>NZ_JBSTUI010000004.1:0-44809 GCF_054165765.1 Roseomonas sp. WA12 | reverse complement strand
AACTCCGACGCCGGCCAGAACCTCTTCACGTTCCGCTCCCTGTTCATGGGCGGCGGGATGATCGCGCGGAACTGCGCCGTGGAGGTCGAGGGGAAGCACTTCGTCTTCGGTGAGAACGACCTCTACGTCCACGACGGGACCAGCATGGAGAGCCTCGCCGACGAGCGGGTGCGTAGCTGGGTCTACCGCTACCTCGTCCGCCGCAGCGCCGAGCGATGCTTCGTGATGCACATGCCGAAGTACAACCGGGTGATCTTCGCGTTCCCCTCGACCGACCCCGGCGCCTTCTTCAAGAACCCCACGCGCTGCAACCGGGCCGCGGTCTACAACTACAAGAACAACACCTGGTCCCTCGTCGATCTGCCGAACCTCGCCGCGGGTACGACCGCCAACGCCGACCGCGCGCTGACCTACGACGCGCCCGGCTCCCTCGTCTCCTTCGCGGATCTCGGCGGCAGCTTCTCGGACCTCGAGGATGGCCGCGAGGAGGCCGTGATGTTCTGCGCCTCCGCACTTCCGGGGTCGAATCTCAACTCGCCTCGACTGCTCGCATACGACCGCATGGACCGCGGCTCGCTCTCCTTCGCGTATGACGTGAAGAGCAACGCGCCGGCACTCCTCGAGCGCGTCGGGATCGACCTCGACGCCGAGGGCTCCGACCTGACCACCTACAAGGTCGTCCGCCGGATATACCCGCAGCTCTCCACCCCGCGGCGTGTCGCCATGCAGATCCAGATCGGCGGCGCTATGACCCCGTCCGGTCCCGTCAACTGGGGACCGAAGCGCGCCTACGATACGCTGACGCAGTACAAGGTCGACGTTCGCGTGGGTGGTCGCTACCTCGCCATGCGCGTGTTCGCGGACGAACCGGCGGACTTCGACTTCAGCGGATTCGACATCGACATCGTGACGGCGGGGAGGCGCTGATGGCCCGCCCAGGCGCCTATCTCCGCGGTTCTCGGCCTACGCTGGCCGGCGGCGACATGCCCTTCGTGATGGAGGAGCTGCGCCGTATCGAGGTGGCCTTCCGCGAGGTCTCCGAACAGGTCCCGCAACCCGCAATCATCGAGCCCACGACGCGTCGAGACGGCATGATCCGCCTCGCGCGCGCCCCGTGGCGTCCGGTAGGCGGCGACGCGGACGTGTGGGTCTACTTCGACGGACCCGCCAACATATGGAAACCCCTCTGATCGTCCCTGGCTGTACGGCCATGGCGTTTGACTTGGCGCCGCGCCTTCGGGCCGCGGACGTCGCAGAACTGGCCGCGCACGGAAGGGAGCCTCTCCCGGCTCTCCTCCGGTCCTGCGGTCTATCCGCCCAGCTTCACGGCATCACCGTGGGTGGGCGCCCCATCGCGCTTTTCGGCTTCGCCCCGACACCGCACACCGACACCGCGTGCTGCTGGATGTTGGCCTCCGAGGACGCCTCCACGACCCACGGCAAGTGGCTCGCGCGCAATACGCATCGCATCGTCACCGCCGCCGATCACCGCTGGTCCCGCTTCGTGAACTTCGTCGACGCGCGCAACGGCGTGCATGTCCGATGGCTCCGCTGGGCCGGCTTCACCCTCGAGCCCGCCACCCCGCACGGGCCGCAGGGCCTTCCCTTCCACTTCTTCCACAGGACCGCACCGCATGTGTGACGTCACCGCTGCCGTGGTGGCAGGCACCGCGATTGCCGGCGCCGCCGCCTCCACCGCCAACAAGCCCAAGGCCCAGACCACCACCTCGTCCAGCACCACCGAGCCGTGGCGCAACCAGCAGCCCTTCCTGCAGCAGGGCATGGCGGACGCGCAGAACATCTACGAGAAGCAGCTCAAGCAGGGCATCTACGAGGGCCAGCGCACCGCTGGGCAGACCGAACTCCAGCGCGAGGCCCTGAACTCCGGGGTCGATTACGCTCGGGGTTCTGGCGGTTCCCTCGCCACGCAGGCCGGTATGGCCGCCAGCCAGATGCTCGGCGCGAACGGGCAGGCGCTCTCGACGGCCGGCTCCCTGGCGCAGAACGGCGGCGGCTCGCTCAACGGCACCGCGCAGGGCGTCCTGACGGGCGCTGCGAACGGCCAGACGGCCGCCATGGGGCAGGCCGGCATGACGGGTCTCGGCGGTGCCACGGGTGCCCTCGGGACCGCCCAGGGCCTCGCCCAGCGTGCCTCTGGGGATCCCAACGCCGCCCTCCGCTCGGCCGCCATGGGCTATGTGAACGACCAGAACGTCGACGCCCAGGTGGACGCCGCGACCCGCGACGTCGCCCGCACGCTCGGCGAGGAGACCCTCCCCGGCCTCAACGCCCGCGCCATGGCCGGCGGCAACGTGAACTCCGCTCGAGCTGGTGCCGCAGAGGCTGTCGCCCGACGTGGCGCCGAGGACCGCGCCGCGGACATCTCCACGTCTATCCGCACCAACGCCTACAACACGGGTCTCCAGACCGCGCTCTCGGCGCAGGGCCAGCAGAACGACCTCGCCCTCGGCGCGAACGCCCAGGCCGGCACGATCTCGCAGGGCCTCCTGGCGACCGGCGAGAATGCCCGCCAGTTCGACACCTCGTCCCGCACCGACGCCGCGAAGAACCTCGGCTCGCTCGACATGCAGAACCGCGAGCTGACCGCCAACACGCAGCTCCAGGCCGCCGGCCAGCTCGGCCAGTTGGGCCGCAGCGGGTTCGACGCCGCGCAGTCTGCGGGTCAGCTTCAGGACTCCAACGCGGAGCGCATCGGCGCCGCCGGCACCGCGCAGCAGCTCGAGGGTCAGCGGATCCTCGACGCGCAGTACGAGCGCCACATGCGCGAATACAACGAGCGCCAGGGCCTCCTCGGCAACTACTGGGGCATCGTCGGGAACCCGCTCGGCACCGAGACGAATGGCACCCAGACCGCGCCCAAGGGCCCCGGCACGTCAATGCTCCAGGGCGCCCTCGGCGGCGCTGCGGCGGGTATGGGCGCAATGGGTGGCATGGGCGCGCTCGGCGGCATGGGCGGCGCAGGTACGGGAGGCGGCATTGCCCCCATGGCTGTCGGCTCCATGGGTCCGAACAGCGTCGGCGGTGCGGGCGCTATGAGCGTCGGCCAGCTCTCCAGCGTGAACCTCGCCCAGAACCCCTCTGTCGGCGGCGGCTTCGGCGGCACCGGCCAGCTTTACAACCGATACGTCGGCTAACCCCAGCAGGAGACCCGCATGTCCGGTTCCTTCCTCGACTTCTCCTCATGGTCGGAGCGGAACCGGCGGCGGTTCGCCAATGGTGTGCGCCGCCCCGACCTCGACGCGGAGGTCCCCTACCAGGGCTCCCCGATGGGTGTCCTGGCGGCCTCCTCGCCCCCGACCGGCGCACTCTCCGCGCCAGCTCCCGGCCTGCCAGAGCAGCTTCCGCTCCCGCCGCCCGCCGAGCCCGACCTGTCGCCTCTCGTCAGGGGTCGGCTCGACGAGATCCGCGCGAACCCCTCCGTACCGGCACCAAGTGCCCCCTCCCCGGCCCCGGCGATGAGCGCCCCGAACACCGCGCCGTCGCCCTCTGGGGACCCTTCTCGCCTTCCCCGCGGCCTGCGGAACAACAACCCGCTGAACATCGAGGCTGGCGACCTCACGGCAGGCCTTCCCGGCTTCGCGGGGTCTGACGGGCGGTTTGCCCGCTTCGAAACCCAGGAGCAGGGCCTCGCGGCGGCCGACCGGCTGCTGCAGACCTATTCGACGAAGCACGGCCTCAACACCGTGGCTGGCATCATCGGCCGCTGGGCGCCCGCGTCTGACGGCAACAACGTGTCCTCCTACGCGATGAACGTGGCTCGTAAGCTGGGCGTCGACCCGAACGCGCCCATCGACATGACCAACCCCGATGTCCGCCGCCGGCTCGCAGAGGGTATGGCCGAACATGAGAACGGGCGGGGCCTCTCGAGCGCCTCGGGGGTCCGCCTCGCGTCGAACTCGACGTCTGCCTCCGCGCCGCCCGCCCGCGGCGACGACGCCACGCCGATCCCTGACGCCGCCTCTCCGACCATCCCGGCCGCCTCTCGCAGCTCCTTCCAGCTTCCGCCCGAGACCCCGCAGGAGCCCGCCGAGCGCGGTATGCTGGGCATCTCCTCGGACGGCTGGTTCAGCCTCGCGAGCGGCCTGTTCGGCGGAAGAACGCTTTCCGAGGGCCTCTCTCTGGGCCTCAAGGGGGTCGCCTCGTCCGTCAAGGACGCCCGCCAGGAGCGCCGCATCGTTGCCTCCGAGGCCGAGCGACGCGCTCTGGCTCGCGCCCAGCTTTCCCTGTCGGCCGAGAACGCCCAGTTGGGCCGCGATGACGCCCGCGCGCGTCTCGCCCTCTCCGAGCGGGGTCTTGCGAGCCAGGAACGCCGCGCCGAGCGCGACGACCTCCGCGCCGACGAGGCCCTGGCGCTGCGACGCGCTCAAGTCGCCCGCGAGAACGACCCCCGCGGCGTGCAGTCCTCCATCGGCTACCGCGCCGCCGACGGCACCCCGATCCGCGCCCAGCAGATGCGGAACGGCGACGTGGCGTATGTCGATCAGGCCGGGAAGCCGGTCACTGACGTGGAGACCCTCCGCGGGATGGTCCGCGACGACCAGTTCGCTGCGGGTATCTCCGGGGCCTCTGCCGCCCGCGGCGAAGGTGCCCAGCGTGGTCAGGATGCGGCCGAGCGGTTCACTACGGACAGCGGAGCCTGGGAAAGTGCGCAGAACACGCTCGACGAGATCGGGCGGATCCGCGCCACGGCCGGCGCCGAACGGTTCACCGGCCCGGCGGTCCAGCAGCGCGTGAAGCGGTTCATGGTGGACAACTTCGGGGTCGAGGTGGACGGCGTCACGCCGACCGGCCTGTCCCTGGGTCGTCAGGCCATCGAGGCCCTCTCGCAGGGCAAGGTCCGCGCGTCTCTCGCAGGCCAGGGCGCCGTGTCGAACTTCGAACGCGAGCAGGCCGCCCGCGCGATTGCCGGGATGGCCAACACCCCGCAGGCGCTCGATGTGCTGCTCGACCTCGAGGAGAAGTCCGCCCAGCGCCAGCTTCGGCTGCGCGACGATTGGCGCTCCCTCGGCGCTGCCGGCCAGCGGGCCGTGCGTACCGCGGGGTCCTACGCCGATTGGCGGAACGAGCGGATCGAGCAGTACGCCGCCGAGCGCGGTGTGACCGCCGGATCCAACACGCCGTCCGTCCAGCGCACCGCCCCCGGCCAGTACCAGACCCGCTCCTCGACGGGCGTGGGGTTCACCTTCAACCCGTAACCATCGGAGAACGACGTGCCGAGCCTGTCCATTGAGGGCATCCCCAATCCGGTATCGGTCGACGCGTCGTTCGCCAACCTCTCTCCTGAGGATCAGGCGCGCACGGTCGACGAGATCAAGACCGCCTGGGCCTCCAAGCAGACCCCCGAGAAACCCGTAGCCGGCATCGCTGACAGCCTCGTCCAGGGCGCCCGCGACACCGTCTCCGGGTTCTCCAACACCGCGCGTATCGCGACCGGCGATCTCACGGTTCGCCCCGAAGAGAACCCCAGCACCCGCTCTGCGGCCGGCGAGGTCATCGAAGGGGTCCGCAACTGGGACTTCGGCCGAGCCGCCAGCAACCTCCCCGCCGCCATTGCCGGCGCGGTCCCTGACATGGCGGGCACGCTCGCCGCGGGTGCTGCCGGCGCTGCTGCCGGTTCCGTCGTGCCGTTCGTAGGCACCGCGGTCGGCGGTCTTCTGGGCGCTGGACTCTACTCCGCGGGTCGTAACTTCGGCGACACCGCCGAGAACCGCGCCCGCAACAACAACCGCCGCGAGATCTCTGGCGGAGACCTGGCGGGTGCTGCCGGCACGACCGCTGCGACCGCCGCCCTGGACGCCGTGGGTGCCCGAGGCGCCGGCACCGCAGTCTCCTCCACCGGACGCCACATCGCCCGCGAGGGTGCCACGGAGATGCTGCAGAGCGGCGTCCAGCAGGCTGGCGAGACGGCCTTCACCGAGCGCGGCCTCTCCGTCGACCCTGCCCAGATGCTGGGCGAGGGCGTCATCGGGGCTGGTGCCCGCGGTGCGACGACCGGCACGCGCGCCGCTGTACAGGGTGGTGCCCAGGCGATTGCCCGACGCGGCGCCGAGGCCGCCATGGGCGACATGGACGTGCGGCAGGCCGCCTCCGTAGAGCGCCTCAACCAGATCACCGAGGAGGCACGCGAACAGAAGGTCATCACGACCGACACGCGCCCCGAGCAGATCCTGAACACCGTCCACGGGGCCCTCACGGCGAACGTCGAGACCCTCCTCCGCGACGGCTACCGCGCCGGCTGGATCGACGACGACCAGCGGACCCGCGTCCGCGAGGTGTTCGAATCCGCCCGCCGCCACAACAAGACCCTCCTCGACGGCACCATCTCGGATAATCCCGCCGCCGAAGCCGAAGGTCTCGCGCTCCTCGACACGCTGAACGCCCCGCCCGGCTACGCGCAGGGCCTCCGCGACCTCTTCGTGGACGTCAACACGCTCTCCCAGGCCGGGCGCGCCAAGAACCTCACCGGGCCCGCCGAGAAGATCGGCGACTTCGTGGGTCGCGCTGGCTCCGTCGCCCTGGCCGCTGGTACGGCTGGTCCTGGCGCTGCCGTCGGCGGTCTCGCCCTGGCGCTCGGCGGCAACCCCCTCGGGGCCCGCATCGGCGCTTCTGTGGGACGCGGGATCGACACCGCGCTCGGCTCACGCGCGCCTGCCGTCCTGCTGGCCCGCCAGAAGGCCCAGAAGATCCTCGCAGCCGCGGGGGTCGAGGCCGGCTCGACGCGCGACACCGTCAGCCAGGTCCGATCGCTGCTGGACGACCCCACCCTCCGCGTGCGCGCCTCCATGGGGGTCTCCACGGACCCTGTGGACGTCTCCCGCGAGGTCGCGAAGTCCGTCTGGAAGCGTCTCCAGGCCGGTCTCGAGGTCAACCCCGACCAGATCGGGCTCCTGACCGAGGAGGACCGTCAGAAGCTGACCGAGCGGCTCGCCTTCGAAGACGAGAAGGCCGCGAAGAAGTCCCAGGATGCCGCCGCCCGTCAGGCCGAGCGCGCCCGCGCCGCGGAGGACCGCAAGGCCGCCGCTGAAGCCGCCCGTGCCGCTGTGAAGGACGAGAAGGCCCTCGAGGACGCCGCCAAGGCCGACGAGAAGGCCCGCCAGCAGCAGATCGAGGCGGCCTACGCCCAGCGCAACGCCCCCGACGAGTACGAGGCCGCCCAGGCCCAGCTCGAGGCCGAGAAGGAAGCCCAGCTCGCTGCTATGGCGCGCCAGGGGTCTCCCGAACCGGAGGCCGACCCGAACCTCGACGCGGTCACCCGTAGTCAGGTCGGCGAGTGGCAGGCCCTCCTGGCCCGGCAGAGACGCCTAGAGGCCGCCCAGGGCGTATCTGCTACCCCAGCACCCCCGAAGGCCTCGACCGCCTCACAGGCCGCCCAGGACGGCGTCGCAGGGGCAATCGCGAAGGCCGTGCGAACGGTTCGTCGTCGGTCGGTCAAACAGCCGGTCGCCGCGACCCCCGAAGCCCCTCCCCAGCAGGACGAGTTGCCCTTCCGACAGCCGGCCACGGGCGGCACCCCGGCGGGCTGGCAGTACGGCATCATGAAGCACATCGCGGACACCTATCAGCGAGGCGTCAGCGCCGACGAGGTGGATGCCGCGGTGCAGCGCATGGTCGACGAGGGGCGGATCGACGAGGACGTCGCAGCGACCCTCCCCGGCCGCCGACACATCGGCGAGCTGCAGAAGGCGATCACACAGGAAGTCCTCGCCTCCCGCGGGGTCGACCAGCGTAACCCCTTCGCGCATCTCGAGGGCGAGGCCGACGGACCAAACGGCGGTGATCGCCCTGTGCGGAACGTCCATCAGTACCGCTCTGCGGCTGACAGCTATCAAGCTGCCGTAGAGCGCGCCACGCGTACCGCCGAGCAGGCGGGCGACTGGGAACTGCATGAGATGGCCGGCGTGTTCGGCACTGCGACCGAGACCGATCTACCCGGCGCTGTCCGGGTCTTCCGCGCGAAGGCGCTCACCGAAGCGTCGCCGGATCCCGTCACGAAGGCACGCCGCAAGGCCGCTCTCGAGCCGCTCCTGACGCGCTACCGCAAGAAGGACTGATGGAGAGGCCCTACGGGGCCTCTCCGACCACCCATGCGCTCCATCCAAGACCTGACCGATCTCCTGCGGCTGCACGCGGCCCTGCGAGAGAATCCACACCTGTCCGACGTACAATGCACCGCCGCCTTCGACGCGGCGGCCGACGAGTTCGACGGACGGATCAACCCACCCGCATTCAAAGAGATCGCGGCCCTGCTCCGCGGGACGTTCGCACTCGTCCCCGAGGAGGCCCCCGTTGCCGAGCCCGAGCCAGCCCCCGCGCCGCCGCCCCGGCCCGCCCCCAAGTCCGCCCGTAAGCCAGGGCGCCAGGGCTAAGTCTCGCCGACGGGCCTACGACAAGAACGCGCCGAAGGTGTGGTGCCCTGAGAAGGCCCGCACCATCGCCGGCTACCCCAAGACCCCGGAGGCCTACGAGGCCATGCGCGCCGCCGCGAGCGAACGCATGACGCGCCTCAACGCCGAGGGGAAGGCGACGCGTCGTGGCGTGCCTGATGGGTGGGCGGGTCGCAAGGCCGAGGTGGCAGCGATCCGTGCCCACGCAGCAGAAGAAGCCAAGGACATCGTAGCCTACATGAAGACCAACGACATGGTGCCGACGGAAGACCCGCGCGCCGACGAAGCCCTCGAGTACGCCGTGAGCGTGATCCGTGCCGAGACTGAGGGCACGCGCGAGAAGCTCTCCGCGACGAAGATCCTCCTCGAGTTCCTGAAGACCAAACCCACAGCCAAGAGCGCGGTGACGGTAGAAACGGCAGAAGACTTCCTGGCGAGCATCGCGGGGAAGATGTGACATGACGAAGCCGTCCGCGACGGAGGTCATCAAGCTCCGTCTTGCGACGGACTTTTCGTTCTATGCCGAACACTGCCTCAAGATCCGACCCAAGGATGGGTCCATCTGCCCGCTCGTCTTCAACAAGGCGCAGCGCTTCTTCCACGAGAAGATCGAGCAGCAGCTCCGTGAGACCGGCCGCATCAGGGCCATCGTCCTGAAGGGCCGGCAGCAGGGCCTCTCGACCCTCATCAGCGGCCGACTGATCTACCGCACGACCATGGGCAAGGGTCTGAAGGCCTTTCAGGTCGCCCACAAGGCGCCCTCCACGACCGCCCTCTTCGACATGACGCGGCGCTACTACAACAGCCTCCCCAAGCTCATGCAGCCGTCCAAGGCGTACTCCTCACGCACCGAGCTGGTGTTCGACAAGCTGGAGTCCTCCTACGCGGTTGCCACGGCCGGCGGTGACGGCATCGGGCGCGCCGAGACCCTCCAGCTCGTCCACCTCTCCGAGGTCGCCTTCTGGCCCGCGGGGTCCGCCGCCCAGAACTTCAACGGGCTGATGAAGGCCGTGCCGAACAAGAAGGGCACCGAGGTCTACATCGAGTCCACGGCCAATGGCGTGACCGGCATCTTCGCCGAGATGTGGAACGGCGCCTGCGCGGGGACCAACGGCTTCGTGCCGATCTTCATTCCGTGGTTCTGGCAGGACGAGTACCGCGAGCCCGCCGCAGCCGGCTTCGTGCGGACCCCCTCTGAGGAGGAGCTGGTCGCCAAGGTCAAGGAGCTGTTCGACTTCGACCTCGACGACGAGCAGTTGATGTTTCGCCGCATCGAGATCGGCAAGAACGGCCTCGAGATGTTCCGGCAGGAATACCCGTCGTGGGCCGAGGAGGCGTTCCTGACCACGGGTCGCCCCGTCTTCGATCAGGACCAGCTCGCCGAGTTGCTTCGCGAGATCCGCCCCGAGCCCCGCCGCATGGCCCTCGGGCTCGACGGCGCGACGTTCGAAGACGACAAGCGCGGCGAGATGCTGGTCTTCGCGGAGCCCGACATCGTCGAGGGCTACACCATCGGCGCCGACGTCGCCATGGGCATCCGGGGGCGCGACTACAGCGTGGCCCAGGTGCTGGACAGCCGGAAGAACCAGGTCGCGATCTGGCACGGCCACATCCACCCCGACAAGTTCGGCGACGTCCTCTACGCCTTGGGCCGCTGGTACAACGACGCCAAGATCGGCTGCGAGGTGAACAACCACGGGCTGGTCCCGAACCTCAAGCTCCGCGACCGCCACTATCCGAACCTCTACACGACTGTCACCAAGGACAAGACCACCGACCACGAAACGGTGAAGCTCGGTTGGGACACGAACGTGAAGTCCAAGCCGATGATCATCGACGAGCTGCGCGCCTCGATGCGCCAGCGGGACATCACCCTGAACGACCGCGGCACGCTCACAGAGATGCGGAGCTACGTCGTTACCGAGGAGGGCAAGATCGAGGCCGAGCAGGGGTGCCACGACGACCGCGTCATGGCCCTGGCCATCGCGAACCACATCCACGAAGGCCGCTGGACCCCTATCAGCAACGACGATCTATACATGGAGATGATCTGACATGGCGATGACTGACGCCCGCTTGGCGGCGCATATCGAAGGGCTGGCCAAGCAGACGTCAGGTCTCTCGGACAGCAAGCTGGGCGATGAACGCCAGAGGGTCCAGCGATACTACGACGGCCTCGAGCCGAAGCCGATGCACGGCGGCGACAGCAAGTACATCAGCATGGACGTCTACGACAGCGTGGAGTCCATGGCCGCCCAGCTCCTCGAGACCTTCTCGGGGAACAGCTCGCCGATCAACTTCGCGCCCCAGGGGCCCGAGGACGCCGAGCATGCCCGGCAGGCCAACGACTACATCCCCTACGCGATCTTCCGCCAGAACAGCGGCTTCGATGTCATGCAGACCGTCATCCGCGACGGCCTGATGAACCGGATCGGGGTCGCCAAGGTCTGGTGGGACGAGAGCGAGACGGAGGAGGACGAGACTGTCGAGGAGGTCCCCTACGCGGACTTCGAAGCGATGCTCGCCTCCGACCCCGACGCGCAACTGACGGATCTCGACCTCGACAGCGAGACCCAGGTAGTCCGCTCGGCTACACTGGTCCGCCGACGCGATACCTCGCAGGTTCGCATCGAGGTCGTGCCGCCCGAGGAGTTTGGCATCACGCGTCGCGCGAAGTCCCTCGAGGACGCCGACCTCGTCATGCAGCGCACCCTGCAGACCGCCGACCAGCTCAAGGCCATGGGCGTCTCCGAGAAGATCCTGAAGGAGCTTCACGACGACACCCGCCAGTGGCAGGACAACGACGGCGACAAGGTGGACCGCTTCTCAGAGACCGACGACGGGCTTGGCGATTGGGGCGCCCGCGAGAACGACGACAACGCTCGCCAGATCGACGTCATCGAGGCCTACGCCAAGCTCGACCTCGACGGTCGCGTGAAGCTGTGGCGCCTCCTCGTCGCGGGCCACAGGGTCCTCCTGAAGAGCCAGGTCAAGCGCGTCCCGTTCGTGATCTTCACGCCCCTGCCCCGCCAGCACTCCTTCTGGGGCAGCAACTTCGCGTCGAAGGTCATCCCGACCCAGAACGCCCGCACGCTGCTCACCCGCTCGATCATCAACCACGCGCTCATCACGAACAATCCACGCATCGGCGTCGTGAAAGGCGGGCTGATAAACCCCAAGGAGCTGGTAGAGAACCGGCTCGGCGGCGTGGTCAACCTCACGAATCCGAACGCCCTGGTCCCCATCCAGCAGACCGGCCTGAACCCCTTCATCTTCAACACCATCGAGCTGCTCGATGCCAAGAAGGAGGAGACCACGGGCGTCAGTCGCCTGTCGCAGGGTCTGTCCAAGGACGCGGTGTCGAAGCAGAACTCGGCCGACATGGTCGACGGGCTGATCGGCCGCTCCATGATCCGCCAGAAGGTGGTCGCCCGAAACTTCGCGGAGAAGTTCCTCAAGCCCCTCTTCCTCGAGGTGTACCGCCTGATCGTCGAGAACGAACAGGCCGAGCGCATCATCGAGGTGGCCGGCGCGTGGCAGGCTGTAGACCCCACGGCGTGGCCCGACCGCAAGGACGTAGTCGCCGAGGTGAGCGTTGGCTACGGCGAGCAGGACAAGATTGTCCAGAAGTGGCTCTCCGTCGACACCTACCTAGCGCAGGACCCGCGGTTCGCTCCGGTCTACGACGCCAACCGCCGCTACCACGTCATCTCCCAGGTGCTGAAGGCCATGGGGATCAAGGACGTGAATAGCGTGGTCGCCGACCCCTCCACCGTCGAGCCCCCACAGCCTGATCCGAAGATCCAGGCCGAGCTTGAGAACATGCAGGCGCAGACGGCTTCGGCCAACTCGCAGGCACAGGTGGGCATGGAGAAGGTCAAGCTGGAGGCCCAGCGGATGCAGCTCGAGCATGAGCGCGAGATGCTCGGCATCCAGTTGAAGCATCAGGCCGACATGGCGAAGCTCGAGCTGGAGAAGCTGAAGCTCCAGCAGCAGCGTGAGACCGCCCAGGCCGAGCTGGCCCTGGCGCAGGAAGCGAACGCCGCGGGC
Source organism: Roseomonas sp. WA12 (assembly GCF_054165765.1). Classification (NCBI taxonomy): domain Bacteria; kingdom Pseudomonadati; phylum Pseudomonadota; class Alphaproteobacteria; order Acetobacterales; family Roseomonadaceae; genus Roseomonas; species Roseomonas sp. WA12. Next base: position 32,354 of record NZ_JBSTUI010000004.1, on the reverse strand, counting down.
AACCTCCAGGGCATCGCCTCCCCGACCTAAGCGTTCGCCGCTCTCCTTGGACCCACGCCGTCTGCAGCGGCGCCGAGGATCGGCATTGGGGCCGTCCGTCAGGTACGCCGCGCGGACGGCCCATACGATGCGCCCGCCGGGCGGCGCGACCCGCACAAATAGCCCGGCACCCCTTCCCACGGTCCATCCCGAAAGGACGACCCTTGCCTGACATCACGATGATCGCGCGCGCCTGTCATGAGGTGAACCGCGCCTACTGCGCGTCGCTTGGCGACCACTCCCAGCTCGCCTGGGAGGATGCCCCCGAGTGGCAGCGCCGCAGCGCGGTCGTGGGGGTCGAGTTCACCCTTGCGAACCCCGACGCGAAGCCTTCCGACAGCCATGAGAGCTGGCTCCGCGAGAAGGTCGCGGACGGGTGGAAGTACGGCCCGGTGAAGGACCCGGAGGCCAAGGAGCATCCGTGCTTCGTGCCCTACGACCAGCTCCCCGCCGAGCAGCGGACCAAGGACTACCTCTTCCAGGCCATCGTTCGCGTCCTCGCCTGATGCTTCCCGAAGACGTACAAGAGGCCCTCATGGTCGGCCGCGCAGCGCGCGAGTTGATCGGGACCGAAGCCTACACGACCGCCATGCAGTCGCTCGAGGCGTACCACATCCAGGCCATGCTCGCTGCCCCTGAGGGGCCCAGCGGGGTGGAGAACCGGGAACACCACCACCGGATGCTCTGCGCGTCGCGCGAGCTTGCCGAGACCCTCACCGCGCGGGCGCTCGCCGCGGCCGAGATTGAGCAGCGCCTTGCTGCTCGTGAGAGCGACGAAGAGGATCTTGACCTATGACCATCCGCACCACCCCCACGGGCGTGCCGCTGGCTGCTGCCCTGATGTCCGACATGGCGCGCTACGGCGTGGTCTTCGCACCGGCCGATGAGGGCCAGGGCGGGGGCTCCGACGACGGCTATGACGACGACGCGGGGTCTGATGTCGAGCTGGACGAAGCTGGCGGCGACGACGCGTTCCTGAAGAACCTGATCGGCGAGGAAGCCGCGGGCGACGACGAGGACAGCGACGACGCCGAGGATGACGCCGAGGTCGAGGACGAGCCCTCTGAGGACGAGCCGAAAGAGCCCGCCAGGAAGCCCGCCCAGGCGAAGACCGCCGAGGACGACGCCGAGGTCGAGGTGAAGGTCGGCGAGACCGCCCATAAGGTGAAGGTCAGCGACCTGAAGCGCCTGTTCGGCCAGGAAGCCGCGCTGACGCAGAAGTCGCAGGAGGTCTCCGAGGCTCGCACGCAGGCGCTCGCCCGCGCCGAGGCCGCCCAGACGGTCCTGACGAAGGCCCTGGAGAAGGCCGAGGAGCGCTTCGCCCCGTACAAGGACATGAACTTCCTCGTCATGTCGAAGCGGGTCGACGACGCGACGCTCGAGCAGCTCATGCAGGACGCCCAGGCGGCCCGCGCCGACGTCGAGTTCTACCGCACGGAGATCGAGAAGGTCGGGCAGGCCGCCCACCAGACCCGTGTGGAGCTGGACACCGCGACGGTCGCCCAGGCCAAGGCCACCCTCACGGCCGACTTCCCGAAGGAGTTCGGGGTCGCCTGGGACGACACGGTGTACGGCGAGATTGTCACCTTCGCCGAGGCGCAGGGCCTGCAGTCCGCCCGCCAGATCGTCGACCCGGCGGTCATGAAGCTCCTCCGCATGGCCCAGCTCTACCAGAAGGGCAAGGAGGTCGCGAAGACCCAGGTCAAGAAGGTCGCCGAGCAGCCTCGCCGCCCCATGCGCTCGGGGTCTGGCAGCAAGTCCGCCGACCGCGGGTCTGACGGTCGCTTCGACGGCGCCATGTCTCGCCTGCGCCGCACCGGCTCCGCGGCCGACGCCGAGGCCGCCTTCCTGTCTCGGATGCGCCCGCGCGACTAAGCGGCGCGTCTACACGTCCCCACTACCCCCACATCCCTACCCAACAGGATATACCATGCCCGGTTTCAGCTCCTACGACGTCGTTGGTGCCAAGGAGTCCGTCTCGGACATCATCACGACCCTCACCCCGACCAAGACGCCCTTCCAGAGCATGATCGGCTCTTCGAAGATCAAGTCGCGCCTGCACCAGTGGCAGGAGGACGCCCTGGCGGACGTCGCTGACAACGCCAAGGTCGAAGGCTTCACGGCGGCGAACGACACGCACTCCCCGACCACCATGCGCGACAACACCACGCAGATCCTGAGCAAGACCGTGGAGATCACGGGCTCGATGGACGCCGTGGACGTGTACGGCTCCGCGAAGGAGTCCGCCCGCGCGATGCGGAAGAAGAGCCAGGAGATCAAGCGCGACCTCGAGAACGCCTTCGTGGGCACCGGCCAGACCAAGGTCGCCGGCTCCAGCTCCGTGGCCCGCAAGATGGCCGGCGTACAGGCGCAGATCTCCGCGGCGGCCACCACGGCTGCGGCCGGCGCTGTGCTGACCGAGGCCCTGTTCATGACGGGGATGCAGAAGCTCTACAACCTCGGCTCCGAGCCCAGCGTGCTGATGGTCAAGCCGACCGACGCGCCGCGTATCGCCGCGTTCGCCTCGGCCGCCGGCCGCACGCGTGACGTCGGTGCCAGCAAGACGATCACCAACGCGGTCGACGTGCTGGTGACGCCGTTCGGCACCGTGCGCGTGTCGCTGAACCGTCAGATCCGCAAGTCCGACGCGCTGCTGGTCGACCCGGATCACTGGGAGAAGCTGGTGCTGCGCGACTGGTTCCGCGAGACCCTGGCGAAGACCGGCGACAGCATCCGCATGATGATCGTCGGCGAGTTCAGCCTGAAGCACGACCACGTCGATGCGACCGGCCTGATCAGCGGCCTCGACATCACCTGATCGACCTGGGGGTCTGGCCTAACGGCTGGGCCCCCTCCTCTACCCAGACCCGAGGACACGCCATGATCCCCGCCTTCCGGCCGATGCCCTCGGCCTCCTACAACATGACCGCGGGCTCCGTGGCCACGCAGACCGACCCCGCCCCGACCGGCGCCCATGTGGTCCGTGTGGTGCCCATCGACGGCCCCGTGCGCGTCCATGTCGGCGCGACCAACGCCGCGAGCGCGACCACCGCCTATGTCCCGCAGGGCGTCGTCGAGTACTTCCTCTGCACGGGCGGCGAGAAGCTCTCCGCGATCCGCGCCGGGGCCTCGGACGTCTCGGTCAGCGTCGCCTTCTGCACGCGGTAAGACCATGCTGATCCGCCCCGGTAGCCTCATGACCCACGCGGCGGCGCGTGCCCTGAGCCTTCGCCTTGTCTCTCCTGGCGCACTCGTCGCCGGCATGACCTTCCAGCGGGCCAGCCCAGGGTCCGCACGCAACGCCGCCGGCACCGCCTGGACCGCCTACGCCGCGGATACGCCGCGATACAGCGGCCCGTCTCGACGCCTGCTGATCGAGGCGCAGCGCACCAACCTTGTGTTGGGCTCGGCAGCTCCCGTGACCCAGGCCATTGCGGTGTCGGGTACGCCCTACACCATCTCCTTCGAAGGCACCGGCTCCGTCAGCTTGTCCAGCGCGACAGGCACGCTGGTTGGCACGGGCGCGAACGACCGGGTGTCGATGACAGTCACCCCTGCGGCCGGCGGTCGATCCTTCACCGTCACTGGCGACGTGCGAAACGCCCAGCTCGAGGCGGGCAGCTTCGCCTCGTCCTACATCCCGACGACAGACGCGGCGGTCATCCGAGCGGTAGACATTGCGATGCGAACGCTCGACGCCGGGCAGCAGCAGCGCGGTACGCTGGTGGGCACGTTCATGCTGCCGATCTCCGGGAACATCTCGCAGGGTCTGTTCGTCCTCGACGACACGACCGGAAACAACAGGATCACGCTCCGAGCTGCGGCCAACACGACAGCGGTCACCGCAGCGAAAGTGCTGGGTGGAGCCGCTACGGTCGGCGCATCGGCGGGTACGTTGGTTCCCGGCACGCCCTTCAAGGCGGCCCTGGCGTGGGACCGGACGACCGGCGAGTTCTCCTACTGCATGAACGGCGGGGCAGTGCAGGCGCTCGCGGGCGGACTGCCACCGTTCACGCGCCTGTTGCTGGGACACAATCACGGCACGGCTTTGACCGAGGCCGCGTTCGGCGAGATCGGCCCGCTCGACTTCCACCCGTCCCGTCTTCCCGACGCACAACTCCAGGCCCTCACCGCATAGCGCGAAGGGGGTCTCCCTCCCCTCCTCCAGAGAGACTTCATGCCCCTCTTCCTCGAGTCCGAGGCGGATCTCGTCACGCATGCCCGCGGTATCGCCGTGCATCGGACCCAGGAGATCTCCGACCAGTTCCTCGCGGACCTGGCTGACGACCGACAGGTTTTCTCCAACCACCACTTCCGCCTACCCGACGCCATGCGCGTCGCGAGCATCCCCGAGGCCCTCGTCGACGCGTGGGCCGCCCAAGGCTTCGACATCTGGCGCGAGGAGGCCTCCGCGATTGTCGCCCGGCTACGCGCCGAGAACCTGACGGCCTTCCTAGCCACGAACGGGAGGGTCTGATGACGCTCGCCGAAGTCCGGGCGATGGTCCGTGCGCTGCTCAACCGCGACGACTGCACGCCCGACGACGAGGACCGCTTCCTGTCCCTCGCGGTGATCCGCATCCAGCGCGACCTCCGCGCCCCTCTCATGGAGCGCGTCCAGTTCACCGACGCGACCACGCAGTCCGTAGAGTCCGTCAACCTCCCCGCCGACTTCCTCCAGATGATCGAGGTGATGCAGGACGACGTTGCGCTCGACCACACGTCCTACCGCGGGCTCCGTCGCCGCGCCTACGCCCCGCCCGCCTACGCGCGCTTCGGGAACGTCCTCTACTTCCACCCGCCGGTCCCTCAGGGGAGCCGCGTCGAGATCCTCTACTACGGGGAGTTCTCCGCGTTGACCGGCGAGGCCGACGCGAACGAGCTGACCCAAGCCGCCCCCGACCTATTGGTCTACGGCGCACTCTCCTACGCGGGCGACCACTTCGAACACGACAAGCGCGTCGAGTGGGAGGCCCGCTTCACCTCCCTCCTGGGCTCCGTACAGGAGCAGGCCAACGCCGACGAGTTCAGTGGCGGGCCCATGTCCGTCCAGGCGGCATACCCCGGAGCCTGACGCTATGCCGCTTTCGACTAACACCTCGTTCTACCGCGAGATTGGTCCCACGCCGTCCGAGGGTCTAGAACTCGAGGCGATCATCGAGAAGGCCAACTTCGACGCGGCCGAGGTCGCAGCCAGCGCGACATCGGTTGCGCAAGACCGACAGAGCGTCGAGCAGGCCAAGGTAGCCACCGTAGCGAGCGCGGACGCCGCCGTAATCGCGTTGGGACAAGTCAACGCAGCCGCTGCGCCTCTGATCTCGGCGGCGGCCAGCGCGACGAGTTTTGAGTCCCGCGTCGCGTCTGCCGAGCAGATCGTCGCCGCTGTCCCCGCGAAGATGGCGCCGGCCCTAGACGATCTTGTCCTCGAGTTTATCGGGAAGCTGGCGGGGTCTGGGATCGACGCTGTGATCGGCGGCATCCGAGACGGTGGCCTTCGCCTCGACGTGGCCGGAATGTCTCTGCACCTGGTGGGGGAGAAGGGCCGCATCTACGCGAACAGCGACCCCTCCGTGTACGCGGAGTTCGACGCCGGGCTGCTAACCAGTGGACGGCGTGTCGGCTTCAAGAACGGCGTGGAGCTTGGATATAGCGACGTTCCAGGCGCGGTCCTCGAGTTGGCCGGCGAGCTTTACTCTACGGCCATCGGAATCGACCCGACCAATGGCGTTCTACAGGTTCTTGGCTTTCCCTCGCTCGGGACAGGCTCGGCTACTCCCGGTTCGAGACAACCGGGAGACCTCTCGCCCGTCTACGGGGGTCACCTCCACCTCCTTCCGGGCGCCCGCCTGCCGCTCTTTCCGCGGATGCTTTTCGCCAACCGCGCCGACGATGACTTCGCGCGCGTCACCTTCTCGTCGGGAGGCTACGGCGTCGGCGGGCGGGAGTGCATCGAGATTGACCCCGCCCGTTGTGGTGGGTCGGGCGCCCTGACGATCACCCGCGCCGATGTCTCCAGCAACGACCGGATCGCCGTCCCCCTGAATGTTCGTGTCGCAACCCCTGCAGGGCAGACCCCGCGCGTTCTGACCATTGGGGACAGCATCGCAAACCGCGGGCTCCTGACGCTCATGAAGACGCGCCTGAACGGGCTTGGCATCTCGCCCAGCTTTGTGGGGACGGTACGCTCCTCGGCCACGACGACCAGCACGGGAACGACGGGCGAACTCGGCGAATCTCGCGAGGGTCGAGCCTACGCGGATCTGGTCTACTCGATCCTCGACGGCGAGGCGCAGCCTCTCCCGGTTGGACAGGAGGCGACGTACCTCGCCTTGGCGAAGTCGGCGCAGCTTGCCTACAACCCCTTCCTGCGGGTCGCCACTGGCGGCGACACAGCGGACGTCATTCGCAACGGCTACGTCTTTGATCTCTCCTTCTACCTGACCCGCTTCGGCTTTGCCATTCCCGACATCCTCCTCGTAGGACTTCTGGAGAACGACGCGATTGAACAGGCGGATGATGTGGTCGGCCCCACCGTGGGCGACGCCGTTCGGATTGTCCTCGCGCAGGCACGCCGCGTCTCGCCTACTATGCGGATCGGCCTGTTCGCCTCGGGTCAGGCGTCCTGCTCTGCCGGCGATGCTCGATGGACGAACCGCAAGGCCCCAGGTCTGCGCGCCCTCATTGAGGCCGTCCGCAGCATCAACGACCCGCTGGTCTCTGTCATCTCGGCCTGGGCGCACCAGACCCCAGACGCAGGTTGGGCTTTGGACGCCCCTGTGACGAACCCGGCGACGGGGGTCTCGACCGGCCCCATCGCCGACTTCACCCACCCGATCAGCCCGGCGCGTGAGCAGCTCGCCGAAGCGGTCGCTGCCTATGTCGCCTGGGCGGCGTAACCAAGGAACCACCCGTGTCTCTCATCCCCAGCCTGCGTAGTCCGGGCGTCGTAAATCCCGCCGTGGCGACCGGCATCCGCCTTCCTGGCGAACTCAGCGTCGGCCTCATCGCTTATCACGAACTGGCGGGCAGCCTCGAGATCGCGCGGCGCAACCTCGCCAACCCGATGGCCCCTTTGGCGCAGGTTGGTACGCCGACCTTCGAGGCGAACGGCGTCGTGTTGACGGGCGGTACGAACTACCTGACCCTCGGCTTTGGCGCACGCGCCACCTACACGGTCGCTCTCATCTGCAAGGCGGAAAGCCCCGTCGGGTCGGGGGCGGGCGGTCAGATCGCGCTCGTCAGCAACTACCCCGGGTCGGGAGCGTCGGGCGATAGTTTGACCCTGCGCCCGCAGACGGGCACCGGGGCGCAGGCCGACCCTGCTGGACTACTCGCGGGCTATGCCGGGTTCGGCGGCACCAGCCGTCCGAGCGTGGTCATCTCGCCGAACGTGCAGGGCTGGCGTCTCCGGCTGATCCGGTTTGTGGAGGGCTCGGGTATGACCGTTCACGACCTCACGACCGGCGAAGTGCGTGCGGAGGGGTACACGAGCGCGAGAAACGTCCGCAGCGCCAATCTCGCCTTGGGATCGCTCCCGGAAAACGCCTCTTACGCGGGCGTGTCGCGACACCTCCGATTCGCGGCTTGGGCGCGCGACGTCCCTCCCGCCGAACATACCGTCCTCCGGGCGTTCCTTGCGGCGCAGGCGCAGATCGTCAGCCCGGCCATCGTGGTGTGATCGTGACCGACGCCGTCGAGCGGCTCGTCCGCATCGAGACGAAGGTCGACCAGATCCTCTCTCAGCTCCTCGACCACGAAGGCCGACTACGCACACTCGAGGGCGCCAAGGCGTGGCTCATCGGGGCGGGCATGGCGGCCGGCGCGGTCGGGTCTGTCCTCATGAAGTTCATCCCTGGGATACCTAACTGATGCTCTCCCTCTTCGCCCTGCTGTCCTCCCCGGAGGCGGCGCCTTACTTCGTGGCGGCGGACCTGGTGATCCAGGCCGCCCTGGCCATCGTGGCGATCACCCCGACGAAGTCCGACGATGACGTCGTGGCCCGCGTCAAGAACCTCTTCTCGGCCGTGCGGGTCGCGGTCGGTCGCTGATGCCGGGCCCCGCTGACATCGCGGCGGTCCTCGCGGCGCGCTATGAGGGCTTCCGCTCGCGTGCCTACTGGGACGCCGACGGGCGGGTCTGGACCGTGGGCTATGGCACCACGGAGATCGACGGTCGTCCCGTCCGCGAGGGTGACGTCGTGACCGAGCCGCAGGCCCAGGCCCTCCTGGCCAAGCGCCTGAACCGAGACCTCCCGACCCTCCAGAGGGCCCTCGGCAAGGCGACCGACAACCAACTCGCCGCCTTCCTCGACCTCGCGTACAACTGCGGGATCGGCGTGAAGACTTCGACCGCCGCCAAGCTCCACATCGCGGGTGACCGCCTGGGCGCCGCCAGGGCGTTCCTGATGTGGTGCAAGGCCGGGGGTCGGGAGATGGCGGGCCTGTTGCGCCGTCGCTGCGCCGAGGCCGAGCTGTACCTGACGCCCTAAGGCACCATCACCCGCGCCGCGAACCCCGAGGCCAACTGCCCGAGCGCCCAGCCGGCAAGGCAGATGACGAGGAACCAGAAGACCTTCTTCCTCTTGCTGGTCGTCGGGGTCGGCGTGATGTCCATACCGATCTGTTTACCATGAGGCTGTCCCTTCGGGGATGGCCTCTTTTTATGACCCGTGGCAACGTCCCCGCGTCAATCCGAGGAGACGTATAGACGTGATCCTGACCATCGCCGGGTCCAAGGGAGGCGCGGGGAAGACCACCGTGGCGCGCTGTTTGGCCGCCGCCTTGGCCGCCGAGGGGAAGCCCTTCGTGGTCGTCGACGCGGACCCCACCAGGGCGCTCTCGAGGTGGGTCTCCGAGCTGTACGAGGGGTCTCCCATCGAGTGCCTCGCAGAGCCCCAGGAGGGCGCCCTGGCCGAGCTGCTGCCCCACCTATACGACCAACACCCCCTGGTCCTCGTCGACACCCCAGGCTTCGCCAATCAGGCCAGCTCCGTGGCCATCGTCTCGGCCGACGCCGTGCTGATCCCCTGTCGGGACAGCGAGCCGGATCTCTACGAGGCCCGCGCGACCGCGAAGGCCGTCCAGGCCCTGGCGAAGAACATCCGCCGGGACATCCCCTCTGCGGTCCTCCTCAACGGGGTCCGAGAGACCGCCGTGTCGCGCTTCGCCGCCTCGGAGATCGCGGCCGATCACCCCGTCCTGAAGACCCGCTGGGGCCACCGGGCGGACTACGCCAGGATGAGCCACACGGGCGTCCTCCCGGCCAGCGGCGAGGCCCGCCGCGAGGTCCGCCTGCTGATCGACGAGCTGCGCGAGCTGAAGTGGATCCCATGAGCAAGACCCCGATGAAGTCGACCCGCCGGCCGAACGCCGTGGAGGCCCTGGCAGCGGCCCGCGCGGCTATGCCCGAGGCCCCGCCGGCCACCCTCCCCGCCCCCGACGCCGAGGCCATGATCGGCTTCAACATGCGGCTGCGGGTCGGCACTGTGGAGGCGCTCGAGGCCTTCGCCAAGGGCCGCGGGAAGACCATGAAGCAGATCGTCATGGAGGCCATCAGGGACGCGGGGGTCGATGTCGCCGCGGTTGACCTCGAGGATCTCTCCCCGGCCCGGCGCCGGAAGCGGAGGCGCTGAAGGTCATAAAAAGAGGCCATCCCTTGCGGGATAGCCTCTTAGTGGATCATCTTGGGAACTTGGCGAAGGAGTCCGTGCCTACGGCTAACCCCTAAACGAAACGACCCTCCCGGCGGGAACCGGAAGGGCCTGATCGCAAACGCTGATACTGGGTGGATACTGCCGACCCCCAGATTGGCCCTGGTGACTTCGAAACGCAAGCCCTCTTGCGCCAGGTCTCGTGCGTCCTGTGGTCAGGTCTCCGTGAACGCCGTCGGGTCCCCTCAGAGGACACGATGAAAGGCTTATCGCTCGAGAAGCGGGTCGCCCTCTCCCAGGAGGTCGCCTACCGCGCAATCCACTGTGCCAAGCGCCCAGGCACCCGCAGGCTCGCCCTGACGGCGGCCGACGCACGGGTCTATGCCGCCCTGGCACTCGACTTCCACAACGCCCAGACGGGCCGCACCGACCCCGGCTACAGGGCCCTCGCCAAGGCCGCCAGGGTGGCCCAGGGGTTGGTGGGCACCTGCCTACGTCGGCTCAAGGCGGCGGGCTTCCTGGCCTTCCAGCGGCGGCTGGCGAGGGGTCTCGGGAGGTTCCTCCGCTGGACGCACCTCTACCAGCTCGCGGAGCGCCTACCGCCCCGTTCAGACTTCGCCGCAGAACCCCTCCCAGTAGAGAAAAAGGCTAGTGGACGGTCGGTCGCCGTCCAGTTGGCGACCCTGCCGGCGTGTCTCGACCGCGCGGCGGGGCTGGCGGCTTCGGCTGCGAGGTACGCAGCGGCGTGGGCGGCGCGAAGATCGACGCCCCAGCCAGACCGGCCTGGAGGGCGCCCAGGAGGGCCGGGTTGTCCCGCAGTACCTGCAGGAGGCCCAGGCCGAGCCCGTTGACCGCCCGCTCCTCTTCCTCGTCCGAGCCGGGGATCCCCTGGGAGAACCACACGCCATGCAGCACCTCATGCAGCAGGACTTCCGCCTGCCGCTGTGGGGCAATCGTGGGGTCGACCACGATGGTCAGGCGTCCCCGGTGGATCTGGCCGTCGTAATCGTTCTCGCGCGCTGCCACGACGTCGGCGGGGGACACGGCGTAGTCGAAGGGTCCGATGCGGATCTTCACTCTTCGACCTCCTCTGTGACCGAGACGTCTAGGCCCAAGCCCGCCAGCAACTTCGACAGGAAGCCTCCGAGGTCATGCTCGGGGTCTGGCATGTTGCCTCCGAGGTGGTCGTTCCAGCCCCCAGAGAAAACGACTTGGCCACCCTCTGCGAGAACACGCATGTTCGCCCAGGCGTAACCACCGCAGTCGTCGCAGTCTCCACGGCCTCGGCGGATGTCGATGTGCATCACTTCGCGGCCTCCTTGGCGGCGACGTCCTCGATCAGCCACTCGAGGTACTGCTTCGCCTTCCGCAGATCCTCCACGCCGTTCTTCGCGTCATACCGCAGGACGTACTTGATCACGTTCCCGACGAGGAACGGCAGGTTGTTCCGGCGGATGAACTCAATGGGCTGCAGGGCCCAACGCGCGTAGTGGGTCGGGGAGGAGATGGGGTCGTGCTGCGTGATCGGCAGGTTGTGGGGCTCGGGAGGCAGCGTGAGGGCCGGCTCGACCAGCTCCAGCTCGCCGTTCCAGAAGTTCCACTCCTCGTCGTCGCCGGGCTTCGTCACCCCGCAACCCGAGCCGCGGACGGTACGAACCGTCCCAATCGTCCCGACCGGGAAGTTGAGCGGGAAGTCCGTGCGGATCGCTCGCACGGTGTCGCCCTCTACGAAGGGACGGGGAGACGTAGAGACGTCGGTGCGCTCGGATGCCACAGGGACACCTCCTTGGTCTGAGGGTTGTAGTCGCCCTTCCGCAGGATCCGCGCGAGGCGGGCCGTGGTCAGGGCCAGGGTGAGGGACTGCTTGCGGGACGCGTAGACGGACTTCACGGCCTCCCACAGGGCAGGGAGGCCCTTCACGCCTTGGAGGGCCTTCTCGGCCTTCGCAGGGCCAATCCCAGGGCACCCGCCGAACCCGTCGACGGCGTCCCCGGTGAGGCATTGGGTCATCCAGAAGTGGTTCCCCTCGTCCTCGGTGACCTCCTCCACGAACTCGCTCTTCCGCGGGTTGAAGTGACGGCCGGCAATCGTGCGGAGATCCTTGTCGAGGGACACGCAGACCCCGTCGTCGCGGCGGGAGCCGGTGAGGGAGAGGCCCAGGAGGTCGTCCGCCTCGAGCCCGTCGACCAGCTTGGCGCCATGCTCCTCGAGCATCACGCGGCGGGCGAACGAGAGGGCCAGGGGCCGACGGGCGTCCTTGCGGTTGGCCTTGTATGTGGGGTCGACCAGCTTCCTGAAGTTCAGGGAGCCTGTGAGGAAGACCACGCGGTCGGTGCAACTCGGCTTGTCGGTCCAGGCGTCGATCAGCTCGGAGACGGAGCGGCGGACGTCGTCCTCTTCGAAGGAGGGCTCGCTGTCCTCGCCCGTCCCCCAATCAAGACCTGGTGCTTCACACTGAGCCGCCGCGGTGTAGGCGATGATGTCGCCGTCGATGAGGGCGGTGAGCTTCACGCCTGCCGCCAGTACCGGATCGCCCGGTTGGACAAGAAGCCGGCGGGGCCCACGTCGCCGTGGAGTATCCAGCCGTCCTCTGCCCGCTCCATCTTGCGGACCCACTGTAGGCCCTCGGAACGGCGGTAGTCGCCCTCGGGGTAGGAGATGTAGATGCCGTCGGGGGTCGGGATCATTCGCTCGGTACCTCCTCGCAGTTCTCGATCTCGTAGCCCGACCCGCCGTGGACCTTGATGGTCTTCCACTCCGGGTCGGACTCCATGGCGAGATCGCCAGCCTCGTCGGCGTCCTTCGCCTGGACCTTCACGACGGCGTGCTGGGTGACGGTGACGACCCGCATCAGGCCGATGTCGAAGGTCTTCACCAGCCGTTCACCTCGTCCAGAAGGTCCGAGATGCGCTCCTCCGACCGCGCGAGGATCCAGGGGGTCACGTCGCCCCGCTGGTAGTGCCGGATCAGCCGGTCCTGCTCCTCGATCACCGCCAGGGCGACGCGGTGCGCGGAGAACATCATGAGGATGCGCTGGATCACGCCTCGATCTCCTTGAAGGTGATGCCGACCGTCGGCTCGTCTCGCATGCGGAAGCCCTCGCGGAGGACGTCGCGCAGGATCTCGAGCTGGTCGCATTGGTAGGCCCCGAGCGGGGCGCGGTTGCGGATCTCCGCGATCCGCTTCTTGAGGTACGCGAGGGCCGGGTGGTCGCAGTCGCCGACGGCCACCCGAGGCGCGGCCAGTTCCGTGATGTCGTCGCCGGGGTGCAGCTCATAGCCGACCCCGTCGAACTGGATCGCCGGCTGCGCGTCGCCGTCGAGCCGCACGACGACGCCATGGGCACCCGCGATCACGCCGCTGTACACCTCGAGCAGCCGCACGCGGTCGCCCAGCTTGAACTTGTCGGCCATGCGGCCCTCCATGAGATGTGGGGTTGTAGAGACGTGGAGACGTCTAATGGGTCTCGTACCAGTTGCGACCGATCTTGAACTCGCCGGCCAACGGGCAGCGGGTCTCCAAACGCACGCCGGCCAGGGCAATGGCCCGGTTGAAGAACTCGCCGTATTCCTGGGCGAGGTCGGGGCGCACCTCGGACTGCACCTCGTCGTGGACATTGGTCACGAAGGCGTAGTCGGTGCCGTACTGCCAGCCGCGCTCCGGGGCGATCTCAAACTGGATGATCCCCTGGGCGAGCTTCATCGCGCGCTGCTCGCCGTATTGCAGGAGGCTCACCAGGGCGCTGTGGAGGGCGTTGCAGGGGATGGGCGCCTTGTCGCACCCCAGGAGGTGCCCCTTGGCCTTCCCCTGCGCCTGCACGTCCTTCAGCAGCTCGTCCAGGCCGGGCATCGACTTGCCGAGGCTGCGGATGGCACCCCCGCCGATGAGCCGGATGAGGTCGACCTTCCGCTTGCCCTCCCCGTACATGCGGCGAAGGATCGGCAGGATCGCCGGCACGGCCTCCGCGATGAACGGCTTCCACTGGTCCCGCTCGGCGAAGACCAGTTCGGCCGGGATGGCCTGGAGGTCGGCGTCACGGCGGTTGCCGTTGATCGTATCGAACATGCGCGGCTCGCGGCACCCGAAGATACGCGCGTACAGGGCGGTCTTCGCGCCGTCGCGGTCGGCCAGACCCCAAGGCTTCAGGCTGTCCCGGTTGAGGGAGTGGCCGTCGGTCCCGAGCTTCTTGTCGCCCGCGAGGAGCTTCCTGGCGTAGAGCCCGTCGTCATACCGGGCGAGGTAGTGCGCCAGCCAGCGCGCCTGAATCTCCGCGCCGTCGCAGCCCGCGAGGACCATGCCCTCCCGAGCGACGAAGAGCCCGCGGATCCGGGGGTCCTTGTCGATATTCGCGGTGTTGGGGTTGGAGTGCGACATGCGCCAGGTCACGCACCCGAGGGTGTTCACCCGGCCGTAGATCCGCCCGTCGGGCTTGACGAGCTGGAGGTAGCCCTTGCCCTTCTTCTCCCCGAGGATCGCGCCGATGGCCTTGGTGAGCTTCAGGTAGCGGACCAGGGGTCGGGCGCCGGGGTGGTTGGCGCCGAGGATGGTCTCCTCGTTCACCTCGGGCTGGCCGGTCTTCGTGAAGCTCTGGGGCACCCACCCGTCCCGCTGTAGAGCCTCGGCGATCATCTGCCGGCTGCGCGGGTTGAAGGGGTCCTCCCACTTCTTGATGAACGGCTCGCCCTTCACATAGCCGCGGGTCTTGTTGTTCACCTTCGGGATGAAGACTTCCTCGCGGGAGAACGCGGGGAACATCGCGAAGAGCTTGGCCTCGATGTCGGCCTTCTCCTGCATGAACTCCGCGTGCAGCAGCTCGGCCGCCTTCACGTCGAAGGCCACGCCGGTCTGCTCCTGTAGGGCGATGCAGTACGCGCTGCGGGCCTCCGAGGCGTAGACCTCGCCGGGCGCCGTCATGCGGCCCCACTCGAGGCCGTGCTTCACCTTGTGGTAGAGCGCGCGGCCGACCACGACGTCCTGCCGGGAGTAGTCGGCGAACTCCTGGGTCCACACATCATAGGGACCCTTGAAGGAGCCTTTGAGGACACCGAGGCGCCGACCCCACATGTCGAGGGAGTGGTTCCGCTCGGCGATGTTCGTCATCCGCGCCAGAACGAGGGTGTCGACCACCTGGTCGAATTGGAGGGTGCCGGGGAAGAAGTGGTTTACCGCCCAGAAGTCGAAGCCGAACCCGTTATGGAATACGGTCTTCTTGGCGCGGCGTAAGCGTTCGATGCCTTCCGCGAGGGGGCGGTCACAATGCGGGAGGTCGCCGTACAGCGTAACCTCGTCGGTGTCCGCGTTGCCGAGCTGGACGCACCAGAACTTGGTCATCTCCTTCAGAAGGTTATCGGTTTCGACGTCGGCGATGAGGATGTCATCCATGCGCCTGCTCCATGTATTGGACGAGGCGGCGCATCTCCTCGAGGGAGGTGTCGCGCTTCATCTCGTTGGCACGAACGGAGATCACGGAGACGTTGTCGGCCGTGTAGCCGCGGGTGTTGTCTCGGCGGTCGAGCGAAGCGGCGTGCTTCTTGTCGGCGCGTGTGCTGTCCCCGTAGCGGAGGGCGACCCCG
Source organism: Roseomonas sp. WA12 (assembly GCF_054165765.1). Taxonomy (NCBI): domain Bacteria; kingdom Pseudomonadati; phylum Pseudomonadota; class Alphaproteobacteria; order Acetobacterales; family Roseomonadaceae; genus Roseomonas; species Roseomonas sp. WA12. The sequence continues at coordinate 17,094 of NZ_JBSTUI010000004.1, read as the reverse complement.
AGGACCGGACAGACCTCGGGAGCAAGGGCGAGGATGGCATCCCGGTCGAGCGTATGCTCGAGGCCTAACCGACGAGCCCGCGCGCGGGAGGCTTGCAGCACCTCAGATGCCCACAGAAGACGCGGGGATTGGACGCGCAAGCGGGCGCGGCGGGCTCGGTGGTAGGCCGGGTCCGCCATCAGCCCGGCCGCCCCAGCACCGCCCCGACGAGCAGGGCGAAGAACGCGAAGACCCCCAACTTGAGGGCCTCGATGAGCAGCGCGAGCGCGAGCGTCGTCACCGCAAGGGCGTCGATCATGGGATGTCCTTCAAATATGGTCGGCAGACCGGTGTAGAAGCCGCGCGTAGAACAGAGCCACCAGGTCTGCGTCTTGCGGGAACAGCGCCTCGGTGCGCGCCCTGGCGAGGATCTCCTCGCGCGTGCGGTTCCCCTTGATGCAGTTCGCCCGCGCGCTCACGACCACCACGTTGTCGGGGGTGTATCCCCGGCGGTTGTCGATGCGGTCCACCGTCGGGCTGTCGGGACGGCACCCCTGACCGACCCCCGCGTGGATCTGCAGGGGGATCCCCAGCACAGGGCAGACCACGGGGAGGTTGCGCTCGAGGAAGGCCGCGTCGATGGTCGCCGGGAGGCCCTTGCGGCGGGCCCGGTAGCGCAGCGAGGCCGCGGCGCGGATGGCCCAGGAGTGGCGTGGATCGGCGAGGCGGGACACGGAGTAGGCCACACGAGACCGCTCGCGCGGGTCCGTCGGCCGCGGTGCGCGGTTCATGCTGTCTCTCTTTCGTGTGCGGATCGGTGTTGAACGAGATCGCGGTAGAACTCTCCGACCTTGATGATCTGCTCGGGATCGGCGGTGAACTTGATGGAGTTCGCGAGGAAGGATACCACCACAATATTGCCGGGGACGTAGCCCAGCGCGGGGTCAATCCGGTCGACGGACGGGCTGTTGAACTTCTCGCCGCCCGCAGCCATCGGGAAGCCCAACGCTGGGCATGTCTCCGGGATAACGATGTCTGCTGCCGTGATCTCGAAAGGAAGCCCCTTCTTCTTTGCGCGGTACTTCGCCGCCGCGAGAAGCGCGGACGGAACATTGCGATGATACCACTTCGTGGCCCGAAGGCGGGCTTGGCCACGCGCTTTGTCGATGTTATCTCGCCTCCAGGCTTCCGACCTGGCTGTGCAGCAGGACTTGCAGGCCCACGACATATGGGTGCGGCCTCCCCGACCCTTCCGCAGTCCGAAGGCGGCTAGAGGTAGGACCTTGTCGCACTTCCGACATACGCGCGCCTCGTCAGAATGGGAGGTCGTCTCCTCCATTTTTGTTGTCCTTCTTTTCCGGCGCGGAGGTCTCCTCCATGCGGCCAGTTTCTGTGTCGAACCTGACGTAGCCGAGGATCCCCGTGACGCCGGTTTTGCGGCACTTGAGGCTCCGCACCGCGGCCTTGTCCTTGGTCTCTGGGTCCTCCGACTGTTGGTCCCGCTCGAGGGCGAGAACCACGTCGGAAAGCTGTGCAATAGACTGAGACCCGCGGAGATCGGCCAGCGCGATCCGGCCTCCTTCCTCGTGGCTCTTTCCGCCCCCGCCGACCCGCTTCAGGTGGCAGATGGCGTGGAGGGTGACGCCCGTCTCCTCGACGAGGCTGCGCAGGAGGGTCATCAGACGATCAATCGTCCGCCTCTCGTCGCCCTCGGCGTCCATGCCGCTGACCACGATGGAGATGTGGTCCAGCACGACCGTGCGAGCCCCGCACGCCTTGATCATGAAGCGCATCTTGGACAGCAGCTCGCCGTCCTCCATCGAGCCGAAGTGGTCGTAGGTCCAGAAGCGCCCCGAGCCGACCGTCTCATCGAAGGCCGCTCGGATCGTGGGGTCGCCCTTGTCGAACCCGCCCAGCATCAGCCGGCGCGACAGGTGGATCCCGACGTAGCCCAGGCCGGTCTGCCCGACGTTCTCCTCGAGACGGAGGTCCGCCACGGGGATGCCCTGCACCAGGTCTGCGTAGGCGACCTCGCGCACCAGGGTGGACTTCCCCATGCCCGACCCCGAGACCCACATGACGAGCTGGCCGGGGTAGATCCCGCCGAGGCCGTCCGTGGTCGAGTTGAGGAACGAGTAGGGGTAGGGGCGGCCCGGCTCGGCCGCGTTCATCATGGCGTCCCAGAGGTCGGTCCCTGCGACCACCCCACCAGGGCGCCACGCACGGGCCTCATAGACGGCGATGCAAATATCCTTGACCCTCCCCGCCTGGAGAAGGTCCGATGCGTCCTTGTTCATGCGGACTTCTCCATGTGGGGTTGTATAGACGTCACACAGGCTCGCGGGTCTGGTAGCCACACGCCTGGAAGTAGGCGCGCTGCACCACGAAGAAGTCGCGCCATGCCTCGGCGCTGCCGCGGAGACAGGCCTCGTCGTAAGCCTTGTCGACGTCCATGCGGAGGGTCTGGCGGTTCTTCATGCTGGGGTCTCCACGATGCGGACTTTGCCGGGGGTGATGAGGAGAGCGACTTCCTCGCGCGCCTTGCGGCCATGCTCATCTGCGTCGAACCAGAGGCAGACGTTTTCGTAGCCCTCGACGAACTCGAGGCTCTGCTTCACGTCCTTCACGGCCCCCTTGGCGCCCCGCTTCACGGAGACCACGGGCCAGGACAGGTTGAAGGCCTGGGCGACGGACAGGCAGTCCAGCTCGCCCTCGGTGATGACCAGCCGCTTCCCACCGCCGCGCCACAGTTGCTGCCCGAAGAGGCCGGCACGGTCGATGTCGCCGATGATCGGCATGCTCGACTTGTCGGCCCCGCGGAGCTTCTGCGCGCACAGCTCGCCCGTGGAGAGGTCGTGATAGGGCGCGATCTGCACCATCTCGCCGTTGCCCTTCTGGCCGACGAGGTAGCCGAACTTCTTGCAAGTCTCCGCGGAGATCCCGCGCTTGCGGAGGGCCGTCACCTCGCCCTCGAGGAAGTCGTAGTCCATGCGCTTGCCTCCTCGAGGGGTTGTGGAGACGTCTCCATCGCCGGGGGTGAAGGTCTCGCAGACGAAGCAGTAGGCGTGCCCGTCGTCGTAGACCGCTCGGCCGTCGGAGGAGCCGCAGTCGCAGGGCCCCTTCTCGATGGCCGTGCTGCTGCTCTCCTCGCGGTCCATCAGCGGGTCACCCACTCCAGAATGACCGCCGCGGGGCCGCCCTCCATGGTGACCAGCTTGTTGCTCGCCGCGTCGGTCGCGTCGGGCAGACCCTGGATGACCATGTTGTTCGGGTAGTAGGCCTTCAGGGCGGCTATCACCTCGACCTTGGAGAAGGTCGCGTTTGCCTTGCGGGTCACGTTCATGCGCCGGCCTCCGTGAGGGTCTCTTCGGCGAGCTGCGTAAACTCGCGGTTGTACGCATCGAGGTCGGCGAGGATGTCCTCGCGCATCCCGGCGAGGGCCTTCATGCCGCCCAGAAGGGCGCAGGCGGCGACCACACACCGCTGCGCGTCGGTGAACCCGGCGGCGTCGACGGCCGCCTGTACGCGCTTCTCGAGGTCATCCATCAGTAGTGGCTCCAGGGGGTGATCGGGAAGGCCAGCGAGAGCTGGTCGACCACGTCGGTCTCCAGGGTCGCCGGGTGGACCGCGCCGGTCAGGCCCTGCCAGATTCCGGTGAGCTGGTCGTAGGCGGCGGCCAGACCCGGCTCGAGGTCTTCGATGCCGAGCAGGCGGGCTTCGCTGGGCCCCACCGCCGCGAGCAGCTCGATGAGGGCGTTCAGCGTCTTCAGTGGGGCCATGGGGTCAGTCCTCCAGAGTGTTGATGATGAGGTGGACGCCTTCGATCTCGCCGGGTTCGGCCCATCGCTTGGCGGTGAACAGGCGCTCGACCTGGTCGTCGTCCTCCCAGAGCCGCTGCGTCTTCGTGATGGCGTCGAGCGGGCTCTTGGCGAGGTTGTCGGTGTCGCCCTTGGGGCGGAACAGGATGGTCTTCTTGGGTTTCGGGAAGATGCTCTCCAGGCCCACGACGACCCCGCGCGTGTGCGGATCGACGTCGGGAAGGGCCAGGGCGAACTCGCGCTGCAGCACGCCAGCAACAGCCGCGTAGGTCTCACCCCAGTAGATCCTGCCGTTGCGCCCCACCTTCCGTTGCGGAGGGCAGGGCGTGCAGGCGACGAACAGGTGAAGCGCCGAGGCGAGGGCCAGACGCCGAAGCGCCTGACCAGCCCGGTCTAGGAGACCCTCAGAAGTCCGCATCGCCGCTCGGCGCGCTGCCGCCGTTGGAGGACGCGGGGGTCTCGTCGTGGAAGCCTTCCTCGCCCTCGGCGCTCCAGCCGCCCTCGACCGCATCGAAGCCGCCGCCGGCATCGCCGCCCTGGCCGCGCTCGACGACCTGAACGCCCAGCAGGCGGGCGGACACGCCGAACACCTTCACGACGACGGTCTTCTTGCCCTCGCGGACATTCTCCGTCTTCTCGTAGGGGAACAGGCTGTACTTCAGGCGCACCTTGTCGCCGGCCCGCGGGAACACGCCCTTGGGGAGCGGCTTGCCGCGCGCATCGGCGAACTTCGGCTGGAACTTCGACTTGGCGATCAGCAGGGTCTTGCCGTGCAGCTCCTCGTCGTTGCGGTCGTCGCCGTCGTTCCACGGCATCTTCACGTCTTCGTCGCCGGGGTAGTTCTCGCCGAAGGTCTCCTTGGCGAGCTTCAGGATCGCGGCGCGGTGATCCTCGGGCACGTCATCCAGGGCGACCGTGGCCTTGTACTTGCCGTCGGGCTTGAAGCTCGCGCCCTCGGGAGCCTTCGTGTCGGGCGCCTTCAGGAAGCTGAAGAGCATGGGCGCGGCGATGGTCGTCAGGATGATCAGCGGGGTCTTCGCCATGTGGTTGTCCTTGCGTGGGGATGTGGAGTTGTGGAGACGATCAGGAGATCGTCACGGACGCCGGGATGGCGGCCACGGCTGGGACGGCCTGGACGGTCTCGACGTGGTAGCCTGCGTCGTAGAGCATCGCCTGCAACACGGTGCGGCTGTTCTGGGCGTAGGTGTCCGTGTGACGGGCGTCATAGCCGGCGATGGACGTCAGGCGGGTCTTGATGACCTCGACCAGCTTCGCCGCGCGCGGGTCCTGGGCGGGGGTCTCGATCTTCCGGGCGAGGTTCGTCCAGTAGATGCACTGCGTGCCGCGGCTGGACCCCTGCGGAAAGACCTGTTCGAAGTACGGGCAGGTAGAGCCGTCCTGCGAGGACAGCACGAACTCCGCGTTGTCTTCGTAGCGGTCCTCGTAGTTCCGCTCGCCCGCATCGCGCGGATGGACACCGTCACGAACCAGAACGAATACCTCGGGGCCGGGCTGGAGGAGCCTGCCCTCTTCGGTGGTCATCGGGACGAGGGTCGCCGGCTCCACGGCCAGCTCGAGGCACCCCTCGCCGCAGGCGATCTCGTGCTTGGTGTCGGAGTGCCCGCGGCGCTGGACCCACGGACAGGAGCTGTCGTCCTCGAGGACCGTCACGATGTCGCCGACGACTAGCCTCCGCTGGCCCATGTAGTCGTTACCGATCTTCGTCACGCGGCACACGTCGCCGTTCTTGAACTTGGCCATGTGGCTCTCCGTAAGGATGTCTGGTTGTGGGGTCGTGGAGACGTCAGGCGACGCCGGCCTCGGCCATCGCCAGGGCATCGGCCGCCTGCTCGGGGAGGACCGTGTCGTCCACCGCCATGGAGCGCGCCGTGGCCATCTCGATGCCGGTCAGGGCGAACTCGTCCTGCGCCAGGGTGGAGAGGCAGATCGCGAGGCGCTCGGGGGCGTCCGCGAGGTTCAGCCCGGCGGCGTCCAGGGCGCGGACGAAGAGGGCCGCCGCCGCGAGGATCTGCCCGGCCTTGCTGGCAGAGCGCGCGTCCAGGGTGCGGGCCAGGGAGAGCATGGTGGAGACCGTCTCGACCCGGAGGGCGGACACGGCGCTGGCAGGGAGGTCGGAGAGGTTCATCAGGAGGTTCCTTTGAGGGGGCATGGGCACCCTCGCCTAAGGGATGCGCTTATTGGCACGTCGGCAGTGTTAGGTGTGCGGATCGGTGTAGTCAGGAGAAGAAGAAGGGAGCCTTGGTGACCTCCGTGATGTCGAACGAGCCGCGAGCCGGCGGGGGCGGGAGGTCCACATGCGGGGCGGCCAGGGCGAACCCTTCGGCCAGCCGCTCGAGCTGGTTCACGCTGTACATCTTGACGAAGGTGCTGCGGAGGACGGCCGACATGGTAGTCGTGTCCGCGGCGTGCGTGCCGTAGCTGTCATGGATCATGGCGAAGTCCTTCATGCCGTAGTGGCGGGCGCACGCACTGACGGTCGACGCGAGGTGCGAGGCGTCGAACGAGTGGACGACGTTGGGCGCCGCCCCCAGGGCCTGCTTCTTGGCGTCCAGGGGCGACCCCGGAACCTCCTCGACCAGCCGCAGCGCGCCCACCAGGGTGCGGACCTGACGGCTCGCCGTGACGTGGTAGGCCTGCCGGATCGTGGAGCCCGTGGGGGTCGTCCAATCGAAGGGTACGCCCGCCTCGCCCATCTTGAAGGCGCACGTCTGGAGCCACGCCATGATCTCCTTGGCCGCCGTGACTGTGCCAGAGAGGGCGTCCACCATGCAGTCTCGGAAGAAGCCGGCGGCGTCCTTCGGGCTGACCAGGTCTGAGTGCGGGACCTTGCCGTCCTGCAGGAGCTGCCGGCGGATCCCCTCGTCGCTGACGCCGTAGGGGGTCGCCAGGACGCCACGCTTCACAGCGCCGCGGTTGACGTGACCCATCCAGACCAGCGCCTCGGGGACTCCCTTGGCGGCGGCCAACTCGACCAGCCGGCGGGCGTGGTCCGCCACGGCGACATAGATGTCCCGGCGCTCGGGGGAGGACGTGAGGTTGGTCTCGAGGGCGCCCTTGGGGTCGAGCCCCATGGCGGACAGGTGCTGCAGACCGTTGCACGTCCCGTCTAACGGGATGGGGAGATGCGAGAGGTATTCGTCGCGGTAGGTCTGCGACGTCTGGAACGCCTGGGCCAGCTCGATGGCAGTCGCCAGGAAGGCCCAGGGCTCGCCGATCTCCTCGCCGGTCTCCTGGCAGTAGGACCAGAGGCGCCAGTCGAGCGGGTTCCGGGCGATGCGTTCGAACAGCTCGACGTTGTCCATGGCCCAGGCCACGCGGGCGTCCAGGGGGAGCTTGTCGTGCCCGAACGAGGAGGCCGCCCGCACGCAGAGCCAGTAGAGGCCTGTGGGGCCCAGCGGCTTGCCATCGGCGAAGTGGATCAGGTTCTTCGACAGGTCGTTGCCCTGGGGGCTCAGACCCCCGCAGGCGGCCGGGTAGCGGCGACCCCGGAAGTCCATCACCCAGGGGAAGAAGAAGCGCGGATGCTCCTCCATGTCGTCGCACGTCATCAGGGCGTCGAGGAAGGCCTGCCGCTTGCCGTGACGCGAGGCGTTCTCGCCGTGGATCTTGCCGAGCTGCGCCTTGTGCTTCTTGCGAGCGGCGTCATCCATGCCGGTCCACACGTCGTCGCCCAGCTTCTCGGGGACGGTCAGAAAGGAATCTCCAGGGATCAGGGCGCACGCCTCGGGGGCGGCGAACAGGGTACGCGCGGTCCACAGCAGGCCCCGGTTCAGGGACCAGGGGGTCGCCCCCAGCGTGTTCGACACGTCGAGGTCGAGCTGGGAGATAGGCCGCTCGGGGAGACCGCTGGTGTGGCGGTGTCCGGTCGAGAGGACCGCGGGGAGCCGGTGGGTGAAGTAACCGCCCTCGAGTGCGTCCATGATCGTTCAGGCTCCTGGGATCGCCAGCTCGGCCAGCTCGCGCTGCCGGATGGCTTCGTGTGCGTCGTCGAAGAGGAAGGTCAGGTAGGCGTAGCGGGAGCCGCGGGTGACGGGGGCGACCGAGTGTTCCCGCGAGCAGGGGAAGACCACGGCGTCACCCGCCTCGGCGCGCGGGCCGATACCCCGGCCGGGCCCGTCGTGGAGGCAGAGGAAGCCCCCATCGAAGTCGTGGTTCAGCGCCACGGAGACCGCCCACTGGCGATGCCGGGTGCCGGGGAACAGGTTGTCCGTGTGCGGGGCGAACCGGCCGCCGGGCGCGTCATAGCGGGCGACGAGGTGGCGCTCGATGTGCCAGAACTCGCGGGGTAGATTCGGTCGGATCAGGCGGTTCGTGAGGGCATTGACGAGGTCGTAGGTCGTCACCGGGTCCGTCACATAGTGGTCCGTGCGGCTCTTCAGACTGGGCTCGATCCGCTCGGCGTACTTGCCGTCCTCCTGCGGCCACATGAAGCCGCTCTCGCGGTTGGTCGTGCCGTGGAGGTCGATGAGCTTGTGGCAAAGCGCCGGGGAGAAGACCCCAGGCACGATAATATAGGGCGGGGTCATTCCTCTTCGTCCTTCAGGGCGGCCAGCGCTTCACGCAGCTCGATCCGAGCCTCGCCCAGCTCCTCCTCGAGGCGCTGGATGCGCTCGCGGATCTCCTCAATGTCCTCGCGGGTCATGCCATGATCCCCCGCAGGATCGCCCCGGTCTCTTCCCGCTGGTCGCGGCGGCCGAGGTTGTAGGCCCTGCGGAGGGCGGCGAGGATCTCGACCGGGCCCTTGTAGCCGGTCAGGTCGAAGATGACTTCGCGCCGCGGACCCGTTCCGGCCACGATGTCGTTCTCTTTGATCTCGAGGGGCGTGGTGAGGGCCTGCATCAGGCGGCTTCCTTCTCGCGGTACTGCCAGGGCAGCGGGGGGATGATCATGGGGCGCAGCATCGGGCGGGCGATCTCTGCGCGGGCGGACGCGTCGGCCATCGCCTCGACGGCCTTGGGGGTCAGCGTGATGCACATCGGGCGGTGTGTCGGGAGGCCGTCGCCGACCTGATCCTTGCCGAACCACTCCGGGGCGCCGGTCACCAGGGCGTCGCCGAGGGCCCCGCCGATGGAGCTGACGAGATCCTCGGACCACTTGGTAGACCTGGCGCCCGTGATGCGCGCCGCGAACCGACCCCAGGCCCGGCGGTTGGCCTCGGGGTGTCGGCGACGCCAATCTTTCAGGAGCTGGTCAGCGTGCGTCTCGGACAGCACCTTGGACAGCTCGCGGACTAACTCGGCGTCCTGCTGGGCGGCGGCCACCTTGGCGGCCTTGCGGAGCGGCGCGACGGCCTTGCGCTGGGCGGCCTCCTGCTCGGCGACAAACCGGTCGTGGTCCGCCTGATCCCGCAGGACGACGCCGACCCGCTTGTTGAACACGGTACAAGTCGTGCCGACGACACTCGCCGTCAGAATCCCGGCGCGGAGGGCGGTGCAGACGGCCACAACGGCCAAGACGTCAGCCCCGAAGGACTGAAACACGTTGAGCCAATCCGGCGGCCGGGTCGGGTACTCCTGCGAGCGCATCTCCTCGATCCGCGCCGCGACGGGCCGCACGGTCTCATAGAGGACGCGCCGCCCGGGCGGCATGGAGGCCGGGTCGCCGTTCTTCTGGGCCGCCAGGAGGGCCGCCTCATAGCGCCGCACGGCGCGCTGAACGGCGAGCTGCTCCCAGTCAGCCTCACGCTTGAAGTCGAAGATGCTGGTCTGGTCTTCCATCGGATGTCCTATGTGTGCAGACCGGTGTTAGACCGGGATGGGCACCCCTGGCTAAGGGATGCGCTTATTGGCACGATCAGATGGCCAGGGCCGCCGCGGCGCGCTTCATGACCTCGGAGCCCTGCACGCGAGCATACCGCTTCGTCTGCGAGATAGACGCGTGGCCCAGGAGCGGCTGGATCTCGTCGAGGCCCAGACCCGCCTGCCGCAGCCAGGACGCATAGGTGTGCCGCAGGGTGTGGATCGTGGCGCGGCCGTACTGCAGCACCAGCGAGGGGTCGTTCAGCCCCGCGGCGTCCATCGCCCGGCCAATCTGGCGGCAGGCGACCCGCGGAACGTCCCCCGCGGCGCCCGGGAAGAGCAGCTCCCCGTTCGTCGACGCGCAGCGCCGGGCGATCACCTCCACGACCTCGTCGATCAGGGGAACCGAGCGGCTCTTGCCGGTCTTCTTGGCGTAGAGGGTGGCGATCTTCGCCTCGACCCGGCTGCGGGTGAGCGACGCGGCCTCCTGCCAGCGCGCCCCGGTGAAGGTCAGCACCACGACCAGGTCTAGGGCATCCTGGCGCTGCGTCCGCAGGCGAGCGTTCGGGGCGACCACCTTGGCGGCGCGGCCGATGGCAGAGGGACGGTCGGGGTCCAGCGCCTCGAGCAGTCGCGCGTACTCCTCGCGGGAGAGGTAGCGGTCCTTCTCGGCGTCCGCGGGCACGTCCCACTTCGTGACAGCCATGGGGCGGGCCCCGAGGATCTCGGCGGCATACCGGCCGGCGGCGCGGAGGAGGCGCAGCTCGTTGCCGAGCGTCCCCGCCTTGTTGCCCTCGAGGGCCCGCGCGATGCGGAGCCGCTCGATCAGGGGGCCGTCGATCTTCGACAGACGGGTGGTGCCGGGGATGGCGAAGCGACTGCCCTCCCCGATCAGGCCCAGGGTCTTGTCGGCGAGCCGGCGGTAGGCGTCGGCGCTGCTCTCCCCGCCATTCGCACGGGTGCGAGCCACATAGGCGTCCAGGGCGTCGGCGAGGGTCATATCCTGCTGCGCCTGGGCGGGCTGCTCGGCGAGGATCCGCTTGGCGGCCTCGGCGGCTTTCCGGCGGTTGCTCTCGCCGGTCGAGACGCGGCGCCCGTCGGGGAGCGCGACGTAGAGGAAGGGGCTGTCCTCGCGGGAGTACAGGCGCATCAGGCGGGGTCCTCGCCAGGGGTGGCCACGAAGAGCGCGGCGACCAGGGGGCCCAGGACGGCGTTGCCCGTCAGCTCGGCGGCATCTTGCCCGCGGAACAGGACGGTGAAGCCATCAGCCGCCAGGACGACGAAGCTGATCGGACCCTCGGGCGAATCTTTGTGCGGGGTCAGAACAAATCCCAGTTTTCCGACGAGGGAGGCGTCGCTGAACCAGCAGTAAGGCTGGCCGTCTTCGGTGCGCTCGATGACGAACTCGGGCTTCAGGCCGACCGTCAGTACAGGCGCCATGTAGGCGATCAGAGAATCAGCCGCAGTCTGCAGCGCGGCTAACGTGGCGGGGGAGAGCATTATCCATCCTGTTCAGAGGGTTTACCCGAGGCGGCGAAACGCTCGGGAAGGAATGCGTTCAGTCTGTCCGAGGCTGACTTAGGGTCCGCCGCGAATAGCATTACATAAGCCCAGGGGTTAGTCTTCTGCAAGACAACTTTCATGAACTCCTGAGGGTCTATCCCGAGGGCCTTGGAGAACGCGTAGTACCGCTCAGGCGGGACCACATTCCTGCCCAATTCGATAGCGCTAACAGCCGTATAGTATTCCATTCCCACAGCCTTCGCGAGCTGCGCCTGGGTGTATCCAAGTGCAGTGCGTCGAGACTTGATGTAATCGCCCAGCTCCTGCTTGAGCTTTTGAGCATTCACTCCACGGCCGAGCATCGGCTTTGACAGGTTTGCCATCTTGGCACCTCTGGTTGTTTCTCAGATATACTTGCAGACCGGCCAAACGCCCTACACCAGTCTGCGGACCCAAGACTAACCACGGGAAGGTTAGGTTATGCAACACGCTTAGAGCGCGATTCGCCAGTGTTCTCATTGTGTTCCTCCCTACGAATGCGTGAGGCAGTACGGTTGTATTACTTGAAGTTGTTCGCGTGGTTCTCCTTCGGAGGGAGACCCCGTGTAGGAGAGGGTTCTTCGACCCTCGTCCTCTGATCGTTGGGCGGAACGTCTAGGGCCGTTCGGCTGGACTTAACGATAGGCCTCTTGGCCTTAGGGATGCGCTTATTGGCAAACCCTGCAACTACAACAGGTTGACCCGCTCGACAGGGACCCAGCGCGTGAGACTCTTCGCTGCCGTTGCGTCTGTCTCAGGGGCGACGAGGGCGGCGGTGCCGACCCCAGGCGAGGGGGACGAGGCGACGAGCCTTACGACCCAGCTCCCCGCCCACGCGGCGAGGACGCGGAGATCCCCCCGAGAGCGAGGACGCCACGATACGCGACGTCCGACCAGAGGATGATCGGGATGTGTAGGCATGGCGATGTCTCCACATGGTGCTAGGAGGGGCTTGGAGGGGCCGCCAGGGGCTTTGCGAACAGCCGCGCTAGGGTAGCCCCATCGAGGGACGTGCAGGCCTCTGTAGGCCTCTCTGGACGGATGGCGGGGAGACCCCACACGGTGCGCCATGGCAGACGGCGCGCATCGTGCGTTCGCACGGGTCTCCCCTCTCCCCCGCCAGGGGAGAAACGCGATGTGATGTGTAAGCGACGCTGAGTCCAGCACGTCGCGAGACATTCCGCCAGCGGTAAGCGGGTTGACAGAATGTCTCGCGTCGAGCTGCGACAAAACGGTCACGACAGGGCCCCACATCGAGCATCTGTCGTGACCTGGTCGGGCTACGGGAACACCAGAAAGAGCAGCAGTGCCGCCATCAATAAGGCGGTCCAGAAGACCCCCGATAAGAAGGCGTCCACCTCGCGCCACCTGTCGGGCGGAAGAGGGTCGCGAAGGATCGGCGGGATGGTCGGGAAGCCGTCCATGCGTCAGCCCTCCACGGTCCAGAAGGCACAACCGGCGAGCAGCGCCGCGGCGTGTGCGTGTCGTCGTGCAGCGCGTCGCGACTTGGCGGGGAACTCCACGACCAGCGTGGGGACCAGCGCGCGGTACGTCTCAAAGAGACGCACGCGGTAGGATGTGAGGCTCACGCGTGGTCTCCCCCACGCGCGGCGACGGCGCCGAAGACTAACCCGCCGAGGATCGCGACGAGGAGCCAGAAGTAGAGCAGGGCGATCATGGGCTAGGCCCTCCGCGCGGCGGCAAGGCGTGCCTCTACGCGGTCCCGCATGACCGCAGCGGCGCCGTCGTAGCTATCCGCCGCGCTCACTTCCTCGGCACCCTCTGTGAACACGATGTCCCGCTTGGCGTGTCCGCCGAACCGAACGTCTCCGCCAGACAACCCGACGACCGCAGCGGCGTCCTCGGCGTAGTGGCAGGACGCGACGTACTCGCCGCGCCGGAAAACCTTCCAGGGAGGTGTTGCGGCCATGGGTCAGGCCTCCTTGCTGGGCGTGAGGGTGATGCGACCCGGCTCAAACGTGACGTCGACGTGCGTCGCGCCTGTGTCGCCGAGGAGGGTGCGGACGTCCGACCCCGTGAGGTCCATGATCGGCTTGCCGTCTGGCCTGCCGGTCACCTTGCGGGCCCCCGTGGGGTCTTCCATACGCTCAAGCTGGCAGACCAGCCGCCCAGCCTCCGCGCGATAGAAGTACGTCGTGCCCCCGATGAACCCGGCCCGTAATAACCGGGCGCCGTCCAACCACACGCGAGGGCGGCCCTTGTTGTTGCCCACCCTGACGCGGGCGGTTTCGATGTGGGCCATGGGTCAGGCCTCCCCGGAGAGGTAGTAGGACGTGACGGGACGCGCGGGGGCGCCCGCCCAGCCGCTCACGGAGACCCCGACGCGGATCCTCTGCCGGGTCTCCCACTCGGTCACATCGGCTCGATCCAGTAGGTGCCCACGCCGCGCCAGGAAGCGCGGCGTCCGTAGGACGATGTCCCGCGGACCCACCTCGGCGAAGAACTCTTCCTTGGACACGGCGCGAAGGCCGGTCAGCAGGTTTGGCAGCTCGGCGGCGACCGTCTCGAGGTATCGAGGCTTCATGTCTGTACGTCTCCATGTGGCGGGGTCTCCCCGTGCGATCCGGGGGCGAAGGCGCTTCGCGCGAGCCGCGTCGCGGCTATGCAGGCCTTCACTACGCGCGGCCCCGAAGGACCACGCGGGTGTGAGGGTCTACGAAGGGTTAGGTCGGCGGATCGGTGTAGTCAGTCCGCGGGATCGGCGGTGATGGGGGAGGCGTTCCAGCCGGTCAGCGCGGTGATCTGTAGGGAGCGCCCGATGTGTCGCGCCAGGGTCTTTGCGAACGCCTGCACGGCGCCGTCTCGACCCCAGGACTGCGGGCCGAACTCTAGGGCGAAGTGGAAGGCGGGGAAGTCGCGGTTGTTGGTCATCGGCTGGTAGACCATTCCGGGCCACTCGGCGGCAGCGGCGGCCTTCTTCGCCTTGTCCGACATCTCGGGGTCGCAGTAGGGCCCCCAGAGGACGGCGGGACCGCCCTCGGCGCTGGTGCAGTAGATGGCCCAGCGGTAGGCACCGCGCTTCGGCCCGTCAGATACGGGGATCATCACAAGGGAAACCGGGGCGGGCGAGGAGGCGAGCTGGTCGCGGGTCATGATGTCTTCTCCATTGGCAGGGACCGCCCGTGCGACTGGGCGTTGAAGCTCGATGCTTCACCACGCCACACGGCGGACCATGTGGCGGACGCGAGGCATAGAACGTCGGCGGATCGGTGTAGTTTCAGGCCGGGACTGTCTCGCCGCCGCGTCCAACCTTCAGCCCCATCAACTCGGCTGCGTGGGCTGCGTCGTCTCGGTTGTCGAACAGGGTTCCGTAGTTCCCCATCGAGATCGGCGTACCAGTGTGGGCGGCCCTCTCGGCGTGGTGGAAGATGAACGTCCAGGCCGCGTTGATCGGCAGGTAGCAGAGCGTGATCATGATGTTCTCTCCATTGGCAGGGTCCGCCCGTGCGACTGGGCGGCGATGCTCGGCGCATCGTGAAGCATGACCAGACGATCACGCTTCAAGAGGCGTCGCGGGAGGAAAGAGCTAGTGGTGGTTCCCTAGGTAGATGCCGGGAAGGCCTATCGCAGTGCGCGCCCCTCTGTGTCGGGGAGACTTGTGCGGGGTCTGGTCCGCCGCGTTCGGCTGGTCGGCGCCGTTCGGTGATCTCTATCTAGCACGTCTGCGGATCGGTGCAATCGCAAACGCTAAACTTTCCGCATTCGCATTGAATAATTCGGGGCCGGATTGGCTAACTCATTGATGCGCCACGATTTGCCAATAAGCGCATCCCTTAGAGGTCGCCCCGACCAAAGCCAGATCGCCCAGTTGCGAATCCATTTTTATCTTCACGACATCGAGAAGCTATACCACCATAGCAACGCGTGGAATTACACCAGGTCTTCCACCTCGCCCCGCCTATACGTCTCTACGTCCATCCCCTCTCTCCCCTTGTCCATGCTCTAGGAATCACAGTCAGCAATCCGTTGGGTTTGTGTCTGTGATTCCTAGCGCGTTGATTGAGATGGGCGAACGCGACGCTCGGTCGCCAGTGTGCGCCACAGTGTGCATTGACCCCCATGGGTTCGATCAGAAGTCGCTTCAAAACGCCGGTTAATGTCGTCGTTGTTGTTAATCATTCCCGACCCCCACGGGGATGACCCCCACCCCATCGCGCAGAACACCCTACCGCCTTCCGGTTCCCCGCCGGGTCCCTCCAACAGGGCCCGTGTGGGCCACCACCAGGTCCGCCCTCCATGCCCATCGAAAACGCAGCGCGCATCGACCAGCTCGACGCGACGAACCCGCTCGACACCGACCCCGTGCGCTCCAGCGCGCCGCACATCCGCCTCATCAAGCAGGCCCTGAAGTCCACCTTCCCGAACGTCACCGAGGTGATCTCCGCGTCCAGCGAGCAGATCAACCGCGTGATCGGCCGCGGCGCGGTACCCGGCGTCCTCGCTGTGGAGGCCCCCGCGAGCGCGACAGAGGGCGCGCAGATCGATCTCGAGGGAGCGGCGAACGGCCCGGTCTTCAGCATCGACCGTCTGCCCAACATCTTCCGCATCTTCTCCTCGCTCGCCAACCGCACACTCCCCGTCATCCACATGACCATCGACCGGGTGAGCGGCTGGACCGCGTTCAGCGGCCCCGTGTCCTCCCCCGCGATCATGCAGGACGGCAACCGGTTGGTACCCTACGGCGCCATCGTCCCGTTCTACCTCAGCGCCCCGCCGCTCGGCTGGCTGCTCTGCGACGGCACGAACGGCACGCCCGATCTCCGCAACCGCTTCATCCTCGGGGGTCTGACACCGGAGGTTGGCGCAACGGGAGGCGCTGCGTCGTACACCGCGTCGACCTCGTCGAACGGTGGGCACGGACACATCGTCGTCGCGGCGGGCGCGCACTCGCACGGCATCTCCATCCTTGAGGCCGGCTCGCACAACCATGGCGGCGCCACCCACGGCGCGTCCCTCACAGTCGACCAGCTCCCGCCGCATACGCACGGTACTTACCATCCCACGGGGTCTGGCGTCATCTCGGGCCCCACCGCTGCGTGGGCTGGCACAGCGACTGTACCGGATCAGACCGAAGCCGCCGGCAGCGGCGCGGCGCACGCCCACGGGATCAACGCCGACGGCGTCCACACCCACGGGGTCTCCATGAACGCCGACGGCTCCCACGGCCACGGCATCGAGGTGAACGGCGAGCATTCTCACACCGTCACCACGAACGCCATCCCGCCCTTCTACAAGCTCATCTTCTGCATGAAGGCCTGAACCCCATGACCACCCTGCCTGTCCGCAACCTCGCGGAGCGGGGTGTGCTTCTCGACCCTCACCCCTACGACCTCCCGAGCAACGCCTTCTCCTACGGCACCAACGTGTGGTTCGCCGACGGGAAGGCGTCTCGCGCGCCGATCTTCCGACTCATGAAGTCGGGCCTCTCGGCTGACCCCACGTTCTGCTTCGGCTACCGCCCCGCGAGTGGCTACGACCATGTCATGCTCGGCACGGTGGACGGGTCGATCACCCGCTACGTCGACCCCACGACGACGCCCGAGGACATCACGCCCACAGGCCGCGCGCCGCTCGCCAGCGACGAACAGTGGACCGGCTGCTTCCTGGGCGGGGTCGCGTACCTCAACCGCCCAACCCACACGCCGGCCGCCTTCCTGCCAGCCGCGACGCGCTTCGTCGAGCTGCCTGCCTGGGATCCTGCGCACCGCTGTAAGTCCCTGCGCGCCTACAAGGACGTCCTCGTCGCCATCAACGTCACGAAGGGCTCTGTCGTGCATCCGGCGATGGTCAAGTGGTCCGACGTCACGCTCGCCGACCAGACGCCCGGCTCCTGGGACGTGACTGACCTGTCCACCATCGCGAACGAGGTTGAGATCGCGCAGATCGAGGGCGGCTGGATCGACGGCGCCGTCCTCCGCAACGCCATGGTCCTCTACTCCTCCGATCAGGTGTGGGCCATGGAGTACACCGGGGAC
>NZ_JBSTUI010000003.1:0-219984 GCF_054165765.1 Roseomonas sp. WA12 | reverse complement strand
ATGGCGGCCTCCTCACTGAAT
Organism: Roseomonas sp. WA12; assembly: GCF_054165765.1. NCBI lineage: Bacteria > Pseudomonadati > Pseudomonadota > Alphaproteobacteria > Acetobacterales > Roseomonadaceae > Roseomonas > Roseomonas sp. WA12. Next base: position 219,963 of record NZ_JBSTUI010000003.1, on the reverse strand, counting down.
CTCTACTGCATGCCCGTAGTGCACTTGCTCGCCCGGCAGTTCCCGCAATACTGGACGCTGTGCTGGCTATCCTGCGCCTGAGCAACGAGTAGAAAACGGCCTTGCTCGTTATGTGCTGTTCAGCCGTACTCGGGGCAACCTGTCTAGTTATTTTCCGAGATCGCCCAGTGATTGGAGGAAGCGGAGAGCCTCTTCATGCTGGTACCCGTGCATGACCTCCTGTCCCGGCGTTCCAATCATCGGCTTGTCTGGCGCAGTTTGTTTGGCTACCGATATGACCATACGTCTAACTTCCTTGATGACGAGCTCCGGCTGTGTTTCAACCAGGCTGCCGACTAGGATGTACAGCATGTTTAGCTGCGCTTGCTGCTTGAGGAAGCGCTCCTCGATTTCGGCGGGGGTCAATTGTTGGTCTCCACGCTGGCCGATCTTCAGGCTGTTTGAGAGAACCTACTCCGTAACAACCCAGGCTCAAAGCGCCTGGAGCTTGGGAAAGTCGCCGGCCACACGCCGTTAGCTTACAAGCACGCGCGCCAGACTGGCACGACCTTGTTGATCCCGTCAGCTCTGCACCAGCACGTCAAGCCCCATCCTGGTCTGGTCGACAGCGCGCCAAAGCCGATGCGTCACGCCGTTGATCTTGAATACGACCCCTCGTCGGCGATAACCCCGAGCGCATCCACTCCGAAGCGGCTCTGGCCAGGCTGTGCGGCGCCTGTCCCGCCCCGGCCTCCAGGGGCAAGACCACCCGCCAGCGGCTCAACCGAGGAGGTAACCGCCAAGCGAATGCCGCCCTCTGTCGCGTCGTCATCGTCAGCATGCGGGGCCACCAGCCCACCCTCGACTACGTCCGGCGGCGGACAGCCGAGGGCGAGACAAAGTCCGAGATCATTCGATGCCTCAAGTGCTACGTCGCCCGCGAGATTTTTTGCTATCTCTGCCGCCCGGCCCATCCACCCCAGACCGCCACAGCTACCCCTTAACCGCTATAGGAGCTTCTGTGACGCGTCGCATGGCGATCTCCGCTGCAGTCTGGTTCAGACGCCGACACTACCAGCAGTCGCCCGTTGGTGCACCAGAACCTTCATCGGGCAATAGCATGCCCACTCGTTTCACTTCGTCAAACGTTTGTTTGAGGGCGTGCTATCCTGCCCGTCCTATGGCTGGACTACCGCGCATCAAAACCTGATTGGCGGCGCTGGCGGAGTTGTCTGCATCGCGATTGGCGGAGGCTGGGAAAGCTTGGCCAGTACACCGAGATCGACCCCCGCCGGCATCAGCCCGCGTCAGGGTGGCGCGGCAGACGCTGGCCGAGGGGCACGATCTAAAGGCGATCGGGGAGCGGCTGGGCATGGAGCTGCCGGCCGTGCTGATGCTGCTACGCCTCGTGGCGGTGGAGCGAGCCGGCCGGGAAGGCAGGCGTTTCTCTGTCTCGGCGGTGCTGGTGAAACTGGTGCGCGCAAACTGGGAGCATCTGGAGAACGACAGCAAGCGGACTGTTCGGTTCTACTCGGGAGGGATCACCAGCCGGTCGACGGGATCATCCTCATCGTCACTCTACTACTTTGATGCCCATATCCCGCAGCAGTGCCAACGTGTCTTCAATTTGCTCTGAAGAATGGTTCTCCGGCGGCAATGCCCGGTTCAGCTCGTCATAAGTGACAAACCCCCGAAGCCTTCCGCTTTCTAACAACGTTTTGATCTTCCCCAAAAAGTCATTGTGTTCCGACTTATCCACGACCCTACTCATGCCTCCTTTTTTTGCACCCGCAGCGTGCGGGTGGGTGTGCAACACCATACTGTCCAGCATCGCGTATTCCGTATCTGGATCCATCGCGAAGTGCTGGAGCAGGCGCCTCCCCACGCCACTCTTGGCCCAGTGGCATCTGCACCCACAAGGTCGCCACTGTCCGCGAGATGATCAGATCCACAGGCGCCAGCCTGCTCCGCCTGGCTCCCTACAGCCCTGATCTGAACCCGATCGAGCAAGCCTTCAAGCTGAAGACGCTACTCCGGAAGGCAGAAGCCCGAACCTGCTTAGCCAACTCAGGCTATACGTCGAGTAGCGGGGAGAAGATTTAAAACGCCTCTCCGTCCTCCTCGGTCGTATTGGGCATTACTGCTGCGCCCTCACCTCCAATAAGCGGACCTCTTCCTTTCGGCACTGCCGCAACGTCTTCCGCTCCATCGAGCGGACCTTCTCGTCTCGGAACACCAGGGATAGGCACTTGTTTCATCGGCCAGTGAGGCCGTTAACCGGTCGCTATGTCATTCAACTCCTGCATTTGTTCGCGTATCCAAACGTCAGCGGGGTCGCTCGGAAACCCGGTCATCGCTCACCTCTCCATCCTCTCTGGCCACGTCAGGCGACACTGCCACACCGCCTCCTCCATTAAGCGGGCCTTTCCCTTTGGGATTTCCGAGGACAGGCGCAGGCTCTGCTGGCAGATCGAAGGGAGGCCTGCCGTGCAGGTCATCAAACTTTTTCTGAAGGACCTCACGTAGCCAACTGTCGAAGGAGTCGACTGGCTCCCCGCTCATCGCTGCCTTCAGAACCTCAATCCTCATAACGCGACTGCCCTCCATGGGTCACGAGCTAGCTTGCAGCGGCCTAACTGTCGCTGAAGCGGGTCTGTGCAAGCGTGAAGAGCTCTTGAGCGGGAAGGGGACCGGCACGAAGAAGATGACCCACCTTCCAGAAACCATCACGGTGAATCCGACGTCGGGTGAAAGCGGCCTACATCCCAGGCGTGCGGCTAGGTGACTTGGCCTGCCCTCGCCCTGTGCTACCTCGGATGAAGGCGCGTCCGCCGGGCACCTGTTGCGGGGGGCCTCATGGGCAAGATTGTCGCCGGAATGTGCGTGCTGCTGTCAGCAATCTCGTTGGCAGCGTGCGCACCAAAACCGCAACCGCCCCAAATGAGTTGGCGAAAAGCAGGGTCACAGCCAGGGGAGTTCAACCGGGTTGCTACGCGTGCCACCGTGAAGCATCAGGCCGGTCAGCAACATCGTCCTCCACGTCTACTTACAGTAGCGCTCAGGTCGGAACTGACAGGCAGTTGCTAGAATCTTGTCTGTACGCCCATGGCTAGAGGCGGGTCCCTCTATAGGGGACTAACGCCGATTCGCTTCACGGGCCTGCCCGGCAACACGGCGTGCTGCTCGAGGCGGCCGATCTAGCTTCTCAGCCGGAAGGTCGCCCGGGTCATAGTCCCGCCTGAGATCCCAGCCCGTGATGATCGAGGATCCCTGCACGGGAGGATCGCTCGTGAGGGTGAGGTACTTGAGGTGCCCGGCAGAGAAGGCCATCAGCAACAGGGCGAGGGCATCCGGAGGGATGCGGAGAATGACCTCCGACTGGCGCCGTGACCTCTGGAGGATCGCCACGTCGCGAGGCGGATCGCCGCTGATCCGGCGTACATCCAGATTGAAGTCCGGGGTGATGGTGATGTCGAACTGCTCACCCTGTTGAGCAACGGGGCGGATCATCCAGGCTGACAGTTCGAGGTCCCGATGCTCCAGGTAGATGCCATCGATCAGGTGGGGGATATTGTTGACGCCCAGGGAATAGTCCCATCGCCATGAGATAATCTCGGCCATCCAGTGGAACTCCGGCCTACGGCGGCCTGAAGGCGCTCTGGGCTTCCGCGGCGGGCCAGGAGACGGGGGTTCTGTTGAACGTGGTTTCGGCATTGCCCGATCCTATCAGGGCAGGATCAGCGGGTGCCTTTCCGTCACTGCAATGGCCCCCAAGAGGAAGCCATTACGACGCGTGAGAAGGGGAGGGGCTGAGGAGTGAGTGATCGGCGTGGAGATTACCGAGCCTAGAAAGATGAACTGGCCGGCTGGCAATCCCCGGAAGCCTTTGCCGAGAAGCTCGGCCGCATGTGGGACACCCACGGCACCGACCTGCTGAGCGACAGCGGAACAGAATTTTACTGCGAGGGCCCACCTTGTTGCATGGCTCGCGGGTGTGGGCGGACGGCGCCCTACCCTGATCTGGGTTCATGTGAGGCGGACGTACTCCGGGCGTCCGAGCTCGAGTATGCGGTTCAGCACGGCAACGGCGACGGCCATCTCGGCTGCCTGACGGCCATCGGCCTGCGAGCGTAGAACCTCACCGATGACGCGCTTCCATCGCGAGATGTCGGCCTCCACGACGGCGCGCCAGGCGTACCCTGACGCCCGCTGCCAGCCCATGCGGCCGCGCTCGGTGATAGTCTGCATATGTCGGTCCCGCTGCGTCGGCGCGGTCTCGGCCGTATCGCTCCTTACCGCGCCTGATCGGGGCGGGACGATGACGCCGGCCGCCAGATACCGGGCAGCGACCCCGGCGTATACGTCGTCCCGGTCGTAGGCTCCATCGCCGGTGAAGGACGCAACGGACCCGTCGACCTAGTCGAGCAAAGGCCCGACCTGCGAGCCATCATCGGTATCCTTGTCGGTCAGTGCCGACGCGACGATCCGCCCGGTGTCGGCATCGGTGGCGAGATGAAGCTTGCGCCACCCGGGCCGCGTCCTTGTGCGGTGCTTTTCCACGAGCCACTCACCGGGGCCGCAGAGCTTCAGTCCCGTGCTGTCCACCAGCAGGTGCACGGGCTCGCGCCCCGGCAGAGGACGCGGCACCTCCATCGTCTCGGCCCGGCGGCTTATGGTGCTGTGATCGGGTACGGCGAGGTCGAGTCCGAGCAGGCCGATGACGGAGGCGATGAGGCCTTCCGTCTGCCGCAGCGCCAGGCGAAACACCGCCCGCAGTGTCAGCGCCGCGGTGATTGCCAGGGCGGAGTAGCGGGGCTGACCACCACGGCCAGTGCGGGGCTCTGCGCCCCACGCCTCGATAGCCTCTGCCGTAAACCACAGGGTGAGGCTGCCGCGGGCACGCAGTCCAGCCTCGTAGGAGGGCCAGTTCGTCACCCGGTGCCGCTGCTTTGGGATACGGTGCCGACGGTCGGCATCGGCCTTGAACGGCATGGCGGGCGCCTCATTAGCCATCGAGGAGCAGCTCTCACGCCAGCCTACCAGAGGATGCCTAACCGGACGATCCATGCACCAAGGTCCAGCTGCATAGGACGGCAGACATGATAGCCGGCTGCAGGCCTTTTCCAGGGTCCAAATTGCTGTTACGTTTGAGAACCGCAACCAAGTCCGAGTGAACGGTGCGACTGCCAGGAGAGGTGGATGGCGAAAGCTTTGAACGCCGCTGCGTTTGATAAGCCGCACTGGGGATTGGTTGCTAGAGGCTGGGGCTGGAGCGAACACGACACCTACTTCTCCGCCCGCGGCGGCATAGTCGAGCGCAACGGCGGTATCGAGAATCCCAACCGCGCGAGCCTTTATGTCGGGTCCTGCTACTACCGCTTCGTCGATCTTCAGGACAGCCCGAACAAGCAGCAGGGCGGCGGCTGGTGGGTAGACTACGACCAGCTACTCAAGATCATCCATGGCTGCTCAAGCCGAGGACTGAACCTGTCGCAGATGGCGCGCGCTTCGCTCGCCGTGCCATGGGAATGGAACCACGCCGATGGAATTGTGCGGGCGACCATCGCTGCACGGCTCGACGCCTATGAAGGAAGGGGAGCGCCAGTAAGGCCTGGCAAAACCTATCGTGGCACTTACTCCGTTGACGGGGGCGGCTCCTATCCGGGAGATCGGAACGTACTCCAGCTCTACATACCGGACATGCGCTCGGTCTGGCAGCAGGCGCTTACGGGCATTACCGTCCAGCCTGTCCGTGAATTTGCCATAAAGTATCGAGATATCATCCGCGTTTGACACATCGGCGTAGGGTCGTCGTGAACGTTGTTCTCTGTGGTTCACAGTGACTGTGTTGCACGGACCAGCTTGGAGGCGCAGTCGGCGAGCGGCAGGGACGGAATCACGCGAGCCGGATATACTCCGGGCGTCCAAGTTCAAGCATGCGGTTCAGCACACTGACAGCGACGGCCACCTCGGTCGCGCGGCGCCTGTCAGTGCGCGACCGCAGCGCGCCGCCGATGACGCGCTTGAACCTACTGATGTCAGCCTCGACGAGGGCACGCCAGTTGTAGCCCGACGCCTTCTGCCAGCCCATGCGCCCCCGCTCCGCGATGGTCCGCAGATGTTGGTCCCGCTAGGTCGACGCCGTCTCGGCCGTGGCGCTTGGCACAGCACTGGACCTTGGTGGAACGATGACAGCCGCATCGGGTACCGCGCCGCAACCTCAGCGTAGACGCCGTCCTGGTCGTAAGCGCCGTCGGCGGTGAATGAGGCAATTGGGTCCGCGACCTGGTCGAGCAAGGGACCGACCTGCGAGGCGTCATCGATGTCGTTCGTCGTCAGGGTGGACGCGACGATCCGCCCGGTGTCAGCGTCCACACCGATATGCAGCTTGCGCCATGACCGGCGTGCCCTGCTCCCATGCTTCTCGATCAGCCACTCGCCCGGGCCACATAACTGCAGCCCCGTGCTGTCGACGATCAGGTGTATGGGACGGATGCCGGACTTGGGCTCCGGCACCTCCAACGTGTCGGCCCGGCGGCTCAGGGTCGTGTGGTCCGGCACAGCCAGGTCGAGACCGAGCAGGGCGATGATGGAGCCGATCAGGCCTTCGGTCTGACGCAAGGCCAGGCGGAACACGGCCCGCAGCGTCAGGGCCGTGAAGATGGCCAGCCCCGAATACCGCGGCTGTCCGCCCCGCGTGGTCCGGGGCTCGGCCTTCCAGGCCGCGATCGCCGCATCCGTGAACCACACGGTCAAACTGCTACGTCCGCGTAGGGCCGCATCAGGTGTTGGTGCACGGATGCGAGTAAGCAGACAGGGCTGGCCCCACCCAGTCCGAGGTTTCAGGCAGCGCGTGTCGAGACTGGCTTCGCTATCCGGATCATGCAGTTGAGCACCCGAGCGGCCATGGCGACTTCGCCCTGTTGGGCAGGCAAGAGGCGAGCGCGCAGCTTCGGGCTGATGATCGTCTTGTATCTCCCGACCGCGGTCTCCACGAGACTGCGCCGGCCGTAGCCGGTCGCTCTCTGCCAAGCCATGCGCCCCTTCTCGGCGATGAGCCGGATGTGGCGATCGCGTTGGCTCGGCGCCTCGGCATTCTCCGTGCTCGGCACCGCCGAAGCACGCGGCGGGATGACCACGGCGGGCGGTTGACTGGGCTGATGACTGGCAACGGCGTGGTACACCGGCTCGCCGTCGTATGCACCGTCCGCGGTCACGGACGCAATTTCGTCCTCGATTACCTCGAGCAGCGCTGGCAGCTGACCAGCATCATCGGTGGTGTTGTCGGTCAGCAGGCAGGTGACGATCTCGCCGCTGCCGGCATCCACGGCAAGGTGCAGCTTGCGCCAGGAGCGACGCGTCCGGCCGTGCTTCTCCTCATCCCACTCGCCCTGGCCGAACAGCTTCAAGCCGGTGCTGTCGATCAGCAGGTGCAGCGGGCCGTGTGGGACGATCTTTGGCTGCCGTCCGGCGAAGCTGCGGCTGCGCCGGCTCAAGGTCGTGTGGTCCGGGACGCGCAGCGTTTGCCCGAGCAGCCGCAGCACGCTTGTGGCGAAGCCCTCAGCTTGGCGCAGAGCAAGGTGGAAGACGAGCCGCAGCATCAGCACCAACTCAATCGCCGCGTCCGAGTACCAGGCCTGGCCGCCGGGCGTGCTCCGCCGCGATGCCTGCCACCCAGTCAGGGCGTCCTCATCGAGCCAGAGCGTCAGGTCACCACGCCGCTTCAGGCCAGCCTCGTAAGCCGGCCAGTTCTGGATCCGGTAGCGAGCCTTCGGAATGCGATGGCGGCGGGCGGCATTATGCTTGAAGGGCATGCCCGAAATCGTAATGGCTCGGTAGCAACCGGCCTACCGCCGGTCCATGCACCAACGCCGATCCCGAAGAGAACTGTTGGTGGAACTCGATACGGTAAATGATGTAGGATGAGCGAGTGCGGGAGGGTATCGATGTCTTGGGCAAACGGTATCTGGGCGGGGTTCGGCTTTGAAAGCGGTGGTGAAGTTATCTTCGGGATTGGCAAGCAAACCGGCTTTCTATTCTCGATGCAGGATTTCACATCTGTGCCACGCCTAACACGCTGGTGCTTGTTTCAACAGCAGTCGGCGACGATCGGCCTCGGCCTTGGCGGCGCTGCCGGAGTGAATTTCGTCGTCGGGTACAATGCGGCCGTGCCCAGCGACTTCGATGGCGCAAGCGTTGACTTCGATTTCTCTATCGACTTGGTTCTGGGAGGCCTCAATAAGTATTTTCGCAATCTGCCGGAGATGGTCGAACTTGTCGCAATGGTGCGTAAATTCGACCGCAATGTTATGAAAGTGGCGGATGCGATGAAAAAATATGAAACAAACCCAATCAAACTCAAGACGATCACGGAGAACCTAGTCAAGAACCATGCTGGCGTACGGGAAGCTCTGAAAAATCAGGCAAGCCTCATCAGTTTTCCACTTCCGGTAGTCAGCGGCGGCCTGCGTCTTTCCCTCAAAATGAAAGCCGAAGAAACCACTGTACTGAGTTTTGATGCGATGGATTTATCGAAAAGTACAGCGCACGTGTGATGCTAATGACCGGACGCACACGGCCGCTAGATTTGCACAAAATCGGACGTTCGCTTTCTATCCTTCCTAGAACAATTTCAATTTGCTTGGGACCCAGAGGAAGTTGGCGACACATGCGACTTGGCCAAGCAACTCTGCTCAATCTTTTCCGGCTGCTTCTGAATACATCAAACCCGAAAGTACTCTAGTTGTCTCCGCAACAATGAGGGGAGGAAAGAATTCATCAGACGGACACCTCTAAAAACCTCCCAGACGCACATTTAGCACCTAAATAATTCAAGGGCTTAAGGCATGCACAGAGCCGTGTCGGCGGGGTTTTTAGAGGTGTCCAGACGTTTCAGCGGCGCCGGTTATGATAAGCGTCAAATTTCTTCGTTGCCTCAGTAGGATCGGTTTGCTTAAGGGTGTGGAATTTCTTTCTCTCATCTAGACCTAGTCGGCACGCTTCTACAGCGTTTGCCACAACATGTCCTTTTTTCTTTATATAATATCCTGGACTCCCCTTAAATTCGGCAGTATAGCCGATGTGAGGTGAGGTTGGTCCTAGGCTTTTATCTGAGTTGGACGTTGCATCATCAACGTTGAGTTGGACTCTCCACTGTCCCTTCGCGCCGTTCCGCACACCGTCCCTCGACGCGACCCATTCTACCGGTTCGTTCCACTTCCCAGTCTTGATGTTACGAGCCAGCATGGTGGCATCAAAGTCAGTCATGCTGAACTCTTGCTGCGTGAGCTTCTCGACAAACTTCAATGCAACTGTCTGGCCAGCGGCTAAATCGGAAACCTTGAAGTCAAGGCCATATTTTTGGCGTTGACCTGGCAAGGTTATGTCCTCATCAACTTCTGGTCGCGGGCTGTACCGTGCGCCAGCGTCTTTTTTGTCGTCATCAGCCATGGTTCTCACCTCCAGCGCTCACCCATGCTCAACACCATGGCGCGTTGACGCCCGTCGTGGCGTTGGTGCATGGACCGGCGGTAGCCCGGTTGCTACCGAGCCATTACGATTTCGGGCATGCCCTTCAAGCATAATGCCGCCCGCCGCCATCGCATTCCGAAGGCTCGCTACCGGATCCAGAACTGGCCGGGGCCTTGTCAGGTTAGCAGGTCCGGCAGGACGGTGGCAGTCTCCGCTGCATGACGCCCCCCAGCCCTTACCGAGGCTTCCGCTATCCGGCCGAGGTAATCCAGCACGCGGTGTGGTTGTACCACTGCTTCAGCCTCAGCCTGCGTGACGTCGAACTGATCCTGGCCGCACGAGGGGTCGTGGTCAGCTACGAGACCATTCGGGACTGGGGCCTGCGCTTCGGCCGGCTGTTCGCGAACGAGCTGAAGTGACGCCGGCCACGGCCGGGCGACAAGTGGTTCATGGACGAGGTGTTCATCCGCATCCGCGGGAAGCAGCATCTCCTTTGGCGCGCGGTGGATCAGAACGGTCACGTACTCGACATCCTGGTCCAGAGCCGACGCAATACCACAGCAGCCAAGCGGTTCTTCCGCAAGCTTCTGAAGGGACTGCAGTACGTGCCCCGCGTGATCGTGACGGACAAGCTGCGCAGCTACGCTGCCGCGAAGCGCGAGATCCTGCCGGGCGCGGAGTATCGGCAAAGCCGCTATCTCAACAACCGCGCCGAGGTGTCACACCAGCCGACACGACGACGAGAACGGCAGATGCAGCGGTTCAAGTCACCGCGTCATGCACAGCGATTCCTCTCCACCCATTGCCGGATCCACAACCACTTCCAACTCCGTCGTCACCGCCTGACCGCCGACCAACACCGCGACGCCCTCAGCGCCGCGTTCAGCGCTTGGCGCGATGTGACCGGGACTGCACCGACGAGATGAGGGCTGCGCCAGCCTCGGTGCGATTTGGCCCCTATGTCCCCAACCTGACAAAGCCCCGCCGTGACACACTATGCGGCGGTGGAAAAGATCGAGCCTTACGGGGAGAACGGCAAGTATCAATTGATCGTTTCAGAACCACCCGTTGAGTTTGGTCCTATTCCATTTGGAAGTGCACCAGCCGGACTGATGCAGGGACCGCGATACACATCCCTGAACAAGCTGCGAAGCGCGAAAACGCTTATGGACCTCTTTTAAGGCCTCTCGATCAGGAGGCAACTGCGGCTGAGCAACGATGCCACCGAATCGCGATCTCTACTGTAAGGTGGGACACGCCTTGGATAATCGGACGCCAAGTCAGTGGCCTCAGACCTAAACATCGCTGAAACAGCCGGTCTTGATGGAACACGGTTCAATCCCCAGCGGGTTGTCCGGGTCGCATGCATGCTCGACTGACAGTAAGTCCGGGCGCCTCGTGAGGGCTGGCTAGGTGACACCCGTTGCCATTGTCTACATTGTAAAGATCTGGTTCGAATGGCGATCACTTCAACTCACGGAGACAGGCGGCATGTTCAAGATAATCCACGTCTTTTCGCTGGTCCTAGCTGCCCTTTCCGTAAGCGCTTGTGCCCCACGCGCAGTTGTGTGGCACAATCCTAACTTGGTGGCGAACTCCCAGTTACATGCTCAGCGGCTGGCGGTCGACCGTGGCCTATGCGCTCGCGAAGCCCTGAACGGAGCACCGCCTTCAACGGTGCGCCTTCCTACCTCCAGTCGCCCTCGGCAGTATTCGGTCTCGGGCGAGAGTACGACATACACCCCAGGCAGCATCTACAGTTCAGGCTTCTCGGGGACCCTCAGGGAGCATAGCGGGGGCGGGTTCGCAGAGGGTTTCATGGACGGAGCCGCACAGGTATCTGCTTTGAACGAAATGACAGCATCGTCACAGGCGAGGGATTACATAATGGAGGGCTGTATGGCGCAGCGTGGTTGGGTGAAGATGTGACATAGAATATTAGCCTGTTCTCGTTTGGCAGACAGCCATCAACCACGGCAGGGATCGTCGCAGGAGCCGTTACTCTGCTCCTTTCGAGAGGTATCTATGTATCGATGACCAGGACCCCAGACGAGCGTATCCGTCAGGAGACCATTCGCAACGCGGTAGTGATGATGCGGGAACTCTTGGACGACACCGACCTTCTGTCGATCGACAGTCATCCGAGGCTGCCCGTCGACGTGATGGATCGTGTTCACAAGGTGATCCGTGCCGCCACTGCCGGCGGACGAGCATACCTTGAGGTGAGGACCTGGATTTCGGAACTGCAGGTGGCGACTGGCGATCAGGGTGTTTCGTGGGTTCGGGACTGGCCGGCGCAGGATATGCGGATCAGGCATGTGCAGCTGCTCGAGTGGCGCTACGAGGGCGAGGAGAAGATCCCCGTAATCCATTGGGAGACGCCATCCATCGACACCGACGCGGTATAGTCCTCAGGCTGTCGCCCTAGGCATGCGCACGGTTCGAGGATTGTGGCTCGGAGGTGGGGCGACGCGCCACCCTCTCAGCCGATGCCGGCGCCAGCTTCGCCGATCGAGCGCACCCGACTGGGTTAATCGTTTGCAATTTGCAGTTCCCCCGGCCGAAAAGCGGGAACACCTCTGTCGTCACCGGCCCCCAAGCCTCTCCGTCGCCCGGGGGTGCGAACTGATGGGGCTCTCACAGTTGACTTTCTACGACACATTCCGCGCTTCTCTGGGTATTGAGAGCCTAGTGCGGATCGGCGCCTCAACCAGCTGTGGGTCGCGGACCTGACCTACCCGGCCGTTCCGGGCGGCTTCATTTCCCTCGCGGCCTTCCTGGATGCCTGGTTGCGCAAGGTGGTCGGCTACGCCATCAGCCGCTCCATGGACGCACAGATCGCCGTGGCGGCGCTGAAGACGGCTATCCGGAACCGCGCCCCACCTGAGGGCTGCATTCACCACTCGGACCGTGGGTCGCAATACGCATCCGAAGCGTATTGCGAACTGCTCACAGCCCACGGCTTGGTCGGTTCGGTGAGCAAGCGGGGCAACCTCTACGACAACAGCCGCGCCGAGAGCTTCATGATGAGGCTCAGGGTCGAGGTCGAGGTCGTCTACCTGGCCGGACAAGAGACCTTTGAGGATGTCACCGCCGAACTCCTGCGGTACATCGATGATGCCAACAACTCACGGCGCTTGCGTTCGGCTCGGGGCTCCTGCAGCCCTGTGCAGTTCGAGGATTAACGCGCCCAGCAGGCGTTAAAAACAGCGTCCTGAGGCTGTCCCCCTCGAGGGGCGCACTCCAGGAGTTGGCACGTTGACCGTAAGCTAAGTGTGCCATAGGTCCGAATTCCCTGAGTGAACCGGAACAGCCCAGAACCATGTCTCCCGATAAGAAGCCTACTCTTATGACGCATCGCCTCGCATTAAAGCATTTCTACCCGCCCCCGCAGGAACTCCAGCGACTTACTTTGCGCCTCTGCGAGATTGTAAGGATGGAAGGAAGGCAGGGTGAGTGGAGGCACTTCGGAACCCTCGGTAATAGAAAATATGTGGCGGACTTGGTGAGGTGCCTGTTTAAAACTCAGGACGACTTCCCATTCTTCTGGGTGGATGCTGGGCTGCCCAACTGCTGGAATCATCCCAAGGATTGGGGGCTTGACTACATCAAATATGAATGGGGCCATGTTCATCCCAAACATCAGGACGGGAATGTAGCGGGCCTGCTGGAAAACCTCTGCCTCATGTCTGCGAGGTGTAACAATCATATTCAGTCGGCGCTTACGATAGAAGAATTGCTAGACATTTTCGGGGGCAGCAAAATTGGTAGACGCTTGGAAGCTGTTATGGCGCGCCGAGCGAGGCTATTTGCCAGTGAGGAATGGCAAGAGCTTAAATGCTCGCTCCGCAACTGTCCCCCACCGCAACGCATCACTTTGGAGACCCTAGGATTGGCTCCGAGAACTCCGGACTGACTTGCCTTTGCAAGCTTCAATGCTCGGTTACTCGCCACCTTGAGAGATGCGGTAAATGCTCGGCCGCCTGATCCCTAAGCCCGATTTGCGCAGCAGCGCCGTTTCAACTTGCAAGATCTGCAGGTCCGATAGGAGGCGGAATTAGCCTGCAACGGGAGCCATGACGGTCTGGTTGTATGCTAGTCTCGGAGGTGAAGCAGAGCTTACGAAGCTGACCACCTATAGCAGCTGTCCATCCAAGTCGGTCAAAGGCTTCTCGGCCTAATTTGTCTGGTTTCGGGAAGCCGGGGGCGCCATACGAACAGCCGAGATAGGCGCTGAGCGGCAGATTCTGTGCTCTCTTCGGCGCCGGTCGTTTGCGCCGTCAGGAACGGATTGCGACGGGCGAAGCTCATGCATCGAGGAGGGCTGAACGGCATAGGCTCCGGAGAGCCGTGTCATCCCCCTTTCCCTGCCCGGTCCGAACACCGCCCTCCAAAGCCTCAGGCTCTAGTTTCACCTACTGTCCGCAAAGAGCGGCTTACGGTAGCCGCTGATCCTGGCCGGGGCCATGCTGCCGGTCCGGCGCACCCGCAGCACCAGCTTGGTTGCGGCCGAGGCGCTGACCGCGAAGCGTCCCGCCGATTTCCGTGTTGGGGTGCCCACCTCGACCGCCCGACCCAGGCGTTAGCGCAGGTCTTGTGACGGGGGCGCCGTCATCTCCAACCTCGCTGGTACATCCGCAACGTCGGATCGGAATCTCCCAGTTTGTGCAAGGCAGGAATGCTTGGCAGGTGTTCTTGCTGATCGGCACCGGAACTCAGGGCCGATCGACAACCAGTAATTCGACAGAGAAGTCTTGGCGAAACGCTTGCGTTCGCTTCAGCGGATTCCTACATTCGACACATGGCTCTTGTCGAAAGAGAAGGTACGTGACCATCACCGAGTTGGCTAGGGCGGTTGGGGAGACACCAAGGCAGATCCGCTATCTGATCTCGGAGGGGTTCATCCCCAGCCCTCAAGGTAGCCGCGCCAAGCCAAACTACGGACCGTCCCAAGCGGCCGCGATCCAGCGTTATCAGTTGCTCCGGGAAGAGGGGCTAAGACCCTCGCAGATCAAGGCGATGTTCGAGGCCGAGCAGCTCCTGCGGGACGGAGGTCAATTCACGCTCGCGCCCGGCGTCGTTCTCTCGATCGACCTGGATTTCTTGGATCCGAAGACAGCGCCACGGGCCGTTGGCGACCTCGCCGAAGCCGCTCTGAACTACGTCATGAAGCACCTCACGAAGGAAACCCCGGATGCCGCGTAGTTCCGCCGCAACTGTCGCCTCGATAGATCCTCTACGGCGGTTCAGCCACCTTGCTGTGGTGAATGCAACCCAGCGGCCGATCCCACTCTCCTCGACAAGGTTCTCGGTCCACGTGACTGGTGCGCTAGCGCTGGTGACTGCCGAGCGAACGTTCTGCAACGCCGAGGCTCAATCCATCGAGGCGACCATGACCTTCCCTGTCCCAGTGCAGGCCGCGCTGGTCAGCATGTCCGCCCGCATCGCCGAGCGCACGCTCGTGGCTACTGCCCAGCGCAAGGAGCTGGCGCGCCAAGCCTACGAAGAGGCGCTGGACGGCGGCAAGACGGCCGTCCTCCACGAAGAAGTCCTTCGGGGAATCCACATGATCTCGGTAGGGCACGTACCGCCCGGGAAGGAAGTTTCCGTCAGTGGCGTCTGGGCCATGCCGCTCACCGCCACTGGTGAAACGCTCAGCATGATGATCCCGACCACCGTGGGGGATGTATACGGCCGCAGCCCGTTGCCGGACAGCGACGACCTCATACACGATCCTATCCTCCATCAGGCTGAACTCGAAGTCACCTGTGACGGTAGCGGTGTTAAGCTTGGTGGGGGGCGTCTCTTGGACGGCAAAGCGCGCGTTCGCCTCGATCGCCCGATCGAAATCGTTGTGCCCCTTACCTCCAGGCGGGTGCTGCACGGAGTGGCAGCCGACGGCCGTGGCGTCGAGTTGAAGATCGCACCGGCGGCAATCGGCCAGAGCGACCTGGATGTCCTGCTGGTTGAGGATACATCCGGCTCCATGAATCAGGCTGCGAGCGGCCGCTTTGCGGACTCGGGGCCGGAGGCCAGCAAGCACCAGATCGCGGTGAGAGGCCTGCTCGAAGTAGCGGCCGGGCTGCGGGCGTCCGACCGGGCCGAGATATGGGCCTTCGGCAGCACCCCCTTCTACGTCGGACGCGGCACCGGTCCTGCCGACGTTAGACAGGCACTATCCAAGCTGCCGGAGCCAAATGGCGGCACAGAACTCGGTCTGGCGATCGACGCCGTCCTCGACGGCCGGGACGGAGCCGATATTCTGCTCGTCACAGACGGGAAGAGCCACGCGATCGACGTCCACGCGCTGGCACGCCGTGGAGCAAGGTTCACGGTGGTGCTTGTTGGCGAAGACAGCCTCGCTGCCAACGTCGGCCACCTTGCCGTTCTAACCGGCGGGCAGACATTCGTTTCCTCCGGCCTGGACCTCGCCGAGGTACTCCAAGCTGCGGTGGATTCGATGCGGGCGCCGCGGGCGGGCCAAATCCTGGTCCCTAGGGGCGGCCCTATCCACACAGCCGAAGCCCTTACGGCCGGAATGGCAATCACGGCTCGCTGGTTCGATACCGACGTAGATGATGAAGCACCGACCGACGCGATCAGTCGCAGCATTGCGGCCTATGCTGCCTGGCTCGCGCTGCCGCTGATGGATGAGGCTGATGCGGCGGAGATGGCCGAAGCCGAGGGCTTGGTGTGTCACCTGACGTCGATGCTCCTAGTGGACGAAGGTGCTGAACAGCAGGAAGGCATTCCGGTGCAGCGTAAGGTTCCCCTGATGACACCTGCGACGACCTACCTTCTGTCCGTCGCCCCTTCCGTAAGAACGGGTCAAAACCCGGGAGGAGGCGGGCATCTCAGGATTTCCTCGTCCCGCTTCAGATCTGCGCCAGCTCGCCTTCCGAGTGGCTCCCGTCGCTTGGCTTCCTTCCTCGACACGGAGCAGTTATCACGTAAGCACTCCGGACCCGCCAATCCGCAAGCAACTGCGCCGCTCTCCTCGCGTGCGGCCACTCCACCTGACCTGAAGCAGCTTATCGGCCGACTGGACTGGTCGTGTGACCTGGAGGCGCTTCGTCGGGGCGAGGTCGACGGGAACGTTCCGCCGGACGCTCTTGTATGGCTGCATGCAGCCGCTGAATTGGCGGAAGTCAGAAATCTTGCCGCTTGCCTCGGATTGAAGCCGATAACGATAAGTGTAGCCCTTCTCGCCCGGGCAGAAGGAGTGTTGGAGCGAGGCGCCGCCCGCTTCGCTCGTGCAGTGCTTGGCCAAGCCGAACCAGCAATGGTTAAAACTGCAACTATCGCTGTTGGTTTGTAACATCGTTGTCCAGTGTGTAATTCCAGCGAATTCCAGCAGTATGGAGACTTGGTCGCCGTGACCGGTAAGGAGCTGTTTACTTTCAGCTATCGTATGGCCCGGCTGCTCCACAGGTATGTTGAAGGTGAAATCAAAAGCCGAGCGATTTACGGGGCGAAGGCGGCGATAGAAGGTGAGTTTGATTTACTTGCTGCCGCAGCCAAGAAGGCAAGCTTCAGTGAATGTAACTTGCACATGACTGCTCTCCGAAACCATGTGTATCGGCTGGAAAGCTTCGAAAGCGAAGACTGGCCGGAGCGTGCGGATGAAGTATGTGAGCCTCTGCTGGATGCACCAACTGACCAGGATTTCATGGACGAACTTCGTGATCTCGACGCGAGGATGGGGATGAACCTAACGGCATTTTTGGTCCAACATCTTCCTGACGAGATGGACGAAGCCCGGAACAGATTTCCTCGAGAAATTTATGAAAACGACGAAATGAGTTCTGACGATGCGGAACTGTTAGATGACTAGGGCGCGTTTGCGGAATTCAGTGTGAGGAAGAGGCTTGATCTTCGATAATCTGATTAGGCCACAGCGACAATGTCGGGCATACTAAGGGGCTCCCTTTTTGCACCTCAGCAGAGGGACCTCTTCTGTACGCCGATCCAGGGTGCCAGTTCAGTGCGGATTAACAACGAATGACGCAACTCACCCCAGGCCGTCTTTGGGTCGGTTTTTACGGCTTGGTGATCGTGGCCATCGTGATCAGCTCGCTGGTCAAAGATCCGCGGTCGTTCATGCTTATTTGCGATGGTGAGTCGTCGACGACAGCGAACGTTTCCGTCCAGGAAAGCCGCTGGCCGTTCGTCGGTCCCTCTTACGGGTTCATCCCTCGCCAGGGATCGCCGATGCCACGCCCGGCTGCGATCGTATTGGATGACAAGGACGAACTCCGGCTGATCTTCCGTGCATCGCCTGCGGAGCTCGTCAGAGATGGCGGTGTTCTCACGCAGGCCATCATGGAATTCCAGTTAAATCGCCGGACGAGGGAGTTCCAGCTCTCTTCCCCATCAGCACGAAGCAACCGCGGCTCTTGCGACCGCTACGTGGGTGGCCTGCGTTCGAGCTGGCCCTGGTAGACCGACACGAGAATACCTTCGGTCCTCTCCCCTGTCCTGAGTCATTTGTCCGTAAATCGCAGTTTCGGCAGGTCACGGCACCGCCGCCAGGCGCTTCAGCCGGGCGTTCTGTTCGATGAGTTGCTTAATTCCGAACCTGCTCTGACTGCACGCCTGCACATTGCTTCTTTCGTCGGTAGGAGGTTTGCTTAAAGATGCCGACCTGCTGGACCAGGTCGGCCATCGGAAGGCCCAGCTCCGCCTGCCTCAGCGCCGAGACGTCTGCACGATTTGGAACCGCTTCTTCCTCGCGGCCAATCTCCTGATCCATCATGGGAATTCGCCGAAAAACCAACATCAGATCCGGACCACTTTCGCCGGGTCGCCTCAGTACGGCGAGTGAGATGGCCGCCGTAACCGGTCTGGTTGGGGCCGCGTTGACGGCAGTAAGTGCGACTGCCGGAATCTACGTCGCGACGGCGATGGGATAGCCCGGCTCGGTAGGCTCCTCGAACAGCTAGCACGGACTGTTCACACGAGCCTAGCCAGAAGGTGAGACAACGATCCATATCTATGCTATCCCGCAAACACCCGCACCAATCACAAACTTTTTTTGTCCTATCGGCTTTTTAAATAGATCGGGATGATGAATGGCCACCTCACCTTTGAGCAAGCGCCTTGTCGATTTGCCTTATTTCGAACGTCAGCTGCTGGCGCTGGCTTCCGCGAAAAGTCCTCCCAACTGGATGGACCGTGCCAAGGCTGCCGCAGCGCCAAGTACCACTAACACCTCGGTAGCGGCAGTTGCAGTAGGTTTCGGGTTACCGGTCGTGATTGGCGCTGCAGTTATCGGAGCCGCGGTTGGGTACGGCGTGTCAAAAGCAATCAGCCGGGCCGGGGTTCCGAAAATGAACCCCATACGAGTATCGTTGCAAGACTTAGAAGGTCTCACTTTCCCACCAGGGCATCCTAAAGTTGAAGTGCTCTACGTTGGACACCCCACGTCACCGCCGGTCTACTACACTTTAGCGCAATTTCATCGCTCGGTATTCGAGCACAAGGTGAGCGAGGCTATTGAACTGCTGGCAGCCTTGGGCGCTTCGACGATTAAGGTTGAGCATAGATCGGGTTGGTCGCGCGAGTTCGCGTCTCGGGTCAATACACCCCTATCAGGATCCGGCGAAACCGCAACGGCTGAGACAACAGCTTCTCGCAACAATGAGCAAGAGTTTCTGTTTGCTGCTGAGTTGCCTGGTCATAACCAACCGCAGGTTCCGGAAAAACTCGCCTGGTACCCACACGAGTCAAGCTGGCAAATGATTGCTCAAACCCGGATTCGGCATGGACTCTCAAAGTTTTCCCTAGATGTAACTTACCAGGACGACTTTGGGGTAAATGCGTCTTTGCAAGCATGGGCAAACGGAGCAGGCTTTGACCTTGGCGGAAGTTTTGAAGACCATCAATCCACTACATGGACCCTCGCCGGACTTTTCGGGGCAAAGACGGGCTGATTAAACAAGACATTGCTGCTAGCTGGCATAAGCCGGCTAGCAGCAAAGCTAAGGAGGGTTGAGTAAGTTTGATCAATGTAGATCGGGCACTATGGAAGGCGCTTCGATCGTGCTGATTGAGCATGATAATAGGTGATAGTCGAGCCTGAGTGAATGGCCAGAGAAGGCGGTTATGTCTGAGGTCGCTGGCTCTCCCGTTGGGTGATGCCGTTTGTCAAAGCGCGACCTTCTACGCCGGGCTTGGCTCCTACCACTTCAGCCAAATTTCATCGCGTCCGCGGCTTAGCCATATATGCAGACCAGAGTATTAGGCGAAGACGTCGGGGCATCCGGGCACCTCACCGGTTCCGGATTGAGCCGCCCTGCCACATTCGTCCGCAAATCCTTGGATCCGGATAGTTAAACCCCTTTTGACTTTGGTCCAGCGTTAGCCGAGGGCGAGGTCCCCGATGTAGCTATCGAGTGGGTGGAAGGCTGTCGCGGCCTCTCGAAGCTCGCGTCCAGCATGGGACCAGTACAGCACCGTGACGGGGAAGCCGTCCGCGACCAGCTGCGTCACGGCGGGCTCGTAGTCGCCGTCGCCCGCTACCAGCGTGATCCAGTCCTGGCGCGGGTTGGCGAAGCGGTAGGCGTCCCGGCACAGCCGCGTCACCAGGCTCGTGTCCACCCGCTTCTCCTTGCCTGAGAAGCCCCGCTCCACCGTGACCAGCTCGAAGCCGGCCCCGGCCGCGTGCCGCCACACGCCCTCGTTCGTGTCCGTGGTGCTGCCGAAGAGGACGGCCCTGACCGGCGCCTCCGCCCGGGTCAGCAGGGCCATGAGGCGGTAGAGGTCCAGGCGGTACTCGAAGTCGAGAATGCCCCGTTGCCGGGCGTCGTGCAGGCTCCTGGCCATGCCGCGGGCCACCGCGCTGACCTTCTGGGCCTCGATGAAGAGGTTGCTGCTGTTGATGTAGGCGAGGTGGGTCAGAAAGATGTCCCGGTAGTGGCGAGAGAGGGGACGGAGGAGCTCCGGCTCGGTGCCCGGAGCATGCTCGCCCGGAACGCCGAGAAGTACCATCTCCCCCGCATGTGCGCCCCTGCACCTGTCTCCAGCCACACCGAGGCTCGGCCGGGCTGGGGGAGTGGGTCACCTACGACAACGCCGGGAACGGCTTCCTCGTGCTGTGGGTCGCCGCTCATGGTCGGCCCTATCCTGATGCTCCTCCCAGTATCACCGAGCCTCGCCATGGGCGGCGGCCACGTCCCGCTGACCACGAGGGCGGGGCTCACGCCCTGGGGAAGGAGGGGTGGCTGTGGCGGCACGGGCTGGCTGGGAGGTCCTCCAGGCTCGACAGTCCGCCGGGAGGGGAGGAGGCTCCGGGCGCTCATCACGGAGGCCTGACTTGCCCAAGCCGCGCGTCGCCATCCTCGGGCTCCACCTGGAGGTGAATGCCTTCGCGCCGCTGACGACGCGGCGGAACTTCGAGCAGCTCTCCTGGGCCGAGGGCGAGGCGATCACCGAGGGCGGGCGCGCCAAGGTGACGGGGCTGCCGGCCGAGGTTCCGGGCTTCTACGGGCGCATGGACGCGACCGGGGACTGGGAGGCGGTGCCGCTGATCGTCATCGCGGGGCCACCGGGCGGGATGATGGAACCGGGGCTGTTCCCGGAGTTCCTCTCCATCGCGCGACGCCGGTTGGAGGCGGCCGGGCCGGTGGACGCGGCTTATGTCGGCTCGCACGGCGCCAGCCGGTCCGTCGAGGAGGCGGACACGGACGGGGCGGTGCTGGCGATGCTGCGGGAGGTGGTAGGTCCGGAGGTGCCGATCGTGGGCACGCTGGACCTGCACTGCAACGTCTCGGACCGCCAGGCGGAGCTGGCGGACCTGCTGATCGCCTACCGGACCAACGCGCATGTGGACAGGCGCGAGCGGGCAGCCGACGCGGCGGATGCCATCCGGGCGCTGCTGGCGGGGATGGGACGGCCGGAGACGCACTTTATTCGGCTGCCGATGGTGGCGCCGAGCGTCACGCTGCTGACGAGCGGCGACCTGCCCTATGCGCGGGCGATGCGGGAGGCGGATCCGGACCTGCTGGAGATCTCGGTGACCGGCGGGTTCGTCTATTCCGACATCCCGAAGTGCGGTCTCTGCGTCTGGGCCTCGGCGAGGCCGGGGCATGGGGCGAAGGCGAAGGCGAAGGCCGCAGCGGAGGCGATCGCGCGCGGGATGTGGGAAGGGCGCGAGCGGTTCCGGATGAACCTCGTCTCCATCGGGGATGCGGTGGCCGAGGCAGTGGCGACGGGGGTCGATTCGTCGAAGCCGCGGATGATCCTGGCAGATGTCGCGGACAACCCGGGCGGCGGGGCGGTGGGAACACCTCGGCCATCCTGGCGGCGCTACACGGGGCGGCCACGAAGGGCGTGGTGCTCGGCGTCTTTGTCGACCCGGCGCTGGCGGCGGACATCCATGCGGCGGGTGAGGGGGCGCGGATCGAGGCGGTGTTCAACCGCGTGCCGGCGCCCTTCGCGGAGACGTTCGCGGCGCCGGCGGTGGTGCGGCGGGTGTCGGACGGGCGCGGCGTGGGGCGGCGCGGGACGAATGCGGGGCGCGCCTTCGACCTGGGGGCGGCGGGGCTGCTGGAGTTGGAGGGGAGCGGGATCCTGGTCCTCGTCGGCTCGCTGCGGCGGCAGTGGCACGAGCCGGTCATGGCGGAGATGATGGGCGTGGAACTGGAGGCGATGCGCTGCATCGTGGTGAAGTCACGCGGGCATTTCTGCGCGGGGTTCGAACAACTGGCGACGGATGACCGCATCCTGGAGGTGGACGGGCCGGGGATGGTGAGTCCCGTGCTGTCGCGCGCGCCCTTCACCGGGCTGATACGGCCGGTCTACCCGCTGGATCCGGAGACGCGCTGGGAGGGGTGACGGGGGCAGCAGGGCATTCGAAGGTCCAGGTCCAGGTCCAGGTCCTGGGCCCGCCCGATCCGCGAGGCCAGGGTCACGGCGCGCGTCACTGGACGCTGAAAAGCCATGACGTGGTCTTGCCCCGGCAGCAAGGCGAGCCGGCTTCAGCTTCGCGCGCTCCCCCGAGCGTCGTGAACAGGCCCTGAATGTCGTTGGCACCTGGGATCGATGACGCTGATCACGGCATGGTCGTTCCACTCCCAAGGTGACCGTCGAGCGAACAGACATACCAAGTGCAGGTTTCGCGCGGTCGAAGCGACGGATCGGTCCGCCGTCATCGCTCAATCCTGTTCTTCGCGTCTGATTGGGTTCAGAGCCGTTCATCGGGTCCGCCACAAGCTCCAGCGCTCCACTTCAGCCACGCTGGCCGCACTGGCACCATCGCAGCCCGGTTGCTGGTAAAACTGGGAATGGACCCAGAAGCGGGGGTGAGGGCTGTTCACGCGGCTCGGGGCTGGAACAATCGAGACCTTTGCGCAGGAGGCCTACGTATAGAGGTTCGTCGCGCCCGAGCGACAGCCCGCGGGGAGCGGCGCCGGGCGGACTTTGCCGATCATCGACGTTTGACAGCCTCGGCCTTATTCGGCTTGGTCGCGGGGGCAGATCGCGTCCAGCGCACCTTGCACCTTGCACCTTTGGATTGCTGAACGTCACAATGCCGGTCATGCGCCGTCTCGTCTTCCTTGCCGTCTTGCTGTCTCTGCCGGCCGGCGCCCAGTCGCCTGGCAGTGCGTTTTCTGCCCTTGAGCCAACGGCGCTTCCGTTTCGCGAGCGGTTCACCGACCGCGTCCCGGTCAGCGGCCGCTTCCTCGTCGGGCTGATGG
Organism: Roseomonas sp. WA12; assembly: GCF_054165765.1. Taxonomy (NCBI): domain Bacteria; kingdom Pseudomonadati; phylum Pseudomonadota; class Alphaproteobacteria; order Acetobacterales; family Roseomonadaceae; genus Roseomonas; species Roseomonas sp. WA12. The sequence continues at coordinate 196,816 of NZ_JBSTUI010000003.1, read as the reverse complement.
CGACGAACGGCGTTGCTCCTCCTTCCGGCGCGGGCTTGGCGACGGGGCGTCTCCGCGTCAGCGGGCCGTCCGACGGACCGGCCGAGCCGCTCTGCATCCGTGCAACGATCCAAGATGGGCGCTACACGGCAGAGAACGCTTACGCGCCGCCCCCGGCGGCCGGATGGGTCCCGCTCGCTTGGCCAACCGCCCACGCGGCAGTCCTCTCGGCAGTGCCGATGCGGGAGGTCGCAGCGCTAGCGACGCTCGGCCCCTGCTCCAGCCGCAATCTGGCGATCGTGCCGGTGACGATGTCGCCCGTGGCTGAGGGGACGGTGCCGAATCTCGTCGTCCTGGCGAACACGCGGGGCGCCGCCACCTGGGTGGCGTTGCGTGATCCCGTCGCGGGCGGACCTGCCATCCGCCGCGTCCGCTGCATCCGCCTGGAGGAGGGAAACCGTGTAGCGTTCGATGCCCGCTGCCCCCTCGGTCCCTTCCCAGGCGGTCCCGCGCGTCTTGAACTCCGCCTGGAGCAGCAGAGCCGCGACGGCACCGGGACCGAGGTGGTGGAGCAGGCGATTCTGCACCTCCCCGCCCTCACGCCGTGAGCAATTTGGCCGGGAGGCTGACGCCCGCCTTTGAGGCGGCTCCGGACACGGTTTCAGAGTCGGTCCCGTCCGACCCCGCCGCGCCATCGAGCGACACGGCAGCCGCGGAGCACGGCGAGCCAGTGCGCGCACGAGAGTGCCACCTCTGGCGTCGCGCCCTCAGATGGCTGCGTCGTGACCTCAAGTGCCTGCGTCGTGCCCTCGGGTGGCTGCGTCGTGCCCTTCTCGGGGTCGCCCTTCTGTTCTGGACACTCGTCTTCCTTCTCACCGCCTTCGGGCACTACGACCGCGCGGCGTCGGTGTCCGGCCGGACAGAGGTGCTAGCCTTGCGGGCGGACGGTACGGACTTCGCCGACTGGCGCTTCCACGGCGCCGCGCTGCTGGCCGATCCGGACGGGACCGAGGAGCGGGACACCTTCGCCATTCGTCTCAAGGACAACGCCCAGGCGACCTTTACCCGCGCCGGGCGTGGGCCGATCTCGATCGTCTTCGCGGGCCCTCCGGGGGAGCCGGACGGCGGCTGCCCCCCTGGGGCGGTGCGCGTGGGCCTGCTGCGGCGGGACAGGCAGCCGGACGCATCGCTCTGCGACAGCGCGCGCATCGTGGTCGGCGCGGCACCCCTCGCCGCGCCCCTTGTGCTTTCCCTGCGTGGCGGGGTGGAGGTCGGGGAGGAGGTGCGCCCAGGAGCTGGTGCACAGCCGCTCTTGCTGGAGGGGCAGGCGATACTCTTCGCGCGTCACGGCTGGCCAGTTTCCTGGCTCTGCGCTGCGCACGGGCTCGACGCCCTGTGCGACCGCTTCGTCGCCAACCGAATGGATCTGGCTACGGGCGATTCCATCACTTTCCGGGCGGCCGAACACGGGGAAGTGCCGGCAACCGGCTTTCTCCGCTTTGCGCCTGACGACGTCGCAGGCGGGCTCACCTTCGACGTCGCGGCCCCCTCCGCCGCTCTCACGGTGCGCCGTCTGAAAGGGGAGGCATTCCAGGTGCAGGAGAGCTGGTTCGAGCGGATCCAGCGGTCTCCGATCCTTCAGGCCCTTAACGGCCTCATCCTCGCCCTCGGCGGCCTTGTGACGCTGCTCGGCCTCGGGCGGTGGTTTGGGGGCGGGGGCGGGTATGGCGCCGTGTTCCTGATCCTCCTTGCGCCCGCTGCGGCGCAGGCGGACCAAGCGATCATCCGTGCCGGCGAGACGGGGCAAGCGATGCTCCGCGCGCGGGGCGACCGCTGCTACGCCTTCACGCCCGCCCACGTCGTTGGCGAGGAATCGGCGGCCTTGCTCACGGCGGCCGGACGCGCGCGGGGCGAGGGCGATGTGCTGCGCCGCGTGCCTGCCTTCCCGGAGCCCTTCACCCTCTTGACAGTCCGCGGTCTGCCACCCGCCCTGTGTCCTGGCTTCGAGGGGCCGCCGGCACTCGACGCCCTGCTGCGCGGCCGCCCGGGTGGGCATCTCCGGATGGTGCGCGCGGAGGGCGCAATCGAGCGATTGCCGCTGACTGTCCTCTCAGTCGACGTGGAGACGCTGGAGGTGCAGCTCGAGGGTGGTGCGCCACCGTCGCAGGGCATGAGCGGCGGGACGGTCTTCCTCGGCGAGCAACCGGTGGGCCTGCTGGTCGACGTGGACCCGGTCGCGGGTACGGGCCGGGTTGCCCGATTGGATCGTGTCTTCGAGCGACTGGGCCCGTACTTCGCCGCGATTCTGCCGGCCTCATCGCCGCGCGCGCCCGCTGCGCCCGTTCTTGGTCTGGGCCGTGGCGCCGCGTTGGAGGTGGTGCGCTGGACAGCCGAGCCGGTGACGGCCGCGAACACTGCCAGTACCCTGACCGGAGAGGGCCCCGGCCCCTGGCGCGTGCCTGCAGTCGTGCGCGCCGAGGTGGTGTTGCGCCTACCGCCCGGGACGGTGATGACGGGCGTGACGCTCTTGCTCGACGGACTTCCCGACCCGCCGCGCGCGGTAGAGATCATGGGAGGACGAAGCGAGAGCGGCCCATGGCAGTGGATCGCTGCCTTTCCACTAGAGCCCGGCGACCGGGAAGTGGCGCGCAGCGTGGCGCCGATCCGCCTGCCCTATCTGATGCTGCGGGCGAGTGGGGCGCAGCCGGGGCAGGAGACTATGGCGCTGGGCGGGCTGCGGGTAGAGTCGCGATAGTCGCTCAGCGCGGCCGCCAAACGATCTCCTGGAAGCTGCTCGATCCGTTGGCACGCATCCGGCCCCGGAACTCGCCACGCTCCGGGCTCCAGGTCGCCGTCCCCGCGCAGAAGTCCGAAGTGCTCGCGAAGGCGAGGATCCGGCCCTGCAGTTGCCCCGTCCACCGGCCGTTGCAGTTTGTGGCGCCTCCGTAACGGCCTGCATCGGCGTCAGCCACCTCGATGTTGAGGATGTAGCGTCCCTCGTTCTGTCCCTCCAGCGGCCGGCCCTCCTTATCGACGTAGACAAAAGTGATCCGCTGCGTCCCAGCCAGCAACCCGCGCAGCGCCGCCTCAAGGATTGCCGCCTCTTCGCTCGCCAGACCGACCTCGAGGGCGATCTGACGCACGTTGGGATCAGGGTGCCGCACCGCCTCGCGAATCGCGATCAGTCGCAGGTTGACGTCCGGATCGTTTAGGAGGGTCCGCCACTCCGTCAGCTGTGTCCCCTGCTGCTGGGCCTGCTGCCGCAGTTGGGCGGGCGAGAGTGGCGCCCCACGCGGTGCACTCGGACGCTGATCCTGGGCCCAGGCGACGGAGGTCAGCAATAGGAGACCGAGGCATGGGGCAAAGGAGCGCATGTGAGGTATCCGAGAGTGGCAGGCCTGGATCTTCTCCTCAATGCAATGGTTCCGGCAAGCTTCCGTGACGCGCTGGATTTCGGTGTGCTGCAAAACCGCATCTGACCGGACCTTCTAATGCAGGATGCTGCCGGCCTTCCGCGAAGGTCTGCTCATCTCCATCTTGCTCAGACCTCAAGCATTCTGACCGATGATGATTAACCATGACCAGACCTGACCTTCCGGCCGACGCTACCCACCGCCTCCACCTTGCGAGGCTGTGGAAATGGCACTGGCCGCCTACCAGCGGCGCTTTCAGGGCTCAAACGGGCCCTGGTTGTCAGGACGCGACCCTGCGACTGAGGAACGAGTTCTCCGGAAGGCAGTGGCCCGTGGGCGCCCCTTGCATCCGCTGCTTATAGAGCGGGTGACGGGCGGCTGGCGCCGAATGCCGGGCCCCGATGTCATCCTGTGATGTCGCGTCGGTCATGCGGTGTTGGTACCGGGATCTCCCGACGGATTAGACCATCCTCCGAACCAATCCCCTCGGCCGTTTAGGCTGAGCTGCACAGGCTGAAGAGAGCAACCGTGGTCAACATGGGTGCCCAGATCTATGCACCGCGGGCATCGCTCAGCACTCTCTGAATTCTTGGTCGGAGCGCGTTGACGAGTCACTGTGGTGCACGGATCAGTCTGGCGATTTGGGTAGGTTAGGATCCTGAGGGGTCGACGGCCGGTCAACCTCCAGGACAGTGCAGCTTGCCCTTCAAGGCCAATGTCGACCGTCGCCAGCACATTCCGAAACAACGCTTCCGGGCGACGAACTGGGCGGAGTACGACGCCGCCCTGCGCGGACGTGGCAGTTTGACCGTTTGGTTCACGGATGCGGCGATCGCGGCCTGGAAGGCCGAGCCCCGGACCACGCGCGGCGGACAGCCGCGGTATTCGGCGCTGGCCATCTCCACGGCCCTGACGCTTCGGGCCGTGTTCCGCCTGGCCTTGCGTCAGACCGAAGGCCTGATCGGCTCCATCATCGCCCTGCTCGGTCTCGACCTGGCTGTGCCGGACCACACGACCCTGAGCCGCCGGGCCGACACGTTGGAGGTGCCGCAGCGCCAATCCGGCACCCGTCCCATACACCTGATCGTCGACAGCACGGGGCTGCAGTTATGTGGCCCCGGCGGGTGGCTGGTCGAGAGGCACGGGAGCAGGGCACGCCGGTCATGGCGCAAGCTGCACATCGGTGTGGACGCTGACACCGGGCGGATCGTCGCGTCCACCCTGACGACGAACGACATCGATGACGCCTCGCAGGTCGGTCCCTTGCTCGACCAGGTCGCTGACCCAATCGCCTCGTTCACTGCCGACGGCGCTTACGACCAGGACGGCGTCTAGGCTGAGGTGGCGGCGGTGTCCCGATGCGGCTGTCATCGTTCCACCAAGGTCCAGTGCTGTGCCAAGCGCCACGGCCGAGACGGCGCCGACCCAGCGGGACCAACATCTTCGGACCATCGCGGCGCGGGGGCGCATGGGCTGGCAGAAGGCGTCTGGCTACAACTGGCGCGGCTTGGTCGAGGCGGACATCAGCAGGTTCAAGCGCGTCATCGGCGGCGCGCTGCGGTCGCGCACCGACAGGCGCCGCGCGACCGAGGTGGCCGTCGCTGTCAGTGTGCTGAGCCGCATGCTTGAGCTTGGACGCCCGGAGTATGTCCGGCTCGCGTGATCCCGTCCTCGCCCGCTCGCCGACTGCGCCTCCAAGCTGGTCCGTGCAACACAGTCGGCTGCCGCCACACCCAGGGGACGCCACGAGCCGGCCTGAAGGGTCATCGGGCGGAACGGAAAAGCGCCCTCCTTCCTGGCCAGGCAGAGAGACTGGTTGCCGCGCCGGACGGACAGCATCACCGTATCGCCCGTCTCCTCGGCCGGGGTGGAGAGCCCCCGGTCGAGGTGCGCGCTGGAAGCAAGAGGAGCCCTACGTGGAAGAGGCACCCTCCTGAGGGCTGCTCAACCAAGGCCATTAGCCGTTCGATCTAGGCTTGGCATAGCGGCCGTCACCCTTTCTCACCCTGGGCCATTTTCCGCGCCAACAACAGCAATACGTTCACTTTTTCAGCTGGCAGCTTGTCGACCAACTCTTTCAGATTGATGCGGTCCCAAGTCGCCTGAACATGCTCGATACGCGGTAGTATTCCCACCTTCCTGGGAAGGGGAATTACGTTCCCAGGCAGACCGTCGTGCGGCTCATCCTCCTCACTCACCTACCTGGCTCCTTGCCGCGATCAGTGCCGATGTTGACTCCTCCGTTGTAGCGGTCTCGCCACCGATCATTGCGAACCGGGTCGCTGCCCAGGTCATCATCAGCACTCATTTCTTGCTCATGCCGGCCTGCAGCCTGCTCTTTCCAATCGAGCACACTGAGGGCCGTCGTGGTGCCGTGCCATAGAGGAGGAAGGGACGGCACGGGGCGATGTTGAGGGGAGGGGACGAGGTGACTGGCATATGGTCTAGGTTGCCAAGCTGTACACGGGTTAGCCAGACACTGATGTTTGAGGGCGTCGCAGCCCAAGTTGCGACGCCCTGCCCGAGTCTTCAACCCAACATTGATGCCACATTCATTGATAGTGCCAGACCGAGTTTAGGGCCGAGCGCCTTAGAGGTTATAATCGGAGTAAGAAACAAAAACGCCAGTGCTGGCAAAGCCGATGATCTCAGCCCGGCCATCACCATTCACGTCCGCCAGCTGGCGCGGGTAGGCATCCTCACTCGACCAGCCACCGGCACTGGGATCCCCGCCGAATGCGCCAAGTTTCAACGTGGGCGCCCCGAAGCTGCCATCACTGGCAGCAAAGGAGACGAACACGCCCGTGCTGGCAAAGCCGACAATGTCAGCCCGGCCGTCACCATTCACGTCCGCCAGCTGGCGCGGGTAAGCATCCTCACTCGACCAGCCACCGGCACTGGGATCCCCGCCGAATGCTGCAAGCTTCAGTTGCGGGGCCTCGAAGCTTCCGTTGCTGGTGGAGAGGGAGACGAACACGCCAGTGCTGGCAAAGCCGACGATGTCAGCCCGGCCATCACCATTCACGTCCGCCAGCTGGCGCGGGTAGGCATCCTCACTTGACCAGCCACCGGCACTGGGATCCCCGCCGAATGCCGCAAGCTTCAGTTGCGGGGCCTCGAAGCTTCCGTTGCTGGTGGCGAGGGAGACGAACACGCCGGTGCTGGCAAAGCCGACGATGTCAGCCCGGCTATCGCCATTCACGTCCGCCAGCTGGCGCGGGTAGGCATCCTGACTCGACCAGCCACCGGCACTGGGATCCCCGCCGAATGCCGCAAGCTCCAGTTGCGGGGCCTCGAAGCTTCCGTTGCTGGTGGAGAGGGAGACGAACACGCCAGTGCTGGCAAAGCCGACGATGTCAGCCCGGCCATCGCCATTCACGTCCGCCAGCTGGCGCGGGTAGGCATCCTTACTCGACCAACCACCAGCACTGGGATCCCCGCCGAATGCGCCAAGCCTCAACGTGGGCGCTCCGAAGCTGCCATCACTGATAGCAAAGGAGACGAACACTCCCGTGCTGGCGAACCCGACGATGTCGGCGCGCCCGTCTCCGTTCACATCGGCCAGCTCACGCGGATAGCCATCGTTGCTGAGCCAGCCGCCCGCGACGTCAGCCTGCCCGAAAGCAGCGAGCTTCAGCGTGGGCGCGCCAAAATTCGCCTCACCGAGAAGCTCGGCCATCGAATAGGCCCGCTGGCCGAACTGGAACACCTCCACCTCACTGGTGGTCTGAGTTCCGGACCCGCTGGTGAGGATGATCGTACCGTCCGCACCCATTCTGGCGGAGACGGTGCTGCGGTCAGCGCTGTAGACAAGGCGGTCCGTACCCGCTCCGCCGAAGATACGGTCATTGCCGTTGCCCGTGGCGAACACATCGTCACCGTCGCCGCCGCTGAGGACATCGTTGCCATCATCGCCGCGAAGGATGTCGTTCCCAGCGCCGCCGTCGAGCGTGTCATCGCCACCGTCGCCGTTGAGGATGTCGGCCCCGATCCCACCGAGGACGCGATCGTTGCCGTCACCAGCAAAGACCGTGTCGTTGCCGTCACCGCCGACGACCACGTCGTCGCCTGCGCCGGCATTGACAAGGTCGTTCCCGGCCCCGGCATCGATCGTGTCGTTGCCGCTGTCGCCAACGACGGTGTCGTTCCCGATTCCGGCCAGAATGGTGTCCGGCCCTCCGGTCCCAACGATGTTGTCATCGGTATCGACGATGGGCCGCGTGTCGGTCTGGCCGAAATACGGCTGTGAGACAGCAATGCCGACCCCGGTCTGGAAGGTGGCGGCCCAGTTCTGTGCCAGGACCGGCACGACCGTGTCGCCACCGACGAGGTTGCCCGGCGCGTTCACCGTCGAGAGCACAAAGCGTACGCCCGCGAGCGGGCCCGAGGGATCCGCCCCCTGGAAGACGCCGTTGTTGGCGATGAAGCCGGCGTCCTGGCCGAGATAGAGGGCCATGCGCCCGTCATCCGTCCGCTGGATCACCTCGAAGCGTTCATAGCCGTAGATGGTGAGGGTGTCGCCCTCGCCAGGGTTGAAGTCCAGCAGGAAGTCCACCCCATCGCCGGCCTGCCAGACGAAGGCGTCCGCTCCCCCGTTGCCCTCGAGCTGGTCGCCGAGAACGACGCCCGTGACGCGGCCATTCGCATCGAGCCTCATCCGGCCCCCGTCCTGGCCACCGATGACGATGTCGGTCCCGTCGGCGCCCTGCAGCGTGTCCGTCCCGGCTCCGCCCGCGACCAGATCATTCCCCTGGTTGCCGGTCAGGATATCCGTGCCGGCACCACCGAAGAGGAAGTCGTCCCCGCCTTCGCCCTGCATGTTGTCGTTGCCTGGGCCGGCGATCAGGATGTCGTTGCCGTTGCCACCCTCACCGATATCATCTCCGGCACCGCCGATGATGATGTCATTGCCTTCCTGGCCCTGGACGTTGTCGTTCCCGTCGCCGCCGTCGAGAACGTCGTCGCCGTTGCCGCCGTTGACCGTGTCGATGCCGGTACCGGCGGAGATCGTGTCGTTGCCGCCAAGGCCGTTGAGGTTGTCATTACCTCCGTTGCCAACGATGATCTCGCCGTTCGCACCGCCCGGGTAGCCGTTGCCCGTGTCGTCCAGGATGATCGTCGGCGCATAGACGGGCGACCGGTTCACGTTGAGAACCAACCCCACGCTACTCCGCAGGTCCACGCCGCCATCGCCGAGCGTGACAAGGAGGCTCGAGACGCCAGTCGAGCGGTCGGCGTCGCTGTCCAGTCCCTCATTCCTTCCCTGGTCCTGCAGGGTGAACGCGGTGTCGATGAGCGGCGCGAAGCCGACCCGGTAAGTGCCGGCATCCAGCCCGCGGAAGCTATAGGCGCCGGATGCGTCGGTGACGGCCGTCGGGCCCAGCACCTGGCCATCGGCACTGAGCAGGCGCACGGCTACCCCCTGCAGCAGTTGCTCTCCACTGTCGCGCACGCCATTCGCATTGCTGTCAAGCCAGGCAGTTCCGCCAATCTCGCGCGATGGCGTGTAGAGGCCGGCCGAGATGTTGGCCGCGGTCTGCCCCGTGCCGACGGTGAACGGTGCGGTGCGGCCGGTCGTCGGGTCGACGTCGCTGTCGGCTGCCTCGTTGCCGCCCCGGTCCCTGGGGCTGAAGCTCCCGCCGAATGGCGAGACGAAGGCCACTTGGTAGGTGCCAGGCGCCACTCCGGAGAAGGAGTACGCGCCGTCCGCCCCGGTGTTCGTGGCCGCCGCGATCTCGCCGTCGGCGTTGATCAGCTGCACGGTAACCCCGGCAAAGCCGCCTTCGGCATTCCCGCGAATGCCGTTCTGGTCCAGATCCGTGAAGGCGGAACCGCTGATCGTGGCCGGCCGGTAGATGCCTGCCGCCACGTTGGTGACGACACCGCCAGAGAGGACGTTCACCGTCCCGCTCAGGCCGCTGGCAGGATCGACGTCGCTGTCCACGGCGTCGTTCGTGCCCTGGTCCCGCGCGGTGAAGACGCTGCCGGCCGGGGGAACGAACTGCACCTGGTATTGGCCGGGGGTCACGTTGCTGAACCCGTATGCCCCATCGGCGCCCGTGGTCGTGGTCGCTGCCACGCCCCCGGATCCGTCCAGCAACCGGACCGTGGCGCCAGCCACGCCGGCCTCTCCGGCGTCGCGCAGGCCGTTACCGTTCGCATCGAGGAAGAGGACGTTGCCCGTGCCGGTGGAGGCCAGGTTGAAGACGCCGGCCGAGATCGTGCCGACGGTCTGGCCCGAGATCACGGTGATCGGGGCGGTGAGGCCCGTCGAGGGGTCGGCGTCACTGTCGATCGCGTCGTTGCCACCCCGGTTCTGGGCCGTGAGGACGCTCCCGTCCGGCGCAACGAACTGCACGCGATAGGTGCCCGGCGCAACGCCTGTGAAGGCGTAGGTGCCGGAGGCGGTGGTCGCGGTCGTTGCAACCACCGCCCCGCTCTGATCCACCAGGCGCACCGTGGCGCCGGAAGAGCCGCCCTCCCCTTGCCCGAAGAGGCCGTCGCCGTTGGAGTCGGCGAAGACGGTGCCGCCGATGCGTGCCGGGGCATAGAAGCCTGCGGCGACGTTGTTGACGGCCTGGCCCGAGGCGAGGGTGATGAGGGCGGTCTGGCCCGTGGTGATGTTGGCGTCGCTGTCGAGGGCGTCGTTGTTGCCACGGTCCTGCCCGGTGAACACCGTGCCGCTGGGGGCGGTGAACTGCACCTGGTACTGACCGGGGGCAAGGCCCGCGAAGCTGTAGGCCCCACCGCTCTCGCTCGTGGTCGTGGCCACGACCGCGCCGTCCGCGTTCAGCAGCCGGACGGTGACCCCCGCGGGCCCGGTCTCGCCGGTGCCGCGCAGCCCGTCGCCGTTGCTGTCCGTGAACAGCGTGCCGCTGATGCTGGCCGGCGTGTAGACACCCGCCGAGACATTGGCGATGGCAGCGCCCGAGGGCACGGTGATGCTGGCGGTGCGCCCGGTGCCCGGGGCGGCGTCGCTGTCGAGGGCGTCGTTGTTGCCCTGGTCCTGGGCGGTGAACACCGTGCCGTTCGGGGCCACGAACTCGACCTGGTAGGTGCCGGGCACGAGGCTGCTGAAGTTGTAGGTGCCGTCGCTGGCGGTGGTCGTCGAGGTGACCAGCGCCCCGCTGCTGTCCAGCAGGCGCACGGTGGTGCCGGCAACGCCGGTCTCGCCCGCGTCGCGCAGCCCGTCGCCGTTGCTGTCCGTGAACAGCGTGCCGCTGACGGTCGCGGGCGTGTAGACGCCGGCCGAGACGTTGCTGATGGTGCTGCCGGAGGTGACGGTGATCGGCGCGGTGCGCCCGGTGCCGGGGGCGGCGTCGCTGTCGAGGGCGTCGTTGTTGCCCTGGTCCTGGGCGGTGAACACCGTGCCGTTGGGCGCGGTGAACTGCACGGCATAGGTGCCGGGCGCAACACCCGCGAAGCTGTAGGCACCCCCCGTGCCGGTGGAGGTGGTCGCGGCCACCGTGCCGGCGGCGTTGATCAGCTGCACGGTGACCCCCGCGGGCCCGGTCTCGCCGGTGCCGCGCAGCCCGTCGCCGTTGCTGTCCGTGAACAGCGTGCCGCTGACGCTGGCCGGCGTGTACAGGCCGGCCGAGATGTTCGGGGAGGTCTGGCCGGAGGTGACGGTAAAGACACCGGTGCGGCCGGTGGCCGGGTTGACGTCGCTGTCGTTGACCGAGCTGTTCCCCTGGTCCCTGATGGCGAAGGCGGTGCCGTTCGGGGCAACGAACTCGACCTGGTACTGGCCGGGCGGACGGTTGGTGAAGCTGTAGCTGCCGTCCGTGCCGGTGGTGGTGGTGGCAACGGAGGTGCCGGCGGCGTCGAGCAGCCGGACGGTGACGCCGGCGCGGCCGGCCTCCCCTGTGCCGAGCAGGCCGTCACCGTTGCTGTCGGTGAAGGCGGCACCACTGATCGTGACCGGAGCGTAGACGCCGGCCGAGACGTTGGAGACGGTGCTGCCCGAGGTGACGGTGATCGGCGCGATGCGCCCGGTACCGGGGACGGCGTCGCTGTCGAGGGCGTCGTTGTTGCCCTGGTCCTGGGCCGTAAACACCGTGCCGTTGGGGGCGGTGAACTGCACGGCATAGGTGCCGGGCGCCACGCCCGTAAAGCTGTAGGCACCCCCCGTGCCGGTGGTGGTGGTGGCGGCCACCGTGCCGGCGGCGTTGATCAGCTGCACGGTGACCCCCGCGGGCCCGGTCTCGCCGGTGCCGCGCAGCCCGTCGCCGTTGCTATCCGTGAACAGCGTGCCGCTGACGGTTGCCGGCGCGTAGACGCCGGCGGCGACGTTGGTGATGGAGCCGCCCGAGGCCACGATGATGCTGGTGGTACGGCCGGTACCGGGGGCGGCGTCGCTGTCGAGGGCGTCGTTGTTACCCTGGTCCTGCCCGGTGAACACGGTGCCGTTCGGGGCCACGAACTCGACCTGATAGGTGCCGGGCACGAGGCTGCCGAAGTTGTAGGTGCCGTCGCTGGCGGTGGTCGTCGAGGTGACGAGGGCCCCGCTGCTGTCCAGCAGGCGCACGGTGGTGCCGGCGACACCGGCCTCGCCCGCGTCGCGCAGCCCGTTGCCGTTGCTGTCGAGGAAGACCACGTCGCCAGTGCCCGAGGTCGCGGGCGTGTAGACGCCGGCCGAGACGTTGCTGATGGTGCTGCCGGAGGTGACGGTGATCGGCGCGGTGCGCCCGGTGCCGGGGACGGCGTCGCTGTCGAGGGCGTCGTTGTTGCCCTGGTCCTGGGCGGTGAACACCGTGCCGTTGGGCGCGGTGAACTGCACGGCATAGGTGCCGGGCGCAACACCCGCGAAGCTGTAGGCACCGCCCGTGCCGGTGGTGGTGGTCGCGGCCACCGTGCCGGCGGCGTTGATCAGCTGCACGGTGACCCCCGCGGGCCCGGTCTCGCCGGTGCCGCGCAGGCCGTCGCCGTTGCTGTCCGTGAACAGCGTGCCACTGATGCTGGCCGGCGTGTACAGGCCGGCCGAGATGTTCGGGGAGGTCTGGCCGGAGGTGACGGTAAAGACGCCGGTGCGGCCGGTGGCCGGGTTGACGTCGCTGTCGTTGACCGAGCTGTTCCCCTGGTCCCTGATCGCAAAGACGGTGCCGTTCGGGGCAACGAACTCGACCTGGTACTGGCCGGGCGCCCGGTTGGCGAAGCTGTAGCTGCCGTCCGTGCCGGTGGTGGTGGTGGCGACGGCGGTGCCGGCGGCGTCAAGCAGCCGGACGGTGACGCCGGCGCGGCCGGCCTCCCCTGTGCCGAGCAGGCCGTCACCGTTGCTGTCGGTGAAGGCGGCACCACTGATCGTGACCGGAGCGTAGACGCCAGCCGAGACGTTGTTGCCGGCGCTGCCCGAGGTGACGGTGATCGGCGCGGTGCGCCCGGTACCGGGGGCAGCGTCGCTGTCGAGGGCGTCGTTGTTGCCCTGGTCCTGGGCCGTAAACACCGTGCCGTTGGGGGCGGTGAACTGCACGGCATAGGTGCCGGGCGCCACGCCCGTAAAGCTGTAGGCACCCCCCGTGCCGGTGGTGGTGGTGGCGGCCACCGTGCCGGCGGCGTTGATCAGCTGCACGGTGACCCCCGCGGGCCCGGTCTCGCCGGTGCCGCGCAGGCCGTCGCCGTTGCTGTCCGTGAACAGCGTGCCGCTAACCGTCCCGAGCGCGTAGACACCCGCGGCGACGTTGGTGATGGAGCCGCCCGAGGCCACGATGATGCTGGTGGTACGGCCGGTACCGGGGGCGGCGTCGCTGTCGAGGGCGTCGTTGTTACCCTGGTCCTGCCCGGTGAACACCGTGCCGTTCGGGGCCACGAACTCCACGTGGTAGATGCCGGGCACGAGGCTGCCGAAGTTGTAGGTGCCGTCGCTGGCGGTGGTCGTCGAGGTGACCAGCGCCCCGGTGCTGTCCAGCAGGCGCACGGTGGTGCCGGCGACACCGGCCTCGCCCGCGTCGCGCAGCCCGTTGCCGTTGCTGTCGAGGAAGACCACGTCGCCAGTGCCCGAGGTCGCGGGCGTGTAGACGCCGGCCGAGACGTTGCTGATGGTGCTGCCGGAGGTGACGGTGATCGGCGCGGTGCGCCCGGTACCGGGGACGGCGTCGCTGTCGAGGGCGTCGTTGTTGCCCTGGTCCTGGGCGGTGAACACCGTGCCGTTGGGCGCGGTGAACTGCACGGCATAGGTGCCGGGCGCCACGCCCGTGAAGCTGTAGGCACCGCCCGTGCCGGTGGTGGTGGTGGCCGCCACCATGCCGGCGGCGTTGATCAGCTGCACGGTGACCCCTGCGGGCCCGGTCTCGCCGGTGCCGCGCAGGCCGTCGCCGTTGCTGTCCGTGAACAGCGTGCCGCTGACGCTGGCCGGCGTGTACAGGCCGGCCGAGATGTTCGGGGAGGTCTGGCCGGAGGTGACGGTAAAGACACCGGTGCGGCCGGTGGCCGGGTTGACGTCGCTGTCGTTGACCGAGCTGTTCCCCTGGTCCCTGATGGCGAAGGCGGTGCCGTTCGGGGCCACGAACTCGACCTGGTACTGGCCGGGCGCCCGGTTGGCGAAGCTGTAGCTGCCGTCCGTGCCGGTGGTGGTGGTGGCGACGGCGGTGCCGGCGGCGTCAAGCAGCCGGACGGTGACGCCGGCGCGGCCGGCCTCCCCTGTGCCGAGCAGGCCGTCACCGTTGCTGTCGGTGAAGGCGGCACCGCTGATCGTGACCGGCGTGTAGATGCCCGCGGCGACGTTGGCGATGGATCCGCCCGAGGGCACGGTGATGCTGGTGGTGCGGCCGGTGCCGGGGGCAGCGTCGCTGTCGAGGGCGTCGCTGCCGGCGTCCTGAGCGGTGAACACGGTGCCGTTCGGGGCCACGAACTCGACCTGGTAGGTGCCGGGCACGAGGCTGCCGAAGTTGTAGGTGCCGTCGCTGGCGGTGGTCGTCGAGGTGACGAGGGCCCCGGTCGTGTCCAGCAGGCGCACGGTGGTGCCGGCAACGCCGGTCTCCCCGGCATCGCGCAGCCCGTTGCCGTTGCTGTCGAGGAAGACCACGTCGCCGGTGCCCGAGGTCACCGGGGTGTAGAAGCCGGCGGCGACGTTGCTGACGGCCTGCCCCGAGGCGAGGGTGATGAGGGCGGTCTGGCCGGTGGTGACGTTGGCGTCGCTGTCGAGGGCGTCGTTGCCACGGTCCTGGGCGGTGAACACCGTGCCACCGGGCGCGGTGAACTGCACCTGGTACTGGCCGGGGGCGAGGCCGGCGAAGCTGTAGGCGCCGCTGCTGTCGCTCGCGGTGGTGGCGACCACTGCGCCGTCGGCGTTGAGCAGCCGGACGGTGACGCCTGCGGGCCCGGTCTCGCCGGTGCCGCGCAGGCCGTCGCCGTTGCTGTCCGTGAACAGCGAGCCGCTGATGCTGGCGGGCGCGTAGACGCCGGCCGACAAGTTGCTGACGGTGCTGCCGGAGGTGACGGTGATCGGCGCAGTGCGCCCGGTGCCGGGGACGGCGTCGCTGTCGGCGGCGTCGTTGTTGCCCTGGTCCTGGGCCGTAAACACCGTGCCGTTGGGCGCGGTGAACTGCACGGCATAGGTGCCGGGTGCCACGCCCGCGAAGCTGTAGGCACCTCCCGTGCCGGTGGTGGTGGTGGCCGCCACCATGCCGGCGGCGTTGATCAGTTGCACCGTGACCCCTGCAGGCCCTGTCTCGCCGGTGCCGCGCAGGCCGTCGCCGTTGCTGTCCGTGAACAGCGTGCCGCTGATGCTGGCCGGCGTGTAGACGCCGGCCGAGACGTTGGAGACGGTGCTGCCCGAGGTGACGGTGATCGGCGCGGTGCGCCCGGTACCGGGGACGGCGTCGCTGTCGAGGGCGTCGTTGTTGCCCTGGTCCTGGGCCGTAAACACCGTGCCGTTGGGGGCGGTGAACTGCACGGCATAGGTGCCGGGCGCCACGCCCGTAAAGCTGTAGGCACCGCCCGTGCCGGTGGTGGTGGTGGCGGCCACCGTGCCGGCGGCGTTGATCAGCTGCACGGTGACCCCCGCGGGCCCGGTCTCGCCGGTGCCGCGCAGCCCGTCGCCGTTGCTATCCGTGAACAGCGTGCCGCTGACGGTTGCCGGCGCGTAGACGCCGGCGGCGACGTTGGTGATGGAGCCGCCCGAGGCCACGATGATGCTGGTGGTACGGCCGGTACCGGGGGCGGCGTCGCTGTCGAGGGCGTCGTTGTTACCCTGGTCCTGCCCGGTGAACACGGTGCCGTTCGGGGCCACGAACTCGACCTGATAGGTGCCGGGCACGAGGCTGCCGAAGTTGTAGGTGCCGTCGCTGGCGGTGGTCGTCGAGGTGACGAGGGCCCCGGTCGTGTCCAGCAGGCGCACGGTGGCGCCGGCCACACCGGTCTCCCCGGCATCGCGCAGGCCGTTGCCGTTGGCGTCGAGGAAGACCACGTCGCCGGTGCCCGAGGTCACCGGGGTGTAGAAGCCCGCGGCGACGTTGCTGACGGCCTGCCCCGAGGCGAGGGTGATGAGGGCGGTCTGGCCCGTGGTGATGTTGGCGTCGCTGTCGAGGGCGTCGTTGTTGCCGCGGTCCTGCCCGGTGAACACCGTGCCGCTGGGGGCGGTGAACTGCACCTGGTACTGGCCGGGGGCAAGGCCCGCAAAGCTGTAGGCGCCGCCAGTCTCGCTCGTGGTCGTGGCCACGACCGCGCCGTCCGCGTTCAGCAGCCGGACGGTGACCCCCGCGGGCCCGGTCTCGCCGGTGCCGCGCAGCCCGTCGCCGTTGCTGTCGGTGAACAGCGTGCCGCTGATGCTGGCCGGCGTGTAGACACCCGCCGAGACATTGGCGATGGCAGCGCCCGAGGGCACGGTGAGGCTGGCCGTGCGCCCAGTGCCCGGCGCGGCGTCGCTGTCGAGGGCGTCGTTGTTGCCCTGGTCCTGGGCGGTGAACACCGTGCCGTTGGGCGCGGTGAACTGCACGGCATAGGTACCGGGCGCAACACCCGTAAAGCTGTAGGCACCCCCCGTGCCGGTGGTGGTGGTCGCGGCCACCGCGCCGGCGGCGTTGATCAGCTGCACGGTGACCCCCGCGGGCCCGGTCTCGCCGGTGCCGCGCAGCCCGTCGCCGTTGTTGTCCGTGAACAGCGTGCCGCTGATGCTGGCCGGCGTGTAGACGCCCGCCGAGACATTGGCGATGGCAGCGCCCGAGGCGACGGTGATGCTGGCGGTGCGCCCGGTGCCCGGGGCGGCGTCGCTGTCGAGGGCGTCGTTGTTGCCTTGGTCCTGGGCGGTGAACACCGTGCCGTTGGGCGCGGTGAACTGCACGGCATAGGTGCCGGGCGCAACACCCGTAAAGCTGTAGGCACCCCCCGTGCCGGTGGTGGTGGTGGCGGCCACCGTGCCGGCGGCGTTGATCAGCTGCACGGTGACCCCCGCGGGCCCGGTCTCGCCGGTGCCGCGCAGCCCGTCGCCGTTGCTGTCCGTGAACAGCGTGCCGCTGATGCTGGCCGGCGTGTAGACACCCGCGGCGACGTTGGCGATGGATCCGCCCGAGGGCACGGTGATGCTGGCGGTGCGCCCGGTGCCCGGGACGGCGTCGCTGTCGAGGGCGTCGTTGTTGCCCTGGTCCTGGGCGGTGAACACCGTGCCGTTCGGGGCCACGAACTCGACCTGATAGGTGCCGGGCACGAGGCTGCCGAAGTTGTAGGTGCCGTCGCTGGCGGTGGTCGTCGAGGTGACGAGGGCCCCGGTCGTGTCCAGCAGGCGCACGGTGGCGCCGGCCACACCGGTCTCCCCGGCATCGCGCAGGCCGTTGCCGTTGGCGTCGAGGAAGACCACGTCGCCGGTGCCCGAGGTCACCGGGGTGTAGAAGCCCGCGGCGACGTTGCTGACGGCCTGGCCCGAGGCGAGGGTGATGAGGGCGGTCTGGCCCGTGGTGATGTTGGCGTCGCTGTCGAGGGCGTCGTTGTTGCCGCGGTCCTGCCCGGTGAACACCGTGCCGCTGGGGGCGGTGAACTGCACCTGGTACTGGCCGGGGGCAAGGCCCGCGAAGCTGTAGACGCCGCCGCTCTCGCTCGTGGTCGTGGCCACGACCGCGCCGTCCGCGTTCAGCAGCCGGACGGTGACCCCCGCGGGCCCGGTCTCGCCGGTGCCGCGCAGCCCGTCGCCGTTGCTGTCGGTGAACAGCGTGCCGCTGATGCTGGCCGGCGTGTAGACGCCCGCCGAGACATTGGCGATGGCAGCGCCCGAGGGCACGGTGATGCTGGCGGTGCGCCCGGTGCCCGGGGCGGCGTCGCTGTCGAGGGCGTCGTTGTTGCCCTGGTCCTGGGCGGTGAACACCGTGCCGTTGGGCGCGGTGAACTGCACGGCATAGGTGCCGGGCGCAACACCCGCGAAGCTGTAGGCACCGCCCGTGCCGGTGGTGGTGGTCGCGGCCACCGTGCCGGCGGCGTTGATCAGCTGCACGGTGACCCCCGCAGGTCCGGTCTCGCCGGTGCCGCGCAGGCCGTCGCCGTTGCTGTCCGTGAACAGCGTGCCGCTGATGCTGGCCGGCGTGTAGACACCCGCCGAGACATTGGCGATGGCCGCACCCGAGGGCACGGTGATGCTGGCGGTGCGCCCGGTGCCCGGCGCGGCGTCGCTGTCGAGGGCGTCGTTGTTGCCCTGGTCCTGGGCGGTGAACACCGTGCCGTTGGGCGCGGTGAACTGCACGGCATAGGTACCGGGCGCAACACCCGCGAAGCTGTAGGCACCGCCCGTGCCGGTGGAGGTGGTCGCGGCCACCGTGCCGGCGGCGTTGATCAGCCGCACGGTGACCCCCGCGGGCCCAGTCTCGCCGGTGCCGCGCAGCCCGTCGCCATTGCTGTCCATGAACAGCGTGCCACTGATGCTGGCCGGCGTGTACAGTCCAGCGGACAGACCGGACACTCTCTGCCCATTCACGAGGCTGAAGCCGGCAGTAAACCCCGTGGAAGGTGCCACGTCGCTGTCGACAGCGTCGTTGCTGCCCTGATCCTGCACTGTGAATACTGAGCCGCTCGGCGTCACAAACTGCACTTGGTAAGTGCCTGGCACTGCAGTGTTCAAGCTGTATGCGCCGCCCGCACCCGTGGTGGTGCTCGCCACAACGACTCCGAGCGCATTGACTAGGCGGACGCTGACGCCACTTACGCCCACCTCATCGGTCCCGAACACGCCGTCGCCGTTCGTATCGGCGAAGGCCACGCCGCTGACCGAGGCTGCCGTGAAGACGCCGGCCGAAATGTTTGTCGCCGACTGCCCCGAGGTCAGCGTTATGGGAGCCGTGAGCCCCGTGGCGGGCGTTACGTCACTATCGACAGCGTCGTTCGTGCCCTGGTTCTGCGGGGAGAAGATCGTGCCGGCAGGTGTTGTGAACCGAACCTGATAAGTTCCCGGAACCTGGTTCGCGAAACTATAGGCGCCCGTCAATCCCGTGAGTGTCGTCGCCACAACCGTTCCGGCCGCGTTCAACAGCTGCACTGTCACGCCAGCTGCCCCAAGGTCTGCCAGCTCACGAATGCCGTTCGCGTTCAGGTCTGAGAAGGCAGACCCGCTGATCGTGACGGGCACATAGATACCAGCATTGACCGCGCTGCTACTTCCGGCGGCAACGGCGATGGTCGCAACACCCGAGTTGTTGACCTGGCTGCCAGACGTTCCGGCCGCTGTCGGGGAGAAGCTGTTTCCGGAGGGAGGTACAACCGATACGGAGTAGCTGCCCGCCGCGACATTATTGAAGCGGTATAGGCCGGTCGAGTCCGTCACATCCGTGCTGACCAGGATGCCGTTCGAATTGAACAGGCGCACGGTTACGCCACTCACGCCGGCGTCGCCGCTTCCATTGGTGCCGTCTGCATTGGCATCAAGGAAAACAGTACCGGACAGTGTCGCCGGCTGCGTATCGAAGCCGATTGTCTTGCCCGTGCTTGTGGTCGCCGTGACAACTGTGGGCGTACCGCTCTGGCCTGGCGTGGTCGGGACATTCGTCGCGGCTGAGGCGATCGTGCCGAACTCAAAGGCCGGAGTGGTCGCCGTCAGCACCACTCTTGTGTAGGACAGATCGCCGAAGTTGATGTTGGCGTAAACGGAGCCGTCCGCGCCCTGCGAGCCATTCGGGTTGCTAGATACATTACCGCCAGTAACCCGGTAGACGAGGGTGCTGCCGTTGTAGAACTCGACGATGTTATTGGCGTCGGCGGATCCCCAGAGGAGCCCGAAGTACTTCTGCGGTACAGCGTAGGAGATTGTGATACCAGCACCGGGCTCGGCCGCCATATAGTTCCCAGCATCCCCATATGGGGTCGCCGCAGTCCCGCTGGTCGTACCCTTGTAGACGCCTGAGGCGCCGCTGAACGCGATGCTGTTGCCCGACCCGAAGCGAAGAGTTTGGGAGGTGATGAAGCCGTTCGCAGACGACGTCCCAAGATCCAGAATCGTAACGTTGCTATTGTCAGGGGTCATCCGCAGAGACGTGTCAATCGTAACGGCCATCTCTTCCCCACCCTGACGACGCGTGCACTCTGCACGGCGCACCACCTATACGTGTAATCCCGCATTTTGCGACAACGGTAAATTTATAATTGGTTGTATCGCGGAAACGTGAGCACGTGGCGCAGCAGGATGGGTTCGCATCCGGAAGAGGGCCACATGCACGGACAGCAAGTGCCCTTAGCCGCCATGCGGCCTGACCTGGACTCACTACCGGTGCGCTCTCACCTTCCGGCCTTCGCCGACCTGCGTCAGCCGGTCCGACAGCCAGCACGACCTGCAAGAGAGCGATCACCACTGGGCAACTATGCTTCCGACGCTGTGCAGACACATCCAAGACGAAGTTGACCAGTTGAGCTTCTTACAATAGTTTAGTTTAACTGCCGTCAGAAACCCTTCGCGCCACCCAACGAGACACTAAAGAAAACCTTACCATTGCCTGAGCCTTGTTAAGGCCGACCTCTACACCCAAGAAGATCGTGTGGATCCACTGCAGCAATAGCAAGATATGCGCCGCAGCGAGATTATAAATCTAAGTCTCTTTTCACGATCATTCTGACCCAAGACACCATCCAGATCTGCCCGCTACGGACTTATTCTCAAAAGCTGATCTCGCCCGATTAGGAACTGCTATGTCGGAAGCCCTAGGCCGAACTCTTTCGAAGTGTGGCGCAGACATTGCGCTTGGAATTACGGTCGCAATCATTTCCCTCTTGTCTCAGGGCGCGCACCAGATCTGGTCTGGGGCACCATTAGAACTACTGAACGACCACTCCTACATACTATTTAACGCCAGAATGATGATGGAGGGACAGGGTTTTTGGAAAAGTGATATTGCTGGCTACCCTTTGGGATACAACGCCGCGTACTTCCCAAGCTTCGAACCATTTTTTCGCCTGATTCTAATGTTTTTGGCCCAAACAGGTGTTAGCGTATTCACAGTAGTTAAGATGTTCTACGTCTTCGGCGTTGCTTCTGTGGCCACGGTCTCCTTTGTATGTCTTCGCATTCTCAAAATTCCCAGAATACACTCTGCGTGTGGTGCAATTGCAATGGCGATTACTCCATACTTTTTTATACGTTCTTTGAACCACGACTTCTTGGCAATTTATATTTCTGCCCCAGTTGGGATTACGGTAGCCCTTGCTATGCTTAGATGCGCTACTCTCAAGGAACTCCAAAAACTAACTGTGTCAAAAAAACTTGTTGCTGCCTATTTACTGCTGGCCACCTCCGGACTTTACTACGCCTTCTTTTCTCTGATGTTTATCGGATGTGCAGCAGTCTCTTGCTCAGTGCGACTACGGAGTATCCGCCCGATAGTAATAGCGTCCTCCTTCACTTTAGCCATCGTCACAATTATGATGTTTGGTGCGTTGGGACCCAATATAGCAGATGCGCTCGCGCATGCTCCCATAAGGTCAGCAACAGACCAGGCGTATCACGGACTTTCGCTGGCTGATGCGATCTATGCCTTCGACTGGATTCCAGCGGTTGCGCGTCAGATCGTGGAGTACAATGTAGTAAGACCAAGATTGATGGTCGGCGAGGGTGCTTACGAGTGGCCAGGCGTGATTTTGACGATCATTATCTTGTCATCACCGCTCGTAGTCCTATGCTTAGGTACCTCGGAAAAGAAGGACGTTGAACGTCAGACGATATTTGCTGCTAATGCAATGATTTGCATAGGCGTATTTTTTGCGACCAGGGGAAACATAGGCTATCTCTTTAACGAGTTCCTCTCGCCGGCGATACGAGGCCAAGCCCGGATCATGCCTTTCTTGACGTTTCTGGCGATTATAACCGTCTGTCTGTTTTCCTCTCTGATCTGCTCCTCCCAAAGCGCAATGGCGAGGCTTTGGTCAGCTTTAGTTTCCATAAGTCTTATATGCTCAGCTATTCCGGCCTCTCAGGCGCTATCTCGAAAACGTGCAGCGAGCATCGCAAACACAGACAAGCAAGCGTTTGCTGCCAGTTTGCGCGCAATGTTGGAGAGGAAAGATGCCTCGCGTGTCACGGCGGTTCTTCAACTGCCGATTGTAACGTGGCCAGAAGCTCCGCCAATTAACGGCTTCGATCCATACAAGCTTCATTACCCTTTTATTTTCGATAGGCGTGGATCACTCACGAGGTGGAGCTATGGAGCCTCGGAACTACAACCCGGTTTTGCAGAGATGAAATCATCTCTTCAAATCGAGAGCGACGCTGAGAATCTTGCTCGGCGGGCAAACAGGCTGGGCTTTGACGCGATTCTCATAGAAAGGGCCCCTCTTACTTTGCCCGAGTTCAATCGATTGAGATTAGGCCTTGCTTCACCCCTTGCAGGGCGGTGCGTATTGTACGAGGACAGTCAACGCGTTCTTATCGACATTGGGGCCTCTGCTGAATGCCGCTAAAGCACTTCAGGTTTGCATCGACTTGCGGGTTCTGATTCGACGCTGCTGACGGAGCAGCGAGGTTGCGGATAACGGCACTCCTGTCGCAGAAACGGCGCAAACGCCTGGTCCGGGATATGGAGGAGGGCTCTTCTGTGCGGAAGGCGGCGGCCCGGTTTGCGGTCAGCGCCTCGGCGGCGATCAAGCTGGTGCAGCGGGTACGCCAGACCGGCAGCACGGCCCCGGCCAGGATCGGTGGTTACCGCAAGCTGTTGCTGGCTGGGCAGGAGGAGTTCCTGCGAGAGCTGACGTCCGGGCGGAAGGCAACCATGCTGGCCGGGATTTGGACGGCGCTGATCAAGCGCGCCGTGGCGGGCTCGCTGCTGACCATCTGGTCCATGCTGAAGCGGCTCGACCTGGAACACATAAAAGGCAGCTGAGGGCGGCCGAGCAGGATCGGGTTGATGTGGCCGAGCGCCGCCGCCACTGGCGCGTCTGGCAGCGCTACATGGACCCAAAACGGTTCGTGTTCCTGGACGAGACCGGCGCCGCGAACAACATGATCAGGCGCTACGGCTGGCGGCGGAGGCGCGAGCGCCTGGTCGATGCCGTGTCGCATGGCCATTGGCGCACCACCACCTTTATCGCAGGGCTGCGCAGCACCGGCCTCGTCGCCTCTCTCGTGCTCGATGGGCCCATGACCGGCGAGGCCTTCCTCGCCTATTTCGGGCAGTTCCTTGCCCCCACCCTCACCAAGGGTGACGTGGTGGTTCTGGACAACCTCGCCGCCCACAAGGTCGCCGGTGTGCACGAGGCAATCAGGGCTACCGGCGCCAGCCTCCTCTACCTGCCGCCCTACAGCCCGGATTTGAACCCGCTGAGGAGCACTGCTCCGAGCGCAGGTCGTCGCCAGGCTAAAGGCCCGGCTCCGGAAAGCCGCAGCCCGTACCCGGGAAGCCCTCTGGACGTCCATCGGACGCCTGCTCAGCACCTTCACCCCAGCCGAGTGTTGCAACTACCTCGCCAACTCAGGCTATGCGTTCGAGTGAACTGGAAAGCTTTAGGGCGCTCCCTAGGCAGTCTGTGTGTTTCGGGCCCACACAATCCCGGGTTAGGTGCTAGAGGATGTTTCTCAGCCCTGCCTGGGTCGCCAAATCCTATATCCCCGCCCTTTAAAGATGGCCTCGCAGAGTTGCCTGTAGCTCTCGTCCCAACTCAGTGGCCCAAGATCTGACGAACTAGGTTTGAACCCTGCGGCCAGCCAACCTTGTACCGCCTCCGCGAGCTCACTGAAGCTGTCGCCCCGGAAATAGGCCGCATTCGGCCCGCAGACTTCGCGGAATACCGGGATGTCTCGCACCAGCACAGGAAGACCGACTTGGGCTGCTTCAATGATCGGCAGCCCAAATCCTTCGTGATTTGACGCCATGAGCAAACCGGCACCAGCACGGTAAAGCTGCTGCAGTTCGGCGTCGCTACAACTGTAGAGCCAGTGTAGCCGAACACCCATCTCGCGTGAGTGACGTAGGCGTTCCGCAAAGGCATCCATTTGCCAGCCTAGCTTGCCTACAACTGTCAGACCGACATCTTCTCCAGCATCCCAGAGCGCCTCGAAAGCCTCAAACGCTTGTATATAGCCCTTTCGTGGCTCCACTGTACCGGTCATTACCACTGTCGGACGTTGCTTAGCCGCCTCAAGCGCCGCACTCACCTCTGAAGAGAACTCTACCTCAGGCGAAGTGGCATGGAAGTCGGCTCCGAGATGAAAGTAAGTAATCGGCAACGGTTCGGTCCGTTGGTCAAGCTCCTCGTCCAGCCAAACATCCATCCAGTCGGCCAACTCATCCGCGACTGCACGTGAGATGCAAACGACACAATCCGCGAGCCTCAGCATGCGGGTGTACCACTGCTTAACGAGGACAGCGATAACGTGCGGAAATAACTCAGGATGCTGCATTGGTAATAAATCGTAGATGACCGGAACGATCCGAACACCTTGCAGGCGGAGCTGTCTGAGACTCGCGTACTCCTCCTCCGTCATTTCTGGATTGATGTCAGCACAGAGAAGGACATCGCCCGGCCCAGCATCGACAGCGCCTTCCACCATCTCCAGAGGACGATGATGTAAGGCACGGAGTGGCGCTGCGTAGGTTTGACGGAGACGGCCTCCTGCTACTCGTACCGCCTCTGCACGAAAGCCCGCAGGGGGACTCTCGAGCGCTCGACGGGCGATCTCCTTTACCACCCGCTGGATCCCGGAGGCGCCATCCCTGCGGGCCAACTCGGACATATCTACGAGGAGACGTGAGTGCCCAGCTCCGCGCAACGGAGATGGAAAGCTCATGCAAAGGGCCTGGACTGCACTTACCTGACCACCAGGAACGCCGCCTAGGTCCAGCAGCTGTCTGCCACTCCGACGTGCAACAAGGATTGGATTGCTACTCGCAAATGCATCCTCGACCGCTGTTTGGTAGAGAAGCGCTGCCTTGTCGGGCGACAGGTGATCTCTGACATATGCTCGCCCAGCGTCACCGAGTGTTTTCCGCCGCACAGGGTCAGTCCAGAGTTCGCGCAGGGCTGCAGCCAAGGCTTGTGACCCGACGTGCTCCGGAAGCCCCAGAACCACCTCCTGCGGCAACTCCGCAGCCGAGCCATGACGGTTAATGATCGTTGGCACACCCGCCATAAGAGCGTCGGCAACAGCTGCAGAAGACTCTCCTCGTGACTCTATCCGTAGCTGCACAGCCACATCAGCGGCGGCCAGCCACATGTCATACTGGTCTGCGGTCAAGCGTCCGGTGCAGTGTATCCCGTCTTGCCAGCTCTCCAGCTGCATGCGCGTGCTGGGTTCAGCGCCACCGGCAAACACTAAACGTCCTGGGATTCCAGCAGCAACCCAGGCTTGTTGCAAAAGCAGTGGGTTCTTGTGTGGCGCAACGCCACCAAAGCTGCAAACTATAAAAACGTCCTCGGGTA
This sequence comes from Roseomonas sp. WA12, assembly GCF_054165765.1. Classification (NCBI taxonomy): domain Bacteria; kingdom Pseudomonadati; phylum Pseudomonadota; class Alphaproteobacteria; order Acetobacterales; family Roseomonadaceae; genus Roseomonas; species Roseomonas sp. WA12. The sequence continues at coordinate 171,614 of NZ_JBSTUI010000003.1, read as the reverse complement.
TGCCCAGCGCCGCCCGGGCGGCTGTGCGCGTAGGAAGGTGCCTGGCTGCTCGGAGAAGGGGTACAACTGTAACGTCCTGGAGCGCCCGCTCGCCGAAATGCTCGCGCAACACCTCTAAAGCGTACTGCGAATGCAAGATCACGCCGGTTGCATTCTCCAGCACCGGCAGGGAGCAGGGGAAGCGTTTCAGCGCCGCAGCGCGTCCATGCTCAGCGTCATAACGCAGAGCTGGATAGCTGTGGGAGCGAAGCAGCGCCGCACGGAAAGTGTCGGGATTTCCTTCCTCATGAGCTCTCCAATTCATATAATCTGAGAGAAAAGCATCGTGCATCACCACTAAACCCGGGATGCTCGGCAGCAGATTCTCTATTTGGAAACGATGAAAGTGTGAGTTCCCTACTTGATAAAGAACGCGATCAAATCGTTGAGACTGCTGTAGGAACTCATCCGGATTCAGAGTCGGAAAACTCGCATGCAGTCTAAGATCGTTTGTCTCCTCGGTGTTGACCAAGGTAATATCGTAGTGGCGGGCTAGGCTCGGCAGAAGGTCGCGGCTGTAATCAGCGATTCCGCTCTCTTGCGGTGGCAGCGGTGAGACGTAGGCCAAGCTTAGACGCGGACGGAGAACCTGAACGCTGCGCGCTTGTTTTCGTTCCTGCCGCGCCGCCAGGATCGCTTCTAAACCATCCCAAGCACTCGTCGCGCTCGACGCCCAGGTGAATTGACGAGCTTGCATTGGACCGTAGTGTGCCAACTCGTCGCGGAACTCCGAATCCTCAAGCACGCGCTGCATCGTAGCAGCGATTGAAGAGGGGTCCTCGGGATCGAAAGTTGCATCATCCCGCCCCAACACTTCTGGCAAGCTGGTTGTGTTGCTGGCGATGGTAGGGGCGCCACAGGCCATCGCCTCCGCCACCGGCAACCCGAAACCCTCATGTTTTGACGGGAAAACAAAAACACCACATGAGGAGTAAAGTCCGTTTAGATCATCCTCTGGTACGAACGGAATGATGACAAAGTTCTCTACTGGAACGTTCAGTTCTGCCGCTCTGTGCCGAAGAGCTATTGGGTCCATTTTGCCAACAATGACCAACTGATGCTTTTGGCGCATAGCTGTAGGCAGTCGCGCATAGGCCGCGATCAATCCCGCTTCATTCTTTCGAATGTCGCCAGCACCAAGGAAGAGAATGAAGTTATCTCGCAGCCCGTAACGTCGTAGCAGGACAGTGCGATTTGCGATAGAAAGATTTGCTGGATGGAAGCTCTCGCTAATCCCGGCTTGAATGTTGAAGATGCGCTCGGCCGGAAAGGAAAGGTGGTCGATCGCCTCGCGGCGGCTCGACTCCGAAATGGCAAGCAGACCCTCGCAAAGGAAGAATTCTTGGAGGCAACGGTAGTACCAGCGCGCGGTGACAGACCGTGTGTCAGCGCCCTCGAAATACTGCTTGTGCCGGATATGAGGAATGAGATCGTAGCATGTTCCCACTACTGGAAGACGTTCCAGTCCAGCTGGTTGCAGCGGCACGACATCGTCGCCCAGCCCCTCGAACATACTAGTGACATGCACCAAATCCGGTTTCAGCGATGCAAGGAACTGCGCGCGCAATGTCTCAGCAAAGTCTCGGATCGGGGTGTTGGGCGGAGCAGAAAAGCCGGGCGGTAGATGCCAGCAACGAATTTGGTCGCGCGGAAGTATTTCGGAAAAACGATAAGTTAGTTCCGCTGCAGTTTCGGGGAACGCGGCATTGAGCGCGACAATGACCTCGTGCCCGCGCGCCTCCCGCGCCATGGCGAGTGCCAATTCTCGAGAGTACCTGCCGATCCCGCGGGCGTGACTACTGCCCTGTGCACCCTGTAGGTCGATGACTAAACGCATGCTGACCGAGACCTTCAGTGAGTCGTGGAAGAGTTACGAGCGAGAGTTAACGCTTGACGATACAGGCGCGCTTCTTCGAGACTCATGTCAGGCGGTTCAGGCACCTGTAACGCCGCCTCAGGTTCCTGCACTTGCCTTTCATTCGGCTCAACTCCAAGTGGGGCAGCGAGCTGAGGGAGGATTGAAGGCTCCGCCCCGCCTTCTTCCACTACCGTATGGGGACCGAGCAGCTGGACCTTGCGCCCCTCATAAAAGCGGTAGCGTACTGCCAGCCAGTTCAATGGTGAGGGTACAAAGCGGTGAATAAGGCGTACACCGCTCCGCACTCCTGGTAGACTAAGGAGTGTGCGCACGCCGAGACGAAACGTCCTTCTCGCCAAATCTTTGCCGACCGGTTCCTTCACTACTGATGGCATGTGCCTAACTTGAAGTGCTCGCCGGGCACTACGAAGCGGACCGGTGACGCGCCACGACTTGCTTGTGAGGAGCTGCTGCCGAGCTCGTTGCATGCTCAGTAGAGAAGCGTTCGCGGCTGCCAGGTCACGGCTCCGGCACTCCCAGTCATGCAGGAGCCGATCGGTTAGAGGCTGGTCTGCATTGGAGGTTGAACCGAGAGTACGATCTACGAGCCGCTCCAGGTCATTCCAACGTGATAAGGCCTGTTCTAGCTGACTTTGCGTCTTTGATTTTGCCAGCTGCTCCTGCTCGATTGTGAGCCTCTGCTCCTCAATAACTGAGCGCTGCTGCGCAAGTCGTGTTTGTAAGTTCCGACGAGACCTTATTTCCCGCTGTAGCGAAGCACGCTCATCAAACACCTCTGTTTGCAACGCCGTCCTGGCGGCGACTTCGCGCGCCAATTCCACTTCATGACCGGCAATCTGGGCTTCTAAACCAGCAATCCGCGCCGCCCGTGCCTCAACTTCGGACTCCAATCTTTCCTGCGTCCCACGCATCCAGGCCAAAGCTTCCTCTGCCGATGCTCCATGCGTTCTAGCGTCGGACAAAGCCGTTTCGAGCGATGCATTCGCCGCTTCTAAATCGACAATCCGAGACGCTCGCGCTGCAGCTTCGGATTCCAGATGTTCTTGCGTTTCACGCATCCAGGCCAACGCTTCTTCGGCGGAACTCCCATGTGCTTGAGCGTCGGACAAGGCCGTCTCGAGCGATGCAATCGTCGATGCCAGATCGTCGATGTGCTTCGATGCGTTGACTAGTGCGGCAGTTTGGTAGTTGTCCAGCGCATTGGGCGGGATCGCCAGCCGCTCTTTCAACTCACGATGTTCTTCAGCAACGAAATACAAATTTACGCCATCGAAATATGCCTGCTCGTAATTGGCCTTCAGGAGAAGGTCGCGCCAGGGCGCATCACTTCTCTCCCTGCTGTTGGGCAGCGTAGCCTCGATAACGACAATCCAAGGGCGAAAGCGTTTGAAGTCGGCGCCTTCAAGTACGGCCTGCTCGTCGCCTTCAACGTCGATTTTAAGGAAATGGATCTGTTTTTCTTCAGAAGAGGAGAGTATCTCAGCTAACGACAGCGCTGGAACGATATTCTCTGTTACGGCGTAACCGCGCGATTTAGCGATCTCTGCATTCCGCTGAACTGTCGTGGATAACCCAGTCCCGGCTACATCGAGGAAGCGAACTACTCCGGCCTTCGCAGCAACCGCGATGTTGAGGTTTAGATCGCGCGGTCGTTCTGAAACGCACCGATCGAAATAAGCCTTAGCCGGCTCCACGTTGATGCCGCTCCATCCACGATCATAAAACATCTTCGTTACGGAAAGTTCGGTTGGGTCACATGAGCCGATATCGACATAGAAGCCCACACCTACGTGCTGCAGCGCCCGCCACAACACAACATCCTCTCCGTTTTGCGCGTAGGAAATAATGGGCATTGGCATCCTTCTAACGTTACCTAACGTAAATTCTCGATTGAAGGAAGGGGGAGTGGAGAGCGCCGACTTCGCAGGGGCATGGCATTTTGCTTGCGCATCTTAGCTCCGTGCGCCGGCCTGTGTGAGCAACAGTGCTCGGGCCTGGGTCCAAATGCTGCCACAAGTAGCAGCGTAGGCCGCTAGCTTGGTTGGGCTCGCCAAGGAAAGTAGCGTCCTCGTAGATGTGACATCCTATGTTGCCAGCGGGGCATCTATGCAAGGTGCTGATGCGGATGCAAATCCTAGCGGTTATAGGCATAGCGCCGAAGGCCTGTGCATACGCCCCGTGCCTGACATCCCGACGCGCGTTGAAGTCCGTACCGGCCGCGAGCATCGTTGTCACGACGCGTGGCAGAAGTTCCGGCTAGTCGAGGAGACTGTATGGCGAGGGATGACGTTCTCGGATGTAGCCCGTCTGAATTGTGCCTGCTCGGGGCTGTTGATCGGATGGTGGCGGCACACAAGTCTCAGCGGCGTAGCCACGACCTAATATGCCATTTGGAGAGGCGGTACCTGCTGCCATAGGTTCTCCACCTTCCCGAGAGGCGGAGCAGCCACGGTAGGCAGGACGCCGGCGGCACTTAGGGTGGCGATGCCGCGGAGGACGCCACGGCGGCTGGCACGGCTCATGTGCCAGTCCTCCCCGTCAAGTCGTCGGCGAGGGAGACGGCCAGCCACTCCTGCGGGACGTGGAAGCGGCTGCATAGGTCCATGCTCCCCTGTAGCGTCCACCACCTTGCGGCCTCTGCCTTGGCGCGTAGACCTTCAGCAGTGCGGGCGCGGATTGCGCAGGCTTGGACGATCAAAGCGGCGCCGGGGTCCGGGGCAGTATGTTCTGCGAAGATAACGGGGAAACCAGAAGCGTGCCGCGTTCTCAGGTCCGCGCAATGCTGTTCGAACGATCTCCTGGCCTCAGCTAACAGCGCGATCAGCTCTGCGTCCAGATTGACCGCCCGGCGGCCAGTCGGTGCGCGGCGGGTCATGCCACGAGCTCCCCGACCACCTCGGGCAGCAGCCCGCCCGCAATTAGGCGGCCGGTCATGGCGACCTGGGCCATCACTGCCTCTTCAAACTCGGCTCGGGTCAGCACCAGCCGCGCGAAGTCGATCGCCCTGTTGTCCCTCCACGCGTGAACGGCGCCTTGTCTCGCTTCGCAGCGGTAAAGGGAGAGATGCCCCGCCGCGAACGACAGCAGGTAAAGACCCTCGCAGTGGTAGGCCGAGACCGGCACCGCGATCAGGATGTCATTGCGCTGCACGCTGGGCGCCATCGCATCCCCGACCATCCGGAAGATCCGTGGCGTGTGGCCGCGGGGGTTCGGGTTGGGCTGCACGATCTCCGGGAGGCCAATGGCGGCTTCGGGCGGCAGGATCGGTAGGGGCGCGAGAGCCTTGGACGGCTTGCGCCGCGGCGGACGCCCGGGTGCGGGCTTATCAGGGAAGCGCGGGGGGATTGCCGGGGGCTGTTGGCCTGGCTCAAGGAACGGGCGCGGGTTCATGCGAACGCCCTCCCCAACAGGCCGCGCAGATTGACGGGGATGGGATCGCCGCTGCGGCGATAGGCTTGCCGCATCTGGCGACGGGTCGGGCGGTTCATCTGAACGGGGCGCACCCACTCCGGGGCCAGGGTGACGGGCTGAGCGGAGGCTTTGCCAGAGCTCCGCCGCAATGCCCGCACTGCCGCAAGTGGATCAGCGCACCATCTCAACCAAGACTGCCAAAGTAGCGCTAGCCGCGCCGAGAACGTGGCCTCCTACAGACGTTTGTCACGTCGCGGACGCCGTCCTCGTAGTTTACATAGTTATCCAGCACTGCTTGCTTCCTCATGCAGTCGACCGAGCCCACTAGACTGTGCAACATTAGCAGGTTGTCGAGGGCGCTGGGGAGGGCGGCCAGGCCCGTTTGGTCATCCCGCTCTAGCGACGGCGCAACAAGGCCGCTAAACGCACCCGGCCTGAACACCAGCGAAACTGGATCCAATGCCGCGCGCGCTCATCACCGGTGTGACCGGACAGGACGGGGCCTACCTGTCCCAACTCCTTCTCGAGAAGGGCTACGAGGTTTTCGGGCTGCTGCGCCGATCCTCCTCGGGCGACGTCATCGACGAGCGGCTGCGCTGGCTCGGCATCGCCGGCCGGGTGACGATGATGGACGGCAACCTCATCGACCTGTCCTCGCTCCTGCGCATCCTGCAGGAGGTCCAGCCGGACGAGGTGTACAACCTCGGCGCCCAGTCCTTCGTGAAGACCTCCTGGAACCAGCCGCTGCTGACCGGCCAGGTCACCGCGCTGGGTGCCGGCAACATGCTGGAGGCGGTGCGCCTCGCCGCGCCCAAGGCCCGCTTCTACCAGGCCTCGTCGAGCGAAATGTACGGCCTGATCCAGGAGCCCGTGCAGAGCGAGGCGACGCCCTTCTACCCGCGCTCTCCCTATGCGGTCGCCAAGCTCTACGCCCACTGGATGACGGTGAACTACCGCGAGAGCTTTGGCCTGCACGCCAGCAGCGGCATCCTGTTCAACCATGAGAGCCCGCTGCGCGGCATCGAGTTCGTGACCCGCAAGGTCACGGACGGCGCCGCCCGCATCAAGCTCGGCCTGGCTTCCGAGCTGCTGATGGGCAACATGGACGCCAAGCGCGACTGGGGCCATGCGCGGGACTACGTGAAGGCCATGTGGCTGATGCTGCAGCAGGAGGTGCCGGACGACTACGTCGTGGCCACCGGCCGCACCGTCACCGTGCGCGACATGGCCCGCATTGCCTTCGCCCATGTCGGGCTGGACTACGAGGAATTCGTGAAGGTGGATCCCGCCTTCATGCGCCCCGCCGAGGTGGACGTGCTGCTGGGCGACCCGGCCAAGGCGAAGGCCAAGCTCGGCTGGGCCGCCGAGACGAGCCTCGAGGACATGATCAAGGAGATGGTCGAGGCCGACCTCGCCCGTCACCGCGCGCGCCAGCTCCGCTAGGCCCGCCAACATGCGGCCGGCGCGCATCCTGCTGACGGGAGCCGGCGGTTTCGTCGGCTGCCATCTGCTGCCCGCGCTGCGCGCCGCCTTTCCGGATGCCGTCCTCGTCGCCGCGACGCGCAGTGCCGGGGAAGATCGGTCTGCCGGTGCGGACGAGGCGCTGGCCTTCGACCTCGACGACGCCGCCTCGATCCCGGATGCCGTCTCGGCAGCCCGACCCGATGCGGTGGTCCATCTGGCCGCCCGCGCCAATGTCGGTGCTTCCTTCCGCGACCCGATGGGGGCCTGGCGCACCAACCTCACGGGCACCGTGGCCCTGGCCGAGGCGGTGTTGCGGGTGGCGCCCGCCGCATCCTTCCTCCTCGCCTCCTCCGGCGAGGTCTACGGGCTTGCCTTCCGCAGCGGCCTGCCTGTGGCGGAGGACACCGCGCCCACCCCGGCCAACCCTTATGCCGCCAGCAAGGCGGCGGCCGATCTCGCGGTCGGGGAGATCGCGCTGCGGGGCCTGCGCGCCATTCGCCTCCGCCCCTTCACCCATACCGGCGCCGGCCAGACGGACGGCTTCGTCGTGGCCGCCTTCGCCCATCAGATCGCCCGTATCGAGGCCGGCCGGCAACCGCCTGTCCTGCGCACCGGCGCGCTGGACCGGTGGCGCGACTTCCTGGACGTGCGGGACGTCTGCGCAGCCTATGTCGCGGCCCTGGCCAGGGCGGAGACCTTGGCCCCGGGCATCGCCCTGAACATCTGCTCCGGCACCCCCCGCCGCATCGGCGACCTGCTGGACAGCCTTCTCCGCCTGGCCGGGGTCGAAGCGCGGGTGGAGCAGGAGGCGGCCCGGCTGCGCCCGACCGACGTGACCCAGGTGCTGGGCGACGGCACCCGCGCCCGCATGGCCCTGGGATGGGCGCCAAGGATCCACTGGGAGGAGACGCTGGCGAGCGTGCTCGCCGACTGGCGCGCCCGGGTCGCGGCCGGCGAGTAGTCAGATCGCCGGTGCCGGAGCGATTATGTCGATTGGCGCGCTCGGGGCGGTCATCCTCTCCGCCGCAGGAAGCGGGCCGCGCGACGTGGCGGGAGTGTTTGCTTGACGCTGGCAGGTTGGCGCGAGGTTTATGCGGGTCCTCACCGGGTTTGATCTTGGTGCTTCGACTACCTGGACCAGCGACCGTTTTGCCGATGTCACGGCGTTGGACGGCGCCCCCGTACCGCTGCTGGATGGTGCGCTTTCCTTTGCCTTTGCCAAGCTGAAGGCGTTGCTTCGTAAGGCCGCAGCCCGCGCCAGAAAGACCTTCTGGAGCACCATCGGCTGATTGCTGCAAACTTTCACCCCAGACGGGTTCAGGAACTACCTCGTCAAATCTGACGATGCGTTCGAGTGAGTCTTAAATGCTCTAGCCCGAATGACTATTCCACTCGTCCAGCGGTCAGGCTGATCGGTGCCGGTGGTAGGGCTGGGCCAGCGCTGGGCAAGTTTAGGTGGCTTTGGGCGGGTTCTGTGGCCTCGACCGACCCGTTGGCCGAACTGTCGCCTCACAATCGTGGAGCGCACGCCACACCGTTTCTAAGCTTAGCCCGAAGGTGCGGGCAACCTCTTCCATGCTGGCTCCAGCCTCGTAGACAGCCAGCATCTTGACGTTCCTGGCTGCATTGGCGCGCAGACGGACTGAGTAACCAAGGCGGCGCAGCATCTTAGCTGCTTCTTCAGGCGTCACGATCAATCCGGGCGGTGGTGGTAGGGATGCGTCATAAGGGCAACTCTAGCACGCCCAATCTTGGCCAGGGACCACGATCAGGAAGTCGTTGCGCTGCTCGTTGGGCGCCTCTGCGTCCCGGCCTCGGACGTTGATGGCTGTTCGGAATTGCGGGCTAGATCGTCCATTGCTGAGTGGCGTGCAACCCAGCCGCTAGAGCATTGGCGTATTCTGAAAACATTGAACCAAGTTTCCTGAGCCAGTATTCCCGCTTTCATGCTGAAGGGATTGCTCATGCTCAGTTTCCAAAGGGCGCTGATCGCAGTCGCAGCCTTTGCGATCACAACGGCGAACGCTCAGACTTACCCGCCCTGGCCACCGCACAATCGGTTCTGGCTTCTGAACAACACACCCGACAATGTAGTATTCGTTAGCGTCTCACGATCTACCAATAATCAATGGAGCATGAACTACCTCATTGGGATAGTAATGGAGCCTGGTGGTCGCACGATAATCAACCCATTATTTTCACAATGTTTGGTTGATGTTCGCGTGCAGTATAGTAGTCGCCGCCATGAAACAATCTTAAACAAAGATACTTGTCAGAACCACACCCTAGTCTTGGGAACGGCCGAGCCAGGGGAATCGCTCAGATATCTCCATAATGATCCCGCCCTCAGCGGTCCTCCTTTCCGAGAGTGATTTCGCGCAGCCTAATAGGCCCTCCTCGATCGCCTCATTCAGCGCAGCCTTCGGCCAGTATCCGGCGCGCCACCGCGACCCTGCGCGCTGTCCAGGGAAAGGGCGGCAGCCCGCACTGGCGCGACTGCAGCCAGGCCTGCCAAGCGCGCATCCTGTCGGCGTCACGGGCAAGGTCCAGCGTCTCCCCGAGGTCGCGGTAGGTGGCGCCAGCGGACCAGGACGGCGCGGTGTTGGCAGGTCCCTCGAGGGCATGTTAGGGACCGAACTTGGAAACACGGCCGCCATTATGTCCTCACTGACTCCGCCTTGCAGGTTTGCTCTTCCTGGCATCGTCACGGAGCTGTCTTCCAACGACGTAATGTTCGACGGCAGTGACGAACGCTATCTTCGGGTTGGCATGTCGGCGCTCAAGGTCATCGAGGCCTCGCTGCTTGGTGCGCCCGCACCGCGGGCCATCCTCGACCTGCCGTGCGGCAGCGGGCACGTCACACGCATGCTCCGCGAGCACTACCCAGACGCAGCTATCACCGTATGCGACTTCGACCCGTCCCAAGTAGATTTAACCGCTTCCACGTTCGGTGCGACGGGCGTGTGTGCTCCCCCTAACTTCCGTGACCTGCAGCTTGGCGGCTCCTTTGACCTGATCTGGGCCGGCTCTTTGCTGGCGCATCTTCCGGAGCATCAGATCCGGCAGTTTCTCGATTTCGCAGCACGGCACATGGGGCCAGATTCACGTCTCGTCGTGACGAGCCATGGTGAACATGTCACGACTCAAATGCGGTCGCGGAGCTATGGCCTGAGCGATCCTGCTGCATGCCGGCTGATCGCGCAGTATCTAGCGGACGGATATGGCTACCGCGGTGGTGACGGTGATGCCAATTACGGCATCTCACTCGCTGCCCGCGGCTGGTACGAGACGCTGCTTGCCCGCAGCGGCTTGCGCTTGCAATCCTATTACGAGCGCGGGTGGGATCGGCACCACGACGTGCTCGTGCTCCGCCGAGCGCCGGCCGGGCAGCTTCACGGCGCGGATGGCTTGTTTCTCGACCACCCCGACATCGCCTTGCCGCTTTCTCCCTCGGAGCAGGCGGCTCAGGATGCAGCAGGAGTGACCGGCTTCGACGCCGTTTGGTATGCCGAGGCTTTCCCTGACGTCGCCGCCGCGGTGAAGCAGGGGATCCATGCGTCCGTCCTTGCCCACTATCTCGCCTTCGGATGGAAAGAGGGTCGTCCCCCTTTTGATCCGGCCAGCAGTTATGCCCGCCGCACCACGCCCGTGCCGGGCGCGTGGTTCGATGGCGTCGTTGGCGGGGCTAATCGCATTAACGAGGCTTGGTCAGTCAGCCCTGACGAGCAAGCAGCGGATTCCGGCTGGTATTGGATGGCTCATCCTACCGTGCGCGCCCGCAGTAACCTTCTGGCGTCAGGCAATCCAGCCCAGGATGCGTATGACCGGCTCTCAGCCCTGCTACGCGAGCGCGGATGGACACTGCCAATCCCCCGCACAATTTCTATTGGCTGCGGCTTCGGCGGGTTGGAACGGGACCTCTCCGCCCGTGGCATGGTCAGCAAGGTGGACGGCTACGACATCGCTGCGGGTGCCGTGGCAGAGGCGGAGCGCCAGGCCCGCCAGCTCGGCTTGGTGCAGGTCCGCTATCATGTGGCCGACCTGGAGCAGATTGATCTGGCCCCCGGCTCGGTGGATGCGGTTATCGCCCATTCGTCCGTGCACCATGTCGAGCAGCTAGATGCGCTTTACGCCGCGGCGCGCCGGGCGCTCCGTCCGGGTGGAATCCTTCACCTGCATGAGTACGTCGGCCCCACGCGATTCCAGTGGACCGACGCGCAGCTTCGGCTTGCCAACGAATTCCTCGACAGCCTTCCTCCACGGCTGCGCCGCCTGCCGGGCGGCGAGCCCAAGGAGACGCTGCGGCGCCCGACGATCGAGGAGATGATCGCCGCCGATCCGAGCGAGGCGATCCGGTCCGAGGATCTGATCCCGGCTCTCGCTCCCCATTTCGATATCGTCGAGCTCCGTGCCCTCGGCGGCACCCTCGCGCATATCGCGCTCGGGGGCATCGCGCAGAACTTCGACCCGGCCTCCCCGGAGGACACGGCGATTCTTCATGCGCTGTTCGCCATGGAGGATGCCGCCATGGCGGCGGGCACCATCGGCAGCGACTTCGCCACCATCACCGCTTCGCCGAAGCCATTCGGAAAACGTCAGCAGGGATTGACCATGATCCGCTCCCTCCCAGGCCGCGCTGCCGCGCTGTTTCCCCCGGCCCGCCGGCTGTACGACAACGTCCGGCGCCTGAACGCCGCCATCGACACGCTCCAAGCCCAGCAGGAGCGCATGAGCGGCGAACTGGCCGCGCTTCGCGTCGAGCAGCCGTCCACCGCTGCGCCGCAGACGGTTGCACCGGTTCCTGCCGCTGCTCCGGCCAAGCCGGAGACTGACATGCAGCCCGATCGGGACGCGAAGCGCGACATGGGCGAGGAGGCGGCGGTAGGCTTCGATGAGGCCTGGTATCTCGAGACCTATCCGGACGTCGCCGCGGCGGTGCGGAGCGGTGCATTGCCGTCGGGCCTCAGTCACTGGACCGAGAGCGGCAAGGCGGAAGGGCGGATTCCGTCGCCGGGCTATACTGAGGGGGAACGCTTCGACGCCGAGTGGTACGCGGCCTCCTACCATGCGGCCGGGGACGACATCGCCGCCGGGCGGGCGCAGGACGCGGCGGAGCACTACGAGCGGATCGGCCGGTTCCGTGGCTACCTGCCCAACCGCTTCGCTCCGCGGCCGGACAATCCAGCCGGCATCCCGTCGCGCTTCGGAGGCACCTGGCTCGACCAGGGCAACGCGCTGGACCTCATCCAGGGGCGGCTGGACCTGGGCGAGATCGACGAGGCCCAGGCCACGCTGCTGCGCCACTGGGTGCAGCACGGCTACGTCATCCTGCGCGGCGCGATCAGCGAGGCGCAGGCGGCGGCCGCGGCCGAGGACCTGCGCCGCGCCTATGACGGCGAGATGCCCGATGTTCGCTTTGAGTGTCCCACGGTGGGCGGCTACCGGCCCGTGGCCTGGGACCCGGCGGTGCAGACGCAGCCGGCGAAGGCGCTCGACCTGCACTGGTGGTCGCCTGCCATCCGGAACCTGATCTTCGCTCCGCCGGTGCGGGAAGTGCTAGAACTGATCTTCGCCCGAAGGGTGATGGCCTCGCAGTCGCTGACCTTCCTCCGCGGCTCGGCCCAGGGCTACCATCAGGACACGCTCTACGTGCCCTATTCGCTGCCCACGCAGTTCGCCGCGTCCTGGATCGCCCTCGAGGACGTGACGCCCGGCGCGGGCGAGTTGACCTATCTGGAGGGCAGCCATCGCCTGCCCGACTTCCTCTATGGCGGGCGCTACAAGACGTTGTGGGATGCCCAGCGCATGTTGCGCAAGAACGAGTTGCGCGGGGAGATGGAGAACTACTCCGCCAATCTGGAGCGGCGCGGCCTAGAGGCGGGCATGACCCCCAGCACCTTCCTAGCCAAGCGCGGCGATGTCCTGATCTGGCATGCCGACCTTGCCCATGGTGGGCTGCCGATCTCGCCGCATACCACGCGGCGTAGCGTTGTGACGCATTACTGCCCGAAGGAGGTGGCCCCACTGGTGCTCGAGCGGGGACGGACGGCGACCCGCGTTCACGAGGACAAGGCCTGGTACCTGACTGGCTACTACGCCGAGGAGTGATGCCTAGACCGTCTCGGGGTAAGCCTTCCGCCAGACGCGGTAATAGCGTGGCTCTGCACGCTGCAGGTACCTGGGGTGAGCTTGCGAAGCCGCACGCCAGCCCAGGCCGGGCGCGCGGTCGATATGAAATGGCGGGCCACCTCGCCCAAAGGCCCCCGAAGAGGTCTGTCCAGGAGCGACAGAAGCCGCTCTATATCCTCGGCCGCTTCCAACAGGCGCGCCTAGCTCACCAGGCGCACAGCCCGTCGCCCCCCAATCAGTGGGGGAAATGGCGGCCGGCTCTGAAAGCATGTCCTCCCAGCAGAATCTGCACGCCGGCACCCTCCTCGTTCTCGGCGCTGCACTCGACGCCTGCAGCCTTCAACGCGGCCTCGATGAGGGTCACGCGTCGTCCCAGGTGTTCGGTTCATCTGACGGTGCCACGATGCCGCGGCGCCGGGCAATCCAGCGGTCCAGGTCCTCACGCGCCCAGGGGGGCGCGAGCCTGGGGAGGCTCTCTGGAGTGGCGTCGTGCATCCCTCACCTCGGATACGCCGCCAGTTCAGCAGAGCGGCTCCCACTCAATGGTCATCCGGCCGCCAAGCATCTGGGCAAGCCGGTCTGCCTTTCTCAACGAGATGCCGGCGTCGCCATACTTCTTCAGAAGGAACTGGTGTTTCAGCTCTCGGTCGAGAGACGAGAGAGTGATGTTCATTGCTTCCGCACGCCTGCGAATTGAATTGAGCAAGGGATTTCGGACGTTCACCAACGGGACCCTGGGCTTCGGGATCCGGTAGTGCCTGCAAGCGTGAGCTACATGGCATCTCTCGAGACCGATGGTGGCGCAGATCTCCTTAAACGATAGCCCTTCAGCCCTCATCGCTCGCAAGGTCTTCTTGTGTGGACGGCCCCTTCGACGCAAGGGCGATGTGACGTTCTGGCGGCGCGGTCGGGTCGGTCATGTGTCCGGCCTGTTGAGGCGGTCCTCATGACCGCTGGCCCTGATGCAGTCCGCGGTTCGGCTCCCAATCAGTTTGTCGCGCTCTTGGGCGCAAGACACTTACCGGGTTGTGCCGGGCCCCGGGCTCGACCGGTGCGCCATCACGTCGCCACCACCCTCGCTACCGCTCCGGTCGCGGCGATAGCCGGTGGGGATCTCTCACGGCCTCACGCCGCGGTGGCCTGAACCGTGGCCGAGGCTCGATAAGTCCCGCCCCTGGTCAGCAAGGCCCACACGATACGAGCGGTCTTGTTGGCCTGTGCCACGGCCACGAGCTTGGCCGGGCGGCGATCCAGCAGCGCCTTGAGCCAGCTGGCCTCGGTGGTTGACCGGGTTCTGGCATGACGGATCACCGCGGTAGCACCCAGTACGAGCAGACGGCGCAGGGTACGATCGCCCTGCTTGGAGATGCCGCCCTGCCGTTCCTTGCCGCCGCTTGAGTTTTGCCGGGGCACCAGCCCAATCCAGGCCGCGAGGTGTCGGCCAGAACGGAACTGCGCGGGATCGGTGATGCTCGCCACGATCGCAGAGGCAGTGATGGGTCCGATGCCCGGGATGGTAGCAAGCCGGCGGCTGACCTCGTTCTCCTTGTGCCATGCGAGAATATCGGCCTCGAGCGCCGCCACCCGGTGGCCCAGGGACTCCAGCTCCTCTGCCAATCCCCGCAGCGCCTGCCGGGCCAGTGGCGGCATCACCGTCTCGTCCTCGCCCAAGAGCACAGCGACGAGGTCCGCCACCCGGCCAATGCCCTGAGGGGCGATGATGCCCAGCTCAGCCATGTGCCCGCGGAGCGCATTCACCAGCATGGTCCTTTGCCGCACCAGCAGGTCCCGCGACCGGTGCAGCATCAGCACCGCCTGCTGCTCAGGCGTCTTTACCGGCACAAACCGCAGGGTCGGCTGGGTCACTGCCTCACAGATCGCCTCGGCGTCGGCCGCATCCGTCTTGCCGCGCTTGACGCAGGCTTTCACGTAAGATGCCGGCATCAGGCGAACCTCGTGACCCAGCGCGCGGATCTCGCGCGCCCAATGATGCGCCGTGCCACATGCCTCAATGCCAATCAGGCAGGGCGACAGGCCCTTGAGGAACGTCAGCACCTCGGCCCACTGCAGCTTGCGCCGCAGCACCGCCTTACCGGCCGCATTGACCCCGTGCGCCTGGAACACTCGCTTGGCAATGTCCAAGCCGATGGTGGTAACCTGCATGTAGACGGCCCCCTTGCTCGCTGACTTTGACAGCCGGGATCCTGGCACACTGATGCCGCTCAGGGGCCGTCCACCGCATCAGTTTGAGAAAGGCTTGGCAGGGCGGAACTGGGGTGGTTCAGGCTTGGCATGTGGACCCGAGAGACGCGTGGGCGGATGGCCGAGCTTGCCCGCAAGACCAAGCGCTACCCATCTGATCTGACGGATGAGGAGTGGACGCATATCAAGCCGCTGATGCCACCCGCCTCGCGACGGGGTCGCAGGCCATCGGTCGACCTGCGTGAGGTGCTGAACGCGATCCGCTATCTGGCGCGCTCAGGCGGCGGCTGGCGCATGCTGCCGATCCACTTCGGGCCGTGGCAGACGGTTTACTGGTGGTTCCGGCGCTTCGTCCGGCGGTTCCTGTTCCGCACGATCCACGACGTGGCCTTGATGCTGGACCGTGAGGCGGTGGGTCGCGAGGCGAGCCCCTCGGGCGGGGTGCTCGAAAGCCAGACGGTCAAGGCACCATTCGCTGAGATGCGGGGCTATGATGGAGGCAAGCGGATCGTCTGGCGCAAGCGCCACGTCGCCGTGGACACGGACGGACGGCTGCTGATGGTAAACCTCACGCCTGCTGACGTCTCGGACAGCGCTGGCGCGCAGACGATCCTGACCGCCATCCGTCGCGGCTGGCCGTGGCTGAGGCACCTCTTTGCGGATGCGGGCTACGACCGCACAAAGCTGATGGACAAGGCCGCTTCCCTCGACTTCGTCATCGAGATTGTCCGAAGGTCCGACCCGAAGGACGGGTTCAAGGTCCTCCCGCGCCGCTGGGTGGTGGAGCGCACATTCGGCTGGATGATCCGCTGGCGCCGCCTGGTCCGCGACTACGAGCGACGCCTCGACGTCTCCGAGGCCATGATCAACGTCGCCATGGGCGCCCTCCTGCTCCGCAGGGTCGCCCATCGCTGGATTCTCAAACAGTCAATTAGAGCACCTGAGTGTCATCAAGTATCGCACGATGGCATGCGAGACGAAGACTCAGGCTTGCGAGCTGGACCGGCCAATACCACGGCATGATTACCTGTTCGGCACGTAAGGCAGGTTGCCTTTGAGCGTCGACGCAAGCGGCCCGAATAGGATAGAGCAAGACTGAGCCTCAGGCTACACAAGTAGATAGGGCCTAGCGCAGATGTCAGAGTACGTTACAATAAAAAGATGTGCTAACTTTGATGCTCATCGATTTCGCCGACTAAGTACCTGCGGCCGGTCGACATCTGCGACTGAAAAAAGACGATGAGCTTAATAGCATGAGCCACTTAATAGTGTAACAAGAAGACCTGAACGTCAAAAAAGGGATCGACAACTCCGATGGCTACAACGCAAATCATAAGTTACAATACAGTTTGGCGCGCTGGCACTGTTCAATACCTTGGTGACACTACTGTGCAAGTTGCAGCTGGCGTCACATTGACCATTGAGCCCGGCGTTGTCGTTAATGGCGGCAAGATTGAGGCTTTCGGAAATCTAAACATCAATGGCAACGCCGAAAGCTTAGTGCGCTTAGAGAATGTCTCAGTCAATTTGAAGCAGGGCGGAGACTTGAATCTTAACTACACCCAAATGCTTGGCGGGCGATTGCTAAACCTGGGGGATACCTCGGGAGTATTCAGTGATATCACGATTACAAACAATGTATTTAGTGACGTGCTCGGAAGCATCTATATTGGTTCGGGGCGTAACGTCTCAAGCGCCGCACCATTCTCGATAGATCACAATCTCTTTGTGAATTCTGGCGGCTTATACGTTTCTGCGGTTCAGACTCCGATATCAATTACCAATAACACGTTCTTGAACCAGCGCGGCGACGGGTACGAATATTCGTCCGGCGAACGATACGCAGTTCAGAGTTCCTACGGGACCCCCAGTGTCACCGGCAACAACTTCTTAAGTGTGGACCGTGTTGCTCTCCAGCTGAGTCCCTACGCCTCATCCGGCGCATACATGAATGCGCAAGAAAATTGGTTTGGGACGACAAACCGGTCCACAATCAATTCAATGATCAGGGATAAGAATGATAATCTGAATTATAGCAGTGTTATCAACATAGATCCCGTACTTACGGCTTCGAATCCTAACGCGCCACGGGTCGCTACAGAAGGACCTGACAGCATTTTAGGATCGAACGACGCGGATCTTCTTTTCGGCTTAGGCGGAGCGGATACAATAAAGGGCGGTGCCGGCAATGATCAGATTTACGGTCACGCGGGCAACGACATCCTCTATGATGGGCAGGGTAGTGACCTAATAGTTGGCGGGATTGGCTGGGATGTCGGCTCCTCAGGTGATATTGGCCGTCATGGCGCGAGTTTCTCCTTCAATGCCGCAGAAAGCATCGTGGTACGCATGCAGAATGGTGATGTTGATCGCTACAAGCAAGTAGAGATCATCCAGTACGCGGATGGCCGGATGGTGTTTGATTTGTCCGATCCAGCAGCGCAGGTCGTTCGGCTCTATCAAGCGGGGCTTGGACGCCAAGCCGACCAGACTGGCCTGAATCACTGGATTTCAGGCATCGAGGACGGTGCGCCCTTGTCGAACCTGGCAAACGGCTTTCTGACAAGCCAGGAGTTTGCCAGCCGCTACGGAAGCAATCTCTCGACGCCTGACTTCGTGGAGCGCCTGTATGTGAATGCCCTAGGCCGCGCATCCGACGCACAGGGCAAGGCCAACTGGGTCGACTGGATCAACAAAGGGACGATCTCACGCGCCGACGCACTGGTTGGCTTCTCCGAAAGCGTCGAGAACCGAGCCAACACGGCCGGGATCGTTCAGAAGGGGATCTGGGACGTCTCTGAAGACGCAGCCTTCATCGCACGGCTCTATGATACGACCTTCGGCCGACTGCCCGACCTGGCAGGACTGCAGAACTGGCGACAGGGGTTAGACACTGGCGGCGCCACGGTCGCGGACGTGGTAAAAGGCTTCATCGGTAGCGCCGAGTTCGCCAACCGCTATGGGGCAGGCGTGAGCACGAGCGACTTTGTCGAGTTGCTGTACGTCAACTCGCTGGATCGCGCGTCCGATCCCGGCGGTAAGGCCAACTGGGTACGAGCGATTAATGCCGACGAAATCACCCGGGCGGACGCGGTGCTCGGCTTTTCCGAGAGCAACGAACACAAGGCGCTTACCGCGCCCAACATCATGAGCGAGAACCCGGATCAATATGGGATCGTTTT
This sequence comes from Roseomonas sp. WA12, assembly GCF_054165765.1. NCBI lineage: Bacteria > Pseudomonadati > Pseudomonadota > Alphaproteobacteria > Acetobacterales > Roseomonadaceae > Roseomonas > Roseomonas sp. WA12. The sequence continues at coordinate 153,308 of NZ_JBSTUI010000003.1, read as the reverse complement.
CGGGTAGAACTGAAGTTCAGTGCCCGGCAGGTTGGGATCCGCTCCGGACCTGCTGGGCAGTTCTCGTCACTCACCCGCCCTGACCACGCGCGGCGTCGAGCGCGAGCATCAGCGCCTCCGTAGCTGCCTCCACACCGTCAATCTGGACGCCGATCGCCTGTTTGAGGCTAGGCCTCCTCCGGGCCTTCACGGCGATAACGCCCGGGTATACGCAGCGGATCTTTCTGAAACTGCCCGTCGCACGCTGACGCCCGCCGAGCGCGACACCTTCCATGGGCTCGCCGCTCCTGTAGGGCGGGACGCCGCGGCACGGCGCGGTTACTCGCAGTTCAGCATGGACGGACCTTGGTGCATGGGTCGTTCGGTTGGGCATCCTCGGGTCGGCTGGCGTGAGGGCTGCCCCTCGATGGATAACGAGGCGCCCGCCATGCCGTACAAGGCCAATGCCGACCGCCGGCACCGTATCCCAAAGTAGCGGCACCGGGTGACGATCTGGCCTTCCTACGAGGCTGGTCTGCGTGCCCGCGGCAGCCTCACTGTATGGTTTACGGGAGAGGTCATCGAGGCGTGGGGCGCAGAGCCACGTACTGGCCGTGGTGGTCAGCCCCGCTACTCCGCCCTGGCATCACCACGGCGCTGACACTGCGGGCGGTGTTTCGCCTGGCGCTGCGGCAGACGGAAGGCCTCGTCGCCTCCATCATCGGCCTGCTCGGACTCGACCTCGCCGTACCCGATCACAGCACCATAAGCCGCCGGGCCGAGACGATGGAGGTGCCGCGTCCGCGCCCTGGGCGCGAGCCCGTGCACCTGCTGGTGGACAGCACGGGACTGAAGCTCTGCGGCCCCGGTGAGTGGCTCGTGGAAAAGCAATGCATGAGGACGCGGCGCGGGTGACGCAAGCTTCATCTCGCCACCGATGCCGAGACCGGGTGGATCGTCGCGTCGGCACTGTCCGACAAGGATACCGATGATGGCTCGCGGGTCGGGCCTTTGCTCGACCAGGTCGACGGGCCCGTGGCGTCCTTCACCGGCGATGGAGCGTATGACCGAGACGACCTCTACGCCGGGGTCGCTGCGCGGTATCCGACGGCCGGCGTCATCGTCCCGCCCCGATCAAGCGCGGTGAGGAGCGATACGGCCGAGACCGCGCCGACGCAGCTGGACCGACATATGCAGATTATTACCGAGCGCGGCCGCATGGGCTGGCAGCGGGCGTCAGGGTACAACTGGCGCGCCCTTGTGGAGGCCGACATCTCACGATGGAAGCGCGTCATCGGCGACGGCCTACGCTCGCAAACCGAGGGGCGGCAGGAAGCCGAGGTAGCCGCCGCCGTCGCCGTGCTGAACCGCATGCTCGAGTTCGGACGCCCGGAGTACGTCCGCCTCACATGAGCCCAGATCAGGATAGGGCGCAGTCCGCCCATACCCGCGAGCCATGCAACACGGTGGAGAACCGTTTGGAATGTGGCACCAAATGGCGCATCTGGACTTGAGACAGGAACTGTGCAAACGATTGTTCACTGGATGTGCCCAGACTGGGATGGATTGAGTTAGTTAGCGGAAGGCGAGCTTTATGGTTCAGGTCCTGGACTGCACCTTCCGCGATGGCGGCTACTACACATCCTGGGATTTCGACCCCAAGCTCGTCGATACCTATATGGACAGCGTGTCGCGCCTGCCGATCGACCATGTCGAGGTCGGCTACGTCAATGATAAGCTGTCCGGTTATTACGGCGAATACTTCTTTCTGACGGCGGACAAGCTGCGCGCCCTTCGTACCCGGCTGCGCCCCGACCAGAAGATGATGGTGATGATCGACGCCAAGGCGGTGGAGCCGGAGCGCGTGCCCGCGCTGTTCGGCCCACTCGCCGGCATTCTCGACATGGTGCGGATCGCCTGCGCGCCGGCACATCTGTCGCACGGCCTGTCGCTGGCGCGGGAGCTGAAGAAGCTCGGCCTGCAGGTGGGCTTCAACGTGATGTACCTGTCCACCTTCAAGGACAACCTGGATCACATCCGGCTCGCGATCGACAGCCAGGATTCCTATGACGCGCTCTCCCTGGTCGACTCCTATGGCGGCGTGACGCCGACCGAGGTGTCCCGCCTGTTCCGCGAGCTGCGGGAGCGGATGCCGGGCTTCGACATCGGCTTCCACGGCCATGACAACATGTGCCTGGCCTTCGCCAACACCCTCGCCGCCATCGAGGCGGGCGCGGATATCGTGGACGGCACCTTCACCGGCATGGGCCGCGGCGCCGGCAATGCGAAGACCGAGACCATCCTCATCCAGCTCGCGCGCGAGGGTCTGAACGCGCCGCTAGACCACCAGGCGCTGTCCGCCGTGGTCGCGCCCTTCGAGGTGATGCAGCGCGAGCAGGGCTGGGGCACGAACCTGCCCTACATGATCTCGGGCGCGAACAACCTGCCCCAGAAGGACGTGATGGATTGGCTGGCGAAGAACCGCTACTCTGTCATGTCGATCGTGCAGGCGCTGCAGCGCCAGGGCGGGCAGGACGTGGATCAGTCGGTCTATCCGGATGTGGCCACGCTCGGGATGAAGTCGGGTGACGTGCTGCTGGTCGGCGGCGGTCCCTCGGTAAGGCGCCATGCCGATGCTATCGCGCGGCTGGTCGCGCAGCACGATCCGGCAGTGGTCTTCTCCTCCTCGCGCCATCTCGATATCGCGTCCCAGATCGGCGGTCGTCAGCTTCTATGCCTGCCCGGGCATGACGCATTCCGCGCGCCGGCCGAGGCGATGGCCCGCGTGGCTGCTGCTGTGGTCCCCGCACCGCCGCGCGTGCCGGGCTGCGTGCCGGAGGGGCTGACCATTCCGGTGGTGCAGGCCAATCCCTTCGAGACGGACGAGGCGCATCTCGGCCCGGTTTCCGACAACTCGCCGCTGGCGCTGGCGCTGGGCACCGCGCTCGGCCTCGGTGCGCGCCGCTGCTTCCTGGTGGGCTTCGACGGCTACACCATGGCATCGGCGGCCGAGCAGGAGCTGTCGCGCGAGGTTCAGGCCGTGCTCGACAGCTTCGCGGCGCATCCGGGCGGGGCGGAGCTGTCCAGCCTTACCCCCACGCGCTACCGCGTGAAGCAGGGTTCGATCCACGGGCTGATCGCGGAAGTCGCCTGAGGTCCGAAACGCGTAGGACTCCCGCGATGAACCGGAAAGCAGTGGCCGCCGTCGTATTCGACTGCGACGGCGTCCTGCTCGTCTCCAACACGCTGAAAGTCCAGGTGTTCCGCGAGGCGCTGGCGGAGCACGGGTTCCATCCCGAGGACATCGCCCGGTTCTCCCGCTACCAGACCGCCAACTTCGGTACATCCCGCTACCGGCTCTTCGAGCACTTCCTGACCTGGGATGATCTAAAGACCCGGCCCGCGGGCGTGGACCGGGACGTGCTTGTGGGCACTTATGCGCGGCTTCTGCGCGGCCGCTACACGCGCTGCGCCTCCACCCCCGCCATGCGCGAGGTGCTGGACGGGCTGTCGGCGCGCGGTCTGCCGCTCTTCGTCGTTTCCGGTTCGGACGGCGCCGAGCTGCGCGAGGTGTTCGCCGAGCGCGGCTTGGCCGGGCGGTTCCGCGCCATCCATGGCTCGCCCGCGACCAAGGCGGAGAACCTGAAGCTGGTGGCGGGGGAGCTTGGGCGCGACCTGCCGCTGCGAGATGTTTGGTTCGTGGGCGATGCCGAGGCCGACTTCACGGCGGCCGAGGCAGTGGGCGCGCGCTTCGCCTATGCTGACCACTTCTCCACGGCCAAGTCGCGCATGCGCGCGCTCGCGGCCGAGCACGGCTTTCCCGTCATCCGCGACCTGCGCGGCCTGCCCGCCCTTCTCGACGCCTGAACGGATCTCCATGACAAATAGATGCGATACAATATGAGGGTGCCATTCAGGGAAAGATTGAGAGCGCTCGCCATGGCATGCTGCGGGGCTGGGTCTGGGATCCGTCTTCCCCCAAGGTGCGTCTGCCTGCCGAGATCCTGGTCGACGGGGCGCTGATTGGGACGATCGTTGCCGACCGCTTCCGCGGCGACCTGCACCGCGCCGGCATTGGGGACGGCGTGCACGCCTTCGAAATGCTGCTGCCCGCCTCGCTGACGGACGGGCAGCAGCACGTGTTCGCCTTGCGCGTCAGCCGGGGTGCCGAGGCTGCCGTGGTCGACCAGCGCTCCATCCGGACCGACCGCCAAATCCACGAGATCGTCGGCCGGCTGGAAGGGTTGCGGCGCGGTAGCCTCTTTGGCTGGGCACATGACCGCGCCCATCCGGGCGTGCGACTGGCCATTGAATTCCGAACGAGTGGTGAGACGCTGGCGAGGGTGACGGCGGAGAGGGCTCGAGGCGACCTACTCCGCTCCAACATCGGGGACGGCGCGCACGGTTTCGAGTTGCCCCTTGCTACCCTTGTTGGTGAAGTGAAGGACAACCTTCTTCTGACTGTCGTCGCGGCTTTGTCAGGTTGGCGGGTCCGACGGGGCGGTGGCAGTCTCCATTGCATGACACCCCCCAGCCCTTACCGAGGCTTCCGCTATTCGGCCGAGGTGATCCAGCACGCGGTGTGGTTGTACCACTGCTTCAGCCTGAGCCTGCGTGATGTCGAACTGATCCTGGCCGCACGCGGGATCGTGGTCAGCTACGGAAACATCCGCGAGTGGGGCCTGCGCTTCGGCCGGCTGTTTGCCAATGCACTGAAGCGACGTCGGCCAGGGCCGGGCGACAAGTGGTACATGGATGAGGTGTTCGTCCGCATCCGCGGCAAGCAGCACCTCCTCTGGCGGGCGGTCGATCAGGACGGTGTCGTGCTCGACATCCTGGTGCAGAGCCGACGGAGCGCAAAGGCGGCCAAGCGGTTCTTCCGCAAGCTACTAAAGGGCTTGCAATATGTCCCTCGGGCCATCGTGACGAACAAACTGAAGAGCTATGCCGCGGCAAAGCGCGACATCCTGCCCGGGGTGGAGCACCGGCAGAGCCGGTACCTCAACAACCGGGCCGAAGTGTCGCACCAGCCAACCCGGCGGCGGGAACGACAGATGCAGCGGTTCAAGTCGGCGCGACATGCACAGCGCTTCCTCGCCAACCACAGCCGCATCCACAACCACTTCCAACTCCGCCGCCATCGCCTGCATGCTACCGAATACCGCGTCGCCCGTGACGCCGCATTCCGCACCTGGCGCAAGGTGACCGGAACAGCATCTCCCGCCTGAAGGCTTTGTCGGTTAGATGCTCTCTGGCCCCGACTTCGCCAACCTGACAACGCCGTTACCAGGCCTGCGAAGCTCTCCGGCTGGTTGCCGGCGCAGAGGCTGAAGTAGCGTGCGTGAAGGTCTGTCGACCGCGTCGCATGGAGAGCAGCATGGCGCCGGGCGGCTCTGTCCTACTCGGCCGCTTGTGGTGCTCGTGCGGAAGTCCGGGTACCAGTGTAGAAACAGCGTAACCGAGAACATCGGCGCATGTCTCCGAAAGGGCGCGCCAACGGACGAGGCGATCTGACGGTGCTACGGACTGGTCTGCACACCCAAATCCGGGCGCCACGCTCGCCAGCCTTCCGTAGGTCCGTGTTGGAAAAGAATGGCTAGCGCAGTGGACTTGCCGATCCTGATCAGGCCTGCGCCATGTTCGAGGAGAGCGTCGTGAAACGTCAGATCGCCCCCGTCACCCCCGCCCGGAATAGCGGCCCAATCAGCTATCTTGGCCTTGATCCGGCTTGGTTCGGCAAAGGGGTTGATGTTGTGAAAATCGCCGACTCGACTGAAGTGATCTATCAGTCTGATGAGATCAGCCCGGAGCACTCGAACGTCCTGCGTCGTGCCGATACCGTCATGAACACCAGAGATGTGGTACGGCTTGGTATGGCGTTCCTGACGGACGAACAAATTCTGTGGCGCTCACCGCTAGACGACGCGGAAGTGCCGTTCATCGGATGCATCGCCTTTGGCAACAACCGGTCCCTGTTCTTCTTCGGTGGGGAGAACCCTTGCACCATGGTAGTGGAGCGGTCGCGGCCGAACTGTTTATATTACCACCGGCAACACCTTGCCTTGGCAGGCCCGAGAATGAAGCCGAGGAACTGCACCAGCGCTGCCCGAAAGAGCGTGCGCGCCATCCTGCGTTTCATGCGCGCTAACCGGGAGGACATTCTTTCCTACTTCTATAGGGCAGAGGCCGGCACGCTACAGCGTATGATCGTCATCGGCGACCATCGCCCGGCCCACTTCTTTTCGCAGTCCCTTAACACACTCGTGCGGGATGTTGCTGGCCGGCTGAACGGCTTCGCAGCCATGGGCGGCCAGGCAATCGTGCTCAAGGATTGCTGTTTCATTGATCCGGTCCTGCCCTGCCCAAAACTGGCAGAAATTCCTCGTTTCGCCCTGCAGAGCACCGAGCTGGCATCCAACGCGCTAAAGCAGGGCTTCTTCTGCAAGCATTATGTTCGAATGGGCTCGGACCGGGATTTTTCTGTCGTGTGCGATTTTCTGGGGACTAAGGGTCCCCGCACCCGGCATGCCGAACACTTTCTTGCCTGGATTGTCTTAGACCTTGAGAAGAAGCGCTTCGCTAACCAAGTTCGTGCTCTCGGAGCGGTTGTGCGCGAGATGAGTGAGATTGCCGGGCGACGCGGCCTCCCCCTCAAGATTTACTGGGACGGGTGGACGATCAGCCAGGGCGAGCCCTCAGAGAAAGATCGAACGATCCTGGCCCACGCTGCCGAGACTCTCCTCGCAATAAGAAGCGAAGCGGGCGTGACATTCGAGGAAGAGGAGCTGTTCCGAAAGGATCTCGTCGAGAAGGTGGCTCTCGCCCGGGAAGCAGACGTCGCGATCAACAGTTATGGCACCGCATTTCTGATTTCCAGTATCATCGCCGGGGTTCCGTCCGTCGCCTACGGGTTGAAAAAAATGTTACAGAAGGTGGGTTACATCAGCGACGCGCAATCGATCGTTATCACGGAGCCCGCCGTCTCTATCTTAAACGAAGAGAGTGCTCAGCCCGATCACTGGGTCTTCGAGGTGCGGGAAAGCGAGCTCGTTTTCGCCCTTCATCAGCTGTTGGCGCCACAGCCAATGAGCTGACCATCGCTTTGAAACTGGTCTGTCGATCCCGCCCGCGCGCCTCCGCCGCCGTGACGATTTCCCGTGCGAGGTGCCCTGAATGATCAGAATGCAGTTCTGTGCGGCGCGAGGCGCCCCGCACAGCGTCGAAAAAAAGGGGTAGGGAATGCCTGGAGCACGAGCCCTGCGCACGCTTGCCGATTTCGTTCGGCACGTCCTCCACCTAAACCGGTTTTTGACCGAGGTGCTGTCGAGCGTCGTCACCTTCGGCGTGGGCAGACCATCACCAATTTCATGATCTACACGGGCTACACGGGCCGCTTGCAGATCCCGCGGTCAGTGCTGCTCAGCCGTTACGCGCGGGATTACTGTGGCAGGGCGCCCTGTCCCGCTACGAAGAGGGACGGACTGATAGTGCTCGGCGCGTAGTTGTTTATAATCCCTCGCCCGACGGCATCTTGCACCTCTTCTAAGAAGCTTTCGGGTTGGGTGACGCCGAGGTGTCCTATGTCTGTAAAGGCGTAATTCCACCATTCGACCGCCAGAAAACGCTCGATCAGGTCAGTCGGAAAACGGGGTCGCAGCATTCTCGCCGGGGTACCGCCGACGATTGAGTAGGGCGGAACGTCCTTCGTGACGACCGCCCCGGACGCAATGACGCTGCCGTGGCCGACGCTGATGCCCTGTGCTAACAGAACGTCTTGCCCGATCCAAACGTCGTGGCCGATCGCGGGGGCGCGCCGTACTCGGCCTGAGAAAACTTGCGCCGGCCGGTAATCTGGCGAATTCGCGCCAGCGAAGTCCACCATGTGGGGGTGCCACCGAAAGCTCTCGTAGGAAAATGGGGAGGTAGACGCCCGCCCCACAGGGTGCGCCGCTCCCATCACGCGAAGGCCCGTAGCTATGGAGCAGTACCTCCCTATGGTCATCCCGATAGGGAGGGAGGAGTGAGAATACGAAAACGCCCCCATCTTTCGAGGTATCTGCGATCCCTCAAACAGACCCACATACGGCTCCAGTTCACAGTCACCGTGGAATATGAGCCGCGTGCCCAGCTTCGGCCGAGCTAGGCCTCGGAAGTTGAAGTGGAGGTGGTTGTCCCGCGCCCAGTTTCGAAACTCTTTGGTAACCACAAGGCTAGGCACAGTGAAAAAGCCTTTCGACCTGGGAATGTCGGGAGCATTTCTAGTGCTGTTCGGATGCCCTTTGCATCCTCTACGCACCTGTGATGTCGTTCCAGCTTCTGAAGTCTAAGCCTCCAACTTCTAGCGCCAGGCTACAGGCGGTCCGAGGCGGTGGCGAAGGAGATCACCTTTCGCGCATAGATCTCGTCAGAGCAGGGCAGGTAGCTCCTGGAAGTGAGTGGGGTCCAACTGCTCCGCCTCGTCGGTGTACCAGCCTTCGGCCTCGGACGGTCCAGCAGTCTCGATCGCCTCGGCATAGTCGATAACATACGAGGCCGACCAGAGACCAATGCGGGCGCGCTCCCACTCACAGTTACCTAGCAAGTAGTAGCTGACGTCCTATTTGGCCTCGCTGATCGGGAGCGACGTACTGTTGCGCATTTTCGATCCTGAATCAAGGAGAGGTCGACAGAGTGCCTCTCGCTTTGTCGAGGCACGAGAAAGCCTGATTAGGCAGCCATCCCTTCTAGTTGGAGCACCTCTCCCTTACCTGCGGCGAGGTCTTCCTCGCGGATGACGGCGATCGGAAGGGCGTTGAGGAACTGCTCGCGGTCTTTCGGATTCCTCGTCGTGCCTCGGCCATGATCAAAGGCGACATAAAGCAGTCCGTTATACTGCCCGCGCAAATCAGCTCCGAACTCGACCGAGGCGTATGACGACGCGCTCGCAAAGAACACCTTCGCTTTTCTCTCTGGCCAAGTGCGTGTTTCGTCTTCAGACAGCCTCACCGACATGTCGTTGCGACCGCGCGCTTTTGGTCCGTTTCCTGCGTACACTATCCGCCCGCTCGGGCTTCGGGCTGCGTCGTACCTAGATGAGATGGTGCGGAATGGCAAACGATCCGGGTCGCTCCAGTTGCCGTCGCCGCGTTCGTCCTTACTGATGAACTGCCCCGTCTTCGTGCGGAAGAACGCCATGAACCCGCGCCTTCCGAGCGGAAGGATGCTCGTCTCCTGAAAGGTGGTCGTCCCCATCCGCGGCTCAAATGGCGGGATTATGGAAATGTACTCGGGAAGCACCATCTCACCGTCGAAGCGGAGGCGGTAGACACGAGCGCCTTGCCAGGGAGCGACCGGCTTAAGGCCGTTCACTGGCTCGTTCACCGTTATGTAGACGCGGTAGTCAATGATGCGCGGACGCCCAACGAAGCCGATCCCGAGGAAGCAGAAAGGCCCGACCTTCCACCCTCGATCAGCAAGCGGATTGTCCAACACGCAAGCCCAGGCTGCCCGTCCTCCAGCGCCCGAGGTTGGCATGGTGATAAGCAGCCGTCCATCGGGCATGGCGCAGACATGCGGATCGAGAACGCCCACCTTCGTCCCCGCTCGGGGCACACAAGCGAAGGCGTAGACCCAGGGGCCGAGAGTTCCATCCGACAGCAAGTCGCTGTACTGCAGTCGGACAAAGCACCCATGGCCTTCGCCACCGACGCCCACGCTCAAGTGATTTTGCCCATAGTTCGCGCGCCACATACGCTGCCCAACCCGGGCAATGCTTTGGATCTGCTGCGACACGTAGGTGCCATAGTGCGTATCAGCGGAAAGCAAGGGCGATTCGGTCCCGCCCCCACGCGGTGTGTTGTTTAGGGGGCGATCTGCAAGGACCGGCGGCTCGGAGAAGGTGTTCGCTTCTGGCCATTCATAGTCGGTCAACGCGTAAAACGCTCCTCACCGTCTTGCCCGACAGAATGGCGAGACATTTACCTCTTCTCCCCTGGTCAGCGCAAATGTTGGTTGGGTGATGTTCATGTCTGTGAAGAAGGTTGACAAAAGGGCGCGAAGCACCATCCGGCGCATACGCCAAGCCTCCTTTACGTCCGCAAGCGCCAAAGATACATCCACCCACGCGCCTCCCGGCGCCGCGGCGTGGCCACCAACCCCACAACCAGGAGCATCACCCATGCCCCACTTGGAAGGCACTGACGGCTGCCGCGCCGGAGACGGCATGACCGGCGCCCCGCACAGCATCGACGGGGAGGGGTAGGGGATGCCTGAAGCCCGCTCCCTGAACAGCATCGTGGCGCCCCTCCGCGGCTTCGCGCGCCACTTCAACGCCCTGCCCCACCTCGACCCGCGCAGCGCCATTCTGGCCTATGCCATGTGGGCCGCGCGGTCCGCCGCATCGCTGCTCGCCCCCGGCGACCTGATGGCCCGAGCCATCGCTTAATCCTGGCTGCACGGCGTCGGCGTTCCTGAGGATGTCTGGGGCACCTTCATGCTGGTGGACGCGGCGGCCCTGATCTGGTCGGCCGTGACGCGGTACCTCGCCGTGCGCGTGGCTGTTGCCTTCGTCTCCGGAACCTTCTGGTTCATGTGGGCGGCGGCCAAGTGCTCGGCGCCGCCATGCAGGGGATCGTCACGGCCAACGGCCTCTGTCGCTATCAGGCGCTCCGGCTCACCCGCCCGGCCCGCGAGCCCGGCGAAGATGCGGTTGAACACGCCAAAACGGCTCCAACGCGAGGACTGGTTGTACAGGGTGACAAGCCCCCAGGAGGTGCTCCGGGTCGGATGTTAATGGCGCACCGGCAGAGATTGGGCTGAGGCAGAGGCGCTTTGGCCGTGTGGTGGCATGCCGAGGTGCGCCCGAACGACCTCTGGCGCGGGCGGCCGGTAGTGGAGCGAGGAGTGTGGGCGAACGGTGTTGTAGTAGCGCCGCCATTGTTCGATGAGGATTTTGGCCTCGGCAAGTGTGTTGAACACCTCGGCGTTGAGCAGCTCGTCGCGCAGCTTGCCGTTGAAGCTCTCGACATAGCCGTTCTCCCAGGGGCTGCCGGGCTCGATGAACGCCGTCCTGGCACCCACCCCGCTGATCCAGCTCTTCACGGCGGTAGCGGCGAATTCCGGCCCGTTGTCCGAACGAACATGGCCAGGCACTCGCGGGTGAACTCGTCGACGACGTTCAGCATCCGGAACTTGCGCCCGTCGCGGGTGCGGTCCTCCACGAAGTCATAGGCCCAGACTTGGTTCGGCCGCTCCGGCCGCAGCCGCACGCAGGATCCATCGTTGAGCCATAGCCGTCTGCGTTTGGGCTGCCGGGCGGGTACCTTCAGCCCCTCGCGCCGCCAGATACGCTCCACGCGTTTGTGGTTGCAGGACCAGCCCTCGGCTCGCAGCAGGGCCGTGATCCGCCGGTAACCGTACCTGCCGTACTGTTTGGCCAGGTCGATGATGCTCTCAGTGAGCGCCGCTTCGTCGTCCGGCGCGCAGGGCACCTTGCGCTGCGTCGAGCGGTGCTGCCCTAGCACCTCGCAGGCCCTTCGCTCGGACACGCCGAGCTGTTCCCTCACATGCCCCACCGCCGCACGACGACGCGCAGGGCTCAGTATTTTCCCGAGGCCGCTTCCTTCAGGATCACCTTGTCCAGCGTCAGGTCCGACACCGCTTTCCGCAGACGTGCGTTCTCACGCTCCAGTTCCCTCAGCAGTCGGACTTGGTCCAGCTTCAGGCCGCCAAACTCGGCGCGCCAGCGGTAGTAGGTCTGGTCCGTCACCCCGATCGCCCGCACCGCCTCCGCCACCGGCTTGCCCGGAGCGGTCAGAACTTCAACCTGCCGCAGCTTGGCGACAATCTCCTCGGGCCTATGCGTCCTTTTCCGACCCATCCTCAGCCTCCTCAAAAACAGCCGACGGTTCACATAACCGCCGGACCGCTTCTATGGGGGCACGTCACCTACACGACCGGGATGTCGCGCCAGCGCAGTCCGTTGCGGATGACGTGGAAAATGCCGCTGACCACACACTGGTCATCGACCCGCGGCACCCCGTGCGAGAGCGGGAAGAGGGGCGTGATCCGCCGGATTTGCACCTTCGTCAGCCAGAACAGGTCAGCCGTGCCAGCACCTCCGGCCAACATGGAATCAGCCAATCCGCTCGGCGGCTAGCCCCAATTGACGGGTCCTGACCCTAGCTGCAGCATTTTTTTAAGATGGATTCTGGAAATCGTTTCTTCAGTAACTTGGCTGAAACGCCCCCCACGATCGAAATCGGGCGCTACGTCTTTGGACACGATGGCACCTGCCGCAGCCACCGCGCCATCCCCGATCGTAATGCCCTGGCGCAGCATCGCCTTTCCGCAAATCAAACTATGTTGCGCGCTCTTACTGGGAAATAGACCGCCTGCGCTAAATGCGACCGCCACCCTGTCAGTAAAAGTCACGAGAAAGCCTTCCTACTTAACGGGCCAATCGATGCAACGCCAGGCCTGCATGTCAGCCTTCGGAGCGGAACGTGGGATACCCCATGTCGGGGCGAACAATCTATGTTCAGAAACCCCGTGACACTGCTGGGCCAGGGTGCTTACGATTTGGCATGTCACCAGAAGTCGCCGAACGCGCTAAGGCGCTCGAATCGCTCGTAAATGTATCTATTGACGGAGTTAAGCCGCGGCAACAGCGAGCCAAGCTAGAGGAGACCGCCAAGCTGCTCCTGGGTGGCTGGACATGGCTGGTGCTCGAGAACTTCGGCGAAGCTCCCTGGGTCGTCATCACTGGACTGAGGGATGTCGGCTAAGAGGGATCTACTATGTCTCCCCTCCTCTCTCCGGAGCCCTGAGCAACCGTGTTGCGGATCAAGCGGCGCGCCATGGCTGATGGGTCCTGACGATAGCGTTGAGGATGCCGAGAAGCTTCCGGATGCAAGCGACGAGGGCGACCTTCTTGGGCCGGCCGCGGCGTTGTTGCGGAAATCAGGTTGAGGGCGCCCTGATCCTGCGAGCCGCTTCGAGCAGGTGAGCGCGACGGTGTCGGGCATACCGAGGCGGTTGAAGGTGTGAGGATCGCGCAGCGGATCTGAACTTCGGCGACTTGACGGGCGGGGTCACGGGCCAGGACGCGTTCGCCCAGGCGCTTGAGGCGTGACATGGCTGTCTCGGCGAGGCTGCGTCGGTGGTAACCGCTCCACCGCTTCCAGAGGCGTCGGCCGAGGTGCCGGGTAACGCGCAGGGTCTCGTTGCGCTCATCCGCACCGGCAATTCGAGTCTTCCATGGCTTGCCGTTGCGCCCGGGTGGCACGAGCAGGGCGGCATGGCGGGCTGTTGAGGCTGCGTAGACCGCGCCGTCGCAGAATGGTGCTGCGGCTGCCGCTACTTCGTGGTGCTCGACCGGAGAGTGGCAAGGCGCGCTGCGCGGGCTCGGTCACGACAGGCCCGGAGCAGGCGGTAGGGGAGGGGGCGTCCCCGCTGACCGGCGAGATGGTGGGAAATCGCGCCCTGAGTTACGCCAAGACGGGCAGCGACGGCTGTGAGCGTCAGGGCTGATCCTGTCCTGGAGTAGGCGGTTAGCCACCAGCGAAGTTGGCGCCGATCGACGGTGGGCGCCTTTCGTCCAAAATTATTAGGCGTTGTCAGGTTGGCGAAGTCGGGGCCAGAGAGCATCTAACCGACAAAGCCTTCAGGCGGGAGATGCTGTTCCGGTCACCTTGCGCCAGGTGCGGAATGCGGCGTCACGGGCGACGCGGTATTCGGTAGCATGCAGGCGATGGCGGCGGAGTTGGAAGTGGTTGTGGATGCGGCTGTGGTTGGCGAGGAAGCGCTGTGCATGTCGCGCCGACTTGAACCGCTGCATCTGTCGTTCCCGCCGCCGGGTTGGCTGGTGCGACACTTCGGCCCGGTTGTTGAGGTACCGGCTCTGCCGGTGCTCCACCCCGGGCAGGATGTCGCGCTTTGCCGCGGCATAGCTCTTCAGTTTGTTCGTCACGATGGCCCGAGGGACATATTGCAAGCCCTTTAGTAGCTTGCGGAAGAACCGCTTGGCCGCCTTTGCGCTCCGTCGGCTCTGCACCAGGATGTCGAGCACGACACCGTCCTGATCGACCGCCCGCCAGAGGAGGTGCTGCTTGCCGCGGATGCGGACGAACACCTCATCCATGTACCACTTGTCGCCCGGCCCTGGCCGACGTCGCTTCAGTGCATTGGCAAACAGCCGGCCGAAGCGCAGGCCCCACTCGCGGATGTTTCCGTAGCTGACCACGATCCCGCGTGCGGCCAGGATCAGTTCGACATCACGCAGGCTCAGGCTGAAGCAGTGGTACAACCACACCGCGTGCTGGATCACCTCGGCCGAATAGCGGAAGCCTCGGTAAGGGCTGGGGGGTGTCATGCAATGGAGACTGCCACCGCCCCGTCGGACCCGCCAACCTGACAAAGCCGCTCGTCTATGAGCAGGGGATCGAGCCCCATGTCAGCGTGTTCGACAAGTCACGCCGCCGGGACGGCACCTTCCAGCGCAGCGACTTCACCTTCGACCACGAAGGCGACGCCTACTTCTGCCCCGCCGGGAAGATGCTGGCCACCAACGGCAGGCTGGTGAACGACGAGACGACGCTGCTCTACCTGGCGAGCACCCACGACTGCCAGACCTGTGAGCTGAAGGCGAAGTGCTGCCCCAACACGCCCGCCCGCAAGATCCCACGATCGAAGTTCGAGGGCGCCCGCGACATGGCGCGCGAGATCATGGACAGCAGGGATGGCCGCATATCCAAGCGCCAGCGCAAGAAGGTCGAGATGCTGTTCGCGCACCTCAAGCGCATCCTGAAGCTCGACCGGCTCCGACTACGAGGGCCCAACGGTGCCCGTGACGAGTTCCACCTGGCAGCCACCGCCCAGAACCTCAGGAAGCTGGCGAAGCTCATCCCGATGTCAGCACCAGCGCCCGCCTGAAAGGGCCGGGGCCGCCCCACCTGCCCATAGATCCCAATCCGGGGAAGCCGGGCCCTCGTCGATACCGGCCGACTTCTTCAACAGAATAGGCCCATTCCGGCAGTTCATTCCAACCGAACAACATCCGAAAGCGGCCGTTCCGCTCGGCACCCATCTTGGCCGTTTACGTGTTCTGGTAGTTTTCTTGAGAATAGAAGTCCCCGTGCAGCCGAAATCGGCCCGTTCCGATCAGCAGCTATCCTGGAAACCGGATGAGCTGAATGGCGCAGGTGGCGGGCATAGGAGGCGGGCTCGATCGCGATCCAGCGTTGAAAGCTGTCCAGGAGCATCCCCACCGGTACGAGGTTGCCGCTCCCATCGGGAGCGAACAGCCTTGTTCTCTGGTCCGACCTACACGACGCGGTCGCCTTGATTGCACGGCAAGCCAAACCGTCCGGTGACGGAGCGGCTGCTCGATGTAGTGGCATTCTTGAACCGGACCAGCAGCACCACGAGAAGGACGGAGTGGATGCCAAGCATGTCCTTGAGGGAGGGGGGCGGGGTGGGACCGCGATCGGCGAGCGGGACGGCATTCCCCAGGTAGTTCCGGCCGCCCAACACGGAGAAGGTGCCGGCGAACCACAGCTCCTCAACCAGTACGCCGCGCTGCAGATCGGATTCCAGAACATCGAGTGCCGCGGTTGCGTAGTATAGCCATTCGCGGATAGCTGCCAAGCATCGCCTTGAGGGAAGAGAACTGCGCGGGATTCCTCTTCGAGAGCGGTACAAAAGGGCGCTGTTGCGTAATCCGGCCTGATGTCACGCTTCTCGCTTGTGCTTCCTAATCAGGCGCGAGCGACGGTGTCGGGCATACCAAGGGCGTTGAAGGTATTGAGGATAGCGCAACGGATCTGGACTTCGGCGACCTGACGGGCCGGATCGCGGGCTGACAGCCGTTCACCGAGGCGCTTGAGGCGTGACATGGCGGTCTCGGCCAGACTGCGGCGGTGATAGCCGCTCCATCGTTTCCAGAGCCGCCGCCCGAGGTGCTTGATGGCGCGGAGCGTCTCGTTGCGATCGGTCGCTCCGGTGGTTCGCCCCTTCCATGGCCTGCCGTTGCGCCGCGGTGGCACGACCAGGTCGGCCTGACGAGAGGCAGAGGCCTCGTAGACGCCGCGGGTGTCGTAGGCGCCGTCGCCGCTGATCACCCCGATCCGCTCGGCCTTCGGCACCTGGGCCAGCAGCCCTGGCACGATCTCGCCGTCGCCGTGCCGATGGTCGGTCATCTCGACGGCACGCACCTCGTGGCTGTCGGCGTCGATGACGAGGTGCACCTTGCGCCAGACCCGGCGCTTGTCGGCCCCGTGCTTCCTCACCTTCCACTCGCCCTCGCCGAGTACCTTCAGCCCCGTGCTGTCGATGACGAGGTGCAGCGGCCCGCCTCGGGCGCGATAGGGGATGGTGACCGTGAGGCTCTTCTGCCGCCGCGAGAGGGTGCTGTAGTGCGGCACCTTCCAGTCCAACCCAGCCAGCCGGATCAGGCTCGCCGCCATGCCCTGCGCCGCCCGCAGCGGCAGCTGGTACAGCACCTTCAGCGTCAGCACCGTCTGGATCGCCGCATCCGTGAAGACCAGCGGCCGACCCCGCCTACCCGTCCCCTCGGCGGCGTGCCAAGCCAGCTCGGGCGAGATCCACACCGTCAGGTCGCCGCGCGAGATCAGACCCTTGTCGTACTCGCGCCAGTTCCGCGTCCGGTAGCGCGTCTTCGGGCATCCGCCCTGAGAATGTGCCTTGCTCATGCAGGGCTACCAGCAAGGATTACGCAACAACGCCGTACAAAAGAG
The DNA here is from genome assembly GCF_054165765.1 of Roseomonas sp. WA12. Taxonomy (NCBI): domain Bacteria; kingdom Pseudomonadati; phylum Pseudomonadota; class Alphaproteobacteria; order Acetobacterales; family Roseomonadaceae; genus Roseomonas; species Roseomonas sp. WA12. Next base: position 136,596 of record NZ_JBSTUI010000003.1, on the reverse strand, counting down.
TCCTTTGAATATGTTCCGTTGCCGCCCCAACGAAGGCATCGGCAAGCCCGCAGCCCTGGTGTGTAAGGCTATTTTTGTTAGAGAATGTGATCGCGAGACGTTGATCAATGCTTACATTAGGGTAACGTTGGCATATCCGAATCCTGCGTGAGTGCAGGGCTGGTGGAGGCGCAAGATGCCTCTTCAAGCTTCGCCCGCACATCTGCAGCCACACTTCCGGTAAGGACTGTTTGTTGATGTTAATTGGCCTTCTTGTGACGGGCACGGACAGTTCGGACACGCTGACGGGCGGGGGTGGTGCGGACACGTTGCGGGGGCTGGAGGGCTCTGACTGGCTACGGGGCGAGGCGGGCGACGACCTGCTCGAGGGCGGCGGCGGCGACGACAATCTGGACGGCGGCTTCGGGGCAGACACGCTGCTGGGCGGCGAGGGCAACGACTACCTGAGGGACGATGCCGGGGAGAACGTCCTCTCCGGCGGGGCCGGCGATGACTTGGTGCAGTCCTACTCGCCCTATGCCAAGCTGGCGATTGCCGAAGGCGGTGATGGCAACGACACGATCGGGGCCATGGCCAGCCAGCTGGATGGCCGCATCATCGTGGATGCCGGTGCCGGCGACGACGACGTCTACCTCTACGTGGCTGACCGCGCGGAGGTGACGCTCGGGGCCGGGCGGGATACGCTGTCGATGGATGCGCTGCGCATCCGCGACATCGTGGTGCACGACTTCCAGGCCGGGGTGGACGGTGACCGGCTCGATCTGTCGCCCTTGCTGCAACCCGCCTACATCCCCGGCTACGACGGTGCGAACCCCTTTGGCCTCGGTCATCTGCGGCTCGTCCAGTCCGGCGACGACACCCTAATCCAGTTCAGCCGCAACAGCGGCGCTGACCAGCTCGATGCCAGCTACACCACTATCGTCACCCTCCAGCACGTCACCGCCAGCACCCTCACCTCCGACAACTTCCGGCCGGCCTTCTCCCCGGATGGCAGCCCGATGCCCGGCGAACTGCAGGAGGGCACGGACAGTTCGGACACGCTGACGGGCGGAGGTGGTGCGGACACGCTGCGGGGGCTGGAGGGCTCTGACTGGCTACGGGGCGAGGCGGGCGACGACCTGCTCGAGGGCGGCGGCGGCGGCGACAATCTGGACGGCGGCTTCGGGGCAGACACGCTGCTGGGCGGCGAGGGCAACGACTACCTGAGGGACGATGCCGGGGAGAACGTCCTCTCCGGCGGGGCCGGCGATGACTTGGTGCAGTCCTACTCGCCCTATGCCAAGCTGGCGATTGCCGAAGGCGGTGATGGCAACGACACGATCGGGGCCATGGCCAGCCAGCTGGATGGCCGCATCATCGTGGATGCCGGTGCCGGCGACGACGACGTCTACCTCTACGTGGCTGACCGCGCGGAGGTGACGCTCGGGGCCGGGCGGGATACGCTGTCGATGGATGCGCTGCGCATCCGCGACATCGTGGTGCACGACTTCCAGGCCGGGGTGGACGGTGACCGGCTCGATCTGTCGCCCTTGCTGCAACCCGCCTACATCCCCGGCTACGACGGTGCGAACCCCTTTGGCCTCGGTCATCTGCGGCTCGTCCAGTCCGGCGACGACACCCTAATCCAGTTCAGCCGCAACAGCGGCGCTGACCAGCTCGATGCCAGCTACACCACTATCGTCACCCTCCAGCACGTCACCGCCAGCACCCTCACCTCCGACAACTTCCGGCCGGCCTTCTCCCCGGATGGCAGCCCGATGCCCGGCGAACTGCAGGAGGGCACGGACAGTTCGGACACGCTGACGGGCGGAGGTGGTGCGGACACGCTGCGGGGGCTGGAGGGCTCTGACTGGCTACGGGGCGAGGCGGGCGACGACCTGCTCGAGGGCGGCGGCGGCGGCGACAATCTGGACGGCGGCTTCGGGGCAGACACGCTGCTGGGCGGCGAGGGCAACGACTACCTGAGGGACGATGCCGGGGAGAACGTCCTCTCCGGCGGGGCCGGCGATGACTTGGTGCAGTCCTACTCGCCCTATGCCAAGCTGGCGATTGCCGAAGGCGGTGATGGCAACGACACGATCGGGGCCATGGCCAGCCAGCTGGATGGCCGCATCATCGTGGATGCCGGTGCCGGCGACGACGACGTCTACCTCTACGTGGCTGACCGCGCGGAGGTGACGCTCGGGGCCGGGCGGGATACGCTGTCGATGGATGCGCTGCGCATCCGCGACATCGTGGTGCACGACTTCCAGGCCGGGGTGGACGGTGACCGGCTCGATCTGTCGCCCTTGCTGCAACCCGCCTACATCCCCGGCTACGACGGTGCGAACCCCTTTGGCCTCGGTCATCTGCGGCTCGTCCAGTCCGGCGACGACACCCTAATCCAGTTCAGCCGCAACAGCGGCGCTGACCAGCTCGATGCCAGCTACACCACTATCGTCACCCTCCAGCACGTCACCGCCAGCACCCTCACCTCCGACAACTTCCGGCCGATGTTCGGGACGCCTGGCGATGACCACCTCATCGGATCAGACCAAGCTGAGGTGCTCGACGGAGTGGGTGGTGATGACCTCGCCAATGGTGGCGGCGGAGACGACACCGTCCTAGGAGGTGCGGGCAACGACACGCTAATCGGGGGTGACGGTCAGGATAGCTTGGTCGGCGGAGTGGGCGTCGACGCCGTCGACTACAGCGAGAGCACCGATCCAGTATCCGTGAACCTCGATACTGGCTTGGCTGTCGACGAGCATGGTGCTCTGGACCACCTTTCCGAATTGGAGAACATCATCGGCGGTGGCGCGGGCGACGTTCTCTCCGGAGACAGTGGCGCGAACCTCGTGATGGGTGGTGGTGGGAACGACAACATCTCTGGTGGCCTCGGGAACGACGATCTGGATGGAGGTGACGGGGACGATATGCTCTACGCCGGCTCCGGTGATGATGTCGTGTATGGTGGGGCCGGAGCCGATTTCATCATCGGTGGGGACGGTGAGGGCAACGATCTCTATGACGGAGGCGGGGGAAGCGATACGGTCAAGTACACTAGCTCCGGAGCGCCAATCGTCGTCGACCTTGCGAATGGCTTCGCATCCGGCAAGGACATTGGTGACGACACCTTACGTGGCGTCGAGCACATCATCGGTGGTCGTGGATCTGACGTCATTCGCGGCAGTGGCGTAGCAAATACTCTTCATGGTGATAGTGGTGACGACCACCTTCTCGGACTCGGGTATGATGATACGCTCGACGGTGGCACGGGCGCGGACCTGCTGATCGGCGGCACGGGCAACGACACCTACTACGTCGATGACGCGGGCGACGTGGTGGTGGAGAGGTCCGGCGAAGGCACCGACCGGGTCTACGTGTCGGCGGACTGGACGGTGTCGGCCAACGTGAACCGGGTCGATCTCACGACTGCAGTGACGCTGACGGGCAACGCCCAGGACAACCTTGTCTACGGCAGCACCGGCGCCGACCACATGCTCGGGCTGGGCGGCGACGATAAGTTCTACGGCGGGGCCGGCAGCGACACACTGGAGGGCGGCACGGGCAAGGACATGCTCGACGGTGGCACGGGCGCGGACCTGCTGATCGGCGGCACGGGCAACGACACCTACTACGTCGATGACGCGGGCGACGTGGTGGTGGAGAGGTCCGGCGAAGGCACCGACCGGGTCTACGTGTCGGCGGACTGGACGGTGTCGGCCAACGTGAACCGGGTCGATCTCACGACTGCAGTGACGCTGACGGGCAACGCCCAGGACAACCTTGTCTACGGCAGCACCGGCGCCGACCACATGCTCGGGCTGGGCGGCGACGATAAGTTCTACGGCGGGGTCGGCAGCGACACACTGGAGGGCGGCACGGGCAAGGACATGCTCGACGGTGGCACGGGCGCGGACCTGCTGATCGGCGGCACGGGCAACGACACCTACTACGTCGATGACGCGGGCGACGTGGTGGTGGAGAGGTCCGGCGAAGGCACCGACCGGGTCTACGTGTCGGCGGACTGGACGGTGTCGGCCAACGTGAACCGGGTCGATCTCACGACTGCAGTGACGCTGACGGGCAACGCCCAGGACAACCTTGTCTACGGCAGCACCGGCGCCGACCACATGCTCGGGCTGGGCGGCGACGATAAGTTCTACGGCGGGGCCGGCAGCGACACACTGGAGGGCGGCACGGGCAAGGACATGCTCGACGGTGGCACGGGCGCGGACCTGCTGATCGGCGGCACGGGCAACGACACCTACTACGTCGATGACGCGGGCGACGTGGTGGTGGAGAGGTCCGGCGAAGGCACCGACCGGGTCTACGTGTCGGCGGACTGGACGGTGTCGGCCAACGTGAACCGGGTCGATCTCACGACTGCAGTGACGCTGACGGGCAACGCCCAGGACAACCTTGTCTACGGCAGCACCGGCGCCGACCACATGCTCGGGCTGGGCGGCGACGATAAGTTCTACGGCGGGGCCGGCAGCGACACACTGGAGGGCGGCACGGGCAAGGACATGCTCGACGGTGGCACGGGCGCGGATACCTTCCGCTATGCGGCCGCGTCCGAGGGCGGGGACACGATCAGCGAATTCGTGTCGGGTGAGGATGCGATCGAGATCCTCGTGATGGGCTTCGAAGGTAGGCTGACCTCGGGCGTGCTCACAGCTGCGCAGTTCACTAGCAACACCACGGGCCGGGCCAACTCGGCGATGGGGGTGGGGCAGTTCGTCTACGAGACGGACGCGGGCAAGCTGTGGTGGGACGTGGACGGGGTGGGTGGGCAGGGAGGTACGGTGATCGTCACCCTCACCGGCCACCCGGCCCTGGTCGCCTCCGACATCCACCTCGTGGGGTAGGCGAGCGCAGAGCCGACAGGGTCAGCCCTGTCGGCTCTGCCAAGATCTGGCCGACCTCAGCGGAACTGACGCGGTGTTGAGCCGGCCGAAGGGGCGGACGACTTTGCAGCGATGTCCGGCTGGCTACCCGGACAAGCGGGACGGCCCCGCTGCATGTCCGCTTCTTCGAGTTCCTTTCCAGAAGCGGCAGTTTCGCTTTCGGCCAGTCGCGGACACAGCGGCGTCCAGTTTGCCCAATCGACAGCCGACCGGCTTGGGATCGCCGGTTAGATCCCGAGCCGCCCCACCACCCGCGCCACAGTCGTGTGTGTCCAGGTGACGCCGCCCCGTGGGGTCGCCACCCCACGCGCCGTCAGCGCGCGCGCAAGTCCCTGATGCGTGGTGAACCCCTCCACCCAAAGCATTTCCAGCGGCATTGGCAAGTTGTTTGACGAGAAGGCAAGTTCGGCCGCGTGACTGAGGGCGCGGCAGGATCATAGCGACGTTTGGACGCAGGTTTCCTGCCGCCACGTCCGGAAGGCCTTGGTGCGGGCGCGCCGGTACTCGCCGGCTGTCATCAGCTGCCGGCGAGGACGAAAGTGGCCGTAGATCATGCCGTGCGCCGAGAGGAACCGCTGGGCCTGCTCGGCCGACTTGAACCGCTGCATATGCCGCTCTCGCCGTCGGGTGGGCCGATGCGAGTTCTCTGCCCGGTTGTTCAGGTAACGGCTGCTCCGGTGTCGGACATCGGGCAGGAGTTCGCGCAGGGCCACGCCGTAGCTCTTCAGCCCGTCAGTGACCAGCCGGCGCGGCTCGTCCTTGAGGCCCGCGAGAAGGCGCCTGAAGAACCGCTTGGCTGCGCTCCCGTTCCGCCGATCTTGAACGAGGATGTCCAGCACCACGCCGTGCTGGTCCACCGCTCGCCAGAGATAGTGAAGCTGACCTTTGATGCGCAAGAACACCTCATCGAGGTGCCAGGTGTCGCCCGGCTTCGGCCGGCGCCGCCGCAGCTTGGCTGCAAACTCCGAACCAAACTTTCGGCACCAGCCCCGGATGCTCTCGTGCGTAACGGTGATCCCCCGCTACGCCAGAACCAGCTCCACATCCCGTAGGCTCAGGCTGAACACATGGTAGAGCCAGACCGCATGGCTGATGATCTCTGCTGGAAACCGGTATCCAGGGTAGGTGGCACGGTCTGAGGTCATCCCGTCAGACTGCCCCGGACTGGTCGTTCCGACCACCGCCCATCAACTTGCCAATGCCCTGGTCGCGCTCCTAAGCCTCACCCTGCCCTCCTGGGCGGCCGAGCTCACCGGCCGGGTCGTCGGCCTCTCGGACGGCGACACAATCACCATCCTGACCGCGGAACGCCGCCAGGTGCGGATCCGGCTCGGCGAAATCGACACGCCAGAAAGCCGCCGGCCCTACGGCGCTCGGGCACTGTGGTGCACGGATCGGTCTGGCCATCTGGGTAGGTTAGGATCCTGAGGGGTCGACGGCCGGTCATCCTCCAGGAGAGCGCAGCTTGCCCTTCAAGGCCGATGTCGACCGTCGCCAGCACATTCCGAAGCAGCGTTTCCGGGCGACGAACTGGGCGGAGTACGACGCCGCCCTGCGCGGGCGTGGCAGTCTGACCGTGTGGTTCACGGAGGCGGCGATCGCGGCCTGGAAAGCCGAGCCCCGGACCACGCGCGGCGGACAGCCGCGGTATTCGGCGCTGGCCATCTCCACGGCCCTGACGCTTCGGGCCGTGTTCCGCCTGGCCTTGCGTCAGACCGAAGGCCTGATCGGCTCCATCATCGCCCTGCTCGGTCTCGACCTGGCTGTGCCGGACCACACGACCCTGAGCCGCCGGGCCGACACGTTGGAGGTGCCGCAGCGCCAATCCGGCACCCGTCCCATACACCTGATCGTCGACAGCACGGGGCTGCAGTTATGTGGCCCCGGCGGGTGGCTGGTCGAGAGGCACGGGAGCAGGGCACGCCGGTCATGGCGCAAGCTGCACATCGGTGTGGACGCTGACACCGGGCGGATCGTCGCGTCCACCCTGACGACGAACGACATCGATGACGCCTCGCAGGTCGGTCCCTTGCTCGACCAGGTCGCTGACCCAATCGCCTCGTTCACTGCCGACGGCGCTTACGACCAGGACGGCGTCTAGGCTGAGGTGGCGGCGCGGTGTCCCGATGCGGCTGTCATCGTTCCACCAAGGTCCAGTGCTGTGCCAAGCGCCACGGCCGAGACGGCGCCGACCCAGCGGGACCAACATCTTCGGACCATCGCGGAGCGGGGGCGCATGAGCTGGCAGAAGGCGTCCGGCTACAACTGGCGCGCCCTGGTCGAGGCGGACATCAGCAGGTTCAAGCGCGTCATCGGCGGCGCGCTGCGGTCGCGCACCGACAGGCGCCGCGCGACCGAGGTGGCCGTCGCTGTCAGTGTGCTGAACCGCATGCTTGAGCTTGGACGCCCGGAGTATGTCCGGCTCGCGTGATCCCGTCCCTGCCGCTCGCCGACTGCGCCTCCAAGCTGGTTCGTGCAACACAGTCGATTTTCGTGAGACTTTCCTGTGTTTCTCCGGGTACCGTCGCGTCGCGAACTCAGGCCGCATGTCTCCGGATATTGTCCATCTCGACGCAAAGGCGCGAAGCCCAATCCTGGATCGCCACGAAGGTGGCCGTGGAATAGGGCAAGCCCTCGGCCAGATTTCTGTCGCGGTTGGCCAAGGCGCGCTGGCCGGGTAGGCGCACGGGCGGGCCACCCTCCCGCGGGCGGCTCTCGCGGCAGCGACGGGAGAGGGCGGTGGTCTCGCGCAGGAAGGCCCCACGGCCAGCAAAGGCGGCAGGGTCAATCGCCTGCAGGAACACGCCCTGCCCGCCCCGCGGGGCACCGGTGCTGCGTCCGTGGCCGGACATACCGAGGCTCAACGCCTCCACCATGAGGCTGAAACCGAAGCCCTTGTACCCGAATTCGTGGCCGCCCAGCAGCGCGATAGTACCCGGCGGATCCGCCGACAGCACATCGGGATTGTCGCTTGGTCTTCCTTGACCGTCCAGAAGCCACGCACCGGGCGTTCGCTCGCTGCGTGCGGCATAGCCCGCAATTGTGCCGTTAGAAACTACGGAGGTGCTGACATCCACCAGAATCGGTCCGTCCAGCGTCGGGATGCCGTAAGCGATGGGGTTGGACGTCAGGACAGGATCCGCCCCGCCAAAAGGGGCAACGGAAGCGATACCAGGATCGGTCGTGGCGAGGGTGACGAAGAGTCCTGCATCGGTCATCGAGCGCAGATAAACTTGCAATGCGCCAATATGCGAGCAGTCAGCGATGGTGGCGGTGACAACCGGGTGCTCCGAGGCGCGTACCAGAACCTGCCGGATCGCCTGGCGCATCACCCAGGCGCCCGGCAGGCGGTGTGCGCGCCATGCGAAGGTGGCGCCAGCATCGACGGTTACCTCAACCTCACCGGCCTTAGCCATGGCCCCGCGTTCCAACCGATCCAGGTAGTTTGGCAACATGGAGAGTCCATGGGTGCGGTGGCCGAGCAGGTCTGCTTCCAGCAGCACCGCCGCCACATCCTCCGCCATGTCGGCCGAGAGACCTGCTGCCTCCAGTAGCCGGCGCGCCTCGCGTGCGAGCCCCAAAGGATCCAGCAGAGGGTCGCCCTCGTCCGGTGCTGTCATACCCGCTCACCTCCCATGCCAGTGCGCCACCTGTGCGGCACGTCTTTCGCGTTCGACCGGATGCCGGCGAAGGCACATCCAAACTTCGCAATCAGGGCGCGCTTCAGGCTCCGCAGCAGGATGCCGATCTCTTCTGGAGGCCTGCCCGAGACCTTTGTACCGGGCAGGGGCATCAGCCCGGGCCGGGCGCTCCAACCTGCCAGGATGGGCGACGCTTCTGCCGGTAGGCTTGCAGCCCCTCCCTTCCCTCCTCGCTCGATCGTTGGGTCCAGGATTCCTCAGCTAGGGCGCGGCTTTCTTCGTCGGTCAGAAGAAGCTGATTGGCGCGCAGGAGGGAATGCTTCGCCACCGCCATGGCTTGCGGGGCGGCGGCCAGTATCTCCAGCAGTACAGTGTCCAACCGCTTCTCTATGTCGGGAGCCGAAACTACCTCGTGGATCAGCCCGATCCACATCGCCGTCGCGGCATCGAAGCGTTCTCCGGTCAGGGCGTAGCGGCGCGCCTGGCGCAACCCGAGCGCCTGGACGAGGTGGGTTGAAATCGGCGTGGGGGCGACGCCGACGCGCACTTCGGTGAGCCCGAACACTGCCTCAGGGACGGCCAGGGCGATATCGACGCAGCAAAGAAGCCCACAGCCCCCGCCGAAGCACGCGCCCTGTACTAAGGCAACGCAGGGCAAGGGAAACTCGCTCAGGCGCCGGAATGCGGTGACGCTAGCTAGCGAGGCCTGCCTCGCCGCTTCGGCCGGGCCGCGCGCCACCTCCTCCATCCAGCCAATATCCGCGCCGCACTGGAAGTGTTGGCCCGCCCCGCGAATGACGAGTGCACGGAGACCCGGCCGATCCGCCAGTTCGTCCAGTAGGGCGGAGAAGCGCCCCAACAGCGCGCCGTCGTAGGCGTTGCCGATCTGTGGCCGGTTCAGTGTTATTGTGGCGATGCCGCGCGCGTCTACGGCCAGCAGCACGCTATCCCCGTCGGTCATGCGGCTGCTCACCAGTCGACCACAGTGCCGTCCTCCAGCAGGGCGTTCTGCGTGTGCAGCACCTCCTGCTCGAAGGGGTGCTTCGCGGCCTCCTTCTCATCAACCTCCACGCCGAAGCCGGGCAGCTCCGGCACGGGCCAGAAACCGCCCTCCCGCTCTACAGGCTGGCGCACCACGTCGTGGTACCAGGGCACTGAGCCGGGCATGGCCTCCTGGATCACGAAGTTCGGTGTCGCCACGGCATAATGCAGCGCAGCAATCCCAGCGAGGGGGCCGTTCGGGTTGTGCGGGGCGATGCCCACCTGAGCCACCTCGGCAAAGGCGGCGATCTTCTGCGCCTCCAGTAGGCCGCCGCAGTGGTTCAGGTCGGGCTGGAGGATGTGCGCAGCCCGGTGCTGCAGCAATTCCGCAAACTCGCGCACCCCGACCAGACGCTCACCGGTGGCGATCGGGCTCCGGGACTGGGCGACGATCTGAACTAATCCCTCAGTGTCGCCGGGCTGAATAGGCTCCTCGCAGAACATAGGGGCCAGCGGTTCCAGAGCACGGATGAAGCCGAGCGAGGCGGAGACGGTGGCCGGGCGGCCATGGAAGTCTACCATCACCTCCGTATCCTCGCCGACGGCGTCGCGCAGGGCGCGGCCCAGCCGCTCCACATGACGGAGGGCGGCGGGCGAGGCGGTCGCGCCGGCATAGGGGATAAAGACGACCTTCAGCGCGTCGTAGCCGGCCTCCAGAACCGCCTGGGCACGTTCCGTCAGCCGCCCCGTGTCGAAGGTCTCATAGACCGCGCTCATGTCGCCGAGTCCAAGATGGGTATAGAGGCGCACCTTGTCCCGCACGCGCCCGCCGAGCAGCCGCCAGACCGGTACGCCGAGCGCCTTGCCCGTGATGTCCCACAGGGCGTGCTCAATCCCGCTGATGGCTGTCATCCCGATGATGCCAAGGCGATAGTAGCTCTGCTTCTGCATGACGCGGCAGGCCTGGGCAATGTCGCGCGGGTCGCGCCCGATCAGCAACGGTGCCAGATCCTCCACAGCACCGGTGACGGCGCGGGTCTTCCAGTTCAGCGTCGCCTCGCCCCAGCCATTGAGACCATCCTGGTCGGTGAGGACCTTCACAAAAACCCAGTTCCGCATTTGGGCATTCACGACGATGGACTCGATGCCGGTGATCTTCATGGGCTGACAGTCCTCTCCGCGCAGGCCGATTCATATGATGACCATTTGACTTTGAAGGAAAGGGGTCTTTAGCTAGCCGCGGCCCGGCCAGGAAGAAGAGCGGGGCAGGAGGACCACAGGAATGGCCAAAGAAGGCACAAGCCGGGCGCGCCGCGCCCTCCTGGCACTCGCCGCGCCGCTTCTCGCCCTGGTGCCGGCAATCGCCGCCGCCCAGCAGCCCTCACCTGCAAGCCGGCCGGTGCGGATGCTTGTCGGGTTCCCGCCAGGCGGCTCCACAGACATCTTCGCCCGCGCACTCTCGGACGAACTGACGCGAATGTGGTCGACCCCGGTCGTGGTGGAGAACCGTGGCGGCGCTAATGGCATCATCGCCACCGAGGCGCTCGTGAAAAGCGAGCCGAACGGGGAGACGCTGATGTTCACCATCTCCTCCCACGTCACCAACCGCGCGCTCTATCCGAACCTGCCTTACAACCCGCTGCGCGACGTGACGCCAATCGCCCTCGTCGCCCGTTCCCCATTCATCGTCGTGGCCAACCCGCGCTTCCCCGCGCGAAACTTGCAGGACCTGATCCGTCTGGCAAAGGAGAAACCCGGAGGAATAGACTACGCCTCTCCCGGCCCAGGCTCCGCCCAGCAACTGGCCATGGAACTGCTGACCAGCACCGCGGGCATTCGCCTCAGCCACGTGGCCTACCGCGGCGGCGCGCCGGCAATGACGGACCTCATGGCGGGCGTCATCCCACTCTCGCTCCTTACGACGACGCAGGTATTGCAACAGGTGAAGGAAGGCGCGCTGCGTCCGATCGGCGTCACCACTGCGCAGCGCTCGACCATGCTGCCCGATGTCCCGACCATGGCCGAACAGGGCTTGCATGGCTACGAAGCCGACGTGTGGTTCGGCGTGATCGGCCCGGCCAACATGCCGCCGCCGATGGTTCAGCGCATGGCGGCTGACATCTCACGCGCCCTCTCAAACCCGGCCGTGCGCGAGCGCTTCACCTCGCAGGATGCCGTCGTGCTCAACAGCCCGCCGGAAGAATTTGCCCGTCTGATGCGCGATGAGGACCGGAAGTGGTCCGAACTCATCCGCGCCGCCAATATCCGCGCGGAATAGGAAGAGCCCATGCCGAAGATCGCTTCCGTCGAGGTCTGCGTCGCCCGCGTCCCGCTCGACAAACCCATTAACTTCTCCACGCGCCAGGTCACGGCGCGCGAGTACTGCCTCGTGCGTGTGCGGGCCGAAGACGGCACGGCGGGCCTAGGCTATTGCTACGCTGTGAACAAGGCTGGGCGGCTGCTCTTCGACGCGGTGGTGGACGGGCTCTCGCACAAGGTGGTCGGCCAGGATTCCCACCGGGTGGAAGGCATCTGGCAGGACATGTACCAGGAGACGCTGCTGCTCGGCCGCGTCGGCGGCGTGATGCGCGCGCTCAGCGCCATCGACATCGCGATCTGGGACCTGAACGCCCGCCTCGCCGGCCTGCCGCTCTACCGCTATCTCGGCGCCTCCGTGCTCGACCGCGTTCCTTCCTACGGTAGCGGCGGCTATTACTGGCCCGGCAAAGGCGACCAGGAGCTGGGCGATGAACTGCGCGCCTTCGTGGAGGCCGGTCACCGCGCAGTGAAGATCAAGGTCGGCGCTCGCGGCCGCAGCCCGGCGCAGGAAGCGGCGCGGCTGAAGGCCGCGCGCGATGCCATCGGCCCGGACATCGAGCTGATGCTGGACGCCAACAACGCTTGGCCTGACCTACCCACCGCATTGCAGTACATCCGCCGCTTTGAGCCAATGGATCCCTACTGGATCGAGGAACCCTTCCTTCCCGACGATATCGACAACCATGCCGCCCTAGCCCGGGCAACGCCGATCCCTGTGGCGACCGGCGAAATCGAGGCCGGTCGCTGGCGGTTCAAGGAGCTTCTGGAAAAGCGCGCCGCCGCCATCCTGCAGACGGACGCGACCGTTTGCGGCGGGATCACGGAATGGCGCCGCATCACCGCCATGGCCTCCTGCTTCGGTGTCGCCACTTCGCCCCATGCGTGGCACGACGTGCACGTCCAACTGGGCGCCAGCGCCCCGAGCGTAAGCTACGTGGAGTTCATGCCCGATGACCACGTGGTGAACTTTCGCCGACTGATCGACACGCAGCTGGTACTGGAGAAGGGCGACCTGCTGCTGCCGAAGGGCCCTGGCCTCGGCTTTGACTTCGACCCCGAGGCGATCGCTCGGTATGGCGCGAAGGATATCGGCGGCGAGGGGCTCTGGCATATCCTGCGCTAAGGGGGACTCCCGGCGGCGGAGGTGATTCGCGACATGCCGGCTTTTAGGTGATCCCGCATCGCGACCCGCGCCGCTTCGGCATCGCGGGCCGCGATCGCATCGAGGATCTGGCGGTGCTCCTCCAGCACGACGGACATTCGCCCGACCTCGCGTGTGCGCCCATGCGACACGCTGATGCTGTCCGTAAGGTACTGCTGCAGGAAGACCTGGAATTCTACGAAAAGCGGATTACCTGCCGCCTCCGTGACGGCGCGGTGGAACTGCAAATCCGCCGCCATGGCGGGCTCGTCATGTCCGACCTTCTGGGCAAATTCCTCGAACGCCTCCTGAATCCCGCGCAGCTCTTCCCCGCCTGCCCGCGAAGCGGCCAGGGCCGCGGCCTCTGCCTCGAACCCGAGGCGGAGTTCCAGCACGCGCAGCACGGAAAGATCGGTTGCCGCCCCGGCAGAGATGCGGAACGGGCGCAGGTTCCGGGAGACATACGCGCCCGATCCCTGCCGGACCTCGACGATTCCGTCCGAGCGCAAGCGAGCCAGCGCCTCCCGCACCACGGTCGGGCTGACTCCATAGGTGCCGGAAAGGGCAGCGATTGTCGGAAGCTGATCGCCTAGGGTTAGGCCCTTTTCGGCGATGTGGCTCAGAATCGCCTCGGCCATACGGTCGGTCAGCTTCGGCGCGGCCGCTAACCCGGACTGCGGCGCCACGCCGGCGGAGGCCCGGCGCCGGGCCGGGGCATCGCCATCACCGGAAGCTGCCGTGCGTCGTTGTGTCACGACGGGAGATTACAGGCCGCCCAAGCTACCCGTCGAGAGCGGCCCAGTGGCATCAAGCCTCCCGCCAGGGTTTCTGCGCCCAGAGCTTCCAGAATTCCGCCTCCCGCCCCAGGGTGAAGGCGCGGTATTCATTTCCCAGAATAGCCCGGATGGGCATGCCTAGCCGATCCGCCTCCGCCAGGAAGGCCGGGTCTGCCAGGAGGGTGCGGTAGGCCTCCACCAGTCGGCCAAGGATCTCGGCGGGCAGGCCGGGCGGGCCGCATATGCCCCGCTGGGCGCCGCCGCCGGAAAGGGCCACCCCGGCCTCCTGCAGGGTGGGCACCCCCGCCGCCTTGTGCCAGCGGGCGGTACCAGCCTGGGCAAGGCAGCGGGAGCGGCCGTCGGTCAGCCCTTCATAGCCCTCGCTCATGTTGTAAGAGCCGAAGTCGAGATGACCGCCGAGCAGGGCGGTCTGCATGGGTGCAGAGCTATTGAACGGCACGTGCACGAGCCGCGTGCCCGGCATTTTCTGGGCGATGTCGAGCACAAGAAGATGGTCATCCGAGCCAACGCCGGTGGTGCCGTAGGACAGGCCTTCCGGCTTGCTGAGTGCGGCCTGCAGCAACTCCGCCAAGCTGTGGTAGGGCGAGGCGGGGCGAACCCAGATCCCGCCCGGGTCGTCCACCACGTTGGCGATGAAACTGAACTCGCCTGCCCTGTACCTAGTCGCCCGCTCGATGGGGATGGTGACGAGTGTGGGGGAGGTGACCACCGTCAGCAGATAGCCGTCCGGCCGGGCGTTGAAGACAAACTCGTTTCCTGTCTGGCCGGAGGCGCCGGGACGGTTGGAGATGATGAAGTTGGAGCCGGGCAGGAGCTTCTGCACAAAGGGCAGCGTGGCGCGCGCGATAAGGTCACTGCCGCCACCGGGTGTGAACGGCACCAGCACCTCGATCGGCCGTTCCGCGGGCCATGCGCGCTGCGCGAGGGCCGGCGCTGCGAGCACCGCGCCGAGAGCGGCCGCCCCTAGGCCTCGCCGCGTGATGGCCCCTGATGGTGACCTTCGATCGTCCATGGCTTCCTCCCTGTTCGTCCGCTTTGGGCGCGACCTTGCTGCTTCCTAGGCGGCCTCCAGCACGACCCCTACGCTTGCGGCCGCCTTGCCGATCTCGCGCCAGGTGGTGGCGTCCACGGGGATGCCTTCCTGCAGGCGCTTGCGGCGGATGGCGCGCTCGGGGTCGCCCGCAGTCATCACTGGCCTGTCCGGATCGATGGCGGCGGCTGTCTTCATGTGCGCGACCACCGATTCTACCTCCCGCGCGAACCAGGGCAGGTCCACCACTTTGCCGGGATTGATCATGATGGCGGTCAGGCCGTTGATGATGGCGGGGTCGGCCGCGTCGGCCCGCTGCGCGGCACCACCACCGGCCAGCGCGCCGCCCAGAAGCTCGCAGATGAGGGAAAGGCCCGAGCCCTTGTGCTCGCCAAAGGGAAGCAACGCGCCGCGCGGCCCATCCCCGTACAGCACGTCCGGGTCGGTGGATGGCTCGCCCTCATGGGTAATTATGGAGCCGGGCGCGACGTGCCGGCCCTCGTTGCGCGCCACGCGCACCTTGTTGAGCGCGATCCGGCTAGTGGCGAAGTCCAGCACCACGGGCGTGTCGCCATGCGGCACGGCGATGCAGATCGGGTTCGTGCCGGTGCGCGGCTCCCGCCCGCCATGGGGCGCAACGCGCGGCGCGCCGGAGATGCCGTTGACGAAGGCGAGCATGATAAGCCCGGCAGCCGCCGCCTGCTCCCCGTAGGAGCCGACGCGGCCGACATGGTGGACATTACGCAGCCCCAACAGGGCGAGGCCGTTCGCCTTCGCGGCGCCGATGGCCCAGTCCGTCGCCTCCCGCGCAATAACTTGGCCGAATCCCATGCCGCCCTCGACCACCGCGATGGTAGAATCGCATCGCAGGAACTCGGCATGGCGGTTGGGGTTCAAGCGGCCGGCGGCGATATTACGGACATAGGCGGGCAGCACGCCCACGCCGTGGCTGTCATGCCCGCGCAGGTTGGATTCGATCAGATGGTCGCCGACGATCGTCGCCTCCCCCGGCTGGCAGCCCGCGCCGCGCAGCACGCGGTCCACCTCGGCGCGCAGCCGTTCCGTCTCGATCAGCATGTGTCTCGCTCCTCCCCTTCCCTGTCCTCGTCATTCCGCCGCTACCAGGCGGGGTGCACCACGTTCTCCAGCGGCCTCCCCTCAGCCAGCCGCCGGATGTTTTCCGCGATGAAGGCGTAGCGCCGCACCATCAGGCCCTCGGTCCAGCCGGAGATGTGTGGCGTGGCCCGCAGGTTCGGCAGCTCATGGAAGGGAAAGCGGGATGGCGGGCATTCCGGCTCGCCCGGAGTCGGGTAGCGGTACCAGACATCCAGCGCGGCCCGCGCGATGCGGCGGTCGCGCAAGGCGTCGTAGAGCGCCTCCTCCTCCGCCACCTCAGCCCGGGCCACGTTCACCAGCAGGGCGGAAGGCTTCATCGCCGCCAGTTCCGCCGCCCCGATCAGGCCGCGCGTGCTCTCGTCCAGCGGGCAGCACAGCACCAGCACGTCGGTGTCGGGCAGCACCTCCGGGAGGCGGGCGACGGGCAGGCTGCGATCCGCCGCCACATCCGCCTGCCCGCGGCGGGTCACGGCGGTGATCCGCATGCCAAGAGCCCGCGCCCGCACGGCGATCTCCCTTCCGATATGGCCGAAGCCCACCAGCGTCATGGTCCGGCCATGGGCCTCGCCGTGGAGGGGACGGTTCGGATGGATCGCAGCCCAGCTCCTGGCGTCCAGCCGGGGCGGCAGGGCACCAAGTTCCAGCACGTGCTCGAGCACGGTGAAAAGCGTGTATTCCGCGATTGGGATCTCGTGCTCGAACACGTTGCAGGCGGCGCAGTCCCGGGGAAGCGCCTCCAGCGCGATGCCGTCCATCCCGGCGCCGGGAACCTGAAGCAGCCGGGCGTCGAGCCGCCCCGCCTCCTGCTCCGTCAGGCGGTTGGTTACGAGCACATCCGCGCGGATCGGTCCCTCCGCCGGCGGGCGCTCCAGCGGCAGGATCTCGTGATGGGGCCCGAGCAGGGCACGGAGCCGGGGTGCCTGCGCGGCATGCGCTCCGAGGAGTTGGATCAGCATCGGGCCACCACCTTTCCTCCGCCATCCGGCCCGCCCTCTCGAAGGCTCGAGTGCTCCGGCGCTCCATGACAAGCCTCTCGGGCACGGCTCACGGCGCTGCGCTCTCGCGGACCACGGCATCGGGCCGTGACCTCACGGTTTCCTGCAGCTTCGTGCCGAGCCCCGGCGCCGTCGGCGCCTGCACCATGCCGTTCCGCAGCACCGGCAGATCGGTGACCAGATCGCGGTACCAAGTGGCCAGTGTTGCGCGAACCACTTCCTGGAAGATCGCGGTGGGCGCGTGCAGCGCGAGGTGCAGCCCCGCCATCAGCGTGATGGGGCCGGTGCAATCATGCGGGGCGAGCGGCTTCGCATAGACCTCGGCCAGGGCCGCGATCTTTCGGCCCTCCGTCAGCCCGCCGCACCAGGCGAGGTCGATCATCACCATGTCCAGCGCGTCCGCCGCCAGCAGGTCGCGGAAGGGCATTGCGCCGCCGAGCGTCTCGCTGCCGCAGATTGGTGTGCGGGTCTGGCGGCGCAGGTCGGCCAGGACGTGGACATCGTCCATCTTGGCGATGGGGTCCTCCGCCCAGAAGACGCCAACATCCTCCAGCGCCCGGCAGATGCGGATGGCGGCGTGGCTGGACCAGAGGCTGTGCAGCTCCGCCATCACCTCGATCCGTTCACCGACCGCACGGCGGATCTTGCGGAAGGGCTCGATGCCAGCCCTCAAATCCTCCAGCGTGATCAGGTGCCCACCCGAGGCCTCGGCATAGATGTCCAGCGGCCAGATCTTCATGGCCGTATAGCCCTCGGAGAGCAGGCTCTCCGCCAGCCTGCCCGCATCCTTCATGAAGGCGACCTGGTCGTCATAGGGCCCTGCCGCGTCCTCCTGCCCGGAGATGGCGCGGCGGCCGCCGCTGGTATTGTAGGCGTAGCCCGCGCAGGTGTTGTAGGCGCGGATTTCCGTGCGCACGGCGCCGCCCAGTGCCTCGTGTACGGGGATGCCGTGGCGCTGGCCGGCAAGGTCCCACAGAGCGATGTCCACGGCGCTGGCGGCGCGCACCTCGGCACTCGCGCTGTGGAAGCCGAGATAGGGCGTCATCAGATGGCGGGAGACCTGCTCGATGCGGCGGGTATCCTTGCCGATCAGCCACGGCACCACCTGCTCATGCAGGACCGCTTCCACGGCCGGGGCGCCACGGAAGGATTCGCCGAGGCCGGTCAGCCCCTCCTCCGTCTCGATCTCCACCCAGATGAGGTTGGGGCGCTCGGCGATGCGGATGGTGCGAAGGCGCGTCACCTTGGACAACGGCTGGTCTCCTACTCGGCGCTGATACGGTTGGTGCGGATCACCTCGCCCCAGCGAGCCGCCTCGCGGCGCAGCTGATCGGCCATGCGGGCGGGCGGGCCGCCCAGCGGAACCACCGCGGCCTCCTGCAGCCGCCGGCGGATAGCCGGGTCCTCGAGCGTCTTGTTGAAGGCGGCATTCAGGGCGTCGAGCGTCGCCTCCGGTGTGCCGGCGGGCGCAAGGAAGCCGAACCAGCTGTCGATCTCCAGCCCATGAGCCAGCTCGGGCAGGCCGGATTCACGGAAGGTCGGCACGTCCGGCAGCTCGGGGATGCGCTCGTTGGAGACGGCGGCAACGGCGCGCACCGTGCCGGCGCGGATCTGCGGCAGGATGGAGGGCAGGTTGTCGAAGAAGACATCGATCCGTCCGCCGACCAGGTCGGTGATCGCCGGACCACTGCCGCGATACGGGACGTGGATCCAGTTGATGCCGAGCAGTCCGCGCAGCAGCTCCGGCGCCAGCTGGTTGGACGCACCGACACCGGAAGAGCCGAAGGTGACCGTGCCGGGCCTTGACCGGACGAGCGCGATCACCTCCGCAAGGTTCTTGGCTGGCAAGGCATTGCTGACGGACATCACGTTGCGCACGGCCCCCGTCAGGATCACCGGCGCGAAGCTGCGCTGCAGGTCGTAGCCAGTGTTGGCGTAGAGGAAGGGGTTCGCGGCGCAGGTGCCGATGGTGCACTGGATGAGTGTCGTGCCGTCCGGCTGGGCTCGCGCCACCTCGGCCGTGCCGATATTGCCTGCCGCCCCCGCCTTGTTCTCCACCACTGCGCCGGCAGGCAGGTAGGGCGTCGCGCCAACGGCGAGGATGCGCGCGACGATATCGCTCGTCCCGCCGGGCACGAAGGGCACCACGATCCGCACGGGTCGGTTCGGGATCTGGGCCGTCGCTGGTGACGTCCAGACGGCATAGACAGCGAGCAGGGTGGCCACGGCACCACCCAGCCCCATGCGGCGTCTCATGGCGCGTCCTCCCTATTGTCTTGCTCCGCCCAAGTTTACCAGTCCCGCCGACTTGTCAATTCTGATTGCAATCCAGGCGCTTTACAGGACAGCTTTTACAACTTGCTGTTTGGCCAGGCGTCGTAGAGGAACAAGGCATGGATCAAGCCGCGCGACGGCCGCTCGCCGAGGAGGTTTATGATCGCCTTCAGGACCTGCTGGGCTCGGAGAGCTTCCCGCGCGACTCCCGCCTTCCGGCTGAGATGGACCTGGCGCGCCGCTTTGCGGTTTCCCGCCCCGTGTTGCGCCAAGCCCTCGCCCGCCTTCGGGCGGAAGGCCACGTGGTCTCCCGGAAAGGATCTGGCAGCTATGTCCGGACCCCGACGCGGCCTACCGCGCCCTGCTTTGGTCCGCTGCACAGCATTCCCGACATGCGCAGCTTCCTGGAATTCCGCTGCAGCCTGGAAAGCGAGGTTGCCGCGCACGCCGCGCGCCGGGCTGATCCTGCCGCCGTCGCCACCATCAGGCAGGCCCTTTTGCGCCTGAAAGAGGATCCAGCATCCCTGGAGGCCGACGTCGATTTTCACCATGCCATTGCGCGAGCGGCGGGTAATCGGTTCTTCCTGACGACGCTGGCGGCGTTCAGGGAGCAGATGATCTCCGGCATCCGCCTGACGCGCGAACTCGCTGGCCGGCCAGAGGGTGACCGCCGCCCCGAAATTGCGCGCGAGCATGCCAGCATCCTCGAAGCCATCGCGGCGGCGGATGAGCAGGCCGCGCGACAGGCCATGGCAGATCACTTGCATGGCGGCATTCGACGTCTGTTTGGAGCCTGACGAAGGATGCAGCGCGGCCTCTTGCTCAATGCAGAGATCTGATGCCGTCCGCATCGGCGAACATCTCAAAGCAAACCTCGTTCATCGGCTCGCTTCTACCGACCAGGCCGTGAGCGGGTTCAATACTACGCTGAGGGTCGATGGAACTGCAGCTGGCGCATTAAGTGCAGGTAAGTCGTGTAGCCGAACGGCGCCGTAGTAGACATCGGCGTTGAAGCTCCTATAGCGGTCAAGGAGCTGCTGGAGCTGTCTGGGACGGGCATGGCGGCCGGCAGAGGTACCCGAGGATTTTGCGGGCGACGTAGCGCTTGAGGCATCGGATGATCTCGGACTTCGTCTTGCCCTCGGCGGTGCGCCGCCTGACATAGTCAAGGGTGGGCTGGTGGGCCCGCATGCGGACGATGACGACGCGATAGAGGGCGGCGTTGGCCTGCCGGTCACCCCCGCGGTTGAGCCGGTGTCGGTTGGTCTTGGCGTTCGAGGCCGGGACGGGACAGGCGCCGCAGAGTTTGGCCAGCGCAGCTTCGGAGTGGATGCGCTCGGGGTTGTCGCCGACGAGGATGAGCATCTCGGCCGCGGTGCCCGTTCCCATGCCGTGGGCCTGTAGCAGCTCGGGTGCAAGGCTCTGGGTCGACTGTGTTGCACGAACCAGCTTGGAGGCGCAGTCGACGAGCGGCAGGGACGGGATCACGCGAGCCGGACATACTCCGGGCGTCCAAGCTCAAGCATGCGGTTCAGCACACTGACAGCGACGGCCACCTCGGTCGCGCGGCGCCTGTCGGTGCGCGACCGCAGCGCGCCGCCGATGACGCGCTTGAACCTGCTGATGTCCGCCTCGACCAGGGCGCGCCAGTTGTAGCCGGACGCCTTCTGCCAGCTCATGCGCCCCCGCTCCGCGATGGTCCGAAGATGTTGGTCCCGCTGGGTCGGCGCCGTCTCGGCCGTGGCGCTTGGCACAGCACTGGACCTTGGTGGAACGATGACAGCCGCATCGGGACACCGCGCCGCCACCTCAGCCTAGACGCCGTCCTGGTCGTAAGCGCCGTCGGCAGTGAACGAGGCGATTGGGTCAGCGACCTGGTCGAGCAAGGGACCGACCTGCGAGGCGTCATCGATGTCGTTCGTCGTCAGGGTGGACGCGACGATCCGCCCGGTGTCAGCGTCCACACCGATGTGCAGCTTGCGCCATGACCGGCGTGCCCTGCTCCCGTGCCTCTCGACCAGCCACCCGCCGGGGCCACATAACTGCAGCCCCGTGCTGTCGACGATCAGGTGTATGGGACGGGTGCCGGATTGGCGCTGCGGCACCTCCAACGTGTCGGCCCGGCGGCTCAGGGTCGTGTGGTCCGGCACAGCCAGGTCGAGACCGAGCAGGGCGATGATGGAGCCGATCAGGCCTTCGGTCTGACGCAAGGCCAGGCGGAACACGGCCCGAAGCGTCAGGGCCGTGGAGATGGCCAGCGCCGAATACCGCGGCTGTCCGCCGCGCGTGGTCCGGGGCTCGGCTTTCCAGGCCGCGATCGCCGCCTCCGTGAACCACACGGTCAGACTGCCACGCCCGCGCAGGGCGGCGTCGTACTCCGCCCAGTTCGTCGCCCGGAAACGCTGCTTCGGAATGTGCTGGCGACGGTCGACATCGGCCTTGAAGGGCAAGCTGCGCTCTCCTGGAGGATGACCGGCCGTCGACCCCTCAGGATCCTAACCTACCCAGATGGCCAGACCGATCCGTGCACCACAGTGTTTGGCAGCTCTAGCCTCGGTCACGAGGCCAGCCTCCGCCTTCACCCTGAGTAAGGGTTCGGGGCCATGGTCGTGCCGCAACTCGCACCGCGTCCCCCGGGTTAAACCCGTGAACACGAACCTCGAGGAACGCCCCATGAGCGACCAGAACGAACGCTCGCTGGTGCCAGGCAACCGCCTGCCGTCGTCGCCCGACGTGACCGAGGGCGGGCCGCCGCCGGCGCCGACCACGCACGGCCACGGCTCGCCCAAGCCGGCTGCATCCACCGCCGCCGATGATGACACTCCGAACGACGACACCTCCACCGCCACGGCCGGCAAAGCGGAGAAGGACCACGCCGCCGCGGCCGGCGCCGAGAAGACCCAGTCCGGCCGCGGCCACCGCAAAGACTGAACGCGGCCGGGGCGGATCCCGGCGGGCAAACTGCCAACGGGTTCCGCCACGCCGCCGCTGTGGGGTCGGCCCCGGACGGCGCGCCGGTTGAAAGTTCGCGCCGAATCTTGCCCTGAGGAAAGCGGCGTGATGTGCCGACCTCCCGCCGACAGCCGGCGGTGGGGGCTGACGACGAAGGTGTCCGACGACGGCCAGCATCGGCCGTCGGCTCGGCGATTTGAGCGGCCCTGCACCGCCTGGGCGGCAATTTCCGCATGTCGGAAGCTGACAACGCCATGCGAATGGCCGGACGACCGCTGAGCCAACGGGCAAAGATGAGCATTCGAGGCGGAGGGCGCCGCGCTTCGCAGCGTGCGCTGCGGGGCAGCGCCGCCTCACTGTCTCAGGGCGCATTTTTAAGGAGGGATAGTCCGGGCTGGAACAGGCGGCGCTGCAAGCCGGTCAGCCTCTTCTATGTGCTACATGTCTCCGGCTGCACAGGCGCGGACATGAACCAAGATCAGCTGCTCGACTCCCGGACCGCCTGGGCTCGCCTCTGCGTCATCGTAGCGCTCTCGACAGTCGGCGGAGTGGGCATGTGGTCCGCCATCGTGACGCTGCCCTACCTGCAGGCGGAGTTCGGCGTTTCCCGTGGGGCCGCATCCTTCGCCTACACGCTCACCATGCTGGGGTCCGGCGTTGGCGGCATCCTGATGGGGAAGCTCTCCGACCGGCTGGGCCCGATGAGGCCGCTGCTGGGTGCCACGGTGGTCCTGGCCTGTGGGTACGTCCTCGCGGGGCTGTCGCCCAGCTTCACCGCCTTTACCCTGGCGCAGGGCCTGCTCATCGGGATGCTTGGGTCCTCCGCGGTGTTCGGACCGCTGATGGCGGAAGCCTCCCTTTGGTTCCGGCGCCGCCGGGGTATTGCCGTGGCCATCGCGGCGTCCGGGAACTACCTGGCGGGGGCCGTCTGGCCACCCATTCTGAGCTGGCTGATCTCGGCGCATGGCTGGCGCACGGCCCACCTGATCGTCGGCGCCACATGCCTTGTGCTGATGCTGCCTCTTTCCCTGATGATGCGGGCGCGCGCGCCAGGGTTCCAGGGTGGAGCGTCACCACAGGTCTCGGACGGGGTCAGGCCCCTGGGCCTCTCGCGCGGGGGGCTGACGTTCATTCTGGCCGCCGCCGGCATAGCCTGCTGCGTGGCCATGGCCATGCCGCAGGTCCACATCGTCGCCTACTGCGGCGACCTCGGCTACGGCGTCGCGCGTGGAGCGGAGATGCTCTCGGTGATGCTCGCCTGCGGGATCGTCTCCCGCCTGGGATCCGGCTTCATCGCCGATCGCATCGGCGGGCTTCGAACGCTGCTGCTCGGCTCCGCCCTGCAGGGATCTGCCCTGTCGCTCTTCCTGTTCTTCGATGGGCTTGCATCGCTCTTTGTGCTGTCGGCCCTCTTCGGCCTCGTCCAGGGTGGCATCGTGCCGTCCTACGCCGTGATCGTGCGGGAGACCTTCCCCGCTTCCGAGGCCGGGATGCGGGTCGGCATCGTTCTTATGGCGACCCTCGCCGGGATGGCCCTGGGTGGCTGGCTGTCCGGCGTCATCTTCGACGCGACCGGCAGCTACGCTGCGGCGTTCCTCAACGGCATCGCCTGGAACATGGCAAACGTGCTGATCATCACGACACTGGTGTTGCGCAGCCGCACTCGCCTTGCCGCCGCGTAGAATGAAGTCAGGGCACCCGATTAGGAAAAGTTATCGGAGTTCATCATAGGTGTTCAGCCGCCATCGCCGTGTTTGGCCGATATCGGCACTTCCGTTTCTGGACAAAGCCTTCGGGAAAGCAGCAGCGAGGAGGCGACCCTTCCCGGATGGTCTCTGACCTTGTCTTTGTCAGATGCATGGCCCTCCCAGCCAACTTTCTAAACAGGAAAGTAAAGATCCCGATCGAGCTGCATCGGTGGCCCAGATGCACCCATAGCAGTCACATTCAGTTGGAATTCCCGCACAATGTTCTCGTATGAATTTCGAGGGCAAATGGCCGTTTGAACTCTCGCGATATGATAATCTCCACGGTACTCAACTCGATTGCGCAGCACGACGTAGAGATTAGGATTGATGGGATGTTGCTTCAGGCCCCACGACGCTGGCGAGACTATTTCAACGCAAATTTCGGCCCCAGAAAACCCGTCCAGATCGAGGTTGTAACGAGGGATTACTGCCGCCAGCGATGCGCGCCATACTCGAGACTCCATAAGTCGTGGAAGCACGTCAGAAAGCGGTGCGGTTTGATCAACAATCCTTCGTCGACTAATCGAATCTAAGATATAAACTCCGACAGCCCCCAACTCTTCCGAAACGAAAAAATTTGGCTTCTCCAATACAATTCGATCGAGAAGTGGTACAAGTCGAACGCTCGACAGGCCTCCAGGAGGCCTATCGCGATGCAGTAAGACGTTTGCAAGCCATGCATTTGGGTTCGAGGATAGTGCCGTTGCAACAGCAACTGGCGCCGGGTATGCCGAGAGATACGATGCGAGCCGATCGGAATTTGGCTCACGCACGATGTGGTATGCGCAAAGATATTCCTGAATGGACAGGTGAGAGAATTCGAATCTGTCCCGAGACACGTCAACAATGATCCCGGTGTGGCTTTCGATTTCTTGCGCCACCAGTAGAGCTTCAGACTTCGGTAAGTTGAACCGCTCATGGTTTTTCTCGTAGAAATCATGAAAACTTTGTGCAGTAAAAGATTTATTTCCTTCCTCGTAGGTGACGCTGTACGCCAAGAGCGCAAGAAAATCCACCTTAGCCTCAGCTTCGAATTGTGAGTACACCGATCGACGCACTAATCCTCGACGCCTATCCCATTCCTCCAAAGCCAGTAACATGAAGCGACGGTAAACATCTACAGCTCGCTCGGGCAAGCGCTTCCGATCTTCGAATATGACCATCAAATAAATGAGAAATAGGGGCCTGTTTGCCAAGTCTCTATACGGAACCTCAAGTATTTCTTCGCGGAATTTTTTGGGGTCGCTGAGCGTCATTTCGCTTATTTGAAAAATCTGTTCATCCGAAAGCGGAATAATCTCAAGAATATCGAAACCTTCGACGGTTGCGTTATAATCGCCAGACCTGCAGGTTACAATAATCTGCGATGTATGAAGCCGGTTTGCCATTACACTGAGTGCTGCGACCAAATGCGCTCGCAGCTGAGTGTCTACCTCATCAAGGCCGTCCAGAAGCAGCAATGCACCAGTCTCATCTAAGACGGTCAGCACAGCATCCTCGAGTTGTTCACCACCAACGAAATACCGCGTTTCTTTCACGCCACTTTCGTTTTTGTCTTCGACCCTATCAATGCGTAGTCCAAGACATCTTGCAATGGCAACATAGATATTGGCATCATTCGCTAGGTCTCGAAGGATCAATCTAATAGGATAGTTGAGAGCGTCCCCATGATCTCCTTCAGTCAACATGTGCCGTACTAGGCGCTTAAACGTTGTCGTTTTGCCGGAACCTGGATCTCCTAACAAAACGATATGTCGCCCACTTCCGAGTATGCCGAGCTCATCTGTGGTTTCCATCGGAACAAACGCCCGTGAGAAACGCCGCGGAGCGTTCGAGATCTCAAGGCTGATTGTACGCTCACTGGTATTCAACGCACCTGGCATTTCAAATATCTGTACCCGCGCACTCCAAGCCTCAATCTCTTTGAGGTGAGACGAGAGGTCAGGTCCTCGGTCAGCCTGTGGAAGGCGAGCTAACTTCAGAAACTTAAGCAGCAGATCTACGCTAGACTTAATAATAGCTGGCGTAATCGCTGCATCGATTGCCACTGCCTACACTCCGCTGTTAGCCTAGTTTGTAGCCTAGCCTAGGCGCTTGGGAGTTCGGCTTGCAACTGTGACATTTTTCCGCATCTGAGTTGGCGAGAAATCTCCATGATGGACGCTCACCAGCCAGCCAGCCAGCCTGACAGGCTGGCACCCGAAGAATCAACTCCGCTGCTTATAGGGGAACGGCCGTAATGCACGGTCAATAAACACGCTCGACCGGTGGACGAAGCAGGCCGGATTTAACCAGCATCCTGCTCATGTGGGAAGCTCACTTGTCTTGAAACTGCTCCAGACCACTAGGGCCCAAAGTCCGCAACGAATTAATGACTGCCTTCGGGGAGTTCCTCCTGGTTTTTTTGTCGGAGCTGGGCGCTGAGCCGACATGGTCGGGTTTTGGCCGATAGCAGGTATGCAGCTTTAAGGCGTGGAGTGCAGCACAGCTATCGTTGACGCAGCGGGCCCTGCGCGCCCTACCAGCGCGGTTCTATGCTTCAGGTATTTGCATTTTGCAGCGCTTAAGAAATTTTTCAGAAAATGTGATAACTGGCTTTCTGCTACCACGCCCAACAGAGTAAGTGTATATTTTCACGGTGGCGGCATCGAGTGCGGCGGCCATGTCGGGCTTAAGCGGATCTGTGTCGGGTAAGAGCATCACCGGTTCAAGTCCCGGATCGAGTCCAATCAAAAACGGATAAAGTTTGAGCTGTCCCACAGCTTCGTAAAGATCATGCGCAACTATTCCGGTCTTTATCTCAATCAATAAATTCGCTGCTTTAATCATGCCGTCCACGGCAAAGCCGCCTCTGGTAGGTTTGGTCAGCTTTTCCCCAATCTGCTGCTTGAGTGCCTCCCAAACGTAGCCCTGCAACGCACAGACCTCGCTGTTGCGGCCATGACGTTCGACCAAGACGACGCGTCCCTTCTCGTCCATGCCCAAGCTGTAAGGTTCTTCTTTTGCTGCTTCCGTTTTCCCTCCGCCCGCTCTCAATCGCGCGTTCGCGCACGCCAACGCAAATGTAGCAGTCTGCTCAACAATTTCTGCCGGGCTGGCACTAAGATCAGCTACAACGAACCACTGGCGTTTTGACGTGACGCCGGAGACAGTTACGGGAACGGGCGAAAGTTCAGAGAGAAAAGCAAATTCGCTCCGAATCTCTCTCGAGAGAGCGTTTTTTCTTAGCCAACCTTCTCGTAGTAAGAGCAGCCTGCCTTCGTCGCGCCCGATGACTGTCAGCTTGCCTTTGTCTGCTTTGAACGTATCCGGCTGTACAATCTTGACAATACCACTGCCGAAACTTGAGTCGGCGCCCAGCATCACTTGGTTTGTGATGGTTCCGGGGTCACCATGACCGTAGTTCGTAAAGACGATACCCTTGCCCTCAATGATCCAGCCATAACCGCGAAGCGAGCCGCCACCGAGCATTGCACTAGTCCACAACCGAAACGCACGGTCACTCTCTTCTTGGCTTGTCAAAAGCTCAATCATCAAATTCCCCTTTCAGTGAACCTCTTGGCTACCCAGTCGCCTGCAGATGATTGCTGACCCAACGTCATCCGGCAGAGCGGGAAAGGTCTCCTGCCCTCATTTGGTATGCTTAAAGCTGGTCCAAGGCACGCGGACAGGACCCGACCTGCCTACCGGCGCTCGCGCAGAGAGACGCCTAATAACTCAAGTAGCATGGCCGACACTATGATGCCTGAAAACTCTGTGAGGAACGGCCTCCGCCGTTCCTCACAGAGCGGTTGATAGAGTACACCCGGGACTTGCGTAGGGATGGATGACCGCTCAGTCTGGAACGTACCAACTACTCCCTGAACCGCTATTATATTCGAAACTTCGTGGAGACCGAATGGCAACGCCGTGCTCGCCTCTAGGAACGCGAACCAGAATGCCAGGCAGCGCCATGGCCTTGCGGAAGAGACATTCAGAAACAAGCATTCCTAAACGCCTTTGGCTGCTACCGCCGATGAAACTGCTGCATTCGGGCGACGTAAGAGGACGAGTGAACCGCCGCTATGGGCGCTTAGCGGCACATTCCGTGCTCTCTTCGGCGCCGGTGGTTTGTGCCGTCAGGAACAGATTTAGACGGGCGGAGCTCATGCATCGAGGCGGTCTGAACTGCATTGGCTCCTAGGTGTACGGTCCCGGGGTGTGGTGTGAAGGATCGAGCCTGAAGCGTTTGGGCTCTTTCGTCCATGTTTGGTGGATGAATTCGTTGGGTGTGAGGCCGCGCAGGGTCTTGAGCCGACGGGCATGGTTGTAGGCATCGACGAAGAGCTGGAGGTGGGACCGCAGCTGCTCGTGGGTGTCGTAGTGGTACTGCTTGACGGTGGCGTCCTTGATGGTGCGGTTCATCCGCTCGACCTGACCATTGGTCCAGGGGTGATTGATCTTGGTCAGCCGGTGCTCGATGCCGTGCTGGCGGCAGACGCGGTCGAAGATGTGCTCTGTGTCCCAGATGTCCTGTTTGCGCGGGGTGAACTGCACACCGTTGTCGGTCAGCACGGTATGGATGCGGAAGGGGATGGCCTCGATCAGCTCGCGCAGGAACTCAGCAGCCTCCATCTTGCCCGCGCTCGGGACTAGGCGGACGAAGGCGAACTTGCTGGTGCGATCAATGGCCACGAAGAGGCGCAGCTTCCCTTCTTCGGTGCTGACCTCGGCAAGGTCGATGTGGAAGTAGCCGATGGGATAGGTAGCGAAACGCTGCCGGGCAGGCTTGTCCCCGCCGACCTGGGGTAGGCGGCTGATGCCGTGCCGCTCCAGGCAGCGGTGCAGGGTCGAGCGCGTGAGCTGCGGAATGGTGGGCTGGAGGGCGTAGAGGCAGTCGTCCAGCGGCAGCAGGGTGTGCCGACGGAAGGCGACGACAATAGCCTCCTGCTCGGGTATCAGGACGGTGGAGCGGGGCTCCTTTGGCCCCATGGCGGCATCGGCCGTGGTGGCCCGCTTGCGCCATTTCTGGACCGTGGTGGGGCTGACGCCGAAGCGCCGGGCCAGGGTCCTTACGCTCTCTTGTTGTAGCTGGATCGCGCGACGAACCGCCTCCGTCGTGCGGGCGCAGCCGTGAAGAACCTGGCCCATAGCGCGTCCCTCGCAGCATGGTGGTCAAACGTACCACCACACCCTGGGACCAAACACCCCTAGAGTGGCCCCATTTCGACCGGACAGCGTTGTCAGGCCCCAATCCCTCCCCTTCCGACCCCGTCTCGAATGCCGCCCTTCAAAGCCTCTGGCTCTAGTTTCACCAGCTGTCCGTAAATCCTTGGATCCGGACGGCCACCCCTTTCGACTTTGGTCCAGCGTTAGCCGAGGGCGAGGTCCCCGATGTAGTTATCGAGTGGGTGGAAGGCTGTCGCGGCCTCTCGAAGCTCGCGTCCAGCATGGGACCAGTACAGCACCGTGACGGGGAAGCCGTCCGCGACCAGCTGCGTCACGGCGGGCTCGTAGTCGCCGTCGCCCGCTACCAGCGTGATCCAGTCCTGGCGCGGGTTGGCGAAGCGGTAGGCGTCCCGGCACAGCCGCGTCACCAGGCTCGTGTCCACCCGCTTCTCCTTGCCCGAGAAGCCCCGCTCTACCGTGACCAGCTCGAAGCCGGCCCCGGCCGCGTGCCGCCACACGCCCTCGTTCGTGTCCGTGGTGCTGCCGAAGAGGACGGCCCTGACCGGCGCCTCAGCCTGGGTCAGCAGGGCCATGAGGCGGTAGAGGTCCAGGCGGTACTCGAAGTCGAGAATGCCCCGTTGCCGGGCATCGTGCAGGCTCCTGGCCATGCCGCGGGCGACCGCGCTGACCTTCTGGGCCTCGATAAAGAGGTTGCTGCTGTCGATGTAGGCGAGGTGGGTCAGGAAGAGGTCCCAGTAGTGGCGAGGGCGGGGACGGAGCAGCTCCGGCTCGGTGCCCCTGGTCATGCTCGCCCGGAACGCCGGGAAGCACCATCTCTCCCGCATGTGCGCCCCCCGCGCCTGTCTCCAGCCCGACCGGGGCTCGGCCGGGCTGGTGGAGCAGGTCACCTACCACAACGCCGGGAACGGCTTCCTCGTGCTTCGCGTTGAGGCGCGCGGGCATAAGGCCCCGTGACTGTGGTCGGGCACGCGGCCAGCAGCCGCGGCTCTAGCGAAGGGCGGCAGACCTCAGCTCCAGCGATGGTCCTGGACCGCCTTGCCTCGCAGTCCGGCCAAATACAGACAGGCGAGTAGCCCGCCGGGCAGGAGAGCGTGGAAGATGCCGCCACTAGGGACGTGCGCTGGCCGAGCCGCGTTCAGCTGGCAGATCGCAAAGGCGACATCCAGGCCGACTGCGCCCAGACCCGTTTTCCATTAGAAGCCCAGGTAAGACGCCGTGTCGATCATGCCCGCCATCAGCCAGTGCGGCCGGTGGCATGGACATGGCCGGCGGTCACGGGGGCGGGCGGGGAACACGCGGCGGACGAGATCGACCGCTGCCTCCATGCCATGGTTCGGGACCACCCTAGCCGTAGACTGTTTGTTGCCCATGGCGGACCCTGCATAGAGCAAGGCGGTGACGCCTCCGCCCCATTCTGAACCATAGCGCCGCCTGGGCGATGAACCGGACGCACTCCGGCACGCACCCGAGACGAAGCGGCAGGAACCGCCCCGACTATTGCGCGTCGTTCCGTTATCGTTTTTTCTAAGGCAAAGTGAGGCGAGGGCGCGGTCGGTGGCGGGAACCTATACAGTCTATTTCGCCACAAACCGCATGCCGATCACCGCAGGCGCAGGCGAGCCTATTACCGGCTTTTCCTCCGACCTGGGCCCTATCGACGGCACCACTATCCGCTTCGGAAGTGCTCGGGTTCAGGTAACAGGCGGCAAACCGACTTACGTGGAAGGCTCCCTGCACGTAGAGGACGAGCAGCTCACCGGTCCGGCTATCGTGGTGGGCAGCGCCACCATCTTTGAGAAGCTGCGAGTGGATATGAAGGACGGCGGCAAGCCAACCCTCGTGCTCATCCACGGCTTTTCTAACAGCTTCCAGGACGCCTTGGAGCGGGCCGGCACCATCCGCGACTTCTACGGCATCGACCTGAACCTGTTCGTGTTCAGCTGGCCGTCGCGCGGCACGATCGGTCCCCTACCGCTCCCGTATACCGACTACATCCACGACCGGGAGAATGCCCGGGCGTCCGGCGTGGCTATGGCGCGCTGCATGCGCATCCTCTTTGAATACGTCGACAAGCTCGACCCAGCACAGGTGTGCCGTCAGCCGATCCACCTCATCGCGCACAGCATGGGCGTCTTCGCTCTGCGACACGCCGTCCAGGCACTGCTGCTCGCCCCGGCATCGCCGCCCCGGGAATACGCGCTCCCGGCGGGGTCCCAGGACAGTGCAAACGGGATGGAATTGCCGGCGCTCACCGCCCTGCCGACCGAAAGCGCCGATCCGAACCGGCTACGGCGAACCTTCGAGGAGGTCATCCTTGCCGCCGGCGATGAGGACGAGGATGCTTTCGACGATGTGAGGGAAATGAAGTACCTGCCGCGGCTCGCCAAGCGGGTCACCGTGTATCACACGGACCGCGACTGGATCTTGTCGACCCTCAGCCGGTTCACCAAGTTCAATGGGCCACGTTTGGGCATGAACGGTCCTGACAACATGGGGTCGATCAGCGACAAGATCACAGCCATCGACGTGACCGATGTCATCGACCCGACGCAGGACATCCAGAGCCACCAGTATTACCGCATTTTCCCGGCGGTGCGCGATGATGTCGTGCAGGTCCTGCAAGGTGTGAGGCAGGAGCTTGTCACCGCGCGGACGCCAACTGCGACGCAGCGCTACTGCATTGTGAAGTCATACGCGCGATCGAAGTCGCGGACAAATAGTAAGCCGGGCTAGACGCCGTCGCCTGCGCCGTTCGGAGGCAACCTGGCCCGGTGAACGACACTAGCCATCGCAACCGATCGGCCGACGCTGATCAAGGCAAGAGCTGGAGGGCCTCGTGAGCTTTCTACAGATTGCGAGGGCGTTGTTGCAGAAATTAGTGTGAGGACGCGGTTAGGTCTTTAATGTCCTGATCAGGCGCGGGCGATTGTGTGGGGCATACCGAGGGCGTTGAAGGTGTTCAGGAAGGCGCAGCGGATCTGCACCTGAGCGACCGGGCGGGCGGGATCACGAGCTGACAGGCGTTCGAGGCGTGACATGGCGGTCTCGGCCCGACTACGCTGATGATAGCCGCTCCACCGCTTCCAGAGCCGCCGCCCGATGTGCCGGATCGCACGCAGCGTCTTGTTCCGCTCGGTTGCTCCGGTGGTCCGCCTTTTCCACGGCTTGCCGTTGCGGCGCGGTAGCACGACCAAGTCGGCCTGGCGGGCCGCAAAGGCCTCGTAGACGCCGCGGGTGTCGTAAGCCCCATCGCCGCTGATGACGCCGATCCGCTCGGCGTTCGGTAACTGCGCCAGCAGGCCCGGCACGATCTCGCCGTCCCCGTGCCGGTGGTCGGTCCTCTCGAAGGCCCGCACCTCGTGGCTATCCGCGTCGATCACCAGGTGCATCTTGCGCCAGATCCGGCGCTTGTCGGCGCCGTACTTTCTGACCTTCCACTCGCCCTCGCCGAGCACCTTGAGCCCAGTGCTGTCGATGACGAGGTGCAGTGGCCCGCCCCGGGGGCGGTAGGGGATGATGACGGTGCGGTCCTTCTGACGTCGGGAGAGGGTGCTGTAGTGAGGTGTTCGCCAGTCCAGCCCAGCCAAGTCGGATCAGGCCTCCCACCATGCCCTGGGCCGCCCGCAATGGGGGCTGGTACAGCACCTTCAGCGTCAGCACCGCTTGGATCGCAGCATCCGTGAAGACCTGCGGCCGACCTCGCTTTCCTGTCCCCTCGGCGGCGTGCCAGGCCAGGCCTGGCGAGATCCACACCGTCAGATCCCCACAGGAGATCAGCCCCCGGTCGTACTCACGCCAGTTCCGCGTCCGGTAGCCGGGGCCGCGTGCCGCCACACGCCCTCGTTCGTGTCCGTGGTGCTGCCGAAGAGGACGGCCCTGACCGGCGCCTCCGCCCAGGTCAGCAAGGCCATGAGGCGGTAGAGGTCCAGGCGGTACTCGAAGTCGAGAATACCCCGCTGTCGGGCATCGTGCAGGCTCCTGGCCATGCCGCGGGCGACCGCGCTGACCTTCTGGGCCTCGATGAAGAGGTTGCTGCTGTCGATGTAGGCGAGGTGGGTCAGGAAGAGGTCCCGGTAGTGGCGAAGGAGGGGACGGAGCAGCTCCGGCTCGGCGCCCCGGGTCATGCTCGCCCGGAACGCCGGGAGGCACCATCTCTCCCGCATGTACGCCCCCGCGCCTGTCTCCAGCCCGACCGCGGCTCGGCCGGGCTGGTGGAGCGGGTCACCTACTACAACGCCGGGAACGGCTTCCTCGTGCTGCGGGTCGCCGCTCATGGTCGGCCCCACCCTGATGCTCCTCCCAGTTCCACCCGGCTTCGCCATGGACGGCGGCCACGTCCCGCTAACCACGGGGCGGGGCTCACGCCCTGGGGAAGGAGAAGTGGCTGTGGCTGCACGGGCTGGCTGGGAGGGCCTCCAGGCTCGACAGCCCGCCGGGAGGGGTGGAGGCTCCAGGCACTCAACACGGAGGCCTGATTTGCCCAAGCCGCGCGTCGCCGTCCTCGGGCTCCACCTGGAGGTGAATGCCTTCGCGCCGCTGACGACGCGGCGCGACTTCGAGCAGCTCTCCTGGGCGGAGGGTGAGGCGATCACCGAAGGTGGACGCGCGGCCGTGACGGGGCTGCCGGCCGAGGTTCCGGGCTTCTACGGACGCATGGACGCGACCGGGGACTGGGAGCCGGTGCCGCTGATCGTCATCGCGGCGCCACCGGGCGGGATGATGGAGCCGGGGCTGTTCCCGGAGTTCCTCTCCATCGCGCGGCGGCGGCTGGAGACGTCGGGGCCGGTGGACGCCGTCTATGTCGGATCGCACGGTGCCAGCCGGTCCGTGGAGGAGGCGGACACGGACGGGGCGGTGCTGGCGATGCTGCGGGAGGTGGTGGGGCCGGAGGTGCCGATCGTGGGCACGCTGGACCTTCACTGCAACGTCTCGGACCGCCAGGCGGAGCTGGCGGACCTGCTGATCGCCTACCGGACCAACGCGCATGTGGACATGCGCGAGCGGGCGGCGGATGCGGCGGACGCCATTCGGGCGCGGCTGGTGGGAATGGGGCGCCCGGAGACGCACTTCATTCGGCTGCCGATGGTGGCGCCGAGCGTGACGCTGCTGACGAGCGGCGACCTGCCCTATGCGCGGGCGATGCGGGAGGCGGCGCGGCTGCGGGAGGCGGATCCGGATCTGCTGGAGATCTCGGTGACCGGTGGGTTCGTCTACTCTGACATCCCGAAATGCGGGCTCTGCGTCTGGGCCTCGGCGAGGCCGGGACAGGGGGTGAAGGCGCGGGCCGCGGCGGAGGCGATCGCGCGGAGGATGTGGGAGGAACGCGAGCGTTTCCGGATCAACCTTGTCTCCATCGGGGATGCGGTGGCGGAGGCGGTGGCGACGGGGCTTGATCCGTCGAGGCCGCGCATGATCCTGGCGGACGTGGCCGACAACCCGGGCGGTGGCGGCGGGGGGAACACCTCGGCCATCCTGGCGGCGCTACACGGGGCGGCGACGAAGGACGTGGTGCTCGGCGTCTTCGTCGACCCGGCGCTGGCGGAGGACATCCATGCGGCGGGGGAGGGGGCGCGGATCGAGGCGGTGTTCAACCGCGTGCCGGCGCCCTTCGCGGAGACGTTCACGGCGCCGGCAGTGGTGCGGCGGGTGTCGGATGGGCATGGCGTGGGGCGGCGCGGGACGAATGCGGGGCGCGCCTTCGACCTGGGGCCGGCGGGGCTGCTGGAGTTGGAGGGGAGCGGGATGCTCGTCCTCGTCGGCTCGCTGCGGCGGCAGTGGCACGAGCCGGCCATGGCGGAGATGATGGGCGTGGAACTGGAGGCGATGCGCTGCATCGTGGTGAAGTCGCGCGGGCATTTCCGCGCGGGATTCGGCCAGCTGGCGACGGATGACCGCATCCTGGAGGTGGACGGGCCCGGGATGGTGAGTCCCGTGCTGTCGAGGGCGCCCTTCACCGGGCTGATGCGACCGGTCTACCCGCTGGATCCGGAGACGCGCTGGGAGGGGTGACGGGGCAGCAGGGTTATTCGAAGATCCAGTCCTGGGCCCGCCCGATCCGCGGGGCCAGGGTCACGGCGCGTGTCACGGGACGCTGAAAAGTCATGACGTGGTCTTGCCCTGACAGCAAGGCGAGCCGGCTTCAGCTTCGCGCTCCCCCGAGCGTCGTGAACAGGCCCTGAATGTCGTTGGCACCAGGGATCGATGACGCTGATCACGGCGGGGGCGGCTACGCCCTGGGGAAAGAAAAAGTGGCCAGAGCTTGAGAGGAATGCTGGGGGCAGCGTGACAGGATCAGAATGCAGATGCCGCAGCCGGGTCTGGCCGGAAGCGGCAGTTCCGCTTCCGGCTAGAACTCCCGGAAAAGCGGCTGATAGGGGGAGCACAATCCTCGGCCGCTTCCGACCTGTTGCGAGCATTTGAGCGTGGTACAGGGGCGAGACCGCGGTCAGGAGAAGTTCTAGGATGTGTTAATGAGGGCCTTTTGGAACGATTGCAGCGCCGCGCCCGCCTCGCGCCACGGCATGGAAACGAGCCGCCCAGTCGTCGAGAGCGTGATCCATGCCGTCCGCAGATCGACACCGCCGAAGCAGATATTCGTGGGCATCAGATCCGGAAAGCCGACTGTGCCGAGGATCTCGCCGGAGGGCGACACCGTTGTGACCTCTCCGGAGACAAGCGTTGCCACGCAGACATTCCCCGCCGCAGTTACCGCAAGGCTGTCCAGTCGCCGAAAGCCTGGCAACTGCGCCACCAGCCGCCCGCCATGTGGGCTGGGCCATACATCCTTGCGCAACTCGCCCGGCCCGATCACCTCGAAGGCCCAGAGCCGCGCGGTCTCTGTCTCCGCCACGTAGAGCGTCCCACCATCAGGCGAGAGGCCGATCCCGTTCGCACCACCCGGCACCGGATAGGCTGCCTCGACAATCCGGCTGCCGTCCATGGCCGCCCAATACACTCCGCCGTGGTCGCGCTCACGCGCACGCACCTTGCCGAGGTCCGTGAACCAGAAGCCGCCGTGGCGGTCGAACACCAGGTCGTTCGGGCCGCGCAGCGCGTGCTCGCCGCAGCGGTCATACAGGCGAGTCACACGGCCGGTCGCAGGGTCGATGCGCTCGATCCGGCCAGTGTCGTAATCCGCGGCCTGTCCGTGCGGCCGGATCAGTCCGTTCCACTCCGTCCAGCTGAAGCCGCCATTGTTGCAGCAGTACAACTCACCGTCTGGTCCAAGTGCCAACCCATTGGGGCCGCCACCCGAATGGGCCAGCGTGGACGCGGTGCCATCGGGTGCAACGTGCGTGACGCGGCCGGCCGCGATCTCTACCAGCACGATGCTGCCATCCGGCATCGCCACCGGTCCTTCGGGGAACCGTAGACCCTCGGCGACGACACGAAATGTCGTCTCTATTCCGCTCGACAACGCTCTCTCCATTTCCTTCACCCCTCGCCCCGCCTGCCGGCCGAGTCCCGGGGAACGATGGGCCAAGGATTGCAGGGGGGTCTTCCCTATATCCGGGCTACGACAATCCTTCCCCCACGTTCAGCTGCGCGAGATGCCCACGCCAAGACCCCCGTCTACCATCAAGCAGTGCCCGTTCACGTATGATGCCTCATGGGAGAGCAGGAACAGCGCGGCGTAGCCAACCTCCCACCCCGTGCCCTGACGCCCGAACGGGACCATCGCGGCGCGATCCGCGCGGTTGCGACTGGCGTCACGACCCATGGGGGTGTCCATCAGTCCCGGTGCGATGCTGTTACAGCGGATGCCCCGCGGCTCCCCGGCGCGTGCGATGCTACGGGCGAGCGCGACCTGCGCTGCTTTGGAGGATTCGTAGGCGGGGTTGCGTGAGGTGGCGCGTTGGCTGGCGAGAGATGAGATGAGCACGATTGCCCCGCCCGGCTCCATCACGCGCAATCCCTCCTGCGCGAACAGCATATTGCTGCGAACGTTGACGGCGTATACGCGATCCCAGTCCTCCACCGTCAGCGCGTCCAGGGATTGGCGGCTGGAAACGCCGACGTTCAACACCAGGCCATCCAGCCCGGCTAGCAGGCCCTGCGCCTCCGCTATGGCGCGCCAGACGGCTTCAGGATCCGACACATCGGCAACAAGCGGGGCGGCGTGCCCACCATCACTCGCGATTATCCGGCAAGTCTCCTCCGCAGCAGAAGCGACTAGGTCTAGGCAGGCGATCGATGCCCCCTCTCGCGCGAAGAGCACGGACATTGCGCGTCCATTTCCTACCGGCGGATCGGATTCGTCACTCGCACGCTGGCCGCCGCCGACAACAAGGATGCGGCGCCCTGCCAACCGGCTGGAGCGAGGGCCGCGACCCAGCGTCTCTGGGTGCACTTGTCGGCAAGGGTCCAGCGCATCGGGGGCGTGGTTCACGCCTGGAGGATTCATATTGTCAACTCTCCTCAATCATTCCTGCGGCTGGGGCGAATTAACCGACGGCGCGCGCGCGCCCTTCCCAGAAGGGCGCGCGTAATGCCTTCTTGTCGGGCTTGCCGAGCACGGTGAGTGGCAGTTGCTCTACGAAGTCTACGGTCTTTGGCGCCGACACCGCGCCCTTGCGATCGCGCACATGGCTGGACAGCTCCGCGGCCGAGACCTCCATGCCGGGGCGACGTACCACGATGGCCTTTACCGCCTCTCCCCATTTCTCATCGGGTACGCCGATGACGGCGGCGGTGGAGACGGCAGGATGGGCGGTCAGCACGTCTTCCACCTCCTTCGGATAGACGTTGAAACCCCCGGAGATGATCATGTCCTTCTTGCGGTCAACGATGTGGAAGAAGCCACGCGCGTCCTGGCGTGCCATGTCTCCCGTGTGCAGCCAGCCGCTGCGCAGCGCCTCCGCGGTCTGCTCGGGCTGCTTCAGGTAGCCGGCCATGACCAGCGGTCCGCGAACGCAGATCTCACCTATCTCACCCTGTGGCACCTCCGCGTCGCTGTCGTCGAGCAGACGCACGGTGATGCCGGGATAGGGCTTGCCGGCGGAAGCAAGGATGCTGTCGTCGGGATCCTGATGGTCCTGGCGGGAGAGGGTGAGGATGGCGCTCGGGGCTTCAGTCTGGCCGTAGCCCTGCTGCAGGATGGGGCCGAACACGTCCAGTCCCTCGCGGATGCGCGCGGGCGACATGGGGGCGGCGCCGTACATCAGGGTTTCCATGCGCGAGAAGTCGGTACGGCGCGTGCGCGGATGGTCGAGCAGCTTATACACCATGGTGGGCACGAGGAAGGTGGAATTGGCCGCGTGCTCCTCCATCGCATCCAGGAATCGGTCGGTGTCAAAACCCTTCTGCAGGATGATCGTGCCGCCGCGCCACAGCACGGGAATGAGCGTGGCGCCGGCCCCGTGCGAGATGGGGGTAGGGCAGAGCAGGCGCGGCGCGTCGCTCCATGCGCGGCCGGCCATGAGCAGCAGGGTCTGCGTCATCACCGCGCGCCCGGGCAGCATCACGCCCTTGGGACGGCCCGTGGTGCCGCCGGTATAGGCAAGGCGGATCACGTCCTCCGCCGTGGCTTCCGAGGGGAGCGGCGCGGGGGTGAAGCGGGCAGCGCCGTCCCAGAAGCCCGGCAAGTCGCCGTCGCCTTCGTGCAGGGCCCAGTGCGGGATGCCCGGCAGCCTTTCGCGCAGCGCCCTGGCGCGTTCGGCATAGGCGGGATCGGCCAGCATCAGCCGCGTCTCGGCATGGTCGAGGATATAGGCGTGGTCCTCAATTCCCCCCATCGCCTGCAGCGTCATCGAGCGCAGGCCGAGCAGGTACGAAGCGGCCATTACGAAGAACACCTCCGGCCGGTTGCCGGAGAGCTGGGCCACCGTGTCGCCCTTCCGCAGCCCGAGGGCGCGCAGGTGCTGGATGGCGCGGCTGATCGCATCGCGCGTCTCGGCATAGCTGAACCGGCGCGCGCCGTCGATGAAGGCGATGCGATCGGGGAAGCGGTCCAGCAGGGTCACGATCATGTCGCCCACCGTGCCGCTGTCATACACGGAAGGGGCCTGCTGTCTCTCGCTCATCGCCTTTGTTTCCCCCCGCGGAAGCGACCGCTTGACTACGAAGCATCGTAGAGTTCTACAGCATATCGCAAGATTACGGCAGCACAACAGCCCGATCCGGCAGCAGGAGGAACACGCATGGTGGACGGGGCACCGGCCGTTCTCGCGATGAGCTGGCCCAATCCGGCCAGCGTCGGGCCCGGCAGCGTCGCCGTGATCGGCGAGCGGATGCGCGCGCTCGGCGCAACGCGCGTGCTGCTGGCCTCCGATGCCGGGATCATGGCGGCGGGGCTGGTGAACCGCGTGGCCGGCCTGCTGCACGGGGCGGGGCTTTTCGTCGCCATCTATACGGGGGTGAGCCCCAATCCGCGCGAGGTGGAGGTGGAGGCGATCCATTCGCTCTGGGGGGCCGAGCGCTGCGACGGCGTCGTCGCGCTGGGCGGCGGCAGCACCATCGATGCGGTCAAGGGTGCCTGTCTCCGGCGCTTCACCGGCCGCTCGCTCGACAGCCTCTTCGACGAGGGCATCCATGAGGTGCCGCGCGAGCCGCTGCGCTTTGTCGCCGTGCCGACCACATCCGGCACCGGCAGCGAGACGACGCTGGGCGGCGTGCTGAAGACGCCGCGGCGCAAGCTGGTGCTGCGCAGCGAGTATCTGCGGCCCGCCTTCACCATCCTGGACCCGGAGCTGGTGATGTCGCTGCCCCCGCGCGCGACGGCGGCGACGGGGTTCGACGTGCTGATGCATGCGCTGGGCGTGCTCACCTCCAACCGGCCGCATCCGGTCGGCGACATGGTGGGAGCGGAGGCGATGCGGCGCGCCGCCGGCCACATTCTGCGGGCCGTGGAGGACGGGCGCGACATCGAGGCGCGGTCCGAGATGATGCTGGCGAGCTACCTGGCCGGGCATGGCATCACGCTGAAGGGGGTGGATGCGATCCACGGACTTTCGACGCCGGTGGAGTCGCTGACGGATTGCACCCATGCGGATTCGCTCGGCGTGATCGCGCCCCATGTGATGCGTTTCAACATGCCGGCCTGCGCGGGGCGCTATGCCTGGATCGCGCGGATGATCGGTGTCGCGGGGGAGGGGGAGCCGGAGGATGCGGCGGCGGAGGCGCTTGTTGCGCATTTCGCGGGAATGCGGGACCGCTTCGGCATGCCCGGCCGGCTCGGGGAGCTTGGGGTGGAGCGCGGCATGATCCCGGAGTTGGCGCGGCAGGCGCAGCTGAGCGCGGCGACGAAGGGCAATGCCCGCCCGGTGAGCGCAGCGGATGCTGCCATGCTGTATGAGGGGATGATCTGATGCCCGGGCCGCTGGAGGGGATCAGCGTCCTCGATTTCTCGGAGCTGCTGCCGGGGCCGTTCCTGACGGGATGTCTCGCGGAGCTCGGCGCGCGGGTGCTGAAGGTGGAGCGGCCGCCCGGCGGCGATCCGGTGCGGCGCATGTCGCCGGGCGTCTTCGGCGCGGTGAACCGGGGCAAGGACAGCGTGCTGATCGACCTGAAGCAGCCGGAGGGGGTTGCGCAGGCGACCTCCCTGGCGGCTGAAGCCGATGTGCTGGTCGAGAGCTTCCGGCCCGGGGTGATGGCGCGGCTGGGCCTTGGCTATGGCGAGCTGGCGGCGGTGAACTCACGGCTGATCTATGCCTCGCTGAGCGGCTACGGGCAGGACGGGCCCTATGCCGCGGTGCCCGGGCATGACCTGAACTACCTCTCGGTCGCGGGGCTCAAGGCGATCTCGGGCGGCAGTGCGGGGGTGCCCGTGGCCGATCTCTGCGGCTCGGTCTATGGGCTGGCCGGTGTGCTCGCGGCGCTGGTGCAGCGCGGCGTCACCGGGCGCGGGCAGCACCTGGACGTCTCGCTGACCGAATGCGCGCTGCACTGGCTTAATCCGCGGCTGGGCCGCTTCGCGGGGGCCGGGGCGGAGACGCTGGAGGAGCAGCGGCGCATGTCGCTGTCGCGCCCGGCCTATGGCGCTTTCCCGTGCCGCGACGGGCGGGCCATCAGCATCGCAGCGCTGGAGGATCATTTCTGGTCGCGGCTGCTGGGCGCGATGGAGCTGGCGCCCTTCGATACGCCCGATCATCAACGCATGGCCCAGCGCGTGCCGCTCACCGAGGAGATCAATGCGCTGATCGGCGCGCGCTGCGCGGAGGAGGAGAGCGAGCCCTTGCTGGCGCGGCTGCTGGCGTCCGATGTGCCGGCGGCGCCGGTGCTGGCGCCGGGCGAGGTGGCGGGATTCCCGCAGCATGTCGCGCGCGGTGCGATGCAGGAGACGGCGCTGGGCCCGTTGGCGCGATTCCCGGTGAGGCTGGAGGGCATGGCGCCGCTGGGCGACGCGCCGGCGCTGGGCGAGGCTCGCTCGTGAGCGGCGGGGCGCTGCCGCCGCGCATCGCGCGCGAGCTTGAGGGCAAGGTCGCGATCGTCACCGGCGCCGGGTCCCAGGCAGAGGGAATCGGCAACGGGCGCGCCGCCGCCATCCTGCTCGCCGAGGCGGGGGCGCGGCTGGTGCTGGTGGACCGCAACCGCGGCTGGGCGGAGCGGACGGCGGAGATGATCGCGGCCGAGAGCGGCGAAGCCCTCGTGGTGGAGGCGGATGTCACGCGGCTCGAGGACTGCCGCAGCATCGTGGAGCAGGCGGTCGCACGCTTCGGCGGCGTGGATGTGCTGGTGAACAATGTCGGTATCGGTGGCGCCAAGGGCACGGCAGTGGAGACTGATCTGGAGGAGTGGAACCTCGGGCTGCTGGTGAACGTCACCTCCATGATGCTGACGGCGAAATTCGCCATCCCCGAGATGGTGCGCCGAGGCGGCGGGGCGATCGTCAACATTGCCTCCGTCGCCGGGCTGCGCGGGGGGACGCCGAACCTGCTCTATCCGACGTCCAAAGGTGCAGTGGTGAACATGACCCGGGCGATGGCGGTGCATCACGCGCGGGACGGGATCCGCGTGAACTGCGTGTGCCCGGGGATGCTGCACACGCCCATGGTCTATGCCGGCGGGATGACGGAGGAGATGCGGGAGGCGCGGCGCAACCGGTCCCTGCTCCGCAGCGAGGGCACGGGGTGGGATTGCGGGGCGGCGGTGCTGTACCTTGCTTCCGGTCACGCGCGCTGGGTCACGGGGGTGATCCTGCCGGTCGATGCGGGGGCGACGGCGACGACCTCGCTCGATCTGCCGGACCGGCGGGGGTAGGAAAGCATGCCTGGGAGAAAGTGTTCTCCCAGACCCTCTTCTATTTCTACCAGTCAACAGAAGGAGGGGGTCTGGGGGAGCTCACTCCCCCGGCCTTGCTTCGCCCCGCAGAGTCACGACAGCATCGAGTGCCCAGGCGCCCTCGCCCTTCGCCCCGACGCGGAGAGGGTTGATCTCGATCTCCTCGACCGCGTCGGGCCGGGCCTCCACCAGCGCCGAGAGTGCGGCCATCGACTGGCACAACGCCTCGATGTCGAGGGGCGCCGCGCCGCGCATGCCGTCGAGCAGGGGGAAGCCGCGCAGGTCGCGCAGCATGCGTGCGGCCTCGGCGGTGTCGACGGGCAGCAGGCGGTGGGCGACGTCCTGCAGCAGCTCCACATGAATGCCGCCCAACCCGCAGGTCATGACATGGCCCAGCACGGGGTCACGCGAGATGGAGAGCAGGAGTTCCACGCCGCCCGCGGGCGCCATGCGCTCCACCAGTGCACCGTCGATGCGTGCGGCGGGGTGGTGACGGGCGGCGGCTTGCGTCACCGCCTCGTAGGCGGCTTCCGCGGCGGCGGTGTCGCGTAGGTCGAGGAGCACGCCGCCGATATCGGATTTATGCAGGATCTCCGCGCTGGCGATCTTCACCGCGCAGGGGAAGCCGAGGCGGGCGGCCGCAGCGCCGGCCTCGGTCCTGGAGCGGGCAAGGATACCTTCGGGCACGGTCAGTCCGGCCTGCTGTAGCATCGCCTTGCCGTCGGCTTCGGACAGGGTGCGGGTGGGTCCGTCGGGCAGGCCGGCGCCGAGGCCGGGGGGCATGAGGCCGGCGCGCCATGCGCCGGCGTCGATGAAGCGGCGGAAGGCCTTGGCGGCGTTGCGGAGGCTGCGGATCGGAACCATGCCGGCCTCCGCGAAATGGCGGTAGGCGGCGCCGGTGCGCTCGCTCATCCAGACCGGCACGAGGGGGATGGGCGTGAGCGTCTGCGCGGCCGCCATGCGCTGCGCGACCGTGAGGGAGACCGGGCCGTAGTCGAGCGGCATGGGCATCATCACCAGGGAAACGGCGGGGTCGTTGGCGACGGCGGCGAGGGTTTCCTCGATCACGCCGGGATTGGTCAGCGTGACCGTGGTGGTGTCCACGGGGTTGCCGAGCGCGGCGAAGGGCGGGAGCTTCGAGGCGAGGAGGCCGGTGGTTTCGGGGGCGAGTTCGGCCAGGACGAGGCCGGCCTGGCCGACCATGTCGGCGGCCAGGGCGCAGGCGCCGCCGGAGGAGCCGAAAACGGCAATGCGCTCGCCGCCGCGCGGGGTTCCACGGGCGAGGAGGGAAGCGACGTCTACCAGCTCGTCGATGTCGTCCACCTCAATGATGCCGAGCTGGCGGAAGGCGGCGCTGTTCACCTCCGCCGAGCCGGTGAGGGAGGCGGTGTGGGAGGCCGCGGCGCGCATCCCATATTCGGAGCGGCCGACCTTGAGCGCCACGATCGGCTTGCCGGCCTCTGCGGCGCGGCGTGCGGCGGCGAGGAAGCGCGGGCCGTCCTTGATGCCCTCGAGGATGGTGCCGATGACGCGCACATCCGGTGCGTTGGCCATGTAGTGGATGAAGTCGGCGACCTGCAGGTCCACCTCGTTGCCGGTGGAGCACCAGAGGGCGAAGCCGGTGCCGCGCTCCATGGATTGCAGCAGGTTGCGGCCGAGGCCGCCGCCCTGGGTGGCCAGGCCGATGGGGCCGGGGCGCAGG
This sequence comes from Roseomonas sp. WA12, assembly GCF_054165765.1. NCBI lineage: Bacteria > Pseudomonadati > Pseudomonadota > Alphaproteobacteria > Acetobacterales > Roseomonadaceae > Roseomonas > Roseomonas sp. WA12. The sequence goes on along the minus strand of NZ_JBSTUI010000003.1, from coordinate 92,621 downwards.
TCGTCCTTGAAGGCGGGGGAGAAGGTGAAGCCGATCCGCTTGTTGATGTTGGTGATGCCCGGGCAGTTCGGGCCGTAGAGGCGCATGCCGCTGGCCTCCGCCAGGGCGGCCATCTCGGCTTCCACCGCGCGTCCTTCGTCGCCGGTTTCGCCGAAGCCGGAGGTGAGGATGACGCAGAACTTCACGCCGAGCGCGGCGCAGTCGCGCAGCGCGTCCATGACGCCAGCGGCCGGGACGGCGATCACGGCGAGGTCCGGCACGGTGGGGAGGTCGGCGACACGCTTTTGGCAGGGCAGGCCGCGGATTACTGGGCGGGTGGCGTTCACCAGGTGAAGGGTGCCGGCGAAGGCGGAGTGGTCGAGGATGTTTGCCAGCGTGCGGCCGCCGACGCTGGCCTCGCGCTCCGAGGCGCCGACCAGCACGACGGAGCGCGGGTCGAACAGATGGGTGAGGTCGGAGAAGGGCTTCATGACAGCGCCGACAGCCCGAGGATCTCGCGGCCGGCAATGAGGGTCTGGATCTCCGTGGTGCCCTCCGGGATCATGCCGCCGCGGGTGTCGCGGAAGATGCGCTCGATCGGGTAGTCGGTGGAGTAGCCGAGGCCGCCATGCACCTGCAGCGCCATGTTGGCGACCTCATGCGCGGCTTCGGTGGCGTAGAGCTTGGCGATGGAGCATTCGGTGCGGGCATCCCGCCCGCGGTCCAGCGCGACGGCGGCGTTGTAGCTGAGGGCGCGGGCGGCCTCGGTGCGGATGGTCATGTCCACGATGTGCTTCTGGATGAGCTGGAAGCTGCCGATAGGCTTGCCGAACTGCTTGCGGGTCTTCGCGTACTCGATCGAGAGATCCAGCGCCGCCTGGGCCGCGCCGACCGCGCCCATGGCGATGTTCACCCGCGCGGCGTTCAGGCCCTTCAGCACCTTGGCGAAAGCGCCGCCCTCCTCGCCGAGCAGGTTCTCGCGCGGGATCACCACGTCGCTGAAGCCGAGCTCCGCCGTGCCGGTGCAGCGGAGCACCATGGTGTCGAGCGGGCGTATGTCGTAGCGGGCGACGTCGCGCTCCACAATGAAGGAGGAGAGCTTGCCGTCGCAATCCGGGCTGAAGGTGCGGGCGATGACGATGGCGAAATCGGCATTCGCGCCGTTGGTGATCCACATCTTGCGGCCGTTCAGCACATAGGTGTCGCCGCGGCGGTCGGCGCGCATCTGCACGCCGGCGGCGTTGGAGCCGGTGTCGGGCTCGGTCAGGCCGAAGCAGGCGCGGCGGGTGTTCTCCAGCAAGGGCTTGAGGAAGCGCGCCTTCTGGTCCGCGTCGCCGTAGGCGTGGAGGCGGTTTATGGCGCCGTTGGTGATGTTCACGAGGGTGCGGAGCGACATCCAGTAGTAGCCGGTCTGCTCCAGCAGCATGCCCCAGGTGACGTAGTCGAGCCCGAAGCCGCCATCCTCCTCGGGCAGGCGGCCGCCGAGATAGCCGAATTCGCGCAACTCGCCGAGCAGCTCGAAGGGGAAGGTCTTGGCAGCTTCGTGCCGGTTGATCACCGGGGCGACGGAGCGTTCCATGAAGCGGCGGACATTGTCGCGCAGCAGCTCCTGCTCGGGGAGGAGGTCAACGGCCATGCCGGCCTCCGCGATGCTGGAGGCCAGTCCGCAATTGCTGGATGCGCGCCGCGCGAGCCGCCATGGTCACTTCCTCTCCGCCGCCCGGCGTTGGCCGCCGTGGTCCCCTCGGGGGTGGCCGGGGGTGCGGCGATGGTAGATCGCGTGACTTTCAAGTCAAGTCAGATGCCCGAAGGGTCATTCTGCGCCGGGCTGGAAAGATGGCTGCGGGTCCTCTAACGCCCTGGCAGGCGCTGCCCGCAGCCCGCGCCCGCAGCCTTGGGGCCACCATGCCAACCACCGTACCGGCGACGCTGAGAACCCTGGCCGTCTTCGAGACCTTCGCGCGCGAGCAGCGGGAGCTCTCCAATGCCGAGGTGGCGCGGCTGATCGGCCTGCCGGAAAGCAGCACCTCCGACCTGCTGCACACGCTGCACGAGGCGGGCTACCTGCTGCGTACCGTGCGGTCCCGCCGCTTTTACCCGACGCGCCGGCTGCTGGAGCTGGCCCGCCAATCCGCCGAGAGGGACCCGATCGCGACCTTCGCCGCGGAGGCCATCGCGGCGCTGAGCGAGCGCACGGGCGAGACGGCAATCTGCGGCCGGCCGGATGGCGTGCGGGTGCAGGTGGTGGGGGTGCAGGAGGGCAGCCACACGCTGCGCTACATGCTGCGCCCGGGGGAGCGGCTGGCGATGCATGCCTCGGCGCTGGGCAAGGCGCTGCTGTCGCTGATGCCGCCGGCGGAGATGCGGCGCGCCATCCGCGCCAGGCCGCTCCGGCAGTTCGGGCCGAACACCATCACGGACCCGGATGCGCTGGAACGCGCCATCGGGGAGGTGCGCGCGCGGGGCTGGTCCTGGGTGGCAGATGAGGCCGGGGACGGGGTGGCGGCCATCGCCATCGCCGGGCTGGTGGGGGACGAGCCGCTGGGGATCTCCCTGGCCGGCCCGACCACCCGGCTGGTCGACAGCCGGGACCGCTACCTGGCGGCGCTGGAGGAGATCCGCCCGCTGCTGTTCGGGCGCGCCGCCCCGGGCTGAACGCCATTGTTGATCTCCGCGTCGCCTTCGATATGCTGAAGGTAACTCCGGTTACTCGGAGGTCACGGCGGCGCACGCCGAGACGGGGAGGAAGGCGATGCGGATCACCCGGCGGGCCATGGGCCTGGGTTTGGCGGCGCTCGGCGCGCGGGGTGCGGGGGCGCAGGGCAATTATCCCAGCCGCTCCATCAACTGGATCGTCCCCTTCACCCCGGCGGGGATCACGGACATCAACTCGCGGCTCTTCGCCCGCAAGCTCGGCGCGCGGCTCGGCCAGAGCGTGATCATCGACAACCGTCCCGGCGCGGGCGGCACGCTGGGCACCGAGGCGGGGGCGCGGGCGGCGCCGGATGGCTACACGATGATGTATGGCACCCAGGGCACGCTCTGCACCGCTCCCGCCCTGTTCCGGCGCCTGCCCTATGACCCCATTCGCAGCTTCATCCCGATCCAGGGCCTGTTCGAGACGCCGAGCTTGCTCGTCGTCCATCCCTCGAGGCCCTATCGGACCGTGGCGGAGCTGATCGCCTATGCGAAGGCCAATCCCGGCCGGGTCAATTTCGGCACCTCCGGCGTGGGCACGGGCACGCATCTGGCCACCGTGCTATTCCAGACGATCGCCGGGATCGACATGACCCATGTGCCCTATAACGGCAGCGGGCCCGCCATCGCCGATCTCATCGCCGGCAACACCGACATCATGTTCGACTATGCGGTGGCCACGCGCGACCACATCGAGAACGGCCGGATGCGCGCCCTGGTTGTCACCGCGCGGGAGCGCATCCCCGTGCTGCCGGAGGTGCCCACAGTGGTGGAGCTGGGAATCCCGGACGCCGCCTCGGCCGCCTGGTCCGGCATCCTGCTGCCGGCCGGCACGCCGCCGGAGGTAGTGGAGAAGCTGGCCGTGGAGACCGCGGCGACCATGCAGGATGCCGAGATCCGCAGGAACGCCGAGAGCAATGGCAGCCGGCCGATGGTGGAGCTGAACCGCGAGCGCTTCGCCCGCTTCATCGAGGCGGAAATCCCGCGCTGGGCCGATATCGTCCGGCGTTCCGGAGCGCAGCCGAGCTAGGAGGGCCGAGGATGCGGATCACCCGGCGTAATCTCGGCCTCGGCCTGGCCGCCCTAGGCGCGCGCGGGGCGGCGGCGCAGGGCGCGGGCGGGGGTGCCTATCCCTCCCGGCCCATCACCTGGATCGTGCCCTTCACCGCGGCGGGGGTGACGGATTCCACCTCGCGCCTCGCCTCGCGCAAGCTCGGCCAGCGGCTCGGCCAGCCGGTGGTGATCGAGAACCGGCCGGGTGCCGGCGGCACGGTCGGCACCGAATACGCCGCGCGTGCCGCGCCGGATGGCTACACGATCCTCTACGGCACCAACGCCGCCATGTCCGGTGCGCCGGCGCTGTACCGGCGGCTCGGCTACGATCCCGTGCGCAGCTTCACGCCGATCCAGGGGCTGTTCGAATCCTCGAATGTGCTCGTGGCCAACCCGTCCCGCCCCTACCGCACGGTGGAGGAGCTGGTGGCCTATGCGCGCGCCAATCCCGGCCGCATCAACCTCGCCCATGCCGGGGTCGGCACCTCCACCCATCTCACTGCCGTGCTGTTCGAATCCATCGCGGGGATCGAGATGACGCATGTGTCCTACACTGGGGCCGCGGCGGCGCTGACGGATCTGATGGCGGGCAATGTGGACGTCATGTTCGACTACGTCGCCACCACGCGGGAGCATCTGGCCGCCGGGCGGATGCGCGGCCTCGTCGTTACGGCGAAGGAGCGCATCCCCGCGCTGCGCGACCTGCCCACCGTCGCCGAGGCCGGTCTCCCCGAGGCGGTGTCCTCCACCTGGTCCGGCCTGTTCCTACCGGCCGGGGCGCCGGAGGAGGTGATGGAGCGCCTAAGGACGGCGGCTGCCGCGGTGATCCGCGACCCCGAGCTGCGCGCCTTCGGGGAAGGCAATGGCAGCCGGCCGCTGGACGAGATGAGTGGGGACGCCTTCGGGCGGTTCGTCGAGGCCGAGGTGCGGCGCTGGGGCGAGATCGTGCGGCGCTCGGGGGCGCAGCCGGCATAGGGCCGGGCGAGCGAACTCCGGTCATCCTTCCGCGGCAGCCTTGCTGAGGAAGATGGGAGTCCGGGGAGAATTCCTTCTCCCCGGCCTTGCTCACTCCATCCGGATGTTCGCGCTCCGGATCACGTCCCCAATGCTTTTCCGCTCCGCCGAGAGGGCGGCGGTGAAGTCCGTCGGGCTCAGCCAGGCGGATTGGCCGCCAAGCTCGCGGATGCGGGTCGCGAAATTCGGGTGGTTCACGGTGCGGCGTATCACGTCGGTGAGGTAGGCCACCATGGCCGGCGGCATGTCGGGCGGGCCGCCGAGGCCGACCCAGGTGGTCATCACCACCCCGGGTACCAGGCTCTCCAGCGTCACGGCGCCCGGGAAATCCGGATGCGCTTCCGTGCCCGTGACGGCGACGGCGCGGAGGGAGCCGCTGCGGACGTGGGGCAGGGTGGGGCTGACGCTGTCGATCATGAAGTCGATCTTGCCGCCGATCAGGTCCGCGACGGCGGGGCCGCTGCCGCGATAGGGCACGTGCACAGCCTCGAAGCCGCCTTCCTTCTTCAGCATCTCCATCACGATGTGCTGGGAGGTGCCGGGGCCGGGGGTGCCATAGGTGAGGGGGGCGGAGCGGGAGCGGGCGGTCTCGATGAGGTGGCGGGCGTCGCGCAGCGGCGAGTCCTTGGGAACGACCATGACGAGCTGGCCGGCCGTCATCCGGGCGATGACGGTGATGTCCCGCTCGGGGTCGTAGGGCACGCGCATGAGCAGCGGGTTGGTGACGATCTGGCCGGGGGTGAGCATCAGCAGCGTGTAGCCATCGGCCGGGGCGCGGGCCGTCATCTCGGTGGCGACGTTGCCGCCCGCGCCGGAGCGGTTTTCGAGCACCACCTGCTGGCCGAGCAGCTCGGACATGGTAGGGGCGGCCAAGCGGGCGGCGATGTCCGTGGCGCCGCCGGGGGCGAAGCCGATGAGCAGGCGGATGGGCTTGCTGGGGTAGCCGGCGGGCGCGGCCGGCTGGGCGAGGGCGCCGTGCGCCCAGGGCGCCGCGGCGCCGAGGGCGACGATGCCCCGACGGGTCAGGCTCATGACGAGTCCTCCTGCCGGCGATGCGTGCCGCCGGCCGCTTCTGCGGTGACCCATTCGTTCCGGAGGTTACTCCCGAGTCAAGTCCGGGCTTGCGGCCCGCGCAGGCCGTTCAGGATGAAGCCCGCGAAGGCTTCCCCGATCTGCCGCCCCGTGAGCGGGCCGTCCGGCGTGTACCAACGGGCGATGTGGTTGATGGCGCCCATGAAGAAGGCGACCGCCAGCCTCGGGTCGCCCTGGGCCAAGGCGCCGGCTTCCATGGCGGCCTGCACCATGTCCCGCAGCGCCCGGTCCGCCTCGCGCATGCGGGCGCGGATGGGGTCGGCATACTCGGGGGGGAGGGAGGTGATGGGCTCGGCGAGCACGGCGTAGGAGCCGAGCTCGCTCGTCACCAGGTCGATGTAGTGGACGATGTAGAGGCGCAGCCGCTCCAGCGGGTCGTCGGAGGCGGCGAAGGCGATCTCGCGTGCCTTCGCGCCGGAATCGAAGGCGATCGACTTCGCCTCGTGCAGGATCTCGTGCTTGGTGCGGACGTAGCGGTAGAGGGCGGGCTTGGTGACCCCCAGCGCCTCGGCGATCTCCTCGAGCGAGGTGTTGTGGAAGCCGCGGCGGCCGAAGGCGCGGGCGGCCTCGCGCACCAGGGCGTGGCGCTTCGTCTCGAACTGCGCCTCGCGGGCCGGGACGGCATCCGCCCAGCGCGCCGGCTTCTTCGGCACCGCCTTGGGCAAGGCGGCCTTCAGGGTTGCCGGATTCTGCGGTGCCGGTTTCGGGGTTGCCGTCTTTGGGGGCGCCGTCTTCGATGTCGCTGGCCGGTTCATCTCGCCATCCTGCTTTCCGCCATCTGATCGACCGTGGGAAGGAGCGCAAGGCCGCGGATTGCACGCGACCGAGTTGACTTCAAAGTCACCTTGGATACCATGAGGTCACCAAGCCCAGTGGCGGACAACGCGGCGGGCGAGAGGAGGAACCTTCATGTCCATCCCGCGCCGTGCGGCCCTGGCGTGCCTGGCCGGCCCAGCCCTGTCCGGTGGCGTCCTCGCGCAGCCGGCCGGCCAAACAGGGGGCCAGACGGGGGGCCAGACGGGCACGACTCAGCCGATCCGCGCCGTCTGCGGCTCCTCGCCGGGCAGCATCACGGACCTAATCGCGCGCATCGTGCAACCGGGGCTGGCGCATCGGCTCGGGCAGCCGGTGATGGTAGACAACCGGCCGGGCGCGGGCGGCAACATCGCCGCCGAGTACCTGGCCAAGGCGGCGCCGGACGGCAACACGATTATGATCGTCTCGGGCGGGATCATGACGCTGAATCCCTATCTGTTCCGCGACATGCCCTTCGATCCCGTGCGCGACATCAAGCTAGTCTCGCGCATCACGGCTGGCGGGTTCCTGCTGGCGGTGCCGAGCGCCATGGGCATCACCGATGTGGACGGGCTGGTGGCGCATCTGAAGCGCATGGGGGATGCGGCGAATTACGGGTCGCCGGGCGTCGGCTTCGCCATGCATGTGGGGTCCGAGCTGTTCCTGCAGGCGGTGGGCGCGAAGGCAACCCATGTGCCCTACCGCGGCAGCGCCGCGGCCATCAACGCGCTGGTGGCCGGCGAAGTGGATTTCCTGTTCGACAGCCGCGGACCGCTGGCGCCGCATCTGCAATCCGGCAAGATCCGGGTGATCGCCAATGGCGGGTCGCTGCCGGACCCCGCGTATCCCAACCTCCCCCGGCTCTCGGACCGCTACCCCGATGTGGTGGTGCAGAGCTGGACGGCGGTGGCTGCACCGGCCGCGCTGCCGGACGCCCTGGTCCGGCGCCTCGATGCCGCCACACGGGCGACGCTGGAGGATCCGGAGGTCGTGACGCGGCTGGGGAGCGTCGGCAACGGCCCGGCCCATCTCGGGCCGGAAGAGTTCGTGCGCTTCTACGCCGAGGAGCGGGCACGCGCCACCCGCGGCGTGGAGATCGCGGGGGTGCGGCCGCAATGAGCGCGTCCCGCCGCTCCCTGCTGGCCGCGGCCACGCTGGCGCCATTCGCGCCGCGCCACGCTCGTGCCCAGGGCTTTCCGAGCCGGCCAATCAGGATGCTGGTGGGCTTTGCGCCCGGCGGCGCGACCGATATCGCGGCGCGCCTGCTGCAGCCGCTGCTGGGCCAGGCGCTCGGGCAATCCATCGTGGTCGAGAACCGTTCGGGCGCCGGCGGCAATGTCGCGACCGACCTGCTCGTCCGCGCGGAGCCGGATGGCTACACGCTGATGCTGGCCAGCCCCGGGCAGCTCGTGGTGAACCCGCTGCTGGACCCGAAATTCACCTTCGACGCCGCGCGCGACGTCACCGCCATCGGGCGGACGACGAACAGCCCGCTGGTGCTGGTGGTGCCCGCCAACTCGCCCTATCGCGACGCGAAGGCGCTGGTGGAGGCGGCGCGGGCACGGCCCGGGGCGATGAACTACGCCTCGGCCGGCATCGGAAGTTCCATGCACATCGCCGGCGAGATGCTGAAGGCCAATGCCGGCCTCGACGTGACCCATGTGCCCTATCGCGGCAGCGGGCCGGCGGTCACCGACCTGATCGCGGGCGGGGTCGACTTCATGATCGACAGCGTCTCCACCACCGCGACCCATGTCCGCAACGGCGTGCTGCGCGCGCTGGCCACGACGGGGGAGGAGCCCTTCCCGGAATTCGCCGAGGTGCCCCTGCTCCGTTCCGTGGTGCCGGGAGTGGTCCTGACGACCTGGCTGGGGCTGGTGGGGCCGGCCCGGCTTCCCGCGCCCGTCCTCGCCCGCCTGTCCGACGCGCTGCGCGACGCCGTGCGCGGGCCGGTCTTCGGCGCGCGCCTGAAGGACCTGGGCAGCCAGGCCTTCTGGGCGGGCTCGCAGGATTTCGCCGCCCATCTCGTGGCAGAGCGGCAGCGCGCCGCCGAGGTGATCCGCCGTGCCGGCATCCGACTGGAGTAGATGATTTGGACCTCCGCGATCCCACCCTCTACGCGCCGTCGGGCGCCGGCGACGGCGCCGTGCTGCTGGCGTTGCGCGATCCCGCCAGCGGGGGCCTTGCCTTTCCCCGCACCGCCTATGGCATCGGCGCTTCCGGCACGCCGTCCGAGTTGGCCGAGCCCGTGGAGCTGAGCGGGCGCGGCGAGGTGCTGATCTGCATCACCGTGCACCAGCCGCTCTCGCCCGGGATGGTCACGCCGCTCTTCGTCGCGCGGCTGCGGCTGGAGGAGGGCTTGGTGCTGGACGGCGTGATCGACGGCACCGAGGAGCCGCGCCCCGGCACGCCGGTGCAGGCCGTGCTGGTGCCGGAGGAGCGCGAGGGCGGCGCCGTGCTCGCCTGCCGCTTCCGCCCGGTGGGAGAGGCGGCATGAGCGGCCTTGCCTCGATGCGCCCGGTGCGCGTCGTCGGGATCGGGATGCATCCCTATCAGTTTCCGTCCGAGACGCCCTTCGTTACCCTCGGCCTGACGGCGCTGCGGCAGGCGCTGGCGGATGCGGGGCTGCAATGGCCGGACGTGACCATGGCCGCGATCGGCACGGGCGCGATCGGCATGGCCGCCGGGCGCGTGATGCTGCGCCACATCGGCTCGACCGGGCTCGAGGTGATGCAGGTGGAGAACGCCTCCGCCTCCGGCTCCTCCGCCTTCCGCATGGCCTGCCTGATGGTGGCGAGCGGCCAGCACGAGATCGCCCTCGCGCTGGGCGTGGACAAGTTCGGCTCCGCCCAGCGCGCCGCGCACAAGGACGGCATCCCGCGCCTGACGCCAGCGGCCGAGATCCCGGCGGTGAAGTTCGCCCTCATGGCCCGCGCCTGGCGCGACCGCTACGGGCTAACGCCGGAGGACATGGCCCGCGTCGCCGTAAAAAACCACGGCAATGCCGCGCGCAACCCCTATGCCCAGTTCCGCAAGCCGCGGACGCTGGAGCAGGTGCTGAATTCCAACAAGGTGGCCGGCGACCTCACCTCCCTGCAATGCACCCCGCGCGGCGAGGGCGCGGCGGCGGTGATCGTGGCAAGCGAGGAGGCCATCGCGCGCCACGGGCTGGACCGCGGCCGCGCCATCCGCGTCCTCTCCTCCGTCGCTTCCTCCGAGCATGCGGTGGCGGATGAAGGGTGGAGCCTGGTGGAGATGGTGCAGCGCTCCGGCATCGCCGCGCTGGAGGCGGCCGGGATCGGCGTGGGCGAGCTCGATATCATCGAGCTGCACGACGCCTTCACCATCGAGGAGATCGTCTATGCCGAGGCGCTCGGCCTCTGTCCCCTCGGCCAGGGCGCGGCGCAGGTACGGGAAGGACGATGGGACATCGGGGGGGGCGGCTGCGCCGTCAATCCCTCGGGCGGGCTGCTCGGCATGGGCCACCCGATCGGCCCGACGGGCGCCGGGCAGGTCGCCGAGATCGTGCGCCAGCTCCGCGGCGAGGCCGAGGGGCGCCAGCACCCGGGCGCGCGCACGGCGATGGCGCATATGATCGGGCTGGGCTCCGTGGCGGTCGGCCACGTGCTGCAACGGGACTGAGGGGCATGGCGATGCGCGAGGAACTGGGAACGCTCATCTATGAGTCGGCCGATGGCGTGGCGGTGGTCACGCTCAACCGGCCGGACCGGATGAACTCCATCGGCGGCACGATGAAGGAGGACCTAGCAACGGCCTTCTTCACCCTGGCGAAGGCGGATGCGGGGCTGCGCTGCGTGATCCTGACGGGCGCGGGGGACCGCGCCTTCTGCGCCGGCGCCGACATCAAGGAACGTGCGGAGCTGCGCCGCACCGGCCCGGAATACTTCATGGCGCAGAAGGCGACCCATTCGCTGATCCGCGGCATGCAGGAGTTGGAGCGCCCGCTGATCGCCGCCATCAACGGCGTCGCGCTGGGCGGCGGGATGGAGTTGGCGCTGACCGCGGACATCCGATACGCCGTCGCCCACGCGAAGCTCGGCCTGCCCGAGGTGCGGCTGGGCGCCATCCCCGGCGCCGGCGGCACCCAGACCCTGCCAAGGCTGGTCGGCGCCAGCATGGCCAAGGAACTGATGTTCACCGCCGAGCACATGACGGCGGAGAAGGCCCTCGCCATCGGCCTCGTCAGCAAGGTCGTCGGGAGCGACGTGCTCGGCGCCGCGATGGAGACGGCGCGGAAGATCGCGGAGATGCCTCCGCTCGCCGTCGCCTTCGCTAAACGCGCGGTGAACGCGGGCATGCAGGGCGGCATCGATGCCGGCCTCGAATTCGAACGCTACGCCGCCGGCATGCTGACGGACAGCGAGGACCGGCGCGAGGGATTCCGCGCCTTCGTCGAGAAGCGCAAGCCCGTCTATGTCGGGCGCTGAGACCGGATCGCGGGAGGCCGCTTCGGCCCGGCGCGTGAATCCGCTCTCCATCCATCAAGCGGGGACATCATGGAACTGAACCTGAAGGGCCGCGTGGCGCTCGTCACCGGCGGCGGCCAGGGCGTGGGCCGCGCCATCTGCAAGGAACTGGCGGCGGAGGGGGTGAAGGTCGTCGTCAACGACCTCTTCGCCGAACGCGCCGAGGCGGTGGCGCAGGAGATCCGCGCGGCCGGCGGCGAAGCGGTGTCGGCCGCCGGCGACATCACCGATTCCGCGGCCGTCGCCGCCATGGCGACCAGGGGGCGCGAGGCCTTCGGGCCCATCACCATCCTCGTGAACAACGCCGGCGTCACGCCGGAGCGCCGGGCCAAGGGCGGCATGCCGCCGACCTTCATCGAGACGCCGGACCGTGAGATGCACTCCACCGTCGAGCTGAACGTCTACGGCACCATGTATTGCTGCCGCGCCGTGCTGCCCGACATGGTCTCCGAGAAATGGGGCCGCATCATCTCCATCGCCTCCGAGGCCGGGCGCATCGGCGAGGCGCGGCTGGCCGCCTATTCCGGCGCCAAGGCCGCCATCATCGGCCTCACCAAGGCCCTGGCGAAGGAGCACGGGCGGGACCGCGTCACCGCCAATGTCGTCGTCCTCGGCGCGGTCTCGCATGAGGGCATCGCGCCCGGCCAGGCCACCAGCGCGGATGCCACGCCCGAGACCAACGAGCGCCTGGCGAAGATGCTGAACGCCTATCCCTCCGCCAAGGGCCTCGGCCGCCTGTCGCGCCCCGAGGATGTCAGCGGCGTCGTCGCCTTCCTCTGCTCCGACCGCGCGGCCTTCGTCACGGGCCAGCATGTCGGGGCATCGGGCGGCTACGCGATGCCCTGAGCGCCCCGGCCATGCACCCCCCGGTCTTCCGCACCCGCATCACGGAGTTGTTCGGCATCCGCCATCCCATCCTGGCGGGTGGGCTGATGTGGCTGTCGGATGCAAGATATGTCGCCGCCGTCGTGCGCGCCGGCGGCATGGCCTTCCTCACCCCGCGCTCCTTCCCCGAGCCGGGCGCCTTCGCCCGCGAGCTGGTGCGGGCCCGCGAGCTGACGGAGGGGCTGCCCTTCGGCGTGAACCTCAACGTCTCGCGGGTCGCCGGGCACAACCTGCACATCGATGAGTGGCTCGAGCTCTCGCTCCGGGCGGGGGTGCGGCATTTCGAGACGGTGGGGCGGGCGCCGGGGGACCTGATCCACCGCATCCACGCGGCGGGCGGGATCGCCGTGCACAAATGCCCGCTGCTGCGCCATGCGCTGAATGCCGAGCGGGCGGGGGCGGATGCCATCACGCTCATCGGCGTGGAGGCGGGCGGGCATCCCGGGGCGGCGGTGCTCTCCTCCATGGTGGTGGCACCGCTGGCGGCGCGGACGCTGCGCGTGCCGCTGATGATCGGCGGCGGCATTGGCACCGGGGACGGGATGCTGGCGGCGCTGGCGGCGGGCGCGGAGGGAGTGGTGCTGGGCTCGCGCCTTCTCGCCTCGGAGGAGATCTGGGCGCATCCGGCCTACAAGCAGCGCATCGTGGAGGCGCGGGAGGATTCCTCCATCCTCACCTTCGCCGGCGCGCATCCCATGGGGTCCTGGCGCGTGCTGGAGAACGAGACGGCGCGCGAGGTGCTGCGGCGCGAGGCGGCGGGTGCGACCGATTACGACTCCTTCTCCGACCTGATCGGCGGCACGCAGTCGCGCGACCATGTGTACCGCGACGGCGAGACGGAGCGCGGGATGATGTCCTGCGGGCCCGCCGCCGTCTTTGCCGAGGCGGTGCGGCCGGTGGAGGCGATCATCGACACGCTCATGGCCGAGGCGGTCGCGGCGCGACGCCGGCTCGACCGCCTGGGCGCCGAGGAGACCGCGACGGCATGAGCCAGGTGATCCTGTCCGGCGACCGCGCCATCGACGGCGCAGCGCTGCGGGACGGGGCGGCCCGTGCCGCCTCGGGGCTCGCGGCGCTCGGCATCGGGGCTGGCGACCGCGTCGCGGTGATGATGCGGAACGAGCCCGCCTACCTGGAGGTGATCCTTGCCGCCGACCGGCTCGGGGCGGCGCTGGTGGCCATCAACTGGCACTTCCGCGCCGACGAGGCCGGGCATGTGCTGGCGGATAGCGGCGCCAAGGTGCTGCTCGCCCATGCCGACCTGCTGCCGGGGATCGCGGCGCTGGTGCCGCCGGGTGTCGCCGTGATCGCGGTGCCGACACCGCGCGAGGTGGTGGAGGCCTATGGCATCGCTTCCCTGCCGCCCGTCCCGCCCGGCGTGATGGACTTCCCGTCCTGGCGGGACGCGCAGGAGCCCTGGACGGCGCCGACGCCGCCCTCACTGGGCATGATGCTCTACACCTCCGGCACCACCGGGCGCGCGAAGGGCGTGCGGCGCCTGCCCGGCACGCCGGAACAGCATGATTCCGCCCGCCGTATCCGCGTGCTGGTCGGCGGCGCGCGGCCGGGGATGCGCACGGCCGTGGTCGGGCCGCTCTACCATGCCGGCCCGGCCTCCAGCGCGCGCGTGGCCCTTCTGCAGGCCGAGCTGATCGTGGTGATGCCGCGCTTCGACGCGGAGGCGCTGCTGCGCGCGGTGGAGGCGCACCGGCTGACCCATCTCGCCCTCGTGCCGATCATGCTGGTGCGGCTGCTGAAGCTGCCCGAGGCCGTGCGTGCGCGCTACGATGTCTCCTCGCTCGAGGGCGTGACCCATGGCGGCTCCGCCTGCGCGCCGGAGGTGAAGCGCGGCATGCTCGACTGGTGGGGCCCGATCCTGACCGAGACCTATGGCTCGACCGAGGTGAGCCTTATCGCCGCTTCCCGCTCGGAGGACTGGCTGCGCTTCCCCGGCACCGTCGGGCGCGCCCTGCCCGGCACCTCGATCCGCATCCTGGACGAGGAGGGCCGCGTCCTGCCGCCCGGCCAGGTGGGCGAGGTGTATGTCGATTCCGGCCCCAACGCCCTGCCCTTCACCTATCACCACATGGAGGAGGAGCGGGCGCGCATCGAGCGCGACGGCCATGTCACCAACGGCGATGTCGGGATGCTGAACGAGGAGGGCTTTCTCTTCATCACGGACCGCAAGCGCGACATGGTCATCTCCGGCGGCGTGAACATCTATCCAGCGGAGATCGAGGCGGCGCTGATCACGCATCCAGCCGTGATGGATTGCGCGGTGTTCGGCGTGCCTGATGTCGAGTTCGGCGAGGCGCTGGTCGCGGCCGTGCAGCCCCGACCCGGCCCAGTCCCTACCGCGGAGGAGTTGCGCGCGCATCTGCGCGAGAGGCTTGCGGGCTATAAGGTGCCGCGGCGGATTTGGCTGGTGGGGGACATGCCGCGCGACAGCATGGGCAAGGTCTTTAAGCGGTGGCTGCGCGAGGCCTATGCCGGCGCGCCGGCATGAACCCCGCCCCAGCCACGCGCCCGTTGCCCGGGGAGGCCGTAGAAGTGGCGCCCGGGTTGCTGCGGGTGTGCATGCCGCTTCCCGGCCCGCCCTCCCATGTGAATTGCTGGCTGATCGAGGATGGGGCGGGCTGGTTGCTGGTGGATACCGGGCGGGGGGACGAGCCGACCCGGGCGCTATGGCGGACGGTATTTGCCACGGCACTTGCTGGGCGGCCGGTGACGCGCGTGCTGGTCACGCATTTCCACCCCGACCACGTCGGTTTGGCCGGCTGGGCCTGCGCCGAATGGGGAGCGCCGCTTCTCATGCCCCGCAGCGAGTGGCAGCGCGCTCGGCTTCTCCTGCTGGACGACCAAGCCGTGCTGGCGGCCATGCTGGTGGAGCTGCAGCGGCGCGCCGGAGCACCGGCGGAACACTTGCGGCAGATAGCCGGAGAGGGCGTGACTTATCACAATGCGGTTGAGCCCTTGCCACGCCAGTTCCAGTCGATCGCGGATGGACAGGCAATCCGGATCGGCGGGCGGGACTGGTTGGTGCGGGTGGGCGCAGGACACTCGCCCGAGATGGCCTGCCTACACGAGCCTCGGGCGGGAGTCCTGATCTCGGCCGACCACGTGCTGCCGCGGATTTCGCCGCATGTGGGCCTGCATCCCAGCGAGCCCGATGGGGATCCTCTCGGCGTGTTCCTCGATCACCTCACGCTCTTTCGCGCCATCCCGGCAGACAGCTTGGTGCTGCCCTCGCATGGGGAGCCCTTCCGACACCTGCACGAGCGGATTGACGCGCTGCTTCACCACCATGCCAGGGCCCTGTCTCGCATTCTCTCTGGAGCGGGGGAGGGGCTCAGCGCGCTGGATGCGGCGGCCCTCATGTTCGAGCGGCCCTTCAGCGGCCGGCAACTCACCTTCGCGCTCTCGGAGGCCCTGGCGCATCTGAGTCACCTGACACATCAGGGCGCGTTGGTCAGACGCGTGACGCCGAAGGGCGTGTGGCAGTTCGAAGCCGCGGCACAGTAAAATCGAGGCGAGGCCGATGTCCACAGTTCAGGTCCGTAGCCGTTTCGCACCAGACGTCGATGGTAAGCGACAGCGATAGCGACCGCGCCGGATAAGCCGCTCAGGCTGGTCAAAAGCGGAGTGTCATGCAGGTGCGCTCCGCGCAGGCGATGGGTGGGAAATTCAACCTCCGCTCGCCATGCCCCTCAATGACGCGCCACCAAAGCCGCGGAGCCGCCGTAGGTCCCCAACACCGCCTCTCGGTATGTCGCATAATACATCTTATGTAAAAAACTAGGCAACTGAACGAAGCTGGACCTTGTCAATGACGAAGTGTTGCGTGCAGGTGAAAAGTCATTCAAGCGACAATTTCCGCACAAGCCATGCCATCCCAACATGCACTTCCTACACTGTAGTCCTCAGATATCCTGAGGTGCAGAACGCATTCTTCAAGGTCAACACGATCCCAGATTCAAGGTGCAAGTTCCAGGCGAAAAATCCTTTTCAGCTCCGTCCTACATGCATTCGAACGAGTCTAAGACTTGGTGGTGTAGCATTCGTCGCTTATCTTAGAATACGAGTGCACACTTGGTTGGTCAGCTTCTGGCGTACCCAGCCGCGGTACAATAAGGTGTTGACAGAGCGAGACCAACTCCCGTCAGCCACCGTTCTGTATTACCTAATTTTAGCCGATCCGAAATCGGCGGCGTTCGCACGCGCACTAAATGCGACCTACCAAGATCCCCAGAACAAATATGAGGAAAGCAGGGATTAATATAGCAGAGCCGAGCAGCATGGCAGAAGGTGTGCCACGACGAAAAGCTGGGTCCGTTTGCCGCCAAGTTCTCAGTTCGTCTAGTGCGGCCTGCCGCGCAATTGTCTGGGCGACGGCGGACGTTACCGCCTCGGCACCTTCGAATTGTCGGCGTAGATCACTGGCATGATCTGCTAAAATTGCACGCAGTCGAATTGGTATCTCCTCGTAGGATTGCTGAACCGGAAAAACTTTCTCCTCGACATTCCGAACCAAAGAATCGAAGTGAGTTAGAAATTCGCGTCTTTCGTTCCGCGCGACGAGATGTTCGTCTTCAAGTAAATGCAGCAGTGCGGCTGCATCATTTTGAAATTGCTTTGACGTCGAAGCAGTCGTTCGTTGAAAGTCCACTATAAAAGATTTGATCTGATCAGGGACGCGACGCATTAGGACCGCGTTTTGCCGCACCTCATCCCTGAAGGTGTGCAGCTCGACGATCAAGCCCCAGGTTGGATCGCCAGGCTCCGCACCAGCGCGCTGCGCGATCTTCAGCAGGTCGGTTGGTACCTCGCTAGCAAATGCCTCTTCCGGTCGGCCCTGAGGTGGAAGCAGCTTGGCAGATGGTGCCCGAGCTGAGGCAGGCCGCCGCGGTGGATAAATCGCGGGCGGTCTTGGCAACGCTGGCCCAGCGGTAAGCGTCACGGAAGGAGGCCTTTAATCGGTTCTAGTTGTGAAGCCACTTTTCGCAAGTACCTTGCGAGTTCCTGACGATCCCATAAGGGTAGTACTTTTCCGACTTTTCCAGGTTTAGCGGCGACTGCCTCGAAGAAACCCATGCGACCTTCCTCAACGAACCGGGCGGTGTTGGGTGAGAGCGCTGGAAGTCGGAGCACTATGGCTCCGCGCTTTATGGCAGCGACCACTGGTTGACTTGCCAAGTTTTCTGCAAACGGGTCGGCCTTACCCCGGAGCTTTGGGGCCAATCCCTCATTTGCGACAATGACCAACGGCAGAGAGGAAAGGCTCGTGGCGTTCAGACGCTCGAGACCGCGTTCGTCATCGCTGTATCCAGCCAGGAAATACAGCATTGTCATGTCGACACGGCTCGATAATTCAGCGATGGCGTGCAATCCCCAGACGTCTTCCCCAATAGCCGGGCCTGAAACTCGTTGCGTTATGGCGTCTGCACGGGAATCGACACTCTGGTCCCCACCGGCGAAATCCATGTAGACGCTAACCCGATGTGTGGTCGCGTAGTCGACGACCTCCTCAAGCCAGGTCGCGACCGCTTCAGGCGTGTCGTCTTCGGGCTTCATCGCGTCTCCCAGCCCTGGATAACGTGACAGCCCCTGATTGATGATGTCGCCATCCGCTGGGAACACCGCTTTCCCTTCGCGAAGTGCGAACTCAACCAGGAGACGCCCTAGATAGGTCTTGCCGCCATGGCCACGGCCGAGCGCGGCGACGATCAGGCCGCGATCTCGCTGATAGTGTGAGGCATGGGCGTTGCGAGCTGGAAGGCCTGCAACGATGACGGGAGCTGACCCGTTCTCAGCTGGGAGCATAGCCATAATAGTCCTCGTCCCCTGTTTTAGGGGCTACTCGGGTTGCGGCATCCCCCGGATCACCGCTCCCCGCCGAAGACCTTGACCGGTCGGGGCAGAGCCGACAGGTCGATCTCGCCCGACGAAGGGCTGTCACGATCCGGCGGCTTCTGCCAATGTTGACCTTCATCTGTTGGCGGCACTGCCGCCTCCAGATGAGGACCAGCCACTTCAGTGGCCGGATCTATGTACCTTGTTCGAGTCCGAGATGCACGCCCATTTTGCAGTTCGGTGATCAAGCCCAGAAAATCGCGCCGCAGACCCTCGACCGACTGGCTAAGGCCCTCGATGGCAGCGAACAGCGCCGGCAGCGCCTGTGGTTCGCCCGTGCTACCCGACCTAGTAGATGGCCGGTGGGGTGCTTTCGGACCGCCTTTCCCAAGTATCTCCCTGGCCATGGTCACATGCTCCGGAGAGACTGACCGCGAGTTCTCTTCCAGCCCGAGAAGCACAACCTCGGCCCAAATACGCCGTCGCTCCCCTCCAACTACACTTCGGAGTAGACGGGAGCCTTGTAACGTTCCTTTCGGGCCGATCTCGACCCGGACGCCCTTGCTTCGCAGGCCTTCCACAGCGGCTCGAACCGCTTCAGTTGTCGCTCGCATCGGGCTGCCTGGCACCACTCTGTTCCTCAGTCAGTCCGGTAAACTTATAATGCGGTCGGTAAGGTTACCAGGTCAGCGTCAGCTTTTCGATGGGTATGCCTCACCCGATCCCATTGAGCACACTGGACGCTGAGGTCCGTCAGGAACGAGGCGGCCCGACGGGGTGGTTACGCATCCGCACTACATCGCCGTGCGGTGAACTGGCGACATGCATAGTGCGGAGGCTCGGAACAGAATGGGACAAGCTACCGGTGACGGAGGACTTCATCGTACTGGATTGGCGGTAAGCTTCCCTATGTGGCTTGGCTTACCTGGATGTTACAGCGGTGATCCGACTCCTGGTGGGAATGCTCCAGTCCCTCGACGCGGATTCATCGGTGCAGCGCAAGTGGAACCACGCAGCAAGCGCACCTGCCGCATGGGAAGCTTACCATTCAGCATTAAAGCTCTCCGCCGACACGCAAAGCTCACCCCGCGTATGGTAAGCTTACCGCCGTAGTGCTACTTAGATCTGGTGCGCGGGCGTAAGTGTTGTTTGCGCTAAACGAAGTTGATCAGGGTAGCGGAGCACGTCTTCCAAGCCGCGCTGAGCCGAAAGAGCAACGGTTCAGAGACCCGGATCCCGTCATAATCTTCCTAAGTTGCTGGATGGCTGTTTAGATTCCTGAGCGGCCATAGGGCTGAGGCGTGGCCGATCCCCGGAATCAGTCCTCCAGGATCCAGCCTTGGCCACCTCGTCGGCCGCAACCCGACTTCTACCAGACCGAAATTAGAAGATCCAAAACCCTCCCTTCCCGGGCCAGCGATGCCAGCCACGAGGAGAGGAAGCAGGTCTCCGCCTGCCACGCCCGCCAAGGGCGGGTACCCGACGGTCTATACACAACATTGTTCATGGTGTCTCAGGGCTGGACCTCACGGCTTCCTCAGGATGCGCTGAAGGGCAACTCAAACTGCGGACAAGATTGTTCATGGTCCGATACCCGGCACTCCCAAACGCGGAGGGCCCAGCCAACGACATTGTTCATGGTTCGTCGGTAGAAGCCGGCCCAGCCCCAGGGCTGGATCACGGCCAGGCAGGGAAGGACGCCCCGAGAAGGCTCCCTCCCCGCCATGAGGGGAATGGAACCAGAGCTTCCGACCGGGCGGAGACCGGCCGTCTAGCCAAGGACAGGAAAGAAGGTGAAGTGGGACCCGCTTTCCGGGCCCACTCAACTGGGCAAAAGGCCCAACAAAATATGGACTTTGCGGCTTACTAGCGAAGCGCCGGAACCCCCAAGAGAAAGGGACATCAGCCGCAGCAGAGCGCGGCCTCATCCAGGTCCTTCCGTGGCCAAGTCCACCAGGACCCACACGCCAGAGGCGAAAACCCGTGCCAAGGAGGGGTGCCGCATCGGTCAGGAGACCTTCGCACCACCCGTCCTTCTGGCGACGGGCTGAACGATCCTTAGGGCTCGAAGGAGAACCTCCCTCCGCGCTCTGGACGACCCCCTAACACGGCTCACCAGACCACTCCAGGAGCCCCTCCCAAGGGCTCCCCGGCCGACCAGGAGGCCAGCTCGGGAAGCCGAGAAAGCGGAATGTCCCCCCTCCCCCATTCGCCCCAGGAGCAGGGTCAAAAGGAGGGGGAGAATTCCGGCGCAATACCGCAAACTCGGGGGAAATAGGTCTCCGACCGATTTCCCCCGAGTTTGCTGGTTGAGGTCGGGCGGCTACGCCACCCTTCCTCGCCCCCTCCGGCCGGGGGAGGCCCATGGGTCAGCCCGTCGAAGACGGACATGTCCCACGACCGCGCTTCACCTCCGATGAAGGCTCCGCACGGCTTCGCCCCTACCCTCGCGCTGCTCAGTCCGTGGCTCCCGGGATCGGCCCGTTGGCCCGATCCCGGCTCCGGCGTGCGGGTCCACCGCACAACCGGAGCGCGTTGCGCGTCTCCCCGACGATGTCGGCTCGACAAGCGTCACGCCGCCCGCCTCCGACGGGCGTGTGCCGATCAGCATGTTGCGGATCGGCAAAGAGGCGGAGGCGGGGCCCCTCGGCCGGCAATGCCCGCCTTCCAGGGTTCCCCGCCGTCGCTACAAAAAGGAAACTCCGCCACCGGCGGGACGGATCTAACCGGATCGTCCGAACCGACCGAAGAACGGGACCGCAACCTCCCGCCATGTTACCCATGCCGGGACGGCAGCATGCCGCACTCAAAAAAGATGCCGCCCGATGAGCGGAGAAAGACAACCTCCCTCCGGCAGATCAAACGAGGGAATGTCCGCTTCTAGCGGCACCACCCATCCGGTCGTGACGAAGGGGCGCTCAGTGCGCCCCTTCGTCACGACCGGATCACCCCACCCCTCATTTTGAGGCACAAAGCCGTGGGAGATCGCCACCGCCGGGCTCGGCAGCGCCCTATGATCCCGACATGGCGAAACGTGGCCGAAAACCGAAAGCGTCGGTCGCCCGCGCCGCCGCACCGAACCTCTCCCTCCGCGCTCTGCGCTCGAGACGGCAGTCGGCTGGCAATAAAACGCCCATCCACTTCAGGCATGTTTCGTTCAAGCGAGACGGTCGGGCCACGAACGGTCTCCGTAAGCGCCAGACCTATATCGAGAGAGACGGCGCCGCCGAGACTCTCGACATCAAAGATCTGGAAAAGGCAGACCTCGCCCAGTCCGCCGACAAGTTCATCGATGCCGATGCAAACTCATTCGACCCTGCCAGGGCCTCCTTCGGAACGCTCGGTCAGACTGCGGAAGAACGTCGGCAATTCTGGTTAACGGCCGACGACCTCGAAAAGAAGAATGCTCGAACCCAGTACGGCATCATCGCCGAGCTGCCTCACGAGGTATCGCCAGCCGGCCGGCTGAAGATCGTCAAGATCTTCACCGAGGCCGAGTTGGAGAAGAGGGGCCTGCCATACTGGGCGGTCACGCATCGGCCCGATGCCCACAATGACCCGCGGAATTTCCATACCCACATTCTGTACTATGCCCGCCCAGGAAGGCTAACCGACGATGGGTGGAACTTCACAACCACCTCTCGGCCAAACAGTCCCGCAGGTCCAGAACCCCTCGTCGCGGGCGAATACCCATGGGGCACGGAAAAGCCGAGCAAAAGGATCAAGCGCATGGAGGAACGGATCGCGTTCCTCAGCGATCCGAACGAGCTGGCAAAGATAAAGGCCAACATCGAGGTGGCGGTCGCGACGCCCGCATCGTCAGGTCCTCCCTACCTCTGGGGGAAGGCGCTACCCAATAGCAGGCTCGGCATGTTGAATGCCGCGGCCGAAGAGTTTTCCGATCCGTCCATCATCGCCAAGGCCAGGGCTGACCTGGCTGAAGCCAAGGACATCGCCGAAGGGCGCGCAACGCGCCGCCCGGAAGACCGGGGGGGACCAAACAACAAGTCACGGCGCGACTACCCCTGGGGCCAAGAGGCCCCTGGAAGCCGCAAGAGGCGGTTCGAGGATCAAATCCAGAAGGATCCCCGGAACCGCAAAGCCCCGAAATGGGCGGCCGCAGTCGCGGAAGTCGACACCTTCCTCGCCTCACCCGAGGCGAACATGAGGACCATCACAGCCAAAGAGCCGGTCCTCACAGCTAAGGTGGATGACAAGGACTGGGTGATCTCCATCAAGGACGCGTGGTGCCGGGCTTGCAACGAGGTCCTGGAAGAAGAAGGCCACCAAAAGCGATACCACCCTGGTGGCTACAAGGACCTCGGAATCGAGGCAGAAGCCTCGAAGCACCTCGGCACCAAAGCGGCCGCCCTCGAAGCCCAGGGGTTCATGACGGCCGCCGGCCAGGCAAACACAGAACGCGCTCTCCGAAACATGCTGACCGCCGGTGTCGACATCGATGACGCTGCCGCCGAAGCAGCCCGCCAGACGATCGCGCGCCGCGAGCAATGGGCGGAGATGGAGGCAGAGGCCGCTAGAAAAGCCGGACGCCCCGATCGAGTAGCCCACTGGGAAGTCGAGGCAGAAACCGCACGGCAGGTCGCTCAAGCGATCAATGAGCGGATCGAAGCGCCCAAGCCAGAACCGGCGCGCATCATCCTGGCGGACCGCCTCCGCGAAATCCTCGACCTGCGGTCAGCCCTGCCGGACGAACAGCCGATCGAGCCGACCCCCGCGGTGGCCATCACATCGGCCCCTGCAGGCCTTGCCGCCCTCCTCATGTCTAGGATGGACCCAGAGGCCCTGGCCGAGCACGCCGCTGGTGGCCCGGCACCACCAAAAGAAAAACCCCCCGCCAAGACATCGGCGACCCCGGTGCAGCCCCTGGTCCAAGTGCGGGCTCCCGCCGAAATGACAGCCATGCCCTCCACGTTCGTCCCCGCGGCGAAAGATGAGCCGGCAGCCAATTCCTCTGTGCCGGTCGCCGAGGCTCCCGCGCCGCATATCGCGATCGACCCGGCGGCACCGATTATGCCCCGCGGGAAGGAAGCTTCTACCCCGGTCGCGGCCGAGCCACAGCTTGCCCCGTCCGGCCCGGCCCCCGTCGTGGGAACTATCCCTTCAACCACTCCTTCGGTCGCGCAAGACGTTCCGTCCGTGCCGCAACCTCCCGTCGCGACCGAGACCGGCGGCGCGGCCGGATTCCCGGCCGGGTCCGGAACTGCCGGCGATACCGGCGCAACCCGCGGCAATGCGGCGACAGCCGTTGTGCCTGCCCAGAACAACACTTCTCTCGCCAGGGGAGCATCCCGACAGGAGACCGCCAGGGCGGTCGAGGATCGGGCGAAGCGGATCGCCGAACGGCTCGCCACCCACGACACCAGCAAAGCCATCCGTGTCCGCCCAGACGCAGACAACCAGGAGCGCGCCGCTATCAGGGTTAGCCTGATGGCCAAGCCACCAGAGGCCCTCCGCCTCAACGGCCGCCACACGCGCATCGCCCTACAGACGCCCCAGGATCCCTATGATCGGGCGTCACTTCAGGCCGGCCTTGAGGTCATCACCGAGGCGGTCACCATCACGACAGCGGCCAAGCGCGGGCCCGAGATTGCTCGCAAGATCGGACTGGACGGGGCTGTCCGCCACCTTCGGGCCGCCGCCCGCGCCGTCACCAGGACGGCCGACGCCCTGGCGGAAACCCTCCCCGCTATCCGCGGACGCGTGGCGCAACTGGCAAAGGAAAGAGGCACCCCCGAGGTCGCCATCGCCCCGGAGGGGGCCAAAGCCTACCGAAAGCTTCGGGACCGTGACCCCGCCGCGGCCAAGGCGGCCCAAGACATCGAAGCGGCCATGACTCGCCTTGAGCATGCTTGGACGGTCGCCCGGACTGAAGCTCTCGCTCATCAGGGATTCACCCAGCCCCACCGCGCCCAAATCAACCAAATCAAGGCGGCGACAAGCGCCGCGACAGCATGGATTCCGCCTGAGCCCGACAACCCCCGCACGGTCGAGCGGCGCGCATCCAACCTGCTCAGCAGTCGAAACCTCCCTGCCGGCCGCCAGCTTCTGGGGTCCGTCATTGCCGGGGAGAAGATGTTCCAGACAATGAACGAACAGCGCCTGCAGGACGAGCAGATGGAGCGGGACATCGCCGAAGCTGACGCCAAGGAACATTCATCAGAACGGGGATCGCCAGCGCGGTCTTAGGTAGCCGAAGTTTCGAATTAAGCGGCCATTGCTGAGCGGCTGGCCGCCATGGTCGCAATAACAGCGAATGGCGAGGTTGGGTGGTTTGCGGCTGTAGAAGGCTCGCCGCCCGGATGTCTGCTCCACCCTCTTAAGCGAACATAGAGCAGCCCGCCCGCGTCGGTGCCCGCCACACGACGAAACGCACGCTGCCGTCGGGCCATTGCCGCGGCATCTGCTCCATCCAGTTCCACCCAGCAAGGCAGGCGCCTGCCGGAAGCGGACAGTCCGCCCCGAAAATGTAACTCGGACGGGTCGGACACTAGGAAGCCATTACGCCCGATTGTGCCATTCGGCACGATACGGCTAGGGTTCGACCAAGACTGTGAGGGGCGGGACCGACCGACGTGCTGCTGGCGCCAATCATTAAGCTGGTCCGCGCATACGATTCGACCGAGTGGGAGATTTTCATTCGGGAGTGGCAGAAGGGGCTGAAGAGCTATGACGCGGTCAAACGGCTGGGCGGCCCCGGCGATCTCGGCCGCGATGTGATCGGTTTATACAGTCCGCAGGCCTGCGAGGGCGTGTGGGACAATTTCCAGTGCAAGCATTACGAAACCACGCTGGGCGTTCCGGCCGCGTGCGAGGATGCCGGTAAAATCATCTTTCATGCTTTTCGCGGCGAGTTCACGCCGCCCCGGATGTGCTCGTTCGTCGCCCCGCGCGGGCCCAGCACCGCGCTTCGGAAGATGCTGCTCAATCCGAATCTCTTTCAGGACGAGGTCATCAAGACCTGGAACATCCGTGTCGCGCCGAATGTGGTTAGTAACGAGCAGCACACCCTGATTGGCGACCTAGCGGCTTACGTGACCAACTACGACTTCACATCGTTCACGTTCGCGACGCTGGAGGAAGTGCTCGACGACCACCGGAAAACGGCGTACTGGGCCTCCCGGTTCAGCGGCGAGCTACCGCCGCCGAACGTGGGACAGGCGCCGGTTGAAATCACGCCGGATGAGACCGTTTATGTCACCAAGCTGTTCGATGTGTATGCCGAGGAGACCGGCATACCGATCGGCTGCGCGGGAGACCTGACGGCTTACGTCGAATGGCTGGATGATCTACAAAAACAGCGCGTGCGTTTCTACGATGCGGAGGCGTTCATGGCGACCTACCGCGATCAGACCGAACCTGGGACCATCGAGAGCTTCGCCGATGAGATTATGGATGCGATCGATCCCGCCATTGCCATGGCGAAGTCCGCTCATGTCCGATTGTCCACAGCTCTCGTGACCGCGGGAACGACGACGCCAGCGAGCGTGCTCTCCCCACGTGCGAAGGTCCGGATGAAGCAGGGCGTTTGCCATCAGCTGGCGAACCTCGACCGGCTTACGTGGAAGGTCTAAGATGGGCCATATCCATCCGCCCCGACGGCGGCCCCGCATCTTTAACACGCCGTTCGAAACCGGTCTGCGGTCGGTCGTCATCCTGACCGCCTGCTATCCAGAATCGCTGAGCCTGCATAAGCTCGTCGTGTTCGATCACCTGATCGTCCATAGCGGAGACTTCGATGGGCCGGAGAGCATGCACCCCGAGGATCGTTCGCGTGCGGCGGAGATCCTCGTGCGGCGCGGCCTTGTCGCTTCGGGGCTGGCCCTGATGGGGACGCGCGGCCTTATCACGCGCGCGGCGACGCCCGAAGGCTTCCGTCACCAAGCAGGGGACGACGCTGGATCGTTCGTCGACCTGCTGATGACGCCCTATTCTGAAGCGCTGAAGGAGCGCGCAGACTGGATCGCCGAAAGCATCCTGCGGCTCGGCGACGACGAGCTGGCCGCACTCGTCCGCAGCCGGATGGATGAATGGGAGCCGGAGTTTCAGTCCGATCAGAGCCAGGCGCCCTGATCGTGCAGCTGCGCTTCCTCATCATCAGCGGTCCTCAAAGCAAACCGGCCGTCATCGATTTCTTGCCGGGCCTGAATGTCATCTATGGCGGCTCGAATACCGGTAAGTCGCACATCCTGCGGATGATCGATTACCTCCTTGGGGCAAGCAAACCGCCGCGCCCAATCGCCGAGCAGGCCGAATACGACCTCGCCCATCTTGGTGTGGTTTGCAACGACGGCACGGAGAAGACGCTGGTCCGTGCCCTGAAGGGCGGCGATATCCGCATTATCGACGGCCTGCTTCGCGGGCGGCCCACGGCGGATCAAGGAATTACGGTCTCAGCCCGTCACGGTGCCAGGGCCTCGCTTTCGAAGACTCTCCTCGAGCAGCTCGGCGCGGCCGACAAGCGCATCCAGACAAACGCCGCCGGCGCGACGCGCGATCTCAGCTACCGCGACCTCGAGCGCTTTGCCATCGTTAACGAGACCAAAATCCAAGAGGACACGTCGCCGGTCCTTACCGGGCAATACACCACGAAAACGGCCGAAACGGCGGTGTTCAAGTTTCTGCTGGTCGGCGTTGATGATTCGGCGATCGACATGGCGAAGCCGGACGCCAGCCGACCCTTGCGGCAGGCGGCCCAGCTCGAGTTGCTCGATCAGCAGATTCGCGAGGTCGAGCGCGAGATCGCGGATGCAGACCAGGATCATGACGAGTTGCGGCAGCTCGATTTGACGCTGGACAACGAATTGGCGGACTCGTTCACTGTTCAGGAAGCGGCGGAGCGGGATTATCGCGTGCTGACCACGCAGCGCCGTCAGCTGCGCCGCGAGCACGAAAACATCCGCGACCGCATCGACGAGATCGACACGCTGCAGGCCCGCTTTACGCTTCTGAACGATCACTATGCGTCGGATCAGGAACGACTGGCCTCCGTCATCGAGGCCGGCACACTCTTCGCCCTTGGGGATGGGCAGACCTGCCCGACCTGCGGTGCGGACTCAAAGCACCACAGGCCTGAATTCGCTTGCGACGGAAATGTTGACGAGATCGTGGCAGCCGCAAAGGCCGAATTGGCCGAGCTCGGCAGACGGGCTGCAGAATTAAAGTTGACGAAGCAGGGGCTCACGGATGAGCGGCAGGAACTGGCCGCCCGAGCCCGCGAAATCCTGCCCGCGCTCGAAGCTCTACAGGCCGATATACTGCGCGAGGTCCCTTCGGTGCAGACCATCCGCACGCTGACGAACACGGTCATCGCACGCAAGCTTACTGTCCAGAAAAGTCTAGAGTTTGTGCGCCGCCTCGACCGACTAAACCAGCAGCGCGCGCAACTCGGAATCAGCCCAGGGTACGACAGCAGCACCATGGTCGCGGCGCAAAGCCTTGACGGGACCGTACTCGACGAATTCTCCCAAGTGGTCGAATCCGAGCTGAAGTCTTGGGAATTCCCGAATGCGCGCCGGGTGTTCTTCGACCTAACTCAGATGGACATCTCCGTCGCCGGCAAGGCACGCGGATCAAACGGCAAGGGGGTTATGGCGCTGTTGCACGGCGCGTTCAGTATTGGGCTGATGCGCTTCTGCGTCGACCGCAAACGGGCTCATCCCGGCTTTCTCGTCCTCGATTCGGTGTTCGTGACCTATAAGGACCCGGACAGCCTCGAGGACGTTGCCATTAAGAATACGCAGCTGAAGGACCGGGCGTTCGAGGCCTTCGCTCAGTTGTCCGACGAATACCAGTTGATCGTGCTCGACAACGTGGACGTGCCGGACTGGCTTTCGTCCCAGCCGCGCTGCACTCATTTCACGGGACGGCCCGGTCAGGGCCGGGCGGGTCTTTTCCCGTCATGAGTTTGGCGCTGGATAATCTGTCCGTCGAACCTAGCATGCGCATCGCCTTGTAGCTGTGTTGCCCGTCCAAGAGGTCAACACACGCTCAGCTTTACCTCATCCAAATCGGTAGCGTCTCAAAGGTGTCCAGCGCAAAGGCGAAGAGGCCGCCTCGCGGTGGCCTTGTCGTGAGGGCCGTTTCCCCTTGGAGCAAATTAGAACGGGCTAAGGGACTCGAACCATTGTCTCCAACCTTGGCAAGGTTGGGGATCGCGAGTTGCCGCTTTTGGCAGGCAAGTTAGCTCGATCTAGCGTCCGAGATGGGGCGCGAAGCAGCCGCTTGTACCCGTGGTGACGCAATGTCTGCTTCCACGTTCATGTCCGACTTAGCGTCAAGGCGCACCAATGTCGTGGAAGGGTTGGAAGCCGGCGCAGGCAGCCTGGCTGGGCCAGCGCCGGGTCGGTTGGTGGGCGAACGAGTGCCCCTACTCAGGTCGGACCGCTGCCCGCCTGACTTGAAAGCCCGTCTTGGATTGCTCGAAGCCCGCCGCCTCGTAGAACGCCAGCGTGGACGCCTTCTTTGAGCCGGTCATCAGCATGACTTTGTAACATCCGGCTTCCCAGGCGCGCTCGACGCCGCGGAGAGAACCGCTCGCCCGAACCCCGCTCCCCTGTGATCGGCGTGGGTTACAACGTTCTCTACTAGCGCGTAGGGCCTGCCGCCGCGGGTCAGGTTTGGGATCACGACGAGCGTACAGGTCGTGACCAACGTGTCTCCGATCATCCCCACGAGGATGACACTGCCCTCGTAATTTAGCAGGTCATCGAGAACGGCGACGGCATTCTTGGTCGGGCAGCGCGCATCGTCCGGATTGAGGTGAACGTAAAGGTCCAAGAGGCACGGCACGTCGGCGTGGTCTGCGGGCCGGATGACGAGGGCGGTCATGGCAGGATCACAGCTAGCGTCCACCCCGTCGCGAACAGCCGCTTTGGGTGGGAAGCGCCTGTAGAAGGCTACTGCGGGTACGTCCGCTTCACCCTCCTGAGCGGACCATCAATCGGATGCATCTCGATTCCAGCGCACGAAGCGGAGTTCCCCGGAGCATGCACACATCCATAAGTGGCCCGTAATTGAAACTACGGAGCCACTCATGGCCGATACCCACGTCACGATCGAGCCGTCGATCCTTTATCTCGGAACCCCGGTGGTACTGATCAGCACGCAGAACGAGGATGGTACCGCCAACCTGGCACCGATGTCGTCCGCGTGGTGGCTGGGATGGCGGTGCATGCTTGGTCTCCAGACCGCGTCGAAGACACCGCAGAACATGATCCGCACCGGGCAATGCGTCCTTAATCTGACGTCTGCCAAGCAGGCAGATGCGGTGGACAGGCTGGCACGGCTGACGGGCACCAGGGAGATACCGGCGCTCAAGCAGAAGCTGGGCTATTCCTACGAGCCGAATAAATTCGAGGCGGCTGGCTTGACCCCCATCCCATCGCAGACCGTGGCTGCTCCGCGTGCGCTGGAGTGCCCTATTCAGTTGGAGGCAGTGGTCGCGGCGCGTCACGGTCTCATGGAAGACGACCCCGAGGTCGCGGGTCTGATCTCGGCCTTTGAAGTGCGGATCACCCGCGTTCACGTACATCCCAGTCTGCTGATGGATGGACACCTAAACCGGATCGACCCCGCCAAGTGGCAGCCGCTGATCATGAACTTTCAGAAGCTCTATGGCGTCTCGAACATCGAGGTCGTGCCGTCCCGCCTCGCAGAGATCGCCGAAACGGATTATCGCATGCCCGACGTGGATCGGGCCCGCCATGAAGCTCTCGAACCGGCTCACTGAGCAGACCGCAAGTATCCTCAATCCTTTTCCATAGGCCGGCGTGAGAATAGGTCGAAGCCATGCCGGTTTAGGCACGGCTTCGACCAATTTCGTTGTGCGCTATCCGAAACGGCCAGCCGCACAACAGGCCAGAGGCGCGATATCTCGTTTCGAAAGCAAGAGCCGGAGTGCTGCAAGCCACTTGCCGGGATACCCTCAGGGTCAAGATGCAGGGGAACGACCCGATGAACAGTCAAGACAAACAGGCTGCCGCAACTCTCGCGGATCCGCGCTGGGCGCGTATCGTCGCCCGCGACAAGACCGCTGACGGCGAATTCTGGTACACAGTCAGCACGACAGGTGTTTACTGCCGGCCGTCCTGCGCCTCGCGCGGCTGCAACCCGAAGAACGTCACCATCCACGGCACTCTCGAGAGCGCGCAGAAGACCGGCTTCAGGGCCTGTCAGCGGTGCAGGCCCGATGGGCCGGCTGCTGAGGTCGTGAACGCCGAGATCGTCACCAAAGCTTGCCGGATTATCGAGACGAGTGAGGTGGCACCGTCGTTGGCTGATCTCGCCGAAGCACTTGCGCTCAGCCCTGGATATTTTCACCGCATCTTCAAGGCGCACACCGGTCTCACGCCCAAGGGCTATGCAGCCGCCCATCGCGCGAAGCGCGTGCGCGAAGCGTTAGGCGGCGAGAACAGCATCACCGAAGCAATTTACGATGCCGGCTTCAATTCTAGTGGCCGCTTCTACGAAGCATCCAACGCCATGCTCGGAATGACCCCATCGAACTTCCGCAAGGGTGGGGTGAAAGAGGAGATCCGCTTCGCCATCGGCGAAACGACGTTCGGCTCCATCCTGGTCGCATCAAGCACCAAGGGAGTGGCCGCTATCCTCCTCGGCGACGATCCCGAAGCGCTGGCGCGCGACCTCCAGGATCGCTTCCCGAACGCGACGTTGATCGGCGCTGATGCCGATTACGAGGCGATCGTCGCGAAGGTCGTCGGCTTCGTCGAGGCGCCGCAGGTCGGGCTCGACCTTCCGCTCGATGTGCGTGGCACTGCATTCCAGCAGCGTGTATGGCAGGCGCTGCGCGACATTCCGGTCGGGCAGACCTTGTCCTACACCGATGTCGCCGAGCAAATCGGCGCGCCGAGCGCGACACGCGCGGTTGCGGGCGCATGTGCTTCCAACAAGCTGGCGGTCGCTATCCCGTGCCATCGCGTCGTACGGAACGACGGTGCCCTCTCCGGCTACGCTTGGGGTGTCGAACGCAAGCGCGCGATTCTCGATCGCGAGCGTGCGTCGGCATGATCTCCTGCTCCGGCGCTTCTTTCGATTTGAGAGCAAGAGCCGGAGCGTCGATGAGGGCACTGCCATCTATCTTCCGTCCATGAGAGATGGAGCAAACAACATGGGCGACCACCATCTGCCATTCGCGGCCGAAACCATCCACTACGGCTATCACCCGACCACCACCGGGCTGGCAGCCGTTGCCGTCAGCCGGCGCGGCGTCACCGCGGAGCTCCTCGGCATCGACAGGAATGAGCTGAGCGGCAGGCTTGCCGACGCGCTTTCGGGTGCCAATCTCGTCGAGGACGAGACCGCCATCGGTTCCGTGCTTGCCGCCGTCGTTCACTACCTCGGGGCGCCAACCGGCGAACCCGGTTTCGACTTGGACCTGCGCGGGAACGCCGGCGAACTCGCCGTTTGGGCGGCACTGCGCGCCATCCCGAGTGGCGAGACCCGCACCTATGGTGCGCTCGCCAAGGCGATCGGCACCGGTCTCACCGCGCAGGAGGTGGGCGCAGTATGTGCCGCCAATCGTCTCGCCGTGGTGGTCCCGTGCCACCGCGTCCTGAAGGCGGACGGCTCGATCTCCGGCTACCGCTGGGGCGTCCACCGCAAGCGCAAGCTCCTCGCCATGGAGAGAGCGGCATGACCGTGACACGCATCGAGGACTTCGACTGGACGGCGCTCACCGGCGATCTCGACCGGCAGGGCTGGGCGGTGCTGCCGGAGCTGCTGACGGCCGAGCAGAGCGACGCAATCGCCGGCATGTACGGGGACACCCCCGCGTTCCGCAGCCACGTCGTCATGGCTCGGCACGGCTTCGGGAAGGGCGAATACCGCTACTTCTCGTACCCCCTGCCCGATCTCGTGCAGAAACTGAGAACCGGCCTCTATCCGAAGCTCGCCCCGATCGCGAACGCTTGGCACGAGCGCATGGGGATGGACGTGCGGTTTCCCGCCACGCATGCGGAGTTCCTGGAGCGGTGCCACGCCGCCGGCCAGCGCCGCCCGACGCCGCTGCTGCTGCAATATGGCCCGGGCGACTATAACTGCCTCCACCAGGACCTCTACGGCGAACACGTCTTCCCCTTGCAGGTGGCAACGCTGCTGTCGGCGCCGCATGAAGCTTTCGAAGGCGGCGAGTTCGTCCTCACCGAACAGCGCCCACGCATGCAGTCGCGGCCGGCGGTCGTGCCGCTCACCAAAGGTGATGCCGTAGTGTTCGCCGTCAACAGCCGCCCGCACCGTGGCACCAAGGGAGATTACCGGGTGATGTTGCGGCACGGCGTCAGCGCGCTGCGCTCTGGGCGCCGACAT
Source organism: Roseomonas sp. WA12 (assembly GCF_054165765.1). Taxonomy (NCBI): domain Bacteria; kingdom Pseudomonadati; phylum Pseudomonadota; class Alphaproteobacteria; order Acetobacterales; family Roseomonadaceae; genus Roseomonas; species Roseomonas sp. WA12. Next base: position 60,426 of record NZ_JBSTUI010000003.1, on the reverse strand, counting down.
ACCGTAGGGATCATCTTCCATGATGCAGCCTGAGGAGACTCTTGCGCCGGACCTGTTCGAGGAAGGACGACGTGCTATGCCCTTGCGGCCGGGCGCCATGCTGCTGGGCGGCTTCGCTGCTCCGGATGCGCCTGCCCTGCTGGCTGATGTTCGTCGCATTGAGGCCAGGACGCCGTTCCGGAACATGGTCACACTGGGCGGATGGCCGATGTCGGTCGCGATGACCAATTGCGGTAGCCTTGGTTGGGTGACGGACCGGACCGGCTACCGCTACGATCCGCTTGATCCGCAGACCGGTGAGCCGTGGCCGGCGATGCCGGAGACGTTCCGATGCCTCGCCGGGCGGGCGGCCGAGGTTGCTGGCTATCTCGGGTTTGAACCGGATTCCTGCTTGATGAACAGATACGAACCGGGGTCCCGACTCTCGCTCCACCAGGATCGTAACGAGCACGACTTCGACGCTCCGATCGTCTCGGTTTCGCTGGGGTTGTCCGCAACGTTCTTGTGGGGCGGCGCAACCCGCGGTGACAAGCCGATGCGAATGCGCCTGTTCCACGGCGACGTGGTGGTTTGGGGTGGTCCAGCCCGGCTTACCTTTCACGGCATCGATACGCTGCACGGCGGCGAGAGCCCTGTGGGCGAGCTACGATACAATCTGACTTTCAGGGTCGCTCGGTGACCTGCTGACCCACGATGTTCGCTTTCCTGCCAACACCGGACATTCCCATGTCGGACCTGACGGTCGCCTTAGGGTCGATGCCCGCTATTCAGCGCCTGGCTGCATGATACTCTGACATGATCGTGCTGCGGTCAGGATCAGCTTGGCAGCACCGATTCGAGCAGATCTGACCAGCTCCGGGTCATCCAACTCACCGCAGTCATAGACCACCTCACGTCTGCCAAAGCAGCGTGAGTTCGGCTCGGTACATACACACGAGGGAGACGCATCTCTCCCAGTCCAGGGTGTTAGCCATCATCTCCTTTGCGAGCTTTAATTCGAGGGCTGTTTCAACGCGCCCGGGCGGCATTGCGGCTAGCGCGGTGGTCTGGGCGGTCAGCTTGTCCAGCACGAGTATGCTGCCCTTCCGCACCCTGATCATGGCCGTGGGCTCGATGCCGAGCTTTCCGGGCACGAGGTCGGCCGCGCCGAACCAAAAATGCGAATGTCGCGGGCGAGTTGGCAGGGGTTCTCAGTGATGATCTGCGCCGTACTCGCGCCGTAGGGCTCGTAAGTACGCACGTGCAGAGACCTGCCGATCCCGAAAAGGGAGCCCTGCCCCCCGGGCTGGGCCAGGTAGAAGGTTTGTCTCCTGCGTCAGCGCGGTGTGGTGGTCCAGCCCCGTTCGGGCCGGCCCATCCACCCCGCCGCTGCCCAGGGAGTACCCTGATAATGAAGGTTTTCCGTGATCCTCACGACATCCTCCGTCGCGCCGCCGACCGGCTGCTGGCGCGCCAGCTCGTCCTGAAGCTGAAAGGCGGAAGCGCTAAGCGACGGCGCCCGGCGCGGCCGATCGTGCCACGGTCCTACCCAGATCTGCCGCCGGTCGAGTTAGAGGTCGTCGCCGATGGTGACCTGCCCACCGGCGCCCTGCCATCTGGCTGGTCCGCTCTGTACGAGATCGGCGCGTCAGCGGCTGAACCGCCGGTCTATGTCGGCCAGACCAGGCGAGGCCTTCGCGCACGGTTCTCGGCCCACCTCACGGCGGCCCGGCACCGACGGGGCAGAAACCGGCAGATGGAGGCTTGGCTCCGCCACCGCGCCGAGCGAGGTGAACCGGTGGTGATCCGGGTCGTCGGGCTCTACCCGGCCGGAAAAGCCATCGACGATGCCGAGCGGGCCCGCATCGCCGTGCGACGCGCCGAGCTCGGCGCGCACCTGCTCAACCAGGGCCCGGGCGGCGAGAGCGCGCCCGCCGGGCAGCTCGTGTCGGCGGAGGCGCGTGAGCGGGCCCGCATCGCGCGCCAGGTTCTGCAGCGCATGCCCGGGTACCGTCTGCACCAGTCGCGCGTGTCCAGCCTTCGGCGCCACGCGCCCGCGGCCCTGGAGGCGCTGCTGGTCGCCTTCGCCACGGCGGACCTCAGCGTCACTACGCGCGCCATCTGCGGCGCCCACGGTGTCAGCGAGACGGTGCTGCTGGGCCTGCTGGACGGGACCGCCAACGCGCTGATCGTCAACCACGAACTGCTCGCACCGGCCCGGGCCGCCCAGGCCCGTCGCCAGGCGGTGCGGCTGGACGAGAGGGAGGGTGCCTCCAACGCCGTCGCCTCCGTCCTGCTGGCCTACCTCGCCGCGCCCGCCGGGACTGCGCTGGCCGACATCGCGCGCGAGCGCGGGCTCGACCCCAGGCGTGTGCAGGAGGTCGTGCGCCGCCGCGAGCGGGGCGTCCCCGACGATCTCGCCCGGGCTGTTCGCGCCCGCATGGACGAGGATCTGCGCCACCGCATGCGGATCCGGCGTCACGATGAGGAGGCCTCCCGGCCCGAGCGGCAGCAGCTCCGCTGGTTGCTGACCGCCTATGCCCGCCCGGGATCGTGCCTGACGTTGCAGGCGATCGCGACCCAGCTCGGGATAACCCAGAGTGCAGTGTCCCATGTCCTGGCCGGACGGCGGGGCCGCCCCCTGCCCCGCCAGCTTCTTCGCGCCTGCCGTGCGCGGGCTAAGGCTCGACATGCGGGTTCTCGCACGGGAGCTCGCTTGTGACCGCCGCGTCATCCCGCAGCGATGGGGTGCTCGCCGATGGTAGCAGAATCGGGCGATTTCTCGTCGTCCGTGATGTCGACGGGCGGCGCCACGCGCTGGCAGCGAGCGCGGTGATCGCGGTCTCCGAGACCGAGGACAGCGATACCCTGCTCCTCCTCCCCGGCGGGCGCGCACTGCGCCTCTGTGTCTCCCTTCCCCAGCTCCTGGCTTGGCTCGACGGCCGGGGCTGATCCGCCGCTAGCTACATCGACACGAGCAGGCCTTTCCCAGCGCCGGCACATGCCAGCGCACTCTCCTACACCTGTCGCGGGCGGCACGGGTGCCAGGGCCGGGCCATGGGCCGGCCTCCGGCATTCCGCCGCCGCCGCGTTCGAGAAATCCAACATGTCATCGATACTCACTGCACTCCCCACGCCCTCGCGGCGCGGGACCTCATGCCCCCTCGCCCAAGCGGACGAGCAGGGCCTGGGAGGAACCAGCTCTCCGGTCCCTCTCACGCCTGCGCACAGACCCTCGGAACCGATCCTCAGCCCCTCGAAGGCGGGGGAGACCACCTGATGTTACCGCCCACTTCCGAAGTCGGAGCCTTCTCCGTTCCCCTTTCACCGGAGGCGCGCCTCCTCGGCCTCTGTGCCCGCATCTCGACTGTGCAGCGCCACACCCTGAAGCTGGCCGGGCTCGAGCTCCAGGCCGAGCTGTTGGGCGAGCGCGACGCCGCCGACCACCTGCACCGGCGGCAGGTGCGGCTCGTCCAGTTCCGCCATCGCCTCATCGCGGAGCTCTGCGAGATCCCAGCCATCAGCGCCGAGGCGTGCCGGGCCAAGGCGTTTGCGCTTTTCACCCTGGTCACCCTCGGTCCTCAAGGCCGGCCCGAACAGCCCGAGGAACTCGCCCTGTGGTCGGTCTGCCGCGACCTGGCCGCCGCGGCCGATGCCCAGCTTTTCGGCGGCGAGCGCTTCCCGCCCGAGGCGTTCCGCACGGCCCTGCACCTCGTGTGGCGGGCTGCGTGGCAATGGGGGCTGGACGAGGTGCAAACCCGGCGCCTGCTCGGCAGCCCGGCCGAAGAGACGCTCCAGGGCTGGTTCCGGGGCCCGGCACCACGCGGTGCGCCGGGGACGCGGCGCCGCATCGGCCTCGTCATCGCGCTGCACCGGCGGCTGCGCCGGCGTTACGCCTGGCCCGACCGGGGCTTCGACTGGATGACCCGCTCCAACCTGCGGCTCGGCGGCCGCAGCCCGCTGGCGCGCATGCTGGACGGCGGCGTCGACGACCTGCTGGCCGTGCACAGCGTCCTCGATGGCGAGGAGAACGCCGACGGGCTGGAGCCACCAGGCAAACGCCTTAGGCCCGCCTCCGGGCTGCTCGAGGCCGATCTGGAAGCAGCGTTGGCGGCCTTCTGTGACCGGGAGCGCGAGGTACGGGTCCCCGCTGGGAAGCGGGAGGCAGCGTCGCCCTTCTCCTTCCCGTCCTGGGACGCGGTCGAGCGCTGGGTCTGGACCAGCGACGGGAACGACGACGCCCCGGTCCGCATGCGCATCGCGCGCCTGCTCGTGCTTGCCCGCCGTGTGATCGGCGACGAGGACGCCCTGCGCCGCTGGCTCACCGCGCGGCAGGTCTGGATCGGCAACAGGAGCCCGCTCGCCGCTGCTACAACGCCGGGCGGGCTTCACCGGGCCGAGGGACTGCTTCGCATCGTTGAGGAGCAACGGCGGCGTCTGCGCGGTTCCAGCATCCCGCCCGACGACAAATAGCCCGAGCCGCGACGCAGCTGCTCCGAAACGGCGGCCGCCCGGCCGCCGAGCACAGCACGAAGAGACATCCCCCTGTGGGCGGCGCGGGATGCCGTCCCGGGCCCCCTGGGCCGGGCCGACCATCCCGCCGCCACCCACACCGAAACAACGGACAGACAACATCATGAACGATCTCATCATCCGCTTCCGCCGCTTGATCGGCGGCTCAATCTCACCGCGGCGCTCTGCCGGCGCTCCCGAACCCATCCTCGACCTGCGGTGCGAGGTGGTCGCCATGCCCGGCCACGCCGCCTGCGCGCCACCCAGCGGAAAGGCCTGGATCTACGACCTGGCTCCTCTCCCAACGGGTGAGCCCTTTTACGTGGGCCAGACCTGCAGTGATCCGTTTGCGCGGCTCTCCCGGCACATCGGCTTGGCACAGCGTGGCGCAGGCCGGAACCGCAAGCTTGAGGCACGCCTACGCCGCATGGCCGAGAACGACGAGACGCTGGTTCTGCGCCTTGTCGACCTCCTGCCCGCGGGCACTTCAGCGGCCGTCCGCGAGCAGTCCCGAATCACAACCATGAGGGAGCGTCTGGGAGCAGGCCTGCTCAACCTTGCCTCCCGCAATGCTCACCCGGTCGATCGGCTCGTGCTTCCGGCACGGCGCTAACGCCTTCAGCGCTGAGCCGCCCACCACAACGCGGTGCGGAGGCAAGAGCCTGCGAGACAGGCGGCTCCAGGCCTCTGCCCCACTCCAAATTTGTCCTGCTGCCCCACCATCGCGGGCACTCCACCACCTTTGCCCGACTGTTCAGCACCGCCGGGCCATCTCCTGAAAGCCACCATGATCCGTATCGACGGTATTCCCGACCTCATCACCTGCCAGGACCTCGGAGGTGAGGCCGCTCGCCTTGAGCGCCTCGCCGCCGACCTCCGCCGACTGACGGGAGGCATCATGCCGACACCCGAAGAACTAGAAGCCTCTCCCGCCCTCCACGCCTGGCAGCTGACCACGCGCCCCGTGCCCTGCCTTTCGGGCATCGGCCTCGGTCACCCGCGGCTCCGCCAGGGGCCAATCGTTACCACGGATGTATGGGTCATCGACGCGGGCGCGGGCTGGGCACGGACGCTCTCCCGCTACTACCGGCTGGAGGCGCCAGCGCTGTCGCAAGGTCCGCTCGGGAGCGAGGGCGAATGACCTGTGTGCATTCCGGAGATGCGGGCCAACCGCCGAGCGCCGGTCAAATCGCCTTCGCGAGGTCGATGGAGCAGCAGATGGCGAGAATTGGACGGCTGCAAGGATGCGGGAACCCGACATGAACCCCATCCCAACTGCACGGGATACCCGCCTCGAACTTCTGGTCGATGCAGCCACCACGCGGGCCCTTTCAGAACTGGCGGATCAGGACCTCGTCGGCGAGCTGGTGATGCGCCTGGTCACACCCTGGGACCATGATGACCCGCTCAGTGGGATCCTCGATGGGGAAAGGGCGCTTCGCGATGAAGCCGCCAGGCTGGTCACCGGACTGACCATTGGCCAGGTCGAATGGTTGCGTGGCGGACGGACACCCGCCCTTGCCAAGATACACCTCATCCCGGCCGATCCGGCGCCTGTCACGGTGGCCGATGTTGTCGCCGCCGTGGAGCGCGTCACCGGCAGTCCGGCACGCGCAAGACGCTGGCTGCTCAGGCCCCATTCAAGGCTGGGCGGAAGACCCGTCGATCTGTTCGCCACGAACGAAGGAGCAATCGCGATCGTCCTTGCGGCCATTTACATTGAAGGTGCAGCACCTCCGTAGCTGCATCGTTCAGGCCTTCGTCGTCGCACATGATGAAGGTCGACAATCACGGCCTCCGCAGCCTCGGGTGGCGAAGCGGGCGAGATGCCACTCCTGTACCGCCGCCCGGTGATGCGCCGACAAGACGCGTCAGGTGCCGAGCGTTTCCGCAGCGCAACCCCTCCCACTCCGGCCACCATCAGTGCCCTTATCGGCAGGCCTTGCAACGGCGTGCCGACGGGCTCTCTCAAGGACCCATCCATGATCAAAATCAGCTGCCGGTCCAACGGCCTCGTTCGCCGGGACCTCACCCCCAATGCCCTTCTCAAGATGCACGTCAAGAACCATGAGATCGGGGCGACACGCACGAAAGCAGTGACCCGAGACGACTTGAACAACGTCCAGCACGCAGCCGCTTCGATGCCGCTGGGTATAGGGCTCGCCCGGTGAGCGGGAGCGCTTCAATGGACGCCCAAGAGCCCGTCACCGTCTCCGGCCTGAACTGGGCACTGCGGCACAAGCGGGACTTTTCCGCTGTGCTCTCGCTGGAGGATCCAGACGCACGAGGCGGGCTGCGCTTTCATCGCCAGCCTGGGCCCAGGCACCTGGTGCTCCGCTTCGTTGATTTGGACATCCCGCCCCCTGCCCGCTACGCGGGGATGCCGCTCTTTCGCATGGCGGATCGCGCGGACATCGAGCTTGCTCTGGAGTTCGGCCGCGCCGTGCAGGCTGATGGCGGGCACATGCTGGTCCACTGCCATGTCGGGATCGGACGATCGACAGCTGTTGCGCTCGCCATCCTGGCGGATCGTCTTGGCGAGGGGCATGAGGAAGCCGCTCTTGCCGAACTCCTCCGCATTCGGCCACAGGCTGTTCCCAACCTGCACGTCGTGAGCCTCGCGGATGACATCCTCGACCGCGGCGGCGCTCTTCTTCGCACCGTCCAAGAATGGGAGCGGGATCGGCCCGAGAACCATCGCCGGCGTGCCTACAACCGCACTGCGCATTTCGTCTTCTACGGCCTGACGCTCGGGCCAGATGAGTGAACGAGATCTGAAGCGTGGATGCCGCGGGGAGCTTCGGACAATGTTCTCCCAGGTCCTCTGCAGGCACGTCCATAGAATGGCCAGAGAGTCCGTTATCATGCAGCGCGGAGCGGCACGATGGTTGCCGGTCCGAGCCCGCGAAGTGCGGCGCGACGAGAAAAGTCCAATCCTCAATCTCTTCGATGATGTGGGCCCCGTCCGCCGGGATGTTGGAGGTGAGCGCGTGCGATCTCAGGACCTCGGCTTGCTCCCGGGACCAGTCGTGAGATTCGCCGTCGGAGAGGTCGTCAGGCACGGGATACTTCCGCTCACTATGATCTCAGCCGAATCTTCTGGCCGTACAAAACAGACGAAAGCCTGGAACCCTGAACGGCGTGGAAGCGGTCCAGGGTGTAAGCTGCTTGTGGATCAACCGGAGGTCTAATTGATCATCTTTTTGGACTTCGAGGCCTCGTCGTTGTCGGAGGGATCGTTCCCTGTCGAGGTCGGTTGGGTGACGGAGGACGGCGAGGCTGAGTCGTATCTCATCCGGCCTGCGCCTGAGTGGGACGAGTGGTCCCCGGAATCCGAGAGGATCCACGGGCTCTCCCGCGACCGCCTGGAAAGGGAGGGCAAGCCGGTGGCCGAGGTGGGGCGGCGAGTGCTCGACGTGCTCGGCGCTGAAGGAGTGGTGGTCACCTCCGATGCGGCGTCTTGGGAGCAGCGCTGGCTGGATCGGATGTTGCTCGCGGCTGGGCTGTCGCACTCGGTCAAGGTGGTCGAACTAGAGGAGGGGATCCTGCTCCCCGAAGCCCGGCGTCTCCTGCGGATGGCCCCGCCGGAGGGCACGCCTGGCGCTCATCTTGCCCGTGGCGCCCTCCTGGACCGTGCAAGCGAGATCGTGGGGGATGCCCAGCACGTCATAAAAAACCGGACGAGGGTCCGCCATCGCGCCCTTCAGGACGCCGAGGGTATGCGCTGGTGGTGGCTGGAAGTGAGAGATCGGGTCGCGCAAATCGTGGGAGACGACTTCGGCAACCGCCTCCTGGCGCGCAAAGGGTCGGTCCGCCACGGCCTTCTAGGGGAAGGGTGACCGGGCGGCCGCACCGCCCGCACGACTAGGGAGCCACTAGCTTCGCACGGCGCTGGTGACGCCCGGCGGCATCACCTCCGTGCTGCTAGTGAGGGGAGCGAGACGCAGTTGGTGGATGCTGGCCTGGCCGCCAGGGTGTCCCGTGTGGCAGAGGCGCTGGCCACCGCGCGCGGTGAGGGCGAGAGGCTGATCGAGGTGGTGCTGCGCGGCCAGGGCGCGCGGGAGGTTTCCCTCACCAGCGTTCTCCCCACCCCTGCCGGGAAGCCGAGCTGGCGCTTGGTGGTGCTCTCCTCGGGCAGGAGTGACGGTCGGGCGCAACTGCAGGGCTGGGCGGTGGTGGAGAGCCTGGCGCGGGCGGATTGGGACGGGGTGCGGCTCACCCTAGTTTCGGGAGAGTCGGCCAGCCTGCACCAGGGCCTCTACGAAGCCATCCGCCTGCCGCGGCAGGAGCTGCCGGTGCGCGTGGCAGAGGTTGTGCGGGTGGAGGCCGATATCGGCTCGCACCCATCGCCGCCGCTTGCGCCGGCCGCAGCGCCGACAATGCGAAGCCGCGCCTATGAGGCCTCGCCTCCCGGATCGGCGCCGATCGCCCAGGCATAAGCGCCGGCGCTGGCGTCGGCGTCGGCAGGGCGGATCCCCTTCTCCCTCGCCTTCCACGTGTCCATGCGGGCCGGGACTACCGCGAACCTGCCCTTCCTGAATGCCGAGGTGCCGGCCGAACGGGTTTGTTGGATCCAGGACCCCTCGGCGCGGCATCCCCTGCCGGCGGTGCGGATCACCAACGCCACGCCAAACACGCTGCTGGACGGCATCGTGACCGTCTCCTGCGCCGAGGGGGCAGAAGGCGGCGCGTGGCTCGGCGATACCTAGATGCGGGCGCTGCTGCCTGGTCAAGTCTGGCTGCTCGCCTTCGGGCGGATCCGGGACGTGCTGGTGACCGCCTCCGGCCACGAGGCGCAACGGACCGTGGAGGCAAGCTTCCGTCCGGGCCAGGTCGTGCTGAGGAACCTGCGCACCGAGGAGACGGCCTTCGCCCTCGAACCGCGTGGCGCACGCGGCACTGTGCTGATCGACCTGCCTCGTCGCGAGGGAGCCAAGCCTCTCTTTGCCGTGGAGAGCTAGGGCGACTTCGGACTACGCCATCGGGCGTCGCTCGACGGCGGCGCCACCACCCTCCGCCTTGCCTTCGAGCGGGGAGGGCGAGCAGCAGGTCACGATCTGGGACGCCGGGCTGGGTGACCCGCTGCTCCTCTCCTGGCGAAGCATCGAGGTGCAGCCGACGCTACATCGCCTGCCCGGTGGATCCGGCACCCTGCTGACGCTTCGCAGGGCCTTGGAGCGCAAGCCGGCCGATGCGCCGGGGCGGGCGTAGCTCGCCCAGGTGATGGAGGGCGTGGCGCAGGCGCGCTCGCCGCTGGACGCCTTCGGGGCCCAGTGGCGGGCCCACACGACAGCGAAGGCGGCGCTGAGTCGGGCGCTGGCGGCGGCCGAGGACCGCAGCGGCGCAGCGAGGGAGAAGGCGCGGCGGGCCCTGAACCGTGCGAGCCTGGAAGCGGAGCAGGCTGGCGCTCGCGCGGACGCCGCCTGGGAGGCATGGCAGCGCGCTCATAGAATGGTCCACCGCCTCCCAGGTCGTCACTGGGCGCGGCGGCGTGGCCAGGGCGGGCGTCTTCGCTTGCAGGGGCGTCACTGCGGCGGAGAGCAGAAGGACAGGGATAAGGAGGTGCTTCATGCCCGCTGTCCTGGACGAAGCGGCTCGACCGGAGCACTGGCCGGATATTCACAACGCCTTGGTGAGTCGGGGATCGTAAGTCCACAGGCGCAGCTTCCGCGCCCTGATGCGGGCACTCGCCGGGTGCAACGGATTGATGATCACGTTCCGCTCCTCCGGCACGATCACCGAAGGTACGACGAGCACCGCCGTGCGCCGGCTCCGCAGCCAGGCCGTTCCCCAGCCGATGCTCGTGCGGCTCGACGGGCGAGCGTCCCACCCCACCGGCAGCGCGGCCGCCTCGTGCTCCTCGCGCGCCTCCCAGACCTCGTCTGAGATGGCAACCTCGACGAGGTAGCGGTTCAGCGGCAGCCCGCCCGCGTTGAGGTGTGCCATCGTCTCCAGGCAGGCGAGCGACCGGTTCTCTGCGGCGTAGACCGCCGGCGTGTCACGCTCGTTCCATCGCCCACCCGTCAGTTTGGCCCCCGTACCGGTCAGGTCGTCGGCCTCGTAGGCGGGCGCATCGGTCGCGATGCGCCACACCCGGCGCGGCTCACGTGCCGCCCGCGTCACGCGTAGGCGCTGCCCTGGACATGAGCGAGGGTGCTGGAGACCAGGGCCTGGCCCTCCATCGTGTCCAGCAGGTCTAGGGGGCGGGCTCCGCCAAGCGCCGGCAGCGGCTCGCTTAGCCAGCGGGACGTCCATGCGGCGGCGTCGAACCCCACCGGGTTGCCCGACTCCTCGACGATGGCTTGGACCTGCCCGACCAGCCGGGCGATGCCGAGCACGCGCTCGCTCTCGGCAGGCGGCAGCCGGTCTTCCCCCCTCACCTTGCGGTTCATGGTCGCGGCCGAAATGTTCAGGGCCCGCATAGCCACGGCCTGGGTAACCGCCAGATCGGACAGAATGCGTTTGGCCTCCGCCGCACGCAGCCCGTGCTTGATCATGCCGATCCGCTTGATCGGCTCGGCTCGGAACATCTCCACGTAGGACACGGCCGACCCGACCGGGCGCTGAGCCGACATCCGACGCGGGCGGCTCGTCGTACCCGCAGCTTGACCCATCTCGATTGCTCCTCTGACCACTTCATAATATCAAATGAGCAGTGACGCGAGCAGTTTCTAGAGCTTTGCCACGCGACCGAGTTACACCTCTACCAAGGAGCTTAAAATCCGCATCGAACCCTGCGTTCAACGAGGGGACACCCTTCCCGCCCGCCTGTAACGGTCGCCCGGAGGAAATTAAATCTGCATAGGTGGGGAGTGGATTTCATCCTTCCGCATGCGGGAGCATGACCGGTACCATCAGGATGCGTTCGCAGTCCTGGGCATTTTCGCAGTTGACCATCAGCCCATCGCGCAGGAACCGATCTCGAGGCTTGTGCTAGATCCCAACAATAGGGCGCCACCATCGCTGTTCCTCACCGGCGACCCCATGATCGTCATGACATCGCCCGGTGAGTTTTTGTATCTTAGCCTGCCTTCGGATCGCCAGTGTACGGGCTCCGTAGCGGTAAGGACGATCTTTGGGCTGCGGGTAGACTTTGTTGCATCGATCGGAGCGTTGGACGCCTCTCTCCCAATAGCCCTGACGATCAGATGGTGCGCACGTACTCCGGGCGACCCAGGTCCATCATGCGGTTCAGCACCGCGGACGTGATATCCACTTCGATCGCTTGGCGTCCATCTGTTTGCGAGCGCAGACCAACACCGATAACGCGTTTCCAGCGCGACACATCGGCCTCCACCAGGGCCCGCTAATTGTAGCCAAACGCTCCTTGCCAGCCCATGCGGCCGCGCTCGGCAATAGACTGCAGGTGGCGATCATGTGCCGTTGGATTAATCTCAGCTGACGCGCTTGGCATAGCGCTGGACCGCGGCGGCACGATGACCTCCGCCTCAGGGTGACGTGCCGCAACCTCGGCATGGACGTCGTCGCGGTCGTAAGCCCCATCAGCGGTGAAGGACGCGACGGGTCCGTCCACTCTCTCGAGCAGCGGGCCGACTTGCCCGCCGTCATCGGCATCGTGACCCGTCAAAACCGAAGCGACGATCCGCCCCGTGTCGGCGTCAGTGGAGAGGTGCAGTTTGCGCCATGACCGGCGTCGTCGTGTCACATGCTTCTCCATCAGCCACTCGCCCGGCCCGCAGAACTTCAATCCCGTGCTGTCCACCAGCAGGTGTACGAGCGCTTGCCCGCTCCCTGACCGCAACACCTCGAGCGTCTCCGCACGGCGGCTCAGGGTGGTGTGGTCCGGCACGGTCAGATCCAGCCCGAGCAGGGTGATGATCGAGCCGATCAGACCTTCGGTCTGGCGCAGCGCCAAGCGGAACACGGTCCGAAGTGTCAGGGCCGTGGTGATAGCCAACTCCGAATATCGCGCCTGCCCGTCCCGCGTGGACCGCGGTTCAGCCTGCCAAGCCGCACTCGCAGCGTCCGTGAACCAGATCGTCAAGCTGCCACGCGCACGCAGGGCAGCATCATACCCCGCCCAATTCACCGCACGGTGCCGCTGCTTCGAGATGTGCTAGCGGTGGCCGGCATTGATCTCGAACGGCAAGCTGGTCACCCCTGAATGACCAGGGCACGCCCCGCTTTCATCCTACCCCGGGCCGCTCTCCGACCTTATCCGTGCATCAAACTTTGTCGCCGCAACAACACGGCCAGCCTCGTAATAAGGTGCCGCCTAACGGCGGGCGCTCATTCGCCCTGCTCCAGTTCCGCCTCCAGCTGCCGCATTTCCTCTTCGATCCGCGCCCGCTCACGTCGCAAGCGCTCCAATCGTTCGCGTTTCTCAGTAATGGAGTCGGCGCCCCCTACCCTCTTCCGCCGCCACTCGATCAGTTCCGCCCGCTTCAGCTCAGGCCGGATTAGGCCTTCCTTCTCCGCAGCTTCCAGGATCGGCGGCTCCAGCGTCGAGAGCAGGTAGATCGTGGAGTAACTGCCAGGCAACCGCTCGACTGGAACTGGTCCACCCATAGCCCACCTAGCCGCTTCGCGGAGCTGGTACGCTGTGCGGCTTGAGAACGGCAGCTCCGCCTCCACGGCAGCGACGTACATTCCGTGCGGCAGCCTATCCTTGGCCTGGATCAGAAGACGGCCGATCTCGAGGAACGCACCCTGCGCGCGGCTCCACAGGCGGGAGATCTCGGAAACGTAATCCTCTGGCCTTTTCGGCTCCGAGCGGGCGGACTGAAGCGCTTGCACACGCGCGTCGCCCTCTATTAGGACCGGCAGAGGGGGCGCATCGAGCTTAAGCCGCCGCGACATGCTTCTTCCCCCGCTTCTCTTCGCGTCCCCACACCTTACCTCGGACAAAGCTCCACACGGCTTGCATCTCATCCGCTCCGGCATGACCAGGCACATCGACCAGCCCTAAGCCCTTAGCCCCTGCCCGAGCGTAGTCCGTTCGATCAGCTACCTCCACGGGGCAGAGTTCCCCCGCTTCGAGCAGGAATAGCTTCACCGCGTTGATGTTGACCCTCGGCTTTACGAAATTCAGGACGGCCACTGCTGGTCGGCGCTCCTCGCGCAAGTGCTTCAGGAACGGCGCGACGGATTCGGCGTCATCGAACGTGGCGCGGGTTGGCACCACGATTAGATCCGCTCTGGACAAAAGTGCTTGAAATGCTGTTGGTTGAGTTTCGATGGAGGGCGGAGTGTCAATGAAAAGTGCGTCATAGCCCTCCAATTCACCGTCATCGAGTAGCGCATCCGCTTCGGACCAGGCGACCTTGAAATGAGGGATAGGGGGCACGGTTTTGGGCCTACGACGGGACCAGATGGTCAGTGTGGCTTGCGGATCTAGATCGGCGGTGAGGGTCTTCAGGCCGCTACGAGCAGCAGCAGCGGCGAGGTTGCGGCAAAGGGTGGTCTTACCGACCCCCCCTTTCCCGGCCGAAAATAAGATGCGCTTCATGTCGCCCCCCGACGGTTGCTACGGCCAACCTCTAGCGGTCACATTGCCACCGACGCAACACCGCAAAAGACTGACCGGTTAAACCTCCCCATTCACCTTGTTGCATGGCTCGCGGTTGTGGGCGGACAACGCCCCACCCTGATCTGGGCTCATGCGAGGCGGACGTACTCCGGGCGTCCGAGATCGATCATGCGGTTTAGCACGCCAACGGCGATGGCCATCTCGGCTGCCTAACGTCGACTGGTCGGCGTGCATAGGCCGTCGCCTATGACGCGCTTCCATCGCGAGATGTCGGCCTACACTAGGGCGCGCCAGTTGTACCCTGGCGCCCGCCGCCAGCCCATGTGGCAGCGCTCGGTAACGGTCTGCATAGGTAGTTCCCGTTGCGTCGACGCGGTCTCGGCCGTACCGCTCTTCACCGGCTTGATCGAGGCGGGACGATGACGCTGGCCGCCGGATACCGCGCAGTGACCCCGGCGTAGAGGTCGTCCCGGTCATACGCTCCATCGCCGGTGAAGTACGCTACCGGCCCGTCGACCTGGTCGAGCAAAGGCCGGACCCGCGAGCCATCATAGGTATCCTTGTCGGTCAGTGCCGACGCGACAATCCGCTTGGTGTCGGCATCGGTGGCGAGATGAAGCTTGCGCCACTCGCGCCGCGTCCTCGTGCCTTGCTTTTCCACAGGCCACTCGCCCGGGCCGCAGAGCTTCAGTCCCATGCTGCCCACCAGCAGGTGCACGGGCTCGCGCCTCGGGAGAGGACGCTGCACCTCCACCGTCTCGGCCCGTTGGCTTATGGTGCTGTGATCGGGTACGGCGAGGTCGAGCCGGAGCAGGCCGATGATGGAGGCGATGAGGCTTTCCGTCTGCCGCAGCGCCGGGCGAAACACCGCCCGCAGTGTCAGCGCCGTGGTGATTGCCAGGGCGGATTAGCGGGGCTGTCCACCACGGCGGGTGCGGGCTTTGCGCCCCACGCCTCGATGGCCTTTGCCGTAAACCACACAATGAGGCTGCCGCGGGCACGCAGACCAGCCTCGTAGGAGGGCAAGTTCGTCACCCGGTGCCGCTGCCTTGGGATACGCTGCCGGCAGTTGGCATTGGCCTTGAACGGCATGGCGGGCGAATCATTAGCCATTGATGAGCAGCCCTCACGCAAGCCTACCCGAGGATACCTAACCGGACGACCCATGCACCAAGGTCAGCGGACCCGCATTATGAATAGTTGCGCACTCTTTTGATCCCGTGCCCGAGGCGGGGCAGGAGTCGTCGGGCACCGATGCCAGCCCTGGACCGGAATGCCAGGCCGCTATTTGGCCGGGGGTGCGCGCCGTCGCGTGTTGCGCTCCTCGCGGCGGGCATTCAGGGCCTTCCACTCGTTGCGGATCCGGTCGCCCATGCCCGGAACTGAGGGAGCACCGCCAACCGCGTCCGGCGCTACGCTCAACACGCGCTTCACCTCTTCGTACAGCTGGCCCAGGCCTTAAGCGTCGTGGAGGTCGCGGCACTTGTTTCCACCGAAGCGTTCCTCAAACATCCGCGCCGTCAAACCCTTCCAGACAAGCGCTCCAGCTTTTCTGGTCTGGATCCCGCTCTTTTCTCTGTCCACCGCCCGCTTCAGGGTATCACCTCCCATGAACAGCCTGTTCGAGTTGCCTTAGACGGCCGGAAGCTAGCGGGCGTCCACGGACGCCCATGACCGGCATCGAGATGTGGAGCCGGTAGCTGCCTTGGGACGAGTGGTAGGCTGGGACGGTTTAATGGCGATAACCCGTAAGGATCTACGCCCGTCACCTCAGCACAGAGCCGTTTAAGTCTCTCGGTCAGGTCCGCCCGGGTGTTGATTACCCTGACCCGAGACTGAACCTTCTTAAGCAGCTCGTGGGCTTCTGCCGCCGGTCAGGCTGCCCGGTTTTCGATGGGCATTGAGGAGTCGTCGCGGAAGCGAGGGTGCATGTGCTCCGGATCGGGACGGTCTATGCCGTTGCTGACGTCGGAATGCCCTCTTGCATGGCCGGCTCGCAGGTCGCCCATGCCCACTCGGCGGTTGATGGAGCTCTTCATTTCCTCCGCCTTCTGCATTCCCCGCAGGGCCATTCTCGTCCACCCCATCTGCTGTGGCGTCGGGCATGTGGTCGGCGGCCGCTACTGCCTAGCGCAGGATCTCCCACGCACCAGGACGGACAGCGGCATTGCGGAGGCGCTCCGCGAGGAAGCGTGCCGCTTCCCTCAGGTCTTCCAGTCGGTCGGCCGAACAGGTCCGAGTCCTCTGGACTATCGTGGGTGGCATCAGCTCAGGTTGTCCGCGACGGGAAGGGATCGTTGATCACAGTCCAGGCAATGCAGTAGTGCGAAGGTCTTCGAGGAAACAGCGGCGCGGTGTGCGATCGCCTGGATCGGTGATTCGATCAATCAGGCCATGCCCTTGAACTCCGTGTCTTCCGGGAGCTCCCTGAGGGCTGTGGCGATCCGTCCGGCGTCCTCGATGAAGGCTTGCCAGAACTCTGGCGAGTATACCTGGGTCAGCCGGCCTTCCATCTGCTCCGCCATACTCTAGAGATGCCGGGCCCCGACCATAGCGGGGTGTGCCGCTTGATGGGCAAGGGTCAGCGCCTCTTCGAGGGATCTGGTCCGCGCTGATAGAACGGGATCGCCCCTGGGCCAGAAAGCTCAGAGAGGATGAAGCGTGGATTCGTAGTCTTCGGCCACTCGGGCCTACTCGAGATTAGGTCCTCCCCAGGAGGCCAACGCGACTGGCAACACGCCATTAGGTTCTCGCGGCGGAGTGAGGAGGCGGTTCACTGATTCATGCTCTCTCTGTTACGGACTGCTCTGCCAACGGCGGAGGGTATGATCCTGCTCATGGGCCAACCCGAATGAAGACCGCATCCATGGATGCGCCGTTTGCGCCACGCCACCATCGCGGACCGGGCGGAGGATGACCGCTGCCGCCACTGCGACACTTGGCCTGACCAGCGTCCGGCCTCTCTGGCGACTGCCTGATTCATCCCCTCCGCCTCTGCTCGCGCTGCTTGGTGCGGGTCTCCTATCGGTCCGAGGCCGAGGGGCCTTGATTTTGGAGAAGCAGGGCGATGCCGTCCTGCAGTTCTCCCAACGATCGCTACGGGCGGTCTCTTCCATACCGTAACTCGTGCACCCTCGATTCCCTCTTTTGGACCGGAACCGGCCTCCCAGCCCGCGCTCTTTCCCGAGCTTCTGCTTCATCGGCCATCGGCGCAGACGCCTGGAGGGTTGTCCACAGCCCCACGTCTTTAGAAAGTCTTTCGTAGTCTTTGATTCGTCAGTACGTGGATTTGCTTGGCAGATCAGGGACTTCCACGCGATTCGTGCTCCCACCTCTACGCCCTGTGCTCCCTCTCTTCCCGCTGGTGCTCCCTGGCCTACCGTTCGTGCTCCCTCTCCTACGTTCCACGGCCATTTATACACAGAATGCGACCCTTTCCGGCCGTTCAGGGCACCTTCCCGGCCATTCCTGAGCATTCATGCTCTCTCGATTCCAGCTTCCAGATACCCCTGAGGTC
Source organism: Roseomonas sp. WA12 (assembly GCF_054165765.1). Taxonomy (NCBI): domain Bacteria; kingdom Pseudomonadati; phylum Pseudomonadota; class Alphaproteobacteria; order Acetobacterales; family Roseomonadaceae; genus Roseomonas; species Roseomonas sp. WA12. Next base: position 42,928 of record NZ_JBSTUI010000003.1, on the reverse strand, counting down.
CGGCTTTGAAGGAGCAGAAAGCCGTTCGTGCTCCCTGGATTCCCAACTGTTGGAGGGGACTCCGAAGTCCGGCTAAACGGGATCCATGCTCCGGAAAGCCCAGACCGCCGAAGAAAAGGAAATTGCCCGCCTCCAGCGGTTCGAGAGGACCCATGCGAACCGGCGCGGCCGCCAGAACCCTGCCGTCCTGCCTGCCAAGCTGACCCGGACCTCGGCCTTTGCGCCGCGGAAGAAGGGCCTAGACCTGGACCACACCACCCGGATTTATGCGGTGAAGCCGCACAGTGTGGTGGAGGTCCACGGTCGCGAGCTGGGTAGCCAGCACCGGGACGCCCTCTACGCGCTGTTCAGGGTCAGGGCAGCCCGGTTCGAGCTGAGCAACCCGGAGTGGCGGGATGGTGCCGATTTCCGGGTGCCCAAGAACATCGTCATCTACGAGACGTCTACGACGTGGAGGGCGCTGCTGCAGGCGACGGGCCGGACAGCGCACGTCAACAATCTCGCTACGCTGCTCCGGTCGTTGGAGGAGATGCGGTCCGTGTCCTTTCGGATCTACCCCGGGACTTACGAGCAGTACGAAGCCGGGATCGCAAAAGGACGGCTCCCTGGCGCAGGTTTCTCCGACACGCTGATTAGTGAGATCTCGTGGTCCGGCGTCGATCTCGATAGTCGCCTGAGCATTCGCTACGGCAAGTGGGTGAGGGACATGTTCGAGAGCCGGACGCTCGTTTCTCTCGACGGTGACACATACTTCAAGCTCAAGAGCGACTACGCGAAGTCGATCTGGCCGTTCATCGACGGCAAGCCCAGCCACAGCTGGATCGACGATGTGGATATAGCGGCGCTATGCGGCGAGGATTACCTGAACGCTCCGATCAAGAGACGGGTCAAGTTCAGGGGCGAGATCCGCCAAGCCTTCGACGACCTTGTCCGCGCCGGTGGTCTGGCATCGTGGAGCTGCGACGCCATCGGCGCCGGGCGGGTGAAGACTTACAGGTACCGCTGGAACCACCAGCGCCTCCGCCAAGCCGAGCTGGATCTCCAGCTCGACGCCGGAGAGGCGCCCCAGGCGGGGTGACCGGGGCTTTGTGCTCCCTCGACTCCCGCTCGTGCTCCCTCGATTCCCGCTCGTGCTCCCTCCTTTCCGGAGGTCAGCGGGCCGGATAGTGATGGTCGATAGAACCGCCACGCCGAACTTCAAGGCGCAGGAGCTGCCGTCGTCCACGAGGCGGTGCCCCGGGGAGGTGGTCGATCAGCCGGGTGAGAAAGCCGGCGCCTCAGGTGCTCCTCCGCGGGTCGAGGCTTCACCGAAGCCTCGGTTAAGGTTTACAGCTCGCGCTCATTCAGGTCAGCCCCGGCCTTCTGGAGGCTCTCCTGCAGGTCGGAGTTCCAGCCGTATCGCGACTGGATCTAGTCCTCCTTCGCCTCCACCGCTCCAAAGCGGACTCTACGATGCGTGGACAATTGTGACGGCAGGGGAGGGCGGCATTCCGGTCCCGTGGCGCGGCTTGCTGTGCCAAGCTGGCTGCATGATCGACGCGGCCCTTTCCCGCTTCATTCGCCTCCGCTCCTTCCGGAACGTCGTCCGCGACACCGACCGCACTTTCCGCTTGACGCCCGGTGTAGATGTCCGGGCCGCGATGAAGCGCGCCGCCCAGGCTGCTGTTCAGAAGTTAGAGGGTTAGGCACTTCGCCTCTTCACTTTCGAGCGAACTACGGCAGGCGAGCGGATCGTCACCGTGCTGGACGGCCTCGCACGTCGCGGGATGGGAGGCCTGGACTACGCCGCCGCCCTGGTCGCGGCCCTCGACGGCGGGTTCGCCGTCCTGGCGGTCACCCCCAGCGAAGCCGGACGTGTGGAAGCGATCAGCTCCGGGGTCAGCAGGGCAGGGCGCTAGCCGGCCGGTCCCCCGCCGCACAACGGAAAGCCAGTGATTCCGACGCGATCAGCGTCTCTGGGCAGGCACTTGGGCATGATAAACATCTATTATCGTGCCGACGTTGGACTGCGGGGCGGATTGCCATGAGAGGGGCTCTCCTGGCACTCTGATCCTGGCCGGAACGGCGAGGGCGGCCGCGCTGAACCGGACGGCCGAAGAGGGCAGGGGGTGTGGGGGGATGACCGGGACAGGAACGCCGGGCCCAGTAAATGCGGAGCTTTCGCCGCGTCGGCCCCAGAGGTCCTGGCGTTGACGCCGCCTGACGAAACTGGCCGGGCACCGCTGCCCACTGCCGTGCGGCGGCTTGTCCAGCAGACACTCCCACCCGAGGCGCTGGCCATGCTCTCCGGCCCGGTCGGCGAAGCGGTGGCGCAGGCGGCCGGCTACGCGGGCCGGGCGCTCTCGGACAACACCAAGCGCGCCTATGAGAGCGACTGGCGTGCCTTCTGCGCCTGGTGCGAGGCGGGCGGCATCGCCCCCCTCCCGGCCGCTCCCGTTGTGGTCGCCGGCCACCTCGCGAGCCTGGCCAAGACGCTGGGCCGCAGCGGGCTACGCCGGCGCCTCGCCGCCATCGCCCACCAGCACCGTCAGGCCGGCCACCCCTGGGAGACCCGGCACCCGGCGATCGCAGCGACGATGCGCGGCATCCTCGCGACTCACGGCAAGGCGTCCCGCCCTGCCGCCGCCCTCACTTCAGTCGAGGTGAAGCGGTTGCTCGCGGCCTGCGGCACCGACGCGGCCGGCACCCGCGATCGCGCGCTGCTGCTGCTGGGCTTCGCCGGCGCGCTGCGGCGCTCCGAGCTGGTCGCGGTCGACCGAGAGCACCTGCGCTTCACGACCGAGGGGATGACCGTGTTCATCCCGCGTTCCAAGCGCGACCGGGAAGGGGAGGGGGCCACGATTGGCATCCCTCGAGGCCTGAACCCGCTCTCCTGCCCGGTGCGGGCCATGGAGGAGTGGCTCCGGCAGACGCGCACGGAGTGGGGGCCGGTGTTCCGTCGCCTCAGCGCTGGGGGCGCACTGGAAGACCGGCTGAGCCCGCAGGGGGTGTGGAAGATCCTGCGCCGTCGGGCGGAGATGGCTCGACTCACGGTGGATGAGACCGAGCGCCTCTCGCCGCACGGACTGAGGGCCGGGTTCATCACCGAGGCGTATCTGAAGGGCGCCCTCGACGAGCAGGTGATGCACCACGCGCGGCAGCGGAGCATTGCCACCACCCAGGGCTACCGCCGGCGCGCCAAGATCACCCAGGACAGCCCGGCACGGCTGCTCGACCTGTGAGGGAGGTTCGGCGGCTGGATCGGGACCTCGTCAGAGAGCGCGCTGGTCAGCGGTTCAGGACGCGGCGTCCATCCTCATACGCGGCCTCGGCACCCGCAAAGCCCTGCGGCGCGCGCGAGACCAGCGTCGACCCGCGCCAGATTGACCAGCGCCAGTTGTTCCGCCCTGCTCCCTCCTTGCTGACCTGGATCTCCAGCGTATCCAGAGGGTCCTTCGTGGGAGCGGGCGGCTTGAACAGCATCGTGGCTTCCTAGAAGCGCATGAGCGCGATGCCAAGCGATGAGAGCGCCACCGTCGCGCCGGAGCAGAGAGACCCCGCGTCGCCCCTCTGGCAGCCCACACCTGTGCCAGTGGACTGGTTGTGGAACGTCGTGACTGCCGGCGGGCCCTCGGAACGCGTGGAGGCGTTCCGCCAGGCCGCGGCCGGCTCAGGCGTGATCCCCTGGGCGCTGGACCTTGCCTCGCTGGAGGAGGAGTTCCTGCTGCCCATGGCCGGTCCCCAGGACGGGGTGCGCGCGATCAGCCTCTCCGGCGCCAAGATCCTCGCCCGGAGGCTGCGGGACGCCGCGGCCGCCAACCATCAGGCGGCGCTGGCCCGGCTGGCCATCGACCGGCGCTGTCCCTTTGACCTGCAACGGCTCCTCCCGGTGCCGTCACCCATCCTCGCCCTCGGGCCGGAAGAGGCCGTGAGTCGGGACTGGCTCCGCAGCCACTGGGGCGTGACCCGTCCGCTCCGGCACGTCGAGGCGCTGCCGAGCACGCTGGATGGGCGGAAGAGAAAGATGGGGCAACTGCGGATCGGGTTCTGGTCGGCCGACTGGTCGCCCTGGGCCGCGATCGTGCGCCTCCGCCGTGCATGGCCCGACCTCTCCGTAGAGCTGCAGCCGCACTACTCGGGTTCAGCACGGGGCGAGACGGTGGAGCAGGACAGCCGGGTACCCGCACGCGAGAGGGTCGGGCGGAAAGATGAGCCGCGAGTCGGGGCGCGCCGCGGTGGCTGAGCTCCCGGCCACCGCGGCGGCTGAGGTCTGGGAAGGGGAGGGGAGGGCAGCGCAGTCCCAGCTGACCCATGCCACGCCGCGGCTGAGCGTGGAGGGCTTCGAGGGGCCGCTCGACTTCCTGCTGGAGATGGTGCGGCGCCAGCGCGTCGACCTCGGGCGGCTCTCGATCCTGAGCCTGACCGATCAGCTGGTCGCCGCCATCGAGGACGGGGGAGGCCGGATCCCGCTGGAGCGGCGCGGGGACTGGCTGGTCATGGCGAGCCAGCTCCTCCTGCTCAAAGCCCAGCTGCTCGCGCCCACGAGCCCGGGGGAGGCCGAGGACGCGAGGGTCGCCGCCGCGCGCCGGCTCGAGCTCCTGGACGAACTCGCCCGCATGCGAGCCGGTGCCGACTGGCTTGCAGCGCGGCCACAGCTCGGGCGGGCGGTGTTCGGCAGGGGCCAGGGCACGCCACCCCAGGCCCGGCCGCAGGCGGAGCTGTATGTGGCCTTTCTGGAGGCGACGCTCGCCATGCTGGAGGGGAAGGAAGCGATTGGGGCCGAACCGGTGTCGATCTACAGGCCCAACCCGCCCGACCTCTGGCGTATCCCGGATGCACTCCGGCGCATCGCCGAGCTGCTCGGGCAGCACCCAACCGGATTAGCGCTGGAGCGCTGCATGCCACAGCTCCCGGCGCATGCACCTGACCGCGCAGTCCGTCTACGGACGGCGTATGCGAGCACCCTCGTCGCCGGGCTCGAACTGGCGCGAGATGGCTCGGTCTCCATCGAGCAGGTGAAGCCTTTCGGAGCGATTACAGTCATGTCCGCGAGTGCTGTCACCTGATCGAAGAGCTACAGTAAATGCTTGACCCTACCTGGCCTCATCCGCGATTCGGGGCGCTCCCTTGCTGAGCAATGCTCGCGTCGTTTTTCAATACGCCCCAATCGTCTCCTTACGGTCGTAGATCGTCCATCCCCTTCGATAGCACTGCGCATCTGTGCTGAGTGACCTCGTCGATTTCGATGGTGCAGTGACTTACTAGATTATCGGTCCTACCTCGCCCCAAAACGGACACCCATACTCCGGGGCATGGGAATGAAAACGAACCTGATCAGCACGGCTTAGATACGCGCCCAACCCGTTGGCTGCCGCCGTGTACGCCGGAAAAACACTCCATGACAGAACAGACCAGTAGCCGGTCACCAATCATGACAATGATCGGGCGACCCGGTTCACCGTGCCCACTATGAGACCATCACCCCGACCAAGTGTCTTTAGAGGCACTAAGATTAGCTCTTTTTTTAAAAAGAGGAAATTGGAGATTACAATGACCAATCGACCCGTCGACATCGTGCGACGTCTTCTCGAGAACAGAACGAATGACGAGATCGTACGAAAGTTAGTGACGGACGATGCGGTCTATATATCTCTTAACTTCGAGAACTCGGAGCTGAAAACGCTTCTGCCGTGGGTCGGAACCACACAGGGCCCCCGTGCGGCGGACGCTATAATCGACATGTTCAGCAGTGCTTCCTTTTACTGGGATGTCGAGGATTTTGTTATCACTGACATCTTCGGCGTCGGTGATCATGTCGCCGCATTTGGTAGACTTTCTTACCGGTCAGGTACACTGGGCAAGCTCGCTACATCGCCATTTGCCGTCCATGCGAAGGTAACCGACGGTCAAGTTTCTTACCTCCAGTTTTTTGAGGACACTTACGCAACAGCCTCCACCTTTCGTGCTCGAGGCTCGTGGTACGTCCATTCCGACCCAGAGGGAAAGGGCTTCGATTTCGGGACCTAAACCTCCGCACAGGTATACTGACATTGAGGGAGCGGATTTTATGTTTGGCGAAACTAGTCGAGGGCGAGCCAGGGTGGTGATCGTCGGCGCAGGCTTCGGCGGTTTGCGTGCTATAAAAGCCCTAAAAGGCTCGCACGTTGACATCACCTTGATTGACCAGCGTAATCACCACATCTTTCAGCCACTCCTATACCAAGTTGCAACGGCATCGTTAGCTCCATCCGACATCGCATGGCCGATACGATCGATGCTCCACGATCGCGAGGACGTCCGCACATTGCTTGGTACGGTGGAAGGCGTTGATGCCACTGCCCGCCAAGTCCGCCTGGCGGACGGCTCAAGCGTCGCCTATGACTTTCTGGTCTTAGCAACAGGGGCACGACACGGATACTTTGGTCATGATGACTGGGAGGTATCCGCTCCGGGCCTAAAGACGATCGAGGATGCGACCGCGATCCGTAGCCAGATACTACGGGCCTTTGAAGACGCAGAGAAGGAGCCCGACGCCGACCGGCGTATAGGACTCCTCACGTTCGTCGTCATCGGAGGAGGGCCGACCGGGGTCGAGCTTGCCGGCACAATTGCGGATCTTGCCCGAGAGACACTTCCGCGAGACTTCCGTCGGCTGGATACCCGAACGGCACGAGTGGTCCTGCTTGAAGCAGGGCCGAGACTTCTGAACGGCTATCCCGAAAGCTTATCCCACTACACGAAGCTTGCCCTGGAGGAACTTGGGGTGGAGGTCCGCCTCAATGCGGCGGTAAGCCAAATCCGCCAAGGAGTAATCTCGTCCGGCAGCGAACAACTTCATGCCAGTACCATAATCTGGGCCGCTGGAGTACGGGCCTCTCCTGCCGCTGAGTGGCTTAACGTTCCAGCTGATAAGAATGGTCGCGTCGTGGTGCAGCCCGATCTCAGTGTTCCGGGCTACCCCGAAATTTTCGCTATCGGCGACACGGCAGCTGTTATCAGATCAGATGGTACATTGGTGCCGGGCATAGCTCCCGCAGCCAAGCAGGAGGGAAATTTCGTAGCTAGCGTCATCCTGCGAAGAGCATCAGGGAACTACGAAGAAGTAGCATTTCGGTACAATCATGAAGGTAGTTTGGCTCAGATTGGCCGGTCCAAGGCGGTCATCGACTTTGGATGGGTGAGGCTGCGCGGGGCGATCGCTTGGTGGCTCTGGGGCATCGCACACATTTACTTCCTTGTAGGCGTGCGCTCCCGTCTTGGTGTGGCCATCAGTTGGTTGTGGATCTACTTCCGTGGTCAACGCGGCTCCCGCCTTATAACCGATCCAATTAACAGGCAGACCCAACTCAATCGCTCCCAACATTCCTAACGCTCTGTCAATTGGATTGTTCGAGCATCGAAGGTGATTCCAATCATGAGCACGCTCTCGATGCGGGTAGGTGCGCCGGTAAACGGCCGAACCCTGCCCAGCGCCGACGACGGTCGTCCTGCGCAGCTCGGGCGAGTGCTTTTCCACCTCGGCCTCGTTGTCGGCCAGGCTCGCCTCGACCTCCTCGAACGCAGACTACATCTGGTCCTCGGGCAGCTGCTCCGACCGCCAGGCAAAACGCATGTGCTGCAGCTTGTCCAGCAGGTGCCCCGCCGTCCGTTCACTGCCGCCGGTGTGTCGCGCTCGGCCAGGGTATAGCTACGTTCGCCTATAATGGCGTCGCGCTCGGCTAGTGCGCCGCCCCGCTCCACCCAGGCCCTTAGCCGGATCGCGTGCGGCGCCCCAGGAGACTTCGGCTGTGTCGGCGTATCGTCAGCAGCGGCGCGCATCGTGGCGCCGAAGGCACCCTTGGTCCGGGAACCCTTTTGACAAGAACATCGCTCTTCGAGCAACGGGTGCGGTATACCCGCCCGGAAGGTCAGCGCAGGCCGCCAGCACGATCTAGGTCTCAAAGTCGATCGAGCCGTCCCAGGTCATGCCGCGTACAGCTAGTTAAAGATTCACGCTGTCGTGGGTTCCGCTTCCTCGCCTTGCGCCAATCAGCAGCCTTGGGCTCTTCACGCGCCTCTCCAGCGTACCGAGCATCGCTATCAGTCGCCGGCAGTCCTGCTCGACTTTTCGTTCGAGGACGTTTGCAACGCCGAGGAGCAAGCCCGAGCGCGGCTGAGAAGCTGACGAAAACCAGGGCGATAAAGGCGCCGGCCCAAGTTCAACAGCTCCGGCGTCGAGCGCGATCTGCTGATCGTCGGAGCCGTCAGGCAGGAGCAGCATGACCGACAGGGCTGCCGGCACAGCTGTCTCGACGCCCAGCCTCACCAAGGTGTCCAGCAGGCACTGCCGCCGCTGCCCATAGAGCCGCCGCATCCGCCGTAGATGGCGCAGGTAATGGCCCTCGCGCAAGAATGTCGAGAGGGCAAGCTGGAGGGCGGCGTTGGGGGGGGCTCCCAACCACGTCGCCACGTCAATCAGGCGGCGGGCAAGCGGCAAGGGCGCCACGACGAAGCCGATGCCCACCATGGGCGCGATAGTCTTGCTGAAAGTTCCGACATGGATGACGCGATCGGCTCCATTGCCAGAGGCCAGAGCGTTTGGCGATCGGCCTGAAAGGTGCAATTCAGCAAGGTAATCATCCTCGACGATCCAGCCTCCGCAAGACGCCGCCCATTGCAGCAATTCTTGCCTGCGATGTTCGGCCAAGGCGACGCCGCTAGGGGCTTGTTGGCCCGGCGTGACGACCGCCAGCGCAGCATGCGCTGCCAGCTCGCGGCCTCGCTCAACGATCAGCCCGTCACGGTCCACCGGCACGGGAACCGAATGGACGCCCGCCAAGTCAAGGGCGTAGCGGGTGACGGGATAGCCGGGATCCTCAACCCACGCCTGTCTCCCCGTGGCTCCGATGGCCCTTAATGCGACCCCTAAGCCGCCCCGGAACCCGGTCGTTACGATGATCTGTTCAGGCGAGCATTCGATCCCGCGCGCTATGGCTACATGCGAGGCTATCGCTGACCTGAGTTCGGGGAGGCCGCGCGGATCGCCATAGCCGGTCCGCAACGATGTCGATTGTACCGCCTGTCGATGTAGTCGAACCCACAGCGTTGCCGGAAAGGCATCATGTGCAGGGACGCCCATCTGAAAAACGAGCGCCCGCGTCGAGCGGAAATGGAAGTCTTGTGGGAGCAGGCTTTCCACGTCCGCCGTGACCGGGATACTCGTTGCAGGCAGGTGCTCGGCGACACGGGTGCCTGCCGATCCGGCCGCAATCAGCAATCCCCGATCGATCAGCTTTTCATAGGCGGCGCGCACCGTGCCACGAGCGACGCCGAGCTGGCCGGCGAGATCGCGCCAGGATGGAAGACGCCCGCCCGATTGCAGCGAGCCCTCGGCTATCGCGACCTCGACATGGCGCGCGATCTGGTCGACGAGCGTGGTCGGGCTGACGCGTTCGAGCGTGAACTCAGGCTTCTCCCAAGGCGCGCCGGGCCGCATTGCCTATGCCTGCTGGCTGATGCGGAAGTCAGGCCGCCAACCTAACTCACTTAGCGCCTTGTCGACCGCTAGCGCCCCGCCAGGCTCTGCGATGTTGTAAGCGCCAGGCCGACCATGATCGACGGCAAGAAGCGCGGCAAAGGCCGCAGCTTCGACGTGCAGCGGTGCACCGCCACAGGGCTCAGTCGACCACGTTCCAGGGCCGTAAAGCTGCCCGTAGCGGAGGATCACGCCCTCGAATGCATCCCGATCCAGGATCGCGCTTTCGAGCGGGATAACACCTTCTGAGACCGTGACACCGCGTAGCCCTGTAGCCTGCACATCCAGCGGATCGGTTTCGACGAAGCAAGGATCCTTGGGTGCGTATGCCCAACCGATGCTCTGAGCGATGACCCGCTTCACGCCCGTCGCCATCGCCGCAGCGACCAGGTTGGCGGTCCCTTCTCGCCGAAGGCGAGCGTTGCCCCGCGTTCTTTCTTCGAGGACTGCGGGACCAACGTCACCCGATAAATCGGTGAGCTGGTGGATCAGAACGTCCGGCGAAGCCGCCCAGACAGCTTCCTCCAGGGCGCCAGCGTCGAACACATCAACGACTACCGCGTTAATGCCCATCGCTACTAGCTTGGCTTTGCCCTCAGGGCTTCGGCTCGTTCCGGTGACGGTGTAGCCGGCATCCCGAAGGCAAGGGACGAGCGATCGACCAATGACGCCAGAAGCGCCAGCCACGAATACTTTGGTTGTCATATCAACTCCGCAAATCTGCGGCGTACCGAACCTGCATCGTGTGCGTTCATTCGCCAGGCAAACAATGCGCGGCAGCGACGGGCACGGTGAGGTTCGGTTTTGCGCCTAGTGACTATACCAAGGCGGGCTGACGGCTCAGGCCGCCATGCTGTCGGGGACGACGCTAGTCATCGGGTTTGCAGCCGCGAGCGCCTTCTCCCGAACAGGCGGCGGTGCAGCGATAGCAACCGTGTTGATGAACACCTTGGATGCTTTCGCCTCAGCCCCGACCGACTGGACCTCCCGATCCCAACCGGACGTTACAACCGATCCCCACGGGCCCAGGTCGAGGCAGGTGACATATTGCTCCTGCCTGTACGGCAGCAGGCCGGAGCCGATCAGGTCCGCGGCGGCGTTGTGCCCGGCAAAGCGGCCAAGGTTGCAGGCGTGCTGACACGACATGAGCGCGTGGTTGCCAGCATCGTCGGTGGCCGCATATGCGGTGTCACCGGCGGCGAAAATCTCCGGAGCTTCCGGCAAGCGCAAATTGCGATCGACGTGAAGACGCCCGAGGCCGTCACGGTCGCCCGGTAGCAGCGCCGTGAGCTGGTTCGCTCGCATCCCGCCGGTCCAGAGGACTGCAAGGCTTTCGATACGCTCCCCATCCGTCGTGCGAACGCCGCCGGCGTCGATCTCCGTCACGGAGGTGCCGACTAGGCACTCGACGCCTTGCGATTGCAGCGCCTCGATAATCACGGGACGGGGCTTCGCGCCGAGTTCCGGTCCGATTGCCTTCGCCTGTTCGATAACCACCACACGCACCGGCGCGTCCTCGCCCAGGATCGAGCGCATCCGCGCCGGAAGCTCCGCCGCGATCTCGATGCCCGTGAAGCCGCCGCCGATGACGATGGCCGTGTTGCGCGCAGGGCTATCAGGCTGAGCCGCCAAGCTATGAAGATGTGTCTCGAACTGCGCCGCTTCGTCGAGCTGATCGATGCTGAATGCGTGCTCAGCCAAGCCCGGGATTCTCGGCTTGGCGAGGCGGCTGCCCGCCGCCAAGATCATTCGGTCATAGACAAGGGTTGCTGCCTTCCCTTGGTCATCGACGATGCTGACGTTCTTGGTGGCCGTGTCGATCGCTTCGACGGTTCCCGCCACGAACTTGACCCCGACCGCCTCGAAAAGCGGTCCCAGCGGGCTTACCATCGTCCGGGGATTGGCCTCGTAAAGCCGAGGGCGATAAACCAGCGACGCGCGGGGCGCGACGACCGTGACCTCGATTTCGTCCTTCCTGATGCCTTGCAGATCAATCAGTCGAACCGCCGACAGCGCGCTCCACATGCCGGCAAACCCGGCGCCCACGATCACGAGTCTCTGCATGCGAACTACTCCATGAAAAACGAATGGCAGGCTGCGACGCGCGCTACGCACCCTCTTCATCGGCAGGGGACGAGCGAGAGCGCATTCCGGAGACGCGCGCGTCTTCGCGCGCGAGTTGGCGGCCGGCGAACCACTCGCGGACCTCGCCGGCGAAACCTGGGGGCTGAATCTTAGTAACCAGCGGCCCCATCAGCGCGGCGAGGCTGGTCTTGGCCAGTTCGTCACGCATGACCTTCTCGGCCCGGATCATCACGGCATGAATACCGCAGACGCCCCTGGTGGACCACGCGGGCGGCTTGCCCTCAAACAGGACGCAGCGGCCCCTGATCTCCTGGCAATCGAACAGCTTTCTCGGACCCTCGACGGCATCCACCACGTCAAGGACGCTGATCTGCTCCGGAGAGCGCGCGAGCCGGTAACCGCCCCGGATCCCGCCGCTGGCTTCGACGATCCCGGCCTTCTCCAGCTTCGGGAAGATCTTTTTCAGGAATGCGGGCGGCACGCCCTGCATCTCAGCGAGATCACGGCTGCTCGGCGGCTGCTCAAGGGGAGCGGCGATCCAAGTCAAACAGTGCAAGGCGTACTCGACGCCAGTTCCCATGTAGGCCATAACGGAGACTATGACGGTCCCCGTTATAAGGTGCAAGAGGGAAATCGTGAGAACACGATCGACGTCAGCGATGCGCGAAGAGCTAGTACGGGTCCTTGGCGCCATCCTTGCTGGCACGCATGTCACTCAGCCGCAGAGCGGCAACGCGATACCAAGTCTGGCCTTCGATGCCGCGATCACTCTCATCTCGTTCGCGGCGGCGATCGTGCGTGGCTCTGCTCAAAGTTGCTGGCACGGGATCGGCGTTGTCGCGCTGCTAACGATCGCGGTCGGCAATGCGAAGGAAGGGCAGGGGTCTTCCTGCTAGCACCAAGCCGCAGTGATCCGCAGCGTCTGGACGTTGCCAATGCTCCTCGCCGATGCAGGAGGCTCGGATCAGGTCGTTCAAGACGCAAGGCGGACGTTGTGGTGGGCGCCTGTCTACGATGGTGTTCGCCGGCGTCGTTGCAACTTTCACAACAGGGCGCCGCGAAGCTAGTTATGGCTTTAAGCCGTCTGACCTTACATGTCCGAATAATTCGGGCCACCGCCGCCCTCAGGCGTGGTCCAGGTGATGTTCTGCGCCGGATCTTTGATGTCGCAGGTTTTGCAATGAACGCAGTTTTGCGCATTGATGACGAAGCGTGGCTCAGTGCGAGCTACCTCATCAGCGTAGACGACTTCGTAGACGCCAGCGGGACAGTAGAGCCGTGCCGGCTCGCCGAAGATCGGTAGGTTGCTCCGGACCGGAATGTATGGATCGGCAAGCTTCAGATGCACCGGCTGATCCTCCTCATGGCTCGTCGCTGACAGAAACACGGACGACAGCCTGTCGAAGGAAACCCGGCCATCGGGCCGGGGATACGTGACTGGCGTCACATCCCGCAGCGGCTTCAACGTCGCATGGTCAGGTCTGCCGTGTTTTAGAGTACCAAACGGCGACCAACCGGTAAGTTGGTTGGCCCACATGTCGAGGCCGCCGAGCAGGGTGCCGCGGATCGTGCCGAGCTTCGACAGGAACGGTTTGACGTTGCGAACCCTGTAAAGGTCGCGGACGATCGCGGACTTGCGCCAGGCGCTCTCGAGCCCCGCCGGCTCGTCATGCCCGCGACCTCGTGCGAGCGCCGGAGCCAGATGCTCCGCCGCGAGCATTCCGGAGAGGACCGCATTGTGGCTCCCCTTGATCCGGGGCACGTTCACGAACCCCGCCGCGCATCCGATCAGCGCGCCGCCGGGGAACGTCAGTCTTGGCACCGATTGCCACCCACCTTCCGTAATGACGCGTGCGCCGTAGGACAGTCGTTCGCCACCCTCTAAGGCCGGACGAATGCGCGGGTGCGTTTTGAAGCGCTGAAACTCGTCGAAGGGCGAGAGAGTCGGATTCTCATAGTTGAGGTGGACGACAAATCCCACGGCCACGAGATTGTCGCCGTAGTGATAGAGGAACGAGCCGCCGCCGGTTCGATCGTCTAGCGGCCATCCGAAGGTGTGTTGAACGCGTCCAGCCTGAAACAGCTCGGGCCTCACCCGCCAGACCTCTTTCAAGCCGATCCCATATTTCTGAGGCTCCCTTCCGGCATCTAGTCCGAAGCGTGCAATGGCGATCTTCGCGAGCGACCCGCGTGCGCCCTCGCCGAGCAAGGTATATCGGCCGCGAAGCTCCATCCCACGCGTGAAGCGGCTTGAGATCGCCCCATCCTTGGCAATGCCCATGCTTCCGGTGGCCACGCCGATGACGGATCCACCTTTGTCAAACAGCAGCTCGGATGCCGCGAAGCCGGGGTAGATCTCGACGCCCAGCGCTTCGGCCTGGGCGGCGAGATAGGCGGTCAGTAGGCCCAGCGAGCCTATGAAGTTGCCGTGGTTGTTCATCAGCGGCGGGATGATGAGGTTCGGCAGCGGGAAAGCGCGACCGGATGTGAGGAAGCTAAAAACGTCTGCCGTCACTTCCGTCAGCGGGGGACGTGCCTCGTCCGTGCGCCAGCCCGGCAGCAACGCGTCGAAACCCGAAGGATCGATCACAGCGCCCGAGAGAATATGAGCTCCGACCGTGGATCCCTTCTCGACAACGACGACCGAAATGGACGAATCGAGTTGCTTGAGCTTAATCGCCGCCGCCAGCCCGGCGGGCCCGGCGCCAACGACCACAACATCGTACTCCATACTCTCGCGAGGAGTTTCACAAGCGCTCGCGACATCCATCGCACTTACTCCATTACCCTGCGCGGGAAGCGACGCCAGCTTTGGCGTCAATCCGAAGCGAGGACCTCGATGGCTTGTAGCGAGCAAGCCTGGCGAAAAGGCCAATCCGTCAAGCCGTTGGGCATGATGAAGGGGACGTTGGTGAAGTCCCTGTTCCATCTGTACTCATCACCGCCGGGGACGGTGTGCGCCATTTCAGGTAAAAGAATCGGCTGCGAGCACCAAGGCCACTTCCGTTTCGGCGGGGCCGAGGACCATTCTGCCGTTGCCCTAAGGGTTAGTGACGCTTGATGCCGTCGACGCGGCCTGAGCTGTGCGAGGGAAGGCCAGCATTGTCGACCCCAATCCCATGTTGACGGTCTCCGCAGGGCGAGATGCGCCGTGGTCTGTAGCATCGTCGCTCATCAAGTCCTCTCCATCACGGTTAGGTCTATGGCCTCGAGTGCCGTCTGCCTCGCTAATGCCACTTGGTCCTGGTCGAGGAACGCTGTGGCTTGCACCGGAAGGTACTGGAGCGTCGTGAGACCCACGCAGCCTAAGGCGAGCGATAGGTAAGGGGTGAGGAAATCAGGCTGATTAGCCCTCTCGCCGGCAAAGACCCCACCTGAGGCGATCCCAATGAAAACGGGCCGGTCATGCAGCATTCCGACCTTGCCGTCCGGTGTCGACATGATCGTGCGGCCGACTCTCAGGAGTTGATCGATCCATGCTTTTAAGACTGAAGGAACGGTGAAGTTGTTCATAGGCGTGCCAATGACGATTGCGTCGGCCGTCTCGACTTCGCGGATGAGCGCCTCAGACAGGTCCAACGCGCCGCCCGAAGCCGCCATCATCGCTGCCTGGGACGAGAGGGCGGTGGCGTAATCGGATGTGGCGTGGGGCAGCGGCTCAGTTCCAAGGTCTCGCCGGCTAACGGTTGCGCCGGGAGCAACGGCGAGGAGCTTTTCGACGATCGCCGCCGAGAGCTGGCGGCTGTGCGAGCCTGGACGCGGGCTGCAATCGATGTGGAGTATGTTCATGCTGGGTGCCTCAGGGGTTTCACGAAACCGATGACAGCGTCGATGAGTCCTTCGCGCTTGTAGAACCGCCGCGCGCTCTCGTTTGTCGCTGCTGTGTCGAGGACCAAGCGGCCGCAATACTCATCGATCCCGATCGCGGACAGCTCTGTCAGGAGGGCCGATCCAAGCCCCTTTCCCCTCTCGTCCTCTGCCGTCACCAAATCATCCACGTACAGGAAGTGATCGTGGATCAGGTTCTCCATCCGCCGATATCCGGCGATCGCTACGACTCGATCGTTCTCCCAGGCGGCGAGGACGCGATAGCCCTCCGTCGACATATCCGAGGCGCGCTCGACCCACTCTTCCACACCTTTGAGGTCCGGGCGGAGTTGCGAAATTACGGGAAAGCAGGCGGTCAGTTCCTCCGGACCATGTGCGTGACGCAGGACGATCCCGTTCGGCAGAATGACCGGCTTGGTAATGTGGTCGGACATGGGCCCCTCAAAAAATTTGGCGTTGTTCATGATGAGTTACCGCCAGCGCGCCACGCCGGTCAGAACCAGGAACCGCCAACCCGAGTGGACCAAGCCGGCCCATGTCACCCTACGCGGCTAGTATCTCGTCCGCCGGTCCAAAGGACTCGTAGCGGATGCGATCGGCCGCGACGCTCGCCAAAAAGAGCTCGACGACAAGCGCGCCCAGGAACAGTTTCGGGCCGCAAGATATGATGTTCGCTTTGAGAAGCGGGGCATTTCTCCACAACCAATGGACGTTGATAGATCCGATGACGATTGTGGGTGGAAGCGGAGGAGATCGAGTAGGTTCATTTCATTGGCGGCCTGCAGCAGGCGTCGAGGCGGACTGTCAAATATTGGCCGGGTCTGTGCAGGAGGGTCAGTTCGCGATCCTTCGTTTGCACGATGAACGACGTGACGATATTACTCTCCTGTCGCTCTCCTATTGCTCTTCAACGATCGCTAGCGTGCGCCAGTCTGTCCAGGCGGCCGTGACAGCCTCGATCCGCTCGCGGGTTGCCGGCTCAGCAGTCCTTGATGATGTTAGCCGGAGAACAACAAGCTACACCCCAGGCCGTCAGCACGTCGACAGAGGCAGCCTCGCCCTCGCAGCAACCGGCATGGTCCACTGCGGCGCGCCGATCCTGGTTCTATTAGCCACCTTCGACTGGGTTCATCTTCGGGCAAAGGAGATATCCGAAAAGATGAAGCACATAGGTGCAGTAAAAGTCGTTTGCGCGGCACTGGCAGGCCTTTCCACATCACAAGGCTTGGGAAGCGCAGCACCGTCGCCCCTAGCGACCAGGCCGGCGACGGTGAATCCTTTATCGACACGGCCGGCAGACGCTAGCGAGTTGGTTCCGACGAACACGCTCTCCGATCTTAACTTCAGGCTGGCGTCGGTTGCCGGCCGGTCAGACCGGATGACCTATGGCTTCCGGCCACACACCATGAGCCCCATCGTCGTGAGCTGCACCGTCCCAACACCAAAGGGTCAGCCGCTCAACTGCTACTGGCCGGGGTTGCCAGCAAGGTGCGCCGACGTGGGGACACGGCCACAAGTCTTGAGGCACCGTTGGATTGGCTCCGGTCGCGAAAGTCGAGGCCGCCCACGACTATGGCTCTCCCTGTCCGGTGGACCGCGGTTTCTATCTGCAGGGGCTTCAGGGCGTGAGAACGCAGGACGCCACCCTGCGACGTGAGGACTGTCAAGGCAGCAGGGTGCTATGAATGTCTCTGGGCGCTGCAAACGACTGCACGCTGAAAATCGGGGAAGACATTTCCGCCAACCCCGGCCTGAAAAAGACCGACTTCCAAATCACCCTGCAGTCGCCAGCCGCCGCGCTCAAGCTGAATCTTGGATGCGCAGCCTGCCGCGTGTCGCGTGGGCGCTTCCTAAGGCCGATGCTGCTCCTCCAGGACGGTCATGACCCCTCCGGCAGAATCGCTGTCACCCAGCAGGCCGTTCAAGACGCGCACGCTGCCGACGCTGCAGCCGACGCCTGCGTTCACCCCGGCAAAGTCCAACACTCTGTCGTGGCCGCAAGCAGTCACGCCGACGTAACGACCGATGCTAGCGAGTAGCTCGACAGCCACATGCCCAAATAGCGACGGAGAAGATCAAAGATGGAGCCTATATCTTGGGCAATCGTCGCAAGCGTACCTTTGGCAGGCCCAGGTTTTGCGCGCGGACCTCCGAAGACAGGTGATCACGTCGTTCGAAACTGCTCGCACGTCATTCCGGGCAAATCGCTCGTTGCGGTCGAGGTGGTCTACCCGCCGGGCAGCGTTTCGACCCTGCATCACCACGCAAAGTCGGCGTTCATCTCCGCCTATGTCGTGTCTGGCAGCATCCGCAGCCAGCTCGAGGGCAAGCCGCCGCGGGTCTACAAGGCCGGTGAGAGCATCTTCGATGAGCCTGGCGCTCATCATCTGGCCGGGGAGAACGTCAGTGAAACCGAGCCCGTAAAGCTGCTCGCGGTCTTCGTCGTCGACACCGACTACAAGGAACTCGCCACGCTCAACAAGTAAGGAGTGATTTATGGCTATTCGAGTTGATTATGAGAAAGTCGCTCCTGCCGGTTACAAGGCTCTATGCGGCATCTACACCTACATCAAGCAGTGCGGCCTCGCTGCCATTTTGGTTGAACTAATCTTCCTACGTATTTCGCAGATCAATGGCTGCGCCTACTGCCTCGATCTTCATACCCGCGACCTTATCAAAAATGGCGTCGCACCCGAAAAATTGGCCTTGGTCCAGGTCTGGCACGAAGCTGGCCCGGTGTTCGACGATCGCGAGCGCGCGGCGCTTCGCTGGGCCGAGACCGTCACGCGCGTGGCGGAGACGGCCATCCCCGACGAAGAGTTTCAGTCCGTCTCCGCGGTTTTTGGCGAGAAGGAGATTGTGGACTTGACCATTGCGATCGGCCTGATGAACACATTCAACCGTATCGCGATCGGCTTCCGTCGCCCCCCACAGGCCGCTCTTTCGGCTGCCGCCTAGCTCGCTCCAACACCGGAATCGCTCCCGATTTCCGTTCGCAAATCCAGCCTGGGCCGGCGTAGCCCCCACACCCCCGTCCGCTCAGACTGGAGGCGCCCGTGCTTCGCGCACGGACGCCAACCCAGCCAACAACCGTTGGAGTTCATATGGTGGTGAAGTTGAGGGACGATCAGGCAGTAGCGATTTGTCGGATGCGGGACGCCCTGACCGTTTTGGACTGGCCAGAGATGGCAACGCCCTCTGATCCGCTCACCAACGCCCGAGCCCTTGCTGCGGCCAGTGGCCGTGTCCCCGCGCCAGGACCGGCCGATGACCAACAGCTCGCGCTGTCCTACTACCAAATCACTAACCAGAAGCGATCTCAGGCCTGATCGATGTCGATGATGGCTTGCACGAAGCCTTGTGGCGCCTCTTGGGGCAGGTTGTGGCCAACGCCCCCAGTCACCAAACGGTGCTCGTAAGTACCGGTGAATTTGGTGGCATAGGCCGACGGTTCCGGATGCGGCGCGCCGTTCGCGTCACCTTCCAAAGTGATTGCCGGCACGTTGATCGGCGGGAACCTCGCAAGACGCTTTTCCAGATCGTCGTACTTACGCTCACCGTCAGCAAGACCAATCCTCCAGCGGTAGTTGTGAATCGAAATGGCGATGTGATCCGGATTCTCGAGCGCAACGGCGCTCCGATCGAACGTGGCGTCGTCGAAGCTCCACAATGGAGAAGCAAGCTGCCAGATGAGCTTAGCGAACTCGCTACGGTTCTGCTCATACCCGGCACGCCCGCGGTCCGTTGCGAAGTAAAACAGGTACCACCAGGCGAGTTCCGTCCGCGGGGGCAAGGGGGCCTTGCCCGCCTCTTGGCTGCCGATCAGGTACCCGCTGACGGAGACCATGGCTTTGCACCGCTCCGGCCACAGTGCAGCGAGGACGTTCGCCGTTCGCGCGCCCCAGTCGCAACCTGCGATGATCGCCTTCTCGATTTTGAGGGCGTCCATCAAGGCTAGGATGTCGAGGGCAAGCACTGATTGCTGGCCGTTGCGCAGCGTGCCTGCCGACAAGAAGCGCGTCGAGCCGAACCCGCGCAGATAGGGCACGATGACCCGGTAGCCGCTCTGTGCGAGCAGTGGCGCTACATCGACATAGGTGTGGATATCATAGGGCCAGCCATGCAGAAGTATGACGACCGGAGCTTCCACCGGACCGAGTTCAGCAAACCCGGTATCGAGTAGCCCCGCCCTAACCTGCTTCAAGGGCCCGAAGGAGGTCGGTCGGCCTGGCTGGGCTGAAGCTTCTGACGCGACCGCCCCGGCGTTGATGGCCAGGGCTGCGCAGCCTAGCAATTGGCGGCGCGAAGGACCGGCGCCGATCATCTCATCCATCATTGACGCCCTTGTTGTTGCGGAAATGCCTTCGCTACCGTCCCGAAAAAAAGGGAGGGGCTCGCACTTCGACGTTAGGACGCCGGACGCAGCCCCACCCTCATCGCTACCGGTCAGTAAGGCAGCACAAGCACCCGCTCATCGCTGTCGACAACGAAAACGGCGAGCAATTTTGCCGGCTCGGTCGCGCTTGCGTTGCGGCTTACCGCATGCCGATCGCCCGGATTTTCGGAGAAGTTCTGCCCGGATCGGTACACCGTCTCGGCGCCGTCGTTCACCTGACTGACGATCGCTCCCTCAAGAACGGTCGCGTAGATGAACGCCGAGCCTGGATGGCGATGGGCTGCCGACGAGCCACCGGGCCCATACTCAACCAGCACGCCCATGAGGCTTTTGCCTGGTACATTCGGCAGGGGGTGCTCGTACACGAGGGTAACGGTCGCCTCTCTGGGCTCCGCGGAAAATGCCTGAGACACAGTGAGGATCGTCGTGGCCACCGCGGCGAAGAGGAATTGGCGAAGCATGATTGGGTTCCATTTTCATGGGGTTGAGGAGGCAGTAATGACGACTGCGGCAGTGGGCCGAGGACGCGATGAACTGTCGGCGCGCACGTTCGACATCCGGGCCACGGGAGGCTGGGACAACCCCATGTCAGACACCGTGCAGCTGCTCCATTGTTCTTGAGCCAGCGAGGCCGCTGCTCCGATCACGACACCGTTCATCTGCTTCATCGTTGCTTGCTCGCGACGCCCCTTCGAGGATCGCTTGCTTGCTCGATAGGACGAGCGGGAGACGGCGGATGTGACGTGCCGTCGCTACTTTTCTTCCCAAACTTAGAACTGCGATCAGAAGCCTGCTCGGAGAGCACCTAGTATAGGGGGAGAGCCGACCCTTCTGAGGTGCAGAGGAACTCCGGGAACGGGCGACCCGGAGGTCGAGTGCTGTTGCACGTGTGAGTTCGGCTTCAGACTACGGCGGCGATAGCGGAAGACACACCGGCCAGCTTTGTGTCGTCCGCCAGAGTCCTGCGCTCCGGGCGTTCCGCCTGCCATGGCTGTCAGCCAGTCACCATCCAAGCTCCCAAAGAATCTTCGTCGGAGATGTCACATCTGGCCGTGCCACTTCGTCCTATGGGCGCAACCCTGGATAGGACGAACCTTCATGACCCCGCGCTTGAACTACTTCGCCGCCGCGCCCAAGCTCCTACAGGCGATGATGGCATTGGAGAACGCCGTGCTCTCCAGTGGCCTGGAGCACAGCCTTATCGAACTCGTGAAGACCCGCGCCTCTCAGCTCAACAACTGCGCGTTCTGCATCGAGATGCACACGCGCGACGCCATGAAGGCTGGCGAGAGCCCAGCCCGGCTCCTTCTGCTGGATGCTTGGCACGAGGCGCCGCACTACACAGACCGCGAGCGCGCTGCCTTGGCCTGGACCGAGGCGCTGACCCTGGTCGCCGAGACCCATGCGCCTGACCAGGTCTATGAGGGGCTTCGTGCCCACTTTTCCGACGAGGAAACGGTTCAGCTCTCCGTCCTGATCGGTACAATCAACGCCTGGAACCGCCTCGCCATCGGTTTCCGCAGCGTCCCCAGCCAGCTTCCCGTCGCAGCGGCCGCCTGACCGTGACTGGCGAGCCCGATCCCACGGAATCCTTCAATCCGGTGCGTGCCGACCTGATCGGGCTCGCCTATCGTATGACCGGCTCCTTCGCCACGGCGGAGGATATCGCCCAGGAGGTCTTCCTACGCTGGAACGGCGCTGATCGGACGCGGATTGAGATACCCCGCGCGTGGCTTCTGAAAGCTGCGGCCCGACTCAGCCTGGACCACCTGAAGTCCGCCCGTCATCGCCGCGAGACCTATGTTGGCCCTTGGCTTCCCGAGCCCCTGGTTGAAAAAGGGGAGCCGCCTCAGCAGGCCGCCCTTGAGCAGGCACAGGACATCTCTGTTGCCTTCCTGCTCACCCTCCAGCGCCTTTCTCCAGCCGAACGCGCTGCGTTCATCCTGCACGACCTGTTCGAAACCTCCTTCGCCGAGATTGCCTCCCTTCTCGGCCGGAGTGAGGCTGCCTGTCGCCAGCTCGCCACGCGCGCCCGCGTGCATCTTGGCGAGGCCCAGCCGCGCCAAAGCGTGAGCGATGACGAAGCGAGGCGCATTGCCCAGGTCTTCTTCGCCGCATCACGCAACGGGGATGAGGAGGCCTTGCGCCAACTCCTCGCCGGAGATGTGGTCCTGCACTCAGATGGCGGCGGTATTCGCAGTGCCATTCTCAATCCAGTCAAAGGTGCCGAGAAAGTCACCCGCTTCTTCACTAGCCTGTCCCGCAAAGGTCGCCTACCGCCCGTGCCGTTGCTGTACCTCGGCCGCATTAACAGCCTGCCGGGCTACATTACTTTGGAAACAGACGGTCTGCCTCAAACCACAGCGCTGGATGTGAAGGATGGAAGGATTGTCGCAATCTACGTCGTGCGCAACCCGGAGAAACTGGCCGCCGTGCAAACAAGCTTGAAGGACCACGCGACCATCGCTCAGCAAGGGAGCGCTCCGATACGCTAGTCCTTCCATGGCTTGTACGCGCTCATCTAGGCGCGCTGATGAGTGCCGTAGAGGCTGGACGATCGTAGGAGGTGCGCTCGCATTGCGCACGCTGCCGCGTCCGCATCGCCGGCTCGCATCGCCGCGAAGACGGCACGATGCTCCTCCAGAGCGAGTCCCTCGAAGCCGGAGAGGCGAACGGTGGAGGCGTGGAAGGCGCCAAGCCAGTCTAGCATGGCGCGAAGGAAAATAGGGAGAAGGGGGTTCCCCGCACCAACGGCGATTGCGACGTGGAACTCCACATCGGCGATGAAAAAGCCTTTCCCGACCCGGATAGCCTTCTCCTGCTGTAGGAGCGAGTCTTCCAGTGCTGTCAGGGCCACGCCGCGACTGACGCATCGCCGAACCATCGCCTCCTCGGCCAGCAGCCGCACCTCCTGCAGATGCGCGATGTTTTCAGGCGCAGCCGTCAGAAAATGCACGAACGAGGCGGCCATCCCTTCGAGCACTCGGCTGGCCGAGGGTTCGATGACTCGCGCGCGCTCGCCGTGGGTAATGGCGATGACACCCATCCCCTCCAGCTTCTGCAGCGCCTCGCGCACCGTAGGGCGGCCGACATTGTGCCGGGCCGCCAACTCTGCCTCAGAAGGAAGCACCTCGCCCGGAGCAGGATCGCCCTCCGCGATGCGGGCGAGGAGCCGTTCGGCCAGGAGCTCGTGCAGGCGCCGACGGCGGATGGGATCGGCCTGGGTCATGGACCGCCTATTGCCATCGGCGCGCGCCAGGGATCAATCCTGCCTGGGAATACCGGCCTCGCGTACTATGCGTCCGACCTCCTCGTGCTCGCGCTGAAGGAAGACGGCATAGTCGGCGCCGGTCTGGAAGTTCGGCAGCACCTTCATCCTCGCCAGCGCCGCCAGCGCCCCCGGATCCTGCAGCACCGATCGGCACGCGGCTTCCCACCGTTGTACGATCGGCTCCGGTGTAGCTTTCGGCACGAAGATTCCGCCGTGGATGGAGAATAGGAAGTTGTAACCGAGGTCCCGCATGAGGGGCAGTTCGGGTGCCATGGCCAGCGGCTCGCGTGCAAAGACTGCGATGGGGCGCAGTTCCAGTTGCGTTGCGATGTTGAAGGCATCAGCGAAGAACTGCACCTGCCCCGCGCGCATGGCCAACGCGATGTCGGCCGAGCCGCGGAAGGGCACGTGCTCGATCTCTAGGTTAAGGGCGCGGGTCAGGCCGGCCATGGCGATATGCGCCGGACTACCGGCGCCCGGCGTGCCGTAATAGAGGCTGCCCGGCTTTGCGCGCGCCGCTGCGATGACCTCCTGCGGCGTGCGAAAGGGGCTGTCGGTCGCGACCATTAGCGTGCCGGGCCCGTCATACACCGCGCAGACCGGCCGAAGCGCATCTGGCGCGAAGGGAAGAGGGAGCACGTGCGGCATGTAGACGGTGCCGCCGCCGAGTGGCGCGAAGAGCGCGATGTGACCGTCCGGCTGCGCCTGAGCGACCTGGGCGGAGGCGATAGTGCCGCCTGCTCCGGTGACATTGCGGATCACCACGGGCTGGCCGAGACGCGCCTGGAAGGTGCTTTGCAGCGAGCGGGCGATCAGGTCCGCGCCGCCGCCCGCAGGAAAACCGATCAGCATCTGCACGGGGCGGCTGGGGAAATCCTGTGCCGGTTGTGCCAGGACGGGCCCGGACAACATTAGGGCAAGCGCGGTCAGGCCGCACCTCATGGACTGAATCGGCATGTTTCCTCCTTCACGGCCCTGCCGCTTACTGTCAGGTTGTCCGACATCAGAATGACAGGTCAAGCGGAGACGTCCATGCCCCATGCCGAATGGAGAAAGCGCCTCACCTCCCCCGGGCTGAAGCTCGGCCTTTTTGCGATGGAGTTCGCCACGCCGGGCCTACCGATGATTGTGCAGCAGGCCGGCGCCGACTTTCTGGTGCTGGACATGGAGCATTCCGGCTTTGGCTTCGAGACCGTGAAGGCCGTCTGCATGGGGGGCCGCGCTGCCGCGCTTCCCGTGGTAGTGCGCGTGGCTCATCGCCATCCCCATGAGGTATCGCGCGCCCTGGACATGGGAGCGGACGCGCTCATGGCGCCACTGGTCTCGACTGTGGATCAGGCGCGGGACTTCGTGGCCTGGGCCACCTATCCGCCCTCCGGTGGCACGCGCGGTGTGGCGATGATGGTTGCGCATGACGGCTACGCACCCGGTCCAGCGCCGGAGAAGATGGCCGCGACGGACGCGCGCAAAGCCATCCTCATCCAGATCGAAACCCGCGCCGGCACCGAAAACGCCGAAGGAATCGCCGCGCTGGAAGGGGTGGACTGCCTCTGGATCGGACATATGGACCTTTCCTGCTCCCTCGGAATTCCCGGCCAGTTCGATCATCCCGACTTCCTCGCCGCGGAGGCGCGGGTGCGAGATGCGGCGAAGCGCCACGGCAAGGCGTTTGGCCGCCTCGCCGCCTCTGCTACCGAGGCGCAGGCCCTGGCCGCACGGGGCTACGACACGCTCGGCCTTTGCTCCGACATCGCGGCCATCCATTCACGCGTGGCCGAGGGCGTGGCGCTGTTGCGGGAGTCTGCGCCATGAGCTTCCGCGTCGCCCTCTCCGGCGGCTTCCTCAAGCCTGACGGAACGCCCGCCTATCCGGATTTCGACCTCTCGCCACTGGAGCGCGATCCGGGCATCGAACTTGTCCGCCTGTCCCCCGGCCCGGTGATCGCGCCTGAGCAGGTGGCGGGCATCGACGCGCTGATCCTGCTGGGCGAAAGCTTCGAGCGCGGCAGCATCGCACCGGATGGCAGGCTCCGCATCATCGCCCGCTACGGTGTGGGCTTCGACCAGGTGGACACAGCTGCCTGCACCGAGGCCGGCATCGCCGTCGCTATCACCCCCGACGCCGTGCGGCGGCCCGTTGCCGTCGCCATCATCACGCTGATGCTCGCCCTGACCGGCCGGCTGATGGTGAAGGACGCGCTGACGCGCGAGGGCCCCGCCGGCTTCGCCCGGCGTAGCGCCTTCATGGGCGTGGGGCTGGTCGGCCGCATACTGGGCTCGATCGGTATCGGAAATATCGGCGCTGAGATGTTCCGCCTCGCCGCCCCGCTCGGCATGCGTATGATCGCCCACGATCCCTATGCGGATCTGGCCATGGCCGCGAGCCTGGGCGTGGAACTCGTGGAGCTGGACGAGGTGTTCGAGCGCAGCGACGTACTAACGGTGAACTGTCCGCTGAACCACGCCACGGCCCGCATCGTCTCGCGCGAGCGGATTGCCCGGATGAAGCGCAGCGCGTTCCTCATCAACACGTCCCGCGGCGGTACCGTGGACGAGGCAGCGCTGGCCGAGGCGCTGGAGGAGGGCCGGTTGGCCGGAGCCGGGCTAGACGTCTTCGACCCCGAGCCTCCCGCACCTGACACTCCCATTCTACAAGCACCAAACGTTATCGCGACGCCCCATGCCCTCTCCTGGACTGACCAGAGCTTCGCCGCCATTGGCACCTCCTGTACTGACGCGGTTCTTGCAGCACGGGCGGCTCGCCTACCGAATTTCCTTGCTAACCCAGCTGTCAGGATTCGAAGTCGGCACTTCCACTGAGCGCCCTCGGAGACGAGTTCCTGCAAGCGCAAACACTCGAAGCAAGTGCCGAAGACGTCAGCGCCGACACTGTTCACCACCCACCAACAACCGTTGCTAGGTGGTGAACACCCCCGGAGACGAAGTGTCCTACTTCGGCGGAAACGACAATTTCAGCCGCCATAGAGGGTCAGCCTATGGCTGTTGGAAATTTTGGAACTTCCATGCTCGCGAGACAGTTGGTGAAGGTCTGTACGGCGCATAAGGTGCGCGGCAAGGTCGGAGGAACGTGCAATGATGTCGGGACAGCATGGGCGTCGTTCGGTGCTGCTGGGCTCTGTGCTCGCAGGCATGTCCTCGGCGGATGTTGGCGCACAACCAATTGCAGGTGGTCGTCCGATCCGCCTCATCGTGCCGTTTCTGCCGGGTGGCGCCATCGACACCCTCGGCAGGCTCCTTGCTGACCGGCTGATGCCCGTGCTGGGACAGTCGGTCGTCGTCGAAAACCGAAGCGGTGCCGGAGGTATTATCGGCAGCGACGCTATTGCAAAGGCCGCACCCGACGGAACGACAGTCGGTATCGTCGGCGTTGCTGTGCTGTGTGCTGCTCAGTTCCTCTACAGCCGCCTGCCCTTCAATCCGCAAGCCGATCTCGCGCCCGTGACGCAGATTTCGGACGGCTCACGTTTATGCGTGGTCAATGCACAAACAGCTGCGCGGCTGTTTATGCGTGGTCAATGCACAAACAGCTGCGCGGCGCGGCTGGACTGATTTTCGGGCACTCATCACATGGGCGAAGGCCAACCCGGAAGGGGTGAGCATGGCGTCCTCGGGTGTCGGAACCTCCAGCCACCTGACCATTGCCGCGGTCAACGAGGCAGCCGGGGTTCAGATTCTACACGTTCCGTACCGCGGCGGCGGCCCTGCAATCAACGACCTCGTCGCGGGTCGGATCGACATGATGTTCGATTCACCCCCTGGCCTTATGCCGTTGATTGAGCGTGGTGCGGCGAAGCCGCTGGCCGTTAGTACTCGTGGGCGCCAGTTCTTCGCGCCGGATGTTCCCGGCATGGGTGAGTTTGATGATATTGGCCTGGGCGACCTAGACGTGGACACCTGGAACGCCGTCATGGTGCCCGCCGGTACGCCCGCTCCGATTATTGCGCACCTGGCTCAAGCCATACGGGTTGCGGCGGCGCAGTCCGACATCACGGAAGCATTGCGGCCGCTGGGTTTCCGCACAGTGCTCAGCGACACGCCTGAGGCATTGGCGAAGTTGATCCGCGACGACGCGCCGCGGTGGCAGCGCATCGTACATTCTTCCGGCGTGAAGCTGGATTGAGCCGTCCCGTGACAGTCAGCAATCTTGGCAGCGCAGATCCCTTAATGACCTCAAACCAACCATCGCCCGACATCGATCTCGCGGTCGCGCTGCTCCAGGCCATTCATGAGGCGACGCAGGATCCCCTCGGTGGCGTAACCCGAGAGGGTTACGGTCCGGGTGAGCAGAAAGCTCATGACATCGTTCGTGCCGCGGCAGAACACGAGGGCCTACCCACCCGGGTCGATCCAGCCGGTAATCTGTACATGACGCTTGCCGGGACCGACCCGTCGGCAAAACGTATCGTCATCGGTAGCCACCTCGATTCCGTGCGCCAGGGTGGGGATTATGATGGGGCTGCCGGCGTCATGGCAGGGCTGGCGGTAGCAGTGGGCCTGCGGAAGGCCGGCTTTGTGCCGCGCTGCGACGTCGAGGTGATGGCAATCCGGTCTGAGGAGGGAGGTGCGTGGTTCCCGACGCCCTTTCCCGGCAGTCGCGCCGCCCTCGGGCTGCTGCATCCGGACGCGCTGGCGACACGTCGCATGGACGGCAGCGTGACGCTGGAAGAGGCAATGCGACAATCAGGCTTTGATCCGGACTGGTGCCGGTCGGGCCAGCGCGAGCTCGGGCTCGACAACGTTCAGGCCTATGTCGAACTGCACATTGAGCAAGGCCTGGAGCTAGAGGAGGAGGACCGTCCAGTCGGCGTCGTGTTCGGCCTTCCCGGCAACCGTCGCCACCGCTTCGCTCGGGTGGCCGGAGAGTACAACCACTCCGGCACCACCCCACGCCGGCACCGCCGTGACGCGGTGCTGGCCGCAGCGGAACTAGCGCACCGCCTGGAGCAGTCGTGGATCCGGTTAGAGGGGGAGGGCCACGAGTTGGTCATGACCTTCTGCGTCTTCGATACCGGGCCCAGGGCTGGCTTTGGCAAAGTGCCTGGCGAAGTCAGCTTTAAGCTGGATGTGCGGAGCGGAAAGCAGGCCGCACTGGACGCCCTGTACCGGGACCTCCGTGCGCTAGTCGACGAGATCGAGACGCGCCGCGGCGTGCGGTTCGACCTGGGACCGGAGCAGGCACGCGCGCCCGTATCGATGGATGCCGGAATGGTGGATGCGCTCGCCCAGGCGGCCACAGATGCCGGAGTGCCATTCCGCCGTATGGCCAGCGGCGGCGGACATGACGCGCAGAGCTTCGCCGCAGCCGGGATCCCAGCCGGGATGCTCTTCGTCCGCAGTCAGAACGGCAGCCACAACCCCGACGAGGCCATGCGGCTAGAGGATTTCGACGCGGCGTGCCGTGTATTGATGGCATGGACGGTGGCCGCGGCTGTCAGAGATCCTCAACCTGGATAATGCAGTCTGGCCGATAACAATCGGTTGCCGCGACCGATTTGCTTGCTTCCGATTGATCTCGTCCTCAAACAAGAGAATAGTTGCAGATGGGTTCCGTTTGACGGCGCCAGCCTAGTCGTTGGATTCAACAGCTCTTTGTACGGCCTCGTCAGGTTGGCGGCTTAATCGGGCAGTGGCAGGGTCCTTGGTATGCCGACCTCGCTCAATCCCTTCCGCGGCTTCCGGTACCCAGCCGAGGTCATCCAGCATGCAGTGTGGCTCTATCACTGCTTCAGTCTGAGCCTGCGGGATGTCGAGCTGATCCTGGCCGCCCGAGGTATTGTGGTCAGCTACGAAAGCATCCGTGAGTGGGGCCTGCGCTTCGGCCGGCTGTTCGCAAACGAGCTGAAGCGACGTCGGCCACAGCCTGCGACAAATGGTACATGGATGAGGTGTTCATCCGCATTCGCGGCAAGCAGCACCTCCTCTGGCGTGCGGTGGATCAGGACGGCAACGTGCTCGACGTCCTGGTGCAGAGCCGGCGTAGCGCCAAGGCCGCCAAACGGTTCTTCCGCAAGCTGCTGAAGGGCTTGCAATACGTCCCGCGGGTGATCGTGACAGACAAGCTGAGGAGCTACGCCGCCGCGAAGCGCGACATCCTGCCCGGGGTGGAGCACCGGCAGAGCCGGTATCTCAACAACCGGGCCGAAGTGTCGCACCAGCCAACAAGACGACGAGAGCGGCAGATGCAGCGGTTCAAGTCAGCGCGCCACGCGCAACGTTTCCTCTCCACACACAGCCGGATCCACAACCACTTCCAGCTCTTCCGCCACCGCCTGACCGCCACTGCATACCGGACCGTTCGTGATGCCGCTTTCGGCACCTGGCGAGATGTGACCGGAGTTGCATCCGCCGTGTGAAACCATCACCGGTGGTAGGTCCGCGACGTCGCCGTCGTCGTCAACCTGACAACACCGTGACAGGCTTCCGCTTTGCAGGCAGTTGCGCTTCGCTGCGCCCGGCGCATCTGCTGTACGTAAGAGGGCCAGAACACCCCTTACCCGCCGATTACGACGAAAGGGGACCAGTACGCGGGGTGTCCCAGAACGGGATCGCCGGTGCCCACGAAGCGCAGCATCGATTGCCGAAGCGCCTCTGCCCGCGTGTGGCCAGTCGCGACGGAGCCGTCCTGCTGCCGGGCATTCTCGAAGAAGCCGGTCGTCAAGGCGACCGTAGCGCGGCTATCCACCGCCCAGTGGCTGACCAGCGTCGCCCTAGCACCGGCCTGCAGGAAGGCCCTGGCAAGGCCGGAAAGGCCTTCAGCATAGGGTCCTGCTTCCGGCGCCGCCGTGTTGCAAGCCGACAGCAGCACGAGTTCGGCGTCCAGCGACATGGTCGCGATGTCTGAGGCAGTTAGTAGGCCCTCCATTGGCGGTTCCTGCCCCGGCGTCAGGATCACGGCCGGTTCGGTCAATCCCTGTAGCTCGCCCGCCATGATGGCGTGGGAGGCGAAGGCGAGGACGCGGTAGCGGCCAGGCTGCGCTGCCTGCAGCTCGGTTTCGGTAGCGTCCGCTCCGAGGAGGACGGTGTTGGCCTCGCCGCGGCCGAGCGTCGCCGCGATGCGGTTCAGCTCCTCCGCCGTCTCTGGAAGTGGGGCAAGGGCCGCCAGAGCGCGGCGGAGTGAAGGCGGGGGTCCACGTCGTGGCGATGCGCCCTCAGCCTCGCTGCCGAGCCTGTAATCGTTGAGTTGCGGGTCTCCGATGCCCAGGAAGGCACGCGAAGCCTTTGAGGGTCGGTCCGCCACACCCCGGGCCGCGACTAGGGCGGCGACAGTGGGCATGACTGTCACGGCGTAGCGCTCCGCCAGCCAGCGGCCTTGCGCGTCGAGCAGGAGATGCGGCGGCAGCGAGCCGAGAGGCCCATCCGGAACGATGATCAGGTGTTCGATACCATCCAGAAGCCCGCCCTCCATCGCAGGGCCGAGCAACGCTGTGTGCAGGTCCCGCGCGGCAGCCCGATCGAACGCCGGTGGGCGGCCGTCGGGGCCGATGGTGACGCTGGCCCTGACGCGCTGCACGGCCTCCCTCAGGGCCGCGCTGCCGCCGGGGACCGAGCGCAGGCTCGCCCCGGCACGCGTCACGATCCAGAGAAAGGGAGCCTCATCGGACAGCACCGGCGCGACCACGGCCTCGTTCGTGGCAAGGACCGCGCGAAGCGCCGCGAGGGAGGCGGGCCGCGGGGCAAGATAGCTGGCCCAGGACGGAAACCGGCGCGCAAGCTCGCCCTCTGTCCCGGTCAACCGCCAAGCCGCCGCCTCGCGGGCCACGCGCACCCGTGCCGTCTCGCGCGCGGCCTGTCCCGTGTTGATGGGCTGAGCCGCAAGATTCAGGGCAAGAGCATCGGCCTGACGAACCGCCTCGACCGCTGATTCGCGCTCGCGCAGGAGCTGCGCCAAGGTGCCGTCCCCGAGGGCTAGCCGAGCCGCCGCGCGCCTCAGCGCGTCCCCGGCCCGCGAGTTGAGCGCCTCCTGCGAGGCCGCAAAGGCTCCGTCGAGAGCGCCTTCGCCACCATCACCTTGTTCGGCCAGGAGCCGCCCCATCGCGGCGAAAATCTCGCGGCCCCCCCGCCGCTGGGCCTCGCCGCCGACGCTCTCGGCCGTCGCGCCGCCCTCGATCCGTCCCCGGAGCAAGGCGAGTGCACGCTCTGCCTCCTCCAGCGCGCCTCGGCGCTCGCCCGCGTGGGCGCGCAGCTCGGCCCTGGCGGCGACCGCCTCGGCCAGCCGCACGCTTCCGGCCGCACCAACCGATTCGTAGATCGCAACAGCTCGGTCGAGCGGCGGCACCGCTTCGGTGAAGCGCCGCTCCCGCGTGAGAAGGCGGCCCAAGCGGACGAGCGAGAAACCAAGATCGACGGAGCCGGCCCCTCGTGCTTCCGCCAGGATCACCTGCGCCCGCCTGAACGCGTCGCCCGCCTCGTTCGGCCGCCCGCGCCGCTCGGCTGCGAGCCCATAGGCGACGGTGGCTAGTCCCTCGAGACGGTGGTCCGGTGCCGGCACGACCCGCAACGCGGCGAGGGCTCCCCGTGCGCGTCGCTCTGCCTCCTCGACGTTGCCCTGCTGGGCGGCGAGTGCGGCGCGCTCGATCGAGGTGGCCTGGGTCTGAGGGGCGCGGGGTCCGAAGGCGGCGCGGAGCACCTCCTCGGCCCGCGCGTAGAGGCTGTCTGCCGAGGCGAGGTCGCCCATCTCGTGACGCGTGCTGCCAAGGGTGTGAATTGACCGCGCGAAGGCCGGGTGCCGGTCTCCCAGGATAGCCTGATATGCCTCGACGGCCCGCGCGGCAGCCTCGGAGGCCTCCGGCATGCGCCCCCGATCGAAGCGCGAGGTTGCGAGGAGCTGAAGCGCATGGGCGCGCACAGGGTCCCCGGGCGGCGCCTCCTCCGAGAGGCGCTCGAGATCGGCTTCGAGCCCGCGCAGGTCGAGCTCGCGCAGCCGGATCTGGGCGGAGACGTAGTCGGCCACGCGCCGCAGGGCAGGATCCCCGCCCGCGGTTTCCACGGCCGCCAACGCGGCGGCCCGCGCCTCCGCGATCTCGCCGAGCTCCAGCCAGGCCACGACTAAGTTGGCAAGCACGCCGATGCGGGCATCGGCCGGTCGGCGTCCCCTGTCCAGCATCGCGCGGGCGCGGCGAAGGCTGTCCACGGCGGAGCGCGGGCGGAACAGCTCGATACGCATCACGCCGAGCGCATTGGCCACGTCGGCCGCCTCCTCGTTCGGCGCGGTTCCTGCAAGATCCTCCAGTGCGGCAGCCAGCAGCGCTTCGGCCCGGGGCAGGTCCCCTAGACGCTCCGCCACACGCGCCAGCTCTCGCCGCAGGCGCCCGCGCAGGAGCGGCTCCGTCCGGAGCCCTAGCGGGGCGAGGCGGGCCGCCTCCGCCATGTGCGCACGGGCGGTCTGCGGATCGTCCGAAGCAGCGGCCAGCCTCGCCGCCTCAAGGCGCAGCACCGCCGCGTCCACCTGTCCCAGCCGGGACGCTCCCCGGCTGGAGAGGAAAGCCTCCAGGACGCGCCGCGCTCCCGCTTCGTCACCTCGCGCCCCGAGGGTGCGGGAGGCGCCCAGCGCCTCAGCCGGGTCCCGCGGCGCCGGGCTTCCCTGGGCGACCGCCGGCCCGTGGGCGAGTAGGATGGCGACACCCGCGGCTGCGGCCAGGCGGCGCAGCGCAGGGCGACGCATTAGCGGCGTGAGCCCACGAAGATGCCGTTCGCACCGTAACCCGGACCGCGCACGCCGAAGGCACCGCCGACAGCCGCCGGGTGCGCGGCGCCGCCCACAGGCCCGCCCACCGCCGGGTTGTGGAAAAAGCCGCCCTGCACCGCCATGGTCCGGTCGCCGGTGGCCCCGGTACCGGTGAACACGTTGGTGCCCTGCGGCATTGAAGCGGAAACGCCGTAGGTGCGGTTGTCGAAATCGGCGGTAACGGAGCCGGAGCGCGCCCCGAAATCCCAGCGCTGGGTAAAGGCCCCGGCAACCGTGCGCAGGCGCCCGGGCTCGGCGACCGATCCGATCATCCCGCCGCGGTAGGTCGCGCCTCCCGTCAGCGTCGCCAACGTGTCCGCCGAGACGGGCCGTCCGGCCGTCCAGAAGCCGAGGCCGACATGGTCGCGCTGCGTGCCGCCCGACTGATTGACGAGGTCGCCCATGAAGTAGCCCCAGGCGAGGTGCTCGTTGCTGGGCGCCAGGCCGTCCCTCGCCGGGAGGGTGGCGGTGGCGGGCTGCGGCCCGGCACCGCGCCCGTCCGGGTGGCGGATACCGCGCAGCAGATCGGAGTCGACGCTCACGAGGCCGGCCCGGCCCGGGTCGACGGCGGCGAAGGTGCCGGGCGAGACGACGGCCGAGCGCGGCGCGGCGCCCGCCGGCTGTGCCCCGCCGACGGCGACGATGCGGTCGGCACGGCGCCCGACGGGCGCGCGCCCCGCCTGCGGGTCGTAGGGCAGCTCCCCCGCGGCGCGCGGGCTGAGCGCGATCGTCGCGCGGAGCTCGTTCGCGCCCACGGGCTGGATGTCCACGCCACCCAGGCCGGTGGTCGCGACCGCAAAGGTCTGTCCTGCGCCGAGCGAGAAGGATTCGACCGTGCCGGCGGCGAAACCCTGCAGCCCGCCTACGGGCAGCGGGCCGAAGGGCACGCCCGCGCCTCCAGGCGCGCCGACGTTGGTGGCGAGACGCGTGAACCCGAAGATGTCGGTGGACGGTCCGCTGACCGTCGTGGTGTTGCCGGCCTGCGCGGGCCCGCCAGGGGCGCCGAGGGTCACGTCCGCCTCGCCGATCGCAAAGTGACCGATGGTACCCGCGCCGGCGGGGTTTGCGAGGGGGAAGATGTGCGCACCGGTCCCCGTCTCGTCGGTGCCGAGCGAGCCGAGGGCGGAGACGATGGCGAGTGACGCCCGGGCCGTGTCGAGGCGCGCCGATCCGTAGGTGCTGCCTGAGAGGACGAGCGAGCCCGAGTGGAGGCGGATGCCGCCGACGGACACGGAGCCGCTGCTGCGGCCATCGGCCGAGACCTCCAGGTCGGCCCGCATCGCAGGTGACGGCGCGCCGGCGGCGCCGGCCACGACGAGGAGGTGTGTATCGCCGCGGAGGGTCTCGCCGCGATAGACGGGTGAGCCGCGCGGGTCCGTTGGGCGGTTCACGAAGGTCTCGTCCGGACGGAAGGCGTTGAAGCGGTTGAAGGCGGTCGGCTGTGCAGGCGAGCCGGGGGCGACGAACTGGTCCTGGATCGTCAGCCCGGTCTGGAAGCCCCGGCTGCCGTCGGTGGTGACGCCGGCATTCGTCGGGTTCAGCCCGTCCGAGATAGCGAAGCGGGTGACCCGGCCGGCGGGTAGGCCGGGCAGACCGTCCGCCACCGGCGCCAGCGGCGTCCCGCCGATGACGAAGTAACGCTCGCCGCTCTCGATGCCGCGCTCGCGGAAGATAGCCTCGTTGCTCTGCGTCACCTTGTCGATGATGAAGATGCGCGGCAGCGCCGTCGTGACGTCGACGTTCGTATTGCGGCTGTCCGAGATGCCATCGGTGTCGACGCCTCCTTCCGTAGTCCGGATGGGCGGCAGCGCCTGGTCACCGCCGTAGACGATCAGGCCGATGTCGCCGAAGAGCCGCACAACCTGCCCTGCCGCAAGGCCTGGCGGCGCCGGCTGTACCACGGGCGGGGGGATTGGATTCGTCGGAGTATCCTGCGGGACGCTCTGGTCGTGCAGGCCGACCTCAAAAAGTGCGCTGCCGTTGTAGACGATGTGGCGGATGTCCTGGAGAGGGTTGAGGCCCCCGTAGCGGATGGCCGCTTCTACGGCGGCGGCGAACTGCGCATCCGTCAGGAGCTGGCCGTTAATAGTACCCGTCTCGGCCCGATAAACCCCGTAGCGAATGTAGCTGTCCCCGTTCGTCGCGACGTAATGCGGCGCTTCCCACGCCCGGATCACTCCGGAGATCACGCCGGCGCGGGTCCGCGTGATCGCGTCCTCCACGGCAGCGGCGAAAGCGACCGTATCGGAAATGCTCCTGCCGCTGAAGGATTGCACCACGCCGTCCGACCGTCGCTCGACATAGACGCCAGTCCGGGGCCAGAGGCTGCCGTCGGAGGCGGTGTAGTCGTTCGCGGATGTGCCGGGGTTGAACGGGGTGGAATAGATGCGCGCGACGGGAGTGCCGGCATCGGCAACGCTGACGCGCGGTACCTCCACGACGTTGAAGGCGGATGTCAGGTCGTAGGGGACGAAGTTATTTGGATTGACGATGCCCACCCGAGCCGTGGCGTCGTAGATCGGCCGCCCTCCCGCCTGCGACAGCGTCGTCGTGGCGAGCGGCGCGAAGAGGGCGCCGGTGACGCCGCGGACGGCAGGGTTCCCGCCCTGGGCTGGCACGGCGACGACGCCGCGGTCATCCCGCGTGGTACGGCCAGCGGCGCCCGAGGACGCGCCGGCGAAGCGGCGGACACGACCGGTGCCGAAGCGCTGCTGGGTGGCGATGCCGAGCAGGTTGGCGTCCGGATCCTGGGAGGTCGGGTCCACCTGCGAATTGCCCGAGCCGATGACGGTCGTCCCGCTGTTCGGGCGCGGCGCCGAGATGGACGAGCCGCCGACGCGGCTCGGGTCGAGCGCGAACTGGGCGAGGCTAAGGGAGGCGGCGGAACGTGGCCCCGTCGAGGTGCCACCGCCGCCCGTGCCACCGCCGCCCGTGCCACCGCCGCCCGTGCCACCGCCGCCCGTGCCACCACCGCCCGTGCCACCACCGCCCGTGCCACCACCGCCCGTGCCACCACCGCCCGTGCCACCGCCGCCCGTGCCACCACCGCCCGTGCCACCACCGCCCGTGCCACCACCGCCCGTGCCACCACCGCCCGTGCCACCACCGCCCGTGCCACCACCGTCCGTGCCACCACCGCCCGTGCCACCGCCGCCTCCGCTGGCGCCGAAGCTCCTGCCCTCGTTGCGCGTGCCGAGCGCCCCGAGGCCGCCCGAGCCGACAATCGTGGCGAGATCTCCCGACGCCGGCGCCTCTTCCTCGTTCTGGTTCCGCGTGGCGCCGCCGGACCGCAAAACGCCGCGCTCGACCGGCGCGAAAGGGCTGACCAGCGCCGCAATCTCCTCGCGGGTTCGCCGCCGCGGCCCGCCATTCTCGAAGGCGACGGTGAAGCCGGGCCGGCGCACCGCGTCCTCACGTCCGTTGGCGTGGCGCAGCTCCAGCCGGCCGCCGCCGACCAGCGTCGCCGATCCCTCCGGCCCGGCCTCAAGGACCGCGGAGGCGGCCACGACGCGCACCGTCCCGCCGGCCACCGCGACCATCACGTCGGTCGTGTCGGAGGCGTTGACCCGGAGCCGCCCGCGAGAAGATGTCCCGCGCACGAGGAAGCGCTGGGTGGTCGGGTCGCGGGTGACCGGCGCGGTCAGAGTGAAATCCGCGCCGGCCTCAAGGACGATCGAGGTTCCGTCGGTGAAGACGAGCTCCGCGTAGGATCCCGGGCGGGCGGCGACCCGTTCGCCGGGGAGAAGTGCGGCTGGCGCCGCCGCGCGGCCCGCCTGCGCAGCGCGCCCCTGCACGATGCGCCCGCCGAGCACGTCCTGCGACATGGCCGGGGTGGAGGCAGCCGCGACCAGCGTCGCGGCCGTCAGGAGATACGCGGCCCGCGTCCGGCGGATCGGCGCGGTCGTTCCGGAACCTGCTGACATCCCTTGCTACCCCTTGTTGAGCCCGTCCGGGCTGGCCGTTCCGGGTGGCCGGTGTCCGCGTCAGAGCGCGACGCGGACACCGAACGTCACGGCGTGGTTGTTGTAGCGGTAAAAGCCGTAGGTGCTGGTCTGGTCGTACCAGTCATACTCAAGCATGACGGCGACCGATCCCGCCACCGGCAGGATGAGCGAGACGCCAGTCGACCATCGCGTGTCGCGGCGGCGACGGTCCGGATTGATCTGGGGATCGGGCCCGTTAAAGGACAGGCGCCGGACGCCGGCGCGGGCCGAGAGGCCGACCTCGTAGGAGGCGGTAACCGGCATGAGGGTCTGGAAGGAGAGCGCCGCGCCATAGCCTTCCCGGTCGTAGTAGGACTGGCGGGCGCCGGCGGCGGTGTAGGACAGCGCCGCCGTTACGCGCGTCCCCGCCGAGACGGCATAGGTAGCCGCGCCGACCAGGTTGCCTTCCCGGCCGGTGTAGTCGCGTGCACGGGGGCGGAAGTCGGTATTCTCGTAGTTGCCGAAACGGCCGAGGAGGGACAGCTCAGCCGTCCAGCGTGGTGGAAGCCGCAGCTCGGCCGTGAGGCCACCTCCGTAGAGCCAGGAATAGGTCTCACCGCCATAGCCGATCCATGTCGCACTAAAGTAGGGACGGAGTGCGAGCTGCGCCACGTTGCCGCCGGAGCCGAACTCGGCCACGCCGATGCGAGGGCCGGTGTCGAGCGAAAGCACAGAGAGATCGTAGACGCGCGCAATCCGCGCGAAGCGCTGCTCGAAAGCTGCGAGATTGGTCTCCCAGGTGCCCTCGCGTTGCAGGCCGAGGTCTTGCCGATGAGCGAGCTGGCCGGAGAAGACCGCGCTCCAGTCTGAGCGACCGCGCACGTCCGGCGTGATGTCCACGATGCTGCCCGCAAAGGGGGAGAAGACGCCGACCGTGCCGAGCGCCGTGGCCTCGTTCGCATTGGTGTCGTAGCGCGTGCCGGCGAAGAGGGTGACGTCGAGCAGCGAGCGCGCAGAGCCGCGCTCGGCCTCGGCGAGCAGGCGGCGTGCCCGCTCGGCGACGGCAGGCGGGATCTCCGGGCTCTGCAGTGCCTGTCGGGCGTAGGTAGCGGCTAGGTCGGCCGAACCGGCGGTCAGGTGCAGCGAGGCAAGTTCAAGACGGATGTTGTCGAGCGACGGGTCGAGCCGCAGCACCTGCTCGAGGGCGGCGATTGCGGCGCGCCCCTGCCCACGCTCGGCCGCGAGGCGGGCGTAGCGGACGGCGGCGGCCGGTTCGCCGGGATTGTCCAGCCGCTCGGCAAGGGCGGAGTCGAGCGGATCGACCGAGGGTGAGAGGGGCGGCGACGGAGCCACTGGCTGGGCGAGTGCAATCGGCGCCGCTGCGAGCGCGACGAGCAGCGTCGCCGCGGCGTGAGCCAGGGACCGCGTCGCACGACGGCGAGAGGGCGGCGCGCCGGATTGCATGGCGTCGCACTCAGGCGAAGGCGAAGACATCATCCGAAACGCTTCCAAGAGGAAAATCCCGCAAGGTGATCGAGCTGTCCGGCCCGGTCAGGAGCAGGACGTCCGGGCCGGCCTGCCTGGCCGCCGCGAGCACGTCCGAGGCGCTGTCCAGGGACGGTCCGAAACCCACGAGGACGAGCACGTCTCCGTCAGAGGGATCGAAATCCGCGACGACATCGCGGCCATGGCCGGGGGAGAACTCGAAGCGATCGGCGCCACCGTTCCCGCGGAGGGCTTGGTCGCCGGCACCGCCCGTGATGGTGTCCGCTCCCGAGCCGCCGACGAGGGCATCCCGTGTGACACCGCCGACCAGGGCGAAGCCACCGTTGCCGGCCGCCGCAGCCGTGTCCACGAGAAAGAGGTCCTCGCTGAAATCAGCAGGAGAATCTGTGGTGAGGTTGGTGGCATCACTCGCGAAGGCGACGACGCGCCCGTCCGCCGTGATCGCTGGCAGCATGCTCTTACGGTCCGCCTGCGCCCCAGAAAAGCTGACACTGAGGCGCAGGAACTCGCCGGTCAGGAGATCCTTCCGAAAGATGTCGGCGACCCCGTTGGTATCGCCCTCGACGAGGTTCGTCGCGTCGCTGGAGAAGACCACAAAGCGCCCATCCGCCGAAACCGCGGCGTCCGAGCTTCCGCTATCAGCCTGAACACCGGTCGCGGAGGCGCTGACCCGAATGACCTCCCCCGTGGTTAGGTCCTTGCGGAAGATGTCCGCGGCATCGTTCGTGTCGCCGGCAATCAGGTTCACGGAGCGACTCGAGAAAACGACGAACCGGCCATCCGCCGACGCCTTCGCATCCTGCCCACCGGCATCCGAGAGGATGCCAGAGGTGCTCGCGGTGACGACGACGATCGCGCCGGTGTTCAGGTCCTTCCGGAACAGGTCAACCGAGGAATTGCCGTCGGGCGACCCGGTAAGGTTGGTCGCCGCACTCTCGAACACGACGTAGCGTCCGTCCGCGGACACGTCCGGTGCCCCTGGCGGAGACAAGGAATAAGCGTTCGCCAGTGTACCGGAGGCGGTGGTCCCGACCCGGACAACCTCGCCGGTTACGAGGTCCTTGCGGAAGGTGTCATAGCCGATGAGCTGGGCGGGGCCGGCGGTGAGGTTACTGGCGGCGCTGTTAAAGACGATGTATCGGCCGTCAGCCGAGATCGCAGGATCGAAGCTGTGGAAACCGCCCTCGCTGCCGGAGGATGACTCGCTCGCGCGAAGGATTTCGCCGGTCAGCAGGTCCTTACGGAAGACGTCCTCCCAGTTTCCGCTGTCGTTCGCGGTCAGCCCTGTCGCGCGAGACGTGAAGACGACGTAGCGTCCGTCCGAGGAAATGTCAGCTCCCCGGCTGTTGCTGAAGCTCGGCAGGTTGCCAGTCGAATCGGCGACGACCCGGTCCACCGCGCCGGTCTGCAGGTCACGCCGGAGCACCTCCTGTGAGGTGAAGGTCTGGCCGGGAAGGAATGCGCTCGCATCACCGACGAAGGCCAAGTAACGCCCGTTTGCGGAGAAGGCGGGCCTAATACCTAAGAAGTCCAAGTTGGTCGCGCCGATCCGCTGCACATTGAAGCTTTCGACCACGTCCGGCGCGAACTCGACCGCCTGGGACGAGGCTGCGACTAACACGCCCCCCGCGTCGAGTAGGCGCACGGTCGGGGCAAAGGCCTCGCTCCTGGCGCCCGGCGCCGCGTAGTGGTGGCTCGCAGTGACCGAGAAGGAGCGCCCACCGGCGGTCGGGGACAGGGTTCCCGTGCTGACCTCGCCATCGCCCCATAGCCACTGGACCTGAACAGTCGCGGCATCCCCGAAGCTCCCCGTTACGTCCAGCCGGACGGTCCGGGCCTCCGTCCCCCCCGGAAGCGAGAGATTGCTCCCCGTCAGGACGGGGACGTCGGTGCTGGAAGCCACCTCGAAGACGGTGACGGTGGTGGCCTCGCTCCCATCCGCGTCGCGCACGGCGTAGGCGTAGCGATCCGTTCCGTTGAAATCCGTGGCCGGCGTGTAGGTGAACGACCCGTCCACCGACACGATGATCGAGCCGCCTGCCTCGGTCGCGAAGGTGCCGGCGACCAGGAAGGGTCCACCCTCCGACGCTCTGTCGTTCGCGAGCAGCCCCACGGTCGCATCAAATCGGACGGGCGTGTCCTCGGATGCCCGGTAGGTTTCGCCGCTCGCAAAAACGGGAAGGTCGACGAACGAGCCATCGGCAAAGGATAGCCGGCCCTCGTAGATGCCGAAGCGCAGGAAGTGCTGAAGAGGATCGATGTATGTGGCAGCGACGTCGACATAGAATGCAAGGTAGGTCCTTGTATCGAACGCTGCCGAAGGGTCACGCCCTTCGCGCCAGCCGAATGTTACGTAGTGCTCCAGCGGGTCGAAACCTGCTGCCGCAACGTCGGGGTTGGCGGCGAGATAGCCCTCAGTGTCGAAGTACGCGTTCGGAGCGCGTCCCTCGCGCCAGCCGAAGGTTCGGTAGTGCTCAAGCGCGTCGACGCCTGCTGCTGCTACGTCGGTATTGTGCCAAAGATAATAATCACGGTCGAAACCGTTGCTGATCGAATGACCGATTGCAGGGAAGGCAGTTCGGCCCTGTTCAATGAAATGGTTGAGCGGCTCAAGTGCTGCATCGGCCACGGCTGGATTTGCTGCAAGATACCGCTCTACGTCAAAATGGCCGGAAGGGTCGCGTCCCTCGCGCCAGCCGAATGTTAGGTAGTGCTCGAGCGGGTCGACGCCTGCTGCTGCTACGTCGAGGTTGATGGCGAGGTAACCTGTGGTGCTGAAATACGCGTTTGGATCGCGTCCTTCGCGCCAGCCGAAGGTTCGATAATGCTCAAGCGGGTTCACCCCTGCGGCTGCTGCGTCGGCATAGCGGCTCAGGTAGAATTCGGCGTCGAACAGCGTGTTGCGTGCAACCATCGTCTCTTGGTTTCCGCAGAATTACGGTTCCATGTTGCAACGATTTTGTTGGCTTGCCAAGTACAAAACGAGCGCCAGCGAGACGCAAAGCTCTGGAGGAGAGCATTCAGCCCCGGGCAAAGCAGCAGTCCATTTTTCCTGCCTGGCCCGGGGCTAGGAAGCTGTCCCTCCGCGCCTCGCTCGTAGGTTGTGCTCCGGCTCACGGTCGTCTGAGACACTCCGCAAGCGGACGGTATCTGCGGATGGGGTGCATGATGAGTCCAGGGACGATGAATGGCGCTGAGGCGTGGCCGGGGTTGGCGGAGGTCACGGCACTGTAAGCGGGGCGCGGCGCTGCGGCTGCTCCAGACCGAGGCCCTGGATACGGTCTCGCGGGCGGGCACTGGGCGTCACGACGGCAGTTCTGCGCGGCCGGCGCGATATCTTCCTTGAGGGTGGCTAGGCGAGCCTGGGTACGCGACCAGCCTAAGGTGAGGCGTGAAGAGTGAGCAATCCACGGCGCGGCTGGGCGAGACGCTATGAAGCCGTCGTCGCCAGCCTGCGCAGGCCTGAGTTTGCCACCATTGCCCGCAGATTTCCGCTGGTCGATGAGCGCAGTCGCCCCTTGAAAGTTCTGTCTCTCTGGATTGTGCAGTCGTCTGCGATCAATCATGGTGATGTTGTAATAATTGTGCCGGCAGAAGGGGGGCAGAGTGTCTGGCAAGACTAAGATTCCTGATCCTGCAGAAAAATTCAAAGAGGGCGTGATCAAATTCGCCGTCGAGAAGACCTACAAAGCAGTTGCCGAGCGGCTCGCCGAGAGTTCGCAAAAATCTTCTGATTACTCGGACCAGAAAGTGGTGGCTGATCAGATTTACCTTGCAGTGAATATAATAACAGATTATGTCCTAAAGGGAGATAGTCTGAGTAGTACTGATGCAGGCATCCATCTTATCAAACAGAAAATGAATATTTCCAAGTTAAGCAGGAGCCAGCAGGTTTTATGCGGCGTGGCACTGACTGAATTGGCCATCAATGCTTACAAAGCCGTTGATGAATATATTTCTATGTTTAAAAACACACAGACTGCTATTGTTAACGGAGGCATTGCGGGACCTGAGGGCTCGGTCATCATGGGCGGTATTGTAGCTGGATCGCATTTTCCCGACGCGATCAACAAATCAATGAAATTGGTCGCCTCGGCAGTCGACGTGCACAATCAGTGTGATCCATTGGCACTTAGCAAAACAACAAAGCCACGAGTGCCTGATGTGCTACCAACGGTATACAAACCAGCTCAATTTACTCTTGATTGAGAATGGGGGCATAAGTCAGGGTCGGAGGTGATGGCCTGCGCCTATAAATCAATGCGGTGAATGGCCCATGCTTCAGAGCAGCGCTCGGCCAGGGTCACGGTCGTTGGTTGAACGCCGCGAACACCGATGCTGCATTGTTGCAAGTCCGCGTTCAGTTTTATCGCTGAACGGAGCAAGGCACACGAGCGCGGTGAGGCACTCCCCACCCATGCTACCCTGACTTGCCCTCGGCAAGACTTTGGGGCGCAGGACCTGATGAGTAGGCCTGGACCGGGAACAACGGCGACGATGCCTCTCTCGCCCACCCAGGCGCAGCTCCTCACCCGTCGCCCATCATCAGGCGCGACTGGCCGAAGCACCCCTGACCTACCCGTAGCGGCCCGACAAGCCGTCTTTTCAGGATATTCAGAGGCGAGGTGTTGCAGGATGTTTGTGTCAATAAGGAATCCCGCCTGCGAATTACCTAGGAGGCC
>NZ_JBSTUI010000002.1:0-731044 GCF_054165765.1 Roseomonas sp. WA12 | reverse complement strand
TGACGCGGTCGGCCATCGCGGCCAGCCGCTCGGAATGGGTGGCGATGATTGTGGTGCGGCTCCTTGCACCCTCACGGATCACCCCAATCAGCGCCGCTTCCGCCGCCTCGTCGAGATGAGCGGTCGGTTCGTCCAGCAGCAGGATTGGCGCGTCCTTCAGCAGGGCACGGGCCAGGGCGACGCGGCGGCGCTCACCGCCCGACAGACCGCCTCCGCGCTCGTTCACCAGGGCGTCCATCCCGCTAGGCCGCGCGCGTAACACGGCATCCAGCCCGGCTTGGGCGGCTGCCCGCGCGAGTTCCCCCACCGGCGCGTCCCTGCGGGAAAGCGCGATGTTGTCGGCGATGCTGCCGGGCATGATCAGCGGCGCCTGCCCCAGCCAGGCGATGGAGGGCGCGAAGGAACCGGCCTCCGACAGCGCAAGGCCGTCGACCAGCACGTCGCCCCCACTCAGCGGCGCCAGGCCGAGCAGGACGTTCAGAAGGCTCGTCTTGCCCGAGCCGCTGGGCCCGAGAAGAGCCACCATCTCGCCCGGGGCAACATCCAGCCAGAAGCCCTCCACTGCTGCGCGGTCTTCGCCGGGGTAGCGGATGGCTACGCCCTGAAAGCGGATGGCAGGGGATTGGGAGATGAGCCGGGCGGCGCCCGCCGGCACACGCGCCATGGCCTCCAGGGCCCCCAGCCGGTCCGCGGCGGTCTCGGCGGCCTGCTTGTCATGGTAGGCGGCGGCCAGGCGCCGCATCGGAGCGTAGAATTCGGGCGCCAGGGCCAGCACAAAGAATGCACACGATAGGTCCAGCGTCTCCGGCGCTGGGAAGGGCAGTAGGCCCAGCAGGCTGAAACCGGCATAGGCGGCCACGAGCGCCACCGAGAGCGCCGCGAAGAACTCCAGCGCGCCGGAGGACAGGAAGGCAACACGCAGCACGCTCAAAGTACGGCGGCGCAGCTCGTCGGCCGCCCCGGCCAGCCGCGCGGTCTCCGTCTCCTCGGCCTGGAAGGCGAGGACCGTGGGAAGGCTTCGCACGCGGTCTGCGAAGAGGGCAGAAAGACGGGACAGAGCGCTGAACTGCCGCTGCGCGCCGTCCGCCGCTGCCCCGCCTGCCAAGGCGAGCGCCAGGACGAAGGGAATGAAGGTGAAGGCCAGGATGCCCGCACTGAACGGGCTAGCGATGGCCGTGGCGCCCAGGACCAGGAAGGGCACCAGCGCCGCAGCCCGACGTGCTGGCAGAAACCGGGCAATGTAGCCGTCCAGAGCCTCGACCTCGTCAACGGCAGAGGTCATCAGGCTGCCCACGGGAGGCCTCTCCCCGGCGGGAATGGCCAGGCTGGCCACCACCACGCGGCGGCGTAGCGCCGCCTTGGCCAGGCTGGCGGCCTCGCCGCCCGCGCGTAGGGAGAGGCTGCTGAACACCCCGCGCCCGGTAGCTGCTACCACGCCAAGCGCCAGCATGGGCCAGGCCGCGCCCACTCCCTGCCCGTGGGAGGTCAGCCCACCCGCCAGCGCGGCTGCGAAGCCGATGGCGGCTACGCCGTCGAGGCACAGGAGGCCGGTGGCCGCGCTGTTCCAACGGCCGCCGGGGCGAGTGGCCTCCAAGAGCCAGGCCGTGCGGCTGGCCTTGTGTTGATTGTCCGGCGAGAGGTTCGACATGCCCCTTCTTCGCCCGGGCGTTCCTTCGCTTCGTTGATCGAGATCAAAGCGCCACAAATGGCGCTGTGGCTTCTGGAGCCATCCCCGGGCCGAGCCGCACCCGCGATGTGCGGCGGCCCGGA
This sequence comes from Roseomonas sp. WA12, assembly GCF_054165765.1. Taxonomy (NCBI): domain Bacteria; kingdom Pseudomonadati; phylum Pseudomonadota; class Alphaproteobacteria; order Acetobacterales; family Roseomonadaceae; genus Roseomonas; species Roseomonas sp. WA12. Next base: position 729,274 of record NZ_JBSTUI010000002.1, on the reverse strand, counting down.
TGGGCGGAGCAAACCAATGGACCCCGGTGTCGTCGACCTGTCGCGGCTGCAATTTGCGCTGACCGCGCTGTACCACTTCCTCTTCGTGCCGCTGACCCTCGGCCTTTCCTTCATGCTTGTCATCATGGAGAGCGTGTACGTGATGACCGGGCGCCCGATCTGGCGCCAGATCACCCAGTTCTGGGGCCTCATCTTCGGCATCAACTTCGTGCTGGGTGTCGCCACCGGGCTGACCATGGAATTCCAGTTCGGCACGAACTGGTCCTACTTCTCCCACTACGTGGGCGACATCTTCGGCGCGCCGCTGGCCATCGAGGGCCTGATGGCCTTCTTCCTGGAGGCCACCTTCGTCGGACTGATGTTCTTCGGATGGGAGAGGCTTTCCAAGCACGGCCACCTCTTCGCGACCTTCATGGTGGCGCTGGGCACGAACCTCTCCGCGCTCTGGATCCTGATCGCCAACGGCTGGATGCAGAACCCCGTAGGCGCAGCGTTCAACCCGGACACGATGCGCATGGAGGTGACCGACTTCGCCGCTGTGCTGTTCAATCCGATTGCGCAGGCGAAGTCCGTCCACACCGTTTCGGCGGGCTACGTCATCGCTTCCGTGCTCGTGCTGGGCATCTCCGCATTGTATTTGCTGCAGGGCAGGTGGCAGGGCTTCGCGCGCCGCTCCATGACGGTGGCGGCCGCATTCGGCCTTGCTGCCTCTCTCTCCGTCGTCGTGCTGGGCGACGAGAGCGGCTACGCCTTGACCGACAACCAGAAGATGAAGCTCGCCGCCATCGAGGCCGCCTGGCACACCGAGGCAGCGCCCGCCGGGCTGACGCTGTTCGGCCTACCCAACAGCACGACACGCGAGACCGAATACGCCGTGAACATCCCCTGGGTGCTCGGCGTCATCGCCACCCGCAGCCTCGACAAGCAAGTGACGGGCATGTCGGAGCTGGTGCTGCTCGCGCAGGAACGCATCGAGAGCGGCCGGATTGCCTTCGGCGCGCTGGAAGCCCTGAAGGCCGATCCACAGGACGCCGCCGCTCGTGAGGTCTTCGCCCGTCACGGCCGTGACCTCGGCTACGGGCTGCTGCTGACCCGCTACGTCGCCGACCCCCGGAACGCCACGCCGGAGCAGATTCAGCAGGCGGCATGGGACACCGTCCCGAATGTGCCCCTGATGTTCTGGAGCTTCCGCATCATGGCCTCAATTGGCTTCGCCATGATCGCGCTCTTCGCCACAGCTTTCCTGCTCTGTAGCCTGCGCAGATTTGACCAACGCTGGTTCCTGCGCCTGGCCGTCCTCGCCATCCCCCTTCCATGGATCGCGACAGAGCTGGGCTGGGTGCTGGCGGAAATGGGCCGCCAGCCCTGGGCGATCGAGGGCGTGCTGCCGACCTTTCTCGGCGTCTCTTCGCTCAGCCGCACCGAGCTCTGGCTGACGCTGGCGGGCTTCACCCTCGTCTACGGCGTGCTCGCGGTGATCGAGGTAGGGCTGATCGTCCGCACTGTGAAGAAGGGCCCCTTCGCCGGGCACGAGGATCCCAACCCTGTCCCCGGTCCGCTGCCCGCCAGCGCCGCGATGGCCGGCTAGAGAGGAGAAAGGTCATGGATCTCGCATACGACTACGCCACCCTCAGGGTGGTCTGGTGGGGCCTGATGGGTTTGCTGCTCATCGGCTTCGCCCTTACCGACGGATGGGATCTCGGCGTCGCGGCCATGCTGCCCTTCGTCGGCAAAACCGATCTGGAGCGGCGGATGGTGATCAACGCCATCGGCCCGACCTGGGAGGGAAACCAGGTTTGGTTTATCCTCGGCGGCGGCGCGATCTTCGCCGCCTGGCCTTTTGTTTACGCCGTCAGCTTCTCCGGCTTCTACCTCGCCATGTTCGTGGTGCTGGCCTCGCTGATACTGCGCCCGGTAGGCTTCAAGTACCGTTCCAAGAAGCCCGATCCGGCTTGGCGCACGCGCTGGGACTGGGCTCTGTTCGTCGGCGGCTTCGTGCCTTCCCTCGTTTTCGGCGTGGCGGTGGGCAACGTCCTCCAGGGCGTGCCCTTTCGGCTGGATGGCAACCTGCGCGCCTTCTACGAGGGGAGCTTCTTCGGTCTCTTCACGCCCTTCAGCCTGCTCTGCGGCCTGCTCTCGGTATCGATGGTCGTGCTGCACGGCGCGGCCTTCCTCTCGGTGCGGATCGAGCGCGGGCCGGTGCTTGATCGTGCCAGGCGCTTCGGCACCTGGGCGGCGCTCGCCTCCCTGGCGCTGTTCGCGCTGGGCTGGGCATACGTGGCCTGGGGCGGGATCGGCTTCCGGATCACCAGCGCCATCGATCAAGTTGGCCCTTCCAACCCGCTGCGCACCACCTCCGTGCAGGAGGCAGGAGCCTGGCTGGCGAACTACAGGGCTCATCCCTGGATGATGATCGCCCCCGCTTTAGGCCTCCTGGGCGCGGCCCTTGCCCTGCTGGGCATACGGGCGAAGTGGGAGGTTCCAGCCTTCACGGGCTCGGCCCTCTCGGGGTTTGGCATCATCGCGACCGTTGGCCTGTCAATGTTCCCCTACATCCTGCCCAGCTCCATCGACCCGACCTCCAGCCTGACCGTCTGGAACGCCTCCTCCTCGCAGAGGACGCTGTTCATCATGGTCGTCGTGACCGTCGTCCTCCTGCCCCTCGTCCTCACCTACACCGCCTGGGTCTACAGGGTCCTCTGGGGCCGGGTGACCACCGAGGATGTGGGTCGCAACCCCCACTTCTACTGAGAGAGGGATCCCCGCCATGTGGTATTTCGCCTGGGTCCTCGGCCTCGGTCTGGCCGTCGCCTTCGGGGTGCTGAACGGTATCTGGCACGAGTTCCACCTGCCCACCGACGACCGGGATCACCCAGCCGCCTGACCCCGTCGCCGCGCCGCCTGCTATTCCGGCGGCGCGACCCCTCCATCCTGTCAGAGCGATCCCCTTCCCGGGCCGGGCAACCTATACTCGCAGCCTGTCACGGGGAGGGTCGTCGCCATCACCCAGGTCTGTTCCGACTGCATGGTTCGCGATCGCACGCTCTGCGGCAGCCTCACCGACAACGAGCTGGCCAGCCTCAACCGCCTGGGCCGGAAGCGACACCTGGCGCGTGGCGAGACCCTCGCCTGGGCCGGGGACGAGGCCGTGCTCTGTGCCAACCTCCTCTCCGGTGTGCTGAAGCTCAGCGCCTCCACTGCGGACGGGCGGGAGCAGATCGTCGGCTTGCTCTACCCCTCCGACTTCGTCGGCCGGCCCTTCGCGCAGGAGGTGGAGCATAGCGTCACAGCGCTGACCGACGCCGAGCTATGCGTCTTCCCGCGCAAGCCCTTCGAGGATGTGCTGGAGAACCACGTCCGCATGGAGCGCCTTCTGTTACGCCGCACCCTCGCCGCGCTCGACGAGGCCCGGGCACGTATGCTGATGCTCGGTCGCAAGACGGCCGAGGAGAAGGTGGCGAGCTTCCTGCTCGACATGGCCGGGCACCTCGCGGGACGGGCCCTCCGCTCCACGGACGAAGTCACCTTCGACCTGCCCCTGACTCGCATGCAGATCGCCGATGTCCTCGGGCTGACCATCGAGACGGTCAGCCGCCAGATGACGAAGCTCAAGCGAGAAGGACTGATCAATCTGCCCTCCGGCCGCACGGTGACGATCCGGAACCGCGGGAGCCTGCAGGACCGCACCGAGGCGGCCTGAGCCTCGCCACCGCGTCCAGCGGGCTTTGACCCTGATCAAGGCTGGGCTCCCGGGCTCAAGGCGAGGATGACGGCATGACGAACCAGGCCGCCCCTTTGTCCCGCACCATGCTCGCGCTCGCTGAGGCTCGAGTGCCGCGCTACACCAGCTACCCCACCGCGGCACAGTTCGGCCCGGTGAACGAGGCCACCTATCGCGGCTGGCTTCGCGAGGGGGTCCGTCCGTCCGACCCCCTGTCCCTCTACGTCCACGTTCCTTTCTGCCGCGATCTCTGCTGGTACTGCGCCTGCCACGCCAGGCCCACGCGCTCGGCGGAGCGGGTGCGCGATTATGCCGCCGCCCTGCACACTGAGGCTGCGCTGCTGGCAGCTGCCCTGCCTGCCCATGCCGGGGTCTCCCACCTGCATCTCGGCGGTGGCACGCCCTCCATCCTCGGCCCGGACGGGCTGCGGGATCTGATCGGTGTCCTGCGCCGCGAGTTCACCATCCGCCCAGGCGCCGAGATCGCGATCGAGTTGGACCCGCGCGTGCTTGACGAGGTGACGGCGGAGGCACTCGGCGAGCTCGGCTTCACCCGGGCCAGCCTCGGTGTGCAGGACATCGACCCGGCCGTGCAGGCCCGCATCGGCCGCCCGCAGCCCGCGGCCTTGGTGGAATTGTCGTTCGAACGCCTGCGCCGGGCCGGGATAGGCGGCATCAACATCGACCTGATGTACGGGCTGCCCACCCAGACCGCCGCGCATGCGGCGGCCAGCGCGCGCTTTGCAGCCGGGCTCGGCGCCGACCGCCTGGCGGTGTTCGGCTTCGCCCACGTCCCGTTGATGAAGCCGCACCAGAAGGTCATCAACACCTCCACCCTGCCCGATGCCGTGGCACGGCTTGAGCAAGCCGAGGCCGCCGAAGAGGTGCTGGCTGGCATGGGTTACGTGGCGCTCGGCCTGCACCACTTTGCGCGGCCGGGCGACCCGCTGGCCCGGGCGGCCGCAGCGGGTCGGCTGCGGCGTAACTTCCAGGGCTACACGACGGATGAGGCCCCGGTGCTTCTCGGCCTCGGCGCTTCCTCCATCGGCAGCCTGCCGGGCGGCCACGCCGGGAACGCGGTGGACGAGAGGCGCTACGCCGAGGCCGTCATGTCAGGGCACCTGCCCGTGGTGCGGGGTATCGCCGTCACCGAGGAGGACAGGCTCCGCGCCCGACTGATCGAACGGCTAATGTGTGACTTCTCGCTGGACATGAGCGTCACGGATCCGATGGTACAGCATGTCCTGCGGCAGGCGCTCGTCCGGATGGCACCCCTGGAACGGGCGGGGCTGGTGCGGCGGGATGCTGGACGCCTGCGCGTCAACCCGGAGGGCCGCCGCTTCGTGCGGCAGGTCGCGGCCTGCTTCGACGTGCACCAGTACTCATTGGCTGGCCAGCGAACCGCAAAACCGTGACCAGACCACAGTGACACGTGCATGCACGTTGTGACAAAGCTCTTCGCTAAAGAAGCTTTCGCTCGCTGGATTAAGGAAGTGATCGACACGCGCCAGTACTAGGGAGCGGCTGGTCACCTGAGCTGGCTGGGGACGCCGCTCGAAGATCCACTCGGCGATTACCCGCTTTGCAGGTCGGCCTTCCTGCCCGGCAGGTGTCGAGCAGGAATGCGCCGTTGACGTTCATCAGTACCGGCAACAGCATTCAAACATCGCGAAGAAGGTGCTCGTGCTTCGTTAACGAACAACCACTGACGCGGTGGTGAACTCGGCATCACGCGTTCTGGACCGACGTCCGGCGGCGCTGCTCAATGCGACTTATGGCAAGCGCGGCCAAGTCCTTGAGCACCTCTTCCTGGAGCACATCCAGGCCTGTGCGCGGCTTCCGGTCGATCAGACAAAGCATCCCAAGCCGATGGTCCGTTCCAGGAGCCGTAAGCGGCGCTCCGGCATAGAAGCGGACGCCCGTCGCTCCGGTCACCAGCGGGTTAGCTGCGAAACGCGCATCCGCCGCAGCGTCCGGTACAATGAAGAGGTCGTCGCTGGAGTGCAGGGCATGAGCACAGAAGGAAGTGTCGCGAGATGTCTCCTGAGCCTCCAGGCCGACTCTCGAAACGAAGGTCTGATGATCCCGTCCGACGAGCGAGAGGAGGGCAACAGGGACATCAAACATCCGCGCGGCCAGGCGCGTGATACGGTCGAGCTCGGGGTCGTCCGGTTGCAGGGCGCCGGATGTCTCGTATGCATGGAGCACGGCGAGCCGCGCCTCCTCGTTCGCATGCGCCGGAGCCGGTTGTGCAGGCGGGGGCACCGCGGCCGCGAGGATGACCCGGTTGCGCCCCTTGCTCTTGGCCGCGTAGAGCGCACTGTCAGCCGCGGCCACCAAGGCCTCTGCACCGAAGTCGAGGTCGACCCTGGGCGTGATGCCCGCGACGCCGGTGCTCGCCGTCACGACGCGTAAGGGAGGGTTTCCTTGATGCGGAATCTGCTTGGCTTCCAGGGCGGCCCGTAGCGCCTCCGCTATGTCCATCGCACCAGCAGTGGTCGTATTCGGCAGCAACAAGGCGAGTTCCTCGCCACCGTAGCGAGCTGCCAGGTCGGCAGGCCGCCGCGCCGCGGACTTCGCCACCTCAGCGACGGCTCTCAGGCAGCTATCGCCTCCCTGGTGTCCATAGGTGTCGTTGAAGACCTTGAACCGGTCGATATCAAGCAGGAGGAGGCAGAGCGGCTCCCCACTCCTCACGGCCCGTCTCCATTCCTTCTCAAGGGTCTCGTCGAAGACGCGCCGGTTTGCGAGGCCGGTCAGTCCGTCCTGGGTTGCGAGGATTGCCATTTTCTCCTCGCTTCGGCGCCGTTCCGTCACGTCTCGAGTCACGGCCACGACGCCGTTGCGCTCACCACTTTCCGGGTCGTGCGTCACTCGAACCGAGCTCTCCAGCCAGACCTCCTGCCCGTTTGGCCCGACGGCACGGTAGGTCACCGTCACCTCCTGCGCCTCGCCCGCACTTAGTCGGGCGATCGCTGCCTGCATGCCGGGCCGATCCTGGGTATGGACATCCTCATCGGCCGGGCGACCCACGAGTTCGGAGGGGGCACGGCCGAGCAGACGCTCCGCTGCCGGAGAGACATAACGACGAATGCCGTCCAGTCCGATGCGCGTGACCATGTCGCTGGAATTTTCAGCCAGCAGGCGGAAGTTTGCCTCACTGTCAGTCAATGCTCGCTCAGCGCTGTGACGTCGCTGAGCGTGGCGCGCGAGCCGCAATCCCAGGACAGCCAAAAGACCCGCCAGGATGAGAGCGACGGCAAGACGGACCGCAACCTCACGATACCACGGCGCGAGAGCTTCCCGCTCGCTTACCGCTGCGGCGATGACGATCGGGTAACGGCTCGCCCTCTGGTAGGACGTGCGCCGCACCACACCGTCGAATGGAGAGGTGACACGATAGCTGCCCACGTCGGAGCTTGGGAGCCAGAACTGGAAGAGCTGCTGATCGGCAAAGCTCTGACCGGCCTGGCTCTCGCTGAATGGCTGGCGAGCGAGGAGGACCCCGTCGGTGCGGAACAGCGCTGCGGCGCCTTGGTCGCCCAAATTGAAGCCCGCGAAGTACCGCGCGAAATACGTGGCATCGATTGTCGCAAGCGCCACGCCTGCGAAGCGGCCATCGCCAGCCTCTAACCGCCGCGAAATCGTTACGATCCAGGCGTTCCGGCTGCGGCTGCGGACGAGGGGGCCGACAAATGGGCCGAGGTCCGCGCTCTGCCGGTGATGCCGGAAATAATCCCGATCGGCATTGTTCATGCTGTTCGGTGTCTGAGGTAGCGAACTGGCCAGCCATCGCCCATCCGCGTCATAGACGAAGAACGCCGTGGCTCCTGGTGGGCGGGTCGCTTCACCTCGCAATAGCCTGTTGAGCCGGTCCAGGGCAGCAGAACCCTTGCCGTCTGTGTTCACTCGCTCGGCCAACTCGCCAAGGACAGTGTCAGCCCGATCCAGCATGTCTTCGGTGTGCTGGACCAAGCTTCTTGTTGTGTTGGTCGTTACCGCCTCGATGGTCTGGAGGCGGGCATTCCGGTCCGCCCAGATATTCCAGCCCTCAAGGCCAAGAAGGGCAGCGCATGCCACCCCAGCGTACACGGCCGAACGAAACCCGAGAGATGATAAGGCGCCATCGGAACGTGCTCTCAGCCTCCTCCTCAGGTCACGCATACCCTGCTCCCGTTACCCAAGATCGCCTGTCGATCTTTTCAGACACTAAAGCTGTTTTCGCACTGAGGTTGCAATACGATCCACCAACTCTCCTTTTGGGAGAAAGATCCCGGCGATGCTCGCCTCAGCTTTCTGACAATGTCCCTAGTGGCACACTTCCTCATCGGCTTTCTCGCCAAGTCGATTAGCCGATCCCGAAGATGAGGTGTTGCTCGGCACCGTCAACTTCTCGTCCGTGCCGCGACGAGCCTTACTCGTCGAAAGCGGGATCAACGGCCATCAAGCCCGTGCGGCGAAACTGCTCATAACGGACCAGACCTTGAAAGCGCGTGCCCGTGCGGCGCGGTACTCCCTGGCAGTGACGTGGTCGCGGCGGAGATGAAAGAGGTTGTTGATCCCTTCATGGGCGGAGAGGAGGCGCTACGCTTGGTCTGCTGACTTGTACCGCTGCATCTGCCGCTCTCGTCACCGCGTCGGCTGATGCGAGTTCTACCTACAGTTGTTCAGCCCCTTGTGCTGCAGGTGCTCGACAGAAGGCATCACGTCCTTCCTCGCGGCGCCGTAGTGCGCCAGCTTGTCGGTGCTTATAACCCGCGGTGGCAGCACGCCGGATCAGATGGTGGAGGCGGTGCGCGCGGCGGATGGGGCGGTGGTCGGCTCGTCGCTGCTCGACATTTTGGTGGGGACGCTGGATGCGGAAGGGTGCGCGACCAAAGGGAGCTTGCGCGCAATGCTGGACGGCGTGCGGGCCTTGGCTTAAGGGGGTGCGTGGCGCGCAGGGCTGAACTTCCGCTGTATTAACATGAATTAGAGGCCTTCTAGTTGCGGCATGATTAAGTTCTGCATCGGCACTCGTGACTCCCTCCGCCGTTCGATCGGTCCGCCAACCCTGTCGGATGATGAGCGCTCATGATCGCTGTCCACCCCCGACCGGAGACGCCACCCGACGCGCTTCTCGAAGAGTGGGGTGGTGAGATTTTTCGGCGAGTCCTCCTGCCGAGTGAGCGGGCCTACTCGGCCGGGATCATCGCCTTCGGCTTGCTGCACCGGGATTACGGCGTCGCGCTGATCGATCTGGCGCCGGATGAGATGCCGGATGCCGTAGCCCGCTTCCGGAGCACGTACCGGCTGCTGGACCCGGCACGGTCAGTGCCGCCGCCCGTGGTGTACCTATCCCTCTCCGTCGCGGATTTCTGGCGGCTGACCATCCTGCTTGATTCGGCTTTTGCGCTGGAAGCTTCGCCAGATGCGGGCAGCGATGACTGGGTTGGGCGAGCGCGGGCGTTGCTGCTGTGCCAGCCGGACGAGCTGCAACGGCTGGACGGGGTGGCACCGAGCCCGCCCGAGGTCGTGGCAAGCGCGCCCGAGGTGACGCCGCCGCTGCCGGTTGCCCCGGCCGCAGCGCTGGAGGTGATGGCGGAAACAAGTGAGGCTGAGAGGCCGTCTGGTGCTCGACGTCGCGCCCCCTGGTTGCTCCTGCCGCTCGTGCTTGCTGGTGCCGCCGTGCTCCTGATGCAGCCGGGGGTGCTTGGTCCGTGGTTGGCCTCGTCGGGGCCGGTTCCGGTTACCGGGTTAGATCAGGCCCCGCTCGCAAGGGCGGGCGAGGCGGAAACGGCTCCGGCCCTCATACAGACAGGGGCGGAGCAGCCCCCGCCGGAGCTTCCGGCGCAGTCCCCCGACATGGCTATGGTGGAGGCGGATGACGCTGCCCCCGGCACCGCCCCGCCCGCCTTTGTCCCGCCGCCGCCCCTGCAGTCCGGCGAGCCGACGGTCGCGCTCGCCCTTCCCCTGCCCGGCCCGATCCTGCCGCCGTCGGAGCCCTCTCCGCCTCAGTTGGTGCCAGCGCTGGCCGAGAGGCCGGCTTCGGCACCGCAGCCGGAAGCCCCGCCTGCACCGCCGGACCTAGCGCTGCGGACACCGCCCCCTTTACCTTCTCTCGCTGAGGCGCCGGTGGGTCTGCCGCCCGCCGATCCTGTCCCGCTTGCGGCGGGGCCGCCGGTGCCCTTGGCGTTATCCTGGCTGCTTGGTCCTGTGCCGACCCGTCCGCCGCTGCCGCCGGAGATGGCCAGCCTGCCGCTGCCACAGGGCCTGTCCCGGCCGGAGGCACCGCCCTTGGCCGAACCGGCCGAGGTGCCCGACGCGCCGACGGCTGGGACGGCCCCGGCTGCGCCGCTCGCGGTAGCCAACACACCGCCAGATGAGCCGTTGCGGGCCGAGGCGCCGGTTGAGCCCCCGCCGGCGCCTGTTGCGGTAGCCTCACCCGGCGTGGCACCGGAGATGCTGCAGGCGCTGGTGCGGCGCGGCCACGCCATGCTGGCCATCGGCGATGTCTCCGCTGCGCGTCTTCTCTATGAGCGTGCCGCATCCGCGGGTAGCGGCGCGGCGGCGACGGCGATGGGCCGCACCTATGATCCGGCGATCTTGGCCGGGCTCGGCGTGCGCGGGCTGCGCCCCGATCCGGTGCTTGCAGGCTCTTGGTACCGGCGGGGCGAGGCGCTGGGCGATGCGGAAGCGAAGGTTTCGCTCCAGCGGCTCCTGCCGGGAAGCCGTCAGCACGCGGCTGATTAGGGAGACGAGGACATGATGGGCAAGCCATCCACGCGGCGCGGGCTGCTGCTCGCGGGAGCGCTCGTCGCGGCATCCCGGCACGCGGGGGCGCAAGGGGCCGAGCGATGGCAGGCACCCGCCTCCTCGGGCAACGGCCTCGCCGCTATGGCGTCACGGGCGAATGCCGGGACTGTCGGTGTCGTCTCGGGTGGTGTGGACGGGACCTATGTGCGCATCGCGGCCGATCTTGCTGCGGTGCTGGACGATGGCGAGCGGCTGCGCGTGCTGCCGATGATCGGGCGCGGCTCCGTGCAGAATATCGCGGACATCATGTTCCTGCGCGGCGTCGACATCGGCATCGTGCAATCGGATGCTCTGGCCTATGTGCGCGCGCGGCGCCTGTTCCCGGGCATGGGGCAGATGATTCAGTACATCGCCAAGCTATACGACGAGGAGGTGCATGTGCTCGCGCGCGCGGAGATCTCGCGGGTGCAGGATCTCGCCGGGCAGGTGGTGAATGTGGATGGGGCGGGAAGCGGCACGGCGATGACGGCCTCGCTTCTCTTCGAGGCGTTCGGTATCGCGCCGCGCCTGACGAATGATGCGCAGGATGTCGCGCTGGAGAAGCTGCGGCGGGGCGAGATCGCTGCGCTGGTCTATGTTGCGGGGAAACCGGCGCGGCTATTTTCCGGCGTGCCGGCTGATGCCGGGCTACACTTCCTGTCGCTGCCGATGACACCCGCGCTGGTGGAAACCTACCTGCCATCGCGGCTTGGGCACGAGCAGTATCCCAACCTCGTGCCGGCCGATGCGCCGGTGGAGACGCTGGGGGTGGGTGCGGTAATGGCCGTCTATGCTTGGGCGCCGGGCACCGAGCGCTTCCGCAAGGTGACGGGCTTCGTGGACGCTTTCCGTGCGCGCTTCGACCAGTTTTTGCGCCCCCCCCGCCATCCGAAATGGCGTGAGGTGAATCTTGAGGCGCAGGTGCCGGGCTGGGTGCGTTTCAACCCGGCGCAGGAACCGCCACCCGCGCGCTATCCGAGATGAGGACGCGGTTCAGTCCACGATGAACAGCTTCGCGCCCGTCTCGGTGGAGGAGGGGTGCGGGGCATCGCCGAAGTCGGACACGGTATAGCCGGCATCGTCAATTTGGCCGACCGCCAGCTTGCTCGAGCCGCTTGCCGCCGGGTTGTCGGGTGGGATGACCGCCCCAGCTTCGTTGAGTCCCCGCGACATCGTGGTCGGCCACGAAACACTGCTGCAGTGGGGCCGCAAGTTCGGCCAAGGCTTTCGCCAAACAGATCCGATGCCGGCTGCCTCGGTTGTGCGACCAGTGGCACCTGGATGAGGTCGTCCTCAACATCAACGGCGTGACGCATTGGCGTTGGCGCACTGTCGACCAGACCGGGATGGTGCTTGACCTGCCGGTGCAGAGCCGAGGGGACTAGCTAGCTATCAGGTGGCTACTCAGGAAGCTGCTGGAGCGGCAGACACGGGCACCACGGGCCATGATCACCGCCAAGCTGGCGAGCTACGGCGCCGCGAAGAAGGATGTAATGCCTCTGTCGAGTACCGGCAGCAGAAGGAGCTGAACAACCGTGCGGTGAACTCGCATCAGCCGAGGCGACGTCGAGAGCGGGAGATGAAGCGGTTCAAGTCAGCATGCCAGGCGCGGCGCTTCCTCTCCGCCCATGACGGGATCAACAACCTCTTTCATCCCCACCGCGACCACGTCACTGCTAGGGAGCACCGCGCTGCACGGGCGCGCGCGCTTGCGGTCTGGTCCAATATCAGCAGGGGCACCGCGCCGGCTTGATCGCCACTACTCCCGCTGCCGATCACTCAACCTCGCTGCCCTAGGGCCAGCAAGCTGACGGTACCCGAACGCGGGTCGTGGAACGCGGCGTGATCAAGCCTCTAATTGCGGGCCAACGAAGCGAAGGCGAAGAGAGTCGTCGAGCAGCATGGCCGCTCCGTGCCGCTCGACGACGGGTACATTGTTAGATCAGGCCCTCGTGCGTCATCGCTTTCTGGACGGACGGCAATGCCAACATCCGCTCACGGAAGGCAGCCAACTTCGCGGGCACCTCAAGATCGTTCTTGCTAGCCCAGAGGAGCATGACGAACAGGTAGCAATCAGCAACGCTGACATCTTCGCCGAACAGGAATTCGCCCTTCATTGTCTGGGCAAGGTGGCCCATCCGCTTCAGGATCAGTTCACCCGCCTTCTTCTTCTCCTCGTCGCCAGCGCCGGCGAAGAACGGCTTGAAGCTTTTGTGGATCTCGGTCGAGATGAAGGCGAGGGCCTCGATCAGGCGAGAGTGGCCCATGGCGCCCGAGGGCCTGAGTGCCTCGTTCTGATGAGCGACCCAGTCGAGGATTGCTATGTTCTCGGTGAGGTTCTCGCCAGAGTCCAGCGTCAGCACTGGGACGTAGCCTTTAGGATTGATCGTGGTGAAGTCGGCGCCGCCCGCCGTGCGCTTCGCCTTCAGGTCCACCTTCTCGTGCTCGAAGGAAAAACCTGCCTGATGCAGGGCGATATGATCGGCCAGGCTACACGCACCGGGTGAGTAATAGAGCTTCATCGTGGTTCTCTCCCTTCGGGCCAAGCGCACCGCGCCCGGCGCGGGTTCCACCGATACTGCCAGATCAGCTCGGGCGGTAGCTGCCGACATCATTCCGAACCGGGGCTATCACCAGACGGCCCTGAAACATCTCTGGCGTTCAAGACAAACGTCTGCACCTGTTCAACGCTCACCAATGACCGTTGCTGGGTGCTGAATGTCGCTCCAGGCGAGCGGGAGCTCTCTGGGCAGGTCCGTTTTGCGCCCGTTTTTCATCTGCCAGACCAAGTCGCTTTTCTGAAAGCAGATTTAATCACCGGGGCGGCGGGCTGTGGACGACCACTGCGCCGGGCTGGGGAAAGTGGCTCTGTAATTGTCGGGTCCCTAGTTGGACCCGGTAATCGGGTCCTACAACCCGGAGCCCTGCCGAGGGGTCGTCAGGGTGGCGAGGGAGGATGCTCATCCTGCGCTCCTAACGCGTTTCTCCGTCCCGAGCCGGAGCCAAACGTCTCCGCTGCCAGGCTGGTGGAAGAGTGTCGTCGTTCGCTCAAACGTGGTGAAACTTCCGGGTTCGACATCTTGGCTTCGAAGAAGCACTAACATGCCTGTGCTTGGGGCGGAAGCCGATGGTGGATTGCATGCATAGCGTCGCATGCTCATCGCCCTACTCGCCTTGCCGGCATTCGCGCTGTTCCTGGATGAACTCAAGTCAGAGTAAGAGCGACTCAACCGCGGACCCGAGATCAAGCTCGGTTAGACCCGCCCGGGCTGCAAATGCTGAAATCCACACCCCACTAACGCTGCCCGGGAGCGTTAACGAGGCCATGTTCTTAAATCCCATAGGGCCCGAGCTACTGCCGGGGCGGCCTTCCACCGGCAGTTGTACAGCGGACCAAACTGAATAACGGGAGGGAGTTGCATGAAGGAGAGTTCCACACAATCAGTTGACGACAGTCTTTTTCGTCTGAGCGTATCTGCCAAGCAGGCCTTCGCACATCCGCAATGGCGGCGAGCGCGGCGTAACGCTCTCGAGGCACTACAAAGAGGTAGATCGGTCGTGCTGGTCGGTTTGCCGGGTACTGGCAAGACGCTCTTGCTGCGAGATCTGGCACAGAGCCTTCGAAAGGCAGGTCTGAGCGTACGATTGACCGAGCCCAGCGACCTGTTGAACAAGGCAAAGAAGCGCGAGATTTTGCTGCTGGACGAAGCCGCATCCATGCAGACGGAGCAATTGGCATGCGTCTGTAACCGAGCCGATCTTTCTATCTTGGTGGCCCTTCCAGATTTCGCCGAGCAGCTTGCCAAGCTGGATTGTGCATTTGTCGAGGTGGCGCTGGAGCCGCTACAACCGGAGGATGTGGCGCTCTACGTTGCTGCGAGCCTCGAAACGGCAAATCAGCCCACAGATTTGCTAGAGCCCGATGCTATCCAGGCTTTGGCAGACCGCTCCCAGGGACTGCTCCGCATCGTCAACGCTCTTGGCGCCGGCGCTGTGTTTCTCCGTAACATGGAGGGTGCCGCGCACGTCACTCAGCGCCATGTTGAGGAAGCTTACTTGCTGCGCCAAGGAGCGGGCGCGCAGTTGGAGCCAGCAAGTACCCCCATAGATCGGAGGACTGTCCTTTCCGGCTCGAAGATCGAGCCATCATCGTCGGATGAATTGTCAGCGGCAGCGACAGCGACACCGCGCCCCGTTCCGCGGGCCGACGCCACCGTCCAAGTTGCTCTGGCCTCATCCCTAACCAGGAGCAATGCCGCGAGCCAGCGCAGGGCCAAACTTCTGGGCTCTCTGTCGGCCGGCCTCGCGGTAGCTCTGCTCGGTGGGTTGGTACTCCAGAAAACGCCTCGGCAGGAGGGATGGGTACAACCGGACGGCAGCGATTCGACCTTGGGGCCTGCCACACCGGGCACCCTCGATACGACACAAACTCCGCCAAACGGTCCCGACCCATTGTCGGTACAAAGCCAAGGACCGTCTGCGGCTGGTGACGCCCCAACGGTATCTCCCGAAACATCGCCACCCCGGCAAGACCGTGCCATGGCTGCGCAATCCGGCTCTCGCACCCTAGGTAGCCCTGCCGAGACCCGCCCTCCCAGGAGAGCTTTGCGGACTGACGCGGAAGGTATCGTCAGCTTCCGAGGTACTGTGTTTAACGAGACAATGGGCCAAGGAGGCAGGCTCACATTGACAGTTCGTCAGGGTCCCGGGCGCACAGTCTTCATCAGCTTCGAAGCCTCAAATGGGCTTGTCGGCGCTGGCGAGCTTGCCGGCAGCTTGGCTCAGGACGGTAGGATTACAGCATCTGGAACTCTCATGATGGGGAGAAACCGCCACGAGTGTGAACTCACTGGTGTTATGACCGGCACCAGTCTCACCGGAGCGGCAACATTCCAACGCAGTGCCTCTAACACCAAAGCGCGCAGCACCTTCAACCTCATCCGCTCCTAACCTGGTCAGGCAAGTAGAGTTGGACTACTTCTGTTCAGCGCCATTTGTGTTAACTGGGCGCAGCTTGGACATGTGGCTATGTGCTCTCAGGTTGGGCGGCGGTGAGGCGGATGTCACGGCCACCAACACCCGCTCAACACAGTAGTCCCGTCTCCCACAGCTCCCCCTTCGCGGCCCGGCGCCTCCTCAACTCGGGTAGCATCCGCCCGCCGGGTGACCCGCCGCGGCAAGCCGGACTGGTGGACGGCAAGAGTGCGGGTGGAACCCCCGTGCTAGGGCTAGGCGGGATTCAGGCCTTGAACTCGTGTGATGGTCCAGAGCGAGACGAATTTGGCCACGACGAGTTTCCGGTTCCGCTGAGGCTGTAGTTTATCGACAAACTCCAAAGCAGCCTCAATCAGCGTAACTATCCGCAAATGCCCGCCTTGTCTGAGGGGCGATGTTTGCTGACCGTAGTAACGCTCGTAGGAGCGGCGCAAAGGACGGGGGAGATGGAGATCATTGCCGGGGTGATGCGGCGCCGACGCTGACGTGCCTAGGACAGGCTGGGCGTGCTGGCGGAGGCAGTACAGCCTGGAGCGCGAATGTCCGAGGTGGCGCGGGACATGAAATCAGCCGCGACCTGATGTGGTCCTGACGGCGTCAGTTGCGGCAGAGGCGGCTGGCGGTGGCCGATCCTAAGGTATCGGTGTTTCTGCCCCTGCATGTGAGCGACGCGATGCCGCCCGGAACTGTGGCGCCCGCGGCGGCGACAGGCTCGCAGATCGAGATTGCGCGGCCGTAAGCGACCCTTGTTCGAGGCGGCGCTGGCGTGGACGCAGTGGCGCTGCGACGCATGCTGTCGGTCCGGCGGCGGTGATCCCTGTCCCCTCCGGTGTGCAGGTCTGGCTGGCAGTGGTCCACACCGACATGCGCCGCGGCATGAGCGGACTGGCATTTCAGATACACAAAGCACTTGGGCGCGATCCGCATGCCGGCGGTTGCCACGCTCTTCGCGACAGACGAGGCAACCTGGTCAAAATGATCTGGCATGACGGGCTCGGCATGTCGGGCTACGCCAAGCGGCTGGAGCGGGACGCTTCCTGCGGCCCCCGCCCGCGGGTGGCGCCGCCAACCGCGGCACTCGCCGAATTGGTACAATGGTGTCGCATGAAATCCACTAAGACCAGACCACGCCAGTGAGGCTTCCGTCCCGGTTTCGGTAGCTCCCAAACGGGGCCGTTCGAAACGGCTGTAGTAGGCGAAGTCGGTGGAAAGATCTTTTACACATCCTGAATCATTTTAGAACGCAATCGAGTTTTCTAAACCTTTTCCGTGCCTTAGAGACTGGCACAGCAATTGCTGCTCCTACAGAAAGCGAAGCCATTTGGCGGCGCCAGGAGATAGAGAAATTCATGCTTAAGAACCTTCTTCTCGGTTCGGTGATGTCCGTCGCGATGGCGAGCGCCGCCTTCGCAGCCCCGATCGTCGGCGTCTTCAGCGCCACCGGCGACGGTCAGTACCTCAACAACAGCAACACGGGTGTGCGCGTTGCCGACGCCACGCGCCTCGACTTCGGCAATGCTGGCAGCAACCTGGCCGGCAACGGCTTCGGCAATGCCGGGTCGCTCAACATCGAGAGCGGTGAGGGCTCCTTCGCCGCCTACGAGGGCACCACTGCGGTCATCAATGACCTTCAGTTCTCGGGCCCGGCGCGCCTCGCTGGGCAGACTGCCGTGACCGTGCCCGCGGGCTCGCCGCTGATCATCTTCAGCAGCCCGTTCCTGTCGCTGACGATCCTCTCGAGCGATGTCAGCCTGAACAACCTGGTCCCTGCCAACGCCACCAGCGTCACCGTCTCCGGCACCGCACGGTTCACGACGGCCGAAGGTTCCGCGATTGGCACCTACAGCCTGTCCACCAACAGCCGTGCCGGCGTTGCTTCGTCCACGCTCTTCTCCTTCACGACCAATGCGGGCGTGGCGGTTCCGGAGCC
This sequence comes from Roseomonas sp. WA12, assembly GCF_054165765.1. Taxonomy (NCBI): domain Bacteria; kingdom Pseudomonadati; phylum Pseudomonadota; class Alphaproteobacteria; order Acetobacterales; family Roseomonadaceae; genus Roseomonas; species Roseomonas sp. WA12. Next base: position 711,854 of record NZ_JBSTUI010000002.1, on the reverse strand, counting down.
GGCGTCGATGGCTCTGCTCGGCGCCGGCCTGCTCGGCCTCGCCGGTCTGCGCCGCACGCGTCGCTCGGCCTAATCCAAGGCTGACACCGGCGGGGAAGTGTCTATGGCACTCCCCGCCGGATAAGCGGCGTAGCGCAGCGTAACGCGCACGACGCCCTGCTTCGAGCACTTCTGCGCGCTGTGTGGTGCCGGCGTCGCCGTCAGGATTGCTGGGTATTTCATACGCGGTGAACCCGGGCTGTGGGCCTGTCGCGAGTACCGTCCCAGGGTTCACCTAAACTGGAGGCCAGCCTAGGCTGAGGGGGCTTTCCCTTCTGCCGTTTGACTGGCGTTTCCTCCCTTAACTCGGCCGCCCCCTCAGGGGCGCCCTTTTGTATGACTTGGCGGGCTACTATTTGCGCTCGGGGACGCAGTACAGCCTGGTCTCACAAGGCATCCGCTCGGCTATCGCCACTTTACAGCCGGGCACCATTGCATTGCCTCGTAGAACTCAGCGGTCGATGCCGAGACGCTCTTGACCTTCCCACAATGGTAAGCCCCACGTCCTGCGTAGTTCGAAGCTACGAAGAGAATGAAGCGATGCCCCGACATGGAATCCGCAGCGCCGTGCTGGCCGGTGCAGCCGCGCTCCTGATCTTTTCTCATCCCGTGCTCGCGATGGTCGGAGAAGGCGCCGACGAGGGCATCAAGCCCGTCACCTCACCAAGCTATACGCTTGTTCCGGAAGGCCGTCTCGCCGCCGCGCGCAAGGCCGATCTGGACTATGTCACGGGTATGCGCCCCCATCATGCCGGCGCCCTCACCATGTCAGAGGAGTACCTTGCCGACCCAGAGGCCCGTAGCCCCATCCTGCGCATGCTGGCTCAGGCCATAATCCACAACCAGCGTTTCGAGATCGCGCTGCTTGATGAAGTAGCACGCAAGCTCGCCCAGCCGGCGCAGATACTCGACCTAGGCTTCGGCGCAATGGCCGTGCAGCCCGCCGGCACCGAAGGCATGGCTTTGCCTCTCCGATTCACGCGGTTCCCCGTTCCAGGTCCGCTCGTAGCACGAGGTCCGATGGCTGTTCGGGATGTGCAGTTCGCAAAGGGGATGATCACTCACCACCAGGCCGCCCTGACGATGGCCTTAGACTACCAAGCCGGTCCTGACGCCCGGAACAGCTTCCTCCGCCTTTTCAATGTAGACATCATCACTGATCAGACGCAGGAAATTGGGCTTATGCGGCGTATCCTCGAGACCTACCCAGGGGATACGGATGCCGTCACTGTGCCGGCATCAATGATCCATGGGATGGAAGGGATGTCGCACGGCAGCCATGCTGCACAACAAGATCGGGCTACCTTCACACCCGCCAACCGCGGTGCGCCACCGAGTGCACACACGGGTCATTCATCGGCTCCCGTGAACAATGCGCCGAGGCGTCGCGCGGTTGGACAGCAGGAGCGACATGCCCATTAGTGCGGAGAAGGCAGATCAGCTGAATTCCCCGGAAGCACGCGCCTGCCAGCCGCCACTCAGCCCCATGACCTGGCGCCGCCCCGCAAGGGCGATGATCGAACCCTGCACGCTTTCACGTGTGCCATCCACGTCAGCAGCACCGCCCTAAGATGATTCAATAAATTCTGTGCTTAACGTGCGAGATGCCCGCAAATGCCCTCGCTTGCTTGCCGAAGCGCTGCCTCGGTGGAGGGTACGTGCCGCAGTCCGTTCAACAGCATGAAGTCATGGATGGTACCGTTGAAGCGCGTCGCAACGACCTCCACCCCCGCCTCCTTCAACTTCCGCGCGTAAGCCTCCCCTTCATCGCGCAACGGATCATTCTCCGCGGTTATCACCATGGCAGGCGGCAGACCGGTGAGCTGCTGCGTTGTCGCCCGCAGCGGCGAGACAAAACGGTTGCTGCGGCTCGCCTCATCGGGTGCGTACCGGTCCCAGCCATACCTCATGAAGTCGCGGGTTAAGAAGCGGTCGGTGCCAAAGGCTTGGTAGGAAACGCTGTCGACACTCGCATCCGTAGCCGGATTGAGGAGAACTTGATAACGAATTTGCGGGCCATTGCGATCTACGGTCATCAGGGTCAGAGCCGCGGTCATGTTGCCGCCTACAGAGTTGCCGGCGACGGCGATCCGGCTGCCATCGGCGCCGATCTCACCCGCGTGCTGGGAGACCCATTTGAGAGCGGCGTAGCTCTCCTCCAGCTGCGTTGGAAATCGGGCAGCAGGGAGAGGTGTGTATTCCACGAAGACGCCGACTTGGCCGGACTGCACGACTAGGTCGCGCAGCAGCCGCTGGTGGTTCTGGAAATTGCCGACGATCCAGACGCCGCCGTGCACGAAGAACAGTACACCAGGCATGCCGGTCGTTTGTTCGGGCGTCATGATGTAGAGCTTTACGGATTGCCCATCTTGGGCGATCGTGCGTTCGGAAATGGACACGCCGGACATGTCGACAGGTGTCTGGTTCTGTAGGTTTGTAATGGCCTTCTGCGGCTGGGGCTGCGGAAGCTCCCAGATGGGGCTGGCGCTCTTGTTGAGCTCTACGAGAAAGGAGCGAACCTGCGGATCAAGTTGAGGGTCGTTGGCAACATCAGGGGCGGCCGAGGCAGGCGGGATCATCATCATGGCTCCAACAAGGATCGAAACAACATCGAGATTTCGCTTCATGCTTAGTCTCTCTCATCCGGCGTCTTCGACCGGTGCTAACCTGCTCGCTGTCCCACTCGCATCGATGCTGGCGTTCGATTGCTTTCGCCGAACATGAGGAAGGCGGACACCACTGAATGGGGATCATCTGCTTAAATACGCGATGACGTCCGAGCGCTGCTTTGTGTCGATCAGTGCGACGTTCATCCGAGTCCCTGGAACCAACCGACTTGGTGCAGCCAGGAAGCGGTCGAGCGTGTCAGCACTCCAGGTTAGCCCGGAGTTCTTCATCGCCGTTGAATAATTGTATTCAAGCGAGCCGGCAGGTCGGTTGACTACGTCCGCGAGGTTCGGCCCCAACGGGGAGCGTTGGCCAGGCTCAATCGTGTGGCAACTCTGGCAGCGTTGCCGGAACAATCGGCCTCCAGCGTCCGCGTCCTGAGCCAGCGCAGGAACCGTACCGGCGAGAGAGGCCTGTAGCGCGAGAACAACCCGCAGCGAGATTCTGGACAAGTTCTATGCTCCTCTTTCCGTCGTGTAGATCTCGGGTCATCACGACTAACGGAGAAAGTTCAGACGAGATGGGGCATGACGGGCAGGTGCCGTATCCGCCTGCCCGTGAGCCGGTAAAGCGCATTGCAAACGGCGGGCGCGACCCCTGGCGCACCACCCTCACCGATCCCTTCCATCGGGGCGCCGCTTTCGAGGAAGACCGTCTCGAAGTCCGGCGTCTCGGCAAGGCGGACCATTTGGTAGGTGTCAAAGTTGGTCTCTTGAACCCGCCCGTTTGCGATGGTGATCTTGCCGAACAGCGCGGCTGTCAGTCCCCAAATAGCAGCGCCTTCGATCTGCGATCGCGCTATATCGGGCGCGATGGTCCTGCCCGCATCCGCAACCGTCCAGATTTTGCGTACCTTTATTCCGTCTCCCTGGCGCACGACCTCTGCGGCCTGTGCTACCAAACAGTCCTCATTCTTGTGGCTGACAGCCAAGCCAACCGCCCGCCCTTCAGCAGTGGCTTTCGGCCAATCGCAAATCTCAGCAAGGCGGTCCAGAGCTGCTATGGCGCGCGCATCATGCAAGAGATGCCGCCTGCGAAAGGCGAGAGCATCCTCGCCGACTGCCTCGGCCAGCTCGTCGACGAAGCTCTCGATCGCGAAGATTGTGTGTGACGCACCGACGGACCGCCACATGCCCGTCGGCACGGGCGTTTCGCTTCTAATCCAGTGGGCGTCCTGGGAGGGAAATCGATAAATTGGGTAGACGCCATCGGAAACCGTGATGTCATAGGGCACGACTGCCGCGACAGTGGGAAAGGCGCGCGGCAATACAGAGGGCGTAGCCTGACGGTGACGAACAGAGGTGACTATTCCGCCGGAAATGGAGGCTGTGAGTTCGGAGACTCCAGCCGGGCGATAGTAATCATGTTGGACGTCCTCCTCCCGGGACCACAGAAGCTTGACCGGCCATCCGCGCACAGATTTGGCGATTGCGACCGCCTGTACGATGACATCGAACTCCTGCCGGCGCCCAAACCCACCACCACCAAGCACCGGGTGAATCGTGATGGCGGATTGCGGCATACCCAGCTGCTCGGCCACTGCCTCGCGCGCGGATTCGGGCCGTTGCGCAGACACCCAAATCTCGCAGCGGTTTGCGTCAACCCGAGCCACGCAGCTCATCGGTTCCATGGTGGTGTGAGCAAGGAAGGGAACTTCGTATTCGCGCCTCAGCAATCTCTCGGCCGTAGCAACGGCCTGAGCAGGTTCGCCCGCACTTCCCGCAAGCGCGCCTTGCTCAGTACGAAGATCCCGCCACAATTGGGAACTGATCAGTTGGTCGGATAAATCGACGTTGGTGCCAGCCGTCCACTCCGGCGCGAGTGTCTCGATTGCGCTATGTGCCGTCCACCACCGGTCCGCCACCACCGCGACGGCATTGGGCAGGTCGACAACAGAATGGACGCCAAGGCTTCTTAGGACCTCCGCTCGATTGTCTCGCGCGAGAGTTCCGCCGAAAATCGGGCACGCAGTAACGGATGCGTACAGCATGCCGGGAAGGCGGACGTCGATAGCGTATTGTGCAGTACCATCAACTTTGCTCGGAGTATCGAGGCGAGGGACCGCCCTGCCTACGAACTGCAGCGCCCTTCCGGACGTCTCGGACAGGGTTGCTGGGGGTGCTTCGCGAGCAGCTGCAATGGCCAGCTCACCATAGCTGTTGCTCCGTCGCCCGCCCTTCAACAGCACGCGGCCTGCGGACGTTTCGCAGCCCTCAGGAGACACTCTCCAACGCCTCGCCGCTGCACTGATCAGCATCGCGCGAGCGGTCGCGCCGGCGAGCCTGTACAAGTCGTGAAAGCCACTCGTTCCTGTACTTGCTCCAGTGAACTGCATTTTGAAGGTTGGATGCCGGAACTGCGGTGCCAAGGGCGCAAGCTCGAAGCGGATATCTTTCCATTCCGCATCGAGAGCATCTGCGAGAACCATGGCAAGAGCCGTCGACGTCCCTTGCCCGATCTCCGCGACTGGGGAAATCACCACGACACTGTTGTCAGTGCCGATCCTTAAATAGCTCTGCTGGAATGAAACCGCAGCATCAGCCTGAACTACTGACGGCCCAATCGCGAGTACGAGCGCTCCTGCCGAGGTCGCCGCTGCCGAAAGCCGCAGCAGGTTGCGGCGGTTCATCGCCATGCCGGCCATTATCGAGTTCCCTCGGTCGCCGACGCAACTGCGGCCTGGATAGCCGCCTTGATGCGTGGGTAGGTCCCACATCGACAGATATTCGTCATGGCGGCATCGATGTCGTCTTCGCTTGGTGCAGGATTTTCGGCAAGCAGTGCCGCAGCGGCCATGATCATTCCAGACTGGCAGTATCCGCATTGCGGAACCTGATAGTCCACCCAGAGGCGCTGGAGGGGATGGCGGCCGCTAAACGATAAAGCCGGCGCTGCCAGGCCTTCGATCGTCGTGATCTTGGTGCCGGCGACTGCCCCGATGGGAAGAACGCAACTGCGTGTCGCGACGCCGTCCATATGGATTGTGCAAGCACCGCATTGAGCCACGCCGCAGCCAAACTTGGTTCCGGTCATTCCAAGATCATCGCGTAGCACCCAAAGAAGCGGCGTCTCGTCCGCAACATCTATCTCGACTGAACGTCCATTAAGTTCAAAACGGGTCATGATGGCTTCCCGAAACTTAGAGCAAGCAGCCGAGCCAAGGATCGCCAAGTCAAAAAACCGACGGCAATGTGCATGCGGCTGGGTGACATTGCTTGTGAGATCGACGTTTAGTGGCAGCTGAGGTGTGCGCCTGCGCCGGTCATCACCGGCCCTGGCGAGTGACGGCTTAGCCGTCTGACAGCAAGTTAGCGCTCGTCCCGATCAGAGATAATGGGCCTCAATGTCTTTTCTGTTGTGCCGACGTGGCACAGATGACTCCGTGGATGCTCACATGAGTGAAGGCACGCTACCGACCGCAACCGGAGTTCTGTGTCGTCGATGGATCCCAGGTCGGGAGCGGTCCCAAGATCTTGCACCCGTGCGGAAACGGCGGATGCGGGACTTGGGGTACGTGGGAGCCCTTCCGCAGTCGGATAACCTGGCTCGGCGCAGGAATGGAGCGGAGCAATGGCGCATCCATGGCCATTCGCATGGCGCTATCTTGTCCTGCTGCGTGAAGATATTCTGCTGCAACAGACGGTAAGTCCATTGCTGCAGGGCCGCGAAGCAGGCTTCAAGTAGCCGCTAGGTAGTCCAGGTAACCCTCCGGCCCTTGCGTGAACCACGTTGCCGCATCGTCGACGGTAAGCGTCAGGCCGCGCGCAATCCGTGAGGGGAGATCTGGGTTAGCGATGAATGGTCTTCCGAAGGTGATGGCATCGCAGACCCCCTCATCCAGGGCTTGCTGCGCTCGCTCGGCGTCGTAGTCCGAGTTGGCGATCAGCACGCCTTTGAAAGCGGGGCGCAGCTTCGACGCGAGAGGTGGCATCTCACCGACACCGAATGTGCCTTCGATGGGAGGCTCCCTCAATTCGACATGCCCGACGCCGAGGGCGGACAGCGTCTCCAGGACCATAGTGAAGAGCGAGAGGGGATCGCTGTCGCGCACACCCTGTGTTTCGCCGTTTGGGGACAGCCGAACACCCGTGCGATCCGCACCGACGGCATCAATGACACCCTGAGTGACTTCCCGCAGCAGCCTGACGCGGTTCAGCGTAGTGCCGCCGTAGATGTCGTCGCGGCGGTTCGTACCGTCACGTAAAAATTCATCGATCAGGTAGCCGTTCGCCGCGTGAATTTGCACGCCGTCGAAGCCGGCCGCCATCGCGTTGCGCGCCGCCGCGCGGAAGTCCTCGACCACACGGGGGATCTCGTCTCGGTGCAGCGGGCGGCCAGCTTCGTAGCGCTGCTTGCCAGCATAGGTGTGAGCGTGGCCGGGCGCGGTGGTGCCAGAGGCAGAGACGGGCTGTGCTCCACCCAAGAAGCTCGGATGTACGGTGCGCCCCATATGCCAGAGCTGGGCCAGGATCCGGCCGCCCGCAACGTGAACGGCCTCCGTTACTGCACGCCAGCCGACAACCTGCTCGGGCGTCCAAAGGCCAGTAGCATAGGGCCAACCCATGCCTTCTCGCGAGATGCCGATTGCCTCGGAGATGATCACTCCGGCCGTGGCGCGTTGAGCGTAGTAGCGCACCATCATCGGGGTCGCCACGTGTTCCCGCGTTCCACGGGCTCGGGTCATAGGCGCCATCAGAATGCGGTTTGGGACCTCCAGGGCGCCAATGCGAACGGGATCGAACAGCGAGGGCATGGGATGAGCTCCGAAATCCGGGCTGGACGATGCGACGTCAAACGAGCCGGGAGCCGCCGTCCACGTGCAGCGTTTCGCCGTTCATGAACCCGTTGCTCATGAGAAAGACGACGGCGGCTCCCACCTCTTCGGCTGTTCCGAGCCGGCGAAGCGGCAGCCTCTCCTTGAGAGCTGCTACGTAGCCGTCCCGGTTGGTCCCGAGTGTACGGGCTAGGAGAGGCGTGTCGGTCGTACCCGGAGACAGCACGTTCACCCGGCGCGGTGCCAGCTCAAGGGCAAGGCCACGGGCGAGAGCCTCCATGGCAGCGGATGCCGCGGCGAGCACGGCTGTTCCCTGGCTGGTGGGGCGATCAGCGAGAGCACCGGAGATGAAGGTCACCGACGCTTCCGGGGCGAGCCGGTCGCCGAGTGCGCGCAGGATATGGATCGCCGCCCAGACCCGTTCCTCGAAAGCACGGCGGAGATGGTCGACCTCTACCTCCAGCACCTTGCCGGCCACAAAGGTGCCGGCGAGCAGGACGAGGTGATCAACATGCGCGATATCGGTCAGCGCCTTCATGATCGTTTCGGGCTTTGTCACGTCTGCGGCCCGCCAGCCTTTGAATCCCTGGTCGACCGCGGTGCGCTCCGCACCTGCCGGGTCGAAACCGATCACGATGACCGAAGCTCCTGCCGCCTGGGCCTGTCGCGCGGCGGCGAGGCCGATTCCGGACGTGCCTCCGAAGATCAGCACCGTGCGGTCCCGCAGGTTGCCCGCCAGGGATGAGGGTGAGGGACTGGGAATGGCTGGCTGACCCATAGGATATCCTCTGCTCGGAGGCTGTCTAGCCATCCATGGATGTTATGGTGTGCAAGCCCTTGGCTTGATAATCCGCCTTGGCGTCGTATCAGTTGTGCCGGCATGGAACATATCAGCCTCGACAGACTCACTGGCATTGTGGCATTTGCCCGCTCGGCCTCGGTTGGCAGTTACACGGCCGCAGCACGGGCTCTGGGCATCTCGCCTTCCGCCGTCAGCAAGAGCGTGCAGCGATTGGAGGAACGCCTTGGGCTCAGGCTTTTCACCCGGACGACGCGTTCTCTGACACTTACCCCGGAAGGGCGCGACCTTTACGAGCGAGCACTGCGATTGCTCCGGGAGGCCGAGGAGATCGAGCAGGCGGCAGTCGCGGCGCGCTCCGACCCGGCTGGTGTGCTGAAGGTAGCGGCTTCTCTGCCCATGGGCGCACATCTGCTTGGCCCGGCCCTGCCGCGCTTCCGAGAGCGCTATCCTAGGCTGTCAGTGGACCTGCGTCTGAGTGATCGAGTGGTGGACCTCATAGAGGAGGGCGTCGACGTTGCGATCCGCGTCGGAGAACTTGCCGACTCTCGGCTCATCTCGCGACCGCTCGCACCACACATGGTCGCTGCCTTCGCCTCGCCGGACTACCTCCGGCGCAGAGGCACGCCACGGCATCCAAACGAACTTGTCGAGCATGACTGTGTCAACTTTCGCTATCAGAGTTCCGGGCAGGCGCTGCGCTGGCCCTTTCGCATTGGAGAAAGGGTCGTCGAAGTCACGCCGGAGCCTGGAATCATCGCCGACGCCAGTGAGGCTGTCGCAGCCGTCCTCGTGGCCGGCGGCGGCATCGGGATCTCTCCAACTTATTTGGCCGCCTCCTACGTCCGGCGGGGAGAGCTTGTCCCGGTGTTGCACACCTTTGCTGTGAAGCGATCGACGATTTCAGCCCTCTGGCCGGAGAGCCGACACAGCAGCCCGAATGTCCGAGCGTTTCTGACCTTCCTCGAGGAGGTGATCCCGTCTCCAGCTCCTTGGGACACCTTAATGACCAGTATGGCGAGTTGAAGAGTGCTCACTGGACTTCTGAGTAGTCGGCGTAATCGGGGCTACATTGTCGGAACAGGGGCTCAACGGAATTCAAACGGAGGCCTAGCTTTGCTTGGGATACCGTTCGCTAGGTTCAGGCCTCATTGATCCATAAGAGGATGGCGCTGGCGAGAGGGGTGACGAAGAAGGTGTGGGCGCTTCGGTCGTAGCGCATGGCGATACAACGCTAGTCCTTCAGGCGGCTGAACAGTTCTCGATGCGGTGCCCTTGGCGGTAGAGCGGCTTGTCGTAGGGGTTCGAGACCTTGCGGCTGCACGGTATGCACGGCGCAATCTCGTGGGTGATGAGCGCTTGGCAAAAGCGGTTGCTGTCGTAGCCCTTGCCGGCGAGCAGCTCCGTGACCCCGGGGAAGGCTCGTCCGCGGGAGTACCGCTGTGAGGGTCAGATCAGCGCAGAGGCTCCGGAGCAGGCAATCGTACTCGGTGCGCCGTAGCTGTCCGGCTTCGCAAAAAATGCCAAAAACTGTTGGCGTCCGCTATCTTGCTTCAAGATTACGGCCGGCCGCCCTGGTTCATCGGCGATATACATAGGTATGAAGCGCCATGCCCGTCGTATAGCAGCTATTCCAGCTTGTTCCCTGCATCTTCCGAAAGCCACAAGCGCCCGAGGAGGATGCGACCATGCCCAACCAAACCGGCCTCTCCGCCCTACTCCGTCCGGAGGATTCGGTCCTGGTGCTCATCGACCACCAGCCCTTTCAGCTCGCTAATCTGAATAGCCATGAGCCGATGATGGTGATCAACAACACCGTCGGCCTCGCGAAGGTCGCGAAGGCGTTCGGCATCCCGACGATTCTCACGAGCGTCGTCGCAGCACGGGGCGGTGCCATCTTCCCCCAAATCACCTCGGTTTTCCCGGAGCAGGAGCCGATCGATCGAACCCTAATCAACACCTGGCAGGATGGGCGGGTCGTCGATGCGATCAAGGCGACCGGGCGGAAGCAGCTGCTCATGTGCGGCCTCTGGACCGAAATCTGCCTGGCGATGCCCACCATCCAGGCCATAGGGGAGGGCTGGGACGTCACCATCGTGACCGACGCGTCCGGTGGGGTCAGCGTCGAGGCGCATCAGATGGCCATCCAGCGGATGATCATGGTGGGCGCAAACCCGATGACGTGGATGGCGGTCGCCGGCGAGTGGCAGCGCGACTGGGCCCGCACGGAGCATGTCGCCGCGCTCGCTGCCGCGCTTGCTGAGCATGGCGGCGCCACCGGTGTGGTCAGTCTGTGGGAGCAGCAGCTGCTCAACACTCCCGTGCCACAAGGCAGCGGGGCGGTTCCGGCCTGAGCCGGACTTCGTTGGGCACGAGAGCGACATCGCACGCGCTCGAAGCTCAATCTCCAGCACGTTCTCAGACGCCGGACAGGATAATGACAATGATATCGACCGAGACACATCGCCGGGGGCTGATGTCGGGCCTGGCAGCGGGAGCGTTGCTGGCGGCGCCAGCCCTTGCTCAGTCCGCGGCCGGGTCCGCGCGGACACAGCGGGCCTCGCCGCAGAACGCCGTCTGGAATCACGATCAGGTCGCTCTGCTCATCATCGACTATCAGCCGGAGATGCTTGCAGCCATCCGGTCGGAAACCTCCGCGGAGCTGATCGAGCTCAACACCATCTACATGATCCGCGTGGCGAAGGCGTTGAACATCCCCGTCGTGCTGACATCCGTCGGTGTCGAGCTCGGCATCAACAGCCCGACCAAGCCCTCGATCGCCGCGGAGCTTCCCGCCGTCACTGTCATCGACCGAAGCACGATGAACGCCTGGGAAGACCCCAACTTCGTCGGCCCGGTGAAGGCGCTGGGTCGGAAACGGCTTATCTTCGGGGCGCTCTTTACGGAGGTCTGCCTTGCCTTCCCGGTTGTCGATGCGTTGAAAGACGGGTTCGAGGTCACCTTCGTCGAGGACATGGTGGGCGGCCAGTCTCCCGTCTCCCACAAGGCGGCGATCTCACGCATCACTCAGGCGGGTGCGGTACCGAATTCCGTGCTCGGTCTGAGCGCCGAACTCTTCCGGGAATGGAAGTCCGCCGAGGGCGAGAAGGCGAAGCCCGTAATCATCTGGTACCTGAACGAGTTGAAAGCCCGACGGCTGGGGTGACCCGCCGAATGGTAAGGGGCGCCCGACCGATGCCCTTTACCTGCGCGGACGGCGTGCTCCGGCAGACCGGAGCACGCAGTCGACGCTCATCTGCAGCACTCACCTGGGCGCCGCTTGCGGCGAGGTCACGAGCCAGAGTCGAACCAAATAGGCACGAGGACAATCATGTCGATGTTGACGGGTGTTGAGCTTCTTGAAGGTTGCATCAGGCGAGTCTGGAGCGAGCACGATGATGCTCGGCGCCGTGCTGCGATGGAAGAACTCTACCGGCCGGATGCAGTCATCTATGAGCCCTCCAGATCCGTGTCGGGCCACCAGGAGATCTCGGATGTTGTCCAAGGAGTCCTGAAAGATATGCCCGAGGGCTTCCGGTTCGAGATCGTCGGTCCAAGCCTTGAGCACCACGGCATAGCAATCACGCGCTGGACCGGCATGGTCGGCAGTGTGGTAACGGTCAGCGGTAGCGACGTGGCACGGATCACCGATGGCCAGATCTCCGAGCATTACTTCTTCTTCGATCCTGAGCCGTGATCGCACGGCACTCAGGGAATTGCGCGGGCGGCCGCGGGCGGCGCACTTTCAGATGTCTCCCGCCCTGCGGACGGGCAGTGTTAGTCACCACGCCCACCGCTGGGCCATTCAGCGGGCCACCCCTCCTCTGACCAGCGGTTCGAGGAGATCCAGCACGCCGGTGCCAAGGATCTGCACTCCGACGCAGAGGAGCAGGAAGGCAGCCAGCCGCGTCACCACCCGGGCGCCGGTCTGGCCGATCAGCGCGATCAGCCGGTCGGCCGAAGCGTAGGCGATCCAAACGCTGAGGGAGACAAGCGCGGCCGCGAGCACCATGCCGACGAAGAAGGCTCCAAATCCAAAGCCGCTGGCCGGCCGTGCGGAAGCAAGGGCGATCGCGACGGAGATTGTGCCGGGCCCTGTGGTGAAGGGCATGGTCAGCGGGAAGAAGGCGGCGTCCTCGGCATTGCTCGCGGGGGCGGCCTGCTCCTCCTTGCGCGCCTCATGGACCTCGGGAGCGTTCAGCAGGCTCCAGGCTCGGCTCGCCACCACGAGACCACCTGCGACGCGCAGGGCCCCGAGCGTGATTCCGAAGAAGTTCAATACATAGGCGCCGACCCCGAAAGAGACGAGCAGGACGAGGAACGAATAGGCCCCGACCTGCCGCGCCAGCATGGACCGCTCCCGATGCGTGCGGTCCGCCAACACCTGGCTGAAGATCAATGCTCCACCGATCGGGTTGACGATGGAGAAGAGGGCCGGAAAGCCCAAAAGGAAGGCCCCCAGAGCACCGCCGAATGGCAGGAAGCTAACGTCCACAGCACGCTCCTTGCGACCCCCTGCCCTACCTGCGGAGGCTGCTGGTATGTTTATCACAGTGGGGCGGCATGCCGGCCAGAGCGCCGGGATGCCAGCCCACCCGGAGGCGGGCACGGCGGCGCATTCAGCTCATCTAAGGATGGTAGCACTGCCGGCCCAAGCCCCCGCGCAGCGGCATATTCGCGGCCGGGGGGGATCAGGGCAACTCAGACGATGGTATGATCAAGTCCGACATTTGTTAGCGATGCAGGTGAATATCTGAGCAGAGGCCTCAATGGCAGGGCCGGCGGATCATCACGGGAAGCACACCAGGGATGAGACGGCCCCATACAAACGTATGCTTGCGATACACGCGTGTCCGATGTCGGCGCTCACCAGGCCGCATCATCCTTTCGGCATCCGGGGTGGCTACCGCCCGCAAGCCAGGATGGTGTTATGCCTAGCCTCTCAGTCCTTGCTGCTCTGCTCCTTGCTCTCGGCACAGCCTGCGCCACCGCGCCCCCAGCCGCTGCAGCCTCAGCACGTGAAGAACGTAACGCCAGGCCGGACGCGCAGAGCGTGGGAGGGCGTCCGGCATCGCCGGCGGATCGCACGGCGCGCCCCAGCGCAGGTCCCGAAGGACGAGGCTGCACAACCGGCTTTCGCGTCCTGCTATTCTTCCGACCGGCCTGGTCACCTCCTGCCGCACTCGCATCCGCACCGGCAGCCGCCTCGCGCATCTCCGCTCACGCGCGAAAGGTCGATCGCCTCTCGGCATACCGATGCAAAATTCGGGAGACGTTGCAGTGGACCTAGGGCGCTGCGTCTCGCGACGTCCCACGATGGCGTCGTGGGGGCGCTAGGCCTTCAACTTCAAAGCCTCCGCCATCTTCACAAAGTCGGCGAGTGTCCGGGCTCCCATCTTTCGCATGGCGTTGCCGCGGTGGATCTTGACCGTGATCTCGCTGAGCTCAAGGTCGAAGGCGATCTGCTTGTTCATCTTCCCAGCGGCGACCCGCGCCATCACCTCTCGTTCCCGCGGAGAGAGGGTGGCGAAACTGCTTCGCAGCTCGTTGAACCGGCCGCGCTCGGTCCGCGCGGCGGCATCCCGGGCGAGGGCAGAGGCGACAGCATCCAGCATGTCCTGGTCGCGAAAGGGCTTGGGCAGGAAGTCCACGGCGCCTGCTTTCATGCCCTGCACCGTCATGGGAATGTCGCCATGCCCGGTCATCAGAACCACCGGCATGGTCACGCCGGCTTCGTTCAGCTGCCCCTGAAGGTCGAGCCCGCTGAGCCCGGGAAGGCGAACATCGAGCACGAGGCAGCCCGCCGCACGCGCATCGCCGGAATCGAGGAACTCGGCCGCTGAGCCATAAAGCCGCGTCCTGTAGCCGACCGAGCGAAAAAGGCTGTCCAGAGCTTGGCGGAGCCCCAAGTCATCGTCAACGACATGGACGGCCTGGACACCCTCCGGAGAGGGAGGGGCGGGCTTGATCATGGTCCGCGGGGTGACTTTCCGTTCCGCCAACTCGCTGGCGGCACCCCGACCTGGCGGGAGAACACGCGCGAAAGGTGGCTCTGGTCGGAGAAGCCCGTGGCCGCGGCCACCTCTGCCACCGTCACTCGCGGGTTCGCCAGCAATGCCTTGGCCTGGTCGATCCGCCTCTCCAGCAGCCAGCGATGGGGCGGAACCCCGATCGTCGCCCGGAAGGCTCTGGCGAAGTGACTGACGGAAAGCCCACAGGCCGCCGCCAGGTCCGCGAGGCGGACCTCGCCGTCTAGCCGGGCCGCGATCGTGTCCTTTGCCACACGCTCCTGCCACGGGCTCAGGCGCGGGCCACCCTTCGGCCTGATGGGCCGGTAGGCGCCGTAGGTTTTCCCGAAATGGGCAACGGCCGCCCAGCACAGATGGTCGATGAACAGCGTGTTGGTGGCTTCGGGCGAGAGGAATGCCGGCTCCAGCAGATTGGCCAGTTGCAGTGCCACAGGGTCTTCGATGCTGCTCGCCTCAGGAACCGAAAGCTCGGAGAACAATGTCCCGGGTTGGTCGGGCTCGAGCGCCTCGAAGACGGACCGGGGAATGTGCCAGTTCACCTGATCGAAATCGTCCATCAGGACGCAGGTCCAGTCATGGCGGTAGTCGTAGGCGCGGATCTGTCCGGGTCTCGCGAGCCGCACCGGCATAGAGCGGCCATCGCAGGTCATGTCTGCGCGGCAGGGCACGCGCGCCAGGCAGAAGAGAAAGGCGTCTTCCACCACGTGTCGGCTCAGCGGCTTGTCGTCTGCCGCGCCACGAACCCGCCCAATTGCGATCGGCGCCGGGCGCCCGCCGCGCGTCGTGAGAATGGAGGCCTGCTTCGGGCGGAAGTATTCCATGGCGACATTGTTCTTTCTTAGTCCCGCCACGCATAAACCTCCCTTTGCACCTGTCCCACGATCAGGAATCAGGTAGCCCGCGCACTTAGTTTGGCCCGAACTTTTGGCTGCGTCGACGGGTTTGCGCCCCGGCGCCGCCCCTCGTTCCCCAGAGCAAGAACGTCCATCCGGCCGCGCAGGAACGTGCTAGCCGCGGCCGCAAGTTTGACCGCTAATCCCGGCGCTTCGCGGCGATAACCTCGTCGGCACACAGGACCGAGACGTCGCAAGTGGGCGTACCCCCGGCGGAACCGGACACGACGCATGATGAACTCCCAATGCGCACAGGATGATGAGCTGGACCTCGACCAAATGAGGACGGTGTATGCCAGCAGCTTGGGCGGCGTGGCATGAGGCACCGTCTCCGTGCCGATCTGGATACCTCGACCTATGGCACCGCCGCCGACTACCGGGCGATGGCCGACGCCATCCCTGCCCTGCTTTCCTTCTTCGACGCGGAGCTGATCTGCCGCTACGCAAACGCGTACCACCGCCGATGGTACGGGCGGTCGCCGGACGAGATTGTCGGCCTGCACATCAGAGACCTCCTGGGCGAGCAAACCTACACCGAGCGCGCCCCGTTCTTGCGGCGCGCGCTGGCCGGCGATGAGGTCTCCTTCGACGCAACGGTCCTGCACTCCGACGGAACATGGAGGGACGCCGCGATCCGGTACATCCCCCGCTTTGGCCCGCGCGGCCTCGTCGGCTTTCACGTGCTCGTTTTCGACACGGCCGCCCACCAGCACCGGTTCCACAGCCTGTTCGACGGCAAGGGCATCGCCTTCGTCGAACTCGATCTGTCGAGGTTCGCCAGGACCCTGCGCCGGCCGCGTGATGGCAGTCTGAAGACGGTTTCCGCTGCAATTGCGTCCGACCCGACCTTCATACGCCGCATCATCGACCGCACGCATCTCGCGAGCATGAACGAGACTGCGGCATCTTTCTTCGGTCTCGACCGCAGCGCCTCCACCGGTACGCCATTCGGGGCCCTGTGCCCCCCGGCCGCGGAACCGGTTCTCGCGGCCAACCTGCTGGCCTATCTCGGCGGCCAGAAGAGCTTCGAGGCTGAGACGGTGATGCTGCGGGTCGGGGGTCAGCAGATCAACGTCCGTCTGACCAGCGCCTTCCCGCAGCATGGAGACCGGCAGGACCGGGTCTTCCTCGGCGTGATCGATATAGGTGAACGCGTTCGGCAAGAGCGCAAGCTCGCGAAGCTCGAGGCGGAGCTCGCCCATGCCGGCCGGATTGCAACGCTGGGGGAACTCACCGCCTCTATCGCGCATGAGGTCAACCAGCCCCTCGCGGCTGTGATAGCCAATGGTGACGCGGCACTGCGCTGGCTTCGCAGGCCGGTGCCTGATCTGGCTGAGGCCGAGGCGGCGATCAGGCGCATCATCGATGAAGGGAGAAGGGCGTCCGAGATCATTGCCCGCACGCGGGCGCTGGCAACAAGGGGAACGACGAAGCGTACCTGGTTCGATCCGAACGGTATGATCGAGGACGCTGCCGCGCTGGTGCGCCGCCAGGTGGTGTCGTTGGGCGCGGAACTCCGCCTCGACCTTGCCTCCCACCTTCCGCCGGTCTTCGCCGATCGGGTGCAACTGCAGCAGGTAGTCATCAACCTCGTGGTGAATGCCGCGCAGGCCATGCTGCATCAACCGGGCACTTCTCGCCTCGTCACGCTCAGTTCCCACGAGCGGGCCGCCACGATCATCATCGAGGTCAGCGACACCGGCCCGGGTATTGACGATGAGACCATACCGCGTCTGTTCGATGCCTTCTACACCACTAAGGCATCGGGTATGGGCATGGGGCTCTCGGTGTCGAAAACCATCGTCGAGGCCCATGAGGGTTGGATCTCCGTGCAGGGCGGGCCTGCAGGCGGTGCTGTCTTCGCGTTCGGCGTACCGGTTGCAGACGCTTCGCGAGCCTCGGACAGTCCGGAGTACGCGAGTGCCGCCAGGACAGCACAGCCTATTCATGGCGGGCTGTTGAACCTCGCCCGCTCGGCTAGCCGACCCGCCTGACACCCATGGCCGTGGTGTATTCATCGGCCCGCACCTCATAGGTCAGCCCACCGCGCATCGCCCAGACGTTCTTCTGCATGTGCAGCGGAATCACGGCCACCTCCTC
This sequence comes from Roseomonas sp. WA12, assembly GCF_054165765.1. NCBI lineage: Bacteria > Pseudomonadati > Pseudomonadota > Alphaproteobacteria > Acetobacterales > Roseomonadaceae > Roseomonas > Roseomonas sp. WA12. The sequence continues at coordinate 694,553 of NZ_JBSTUI010000002.1, read as the reverse complement.
CATGCCGATGCGCATGGCTTGCTTGAAGACGATTTCACGCCTCTCATCATCCGCGGTGCGCAACCCTTCCTCGACCAGGGCATCGACCCTGGCGCTGGAGTAACCGCTGAAGTTGACTGTGCCCAAGCCCTTCTCGAGATTCCGCGTCGTCAGGTTCCCTCGCAATGCGGTCGAGGGCTCGCCGGTGGTGGCCCAACCAAACAGCATTGCCGACATGTTGTTGCGGGCCTGGCGGTGCACGAGCACGGCAAAGGGCATCGCCTCCACCCGTGTTCGCACACCGATACGCTGCCACATTTGCCCGACAGCCTGGATGATTTGCACGTCGTTCACATAGCGGTTGTTCGGCCCGATGAGCCCGATCTGGAAGCCGTTCGGGTATCCGGCGGCCGACAGCAAGGCCCGGGCACGCTCGGGATCGAACGGGGGGAGTGGCAGGTCAGCCAGATAGCCAGTGGTGCCAGGCGGCATCATCTGCCCACTAGGTACGCCCGCGCCCTGCATCACCCGATCAACGATCGCCTGGCGGTTGATGGCGAAGGACAGTGCCTGGCGCACGCGCAAGTCGCGCAGCGGATTCGGATTCAGGCTCTCCCCATTTGGCCCTGCAATACTCGGGGACACTTCGTTCGCCACATCCAGCATCAGAAAAATCGAGCGCAGGCTAGGGATCTCGGCCATGCTAAAGCCGGGCGTACCACGCAGCCGCGGCATATCGGCCGGCGGCACACTGTCGATCATCTGCACGGCACCCGAGAGCAGTGCGGCCACGCGCACACCGTCACTGGGGATAAAGCGATAGGTCACCTGCGACCAGTCCGGCATCTCGCCCCAGTAATCCGCGTTCCGCACCATCGTCACTCGGTCGTCCGGAACGAAGTCTTGAAGCCGGAAGGGGCCGGTGCCGATCACAGCGTGCCCGCTGTTGAAGTCGGCCGTCGTGACCCTGTCGCCGACGGACTTGCAGATGATGTGGACGAGGCTGAGATCTTGCGGCAGCAACGGATAAGTGCCGTTCGTCGTGAAGCGGATCGTGTACGGATCCGGCGCGACCACCGAGACAATGGCCTTGGTGAATGTCGCGAAGGAGCCAGGGCTGTTCAGCACGCTTGGCACGCGTTTGAGGGTGAAGAGCACATCCTCAGCCGTGAAGTCCGCGCCGTTGCTGAACCTCACGCCCCGCCGCAGATTGAACTCCCAGGTTGTGTCGTCCACAAGGCGCCATGCTTCGGCCAGCCCTGGCCGCAACTGCGCCTTCGCATCCCGCCCGATCAGGGGGTCGAAGAAGTGCTCGGCCAGCATGTTGTTGGGCGAGAACGTGTGATAGTGCGGGTCCAGCGATGTCGGCGCGGCAGCGACGGCCACGGCCAGCGACTGGCCCTGAGCCTGTGCGAGACCGCCGGGCGAGGCTCCTGTGGCAGCAATGGCGAACACCGCGCGTCGCGACAGCGGCGCCTGGGTCTTGGACATCGACGTCTCCATCGGGAAGGGTTTGATCTATTCCGCGCTACTGGGGACCGCACAGAATTGGCTCGTTGCTGCTGCCCTGGCTCCCCTGCTCGCGGTCGATGCAGGGGCCGGTCCGCCGGCCGCGCTAACCCATATTCACCAAGTTGAGCCCGGGGAGCGGGCCGCCGGGGAACTGGACAAGCCGGCTGCCCACGGCGAGCGGCCCCAGATCGATGCCGAAGAAGCCCAGCCTATCGATCAGGCCGCTCACCCGCGCCTTCGCCTCCGCATCGTCCCCCGAAAGGAACAGCACACGCTTGCCGCCTTGGCTGGACGGATCGCAGACAAGGAGCTGCGGCTTGAGGTGGTTGAATGCCTTCACGACACGCGCCCCCGGCACCAGCCCGGCGAAGACCTCTGACGAACTGCGGCCACCGAGATCGGCGGGCCTGAAGAGCGGCGCCTCGATCGGGTTGTTCGCATCGATGGCGATCCGGCCGGAGAAGTCTGGCAGTCCTGCAAGGGCTTCCGGCAGCTTGGACCAGTTCACCGCCACGAAGACGATGTCGCGCGACGCAGCCTCCTCGCGCGTGCCGGCGGTGATATCAGGGCCTAGGGCGGCCACGGTCTCTGCCAGGCTTGCCGGGCCGCGGCTGTTGGACAGCGTGGCCGGAAGGGCATTGCGCGCCAGGATGGTCGCGACGGCTCGGCCGATCTGTCCCGCGCCGATGATCCCGATACTGGCCATGGTGCCCCCCGGATGCGTGCTGTTCGGTGTCATGCTGTCTGGCCGCCATCGACGTTCAGGGTGGCTCCTGTAATGTAACCGGCGTCCGGTCCGGCCAGAAAGGCGACGGCTGCTGCGATGTCCTCAGGTTGGCCGTAGCGGCCGAGGGCAGCGAGGCCCTTCAGCGTCTCGGCAAATGGCCCGTCCTCCGGATTCATCTCGGTGTTGATAGCGCCGGGCTGCACCACATTGACCGTAATGTTGCGCGGCCCAAGGTCACGCGACCACCCGCGCGTGTAGGCGGCTACGGCAGCCTTGCTGGCGATGTAGTCCGCCGCGCCGGCGAAGGGCACATGCATCGCGCCCGTGGTGCCGATCGAGATGATCCGTCCGCCATCAACCATGAGAGGCACTGCGGCGCGAACCGCGGCCGCTACGCCCTTCACGTTAATATCGAGCTGCCGGTCGAAGGCGGCGAGATCGGCATTGGGATCGCCGACAACACCGGTCACGAACACGCCGGCCGAGTTGACCAGGATGTCGAGGCGACCCAGGCGAGAGTGAGCGAGGCGCACGAGCTCCGCTACCTCCTTCACTTCTCCCTGATCAGCTTTGACCGCGACCGCGCGACGGCCAAGGGCCTGCACCTCCCGGACGAGCTGTTCGGCGCGCGCGGCAGACGCGGCGTAGCTGAAAGCGACATCGGCGCCGTCGCTGGCCAGGCGCCGGACAATGGCCGCGCCGATCCCGCGGGATCCGCCTGTTATCAGCGCCACCTTGCCAGTCAGTGGCTGGGAAATCTGGGACATGGCCGTTACCCGTCTGCTTTCGATCAGCCGAAGGTAGTCGGGCCGGTTCCTACGAATTAGCCGGGATTTCATTGCAACATTCTCAAGGGTTGCTTTAAGAATTCCTTGTGGAGACTCTTTCGAATCTCGAATCCTTCGTCCGCAGCGCGGATCACGGCAGCTTCTCGGAAGCGGCCCGCCGCATGTTCCTGACCCCGGCGGCCGTCAGCCGGAACGTGGCAATCCTGGAGCGCAACCTCGGCGTTCGCCTGTTTCACCGATCGACGCGCAAGCTCACCCTCACCGAGGCAGGGGAGGCATTCCGCCTGGCCCTCGCCAACAACCTGGAGGGCGTCCAGCAGGCCATCGCAACCGTCACGGCCGGCGAAGGCGAGCCAGCCGGAACGCTGAAGGTCAGCATGGCGCCCACTTTCGGCGTGAGCTTTCTCCTGCCGCTCCTGCCGGGGCTGCTGGCGCGCTACCCCGGCATCAGGCCGGAATGGCACTTCGAGAACCGCCAGGTCGATCTCGTTGCGGAGGGCTACGACGCCGCCATCGGCGGCGGGTTCGACCTGTCACCCGGGATTTTCTCCCGAGCCCTGGCTCCCGCCCACATCATCGCCGTCGCGTCCCCCGCCTATATGCGCGGGCGCTCGCCGCTGACGGATCCCAGTGGTCTCCAGGCTTTGGATGGGGTTGTCATGCGCTCCCTGCAATCCGGGCGCATCAGGCAGTGGACCATGCGCAATGTCGGCGGAACAGAGATGCCGGCGCCGCTTTCAGAGCGCGTGGTCGTCAACGATCCAAGTGCCATGCGCGAAGCGGTGCTTCTCGGCCTCGGCGTGGCGTTGGTCGCGGTTCCGGACGTGCTGCCACTCCTCGAGGCTGGCGCGTTGGTCCGTCTCGTCCCTCACTGGTACTCCGACGCTGGCGCGATTTCGGTTTACTACAGCTCACGCACCCTGATGCCGGCGAAGACCCGTGTCTTCGTCGATTGGATCGTTGACGCCTTCAAAGAACAGCGACTCGCAGAGCGTCTGGCTGGAAGTCTGACCTGAAGACGAGTGGCACCACGCTGCCCCTGAGTACCAGCTCACCGAAAATGCCAAAGCGACGGCCAGATCACCGCATGGTCACTGGCTAGCAGGCCGGGTCGCCAGCACCTCACCCGAACCATCTCCCGCGAGAGCGCAGGCGAGATGATATTCGATGTTTCATCCTCGCGTATAATACCGCTGGATGACTGCGGAATGCATTCTGCTCAAATATTGCAGCCACCACGGCGGCAGGTGGGACGGGGATCGGAAGAGGTGGACGGGATCCCGCTGATTGCGGTGGTGGATGACGATGAAGGCGTGCGGCGTTCGCTGGATGGGCTGGTCCGTAGCCTCGGCTACCGCGTGGCGATCTTCTGCTCGGCCGAAGCTTTCCTCAACTCGGCTGAGCGGGAGGACAGCGCCTGCATCATCAGCGACGTCCAGATGCCCGGGATGAGTGGCCTCGAGCTGGCCGAAGCCATTGCCGCCTCGGGGGCTTGCATCCCGATCATCCTCATGTCCGCCTTCCTCGATGACCGCTTCACGGCCCAGGCGCGTGCGGCGGGCGCGCGCTGGTTTCTGCGGAAGCCTTTCGATGGCGACTGTCTGATCAGTTGCCTCGACCTTGCCCTGACCTCCTGAGCCGAAGCATCCGGCCATCCGCACCGGCAAACCCCGTCCGATGGACCTCACAGCTTAGCCCTTGTTCCGCACAGCCCGGAAGCAGGCGCGCATCTCGGCCGAGAACACGATTGGCTGCTCGAAAGCGGCGAAGTGCCCGCCCCGGTCCACCTCGTTCCAGTAGATCAGGTTCGGGTAAGCCTTCTCACCCCAGCTACGGGGAGCGCGGTACAACTCACCGGGGAACACCGTAACCCCAACCGGGATCTCGACGCCGACCACGAAGAAGGCAAGGTCCGCATTCTCCGCGTAGAAGCGGGCCGACGAGGCCGCGCTGTTCGTGATCCAGTAGAACATGATGTCGTCGAGCATCTCATCTCTCGTGAGAACCCGCTCGGGAACTCCGCCGCTATCAGTCCATGCGATGAACTTCTCGTAGATCCACGCGGCCTGCCCCACAGGTGAGTCCGCGAGCGCATAGCCGATGGTCTGTGGACGGCTCCGCTGAACCGCTGCGTAGCCCGACCCTTCATCGAAGAAGGCCTGCAGCGACTTCATCGCTGCGGCCTCCTCCGGAGACAGGCTCGCCGGCGTTTCCCTGGGGATAACGGCCGGCATGTTGACGTGGATCGCGGCTAGACCCTGCGGGGCCTGACGGCCCATCTCCTGGGTGACGACGGACCCCCAGTCGCCGCCCTGCGCAACGTAGCGATCATATCCGAGCCGTCCCATGAGCCCGTGCCAGGCACGGGCTGTCCGTTGACGGCCCCAGCCCGCATTAATCGGCTTCCCCGAGAAGCCGTAGCCCGGGAGGCTGGGCAGAACGAGGTGAAACGCATCGCTTGCCTCGCCCCCATGTGCCATTGGGTCCGTCAACGGGCCGATGACCTTCAGCAGTTCAACGATCGAACCGGGCCAGCCATGCGTCATGATCAGCGGCAAGGCATCCGCGTGCCTGGACCGGATATGCAGGAAGTGGATATCCAGCCCGTCGATGGTCGTGACGAACTGTGGGATCGCGTTGAGACGGCGCTCCAGGTCGCGCCAGTCGTACCGGTGTCGCCAGTGATCGACCAATGCGCGCATCCGATCCAGTGGCACGCCCTGCGAGAGGTCGCCCACCGTCTCACGCTCGGGCCAGCGGACCGCATCGAGCCGTGCTTGAAGATCCTTGATCGCCTCATCGGCCACGGAGATCCTGAAGGGCCTGATTTCGCGAGAGGCGGGCTGCGCCCCGGCCGGACTGGCCGACCCTGTGATGGCCGAGGATGTGCCACCCGCCAGCACCATCCTGGCCAGGGATCGACGGGAGTGATCCATGCTGATCATAGCGCAGCTCCTGCTTTCTGCGCCGGACCTATACCTCGCGACCACGGGGTTGATCCGTCACCCGTGAGTAGGAGGGGATCATACCTTGGTTTAGGTCGGCCTCGCCCCGAGCTGCCGCCGCACCTCATCGGCCAGCGGGTGCAGCCCGTCGAGTGGAAGAACCCCGGCCAGGCTGTACCCGGTCCCGTTCGTGGCCCAGGTGACGGCCTCGACCGGCCCGCGGGAATGGCGGGCCATGCGGGTGTCCCGCTCAACCGCCATGCCGCGCGTGACCAGCACCAGCCGCGTGCCCTTGTCGTCATCGAACATGAACATCGCGGCCGGGCCCTGGGGCGTGGGCACCACGCGCCCGCCCATGAGCCGGTACCCGGCGGCGGAAAGATCCGGCACCGCAACACGCCGGCCCAGGCGGTCCGAGGCCCAGGCGACCAGCTCCGCGCCGCTGCTCGCGCCCAGTTCCACCGGACGCCGCCTATCCGACGCATAGGCGGCGTAGCTGTCGGCCGCCTGCTGCGCGAGGGCGGCGATGCCATGCGGCGCCTCCACAGGGCCAGCCAGCCCGTCCTGCACCAGGTCGTCCGCGGCGCCCTTGTCCCGCAGCAGTCCCCGCGCGTAGCGGCGGAGCGAGGGGATGAGCGGCTCGATCAGCCGCGCCATGTCGTTCATGGCCAGGGCATCCCTCCGGGATGGCGGACCTGCCCGCTCGCCGGGCAGGCCCTCGGGCTCAAGGCTGCTGGACCTGCACCGGCGCCCCGGGCTGCCCCGCGCCGCCCGGCAGGATGACGAGGTAGCGCCGGGGCAGGTCGGCCGCGCCCTGCACCACCTGCCGGATCGGGCCCACGGCGTTCACGATAGCAGCGCCCGCCGGATTGGTCATGAAGTTCGCCAGCGGCTCCAGGGCGCCCTGCCCGTCCCCGTGCTGGGCCAGGGCAAGAACATAGGGCTTCCCGGGCTGCAGCCCCGTCACGGAGGCCTGCAGCACCTGGGTCAGCCCTTGCTCAAAGAGCGAGACGCTGGTGGGCATGCCTGGCCTACCCGGCTCGCCCAGGGTGATGTGCGCCGCCTGGCCCGCCAAGCCGAGCGGCTGCAGGTTCGCGCGCCCGTCGCCCTCCGGAACCGCGCCCGGCACGTAGTTCACCGCCTGCGGTGCCTGACCAATCGGGACCTGCCCGATCACGCGGTTGGTCGCCGTGTAGATCGCGACGAGCGCGTCCCCGTTCTCCAGCCCGACATAGACCCGGCTGCCATCGCCCGCGGGCCAGATGCCATGCGGCAGCTTGCCAACCGGAATGGTGGCGACCTGCGAGAAGTCGTCCGTGCGGAAGACTTTTACCTCGTTCAACCCGCCGATCGTCACATAGGCAAAGGTCCCGCCAGGGGTGCGGGCGAAGTTGACGTGGTTGGTGATCGGCCCGGTGTCGAAGCTGCGGATCACGTTGAAGGGCGGCCGCGCGTTGAACACCATCGTCCGGCCGACATCCTTCAGCGTCATCCAGACCTGCGTGCCGTCCGGCGTCGCCGCGATGTTCGGGCAGAAGGGGCTGTCCTGCCTCACCCGCCCGACGATCTCGTGGCTGCCCGTGGCGACCACCACCGTCTCGGGATTGAAAGAGGAGCAGACATAGCCGTAGGCCCCGTCGGGCGAAAAGATCGTCATGCCCGGGCCGGCGGGCACGCGGATGCGCGTCTTCTCCTCGAAGCTCCGGGCATCCAGCACGGCAACATAATCCTCCCCGCGCACCGTGACCCACACCTCCGACCCGTCCGGCGTGAAGAAGGCCTCATGCGGGGAGCGGCCGACATAGGTGGTGTGCTTCACCGCGTTGGTCGCAGTGTCGATGAAGGTGACGGAGTTGCTGCCGATCGAGACCACGGCCAGCGTGCGGTGATCGGGCGAGAACCCCATGCCGTGCACCAGCACCTGGCCGCGATAGAGTGGGCTGAAATTGCCGGGCTGCGGATCGCCGAGCCGGATCACGCCCAGCAGCGTGTTGCTCGCGGGATCGGTGACGGAGACCGTGTTGGAGAACTGCTCGGCCGCATAGACGCGGTCCTGGTGCGAGATCGGCTGGTCAGGCGCGGAGGCCGCACCCGGGGCCTGGCCGGCCCAGGCGCCGGCCGCGAGAAGGCTTCCGCCCAGGCAGGCGGTCGCGAGAAGACGTGCTCTCATGGGGGATGTCCTAGCGGGAGGGGGTGGGCGTAGCCTGGGTCGGCGCGGCGGCCGAGGGCGGCGGCGGCTCGCCGAGCGCGAGCTGCATGGCCGCGATCTCCTGCTGCTGCGTGACGATGATCTCCTGCGCCAGCCGCCGGAGCTGCTCGTTCCCCCCGTGGCGGAGCAGGGCCGTCGCCATGTCGATGGCGCCCTGATGGTGCGGCGTCATCATCGCGACGAAGTCCCGGTCGATGTCGCCGGTTGGCCGGACCTCCATCATCGCCATCATCTTCGTCATGGCCGCCTCGTTCTCCGCCAGGAAGGACGCCTCGCCCGCGGGTGCGGCGGCCGCAGGAGCGGGATGGTGGTGGCCCTCATGCGCCAGGGCCGGTTTCGCCAGGAGGGCAGCAAGGAGCATGAGCCCGCCCTGGCCGCTGCGGCAGATCCTGGTGTTCCGAAGCGCGTTCAATGGTTTCTCCTTGCTCGGCCGATCGCGCCGTCTTGGAGAGAGACACCGCCGGCCGCCGGATATTCCACGCGACCGTCGATTTTCCCGCGAAGCCCGGTGGAAGGCCGCATTGACCACCGGAATCCGGTCAAAACGGCCGTCCTGTCTGCCCTTGGCCCAGCGACTTCCCCGCTCAGCCCTTGATGAAGGCGAGCAGGTCGGCGTTGATGACGTCGGCATGGGTCGTGGCCATGCCGTGCGGGTAGCCCGGATAGGTCTTCAGCGTGCCGTGCTTCAGCAGCCCGATCCCGATCCGCGCCGAGTCCGCAATCGGCACGACCTGGTCGTCCTCGCCGTGCAGCCACAGCACGGGCACCTGGATTGCCTTCAGGTCCTCGGTGAAGTCGGTCTCGGAAAAGGCCTTGACGCACTCGTACTGGGCGAACGCCCCGCCGGCCATGCCCTGCCGCCACCAGTTGTCCACCACGCCCGGGATGGTCGCCACCCCAGGCCGGTTGAAGCCGTAGAAGGGGCCCGCCGGGACGTCGCGGTAGAACTGCGCGCGGTTGGCGGCAAGCGCCGTGCGGTAACCATCAAACACGTCGATCGGCTGGCCACCTGGATTGGACGCGCTCCGCAGCATGACCGGGGGCACGGCGCCGAGCAGTGCGAGCTTGGCCACGCGCCCGTTGCTCCCATGCCGTGCCACGTAGCGCGCCGCCTCGCCTCCGCCGGTGGAGTGGCCGATATGGATGGCGTTCTTCAGGTCGAGATGTGCCGCAAGCGCCGCAACGTCCGCGGCGTAGGTGTCCATGTCATTGCCCTTATCCGTCTGGCTGGAACGGCCGTGACCGCGTCGGTCATGCGCGATGACGCGAAAGCCCTTAGCGGCGAAGAACAGCATTTGCACGTCCCAGTCGTCCGCGCTCAGCGGCCAGCCGTGGTGGAATACGATTGGCTGGCCCGAACCCCAGTCCTTGTAAAAGATCTGCGTGCCGTCTGTGGTGGCGATAGTGTTGCTGCTCATGGTCGCATCTCCTGCGGGTTGGTGGAAGGAATTGGGCGTGGCTTGCATGTCGGGGCGAGCTGTGGCGGCATCGCCCGTTGCTGAGAGCACCAGTCCCGCGGCGGTAGCGAAACCGGCGGCCATCAAGTCTCGCCGGCGCAATCCTGCTGCTGTGATGCAGGAACTGCCGTCCGTCGCAGCGCCTTCGGGCGGACCGGGCTGCGAGCAGAATGCCGGTGCAGGAGTCGGAGATCTTCGCATGATGAATGCTCCAGGTTCTTGCTGATGATGTCGCGCCACGTATCCACCGCCGAAGCCGAGACAGAAGGCTTAACCAGGCGAAGCTCACCGCCAACGGCCGAAAACGGCCGGCCGATCCGTGCTCAGCCGCGGCTGTGCCTGAATGCCCTGCGCATCTCCTCCGCGAAGAGCTCCGGCTGTTCGAAGGCCGCGAAGTGACCGCCGCGGTCGACCTCGTTCCAATAGAAGAGGTTCGGCCAATGGGCTTCGGCCCAAGCCCGCGGCGCACGGTAGATCTCACGTGGGAAGATGGTCGCCGCCATGGGGAGCTCGATGCGGCCGGCATTGAAGCCGCCGCCGTCTCGGCCGTTCTCCCAGTAGATGCGGGCCGAGGAGGCCGCGGTGCCCGTGAACCAGTAGAGGGAGATGTTGTCGAGCATCTCGTCCAGCCCCAGCGCGTCCTCCGGCTGACCTCGATTGTCGGTCCATGCCTGGAACTTTTCGTAAATCCACATGGCTTGGCCGGCGGGTGAATCGCTGAGCGCGTAGCCGATCGTCTGCGGCCGCGTCGCCTGCTCCAGAAAATAGCCATAGCCGTCGCTGCCGAAGCGTGCCGCGGCTTCCATCGCGGCCTTCTCGTCCGGCGCAGGGTTCTCCGGAAGCCTCTCCGGGAAGACGAGAGGCCAGTTCACATGGGCAGCGGCCAGCCCGGCCGGACGAAGATGGCCGAGCGCATGGGTGACGCCCGCGCCCCAGTCGCCGCCCTGCGCCACCCAGCGCGTGTAGCCGAGACGCTGCATCAGAGCCGCCCAGGCCCGGGCCGTGCGGGCCAGGTTCCAGCCCGTCTCCTGCGGCCTGTCTGAGAAGCCGAAGCCCGGCAGGGACGGAATGACGACGTGGAACGCGTCCTCCGCCCGGCCGCCATGAGCGGTGGGGTCTGTCAGGGGCCCGATCACCTTCAGGAACTCGACGACCGATCCCGGCCAGCCATGGGTCAGGATAATGGGCAGCGCATCCGCATGCGGCGAGCGGATATGCAGGAAATGGATCCCCAAGCCGTCGATCCGCATCCGGAACTGCGGGAACGCGTTGATCCGCTGCTCGAAGACCCTCCATTCATAACCATCGCGCCAGCGGGCGATAAGCGCCTGCGCCTTGGCGAGCGGCACACCCTGAGACCAATCCTCTACAGTCTCGCGCTCAGGAAGACGGACGAGATGGAGGCGCCGCTTCAGGTCGTCGATCGCAGTCTGGGGCACGGCGACGCGGAAGGGCGACACCTCATCTCCGGCCACCGGCATGAGTGAGGACGACGTGCTGCGCGTTTCAACGGCCCCTGCACTGCGGCCCGTCGAGGTGGCAAGAAGTGCTGCCGACCACTGCATGAACGCGCGCCGATGTGTGGTGCTGAACGGTGGTCTGGTCGTCATCGTCACGCCTTCATGCTCGCCTCCAAAAGCTGCACGACTGCATGCCAATCCGAAATCATACGGAGGTATGAGTATATCCTGCCTGTATGAACTGCGTGTCCAGTCCCAATCCTCCAGCTGGTCCGCGTGGTCTGGCACGGTCGGGCCGACGTGAGCAGACGACTGCGCGCCAGCCGCGAGAACACCTCGCTGGCCGCAGATCTGCTGAGGAGCAACACGGCAAGGCCTCTCCACATGCCGTACCCTGACCTCATCACTTGGTAGTACGCTGGTGGTCGAATGTTTAGCCCGGAGATAACGGCCGGTGAGACGTGGCGGAAATTTTCCGCGCCAGCGTCCCGACTGGCGAAGAGGCCACAGCCAAAACGCTCTTTATGCCCGCTACGAATCTGCGCCTTGTGTAGGAGAAGGCACGTCCGGTGCCGCAATCGCCAACGTACCGGTGGGCGTGGCGACCGACAAGTCGCCGCGCTCCGAGACAGGGGAGCGACCCTCAGGCCCCAATCGCCTCGTCACGGTGAAGGCAACGAAGCACGCTGCTGTTCCGAAGAGCACGGCGCCCAGCGCCTGCCCAACCAGAACGCCTTCGGGACCATAGGTGGCACCAAGTGCGACCAGCGGAATCGTGCCCAGGGTGGCACGGCCCCAATTGAAGGCCGTGGACAGGAGAGGTCGGCCAAGATTGTTGAATGCGGCGTTGGACACGTACAGGGCTCCGACGAACATGAAGCTGCCGGCGACCCAGTCGCAAAACAGCCGCACGATTTCGGCCGTGACACCCTGGGCAGAGAACGCTGCGATGAGCAGATCCTGTCCGAGCCACAGTAAGACCCAGGCCGCCACCACCGCCACGAGGACGAAGATAAGGCTGTCACGCAACGCGCTCCGGACCCGGTCGAACCTCCCGGCCCCGAGGTTCTGCGCAACGACGGGACCGACCGCGCCTGTCAGGGCATAAACAAGCCCGAAGGCCACGGGCGTGATGCGGTCGATGGTCGCCTGACCCGCAACGGCGGCCGGGCCGAACGTCGCCATGCTGCTGGTGACATAAGCAGCACCGACGGGGGTGGCGAGGTTGGCCAGCACGGCCGGGCCGGACACCGCCAGCACGGCGCGCGCGTCGGCAGTGAAAGCCGAGAGCTCGAACGGCCCGAGCAGGTCATGCCGCCGGGCCGCGCCGTGCCAGCCGACAAAGGCCAGCAGCGCCCGGGACAGCACCGTGCTGATGGCCGCGCCTGTCAAGTCGAGCCCCAGCCCGAAGATGAGCAGCGGGTCGAGCACGGCCGTGGCGAACGCGGCCGCCAGCGTCACCATCATGGAGCCGCGCGCATCCCCGACCGCGCGAAGGAGGGCGGCGAAGCCCATGCCCACCGAAACCGCGGGCACCGAAACCGCGGTGACCACGAGGTAGCCCGCCGCGAGGCGGCGTGTCTCGCCCTCGGCCCCGAGCAACTCCAGGATGGGATTGACGGCCGCGACGGTCGCCACCGCCACCAGTGCGGTGAGCAGCGAGACCAGGACGAGGCCGGCCGTCGCCACCCGGCGCGCATCCGCCATCTGCCCAGCACCGACCCGGAGAGAAACGGCGGTGCTCAGCCCGATCGTCAGTCCGATCGTGATCGACACCTGGAAGAACCCCACGGTACCGGCAAACCCCACCGCCGCCGCAACCGTCTGCTGGCCGAGCAGCGAGATGTAAATGAGGTTGATCAGGTCGACGGCGAAGACGGCCACCAGCCCGATAGCACCGGTGCCCGCCATGACAGTGACGTGGCGCATGGTCGAGCCCGTCAGGAAGCGTGCGTCGGGTTCGGAGAGTTTGGCCACGAGGCATCCTGTAAGATTGCAATTGAACGGACTGACTCGCTCATCCCGGGCAGATGCCAGAAGTTGCGCCGATGCTCCGTTACGGGTGGGTCTGTAACACCATGGCCAGCCAAGGTCAGGTGCCGACCGTGCCGTCGGAGCGGGGCCGGGGTGTCACGGCACCCGAGGATCCAGGAAGGTGTAGAGCGCAGCAGTCCGCCGTTCTTGGACGACAACAAAGTCGAGGCCCCTGATGCTCAGTGCGTCGCCGGCAGGTCCGAACCGCTCGGCAGCGCAGGCTGAGGCATTGGTACAACCACACGGCATGCTGCATCACCTCAGCTGGGTAGCGAAAGCCTTGGTGGGCGCTCCAAGAAGTTATGCAATGCAGGCTATAACGGCACTCTGGACCCGCCAACCTGACATGGCCCTAGCAAGGCGCCGTCCTCACGCTCCTGCGCCGAGTGAACGATGCCACCATTGCCCAGGTGATCGAGGACACCGGATGGGTCCAGCACACCAGCCGAGATTTCCTACCCAGGCTGAAGAAGAAGTTCCATACAGCCGAGGTTCTCGAGCGGGTGCGCCAGGTTGGACCCGGGGCTCGGGAGCGAAGGGCAGCTCCTCGATCTGTGGCATCGGTGCAGGAAAGCCTGGCTGATGGGCGTGCGCCGCGGTTCCACCCAGCCCCGGTACGGCGCCCCGTTTGATCGGGTTTCCACCGCCGAACAGGGGCACTCCAGCCTGGAACTCAAGACACGGCAAACGAGAGGCTGGTGATTTAACCGTGGTGTTTACGCCCGATCGGCCGTCTCGTCAGGGCATGACTGAGAACGCCACTGCCTATGACGCCCTATCGACACGGCCGGCAGCCCTACGATGATCGCTGCCGCTATCGTCAGAGCCATTGCGAGCTGCTGACGGTTCACCTTTCCCTAGTTCGGGATCACCCGCAGTCTCACCCTGGACCGCCTCACGCCAAAGACTGTGGCGCGCCGATTGTGGACATCGTGATTGGTGCGAAAGATCTCGCGCCAGCTCAAGTCCAGCAACGAGGGTGCTGGCCAGCGCCGCCGGTAGGCGGACCGCACGGTCAGGTGCATTCGCCGGAAACCTTGGAATGCAGCGCTCCAGCGCCAACAGCTTGCCTTTGAAGTTCTCAACATTGCCGTTCTCCCAGGGACTGCCGGGCTCAATGTAGGCAGCCTCTGCCCCTACGTCGCTGATCCAACCCATCACCGCGGTGCCCGCGATCGCCGGTCCGATGTCGGACCGGGTATGGCCCGGGTTGCTGCGCAGGATGAACAGGTCGGGAGAGGGCATCGATCACGTCTGCCGCCCCGAGCTTGCGCCGCCCAGATGGCTAGGCACTTGCGGGTGAACTCGTCGTCCAGCGGACCTCTTGGTTCGACAACGTTGCGCATTCGGATCTTGCGGCCGTCCTGGGTCAGATCCTCGACGAAGTCGTAGGCCCATACGTGGTTCGGCCTCTTCGGCCGCAGCTGAATACACGCGCCGTCGTTCAGCCAGAGCCACCCGCGCCTGGGTTGCCGAGCTAGGACCCTTAACCCGTTGCGCGGCGCCAGACGCGCTCTACCCTCTTGTCGTTGCAGGATCAGTCCACTGCGCGGAGCAGAGCCGTGATCCGGCGGTGGCCGTACCTCCCATACCGCTGGGCCCGGTCGGCGATGCTCGCCGTCAGTGCCGCCGAGTTATCGTATGAATGCGGAGCCTTGCGCTGCGTCGACCGGTGCTGACCCAGCACTGCGCGGGCCCGGCGCTCGGACACACCAAGTTGCTTCGTTACATGTCCCACCGCCGCCCGGCGGCATGCGGGGCTTGTAGTTTCCCGCTGCTGCCTCCTTCAGGATTATCTTGTCGAGCAACAGGTCCGACACTGCCCGTCGCAGCCGTGCATCCTCCCTGCTTCAGCTTCTTCAGGCGCTTCACTTGATCGAGCTTCGGGCCACCGCACTCTGCTCGCAATTGGAGGTGTGTCGGCTCCGTCACCCCTTTGGACTGCACCGCATCGGACACCGATTTGCCTTGCCGCGTCAGAACCTCAATCTGCCGCAGCTTGGCGACCGTCCCCTCCACCGCGTGCCTCTTCCTCCGGCCCATCATCCACCTATTCGCACTCGACGCCGGACTGCATAAGCGGTGGACTACTCCTAGGGGGCCACTCAAGTTCTGTGCGGGTATTTTGGAAAAACAATGAGGTAGGCACAAATTCAGAGATTCTGACCGAGCAGAAAAAAACTTTGATTAGAATGACCAGGTAGTCAGCCACAACGTCGAAGCCGCAGCAACCCTTGCGAGGAAAAAAATCAAACTGTAACGTCTGATCTGGTCATCAAAGTGGTTTAGATTAAGGTGAACGGTGCTCATGACGCTAGATTATACAAGAATGCAATAAGCCTTATTTGGCAGCACAACTCGCGTCGTTCGGATTAGCAAAAGAAGTGCATCGGATCTAATCCCATCCATGAAGATTTTGGCGCTTTCCTCTCTAATGCCTAACGTCTTACAGCCAGTTCATGGAATATTCCTAAAGCATCGCCTATCGCATTTGGCGACGACTGTTCCGGGAGGACTAGAGATTGTTGCGCCGGTGCCCTGGTTCCCATCGGCTCACACTTACTTCGGACGATACGCTCGTTACTCTCAGGTTCCATATCATGAAAACCTGGACGGCCTCTCAGTCTGGCACCCAAAATTTCCTACCATTCCCAAACTAGGTACCAATTGGTCGCCTTACGCGGTTGCCACCACACTTGCACCCCTGTTAGCTCGGTTGAAGCGAAACGGTTTCGACTTTGATGTTATCGACTCTTACTATCTCTATCCGGATGGTGTGGCAGCGGCAATCTTATCGGCCCTTTTCCAACGCCCATTCGTTATGACTGCATTCGGGAGCGATGTCAGTCTGATTGCTGGTCTGCCCGTACCACGCGCGCATATCCGCTGGGCATTAAGGCGCGCGCACGGCCTAACTGCAGTTTGTGATGCATTGCGACGCCACATGATCGAGATCGAACCCACTGCTATCAGTACGGAAGTAGTGCTGCATGGCGTCGACCATGTTTTGTTCCAACCGCCTGATGATCGTGAGGCGGCCCGACGCCACTTTGGCTTCATCGGTCGCACACTTCTCTCAGTTGGTTCGCTGATTCGGCGCAAAGGGCACCATATCGCTATTGCGGCTCTGCGCCGGCTGCCTGATGCGCAACTCGCCATTGCTGGGGCTGGCCCTCTTGAGCAGCGACTTCGCGCCCAGGCTGAGCAGGAAGGTGTGACGAACCGCGTCATTTTCCTTGGTGAATTGCCGCAGCAAGTTCTTCGTAACGCAATGGGCGCCGCAGACGCTCTGGTTCTCTGCTCTGACCGAGAAGGAATTGCTAACGTTCTGATGGAGGCGAATTCCTGCGGCACCCCAGTGATTGCTACACCCATCTGGGGCAGCCCAGAAGTGGTTTCGGCTGCCGACGCCGGAGTCTTGATGTGCGATCGCAGTCCACAGGCTCTTGTGGCAGCAGTTCAGCGCTTGTTTTCTTGCTTGCCAGATCGAGCAGCAACGCGACGACATGCTCTCCGCTTTGATTGGGCGGCAACGACCCAACAGCACCAAGCAGTGCTGGAGAAAGCCCTACAAGCTTGGCGTGATAAACCACTACGCCGAGATCTTTTTCAGGCAAACCCGATGAGGAATGACCGTGAAGTCTGATGCAACGCCACACCAGAACGGTATTTTCCTTGCAGACGAGGATGCTGATGTCAGGCGAAGGGTGATGGCGCTGGATGGCTATATTGTCGTCCCTCAACTACTCAGTCCAACTGAAGTCGTGAGGCTGCGCCAGATGCTGCTCTCGCATTTTTCCGAACGCTGGAGCTGGGAGGGTCTAGGTAAGCACCAGCCGCACGCCTCAAGCCACATTCCCGAAATTGGCTGGATCTTTGCGCATCCTGCCATCACCTCAGTTTTTCGAGATCTTACAAATAGTCGTAACCCTGTGTTTACGGGCAATTGCGACGCACACATGAACATGCTGAGCTGGTGGCACAAAGACACCGGGGAAAGCCAGGGTGGTTGCTTTGTCGGCGATTATTTTGCTAGTGCCAACATACCAGTTTATCGCGCCGGGATATATTTGCAGGATCACGACGTCGACCAGCACGGGCTGAAGGTTCGGCCCGGCTCTCATCACACCCGCTCGCCCTTAGACGGTCCAGTGGAAACACTGTGCACTCGCGCTGGCGATGTAGTTTTCTTTGACGTCCGGCTATCTCATGCTGGACAACTTCCTGATCCGTTGGAAGCTTTGATGCTGCGGGCGCAGCGTCGTCTAGGTGCCCCGAGCATGTCCTATAGCTTGAAAGAAGCTTGGCGCCAGCTCCGTAGAAAGCAGTCCAAATTGTCTCTGTTTTTTACCTTCGGCGCCCCGGTGGCGGCCACGGACCAGTTCTGCGCATATGAGATGGCGTCCCGGCGCCGGAGTGGGGCAACTGAAGCTGCAGGGCTGAATGCTGAGTTGCACAGACTTCTCGCGGAACAGGGTATAACGCCCAACCCGGGATTGAATTAACACCGGCTTTCAGCAGGCGCTGTTGCGCACATTAGGTTCAGGACACATGCCTGCCTTCCCTGCTTTGATCAGGCGCGAGTGACGGTATCCTTCTGACCGCTGCCGGCCGCCCCAGGTAACCCCGGCATTCACCGCTGGTTGTGGCTGCGCCATGTAGGTGTTCAGACCGTCTGCGGCACGAAGGCGAGGTATCTGAACCGCAGCCAGCACTCCGGGTAGAGCCGCGTAGGCGAACCCTGCCAACCACCCGTGTTGGCGGTCCGTTAAGCGAGCCAGCAGCCACTCTGTACGCGGCGCGCGTCTGGTTTGCAGGTCAGACGCATGTCTAAGGGATGGAAGCGCTGCAGCCAGCTTCGCGGAAGTCTGTTGGCGACGAGACTGATCATTTCCGGGGTTCGCTGTCTCAGCATTCTGCGCCTTATTTTGAGGCCGCTGTTGATTTGGCGGACCTCTTGGCCGTCGTGCTGCTCGCCGCCTTTCTCATGATCAAAGTCTGCATGCATCGGAAAAGCTGATACTAGCCGTACCGTGGGCCGGAAGCGTCCCATTTCGCACACGTGGCGGTCATGGTGGGCGCCTATCGCTGAGGAGGCAGCCGAGTGTCTCCGCGCTCGCCAGTGCATCCGCTTCGGTGCAGCCAGTGAAATAGGTGCGCTCGACAAGTGCGCGGATGCGGGCCTTGACCCGTTCGCGTTGGGCGTTCTGGTTCAGCGTGCCTTGCCCAAGGAGCCTGTCACAGACACCGCCCAGCTCGGCAACGGGGTACGGCGGTGATCACGGAGCATTGGGTGGTCGAAATCAAGCCAATGGCAAAGCGAATATCCTTACAGCTTCCCTCATTCGACTGATGCGCCCATCCGACGTCTCTGGGCGGAGGTCGATTTGGCACCGCCCTGGGCGTCAGGCAGTGGAGGGGTAGAGACGAGTGTCCCACCAGACCGGCTGGTGGAGCCCATGGCGGACCTGGGACGCCTCGGGATGGTCAGCGTTGATAAGGATGTTCCGCTCCATCCTGGCCACATAACTGGGGACGATCAGCAGCAACGAGCGTTTTGCCTGCTGCCATGTCTCGCCCCAGGCCTTAGCGACCGCTCCGGCAGGATGGTCCCAGCCCGGCAGGTGCGCCGGCGTCACTACCTCGTAGGTGAGACCGTTCGGGATGGTGATCTCAATGTAGTGCTGGTCCGGAGGGAGATCGCCGTTTCCGTGAACCAGCTTCTCGAGCATGGCTGTGGAGTAGTGCTCCGACGTGTAAATCATCGGGCTGGCGCCTGTGTTCCAACGACCGGGGTACAGCTTCGAGCCTGTGGCGTCGAAGATGGGATAGGCCCCTGCCGGATCTCCGATCCGGTAAGCGGTAAGAACGCGGTCGAGCCGCTGCGCCATCAGGCCGCCGAGCCGTATTTAAGACGTCCGAGAATGTCCTCGACGGGCGGGCGACCGAACTCGTTGGCGAGCACGACATCGATGGGGGGCTTACCGTCGAGCAGCGGGTGGGGCTTGAATAAGAAGTGCCGGGCGGCCTCCTCGGTCTTCCAGACGTCGAGGGCGAGGGTCCAGATCGCGGCCAGGCGGGCCACCCGCGCGCCCTCGTCAGAGGAAAGGCGGACCGGCGTGGCGGTGCGGGATCCGGGCTTTGCTTTCTTCCGGCGCGCGAGAGTCGCCCGGGGAATGACGCGGAAGGTGAAAGCCACATCCCCTGGAGAGAGGGCCTGGACAACGCGTTCGAGCGCGGACAGCGGCAGGCCCCTCTGGACCTCGTTGGAGAGGGACATGGGCAGCAGTGGGGCCTTGGACAGGATCCCGAGAATGGAGCCGAGGGTAGCCTCAGACATGAAAGATACTCCAACGGTGGTCCAGATGAGACAGAATTTGGTATCACTTGGTCTTCAAAGCAAGGCGCGATCACGGCCGTGTTGGCGCGGAAGGCTCCCAAGACCCTCCCTACGTCGCTGTGCTGACGCTCCGCGAGGGCGCTTAGCGCTGTGACCCCCTTCCCGGCCTCGCGTGCTTCGACCTTGAAATGTTCTTACGTCGGTTCTTACCACCTCCCTGTTACCGACCCGATTTGCGGAAGCCGCCATGTCCGTCGTCCGCGCCGATCTGTTTCGGAAGAGCAACACTATCGCCGTCACCCTCTCCCGCGAGGTGCTGGACACCGCCCGGATGGAGCGTTGAAAGGAGGTGAGCGTAGAGGCCAGCAAGGGGCGGATCGTCATCACCCCGGCCGACAGCTCCGACAGCCGTGCCATGGCAGCCTTCGAGCGCTCAGTGGCCCGCTGCAGCCGCACCTACGCCGCTCTGGCGAAGTAAGCGGCGTGGGAGAGGGGCACCTCAAGGCTCCTCGGTCGAGATACTGGCGGCGTCTCAAACCCGGCTGCTGGATTCTCACGGCGGCGCGGGGGGCGTCCGGGACGAGGGCCGATAGAGGCGGCCCTGGCGCGCCCAGGAATCCTCTAGCTTACGATAACGAGGTGGCGAGCGTGACGCGGCTCGGGCCTTCCCAATCGTGCGGATCCGATATTCCTTCGTGGACGGCAACAAGCGGGTGGAACATGCCGCCGACCGGTGAGTAGCCGATCAGGCGCTCGGCGAACTCCAGCCCTTTGTCCACCCTCAGGCTCTTTGGCTTGCCCCAGAGCCGCCCGATCCCATCCAAGACACCAACGACCTGAGCGGCCCTGATTTTGGCTCTCGGATGGGTCGAGAGTCACTCTCGTGTACGGATGTTCGCCACGGGCAGGATCGGGATCGGCTGTCGAACAGCTGGTCCGATATGAAGTCCATCATTGCGAAGTTGTTCGCCATGGTCGCCCCTGCCCGTAACGTCAGGCCCGTCGCTCAAAAAGCTCGACCAAAGCGCGCCGAGTTCGATGGTGTTGCTACTGAACTGGTCACGGAGCCCCTACATTTATGGCTTATAGCGCATGCACGTCGGACCTTCCGGGCAGTTTAGGACGGGCGCCCGCCTTCAGAGCGAGACGGCGCAGGGCTGTCAGAGCAGGGTGGTCGTTCATCTCACGCCAAGCAAGCAGCAGCTCGGCTTGTGGGGTCGGTTCAGCGTGGACAGGCAGCAGTGTCACTCCCTCGGTACGAAGCACGCGGGCGCCCTCTGGCACGAGTGCTAGCCCTACATCTGCCCGGACAAGCGCCAGCATCGTGTGCGTCTGATTCACCCGCTGCACGGTGCACGGTGCTACATTTGCGCCGCAGAAAAGCTTGGCGAGCAGCTCGAGGAAGTACCCACCTCCACGGGGTGACCAAGTAATGAAAGGCTGGCCATCCAAATCGCGCAAGGTGGCGTGCTTATGGCTGGCAAGACGGTGGCCGTCTGGTACAGCGAGCAGCAGCCGTTCCTGCATAAGGCTCGCGAAAGCGAGGCGAGAAGTTTGATCTTCTAAATCGGACATGGAAGCCGGAGGACGTAAGAGCCCAAGATCAAGCCGCCCAGCGGCCAGGTTCTCGATCTGCTCCGTGGTGACCATCTCCTCCAACACGAGATTGATGCCGGGCATCTCCTCCCTGACGCTGACGACGAGGCGCGGCAGAAGCTCCAGAGCAGAAGCAGCAGTGTAGCCCAGGCGGACCGGTCCGGCCTCTCCTCGCGCCACTTGCTTTGCAAGACGCTCAGCGTTCAACGCCCCCTGGAGCAGTCGTTTGGCCTCAACCAGGAAAACTTGGCCCGCATGAGTCAGGCGCACGGATCGGCTTGTACGGTCCAGTAACTGAGTGCCGAGGGCATGCTCCAAAGCCTGAACCTGCCGCGACAGAGGTGAAGGGGTGAGATTCAGCCGCTGTGCAGCCCTGCCAAAGTGAAGTTCCTCGGCCACTGCCACGAAGCTATGTACCTGAACGAGATCAAGCATCATTGCAGATTGCACAATGATAAACGCGTAATCAACGCTGGATTCGCCAGACCCGAAGCTCCTATTCCGCTCTGATCCGAACGGAAGGCCCAATGATGTCCGACATGACCCCGAAAGAGATGGCACAGCGGATCGGCTCAGGCCTCCTCTCCTTTCCTATCACCCACTTCAAGGACGACCTCTCTGTCGACGAGGGTACCTATCGCGACAACCTGAACCGCCTCGCCGGGTACAACGTTGCTGGCCTTTTTGCCGCGGGCGGAACTGGCGAGTTCTTTTCGCTCACCGCCGCCGAAGTCGGGCAAGTTGTTCGCGCCGCCGTTGAAGAGACAAAAGGCCGCGTCCCTGTCATCGCGCCCGCCGGCCAGGGTACAATGACTGCTATCGGCCTCGCACAGGATGCCGAGAAGGCTGGTGCCGACGGCGTGCTGCTCCTTCCGCCCTACCTCGTCGGTGGCGACCAGGATGGTCTGGCCGCCCACGTCGAGGCAGTGTGTCGCTCTACGAAGCTCGGCGTTATCGTTTACAATCGCGACAACGCTCAGCTCAACGAGATCACTGTCGCGCGGCTCTGCGAGAAGCTGCCGAATCTCGTTGGTTTCAAGGATGGTGTGGGTGACGTCGAGCTGATGACGCGGGTCTATGCGACCATTGGCGATCGCCTGACCTATATAGGCGGACTGCCCACAGCGGAGACCTTCGCGCTCCCCTACCTTGAAATGGGCGTGACTACGTATTCCTCAGCCATCTTCAATTTCCTCCCGGAATGGGCCCTGTCCTTTTACGAGGCGGTGCGCCGGCGTGACCGCGAAGCTGTGTACGCAGAACTGCGCGACTTTGTGCTGCCCTACATCGCTCTCCGCAATCGCGGGAAGGGATACGCCGTCTCGATCGTCAAGGCGGGCATGACTGCGGTCGGCCGCCATGCCGGCCCTGTACGTCCACCCCTACGTGACCTCTCCGGGGCCGAATTGGAGGAGTTGAAGGCACTGATCAAGGACCGGCATCAGCCGGCCTCGAAGCGCACTGCGGCCTAAGGTCAGCACACGCATTCAGAGGACGACGTCTCCGCCGGGAGACGTCGTCCAAGCAGTTTAGGAGGTTTCATGCGCACCATCACCGGCGAAATGCTGATCGGCGCCACGGCGCTCCGCGGCACGGACAAGCCGATCGGCGCGGTCGAGGCCGCCACCGGCCAGCCCCTGGAACCCGCCTTCGGCGGCGGCACCGCAGCCGATGTGGACCGCGCCTGCGCCCTCGCCTGGGCCGCCTTCGACACCTATCGCGAGACCACCCCCGAGGCCCGCGCCGCCTTCCTCGAAGCCTGCGCACAGGCCATCCTCGACATCGGCGACGAGCTGATCCTGCGCGCCATGGCCGAGAGCGGCCTGCCCCGCGGGCGCCTCGAGGGCGAGCGCGGCCGCACCGTCGGCCAGCTCCGCCTCTTCGCGGCCGAGGTGCGGGACGGCACCTTCGTCTCCGCCCGCATCGACCCCGCCCTGCCCAACCGCACCCCCCTGCCCCGCCCGGACCTCCGCGTCCGCATGATCCCGCTCGGCCCCGTGGCCGTCTTCGGCGCCTCCAACTTCCCGCTGGCCTTCTCGGTCGGCGGCGGCGACACCGCCTCGGCGCTCGCCGCCGGCTGCCCCGTGGTGGTGAAGGCCCATTCCGCCCATCCCGGCACCTCCGAGCTGGTGGGCCGCGCCATCCAGTCCGCGGTGAAGTCCTCCGGCCTGCCGGAAGGCGTCTTCTCCATGCTCTTCGGCTCCGGCCAGGTGGTCGGCCAGGGGCTGGTGGCGGATCCGCGCATCAAGGCCGTCGGCTTCACCGGCTCCCGCTCCGGCGGCACGGCGCTCATGAAGACCGCAGCCGCCCGCCCCGAGCCCATCCCCGTCTATGCCGAGATGAGCAGCATCAACCCCGTCTTCCTGCTGCCCAAGGCAATGGCCACCCGCGCCGCCGCCATCGGCAAGGGCTTCGTCGGCTCCCTCACCCTCGGCGCCGGCCAGTTCTGCACCAACCCCGGCCTGGTGCTGGCGCTGGAAGGCCCCGAGCTCGACAGCTTCCTCGCCTCCGCCACCGAGGCCCTCGGCGGCGCCCCTGCCCAGACCATGCTGACCCCGGGCATCCTCTCTGCCTACCAGACCGGCGTCTCCCACCTCGCCGGCAACAACCGGGTGCGCCGCGTCGCCTCCGGCCAGCTCGCCACCGCCGGCACCCAGGGCGAGGCCGCCCTGTTCGAGACCACCGCCGCCCATTTCATGGAAGACCCGGCGCTGGCCGAGGAGGTCTTCGGCGCCGCCTCCCTCGTCATCCGCTGCCCGGATGTCGAGACGATGCTGCGTCTGGCCGACGGCCTGGAAGGCCAGCTCACCGCCACCATCCAGATGGATGAGGGCGATGTGGAGATGGCCCGCCTGCTGCTGGCCGTGCTGGAGCGCCGCGTCGGCCGCATCCTGGTCAACGGCTACCCCACAGGCGTCGAGGTCAGCCACGCTATGGTCCATGGCGGCCCCTACCCCTCCACCTCGGATGGCCGCTCCACCTCCGTCGGCACCCTCGCCGTCACCCGCTTCCTCCGCCCGGTCTGCTACCAGGACATGCCGGACGCCCTCCTCCCCGCCGCGCTCCGCGACGGTAACCCAATGGGCCTGTGGCGCCGGATAGACGGGAAGTTGGGCCAAGGGTGAGCAAACATCGCCGTCATCGGGAAGGAACGACGAACCGTCCCGATCGTGGAGCAGACCGGAAGCCGGCCAAAGGCCCATTACGCCGGGATTGGGGCATGACGCAGGCCGGCTCCGACCGGCGCCATCGTGCAATCCGTTTCCCACTTACACCCGCGACTGCGACACACCCCAGGACAGGACAGGATGACAATGCTTCGACGCGAGTTCGGCCTTTCAGCCCTAAGCCTGCTGGCCGGTGCTACCTCGGGCTCCGGCCCGGCAACTGCCCAGACACCTTACCCGGCCCGCACGGTGACCATTGTGGCGCCCTTTGCCGCAGGCGGCTCCACCGATCTCATCGCGCGTTTGATAGCCCAGCCGCTTTCAGTGCGTCTGGGCCAGCAGTTCGTGGTGGACAACAAGGCCGGCGCTAATGGCGCGGTGGGCAGCGGCTTCGTGGCCCGCGCCCGGCCCGACGGTTATACGCTGCTGGTCACTCCGAACAGCACCTATGCCATCAATCCCCACCTTTACAGCAATCTGCCTTACAATCAGGAGCGAGACTTCGCCCCGATCGGGCTGTTGGTCCAGAATGGATTTTTCATGTGCGTGCGAGGTGACTCGCGGTTCCGGACAGTGGCGGACCTCGTGGCCGCGGCGAAGACCGCACCAGACACGATCAGCTTCGGTTCTGGTGGTATCGGTTCGGCTAATCACCTCGCCCCTGAGATGTTCGCGGCTGCCAACGGCATCAAGCTCCAGCACGTGCCTTACCGCGGCAGCGGACCCGGCATGCAAGCCGTGATGAGTGGCGAGATCCCGATGTCCTTTGTGGATACGGGGGTGGCGCTTCCGTTCCTACGCTCGGGCGAGCTGCGCGCGCTGGCGGTGAGCTCCGAGCAGCGCTCGGCTCAGATGCCTGACGTGCCCACGCTGGCTGAATCCGGCACGCCCGGCCTCAATGCGTCCAGCGACTTCGCAATGTTCGCCCCCGCTAACACGCCTGAGCCGATCATCCGGCGTCTGTCCCAGGCCGTCATGGAAGGCCTGCGCGCCCCGGACCTGCGCGACCGTCTGCAAAGTCTTTCGATCGATCCGGTTGGTGGTTCCCCGGAAGCGTTTCCGGCCTATCTGGCCGTTGAGAGCGCAAAGTGGCGCGACGTGATCCACGCACGAAATATCCGCGTGGAGTAGCGCCAACGAAAAGCGCAACGACTTCGGGTCAGGACTCATTGATCCAGAAGAGGACGGTGCTGGCGAGGCAGATGGCGGACATGAAGGTGTGTTCGCATCGGTCGTAGCGGCATCGTCAGGTCGGCGGGTCCGGAGGGCCGTGACAGCCTGTTCGCATGAACTCGCCTGATCCGTACCGAGGCTTCGGCTAGCGTGGTGTGCTTCCAAGTCGCCCTCCGTGCGGCGTAGGCACGCCACCCTTGGTCAGCCCCGCGTAATCCCCTGGTGGGTGGTGATCCCCTCCACGCGAAGAGCATCCAGCTCCATCGCGACCCCAATGTGCCGTGCGGGTAGCCTGTAAATCCTGGATGCAGCCGCAGCAAATGCGCACTTTCCTGCGGCAACTTCCACCAACGATCCTCACCCAGCACCGCCCCCCTCGCCCGTGCTGCCGCCAACGCGGCCCGGATCGAGACCTCGTCTCGCACCGACATCACCTATGACACTGCTGCTCGTTGGGCAGTATTATTCCGCGCGGATCCCAGCAGCGCTGATCACACCGCTCCATCGCTGCATCTCCTGACCGATCTGGGCTTTGAACGCCTCTGCGTCGCGGATGTCGCGTTGGAGGCCAAGTGTCGCCAGCCTGGTCGCAAGCTCGGACGTACGAAGCGCCGCGTCAGCGGCTTCAGCCAAGCGCTGTTGCACCGGCGCTGGCATTCCTGCGGGGCCCATCAGCCCCCACCAGAAGCTCGCCACGATCTCGACGCCCTGTTCTCGAAGCGTCGGAATGTCCGGTAGGTCGGGCATGCGACGTTCGGCGGCAATACCGATCGCACGCACCTGTCCCGACTGAACTAGAGTCGCGCCCGATGCCCAGGCAAGAAACGTAGCCTGTACATTGCCGGCCGCAACATCTTGCAGTGCCGGACCACCGCCGCGATACGGGATATGTGCGATGCGGGCGCCTGACTGGCGGATTGCGAGTTCGGCGATCAGATGCGTGGTCGAGCCCACTCCGGAGGATGCGATGGACATCGTATCGGGCGAGGCCAGTGCGCGCGCAAAGAACTCACGCACGCTGCCCACTGGGAGCGATGCTGGCGTGAACATGATGACTGGCGCTGATGCCAGATGAAGAATGGATGTGAGGTCGCGGGTCGGATCATACGGCACCGGTCTACCTGCAGCCACCTGCATCGCAGGCACGGTCGTGAGTGGAGTATCCGCCAGCAGCAGCGTGTAACCATCGGCCGGTGCACGAACCACTGCTTCTGTACCCAGAAGGCTTCCCGCACCGGGGCGATTTTCGACGATCACTGACTGAGCGAGCGCTGCCTGCATTGGTCCAGCAATCAAGCGTGCCAAGGTGTCAGAGGTGCCGCCGGGTGCGTAGGGGATGATCAATCGGAGCGGGCGACTGGGGAAGCCGCTGCCGGCTTGGGCGAGACCCTGCCCAGCGCCAACCGAGGCACCTGTAGCTAGCGCGACCGCTGCACGCCTACTCAATTTGGTCAAAACGGGATCCTCCTGCCAGGGCACCGCTGATTGGCGGCTTACTGCCGGTTGAGTCTTCACTGAACCGCGCGACCATGCACACGCGCAACGATCGTGTGGGTTCAGAGTGTTCCCCCACGCGGCGGTGCTACTCCCCTCGCCATCAGCGCCCGGGCAAGCCCTTGATGCGTATTATCCCCTCTGCCCGGAGCGCCACCACCTCTAGCGCGAGCCGGCGAGCAATCCGGGTTGCCTCCTGCTGCCGAGACCGGCGGACTGCAGCCGCACAGGGCGGTGTGGGCGGCATCCACCCCGGTCTCCACCCAACAAAGCCCCTAGCGCCCTTGCTGCCGCTAACGCCGCCCGAGGCCGTTCGGAGATTCGCTCCCGCTCTTTCTGCGCCATCTCTGCGAAGTACCAGCTTGCGGGCAAAGAAGACGGCCGCTCTTGCGACCGCCTTCTTTGCCGGATGACGCCGCCGTCAGGTTGCGATGTTTGAGGACAACGGCTTGTTGGTCACGTCGAACCGGTCAGCGTTCATCACCTTTACCCAGGCCTTGATGAAATCTTTGACGAACTTCTCCTCGTTACCGTTTTCAGCATAAACCTCCGCAGTCGCTCGCAGCTGCGAGTTCGAACCGAAGATTAGGTCGGTGCGCGTGGCGCGCCAGCGCTCCTGCTGGCCACCACGATCGAGGCCCACGAACTCCTCGTCGCTCGACGTGTCGATCAATGTCCAGAAGGTGTCATTGTCGAGCAGATTGACGAAGAAGTCGTTGGTCAGCTGGCCTTTGCGGGTGGTGAGCACGCCCTCGGGCTTGTCGCCGTGATTGGCCCCGAGTACGCGCAGGCCGCCGAGCAGTACCGTCATCTCTGGCGCCGATAAGCCGAGCAGCGAGGCCTTGTCGAGCAGCAGCTCCTCGGTCTTCACCGGCTGCCGTGTCTTCAAGTAGTTGCGGAAGCCATCAGCATGCGGCTCCATCCAGACAAAGCTCTCAACGTCGGTCCAGTCCTGTGTTGCGTCGCCCCGGCCGCCGGTGAAGGGCACCTTCACATCGAAACCGGCATCCTTCGCCGCCTTCTCAATCGCCGTCGAGCCGGCCAGCACAATCGCGTCGGCGAGCGACATGGCGCCGCGCAGTTCATTCAGCTTGGCGAGCACAGTAGCCAGCTCGGCCGGCTCATTGACTGCCCAATTTTTCTGGGGCTCTAGCGCGATCCGCGCGCCGTTGGCACCGCCGCGATGGTCCGACTTACGGTAGGTCGAGGCCGATGCCCAAGCGGTCTTAACAAGTTGACCGATGCTGAGGCCCGACGCCAGCAGCTCCTTTTTGAACGCCGCGATATCGGCATCGGGCGGCACCGTCCCTTCAGGCACCGGGTCCTGCCAAATCAGTGTCTCTTCCGGGACTTCAGGCCCCAGATAGCGGATCTTCGGGCCCATGTCGCGGTGGGTGAGCTTGAACCAAGCGCGCGCAAAAGCGTCGTCGAGTGCCGCTTGGTCGTCACGGAAGCGCTCAGAAATCGCCCGGAACTCGGGATCCATTTTTAGCGCCATGTCGGCGGTCGTCATCATCGTCGGCACACGCTTGCTTGGGTCGCGCGCATCGGGGGCCATGTCCTCCGGGTCGGGATTGATCGGCTGCCACTGTTGCGCGCCCGCGGGGCTTCTCACCAACTCGTAATCGTACTTGAACAACAGACGGAAATAATCACCGCCCCACTGGGTTGGGTTAGGTGTCCATGCCCCTTCGATTCCCGAGGTAGTGATGTGTCCCTTGCCGATCTCTTCGCTGTCGGTGAGCCAGCCCAGGCCCTGCATATGCACAGCTTCCGAAGCGGGGTCCTTGCTGAAACTCTCACTGGGCTTCGCCCCGTGAGCCTTGCCAAAAGCGTGGCCACCGGCAGTGAGCGCAACGGTCTCTTCCGAATTCATTGCCATGCGCAAGAAGGTCGCCCGCATGTCGCGCGCCGATCCCAGGGGATCGGGATTGCCGCCCGGCCCTTCAGGGTTGACGTAGATCAGACCCATGGAATCCGCAGCTAACGGTCCCTCCAGATCGAGCTGCTCCTCGGGGCGAATCCGCGTCTTGTGATCCGCATGCCCGATCCAAACCTCCTCCGAGCCCCAATAAGTGTCACCCTCAGACTGGTAGACGTCCTTGCGCCCGCCAGCGAAGCCGAAGACTGGGCCACCCATGCTTTCGATCGCGACATTGCCGGCAAGGATGAACAGGTCTGCCCAACTAATGTGCTTTCCGTACTTCTGCTTGATCGGCCAGAGCAGGCGGCGAGCCTTATCGAGATTACCGTTGTCCGGCCAGCTATTGAGCGGCTCGAAGCGCTGCTGGCCCGACGACGCGCCACCGCGACCGTCAGCAACTCGATATGTACCCGCAGCGTGCCAAGCCATGCGGATCATAAACGGGCCGTAATGGCCATAGTCTGCCGGCCACCATGGTTTGCTGTCGGTCATAAGCTTGGTGAGATCAGCCTTTAGCGCGGCGTAATCGAGGGCACTGAACGCCTCGGCATAGTCGTAATCCGAACCCATTGGGTCAGGCGATGCGCCGTGCTGGTGCAGGATGTCGACCGGCAGCGCGTCCGGCCACCAGTCTTTATTGGCGCGGCCAAGCAATGAGCGACTTTTGCCCTTGCCTTCACCCACCGGGCAGCGCTCCAGTGAATTCTTGTCAGCCATTCTCTCACTCCTATTTCTGCGGCTAATGCTCGTGTAGATGCAGAGGGTGAAGGTTCTGATCTGGTGGACGCCCTCCCCGACGAGACTGGTGTGCCAGAGTGGAGGTTCTAAACACCACTCAGAGAAGGCGTCTGTGGGGGATGCTAATACCATCGGCCTGGACTTGGCGAAGGGTGTTTTTCAGGCGCAGGGCGGACGAGGCTGGGGTCGTCGTGTCCGCAAGAAGCTACGCCGGACGCAGACGCTGGACTTCTTGTCGGCGCAGCTGCCTTGCACGATGGCGATGGAGGCCTGTGTAGGGGCTCACCAGTGGGGGTGCGAGGTCGGCAATCGCGGCCATACGGTTCGGCTGATCCCGCTGAGTTTGAGCTTCACCAGCCGCACACGGCGGCACCGACGGCCTCCACCCCGATCCCCGCCCAGCACCACCCTACGTGCCCGTGCCGCCGCGAGCGCGGCCCGGGTCCGCTTTACCCCTGTGCCGGACCTCGTCGTGCCATCTTGGCAATCCTGCGGCGGACGTGAACGCACCTCCCCGCTTCAAGGACCGGCCTGCATCGACAGGGCGCTATCTTTCCAGGCCCATCTTTGAACCCGCCCGTGGCTCTTTTACGGCGGTAGAGTGAAAGTCCGCTCCGCCCCGACCGCCGCATTGTCCGACTCAGGAATTGAGACCTGGTCGAAGCACCGGATCAGCAGCTCGATCAGGACACGGATTTTCCGCGCGGGGTGCTGACCGGGCGGTCGAATGACATACACGCCCGCGGGCGGCGGCGGGTACCGCGTCATGACCGGGACCAGCGCGCCAGAGGCCAGATGCTGCTGAGTGATGCCGTCCGGGATCCACGCGATGCCAAGGCCGGCCAGGGCGGCGGCAGCAAGGGCTGTACCGTTGTCGGCCTTGAAGCGTCCCTGCGGGCGAACCGTGACGATCCTGTCGCCGTCCATGAGCTGCCACGCCTCGGTCCCCTGCATAAGGGCCTGGTGCGTGAGGAGCTCATCCGGCGTCTCGGGAGAGCCGTGCGCCCGGATATACTCCGGGCTCGCGACAAGCCTGCCATGGATCGGCCCGACCCGCCTCGCGACCATGTTTGAGTCAGGAAGGTAGCCGATCCGGATCGCGCAATCGAAACCCTCCGCGATGAGATCAACGAAGCGATCGGTGTAGGACGTATAGATGTAAAGCTGCGGGTGCTGCCGCGCCATGTCGGCCAGCACTGGCGCGAGGTGGGTCGGTCCAAATGTCAGCGGGACGGCAACCCGCAGGCGGCCACAGAGGTGACCGGCGGGCAGGATTGTCTCCCTCGCCAGATCAATCTCGGCGCAAGCTCGGGCTGCATGGTCCCGGAACGTGCTTCCTGCTTCCGTCAGGGCGGCGCCACGGGTTGTCCGTGCAAGAAGCTGAATTCCGAGCTCCGTCTCGAGGCGGGCGAGACTGCGGCTGACGATGGACTTGGAGACGCCGAGCCGACGGGCCGCGGTCGAGATGCCGCCGGCATCGGCCACCTCAACAAAGGTTCGAAGGTCCTCGATGTCCAAGTCCGCGTTCCCCGATGCGCGACACAGCTTAGCACCATACCGGACTACCGCGATGCATGCCGGAACGACACTTTCCCTCCCGGACGTTCCCGGCGTCGGCTCCTGCCGCCCGTGAACTCCTGTCACGCGCAACTGCGGCAGAGGATGACCCTATGACACTTCGAAATGGCCTCGCTTCCCTTCTGCGGCCCGAGGACTCCGTGCTCGTTCTAATCGATCACCAGCCCTACCAACTGGCAAATCTGAACAGCCATGAACCCCAGATGGTGGTCAACAACACCGTCGGGCTGGCGAAGGCCGCTAAGGTCTTTGGTGTTCCCACCATCCTGACATCGGTGATCGCGGAGCGGGGCGGTTTCCTCTTCCCTCAGATCACCGATGTTTTCCCCGGGCAGGAGGTTATCGATCGGACGTTCATCAACACCTGGGAAGATCCCAAGGTGGTGGACGCCGTCAGGGCGACGGGCCGCAAGCAGCTAATCATTGCCGGCCTGTGGACCGAAGTCTGCGTCGCGATGCCAGCGATCCAGGCACTCGGCGAGGGCTGGGATGTGACGGTGATCACCGATGCGTCCGGCGGCGTCTCGGTTGAGGCTCACGAGGTCGCCATCAAGCGAATGATCGCCGCAGGCGCGAACATGATGACTTGGCTGGCACTGGCCGCTGAATGGCAGCGAGACTGGGCGCGGACTGAGCAGGCTGTTCCGTTGACGCAGGTCATCACGCAGCATGCTGGTGGCAGCGGCATCGCCTATCTGTGGGAGCAGCAGCTGCTCAATACCCCGGTGCCGAGCACAGCAGGCTGAAACGTGCAGGGGGATGACGAGGCGCGCCGTTACTGTGCTCCCGAGTGGGCCATACCATCTCGAGCATCGTCATCCCCGCTCCCACCTCACGGGAAGAAGCCCGAGCTGTCTGTAGGTCGCGGAGATCGGCTTCTGTAGCAGCGCCTGCAAATGGTCGTTTTGCTTGGCGCCAAATCAGGCAACGCCGGCTCGGCGCCTCATCCCGGCAGTTGGCGCTGCGTTGTTACGCTCTGCATGTGTCGTCGCCGATCGATCTGCATACTGCCGCTTGCTTAGGGAAGCGGTCATAGCTAGCGCGTCGGACGGTTGTGTTTCGAAGTATCTGGCGGTTGCAGATGGCCTGAGTAGCAGGCGGATCAGGGTGCAGTCTGGAGCAGCTTGGCGACGAAAGTGGCTTGGGCCCCCTGTCTCGTGCGCCGATCTCCCGAACCTGCCCCTTCCTGATCATCGCCATCACCTCGTAGCCTGCCAGTGTTCGGTGGGCCGTATGGAAGCCACCAATGCCGAGCCCCAGTCTGGCCAGGCGTCTCACGCACCGATGGTCTTGTTCCACGATGTTGTTGAGACACTTAACCTGGTGCAGGCGGGAGAACCGCCACAACTCGCCGTCCTCCTTTGCTTGGCCGAGAGCAGGAAGTCGATCGTCTGGCCGCGGCTGTCGACTGCACGGTACAGGTACATCCAGCGCCCCTTCACCCGGACGTAGGTTTCGTCGGCCCGCCAGGAGCCGTTGCTCGGGCGTAGATGCGGCCGAATCCGTTTCTCGATCTCTGGCGCGTAGGCCTGGATCCAGCGGAACAGGGTGGTGTGCGCGACGTCCACGCCGCGGTCGGTGAGCATCAGCTGGAGATTGCGGTAGCTGATCGGGAACATGAGGTAACAGCGGACTGCCCAGAGGATCACCTCGGCGGTGAACTGCTGCCCCTTGAAGGACTAATCCGGCCTAGCGGAGGCCACTCGCCGCCGCCTCGTTATCTCAAGGTTTGTGCCTGGTCGGGGAGGCTCGGCAAGCTCGCAAAGGAACCCCGTGCCGCCCGCGGAGAAGCCGGCGTTCAGACCAGCGCGTCGATCCCGTCCCATTCCGCCAGCACCGCGGCGGCGTCCGCCTCGGCGGTGCCTGGTTCGCGGGTGTCGGATGCGGGGGCCATCGCGGTGTCGCCGCCTGTCACCACGGCCACGCACCCGTCCATCCTCATGCCGCTTCCTCCAGCGCCGCGCCATGCGCGAGCCACCACGCCTCGAAATCCGCCGCCGACTCCACCATGCCGTGGCGTGCGTGCCATCCAAATTCCCCGGCGAGGCGTGCAGGGGACAGGGGTCGGCGGTCCAGCGGGCCGTGGAGGTCGATCGTGGCCCCCTCGCCCTCCCGGGCCAGACGGCAGACGAAGCCCGGCCGGGGCACGCGGCGCAGCAGTCCGCCCCAGTCCGCGAGGGGCCAGGATTCGGGGGCGGTGACGTTGTAGAGGCAGTGCCGGGGGCGCTTCGCCGCCAGCAGCCAAGCGACCGCCTCGGCCACGTCCGGCGCATAGATCCAGTCCCGCGATCCCGGCCGCGGTAGCAGGGCGGGCAGCCCGGCGGCGGCGGCGCGCATGATCTGGAAGGGCGGGCTCAGCGTGTCGCGCAGCCCCGTCGCGTGCTCCCAGGGGCCGAAGACGGCGCTGAGGCGCAGGCTGATCACGTCCATGCCCCAGAGCGCCGCCAAGCGCTGGCAAACGCCTTCGCTGGCCAGCTTGGTGATCCCGTAAAGGCCCGAAGGTCTGGCCGGGTCCGCTTCCGCGAGCGGCTCCTCGCCCGGTCCGGCCCCGTAAGCGCCGGCGGAGCTGAGGTTGAGCACGCGCCGCACCCCCATTTCCCTAGTCAGGCGCAGCAGGCCGGGCAAGGCGCCGAGGTTCACCGCCAGGATGGTTTCCGGCGAGGCTGCCTCACGCGCCGGTCCGGCGGTGACGGCGGCGCCTAGCACCATCGCGTCGGCTCCGCCTTCCAGGTGAGGTGCCACCGTCTCCGGCCGGGTGACGTCCACGATCCCTGCCGCCAGATGCCCTGGCAATGGAGCGAAGGCTGCGAGCGCGGCAGCGGGCACGGGACGCCGGTCCAGCAGCGTCACCGCGCACCCTTGCCGCAGCAATGCCTCCGCGATGTTCAGCCCGACGAATCCGCATCCGCCCAGGACGACGACGCGGAGCTCCCGGTTGGATGGAACTCCGTTCAAGGCGTACCGATCCGAGGGGGTAGGGGGGAGCGTCGACATGGCGACAGGATGGAATGCCGACCTGCATTTGGGGAATAGGCTCGCTTCTTCGGCGAATGACAAAATTGGCGGGAGTACGGGGGATCATCGCCTGCGGTGGCCTGGCCGTGTGGATGTCCACTGATCGGACCTGCCACGCGCCGAGAAACTCGAACGGAAGAGGCCCTCCGTGGGTCCTCTGACGAACATTACGAATGCATTCTGCGCTTCGGGCCAGGGGCCGTGCGCGAGCTTAATGTGCTCGCGGCTATGATGGCCACTGCCTGCCGAAACGCTTCGACGTACCCATGTCGTGCTGCCGCTGCCCATGTGAGTGACAATCCGCTCCAGCTCCTGCCCGTTAGGCAGCCATTCGAGACGTCGCGGGTCCACAAACCCGGCCGGGCTGACCGAAACGACCTTGTTGCGATCCCGGCCGGCATCCAGCCTTAAGGCCTCTTTCGTAGCGAGGTCGCCTGTGTCCCCTCCTCCCGCCATCAGCCGCCGCCCGCTGGGGGCCCTGGCCCTGGGCGCGGCGGCTGGCCTCGCCGCCCCACCCGCCTACAGCCAGACCACGTCCCAGACCGCCGGGAAGGTCATCCGCATCGGGATGACGGCAGGGGACATTCCCCGCACCCACGGCCAGCCCGACCAGGCCTTCGAAGGTGTCCGCGTCACCGGGCTCACGATGTACGATGGGCTGACCGCCTGGGACTACGAAACGGGTACGCGCATCGTCCCTGCGCTCGCCACCGAGTGGATGGTGGACCCGGCGGATCGGACAAAGTGGACCTTCCGCCTCCGCCCGGACGTCACCTTTCACGACGGCGCGCCCTTCGACGCCGCGGCGGTGGTCTGGAACGTCGCCAAGCTGCTGGACCGTGCGGCGCCGCACTTCGATCCCGGCCAAGCCGGCACCACCCTGCCCCGCCTGCCCACGCTGCGCGCCGCCCACGCCCTGAACGCGACGACGGTGGAGCTGACCACTGCGACACCCGATTCCTTTCTGCCAATAAATCTAACCAACCTCTTTTTCGCCTCCCCTACCCACTGGGCCGCGAAGCTGGCCGCCGTGCCCGCGGGTATCACGGACCCCACCCAGCGTGCCCTCCGCGCCTGGGAGGAGTTCGCGCGCGACCCCTCCGGCACCGGGGCCTTCCGCCTTGCTCGCCTCGTCCCGCGGGAGCGCCTGGAGTTGGTGCGGAACCCCTCCTACTGGGACCAGGCTCGGCTGCCCCGGATCGACCGCCTGGTCTTCCTGCCCATGCCCGACACCGCCGCCCGCAGCGCCGCCCTCCTCTCGGGGCAGGTTGACTGGATCGAGGCACCGGCACCTGATTCGATTCCCGCCATGCGCGGCCGTGGCTTCCGCATCGTATCCAGCCGCATGGCGCACGTCTGGCCCTGGCAGCCCTCCGTACTCGAGGGCTCCCCCTGGGCCGACAGGCGCGTGCGGATGGCAGCCAACCTCGCGGTGAACCGCAACGACCTCGTCACCCTCAACGGCGGGCTGGCGGAGCCGGCGATGGGGCAGATGCGGCCGGGCCACCCCTGGTTTGGCAACCCCGCCTTCAAGCTGCGCCACGACCCCGACGAGGCCCGGCGGCTGATGAAAGCTGCGGGCTACTCCGCCACGCGCCGCGCGGCCGTGAAGGTGCTGATGACCAACGTCGGCTCCGGCCAGATGCAGTCCCAACCGATGAACGAGACGATCCAAGAGGCGCTACGGGCCTGCCACTTCGACGTCACCTTCGCCGTGCTGGAATGGGGCACGCTGTTCGCCAACTGGCGCGAGGGGCCTCGCGCGCCCGGTTCGCTCGGCGCCAACACGACAAACGTCAGCGTGGCCACCATCGATCCCTTCCTGGCCCTGGCACGCTTCGCCGACCCGAAGATGGCGCCCCCGGTCTCCAACAACTGGGGATACATCGACGACCCCGAGCTTGAGCGTCTGGGGCAGGTGGCCCGCGCCACCTTCGAGGCCGGGCCGCGCGACGAAGCCCTGGCGCGACTGCACGAGCGTCTTGTGGATGAGGCCTACTTTATCTGGTTCGTCCACGACGTGGCGCCCCGTGCTGTCTCCCTCCGTATCGCCCACTACGCCGCTCCCAATGGGTTCTACGTGGACTGGAACCGGCTCGACTTGATAAGTTAGACCCCGTTTCATGACAACTGAGCCAGCCGCCGACGAGGATCAAGGCGGTGGTGAGAGTGAAGAAGTCGACGGCGGAACTGACGGTGGCCTTGTGATTGCGAGTGAGGCGCCGGAAGCGGCCAAACCAAGCATAGGACCTCTTGATGCATTGTGCAGGTTAGCGATTTAGAATGCAGGGGGCACTCGGGCCTGCGCCAACCGGCGCTCAGTGCGGCGCGATCGACTGGAGGCGAGGGTGCTGGAGGCGCTCGGGACGCGGCTGATGCGGCCGGGCCTCGCCGAGGCCTTCGCGGCCGAGTTCGCCGCTCGTCGCAGACGGGCTGCTCGTGTCCGATCAGGCCATGGCGTGCGAACCGTCGACGATCGCGCACATCCGGGTGACCGGAGGAAGCCGGAGCCCGAGCATCCTCGCCGGCAGTGCTCCCCGATGGGCAGCGCGTTGGAGGAGGGCACGCGGGGGAGGGCCGCCTCGTCAATGTCGGGCAGCCAATAGCAACTGTGCTGGATTGGCTGGCCGGAAGTAGATGACGGGCGGGAACCCCGCCTCATCCAAGGGTTCCGCGGAGTTCTTCCAACCAGGGGCTCAACCAGGATCGCCTCGATGCGCAAAGGAAGCTGCGCGACGCCCTGGCAGAGTGGAAGTCTATGTTCAGAACGAACCTCGCGGGCGAACGCCGGCGATCACTCCTGCCGCTCCGTCGGGGATGGGGAGCCGCCTCACAGCCCCGACTGGATGTTCCCGCGCCGGATGACCTCCGCCCAGGTCACTGTCTCCTGCCTGATGCGGGCGCCGAAGGCGGCCAGCCCCTCATCCGTCACGGTCAGCCCCTGCGCCTCTAGGGCCGTGCGCGTCGCCGGGGCATGCAGCACTGCGAGCACGGCGCGGTAGATGGCCTCCAGCGTCGCATCCGGCGTCGCCCGCGGCGCGAGGAGCCCGTACCAGGAGGTGATGTCGAAGCCGGGGATGCCCAGCTCCTCCAAGGTGGGAATCGCGGAGGCGGTGGGCGTGCGGGCGGCGGTGGTCAGGGCAAGGGCACGCACCTGCCCGGCGCGGATTGCCGTCAGCGCCGCCGGCAGGTTGGTGAAGAGCAGCTGCACGTTGCCGGAGACCACGTCCGTCAGCGCCTGGCTGGAGCCGCGATAGGGGACGTGCAGCATGCGGATTCCGGTCCTCTGCGACAGCAGCTCGCCGGCCAAGTGAAGCTGGCTTCCGACGCCGGGCGTCGCGTATGTCACGCCGTCGCGCCGCGTCCCGGCATAGGCCACCAGCTCCGCCACGCTGCGGATGGGCAGGTCGTTGGCGCAGACGATGACGTTGGGCGCGGTGGCGAGCAGGCTCACCGGGGCGAAGTCCCGCTCCACCTCGAAGGGCAGGTTGGCCATCAGGGTCGGGTTGATGGTCAGGTTACCGGCGGGCACCAGCAGCAGCGTGTGGCCGTCCGGTGCGGCGCGCCGCACTGCATCGATCCCGATGTTGCCCTGGGCGCCCGTGCGGTTGTCCACCACGGCGGGCCG
This sequence comes from Roseomonas sp. WA12, assembly GCF_054165765.1. Lineage (NCBI taxonomy): Bacteria > Pseudomonadati > Pseudomonadota > Alphaproteobacteria > Acetobacterales > Roseomonadaceae > Roseomonas > Roseomonas sp. WA12. Next base: position 656,789 of record NZ_JBSTUI010000002.1, on the reverse strand, counting down.
GCCGCTGCCGGCCTGGATGCCCTGCGCGATCACCCGCGCCAGCACGTCCACCGGGCCGCCCGGCGTGAAGGGCGCGACGATGCTCACCGGCCGGACAGGCCAGCCCTCCGCCCCGCGTGCCGCGCCGGAGAGGAACGGGAGGCTGCCCAGCGCCAGGGCCTGGCGGCGTCCGAGGGCAATGCGGCTCGGGGTCATGGAATCCTCGCTGTTCGGTCTGGGTCGGTCGCGCCGGCCGTTCCGCCGGCCGGCCCGGTTGGGATGAATGGCCATCGGCTCACGCGCGGGAGGCGCGGGCGACGGGGCGGCCGCCGAAGCCGAGGGCGATGGAGATGCGGCCGGCTGCGGCCAGCACCTCCTTCGCCAGGGCCCCGCGCAGCTCCGCCTCGGAGGTGAGGAGGGCGACCGTCGAGAGGTTGATGGCGGCCACCGTCGCGCCGGACACGTCGCGCACGGGCGCCGCCACGCTGGCCACCCCGGTCTCGTAGCCCGCCACATGCGCGACGAAGCCGGCGGCGCGATCCGTCGCGGCCTGCGCCACCAGCGCCGGCAGGGTGGTAGGGGTGCGCGGCCCGCGGGGTTCCAGCGCGGCCCCGGCATAGAGCTGTTCCAGCGCGTCCGGCGACAGGCTGGCCAGGAGGACGCGGCCCATCGTGGTGGCGTGTGCCGGCAGCCGAGTTCCCACCTGGACCACGCTGGAGAGGCTGCGCCGCGTCGGCAGGCGCGCGAGATAGACCACCTCCCGCCCCTCCAGCACGCCGAGATGGGCGGACCAGCCCGTGCGGTCCCGCAGCGCCTTCAGATGCGGCGCCGCGACTTCCACCAGGTCGCGTGAGGCAAGGTAGCCGTAGCCGAGCCGCAGCACCTGCGGGCCGAGCTCGTAGGTGCGAGTGCCGGCGTCGTAGGTGAGGAAGCCGAGCTGGTCGAGCGTGTAGGCGATGCGGAAGACGGCCGATCGGGTCACGCCCACCGCCTCGCCCATCTCGGTCAGCGTCATGCGGCGCCGGTCCGGCGTGAAGGCCAGCAGCACTTCCAGCCCGCGCGAGAGGCCGGGGACGATGTAGCGATCGTCGGGCGGCTGATCCGGCGCCGGCTCTGTTTTGCCCATAAAATCCTGTATAGCATACAAAACGGCTGGTGGATAGCTTTCCCGGGCCGGTGCCTTGCCGGATGTCAGAGGGAGCGGAGCATGAACGTCGTCACGCCTGTCGCCAGCAGCCTGGAAGCCGATCTGCGCGCCCATGTCGGCCGCCACGTCGACAAGGTGTTCGACTGGGACGCCTTCCCCAGCAACCGCGGCTTCCCGGATCTCGAGCGCGCACAGATGCGCTACATCGGCGCCGGCGGCTCCCCCAAGGTGGGCGACGTCTCGACGCTGAAGCCGGAGCACTTCACGGTCAGCCTCATCTACAAGCATGTCGGCAAGTATGCCGCCTGCCACGCACATGAAATCGAGGAGAGCTTCCTCATCCTCGACGGCGTGCTGACCGTGGGCTGGGAGAGGGACGGCGAGGTGGTCGAGGTCCGCCTCGGGCCGAAGGACATGATCCTCAATGCGCGCGACATCGGTCACGGCTTCCGCAACGAGGGGATCGAGCCGGTGCTGATGTCGATCTCCGTCGATGTCGGCAAGCCGCTGCCGCCGCGCTACCTGTACCATCCCAAGAACACCGCACCCGAGCTCGCCCGCTCCTTCGGGGCCGAGCCCGGCCGCACTATCCCCTTCACCCCGACGGGCGAGCACCCGCTGAACCGGCACATGGCGCGCTACGTCATCCGCCATGCCGAGCAGCCGACGCTGTGGGACGCGGCGGGCTTCACGCGCAAGGTCTATGTCGGGCCGGGCGGCATCGAGAGCGACACCTGCCGCAAGGAGATGCTCGGCATCCCCGTCGGCGTCGGCGTGCGCCCCTATGCCCGCGACGTGGAGGACGCCTTCCTCGTGCTCGAGGGCAGCCTGACCGTGGGATGGGAGGACGAGGAGGGGCGATCGGTCGAGCTCGAGCTCGGCCCGCGCGACCTGGTGCTGAACCCGGCCGGCCGCCGCCACTGGTTCCGCAACAACTCCGCAGGGCCGGTCACGGTGTGGCAGGTGATCGGCACGGCCGAGCCGGAGACGGTGCGCTTCGAGGCGGCCTGAGACAGGGACGGCCGGGGCGGCGGAGGCCGCTCCGGCCTGCCCAGCCCATCCGGTACTGCGAGCGCCTCCTCGAGCGGGCAGCGGGCCGCTCACCCCGCCTGGGAAGAGCGGCACGGATATGCGATAGCCCCGGCGAAGTGACGCGACGGGGGACGGGGGCTTGAGCGAGCGCTGCACCGCGCATCACCTGGGCGGCGGCCCCATCTCGCTCAGCGGCGTCGCATCGGGCGCGGTCCGCGATGGCCGTTAGCGGTGGCCAGCCCAAGGCGCGGGCGAGCCGGTCGCGCGGCGGCAAGGGAAAGCCGGCCGAGCGGTTCGATCTGCTCGACCACCCCATGTTCTTCCTCGCCCACATCCTCACGCGGTTCGACGGCAACGTGGTGGTGGACCTGCGGCGGCACGGCTTCAGCCAGTCGGATTGGCGCCTGATCTCGACGCTGCAGTACGCCGATGGCCTCACCCTGACCGAGCTGGCCCGCATCACGACGCTGGAGCGATCATTCGTCGGGCGGGTGGCCGGCAGCCTCGAGGAACGCGGCCTGGTCCGGCGGAACCTGCCCGAGGACGACCGCCGGACGACGCGCGTCAGCCTCACCGAGGCGGGCCGACGCAGCTTTGCCGAGGTGCTGCTGCCCACCACCGCCGCCCAAATCGACAATGCGTTCCGGGATGTCGGCCCGGAGGATCGCGCGACGCTGTTCCGCGTCCTCCGGCAGATGATGCGGAACGTCTATGACGTGGGGCGCGAGGCGACGCCGATCCTTGATGGCGGACCGGCGGCTAGCGGAGATCCTTGAGCCACCGGGCGGCCTCCGGCGCGGCGCTCGCCGGCCAGAGCACCTTTACGACGCCATCGGCGCGGTGCAGCTCGACATAGATATCGGTCGCCAGCCGCCGCTCGCCCAGGCCGGCCGAGGAAGAGCCACCACCGACGAGGCGCTGCCACCAGCGCGCGCCCAACGGTCCGCCTTGCGGCACCTGCGGCGCGGCCGGGACGATGCCGGCCCCGTCGGCGGCGGCGCCGCCCGCGCAATCCTGCACCGGCGTAAGGGCCGGGGCACCCGGCGCCACATAGGCCTCCTCCGGCGCCGGCCCTTGCCCGGCACCCGAGCGGCGCAGCGCGACGGCAGTGAAGTTCGCCCCGAACTCGTCCCACATGCGATCAGCCTTGGTCTTCATCATGCCCAGGCCGAAAGAGCCCAGCCGGCCAAGCACGTCGGCCCTGGCCCGGATGCGGATCTCGGTGCCGCCCTCGCCAAGATCGGTCAGGAACAGCTCGCTGCTCTGCCGCATCGTGCTCGCGACGGAGGCGTCCTCGCCGGTCCCCTCGATGCGCAGGTAGTCGGGCGCACGGGCCTCCAGGATCCGGGTCCGCACCTTGAAGCGCGCGGCGACGAAGGAGATCTTCACCCGGATCTCGGCGAGGTACTCGGTCTCGCTCAGCACCTCGACCGACTCCGTGCCGGGAACGCAGCCGGCCATCACCTTCGGATCCAGCAGCAGCGCCCAGACATCGGCCAACGGCGCCGCGACGGTCAGTGTCTTCTCAAGTTCCACGCATCTTCTCCGCAGCGGCCATGATCGATTCGACGATGCCGACATAGCCGGTGCAGCGGCACAGATTGCCGCCCAGCCCGGCGCGGACCTCCGCCTCGGTCGGGTCCGGCACCTCGTTCAGGATGGCGATGGCGGCCATCAGGAAGCCCGGCGTGCAGTAGCCGCACTGGAAGCCGCCATGCTCGGCAAAGGCCTCCTGCAACGGGTGCAGCACCCCGCCCACGCAAAGCCCCTCGACGGTCGTGATCTCATGCCCGTCCGCCTGGGCCGCGAGAGAAAGGCAGGACTTCACGACCTCGCCGTCCAGCAGCACCGAGCAGGCGCCGCAGACGCCGGTCTCGCAGCCGCGCTTCGTGCCCGTCAGGAACAGTTCGTCGCGGATGAAATCGGCCAGCAGCCGCCGCGCCGGCACCTCCATCCGGTGGACCTCGCCGTTGACGGTCACCTCGATCGCGATCCGGCTCATGCGGCGGCCCCTTCGACGGCCTTGTCCGCGATGCCCTGCGGTACGAGGCGCTCGATCGTGCGGCGCGCCACGACGCGCACCATGTCGCGGCGGTAGGCCGCGCTGCCACGCCCGTCGGAGACGGGATCGATTGCGGCCGCCACGATGTCGGCCACCTCCCGCGCGAGCGCGAGCGTGACCGAGCGGCCAACGAGAAAAGCCTCGGCCTCCATCACGCGGGTCGGGACCACCGTGGTTGCACCCACCACCAACCGCGCCTCCTGGATGACGCCACCTTCCCGCCGCGCGACAAGGGAGAGGTTGATCAGCGGCCGGTGCTCGGCCGCGGTCCGGTGGAAGCGGGCGTGGTGGCCGAAGTCGAAGCGCGGCGGCGGCAGGCGGATGTCGGTCAGCACCTCGTCCGGCCCCAGGGCGCTGGCGTAGTAGTCCACCAGGAACGCGGTGACCGGAAGGAGCCTCTCCCCCCGCACGCTGCCGAGCGCGAGCCGGGCATCAAGCGCGGCCAGGCAGCTCGGCGGGTCGGTGGTGGGATCCGCGTAGCAGAGATTGCCGCCGATGGTGCCCTGGTTGCGGACCTGCGGGTTGGCAAGGCGAGACGCCATGTCCGCCAGCACCGGGTAGTGCTGCCGCACCAGCGGCGAGCGCGCCACCGCGGTGTGCGTCGTCAGCGCGCCGATCCGCAGCCCGTCGCGCAGGTCGTAGGTGATGCCGCGCAGGGCACGCACCCGGGCCAGGGAGAGGAGATGCGTCGGCGTGACCATGCGCTGCCGCAGCGCCAGCAGCAGCGCCGTGCCGCCGGCGATCATGCGGCAATCCTCCCCGTGCCGCGCAAGCAGGCCGCTCACCTCCGCGACTGTCTCGGGCATCAGCAGGTCGAAGTCACGCATCGCCGCTCCTCCGTGCGCGCAGCCCAGCCAGGATCTTCTCCGGCGTGATCGGCAGGTCGCGGATGCGCACCCCCACCGCGTCATGGACGGCATTGGCAATGGCGCCGGCGCCCGGCAGCATGGCCGTCTCGCTCGCACCCTTCGCACCGTAAGGCCCGTTCGGCTCCATCGACTCCACAATGCCGGAGCGGATGTGGGGCAGGGATTCCGCCGTGGGCATGGTGTAGTCGGCAAGGTTGCCGTTCAGCAGCCGGCAGTCCTCGAACCGCATCTCCTCGTACAACGCCCAGCCGATGCTCATGGCCGCCGCCCCGCAAGTCTGGCCATGCACCGCCAGCGGGTTCAGCGCGCGGCCGCAATCGTCCGAGACGACGGTCCCGACGACCTCCACCTGCCCTGTCTCGGTGTCCACCTCGACCTCCACGGCCTGGGCCGCGAAGGAATAGCCGGGCGCCACGTTGCCGTACTGATCGGGCCGCGACATGGCGAGGAAGGTGGGCGGGTCGTAGGTGGCCGTCACCCGCAATTCCCCGCCGCCATGGCGGTAGATGTGCATGCGCGCCAGCTCGCCGAAGGTCAGCCGGCGGTTCGGCGAGGCCGAGGTCGCATAGACCTCCCCGCCCGACACGGTGAGGTCGGCCTCGGGCACGCCGAGGGTTTCGGAAGCGATCGCGAGGAGCCGGCCCCGGATCTCGCGCCCGGCCCGGATGGCCGCATTGCCGGCGAGGATGGTGACGCGCGACGCGATGGAGCCGTGCCCGTAGGGCGAGGTGTCCGTGTCGGTCGGAAGGACCGTGACATGGGACACGGGCAGGCCCAGCTCCGCGGCGCAGCACTGCGCCAGCATGGTGTAAGCGCCCTGCCCCATATCTGCCTCGCCGGTGGAGAGGGTGACGCGCCCATCCGTGCTCATGCGAGCGACGACGATGGACCCGTCCCAGTTGCCCATCTCCCGGTTGCCGCTGACATGGATGGCGCCCGCGAAGCCGATGCCCCGGCGCATCGCCCCGGACGCCCGCGGCGTCGCCTTCCTGGCCGCCCAGCCGATGCCCTCGCTGACCTGGTCGAGGCACTGGGAGAGGCCGGCGCTGCCGAGCTCGAAGCCGTGCACGGTGGTGTCGCCCGCCTGCACGGCGTTCCGCTTCAAGAACTCGACGGGATCGATGCCCAGCATCCCCGCCATCTCGGCCATGTGGCTGTTCAGCGCGAAGGCCGCCTGCGGGCCGCCAAAGCCGCGAAGGGCACCGCGCGGCGGATGGTTGGTGAAGGCGAGGCGGCCGTGCAGCCGCACGTCCTTCAGGTGCCGATGCATGTTGTCGCTCCGCACCAGCGACACCTGCAGCACATGGGTTGCAAGCCCCTCATAGGCACCGCAATCGGCTAGCAGGCTGACCTCCTTCGCGATGATGCGGCCCTCGGCATCGGCGCCCATCCGCAGCCGGATCCGTTCCGCCGGGCTGGAGCGCGCGCCGAGGAAGTCGTCGAGACGGCTATTGAGGAACCGGACGGGCCTGCCGAGCCGCCAGGCCATCCAGGCGCAGATAAGGCTGTTGCACTCCTCCACCGTCTTGCCGCCGAAGGCGCCCCCGACGGTGGACTGGATGACGCGCACGGCGGAGACCGGAAGGCCCAGCGCCTCCGCGAAGCGGTTGCGCTGCAGGAAGGCGGTCTGCGTCGGCGTGCGCACGATGAGCCGGCCGCCCTCCCCCACCCAGGCCACCGTGGCCATCGGTTCCAGATAGCCCGGGTACTGGGAGGTGGTCTCGTAGCTGGCCTCATGCACCAGCGTGGCGCGCGCGAAGGCAGCGTCCACGTCGCCGCGCTCCACCTTGTACTCGATGGAGAGATTGCCCGTGTTCTCGTGCACCTCGATCGTCCCCGGGCGCAGCGCCTCCTCCATGTCGCGGACCAGGGGCAGCGGCTCGTACTCGACGCGCACGAGGTCAAGCGCGTCCCGCGCCGTCTCCTCGTCCACCGCCGCCACCGCGACCACCTCCTCTCCCACGAAGCGGACCTTCGAGACGGCGAGGATGCGGTGCTGCTTTCGATGCACGCCGGTCAGTCGCTCGGGCGTGTCCTCACCCGTGAGGACGGCGAGAACGCCCGGCAGCGACCGGGCGGCGGCGGTGTCGATGGCGACGATCCGGGCATGGGCGTGCGGGCTTCGCAACACCTTCAGGTGCAGCATGCCCGGCAGCCGGAAGTCGCCGCCGTACAGGGCCTTCCCCGTCAGCTTCTCCCGGGCGTTCACCTGCGGCGTCGGTCGACCGATCGTCGAGGCCTCGGCGTCGGCGTCGGCGTCGGGAAAGGCGTGTGGCGTCGCTGTCATCTGCGTCCGGAGAGGTCGTTTTGCCCCGGCCTCCCTCGTCGTCGGCCGCGACGTGCCGACGCTAGGCTTCCCGCCCGGGATCGGCAACAAGTACCGTGCTTGGGCACGCATTAATCCGGAAGCCGGCGGTCGCGCGCTGCCGGGCCTCAGGCGCGCGAACCATCCGTCAGCCAGGCTGGGCGATGGCGCCGTCCGGCCGGTACGACATGGCGTACTGGAAGTAATCCGCCCGCGGATCGTCGTAGAGGGTGACCGAGGCGCCGCCGCCGGCACGCCCACGGAACCGTTCCCGTGAGGCGTGGTCATAACCCTCGAAGGCGATGTCGTCGGTGAAGTGCAAGTCCACGGCGCCGGCGCCGTCGAGAGCCAGCCCGTCGGGGCCGAGATGCACCACCCGGCCGGTCGCGGCATCGCGGAATCCATCCGGCAGCGGCTCGATGACGAAACTCTCACCCGTGCCGAGCGCATGCACCAGCACGGGGCAGCGACCGACGCAGCGCCGGTGCGCCGCGACAGCCACGATGCGACGCGTGTCGGGATCCATCCCGATCCCTCTCTCGCCGCCCCTCTCGCCGCCGGGCCAGCTCACGCCGTCCATCCGGCAGGCCCCTCCGTCCGGCCAGGACGGAGGGCGACCCATACGGCGCGGGCCGCCATACCGCGGATCATCCCTTCCCCGCCGCCCGCAGCTCCGTCAGCTGCTTGCGCGTGAGCTGGGCGAGATAGCGGCGCAGGCGGATGAGGCCGGCATCGTGCTGGTAGAGCATCTCGTGCTTCTCCAGCCCGGGCTTGCAGCCGGCAAGCATCTCGCGATCCTGCTCCAGCACCGCCCAGTGCCGCGGCTCCATACGGGTCTTGTAGAGGAAGCGCCAGGTGTCGCGCTGCCAGCCCTGCACCTTGCGGCAGCGCCAGAAGAAACTCGCCGTATTGTTCTCGTCGATCGGGGTGGCGAAGCCGATGATGGCGAAGTTGCCGCCCGGCCCGCCGGAGGGCGGATAGGGAATTTCCAGCCGCACATAGAGCGCACCGTCATCCACCAGCTCGGACCAGTCGAAGTTCACGTCCCGCTGTCCCTCCTTTTCGAAGAAGAAGCCGGTGGGCGTGTCGCGGGTGACGAAGTGGGCTTGGGTATCGCCCTGGAACATCGTGTGCGAGTTCGCGTGCAGGAAGGTCCCGTGCATCGGGTCCATCGCGTTGTCCAGCGAGTAGCGCCAGAACATCTCCCAGTCCGCGTAGCAGACGAAGCGCTCCCACTCCGGGGCGGCGAGCTGCGGCGGCGGGACGAAGTCGGGTGCCTCCTCGTGCAGCGCGTCGCCGAACCAGACGAAGATGGCATCGGCCACCTCGACCGCCGGGTAGGTCTTCACCGCCTTCTTGCCCTCGAGCGGGCAGCCGGGCTGGCCGGGCACGGAGAGAACGGTGCCGTCCGGCCCCACCTCCACGCCATGATAGTTGCAGCGCAGACGGTCGCCCTCGTTCTGCCCGCGCGACAGCGGGACGGCGCGGTGCGGGCAGCGGTCCACCTGCACGTGGATGCCGCCTGCGGCGTCGCGCCAGAGCACGAGCGGCTCGCCCAGCCGCGTGAGCCCAACCGGCTTCTCGCCGGCCTTAACGAAGCGCGAGGGCAGCACCGGCCACCAGCGATTGCGGACACCGAGCTTCAACGCCTCGCGAATCTCGGCATCGGTGACGGGGCCATTCTGGCCCGGGGCCGGCCGGGTGGCGGCGCGGGAAGGGAGGGTGGTGGCGCTCATGGGCTTAGGCTCCCAGCTCCTGCATCGTCGCCTGGAAATTCTCGGGGGTCCACTGGCCGCCCGCCCTGGGGCGGATGCGGGAGCGGTTGAGGGCCGCGACCAGGTCTTCCAGCTCCCAGTTGCCCTTCGCGAAGGCCGCCTCGATGGCGTCGGCCAGGCCGCATTCCCACTCGGTCGGCAGGCGGCTGATGCTCTGCCGTTCCTCCAGATGGGGGAAGCGATAGGTGTCGTTCACGATGCCTTCTCCTCTCGCTCGGCACGCCGCCCCGGCGACGGGACGGGCACCACCTCCGGCGGGCGCGCCGGGCCGCCGCTCCGGGTTTCGTTGCTGCCCCGCAGCACCCGCGGAGCGGCTGTGCCGCGTCCCGGCGCGCTCACAGGTCGAGCACTAGGCGCTGCGATCTCGCGCGCGACACGCAGGTCATCATCGTCGCGTTGGCCGCCCGCTCCGAGGCGGAGAGGATGCTGTCGCGGTGATCCACCTCACCCTCCAGCACCGGCACCTCGCAGGTGCCGCAAACCCCCTGCTCGCAGGAGCACGGGATGGCAAGGCCGGCGTCGTTCAGCACGGACAGCACGGTGCGGTCGGGCGGCACAGTGATGGTGAAGCCGCTGGCGGCGCATTCCACCTCGAAACTGCCGGAGGTCTCGCCCTCCGGCCGGGCGCGGGCGGTGAACCACTCGAAGCGAACGCTGTTCTCCGGCCAGCCTACGGTGGCCGCCTCCACCGCCGTCATCAGCCCGTCTGGGCCGCAGCAGTAAAGCAGCGTGTCGCGGCGCGCCTCCGCGAGATGGGTCGCGACATCGAGCCGCGTGCCCTCGGTGCTGGCGTGGACGGAGACCTCGCCGGCACCGGCCAGCGCCAGGGCGCGCGCCTCGCGCAGGAAGGGTGCGTCGGCGGCCCGAGGCACGCAGAGCAGGAGGGACCAACGCGCTCCCGCCGCGGTGGCCGCGCGCATCATCGGCAGCAGCGGCGTGATGCCGATCCCGCCGGCGACGAAGAGATAGTTCGGCGCCGGATCGAAGGCGAAGTTATTGCGCGGCAGGCCGAGGGTGACGGTCACGCCCGGCCGCAGCTCCCCACGGTGCACGAAGCGGGACGCCCGGCCGCCCTTCACGTCGCGGACAGCGATCCGGTAGGTGTGGCGGTCCGCGGGATCGCCGCAGAGGGAGTACTGCCGGGTGGTGCCGTCCGGCAGGTGCAGGTCGACATGCGAGCCCGGCTCGTAGCCCGGCAGCTCGCGCCCGTCCTCAGCCTCGAAATCGAGGGAGAGGATGCCCGGCGCCTCGAGGGTGACGCGGCGCAGCAGGGCGGTGAATGTTCCTGCAGCGACGCTCACCGCTGCCGGGTTGCCGATGGCATTCATGCGGCGAGCCCCGCCCAGGGATGCGGCCGGCCGGAGGTGTCGAGATAAAAGGATTTCTGGCGCTGCCAGGCGCGCAGGCCCTGGCGGCCCTTCTCGCGGCCCAGCCCGCTGTCCTTGATCCCGCCGAAGGGCGTTGAGATGGAGAACTGCTTGTAGGTGTTCACCCAGACCGTGCCCGTGCCGACGCCGCGGCCGACGCGCAGGGCCCGGTTAAAGTCACGGGTCCAGATTCCGCAGGCCAGGCCGTAGCTGCTGCTGTTGGAAAGGGCGATCGCCTCGGCCTCGTCCTCGAAGGACTGGACATGCAGGACGGGGCCGAAGATCTCCGCCTGGCAGGTCGCGGCGTCGTTCGGCAGGCCGGCGATGATGGTGGGCAGGAAGTAGATGCCGGCGTCGTATGCCGCGCCCTCCGGCCGTGTGCCGCCGCACAGGATCTCGCCGCCCTCGGCCACGGCCCTGGCCACGGCGCGCTCCACGCTGTCGCGATGCGGGTCGCGGATCAGCGGGGCGACCTGGGTCGCGGCATCGGCGGGATGACCGATGCGTAGCACCTTCGTGGCCGCCACGAGCCGCTCCACGAAGCGATCGTGGATGGAGCGCTGCACCAGCAGCCGGGATCCGGCGATGCAGGACTGCCCCGTGGAGGAGAAGATGCCGAACAGGATGCCAGCCACAGCAAGGTCCAGCTCCGCGTCCTCGAACACGATGGTAGGGGATTTGCCGCCCAGCTCGAGCGAGACGGGCATCAGCTTGGCCGCCGCCTTCGCCGCGATGCCGCGCCCGACCTCGGTGCCGCCCGTGAAGCTCACCTTGCCGATGGCGGGGTGGGTGACGAGGGTATCCCCCACCTCCTCCCCGCGCCCGGGAAGGACGGAGAGAAGGCCGGCGGGCAGCCCCGCCTCCTCGCATATCTGCGCCATCACGAGGGAGACGAGCGGGCTCCAGGAGGCCGGCTTCATCAGCACGGCGTTCCCCGCGGCCAGGGCCGGCGCCAGCTTCTGCGCGTCGGAGGCGATGGGGGAGTTCCAGGGCGTGATCCCGGCCACCACGCCGATGGGCTCGTGCACAGACATGGTAAGATACGCCCCGCGGGACGGGGTCAGCGCCTCCTCCTCCGTCTCCAACACGGCGGCGTAGTATCGGAAGGTGCCGGCGGCGCTGGCGGCGAGGGCACGGGTTTCGGCGAGGGTCTTGCCGGTGTCGCGGCTCTGCACCTGGGCGATGCGCTCGGCGTGGCGGGTCAGCCCGTCGGAGATGCGGTGCAGGATGGCGGCGCGCTGATGCGGCAGCAGGTCGCGCCAGGCGGGGTCGGCGGCGGCCCGTTCGGCGCGCGCGATCGCCTCCTCCACATCGGCGCGGGAGGCGCCGCGGAGAGTCATGTTGACGCCCCGGTCGGCCGGATAGATCGAGGTGATCTCCGGCCCGCGCCCCTCGCGCCACTCGCCGCCGACGAAGATGCGGCCATCGGGCAGACCGATTTGCTGCAGGTCTGCCATCACAGCACTGGTCGTCACAGCACTGGCCATCACAGCACCACCGGAAGAACGCGGTTCAGGACCTCGCGCGCGACGCTGTAGCCGGCGCCGAGCGAGGTCTTCGGATTGGACGGGGACGGCTTGCCCTCCAGCCGGATCGTGAAGTCGACGGCCGCCGAGCGCACGATAATCTCGTGCTGGTTCCTGGTGATCCCGGGATCCGCGACGAGCCGCACCCGCGTCGCGTCGAAGCCCGCGCCCGCCAGCGCGACGGTTGCGGCCACATTGGCGTTCTGCGGATAGTCGCGCGCGGCGTCCCGCGCGCTGCCCTCGAAGAAGGTCACGGGTTCGGTCAGCCCGCTCAGGTCCAGCAGGCTTTCCGCGCGCGTGCCGGCCCAGGCGCGTGGCGGCTTTCGGCCCACATAGGCGACCTCCTCCAGGCCCGAAAGACGCGCGGCCGCGAGGGCGTCGATACCGCCCACGGCTCCGGCCGGCAGGATCAGACTCGCGCCCCCCCTGGCAGCCGCGGCGACGAGGGTGTCTTGCAGCGCCTGATCGGCCAGCGCCCCGGTGGAGATGACGACAAGATCCCGTCCGGCAGCGAGCACGGACGCACCATAGGCGCGCACGGCGGCATGGCCGGCGCACTCGGCGACGAGGTCCGGAGCCGCGGCCAGGAAGGCGTCGAAATCCGTGTGAACGGCCCATTCGGCCGCCGTGCTGCCGAAGCGCTCCCGCAGTGCCTCTCCCTGCGCCTCGCGCCCCGGACGGACGAGCAAGCTCAGCGAGGAGAGCGGCCCCGGCAGCCCAGCGCACAGCGCCGAGAGGACGGTATCCGCCATCCCGCCCGCGCCGATCAGGCCGAGGCGCAGCATGCTAGCGCACGCTTCCCGCCGCGCCTGCCGGCGGACCGGCGAAGCTCTCGGCGAAGGGGCCGATCGAGGTCATATCGACCTCCACCACGCAGGGACCATCCGCCGCCAGGGCACGGTCCAGCGCGGCCTCGAAGCCGTCGATCCGCGACACCTTCTCGTGCGGCAGGCGGATGGAGGCGCAGAGCATCCCGAAATCCGGCGTCAGCAGGTCCGCGTAGTGGCGGCGGCCGCCATACTGCGCGTCCTGGATGTTGCGGATCACGCCATATCCGCCGTCGTTCATCAGGATGAAGACGGCGTTCGCGCCGATATCGGCGGCCGTCGCCAGCTCGCCGATCATCAGCATGGCGCCGCCATCGCCGACGAGCGCCACCGTCTTCGCCTCCCCCGCCATCGAGGCGCCGATCGCCATGGCGATGCCCTGGCCGATGCCGCCACCCAGCGCGTGCACGCCGAGATGCGGCGCGGCGAGATGGACGTAGCGGTTGCCGAAGGTGGAGTTGGACAGCGTGACGTCGCGCACGAAGGGGTGCCGCCCGGCGGGCACGCGGGCCAGCAGGGCATCCGCCACCACCTGATAGGGGCCAAGCGCGGAGCGCAGCGCGCCCTCCGACTGGGCGCGGGCGATAGCGACGTCGTGCAGGAAGACGGCGTCCGTCGCCAGCGTCGCCGGAAGGCGGGCGAGCAACCCCTCCAGCACCAGCCGCGCGCCGCCGGCGATAAACAGGTCGGCGGGATAGTTGCGACCGGCCTGGGTGGGGTCGGCGTCCACCTGCACCAGGGGCTTGGGCAGCGGCATCGCGTTGTTGCGCGTCTCGTTCCCCCGCAGGCGGGAGCCGACCACGATCATCAGGTCCGCTCGGTCATACAGACCCTGGGCTGCCGGCGTCATGTTGAAGGCGCCGAGGGAGCGGGGGTGGCCTTCCGGCACGGTGGCACGGCCCTGGGTGCTGGTGACGGCGGCGAAGCCGCGGTCCACGAGGGCAGTCGCGGCCTCCGCCGCGTGCCGCGCTCCGCCGCCGAGCCACAGCATGGGCCGCTCGGCGCGCAGGATCATCTCCGCCAGCACGTCGAGCTGGGCCGGGTCGGGCGGGACGGGCGCGAGGTGAAGCGAGGCGGGCAGGGCGCGCCCCGGCACCTTCACGCGCTGCACGTCCACCGGGATCTCGAGCGAGACCGGACCGGAGGGGGCGGCCAGCGCCAGGCGGGCGGCGGCCAGCAGCGCGTCCACGGCGCCGGCCGGTTCCCAGGCGCGGATGTAGCCCTTGCTGATCGCCTTGAGCATGTCGGGCTGGCGCGGCACGTCATGGATGGCTGCGCGGTCGCGGTCCATGAAGGCGCGGTCGATAGTGGTGGTGATGTGCAGCACGGGGGAGCCGGCGGTCAGCGCCTCCACCTGGCTGCCCGCCGCGTTGCCCGCGCCCGTGCCGGTGGAGGTGATGCAGACGCCGAGCCCGCGCGACACGCGCGCATGGGCGTCGGCCATGTTCATGGCGCCCGCCTCGCCGCGGGCGGGGATGAAACGGATGCGGCCCTGGCGCGCGATGGCGTCCAGAATCGGCATGTTGTGGATGGAGATTACGCCGAAGGCGTGGGTGACGCCGATCTCGGCGAGCGTCCGGGCAATCAGGTCGCCGACCGCGTCCTCGGTGGCCAGGCGGGCGGCGGCGAGGGGGGAGTGGTCCATGGGGCTCTCGTCAGATGTGCCGCGACACGCCGCCGGAAACCTCCAGGCTGGCGCCGGTGACATAGCTCGCCGCCGGCGAGCCGAGGAACAGGATGGCCCGCGCCGGCTCCTCCGGTCGGCCGAGACGGCCGAGCGGAATGCCCTTCTTCGCGGCAAGCGCGCCGAACCAGGCGTCGCGCGTCTGGGCGTGGTCCTCGCGCGCCTCGTAGCGGCGCTGCCACTGGCCGGAATCGACGAGGCCGAGAAGGATGGAGTTGACGCGGATGCGCGGGGCGAACTCGGTGGCCAGCGACTTCAGCAGGCTCTGCACGCCCGCGCGCGCGGCCGAGGTGCAGACCATATGCGGCTCCGGCTGCACCGCGAGCAGAGAGTTCACGCCGACAATAGCCGGGGCCTCCGCACGGTCCAGCAGCGGGCGGAAGGCGTGCAGCGCGTGAATCTGGGAGAAGAACTTCAGCTCCAGCTCCTCCCGCCAAGCCGCCTCGGTGGTTTCGGCGAAGGTGGAGACGCGGCCCTGGCCGGCATTGTTCACCAGCAGGTCCAGCGCGCCGCCGCCCCAATCCGCAACGGCGGCGGCGAAGGCCGTGACCTCGTCGCGCTTCAGCACGTCGCAACGCACAGCCAGCACGTCGCCGCGGAGTTCGGCGCGCGCCGCCTCCAGCCGGCCGGGATCGCGGCCGCAGATGGCGACGCGCGCGCCCTCCGCCAGCAGCAGCCGGGCCGTCGCCAGCCCGATGCCGGAGGTGCCGCCGGTGACGACGCAGACGCGTCCGGAATAGCCCAGGTCCATGCTCAGCCCGCCGTCTGCCAGCCGCGGTCGGGGCGGCCGGCCATCACCGTGCGCATGGCCGGGGTGGGCGGGCCGGCGGTCATCCAGGTGTCCATCTTCTCCGGCACGTCGCGCGGCCAGATCTCGGGCTGATGCGTCGCCTCCTCCACCTTGTGCACCTCGGAGGTGAACTCGATGACGTAGCCAGAGGGCGAGACGAAATAGGCGAAGGGGTTGTTCCCCGGCCCGTGGCGGCCGGGGCCCCAGGCCGGCGACTGCCCGGCCACGCGCATGCGCCCGATGCCCCGCATGAAGCTGTCGATCGAGGGCATCTCGAAGGCGACGTGGTTGGCCGAAGGATATTGCGCGCGGTTGAGGGCGATGGAGTGGTGATCGCTGAAATCGGCGTCGGTCGCGCAGCGCAGGAAGACCATCATGTCCGCGGAGTAGTCAGTGATGCGGAAGCCCAGATGCTGCTGGTACCAAGCGCCGGTGGCGTCCATGGCCGGCGTGTTCAGCACGACATGGGAGACCTTGCGCGGCATGGCACGGCTGTCATCCGTGTCGGCGTGCTGCGCGACATCGGCCGACAAGCGAAGGCGGCGTCCTTCCGGGTCCAGCGCCGTGAAGCCGTAGCCGCCGCCGGGGGTCGAGAGCTCGGCGGGGGCCGTGGCGTCGATTCCGTCGGCCGTCAGCTGCGCGTGCAACGCGTCCACGCGCTCGCGGCTGAGCATGCCGAAATTGACGTAGTCGATGCCGAATTCCTGGTCCTCGCGCAGCGCGTAGATCCAGAACTCGGGACCGGTGCCGCGGAGATAGAAGGTGCCGTCATTGCCCTCCGCCACCGTGCGCAGTCCCCAGCTCTTCTCGTAGAAGTCGCGCGTGGGCGCGACGCCCGGGGCGCGCATCGCGATGCCGCGCATGAAATCGACGGAGACGCGATCGCTCATGCCACCACCTCAAGCCTCTGGGGGTTGTACCGATGCGTCGGCCCGGCCCAGCCGAGGCGGCGCGAGATCTCCTCGGCCGTCTCGCGCACAGCGCGGCCGATCCGCTCCCGGCGCGCCGGGCCGTCGAAGGCGGCCGTCTGGCCGCTGACATTCACCGCGGCGACCGGTGCGCCGGAGGCATCGAAGATGGCGGCCGCAACGGAGCTGATGCCGGCCTCGAAGAAGCCGTCGCTCCAGGCCAGCCCCTCCGCCCGGTCCTCCGCCAGCCGCGCGCCGAGCTGCGCTATGGTGACAGGCGTGTGCTCGGTGCTGGCGGGCAGCGCCACCCCCGCGAACAGCGCCCGCACCCGCTCCTCCGGCAGGTTGGCCAGGATGATGCGGCCCATGACAGCCGCATGCGCCGGAAGACGGCTGCCGACGCGGATATTGCTGACGTAGCGCCCCTGCTCGGGCGTACGGCGGACGACGTAGACGATCTCCATGCCGTCCAGCACGCCGAGATGCGCGGAGAGGTCCACGAGATCGGCCAGCCGCGTGATCGCCGGTACCGCCGTCTGCACCAGGTCCTGCGAGAAGAAGGCCTGCGCCGCCATGCCGAT
This sequence comes from Roseomonas sp. WA12, assembly GCF_054165765.1. Taxonomy (NCBI): domain Bacteria; kingdom Pseudomonadati; phylum Pseudomonadota; class Alphaproteobacteria; order Acetobacterales; family Roseomonadaceae; genus Roseomonas; species Roseomonas sp. WA12. The sequence goes on along the minus strand of NZ_JBSTUI010000002.1, from coordinate 639,937 downwards.
TAGCCCGAGCCCGATGCGCCAGCCCTGGCCGGGCCCGCCGTCCTGGGACGACACCGGTTCGATGAAGCGCTCCGATTCCAGCGTGGTCAGCAGCCGCAGCAGCGTGGTGCGGTTGATCCCGAGCGCGCGGGCGGTCGCGGCCATGTTGGTGACGCGGTCGCCCTCCGCGATATGGCGCAGCAGCCGGGCTGCGCGCTGCACGGGCGGGGACAGGTAGGCGGAGTCCTCGGTCTCGCCGGCGGTCTCGGCGGGGGTGTCGTCAGGCAAGGATCGTCTCCCCGAAAAGGGTGGCCACCTCACGCGGAAATTCCTGCGGCAGCGCGTGCCCGGTGCCGGGCAGCTCCGCCAGCCGCGTCGGGTGGGGCAGGGCGGCAAAGAGGCGACGTGCGTTGTCGGGCGGCGTCACCACATCCTCCAGCCCCGTCGCGACAAGGACGGGCATGACAAGGCGCGGCGCATCCGCCAGCAGCTCCCCGGCGCCGAGGGCACGGACGGCCTGGGCATAGCCGGAGGGGTTCACGGCGGCCATGGCGCGGCGCACGCCCTCAAGCACCGCCAGGCGGTTCGGGGCGTCATGCACCAGCCGGGACGCGCGGCGCGCGGCGAATTCCTGCGGGCCGAGGGTCGTGAGGTCGTCGATGCGCGCCTGGACACCCGGCGGCAGCGCATCGGGCGCCGCGCCGTAGCCCAGTGCGGGGGACATCAGCGCCAGCCCCGCCACGCGGTCCGGGTTGCGGGCGGCGAAGCGGGCCGCAAACAGGCAGCCCAGGGAGTGGCCGGCCAGCAGGATGCGATCCAGGCCGAGCGCGGCCAGCAGGCGCTCCAGCACCTCGGCATAGCTGTCCGGCGTCGGGGCGTCCGCTGACACGGGCGTGGAATCGCCATAACCCGGCGCGTCCCAGGCGATGGCGTCCTGCCCCGGTGGCAGCGCCGCCAGCAGCGGTTCCCAGCTCGTCGCATTGCTGCCGATCCCGTGCAGCAGCACGAGCGGAAGGCGCCCGCCCGTGCCGTGGCGGCGAAGCATGGCAATGCCGGCGGCACGCATCCGCATAGGGGCCTGGCTCGCGCCGCTCACGTGAAGACGAAGCCCGCATCGACGGGCAGCACCTGCCCTGTCAGCGCCAGCGCGCCGGGCGTGAGGAGGAAGACCACCGTGTCCGTGATGTCCTCCGGCACCTGCGGGCCCGGCACGGCGCGCCCGGTCTCGTAGAGGCGGTGGCGCTCGGGGGGCACGTATTCCGTCGCCTCGTTGCGCATGATGCCCGGCGCGATGCAGGCGATCCCGATGCCGCGCGGGCCCAGCTCCCGCGCCAGGGAACGCGTCATGGCGATCACGGCCCCCTTGCTCGCGGTATAGGCCAGCAGCCGCGGCGCACCCCAGAGCGCGGTATCCGAGGCGACGTTGACGATCCGGCCCTCCCCCATCAGCGGCGCGACGGCGCGCGTGACGAGCCAGGTGCCGCGCACGTTCACGCGCATCACCCGGTCCCAGGTGTCGATCTCGATAGCATCGAACTCGGGGCCGCCGATGCCGGTGGCGATGGCGGCGTTGTTCACCAGCCCGTCCACCCGGCCCTCATGCGCCGCGATGTCGGCGGCGAAGGCCTCGATGCTCGCGGGCTCCGCGAGATCCAGCGGCACCGCGCGGGCGTCATGGCCCGCCGCGACGAGCTCGGCGGTCGTGGCCGAAAGCTGGTCCAGGAGGATGTCGGACAGGATGAGGCGGGCACCGGCGACGCCGCAGGCCAGCGCGATGGCCCGCCCCACGCCGCGCGCGGCGCCGGTGACCACCACCGTCCGGCCAGCGAGGGTAGCGGCCAAGCCTCTCACCAGACCGAGACGGGAAGGCGGAGCATGCTGGAGCCCAGCGCCACGGCCCAGCCGTGAAGTTCATATAAGAACGTGAAGTTCATAAAAGGGAGCATGGAAGAGGTTCGGGCAGTTGTCAAAGCCATTCTGCTTTTGCCGCAGGTCCTGTCCTGCCGCTGGCACCCGTTACCGAATGCGCCTTGACGTGTCGCCGAATGTGCTTTCACGCTAGTTACCACAAGAACTGCAAGTTCAAATAAGAACTCCTCTGCACTGTCACACGGTGGCCCACTCCCTGAATCATTCATCCGCCACATCGGAAGGCTGCTCATGACGACCATCGGACGACGCACCCTCACCTTCGGCCTCACGGCTGCCCTGGCCACCCCCGCGATCGCGCAGGCCCCACGCCCCGTCACCTTCGTCGTCGCCTATCCGGCCGGCGGCGACACGGATGCGATCGCGCGCCTGTTCGCGGACCGCTTGGCGCCCCGGCTCGGCCGCCAGGTCATCATCGAGAACCGTTCCGGCGCCAGCGGCGTCATCGGCACGCAGTACGTCGCCCGCCTTCCGGCGGACGGGTCGGTCATGCTGTTCGCACCTTCAACCTTCCCCCTCGCGCCGCTCGTGCTCAAGCAGGGCGCCACCTATCATCCCGTGAACGACTTCACGCCGGTCCATCTGGTGGCGACCACGCCGATGATCCTGATCGCCAGCCGGCAGAGCGGCATCCGCAGTCTGTCGGACGTGGTGGCGCAGGCAAAGGCGGGCCAGCTCGCCGGATACGGCTCGCCCGGGTCGGGCTCGCCCATGCACATCTACGCCGAGATGTTCAACCGCCTCGCCGGAGTAACCCTGGCGGAAGTCGCCTATCGCGGCGTCGCCCCTGTCGTGAATGACCTGCTCTCCGGCTCCATCGGGATCGGGCTGGTCACGATCGGCGCCGTGTCCGACCACCTCAAGGCAGGAACCCTGGTGCCCGTCGCCATTTCGGAGGCGCAGCGCAGCGCGGCGATGCCGGATGTCCCGACCTACAGGGAATCCGGCTACGACCTCAACGTCACGACGTGGTGGGGCCTGTTCGGGCCGCGCGGACTGCCGGCGTCAACGGCCGAGACGCTGAACGCCCATATGAACGACGTGCTCGCCCTCCCCGACGTGCAGGAGCGGCTGCGCGTGCTCGGCGCCGTGCCGGCCGGCGGCCCCTCGTCGCGCCTGGCCGACGTCAACCGGACCGACTTCGAGCGCTTCAGCCGAGTGGTGCAGGAGTTGAACATCCAGGTCGGCTAGTGGGCTCCTCGCCCGATGTCCCGGGGAGTTTCCATCCGCACCCTGGACACAACGCCCGCCTAGATATGCGAGCACGAGCCATAGGTGGGCGCATCCTGCCGACTCGGGCTGGAATGCTCCGCTGCGGATCAGCTTCCGGTTGGTTCAACGACGCGCCTCTTCACGGCGTCGGCGCGCCGTTTGCCTGATTGGATAGGTCGCCGGGGATGCGACGGGGCGCCCGGCCTCGTCAGGGAGGGCCAAAGGTTAGGCGTGCCACGGCTGACATCGCAGCGAACCAGCCCAGCGGCAGATCGAAGACTGCGGTGGCGAACTTCGTCGCGTTGATCGGCGTTTCCCGTGTGGATTTCGCCCGGCGGGCAGACTTGGTTTGACGAAATTCGAGCCAGCATGGGCGCCCAGTTCCGCTACCTCAGCTGGATGCAGCGATCGCTCAGCAGCAGTCAAACGTCATCCTTCAGCGCGCGACTACCCTCCCCGACGTGACTATCTCCTGGATGTGCGCCACGCCTCGGCGGCACCGGCGAGTTTGCCGTTGTGGCAGGCGCTTCCATGCCGCTACCCTTCTACGGCCGCAACCGGGCTAACATTGCCCTTATCCAGGCCGAGCTGTCCCGGGCCGAGGCCGAGAAGCCAAGCAGCATCTGCCCGGACGTGGCGAACTCCGGGTCCGGTGTAGGAGTGATCAGGGGCCGGCGCTGCCCTCACACGGTCGGTGCAGGTCCGGTCACATCGCGCCAAGTACTGAAGGCGGCATTGCGGACCTCACGGTGTTCGTGGGCGGTCAGGCGGTGACGACGGAGTTGGAAGTCGCCAGCGCCATCTCAGCCTCCCGAACCCTCCATTGGAGGAGCGAATCACGCCCGGAGCGCTCGTGAGATCATCTCCGAGTCAGTAGCCAAGGCGGTTGGTATCACGGCATGGCGGCGATGACGGTCTGCGGGACGTCGTAGGCCTGGAACTCGGCCCAGTGGCGGGTGATGTCCCCGGCGAAGAGGCCGCGGGTGATGCCGGCGACAAGCTTGGGGACGGCCGTGGTCATCGCGTTTATGGAGGAGCCAGAGGGGCCGAAGCTCATAGTCGCGGCGATGCCGAAGAGGTGGATGTCCCGGATCCAGGGGGTTCGGCCGAGAGTGCGCTCCGAGAAGGCGAAGTCGTCGGCCAGATAGGGGAAGCGTCCGAGGCGGGCGTCGCGCTCGTGCTCGGGTGGTGTGTAGCGGTCGGCCCAGCTTGCGATGTTGTAGGCGAAGCGGGCGAGTTCGGGACGGAGCGACGGGTCATTGTCAATGCCGGTGCCGGCGATAGCGTACTCGGCTATTTGCGGGCCGATTGGTGTTTCAAGAGTGAGGGTGGCACCGTCGGCGCGGGCGCCGGTCACGGGAGCGCCTGAGCACAGGATGAAGTTGGGATGGCGGGCGCAGCGGTCCCAGGTGTGTTGAGGGAAGCCTTCGCGCAGGCCGAGGATGCGGGACATGAAGCGCCAGCGCCACTCGTCCGGCAGGTCGCTAAGATGGCGGAGGAAGCCGGCGAAGGTGAGCCAGCGATAGGGCTGGACGACCTGCGGCTCCGCGCGCCGGCAGAGCAGGCGGACCTCCCGTGCGCCGGCTTCGAGGGCGGCGGCGGCGTTGTCGAGCGCGGAGGCGCCGGCGCCGATGACGGCGACGGTTTTGCCGCGCAGTGAGGTGAAGTCGATCGCGTCGGCCGTGTGGGCGCGGAGGTGTTGTGGGAGCGCCTTGAGGTAATGGGGCATCCACCACTGGCCGGTGGCGTCCTGGCCGGTGGCGAGCACCAGCTTACGGGCGTGGCGGGTGGTGGTGGTGCCGTCGGCCGCACGTAGGGTGATGGCGAGGAGGCCGCTCGCGGCGGGGGCGATGTCGGTCACCTCCGTGCCGTTCTGCACGGGGATGGCAAGGGTGTCGCGCAGCCAGAGGAGGTAGGCGCCCCAGTCCTGGCGGGGGATGAGGTCCAGCGCCTTCCAGTGGGCCTGGCCGTATTTCGCCTCGTGCCAGGATTGGTAGGTGAGGCTGGGGATGTCGAGATCGGGGCCGGTGAAGTCCTTCGGCGAGCGGAGGGTGGGCATCCGGGCATAGGTGAGCCAGGGGCCTTCCAGCCCACGCTCGGCACGGTCCACGCAGAGGATGTTCGTCACCTTCGCGCGCAGCAGGGCGTGGGCGGTGGCGATGCCGCCCTGGCCGGCGCCGGCGATGAGGACGTCCAGCGCCTCCGTGCCATCCGGTGCGCGGTGGGGGGTGAGCCAGGGGGCGCGGGGATGGGCGATCCTGTCGACGTCTGCGCGGGCTTGGGTGGTGAGGGCTTCGAGCGACATCAACCGGCGAGCCAGCCGCCATCAATGGCGAGTTCGAGGCCGGTGGTGAAGGATGCCGCGTCACCGGCGAGGTAGAGGGCGGCGTCGGCGATTTCCTCAGCTTGGCCGAGGCGGCCGAGCGGGTGGCGGGCGGTGGAGGCGGCGCGGGCGGCTTCGGGGTTGGCGGCGCGGGCGAAGCTACGGCGGAGCAGCGGTGTGTCGATGGCGCCGGGCAGGAGGGCGTTCACGCGGATGCCGTCCGGCGCGTAGTCGAGCGCCATGGTCTTGGTTAGGGCGAGAATGGCGCCCTTGGAGGTGATGTAGGCGGTGTTGCCGCGGCCACCGGCGCGGGCGAGCTGGGAAGCGACGGTGATGATGCTGCCCGAGTTCTGCGCCTGCATGGTGGGGAGGACGGCGCGGGCCCAAAGCCAAGTGCCGTCGATATTCGTGCGGAGGACGGCGTGCCAGTTCTCGATGGGGGTAGTGGTCGCAGTGCCGCCCATGGAGAAGCCGGCGGCGGTGAGCAGGATGTCGATGCGTCCCCAGCCGGCGAGGGCTTTCTGTGCGCCGTCCTCGGCGGTCCCGGGTTCGGCGACGTCGGAGGCGTGGGTGAGGATGTCGTGGCCGCGGGCGCGGAGGTCTTCGGCGAGGGGCTCGAGCAGGTCGGCGTCGCGGTCCACGAGGAGGAGGCGGGCGCCGTGCTGCGCGAAGAGCTCGGCGCTGGCGCGGCCGATGCCGGAGGCGGCGCCGGTGATGATGGCGGTCTTGTGGGCGAGCCTCATGCGGGGAGTGTCGCTTCCGTGTCGGCGAGGGTAAGGGATTCGTCCAGGATGGCGAGCAGGGATTCGGATTGCTCGGCCGTGATGACGAGGGGCGGGGCGAGGAAGAGGCTGTCGCGTTCGCCCGATGTGCCGATGACGGCGCCGAGCTCCAGCGCTCGGGCGGCGATCCTTGATGCGATCGGGGCTTCGGCGGTGTCGGCGCGCCAATCCTGCCAGTGGCCGTGGCCGTGCAGCTCGATGGTCCAGTGCAGGCCCTGGCCGGCGATGCGGGCGATGGCGGGGTGCCGTTGCGCGATCTCGCGGAGGCGTCTCGCGTAGAGGGGTTCGAGGGCGGCGACGTGTTGGAGGATGTGTTCGTCGCGGACGGTGTGGAGATAGGCCTGCACGCATTCCATAGCGACGGGGTGGCCGCGAAGCGTGCCGTAGTTCTGCCAGCTCGTGCCTTGCAGCATGTCCAGCACGCGTTGAGAGACGATGATGGCGGCGGTGGGGGCGGCGCCGCCTGCAAGGCCCTTGCCCAGCGTGACGATGTCGGGGCGGGAGGTGGCGCCCTGGAAGGCGAACCAGCGGCCGGCGCGACCGCAGCCGGTGACGACTTCGTCCGCGATCCAAAGGGTGCCAGCCTCGCCTGCGGCTTCGGCGACGGCGTCCTGGTAGGCTGGGTCGTGGTAGAGGCCGCCCTGGCTGTAATCGATCAGCACCGCTGCGGTGCCGGCGAGGGTTTCGGCGGCGTCGGTGAGGCGGTGGGGATCGTTGGGCGGCGCACCGTGGATGGCGGTAGCGGGGCCGGGGAGGATGCGTACCTCCGTGTGGTTGGGCGGGAGTTGCGTGCCGCCAGCGTGGCGGGAGAGGCCGCCGTGCCAGTGGGGCTGCACCGTCAGCGCGCGTGAGAGGCCGATGATGCCATGATATGCGCGTTCGCGGGTGGCGAGCGGCTCGCGGCCGGTGAGGGCCTGGGCGAGGGAGAGGGCCATGTCGTTGGCCTCGCTGCCAGAGAGGCAGAAGCGCACGGCGGCGGCCCAGGGCTCGCCCTCGAAGGCGAGCGACATCAGAGTTTCGGCGGCTTGGTCGCGGCCGGCCCAGGACCAGCCTTCGCCGACCATGGGGGTAGTGGCGGCGCGGTTCAGGGCTTCGACCATGCGGGGGTGGGCGTGGCCGAGCGGGGCGCCGGTGTTGCTGCCATCGAGCACGCGGCGGCCATCGGAGAGGTGGAAGTGGACGCCCTGGCCGCCGGTGACGGTGGGCGCTGTGCCGCCTGTGTTGAGGCCGGTGCGGAGGAGGCGGCTCATGCCTCCACCCTGGCGGGTGTGCCGTATCCGCCGCCGCCGCAGCCCTCGATGGTGATCAGGTCGCCCTGCAGGAGCTCGAGATTTGCCTTGCCCGGGATATCGGTCTCTTCCCCCTTGCGGGTGAGGGTGATGCGATAGGGGAGCCCGGGTTCGCCGCCCTGGAACCCGTAGGGCGGGACCAGGCGGCGATCGACGCAGGTGGTGAGCAGCATGCGGGGCGCGCGGATGCGGTAACTGCGGATGATGCCGTCGCCGCCCTTGTGCACGCCCTTGCCGCCGGAGTAGCGGCGGATGGACTGACGTTCGACCGTGAGCGCGTAATTGGCCTCGATCATCTCGGCCGGGGTGTTGCCGGTGTTGGTGAGGTGGACGCGGGTGGCGTCGCAGCCGTCCCGGTCGTGGCGGGCACCTTCGCCGCCGCCATGGACCTCGTAGAGCATGCGCCAGGTGCCGTCAGGCATGGGCTCGCAGAAGTTGAGGAGGCCGGAGGTGGTGGGGCCGCCGGCGGCGAGGCGTTCCGGGATGACGTCCTCCATCGCACGGAAGACGGCATCCACGATGCGGGCGGATGTTTCGTGGTTGCCGGCGGCGACGGCGGCGTTCCAGCCCGGCTCCATCATCGAGCCGAGGCGGGTGATGATGGTGAGCGGACGGAGAGCGCCGGCATTCTGCTGCATGTCGCGGCCCGACAGGATGCGGGCGGCGTAGATGATGGCGGAGCGCGCGATGAAGGGGGTGGTGTTGCAGAAGGTGGTGACCTTATCGGCGCTTCCCGAGAGGTCGAAGGTGGCGGTGCCGTTCTCGATGGTGATGGCGACATGGACGCGGGCGGGGGTGCCGCCGGGGCCGCCATCGTCGACCCAGTCCTCGCCCTCATAGGTGCCATCCGGGATTTCAATGAGGGCGGCGCGCATCTCGGCTTCGGAGAGGTCGTGCAGGCGGGCGAGGCTGGCGAGGAAGACCTCCGTGCCATGTTCGGTGCAGAGATCGTGGATGCGACGCTCGGCGGCCGAGGTGGCGGCGATCTGGCCGAGAAGGTCGCCTTCGGCGGAGACGGGGTCCCGGATGTTGACCTTGATCATCTCCATGACCGCCTCGTTCACGCCGTCCTTCGTGGCAATCAGGACGGGGGGGATGCGGATGGCTTCCTGGAAGGTGTCCATCGCCGTCGCGTAGTAGCTGCCGGGCCAGGTGCCGCCGACATCGGGCCAATGTGCGAGGGAGAGGGCGTAGGCAACGATGCGACCCTTCATGAAGACGGGGCGGACGACCTTCACGTCGTTCAGGTGGTTCCCGCCGAGCGCGCCGAGATTGTAGATGAGGGCGTCGCCCTCGCGCATGCGCGATGCGGGATAGACCTTCAGCAATTCGCGGATGGTGTAGGCCATGGCGCCGATATGAACCGGGATGTCGCGGCCTTGCGCCACGAGGTCTCCATTGGCGTCGGTGAGTGTGGAGGAGAGGTCGCCGGCTTCGCGCAGCAGCGGGGAGCGGGCGGAGCGGGTGAGGACGAGGCTCATCTCCTCGGCCGCGGCGGAGAGGCCGTGGCGGATGACCTCAACGGTGAAGGGATCGAGGCTCATGCCGCGGTTCCCGCCAGGAAGAGGTTGCCGAATGCGTCGGGCGTGGCCTGCCAGCGCGGGGGGATGACGGTGGTTGACCAGGCGTCCTCGATGATGGCGGGGCCGCTTACCGTCTCGGTGAGAGTGTCGCGGGAGAGGATGGGAGTGGGGGTGTCGGGAGCGCACTCAAAGCTGCAGTGGCGGGTGCGCGCGGGGCGCGGGATGGTGCTGACGGCGGGGCGGGCGATGCGGGATTCGGAAGCGCGGCGGGCCTGGATGCGCAGGGATTCGATGACCACGGGTTCGGTGGTGGCGTAGCCGTAGAGCGCGCGGTGGCGGGCGTGGAAGGCGGCTTCCAGGGCGTGCGGGTCCAGCGGAAGGGCAAAGGGGACGGGGGTGGCGTCGCTCTGCGCGGCGTAGCGCATGAGGGCGGTGTGTTCAGTGGTGATCTGCGCGGGGTCGATGCCGTTGGCGATCAGCGGGTCCGTGGCTTCGGCCGTGAGATCGTGCAGGTGGGTCTGGAAGCCCGCATCGTCGAACTCCGTAAGGGGGACGCGGACGGTGCGCTGCTGCAGGAAGGAGAAGTCTGCCGTGAGGCAGCCGAGGGCGGAGAAGGCGCTGGAGGCGGCAGGGACGACGACCTCACGGATGCCGTAGATGTCGGCGAGGCCGGCCGCGTGCATGGGGCCGCCGCCGCCGAAGGCGAGCAGCGTGGCGTCGCGGCCATCCACCCCGCGCTCCACGGTCACGCGGCGGAGGGCGCGGGCCATGGTGGCGTTGGCGACGCGGAGGATGCCGAGCGCGGTTTCCTTCAGGCCGAGGTTCAGGGCGTGCGCGATTGGGCGGATGGCGGCCTCGGCCTTTGAGACGTCGATGCGGATGCGGTCGCCCAGCACGGCGTTGGGATCGAGATAGCCGAGGATGGCGTTGGCGTCGGTGATGGTGGGGTGGGTGCCGCCCTGGCCGTAGCAGGCGGGGCCGGGTTCGGAGCCCGCGCTTTCAGGGCCGACGGAGAGGCCGCCGGGGCCGAGATGGACGATGGAGCCGCCGCCGGCGCCGATGCTGTGCACGGCGAGCATGGGCTGGCGCAGCGGGCGGCCGGCGATCATGCGCGTGTCGGTCATCTCCGCCTGGCCGTCGACGATGAGGCAGACATCGGTGGTGGTGCCGCCCATGTCGAAAGTGAGGACGCGGGGGCGGGCGAGATCGCGCGCGATACGGACGGAGGCGGAGACGCCGGCGGCGGGGCCGGACATGGCCATGACGATGGGGCGGCGCTTCACGGCGGGGAGCGGGACCATGGCGCCGGCGGAGTGGAAGACCTGCAGTCCGGCGCCGAGGGGGAGGCGCTGCTCAAGCTCGGTGAGGTATTCGACCGCGATGGGCATGGCCGCCGCGTTGAAGGTGGTGGAGGAGGCGCGTTCGTATTCGCGGGCCTCGGGGTTGATCTCGTGGCTGACGCAGAGATGCGGGATGGCGTCCCGCAGCCGTTCAGCCAGCATGCGTTCATGCGCGGGGTTGGCGTAGGCGTGGAGGAGGCAGATGGCGAGGCTCTGGGCGCCGGTGCGCTTCAGCCATTCGATGGCGCGGGCAATCTCGGCACCGTCGAGTGCGGTGACGATGTTGCCTTCGTGGTCGATGCGTTCCCGGAGTCCGAAGCAGCGTTCGGGCGGGACGAGGGGCGAGGCCTTCGGGGGGATGTCGAGGCGGTAGAGGTCGCGGCGGCGATAGCGGCCGATCTCCAGCACGTCCTCGAAGCCCTCTGTCGCGATAAGGGCGATCCGGGGGAGGCGTTCCTCCACCAGCGCGTTGGTCACGCGGGTGGTGCCGTGGATGAAGCGGCGGATCTGCGTTCCGTCCAGCCCCACGGCGGCGATGGCTTCCAGCATCGCCTGCACGGGGGCGGCGGGGCGGGATGGGACCTTGGCCTGGCGGGTTTCCATTGTGGTGGTGTCAATGGCGAGGATGTCGGTGAAGGTGCCGCCGATGTCGGTGCCGACATCCCAGCGTGCGGTATCGTTCATGGGGGCTGCCTAGGTGGTCGCGAGGGCTGGCTGGCCCTGAGCTGAACCGGGGTCGAAATGCGGAATCGCGGCGAGGAGTTCGCGCGTGTAGTCGCTGCGCGGGGCGGTAAAGAGGGACTGACCGCTGCCCTCCTCCACGATCTTTCCGAGGCGGAGGACGACGACGCGCTCGCACATCATGCGGACGACGTTGAGGTCGTGCGAGACGAAGAGCGTGGCCATGCCGTCCTCCCGCCGCAGGCGATCGAGCAGATTGAGGATGATGGCCTGGACGGAGACGTCGAGGGCCGCGGTCGGTTCGTCCAGCACTAGCAGGCGGGGGCGGACAGCTATGGCGCGGGCGATGCCGATGCGGGCCTTTTGGCCGCCGGAGAGCTGGTGGGGGAAGCGGGTGAGGAGCTCGGCGGGGAAGCCGGAGCGCTGGGCGGCTTCCTCGACGCGGGATGTCAGCGTGGCGCCGTCCCGCAGGCGTTCAAGGTTGCGCAGCGGGTGAGCGATGGCGTCGAAGGCGGAGAAGCGGGGGTTGAGGCTGTCGTTCGGGTCCTGGAAGACGATCTGGATCTCGCGGCGCTGGGGGGCGTGGTGGAAGTCCCGCGCGGGGATGTCGCCGATGCTCTCGCCGTTGAAGACGATGTCGCCCGCGGTCTTGTCGATCAGGCGGCAGATGAGGCGGGAGAGGGTGGATTTGCCGCTGCCGCTTTCGCCGACGAGGCCGAGGCTGCCGCCGGTCGGGATCGCGAAGGAGACATCGTCCACCGCGCGGGTGGGGGCGCCGTAATCCTTTACGAGGTGCTGGACCTCGAGCAGGGGCGGGGTGCCCGGTGCGTTCGGCGGGCGCGGTGCGGCGGCGATGGCAGGCAGGACTTCGCCGGCGGCCGTCGCGGCGCGGGCCAGGTCCTCGACCGTGGAGCGCGGGGTGGGGGAGGCGGCGATCAGGCGGCGCGTGTAGGGGTGCTGCGGTGACTGGAAGAGGATTTGCGTGGAGCCAGATTCAACGATGCGGCCGCGCTCCATCACCACGATGTTCTCGCAGTACTGGGCGGCAAGGCCGAGATCGTGGGTGATGAGGATGGTGGCCATGCCGCGATCCCGCGTGATGCGGGCGAGAAGGTCCATCACGGTCTTCTGGGTGGTGACGTCGAGCCCGGTGGTGGGCTCGTCCGCGATCAGCAGGTCGGGTTCGCAGGCGATGGCCATGGCGATCATGATGCGCTGGCACATGCCGCCCGAGAGCTCGTGCGGGTAGGCGTCGAGGCGGGTCTCGGGATCGCGGATGAGGACGGATTTTAGCAGGTCGAGCGCCTGGGCGCGGGCCTGTCTGGACGAAATTTCGCGATGGGCGCGGACGGCGTCGGCGATTTGCTGGCCGACCGTGCGGATGGGGTTCAGCGCGGCGCGGGGGTTCTGGAAAATCATCGACATGGCGGCTCCGCGGAGGGCGCGCAGGTCGCGTTCCGGCACTCGGGTGACGTCGGTGCCGCGGAAGAGGATACGGCCGCCGGTTATCCGGCCCGCGCGATCAAGTAGGCGGGTGACGGCATAGGCGGTGACGGATTTGCCGGAGCCGGACTCGCCGACCAGTCCGAGGGTCTGGCCCTTTTTCAACGAGAGGGAGACGCCATGCAGGGCGTCCACCGTGCCGGCGCGGGTGGAGAAAGCGACGCGGAGGTCTTCGATGGCAAGCAAGGGGGTCATGTGCGCATCCCCTAGGTCCGCATCCTGGGGTCGAGGATGTCGCGAAGGCCATCGCCCATCAGGTTGAAGCAGAGGACGGTGAGCATGAGGGCGAGGCCGGGGAAGGCGACGAGCCACCACTGGCCGGCGGTGATGAAGCGGGCGCCTTCGGCGACCATGATGCCCCATTCCGGCGTGGGCGCGGTGACGCCAAGGCCGATGAAGGAGAGGCCGGCGGCGTTGAGGATGGCCCAGCCGAGGTTGAGCGAGATCTGCACGGCCATGGCGGGGAGGATGTTGGGCAGGAGGAAGCGCAGGACGACGGCGAGATGGCCTTCGCCGCCGGCGCGCGCGGCTTCGACCCAGCCGGCGTCCCGGCGGATGTTCACCTCGGCGCGGGCGAAGCGGATGTAGAAGGGCAGGTTGATGACGGCGGTCGCGATGACGATGTTCTCCACACGGTTGCCGAGTGCCGCGACCATGGCCATGGCGAGCACGAAGAGCGGGAAGGCCATCAGCACGTCCACGACGCGGCCGACGACGCGATCCAGCCTGCCGCCGCGATAGCCGCAGAAGGCGCCGATGATGGCGCCGATGGCGAAGGAGATGCCGACGGCGCTGGCCGCGATGGCGAGGTCCAACCGGGTGGCCATGATGAGGCGGGAGAGGATGTCGCGGCCGAGCTGGTCCGTGCCGAAGAGGTTGCGGGCGCTGGGTGGCTGCAGCGCGTTGGCGACGCTGCTGGCCAGCGGGTCGTAGGGCGCGATCCAGGGCGCGAAGAGGGCGACGAGCAGCAGGAGCAGGATGCCGCCGATGGCCAGCGCGGTGACGGGGTTGCCGCGCATCACCCAGCCGGCATGCCCCAGCGAGGCGCCGAGCGAGTGGCGGAGGGTGGCGCTCATTCGATGCTGATCCGGGGGTCGGCAATGCCGTAGAGGACGTCCACGAGGAGGTTCACGAGGACGAAGATGCTGGCCATGAGCAGGACGAAGCCCTGCACGGGCGCGTAATCCGACGCGACCAGCGCATCAAGGGTGTAGGAGGCGACGCCGGGCCAGGAGAAGACCTTCTCCACCAGCACATTGGCGCCGAGCATGGTGGAGAAGACGATGCCGGCGATGGTGAGCACGGGCAGCAGCGCGTTGCGGAGTGCATAGACCACTGTGACGCGCGCGCCGGGCAGGCCCACCGAGCGGGCGGTGCGAATGAAGTCGCTGCCCAGCACGGAGAGCATACTGGCGCGGGTCATCCGCGCGAGAGGGGCGAGCACGAATAGCGCCATGGTGGCGGCCGGTAGGATGATCTGGGAGAAGGCGGCGCGCCAACCTTCCCAATCGCCCGTGATCGCGAAGTCGATGAGGAGGAAGCCGGTGATGTCGGGGGGTGTCGCGGAAAAGATGTCGATGCGGCCCGTGGGGTCCGGTGACCATCCCAGCATGTAGTAGAAGACGTAGATCAGCAGCAGCCCCGAGACGAAGGTGGGCATGCAGACACCGAGCGTGCAGATGAAGCGCACGAGGTGGTCCACCAGTGATCCCGGGCGGAGTGCGGCAAGGATGCCGAGCGGGATGGAGACCAGCAGCGCGATGAACAGCGCGGTGAAGGTGAGCTCCAGCGAGGCGGGAAGGCGGCGCACCATGTCCTGCGCCACGGGCTGGCCGGTGGTCATGGAGCGGCCGAGATTGCCGGTAGCGACATCCCGCAGATAGAGGGCGAGCTGGACGGGGATGGGCTTGTCCAGTCCCATATCGCGCCGGAGGTCATCAATCTCCTGCTGTCCGGCGCTAGGGCCGGAGGCGAAGAACACCGCCGGATCCCCAGGCAGGACGCGCATCAGCAAGAAGGTGAGCACCACCACGCCGAGGATGGCGGGGATGGAGGAGAGCAGCCGCCTGACAATGCGGCGGCCGATCCCGGCGAGCGATTTCATCAGGCGCGGCTCAGATCCCGGAAATCGATCTGACGGTAGAACTGGTAGGTGAAGCCCTCGATCGCGCGGCCCATCACGGCGTCCATGTTGGGCTGGTAGAGCATGACCAGCGGCATCTGCTCGGCCAGGATGGAGATCATCTCCTTGCACTCGGCTTCGTAGGCGGCGGGGTCCTGCTCGAAGCGGGCCTTGTTGGCCAGTTCGACGATGCGCGGATTGTCCCAGCTGGCAAAGTTCCAGCGCTGGTCGCGGGTGAAGTAGAGGAAGAAGAAGTAATAGGTGGCGGGCAGCCAGGCTGTGCCGGCATCGGTGTAGAAGGGCAGCCGTTTCTCGGACTGCATGGTGTTGAGCTGCGCGTCGGTGACTTTCTGGATTTCGACGCGGATACCGATGCGGGCGAGGGATTCCTGCACGAGGGCGGCGACGGGTTCGGCGATGGCGGCTTGGCCTAGGCCGAAGGTGAAGGTGGTGGAGAAGCCGTTTGGGTGGCCGGCCTCCGCCAGCAGTGCCTTCGCGCGGTCGAGGTCGAGCCTCACCGGCATGGCAGTGGGGAATTCGGAGGTGGTCGGCGTGCCGGTCCATGTGCCGCCGAACAGCGGGCGGCCGCGGTTGAACAGCGCGGCCTTGAACATGTCGTCATAGGGAAGCGCGGCGGCGATGGCCTGGCGGACCTTCACGTTGTCGAAGGGCGCTAGCTTTGTGTTGAAGGAGATGTGGGTAAAGCCGTTGGTCTGCGGGAAGGAGAGCACCTTCGCGCGGGCACGCTGCTCGAGCGAGGTGATGTCGCTTGCCTGCAGGTCGATGGAGACATCGGCGTCGCCGCGCTCGATGAGGTTGGCGCGGGTCGCGGCCTCCGGTACGGTCTGGCAGATGATGCGGCGGAAGAAGGGCAGCTTGCCGTCCACGCCGCCTTTCCAGGCCTCGTTTCGGCGGAGCTGAACCTGCTCGCCCGGGCGAAAGCTCTCGACGATATAGGCGCCGGAACCTGCGGAGTTGTTCTGCAGCCACTTCTGAGCCCAGGGATCGTCCGCGGTCGCGTTCTTCTTCGCCAGCGTGCTGTTGATCATGATGGCGTAGGGGACGGCGAGGTTGGAGAGCGCGAGGCGGTCGGGTTTGTCGAGCGTCACCTCGATCACCCCGGGGCCGGCGATGCGGAACTGCTCGGCGCTGGTCAGCGATCCCGTCTGGAACTGCGGTGCGGCGAGGGAGCGGGCGGTGACGGCGCGGTCGAGCGACCACTTCACGTCCTCGGCGGTGACGAGGGTGCCGTCATGCCACTTGGCATCCGAGCGGAGGTGCAGGGTGATCTTCAACCCGTCAGGGCTGACCGTGACGCGCTCGGCGAGTTCGCCGCGGATGACGGTGTGGTCGAAGACCCAGTTGCCATTCACCTGCTTGCGGCCGAAGGCGACCAGCCGGTCATAGACGTTCATCGAAAGGCCGAAGGCCTCGCGCGTGGCGCCGGGCATGGTGGGGTCGAGCGTGTTGATGGTGCCGCCGGTGACCTGGCGGAGGGTCTCCGCACGCGACTGAGCTTGCGCGCTACCGAGGGGCAGGCTGGCGCCGAGGCCAACGGCCAGGCTCACGCCAAATAGGTTGCGGCGGTCCAGCTTTGTGCCCGCTGGCTCGCTGTCTGCAGGCCCCGCGCTGCCACACATGGTGCCGGCCGAGGTCCTGTTGGCGATCGTCATCCGCGGCACCCTGCTTCCGTCTGGGGGGCCGTGCGAAACAAGCGTCTCTGTTGGTCGGCCTCTTCCGGGCCTGATTAGGACTAAACATCAGTAGAAGGCGGAGCGCAAGGCGGGCCCAGAGCCCGGCTCTGATGCCGTTCGAACGGTCCGACCTGACGGCCTCTCGCTGGCAACCATGACGAACCGATCAACGAAGCAAGGAGAGCGGCCTCGCACCTTCAGGTAGGTCTCGTCCACATGCCAGGAGCGGCGGCCGGCGCCGCGCTTACCGCGCCGGCGTTGTCGAAGGCTGCTTACAACTGGGGGTGCGAGCTTGGCCTCCCACCCGCACAGCCTCATGGTTGAAAACGATGCCGCTGATGAGGAACATTTCGGCCAATCCCGCAGGGTCAGGCGGGTAGCGCAGGCGCCAAAGCACCACGAACGCAATAACGTCGCACGCGTGCTGAGGTCCGATTCAGCACCCCGGCGCTGCGCTCGTTGAACCCTGGACCGCAAGGGCAGCACCGGAAACGCTTGTAGTCTAGGCTGTACGGTCCCGCCGTTCAGTCACCCCGGCGGAACCGCAGTCCACGCACTCCATTCTTGGCTCCCGGACGATTTTCACCCGTCAGGAGTCTATCTACGCCTGCCCCAGGCCACCAATCCAGGCACCCGTGGCGCGAGCATTGACAGAACCGCTGAGTGACCATGCGCGATACTGGCACGCCACCGCGGCCGTTCGCAGTTGTTGGGCCAAGGCCCTCCCCATCCGAACTACGCTATCTCACTTAGATTGGCTTGCTGCAGACACCACGCGTTCGTGTTGCTGCGCCACACATAAGTAGCGCCAAGCCGGCCTAGAACTCGACATTCTCGTTTCTGACGAAGGGGATTTCTCCCTTCCGCCGTTTCCTCGCGTTTTCTCCCCAACAAAACTTGGCGGCACCTTCGGGTGCCGTCTTTTTCTCAAATGGGTCGGCGAGCAAATCACAACTCCACACTCGTGCCCAACCCCGCCATCAGCGCGGTTTCGCTCTTAGGAGTAGAAGCAGCATGCCCCAGATAACAGCCGGTCACGTTCGCATCGTCAGTGTTCAGTCGATGCTCAACCCCTGGAGCAGCGGGGAGCAGGTTGCCGTCGCCTACGACGGGCCGGGTATAGAGGCCTATATCGTACTCAGCGAGCAACGATGCGGAGAGCTCAGATTGCGTGAAGCCGCTCGTGACGGAACACAAATTCCCACTCCGATTTGGCGGGAGTGACCACACATATGTTCGGCGTCCGACTGTAGGACCTGCCATGCTCGCGGTGCGCGACCGCCTGAATTGACAGGCTCTCTCGCCTCCTCAGCCTGATTGGCCCCAGATGCACGACGCTAGGACAGTTCAGGCCGAGACACGGCGTCTCGTCGCGACGACTGCCAGTATGGCGGCTGAACTCAGCCTTGCGGTACGCAAGTCTGAAGACCTGCTGAAACAAAGCCGTCATCTTCTTGCTCTCACCTATGGTGCCCGGCACAGCGGCATGCCGCCGGTCTAAATGACGCAAAGTCGTCGCAGCCCGAGTCGCCCGGTGCGCATCCGTCTACGGCCTGGGTAAGAACTGGCCGGGCCTAAACGATGCGCGGTAGGCCCTCTGGCCTTCAATGCACCATGGCCCAAATGACGGCCCCGCAAATGTGTTGCCTTCACAACCAACACGCACCGCCTGCTCCGTCCAGACGGGCAACCTAGCGGTGCGCCTTTTCAATAGCTGGATGTCCACAATGCCAAAGAACGACGATCCTACCGAGATCGAGCCGCGTCCTGCTCCTGTGGCCCAAGCCCCTACGGGTACGTTCGCGCAGCTCAAGCGGGATCACGAGAGCGGCACGGCGGGGGACAAGGTCCCCATGCTCGACCCGGGCCTGTCGCCCCTTGGGACAGACGATGAAGCATCGGGCGATAGCCCCGATCCACAACTCATTGCGGAGGTGCGGGAAAGGGAGTCCCGCGATGCACCGCCGCCGCTAATCGCGGCAGACCGACAGATTCCGAACCCTGGGGTGCCGAGAACCGTCGCGATTGGCCTCGGCGTCGTCGGCCTCCTTCTCCTCGCGGGCCTGCTGTTCTGGCGCATGGCCGCCTGAGTACGCCGGCCCCGTACTAAAGCTTTCGAGAGAGCACCCGAGAATGACCGACCACGCTACCGGGTTCGGCCGCTCGGGCGCTCTCATTGCCGGATGTAGACGAGTCCACCTATCTAAACCGCCTACCCGCAGTAATGCGCATCGACACACACAGCTGCGAGCACTCTGTGGAGTTCATAGCTGGAGCCAATCAGGTGAAGGCTTTGCGCCTCCAAGGTCGGACAACATTGTCCAACGTCACGCGGGCAAAGGTTTAGACGCACCCGTGGCGCCCAGGCTTAAAACATGGTGTAGAAGCGCATCCCGGGCAAAGGGCTTGACCAGCAGTGGTGCGGCGACGTGGAAGCCAGGGAGAAATCCGGCTGGATAACCCGATGCGTAGAAGAACGGCACACCGATCGCGGTGAGAGCGTCCGCAACTGGCGTGACAGGGCTGCCATTGAGACTGAAGTCGAGCACCGCGGCAGCAATGCCGCCGTCAGCCCTGGCGATCTCGATAAGTCGCAGGGCACCAGCCACCGTCGGCACCGGACCCAATACCTCCAGACCAGCTTCCTCAAGACAGTCCGCAACTTCGGAGGCGATGAGCCACTCGTCCTCGACGACAAGGACGCGAAACCGGTGGGTCGGTGCGGAGGTCGGCGGATGGCAGTCAGGAGGGAAAGAAGAGGGCTGGGTAGCATTGACCACGGGTGACCTCCTGCGACGGAATGTCGGTGGGAGTACAGGCCTCTCCCAGTCACCCGCGCAGCACGTCGTGGCAGACGACGGCATCGTTATGGACCAACTTGGTCGTTGTCTTCGGAACATATGTTGGGTCGTTTTAAATCTTCTGCACCAGCACTGGGTACTCTGACGATGAGGAAACACAGGCCTGAATGGGGCGTTGTTACGGTGTAGGTGTGCATGCCTGCGGCACTGTTCCGCGCCACCTGACCTGAAGGGCCACCAACATGTTCGCCGAACGATCACTCCGCAGCCGCTCGGCTCGCGCCCGTCCTCTTGCCTGGCTGGTCGGAGGGATTGGTCTGCTTGCCCTGGCGAACCACGCCATCGCACGGCGGGCTGAACACAGGCATCCGCCCGAAGGTTCGTTCATTGTCGTGGATGGAGTCCGTGTGCACTACAGTGATCGCGGCACGGGAAGCCCGGTTGTCCTAATCCACGGCAACATGGTGACCGGGGACGACTTCAACACGAGCGGCGTGGCCCAGCTGCTGCTGCAGACTCACCGCGTCATCATCTTCGACCGTCCTGGCTTTGGGTACACAGAGCGGCCACGCGGGCGGATGTGGACCGCCGCCCAGCAGGCTGAGCTGCTCCGCAAGGCGCTTCGCCAGCTTGGCATCGACGAGCCGGTGGTCGTTGGCCATTCCTGGGGTGCCATGGTGGCCCTTGCATTCGCCGAGGCCTATCCGGAAGACACGGCAGGCCTGGTGCTGCTGTCGGGCTACTACTTTCCGACGCTACGCCCCGATGTCCTGCTGGTCGGCGTCGCGGCCCTCCCGGTGATCGGCGACGTCCTGCGCTACACCATTTCACCAATCCTCGGTTGGCTCACGATGCCGCTGATCAAATGGGCGTTGTTCGCACCTGCTCGCGTTCCTTCCCACTTCCACGACGAGTACTCGACCGCGATGGCGTTGCGGCCTTCCCAGCTCCGGGCGACTGCTATGGACGGAGCGCTAATGATTCCGGGAGCGACAAGCCTGCGCCGTGGCTACGAGCGGCTGACCACGCCCACGGTCATCATGGCCGGGGATGGCGACAAGGTGGTGTTCAAGCGGTCGGCGGAGCGGCTTCACGCGTGCATCCCTGGAAGCGATCTGCAGATTGTCCAGGGCGCCGGGCACATGGTCCACCACCTTGCATCCCGACAGGTTCTCGCCGCCATCAAGTCTGTTTCTGCTGCGAGCAAGCAGAATGGGTCTAGACCCTCCTTGGTGAGCTCCTCTTAGGAGGGCGACTGTTGACGGCGCGCAGCCCCAAGCTGCGTCCATCTACCTTCACTTGGCTTGCGGGTACGTTCCTGCTTTCAAAAGCTTTCCAACTGCCCTGAGCAGACCGTGTTGAGAGATTGGCTTATCCAGGCGCGGTCGCTCGCAATACGCCGAATGGTCAATGATCCGCACGTCTCCGGTTGCGAAGAGGTATGGCACGCCGAGTTGGTTCAGGTGGTCGGCTACAGCATAGGCGGTCTCGCCGCGACCGAGATTCACATCCAGGACCGCCGCGTCTAGCCTCCCAGCCTCCGCCTTGATGGCCACGAGCGCCTGCTGCACGCTGGGCACCGGACCGACGACTTCGGCGCCCGCCCGACGGAGCCAATCCTCCATGATCTCGGCAATGAAGTACTCGTCCTCAACGATGAGGATGTGGCGGCCGACCAGTAGCTCATTCGTGTCGGGCATCGAGCACTCATTTCATGCAGCGGAGTGATTGAACGTAGCGGCCCGTCCTCACAGGCGCGACAACCTGGGTCACTCCAGGGGAAGCTGAATGCGGCACCGCACGCCATCCTCCCCGAGCACGAAATCGGTCGTGGCGCCGAGCGCGTAGGTCAGCGACTTCTCGATCATCTGACGGCCGTAGCCGCGCCGGGTCACCTTATCAGGCTGCACGACGACGCCGCTCTCGACCCAATCCAGCATGAGGCTGCGCTGGCCCTTTTTGTCCTGAGCGACGGTCCAGGTGACGAACAGCTGCCCCGCATCGTCCCGCAGAGCGCCATACTTCACAGCGTTGGTGGTAAGCTCGTGCACGGCCAGAGAGAAGTTCTGCACCTGCCGGATGGTGAGGTTCACCTCGGGGCCGGAGACCACCACCTTGGGTGTGCGGATTGCCGTGTGGGCCTCCAATTCCATGCGGACCAGCGCACCCACCTCGGCAGTATCGCTACCGAACTGGCTGAGCAGGCCTTGTGCCCGGCTTAGGGCCTGGAGCCGGGCCTGGAAGGCCTTCGTCGATTTCCCCTCGTCCAGGGTCTTGTTGGCGAGGGAAGCAACGATCCCGAGGAGGTTGCGGCTGCGGTGCTGCAGTTCGGCGACCAGGACCTCCAGCCGTGCGGCACCCCTCCGCACCTCAGTGACGTCTTTGGCGAACCCGGCGATCCGCCGGACCCGCTCCTGCCCGTCAAAAAGGGGAAAGTCCGTGTTCTCGATCCAGCGGATCTCGCCATCGGACGGGCGCGAGATGCGGAATGCATTGAAGGCCCGTTCACCGGCCCGGACACATTCGAGACCAGAGAGCGCTCCCTCGCGATCCTCGGAGACGACGAGGTCGGCCCAGTTCTGAAAAGTGTCGCCGCTCAGGAACGCCTCTCGGCTCTTTCCGTAGATCGCCTCGAAGGCGGGGCTAAGATACTCGAGTTCCATGGTGTCCGAGTTACGGATCCAGATCAGGTCCGATGACGCCTCGGCGAACTGGCGGAACCGCTCCTCACTTTCCGCGAGGGCAGTCTCGGCCCGCTTGCGTGCGCTGATGTCGCTGGCAGCCCCGAACCACTCCCGGATCTGCCCGTCCTCCTGCAGCAGGGGAACCGCACGCGAGTGGGCCCAGCCGACGCGCCCGTCCGCCTGCCGGATGCGGTGCTCCTGATCGAAAGGCTCCTTCGTCCTGATTGCCTCCTCGATGGCAGTCCGGACCTGGGGCTGATCGTCGGCGAGCATGTATTCGCTCCACCAGGCCTCACTCGGGACCGGCGTGTCGGCGAGAAAGCCGCGCCCGTCGAGCTGGAGCAGCTCGGACCAATCGGGGTTCATACGATAGGTAACATGGGAGGTGGCGCTCAACAGCGCCCTGAGCCGGCCCTCGCTTCCACGGAGTCGCTCCTCGGCCGCGCGGCGCTGGGTGACATCCTGGCCGATCTTGAGGAAGCCGGTCAGCGTACCGTCCGCGTTGCGAAGCGCCCGGGTGGATCCCTCGATGAAGACACCCTCGCCGTTCTTGCAGACGTGCCAGCGAACATCAGGCGCGACACCCTCTCGTCTGGCGGTCTCGATCTCCCACCTGTCCTGGCCCTTATCCCGGTCCTCACGTGTAAAGATGAGGGAACTGGGCTGGCCGACCGCCTCCTCCGCGGTCCAGCCGAAGACCGCCTCAGCCCCGGGTAGCCAGTCGGTGATCAGGTCCTGCGGGTCTGTGAGGTAGATGGCGTAGTCCAGGGCTGCCTCGACAGTGAGACGGAAGCGCTCCTCGGTCGAGCGCAGAGTGCTTTCCATGAGCAGGCGGTCGATGACTGGTCCCAGAATGGTCGCGTAGGTACGCAAGAACTGGATCTCGTCGTCGCCGAAGTCGCGCGGCTCGGTAGCGTCTACCTGCAGCAGGCCATAGGCCCGCCCTCCAGGAACGAAGATCGGCACGTTCACCAGCGCGACCACCCCAGCCTCGCTCATGAATGCTGGGATCCCGAAGCGGCCCTCCTTGCTGATGTCCTGCGTGACCACGGGTTGGCCCGCCTTAATCGCGAAGGTCTCGGAAGAGTGCTCGTCCATGGGGATGAGCACACGACCTACGACGCCGGGATCCCAGCCCACACCGGCCCGAACAAGTAGGACTTTCCCCTCGTCCCGGATCTCCAGGATCTTGGCGCGCTTGGTTCCGGTCGCCTCCCCCACAAGGCGGCAAGCCTCGCCAAGGACCTTGTCGAGGTCCTGTGACCGCAGGGCGAACTCGCCGAAGTCGGCGAGCACCTGCTGAGGTTTCATAGTACGTCCGTCGTCCGGCATCACAGGTCCCATTGCTGGCAATCTCACCGCAGCGGCAGGGGAATGCCCTCGCAGCCCGCAAGGCATTTTAGGACTAGACTAGCACGCCGCGTTTGGCCTGGGCCCAACATATGAGGCTCCCGTTAGTGTTGAGGCAGCCTTGCCGCACGCGACATCTCTGCTGTTGGAGGCAGCAGTCCTGAAGCTTAAGGACAGCCCAGACCGCAAGAATAAGCCTGGAAGCAGAATGTCCAATGTCGGGGAAGATACTAGCCTGACCTGCTCCAGCAGGCGGAGGACCGGGACGACGCTGCCGACGAGGCGGGCGAGCGGCAATGGGTGCGCTCCCGACACGCGGGGAAAGGCTGGGCCGGAACGGGCCCGCAGCATCTGGTAAGCCCGAATCAACACAAGAAGGCCAACCGCTACCGACAATCCGGGCAGAGCGCCGAGAAACGCCATCAAAAGTAGAAGCACGCCGAAGGACCAATCCCCTAGGCCGCGGAGCAGCCACTCGAGCGTGACCCGCTCGGGCGGTACATGTAGGGCGCGGTCTCCCAGATTGCGGAGGTCAGCTGGCTCGCCTCCGGAACGATCTGCAAAGCTGGGGTGCCTCCGGTCGCACACCGTCGGCTTGATGAACGGTTCAATAACGCTGGGAAGAGATCGCCGACATCATCGGTGCCTCCACGGCTATCGGCACCGACCGCCTTGGTATGGGCGTGATGCGGATTTGCCTGGCGGTATCTTACTGCTCAAGGACGTGCACGCGTCGAGCACACGCCTGATACTAAGTGAGCGGCCGCCTGCCCAGAGAAGGTTCGCGCCCAATTCCTATCGCCGCGGGCGAGGGCACTCTCTCCCGCCGCCGTATTTCGCCGATAAGGCCAGCGTCACGGAGAGGGTCTGCCGGTCAACAGCCCGAAAGTGGTCAGTGTAGCCAAGCGTGAAGCAGTGGGAGTGGCGCATTTCAACCCGCTCCCCTGATCGGCGAGTGACGGGGCTGCGGCATTTCTGTTCTGCAGGCGACGCCTTGATCCTGTAATCTGTAACGAGTTTGAGATTAGGAACAATTCACGAACATGCGCGAAGAGGAATCTCCTGCCTAGCCACTGAGGGTGGCTGGCTCGATGGAGATCTCGAGTTGTCCAACAACGAGCCGATTGTCGTATCAGCCCTGAACTGGGCACGTCGCCAGAAGCGGGACTTCTCGGCCGTGCTCACGCTGGAAGACCCTGATCAGCTGGTCACGCATCAACTCCGCTTCCACCAACAGCCCCACCCCGACCATCTGGTACTCCGCTTCGTCGATTTGGATACGGCCCCGCCGCCGGCGTATGCGGCCATGCCGATCTTTCGAATGGCCGACCGGACCGACATTGAGCGTGCCCTGAAGTTTGGCCGTGACAGCCTTGGCGGGCGCCGCCTCCTGGTACACTGCAATGCGGGCGTCGGCCGATCGACGGCCATTGCATTGGCTATCATCGCCGACAGGCTCGGCCGCGGCCGCGAGCAGGATGCGCTGAACGAGCTTGTCAGACTTCGGCCCGGAGCCGTCCCCAACTTGCACGTCCTGGCACTGGCAGACGAGATCCTCGGACGCGCCGGAGCGCTCGTTCAGGCGGTGCGCGATTGGGAACGCGACAGGCCGGAAAACGCGCGGCGGAGGTCCTACAACCGGGTGGCACACTTCGTCTTTTACGGGCTGCAGATCGGGCCGGATGAGTAAGGACCGGAGAACGAGCGTGCATGACGTGTTGATGCAGAGCTGGGGTGAGGGACGGTGATCATCTTCCTAGACTTCGAGGCCTCGTCGCTGGACGCTGGCTCCTACCCCATCGAGGTCGGCTGGGTGACGGAGGGCGGGGACGGCGAGGCCCACCTGATCCGCCCCGCTCCGGGCTGGGAGGAGTGGTCCGAGGCTTCCGAGCGGATCCACGGCCTCTCCCGTGGCCGTCTCGCCAGGGAGGGAAGCCCGGTCGAGGTCGTCGCCCGACGAGTGCACCAGGTTCTCGGTGCCGATGGCGTAGTGGTCGCGTCCGACGCGGCGCGCTGGGAGCAGCGCTGGCTCGACCGCCTGATGGCGGCCGCTGGGGTGGCGCACGCGATCCGTGTTGTCGAGCTGGAGCGCGACATCCTCGTTCCCGAGGCGCGGCGCCTTCTCCGACGAGCCCCTCCGGAGGGATCACCGGGGCACCACCTGGCCCGTGGCACGCTGCTGGATCGGGCGAGCGACATCATCGGTGATGCGCAGCACGCCGAAGGGAACCGGCGTCGGTTGCGGCACCGCGCCCTGGACGATGCCGAGGGAATGCGGTGGTGGTGGGTCGAGGTCCGCGCGCGAGTTGAGGCGGCCCTCCAAGGCTGACGCTTCGTCGAAGCGTCTCTGCCACATGCATCACCGCTGATCCAGCTTGGGCCCTACGATCGCAGTGAAGTACGTCGCCGTTCGTATCCGTTGGATCGGCACCATTGGCGCCATCAGCCCACGGATAATAAGCTCGGCCATCGCAGCTACATTCGCGGCTTCCGAGCAGGGATAGGGCGCATGCGGGTGACTCGGGAGAAGCTGGTCGAGGAAGTGTAGTGCGAGCCCATGACACGGGTCGCGGTCCACTGCGGCGTGTCGGATGTCGCGATCGCCAAGACCTGCCCCACCCTGGACATAGCAATGCTTCCGCTGACCACTAGGCCAAGATTAAGCACCGCGAAACGAGCCCCTGGCCACCCACTCCCTGCCGTAGGTGGCGCAGAGCGCTGGCATGTCTCCTCTAATTCGAGGTTAACAGCACAAGGGACAAGCCGGTTGTCGCAGCGCGGGTCGAGGTGACCCGCATGAACCTCTTCGAGCATTCCTGCCCACTGTGTGGGGCCGGGTTCGGGTTCGATGGTGACGTCATGGCCGGCCCGCCCGAAATATGGGCGTGTATGAGCCATCGTGCTGAGGTGGATATGTACGTGGCGTCGATGTGCGCGCGGTCGCGGTAGGCCTGGGCACGTCTGGGGAGGCGAGATGATCGACTTTGAAGTTCAACATCGGCTCGTAGGAGGTACTCATATGCTCTTCGTTCCTCAGGAGGTCGTGGAGGCCCGAGGCGCTGGCCTCGTCGTCGTCGACAAGGACCCCATTCGGGCCGTTGGGCTGTTCGAGGTCGCGATGAGCACGGCACGTCACCTCGGCCGCATCGACGCCGGCGCGCGCTGGCATCTCAATCGGGCCTTCGCCAGGGAGGCCGGGCTAGCACCTCAAGAGGCGGAGTAGACGGGCCTGCGTGCTCACCCGCGGTGCATCTCCCGATCCGACGAAGTGCATCAGAGGTTTGCAGTTTCGTTTCAGCAATTTTGCGCGCGCCCACGATGATGGCCGCGCGTCACCGGCCTTGAGGTCCCCGTCGCGGGAACAGCCGTCCGTCGTTCCGACGGGTACCAGATAGGTTTTTTTTACGTCCTCGCGGCGGTGGCAGGAGCCGGGGTCCGAGCCTGGGGCCGGCCCCGGCCTCCTGCCGCCGCCGCGAATGGACAACCTCGTATGTCATCTCGCACCAGCACCCCGCCCTTTGGGCGGGGCAGTTCTTCTTTCATCAGTCGGGACGCGGAGCGCGGCCTCGGGGGAACCGGATGCGCGTCCCCCAGCCATCAGCGCCGACCCCTTCCGGATCTCGGCCCTGGTAGCCGGCCGGTCTCGGGGATCGCCCGATGACCCCGCCCGTGCCCGGCCGGGCCACTGACGTCCCCTCCCCTGCCCCACACGCGCGCCTGCTCGGCCTCTGCGCCCGCGTCGCGGCGATCCAGCGGCGTACCGAGGGCCTCGCAGCCCAGGAGCGCCGGGCCGAGCGCCGGGGCGACCTCGCCGCGGCCGAGCGCCTCCACCGCCGGCAGGTCCGGCTCGTGCATCGGCGGCACCGCCTCCTGGAGGCGGTCTGTGACCTCCTCGCCCCAACAGCCCTCACACGCCAAGTCAAGTCGGCCGCCCTCGCGACCCTCATCACCTTCGACACCGATGGACGGCCCGACCGCCTGAGCGGCATGGCCCTATGGTCGGTGCTGCGTGACCTGGAGGTCGCTGGGAGCGAGCCCACGGCCACCAGCGAGGTCCTGCCTCCCGCGCTGCTCAGTACCCTCCTCCGGCGCGTCTGGCGGGCCGGCGACGGCTGGGCCTTGGACAATGACGCGATCCGCCTCCTTCTCGACAATCCGGACGACGAGACGGCACAGGCCTGGTTCCGCCACGAGGCGATCCCCCTCCGGCCGGGGACGCGGCGGCGCATTGGCCTCCTCCTCGCCGTAGATCACGCCCTCCGCCGCCTCTTCCGCTCGGCGGAGCGGCGTCTCGACTGGCTGACCCGCGCCCACCCGGGGCTTGGTGGCCGCGTGCCCATCACCCGCATGCTCGACGGCGGGCTCGGCGGTCTCCTTGCCGTGCACGCGCTGCTCGCGGGGGAGCATCGCGCGGCAAGTGCGGGGGATGGCCGTCGCACCCCCTCCTTCCCGATCGAGGCTACGTTGCGGCAAGCGCTGACCCGCTTCTGCGACGGAACCGAGGTTCCGCCTCCGGCGATCGCCTTCCCCTCCTGGGACGCGCTCCTGCGCTGGGTCTGGGACGGTGATGGCGACGAGGATACGGCTGTCCGAGGGCGCGTCGCAGAGCTCCTCGTCCGGACCGAGCGGGTCATCTACAACACCGACGCTCGGCGCCAATGGCTGACCGCGCGCACCCCCTGGCTCGGCCACCTCGCCCCGCTCGCCGCCGCCACCACCCCGGGCGGGCTGCATCGGGCGCTAGGGCTGCTTCGCGACGTCGATGCCCTTCGCCGGCGCCTGCGCGATGCCGGGATCCCGCCCGGTGACGGCGACAGCGACACCTGAGCACGGTGAGGGGCCGCCGTCCCGGGCGACCGCTGTCCCGCGCCGCCGCCGCCGGCGGACCAGTGAGGGAGAGGTAGAAGGACAGCACCAAAGCCCTTTGGGGGGCACGGGATGCCACCCGGCGCCTCGCGGCCGGGGCGGCATTCCGTCGCCCCCCACAGGGACCAAATCTCATGAGACGTAGACAGGTATCACGGCGGCCTCGCCTCCGGCGGCATGCACGCAAAACACCCGACTCCCGTCAGCTTCGCCTCAGCCTCCGTCACGGACGTGGCGGCCGGCGCAAGCGCTCCCAGGCAGGGGCGCAGGCGCTCACCCCCTACCCTGCCCTGCTCCTGCATCGCACGGTCATTCCCTTCGGCAATCTGCCGACCAAGCCCCCCGTGGGAATGGCTTGGCTGTACCAGATGTCCGGCCTCAACGACCCAGAGCCCTTCTACGCGGGCTTTACCAGTCAGAATCCCGCCACCCGCCTTGCCGCGCACGTCTCCTTTGCCCGGCATCGCGAGGGCTCCAATGTCCAACTGGAGACCCGCCTGCGCCAGTTGGCCGAGCAGGGTGAAACCCTGGTGATGCGCCTCGTCGGCATGCATCCCATCCACGCGATCGGAGCGGCCGAGGTCGCCCTCGTTGCGGGACTGCGAGCTCGCCTCGGCACCGCTCTCCTGAACCAGGGCCCGGGGGGCGAGGGTGCGCCCGTCGGTCGCCTCGTCTCCCGGGAGGAACGCTATCGCGCGGCCATGGCACGCCGCGCACGCCAGGCGGATCCGGCCTACCGCCTGCATCAGGCCCTCGCCAGCGCCCGTCCACGCCACACACCCGAGGCGCTGAACCATCTCCTCACCGACTTCGCGGAGGCCGATCCGAGCCTCCCCACGCGCACCCTCTGCCGTCGGCACGGGGTGCACGAGGCGGTGCTGCTCGGCCTCCTCGCCGGCACGGCGCGCCACCTGGTCGTCGATCCCGAACGCCTCGCCGCGGCCCGCGCCGCACAGGCCCGGCGCCAAGCTGTCCGGTCCGCGGCAGAGGAGGCCACGGCGTCGGCCGTCATCGCGACGCTGCTGAACTATCTCGCCGCTCCGGCTGGCATGGGGCTGGCCGAGATCGCGCGCACCCGGGGGCTTAATCCTCGTCGCCTGCAGGAATCCATCAGGCGTCGTGGGCACGGGATCTCCGACGAACTCGCCGGTGCCGTTCGGGCCCGCATGAAAGAGGACAACCGCCTGCGGGGCGCGGCTCTCGGCCGCAAGGCGCCCGCTGCCGACGCGCGCCTGCTCCGCTGGTGGCTGACGGCGTACTCCCGGCCAGGCTCGACGCTAACGCTCGCGACGGTCGCTGCCCGGCTCGGCGTGACGCAGGGCGCCATCTCGCATCGCCTGGCCGGCGAGCGCGGCACCACCCTCCCCCGGGCCCTGCTCCGGGCCTGCCGTGCCCGGGCCCGCACCGCGCGCCTTGCCGCCCTCCGCTCAGGGATGCGGCGATGAGCGAGGCGGAATTCCTGCGGGACAAACTGACCGAAGGCGAGCGACGCGGTCGCTTCGTCATCGTCCGTGACGTCGATGGACGCCGGCATGCTCTCGCCGCCACGGCCGTCGTCGCGATCAGCGAGGATGGGGACGGCGACGTCCTCCTCCTCCTGCCTGGCGGTCGGGCCCTGCGCCTCGCCGTCCCACTCCCCTCCGTCCTCGGCTGGCTCGACGGCCGGGGCTGACCCGACACCCACCACGGCCATGCCCCTGACAGGAGCAGGGCCTCCCTTTCACATCGCTTGATCTTCGCTCGCAGTGGCTCGACGCCTTTGCGAGCGAGAGATCGCGCTCTCACGGAACTTGCCTTTCCCATGATCCGCCTCGACGGCCCCCCTGACCTCCTCGCCCGGCAGCAGCTGCAATTCCAGATTACCCGATTGGAAGCTCTCATCGCTGACTTGCGCAGCCTTGCGGCCAGCAGCATGCCCAACGCCGATCAGCTCGCTGGCGCGCCAGTTCTACATGCCTGGCAGATCATCACCCGTCCCGTACCGTGCCTCGCCGGTATGGGCCTCGGTCACCCACGCCTTCCGCCCGGTCCTGTCGTGACAACGGACCTCTGGGCCGTCGACGCGACGGCTGGTTGGGCACGGACGCTCAGTCGATTCTACCGCCTCGAGATGCCTTCACAATTTCAGCGCGGTCTGGAGATCAGTGATGAGGAGTGAACCGGCAGCCCCGTCAACTTAGCCTGCTGCCGCGCTGGGCCTGGTCGAAGCGGGCGAGAGCGATCAGCATGTGAACAGAGACCAGAATCAGACCGCTCAGGAGATCCTGCACAGGCAGCATCGATCGCGTACATCATGCCTGATCATCGGCATAGAAACGCGTCTCGTGACGATGCAGGTAGCAAGGAGGCATTCCGACACTGTTAATAAAGCCGGCGACCTAGAGCGGGAGCCTAGTCCGCAGCAGGAGTCGCCGCCTGCTGGCCAGGATCACTGCCCGATGAGTAGCATCACATTTTGCCGGAAGGCGGCGATATGCCGCGCCATCGCCGCCTCCGCCGCCTCAGCATCGCGCGCCGCCAGGGCGTCCCGGATGGCGCGGTGTTCCTGCATTACGCTGCCCTGGTGCGCCTCCCTGTCCAAGGAAATAAACCAGAAGCGCACGGCTCGGTCATGCAGGTTGCCAAGGATGTCGGCAAAAATCGTGCTGCCGGAGCTTCGCGCGATGAGGGCGTGAAAGGAGGTGTCCAGCAGCATTAGTGCCTCGGTGTCGTGCCGGCTCAGCGCCGCCTCAGCATCGCGCAGCACCGCGTCCATCGCAGCGGCGTCCTCGGCCGTGAAGCGGGCCGCGGCGAGACGCACAGCGTGGCACTCGTTCACCGTGCGCGCTTCGATGATCTGCAGCAGCTCCGCGGGGTCGATGGGGCGGACCTCGATACCCTTCCTCGGCCGGATGGTGATTAGGCCTTCCAACCGGAGGCGCGCGAGCGCATGCCGGACCGGCATGCGGCTAAGTCCGAGCAGGTCGGCAACCTGCGCCTCGTTCAGCTTCTCCCCGGGGGTAAGGCGGCAGGTGATGATCTGGTGGCGGATGATCTCGTAGGCCTGATCCTTGAGCGGGACAGCACGCGCTTGCGCCTGATAGCCATCAGACGCCCGCCCGCCGGTACGGGCCAGCCAACGGTCGGTCTTCATCGCCGGCGCACCCATAGTCCTGCCTTCCTCCCCTGTGCCGGCGTCGCGAACTTGAAGCCACGGCGCCCACTCAGCAAGGGCCCGGGCCGACTGCACTGGACGGTCGCCCGTTCCGTTGATCCTTAATCCAGACTGGCGCCTGAGATCCGGACGGCTTCCTGCCAGAGGGGGGCGTCGCGACGCATCGTCTCAGCGAACGCTTCGGGCGTGTTGCAAACGGGCGTGGTGCCAAGCCGCTCCAGTGAGTCGCGGAACTTCGCGTCGTCGCAGGCATTGCCCAGGGCTTCGGCCATGCGACGGATGGCGGTGGCGGGGGTGCCGGCCGGGGCCGCGATGCCGTTCCACGTCTCCGCGCGGAACGCCGAATAGCCGCTCTCGGCCACTGTCGGCACACCCGGCAGGCTGGAGAGGCGCTCGGTTCCCGCCACAGCGAGCACGCGGATGCGCCCACCGCCCAGATGCGGGATCATGTCGGAGGGGTTGCCGAAATAGGCCGCGACCTCGCCCGTCAGCAAGGCCTGCATCGCGGGCGCGCCGCCGCGATAGGGCACGTGCTGCATCTCGATCCCGGCGCGCTGCATCAGCAGGGCCATGGCCAGATGGGTGGAGGAGCCGTTACCGGCGGAGGAGTAGTCCAGCTTGCCCGCCCGCGCCTTCGCGAGCGCGACGAAGTCCTGCAGCGTCGAGACGTTCAGCGAGGTGCTGACGGCCAGCACCATGGGGTTGCTCGCCACGATGGAGACCGGCGCGAAGTCGGTGGCCGGATTGAAGCTGAGCCGGGTGAGCGCGGGCAGCATCACCATCTGGGACGCACTGGCGGTGAACAGCGTGTAGCCGTCTGGCGCGCTTCGTGCCACGGCCTCGGCAGCGATCGCGCCATTGGCGCCGCTGCGGTTCTCGACCGGCGCGGGCTGCCCCAACGACCTGCCGAGCCACTCCGCACTGAGCCGCCCGATGCTGTCCGTTACGCCGCCAGGGGCGAAGGGAACGAGCACACGGATGGGACGGTCGGGCCAGTTGTCCTGCGCGCGGGCCGGGGCCGCGACGAGGAGAGCGGCAAGGGCCGTCACGGCCAGCCGAGCGACCTTTGGAGCGGTCCGGGATCCAGTTAGACGCAACATTGTCTCGCCTCCTTGCGAAGCATGGGTCGGAGCCGGGGTGGGCCTCTGATGGACCTCTTTCCCGACCTGTGTGACTGGCTTCCCCAAAGGCCTTCCCGGAACCGTTCCGGGTGAGGCGCCGGCCGCCGGTTCAGGCGCCCAGCACGGCTTCCACGGACGCGGCCAGGGCCAGCAGGCGCCGGTCCCCGCCCGCGGCGGCGGAGAGCATCAGCCCGACCGGCGGCTCCGGGGGGCGAGTTGCTGGCACTGAGACGGAGCAGCCATCCATCATGTTGATCAGCGTGGGATTGCGAAGCGCTGCCAGATTTGCGGCGGTGTAGGCGGCCTCGTCCTCCAGGTCGCGGATGCGCGGCGGCAGGATCGGTGCGGTGGGCATGACCAGCGCATCGTATCCCGCGATCCGCGCGGAGGCACGCCTCACGAAGTCCTTCCGCGCGCGCTTCAGGTCGAGGTAGTCCGCAGCCGACATGCCGGCGCCGCGGCGGATACGGCTGCTAACGCGCGGGTCGTAATCGTCGCCACGCCGCGCCAGCAGTGGGCGGTGCCAAGCATAGCTCTCCGAAGCGGTGAACCCGCCCAGCGCGTTCATCAAGGCCACCTCGGCGAATTCCGGCATCGCCGCCCGCTCAATCTGAACGCCCGCGCGCGAAAGGCGCGCCAGCGCGGCCTCAAACGCGACGGAGACCGCCGCTTCCATCCCATCCAGCGCCACCGTTTCCGGCAGCAGCAGGCGAAGACCGGCTAACGGCATCTCGGGTAGGGGCTCGAGCGGTTCGTCGGCCAGCACCGAATCCATCACGGCGCAGCAGCGCGTGCTGCGGGCGATCGGGCCGATGGAGTCCAGGGTGCCGGAGAGGGGCACGCTGCCCTCCAGCGGCACGCGCCGTGCAGTGGGCTTGAAGCCGGTCAGTCCGTTGAAGGCCGCAGGGATGCGGCAGGAACCGCCGGTATCGGTGCCAAGCGCGCCATGCGCCATGCCGTCTGCCACCGAGATGGCGGCGCCGGAGGAGGAGCCGCCGGGCACATGCCCCTCCTCGCGGCGCCACATGCTGCGGGGCGTGCCGTAATGCGGGTTGAGGCCGAGGCCGGAATAGGCGAACTCTGTCATGTTGGTGCGGCCGATCACCACGAAGCCCGCGCGGAGCAGCCGGCCAACGGCTGGGGCGTCGGCGTCCGCAGCCGCCGCGTCGTCGAGCGCGCGGGAGCCGGCGCGCGTCACTTGGCCGGTAACGTCGAACAGGTCCTTCACGGAAACCGGAATGCCGGCATATGGCGAGGGCGCGGCGTTGGCGCGGCGCAGCGCGTCCATCGCCTCGGCCGCCGCGCGGGCGCCCTCGGCATTTACTTGCAGGAAGGCCCGCCCGCCCTCTCCAGCCGGATCGGCGATCCGCGCCAGGCAGCTCTCCACCAGCGCGCGGCTTGTGGTGCGCCCGGCGGCAAGATTGGCCGCCAGGGCGTCCAGGGTCGGGCCGGCCGTGCCGCTCACTTCGGCGTCTCGTCGTAGTAGTGGATCTCGAGCAGCGTGCAGCCCGTGTCGGACTTGAAAGGACCGTGATAGGCGCCCGGCGGACGGCAGGCGTAGGCGGCTTCGTCGTACTTCTCGCCGCCATTCCCCTGCGCGTCGTTGCCGACAATCAGGTCGCCCGAGACCAGCCACACCTCCTCCCAGTAGTCATGCACGAATGGGGCGGTGGTGAACTCGCCGGGCTGAAAGCGCAGCAGGCGCGTGCGGTGGCCGCGCTTGTTCTCCTCGTCCAGCTTGCCGGCGAGGATCTTCTGCTCGATCCCGGCGGGGTAGCCCGTCGGTACTTCCCAGCCCGTGCCCGTGTCGGGGACGTGGAATTCGAGGTGTTCCTTGGTGATCGGCATGATCCGTCTCCGTCCTACTCGGCCAGCCAGCGGGCCGTGTACTCATGGGTTATGGCGCGCCCGAGCACGGGGTCGCGCAGCTCCATCCGGAAGCCCTGGCGCGGGCGGATGCCGCCCATAGCGGTCAGCGTGCCGCCGAACATCAGCGTGCCGACGCGAAGTGCGCCGCGGCCCTGGGCCTCATGCGCCGCCACCGTGTCGCGCGGGTCGCGCATCCCGGCGACGCTGCCTTCCTGATACGGCGTCCACCCCGTGCCCTCTTGCACCCAGGAGCGCAGCTCGAGGCTGTCCCAGTGGGCAGCCACGTCATCGAAGCGCCAGAGCGTGGACGCGACGGGCTTGGGGCACATCTGCTTGGATACGGTGATGGAGTAGCTCTCCACCTTGCGGTCGGTGTGGTCCGAGCCGAGCCCGACCCACCACTGCCCATCACCGTCGATGACGATGACGAACTCCGCCTCACCGCTGGACTCGGCGCCCAGGCAGTCGATCGCGGGCGTTGTGGTCAGCGTCTCCAGCCCGGCGCGATAGAAGCAGGGCGTGGTGGGAGGCGGGGCCACGCCGAGCGCGGCCAGTTCCTCGATATGCTCCTGCACCTTGTGCGGGTCGCGGCCGGTCCAGCCGGCAATTACCAGGTCGCGCAGTGCGAGGCTGCGCCGCGTGCCCGTGCCGTTGGTCTGGAAGTCGAAGGTCAACTCGGTCATGTCCGAAACTCTCTCGTGCCGCGGATCAGGCGATTTCGGCCGCGCGGCGCAGGCCGTTGATCATGGAGACGCCCATGAGGTAGGCATGTGCCTTGGCGGAATCGGCGGCTGTCTCCGCCATCCGCTCCCGGAAGGCGCGCTGCGCCTCCGGCTCCTTGGCCTCCAGGTTCTGCTTGTTGGCGATGGTCTGGCGCTGCACGTGCTCCACCGTCACGCCGCGCCGCTGGCGGTCGTAAAGATCGAGCAACTCGTCGCCCGCCTCGCCGTGCCAGACCCGGGCGAGCTTGCCGCCCAGGTTGAAGGCGTCGTGCACGCCGCCGTTCAGCCCCATGCCGCCGAGCGGGTTGTTGATGTGCGCGGCGTCGCCGGCCAGCAGCACGCGGCCTTGGCGGAACGTCTTCGCCACACGCTGGTGCACGCGGTACAGCGTGCGGTGCCGCGTCGGGTAGCTGTCCCGTCCTGCGACGATGCGGGCGAAGCGGGCGCGTGCGTACTCGTCGGTCATCGTCTCCTCGTCCGCCACCTCGGCAGGCACGGGGAACATGGCGCGCCATACGCCAGGCACCTTCAGCAGGAAGAACCACTCCTCGGGATCGGCGTAGTAGGAGACGTCGGCCAGGTCCGGGATGATCTCGGCGAAGTCGAAGGGTGTGGAGAGCACGAGGAAGCGCTCCGGCCAGGTGAAGCCCTCGAACTCGATCCCGGCGGACTTCCGCACCGGGCTGCGCGCGCCATCCGCACCGATCACATGGGAGCCGACCACGCGGTCTCCGTTCTCGAGCGTGACCTCCACCGTGTCCCCCCGGTCCAGGCAGCTGGATACGCGGGCATCGAAGCGAATGGAGTAGCCCGGCCGGTCGCTCAGCAGCCCGTGCAGAATGCGGGTCAGCTTGAACTGCTCGCATTGCAAGCGGAAGGGATGGCGCGAGACATCTGAGAGCACGCCGAAGTCGAAATCCGCGATGATGCCCTGATCGCGACTGCGGTACTGCATGCGCGGCGCGACGATTCCCTGCGCGATCATTGCCTTCGCGGCGCCCAGCTGGTCCAGCATGTCGAGCGTTGGGGCGTGGAAGGTTGACCCGCGCATCTCGCCGGAGAGTTCTGGCCCGGCCTCCAGTATGTGAACAGGCACGCCATGGCGGACCAGCTCGGCGGCGGCGGACAGACCGACCGGACCCGCGCCCACAATGAGAACAGGATGTGGTACGGGCATACCGTTCAGTCTCCTCAGCCGACACGTCATGGAAGGCAGCGCGCCCGAAATTCGGAGCGGCTTCGCTGGACCCTTACCTGCCACGGTCGGGACCGCTTGGATGTTGAGCGCGGATGAGCGTCAGCACAAGAGTGAAATATCACAGTGAAATCCCAAGCGTGACATCGGGCGACCTGATGGTCGCACCACGCTCAAGCACAGGAACGATTTAGTTTCTCGACAAGCTAACAACATTAGTTAATGTGCGGGAGGAAAAGCTTGGAGTCTGCAATGAAGCTTGATGTCCGCCGCTGGTTTACCCTGGTTGACGAGAGGGCCGTTGAGGCCGGCCAGCGTACAGAACAGCCGCTGCGCAAGGTCGCGGCCGTCGTCATTCTCGGAAATCCTTATGCCGGCCGCTATGTCGACGACCTGTCGGAGGGCGTTGAGGCCAGCAAGGAAGTAGGCGCCTTTATTGCGAAGCTCGCCGTGGAGGCCATGGGGCCCCACAAGGCCGAGAGTTATGGCAAGGGCGGGGTTGTCGGTCTCGGTGGCGAGTTGGAGCATGCCAATGCCCTGCTCACCTCCACCTTCGCCGAGCCAGTCAGGGCCGCGCTGGGAGGCGGGCTCTCCTGGGTGCCGTCCTTCACCAAGGTGGGCGCACCGGGTGTGAGGATCGACGTTCCGCTGGCGCATAAGGACGCGCTCTACGTCCGATCCCATTATGATGGCATGACCATTTCCATGCCGGATGAAAGCCCGGCGGCCGACGAGCTGGCCCTGATCATTGTCCTGGCCAACCGCGGCCGCCTGAACGCTCGCGTCGGCGGCCTCCAGGCCAGTCAGATCTCCAAGCGCGACGGGCTCTATTGAGGTGAGGGTCGCGATCGTTAATCTGGGGCGCATCGTCACCGGCGATCACTCCGCCCCCTTTGCACCGGGGGACGGAATCCTCCTGCAGGACGGCCGCATCGCCGCCATTGGCAATCTCACTTCCGAGCAGGTGGCGGGCGCCGACGTGGTGGTAGACGCCGCCGGCACGGTCGCCATCCCCGGACTGATCGACAGCCATGTGCACATCACCTTCGGTGACTATACGCCGCGTCAGAGGGTGGTGGGTTATCTCGAAAGCTATGTGCATGGCGGCACCACCACCGCCATCACCGCCTCAGAGGTACATGTGCCTGGGCGCCCGAAGGATCCGGCCGGGGTGAAGGCCCTGGCCCTGGCGGCCGCCGCCTGCTTCCGCGATTATCGCCCTGGCGGCATGCGCGTTCATGCCGGTTCCGTAATCCTTGAGCCGGGCCTGACCGAGGCCGATTTGGCGGAGTTGAAGGACGCCGGTATATGGCTCGCCAAGGCCGGCTTCGGCGCCTTCCAAACACCGTTCGACTACGCGCCGTTGATGAAGGCCGCACGGTCCCTGGGCATCGTCACGACCATGCACACTGGCGGCTCCTCCATCCCTGGCTCCTCCGGCATCTGGGCCGAGCATGTGCTGGCCTCTGACCCGACCGTCTCCTTCCACGTCAATGGCGGCCCCGTTGCCATGCCGGAGGAAGGCTTCGAGCGGCTGGTAAACGAGAGCACCGTGGCGATGCAGATCTGCACCGCCGGGAATCTTCGCACCGCCCTGCTGACTGCCCGCCTGCTGGATGAAGCCGGGCAGCCCGAGCGCCTGCTGATCGCCACCGACACGCCCACCGGCAGCGGCATCATGCCCTTGGGCATGTTCTACACCATCAGCCATCTGGCTAGCCTCGGCGGAATGCCGCCCGAGCAGGCCATCGCCGCCGCCACAGGCAACAACGCCCGCACCTACGGCCTGAACTCGGGCGTGCTGGCGGTGGACCGCGATGCGGATGTTGTGCTGATCGATGCCTGCGCCGGCGGCTCGAAGAACGATGCCCTTTCGGCCCTCAGCAACGGCGATGTGCCGGCCGTCTCAGCCGTCTTCACCGATGCCGTGCCGCGCTTCATCGGCCGCAGCCGCAATACCCCGGCCGGCATGCGCAACGTCCGCGTCACGGAATGCCGCCTGCCTATGGACTTCTCTGGAAGCGCCCACTGACGGGGACGGGCCGGGATCCGGCCCGATAATCGGTCGCATCCGTCAGCGCTCATCCGCTGACGGATGGTGGCCGCAAGTACGCCGTCCTACCCGGCGAAAGCCGTGTTGATGACGGCGGGATGGCGAGGGTCGGTCGTCGACTTTCCCGTGAAGCCCATCGCCTTTACGCGCAGACAGTTCTGCCGCAAGCCCTCCAGGTCGTCCCTAGGATGGAAGGGCTCGTCGTAGACATCGATCCCACGCACCGCCGCCGCGTTGACGATGCGGGACCGCGCATAGAGCATCGGCTCCCAGCCACGCTCCATCCGCAGCGCCTTCGACAGGTCCTTGCCACCAAAGGACAAGGCGATGATACGGGAACTCGCGGCAGCAATCTCTTCCACGGCGGCCAGGGCGCGCGGCGTCTCGATGATGATGTTGAAGGGCAGCAGCTTGCACCGCCCGCCCAGCAGCTCGTCGATCAGCAGGACCTCCGCAGCACTCTCCACCTTCGTCAGCACCACGGAATCGGGCAGCTCCGCCGCATCAAGCAGAAGGGGGATGTCCACCAGCGCGTCGCGTGTGGAAAGCGGGCTGATCCGAATCGCCAGCTCTGCGCCGGAGGGGCGACCCCGGCGCAGGAATTCGGGGATCAGGGAGCGGGTCGCGGCCTTTAACTCGCCCGGGACTGTGTCCTCCAGATCGAGGCAGATGGAGGTGGCACCCGAGGCGAAGGCGGCCGGAAAGAGGGCCTCCTGGCCCCCGGTGATCAGCAGCTTGGAGCTCACCCTATTTCCCCGCACCGAGACCGGCGAGCCGGATTGCCGTGCCCCATCTCACATGCTCGCGCACAATGTGCTCGGCGAATTCCTTCGCGCTGCTGCCCACCACCGTGGCGCCTGCCTTGATAAGCTTGTCCTGCACCTCCGGATTGCGGAGCGCGACACCGATCTCCGTCTCCAGCCGGCGAGCAACGTCTTCGGGCGTCCTGATTGGCGCGAAGAAGCCGAACCAGGAGGTGATCTCATAGTCCGGGATGCCCTGCTCGATGAAGGTGGCCAGGTCGGGAAAGGCCGGCGAGCGCTCCCGCGAGGCGATGCCGATGGCGCGAAGCTGCCCAGTCCGCATATAGGGCGACGCCACCGAAAGCTCGACGGATGCCGCCTGGATCGTCCCGGAGATCAGATCCGCATGAACCTCGCCGCCGCCCCGGTAGGACACATGAAGCACGTCGATCCCCGCAGCCTGGCGGAAGATTTCGGATGCCAAGTAGTGCGGCGTGCCGATCCCGCCGTCACCCATCGCCAGCGGCTTGCCCTGGCCTTTGACGAAGGTGACAAGCTCCTGGACGTTGCGGGCCGGAACGTCGTTGTTCACCACTAGCACGTGAGGGACATAAGCGGCCTGGCTCAGGCCGATGAAGTCGCGCTCCGGCTTGTAGGCGGAGTTGGGATCGATCTGCGGAAGGATGCTGATGGTCGTGGTGGAGCCGACCATGAAGGTGTAGCCGTCCGGCGTCGCACGAGCGAGAGCCGCCGAGCCGATGCTGCCGGATGCCCCGCCGCGGTTCTCGATCACCACGGGCTGGCCAATTGTCTGGCCCATCTGATTGCCCACGAGCCGGCCGACTAGATCCACGGTACCGCCCGGGCCGAACGGCACAATGAGCCGAAGCGGACGATCTGGATATCTCTGGGCGCGGGCGAGACCCGGCGACAAGCCAGCCAGTGCGACCGATGACAGGATCCGGCGACGGGATAGGGAGAATGGCGCGTGCATGATCGTCCTTGCAGACTGAAAGACGGTGGTTAGGCGTTGACGCCCGTGCCGGTGCATCTCCCGTGGTGCATGGATCGCCGGGCTGGAGCCCGGGCTGTTCGTTGGCTGCGAGTATCCGAATCACTTCGGAAGTTTGTCAACTTTATTTGGTGTCCCGACCCGCGGCCCGTGGGCAGTCGCGCCCGCTTTAGGCGGCGGGCGCGATGCCACCGAGGAAAGCCTCGGCCAGCACCGGGCTTGCCGCGAGTTCGCCCGGCGTGCCGGAGGCGCGCATCCGTCCGGTCTCTAGTAGGAACGCATGGTCAGCAACGCGCAGCGTCTGCCGCGCCTTCTGCTCCACCAACAGAATGGAGAGCCCGCCCGCCCGCAACTCGGAGACCAGCGAGAAGACACGCTCCACCATCAACGGCGCGAGGCCCAGCGAAGGCTCGT
Source organism: Roseomonas sp. WA12 (assembly GCF_054165765.1). Classification (NCBI taxonomy): domain Bacteria; kingdom Pseudomonadati; phylum Pseudomonadota; class Alphaproteobacteria; order Acetobacterales; family Roseomonadaceae; genus Roseomonas; species Roseomonas sp. WA12. The sequence continues at coordinate 599,576 of NZ_JBSTUI010000002.1, read as the reverse complement.
CGAGCACGAGGAGGCGTGGGCGCGACATCAAGGCGCGAGCGATGGCCAGCATCTGTTGCTCGCCGCCACTAAGCAGCCCCGCTAGGCCGCCACGCCGCTGCCGCAAGATGGGGAAGCGGTCCATCTGGGCCTCGGTCTCCGCCGCCACTGCTCCGCGATCTCTGCGCGAATAGGCCCCAAGCCGGAGGTTCTCCTCTACCGTCATACGGTGGAGAATGCCTCGGCCTTCCGGCACCAGGGCGATTCCTGCCCGCAGCACCGTCTCTGGCGCACGCGGCAAGGGGCGACCATCCCAGGTCGCAGAGCCGATATAGGGCAGCAGCCCCGCTAAGGCCCTGACTGTGCTGCTCTTGCCCGCACCGTTGGCGCCGATCAGGGCAACGATCTGGCCCGCACCGACCCGCAGATCGATCCCCTTCACGGCGCGGATAGGCCCGTAGGACACCGTGAGTCCCTCGATCTCCAGCATCAGGCGGGAGCTCCAAGATAGGCGTCGAGCACCACTGGGTTGGCGCGCACCACCTCAGGCGTGCCCTCCGCGATGGGTACGCCGAAATCGAGCACATGCAGATGATCGCAGAGGCCCATGACAAAGGGCATGTCATGCTCGATTAGCAGGATCGACAAGCCCTCCCCGCGCAACGCCCGTAGCAGCACGGCGAGATCCTGCGCCTCCTCGTGGTTCATGCCGGCCACCGGCTCGTCGAGCAGCAGCATCTTGGGCGCCGCGGCCCAGGCGCGGGCCATCTCCACCTTGCGCTGCAACCCGTAGGGCAGGGTTGCGGCTAGGCGGTCCCGATGCGCCTCCAGGCCAAAGCGCCGCATCGTGAGATCCGCCCGCTCGACTCGCTTGGCACCGCCGGAGGGCAGCAGGTCCGCGATGCGCAAGCCGCCGCCACGCTGCCCGACCAGGAGATGCTCCCGCACCGTCATGGACGGGAACAGGCGAATGTTTTGGAAGGTGCGGGCCATTCCAAGCCGGGCGATGCGATGCGGCCGCAGCCCGGAGACGGATCGGCCTTCGAACAGCACTTGACCGGCTGTAAGGTCGTAGGCACCGGTGATCAAGTTGAACAGCGTGGTCTTGCCCGCGCCGTTCGGCCCGATCACGCCTACGATGCCTCCGCGCGGCACCGTGAGCGAGACCCCGTCCAGCGCGGTGATGCCACCGAAGCGCTTAGTGGCGCCCCGCAGCTCCAGCAATGAATCGCTCATGACACCTCCGCAGCTTCCGGAGCCGCCGCGCCGCGCCGGCGGGGTATCAGCGCGCGCAACAGGTTTCGGTCGAGCAACCCCTGCCGACGGACCAGCAGCACTAGGATCAGTAGCGCACCGAAGGCCGCGAGGCGCCAGTCGGCCACGAAGCGGAGCGTCTCCGGAAGCAGCACCAGGAGCCCCGCCCCCAGAACCGGCCCGGCGGCAACGGTTGAGCCGCCCAAAATGACCGCCATCACCAGCTCGGTGGAGCGCTCGAAGCCGAAGTTCCCTGGCTCGATGAACAGGTGCCAATGCGCGAAAAGAGCCCCGGCGATGCCGGAAATCGCTGCACCCACCCCGAACGCGCCGACCTTCAGCGCGGTGCCATGCAGGCCGATCAGATTTGCCGCGACTTCGTCGTCATTCACGGCCCGGAGGGTGAGCCAGAGCCGGGAGCGCGCCAGCAGCAGGAGCACGCCGAGGACGCCCGCCAGCCAGATCCAGATCGTGGAGACCTCCAGCTGCCGCATACCGCTGAAGCCGGCGGCGCCGCCCATAGGCTCGAAAAACAAGAAGAAGCTGCGCGTCATCTCCCCGAAGCCGAGAGTCGCCATGGCGAGGTAGATTCCGCGCAGCCGCAGTGCCGGAAAGCCGACCAGCACGCCCACGACGCCGCTGAGCAGTGCCCCGGCAAGCACTGCGGCAGTCAGGCCGACATCATGCGCTACCGTCAGCCATCCCGCCGCATAGGCGCCGATTGCCATGAAGGCAGCATTGCCGAGCGAGAGCTGTCCCGTGGCTAGGATGACATAGACCCCGAGAGCCGCGATGCCGCCGATGCCAATCTCGGCGAGAAGTCCGGCCGCATAAGCCGACATCAAACTCTCTGTGCTCCGGCCGCCCGGCTTCCGAGCAGGCCCTGGGGCCGTAGCAGCAGAACAAGGATCATGAGCCCATACACCGCGAAGTCGCGGAACGCGGCACCCCCATGCACCACGCTGAAAACCTCCACCAGCCCCACCAGTGGCCCCGCCAGGAGCACGCCCCATATGCTGGTGGTACCGCCGATCACCATCACGGCGATGGCCTTGAGCCCCGTCTCAACCCCGACATACGGCGTGATAGCGGCGTAATGCAGGCCGATCAGCACTCCGGCCGTCCCCGCGAGAGCGCCGGAAATAGCGAAGGCAGCACTGGTCAGCCGGCCGGCATTGACGCCGAGCAGGCGCACCACGTCGCGGTTCTCGGCAATGCCGCGCAAGGCCTGGCCGACCCTGCTGCGCTGGACGAGCAGCGCCAGTGCGGCGACGAGAAGCACCGCGACCGCGATGATGACGACCTGGGCCAGGCCGATCGAGGCCTGGCCCAGGTCGAAGCGCAGGTCCAGCAGGTCGGGCGGCAGCTGCAGCGGGTCCGAGCCCCAAATGTTCACCGCGACCGTCTGCAGGATCACGGAACAGCCGAGCGTCGAGAGAAGCGGGGCTATCGGAGGAGCGTTGCGCAAGGGCTGGTAGGCCACCTTCTCCACCGCCACGCCGAGCATCGCGGCCACTCCGGCTGCGGCCAGCACCGCCACCGGCAGAGGATAACCCGCCAGCACGAGGGTGAGGCCCACATAGCCTCCGATCATGAAGAGCTCGGCGATCGCGAGGTTGAGCACGCCGAGAATGCCCATGACAAGTGAGAAGCCGAGCGCGACCAACGTATAGACCGCGCCTAGGGTCAGCCCGTTGACGACCTGCTGCAGAAGCATGGCGGCGTCAGCAGGTCAGGTTGCCGGCGGTGGAGCAGCCGCGCAGCCTCTCCGTCCAGCGGCCATTCTGCCCGACCACCACGAAGTAGGTCTTCACCGCGTCACCGTCAGGGTTGAAGTGGACCGGGCCGGACAGGCCGTCATAGCCCGTCAGGTGCTCCAGATGGCCGCGGATCCTCTCGCGGTCTGTGGCGAGATCCGCCTCAGCCAGGGTGATACCCGCTTTCCGCACCGCGTCGAGGTAGATGCCGACAATCTCGTACATATGGGCGTCGTACATGCTGGGCTCGATAGTGTTCGGCAGTCCGGCGGTGCGCCGCAGGACCGGCGTCAGCGCATCCGTGAAGCGCTTCGCCGCCTCGCCCTCCTGCCCCGCATAATAGGTGGCGGTGGAAATAATCGGCACGTCCGGCGCGGCACGCAGGATGGCGGAGGAGATCAGCGGCGTCCCGCCGATCACCGGCTTAACGAGGCCTTGGCGGCGCATCTCGCGGATCACGGTGACGGCCTGGCTGTAGTCCGCCGCACAAACGACCGCATCGGGGTTCAGCCCCTTCAGGGCAGTGACCTGCGCGCTGACGTCAATGTCACCCGTGTTGAAGCTTGCAAGGTTGCCGGCATTAGCGAGGGTGATGCCGTGTTCACCCAGCATCTCCGGTACGATGCGTGAGCCAAGTGACACCGAATTCGCGTCCTTTGCGTCATAGATGACGGCGACCTTCGACACGTTGTACGCGACCTTAAGGAATGGCAGGGCAGCGCGCATCATCACCGCCTCATCGATCGTGTTGCGGAAGGCCCAGGGGCGATTCGCGGCAGCCGTGCCCGGCTTTGATGAGGCCTGGGAGATAGTCGCCAGCTTCGCCTGGTTTGCTACGGGGAAGGCCACCTCGCAGGCGCTGCTCGTTAGTGGACCAGCGATGGCAAGGACCTTGTCGTCATCCGCCAGCTTACGCACGAGATTCGCGGCCTGTGCAGGGCGTGCAGCGTCATCATAGATGAACAGCTTGAGCCGGGCCCCCTCGACCCCACCGGCCGCGTTCACCTGCTCCTCCACCATTCGCAGCGTGGCAGCATTCGCCCGCCCCCATTCGGCGAAAGGCCCGCTGCTCGGCACGATGGCGCCGATCCGGACCTCGCGCCCGGCCAGGCGGCCGGCCTGTGCCCGGGCGCTGAAAGGCGGCAGCGTGCCGGCCGCAGTGAGAAAAGCGAGAGAGCGACGGGATAGCGGCATCGTTCTACCTCTTCGGATTAGGTGGCGGAGTGCGGCTCGCTGAAGGCGTCAGGGGCTCCATGCCAACCGATGCGCAGGGTAACGCAAACGCCGCGCCAGTGACGACCAGCGCTGCACTTACGCACATGCATGACATGGCCGTAACCTTCTTGTAAAACGCTTTTCTGGTCGCTTTGAAGAAAAGGTTACTAAGCAATGCACTCCAGCGCTGAATGCGCTGGTGCGACTGCTTGTTGCTTCCGTCCGGCAGGTTACGAAACCGGCGGCAGATGCTTACTTGCCGGGCAGCAGCACTGTTCTGCAGCAGAGCTGGGCCGTGCATGGAACTCATTTACCGAGAGCGGTGAGGAGATGTGTGTGCACGATCCGTAGCCCATATCCCTCAAGGCCAACGACGGGGCGGGGATGATTGGAAAGTAAGATCATCTCCCGCACCCCGAGATCGGACAGGATCTGGGCGCCGATGCCGTAGTCGCGCAGCTCGGGCGCCGCCTTCTCGCGCCCGGCGCGGACGCGGGCGGATAGGGCATCGGGCTTCACGTCGCGGATGAGCACCACCACGCCGCGGCCTTCGCGCGCGATCTCCTCCATGGCGTCGTGCAGGTCCTTCGGGCCGTTCCGGCCGGTGATGTCGGACAGCAGGTTCACAGCATGGACACGCACCGGTACCGGGCCGGGCCGGGTGAGGTCGCCGCGCACCAGCGCGAGGTGTTCCCCATATTCCAGGGTGTTCGCATAGATGACCACGCGCCAGGGGCCGCCAGGCGCGTCCTCCAGCATGCCTTCCTCCACGCGGCGCACCAGGCGCTCGGTGCGGCGGCGATGGGCGATCAGGTCGGCGATCGTGCCGAGCTTCAGCCCGTGGTGCTGGGCGAAGGAGACAAGGTCCGGCATCCGGGCCATAGAGCCGTCGTCGTTCATGATCTCGCAGATCACGCCCGCGGGGTTCAGCCCGGCGAGGCGGGAGAAGTCCACCGCCGCCTCCGTATGGCCGGCGCGCACCAGGGTGCCGCCCTCCCGCGCCACCAGCGGGAAAACATGGCCGGGGGTGACAATGTGCTCGCGCCCCATCTCGGGGTTGATCGCCACCGCCACCGTCCGGGCGCGGTCGGCGGCGGAGATACCGGTCGTCACGCCGTCTCGCGCCTCGATGGAGACGGTGAAGGCGGTCTGGTGCCGGGTGCCGTTGGACTGCGCCATGAGAGGCAGGCCGAGCTGCTCCACGCGCCCGCGGGTCATCGCCAGGCAGATCAGGCCGCGGGCGTGGCGGGCCATGAAGTTGACGGCGTCGGGGGTGGCGAACTGGGCGGGGATGACGAGGTCGCCCTCATTCTCCCGGTCCTCATCATCCACCAGGATGAACATGTGGCCGCGGCGGGCCTCCTCCAGCAGTTCCTCGGTGGGGCTGATGAAGTCGGCGAAGCTGGTAGTGCGCGAGAATACCCGGCCCGGATTCGTTAGGGCCGACACGGGTCAATCCACCGCAAGGGCAGCATAGGCGCCGCGCATGTAAACCAGCGCGTCTTCTGCCCGAACCGGCGTGACGGCCTGTACCCGACCAATGACAATGGCGTGGGAATGCCGCTCGATCAGTTCGTCGACCACACAATCTACAGCGACCAGCGCGTCAGACAGGAGAGGGGTGCCGGTCACGGCAACCGTCCATTCGCTACCCTCGTAGCGCGCCGCTCCCGAAACGCTCCCCTGGCCCGAGAACCGTTGAGCCAGGGGCAAGTGTCGATGGGTCAGGACATTGACTCCAAAGCTGCCGAATCGCCGGATCAAAGGCAGGCTCGCTCCTTTGCGATTGATGCAGACGAGCAATGTCGGTGGATCCATAGACAAGGAGGTCACTGAGGTCGCGACCAGCCCCCCTCGCTCCTCTCCGTCCCCAACGGTAATGGCACAGACCCCGCCAGCGAGTTGGCGCATGGCATGCCGGAACGCGGCTCCGACCGTTAGCGTTAGGGGGTCGTGGCCGGAAGTTAAAGACATCTTGCGGTATCTCCGTTCCTCAGCAGTCTCGCACTCATGCGGCACCACGAGCCCGTAAGGCAGGCAGGCAAGGGCGGAACATGTCCTTCACCAAACCACCGCATGCTTGCAACGCTAGCTTCTGTTAGAAGCTAGTGCAAGCTACTTCCCCCGTTTACATAGGTCGTACATGCGTTGGTTGACGAAGCCGGCTGGAAACGCCAGATGAGCTCAGAACAAAGCATTGCTCCGCGTCTTCACGTGGGGGAAAAGTGCAGAAGGTCACGTGAGCAAACCTAGCATGTCAGCATCGGCGAGGCGCACCCGTGGGGTAGCGAAGGCTGTGCCTACAACAATGAAATCTGCATTGCCGGCGTCCAAGGCAACGAAGCAGGTCATGGCCACGACCACTCGGCCTGAGCTTCTCGTGAACAACTCCGACCACGACTTCAGGCGGCTGGTGCATGGGCTTTTTGCGTTTTTCGCCCGTCATGAAACGGTCCGTGCCGGCCACGGGGCCGTGATCGGCCTCGCTGGGGTTGAGTACACGGTCCTCATCTCGATCGGGCACCTCTCGATCCAGGGTGATGTGAGTGTGCGCACAATTGCCGACCACCTGCATCTCAGTGGTGCTTTTGTAACTACCTTGACAAATAAGCTTCTCGCCCGGGGCCTGATTACCAAGGACGAAGACGAGCAGGACCGGCGCCGCGTCTGCCTGCGCGTTACCGAGAAGGGGCGGGACTTACTGGCCCAGCTTGCGCCGATCCAGCAGCAGGTTAACGATGTTCAGTTCGGATGCCTCAGCGCGGCGGAATTCCACCTTTTACTTGATCTGGTAGAGAGGCTGGTGGAGTCGAGCGACAAGGCGATCATTCTGCAGCGCTATCTGGCTGAGACGGCGATCCCTCCGAAGGTCCCAGCGGCGGCCCAGGCCCGGCGCAAGTAATAGAACAGCCATTGAAGCCACAACGCAGGACTGCCCGGCAGCTTTGGGGCCGGACAGCCCAATTCCCCGCTGCGCGTCCAATGACTACAAGCAGTCGAGACCGGAAATCGATGCTTCGCAGCTAGACGGGCGACGGCTCTGCCATGTCATGCATGAGTTGCTGTCTTGCCTGCCGCAGTTCCCGCGGCGCATTCCACCCCAGAGCACCGACAGCCCTGCCTGCCTCATAGCACGTCGCTACGAACCGCCCCTGCCCCGAGGCCGCTTCTTGGATCTCCAGCCTCCCATTCTCCGGGAACAACCCATAGCCTTGGAGCTTCACGTCGAACTGGTCCGTCCAGAAGAAGGGGATCGGTTTGAAGGGCTGCCGGATCCCCAACAGTGTCCGGGCCGCAGCGGCACCCTGCTCCGTCGCGTTCATTCGGTGCTCGACGCGAAGCCGCCTTCGAAATCCGGGATGCCACCAGGACGCAACATCTCCGGCAGCGACGACACCCGGGGCAGCCTCACAAAACTCGTCGCATTCCACCCCAGGGTCGAGACGCAAGCCGCTGTCCCTTAGCCAGTCCGTGGACGGCACGGACCCAATTGCCAGCAGGACCAGATCCGCCGGGCAGAAGGCACCGTCGGTGAGGCGGACCCCAGCCACCCGCCCGCCTGTCACTTCCAGCCTCGCCATCCGAGTCCCCAGCCGCAAGATTACGCCCCGCTCACGGTGCAGCGCAGTGATTCGCGTCCCGATTTCTGGGCCAAACTGCCGGCGCATCGGCGTGGCTGCATCGCACACGAGGGTCACCTCCAGTCCCATCGTGCGTGCTGAGGCTGCGAATTCGGTGCCGAGTACGCCACCGCCGACCACAACGATGCGAGGCTGCCCCGCCAACGCCGCCCTGACGGCAAGTGCATCTTCCATGGTACGCAGTACATGCACTCCGTCGGGCATTGGCCCTGGTAGGCGCCGCGGATGAACCCCCGTTGCGATGACCAGCCCATCGAAGGCGAGCGCCTCACCTGAGGAAAGCGTAACCTGGCCCGCGCGGAGGTCCAGACCTGTGGCTCGCCTGCCGCAAAGCCATTCCGCCTTCAGCGCCGCAATTGCATCGGTGTCGCGCAGCATCGCCCGCGCGGGTTCCCAACTTCCAGCCATGATCTGTTTGGAAAGGGGCGGGCGATCATAGGGATGCCCTTCCTCCTCCCCGATCATGATCAGTTCCCCGCCAAACCCCTCTAAGCGCAGAGTTTCAGCCGCCGAAAGGCCGGCAGCCGACGCCCCGACTACCAAGATACGGCGCATGCCGCTCAGCCCTCGACCTTGATCGCCACCGCCGGGCAGACTCGGATCGCCTGAAGCACCTCCAGCCGGCGCTCCTCCGGCGGGTTCTCATCAAGCAAGATGACGACTCCGTCCTCATCGCGCTGGTCGAAGACCGTCGGGGCGGCCATTACACATTGGCCAGCGCCGCAGCACTTCTCCTCTTCAACAATCACGCGCATCGCTATCCTCCTTCCCCGCCTACCACGTCACCGGCACATGCTCGACGCCATAGACGAAGCTTTGCTCGCGGAACTCTATCTGTGAGAGCGACGCAGCCAACTCCAGGGTCGGGATGCGGCGGAACACGGTGCCAATCATGATCTGAAGCTCGGCTCGCGCCAACGGCTGCCCGAGACACTGATGCGGGCCGTAACCGAAGGCCACATGGTGGCGCGCATCGCGATGAATGTTGAAACGATCTGGATCCGGGAAGGCCTGCGGGTCACGATCCGCCAGCGGGTTGTGCGCGATAATTCCGTCGCCCGCCTTAATCGTCACGCCCCCAATCTCGATGTCCTCGAGAGCAGTCCGCCGGCGACCGGAGTGCGCTACGTCCACATAGCGCAGGATCTCCTCCACCGCGTTGTCCAGCAGCGTGGGATCGGCCATGAGCGCCTGCTTTTGGTCGGGATTCTGCAACAGGGCGACGATGCCCAACGCCATGGCATTGGCCGACGTCTCATGCCCGGCCGTCAGCAGAAGGCGCGACATACCAATCAGCTGATGCCGCGTTAGGTTGCCGGGACGCATCTGCCCAATGACAAGGCGGCTCAGCAGATCATCCTGCGGAGCAAGATTTTTGCGGTCGATGAGGCTGCCGATGTAGCCATCGCACAGTTCCTTGCTAGCCTCCGCCGCGCTTTCCGGAGAGCTCTTTGAAGAGGCGATTCGGGCGCCGAGCTTATGGAAATAGGGCTGATCTTCATACGGAACGCCGAGCAAGTCGCAGATGACGGTAATGGGCAGAGCGAGGGTAAGATCCTCCACGAGATCCGCGGGCGGACCTTTCTCCACCAGACCGTCGATCAGACCGTCGACAATTTCCTGCAGTCGCGGCCGCAGCGCTTGGATGCGCTTCACCGTAAACTCCGCCGTTAGCATGCGTCGCTGCTGCAGATGGTCCGGGGAATCCATCGAAATAAAGCTCGGGTATTGCCTGCGCACAAAAACCATCCCCGGATTGGCGCCAGGATAGTTCGGCCGACTGTTGTCGGCGCTGACGCGCGGATCCGTGAGGATTGCTCGCACCTCGTTATAGCGGGTGACAAGCCAGGCTTCCTGCCCCGTCCATAACCGCACTTTGCTGACTGGCCGCTCCCTCTGAAGCGCCAGCAGGCTTGGCGGCGGATCTAAAGGGCAGCCCCGCGACGTCGAGTATTCCGGCACTGAGGCCACATGGAACGGGCATCCAGCGGCGACTGCCGCGCGCTCCGGAACTGAGTTTAGGATCACATCGCCCGGCATGGTGCCCTCCTGCTCCTCCGGCGTCTCGTCAGGCCGCGCGGCCGGACGAGACGACGCTGTCCTTCAGCTCGTAAGACGACATAAGCTCCTTGCCCACACTGCCCGCACGCTCCCAATCGTAGGTGCGGAAGGAGTGCCCGCGGGTCACAAACTGCGCGCCGGCATAGAACATCTCGTATTGAAGGTGGCGGGACGCGAACTCGGAGCCGACCGCATCCCAGATCAACTTCAGCAACTTCACTCGATCCTTCCCCGACATCACAGGGGAGACCTGCGTCAGGCCGATGATGCGGTCCAGCTCGGGATTGCCAAAGTCCTTCGCCGAGGAGGGCAGCATCAACAAGGCGCCCCCGGCCAGCTCGCGGATAGCCGAGACAATTTGAGGATACATCTCCTGCGACTGTACCTGCGCGGCGTAGAGCAGGTGCTTGTTCGGCAGGAAATAGGGGCCGCGCATTGAGCCGCCCGCCTCCATGCCGAACACCATCCCCTCAATTAGCGCCGCCTGAGAGGCCAGCTTACCCAGCGTGTCCCGAACCGGCGGGAAGTTTATAGTGCCGATTGTTTCGGCAATACCACGCGCCAGACCGACCAGAAAACGGAGCTTCACCGAGAGACGGATCTGCGCCTGGTAGTTCTGATAGACATGCGCCGGCGTGTCGTGCAGCTGTGCTCGACACATGTCGGTGCTGCGATGCACGAAGACGCGCTCCCAGGGGACTTTGACGTCGTCGAAGAAGACCAGCGCGTCGTTCTCGTCGAAGCGATAGGATAGAGGATTGTCATACTCGCTCGCGGCACTCGCCTCGAACGACTTGCGCGAGAGAAGCTTCAGCCCCCTAGCATTCATCGGCAGCGCGCAGGCGAAGGCGAGGTCCTCCTCTCCGGGCTTCAGCGGCTGCCCCGAGCCAACAAAGATTTCATTCGCCATGATCGCCGACGTAGCAAAAAGCTTGGCACCGCGGATGGTAATCCCGGAGGCATCCTCATCGACGATGCGGGCGATCATGTCCTCGGAGCCCTCGCCCTGGTCGCCGAAGGCCTTGGAACGGTCGCCCTGCACGTTATTGATCACATAGGTCAGGAAGATGTCGTTCCGTCGGGCCTCTTCGTACCATTCGCGAAAAGCCGCTGCGCGCTGGGGACTGTGCGCTTCGAATACTTCCAAACCCATGTACTGCCCCGAGACGGAGGAAGCGACATGGTCTGGTGAGCGTCCAAGAAAGCCGCCCGTCTGCTCCGCCCATTCAACCAGCGCCTTCCGGCGCTCAACAAGTTCCTCATAGCTAGTCGGCAGCTGCCATGCGCGGTTCACTCTGTGTCCACCGCCGAGATCGAAGGTCATACGCTCGATGTTCTCGGGACGTGCCTGGTACTCGTACAGCGCGGCCGCCGAGCCCACCGCATTGCGGTAAGCAGGGTGCGATGCCACGTCGTGGATCACCTGTCCGTCAAGATACACCGACCGGCCGTCCCGCATGCTCTGCAAGTGCTGCGCGCCGTCTTTCACATAGGTCCGGCCGCTCGGATTCAAACTGTTCATGGCTGCGTTTCCCTGTGCAAGAGCTCATACCGCGGGCTTCTGGGCCGACCCTGACCCGAGGCACTGCAGACAACCCATCCAACTCAGATCTCGATACCTATTTTTAGAAGCTATCACAAGAGTTTTTTCTGGCCGGTGCGGAGCCTTCAGTCGGAGTCAAATCATGCCGTCCGGCCGCAATGCGTCCGATCGTCTGTCAACGTTGAGGAGCGGTCCTCCGCAGCACACCTCATGGCTGGAGCGCCGGCGATACCGCCGGCGCTCCCGGACCAGGTTTCAGTCCAACCGCGCATCCGCGAGGCGGACCATCTCGCCCCAACGCGGGCGCTCTGCCCGGATCAGCGCGCTCATCTTGGCCGGATCGGGAATCAGAGGGCTCGCGCCCGCGGCGCGGATACGCTCCTGCACCCCCTTCTCGCTCAGAATTGCCGCGATGGTGCCGGAGAGCTTATCCACGGCAGCCTGGGAGGTGCCGGAGGCCGCGCAGATCCCCGTCCATATCGTCGCCTCGAGCTGCGGCATCCCAACCTCGGCCATCGTCGGCACCTCGGGCAAGGAATGCCAGCGCGTGCCGGCCGTGACAGCCAGCGCCGTCAAGCTCCCCTGCCGGATATAGGGACCCAGCGAGGCCGCATCTGTCATCGTGAACTGCGTGTCGCCACGCAGCATCGAAGCGACAGTCTCCGCGCCGCCCCTGAAAGGAACATGCACGCCGGTGATCCCGGTGTTCTGCATGAAGAGTGAGCCGAGCAGATGTGGCGAGGTCGCTATTCCATTGGAACCGTAAGTTACCCCTTGCCGCTGCTTCCTGCCCCATTCCACGAACTCGCCCATCGTCCTTGCCGGGACATGCGCGGTTGGGACGGCGGCCACGTTGCAGTATTCCCAGGTCAGTCCAACGGGAACAAAATCCGCGTCAAGATCGTAGGGAATGCTCCGGTAGACGAAGGGATTGCAGAGATACTGGCTAACCGTACCGACGATCAGCGAGTAGCCGGCGGGGCGAGACTTCGCGACGTTGTCCAGTCCGATAATGCCGTTGCTGCCCGAACGGTTTTCTACCGGAAACGGCTGCGCCAATCGCGCCTGTAGCTCCTGCGACAGCATCCGGCTCATGATGTCGCTGCCACCACCGGGCGGGTTGGGCACCACGATTCGCACGGGCCGCTCTGGATAGGTGGCAGCATCCTGAGCTTGAGAGCCAGCGGCAATGAACGGCAGCGCGGCGGCCCCGCCTAGGACCGATCGCCGCCCCACGCCGCAAGAGTCCGACCACAACTGAACTTGCTTCACCAAGAGAGCCTCCTGAGATGAGTGGAAGAATGTCGTGCCCTGGCAAGCCTTGCCGCTCGCAACTTCCTCTCGAGGCGGGCTGCCTGTTGCCTGCAGCTCCGCCGCAAATTGCCGCCCATCCAGGGTCAGCCCAGGATGACAGCCTTCGCGTGCCGTCAGTCCGCAACGAACCCGGCCACGCGGACAGGCGGTATCCCGCCGCCCCAGCCCTGCCCGGAAAGTGTCAGCCGGCTCACTGCGACCGCCAGGTGAGCATCGCAGCGCTCACCTCCTCGGGCCGCTCCAGCGTAGAGAGATGTCCGCATTCCGGAACCACCACGAGGCGGCTACCGCGAATGCCTGCAGCCATCTCCTTCGCATGCTCGAGCGGTGCCAACAGATCGGTGTCCCCGACCAGCACGAGCGTCGGGCAGGTTATGCCGGCCAACACGGGGCGCGAATCCGGGCGATTCATGTTCGCGTTCTGCTGATTGATGTAACCCTGCGGCCCTACCTCTTCCGTCATGGCGCGGTGAGTGGCGCGCAGCGTCTCATCCGTCTGGCGGGAGGGATGCACGTTTCGGGCGTAGTGCAACGGCGGCAACTCGGCGAAGCGGCCCTCACGGGCCATCTTAACGCGCTCGGCCCGCAGGCCGGCCCCTGGCCCGCCGGGCACCTCCGGCTGAGCAGATGTCGAAAGCAGCGCAAGCTGTGTCACCCGCTCCGGGCAGCGCCGCATGATCTCGAATGCGATGAAGCCGCCCATCGACAGCCCCGCCAGGGCGAACCTCGGCGGTGCATCAGCCAGAACGAGATCTGCCAAACCCTCGATGCTGTCTGCGCCGCGGTGGTCACACACCATCACCGGCCCAAAGCGCCACATAAGTGGAATCTGATGGCGGAAGAGCACGGCCGAGCAGTTCAGGCCAGGAATCATCAAAGTCGGAACGGACATCTGGTCGATCCTGATGCGGAGGGAAGGCGAGTTCAGTGAAAGGTGCGGCCGCCATCGACCGGAAGGGCGACTCCGGTGATGAAGGCGGATTCCGGCCCGGTCATGAACAGGATAGCCTGGGCCACCTCCAGGACGGTCGCATTTCGCTTGAGGGCATACTGGCTGCCATCGCCCGTCCGCCCCTCCGTCAGCGACGTCGGCACCATCCCCGGACAGACGCTGTTCACGCGGATCCGCGGCGCTAGCTCCCTGGCCAGCGAACGCGTCAGATTGATTAGGCCGCCCTTCGAGGCCGCATAGGCGGAGTTGCTGGGTCCGGCCGGCATTAAACCCTGCCCGGATGCAACGTTCACCACCGTCGCAAAGGGCGTCTGCCGTAGGTGGGGCAAACAGGCACGCAGTACGATATGCGGCCCGATGAGATTTACCTCGACCACCTGGCGCCAGTCGGCAATGTCTACATCCTCGACACGTCCCGGCTTAGAGATTCCGGCGCAGTTGACGAGCCCATCGAGCCCTCCGAGTGCCGCGACGGCCTGCTCCACGGCGCCTCGCACTCCGACCTCATCCGTAACGTCGGCGACAACGGCCGTGCCACCAACCTCCAAAGCCGCCTGTCGCAGTGTATCAGCGTCGCGGTCCATCATGGCGACCGCCGCACCCTCCTCAACGAACAGCGCCGCAGCGCGCCGAGCGATGCCGGATCCCGCGCCCGTCAGCAGGATTTTGCGCCCCTTGAGCCTGTCACTAGGCAGGTGGGAGTTCCAGAAAGGGGCCGAACGCGCCGCTTCACTCATGGGAAACTGTCCCTCTGTCAGCAGACCGGATGCACGTCATCGATAGCGCCACGCCACCGCAGGCACACGGGACCATAAGCATCTTAGAAAAGGTATTGAAGAAAGCAATAATCGATATTGACCGGTGCCCCGTCGGTTGGCGTGGCCGAAGCTGTACAGCCCCCGCCGAGCACCACGGAACGCTCGGTATTCCCATTTTTAATACCTTTACCTTGAAGCTGTGTGGACTTAGCCTCCCAGAGCCGATGCGGTCAGGCCTCAGCCGTTCCGGCGTGATGGATAGCTTGGGCAGCTCGTGGAGCGCCGCCATGGCAATCATGCCGAGCGAAGAGGCCGGATCCACTGACGTGCGAGCTCATTCAGCAGCCTTGCTGAGTCGCAGGCCGGAGGGCGGAGACTGTCAGCTTCGAGTCGGTAGGGCCTTGGATGTAGGTAAAACGTTTTTCCGCGTGATGCCGATCACGATCCATCGGCCCGCCGACAACGATTGATCCGGAGCAGATCGATGACAAGCACGCAGTGCCCCGCCTATAGAAGCGTACTGCTCTCCACCGGAGCCGATGCGGAGACCTTGCGGGTGAATGCTGCCTGCGACGCGGATGTCCTTTGCATCGATCTCGAGGACACGGTTACGGACAAGGATGCGGCGCGCCACCTCGCCGCGGCTTTCCACACCGATCCCGGCCCTCATTCGGGAGCGCGCGGAATTCGCATGAACCCATTGTCGGAAGAGGACGGGCTGCGAGACGTGCTGATGCTGCGGTCCGCCTCCTGGAAGCCGGACCTCGTCGTGCTAACGAAGGTCCTTCATCCTCACGAGATCCGGCTTGCCACTGAATTATTGCCGGACTGCGACCTGATTGCCCTGATCGAGACGGCCGCGGCCGTGGAGCACGCTGCGGAGATCGGGCGGGTATCGCCGCGCTTGAAGGCGCTGATGTTCGGTGGAAAGGACCTCGCCCTTGCCCTCGGCAGCGAGCGCCGCTGGGAGTCCCTGCTGTATGGCCGGGGACGCGTCGTGAACGCGGCCGCCGCCAGCGGCGTGCCGGCGCTCGACGAGAACTACCGGCCGCTAGGAGACTTGGAAGGCCTGGCCGAGGCCAGCACACGCTCCCGCGCCATGGGCTTCCGCGGCCGGCTGACTATCGACGCCCGCCACGTGCCGATCATCAACGACCTTTACGCAGCTTAATCTACCAGGGCCGCCCGCCAGCCTCCCAGCACTCCACGGAGTGCCCCGTGACAGCAGGAAGTGACCGAAATGAGCGAAGCGAAGCGCCAGATCAGGCTAGGCCTTTCGATGGCCGGGCACGGCTATCACCATAGCGCCTGGCTTCACCCGGAGGTCCCGCCAAACGGCATCAGTGACGTCAATTTCTATCTCGACATCGCGCGCACGGCCGAGCGCGGCCTGTTCGACGTCGCTTTCCTCGCGGATTTCGTCACCTTCTCCATGTCGGACACACCAAAAGGCGTGCTGGGCCGCCACACCAAGGGCGCGCTCGAGCCCATCACCCTACTCTCGGCGCTGGCTATGGGAACCAGCCGGATCGGCCTTGCGGCGACCGCGTCAACCACCTTCGGCGTGCCCTATCACATCGCTCGCGCCTTCGCATCGCTTGACCAGATTAGCCAGGGACGGTGCGGTTGGAACGTCGTCACCTCCTTTCAGGACGAAGAAGCGGTTAACTTTGGCTCCGCCAACATCCTGGAGAAGTCCATGCGTTACGAGAGGGCGGAGGAGTTTGTGGACGTCGTGCTTGGCCTTTGGGACAGCTTTGCGCCCGACGCCTTTACCTACGACCGCAACAGCGGGATGTTCTTCGATCCAAGCAAGGTGCGTGTCCTCAACCACGTGGGCAGACATTTTCAGGTTCAAGGCCCGCTCGGCACGCCGCGCTCCCCCCAGGGCCGCCCAATTGTCTTTCAGGCCGGCGCATCCGAGGAGGGGCAGGAGCTTGCTGCCCGCACCGCCGATGTCGTCTACGCCGTGCAGAACACCATCGACGGTGCGCGCAGGTTCTACAATGCGCTCAAGGAGCGCATGCCCAAGTACGGCCGCCAACCAGATGATCTGAAGGTCATGCCTGGCCTTCTTCCGGTTGTCGGCTCGACCGAAGAGGAAGCAAAAATGAAATTCAGAGCGATGCAGGCTTTGATCGATCCGCTGGTCGGCCTGAAGTACCTCACTGGCGTTTTTGGTGACCTCTCTGGCTATCCGCTCGACGGCCCTGTGCCTGATCTACGCAGGGACAAGCAACTCGCTACACGAGCCGCTCTGATCCTGGACACCGCACGGCGAAATGACTGGTCGATCCGGCAGCTCTACGAGAATGTCGCAATCGGCAACACCCATAATACCGTCATTGGGACCGCTGAGCAGATAGCCGACGTGATGGAGGAGTGGTTCAACGCTGGCGCAGCGGATGGCTTCAACATCCTGCCTGCGCTCTCTCCGCTGAGTGTCCACGAGTTCGTCGACCAAGTGGTTCCGGAACTTCAGCGACGTGGCATATACCGTACATCCTATGAAGGATCGACGTTGCGCGATCATCTCGGCGTTCCTCTGCCTCCAAGTGCGCACTGACGTTCAGAAGGGTTGATCAATCTCTCCGTGCTAGACATCCCACCAACCAAGTTCTTCGAATTAATCTGTGTGGAATTTTGAGGTCGCACGTGGGTCGTCGGGCCTGAGCCGGAGGGTGAGCGTCCTGCTGGTGATTGTACGCGGAGCGTCAGGAGAACCTCTGGCGCGGGCGGTCAGTGGCGCACAGACGAGTGCGGGCGGACGGTGTTGTAGTGCCTGCGCCAGCTTGACTTTGGCCAGCGTGTTGAACACCTCTGCGTTGAGTAGATCTTTCCGGGGCTAGCCGTTAAGGCTGTCGACATAGCCGTTCTCCCATGGACTGCCCGGCTCGATGAACGCGGTCTTCGCGCCTACGCCGGTGAACCAGCCCTTTACGGCGATAACTGCCAACTCCAGTCCGTAGCACATCAGGAAGGTTCAACCGGATCGGGCGTGATCCGGTCCTAGGCGGCCACGACCGGCAAGCAAGCCTCCACAGTGATGGTGTCCAGCCACAAGGAGAGGAGCCAGCCAGCCATGACCAAGTCCTATCCTACGCCCCCTGCCGCTGTCCTTGTCGCCACCGACGTGGCAGGCTCAAACATGAGGTGTTGAGCGAGGGTGCCAGATGCTCGGCAGCGCCCGAGGATAACGGTGATCAACACCCGTGCAGAGCACGACCTGCTTGTGGCCGATCTGCAAGCAATGGAGCGCCCGGTTACGGTGGGCCTGGAGCCGACCGGCCCCTACCACCGCCCACTCGCCTGGAGACTGCTGTAGGCTGGCTTTGGCGTTCGGTTGATCTCCTCGGTGGCTCTGGCCCGCACGAGACTGCCCTGCACACGGCTGGGACAGGAACAATCCTAAGGACGCCCAGGTCATCCTGCGCATGCTGCGGATCGGGGCTGCCTGTCCCTACCACGACCCGCTGGAGCACGGCGTCAACGACATCCAGGAGCTGTCGATGACCCCTAAGGTTGTCTCCAAGGCCTCAGTCAGGCGGTGGTGCCGCAGGAACGCAAGGGCCAGCATCGTCATCAGCGCGTGTCGGTGCAGGCCAGTCCACGAGCGCCCCTGAAAGTGGCCGAGGCCGAGCTCTTCTTTGAGTTGTTGGTGCCCCTGCTCGTAGTTCCAGCACGCCTTGATGGCAGGTGCCAATGCGTTGGGGCCCGTGGCGAGCAGGCTGAAAAGGTGGTACTTCGTCACGTCCGACGCGCGCCGCTCGCCCACCACCCAGGCTTCCCCGCCCAGAAGGTGCTGCGCAGGCCTGCCGCCGATCTGCTAGGCCTGTCCGTCCGCGACGCGGATGGTAGGGCCGCGAACCGGGCGGTGAGTCGCCCCTCGGTGCCGCGGCGCCAGGCAATAGTGCGCCGCAGGGCGCCCGCGAGGACATCCTAGGCCGAGCGGGAGAGATGATCGGGCTCGGGGGCAGGCGACGTCGACCGCGTAGACCTTGAGGACGCGCGGGATCCCGACCGCCCGGTCCAGACCGCGCGCGCTCAGGCCTTATCGGAATGAGGCGCTGACGCCGTAGCCCGCATCAGGCAGCACGGTGCCGAACCGCGCCCCCGCTGCCACGACCCGGTCCAACTCGGCTACGGCGAGCTCGGGCTTGCTGCGCGGTGTCCTCCAGAGCTCCAGCACACGGGGCGAACCGGCTCGCTGACCCCGCTCTCCGAGAGGGTCTGAGGCACTGCTTCGGACAATTGGGATCGGCACCTCGGCGAGGGCCAGTGTCAGCGAGACCAGCGTCTGGCAGTTGGCGTTCTTGCCGAGTACCGTGACGTACTGCGGCGCGACGCCGACCGAGGCGCGACCCATCTTGGGCAGGGCTGTGCCGTCGATTACGAAGGACGCGTTCGGCGCGCCCACCAGCCGGTCCGCCTCGACCGCCAGCGCCGCCTCCAGCGGCTCGATGTCCCAGGGCCCGCCCACGATGAAGTGGTGCAGGGCGTCGTGGCCAGGAAGGCCTATGCGCTCGGCCATCGCCTGGATGCTCTTGCGCTCGCCTGGTCCGATCAGGCCTGCGACATGAAGCGGGCACATCGCCCGTCGCTCCGCATGCCCGAGCGCCGCCACAAACGGCACCAGCCAGCACCCCAGCTCCGTCCGCCAGCCCCTGCCTGACATCATGACCGCGCTCAATCACACCAGATCATGGTGCCTAACCAGTAGACCGGTTCAACCGACCTGCCAAAGTAGTGCTAATGACATTAACCCTGGGGAGTTCAGGCACTCAGCCCGGAGCTGGGAATTAGAGGCCTGGCTGAAGGCGTTGCCCGTCATAGTCTCAGCTTAGACAAGTCGATCTCCGCCTTGTTCAGGTGGGCTCAAACTAAGCGGACGATGTCCCCTTGCAAAGTCGAGCACACGCGGACGCCCTTCAAGTTTGAACATACCCGCAGGCCGGCTGCGGTGCTGCCGCATGTCGCGTCAATCCGCTACGCTCCTGGCGGCGGAGATAGCGCAGCGTCAACCCGGCTGGCTGGCGTCGCCTTCTCACACTGGCTGCGCGCCGGAGATGCGGACCATTTCCTGCCAGCGCGGGCGCTCCGCCAGGATTCGCTGGCGCATCGCTTCCGGAGAAGGGAGCATCGGCATAGCGCCTGCTAACCGCACACGTTCCTGAAATGCAGGGTCGGCCATGATGACTGCATTTGCTTCGGTCAACCTTTCCAGAACAGCGACTGGCGTGCCGGCCGGAGCCATCATGCCGTTCCAAATGGTCACTTCCAGATAGGGCAGTCCCAGCTCGGCGACCGTTGGAACATTGAGCAGCGCGGGCCAGCGCTTCGGACCGGTGACGGCCAGGGCTCGCAGGTCGCCGCGCTGAATGAAGGGAAGCTGGGTGGCTAGGTCAGAGATGGTGAAATGTACGTCGCCGCGCATCATTGCCGTCACGATCTCCACCCCACCCCGATATGGAACGTGCACGCCCTCGAGGCCAGCGCGGCTGAGATAAAGGCTGGCCAGTAAATGCGGCGACGTCGCGATGCCGTAAGAGCCGAAGATCGGCTCAATCCGACGCTGCTTGGCCCAGGCGGCGAAGGCCTCGAAGCTGCCCGCATCCACGCGCGAGGGCGCGACGGTAGCAGCGTTGTAGTACTCCCAGAGCATGCCCACCGGCAGGAAGTCGCGGTCGATGTCATAGGGTACGCTGCGGTAGACTAGCGGGTTGCTGACAATCTGCGAGACCGAGGCAGTAATCAGAGTGTAGCCGTCAGGCCGCGACTTCGCGACGTGATCCAGTGCAATAATGCCGTTGCTGCCTGTCCGGTTCTCGATCAGGAAGGGCTGGCTCAGACGGCGTTGCAGTTCCTGCGCCAGCATGCGCGTAATGGTGTCCGCCGAGCCGCCGGCGGCGTTGGGCACAATGATCCGCACTGGGCGGTCAGGATAGCTGGCAGCTGCATTCTGGGCCAAGGCGACTCTGGGGCCGGCTAGGCCGGCCAACAGTACTTGGCGGCGGGTAGTCTGGTTACTAGGACTCTCAGACGGCAAGGCTTGTCTCCGCTATGGTAGGCCGGACCGAGCAGTTCCAGTGCGGTCTTCTGTGAACCGTCTCGCGCCTGATACGCCGCAATGCCGCTATCTTCAAGACCTTTTAAAGGTAGCTATTTGAAATAGCGGCAAGTGCCGTGTCCCCTTAGGGGTAGTTCGCCGGTTATGTGGTCGGGCGTCTATCAGAGGGAGGTGGAGGAGGACCGTAAGAAGAGGCATAAGCCGGGGGAGATCGTCGCCAAGCTGCAGCATGTCGCGGTTCTGACAGGCCATCGCAAATTTGTGGTCCGACCCGGTGCGGGTGATCCGGCTTCGGAGCTAGTGTATTCTCATTAGCGGGCAGAGTACGGCAGTTTTCAGCTGGACAAGATTGGCGTCTAATCGAGCTGGAGCTGGAGAGCGCACGGTTGCGTCGGGCGACTTCGAACGTGACGCTAGCCAATGTGCTTCTGAAGGAGACTACCTTGGAAGATAATGAGTTCGGCGCGACGCCGGGCTTTGATGGGGTGTGACGCGACAGCTCGGCGCGTCGGAGCGCCGAGCCTGCGCGGTGCTAAGGTAGAACCGGTCGACGCAGCGAAGCGCGGCGGCTTCGCCGCGTGACGAGGCGGTCTTGAGGACAAGCATCGTCGACTCGGCCCGGCGGTTCGGCCGGAACCGCTACCGGCGGTTTTCGGCGCTGCTGCAAGGCGAGGGCTGGTCCTGCACCCACAAGCGGGTGGAGCAGGTATGGCGCATCGGTGGGCTGAAGGTCGCGGCCCAGCAGCAAGAGCGTGGTCGGCTCTGTCTGAATAGCGTTTCCTGCGTGCGGTTGCGCACGGAGCGTTCATCCATGTTTGCTCCCATGACCTCGTCGGGGACCGGAAGCATGATGGTCGCAAGCTACCGATATTGAACGTCGTCGACGACTACACCCGGGAGTGCCTAGTGATCCGAGTGAGCCGTCAGCTCTACGCGACGCAAGTGATCTACTTGCTGTCGGATCTGCTCATCCAGTGCGGCACGCCGGGCAACATCCAGTCTGCCATCTGGCTGGAGCTCGCAGCAAGCGTAAGGAGGGGCGGGATCACCGACACCGGCGCGACAACTGCCTACATGGATCCGGGCAGTTCCTGGAAGAACGGCTAGGTCGAGAGGTTCACTGGCAAGCTGCGGGATGAGCTGCTCAACACGGGAGTCTTCATGATGCTGGCCGAGGCGAACGTGATGGCTGGGTCCAACGTCGACGCTACAACGTTGGCCGCTGGCAGTCCTCGCTTGGCCACCGGCCACCGGCCACCGGCCACCGGCGCCAGGGGTGCCTCAGCAGCACCACTTACCACCGTCGGACAGCTCCGTCCCTTTTGGATCAGCCGCGGCTCCTGGCATCATTCACTAGAGGCACGCCCGGATCACCTCAGGGGAGCTGGTCAGCACCACAAGACCCAAGCCCCACCTGCATACTGAACTTGAGCTTTGCTGGGGACCGCCCATCGGCATGGCCGGTCCCCTCTAGGCTGAGAGACGTAGCGCTATCTCTAGCCAAGCCTATCAACTTAGCTGTGTTGACCGCCACCTCCTGTTGCCCCGGAACGCTCCAGCGTCTTGAGCGCGCGCGACCCACGCGCATCCGGCGACCGGACAATCGGCGACCGCCTAGCAGAAGCCGTCGGGCCAGCGACCGGAACAGTCGCGCCAGAGGTGCTGGACACAATGCCCGATCGCGGCCTGTTGTCGCCCGATGCATGTGATTGGCTGCTAAATCCGGCTACCATCATCACTGTGAAAGCAGCCGAAGCGAAGAGTGCGCGCATGGTATTTCTCCATTGAGTCCTGAGCGGCACCGTGCTGCTCAGATCTCCATACTTCCACCACCTTGATCACCGCGCCTGCTCGATGTTCCGTCCTACATTGCGATCTTGCGGTCCCCTACACTGCACGATTATTAGCGCCCTACACCGCTCTTATCGTATCCATCCGGGGAGAGCCGCCTTCCCTGACCTGCGCGTCCGCTGATCTTACTTGTGTTTCTAAGAGTGTCGGTAAGAGCAGGCGGGATTTGGGATAGAGATCATCAGCGGGGTGGAGCAGCGTCGGCGCTGGCGCGTCGAGGAGAAGCTTCGTATCCTGACCGAGATGGACGGGGCGCCACGCTGACCGACGTCGCGCAGTGGTACGACGTCAGTCGGGGCCTGCTCTGGCAGTGGCGGGATGCGCCGCGGCGGGGACGCCTCACGGTGGCGACGGCGAGCTTTGTCCCGGTGCACGTTTTGCAGGATTTTCCTGCAGCCGAACCCGCCGAGAACGGTGTGGTGGAGGGCAGCCGCTCCGTCGAAATCGTCAGGCCGGACGGCACGATCCTGCGCGTGGCCGAGGAGATCGGACTAACCGCACTCCGCCGTGTGCTGTCGGGGTTGCGCGGGTGATCCCCGTCCCCTCCGGTGTGCGAGTCTGGCTGGCGGTGGGTCACACGGACATACGCCGCGGCATGAACGGGCTGGCGCTGCAGGTGCAGGAGGCGCTCGGGCGCGATCCCCACGCGGGCGAACTTTGAGTGTTCCGCGGCATGCGCGCCGAACAGGTCAAGATCCTCTGGCACGACGGGCTCGGCATGTTGCTCTATGCCAAGCGGCTGGAGCGGAGACGCTTCCTGTGGCCAGCGCCTGCAGGCGGTTCCGTGTCCATTTCCTCCTCCCAGCTGGCCTACACGCTCGACGGAATCGACTGGCGGAACCCGCAGCGTACCTACGGGCCGCGGGTCGTGGGCTGATCCTGCCAGGGCGAGGGTTACTGTGCTGGCGGCGCGTCCAGCCGTCCGGTTCACTCATCCCATGACGCCCGTACCGGATCAGACCGGAGAGGTTGAGGCGCTCCGGTCGGCCCTTGCCGTGGAGCGCGGGGCACGCGCGCCCGGTGCGGAGGCAATGACTGCGCACTTTAAGCTGGTCATCGCCAAGCTGCGCCACAACAAGTGCGGCGCCTTCTCCGAGCGCGGCCGCAAACTCATCGAGCAATTGAAGATGGAGCTAGGCTACCTCGTCGCGACCGTGGCCGAGGACACGACGCGGGCCGGGGGCCAGGGCGGGGAGCGGCCTGGGGTACCGCTGCCCCACAAGTCGGTCCGGGGCGCTTTACCTGCCTATCTGGCGAGCGAGCGGATAGTGGTGCCGACGCTCGCCGCCTACCCCTGCTGCGGCGACGGGCCTTCCAAGCTGGCCGAGGACGTCACGAGACCCTTGAGGAGGTGCTCCGGTCCTGGAAGGCGGCCCAGACCGTGCGGGCTTGGGCTGCAGAGCGGACCAAGGTGATCTGCCACGCCTGCGAGGCCGTCACCCAGCCACCCTCGCCATTCCATTGTCTCGCCCGCGGGCGTGCCAGGTCGAACATGCTGGCTTTGATACTGGAGGCCGAGTACGACCAGGACCTGCCGCTGCACCGCCAGAGCAAGACCTACGCCCAGGAGGGGGTGGAGCTGAGCGTCTCCACCCTGGCCGATTGGGTCGGCACTGCGGCGGCCGTGCTCTCACCCCCGCACGCCCTTATCACGGCCCGCCTCTGAACCACTATGCGTGACGACCGGTCCTTTGCCGGACCAGCCCCGCCCGCCGCCCTGTTCCAGTTCTCCCGTGACGGCGCGGCCGATAACCCGAGACGGAACTTAGCCACCTACGCCGAGATCCTGCTGACCGACACATACGGCGGGTTCGAAAAGCTCTACCGACCAAACCGCAAGCCGGCCCCGATCACCGAGGCGGCCTGCCGGGTGCATTTCCGCAGGAAGCTGTTCGACCTGTCCGCGGTCGCACGTGCTCCGCTCGCCGCTGAGGCCGTGAGATGCGTCGACCGGGGTACACGACGCCGAGCGGACAGTGAAGGGTGTCTGGCTGCCGGCCGCCTCCTGCACCGATGCACCGTCGTAGCCCCGCTCGTCGCCGACCTCCACGCCTGAATGCTCGAGACCTAACAGCGGACGGGAAGATGCCCAAACTGGCCAGTGGAGGTGCGGCTCTGGCGTTTCTTTTCCTGGCGAGGCTCGTGCTGCGCTCGGCCTCGTCCGGACGTCGTTCCAGTCGTTATTTTCCAATGGTCAAGGCGGTCGTTACCAGTGCATGCCCGCGGCAGTGCCGCGCTCGGCCAGGGAGGCGCCGTAGCGGTCGTTCGGCAGTTTTGTGCGTGGTGGTAGCAAGCAGCGCACCTGGGAGCGTGGCTATCCCGGATGGTAGCAGATCAAAAGTATGCAGCCATGAATTCCGATTACCTCGGCGCTGAAACTGCTCTCTCAAGCCAGCCTCTGAGTGGGCGCAAAATGCATCTATTTATGCCCAGATCGATCAAGCCATGGGATGGCGAGAAGCATACGTTTGCCTCTCTCGGCTTAGCTCTCATCTAGGGATCCAATGCTTCAATTCGGCATCTTCGACCATCTTGATGACTCGGGTCTTGGCCATGCGCGGCAGTACGAGGATCGCCTGCAACTTGCAGAGACGTGCGATGCGGCCGGTTTCCGTGCTTACCATGTGGCTGAGCACCATGGCACGCCTCATGGAATTGCTTCCTCACCGTCGGTATTTCTCTCCGCGCTTGCACAGCGCACTAAGCGACTGCGCTTCGGCACACTAGTCTCGCTTCTGACCCTTCAGCATCCACTCAAGACCTTTGAAGAAACATGCATGCTTGATCAGATAAGTCGCGGACGGGTGGAACTTGGAATCGGTCGTGGTACGTCTGGAATAGAGCTTAGGTTTTTCGGTGTGGAGGTGGAGAGCGCGGGGGATCGGTTCCGCGAAGCATGGGACATCATCCAGATGGCGATGGTCGGTAGTCCGATCTCCTACGCTGGACGCTTTTTCCAATTACGGGACGTGCCGGTGGCACTAAGTCCCTTTCAAAGCCCTCGCCCACCAATCTGGTACGGTGCCAACAACCCGTCGACTGCAGCTTGGGCTGCGAGAAATGGAATGAACTTGGCGAGCTTCGGGCGTGTGGAGAAAGTGCGCACGGTAACTGATGCTTACCGGGCAAATTGGCCGGCCGGAGAAACCGGTATGCCTCTCCTTGGAATGGCCCGGCACATTGTGATTTCGCAGACAGATGCCGAGGCGGAGGATCTCGCTAAACCAGCCTACGCATCTTGGTACCAGATGCTCGGTCATTTGGAACGCCAGCATGGCATCACCCAACCGCCCAAAGCCCCTCCAAGCTTCGAAGAGGCAATGGCTAATGGAATATGTATTGTAGGCTCAGTCAGCACTGTGCGTGAGGCAATAATGAAGCAGACGCGAAGCGCAGGCGTTACTTACCTTCTGTGTCAGGTGGCGTTCGGCAATCTTCCGCTCGCCGCATCGTTAGCGACTGTTGCGGCAATCAGGGGCGAAATAATGCCGGTTCTAGAAAACGACATATCTGCCTCCCGCATGGAATGAAAGATGCCACAGCCGGGATAACATATGGCTGGGTAATCTCATCGAGCTCAGCATAACTCAACAACGCGCCTGTAGTCTCTGCTGCGCTACCCCGAACTGGGCGACAGCGGGTTATCGACGAAAGATGATCACATGAGGAAGATAAGCCGGCGTACCTTTGCAGGCAGTCTCGCGGGGCTGAGTACCGCTGCTGGCACCGGTAGCCGCCCGTTGATGGCAGGTTCACTGGTATCCAACCAATTTGCGCGGGCGCTAGTTGGCTTCCCAGCGGGTGGTTCAATAGATATCGTGGCCCGCCTCTACTCAGAGCGGCTGCGAGGCAAATTCGCGACGCAAGTTGTCGTGGAGAACCGCACCGGTGCCGGCGGTCGTGTTGCGCTAGATATGGCGAAGGTGGCGCGTCCTGATGGCAGTACCTTCATTCTTACTCCCGCAAGCACGTTGACTGTCTATCCGTCCACGTACTCCCGCACGCTACGCTATGATCCGCTTACGGACTTTACCCCGGTTTCACCCGTCTGCGCCTTCCCCTTCGCCCTCGCAATTCGAGCTGATCATCCAGCACGGAGTCTGGCGGAGCTGGCCGCTTGGGCTAAACTCCAACCTGTTGCGATTTCGTTCGCGAGTCCCGCTGCGGGATCAATGCCGCATTTTCTCGGAGTGCAAGTAGCCAGAGCACTTTCTATTTCCACGATCCACGTTCCCTATCGCGGCGCAGCACCTGCTCTGCAGGACCTACTGTCCAAGCAGATCTCATTCGTGTCAGTGGTGCTCGGAGATGTTATGCCACTTTATCGAGCTGGCCAGGTAAGGATTCTTGGTATTTCTGCAGCACAGCGGCTTGGTCGCGTACCGGAGCTCCCAACTTTTGCGGAACTCGGCCACCCCGAGCTTACTGCAGAAGAATGGTTCGGCTTTCTGTTACCAGCATGGACGCCCGCCACAATCGTGGAGAGTCTAAGCCAAGCAGTAATGGAAGTGACTGCCATGACAGATCTGCAAAACGCACTCGCCCTCCTCGAGTACCGAAGCGTAACGAGCACCCCTTTGGATTTCGCAGAGCGTATCCGCACAGAACAAAGGCATTGGGCATCGATTGTAGCTGCGTCAGACTTCAGCTCGGAAGAGTAGTTTTTTTGGGCGATCTGATGGAACAGAGGTTGGCTCGCCACCCCGCACGCCCATTCGAGCAAAAGCTATGATGCAAGCGCATATACTTGTGGTGGACGACGACGCTTACATGCGCCGTATAGTGCGCGACTACCTGACCGAGCACGCCTTTCTGGTGACTTCGGTGACGAACGGCGCGGACATGCTCAAGATCGTCCGCAGGCAGCCGGTGGACCTCATCATCCTTGAACTCCAACTTGTTGGCGAGGATGGGCTGGAGCTGCTCCGCAGTTTAGGGGATCTGACCAGCGCGCCAGTGATTATCATTACGGGGCACCTGACTGACGAGGCTGACAGGGTGGTCGGGCTGGAGCTTGGCGCTGATGACTACTTGCCGAAGCCCTTTGGGCTACGTGAGCTGCTGGCGCGCGTGAGAGCCATCTTGCGGCGGGTCGATGCTACGGGCCGCGGGACAACCTCCCGCCGCAGAATTCTGCGTTTCCGCTTCGGAAACTGGGAACTTGACCTGAATGGACGCTGGTTAAAAGCGTCAGACGGGAAAGTAGTACGGCTGACACGTGGGGAAGCCAATCTCCTGCATGCTTTCCTTAAGGCGCCGAATCAGATCCTGAGCCGCGACCAGCTCCTGCTCAACAGCCGCGGCAACGACCAGGACGTGTATGACCGCAGCATCGACGTCACCATTTTGCGGCTACGCCGAAAACTGGAACAGGAGCCGTCGCAACCCTCCCTTATCCGCACCGAGCGCGGATTGGGCTATGTATTCAGCACGAGTGTCGACACGGTTCGAGACGCAGTGCCGTAAATGGGCGCGCCTCCCAGAGGTCAGCCGTCCGGCGAGGGCCGCTTCTTGTGATAGGTGATGAGTACTGACCTAAGCGACGCACGTAAGTGCGGCGCTGAGGACTAAGGCAGGATGGAGATAACCACTGGGATGAATAGATGGCGGCGTTGGCGTGTGGAGGGCATACTGCGCCTGTTAGCCGAGGCGAAGCCCTTGGGAGCGTGACTGACCTAAAGTCTCGTGCCTGAGCTATACAGGCCCGCGGCAAGGGCACAGGCACCGCGGCCGAGATGCTACTCTCTCTGGCGACCATCCCGAGTGCATCCTCTCCGACGCGGCCCTAATTAAATTCTGCGGCGCCTGCCCTACCCCCGCCTCCAGCGATAAGGCCGCCGGACCGCATCAGCCGTGGCAGCGACTGGTAGGCCAACGCCGCTCTTAACCGCGTGGTCATCGTGCGCAGGCGGCCTCACCAGCCCACCCTAGACCACGTCTGGCGGCGCACAACCGTGGGAAAGAGCAAGCCGGATGTCATCCTTTGCCTCAAGCGCAACGTCGCACGCAAGATCTTTGACTATCTCTGCCACCCAGCTCATTTGCTCCAGGCAGCTACGGTGACCCTTGACTGTAGAAGCTTCAACGCCTTTCGAACCACTATCACCAACAGATAATCAGTTGATGGAAAGTGCCAGCCAGAGAACCCAGCTTCACCCCGGTAAGTCTAGTGCTCCTGCTGACCATCTGACGTCAATATCGAAATGAGCGGCATCACATTCCGCGTCCCGCAACAGAGCAAGTCTTTTCTGTCCAGCGCTCATGCAGGTTCGGCGTTGGGCAATCGGACAAAAGCTCAACACCCATTCGCCTTCTGGACGGTCACAATCAGATGCGTGACGCGGTGGACTTCCGGGCGCACTTGCTGCAGCGGCGTGCAGTAACTATGTCCAGCGTATCGAGATACGCACCTGGACAGCTACTTTATGATTAACGAAACTGTGATGTTCGATCCTTTTGGTAGTGTCGTGTCGCTGCCTCCTGCTTCCGTCGTTCATACTAGGCGGTCAAAACTACGCATTCGCCGCTTTGTGCCTACTGCACCTGATCCGTCTGCCCTCAATCTCTCAATTTCAATGCCGCAGGATGACGGCTTCGTCGCCCTTTACCACTTGAGCAACGGTCCGCCTCATGAGCATTTTATCAATGGCCGCTCCACCGTGGCCCCTGCCCTTCATGCGGGACATATCCACCTCATTGATCTTAATGTCGCCCCGATGTCGTTAGTTGGCGCGGTATCGCCACTATGTTTGTACATACATATTCCGCGGCAAGCGCTTGATGATGTTGCACAAGATGCGGGACTCTCACCCGTTGCTGTTCTTCGTCCTCATACCGACTGGAACACATACGATATCACCGTGCAGCGGATGGTTCCGTTATTGTTGGACGCAATGGTAGAGCAAAACCGCACCACGAATTTTTTTCTCGACCACCTACTACTCGCGCTGACGGCACATTTTTGTTCTACGTATGGCCAAGCTAGTAAGATTAGCTCAACTTCGAGAGGTCTAGCGCTGTGGCAGGTCCGGCGCGCCAAGGAAATAATCGCGAGTAATTTGCACCGTGAAGTGTCTTTGCAGGAGATTGCTAACACATGCGGTCTATCTGTGTTCCACTTCATACGTACGTTTAAGGCATCAACGGGGCATACTCCTCATAGCTGGCTACAGCTCTGCCGTGTTGAACGCGCTCGGGATCTCATACTTAAGTCTAATTTCTCGCTTGCTGATATTGCCGATCAGTGTGGCTTCGCAGATCAGAGTCATCTCACCCGTCAGTTTAAACGATCAGTCGGATTTACGCCAGGTGCATGGCGCCGTTCCCGCCCACGCTGAAGTTGTCTATTTAGGCATGGAGTGCTCGTAGATTTAAGTGGCATATAATGCTCAGCCTGTGTCGCAGAGCTGAGCCACTCTGAGCTCCTCGAAGTAGCCCTCACCCGTGTGTCGTAGGTGGTACCGTATTGCGCGGGTCGCGTGGCGGCAGGCTAGTCCGAGCGGACCGCCTCAGCCCAGAGTAAACGGCTGATCCAGTCCTGCCGCCAGTCCAGGCCAAAGCTTGACAGCCAAGTAGCTGCCTAATTGTGACTGTGTTCGATTTGATTCTATTTGGTCGACTGCAATTGGTTTTGTTGTGTGATCCGCCCTGGGCGGCAATTATGCGTTTCGCCGTATAATCGAGCGGGTACAAATGTGTCGAGTGTTGCAAGAACAATGAAGGTGTTGAGAATGGCACAGCGGATTTGGATTTCTCCGACCTGGTGGCGTCAAGGGGCGCGAAGGGCGCATATCCGTTGTACGGCGTCCGAGCTGGCCGAGGACGCTCGCGTGCCGCTGGCCGGAGAGGCCGAGCGCGCATTGACCGGGTAGTTGATGCCGGACGATCGGCAATTAGTGGCATGGGCGTGAGCCGGCTGTGCGCCACGATAGCTTTATGGTCCAACTCGTAGCCGACCTCCAAGCCTCGGTGCTCGAGTCCCGAGGCAGGATATCTTGCGACACCGACTTATGGATGACGCTGTCATCCGTCTTCAAGCGGCGGGACGCGGTCACCAGATCCATGGCCGGCGACCGCGTCTGTTTAACCAGTGACTCTAACCCTTTCGCCTTTGTACCCGACGGATGGATTTATGAGGCGGAACGCAAAGCTGACCGTGCAAGCTCAGCTGCCA
Organism: Roseomonas sp. WA12; assembly: GCF_054165765.1. NCBI lineage: Bacteria > Pseudomonadati > Pseudomonadota > Alphaproteobacteria > Acetobacterales > Roseomonadaceae > Roseomonas > Roseomonas sp. WA12. The sequence continues at coordinate 569,011 of NZ_JBSTUI010000002.1, read as the reverse complement.
ATTTGCGGGCCCACGAAGATCGTACCGTGCACGTTGGCCAGCGCAGCTAAGTCTTCGGACCCGCAGTCCGCAAACTGCGCAAAGATTGCCTCAGCGCCGCCGGGCGAGAAGAAACCAACTGCCCGGACCGTTGTATCCGTCAAGTTGCGCCAAGTATGCGCCATCCCGCGTGGGATGAACACGTAGCTCCCTGCAGCTACATCAAAGACTTCCTTCCCCAACATAAACCGTAGCTCGCCCTCTAACACCTGGACGATCTCGTCTTCGTGCTGGTGGATGTGAAGCGGCGGGCCGCTCAGCGGAGCGAGAACACCCTCAACGATCGAGCAGCTGCCGCCGGTGTGTTTGCTAGCGAGCCGTATGCTGACGCGCTCGCCGCCGAACTCCAGCCACTGGCGATCCTCAGAACGGCTGATGAAGCCTGGAAGGTTAGAATGCACTGTCATGATCAATCCGTTGTGTCTACGAGGCCGGTTTAGGTGAACTATCTTTCCGCAGAATTTCAGAACTGGCGATCGTTCTGAAATTTGTAACTTTGAAGTCGATTCCTGGCCCCTGAGGATCGTTCAACCTGCGTTGATCTGAAGCGGGTAGCTTGCCCACGATGTCAGTTTCCAGGTTGCTGACATTCTGCTCGCTGTTGACAAGGGGCACCATTGCTGGTTTGCGGTTTAGAAATTAGTAGGTGCAAGATCGAAGCCAAGCGTCCAGCGCTGAGCCGCCCGAACGCTTGGATGTTTGTGAAAGTCGGCTTTTCTGTGCAATGCTGCATACCGGTGTTATGTGCCTGTGAGTAAAATCTGAAGCTACCATGAGGTCTCGTGCCAGTTGCAGACGGCTACGCCACAGCCAATTGTGCAGACTTTAATAAGTAGACACCTCAGAAGCACGAGGAAAATGTTATACTGACAATCCGCGAGCCCCGGCGACGGACCGAAAGGATATGCAATCATATACTCCGGCTGGTTGCGTCACGATCCAATGACACTCCGCCGCGATTAGCTATCGATAAACGAAAGATCGGTCAGTTGGATCGAGCGTGGCAGTATCCGTCTTGCCTCACACTCGCTGCCGCGACTTCGGAGGATCATCCGATGGCCGCCGCGTTTAGGCACGCGGGGCAGAATCGTTCAACGTTGAGCCACACCGCAGCTGTCGCGCCTCAGGGAGAAGGATATCGCCCAAGATCAATGCTAGTCCGATCTGCTGGGATGACTTGTAGATTTCACGCCCATGCGGAATAGACCGACAGCTGCTTCAACGCACGGCCGGGTTTTCTCACACTAAAGCCGTGTCACCATCGGACAGCCGCCCGCCTCCATCGGCCGGAATGCCTCGACGGCGGGGGACGTCCAGACCAGCTTTAGGTAATCCCAGCCGCCACGCGATTCCTCCGGGCGCTTAACCTCGAAAAGGTGGACATCGTGGATTTTGCGGCCGTCAGCACGGACCAGACCCGGGCCGAACACGTCGTCATCGGTCGGCATCCGCTTCATCAATTCCACTATCTCGCGTCCGGACCGCTTGGCACGGGCATGACCGAGTTGGGCAACCGCTTTGAGATAGTGCAACGCGGCAGAGTAAGCTCCGGCTTGGCACTGGTTCGGATAGCTGCCGGCTGTCATCGGCAGAACTCGGGCAGTGAAGGCACGCGTCCGATCGTTTAGGTCCCAGTAGAAGCATTCCGTTAGCAGAAGGCCCTGCGCCGCCTCGAGACCCAGGCTATGCACATCGTTGATAAATCCGACGGTCCCGAGCAGTCGCCTGCCGTTCTGGTTGAGGCCGAACTCATGCGCCTGCTTAACGCAATTAATGAAGTCGGTTCCAGAGGCCAGGAAGGCGATCACGTTCGCGCCGCTTGAACGCGCGCTCATCAAATAGGAAGAGAAATCGGTCGTGGACGGGAAAGGATATCGTACTTTGCCCAGGAGCCGACCGCCTTCTTCGGCAATGAAGATTGCTAAATCCCGCTCCATCTGGTGGCCGAACGCCATATCGGCAGTAATAAAAAAGAAGCGAGTGCCTCCAGCTCGGGCCGTGGCTCGGCCCGAGGAGCGCGCGGCCATATAGGTGTCGAAAACCCAGTGGATGGTATTCGGGCCGCAATGTGTGCCCGTCAGCTCCGACGTCGCAGCCCCGGTATTCAGGTGAATACGATCCTTATCCTGGCATAAGCGGTTCAAGGCCAGGGCAACAGCAGAGTTGTTCACCTCCAGCACCACGTCCACCGCGCCGCGGTCGAACCATTCCCGCACAATTGAAAGCCCTATATCCGGCCGCTGTTGGTGGTCGGCCTGCACCACCTCAACGGGTATGCCACGTTCGGCCAGACCGGCTTCCAGAACGGCCTGACGCACGCAGGTGACGTTCACGGGTCCGGAGAGATGGCGGTAGGGGCCGGAGAAGTCGCCGAGGATTCCCAAACGGATCGGCGTCAGCCCTTGCGCGCGCCCAACCTTTGCAGCGAGTGCTCCGGCAGCCGCCCCGCAGACAAGGTGGCGACGCGTGGCGATCATGAAGCTGACTCCGTGCCTAGTCTCACTGGATACTGGCAATCTCGCACAGCGTCCGTCGGTATTCCGTTGGTGTAACGCCGACTGTCCTCCGAAAGCTAGCCGTGAATGATGAGGGGGTCTGGTATCCAACTGCCAACGCGATTTCGGTGATAGACAGGTCGGGTAGACTCAAGAGCTCCTGCGCTCTCTCAATGCGCAACGCGACCAGCCAATCATAAGGAGTCTGGCCGGTCGCTAGGCGAAAGGCCGTGCAGAAATGCGAGCGGCTAAGCCGCACCATTGCTGCTAAGTTGGCGAGGCCCATCTCCTCATCGAGATGCTCGCGCATGTAGCGCGTGACCTGTTTAACTTGCCACTCGGCTAACCCGCGTCGCGGCGCGGCAGCCTGCTCTAATCGCCTGAACTCAGCGCACAGCAGGTAAATGGCATGTGCAGTAAAAAGCCGGGCCGCCTGCTGCGAACCCACGCCTCCGACAGTAGCTTGCTCTCCAAGCACGGGAACATCTCCTGGGATGATGACCGTGTCGGAGTAAGGCAAGCAGGACGATGTGTGGTGTTCAGTCCTGGTACTGCGTTGTTAAGCGTTGTGCCGCCGCTCACATTCGTTCGCAAGCGTTAACCCTGGTACAAGGCCGCCCGCAGACTACCGGAAATCTGAGCCATTGCGCTACGCGCCGGCGCAGTATGCGCCAGCGCGTTCAAAAGCAGGAAATCGTGGATCACCCCATTGTAACGGGTGCAGGTAACGGCGACGCCCGCCTCGGCCAGGCGAAGCGCAAAGTGCTCCGCTGGTGCGCGCATGATGTCGTGTTCCGCGACAATGACCAGCGCCTCTGGCAAATCGTTCAGCTCCGCCAAATTGGCTTTCAGCGGAAACGCAGTGATCTGCCCGCGTGAGACTTGTTGGGGAAACGCGAGCCGTAACCTGTTGCGCAGTGCGGACCGGGTAAGCCAAGGCGTAGGCTCCTCACCAGGCGCGGGTGACGGCTCGTCGATTAACGGGCAAATTAGAAGTTGAAAGACGATCTCTGGCCCGCGACGCTGCTTGGCCATCAGAGCTATGGCAGCCGCCATACTGCCGCCTGCGCAGTCGCCAGCAACCACAATGCGAGAACTGTCCAAGCCAAGTGCATCGGCTTCGGCCACAACGTGCAGCAGGGCGGCATAAGCCTCCTCTACCTGCACGGGAAAAAGGGCTTCCGGTGCCAAACTGTACTCGACGAAGACGATGGCTGCTGGGAGGCTGTTGGTCAGCTCGCTTACAAGCCGTGCGTAACTGGTGGCATCACCTGCCACCCAGGCTCCGCCGTGCAGATATAGCACGAATGGGTAGCTGCCCTCAGCATACAGAGGGCGCAGGATGCGCAGGCACACGGCGGGCCTGCCAGGAACCTCGACTTGCAAAAACTGGACAGCTACGGGCGATGCGGACGCCCCGATCGCCTGAAGACGCGTCAGTTCCTGGCGCGCCTCCGCAACGGGCAGGTCGTGCAGCATCGGCTTGCCGGAGAGTATGCAGTCGTCCAGGAAGGCCTGCATCTCTGGGTCGAGGAATGTCCGCCGACGGGACAGCTTTAGGGTCGTCGATCGCCCGCGCAAGTTCTGCACACCTTTTACGAGAAGCATCCAGGCAGGTAGCGCTTTTAACGCGCGCAGAGGGTGTTAAGCAGTGTTAAGCGTTGTCTGGCCGGCGCAGGGCGTTCAACAATGCGGACGCCTCGGCCAGGTCTGGCCTGTCGAAGCCTTCAGTGAAGCGGTCCACTACTCGCTCCAGAAGGTCGGTGGCGTCTCGACCCTGCTGCTGGGTTTGCAACAGCCGCGCCATGCTAGTAGCTGCTCGCAACTCCCAGGCCAGAGCCCCCTGCTGCCGAGCAATGTCGAGCGCGTGGGTGAAATCTTTCCGTGCTAGGACCGATGCCTCCGCGGTGCCGACTGCCAGCGCAAGCTCACCACGCAAGCGATGCAGCTCAGGAAGGTTCCAAGCCTCCCCAGTGCGAGTGCAGTTTCTCAGCGCCTCTGCCAAGGCAGCAGCGGCCGCGGCATGTTGGTTAGCCCGGCACTCGCCTTGGGCCACAATCATCAGGAAAGAGGTGAGGTAATGCCCGAAGCCCGTGCGCCGCAAGGCGGCAACGGCCTTACGCAGCGACACGAGGCCCGTCGCCAAGTCCCCCCGCCGGATCATCAGATCGCAGTCGAAGCACACAGCGTAGGTGCGCCAGACATCCAGCGCCATAGCTTCCGTTCGCTGTCGCAGCAAGGCTACATACTGCTCCGCTTGGCTAATGTCGCCCACCGCCAAAGTCAGCGGGCATGCAGCCTGAGTCAGCACATTGCACAGCGTCAGCGTGTGGTCGATTGAAAGACCGTATGCGATGGTCTCGGCAGCTTCGGCCAGCGCCGCGTCCGGCCGACCCTTTAGCCAGAGCAGCCTGGCGCGGATTATCCGCGCCGAGGCCCGCTGGTCGAACAGGTAGCGAACGGTGTGCGAACGCTGGGCCGGTGCCACATAGCCGGCCAGCATGCGGTCAATGTTCGCTTCCGCTGCCACCTGGTGGCCCAGGAAGTGTTGCGCCGTGCCAACCATGCGCTCTGCGACGTGCTGATCCGCTCTAGCATCAGTGTCGGCGATCAGGTCACGAAAGCGCTCGGCATAATCCAGCGCACGAAGGAACTCTCCTTGGTTGATGCTCCCCGCCCAGAGGGCGCGAATGGCGCGAAGCTGGTAGTCCTCATCACCGATGTTCTCGGCGATCCTGAGCGCCTCCGACCAGGCGCCGCTGGCCTGCTGCATGCGGTTCGTCGCATACATCTGCAGCCCGCCGAGCGCGGCATGGAGCTGCATCTGCCACCTCTGGCTCTGCACCGGCAGCACGGAGGAGGCTGCCAAGGCCCGCTCGACCCAGCCCAGACACTCATCAACAATCGAGAGCTCGGCCCAGAGCGGCACAGCCGAAATAGTGATCCCGACACCCAGTTCCGCGTCGCCGTTCTCGCTAAAGGCCCAGCCCAGCGCGCTGCGCAGGTCATCGATCTGGGGCGCGTAGCGGACCAGCCAGACGTCAGAGGGTTGCTCCTCCCACTCACGCGCCGCTGTCTCGAAGACTTGCCTCATCCAGCGGGCATGGCGGCGGGCGTAGGTCGCCCCTTCCCCACTCTCGGCCAGCTTGGTCGCGCCATAGGCGCGCATAGTGTCCAGCATCCGGTAATGCACCTCTGCCCCGCCGACCTCCGCCACCAGCAACGATTTGGCGGCCAGGTCGCTCAGCGCGTCCTGCATGTCGGCGGCGGGTAGCGGGTCGTCGCCGCAGAGGTGACCGGCCGCGGCCAAACTGAAGCGCGCCTGAAAAACGGCGAGGCGCAGCATCAGCGTCTGCTCCGGCGCTGAAAGAAGGGCGAAGCTCCAGTCCAGCGTCGCCAGCATCGTTTGATGCCGCGGCAGCGCCGTGCGCCGACCACGGGTGAGGACGCGGAACCGGTCGTCCAGCTGTTCCGCCAAAGCCCTGGCGCCGATGCTATCCATGCGGCCCGCAGCGAGTTCGATGGCCAGCGGGATGCCATCCAGCCGACTGCAGATCTGCGCCACATAGGGCGCGTCGCCATCCGTCAGGCGGTAGTCGTCCTGGCCCTCGGAGGCGCGCTCCACAAAGAGCTGCACCGCTGGAAAGCGCAGCGCCTCGGCCGAGCCGGCCTCTGGCAGGTGCTGTGGCGATGGCAGCGGCGGCAGGCGGTGCACCCACTCCCCCTCCGCCCGCAGCGCCTCGCGGCTCGTCGCCAGGATATTGAGACCGTCCAACCGCCGCAGCAGTGCGGCGGCGAGAGAAGCGCCCTGCTCGACCACGCGCTCACAGCTGTCCATGACCAGCAGCATTCGCTTGCCGCGCAGGGCGGCCACTAGCGAACCGATGGGATCATCCATCTGTAACGCGATGCCCAGCGCCGATGCGAGGGCGTGAGGCACGAAGCTGGGATCGGCGATCGGCGCGAGGTCGAGGAACAATACGCCATCGTTGTACTGACCGGCTATCGCACGGGCGACCGCGACGGCGACTGTGGTCTTTCCGATGCCGCCCGGTCCCACGAGGGTGACGAGGCGGCGATGCGACTGCTGCTCCGCCAGCCGTCGCAGAATCTCCTCGCGACCGAAGATGCGGGTCAGGGAAAGTGGCAGCTCATGGAACGCGGCGCGGGGCGGACCGTCCGGTCGCGCCTGTTCCGGGGATGCCCGCGCAGCTTGCTCCGTCGTGACCGGCGCCACGAATGCGTAGCCGCGCCCCGGCACGTTGGAGATAAAACGTGCGCCAGCACCTTCACCGAGCGCCTTGCGGATGGCGGCGATGTGGACCCGCAGGCTAACGTCGGTGACATGCAGACCGGGCCAGACGCTGGCGATCAGCTCGTCCTTGCTCAGCGTCTCGCCGGCCCTCTCCAGCAGCAAGGCAAGCAGGTCCAACGCACGGCTGCCCAATGCCACAGAGACCTCGCCATCCAGCAAGAGCCGTTGCTGGGGGAGAAGTCGGAATCTACTGAATACAAATAGTCGCTGGGTCAAGTCGCCTGCCCCTGCGCTGGACCACGATGCTTTCCGTGGCTGGCCAGTTCTTGCCCCTCGGAGGCTTGCCTCTGCTTCGACATAGGTTCTTCCGTACCTCGCCCTGCAGATCCGAAGGCGAGTCCACCTCGCGGAATTGCATACTTTAAAAGCTTGTAAACCGTCTGAGTGGGCGGAGGAAGCCATCTGTCCAAGGTGGGGCGCAGCTAACTGTGCTCTCGCACACCGCAGAACCGGCGTGAAGGCCGCAATCAGGCGATACCCGTCGCAATGCGGCGACGGCCCGCCAGCTCGACCGCCGGCAAGGTGCCGAACAGCGCAATTCGGGAATGCTGTTATGGAAAAGCCGTCTGATCAAGAGCCGCCCTACAGCGTAGTCAGCGTGCCGAGCAACCTGTCGCGCCGTGAAGTGCTGCAGCTTGGGGCCGTCATGGCTGCAGGGTCCATGCCGACGGCGACGGCGACGGCGCTGACCCCACCCCTTAGCAGTGCCAACAGCTATCCTGTGCGCCTCAAAGTGAACGGTCAGGTCCACCAGCTGGACATCGACCCACGTGAGTCCGTGCTGGATGTACTGCGGGAGCGGCTGGACCTGACTGGCACTAAGAAGGGCTGCAACCAGGGCGCCTGTGGCGCCTGCACCGTGCTACTCGACGGCGCGCGGGTAAATGCGTGCCTCTGCCTGGCCGCCATGCAGGACGGTGCAAGCATCACTACTATTGAGGGGATCGCCAACTCGGAGGGGCTGCACCCACTGCAAGCCGCCTTTATTGAGCACGACGCCTTCCAGTGCGGTTATTGCACGCCCGGTCAGGTTCTTTCCGGGATCGGCTGCATGGCCGAGGGGCATGCCGGCTCGCCCGAAGAGATCCGCTTCTGGATGAGCGGCAACATCTGCCGTTGTGGCGCCTACCCCGGCATCTGCGCCGCCATTGCCGCCGCCAACGAGAGGAGCTGACCGTGCAGTCCTTCACCCTCAACAAGGCGCGCAGCCTGCCGGACGCTCTGGCCGCCGCGCAATCAGGTGGCCGCTATATCGCTGGCGGCACGACGCTGGTGGACCTTATGCGCGAGGAGGTCGAGCTGCCGGAGCGCCTGGTTGACATCAACGCTCTACCGCTGCGCTTCCTACGCAGCGGCGACGAAGCTGCGGTGATCGGCGCGCTGTGCCGCATGAGTGAGGTGGCAGCGCATCCAGGCATGCAGCGGGAGCAACCGCTGGTGGTGGAGGCCCTGATCCAGGGCGCCTCGCCACAGCTCCGCAACATGGCTTCGGTCGGCGGTAATCTTCTCCAGCGAGTGCGCTGCCCCTATTTTCGAATGCGCGACGCCTCCTGCAACAAGCGGGCTCCCGGCAGCGGCTGCGCTGCCCTGACTGGAACAAACAATGGCCACGCGCTGTTGGGAACCAGCCCGTCCTGCATCGCGACGCACCCGTCGGACCTCGCAGTGGCGCTGGTAGCGCTGGAGGCAAGTATTACGCTGACCAGCTCGGCGGGGGAGCGCAGCTTGCTGGTGGAGCAGCTCTACCGCTTGCCTGGAGACACGCCGCATTTGGAGCACTGGTTGCGACCCGGGGAAATAATCACTGCGATCCACGTTCCCGGTGGGCTGCTGGCGCGGCAGGGACGCTACCTCAAGGTGCGCGACCGCGCGTCTTACGAGTTCGCCGTGGTGTCGGTCGCCGCATCGCTTGTGGTGGAGGACGGCCTGATCCGAGCGGCGCGGGTGGCCGCAGGGGGAGTCGGCACAATCCCGTGGCGGCTTCGAGCTTGCGAAGACGCCCTAGTCGGGCAGCCGCAAGGCCGCGCCGCCTTCGAGACGGCGGCACGCCTCGCGATCGAAGGTGCGCGGCCGATGTCTGGCAATCACTTCAAGCTCGACCTATTGCCGCGGACGCTGGTTCGCGCATTGGAAATGACGGGAGGGACGACATGACCGCCACACCAGGCCTGATCGGCCGACCAATCACCCGGGTTGACGGTCGCGCCAAAGTCACTGGTGCCGCTCGCTACGCCGCCGAGTTCAACCAGCCTGGGCAGTGCCATGCAGTACTAGTGACCGCAACGATCGGCCTGGGCCGCGTGCTACGCGTCCATGAACGCCCGGTGCTGGCAATGCCCGGCGTGCTGGCAGTAATCAGCCACCGCAACGCACCGCGCTTGGCATATGCGCCGAACAAGTCGCCTATCGATCCGGGCATCGGCGAGCGACTGCACGTCCTGCAGGATGATGCGGTGCGCTTCCACGGCCAGCCAGTTGCCGTCGTGGTAGCTGAGACCATCGAGCAGGCGGAACACGCCGGGCATGCCCTACGCATCGAGTACGAGGCAGCGCCTCCTATAGTCGCCTTCGAAGATCTCGCTGTAAAAACCATAGTGCCGGAGGCGTCCCGCGGTGCGGGCGCTCGCGTCATCGGCGATAGGTTTCGCGGCAACGCAGATACGGCGATCGCCGCGTCGGCCTTCAGGGTCGATGCGGTCTATGACGTTGCACGGGAGATCCATTACCCGATGGAGCCCCACGCAACGGTGGCGGCTTGGCAGGGCGACCGACTGAAGCTGTGGAGTAAGAGTCAGTTCGTGGTGGCCGAGCAGGCTGAGATCGCCGCCATCTTCGGACTGGAGCGCGAGAAAGTGGAAGTGAGTTGCCCTTTCATTGGCGGTGCGTTCGGTACCAGCTTGCGTACTTGGCCGCACGTTACCCTGGCAGCTCTTGCAGCAAGGGAAGTGGGCAGGCCGGTTAAGCTGGTGCTGAATCGGCGCCAGATGGGCAGCATCACCGGTCACCGCCCGCGTACCCGGCAACGCGTGAGCCTCGGGTGCGATAGCGAAGGCCACCTCACCGGCATTGTTCACGAAGGCACTGGGGAGACTAGCCGCTACGAAGAATTCGTTGAGGCCCTGACAACAGTGACCGACTACATGTATGCCGCACCCAGCGTCCGGCAGCGGTACCGCCTGCTTCCGACGGATACGTCGACGCCGACCTTCATGCGCGGCCCCGGCGAGTCTACCGGCATGTTCGCGCTGGAAAGCGCGATGGACGAAATGGCGCACCAGCTGGGTATGGACCCGGTCGAACTGCGCCGGCGCAATGAGCCCACTATGGATCAGGGCACGGGCCTGCCGTTCTCCAGCCGATCTCTGCTACAATGCTACGCCCTCGGGGCATCTAAGTTTGGTTGGGCTCGGCGGACGTCGCTCCCGGGCAGCATGCGAGACGGGCGGCTGCAGGTCGGCTGGGGCATGGCGTCGGCAACCTACCCCGTGTTCCACAGCCCGGCCAGCGCCCGCGCGCGAATGCTGAGTGGCGGCCTGGTGGAGATTGAGGCCGCGGCCAGCGACATGGGGCCCGGAACCTACACATCGATGACGCAGGTCGCGGCGGAAACTCTCGGTACCTCGCCCGACCGGGTCCGGTTCCAGCTGGGTCAATCCAGGTTTCCGCCCACACCTTCACATGGTGGATCGCAAACCATGGCCTCGGTGGGGTCCGCGATCCGCGCGGCGTGCCTGTTGCTTCAAGAGGAGATTGCTCGGCGCGCCTGTGCCTCGCCGGCGTCACCGTTCTTCGGTCTAGATGTCGGGTCACTATCCTGGCGCGAGGGTCAGTTAATCTCGGGTACAGGCCGAGGTTTGGCGCTGACTGCTGAGCGAATTGTCAGTGACCTTGGCGGACAGCCGGTTGAGGCGCAGGCATCCGCAGCCAGGCCGGAGGGGCTCTCCGGACGCTTCTCAACCCACGCGTTCGGTGCCGTCTTCGTGGAGGTAGCCGTAGACCCGGATGTGGGCACCGTGCAGGTACGCCGGGTGGTGGGGGCCTACGCGGCCGGACGCATCGTGAACCCTCTTCTTGCCGCCAGTCAGTGCACTGGTGGCATGGTTGGGGGGATCGGCATGGCGCTGATGGAACAGGCCGTTCTCGATGCCGACGATGGCCGGCCGGTTAACGCCCACATGGCCGACTACCTCGTGCCGGTGAACCTTGACATTGGGCATCTGGAGGCGTGCTTCGTCGACGAAGTAGATCCTCATGTGAATGCGCTCGGCGTCAAGGGGTTAGGGGAGATTGCACTGATCGGTGTCGCGCCAGCCATTGCCAATGCCATCTTTCACGCGACCGGCCGGCGCATTCGGCAGCTTCCAATTCGCCTCGAGCACACCCTGGCGTCCGGCCGAGCAGAGTGATGTCCCATCACGGCCGTAAATACAGAACCTCGCTGCCCGTCTGTAGAAAGCGATCTCCTCATCCGGTCCGCAAGAACGTGACATTGGCCAAATTCGCTAGACGTTCGTGCGCCGTAGCTGCCTCTTAAAACAATCAACGAGCCGCGAGCGAGCCTACTGATCATCAAAAGGAAAATTCATAAATGCCAATGCCCACCATTTTTCCCCCGCCCGGACAGAGAGCCCCTTCACCGGCTGGAAGGGTGACCACGTCGGCATCCGTGTCCCGGACTATGATGCAGCGATCGCTTGGTATACCGAGATACTCGATTTTCGGGTCATGCACACCTGGCTCTACGGCGACATGAGGCTCGCCTATCTGTCGCCCGCAGTGGATGACAGCTTCCGCATCGAGGTCCTGGCTGGACCGGGCGCCAGCGAGCGCCCATTGTATCGGGAACTCGGCGACAGCCTGGCCCTATCGGGCTGGCACCATCTCTGCATTCGCGTCGACAGCGCCGACGACGCGGTGGCCGAGTTGAAGCGTCGTTCGGTGAAAATTGTCGCTGAACCCTTTGATCTGCCAGAGATCAGCCGCCGGCTCGCATTCTTCGCCGATCCGTGGGGAAACCTGTTCGAGCTGACTCAGCCGATCAACGCCTAACCACCTGTACAGGGGTAGGCAAATCCTGACCCTGCGCTGTTCCTTGATAGCGAGACAAACAATGCGAAAATCACTATTCATTGTCGGTGCCGGGCCTGGCATTGGTGCGGCAACAGCAGACAGATTCGGGCGCGAAGGCTGGACGATCATCGCTGGTGCGCGCAACTCGACTAGGCTCGAGGCCTTCGTCTCCGCAATCTCCGCCAACGGCATTATCGCCCACGGCGTCGAAGTGGATGCTCGCAATCCAACCACCTTGCGCGCTGCAATGATTGAGGCGGACCGGCTCGCCGGCGGACTGGGCGCAGTAATGTTCAACGCTGCCATCGTCCGCCAGCAGAACCTCCTTGATATGACGGATGATGAGATCGATAGCGACATCGCGACCAACGTTGCCGGCGGCCTACACACGATCCGTACCGCGGTCGAGCTGTTTGGCGCCCACGGCGGCACGATCTTGGTCACCGGCGGCGGCCTAGCCCTCACGCCTCACCCGTCCTACACGGTGCTCGGTGCAAGCAAGGCGGCGTTGCGGAACGCTGTCCAGGCGCTCTCGCAGGATCTGGCCGCTCGTAAGATTCACATTGCTATAGCCACGGTCGCTACGTCTGTCGCTCCGAATTCCCCGGAGGCGAGAGGGGTCGCGGAGACGTTCTGGACACTCGCCACCAATCCTTCCGCCGGTTGGGAAGCAAGGTTCCCTGCATAACCCCGTGTACGCTGCCGCATTCCAGGTTTGAAGCGCTGCCGACCTTGCGGCACCGACGTTATTGATCCTCTCCGAAGCCAGCAGCAGAGCTGCTTAGTTCTACTCTTTCACTGCGAGACACGGTTCGGCGCTTCTCTCGCGTGCTGCCTCCGAGCAAGGCGGCAGGGAGTTGGGGCCAACTGCGTTGAACACGGCTTCATCAAGAGCCAAACATCTTATCGCGTTAGCGAGGTGCGCGGCGCGGGTGTCTTCTATGGCAGCAGCATTCCACCTTGTTGTGTTGAGCAGCCTGGAGACACCGCAGGTGCCTTCATTCGCCATCCATCAAAACAGCCGAGCGGATTCAGGGGCGAGACCATCACGGTCAATGTTGGGCACGACCTTAAGTGATCCTTCGAACTGTAAGTTCCACAGGGAGCTTACTACCAAAACATGGAGCCTTATGATGCAAGCTTCACCCAAGACTTGGCTGATCACCGGCTGCTCCTCCGGCTTAGGTGCTGCCATTGCCGAGGCGGCTCTGCAACGGGGCGACCAGGTCATGCTGACGGCCCGGGACGTGACAAAGCTGACGCCAACGCTCGATCGTTATCCCAGCCGGGCACAGTGCTGCGCCCTAGATGTGACTGTAACCGCGAGCGTAGAGCGTGCTCTTGCAGAGGCGGAAAGCCGGTTCGGGAATGTCGATGTTTTCGTTAACAATGCGGGGTTCGGCGTAATCGGTGCGGTAGAGGAAGTCTCAGGTGAGGAGTACAGGCGAATGTTTGAGACCAATGTCTTCGGCCTGATCGAGAGCACTAGGGTAGCACTTCCTGCCTTGCGTCGCAGCCAGGGTACCTTCGTAAATCTATCGTCAGGCTCAGGCATTGCTACGCGTGCTGGATTTGGCCTCTACAGTGCTAGCAAATTCGCCGTAGAGGCGGTTTCCGAAGCCCTCGCGCAGGAAGTGCAGCCTTTCGGCATCAAGGTACTCATTGTGGAGCCGGGCGCATTTCGCACTGATTTCCTCGGCCGCTCCATGACCCTCGCCAGGAATCGCATGGCGATCTACGACGGAACTGCAGGAGGGATGCGCAATGTGAGCGCATCCATGTCGGGCCACCAGTCTGGTGATCCAGCAAAGGCCGCGGCGCTGATCCTAGCGGCAGTGGATGTACCGGGCGGGCGGCTACGTTTGGCTCTCGGCGCCGATGCACATCGCAGTATCAAAGCCAAGCTAGCTGCTGTTGCCGCAGACCTAGACATGTGGAGCGAGCGCACGACGGCTACCGGTTTTGATGATGGTCACCTTTCCGTACAGCCTGATAGCCGTAGCTGCGATTGACGCTGCTTTAGTCTTCGAAGAGAGCTTGGCGGCAATGCTGAGAGGACAGCAAGGCATGGACCCGGTATTGATCTTCGAGTTGATCGTTGGCATGTGCCTTGCGGTGTTGGTGCTGCAATACGTGGCGCCTCGGTTGAGGCTTCCGCCGGCAGTCGCACTTCTCGCCGGAGGTGGCGCCCTGGCGTTCGTCCCGGGTCTGCCGGTTGTCAGCCTCGATCCAGATCTGCTGCTGGTTATTTTCCTGCCGCCACTACTGATGGATGGTGCGTGGTTCACGGCGCTGACGTCATTCCGGCGCCACGTCGGCGGTATCAGCTCCCTTGCGGTCGGGGCCGTACTGTTCACGACAGCGGCCGTTGCGATCGTCGCGAAAATGGTTCTACCGGACCTGCCCTGGGCAGCCTGCGCAGCTCTGGGCGCCATCGTGTCGCCACCCGATGCGGTTTCAGCGCGCGCCGTCTTGCAGAGGGTGAGACTGCCACGCCGGTTGGCCACCCTGTTGGAAGGCGAAAGCCTCCTCAACGATGCGACGGGTCTGGTGCTGTTTCGCTTCGCTGTTGCCTCAGTCATCACCGGAACGTTCAGCCTCAGCGAGGCCGTCGGCAGCTTCGCTTTCCTTGTCGGAGGCGGGATCGTCGTCGGCGGCGCAATCGGGACGATCTGGGTACTGCTGCTGCGGCGCCTCGCCGATGAACACCTGATGGTCGCAGCCTCGGTGTTGGTTTGCTGGTTGAGTTACATCGCGGGCGAGATGCTACACGTGTCCGGGGTTATCTCGACAGTGACGGCTGGTCTCGTCTGCGGTTGGTATCAGCATGTCATTCTGACTGCGAGCGTGCGCATCCGTGCCCTCTCGTTCTGGCAGGTAATGATTTTCTTGTTTGAGGCGGCGGTGTTCATCTTGATCGGCCTGTCGTTGCGCGGGGTTATCGACCGCGTTGGCGGGATCGACGTCGTCGTGGAGGACATGGCCTGGTCGGTTGCCGCAATCATCGCAGCCGTCACCGTTGCACGCTTCGCCTGGATCTTCGGCACGGACGCGGTTCTCGGACTTCTGCATCGCGCGGGCTGGCGCACGGTGGAGCCACTCGGGCCACGGGCGGCAACGGTGATGAGCTGGGCAGGCATGAGGGGCGTCGTGACCCTCGCCGTCGCCCTCACACTTCCCGAGACAATGCCGGGACGTGACCTGATGCTGGTCACTGCCTTTGCTGTCATTCTTGTGACGGTTCTTGTTCAGGGAACGACACTCGGCCTAGTGATTCGCCTAGCCGGGCTGCGAGAGGACGAGCGCGGCACCGCGCCGCTCGACCTCTTCGCTGCGGAGATCGCCATGTTCAAGGCGCAGCTTGAGGAGGTAGAGAAACTGGCCTACTCGCCCGACGGCTCCCTTCTCCATCCGCGCCTGCTCGAAAGCTACCGGCGTCGGGCAACGATGTCGAAGGAGTTCTTCGGGAGAGAGGAGGAACGCGCCCAGGGTATCGAAGCCCATTTTGGTGTCATTCTCGCCGCCGTCGCCGCTGGACGAGCCGAGCTGGTCCGCCTGCATCGGACGCGCCAGATCGACGACCAAACGTTGCACAATCTCGAGCGTGATCTCGACCTTGAAGAACTTGTTGCTCTCGCCGCAAAAGGCTGACACCTCCAGCGGGCGCTGGTGCATCAATCAGCAATAATGTGATCCCATGGTTGAGGACCCGACAGGATCTGGCCGACGGCGGAAGCGATACCAAATGCGGAATTGCAGGATGTACGGTCGCACCCTGATCACGTGAGTTGACCCAACGGTGTCAATCTCGCCTGACTTTGCTTGGTAAACGGCCGAGGGCACGGGTCAGCCTCGGGTCTCTACGGAGGTGGCAATCAATGCATGCTGATCCTGAAGGTGCCGTATCCGCTGCCGCTGCCAGCAGCGCAGGGTACCCCATTCGTCGGGTACCGCGGTTGACGATCACACGGCGGCTAAGATTGGCATCGCCTATGGATTCCAGTTCCACGGCAGGATCTGGTCGAGCTTGGCTGCAAGGTAGTCAGCGATGCGGGCGAGGACACCAACGAGCCACAGCCTGGGGTCGACGTCGTTCACAAGCAGCATGCCACCCTCAGGGATAGATCCTCGCCGCCGTGCGATGCTGCATCTGGCGGGAACAGGGTTCGTTCACGTTCCGGCATAGCGGACTATGTGCAAAAGCCTGCCCGGCCCGACAACGCGCTTCCATCTAGGCCGCTTGACCCGCTGCCCGATAGCCTAACTCGCCTTTTAGGCGCGCAGCACCTCAATGACGGCGCGAAGGCCGGCCGAGAGATATTTCTTATCAGGATAGTAGAGGTACAGCCAGTCCTCCGGTTCGCACCACGATGCAAGGCACTCGATCAACTCCCCGGTCGCAAGGCAAGGACGTGCCCGGGCCTCCCAAACATAGGCGAGCGCCACGCCGGATTTGGCGGCCTCAACCATCAACTCATGATCGTCCAAAGAGAGCGGACCCGTAGGCTCGAAAACGGTGATCTTGCCGGCACGGCGGAACTCCCACGGATACGCCGCGCCGCTGGGATAGATGTTCCGGATGCAAGTGTGACCCTTTAGGTCGGCCGGGACCCTCGGCGCCAGATGCCGCTCGAAGTAGGCTGGCGATCCGACCACGGCGAAACGCAGCCGCGGCTTGATCCGCACCGCCGTCATGCCCTCTCGCAGGCTCTCACCGAGGCGGATGCCCGCATCGAAACCCTCCGCGACGATGTCGATGAGGCGGTCTGTCGCGACGATCTCCAGTTCGAGCTTCGGGTTCTTCGCGATTAGCGGCCCCATGACGGACGCGAATATGAAGGTGGCGACCGAGCTCGGAGCGTTGATTCGCACCTTGCCAAAGGGTGTCTCGCGGAAGCGATTCAGCGCGTCGAGCGCCGAGGCGATCTCGCCGAAGGCCGGGGACAGCTGCGCCAGCAGCATCGCGCCGGCATCGGTCAAGGAGACACTGCGTGTAGTGCGGTTCAGGAGGCGGATGCCAACCCTTGCCTCCAAACTCGACACGGCATGGCTGATCGCCGAGGCCGTGACTCCTCGCTCCTCGCTGGCCCGGCGAAAGCTGCGGTTCCGCGCTACCGCGTCGAAGGCCGCCAACTCCGATAAATCCGTGGTCTGCATTACTGAACTGGGCTCACGATGAACAAGCTGATTATACCTCTAATCGTCTCGCCCGGAAGCGTCGATATCTGCACCACGGGCAGCGTCCATGCCGCCCCGACCAGGAGACAGATAATGGCCGACTTCAAGCCGCCCGCACCCAAGGGCACCTCCCCCTTCGCTGACATGCGCGGCCACCACGTCGCTGTGCGCACCCCCGACCTCGAGACCGCGAAGCGCTGGTACGTCGAGAAGCTCGACTTTCGCGTCGTCGCCGAGTGGGACTATGCCGACGAGAAGCTCGCCTATCTCGCGCCCGCGACAGATGACCACTTCTTTATCGAAGTCCTCGGCGGCGGCGAGCCCGCCCCGCAGGAGGTCCGTCCCTACACCGACCTGGGCGACAGCCTGAAATACGCTGGCTACCACCACTTTTGCCTCAACGTCGTAAGCGTGGACCGAACCGTAGAAATACTGCGCGCGCGCGGCGTGACCATCGTGACCGAGCCTTTCGAGCTGCCCGCCATCAGTCGCCGCCTGGCCTTCTTCTCCGACCCGTTCGGCAATTTGATCGAGCTGGCCGAGGTGCTCCCCTGATCCATCCATGATTCAGCCGTCCTGCGGCCGGCCGCCCACTCCGAGGATGCTTCCTATGCCACAGACTATCATGATCATCGGTGCCGGTCCCGGCATCGGCCAAGCGACGGCCGACCGCTTCGGCAAGGCCGGCTGGAACGTCGTGCTGACGGGTCGAAATCCGACCCGCCTGTCCACCCTAAAGGAGACGCTGAGGGCGCAAGGGATTGCGGCGCACGCCGTTCCAGCCGATGCCACCGATCCCGCCGCGCTCAGCGACGCCATGGCCGAGGCCGAGCGCCTGACCGGCTACCTGGATGTGGTGCACTACAACGTCGCAGTCGTCCGGCAGCAGGACCTATTTAGCATGACCGATGACGAGATCGCGCAGGACCTGGCGATCAACGTCGCCGGCGGTCTGCATGCGATCCGCGCCGCTGTCACCGCATTCGGCGACCGCCGCGGCACGATCCTCGTTACCGGCGGCGGCCTCGCCGGCAGCCCACATGCCGACTATGCAAGCCTGGGGCTTGGCAAGGCTGCGCTGCGCAACGTGGTGCAGGGGCTCGCCGCACCGTTAGCGGCGCGCGGCATCCGGATCGCGATCGCCACGGTTGCGACGACGGTCAGCCCCGGGTCGTCCGAGGCGCGGGATGTGGCCGGTCTCCTCTGGAGCCTCGCGACGGACCCGGGCTCAACCTGGGAAGCTACCTATCCCGTCGACGCAGCACGCTGAACCAGGAGATCCCAGATGTCCGAGCACCTGACCCTGATCGCGACACTTACGGCGAAGCCGGACCAGTCCGAAGCCCTGGGCGAGGGCCTGCGTCAGCTCGTCGTACCGACCCTCGCGGAGGCCGGAGCGATCGAGTACCGGCTGCACCGCGACATTGACGATCCCTGCACCTGGATCCTCTACGAGACCTGGCGCTCCCGTGCCGACCTCGAAGCGCATTTCGCCCAGCCCCACACGCGCGCCCTCATGGCGCAGTTTCCCGAGTTGCTAGCGGGGGAGATGGGGCTGACCTTCTGCCGCGCGGTCACGTCGCGGTCCTGAGAGGCGCGCACGCGTCGATTCTCTCTCAATCCTCACACGATCCTGAAGGAACATCGTCTTGAAGACTTGGTTCATCACCGGCGCCTCGCGCGGCTTCGGCGCCCTAGTCACTGAGCGCGCCCTGGCCCAGGGTGACGCCGTCGTCGCCACCGCCCGCAACCCGGCGGTCGTCGCGAGCCGGTTCGGCAACCATCCTAACCTCCTCCCCGTCGCACTCGACGTGACTGACGAGGCTCAGGCCGCCGCTTCCGTTCGGGCCGCGATTGATCGCTTCGGGCAGATCGATATCCTGCTCAACAACGCCGGTTTCGGCCTCATGGGCGCGGTCGAGGAAGCCACAGCCGCCGAGATCGAGGCTGTGTACCGCACCAACGTCTTCGGACTGCTCAACGTCACCCGTGCCGTCCTACCGTCCATGCGCGCAGCGCGGTCGGGCCGCATCCTCAACATCTCCTCGATCGGAGGCTACCGCGGTGCGGCCGGCTTCGGTGTTTACAGCTCAACCAAGTTCGCCGTGGAGGGCCTGTCCGAAGCGCTGCACGCCGAACTGGCGCCGCTCGGTATCCACGTCACCGTCGTGGAGCCCGGCTACTTCCGGACCGACTTCCTGGACGTTTCGTCGCTGTCGGTGAGCCCAGCCCGGATCGCGGACTACGAAGCAACGGCAGGTCACGTTCGGAACGTCGCGTCCGGGCTGAGCCACAATCAACCAGGCGATCCCGCGCGCCTCGCGGATGTCCTGGTCACCTTCGCGGAAGCGCCCGACCCACCGGTGCGCCTGCCGCTCGGGAGCGACACGGTTGCCGCGATCGAGGCGAAGCATGCGGCGGATCGGGCGATCCTCGTGGAGTGGGGCTCAGTGGCGTCGTCGACCGATTTCGCCAAAGACTGAGATGCGTGGAGAGACGAGCACCGGTGGGGAGCCACGTTTGCTTGGCTGCCCCGAGGCATCCTGGATTTGCCCCTCACAAGGAGCCGTGTGCATCAGGTGAACGCAATCCCGCGCTGCCGATAATGGCCGCGGGATAGCAGCATGGGGCATCTCCGCACTGGCTGTCAGTTCCCTGGGAGCCCACCGGTGCGGAGAAAGCTCCCCTGCGCGGTAGCGAGCAGCGTGCCATCCTCTTCGATGACTTCGCCGGACGCAAAATAGATCCTGCGGCCCGATCGCGTAACGCGTCCCGTGGCGGTGACCCGGCCCGTCTGCACGGTCGCGAGATAGCTGACAGCAAGCATCACCGTTACGGCCTGTATCGGTGGTTCCCCCAGCGGACGCCAGAGTCCGGCGTAACCGCACGCAACGTCCAGCAGGGTAGCCAGGACTCCGCCTTGCAGCTTTCCCTGCCGGTTGAGATGCTGCGGGCCGACTGTCAGCCCGAAGGTCGCCTGCCCTGTCTCCCAAGCCTGCTGCCCGATGCCAAGAAAGGCGAGGAGTGGGTTCTCCGACGCCTCCATCACTCAATCCTGATGCCAGTAGCCTCGCCGAGCCGCTTCCAGCGTTCGAGATCCGCGGCAAGCACGGAGCCGAGCTGAGCCGCCGGCATGTAGGCCGGCTCGAAGCCACGGGCCCGCATCAGCTCGACAAATTCTGGCTCTCTCATCATCTCGGCGACAGCAACTTCGACGATGTCAATGCTGGCCGGGGCCATGCCGTTAGGCCCGAGAAGCGCGTACCAAAGGTCGCATTCGTAGCCGCTGAGGACCTCGCCGATCGTCGGCAGGGCGGGCCAAGCAGAGGCGCGCCGATGGGAGGTCACCGCCAGAGCCCTAAGCCGGCCTTCCCGGATGAAACCCTCCACCGCGCTGATGCTCGCGAACATGACTTGCACCTCGCCGCCGAGCAGGCCTGTGACGGACGGCGCGGTGCCCCGATAGGGCACGTGGGTGATGCGCGTGCCGGCCATGTGATCGAACAGCTCGGCGGCCAGGTGCTGCGGCGTGCCGGGCCCAGGTGTGCCATGGTTGAGATCACTGGGTCGCGCTTTGGCATAGGCGATGAACTCGGGAAGCGTCCTCACCGGCAAGTCTGCACGGACGACCAGCGCGACGGTAGTGGATGCGACGCCCGCGATGGGGGTCAGGTCCCGCTGCACGTCGAAGCCCGGATTGGCAGATAGGGCCGCGTTGATTACCATGGAGTTGGCGGCGAAGAGCAGGGTGTGACCGTCCTTTGGACCGGCTCCGACCGCCTGCGTGCCGATGTTGCCGCCCGCGCCACCTCGGTTTTCCACCATCACTGACTGACCGAGCGCAACGGAAAGCCGCCGAGCCGTCAGTCGCCCGGCGATATCCGTGCCGCCGCCGGGCGCGTAAGGGACCACAAGCCTGATGGGCCGGCTCGGGTAGGACTGGGCCCGGGCAACGCGCCCGAGAAGCGCAAGGCCGCACGCACCGACCAGGGTGCGCCGATTGATAAGCATTGGTTATGTTTCCTCCGTGGATGTCGCTGGCGTGTCAGGATGCTCGTGCCGCCTCGAATGCCGGCCGCCCGGCTTCTGCGATGTCGTCGGACGCCTCCCCCAGAAGGGCGTCGTGCTCGCCCAGGAGTGGCGCCGGCAGGCGGACGGGCATGGGACGGCCGCCGATGGCAAAGCCCGGCATGGCCACGCGGCCTGCCCGAGGGTGAGCGGCCTCGACGAGGAGGCCCGCTGCCTGAAGTTGCGGCGACGTGGCCAGGCGAGCGTAGTCCGAGACGGGCGCGCAGATAATGTCTGCCGCTTCCAGGATGGCGAGCCACTCGGTCGTTGGTCGGTGGCGGAACACGGCGTTCAGCGCGTCCGTCAGGGCGCCGCGATGAGCCATTCGCTGCGGGAGGCTGACGAAACGGGGCTCCGTCGCCAACTCAGGCGTGTCGATCGCGTCGCAAAGCCGGCGCCATCGCCCGTCCTGGTAGGCGGCGACAAGGATGTGCCCGTCCGCCGTCTCGTAGGCCTCGTTTGGGGTGGCATAGGGCGCGCCGCTACCGCAACGCTGCGGTGTCTCACCGGAGGCGAGGTAACCCGCTAGCGGCACCTGCTGCAGCATCAGCGAACTAGCGAAAAGGTTCACGTCCAAGTGGCCGACCCGTTCACCGGTCTCGCGACGGCGCAGCGCGGCGAGCACGGCGATGGTGGCCTGGTAGCCCGTCGTCATGTCGGTGACAGGCGCCTGCACCTTGGAGGGCGGCTCCCCCTCGCAGCCCGTGATGCTCATTAGGCCGGAAACGGCCTGCACCACGCCGTCCACGCCCGGCCGCCCGGCCCAAGGACCGTCCTGGCCATAGGCGGAGATGGAACAGTAAACGAGGCGTGGGTTGAGAGCGATCGCGGCCTCGTAGCCGATGCCCAGGCGAGCGACGACACCCGGGCGGAAGCTCTCCACCAGCACGTCCGCCCCGGCGATCAGCCGCTGAGCCTGGCGCAGCCCGGCCTTTGTCTTCAGGTCGATCACCACGCCGCGCTTGTTGCGGTTCAGCGACATGAAGGCGGTGCTCTCGCCAGCTAGGAAGGGCGGGCCGAGCATGCGGCCGACGTCGCCGCCTGGCGGCTCCACCTTTACCACGTCAGCGCCCATGTCGGCGAGCAGCATGGTGCAGAGCGGGCCCGCTGCAATCTGCGAAAAGTCAATCACGCGGACACCGGAGAGGGCGCCCTCAAGCGGGTGGCGGGCCGGGTCTTCCATGGACGCGCTCACCGGCCGACGAAGCGCGGAGTGCGCTTCTCCGCGAAGGCTCGCCGCCCTTCGGCCCGATCCTCCGTGTCCTTCAGCATGCCAAACACCATCTCCGTCAGGTCGAAAAGGCCAGCGCGGGGTAGGACCTCCGTCTCCCGCGCCAAGCGCTTGGTGGCGGCGACCGAGAGCGGCGCGTTCTCCGCGATGCTGCGGGCCAGGGCCTGCGTCCGTTCCCCCAGCTCGGCCGCCGACCAGACATCGCTGACAAGGCCGATCCGCAGCGCCTCCGCGGCGTCGATCCGTGCTCCGGTCATAAGCAGCTTCATGGCGTGCGCGGCGGGAATGGTGCGCATCAGGAGCGGCCCGCAGACGCCGGCGACGCTGCCCACCCGCACTTCAGGCAGGCCAAAGCTTGCCATTTCGGATGCGACGCGCAGGTCGCACTGCAGTGCCAGCTCCATCCCGCCGCCGAGGCAGTGGCCGTTCACCGAAGCGATGAGCGGCTTCCAAATGGACAGTCGCTCCAGGTTGAGGAAGCGGACATACGCCCCCCTCTGCATCGCGACCTCATCGCCGGCCGTCCAGGCGGCCGCGTAAGGATCGCTGCCGGGCGGCGTGCGCTTGAGATCGGCGCCGACGCAGAAGGCTCTTTGCCCGGCGCCGGTCAGCACAATGACGCGCACGGCGGAGTCGTCCCGTGCGGCGATCAGGTGCCGGCGCAGTTCAGACTGGCCCTCCGGGTCCATAGCGTTCAGCGCTTCAGGCCGGTCGAGCGTGATCGTGGCGACTGCGCCATCTTGGGCGGTGTGGATGGCCATGTTAGACGCTCGGGCTCGAGAGGCTACGGCCGCCGCAGACGTAGAGGAGCTGGCCGGTCACGTAGGCGCTGGCCCGCGCGGCGAAGAACAGCACGGCCTGCGCCACGTCATCCGGCGTGCCGATGCGCTGCATGGGAACGCTCTTCTTTAGCCGATCCTTCACCTCTGCCCTGAAGCCGAGGAACATCGGCGTCTCGATGATCCCGGGGGCGATGGCGTTCACCGTCACGCCCTGGGAGGCGAACTCAATCGCCAGGCTGCGCGTCAGGCTGACGACGCCGCCCTTGGCTGCCGAGTAGTTGGCCTGCCCGAAGCCTCCGAGCCAGGCGCGTGAGGAGATGTTCACTACCCGCCCGTGACCCCGCTCCACCATGCCGGGGATCGCCGCCTTGCAGGTCAGGAACTGGGAGCGGAGATTCGTCGCGATCACGGCATCCCAGTCCTCCTCTTCCATCTTCCCCAGTCGCTTGTCCCGCACGATGCCGGCGTTATTGACCAGCACGTCCAGCCGCCCTAGCTCGCGGCTCACGGTCGCCACCGCACTCTCCACCTGGGTACGGTCAGTCACGTTGACCGTCACTGGCAGCACGCGACGGCCGGGATGAGCCTCGCGCAGTCGCTGCGCCGCCGTTTCAAGCGCCGCGGGGTCGAGATCGAGCAGCGCCACGTCGTAGCCAGCCTCCGCTAGGGCGCCAGCGATGCCAAAACCGATGCCGCGAGCCCCGCCGGTCACGGCGGCGATGTCTTCCTGCGCCATGGTCAGGCCGCCAGCACGTGGACAGAGGAGGCGGCGTGGTCCACGCCCGCGATGCCACCGCCGGTGCACTGGGTCAGGCCGACCGTCGCACCCTCGACCTGACGGCCCTCTGCGCGACCCTGGAGCTGCCAGGTCACCTCCACCATCTGCGCGACGCCGGTGGCGCCCAGCGGGTGGCCCTTGGCCAGCAGCCCGCCGCTCGGGTTGACGGGCACGCGTCCCCCCAGCGCCGTGTCGCCGCGCCGCAGTAGGGCCGCGCCTTCGCCCTGGGGCGCCAAGCCCAGCGCCTCGTAGTAGAGCAACTCCGCGATCGTGAAGGCGTCGTGCAGCTCCACAACGTCCACGTCCTCGGGCCCCAGCCCGGCCTGCTCGTAGGCCAGCCGTGCCGTGCGGGCGGTGATCTCCGCATCCAGGATGTCGTCGCAGCCCTCCTCCAGCCGCCCGGATTGCACGGCGGATCCGAGCACGCGGACAGCAGGCCGCCCTGAAGCCGGACGCTTCGTGGTCAGCACTACCGCCGCGGCGCCGTCCACCATGGAGGGGCAGCACTGCAGCAGGGTCAGCGGCTCGGCGACGGGGCGGGAGGCGAGCACTTCCTCCAGCGTGACCGTCCTGCGCTGCTGCGCCAGCGGGTTCAGCGCGCCGTGGGCACGGTTCTTTACCGCCACCCGCGCCAGGATCTCCGGGCTCTCGTCCCGCTCGTACAGGTACCGCGTGGCGCGCATTGCGTAGACGGTCGGCAGCGTCATCCCTTGGCTGGCATAGAGTTCCGTCTTGTAGTCGTTGCGCTGCATCGGGATGGCGCCGCCGCCGAGCTTCGTCAGCATCTCCACGCCCCAGACGAGCACGGTGTCATGGACGCCGAGTTGCAGGGCCTGGGAGGCGAGATGCACTGCGGTCGCCCCGCTCGCGCAGGCATTCTCAACGTTGTAAAGAGCCGGCCCGCCCATCCCGAGGTCGCGCATCAAGACCTGCCCCAGGATCATGCCGCCGTAGACGTTAGCGTTGTACATGGCCTGGACCTGCCCGGCCTGGATGCCGGCATCTGCCAGCGCGCCTAGCACCGCCTCCTGCGTCAAATCCTGCATAGACCGGCCGTCATGGCGGGCGAAGGCGGTCATAGCCGCGCCTGCAATGTAAACCTGGGTGCTCATGACTGGCCCTCCGGGGCGGGGATGAAGGCGTAGCCGACTGTGGCGTCGGCTACCGGGCGCAGGGCCATGCCGATGCGCGGGCGCTGCCCCTCGGGCAAGCGCAAGCGGCCGAAGACGCGCGCCTTCTCTGGGAAGTCAGCGTAGACCAGCGCGAAGGGGACTTGGCCGGTCTTCGGGTTGGGATGGATGACCGTGAAGCTGTAGAGCGCCGCCCGATCCGAGAGCGTCAGAGCTTCGTAGCGGGAGGAGCTGGGAGAGGTCGCGGGGATGGCCGGGAAGACGCCTTCGCCCGTTCTAAGGTCTCGTGAGGCCTGAAGATGAACGGCGGGCTCGCCCGTCCCCGATGGCGAGCGGATTGTGTCGAGTACTACCGACGTATGCTCCATGACGTTCCTCCTTGCCGGGCGTCGTTACCCAGCCGTTCCTAGGCTTGGATTAGCGTTGCGGCTGGGCCGACGCAGGACGAGAAACTCGCCAGCACCTGTTGATCAAAGGTCAACACTCGGCCGATGCTGCGGGGATGGACACTCTCCCGCCTCTCAATCCGTTGCGGGCTTTTGAGGCAGCCGGACGGCTGGGCAGCGTCCGCAGGGCGGCGCTGGAACTTCGTGTCACGCCCGGAGCCGTGAGCCGGCAAGTACAGGTGCTCGAGACGCATCTTGGGTTGGCACTGTTCCGTCGCGCGCCGAGTGCTATGGCGCTGACGGCCGAAGGTGAGCAGTACCTCGCGGCGATCGCCCCGCATTTTGAAGGCTTGCGAGAGGCGAGCAGGCGACTCACCGGCCGGAAGGAGCCCGGTATCCTGAAACTACGTGCCTACACTACCTTCGCGATGAAATGGCTGATCCCTAGGCTCTCCCGTTTTCAGGTTGACAACCCCGGCGCAGAGGTGCGGCTCACCACTTCCCTAGAGTGGGTGGATTTTGGGCGGGAAGACGTCGACTGCGCCATTCGACTGGGTGAAGGTGGCTGGCCCGGCCTGGAAAGTGACCGGCTTTTGCCGAACGTCTTGATACCGGTTTGCAGCCACACCTATCAAAGGCAACGTGGACTTGAGGCGGCACTGGATCTTCGCGACGCGCTTCTGCTTCATACCCTTGCTCGGCCGGACGACTGGCGGTTCTGGCTAGAGGCAGCGAACCTCCGACACATCGACCCTTATGCCGGTCCGAAGTTCGCCAGCTCAGCCCTGGCGCTCCAGGCTGCGCAGGAGGGGCAGGGTGTCATGATCGCGCAGCGGGCTCTCGTTTCGGATGACCTGTCTGCCGGACGGTTGATGCAGCCGTTCGGGCCAAGCTTTGATCGTGGCGCATTTACATACTATCTCGTTTACCCCGCTGGCAGCATGCGAAAGCCAACTTTTCGACTATTCCGGACATGGTTACTGGGCGAAGTTGAGTAAAAGACGCCGTCGATCACCCCTGCAAGGTGCTAGGTCCAAGGCAGGGATCCAATCCGTCGTGAACCTCTCAGCAAAACGCTATTCTCCCGGGCAGGCGGCTCCCGTCGCAATCCAAGCCTCGATCAAACCGCCGAACACGGCCTGCGTTCCCGGTGCCGGGGTTCGTCCCCTCCCGGGATTCCAAGCCCAACCAACAAGCGTGTCGTCCGCCATGTGCTCTCGCAGCGACGCGAGCGTCCGGTTCCCATTTCGCGCAGGGTCCTTGATCTGAGCGCAGATGGCGGCGGCCGTCCTGCCCTGCCAAGCCATCTCCGCAGGCGCAAGATGCCAGTGCGGATGCCCTGGGATCGAGGCCAAGCTGTCCGCATGGGTGCTGACGTTCTGCGACTGGTGGCAGGCATGGCAGGAAAGCCCGGCAGGGCCCTGGCCGCTCGCCTGCGCGTCGATCGGGGGCACATGGGCGCGAAGGTCGTCTCCCTGCGTCGGGACGCGGTTCACCGGATGACAGTTCAGGCAGCGCGGGTGGGCGATCACCTTCATCGCCTCCCCGAACAGGGCGACCGAGCGCTGTGCTGGATCCGGGATATCGAAAAAGCTCTCGGCGCTCTGGAGAGTGGGAGTCGGCTGGGGTGATGACGGAGACGCCGCGAGGATCATCGCGACCACCGCCACGGAAGCGAACAACAGCACGGTGCGCAAAGGTTTCATAGTCGGGCTTCCCGCCGCAACTTGGGTTGGAGGGGCAGTGCTGTCGGACGCTCGCCAGTTGCACGGGCAACCGCATTGGCTACGGCCGCGATCGCGGCGGCCGTGCCTGGCTCTCCAACGCCGCC
Organism: Roseomonas sp. WA12; assembly: GCF_054165765.1. Classification (NCBI taxonomy): domain Bacteria; kingdom Pseudomonadati; phylum Pseudomonadota; class Alphaproteobacteria; order Acetobacterales; family Roseomonadaceae; genus Roseomonas; species Roseomonas sp. WA12. The sequence continues at coordinate 541,708 of NZ_JBSTUI010000002.1, read as the reverse complement.
CGGGTCTTCCGAACTGCTCATCACATGGACGTCGATTCGGGGTGCCTCGTTCATGCGCATGACGCGGTAAGTGTCGAAGTTACCCTGCACGATCCGGCCATTCTCCACCGTGATCTGTCCCCACAGAGCGGCCGAGAGGCCGAAGACGACGCCGCCCTCGATCTGAGCGCGCACGATGTCCGGGTGGACCGCGATGCCCGTGTCAATGACGCACCACATATGGTGCACACGCACCTCGCCGGATGATGTAACGCTGACCTCCGCAATGACGGCTAGATGACTCGCGAAGTCACTCATGGTCGCAACGCCCAGGGTAGTACGCCCGTCCCCACGATGCGCCCGCCCCCAGTCAGCCATCCGCGCCGCTTCGTCTAGGCAAGCAACCAGGCGGGGCTCACTGAGCAGCGCGCGGCGGTAGTCCACCGGATCTTGGCCCGCCCTGTCCGCCAAAGCGTCGATGACGCTCTCCACAATCACGACATTGCGCGTCGCTCCGACACCTCGCCAATTGCCGGTCGAAAGTCCCGCCGGTGCCTCCTGCCTCACGTACTCCACACGAACATTGGGTATGCGATACGGCCCATTTGCGCCCCCAATGATGTCGAGATCGACGCCGTCCCGCGTGTAAGCCGGCAGAAACCGCGCCATCACACTGGGCCCGACCACCTGATGCCGCCAGCTTACTGGCATCCCGTCAGCCCCGATGCCGACCGTCACTCGGCTGTGATTCAGGTAGCGGAAATAGTCCTGCCGCGTGTCTTCCTCGCGGCTCCAGACCACCTTCACGGGTGCATCGACGTGGCGGGCGATCTGCGCGGCCTGCGCCACATAGTCCACCTCGAGCCGCCGGCCGAAGCCGCCGCCAAGGAGCTGGTTGTGCACAACCACGCGCTCCGCTGGGATGCCGATCGCTTCGGCCACTGCCCTCTGCGCCCGCCCGACGACTTGACTACCTACCCACACATCACAGCCGTCGTCTCGGACATGGACGGTGCAGTTCAGTGGCTCCATCGCGGCATGCGCCAGTATCGGATGCCTGAACTCGAATGACAGTTGTGCAGCCGCTGCGGCTTCAGCCTGCCCTACGTCGCCGGCCACCACGGCGGGGACTCCCTCCCGCCCCATGGCCGCGTCTAGTTCGGCCACGAGTTCGGCGGTGCTAAGCTTTGCGTTGGGCCCCTCGTCCCACCGAACGTCCAAAAGTTCCAGCCCTTTGAGCGCCGCGAATGTATTCGTGGCGACGATCGCGACGGCGTTGTCGAGCTGCACCACCTGGAGTGCGCCCGGCACCGCGAGGGCAGCGGTCGAATCGACGGAGACAAGGCGCCCGCCGAAGGTCGGAGCCGCGGCAACAGAGGCAAACCGCATTCTGGGAAGGCGCACGTCGATGCCGAAGATTGCAGCGCCCGTCGTTTTACTCGGCGTGTCCACACGTGGAATCGATCGGCCCACCACCCGGAAGTCGCGTGGGTCCGTCAGCGCTGGCGAAGCTGGAACCGGCAGTGCCGCCGCGGCCGCGGCGAGCGAGCCATAGGGAAGCATACGACCGCTCGGAATATGCCGCACTACCCCCTCGGATGGCCGGCATTCAACGGCCAGCGCGCTCCATTCCCGCGCCGCCGCCTCCACCAACATCTCGCGCGCAGCGGCCCCCGCCGTTCTCAGCGTCGCCCAGGCACCGCGCAGCGACAGGGAACCGCCCGTGATCTGTCCGCCGAGGAGAGGACTGCCATAGATCGCCTCGTCCGCCGGCGCGGCTTGAACCGTGACGACCGCCGGATCGACTCGCAACTCCTCGGCGAGAATCTGTAGCTGGGAGGTGTAGGCGCCCTGGCCCATCTCCACGTAGGGCGCAATCAGCGTGATGGCTCCATCCGGACGAATGCGCACGAAGGCATTCAGTGCTGGTGCCGCCGCTGGCTGGGCCAACGCTGGGGTGCGGAGCGGTATCCGGACAAGGAGTCCACCGCCAATGGCAAGGCCTGCGGCGATAGCGCTGCGGCGTGACGTCGCGCCGCTCATCCGCGACCCCGCTTAAGGCTGACCGCTACCTGTCGGATGCCGGCTCGGATCCGCCCATAGGTCCCGCAACGGCAAATGTTCCCGGCCATCACCAGCTCAATCTCCTCGTCGCTCGGATCCGGATTGGCGTGCAGCAGCGCCGCTGCTGACATGAGCTGGCCGGACTGGCAGTACCCGCACTGCGGCACATCCAGCTCGATCCATGCCTTCTGCAGTGCCTCCCCGATCGGATTCGTTGCCAACCCCTCAACCGTCCACACCTCGGTTTCTGAGAGTTCCGAAATTGGCGTCACGCAGGACCGCCGCGCCTCTCCGTCGACGTGGATCGTGCATGCCCCGCACATGGCGATACCGCAGCCGAACTTCGTGCCCGTGAGGCCGATAATGTCTCGAAGAACCCAGAGTGCCGGGGTTTCTGCTTCGACATCGACCTCGGTTCTAACCCCGTTAATCGTAAGTCTTATAGGCATATCTCGTTAACTCCGCGACTACCGTACCGGTTGAAGGATTCCGCTGTTTTCAAGAGTGGAGCTCAGCGCAATTTCTGTCGTTTTGCCGGGAGATCGGCGCAGAACTGCGCAAGCATGTTGTTTACTTCCGCGCTTGCCTCGATCTGGGCGAAGTGCCCAATGCCAGGTAACGTTCTCACCTCTGCGGTCGGTACGGTTCGCATCACTAGTTCGAGCCACTCCGTGGTTTCTTCGTGTTCTAGCGGGATCCGCTCGAGTTCGAGTGTCCGGCGTGTGCTCTGGACGGCTAGAAGGGGCACACGGACGGCCGACAACGCGTCCTCAAGCGCGGCTGCGTCCCATCGCGCCATACGGGGCCACAAGGCGACGGCGATGTCGTCCGGCATGCTCAAAGCACGCGACAAAATTTTCTGTTGATCCGTCCCTCTGGCGACGAACATCTGCGCGAACATCATCCTAACGAAAGACGCCGGACCAACACGTCCGATCATGGCGGCCACGTTCGCTTCCGCCACCGCGGGGTCGCCTACGGCGATGCGGCTCCCGTCAATGAGAACCAGCCCTCTCACCCGCCGACGCTCCCGGCGTGCCGCATCAAGCACAACTCGGCATCCGAGGCTATGTCCCACCAAAACCACATCAGACAGGTTGAGATCGACTAGGAGGGTGGAGACGTCGCCTCCGAAGCGCTCGACTGAGCAATCCTCGACCGTCCCGGGCGTCGCGCCGTGCGCGGGAAGATCGCAAGCAATGACATCGTGGTGCTCCTGCAATACTTCCCATTGCAACCGCCAGTCCTCGCTGCTGCACAGGACGCCATGGACGAAAACGAGCGACGTGCCGCCCTGTCCGAACCGGCGAAAATGCAAAACTCCACGTCGCATGCCTAGTTAGCTTTTATGTTTTGAGCCCTGACGAGGGCTGCCCAGCGGTCCACTTCGTGACGCACGTAGTCCGCTAGGTCGCGGGCAGAACTGGGCGCTGGTTCGGCGCCGATTTCTGAGAAGCGGGCGCGGATGTCGGGCCGGCTCAGCGCGTCAGCGATCTCCTCATTCAAAGTGTTGACGATCGCTCGCGGAGTCCTGGCCGGCAGGAACACAGCGAACCAGGGAGAAACGTCGTAGTTCGCGATGCCGCCTTCGGACATCGTGGGTACAGCCGGGAGGACCAATGAGCGGCGAGTGCTCGACACGCCCAGAGCGCGCACGGCGCCGATCTGTATCTGCGGCATGGCGGACGTGACCGAGTCGAACATCATGTCGACCTGCCCGGCCAGAAGGTCGTTCAGCGCAGGACCGCTACCCCGGTATGGCACGTCAAGAACGTCGATACCTGTCAGCGACTTCAAGACCTCCATACACAGGTGTCCCGATGATCCTGTACCGGTGGATGCATGCGACAGCCTGCCGGGATTCGCCTTCGCAAAAGCCAGCAGCTCTGTCAGAGACTGCGCTCTGACGCCTGAGTGGACGACAAGCACGTTCGGTACGTGGGCAACTAGGCTTACCGGCTCGAAATCCCTAATCGGATCGAAGGGCAATTCCGGGTAAAGTGACACGTTCACCGCATGTCCCATCCCCATGATCATCATGACTTGTCCGTCTGCGGCCGCCCTGGCCACGATCTCCGAGCCGACATTGCCGCCGGCGCCAGGTCTGTTTTCAATGACGACCGGCTGTCTCAGGCGTTCGGCAATGCGTGACGCCAGTAGACGCGCCATCACGTCCATGGCGCCACCGGGCGGAAACGGTACAATCCACCGGAGTGGTCGCGTCGGGTAGGTTTGTGCCACGGCACGTGTGCTGATCAGCACAGCCGCCGCGCTGCCAAGTTTCAACTGATGCCTGCGCGACGTAAGCACCTGTGCCTCACCTCGGACCCATACTGCCTGAGCAAGCGCCCCAGGCTTGATGCTAGGCGAGGGCCTCCTTTCGAGGAAGACGGCGCACCGCGATTTCAGCTTTGCGCCCGGCGCTATATCTGCGGATCGTTCGCCAGTAGCTCCCCGGCAATTGCTACAAGCATGACCGCGACTTCGCGAGTAGCGAGCGTTGAAGGACGCCTTTGACTTCTGACAAGGGTGAGCGTCCGTTCAATGCCAGGAGACACGATCCGTGCGGCCTGAAGTTGGTCGCGGCGCAGTCCCTCAGCGACTGCGTAGTAGGACGCCACTCCATAGGTGCGGTTCATCGGCTCAGCTACGATGGCCAGCTGTATAGGAACGGAGCTAGCTTCAATAGCAATCATGAGGTCAACGCTTGCCCCTGCCGCGAAGTGGTCCAGTGCAAGCCGCAGACCATTGGGTAGCCGCGGAACGACTAGTGGAATGCGTGATAGGCGAGAGAACGCTACTGTAGGTCCCGATGTCAGCGCGTCACCACGCGGCCCAACCAAGTAAGAATGCAGAACGGCGATCGGCTGGTCGCCCGCGATCTGCTCGACCGCGTAGCGGAAGAGCAGGGCCATATCCAACTGGCCGTCCGCCACGGCAGCGTTCAGTTGCCCGCTGAAACCGTCGACTATCTGAAGACGAACCTTCGGGAACTGGCGTTGGATTGCGTGGTGGAGCCGCGCCGCTATCGTGGGGCCGACGGTTGAAAGCATTCCAATCGTGACTTCCCCTGTTGGAATGCCTGCTTCGGAGCTTGCTTCGATGCTGATCTGCTCAATTTGAGCGAGAATCTCATGAACGCGGGAAGCGATTCGTTGTCCAAAATCGGTCAGTATCACGCCCCGCCCGTTGCGATGAAACAGTGCACCTCCCAGCTCAGCCTCCAGGCTAGCAATTTGGCGGCTGACCGATGACTGGGTCGTGTTAAGCGCTCTCGCCGTTTTTGTGATACTGCCGGAGTCCGCAACGTTCGCGAATACTCGCATTCTGAGCAGCTCCAAGGCATCTCTCCGTGAGAACTGAAACGTATGATATCGGTCTCGTTATCAGCGATAAAGACTCCGATGAGCGCCTGAGTTTTCCTTGAGTTTGATGATGGCACGCTGGACCGACTGAGCAGCGGCTAAAGGAGGACGTGCCAAGCCCACGACGATTTACGGCGGCCTTAATATTGGACACAGTGGTGAAGATAACGACCCACAGCTTACTCCATATGAATGCCGCCACGACTAATAAGATCCCGATCACGGACGAAGTCGCGCCGGAGCATTTCCAAGAAGCCATCGGCCGACGCCTGAACCACCTCGCCGCCCTGACTCTCTACGCTGTTGCGGAACGCCGCCGTGGTGGTGACTGCGTTCACGGCGGCGTTCAGCGTCTCGATGACCGCCGCCGGCGTGCCGCGCGGAGCCATAAGCCCAATCCATCCGGTGTAGTCGTAGCCGACAACTCCGGCCTCAACCATGGTCGGCAGACTTGGAGCGGAGGCCGAACGTGCCTGGTCCGTGACTGCAAGGCCGATGAGCTTGCCTTCGGCGATGAATGACAAAGCGGAGGACAGTGACCCAGCCGCTAGCTGCACCTGGCCCGTGACCGCGTCGGTCATTGCCGCCGCGGCGCCGCGATACGGCACATGTTGCAACTTGATGCCTGACTTGAGCCTGAACAGTTCCACTGCCAGGTGGCCCGGGCTTCCATTACCGCCCGTTCCGTAGGTGATCGTACCCGGCGCCGATCCCGTAAGGCGGAGTAGATCCGCAATGGTGGCTGCTCTGAGCCCCGGATTAGCGGCGAGTACCAGAGCAAAGTTCACCACGTGTGCGACTGGCACGAGATCTCGCTCGGCATTGTAGGGCAGCCGGCGATAGAGGAACGGGTTCGTCGTGTGATTGTTGGACGTGACGAGCAGCGTGTCGCCGTCGGGCGTGGACTTTGCCACGTAGTCCGTTGCGATGTTGCCCCCAGCGCCTGTTCTGTTCTCGACGACCACAGGACGCCCAAGCCGCAAGCGTAGCCCCTCCGCGATGAGCCGCGCCGACGTGTCGGTGATGGCGCCGGGCGGGGTGATCACGATCAGCCGCACGGGCTTCTCCGCTTGGCTATAGGCCAGCCTGGGGACGCCTGTTACTACGGCGCCGCTGAGACCCAACACGGCACGGCGGGAGAGCGAGACCTTATCCATTTTTTGTTTCCTCCTCAGTAGCGGCGGCCAGGTCAGGTCAGCACGCCTCGGGCCGCGATTGCATCTGCGAGATCGACGAGCACCTTTGCCTGCTTCCAGGTCGCATCGTCCTGCATGCGGCCATCGATCATCACCGCGCCTGAGCCATCCGGCAGGGCGGCAAGTATTCGGCGCGCCATCGAGACCTCGCCCTCATCGGGCGTGAACACGCGGCGAGCGATGTCGATCTGAGAAGGATGCAAGGTCCAAGCCCCCGCGCATCCCATGATGAAGGCGTTTCGGAACTGCACCTCGCATGCTGCCGGATCGGAAAAGTCGCCAAATGGGCCATAGAAAGCCTTGAGCCCATTTGCGGCACAGGCATCGATCATCCGAGCCAAGGTGTAGTGCCAGAGGTCCTGCTGGAAGCTGGGTCGCGGACTGCGGCCTTCGGCATCGGCATCGGCATCCGCAAGGACACGATAGTCGGGGTGCCCGCCGCCCACCCTCGTGGTTTTCATGCCGCGCGATGCGGCCAGATCGGCGGGCCCGATGCTCATGCCGTGCAGCCGCGGCGAGCAGGCCGCGATCGCCTCGAGTTGGCCAATCCCCTCAGCAGTCTCAAGGATCGCGTGCAGCAGGATGGGACGCCGGACGCCGTGCTTTGCCTCAAGCTGCGCTAAGAGTTGGTCCGCAAAGTGAATGTCCCACGGGCCGTTGACCTTCGGCAGCATCACCACATCGACGACGTCGCCTGCCGCTCCGATTGCAAGCAGGTCGTCGAGGCCCCAAGGACTGTCGAGGGTGTTCACGCGAGCCCAGAACGGCGTGTTGCCGAGCCGGCCGCTGCGTCCGAGTTCGACTAGCGCTTGGCGCGCCGCCACCTTCTCCTCGACAGGAACGGCATCCTCGAGGTTGCCGAGTAGGACGTCGACCCTGGCCAGCAACTCCGGCAGGCGCGCCAGGATTCGCTGATTGTGCGGGGGGATGAAGTGGATCATCCGCTCCAACTGCGCCGGGACGCTACGGTGTGGCACGGGAGCGCCGATTGCGAGCGCATCGTGAAAGCGGCGGGCAGGTCGCATCTTCTTCTCCTCACATCAGGCGCCGCGAAAGATTGGGGAACGCTTGGCTGCAAAGGCGGCACGGCCCTCCGCCCGGTCCTGGCTGTCGCGGATGGTGCCCCAGACAAGCTCGGTCAGTTGGTGCGCGTCGGCGTCGCTAAGATGCGAGGTCTGCCGTGCTAGGCGCTTGATGGCCTGCACCGCGAGCGGGCCGTTTCCGGCAATTTGCCCTGCGATCTCAAGAGCGCGGTCTAGCAGCGCCTCCGGCGCGGTTACCTCTGACACCAACCCCCAGTTCAGTGCATCCCGCGCCGAGAGTGGCCTGCCTGTGAGGGCCATCTGCATCGCCTGAGCGGCGGGGATGGCCCGCATCAGCCGATGGACGCCGGACACGCCGGGAATAGAGCCGACGATCGGCTCCGGCAGGCCGAATGTAGCGTTCTCTGCGGCCAGTCGCAGGTCGCATTGGAGCGCCAGCTCGAGCCCGCCACCCAGGCAGTAGCCGTTCACGGCGGCGATCAGCGGCTTCCAGATCTCTAGGTCGGCAAGCTCCATCAGCCGGGTGTATAGCCCCATGGTGGCCGCGGCCTCGCGTGAGCGCGGCAGGGCCTCGGCGAAGCTTGCGGCGGAGGTCGTGGTCTTCTTCAGGTCAGCGCCTGCGCAGAATGCCTTTGGCCCGCGCCCTGTGATGACCGCAACGAGCAGGTCGTCCCGGTCGCGGAAGTCGACCAAGAGGCTGCGCAACATACGTATCGTGTCGAGGTCTAGCGCATTCTGCGCTTCCGGTCGCTCGACGGTGAGCAGGGCGACCCTGCCGCGGATCTCAAGGGATATGGTCATGTTGCGACGCCCCCGGTCAGACGCTTGCACTGGCGAGACTGCGGCCGCCGCACACGTATAAGGTCTGACCCGTGATGTAGGCGGATGACGGGTCAAGGAAGAAACCGACCGCGGCGGCCACGTCCTCGACGGTGCCGATGCGGCCGGTGGGCACCGTGGTGGCCAGCCTCTCCTGCAGCTCGGGCTTGAAGTTGCGAAACAGGGGCGTATCGATGACACCAGGCGCGACAGCGTTGACGGTGATGCCTCGGCCGGCGAACTCAATGGCTAGGCTGCGCGTGAGGCTGACGGTCCCGCCTTTTGCGGCGGAGTAGGCAGCCTGACCGGCGGCGCCGAGCCAAGCGCGAGCCGACATGTTGACAATCCGTCCCGATCCTCGATCCGACATGCCCGCCAACACGGCGCGGCAGCAGAGGAACTGGCTCCGTAGGTTGGTGGCGAGCACAAAGTCCCAGTCTTCCTCCTCCATACGGAGGAAGCGCTTGTCCCTGACCGCCCCAGCGTTGTTGACCAGAGCGCCTATGGGGCCGGTATTGCGCTGGATCGCGGCGAAGGCGGCATCAACTGCGGCGCCCTGGGTGAGGTCGGCCACGGCGCCGTGGACGTCCAGTCCCTCAGCGCGCAGGGACTGCACCGTGAGGTCGAGAGGCTCGGCATCACGATCGATCATGCCAACGACAAATCCCCTACGGGCCAGGTGCGCCGCAACGCCGGAGCCGATCCCGCGGGCAGCCCCCGTGACCACGGCCACCTGCCGCCCCATGCTCATGACAGGCTTCCTCCCGCTACGGCGCCGTCCAGGCGCAGGCGATCGATCTCGGCAAAGGTCCAGCCGTGGTCGCGCAGAACTGCCTCCGTGTGCTCGCCCAGCTCCGGCGCCCCCGATGGTGGGCCAACCGGAGCTGCAGCAAAACGGATGGGCGCGTTTAGCCCGCGGTAGGACTGGCCGCTGGTGTGGTGCATCGTCGCCATCAGGTCGTTCGCGAGGACTTGGGGATCGTCGAACATATCTTCGATGCAGCGCACCGCGGCGGATGGAACATGGCCGCGCATCAGCGCCTCCCACTCTAGCGCCGGGCGTTGCGCGAGCGCTGCCCGCAGCTTCGGCACGATCTCCTCGGCCAGCTCCGTGCGCTTCCTCATGGAGTCGTAGCGCGGATCGGCGGCCAGCTCCGGAGCTCCGATGATGTTGGAGAGCGCCCCCCAGAACCGCTCCGTGTGGGCGGAGACGAAGAGGTGTCCTTCCTTCGTCGGATGCACGCTGGACAGTCGTCCGAGTTGGAGGTCGCGGTTGACCTCGCGGGGCTCGCCCTCCACCCAGACGAACCGGCCGGCCTGCAGCGCGAGGGCTGAGGCCAGCAGCGAGGTTTCGGCGAACTGGCCCTCGCCAGTACGGCTGCGATGCTGCAGGGCGGCGGTCACGCCCAACGCCGCCAGGGCCGCAGCGTAGTAATCTAGGATCGAGCCACATACAGTTGACGGCTGGGAGCCTGTGGCAGCGCCCTGAAAGGCGGCTATCCCGGTGTAGGTCTGGAGCACCGTGTCGAAGCCGGGATTGCTCTTGCCCGGCCCCGCACTGCCGTAGCCGCTGATGGCGAAGTAGATGAGATCGGGCTTCTCGCGCCGGAGCGCCTCGTAGTCCAATCCTAACCGGGCCATTACGCCGGGCCGGAAGTTCTCGACGAGCACATCGGTGTTGCGCACTAGGCGGCGCAATACCTTCTTGCCCTGCTCATGCTTTAGATTGACGGCGATACCCTTTTTGCGACGGTTCAGTCCCAGGAAGGAGCGGGCCTCCCCGGGAGCCGTCGAGGGCAAGCGGCGCTGCATGTCGCCTTCCAAGGCTTCGACTTTGATAACCTCGGCGCCCAGATCCGCTAGCAGTCCGCAGGCAAACGGGCCAGCGATGTAGGACGTCAGGTCTAGAACTTTGATGCCGTCCAGGGGCCCACTCACTGGCGTCTCTCCTCCACCTTGTAAGGTTGGGAGGGGAGTAAGGCCGGTCAGTCCACGTGCATAACAGTCCCTCGAACTACCGGCATAAGTAAATGATGTGGGGCGCTGCGAGGTCAGCCCGGCGGCCGGACCCCCCGGATGCGCCTGGACTTCAGTAGCTCGGCCACTTGATCGCGGATCTGGTGCGCCAGCAACTCGGCCGCGGCAGTGGGCGGTAGGCCCGACGGCGTGCACAGGGAAACCATCCGCTGCAGCCCAATAGCCTCGACCGCGAGCGCGCTCAGGCGCGATTCAGCCAACTCCTGGTGCACCGCCGCCCAGGGAAGGAAAGTGTATCCTAGCCCCGCCTCTACAGCGCGCTTCAAGGTAGCGATGGAGTCAATCTCTGCGGCAATCTTCGGGGTTAAGGCGTGGCGCGCCAGCACCGCGTCGAGCACCGTTCGCGCGCCATTGCCAGTCGCTGGCATGATCAGGGGCAGTGATGCCGCCATTTCCAGGGAAATTGGATCTGGAAGGCTGCAATTCGCCGGAGCGATCAGCAGCAGTTCTTCGCACCAAAGTTGCTCGATCGTTAGACCCGGTGTCGGCAACGCCTCGAACAGCAGGGCAACGTCGAGCCGTGCCCGAATCAGAAGCTCCCGCAAATGCCCACTGAGCCCTTCGGTGATCTGCAGCTGGATGTTGGGATACCTGGACCGCATGGTCTGTAGTAGTGGCATGGACAGCAGCATTGCGGTGCTGATCGGGAGGCCGACGGAAGCGGGGCCGGACGGCGTTGCGCTGGCGAGCTTGACTGCATCACGTGCCCGCTCGATGTGGCGCAATACGATCCGAGCTGTCTGGTAGAGGACTGTTCCGGCCGCCGTTGGCTCGACCCCCTGCGGAGTACGGTCGACGAGCTTGGTCTTGAACTCCGCCTCCAGAATGGCAAGTTGCTGGCTCAACGCGGGCTGAGCGATCCCGATCTGCGCGGCGGCCTTCGTTATACTCCCTACATCTACGATGAACACAAAGTATTCGAGGCGACGCGTCTCCATGGCGATCTCGTGCTGTGCAATGCCACAATGGACTCGTTGCTATGCAGCGTCGACTCGATCCGCCGAGGAAGGAGATGAGGCCTGCGACCTCTTCTGGATGTTCGGGCGGCAACGCGGTATTGTAAACCGCGACCTGGTTCGCGGTATCCGCGAAGCGGTCCGCATGAGCGGCGGCCTTCGCGGTCAGTGCGTCCCACCATCAACTGCGAGTAGGACTGGAATTCACGCTGGCGACAAGGACATTGTGCTGGCGCCCTCCTGCTATAAGCTTCTTCGAGAGATTGGTTTTCATTACTCCTGACTCGCGTCCTTCCTGAATTTTCAGCGTGCGCCCTTGTAATTCAAAGAAGCAACGAGCGGCGTCTTTTCTCGCCGGTAAAGCGTTCTTTCTCCAAAGCTGGGACTTGGAGGATTTGAGCTACAAGGTTAGGACTAAGTCATTGCTCGATCTTCTCCGACCGCTGTCGTCCGGAATTGGTGCTCTGTCTTTTGGGAAATGGCGTTTGTTCGCCAACTCGGCGCCGTTACACCCGAATGCACAAGTCACCGGCCGCCGCCGTTGCGCATAATTACGTCGTCCGCCTCGCCGCTTCGTTCATTCTTGTATGCATCGCGACGCGCTGTCATGGCTAAGCTCCCCCCTCCAGCCTGCTCGTCGCGCCGCATAGGGCGGCAAGGTCTCACCGGCAGCACGGCACACCCAAAAACACCCGCTCCGATAGGTCGGCAAAAGCAACCAGAGTGACGTTAGCAAGGCTACTCAGAGCGACCGGAGCCAGGGCGATCGCTGAGCTGATGCTGCTTCAGCGATCTCCGCCTTTATCGAAAAGGGCTTTATCCATCGCTAAACGCCGCAAGCAGATGATCTCCAAAGTGTTCGAGTTCGCGGGCCTCCAGTGAGGACCCGGTGCTCATGCGCTCGGTGACTACGCATAAAGCCCAGTATGGTGGGAGTAATCGGATAACCAAGGGCGTGACAGGTCTTCAAATCTTGTTCAGCGAGGAGACAGACATGGCCTTCAGGAGCGCCCGCTTGGAGGCGGAAGCGAATGAGCGGAAGTCGCAGCTCCCTAAGAGCTGGAGGCGCTGCTCACCGATGATGGCCGAGGTACGAGCTGCAAAGGCAGAGCACCTTAACACATGCTCAACTGCGCACGAACGCACTAGCGCTGGCTTGCTTTGTCATGAACGGTGGAGGCTATAAGTCTTTGTAGCCGACTGCGGGAATGGTAACTGTCTTCCCTCGAAAATAGAGATTTACCTGCAGTTCGGCATGTAGAGCGAATTTATCTGGCGGTGGCCCGGCTCCTTCGTAAAGGATACTAAACGAAAACAACCTCGCAGCAGCAGACAACTTTCGTCTCTCATCACCCGAAACTAGATCCTGCATGTGAGAGATGAATTCGGATTTTCTAATTACGCCGTCGCCTCGTCTCTGCATCCAGTCCAGAAGATTGTAGACGCCCTGAAATCCCTGCAGGATGGTTACCTTATCAGCGTCCAAAGGGATGACGATGAAGTGGTGGTCCGGGCTGATGTTGATGTAAACCAATTTGGGCTGGTCCAGGAGTCGACCGATGATGTTGACTTTGTCTTTCGAGGGATAAGAGCCGAAAGCTCGGGGCGCAGTCATGGCACTTGTAGAAACAGCATCTCCCAACACCTGAGCAGTATAGTTGCAGGAGGTTGCATTTCCGCCTTGGTGGATATTTGAGATAAGCCTTACCAAATCTCCAAGCGTCCCGACTTTGTTCTTGATCAGGCCAAGCGCACCTGACCCTTTGATAAGTATACGATCAGGCATAATAGGAACCTCCCAAATTTGAACACAAGCTTACAGCCGCTTCGAAATCCAATTTCGGGCTACATTCAAGACCTCCTCGGAGGGAGAGGTCTAGACGGCTTACCAAGTTGGTTTCGACACATTGTCGGAGACTAAGCACAGGTCTCAGCGATCGGCAGGGTGACGTCACTTAAGCTGTCCAGGTTTTTTGCCATGCCGCCGAACGCCTTCGGAACAAAGTGCATGAAGTGTTCACTCTCCAGCAGCGCCCAGCACACTGGATCATTGATCCGGCGAAGGCTTCTCGTCTCGTCCGTATGCGCTGCGATGTTTGGCGCCAAGGCTGTCACCGGGCAAGTGAACTCACTAGGCTTCAGATCCGGCGAGGCGTGGTCAAGAGATCCAGGCCGCGCTGCAACAATGTGGTCGGCCCCTGGAAAGCTGTCGGTACGCATTGGTCGAGATAGCTTCCGTGGCTGACTCAGCGGCGTGCAGCGGCACGGCCCTGGGCGCTCTTCAAGTGTTTCTGGGACGACATCAAGCGTGGGCATTCGTCGGACGGTAAGTCGGGCGGTACGATCGAGCAGGTCACTCCGGAGACCCAGCATGGGCTATCGGCCTCAAACGCCGACCAGCGCGACGTGATCCGATGGCCAAGGGTGGCCTGCGGCTCCGGCTAACAACGGTCGTTGGCTTTGGTCATCTCTGTCTTCTTTCATTGCCCGGAATGAGCGGAAGATCGCGTGGCTCTGCTACGGCGCTATTGCCACAGGCCCCTAAACCGTTACAGCGGTAGCTTAAGGCTCCAGAAATGCCCATATGCGAGGCCGGAAGCACTACCGCGTGCTAAATCCAAGTCGCTTCTAACGCTTCCTCGACGCAGCCGCGTAATTGAGATGTCGCACACCAGAGCCGTGCCGGAGCGAGGCATATCTCGGCCTGCACGTCAGCTGCCACGGCTTCCATGTCATTGGTAACAGTATGGCGAACTGCTGAAATCGAATTGAGGCGCGTTGCATGGTATCGCGGGCGCGGATGAGGCGAACTGTTGGCGTCCAGGAACTACCGTCAGTGCAAAGGCTTCGCCAGCTCACTCTCCCTCTACGCCGGCCACGCGAAAAGGGAGGCATCCGCTGTGTCTGTCATGGCGAATGTCTGCACCCCTTATCCACCAACACCGGCTGGCTCAAGATCGCTCGCGCGTTTCTCGGAAAATCGCAACAGGGCCTAGTTCTCAGCTTGACCCGCGACCGCCGGGTTTAGGGGACTCCAACCGTACTCCTGGGCCGGCCACAAAAGGCCCAGACTGGTCTTAGACACGCCACTAGAGTGTCCACCATTATACAACGTATGGGAGTTTCGCAGAGCGCGATGGAACCGATGACGAAAGCCGATCCACGCAGCGCGGGCTGCCAACCTGCGCTAGCACATGGCCCGATCGAGCGCCCCCACGTCCTGGTGGTGGATGACGACCCGGCGATGCGGCGCATGATCGACACCTACCTCGTCGAGCACAACTTCCGCACCAGCGTCGCGGCCGACCGCGCGGCCCTTTCGCGTATCGTCGGCTCCGATCCCCCGGACCTCGTGGTGCTGGACATCCATCTCGGCGCCGACGACGGGCTCGATCTGCTGCGGGAGCTCCGGCGCAACAGCGTGGTCCCGGTTATCGTCATAACCGGCCACCGGCGCGACGAGGTTGACCGCGTAGTCGGACTGGAACTCGGTGCGGACGACTACATGACGAAGCCTTTTGGCCTGCGCGAGCTCCTCGCCCGGATCCGGGCGACGCTGCGGCGGCGGCGAATGGACCGCCTGCAGCCCGAACGGCAGGACGAGCGGCGTTACCTGTTCGGCCGCTGGATACTCGATCAGCGGCGGCGCGTGTTGAATGACGTTGCGGGAGAGGTCACACCCCTAACAAAGGCCGAGTACGCGCTCCTTTGCGCCTTCGTGGGTGCTCCGGGGCGGCCCTTGACGCGGGAGTACCTGCTTCAAGCGACGCGAGTACACGAGGACGTCTTCGACCGCAGCATCGACGTGCAGATTCTCCGGCTTCGCCGCAAGCTGGAGGATGACCACCGAGCACCCCGGCTGATCCGCACGGAGCGCGGCGTCGGATACCGGTTCGACGCCGAGGTGCGAGAGGCATGAGGCCGCACGTTCGCGCTCTTGCCGTTGCGGCGGCGTTCTTCCTAGGCGGGGCAGGCGACTCAGCGCCTGAGGAATTCAACCGGAATGGCCCTATCCTCCCGGTGCCGGCTGCATCCGGCGGAAGCTCGCCAGTGGAGCTATTGGGGGAGGCCTTGTTCTCCGACCCGCGCCTATCGGGCACAGGACGTACCAGCTGCGCGACCTGCCATGACCCAGCGAGCAACGGTGCGAGCGCCCGCGCTCGGGACGTCAGCGATAGAGGTGGAGTTCAATCGTTCAACACGCCGACCGTCTTCAACGTCTCCTACAGCTTCCGGCTGAACTGGGAGGGCAGGATTTCTACCCTCCGCGCCCTCGTCGAAGGCACCCTACGGAATCCCGACCTCATGGGTGGCTCGGAGAGCATCGCCGTCGCACGGTTGAGGGAGGACGGTGCGACGGTCGCGCGATTCAGGGGGGTTTACGGCCGGCCGCCCGATGCGGCCGCCCTGGTGGACGCGCTAAGCGCCTATGTCGCAACTTTGGTCACCCCGGACAGTCCCTTCGATCGTTGGCTCAACGGCGACGTGGATGCGATCGGGGCGCAGGAGAAGCGGGGCTACGTGCTGTTCCGCTCGGTCGGCTGCACCGCTTGTCATCAAGGGGTGAATGTCGGTGCAAACCTGCAGCAGCGCTATGGCATCTTTCGCCCGCTCACTGAGTCGGGGCCTCCGATTCTCCGCGTGCCGAGCCTTCGCAATGTCGGGGTGACCGCACCCTACTTCCATGACGGCAGTGCCACCTCGCTCGCTTACGCGGTCCGCGCCATGGGGCTCGCGCAGTTGGACCTGATGCTTGAGACCGCCGAAGTATCAGATATTGTGGCCTTTCTCTGCTCCCTCACAGGTCGCTATCGAGGCGAGCCCCTCCGGTCGCCCGCGGGATCCGAGGACGGCTGCGCCGCTGAACCACGATGAGGCCGGAGTGGCTGCTGCGGGGTGCGCTGGTGCTGTCAATCCATCTCGCGGTTGGACTCGGCGCAGCACTTCAGCACCGCGATGCCGATCGAGAGTGGAGCGGTCGCGCGACGCGAGCCCTCGATGCACACGCCATCTCTCACCAGTCGCTGCTGCGGGAGGTGCTTAGCGCACGAGTCGGGCTCTCACGCCACTACGACGGAATAAACCGATCCATGACGGCGAGCGACGACGCCATTCGCGAGTTGGCGGTACTGTCCACTGATCGGGCGGACCTCGCGGCTGCTACCCAGGCCTTGGCGGACGGTGCCTGGGCCCGCCACGCAGCCGTTGAGCGTTTTAAAAGCGACAACGCTCTTCTTCAGAACGCGCTCGCCCGCTTCGCTCTGCTGAGCAACACGCCCGCCGACGCCGGCGCCGACCTACCTGCCTTCATTCTCCGGCTTACCCTTGACACGAGCCCGGACGTGACCAGGGCGGCGCGTGACGAGCTTCAACGCTTCGGACCGACCGGTCCGGCCGCCGCCGCTGCTACCGCGCAGGCCGGACTTCTCATCTTTCTGCTGCCGAGGGTGGACGACATCCTGCGGGCGCTGGATGAACCCGGCGTCGAGGCCAATGTCGAGCGTGTGCGGCAGTCAATCTCTCAAGCAGATCGAGAGAGCAGTGCGGTACGAAAGAAGCTTGCCTTTTCGCTATCCGCAAGCGTCCTGGCCTGCTTCATTTGCGGAGGCACGCTATCGCTGCTGGCCTACGAGCGCCATCGGCGCCTCCGCTGGCAGGGCGCGAACGAGCATCTGCGAGCAACCGTGGCGGAGCTCTTACTGGCCCCCGGCGAAGGGGATGCGGATGCCCGGATCGTCCGGGTTCTGAAGCACTTGGCTGGTCATAGGGACGTCACTCGCGCACTGGTCGCGCGCCCCGATCGGTCACCCATGCACATCCTTGCATGGCCGGTGCTGCAGGATGATCAGGGGCAGCGGATCAAAGCACGGATCGAGGGCGCCGACGCGATGCCTGGTTGGAGCGGAAACGTCCTTGCACTGCCGACGGGCGAGGATGCTGAGTCGGAAATCATTCTACTACGCGATGGCAAGCGCGGCGGGGTGATGCTCGGCATTGAAGCCGACCCAGAGCTGCGGGAGCGCCGCCCGGAGCTATTTGCCGGCCTTGGGATGGCACTCGTGGCAATCGGACAGGCCATTGAACGAGAGGCTGCGGACGCTGGTCGAATCGCGCTCGAACGCCGGCTCGCCGATGCGGAGCGACTGGAGGCGATTGGCACGATCGCGAGCGGCTTGGCCCATAACTTCAACAACATCCTGGGTGCCATCGGCGGCTTCGGCGAGATGGCGCAGGCCCGTGCTCGGCGGGGAAGCGCTATCGCCGGTTACCTCGACGAGATCGGCTCCGCAGTGGAGCGTGCCAGGGCGCTGATCGACGACATCCTCGGCTTCGCTCGTCGTCGTTCCGTCCCTAGCCGGCGCGTCCGTCTCGCGGCATTGCTCGAGGAGACAGTAGCGCTCTTGCGCGCCGCCCACCCCGGGGAGGGCCGTATCGTCGTCGATGCGGACAGGGCGGAGGAGGTCGTCGGAGACGCTGCTCGTCTGCAGCAGGTGTTCATGAACCTCTGCAATAACGCCCGCGCTGCCTCTCCAGAGAACGCCCAGATCACTATGATTGCGTCTGAACGAGCCGCCGCGCATGTG
Source organism: Roseomonas sp. WA12 (assembly GCF_054165765.1). Lineage (NCBI taxonomy): Bacteria > Pseudomonadati > Pseudomonadota > Alphaproteobacteria > Acetobacterales > Roseomonadaceae > Roseomonas > Roseomonas sp. WA12. Next base: position 523,665 of record NZ_JBSTUI010000002.1, on the reverse strand, counting down.
GCGTACCTCAGTCATGGCACTCTGGAAGCAGGCAACTATGTCGTGGTCGCCGTGTCGGACAAGGGCGCCGGCGTCCCCCGAACCATTATGCCGCGCCTCTTCGAGCCGTTCTTTACAACCCGTCCCGGAGGCACCGGGCTGGGCCTATCGACCGCCTGGCAGATCGTCCGCGATCACGGAGGGACGATCAACGTCGTCATGCTACCCGAGGGCGGTAGCTGCTTCGAGGTATGGCTGCCCCGGGCGCTCGCAATGGAACTGGTCGATGGGCGCTGGTTCGGAAGCGGGGAGCGCATCCTGTTGCTGACAGAGGAGGAGCGGGCCGCCGATGTGGAGACAATGCTCGCGGATCTCGGCTGCGAGCCCGTGTTCCTCTCTTTCGCCGCGCTGCGACGCGCGTCCAGTAATGCGGAAACCTTGCTCACCGAGGTGGACGCTGTGCTCGCAATCGATCCGCCCGCTCTGGCGCTCGCCTGGTTACGGCGGAAAGGATCTGCTCCGCCGCTGATCGTGGCAGCCGCGGGTAACGGTGCTGAACAAGGCACCCCGTCTGCTCAGCTTCAGTTGCCGCTGCAGGAGAATGCGCTGGCTGCCGCGCTCGGCGCGGTTCTGTCGCACCGGCCGGCATAAGGAAAGAATTCGATCTCCGCACTTGTGATGCCTGCTGCGATTTCCGAAATCTAACCGGCACCCCTCTGCTGCTCTGCAGGACGGTGTCCGGCCGCCGGGATCGGCTTTGACCGTAAGCTCAACCCGATGTAGGCGACACACGGCGTCGGTGCTCTCTGACAAGTCTTTCCGCCGCGCGCGACTGACCGTCTTGAAACGGGCGCGCCATCGCGGTACGCCTGCCCCGCCGACGAGATCGTCCATTGCGTCAAGGGCAAGGCGGGGTGTCGGTTTCCTCGACGAGGATATTTGCGCCGATAAGCTTCAGGCTTTTCCTTGGTTCTAAAAGTGGCGCCTCGCACCGGGTCGGCGGATAGGCGATGCGAAATACACTGACGCCCAGCACGGGTTCGACCAATTGAACGGATAGGTGCTCACGAGATGGCAGGTCCGCGTCGGCCAGAAAGGCCCTCCAACACGACTTCATCGATCCTACTCTAGTCGTCAGGCTACGCGAAACATCAGAGAGAGATTGTTGGCAGGCATCGAAACGATGTCGGCAGCGCCGAACCCGCTTTGCTGGCATGCCTTAACCACGTCCTCCACCGCACGCAGCCCCCACTCTTGGTCCCGCTGACGAAGAGTCCGATCGAATGCGGCATTGCTGGGCGCTGTTACGGCATCTGCTTGCGTGAATGGCCCGTAAATTATCAGTGGCTCGCCAGTCGCCAATATGCGGCGAGCGCCCGCAATAAGACCTAAAGTAGCACTCCAGGGCGCTATATGGGACATGTTGATGCACAGGACCGCATCCACGGCTTCGACGTCCCATGCCGCCGCGGCTGCATCGATGAATCGCGGCGCGAGGAGATTTGGCGCGTCGCTACCTCGGCGCCACGCCTCAATCGAGGCCAATGCGTGCGGGTCAGGATCGCTGGGCTGCCAACGCAAGTTCGGAAACAGGGTGGCAAAGTGAGCAATATGCTCGCCGCTCCCACTCGCTATCTCGAGCACCAGCCCTTGCGGAGGCAGCCAATTCCTGAGAGCCGCAACGATCGCGTCGCGGTTGCGCAGCGTAGCGGGGGCGTGCTTGCGCACCCCGCCGCTGGCCTCGGCAGGAAGCCAAGGCTGAGCCGGATTTTCGCCCATCATCTAAGTTCCTTTCCCTCGTTCGCAGCAGGCGTCTCACGCTTAGCTATGCCATTAACGTCTTCTATCACCGCGCTCACAACGGATCTGAATATTGCTGCCGAGCCAGTACGCGCCGTGTCAGAGCGCCGCCCTGGCATTCACGAACCTGTATTTGACATTACCCGCTCGCATACGGGCGATTGCGGTGTCACTTGCCGTTCTCGCAACAGGCTCGATGTCAGCGCCGATGTTCTCGCGCACACAGAACTCGAACATTTCCGGGGCATCGGCGATGCCTGTAGTTAGGGGGGCGGCATTGCTGCGGCGGACCATCAGCATCGGAGATGTTCGCGGCGACGGATTCGGAGTTCCTGGTCTCCCGCTGAGCACCAGCGCCCTATAGACCTTGAACTGCACGACATCGGCGTCGAAGTCGTGCGTCGCGGCCACGGTGTTGAAGTTCACTTCGAGGCTGCACGAATGCCTCCACCACTGCCCGACTGCTGGAAGCCAGCACTTCGTCCGCCCCCCCAAGCGCGTAGGCCTCCTTGCACCTCGAAACGGACGTATTAAACGCCACGACATACGCGTCGCTCGCGGAGGCCAGCCCAACTCCTACGCGTCCATGCCCGCCTATGCCGACGATGTTCGCCTTCTTGCCCGGCCCGACATTCCAATACCGGAGCAAGACACACGTCATGATCCCCGCGCAAAGCACCAGCGGTGGCAGGAGGATGCGCTCGCTGCCGGGCGCGGCGCTGCTGCATTGGCCGGCATGAGGCATGCGGGTCTGATCTTTGAACTCACGATGCACAACTACCCGGCGAGGGGCACTCAAAGCCAGTCCGCCCAGGAGGCGCTTCGGTCGGAATGGCCATAGCGGACGGCGAGCTCAAAATTCGAGCGGTTCAAGCCAATGTCGTGCAGCAATCGATCGGGAAGATCCTTGAGCTGCGCAGCGTTGTGGCGGATCACGATCTCCCGCACGCACCTCGCCTTGGAGTTGCGCAGGAGACCCGCCCAACGTCGGATCCGGACTTGTATTTGGACCCGGCGCGGTCTTACCCGCGCGCTTCCGCGCAAACGGCAGAACCTGGTCAAGTAGCTGATCGTAATTTGCATTATCTATCCGTTCGCCATCGGCGTGACCTGCCGCTGGAATGCCGCCGGCAACTACCGAGACCTTGTGCAGTATGCCTTTTCCGTCCTACCGGCCTGTGTCGGGCCACCGGGATTACGGTTCGGCCGAAACCTCAGCCTGCATGCCGGCTGGACACGGTGTCGGTGCTCTCGCTGGGATGGCCGTCACGCCGCGCGCGACTGACCCCATGTGGCGCTCGCGCCATTGCGATACGCCTGCCCCTTGCCGACGAGGTCGTCCATCGCGTCGAGAATCAGGCGTGGCGTATCGAATGCGGCGAACTCACTGGCAAGCGCGCGTGCATGGGTGCGGTAGGCGCCCCAGGACAGGACACGGTTGATCGCCGAGCGCAGGGCCAAGGCATCGGGCGCCTGCGAGGGGATCTCGACGCCGGCCCCGGACCACGCCACGCGTGCGCCCACCTCCGCCTTATCCTCCGCGCAACCGGCAGCGACGACCGGCACGCCGGCGCGCAGCGCGAGCGAAACCGTTCCGTAGCCGCCATTCGTCACCAGCACGTCTACCTTCGGCAGCAGCGCGCCGAAGTCGAAGAATTTCGCGAGCCGAGCGTTTCGTGGAATAGGTCCCCGGATGCTTTCGATTGGGCGACCGCCTGTGGAGACGAGCACCAGGAAGTCGTCGTGATCGTGAAGGGCCTTCAGCGCCGGCTGAACGAGCTGCCCGAAATCGTGGTTAGCGACGGTGCCCTGTGTGACAAGCACGATCCGCCGTCCGTCTGCCCCGACCTCCTCCCACCAGCCCGGCCGAGGTAGCTCCACCCGAGGCACCGGAAGAGCGCCGACGAAGCGGATCTGAGGCGGAAGCGCCCCGTAGTCGTACTCGAACCCGGGTACGGTCAGCTGCAGGTAGATATCCGCCATCGTATGATGCGAGTGCAGGACTGAACACGGAAGCGGCGGAAGACCTGCACCCGCTAGGAGTGCGTTGGCATAGGACTGTACCGGCCTTAGGAACGTCGTTTTGACTTCTGCAGCAATGGCCGCATAGCGGGCGCGTTCCACCCTGTTACTGGTGGGTGGCAGGCCGAGCATGACGGGCGACCCGTCCGGTCGGTCGAGGGTCATTGGGGTGATGCCAAGAACTACAATCGGCGGACGGGATGCGTGCTCATTGAGCATCAGCGGCATCGCACCGAAGAACAGGTTGTCGACCACGATGAGGTCTGGACGTTCCTGCGCAATCGCCTGCTGTAGTGTGGCAGCCTGCGGAAGCATCATGTCCAGGAAAAGGTGCTCGAATTGACACCTCATCTTGCCCGGACCGGGTGGGAGGAGGCCGCATTCTGGAACGATTTCGTGAAGGCGCGTGTAGTCTAGGTCAGCGGCCTCGGCCAGCGGCAGAAAGCGCGCTCCCGCAGCATGTACCGGCGCTCTGAGGACCGTCGCCGTGACCACGACGACCTCGTCACCACGCGCAAGGCAATGGCGCGCAACGGCGAGTAGCGGGTTGAGGCAGCCAAGTATGGGCGTGGATGCGAACAGGATCCTCATGAAGGTCCGGAACTCCTCGTGGGCTGTCCGCTTGTTTCAGACAGCGATGAACGAGTACCGTCTGCTCGCGCCCGGTTGCAGCGCGATGAGCACCGCGCGGAATTGCGTTAGCGTTGAAATTTAAGTGGTGTCTGCCCAACGATCGACGAGACATCCGTTGATGTGGTGCCCTTACCGCACCAGAAGCTCAGGCTCCCAGAGCCAGACATTGAACGCCAGGAAACTCGAGGCATTCGGCACGGCGAGGCTCGCAGAGCCGCTCAGGGCGGACAGCAATTACAATGCTGCCGCCCGGCGTCAGCTCCGCTCGGCTCTGGCCGGGCGTAGCGGGGCAGGCGAAACGGCGCGTGCCATTACCAAGCAGGGGGCCGGATCAAGGAAGCGGAAACGTGGCTCGATCGGGCGCCGAACTCCGCGCCAGGCTTGACGTGGTTGCTCCGTCCAATCTCGTAAACGCCTTCGAACTACTCTGGCGCCTGTTCGGCTATGCCGGAGGCGTGCTCACGCGCGCCGACGATGGCAGCGGTTGTCTGTCCGAAGCACTCCGAGCCGCAGCCCAGGATTTTGGCCCGCTGGCCGAACGAGTTAACCTATCGTCCGTGGTCCTTGTCGGCGACGATCACGGCCAGCTTCATCCTGCCGCAAGTCGTGGACGCACTTGGCGACATCGATAGATTCTTAGGCAGTTCGACGCCCCTGCGCGCAAGATGCCGACGGTCGCCGCAGGCATTGCGAGTTGACCCCTAGGTGCCCGATGCGTGCCCGGGGCCTTGACGGCGCTTGAACACTTTGCCGCCACGCAGACGCTTCTCTGCGACAAACAACGCCATTCGGCTTTGCGCTTACCTCCGTATATTGGCGGACGCCGGCGATTTGATGGCGGAGCACGGCCCGCGACTCATGCCGGGGGGAAGACGACACAGTCGCGGGACGTCATTACTCAGCGACCTTGGTCCAGCGGTCAGACCAGGATTGCGCGCAGTGGGATTCCTGTCGTCGGCCTTGATTCTGACTGCCGACTTTGCGCAATCGGCTGCCCTCTCATTTGGTGGCGAGGGAGGTCAGCGCGGCCGCGGCTACCTGCCGGTCCTGCGTTACCGCTCCGCCAGAGACACCGATGCCACCGATGACCTCACCGTTCAGGGCGTGCATTGGTAGGCCACCGGCGAATACCACCAGCCCGCCATTGGTCTGTTCCAGCCCCGGAGATGAACCACCCGGTCTGGAGAAATCGCCCACCGACTCCGTCGACAGGCCGAAGAGCACCGCCGTTTTTGCTTTGCCGATTGCTATGTCGACGGAGCCAAGTAACGCACCGTCCATACGCATGAAGGCTTTTAGATTAGCGCCTGCGTCCAGCACGGCAATGCTCATCGGCACACCAAGGACTTCAGCCTCAGCGGAGGCTGCGACAAGTGCGGCCTCCGCCTGTTGTCGAGTGATGCTCATGGATTTCTGTCCGCTCCTTGCAGCTCAGATCACATTGTCCCACGCCGCGTGCTGATGATTCTTCAGCATGTCCTCAATCGCCTTCGGCATAACGTTGCGGAACTTGCCTTCGTCGGAAGGAATGATCTCGATCATTCGGTCAATCATTTCCTTCGGGTCCATGCGTCCCTCGGGGGTCGCGAAGAAGTCGTCGAAGCTACGGCGGAGGTCGGCACGCTTAGTGACATGGATACTGTCATCCAACCAGCGGAACGGATTGTCTGCCATCGTCTCGTTGTAACCGGTGTAGTAGGCGCCGGGATTGATCGTCTGTACTTTGATGCCGTGCGTCGACAGCTCCTGCTGCAGCGCCTCGGCAATCGACTCTAGCGCGTGCTTGGTCGAGACGTAGGTCCCCCAGTTCGCCGGGGTGAAGAGCCCGCCCATTGAGGAGGTGAAGACTACCTTGCCCTTCTTGCCTGCTTTGACCCAGCGCCGCACCACGCCCTGCGTCAGCAGGAGTGGCAAGAACACATTGATCTCGTAGTTCTTGCGCACTAGGTCGAGCGGGATTTCCCATACAGGCCCAGCTTCGCCCATTCCCGCGTTGCTCCACAGTACATCGAAATCCAAGCCAACCGCCTGGCTGATGTCATATGCGTCCGTTAAGTCCAGACGCTCAACGCGGAAGCGCTCGCTGAGGCCGAGCGCCTGGACTTCCTCGCGCAAGGGCGTCACTTGGGAAGATACGTGGACGGTTGCGATGATGTCGTGCCCATTGCGGGCCATGCCGATGGCGGCTCCCTTCCCAAAGCCCGAGCCAGCGCCGGTGATCAGGATAGTCTTACGGTCGCTCATCTACTTTCCCCAGTGTTGGACAGTGCCCGATGCACTGACGACAGGGCAGTTAGGGAAGATGCCTCGTCGCTGCCTTTCACCGGTTGCGGCTACTGTCTCGCGAGTTCGTTCGTGTCGATATCGCTGGCGCGAGCAGCACACCACTGGGCTCCATCCGCGGCGACGACAAGAGCGAGGATCTGCTTGGGCAAGGCGAGAAGAGCAGGACCGGTCATGGTGCCGGCGAGCACGAGGGGCGCTACAAGGCCTGTTGTGAGTTTTCCCTGAAATGTGGAGTTCGTGGACCGTGATCATTGTGATCCGAAAAGAGTGGAACTATCCATCCGCCGAGTACCGCGGTTGGCGGTCAGGCGGCGGCCAAGAATGGCGTGACTTCGAGCTTCCATTTCCACGTGAAAAGCTGGCCGAGCCTGGAGTCAGGGTGGTCGGCGATTCGGGCGAGGACGTCAGGGAGCCATGCCCTGGGGTCGACGTCGTTCAGCTTCGCCGTGCTGATGAGGGAGAGCATGACCGCGGCCCGCTCGCCCCCGCGGTCGCTTCCGGCGAACGGCCATGCCTTTCGGCCAAGGGCGATGCCACGGAGCGCGCGTCCGGCTGCGTTGTTGCTGAGGCAGATCCGGCCGTCGTGGAGGACCCGGTGGATGCCTCCCAGCGCTTGAGGGCGTAGTCTAGCGCCTTGGCGAGGTCATTGTGGCGTGACAGCCTGCCCCTGGTCTCCAGCATCCAGGCATGGAGGTCAGTGTCGAGCGGGGCCACGACAGCTTGGCGGCGCTGCAGGCGTGCGTCCACGCTTCTCAGGGAACTCGCACAGGAAAGCCGCCTGTTGTCAGCTAACGAGCGGCACTGCACCCCGGCAGCGGGTCGACTGAATTTGCCTTGGTCGTGTCCGCCAGTGCTAGCAAGGCGAAGGCCGTTGAACGAACGATCTGGCGCATCTCCGACCTTGTGACGATGTGATTGAGCAAACTGTCGATGCTTGCAGTAAAGTGAAACAAGGAAGCAACGTCAGCGATAGGCTCTTCCCGAGGACGCGTCCAGGTCTTCGCGGCGTGAACTTTCAAGCCGCGTCAAAGACGCTGGCTCCATACTAGTAAGCTAACGGTTAGTCGCCTGTGCCGGACCCACCCAGTGCGCGCTTACCTTCTTGTTCGCTCGGCAATGGCATCGGAAGAGTTGCTTTCCGATGCAGCAGCGCCTGTTTGGTCGTCGCGGTCAGGTGCGACTGCTATACCCCCACACACGACTTGAACCCGTCATTGGTGTTGCCCGACATGGAAACATCGTGCCCTAAGTCGCTATAAGCACGCACCCATTCGTCAAGAAATTCAAGAGATCTGTGAACCTTGTAGATGCCGACATTCGGATCGAAAAAATACAGGTGTCCGCCTCGACTCTTGTAGGCACCCACTGCGTGCCCGGATAGCCCAGTCGTGGTACTAACCTTCAGCCCAATGTACAGACCGGTTCCCTGGCGGAACTGGGTGGATCGACAAATGGCCGAAAACGACGGTGCGATCTGGATTATCGGGCTGAAGCCCGCGTCCGGTCGCACCTCTACCAATCCGGTGAAATCGGTGCTGTCGTCGAACCGCAAACCATTAGCGTCCAGGACGGACTTTTCGTTGCCCGTCGAAGTATACGCAATCTGAATAGGAGCGGCACTCCGCATGATGCCGGGCACCTGATCGGTTTTACCCTGGCGGAAGGTTTTCTGCCGCCGGGAGAATAGTGAGTTGCTGGAGTGGATTTTCTCTCCGAGCCACTGACCGACCAGGGCAGCGCAAATTCCACCGTTGATTTTTTTGAAGTCGTCGTGGGTCCACGAAACGTGGTTTATGACGTTGCCGGCAAGCAGGTGACCTGGTTCCAGATGGCCCATATGTTTGGCCTGATTGAGCTTCATTTCCTTCGTCGCCCAATGGCGGAGCGCCTGAAAGTTCTTCCGTCTCTGCGTCATGCGTGTGTCTCATTGTCGATGCAATCGTCGGTTAGCTGATTTTACTCCGAGAGGAAGCTCAGTAGGGCCTGGTTGACGAAGTCGGGGTTTTCCAGGCTGGAGATGTGGCCCGCCTCCGGAATCGCCACGAAGGGACACCCGATCCGTTTCGCCATTGCCTGGCCTCGTGCGATAGGCTGCGCAAGGTCGTCCTCGCCCGTCATCACCAAGCTCGGCATCGACAAACCGGCGAGTGCCGGCAGGTGATCACGACGACCGAAGATGATGCGGCCAAGCGGCGCAATGCTGTCCTTCAGCCGCTGAGGCGGCCAGTCGCGCAGCGTCTGGCGGAAGGCATTGGGTAGTCGGGGATGCCGGGTCCTGACCGTGGGCGAGAAGAAAAGCGGCACCACGGCATCGAGGATCGGCTCCGGCACCGTGCCGTGAGTACCGATGGCGTCGAGCATGGCAAAATAGCTGTCCCGAGCCTGTTCCGGCTCAGCCGCCAGCGAGGTGTTCATCAGCACGAGACCCGCTACCCGTTCAGGCGCCATCAGGGCCAACTCGGTCCCCCACATGCCCCCGACCGAGAGGCCGATGATCGTGCAGCGGTCGACGTTGAGCCGGTCAAGCAGCGTAAGGTACTGCCGCGCGAGGTCACGCATTGTCGCCGTCCCGGTCGGTAGGGCGCCGGATGTGCCATGGCCCCAGAGATCGGGCACGATGACGCGGTAGCGGCCGGCAAGCGCCTCGATTTGGGGTGCCCACATCGCCGTGTCCCAAAGGAAGCTCGGCCCGAGTAAAACCGGTGCGCCGGAGCCGATCGCCATCATGCCAAGAGATGAGCCATCGATGTCATGTGTCTGACGGGTCGGTTCGGTGCTGGTCATGTCTCGTCGTCCTAGAAAGCATCAAGAGCGAAGGCAGCGTTCTTGCCCTCACCTTCTCGCGGCACCGCCGAAGGCGCCCAGACTGCGCGTGCCCGATCGCAACTCGATGACCGCTGCGAGTATTCGCGTTACTGTTGAAACATGGTTCGTCTGTTTTGCTGGCTTGACCTGCCCCTTGAGAGTCCTGTGTGGACGGCCCCTGCGACGCGAGAGCGATGTGACGTCGTGGCGCCGCGGTCGGGTGCGGTCATGTATCCTGCCTACCGATGCGGCCCTCATGACCGCTGGCGGCATTGTCAGGTTGGCGGCCAGTCGGGCGGTTCTGTCAGCTCTCGCGCGAAATTTGCTATCGCAAGCCGGCTGACGCTGCCGGCCTACCCTGCCGCGAGAATGGAAAGCGCGGTTGCCGCGCGACGGAGATGAAGCGTGCGGCGGCGGTTGGCGGGGATATGCTGGTTGTGCCGGAGGCGAGGGCGGAGGTGGTTGCGGAGTTCGTCGTAACTGCGACAGAACCGATCAGCTGCGGTGAAGCTCTTGAACCCACGTATGCATCGTATCCGGCCTTTGATGCCCCGGTGATCCTGCTCAAGCCGATTATTCTTGAAGACGCTGGTGCGGTGGGTCACCCGCTTGCCCAGCGATGAGCGGATCGCCCGCGGGTAGGAGCCATGCCCGTCCGTGGTGACTTGGTCGGGGATGATGCCTGTGGCGGACCTGGCTGAGCGGAAGAACGCCTTCGCGGCCGTCATGTCGCGGTGCTCGCTCAGCAGGGTGTCGACGAGGTCACCGTTCCGGTCGATTGCCCGATACAAGTAGCACCAGCGTCCCCGGACCCTCAGATAGGTTTCGTCAACGTGCCAGGAGCGGCGGCCGGCGCCGCTCTTCCCGCGCCGGCGCTGCCGAAGGTCACAGGTCAGCAACGATGCGAGCTTCGCTTGCCAGGCGCGGACCGTCTCGTGGCTGAACACAATGCCGCGGATGAGGAACATCTCGGTCAGGTCGCGGAGGGTCAGGCGGTAGCGCTGGCGCCACAGCACCACCAGCGCGATGACGTCGCTCGGGTACTGCGCCCTGTTCAGCACCCCCGAGCTGCGCGCGTTGAACCCTCGCCCGCAACTGCGACACCGGAAGCGTCGGTAACCCTGGGCTGTACGGCCCCGCCGCTCCGTCACCTCGGCCGAGCCGCAGTCCACGCACTCCATCTCAGGCTCCCGGCCGACCCTCACCCTGTCTGAAGCCTATCCACGCCTACCCCAGTTCGCCAATCCGCCCTTCTCTGGCGCGAGAGCTGACAGATCCGGCTGGCGGATGCCATCCCGACACTGCGTGACGTGTCCTGGTGGGTTGAGAACCAAAGCCGTTTCACGCCGGATCAGGCCTACGATGTCATCGTCAAGGCCGGTGAGGAACGGAGGGGAGCGTAGGCCCTTCGAACCTCAACGACGGAAGACCAAGCGTTTCCACACAGCCTCGGTGGGAAGCGTTCATTCCGAGCAGACAACACTGATCAGGAGAGCTTCATGACCTTCTCAAATTGAAATGCATCGTTATCACCGGGCAAATCATTTTGCCCGTCTGGATGGTTCGGGTCCGAGTGGTGTGTGTTGAAAAACTCGATGATCTTGAAGCCACACTTGTTGACATAGAAATGGATGTTGCGTTTCTCGAAATATGGGGTGTGTGTCTGCCAGCTAATCGTCTCGGGATACCGTTGCTCAATCGCCTGCCAAGCCTCGATCCCGAGCCCACGACCTTCCTCGCCAACTTTGAGAAAGAACAGGTCCAACGAGTTGCGACGGGTCTCAGCGTTGATCGTCAGCACGGCACCGCCCACCTTCCGACCGTCGCAAAGAATGTGCAGGACTTCGGCATTGCGAGCATCGAGTGCGCTGTCGAGGACTTCATTGGACGGAATCGGGCCATCTGGCAGCTTTCCGAATTCATCGACGACTGCGACGGCGAACGCAGTCTGAAGCTCTTCCTTTAAAGATGTATGGTCGCTGGGCTCAGCTTCGACGAGGGTGATCTGATAGGTCTTCATGCGGCGCTTCTACATGCTTTAGGCGTGAGGCGAGAGGAACTGGATGTCCGTAACGAGTCGGGAACAGCCGGGGATGACGCATCGTCGGACGGCCGCTTCCCCGAATGCTCCACCCGGAAGCGGCAATGCCGCTCTCGGCCAGTGTCTGTAATCGTGTGGTGAGGCTCGACGTACCGCCGGCGCCAGCAGTTCTGGCGTACCGGCGCCTTCTCGCAGACATGTTGGGCCAGGCTCGCCCTGTCCGCCGGCTTCCGCGCGGCTGGACTGCCGACCCGGGTCTGGCTACTGCGTCAGCGTCGCCCTCTTTACCGACATCGGCTCCACGTTCTCGCTTACCGGCAGTCTCCGGCGCGGCTCAACCACCCAGACAGGCGATCAGCGCGGCACGCATGCTCCGCCCATGCTCGGTGACGGTGAAGGACCCGGCCCCGCACTCGAATGTCTCGTCGTGGAAGGTGAAGATGCGGTGGAGCACACTGCGCTCTCAACTACCTAGACCAGATCAGGCGGTTCTGCTGGGTGTTCTTGACTCGGGATCTCAACCTGGGCGGATATCTCGCTCCCGGATGACCTTCGTCCAGGTGGCGATCTCGCTCTTTACCCAACTGCCCAGCACGGCCGAGGTGCTGGGGGCAAGATCGGTTCCCTCCTTCGCCATGCGCTCGACCAGGGCTGCGTCCTGTAGAGCGAGTCCGGCAGCCTCGTGGAGCCGGGACAGGGCGACGCTCGGCGTCTGGGCAGGAGCGAAGAGGGCGTACCAATTCAGGCTGGTGAAGCCGGCCTGCCCCTGCTCAATCATGGTGGGCACCTCCGGGGCGGCTTGGCTGCGCTCCGGCCCCGTGAAGGCGACCGCGCGGAGAGCTCCGTCGCGCACGAAGGGCAGCGCGGTCGATGGGTTGTCGAACATACCGTCGATCTGGCCACCGATCAGGTCCGTCAGGGCCGCGGCCGAAGAGCGGTAGGAGACGTGGCTGAGTGGCGCGCCGGTGCGCGACGCCAGCAGTTCCATCGACAGGTGTCCCATGCTGCCGGGCGCGGCGGACCCGAAGTTCAGGCCGCCGGGCTTGGCACGCGCCGCGGCCAGCAGGCCGTTCACGTCCGACACCGGGCTGTTCTTCGAGACCACCAGCAGCTGCGGGTTGGTCATCACCATGGTGAGGGGAGCGAAGTCGGTCACGGGATCATAGGGGAGCTGGGAGAACAGGCCGGCGTTGATGGCGAAGGCCGCCGTGGTCAGCAGGATGGTGTGCCCGTCCGGTCGGGCGCGCGCGACGTATGCCGTGCCGATCTGGGTTGCCGCGCCGCTGCGGTTCTCGACGATTACCGGTACGCCCAGGGTCGCCGACAGGTGGGGCGCCAGGAGGCGCGAGATGAGGTCTGACGCGCCGCCCGGCGCGAAGGGTGTGACGAGCTGGATCGGACGGGACGGCTGCCAGCCTGTTGCCGCGCGGGCGATACCCGGCGCGGCGAGGGCCGCGGAGATGACGGAACGACGCATCATGGTCTGATATCCTCCAGAGGCAGGCTGTCGCTGGTGCTTCCGTCCCGTTGGTGGAGCTGCGGCTTGAGGCGCCGTTCTTGCTTATCGGGGGTCGCCGGTCGGCATCAGCCGTCCACCGCGTCATAGGCGGCGACCGCCGGGGCGTCGTCCGGGATGTGGGCCAGCCACTTCTCCGCATCCAGCGCCGCCATGCAGCCGCTGCCTGCCGCGGTGACGGCCTGGCGGTAGATGCGGTCCTGCACGTCGCCGGCCGCGAAAACGCCGGGGATGCTGGTGCGGGCGGACCCGGGCTCGGTGACGATGTAGCCATCGGCGTCGGTCTCGAGCTGGCCGCGGAACAGGGCGGTCGCCGGGTCATGCCCGATGGCAACGAACATGCCGTGCACGGGCAGCTCGTAGCTTCCGCCGCCCTCCAGTCTGCGTAGCTTCAGGGCCCGCAGCGCCGGAAACCTGTCCTCCGTCGCCAGCGCCTCCTCCACCACCGTGTTCCAGATCACGGAGACCCTGGGGTGGTTGAACAGCCGTTCCTGCATGATCCGCTCGGCCCGCAGGCTGTCGCGGCGGTGGATCAGTGTCACCTTGCTGGCCAGCCCGGCGAGGTACAGCGCCTCCTCTACAGCGGAATTGCCGCCGCCGATCACGGCGACCTCCTTCCCGCGGAAGAAGAAGCCGTCGCAGGTCGCGCAGGCGGAGACGCCGAAGCCGGACAGCTCCTTCTCCCCGGGAATGCCGAGCCAGCGGGCCTGGGCGCCGGTGGCGATCACGATGGAGGAGGACTCGTAGGTGTCCCCGGAGTCGCCGACCGCGCGGAGCGGCCGTGCCCCGAGGTCGACCGAGGTGATGACGTCCCCGATGATGCGCGTGCTGACATGCTCGGCCTGGGCACGCATCTGGTCCATCAGCCAGGGCCCCTGCACCGCAGCGGCAAAGCCAGGATAGTTCTCCACGTCGGTGGTGATGGTCAGCTGCCCGCCGGGCTGCAGCCCCGCGACCAGGATCGGCTCCAGTCCGGCCCGCGCCGCATAGATGGCGGCGGTGTAGCCGGCCGGCCCGGCCCCGAGGATGAGCAGTCGCGTGCGGTGGATCATGGCACCTTCACCAACTCGACGGTCCGGCCCTGCACGTTGCGCACATGCGCGGCAAGCTCCGCCTCGGCATCGCGCGGCGTGCCTGCCAGGGCGAGGTCGAGGATGCGGCGGTGCTGCGCCAGGGCAGCGGCCATGCGCGCCCGGTCGTGCGGGATGCGGTGCCGCAGGGCTGTCACCTTGTCCGAGATGCTGCGGTAGGCGTCGATCAGCAGCTCGTTGCCCGAGCAGCCGACCAGGGCCTCGTGGAAGCGCGTGTCCATCGCCTCGGCCCGGCCGGTGTCACCGGCCTCCAGGGCTAGCGTCCCCCCGGCCAGCGGGACGGCCAGCGCGGCGGCGAGCCGTTCCGGGTCGCGCCCCACCGCCAAGCGCAGCGCCCCGCATTCCAGGATCGCGCGCATCTCGCAGAGCTCCCGCACCGCCGTCACGTCGGGAGACCAGACGAAGCTGCCGCTCTTGGCGCGGACGCTGACCAGCCCCGCCTGCTCCAGCCGCGCGATCGCCTCGCGGACCGGCGTCCGGCCGATGCCGAGCATCGCGCCGAGGCTGCGGTCCGAGAGGCGCGCGCCGAAGGCGAGCTCGCCCTGTAGGATGCGCTGTCGGATGGCGTCTTCGGCCAGCAGCCGGAGATCGTCTGGGGCATCGTTCATGAATCTACCATACCAGATAAGAAATTGACGCGGTCAACCGAAATCTGGCATGCCAGATGACGGAGGTACCCATGCCGCTTGATGTTCCCGTCAGTCGCCTGCCGGAGGACGGCCTTGTCGTCTTCCTCAAGGCGGAATGCCCGACCTGCCAGCTCGTGGCGCCGCTTCTCCCGGCTCTCGGCGCCACGGTGATCCTCCAGGATGACCCGTCCGCGGTCGCGGGAGCGGTCGACGACACCGCGCTCGCCCTGTCCTTCGCGGCCGACATCGAGATCGTGCCGACCATCATCCGCCGCGCGGCGGGGGCGGAGGCGGAGCGCAGCTGCGGCTGGGATCAGAAAGAGTGGCGGCGGATCACCGGCGCTCCGGACCTCGGCGACGGCCTGCCCGTCTTCCGCCCGGGCTGCGGCTCCAAGTCGCGCGAGCCGAACGTGCACGAGAACCTCGTGGCCCGCTTCGGGGAGCCCGGCATCGTCGCCCGGCAGCACGGGATCGGGGAGTGGGACGACCCGATCGAGGCCTGCTTCGAGCGCGGCTGGACCGACGGCCTTCCCGTCGTGCCGCCGACCGACGCGCGCATCCTCCGCATGCTGCAGGGCACGACACGCCGGCCCGAGGAGGTGATCGGCCGGGTGCCGCCCGACCTTCTGCCCATCACGGTCGAGAAGGTCGCCATCAACGCCGTCATGGCGGGCTGCCGGCCGGAATACATGCCGGTCCTCCTCGCGGCGCTGGAGGCCGCGCTGGAGCCGGTCTTCACCCTGCACGGCGTCGTCTGCACCACCTGCTTCTCGTCGCCGATCATCGTCGTCAACGGACCGATCGCGAGGCGGATCGGGATGAATGCTGGCATCAACGCGCTGGGCCAGGGCAACCGCGCCAACGCCACCATCGGGCGTGCGCTGAACCTCATCATCCGCAACGTCGGCGGCGGGCGGCCGGGCGAGCTCGACCGCTCCACGCTCGGCGGGCCGGGCAAGTACACCTTCTGCTTCGCCGAGAACGAGGACGATCGCCGCTGGCAGCCCCTGGCGCAGTCGCGCGGCATCGCCCCCGGCCGGTCGGCCGTGACGCTGTTCCAGGGCGACGGCATCCAGGGCTTCATCGACTGGAAGAGCCGCACGCCCGAGGAGCTCTCGAAAAGTCTCGCCATGGCGCTGCTGAACGTCGGGCACCCCAAGCTCTGCGAGTTCTTCAATGCCATCCTCGTCCTCAGCCCCGAGCACCACGCGATCTTCGCCGATGCTGGCTGGAGCCGGGCGGAGATCGAGGCAAGCCTTCGCGAGAACCTGCGCCGCCCCGGCAGCGACGTGGTCGTCGGCGCCCACGGCGTGGCGGAGGGCATGCCGCAGAAGCGGGCAGGGGAGCTGATCGATAAGTTCTGGCCGGACGGCCTCCTGGTCGTGCGCGCCGGGGGTGCGGCAGGGCTCTACTCGGCCATCTGCTGCGGCTGGACCGGCGGCCGCTTCCGCGAGGAGAGCCAGCCCGTGACGAAGGAGATCTTGGAATGAGGATGGACGACACGCTGCTGCGCGATCCGACGGGTGAGGTCGCCGCGCTGCGGCGTCCGCCCGTCGCGGTGGGCGCGGACCTGCGGACTGGCACGCTGGCGCTGCTCGACATCGGCAAGATGCGCGGCGACGAGTTCGTGGACCGCCTGGCCGAACTGCTGGAAGCCCGCGGCTTCCGGCTGCGGCGCTGGAAGAAGCCGACCAACACGCGCACGGCACCGTTGCCGATCCTGCAGGAGATCAGCGAGGGGGCGGACGCCGTGATCATCGCCCTGTCAGACTGCGGCTCCTGCACCTCCTGCTCGACGCACGACCTGAACGACCTCGACCATCGGGGTATTCCCGGAGTGAACGTGCTGACGGAGGAGTTCCGGGACGCGTTCGACCGGCAGTGCGGCAGCCTCGGGTTCGACGGACGCAGCGTCTTCGTGCCGCACCCGATCCTGAATCGAACCACTGAGGAGATCCACGGAATTGCCGAAGCGTACTTGGACCAGATCCTCGACAAGCTAAGCAGCGCCTGAGTCGCGTCTGGATTGAAAACGGCGGCAGGCAGGCCCCCCACCATTCCCGTCGGACGGCATGGCCTGCCGCCATCGCAACGCAGAACTTCAAGGCTGGAGGGAGATCATGCCGCTAATCCGAATCACACTGCTCAAGGGGCGTTCGCCGGCCGAGCTCCGCGCCATCGCCGATGGCGTGCACGAGGCGCTGGTCGAGACCTATGCCGTGCCTCCGGAGGATCGCTTCCAGATCATCGAGCAAAAGGATCCTGGGGAGATCATTTTCAGCCCGAGATACCTTGGCATCGCGCGAACGGAACGCCTCGTCATCATCCATGTCGTCGCGGGCCACTGGCGCGACACAGCCGCGAAGCAGACGCTGTACCATGCAGTAGCGGACAGGCTCGCCGCGAATCCTGGTCTAAGGCGCGAGGACGTCCAGGTGATTCTCACGTCCAACGACCGCCCCGACTGGTCCTTCGGGAACGGCGTGGCGTCCTATGTGCCGGCCGAGGCAGAAGGATGATTGCCTTTGTCCGACACGGACCGCCATTCGTCGACGTGGTCCTGACCACATCTTCGCGGAACTGTTCATAGTTGCGGAAGGTTCCAGCCTTCCGGCCAGGGAGATCTTGAAGCGCGGCGTCCGGGCAAAGCAGGCCCCATGGCGAGAACCGGAAGCATCTCTTGTGACGCGGAAGTAGTGGACCGGCTCAAGGCTGCGGAGCGTCGCAAGGCAAAGTCGGGTTATCCCGGGAGGACTTCGTAAACGCCCCCGGTGTTCTCGGCGCTGTCGCCGCGACGGCGGTCAGTCGTTTCCACGGCCTGGACTTCGGGACTGTCGGCATCGATTGCCAAGTGGATCCTGCGCCAGAACAGGTGCATGTCTGTGCAACAACGCCAGTCCAGATTTTCAGTTGATTCTGACGGGGGTTCCGCGCCCGTGGGTCACATGACTGCTCGACCATCCCTACGCGGGTAGGCCGGATGATCGGCATTGATCCGAGGGCGCGGCGCCAGGGCTGTCGGCGATCCTCCGTCACAGCCATCTCGGATCAGCGGTGAATTCGACCGTGAGCCAGCAGCTATGTGCCAAGCCGTCGATCTCGCTGGCCACCTCGACGCGCACGAGGTCCAGTGCATCGAACGTCGTAGCGGTCGTGGAAGACGGTGCCAGGAAGCCCACGTCCACGAACTGTGCCCTTCCCACGCGTGTAACGTAAGAGCGGTGGCCGGTGAAGCCGTGCCGCTACGCCACCTCGCGCACGAGGGCGGCCACGTGCGAATCCAGGTCAGGCGGGGCGATCTGCAGGATCTCGTGTCCTGAGGCGATATCTTGCGGATCGGGTTCGGCAACAGGGCAAGAAAAAGGACGAGCAGGGCCACGGGATCGGCATAGGCCGCCAAGTCGCCTTGCCCAGCACTCTCCAGGGCCATCGCGATTCCGAAGGCAACGCTCAATGCGGCGCTCATGATGGCGTTGTGCAGCCGGTCGCGTGCCTCCATCGAGAGAAGCAACGAGTCCAGCCCCCTGCCCCTGCGCTGCAGGTAGAGGAAGGCCACGAAACTCACAGGCGCGATGCCGAGGGTGAAGGCAACGCTGATCCGGTGGGGACCACCCTGCCGCCGGCAAGGAGGCCGCTCACTGCGTCGACCACGCCATAGACCGATGCAAAAAGCCCGAGCGCCCCGCTGACGAAGCCGAGCGTGGGCTCGAAATGCCAATAGCCGACTGGAACCGGCGGTCCTCACCGCGCCCGATCAGGCCGGCGGCGAACCAAGCCGCCAAGGGCATGCCGGCATCGATCAGGGCGTACATGCCGTTGAAGACGATGGCCTTCGAACCCGCGAACAGACCGATACCGATGCCCACCGCGGCGGTTGCCAGGGTGATGATGGCCAATGCAAGGAGCAACGAGCGCTCCCTGGCCGCATCGCCGGGCTTCGGCCTGACGGCGCTCCCCGATCCCGACGCATCGCCAGGCGAACGCCCGCTGCTGCTTCCGCCATGGGGCACGGCTCAGCCCGCCGTACTGCGATTCCCGCCAGCACGTAGGCGGGCGAGGCCCTCGCAGAGCACCACGAGGCTGATCCCCAGCATGGCAATGTCCTTGATCAGAAATCCGCCGAGCGCGTCGAGAAAAGGAAAGCCGCCCGAGCCCATCTCCCAGATCGGCAGAGCCAGCAAGATCGAGCTCGTCACGGTGAAGGTCCCGGCGCCGAGGACGCCGCCGATCACGCCGGCCCGGGGCGACCATGGGGAGACGAGCAGGAGCGCCACGGTGACCAATTCGATGACGCCCAAAAGGTAGGAAGTGCCGGCCTCTCCGAAGACAGCATAGAGCCAGGCAAGCCAGGGCGTGCCGCTGATGAGCGGCTTCAGCACCTCGACCTCGATGGCGGTGAATTTGAGGATGCCGATCAGTAAGAGGGGAAGGATGACGCCAGACAGGGCGACGACACGGCCTAGGGAGGCAAAGCGTTCGGCAGGGATGAATTTGTCGATCCCGATGATGGCACGGTCGACCGTGGTCAGGAGACTGCGCAACATGTTCGTTCTCCGATTGTGTGCTTGAGACACACATCTCCTCGCAGGCTTGATATGTGTGCGTCAAGCATATATTCTGGCGGTATGTCTATCGCGAAGCTTGAGAACATTATCGGGGCACTCGCTCTGTCTTTGTCGGACGATCTCTTGCAGAAGGTGCAGGATCAGGCGCCCGAGCCAGGGCCGGCAGCGGCGGCGATCGCGCTGCTGCGGCACGAGCCGGGCATGGCGATTGAGCGGCTCCGGCGAGCCCTCGGTCTGTCCCATTCCGGCGCTGTACGCTTGGTGGACCGGCTGGTCGCGGACGCCCTGGTGGTCCGGCACCCCGGGGCCGCTGATCGGCGGGCGGTTGCCCTGCACCTGACTCGGGACGGGGAGCGGCGGTGCGATGCGATCTTGCTGGCTCGCCGGGGAAGCATGACACGCGCCCTCGGGACCTTAAACGAGGCGGAGCGGACGGCGCTCGGCGGCCTCGCCGAGAAGCTACTGGCGGGGCTGGTCCGCTGTCCCGACGACGCCTACACGGTCTGCCGCCTCTGTGACACGGCGGCCTGCCCTAACTGTCCCGTCGAGCGGGCCCTGAGCGCAGCAGCCGGGTAGTTGTCGATGCGATCCGGCTGCGCTTGCCTGCCCCTGGTGCCGAGCAGGTCGCTTCCGGTGGCAGCCCGCTGCGCTACCGATCCGATCAAACGGGAAGCGATCGACGGACCCCTGGCAGCTGAGCGGCGGCGCCCGGACCGGATCGATCCCGAGCCCGAAGGCCGGGCCCATCGTGTTGTCAGAAGGTCCTTCCGATCACAGCGATCCCGCGCGGTCGAATTGCGGTCAGGAAGCGGAACGAGCGGAAACGGCCTTTCGCCACGCCTTCGGTCGGGAGCAGCTAGGGATATTGCATTGTCGGACAGCTGCTTTCCCGGATGGTCCACCTGGAAGCGGAACTGCCGCTCCCGGCCATAATGCGACAATGCAAAAGAGATGGAAAAAGGGCCGCCGTCTGGCGGCGGCCCCGGGACATCAGCCCAAGAGACGTACTCGGTATCCGGCTCAGGCGGCCCAGATGTCGCTGGCCGAGAGTTCGGTCCCGGTAACCAAGGTACCGACGCGGATCGCGGCGACCCCACCCGCACCATCCGCATCGTAGAGCAGGTTGCCGGCACGGCGTTGGCCGCTCAAGATGTCTGGGGGGTCTAACAGCCTCGTCAGTTCGCAAACGGATCCACATGCACGGAGATGGTAGTCCGTGAGGTGGCGCGGCCAGGCTTTCATCCTTGGAAGCGCCTGGCCGCCAACTCAGCGAATGTTCCAGAGAGGTGGCCTAGTAGGGTAAGGGGTGTTCAACACCGACCAACGACCGTTGGTCGGTGTTGAACATGTGCTGAGGCAAGCGCCCTCCCTAATGAATGACCTGAGTGGTGGTTTATCGGACACTGGACGGCAGTCGCCGTTCCATGTCTCATCCGGCTTGGTCAAAAGGACCAGGGGAGATGAAGCCTGGTCCAGAGCACACCAGCCGCGCGGTGTGAGGCGTGCTGGACCGGCGGAAGCACCCTATTGCTTGGAGGCGCGTCACTCGCCTTCACCGGGTTTGAGGACCTTAGCTCCGTTTCCCTCCTCGTGCGGCTGGCTATCTCCGCCCTGATCGGGTTCGTGCTCTCTTGGATTTTTTGTCCGGCCCGAGTGGGACAGGTCGATGGCGATGGTACCGGCTCAGATGGGTGCTGGAACTCGGGAGACGGGACAGCGGATGGTGGTGATGGAGGAGGGGGTGATGGCGGTGGTGAGTGAAGTTCTAGCTCCGCCAAGCTCCTCATCCCTGTCGGTAGCGCCCCCTGCCCTCTCAGCTGCGGCGCTGGCCTACGCCCACCAGGCTTCAGCCTGAACACCCGAAGGGCCTACTGGGCCACCTAGGAGGACTTCACCGCCTGGTGCGCGCAGGCCGGGCAGGATCCCTTGCCCGCTTCTCCCGAGACGGTGGGCAGCTTCCTCGCCGCACGAGCCAGCACGCACAAGGCGGCCTCCCTCTCCATGCGCCTTGTCGCCATCGGGCAGGCGCACCGGCTCGCCGGTCATCGCTTGGACATGGGTCACCCCGCCATCCGTGAGACGATGAATGAGATTCGGCGCATCCACGGGACACCGCCGACTAAGAAGGACGCCGCGGTGTCCGATGTGAACCGTGACGCTATGAGCGTGCTGGTGAAGCGCCCCGGCCTGCGTGCCCTACGCGATCGCGCTCTGTTGCTGATTGGCTTCGCCGCCGCGCTGCGCCGGTCGGAACTGGTGGCGCTGGCCATGGGGACGTGACTTTCGTGGCCAAGGGGCTGATCCTCACCCTTCGCCGCGGCAAGACGGATCAGGACCGCCGCGGGGCAGAAATCGCCATTCCCTTCGGCCGATCGGAACGGACATGCCCTGTGCTGGCCTTGCGATCCTGGCTTGAGACAGCCGGGCTTGAGACGGGCGCGGTTCTCCGGTCTGTCACGCGGCATAACAACTCGGGGGCGTCTCGCCCTCTCGGATCGGGACGTGGCCCGGGTAGTGAAAGCCACGCTCGAGGCGGCCGGCTACGATCCCCTCACCTACGCGGGGCACTCTCTCCGCTCAGGGTTCATCACCACAACGGCGCGCGAGGGCGTGGCGGAGCGGCACATCCAGAACCAAAGCCGGCATAGGTCGCCCCCTGTGTTGCGGGGCTACATCCGGCGCGGCAGCCTGTTCGTGGACAATGCGGCGGCGTGGGTGGGGCTGTAGAGATGAGCAGGACACCGGACGGCCTTACCCTGATCCCTGCGCCCGATGAGCCTCCCGGTTCCCGCCAGCACATCCCGTTCCCTGGGCGCAGCATGCAGCGCGGGGCGGCGTCCCTGCGGCTGGTCCCCCGCTCCGTCCCGTGACGCTCCCCCTAAGCAGCAACAACTCCGAAGCCGCCCTAGCGGGGTTTCGAGCAGGTAAGGACCGCTCGAAGACACTTACCGATTGCCCTTTCCTCGACGTGAAAGGGGAACATCGGCGAGCTGCATGGTTAGAGGGCTTTGCCACAGGCCGTAAGAGCTTGGGCGAGCCTTCGGCATCTCCCCAGCTTCCCGGCTCTGTCACTCCCTAGTCCTCCACTGGCCTCCAGGAACGGTCTGTAGGGGTCAGTGCTTCGAGGATGGTCAGGAACCGATAGGCGAGGTTCAGGTTCTCGCGCCCTGCATGTTCTGCGAGGTCTGAAAGGAAGGCACGCTCAACATCGACTGTTGAGCATGCCGCCGGTTCTTGTTCTCTTGAGACTTCCGGCACTCAATTCCTCGTACTTTGCCTTAACTCCGATGTCCCAACGTGATTCCAGCGCGCAATGCGGGACATGAGGGTAAGGGCGTCCGGCTCATGCATTGACTATAGATAACAAACGTAACGAACATCCACACAGGAAATGCTCTGGAGCTTCGCCGGCGCCCTCTGGTTGCGCGTCTCTAAGCCGGACAAGCTGCCCCTACAGGCCGGACATCTGGCCATCCATCCGGACGGTGACCGGATTAGACGTAGTTCGGTCACCGGATCGGACACGTCCGGACAGATGAGCTGGCCGAAGCTTGCCTCCAGCTTGCGGTTCTACAGTTAAGCGGTAAGCCGAACGTCGCCGGGCGAAGACCGCCGAGGCTCGTGTGACCGCCCTGGAGGGAGACGTAAGCGGCCTGAAAGAGGACGTGCGACAAGCTCGTGCCCTGGCAGACCAGCGGGTGGTGGAGGTGGCAGCAGCGCGCGAACAGGTAGGTCGGGCCGAGGCGGGCAAGGACGCCGCTGTTGAGGCTGCAGAGACCCGCCAAGCAGCGGTAGAGGCCTAACTGAGTGCCTGGATTGAAGGGATACCCCTGGCTCGTGCCCTCCGCGCCCTGTTATGGCGCCGCGGATGACCTTCGATGGGGACCCTGCCGGAGCCGCCTTCGCGGAGCTGATCCGCATAGCTTGGCCAACCAACACCGCCAAGCATGCCGCCCGGTGTGCTGGGCAATCCGTCCGCACGACCGAGAGCTGGGTAAGGGGCGCCAGTTCTCCATCTGCCACCACCGCCCTTCGCATGGCGTTCCGCGATAAAGCATTCCGGGCGGTGTTCTTGGCCGCAATTGAGCGAACCATCGAGCAGGCCCCAGAGGATCAGTCCTTGGTGGGAGCTATCCAGGCCATAGCCTCCGGGGCGGACTGAAAGCCGATCCCGGAACTATCGGCGGAAGGGATCGTAGGGCTTTGCCGATCCCTTGTCTGGAAGCGTAGGACGTTGGCCCGACCAATATCCAGTGGCCATGGTCACACCCGCCACCAGCACTAGCGCGACGACAATGACGAGGGCGCGGATCACGAAGCCTCATGGCAACAGGTTGGAGTGAGTTGCATCATCGCCCTTTGCAGCTTGTGAGCCATCCGCCAGCACTGTTCCGATCATTCGGGAACCGCACCATACCTCTGCCCGTCCTACCCCGCCCAGCATCCCCCTTGCCGCAAGCAGCGCGGCCTCATCATCGGGGCATTCCACATCCTGCCCGACCCTGACTTTGCCGTTAGGTCCGAGAACGTAAATGCGAAAGAAGGTAGGGAGCGACATACACCGCCCAGGTAAGTCTACGAGCCCGTGAGGCAAGAACGCCTTCCAGACGGATCGTTTTATTCCAGGGCGAGGGACGCGCGCCGGCTGATCCATGTTGGGGCAGGGCTAAAGCTCCAGTGCCAACCTGCCGACTCCCGCTGGCCCGGAATGACGATACAGCAGGATCGCCGTTGCTGGACGAAAGCAGACAGATTTCCGAGCAGCACGAGGCGAGTTTCGTCACGCGGATAGCTGCCGGTATACCGATCACGGCCGAGGACTATCTCAGCCCCAACCCAGACATCGCCCTGGTCGCCCAGGCCTGCAAGATGCCGGCACGCACGCCCGAAGGTGTCCGCGCTAAAGCAGAAGCGGCGCGCTGGTGGGTCATGCGGAACAGCGTTGACGCTGACGACCGATTCCGACCTCCACAGGAATGGCTGGCCATCTCTCGCGCTAGCGATCTGACAGGAAGGAACGGCGCATGAGCCGCGCCAGCCGTCGCAGGATCCAGGGTGACGCCGCTGCATTTGTAAGAGCCGCGCTAGATCACAAAGCCCGCGTCGCGAAGCATTCTCCGCAACACTACGACCAGGACAGCCAGCAGTATTGCGATGACAGATACCAGGACAGGAACCGCAGCAGCCCATTCCACGCGCTCGGGATCGCCGGGGTGGTATCGGATATGAAGCCTTGCGCCAAGCCGCGGCGGATCGCCCCGGCTGTAGTTGCGGAGCGCCGTGCGTACCTCGCCCCCGTCCGGCAGCGGGAAGGAGATAAGCAACGCCTGCCCCATATAGGAGCCGCCGAAAATGGGTTTCTCCATACCAAGAAATGTTGCCTCGCACCGCTCCCATCCCAGCATTTGGCGCAGTCGGAACAGCGCCAGTGCATTGACGCCGGCTATGCCTGCTACCAACCACAAGCTTTCCATAGCCTGCGACGCTACATCGGGCGGCACAGACCCTCAATCTGTATGAAGTTGCAACGGCCCGCATTGGCCCTGGTCGAGGACATGACCGGGCGTGCGCTGGAGGCCTCCGCATGAGTCGCCCTAGCCGTCGCGGCGTTCTTCGGGGCATCGCCACCCTTAGCGCGGCCGGTGCCCTGCCGACCGTGGCTGCCACCTCGACGGGATCCGGCTTGATCCAGGCCTGCGTTCGGTATCTGGAACTTGAGCAGCTAGTGAACGATCCGGCGCGTGACGGCCCCTTCGTTGACTGTTCTGCGATACCCGAATGCCGCGAATACGTTGCGCTGGTTGGGGTGCTAGAGACGGCTATTCCCCGCTCCATCGCCGAGGTTGCTGCCATGGCTCGCGTGGCGCTGTATTCGGCAGACAGCGACACATGGGACGATACCACCGCCCTCCGCGTCGCCTACTCACGCTGGCACGGCTTTGCGGTGAGGTGGCGCCATGAGCCGCAGGAAGATCCTAGCAGGGCTTTGTCAGGTTGGGGACGTAGGGGCCAAATCGCACCGAGGCTGGCGCAGCCCTCATCTCGTCGGTGCAGTCCCGGTCACATCGCGCCAAGCGCTGAACGCGGCGCTGCGGGCCTCGCGGTGTTGGTCGGCGGTCAGGCGGTGACGACGGAGTTGGAAGTGGTTGTGGATCCGGCAATGGGTGGAGAGGAATCGCTGTGCATGACGCGGTGACTTGAACCGCTGCATCCGCCGTTCTCGTCGTCGTGTCGGCTGGTGTGACACCTCGGCGCGGTTGTTGAGATAGCGGCTTTGCCGATGCTCCGCGCCCGGCAGGATCTCGCGCTTCGCTGCGCCATAGCTGCGCAGCTTGTCCGTCACGATCACGCGGGGCACGTACTGCAGCCCCTTCAGAAGATTGCGGAAGAACCGCTTGGCTGCCGTGGTATTGCGTCGGCTCTGGACCAGGATGTCGAGTACGTGACCGTTCTGATCCACCGCGCGCCAGAGGAGATGCTGCTTCCCGCGGATGCGGATGAACACCTCGTCCATGTACCACTTGTCGCCCGGCCGTGGCCGGCGTCGCTTCAGCTCGTTCGCGAACAACCGGCCGAAGCGCAGGCCCCAGTCCCGAATGGTCTCGTAGCTGACCACGACCCCTCGTGCGGCCAGGATCAGTTCGACGTCACGCAGGCTGAGGCTGAAGCAGTGGTACAACCACACCGCGTGCTGGATTACCTCGGCCGGATAGCGGAAGCCTCGGTAAGGGCTGGGGGGCGTCATGCAACCGAGACTGCCACCGTCCTGCCGGACCCGCTAACCTGACAAGGCCACCAGAGCAGCTACCGCAACCTTCGTCACCACGATTTTTGAGCCGTTGCCGAGAAGTTTCCGACAGCTCCGGCTACTTCGAGCACTCTAGCCGCACGCAAGGCCAAGTCCTCTCGCCAGGGCGCGGCGATTACCTGAACGCCTAACGGAAGCCCGCTATCGAGCCAGACCGGCACGGCACAAACAGGCAGCCCGATGAAGGAGATGGGCTGGGTGAATACACCGATATTTGGGCGGAGCGGAACCGTCGCGCCCTCCATCACCATCGTCGTCTGGCGAAGAGCTGGCGCGCGACAAGGGGTGCAGGGGGCGAGCACGATGTCCACGGTCCCGAACAAATCAAGCACGCGTGCGCGGTACCAGCGGCGGAAGCGCTGCGCCCGCTCCACCCAGGCGGCGGGGATGGCCGCGCCGGCAATCAGGCGGTCGCGCGTCGCGGGGTCGAAATCGGCGGGGCGGGTGCGCAGGCGTTCCAGGTGAAGCGCGGCGCCCTCGGCGGCGGTGATGACGAAGGCGGCAGCGCGGGCGCGGTGAGCCTCTGGAATTTCCACCGTGGCGGTCGCACCCAGGGCTTCCGCCACCCGGGCCACGGCGGCGAAGCATTCGGG
This sequence comes from Roseomonas sp. WA12, assembly GCF_054165765.1. NCBI lineage: Bacteria > Pseudomonadati > Pseudomonadota > Alphaproteobacteria > Acetobacterales > Roseomonadaceae > Roseomonas > Roseomonas sp. WA12. The sequence continues at coordinate 496,897 of NZ_JBSTUI010000002.1, read as the reverse complement.
TTCGCCGTTGCGCGCAAAATGCCCGCCCGCGACCGCAATCCGCAACCCGCCCGTGCCGCCCTCCAGCCCTGGCAACGTGAGCTCCGGCGGGCGCGAGGCCTGAACCGGGTCGTCCGGGTCCTCGCCCTGCATGACATCATAGGCGAGGGCGAGATCGGCCACCGAGCGGCCGAGCGGCCCGAGATGGTCGAAGGATGACACGAAGGGAAAGCTCCCGGCCCGGCTCAGCCGCCCATAGGTGGGCTTGAGCCCAAACAGTCCGCAGAAGGCGGCGGGCACCCGGATGGAGCCGTTGGTGTCAGAGCCCAGGGCCAGCGGCACCATCCCAGCCGCCACCGCCGCACCCGACCCGCCGGAGGAGCCTCCTGTCATCCGTGAGGGGTCGTGGGGGTTGCGGGAGGGCCCGTCATGCACGTTCTCGCCGGTAAAGTCATAGGCGTACTCGCCCATGTTCAGCCCGCCGATCAGCACAGCCCCGGCCCCTTCGAGTCGTCGAACCAGGGCGGCGTCGCGCGAGGCGGGGGCACGCTCACGGTTAATCAGGGAGCCGGCGCGTGTGGGCAGGCCCGCGATGTCGAACAGATTCTTCACCGCGAAGGGCACGCCGGCCATCGGACCGAGCGGCTGCCCCACCGCCCGGCGAGCATCAATGGAGTTCGCGGTTGCCAGGGCGCGCTCCGCCATCACATCGGTGAAGGCGTTGACGGCAGGATCCAGCGCGCCGATCCGCGCCAACGCCGCCTCCGTCACGGCGCGTGCTGTTATCAGGCCGGCTGCGACATCAGCCGCGATCCGCGTCGCGTCGCTCATGCCCGGAACACCGGGGCGGGCTCGGCCTCGTCGCCCAGAGGAGCCGAGAGCACGAGGCGCGCGGCATTCGCCACCGCCTTCAAATTCACCAGCACCTCAGTGCGCCAAGCCGGGTCCACGGGGATGCCGTGCAGCGCGGCGGCGCCATCGAGGTAGGCGAGCAGCGCTGCATCGTCCGGCAGGGAGGGATGATCATCGGGCATGGGTCGGCCTCAAACAGGCGGATGGGGAATGGCGGCGAGAAGTTCGCGCGTGTAGGCGGCCCGCGGATTGCCCAGCACGGCCTCCACGGCTCCCTCCTCCACCACGCGGCCGGCGCGCATGACGATCACGCGGTCGCATAGTAGCCGCACGACATTGAGGTCGTGGCTGACGAAGAGGTAGCTCATGCCGAGCCGCAGCTTGAGGTCGTGCAGCAGGTTCAGCACCACCGCCTGCACGGAGACGTCAAGCGCCGCCGTCGGCTCGTCGAGGATGACGAGATCGGGGTCGAGCGCGATGGCGCGGGCGATGCCGACGCGCGCCTTCTGCCCGCCGGAGAGCTGGTGCGGGAAGCGGTCCAGCAGCGCCGTTGGCAGGCCGACCAGCTTGGCCAGCTCCCCCACCCGCTCCCGCAGCCCGGCGCCGCGCAGGCAGCCCAGGCGCCGAATCGGATCGGAAATGGCGCGTGCGGCGCTGTGACGGGGGTTCAGGCTGTCGGTGGGGTCCTGGAATACCATCTGGATGCGGCGCCGCAGCGGCGAGGCCGCGAAGCGCCGCGCGGGGATGGCGCTGATCTCCTCCCCGTCGAAGGTCACGCGCCCAGCCGTGGGGTCCAGAAGCCGCATGACCATCATCGAGGTGGTAGATTTGCCGCAGCCGGATTCGCCGACGAGGCCGACACTCTCGCCGCGCCGCACCTCGAAATCGATCGCGTCCACAGCACGGAACGGGTCGGGAGGAGCATGGCCGATTAGGCGCGTTAGGAAGCCGCCGGTGCCCTGGCGCGGATACTCCTTCACCAGACCCTCAACCCGCAGCAGCGGTGCGCCAGGAGCCGCGCTTGCAGGCGCGAAGGGCGCGGCGCCCTCCGAGAGCAGGTCACGCAGCCCGGCACCGGGCCGCGGCGTCGCGCGCATGAGGCGGCGCGTGTAGGGATGCGCGGGGGCACGGAAGATGACCTGGGCATCCGCAGTCTCCACCACCTTCCCCTTCTCCATCACCACCACGCGGTCGCAATAGGCGGCGGCAAGGCCGAGATCGTGGGTGATGAGCAGCGTGGACATGCCGCGCGCCCGCGTCAGCTCCGTCACCAGCTCCATCACCGCCTTCTGGGTGGTGACGTCGAGGCCTGTGGTCGGCTCGTCTGCGATCAGCAACTGCGGGCGGCAGGCGAGGGCGAGCGCGATGACGACGCGCTGGCACATGCCGCCGGAGAGCTCGTAGGGATAGGCATGATAGCGCTCCTCGGGCCGCGCGATCCGCACCGTTTCCAGCACCGCGATGGCACGCGCCTTCGCGTCCCCGCGGGTCGCCTGGCCGTGGCGGAGCAGCACGTCCTCGATCTGATGCCCCACGCGGCGGATCGGGTTCAGCGCCGCGCGCGGGTTCTGAAAGATCATGGAGATCTCCCGCCCGCGCAGGTCCTGCATCTCCCTTTCCGGCAAGTCGCGCAGCGCCATGCCGGAGAAGGTAACCTGCCCCTCCGCGATCTTCCCGGCGCGATCAAGGATGCGCATCACGGCGTAGGAGGTGACGGACTTGCCCGAACCAGACTCCCCGACGATGGCGAGAGTCTCGCCCTTGGCGATGGAGAGGTTTACCCGCTCCAACGCGCGCACGGCGCCGCGGCGGGTGGCAAACTCCACCGTGAGGTCGCGAATTTCAAGAAGCGGGATGCTGCTCATGTGCGGCGCTGCGGATCGACGATGTCGCGCAATCCATCACCCAGCAGGTTGAAGCAGAACACCGCGAGCATAAGCGCGAGGCCGGGGAACAGCGCCACCCACCACTCGCCTGAGACGATGAAGCTCGCGCCCTCCGCCACCATGATCCCCCATTCCGGCATCGGCGGCCGGACGCCGAGGCCGATGAAGGAGAGGCCGGCAGCGTTGAGGATGGCATAGCCCATGGTCAGCGACATCTGCACTGCCATGATCGGCAGGATGTTCGGCAGGATGGTGGTCAGCAGGATGCGCAGTTCGCCGTTCCCCGTCAGCCGCGCCGCCTGCACGTAGCCGGCGTCGCGCCGGACAAGCGCCTCCCCGCGCGCGATGCGGGCGTAGAGGGGGAAGTTCACGATGGCCGTCGCCAAGACGATGTTGGTGACGGTGTTGCCGAGCGCGGCGACCACTCCCATCGCCAGCACGAAAAGTGGAAAGGCCATGATGGTGTCTGCCAGCCGGCCCACGATACGGTCCGTCCAGCCGCCGAAGAACCCCGCCGCCACCCCGGCCAACCCGCCCACCGCGAAGACCAGCATGACCGAGAACAGCGCGATCCCCATGTCGAGCCGCGTCGCCACCACGACGCGGCTGAGGATGTCCCGCCCGAGCTGGTCCGTGCCGAAGATGTGCCGGGCGGAGGGCGGCTTCAGCGCCTGCATCGCGTCGCTCGCCAGCGGGTCGTAGGGCACCAGAGAGGGGCCGAGCAGGGCGCAGGCCAGCAGGAAGAGGAACAGCCCGAAGGAAAAGGCGGTGACGGGGTTTCCGGCCAGCACATAGCGGGAGTGCCGGAGAAGGTTGCCCATGGCGGAGCCGCGCGACACCTCGATGACCTCGGCGCCCGCTGCCGTCTGAACGGGAATGTCGGCCATCACGCCGCCTTCGCGCGCGGGTCGATCAGGCCATAGAGCAGGTCGATCGTCAGGTTCAGCGCGATGTAGAGAACGGCCATGGTCAACACGAAGCCCTGCACCGGCGCGTAGTCCGACGCGATCAGCGCCTCCACCGCGTAGGAGCCGATGCCCGGCCAGGCGAAGACCTTCTCCACCAGCACGTTGGCCCCGAGCAGGAAGGAGAACACCATGCCGAGCGTGGTGACGACCGGGAGCATCGCGTTGCGGAAGGCATAGGCGAACACCACCGTGCGGCCCGACAGACCGCTGGCGCGCGTGGTGCGGATGAAGTCGGAATCCAGCGCCGAGAGCATGGAAGCGCGGGTGATGCGTGCCAGCGGCGCGAGGGCGAAGAGGGCGAGGGTAAGTGCCGGCAGCGCGAGCTGGGAGAGCGTCGCGAGGAAGGTCTCGGTGTCACCGGCGATTAGGCTGTCGATCAGATAGAAGTTCGTCACCGCCGGCGGGGCCGAGGCGAAGGCGTCCAGCCGCCCGAGGGGCGAGGGTGCCCAGCCCAGCACGAAGTAGAAGACGTACACCGCCAGCAACCCCGTGAAGAACACCGGCAGCGACACCCCGGCCGTGGTCAGCACCCGGCACAGATGGTCGATCCAGGAGCCCTGCCGCAGCGCCGCAAGAATGCCGAGCGGCACTGCCACCAGCACCGCGAGCAGCAGCCCGCACAGCGTCAGCTCGGCGGAGGCCGGCAGCCGCGCCGCGATCTCGGCCAGCACCGGCTGCCCCGTGCCGAGCGAGGTGCCGAGATTGCCCCGTGCGAGGTCCGAGACATATTGCCCGAACTGCACCGGCAAGGATTGGTCCAGCCCCAGTTGGGCGCGGATCTGTGCGATCGCCTCAGGCGTCGCTACCGGCCCGGCGAAATAGGTGGCGGTATCGCCCGGCAGCACCCGCGTGAGCAGGAAGGTGACGATCACCACCCCGATCAGGCTCGGGATCGCGGTGCCGAGGCGCCCGAGCGCGACGCGCAGCACGTGCCCTCAGCCCTTGGTGAGGAAGCGGAAATCGGGCTCGCGGCTCGGCCAGAACTGGTAGCCGCCGATGCTCCGCTGCATCGCCACGTCGTGCAGCGGCTGCGCGATCGGGATCACCGGCACCTCGGTCTCCGACAGCCCGATGAAGCCCTTCACCGCGGCGTCGTAGGACGCATTGTCCGGCGCGAAGCGGGCGGTGTCGATGAGCCGGTCCATCGCCGGGTTCTGGTAGGAGGAGATGTTGAAGATCGAATTGCTGCCGTGATAGTTCCAAAAAAAGTAGTAGTCCGGGAAGTCCAGCCAGCCGCCGAAGCGGTTGATGACCATCGGCGCCGTCTTCTTGTTCAGCTCGCCCCGGAAGTTGGCGCCGGGGATCTTGTTCAGCTCCACGCTGATGCCGATCGGTGCCAGCGCTTCCTTGATGAGCACGGCCATCGGCTCGGAGATGGTGGCGGCGCCCGCATCGAACAGCAGGCTCGTGGTTACGCCGCCGGGCGCGGCCTGCTGCACCAGCGCGCGGGCACGGGCGGCGTTGGTGGAATAGGGGAACGGCTGCGGCCATGCGGTGGTCGGCTCGGCCGGACCGCCGAACATCGGTACGCCGCGCCCGAACAGCGAGGCCTGCATGATGGCCTCGTAGGGGATGGCCCAGGCCACCGCCTGGCGCAGCCGCACATCGGTGAAGGGGCCGGTCGCCGCATTGAGCGAGAGTGACCACAGCGCGTTCGGCACGGGCACGCCGACCACCCGCACGCGGCCGGCCTCGGCAAGGTCCTTGAAGTCCTTCGGCGGCAGCCCGTAGGAGATGTCTGCATCCCCGCGCTCGATCAGCGCCCGCCGCGTGGAGGGCGAGGGGATATCGCGCGCGATTACGCGGCGCAGCTGCGGCCGCGGGCCTGATGCCCAGTCGTCGTTGCGGGCATAGATGGTCTCGGTGCCCGGCCGGAAGGCTTCCACCCGGAAGCCGCCGGACCCCGCGGCGTTGTTCTTCAGCCAGTCCTTGGCCCAGGGATCGCCGCCGCCGTTCCGCACCGCCATTTCGCTATCGATCACGAAGGGGATGGTGACGCCGAGATTCGGCAGGGTCAGCTTGTCGCGCCGGAGATAGTCGATGCGAAAGGTGCGCTCATCCACCGCCACGAATTGCTCTGCCTTCTCCAGGCTGCCCGCCGCCATCTGCGTGGTGGCGAAGCCGCCAATCGAGACGGCACGGTCGAGCGACCACTTCACGTCCCTTGCCGTCACCGCCCGGCCGGAATGGAACCTTGCCTCCCGCAGGCGGAAGGTGCAGCTCATTCCGTCGCTCGCCTCCTGCCAGCTCTCGGCCAGCTCCGGCTCCAGCGCGTTGATGTCGAAGGTGCTGCCGTTGCCCTCGCCCGGCAGGGGCACGCGCTTGAAGCGGACGAGACGGTCGTAGCAGTTCAGAGCCACGCCGTTGACGGGCTGGGATGAACCGAGCCCCTGCATGTCCAGGCTGTTCGGGCCATATTCCTGCACGAGAAGCAGTGTCTCGGCCCGGCTGGGGGCCGTCTGGGCGGTGACTGGCCGGACGCTCGGGGCCGCCAGGGCGGCGGTAGCGGCAAGGAGGTGGCGGCGGCGCATCAGGGATTCCCGATCGAGGACAAGGGCCGGATTCCGGTGCCGGACGATTGCATGGGAGTACCCTCGCCGATCCAGTGCTTGTTTGAGACCGGCCCGTTGCACAAAATGCAACAGGAGCCCAGAGGAGCCACATGCGTCACCTGCGCACACTAGATCTGATCAGCGACGTCGCCCGCAGTGGTTCGATCCGGCGCACGGCGGAGCGGATGAACATCTCCCCTTCCGCCCTCACCCGCCAAATCCAGGATTTCGAGCAAGAACTGGGAACGCCCATCTTCGAGCGCCTACCCCACGGCATGCGAGCGAACGCAGCGGGCGAGATGGTGATTCGCCACTCCCGGGATCAGCTTTCCGGCTTCGAGCGGGTCCGCTCCCAAATCGCCGACCTCTTGGGCGAGCGGCGGGGCCATGTGGCCCTGGCCTGCAGCCAAGCCTTTTCGGATAGCGTGATCCCGGACGAGATCCAAACCTACCGCGCTCGCCACCCGCTCGTCTCCTTCGCGGTGCTGGTCCGAGACCGGTCGCAGGCCGTCGCCGCCCTTCTCGGCTACGAGGTCGACCTGGCTTTGATCCTCCAACCCCCACCCGTGCCGGACCTTCGCGTCCTGTTCGAATGGAGGCAGCCCCTCTACGTGCTCATGCGCAAGGATCACCCGCTCGCGGGAACCGGCCCGGTGCGCCTGCGCGACTGCCTGGTGCACCCGCTCGCCATGCCGGGCACGGCGCTGTCCATCCGGCACCTGCTGGATGCGGCCGTGCTGCGCGCCGGCCTTCCGGCGCGGGCGGCGGTGGAATCCGACAACTTCGAGTTTCTGCGGGGCTACGTCCGGCGGGAGGCGCTGATCTCCTTCCAGGTGCCCGGGATCGCAACACCAGACTGGGAGGGGATCTGCGCGCGCCCGGTCGACGAACGCGACATGCCGGCGGTGCAGGTTGTACTTGGACAGCTCCGCGGTCGCAGCCTCTCCGTCGCGGCCGCGAAGTTCGCCGACCAGGTCGCGCGCAGCCTACACAGCCGACAGGGGACGTCCGGTGGAGAGTAGCGGTACGCCAGGAGTGACCCCGGCCTGTGCCGATTCATACCGTATCGACGCGCACCTCGCAGGACAGGGGACCGATCAGCACGGTGATCTGGCAAGACGTCTCCGGATTCTTGATCCAAAAGCGCAGGTCCACGCCCTCCAGCCAAGCTCTGGTGCCGCGCGTGGACACGAGCAGATCAGAGGCCGAGTTCAGCCCATAAGCTCCGATCCGCAGCGCGCCGCCGGCTAGCAAAGGCTCCGCCGTGGTGCCCGCGGCATCCGTGATCCATTCGCCAATTGGCTGCCCTTCCTCCGTCAGCCGCAGTCTGACCCCCGCAGCGGGACCGCCGTCCACGGCGTTCCGCACCCGGATGCCCAGCACGCCGGGTGTGGGCAGCGTACCGTCCTCAACCAAGCGGGCCGCCAGCCGGAGCCGGCTGACATGGCCGACCTCGTCGAGCGCGGCCTCCCTCTCTGCATCCACGCTGCAATCCAACCGGCGGCGCAGACTGCGGATGACGTCGGCAGGAGTGTGACGGCGGAGGCAGACGATGAAGGGAATGCCGAACCGTTCGCGGTAGCAACGCTGCAACTCCGACAATTCCTCCGCGCCGGGAACCAGCGCCAGCGCCGAACCGCCCTGCTCGGCACGGGATGCCGCAGTGAGACCGGCCGCCAATGGTCCGGCCGTCAGCTCCGGGTGGCCGTTGAGGAAGCGCAGCCGTTCCTCCTCCGGCGCTTGGCGTACAACTCCCAGCAGCGCTCGGTGAAGGGCCGCGACCGATGCGAAGGGGCGCTGTCCCGCAGCCTGAGTGGCTACCCAGGGACCATGCTCGAACACCCCATCCAATAGCGCCGCAAACTCCGCCACGCTGGTGTCGTTCAGGGACGCCAGTGTCGTCTTACCGGCCATGTGGCAGATCCCCTCGGTCCATCGGCGTCATGCATCCATGGCAGGCAGGGCCACTGTTTAACAAGGCTTTCACAACGACGTGGATGTTCCCCGCCTTGGTGTTCAGGGTAGAGGAGCGAAGTGTTTGCACGCAGCTCCTGCTTCGCTCTGTTCGGCAGAGTCAGCAAGCGCGATCTGCCTGGCTAGGCCTTGCGGGCTGTCAGTCGCCTTCCTGCTTCAGCAAACAAAGCATAGTGCGCCGCCAGCGCGCCGAGCGTCTGTCCGGCCCTCCGGTCCTGTCAGGCGCGCAACTTTGCACCACTCTCAGGTAAGCGGCCCAGCGGTAGGGGAGCGCTTACCGATCGCAGGTTGCCGCCCACCTTCCAGACGCCGCGGAAGACGGACACCGCACCGGCTCCCAGCCCCTCCACCCGCATTGAAGCTCGCATGCTCTCGGGCGTCTCCGGTGTGTTTAGGTCCACCAGCAGATCGAGCGGGATCCTGTTCGCCGACTGCTTCGCCTCGGCCGCGGCGGCTGCAAGTTGGTTGAGGACGAGGGCCCCCACAATTCGCGCAGCCTCGCGCTCCACAAGCGGCATAGGCCAGCTCGGATGATGGGCGCCGAAGTCGGCTACCGCCTGCGCCCAGGCTTCCCACTTCGGACAGCCGCGCCCGACGGCTAGTCGGTAGACGAGTTCCGCGCGCCGGGCGGCCAGCACGTCCAGGTCAGCGGGAGGGGCGTGGGTGTCGTGGAGGTGGCTCATGCGGCGGACGCTAAACCGCTCGAGAACGATTCGGGAACAACGATTTGGCGCTAGCGGCGATCACAGAAGGTTTCTGCCTCATCTGGCTGGCCGTCCCTTGCAGCGGTCCTACCTGCACAGCGTCTCGCACGGCACCCCATCACCGTCCCCGTCCAGCCGAGAGAGCCCGCACTGGCTGAGGTAGAACCGCGCCTCCGCGCAGCTCGTCATCTCCCGGCAGTACCGCTTGGCGCCGCAGGTGAAGCCGCTGGCGGCCGACGGCGTGGGCCGCTGGGGAGGGGTAATGGTGGGAGCCGTAGAGGCCTGCCCGTTGCTTCCGCCGCGCTGCGCAGCGCGCCACTCCCATGGTGGCGTGCGCTCCGCCTCTGGCAATGCCCAGAGCCCCCGACGGGCCGTCTTCGCTTCGGCCTCGAGCTGCAGCAACGCCGCGTCCCGGCTGTACTGCCGATAGACCCAGGCCGCTCCTTGACGGACCATCTCAGCGTTGGCGTCCACCGTGCCAGCGTAGACCCGCCCCACGATCCGACCATAGCGATCGGTGTCCTGCACCACCACCCGAACATCCTTGCCGAAGACGAGCTCGGAGAGGGCCTGCTGTGCTCGCGCACCATAAGGCTGTCGGCTCTCCGGCGTGTCGATCTCGCCGAGGCGGATCCGCACCTGGCGGCGCTCCGCGGTCAGAACAGTGATGGTGTCGCCGTCCGAGAGGCCGACGACCCGGCCGGTGAGTTCGGCGGCCCAAGACGGCAAGGTGAGGCTGAGGAGTGCAAGTAGGGAAAGGGCGGCGAGCCGCAGCAGATGGATGTGCATGCATCATGCTGCCACGTCATCGCGGCTGGCTGTAGCCGCTGGGCAAGCGGCAGATGACTTGGCAACCTGGGCGGCATGCCCGTGCCTCCCATTCCCCCTCCTCCGCCCATGGACATTGATCCGGGCCGCCGATTCTCGCTCTGCGGCGAGGCCATAGCGCCTGCTCTCAGCGCACTTAACCTCGAGGCTCAGGACGCTGGTTGGCACGAACGCGAAGTGGTCGTGGCGGTGATGACCTGGGCTGCGACGCGGGCGGCGATGATCGATGGCGGGGAGGCTGTCACCGACGCACTCATGCTGGCCTTGGACGCGGCACGGGGTCAGGGCGGGTGACCCTTGGGATGATCGCAAGAGCCGTGGCCGCCATGCTCCTGCTCGCGGCCTGTCCGTCGCCGGCCACGGCACAGTCCTACCCTCTCCTGCCGCCGGACCTACCGCTGACCGAAGATGGCGTTCCCACGAAGCCGTTGAACGACGATGAGCTCTATCGGCTACTCCTGGCTCTTTCAGCCCGCAACGATGCCGCAGCAGGGCTGCTGGCCGGCTGCCATTCCGAGGGCGCGCCTTATGGCAGCACCGGGTGGAGAGCTTGCGTGGAACGGCGGCGCTCCTGACCCCCACCCGGCTCCGCGAATGCCTTGCGCTGCTGCGTTGGTCGCAGCGAGGCTTGGCCGATGCCCTCGGGATGGATAAGGCGCGGGTGCGCAAGATGGCTCGCGGAACGTTGGAAGTGCCAGCCGACTTGGCAGCATGGTTGGAGCGTCCTGCAGCGGCAATGGAGGCCGATCCGCCACCGTCGATACCACACGGGAGTCACCGCGCAGAACCGGACTGAATACCAGAATGGGCGGCCAGCAGGTTTTGCCGCTGACCGCCTCTGGCCCGGCAGACTACAGACGGAAGTCTCATCCGCAAAAAGGGCAATGCTGCAGCCTAGTCCACTCTGGTCTACGGCGGTAAGCGCCGAGCATGTCGGACCATCATCCATCCTACCGCCCTGTAGCTGCGACGCCACACAAACAGCCTGACAAGGCACGGCGCGCCGTATCGCGCATCACGCCCTGCTTCGAGCATCTCTGCGCCGTGTGCGGTGCCGGCGCCGACTTTGGGTTCGGTGGGGATTTCATGCGCAGCGAAGCAGGGCTTTGAGCTTGTCGCGAGCACCAAGCCGAGGTGGAGGGGAGTTGGAGGCGCGCTTAACTGGAGAACTCACAAGTGCTTCATCTGCCCTTTTAGTGAGCCACCTGACCGAGCTTTGGCTATCGCTGCTCGCCTATGCAGCATGGCGGCAGCTAGTCGACCCACTTTCCAACGAAGACGATGCAATTAAAGGTGTCGAGCCGCGCTTAGTGCCGGCACGATTCGTCTTGAGGAAGGGGATTTCCCCCTTCTGCCGTGTGACTGACGTTTCCTCCCTAAACTCGGCCGCTCTTTCGGGAGCGGCTTTTTTTTGTCCTACGTGACGGCACCGTCTGGGCAGACGGGACAAGGCAACAGGAGTGCGGCTCGCGTGTTCCGCCGGACACGCAAGATGGTGGAACTCGATGCCCTGCGATCTCCTCGTTGTCGATGATGACGAGCTAGTTCTGGACGTGACAGTAGAGGCTCTTCAGGACGCCGACTATGAGGTCCGAATGGCAGACGATGTTGCTGTGGCTGTGGCTTACCTTGATAGTAGAGACGCTTGGCAGCTGGTGCTTACCGACATCAATCTTGGCGCTCCGATCAATGGCTTTGCAGTTGTCGAACGAGCGCGACTGACGCGCCCAAGCCTCAAAGCGATCTACTACTCGGGTCTACCATCTAACTGGCATAATCATGTTTTTCGGGGTACCCATCCGCCGAGGGCCGCCTGTTTTGAGGGGTGATGTTCGCTGACCTTAGTGACGCTCGTAAGGGCGACGCAAAGGACGGGGGCGGGATGGAGATCATCACCGGGGTGGAGCGGCGGCGGCGCTGGCGTGCCGAGGACAAGCTGCGCGTGCTGGCGGAGGCGGAGGAGCCGGGAGCGCGAACGTCTCAGGTGGCCCGGCGGTACGACATCAGCCGCGGCCTGCTGTGGTACTGGCGACGTCAGCTGCGGCAGGGGCGTCTTGCGGTGGCCGATCCTAGGGAGCCGGTGTTTCTGCCCCTGCAGGTGGGCGACGCGGTGCCGTCCGCGCCTGTGGCGCCCGCAGGGGCGGCGGACACGCGGATTGAGATCGCGCTGCCGGATGGCACCCTTGTTCGGGTGGGCGCCGACGTGGACGCGGCGGCGCTGCGACGCGTGCTGTCGGTATTGCGGCGGTGATCCCGGTCCCCTCCGGCGTTCGGGTCTGGCTGGCTGTGGGCCACACCGACATGCGCCGCGGCATGAACGGGCTGGCGCTGCAGGTGCAGGAGGCGCTCGGGCGCGACCCGCACGCGGGTGATCTCTACGTGATTCGGGGCAGACGCGGCGACCTGGTCAAAATCGTATGGCATGATGGGCTCGGCATGTCGCTCTACGCCAAGCGGCTGGAACGGGGACGCTTTCTGTGGCCCGCGCCCGCGGATGGCGCCGTTTCCATCTCGTCGGCGCAGTTGGCCTACATGCTGGACGGGATCGACTGGCGGAACCCGCAGCACAGCTACAGGCCGCAGGTGGCGGGATAGGTCACGACGGACTTGCCGACGATTTCGGTGGCAACGCGGGACATCGTCCGATTCACTTCCCCCGTGATGCCCGTGCCGGAGCGGACCGACGACATCGAGGCGCTCCGCGCGGCGCTGACCGCGGAGCGGGAGGCGCGCATCGCCGCCGAGGCCCGGGCAACCGGCGCGGAGGCGATGATCGCGCATCTCAAGCTCGTCATCGCCAAGCTACGCCATAACAGGTTCGGCGCCTCCTCCGAGCGCGGCCGCAAGCTGCTGGATCAGCTGGAGCTGGAGCTCGGCGAACTCGTCGCCGCGGTGGCCGAGGACACGACCCGGGCCGAGGACCAGGGCGGGGATCGCGCCGGGGCGCCACCGCCCCGCAGACCAGTCCGGGGCCCTCTGCCCGCCCACCTGCCGCGTGAGCGCGTGGTGGTCCCGTCGCCCTCCACCTGCCCCTGCTGCGGGGGCAAGCTGTCCAGGCTCGGCGAGGACGTCACGGAGACCCTGGAGGTGGTGCCCCGGTCGTGGAAGGTGATCCAGACCGCGCGGGCTTGGGCCGCAGAGCGGACCAAGGTGATCTGCCGCGCCTGCGAGACCATCACCCAGCCACCCGCGCCGTTCCACCCCATCGCTCGCGGGCGTGCCGGGCCGAACCTGCTGGCCATGATCCTGGAGGCCAAGTACGGCCAGCACCTGCCGCTCAACCGCCAGAGCGAGACCTACGCCCGGGAGGGGCTGGAGCTGAGCGTCTCCACCCTGGCCGACTGGGTCGGCACGGCAGCCGCGGTCCTATCGCCCATCCACGCCCTCATCCGGGCCCATGTCTTCGCCGCCGAGCGCCTGCATGGGGACGACACCACCGTCCCGCTGCTCGCTCGGGACAAGACCGTCACGGCCCGGCTCTGGACCTATGTCCGCGACGACCGGCCCTTTGCCGGACCAGCCCCACCGGCTGCCCTGTTCCACTTCTCGCGCGACCACACAGCTGAGCACCCCAGGCGTCACCTGGCCTCCTACTCAGGGATCTTGCAGGCCGACGCTTATGCCGGGTTCGGAGAGCTCTACCGGCCCGACCGCAAGCTGGGGCCGATCGCGGAGGCGGCGTGCTGGGCACACTTCCGCAGGAAGGTATTCGATCTGGCCGAGGCCGCCCGCGCGCCGCTCGCCGCCGAGGCTGTGCGACGCATCGACCGCGTGTTCGACGCCGAGCGGACAGTGAACGGGTGTTCGGCCGCCAACCGGCTCCTGCACCGCCAGGGCGTCGTGGCCCCGCTCGTGGCCGACCTCCACGCCTGGATGCTGGAGACCAGGGGCAGGCTATCCCGCCACAACGACCTGGCGAAGGCGCTGGACTACGCCCTCAAGCGCTGGGACGCGTTCACCGAGTTCCTTGGCGACGGGCGAATCTGCCTCAGCAACAACGCCGCCGAACGCGCGCTTCGTGCCATCGCTCTCGGCCGGAGGGCCTGGTTGTTCGCGGGCAGTGACCGCGGCGGCGAGCGGGCCGCGATCATGATCGCGCTCATCACTACGGCGAAGCTGAACGACGTCGGCCCCAGGGCATGGCTCGCTGACGTCCTCGCCCGCATCGCCAATCATCCCGCCTCCAAGCTTGGCGACCTCCTGCCGTGGAACTGGAAGCCGCAGGCGATGCCAATCTCAGCCGCCGCCTGATCGTCAACCGCGGTACTCGCCGGATGGGTACTTTTCGGGAGGATGAGCGGCGGCTCAACAAGCCTTTTATCCTCGGCGATCTGATCACTGCGCTGCAGGAGTTGGGGGTTCACCCGAGCAATCCACCATCACTGAACAGGAACCGGTCACGGTTCTAGCCTTACAGGGTGACAGACTTCGCCTTCGCCGTCCTACGCATCACTCGATCGGGCAGAGCATCTCTGCACCCCGACTAGCAGGGCGAGGTACTCCTCCCCCTACCCGGCCCGACCACTTTCCCGAAGCAGGGAGTAGCGGGACACGAGACTGCAGGTAGCTCACCGACCACGATGGTGGTGCGATCAGCCCTTCCGAAGCCGCCGCGCGAAGCTAGCCGCCAACTGTGCGCGTATCAGGACCGCAGACACAGGATCATCGACGACTGGAGCCGCGCAGAGAACCTGCTCCAGTTCGGATCGGAGCTGGCGCATCACGCTGTCTCGCATCTCCTCAGGGACCCGCGCGAGGAAAGTGTCGCACGCCAACTCTACTGCGCGGTCTAAATCTGCGGCCCAGGCCGGCTGAGCCTCATTGGCGCTGTCCAAAGTTCCAATCCCTCTTATGGGGGCTCAGACGTCGTGCTGGAACGAATTGCCGCGCTACCACGAGCGATGTCGGGCTAAGGGCATTAGTGCCTGTTTACTGGGCATTCTGCAACAACCAGTGCAAGCGGCATTCTTAGTACACCCTAATCACCCCATCCATTAAGCCTCATTTCCTAGAAAATTCCAGAATAACTCGAATTTCCAGGGATTTTTGAAAAGGCGCTGGAAGTATTGGCGATCGTTGCGACCCTGTTAATCGTCTCAGTTTCAGCATATCTATTCGAGACTGCCGTATGGGTCGGCCTCTCGTTCCGTAGCGTTCGAGGGTCCGCGGGAGGAGCTACATCGTGGCGATCGAGCAAGGGCCTATCCGTGACAGACTAGCCGTGGAGAGCCCGATCCTTTCTCAACTGGAGGAGCTGGCGCGAGACGCTGAGGCAAGGGGCTATTCCCGCAGCCTTGAGCTGCTCCGTGAGGTCGTAAGGTGTCTTAGCGCCGAACGACCTGTTGACTAGCTTCCTACTGACTGTCCTTTTGTTCCGAAGTCGGCGGCGCGCACGGTCCCAGCTCATACAGGGCTCGGCTCAGCCGCCCGCTCACCTGTCATCAACCTTTGCGGCCGGCCAGCGTCGTCCTCAGTGGAGGCCAGGCACTCACCCAGCCATTCGCCGGCGCTGAACCGCTGCGCAGCGGTAGAGCGGCAGAAGGCGCCCGTGCCGAAGTTGGGGGCGAAGAACACTGAGGCCGCGAGCTGGTTGTCTGACCCACCACCGCTGGAACGCAGATATCACGGCTGCCGATATACTGGATTTGCTAGATCAGGCTGTTCGCTATGACCCGGATTGGCGGCTGTAGCGTCTCCGGCCAAGCCAACACTTGGCTGCTAGCCGGCGCGACCTGGTAGGTCTGACCGCCCGCGTTGGTCCAAACTTGAGTAGAAACCCACCGAGCCGTGGTCTCGATAGCCTGAGGGCTCGATCAGAGCGTCCGCTACTTGCCATCTCACCTCAGCGCGGCACGCGAAAGCGCGGGTTGAGGACTGAAGGAATACCCTATTCTGGCGCTCTAACCAGCCGGATGCGAAGACCCTGCCCGCAAAGAAGTTGGAGTTGCTTACTGTGATCCAGCGCTCGGCGTCATCGCTCGGAAACAACGCTGCTTGGATGCTGACCTTACCCCAGCTGATCTCCCGAACAGCGCCGATCCCTTCCACATCGCCCGGGAAGATGAAGCGGAAAATGGTGCACGTTTGCTGACGATTCTGCCGGAGCGGAGGATCTCTAATAGGCAGGTCATCGAGAGTGAAAATCTCTTGGTCGAGTGCCGCGTTCGTGGCCGCCACCATGAGATTGCGCCAACCCCGATTACGGATAGTCGGGTAGATTTTCTTCGTCACCGACATGAGCGACCCCCTTAACAAAGGATAATCGTAGGTGTCCGTCGCGTTACAACGTTTTCACGCAAGATCCTCAGCGGGAGCGTTTTGGCTAAGGCAATCCCGTCTCGCACAGCATCCGCTCCGCTGACCGGCGCCTCACCAGTCTCGGGAGCACCCGCCCGCCGACTGTGTCCTACTGCGGCCGTCGAACGTCGTCCTCGCTAAAGGCCCAGCGGTGACTCCCCAGTTAGTGGCGACCGCCGCCTTCCTGACGGCCGGGCGGGGCTCTCCTCCGCCCCTACCCGGCCTGACCGCCTTCCCGAAGTAAGGAGCAGCGGGGCGCGCGGCTGCTGACAGTTTGGCCGAGCCGCGGTCGACCTGCCTAGGCAGGGGCGCCGCTCATCAGCAGCTCCACACGCCGTGCGCCGTCACCGTCTCCGGCACCGCCTCTGAAGGTGACATCTCGTCAGGTTCTCGAGCGCCAGATGAAACGCCCGCTATGGCGACAATAGAACCAAGCCCAGCGCAACTTGCCGCGGCACATGGGTTTGGTTTCCGGCGGGGCGTCTCGCAAGAAGGCACGGTGGCAGACTGCGGATACGGGCACGATGCCCCTACCTTGAGGGATGCGTGGCTCGTCGGGTTAAGCCAGGGGCGGTTAGAGGCGGCTCGGACAGGCTGGTGGACCGACTAGAATCGATCCGGTTGTGGGTGGCGTCGGCTCGCCAGCCTTACTTCACACAGCGCTCGCTCCGCTGGACGTCGCCTCGCCAGCCTGGGCAAGAGCTGCCCGGCCGGGCGGGGCGCTCCAACACCCTGACCCGGCCTGACTGCCTCCCCGAAGTAAGGAGCAGCAGGGCGCGCGGCTACGGGCAATGTGCCCGAGCCGCGGCCGACTTTCCAAGCCAGCGGCGCCGCTTATCAGCAGCTCTCCACGCCGCACGCCGTCACCGTCCTTGGCACCACCGTGTAGCTTGCGGTCACCTCTTCGCGCACCCAGCCGGCGAAGGTCTTCCGCATTTCGGCCACGTTGGGCAACGGTAGGCTCATCTGCCCTCTCGGCTCGCCGCGACCGCTACTCGCGACGACTAGGCGCGACCGTCGACGACATCCGCTGCGGCGCACTTGCGAACGTGGAGGATGCAAAGCAGCTCAGCTAACAGGGCATCTGCAGCAAGTAGGTTATTGCGTTCTGCGTAGAGGGAGAGGTCGGATATCGCCGCAACAGCCTCCGTCATCGAGCTGAAGGCAGTCGTCGGCACGCTAAATCCATCTCGAACTAGCATCACACCCTCCGCCGCCGCACGAAGATCGTCACGAGGATCATTACGGATATTAATCATAGTCAGTAACGATTCGACGTTACTGTAACGGGTTAGACCGCCATATCGTGACTACCACATTGTAAAGAAAGAACCATTTTTCAATTGATGACCAAAGTTGATTTGATGTAGTTATGATAATTCCAAGGAGGCCGACCGCGACGGATGTGGTTGCGTTCCACCCCAAAACCGCTTTTCCCGCCTACGCTTCTCCACACCGGCAGCACTCGCTGCGAGCCGCTAGAGCTTTTCAAGTTCACTCGAACGCATAACCTGAGTTGCCGAGGTAGGTTCCGCACTCGGCTGGGCTGAAGGTGTCGAGCAGGCGTCCAATGGTGGTCCAGAGCGCCTCTCTGGTGTGTGCCGCGACTTTGCGGAGCAACGCCTTCAGCTTGGCAAAGGCCTGCTCGATGGGCTGCGAGGCACTGCCTCGGAGGGTCGGGCGGAGTAAGGCGGCAGGTAGAGGAGGCTGGCGCCGGTGGCCCTGATCGCCTCGCGGACACCGGCGACTTTGTGGGCGGCGAGGTTGTCGAGGACGACCACATCGCCCTTCGACAGGACAGGCGCGAGGAACTGCCCGACATAGGCGAGAAAGGCCTCGCCCGTCATGGGCCCGTCGAGCACGAGAGGGGCGACGAGGCCGGTGCTGCGCAGGCCTGCGATGAAGGTGGTGGTGCGCCAGTGGCCCTGTGGTGCGGCATCGACCAAGCGCTCGCACTTCGGACCCCAGCCGTAGCGCCGGATCATGTTGGTGGCGGCGCCGGTCTCGTCGAGGAAGACGAAGCGCTCGGGGTCCATGTATCGCTGCCAGACGCGCCAGTGACGGCGATGCTCGGCCACATCCGGCCGGTCCTGCTCGGCCGCCCTCAGGCTCTTTTTTTGTGTGACAGGTCGAGCCGCTTCAACATCGTCCAGATGGTCATCAACGAGACCGGCGCCGCGCCACGCTCGATCAGCGCCGCCCGGATCTCGGCCAAGGTGATCCCCTTCCGCCCTGCCGTCAGCTCCCGCAGGAACGCCTCCTGCCCGGCGAGCAGCGGCTTGCGGTAACCACCGATCTTGGCCGGAGCCGTGCTGCCGGTCAGGCGCACCCGCCGCACCAGCTTGATTGCCGCCGATGCGCTCACCGCAAACCGGGTCGCTGCCTCCCGCGCCGAAGCGCCCTCCTCAACAGCCCGGACCAGGCGCCTCCGTAGGTCCTGTGACAGGGGTGCCGTCATGACTATCCTCGCTGCTCAACAGCAGCGTCGAATCAGAACCCGCGAGGGTATTGGCAAGTTGTTTGACGAGAAGGCAAGTTCGGCCGCGTGACTGAGGGCGCGGCAGGATCATAGTGACGTTTGGAGCCAGGTTTCCTGCCGCCAGGTCCGGAAGGCCTTGGTGCGGGCGCGCCGGTACTCGCCGGCCGTCATCAGGTGCCGGCTAGGACGAAAGTGGCCGTAGATCATGCCGTGCGCCGAGAGGAACCGCTGGGCCTGCCCGGCCGACTTGAACCGCTGCATCTGCCGCTCTCGTCGCCGGGTGGGCCGATGCGAGTTCTCGGCGCGGTTGTTCAGGTAGCGGCTGCGCCAGTGTCGGACCTCGGGCAGGAGTTCGCGCAGGGCCACGCCGTAGCTCTTCAGCCCGTCAGTGACCAGCCGGCGCGGCTCGTCCTTGAGGCCCGCGAGAAGGCGCCTGAAGAACCGCTTGGCTGCGCTCCCGTTCCGCCGATCTTGAACGAGGATGTCCAGCACCACGCCGTGCTGGTCCACCGCTCGCCAGAGATAGTGAAGCTGACCATTGATGCGCAGGAACACCTCATCGAGGTGCCAGGTGTCGCCCGGCTTCGGACGGCGCCGCCGCAGCTTGGCTGCAAACTCCGAACCGAACTTCCGGCACCAGCACCGAATGCTCTCGTGCGTAACGGTGATCCCCCGCTCCGCCAGAACCAGCTCCACATCCCGTAGGCTCAGGCTGAACACATGGTAGAGCCAGACCGCATGGCTGATGATCTCTGCTGGAAACCGGTATCCAGGGTAGGTGGCACGGTCTGAGGTCATCCCGTCAGACTGCCCCGGCCTGGTCGTTCCGACCACCGCCCATCAACTTGCCAATGCCCTCCAGCCCCATCCTCCCCTACCTCGGACTCACGCCCAATCCATGCACCACGGTCATCAAACGAGCCAAAAACATCAAATCCCACCAGCGCAGGCCATCAGCGCACGCGCAAGTGCCGTCGTCCGACCACGCGGCGTCGCGAGCCAGACTGCGGTGGTGGCCTGGTCTTCAGACAGTCCGCGGCTCGTCACCCCGTCCATGCGGATCCTCGCTAGCGAGGTCGGAACAACAGCGACGCCAAAGCCAGCGGCCACAAGCCCGATCAGCGTCGAATTTTCCCGTGCTGTCTGAGTGATATTAGGCGTAAAGCCAGCGAAGCGGCAAAGCGCGACCAGCTGCGCGTGCAATGTGGTGCCGACTGACGATGCGAAGAAGACCATCGGCTCCCCGGCTAGCGAGGCGACCGGCAGCGGGTCTGTACCCCGCGTTAAAGCGTGCCCCTCGCGCATCAAGACGATCAACGGCTCCCGGACCAGCTCAACCGCCTGAATATCCGGCGGGATGTCGGCGGCCGAGTGGCAACGGATAAAGCCTGCGTCGATCTGGCCACGCCGCAGTGCCTCCATCTGCTCCATCGTCGGGCTCTCGGTCAGGGCGAGGTGTACATCCGGCAGACGGGTGCGGAAGGCGAGCACGGCCCGAGTGAACTCTGGCAGCAGCGGCGCCGTTGCGAAGATCCCAATCCGCAGCTCGCCGATCTCGCCGCGCCCGGCTCGCAGCGCGACAGTCTCTACCCGCGCCACCTGCGCCAGGGCGGCACGCGCCTCCGGCAAAAGAATGCGACCGGCATCAGTAAGGGCAACTCGCCGGGTACCCCGCTCGAACAGAGGTGTCGCCAACTCGGTTTCCAACTGTCGGATCTGCTGACTGAGGGGTGGCTGAGCCATGCCAAGGCGTCGCGCCGCACGGGTGAAGTGCAACTCCTCAGCCAAAATGACGAAGTAGCGTAGATGCCTCAATTCCATACCGGCAGCCTATAAAAGCATAGGTGATTCATATTGGACCAGTCCGATTGCTCTGGATACGGTTCCCGTTCCGTCGACCAGGAAGGGCACTGCCTTGGACGCCTTCGACCCCATAACCCTCGAAGTCTACTGGAGCAGACTGATCTCCATAGCCGACGAGGCCGCGACGGGGCTTCTGCGCACGGCATTCTCGACCATCGTGCGCGAGTCAAACGACTTCGCGACCGTGCTGATGGATCGTAACGGCGACTCCATCTCGGAGAATACGGGTGGCATTGCCTCCTTCTCCTGCATCCTGCCGAAGACGACGAAGCACTTCCTTCAGCGCTTCCCCATCGAGACCTGGCAGCCCGGCGACTGCGTCATCACCAACGACCCCTTCCTTGCCACCGGACACCTGCCGGATTTCACGGCAGTTTCGCCCATCTTCCACCGTGGCGAGATAGTCGGTTTCGCAGGCTCCATCGCACACTCCCCGGATGTCGGTGGCGCCCTCTGGTCGGCAGATTGCCGGGAGCTGTTCGAGGAGGGAATCCGTATCCCGCCGAGCCGACTCTTCCGCGCCGGGCAGCGGAACGAGGATCTGGTCGAATTGCTCAGCGCCAATGTCCGCATCCCCGGCCCCGTCATGGGGGACCTGGAGGCACAAGTGGTGGCGAACGAGGTGGCGGTTCGGCGCCTGGTCGAGTTCCTGGAGGATACGGGGCTCGAGGACCTGCAGGCGCTGTCCGACTCGCTGCAAACCCGCGCCGATCTTGCCATGCGCCGCGCCATCGCCGAGGTGCCGGACGGTGTCTATGATGCGACCATTGAGGCGGATGGTTTTGACGAGCACATCACCCGCATCGTCTGCCGCGTGAGCGTGACCGGGGAGACGATGCATATCGATTTCGCCGGCACTTCCCCGCAGATCGACCGCGGTATCAACTGCGTGCTGAACTACACCCACGCCTACTCCGTCTATCCCATAAAATGCGCGCTCGATCCCTTCACGCCACGCAACGAGGGCAGCTACCGCGCCATAACCGTCTCGGCGCCCGAGGGCAGCATCCTCAACCCGCGCTTTCCTGCGCCCTGCAGCGCGCGCCAGCTCACCGGCCATCTTCTGGCAGGCGCCATCTACAAGGCGCTCGCGGATATCCTGCCGGACAAGGTGATGGCGGAATCCGGCGGCGCGCCCACCATGCGCGCGCTGTTCAGCGGGCTGGACGCGAATGGAGACCGCTTCTCCCAGGTGCTGTTCGCCAGCGGCGGCATGGGCGCCCTGCCCCATCGCGACGGCCTGCCCACCACCGCCTTTCCCACCAATGTCGGCGCCGGCTCCATCGAGGCTTATGAAAGCGTGGCGCCCCTGCTGGTGTGGCGGAAGCAGCTGCGGCCGGATTCCGGCGGGGCCGGGCGGTTCCGTGGCGGGCTGGGCCAGGAGGCGGAAATTGAGGTTCGCACTCCCGCCGCCGTTCGCCTCTCCCTTCTCTCCGACCGGCGCGACCACCCGGCGCAGGGCTTCCGCGGCGGCGGGCCGGGCGCGCCCGCGGTGATCACGATCGACGACGGCACCAGCCCCCACCCGAAATCCCGTACCAGCGTGGACACCGGACGGCGCGTCACCCTGCTCTATCCGGGAGGCGGCGGGTATGGGGACGCGAAGGCGCGCGATCGCGCCGCGATCGAGGAGGATATCCGCAACGGCTATGTCACGGCCGAAGCGGCAGCGCGCGACTACGGGGTGATGCCATGAGCACCCCCACCGCGCGGATCGGTGTCGATGTCGGCGGCACCTTCACCGACTTCGTCCTGCACGATCCCGTCCGCAACATCGTGGCGACCGGCAAACGGCTGACCACGCCGGACGACCCGAGCGAGGCGATCATCGCCGGCGTGATGCGGCTGCTGGAGGAGACCGGGCTGGCCCCGGAAGCCCTGCACAGCATCGTCCATGGCACTACCCTGGTGACCAACACAATTATTGAGCGCACCGGTGTCAAGGTCGGCCTGCTAACCACCGCCGGCTTCCGCGACACGATCGAGATCGGGCGCGAGACCCGCTACGATCTCTACGATCTGTTCCTGGAGGCGCCGCCCACGCTGGTGCCGCGTCACCGCCGCGTGGAGATCCCGGAGCGGATCGATGTGCATGGCGACACCCTCCTGGCGCTGGACGAGGAGGCGGTGCGCCTCGCCGTCACGCGGCTCGTGGAGGAGGAGGGGATCGAGGCGCTCGCCATCGCCTTCCTGCACGCCTATCACGACGACCGGCACGAGGTCGCCGCGGGCGCCATCGTGGCGGGGCTGTACCCCGACCTGCCGCTCTCACTCTCCTCCCGCGTCGCGCCCGAGATCCGCGAGTTCGAGCGCACCAGCACAGCCTGCGCCAATGCCTATGTGCAGCCGCTGATGCGCCGTTACCTCGACAAGCTGGAGGCCTCGCTAGCGGCCCTCGGCTTCCGCGGCCGACTGCATGTGATGCTCTCGGGCGGTGGGATCGCGGCGGTGCGGGACGCCAAGGAATTCCCCATCCGCCTGATCGAATCCGGCCCGGCGGCGGGAGCCATGGCCGCCTCCTTCCTCGCGCGGCTGACGGGGGAGAACCACGTCGTCTCCTTCGATATGGGCGGCACCACGGCAAAGATGTGCCTGGTGGAGAATGCCGCGCCGGACCGCAAGTTCGACTTCGAGGCCGGGCGCGTCCGCCGCTTTCAGAAGGGCTCCGGCCTGCCGCTGAAGGTCTCGGTGGTGGACATGATCGAGATCGGCGCGGGTGGCGGCAGCATCTCCCGCGTCGATCCCGCATCAGGCCTGATGAAGGTGGGGCCGCGCAGCGCGGGCGCGAAACCAGGGCCGATCTGCTACGGGCGCGGCGGCACGGAGCCGACGGTGACGGATTCCGACCTCGTGCTCGGTCGACTGGACCCCAGCTACTTCCTCGGTGGCGAGATGGCGCTCGACCCTGGCGCGGTGCAGCGCGCCATTGAATCCGGAATCGCCAAGGGGCTGGATGTCACGCATGACGCCGCGGCGCTGGGCATCCGCCGTATCGTGGACGAGACCATGGCGGCCGCCACCCGGATGCATCTGGCGGAAAAGGGCCGCGATCCCCGCCGCTACACGCTGATCGCCTTCGGCGGCGCCGGCCCGGTGCATTCCTACGACCTCGCGCGGCTGCTGAAGATGAAGCGGATGCTGGTGCCGCTCGGCGCCGGTGTCGCCTCCGCCCTCGGCTTTCTCGTCGCGCCGCCGGCCACCGACCTCGTCCGCAGCCATGTGGGGCGGCTAGAGCGGATGGACTGGGCGCATGTGAACGGGCTGCTCTCGCAGATGGCCGAGGAAGGGCGCGCGCTGCTGCTAGAGGCCGGCGCGCTGCCGGAGGAGATTACCACCCTGCCTGCAGCCGATATGCGCCATGTCGGCCAAGGCTTCGAAATCCCGGTGAAGCTGCCCTCCATGCAGATCGATTCGGAGCACCTGCCAGCGATCCGGGAGAGCTTCTTCGAAAGCTACCGCGAGCGCTTCGGCCGCGCGCTGACCGACCTGCCGATCGAGGCGCTGAGCTGGCGCGTGGCCTGCCTGGCCCCTGGCCGCGATATCCAGCTCGCCGAGGTCGCGGGTACCGCCACTGGCGCCTCCACCGATTCGTCCCAGGCCCGGCGCGGCGTGCGTGAGGTGCTGTTCGAGGGCGCGGGATGGTTGCCCTGCCAGGTCTATGACCGCTACGCCTTGGCCCCCGGTGCCAGCTTTACGGGCCCCGCGCTGGTTGAGGAGCGCGAGTCCACCTGCGTCATCGGGCCGGGCGCCCAGGTTTCGGTGGACCAGTTCAGGAATCTAGTCGTCGAATTGCCCTGAAGCGGCAAGACTGCGCCGCTGCGCCACGAAGAGCGCGGCGGGTAAGGGAAGATGCGCTGATGTCCTGCCGGTCTGTCCCGTCCCACGGGAGGAGAGGCAGGGCATCGCACACGGCAGCGGCACGAACCCGTCGTCAAAGCGCGACGGCGGGCAACGGAGATGGACAGATGATCCAGCCGACACGTCGTTCCCTGCTCGCCACCGGCCTTGCGCTGCCAGCACTGCGCCCTGCTCTAGCGCAGGAGGCCTTCCCGATCCGCCCGATTACGCTGGTGATTCCCTGGGCGGCGGGCGGTTCCACCGACACGCTGGGCCGCGTGCTGGCTCAGACGATCTCCGCCGATCTCGGCCAACCTGTGATCGTGGAGAACCGCGGCGGCGCCTCTGGCACGGTCGGCCACGCCTATGTCGCGCGGGCACGGCCGGATGGGTACACGGTGCTGCTCGCCACCAACAGCACCTATGCCATCGCCCCGCATCTCATGCGCGGCCTGCCCTATGACAACCGCACGGCTTTCACCGGCGTCAGCCTGGTCGCCCGCAGCGCGCAGGCAATGTGCGTGCATCCCTCCGTGCCGGTCAGCACGGTGGCAGAGTTCATCGCCTATGCGCGCTCTAAGCCGGGGGCGGTCACCTTTTCCTCCGCCGGGATCGGCGCAAGCAGCCATCTGGCGACCGAGCTTCTGCAGGCCAAGGCGGGCATCCAGCTGCTGCATGTGCCCTATCGCGGCGGCGGTCCTTCCGCCCAAGGCCTGCTGGCCGGCGAGGTGGCCATGTCTCTAGTGGATCTCGTCACCGCCCTGCCCTTCCGCCCGACCGGCCAGCTGAAGTTGCTTGGCGTCAGCACGCTCGCGCGTTCCGAACTCGCGCCCGACGTGCCGACGCTGTCGGAGGCGGGCGTGCCCGGCTTCGATTCCTCGACCGATGTCATCATGCTGCTGCCCGCGGGCACGCCGGCGCCGGTGGCAGGCCGCCTTTCGGCCTCGCTGCGCAAGGCGCTGGCGGATCCGGAGACGCGGCGGCGCATCGTCGAGCTCGGCATCGAGCCGATCGGCAGTAGCGCAGCGGAACTTGACACCTACTGGACCAGGGAGCTCGCCAAATGGGGCGAGATCATCCGGACGCAGAACATCACCCTCGGCTGATGCGGGCCGGGGAAAGGGAGCACTGCATGATCACCCGCCGCCTCGGTCTCGCGGCCGCGATGGCCGGGCTCTCCTCCAGCCGGGCCCGCGCACAGGGCGGCGCATGGCCGGACCGCGCCATCACCTTCACCATTCCCTTCCCGCCGGGCGGATCGGCGGACCTGCTGGCGCGGCTGGTTGCGGACCGGATGGCGCCGTTGCTGGCCGCGGGCGCGCGGATGGTGGTGGAGAACCGCGCGGGCGCCGGCGGCGTTATCGGCAGCGACTATGCCCGGCGCCAGCCGGCGGACGGGTACGCGCTGCTTCTCGCCACGCCGTCCACCCACGGCACCATCCCGGCCCTGCAGCCGGAGACCACGCCCTATGATCCGACCGCCGACTTCGCGCCGGTGGCGATCCTGGGCCGCTCCCCGATCGCGCTCGCGGTACCCAACGCCTCGCCCTCCCGCGATCCGGGCGCGCTGATCGCGGCGCTGCGGGCCAGGCCAGGGGCGGCGAGTTGGGGCAGTTCCGGCTCCGGCAGCGTCGGGCAACTGGCGGGGGAGCTGATGAACCTCTCGGCCGGCGGGCTGCAGGCCGAGCACATCCCCTATCGCGGCGGCGCGCCGCTGGTGGAGGCGCTGACCAAGGGGGAGGTGCAGTACGCCTGGGAACCGCTCGGATCGCTGGCGGCCGGGGCGCGGGACGGACTGTTCCGCCTCATTGGCATGGGAAGCGCCGCGCGGCACCCGCTCTTCCCCGATGTGCCCACGATGCAGGAGGCCGGGCTGGCAGGGTTCGAGGCCTCCACCTGGAACGTCATGCTGGCGCCGCGTGGCGTGCCGCCCGCGATCGTGGCGCGGCTGAACGCGGCCGCGAACGCCGTGCTCGCCATGCCGGAGGTGCAGGCTCGGCTGAGCACCGCCGGCATCGATGCCGTGAGCGAAAGCACCCCCGCCTCCACCGGCACCTTCCTGGCCGGCGAGTTGGCCAAGTTCAAGGATATCGTCGCCCGTGCCAGACTGAGCCCGGCGCGCTGAGGAAACCCATGACCGACACTTCACTGATCGCGGACCGCCTGAACCGCATCTCCCCGTCTCAGACCACGGCCATGCGCCAGCGCGCGCTGGCGCTGAAGGCGGAGGGCCGGGACGTGCTGGCCATCTCCTCCGGCGAGCCGGATTTCGACACGCCCGAGCACATCAAGGAGGCGGCGATCGCCGCCATCCGCGCCAACCAGACGCGCTACACCGACACCTCGGGAACGCTGGCGCTGCGCCGCGCCGTGGCCGCGAAGTTCAAGCGGGACAACGGGCTGGACTACGCGCCGGAGGAGATCATCGTGGCTACCGGCGGCAAGCAGGTGATCTACGACGCGCTGATCGCCACCATCAACCCAGGGGACGAGGTGATCATCCCCGCACCCTGCTGGGTGTCCTATCCCGATATCGTCGGCCTGGCCGAGGGCACGCCGGTGCTGCTGCCCTGCGGCCCGAACCAGGGCTTCAAGCTGCTGCCCGAGCAGCTGGAGGCGGCGATCACGCCGCGCACCAAGTGGCTGGTGGTGAACACGCCTTCCAACCCCACCGGCGCCACCTACAGCGCGGAGGAGCTGCGCGGGCTGACGGAGGTGCTGCTGCGCCATCCGCAGGTGCATGTCTTCAGCGACGACATCTACGAGAAGCTGCTCTTCGACGGCCGCCGCTTCGCCACCTTCGCCCAGGTGGAGCCCCGCTTGCGCGAGCGCACGGTGACGATGAACGGCTGCTCCAAGGCCTATGCGATGACGGGCTGGCGCATCGGCTTCGGCGGCGCCCCGCGCCACATCATCAAGGCGATGGAGAAGCTGCAGGGGCAGAGCACCTCCAACACCTGCTCGATCGCCCAGGCCGCCGCCGTCGCGGCGCTGGACGGTCCGCAGGAGCCGACCGAGGCGATGCGCCAGGCCTATGAGGTCCGGCGCGATCGCGTGGTGGCGGCGCTGAACGCCACGCCCGGCCTGCGCTGCCACCTGCCCGAGGGCGCGTTCTACGCCTTCCCTGACATGACGGAGTGCCTCGGCCGCACCACCGCGGCCGGCACGCGGATCGGCAGCGACCTGGACTTCGTCCTCGCGCTGCTGTCGGAGGGCGGGCTGGCGACGGTGCACGGATCCGCCTTCATGTTCCCCGGCCATTTCCGCATCAGCTTCGCTGCCGCCGATGATGCGCTGGATGAGGCGTGCCGGCGCATCCGCAAGTTCTGCGAAAAACTGCACTAATGAGCGAAGATCACGCCTAGTCGGTGGCTCGTCTACGCCCCAAGCCGCCCCTCAACCCGCGCCACCGTCGTGTGAGTCCAGTTAGAGCCACCTCTCGGCGTCGACACGCCACGCTCGGTTAGCGCTCGCGCGAGCCCTGCACGGGTGTTGACCCCGGCGCTCCGGAGCGCTGCTAGCTCCAGCCCGAGCCGGTGTGCCGTCCGGGTGGCCTGCTCTGCCCGAGCGCTGGCTGCAGCAGCCGCGCACGGTGGCGTCGGCGGCCTCCAGCCCCGGTCTCCTCCCAGCACCGCCCCTCTCGCCCGCGCTGCCGCCAGCGCAGCCCGGGTCCGCTCCGAGATCAGCTCCCGCTCCTTCTGCGCCATGGCCGCATCATCAGGTCGTCCGCGCCGGGAAGGTCAGCTGCCCGGATCGAGATCCCCTCCTCGAGCAGGCCGGAAAGCGTGTGAGCGCGCCGGGTGATGCGATCGAGGCGCGCCGCCACCAGCACCGCCCCAAGTTGGCGGCAGCGGGTGAGTGCTGCCTGGAACCCGGGCCGGCGATCATCCTTGCCCGATGCGATGTCCTGGTGCTCGCCAGCCAGCGTCCAGCCCTCGCGCTCGACGAAGGCCCGAACGCCCGCCTGCTGTGCCTCGAGCACTAGACCGGAGTGCCCCTGCTCGGCGGTAGACACGCGGTTGAGGGCGACGGCGTAGCGGGGCTGGTTGGAGACGCGGAAAGGTCGAGCGCCCATCAGCCCTGCTCCCCTGCACCGATGCGGAAGATCGAGTAGCTTCCCTTAGCGCCCCGAACCCCATGTCCAACCTGGCGCACCCGCTCCAGCACCTTGACCGCAAGGCCCTTCGTCTTGAGTCCTGCCGGGAAGCCGCGGACCGTGTGCTGGGCCCAGCCGGTGGCCTCGATCACCTGGGCGATGGTGGCCCCCTCCTCCCGGCGCAACAGAGTGAGTACCAACTGCTGCTTGGTTCCCTCGCGTGGGGTGTATGATGCGGAGGGGTCACGAAGAGGACGGGTTCCCCTACCGCGGCTCAGGGCTGCCCTGAGCGCCTCAATCGAGGTGGGCAGGGCTTTGGGCGCTCCAGGCCGGCGTCCCAGGCCACCAGCAAGGCTGTAGCGGTGTCACGGAGCGATATGCGGGACTGTGGCATCCCAGGCTCCACGGCCGCCTCTCGACCTGGCGGTGCGGCTCTGCCGTCCGGCTGCCCTTCATCGGCCTGCTGCGCCTCTACAACGGCCTCTCTGCCCGCCTCCGCGGCGCCCGCCGCAGCCACTGCAGCCAGCCCGGTTTCGGTGATCCGCAGGACGGTACCCCCGTCGCCGGACACCTCCTCCGGCAGCCCGGCTCTCAGCATGCTCTGGAAGATCGCGTTGCGGGCCGCCGCGGGTAGGTTTGGTGGCGCCTCGACCAGTCGGGCTGGATGCTGGGCGGCTGAGGTGAGGATCTGCGCCTGAGTGGGGGAGAGCAGCTTCGTCATGGTCAAGTCCCTGGTCGGACCCGGCCATCGGGTCCTACGACCCGGAGCCCTGCCGAGGGACGGTCAGGGTGGTGCGGAGGGAAGCGCCCCGCGCTGCTGTGCTTCGCTCTGTTCGACGGACAAGCCAAGTCGCAAGTCGCCAAACTGGCATTCCAGCCCAAAACCCCGCCACTTCGCAGTGCCGCGTTGAATCCGAACTCAATCGCTTCACCTAGACGGCGCGCTACACCGTCAGTCTACCGGTTGACAAAAAAACGCGACACAGCACTCCTCTTGAGCGGGATCGCGGCCCGGAACGCTCGGCGTGACGTTGCCTTGCGCCCGGCCCAGCGTGGGCTGCTGTGGTGCCGTGAATCAATGCGGTCAGTCGGATCAAGCCATCACGCGAGACGCAGGCTCGATCACCAGAAGCTTGGTAGCGCGCCGTCGCCATGCAGCATGCCCCGCCAGACCGACGCACGCTCGCGCCCTGACCAGCTCCAGCATTCTGTCCGAGCTCGGTCACGGTCTCGCATAAGGCGATTGCAAAGCGCCCCGCCCGCTGAGCCCTCAGCACCAAAGATCGACCACTGCCTCAAAACTCCATCAGATTGTCGCGGAACGTCTTGTGCGTGTACCCCCGCTTTGTAAGGCCGCGCTTCTGCAATTCTGGCACCAGACCATCACAGATTTCAGCAATATAGCGGCGGCTGAAATCTCCAAACGTGAGAAGAAAGCCGTCGCCCCCTACCTCCTGCATCACCTCTTCCATCATCCCTGCGACGTGATCCGGCGTGCCGGTGTAATCGAGGCCGGAGCGATTAGCCCGCTGCATCGTAATTTCGCGCGGCGTGCGTCCGGCCCATTTCGCTGCCGCTGACTGGTGACCGTTTGAGGTCAGAGCCGGCAGCGGCTCGTCGATCGGAAACTGCGAAAAATCGACGCCGGTGAGGGTCGACATCATCGCCAGCGCGAACTCGATATGATCGTTGGCGAGCGCTACCTCCGCCTGACGTCGCTCCCGCGCCTCGGTCATCGACCGATCCACGATAGGATCTGCGAGAAAGAGAACCTTGATCTTGTCAGGGTCGCGCCCTTGAGCGACTGCATTACGCCTGACAATCTCCCGCTGCTTCTTCATGTCGGCGACGGACTCCGCCGTGGCGATAATCGTATCGGCCCATCGGGAGGCGAAGAGCTGGCCGCGCGGCGAGCCACCCGCTTGGCACAGCACGGGCCGCCCCTGCGGTGAGCGCGGAGCGGTGAGCGGGCCGCGGCAGCTGAAGTATTTCCCCTGATAGTTGATTGCGTGCACCTTGTTCCCGTCCGCAAAGATCGCGTTCTCGCGATCGAGAACTACCGCATCGGGCTCCCAGCTCTCCCAAAGCTGGGTGACGATCTCCGCAACCTCGTCGGCTCGATCGTAGCGCTCATCGTGCGGGAAGTGCTTCTCCCGGCCATAATTCTGCGCGCCGCCATCGTTACTGCCGGTCACCATATTCCAGCCCACTCGACCTTCGGTAAGGTGGTCCAGCGAGTTGACGAGGCGCGCTAGGAGATAGGGCGGATATTCGCTTGCCGAAAGCGTAGGTACGATGCCGAGGTGCTTTGTCGCTTGGGCAAGGTAGGGAACCAGCGTCGCGGGATCCAGCTTCGGCGTCGCCGCAGCGTATTTCAGATACATGTTGTGCGACCCCTGGTAGGTGTAGGGGACGTTGCAGCTGTCCTCGATGATCAGGTAGTCGAAGCACGCGCGCTCCATTGACCGTGCAAGGTCGACGAAGAGATCCGGCATCATCCATCGCGCTTGGCTTGCATCCGTGCCGCCCCATTCATGGCGCCAGGCCTTGGGGCCGAACCCACGGGACAGGAACCAAGCGAGGTGGAACATGGGGCTGCTCATGCTGCCTTCCTTTCGAAGTCTTTGATTTGCGGGGAATGCGATGTCACCGCATCGCCGTCTCAGACCGGGGGTCGACGTGCTCGCGCAGGCCGTTGCCGAGCATGTTGATCCCCCAGACCAAAAGAATGATTGCCAGGCCGGCCAAATCGGCGATCCAGGGCGCCACAAAGAGGCGGCTGCTACCCTCGGAGAGGATGTTGCCCCAGGTTGCGGTGGGTGCAGGAAGACCCAGACCGAGATAGGAGAGTGCGGTTTCCTGCAGCACCATCTGAGCCACCTGGAGCGTGGAGACGACCGTCAGGACCGGGAAAATCTGCGGCAGGATATGGCGTCGAATGACGTAAAGGTCTGGTGCACCGAAGAGTGTCGCGGCTTCCACGAAGGGACGCTGCTTCAAGGAACGCGTGAGGCCGAAGGTCACGCGTGCATAGATCATCCAGCGCGAGATCCCGAGGACAATAACCAGATTGATCGCACTGCCGCCGATCGCAGCCACCACCAGGATCGCCAGCAGGATATCGGGAAACGCCATCTGCGCATCCGCCACGCGCATGATGACCTGCTCAATCCGCCCTCCCTTGTAGCCGGCAATCAACCCCGCCGCGCTGCCCAGCACGCAGGAGAAGAGCATCGCGCTGACGCCGACGAGGATGGACAGCCGCGCCCCGTACATCAGCCGTGACAAGAGGTCGCGCCCATAGGTGTCGGTACCGAGTAGGTGTTTTACCGAGCCGCCGGCCATCCAGGCCGGCGGCTTCAGCCGCATGGATAGGCTTTGCAGATAGGGATCGTGCGGCGCGATCAGAGGTGCGAAGACAGCCATCAGGATCATGCCGAGCACGATCACGGTACCCAGCCCGATCTTGAAGGTCTTCCCCAAAAGGCGCCGGCGCGGCTTGACCTGCGCGGTCATTGCCGACGGACCCTCGGGTCGACGAGCATTTGCAGCACATCAACGACAAGGTT
This sequence comes from Roseomonas sp. WA12, assembly GCF_054165765.1. Taxonomy (NCBI): domain Bacteria; kingdom Pseudomonadati; phylum Pseudomonadota; class Alphaproteobacteria; order Acetobacterales; family Roseomonadaceae; genus Roseomonas; species Roseomonas sp. WA12. Next base: position 465,013 of record NZ_JBSTUI010000002.1, on the reverse strand, counting down.
GGTGACCGCGATACCCACCGCGATGATCAGGACCCCTGCCTCCACCACCGGCACGTCTCGATTCGAGATGCTGCTGAGCAGGAGCCGCCCGACCCCAGGCCAGGCAAAGATTGTCTCAGTGATGATCGAGCCGCCGATAAGCGTGCCGATTTGAATGCCTAGAAAGCTGAGCAGGGGGTTGAGGGCATTCGGGAGAATGTGTGTCAGCAGCACGCGAAGGCGTGAGAGTCCCTTTGCGCGCGCGGCGACCACGAACGGCTCGCCCATCAGATCAAGGACACTGGCGCGGGTAATCAGGACGATATTGGGCAGCAGAAATGCAGCCAGCGTCAGGGCCGGCAGGACAAGATGCGCGAGGTCGCCGGAGCCGGACGTGGGCAGCCAGCCCAGTTGCAAGGCGAAGAATTGGATGAGCAGGAGGCCCAGCCAGAAGCTCGGCATCGACTGTCCGGCCACCGCTAGCGAGGTGACGATGAAATCGGCCGGCCTATCCTTCCGCACAGCGCAGAGTAGGCCGAGCGCGGTCCCCGATATCACTGCAAGGCCGAGGCCCGCGGCAGCGAGTTGCAAGGTGGCGCCGAGCCGCTGTAACACTACCTCGACCGCGCCGGTGCTGAACTGGAGCGATTGACCGAAATCACCGCTGGCAAGGTCTCGCAGGAAGATGAGGAACTGCACCGGTATCGGCTCGTCCAGGTGCAGTTTGGCGGTGAGTTCCGCCACCTGCTCGGGCGTCGATGAGACGTCGAGGAAGATATCCACAGGGTTCCCCGTCATTCGCATCACCACGAAGGTTACAAGCGCGACGAGGAACAGCGAGAGCGGCAGGACTACCAGCCGCCGTGCGACATATCGGAGCACCGGGTGTCGCTCCCGAGCTAGCCGATGTCCGCCTGGGCGAGACGGAGGATCTTGTCCGAGGCGGCGCCGAAGCCGGTCACCCTCCGATTAACCGCGTAGAGGCTCGGCAGGCCGAAGAGGAACATGGCGGGGTTCTCCTCGTGCATGATTGCCATCATCCGATGATAGTCCCGCTCCCGCGCTGCCTGGTCGTTGGTGGAGCGCGCGGCAAGAAAGAGGCGTTCGTACTCCTCGTTCGTCCACATTGACCGGCGACCAGCCTGAGTGAACCAGACAGTCGCGAAATCCGCGTCGCCCAGGCTGTACCAACCGATCATGTGCATCGGCCCGGCCCGCATCGAGCGCTGCATCTGCGACCAAACGCCGCCTTCGACCACGTTCACGGTCGCGTTAACGCCAATGTTGGACAACATGCCTGCCACGGCGTTGCAGATGTCGACGTCTGAAACGTATTTGCCCGACTGCGTCGTGAGAGGAACAGGGGTCCGGAAGTTGAACCCAGCTTCCCGCAGCAATGCCTTCGCGCGGTCGGGGTCGAAGGCGCGCGCCCTAACGCCGGGGTTGAAGCCGAAGCTCGTGGAGGTCAGGAGCTGCCCCTGCAAAACCTCGCCCCGCCCTTTGAGGATCTCGCGCCGGATCGCTTCCTTGTCGATCGCAAGGTCGAAGGCAAGCCGCACCTTCGGGTTGTTGAAGGGTGGCATGCGCACGTCGTAGGTCAGGATCAGGCCGACGCTGGAGACGATCTCGTCCATTCGGGTGGCCGAGGAACGTTCGACCTGGGGGATGAGGTCGATCGGCACCTCCTCGATGATCTGTGTCTCGCCAGCAACGAGAGAGGCGATGCGCGTGCCGGGATCGGGGATCTCCCGAATGACCAGACGGTCGATTTTCGGCGCCCCGCCCCAATAGGCCTTGTTTGCGGTCAGCTCGTAGCGGTCGCCTGGGGCCCAGCGCCGATAGACAAAGGGACCGGTGCCCACCGGGCGGGACTGCACGCCCTCGAAGCCAACCTTTGCGACATATGCCTTGCTTTGAATCAAGATGTGCGAGAGGCCTTGAAGCAGGGTCGGGAAGATCTCGTTGGTCGTCAGGTTTACCGTATAGGGATCGACGACCGTTACTGCATTGACGGGGGCGATCCTTGCCAGCAGGCCATAGCCGTTCTTGACGTCGAGGACGTAGTTGAGGGTGAAGGCGACATCCTCGGCCGTGAAGTCGCTGCCATCATGGAACTTGACCCCGCGACGCAGCCTGAACTGCGTCGTCCGGTCATCAAGCTGGATGTGCTCCGTGGCCAGGGCCGGCACGGTCCGGCCTGCATTGTCTCGCGCAAAGAGCGGCTCGTTCGTCTGTTCCAGAAGGCTGGCCGAGGCGAAGGACGAAATGCCTGGGCGCAGCGAGTCAGGGAAGACCGAGGCGCCACAGGTCAGGACCCGATCGGCGGCGCGGGCCGGGCGGATCCCGCTAGCCGCTGCACCGGCAAGGGCCGCTAGGCCGAGCTCGCGGCGGCCCAGGCCACCGGGGACGAACTTGGGGAGATGGTCCGACATTGGGACATCCTTTCCGGTGGAGGTGGTTGGGCTAGGCGGTGCTCTCAGGCGGCGCGGAGTCACGGCGGGATGCTCTCCAGCCTGTGGCAGGCGGCGCGGTGGTCTTCGGCGATCTGGCTCATCGGCGGGTCGATCTCGCGGCAGAGCGGGACCGCATAGGGGCACCGCGTGTGGAAGCGGCACCCGGAGGGGATGGCGTCGGCGCTCGCGATCTCGCCGAGATCGGCCAGGGTGCGGCGCGCCATGCCTGGCCGATGGGATGGCACGGCGGAGAGAAGCGCGCGGGTATAAGGATGGCGCGGGCTGCGGTAGAGCGACGCCTTCGACGCGTGCTCGACGATGCGGCCGAGATACATCACCGCGACCTCGTTCGCGACATGTCGGACCACCCGAAGATCATGCGAAATGAAGAGGTACGTAAGGCCGAATCGATGCTGCACATCCGTCAGCAGATTGACGACCTGTGCCTGTACGGAGACGTCCAGCGCCGAGACGGGCTCGTCGCAGACGATGAAGTCGGGACGCAGCGCGAGCGCACGTGCTATTCCGATCCGCTGGCGCTGGCCACCGGAGAATTCATGTGGGTAGCGGCCGGCATAGTCAGCAGCCAGCCCGACCAGCGGCAGCAGCTCAGCCAACCGAGCACGCTGTTCTGACTCCGGCAGCCCGGCCAGCTGCATCGGTTCCGTGACCAGGGAGGCCACCTTCATTCGTGGGTTGAAGGAACTGCCAGGGTCCTGGAAGATCATCTGCATGCGCCGCCGCGCGGCTCGCAGGCCGGCGCCGGACGCCGCCGCCATATCGACGCCGTCGAAAGTGATGCGGCCACTCTCGGGATCAACCAGGCGGACCAGCAGCCGCCCGGTGGTCGTCTTGCCGCAGCCGCTCTCCCCAACTAGGGCGAGGGTCTCGCCCCGGCCAATTTTGAAGCTTACCCCATCAACCGCCCGCACGGTCCGGCCTCCGAGGTGGAAGGAGCGCGTGAGGCCTTCGACCTCTACCAGGGGCTGCTCCGCCATGTCAGGCGCGTCCGTCGGGCAGAGCGTGGATGCAGGCAGCGGCGTGATTGGGCGCCACCTGGGCAAGCGGTGGAAGGCCCCGGCTGCAGTCGATATCCGCACGGTGGCAACGGGGGTGGAAGGCGCAGCCCTCGGGCAGGTCGAAGGGGCTTGCCGCCATCCCGGGGATCGCCGGAAGCAGGGCAGGATCCTCCTCCTCGAGCGCCGGCATGCTGTGCAAAAGCCCACCCGTGTAGGGATGGGCGGGTTGCTCGAAGATGCCAGCGACCGACGCCCGCTCGACGATACGGCCGGCATACATGACCTGCACTTCATCGGCGAACTCGGCGACCACTCCGAGATCATGGGTAATGAGCATGATGGCCATGCCGAGCTCACGTTGAAGGTTCCGCAGCAACTCCAGGATCTGTGCCTGGGTGGTAACGTCGAGCGCCGTTGTGGGCTCGTCAGCAATCAGAAGCTTCGGGCCGCAGCTGAGAGCGATGGCGATCATCACGCGTTGCCGCATCCCGCCTGACAGCTCGTGCGGGTACTTGTCCAGGCAGGCGCGCGGGGACGGAATGCGCACCAGGGCCAGCAGTTCCTCCGCCCGCCGCTGAGCTGAGGCGCGGCCCAGATCCAAGTGGAGCGAAAGGGATTCGCGGAGTTGGTGCCCGATGCTGAGGATCGGGTTCAGCGAGGTCATGGGATCCTGGAAGATCATGGCGATCTCCCGCCCGCGCAGGCCGCGCATGCGGCGCTCTTTGCATTGAGCAAGGTCATGACCGCCGAACAGGATTTGCCCCGCCGCGATCCGTGCCGACCCATCGGGCAGCAGCCGCATGAGCGACAGGGCGGTAACACTCTTGCCGCTGCCGGATTCTCCGACGATCCCGAGCACCCGGCCCGGCATGACGTCGAAGCTGAGATCGTGGAGCGCGGTGAAGCGGCCCCGGGCCGTGTGAAAGTCCACGGTCAGGTTGCGCACGGAGAGGAGCGCGTCCGTCACCGCCATCCCTCAGAAGGCCCGGACCCGCGGCGGGTCGAGGTAACGCTGCACCACGGCCTGGAGAAGCGTAGCCATGGCCGCGTTCGCCTTGGCGGGGATGCCGTCGCAGGACGGGATTATGCCGCCGCCCCCGCCATCCGCCAGGCCCAGCCCAACGCCGACATAGTGCAGCCCTTCCTCCACCTCGCCTGGATGGCAGAGGGTGATGTCGCCGCGCCGCATCGCGAGGGCTGCCACGACTCCATAGGCACCGATATTGGAGGTGGTGCCGACGACGAGGATGTCCGTTGCGGTGGCCGCGAAAATGCCGCCCCCGCAGGGCGTCTTGTCTGCCTGGTTGTGCTCCGGCGCGCGCGCGATTAGGGCGTCCCGGATCTTGCCGAACCCCACCTCGTTGCCGCCATCACCGATGCCGATTGTAGTACAGCCCAGCTCGGCCGCACGGTGGAACATCGTGTCCACCCGGGTGCGGAAGGCATTGCGGACGCGGCCGTTGATGCCGTGAATATTGCCGTGCACGTTACCGCCCAGTCGCTCGATCGCAACGAGGACATCGTTCTCCTCAGCAATCCCGCGTTGCTGGACATCGTCGTTCATGCCGAGGACGCGCACGGGCACGGCCACCTTCAGGTGGCGCAGCACACCCTCGATAGGGGTGGCGCAGACGGGATCGGTCCAGATCTCCACCTGGTGCCCGATGGCGACCAACGCCTGGGCCAGGACTGCAGCACCGAAAGGGCCGTCATTCTCCCCGACGGGCATGTGCTCCGGCACCGCAGCCCCTGTTACGATTGCGATGCGGGCGGGCGGGATGTCCAGCGCCTCGGCAGCTGCCATCACAAGCGGCTTGTCCGAAGCGGCGCGGGCGGTCTCATAGAGCGTCCACTTAAAGCCCCGGTTCCCGGCGCGTTGGCGGATCTCGACCATCATCAGCCGATCGATGCTGTCGGCAGCGATCTGCATCTCAGAAGCTCCGCTTCACGGTGCGCAGACTGCTGGCAACGATGTCGTGCAGCATGGTGATCATGGCGAACTGCGTCTCCTCGCTCGTGCCGTCCGCCATCGGGACGGGGCGGCAGAACACGCCGTCCACAGCGCCTGCCTCTACGCAACGGTTCAGCATGCGGCGCTCGTCGGCGACTGAATGCAGGATCTCCGGGCGCCCTTCCAGGGCAGCCAGGGCCGCAGCCACACCGTAGCCGCCCCAATTGGACACAGCCGCCGCGAGGAGCACATCCGTTTCCGTCACCGTTACGATCCCGACGCCGGGGCTGCCGTCAGGGCGGCGGCTCCTGCGACCCCATGGCTGAATGTCGCGGATCGCCTCGGCCGCCTTGCCGAAGCCGATCTCGTTGCCGCCATCCCCGATACCGAGGGTGAAGACGCCAGCGGCCTTGGCCTCTGCGGCCAGCAGCTCGGCATTCGCCATCATGTCCTTCGTGCGGCCGGTGCCGAGCAGGCTGTTGTAGTAGCCCTCGCTGTTTGGCCCGGCCTTCTCCACGAAAACCGCCGCTTTGGGCGCGAAGCGAGCGAAGATGTCCCTGGCGAAGGCTGCCCCGGGCTCCGCGCCGAGAGGCATGGGGATCACCAGGGCACAGCCGTCGCGCTGGGCGAACTGGGCCTCATCATTCACCACGAGGCCGATCCCCTCGAGGGAGGCAATGATGGGACCGATATTGCGCTCCTCTCCGACTACGATTGGCTTGGCACCGAGGCCGATATCCAGCGCACGGGCGATGGCGGCCGCGCCGGGCGGCCCGTCCGTCTCGCCTTTCGGCAGCCAGGGCGGAGTACCGGCGCCGGTCGCGATCAGCACATGGTCCCCGCGGGTGAGCGCCTTGCGCAGGCCGTCGGCCGCAAGAAAGGTCAAGGCGCGATCGTCCTGGGCGGCACGCGCGGCCTCATAGAGCCTGTGGGTCACGCCGCGGGGGATCTCCCCGCGGCCGGCGCGCATCTCGATCGTGACGAGGCGATCGATGTAGTGGCAGGTGATCTCGTCCAAGACGGCGTCTTCCTCTTCAATCGGCCAGCAGTGCGGCCTGGTCTGCCGACCAGGTTGCGCGAGCCCGTTCGCCCTTGTTCAACCGCCACCCCGACGGCGCGGCGTAGGCGCGGAGGGTCTGGCCTCCATCCGCGTGAAAAAGCACGATGAGCCGGTGCCCTTGAAACAGGACGTCGCCGATCGTGCCGGGCAGTCCTCCCCCATGCCCTTCCGGGACCAGCGTCACTGCCTCCGGTCTGACGGCGATGCGCGCGGATGCACCCGGCGCGGGCGGAGCTGTGCCGGCGCGGACCGCCATCTCCGCACCACCAGCTAGGCCCAGACGCGCAAGGCCGCCCTCGGTCCCGATCAGCCGCCCGTCCAACAGGTTGGTCGTGCCCAGGAAGGTAGCGACGAAGCGCGACGTCGGGTGGTCGTACACGGCCTGCGGCGCACCGATCTGCCTGATTCGGCCCTCCTGCATGACCGCGATTCGGTCGGAGAGGGTCATTGCCTCCTCCTGGTCATGCGTGACGAAGACGGTGGTCACCCCGATGCGTTGCTGCAGCAGGCGGAGCTCCACCTGCATCTCCTCCCGCAGGTTCTTGTCGAGGGCGGAGAGCGGCTCGTCGAGCAAGAGAATGGCTGGCTCAATCACCAGGGCGCGGGCGAGTGCCACGCGCTGCTGCATGCCCCCAGAAAGTTGGCCCGGCAAACGGCCCTCTGCATGGGCAAGGCCTACACGGCCGAGCGCGTCTCGCACGCGCCCTTCGGCATCCGCTCGCCCTATGCCACGCACCCGCAGCCCGTAACCGACATTCTCCGCCGCTGTCATGTGCGGGAACAGGGCGTAGTTCTGAAAGACCACGCCCAGGCCGCGCCGATAGGGCGGCAGGCGGGTAATGTCCCGCCCATCGCAGAGGATCCGGCCAGAGTCTGGGCGGATGAAGCCGGCAATCATGCGCAGCAGGGTTGTCTTGCCGCAGCCACTCGGCCCAAGCAGGCCGAGGAACTCGCCCGGTGCCACCTCAAGCCCCACGCCGTCCACGGCCGTGGTGCCGCCGAAACGCCGCGTCACCGCCTCGACAGTTAAGGAGGCCGCCTTCTGTCCGCTCATCAGCGGCTTCCCGCCACAGTGCCGGTCGCGAAGCGCTCCAGCCCAAGCACGCGCTCCACCACCAGCATGAGGGCAAGCATGAACAGGACGAGCATGGCGCAGACGGCAGCCAGGGTCGTACTCAGCCCAGACTCTGCGGCTTGGTTGAACAGCAGAGCCGGCAGCGTCGTCGCACCCGGTGCGGAGAGAAAGAGGGATATGGTGACGTTGTCGAAGGAGATAACGAAGGCCATGATTCCGCCGCTGAGAAGCCCCGGGCGCAGCAGGGGCAGGGTGATGTCCCGCAGCACGCGCCAGGGCGCCGCGCCGAGGCTGAGGGCGCTGTCCTCGAGATCCCGATCCAGCCGGATGGTCGTCGCGTAGAGGGTCCGGATGACATAAGGCGTGCAGACCACCGAATGCGCGAGCAGGGTCGGCACCAGTCCCTTAAACACGCCGAGCTGGCTGAAGTACTGGAGCAGGCCGAGCGCGAGCGCGAGTTCCGGGATGATGATCGGCGAGAGGAAAAAGGCCATCAGCCCCGCTTTTCCTGGAAATTCGTACCGCGCCATAGCCAGCGCCACCCAGAGACCGAGAGCCAGTGAAAGTGCAGTTGCAAGCACCGCCACTAGCAGGCTGAAGCGGAAGGCCGCGATGTAGTCACGCAGCTCCACGATGTCGGTGAACCAGCGCGTGGTGAAGCCGGCAGGTGGGAAGGTGAGATACGGGGTGGTGGAAATGCTGGCGACCAGCACCACCAGGATCGGTGCCAGCACGAAGACGGCGATGGCTCCCACCAGCGTCCCGAAGGCCGCGCGTCCAAAGGTCAGGTCTCTCATCGGGCCGAAAGCCTGGCCATGCGGCGCTTCAGCACGCCGTCGAAGATCAACGTCGTGCCGAGGACCGTTACCAGCAGTACGCCGACGAGTGCCGAGCCGAAGGCCCAGTTGAACGTGCTATTGAATTGCTGCAGCGCGGCCACTGGGAGCGTGAGGACTAGGCCGCCGCCGAGTAGGACGGGTGTAACGAAAGAGGTGACTGCGAGGACGAACACGAGCACCGTTCCAGCCGCGATTCCGGGGAGCGCCAGGGGGAGCACAATGTCTCGCATCGTGCGCCAGGGGGAGGCTCCTAGGCTGGATGCGGCATCGTCTAGCACGCCGTCGATGGTCTGAAGGCTGCCCAGCACCGCCAACACCATGAAAGGCAGTAGAACATGGGCGGTGCCAATCACGATGCCGGTCTCGTTGAAGATGAGGCGGAGCGGACGATCAATCAGCCCAACCTTCATAAGCAGCGAGTTGACCAGTCCGCGATTGGCGAGAAGCACCATCCAGCCATAGGCGCGCACGACAACGCTGATCAGGATCGGGGCAATCGTGACGAAGATGAGGAGGCTGCGCGTCACGGGGCGCGCGCGGCGGATGAACAGCGCCAGCGGGAAGCCGAGCAGCAGGGCGAGCAGGGAGGAGAGGATGCCAATCCGAAGGGTAGTGCCCAGGGTCTCCAAGTAGAGCCCGTCCGTCAGGGCCTGAATGTAGTTGTCGAGCGAGAACCCCTCTCCGAACACGCGGCCACGCGCCGGGCGGGAGAAGCCCATGCGGACGAGGCTGGCTAGGGGCCAGGCAACGATGGCGAGGAAGTAGGCGGTGGGCAGGGCGAGCAGGATCCAGCCCACCCAGCCGCGCTGGCCGGCGCGCATGCTGCGCCTACGCCCGGATCAGCGGGAGAATCTCGCGGTTCCAGCGCGTAAGCCAGGCATCCTGGTCCCGATTGATTAGTTCCCAGTCCCAGTTGCGGCAACGGAGAACTTCGTCGATCGTCGGCAGTTCGCGCTGCACAGCTGCATCCAGCACAGTCTTCCGGTTGGACGGGATGAACCCGTCCTCCCTCGCCAGACCCGGCTGCAGCGTGGGATCGAAGAAGGTGCCTATCAGCTTCTCGACCAGGTCGATCTTCTGCGTGCCCTTCACGGCGTGATAGGCCGAGGGATAGATAAAACCGCCCTCCTCCGGCATCTGGAAGGATACGGGAACGCCGAGCTGCCGCACACGCTGTGCGTTGTAGGAGTACCAGGGCGCGATATCTCCCACACCCTGCTGCAGCTTGGATTGCGCGTCGGAGGAGAGCCCGTACAGCCCGGCGAGACGGGGCGCGAGCTCCTTCATCTTGTCGAAAGCAACATCGATCTTCGACTGGTCGCCAGCCCAGGCTTGCGCGAAGGCCGCCAGGTGAATTTGCCAATGATACGGCCCGCCAACCATGACCTTGCGGTCATAGGCGCGGTCCCAGAGCGCCTTGAAGGAGCGCGGCGGGGTCGCCACGGCATCCCGATTGTAGACGATGCCCCAGGCACCGAAGTTCACGAAAGGCGCGTAGCCCTCTGGGTCGCGAAGGAAGTCGTAGATATCCTCCATGTGCGGGATGCGGCTCGTATCGACTTTCTCCAGCGCATCTTCTGCCTTACCGACGAGCCATGTGCCCTGGAAAGTTACGACGCAGTCGAGGCTGGGACGGTTCCGCTCGGCAAGAACGCGGTTCATCAGCTCCGACGCACCGCCGAACACCGGCACGACCTTTGCGCTGTGCCGCTGCTCGAAATGCTGAAGGACGCTCTTGTACAGGTTGCGATAGGCAGCACCGCCGTTGCAGCCAAGCACGAACTCGATCGGTGCGGCACGTGCGATCCGCGGAGCTGCAAGGGTCGACAGCGTGACGCCTGAGCCGATCAGAAGGGTTCGACGAGATGCGAGAGAGGTTTCAGTCATCTGCGATCCCAGCCAGCACGCCCAATGTTGCGGCGCGGTATCGGAGCTTGACGGCTTGGCTCGACGCCAGGCAAGTCTAAAATACCGGTAGGCATGATGCCATTTCGGCATCACGGGAAACGGTCCAGATGCTCTCCACGGGTCTTCGCTACTTCGTAGCCGTCGCGCGTTTCGGCTCGATGCGGGAGGCAGCCACCCAGCTCCGCATTGCTCAATCTGCAGTTAGTCGGCAGGTGCTTAAGCTTGAGGAGGAGATGCGCGTGAAGCTGGTCGAGAGAACCACGCGCGGCATCCACCTGACCTCAGCCGGTGAGGTACTGCTCCACCACGCGCAAGAGGTCATGCTGCAGTCTGGGCGCCTTGACGCGGATATCGATGCGGTACGCGGCGTGAGGCGCGGGCACGTTATTGTGCGGACGATCGAGAGCTTCGCCACGTCGCTGCTTCCTGCGGTGCTGGCTGGGTACTGTGCACGGTATCCGGCAGTGACACTGGACATCAGCGTGTCCCGATCAACGAATATTCTCGAGGCCGTTCGTAGCGGCACCTGTCAAATCGGCATCACCTTTTGCCCAGCACCCGATCCTAGAGTGGCTTCACTCGGGAGCATGGTTGAGCCTCAGCAGGTCATCATGGCTCCGGGGCATCCACTCGCCAGCTCTGAGAGGCTGAGACTAGCGGAGTTACGCGACTACCCCATTGTTGCGCCCGCTATGCACGGAAGCAGTCGCGTTCTGTTTGATGCCGCCTGGCAGGCCGAAAAGTTGACCTGCCGGCCAACAATCGAGACGAATTCGATGCATGTGGCCGCGGGATTTCTTCGAGCCGGTCAGGCGGTTGCAATCGCTTCTGCGAGCCGAGCACAGCCCTATTTGGCGATGGGACAACTCGTGGCCGTTCCCGTGACCAGCTCAGTGCTGGCACGGGGTAAGATCGACATTCTCGTGCGTAGAGGTCAGCGCTTGCCTCCTGCCGCCGAGGCGCTGGCACGGGCTCTGGCAAGATGCCTCGCGCTCGCGAGTTGATCAGCCAGTTGCTCGGCCACACCGCTGGAAGTCGCAGTAGAGGGCTTAAGCTGGAGGCTAGAGGCGATCCCGGCCCATTCCACAAGGGAAACAGAGATGCTAGAGCGAGAACATTGCGCGGAGGACCTGTCTCTTCGATGGATGATGTTCGTCGGTCGCTGCTGGGATGGATTGACGCGGATCGCGACCGTATCGTCGCGTTCCTGAGCGGCTTCCTCCAGGCGAAGTCACCTAACCCGCCCGGCGATACGCGAGAGGCCTGCGCCTTCATCACCCGCTTCCTTGCGGACGAGGTCCTGCCTCACCGGATCGTCGCGGCCCGCCCGGATCTGCCCAACATCGTCGGCACGCTGGATAGCGGTCTGGCTGGACGCCATCTCGTCCTCAACGGCCATATGGACGTCTTTCCTGCCGTCGAGGACCGCCCAGGCGAGCGCGGTCAATGGAGCGGTGCGGTCGAGGATGGACGGATCTACGGTCGCGGTGCCGCGGACATGAAGTGCGGCACGACGGCCTCGATCTTTACCTATCTCTATCTCTCCCGATTAAAGGGGCAGCTGCGCGGGCGGCTGACCCTGACGGTTGTTTCCGACGAGGAGACGGGGGGCCGTTGGGGCACGAAGCACCTGATGGAGACCCTCCCGGATGAAGTTATCGGCGACTGCTGCCTGAATGGGGAGCCTAGCGGCGCCGCGACCATTCGCTTCGCTGAGAAGGGCACGCTTCGTCTCGTTATCACGATCCGCACCACTGGGGCGCATGGCGCCTACCCGCATCTGAGCGCGAGCGCGGTGAAGATTGCCGGCCGGCTGATGGCAGAGTTGGAGGAGATTGGCGCGTTGCGGCCGGAGCTGCCGGCGCGGGTTGCCGCCCTGCTGGAATCCCCCGCGGCCCGCGCCGCTATGGAGGAGAGCCTGGGCGCCGGCGCGCCCGCGATCGTGGGCGTGCCCACCGTGAACATCGGGACCATCCATGGCGGTCTGAAGATCAACATCCTGCCGGATGAGTGCGTGATGGAGGTGGAGATCCGCGTCCCGCCAGGTCTCGACCGGGACCGCGTCATGGAGACCTTCGGCGAAATCCTCGCCCGCCACCCCGAGGCATCCTTCGTCGATCGGCCAGACCACAGCTACGACCCGAGCTGGTGCGATCCGGATGGCGAGATGGCCGTCATCCTCCAGGACAATGTTGAGGCCCTGCGCGGCGTGCGGCCCCCTGTCATCGTCAGCCTCGGTGGCTCTGATGCCCGCTACTGGCGGTGGCGCGGCGTGCCCGCCTACCTCTACGGTCCGTCGCCGAAGACCATGGGACGCCGCGACGAGCATGTGACCGTGGAGGAAATGCTGCACGTCCTTCGCGTCCACGCGCTCTCATCGCTCGATTACCTCACGCGCTGGACGGATCGGGAAGGACAGACAGGATGATCGGACGCAGGACGGGCCTGAGAGCCGGGCTCGCAACGGCGGCGCTCCTGCTCGGGCGGGCTGAGGAGGCTGAGGCCCAGGCCAACCGCGACAACGTCACCATCCTCGTCCGCAACGACTCCGTCGGCTTCGACCCGCACAAGGTCACGGGGCGCGGCGCGGCCGAAGTGCTGTTCATGGTGACCGACACGCTCGTCGCGCTGGAGGACGATCAGAAGACGGTCCACCCACTCCTGGCAAAGTCATGGACGATCTCGCCGGACGGCACGACCTACACCTTCGAGCTCCGCGACGATGTCACCTTCCACGACGGCAAGCCGATGACGGCCGACGACGTCGTCTACTCCCTCACCCGCCTTGTGGACCCGATGACGCGCTCCCCTGCGGCGTGGCGCGCCGGGCCGGTGAAGGCCATCACCGCAAAGGGGCCGCACACGGTCGAGTACGTGCTGCACCGGCCCTATAACGAGCTGCTGCTCCAGCTCGCGCAGAGCTTTGGCGGCATCATCGACAAGGACAATGTCGCCGCCCTCGGCAACGACTTCGGGGCGCGCGGGATGAACGGCACCGGGCCCTTTCGGTGGGGCGAGTGGCGGCCGCGCGATCGTGTGGTGCTGACGCGCCACGAGGCCTACCGCTGGGGTCCGGCCATCTATGAAAATCGTGGCCCGGCCCGTGTGCGACAGGTGACGTGGCAGGTGATTCCCGAGGAGTCCACCATCGTCGCCGCCATGCAGACCGGCGGCGGCGACCTCACCTACTCCATGCCGGAATGGGCCATCGACGGCCTTAGGCGCGATCCGCGTCTTGCCCTGGCCCAGCCGCGGCTGGCAAATTACAGCGCGTTCCTCGGCTTGCGCGTGAACCGCGACCTGACCTCCGATGAACGGGTCCGCCAGGCCATGTCGCTCTCGGTGAACCGTGAGATGCTGGTCAAGGGTCTGTGGTTCGGTCAGGCGGCGGTGGGCGATTCTTACATCAACCCGGGCACGCTGGACTATTCCGATGCGGGACGTGTCGGCTTCGACCCCGGCCGGGCAGGTGGACTCCTGGACGCAGCGGGCTGGACGCGCGGGTCGGACGGATTCCGTGTGAAGGACGGAAAGCGGCTGGCCCCTGAGATCGTAGCGGCAAACACGCCGGGCTGGCGCGCCCGGCTGGAGGCGATTCAGGGCTATATGCGGACAGTCGGCATCGATCTCCGGCTGACCATGCCGGAGCCGGCGGCCGCCATGTCACGGATCAACAATTCCCCCGACTACGACGCCTACGCGCTGTTTCAGCCCTATGGCACGGCAGGCGAGGCCCTGATGCCCTTCCACTCCCGCAGCATCCCCGCGCCCAACCGGATCAACTGGCGTGATGGGGAGACCGACGCGCTGCTCGACGCCGGGCAGGTGGCGCTCGACGAGGCCGGGCGGTCGGAGGCCTATGCCAAGGTGCAGCGGATCGTCGCGGAGAAGGCACTGGTAATCCCGCTCGCGCATGAACGGCTTTTTCTCTTCTCCAACCGTCGCGTCAGCGGCGTGAAGGTGCACGGCATCTACAATTGCGGCATCTACAAGGGTCTGGATCTCCAGCTCGGCCGGTGAGAGACATCCTCGCCCCGGATTTCTCGGCCGAACCGCATTGGTGGCGGGCCGCCCCGCGCGAGCCGGCCCAGGACGTGGCGCTCCCCGCGCGGGCCGACATCGTCGTGGTCGGGGCCGGCTACGCCGGCCTCTCGGCAGCGTTGCATGCGGCGCGAGCAGGGCGCTCGGTCGTCGTCATCGAGGCCCGGGAGCCCGGCTGGGGCGCTTCCACGCGCTCAGTCGGCATGATCGGCGGCCGGTTGCGCCAGGGCTACGCGCCACTGTCCAAGGCGCTGGGCGAGACCGAAGCCCTGGCACTGATGACCGAGACGCGCGACGCCTATGACTGGTTCCGTGGCTTCGTGGCGGAGGAAGGGATCGAGTGCCACCTCCGTCGTAGCGGACGGCTGGTTTGCGCCTGGACGCCAAAGGACCTGCCGCGCCTGGAGGGGCTGGCACGCTTCCTCAAGGGGCGCCTCGGTATGGAGGCGACCATCCTCGACCGCGCAGGTCTGCGGGCGGAGCTGGCGAGCGATCTGCACCACGGCGCGCTTCTCCTGTCCGGCGATGGCGGTCTGCACCCGGCCTTGCTGCATGAGGGGCTGTTGAGCGCAGCGCGTTCGGCTGGGGCATCCATCGTCCCGCATACGGCTCTAACGGGGATCGAGCGCGACCAGGCCGGTTTCAAGGTGACGACGACCCGTGGAGCGGTAGCAGCGCGCGACGTCATCGTCGCGACCAATGCCCACGGCCATGGTCCTGCGCTCGGCTGGTTCCGCCGCCGCGTGATCCCCGTGGGCAGCTACATGATTGCCACCGAAATCCTTCCACGGGCGTTGCTGGACGAGTTGATCCCGCAGGATCGGCTGGTGAATGACACCCGCGGCCTGGCCTATGCCTTCCGCCGCGCGCCCGACGAGGATCGGTTGCTCGTGGGCGGACGCGCTTCGGCGCGCGACCACGCTGATCCGCGGAAGGTGGCGGCCGGGCTGCACCGCATCATGCGACAGGTCTTCCCGCAGCTCGCGGGGACGCGGATCAGCAATGCCTGGGGTGGCCTGGTCGCCTTCACTTTCGATCGCCTGCCGCGCATTGGGCTGCGGGACGGCGTCCATTACGTTCTTGGCTGCAACGGCTCCGGCGTCGTGATGAACACCTATCTCGGGCGCTGCGCGGCGCGGACGGCGCTGGGCGAGAAAGCGGTAAGCGGATTCGCGCGCCCGCATTTCCCGACGGCGCCTCTCTACACGGGACATCCGTGGTTCATGCCCCCCCTCACCCTCTACTACGATGCGCGCGACCGGCTGGCGCGCCTCACCGCACGATAGGAGACGCGCCGTGACCTTTTCGCTCGCCGCCCGCTGCCCCGAGACGGGGATGTTCGGCATCGCGATCACCACCTCCTCCATTGCCGTGGGCAATCGGTGCCCCTGGGCGCGGGCCGGGGTGGGTGCGGTGACGACGCAGTACCGCAGCGACATCCGCCTGGGGCCGCTCGGCCTAGACTTGCTTGCTTCCGGTCTTTCCGCAAAGGAGACGGTGGCCGCGCTGGTGGCGGGAAGCGAGTATCCCCAGTTTCGGCAGGTGGGCGTAGTGGACCGGAACGGCGGCACCGCTTTTCACTGTGGCACCGATATAAAGGGCTACAATGCGGGCGCCGAGGGGCCAGGATGCGTCTCGATTGGGAATGTCATTGCCCATGACGGGGTGCCGGCGGCGACGGTCACCGGCTACATGGCTGCGAGGGGCTCTTTTGCGGAGCGCTTGCTCGCGGCGGTGGATGCGGGGCTGGCGGCTGGCGGCGAGACCCAGCCGATCATGTCCTCTGCCCTGCTGATCGTAAATCGTTACGACTGGCCACTCGTCGATCTGCGCGTCGACCATCAGGAGCATCCGCTTCTCCAACTTCGCAAGCTCTGGATGCTCTATGAGCCGGAAGTGGAGCACTACGTAACGCAGGTGCTCCGGCCAGATGCCGTGCGGCCCCTGGCAGAACGGCAGGCGGCAACGGCCGCAGCGTTGGCTAAAGTCGTGCAGCTGTAAAAACGTTCACAGGTCCGCTCGCCCCATGATGGCGCTCCCAGGCGGCAAAAGGACCGGCGAGGAAGGCAGCGACAGTCTCCATCCTGCGGCAGTCTCGGCCGCAGTGCGGGAAGGCTGCCGCCCAGAGAAGGTTTGCGCCGAGTTCCTACTGCTGCGGGCAAAGGGATTCAAAATGTAGGCCTCAAGCATTCACCCTGTAGCTCTCCAATCAGGTGTTGGCACTCGCAGGCATAACTGTGACCGCTCCGAATGGCGTCACCTGCTCGATCGTGACCGCACCATCTCGCGCCAGTTCGAGCCCGGCGACGAGGGTGCTCGCATACGCCGTCCGTAGGCGGATTATGCGATCAGATGCATGCGACGGGAACTGTGGCATGCAGCGCTCCAGCGCCAATCCGGTCGGGTGCTGCTTGAGTAGTTCGGCGATGCGCCGGAGCGCATCCGGGATGCGCCAGAGGTCGGGGGGGCGGGGCTGGTAGACCGGCGCTGGTTCAGCCCCCCTGCCCTCCCTCCCCTCCAGCATGGCAAGCGTCGTCTCCAGGAAGGCCACGTACAGCTCAGCCTGCGGCCGGGCCTGGGGTGGCGCGCCCTGCCCCCTGCCGAACACCACCCGCCCGAGCTGCGGTCGCGCCGCCAGCCAGTCGGCGCCGGCTCGCATGCGGGCGAGCTCGTCCAGGAGCTCGAGCCGGCGTGCAGCGGCCACCCTCGCGTCCGCAGCCTCCTCCGGGCTCGTGGGCGCCAGGAGCTGCGCCTTGAGCAGCAGGAGTTGGCTCGCCATGACCAGCCAGTCGCCGCGACGCTCCAGCGGGATCCGCCCTCCCCCGTCCTCGATGGCGGCGACCAGTTGATCGGTCAGGCTCAGGATCGAGAGCCGCCCGAGGTCGACCCGCTGGCGCCGCACCATCTCCAGCAGGAAGTCGAGCGGGCCCTCGAAGCCCTCCACGCTCAGCCGCGGCGTGGCATGGGTCAGCTGGGACTGCGCCGCCCTCCCCTTCCCTTCCCAGACCTCAGCCTCCGCGGTGGCCGGGAGCTCAGCCACGGCGGCGCGCCCCGACTCGCACTCCACCTTTTCGCCCGGCCGCCTCCCGTGCGGGTACCCGGCTGTCCTGCTCCAGCGTCTCGCCCCGTGCCGAGCCGGGATAGTGCGGCTGCAGCTCCACGGAGAGGTCGGGCCAGGCGCGGCGGAGGCGCAGGATGGCGGCCCAGGGCGACCAGTCGGCCGACCAGAACCCGACCCGCAGCTGCCCCATCTTTCTCTTCCGCCCGTCCAGCGTGCTCGGCAGCGCCTCGACGTGCCGGAGCGGACGGGTCACGCCCCAGTGGCTTTGGAGCCAGTTCCGACTCACGGCCTCCTCCGGTCCGAGAGCGAGGACGGAGGGCGGCACTGGCAGGAGCCGGTGCAGGTCAAAGGGACAGCGCCGGTCGGTGGTCAGCCGGGCCAGCGCCGCTTGGTGGTTGGCGGCCGCGGCGTCCCGCAGCCTCCGGGCGAGGATCTTGGCGCCGGAGAGGCTGATGGCGCGCACCCCGTCCTGGGGTCCGGCCATGGGCAGCAGGAACTCCTCCTCCAGCGAGGCAAGGTCCAGAGCCCAGGGGATCACGCCTGAGCCGGCCGCGGCCTGGCGGAACGCCTCCACGCGTTCCGAGGGCCCGCCGGCAGTCACGACGTTCCACAGCCAGTCCACCGGCATCGGTGTGGGCTGCCAGAGGGGCGACGCGGGGTCTCTCGGCTCCGGCGCGACGGTGGCGCTCTCATCGCTTGGCATCGCGCTCATGCGCTTCTAGGAAGCCACGATGCTGTTCAAACCGGCCGCCCCCACGAAGGACCCTCTGGATACGCTGGAGATCCAGGTCAGCAAGGAGGGCGCGGGCCGGAACAACTGGCGCTGGTCGATCTGGCGCGGGTCGACGCTGGTCTCGCGCGCGCCGCAGGGCTTTGCGGGTGCCGAGGCCGCATATGAGGACGGACGCCGCGTCCTGAACCGCTGACCAGCGCGCCCTCTAACGAGGGCCCGCCCGGGCTGCCGGCCGCCCCTCACAGGTCGAGCAGCCGTGCCGGGCTGTCCTGGGTGATCTTGGCCCGCCGGCGATAGCCCTGGGTGGTGGCAATGCTCCGCTGCCGCGCGTGATGCATGACCTGCTCGTCGAGGGCACCCTTGAGGTAGGCCTCGGTGATGAACCCGGCCCTCAGTCCGTGGGGCGAGAGGCGCTCGGTCTCATCCACCGTGAGTCGAGCCATCTCCGCCCGACGGCGCAGGATCTTCCACACCCCCTGCGGGCTCAGCCGGTCTTCCAGTGCGCCCCCAGCGCTGAGGCGACGGAACACCGGCCCCCACTCCGTGCGCGTCTGCCGGAGCCACTCCTCCATGGCCCGCACCGGGCAGGAGAGCGGGTTCAGGCCTCGAGGGATGCCAATCGTGGCCCCCTCCCCTTCCCGGTCGCGCTTGGAACGCGGGATGAACACGGTCATCCCCTCGGTCGTGAAGCGCAGGTGCTCTCGGTCGATCGCGACCAGCTCGGAGCGCCGCAGCGCGCCCGCGAAGCCCAGCAGCAGCAGCGCGCGATCGCGGGTGCCGGCCGTGTCGGTGCCGCAGGCCGCGAGCAGCCGCTTCACCTCGACTGAAGTGAGGGCGGCGGCAGGGCGGGACGCCTTGCCGTGAGTCGCGAGGATGCCGCGCATCGTCGCTGCGATCGCCGGGTGCCGGGTCTCCCAGGGGTGGCCGGCCTGACGGTGCTGGTGGGCGATGGCGGCGAGGCGCCGGCGTAGCCCGCTGCGGCCCAGCGTCTTGGCCAGGCTCGCGAGGTGGCCGGCGACCACAACGGGAGCGGCCGGGAGGGGGGCGATGCCGCCCGCCTCGCACCAGGCGCAGAAGGCACGCCAGTCGCCCTCATAGGCGCGCTTGGTGTTGTCCGAGAGCGCCCGGCCCGCGTAGCCGGCCGCCTGCGCCACCGCCTCGCCGGCCGGGCCGGAGAGCATGGCCAGCGCCTCGAGCGAGAGCGCGCCCTGAAGGAGGCGGCGCACCGTCGGGGAAAGCGGCGTCACGCCAGAACCGGCGGGCAGCTTCAGCACGCCGGCCCCGCACCGACGGGCTCTGCTCGGCCAGACTTTGCTCGATTTTTCATGGTTGTCCCGGCCACCGGTCTCAAACTCCCTGCCCTCTTCGGTCGCCGAAATAGACGTAGCAGCACCGCCTTTCTATCTACATACAGAGCATGCGGGTCTACCGAAGCTCCATCCTTCGGGTCGAAACAAAGGGGCGAGTTGAACGTGTAGATCAGTACCGAATTCGTCGAGAGGCCGCACGCGTGAGATACGTAAGATTGGCGATCCCGAAAGAATTACTGTAGGAGCTTGGCTAATCATCCCAGCCCTGCCAAGCCTGTCTCAGACAGTCAATAACAAGCCTTAATACTCTCAAGGCAAGTTCAGCCCTATCTCGATAGGCCCAAGTACAGCTTCACCCATTGGGTCACCAGCCTAGGAAGGTTTAAGAGGCGGGTTACGCTCGGCCAGTTCCTGCCGGCGACTTTGAGCGAATGCTGCAGGTCGCTTCTCGCTTAACTCCTCTGCATCCTCCGCCATACCCGTAAGTAGGGTAGCCAACTCTTTGAAGGTGACAGAACATGCCGCGCATTCAATACCATCTTGCACCACCCACATCGGCGCTAGCGGGACTGTTTGCCGTTTTCGCGCTGCGTCCTGAATATCGTCTTCAAAGTGTTTGATGCGGTTCGTGATGCAACGGACACGATCGAAGGCAGAGCCGTCGCCATTGCTGAATAGCGGTGACGCACCCAAGAAATTGCTAACAGCATTCAGTGCGGCAGCAGATAGACATGTCTCCAAAACACAAGTCTCGAAGTGAGACAACGAGCGGGCATGAGCGTCGAGCTGCTCATGATTATGTAAAGACGCCACGTACTTGCGGATTTCCAAAGTTCCGAGCCTGTACGCCTCTGTCGCCTTGCGGAGTCGATTCAAGAAAACAGAAATAGCGATCATTACATGCCGGGCATATCCGACTCCGACGAAGGCATGGTTCAGCACCAGAGAGCTTCTATACGGAGGAAGCTGTAGCACTTCCGGAGGATTGCAGTTTACTAACAACGATAATTTCGGGGAGATATATTTGTCAAGTATATACTCACCAAAATGCATAGCCATCGACCTCCGCATTTGATTGATCACCTTTGGATCATGCGACCTTACCGGTAGCACCTTCTGCAGCCGTACTTACATCGTCAAATCGCCGTGTTGCTTAAGTCATGTTGCAGACGCACTTCCCTCTTGTTGACTTTGATCATGCGCGAGCGACGGCGTTCGGCATACTGAGGGCGCTATGCGTGTTCAGGATGGAGCAGCGGATTTGGACTTCGACGGGCCTTGTCAGGTTAGCGGGCTCGGCAGGACGGTGGCAGTCTCGGCTGCATGACGCCCCCCAGCCCTTACCGAGGCTTCCGCTATCCGGCCGAGGTAATCCAGCATGCGGTGTGGTTGTACCATTGCTTCAGCCTCAGCCTGCGTGACGTCGAGCTGATCCTGGCCGCGCGAGGGGTCGTGGTCAGCTACGAGACCATTCGGGACTGGGGCCTGCGCTTCGGCCGGCTGTTCGCGAACGAGCTGAAGCGACGCCGGCCACGGCCGGGCGACAAGTGGTACATGGACGAGGTGTTCATCCGCATCCGCGGAAAGCAGCATCTCCTCTGGCGCGCGGTGGATCAGAACGGTCACGTGCTCGACATTCTGGTCCAGAGCCGACGCAATACCACGGCAGCCAAGCGGTTCTTCCGCAAGCTTCTGAAGGGACTGCAGTACGTGCCCCGCGTGATCGTGACGGACAAGCTGCGCAGCTACGCTGCCGCGAAGCGCGAGATCCTGCCGGGCGCGGAGCATCGGCAAAGCCGCTATCTCAACAACCGCGCCGAGGTGTCACACCAGCCGACACGACGACGAGAACGGCAGATGCAGCGGTTCAAGTCACCGCGTCATGCACAGCGATTCCTCTCCACCCATTGCCGGATCCACAACCACTTCCAGCTCCGTCGTCACCGCCTGACCGCCGACCAACACCGCGACGCCCTCAGCGCCGCGTTCAGCGCTTGGCGCGATGTGACCGGGACTGCACCGACGATGTGAGGGTTGCGCCAGCTCGATGCTCCTTGCCTCCTACGTCCCCAACCTGACAAAGCCGTTTTGACTACTAGTGCCGTAGACGTCCAGTGAAGGAGTTCAAAATCGTCTGGTAGCCACGGATGTCTCCGGACGCCTCGTGGCCGGCGCGGCCATGCCATCGCTCAATGTTTTCGAAACCCGCTTGAACTCGGCGAGGTATGTACACATATCTGAACTCAGACCGTAGTGCTTTGCGCGCTCGTGTCTCTGTTGGCTCAGGACATTTGGCCTTCTATCCGCGTGGTGTCGGCCCTTGGATGACGCGCCTGAGAGCGTCTCCAGCTTCGCCTGTTATCCCGTAGGGGGTTGATGGCCTGCTCCGCCCGCCGGCATCGGCGGTGTCGTCGTGGTTGGAATTCCCCTGGTTGTCCAGGGAAGCCGCCCAGCCTCCCCTGTATCAACGGGACGGAGGATCAGCCATTCATCCCCACACGGGCCGACGCCGTCGATGCCACGCAGCTTTCCGCGCCCGTGCTACCGTGAGCCTCATCATGTGCAACGACAATCAGAAGAACCAGGGCAGTGCTGGCGCATCTGCTGATCACTGCAGCCCGGGAGAGCCCAGCATGGGCTACCCAAGCCATCTGCATGACGCGTTCGATAAGCTGGACAGCGAACTCACCGATGTCGCCTGCGGCGTTATCGCACTGCAAGACCTCACGCGCGCATCTTTGCCGAAAGACGACACAATTGAGCACGCTAGAAAAGTCGATGCGATCGAATGGATATGCAATCGTCTACTGACGCAGTTGAAGAGCATGGCGACCTACGCCGAAGAGCAAGCCTACGCTCTTCGGCACGGACATAAAGCGACATAAGCCACAACGCCCCTCCTCCCTAGGCCACCTCGCCAATCTATGGCACAGCCAATTTGGTGGGGGGACCGTCGGGGAGGTTTAACAATTGTCTCAATTAGGGACGAGTTGGGACGGAGCCGCTCCGCGCCTCCGTCCCACACGAATGTGGTGGCCGCTTCTGCACACTCGTCCAGGACCGAGACCGACACGGGTGAATAGCACACTTCAACACGAAATAACCGGAATTCAAAAGCTTGTTAATTTCGCATAGTCGTACAGCGGACTGGCATAGCCGCTTTCACACTCTGCGTGCCCTAGAGCATGCCATCCGCTTCCGGCCAACCTTGTCCATCTGATCGCCATTTGGAGGGTTCTCTTCAGAGCTCAACTTCGTGGATCAGGCTGGTAGAGTGCTCCCCATAAACTAGGGTCAGATCAAAAAATCCGCAACTAAGGCTAGTTTAAAATGGAAAATTGGTCTACCTTCGCGTGACTGAAATTTACTGGAGGATCTATGGCGAAGTCTGACATCAACTTGGACAAGCTGAGCGTCCCGGAACTCATCCAGCTCATTGAGGAGGCAAAAGTCGCCCTTGGTAACAAAAGGGGCCAAGCCCGCGCCCAGCTGGTGGAGGAGATGACCGAGAAGGCTCGGCAACTCGGGTTGGATCTCAGCGACCTCATCACCTCGCCCGGCACCAACGTGCGGAAGCACCGGGCCGACAAGGGCGGTGTAATTGCTGCCAAGTTCCGCAATGAGCAGGGCGAGACGTGGAGCGGCCGCGGCCGCATGCCCAAGTGGCTCACTGATGCCGTTCAGCACGGCAGGAAGAAAGAGGACTTCGCCGTCTGATCCGATGCCGTGGGGGGAGCTTTCCCAGGTCATGTTTCCCGCCAGGTATCCGCTTTTATTGGGTCGCTAAAAAGCTGAACGTACTGCCTTTGGCCACAATCTATCATTTGCGGGAAAACAGCCATAAGACGGTTCAAGGCTTGAGTCTGTTATCATGCGCAGAGCAATAACCGATGCGGAATAACTTGACGCCGTCCCTTCTAATATCGGAGGCAGGATCCTTGCAGGAGGTGCCAATACCGATACCGATGGCTTGAGTGACTCCTCCTGCTGACCGTAAGGGGTGACACCCCCAGGCGCGGCCCACCATCTGGTTCCACGTCGACGGCGATGGCTTCCGGCGCCCGATCAATCACCTCAGCGAGTTCATGATCTGGAGCTATAAACCTAGGTTGCCCGTCCGGCGGATTTAGGATTTCTGACGGCAGCTCAGGATCCCGAACCATCGGCTGCCCTGACCCGATTGCAGCTCGCGTGACTGTCACGAACTCCGTCCACTCTTCCGCCAGCAGGGTGTGCAGCAGCCGCTGCGCCTCGACCCAAGCGCGGCGCTCATCACCTTCCCCCTCTTGTTCGACAAACTCGGCCACGATCTCCGCGTCTGGAAGCTCTCGTGCCAGTGCCGTCCTCTGGCGCTCCAGGGCCCTGGCTGATGCCTCGGGCTCGCTGGGGCAGCTTCGGAGATAGACGATCGTCTTCAGCCTAAACTGCTCCTGTAGTAGATCATTGTTTGAGGACGTCATTGTTGATTCCTTGTGCCCTAGTCCTTGTCCGCAAGAAACCAACGAGGGCCGCCAGCTACCCCTGCACTGCCGAAAACATTTCGCTCTTGCGAAGATGCTCGAATCAGCCCGTGGGCCAACTTTTCCGTCCTCGCGGCGGCGGCAGGAGCCGAGGTCCGGGCCTGGGGCCGGCCTCGGCCTCCTGCCGCCGCCGCGAATGGACAAGCTTGTATGTCATCTCGCACCAACACCCCGCCCTTTGGGCGGGGCAGTTCTTCTTCCATCAGCCGAGACGTGGAGCGCCGCCTAGGGGGAACTGGATGCGCCTCCCCCATCCCTCGGCACCGTCCCCTTTCGGATACCGGCCCTGGTAGCCGGCCGGTCTCGGGGATCTTCCGATGATCCCGCCCCTGGCCGGTCGGGCCACTGACGTCCTCTCCCCTGCCCCGCACGCGCGCCTGCTCGGCCTCTGCGCCCGCGTCGCCGCGGTCCAGCGTCGCACTGAGGCCCTCGCAGCCCAGGAGCGCCGGGCCGAACGCCGGGGCGACCTCGCCGCTGCTGAGCGCCTCCACCACCGCCAAGTTCGGCTCGTCCATCGGCGGCACCGGCTCCTGGAGGCGGTCTGCGACCTCCCTGCCCCAACAGCCCTCAAACGCCAAGTCAAGGCGGCCGCCCTCGCGACCCTCATCACCTTCGACACCGATGGACGGCCCGACCGCCTGAACGGCATGGCCCTATGGTCGGTGCTGCGCGACTTGGAGGCCGCTGGGAGCGAGTTCGCAGCGAGCGGCGAGGTCCTGCCTCCCGCGCTGCTCAGTGCCCTCCTCCGGCGCGTCTGGCGGGCCGGCGACGGCTGGGCCTTGGACAATGACGCGATCCGCCACCTTCTCGGCAACCCGGACGACGAGACGGCACAGGCTTGGTTCCGCCACGAGGCGATCCCCCTGCCGTCTGGGACGCGTCGGCGCATCGGCCTCCTCCTCGCCCTGGACCACGCCCTTCGCCGCCTCTTCCGCTCGGCGGAGCGGCGTCTCGACTGGATGACGCGCGCCCACCCGGGGCTCGGTGGCCGCGCGCCCATCACCCGCCTGCTCGACGGTGGGCTCGGCGGTCTCCTTGCCGTGCTCGCGCTGCTCGCGGGGGAGCATCGCGCGGCAGGTGCGGGGGATGGCCGTCGCACCTCCTCCTTCCCGATCGAGGCTGCGTTGCGGCAGGCGCTGACCCGCTTCTGCGACGGAACCGAGGTTCCGCCTCCGGCGATCGCCTTCCCCTCCTGGGACGCGCTCCTGCGCTGGGTCTGGGACGGTGATGGCGACGAGGATACGGCTGTCCGAGGGCGCGTCGCAGAGCTCCTCGTCCGGACCGAGCGGGTCATCCACAACACCGACGCCCGGCGCCAATGGCTGACCGCGCGCACGCCCTGGCTCGGCCACCTCACCCCGCTCGCCGCCGCCACCACCCCGGGCGGGCTGCATCGGGCGCTAGGGCTGCTTCGCGACGTCGATGCCCTTCGCCGGCGCCTGCGCGATGCCGGCTTCCCTCCCGCCGACGGCGACAGCTGAACCCGGAGCACGGCTGTCAGCCCGGGCAGCCGTGTCCCCGCAGCCCTGCCGCAGGGACCCAGTGAGGAGGAACAGAAGGATCACAGCCTGTGGAGGGCACGGATGCCGCCCGGCGCCCTGCGGCCGGGGCGGCATTCCGTCGCCCCCCACGAGGATCAACACGACATGACACGCAAGAGGACACCTGGGCGGCCCCACTTCCGGCGCCGCACCAGCGGGACAACCGACTCCCGTCAGCTTCGCCTCAGCCTCCGTCACGGACGTGGCGGCCGGCGCAAGCGCTCCCAGGCAGGGGCGCAGGCGCTCACCCCCTACCCTGCCCTGCTCCTGCATCGCACGGTCATTCCCTTCGGCAATCTGCCGACCAAGCCCCCCGTGGGAATGGCTTGGCTGTACCAGATGTCCGGCCTCAACGACCCAGAGCCCTTCTACGCGGGCTTTACCAGTCAGAATCCCGCCACCCGCCTTGCCGCGCACGTCTCCTTTGCCCGGCATCGCGAGGGCTCCAATATCCGGCTGGAGACCCGGCTCCGCCGTATGGCCGAGCAGGGTGAAACCCTGGTGATGCGCCTCGTCGGCATGCATCCCATCCACGCGATCGGAGCGGCCGAGGTCGCCCTCGTTGCAGGACTGCGAACTTGCCTCGGCACCGCTCTCCTGAACCAGGGCCCGGGGGGCGAGAGTGCGCCCGTCGGTCGCCTCGTCTCCCGGGAGGAACGCTATCGCGCGGCCATGGCGCGCCGCGCACGCCAGGCGGATCCGGCCTACCGCCTGCATCAGGCCCTCGCCAGCGCCCGTCCACGCCACACACCGGAGGCGCTGAACCATCTCCTCACCGACATCGCGGAGGCCGATCCGAGCCTCCCCACCTGTGCCCTTTGCCGCCGGCACGGGGTGCACGAGGCGGTGCTGCTCGGCCTCCTCGCCGGCACGGCGCGCCACCTGGTCGTCGATCCCGAACGCCTCGCCGCGGCCCGCGCCGCACAGGCCCGGCGCCAAGCTGTCCGGTCCGCGGCAGAGGAGGCCACGGCGTCGGCCGTCATCGCGACGCTGCTGAACTATCTCGCCGCTCCGGCTGGCATGGGGCTGGCCGAGATCGCGCGCATCCGGGGGCTCGATCCTCGTCGCCTGCAAGAATCCATCAGGCGTCGTCGGCACGGGATCTCCGATGAACTCGCCGGTGCCGTTCGGGCCCGCATGAGAGAGGATAACCGCCTGCGGGGCGCGGCTCTCGGCCGCAAGGCGCCCGCTGCCGACGCGCGCCTGCTCCGCTGGTGGCTGACGGCGTACTCCCGGCCAGGCTCGACGCTAACGCTCGCGACGGTCGCCGCCCGGCTCGGCGTGACGCAGGGCGCCCTCTCGCATCGCCTGGCCGGCGAGCGTGGCACCCCCCTCCCCCGGGCGTTGCTTCGGGCCTGCCGTGCCCGGGCCCGCACCGCGCGCCTTGCCGCCCTCCGCTCAGGGATGCGGCGATGAGCGAGGCGGAATTCCTGCGGGACGAACTGACCGAAGGCGAGCGACGCGGTCGCTTCGTCATCGTCCGTGACGTCGATGGACGCCGGCATGCCCTCGCCGCCACGGCTGTCGTCGCGATCAGCGAGGATGGGGACGGCGACGTCCTTCTCCTCCTGCCTGGCGGTCGGGCCCTGCGCCTCGCCGTCCCACTCCCCTCCGTCCTCGGCTGGCTCGACGGCCGGGGCTGACCCGACACCCACCACGGCCATGCCCCTGACAGGACCATGGCCTCCCCCTTCAAGTCGCGTGATCGATCGCTCGGAAAGGCTCGACGCCTTTGCGAGCGAGAGATCGCGCGCTCTCACGGAACCTGCCATTCCCATGATCCGCCTCGACGGCCCCCCTGACCTCCTCGCCCGACAGCAGCTGGAGTTCCAGATCACCCGATTGGAAGCTCTTATCGGTGACTTGCGCAGCCTTGCGGCCGGCAGCATGCCCAACGCCGATCAGCTTGCCGGCGCGCCAGTTCTTCATGCCTGGCAGATCATCACCCGTCCCGTACCGTGTCTCGCCGGTATGGGCCTCGGTCACCCACGCCTTCCGCCCGGTCCTGTAGTGACAACGGATCTCTGGGCCGTCGACGCGACAGCTGGTTGGGCACGAACCCTCAGTCGGTTCTACCGCCTCAAGACGCCTTTACAATTCCAGCGCGGTCTGGAGATCAATGATGAGGAGTGACCCGATCGCACCGTCATCCGCCGCCACGCGGTAAGTGACGAGGTGCCGAGCTTCCGCAACACGGCGTGCTGGCTTGACGCGGTGTCCGGCGAGGCGAGTTGGATATGCCCAAAGCCCGTGTAAGCTGGGCACTTCAACCGTACCGGCCAGCCGCCTCCAGACCGTGATGGCGCGCGCTGTCGAGGAGGAGAGCGTCTAGCTAGTCCTCCGCTGTCCTGGTGAGGCGATAGGATACTACTCGCCGGAAGGTAGGCGAGCCCGGAGCCACGTCATCATGTCGTCTCGCTGCTGCTGCTCGTCGCCGGGACTTGCCACCGTTCGGTAACGCCCTTCGCCGTGGTCGGCCAAGCCAGCGCCGACGGTACGCCGGACGTGCTATTCCTTCGCGGGAGCCTCGTCGACCAAGCGCATGACCGCCTCTTCAAGGAAGACTGTCGGGTTGGTGGCCCTGTGCGGTCCCGTCACTCGGTCACCTCGACCGAGCCGCAATCCACGCATTCCATCTCAGGATCCCGGCCAGCCCCTAAACGGTCAGTAGCCCTTCCACTTCGGGCACCTCTGGCGCAAGAGAGACAGAACCGGCCTGGGCGCGAACTAGGGGGCACTCCGCCGCCGGCAGCACGCGCCGCGTCCTCTGCGCCGTTGTCTCCTCGCTACTGAGGGCCTCTTCTCACCGTCTCCTTTACTCACCTCCCACAGCACCGCAGGTGGTTCCGCCTCCTTGTCGCCCAGACTTTCCAGGACCTCGCGCATGCGGCGACACAGGTGCCGATCCCGAGGTCGGCCTCTAACTCATCAAGTGGGCCCCGCCCACTCCAGTTGCGCTGGCTCACAACATCGGGTGCTCCCCTGCTCGACGGGTTCGCGTCCCTCGGCCTCCTCGGCTCCGCCGGGCACGCCGCCGGCCCTCGAGCCGGCACGTTGAAGGGAGCTAAGTAGAAGGCTGATCCATTAAAATTCGCCCCCAGTGGATTGGGGAAGGTGCCCCCAGTATGCCTGGGGACTTTACCGGGAACTTTGTCCTGCGATCTGCCGATCCGGCCTAAGCGAGCCATTCTGTGGCGGCGAAATTGGGGACTCTGCCGGGGGCAGGCCGCCCGCGGCTTTGCCCGCTGTATCTTCGATGGATCGCGAGCGCGCCGCCGGAACAATGGGGACTCTACCGGGTGATGCCCTTTCCTGCGGTCTGCGCCACCGTTTGTGCAATGCGATCCTCATCAGCGGATCGGGGACTCTGCCGGGGTCACGCTTCGGAAAGGGTTTCCCCACCTTTGAACGCATACTGACTTGGGGCCGCGCCTAACCACTGGATCAGAAGGTGGGGACTCTGCCGGGGCGCCCTGCCCGCCGTAGCGTCGGATCGATAGCTCGAACAATCAGCAGAGTTGGCGGCGGGGACTTTGCCGGGGTTTGCCTCGTAAAATCCGCGCCCCCTCCCCCGACGCCCTGGAGGACGACGACAATGACCAGCGGCGTTTTCGGAAGTGGGGACTTTACCGGGGAGGGGCGCTGCTGCGGACCCACAGCATGCCAGAATTCTGCTGACAGTCGTTGGAAGCAAGCGTAACGCCAGACCCGAGCCCCAGACGCCAAGCCATTGTTTCTATTGGGCGCAGTGGTGGAGAGAGCCGAACCTAACAACAGGCTGTTAAGGTGGGGACTTTACCGGGATCCCTAAGTTGCGACCTTCAGGTCGCGGTCAGGCAAAGCCCTTCCGCCAGAAAACCAAGGTGGGGACTCTACTGGGGCCTTCACGCCGAAGTTCGGCCTTTAGGCTGCGCCCGATGGAGATCACGCTCCTGAACTTTTCTGTGCCGCTCAGGCAAGGCGCCTGGAGTTTGGGGCAACCGCTTAGGTCCGTGCCCCATCAGGGCGAACTCTGCACCGGCCCTACCGCTCGACGCTGAGGGAGCCTAGGCGCGCCGGGAAGACCGTCCGTCCAACCAAAACAGAAGGAGGCCGTGCGCTTGCCCGAGTCGCAAGTCTCGGAAGCTGTGGACTGCCCCGTGAAGCGCGAAGCCATCCACCTAGCGGGTGGGGACTGTACCGGGCAGTTTGGGGACTCTGGCGGGGAGCACCTATGAAGAGTCAACGAGTCGCAGGAACTATCCCGGGGGGAACAGCGGGACAAACTAGTAATAGATTCTCTAATAGCCTTCCTAGTAGCTGCCCCCGGTAAAGTCCCCAGAGACAAACGAGAGCTTCCGGACGAAAAGAAGGGTGCATAGGGAGACACGTTGTGATGGGGACGGTGCACCAGATCATCGAGACCCGCGGACGGCGGGGCGCGCTCTCGATGGACATCGACCGTCGTGTGGTCGACGCGGCAGCCGACTTCATGGCGGACGAGGAAGGCGGCATCGGCTTCCTATTTTCTGGCTGGGCACAGGCCGCCCTCCCCCACAAACGGCTTCCCGACGACGCTCCTTGGCAGGTCCAGACTGAGCGGGTGATGCTTCTCGTGCAGCCCGGACGCCGCGCAGTGCGCGACAGTGCACCGATCCCGATTGGTGTGCCTTATGGCTCCCGGGCGCGGCTCATCATGCTCTATCTCCAAACAGAGGCCATCAGGACCAACTCACGCGAGGTCGAGCTTGGGAAATCCCTACGCAGCTGGCTTGGCAAGATGGACATTGCCTGGGGTGGAAAGACCGTAAAAGATGTTCGAGAGCAGGCTGAGCGCATCAGCCACTGCAGCCTCTCTTTCCAGATCAACCAGGGCGGACGCGGCGCCCTCTTAAATCAGCACATCGTCGACACGGCATTGTTCCTGGACTCAGATGACGGAGCTCAGGGAAGCCTGTTCCTCGAAAGGGCGAAGCTGTCCGAAAGCTTCTTTGAGCAGCTGAAGCGACATCCCGTTCCCCTCCAAGAGGCGGCGATCAGACGGCTGAACGCAAGCTCTATGGCCTTGGACATCTACTGCTGGCTGGCTTATCGCCTCCACGTGCTCGAGAAGCCCTGCCCTATCACTTGGGTTGCGTTGAAGGCCCAGTTTGGAACCGGGTTCAACCGGTTGGACCACTTCCGCGCTACGTTTCAGCAGAACCTGGAACTAGCAATGGCTGTCTATCCAGAGGCCAAGGTGCTCTCATCACCGGCGGGTCTCACACTCCATCCCTCGCGGCCGGCGGTGCCGCCGAAACTGGTAGCCGTAAAGTAACTCACATCGGACTACTCGGGGCCGGAGTAAGAAGTGCAGCAGATCGGGGCGGCATCTGTTCATCTCCTGGTCGGCTAGCCGCTAAGTTAGCGTCTTCAGAACCCGAGACTTCCCGAAATGCCGTGCTCGGACCTCTCGGAAATCATCGCAAATGGCCATGGCTCATGGCCATCTGAAGCTCACGCTCCGCGGTCCTGAGACGTAGTGACAGCCTCTGCGGGTTACATTTGACGGAGAGGCGGAAAACAACCCTAGCCGCCGTTGTTCCCAGAGCGATATCTAACTGCTATCTTTTCGCGACCTATTAGCTATCTAGTAGCTACAGGACTGCAATCGTCCAGGCATGAACACCTCCTTTGATAGCTGTCGGAGGTACAAGCCGAGCTCTTAAAGGCGGGTCTCGGCTCTACTACGCTCGGCTCTTGTAGTGCCGCAACGGGCACATTGAGGAGTCCTCGAGAACCCTCCCTGCCCAATCTCGCCAGGCAGAAGCATACAAGCCCCTCCCCGCTTCTCCATGTGGAGCTGCGAGTGAGTTTAGCCGGCCCATAAACAGCTACGCTCCTGAACTGTTCCAGCAACCGAGCGCACACGAGCAACCGCCATGTCGATCGAACGAGAGCAGCACGGAAGGCCCGCAGAGATCTCGCCTCCGCGCCACCGGCAGAAACAGGACGCCTTCCTTAATCCTTTAACGCGCCTTCCTCAGCAAATAGCACGAGAGATGCTCCCACTTGGATGCCGAAGTTCCAGCCCACGGCCAGCAAGTTGCACTTAGAGAGCTATACGACTGCGAACCGGTAGCTAGCCGGTAGCTTCTGACGTGCCGTCAGATACGGCTTAGAAGCTGGGAGAGGCCGCCACGGCTCGGGGTCCCCCAGCAAGCCTCCATTCTATGATTAGCTATCAAGTAGCCTTCGGATAGCCTTCAAGTACCACGCGGCAACTGCGGAGCATCCAGTCTGTGCATCACGGGGCGCCCCTCTCGCCGTCGAAAGCACACCAGCTAAACAACAGCCACGAGCAAGGTTTGCGACACTAGCTAGGACAAGCGACGGCATCTGCTCGATCCAGCTTTTCGAAACCAAGTGGCTACTAGAGGGCTACTTGAAACTTCTCTTCGCATTGCACTGGCCTCGTTTCTTGCCAGGGGCGGCACCAAAGGATTCGCAGCACGAAACCCGAAGCATTCTCACAACTCTGGCGCTGTGATCAGGACGCCATCTTAGGGTTGGATGGTGAGGTAAGATGCACTGATTTGGTTCAAGGTGGCGCAAGCCCGCCCTCCAAAAGCCACTTCACGGCTGTGTCCGACAAGTCCAAGCCCGACCGCCCACTAGTGCTCAGATCGGGGTGCATGGGCCTCGCGAGCCCACGCCAGGTAGCTGCCGGCTAGCCACTAGAGAGCTAATAGGAAGTGTCTGGCTAGCCGAGTGGAATCCCTTACGAGGCGCTGGATACTCATTGTCGAAGCGTGGAAAGTACGCCAGGCCCTACTAGCCACAAACGAGCAACCTCGTTGCACCCAGGCACCCCAGACTACACTGTCAGAGCTACCAGCATCCCGGACTGCTGCGCATGTATCGAGATGGCGAGCTAATTTGGATGTCCACACCTGACAGAGACACACTGCCCCCTCCCCGGACCGATATCTATCCAGGAGCTACTAAGTAGCTACTGGAAAGCGTCCCAGAGGATAGCAGGGCGCTACCTGTTGACAGTCAGGTGCCTATCCGACCACTAACTGGTGGCTATCAGAAACCAACCGGAGAGTACTTTTACTCTTCTAAGGGATGGCGGAGTAGATCCGACGGGAACACCTCGTCCCGACGGAGACACACTTTAGCCTCCCCGCACCACCCGAGCACAAAAAGATACTTGGTAGCTACTCGGAAGCGTCCCAGAAGGTGACAGGGCGCTACCAGTTGACATTCCGCTGCCTCTCTGGCGACCTTCCGCTAGCATTCAGCACCCGCCATGCAGCTGCTGCAACTCTGCCATGGAATGGCTGAGTGAGATGTGAAGGGGACAACTATGCCGACGATCTGCATGGCCAGCAGCAAGGGGGGGTGCGGGAAGTCCACGAGCTCTGTAGTGCTGGCGACACAGCTCGCGCAGCGCGGCGCGAAGGTGACGCTGATTGACGCCGACCCTAACCGCCCGCTGAGCGCCTGGGCCGAGAGATCGGGTCGCCCAGAAAGCCTGACCGTGCTTTCTGAAGTGACCGAGGCGACAATTATCGACGAGATCGAGAAGGCGGCCCAGACTACGCCATTCGTCATTGTTGACCTCGAGGGCACGGCGAGCATGACGGTCGCCTATGCCATCAGCCGCGCGGATCTCGTCGTTGTTCCGGTCCAGGGAAGCCAGTTGGACGCGGCGGAGGCAGCGAAGGCGATCCGCCTCATCCGACAGCAGGAAAAAGCATTCGGGCGGGCCATTTCGTATTCTGTGCTGTTCACGCGCACGTCGGCCGCCATCCGCCCGAGAACGCTGCAGCATATCCGTGCAGAATTGGAGGGGGCAGGGATCCCGATTTTCAAAACCCAAATGCATGAGAGAGAGGCCTTCCGCGCCATATTTTCCTTCGGCGGGACGCTCGAGCAACTGAATGCTACGCAAGTCGGTGGCCTTGAGGCAGCGCTCAAGAACGCTCGCGAGCTCGCGGCAGAGGTAGTTGCGCTCTTAAGGAAGCCGGCCGTTAAGGAGGCTGCAGCATGAACGGCGAGCGCGCCAAGCTGTTTGGTGGCGATGATGACCTCGACCTGAGCGGATTCACGCCGAAACCGCCAGCCCGCCCAGAAGAGGTGAGGGGGGTTGCGGAGGGCGCCGGCTTCCGAAGCCGGGAGCCTTTAGCTGCTCAGAACAAACTGCCTCCTGTTAGTGATCCCGCCAGACGGGAGCAGCGAAGGTATCGCACTGGCCGTAACGTGCAGCTTAACCTGAAGGTTCGGCAAGAGGATCTCGATGCTTTTTACAAATTGGCTGACGATAGCGGTGATGTTCTTGGGCTAGTGTTTGCTGATGCGGTGGCCGCCCTACAGCGTGAGCGAGCGGGACAGAAATAGGATTCCACCTTTGTAGCTGGTAGCTGGTAGCTAGCTGATAGCAGCTCAGAACTGCGTCGATCCGACCTGCTTCCCATCGCCTTACGCAGCAAGCAGGGGCGGGGACGCACACGTAGCTTACTGAGCCAAAAGCACCGAGCTCCAGGAGCAGCTTAGGGGCCGGAGAGATCGGCCGCTCGTTGCCTGGACCGGCCAAGCATTAGCCGGTCCCCTACGACCAAAATTGCTGATCTCGTGGTAGTCGAACCTGGTCATCGACCACTGTGATCCTATGCGGAGGGGAACCGCTCGAGCGCCAGAAAACGACGTTTGGGTCGTCTTCAGCTGCACCCGGAGCAAAGCTCGGGACGACAATGGCAGCCGTTCCCTCGGCCATCAGTTGACGTGCCAATGCCCAGCTCGGCGGCTCCTGGCCTTGAACGCTAAATCCTCCCACGTACCGGCGAGATCCGTAGAGGCCACCGTCCGAGCGGACCGGACCTGGGCATCAATCAGGTCAACGACGTTAACGAAGTCCACCTCGTAGGCGCAGATGGTCAGGAACTGCGCCTTGAATGTTATACCCTGCTGCGCCTCTCGGCAGGCGGTCTCCATACGGCAAGAAGTGTAGAGAGCTGGAGAACCAACAGGATTGAAGCGCCCACCGAAGCGGACAGCGCCATCGCCAGAGGTCGGAGCGAAAGCCCAGTGGGGATTGTGAGCCCAATAGACAATCCGCCGCAGCCTCACGCGTAACCGCCGACCGCGATCCGATCGAGGTAGCGCCTCACTGCATCCGCTCGGCCTTCCTTGACGAGGGCTCCAGCCTTCTGATCGCCGAAGGAGGGAAGGGGCTGCGAGCGGTACCAGGCAAACGCGAACTGCGGCGTCCCGACCCAAGGACGAACCCGGTTCAGGATCTCAATCATCTCGCAAAGTCGAGACTGTGTCACTTGGAAGCGAGCCCGGGTGGCCTTCGAGACGGCCTCGCGAGACAGACGGATCTGTCAGCTCTCGCGCCAGAGAAGGGCGGATTGGCGAACTGGGGTAGGCGTGGATAGGCTTCAGACAGGGTGAGGGTCGGCCGGGAGCCTGAGATGGAGTGCGTGGACTGCGGCTCGGCCAAGGTGATGGAGCAGCGGGCCCGTACAGCCCAGGGTCACCGACGCTTCCGGTGTCGCAGTTGCGGGCGAGGGTTCAACGAGCGCAGTCCGAGGACGCTGGTGCTACTTGTATCGGGCAATCGACCGGAACGGTGACCTCGACGACACCATGCTGAGCGAGCACCGCGACATGGCGGCCGCGAAGACGTTCTTCCGCTTAGCCAAGTCCCCACAGGTATCATCCCCGACCAAGTCACCACGGACGGGCATGGCTCCTACCCGCGGGCGATCCGCTCATCGCTGGGCAAGCGGGTCACACACCGCAACAGCGCCTTCAAGGATAATCGGCTTGAGCAGGATCACCGGGGCATCAAAGGCCGGATACGATGCATGCGTGGGTTCAAGAGCTTCACCTCAGCTGACCGGTTCTGCCGCAGTGACGACGAACTTCGCAACCACCTCCACCCTCGCTACCGGCACGACCAGCATATCCCCGCCAACCGCCGCCGCACGCTTCATCTCCGTCGCGCGGCAACCGCGCTTGCCATTCTAGCGGCAGGGTAGGCCGGCAGCGTCAGCCGGCTTGCGATAGCAGCTTTGGCGCGAGAGCTGACAGAACCCGCTAGCCCCGCGCCCACCGATCCCGGCATTTTCGAGGCGCCCCCCGGGTCGCGGCGAGCATACGGATCATCCATGATAGCCGCGCACGCGCGCCAGAAGGGGAGCTTCGCTTGAGCACAGGGTTGATCGCGCTCTTGGACGACATCGCCGGGCTGGCCAAGGTCGCGGCGGCGTCGCTGGACGACGTGGTCGCGCAGTCGGCCAAGGCCGGCGCTAAGGCGGCTGGCGTGGTGATCGACGACGCCGCGGTGACACCGCGCTACGTGGTGGGCTTCGCCGCAGCGCGCGAGATACCGATCGTGGCGAGGATCGCCTGGGGATCGCTCAAGAACAAGTTGCTATTCCTGCTCCCCGGCGCACTGCTGCTAAGCCTGTTTGCGCCCTGGGCAATTACGCCGCTTCTAATGCTGGGCGGCGCCTATCTCTGCTACGAGGGCGCCGAGAAGGTGTGGCACGCGGTGGCGCCGCACGGGGCAGGCCAGCACGAGGCCAAGGTGCTGGCACCGCCCGAGAACCCCCAGGCGCTGGAAGACGCCAAGGTGCGCGCCGCCATCGGTACCGACTTCATCCTTTCGGCCGAGATCATGGCGATCACGCTCGGCACCCTGCCCGACGTGCCGCTTTGGGAACAGGCGGTGGTTCTGGCGATCGTGGGGATCGGCATCACTGTGGGCGTTTACGGGGTGGTGGCGCTGATCGTGAAGGCGGACGACGCGGGGCTGGCGATGGCGGCCGGCGAGCGCCCGATCTCGGCGATCTTCCGTCGGCGGATCGGTCAGCCTAGCGGCGCCGACGTCGCGGTTCGGCCGGTGACACAGGCGATCGGGCGCGCACTGGTGATTGGGATGCCCTGGTTCCTCAAGGTACTTGCGGTCGTGGGCACGGCTGCGATGGTGTGGGTAGGCGGTGGCATCATCGTGCACGGCCTGGCTGGCTACGGCTTGCCGGGAGTGGAGCACGCGATCCACGCCACCGCCGTCGCGGTGGCGGACGCGGCGCCAGCGGCGGCGGGTGCCGTGGAATGGCTGGCAACGGCGGCAGGTTCGGGCGTGGTGGGATTGCTGGTCGGCGCGGTGCTGATCCCCGTCGTGCAGTTTGTGGTGTCGCCGCTGATCGGCCTGTTCCGGCGAGCGCCGAAGGGACAAGGAGCGCCGGGCGCCTGACAGGGGACGCTGCCGGCAGGGTCCGGGTTGGCCTGGGCATGGGCCCGTCCGGGGCGGACCTGCACTTCCGAAGCCGCCCCGCGTCAGACCGGACGCCAGAGGCGGAACGCTGCACTCGACCGCATTTCAGCCATCTGATTGGGTAATAAGGCACGATAATCATCTATTATCGTGCCGACGTTGGACTGCGGGGCGGATTGCCATGAGAGGGGCTCTCCTGGCACTCTGATCCTGGCCGGAACGGCGAGGGCGGCCGCGCTGAACCGGACGGCCGAAGAGGGCAGGGGGTGTGGGGGGATGACCGGGACAGGAACGCCGGGCCCAGTAAATGCGGAGCTTTCGCCGCGTCGGCCCCAGAGGTCCTGGCGTTGACGCCGCCTGACGAAACTGGCCGGGCACCGCTGCCCACTGCCGTGCGGCGGCTTGTCCAGCAGACACTCCCACCCGAGGCGCTGGCCATGCTCTCCGGCCCGGTCGGCGAAGCGGTGGCGCAGGCGGCCGGCTACGCGGGCCGGGCGCTCTCGGACAACACCAAGCGCGCCTATGAGAGCGACTGGCGTGCCTTCTGCGCCTGGTGCGAGGCGGGCGGCATCGCCCCCCTCCCGGCCGCTCCCGTTGTGGTCGCCGGCCACCTCGCGAGCCTGGCCAAGACGCTGGGCCGCAGCGGGCTACGCCGGCGCCTCGCCGCCATCGCCCACCAGCACCGTCAGGCCGGCCACCCCTGGGAGACCCGGCACCCGGCGATCGCAGCGACGATGCGCGGCATCCTCGCGACTCACGGCAAGGCGTCCCGCCCTGCCGCCGCCCTCACTTCAGTCGAGGTGAAGCGGCTGCTCGCGGCCTGCGGCACCGACACGGCCGGCACCCGCGATCGCGCGCTGCTGCTGCTGGGCTTCGCGGGCGCGCTGCGGCGCTCCGAGCTGGTCGCGATCGACCGAGAGCACCTGCGCTTCACGACCGAGGGGATGACCGTGTTCATCCCGCGTTCCAAGCGCGACCGGGAAGGGGAGGGGGCCACGATTGGCATCCCTCGAGGCCTGAACCCGCTCTCCTGCCCGGTGCGGGCCATGGAGGAGTGGCTCCGGCAGACGCGCACGGAGTGGGGGCCGGTGTTCCGTCGCCTCAGCGCTGGGGGCGCACTGGAAGACCGGCTGAGCCCGCAGGGGGTGTGGAAGATCCTGCGCCGTCGGGCGGAGATGGCTCGACTCACGGTGGATGAGACCGAGCGCCTCTCGCCCCACGGACTGAGGGCCGGGTTCATCACCGAGGCCTACCTCAAGGGTGCCCTCGACGAGCAGGTCATGCATCACGCGCGGCAGCGGAGCATTGCCACCACCCAGGGCTATCGCCGGCGGGCCAAGATCACCCAGGACAGCCCGGCACGGCTGCTCGACCTGTGAGGGGCGGCCGGCAGCCCGGGCGGGCCCTCGTTAGAGGGCGCGCTGGTCAGCGGTTCAGGACGCGGCGTCCGTCCTCATATGCGGCCTCGGCACCCGCAAAGCCCTGCGGCGCGCGCGAGACCAGCGTCGACCCGCGCCAGATCGACCAGCGCCAGTTGTTCCGGCCCGCGCCCTCCTTGCTGACCTGGATCTCCAGCGTATCCAGAGGGTCCTTCGTGGGGGCGGCCGGTTTGAACAGCATCGTGGCTTCCTAGAAGCGCATGAGCGCGATGCCAAGCGATGAGAGCGCCACCGTCGCGCCGGAGCCGAGAGACCCCGCGTCGCCCCTCTGGCAGCCCACACCGATGCCGGTGGACTGGCTGTGGAACGTCGTGACTGCCGGCGGGCCCTCGGAACGCGTGGAGGCGTTCCGCCAGGCCGCGGCCGGCTCAGGCGTGATCCCCTGGGCTCTGGACCTTGCCTCGCTGGAGGAGGAGTTCCTGCTGCCCATGGCCGGACCCCAGGACGGGGTGCGCGCCATCAGCCTCTCCGGCGCCAAGATCCTCGCCCGGAGGCTGCGGGACGCCGCGGCCGCCAACCACCAAGCGGCGCTGGCCCGGCTGACCACCGACCGGCGCTGTCCCTTTGACCTGCACCGGCTCCTGCCAGTGCCGCCCTCCGTCCTCGCTCTCGGACCGGAGGAGGCCGTGAGTCGGAACTGGCTCCAAAGCCACTGGGGCGTGACCCGTCCGCTCCGGCACGTCGAGGCGCTGCCGAGCACGCTGGACGGGCGGAAGAGAAAGATGGGGCAGCTGCGGGTCGGGTTCTGGTCGGCCGACTGGTCGCCCTGGGCCGCCATCCTGCGCCTCCGCCGCGCCTGGCCCGACCTCTCCGTGGAGCTGCAGCCGCACTATCCCGGCTCGGCACGGGGCGAGACGCTGGAGCAGGACAGCCGGGTACCCGCACGGGAGGCGGCCGGGCGAAAAGGTGGAGTGCGAGTCGGGGCGCGCCGCCGTGGCTGAGCTCCCGGCCACCGCGGAGGCTGAGGTCTGGGAAGGGAAGGGGAGGGCGGCGCAGTCCCAGCTGACCCATGCCACGCCGCGGCTGAGCGTGGAGGGCTTCGAGGGCCCGCTCGACTTCCTGCTGGAGATGGTGCGGCGCCAGCGGGTCGACCTCGGGCGGCTCTCGATCCTGAGCCTGACCGATCAACTGGTCGCCGCCATCGAGGACGGGGGAGGGCGGATCCCGCTGGAGCGTCGCGGCGACTGGCTGGTCATGGCGAGCCAACTCCTGCTGCTCAAGGCGCAGCTCCTGGCGCCCACGAGCCCGGAGGAGGCTGCGGACGCGAGGGTGGCCGCTGCACGCCGGCTCGAGCTCCTGGACGAGCTCGCCCGCATGCGGGCCGGGGCAGACTGGCTGGCAGCGCGGCCACAGCTCGGGCGGGCGGTGTTCGGCAGGGGCGAAGGCACGCCACCCCAGGCCCGGCCGCAGGCGGAGCTGTATGTGGCCTTCCTGGAGGCGACACTTGCCATGCTGGAGGGGAAGGAAGGGAGGGGGGCCGAACCGGCGTTGATCTACCGGCCCAGTCCGCCTGACCTCTGGCGCATCCCGGATGCGCTCCGGCGAATCGCCGAGCTACTCGAGCAGCACCCGACCGGATTGGCGCTGGAGCGCTGCATGCCTCAGATCCCTGCGCATGCCGCTGACCGTGCAGCCCGTCTAAGGACGGCGTATGCGAGCACCCTCGTCGCCGGGCTCGAACTCGCGCGAGATGGTGCAGCGACGCTCGAGCAGGTGAAGCCGTTTGGACCGGTCACAGTCAGGCTTGCGAGTGTCGGCATGTGATCGATGAGCAGCGGTGGCGTTTGGGGCCGAAACTTCGAATCCCTTTGCCTGCAGCGGTCGACGGAGAGAGTGGCCACCGTGATAGTCGAAAGCTGACGATCCCGTTTTCTATGAGCTACGGTTTCCGACTTCCGGAACTGATGAACGAAGATCCGCCTCAAGAAAGTAGCGTCCAGACGCGTAACCAAGGTCCGAAGTTCGCTCCCTGAGCTTTGCGCATTTACCTCTTTTTACCCTAATTTGACGATCCCCGCTGTTAAACAAAGCATTGCCAAGCGAGGAGAGCATCAATGGGTTATCACCCGCTACCGATCACGCATGTCGGCCTTACCGTTACCGACATCGCCGCAGCGACGAAGTGGTACCAGGACGTTTTCTCCTGCAGGCATATCATTGGACCACTGCACATTAAACATGACGGATCGCATATTGGCGAGGCGTTCAAGGGCATATTCGGGGACCGATTTG
The DNA here is from genome assembly GCF_054165765.1 of Roseomonas sp. WA12. NCBI lineage: Bacteria > Pseudomonadati > Pseudomonadota > Alphaproteobacteria > Acetobacterales > Roseomonadaceae > Roseomonas > Roseomonas sp. WA12. Next base: position 424,601 of record NZ_JBSTUI010000002.1, on the reverse strand, counting down.
AGGAGTGCTTTGTCTGCCACTTGGCGACGGCGAACGGAGTCGGAATAGAGCTCTTCCAGTTCGTCACGCCACATTCGGAGCCGGCGGACAACAATTTCGACTATTGGAAAACGGGTGTCTTCCACTTCTGCTTGGTTGATCCGGATATTGAAATTCTCGCCAAGCGCATTGCTGATCATGGCGGTAAGCAGCGCTCCGCGATTTGGACGCTCTTCGAGGGGGAGCCGTTCCAGGCGGTCTATTGCCAGGACCCGTGGGGCAATCTGATCGAGATCTACAGTCACTCGACGGAGCTGATGTACGCCAATCGGGGACGGTAGGGCCGATCGGACCTGGGGGTGAGTCTCGGCCCGCCGGATCGAAAGATTGCGGGCTGCGGGCCTCCGGTACGACAGAGCCAAGCTGACTGACAGCAGCACTGCGCTCCGGCGTGATACGGCCGAAGATGTTCGGTCCGCCCAACGACCCCGAACCCAGGCTGCGGCGAATCTAGGTAAAGGGCAGTTACTTCACCAGCACCTTCGAGGCGAACAGGATCAGCAGCGACGCGGAGGAGCACACGGCCGCCGCGCCTCTCCCAGTTTCCGGGCTCTCCGCCGATGGCTACCGGTGGCGCTCTTCGGCAGCGTATGCCTTGCGCCCATCCTGCTGCAAAACCTCTAACTCCACGTCTGCTTCGCGGCGTGAACAGCAAGATTGAGGATGCTTATCCTCGCGTTGATCCTGCTTCACCTGGGAGCGGCACTGTCCCACGCTCTGGAGTGTTCAGCGATGTTTTCGCGGCTGCGGCACCTATCGCGACGCGTGCCCCTCAATGGGCGGCAACAGACGCGCGCCCGCCTACCGCCGTTCCTACGCAGTGCATCAGGTCTTCCTGACATTCCAGAACAGGGGAAACCCGCGAAGGAGCCCTTCGAGGTTGGACCGGTAGGCCGCGACTTGGAGGAACTGCCCAGCCGGGACATAGGGCACGTCCCGGAAGGCCTGGGCCTGCAGCCTCCGCGCGAGACCCTGCTGCGCGGCGAGGTCCCCGGCGGAGTACCATTCGCCGACTAGCGCTTCGATCTGCGGCAGGTTCGGCCAGCCCGCCATGGCCTGAAGGCCGTTCCCTCGCAGCGGCGTGCTGAGTGCGGGATTGGCGGTGTCGATCCCTGTGAGGGCCGTCATGTAGCAGCTCCAGCCGCCCTTCTCGACCGGCTCCCTACTGGAGCGCCGAGTGGTCAGCGTTCCCCAGTCGGAGAGGAGATACTCGACGTTCAGGCCACATTTGCGGAGGAGATCCGCCGCTACCTCGCTCAGGCCGAGGATGAAGGTCGGCTCGGTGGACCCGAGCAGCACCACCTTCTCGCCCTTGTATCCTGCGGCCTCGAGCTCCCGCTTAACCCGGGCGTAGTCGCGCGGTCCCTGGAGCACGCCGAGTCCCTCGTCGTTCGCCATGGGCGAGCCCGGGGTGAAGAAGCCAACCGGCGCGTGCCACATCGCCCTGTCGTCACCGGCGACGGCCTGCATGAAGTCCGCCTGGTCGAAGGCACCCAAGATCGCGCGGCGGATGGCCGGGTTGTTGAAGGGCGGGTGCAGGTGATTCAGCCGCATCAAGCACATCATGCCCGCCTGCTCCTGCACCGCCACCTTCACGCCACGCATGCGCCTGAGAAGCGGGACCATGTCGTTCGCGGCAAACTCCAGCCAGTCATGCTCACCTGCCTGCAGGGCCGCCGCCGCCGTGGAGGCATCGGGGATCGTGGTCCATTCCACCCGGTCCACATGCACGACCTTCGGCCCCGCCGTGCCATCCGCCGTGCCCGAGGAGCGCGGCACGTAGTCCGCAAACCGCTCGTAGACGACGCGCGCGCCGGAGACACGCTCCCCGGGAAGGAAGCGGAACGGGCCCGATCCGACCATCTCCGTCACCTGCGTGAACGGGTCTGTCCTGGCGAGGCGCTCCGGCATCATCACCGGCAGCAGCGGCGGCAGCTTGCCCAGCGCCTCCGGCAGCAGCGGGAAGGGACGCTTCAGGCGAAACCGGATTGTCCGGTCGTCCGGGGCCGAGAGCTCGTCCGTTATGGCCAGCAACGCCTGACCGAAGGGGTCGCGCGCACCCCAGCGGCGGATGCTCGCCACGCAGTCCCGCGCTAGAACGCGCTCGCCGTCGTGCCATTTTAGTCCATCGCGCAGCGTCAGGCGCCAAAGGAGACCATCCCCCTCCGTGATCTGGCCTTCCACCATCTGCGGTGCCACACGATAGCTGCTGTCCTGGCCGTAAAGCATGTCGAAGACCATGTAGCCATGGTTCCGGGTCGCGTAGGCCAGGCTGAAGATCGGGTCGAGGAAGCTGAGATCCGTCTGCGGGATGAACCGCAAGACCTTGCTCTGCTGGGCGGTGGTAAGAGACGGCGCGGCGAGAAGGGCGCCGCCGCTTGCCAGGAATGCTCTGCGCTTCATGAAATGTGTCTTTCCGTTGGAGGTATGGAGCTCAGGCCTCAGCCTTCGGCCTGCGCCGGCGCGGCGCGGGACGTGAGCCAGCCCCCATCGACGACGAGGACCTGCCCCGTGATGAAGGACGCGTCCTCCGAGGCCAGGAAGGCCACGGTGGAGGCGATCTCCTTCGGCTTTCCTGCGCGCCGGAGCGGCGTCGGGAGGGTCATGTTGGCGACGTAGCGCGGGTCCTTCAGGTAGTTCGCCGTCATCCGCGTCTCGATGACACCCGGCGCGATGGCGTTGACGCGGATGCCCTCCGGCCCGAGATCGCAGGCCAGCTGGCGCGTGAGCTGGGCGACTCCCGCCTTCGCGACAGCATAGGCCGCGGTGCCGGGGTAGCCCACCAGTCCGAAGATGGAGGATATGTTGACGATGCTCCCGCCCGGCCGGGCCAGATGCGGCAGGCAGTCCCGCGTCACGCGCAGCACAGCCTTCAGATTTGTGTCCACGAAACGGTCGATGAGGTCGTCGTCCGATTCGGCCAAGGCCTTGCTGCCGCCGATGCCAGCATTGTTCACCAGGATGTCGATGTGGCCGAAGGCCTGGAGCGCCGCCTTAGCAAGCCTGCTCCCCGCACTCTTCTCGGCTAGGTCGAGCTCGAGCGCGACACCGCCGATCTCGCGCGCCACCGCGTCGACATCCGGCGAGCGATCGGCCACCAGGACCTTAGCCCCTTCCTGCGCGAGCCGTGCTGCCGTTGCCGCGCCAATGCCGCTGGCCGAGCCGGTGACGATCGCCACTTGACCGGCAAAACGAGGTTCCTGAAGCACCGAAGCGATCCTTTCGAGAGGGGCGGGCCGGTCACTGCTCCGCCTATTGCCGCGCCACTGTGGATTGTGCCGACGCGCGGGCTCGGAACTCCTGCTGACCCTCGTCCAGCGTGAAGAACTCGGCGCCCATGGTGCCTAGCGCGTCGATCGGCTTCTCCGGCATCAGCATCCGATTCCTGCACCCGATGACGTAGGGGTGGAAGGTGAAGACGAGCATTCCCCACTCTGTGGTGCGGCGTATGTACTCGAAGTCGGTAATCCAGTTCTCCAGCACCGCATCCGTGTTCGCCAGCCCCAGCATCACCGTGCCGCCGATGCGGAAGAACTCGAAATGTGGGTGGTCGTGCAGCGACCGGCTGTTGGGAATCTCGACCACGTCCGTCGTCTCGCCGAAGACCAGCGACGCGTCCGCCGACACCTTGTTCCCGCGCCCCGCGAAGTACGGCCGGCAATCATGCCCCTTAATGCTGCTGTCATAGCGGCAGCCGTGCTCCAGGGCGAGGTCGAGTGAGCGGTCGCTGATATCCCAGGAGGGAGATCGGTGACCAACCGGCCCCTTGCCGGTGAGGGGCGGATGCTCTCCACCGCGCGCGCGAACTCCTCCGCCTCCCGGTCCGCCGGCAGGTCAGCGGGCGGCACGTGGCTTCAGCCGTGGTGGCTGATCGCATGCCCGCCGGCGATCACGCGCTCGCAGGCCGCCGGGTAGGTCTCAATCAACACCCCCGGGACGTACCAGCTCGACTTGATGCTGCGGCTGGCCAGCAGGTTCAGGATGCGCCCGGCGCCGACCACACCGAACTCCCCGCGGGAGATGGAGGTCGGCGTTAGCATCCCGAGCGAGGCGAAGCCGGACCAAGTATCGAAGTCGACCGACAGGCAGGCGATGTGACGGGGCATGACGTCTCCGGCTCCCGGTCTGCAACGCAGGGATGATGGCGCAGGTGCCTGGCAGAGGTCTACCGCCCATCGAGGGGTTCAAGCTCCCGCTCATATGGATCCGAAATCCCCGATGGCGCGCTCCAGATATCTCGCATGAAGCTTTCGGGCCGATCCATTGGCCATCCATTCCGGCAAGTGGCCCCGGAGAAGTCAGCGGCACCCGAAGTTTTCACCGCATTTAACCAGTACCAGTGACGACCGGGCGCTATGTCCAACATCGAAGATGACGGTGTCAGGGAGGAGAGCCTATGCAGGACAGGACTGACAATCTCATACGGTCCAGATCGGCGGAGCAACCTCCTCGCTCCCTGCAAACCAGCGCGATGCTCGTCAACGGTCAGGAGCGGCTCTTCGAGGGTGATCCCCGGGTCACTCTCCTCGACTTCCTTCGGGAGCACCTCGATCTAACTGGGACGAAGAAGGGCTGCGACCAGGGCCAGTGCGGCGCCTGCACCGTTCTCGTGAACGGGATCCGGATTAACTCATGCCTGAGCCTCGCGATTATGCATGTGGGAGACGAGGTCACCACGATCGAAGGAATTGGAAGCGGCGGTAAGCTGCATCCGCTGCAACAGCAACTAATTGAGCACGACGGCTTCCAGTGCGGCTACTGCACGCCAGGGCAGATCTGCTCGATTCTGGGTGCGCTGGACGAGGTGCGCCGCGGCGTGCCCAGCCACGCGACGACGAATCTGGAAGCGCCTACAAGCCCGACCCCACTCGAGATGCGGGAGCGCATGAGTGGCAATATTTGCCGATGCGGCGCCTATTCGAGCATTCAGGCCGCCATCGCCGGCTTCCTCGGAGAGACGTCATGAGGGCCTTCACCTACCAGCGCGCGAGGACGGTCGAAGAGGCGATGGGGGCGATGGCTGGCACACCCGGCGCCAAGTTCATCGCGGGGGGCACCAACTTGCTCGACCTGATGAAGCTGGAGATCGAGGCCCCTTCCCGACTCATCGACATCCGCGACCTCGACCTCGCGCGTATCGAGGAAACGGCCGAGGGCGGCCTCCGTATCGGGGCGCTGGTAAGCAATACAGATCTCGCGGCGGATGCACGCGTCAGGCGCCACTACGGCGTGATCAGCCGCGCTATCGTGTCCGGCGCAACCGGACAGCTGCGCAACAAGGCCAGCACCGCCGGAAACCTGCTCCAGCGAAATCGCTGCCCTTATTTTTACGACACGGACCAGGCGTGCAACAAGCGCGTACCCGGCTCGGGTTGTTCGGCCATCGACGGGGTATCACGCGGGTTGGCGGTGATCGGCACCAGCCCGTCCTGCATCGCCACCTACCCTGGAGACATGGTGGTTGCGCTGCGCCTGCTCGACGCCTCGGTCGAGATCATTGGCGCGGCGGGCCGGAAGCGAATCTTGCCGATCGCCGCCTTCTACCGCCTCCCCGGCGAAACGCCGGAAATCGAGACAGAACTAGCCCCCGGCGAGCTGATCACGGCCGTGATCCTGCCCCCGCCGATCGGTGGCACCCACATCTACCGCAAGGTCCGCGATCGCGCCTCCTACGCCTTCGCGCTCGTCTCGGTCGCCGCGGTGCTGCAGGAGGACGGGACGGGCCGTGTCGCCTTTGGCGGCGTCGCGCCGATGCCGTGGCGGGTTGAGGAGGCGGAGGAAGCCCTCACGGACGGGGCGGAGGCGGTGGTCTCCATCGCCTTCGCCGGCGCGACACCCACGGAGCAGAACGCGTTCAAGATCCCTCTTGCCGCGCGCGCGCTCGCCTCCGTCATCGCTCAAGCGAAGGGAACGATCGATGCGATTTGAAAAGCCAGCCCTCCGCAATCCTATCGACAACGGCACCGTTGTCGGGAAACCGGTGCACCGCATCGACGGGCCGTTGAAGGTGGGCGGCAAGGCCCGCTACGCCTTCGAACGGAATGATGCCGTCACCGATCCGGCCTACGGGTATATTCTTGGCGCCGGCATTGCCAAGGGATCTGTACGGGCCATCGACACCGCCGCCGCGCTCGCCGCGCCGGGCGTCCTCGCTGTTGTCACGACGCTGGACCACGCCCCGCTCCCGCATGGCGAAATGTGCGCCGCCAGCCTGTTCGGCGGCGACAGGATCCAGCACTACCATCAGGCCGTCGCCGTGGTCGTGGCGGAGAGCTTCGAGCAGGCACGCGCGGCCTCGCGGCTGCTGAAGGTCGACTATGGACGAGAGGAAGGACGCTTCGTCCTCGTGGCCGAGGCGGCGAAGGCGGCACCCGCTCCGGACAAGGAGAACGGCGGCCCGGACGCGCCCGACGTCGACCGTGTCGGCGATTTCGAGGCCGTATTCCGGCAGGCCCCTATTACGCTCGATCAGACCTACACGACTCCCTACGAGAGCCACGCTCAGATGGAGCCCCACGCCACGGTGGCGGCGTGGGAAGGCGACCGCCTGACGGTCTGGACGGCAAACCAGATGGTGAACTGGGCGATGCGCGACCTTCCGAAGGCGCTCTCCATCGAGCCGGACAGGCTGCACGTGATGTCGCCCTACGTCGGCGGCGGGTTCGGGGCCAAGCTCTTCATCCGGAGCGACGTGGTGCTGGCTGCACTGGCGTCGAAGGCGGCTGGCCGGCCCGTGAAGCTCGCCCTCCAGCGCGCCCTGATCTTCAACAACGGCACGCACCGTTCGGCCACGATTCAGAGGGTGCGGCTAGCGGCTCTCGCCGACGGAACGCTGACCGGGATCTCCCACCGCGGTCTGAGCGGCAACTTGCCCCTCGGCGGCGCCGAGATGGCGACATCGCAGACGAAGATCCTGTATGCCGCGCCGAACCGCGAGATCGGCATGAGGTTGGCCACCATGGACCTGCCCGAGAGCAACTTCATGCGTGCGCCCGGCGAGGCGCCCGGCCTGATGGCGTTCGAAATGGCCATGGACGAGATGGCCGAGAAGCTCGGCATGGACCCGGTGGAGTTCCGTGTCCTGAACGACACCCAGGTCGATCCGCACGCGCCGAGCCGCCCCTTCTCAGAGCGCCATCTCGTCGAGTGTCTGCGGACGGGCGCGGCGCGCTTCGGGTGGTCGGCACGGAATTCATGGCCGGGCCAGGACCGCCGGGGTCGTTGGCTCGTCGGCATGGGCGTGGCAGCGGGCATCCGCAACGCGCTCGCCATGAAGTCCGGCGCACGGGTCCGGCTTGAGGCGTCGGGCGGCCTCACCGTCGAGACGGATATGACGGATATCGGGACGGGCACCTACACAATCGTGGCGCAGACTGCGGCGGAGATGCTCGGCCTCTCCACCGCGGAGGTTGAGGTCCGGCTTGGCGATTCCAGCTTCCCGCGGGCCGCAGGCTCGGGCGGCCAGTGGGGCGCTGCCAACGCGACCTCCGGCGTTTACGCCGCCAGCATCGCGCTGCGGAACGCGATCGCGGATCGCCTGGACCTCCCGCGAGACCGCTGTGAGTTCGTCGGGGGCAGCGTGAGGTCCGGGAATGCGGTGGTGCCCCTGCAGCAGGCCGCCGCGAAAGGAATCCTAACCGGCGAGGACTCCATCGAGTTCGGCGATCTCGACAAGCAGTACCAGCAATCGACCTTCGCCGCCCAGTTCGCCGAAGTGGGGGTGGACGCCTTCACCGGCGAGGTCCGACTCCGCCGCATGCTCGCAGTCTGCGATGCCGGCCGCATCATCAACCCGATCACCGCGCGCAGCCAAGTGATCGGCGGTATGACGATGGGCCTTGGCGCGGCGCTGATCGAGGAGCTGGCGGTCGATCCCGGGCGCGGCTTCTTCGTCAACCACGACATGGCCGGCTACGAGGTTCCCGTCCATGCCGACATCCCGCATCTCGACGTCATCCTCCTCGATCACCCGGATGCGGCCGCTTCCCCGATGAAGGCGAAGGGAATCGGCGAGCTAGGGCTCTGTGGTGCGGCGGCGGCGGTCGCCAACGCGGTCTACAACGCGACCGGAGTGCGGGTGCGCGACTACCCCATCACCCTTGACAAGCACCTGCACGAACTGCCGGCGCTAACGTCTCTCTGAGCAGCGTCCGTCTAGCGCGCCCCTTTCGCGGTGCCGAAGCCGAAGCCGATGTAGGCGATAGGCACCGCGAGGTAGGCGGCTATGCTGAGGTAGGGTGAGACGAGGTTCAGCAGGAAGGCGCCCAGGTAGATCGCCGGTCCAAGGGCGAAGTGTCGTTTGAAATCCGCGTATAGCGGCTCGTCCATCCCCGCCTCGAAGAGCCGCCTGTCCCAAGCCCAACGCAAGATGACGTTGAACAGGGCTGCCTGCCCAAGCGCCGTCGCTGCATAGAGGCCTGCCGCGACCTGTAGCCCGCTCGCCGGGCCGTTGAGATGCGTCGCCAGCAGCTTCGCGGCAACGGGCAGCACGGCGATGAACAGCAGCAGGCCCAGATTGAGCACGAGCATGCCCTGGTCGACCTCCCGGACGAAGCGCCAGAGATTGTGGTGCACGATCCACATCTGGCCGACCACGAGGAAGCTCATCACGAAGGCTAGGCCGGGTGGCCAAGCCGCCGCGAGGACGCCGGCGAGGTCGCTCGCCTGAGCCCCGCCTGCCCCAAGCAGTTCATAGGCCATGAGCGTGACGCTGATCGCGATCACTGCGTCGCTGAACGCCTCAGCGCGGTGATAGCCGTTCTCCGGTCCTCGTCTCATCCCGCGTCCGCTCTGCCCAGGTCGAAAGTGTAGCGTGCCGATGGACCGGAGACGCCGCAACAGAAAGACATTTACCCCATTTTACCACTGACGGACCTTACCGAAGGCTATGGACGTCGCGCACTCGCTCCGGCTGATCCCCGGCCCATCAGGAGACGACCTATGGCACTTTCGCCCGGTTCCAACCACAGCACCCCGTCCCGCTCCGACACCGGCGAGGTGGAGGTAACCTCTTCCCGCGATCGTGGCCCGCTCGGGCTTCGGCTGCAGGGCGTGCAGCACTTCGGCGTCACCGTCCAGAACATGAACCGCGCCTTCGAGTTCTACACGGAGGTTCTCGGCGGGACGGAGGTGATGCGCGACGGTGACTTCCAGGGAGAGGCGATCCACAACACGCTGCTGACCGACGAGGAGATCCTGGCCGCTGAACAGGGCATCGTTCCCGCGACGATCGGCGTTCCGGACCTTGCCGGCGGGTCGCAGCGCCTCGACGTCCGCTTCGTGCAATTCGACAACGTTGTCATTGAGCTTCTGCAGTATCGAAACGCCGACCAGCCGGAGGGCGACGGCCGGAGCTTCGCCGAGCCCCGTGACCACATGAGCCCGGCCTATCCCCGGTCGATGCACATCTGCTTTTACATCCGAGATGACGTGGATTTCGACAAATTCATCGCGGATCTGGAGGCGGAGAGCGCGCGCCGCGGCATGACCCAGGTCCGGGCAAACCGGGCGGTCACAGTTCGCACCGAGGACGCGCGCCGTGGAGCCCCGATAAGCGCCAACACGAATAAGATCCGCCAGGGTAAGTCTAATGGCTGGTCTCTTATCTACTGCAAGGGGCCGGAGGGCGAGCAGCTGGAGTTCGTGCAGGCGCTCGATCCGGTGAAGGGGACTTTTCTGGAGGCGAGGCAGCGTCATCTCGCCAAAATGGGGCAGTGATGCCGGGGGAGGCCGGCCCGTGCTGACCACCGTTACCTCGCTCATCTCCCGAGGCGGCCGTGAGGCCGCCATCATCCGTGATTTTGAGAGCGCCTTCGCGGAGGCGGGCCGGGACTCCCATCATCTGGCAACGCTCCTGCTCCAGCAGGGCGACGGCCTCAGCTTTCTGGTCTCGCAGTTCACGGGTGAAGGCGACCTGAGGAAGTGGGAAGCCTCGGAAGCTCATCAGCGTATGGTCTCGTCGTTCGAGCGCGACTCCCTACGCGAGCTCTGCATCATCAGCGACCCAATCGTCCGCATCACCGTTCCCAGCGACGCATCTGGGCCGAAGTGGAAGGTGCTGGCCTCGACCTGGGTACTGACCTACCCACTACTGCTGGCCCTGAGTGCTGTCCTCGACCAGGTAGCGCCGGCGCTGCCCTGGGCGGCCCGGCTTGCTCTGACTTCCGGGGCCGTGTCGATTGCGTTGTTATGGATAATCTCGCCGCTCACGCGCGGCATGACGCGTGCGTGGCGCCTGCGCAATCAGCAGATGCGGGTGGACGTGGTCCACTATCCCAGCCGTCCTGACCCCCACGGAGCGGCTGGCGCGGCCACGCCGTCGCGCTAGCCGAAATGAGCTCTTCTTCTCGCTCTCAGCTTCAGTCCTCAGCGGGTAGAACCTTCAAGCGGAGGACCTCGACGTTGCCCTGTGCAAGGTCCTTCAGCTTTGCGAACCACTCCTTGACGTAAGGCTTCTCGTTGTGGGCCATGAAGTCCTCCTCCGTTGCGAAAATCTCGTAAAAGACGAAGTGGCCGGGATAATCGCGATCCTCCTGGAGAAAGTAGACTAGATTTTTCGGGTCCAGGCGGACCTGCTCGATCAGCGGCAGGGTTTCGGCGCGTAGCGCTTCCTCCTTGCCCGGCTTCGCCCGGATCTGCGCCACAGCACAGAATGCTCCCGCCGACACCGCGCCATAGAGGGCGCCTACCGCATTCGGGGTCTCCGCCTCTTGCATCGTTGGCTTCATCGACTTCCTTCTCCGCTGGTTTGCGACGAGCGCTCCCTGTTGCAGGATGCGATGCCCGACGGGAGTTAAAGTTTTCGTCACTGCCTCGGCTTCGCCATTCACCGCATTTTACCCGGAGGCGATCTCTTTCCCTTTTGGCTCTGATTTCGGCGCTTCCGCCCGCTCTAGCAGACGTCTTGCCTCGACGAGGTCATGCGTCGCGAAGCCTTCGCTGAAGCGGCGGTAGATCGGCGAAAGCACGGCCGTGGCGTCGACGTGTCGCCCGTCGTCGATAGCCTGGGCCGCGATGTCGTTCGCAACTCGAAGGCCGTAGGCGGCCGCGCCCATGCGGCGCGCCTCACCAAGCGCGTGCCGCAGCAGCGCGTCGGCACGCCCGCCTTGCCCCGTTCTGCGTAGAACCATCGCCTGGATACGCAGCAACTCGGGCCGGCACCAGCGCTGGTCGTGCCGCCCTTGATACCGGAGCGCGTCACTGATCGCGGCCGCGGCCTCGTCCAGCCGATGCTGCCGGACAAGCGCCTCGGCGAGGACGCTGAGCGACATGCCGGTCAGCATGCAGTTTCCGGAGGAGGCCAATCCCGCGATGGCCTGCCGCAAGGCCACGACCGAACCGGGCTCCTCCCTCATCTCGGCCAGGGCCGCCGCGTAGAACCGTTCCACCGGGACCCAGATTCCGAGATGCTCGGTTTCGAGGTTCGCCCGCAACTGGGCCGTGTAGCGCTCGAGCCCGGACGCGTCCCGGCGGCAGAGCGCTACCGGCAGTGCCGCGAGGCCAAGCGCGTTGGACTGCGACACGAGGTGGTTCAGCGTGCCGGCCAGCTCCACTGCGTCCCTCGCTGTGGCCGCCGCACGGTCCGGCTGCCCCGTCAACCAAGCCACCATGGGCAGGTCGCAGCGAATTCCGAGATAGCGGTCGGCGCGAAAGCCTGCCATCCACGGGCGGCGGTCGGGCCGCGGGTGCGCTGCCGCTAAGCGGTCGAGGATCATCCGGCTTCGGCGCAGGTCGCCGGAGTAGCTCCTGGCCAGGGCCAGGGCGCGCTCGCCCTCGGGCGCGGCCGAGCGGTCGCCCGTGGCCCTAGACAGCGCCCTGAACTCTTCAAGGCAGGCAAGCGCCGGCCCGATTTGCCCGGTCTGGACGAGGTAAAGCGCCAGCGCCGCGAGGGCCCGCAGATGTTGCCCGGTTTGCCCGGCGCGCTCCGCCGCCGCCACGGCCGCGCGCCAAGCCTCCTCGACCTCTGCGACCGGCCTCGCGTCGTACACCAAGACCCAGGCATGAAAGTCGGCGAGCTTGGCCAGCGCCACGTCGTTGCACGGCGCCGTCCGGGCGTAGCGGAGCGCGGCCCCGGTCCACCGGCGGCCCTCGGCCATGGCCGACAGCTCGAACCAGAGGGGCAGCGCCGCTGCGGTGAGGCGGACGCCGAGCCCGGGGTCGTTCCCGTCGCAGAATGCCCAAGTTAGAGCGACCCGCAGGTCGGGCAGCCGCTCGCGGTAGCGCGGCAGCCATTCGCGGCTCTCGCGCCAGTCCCACTCGCCCTCGGATCGGTCGAACAGGGCGAGCACCCGCTGCGCGTGGAAGCGTTGGATGCGGCGGTCCAGTGGATCCCCCCGGCGCCGCTCGCCCGCGTAGAGACGCGTGCTATCAAACATCCGGAAGCCGAGGCATGCGCCCTCCATCCCGGCTGTGAGCAGCGACTTGGCGAGAAGGCTGCCCAGGCACCCCACCACGGCCGCGACGCCCAGCCCAGCAGCCGTAGCAACAGCGACGGCATCCTCCTGGTCGAATCGGTCCGGAAAGACCGAGATCACGCGGAACAGGATCGCCTCGTTCGCTGACAGCAGGCCGTAGCTCCAGTCGATGGTGGCCTGCAGCGTCCGATGGCGGGAGGGTACCGCGCCTTCGGTGCTCCGGAGCGCGGTTAGCCGCAGGTCGAGTTTGGCGCGAAGCCTGTGCGGACCCTGGATGCCCAGCTCGGCAGCAGCGAGCTCGATCGCCAGCGGAAGCCCGTCGAGCGCCCGGCATATTCGCGCGAGAGAGCTGCAATCCCCGTCTGCCAGCCTGTAGCCCGTCAGTTCCGCCGAACGACGGACCAACATCTCAATAGCGGGGAAGCGCATCGCCTGCTCCGCGTTGAGCGCCCGGTCGTCGACCGCATATTGAAGCGGCTCGACCGGGAAGATCGTTTCCAGTGCTGCCCCCAGCGGAAACCGGCTGGTCGCCAGAAGCCGGGACTCACCACCGGCGGCGAGGAACTTGCCGGTGAGGATGGCGGCCGCAGGTTGCAGGTGCTCACAGTTGTCGAGCAGCACCAAGGTGCGGTTTGCGCGCAGATGGCCGACGACCGCCGCAAGGGGGTCCGCCGGGTTTCCAGGCAACCCCAATGCCTGAAGCAGCGACGCGGGAAGGGATGTCGGATCGTCGACCGGCGAAAGGTCCACAAAGCAGACCCCTGCCGGAAAGGACGGACCGATCGCCTGGGCCACCTCGATCGCCAGCGCCGTTTTGCCGACGCCTCCGGCCCCGACGACCGTCACCTCACGCTCCTTCTCAAGCAGTTTGATGAGTGCGGAAATCTCCTGCGCCCGGCCGATGATCCCGCGCGGCGGAGGCAGTACGACGGGAGAGGGCGGCGGAGCTGCAAGCCGGTCAAGTTCGGGTGCCGTGCTGGCCGTCACCGGCGCAACGAAGCGATATCCGCGCCGGGGCACGGTGGCGACGAAGCGCGGCGCGTCGTCATCGTCCCCGAGCGCCCGCCGCAGGCTCGCGATGTTCACCTTAAGGTTGCTTTCGTGGACGTAGATCTTCGGCCAGGCGGCCGCGATCAGCTCCTCACGGGTGACCACCTCGCCGTGGCGTTCGACCATCACTCGCAGCAGCTCGAACGCCCTTCCGCCGAGGCGCACGGGCCGGCCGTCGGCGAGGAGCAGCTGGCGTCGCGGCAGGAGCAGGAACGGACCGAAGGAGAAGGCATCACTCTCGCCCGTCCGGCCAGGGGAGGCGCTCACGACGCACCGCCCGATCCCGGCCGGGGTAGCGGCAGCCCGGACGTCTCGTCCACTGGAAGACTGTGAAGCATTGGCTAGACCTGGCGACGCTGCCCGTCAGTCCACCCGCGCGCCCGAGGCACGCACCAGCGGCGCCCACTCGTCCATTTCGCGCGCGACATAGGACCGGAAGCGCTCCGGGCTCCAGCCGCGCATGACGGGCAGGCCCATATCCTCCAGTCTCTGGCGAACACCGGTATCGGCGAAGGCGTACTCTACAGCCGCCGCCATCCGTTCCACCACCACACGCGGCGTGCTCGACGGACCGAAGAGGCCGAACCAGGAATAGGCCTTGTAGGGCGGCACCCCGGCCTCCGCCATGGTCGGCACCTCCGGCATCAGGCTCGACCGCTCCTCTCCTGTGACGAACAGGCATCTCGCCGTGCCCGCCCTATGATGCGGCAGCAACAATCCGTACACGTCCTGGACAAACTGGACCTCGCCGGCCACGAGCGCGCTGACGGTTTGCGCGCCGGCCCGGTAGGGCACGTGCTCCACCTGCGCGCCGATCCGGGTAACGAAGTTGGCGCTGGCAAGGTGGCCGGCCGAGCCGACGCCGTTGGAGCCGTACTGATACCGGCCGGGCCTGTTCCGCAGGGCAGCAATCAGGGCCTCCGTCGAGCGTATCTCCCAGCCGGCGGTGGTGACCGCCAGGGCCAGCGGGACGAAGACGCTGGGCGCGATGGGCGCGAGGTCCCGCAGCGGTTCGTAGGGCAGGTGGCGGTACAGGGCGGGTGCCACCGCCGTCGAGGCGAGGGTGGCGTGAACGAAGCTGTGCCCGTCCGTCGCCTTGGCGACGAGATCGGTACCCACGGTGCTGCCGCCACCCACGCGGTTCTCGACCACCAGCGGCTTGCCGAGGAAATCGCTCATTCGCGGGACCATCATCCGCATCACCAGGTCCGTGCTGCCGCCGGCGCCGTATGGCACCACCATGCGCAGCGGCTGGCTGGGCCAGGTTCCCGCTCCGCCGCCCGGCTGCGCACGGGCCAGGATGGGCATCGCCAGCCCAGCCGCGGAGAGGGCGAGCGCCCGCCGCCGTGGCAGGGATCGGGCAGGGATCAGTCGGTCGTCTCGCATACAATCATCGCCTTTGACGTCGGCCGGATAGCCGTGCTGGCGGGTTCTCCCGCTTTGATTGGGCCCGAAACTCTCTTGCCCGGGCAGCGGCGGGCCACCGCTGCCCGGCCGTGAAATCACTCCGCCGCTGCCGACGGTCGCAGGGCGCGCAGCTGCGGAAGGGCGGTGACCAGCGCTTCCCAGGCCTTGCGCACACCCGCGCCGCCACTTCCCTGCGTCGTGACAGCCTCCATCAGCCTCCGCTTGACGAAGTGGCGCCAATGAACCGGGAGACCGGCGAGGATTTCCGTCATGGCCACGTAAGCGGCGGCGTCCCAGACCCGCTCAAATGCCTCGCGCTCGGGGCCGAAACGGAAGTGGGCAGCGGATTGGGAGGGCGCGGCACCGCGCAGCTTTTCGGTGGCCGCCGCGTCCAGAGCACCGTCGCGGATCACCACGCCGTAGTCAGCCTCCGCCGCCTCGGGAGTGACATAATTGCAGACCACGTCGCGCAGCACGCGCTCCGGCTCGCGCGCGAAGGGGTCGCCACGGCCGCCGCCGCCCGGCGAGGTAATGGAGACGAGGTCGCCGGGATTGAGGCCGAAAGTGTCCACGTTGTTCAACACGCGCTCGTCCGCGCGCCCGGGGTTAACCACCATGCGGGAGGGCGCGCCCGGCCCGCCGCCGAGGATGCCCCAGGGCCGGAAGCGGCAGCGGTCCCGGTTGCGGGCGGTGACGCGGGTATCGGGGCCAAGCGCCTCGAAATCCATGCGCGTGGCCAGGCCGCCGCGCCAGCGCCCAGCGCCGCCGGAGCCGGAGGCAAGGCCGTAGTGGCGGAAGCGAATGGGCACCTCCGCCTCGGTGATCTCGATCGGCGTGTTCTTCAGGTAACCCGCATCGGCGCCGGAGCCGTCCGTGCCGTCGGCGTGCGGCATGCCCCCGCCGCCGCCCACCACCGGGTTGATCGCGGCGATCATCGCCCCGCCCGTCCGGTCGTCATGGGTCATCACGTTGACGATGGAGGAGGAACCGGCAGGTGCGGCAGGCATCCGGTCCGGCATCGCCAAGCCGAAGACGCCGAACATCAGACTGCGCAGCCGCGCGCAGGTGAGCGAGCGCATGCCTACCGCGGCAGGCGATCGCGGGTTCACCACCGTGCCCTCGGGCAGGATGCAGGTGAAGGGCCGGGTCAGCCCGTAATTCAGCACGATGTTGGGGTTGAGCGAGTAGAGCACGTAGTAGACGCCCACTAGGAGCAGGGTGTGGCGAGGGTTGCCGCCGGTCGGCAGGTTCATGGAGGCGGTGAGCTGCGGGTCGCTGCCGGTGAAGTCCAGCTCTGCGGCGCCGCCGCGGACTCGCAGCGTGACCGCAAAGCGGACGGGGTGCCCTTCGGGACCGTCCTCGTCGGCATAATCGGAGAAGAAGTAGTCGCCGTCAGGGATGGAGCGCAGGATCTCGCGCGCCTGGTGCTCGGCATAGTCCTGAAGGTCGGCGAAGCCCTGGGTCAGCGTCTCCACGCCGAAGCGAACGATCATCTCGCGCAGCTTGCGTTCCCCGGTGTTCAGGGCGCCGACGAAGGCCTTCAGGTCGCCCAGGTTCTGCTCGGGCTTGCGGACATTCAGCAGCATCACGTCCAGCAATTGCTGGTTCAGCTCGCCGTGCTTGTAGAGGAAGGTAGGCTGGAATCGGATGCCCTCCTGGTGCACCTCCGTCAGCGTGCGCGAGAGGCTGGCCGGCACGGCGCCGCCCATGTCAGTATTGTGGATGTGGCCGGAGACGAAGCAGACCAGCCGGCCCTCGTAAAACACTGGCTTCCACATATGCAGGTCCGGCACGTGGGTTGCGACGTAGCCGGAATAGGGATCGTTCGTCAGAGCGATATCGCCAGGCTCGTAGCCCTTGAGCATCGCAATCGCCGGGCCGTAGTTCAGCCCAGGATACCAGGTGGCGCCGAGATCCATGGGCACTCCCACGGTGTGGCCCTCCGCATCCAGGACCTGGATGGTGAAGTCCTCCGTCTCCTTCACGAAAGTGGAGTGGGCCGTGCGGTACAGCGTAAAGGCTATATTCTCCGCGGCCGCCCGGGTATGATTAGCCAGGATCTGCAGCGTGACCTTGTCGATCGCCATGGGCTTCACTCCGCCTTTAGGTCGAGGATGATGTTGCCCATCGCATCCACCCCGGCGTGAAAGCCGGGTGGGACGCAGACGGTGGTGTCGTCCTGCGCCACGACGCAGGGTCCGGAGAAGCTCTGCCCGACGGCTAGGTCGGCGCGGCGGTAAAGCGGTACCTCGTGCCAGTCACCTTCGAAGAAGACACGAAGCACTCGCTCCGGCGTGGCCTCGCCCTCGCCGCGCGGCGGCGGCTGGATCGCTGGGCGGGGCGGGCTGCCCGCCATCACCAGGCGTAGGTTGACGATCTGCACCGGAGCCTCGCGATCGCAGAAATCGTAGAGCGCCTCGTGGGCCTGATGGAACGCGTCGGCCAGGGCGCCGGTATCGCCGGTGCGCAGGGCGGCTCCGGGCAGCGCCACCTCAATTTCAAAGGACTGGCCATGGTAGCGCATATCGGCGAACCAGCTCGCTTGGGCGGGGCCGTCGAAGCCCTGCTCCTCGCGAAGCCAAGCCACGCCCAGCCGCCCCAGGGCCTCCGCCTCCTGCCGAAGATGTCCAGCCTCCGCCGGCGAGAGAGTGCTGAACAGCGTGCGGATAAAATCGTTCCGCAGGTCTGCGACTAGCCCGCCGAGCGCGCTGACCACGCCGGGACGGGCCGGCACCATGATGCGGCGCATCTCCAGCTCGCGCGCCAGAAAGCAGCCGAGCATGGGCCCGGCACCGCCGAAGGTCAGCAGGGTAAAGTCCCGCGGGTCCACGCCGGAGCGGGCGACGAGCTTGTTGACCTCCACATACATGCTTGAGACCGCGATGCGGATGATCGCCTCCGCGGCCGCCTCCGTTGTGAGGCCCATTGCCCGCGCGACCGTGCCGATTGCCTTGCGCGCGAGCGCCACGTCGGGGCGGAAGGCGCCATAAGCCAGTTCATGCTGGCCCAGGAAGCCGCAGACGGCGAACGCGTCGGTAATAGTCGGCCGCGTGCCACCACGCCCGTAGCAGGCGGGGCCGGGATCAGAACCGGCGCTCTCAGGGCCCACCTTTAGCACGCCGAAGTCATCGACCCAGGCGATGGAGCCACCGCCGTCGCCGATCGAGGTCACGGAGACGGTGGGAATATAGAGCGGTAGGTCGCCGATCTTCTCGCCCAGGCCGAACTGTGGCTGCCCGTCGAGGATCAGAGCCACATCAGCGCTGGTGCCGCCGATGTCGAGGGTGACGACCCGATGCTGATCCGCCTGCCGAGCCAGGAAGGCGGCGCCGATCACTCCCGATGCGGTGCCGGACAGCACCATGCTGACGCAGTTACGCCGCCCCTGAGCCGCCGACATCACGCCGCCATTGGATTTCGTGATCAGCGGCTCCGCGGGCACGCCGCGTGACCGCAGCCCGCTGATCAGGTTGTCCAGGTAGTCGCGCACCTTGGGATGGACGTAGCCGTTGATGAGCGCGGTGGTCGTGCGCTCGTACTCGCGGATCACCGGCCAGACCTCGGTTGAGCGGAATACGAAAAGGTCGGGCGCCTCCTCCGCCGCAAGGGCGGCCGCGCGCACCTCCTGTTCGGCGTTGCGATAGGAGTTCAGGAACGCGATGACGATGCCGTCGACCCCCTTCGCGCGAGCGGCGCGGACGGCCCGGCGCACGCTATCCTCGTCCAACGGGGTTTCAACGGCGCCGTCCGCCAGAACGCGGCCGGTGACGCCGAAGACGCACTCGCGAGAAACCAGCGGCTCGCCCCGGCTCGAGAACAGGCTGTAGGCCTCAGGCATGCGGAGACGGGCCAACTCCACCACGTCCTCGAAGCCTGCGGTGGCCAACATGGCCAGCCGGGCACCCTGGCGCTGGATCACCGTGTTGATGCCCACGGTGGTGCCGTGGACGAAGCTCGTGATCTGGTCAGGCCTAGCGCCGTAACGCTCCTCCAGCAGTTCCAGTCCTCGCAGCAGCTCCGCCCCTGGGGTAGCCGGGGTGGTGAGCACCTTGAGGCTGTGCAGCTCCGCCGTGCTCTCGTTCCACAGGCAAAAATCTATGAAGGTTCCGCCGATATCGACGCCGACGCGAAAGCTCATATCCGTTGGTCCCGATCCGCCCACCGGCGTTGCGCCGCGGCTTGGAAGAGATACGGGTCGTTGCGTTCAGTGATCCACGCCAAACACGTGCAAGCCTCATAACTGTCGGTTATCCTCTCCCGCCATGAACGCCCGTCAGATCGAGATCTTTCATGCCGTGATGCGGATGCGTAGCGTCACTGGCGCCGCAGCATTCCTCGGCATCTCGCAGCCTGCCGTGAGCAAGGCGGTGCGCCTGGCCGAGCGACAGTCCGGATTGCGGTTGTTCCACACCGTCAAGGGGCGGCTCCTGCCGACCCCGGAAGCGCAAAGGTTGCTGCCTGACGCAGAGCGCATCGTGAACGAGGTCTCCGCCTTTTCGCGCCTGACCGGGGAGGTACGATCCGGCGGCGCTGGGCTGGTGCGGATCGCGGCCTCTTCCTCTCTGTCAATCACGCTGGTGCCCAAGGCAGTTGCCACCTTCGAGCGCCAATACCCGATGGTTCGCATGGCCTCGCACCTGCTCCCAGCGCGAGAGACCGCGGATGCAGTCCTGTCCGGCCAAGCCGACCTCGGGCTGTGTCTGTCGCCTGTGCCGAAACCCGGTCTGGCCGTGCGCACCCTGCCGGGGCCGCGGATGATCCTGATCGCTCCAGACGGGCATCCATTGCTGCGCCGACGGTTCGTTCACCCGACCGACATCGCGCCCTACCCTCTCGTCTCTTACGGCTCGGACACCTATTTCGGACAGGCTCTCGATCAGGCTTTCGCGTCGGTCGGGCTGTCGCGCGACGTCGTGCTCCAGATCACCATGAGCATGTCAGCACTCTGCCATGTCCTCGCTGGTGCCGGGGTTGCAATCGTCGATGGCTTTATTCGTCATCTCGGATTGCCAGGGGTGGGCTGGCGACCCTTTCGCCCTTCAATCCTGCTACCTGTCACGTTGATGACACCTGACGGTCGTGCGCTCCCCCAATTAGCGAACGCTTTTGTCCAGACGTTGACAGCAGAGCTCGAGGAGATGGCCGCATGAGGCCGCCTCACTGGCAGCCCTACTGTTCGCGAGGTTGCTACAGGATTTCCGGGTCGGCTGCCGTGCATAGGGCGGGTCGATACGCCTTATAGGAGAGCGCCCAGCCGCCAAGGCCGGGTCAGCCCAGGTTTGATCGAAACTTCCACTCTCGGTCAGGGTGCTTCTAAGGCGCACGATAGGACTAATCAGAAACGATCCTAGCTGACCCATGCCAAGCCGCGACTGACCGTGGAGGGCTTCAAGGGCACGCTCGACCTCCGTCTGGAGATCGCATGGCACCAGCGGATCGACCTCGGGCGTCTCTCGATCTCGAACCGGACCGACCAGCTGGTTGCCGCCATCGAGACTGGAGAAGGGCGATCCCGCTGCAGCGGCGCAGGGACTGGTTTGTCATGGCTAGTCCAGCAGCCCTTCGTGTCCGTCGTAAACGCAGGCCATCTGCTCCGTTAAGGGGGCGCTGTCTCAGCGGACGGCAAGCCAGCCCGGTCTCTGATCAGTGTACGTCTTCCGCCATGTGAGGTGCGGCGAACATCGGTCGTAATCGACGCGTGGAAAACGGTGGCTAGGTCTCCTGGGGTCCAGTGCGGGTTTGGGTTGTTGCGCGATGCGGCGTCTACTGATTCGCGCACCGTGGGCTTGGGGGCGACCCGGCTGGTTCGTGTCCTCAGAGCGGACCTCATCAGTGCCGAAGAGCCGCGGGCAGCTGGGCGGTGGTGGAGCCGGCCGGGCGCGGGTTGAGTTCGAGCCGGCGTGAGTGCAGGCGTGCTTGCGCTCAGGTGGCCGGGGGAGCGAACCTGGCTCTCTCCCCTCGTTGTAACGGTGCAGGTGGCGGCTGATCACGGCGGGGGCGGGCTGCGCATTGGAGAAACTAGTGGGGGAGGGGGCCGGTGTTCCGGCGCCTCAGCCCTGGAGGTGCGTTGGAGGATTGGCTGACCGCGACGTCAGACAGCGAGCGTCGTTTCTCCTACATCCCTGCTGACGAAAAACTCGACATCCTGGAGCCTTTGCTGGTCGGGGGCTGCTGAGGTCTCTGTATGGCGCACGGGTTAGTCGGTTCCTCGTGAAGCAGGCCCTGAGCTCCTGACCTCGATGCGCCGCATCGAGTAGAATACCAATCGCGGACGCCGCCTGGCTCAAGTGGTGCACCAATTCCTGCTTACGCTCCGGCTGAACACGACTCTCGGTTCTGTTGCAGAGTTTGCGCCGACCGACAGCCGGGACCATGGTTCGGCATGGCGGGACGGCGGCGAGTGGGTCAGATCGGGGTGGAGCTGGCCTTCAAGGGGCGGTAGTTTGCGGCCGAGGTGATCCTCCGGGCGGTCCGGTGGTATCTCATGTTCCCGGTCAGCTACCGCGACCTTGAGCTGATGCTGCAGGACCGGGGCGTGAGTGTGGACCACACGACGGTGTTCCGCTGGATCCAGGCCTATGCGCCAGAGCTGGAGAAGCGGGTCCGGCCACACCTGCGCCCGAGCAATGGCTCGTGGCGGGTGGACGAGACCTACATCCGAGTGAAAGGGCGCTGGACATATCTGTACCGCGCGGTCGACAGCCACGGCCAAACGATCGAATTTCTGCTCTCTGCCCGGCGGGACGCATGCGCCGCGAAGCGGTTCTTCCGAAAGGCGCTGCGTCAGCCACACACAGTCAACCCGCACACGCTCACCATGGACAAGAACCCTGCCTTCCGCCTGCGGTGGCGGAGATGAAGGATGATGGCGAACTCTGCCGCTTCTCACGGCTACGGCAACGCAAATACCTGAACAACATCGTCTAGCAGGACCACCGACGCGTCAAACGGCTTGTTAGACCGGGGTTGGGCTTTGCCAGCCTCCAGAAAGCGCGACGAACGCTGGCGGGCTACGAGGCGGTAGCGATGGTCCAGAAGGGGCAAATTCCGAAACTCGGTGGGCGCAACATGCGGGCCCAAGCCGCTTTAATGGCCAATCTGTTCCAGATCGCGGCCTGATCCGCCGCCTCCGTCTTCCATCTGCCGATCACGCGCGCCTTCTCCGCATCTTTGCAACAGAACCATCGCATCCGCTCCTGCCTCCAGGTAGAGCTTGGCGCGCGCGACTGCCCCGTCGATCCTCCCTCTCGCGGCGGCGTCCGTGCGCATCGTGCAAGCATGCGGGAACTGTGGCCGTGGCGCCTGATAACGTGGCCGCGATGATCCGCCCGGATCGGCGGCTGCTTCCCTTTCTTGGCAAGTGCGTCGAAGCGCCGGCGCAGCCCGAGGAACTGGAGGTGGCGGCAGCAAGCCTACACAAGGCGGGCCTAGGGCCTCTGCTGACACCTGTCCCATCCGCGGGACGGTTGTCTTCTTTCCCATCATCGATAATGATGGCTACGCATACGGCCTTGACCGGAGCGAACTTCAACCCTCCCATTGGGCGACGCGGTTTTGACTACTCTCGAGATTTTTGAGGATTGTCTTCCTTCTACCACCCCCTCTTGGAGGGATGGTCAAGCCCTTACTACTTGCAACCCGCTTCCCCAGTGGCCAGAGCTTGCCATCCAGATCACCCATGTCGATGACCGGATGGCCCGCTTGCCACAGGCTCGGTGTGCGGCGGCACTGACGGTTGCCGTTCAATCAGCCATGGCCGGTGGTGGTGGCGCTTTCTCTTTTCAGATGAACCAGAACGCCTCAGCCATCACCAACCTGGACGGGCATGATCTGGACGACGGCATGCAGCCACTGGTCTCAGCCGACCTCATCAGTTCGGACAGTGCAAATGTGCTGGCGGCCACTGATGCTAGGGCAAAGAAGCTTTAATGGCCGTCCCGCCTTCCATTCGCCTCCGCCTTCGCGCCGACCCAATCGGTGTTTCGTCGCAGCAGCCCGTTGCCGGGCAGAGAGTGCGGGTACACATCGATGTCACCGACGAGCTGGGCAAGGCGATCGATACGCGCGATCTGGCGCTGCTGGTGGTGCGGCTGGAATCAAACCACCCTTCCCTCCACACCGCGGTCCCGCAGGCAATTGGCCTGTACTTCGTCGACGTATCGTTGGACGCCACTGGTACCTGGCGCTTTGTGGCGAGCTGCACGCTGCCCCGAAAGGCTCAGGGGGAAATGTCGTTGAATGTGACAAGTACCGCGAGCCTGCCCACGACACCCCTGTCAGACGTGCTGCTCAACACAGACGACATCGTGGTCTTCGAGGAAGGGGCGCTCTCGAGCAACCAGCGTGTTTCGGAGATGCGGGAGACTGAGACGCCGCCGGTTAGCGTTCCGCACGTCATCGCACCTGAGGGCGATGGGAAGCTGCCCGTCGAGACGCGTTACGAACCGACTGAAGTAGCCCGTCAGCAGGTGACAACCCCCTCCGATATAGTCGTCAAGCGGGTTGTTCGGGCTTTACTACCCAACGTCGGCGAGATGGTCGACGTGAGCACCGACATCGAGGGGCGGTTCCTCTCGGGCACTCGCAAGAGCGACGGCTCATTCTGGGTCCATGGCGTCCGCGGGCCATTCCGTGTGCAGGACACATCCGACCCGCTGGCTTTCGACTTGGTAATCTATGGCGGCACGCTCTCCGGCATCATGGCGGCC
Organism: Roseomonas sp. WA12; assembly: GCF_054165765.1. Classification (NCBI taxonomy): domain Bacteria; kingdom Pseudomonadati; phylum Pseudomonadota; class Alphaproteobacteria; order Acetobacterales; family Roseomonadaceae; genus Roseomonas; species Roseomonas sp. WA12. Next base: position 400,984 of record NZ_JBSTUI010000002.1, on the reverse strand, counting down.
AAGAGGGCGGCGCTGCGGGGTTGGCGCGTCTGTGTGGTCGAGCCGTCCGCCCATTTAGGCGGGGTCATCTCCGGCGGGCTGGCAGAGACTGATAAAGCTATTCCAGCCTCCATTGACGCCATCTGGGGCGACACGCGGCAGGTCTTCATTGACCTGAACTCTGCGGCCACCGGGCGCGACACGTTCACACCTCGCTACAGCTACGAGCCGCACGTCGCGGAGACCGTGTTCAACCGCACGCTACTCGACACCGGCGCTACGGTGATCCTGAACAGTCCGATCTATAGCGCGCGGCAGCTTGACGTGATCAACGGCCGCGTTCGTGCTATGAGCACCACGGCGGGTTGGGTCCGCGGGCGATATTGGATCGATGCCTCCTATGAAATGGACATGGCCCGGTATGCTGGCGCACCGTATCGTGTCGGGCGCGAAAGTAAGGCCGAGTTCGGGGAGCCGAGCGCTGGGCTTAAGACGGATCGAGCCTTCAAAGACCCGGGGAGCTATCCGGGGCTGACCGGGACCCAGTTGCCCTTCACACCAATCCCGACAGGGGTAATCGGCTCAGCGGACCAAGCAATTCAGCCCTACTCCTTCCGCCACGCACTTACAAATGAGGTAGGCAACACCCTCCGCTTTGTCCGCCCAGCCGGATACCTGACTTCCGACTACGCCGCGCTTAAGGCCATTGTCCTCGCGCGCGGCTTCACGTCCTGGACGCAGGTGATCTTTACAGCAAAGGTCTACAAGGGGCGTGGCAAACACATCATCAACAATGGCACCCTGGTCAGCATCGAGCTACCCGGGCGAAACTGGGATTATCCCACCGCCTCCCGCGAGCGCCGGGCGGAACTCGTGGCAGCCCAGGTGAAATGGCAGCAGGGCTTCTACTACTATCTGCAGAGCGATCTGGACTGTCCGCCCGAAATACAGGCCAGCTTCCAGGACTGGGGTCTGCCGCTTGATGAGCACCAGGACAGCCCATTCGGAAACAACTGGCCGCCGCAGCTCTACATTCGCGAGGCCTGCAGGCTCAACGGTCGCGCCCTCATCACTGAACTGGACGTATGCGGCCTGTCAGGTGGCTCGCCTGCACGTGCGACGTCCATCGCCTTCTGGCGCTACTTCCTGGATTGCCACCCCGTGCAGGTCTACCTTCAAAACGGCTTGATTTTCGGCGAAGGACCGACTCGCGTTCCAAACGCGCCCGTTCCGTATGAGATTCCAGCAGAGGCCCTGATTCCCTCTTCGGGACCGGAAAATCTCCTTGTATCCGTTTGCATCAGCGCGACCCACGTCGCTTGGATGCCAACTCGCATGGAACCTCTGTTCGCCATGTGCGGAGAGGCAGCGGGCGAGATCGCGGCCCAGTGCCTGGCCGCTGGCGACGTTCCCGTTTCGCACTACAACTACGCTCGGCTCGCAACGGCTCTCACCGAGCGCGGCTCCAAACTCAGACTCCCGGGATAAAGAATACGAATGGTGTTTAATGCCACGGTGCGCGGAACCGGCATCATCCAGAGTGATATGGCAGTGCCGTTGATCACCGAGGACAAGGAGGCGGCGATTCTCGACATCCCGAGTCTAGTAGCTTGGGGTCGCGGCAATCAGGTCATGTTCCGGGGCATCATCACGGGCAGTACGCAGCCTTTCGCCTGGGTGGATGTGAAGAAGCGCATGCCCATGGGTCTCGCGGTAGCGGGGCAAACGCCCAAACCGATGCGAGAGGGCAACAAGTCCTACCTGGCGTTCGGTTACGGCAACGGCTTCGTAGGCAATCCCCTGTCACATGGCGCAAACGGCAGCCTTATGTCCCCGGACGGGGAGCCGCTGTTCAGCGGTAACAGTCTGTCAGTTTTCATTGTCTCGCGCGTGCCTGTGATGGACAGGATCGAAGGCGCCAATCCCGGCGGCTTCCTCATCGGTGGCAAGGCGACCCACTCGGCCACCCACAATCCCTCAACGCAAATTCGACAGTGGGGCCTCTGCATTGGACGGGGAACCGGCCTAGGACGCGCGCGGATGCTCGCGCGGGGCGATGTCAGCGACGCGCCCACTACGGAAGCGACCATCGACGATCGGGATGGCACTTGGCACGCATATGGCGGCATCATCGACGACAAGGCTAAGGCTGTCTCCCTGCTGCGAGACGAGCAGGTAGCTGGCACTGGCACTCTGGGAACGCAAACCATCAGCACGGTCGCGGGAGCGCGCGAGCTTCGCCTCGGCGCAACCGGCGCTCCAGGGTCTCCTCCGGATTTCACCTTTATGGGCGATATTCTATGCTGGGCGCTGTTCGGCACGGCTATTGCCGGCGAAGATCTCGAGACGGTCAACACGTGGACCGCGTGGGCTAAGACGTTATAATGGCGGATAGCGCTACAGGCTTAGGGCCTGTTCTTCAAGGACCTACAATGATCATCACGTCTGCCGGGCTCAAGATCGACATTGGACATCCGCTCGTAACGCCTGAGATGGCCGATTCCTTCCGGAAGGAGCGTTTCGAGAACCACGAGGCCCGGATCACGCGCCACGTGCTTCATCCTGGCGACAGGGTCATCGAGATGGGAACCTGCACTGGCTTTGTCGCCATGGTGGCTGCGTCGATCGTGGGAGCGGAAAATATCATGAGCTTTGAAGCAAATCCTGTGGCGGCAGGATTGGCCAGGCATCATTTTGAACTGAACGGCCTTGATATCAAGCTCACGAACAAAGTGCTCCTTCCCCGGTCTATGGTGTCTCCCGACATTAAAACAGTTCCATTCTACGTTGGCGATCATCTAAACAATAACAGCTTAAAGAAGAAGCGTGGCGAAGCAATCGAAGTTGAAATTCAGATCCTAGAGGACGTTGTGGCTGAATTTCAGGCAAATGTCTTGGTCATGGATGTGGAAGGCGCCGAAATAGACATCCTAAACAATGCGGATCTGTCCGGCATTGATCACGTCCTCATGGAAACCCATTACCGAAAGATGGGTAGAGACAAGACCGACGGAATGATCCGCAATCTGTACACAAAGGGCTTCTGTATCGATTTGCAGACATGTCAGGCTGGTGTAATTCACGTCGATCGACTTGGGAAGTCGCGCCAGAAGCTATGATATGGCTGCGCGCATCGGTTCAGCTACGCAGACCTATTCTGTAAGCTCGTGCCTTATATCTCCATCTTCGGAGGGGCGAATTGGTCATACCAGGCCGCCCGCCCCAACGATGGCGGCGCCGTAGTCGAGGACGAGCCGTCGCATGTCGATGAACTGCGCGGAGCTGGCGCGGGCAACTTGTTCACGGGTGCGATGGATGTACGGGCGCCGGAGCAGGGTATTCCGAAGGCTAAGCCAGTGGACGAGAGGCAGCTAGCCCTGCCCTGCTGATCCGCCCTTTTCACGCCGTGCCGGCAGCAACTGTGAACCGAAACAGGCCTATCTCTTATGGCACACAACTGGAGCCGGGAGATCAAGCGTTGAAGGATGCTCGCGAGCCCGCTCAAGGACTTCCCGGACTACATGCTGCACATCGTTTGCGGCAGTTCGGCCTGTGGCGGTAAGCGGATTCTGCGGATCAGCGACCTCATTTCACGGCGGGGTGTTCCGGGTCGATGCAGTGCTGCCAAAGCTGCGATGCAACACCTGCAAGGAACCGCCCATCAGGGTCTCCATGCGTCGGCCCGCTCTGGACAGGCAGATTATGCCGGCAGATCGCTGGCTTACTCAGACAGGCTAGGAGATCGGACAGCGGCAAGCAGTGTCCAGCCAGGTCTCCTGCTCCGGGAGGTGAGGCGGCGGGTACTCAGGATCGGAACTGCGCGAGTTATTTGGCGCGAATGCAACTTTAGATAAATTTTTACCAGCACTGCACTGAGTTGTGGATTAATGCGTGAAGGAACGGGGAATGTTGCGTGTCGAAGACCGATGACGCTACCGGGAAAGCTGCGCGTATCTCGGAGGCGGTTGGGCGGGCCTATCGCACTGCGGGCGGACACGGGGCTGACGAGGATGGTCGACTCAGCGCTGGAATTGAGGCTTTCCTAGATGCCGGCGGCATGGACGCCGCGCCACGCGAAGCAGTCGAAGCCATCATCCGCGACCTTATGCGTAACCGCCGCGACTGGCTTTTCGAGCCTGCCGCGAGGTGGGCGCTCCGCCAGCACCGCCGATACCAAGACGGCCGCCTGCGCTGGCGTCGCCCATTCCGGTAAGAGACCTCGAGGGCGCGGGTGCCGCGCGGAAAGGGAAAGGATAGGCACATAGCGCCCGGGCACCTCGGCTGCGCCTACTGCCGAAAGCGTTCCCGCAACTGGCTCGACGGCTACGGCCTGGAGGGCCTGGGGCGGTTCTGCTCTGTCCTGCATGCGGCGGCGTGAGGGCAAGGCGAGCTAAGCGACCGCTGGCGGCAGCGGTCGCTCGCATCGCCGAGTTTAGCTAGGCGGCCTTCCGCTTCCGGATCTGGGTTCCGGCTAAGCCGAGCAACCCGGCGCCAAGAAGAGCCATGGTGGCCGGCTCGGGTACAGGAGTGACAGAACTCACAATGCCGCCGAAGCGGCATTCGCCCGGGTCGTAGCAGGCACCAATGCCCTCAGCCGAAGAAGTCCCCTCAAACGTGGACCCGGAGAAGCCAGCTTCGAAATATACCTCCGTCGTGCGACCGTCCCCGTGATGATACATCACGTCCCCAACGGGCAGTTGTCCGGGATCGGACCGCAGGCGCAGCGAAGCCCGGTACAGCTCGTTGGTCGCAAATGACCCCTTGAACTCCCTAGAATCGCCACCGTAACTAAACCGATTGATGTGAGTGACGCCGTCTTGGGTGTAGCTGTTACTGTAAAACATTTTGAAAGAGAAGCCGAGTAGGACAGCATCTGTCGCTGCGCCGGTTCTTGTCTGGATGTAGCTGTGCTTTTCTTCGTCCCAAAAGTACTCTGACAGGTTGTAAGAAATGTTCAGCCCCTGCGCCTTCCAGAGATGCGTGCGGAGCGTCAGGCTACCCTCGAAGGTTATGAGCTTTGTTGGCTCATCGATAGACGAGTAGGTCTGGCTATACTTGACTATGGTGTTGTAGCCGATCGGGCCGGCTTGAGCCGCTGCTCCGAGGCCAAGCGTCATGGCAATAGCTGCCAGGATGGTCTTAACGCGCACGAACTTCGTCTCCCCCACGAGTAAGGGTGATCGTTGAGCAAGCTGTGTGCCGCACCGTACAATATTGTTCCAACACGGATTTGAGTCAGCGCCCGCACACTATGTAAGAAGTACTGACGTTACCCCGGTGGGTGATAGATGAGGGGCCTGCCTTAGCTCCGGTATTTAGTCGTGCTCGTCCCGGAGGCGGATCCTCCTCACCTCTTCAGCGTCGGCACCATATACAGCGCCGGCCCGGTTAGCTGCCGGCCTCGTTTGCTTTGGCAGGTCCTGCTTCTTCCGACTAGGCGGGGTGGACAAAGGTGCTTCATGCCCGGGAGCTGAGATGATTTAAGGCTGCCTTCTAGGTGGAGGCGGTGGTGCTGCGGGGCTTGCTGACGAACGAGGAGTGGGCGTTCTTCGAGCCCTTCGTGGTCGAGACCGGCCCGTTCCGCGGTCGCCCGCCTGGCGGGCACCGCCGGGTGCTGGATGCCGTCTTCTGGGTGGCGCGCACCGGCATTCCTTGGCGAGACCTGCCGCCTGAGTTGGGCAGCTGGAACTCCGTCCACCGGCAGTATCGGCGCTGGACCACGTCGGGCCTGTGGGACGTGTTGCTGCACGCTCTGGCCGATGGTGGCGGCGATGCGGATGTCCTGCAAATGATCGACAGCACCATCGTGCGCGCCCACCACTGCGCGGCGGGCGCAAAAGGGGGACTAATCGCAAGGGTCTCGGGCGCTCGCGCGGTGGCTTTTCGACCAAGATCCACCTTCGCACCAACGCTTATGGCCTGCCGATTGGCCTGATGCTGACGCCAGGCGAGGTGCACGACAGCACTGCCTATGCCGGGCTGATGGACGAACGCGACAGCGACCCCGGCATCCTGCTTGCCGACCGCGGCTACGACAGCGATGCCATCCGCCAGGACGTCCGCGACCGTGGTGGCCAGCCGGAGATCCCCACCAAGCGAAACCGCTGGGTCCAGCACAGCATCCAGCGGCCGATCTACGCCCTGCGCAACCGCGTCGAGCGCTGCATCAACCGCCTGAAGAACTGCCGCCGCATCGCCACCCGATACGACCACACCGCCAGCAGCTTCCTCGGCTTCGTCCAACTCGCCGCAATCAGGCTATGGATCGGCTTTGTCGACGCTGCCTAGTGGTCTGCCGAACTCGGTGATGAACGCCCAGGCGGGCACCGCGCGCACCCTGGCCCATTGCGGGATCGGCACCCTTCCGGTCCTCCCCGACGTGCCGGCAGTTGCCGACACCCTGCCGAGCTTCGAGACCTACGAGTGGAACGGCGTCTTCGCCCCAGCTGGCACGCCCGCTGGGGCGATTAGGTGGGTCAACGAGGCCTTGTCTGCCGCGGTCGACGAGCCCGGCGTGCAGGAGCGGCTGACCCAACTTGGTGTCTCGGCACGACCGAACACCGTCGCGGAGTTCACGGCGTTCCGGGATGCCCAGATCGCTCTTAGCGCCCGTGTGGTCAGGGAAGCGGGTATCCGACTCGAGTAAGCCGCTCATGGATGGCCAAGAGTGCTGATGACGTCAGTGTCGGGTACGCTCTCGCTCATGATGCGATGCTCCAGGCCGAACGGAGGGCCTGACGATCGAACGGGCGGACGAACTGTGATGGGATGGATGCGCTTAATTTCCATAAAGTCACGAGCCGGTCGACCGGCAGGTGCAGCCTGGAGAGTCGACACATCAGCGCCATGACACAGGGTCAGTTGCGTAAAGGATCAGGCCCTCCGAACCACGACCCTACACTCACGGTTGCGCAAAATCATTGTGAGGTCGTGGATCGGTTTTTGACGTTATAGTCAGGCACCAGCGACGGCGTCGGGCATACCGATGACGTTGAAGGAGTTGAGGATGGCGGAGCGGATTTGCACTTAGGCGACCTGACCGGCGGGGGGGGCGCGGGCTGAGAGGCGCTCACCGAAGTGCTTGGAACGCGACACGGCCATCTCGGCGAGGCTGCGTGGGTGGGGCAGCCGCTCCTGGTCGTCCAAAGCCGTCGGCCGAGACACTTAATAGCACGTAGGTTCTCGTTGCGAGCCTCGACGCCGGTCATCCTCACCATCTATGGCTTGCCGTAGCGTCGCGGTGGCACGACCAGGGTTATAACCCTCCGGCGAGAATGCGTATCTCCTTTGAAGCGCTACAACTACAAATTATGTAGTGGAGCCTCGTCTGCACTGACTAACCTAGATCATACGATCTGATTGCAGCAGAATCCCAAAGCTCTCTGCCTCGCTCAGATGTGTGGCTAGGGCTGGCTGATTCGGCCCGGTTCCCTGTTCGGGTGAAGGCCGCTACCGCTCGCCCGACAGTCGACCGGCGACCATCTCGAATACGCGAGTGTCGCGAATATAGGGCAGCGCCTTTCCGGAGCGGAGCTCAGGAGCTACGTCGGTGGGATATGATTGGGCCCACATTGAAGAACGGTGACCCCGTCACGCCGAGGAGCGACCCCATTCGGGCGCTCGGGAACTTGACCCGAGGGCCTCTGCTGACCACGGTCAAGCAGCCCGAGAACTTGCGAGCAACCCGGACCATGGATAGGGAAGCTCGGAGTTCATCGCCGATGAATGGGCGTAAGGCGACGACAGAACGCCAGTGACAGCTAACCAGTGCCGTGCTGCCCGCGAGTTGCTGGGTTGGACCGAGGCGGCTCTCGCCCGCCGGGCCAAGCTTGGAGTGGGTACTGTGGTGTATTTCGAAAGCGGCCGAGGCCGTCCGTGGCGTTCCACAGTAGCTGCCCTCCGGACAACCGTAGAGGCTGCTGGCGTCGAACTCCTGGGAGAAGCGGAAGGCGGGCCGGTCGTGCGGCTGCGGACGACCTGACAGACAAAGGGGCGGGACCTTTCGGCCCCGCCCCTTCCAGTTCTTTAGCGAGAGGTCGTGCTGCTTAGCGCAGGACGATCTCGACGCGACGGTTCTGCGGCTCGCGCACGCCATCGGCCGTCGGGACCAGCGGACGGCTCTCGCCGAAGGCCTGGATCGACATCTGGCCGCGCGAGATGCCGCGGCGGGCGAGCTCAGCGGCAACCGCCTCGGCGCGACGCTGCGACAGGCGCTGGTTGTACTGCGGCGTGCCCGAGCGGTCGGCATGGCCAGCCACCTCGATGCGCGTCGTGCCGGTGGAGTTCACCGCCTGGGCGGCCTCGGCGATGATCTGGCGGGCGCGGTCCGTCAGGTCAGCGCGGTCGAAGTCGAAGAACACCAGGTAGGTGCGGGCCGGAGCCGGCTGAGCGGCAGGTGCCGGAGCGTAGGCGGCGACGGGCGCCGGGCGCGGCTGGCCGAAGGCGTAGCGAACGCCGAGCATCACGGAATGGTTGTAGTTCTCGACCTCGGTGCGGGTGGCGGAGGCGACGCCGCCGGCCGGGGTGAAGCGGGAGGCGATCCGCGGCTCGGTCGTGCCAAGGAAGCGGTACTCGGCCGTTAGGCTCAGGCCGGGCACGGCGGCAATCGGCAGGGCTGCGCCCGCAATGCCCTGATAGGCGAAGTTGCCATCCGTCCCGAACAGGTCCAGCCGGGTGGCGCCAGCGCCCGCACCCTGGACGCGAACGCCCTGGTAGTTGGTCCAGACATAACCGGCGCCCGCGCCGAGATAGGGCTGCACGGGGAAGCCGGGGATGACGAAGTCGTAGAAGACGTTGCCCATCACGCCGTAGTTGAGCACGTGGCCGCCGGTGTTCAGCGGACGGCTCAGCCCGCCGAAGCCGGACGCACCGTCGACGTTGTTGCGGCGGAAGTTACCCTCGACCTCGGCGCGGAAGCCGTTGCCGAAGCCCCAGCCGATGCTGGCCAGGCCAACGAAGCCGGTGTCGAAGCGCAGTTCACCGCCGCGGCCGAGGCCGGCACGCGCCGCGGCGCTGCCCTGGTCGAGTTCGGAGTCCATCAGCCAGTTCGCACCGGCGCCGCCCGCGATGTAGAGGCCGGTCACCGGCTGGAACGGCGTCTGTGCTATGGCCGTGGCCGGCAGCGCGAGAATGGTGGCGCCCAGGAGGGCCTTGCGGAGCGACATCGAATTCCTGTCCTTAGTTGAGTTGGAGAGCTTTCACTGCAGCAAGCGCCAACACGGTTACCGGGTTAGAACGGCCCCCTGCGCGAGGCGCAGGGGGCCGTCCCGGGCGGCGCTTAGGGCGAGGTTCAGGCCACGCCGATGAAGTCGCTGGCCTGGACGGTGTGAAGGCCGTTCAGCTGGATCATCATGTCGCGGTTGCCGTCGCCATCGAGGCCGATGTCGATATAGGTGTTGCCCTGGAACTGATGGACGAACACCTCACCGGCCCCGGCCTTCTCGGGCGTCTCGCTGGTGCCGCGGAACACGAAGCCCTGGATCCCGTCGGCGTCGGGATCGGTGTCGATGGCACTGAGGTCGATGAAGTCGTCATCGCTCCAGTCCGTGATGACGTCGCGCCCGGCGGTGGTGGTCAGGGAATCCGCGCCGCTGGTGAAGGCGAAGATGTCGCTGCCGGCACCACCGGTCAGCGTGTCACGGCCCGTGCCGCCGATCAGCGTGTCGTTGCCGGTGCCGCCGTTCAGCCGGTCGTTGCCGGCAAGACCGCTGATCACGTCATCACCCGCCGAGCCGGTCAGCGTGTCGTTCCCCGGCGTGCCCGTCGGCGTCGTGTCCACGGTCGCACCGACGAAGTCGGCAGCGTCGAGGGCGTGCAGCCCGTTCAGCTGGATCATGATGTCACGCGTGCCATCGCCATCGACGCCGATGTTGATGAAGGTGTTGCCTTCGAACTGGTTGATGAAGATCTCGCCGGCCATCGCCTTGTCCGGCGTGGTGCTGGTACCGCGGAACACGAAGCCCTGGATGCCCGCGATGCTGGGGTCGGTGTCGATGGCACTGAGGTCGATGGTGTCGCCATCGCTCCAGTCCGTGATCACGTCGCGCCCGGCAGCGGTGGGCAGGGAGTCCGTGGCGCTGGTGAAGGCGAAGACGTCGTTGCCGGCGCCGCCGGTCATCACGTCACGGCCCGTGCCGCCGGTCAGCGTGTCGTTGCCGCTGCCGCCACTCAGCCGGTCATTGCCAGCGAACCCGCTGAGCTGGTCGTCGGCCGACGAGCCGGTCAGCGTGTCGTTGCCGGGCGTGCCGGTCAGGGTCTGGCTCGTCGCAATGCCAGAGAAGTCGCTCCCGTCGAGCGTGTGGAGCCCGGTGAGCTTGATCACCATGTCGCGGTTGCCGTCGCCATCGAGGCCGATGTCGATATAGGTGTTGCCCTGGAACTGATGGACGAACACCTCGCCGGCCCCGGCCTTCTCGGGCGTCGCGGTGATGCCGCGGAAGATGAAGCCCTGGATGCCCGCGAGAGTGGGATCGCCATCGAGGCCGCTGAGATCGATGCTGTCGCCCTCGGCCCAGTCGGTGATGGTGTCGCGACCCGCGAAGGCAGCCTGGGAATCCGTGGCGCTGGTGAAGACGAAGCGGTCGTTGCCGTCACCGCCGGTCAGCGTGTCCCGGCCCGCGCCGCCCACGAGCACGTCATCGCCCGCATCACCGAGCAGGGTGTCGGCGCCCGTGCCGCCATTCAGCCTGTCATTGCCGATGCCGCCGTCCAGCGTGTCGTCGCCGGCGTCGCCGTTGAGGGTGTCATTCCCCGCGAGGCCGGACATGGTGTCGTTGCCGCCAAGGCCGCTCGCGACGTTGTCCTGCGCCGCCTGCAGAATGCCGAGGGAAACCTGCGGGTTCAAACCCAGGGTGACCTTGGCCTCCAGAACGCTGTCGCCTGTGTAGGTGTCGTCACCCTGCGTCGCGCCGCCACTGACGACGTCCACCCGGAGCGGTACGAGCGACCGGATACCAAGCACTTCGTTCCCGAAGGAGCCGTTCTCGCCAACGGTCAGATTAACAAGGGAGCCGCTCATTGGATTTTCCTCATGAGTTGGTTGTCCAAACCTATGGAATCGTCTCGATCATCAGGTTGAGCTGCGCCTCCATGAGACTTGGCCTCCCCATTAACTTCGCGTGTGTCTCTTTAAGCTCGACACTCCATGGCCAAATGACACGAACCCTTCTAAGATTATTAATCTCGTATATGCAACCGGAGATTGTGTGAATGGGCGGTAGTTCCCTCTGAGCTCGGGCTCAGAGCTAGGGCTTGCTGAGTCGTTGCAGCATCCAGAACGGGTTGAAGCCGTGAGCAGGCGCCGATGGACGTCCGGACGGTTTCTTGTATGCGGGGCAGCGGCTTCCCGGAGCGGGGCTTAGGCATACTGATCATGGCGCGGGTGCCAGCCCTTCAAGAAGGACGACGGCGGCCAGCCGCAAAGCGAAAACGCTCTTGACCAGAAGGGTAGGTGACAACCCGGAGGCACAATCCCGTCACCGGCACTGAAGCGGGAGAGTCGGCGCCGGACATCCTTCTGCCTCTCCTCGAGCCCGAGACGGCGGCCCGCTACCACGACCACTATCGCCTGACTGAACTCGACCTCTCCTCGGTCAACTGGCTCCTGGCCAGCAATGACGCCTCGCGGTTGCCGGAAGCCTCCATGTCCCGCGTGGCGCTGGTTCAGGTCGCGCCGCCGCCCGCCAGCGCCTTCGCGCGCATCGTGACCGGCATTCAGGCGGATGTGAGCCTCCGCTACGGCGTGGAAGCGGCGGACCTGCCGCAGATCCCGCCCGAGGCGTTGGACTGGATGCGCGGCCGCTTCGAGAGCGACCGAAGCATCCGCATTCTGAAGGCGGGCGTGACCCGCTGCATCGGCATCGTCGCCCGCGGACGAACCATTCAGATCATTCAAGCACTGGAGGCGGAGGATCGTGGCGCGGGCGTGAGAAGGACGCCGGGCTTCGGCGATTGACCGGGAAGGGCACCATGCCGCCCCAGTAGCCGGCGTTGATCAGCAGGGCCTGGGCGACGCTGTTCCGCGCGAGGATGCCGAAGCGCTGTCCCGGGCGGAGGCCATGGAGGCGGAAGGCACCGGCCGTGCGCGCGATGCGGTCAGCGTAGTCGCGCCAGGTTAGGCAGCCGGTGTCGTCGCGGATTGCGACCCTGGCCGCGTGGACCTGCGCGGTGGCGCGGAGCATGGCGCCGAGCGAGGTGGTCACAGCCGGCGCTCCCGGGCGTTCCAGTGGCGCTCCAGGTTCCGCACCAGCTGCTCGCTCAGGTGGCAGAAGGCTTGGTCGCGCGCGTAAGTGGCCATGTAGGCGCGGAACAGGTCCGTCGGCTTCGCCTGGACGCGGATCGCCTTCCGGTTCGCCCCGGCGCTCACCATGCCCGAGCCGGTCGCGTTGTCGACGCAGTCCCTGAGCGTCGCCTCGATCTCGTCCCGCGGCACCACCTGGTTCGCGATCATGCGGCCTTCCGGCGTATCGGCCCGGAAGATCTTGTCGAACATGATCGCCTGCCGCGCGAAGCGTTCGCCGACGAAACGTGGCAGGCGCATATTCGCGGTGCCCGGCAGAATGCCTTCCTTCCGTGCCGGCAGACTGAAGTAGGAACCCTCCTCGGCGATCACGTAATCGACCACCAGCAGCAGCTGGCAGCCCCCGCCGATCGCGAAGGACTCGACCACGGCGATCCAGAGCTTCTCCGCCGTCAGCTCCGGCCCGTCGAGCGGCATCTCCAGGCTGTCCGGCAGGTCGAGTGGCAGGATGCCCCGATACAGCTTGCTGTGAAGGCCGAGGTTTCGGAACAGGAAAGAGATGTAGCTTTGCTTGCCCTGATAGATGCGCGTGAGGTTGATGCCTGAACGGAAGACGCGGCGGCCGCCGTACTTCGGGTGATGTACGGCGCTGCCGCGCAGCACGCCCATGCGCACACCCGGGTGGAGCAGGACGAGATCGACGGCGGCCTCCATCGGGCCCACGGTCGTGTCGTCCTCGGAGTTGAGGTAGCGCTCGTTGTGGATTGTGACCGTGGCGGTCTCACCCTCCACCTCAATGCGGATCGTCCCCAGGTCCGCCCTTCCGGTCCGCACGAAGTCATCCAGGAGAGCGAGGGCGTCCGGCCGCGGACGCAGCATGGCGCGGATGAGGTGTTGGCCGCAGGCCCGGTCCGACATGACCGCGCTGATGAACAGGCCTTGCGGGATCTCAAGCCCGTCCTTGTCCTGCTGCAGCAGGCGGCTCTCCCCGGCCAGCTCGGCCTCCGATGGGAGAATGCCCGGAAGACGCGCCGCGGCTCCCCAAAGGAGCTCATCTACGCGGAGAGGGCGCGCGCCGCCGCTCGTCAGCTCCGCGTAGATCTGGGTAGCATGGCGATTGAAGAAGTCCCGCGCTGCAGCTGCCGCCACGTGGGTGAGCGCCTCGCCCGCGGCCTTTTGTTCTGCGTTCCGCTGCGACCGCAGCGGCATCTCCGCGAGGAGCGCCCGCGCCGTGCGGTAGAGAGCCTGGAGGGAAGTCATCTCGGCCCTCAGAGACCTGTCTGCCCCGTTAATCGGACAGCTCCCCTCCGAGGCGGGCAGAAAGGCCCTTATGCCCTGCGTCAAGAGGCCTGCAGCATGGAGACGATCGCGTGCGGCGTCCGGGGAGACCAACTCTATCATGGGGCAGAAATCTCCCGTGCCGGATGCGCTTCGTGCCACCGGGATGCCCGGTGCGGCCGGCGAAGGCGAGGATGTCGGCAGCAGGCCCCTGCCGCCGGTGTATCATGCTGCCCCGCTAATGCTGTAGGCCGTGGCGGCGTGGGGTGTACGAGCATGCCTGGACGGGCGCAGTGTCGGATTTCCGCCAAGCGATCGCGCACGGGCGGGTAAGCGCAGCAGAGCAGCACCACATGCCTCCCCGGTCTCTCCTGCGCGCGGCCAGTGCCCGCAGATTTTGCGGCAGTCTGTCCTCAGGAGACGGAAAGCATGAATCAGTTTTGCTCAACGGGTATCAGGAAACCTCACGAGCTCTGAGGCTTGGCTCCGGGAAATGCAGTACGGGCCCTGACCGGAGCGCCGCGCGCGTCAAGAATTCGGGGAGGCCGAGATGGCCATGGACATCTCGGTGTCCCTGCCCTCCTGCATCAGCCATCCGACGAAGTCGTCGATGACGGGTGTGCGTGCATTTGCGACCGCGTAGTACTGTCTCTGCCGTGCCGCCAGCGTGCCGAAGGGCGCGCAGAGACGCCCGGCAATGATGTCGTCGATGGTGAGGAAGATGGGCACGAGCACAACTCCGAGCCCTTCGGCCGCGGCCTGCAGCGCGAAGTACATCTGCTCAAATTGTAGGGTTCCCGCCGGGCGTAGCTGCGGGACGTCGGCGGCGGCCAGCCATTCAGGCCAGGAGTAGGGCTGCGTCGCGTAGGCGATCAGGGTGTGAGCGGAGAGCTGATCCGGCCGCACCAGGCGCCCACCCTCCGCTAGGTCCGCGTGGCAGACCGGGACGATCACCTCGGTCATGAAGGCGGCGGATACCGCGGCCTGCAGCGGCGCCAGGGATCCGCGGATCGCGATGTCGTAGGTGCCGTCGAAGGCCACCGGCCCGAGCGACGTCGTCATGCGGATCTCGACCTCGGGATGCCGCCGCTGAAAGCCGGACATGCGGGGAATCAGCCAGCGCATAGTGAAGGTAGGCGGCGCGTTGACGTGCAAGGTACCGGTGAATGCCTGTTCCCGGACCTGCATCGACGCCAGCGACAGGCGGTCCAATGCCGCCGTGGCCTCAGCCAGGTACCCGCGGCCCGCATCGGTCAGCACGAGCTGCGCGGGACGGCGCAGGAAAAGCGGTACGCCCAACCAAGCCTCGAGCTGCGCCACCTGCCGGCTTACCGCGCCATGGGTGACGCCGAGCTCCGCCGCGGCCTTCGTCAGGCTCGAGTGCCGACCCGCAGCCTCGAAGGCACGAACGGCGTTGAGGGGCGGGAGACGGCGGTTCATTGCGATGCGGGGACCTGGATAGCGGCCCTGGGATGCAGGGACAACGTTGCCGGCCTGCCCTAGCCTGCTGGCCGGCGATCAGAGCAGCGCGTAGGCAATGGCCGCCAGGAGCGCGGCGGCCGCCGCGTACAGGATCCATCCCGGGGCAGCGGCGGCTCGATCGGGAGAGGCTGCAAGTGAGGGCGGGCCGCCGCTCAGGGCTTCAGCGGGTGCGAGCTGCGGCGGGACGGCCGTCACCGTGGCCGCAGTGAGCGCGGGTGGCGCCTCGCTGGCCGGAGAACCGGCCTGCGCGTAGGCCTGCTCAACGTGGGTGGCGAAGGCCGTGAAGAACTGGTCGGACACCTGCTTCGCCGTGGAATCGATCAGGCGCGCCCCGAGCTGCGCCATCTTGCCGCCGATCTGCGCCCGTGCCGTGTAGCCCAGGCGCGTGGCGCCCGGCCCATCCTCCTGCAGCACCACGTCGGCGTTCCCTTTGGCGAAGCCCATGGCTCCGCCGCTACCCTCGCCGCTGATCGAGTAGCGCTCCGGGGGCTGCAGGTTCTCCAGCTTCACCTTGCCGCCGAAGCGGATCGCCATGGGGCCGACCCGCATGGCAACCCGCGCCTCGAAGCAGTCTGCTGCAGCTCGCTCGATGCTCTCGCAGCCCGGGATTGAAGCCCGCAGCACGCCGGGGTCGTTTAGCGCGTCCCAGACCACCTGACGCGGGGCGGCGATCCGCCGCTCGCCCGTCATCTCCATGAACTGCTGTCCTTTTCTTGCTGGGCGGCTAGGGGCGGGACGGAGCGTGACCGGCCAGCGCGACGCGGCAGGCCCGTGTCACCGCCTCCGCGCACTCGTAGGTCGGGATGTGCGCTCCGGCGGGGATGACAGCTAACGTACTGCCGGGGATGGAGGCGTGGATCGCCTGCGCAGCCTCGGGCGGGGTCGAGCTGTCCTTCTCCCCGACGATGATGGTGGCCGGGCACGCGACCCGCCCCTGGATGGATGCGGCCGTCGCGTCGCGCAGCGCCTCGGCGGCGCCGGCATAGCCCTCCGCCGGCGTGCGGAGCAGCATCTGCCGCAGCCCACAGGAGTCTGGGCGCGTCGCGTCAACCACCCAGCGCGCCATCACGGCGTCGGCGATGGCCGCGATTCCGTCGGCTCGCACCGCCTCGGCCCGCTGCTGCCACAGCGCCGCCGGGGGAAAGGCGAGGGCAGTGTCGCAGAGGATCAGGCTCTCGACGCGCTTCGGTGCCAGGGCCGCCATCTCCAAGGCGATGCGCCCACCGATGGAGATGCCGGCAAGGTGGGCGCGCGCGATGCCCAGCGCGTCCATCAGCCCGAGCATGTCAGCAGCCATCTGCGCCATGCTGTAGGGGCCGGCCGGAACGGAGGTGAGGCCGTGGCCGCGGAGGTCCGGCCGGATCACGCGGAAGCTGCGCGACAGCGAGCGCACCTGCGGATCCCAGACGTGCAGGGAAGTGCCGAGCGAGTGAAGCATCAGCAGAACCGGCGCGTCGTCCGGGCCCTCCACCGTGTAGTGCACAAGCAATGCATCGACGCGCTCGAACATCGTGGCCCTCTTCCTCCCGATGCGCTCGCATGGCTCCGGGCGCGGAAGCTGGCACAAGCGGCGCATCGCGGGAAAGGCTCGCCGGCGTGAGATTTCTTCACGCTGCCTGAGAAAATCTGGTTTGGACAGCCCGGCGGTCGGCCGTAACTGAACGGCGGGCCCGCTGAGGCTTCTTCGAACAACGACGACTGGGAGGGCGCGATGACCGCAGGTACGCCGCTCCATGGCCCACCTCCGCGCCCCGCAAGGAACCGAGCATGAAGGCGGCCCCCTTCGACTACATCCGTCCCGTGACCCTGGAACACGCTCTAGAGGTGCTGGCCCAGCACGGGCCGGACGCCAAGCTGATCGCAGGCGGGCAGAGCCTCGTGCCCATGATGGCGATGCGCTTGGCGCGGCCGGCCATGCTGGTGGACGTCAACCGGCTCGACACGCTGCGCGGCATAGCGGCCGCGCGGGGCTTGGTCGCAACGGGCGCCACGACCCGGCAACGGGACCTGGAGGAGAGCGCCGTCCTGCGCGGGTCCGTTCCGCTCCTGGGCGCCGCGCTGCACTGGGTCGGCCACGTTCAGACCCGCAATCGCGGCACAGTCGGCGGCAGCCTCGTCCATGCCGATCCCTCGGCGGAGTTGCCCCTCGCCGCTCTCGTCCTCGATGCCCGGATCCACCTGCGGAGCCGGGAGTGCGGCGCGCGCACCGTGCCCGCCTCGGAGTTCTTCTTCGGCGCTATGTTCACCGCCACGGCAGAGACCGAGTGCGTGACGGGCATCGAGTGGCCGGTCTGGGAAGGGCCGGGCATCGCCTGTGCCTTCGAGGAGACGGCAATCCGCCACGGCGACTTCGCGATCGCCTCCGCCGCGTGCCAGCTCCAGATCGCGGCCGACGGGACCTGCCGGCGTGCCGCCCTCGGCCTGGGCGGTATGGCCAGCACGCCGCTCGCCTTCCCAGAACTCGCAAACGTCCTCGTCGGGCATCGTATCGAACTCGCCCTGGCGCGTGACGTGGCGGAAGCCGCCGTGGCCCAGAGCGAGCCCGGGGCCGATCTGCAGGCCGATGTCGCCTATCGCCGCCACCTTGCCGCTGTGTTGCTGACGCGCGTGCTGCTGCGCGCCGGCACCACCCCCGTCACTGCCCTCGCCGCTTGATTAGGGGTCCCGCGATGTCCTCCACCTCCCTTGCCCCCGCGCTCGCGACGGTCGAGATCACGGTCAACGGCCGCCTCTACCGCCGTACCGTGGAGCCTCGCACCACGCTCGTCGACTTCCTGCGGGAAGCGCTGGGGCTGACCGGCACGCATGTGGGCTGCGAGCACGGCGTGTGCGGTGCCTGCTCCGTCCTCCTGGACGGCGACCCCGTGCGATCGTGCTGCATCTTCGCTGTGCAGGCCGACGGCCTCTTTGTGACCACCGTCGAGGGGCTTGCACCGGAGCGGGGCAGGCTTTCCGCCCTGCAGGATGCCTTCTGCGAGACCCACGCGATGCAGTGCGGCTACTGCACCCCCGGCATGCTCATCGCCTGCCAGGACCTGCTCGCCCGCAACCCACATCCTGACGAGGCGGCAATCCGGGACGCCATCGGTGGGACCATCTGCCGCTGCACCGGGTACCAGCAGATCGTCGACGCCGTGAAGCTCGCGGCCGGAGTTCCCGCCCATGGCTGACGCCCCGCGCGACAAGGCCTATGAGGCGTTCCGCTACATCGGCCGCCGCCGCCGTGCCGTGGAACACCGGCGCTTCGTCGTCGGCCAGGGGCGCTACGCCGCCGACATCCAGCCGCCGGGGCTGCTGCACGTCGCGATCGTCGCCAGCCCCCACGCGAGCGCGCGGATCACTTCGATAGATGTCTCCGCTGCCCTTGCGATCCCGGGCGTGCACGCCGTTCTCACGGGCGACCAGTTGACGCCGGACCTCGATCCGATGCTCCCGGGCGTGGATGCCCCGAAGGTGGAGCGCTTCCCCCTGGCCAACGGCGTCGTCCGCTACGCGGGCGAGTGGGTGGTGGCCGTCGTCGCCGAGAGCCGCGCGCTGGCCGAGGACGCGAGCGAGCTCATCGAGATCGAGTACGAAGCAACCTCCCACATCATGGATCCCGAGCGGGCCATGGAGCCGGATGCGCCGCTCGTCCATCCCGCCCACGGCTCCAACGTCATCTGGCAGCGTCTGTTTACCTGGGGCCCGGTTGCGCAGGACTTCGCGGCGGCGGAACACCAGCTCTCCTACCGCGTGCGCTGGGGCCGCTCCTCCACCGTGCCGATCGAGACGTTCGTCGTAACCTGCGATTGGAACGACGCCACCGGCATCCTCGATGTCTGGGCCTCCATCCAGATGCCGAAGTATCCGGACCTGATGGCCCGCTGCCTGCGCCTGCCCGGAAACTCCGTGCGCGTGCACTTCGACGTGGACGTGGGCGGCAGCTACGGCGTGAAGCGCGGGCTGAAGCACTCCGTCCTCGTCGGCTATCTCTCCCGCATGCTCGGGCGCCCGGTCCGGTTCCTGGAGGACCGGCTGGAGAACATGCGGGGCGGCGACATGCAGGGTCCGGACCGCATCTTCGACGTCACGCTGGCCTTCGACGGGGACGGCACGGTGCAGTCGATGAAGATGCGGGCAGTGGACGACATCGGCGCCTATGCCGGGCGTTCGCCGCTGCAGCTCGGCAAGCCCGTCGGCGCCATCGTCGGCCCGTATCGCATCGCGAGCGTCGAGTACGACGCCATCTCGGTCATGACGAACAAGACGCCGCAGGAGGCCGTGCGAGGCTTCGGCCAGGCACCCACCAACTATGCCATCGAGACTGGGATGGACCGGGTTGCCCGCTTTCTCGGCATGGATCGGATCGAGTTGCGAAGGCGGAACCTGATCGGCAAGGAGGAGTTCCCCTACCTCATCCCGAGCGGCACGACCTACGACTCTGGTGACTACCAGGCGGTGCTGGATAAGGCCCTTGCCGCCGCCGGCTATCCCGATCTGCTGAGGGAGCGCGACGCGCTCCGTGGCCAGGGTCTGCTGGCGGGCATCGGCGTCTCCACCTGCCTCGAGCCCTCGGGCGGCAACTCTGCCTTCGAGCCCCTCTTCAACCCGAAGAACCAGACCACGACCTGGATGGACTCCTGCCTCGTCCGCATTGACCTGAACGGGGCGGTGACGGCGCTGATGGGCACCTCCAGTTCTGGCCAGGCCCACGAGACTCTCGTGTCCACGGTGGTGGGGGAGGTTCTGCACCGGGAGCCCGACAGCATCCGCGTGATCCACGCGGATTCCCTCGGCGCGCTGCCCTCCAACAGCCCTGTCGGTAGCCGCATGGCCATCATGCTCGGCGGAGCGGCGGCAGGCGCGGCACGTCTGCTGCGGGACAAGATGATCCGCATCGCGGCGCATGCCTTGCAGGTCCTGCCAGAGGCGGTCCTCTGGGACGGCGGCGACGCGGTGCTGCGGGAGGATGCTTCGCGCCGCATGGCCTGGGACGCGCTGGTCGAAATAGCGCATCGTCGCTACCACGAGATGCCGGAGGGCATGGAGCCGGGGCTGCAGGAGAAGTTCGTCTGGGAGGTGCCGACCGGCGGCGATATGCCGACGGCGGATGGCCGCATCCAGATGTATCCCTGCCACTCCTTTGAGTCGCATGTCGTGCTGGCGAGCATCGACCCCGAGACGGGGAAGGTGACGCTGCACCGCTACGCCGTCGGCCACGACTGCGGCGTGATGATCAGCCCGGATGTGGTGCACGGCATGACCTATGGTGGCGTGGCGCACGGCCTCGGCGCTGCGCTGATGGAACAGTTCGCCTTTTCGGAGGACGGGCAGTTCCTGTCTGGCAGCTTCGCAGACTACCTCATGCCCAGCGCCCACGAGGTGCCGTCCATCTCGATCGCCGACCATTGCACGCCCTCGCCGCTCACCAGCTTCGGGCAGAAGGGCTCGGGCGAGGCCGGGTATCTCGGCGGTCCCGCTGCCATCGCGGGCGCCGTCAACGACGCCCTGGCCGCACGCGGCGCTTCCATCGACGCCCTGCCGATGACTCCCCGTGCCATCTGGCACGTCCTGGCGGGTGCCACTTCCGCCGCACCCAACACAGCGCCGAGTGAACTCGTGCCGGCCCTTCAAGGAGAAAACTGCTGATGTCCGACCCGCTCGCGATTGTCCAGGACGGACGTCTGCTTCGTGTCACTCTCGGGCGCGATGGAGGCGGCGTGTCCGACGGCATGGCCACGCGGATGAGCCAGGCTCTCCTCCGCGCACACGAGGAGTCGGACGCCGTGCTGATCACTGCCGCGGGTCCCGATTTCTGTACCGGCCGCATTCGCGAGGCAGACGGTCCGCCCGCCACGGAGGCCTATAGCCGCCGGCCGGAGTATGACGGCATCTTCGGTAGCTACACGGCGATCCGAAATGCGCAGGTCCCGGTAGTCATTGCCGTGGAGGGGCGCTGCATGGGGTACGGCACCGCCATCACCGCCCTCGCCGACGTCTCATTTGCGAGCGACGCCGCGACGTTCAACATGCCGGAAATCGAGCACAACGTAATGCCGACGATGGTGATGTCGGCAGTGGCCGCGCGCATGAGCCGCAACGCCGTCCTCTGGATGGCATACTCCGCCGAGTTCATCGACGCTCAAAGAGCGCTCACCTACGGCATCGTGAGCCAAGTGGTGCCCGCTGCTTCCCTGAAAGAGGAGGCGGAGCGGTTTTGCAAGCTGCTGCTCAGTCGCCCGCGCCCGGCCATACTCGGTCTGAAGGAATACCTGCGGGTAGCCCCGCGCATGGATGACCAGGGTGCGACCGACTACGCGCGCAGCCTGCATTCGATGGTGAATACTGCTGCCGCCATGAAGCGGGCGGCGCACTGAACAAAAAAGAGCGGTTGTGGGACGAGACGGACAGGAAGGGAACGGGTCGTGACAACGACGCATATCGGCCGGCGGGCCGTCCTCGGTGCTGCCGCGGGGCTGGGCCCGGTGCCGCGCACCATGGCGCAGCCGCCAAAGCGAGTGGTCAAGATCATGGTCGGCTTCCCTGCGGGGCAGGCGACCGACACGGTCGCCCGCCTTTGGGTGGAACGAATGACATCGCGATCGCCGGACAACTTCATCGTGGACAACAAGCCGGGGCAGGGGGGCAGCGTTGCTCTGGCCCAGCTCGCTCGATCGGCGCCGGACGGCACCACGATGATGCTGGCCCATATGTCGGCGCTCTGCACCAACCCGCATTTCTACCGCAATACCCCCTACGACACGCTGAAGGACTTTGACGCCGTCGGGCTGATCGGCGATCTGCCCTTCGTGCTGGTGGCCAACCCTTCCCTGCCGGTCAGCAACCTTGAGGATCTGGTCCGCTACACGAGGGCACGTCCGGGCCAGCTAACCAACGCGTCTTCCGGCAATGGCACCGTCTCGCACCTCGCCATGGAGGAGTTGAAGCGCCTGATGGGAATGGAAATTACGCACGTCCCCTATCGAGGCAGCTCGCTCGGCGTGACGGACGTGATCGCCGGCACCGTCTCCCTCGCCCTGGAGACCGCTACCTCTACCATTCCGCACATCCAGTCTGGTCGGCTCAAGGCAATCGCCGCCGGTACGGAGAAGCGGCTGGCCAGCCTCCCCGACGTTCCCACGCTGATCGAGCAGGGCGTCGCCGGCCTTACGGCCGTGACCTGGCTGATGTCCATCTACCCTCGCGGTGTCGGGCAGGAGACGCTTGCAGCGACCCACGCGGCCATCGATGCCACCCTGCGTGGCCCCGAGATCGAGGATCGTCTCCTCAGTATCGGTGCGGTGCCACGCTACAGTAGCGGTCCCGACGAAGCGGCTGCCTACATGCGAAGCGAATTCGCGCGGTGGGGCGAGATCGTCCGCCGCAACAATGTCTCGATGGAGTAGGCGACGCACTCGGCCCTAGCGGCGTCAATGCAGCGGGGGGCCCGATCGCCGGAAGTTCAGATCCGGGCGGACAGTATTTCGCGCGGTAGCGCGTCGCGTCCAGCTCTAGAGGCCCGGCTAAGCTGAGCCCAGTTGTGGGTAATCTTTAACCAGGTCCTTCCACATTCTCGGTGCAGGTATCAGGGTTGACCTTGCGGGCCGCTGGCGAGAGCCGGGGGTATGGGAATGAGAACGTTGCTGGCGCCGCTCGATTGGGACAGATTTCGCGATCTCATGCCCGTCCTAGAAGATAGGTTTGACCATTTTCAGTCCGGCAACAGCGTCGCTCGAGAGACCGCGCTTAGGATGAAAGCCGTGCACGAAAAGCAAGGTGTGGATTGTTCGATCACAGTTCAAATTGTCGCTCAGCCGATTACCGAGGCTGTCAGCTCAGGACCACAGGGACGAGCGACGCAAGAAGCAACAAAGCCATCGCGATGTTGAAAAGCCTCAAAGCATAGTTTGACCGAAGAAGGTGACGCGCCGAGGCGCCAATCAGCGCCCAAGCTGCTCCGCAGGGCATACTGACCAGCGCGAAT
Organism: Roseomonas sp. WA12; assembly: GCF_054165765.1. Classification (NCBI taxonomy): domain Bacteria; kingdom Pseudomonadati; phylum Pseudomonadota; class Alphaproteobacteria; order Acetobacterales; family Roseomonadaceae; genus Roseomonas; species Roseomonas sp. WA12. Next base: position 378,044 of record NZ_JBSTUI010000002.1, on the reverse strand, counting down.
ACAGCCGCGAAGGCGATACCCATCGTCAACGAAGTCCATGCGCCAGACGCAATGCCGTAAGTGAGGATGCCACTTGCGCCGCCTAGCCAAACTTTGGGGTTAAGTGCCTGAAACAGCACCGCCTAGAGAAACGTCAGCGGCCGGGCACGTTCGGCGTTCCCTTCGAGTGAGACTTTGGGGCGGCTGCTGGCAATCTTGAACGCGAGCCAAGCGAGGTAAGCCACGCCGCCCCACTTCAGCACGCTTCGGAACGTCTCGTTCTCTAAAAGTTGGCTGCCGAACACGGCGAGCCCCATCAGGATGCAGCAGATGCCTACGCCTGTCCCGAAGACGTGCGGCAATGCGCGACCGAATCCGTTGTTTGCGCCCGTGGCCGTCAGGAGCATGTTGTTGGGGCCAGGTGAGCCGGACGATGCAATGGAAAAGAAGATCACGGCCACGAACCAACTTGTGGTCAAGACATAGCCTGCACATGGTGCGCGGGCGATCCGCTATCGTCCCGGACTAATTGGAAGAAAGTCATCGTGATGCACCTTCGAATACGGCTCTGGTTAAAAAGACCAAGCACGCTTCCTTAGCCTCCTAGGCGTACTGTGGGCAGGAGCCGAGCAAAGCTTATCAAGCTAGCTAAGATGGCGATGCAGCACCCCACCCAAAGGGTAACCTCAGCTCCTTCGACCGGGAAGGTGGAGAGGCAGAGCGCGACAAGAGCCGCGCCGAGCGCTTGGCCGCGTTACGTGACCCGCCCCCGCTACGGAAGGCCTCTGGGTGGCATCTCTACCGGATCGCGAGCCAGGCGACCTGGAGGTGATGGCGCGCACCGCCCGCGCGCCGCTGGTCCTCGCCTCGTCCGGCTCCCGGCCAGAGAAGACGCTGGCCGAGGTGATAACGGCGGCGAAGGCGAGGCCCCGCGACTGGAACTTCGCCATATCCTCCCTCGGTTCCGCTGGTCATCTCGCCACCATCGAGTTCCTGCGCCGGACCGGCCTCGACCTCGACATGGTGACCTATCGCGGCACCCAGCCGGCCCTGACGGACACAATGGTGGGCAGCGTGCAACTGCTGATCGACCCGTCCTTCGCCATCCTTCCCGCGCGCGGGGACGGGAGGGTGAACGTGCTGGGTATCGCGGCGCCACAGCGCTCGGTACTGGCGAACGACGTGCCGACCATGGCCGAGTCCGGCCTGCCCGGCTACGAGTTCCAGTCCTGGTACGGCGTCTGGGCTCCCAAGGGCACGCCTACCGAGATCTGCGGCCGCGTGAACGCGCTTATGCAGGACACGATGCGCGATCCCGCCGTGGTGCAACGCCTGACCGGCCAGGTGTTGGAACCGGTGACGGAGAGTATCGAGGAGACGCGCCGCTTCATTGACGCCGAGATTAGCAGGGCAGGGAACTTGCTGAGGAGCGTGAACTATCAGCCGGAGTGACAAAGCTGTACTCGGGCTAGATAGAGGAGATGTTCAGTCGGCAAAACCTGGTCTGGAACCCGGAACTGGTCAGGCGGGCGCGGGAAATCGAGTCCCTAAGCCCATGGCCGATGTGTCTCGTCTGGCGTGACATCGTCTACGGCGCATTCAGCCTACGCGCGCTTCCAGCAGGGGCCGCACGGCAGAGAGGCCTTCCATCACTGCAGCAAGATGCGCGGACATGGCCGCCGCAGCCTCCTCGCGGCGGCCCGCTTCCAGCAGGTCTAGGATCACAAGATGCTCTCGTGCTTGCCGGGAGTAGCGTTGCCGGTCGGTCAGGGAGCGATACACCAACAGCCGGCGCACGCGGTTCACGCGCTGCAGCGCCTCCAGCATGAAGGGATTTCCCGAGGCCCCGACGATCGCCTCGTGGTAGCGGACACCGCGGTCATAAAGCGCGTCCGAGGAGGCGGTCTCGATGCCACCGGCGAGCATATGCTCCTCCACCGCGCGGCAGCGGGCGGCCACCTCCGGGTCCAGCCGATAGCCGGGCTCCAGCAGGCTGGCCGGCTCGATCGCGAGGCGAAGGCGATAGGTCTGCTCCAGCGCGTCGGGCGTGGTCAGCACCGAGGAGAAGCGCCACCCGTAGCCGGCCCGGCGTTCCGCCCAGCCCTCGGCGGCGATCCGGTCCAGCAGTTGGGCGAGTTGGCCGCGCGTCACGCGGTAGCGTTCGCGTAATGCGGCCTCGGAGATGGTGTCCGGCAGGCGGCCGGCCACCCGGTCCTCCGCGATGGCGAAGTAGACGGCGGCCAGGCCCTCGGGCCTGCGGCGGCCGCCCAGGGCGGCGGCGTGCGCGCGGCCCTCATCGGCCACGAAGAAGCCCCGCCGAGGCGCCGTGGTGACCACCCCGTGGTCCGCCAGCACGCGGAGCGCCTGGCCGACAGGGAAGCGGGACACGCCGAAGCGGTCGGCCAGCCGCTGCGCGGAGAGGTGGGCCCCGGCGGAGAGCACGCCGGCGCTGATATCCTCCGCCAGCGCGTGGACGATTTGCGAGACGGTGCTGGTCGGCGTCTCAGGCATGCGGCGCGTCATCTCCAGTTCCGGGCCTCGGTAGGGTGATCGATGCCCGCCGGCAATATGGCGGCTGGGGCCAAGAGTGACTTTGCATTTTGAACCGACAACATGCAAAGTAGTGCCACAGAAGCCGAGGAAACGCGCGCATGATCATACGTCGCGATCTGCTCTTGACTGCCGCCCTGGTAGTGGCCAACGGTCAGGCCCGGGCCCAGGGCGAGTTCCCGGAGCGTCCCGTAAAGGCCATCGTTGGCTACCCGCCCGGCGGCGGCGTGGACATCGTGGCGCGACTACTTGGCGAGTCGATGCGCAGCGTTCTCGGGCAATCGATTATCGTCGAGAACCGCCCGGGAGCGAGCGCGATGATCGGGGCGCAGGCGGTCGCGAAGGCGCCGGCAGACGGTTACACCGTGCTCTTCGCCGCGGCAGGCGAGATTGCGGTGAACCCTTCGCTCTATCGCGGCCGCATGACCTACGACGCCGAGAAGGAGCTTGCGCCGGTTGCACTCTGCGGCACGGTGCCCTGCCTTGTGGTGGTGCCCGCCTCCCTGCCGGTGCGGACCCCGGCGGAGCTCATCGCCTATGTCCGCACGAAGAAGGGAGAGCTCTCCTTTTCCTCCTCCGGCATCGGCAACCCGCAGCATCTGGCGGGGGAGCTGATGAACTACATGGCGGGCACGGATGTGCTGCACGTGCCCTATCGCGGCTCCGCGCCGGCGGTGACGGACGTGGCCACGGGCCGCGTGACGATGAGCTTCAGCAGTCTCGGCGCGGCGTTGCCGCTGATCCAGGACGGCCGGATCCGCGCGGTGGCCGTCACCTCGAAGGAGCGTATGCCGCAGCTGCCGGATGTCGCGCCGCTGCGCGAAGCACCGGGGCTCGAGAATTACGAGCTCATCAACTGGTTTGGCCTCTTTGCGCCCGGTGCCACGCCGACGGCGGTATTGGAGCGGCTGGCCGGTGCCGCCGATGCTGCCCTGTCCGACCGCGCAGTGGCAGCGAAGCTGATGGAGCAGGGCATCCTCCCGCGCCGGCTGACGCCTGCGGAGTTCCGCGGCTTCGTGCGGGAGGAGGCGCAGAAATTCGCCGCGATCATCCGAGACGCCCGCATCAGTCCCGAGGGCTGACGCGCTGCATACCCGAGAGAAAAGAATGACCGAGACCATCATTCCCGAACGCGACCTCCTCGACTTCGCCGCGCGCGCCCTCACGCGCGGCGGCATGCGGGCGGGGGAGGCCGCCCTGACCGCCAAGGTGCTGGTGCTCGCCGACATGTTCGGCGTGCGCACCCACGGCATCAGCCGCGTCGCACAGTATCTGGACCGCGTGCGCGTGGGCGGCATCGACCCACAGGCCGAGGTGCAGGTGGCGCGGATGGCGCCGGGGCTCTCCATGGTGGATGGCCGCAACGGCATCGGGCCGCTGGTCGGCATGAAGGCGCTGGAGGCAGCGATGGAATCCGCGCGGGAGGTGGGCATCGGGGCCGCCTTCGCGCGCGGCAGCAACCATTTCGGTCCGATCCTGCCGTATGCCTTCCTCGCCGCGCAGGAGGGCTTCGCCAGCATCATCGCGAGCAACGCGACGACGACCATTGCACCCTGGGGCGGCAAGGATACGCGGGTGGGCAACAACCCGATGGGCATCGGTATGCCCAACCCCGGCGGCGACCCGATCATCCTCGACATCGCACTCTCGGTTGCGGCGCGGGCCAAGATCCGCAAGCTGCTGCAGGGGGGCCAGCCCATGCCGGAGGGCTGGGCCGCGGACGTGGATGGCAAGCCGACCACCGACCCGAAGAAGGGGTTGGAAGGGTTCCTCCTGCCGGTCGGCGGGCACAAGGGCTACGGGCTGGCGGTGATGGTGGACCTGCTGGCGGGGCTGCTCTCCGGCGCCGCCTACCTCACCCATGTGCAGGCCTGGGACAAGAACCCGGAAGCCGCGCAAAATCTCGGCCATGTCTTCATCCTGATCGACACGGCGAAGCTGCACGCGGCCGACTGGATGCGCGAGCGGATGGCGGATTTCGGGGCCATCCTGCGCTCCACACCGGCCGCCGATCCCGCCCAGCCGGTGATGGCGCCGGGCGACCGGGAGATGGCGATGCATGCGAGGGCCATGCGCGAGGGCGTCAGCGTCGCCACCGCCGATATGGAGTCCGTTCGGGCGCTCGCCGGCTGATTTTGGCGTGTTCCGGGTCTGATCTGCCGGTGCTTGTGGCCCCGGGAGGCGCCGCCTCCCGGACCCTCCGCCGGGGTGAAGGAATTCTCCCCGGACCCCTCATCTTCTTTTTCGAGGCTGCCGCGGATGCCCTGATTGCTCGCGTACTGCGGACAAAGGGCGTTGGTGGCGGGAATCGCCTTTTCAGTCGCCTGAGGTCCAGGACCTCAGGAGCACCGCAAGCCAGGCATTTCGCGGTAGCCAAACAGACAAAGATGAGGGAGGTCCAGGAGGGAGAACTCCTTCTCCCTCCTGGGGCCGCAGGCGCAATGGGCGCCCACGGACACTCAGTTGTTCGTCGCGCCGCTCTGCTTCACGATCGGCGCCCAGCGATCGAACTCGGCCCGCACGAAGGCATCCGTCTCGTCCGGTCCGGCCCAGATGTCCTCGGAGCCTAGCTCCTGCAGCCGCTGCCGCATGGCAGGCGCGCCGAGCAGGTTGCGCATCTCCGCCGCCAGGCGATCGATGATCGGCCGCGGCGTGCCGCGGGGCGCGAAGAGGCCCGTCCAGGACTGCACCTCGTAATCGGGCACGCCTTGCTCGCCGATGGTCGGGATGTCCGGGCGGCTGGAGAGCCGCTTCTTGCCGCCGACACCGAGAATCTTCACGTGCCCCGCCTCATGTGCGGGCAGCACGGTCGGCAGGTTGAGGAAGGCCATCGGCACGGTGCCTGCGATCAGGTCTGACAGAGCCGGGCCGCCGCCGCGATAGGGGACGTGGTTCAGCTCCACCCCGGTGCGCAGCCGCAGCAGCTCGCCAGCCAGATGGTTGCTGCTGCCGACGCCGGTGGACGCGAAGCTGAGGCCGCCCCGCGTGGCGCGGATCTTGGCGAGAAGGCCCTGCACGTCCGTCAAGCCCAGGGACGGGTGCACGGCCAGCGCGTTCGGCACGTCCACCATCATTGAAATGGCAGAGAGCGCCTGGCGGGGGTCGTAGCCCTGGTCGGGCACGACGAGGTGGTTGAAGACGTGGTTCGAGGCCGAGGAGACGAGCAGCGTGTAGCCATCCGGCCTCGCGCGCGCGACCTGTCCCATGCCCACCGAGCCGCCGCCGCCCGCGCGGTTCTCGACGACGAAGGAGCGCCCGAAGGCGGCCAGCAATCCGGGGGTGAGCAGCCGCGCCACCACGTCGTTCGAGCCGCCGGGCGCGTAGGGCACGATCATCAGCACGGAACGGTCCGGCCAGGTCTCGCCCTGGGCCAGCGCACGGCCCGACATCGCCCAGCCCGGCAGCGCTGCGGCCGCCCCCAGCATTCTACGCCTCAGCATGGTCGCCTCCACTGTCACCGCAGCGACGGAGAGGAGCCGCGCCGCGATCATTCCTGGCGATGGGAAGGACCCAGGCATCTGGACGCTGGCCGCCCATGGCGCGCAGCGCGACCCCTCCCAGTCGTCTTCTGCTTGGAGAAAGCATTTTAATGGAGGAAAATGCAAGTTCATGCCCAAGACGAAAGAGAGCGATCCGATGTCCTGGACGGTCGAGACCCTGCTGCAGGGCTATCCCGGAAAATCCAAGTACCATGGCGGACTGGGCTGGAGCACGGTCGCGCTCGCGCGCGGGCCGGGGGGGCGCATTGCATTGCTGGACACGGGCGGCTTCGGGGCGCGGCGGCGCCTGCTGACGCAGCTCCAGGCCGCGGGTGTGGCGCCGGAGGCGGTGACGGACCTGCTGCTGACCCATTTGCATTACGACCACTGCCTGAACTGGCCGATGTTCCCGCACGCCACCCTCCATGCCGGCGAGGCCGAGCTGGAGATGGCACTCGCCCTGCCGGATGGCGATCCGCTCTATCCCGAGTTCACCATCCGCGAACTGGCGCGGCACCGGCGCCTACGCCGGCTGCGGGATGGCGAGACGGGGCTGCCGGGGATCACCTGCTTCACCGCGCCGGGCCACACGCTGCACCACCTCGTCTTCGTGCTGGAGGGTGCGCCACGCACCATCTTCTCGGCCGATGTGGCGAAGAACCGTTCGGAGCTGGCCACGGGGCGCGCCGACATGACGCTGGATGCCACAGCCCATGCCGCCTCCATCGCGCGGGTGAACGCCACCTGGCGCGAGGTGCCGGGTACCCTCCTGCTTCCGGGGCACGACCTGCCGCTGCTGCTCGACGATGCCGGACGGATGGTGGCGCAGGGCGAGCGCGCCTGCGCGATCGACGCCTGGTTCGGCAACGCGCTGGACGAGGTGACGCGCTTCGACCTGACCGAGGGCGGGCAGAGCAAGGCCCGCGCCTGAGTCCCGGGAAGGAAGGGCTGGGCACGAGACCCACAGGCCATAGAGGAACTGCCGTGATTCAGGAATCCATCCCCGCCGTCTTCATGCGCGGGGGCACCAGCAAAGCCATCATGTTCCACGCGCGTGACCTCCCGGCGGACCGCGCCGCGTGGGACGCACTGTTCACGGTCGCGATGGGCACGCCCGATCCCTGCGGCCGCCAGCTGGACGGCATGGGCGGCGGCGTTTCTTCCCTGTCCAAAGTCTGCGTCCTCGCACCCTCCACGCGGGAGGATGCGGATGTGGACCATACCTTCGGCCAGACCCTCATCCGCGAGAGCCGCGTCGGCTACCGCGGCAACTGCGGCAACATGAGCTCGTCGGTCGGCCCCTTCGCGGTGGAGGAAGGGCTGGTGGACGCAAGCGGGGACAGCGCGACGGTCCGCATCTACAACACCAACACGAAGAAGATCATTCATGGCACCTTTCCCGTGGAGGAGGGGCGGGCGCGTTATGACGGCAACCTCGCCATTCCCGGCGTGGGCGGCACGGGGGCGCCGGTGCGCCTCGACTTCATCGAGCCCGGTGGCGCCACGACGGGCCGGCTGCTGCCCACAGGCTGGGTGGTGGACCGGCTGGAGGTGCCCGGCCTCGGTGTGGTGGAGGCGTCGCTGGTGGATGCGGCCAATGCCGCCGTCTTTGTCCGTGCACGCCGTCGGGCGTGCTGACGGTCGGGGCTGAGGTGGCCCGCGAGGATGACAGCTGGAGGGCGCGATCCGGCTCCTTCTACCGCACCGCACGCCAGCTGTTCGACGGGCGGGTCTGGGTGCCAGGGCGGGCTCTCCGTCCGGTGGTGGGTGGCGTGAACCCTCCCTTCCGAGTTTAGCCACGGTGGAGGCATTAGGATCGATGAGCAGCAAACACAGCATTCCGTACCCCGGCCTGCAGGGCGGTACCGGGCCGGCTCCGACCCGCTGGTTGGAAGGTGCCTTCGGCCGACGGCGCGTGGTTGATCTGCCAACCGCGGCGGGAGGTACTGACATCCTGGCCCGCATGCCTTGGTGCCACCGCGTTCTGCTGGAGAACGTGCTCCGCCAGCCAGAGCCCGAGATACGCGGGGCTGCGCGCGCCGCCCTGCTGGCCTGGCTGGAAACGGGCCGCTCGGAAGCGGAAATCCCCTTCGCTCCGACCCGCATCCTCATGCACGATACCACCTGCGGCCCGGCCCTGGTGGACATCGCCGCGATGCGGGACGTGCTGGTCCGGGCGGGCGGTGATCCCGCGCGGCTGAACCCCGCCGTGCCGGTCGCGACCTCCACGGACCACTCCCTTCCCGTGGACGTCTCGGGCGCGCCCGGCGCCCTGCAGGCGAACATGGCCAACGAGATGGCGCGCAACGCCGAACGCTACCGGTTCATGAAGTGGGCCGCCCAGGCTGTCAGCGGTTTCCGGGTCTTTCCGCCGGGCACCGGCATCATGCACACCATCAACCTCGAGCGGCTCGCCACCATCGTGACGACGGAAATGCGCGATGGCGAGGCCTGGGCGGTACCGGACACGCTCGTCGGCACGGACAGTCACACGCCCATGGTGAACGGCATCGGCGTGCTCGGCTGGGGTGTCGGCGGCATCGAAGCTGAGGGCGTAATGTTCGACGTGCCCGTTTCGCTGCGCGTGCCGGATGTCATTGGCGTGCGGCTGACGGGCGCGCTCCCGGAGGGCAGCTTCGCCACGGACCTGGCCCTGGCGGTCACGCGGTTGTTGCGCCAGTTTGGTATCTCCGGTGAGTTTGTGGAGTTCTTCGGGCCGGGCGTCGGCACTCTCGCGGCGGGTCAACGCGCCGTGGTGTCCAACATGGCGCCCGAGTACGGCGCGACCACGGGCATGTTCCCGATCGACGGCCACACGCTCGATTACCTGCGGGCAACAGGGAGGGAGCCGGCGCAAGTCGCTCTGGTGGAGGCTTACGCCAAGGCGCAGGGCCTCTGGTACGATCCAGACGACGCTCCGCGCTACACCGACGTGCTGGAACTGGACCTGTCCACCCTTCGGCCGTCCCTCGCCGGGCCGCGCCGGCCGCAGGATCGCTTGGCACCTGCCGAGGTGCCGGCCGCCCTGACCATGTCGGGAACCCACGCCGCCGCTGCCGCGGTCAACGGCATCCCCGCCGATGCCGTGGCGATCGCCGCCATCACCTCCTGCACCAACACCACGGATCTCGGCCTGCTCGTCGCGGCGGGGCTGGTGGCGCAAAAGGCGCGCGCGGTCCGCCTTTCCGTGCCGTCCTGGGTCAAGACCTCGCTCACCCCCGGCTCGCCCAGCGCGGAGCGCCGGCTGCGGCGGGCGGGGCTGCTGCAGGACCTGGAGGCGCTCGGCTTCGGCATCGCCGGCTATGGCTGCGCAACCTGCATCGGCAATTCCGGCCCGCTGCTGCCAGCCGTGGCGGAGGCCGTGGAGACGGGCGGGCTGAAGCCCGTCGCCGTGCTCTCGGGCAATCGCAACTTCCCTGGGCGGGTGCATGCGCAGATCGAAGCCGCGCTGCTCGCCTCGCCTCCCATGGTGGTCGCCTATGCCATTGCCGGGCGCGCGGGCCTCGACATCACGAAAGACGTGCTGGGCACCGCGCCGGACGGACGGCCCGTCCATCTGACCGATCTCTGGCCGCGCGCGGCGGAAATCGAGGCGGCTGTGGCGGCCGCGAGCGACCCGGGCGATATCGCGGCGGCAGGGGAGGAGGCGGACCGCTCTGCGGCCTGGGCGGGGCTGGATGCGCCTGCCACGCCACTCTTTCCCTGGGATACAGCTTCCACCTATCTGCGCCCGCCGCCCTTCGTCGATTTCGGGCCGGAGAGCCAGGACGCCGGAACCCTTATGGCCCATCCGCTGCTGGTGCTCGGCGACGACATCACCACCGACCACATCTCCCCCGCCGGCGCGATCCCGGCGCGCAGCGATGCCGCCGACTGGCTTGTGGAGCACGGGGAGAACCCGCGTGGCCTCAACGTCTACGCCTCGCACCGCGGCAATTGGGAGGTGATGCTGCGCGGGCTGTTCACGAACAAGGCGGCGGTGAACCACCTGACGCCGCATCTTCCGGCCGGGCACAGCGTCTTCGCGCCAACGGGCGAGGCGTTACCCGTCTGGCGCGCTGCGGCGCGCTACACCGCGGCAGGGCTGCCAGTCGTGATCCTGGCCGGCGAGCGCTACGGCACCGGCTCCTCACGGGACTGGGCGGCCAAGGGGGCACAACTCCTCGGCGCCCGGGCGGTGCTGGCCAACAGCTTCGAGCGCATCCACCGCTCCAACCTTGTCGGCATGGGCGTGCTGCCGCTGCGGCTGCCGGAGGGATGGCGCTTCGACACGCTCGGCCTGCACCCAGGGGACATCATCGAGATCGGCTGGGATCCGGCTGCCCTGGCGCCGCGCGCCACCCTTCCCGTCACGCTGCGCCGTGCCGATGGAAGCTCCCTGCAGGGCACGGCCAGCGCGCTGCTCGATACGACGCGAGAGGTTCGCCTGATCCAGTCTGGCGGGATAATACCGACCATTCTCCAGCGCGCCTTGGCGTCCGCCAGCCAATGAGAAGGTGAGCCGAGCGTAGGTGAATCGGGACGTATTTTGTCCGGACGGTCTGCACATCGGGGCGCGGTGGCAGGGGACTTCCCTCCCGCGCCGCCCTGGCCGTCGGATGGAGGGGCTCCGGATTGTAAGGCCCGAGGAGCGGACCAGCTTAAGGACGACGGCAGCGCTTGTTTCACCCACGTGCAGCCCCGGTGGCACGAACCCGGAACCGGCGCAGTTTCTCCGCCACATCCTCGTCCTGATCACCACGGCGAAGCGGCACGCCCCGATCGCATGTGCGCGGACGGCGGATTTGGGGACCAACTTGCACACGACGCCGGCCGCAGGTGCCTGACATCTAACCCGAACCTAATCCCCGGCTGGCTGCCGCATCAGCCAGGTGATTCGGTGCTCCTGCGCCGAGCGCAGGTGGCGCCGCATCGCGGCGTCCGAAGCCGGCCCATCACGGCGCCGGATGGCTTCGAGCAGCGCCTGGTGCTCGGAGTGCGACTGGCGGGCGCGGACAGGGTCGCCCAGCATGGTCGGCAGCAGGGCCATGGTATCCGTCATCTGCGCCAGGGCCCGGAGCAGATAGCGGTTATGGGCCGCCCGGTGCAGCAGGGTGTGCAGCCGCATGTTGATGCTCGAAAGCTCGTCGGGCCGATCCAGCGCGCCCGCCTCCTCCTCGACCAGCCGTGTCAGCGCGTTGAGTTCAGCCTCGCCCGCATGCTGGGCGGCGAAATGGGCCGCCGTGCCCTCCAGCACCTCCCGGAGCGCATAGAGTTCGATGACCTGCTGGTGGTCGGGCCGGCTGACCACCACACCCCGGCGCGGCTCGTGGCTCAGCAGCCCCTCGGTCTCAAGCCGTGTGAGCGCCTGGCGGATCGGCGTGCGGGAAATGCCGAGCCGCATGGCCAGCTCCGCCTCCGTCAGGCGAGAGCCGGGGGCGAGGCTGCCGTCGCGGATGGCGGATTTCACGCGCTCATAGGCGTCACGCCCGAGATCGGGCGCCTGGGTCCGGGGGGCTGGCGTCATGCATCATGGATAGCCGCAGGGCGGGTGCTCCGCCATGCCGCTCGACATCTCGGGACGCACTGGTATACGACAGTATCCGAGGTGGACGAGGAACAGGATGGCCGGCAGCAATTCCATGCATCTCATCGTTCTGCCGGGGGATGGGATCGGACCGGAGATCACGGCGGCCACCATCGCCGTGTTGGAGGCCGCCTCGGACCGTTTCGGCCTGGGGCTGCGTCTGGACGGCGATATTGCCGGGCATGAGAGCCTTGCGCGCCATGGCACCACTGTGCGGCCGGAGCTGCTGGAGAAGGTCCGCGCCGCGGACGGGCTGGTGCTCGGCCCCATGTCCACCTTCGACTACACGGATGAGAGCAAGGGAGGGATCAACCCTTCCATGTTCTTCCGCAAGAATCTCGACCTTTTCGCTAATGTGCGCCCGGCGCGCACCTACCCAGGCGTGCGGCACCACGCCCAGGCGGAGTTCGACCTGGTGGTGGTGCGCGAGAACACGGAAGGCTTCTACGCCGACCGGAACATGGAATCTGGTGGCAGCGAGATCCTCGTCACGCCTGATGTCTGCATCTCGCTCCGCCGTATCACTCGCCATTGCTGCGAGCGCATCGCCCGCGCGGCTTTCCGGCTGGCGATGACGCGCAAGAAGCATGTCAGCGCCGTGCACAAGGCGAATGTGCTGAAGATCGGGGACGGGATGTTCCTGGAGGAGTGCCGCAAGGTCGCAGCGGACTTCCCGGAGGTGGTGCTCGATGAGTACATCATCGACGCGATGTGCGCGCATGTCGTGCGCGCCCCGCAAAATTTCGACGTGATCGTCACCACAAACATGTTCGGCGACATCCTCTCGGACCTCACCGCCGAGCTGTCGGGCAGCATCGGGCTTGGTGGCTCGGTGAATGCGGGGGTGCGCTACGCGATGGCGCAGGCGGCACATGGCTCGGCGCCCGACATCGCCGGGCAGGACAGGGCCAACCCCCTCTCCCTCATCCTCTCCGGCGCGCAGCTGCTGGACTGGCATGCGGACCGGCTGGGCAGCGAGGCCTTTGCCAGCGCCAGCCGCGCCGTCGAGGCCGCGGTGGCCGAGGCGGTATTGGCAGGGGAGTCTACCGAGGATGTCGGCGGGCGCCTCGGCACCGCCGCCACCGGCGCCGGGATCGCGGCCCGCATCCGCGCCATGCCAGGTGTCTGAACGCGCCTGGTAATCTGCCGCGCCCCTGAAGTCGGGCGCGAAGAAGAGCCGCGTGTGCAACGGGGGGAGGGGACCAGGACATGCGTCGTCGTCTGCTTTGCGGGGCCAGCCTTGCGGTGGCCCTATCGCGCTCCGCCACCGCGCAGGGCGTTCCGGGAGGATGGCCCAACCGCCCGATCCGGCTGATCGTGCCCTACGCCCCCGGCGGTGGCACGGATGTGCTGGCGCGCGCCGTGGCGGACAAGGCCGGGCAGCGCCTCGGCACTCCCATCGTCGTGGACAACCGGCCCGGCGCGGCAGGCAACCTGGCAACGCAGCTCGCCGCCGATGCCGCGCCGGATGGCTACACCCTGCTGGTCGGCAATATCGGCCCGATCGCGGTGAATCCCAGTCTTTTCCGCAACCTTCGCCCGGATCCGGCGCAGGCGCTCGTGGCGGTGACGCTGCTGGCAGCGGCACCGATGCTCATGCTGGTGAACCCGCGCCTGCCCGTGACGGATCTGGCCGAACTGATCGCCATGGCGAAGGAGAAGCCGGGCGCGCTGAATTACGGGTCGGCCGGGAATGGTTCGGCCAATCACCTGGCCGGCGCCTATTTCGCGCTGAAGGCTGGGATCGACATCCAGCACATCCCCTATCGTGGCGCGGGGCCGGCACTGAATGACCTCGTCTCGGGCACGCTGCAGATGATGCCGGCGACCATCCCATCCTCCATCGGCCTGGTGCGGGACGGGCTGGCGCGGGCGTTGGCCGTCACCTCGCCTGCGCGTGTGCCGACCCTGCCCGATGTGCCGACGGTCGCGGAGGCGGGGGTGCCGGGGTACGAGATGAGCGCCTGGTACGGGATCATGGCGCCGGCCGGCACGCCGCGGACGGTCGTGGAGCGGCTGCAGCACGAGATCGCGGCCGCGATCCACGAGCCGGAGGTTCGTGCGCGCATCGTGTCGGAAGGCGCTGAACCCTCCGGCAACAGTCCCGACGCCTTCCGCGACTTCGCCGCCGCCGAGCGCCGAAAATGGGCCGAGGTGGTGCGCGCCGCGAATATCACCGTGGACTGACGGAGATGGGACCCATGTGGCGCCTGCTCACCATTGCCGGACTGGGCGCTGCGCTGGGCTGCGCCGCCGCTCACGCGCCCGCCCTCGCGCAGTCCGCGCCCTTTCCCACGCGGCCGATCCGCATGGTCGTGCCCTTCGCGGCCGCGGGCACGGCGGACATCGTGGCGCGGCTGGTTGCGGGCTGCATGACGCCCGCGCTGGGCCAACCCGTTGTCGTGGAAAATCGCGGCGGCGCGGGCGGCACCATCGGCACGGACGCGGTCGCGAAATCACCGCCGGATGGCTACACCATCGCGCTGCACACCGTCTCCTCGGCGGTGCTGAACGGGTTTCTCTACCGCAACCTGCCCTACGATGCGCGGCGGGATTTCGTGGCGGTCAGCCAGGTGGCGATGAGCCCGAACGTGCTGGCCATCCGCGCCGACATCCCAGCGCGCACGGTGGGCGAGTTCATCGCGTTGATGAAGGCGAAGCCCGGCGGCTACAGCTACGGCACCTCCGGCCCGGGTACGATCCTGCACCTCTCCGCCGCGCTCTTCGCCCGCATGGCGGGGGTGGAGGCGACTCATGTGCCCTATCGCGGCGAGGGGCCGGCCATCAACGACATGATGGCCGGGCAGATCGACTTCATGGTCAATGTCATCCCCGCGCTGCTGCCCTATGTGCGCGACGGCCGGTTTCGCGCGCTGGGCGTCACCACCACCGCGCGCGCCCCGTTGCTGCCGGAGGTGCCGACGGTCGCGGAGGCCGGGGTGCCGGGTTATGAGACGTATATTTGGCACGGTGTCTTCGCGCCGTCCGGCACGCCCGCGCCGATCGTCGAGCGGCTGGCCGATGCTGCCGTGCAGGCCGTGACGGAGCCCGGTTGCCGTCAGCGTATGGTGGATCTCGGCCTCGATCCCGTCGGCTCCCGCCCGGCCGAGTTCACGGCGTTCTGGGACCGCCAGATCGCCACATGGGGCCCGGTGGTGCAGGCCTCCGGCGCTACATTGGAGTAGCGTCGATGATCCTTCCCGCCGGCAGCACGGACTGCCACACCCACGCCTTCGGCGACCCCGCCACCTTCCCCTTCGACCCCGCGCGCAACTACACGCCGGGGCGGGCCGATGTGGCCGATCTGCGCGCCTTCCTGGACACCCACCGGCTTGACCGCGTGGTGGTGGTGCAGCCCAGCGTCTACGGCACGGACAACCGCTGCACCCTGGACGCGGTGCGTCAGCTCGGCGCCCGCGCGCGGGCCGTGCTGGTGCTGGATCCCGGCATCGGGGATGCCGAGCTGGCCGCGCTGCACGCGCAGGGCGCGCGCGGCGTGCGACTGAATCTGCACACATCCGGGATGGACGACACGCGCCGGGCCCAGGCCGAGGTGGAGGCCTTTGCTGGCCGGCTGCGCGGCAGCGGCTGGCACCTGCAGGTCTTCGCCGCGCATGGGGTGATCGCAGCGCTGCGGCCCGTGCTGCAACGCGCGGGGCTGCCGGTGGTGCTGGACCATTTCGGCCTGGTCGGGCGCGGTTCCACGACGCTGGAGGAGGCGGGCGCGGGCCTTCTGCAACTGGTGGGCACGGATGGGATGCATGTGAAGCTCTCCGCTCCGCAGCGTGTGGTGCCGGAGCCCGAGGACGCGCCGGTGCTGGCGAATCTCGTCGCCGCGCTGGCACGCGAGGCGCCGGAGCGGCTGCTCTGGGGCAGCGACTGGCCGCACACCGCACGGACGCGGAGCGGGGATGCCGGCACCATCGAGCCCTTCGAGCCGATCGACGACCGGCGTGCCCTGGAGCGGCTCGCGGGCTGGATCGGCTACGAAGCGGTGCTGGCCAGGGCGCTGGCCGCGAACCCGGCCGCGCTTTACGGCTTCTCTGCGGCGGGGTGAGGGGGTCTGGCGGCACCGCCCTTGGCGCTCTCCCGGGGAATCCGCCACTCTCGCCAGCGCGGTTGCCGGCGGCGCGCGGAGGACAAGACGGACAGCGGATGAACCTGCGCCAGTTTGAGGTGTTTCACGCGATCATGCGCACCGGCTCGGTCACGGGCGCGGCGCGGCTGCTGAACGTCACCCAGCCCTCCGTCAGCACCGTGCTGAAGCATTGCGAGGCGCAGCTCCGCTTCCCGCTGTTCAACCGCATCGGCGGGCGGCTGCAGCCGACGCCGGAGGCGCAGGCCATGCTGCCCGATGTCGAGGCGGTGTTCAGCCGCCTCGCCGCGGTGGAGCGGCTGGCGCAGGACCTGGCGGGCGGGCGGCTGGGCACGCTCTCGGTCGCAGCCGCGTTTCCCATCGCCAATGGCTATCTCGCCAAGGCGGCGGCCACCTTCCTGGTCGCGCGGCCGGGCACGCGGGTGGCGCTGCAATCCCTGACATCCCCGCAGGTGGTGGACCGCGTGGCCAGCCGGGAGGTGGAACTGGGCGTGGTGCACGAGCCCGTGGTGAACCGACAGGTGGAGACGGAGCTGCTGGTGCGCTCCTCCCTCGAATGCGTGATGCCGGAGGACCATCCGCTGGCGCGGCTGCCTTGCATCCCCGTGCGGGCGCTGGCGGAGTACCCGCTGATCACCTACCTGCCGCAGAATCTGTTCCGCGGCTATGTCGATCGCGCGCTGTCCCAGGCCGGGATCGCGCCGCCGATCGTGGTGCAGGTGAGCGTGTCGCTGACCGGCATCATGCTGGCCCGGCATGGCTGCGGGGTGGCGCTGGTGGAGCCGCTGATGCTGCGGACCATGCCCTTTCCCACCCTGGTCGTGCGCCCCCTGGATCCGCCCATCGGCTTCGACACCGTGCTGGTGCGGCCGCGCGGCATGGTCGCCTCCACGCTGCTCGGCCATTTCGTCGAGCATCTGCGCAGCACGCTGGCCGAGGAGGGCATCGCCGCCGCTCGGCCCGGTGGTTAGCTGGCCGGTGGTTAGCCCCGGCCATTAGCCGCATCTATGCGCGGCCCAAAGCTCGGTATTGGACGGCGGCGCCCCGCATCTGGAAGGAATGGCGGCAAGAAGCAGGATGGGAGGAACGCCGGTGGACAATGTGGCGCCGCGTTACGGCACGGATTGGCCCTCGATCCGCGACCAGGTGAGTCCGGAGGAGTGGCAGGCGCGGCTGGATCTCGCCGCCTGCTACAGGCTGGTCGATGCTTATGGCATGACCGACATGATCTACAACCACATCACACTGCGCATACCCGGCACGGACCACCTTCTGATCAACCTCTACGGGCTGCTCTACAGGGAGATCACGGCGACCAGCCTGGCCAGGATCGATGTGGAGGGGAACATCCTCTGGAAGCCGGACACGGATTACGGGATCAACAAGTCCGGCTACGTGATCCATGGCGCCATCCACAAGGCGCGTCCGGACGTGGCCGCGGTGCTCCATACCCACACGCGCGCGGGGATGGCGGTCGCCGCGATGGAATGCGGGCTGCTGCCCCTGAACCAGACGGCGATCCGCTTCGTCGGCCATCTCGGGACGCATGACTACGAGGGGCCCGCGATCGACCTCTCGGAGCGGGAGCGGATCGTGGCCGATCTCGGCCCGCATGACGCGATGATCATGCGCAACCACGGGCTGCTCACCTGCGGCGCGACGCTGCAGCAGGCCTTCAACACCATGTACCAGCTCGAGATGTCCTGCCGCGCGCAGGTGGATGCGATGGCGGCCCGCACGGAGCTGACCCTGCCTTCCGAGCATGTGCTGGCGAAGACCGCGCATCTCTACCAGCCTGGCGCGCGGCGCCCTTATGGCGTGCTGGAGTGGCACGCGATGCTGCGGCTGCTGGAGGCCGAGCAGAAATCCTCGGGCTTTCCGCCCTACTGGGTCTAGCGTCGCGCAGGGCGAGCCCGCCGCGAGAGCGGGCGCCGCGGAGGAGGGAACGGGGATGGGCGAACCGGGGATCGGCCGGCGAGGGGTGCTCGCGCTCGCCGCGGGCCTCACGGTGCAGGCGCATGGCGTTCGGGCGCAGACCACGACGCCGGGAGCGCCCTGGCCGAACCGCCCGATCCGCTTCATCGTGCCCTTCGCCGCGGGCGGCAACAGCGACGTCACGGCGCGCCTCTTCGCGGCGCAGATCAGCGCGCGCCTCGGCCAGCCCGTGGTGGTGGAGAACCGCAGCGGGGCGACGGGGGCGATCGGGACCGAGGCGGTGGTGCGTTCGCGGCCGGATGGCTACACGCTGCTGATCGGCAGCCCCGGCTCCATCGTGAACGGCCCGTTGCTGATGGCCGCGCCGCGCTACGACGCGATGGCGGATCTGGTGCCTGTGGCCCTGCTCGGCCAAGCGCCCATGGTGATCATAATCCGCCCCGACCTGCCCGCGCGGAATCTCACCGAACTCGTCTCCCTCTCCAGGCAGAAGCAGGGCGGCATCACGATCGGCACCTCCGGCACCGGCGGCGCCAACCACCTGCCGCTGGAGCTGTTCAAGGCCGCGACCGGCGCCAACCTCATCCATGTGCCCTATCGCGGCGGCGGCAACACCCTGCCCGACTTCATCGCGGGGAATGTGGACGGCATCCTCACCGAGCTGGCGAGCGTGCTGGACCTGCACCGGGAAGGGCGCGGCCGCATTCTTGGCGTCGCCGCGCCGAAGCGCTCGCCGCAGGTGCCGGAGGTGGCCACCTTCATCGAGCAGGGCGTGCAGGGCTTCGTGGCCACCTCCTTCGTCGGCCTCTTCGCGCCCGCCGGCACGCCGGCCGAGGCCCTGCGCGCGCTGCAATCCGCCATCACCGCCGCCGCGTCGGATCCCGATGTGCTCGCCCGCCTCGCTGCCCTCGGCAACGAGCCGCCAACCGGCCCGGAGCTCACCACCCTCGGCGTCTCCGCCTTCCTGCAGGGCGAGCTGGCCAAGGCGCGGCGGGCCGTCGAGATCGCCGGGCTGAGGCCGGAATGAGAGGCGCGGGGGAACCGGGCGCCCGCCTCGCGCGCAGGGCGCTGCTGGCCGGGGCGGGCGCGCTGGCCACCGGCGCGGCCCTGGCCCAGGAGCGTGCCTTCCCCACCGGCCCGGTGCGGATCGTCTCGCCCTATGCGCCCGGGGGCGGAACCGACACCACCGCTCGGGTGATCGGCCCGGCCCTGGGCGAGTATCTCGGCCAGCCCGTATTGGTGGAGAATCGCGGCGGCGGCGGCGGCTCCATCGGCGCGGCGGAGGTGGCGCGCTCCGCGCCGGACGGCCAGACGGTGCTGGTGGACGCGCTGGGCCATGTGGTGAACCCCTTCCTGCTGCGCGGTCTCTCCTTCGACTACGCCGTCTTCGTTCCGGTGACGCAGGTGACGCTGCTGCCGCAGGTGATGATCGCCAGCCCACGGCTTCCCGCCACGGACATGGCGGGCTTCATCGCCCATGCCAGGGCGCGCGCGGGGCAGCTCTCTTATGGTTCCTCGGGCAATGCCACGGGCTCGCATCTAGCCAGCGTGCTGTTCCTGCGCCAGACCGGGCTGGAGATGGCGCATGTGCCCTATCGCGGCGGCTCGGCCGCGATGCAGGATGTTCTGGCGGGGAATGTGGCCTTCGCCATGGCCACGGTGAACTCCGCCACGCAGCTCATCCTCGACGGCCGCCTCCGGGCCCTCGCCGTCGCCTCAGAGAGTCGGGTGAGCGCCCTGCCGGATGTGCCCACCATGGCGGAAGCCGGGCTGCCCGGGGTGGTGGTGGATGAGTGGAACGGCATGTTCGCCCCGCCCGGCACCCCGCGCCGCATCGTGGAGCGGCTGCATGTCGGCGTGCGCCACGCGCTGGACACGCCGATGGTGCGGGACCGCTTCGCCGCCATCGGCGCGGTGCCGGTGGGCAGCGACCCCGACAGCTTCGCCGGCTTCGTGCGCGAGCGGCGCGAGGCAATGGGCCGGCTGGTGCGGGAAGCGGGCATCACCATCGAGTAGCGGCCGCGGAATCAGCCGTGGGAGAACATGCCCCGCCCCGGCACGGGCAGCTCCGCCCGGTGGATCTGGCCGGCGATGGAATCCACGATATGCAGCACGCGGTTCCCCGGCCCGCCATAGGCGAGGTTCGTCACCACATCGCTACCCGGGGACTGGATGCGCCAGCGCGGCTCGCCGCGATGGTCGAAGACCCAGACCGCGCCCATGTCGGGGTGTGCCACCGCCAGCCCGTCCTCCTCGTCCATCGCCAGCCCGTCCGGCCCGCGCCCGCCCGAGAGCTGGAGGAAGAGCCCCATGCGGAGCACCGAGCCATCCGGCAGCAGCGGCAGGCGCCACACCGCATTGGCGCGGGTGACGGCCACATGGAGGATGCTCTCGGCCCCGTTCAGCACGAGGCCATTGGGGCTGGGCAGGTTGTCGGCCAGGCGCTCCAGCCGGCCATCCGCCGCGCGCAGGCGATAAACGCGGCCCGTCGGGTCCTGCAGCCCGGTCTGGCCCTGATCGGTGAAGTAGAGGTCGCCGTTGCGGGCGAAGACGAGGTCGTTCACCCCCTTGAAGCGCTCCGCCTTGTATCCCTCCAGCAGCGGGGTGACGCGGCCGCTGGCGGGGTCGAGCAGCAGGATGCCCTGGCGGTAGTCGGCAATGAAGATGCGCCCGTCCCGATGGATCTTCAGCCCGTTCGGCTCGCCGTCATACTCGGCGACGAGCGTCCAGTCGCCCGCCGGTGAGATGCGAAAGACGCGGCCGAAGGGAATGTCCGTGACATAGAGGTTGCCCTCGCGGTCGAAGGACGGACCCTCGAGGAAGCAGCCCCGCGCGGGCACGCCACGGCCCGAGGCGGCGCGCTCGGGGCTGGCCTGCCTGCGGAAGTGGTCCGGCAGGGTGGCGAAGACCTCCGCCCGGACGAGCTGCGGCGGGGCGAAAAGGCTCGGCGGCATGCTCATCCCAGGGATACGCCGGATTCCGCCACCACCGGCCCCCAGAGGCGGAGCTGCCCCTCCCAGAAGTGCCGCAATTCCTCGGACGAGGAGCCGACGGGCTCGGTGCCGGCCTCGCGCAGGCGGTGCGCCCCGGCGGGGTCCGAGACGGCGGCGCGGCTGGCCGCCTCCAGCCGCGCGATGGTCGGGGCGGGGGTGGCGGCGGGCGCGAAGACGCCCATCCAGTTGAGGATCTCGAAGCCGGGCACGCCCTGCTCGATCACGGTCGGCACATCGGGAAGCAATGAGCTGCGCTGCGGCGAGGTGACGGCGATGGCGCGAATGGCGCCCTGTTGCGCGAAGGGCGCCTGAGAGGCGATGCCCTCCACCAGGAAATCCGTATCCCCCGAGATCATGAAGGCGATGGCGGGGCCGGCGCCGCGGTAGGGGATGTGCTCCGCGCGGCATCCCGTGCGATTGCACAGCATCAGCCCGCCCAGATGGTTGATCGAGCCGGGGCCGGAGGAGCCATAGGTCAGGCGCCCTGGCCGTTCCTTCATCAGGGCCACGAACTCCTCAAGGCTGCGAGCCGGCACATGGTTCCCCACCGTCACCAGCATCGGCATGGTGATGACCAGCGAGACGGGCGCGAAGGCCTTCGCCGTCTCGAAGCGAAGGTTCCGGTGCAGGAAGGCGTTCAGCACGGCCGCGGTGACGGTGAAGAAGCCGAGCGTGGCGCCGTCCGGCGCGGCGGTGGCCACCGCCTCTGCCCCGATCACCCCGCCGGCCCCGCCGCGATTCTCCACCAGCACGGGGCGTCCCCCCAGCGCCTCGGACATGCCCGGCGCGACGATGCGAGCGACGACATCTGTCGAGCCCCCCGCCGCCGCCGTGACGATGAGGCGCAGGGGCTGGGAGGCCTCCGTCTGCGCCGTAGCTGGCTCGGCCGCGAGGGCACCCGCCAGCAGGCCCCGGCGGGAAATGGCGCTGGTCATCCTCTCTGTCCTCCCATGTCGCGTGGGGCGGCCTATTCCAGCAGATAGGGCGCGCCGCATCCTTCGCAGACCGCGCGGAGCTGGTCGGCCAGGCTGCGCGGCATCGGCACGCCGTCTCGCAGCCGCCGCTCGCGCGATGCCGCCTCGGGGTCGCCCGGAACGAGGACGGGCAGCGCCGGATCCGCGGGTGGGGCGGCGCGCAGCACGTCCAGCGCATCGTCCAGATCGGCCTCGAACTCGCCCTCCTCACGGAAAGAGTCGGGATCGATGGCCATGAAGAAATGGCCGAGGTTGTCGGGGTCGTCCGGCCGCTGCGTCCTCACGCGGATCGGTGAGAAGGAGGCGCCGGAAAGGGTGCCGCCGAGGATATGAACCATCATCGCCAGCCCATAGCCCTTGTGGGAGGCCATCTCCGGCATCCCGCCCAGCGGCGTCAGCCCGCCCTCGCGGCCCTCGGCCACCAGGCGCCTCGCCTCGGCAGGGTCGGTCACAGGCGCTCCGTCCCCGTCCACCGCCCATCCCGGCGGCAAGCTCCGCCCGTTCAGCCCATAGACACGCACCTTGTTGTTCGCGGTGGTGGTGGTCGCCATGTCCAGCCGGAAGGCGCGGTTGCGCCCGGCGGGCGCGCAGAAGGCGAGCGGGTTGGTGCCGAGCAGCGGCGCGCGCGAACGGGTGGGCACCATGCTGATGGTGCGCGTGGCGCTGGTGACCATGCCGATCAGCCCATGGGCCGGCGCCAGCGCCGCGTAGTAGCCCGCGGCGCCGAAATGATGGGAGTTCCGCACGGTGACGACACCCACTCCCATCGCGCGCGCCTTGGCGATGGCCAGCTCCATCCCCATCACCGCCGCGGGATGACCGAGCCCCGCCTCCGCATCCACCAGCGCCGTGACAGCATTTTCCCGTATGATGCGTGGGCGCGCCTGAAGGTTCAGCTTCCCCTTCCGGCGGGAGGCATCGTAGTCCATCAGCATCGAGATGCCGTGGCTGTCCACCCCGGCCAGATCCGTCTCCACCATCACTTCGGCGGTGGTGCGGATCGCGGCCGGGTCCATTCCCCAGGCGGTCAGCACGGCGGTGACCTGGGCGCGGATGGTCTCCGCCGAAACCTGCAGTCCTTCGCTCAAGCCTTCTCCTCCAGCGCGGCCCGAATACCGGCGGCCCAGCTCGTGGCCGCGGCGTTGAGCAGCGCGATATCCGTCTGCGTGGTCAGGAACAGCGCGCCGCGGCGGATTGCGTCGACCTGGCGCGCGACATCGCGGTTGCCGCCGCACCCTGCGGCGATGCCGTTGGCGCGGGCGGCCGCTATAACGCGGTCCTGTGCCGCGACTGCTTCAGGGCCATCGAACTGTCCGGGTTTGCCGAGGGTGACCAGGAGGTCGTTTGTGCCGACATGGAGGACGTCGATGCCCGGCACGCCCGCGATGGCCTCCGCATTCTCCTGCCCCTCCACCGTCTCGATCATCAACACCAGCAGGGTGCTGTCGTTCAGCTGCGCGGTCGCCTCCGGCAGGGGAACGGGACGGAAGTCGAACTGCGCGTAGCCACCCGCGACCGAGCGCCGCCCGAGCGGCGGGAAGCGCGTGATCTCCACTGCCCGCCGTGCCTGCTCCACGGTCGAGATGTCGGGAAAGACGATGCCGGTCACGCCGTTGTCGAGCAGGAGGGAGACATCGGGGTCCTCCACCCCGCGCACCCGCACCAGCGGCGCAATGCCGATGGCCTCCGCTGCCTGGGCGATGTGGATGATCGTCTCCAGGTCGAAGACCGCATGCTGGGTGTCGATGAACAGGAAGTCGTGGCCGCTGCCGCGCGCGATGCGTGCGATGTCGGCGGAACGCACCATGCGCACGCTGATGCCGAGCACGGGTTGACCCGCGCGCAGCTTCTCCTTCACCGGATTGGTCAGGCGGGGTTGCATCGGCAGTTCCTCAATCCGGCCGGATGCCGGTCTGGAGCACGAGGTCACGCCATTTCGGCACCTCCTCGGCCAACCGCGCCGCGAGCGGGCCGGGGCCATCCATCCGCGCTGTGGCGGCGCCTTCGGCCATGCGGGCCTGGAAGTCTGGCGCGTCCCGGAGCGGGGCGAGGGCGGTGCTGAGGCGGGCAAGGAGGGCAGGGGGCAGGCCCCTGGGGGCCATGAGGCAGAACCAGTTCGGCGCGGCGTAGCCGGGCACGATCTCGGAGATGGCCGGCACATCCGGCAGGGCGGGCACGCGACGCGGCATGGTGACGCCGAGGATGCGCGCGCGGCCCTGGCGAACATGCTGCATGAGTTCCAGCGTGGAACCGAAGATGAGGGAGATGTCGCCGGAATAGACGGCCGTGACAGCTTGGCTGACGCCGCGATAGGGCACATGCGTCATCTCTACCCCGGCCATGGCGCAGAAGAGCGCGCCGGCGAGATGATTGGCCGAGCCGACGCCGCCCGAGGCATAGGTGAGCCGCCCGGGATGGGCCCTCGCATGCTCCAGCAGCCCGGTCAGGGAGGCGAAGGGGGATTCCGTGCGAACGAGAAGACCCGATGGCACGTCGCAGAGCAGGCTCACCGGATCCACGTCGCGCCGGGGGTCGAAGCCGAGATTCGGCTGCAGCGTGGGGATGATGGAGATGCCGGCGGAGGTGGCGAGGAAGGTGGCGCCGTCGGGCGGCTGCTGCGCTACGTATTGCGAGCCGATGCCGCCGCCGGCACCCGGCCGGCTCTCCACGATGAAGGTGGCGGAGAGGGCGCGCGAGAGATGGTCCGCGACGAGGCGGGTGGGAATCTCGATCGGGCTCCCCGGCGCCTGCGGCACAATCAGCCGGGCGGTGCGGACGGGCCAGGGATCCTGCGCTCGGGCGATGGTGGGAAGGGAGAGGGCGATCAATCCCAGCCCGAAGGTCCTGCGCTGCATCCGTTTCCTCCGGCCGGCCTCTTCGGGCTACCGGCGTCGGCGGATGCTGGCGATCTCCGCACGGCGAGGTCCAATTGAAAGAAGGCCGTCGGACATTCACGGCGTCTATGACCATGCAGTTCGGCCCGCCTTGAGCTTTCGTGTCTGTGTGCCTTCTGCTCCGAGCGCTGACCCGGCTTCAGGAAAACGGCTGAACCGCGTGTGGCGGGACCACTTGGTCGACCATCACCGACTGGAACGGGGGCGATCAGCTCTCAGTCTGGGGGCGGCACCCGGGCATAGCCAGGTAACCTGGGTCGATTAGGCCGGCGCCGAGGGCTACTAGGGCCTGAACATGACCTTATCAGGTTGGCAGCCTAGTCGGGCAGTGGCAGCGACCTTGGTATGACGACCTCGCCCAGTCCCTTCCGCGGCTTCTGGTACGTGACCGAGGTCTTTCAGCATGCGATTTAGCTGTATTACAGCCGCAGCCTCAGCCCGGACCGTCTACCTCCGGCAACAGAGCCAGATGTCTCCGCAGCAGGGCCGCTGTCAGGGGACGGCGCTCAAGACAGCGGGACACAGGTCCGACGACCAGGATCGATAGCCGGCGCGGCTGACCGGAGATGGCAAGAGCGACGCCGGCCAGGTCCGGCGTGTACTCGGCATGGCTCTGGTGAAAGCCACGCTCTTCAGCCTCGGCAATGGCAGCCTCTACTGACGCGGGCGTCATGGGGGTGGTCGGCGAATGCGCCTCGAACGCAATTCGGCGATAGAGCTTCTGGCGTTCATTGGGCGTCGCCTGTGCGATAAGCGCCCGTCCAGCGGAGCTGGCATGAATAGGCACTCGATCCCCGACCTGGGCGAAGTAGCGCACCGGCTGCCTAGACTGCTCGACGTAGAGGAAGACGGCATCCGTGCCCGCCGCGGTCGCGATCAGCGTCGTCTCGCCACTTTCCCGGGAGACGGCATGCACGAGACGCTGCAACTCCGGGGGAAGTGGATCCGCCCCCGCCACCAACTCGGCGAGAGAGAGCCAGCGTGGGCTGGGATAGTAGCCGATGCGCCCGGGCTGTTCGTAAAGATAACCTTTCGTGGCCAGCGTAGTGACGAGGTTGAAGGTGCTCGACCTCGGCCAGGCGAGATCATCCGCGATTTCGGCGGGCGTCGCCGGGCGAAGGCGCCGCGCGAAATACTCCAGGATCTCCAGCGCGTTCGCGGCCTGTCTTACATACATCGTGCTGCGCGCCTCGCTGCGTCTGACAGAGAACGGCCGACTCTGCTGCTGGATGATCCGAAAGCCGGCGACGCCGCATGCTGCAGCCGGCCGGCGTCTTGGCAGCTGTCGCTTGTCGTTGACCGAAATTCTCATACAGGTATTCTGAATTCAAGATTAAGAATGCGGCGGTTTCAGGCATCACCAATGCCAGGCGGTTCCTGTCGCGCCGGGCCATGCCCGGGATTCCGACACGCGAAGGGAGCGACCATTCCAGGGAAGGAAAACGGCATGCGACTGAGCGGTAAGCTGGCGGTCATCACGGCCGCGGCCTCTGGGATGGGGCGCGCGGGCGTGGAGCGGTTCGTGAGAGAGGGCGCGAGGGTTGCTGCGGTGGACATCAACGCCGAGGCGCTGGCTGCCCTCGTAAGCGACCTCGGGCCGAACGGCGAGGTGGTGCCGGTGCAGGCCGATCTCGCGACCGAGGCGGGCGCACGCGGCAGCATCAACCAGGCTGCAGAGGCCCTCGGCGGCATCGACATCCTCTGGGCTCATGCCGGTATTCCCGGCCCGGCCTCTGTCGAGGACCTGGATCTGGCGCAGTACGAGTTCGCGATGACGCTCAACGTCACCTCCGCCGTATTGGCTGCGGGCGAAGTGGCGAAGCACATGCGCCAGCGCGGCGGCGGCTCGCTGATTTTCACCTCCTCCGTCTCCGGCCTCGTGGGGTCGATGATGAGCCCGGTCTATTCCACCGCGAAGTTCGCGGTGGTCGGCCTCGGCAAGTCGCTCGCTCTCAGCCTGGCGCCTGACCGGATACGGGTGAACGTGCTCTGCCCCGGACTCACCGAGACGCCGATGATGAACGGCTTCATCGGCCGTAGCGGCGATCCGACGGAGCGGGACGCGAACGGCCAGAAATACCTGACCGCCATCCCGCTCGGCCGCTTCGGCCATGCGGAGGATGTGGCCCAGGCCGCGCTCTGGCTCGCCTCCGACGAATCCGGATACGTCACGGGCGTCGCACTGCCCGTGGATGGTGGCTACACCTGCCGATGATCCCGTGACGACGCAGGGTGCCCTGGCCGGACCGCCCCGGGCATCACGCGCCGCGAAGGGTTGAGGACCCGCCGCCTCCGCTCCTCCCGGCACCGTCCCGCTGCGGTCCCAACAAAATGCACAACATGGAGGAGACAGAAAGATGACAACGAGACAGCCCGGGATCGGACGGCGGCTTGCCCTTGGGGCAGGGGCGGCGCTGATTGCAGGGGGTGCCGCGACGCGCGCCGGCGCCCAGCAACCGACGACGATCCGCATCGGGTTCCTCACCGATCTGTCCGGACCTTACAAGGACATCACGGGAGAGACGGGCGCCATCTGCGCGCGCCAGGCGATCGCCGATTTCGGCGCCGCCGAGAAGGGCATCCGCGTGGAGGTACTGCTGTCCGACCATCAGCACCGGCCGGATGTCGGCGTCGGCATCATCCGGGAATGGTTCGACCGCGGCGACGTGGACATGATCCTGGATGTCGGCAGCTCCGCGATCGCACTCGCAGCGGGCGGCTTGGTGACGGAGCGGAACAAGGTTCACCTGAACACCGGCGCCGCCTCCTCGGACCTCACCGGCAGGTCGTGCAACGCCAACACGATCCACTGGCCTTACGACACCTGGTCCAACGCCAACTCCACCGCGCGCTCGCTCCTGAATTCCGGCGGAAACCGCTGGTTTTTCGTCACCGCCGACTACGCCTTCGGCAAGTCGATGCAGGCTGATGCGACGCGGATCGTGGAGGCGGGCGGCGGGCAGGTCGTGGGCTCCGTGGTGCATCCCTTCCCGGGCACGACCGACTTCTCCTCCTACCTCGTCCAGGCACGGGCCCGGCGCGCCAATGTGGTGGCCTTCGCCAATGCCGGGGCGGATACGCTGAACTGCGTGAAGCAGGCGGCCGAGTTCGGGCTGGCACGCGCCGGCATCCGCCCCGCGGCCCTGGTGGCCTTCATTCAGGACATCAAGGCGCTCGGCCTGGAGACGGCGCAGGGCCTGACGATCAGCGAGAGTTTCTACTGGGACCTGAACGACCGCACCCGCGCCTTCACCGAGAGGCTGAAGCCGCGCCTGACCAGCGGAAACATGCCGAACATGGATCACGCGGCCGCATACTCGGCCACGCTGCACTACCTCAAGGCGGTGGCGGAGCTCGGCGTCGTCAGGGCGAAGGCGGATGGGCGGGAGGTTGTCGCGGCCATGAAGCGCCTGCCCACGGAGGATGACTGCTTCGGTCGGGGGAGCGTGCGCGCTGACGGGCGCAAGATCCATCCGATGTATCTGTGGGAGGCAAAGAAGCCTTCGGAGAGCACCGGCCCGTGGGACCTCCTGAAGCTCGTCGGCACGACACCGGCCGATCAGGCCTTCCGGCCGCTCGCCGAGGGCGGTTGTGCGCTGGTGATCAACTAGGGCGCGAGGTCCGCTTCCTCACCCTCGCGCAGCGCCTCGACGAGGGCCTCCGCCGCGGGGGAGAGGGAGCGTCCAGCCCGGCGGATCACCACCACCTGGCGGACCAGGTCGGGCTCGAGCGGCCGCCGTGCAAGCTCCGGCGCCATTCGGAGCTCAACGGCGGTGGAGGGCAGCAAGGCGATGCCGAGGCCGGCCTGCGCCATGCCGATGAGCGTGCTGGTGTGCACGGCCTGCTGTAGCGGCGCGAGGCGAAGGCCGCGCGCCGCGAAGGCGTCGTCCAGCACCCGCCAGACGGAGGTGTTGGCCTCCAGCAGCAACAGGGGTTCCCCGGCGAGCGCCTCGAGCCGGATTCGGGGCGCGGCGGCCAGGGGATGGCTGGCCGGAAGGATGGCGAGCAGGCGGTCCTGGAGCAGCGGTTCCTGTGCGAGGTCCGGGCCCGGCGCCGGGCCGCTGGCAATGCCGATATCCACCATGTCGGCCCGCACCATCTCGTGCACCCGGCCTGTCACCGCCTCCTGCAGCTGAACGCGCAGCTCGGGGTGACGCTCGCGCAGCCGCAGCATGGCGCGGGGCAGGGGACCCGATGCAACCGAGGGCAGGGCTGCCAGCCGCACCGTGCCCCGCCGGCGGGTGGCGAGGTCCCGCACGTTCTCCAAGGTATGGTCGAGGTCGCGGAGCTGAACCGCCAGCACCCGCGCAAGCTCCGCCCCGGCCGCCGTCGGTTCCACCCCTTGCGGCGTGCGGTCGAGCAGACGCAGCCCGAGGGCGGTCTCGAGCTGGCGGATCTGCACGGTCAGGGCGGGCTGGGTCACGTTCAGCAGCGCGGCAGCCCTGGTGAAGGAGCCGTGGCGCGCGATGGCGAGGAAGGCGCGCAGCCCCTTCAGCGTGACGTCCATAAAGCTTCCTTATTGGAAGAGAAAAAAAATTCAATTGCCTTATCGTTTGGAGCTTTCCAGTTTGCCCGCAAGCCATTGGAGAGCCCGGAGGACCGGGCCCCGCGAGAGGACCGATCCAGGATGTCACAAGCACCGCCTCCCGCGGCGCGCCGCTACTTCCTGCGCGCCGAGGATGTCACCCCTTACAGCCCTGCGAACCATACCGGCACGAGCAACCGCCGCGTGATCGCGCCCGAGACAGTGGGCGCGACGCAGATGGAGGTGCTGATCGGCACGATCGAGCGCGGCAACGGCGCGCTGCCCCATGCGCACCCGACACTGGAGCAGACCTGCTTCATCATGGAGGGCCGCGCGCGGGTGGAGATCGGCGGCGAGAGCCGCGAGGTCGGCCCCGGCGACTTCTGCTTCTTCCCGATCGGGGAGGAGCATGTCGTCACGGTGATCAGTGAGGCGCCGCTGAAGCTCATGGTGATCTATGCGCCACCCTATGGCGAGGATCCCGCCAAGGTGATCCGGCGCTCGGGAGTGCATGCGTGATGCGGCGTCGTCTCCTTCTCATGGCTGCGCTCGCCGCCCCTGCCATCCGCTCCGCCCAGGCCCAGGGCGGCTGGCGGCCCAGCCGGCCCATCACGATGGTGGTGCCCTTCACCGCCGGCAGCGGCACGGATGCCGGGGCGCGCATCCTGGCCCAGGTCATGAGCGCGGAGCTCGGCGGCGCCAGTATCGTGGTGGACAACCGTGCCGGCGCCAACGGTGCGATCGCCGCGAGCTATGTCGCGCGGGCTGAGCCGGACGGACACACCATCTTCGTCACCACCAACACCACGCACTCCGCCAACCCGGCGCTGCTGAGGCATATCGATTACGACCCGGTCGCCGATTTCGCCCCGGTCGCCCGTGTGGGCAATCTGCCGTTCATGCTGGTGGTTGGCGAGAGCTCGCCCGCGAGGGACGCGAAGGGCTTCCTCGACCTAGCGCGGCAGCGGCGGGGGCAGATGACCTACGCCAGCGGCAACAGCACGGGCATCGTCGCGGGCGCAACCATGGCGCGCATGGCCGGCACGGAGATGCTGCACGTGCCCTACCGCTCCACGCCGCCGGCCATCACCGACGTTATCGCCGGCCGGGTGGACTGCATGTTCGTGGACATCGCCGCGGGCCTGGGAAACCTGCGCGGCGGCAAGCTGCGCAACCTCGGCATGACGACGAAGGAGCGGTCGAGCCTCATGCCCGAAGCGCCGTCGCTGTCTGAGGCCGCCTTGCCGGGCTTCGACATCACCTCCTGGAACGGCGTCTTCGCGCCGGCGCGCACGCCCGCCCCGGTGATCGAGGCACTGAACGCCGCCATCCGCGGTCCGATCGGCCGCCCGGAGGTGAAGCAGCGCTTCGCCGAGATCGGCTTCGACGCCTTCTCCGGGACGCCCGGAGAACTCGGGGATTTCGTGCGTCAGCAGCTCGTGGTCTGGCGGGATCTGGTCGAGGCCGCGGGCATCCCGAAGGAGTGAGCGGCATGTCCGGGAAGGGGCCGCTCGCCGGCATCCGCGTGCTCGACTGCTCCTCGGTGGTGATGGGTCCCTACGCGGCGCGCCTGCTGGCCGATCAGGGCGCGGAGGTGCTGAAAGTCGAGCCTCCCGAGGGTGACGTGCTGCGCCGTGCCGGGCAGGGCGGCGCGATGTTCGCCCATCTCAACCGCGGGAAGCGCGCCGTGGCGCTGGACCTGAAGTCGGAAGAGGGCCAGGCCGCGCTGCGGCGGCTGGCGAGCGGCGCGGATGTGCTTCTGCACAACATGCGCCCTGAAGCGGCCGCGCGGCTGGGCCTCCGGCAGGAGACCTTGCGCGGGGTGAATCCGCGTCTGATCGTCGCCAGTGCGGTCGGCTACGGTTCGGGTGGCCCCTATGCCGCGCGCCCCGCCTATGACGACCTTATCCAGGCGGCGAGTGGGCTGGCGGAGATCATGGGCCGGGTCTCGCCGGACGGAGAGCCGCGCTACGTGCCGCTTACGCTGAGCGACCGCGTGGTTGGCATCCAGCTCGCCCAGGCCGTGACGGCCGCGCTGCTGGCCCGCGAGCGTGGTGGCGAGGCGGCCGAGATCGAGGTGCCGATGTTCGAGACCTTCGCCGAATTCGTGCTCGGCGACCATCTGGGCGGCCTGAGCTTCGAGCCACCGCGCGGCGACCCGCACTATCCCCGGTTGATGACGCCGGAGCGCCGCCCTTACCGCACACGGGACGGCCACATCGCCGTGCTGCTCTACAATGACGCCCACTGGCGGCGCTTCTTCCGTGCCGTGGGACGGGTGGCCGAGCTGGACGCCGACCCGCGGCTGCGCGACCACTCTGCGCGCGCCGCGAATTTCGGTCATGCCTACGGGCTGGTCGGAGCCATCCTGGCGGAGCGCAAAACGGCGGATTGGATGGAGCTTCTCTGCTCCCTCGACATCCCGGCCGCGCCGGTGAACGGGGTGCGGGCGTTGCTGGAGGACCCGCATCTCCAGGCCGTCGGATTCTGGCGGGAGGCGCCCCTGCCGGAGGGCGGCACCCTGCGGTCCACCGCCGCCGTCGGCAGCTGGGCCGGTGGGGTCCGCCCGGCCCTGCAACCGCCGCCGGAGCTGCCGGACGGCGACGACGAGGTGGTTACATGGACTTCGCACTGACCCCCGAGCAGGAGGCCGTGCGCGATGCCGTCTCCCGCATCTGCACGCGCTTCGGCGACGACTACTGGCTGGAGCGCGACCATACCGGCGAGTTCCCGGGCGAGCTGCACCAGGCGCTCGCGGCCGACGGCTGGCTCGGCATCTGCATGCCCGAGGAGTACGGCGGGGCGGGGCTCGGTATCACTGAAGCCGCGATCATGATGCAGGCCATCTCGCAATCCGGTGCGGGGATGAGCGGGGCGTCGGCCGTGCATATGAACATCTTCGGCCTGCAGCCCGTGGTGGTCTTCGGTACGGACGAGCAGCGCCGTCGCATGCTGCCGCCCCTCATCGCGGGCAGGGAGCGCGCCTGCTTCGCGGTGACGGAGCCGAACACGGGGCTCGACACCACCCGCCTTCGCACCCGCGCGGAGCGACGTGCCGACCGCTACCTGGTGAACGGGCAGAAGGTGTGGATTTCCACCGCCGGCGTCGCCGAGAAGATCCTCATCCTCGCGCGCACCACCCCGCTTGAGGAGGTACGCAAACCCACTGAGGGCCTGTCACTGTTCTACACCGATCTCGACCGATCCCGGATCGAGGTGCGCCCGATCGAGAAGATGGGCCGCAAGGCCGTGGATTCGAACCAGGTCTTCTTCGACAATCTGGAGGTGCCGGAAGGCGACCGGATCGGCGAGGAGGGACGCGGCTTCGAGTACATCCTGCACGGGCTGAACCCCGAGCGTATCCTGATCGCCGCAGAGGCGCTGGGCCTGGGCTTCGTCGCGATCGACCGCGCCGCGCGCTATGCGAAGGAGCGCGTGGTGTTCGGCCGGCCCATCGGACAGAACCAGGGCATCCAGCATCCGCTTGCCGAGTGCTGGATGCGACTGGATTCGGCGCGTCTGAGCGTAATGCAGGCGGCCTGGCGCTACGATCAGGGCCTGCCCTGCGGTGCCGAGGCAAACACGGCGAAGTTCCTCGCCGCCGAGGCCGGCTTCGCAGCCTGCCAGCAGGCTGTGATGACCCATGGCGGCTTTGGTTACGCCAAGGAGTACCACGTCGAGCGATACATGCGGGAGGTGATGATCCCGCGCCTAGCGCCGGTCAGCCCGCAGCTGATCCTGTGCTTCATCGCCGAGAAGGTGCTCGGGCTCCCACGCTCTTATTAGCAGGCTGCTGAAGAATTCGGGCGGATGGCTCTGAGGGTGGCTTCGTCGCCGTCCCAGGCCCGCCATCCACCACCGGACGACCCTGGTAGTCCGGTTCTTCACCGCGCTCGCGGTCTGAGCGGTCATGAGAACGAGCGGTTCTCGACAGGACGGGTGTCATCGTACCCCGCACCTGGGCCAACACCACTTCCACCTCGCCCAACGGTAGCCATCGCCAGGGAGATTGTTTCCAGACCCGGCCCTTCCAGGACATCAATGTTTGTGAGCGCGAAGTGGGAAATGGCCGAAAGTGGCATTTCCGCTTTCGGGCCGCGGTTAGAAGAAAGCAGCCGATGGGCAGCTATCCTTCCATCGTCGGTTTCGACCCAGATCACGCCGTAGCAGGTGAACTCACGCCAGTCGCTTTTATGGCCGCTCACGAGGGTGAAGAGGCGTCTTGGCATGCGCCTTCTACAGTCGTTTCCTATCCGCGACGGCGCTCCAATGCCCCGCCGTCTGACGCGCACGGTGCTGGACGGTTGAACCGGACAAGCCGACTCACGTTGAGACGAGGGATGGGCGAGGAAAACGCGCCGGAAGAGGATGAGCCATGTTCAAAATCACCGGCCGCGCGGCCGCATGGGGGACGCTCCTGCTCCTCGCGGCTCTCGCGGGATCGCCGACCCGCGCCGCCACCGACGGGTCGGATCAGAAGAGTGGTCTTGGGCCGGCAGGAACCTCGGCGGAGGTTCCGGCGGGGATCACCGAGTGCGACCGACTGGCGCAGCCCACCCGGGCCGCCATGGGTAACCTGCCGGCGCTCGTGGACGGGGTGAGCCTCCCCGACATGCGCTGGCCCGCTGCCCGCGCCGCCTGCGCCCGCGTCATGGAGGAGGCTCCGAGCGAGGTGCGCTTCGTGGCCTTCGCCGCCCGAGCGGCAGATAAGGCTGGCGATGCCAGGACCGCTGCCCGCCTGTACCGCGCGGCAGCGGACGAGGGTTACCCGCTGGCCCAGGTGAACCTTGGTGTCATGTACGAAAACGGCGAGGGTGGGCTCGGGCGCGACGACCGGGAGGCCGCGCGGCTGTACCGGCTGGCGGCGGATCAGGCCTACCCTGCGGGTCAGGCGAGCCTCGGCACTTTCCTCCTGGCCGGCCGCGGTGGGCTGCGGCGGAACGAGGTGGAGGCCGTCCGCCTGTGGCGCTTGGCGGCGGATGGGGGCAACGCCCAGGCGCAGAACAACCTCGGCAAGCTCTACGCGGAAGGACGAGGTGGGCTGCGGCGCGACATGAACGAGGCGACGCGGCTGTGGCGCCTTGCCGCCGAGGGTGGCGTGGCCGAGGCGCGCAACAACTTGCGCCGGGCCGGGCGAAGCTAGGTTCGGCGGCGCGGCCCGGACTCAACGGGCGTGCACCACCGGCACCCTGGCCACACGCGCGCCTCGCCCGCATGACGGTGCCCCTACCGGAGGTGGACGAGGCCAAGTTGGTGGTGCGCCTCCTCGCCGCGCTGGCAGGCCTTTTCGCCCTGTGGTTCGGCTGCGACCTGACCAACACGCCGCTGCTCCTCGGCGGGCCGATGAACCCCGCTCTTAACCCGCTCGGCGTGCCGCTCCTGGCATTCGGCCTCGTCGGCGTGGCACTCACCCCGGCCTGCGGCTGGGTGGTCGTCTGGCCTCTGGCGGCCGTGCTCGCGTCCGCCACGGCGGGGGTGAACATCTGGCGCCACGTCCCTTTCGAAGATGGAGCTTTCCAGTCGCTGAAGGCGGGGGTGCCGGACCCGGTCACCCGGCCCGCCCCCGCTTTCCTCCACACCCTAGCCCTTGCCCCCGTGGGCGTCGCCCTGGCTGCCCTGCACGGCCCGCAGCGCGCGGCTCCGCTCCTCCTGGCCTCCGCCGTGGGCGCGGTTGGGTCGGGGCTCCTGCTAGAGGCCTTCTCGGACGCGATGCTGGGCACGGGCCCGAGCGCCACGCTCGTCGCCATCGGCGTCCCCGCAGCCGCCCTCCTCGCCCTGACAATGGCGCGGGCGGCTCGTCCGGCCCTGCGCGGGCTCGCCGGCCAAGGCGGCGTGCTCCTCGGACTCTGCATCTTCCTCTGGCTTCAGTGGCGATCGGTGGGCTGACTCCCTGCCGGGGTTTGCGCGGCCGATCGGGTCAGCGCCGGATCAGTCTCTTCAGCCACCGTCCGACCAGGTCCCATAGGGGAAGGGCGAGGAGCAGCGTTTCCGGCCCGACATGCTGCGGGTCGACACCAGTCTCGGCCGCGATCACGCTGGCTAAGCGGTCCCAGGCCTCCTCCGGACGCGGACAAGGCTCCGGCAGCAGCCGCAGCAGCGACGCGTGGACGTCACCTACGGTCCGCCAACCCGGCGCGTCTCGCTCGTCGAACCTCACGCCGAACCTTCCCGCGGCCGTGTATTCGGGTCTGCGTGGACCCGCAACGGCATCTTTACGCATTTGTCGCTTTTCCCCTCGCGGCCCGGCCACTTTGCGACGGATGGCGGTAGCCAGTGCCGCAGGTGGCCGCTAGCGTCCTAAGGAACCGATGCAGCGGGAAGCCGCATGAGCCTGGCCGACACGCCCTTCACCCCATTTCGGGGTAGCCTCTACACGGCCGAGGAGCTGTCCGCCGGGTTCGACCCGGCGCGGCCCGCGAGCTTCGCTGAAACGCTCGATTTCAGGACCTACCGGCACTTCGTGATGCAGGGCGGTGCGGCGCCGCAGGACTCGCTCGCGAGCATGCTGCAGGCGCTGCACGACAACAGCATCTCGCAGGCGCTGGTCGCCCACCTCCGCGGCGAACAGCGGGTTGTGGCCATCATGGGAGGCCACAAGCTCCCCCGTGATTCCGCAGCCTACCGACGGATCGCCCTCCTTTCGCACGCCCTTTCCCGGCGCGGGTTCCTCCTAGCCAGCGGCGGGGGCCCTGGCGCGATGGAGGCGACCCACCTCGGGGCGCTGCTGGCGAACCATGACGCGACCTCCGTCGAAGAGGCGATCGGCGGCCTCGCGGTGAAGCCTGCGATGCCGACGGACACGCGGGGCATCGTCAGTGAGACAGGCGTTATCGATGGGGCGAAGCTGGCGGAACTCGCCGCGTGGTGGACGCCTGCCTTCCAGCTTCGTCGCTCAATCGAGGACCCGGGCCAGAGCTTGGCGGTCCCGACTTGGCACTACGGGCATGAGCCCTACTCCCCGCTCGCGACCCACGTCGCGAAGTACTTTCAGAACAGCATCCGCGAGGACGGCCTACTCGCGCTCGCCGGGGCCGGGATCGTCTATGCGGAGGGAAAGGCGGGCACCCTGCAGGAGGTCTTCCAGGACGCAGCCCAGAACTACTACCGGACGGTCGGCAATCGGTTCAGCCCGATGGTCTTTATCGGTACGGAGTTCTGGAAGGAGACCATGCCTGTCGACCCGCTGCTCCGGGCGCTCTTTGTGAAGGGCGAGGATGACGCGGATTACCGCCGCTACGTCCTGTACACCGACGACGTGGCGACGGCAGTTTCCTTCCTCGCCGATCGGCCTGACGAGGGGCAGCAGGCGAGGCTCCTGGTAGGGGCAGGGTTGGCCCAGACAGCGGCGCCGCTGGCCTATGACCAGAGCGACGACTCCGGCCCGCGCGAGGCCTGTCCGGGCACGCCCGCAGAGCGGACCGCACCCACCGTCCTGCCCGAGGGGGCGCTCGGGCATGAGAAGGCCGCCGCGCGGCCGACAACACTTCGGCTCGCCACCTTCAACGCCGAGAACCTTCTGCACCCGGATGCCCGCTACGCCGAACGGGATGACCTGCCGATGGCGCCGGGCGAGTACGCCGAGAAGATCGCCTGGATCGGCCGCATCCTGGATGAGGGCCGCTGCGACCTCGTCGGCTTCCAGGAGGTATTCAGCTCCGACGCGCTTGAGGCTGCCGTGGCCCGGTCCCGCTACCTGTCGAGCCGGGGGTGCAAGGTTCACACCCCGGGATACGAGGCGAACTCGAACGGGCGCCCCAGGCCTGATGGGTCGCAGGAGTTCACCGGGC
This sequence comes from Roseomonas sp. WA12, assembly GCF_054165765.1. Taxonomy (NCBI): domain Bacteria; kingdom Pseudomonadati; phylum Pseudomonadota; class Alphaproteobacteria; order Acetobacterales; family Roseomonadaceae; genus Roseomonas; species Roseomonas sp. WA12. The sequence continues at coordinate 341,266 of NZ_JBSTUI010000002.1, read as the reverse complement.
CTAACGTGGCGCTGGTCACGCACCTGCCCGCGGAGGTCGCTTCCGTCGCGGAGTTCCCCCCGGGGATCGAGTTCACGATTCCGCTTGGGCGTGTCGGCGGCGAGCTTGACACCACGGGACTCGGCGTCCGGCGATTCGAGCGACCCGTCATCCACGCCGTCGTCGAGCTTCGGCCCGGCGTGAAGGTCGCGGTCCTTGTCGCTCACCTCAAGTCCAAGCGCGGCAAGTTTCTCGACAGCGAGACCGAGGAGATGCAGCGCGACCCGAGGCTCCAGGCCCTCGCGAAGACCCGCTCGCTCGTCATCCGGGCGGCCGAGTCGACGGCACTGCGGGCCATGGTCCTGGACATCCTCCAGGGCACTCCAGGGCGGCCCCCGATGCCGGTCATTCTCTTCGGCGACCTCAACGACGACGTCGGCGCCGTCACGACGCGCGTCATCGGCGGCGAGCCCCGTCTCGCGCCTCGCGGCGAGGAGCCGCGCGCCCATTTTGGCCTCTTCAGCGTCCACGACCTCCAGGAGCAGAACAGCCTGCGGGACGTGAGCTACAGCCACCTCTTCGACGGCCGGTACGAGGTGCTCGACCAGATCATGCTGAGCCAGCACTTCGTCGAGGGAAGCGGTCGCATTGCCGACGTCCGCCAGACCCGCATCTTCAACGACCATATCGCTGACCGAAACTTCTGGGACGACCTTCCTCCGCTCGAGCCAAGGGGGCCGACGGTAAGGGGACAGCCGCGCACGCGCAGCGATCACGGCATTCCGGTGACGACCATCGCCCTCCGGTAGCTGGCGCAAGTTAGGATCAGGCGAAAGGGTGCCAGTCAGCCCAATAGCGTGTCTCGTCCAGCCGACGGCCGTCCGGGCTGTCATGGAGGACGAGCAATCCCTGCCGGTCCCCGTCGCAGGGCGCAGATGCCTTTGGGGCTTCTCGGGGCGCTGTTGCGCAAAACAGGCCGAGGGCGTGAGTGTTCCTGTCGCGCTCTGATCTAAACGGGGGCGATGGTGTCGGGCATACCGAGGGCGTTGAAGGTGTTCAGGATGGCGCAGCGGATCTGCACCTCAGCGACCTGGCGGGCGGGATCACAAGCTGACAGACGTTTGCTCAGGCGCTTGAGGCGTGACATGGCGGTCTCGGCCAGACTGCGCCGGTGATAGCCGCTCCACCGCTTCCGGAGCCGCCGCGCGAGGTGCCGGATGGCCCGCAAGCTCTCGTTGCGCTCGGCCGCCCCGGTGGTCCTCGCCTTCCACGGCTTGCCGTTGCGGCGCGGCGGGACCACCAGCGCTGCATCCCGTGAGGCAGAGGCCTCGTAGACGCCGCGGGTGTCGTAGGCGCCGTCACCGCTAATCACCCCAATCCTGTCCCCCTCGGGCACCTGCGCCAGCAGGCCCGGCACGATCCTTTCGTCGCCGTGACGGTGGTCGGTCATCTCCACGGCCCTGACCTCGAGGCTGTCCGCGTCGATCACTACGTGGACCTTGCGCCAGACCCGGCGCTTGTCGGCCCCATGCTTCCTGACCTTCCACTCGCCCTCGCCGAGCACCTTGAGCGGCCTTGTCAGGTTAGCAGGTCCGGCAGGACGGTGGCAGTCTCGGCTGCATGACGCCCCCCAGCCCTTGCCGAGGCTTCCGGCATTGTCAGGTTGACGAGATAGGAGGCAAAGAGCACCCGGGCTAGCGCAGCCCTCACACGGTCGGTGCAGTTCCGGTCACGTCGCGCCAAGTGCCGAACGCGGCATTTCGGACTTCCCGGTGTTGGTCGGCGGTCAGGCGGTGACGACGGTATTGGAAGTGGTTGTGGATCCGGGCGTGGATGGAGAGGAATCGCTGTGCATGACGCGGTGACTTGAACCGCTGCATCTGCCGTTCTCGCCGTCGTGTCGGCTGGTGTGACACCTCGGCGCGGTTGTTGAGAAAGCGGCTTTGCCGATGCTCCACGCCCGGCAGGATCTCGCGCTTCGCGGCAGCGTAGCTGCGCAGCTTGTCCGTCACGATCACGCGGGGCACGTACTGCAGCCCCTTTAGCAGTTTGCGGAAGCACCGCTTGGCTGCCGTGGCATTGCGTCGGCTCTGAACCAGGATGTCGAGCACGTGACCGTCCTGGTCCACCGCGCGCCAGAGAAGGTGTAGCTTGCCGCGAATGCGGATGAACACCTCGTCCATGTACCACTTGTCGCCCGGCCGCGGCCGACGCCGCTTCAACTCGTTCGCGAACAGCCGGCCGAAGCGCAAGCCCCAGTCCCGAATGGTCTCGTAGCTGACCACAACTCCTCGTGCGGCAAGGATCAGCTCCACGTCACGCAAACTGAGGCTGAAGCAGTGGTACAACCACACCGCATGCTGAATGACCTCGGCTGGGTAGCGGAAGCCTCGGTACGGATTAGGCGAGGTCGTCATGGTCAGCAGGCTGCCACTACCCGACTGGACCACCAACCTGACAATGCCGTGTGAGGCCATCACCGGCCGTAGGCCCGCGACGTCGCCGTCGTCGTCAACCTGACAACGCCGTCCAAGGTGCTCGGCTCAGTCCACCTCACTCAGATAATCTGGCATCGAGCGCGCCTCCGGCCTGGCACCCCGATTGAAGCGCTGCAGCCATCGATTGTCAGCGCGACGAAGATGCATTTCCAACGCTTCGGCGGCCTGGGATGGGCGGCCGTCCAGCAGCAACCGATAGATTTCCAAATGCTCTCGAAGCGCATCCGCGATTAAGTCCAGCGGGATGTGCAGCACGGGATCGAACAAGTAGCGGGTCGGCACGAAAAGCATGCGCGTGCGGCCGAGGGCATAGAGAATCTGCTGGTTTGGACAGAAGGAAAGCGCCCGGACGTGCAAGTCATGCTCTGCGATGTCGGTGTCGAAACCTTCCTTTGGGAAACCATCCAACGCGTCCTGCACCGTTGCAGTGGACTGCTCGAGAAGAACTCTTGGCAGGTGCGGAGCGGCCTGGAGCAGAGCACTGGGTTCAAGGAGCCAGCGAAGCTCGTACATCTGGTGGGTCACTTCTGGCGTCACCTGCGGCGCCACCCATCGTCCAAGGGAGTCCTTGGTGACCAATCCGATGCCGTGCATGCGGGCCAGGACGTCCCGCACGACGGTGCGACTGACCCCGAAATTCTCAGCCACACGCTCCTCAACGATGCGGACCGTTGAAGAGATCATGGCGACGCAAAGCGCCTGCTCCAACTGTGAGTACATGCGCTCCCAATGTGGAAGGGCGGGAATTTTGACCGCGTCCAGCACCGCTAGCCGCGCGGCGCCGGCTACAGCTTCTCCCGCTACCTCGTAGCCCCGACCATGACGCTCGCGGACAAGCCCCTGAGTGCAAAGCTGCCTTAACGCACTGCGGGCCGGCGTGCGGCTGATTCCGAACGCCTTGACGATCTGCGCCTCCATAAGCTGAGCCCCTGGAGCTAGGCGACCGTCCGCAATCATGTCCCGTAGAAGGGCGAATGCTTTGCCCTGGAGCGAGTGGCTGTCCTCCGGCACGTCTCGGCCCTTCTCACCCTCACTCATCACTAGGTTCCCCTTACCGAATTTCTGAGTGTTGACATGCCTGACCCTTCGCTTATCCTGAAAACGTACTTCGCACACACCGTACATTTCAGAACTCAGGATGAGCAGGCCGGACGTCCAAGGTGTCTAGGAACTAAGGGGAGGATGCCCATGCGACTGGTACGCTGGGGAGAGTCGGGAATAGAGCGTCCCGGCCTTGTGGCTGCGGACGGAACGTTCCGCGACCTTACTGAGATTGTGCAGGACATCGCAGGTACTGCCCTCTCTGACGAAGTTCTCGCCCGTATCCGGGCCGTCGATGCGGCTGCCCTGCCCGCGATCCCGGCCGGCTCGCGTCTGGCCCCGCCGGTAACGGGTATCGGTAAGATCATCTGCATCGGCCTGAATTACCGGGACCACGCAGCAGAGGCGAATCTGCCTGAGCCCAAGGAGCCGATCATATTCCTCAAGGCCACGAGCTCAGTCACCGGTCCTCATGACCCTGTGGTTATTCCACACGGCGCTGAGAAGGTGGACTGGGAAGTCGAGCTCGCAGTGGTAATCGGCCGCACCGCGCGCAACGTGACCGAGGCGGAGGCCCTGTCCCACGTCGCCGGCTACTGCATCGTCAACGACGTGTCCGAGCGCGCCTGGCAGATGGAGCGGGGTGGACAGTGGGATAAGGGCAAGTCCGCCGACACCTTTGCCCCGATTGGCCCCTGGCTCGTCACGCGGGACGAAGTACCTGACCCTCAGGCACTCCCATTATGGCTCGAGGTAGACGGCGTGCGGCGCCAGAACGGGACGACAGCCGACATGATCTTCGGCGTCGCGAAGCTTATCGCCTACACGAGTTGCTTCATGAGCCTGCAGCCTGGTGATGTGATTGCCACAGGAACACCTGCTGGCGTCGGAATGGGCTTCCGACCTCCCATCTATCTGCGCGCGGGCCAGACCATGCGCGCCGGCATTCAGGGGCTTGGCGAACAGACCTCCGAAGCCGTGGCGAACTAGAGCGTGAACAAAACGATCGCCTCGGTCGATGATCTGCAGCGTATCGCAAAGCGGCGCGTGCCGTCGCTCTTCTATGACTATGTCGACAGCGGATCCTGGACGGAGAGCACCTATCGCCGCAATAGCGACGACCTGGCCCGCCTTCTCTTTCGCCAGCGTGTCGGCGTCAACATCGACGAGATTGATACCAGTTCTGCCATCCTCGGGATGCGGGCGGCTATGCCACTTGTGCTGGCCCCGGCAGGGCTAGCTGGCATGCTCCACCCGGACGGCGAAATTCTCGCCGCGCGTGCTGCGGCCCGGATTGGCGTGCCCTACGTGCTCTCGACCGTCTCGATCTGCTCCATCGAGGATCTTGCGACGCATACGAAGCAGCCCTTCTGGTTCCAGCTTTATATCATGAAGGACCGCGGCTTCATCGAGCGGTTGATCGACCGCGCAAAGGCGGCAGCGTGCTCCGCCCTGGTCCTCACCATGGACCTGCCGATCCAGGGCCTGCGCTACAAGGACATCCGCAACGGGCTTTCGGTCCCGCCACGCATCACCGTGTCATCCCTAACTGCGATGATCTCACGCCCGCGCTGGTGTGCCGCGATGCTACGCACGCAACGTCGCACATTTGGCAACATCGTGGGTCATGCAGAGGGCGTCTCGGACACGATGCGGTTCTCGGAATGGGTGGGCAAGCAGTTCGACCGGACTGTAACCTGGGACGATGTTCGCTGGATAAAACAGCGCTGGGGCGGCAAGCTGGTCGTCAAAGGCATTATGGATGCATGCGACGCGGAGGAGGCCCTCAAAGCCGGAGCCGACGCTCTTGTTGTTTCCAACCATGGCGGCCGGCAGCTCGACGGCGCGCCTTCCAGCATCAGCGCCTTGCCGACCATCGCCGCGGCAATTGCGGGGCGCGCCGAAGTACTCGTCGACGGCGGGATTCGCAGCGGACAGGACATTCTGCGCGCGCTAGCCCTCGGCGCAGATAACGTGATGATTGGCCGCGCTTATCTCTATGGTCTCGGCGCCGGCGGAGAGGCAGGCGTAATGCAATGCCTCAACATCATGTCACGCGAGCTGGAGGCCACCATGGCTCTCTGCGGTCTGACCGACGTCAGGCAGGCCGGCCCTGGCACGCTCGCCAACCCCGAGTTTACTGCGCCACAAGGAGGAAATCTGAGATGACCGAGCCCAGCGCACCAATGTTCGGCAACTACGAGATGCACCCGGGAAGTGGTGTGAACCCTCCCTATTCTCCCGCCTATCCTGTGGAGTGGGAGTGCCCGCTCCGCACGCTCGAGGTTGTGACGCGCGTCGATCGCGCGAAGGTCGAGAAGCTGCTCTCCGACACGCCCTTCGAGTTGGTGAATGACCGCGTCGCCTTCCGCTTCATGCTGTCCCCCGGTCACACGCTTGCGATCCATGCCGGACAGATGTTTGACCTGATGGTGACGGTTCCGGTTCGCTACCAGGATCTGTTCACGCAAACGCACATTTACATGTACTGCAGCGACCCGATGGGAATCTGCGCCGGACGCGAGCTGTTCGGCTACACGAAGAAGGACACCCACTACGCCTTCGACGAGACGGCGGACGGGGCCATCTCGGGCTGGGTGCGTCGGCGTGGCGTGCCGCTCGTAGACTACAGCTTCACGCCTGATAGCAGCGCACCGATGGTGATGCTCACCGATGAGTCTGAGCAGCCCGGCGGCGAGATCCATGTTCGCCGCCTTCCTGATCCCGAGAAGGTGGGCACCGCCTATGCGGACATCGTTTATCGTCGCACTCCATTGCAATACACGAAGCCTGTAGCCGGGCGGATTGACTGGACGTTGTACCAGAGCAGCTACGACCCGATCGCTGATCTCGCGCCCGAAGTGCTCAGCGCTCATTTTATGACATCTGACGTTTATGGCGGCGGCTTCGAGGCTGAGGATCGACGCCTTCTCAAGCGCCTGATTCCCTGAGATGCCCGTGTCCGCGCAGGGCTGCACCGTGGTGACGGGAGCCGGAGGCGGCATCGGCGCTGCTGCAGCCCAGGCGCTGGCCCTTGAGGGTTGGCATCTGGTGCTAACGGACCGGGACAGGCCAGCCCTCGAGCGAGTCCGCGCAGGACTCGCCGCGGCAGGTGCGCTGGCCGACATCTTGCCCGGTGACATGACACAGGAGGAGGACGTTGCTGCCGTCGTGGCGCATGCGGCAGGCCAATATGGCGGGATACGCGGCTTCGTTGCCGCCGCCGGCGTGCCGGGCTCCGTGCAGGCGTTGCCGGACTATCCGACCGATACTTTCAGACGAGTCCTGGAGGTCAATGTCGTGGGCACCTTCCTGTGCATGAAGCATGGGCTACCGGCGATGAGCGAAGGGGGAAGTTTCGTTGCCATTGGCTCCACGTCTTCCATCCGTGGACGCGCCAACCTTGCAGGCTATGTTGCGAGCAAGCATGCGGTACTCGGGCTAGTCCGAACGGCAGCGTTGGAGCATGTCGGAACAGCCGTCAGGGTCAACGCGGTTCTCCCAGGCCCAACCCAGACTGCGATGATCGACGCCATCAACGAAATGGCAGCACGACGGATTCCGAATGGCGGCCAGGTGGAGCGCGCTGTTTCAGCACCCATGGCGACACCGGCCCAGGTCGCGGACACGGTCGTCTTTCTGCTGTCGCCCGCATCCCGGCACCTGAACGGGTCCGCCATTGTCGTCGACGGGGGCAGCACACTGGCCTGACGACTACAACAACCAACGCTGAAATGGCATCGGAGGAAACGAACATGACAACTGTAGCAACCCTATCCACAGCTGAGCGTCCGGTCGCGGCACAGCACAAACGCGCCCTAGTCGCGGCGTGCATTGGAAATTTCATCGAATACTTTGATTTCGTCATCTACGGCTATTTTGCCTCGGTCATTGCACGCTTGTTCTTCCCCGCAGACGACCCTGCGGCCAGTTTGCTCCTGACTTTCGCAGTCTTTGCGATCAGCTACGCCTCACGGCCGCTTGGCGGGATCATCTTTGGGCATCTGGGCGATCGCTACGGGCGCAAGACGCCCCTTGCCGTTGCAATCCTTTTGATCGCGGCGTGCACCACGCTCATTGGCCTGATGCCGACCTACCACTCCATCGGTATCGCTGCGCCGATCTTGCTTACCGTTTTACGCCTTATCCAAGGCATCTCGGTGGGCGGTGAGTATGGCGGCGCGACCTCCTTCATCTCCGAATATGCACCAGCCAATCGCCGCGGCTTCTATACGGGCTGGCAGACCTTCACCATCGGTCTCGCCCTCCTTGTGGGTGGAGGGGTGGCCTCTCTCCTCACCTCCACGCTTTCCTATGAGGCCCTGCACAGCTGGGGTTGGCGTTTGCCGTTCCTCGCCGGTCTGCCGCTCGGCTTCGTTGGGCTGTATCTCCGCCTGAAGTTGGAAGAGACCCCTCACTTCGCATCGGTACAGGCGCATCATGACGTTGAGAAGGCGCCGCTCCTAGCCGGCCTTCGTCAGGAATGGCGCTCTATCCTCATTGCCATGGGCCTCATCTGCGCACCCTCAGCATGCATCTACATCTACTACATCTATATGCCGACCTATCTCGCAACGGTGCTGAAGTTCGATCTGGCCCAGGCTCAACGCCTCAACCTCTATAACCTCGCTTTCTACTGCTTTCTGCTGCCCTTCTTCGCCTTGCTGAGCGACATCGTCGGCCGCAAGCCAATGATGCTGGCCGGAGCAATCGCGATCGGGCTTGTGACCTATCCGGCTTTCCACCTCCTGGATCCGGCCAATCCGGGCCGAACCTTACTTGCGCTCGGCCTTATGAGCCTGGCCTTCGCACCCCACTCGGCCACTGCGCTCTGCGCCATGTCCGAGCTCATGCCGACCAAGATGCGTTACACCGGACTTTCAGTTAGCCTGAACATACCCGTCACCCTGCTCGGTGGGACCGCGCCCTTTCTGGCAACCTATTTCATTTCCCGCACCGGAAACGCCTACTCTCCATCTTGGATTGTGCTCGGCGGGGCGCTGCTTACTCTTCTGGCGGTTCTTGCCTACCGCGAGACGCTGCGGACGGGGCTGCGCTAGTGGCTGAGTTTCAGGGCAAGACTGTTCTTGTCACAGGTGGAGGAAGCGGTATCGGCCGCTGCTGCGCCCTAGCATTCGCGGAGGCTGGCGCGCGCGTGTTGGTAGCCGACCGTGACGAAGCCGCCGCAGGGGATACGCTTTGTTTAATGAGCGGAAGTGCCGAGCAAGGGGCTTGCCTCGCGTTCGACGTTACCGTGGAGGCTGAGGTGCATGCAGCGATCGCACGCGCCTCAGTCCTCGCGCCGATCGACATTCTTGTAAACTGTGCAGGTATCGGCGCGACCCAATCGTTTCTCGAGACGGATGTCGCTCTTCTCGATCGCATGTTCGCGGTCAACCTGCGCGGCACCTTCCTTTGTGCGCAGGCGGTCGCTCGCGGGATGGTGGCGGTGGGCCGGGGAGGAGTCATCGTAAATGTGGGCTCCGCCTCGGGTGCGCGGGGCAACGCGGGGCGGGCAGCCTACGGTGCGACAAAGGCAGCCGTGGCGAACCTCACACAGGTCATGGCAGTTGAGCTGGCCAGGTTGGGAGTCCGCGTCAACGCCGTCGCGCCTGGGCCGATCGAGACGCCGCTCGTTGCCGCAGCGCACTCGGAAGCGGTGCGGGACGGCTGGCTGCGCGAGCTCCCGGACGCCCGTTACGGCGCGGCATCCGAGGTCGCCGCGGCCGTGTTGTTCCTTGCTTCGCCGCGCTCGACCTACATAACCGGCCACATCCTGGCAGTCGACGGAGGCTTTGCAGGGGCTGGCGTGATGTCGGCCTAGCTGGGCGCTGGCATTGTCACGTTAGCGGCCGATAGTCGGAACGAAGCGGCTTGGCAAAGCTGGCGGGATGACGCTCGGCCTGACGGCTTGCTGCTTGGTGCCGTCGCGTGGAGTACGGGGCGCGGAAGGATCGCGAGTTGGGCGGTGACGCCTCAGGGCCGCCCTGAGCGCCTCTACGAAGGTGGGTAGGGCAGAGTGGTGCTCCAGGCCGGCGTCCCAGGCCACGAGCAAGGTTGTGGCGGCGTCTCGGAGCGAGGTGCGGGGTTGTGCCACCATAGGCTCCATAGACGCCTTTGGGCCTCGCGGTGCGCCAATACCGACCGACTGCCCTTCCCTACCCTCCTGTGGCTCGGAAGCGGCATCGTCGGCCGCCTCCAGCCGCGCATGACGCACACACCACCGCCAGCCCGTCCCCAGTGACCCGAAACACGCCGCTCCCATTGCCGGACACCTTCTCCAGCAGCCCGTCCCTGAACATGCTTTGGAACACCGCGTTGCGGGCAGCTGCGGGCAGGTTCGGTAGCGCGTCGGCCGGCCGTGCTGGGTACTGGGCGGCGGAGGTTAGGATCCGCGCCTAAGTTGGGGAGAGCGGCTTCCATCATGGTCGGGGTCCCTGGCTCGTGCCCAGTCATCGGGACCTACGACACAGAGCCTTGCCGAGGGACGGTCAGGGTGGTGAGGGAGGGGGGCATTGTCAGGTTGGTGGCCCCTTCGAGTAGTGGCAGCCTACCGGCCATGACGACCTCGCCTAATCCGTACCGAGGCTTCCGCTATCCAGCCGAGGTCATTCAGCATGCGGTGTGGTTGTACCACTGCCTCAGCCTCAGCCTGCGTGACGTCGAGCTAATCCTGGCCGCACGAGGGGTCGTGGTCAGCTACGAGACCATTTGGGACTGGGGCCTGCGCTTCGGCCGGCTGTTCGCGAACGAGTTGAAGCGGTGTCGGCCGCGGCCGGGCGACAAGTGGTACATGGACGAGGTGTTCATCCGCATTCGCGGCAAGCTACACCTTCTCTGGCGCGCGGTGGACCAGGACGGTCACGTGCTCGACATCCTGGTTCAGAGCCGACGCAATGCCACGGCAGCCAAGCGGTGCTTCCGCAAACTGCTAAAGGGGCTGCAGTACGTGCCCCGCGTGATCGTGACGGACAAGCTGCGCAGCTATGGCGCCGCCAAGCGCGAGATCCTGCCGGGCGTGGAGCATCGGCAGAGCCGCTATCTCAACAACCGCGCCGAGGTGTCACACCAGCCGACACGACGACGAGAACGGCAGATGCAGCGTTTCAAGTCACCGCGTCACGCTCAACGGTTCCTCTCCATCCACGCCCGGATCCACAACCACTTCCAATACCGTCGTCACCGCCTGACCGCCGACCAACACCGGGAAGTCCGAAATGCCGCGTTCGGCACTTGGCGCGACGTGACCGGAACTGCACCGACCGTGTGAGGGCTGCGCTAGCCCGGGTGCTCTTTGCCTCCTATCTCGTCAACCTGACAATGCCACTGGAACTCCGTCCACCGGCAGTATCGGCACTGGACCACGTCGGGCCTGTGGGGCTTATTGCTGCAGGCTCTGGCCGATGGTGGCGGCAATGCGGATGCCCTGCAAATGATCGACAGCACCATCGTTCGCGCCCACCAGTGCGCGGCGGGCGCAAAAGGGGGACTCATCGCCAGGGTCTCGGGCGCTCGCGCGGTGGCTTTTCGACCAAGATCCACCTCCGCACCAACGCTTATGGCCTACCGATTGGCCTGATGCTGACGCCAGGCGAGGTGCACGACAGCACTGCCTATGCCGGGCTGATGGAGGAACGCGACAGCGACCCTGGCATCCTGCTTGCCGACCGTGGCTACGACAGCGATGCCATCCACCAGGACGTCCGCGACCGTGGTGGCCAGCCGGAGATCCCCACCAAGCGAAACCGCCGGGTCCAGCACAGCGTCCAGCGGCCAATCTACGCCCTGCGCAACCGCATCGAGCGCTGCATCAACCGCCTAAAGAACTGCCGCCGCATCGCCACCCGATACGACCACACCGCCAGCAGCTTCCTCGGCTTCGTCCAACTCGCCGCAATCAGGCTATGGATCAGCTTTGTCCACGCTGCCTATGCTTCGGCAGCAGCAAACGATCTGAGCAAGCGGCACTAATACCTATTTTCTCCAGGCAAACCTCAAGCATTTGCATGGGCGGTTCATCACGTTCGAAGTCGTCGATGAAATTGAAGAGGACGTTGATCTGCCGCTGGGCAGCGTAGCAAAGGAGGACATTCAGTTCGTCAACCTTCTCGGCTATGCGATTAGCGAGATAATCATCATCTCGCGCCACGTTCCGCGCATCCATTCCCATGCCGCCCCGGTTTCTGCAAAGACTGACGGGTGCCCCATTCCGCTGGAATAAACCAGCAACCTACGGTAGGCGCGCGCTCAGATTTCTTGAAATTTCTCTATGGGCGACTCGGATTAGGTTCAGGTGTAGGGGTCGGTCTAGGCCCGCCCGTCTTCCGACGCTTCTCCGCACTATGCCGTAGGGCCAGGACTTGTTGGGCGGCGGACCTCGCCCGCTCAACGTGACGAGGCGTTGTCAGATTGGCGGGTCCGGACGGCCGTTACAGCCTGCCCGCATGAACTCGCCTAATCCGTACTGAGGCTTCCGCTATCCAGTCGAGGTCATCCAGCAAGCAATTTGCCCGTACCGCTGCTTCAGCCTTAGTCAGCATGACGTCAACCTGATCTTTGCCACACGAGGGGTCGTGGTCAGCTACGAGGGCATCCACGAGTGAGGCCTACGTTTCGGTCGGCTGTTTGCCAACGAGCTGAATCGTCGCCGGCCATGGCCGAGCGATAAGTGGTTCATGGACGAGGTGTGCATCCGCATCCACGGCAAGCAGCACCTCCTCTGGCGTGCGGTGGACCAGTGCGGTCACGTGCTCGACATCCTGGTCCAGAGCCGACGCAGTGCCACGGCAGCCAAGCGGTTCTTCCGCAAACTGCTAAAGGGGCTGCAGTACGTGCCCCGCGTGATCGTGACGGACAAGCTGCGCAGCTATGGCGCCGCCAAGCGCGAGATCCTGCCAGGCGTGGAGCATCGACAAAGCCGCTATCTCAACAACCGCGCCGAGGTGTCACACCAGCCGACACGACGGCGAGAACGGCAGATGCAGCGGTTCAAGTCACCGCGTCATGCACAGCGATTCCTCTCCACCCATTGCCGGATCCACAACCACTTCCAACTCCGTCGTCACCGCCTGACCGCCGATCAACACCGCGACGCCCGCAGCGCCGCGTTCAGCACTTGGCGCGATGTGACCGGGACTGCACCGACGAGATGAGGGCTGCGCCAGCTCGGTGCGATTTGGCCCCTACGTCCCCAACCTGACGACGCCGGTCAACCGCTGAAACTGGATGTCACGTTGCAACTCTGTGAGCGCACGCTGTAACTTGTGGGCAGCAGACTCCTAGGAAAGTTACTATGCTATACATTTTTGGTGGAGACTCTCATTCGCGCCAATTCGCTCCGAAGTTCGCGGGAAGCTTTTCTAATACAGTATTCTCGGGCGCGACAATCGTAGGTCTAGCAAATGAACGATCACACCTGGGGCACGGCAAGGTTATACGTCACCTTGTAAATACCCCAATGCAGAGAACAATATTTCTGATGTTCGGAAATGTCGATATCGATTTCCGTTTCTATAAGCAGTGTCACAAAGACCCGAATACGTCATTCTCAGAATTTCTTGCAAGATGCGTGTCGTCTTACAACCAATTTTTGTCACGCTTAATCGAGGATGTGGGTAATGATAGTAGCCTCCGAGGCATCGTTGTCTTGGGAGCCCAAGCAACGCCTCTATCAGACGAGCATTTCGTTCGGACCACCGCAGCTGAGGCAAAGATGCTTCCGGAGGAGCTTAGGAGCATTGAAGATGTGATCGATATTAGCTGGTCGGCCCGCATACAGCGGGCCATCGATTTAAATGATTCGATGCAGAATGGCGTACTGTCTCACTCACTGATATCATTCCGAAGAATTGACCATAAAATGGTCACGGCCTCCGGAGCAATAAGGCCTGAGATGCTCGGGCCATATCCGAGGGATCACCATGCATCAACAGGCCAAACCCTCCGCCTTTGGAAAGAAACCTTAAAAGATCTCATTTTACCTTACGAGATGCAAGTCCAGAGAGCAATGCGTAAGCAAACAGCTTAACGTAATCGGTTCGGAACATGCACCACCGCCAAAAATTGCTCAGGAAAGTTGTTGGATTTGATGGTCCGGAATTGTAGGTTCTGGTTTGAACCCTGGAGTATCCCTGCGATTCCGGCGGGCACAAAGCCCCGCTGCCTTGAAGAACTGGCTAATCTGCTGCGATCGCGCCTAGTCGAATAAATCGTTGGGCGATATGAAATAGTCCGGCTGGCGTGGTTGATCGTCTGGTACTGGTTCGAGCAGGGGGGCAGTCTCTGCCTCGCCTCCGAGGGGCGGCCCATCACCAATCCATGCCTGATGGCGCACGCTCAAGCGCTATACGGGATGCTTTCTGCGAGACCTTCACCCGCAAGCTCCGCGCCCTCTCGAAGGGAGGGCTACGAAAGCGGATTGAGCACCGCATGGCCCTTCTCACCCGCCCTCTACAGAAGGCTCCCAAGAACGCTGGCAAGCTCTATTCCTTGCTCGAGCCGGGTGTGAACTGAATTCGTCAGGGCCAAGTCCGCGTCCGCCAAGAGTTCGGGATCAAGGTGAGCATCGCCACAATGCTCACCGTCGGCTTTGGCGTTGGCATGAGCACCTCGTCTGCAACTCGCCGCACAGGGCTTTACTCGCAATTTGCCGGTTGTTGTCGCCGGGCATTTGCCGAGCGGTTCGGCAAGACGATGTTGGGCGAGCGGTAGTCATCGGACGCCCGTTCACGAAGTGCGGTTTACATGCACCGGTGGAAAGCTGATGAGCGTTGACCGCTATCATGTTGGTCTATCCGACACTGTAACCTCGAGCCGCGCACACAGCCGAAGTTACGTACTTGGCCGAGCTCGGGCTTTCGTGAAACGCTTTCAGCGACAACGCAGAGCAGCACACCAGGAAGAGTCGTGAGTAAAAGACAGCTTAGCAAAAGTTCCTCCGCCTAAACGGACCAAAGCCAGAAGGCGATGCAGTGCGTGGACTGCCGGTGATCATGCAAACCATGATGCCGAAGCCGCCACGAGACCAGCCAAGCGCCTCCCACATGTCCTGCTTCGGTGCCGTTGAGCAAGATCATGCCAAGCCCTGTCCCTCACGCCTCCGTCGGGGTGAGCGGCGCTTGCAGACGCCGAGGCGAGACCGGAAGATGAAGGCCTGGGCGTCCACTCACGATACTCATTCCTCTGCGGGTAGGGCTCGCCACTTCGCGCCGTTGTCGTTCCGGAGGCGGCCAATGCCTTGAGGCCCGTATCGGCGGGTAGGTTGGAGAGGTGGTACTTCGTCTTGCAGAAGGCCCGCTACTCGCCAGCCACACAGGCTTCCTCGCCCGGCAGGTGCTGCGCAGGCTTGCCGCCGATCCTCTGGGCCTGACGTTTGGCCACGCGGATGTGCAGGGCCGCGAACCAGGTGGTGAGGCGCCCCTTGATGCCGAGGCGCTAGGTGATGGTGGGTTACACGATGTCCGCGAGGGCAACCTCGGCCAAGCGGGAGTGCTGATCGGGCTCGGGCAGGCGACAGCGACCACCGGGAGATGGTGGGAACTGCGCTACGTCGGCCGGGGTAGACCTTGAGGTTGCGCCGAAGCCCGACCGCCCAAGCCAGCCCGCGCGCGCTCAGGCCCTCACGGAAGGTGGCACTGACCCCTGAGCCCGCATCGGCCAGCACGGTGCCGAACCGCGCCCTCGACGCCACGACCCGGTCCAGCTCGGCCGGGGCGAGATCTGGTTTGGTGCCCGGTGCCCATCAGGGCTCCGGCACCCCGGCCTTGTCGAGCCGGGGCGGATCGCTGGCCCAGCTCTGTAGAAGGGTCTGAAGCGCTGCTTGAAACGCGCAGAGCGATCGGAACCGGCACCTCGGCGCGGGCCAGGGTCAGCGGGACCAACGTCTGGCAGCTGGCGTTCTTGCCCAGCATCTTGGCGGACTGTGGTGCAACGCCTACCCAGGCGCGACCCTTGTTGGGCAGGGCTGTGTCGTCGCTTACGGAGGACGCGACCGGCCCGCCCACTAACCGAAGCCGGCTTGACCGCGAGCGCCGCCTCCAGCTGCTTCTTGTCCCAGATCCCGCTCGCGATGAAGTGGTGCAGGGCGCCGTGGCTCGGCAGACCCATGCGCTCGGCCATCGACTGAATGCTCTTGCGCTCGCCTGGTCCGATCAGGCCAGCGACGTAGAGCGGGCACATGGCCCGTCGCGCCCAATGTCCGAGTGCTTCCAGAAACGGCACCTCGGTTGCTGAGCGGTGCAAGCCTGATACTGGGTAGAAGCTGAAAGCATTGAGAAGGATCGTCCAATAGCGCTGAGCAGCTTCGCAAAGGGAGTGCATGTCGCTATGTAGCATGCATAGTGCTTGACGGTACGAGAGTCATTTTCGAGGCAGGATGATGAAGCCTTTCTATTTCTCAATCCCTTTCCTTTCGGAGCAGGTCGCAAAAGACTTCGACGCGAACTGTCGGATGTTGCGGCACACGCTCGCAAGTTGTTGCCAACAGACAGACCCCAGCGGAGTTCGTGTGGTTGTTTGTCATCATGAGATGCCGCTTCAAATCAAGCAGGAATTCCCCGAGGCTTTGTTCTTGGAAGCTCCACTCGGTCCGCCGACTCGCGGCGGGTCAAAAGAAGCTTGGCGCCTAGACAAGAGATTAAAAATCCGTGAAATCACACTTCGTTTAAAACAAGAAGGTGGTGGCCACCTGATGATGACAGACGCTGACGACATGGTCAGCAGAGATGTTGTCCGCCAAGTTAGGGCTTACGGTGAAATGTCGACGGTCCTCTTCTCATCTGGATATATCTTCAATCTTTATAGAAAGACGTTCATCAACGTCCCTGAAGATCATGGACAGCCACTTTACTCAGCCTGCGGCACTTCAATGGCTTTGTACCTTAGTGCTGCCGATATTCCTGCACACATCAATGATTTCAGCCGGCAGGTATTTTTCAATCGTCTGAGTGGGCATAAGCTCTGGGCGTCAGACCTCCGGTCTGAAAAACGTCAGTTTGAAATTAGTGGAATTCCGTCAGTAATCTACACGAAAGGACACGGCTCCAATCTGACATCCCACAGAGATGATGGCACATTTTCTGGAGCGCTCCTGAAGGGTGGCGAGAACAGCCTGTCTAAAGCCATCTCGGATTTTCGAGACGAAAACTTCAACGTTTCACATCTTTTGTAAGTCACCCTGATATCTCCTTCGAGACAGTCGTCCCATCATGCGTCAAGAGCTCCGTCCTTCAGGACGGCCTTGAGCAGGGCGATGACAGATTTGGCAAGCAACAAGAGCAGACGCTGTTCATTCGGGCTCATAGCCTGCGGCTGTGCAGGGGTTCGCGCACCTGTCTTGTGTGAACTGAGGGAGTGCGATCCCACTGTTGTGCCAAAGATAGTCGAGGCTGGGTGCGGAAGCCTTGCGGAGGATGGCCTTGAGCTTGGCGGAGGCATCCTCGATGGGCTTCCATGCACTGTTTCGAGGATCGGGGAAACAGGGCGGCAGCTAGCAGAGGGTGGCGTCTTTAGCATCGATAGCAGCTCGGGTGTCCGGGCCCTTTACGGGCGGGAAGGTTGTCCATGATGACGACGTCACCGGGCCGGAGTGTCGGCGCCGACACTTGGTCGACGCAGGCGGTGAAGGCGGCGCGGTTCATCGGCCCGTCGAGAACCATGGGCGAGGTCGTGGCTGACAGGCGCAGGGCGGCGGTGAATGTGGTGGTCTTCCAGAGGCCGTGCGGCACCGGCAAACCGCAGCGCTGGCCGCGTTTTGCACGCCCGCGCAGGCGGGCCATCTTGGTCGAGGCACCGGTTTCGTCGATGGAGACCAAACGCTCGGGATTTAGTTCAGGCTGCGCAGCGAACCAGGCGCGGCGCTTAGCTGCGACGTCGGGCCGGTTCAGCTCGCTGAGGCGCCCAGTTATTTTCGCGCGTCTTGGCGTGGCGGTCGAGGAGACGCCAGATAGTGCTCAGGGCGAAGTGTGCGCCGTGGTCGCGTCGGAGCACTTCGGCTAGCTCGACAAGCGCGTAGTCAACCTTGGCCTCAACCGCACCCAGAATCGCGGCAAGATGCGCCTCGATCCATTGCTAGCGCTGGTCTCCGCCCTTGCGCCCAGCCCTCGTCGCGCCCGTCGCATGAAACACCCGAACCCAGCGGAAAGCGGTGGCTACCCCCATGCCGAAGAACTCAGCCGCCGTTCGGCGCAACAACCCACCCGCCGCTGCCTCCGTAACGCGGCTGCGAAGATCGGCCGACAAGGTTCGACCCATCCTTGCTGGCCTCTTCACCAGCAGTGAGGGTGAATTGAATAGCCGCCGCGTCGGGCAAGGACTTTCGCATCCAGTCGCTCGGATCACATTCCAGCCCTAGCTAGGAGCTGATCTGTTGGCATGCTGCATGGCCCAGGTCGCGAGGTTTGCCTTGCCCTTTCGTGCAGCTCTCTCGGCCAACATTCTCCACGTTCTCGGAAGTGCCCGCTTGCGAACGCGCAGCTCACGTCTAAAGGTACTCAAGTTGAAGTTGTTCTGGACGATTGACTCGACCGTATCACGTAACATCCCTGCTGATGCTAGAAGTTCACCACAAAGGTGGCCACCGAATGGAACCTGAATAAGCTGCACGTCAGCGCATGCTGAGATAAACCTGACATGATTAGCGTCTTGCTCGTAAAATGGATCATAAAATATGAAACTCTGTTTTCCCGGAAGTATATTGTCAGAAAGACTATCGTTTACAAAAGACGGTATGCTTCGACGATAGGCTAGCCAGCGCTTTTCGAACGGTACTTTTTTCGGATCCGGCGAGAACTGTGGTGCGATTGCTACGCTTCGTGTGGCACCGACATTCCGAGCAAACGCGAGCGCGCAGTAACCACCCATACTGCTTCCATAGGTAATGGCAGAGGGATATCGACAGGCCAACTCACGTACCAAAGAGAGAGCTTGCTTAGTTTCAGGATACTGCAGCCATGCATTATTTGAGCACTTTATCGAGATGAAATCTCTGCCCATTTTCGAATACAAATTCACACCGAAGCCGATCTTCTCTAGGCTTTGATTCTCATCAAGCTGCGGAAATAAGATCATTAGTGGGCCGTTCCCATGACTTTCTGAGTGCTCTATCAAGATATTCTCAGAACGATATAATTCCCGCTTCTTCCTCAATATCGCACTCCTTGCGAGATCGGTGGAGTTCCCGAATCCAGATTAGATTCAATCATCGATTCTGCCGTATGTATCCTCGAATCGGACGATGTCGTCCTCGCCGAGGTATGCGCCGGACTGGACCTCGATGAGGGTGAGCGGGATCATGCCGGGGTTCTCGAGGCGGTGGACGCAGCCGAGCGGCAGGTAGACGCTCTCGTTCTCGCGCAGGAGGATGCGCTCGGCGTCGCGCTCGACGACGGCGGTGCCGTTGACCACCACCCAGTGCTCGGCGCGGTGGTAGTGCTTTTGCAGGCTGAGCTTCTCGCCCGGGCGGACGAGGATCTTCTTCACCTGGAACCGGTCGCCCTGGATCAGGCCCTCGTAGTGGCCCCAGGGGCGGTACATGCGGCGATGCGCGCCGGCCTCGGGGCGCTTCTTCGCCTTGAGCTGCTCGACGAGCTTCTTGACGTCCTGGGCGCGGTCGCGGTGCAGCGCCAGCACGGCGTCCTCGGTGCTGACCAGCACAACGTCGGAGAGGCCGATGACGCTGGTGAGGATGCCTTCCGAGCGGACATAGCAGTTGCTGGCATCCAGCAGCTCGACCGGCCCGTGGGTGGCGTTGCCGGCCGTGTCCTTCGGGCTGACCTGCCACAGCGCGTCCCAGGAGCCGACATCGGACCAGCCGAGATCGGCCGGCACCACTGCGGCGTGCGCCGTGCGCTCCATCACCGCGTAGTCGATCGAGATCGACGGTGCCTCGGCAAAGGCGGCGCCGAGGCGGACGAAGTCGAGGTCGCGGGCCGCGCCGTCGACCGCCGCGCGCACGCTGGCGACCAGCTCGGGCTGCAGGCGCTCGAGCTCGGCCAGCAGCGCGCTGCTGCTGGCGACGAACATGCCGGCGTTCCAGAGGTGCCGCCCGCCCTCAAGGAAGGCCTGGGCGCGGGCGAGTTCGGGCTTCTCGACGAAGGAGGCGATGGCGGAGACGCCTTCCGCGTTCACCAGCGGCGCGCCCGCCTCGATATAGCCGAAGCCGGTCTCGGGCGTGGTGGGGCGCATGCCGAAGGCGACGATATGGCCGGCCCGCGCCGCGACCGACGCCCGCGCAAGGGCGGCGTGGAGGGCGGGCAGGTCCTGGATGGCGGCATCGGCGGCCATGATCCAGAGGAGCGCGTGGGGGTCGGACTCGGCCACGAGCAGGGCGGCGGCGGCGATGGCGGGGGCCGAGTTGCGGGCCGCGGGCTCGAGCACGATGCGGGCGCCGGAGGAGAGCCCGGCCTCGCGCAGCTGCTCGGCGACAAGGAAGCGATGCGCCTCGGCGCAGATGACCATGGGCGGCGCGAAGCCCGGGCCCGTGGCGCGCCCCACCGTCTCCTGCAGCATCGACTGCGCCGAGGTCAGCGGCCAGAACTGCTTGGGATACCCCTCCCGCGACAGGGGCCACAGCCGCGTCCCAACCCCGCCCGACAAAACCACGGGAACAATGCGACCAAAGTTACCGACCACGGCCTGCAGCCCAGAACAAGTTGAATTCAGCAGCAAAGCTCAACCCCTCAAGACCTCTGCCTCCCAACTTCTAAACTGGCGTCGATATAAACTTCCTCGAGCCTTTTTGCCATTGTCTCTACCGTGAACTCTGCATCAAACCGATCCCTTCCACGGTCACCGAGAGCGCGTGAGACATCCGGGTCCGAAATGAGTGTGTCGAGTGCATCGTAAAGGCCCTTGGAATCATCAATCTCTGCTAAAAGGCCTGTCTCACCATGACGGACAACTTCAGGAACCCCACCGGCCCGAAAACCAACACATGGTAGCCCGAATCGCATCGCCTCCGCAAATATAAGGCCGAACGATTCGTAACGGGATGGAGCAACGAAAATGTCGGCTCGCGAGTAAAACCGGAGCAGATCTTCATCGTCTACATAACCGTGGTGCCGCACGCGGCCCGAGTACTTCCCCTGGATCTCCTGCACCAGCCGGACGACTTCCTGATCAGCGCCCGACCCCACAAAATCAACCTCTAATTCCGGATGAAAGGAGCACAGTTCATCAATAACCTTCGCCAGAATATCGGCACCTTTCCGAAACTCCAGGCGTCCAACAAACAGGACGCGCGCATTTCGCCCGGACCTAACCTGTCGGACTCTGAGACTATTAGGGATGTCATCAACGCCATGTGGAACAACGACCAGACGATCTCGCTCTATTTCTATTTTGTAGAGACGCTCGATGTCTTGGACAATGGCCTCCGAATTTGCGATGATGGTTCGTGCCTTTCTAATTGCAAGACGCTCCGCCATCATGATCGGCTTAACATGGTTCTGCAGATACTCGGAGTTAGCCCGCCATTCAGGTTTGAACTCTAGCGCAAGAGCAACCGAAGTGTGCAAGCTCAGGCAGACCGGGCTCGACTCCAGAACTTCACGATCCGAGAAGAACGCTGCCCCTTCTACGTCCCATATAGGCGAAGAGACTACGTTGAAGCGCCTTCGGTCATTCACCCGCTTGAACTCAGCGAGCATGTGCTGACTATAAACCCCTACAGATGGCGGAAGGTCTAAAACATCGCCGTCCGGGTCGAATGATCGAAAGTTTGTAGGAACACGGTGGCTCCAGTAACCGGTGTCCGTGAAGTCCACTGTATGTGCATTGCGAGCGTTACGGCCCATGATTGTAACCTCATGCCCTAAGTCGGAGAGACCGCGAGCAACGAGCCTCGACCACCGACCTATTCCACCTTGGGCAGAACTCCCCTCGTCCTGGGAGAGCATGCAGAGCCTCAGACGCGAGGCTGCATTTCGCCGAACGACGAAAGGTGCTGCGCGAGTCGCGCGGGTAAGCTGAGCTAGCTTATCTGCCCAAGTTGTAGGAGCAGCGTTAACCCCGTCCACAACACCTTGTCGAATACCTTCCCGAATCTCGAGAGAGAGCTTGCTGAACTGTTGTCCAGATATCTGACCAGCTGCCAAATTCCCAGATTTATAGAAGATCTCTGTTTGTTCAAGTGACTTGAGGCGATCAACGACCGAATTCCAACCATGCCTCGGTAGACCGTGTCGAATCGCAAAGTATGCGACGCTACGCATAATCGGGAACATGCGTTTTGGCACATTATCAACAGTGCGCAAATGACTTTCAGCATATTTGTGGTGAATTTCAGCATGCGGGTTGATATCAAGCACGCCACCCGCATCTACCAATTTGAGGTTTACATCTGTTTCATCGAGAAAGTATTCATATGTCTCGTCAAATGCAGCCACCTCCTCTAGAGCCGACCGCCGAATAGCGCTGTTAGTCCCAGTGAGACTAAGAAACAGGTTATGATCGAGACTACACGCATGCTTCGCGGCGTCAACACTGGCAAAGGCCTTGCCTCTACCAAATCTGTCGCTGACAACAGCCTTCGCTTGAAAACGAACACCAGAATGGTCACGAATGAAACCGCCAGCAGCTACAACCACATTATTCTCAAATGGCTTTACCAATTCGTCGAGCCAATCTGGCTCCGGAATGGCATCATCATCCATGAACGCGATGATTTCGCCACTAGAATTTGCGATTCCGATATTGCGAGATAAGGAAAGATTTTGCTGCTCGGTTGATAGTACCGAGATGTTTTGTCTGAACTCCTCGATGACCTCACTCGTGTTGTCCGTCGATGGACCGTTAACTACAATAACTTCGAAGTTTGGATATCGCAAAAACCGCAATGAAGACAGCGCGCGGCGCAACGTCCTGGCCCTATTATAGGTCGAAATCACAATCGAGACGAGCGGCGCCTTCTGCTCAGAAGAGGATTCCTGATACGCAAAGCTCTCGACCATTGCCACGATCCTATCCCCCAGCAATAACAGTTGTGCAGCAGATCAGCCGTTGGAAGTGGCGAAAAGCTGTTCCAAACGACGCTCCAGGAACTGTATTCTTGCCTGAAGAACAGTGAACTCGATTGAAGAAATAGTAGGCTTCAATGCAGGATACGAGAGAACATCTGATTCTAAGATGTTACTCGGTTTGTCGAAGCCCTTCAACGCTAGGAAGCCGATGTGATCTGCGGGAGTATTAAATGGAACATCAAGCTGAATGGCGTCTCTTTCCGTTTTGATCCATATAGACCGGGTACCGCATCGGATCTCGATGCGGCTACCTTTTTTGGGTTGATAGGGCACCCTCGACTCTGTCTGCCACCGACCGTTGATATAACTATTCAGGACTAACTCCGACGTCTCAGGCAGATATTTGATGTGGCCAAGCCGGTCAGTAGCTTCAGTGTCCCAGAAATCAATCGACAGCTGGGTTGGCTCTAGTTCAATAACTTCGAATACGTATGGTATATTTTGGTACATCGATACAGCAAGCATCGATCGCGCCTCCTAATTGGCTTTTTGAATGATGGGTATCCGAGG
Organism: Roseomonas sp. WA12; assembly: GCF_054165765.1. NCBI lineage: Bacteria > Pseudomonadati > Pseudomonadota > Alphaproteobacteria > Acetobacterales > Roseomonadaceae > Roseomonas > Roseomonas sp. WA12. The sequence goes on along the minus strand of NZ_JBSTUI010000002.1, from coordinate 318,222 downwards.
TTGAGGCGAGTCCGCCTTGCGGACCGGGTATTCTTCAGAGGTCTGCAACTCTTTGTGCAAAGTTCTTGTTGGCTTCTCGGCACTCGTCGAGAGCTTCGGGGTAGGTCAGCGCCATCCGCTCATAACGCCTCCAATCCTGCGGGTCACAAAGGGGGGCCGGAAACTTGCAGTCGTAGAATTTAGAGGAACTTGGAAATCCAATAACTTTTCTGCCGAGCAACGTTGCCCAGTACAATCCATGGTAACTGTCGGTAAGGACTAACTTGCACGACTGAATGAAGTCTACCGCTTCTTCAAATGAAGCGCTGTTGCTCAAAAGGGGCAAGTTGCTCGGCAACTGTTTTTTGAAGTTCGGGTTGTTCAATGATCCTGCATGGGCGTACATTCCGACTTCATGCTGAGGGTCTTTCCTGTTTCCGTCGAAAATCGGATGCATACAACTGACACACGGCACCCAAGAATATGGCTGATTGTGATCTCGAATTCCAATAAGGTCGAAGCCGTACTTTTCTAGATCCACTCTTTGCTTCAGCAACCTCCAGTCGCCAATCGTCCAAGCATTATGACCAGCGCCCCACAGCGCCAGCTTCTGACCTTTTGTCCTTAGCTCGCTAATCTTCAGTAGTGCCGGTTCAAAGAAGTCAATATTCAGAAGTCCTCCACCACCGACAACGATTGTTTTGGCATCAGCAAAGCGCCTTCTCCATTCAAGGCGATCCTCTTTTTTTTCGTTATCGCTCTGGCGAAATCCCAGTATTTCCGAACTAGTCATCCCAAGTTCTTCCCCAAAGTACAGCACTGGGCCACACATTAAGTCGCCAACATTCTTCGTATTCTTCCTATGTAGGTTAAGCATGCACGACCCAGTCAGATGAGGTTCTTCATCTTGATCTAAACGGAATCACTCACAACGTCTAGATACGCCAGCGGTGTTACCGTTTCGAGGAACGCGATATGAACCAGGACATCTAACTACATCAGGTAGATGAGGGCATGTTTCCGCAGCGCCATGCTGCAATCGTATATTAATCATACACAATGTCGCTTGAAGTTAAGTCGTCCACAACAGCCGGCGGCCCTCACTCACATGGATGAGGCGCCGTGTTTCGATACTTCCCCCACACTCATCACTAAAAAATTCATCTGACACCGAGGGGTCAACCCGCCAAGTGTTGAGATCGCTCAGGTTGATATGGACAGTTTCTCAGGCGAGTTCCTGAAAAGACCGGATGGAACTTCGAGAATGCCGAGCGCTGGACCCGAGAAGATGCTCATAGTAACGGGCTGATGCTCTTCCTCCTGGATATCGTGGCGATACAAACCCCAATTCTTGGGGCGAAGGCCAGGATGAAGTAGGCGCACGGGTGCGAGACCTCCGTGCGAGGCATTGGCAAGGCGCTTCTGAGGTAACTAGTCAGGTTATGGCCCGCAGCGGTCCTGCTGTTGATGACGCCACTTGGGAACCGCACAAGATCGCGGAGGGACTGTCTTGCACGGGCCAGCTTGGAGGCGCAGTCGGCGAGCGGGCGGGGACGGGATCACGCGAGCCGGACATACTCCGGGCGTCCAAGCTCAAGCATGCGGTTCAGCGCACTGACAGCGACGGCCACCTCGGTCGCGCGGCGCCTGTCGATGCGCGACCGCAGCGCGCCGCCGATGACGCGCTTGAACCTGCTGATGTCCTCCTCGACCAGGGCGCGCCAGTTGTAGCCGGACGCCTTCTGCCAGCTCATGCGCCCCCGCTCCGCGATGGTCCGAAGATGTTGGTCCCGCTGGGTCGGCGCCGTCTCGGCCGTGGCGCTTGGCACAGCACTGGACCTTGGTGGAACGATGGCAGACGCATCGGGACACCGCGCCGCCACCTCAGCGTAGACGCCGTCCTGGTCGTAAGCGCCGTCGGCGATGAGTGAGGCGAGTGAGTCCGCGCCCTGGTCGAGCAAGGGACCGACCTGCGAGGCGTCATCGGTGTCGTTCGTCGTCAGGGTGGACGCGACGATCCGCCCGGTGTCAGCGTCCACACCGATATGCAGCTTGCGCCATGACCGGCGTGCCCTGCTCCCGTGCCTCTCGACCAGCCACTCCCCCGGGCCACATAACTGCAGCCCCGTGCTGTCGACGATCAGGTGTATGGGACGGGTGCCGGACTTGGGCTGCGGCACTTCCAACGTGTCGGCCCGGCGGCTCAGGGTCGTGTGGTCCGGCACGGCCAGGTCGAGACCGAGCAGGGCGAAGATCGAGCCGATCAGGCCTTCGGTCTGACGCAAGGCCAGGCGGATCACGGCCCGAAGCGTCAGGGCCGTGGAGATGGCCAGCCCCGAATACCGCGGCTGTCCGCCGCGCGTGGTCCGGGGCTCGGCCTTCCAGGCCGCGATAGCCGCATCCGTGAACCACACGGTCAAACTGCCACGTCCGCGTAGGGCCGCATCATACTCCACCCAGTTCGTCGCCCGGAACCGTTGTTTCGGAATGTGCTGGCGACGGGCGACATCGGCCTTGAAGGGCAAGCTGCGCTCTCCTGGAGGATAACCGGCCGTCGACCCCTCAGGATCCTAGCCTACCCAGACTGCCAGACCGATCTGTGCACCACAGTGCTCCCCAGGCCCGGCCGCAGGCGGAGCTCTACGTGGCCTTCCTGGAGGCGACGCTCGCCATGCTGGAGGGGTCGATGAACTCGCCCCGCAGGCGCATGCGCGTCAGCGGCGTTCGAAGATCGTGCGAGATCGCGGCGAGCATGGTGGTGCGGTCTTCCACGAAGCGGCGAATTTGAGCCTGCATGGCGTTGAAGGCGCTGATCGTTTCGCGCAACTCCGCGGGTTCCTGCGGGTCGATGGTCGGTGCACGTGGGTCGGATCCGAATCTCCTTACGCCGGCAACAAGCCGTTCCACAGGAGATGCCATGCTGCAGGCCGCCGCCGTCGCGAGAACGACGCTGGAGATAACGGCGAACAGACCGATCAGAAGCCAACGGAAGGGCATCGAAATGCCCCAGCTTCGCTGGGATGCGGAGAAGGTCAGCCAGGTGCCGTCGGTGAGCTGGACGCTCATGAACAACCGCATCCCCCTTCTGAGGAACTCCTCCATCCGAGGGGACGAGGTGGCCTCCGGCATATTACCGTTGAAGAAGAGGACGGTGCGGGACGGGTCGCCCAGCACTCCGCGGAATGCCGCGACGCCTGTCCTGTAATTGGTCTGGAGGCGCTCGCTCGGCACGACAGGCGGCTCCCTGTCCCAGGTGACGTCGTAGGCGGCCGTTCCCGCCGAGGCGGCGAGGGAGGGGCGGGCCTCCGGCGACTGCACCTCGATGATCCGCAAGGCCGTCGCTGCCGAGTCCAGCATCCCGCTCTTCTCGAATGACGGGCGGCCCCAGACACCCGCCACGGCCACGAAGATGCCGTTCATGAGAATCGTTACGGCGATCGCAAGCAGGATGGTCAGGCCGAAGCGCCGCGCGATGGTGTCGTGCATCCAGAGACGGGGGATCACGAGCGCGACACCGGGGTAATGAGTATGTAGCCCCCGTTGCGGATGGTCCGAATCACCTCGGGGCTTTTCGGGGATTCCTCCAGCTTCCGACGCAGGCGGCTGACCTGCACGTCGATGCTGCGGTCGAAGGCAGCGTGGCTTTCGCCACGCGCGAGATCCATCAGCATATCACGGGTCAGAACCCGCTGCGGGTGCTCGGCAAAGGCGAGAAGCAGGTCGAACTCACCGAGCGACAGGGGGATGAGCGTGTTGTCGTCCGCCCGCAGCTCGCGCCGGGTCACGTCCAGGCGCCATCGGCCGAAGGACAGCATCGGCCGGGTCTCGTTGGGCCTGGACGTGATGCCGGCCTCGGCGCGGCGCAGCACGGCCTTGATCCGGGCGAGGAGCTCCCGAGAGTTGAAGGGCTTCGTAATGTAGTCGTCCGCCCCGATTTCCAGCCCCACAACCCGGTCCGTGTGGTCGGTCACTGCGGTGAGCATGATGACCGGCACCGAGGACTCTCGCCGAGGCGCGTCCGTACCTACCCGCGGCGGCGCGCGAGGCGGTGTTCCAAAGCATGCTCAGGGCGGGATTGTCGGGATCCGCATGGCTGTGATGTTCCGGTCCGCCAAGGGTGGGCAAGCCAGCCTGCTTTAGGGCAAGACCGGACCCTTTGGCCGCCCGGCTCGGCGGCGGAGTTGCAGAAGCTCTGCCCTCCGGGAGTAGCGCCTCCTCGCGTGACGCGCGACGCGGCGCACCAGTTCATCATCGTGGGAGCGCGCGGCCTCTAGCAGAGCCGCCATCATCGGTGTGTTCGCGAACGGCCGAATGGAGCCGTGCCCCACAAACGGCATTCCGATGAGCACCGTCTGGCTGATGTGCTCGCGGATCTTCGCGGCGTGCCAAGCATCGTGTCGGTCATGGGGATCATAGAGAAGGTAGAGCCGCCCGCCTTTCGGGAAGGAGTTCAGCTCCATGTCGCAGTGCCTGTCTTCACGGAAGTGCTTCACGAAGGGCTGTACCACGCCCTTCAGCTTGGCTGGCTCGATACTCCACTGGGGTGAGCAAGCGATCGTGGTTCGCGCCCCGAGCCGCGCTGCGTGCCGGATGGCGCCGTAGGCCCCCATCGAGAACCCATAGGTGATCCGCTCGGCATGCTCAGCCACCTTCGGATCGGCTGCAGCCATGGACTGGGTCATGAAGTCGGCACTGAACCAGCGGGGGCGCTTGTGCACGAAGCCGAGTGCCGGGATGCCGAGATGCCCGAGAGTGCGATCTCCCCAAAAGCGGCTGCCGTCGGCTTTCATCGTCAGCTCGCTGAAGGTGATAACGAGATACCCAGCGCGTCCTTGCTGGTAGAAGACCTGCGCGGCGTGGTCCTCATGGAACAGCGAGAGCTTGGGTGGTGCTTGAGCCGTCATGTCTGCCGGTTGCACCTACGGGCGCCGCCGTTCGACGCAGGCCCTCCACCCGGTGCTGCCATAAGGCGCCCCTTCGGAATGGCAGCCCGCCAGCAGCGCTGCTGCAGTATCGTTGCAGGCTGAGAGAGCCAGGAGGAGCCGATAGAGCTCGTCGTCGCGCAATGGCCGTGTGGGAACGCCATCTTCGGTCAGCGGTAGGTCTTATGGCAGGGAAGGGTAGGACTGCGCCTTGGCCGGGGACGGACAGGCCGCGAGCAGGAGCATGGTGGCTACAAGTCTTGCGATCATCCCAAGGGTCACCCGCCCTGACCCCGTGCCGCGTCCAAGGCCAGCATGAGCGCGTCGGTGACAGCCTCCCCGCCATCGATCATCGCCGCCCAAGTCATCACCGCCACGACCACTTCGCGTTCGTGCCAACCAGCGTCCTGAGCCTCGAGGTTAAGTGCGCTGAGAGCAGGCGCTATGGCCTCGCCGCAGAGCGAGAAGCGGCGGCCCGGATCAATGTCCATGGGCGGAGCGGGATAAGGCCCAACTATCGCGATACTGGACCAGTAATCCCCCCGGCCCCTTCGTAGGTGCAGATCGCTGCAAATGCTGCAGGTTCCGTCGTCGGCTTTCACGCCGAGGCTGCAGAATGAAGCAGAAAATTAGACCCGACGGCTTAGGTGCAGGTACTCAGGATTGAAGTCGGATAGGATACGCATCCGTTCCCGGTCGAGGATGTTCACGCGCCCCCCTTGGAAGTCCGCCAGACCCTGCGTGCGCATCCACTGAATTGTCCGATGCGTGTGTACGACCGAGATCCCAAGGATGTCGCTCAACTCCGCCTGGGTAATCGAGAGAGTGTAGGCGTTGTCCTCGGTCAGTCCCACAGCTTCAAGGCGCACGAGCAGTTCCTGAAAAAGATGTAGCAGTTGGTGATCGGCTAAGCGGCGGCCCTTGTTTGCGAGCCAATGCCGGAGGATCGCTTCATCCACCAGCGTGGACCACCAGAGGGCATGCGTGATGCGGGGATTCGTTTCAATCAGCCTCTTGATCGTTGATCGAGGGATTTCGACCACCTCGCAGGCCGACAATGTCGCAAGGCTGTGGTCCATTGCGCCAAGGATAGCCACGTGCATGTCGCAGAGATCGCCCGGGAGTAAGAGCGCCACGATTTGCCTGCCGCCATCTGGAAGGCTCTGATAACGGCAGGCAACCCCACTCATCACAACCCGAACCACCTCTGGGCGGTCGCCTTCGTGGATCAAGTTCGTCCGAGGCGCGACCGATCGGGGTCTCGAGGTAATCCGCTGCAGCTCTGCCCGATCTTCCTCGGTAAATTCGACGGCATGACTGAACCGCCTAATTAACGGGTTGAGCGTCATTGCCTGGCCATACGCCCACCTGTGAGGCTGAAAAGCCTATTACAGACGCTACACTGGCGAAATGGGCATTTCTCTATTCTTACAAAGAACAGGTGCTGGAGCTTGGGGGCCGGGTCATCGGAAGCAACGGCGAGACGGATACGGCGACGATGGAGCGAAGAACTTGAGTTCCATCCGCGCGTTCAACGCTGACCTCTACAGCCGCATTTCGTTCGCCCCGGCTAATTTCGCCCGCCAGAAAAGCGATGGCACCATCCACTCCTACTGCCATCGCGGTTTCCGGCTGATCATACTCTGCTCCCTCATCGTGGGAGGCGAATTCTGCATCGTGAGCATGGATAAATAGCAACGGCATGGTCTTGCCTCCTGCGAGGCGAAGGCTCTTGCCCCCGGTCGTCAGCGCCCCAGGGCAACCGTGCTGACGATGGCCCTTGTTAACGCTTATCCCACAGAAAACAATATAGAGAGTTAACGTTTCAGGAGATTTGCTGCGAACGGTATGGCCGAAGACGCCGGTGCAAGTAGTTGTCATCAAACCCAGAGATCCGGATCAGGGCTGCAGGATCGTGAATGCGCAGGACGCCGCGCTGCAATTCCACCGCACCTGACCGTCGGAGATCCTGAAGGACCCTATTGATGTGCACTGGGGTCATTCCAAGTGCGTCCGCTAGGATCACCTGGGACAGAGGGAGTTCCACCTCATCACTCCCCATGCTGCCGGTCCTAACGCCGCGGACATAGAGTTCGAGCAGGAGATGGGCTGCGCGTTCAACGCTGCCGCGCCGTCCCAGGCTTACGATCCACGCCCGCAGCGTGCCTTCATCTACCAGTTGCGCCACATACATCGCATGAGCGATCCCGCGGTGGGTCGTCATCAGCTCGTCCATCGTTTCACGGCTGATCTTGGCAACCTTCGCGTGCCTCACAGTCTGGATACTATGATCCATTTCGGCGAGCATGCTGATGTTGAGGTCGCAGGCGTCGCCTGGCAGCAGGAACGCCATGATCTGCCGCGACCCGTTAGGCAGCACCTTGTAGCGGAACGCCCAGCCCTCAAGGACAACGAACACGGGACCCGGCTGATCGCCCTCTCGAATGAGATCCTGGCGGGGCTTGTAAGACTGCGGCTGAATGGTAGCCGCAGTGAGCGCACTGATTTCTGGACCAGTGAGTTCGGCGAACCCGCTCAGCTTTTCAATGAAGCGATTGACCATGCTGGTGGCCTACACAGAGCTTTTTGAAGAGGATATTGCTATGTGTTAATGAACGCACTTGAGAATGAATGCATGCTGAAGAACAGGCTTGCGAATAGGCCAGAGTGCCCTGGCAAGAGCGCGGTGCTCATCTCGGACTTTCTAGAATTTTTTGAGAGTGGACCCGAGGTCACCGACGCCACCTGCTTGCCTCCCTTTATCCTGCGCGCCCTGGACACAGAAGCACCGACATTGCGGTGAAGGACTAAGTCGACTCGGGCACTAGAGTGCGTAACCTGGCCAAGCACTCGATCCTCGCCTCCGCACCTTCCACCCTGCAGAGCGAAACACAGCGACGCCGGGAAACCTTCCCCGCCACCCTGAACGCCCCTCGTCAGAGCTCTCGGTCGTAGCCCGATGCTCAGGGCCGAAATGGTGTTGGGTGCCTAGACAGAGTTCCAAGACATCCGAATGGATGCCTTCTGGCCGCTACATGTGTGCGACGCGACTAACGTTTTGCGTTCAAACTGCTGCTCAGCGTTGCGCCAGCGGCCCCAGCACCTGGCGCAGGAATTGAACCAGCCGGCCGGTGGCATCCTCCGTCATGTTCTGATCGGGCGTCACCACCAAGGGGCTGGAGCCAAGGTTCGCCAGCCTGATTGGAGTGTGGCCGACGACTAGGCCGATATCCCACGCGTAGGTTGCTGTCCGGTACTCGTGCCATAGCGCAGCTGGTCGGCGTTGGACTGCAAGAAGAGCGTTCAAGGTATTGCAGGCGGACGAGTCGTCCTGCCCGTGCTGTAGCACCGCCAGTGGTGCGCTGCTCCACGCAGAGAGATGGGTGAATCCCTCAGCCAGCAGTGCGCCACACCCTGGATAAAAGGCGAAATGGGCGGCAAAGCGCGCGCCGAACGTTCCCAACTCGAGGGTCATAGCCTCTTCCGACCCTGCCAGGAGTGCCGCCCGTCCACCCGTGCCGAGGCCGACGACTGCAATACGGCCAGCGTCGATGCCCGGTTCTTCCGACAGCCACTCAAGTAACAGGGCGAGATCGCTCACCAGTTCGCCAGCGTCGGCCTGCATAGCGAGGGAACTCGGCCCGGGCGGCTCGTGACCGTCGGCTGAGACTGGAGCGAGATCGACCTCCAACGTGGCCCAGCCCTCAGCCACGAGGCGATTGGCAATGGCAGCAAGTCGCTGGTCGAGGCCGAGCGCATCCGGCACGAGGATGGCGGCCGGTACAGGCCCCATCGGGATGGGCCGTGTGAGAAGGGCGTGCACATCGCTGATCCTTCCATCCGCACGGACCAGCCGGATTGTTCGGAGCCCTGGCGAGGTGGCGAGGGAAGCGGCTGGTGTCCGCGATCCGACCCGCTGATCGAGAGTTGCTCGGCGAGTTTCATCCGCCGTGGCGGCCCCACAGAGTAGAGCCATTCCGGCCAACACTGCCCGGTTTGCTGAAGAATGGAGCGCCATCTGATTGTTCCTCAAATCGCGGTCCGAAGCTTGATCTCCGTTTCGGGCTGGCGCTGTGCGCTTGATCACTCAGCAGCGTCGCGAACCGGCGGATCGGATCAGCGTGCTCGACCCCTTCGCGGCCCGGATACTGTGTTTCGTCACACTTCGCCCGATGTTGCCGGTGTGCCGCTTGGCTTTCCCGGCGGACAGAGCGAAGCGTCAGTAGCGCGTGGGAAGCCAATATCCTCTACCGCCACCCTGACCGCCTCTCGTCAGGGCTCCAGGTCGTAGGACCCGATGACCGGTTCCACCCCTGAGACCCCGACCATGACGAAGCCGCTCTCCCCCACCCAGGCGCAGATTCTCACTACCGCGGCCCAGCACTTAACGCGACTGACCGAGGCGCCACCGAACCTACCCGCGGCAGCCCGCAACGCGGTGTTCCAGGCTGTGCTCAGGGCCGGGCTGCTGGAGGAGGTGTCTGGCGATAAGGGAGCCGCGCTCCGGATCACTGAGGCCGGGGTCGCTGCAGTGGAGGCATCGGGTGGCACGGAGCCGGCCGAACAGGCCATTGCGGAGCTACAGGAGGGCAGGGAAGGGCAGCCGGCCGGTACGGCCGGACCGCGAGGCCAGGAGCCGCCCGCGGCCCCCTTGGTGCCAGAGCCACGCATCTCACTTCGAGACGCGGCCACAGCCTTGCTCGTGGCCTGGGACGCCGGCCTGGAGCGCCCGGCCCTGCCCACGTCGATAGAAGCACTCGGGGCGGCCCTGGGGCGCGGTGGGGCAGCCCGTCCCACTCGCGCCCCCTTCGCATCACGCACCCCACGCGAGGGCACCAAACAGCAGGCCGTCCTCACCCTTCTGCGCCGGGAGGAGGGCGCCACCATCGCCCAGGTTATCGCGGCTACAGGTTGGGCCCAGCACACCGTCCGGGGCTTCCTGGCAGGGCTGAAGAAGAAGGGCCACGCGGTCGAGGTGCTGGAGCGGGTGCGCCAGGTCGGACTGGGGGCGCAGGGGGCCAAGGGCAGCTACTCGATTTACGGGATCAGCGCGGAGCAGGGCTGATGGCCGCCCCGCGTCGCTCCCCCACCCAGCCCCGCTACGCCGTGGCCCTCTACCGCGTCTCCACAGCCGAGCAGGGGCACTCCGGCCTGGGGCTCGAGGCACAGCAGGCGAGCGTCCGTGCCTTTGTCGAGCGCGAGGGTTGGATCTTGGTCGCCGAGCAACAAGACATCGCATCGGGCAAGGACGATCGCAGGCCTAGGTTCCAAGCGGCTCTGACGAGGTGTCGGCAGCTCGGGGCGGTGCTGGTCGCAGCGCGGCTCGATCGGATTACCCGGCGCGCCCACACGCTCTCCGGCCTGCTGGAGGAGGGGATCTCGGTCCGGGCAGCCGACATGCCGGGCGCGGACGACCTCATGATGCGGGTCTACGCAGCCATGGCGCAGAAGGAGCGGGAACTCATCTCGGAGCGCACCAGGGCTGCGCTGGCGGCTGCACGGGCGCGAGGGGCGGTGTTGGGTGATGATAGGGGGTGGCGGCCACCCAAGCCGCCTTTTGCCGCAACGGCAGCGCGGGCGCGAAAGGATCAGGCAACCCGGACGGCGCATCGGCTCGGGTTGGAGGTGGAGGCGCTCCGAAGCGACGGGGTCAACACTAGTGCAGGGCTCGCGCGGGCACTGACGGAGCGCGGCGTGCCGACGCCGAGAGGTGGCCTGGTTTGGACACATACGATGGTGGCGCGGGTAACAGAGCGCCTTGGGACATACTTTGCAGCGCAGCCGACGCAATTCGGACCGACCGAAGCTGAAGCTCTGCGCTGATTCGAAACGGCCCAGCCCATCCGTCACAATTCTATCTTTTGCGCCCGTCCAGCGGTCCCGTTAGCCGACCGTGAATGGTGGGCCGGCCCCGGCCAGGTGCTGGTCGGGGGTCGCTCGTGCGGCGGATCTCCGGCTCGCCGGAATTTGGAAGGCTCACATGCTAAGGCGCAGCGTTTCTCGTCTTCTCGGCGCGGTCATGGTCATGCTCGCTGCCTCACCCGCGTTTGCCGACGGCTTCTCGGGCGCCGGCTCCACCTTTGCGCATCCGCTCCTCGCCCGCTGGGGCCAAGTCTACACCTCACTCCAGGGAGAAGGGGGCAGCGCCTTCGGGGCGGATGGCGGGTTCGACTACGAACCGGTCGGCTCCATGGGGGGCATCATGCGCGTGCTGCAGCGAGCCGTTGATTTCGGCGCGACGGACGTGCCGATGCCGCCCGAGGAGGTGGAGCAGCACCGCCTGGCGCAGTTCCCTATTGCGACGGGAGGCGTGGCCGTCGTCACGAACCTGCGCGGTATCTCCCCCGGAACGCTCCGCCTTTCCGCTCCCTTGCTGGCCAGCATCTATCTCGGCGAGGTCACGCGCTGGTCCGATCCGGCAATCGCCGCGCTGAATCCCGGGTTGAGCCTCCCGGAGGCGCCGATCGCGGTGGTGCGTCGCAGCGATCGCTCGGGCACCAGCTGGCACTTCACCACCTACTTGGCGGGCGGCAGCCCCGAATGGCGGTCCCGCGTCGGGGTGGAAACGCTGCCCCGCTGGCCTGTTGGGACCGGCCTGCGCGGCAACAGTGCCGTAGCCGACCGCGTCCAGGCCGTCGAGAATGCGATCGGCTATGTGGAGGCCAGCCAGGCCGCGCGCCGCAACCTCTCCGTCGCGCTCGTGGAAAACCGTGCGGGCCGTTACGTCGCGCCTGAACCGCAAGCTCTCCGTGCCGCCCTGGCCAGCACACGGTGGGATCCGGCACAGCATTTCGCCCAGGCGGCCACCGAGGCGCAGGGCGAGGACGCCTACCCGATCACGGCAACCATCTTCGTTGTGGCCCCACGCCAGCCCGCAACAGCGGCCCGCGGCCGCCACATGACCGAGTTCTTCCGCATGGCCCTGACCGAGCGCGCCGGGGATGCGGCCGCGCTTGGTTACGTCCCTCTGCCTGAGGCGATGGTGCAGACCGTCTCGGACTACTGGCGCGCCAACATCGCCGGCGCCCGCTGAGCCTCCATAGACCAACCACCCCCGTCAGGCGCCACGCAGCGCTTCAGGAGAGACGCCACTTCCATGCAAGTTGATCTTTTTACCCAGGTGATCGTGCCTGTGATCGGAGGGTTGGGCATCTTCATGCTCGGCCTCGAATTTATGGCCAACGGCATTCAGGCCCTGGCCGTGACCAAGATGCGCAACCTGCTGGCGCGCATTGCGGGCACCCCGGCCAAGGGCGTGCTCGCCGGCACGCTGATCACCGGCGTCATCCAGTCCTCCACGGCGATGACGGTGATGGTCGTCGGCTTAGTGAATGCGGGGGTGGTCGGGTTACGCCCGGCGATCAGCGTGATCATGGGCGCCAATATCGGCACAACCCTAGGCAACGGGCTGATCGCCCTGCCGCTGGGCCCGCTAGGTCTGCTGCTCGGCGGCGTCTTTGCCCTCGTCTACATCTTCGCCAAGTCGGACAAGGTGAAGAACATCGCGCTGGCCTGCATGGGCTTCGCGCTGATCTTTTACGGGTTGAACCTCATGACCGGCGGCCTGCGTCCGCTGCGCAGCATGCCTGAGGTGATGTCGGCCATTTCCGGCTTGAACGCTCAGACCTTCGGCGGCCTGCTGGCCTGCGTGGTGACCGCCGCGCTGATCACGGCGCTCATCCACTCTTCCTCCGCCACCATCGGCATCGTCATGGGGCTGGGCGCCTCGGGTGTGCTGGACTGGCAGACGGCTGTGGCCTTCTCCCTCGGTGCCGACCTCGGCACCACCATCACCTCCTGGATGGCGTCGCTGAACCTGTCGCGCAACGCCAAGCGCGCGGCTTACGCTCACATTTCCTTCAACATCATCGGCGTTGCCGTAACCATCCCGCTCTTCTTCCTCTCCATGGATGTGCTGCGCTTCGCCATGGGCTGGTTCGGCGGCGACCCCGGCGTGCCTGTCATGACGAACGGGCGCGAGACCTACCCGCTCGTGCCGGTCGCGATCGGCGTCTACTCGACCTTCTTCAACATCTTCAACGTTATCCTCCTCTATCCCTTCATCGGCGTGTTCGAGCGCGTGCTGTCGCGCATCGGCCGCGACGCCTCGGAGGATGTGGAGGACTATTCCACGCCGAAATACCTGTCCGCCGAGGCCCGGGGCGACCTCTCTCGGGCGCTGCCCGCCGTGCAGCAGGAGCTCGCGCGGCACGTTCAGGCCAGCACGCTGTTCATCGATACGGCGCGTGGCGTGCCCACTGCCCCGCGCCTGCCGGCGGAGCATCACACGGCGCTTGATCTCCTCAACCGGGACACGCGGTCCTTCGCGGCCTCGCTCTTCACCCAGAACCTTGCCCCCGGCCAGGCCGAGCTGGTGGCCAGCCTGATCGAGGAAGCGGACGTCGCCGCCAATCTGAGCGACATGTTGCATCAAGTGGCCCGGCGCATCCTGCGGGAGGAGTTCTCGCCCGAAGCCAAGCCGGTGGTGGATGGTCTCTTGGATGGGATCAGCCGCAACCTCGCCACGGTGCTGCCGTCAGGCCAGGGCCCCGTGGCCCGGGCAGATAGCGAGGGCGCAGCCCTGCTAGCCACCCTGCGGGAGCGGACGCTCGCCCTGAGCGTTGCCGTGCCGCCGGGCGAGCGGGGCGCGATCCTTGCCCTGCTCGGCAGTGCGGAGCGGGTGTTCCAAGCAACGGAGCGGCTGGACGGAGAGCGCCGTTCCGTGCCCCGGGCGGTGGTCCTGTCCACCTCGCCGGTTCTGCAGGCGCCCGGACTGGGGTTTCAGCCACTCCCGGCCGAGTGAGGCGGAAGACGGTATTGCCCAGGAAATGCCTGGGGCGATACCGCCCATCCGTTGCATCGGAGACCCGGCCCGACTTTGGTGCTCAGCTTGCAGGCGCGGTTGACCTTCTCATCCAGCGGCCGAGCATGCGGCGGTCAACTGACCGCCGCGCCGTGGACCGGCGGTCAGGGCGTCGAGGCGGTCACCTCGGCCACCGCCTCGCTGCGCGGCGTCATGCGATTCCAGGCATCGAGGGCAGCGATTTTATAGGCCTCGGCGAGGGTCGGGTAGTTGAACGTGTTGTCGATGAAGTAGTCCAGAGTGCCGCCGAGGTTCAGCACAGCCTGGCCGATATGGACCAGTTCGGTCGCACCCTCACCCACGATGTGCACGCCCAGCAGCCGCCGCGTCTCCATGGAAAAGATCATCTTCAGAAGGCCGCCGTTCAGCCCCATGATGTGCCCGCGCGAGGTCTCCCGGAATCGCGCGATGCCGCACTCATAGGGCGTGCCGGTGCGGCGCACCTCCTCCTCGGTCAGCCCCACTGTGGAGATCTCGGGCACGGAGTAGATGCCGTAAGGGAAGAAGGCCGGTGCAGGCGGCAGGGGCTGGCCGCAGGCGTGGCAGGCGGCGATGCGGCCCTGCTCCAGCGAGGTGGAGGCAAGGCTGGGAAAGCCGATCACGTCCCCGGTGGCGTAGATATGCGGCACCGCGGTCTGGAAGGTCTGCGGATTCACCGTCAGGCGGCCTCGCGCATCGGATTCCAGGCCGCAGGCGGTGAGGTTGATCGTGTCGGTGGCGCCGACGCGGCCGGCGGTGAAGAGCAGCATCTCGGACCGCACGCGTCGGCCACCCTCCAGGATCGCCACGGGCTGGCCACCTTCGAACTGGATGGCCTCTACCTTCGACCCCAGGCGGAAGTTCAGGCCACGGTCGCGCAATTGGTGCACGAAGTCGTCCACCAGCTCGCGATCGATGAAGTCGAGAAGGCTGCTTCGTGGCTCCACCAACGTCACGCGGACATCGAGGGCAGAGAAGATAGTGGCGTACTCCACCCCGATGACGCCAGCGCCGACCACGGTCAAGGACCGCGGCAGCGTCTTGATCTCCACAAGCTCGTCACTGTCGAGCACCGTCTCGCCGTTAAATGGGATGTGCGCCGGGCGCAGCGGACGGGTGCCTACAGCCAGCACGATGCGGGCCGCCTCCACCACCCGGCTCTCTCCGGCCTCGACCTGCACCTCGATCCGGTGTGGGTCCACAAAGCTGGCCAGGCCGCGCACCACATCCACGCGGTTCCGGGCGAACTGGTGATCGAGCGTTTCGACCTCATGCTCCAGGGTCTTGTGTAGCCGGGCCATCAGGTCGCCCGCCTCGATATCCTTCTTCACGCGGTAGGCAAGCCCGTAGAAGCCGCGCTCCCGCCAGCCGGTTAGGTTCAGCACGGTCTCGCGGAGTGTCTTTGAGGGAATGGTGCCGGTGTGGACCGACACGCCACCCACACGCCGTCCCTTCTCGATAACCAGCACTGAGCAGCCCAGCTTGGCGGCCTGAACGGCGGCCCGTCGCCCAGAGGGACCGCTCCCGACAACGACGAGATCGTATCGTACCATGCCCGTGAGCCCTGTCCCTTTTGACCACGGTAGGCAGGCCAGGGAGGTGGGGCGGCTGTCAAGCTGGCGGTTCCGAGCTGGGCGCCAGCGTCATCGAAGCTTCTCTCGATCAGCCTGTTGCTACCACCGCCAGCAGTGCGCCTAGATAGCTAAAGGTCTGGGACGTAAACGCGCTTCCAGTTCAGCCAACCCACAATCAGGTAAGGCTAGGGAACAAACGCTGGTTGGAACGGATAGATCGGAAGCAGTTCGTGTTGGCGGTATGAACGCTACACTGACCGGCCCCCCACAACCGCTAGTCGCTGGCCGGAGTGACAGGGGCTCGGGTACCTGCGCAGCGCCAACGACATGGGGGCTCATCATGCAGGTTGTCGAGACTAGGACGCTTGGCGCGTCGCGGCTTCAGATTGCGGAACATAGCTGCACCGGGTGGACGGTAACAGTGTTCCCGCCGAACGAAGCACCCCTTGTCTACCGGTCCGAGTATGCGGGTGATCTGCCGAAGCTGGTCGAGCGAGCGGAGGCCAAGGCGGCGACCTACGAGGGAGGCGAGAGCTCAATGCGTGGCAGCTGACGTGCTTGGTCCTTAACCAGCTGGCGGTATTAACGTCCCCCTGCTCGCGGCACGCAAGTCACACCACCATGCATTCCACCCTCAGCGTGCAAACAGTCTGCCACTATAGGAAAGCCGCCATTGTGAAGCGCGACTTGGGCGTGAGGGATCACCAGCAGTACTTGAGTTTTGCAGTCTAGAGTAGGCAGAGGGAAAGGCACGGAGGCGGTGATTGCCTCCGCGACAGCTGCTGTGTCCTTTGTCGGTACTCCGCCTAGGACAGTTCGAAGCCATGCTCGTTTTTCAGCGGCTCACGATTGCTTGGACAACGAAGCTTCACGGAACCCACACCGGCCCGGCACGACTGGCCGGCTAAGCCTTTCCCCTTGCTTCGGGTACCCGTCGGCAGAATGCCGGCCGGCCCGCAGACCGGGGAGAGGCCAGAATGGCGCAGACCGAATTCCGCGTGGCGACCTTCAACGCGTCGCTGAATCGCAACGCCGAGGGGCAGCTCGTCGCCGACCTCTCCACCCCCGACAACCTCCAGGCCCGCACCGTCGCCGAAATCGTCCAGCGCGCCGCGCCCGACATCCTGCTCATCAACGAGTTTGACTATGTCTCCGGCAACCAGGCGCTCAACCTGTTCCGCGACAACTACCTCGCGGTCGGCCAGAATACGCTCAACCTCGCCAGTGGCGGCGGCCAGGCGATCGACTACGGCTACGCCTTCACCGCACCGTCCAACACCGGCATCGCCTCCGGCTTCGACCTGAACAACAACGGCGTCACCGTCATCACCCCCGGCGCCGCAGGCTACGGCGACGACGCCCTCGGCTTCGGCAGCTACGCCGGCCAGTACGGCATGGCGATCTATTCCAAGTACGAGATCGTCTACGAGGACATCCGCACCTTCCAAACCTTCCTTTGGAAGGACATGCCCGGCCCCCGCCTGCCGGACGACGTCTCCACCACCGCACTCGGCGACTTCTACTCGCCCGAGGAACTCGCGATGCTCCGTCTCTCCTCCAAGAGCCACTGGGACATCCCCGTGCGCATCGATGGCGAGATCCTGCACGTCATTGTCGCCCACCCCACCCCGCCGACCTTCGACGGCTCGGAAGACCGCAACGGTCTACGCAACGCCGACGAGATCCGCCTCATCTCGGACTACGTCACCCCCGGCCGCGGCGACTACATCTATGACGATAAGGGCAACACCGGCGGCCTCGAGGCCGGCGCCCGCTTCGTCATCATGGGCGACATGAACGCCGACCCGAATGACGGCGATAGCGTGGGTTCTGCCGCTCTTCAGCTTCTCGAGAACCCCGTCATCGACGCGAGCCTCACACCCATTTCCGCCGGCGCCGCCGAGGCCGCCGCCGCTCAGGGCGGCGCCAACAACAGCCACACCGACAACCCGAACCAGGACACCGCCGACTTCGCGGACAACGCCCCCGGCAATCTCCGCGCCGACTACGTCCTGCCCTCCGCCGCCGGCCTTACCCCCGTGGCGGGTCAGGTTTTCTGGCCCGGTGCCGCAGACCCGCTCTTCCCACTCGCCGGCAACTACAGCCCCAGCCTGCCGCCCAACGGCTTTCCCGCCTCCGACCACCGCCTCGTCTCGGTGGACCTGCAGTTGGACCCGGAGTTCGACACGTTGACCGGCGACGCCCCCACGATCATTGCCCATCGCGGCGCCAGCGGCACCCGCCCCGAGCACACGCTGGAAGCCTATGAGGAGGCCATCCGCCTCGGTGCCAAGGTGATCGAGCCCGACCTCGTGCTGACGAAGGACGGCGTGCTGGTGGACCGCCACGAGCCGCTGCTGAGTGGCACCACCGATATCGCCGACCACCCGGAGTTTGCCGATCGCCGCGTGACGAAGGTGCTGGAGGGCGAGACCGTCACCGATTGGTGGGTGGAGGACTTCACTCTCGCCGAGCTGAAGACCCTCTACGCCCGCGAGCGCATCCCGCAGCTCCGCCCGGACAATGCCGAGTACAACGACCAGTTCCGCATCCCGACGCTCGAGGAGGTGATCAACCTCGTCAAGCAGGTGGAGGCCGAAACGGGCGTGAAGATCAGCATCATCCCCGAGACCAAGCACCCCACCTATTTCGAGTACAATGGCGTCTACGCCGACGGCATCCGCATCGGCGTCGACACCAGCCAGCTGCTGGTCGACACGCTGCTGGAGAACGGCTTCACCGACCCCACCCGCGTCTCCATCCAGTCCTTCGAGATGGCGAACCTCATCGAGCTGCAGACGAAGATCATGCCCGCCGCCGGCATCGATGTGCCGCTGGTGCAGCTGATGTACAACAACTACTCGCCCGACATTGCCTTCCACCTGGACCCGGACAATGATGCCCTCGGCGCCGACCCCTCGCTGTTCGACGGCTTCGATCCCCCCCTCATAGCTACGACTGTGGCGGAAAAGGGCGGCGGCGGCCTCTACTCGGCCGAGGCGATCAAGGCCATGGCCGACCTCTATGCGGACGTCATCAGCCCCTACAAGGAGGACGTCTTCGCCAGCACGCCTCTCACGACGCCCGTGGACTACGACGGCGACGGCGTCCCGCTCATCGCCGCCCAGCTGACGGGTGCGGAGATGGACATAGTGAAGTGGGCCCATGACGCCGGCATCGAGGCAGTGATCTACACTCTGCGCGACGAAGAGTATTTCTCTTTCCTCAACCCTGACGGCACGGTGCAGCGCCCCGTCGAGGAGTACCTGAAGGTCATCGCATCCGGCTTTGACGGCCTCTTCACCGACTTCCCCGGTACCGGCGTCGCGATCGTCGACCAGCTCCGCGCCGGCGACGGCGCAATCTCCGTTCCGGGCTCCATTTCGACCGCCGGTGGCGAGCCACGCGGCAACGACATCGTGGTGCTCGAGACCGCGGGCCTCACCGCCGCCAAGGGCAGCGCCGGCACCGACACTGCCATCTATGCCGGCGAGGGCCGCCTCACCCTCGCCGCCACGGTCGAGAACGCCGAGCTACGCGGCGCCTCCGATGCCGACGTTATCGGCAACGCGCTGGACAACAAGCTGATCGGTGGCGGCGGCGACAACCGGCTCATTGGTGGGGCCGGGGACGACCAAATGGTCGGCGGTGCCGGCGATGACGCCTACGACGTCAACTCCGCCGGGGACGTGGTGGTCGAGCTTGCGGGTGAGGGATCCGACCGCGTCACGGCTTCCATCAGCTACACGCTGACCGACAACGTCGAGAAGCTGATCATGGAGGGCACGGCGGTGGAGGGCATGGGCAATGCGCTCGGTAACCGCATCCTTGGCAACGCGCAGGACAACATCCTCTCGGGTCTCGCCGGGAACGACACGCTTCACGGCAACGGCGGTGACGACCTGCTGATGGGCGGCACGGGCGTGAACCACCTGTTTGGTGGCGAGGGTGCGGACCGCTTCCGCTTCGACGCGCCGGGCGGCCAGGGCAACCTGACCCGCGTGATGGACTTCGTCGGTGGCGAGGACCGGATCGAGCTGGACGGCGATGTTTTCGCGGCGCTGTCGGGTTCCGGCCCGATCGCGGCCGGGGAGTTCGCGGCCGGGCGCGTGGCGACCACGGCGGACCAGCACGTCCTCTACGACCAGGCTTCCGGCACCCTGCTTTACGATGCGGATGGTGCGGGTGGGGCCGCCGCGATCCGTATCGGCACGCTGGTGACCGGCACAGCGCTGGCCGCTCAAGATGTCTGGGTGGTCTGACAGCTTCGTCAGGTCGCAAACGGATCCACATGCACGGAGATGGTAGTCCGTGAGGTGGCGCGGCCAGGCTTTCATCCTTGGAAGCGCCTGGCCGCCAACTCAGCGTATGTTCCAGAGAGCTGGCCTAGTAGGGTAAGGGGTGTTCATGACCGACCAACGGTCGTTGGTGGGTGTTGAACAGGTGTTTCGCAGCGAGGTCATCATTGCTCCGCTGTGGAGGTGGGATCTAGCGACGCCTGCCCGTGCATCTCTGCTTGGACTGCGGCGTTACTATCTCTTCCCTCAAAGGTAGCTGTCCGATGCGCGGCCTTGCTGTCGTGACCACGCTAGCGCTGGTTTGTTACGGGGCTCAGGCACAGGATGCGCAGCACGCGCCGGCAGGTGTGACCACCATGGAGAACGTGCAGTCCTACGTTGGATATATACGAATGACAGCCATGGCACGGTCCTGCGGTCTTAGAACGGCGGAGTGGGAGAAGGCGCGCCAGGTTAGCTTGACGGACTTGATTACCCGCGCCGTCAGTAGGGCTCCGTCTAATGGAGAATCTCTCGATGGCGCGTCACTCGCTGCAGCCGCTTCCATCGCCGCTGCCCAGGAGGCTAGTTCTCCGTCTCCGGCAGCATGTGAAGCCTTGAAAGCAGTGGTCGACGAATTCGATGCTTCGCTGCCGCAGAGTCCGGCGACACAGCGCTGAGGGGCCGACGGAATGACGAGGGCTTCACGCCGTTTTCCACGACACACGCTCGTCCTGCCTGTCGAACCGCCGCGCATACCCATCCCGCCGCCCGACCTTCTCCCGCTTTGCCGGCGTACCCCGGACTATTTTGTCCAGCAGCTGCCCGACCGGTACCGTCAACTTGCTGGCCCGAGGGACCGTGGTGCATGGATTGGGCGTGAGTCCGAGGTAGGGTAGGATGGGGCTGGAGCGTCCCGATGACCGACGGGGGACACGGCCCTTGCCCTTCAAAGTGAACAAGGACCGGCGCCACCGGATCCCGCGGCAGCGGCATCGGGCGACGAACTGGGCGGAGTATGAGGCAGGCCTGCGCGCTCGTGGCAGCTTGACGGTTTGGTTCACCGAGGAAGCCATCGAGGGCTGGCGGGCGGCGCCCCGGACCACCCGCGGCGGGCAGCCAACTTATTCGGACCTGGCGATTGCTACGGCGCTGACACTGCGTGCCGTGTTCCATCTGGCACTGCGCCAGACAGAGGGCCTGATCGCTTCGGTCGTGGGACTGCTTGGCCTGGACCTCGCCGTGCCCGACCGCTCAACCTTGAGCCGCCGGGCGGAGACGCTCAAGGTGTCGCGGCCACGCGGCGGGCAAGCGCCCCTGCACCTGCTGGTCGACAGCACGGGACTAAAACTCTGCGGGCCGGGCGAGTGGCTGACAGAGAAGCACGGGACACGACGGCGCCGGTCGTGGCGCAAACTGCACCTTGCTACTGACGCCGACACGGGGCGGATCGTCGCGTCGGTGCTGACGGGCCACGATGCCGATGATGGTGGACAAGTCGGCCCGCTACTTGAGGGATTGGACGGACCTGTAGCGTCCGTCACCGCTGATGGAGCTCATGACCGCGACGATGTCCATGCCGAGGTCACGGCCCGTCACCCCAGGGCAAAGATCATTGTACCGCCTCGATCGAGTGCCGTGCCAAGCGCGTCGGCTGAGACTGCCCCAACAGCGCGAGACCGCCACCTGCAGACCATCGCCGAGTGCGGCCGCATGGGCTGGCGGAGAGCGTCTGGCTACAACTGGCGTGCCCTGGTCGAGGCCGACGTATCGCGCTGGAAGCGCGTCATCGGTGACGGCCTGCGCTCGCAAACGGACGGATGCCAAGCGACCGAGGTGGCCATCGCCGCCGAGGTACTGAACCGCATGTTGGATCTTGGTCGTCCGGAGTACGTGCGCATCACCTGACCGTCAGGGCTCCTGGGACAGATGCATCCAACGCTCTGATCGATGCAACAAGGTCGTTTGGATGCCCTCCGGCGCATCGCCGAGCTGCTCAAGCAGCACTCGACCGCATTGGCGCTGGAGCACTGCATGCCACAGTCCCCGGCGCATGCACCTGACCGTGCGCTCCGTCTACGAACAGCCTATGTGAGCACCCTCGTCGCCGGACTCTAACTGGCGCGGGATGGGGTGGTCACACTCGAGCAGGTGAAGCCGTTCGGACCAGTCACAGTCATGCCTGAGAGTGCCGGCATGTGCTCGATGAGCAGCGGTGGCGTTTGGGGCCGAAACTTCGAATCCCCTCGCCCGCAGCGGTAGGAGCTGGGCGCGAACCTTCTCTGGGGCTGTGGAGGGGAGTTTAAACGCAGCAGCCTTTCTCCGCTCGCGGCGCCCTCGCAATCAAGCTGCCGGCAAAACGCCCGAGCGTTGGCCCACCGGTCGGGTCCCCTTGATCGTCGTCCGGTGAAGCGTCCGGGCCTGATCTGGCGGGTCCGCAGGTGCGACGAGAAGCGCGCTCAGCAAGCCGCCGAGACGGGCGAGGATGCGCCTGACCCCTCCAGGCGCGAGGCGGGCGCGTGCCACGCCGAGTTCCGGTTGCTGTCGGGCGCCGCTCAACCGCGCGCCTGGAGATCGCGGATGTCCCGGAAGCCGCGCTCGATGCGGCCCTGAGCCTCTGCGCCGGTCTGGAAGATGGCATTGCCGCCGTCCTGCGCAACGCGGACGAAGTCCGGCGTGCGCACGGCCTCGGCAAGGGCCTCGCGCAGCCTGGAGAGGATGGCGGGGGCGACCCCCGATGGCACGAACAGGCCCTGCCAGTTGCGGAAGTCGAACTCCGTCAGCCCGATGTCGCCGAAGCTCGGGACATCGGGCAGTTCCTCGAAGCGCGTCGGGCCGGTTCCGATCAGCGGGATCAGCGCGCCGGATTGCAGGTGCTCGCGGACGAGGTTGATGTCGAACATGGTGAACTTCACCTCACCCGAGAGGACCGCGGCCATGCGAGGTCCACCGCCCTGGTAGACCACCTCCAGGAACTCCAGCCCGTAGCGACGCCGCATCGCCTCGGCGGCCATGGAAGCGGCAGCGCCGGACCCGGAGGACGCGAATGGGAGGGGCTGCGCGTTCTTCCGGGCCGCTTCCACGAAAGTTTCGAAATCACGGGCGCCGAGCGAGCTGTGCGCGACGAAGAGACCGGCACTCTCCTGGACGATGCCGACGGGTGTGAAGTCCTTGAGCGTGTCGAAGCGCGCATTGGCCGCGTTGCTGGCCACACTGCCGATAACGGCGGTGTTGTTGGCCAGCAGGAGGGTGTAACCGTCCGGGCGCGCGCGGCTCACCTGCTCCGCGCCGATCAGCCCGCCGGCGCCGCCCCTGTTCTCGATCACGACGGGCTGCCCGAGAATGCGGCCCAGCGCATCGGCCAGGGGGCGGCCATACCGGTCCACCTGGCCGCCCGGGGGCCAGGGGATCACGACGCGCAGGGGCCGCTGTGGCCAGGGTTCCTGTGCGTGTGCGGCGCCCGCGATCAGGCCGAGCGCCGATGCGGAGAACGCGCGGCGGCCCATCAGGAACGGAACCAGTCGAGCCATCCGGATCCCCATCGTCTGTTCAGGCCGCGTCTTGCAGCCATGCTGTTATATTTCCGGGGTGATGCGTTCGGAATGGAATGGCATTCCAAAGATCGGCGAAGGTGGAGAAGCTGCGTCCCCTTTCTGGCGACGACGGGAGAAGATCTCATTCTTGCGGTCATCGCGGCCGACCCGTCCGGGCCGGCATGGCGGGCGCGCAGCTTGACGGGCCCGCGGTCGGGATGTTCTTCGCCGGCGAGGTTGAGACATCGGCGAGGACGGACGACATTGATCAAGGATGAGAGCGCCGGCACGGCTCGGGCATCCGGCGATCCTCGCCCGCGCCAGATGAGCCTCGGGCTGTTCGCCCAGATGGCGGGGCACCATGTTGCGGGCTGGCGGCACCCCGACGCCCAGGCGGGCGGCGAGAATCTGGCCCTCGTCCAGCACGTCGCCCGCACCGCGGAGCGCGGCACCTTCGATCTGTTCTTCCTGGCGGACGGGTTGACGACCGGGGCGGACGCTCATCCCTCCACGGTAGCGCGGTTGGAGCCGCTGACGCTGCTCGCGGCCCTCGCCATGGTCACGACCCATATCGGCCTGGCCGCCACGGCCTCGACCACCTATGGCGAGCCCTTCCACACCGCGCGTGTCTTTGCCTCGCTCGATCACGTAAGCGGCGGCCGTGCGGCCTGGAACGCCGTCACGACCTCCTATGCCCGCTCGGCCGCGAACTTCTCGCGCGGAGAGCACCCGTCGCATGACGAGCGCTACGCCATCGCGGAGGAGTATCTCACCGTCGTCCGCGGCCTCTGGGACAGCTTCGAGGACGGAGCAGTCCTGAAGGACAAGGCGGCGAACGTCTATGTGGACCCCGCGCGGCTCCATGCGCTGAACCACAAGGGGCGGTACTTCTCGGTGAAGGGTCCGCTGAACGTCTCGCGCCCGCCGCAGGGGCATCCGGTGGTCATCCAGGCCGGCTCCTCCGAGCCCGGGCAGGAACTGGCCGCGCGCACGGCGGATGTGGTCTTTACCGCGCAGCAGACGCTGGAGGAGGGCCGCGAGTTCTATCGCAGCGTGAAGGAGCGGATGCTGCGGCATGGGCGAGACCCCGCGAGCCTGCTCATCATGCCTGGCGTGTGCCCTGTCCTCGGCCGGACGGAGGAGGAGGCCCGCGCGCTCTATGCACAGCTCCAGGGCTGGATCGACCCGGCGGCAGCGCTTGCGCTGCTCTCGGATCGGCTGGGCCACGATGTCTCGGCCCTTCCGCTTGACGAGCCGCTTCCGGACCTGCCTGAATCCGACCAGCTCCGCTCCCGTGCGAAGTTGCTGACGGACCTTGCACGGCGCGAGCGGATGACGTTGCGCGACCTGTACTACCTCGTTGCCGGCGCGCGTGGCCACCGCATCGTCTGGGGTACGCCCGAGCAGGTCGCGGACGCGCTGGAGGAGTGGTTCACGGGCGGTGCTGCGGACGGCTTCAACATCATGCCTCCCTTCTTCCCCGGCCAGTTCGATGACTTCGTCGATCTCGTCGTGCCGATCCTGCGCCGGCGCGGTCTTTTCCGCGAGCGCTACGAGGGGGTGATGCTGCGGGATCATCTCGGCCTCGCCCGGCCGGAGAGCCGCTTCGCGCGAGTGGCGGCGGGCGCGTAGTCTGATCGTCCTTGCGGGCTCGCTCGCGCCGCTACCCTGCCGCGCGCCCGCGACAGCGCCTCGTGATCTTGCACCGGGATGACATTGCTGTCGGGACATGCATCGGGAGCATGTCCCTTTTTCTACCCGCAGGATCTTTAGAAAACGCCTCTGTTTCCTCGCGGCGGGCACGCAACTAGCCTGCTGCCATGAAGATAAGGTTTTGCGGCGCACGGACGAGCGGACTGCACGGCACTGCGCCGTGTCGAGTTCCGCGCACGCAACAACCGGTCTGACGCGGAACCCGCGAGTAACATCCCGGCCCATCGCCGAGCTAATGAGGATCCACCTATGACGACGTCCCGCTCCGGGCGGCGCGCGATGCTGCGCACCGCCGGTCTGCTCGGTGCTGCCCTGCCCCTTGGCGGAATGGCAGCCTACCCCCGCATCGCGTCGCGCGAGGCCGGGTTGCCCTCCGGCTTCGATGCCTCCGCCATCTGCCGCGTCAGCACCGGATCCCCGGCGGCCGCGGCCCCGGGCGAGCGGCGCGAGCTGAAGCTGACCTGGAACGCGAACGCGGTCTGCACCGTCGGTGTTCCCGTCGCCGAGCAGACCGGCATCTTCGATCGGCACAACTTGAAGGTGGAGCTGATCAACTTCGGCGGCACCACGGACCAGCTGCTGGAAGCGATCGCGACGGGCAAGGCGGATGCCGGGGTCGGCATGGCGCTGCGCTGGCTGAAGCCGTTGGAGAGCGGATTCGACGTAAAGTTCACCAGCGCGATCCATGGCGGGTGCCTGCGCCTCTTCTCGGCACCGAATTCCGCCTTCACAACCTTGGAGAGCCTGCGCGGCCAGACGATCGGCGTGCCGGACATGGCGGGGCCGGACAAGAACTTCTTCTCAATCCTCCTGGCGCAGAAGGGCGTCGACCCGACGCGGGACGTTACCTGGCGCCAGTTCCCGGCAGACCTGCTGGGCGCAGCATTGCAGCGCGGGGAGGTGCAGGCCTTCTCGCTCAGCGACCCGCTAGGCTACGTGATCCAGAAGCGCGACAGGCTGCACGAGATCTCCAACAATCTCACCGGAGAGTGGGCGAACCGCGCCTGCTGCGTGCTGGGGGTGCGGGGCAACCTGATCCGCCGTGACCGGCCCGCCGCCCGCGCCCTGACCGCCGCGTTGCTAGAGGCGCAGGACTGGGTGGTGGCGAACCCTGCCGAGGCCGCGCGCATCTTCGCCCCCTATGCGCGGGCGCCCGTCGCGGATCTCGAGGACATGATCCGTGCCCACACGCATCACCACCATCCCGTGGGCGCCGGCCTCCGCTGGGAGATCGCGCGCTACACGGAGGAACTTAAGCTGGTGCAGGTCATGCGCCCGAACACCGACCCGACGCGCTTCTCCGAGCGCGTCTTCGCGGACGTGCTGTCGTGAGTGCGACCGCGGAGGCGGGGCTCGTCCCTGCCGCGCGGGAGGCGCGGCCCTGGCGCGCCTGGGGGGGCGGCGCCCTGGCCGGCCTGGCCTGGCTGGCGGCCGCGGTCGTCATCCTCGCTTGGCCTGACTCGGACGAGTACGGGCTCACGGAGCTGCTCGGCGGCGCTGCGGCGGTGCTGGGCATCGTGTTCCTTGCCGCGGGGCTGGCCGGCGCGCCCGGGCCCCTTGGGCGGTTGCGGCCCGCCGGGCCCTGGCTCGTCGCCCTTGCCGCGGGCCTCGTCGCCTGGGAACTGGTGACCGCGAAGCTGGACATCCTGCCGCGGCCCTTCTTCGTCGCGCCCCAGGCCCTGCTCGAGGTCTTCACGGACGACTACGCGAAGCTTGGCGAAAGCGTGCTGCACTCGGTGCTGCTGCTGCTGCCCGGCTATCTCCTCGGGGCCGCCGTCGGCTTCGTGGTGGGGGTGGCAATGGGGTGGTCGCGTCAGGTCGGCTACTGGGCGCAACCAGTGCTGCGGCTGATCGGGCCGCTGCCCGCAACGGCCTGGCTGCCGATCGCCTTCTTCGCCTTCTCGACCAGCCGACAGGCCAGCACCTTCCTCATCGCGCTGGCGAGCTTCTTCCCGGTCGCCGTCCTCACCTGGTCCGGCGTCGCCTCCGTGTCGGGCAGCTTCTACGACGTGGCGCGCACCATGGGTGCGAAGCCCTGGTTCCTGATCCGCAAGGTGGCCGTCCCGGCGGCCCTGCCCTCGGTCTTCGTCGGGCTCTTCATGGGGCTCGGCGCCTCCTTCTCGGTTCTCGTCGTGGCGGAGATGATGGGGGTAAAGGCGGGGCTCGGCTTCTACATGCAGTGGTCCCAGGGCTGGGCGGCCTATCCCAACGTCTATGCCGCGCTGCTGGTGATGGCGGCGATGTGCACCGGCCTCGTCACGCTGCTGTTCCGTGTGCGGGACTGGAAGCTTGCCTGGCAGAAGGGGGTGGTGCGGTGGTGAACCCGATCGAGCTGCGCCTGCGCGGCATCCATCACGCCTTCGCCTTCAAGGGGCAGGACCTGCCGGTGCTGGAGGACGTGGACCTGGATGTCCGTCCCGGCGGCTCCGTCGCGCTGCTCGGGCCGTCGGGCTGTGGAAAATCCACCCTGCTCCGGCTGGTGGCGGGGCTGGAGCCGCCGCGGCGCGGCACGCTGGAGGCCGATGGGATGCCGATCACCGGCCCCGATCCCTCCCGCGTGCTGATGTTCCAGGACCCCACCCTCTATCCCTGGCGCAGCGTGCGCGCCAATGCCGCGCTGGGGCTTGAGGCCCGCGGTCTGCTGAAGACCGAGGGCGCGAGGGTGGAGGAGGCGCTGCGCCTCGTCGGCCTGCACGAGTTCGCCGAGGCCCTTCCGCACCAGCTCTCGGGCGGCATGGCGCAGCGGGCGGCGCTGGCCCGCGCGCTGGTGAACCGCCCGGGCCTGCTGTTGCTAGACGAGCCGCTGGGCAAGCTGGACAGCCTCACCCGCCTGCGCATGCAGGAGGAGCTGGTCTCGCTCTGGCAGCGGGAGGGCTTCACCACCCTGCTCGTGACGCATGACGTGGAGGAGGCGCTCCTGATGTCGGAGCGCGTCCTCGTCTTCTCACCGCGTCCCGCCCGGGTAGTGACGGAGATCACCGTGAACCGACCCTTCCCGCGCCACCGGGACGACCCGCATCTCGTCGCGCTCCGGCGCGAGGTGCTCGACACGCTCGGCCTGCGCCAGGCCGCCTGAGGGGTATGCGATGAGCCAGAAGCCCGAAACCCTCGCCGTGCATGCCGGATGGCGCGCAGACCCGGCAACCGGCGCGGTGGCCGTGCCGATCTACCAAACCACCTCCTACCAGTTCCCCAGCTCGGATCACGCGCGGGACCTGTTCAGCCTTGAGAAGCTCGGCTTCACCTACACGCGCACCGGCAATCCGACGACGGACGTGTTGGAGAAGCGCGTTGCGGCGCTGGAGGGTGGCGTCGGCGCCCTGGCGCTGGCGTCGGGTCAGGCAGCCTCTGCCTTTTCAGTCCTCGCCCTCGCACGGGCAGGGGACAACATCGTCTCCTCCACGGACCTCTACGGCGGCACCTGGAATCTTTTTGCCAACACGCTCGCCCAGCGGGGCGTGGAGGTGCGTTTCGCCGATCCGACAGATCCCGCAAACTTCCGGGCCGCCACCGATGAGCGCACGCGCGCCTATTACGCCGAGACCCTGCCCAACCCGAAGCTGATCGCCTTCCCGATTACCGAAGTGGCAGAGATCGGGCGGGAGCACGGCATCCCGCTGATCGTCGACAACACCGCGGCACCCCTGCTTGCCCGTCCGCTTGCGCTCGGTGCAGCCATCGTCGTGCACTCGGCCACCAAGTACATCGGCGGCCACGGCACCTCCATTGGCGGCATCATCGTGGAAGGCGGCAACTTCGACTGGGCGGCATGGAAGGAGCGCCAGCCCGCCCTCAACACACCGGATCCGAGCTACCACGGCGCGATCTGGACGGAGGTGGCGCAGCGCCACGGCATCGGTGCCTATGTTGCCCTGGTGCGAAGCACGGTGCAGAGGGACCTCGGCGCCCCGATTTCGCCTTTCAACGCCTTCCAGCTTCTGCAGGGTCTGGAGACGCTGCCGCTGCGGATCGAACGGCAGGTGAGCAACGCGACCGCCGTGGCGGCGTGGCTCGCCCGCCATGCGCTCGTCACGCGCGTCATCCACCCGTCGCTGCAGACCGGCGAGGCAAGGGCACGGGCGGACCGGGTTCTCACCGGCGGCCCCGGCGCGCTGGTCGGGTTCGAGCTGGCAGGCGGCGCGGGGGATGGTGCGCGCTTCATCGACGCGCTGAGGCTGTTCTACCATGTGGCCAATATCGGCGACGCCCGCAGTCTGGCGATCCACCCCGCCACCACCACGCACAGCCAGCTCACGTCCGAGGAGCAGGCCGCGAGCGGCGTGACGCCCGGTTATGTGCGCCTTTCTATCGGCATCGAGCATATCGACGACATCCTGGCGGACCTCTCGCAGGCGCTGGACGCGATCCGCCTGCCCGCCGCCGCCTGAGGAGCAGACCATGAACGAACTCGCCCTTCCCCTCATCGACCTGCGCCGGCTAGACGGGGCGCCGGAGGACCGCGCCGCATTCCTGCGGCACCTTCGCGCCACCGCCCGGGACGTCGGCTTCTTTTACCTGGCCGGCCATGGCATCCCGGATGCCGAGGGCACGGCCGTGCTGAGGACCGCCCGCCGCTTCTTCGAGCTGCCCGAGGCCGACAAGCTGGCCGTGCAGATGGTCCACTCCCCGCATTTCCGCGGCTATAACCGCGCGGGCCAGGAGCTGACGCGCGGCCGGCCGGATTGGCGCGAGCAGTTCGACATCCATGCCGAGCGCGAAGCGCTGCCGATCGCGCCGGGCTCGCCGCCCTGGTCCCGCCTCCAGGGCCCGAACCAGTGGCCGAAGACGCTGCCGGACCTGCGCCCGGCCCTGCTGAACTGGCAGGCGGCGCTGACCGGGGTGGCGACCCGCCTGCTGCGTGCCTTCGCCAAGTCGCTGGAGCAGCCTCCGGACGCCTTCGATGGCATCGTGCAGGGCACCCCGAACCAGACCATGAAGATCATCCGCTATCCCGGCCAGGAGGGCCCGCGCGACGATCAGGGGGTGGGCGCGCACAAGGACAGCGGCCTGCTCACCTTCGTCCTGCAGGACAGCCGACGCGGCCTGCAGGTGCAGCGAGAGGACGGGCGGTGGGTGGATGCGGTCCCCGTGCCAGGCACCTTCGTGGTGAACATCGGGGAGCTGCTGGAACTCGCCTCCAACGGCTACCTGCGCGCTACCATTCACCGCGTGGTGAGCCCGCCGCCGGGGGAGGATCGCATCTCCGTCGCCTTCTTCCTCGGCGCGCGGCTGGACGCGGAGGTGCCGTTGCTGAATCTGCCCCCGCAGCTCGCGGCCGAGGCGAAGGGGC
This sequence comes from Roseomonas sp. WA12, assembly GCF_054165765.1. Classification (NCBI taxonomy): domain Bacteria; kingdom Pseudomonadati; phylum Pseudomonadota; class Alphaproteobacteria; order Acetobacterales; family Roseomonadaceae; genus Roseomonas; species Roseomonas sp. WA12. The sequence continues at coordinate 288,092 of NZ_JBSTUI010000002.1, read as the reverse complement.
CGGCGAGCGACCCGGAGAACCCGCTCTTCCGCTCCGTCGGGCAGAACTACCTGAAGGGAAGGCTCCGATCGCACCCCGATGTGGCGCAGCGCTGGCACGCGGATCTGCTGGTGCCGGCCGGGGCGCCCATCCCGGCCTGACCTCGGCGCGCCGGGGCTTTGCCGCGGCATCCGGAGACGCCACGGCGCGGCTTCAGCGATGGGCGGCGTAGGCCTCCGAATTGGGCGGGACGCCAATGGCGCTGTTGATCCGGTTGCTGAAGTTGAAGTACGCGGCGATGGCCGCCGCATCCAGGATCTCCGCCTCCGCCAGCCCAGCCGCGCGCAGCCGGTCCAGATCGGCCCGCTCGATCGCGCCCGGGGTGCGGGTGATGGCCAGCGCGTAATCGGCTAGCGCCCGCTCTCGCGGAGACAGCGGTGCGTGGCGGTGGTTCACCTGCACGCGCTCGACCCAGAAGGCATCGCCGGTGATGCCGCGCAGTGCGGAGGCGTGGCCGAGCACGCAGGGCTCGCAGCGGTTCTCGCTGCTCACCACCAGCGCGATCAGCTCCCGCTCCTTCGGCGACAGGGTGCTGGCCGGGTTCGCGTTCACGGCGCGGCTGAGCGCGTCCTGCGCCAGCAGCAGCTCCGGCCGCGGCAGCAGGGCCGCCTGGCCGCTGCGGACATAGCCGAGCTTCTCCCTGGTGCGGTCCAGCACGGCCTGCACCACCTCGGACGGGCTGGCGGCTGGCAGGTCAAGCCAGGACGGAGCGGGCGCATGCGGCCCGGCCGCAGGAATGGCGCCGGTCATCGATTCCTCTCTCTATCCCTGAAGGCTGCGGGCGAAGCGCAGGTCCAGCCCGGGCCGGACATCCACGCGCTGGCGGAGCAGGCCGAATTCCACTGCCTCGTCCGCTGCGCGCTGGAATTCGGCGACGATCGCCTCGTCCAGCACCCCGGGTACGGCGCGCTCGATGCCGTAGGCCCGTTCCAGCACCGGCACCGGCAGCCGCGTCAGCTCGGCGTTGTAGCGGGCATACTCGGCGATGTGGCCATCCGCCCAGCGCCAGCCGTCCCGGAAGCGGCGGAGGAGGTCGGCCAGGATTGGCTCCTTCTCCCGGATCGCCCGCTCATGCGCCGCGACGAACATGATGGAAGGAGTCAGCCCCCTGCCGTCCAGAACCGTGCGCGCGCCGAAGTCCAGCACCTCGAGCGAGATGTAGGGCTCCCAAATCGCCCAGGCATCGACGGCCCCGGAGCGGAAGGCGAGGGAGGCGTCCGCGGGCGGGAGGAAGTTGATGGTGGCATCGCCCGGCGCGATCCCCTCGCGCTTCAGCGCGGCGCGGATGAGGAACTGGCCCCAGCCACCGCGGTTCCCCGCGATGCGCTTGCCCCGCAGGTCGGCGGGGCTGCGGATGGGGCCGTCCCCTCCCACCAGGATGCCCTGCCCGGCGGGCGACGGACGCGCCACGCCGATGGCCTTCACCGGCGCCCCGGAGGCCTGGACGGTGAGGAAAGCCAGGTCTCCCTGGTATCCCAGGTCAAGCGCCCCGGCATTCAGCGCCTCCAGCAGTGGCGCTGCGGCTGGAAACTCGCTCCACTCGATGCGGTAGGGCAGATCATGCAGCACGCCCGATGCCTCCAGGAGAGAGCGGAGGCCGCCCTTCTGGTTGCCGATGCGGAGCACGCCGGCGGGCTGGGCGCGCAGCAGGGCAGGGGCAGCCAGAAGCGCAGAGCCGGCGGTGAGGATGAGACGTCGCGTTGTCACGGCCTCAGCCCTCCGCACCGCTGAAGGAGGTGTCGATGCCCTCCGCCACGTTGAAGCGGCGGGAGACGATGCCGTAGCCGACGCAGCGGTCCACCGCCTCCTGGAACTCGGCTAGCAGGGCGGCGTCAATCGGCACCGCCTTCACATCGCTCACCTCGTAGGCGCGCTCGATCACCGGCACGGGCTGGCGGATCAGGGCGGCGGTGGTGCGGGCGTAGTCCTTCAGGTGATCCCGCGCCCATTCCCAGCCGATGCGGTTCCGCCGCACGAAGTCCTGCAGCTGCGGCCGCTTGTTCCGCAGCGCCGGTTCGCTGACGGCGAGAAGGCTGGCACTCGGCGTCAGGCCGCGCGCATCTGCCAGCACCCGGCTGCCGAAGTTCAGCACCTCGAGCGAGGTGAAGGGCTCCCAGACCGACCAGGCATCGATCGCGCCGGTGCGGTAGGCCAGGGCGGCATCGGCCGGCAGCAGCCAGGCGATGTTCACCTCACTCGGCTTCACCCCCGCTTGTTCGAGGATGCGGAACAGCGAGTAATGCGTCCAACCGCCCCGCGCGGCCGCCACGCGCTTGCCGCGCAGATCCGCCACGGTCCGGATCGGGCCATCCGCCTTCACCACGATGTTCTGGGAGGCGGCATCCGACCGCGTGGCGCCGATCGCTTTGATGGCCGCACCATTGGCGAAGACCGAGAAGAAGTTGAGGTCGCCCATTGAGCCGATATCGATCGCATCGGCGTTGAGCGCCTCCAGCAGGGGTTGGGCAGCCTGGAACTCGCTCCAGACCACGGGGTAGGGCAGGTCCTTCGCTTGGCCGGAGGCTTCCAACAGCGCCTGCAGCCCGCCGCGCTGGCTGCCCACCCGCAAGGCGGCGAGGCGGGGTTGCGCCTGGGCGGGCAGGGCGGTGGCGAGGAGGCCGGAGGCGGCCAGGATGGCTCGCCGGTTTATGCCGCTTGTCAAGGTGCGGATCCCTTTCATTCGGCCGCGTTGCGGAAGGCGACGGTGATGCGGCCGCGATCCTCCGCCTCGGCCAGCTCGCGCAGCAGCGGGATGAGTTCCTGGCCGTACTGCACCGTGTCGGGCAGCGGGTCCCAGCCGCGGAGGATGTAGTGGGAGACGCCATGGGCGCGGTAGCGCAGCATGGCGCGCGCAACCTGCTCCGCCGTGCCGACCAGGGCCGTGGAGTTACCACGGCCGCCGAGCACCCCGGCCATGGCGGTCCAGAGCCGCTCGTCCAGAACCTCGCAGCGCTGGGAGAGGCCGACGAGGCGCTGGGAGTTCGTTGCCCCGCTTGCGGGGATCAGCCCCGCGCCGCCCGCGACTTGCTGCTTGCGGAGGGCCCGCTCCCGGATATCCTGCGCCTTCTCCCAGGCCTGCTTCTCGGTGGCCGCGATGATCGGGCGGTTGGACCAGGAGAAGGCGATCTCCCGCCCAGGCGGGACCGCGGCGCGGACCCGGTCCAGCATGGCGGCCGTATCGGCCAGGGGCTCGCCGAACAGAGCATAGACATCGGCGTGGCGGCTGGCCACGCGCAGCGCTGAATCCGAGGCGCCGCCGAAGAAGATGGGCAGGTGCGGCGCCTGGACCGGCCGGACGTCGGACCACGCATCCTCGAAGCGGTAGAACTCGCCCTCGTGGCTGATGGGGCGGTCGGCCGTCCAGATGTTGCGGATGATGCCGAGGAACTCGTCCGTGCGGCGATAGCGCGCGGCATGGTCGGCATAGTCGCCGTCCTTGCGCTGGTCGGGATCGTCGCCGCCAGAGATGACGTGAAGCGCGAGGCGACCGCCCGTCAGGTTCTCCAGCGTGGCCAGCTTGCGCGCGGCGAGGGTGGGCGAGACGAAGCCTGGGCGGTGCGCGATGAGGAAGTGGATCCGCTTTGCCACCGCAGCGGCATGGGCGAGAACGAGAAACGTGTCCGCGGCATTGGTCCAGTAGCCCGCGAGCACGCGGTCGAACCCGCCATCCTCATGGGCGCGGGTGATCGCCTCGATGTGGTCGGGCTGGAATGCGGCACCGCTCGGCGGCTCGAGATCCGAGGTGGGGCGGGCCCAGATCATGCCCGTGATGTGCAGTGACATGCTGTATGACGTCCTTCTAGGGTCAGATGCCGTAGCTGGAGAGCAGGGCGCGGCCGGCGGCGAGATGGGCGGCGGCGTCGTTGGGGACGTGCACACGGGCGCAGAGCACGTCGCGCAGGTGCCGCTCCATCGGGTTGCTTCGCGAGAAGGCGTGATTGCCCGCCAGGGCCGCGGCGGCTTCGACCGCGCGCACGGCGTTCTCGGCAAGCACTGTCTTCAGGAGGAAGCTGTCCGCAAGGGAGGGCGGCGTGCCAACATCCGTCTCTGCTGCCGCAGAGGAGATCAGGCGCGCGTTGACGAGGAGGCGCGATTGGACTTCGCCGATCTTTTCCTGCATTCGGGGCAGGGTAGCGAGCGGGGCGCCAAGGCCGGTCGGGCGCCGTTTGGCAAGAAATCGCGCTGCCCAATTTCGCGCGGCCTGCGCGATGCCGGTGTAGACGGCGCCGAGACCCACGGCGTTCCACGCCGCCTGCTCCAGGTCGGGGTCGGCCCATTCCTCCGGCGATCGGAGGTCAACCGCATGGCCTGCTGGGACGATGACCTCCTCAAAGACGACGTCGTGGCTTCCGGTCGCCCGCATGCCCAGGTGGTTCCAGCTCTCCTCGATGCGCAAGCCGGATGCACGGGCGTTGACGAGAAGATAGCCAACGCGTGGGCGATCCTCCTCCGTGCGGGCCCAGACCTCCATCCACGTCAGGCCCGATGCGCCGGTAGCGTAGGTCTTGCGGCCGGTGAGGCTCCAAGAACCGTCCGGAAGGCGGCGGGCGACCGTGGCAGGCAGACCGCCGCGGGTGGGCGAACCCAGTTCCGGCTCCACGCGCAGAGCGTTGAGGAGCGCGCCCTCCCGCACGGCGTCGCGCGAGACACGCTCGCGTGCCGGCCTGGGCCAGCGCCTATCCCTCGCCAGGGCGCCATGCCTGTTGAGCTGCATGGCAAGAATAAGGGCCGTGGAGGCACAAGCCGCACCGGCCGATTGTAGAAGCTCGGCCGCGTGCGAGAGGCCTCCCCCTATGCCCCCGAAGCGACGTGGCACCGTCAGCGCGAGGAGGCCCGCGTCGTGGAGCTGCGCGATGCTCGCGTGCGGAAACCGCGCTTCCGCGTCGTGCGTGGCCGCCATGTTTGCGAGCGACGGCGGCACGGATAGAGGGTGACGGGCGGCGACACTGCCGCCTAGCTGCGTGGCGAGCTCCATCGGCGATCCGTTTTGTCGGTGCCCTGCCGCTGGACTACGCCGTGGCAGGTTTTTGTGGGGACTAGGGCGATGCGCGGCGACTACAATTGATAACGTCGGCGTAGATCGTGTGCGGCCTCATCATGGCGCGCAGCTTAGTGGCGCAGCGTCGGGGCCTGAACAGTTGTGTTTTCCAAAATGCCGCGGTCCCGGAGTTGGCCGGTACTGTGTCACCCTGCCTTCTTAGGACGGGAGTGCCCATTGGCGCTTATGCAGGCGCAAAGACGCCGCAGTGTCTGCTAGGCTCCCCCGCCGATCAGAGCGGGGCACACCAGCACGGAGAGGATCTGTCAGCTCTCGCGCCAGGCAAGAGCGGATTGGCGAACTGGGGTAGGCGTGGATAGGCTTCAGATGGGGTGAGGGTCGGCCGGAAGCCTGAGATGGAGTGTGTGGACCTTGTCAGGTTAGCAGGTCCGGCAGGACGGTGGCAGTCTCGGCTGCATGACGCCCCCCAGCCCTTACCGAGGCTTCCGCTATCCGGCCGAGGTAATCCAGCACGCGGTGTGGTTGTACCACTGCTTCAGCCTCAGCCTGCGTGACGTCGAGCTAATCCTGGCCGCACGAGGGGTCGTGGTCAGCTACGAGACCATTTGGGACTGGGGCCTGCGCTTCGGCCGGCTGTTCGCGAACGAGCTGAAGCGACGCCGGCCACGGCCGGGCGACAAGTGGTTCATGGACGAGGTGTTCATCCGCATCCGCGGGAAGCAGCATCTCCTCTGGCGCGCGGTGGATCAGAACGGTCACGTACTCGACATCCTGGTCCAGAGCCGACGCAATACCACGGCAGCCAAGCGGTGCTTCCGCAAACTGCTGAAGGGGCTGCAGTACGTGCCTCGTGTGATCGTCACCGACAAGCTGCGCAGCTATGGCGCAGCGAAGCGCGAGATCCTGCCGGGCGAGGAGCATCGGCAAAGCCGCTATCTCAACAACCACGCCGAGGTGTCACACCAGCCGACACGACGACGAGAACGGCAGATGCAGCGGTTCAAGTCACCGCGTCATGCCCAGCGATTCCTCTCCACCCATTGCCGGATCCACAACCACTTCCAACTCCGTCGTCACCGCCTGACCGCCGACCAACACCGCGAGGCCTGCAGCGCCGCGTTCAGCGCTTGGCGCGATGTGACCGGGACTGCACCGACGAGATGAGGGCTGCGCCAGCCTCGGTGCGATTTGGCCCCTACGTCCCCAACCTGACAAAGCCCCCAGGCGGCATAGCGGCAGCGATCGCCATCCGCCTAGTCTGGCCGACGAGGACATTCGGCAGGCTACCCCCCACTAGATCCCGGATCGACGCGGCGAAGGTCGGCGACCGATCCGGAACATCCACCAGAGTGGAGTTGGCGCTCCTGAGTCTCTGGGCCGGTCGACACTAAGTTAAACGCTGTCGTCAGCTCCTCAGCTGAACTAGATGGCGCCCGTTGCTACAGCGACCAGAGCAGCGCGACCGCTGCCGTGACAGTCCCGACCCCGAACGCTCCGAGGCTCAGGGCGAACAGCAGGCGCGCCGCGATCCTCCAGCGGGTTGCTGCAGTTGCCCGCAGCACGATGGCGGCGTCGTGGGCAAGGGAAACGCAGACAGACACAAGCAGTGCAAGCATCACCCCGGATGCATATGCCAGCAACGCGGGACCGACACGGGGAAGCAGGCTCTCGATCGTCGCCGCTCCTCGCCCTGCCATGTTGCCAAGCAGCGTGAGGAGGGCGACCGCCCCACCGGCGTTGACGACGAGTGCCTGACCTACGGCCAGACGTGATGCCTCCGCACCAGCCTTCGCGAGTTCGGTCAGGGTATTCACCTGTAGCTTCCATAGATCAACCTCGACGTGATGCCTCTGCACCGCGGCTTGGCGTTCCTCCGGTGACAGGCCTTCCAGAACCGGAAAAGGGGGCACCGGCGCGTAGCTAGGCGATGACGTCCTCGGATCGGGTACTCCCTTAGGCGACCCTTTGATGGCGGACATGGGACTTCATCCTGCGGCAGTTGCGAGAACGCGGATCGAGAGGTCGACTCCAGGAAGCACGCCGACAGTGTTTCCCCTTGCCGCAAGTTGTGCTGCGAGCGTGCCCCGGTGTGGTCTGGCGCCGAGCAGCTCGGCTGGTGGTGATGCAAGCCGGATGGCGCGCCATGCCATCACCCAGTTCGAAGCCTCATCGATCATCGACTGCGGAAGGGCGATGTGCGCGGCGATGACCGTGGACTGCACGCAGCGCCTCACCTCCGCCTTCGGCCTACCACGCCGGACGGCATCGTCACGACGGGCGACAGCCAGGGCAACTGTTCGCCGCGAGAGCCAGGCTGGGGCAGATCGAAGGGGGAGGATGGGCTTCAGCATCCCCCAAAACCTAGATGGCCGAATCCGAACAAAGCAAGAACAAAAACCCAGGATCAGGAGAACGTGCCTAACGTCGCCCTCTGGAAAACGACCCTTTCTGCTGCGTCTTTCGCCTGAGATGCCGCGCCTTCAAGGAGCGGTGCCAAAGTCCAGTAACAGAGTCCGGAAGCGTTGCTGGTCCCCTGGAAGGGCTTTGCACTGGCGCCCCGCCAGGCTCCGGTCACCGTCATCACTCAGCAGGAGGATCCGGCGGCCACCTGGGAGAACCAGCCCCTCGGGCCGGAAGTCCTGGATGTCCCGGGTCGCCTCCGCGAAGCCGAGGACCTCTATCGGATCCTCCCCCGGGATGCCGGACCAGGTGAACAGCGCGAAGTCAGTGCCATCGCCCACTGGACCAGCCACGACTAGGTAGGCGACCGACATCGACGAGGGCGCGCGCTCGATGCTCCGAACGCCCCGGCCGCCGAGCTGAAGCAGCATGGAGGCATCGAGGACCGGGTCACTGCCCGAGGTGACGAGGTCACCGTGATTTTGAAGGCGGAGGACTACAGCCCTGCCTTCCGCGTCCAGAGGATTCCTGAAGCCTAGAAGGAGCGAGGAGTAGTCGAGGCCCACCGCAAGGCCCTCGATGCTGACTCCGGACTTCTCGGGCGCGAGTCCGGGGTCAGTAGCCCTCTCCAGACCGGTGTGCGGACGCAGGACGTCGATCGCTGCGACATGCCGGACGAGATCCCGGTAGGGCTGGGTGTCCTCCTCTACCGACACGGATACCGCGTCGCCCACGCGTGTGACGGCGACTGCTGCCAGCTGTTCACGACGTGGTCTGCGCTCGCCTGAAGAGTTCCGTCCATGTGAGCCGACCACGTAAAGGCGGCGGCCGACCCGCGCCGCACCCTCGAGATCGACCTCGCCACTAGCACCCTGAAAGCGGTGCTGCCGTTGCAGGTTGCGCGGATCGCTTTCCGGGTGTTGCTCGACGGGCAACGGCGTGCCGTCCATCCGGAACCGCCCCGTCGTCTCCGTCTCGTCGTTCCAGACGAGGATCTCGTCGAAAGATGTGGGAGCCGTCAGGAGCGAGCCGGACGCATCGCAGGCCCCCCGCAGTTCCACGAGCCTGCCATTCCGGATTTCATGGCTCTCCGCAGATTGCACTGCGGAACAAGCCAGACCGAGCAGGGTCACGGCCAGTGCTGGGAAGGCGCGCCAGAATGTCCTTCTCAGGAGCTACTCGCTTGCACCCATGTTGTCCTCCCTTGCCGCTCCGATGCCCGCCACGGTCTGTGGCCATCCTGTCCTCGTCAGGCCGCGTTGGAGCGCGAGCGCTCCGTCTGCCCTCCATCACACCGGCACCTCCAATGGGTGACGCCGAGGCATATCGCGCTGCGGCTCCTACCGTGCCCGCGAACCCGTTAAGGACGGATCCTCCTCATGCCCATGTGGATGCGGACCTCAGCGAGCCAGAACATGCAGGCCCCGCCCAGGTACAGGCAGTGCGGGTACCCAACGTAATCAACCTGTAAGTGACTGTTTGAGAATAGCTTGGCGAGGTCAACCACGATGATGCATCGTCGTGACATCGACTTGGAAGGTACGTGGGCAGATGGCGGTTCTTGTCCGTCGCGTTAAGGTGGCCGGATGAGGATCAGGGTGTCGTCCATCCTACTCGGCGTCATTGCCCTTGGTGGGACTTTTCTACTCTCGACTAGTCAAGCCGAGGCGTGTTCGCGCACCTACCTCGTCTTCTTCATCGAGCCGGGTTTGACCAGTGTTTCTCCTCGCGGCGATCAGGCTTTGGAGGAGTTCGTCCGCTTCTTTAGCGACCAGAGGCCCTCAGACCCAACAGGGCCGGTCAGCACCTGCGGACCGTTGCCACCGGGGGATTGGAAGGTCGTTGTCGCGGCGCATGCGGACGACCCGGGAGCGCGTGATCAGTGCGCCCTCAGTCTTGCGCGCGGGCTCGCTTGATTACGCTCGGCATTCCGGCGGCTTCCATCGTAATCGAAGCGTTCGGCGACCGAAGTAAGCTCGCTCCGAAGTCGGCTGGGGAAAGAGACGTCCGAAATCGCCGTGTCGAACTAGGCATTGTAGAAGGTAGCCGCATTGAGGAACGAGGCTCGTATCCCCGCATGCGTAACCCCCTCAGGAATGCTTGCCCGGAGTACAGGCGACAGTAAGCACGTTGCACCTAAATGGCTACCTGAGAGGAGCTTGGCAGGACTTGGACAGGGTTATTCAAGATCGGGATGTGGACCCGAGAAACGCGTCGCCGGATGGCCGAAGTCGCCCGCAAGACCAAGCGCTACCCGTCTGACCTGGCAGACGAGGAGTGGGCCCAGATCGAGCCGTTGATGCCCCGCCCCGCTCGGCGAGGCCGCAAACCCTCGGTGGACCTGCGAGAGGTGCTGAACGCGATCCGCTACCTCGCGCGCTCGGGCGGGAGCTGGCGGATGCTGCCGGTCCACTTCGGGCCGTGGCAGACGGTGTACTGGTGGTTATAGGACCTGATGGCGGTGATCAACGGATTTGCAGGAGGCGCACCGCCTATCCTGATCGGGTGCGCGCAAGGCGGGAAGATCGCGATCGACGCGGCCCTGCGGTCTCCCTCCCCCATTCATGCCCTGGCTCTAACCGTGCCCAGCGTGGGCGGAGCGCCCGAGGCAAACTATCCGCCCGACATCGCGGCCGTGTTGAGCCGTCAGAAAGCGGCCGAGGACGCGGGAGACCTGGATCAGGTGAACGCGTTCAGGGACCGGCTTTGGCTGGACGGCCTGATGGCACCGGAGGAACGCGTCACGGGTGACGCCCGAGCGCTGTTCCTCGACATGAACGCCATCGCGCTTCGGTCACCGCCAACCGGGCCGAACCTCGACACATCGCCAGCCTTCGACCGCTTGGCTTAGATTGCCGTGCCGACGCTCGTGCTTTGGGGAGATCTCGACTTCCCGCACATCCAGGAGCGGTGTCGCTACATCACTGATGTAATGCCGAATGCGTCAGGGCACGAGCTAGCCGGGACTGCCCACCTGCCCAGTCTGGACCGACCAGCGGACCTCGCGGATCTCCTTCGCAGCTTTACCGACAGCTGCCTTGGTCGCCGTCGGTAGGCATGTCGAATGCAGAGAGCCGGTTGCAGATCGGGCTACATCCACGCAGCATCATTGGCGGCTTTGTCTGCGTCGTGCATCACGATGGATGAAGGGGTAGACTATACATCGGTCTCTGCATTCGAGCACAACAACCGGAAGGCCGGGGTGTCGGCGCAGCCATTAGAGCTCCTGGGTACATTGTTCAGGAGCGAACCACATGGAACTGAGTGGCAAGTCGATCATCGTCACTGGAGCGAGTAGCGGGATCGGCGCGGCAGCTGCCTTGCTGTTCGCAACCGAGGGAGCCGATCTGGTTCTTGGTGCGCGTAGGTCTGCTTCATTGGAGGTTGCGGCACAGAAGATCCGCCACGGCGGAGGGAGGGTCGTGTTCCTTGCGGGAGATGTCAGGGACGAAGCTTACGCCGGTGCCCTTGTGGAGCTTGCCGTCCAGGAGTTCGGCACCTTGGACGGTGCATTCAACAACGCGGGTATTGTGGGAACAATGATTTCGGCCGCGGATATGGAACTCGCCAACTGGAGCGACGTCATCGCGACAAACCTAACGAGCGCTTTCCTAGCCGCTAGAGCTCAGATACCAGTGATGGCGAAGCAGGGGCGAGGCTCGATCGTCTTCACGTCGTCCTTTGTAGGCTTCAGCAATGGCGGCTTGCCTGGAATGGGGGCTTACGCAGCATCCAAGTCCGGGCTGAACGGGCTGGTGCAGTCCCTTGCATTGGATCACGCAGCGGAAGGCGTCCGTGTCAATTCACTGCTGCCGGGTGGCACCATCACTCCCGCCGGAGGCGAAGGAGATGCCGACACGCTGGCATTCGTCGCCGGGCTGCATCCGGTAAAGCGGATGGCGCAGCCGAGTGAAATCGCCCAGGCAGCCGTCTTCCTTCTCTCAGACCGATCGGCCTTCATGACTGGCACCCCGATGATTGTGGACGGGGGCATGTCGATCAGACTGCTCTAGGAAGATGGCCCGCCTCCTGGCCCGTCTCACCTGACGGCCTGTTTACGCTGTCCCCTGAAGGGGAGCGAAGCCGACCTCAGGGCCAGGAACGCCGTCCCGCGCGCCTGCCCGACGGTCGCCCACAGCAGGGAGACGCAGGTGATCAGGAACGAGAGAGGGATGACGTGATCCAGGGGGGTCGCGTCGCGCCCGCGTCATGGTGGCAAGGTCGAGAACGATGTCCCCGGGGGTGAAGGTCACCGCTCGGGCAACGTCGAACATCTCCCCTTGAACCTCCAGTGGCTGGCGGTTCTATCTGAGGAGCTGGCAGTAGGGGGCACCCTCATGGACGGCACGCGGAACGGCAGCCAGGGGCAGTCCGTGCCCTGGCGCGTGGAGGGAACGGACTGCGTCTCCTGCGTGGCCAAGGTCGAGAAGGCCGTCGGCCGAATGCCGGGGGTCGCCGACCTCTTGGTGAACCTCATGGCGGAGCGAGACCGATGCACAGGCTGCCGTGGAGAAAGACGGTGCGTGCTGCGCCGCGCCACACCGGAGAATGCAAGTTCGCCGACAGCCTGGGTGCCAGACCGAAGGAAATGCCCGCTCATCTCATTTCCGATCGGTCGGAGCCTGCCGACTCAGCGCACCCGAGCGAAGGTAGCCAGTGCTACCGATATGGTCCGGCCCTGATCAGTCGCGATCACACCGGCCAACTCTACGAACTGCAGCTGAACGGCCTGCCTGGGTCTCCGCACAAGGGACTGGGCGACCTCGCCTTGGTGCACTGGGTCGTTGACAGGTGGTGCGAGGCGAAAGGCATCGCTCGGGACAATGAGGGCGGGCCGTAGGAAAAACGATCTCCCGCGCCCTGAGGTCCACTCCGGCGTTTTTCGGACGTCCTTGCTCATCTGACAGCCTTCGCCTTCCATGTTGCGCTGCTGGACGAGGGACAACATGGCGCAGAAGGTAATCGGCCTCATCGGCGGGATGAGCTGGGAAAGTTCGGCCGAGTACTACAGGATCATCAACCAGACAGTTCGTAGCCGCCTCGGCGGCCTGCGTTCGGCCCGCTGCCTGATGTGGTCTTTCGACTTTGGAGAGATCGAGGCGCTGCAGCACGCAGGGCGCTGGGATGATGCCGCGGCGGAGATGATCGCGGCAGCCCGGCGCCTCGAGGGCGGCGGCGCAGACTTCGTGGTGATCTGCACGAACACGATGCACCGCATGGCCGATGATGTTGAGGCAGCGATCGGGCTGCCGCTGCTCCATATCGCCGACCCTACGGCGGAGCGGATCAAGGGCGCCGGATTGCGGAAGGTCGGCCTGCTCGGCACGGCGTTCACCATGGAGCAGGACTTCTACAAGGGACGGCTCGCGGATTGGCACGGCCTGGAAGTCCTGGTGCCGGGTGACGCCGACCGTGCCCTGATCCATCAGGTGATCTACGAGGAATTGGTGCAGGGCCGGGTAGAGCCGTCATCGCGCCAGGTCTACCGCGAGGTAATCACCCGCTTGGTGGAGCGCGGGGCGGAAGCCATCATCCTGGGCTGCACGGAGATCATGCTCTTGGTGCGGCCCGAAGACAGCCCGGTGCCGCTCTTCGACACCACGGCCATCCATGCAGAGGCGGCCGTCGACCTAGCGCTCGGAGAAGCCGTGACGAAGCGGGCGGTCGCCCACACCGAGGAGGGCTGACCGCGTGCGTCCTGGCCTCGATACATCCCTGACGGCATTCCCGCAGGGCTTCCATGAGGACGACCTGCTTCGCTCCGAGTTCGTCCGTCGCCTGTTCGTGGCGGAACGCGCGGAGAAAGCGCTGTCAGGCACCGCCAGCACGATCCCGAAGGTGCTGGTGCGCTTCTGGGACGATGCCGGTGCCGTGCCGCCAGACGTCAGGGACTGCCTGGACAGCTGGAACCCGCTGCGAGAGGACGGCTTCGACATCCTGACCTTCGACGATGCTTCGGCCACGGCCCACATTCGAAGGACCGGCAGCCCGCGGCATCTGGATGCTTTCTCGCGCTGCCACCATCCGGCGATGCGCAGCGACTACTTCCGCCTGTGCTACCTGTCCTCGTCGGGCGGCTTCTACGTGGACGCGGACGACGCAATGACGGAAGGGAACTGGCCCCTCCTTTACGGCAACAGTCACCTGAAGCTGCAGCCCCTATCTTTCGACATCCCCAGCAGCACCCTGGTGGAGGTAGCGGGCTTCTGGCGCTTCGACCGGCCCAGGCCCGACCGCTTGTACTACGTCAACAACAACCCACTGGTCGCGCCCGCCGGTCACCCATTGCTGAGCCGGGCGCTCGAGCGGGCCACCGACGCGCTACTCGGCGCGACAGGTTCAATGGACATCCAGGCCCTGACTGGGCCGGGCAACCTGACCGTCGCCCTCGTCGAGCACGCCCATCAACGGGCGCTCGCCGGGTTGCTTCCGGACTACGAGATGATCCGGGACTGGGACCGGGTCGGGCGGACTCGATGGGAACTGTCCTACCGGGCGGATGATCGTAACTGGCGCAACATGAATAAAAGCTGACCATCCGTATGAAGGCAGCGATCTCGTCGTCGATCGCTACGGCCGAAGCCCCTTTCGATCAGGAGTAAGAGGAGCGTCGGGGCAAGAGTTGAGGGGCCCAGGGCCAGCCAGGGTCCGCCGGGGGGGCGCCGCCTGCCGCAAGACGCCCGAGCGCCCAGTGGACCACGAACACCTTTGCCGAGAAGAGGAGAAGCATGGGGGGAGATGGCCGCCAGCTTCGGGAGCCGCCACTGGTCGGTGACAGCCCCGACCAGGACCCCGGTTAAGGCTGACTGCAGGCTCACACGAAGAGGCACCCGGCTGCCGCCCTGGGCCCAAATCGGCTGTCCAGTCACCGGCGTCGCTCGCCCCAGAGCCGACATGACCGATGGTCAGGATGAGTGGGAAGAGGACTTCCATGATCGGCGTATGATTGCTGCTGGTGCCTCCGTCGTCACAATCTGAGCTTCCCTTCAGCTAACGGGACCTTGTCCATGCAAACAGCCGGTTCAATCCCGGGCGGTCCGGCCGAACGGTACATTAGCTTCGCGGACAACGAAGCGCAGGGACGCTCGCCCCTCTTCGAGGCGCTGGCTCGGGGCGTCGCGCACGACGCGGAGGTCATCGGCTTCCTGTCGGCGCTTCCACTTGCGAAGCAGCAACCAAACCTATTGTTCGCTGCTGTGCGCTCCCTTGAGGGCATCTCCGAAGACTTCGGCCACTTCAAGCGCCGCCTGCTCAGAAATGCCGAGGCGGTTCGCTCCGTAATGCTGACGCGCTCGACGCAGACCAACGAACACGCGCGCTGCGCAGTGCTTCTGCCGATCCTGGCGCAACTACCGCAGCCGCTGGCCCTGATCGGGGTTGGTGCCTCTGCTGGCTTGTGCCTTCTGCCGGACTCCTACGGTTACGACTTCGGTTCCGGCATCGTCCGGCCGGACGTCGAAGACGGGACCTTTCCGGTGTTCCGCTGCATCGCGAGCCCCAACACCCCTGTCCCGACGGAGATGCCGCAGACCGTGTGGCGGGCCGGATTGGACCTGAATCCATTGGACGCCACCGATCGGGAGCAATCATCTTGAATCGAAACGCTGGTCTGGCCGGAACAGACCGAGCGGCTGGACGGTCTTTGCCTTGCCCTGCGTGTGGCCGCTGCTCAGAAGCCCCGCGTGGTTAGAGGAGATTTGACCAGCGACGCTCTGGCCGCGCTGTGCCGGGAAGCGCCCGCAGGCGCGACACTCGTGGTGTTCCATACGGCGGTCCTGGCCTACGTCCTGGACCAGGAAGACCGGCAGGCCTTCGCGAACACGGTGACGTCTCTCTTCCCATACTGGATTTGCAATGAGGCTCCGAGCGTCCTACCTGATTTATTGGATGGCATCGGCCGGGCGAGCCAGGCTGGCCGGTTCCTCATGTCGGTCAACCGAAAGCCGGTTGACTGGACCGAGCCGCATGGGGCGGCCATGGAATGGATCGCGCCGGAGGCAGCCATCGCGTAAGCCCGAGAGCCTGGTCAGGGTCGAAAGCGGCTTCTCTGCTTTGTGGATCTATGGGCCGGAAGCGGACGATCAGCCGGGGTTCCCCGCTGAACAGTCGTTTCCTAACCCTCATCAGCCGCGATTAAGGAAGCGCGATGCGAAGTACCGGTCGAGGGAGGCAGAGGACGCCTTCGGCTCCGCTAGCGCCACGTAGGTGTCCGGCCGCAGCAGGTAGGCGGCGTCCTGCTCCAGACCGGCCTTCCCGTGCTCGGGTTCCCAATTGAAGGCGTGCAGCGGGATCCGGTGCTGCTCGCACCAGGCCCGCAGATCCGCCCTGGCCGTGCCGTAGACATGGACCTGCCAGCCGATCTCGGAGAGCGGACCGTAGTTGTCGGCTCCGTGCGATGGCACCCAGGGCAGACGGTCGCCGCCTTTCACCTTTCCCGCCTTGCCTTCGCTCAACGGGCTCTCGTGATAGTTCAGCATGGTCTGCGAGACCGTCCGGAACATGAACTCGCGCACGCTGCCGATGTCGTAGGCGACGCTCGCGACGGTCGGGAAGATGCGGCTCCGCACGAAGTCGGCAAAGCTGCCCTCCGCCGTGGCGAAGGTGAACAGCCTGTCCGTGGTGTCCACCAGCTTGTGCGCGAAGGCCTGGCGCTCCTGCTGGTAGCTGTCGAGCAGGCTGTCGGGCGCCTCCCCCTTCACGACCGCCGCCAGCTTCCAGGCCAGGTTGATGGCGTCGCTGATGCCGGTGTTCATGCCCTGGCCACCGGCCGGGCTGTGCACGTGCGCGGCGTCCCCGAGCAGGAAGGTGCGCCCCTGCCGGAAGCGATCGGTGACGCGGTGATGGACACGGTAGGTGGAGAACCAGTTCACCTTGTCGACCGTGAGCGCCAGATCCTTGATGGCCTCGTGGCTGACGTCCTCGAAGGTCAGCGTCTCGGCACGGTCCGCCCATTCGCCGACGACGACACCGATCAGGCGGAACTGCCCGCCTTTGCCGTAGGGCAGCACCATCACGAATTCGGAGCTGTCGAGCGCGATGTAGGCCTCGTCGGCCGGGTCCAGGCCGCTCAGCTCGACGTCCGCGACGTAGAAGACCTGCTTGTAGGTGCCGCCCTCGAAGCTCGCGCCGAGCTGATGCCGAATCGGCGAGCGGGCACCGTCGCAGCCCGCGAGGTAGCGCGCTTCGACCACCTCCTCGCCGCCGTCCGGTCCACGTAGACGGGCCGCGACGTGATCGTCCTTGTCCTCGGAGGACACCAGTTCGGTCCGCCGGTCGACGGTGACGCCGAGGGTCTGGAGGCGGTCGATCAGCAGGCGCTCGTGCTGGTCCTGCGGATAGACCAGCAGGAACGGGTACGGGGTGATGTCCGCTCCCGCATCGCGCAAGGACAGCTTCGCCCGGCGCTTGCGCCCGGCCCAAAAGTTCATGGTGGGGTTCTTGTGCCCTGCCGCGATGACCGCGTCCGCCAGGTCGAGCTGGCGGTAAAGCTCGAGCGTGCGGGCCTGCACTGCCATGGCGCGGGAGGTCTCCCCGGGCCCGGCGGCCTTATCGATGATCCGGACGCCGATGCCCTGCTTGGTCAGCCAGAGGGCCAACGCGAGGCCGGTCGGCCCGGCGCCTACGATCAGAACGTCCCGCATTCGTGCTTCCTCTCGGTCTTTGATGACCCAGCGGTCATTAAGTTTCTAATGACTTTCGGGTCAATAGAACGGGTGGTAGACACCGGGAACGTGATCCGGACAAAGCATGTGGAGCAGCGAAAGCAGGTGAAATCCTGGACGCGAGATGCCCTCGGGAGAGGCGACGACCTCCGTCCGTCGTGTGCTCCATGACCGGCGACGGCAGGCTGAAGCGGCAGCGGCGCAAGGACGCCCGGCCCGGCGAGATCATCGACGCGGCGATGGACGTCTTCGCGGAGAAGGGGTTTGCGGCCGCGAAGCTGGACGAGGTCGCCAGCAGGGCGGGCGTCGCGAAAGGGACCCTCTACCGGTACTTCGAGACCAAGGACGACCTGTTTCGGGCCGTGGCACGCAGGGCGATCGCCTCGAACCTCGAGGCCATGCAGGTTGGCGCGGAGGCCTTCGAGGGATCGCTGGCCGAATTCGTGCCGGTGCTGCTGGCCCGGTTCGCCAGCACGCTGGGCGACAGCCGCCTTCCGGCGATTGCCCGGATGGTGATTTCGGAATCCCGGTCCTTCCCCGATCTCGCGCGCATCTGGCACGACGACGTCGCCTCGAAGGCGCTGGCCCTGCTCTCCGGCATCATCGCGCGCGGCCAGAAACGCGGGGAGATCCGGGAAGGCGACCCGCAGCTGCACGCCTTCTCGATCATCGGGCCGATGATGATGGGGATGCTATTCCGCGAGATTTTCGGGGAAGCAGGTGGTGACCTGCCGGATATGAGCCGTCTGGCGGAGCTACATGCAGAAACGGTGCTGCGTGGCTTGAGAGCGACGTAGAAGGGCTGCTCCCTCTCAGGGGTAGGTTCGTGAGATGTGTTGTGGCCACAGAGGCGTAGGACTCCTTCGTACCCACCGCAGGAAGCCCACTTCGCGTTTGTCCGCTTCGCTGGTCGACCTTTGCCCAGCCCCTGTATGGCGGATGCCGCAAGCGGAGGTTTGGCGGGTGTGGCGCACCGGCAGAACACGTCTTGGACATTCGAGCGCGCTCTGACTCGTTCTATATTTGGATTTATGCAGCTCGCAGTACCGGTTGGATCGCACTGCTGCGCGGGGATAAACGGGCGCTTCGCCCATCACTAGGATCGCACATGTCGAAAAAGTTCCTGACCGATGTCATCCAGCAGTCGTCGGAGATGACAGGCGCTGCCGCCGGTCGGCTCGCGGCGGAGATCATCGGCGCCATCAAGGCGGAGATCACTGAGAGTGGCCGGTTCACGCTCCCCGACTTCGGTACCTTCACGGTCCGCGAGACGCCGAAGAGAACGGCGCTGAACCCGCGCACCGGTGAGAGGGTGGCGGTCAAGGCGGGTGCCACGGTCAAGTTCAAGGCCAGCCCGTCCCTGAAGCTCGCCGCTTTTGCAGGAGCCAAGAAGGCGAAGCGGAAGGCCGCGAAGACCAAGGTCTGACGTTCCGTCGAGACCGCCGGTCGCGACATCGAAGGGGCCGCAGCATGTGCGTGCTCCGGCTTCTCCTGGTCAGGTCGAGCGCTCCATCACGCGGAGGCCGACCGGATCTTCGCGAGGTCCAGTTCGCCCTTCGCGCCCCATCCCCTGACATCGGCGGGCACTTCCGGACGGAAGCGCTCGTAGAGGTGGAAGCCTTTCCGGTTGAGCTCGTCCGGCGCCATCGACCCGGCAAGCCGCCTCATGGCGGCCTCGACCTCCCCGAGGCGTTTCCCGAACGCCTTCGTGACGTAGGCCTGCACAGGGCCCGCAGGGGAAGGCTTGCCGTCCCCTGCATCGGCCAGCACGACGCCATCCTCGTCGTGCGTCATCGGGATCTCGCGCCCGAGCAGCCGGACGACGTCGTCGGACTTCGCCGCGGGCGCGCCACTCCGAGGTTCGCGATCCTCGACGATGCCCAGACGCCGGGCCTTGGCCCGGGCGGCCGTTCCAGCGACGTGGCTGGCAAGACTCATGGCGGTGTCAGACGGATGCCCCAGCCGCTCGGCCACGATAGCCGCCCACAGGGTCAGGACGGGGGCACGGTTCACCCGGACCGGCGTGTCGGATTCGGCCATCTCACATCCCGTTTGCTGTTTCCAGCCCGGGGCAACGCGGCTGTGAACGAGAAGTCACCGCTCCCCTTATCGTGGCCGGTCAGCGGCTTAGGGCGGCGCTACCCGAAGGTCTCATGTAACAGGCTGCGGAATGCGGCTGGTTGTTCTTGATTCGTTCGCTTCGCTTCGACAGCTTCGCCGGATGCCCGAATCGGTCCCGCCTTCCGCATCCTGTCCAACGGCCTGCTGCTCGCCATGTCGCCCGGTAGTACGATGCCCGTCCTCGGGGGAAGCGTGCCATGGCTGACCAGCCTGCCCCCGACCAGCCCCAGGGCATCCCGGCGACGGAGGAGGAGGTCGCCAACGTCCTGGCATACGGGCTGAAGCACGACGAACGTGGGCGCCCCCGCCGCGGAGCCGCTTGGGATGTGGCAGCCGTCGTCCTGGCCGAGCAGCTCGCGGCACAGCTCGAGCGAGCCAACATGACGGTCATCAAGAGACCGCCCCGCGGGCCGCACAGCACCTGATCGGCCCCGCGCCGTGCCACCAGACTTCCAGCATGCCGACGGGCCTCCACAGCCTTTCGCGGAGCTCGCCGCGAAGTCGAACTACAGTTTCCTGGACGGGGCCTCGCACCCCTGGGAACTGGCCGCGACCGCGAAGGCGCTCGGCTACGCCGGGTTCGGCATTTGCGACACGAACACACTGTCCGGGGTCGTCCGAGGACATGTGGCGGCCAAGCAGGCTGGCGTGCCCTTCGTGGTCGGCTGCCGCCTCGTCCTGGATTACGGGGCCGAGTACCTGGTCTGGCCCACCTGCCGCGCCTCCTATGGCCGCCTGACGGCCCTCCTGTCCCGCGGCCGCATGAGCGCCCCGAAAGGCGAGTGCCGCATCACCCGGGCCGACTTGGCCGCCGCCTGCGAGGGCTGGGTGGTCGCCCTTGTTCCGCCCGGGGACATCGGTGCGGGTTTCGCGGAGCGCTTCGCCCGGGACGCACTCGACTTTCGCCATCTGGCGCTGCCGGTGATGGTAACGGCTTCGCATACCTTCAGGGGCGGCGACGCGCGCCGCCTCCATCTGCTCGGCGAGATCGCGGCACGGGAGGGCGGCTGGCTGCTGGCCACCGGGGATGTCCGCTACCACGTCGCGCGCCGTCGTCGGCTGGCCGACATCCTGACAGCCATCCGGCTCGGCCTCGCCGTCGACGAGCTCGGCTACGCCGCGGAGTTCAATGCCGAGCGCCGTCCCAAGAGCCCCGGGGAGGTCTCCAGGCTGTTTGCCCGGCATCCCGAGGCGGTGGCGAACACCGTCCGCGTGCTCGATGCGGCCCGAGGCTTCAGCCTGGACGACCTGCGCTACGAGTATCCTGACGAGGTCATCGAGCCCGGCCGGACGGCCATGGAGACGCTCCGGGCCCGAGTGAAGGAGGCGCTAGCCCGACGCTGGACGGTGGTGCCCGACGAGGTCTCGGGCCGCCTGGAGCACGAACTCCGCCTCATCGACCAGCTCGGCTACGCCCCCTATTTCCTCACCGTCCACGAGATCGTCGCCTTCGCGAGGGAGCGGGGCATCCTGTGCCAGGGCCGTGGGTCGGCGGCAAACTCGGCTGTCTGTTACGTCCTCGGCATCACAGCGGTTGACCCGGTCAAGCACGACGCCCTCTTCGAGCGCTTCGTGTCCGCCTCGCGCGGCGAGCCCCCGGACATCGACATGGACTTCGAGCACGAGCGCCGCGAGGAGGTCATCCAGCATATCTACGAGCGCTACGGCCGCGACCGTGCCGCCATCTGCGGGACAGTGATCCGGTACCGCGCGCGCTCGGCCGTCCGCGAGGTGGGCAAGGCAATGGGCCTGTCCGAGGACGTGACGGGAATCCTTGCCAAGGCAAGCTGGGGCCCGGGCCACGAGAAGGGTTTCGAGGAACTCGCCGAGAGCGAGGGGCTCAACCTCGCAGACCGCCGCCTCGCCATGACGCTGGAGTACGCCCAGGAGCTGCTCGACTTCCCTCGCCATACCGCGACCCATGTCGGTGGCTTCGTCATCACCAGGGGCCCGCTGACCGAGCTGGCGGTGGTCGGCAACGCCGCCATGGAGGGGCGCACTGTCCTGGAATGGGACAAGGACGACGTCGATGCCCTTGGCATCCTGAAGGTGGATGTCCTGGCGCTCGGCATGCTCTCGTGCATCCGGCGGTCCTTCGACCTGCTACGGCGCCACGGCGGCCCCGACCACGACTTGGCCAGCCTGCCGCGCGAGTGCGCCGAGACCTACGCGATGCTGCGGCGGGCTGACTCGGTCGGCGTCTTCCAGGTCGAGAGCCGGGCGCAGATGAACATGCTGCCACGCCTCCGACCGGAGAAGTTCTACGACCTCGTCGTTGAGGTCGCCATCGTCCGTCCCGGGCCGATCGCGGGTGACATGGTCCACCCGTACCTGCGCCGGAAGGCAGGCAAGGAGCCGGTCGTCTTCCCGTCGCCGGGTGGCGAGCACGGCCCGAAGGACGAGCTGGAACGGGTGCTGGGCAAGACGCTCGGGGTGGCCCTGTTCCAGGAGCAGGTCATGCGCGTGGCGATCGTCGCGGCAGGCTTCTCACCCGACGAGGCGGACCAGCTCCGCCGCGGCATGCAGACCTTCAAGCTGACCGGGGGCGTCGCGGCCTACCGGGACCGGCTGGTCGCGGGCATGGTGCGTCGCGGATACCAGCAGGACTTCGCCGAGCAGATCTTCGCCCAGATCGAGGGTTTCGGTAGTTACGGCTTTCCCGAGAGCCACGCAGCAAGCTTCGCCCACCTCGTCTATGCCTCGGCCTGGATCAAGCGGCACCACCCAGCCGTCTTCACCTGCGCGCTGCTGAACAGCCAGCCTATGGGCTTCTACTCGCCCGCGCAGCTGGTGCGGGATGCCCGGGATCATGGCGTCGTGGTCCGCGAGGTGGACGTGAACAGCTCGGATTGGGACAGCACGCTGCATGCGGAGCGGCGGAGCACGGGCGGTCTCGCAATCCGTCTGGGACTACGGCTCGTGTCGGGGTTGCAGGAGGCGGACGCCCGGGCGTTGCTCAAGGCAAGGCGGACCCGGAACGGCGCCCCGTTCACCTCCGTCGAGGACGCGGCGCTGCGCTCGGGCGTCGGGAGGCGCACTCTCGAGGCGCTGGCCGGGGCGGACGCGTTCGCCTCCACTGGCCTCACACGGCGGCGGGCAGCCTGGGACGCCGCGGTCGCGGCCTCCGGCCCGCAGGCGCTGCCGCTCTTCGCCGTCGCGCGGGAAACGGCGGATGCAGCCATGGCGTCGGACATGCCGCTCATGCCGGAGCCCGAGGTCAGTCTGCCTCTCCAGGGCGAAGGGGAGAACGTCGTCGAGGATTACCGTTCGACCGGCCTCACCCTTCGGCGACACCCGCTGGCGATTCTCCGCCCCGCTCTCGACCGCCTCGGGCTGGATGACACGAGGGCGCTCGGCACTCTTCGGCACGGGGCGAGGATCAGGCTGCCCGGCATCGTGCTCATCCGCCAGCGGCCCGGGACGTCGAAGGGGGTGATCTTCATCACCGTCGAGGACGAGTTCGGGGTCGGGAACCTGGTGGTGTTCAGCAAGGTCGCCGAGGAGCATCGCCGGGCGTTGGTCGGCGCCCGCCTCCTGGTCGCGGAAGGCAGGGTCGAGCGCCTGGACGAGAACGTCGAGGTGGCGGTGAACCACCTCATCGTCCGCGTCCTCGTGGACCGGTCGGACCTCCTCGACGGCCTCTCGGTGGCGGATCAGGGTGGCGAATGGGCGGAGCGCTCGCTGGGACGGGCTGACGAGGTTCGGCGGCCAGATCCCGGGAGTAGACGGACGACCTCGGTGAAGCTGCCGAACAGCAGGGACTTCCACTGACCCGCCTGCCGGTCGTCCGCGCAGCCCGGGGCCATGGAGCGTGCCTACTGGTGCGCCAGATTCGCTGCCCTCCTCTCAGTTCCGACCTACGGACAGCGTGTCGTGACGCCAAGCTGACCCAAGGACAGCTTGCCGCCCGGGTGGGGCTATCCCTGCCGACTCTCCGGCAGTCCGAGCAGGGACATTGGTGGTCTTCAGTCCGCCTGGATTCCGGCCTCGTGCACCAGCGTACCCCACCTCGTCACCTCTGCCCGCACCATTGAGGCAGCGGCCAAGGCATCGGGAGGCCCGCGTTCCAGGGCCACGTCGCGGAGGCGAATCTGGATCGCCTCCGTCGCGAGGATAGCCGCCACAGTCTGGCGCAAGCGGTCGATGATCTGGGGCGGCGTGCCTGCACGCGCCGACAAGGCGTGCCAGACCGTGAACTGGAAGCCCGGGACGCCTGCCTCGGCCACGGTAGGGCGATCCGGGCTGCCGGGCGACCGTTGCTCCCCGGTTGTAGCTAGGGCACGCAACCGGCCAGACTGGATCTGCCCCAGCACCTCGGACGGACCTGCGAACATAAAGTCCAGCGTTCCGGCGA
Organism: Roseomonas sp. WA12; assembly: GCF_054165765.1. Classification (NCBI taxonomy): domain Bacteria; kingdom Pseudomonadati; phylum Pseudomonadota; class Alphaproteobacteria; order Acetobacterales; family Roseomonadaceae; genus Roseomonas; species Roseomonas sp. WA12. Next base: position 264,517 of record NZ_JBSTUI010000002.1, on the reverse strand, counting down.
CCAAGTCAGTGACGGCCGGTCCGCCTCCGCGATAGGGCACGTGCTGCGCGTTAATCCCTGTCAGCTTCGAGAGTAGGACCACTGTGACGTGGGAGGGCGAGCCGACACCGGGGGAGCCGTAGCTCAACTCACCCGGCTTGGCGCGCGCCAAATCCAGCAACCCCTTTAGGTCGCGCACCGGGCTGGCCTGCGGCACCACGAGCACGGAGGATGAGGTGGCGGGGACCGCGATGGTCGTGAAGTCGCGCAGCGTGTCGTAGCCGGGACTGCGCATGATGGCGGGCGTGATCGCGTGGGTGCCAATATGACCTTCCACAAGCGTGTATCCATCGGCAGGCGCCTGGGCCGCGGCGGCCATACCGATGGCGCCGTTGGCGCCGCCGCGGTTCTCCACCACCACGGGCTGACCGAGGCGCGCCTGCAGCTCCGTCCCGATCAGCCGCGCGATGAGGTCGGAGCTGCCGCCCGGCGCGAAGGGCACGATGACGCGAACCGGCCGGTCCGGCCACTCGGCGCGGGCCGGGCTAGCGGCGAGGAGCGCGGGGAGGAACAGGGCGGTGCGGCGGCGGAACGATCTCATGTCGGCTTCCTTTCCTGAACGCTGGCGATCAATCAGTCGCGGAGCGGGCGGGGCACGATCTTCCTGGCTTCGAGGATAGCGTCGCCCGAGGGCTGCAGCAGCCCGCAGCCTCCAGCGATCGACCACCAGAGGTGGTCCGCCCGCTGCACGATGAGACACTCCAGGCTGCGGATCAGATGCTCACCCTCGAAGGAATGTGCCAGGGCGATATGGGCAAGCTCCTCCGGCAGCCCGGCCGCGATGCAGAGATGCGCGCCATAGACGGGATGGCGGAGCGAGGGCAGGCCGCTTGCGGAAGGATCGCCTGTCCAGCGCGCGCGGTTGGCTGCGTCGAACTCCCAAGGTTTGCCGACGTCATGTGTCAGCCCACCGGCGATCACCAGATCGCGGTCAATCCGCACGGCCGGATCCATGGCCGCGAACTCGTCGGCAATAGCGAGAGCGATGCGGGTCACGCCCCGCAAGTGCGTGGCCTGGTCGCCACGCCGCAGCGCGAAGTGGTTCGGATTGGACTCACCGGGCACGTCGGAGATTCGCGCAAAGCTGCTCTCGGCCAGGGCGAGACACCAGACCTCGACGCATTTAGACCGCAGTTCCTCATTCTCGATCTGCGCCAGCTCGGGCAAGTCTTCCAGGACCGCAGCGCGCAGGACATCGGTGATCTCACGCCGCGGGCGGCGGTCAAGGAAGTTCATATCAGTCTACTCCAGCACGATCTGAAGGTCGCGCGTGACGCTGCCCCACTTCGCAATCTCGGCCTCGATGAAGCGGGCATAGTCGGCCGGTGAGCCCTGGCCCGGAATGTATCCGCTCGCGGCGAAGCGTTCCCGGGTCTGCGGGTCCTGGAGCGCCCGGGCGGCAGCGTCGTGCAGGCGCGCGACGATGTCGGCTGGTGTGCCAGCCGGGAGAGAGAGCCCGAGCCACCCGACTGCGGAGAAGCCGGGATAGCCGCTCTCGGCGACGGTGGGCGCCTCCGGGTAGAGCGGGCTCCGCGCTCCGCTCGTCACGGCGAGCACGCGCAGTCGACCAGCGCGCACATGCGGCAGGGGAATGTCCACGTTGATCATCACGATCGGAACCTGCCCGGCAATCACATCAGTGATGGCGGGCGCAGCTCCGCGGTAGGGGACATGCAGCATCTCAATCCCCGCTGCGCGCATGAGCATCGCCATGGCGAGATGGCCGGAGGAACCGCTGCCAGGGCTCGCAAAGGTGAGGTCACCCGGCTTCTCCTTCGCCATGCGTACCAAATCCTGCAGCGTGCGGGCCGGGAAGCCTTCCGCGACGACCAGGGCGTTAGGCAGGGAGGCGAGCTGCGAGACATGGGTGAAAGCCGTGCGGGAGTCGTAGGGCATGTTGCGGTAGAGCCCATGATTCATCGCGTTCTGGCCGTTGCCGGAGACGAGCACCGTGTAGCCGTCCGGCGCCGCGCGGGCGACCTGGGCCGCGCCGATGTTGCCGTTGGCGCCAGGACGGTTGTCCACCACGAAGGGTTGGCCCAGCGCCTGGGACAGGGGCTGGGCCACCATCCGTGTCACCACGTCGTTGCTGCCGCCCGGTGGGAAGGGAACGACAAGGGTCACGGGCCGCTCGGGCCAGGTGGCAGCGTGACCGACCCTTGGCAGCGCGAGGGTGGGCGCGGACAAGGCGAGCGCGCCAAGGACCGAGCGGCGGGTCAGCGTTTGCATTTCGTCTCCTCCGTGCAGGAATGGGGCGTTCACGTGGCCAGACGCCAGGTCTCGCTGACCCAGGGCGCCAGCCGCTCAACCTGCAGGTCCAGCCCGGTGCCCGGCGCGTCCGGAACGGCCATCATGCCGTCGCCCTCGACTGGGAGCGCCCCCGCGATGTCCAGCAGCGGGTTGGCGGAGGCGTCGTACTCGATCCAAGGATACTCGCCCGGGGCACCGCGGCGAGGGGTGACGAGCGCCGCGGCCTGGAGTGCCGCGCGCATGTTCACCACGGTGCCGAAGACATGAGGCATTACCGGGATGTCGTAGGCGGCGGCGAGTGCCGCGATGCGGAGGAACCCTGTGTAGCCGCCGCACACTGTGAGATCCGGCTGCAGCACAGACATGGCGCCAGCCGCCAGAAAGTCCCGAAAGGCGGCGAGGCTGGCCAGCGCCTCCCCACCCGCGATGGCAACCGGCACGGCTGCAGAGATCGCGGCATAGCCCGCTACGTCCTCGGGCTGGACCGGCTCCTCCATCCAGAGGAGCCCCGCCTCCTCCATGCGGCGGGCCGATTCAATTGCCGCCCGGGAGGTGTAGCCCTGGTTGATGTCCACCATGATGGAGACCTCTGGCCCGACCTGCTTGCGCACCGCTATGGCCATGATTCCGTCCGCCCGCGGCGAGACCCCGGCACGCGGCTTCAGGGCGCGGAAGTTGCGGCGAAGGATGGAGTCGATCTCGGCCTCGTAGTGGCCATAGGGCTCGTCGGCATCCGTCGTGATGAAGGGAGCGCTGGCATAGGCGGGCAACCGCGTGCGAAGTGCTCCGCCGAGCGCTTCAGCCACACTGATGCCGCGGTCCTGCGCAGCGAGGTCGTGGAGCGCCATGTCCACCGCCGAGATCGCCATCATCCCAGGCCCCCGCCGGTCATAGCCGAGCGTGCCGAGCATGCGGTCGTAGAGACGTCCATGGTGGTGCGGCGAGGCGCCGAGAAGGATGGGCGCGAGCCGCGTGCGGACCAGGGCCGCCGCCGCGGCAGGCGAGGCAAAGACCTCCCCCCAGCCCCGCGCGCCGGTGTCGGTCACCAGTTCCAGCAGCAGGAAGTCCCGTCGGCGGATCATCCGCGATGCGTTGCCGATGGACGGTGAGGGCGCGAAGCCCAGCAGGTAGGCGCGGATCTCCACCACCTTCAACGCGACGTTCCTCCATTCCGCGGGAGCTCTTCGCGGCCCGGGGACAGAGTTTGTCGCGCCAGGGATGATGTGGGCAAATGCCGATATGCGCAGGGATCATGTCCATTGGTTATGACCTTCGACCTTCGGGAGATGGAGGTCTTCCGCCGCGTCATGGAGCTCGGCAGCGTCACCGCAGCTGCTGCGGCGCTTAACATCTCCCAGCCTGCCGTCACCCGCATGCTGCAGAAGGCGGAGGCACGGCTCGGCTTTGCCCTGTTCCTGCGAGAGCGGCGGCGGCTGCGCCCGACCCCGGAAGCGCAGGTCATGTTCCCCGGGACTCTCAGTGCCTTCACGGCGATCGAGTTGGTGCAGCGCATGGCTGGTGAGCTGAGGGAGGGACGTGCGGGGATCCTGGCGATCGCCGCGATCCCATCGCTCGCAAGTTCCATCCTTCCTCCCGCGATCCGGCGCTTTCGGGAGAAACGGCCGGAGAGCGCCATCACCCTCCAGACCTTCAGCGCACACGAGATCATCCAGCGTGTCGCGTCCCACCAGGACGATCTGGGCTTCATCATCGGGCCGGTAGGCCACGAGGCTTTGGTCGTGCAGGACCTGCAGAGCACGGGCCTGGCTTGCGTGATGCCCCCGGATCATCCCTTAGCGGTCCAGCGCAGCATCAGTCCGGAAGCGCTGGCCGACTATCCGCTCATCTGCCCAAGCCGCAACCTCGTCCTGAGCGAACAGCTGGCCCGCGCCTTCGCGGAGCGGAACGTGCCCTTCCACATTGCCGTTGAAGTCTCCCACACCCATGCCGCCTGCGCCCTTGTCCGGGCAGGGGTAGGCATCGCGCTGATGGATGGCTTCGGCTTGATGGGCGCACGGGCCGACGACCTGTCCAGCCGCCCCTTCCGGCCCACCCTGCTGAGCACCGCACGCTTGGTCACGGCGCGTCTGCGCCCGGCATCAAGGCTTGCGCAAGACTTCGTCGGCGCGTTGGAGACGAGCGCCGTAAAGGTTGAGCGTTCCAGGCGAACAAGACAGCCCCACGCCAGTCAGATCTGACGTTTCTCGCCGGGCTACAGGCAAAGGTCAGCAAGGAACTCGGCGTGGTGCTCGGGCTGCCTCAGCTCAGAGCGCTCCTCCACGCCGGACGTCCGTCCAGGCTCCCGCTACATGACCGCTTGCAGGCCACAAAATAAAATGCATTATCCGAGCTGATAAGAAGCTCTGCACTGTAAGTTGAGGGGGGGCTGACCGGAATGGTAGCTGTCATTCGCAAGCCCGGCCTCCTAGGCCGTCGCGCCATGTTGCTTTGTCTCGGGGGCGGGCTGGCCGCGGGCTGGCCAGGGCTTGGAGCTGCGCAGCAATCTGAGGGGCGCTATCCTGGTCGTCCCATCCGCCTAGTTGTCCCTTACGGTGCGGGAACCAGCACCGACACCATGGCGCGGCTTGTCGGCCCCGCCATGGCCAAGGTTCTCGGCCAGCCGATCGTCGTCGAGAACCGGCCCGGGGCAAGCGGCGCCGTGGGAAGCGAAGCGATCGCCAGGGCCGCGCCGGATGGATACTCGCTCCTGCTGGGGGCGGTCGCGTCCCATGCAATCCTGCCGACACTTATGCCAAGGCTGCCCTATGATCCGATCCGCGATTTCACGGCGATCTCGCTGACGACGAACGCACCGAATCTGTTGGTGGTGAATCCGAAAGTCCCGGCGCGGACGCTAGCGGAGTTCATCAGCTGGGCGCGCCAACAACCGCACAAGGTGGCGTATGCATCCGCCGGGAACGGCACCTCCAGCCATCTTGCGGGGGAGCTCCTCGTGCTGCGAACGGCAGCGCCGCTCGATCACGTGCCCTATAGCAACGGGGCTCAAGCCGTAACGGACGTCATCTCCGGCCAGGTGCCTATGCTCGTCTACCAGGTCACGGCGGTCCTGCCCTTCGTGCGCGAGGGCTCCTTGCGGGCGCTGGCCACCACTTCCGACGCGCGGCTCAGTTGGACGCCCGACGTCCCGACCGTCCAAGAAGCAGGGATCCGCGATTTCGACGTGGCAGCTTGGCACGGCCTCTTCGGGCCGAGTGGCCTACCCGCGCAGACTGTCGACGCCCTCTACGCCGCACTCAGATTTGCGTTGGACGACCCTGCGCTGCGGCCACGGATCCAGGACCTTGGGCTCGTGCCAGTGGGGATGCCTCCGGCGGAGTTCAGCCGCTTCTTAGCGTCCGACATCGTCAGGTGGCGCGAGGTCATCCGCGCCGCCAACGTGAAGGCGGACTAGTTCGCGACGTGCAGAGCAGGGGCGGCAAGATTGTTGCGGATGCTCGAGGCATCGTATGAGGTCCCTTTCGGCCGGTCGGCCCAGCCAGAGGGGATCACGGAAGCCGTGGAGTACCGCACCAAAGAGGAACAGGTTGCCGATCACCTCCGGGAGGCGATCTTGTCCGGCCAGTTCCCACGCGGCACACGCTTGAAGCAGGCCGAGGTGGCGAAGACGCTGCAGATCAGCATCACGCCCGTGCGGGAGGCGCTCAAGCTTCTCGAGGCCGAGGGCTACATCAGCGGCAGCTCCTACAAGGGAGCCGTGGTGGCTCCCCTCGATGTGGCAGCCTCAGTGGAAACCTTGAACCTGCGGATTTTGCTGGAGGGCCAGCTAATCCGGCACGCAGTTGAGAGGGCAACCACCGACGACCTGCGCCTGATTAGAGGTCTCGCCGACCAGTTCGCAGATGCCGTCCAGAGGAAGGACAGCGCCGAGGCACGAGCCTCGAACTACCGGTTCCACAAACAGATGTACGCCACGGCTAACCTGCCGCAGACTTTGCACTTCGTGCAGATCCTGTGGGCCCGTTACCCGTTTGATGTGATCAACCGGGTGGAGGGGCGCGCCACCACGGCCGTCGAGGAGCATGAAGAGCTTCTACGGGCGATGATCGAGGGTGACCTCGCTGGCGCGATGATCGCGCTGCGGCGTCACATCGAGGCGGGATGGGCGACCGTGAAGGATGAATCCGAGGTTGCGGCCGTACAGCCAGCGGTCCCCCGTCTTCAGCGAACGCCGCAGGGCGGCAAGGAGAAGAAGCGAAATGAGTGACTCATTGCTCCTCGTCATGGACATGATGAACGACCTGATCCATCCGGAGGGGCCCAACGCGAAGACCTACGCGCCCATCGTCGCTGAGCGAGGCATCATCGAGCGGACGCGCGAGCTTATTGGCAAGGCGCGGGGAGCAGGGATGCGGGTAGGATTCGTGCGCGTGGGCTTCTCGCCCGACTACGTCCAATGTCCGCCCAACTCCCCGGTCTTCTCGGCGGCAAGGCAAAAGGGATTGTTCAAGCTCGGGACTTGGGGGACCGAGGTCCATCCGGCTTTGGAGCCGCGCACGGATGACCTGGATATTGTGAAGCACAGGGTTAGCCCTTTCTACGGCACCTCTCTTGAACCGACCTTGCGGGCCCTGGGGACGAAGCGCCTCTTCCTCACGGGCGTCTCAACGAATGGCGTCGTGCACACAGGTGTCCGGGAAGGGCACGATCGCGACTACGCCTGCGTGGTCGTGGAAGACTGCTGCGCCGGGATCTCCGACGAGGAGCATCGCAACGCCATCTTCTGCATGCAGCGCTTCGCAAAGATCCAGACCGTCAATGAGGTCGACTTCTCCAGCTAAACTGCCTCTGCTGGCTCAGGCGCGGTGTCAACGGGCTGACCATCGCGTCGCCCGAAGGAGGCCCGGAAGGGCACTGACGGAACGCGAAGACCGCGATCCAGTTCGTCTTACGCCCCCCCTCAACTTGCCTTCACGTTCCGACCTGATGCTGAAGATTATGCGTGGTCTACTGTCGATCAGCTTGTGAGCTCGCCAAGAATGCATTATGCATCATTCGGAGGGTGGAAAACGTCCTGACGTTGGTTTCGACCGGCGTTGCTGGAGCGCTTCCCGAGAAGCTTGGCGCGCCAGTTCTCATCCTGATCTGGCGGGCATCACCGGACGGATGATCTGTCCGGGCGCCGTGGTGTTGGACGTCGGAGCAAGCTCCCGGCTCTGACGCACAACCTCAAGGAGGAAACGACCATCATGACATGCGTTCAGTCGAGGATGTCGGGCCGTCATGAATAACATCAGCCCGCAGATCACAGCCCGTCGGATTTCCGGTTCGCTCGGGGCAGAGGTCCACGGAGTTGGATCTTTGGCCAACGCGTCCAACGAGACGATCGCGCGCATCCGAGAGCTCTGGCTCGAGCACTCGGTGATCTTCCTCCGCGACCAGCCGCTGGAGCCGAAGGATTTCGTCGCCTTCGCTCGGCGCTTCGGGGACGTGGTCCACTATCCTTTTCTCAAAGGCCTGGAGGAGGCACCGGAGGTGATCACCGTCGCCAAGCGCGAGGACGAGCGCGTCAACTTCGGAGGCCTCTGGCACACGGATACCGCGTATCTGGAGCAACCGCCGATGGCGACGATGCTGGTGGCGCGCGAGGTTCCGCCGTTCGGCGGTGACACGCTCTTTGCCAGCAGCTACGCGGCCTACGATGCGCTCTCCGACAGCATGAAGAAGCTGCTGGAGCCGCTGAAGGCCATCAACAGCTCCGCCAAAGCCGAGAAGACCCGGACGCGCGAGGACCGCAAGGCGGGCGAGGAGCGGAAGGTTTTGGAAGGCGTGCACCCCGTGGTGCGAACCCATCCCGAAACGGGGCGGAAGGCGCTCTACGTCAATGGCGGCCATACCCTACGCTTCGAGGGCATGTCGGAAGAGGAGAGCGAGGGCCTGCTCGCCTACTTGTTCGAGCACCAGGTCAAGCCCGAGTTCACCTGCCGCTTCCGCTGGGAGCCGGGGTCCATCGCGTTCTGGGACAACCGCTGCGCGCTGCACAACCCAGTCAACGACTACCACGGCTACCGGCGGATCATGCACCGCGTGACGCTGGCCGGGGACACGCCGAGGTGATGTCTGCGCCAACTGGGTTGGCTAGGCGGGCGGTGCTGGCGGGGATACTGTCCCTGCCAGCGATCGGCCGGGCCCAGGCGCCCTGGAGCGCATCGCGCTCGGTGTCGATGGTGGTGCCATTTGCCGCGGGCGGCACCACCGACGTCATGGCGAGGCTGCTGGCCGAACAACTCGGCCAGCGCCTCGGCCAGACCGTGGTCGTAGAGAACGTCACGGGCGCGGGCGGCAACATCGGGGCGGAGCGCGTCGCTCGGGCGTCCCCGGATGGCCACACGGCACTGTTCGCCCATGTCGGGGTGTTCGCCGTGAATGGCCACCTCTACCGTTCGCCGGGCTTCCAAAGCGAGCGCGACTTCGCCCCTGTGGGAGTTGTCTGCACGAATCCTATGGTGCTGCTGGTCTCCGCGCGGTCCGGCATTGGGGACCTTACTGAGCTGCTGCGTCGGGCGAGGAGTGGGGATCTTCGGATCGCAACCTCCGGCGCGGGCTCGTCCCTGCATCTCGCGGCGCTGCAGTTCCTGGATGCGGCGGGGGGCCGTGCGGACTTGATCCCCTATCGAGGCGGGGCGCCCGCCGTGAACGACCTCCTGGCTGGACAGGTGGACATGCTGATTGAGCAGGCCTTCAGTGCCGTTCCGAACTCCCGGGGCGATCTGGCCAAGGCGCTGCTCGTCACCGGGGTCGAGCGGCTCAGCGTGCTGCCGTCGGTGCCGACCGCCAGGGAGGTGGGCCTCCCCGGCTTGGACATGGAGGTCTGGAACGCACTCGTGCTGCCCGCCGCCGCGCCTGTGCCGGTGCGGGCTGCCTGGGAGGCAGCGCTGGCGACCTCCTTGGCGGAGCCATCGCTGCGGCGCCGCTACGAGGGAATGATGGGCCGGATACCAGCCGGGCCAGAGGCGTCAGCCGCGCATCTTGGGGCGCTGATCGTGGGCGATACGCGCCGCTGGGGCGAGATGCTGCGCCACAGTGGCGCGGCAAGGTTGGATTGAGGGACATGCGCATTCTGGTTCTCCCAGGCGACGGGATCGGCCCCGAGATCACGGCGGCCACCTTGGCCGTGCTCAATGCGGCGCAGAGCCGCTTCGCTCTGTATCTGGACCTCGCGCACGACGTGGTGGGCCGGGAGAGCCACCGGCTTCATGGTACCACTGTGCGGAGCGAGCTGCTTGCCGAAGCCCGCCGGTCGGACGGCGTGATGCTCGGTCCAGCCGATATCCTAGAGAGCGACGACGAGCGTCATGGGGAGATCAATCCCTCAAAGTTTTTCCGCAAGGGCCTCGACCTCTTCGCTAATATCCGCCCCTGCCGGACCTATCCTGGCTTCGTTGGAAAGGTCGGCGAGTTCGACCTGGTCGTGGTGCGGGAGAACACGGAGGGCTTCTACGCCGACCGCAACATGGAGGCGGGTAACGGCGAGATCCTGGTGACGCCGGAGGTGGCCATCTCGCTGCGGCGGATCACCCGGGCTTGCAGCCTTCGTGTCGCGCGGGCGGCCTGCGAGTTGGCGATGCGCCGCGGGCGGCGCCTCACGGTGGTGCACAAGGCGAACGTGCTGAAGATAACGGACGGCATGTTCACCGGCGCGTGCCGCGAGGTGGCCGCTGAGTATCCCGACATCTCCCTTGACATGGTGCTGGTGGATTCCATGATGGCCTATGTCGTGCGGGATCCCCGGCGGTTCGATGTGGTCGTCACCACGAACATGTTTGGCGACATCCTCTCGGACTTGACGGCCGAACTGTCGGGCAGCCTCGGGCTGGGCGGATCGCTGAATGCCGGAGCCGAACACGCCATGGCCCAGGCCGCCCACGGGTCAGCACCAGACATCGCCGGGAAGGACCTTGCCAATCCCTTCTCCCTGGTGCTCTCGGCGGCGCTCCTCCTGTCCTGGCACGGGCGCCGGACCGGGATGGTAGATTTCGTGGCTGCCGGGGACGCCATCGAGGCCGCCGTCTCCGACGCGATCAGTGCGGGAGAGACGACGCGGGATATCGGCGGCCGCCTCGGCACCGCGGCAACCGCGGAAGCGCTCGCTGCCCGCATTCGCGCGCACTGACAAGTCTTCCCTCCCACGCATGCCGGGCTATTCGGAGCAGGTTTTTCGTATGGGTCATGGATCGTCGCCGCTGGTGGCAATGGGCGCTTCTTCACTGGAGGCGCTGCAGCGGCAATTCCGCCTTGATCCGGCTTCGGTCGATCCGGGCTGGCGAGTCCTCTTCGAGGTGCTGGACGAGGTGGAGCCAGGTGTCGGCCTCGACCGGGCATCGGAGGACGGGGGCACGGTGGCTGCCCGATTGGCCGAGGCGATCCGGGCACGCGGACATCTGCACGCCTGGGTTTGCCCGCTCGTCCAGGAGCGTTCCCCCATGCTCTCACGGCTTAGGGCTAGCGAACCTCCTGCCCAGCTCCCGTCACCCGAAGCCCTGGAGCATCTGTACGGCGGCACGCTGACGGTCGAGACGGCCCATATCGATGACGCGGAGGCGCGGGCCTGGCTCTTGCGGGAGTTCGAGGCCGGGGCAAAGGCGGCCGGGCCCGAGGAGAAGCGTAGCGTTCTGGGCAGGCTCATCGCGGCTGACGAGTTCGAGCGCTTCCTCGGCGTGAAGTACCCGACCAAGAAGCGTTTCGGCGCCGAGGGGGCGGAAGCGGTGGTGCCGCTGCTACGCCGCCTCTTGGAGGCGGCGGCCGCTTCGGGTGTGACGCACGTCGTCGTCGGCACGATGCACCGGGGGCGGTTGAGCTTGATGGCCAACGTGCTGGGGAAGGACATCACGCGCATGCTGGCCGAGTTCAAGGGGATGCATCCCTTCTCGCCAGGTTCGGACCGTGCGGGGGACGTGCCGTACCATCTCGGCTTGGAAACGGCCCTGGAGATCGGCGGGCACAGATTACGCATCACACTCCTCGCCAATCCTTCCCACCTTGAGGCTGTCGACCCTCTCGTGCTCGGCCGCGCCCGGGCGATGCAGGAGATGAAGGGCGAGGAGGGGCGGGCTAAGATCCTATCCGTCATCCTCCACACCGACGCAGCGGTCATCGGCCAGGGCGTCGTGGCGGAGACCCTGCAGCTCGGCGGGACGGCGGGCTTCGGGACCGGCGGGACCGTACACCTCGTCATCAACAACCGTATCGGCTTCACCACCGAGGAGCGGGATGCCCGCACCTCCACCCACTGCACAGGCGCCTGGAAGGCCATCGACAGCGCCATTCTGCACGTCAACGCGGACGATCCGCTGGCGGTGTGCCGGGCTGCAGAGCTGGCCTTCGGCTACCGCCACACCCAAGGACGGGATGCCGTGATCGACCTCGTCTGCTACCGCCGGAACGGCCACAACGAGATCGACGAGCCGACGTTCACCCAGCCGCTGCTTTATCAGCGGATCGCGGACAAGGAGCCAGTGGCATCCTCCTTCGCCGCGCGGCTGGTGGCCGAAGGCATCATGACCGAGGAGGAGGTCGCGGCCGAGCGGCGACGGAACCGGGACCGGCTGCAGGACGCCTACGAGCGTGCGTCGGAGTACCGCCCGAATGTCTCAGGAGGGGCCGGGGAGGCGCCGCCCGCCCTAGCGCCCGAGACCGGCGTCTCACCGGAGCTGCTCCGCGCTATCGCAACCAAGCTGGCCGACACCCCGACAGGTATGGCGCTGCATCCGCGTATGGGGCGGGTCCTCAAGCAGCGACTGCTGGCGGAGGAAGCGCAGGTGGGCTGGCCCCTTGCGGAGGCGCTGGCCTTTGGATCCCTCTTGAGGGAGGGAGTCCCGATCCGCCTGACCGGCCAGGACGTGGTGCGCGGTGCCTTTTCCCACCGCCACTTCGGCCTCTTCGACACCGGCACCGGCGAAATGCATCTCGGCCTGAACGGGCTGGCCGAAGGGCAGGCTCGCTTCTCCGTCCATAACAGCCCACTCTCCGAGTACGCGGTGCTTGGGTTCGAATACGGCTACAGCCTGGCCCGGCCCGATGTGCTGACGCTGTGGGAGGCCCAGTTCGGGGATTTCGCAAATGGCGCGCAGATCGTCATCGACCAGTTCGTCATGTCGGCCGAGGAGAAGTGGGGCGATCGCTCCGGCCTCGTGATGCTACTTCCCCACGGGCTGGAAGGGCAGGGGCCGGAGCACTCCTCCGCCCGGCCGGAGCGGTACCTGCAGATGGCGGCGAAGGACAACGCCAGGATCGTCATCCCCAGCACCCCCGCCAACTACTTCCACCTCCTGCGTGAGCAGGCGCTCGGGGCCGTCCGGCGGCCCCTGATCGTGATGAGCCCGAAGAAGCTGCTCCGCCTGCCCGCCGCAGTTTCTCCGCTGGAGGATTTCGCGCCGGGCCACCGCTTCCTGCCCGTGATTGCCGGGAGAGGCGGGAGTGACGTGGGTCTCGTCCTCTTCTGCTCCGGCAAGATTGCCTACGAGCTGGATGAGGAGCTGGCGCAGCGGCAGGATGCCGGGGCGGTGGTGGTCCGACTGGAGCAGCTCTACCCCTTCCCGGGCGAGACGCTCGCCGACCTGGCCCGCCGTTGTCCGGAGGCGCAATGCCGCTGGGTCCAGGAAGAGCCCGAGAACATGGGTGCCTGGAGCTGGGTTCGCCCGCGGCTGGAAGCCGTCCTCGCCAGTGCCGGGCTGCGCTCGCCGCAGCTGACCTGTGTCAGCCGTCCTGAGTCGCCGTCCCCCGCGGGCAGCTTCCACGGGGACCACGATGCCGATCAGCGCTCCATCATCGAGCGCGCCTGCGCCGCCCCGGCGTCCCTGCAAGCGACCAGGGCCGCATGATGGGCCCGCTTTCCGGACTGCGCGTGGTGGAGGTCTCCGCCTTCATCGCGGCTCCTCTCGGGGGGATGACCCTCGCCCAACTCGGCGCCGAGGTCATCCGCATCGACCCGATCGGCGGCAACATCGACTATCGCCGTTGGCCACTCGCGCCAGGGGGAACGAGCCTTTACTGGACCGCGCTGAACAAGGCCAAACGCTCCGTGGCGCTCGACCTGAACAAGCCCGAAGGGCAGGAGATCGCCCGTGCCCTGATCTGCGCGCCGGGCGAGGATGCTGGGATCCTCCTGACCAACCTGCCCGCCAGCGGCTGGATGAGCCACGCCGCCCTCTCCGCGCACCGACCGGACCTGATCTCGCTTCGCCTGATCGGCAATCCGGACGGCTCAGGAGCAGTGGACTACACGGTGAACTCGGCTGCCGGTTTCCCTGCGGCGACAGGCCGGGGAGGGGAGCCGGTGAACCACGTGCTGCCCGCCTGGGATATCGCGGCGGGGCTCTACCTCGCGACCGGCCTCCTTTCCGCAGAGCGGGTGCGGCGGCGGGATGGGAGGGGGCAAGAGGTGGTGCTTTCCCTGGCAGACGTCGCCTTCGCCTCTGTCGCGAACCTCGGCTACGTGGCCGATGTGCAGGTGAACGGGTCAGTGCGCCCGGCCATGGGCAATGAGCTGTACGGTGCCTTCGGGCGGGACTTCGCGACGGCTGACGGTCGTCGCGTGATGATCGTCGCCATCTCCAACCGGCAGTGGCGGGCGATCGGCACGGTGACTGGCCTGACCGACAGGCTGGCGATGATCGGCCCCATGCTGGATGTGGATCTGAACGACGAGGGTGGGCGCTTCGAGGCGCGTCATGCCATTGCCGCCGTGCTCGCTCCTTGGTTCTCGAGACGAAGCTTAGCAGAGGTCACCAGACAACTTGAGGGCAGCGGCATCCTCTGGGGACCGTACCAGGATTTCGGCCAGCTCGTGTGGGAGGACCCGCGTGTCTCGGCCGCCAATCCGATGTTCGCCGAGATCGAACAGCCCGGTGTGGGCCGCATCCTGGCTCCAGCCGTGCCGCTGGCCTTCTCGGGCACGCCGCGCCTGGAACCCGCCCCGGCGCCGCGCCTGGGCGAACACAGCGACGCGGTGCTGGCCGAGGTCCTCGGCCTGTCCGCCGCGTCAATCGGCAAGCTGCATGATTTTGGCATTGTCGCCGGACCCGAGGAGGGCTGATCCCATGAATGCCGTCACGAACGATATTGCCCTGTCCGAGTACGGCGCGGCCCTGGCGGCGGCCGAGCGCCTCTTCGAGGAGGGGCGACGCGCGGTGGCTGGGATGGTGGCCCCGTCTGGTAAGCCGGACGCTGCCCTGATGGACCGGCACCAGTTCGCTCTGCACGGGCTGGCCTGGCAGGCCGCCTATGTCGAGGCGCTGCGCCAGACGCTGCGCTGGGCGGAGGGCCTCGCCGCCTCCGGCAGCCTTGGCGTGACTGAGGCGGCGATCCTGCGCCTGGGCTATGCCGAGTACCTCGCCCAGCTCGCGGGCGGCATCCCGATGAGCCAAGCCGAGGTCGTGCGCCCTGCGGACCTCGGCGTCCCGCCCGAAGTGGTGGCGCGGTATCTCGCCGAGCCCGTACTCGCCCGCCTCTCCAGCCCCGCAGCGGTCGAGGCTGCCCGGCTCACGCTCGCCGCAGGTCTGGTCGACGGCCAGTACGGTGTGCTTGCCCTCGATGACGAGGCCCTGGAGGCGACGCGTGCCGAGTTCCTGCGCTTCACCGCGGCCGAGGTCACGCCGCATGCCCAGATCTGGCATCAGCAGGACGAGCTGATCCCGATGGAGTTGGTGGGCAAGCTGTCCGAGATGGGGGTGTTCGGATTGACCATCCCCGAGGAGTTCGGTGGGCTGGGTCTCGGCAAGGTCGCGATGTGCCTCGTCTCCGAGGCGCTGAGCGGCGGCTATATCGGCGTCGGCTCGCTCGGCACGCGATCCGAGATCGCGGCAGAACTGATCCGCCTCGGCGGCACGGAGGAGCAGAAGGCACGCTGGCTCCCTCGCCTGGCCTCCGGCGAGACCCTGCCGACCGCGGTTTTCACAGAGCCAAACACGGGGTCGGATCTCGGCAGTCTTCGTACCCGCGCGGTTCTGGAGGGCGACGTCTACAGGGTCTACGGCGCCAAGACCTGGATCACCCACGGCTCACGCTCCGACCTGATGACGCTGCTGGTCCGCACAGGCGCGCCGGGCTCCGGCTACAAGGGCCTGTCGATGCTGCTGGCGGAGAAGCCGCGTGGCACGGAGGCGAACCCTTTCCCTGCCCCGGGTATGAGCGGGGCGGAGATCCCGGTGCTCGGCTATCGCGGGATGAAGGAATACGAGATCGGCTTCGATGGTTTCGAGGTACCCGCATCCTCCCTCCTAGGCGGCGTGGAGGGGCAGGGCTTCAAGCAGCTGATGGAGACATTCGAGAGTGCGCGCATCCAGACCGCTGCGCGGGCACTTGGAGTGGCGCAGAACGCGATGGAGCTGGGCGTCGCCTACGCCACCTCGCGCGAGCAGTTCGGTCGCGCAATCCTGCACTTCCCAAGGGTTCACGCGAAGCTGGCCTGGATGGCCACCGAGACAATGATGGCGCGCCAGCTCTCGTACTTCGCCGCGCGAACCAAAGATTCCGGGCAACGCTGCGACATGGAAGCAGGGATGGCGAAGCTGCTAGCTGCCCGCGTCGCTTGGAGCAACGCGGACGCGGCACTTCAGATCCACGGCGGCAACGGTTACGCCATCGAGTACCCGATCAGCCGCGTGCTCTGCGACGCACGCATCCTCTCGATCTTCGAAGGCGCGGCAGAGATCCAGGCTCAGGTCATTGCCCGCGGTCTCCTGGGGCGCTTGAACTAGCTTCGGGGCAGCCTGAAAGAGGCCAATCACCAATGCCTCCAAGATGCAGAATGCATTATGCATTGACGGCAGCGGAGCTAATGGTGATGCTCCCGAGAAAGGTCGGCTGGGCGGAACTTAGGCTCGGTGGACACCAGAAAAGGTTGCCGGAAAGGCAGCCGTGAGGGATCCAAGAAGATGAAGATCAGCCGAGCCCAACTCCTGTCGGCCCTCGCCGCGTCGGCGTTAGCGCCGCTGGCGCGGCCTGCACTGGCACAGGGTGGTGTGCCGGGTATTGACCTTGCAACGAAGACGGTGACGGTCGGCGCTTTCACCCCCGTAACCGGGCCTGTGCCCTTTTATGCCATCCTAACCCGAGCGGCGGATGCATTCTTCAAGCACAAGAACGAGACCGGTGGAATCCGAGGGTGGCAGGTTAAGTACGCCACCATGGACGACGGCTATGAGCCGTCGCGCAGCGTAGCCGTGACACGTCGGCTGGTGGAAGAGCAGGGCATCTTCGCTCTGGTTGCGCCGGTCGGCACCGCGACGAACGTGGCTGTCATCCCTTACGCCCGGGAGCAGGGCCTACCGATGATCGGCCCGATCGGGGGCGCCTCCGCATTCTTCACCGAGAAGCATGTCTTCCCGCTGCTACCCGATTACGGCTGGTCGGCCGCTGCCAATACCGAGCACGCGATCGACGGTCTGAAGCTTCAGCGTGTGGCGCTCCTGTGGGAGAATGACGAGCTCGGCCGCTCCGCCAAACGCGGATTCGACAAGTACATGGCGTCACGCAACATGGAGCCTGCTGAATCGCAGTCCTTCGACGTGCGTGCGACAGACTTTACCCCCCAGATCCGTCGCTTGATCAGCGCCAGGGCGGAGGCGGTGGTGATGTTCGGCTCCAACGCCAATCTCGCCGCGGCTCTGCGATCGGCGAGCCGCAGCGGGTTCCGTACAACCTGGTTCGCGCCCTTCTTCACCGCCGACCCCTCCACCTACCGCCTTGCCTCCGAACTGCTGGACGGAACCTACTTCTCTTCATGGCTTCTGCCGGTCGGCGGCGCGGAGCCGGAGGTGGAGACCTACCGACAGTCTGCCGCCAAATACGCGCCCAGCGATCCGGTTGGGGTTTTCGGACTGAACGGGTGGAGCAACGCGGCCCTTTTCGCTTCTGGGTTCGAACGGCTCCTGGACAGCGGCAAGCCCCTGACGCGCCCGAATTTGATCGAGACGATGGAGGGGCTGACGAATGCCTCGGTCGGCGGCGCCCGCAACGTGTCCTTCCAGCCCGGCGACCACCGCGGCACGCGCCAGGAGGGCATCATCCAGGCGAAGGACGGACAGTTCAGCCTTGTCCGTGAGTTCCGGCCTTACCCGGTAGCGGCTTTCGACCTGCCGACCTGAGTCGGCGGCGACCGGGTTCGGCCCACGACGCATCCAAGACAGGATAGACATGACAAGCATTCCGATCAGCGCACCCGCGCGGATGGACGGTCGCGTGGCCATCGTGACCGGTGGCACCGGCGGCATCGGGCGGGCCGTTTGCGCCGCCCTGGCGGAGGCCGGAGCGAAGGTGGTGGCTGCAGACCTTCACGAGGCCCCGGCGGGAACCGCGGCGGTCCCTGGTGTTACCTTCGCGCATTGCGACGTGACCTCCCGCGCAGGGACAGAAGCGATGATCGATGCCGTCCTCGCGGAGCATGGGCGGGTGGACGCGCTTATTCTTTGCGCGGGCACGATCGCGAACACGCCGCTGGCGGACAGCGAGGACGACGAGTGGCGATCCATCCTCGACGTCAACCTCATGGGCGTGGTGAACCCTTTGAGGAAGCTCTACCCGCTAATGGTGGAGGCGGGCGGGGGCAAGATCGTCGCCCTGGGCTCCATCGCGGCGAAGATCGGCGGCGTGGCCTCCGGGCCCGCCTATGTATCGGCAAAGTCTGCGGTGCACGGGCTGATGAAGTGGGTGGCAAAGTCTGGCGCGCAGCACGGCGTCTTTGCCAACACCATCGCGCCGGGCCCGGTGGAGACGCCCATGTGGCAGACCGTGACCGGCCGCGCGCCGCCCTCGGCCCATGGCAGCGTACCGCTCGGACGCTTCGGCCAGCCCGAGGACATCGCGCACGCTATCCTTTTCCTTTGCTCGCCCGCGTCGAACTGGATCACGGGAACCGTGCTCGACGTGAACGGCGGGATGTTGATGGATTGAGGCGGACATGACAGCAGCGGAAACCATCGGCTTCATCGGCCTCGGCGTCATGGGCGGGCCCATGTGCCGCAACACCGCCACCAAGCACGCGGGTGAGGTGCGGGCCTTCGACATGGGCGCGGCCGCACGCGACGGGCTTCGGGACACCCGCGCCATGGTAGTGGAGAGCGCGGCGGAAGCCGTGCGCGGGGCGGACATCGTCTTCCTCTCCCTACCGGGTCCGCCGCAAGTGGAGGCGGTCTGCCTCGGTGAGGACGGCATCCTGCGCCACGGTAAGCTCGGCCTCCTCGTGGTGGACCTCAGCACCACCACGGTTGCCTCCGCACGGAACGTCGCCAAGCGCTTGGCCGAGGGCGGCATGGGCTTCGCCGATACTCCCGTGGCCCGCACCCGGGAGGCGGCGATCCGCGGCGAGCTCAGCATCATGGTCGGCGCGGATGAGGCGACCTTCACCCGTCTCCGCCCGCTGCTCGGCTACATGGCGACCGACGTGACCCATTGCGGGGACGTTGGAACAGGCCAAGCAGTCAAGCTCATCAACAACGCTCTCGTCTTCGAACACGTCGCCGCGCTTGCCGAGATGGTGGTGATCGGGGAGCGCGCGGGAGTAGAGCC
Source organism: Roseomonas sp. WA12 (assembly GCF_054165765.1). Lineage (NCBI taxonomy): Bacteria > Pseudomonadati > Pseudomonadota > Alphaproteobacteria > Acetobacterales > Roseomonadaceae > Roseomonas > Roseomonas sp. WA12. The sequence continues at coordinate 245,704 of NZ_JBSTUI010000002.1, read as the reverse complement.
CGCCCGGCTGCTGGAGGCCGTCTCCCGCGGTTCCGGCGACAGCTTCGTGCTGCGCAACCACGGCATGAAGGCGATGGTACCGCGGAACTTTCCCGAGAAGGCTTTCCCCTCGACCTACGTGCTGAAGGACTTGGCCGGAGCGCTGGAGCTGGCACGCGACACAGACGTGCAGGCGCGCGTCACGGAGACGGCGCGCGACTACTACGCCGAACTGGTTCGGGTTGGAGCGGGCAGCCAGTACTTCCCGATCCTGCTGGAATTGGTGGCGGGGCGCCTCTCGGTGACGGAGCCCGCTGAGACATGAGCGACGCTCTCCAGGATCTCCTGTCCCTCGTCTGGACGGGGATCGTGACCGGCTGCCTCTACGCAATGGGTGCGCTGGGCCTTGTGATGATCTTCAAGGCAACGCGGGTGGTGAACTTCGCCCACGGCAATCTGGCAGCCCTCGCGGGCTTCGTGGTCTATGGGCTGACGACCGCGGTCGGTGGCCTCGGCTGGATCGTCTCCGTTCTCGTGGCGCTTGCGATCGTGGTCGTCCTGGCGCTCGTCTCCTACGGCCTGATTGCCCGCGTCTCGGAGGCGTCGGACCTGCGCGGGACGATCGCGACGCTCGGCATCAGCCTCGTGCTGCAGGGGGCAGTGCAGGTGCTGTTCGGCGCGGATATCGTCAACCTCGACCTGCCCGTGCCGAGTTGGAGCACCACGGTGGCGGGGCTCCGGGTTACCTCCTACGACCTCACGGTGCTTGCGGTCTCGGCAACCGTGATCGCGGTTCTCTTCTTCGTCATTGAGCGGACCCGGGTCGGAATTGCCTTCCGCGCCGTCTCCACCAGTGCCTTCGCCAGCCGCGTCTGTGGGTTGAACATCTACGCCATCCAGGCACTCGCCTGGGGCGTGGCCGCAGGGCTGGGCGTGACGGCGGCGCTGCTGATCATTCCCAGCACCTTCCTCAGCTCCACGACGGTCGCCTCCTTCATGCTGCAGTCCTTCGCTGCGGCGGTTCTCGGGGGCTTCTCCAGCCTGCCTGGGAGCATCATCGGCGGGCTGGTCGTGGGGGTCACGATGAACCTGTTCAGCTACTTCGTGACCTCCGAGCTGAGCGCGACCTTCCTGCTCGTCCTAATGCTTGTCGCGCTCAACCTGTTCCCGGGCGGTATCCTGCCCCAGCGCGGAGGAGGCTCGCGTGCCTGAGGCAGCCGGAGTGGTGACCCAGGCGGTCACGGGCGAGGCGCGCCCTCTGCCGCGCCGCCTAGCGAGTTGGGTGGTGCTGGCGGCCCTCGCTGTACTGCCCATGGTGGCGGGCGGCTTCTGGACCTACAGCCTGGGCGTCTGCATGGCGAACGCCGTCGCGGTCCTCTCCGTTGGCTTCCTGCTCCGCTACGGCGGGGAGGTCTCCATCGGGCACAGCTTCTTCCTCGCCTTCGGGGCTTATTGCACGGCGGTGCTCGAACGGCAGCTGGGTCTCTCCGTCGGGGTCGGTCTCCCGGTTGCCGCGGTCGCGGGCGCATTGCTCGGCATCGCCTTCGCCTGGCCCTCGCGCGCTCTTTCCGGGATCTATCTCGCGATCGCCACCATGGCGCTGGCGCTCTCGGTGCCCGAGCTGATCCTGCAAGCGGGTCCCATCGCCGGTGGCTACGAGGGCCTCTACGTCTCGCGTCCTCTGGTGCCGGGCGTCCCGATCGAGGTGCAGCGCTACTATCTGCCGCTCGTCGTGCTCGGGGGCGTGGTGCTGTTGCTGGCGCGCTTCCGGCGCTCCCGGCAGGGGCTGATGCTGCTCACGGCGCGGGACCATCCGCGCGCGGCCGAAGCCTTCGGCTTCTCCCGCGGCTACGCGCGCCTGGCAGCCTTCGCGGTCAGTGCCGCCATCGCCTCTGTTGCAGGCTCGCTCCTGGCCTTTGCGGCCTCAACCGTCTCGCCGAACAGCTTCACCCTCTCGACGGCCATCTACCTTCTCGTGGGCACGGTAGTCAGCTTCGGGTCGCTCGGGCTCGTCGGCGCCCTGGCCGGGGGAGCTTTCATCACCCTTGTCCCGCAGGTGTTCGCGGCCTGGGGCGACTGGGTGCCGATCATCTATGGCACCGCGCTGCTGCTGGTCGTCACCCTTGGCCACCGGCCAGCGGAGGTCCTGGCGGCATTGCGGGCGCGGCTGGCGGGAGGGCGGCGGGATGCTTGACGCGTCGATTGCCGCAGGTGCGGAGCTGACGGTCGCCTCCGTCTCGCTCTCCTTCGGCGGGCACCGGGTGCTGAAGGAGGTCAGCATGGACTTCCGGCCCGGCGAGGTCACGGGCCTCATCGGGCCCAACGGGGCGGGCAAGACGAGCCTGTTCAACTGCCTCACGGGGCTTTATCGCCCCCAGCAGGGCGCCATCGCGCTGGGCGGAGAGCACTTGGAGCGACTGCCGCCCGCCCGGCGGGCTCGCCTGGGCCTGTCGCGCAGTTTCCAGCACGTGGCGCTCTGCCCGGAGCTGGACGTGGTGGAGAACGTCATGTTCGGGCGGGCGCGGCTCGGCCGCTCCGGCTGGGCGGATGCCTTCCTGCCCCTCCCACACGGACGCGCCGAGGCGGAGGAGGCCCGGGCGGCCGCCATGGACGTCCTTCGCCGCCTGGATCTCGCGGAACATGCCGCGGCCACGCCCGACGGACTGCCGCCGGGAACCCAGCGCCTCGTGGAGATCGCCCGGGCCATCGTCTCCCGCCCGCGCGTCCTGCTCCTGGATGAGCCAGCGGCGGGGCTGAACCCCGCGGAGACGCGGCATCTGATGACAGTGCTTCGCAGCCTGGTCTCGCCGGAACTGATCATCGTGGTGGTGGAGCACGACATGGACCTCATCATGCAGCTCTGCGACCGCATCCACGTGCTGAACTTCGGCCAGCGGATCGCCACCGGCACGCCCGAGGAAATCCGGGCCGAGCCTGAGGTCATCCGCGTCTACCTGGGGGACTCCGATGACTGACCTTCTCCGGGTGGAGGGACTCGAAGTCCGCTACGGCGCCGCGACGGCGGTGCGCGGCATTGCGCTTGCTGTGCCGCAGCGCGGCACGGTCGGGCTGCTGGGCGCGAACGGGGCGGGCAAGTCCACCGTGCTCAAGGCGATCGCGGGGCTGATTCCAAAGGCCGCAGGCCGCGTCCTGTTGGAAGGGACGGACATCACGGCGCAGGACGCGCGAGCGCTGGTGCGCGCCGGAATCGTCTATGTGCCGGAAGGGCGCGAGATCGTGCCCAACCTGTCGGTGGACGAGAACCTCGTGCTCGGGGGCTTCCACCTGGACGGGGCGACGCGGCGCAAGCGCCGGGACATGGTCCTGGGCATCTTCACCGAGATCGCCGGGCGGGCGGGGAGTCCTGCTTGGCGGCTGAGCGGCGGCGAGCAGCAGATGCTGGCAATCGGGCGTGCGCTGATGGCCGGACCGCGCCTCCTGCTATTGGATGAGCCCTCGCTTGGTCTCGCGCCGTTGCTGGTACGCCGCGTCTTCGAGAAGCTGGCGACAGTTCGTGCCGAGACTGGGCTTGCGATGATCCTCGTCGAACAGAACTTCCGCCTGACCGTCCGTGTGTCCGACGCTGTGCACTTCATGCGGGGAGGACGGATGCTCGGACACCGGGAGGCGGCCGAGCTTCGCGAGCCTGCCGCCATGGAGGAGGCCATCGCTGCCTATCTTGGCGCGGGTGAGGTGATGGCGTGACTGACTTTTCGGGCGGAGGCGAGATGGACTTGGTTGGGCGCGAAGTCGCGCGGGGGCTGCGCTTCCCCGAGGGGCCAATCTGGCTGCCGGACGGCAGCTTGCTGGTCGTGGAGATCGAGGGCGGGACGCTGACGCGTGTCTCGCCAAACGGAAGCGCCGAGGTCGTTGCGAGGCTGGGCGGTGGTCCGAATGGAGCTGCAATAGGGCCTGATGGAGCCTGCTACGTCTGCAACAACGGCGGCTTCCGCTGGCTCGAGCAGGCCGACGGCTACCTGCGCCCTGTCGGAATTGCAGAGGACTATGCTGGCGGCCGCATCGAGCGCGTGGACTTGGCGACAGGCAAGTCAGAGGTGATCTACGCGGAATGCAACGGCAAGCCCCTGAACGGGCCGAACGACATCGTCTTCGACGCCTATGGCGGTTTCTGGTTCACCGACCTGGGCAAGGTGCGGACCCGCAGCATGGACCGCGGGGCCGTCTACTATGCCAGGTGTGATGGCAGCCTCATCCGCGAGGTGATCTTCCCCGCCCTGACCCCGAACGGCGTGGGCCTCTCCCCGGATGGAGGGACTCTCTACGTGGCAGAGACGGAAACGAGCCGTCTGTGGGCCTATCCTGTCACCGCGCCGGGTGAAGTGGCCCTGGAGGCCTGGCCGTCGCCCAACGGTGGACGTCTCCTCTACGGCCCGCCGGGGTACCAGCGGTTCGACTCCCTGGCCCTCGAGGCGAACGGCAACATCTGCGTGGCGACACTAGTGCGGTCAGGCATCTCGGTCGTGTCACCCGCGGGCGAGTTGGTGGAGTTCCATGCCGCGCCTGAGCCGTACTGCACGAACATCTGCTTCGGTGGTGACGGGCTCAGGACGGCATTCATCACGCTGTCCGGGACTGGCCGCTTGATCGCGGTTGACTGGCCGAGAAGTGGGCTGCCGCTGCATTTGAAGAGTAGATAAACTTCGACGAACCCGACTCCTTCCATGAACGGGATAGGGATTCTGGCTGTCAGACCCGGTAAGGCACCGACGTGGCAACTAGGCGTGGTCCATGTGGACCACGCCTCCCGACCTGCAGCAGTGGCAGGCACGGACAGCCTCAAATGAGGGTAGGTTCCCGAGATGAATGGACGAGTGAACAGGTACGTCGGGAACCAGTCGAGCATGGTAGCGACTCAGTAGAAGCCGCCCGGGATGAGGTAGGTGGCCTCGCCCTGGCCAATACGCGCAAGAATCTGCTCGTCGGCCATCCCGTCAAGGCACCATCCCGCCGCGCGCTGGCCAGTAGAGCCGAGGCTATGCCGGTTCGATCCCACCGCCGTGCTGGCTGTTGTCGCGACGTGCACGCCCTGTCTCGTCAGGGCGTCGGCATAGGCCTTCTGCGCCTCGAACGGGATGAGCTTGTCCCCTTGGTCGCCCAAGACGAATACCCGCAGCTGCGGTGAGGACCGAATGCTGCCGACCTCGCGTATCGGGTCATAGGGGTCCGCCGTGGTCTGTGTCAGACCCGGCCCGCGCGCAGCCTGGCCCAAGGCCTGCTCCCGCTCTCGGAACGCTGTGAGTGCGGAACTGAACACCGCACAGCGGATATCATCCCGCTTCGTCAGCATCCCAGCAAGCGACGGGCCGCCGCCGGACTGGGCAGCCACGGCGAACGTCTCGATCCGGTGGCGGCGCTTGATTACATCGAGAGCCGCATTCATCAGAATCGTTTCGCGGCGCCGGAACTGCTCGCTTGCGACACCGGAGGAGCCGTAGTTGCCGGGGCGGGCAATGATGATAAACGGATGCCCCATGGCCTGGGCCTGCAACTCCGCCGCCCTTTGCAGGGCGCCCTCCGACGGATTGCCGTAGGAGTCCGAGACGCCAACCCGTATCAAGCGCCCCTTGTCATCGTAAGAGTTGGCCAGGCGGTTGCCGTGGATGAAGACGACGGCTCTCGGGTTTGTCGCGGCGAGCCCAGCGGCGTAGTACCGGATACAGACCCCTTCCTCCTGCCCGCCCGGGTAGGGCGCGCTGACCCAAGCGGAGCCAGGCCGGTCCGTGCATTCGGCCTCCCGCAGGATTACGCCGGTCCGGAGCCCCTCATGACTCATCGTCGTGTAACCCTGCGCCAGGGCCATTGTTGGCCCACCGGCCAGGGCGGCCAGTAGGATCACCACCTTCTTCATGAACATGCGCCTCCCTTATCGTTAGCCCGATCCACCTTGCTACTCGGGCCTGTTCAGCATCCATCTCTACACGGCTCACCTCAATGTCGGCTTGAATGGCTATAATCGGTCCGCACGGTCGGGAACTGCGGCGGGGTCCTCGAGCGATACCTGGGCCAGGCGATACCGCTCGGCATGGGGTGCGGCCCGAAGGTCCTCAGCACGGCGGTTGGCGTCATGAATGCGTGGCTGCACCACTAGACGTCAGCTGTCCCGCTGCCCTGGCAAGATGGCTGCTCTCAGTCAGAAGCTTCGCTTCCGGTATGTAGACAGGGCAGTAATGTTGCTGGCCAGCTCACAGGCAAACTGCCGAGGACGAACCATGGGCCTGTTTCAGCGGATCACGTCCGGCCGCGCCGAACTGGCGGTTGAGGTCGTCGGCCAAGGTGATCCTGTGGTCTTCCTGCATGCCAATGTCTGCGATAGCCGGATGTGGGGTGTCCAAATGCGCGAGTTGGGACCCAACTACCGAGCGATTGCATACGACCGGCGCGGGTTCGGCAGGACTTCTGCCGAGGAGGAGGACTTCTCCGCAATCGAGGACCTGATGGCCGTGATCGACGGATGCGCAGGCAGCATGCCACCGATCCTGGTCGGATGCTCGCAAGGCGGGAAGATCGCGATCGACGCGGCTCTGCGGTATCCTTCCCGTATCCGAGCCCTGGTTCTCATTGCGCCCAGTGTGGGGGGAGCGCCCGAGGCAAACTATTTGCCCGGCATCGCTGCCGTGTTGAGCTGTCAGAAGGCTGCCGAGGACGCGGGAGACCTAGATCGGGTGAACGCTATCAAGGCCCGGCTCTGGCTCGACGGTCCGATGGCACCTGAGGGACGGGTCACGGGTGACGTCCGGGCGCTGTTCCTCGACATGAACGCAATCGCACTTCGGTCACCGCCGACCGGGCCTAACCTCGACACAGCGCCAGCCTTCGACCGCCTGCATGAGGTTTCCATGCCGACGATCGTGCTTTGGGGGGATGTGGACTTCCCGCATATCCAGGAACGGTGCCGTCACATCGTGAACGCGGTACCGAAGGCGTCAGGGCACAAGCTGAGCGGGACTGCCCACCTGCCCAGCATGGAACAGCAAGTGGACATCACAGGTCCCCTACGTAGCTTCATCGAGGAATGCTCTGGTCGCCCTCTGTAGACCTGCCGCAAGCAGAACGCCGGGTGCAGACCGGGTTAAATCCGCATCTCGTTGGTAGTGGCTTCGTCTGCGCCCGCATCACGACTGATTTGGGATAAACTATAAATCGACCTTTCGCAGCAGAGGCCACGAACGGGTCGAGCCTGTCGTCCGCGTCAGCCGAACAGCGATCTTCAGCGGCTCTGGTGTCTCTCGAAGACCGACGGGCCATCAACTGCTGGGCCGCCTCGCCATTGCCAATCCGACACCCAAGGCGATCATCGCCGCACCTGAGCCTTCCCTGAGGCGCCGGATCAGCGCGGGACGCGCCACGGCACCTTCCCGAATGCCACCGGCGGCGAGGGCGATCACGACATCCGCAAGGGTGTTGAGCGCCACCGACACAATGCCAAGCACGATGAACTGCGTTGCCACGGAGCCTGCGGTTGGGTCCACGAATTGTGGGACGAAGGCGAGGAAGAAGGCTGCCGTCTTGGGGTTCAGTGCTTCGACCAGCACGCCTTCACGGAATGCACGGCGCGGCCCGATCGGGGGCGTCACGACTTCCCCGACCAGGGCTGCCGAGGCGTCCCGGCGAGCGGCCTGGACTGTGCGAAACCCGATCCAGACCAGGTAGGCGGCACCGGCTAGCTTCAAGGCGGTGAAGAGTTCCGCGCTCGCGAGCACGATGGCGGAGACGCCCAGGCTTCCCGCGAGCACATGAACCATCCCGCCGAGGCCTGTGCCGAAGCTGGAGGCCACGCCCTCCGCCCGGCCGCCGGAGAGCGTGCGGGCAGCGACGTAGAAGATGCCCGGGCCGGGCGTGATGGCGAGCAGCAAGGCTGCAGCAAAGTAGAGGGCGAGTTGCGTCAGATCTGGCACGGCAGGAACCTCGGCGGGAGCTGAAAGGTCAGGTCGGGATCAGGGCTGCAGCAGCGCGGTCGGACGTCCGGTCACTCGCGGCTAGCCCAGCGGCAACGCCAGCACGGTCCTCGGCACTTCGGTTCTGGCTCATCTTCCGCTTGCCCTCGAGCCGCGTGATGGGGAGCCGCAGGCCCACGATCCCCTTGAGCTGCCCCCGGATGAAGCTCTCGGGTGCATCGGTGACGGCCCAGGGCGTGGCGTGGGCTCCCTCGTGGAGGTTCGTCAGCCGCGTCACGACCTCGAGCAGGCGGTCGGCATCGTCGAAGAACTCTACGGGGCCATAAGCATGGACGGCGACGTAGTTCCAGGTCGGCACGACCTTGTGGTGTTCCTGCTTGGACGGGTACCAGGAGGGACTGATGTAGGCGTCGGCCCCCATGAACAGCGCCATGGCGTCGCCTGCCGGTGGCAGCTTCCACTGCGTGTTCGCCCGAGCGACATGGCCATAGAGGGTGCCGTAGGCACCTTCATCCGGCACCACGAAAAGCGGCAACGGCGTCGCAAGCAGGCCCTCGGACGTCGCGGTGACGAGGTTCGCTAGCCGCGCTTCCCGAAGCGTGCCGTGCAGGGCGGCGAGATCATCCTCACGGAAGGCGGGCGGGACGTACATCGGCTGGGCTCCCCAATCGGGCTGGAACGTGCCCCGCCGATGGTCCACAAGGAACGTCCAGTTTCCTTGGAATGTATTGGGCCAGTCGCCGCGATGAGGCCGCAAAAACCCACGCCCGAGCGGGTCACACACAAGATCAGCGAGACGATCAAGACGCAGATCGCCTCTGGCCTGCTTGCCCCGGGTGCCCAGCTACCCTCCACCCGGTCACTGGCGGCAGAGTGGGGGGTCTCGCGGACCACGGTCACGGCCGCCTACGAGCAGCTCATCGCGGAAGGGTACCTGGAGACGCGGCAGGGCTCCCTGGCGCAGGTCGCGAGGGACCTTAGCCAAGTTCCCCCTAAGCCCGGGCAACCCACCACTCGCGTAGTCCCTGACCGGCTATCTGCCTTCGGGGAGAGACTGGCGGCCTTTCCGCTGCCCTCACTCGCCGGTCCGATGCGGCTGACGGTCGATTTCCGTTACGGGGATCTGGCGGCTGATGACTTCCCGGTGCTGGCCTGGAGGAAGGCAGTTACCGGCGTCGTCCTGCGCCGCAGGCCTCGGCTCCGGTACGAGGATCCCCGCGGCTTGCCCGGCTTGCGGACCGCCTTGCAGGGATATCTGTGGAGGGCGCGTGGCCTGCGCTGCGAACCGGGGCAGGTCATCGTGGTCAGCGGCTCTCAGCAGGGCCTCGACCTCTGCGCACGGCTGCTGCTCGATCCGGGCGACCAGGCCGTGATGGAGAACCCGGGCTATAACCTCGCGCGCCAGGTCTTCCTGGGCGTCGGGGCGGATGTCGTTCCAGTCGCAGTAGACCAGGACGGCATGCGGACGGAGAACGTGCCTCCGGCCCGGCTGGCCTACGTCACGCCGTCGCACCAGTTTCCCCTCGGGGGCGTCATGTCGGTTGGCCGTCGGCGGGAACTCCTCGCCTGGGCACGGCACGCGGGCGCCCATGTCATTGAGGACGACTACGACAGCGAGTACCGCTACGACATTGCCCCGATCCCGACCGTCCAGGCCATGGATGGCGCCGGACGGGTCATCTACCTCGGCACGGTTTCCAAGACACTCTCACCGACGCTGCGCCTCGGCTACCTCGTGGTTCCGGCCGAGCTGTCGGACGCCTTCGCCCAGGCGAAGCGGCTGGCAGACCGGCATGCGCCCGGCCTGGAACAGGAAGCCCTGGCGGACCTGATCGAGAGCGGCGCCTACGAGCGGCATGTCCGACGGGTGCGGCGCCGCAACGGCGAGCGGCGTGCCGCCCTGCTGGCAGCGCTTTCGGCCGAGCTGGGCGATGAGGTGACCGTGGTTGGCGCTGATGCGGGGCTGCACGTCGTCGCCTGGCTGAACAACATTCCCCGTGTGGCCGAGGAGGACTTTGCCGGGCAAGCGGTCAGTGTCGGTCTCGGCATCTATCCGATCAGCCCATTGTACGACGGCGCGGGAAGTGCGTCGCGCCCGGACTGTGCCGGTTTCATCCTTGGCTATGCCGCCCTCTCCGTGACGAGCATCGAGAAGGGCATCGGCCTGCTGGCCAAGCTGACCCGCTCATACAAGCCGGGTTGAGCGAGGTCGATGACGCCCACGCAGCAGACGTTCCGCATCGCGCCAGTTCCAGCTACGGCGGTTCAGCGCCCATCTCGGCTACCAGCCATGCGCACCTCGCTACCCGTGAGTAGACATCCCCTGAAGCAAAAGGGCTACCCATCGATGATGCTTTTGGCCCTACGTTGATTCACATTGGCGCTTCGGCCGACATCCGTGCTGCTTCCGCGTCTCTTGCTGGAGGCGAGCCGAACATCCTGCCGTACTCGCGCGTGAACTGGGGCACGCTCTCGTAGCCAACAGCGAAGGCCGCGCTGCTCGCCGAGCGGCCTTCGCCCCGCATTAGGCGCCGCGCCTCTATCAGCCGCAACTGCTTCTGGAACTGCAGGGGCGAAAGCGAAGTCACGCTGCGGAAATGCTGATGGAAGGAGGACGGGCTCATCCCCGCGACGGCCGCCAAGCTTTCTACCGGCAGCGGCTCAGCGAAGCGGGTGCGCAGCACCGCTATTGCACGCGACACGCGCTCCACGTGCCCCCCCGGCCAGCCGATCCGCCGGACCGCTGCCCCATGCCGCCCGGCGAGCAGCCAATAGTGCAGCTCGCGCATCAGGGATGCCTGCAGCACCGGCATTGCCGCTGGGCGGTTAACCAGGCGCATGAGCCGGGTGGCCGCTTCCGTGACCTCGGCCTCGGTCGGGTCAACCTGGACCGCCTTGGCATCGGCGATAGCGGTCCCGTCCATCTGCAGGCTCAGATCGGCGACAATGGCAGGGTCCAGTTCGGCCACTACCGACAGATATGGCTCGGCCGCGCTCGCCCGTGTCACTTGGCTGACAGTGGGCACGTCGGCCGTGATCAGCAGCAGATCTCCAGCGCCGAAGCTGAAATCTTGCGTTCCCATGGTGACGCGCTTACCGCCCTGCACCACCAGGCAGGCGAGCGGGCGGGAGATGTCGTGCACCAACTCGCTGGGCGCTTCCGCGAGGACGGTGCTCAGGCCCGGGATGCCGGTGCGGGCGATGCCATAGCCGTCGGCATGCGCCTGGCCGTGGTGTCGGACCAGGTGGAGAAGGCTGCTCATGTGGCCACCCTAACGGTGGACGACCGTGGCAGGATACCGCTTTGGAGGATCAGGCAAGCAAGTCCGAGGTTCCGGTAAGGACGTCAGCGTGGCCAGGTAGAATGATCGTGGCGGCAAGCAAGGAGTTCAGCCATGACCACCATCTCCCTCGTCACCGGTGGTAGCCGCGGCCTCGGCCGCAACACGGCGCACAGCATCGCGGCCCGCGGCGGCGATGTCGTCATCACCTACCAGAGCCGCGCCAAGGAAGCCCAGGCGGTTGCTGCCGAAATCACCGCCACGGGTCGCAAGGCCATCGCATTGCAGCTCGATATCGGCAACGTCGCCACCTTTCCCGCTTTCGTTTCCGCTTTGCGGGCGGCATTGGGCGAGACCTGGAGGCGCGATACCTTCGACCACTTAGTGAACAATGCCGGGCACGGTGAGTATGCGCTAATTGCGGACACCACAGAGGCGCAGTTCGACCGGCTTGTCGACGTGCACTTCAAGGGCGCGTTTTTTCTTACCCAGGCGCTGCTGCCTTTGCTGGCGGACGGTGGCCGCATCGTCAACCTATCCTCTGGTCTGACGCGGGTCTCGGCACCGGGCTGGGCCGCATACTCGGCGGTGAAGGGCGCGGTGGAAGTGCTGTCCGTCTACATGGCCAAGGAACTGGGCGCGCGTGGCATTGCGGTTAACACGGTAGCGCCGGGGGCCATCGAAACCGACTTTTTCGGCGGAGCCGTGCGGGACACGCCGGAGTTCAACAAGTTCTTCGCGGACATGACGGCGCTGGGCCGCGTCGGGGTGGCTGACGATATCGGCCCGATGATCGCCAGCCTGCTCGGTTCCGACAACCGTTGGGTCAATGCGCAGCGCATCGAGGTGTCTGGCGGCCAGGGAATCTGATCGTCGACGCTGCCCACTGGATCGAAGGGATCGTTGGCAAAGTTGCCCAGGTTGACGACGAGGTCGGCGCCTGCGCGCGCAGATCAATCAGCACAGCTTCCAGAGCAAGCAGGTCACCGTGGGCGTCGCGCCGCAGTACGGGTAGGACCAACCGAGGCGCTCGTCGCCGAAAACGAAACTGGGAGAGACGTTCCTTCTGGCGCCGAAGCAGGCGCCTTCCTCGAACCCGTCGAATTCGGCGTCGTGCATGCCCCGGTGCCCTATATCGTCGAGACGCCGGTGACGGAGCAGGTCACGCTGCGCGAGGAGCATGTGGACGTGCAGCGGCGGTCGTTGGACCGCCCCCTGACGGATGCCGATGACGCCTTCCGCGAGCGCATCATCGACGCCACCGAGCACGCCGAGGAGGCCGTGGTGGCCAAGGAGGCGCGGGTGAAGGAGGAGCTGGTGATCCGCAAGGACTCCACCGAGCGCAGCGAGACTGTCCACGACACCGTGCGCCACACCGAAGTTGAGATCGAAGATACCACCACGGACGCGAACCGCGCGACGGCGGGCAGTGTCGCCTCCAGTGGCACCTCGGCCAACAACCCGACCGGCACGATGGCCAGCCGCACGGTGGACGAGACGCTGGGCACCAACATCAGCGGAACCAACTCCGACAAGCGCTGATTCCTGGAGGGTGGCGGGGTTTGCCGAAGCGGCCCCGCCACCTTCACGCTCGGTCGGGGGCGGTCCGTCATCCACCGTGCAGCAATAGCCCTGGGCTTCTCTCGGTACTCCTAATTGTGAAACTGCAAAGGATTCTCGAGGTTAACAGGGCACTGCTGCGGTGGGCACGGAGGTGTGTCCCGCAAGGCTGCTCCCCTTGGGGTCACTCCCCTTACGAGCACCACCGCAGTCCCTCCGTCCTTGAGGACCGCCATGTGCGACGTACTGGTTTTCGAGGATGACGACCTAGTACGGCAGTTTCTTACCGAGCTTCTCGAGGGAGAAGGCTTCGAAGTGGCGGCCTGTGCTACCCCTCAAGAAGCTCTATGTCGCATCGACAGCGTCCTCCCATGCCGGATGCTTGTGACTGATATCGACCTTGGCGTGGACGGGCTCGATGGCTTCGCGGTAGCGCGCCGGGTCCGTTCAGCACGTTTAAATCTTCCTGTTCTCTACTTCAGCGGTCGTCCCCACCACATGAACGAGCGTTCCCTCGGTCCGTGTGAGGACTTTATTGGCAAGCCGTTCCGGGTGACTGATCTGCTTGGGAAGCTGCACGGACTTGGTATCGCTCCGCCTGGCGGTGCAAATGCCTAACTCGCCCCTCTGCTTCCAGATCTGGCGGTCTCAATGAAATGCGACGTCTTGGTCCTTGATGACGATGAACTGGTTCTGGACGTGACGGTCCAAGCCTTGGAGGATGCGGGCTACATCGTGCAGATGGCCGAGACTACAGCCGCAGCCTTGCATTACCTCGAGGGTTCGGGACCCTGCCAAGTGCTCCTGACCGATATCAACCTGGGCGAACCGCTGAACGGCTTCGCCGTCGTAGAGCGGGCTCGGGTCGCTCGCCCAGACATCAAGGTTATCTACTACTCGGGTCTACCGGGTAATTGGCATGGTCGCCCCTTGGGCGAGCAGGAGCGGCGGCTGGCCAAGCCCTTCAGCTTCGAAGACTTGCTCGAGGTGATGAGAGAGCTGAAGGCTTGGCCCAGCAACCCCCCGGAACTCGGTGCCCGGTCGTCTTTCTAGACTGCCGCGCATCCGTGACATTCGCAGCCTGCCAAGCATGATGCGTGAGATGAGTTCAGCCCGGCTGAGATGCCCCTAACTCGATGCGCCAGGCTTCCCAGGATATCAGCGCTCGCAACAGTCCATCTACCAAGGGAGCCGTTGGGATGGGCGACCCGACAAACACCGTGCCTGATCCAATATCTTGATCTGGCCACCCTCCTTCAGAGTGGCCAGCCGACTGGCTGTTACGGAGGCCGGTCTCCGTCAGCTCTGGCCTGTCTTCAACTCAGCCACGTTACAATCGCGGTAGCTGGCGATGGCGTCCTCGATCAAGGCATCGTCCACCTCCGCCCTCACTACAATTCGACCGCCTCGTTGACCTTCTGGGACACCACCCTCGGCTACGTCCGCTGCATCTGCTCCAGAAACAACAGTGCCCGAGGAGTTCTCCGGACCCTCGGCTATGGCCTGAATACGCTTCCGATCAAGGCCGTGATCCTGCACTAGGTGCTCAACGGCTATCTCGGCATCACGGCGGGTGTTGAAGTAGCCTGTAATAACTTGGGTCATCGTTTCGACATCCTGTTACGATACAGAAACGCTCCATGCCGACTAGGAATGCCCGGGGACTAGGCTGCTGATCCCTCGGTACCTTGGCGGAGCACAAGGCGCCTATGGCTGCTCGTGGAAGAGCTCATAGACGAACTTCCGAAAGAGTCTGTCTGCCGAGACGCTCAGCGATACCGCGCCAGCCAGTGTGCGTAGGGCGCGGGTAATGTCGCCCAGGCGGGGTTCTCCACGCCAAGTGCTTTGGCTGCTGCATAGGGCCAGTGCGGGCTCGCGAGCAGCGGACGGCCCAATGTCACCAGGTCAACCTTGCCGTCCCGCACCAGCGCATCGGCTTCGTCCGGCTTGGAGATGTACCAGCTCGTCGTGCCCGGGAGGTGCGTATCCCGGCGCACCTGCTGGCAGATACCGGCCATGAAGTTCGGTCCCCAGGGGATCTTGGCCTCGGGCGTGTTGAAGCCGATCGAGACGTCAACGAAGTCCAGCCCCTCTTGCTTCATCCGAGAGAGCAAGGCAGTCGCCTCGCCCAGCATGGCCTCGTTGCCATCGAACTCCACAACGCTGAGGCGAACCGCCAGCGGCCTCTCTTCGGGCCAGACCTTACGCACGGCGATCAGGGTCTCCAGAAGGAACCGCGCCCGGTTCTCGGCACTACCGCCATAGGCGTCGCTACGGTGGTTCGATAACGGCGAGAAGAAGTTCTGGGCCAGGTAGCCATGAGCCATGTGGAGCTCGAGCCAGCCGAAGTTGAGATCGCGCGCCCGGATCACGGCATTGACGGTTTCCTGCTGCACCCGGGCTATGTCGTCGAGTGTCATCTCGCGCGGTACCCGGGGCAGATCGCCGCCGAATGCGATCGGAGATGCAGCGATGGTCGGCCAGGCATTCGGCTGGCCCTCGGGGATATGGTCGTCGCCTTCCCAAGGACGGTTGGCAGAGGCCTTTCGCCCGGCATGGCCGATCTGGATACCGGGAACCGCTCCGGCATCACGGATTGCCTCCACCACCGGGCGCACTGCCTCGACCTGGGCGTCGTTCCAGAGGCCGAGATCGCCCCAAGTGATGCGCCCCTCCGGCGACACTGCCGTCGCCTCCACGATCACCAACCCCGCCCCTCCACGCGCAAGGGACACGTAGTGGGCCCGGTGCCACTCGTTCATGACGCCGTCCACCGCCATGTACTGGCACATCGGCGACACCACGATGCGGTTGCGCAGCGTGGCGCCTTTCAGGGTGTAGGGATCGAACAGGCCAGCCATGATAGTCACCTCATGCGATATCGGCCCTTAGTTCGATATTCATCGAACAAAAGACAAGAGCGGCTGCTGTGCAGGGAGCGAAAATGGGGCGGTCAGAGCAGACCCTGGCGAGCCGTCGGGACAAGGCACAGCCGACCGTGCTGCGCCTCGAGAAAGTCCTACACGCGCTGAGCGACCCTACCCGCCTGGCCATCGTGGTGCAGTTGCACCACGAGGGTGAGAGCAGCTGTGCAGTCCTGGATGGCGGTCGTCCAAAGTCGACCATGTCGCATCACTTCCGCGTCTTGCGGGAGGCAGGCGTGCTTCAGACCACCGTTCACGGCGTCACGCATATGAATCGGCTCTGCCGCGAACCGCTCGAGGCTGCATTCCCAGGCCTTCTGGCCTCGATCATCTCGGCCGCGGGCAGGGTGGACTGACCGCGACCTCCAATGTCTTGCTGCAAGTTGGGCCATTGGGCAGGCGTGAGGCGCGCATGTACGTCTTGCTGGTTGCTCCTCTCGCGGAACCCGCCGCGGGGGTTGGCGCTACCATCGTTGAAACCGCGGATCCACAAGGTGACCGATCCCGGGATCGCGTTGCTGCGCGTCACTCCGGTGGCAGTTTCGACTGCTGAAGGTGTGGTGCTCTGTGCTGCTGTGGTGGGGCGGGGGCGGAGTGGTCGGGAACCCTTCGGCGCCGAAGAGCTCGACAACGAGAACATTGACTACAGGGTGCGGTAAAAATCGGCGGCTCAGATTGCGGTGTCGTCCATCTGTCCCTGGCACAGGGTACGGCAGTTCTCCGCTTGCACCGGCTTCAGGGGCTAGCCGTCCACTCCGGGGAAAATGTAGCTCAAGCAGGACCACCTCGCTCGCCACTTCGACCCAGACGACCTGCAGGCGAACGCGGAACTCCGAACGATGCTGCAGGCTCACGCCCTGCCGCTCTCGATCCCGCACCCCACCGCCGCCGACATCCCCCACGCCGCACCGAAGATCCTGTTACAGTACGCTGCCAGGCGCTCGCCCCCGCTGGCCTCGTCGCGGAAGGCGATGTGCCCGTCCGGGCGCACGAGCACGAGCGCAGGGGTGCCCTCGAGCCCGTAGGCGCCATGGGCCTTGCCATCCAGATCCGACAGCACGGGGAGCTGCGCACCTTCGAGAAGCGGTCCCGCCAGCACGAGGCGTGGGCGGACCCAGCTCCACGGCGCGACGGCGCGTATCGCCTCGCGCAACGCGGGATGTGCCTCCCCGGATCTTCCGTCGAAGCACAGCAGTGTCCAGCCCGTCGTCAGGCCGTCCGGGTTGTAGAGGAAGGGGAACAACGTGGTTGCTGCGCCGTCATGAACGACCTCCGCGTCGGGCGCCCGCTCGCCGGGTCGTGCCCCAGGCCGCAGCATCCGCCCCAGCCCGGACAGATGATCCTCGTTCAGGATGCTCTCGGGGTAGGTCACCCCTATCTGCTGCATGTCGTCCGTTCCCTGCAGCAGCGAACCGAGCTTCGGCAGAGCTGAGGCAGCCAGACCCAGCACTGCGTCCGTCACCGCACCGCGATAGACGGTCCAGCGGAAGCCGCGCACCTGCTGGGTGGAGAGCCGGGCGTGCTCGCCGCCGCGCTCGCCGTCGTAGGATTGCAGGACGACCGGCGCGGCCTGCCCCCGTAGGGCCATGGCCAGCCGCCACCCGATCTCCACCGCGTCGTGCAGGCCAGCATTCATTCCCTGGCCTCCGATCGGCAGGGAAAGATGGCCGGCGTCGCCCGCGAGGAACACACGCCCCCGCGCGTAGCCGGGAGAGACGCCGTATTGGAAGCGGCTGTGGGTCAGCCAGACCGGATCGGTCAGTGTCAGGGTTTCGTCGCCCGTGACCTCGCGGGCGACCGCCTGGATCTCTTCCAGCGTCGGGTCGCGGTCCGGCACGCCGGTGTCGTCGGCCAGGAAGAACAGCCGGTGGTAGCCGCCCCAGACTGGCATGATGCCCGCAAAGCCGCGCTCGTAGTAGAAGAACCACAACTGGTCTGCCCCGCCGGAGCGCCGCCAGGACAGGCGAGCGTCGACCTGCCGGTTCATACAGCCCTCGAGCCGCGTGGTCTCGAAGTCGAGGTCGACCAGGGGGCGCACCGTGCTGTCCGCGCCGTCCGCGGCCACGAGGTAGCGGCAGCGCAGCCTCTCCGTCCCGCCGTCCTCCCGCTCGATCACCACGGTGACGCCGGTCTCGTCGGGCGCGATGTCGACGACCTTGCACCCGCGTTCCATGCGCCCGCCCCGCGTCTCGAAGGCTTGGACGAGGGTGCGCTCGATCACGTCCTGACCGCTGTACAGAACCCTAGGATAGGGGCTCGCGACATCCGCGATGGGGATAGGCGTCGTTGGCGTACCGTTGAGGGAGAAGTTGATCGTGTGGATGGCGTAGGCCTGGTCGGCGAGAGCGTCGCGCAACCCGATGCTCGCCAGCAGCTCCTGCGGCCGTGCCCAGAGATTGTTGGCCCGGGAGTAGGCCTTCACCTCCGTGCGCTGCTCCAGCAGCAGGCAATCGACGCCGTGGTGGCGCAGCGCACAGCCCGTTGTCAGGCCGACAGGACCTGCGCCGACGACGATCACCTCCGCGTCCCAGCGGGGAGTGACAGGGGCATCGATGGTGTTGGGCGCGCCGGTCATGCGTCGATCTCCTGACGAGTGGACGCGGCGATGGCCGCAATCTGGTGGTGGGAAGACTGGATCCGCGCCTGGAGTGCGCGGAGAAGTGCGCTGGCGGCCTCCATGGCCTCTGGCGGCAGACCGTCCGTCAGCACGTCCGCCCAGAGGTCCTGGCGCGCCATCGCCTCCGCATAGGCCGTCTCTCCAGCGGGGGTCATCGCCACGATCGAGGCCCGGCGATGGTGGGGGTTGGGTTCGAGGCGGAGAAGGCCGTCAGCCAGCATGTCACCGACGATACGCTGCACCGACTGCCGTGCGAGGCCCATGTTGCGGGCGATGTGGGCGACAGGAAGCGGAGCCGGTGACAGGGCAATGGCACCCAGCACCTGCCACCGGGCGCTCGAAAGGCCAAGATCCCGGACCAGGACATCACCTGCCTCGAGCAGATCACCGTTAATCCGGAACACCTCGACCACGAGCCGGGACAGGGCTTCCCGAGCCTGCCCGGACGTATCCCGGGGCCCTCTCGACAACGATCTCATGCTCACCCACCTCTTGTCACAGCGAGCTGTCAATATGACAGTAAGCTGTCTATCCTAGCATGAACATGCGGCTGGTCCTTCGGTTTCGCCTTCGCCAGGTGCCCTCGATACAACGGCGTTGACCCGGGGGGCGCTGTCTTACCGCGACGATGGCCGGAACTGGCGCAACATGGACAAGTCCTGACTATCCGCCGCGTGTTCATACTCCGCGGCCGTCCTGGCGCGGGGCCGCCCGGTCGCGGGGCTGTCGGCCAGGACGGACACTCTCGGCAGGTGGCGTTCCTTGCAGGTGTTGGCGGCGGCGGTGGGTTGCAGAGCAGGCCTGCTGCTGTTCCGGCCCGGGTGTTGCTTGGCTAGAAGGCTCTGGACGCCGTCAAGGAACTCTCAGACCCATGAACCGCATGAGCCGCCGCAGCCTTCTCGGCGCGGGCCTCGGGACGAGCATCAACCCCGCCGCCTTCGCCCAGCAGGGCGTGAACTGGCCGAGCCGCCCCATTCGCCTGATCGTTCCCTACGCCGCGGGCGGCCCGTCTGACGTCCTGGCGCGCGCTATCCAGGTGCCCCTGCAGGCATCCCTTGGCCAATCCGTGGTGGTGGACAACCGGCCGGGCGGCGGCGCCATCATCGGCACGGAAGCCGCTGCGCGTGCGGATGACGGGTATAGCTTCCTGGTCGCCGACAGCCCGCACACCATCATCCCCGCCGTGCAACCCCGGGTGCCCTACGACCCGGTGAACGACTTCGTGCCTGTGACGCTCTTCGGCGCCGTCTCAATGCTCCTCGCAGTCAATCCGGGCTTCCCGGCGCAGACCCTGCCCGACTTCCTGGCGGCCGCCCGGGCGAAGGAGGGTGCCATCACCTTCGGGAGCTCGGGCGTCGGCAGCCTAACCCACCTGCTTCCGGAATGGCTGGGGCTGCTGACCCGGACCTCCTTCACCACCGTGCCCTATCGCGGCTCCGGCCCGGCGCTGCTCGACGTCGTGGGAGGGCAGCTCAACGCGATCTTCACCTCCACTCTCTCGGCCGCGGGGCCTCTCCGGGATGCCCAGGTCCGCCCGCTCGCGGTGGCGTCCGTGGCGAGGACCTCTGCCCTGCCGGAAGTCATGACCTTTCGGGAAGAAAGCATCGACATGATCTCGAGCAACTGGTGGGGGGTGCTCGCCCCGCGCTCCACCCCGGCTCCGATTGTAGGGCGGCTGAACGAGGCGCTCGGCGCAGCCATGGACGACACCGCCGTGAAGACCCGCTTCGAGACGCTCGGGATCGAGGCCCGGCCGCGCGGCCCCGGTCCCTTCGCCGAACTGCTGAAGGCGGAGTTCGAGAACTGGGCGAGGGTCGCCCGCGATGCCGGGGTGAAGGTGCAGTGACCGCGCCCGACGCCTTCCTCCAGGCCCTTCGGGCCGATCGCGGCGCCCTTGAGGCCGATTTCAACGCTCTCTGCGACCGGGGTGGGCGCCTTCAGGGGACGCCGAGCGCGGATGCGGCATTCGCTTTCATCCACGATGCAATGATCGGCGTCGGCGCAGGGCACCTCTCCTCACCGCGCACCGCCTATCACGGGTGGACGTTGGAGCAGGTCGCCATCTCCCTACCGGGCGTGACGGCTAAGATCCCCTGCGCGTCCCTCGTCGGCTCGGTCCCGACGCCCCCGGAGGGGGTGGAACTGGAGGTGGTCGATCTCGGCCGCGGGACGCCGGAGGAGATCGCGGCCGCCGCGGACAGAGTGCGCGGCCGGGCCGTCCTGCTCCGCCACGAGTACGCCTTCGCGACGGAGACCATCCACCGGCGCGTCAAGCTTCGGGCCGCAGCCGAGGCGGGCGCGGCCGCTGTGGTCATGGTGCAGCCCTTCGAGGGCTACGGCCCGGTCTCGGGTGGCGCGAACCTGTGCCCGGTGCCCGGCTTCGGGGTCGGCATTGAGGGCGCGCGGCGCATGCTGGAGGAGGGCCGGGCGCGCTTCTTCCTTCAGGCGCGCCACCACCCGGCCGAGACGGTGAACCACGTGCTGGACATCCCTGGCGCTGGTCCAGGCCGCATCGTGCTCTCGGCACATCTCGACGGGCACCCGCTGGCTGAGAGCGCGCTGGACAACGCGACGGGAGTAGCGGCGCTGCTCAGCCTCGCACGTGCTGCGGCCCCCCTTGTCGGCAGCCTGTCACGCGGCCTGACTGTCTGTGTCTTCGGAGCCGAGGAGTGGTCCTTGTCCGGCTCACGAGCCTGGCTCGCGGGACTGCCGCGGGCCGAGGTGGAGGCGATGGCGATGAACCTGAATCTCGACAGCATAGCCGGGTCGCCGAACCTGACCGCCCTGACCTCCGGCTATCCCGCGCTCGGAGGGTTCGTCCAGGATGCGGCCGCGGCAGCGGGGCACGACCTGGCCGTGCACCTCCCCGTCTCGGTCAGCAGCGACCACGCAAACTTCGCGCATCACGGCGTCCCCGCCATGCGCCTGATTGCGGGCTTCAACGAGCCTGCGAGCCGCTTGTCCCGCTTGCTGACCGCGGCGGACACTCGGGACGTGATGGAGCCAGACGAGCTTGCCCGGGCGACAGAAATCGCGGCGTCTATCCTGTGGAAGGCGCTCACGGCCGGGCCCGCCGAGATGGCCGCCTTGCGGGTTGGGACGCCGGATATCAATGGCCCAATGGCGACCCTGTCGCCACTACCGACTGCACAGTAGAGGCTGGCGCGCCCCGTTAGACGGCTAGGTGCCCTGTACGTCGGGGGCAGGAGCACGATGAGGAAGTTGGAAGATGTCTTCGCAGGACTGGCGAGGTCGGAGTTCAGGCGACGTTTCAAGCTTGGTGGCCGGGATGCGGACTACCTCCGTGCCAGAGGGCGCGAGATCATGCTCTCGCACGCGCGGAAGTTCGTTATAGAGCGCCTCGCGCCCGCGCAGCCCGCCTGTGACGGCGAACAGACGCCGATGCGCGGTCACCCGGTCTTCGTCGCTCAGCATGCCACAGCCACCTGCTGCCGAACCTGTCTTGCCAAGTGGCACGCCATTCCGGCCGGACGGGCACTCACGGAGGCCGAGCAGGAGCACGTCGTCCTGGCCCTTGCGCGCTGGCTTGATGCCCAGGAAGCGATGAGGGACGCGCAGCCAGGATTGTCCTTCCAGTGATCGGTTGCGGAGAGATAGCGAGAGTATGCGGAAGGGCTCTCCTTTGTAGGCTAGGGCAGTGCGTGGGCCGAGCGCGTCATAGAATGTGCGGAGGAGGTAAGACGCCCCTAGCCGGGCAGCAGACGCCAAGCACCGACGAGGTTGCCGCCCAGCAGGGGTTTCCGGTGCCCCTCGATCAGCATTCGCCGCACCGCACTTCCCCAACCTGTGCGCACCTCCGTCCAATGAGGCCTGCTATCTGAAGACACGTTGCTTGACCGAGACTGCGGCGAGGCACTCGGGCGCAAGTCTTGATTTCGCGCCTGTGGATGTCGATCTCCCGGCCCGAGACCCCGGTCCGGGCCCCTCTGGCACAGGTATCCTTGGCGGCCCGTGTGATGTCGGATCCTTTGCTTCCGACGCCAGATGGAGCCATTCATGTTCCGTGACCTGTTTCTCGCGCTGATTAACCTCCTGATCGTCGAGCCCGCTCAGACCGAGTTCAACACTCGCCTCGCCCAGCTTGGCGCACCACCAACCATAATGAGGGACGTCAGCAGCTGTGTCTCGGCCGCCCCTCCTGTGCTTACCGAGATCTACGCTGGGGATCCGGTCCGTGGCGTCCTCACGGCAGCCAGGGTCTGGATGGGCCTGACGACCTACGAGGCCGTGCTACAGGCCGACGTCCCAGCATGTGGGCCCGTCTTGCAGGCCGCTCAGCCCTATCTCTCACGCAGTGGTAGCTGAGCCTGTCGAGGCTGTCGGAAGCGAGCGGTCCGGCGTCAGTCGGCCTTCACTCCGGCGTCCTGCAGCACTCGCTGCCACTTGTCGGCCTCGGCACGGAGGAAAGCGTCGACCGAAGATGGCGTGCTCTCCCGCACTACGGTGAGATCTAGGCATCTCGAAGGGCCAGGACAGACGGGATCGCCTTGCGCACCTGGAAATAGCCACGCGTCGTGTGTGGCCAGACAAGATCGTCCCATCTCCGGCGGATGCGGATGCAGCCCTTCGGCAGAGCTTCCGCCGATGGTCCGACAGGCGCCCAGGCCGTCACCAACGGCAGGTCGCCATCCCAGCCTTCATCAACGGCACCGGACGGGCAGGAGAAGCGCTCCGCCGCCCGGGCGAGAGCGTCAGCCATCGCTGTCTCGTCGGCACGGCAAAGGTGCTCGGCAGCCCCAGGAGCGTGTCTCAGTAGCCCGCCAACCCGCATCACGCGGGCGCCGCTCAGTTGCAGGCTCTCGGGGTACAAGTCGTCGAGGTGTAGCAGCAGCGCCACCTCGCCTGTCGGCTCCGGATCGGCCGGAGGCAATGGCACGGTGGGGGGTGGCGAGGCCTCCTCCAGCGGCGACGGATTCTCGTCCAAGCCGTTTGGCGAGAAACGCCCGTCAGTATAGCGGCGGACGTTCTCCGCACGGGCGATATAGTGTTTGCCACGCGTATGCAGACCGGCCACCCAGCGCCAGGACAGGGTGTTACTGGCAGGGTCGCCGTCGAGCAGGTGGCGCAGGAAGAACTCCGCCCCCAGCGCCCAGGGCAGGCGCAACGTGAAGATCCAGATGGATGCGAACCACATGCGGGCGTGGTTGTGTAGCCAGCCGTGCTCCACTAGCTCCTGCGCCCAGTCATCGAAGCCCTCGATGCCCGTCCGCCCGGCGACAGCGTCTTCGTACGCCCGTCGTAGCCCAGACTGCGTGGCGAGCCGGTTACGATCCTCTTTCGCCAGTTGCAGATAATCCGTCCAGATCGAGGGGTGCGACTCCAGGTATCCCTTGAAGTAGGAGCGCCAGAAGACTTCCTCGACGAACTTACCGGCCTCAAGCGGCCCGTGCGTGGAAAGAGCGGCATCGATCACCTCCTCTTCCAGCAGCAGGCGGCGGCGCAGGTATGGCGACAGAGCAGTGGTGGTGCGGGCAGTGCAAGGCCCACGGTCGGTGTTGCGTCCCTTAGCGTAAGCCGGACCTGTACTCGGGAGCACCCGGGCGAGATGGTTCAGCGCTTCGGCGCGGGTGAGATCAAAGCTATCCGGCATGGTCGCCATGTGGGACCTCCCAGTCCCTTGACGAGGGCAGGAGGGATCAGTCAGCCGCGTGTCTTCATCCTGGGCGAGCCATGGATAACTCGCTCGACTACGGCGATTTGGTCGGAGCCGACCTAGCGCGCGACGGGAGGTTCCTACTTACTGAACTAACCGTGGTCGCGGGCGGTCTAGATCGCCTGCGCGGAGTGATCCGGCTGGCGGCAGCTCCGCACCCATCCCAGCTGTTCGCGTGACGTTGTGGCGCCTTTGAGACCCGGCACCGCCATCCAGGCGGCATGACGCAGGCTGACGTCTGCTGCCGCGGTAGCGCCATCGCGGGGCGGGTAGCGCAGGATGGAGGTTGGTAGCGGCCTCTGAAGGCGGCTGAGGTGGAGCCTAGTGGCGGTCCGAACCGTCCCTGTCGATCCGTCGGAGGACGGCCAGAAGTTCACCGCCTGGCTGCCCCGCTGCTCCGAACAGCTTCGCCTGCACGGCAATCACGAGCGGCATAGCCTGTCTCAGTGCCGCCACACCAGCTTCCGTCACCTCCACGTGTCGCGCGCGGGCGTCGGCCTCGCTGCGCGGCCGCGCGGCCATGCCTTTGGTCTCGAGCGCCTTCAGCACCTGCGAAACCTGCATCGGGTGAATGTCGCCTAGCCGCGCCAGTGCCACCTGGGTGACAGGCTCACCGGAACGCGCCATCCACGCGGCCATCGCAAGCGCCGTGAATTGCAGATGGGTTAACCCGACGGGACCAAGGGTCCGATCAATCTCGCGCACGTAGCGGTGGACCACTCGCCACAGAACGAAGCCGACGGCGTTCTCGGGAGCGCCAAGCGTTTCATGCCTGAAGAGCTCGGCAAGAGTGGTGGTATCTGCGGCCATGGTTGTTTCTACGTCCGCCGTGCCCCTGGTGCACCAATCGCGGCACCCTTGAATATGCTAAATACATTTACTAAATGTGTTCCTTAGTTGGCCGGATAGCCTCCATGCGCGTCACCCCGCTCGAAATCGCCTTCTGGAACTACGACCGTACCCGCGCTTTGCGCGACGGCCGCGTGAAGATCGAGGGCGTTGAGGCGCGCTTCCATACGGCCCGCATCGTGACCGAGATCTTCGAGGCTATGATCCGCCGCCGCGCCTTCGACGTGTCCGAACTCGGCCTGACCTACTTCCTGCGCACCTTCGCAAATGGCCCCTCGCCGTTCCTGGCGCTGCCCGTCTTTCCCAACCGTGCGTTCCGTCACTCAGCCATCTACGTCAGCACGGCCAGCGGTATAGAGCGCCCTGAGCAGCTGACGGGCCGGACGATCGGCGAACTCGCACTATACGGGCACGATGCCGGGGTGATGCCGAAGGGTATCCTCGCCGACGAGTTCGGCTTCCGGCCCGAGTGCAACCGCTGGATCGTGGGCGGCATCGACTTTCCGTTGGCGCCGATCGACTTCGTACCCCGACTGCATCCGACCGGGGTGGAGGTGACACTGGCCCCAGAGGGCACCGATCTCGGTGTCCTGCTAGAGGCGGGCGAGATTGACGCGCTCATCTCCGCCGACGTGCCCCGCTGCGTGCTGGATGGCTCGCCCCGTGTCCGCCGCCTGTTCACCGACCACGAGGCGGTGGAACGCAACTATTTCCGGCGCACAGGCATCTTCCCCATCATGCACGCGGTGGTAGTCACCCGTAAACTGGCTGAGCGGGAGCCGGACCTAGTCCGGGCGGTTTACCGAGCTTTCTGCGATGCCAAGGCGACGGCGGCCGAGGAACTGGTCCGCGGCATGACGTTCAACAACATGGGGATGATGATCCCGTGGCTGACCGACCTGCTTTCGCGGGATCGCGAGTTGCTCGGCGATGACTGGTGGTCCTACGGCATCCAGCCGAACCGCGCCGCGATCGATGCTGTGCTGCGCTATCATCACGAGCAGGGGCTGACGACCCGGCGCCTCACGTTCGAGGAGGTTTTTGTGCCCTACCTGCTGGACACATGAGGGGCGCAGCGGACCGAACGGCTTTTCGTTGAGGACTAGCGAGCGCCGAGGACTTCCCGCGCCCTCAGCGCGGCTTTCGCAGATGCTCTGCTCGTAGAGGACTGCAACGTCAGTCGGCTTTTACCCCGGCCTCCCGCAACACCCGCTGCCACTTACTGGCCTCGGCCCGCAGGAAGTCGTCGACCGATGGCGGAGTGCTGTCCGGCACCATGGTGACACCTAGTTTTTCCAGCCGCCCCCGGAGCTCCGTCCTGGCGAGCGCGGTATTCGTGGCTTCGTTCATGCGTGCAATCGCCTCCGGCGTGGTCCCGGCCCGCACGAGGAGGGCGTTCCAGGTATAGGCCTCGTAGCCCGGCAGCGTCTCGGCGACGGTTGGGACGTCTGGTAGCTGCGCCAGGCGCGAAGGCCCCGTTACCGCAAGCGCCCGGGCCTGGCCGGAGCGAGCCATCGGAATACCAGTCGCAGCGCTATCGATCACCATCGCGATCTGCACAGCTAGCAGGTCTGCGACGGCGGGTGCCGCCCCGCGGTAGGGCACATGCACTACGTCCAGGTCCGCCTGCCGCTTCAGCAGCTCGGCCGCTAGATGCTGAGCGCTGCTGTTCCCGGCTGAGCCATAGGCGAACCCGCCCGGCTTGCCGCGGAACAGGGCCAGCAGTTCGGGCAGGCTCCGTACCGGCAGATCGCGGCTGACGAGGACGACCTGCGACACCGTTCCTATCAGCGCCACGCCTCGGAAGTCGGCGATCGGGTCAAACGGCAGGTTCTCCACCAGCACGGGGTTCACCACATGCGCGACGGTCGCGACCAGGAAGGCGTGGCCGTCCCGAGGACCGTTCGCCACCGCGCCTGTCCCGACCACCGTGCCCGCGCCGGTGCGGTTCTCCACGATCACGCGCTGCGGCAGCGCGGCGGAGAGCGCCTCGGCGAGCAAGCGGGTCGCGACGTCGGTCGGGCCACCGGCGGCGTAGGGCACGACCAAGCGGATGGGCTGGATGGGCCAGGACTGCGCCAGGGCCGGGCGGCAGACCAGGGCGCCAGTCGCGGCGAGAAGGGCCCGGCGCCTCACGACAGCACCTCCACACGCCCGCCCAAGCGGCATCCGGGGCCGTCCGGGTCCGGGCGCACGTGGATCTCGCTCGGACGACCCATGGCCTCGCCCTGGCGGACGAGAAGCCCGGTCTTCGGTGCGCCCAGGCCGTAGAACAGCGCGGCGGCCGCGATGCCAGTGGCGGCGTCCTCTGGGTAGCCGGAGCTGCGTGGGAACTGACGGGCGTGCACCACACCTCCTGCGCCCCCGGCCCAGGGATAGAGGCCCGTAGAGCCGATCGCCTCGCTGACGGCGCGCACCCGTCCCGGATCCGGGTTGAGGGCGTGCAGCCGCTCGGGGTCCGCAACGGGCACGAGAGTCTTCACCCGGCTGGTGGCAGCGTTGAGCACGCCAGCCCCGGGGAGGAGATCCTGATGAGTAAGGCCCAGGGCAGCCAGCACGGCCCCGATCTCCGCGACCTCCTGCACCCGTCCGGGAGGCTGGGTGATCTCGACGCTGCCATCCGCGGCGAAGAGGGCCCGGACCGGCCCGGACAGCGTCTCGATACGGAGTTCCGCTCCTGGGGCCTGCCCGCGGGCGCGGAGCAACCAAGCTGCGCCCAGGGTCGCGTGGCCGCACATCTCCATCTCGTGGTCGGGCACGAAGAAGCGGAAGCGAAAGTCGGCCGCCCCGGGATCGTTTGGA
The DNA here is from genome assembly GCF_054165765.1 of Roseomonas sp. WA12. Lineage (NCBI taxonomy): Bacteria > Pseudomonadati > Pseudomonadota > Alphaproteobacteria > Acetobacterales > Roseomonadaceae > Roseomonas > Roseomonas sp. WA12. The sequence continues at coordinate 218,102 of NZ_JBSTUI010000002.1, read as the reverse complement.
GGCAGGACGAAGCCGCTCTCATGGCCGTAGCTGGCAGCGAGCGTCCGCATGGCCTCGGCATCCATGCCGCTTGCGTCGAGCACGACCGGACAAGGGTTGCCGCCGCCCGATACGGCAGGAAAGACGGAGAGCAGGATGGGGGACGAGGGGTTCGGCTGCATGGAAGCAGTCTGCCCCTGAGGACGCCTGACCGGCGCGCCTCATCGGGCCCTATCTCTCGCGCGATCGGGCCGCCGAGGGTGGTCCGCCGGTGTGCTGGCGGAAAAGCCTGGCGAGGTGGGAAGGCGATGCCAGGCCCACGGCATGGGCGGCCGCGAGCACGCCCTGGCCCGCTCCGATCCGCCGGGCCGCTTCCCGAACCCGTAGCCCGCTCAGGTAGTCCGCGATGCTGGTACCGACATGCCGCCGGAACAGCCGCGTCATCTGGCGGCGGGACAGGCCGAAACGCGTGGAGAGATCGTCCAGCGCATGGGGCTCCTGCAACCGGGCCCGGAGATGCTCCGCGATGGCCTGCACCAAGGCCGCGCCATGCTGCGCGGGTGCGGGATCAGGTCCCGCCTCGCTGGCCTCCTCCAGCAAGAGGCGGTCGGCGAGGCTGGCCCGCTCGGAGCCGTCCGGCAGGGCGTCTCGATAGGCAAGAAGAGGCAGCATGGCCGGGGGTAGCAGGCCCAGGTGCCAACCGCGCCGTGCCGGAAGCCATCGCCCTAGTCGGGCCCCGGGCGCGTAGAGCACAAGGTGCCGGTGCGCTGCGTCAGCAGCCCGGGTGCGATGGCCAACCCCCGGGGCGACCAATAGCGCCTCGCCGAGCCGGATTGAGGTCGGGGTACGGCGTCCATCCATCTCGAACGACATCAACCCCTGCCGGGGCAGCAGGAGCATGGCGCAGTCATGCGCGTGCCAGTCCGTGGCGTAGTCGGGCCGGGCAACGGCAGCAGCCGCCCATTCGGCCCGGTGCAGGGCGAAGACCATGTCCGACCATACCGATCCGCAGCGCCGGTAAGGGAGTCGAAAACGCAGGCGGCTCCGCCGTGTAGCATCCCGAGCCGCTGATGCCCGGGATACCGACCTGGATGGATTTGCTACGCACTCCTGGCGGTCCAATGATCGGGAACAGTGGCGCCAGGGCCAGAAGGGGACCGTCATGCTCAAATTCGTCGACGCCGGGCCACTGGAGGTCGCGTTCGAGGAGACCGGCAGCCCAGAGGGGTGGCCAGTCGTGCTGATGCACGGCTTTCCATATGATGTACGTGCCTATGACGCGGTGGCGCCGGTTCTGGCCGCGGCGGGTGCTAGGGTGATCGTGCCCTGGCTGCGCGGCTACGGGCCGACCCGCATCCGGTCGGCTGAGACACCCCGCTCCGGCGAGCAGGCCGCCCTAGGCAAGGATCTGCTCGACCTCATGGACGCGCTCGGGATCCGCTCCGCGGTCCTTGCCGGGTACGACTGGGGCGGGCGAGCTGCCTGCATCGTCTCGGCGCTATGGCCGGAGCGGGTCGACGGACTTGTCTCGCAGAACAGCTACAACATCCAAGACATCGCGCAGTCCGGGAAGCCGCAATCACCCGAGAACGAATTGCGCCTTTGGTACCAATACTACTTTCATTCCGAGCGCGGGCGAGCTGGGCTGGCTGAGAACCGGCGGGACTTCTGCCGCCTGTTGTGGAGGCTCTGGTCGCCTCAGTGGCGCTTCGATGATGCGACGTTCGAGCGGACGGCCGCGAGCTTCGACAACGCGAGCTTCGTGGACGTCGTCATCCACTCCTACCGGCATCGATTTGACCTAGTCGCCGGTGATCCCTCGCTCGCGTCTATTGAACGCAGGCTTGCAGCACAGCCGCGGATCATGGTGCCAGCTATCACCCTTGACGGTGACTCGGACGGGGTGCTCGCCCTGGGTGGGACGGCGAAGCATGCTGCGCACTTTACTGGGCCTCATGAGCACCGAATTGTGCAAGGCGGTGGGCACAATCTGCCGCAGGAAAAGCCCGCCGACTTCGCGGCCGCGATCATGGATGTCAGGGCCAAGTGTACAGCGGTGCGAGGTGGATGAGACGCACGCTGCAATCCGCGGAACCTGCAGCACTCTGGGAAACCGCTTCCGCACCGGGCTAACAGCAAAGCTGCGATAGACATTCGTTGCGGTGGGATCATGTCGAAATTTTTCAGGTTCAACAACGAGCGGTGATACCCTTGGGCAGGAGACAACCTGGAAGCTTGGAGACACCATGAACGTCTATCCGAAGAATCGAGGCGTAGCCCTGAAGATCGGCAAAACGGACAGCGATTCGTGCGCTGTCGTCAACGCGGCGTCGAGAGCGTTGCGGAAGGCTGGCGCTCCCTCGGCAGAGATCGACATCTTCATAAACGAGGCATTGTCCCGCGACTATAATCACGTCCTTACGACGACGATGGCCTGGGTCGGATTCAAGCACTGAACTCCAGGTAAACACCGGATTGAAAGGTGGACAGCGGCGGCTCTCCGCTGTCCCGCCTCTTGCTGTTGCGGGCGGTAGGCCCAGCCACTGGTCCTGAGTGTCTGCACTACTCCTCTCTGAGCCGATGCTGAGTGACAGCGCACTTGCATCAGGGCAACTCGACTGTCCTCTACATCCTACCCGTCGCGACGCCTGCCTCGGGGTTGATCAATGCTTCCAGATCCAGCCCTCCCTCGAAGAAAGCGATCACGTTCTCCGCTGCTGACACGGCCATACGCTGCAGCCCCTGCTCGGAACTGGCCGCGACGTGCGGTGTGACGAACACGTTGGGAAGCGCCAAAAGCGGCACGGGCGCGGCCATCGGCTCCACCTCCAACACATCGAGCCCTGCCGCCGAGAGATGACCGGACCGCAGCGCCGCCTCGAGCGCGTCCTCGTCGACCAGCGTTCCTCGGGCGGTGTTGACCAGGATGGCGCCCGGCCGCATCGTAGCCAGAAAGGCCGCGTCCACCATGCTCCGGGTGCTATCGTTCGACGGGCAGTGCAGGCTCACGACATCAGCTGCCGCAAGTCCATCGGTGAGCTGAGTCACCGGCGCACATCCCTGCGCGCGCACGATCCGGCCGGGCACGAAGGGGTCGAAGACGAGCACGCGCATGCCGAGGAACGCGCAGATCCGGGCAACGCGAATGCCGATGCGGCCGAAGCCGACCAGCAGAACGGTCTTTCCGGCCAAGTCGAATGCCTGGGTAGAGCCAGGCACTCGCCACTCACCGCGTCGCACGGCGGCGTCGGTTTCCCTAAGCTGTCGTGCAGAGGCGAGCATGAGCATGAGGGCGTGCTCAGCCACGGATGCGGCATTCGCCTCCGGTGTCACGGAGAGGAGGATGCCGCGCTCCGTCAGGGCAGAGACGTCCACGTGGTCGTACCCGACGCCGTGGCGGCAGACAAAGCGTAGGCGTGGGGCGGCATCGAGCAGTGACCGGTCGACCCGTGTACCACGGACGATGATCGCTTCCGCGAGGGCGAGACGCTCCCGGCGGTTCTCCGGGGTGAGGGCGTCGCCATCGTCTAAGACGTAACCCTCCCTGCCGCGCAGGCGCCCCAGCCCGTCCTGGTGGATCCGATCGGGCACGAGGATATGGGGCATGCGGTCAGCGCCCTCCCCAAGGACGTCGTGCAAAGAGCGCCTTGATCGCCGCGGCCTCCGCCAGGACGAACTGACGGTATGCTTCTCCGGTCAGCGGGTGAAGCGGTAGGTTCAACCGCTGCGCTTCCTCGACGAAGACGGGGCTGGCCATCATGGTGCCAAACGCCTCCACCAGCCGGTCAGTTATCGGTGTGGGAAGGCCGGGCGGTCCGACGAAGCCGCGGGCCGAGCCGACGATCACGTTCAGGCCCTGCTCGCGGAAGGTTGGCACCTCGGCCGCCGCGGACCAGCGTCGATCCGCTGCCTGCCCCAGGCACCGCGTGCGCCCCTCCTGCATAAGCGAGAGGCCCTCGCTCATGTTGTAGGACGCGACGTCGATCTGCCCGCCCAGGAGATCGCGGATCGCCTGCGCTGTTCCGTTGTAGGGCGAGTGCAGGGCCCGCGTGCCCGTCGCTTCCTCGAAGGCAAGCAGGAGCTGGTGATCGTCCGACCCGATCCCGGCCGCGCTGCCAATCGAGACTGCCTCGCTCCGACGTGCCATCGCGGTGCGCAGGTCCGACAGGGAACGCAGAGGAGAATCCGAGCGCACCCAGAGCGCCGAGGGATCGTCCACCATGTTCGCGAGGAAGGTGTAGTCCTCGGTCTGCCAGCGCACGGAGCGCTCCAGTGAAAGCGACGTGAAGGAGAGGCTGCCGGCGGCGCCGATGGTCCAGCCGTCCGGCCGGGCCGCGAAGATGGCCTCGTTCCCTGTCTGGCCGCCCGCCCCGGTGCGGTTCGTCACGATCAGATTCGCACCGGGGAGATGCTGCGGCAGGAGCTTCGTCGCCAGGCGCGCGATGATGTCGATCCCGCCTCCCGGGGGGTAGGGCACAATGGTCTCGATCGGGCGCCCGGCAGGCCATGCCCCTTGCGCCAGCGCCACCCGTCCCAGCCCCAGTAAGGGCAATCCCATCACGATATCTCGCCGCTTCATCGCGGTTCTCCTCCCGAATTCTTGGAACGTGATTCGCTGCAGATTTTTGAGCCAATTCGCGCGCCGGAAGAGGTGGCAGGTCAGTCCTGCTCGATCACGCAGCCACCCTTCCGCAGGGTCGCATCCACCCAGGCGTGCGAGTAGGTTCCGGCCTCGATCTGCGCGATCATCTCGGCCTCGGCCGCCGCCTTCGCACGCCCTGCTTCCAGCAGGGCCTGCGCTGAACCGTAGGGAATGCAGAGCACGCCGTCGCCGTCCCCGATGACGAGGTCGCCCGGCTCGATCACCATACCGTCGATTGCGATCGGCACGTTGATCTCGCCGGGACCGTCCTTGTAGGGACCGCGATGGGTAACCCCGGCAGCGAAGACGGGCAGCGTTCCGACCTTGATGGCATCTGCGTCGCGAATGGCGCCGTTGATCACGAAGCCTGCCAGGCCCGCCCTTGTCCCCATGAGCACCATGATCTCGCCGATGATCGCGTTCGTGAGGTCGCCCCCTGCGTCCACCACGATCACGTCGCCGGGCAGCGCGAGTTGCATGGCCTTGTGGACCATCAGGTTGTCGCCGGGTCGGGACTTCACCGTCAGCGCCGGGCCCGCCATGCGGCCCCCGGCGTGCATCGGAAGTAAGCGAGGCCCGGCTGCCGTCATGCGTGACATGCAGTCGCTGACATTCGCGACCGGAAGGTCCTTGAACCTGTGGACCAGCTCGGGGCCGACGCTGCGGCGCCTCTTCAGGACGCGGAAGCCGTGCATGGATCCTCCTGGCGGACGTCCCGGCCCGACGGGCCGGGATATGGAGCCGATTAACTCGGCGGGATGCTCGCGCTCAGCGGAGCGGCGGCGAGAACATCAGCCCACCCTGATTCCAGAGCCTGTTCAGGCCGCGTTCTAGGCCAAAGGGGGCGACGTTGCGCTGCCACACCTCACCGTAGTTGCCGACAGCCTTGATCGCGTTCGCTGCCCATCGCCGGTCGAGACCCATGCTGGGACCGATATCCCCTTCGGCGCCGAGAAGACGCCGGACGTCGGATGAGGCTCCGGCTGAGGGTGCGTCGGCCATGGCCGCCGTCACACCCTGCTGCTCGGCCCAGATCAGCGCGAACTGCGTCCAGCGCACCACGTCGAACCACCGCCCGTCGCCCTTGCGGATGAAAGCTCCCAACGGCTCCATCGTGACGCTGTCGGGCAGAAGCACGAAGGCTTCCGGATCGGGCTGCGTCATGCGGAAGCCGGACAGGCCGGTCATGTCGCGCGTAAAAGCGTCGCAGCGCCCGGCCAGGAAGGCGGCATGGATCTCATTGAGATCCTCGATGAGGACCGGCTGGAAGGTGAGCCGGTTGGCCCGGAACCACTCGGCCAGGATGACTTCCGTCGTCGAGCCGGGCGGGACGCAGATCGTCGCGCCGCCCAACTCGGCCAGGCGGGCAACGCCCAGGGAGCGCTTCACCAGAAAGCCCTGGCCGCTGTAGAAGTTCGCCGAAGCGAAGACCAGGCCGAGGGAGGTTTCCCGCGTGGTGGTCCAAGTCGTGCTGCCGAACAGGACATCGATCTCGCCGCTCTGGATGGCCGGGAAGCGGCTGATCGGGGTGACCGGCCGGATGGTGGCCTTCGACGGATCGCCCAGGACGGCCGCCGCCAGCGCCCGGCAGGAATCCACGTCGACGCCCCGCCAGGCGCCACGGCTGTCCGGCAACGAGAAGGGCGGGTTGTTGGACTGGACCCCGCACACGACGCTGCCGCGCGCCCGGATCGCCGCCAGGGTGGGCGAATCCTGTGCCGAAGCGGAATGCGTGCCGGACAGTCCGATGGTAGCGAGGGCGCCCAGGGACAGCACGGCAGTTTGGCGCCGGATCAGTTTCAGCGCGGCACGAAGCGCTGACGCGGCAGCGCTCGGCGAGGTCAGTGCTTTCATCCGCAATCTCCTAGAGGATAGGCGGCAACATGTGGCCGCAAGCAGGCGTCAAACAGTGAGCCGGGCCGGGTGCACCCCGGTGTCTTCGGACGGACGCAGGGCGGCGCAGGCTTCGGCCAGCCTCGCGCAGGCCGCCTCGATGACCTCGATCGGGACCGCGATCGACAGGCGCACGTAGGGTGACAGCCCGTAGGCGCCGCCGTCGAGCATCGCCACGCTTGCGGCCTCAAGAAAATACATCGTGACGTCGAGGTCGGTGGTGAGCGTCCGGCCCTCGGGCGTCACCTTGCCGATCAGCCCTGCGCAGGACGGGTAGACGTAGAAGGCACCGTCCGGAGCGCGGCAGCGCAGTCCCGGGATCGCGTTGAGCAGAGTGACGGCCCGGTCGCGCCGGGCGCGATAGGAGTCTCGCGCCTCCCTAACGAAGCTCTGGTCCCCCTCCAAAGCGGCCACTGCCGCGGCCTGGCTGAGGGAGGAGACACAGGAGCTTGACTGCGACTGGATGGTGTTCATTGCGGCGATCAAGGGGGCGGGGCCAGCTCCGTAGCCCAGCCGGAACCCCGTCATTGCATAGGTCTTGGAAACGCCGTTCACGAGCAGCGTGCGCTCGAGAAGTCGTGGCTCCAGGGCGGTCGCGCAGGCCGGGATCCCGCCGTCAAAGCGGATATGCTCGTAGATGTCATCCGTCATCAGCGCCACTCGCGGGTGGCGGAGCAGCACCTCGGCAAGGGCGCGGATTTCCGCCTCTGTATAGACGGCGCCGGTTGGGTTGCAGGGCGAGTTCAGGATCAGCCAGCGGGTCCGGGGCGTGATCGCCCGCTGCAACGCCTCGGCCGACAGCTTGAACCCAGTCTCTTCGCCGCAGGGGACGACGACCGGAGTGGCGTCGAACAGAATGACCATGTCAGGATAGGACACCCAGAAGGGCGCGGGCACGATCACCTCGTCGCCCTCTCCAACCGTCGCGGCCAGGGCGTTATAGATCACCTGCTTTGCGCCAACGCCCACCGCAATCTGGTCCATGGCGTAGCGGACGCCGTTCTCGCGGGCGAGCTTTGCAACAATCGCCCCACGGAGCGCGGGTGTTCCGTTTACGGGCGAGTATCGCGTGTCGCCCGCTAGGAGAGCGGCAGTCACCGCGGCCGCGATGTGGGACGGGGTATCGAAGTCCGGTTCTCCGGCCGTGAGGTCCAGGATGTCCTGTCCCTCCGCCTGCAGTCGCTTCGCCCGGTCACGGGCAATGAGGCTAGGGGACGTCTTGATCCGGCTCAGGCGGGCGGAGAGTTCGATCGTCATGACGTCGCTCATCATTCCTTCCCACGGATGGACCGGGCTTGTTGTGCCTGTCCCGCTGGTGCAACGACGGTTCCAGTCGCGACACCGACCCCGACCAGCAGGCCGTATGCCGTGGGAGCGGATCGCGGTTTTAGGGCCGGAAAGGCGCCTTTCTGACTGGGATCAAGGCTAGGTATGATCCTGTGCGCAACCGGGATGGGCCGTTTCAAGAAGGATGGAAAGCGAATATAATTCCATGCATCCATCGCTTTTCTTCCATAATGGAATGGAAGGTCGTCCCATAATCACGCTGAAGCAGGCTGAAGCCTTCTACTGGGTCGCGACGCTAGGAAGCGTTGTCGAGGCTGCAGAGCGGCTGCACCTCGCACAGTCCACATTGTCGAAGCGGATCATCGAGCTGGAGGCGGCCGTGCCCGCCGCCCTCTTCGACCGTGGCGGCCGGGCAGTGACCCTGACGAGCCTTGGAAGTCGGCTCCTGCCCCTCGCCTCGGACCTGCTGGCAGCAGAGGCCCGGTTCAGGGAGGCCGCCATCGGACCTAGGGTGTTCGATGGACCGGTCCGCTTCGGGGTGACCGAGATGATCGCGCTCACCTGGCTGCCCAGGCTCATCGACCGGATCCGGGAAGTCTATCCGCTGGTCGTGCCAGAGCCGGAAATCGACGCGAGCGGCGCACTGTTCGACAAGCTGGCCGACCGGCGGCTGGACTTCGTAATCGGCCTCAATCCGCCGACGGACGGGAACCTAAGAACCGTGCCGCTGAACAGCGTGACGCTGCATTGGGCTGCAGCGCCGGGCATGGGGCCGAAGGGCGACGTCGTGCCGCTCGCCGAGATCGCCAACTACCCGGTCCTCACACAGGGTGACAGTTCCGGATTGCAGAAGCTGCTCTTCGACTGGTTTCACACCAGCGGCGTCCGGTTCAGCCGCGTCGTCAAGTGCAACAGTCTTCACGTGCTGACGGCACTGACGGTGGCCGGTCTTGGTGTGTCGTTCCTATCCGAGCGTCACGTCCGGCCCGAGGTCGAAACAGGCCGCCTCAGGGTCTTCCGAACGGTACCGGCCATTCCCGCGGCACAGTATTTCTTTGTCTCCCGCGTGGACGCACCGGACGCGTTTACCGAACACGTGATCCGGCTTGTGCAGCAGTGCTGCGATTTCGATTGGGACGTGACCTGAGGAGGTACATTCGGCGCCACATCTCTGCGTACCGCTGTGGCCGCGGCGGCCGAGAGAAGTTCCTAAAGCCTTGCTGTCCTCCCTGACTCTTGCCGGGCGACAAGCTGCGGGAGATCGGGGCGCTCCGGGCCCCTAGGACATTCGTCATGGTGGGCGACGGCGTCAACGACGCTCCGGCGCTGGCGGCCCCGGTGCATTGCAGCGGCTGGATTGTGGCCGGTACCGGAAATCCCGTTCCGCTCCGGCCTGCCCCGCGTTTCCGGCAACTCGTTCAGGAGGCCTTCCATAAGGTGCGTCGGATGCTTCGTCCGGGCGCATACCTTGTCCGAGTGCATACCGGCACATTTGATCTCAACTGGATGACGATGCGTCAGGGTACGGGCCGCCATCCTTGTGCACGAACCGGCCGTCAGCGTTCGCACTCATCACGTCGATGTCCGAGCAGGTGGTCAGGTCGGCATAGATCCGCGAGCCGACCTCTAGATAGATGGCCAGGGTATCTGCCTTGTTGATCATGTGATGGCCATTGCCCGTGGTCGCCTTTGGTGGCGGACGCTTCAGCCTCGATGCTCGTCGCGGCTGATGCGAGGCCGAAGCGTCGTCGGTCACTTTGGCCAGCCGAACAGGAAAACTGAAACGTTCGAGATTTATGGTTTTTCGACACCCAATACCGTCAAGGTCGTCATCGCTGCTGAGGAGATGGCTCTGCCCTATCGCCTCGTTCCCGTCGACCTCCGTCGCGGTGAACAGAGAAGCGATGCCTTTACGGCCCTAAATCCAAACAGCAAGGTTCCCGTGCTCATCGACCATTCGCCGGCGAGTGGCGGCGACGTCATCCTCAGCGAATCTGCGGCGATCCTGGTCTATCTGGCTGAGAAGGCTGACCGATTGCTGCCAACCGACGCAGTGCAGCGCGGCAGGGTTTTCGAACAGCTCTTCTTCCATACGTCTGGCCTCAGCCCGGCGTTCCTCCACGCCTTCCTCCTTCGAATGCAGAAAGGGCCGAGTGCGGACGCGAGGAAGCTGGCGCTGAAAGAAGTAGATCGGGCGCTCTCCGTCTTCAATGGCAAGCTGAAGCACCATCGCTACATCCCTGGTGACGAATACACGATTGCCGACATAGCGCATTTCGGCTGGATCTGGCGTCACGCGGCGGTCGGAGCCGAGCTCGACAAAGTCGATTTCGTGAAGCGTTGAACGACGACATCATGGCACGATCAGCGGTCGCTAGGGCGATCTCGAACACGATGGCGCTCGCAGGTTAACTATATGCGATCTGGGAAAGGGCGTAGCCTGGCTTCAATCCTTGAGAGCGCCTCACCGCCCATTCGGGATATGTTCGAGGGCGTTGGTCGAGTGGCGCGAAGGGTGTTCACCACCGAGCAACGGTCGTTGGTGGGTGGTGAACATGAGGCGGAAGCAGGCGCCCGCGGTGACAGATGACCGGAGTAGGTGGGAAGCGGACATTGTTGGCCGCTTCCCGTCCACGGCCCTGCGATCGAGTGGGCGCTTGGAACGGCACTCCGCGAGGTCGCCGCAGAACCTTCTTCCCCTGCCACGCGTCCGGAAGTTGCCGATCGGCGTTAGGGATCGCGCAGGCCAGCGGCGGCTTCGGAGAGGGGGACCTCTGGCGGCAGCGCGCGCAAGACGGTGCGCGCGGTCGCGATGTCGGGTACGTCCGCGATCAGGCCGTAGCTCGGCAACGGTAATCCGCTCCAATGCGGGCAGCGGAAGAAGATTCGCACGCCGGCCGCTACTAACGGCCGGTCGACATGCACCTCGTGGAGATTGGCGAACCGCATCTCCCGGGTCTTCCAGAGCACCTTGAACCTCAGCCGGTCCGCCGCGATCCACAGCTTGGGCGACAGGTTGCTGTGCTCACCCAGGAAACCGGCTGTGTTCCACAATCGCTGGACCGGGATGGCCATCTCCGGTGCCGCGGCGTCGCCGGGACCTGCTGGCGCGACCGAGCCGCGCGCGTTCTCGTGCTCGGCCCTCCGCCGCCGGATCACGAGAATGACGGTCACGAGCAAGATGACCCACAGAAGAGGAGTGGCCAGCAGCCTAAGCAAGTCTTCCATGCCCATCAGCGCCGTCCATCCTTCGCGACCAAGCCTATCCGATTGGTTCGGCCAGCCGCCCGCAATGGCGGCTCCGCCACGGCCGGAAGTCCCACGAAAACTCGGGACGACGGCCCCCGGAGCCATGTTATCGTTCCGGCAACACACTGGATAGGAGGCCGCCTTGCGACCGACGCTGGCTTGCTGCCTGACCCTCGTCGCGCTGACACCCGTCCCGACCGGGGGTGCGAGCGCACAGGGGCCGGACGGGTACCACGATCCAGTCGCCGCCGCGCGCAATGCCAGCTTGCACCTCCACTTCGAGGTGACGGGCCCGCTCGTGCCTGATGCCGGTGACCGCTGCGCGATCCCGGCGGTGGCGCGCCGCGTGTTCCGCGCCGACCGCGAGACCGCTGACCGGCCGCCGCAGCCGATCGACCCGGTAACGGCAGGCACGGCGCTGACGCTCGTGGTGCCTTGTCTGAATACCGCCATGCCCTTCAACCCGGTCCAAACGACCGGGCCCCTCGCGGACCGGGCCCGCATATGGGACCCGCCGTTCGACGGCACGCGGCGCCTGCGCCTGGCGGTCCCGCGCGAGCGTCAAGTGCCGCAGCCGGGCGACGTGCTGGAAGCTTTCCTCACGCCCAGCCGCGCCCCCAACCTCCCCTGCGGTCACCCGCGCTCGGTGGAGCAGGGCCGCTGGGTCGTGCCGCGTCCCCTGACGGCCACGCCGGTGGTCCGCCGCGACGGCACGTCGCAGGTCAGTGACCCGCCCGGGGCGCGCGTGCTGTGGATGTCGCCACCGCCCTGCTCCCCGGGCGCAGGACAGCGTTGATCTTCCGACACTCGACGGCGCCTGCAGGAACGGCCGATGCAGGCGCGCCACGCCACGCCGCGACGTCGAACGGACGTCCTGATCCGGTAGGTAGGCCGGCGCCGGGACCGGGTAGCGGCGCCGGCGCCTTCCTCAGCGAACCGGGGAGCGAATGTCCCCCGGTGCACTGCAATACCAGCCGCACCGCCCCATCCTCGTCGGGGATGGCCACGGCGATGCTCATCACCCCCTCCAGGTACTCCATCCGACCCACCGCATAGCCACCCCGCCGCGCCTCTTGAACCTCGGCCCAGACGGCCTCCTTGTCCGTCCGCGTCGCCGGGGTGAAGGCGCGAACCGGCATGGCGTCCAGAACGGCCCGGGCCCGCGCCTCCGGCAGCGCCGCAGCCGCGCCCGCATCTGGGACGGCGCGTCGGGCGGGTAGCGGTGCCCCACCGGTACGTTGATCATCAGCCCAGTGCCGCCCTACACCCAGTTCACCCGGCACAGCAGGCAGTGCAGCCCCAGCGTCGCCGCCACGTCCAGCAGCAGCCCCGGCGCCAGGGCGTAGCGCTGCCGTTCCCGGTCATCGCCACCCAGCCCTCCAACACGAGGGTGCGAAGAATCATCAGCGCGTGGCTCTTCGTCAGTTCCAGCCCCGGACTCCGGCTCCTGCCACCGCCGGAAGGACGATCTCAGCTTCCCTCTTTAACCGCGACACTACTGCGGCGAGCCATGATCGACGCCAAGCTGTGTGCCGCCCTCTCCTCCCGCTACAAGCATGCGACACGGCACTTCCACGATTGTCGAGACATCGCGGTGCACGTCGAGGATTTTGCCTCAGTTCCCGATCGCTTGGCTAACGCGCAAGCGTTCCGGACCACCCCCGGCCGCACGGTTGGGTTCTAGCAGGATGCCGACAAACTGCATCGATCCTGCGCAAGGGCTGAAGTCGACCCAGTACAGACATCGTTGGTCGCCGGCTTCAGGCGGTCGCCGAAGTGCAGCGTCTACCAGCGTCCACCCCAGGGTAGCGCGAGAGGCTGATGCGGGGTCACGCCGAAGGCAGCGATCAAACGCTCGACGACATCTGAGGTGGGACTGCTGATGCCGCGCTCGATGACGCTGACGTAGAGGGGTGAGAGGCGGCCTCGAAGGCGAGCTCCTAAACAGCCGGTGCCCGCCCGCGGCGTTCGTTCTGAACATCGACTTCCGCTTCGCCGGGTACTCCGGAGCTATTTTTAGTGAACGGGGCAATCCTGGTCGGATCTCTGCTCGGAAGAATCCCGATGCGCAGTCGGTCTGGGGGCGAGCTGGTCACTTCGATCGCCTCGTTCAGTCCACCTGATGCTCGAACGGCGCGCTTAAGCCAAGTTCTCGGGTTCAAGAAATACGAAGCCCATGGTCCGTGCGTGATAGTGTAGCCCGCCATCCTGCACGATCAGAAAACGAGCCTGGATATCGCCGGCGTTGTGGTGTGAGTGGGGTTCACCGGGCGGGGTGACGAGGGTGGTGCCGGGCTGCCACGGGCAGTGGTGGGCGCTCACCATGGAATGGCAGTCTCTGCCCTGGAGGATGAGTGTGATGGCGGCGGAGTTGTGCCGGTGAGGCAACTGGGCCTTGCCCGGCGGCAGAGTGTTCAGGGACAGGGTAAGCACGGGTGTGAGGTTCCGTGCCGCCTCTAAGGTCTCCGAGGAGAAGATAACCGCGAGGCCGGAGGTTTCCGGGTTGGTCGTGGTGCTGGCGAGGATGGCGAGCTGCCGCTCGATTTCTGCGGCAGGGTAGTGAACCGGGGCAAGCGGGGCCGGGCCGGGACGAGTTGCATTCAGCGCTAGCAAGGGCTCATCGCTAACGATCCAGAGCAGGCTGTCCTCTATGGCGTGCAGCGGCACAAGGTTGCCTCCTGGCAGCAGGAAGATGTCGCCCGCACCCCAGGTGAAACCCGTAGCTCCGCCGCAGCCGCGGAGGACATGAACGATGATCCCGTTCGCGGCGAGATCCAGTGTCATCACTTCCTGGGCGCGCAGACGGGCGTAGCGGGCGAGCATGAGCGGGGTGGTCGCGGGGAAGGAGCAGTCCAGCGCGTTTGACTGGTCGCAGGCATAGAGGCCGGTCTGAGCATCCGGAGCATCGGCTTCGGCCAGGACGGCAGAAAATTCGGCCGGCGGCACAGTCGGCAGCTTAATGTTGAAGGCATTGCCCGAATTGAAAAATCGGGCCCGCGCTGCGGCGGCGCTACGCGGCGCCTCGGGGAACTGCACGGGCAGGTCGGCCATGTCTGTCATCATACGGGCTCCCACGGACCGGGTTCCAGGACGAGGCCCGCAGCCACCTCCGCCAGCACGGCGGCACCGGCGGCGACATGGGCGGGCTCGGCCCATTCGTGCTCGGCGTGGCTGACTCCATCGCGGCACGGGATGAAGATCATGGCGGTCGGGCAGAGCGGCGCCATGTGCCGGGCGTCGTGGCCGGCAGCAGAGAGAATGGGCATCGCGGCGTGGCCGAGCGCCTCAGCCGCTTTCGCGATCCGCCCGCGGAGGCTCGGGTTGAACGGGTTCGAGGGGGCATCCACCAGTCGCTTCACCTGCACGGTGCAGGGCGGGGCTTCGGTGGCCGCGATCGCCTCCAGTCGCTCGCCCGCGGCGTTCAGCACGGCGTTGTCGGGGTGGCGCAGGTCGATACGGCAGGTCAGCCTGGACGGCACTACGGAGGGGGCGTTCGGCTCCATCCGCACCATGCCGATGGTGAACTTGATGACGGGATCAATGGTGCCGATCTCCCGGAACATCGCGTCGGCCATGCGTGCGAAGGCGGCAAGCGCATCCTGCCGATCGGCCATGTCCAGCGTGCCGGCATGCCCCTCGGCGCCGTTCACCAAAATTTCCCAAGTCTTCTTGCCCTGTATGCCGGTGACGATGCCGATGGGCGTGCTGTGCTGTTCCAGCACGGGGCCCTGCTCAATGTGCGGTTCCAGATACCAGGCGATGGGAAAGCCGAGCGGACGGCGCGGCAGATCGGGGAAGGCGGCGTGCAGGGCGCCTAGGGCGTCGGCGACGTTAGTGCCCGCTGCATCCGGCGTGGCGAGGATGTCGGCCAGGGGTCGCACGCCCGCGAAGGCCTCGGATCCCATCATCCCCGGGGCAAAACGGCTGCCCTCCTCGTTCATCCAGGCAACGACGGTGACGTCTCGGGCCGGGGTGCCGCTGAGCGATTGGGCGGCCTCCAGAGCGGCGAGCACGCCGAAAGCGCCGTCGAACTTGCCGCCGGTGGGCTGGGTGTCGAGATGGCTGCCCATGAGCAGCGGCGGCAGGCTGCGGTCGCGGCCGGGCAGGGTGAGGAAGAGGTTGCCCGCCGGGTCGGTGGAGGGCTCCATCCCCGCCTCCGCGGCCCAGGCGATGACTTGGTGCCAAGCTTCGGTCTCGCCCGCGGAGAGGGCCTGGCGGTTCACCCCGCCCGCAAGCAGGGCGCCGATCTCCGCCAGCTCTATGAGGCGCTGCCAGAGACGCGCGCCATTGGTGCGCGGGATCACGTCGTCTTCATCACCTGCCCGGGCAGGGCGCGCGGGTCCCGCGGCATCCAGGCGTCGTGCTCCACCTGTGCGAAGAACTCGGACAGCAGGGCGTTGAAGACGGCGGGCTCCTCCAGGTTCAGCGTGTGGCCGGTCTTGGGTAAGATGGATAGGCCGCAGGCGGGGACGGTCCTCTTCAGGTAAAGGCCGGGCTGCAGGCAGTGGTCGTCCTCGTCACCGACGACGACGAGGCTGGGCACGGCCATGCGCTTCAGCTCCTCCTCAAGGTCCCAAAAGGAGGGACGACGGGCCTGGACACCGCGCATCGTCATGGCGGCGCCGACGCGGTCATGCGTGCAGAGGCGCTCGACGAATTCCTGCCAGCCGAGCGGGTCCTTGCTCTGGAACTGCACGCGGGAGGCGCCGGAGCCGTAGATCGGGGCGAAGGCTTCCGCGCCGAGTGTCTCGAAGCGGTCCGCCACCTCGAGCGAGACGCCGCGGAAGTAGTCTTCGAACTCCTTCTCGCAGCCATAACCGGCACCGGCTATGGTGAGGGAGAGCGCGCGCTCGGGCGTGCGGAGGCCGAAATGGAGGGTGCAGAAGCCGCCCATCGATAGGCCGACGATATGGGCCTTCTCGATCCCGAGACCGTCGAGCACGGCGACGGCGTCGTCGGCCGCGATGGTCTGGCTGTACTGGTCCAGCTGCGTGGGCACGTCGGAGGGCGGGTAGCCGCGGGCGGCATAGGTGATGCAGCGATAGCGGCGGGAGAAGTGGCGGAGCTGCGGCTCCCAGCTCTCGTGATTCCCGCCAAACTCGTGAATGAAGAGGATGGGCGTGCCGTCGCCCACCTCCTCGTAATGCAGGCTGATGCCATCCCTGGTTGTGATGCGCGGCATGGTGTGGGCCCTCAGAATTGCGGCGCGACGTCGTTGAGGGTGCGCGCCTCCGCCGCGATGGCGGGAAATGCATCGCGCAACCGCTCGGCCCACTCCGTTGGGACGGAGGTGCTGACCTTGATGAAGCGGTCGCCGAAGCGCTCGGTGTGATAAGTGCCCTGGCGGATCATGATCCCCCGCCGGCGGGCGGCCTCCACCAGCGCCTCCGGACGCAGGCCGGCGGCGCCGGTCTCCAGCACCAGGAAGTTGCCGTGGCTGGGCCAGACGGGGCAGGTGAGGCCGATGGCAGCGGCCGCGTCCCGGACCATCACCTTGTTGGCGGTGTCGATCCGGCGCACTTCTTCCATCCATTCCTTCTTGACGGAGAGGCCGGCGAGCGCCGCGCGCTGTGCGATGACGCTGGCGCCGAGCACGCTGGTGGCCTGTGCCGCGAACTCGCCGAACAGGGCCCGGGGCGTGACGAGGGCGCCGATCCGCATGCCGGCTAAGCCGAGCCACTTGGAGAAGGAGAGGGAGACTACTGAGTGCTCTGGAGCGACCTTCAGCGCGGGGTGGTGGCCGTCAGCGAAGTCGCGATAGGTGCAGTCATGCGCCAGCAATGCGCCGCAGTCCTTGGCAATGGCCGCGAAGGCGGCGATCTCCTCGGCGGTGTAGCGAATGCCCAACGGGTTGTTGGGATCCACCAGGTAGATCACCGTGGTGCGCTCATCCACCGCGGCGGCCAGGGCTTCCGGCGTCAGCTTGTAATGCGTGCTGGCATCGTAGATGGGGATTTCCACCACCTCGGCGCCGGCCTGGCGGGCGAACATCAGCGGCCACTTCCAGCTGGGGTCCGTCGTAACGAAGCGGGTGCCGGGCTTGCAGCGCGCGCGGCAGACGAGGGCGAGGGCATTCACCCCGCCCTCCGTCACCAGCGCCTCGGCCCCTGCCACGCCGAGATCGGCAGTAATGGCGCGGCGCAGCGCCTCGAAGCCCAGCGGCGGGGCATAAGCATTAAACTCGCCGCCCTCGATTGCCGCCATCATGGCCGCGCGCACGGCGGGGTGCGCGGGGATGTGGTTGGTGTTCTGGCCCATCCAGGCCAGGTCCGGCGTCGCGGCCAGCTCGTCGAAATAGCGGTTGCGGGTGAGCGCCCGCTCGGTGGCGTCCGGGATATTCGTGTCGGGGGGCATGGTTAGATCACCGAGCCGCGGGCGGCGATGCCGCCATCGATCGTAACGACCGTGCCAGTGATGTAGCCGGCGCGGGGCGAGGCCATGAAGGCGACGAGGTCCGCGCATTCCCGCGCTGTTGCGGGGCGCTTGCCCGGGTAGCGGTCGAACAGCTCCTCCCAGCGCTCGGCATCACCCAGCATGTCGATCGCCTTGGTGCGCATGATCTTCAGCATGCGGTCGGTCGCGACCGGGCCGGGGTTGATGCCGACGACGCGGATGCCGTCATCCAGGCTGCGACCGCCGATGGCCTTGGAGAAGGACATGAGGGCGGCATTTCCGGTGGAGCCGGCGAAGTAGGAGGCATCCCAGTTCTCGCCGGAATTGCCGATGACATTGATCACCACGCCCCCACCGGCGGCCTTCATGCGAGGATAGTAGAGGCGGGTGAGTGTGATGTAGCCGAAGACCTTTAGGTCGAAGCCGCGGCGGATCGCCTCGTCGGTGACGGAGGCGAGGGTGCCGGAGGGGATGTCGCCGGCGTTGTTCACAAGGATGTCTACGTGCCCTGCCGCCTCGACGAGCGCCTCCATTGCGGCGGTGGTGCCAAGGTCGGCCGAATGCACCGTCACGGTAACCCCGTGCTCTGCGCGGAGGCGGGCGGCGGCCGCCTCCATGGCAGCCCCGTTGCGGGCGGCAAGGTGGAGATGGCAGCCCTCTTCGGCAAGCACCTCGGCACAGGCGAGGCCGATGCCCTTCGAGGCACCAGTGATGAGGGCGGTCTTGCCAATCAAGTCGAGCTTCAAGGCGGGGCTCCAAAATGCCGTATGCAAAGACCAGCAATTTGCATACCAGTCTTCATCCGAAGGCGGCGATGAAGTCCAGCAAATTGTCCCCCAGGAGGGTGAGGTGGGCGCGCATCGCGCGATGAGCTCCCTCCGGATCCCGCCGGCTGATCGCGTCCACGATCTCCGTATGCTCCCGGAGAGTGTCTTTCACCCGGTCTGGCATGCGGGTGACCCGGCGGCGATAAGTGGCGACGCGGTTGCGGAGCTTGCGTGTCTCCTCCGCCAGGAAGGCGTTGCAGGAGGCTTCGTAGATCGCCTCGTGGAACTCCTGGTTCACGTCGTAGAAGGCATCTGGCCCTGCATCGGCGGCAGCTTCGAGGCGTGTGTGGATCGCGGTCATCCGCTCGATCTGCTGCGGGGAGGCGCGGCGGGCGGCGAGGCGGGCGCATAGTCCCTCCAACTCGCCCATAACCTGAAACATCTCGATCAGCGTGTGGACGCCGATGCTCCGGACCATGGCGCCCTGACGCCCGCGCAGTTCCACAAGCCCATTCGAGGCGAGAAGGCGGAATGCTTCGCGCACGGGGGTGCGGGAGACACCGAAGCGCTGCGCAACATCTTGCTCGTCCAGTCGGCTGCCGGGATCCAGGCGGCCCTGGGAGATCTCGGCCTTCAGGCGGTGGTGCAGCGCGCTTGCGAGCGTCTCTCCCTCCGAAGGGGTCAGGGGTCCGTGCACGTTCTCTGGGCGGGCTGCTCTCTCGAATGCCTCTGCTTCGCTCATGTGTGTGCAAGCCCCCAGCTTCTGCATGCAAAAAAGCAGCTTCGGCGTTGCTTGTCACCGTCAAGTCTCGCGGCCCGCCAGCTTGCTTAGCCTGAAAATGGCACGCCCCTTGCTTGGAAACAGGCCGTTCCCGCCAGTCTGCATGCTCGGCGGCCCGCTTATTATACAAGGATGCCCGGTTGTTGGCTGAGCCCCTGGACGAGACGAGCTCACTGCTGGAACTGCGCGGGATCGATAAAAGCTTCGGCCCCGTTCAGGCAGTGCGCGGGCTGTCCCTGAGCGTGCCGGCCGGCGAGTTCGTCACGGTCGTCGGACCCAGCGGCTGCGGGAAGAGCACCCTTTTTAACATGGTGGCCGGGCTGGAGGAGCCGGATGCGGGAGGCGTGATGCGCTTCAAGGGGCGCGGTTGCCACGCGCGTGAGCTGCTCGGCCGCGTCTCCTTCATGCCCCAGCGCGACCTACTGCTGCCCTGGCGCAGCGTGATCGACAACGCGATCCTGGCCAACGAGATCGAGGGCGCAGACCGCAAGGAGGCCCGGGCACGTGCCGTGCGTATGATCCCGGAATTCGGCCTGTCGGGCTTCGAGGCGCAGTACCCGCACCAGCTCTCCGGCGGCATGCGGCAGCGGGTGGCGCTGATGCGCACCTTCCTGTTCGAGCGCGAGCTGATGCTGCTTGACGAGCCCTTCGGCGCGCTGGACGCGCTGACGCGTAGCATGATGCAGCGCTGGCTGCTGGATGTGTGGGAACGGCACCGGCGCACCGTGCTTTTCATCACCCATGACGTGGACGAGGCCATCTTCCTCGGCGACCGGGTGCTGGTGATGACAGCGCGTCCCGGCGCCGTGAAGCTTGCAGTACCCGTGAACCTGCCCCGGCCGCGCTCGGCGGATCTGATTACCTCACCTGAGTTCATCGCCATTAAGCGCGAGGTTCTGGCCGCGATCGAGGAGGAGAGCATGAAGTCCTTCGCCTCGGCAGGCATGGCGAATGGCGCGGGGGGAGTAGCGTGAGCATGGACGACGCCGAACGCGAGGCCCGCACGGCGCTCGCGGCCTGCTACCGCCTCGTGGCGCGGCTGGGCCTGGACGACATGATCTATAATCACATTTCGTTACGCGTGCCGGGGCGGGAGGACCAGTTCCTCATCAATCCCTACGGCCTGCTTTTTGAGGAGATCACCGGCTCCGACCTCGTGAAGATCGACACGCAGGGGCGGAAGATCGACGACACGCCGCATGATGTAAATGTCGCGGCCTTCGTGATCCATGCGGCGATCCACAAGGCCAGCCACGACGCAGCCTGCGTACTGCACACGCATTCGGATGCGAGCCTTGCCGTCTCCGGGCAGGAAGAGGGGCTGCTGCCGCTCAGCCAGTTCGCCATGCGCTTCTATCGCCGCCAGTCATTCCACGACTACGAGGGCGTGGCTATCGACCTGGACGAGCAGACGCGGCTGGTGCGCGACCTCGGCAGCAGCAAGGTGATGCTAATGCGCAACCACGGCATCCTTACCACCGGGCGCACGCCGGGCGAGGCTTTCATGCTGCTCTACTATTTCGAGCGGGCGGCGCGCATCCAGCTGGACATGCAGGCCGCCGCGGCCGCCGGGGCGCGGCTGATGATCCCTTCGCATGATGTCTGCGAGAAGGCAGCGCGCCAGTTCTGGGAACAGCAGGGCGACATCCTGGTGCCCGGGGAGCGGGAGTGGCCGGCCCTGCTTCGCCAGCTCGACCGCGCCGATCCGACCTACCGCCACTAGCAACCGCCAAGGAGCCCCGACCCATGCAAAGGCGCACTCTTCTCGCCGCGGCCGTCGCGACGCCGGCCATTCTTCCCGCCATTTCCCGTGCCCAGGGCACGCAGAAGGCAACGTTGCGCCTGAAGTGGCTAGCGCAGACGCAGTTCGCCGGCTTCTACCTGGCCAAGGCGCGCGGCTACTACGAAGCCGAGGGGATCGACCTGACGATCAACCCGGGTGGGCCGAACCTGCTGACGGAGAACCTAGTCGCCACGGGCGCCGACACCTTCGGCCTTTCGGGCGGCACAGATAGCGTCTTTGCTGCGCGTGAGAAGAACCTGCCGGTGGTTTGCGTCGGCGTTTCGCATCAGCAGACGCCGTTCTTCTTCGTTGCCCGTGCGGATGGCCCGATCCGGACGCTGCAGGACTTCAGAGGCAAAACCATCACTACCTGGTACACTGGCGCGAATTACGTGCTGCTGGGCATGCTGGCCAAGGCCGGGCTGAAGCCGGGCGACTTCACCATGCAGCCGCAGCAAGTCTCGGTGACGCCCTTCGTAGATGGGCAGGTGGATGTGGTGACCGCCACCAAGTACAACGAGTTCTACACGCTGATGACCCGCGTCGGGCGCGAGAAGCTGCGCACCTTTGTGGCTGAGGATGAGGGCATCACCTTTCCCCGCGACACGCTCATCGTGAGCGAGACGACCGCGCGGCAGAAGCCGGAGATGGTGCGCGGCTTCCTGCGCGCCTCCATCAAGGGTTGGCGGGATGCTCTTCAGGACCAGAAGCTGGGCGTGGATACGGTGATGGCCGCAGCACCGTCGCTCAGCCGGGCGCACCAGGAGTTCATGCTGGTCGAAGCCGGTAAGCTCATGACGGCGGGTGCGGCCGCGCAACAGGGCCTGTTCTGGATCGACGAGGCGGCAATCCGCTCTGCCTACGACTTCCTGCGAGAGAACGAGGTGATCAAGCAGCCAATCGACCTCGCCAAAGCCTATGAAGGAAGCTTCCTGGCTGCGATCCCCGTCGCGGACCGCATGGCTTGAGCGCCACGGTTCCTTTGCGAGCTGGTTGGGGCTGGCGTCGGATAATGCCGGCCCTGCACGGCTTCGGGCGGCTCCTGCTGGGGCTAGCACTCGCCGCTGCCGTGTGGGAAGGTGCGGTGCTGGCCTTCAACATTCGCCCGGACTACCTGCCTCGACTGAGCGCGATCCTCGCAACGATCGCGGAGGCGCCGGAGGCCTATGTCGCCGGCTTCCTGCGGACATTGGCCGAGACGTTGATCGGCTTCTCGGCCGGTGTGCTCGTTGGGATGCTGAACGGGGTGCTATTCCTGCGCCTATCGGTGCTGAGGGACATGCTTTTCCCTATCTTCGTTGTCTCACAAACAATTCCGGTCATCGCGTTCGGTGCGCTTGTGGTGCTGTGGTTCGGGAACACGCTGCTCGCGAAGGCAGTGATAGCCTTTTATCTGACCTTCTTCCCGGTGACAGTGAATACGCTCCTAGGGCTGCAGTCGGTGGATCCGCGGCAAGTGGACCTGCTTCGCAGCTTCGGCGCCAATGGCCGACAGATCCTTTTCCAGCTTTTGCTGCCCACCGCCCTGCCGCAGATTTTTGTCGCGCTTCGCCTCGGTGCGTCGCTTAGCCTCGTCGGCGCGATCGTGGGCGAGTGGTTTGGGGACACGACAGGCCTGGGCGTCATCCTGCTCCAGGCCATGTACACGGAACAGGTGACGGTGCTGTGGGCGGCTATTCTCTGCGCCGCCCTGCTAGGTACCGGCCTCTACGCGCTGGTCGCGCTGGCAGAACGCTGGCTGGTTTTTTGGGGGGCAGAGGGGTGAGCCGCAGCGCCATGCGCGGTGTATTGGGCGCCGTACTCCTAATCCTGTTGTGGGAGGGCGCCGCACGCGGTTTCGCGTTGCCTTCCTACACCTTGCCCGCAGTCAGCGAGATCATGCTCAGTCTTTGGGTGCAGCGAGCTAACCTCCTCGCTGGCGGTGCGACGACTCTGCTGGAGGCGCTGATCGGGTATAGCCTCGGCTGCCTCATTGGGATCGCGCTTGCCGTCGGCATCATCGTGCTGCCCTGGTGCCGTGTGGCGGTGCTGCCGGCGGTGATGGCGGTGAACTCCGTCCCGGTCGCAGCTTATTCACCGCTGGTGCTGCTTTGGTTCGGCATCGGCATCTCCTCCAAGATCGTGATGGTCACTTTGGCGGTGGGGTTCACTGTCTTCCTAAGCGCGCTGGCAGGTTTTGACCGGGTGGACCGGCGCTCGGTAGATCTGCTGCGAAGCTTCGGCGCCGGGCAGGCCTCTGTGCTCTGGCGACTGCGGCTTCCGGCGGCCATGCCGCTGATCGCGGCAGGGATGCGCGTCGCGACTGTGCGCAGCCTCATCGTTGCTATCGTGACCGAGATGCTGGGTGCTCAGAGCGGGCTGGGCTGGATCATCTATCAGGCGGTGGTGCAGATCGATTTTGTGCAGGTCTGGTCCGCCATCTTCGTGGCCTCTGCCATTAGCCTGACCTTCTTCGGACTGATCGGTTGGATCGAGCGGAAAGTGATCTTCTGGCGATGACGAGACTGATGCATCTCGGCCTGTTCCTGTTAGGGACAGGCAGCCACGTCGCGGGCTGGCGCATGCCGGGCGCGGTGGACAGCTTCCAGGACATGGCGGCGCTGCGCGAGATTGCCGAGACTGCCGAGCGCGCCCGTTTCGACATGATCTTTATGGGCGACAACCTTTACGCCGACCCAGCCGCGCATCCTTCCTACACGCTGCGGCTGGAGCCGCTGACGATGCTCGCGGCCCTTGCGGCTAGCACCCGCCATATCGGACTGGGCGCGACGGTTGCCACAACCTACAGCGATCCTTTTACAGTTGCCCGTGCCTTCGCCTCGCTCGACCACATCAGTGGCGGCCGCGCGGCCTGGAATGCGGTGACGGGCGCCAGCCCGGCCGCAGGGCCGAACTTCGGCAAGCTGCATCCAAACCATGGGGAGCGCTACGCCATTGCAGGGGAATTCTTGCAAGTTGTCAGGGGGTTGTGGGACTGCTGGGCGGATGATGCCGTAGTGGCGAACCGCAGCACGGGTCTCTATATCGATCCGGCAAAGCTGCGGTCGCTGGACCATGAGGGGCCGCATTTCAAGGTGAAGGGCCCGCTGAACATCGGACGCTCGCCACAGGGGCATCCGGTGGTGTTGCAGGCCGGTGGGTCGGAGCCCGGACACGCCCTGGCGGCGGCCACCGCAGATGTCGTCTTCTCCGTCGTGCAGGATGTTGACGAGGCACGCGCTCAGTACGCGGCCCTCAAGGCGCGCCTGCCGGCGCTGGGCCGTCGGCCAGAGGACGTAACCATCCTGCCCGGTGTCATGCCGGTGGTGGGGCGCACGGACAAGGAGGCTTTTGAAAAGCTTGCCGTGCTGCAGGACCTCGTTGACGGCGACAATGCGCGGCAGCTTTTGAGCGACCGCTTTGGCATAGATATGAGCACCTACGACCTGGACGGACCGGTACCGGACGTACAGCTGCCCGATACCTATCACAGCTTCGCAGGCGTGATGCTGAGCAAGGCAAGACGGGAGGGAATGACGCTCCGCGACGTCTACAATCTCACCGCTGCGGCGCGCGGGCATTGGGTGCTGTGTGGATCGGCAGAACGAGTCGCCGACACTCTGGAGGAATGGTTCCTGAGTGGCGCAGCCGACGGTTTCAACGTGATGCCGCCCTGGTTCCACGCAGGGTTTGAGGACTTTGTGAATCTCGTCGTGCCCATCCTTCAGGAGCGTGGGCTTTTCCGGCGGGATTATGCGGGTATGACGCTGCGCGAAAACCTTGGACTGTTGCGTCCGCAGCGTACTTAATCGTGAGACAACACAATCTCTCTGCCAGTCTAAGCGCACGGTCCGAGCGGGAGGCGAACCGGTCCGGCCCTGCAGACGTTCGTTTTTCGGCGTCTCCAGGACCGGAAGGGGGAACTTATGTTCCCACACGGTCCGCGGTGGTCCCAGGCTCCTGGAACTGGCCCCGGCCAGGGGAGTAGAAGCCTGGCTCGCCTCGGTCCGGTCGATGTCTATGGCAGCTACCCGAGGTGCTTCGCGTCTCTCGGTGGGGCCTCGTCGCTGCTGGCGGACCTACAGGTTTTGTTGGAAATCGGGCGGCAGTGTTGTTGGCAGCCTGTTGAGGAAATCTAGCGGCACCAGAACCTCCATCCTCGCCGTTCGGCGGCCGGCGGCCCGGGTCGGCGGACGTCCTGCAGGATCGGCCACCGGCACCATCGGCCGGCACTAATTCACGTGTCCCTTCCGTTGCGCGATGAACAGGTGCGATCATTGGTTTTTCGCACGCTGGCTTGCGGCAGGCTGATCACGGCGGGGGCGGGCTCCGCTCCTGGAGAAAGGGGGAGGGAAGGGTGGTCCCTGACGGGTGAGCAACGTAGACGGCCTCGAGGTTAGGAACAATCCGGGGCGAGCTGCTCGGCCTCGCTCTCCTGCTGGCGGAGGGCACCGTCTATTTGGCCGGCCACCAGCTTGCTCGAGCCGCGTACCGCCGGTTAGTCGGGCGGGATGAACGCCTCCGCCACCTGCCCTAGCTTTGCTGGGTATCGTTTCCCGGCTGAGATCATCAGTTAAGCAGTGTGGCTGTATCTACGTTTCCTGCTCGGCTTGCGGATGGTCGAGGACATGCTGGCCTTCCGCGGCATCGTGGTCAGTCACGAAACACTGCGACAGTGGGGCCGCAAGTTCGGCCAGGCTTTCGCCAATCAGATCCGGCGCCGGCTGCCTCGGGCCGGCGACAAGTGGCACCTGGACGAGGTCGTCCTCAAGATCAACGGCGTGACGCATTGGCTTTGGCGCGCCGTCGACCAGACCGGGATGGTGCTTGACGTGCTGGTGCAGAGAAGGCGCGATAAGCAAGCTGCCAAGCGGGTACTCAGGAAGCTGTTGGTGCGGCAGATGCGGCCACCGCGGGTCATGATCACCGACAAGCTGGTGAGCTAAAGCGCGGCGAAGAAGGACGTGATGCCTGCTGTGGAGCACCGCCAGCATGAGGCGCTCAATAACCGGGCCGAGAACTCACATCAGCCGACGCGACGTCGGGAACGGCAGATGAAGCGGTTCAAGTCAGCAAGCCAGGCACAGCGCTTCCTCTCTGCCCATGACGGGATCAACAACCTCTTTCATCTCCGCCGCGACCACGTCGCTGCTAGCGAGTACCGCGCTGCACGGGCGCGCGCGTTCGAGATCTGGGCCGACATCAGCGGGGTCACCGCGCCGGCTTGATCACCCCTACTCCCGCTGCCGACCAGTCAACCTCGTTGCCCTGGGGCCAGCAAGTTGACGGTACAGGCACGGCTGCTCGACCTGTGAGGGAGGTTCGGCGGCCGGAGCGGGCCCTCGTTAGAGGGCGCGCTGGTCAGCGGTTCAGGACGCGGCGTCCGTCCTCATATGCGGCCTCAGCACCCGCAAAGCCCTGCGGCGCGCGCGAGACCAGCGTCGACCCGCGCCAGATCGACCAGCGCCAGTTGTTCCGGCCCGCGCCCTCCTTGCTGACCTGGATCTCCAGCGTATCCAGAGGGTCCTTCGTGGGGGCGGCCGGTTTGAAAAGCATCAGGGCTTCCTAGAAGCGCATGTGCCCCATGCCAAGCGATGAGAGCGCCACCGTCGCGCCGGAGCCGAGAGACCCCGCGTCGCCCCTCTGGCAGCCCACACCGGTGCCAGTGGACTGGTTGTGGAATGTCGTGACTGCCGGCGGGCCCTCGGAACGCGTGGAGGCGTTCCGCCAGGCCGCGGCCGGCTCAGGCGTGATCCCCTGGGCTCTGGACCTTGCCTCGCTGGAGGAGGAGTTCCTGCTGCCCATGGCCGGACCCCAGGACGGTGTGCGCGCCATCAGCCTCTCCGGCGCCAAGATCCTCGCCCGGAGGCTGCGGGACGCCGCGGCCGCCAACCATCAGGCGGCGCTGGCCCGGCTGACCACCGACCGGCGCTGTCCCTTTGACCTGCACCGGCTCCTGCCAGTGCCGCCCTCCGTCCTCGCTCTCGGACCGGAGGAGGCCGTGAGTCGGGACTGGCTCCGCAGCCACTGGGGCGTGACCCGTCCGCTCCGGCACGTCGAGGCGCTGCCGAGCACGCTGGACGGGCGGAAGAGAAAGATGGGGCAGCTGCGGATCGGGTTCTGGTCGGCCGACTGGTCGCCCTGGGCCGCCATCCTGCGCCTCCGCCGCGCCTGGCCCGATCTCTCCCTCGAGCTGCAGCCGCACCTTCCCGGCTCGGCACGGGACGAGACGGCGGAGCAGGACAGCCGGGTACCCGCACGGGAGAGGGTCGGGCGGAAAGATGAGCCGCGAGTCGGGGTGCGCCGCGGTGGCTGAGCTCCCGGCCCTCGCAGAGCCTGAGATCTGGGAAGGGGAGGGGAGGGCAGCGCAGTCCCAGCTGACCCATGCCACGCCGAGGCTGAGCGTGGAGGGCTTTGAGGGGCCGCTCGACTTCCTGCTGGAGATGGTGCGGCGCCAGCGGGTCGACCTCGGGGGTCTCTCGATCCTGAGCCTGACCGATCAGCTGGTCGCCGCCATCGAGGACGGGGGAGGGCGGATCCCGCTGGAGCGTCGCGGCGACTGGCTGGTCATGGCGAGCCAGCTCCTGCTGCTCAAAGCCCAGCTGCTCGCGCCCACGAGCCCGGCGGAGGCCGAGGACGCGAGGGTCGCTGCTGAGCGCCGGCTCGAGCTCCTCGACGAGCTCGCCCGCATGCGAGCCGGGGCCGACTGGCGCGCGGCGCGGCCGCAGCTCGGACGGGTGGTGTTTGGATGCCCGCCGGCGCATCGCCGAGCTGCTCAAGCAGCACTCGACCGCATTGGCGCTGGAGCGCTGCATGCCACAGTCCCCGGCGCATGCACCTGACCGTGCGCTCCGTCTACGAACAGCCTATGTGAGCACCCTCGTCGCCGGACTCTAACTGGCGCGGGATGGGGTGGTCACGATCGAGCAGGTGAAGCCGTTCGGACCAGTCACAGTCATGCCTGCGAGTGCCGGCATGTGCTCGATGAGCAGCGGTGAAGGCTTGGGGCCCACATTTCGAATCCCCTCGCCCGCAGCGGTAGGAACTGGGCGCGAACCTTCTCTGGGTCGGTCGGCAGCAACGCTAAGACGGCGCCGCATCCCCCGCTGACAGCATCCCAGATGTACCTTAAGTATCGGCGCGTAGTGTGAGACAACGACTTCTTTCGCCCGGTTCCAGTCCAACTCTCGCAAGCACCTCTTGTGTGTGTTGGCCAAGGGAGGGCGCGGAACGGCAGGGGGATGGCTGAGAGTCGCTCCAGCGCGTGGGCACGCGAGGGCTCCGAATAGACCCTTCACTCGGATGATGGGTAATCTCGAAGAAGCCGACCGCCTCGAGATGAGGATCACGGAGGAGGCTCTGGAGGTCATGCATCGGGGCGAAGGGGACATCCGCATCACCCAACTGCTTCATCCACTCCGCGGTGCTCCGTGCCGCCAGCACCCGGGCTACAGCTTCATGGAATGGAGTGGCATTCTGGTTCCGCCCTTGCTGGGTCTTGAACCGTGGGTCGTCCTCCAATCCGTTAATACTAGCGATGCGCAGGAAGGCCTGCCAGTGCCGGTCGTCGTAGATTAGGACGCAGAGACGGCCGTCAGCGGTGGCATAGGGGCGCCGCATCGGCGCGAGCAGCCGCGCATAGCCGCCCTCGTCCAGGGGCGGCACATGTGTCAGCCCGCCGAGATGGTCTCCGAGCACGAAGCTCGCCATCGTCTCGAACATCGGGACTTCCACGCTTTGGCCCCGCCCGGTCGTGTCGCGGTGGCGCAGGGCGGCCAGTATGGCGATGGCGAGGTGTAAGCCGACCGCGCGATCGGCGATGTTGACGGGTGCATAGCGTGGCTGCCCGTCGCCGCTTCTGGCCATCAGGGCAGGTATGCCGCAGGCGCCCTGCACGAGGTCGTCATAGGCCGGGCGGTCGGCATAAGGGCCATCCTGCCCGTAGCCGCAGGCGCTGGCGTAGACGAGGCGAGGATGCGTTGCGGCGAATGCTGCATAGCCAAGGCCCAGACGGTCCATCGCGCGTGGGCGCAGGTTGTGCACTAGCACGTCGGCGGTCTTTGCGAGGCAGCGCAGCGCGTCGCGCCCGTGTTCCGTCTTCAGATCCAGCACGATCGAGCGCTTGCTGCGGTTCGCATGGAGGAACATCGCCCCCATCTCGCCGCTGCGGCTGGGGCCGACTTTTCGGATGGGGTCGCCGCCAGGGGCCTCAATCTTGATCACGTCGGCGCCAAGGTCGCCAAGAACAGAGGTCGCGTAAGGGCCCATCACGACGGTGGTGAGGTCCAGGATGCGAATGCCTGCGAGCGGCCCGCTGCCCGGGCGCTCCGGCCCGGTCGCGCCGGGTCCAACGGATGCGGGCGTGGGCACCGGAGTGTCAGGCGCCATGGGGCGGGTCGAAGGCCCGGATCGGCGGTAGCGGGCCCTCATGCCGCGCGGCTTGCGCCACTGTCGTCTGGCCACAGCTCCCCTGCGCGATATGTGACGTACCGAGATCCCGTGTCAGCACGTTCGGGTTGCCGTGTACACATGCCGGGCGCGGCTCGTCGCTGGGGAGGGGATCGTACCAAGCGCCGGTCGCGATCTGCACGACGCCGCTCGCGACATCCTGGGAGAGGGCTGCGGCCGCGAGGAGGGCGCCGCGGTCGTTGAACAGGCGGATCACGTCGCCCTCCGCGATGCCACGCGCTGCCGCATCCGCCGGGTTCAACCGCGCCACTTCCCGCCCAGCCGACTTGCCGGCCTGGCTGTGGGCCGCGAAATCGAGCTGGCTGTGCAGGCGCGTCGCCGGCTGGTTGGCGATGACCTGCAGCGGGAAACGCGCATCCGGCTGCTCGGTGGAGGGTAGCCAGACCGGATGGCCCGGGCACTCCGGGTAGGCGAAGCCGGCGACGACCTCGGAAAAGATCTCGATCCTCCCACTCGGTGTCGGTAGCGGCTTTGCAAGGGGGTCCTGGCGGAACGCGCGCAGGGGGCCGCCATCGTCCGGGACGGAGGGCAACAGCAGCTCGCCCCGGTCCCAGAACTCTTCGAAAGAGGGAGCATCGATGTCCCTTGCGGCAAGGACCGCGCGCGTCTGCTCGTAGAGGTGGCGCAACCAACCCGCGGCATCTCGCCCCTCAGTGAAGGCGTCTTCCACGCCCATCCGCGCGGCCAACGCGGCAAAGATGGCGAAGTCGTCCCGCGCCTCGGCGAAAGGCGGGGCAATGGCGTGCATCGCGTGCATCAGCGGGTCCGTGCCGGCAGCACCGATGTCGTCGCGCTCGAGCGTCATGGTGCATGGCAGGACGATGTCGGCGTGGCGGGCGGTTGCGGTCCAGGCGGTCTCGTGGACCACCAGCGTGTCCAGTCGCGCGAACGCCTCGCGCAGCCGATTCAGGTCCTGGTGGTGGTGGAAGGGGTTTCCGCCGGCCCAGTAAACCAGCCGGACGTCGGGATAGGTCAGGCGTTGACCGTTGTAGTCGAAGGGTGTGCCAGGGTTCAGCAGCATGTCGCTGATCCGCGCCACAGGGATGAAGGCGAGCACGCCATTCCTGCCCTGCGGCATCGT
The DNA here is from genome assembly GCF_054165765.1 of Roseomonas sp. WA12. Lineage (NCBI taxonomy): Bacteria > Pseudomonadati > Pseudomonadota > Alphaproteobacteria > Acetobacterales > Roseomonadaceae > Roseomonas > Roseomonas sp. WA12. Next base: position 187,799 of record NZ_JBSTUI010000002.1, on the reverse strand, counting down.
CGGGACGGGCACGGCGTTCGGGCGCCGGCCGTAATGGCCCATGGCGCCCATGGCGTAGCTGTAACCCCCACCGGGCAGGCCGATCTGCCCGAGCATGGCGGCCAGAGCCGCAGCCGCCCAGACCGGCTGCTCCCCGTGCTCTGCGCGCTGCAGTCCGTGGGCGACGGTGATGAGGCTGCGCTTCGCAGCCAGATCCCGCGCCAAAACGATGATACGCGAGGCCTCCATGCCGCAGATCGCGCCGGCCCAGGCGGCGTCCTTCGGCTGCCCGTCCTCCACGCCGAGGAGATAGCGTTCGAAGGAGGGGTAACCGACGCAATGGCTTTTCAGGAATGCGCGGTCGTGCAGATCCTCGGTCGCCAGCGTGTGGCAGAGGGCCAACATCAGCGCGACATCGGTGCCGATGGTGATCGGCCACCACTCTGCCTCCGCCTGGGGCGGTAGGTCATCGCGCAACGGGCTGACGAGGACGAAACGAGCGCCCCGTGCCCTGGCGCGGGCGATGGCGCCAGGCTCCACATGGCGGCTGACGCCGCCACTGGCGATCATCGAGTTCTTCAGCGCCATCCCGCCGAAGCAGAGCAGCAGCTCGGTTTCCTGTTCCACCTGCTCCCAGGTCACGTTGCGGCGGAACAGCGTTTCCAGCGATCCCATGATATGCGGCAGGATCACCTGCGAAGCACCCGCGCTGTACGAGTTGACCGAGCGCACGTAGCCACCGAGCGCGACGTTGAGGAAGCGGTGAATCTGGCTCTGCGCGTGGTGGAAGCGGCCGGCGGAGGACCAGCCGTAGGAGCCGCCGAAAACCCCCTTTGCCCCGTGCGCGTCCTTCACTCGCCGCAGCTCCGCGGCCAGGCGATCCAGAACCTCGTCCCAGGGCGGGGTGACAAAATCCTCTCGCCCGCGGCGGTCAGTCGCGCCGGGGCCCTGCTCCAGCCAGCCGCGCCGGACCGCCGGGCGGGCGATGCGCGCGCGATGGCGAAGGCTGTCCGTGAAGTTGCCGAGGATGGGGGAAGGCGCGGGATCGGCCGGGTGCGGCACAACCGTCACGCGCGAGCCGTCCCAGCGTGCCCGGAATGCGCCCCAATGGGCACTGTGAGGCAGGAGCAGACGGTCGTCGGCCTGGTGATCCATCGGAGTTCCCCAGTGGGCGATCCTAAGATGGACGGCACCCTGCCCGGCATCCAGTATGCCGAACGATGCGTCTTCATAAGCGGGAGTTCTGAATGAGCACGCGGCAGTCCAGGCTGGAGTTGCGCCATCTCCGCTACTTCCTTGCGGTGGCGGAGGAGCTGAATTTCAGCCGGGCAGCCGAGCGTCTGGGGATCGCGCAGCCCGGGCTGAGCCAGCAGATCAAGTCGCTGGAGGAAATCATCGGCACGCCACTGCTGGACCGCACCCGTCGTGCCGTGCGCCTGACACTGGCCGGGGAACTGTTGGCAGGCGAGGGGCGCTCCACGCTGGCCCGGGCCGAGGCGGCCGTGCTCGCCGCCCGCCGGGCCGGGCGAGGGGAGGTCGGGCGTCTCGCCATCGGCTATGTCGCCTCCGCTGCCTATACGGGGGTGCTGACCTCCATCCTAGGCGCGTTCCGCGAGGCCTTTCCGGAGGTGGAGCTGGCCATCACGGAGATGGCGATGCAGCAGCAGCTAGAGGCAATGGCCGCCGACCGGCTGGACGTGGCCTTTATCCGCCCCCCTGTTTCCCTTCCATTGGGGGTGACCAGCTTCCCCGTGCTGCAGGAGCATGTGTCCATCGCCCTCTCCACCAGCCATCCGCTGGCGGTGCGGGACGCGGTGCCGCTGGAGGCGCTCTCGGCCGACACCTTCATCACGCCCCATCACGGGGCCGGAGTCAGCTTTCACCGCCATACATTGGCGGCCTGCCAGCTTGCCGGCTTCCAGCCGCGGCTCGGGCCGCAGGGCCGTGACTTCATGACCATTGCCAGCATGGCGGCCGTGGGGCTTGGGGTCGCGCTGGTGCCGCGTTCCGTGAGCTGCATCCAGCTTCCCGGCGTCGCCTACCGCCCGCTGGCGGGGATGGCCATCACCGCGGAGCTGGCGGTGGCGCACCGGCGGAGCGACCCGTCCGCCGCCGCGCGCCGCTTCATTCGCCATTCCCGCGGTTACCGCCTGCGTCCAACCTAGACGTCCCGCTTATGGAAATCGGTGACAAGGCGTATTGGACTACGTCTCGCCGGTCTCGCGATAATTCCCCGATCAGGGAAGGGCAGGCGCGATGGAGGATTGGCGGCGGCGCGCGGGGGCGCCTTTCACCACCGAGAAGGCGCCGGTCACGGCCGAGGGCGGGATGGCGGTCACCAACCACCCCCTCGCCTCGGCCGCTGCGGCGGAGATGATGGCGGCGGGCGGGAACGCCATCGACGCCACAATCGCCGCGCTGTTCACCCTGACCGTCGTGGAGCCGATGATGGTCGGCTTCTTTGGTGGCGGCGTCGCCCTCATCCGGCTGGCCGACGGGCGAGAGATGGTCCTCGACGGGCTCGCCACCGCGCCCGCGGCGGCACGGCCGGACATGTACCGGCCCGTTTCCGACACCTGGCCGGATTACATGGAAACCGAAGGTCGGGCGAACCGGCGCGGCGCCTGCGCCGTGGCGGTGCCGGGCACGCTCAAGGGCTGGTGCGAGGCATTGGAACGCTATGGCACCCTGCCGCTTGAGACGGTGCTCGAGCCCGCCATCCGCCATGCCTCCCGCGGCTTCCAGGTCACCGCCTATCTCGCCTCCTGCATCGCCGAGGCGGCGATGGACCTGGCCCTGGACCCCGGCATGGCCACCATGTTTCTGCCTGGCGGCGCTCCGCTGGCGGAGGGCAGCCGGCTCGTGATGCCGGACTACGCCGAAACGCTGCGCCGCATCGGGGCGGAAGGGCCGGACGCGGTGTATGGCGGCGGGCTTGGCCGACTCATCGTGAGCCATCTGCAGTCCCAGGGCTCCTGCATGACGCTTGTGGATCTCGCAGCCTACCGGACCGAGACGCGTGAGCCCGTCCGCGGCACCTATCGGGGCGTTGAGCTGGTAGGGCCGCCGCCGCCCTGTTCGGGCGGCGTGCATGTGATCCAAATGCTGAACCTGGTGGAGGGCTTCGACCTCCGTGCCTCCGGCTTCGGCACGGCGCAGACGCTGCACCTCGTGCTCGAGGCGCTGAAGATCGCGGCCGCCGACCGCCGCGCCGCCACGGCCGACCCAGCCTTCGTGGAGGTGCCCGTCGCCCGGCTGATCTCGAAGGATTATGCCGCGCTTCGCCGGCCGGAGATCGACCCGGCGCGAAGCGGCGACTTCCGTTCTCGTGTGCTGACCAACGAATCCGCGAACACCACCCATGTCACAATCGCGGACCGGCACGGCAACATCGTCACGTCAACCCAGACCATCAACAGCCTGTTCGGCGCCCGCATCATGATCCCGGGCACTGGCATCATCCCGAATAACTACATGTACCTGTTCGACCCGCATCCCGGGCACGCGCTGTCCCTGCAGCCCGGCAAGCGGATCACCAGCGGCATCTCCGCGATGATTGGCTACCGCGAGGGGGCGCCCCTGTTTGCCGTCGGCCTTCCCGGCGCGCACCGCATCCCCTCCGCCGTGTTCCAGTTCGTGATGAACCTGGTGGAGCACGGGATGGGGCTACAGGAGGCGGTGGAAGCGCCGCGCGTCTTCACCCACGGGCCGGATGCCGAGGTGGAGCGCGGCTTCCCACAGGCGGTGCATGACGCGTTGGAGGCCTTGGGACACCCCGTGACGCCCGTGGACCATGTGGCCGGCGGGATGGGCGCTATCCTGTTCGAGGGCGCGCGGATGACCGGCGCCTCGTGCTGGCGCGCGGATGGCGTCCCGATAGGCGTCGGTGGCGGCCTTGCGCGCCGCGGGACATCCTTCTGGCCGGACCCTCGCCGGGTCCGGCCATAAAGGGGGCTCCAAATGCCGTATGACCGCACGCTGATCGACCTTACCGCGACCGAAGCCGTGGCCCTGCTGCGCCGGCGCGCGATCTCGCCAGCGGAGTTGGTTGAGGCGGCGGCGGGGCGAATCGCCGAGGTCGAGCCGGCGGTGAACGCGGTGCCCATCCTGTGCCTGGACCGTGCGAGGGCGGCGGCGCAGTCCATTGCCGCGGCGCCAGCACGCGCGGACGACCCGAACTGGCTCGGCGGCCTGCCAGTCACGGTCAAGGACCTGGACGAGGTCGCGGGGGTGCGCCACTCCTTCGGCGGCTCGGTAATGTTCGAGAACCACGTCTCCGAGCGCTCCAGCCCCTCGGTGGCGCTGCTGGAGGGGAATGGCGGCATCACCCTCGGCAAGTCCAACTCGCCCGAGTTTGGCTTCAACGCCAGCACGATCAATGCGCTGTTCGGCCCCACGAGGAACCCCTTCGACACGCGGCTGACGGTGGGCGGATCCTCCGGCGGAGCTGCCGCCTCGTTGGCCACGGGCGAGGCCTGGATGGCGCTCGGCTCCGATCTCGGCGCCTCCATCCGGCTGCCGGCCGCCTTCTGCTCCGTGGTGGGGCTGCGGCCTTCGCCCGGGCGGGTGCCGCGGGCACGGCGAGGGATGATCTTCTCCATGCTGCCGGTGGTGGGGCCCATCACGCGAACGGTCGCCGATTGCGGCCTGATGCTGGATGCCATGGCGGGCGAGGTCTGGACCGACCCGCTGAGCCTGCCGTCAGCCGTGCCGGGCACCTTCGGGCAGGCGGCATCGGCGCCCCGCAAGCCGGGCCGCATCGGCTTTTCCATGGACCTGGGCGTGACGCCGGTGGACCCCGAGGTGGCGGCCCTGGTGCAGGCCGCTGTGGACCGCCTTGCCGAGGCCGGAGCCGGGATCGAGCAGTCGGCACCTGACGTTTCGCAGGGCCGCGACGTGTTCCACGCGATCCGCGGCGTGAAGCACCTTGCCGGTTTCGCACCGATGATCGCTCAGCACGGCGACCGCGTCATCCCGGAAATCCATGCGAGCGTGGAACGCGCGGAGGCACTGCCCATCGCCGACTACGCCCGCGCCGAGAGCGCGCGCGCCGCCATGTTCCAGCGGGTGATGGACTTCCTGCAGACGCACGACTTTCTGCTCTGTCCCACCGCCATCATGCCGCCGTTCCCGGCGGAGTGGCGCAGGGTGGAGCGGCTGGGAGCGCACGAATTCGAGTTCTACATCGACTGGATTGCCATCACCTTCACACTCTCGCTCACCGGCTGTCCCGTAATCTCGATCCCCTGCGGCTTCACCGCCGCGGGGCTACCGGTGGGGCTGCAGATCCTTGGCCGGCCGCGCGGCGAGGCGGCGCTGCTTCAGATGGCCGCGTGGTGCGAGGAGGTGCTGGGCGCCCTGGGCAAGCGGCCCATCGATCCGATCATCCGTCACTAACCACCTAAAGGGGAGACTACGTCCATGTCGATGAACAGCACGCGCCGCGCTATTCTGCAGGGAACGGCGAGTCTCGCCGCCGCCATGGCGGCAACGGAGGCGTGGGCGCAGCCGCGCACCGGCGGGAAGCGGGTTATCAAGGCCGTGATGCACGCGACCCTCGGCGTGCTCGACCCCTATGCCACCACGGCCTACATCACCCGCAACCACGGATACCTCGTCTACGACACGCTTTTCGCGCTCGACGCTAAGAGCCAGCCCCATCCTCAAATGGTGGGGGAGTGGTCGGCATCTTCGGACAAGCTGACCTACGACTTTCGCCTGCGTCCTGGGCTCAAGTTCCACGACGACACGCCGGTCACCACCGCCGATGTCCTGGCTTCTCTAAATCGCTGGATGCCGCGGGACGTCATGGGCACGCGGCTGCGTAACGTGACGGAGCGGCTGGAGGCGGTGGATGCCGAGCGCTTCCGCCTCGTGCTCAAGCGTCCCTACGGGCTGGTGCTAGAGACGCTGGGTAAACCCGGCGGCCCCGTGCCGTTCATCATGCCGAAGCGCATTGCCGACATCCCGGCCGACCAGCGCATCACCGAGGTGGTCGGCTCCGGACCCTTCCGCTTCATCGCCGCCGAGTACCGGTCTGGTGACCGGGTCGTCTATGAGCGCTTCGAAGGCTACTCGCCCCGTGCGGAGCCTGCCACGGGCCTCGCCGGCGGTAAGGTGGCGAAGGTCGACCGCATCGAGTGGATGGAGATCAGCGACGCCCAGACCGGCGCCAATGCCCTCCTCGTGGGCGAGGTGCATGTGATGGAGAACGTTCCGTCGGACCTCATGGGCCTGATGCGGCGCAACCGAGAGGTGGTGCTGAAGCCACGCGGTGTCGGCAACTTCATGCTCATGCGCTTCAACAGTGCCCAGGCGCCTTTCAACAACCGGAAGGTGCGGCAAGCCGTTATGATGGCGGTAAGCCAGAAGGACTACTTGGACGCGCAGATTGGAGACGACACGCTGGCCGAGCCCTGTAACTCGGTGCTCTCCTGCGAATCCCCTTACGCTGCGACGGTTCCCGGCCCCCGTGGTGACCTTGAACAAGCAAGGCAACTGGTGCGGGAGAGTGGCTATAACAACGAGAAGGTCGTCATCCTGCATCCTGCCGATCTTCCGTCGGGGAGCGCTCTCGCGCCGGTGACGGAGCAGCTCCTACGGTCGATCGGGATGAACGTGCAGGTGGACAGCATGGACTGGAACAGCCTCCTCGCTCGCCGCAACCGCAACGTGCCGGTCGACCAGGGCGGCTGGGGCGTTGCTTGGGGAATCTGGTCCAACCTTGACCTGATGAATCCAGTCATCAACCTAAACCTCGATGGCCGCGGCTCACGGGGCTATATCGGATGGGCAGAAAGCGAGGAGTTGGAGCGACTGCGAGACGCCTTCGCTTTCGAGACGGATGCGGCCAAGCAGATGGGCATTGCGGCTGAACTGCAACGGGTCTCGAATGAGGAAGCCTTCTCGATTCCTTTGGGCGGCTACAAGCCCGTCACCGGGTATCGCTCCAATATCCGGGGCGTCATCGCGGATCAGATGCTCGTCTTCTGGAACCTGGAGTTGGCTTGATAGTCTCTAGCACAGCACGCTGCTCAGCTCTGGCCGCAAGTGCCGAACAGAGCAAAGCATCGGCGCGGTGAGGCACTCCCCTCCCGTGCCACCCTGACCGCCCCTTGTCAGTGTTCAGGGTCCTAGAACCCGATGACCGGGTCTGACCCAGGTACTCCGACCATGATGAAGCCGCTCTCTCCCACTCAGGCGCCAATCCTCAAGTCGGCCGCGCGACACCCGGCACCGCTGGTGGAAGCGCGACCAAATCTGCCCGTGGCGGCGCGGAATGCGGTGTTCCGGGGCATGCTCAGGGCGGGACTGACGGGATCAGCATGGTGTTAATACTCCGGCCTGCTAAAGGTAGACTAGCCTGCTTTAGAGTGAAACCGCGCCCTTGCGCTGCCTTGCTCCAAGGCGGAGTTCCAGAAGCTCCTTCCTTTGAGAGTGGCGCCGTTTTGCGTGACGCGCGAGGCGAACCACGAGCTCGTTATCGTGGGCGCGGGCGGCCTCAAGGAACGCCGCCATCATCGGGGTATTGGCAAACGGTTTGACGGAGCCGTGCCCCACGAACGGCATCGGGATGAGCACTGTCTGACCGATGTGCTCGCGGACCTTCGCTGCGTGCCGCGCATCGTGTCGATCATAGGTGTCATACAGAAGGTAGAGCCGCCCGCCTGTGGAGAAGGAGTTGAGCTCCATCCAGACGTCCCTGTCTTCGCGAAAGCGCTTTGCGGAAGGCTGCCCCACGCCCTTCAGCTTGGCAGGCTCGATACTCCACTGGGGTGAGCAGGCGATCGTGGTTCGCGCCCCAAGCCGCGCTGCGTGCCGGATGGCGCCGTAGGCCCCCATCGAGAACCCGAAGGTGATCCGCTCGGCATGCTCAGCCACCTTCGGGACAGCTGCAGCCATGGACTGGCTCATGAAGTCGTCGCTGAACCAGCGCGGCCGCTTATGCACGAAGCCAATTGCTGAGATGCTGAGTTGCCGTAGAGGGCGATCTCCCTAGAACCGCTTGCCGTCCGCCTTCATCGTCAGCTCGCTGAAGGTGATGACAAGGTATCCAGCACGTCCGGGCTGGTAGAAAACCTGCGCGGCGTGGTCTTCGTGGAACAGCTGAAGTTTTGATGGGGTACCGTCAACTTGCTGGCCCCAGGGCAACGAGGTTGCCTGGTCGGCAGCGGGAGTAGGGGCGATCAAGCCGGCGCGGTGACTCCGCTGATGTCGGCCCAGATCTCGAACGCGTGCGCCCGTGCAGCGCGGTACTCGCTAGCAGTGACGTGGTCGCGGCGGAAATGAAAGAGGTTGTTGATCCCGTCATGGGCAGAGAGGAAGCGCTGTGCCTGGCTTGCTGACTTGAACCGCTTCATCTGCCGTTCCCGACGTCGCGTCGGCTGATGTGAGTTCTCGGCCCGGTTATTGAGCCCCTCATGCTGGCGGTGCTCCACAGCAGGCATCACGTCCTTCTTCGCCGCGCTTTAGCTCGCCAGCTTGTCGGTGATCATGACCCGCGGTGGCCGAATTTACCGCTTCGACAGCTTCCTGAATACCCACTTGGAAGCTTGCTTTTCGCGCCTTCTCTGCACCAGCACGTCAAGCACCATCCCGGTCTGGTCGACGACGCGCGAAAGCCAATGCGTCACGCCGTTGATCTTGTGGACGACCTCGTCCAGGTGCCACTTGTCACCGGCCCGGGGCAGCCGGCGCCGGATCTGATTGGCGAAAGCCTGGCCGAACTTGCGGCCCCACTGTCGCAGTGTTTCGTGACTGACCACGATGCCGCGGAAGGCCAGCATGTCCTCGACCATCCGCAAGCCGAGCAGGAAACGGAGATACAGCCACACTGCTTGACTGATGATCTCAGCCGGGAAACGATACCCAGCAAAGCTAGTGCAGGTGGCGGAGGCGTTCATCCCGCCCGACTAACCGGCGGTACGCAGCTCGAGCAAGCTGGTGGCCGGCCAAATTGACGGTGCCCCGGCAAGGGAAGGGCCCCTGGACGACGGCCTCGTTCCGGAGCCGACTGCGGCTGGACAGCGGCGAGGCCCTTAGCGACGCAGCGGTCCGAGGCCTCGGCGTAGCCCTACTGCCGGCGTTCCTGGCCGCCGAAGACATTGAGGCAGGCCGCCTTGTGCAGATTCTCTCGAGCTTTGAGACGGAGGAGGCCGAGATCACGGTCGTTTATCCGAGCCGGCGCTTGTTGGAGCCACGCCTCCGGCAGTTCATCGATCTCATCGTCGCGACCGTGAGCAGCTGATAGTGCGCAGCTCCGCCCGGATCTGAACACGCACCCCCGCACCGATTCGGCACGGCGGAGCAGTTGGACGCGGATCCCTTTTCGCGCTGCTTAGTCTTCGTCCTGCCACCTGCGCAAATCCGTCTGGCCATGATAGGCCATGCGGTCCGGCGTGGTGATAAACTCCATCGTCGTGCCCCACGGCATGCGGCAATAACAGACCTTGTTTCCAGGTCCCTTCTCGGTTGTATAAGGAATTGCGCGCGGCACGGTGAGGGGAGTACCACCGGCCCTCTCGAAGCGCTCGACCGATGCCTCGATGTCGTCGGTGTAGAGACCGAAGTGCGTGATGCCGAAGTCGCTCGCCCGGACCGGCGGGGTTTGCTCGGGGCCATGCATTTCGAAGAGTTCGATGTCAGGTCCGGTGCCGATCTTGACCATCGCCTGCGCACGCACGACGGTTCCGGGGAAGGCGCCGACAGCCCGCTCGAATTCGGGTCCCTGCCGCGGCGGCTCCGGCGGGCCGAAGGACTGATAAATCACCTGGCCGCCAAACGCTTCCACCAGAAACAATTTCGCTGCTTCAATGTCGGGCACCGTGATGCCGATATGATTGACGCCGCGGATGACGGGTGCGGTCATGACAGTCTCCATTCTTGTTTGGTTGAACCGCCCGGCCCATGACGGCGCGGGCGAGGAGTTTTAATTGGCCTTGAGGAATTCAATCAGAGCGGCCGCGACTTCATCCGGCCGCTCGTCCGCGACATAGTGGCTGCATCGCGCGATTGAGCCGCCCGTCACATTTATGGCGAACTCCTTGAGCATCGGAACCATCTGCGCACCGAAGCGCTGGTCCCCACCCAGGCCAAGCACCGGTATGTCAAGCTGCTGTTTCTTGTACTCGAGCGCGGCCGCATGGTCGGCGGCGAGGGTGCGATACCACTCCAGGCCACCGCGCGTGCGGCCAGGAAGTGCCATCGCCTTGGCATAGGTCTCGATGTTCGCCGGATTGAAAGTGCTGTGATCGTAGAACCGTTCTGCCATGAAGGCCGAAACATAGTCATATTCACGACCGTGGATCAGGCGCTCGGGCAGATCCCGGTTCATGTGGAAGCTGAAGTGCCAGAGCTTGGCAGTTACCGCCTCCCATCCGGTCCAGCCTGGAAGCGGAACGTCGAGGACGGCCAGGTGGGTAACAGCCTGGCGATAGATGGCGGCCTGCGGCAAGGCTACCATTCCGCCGATGTCGTGTCCGCACACGGCGTAGCGATCATGCCCAAGGGCAACCATGACCGCATGCGCGTCGCGCGCCATTGTCGCCTTGTCATATCCGTCGAGTGGGCAGTCGGAAAAGCCCGCGCCGCGCAGATCCATGGCCACCACGCTGAAATGCTCGCCCAGCAGCGGCATCACATTGTGCCATTCCCACCATGTTTCTGGCCAGCCGTGAAGCAGAAGGATCGGTGGGCCTGAGCCTCCCGTGATAGCGTTGATCTGGATGCCGTTCACCGGCACTAGCTGCTGGGTAAACCCCTTCAAAGTTGTGATCATGATCATGTTCCAGGCCGATGTTGACGTTTGATCCGAGCTTAAGTTCTCATTGCGAGCACCGGAGCGAACCGCCGCGTCTTGCGACCGCTCAACAAAATCTCTCTGGTCTGTCCGGACGAGCTTCCTCGGACTGCATGGCTAAGCTCACGTTTCCTCCACCTAAGCGACCGCCCTTGTGGGTCCGGCAAACCCGCAGAAGAACTTGCTTCCAGACGATAGCGGGAATCTGGATGCTTGGATTTGTTCTTCAAATGACAGGACTGTACTCTCGGCGTTCAGTTCTGGGTGGGTGTCGCTATGGAATGGAGTGACGTCAAAATCTTTCTTGCTGTTGCGCGGTCCGGCACGCTCGGCGGCGCCGCGCGTTCTCTTCAGACGAGCCATCCGACCGTCGGTAGGCGTCTGCGCGCACTTGAGCAGGCGATCGGTCACACGCTTTTCCAGCGAACTGTGGACGGCCTTGTCCTGACCGAAGAGGGCCACGGGATCATCGCGTTGGCGGAGCAGATGGAAGCAGGCGCGCTGGCCATGGAGCGCCGGCTTGCGGGGCAGGAGCAGAACCTCAACGGCAATCTGCGCATTTCATCCACGGACTGGTTCGGGGCGTACGTCCTGTCGCCCATCTTGGCGGATTTCGCGAACGCCTACCCCAATGTCGACGTCGAAATTTTAACGGGCACGCGCCGGTTCAGCCTCGCTCAGCGGGAGGCCGACGTGGCTTTTCGTGGCGCTCCGTTCGACACTGCTGATATCGTTCAGCGGCGGCTCGTCAGGCTCGAATACGGCGCCTACATCGCCGAGGAGGCGCCTGATCCCAAATATGGCGATGGGACTGGTTTCCGGCTGATCACCCCATCCACGGGCCATTTCCCTGACATCGCGTGGCTCATCGAGAGTTTTCCCAACGCAAAACCGGTCCTGCGGTCGAACAACCGCAACGTCCAGGGGCGTATGTGCAGGCAAGGAGTCGGCATCGCTGTCCTGCCCCGCGTGGTCGGCAATCAGATCCCGGGTATTCGCAGACTGGAACTACCTACACTGCCACCAGCGCGAGACATCTGGATGGGATACCACCGGGATCTCCGGCGTCTTCAGCGTCTTCGTGCATTTATTGCGACCGTATCGGGCCACCTCGTAAACGCGACCGCATGATCTGCGGCCCGGATGGGCCGAACTCCGCCTGCACGAAAAGGTCGGCGAGCAAGTACTTGGTCATCGGCAGCATCAACGCCTACCTCCCGAGCGCGCGGCCGCAGGAGGAAAGGCCGGCTAGGTCGAATTCACAGAAGGGCTGCCGCTCCGCTCTCCGGTACACGGGGTGGCAGTGTCAGACATTGAACGGTCGAGTACCGGCGCCCTTCTGCGGTGCTGGCGGGAGCGGCGCCGGTTGAGCCAGCTCGCCTTCGGTCTTCCGCTGCAGCCACGCCAGCACCGGGGCGAGAGCTTCGTCCGAGTTCCTCTCGTAAATCAGGCCGTGGCCGTTGCCGTACACGCCGTGATCGGGCAGGTGCAGCAGTTCCGCCGAGGCGCCTGCGGCGTTCAGGAAATCCGCTGTAGGCGGGCTCGCCGCTGCGAAGGCGGAGGCTTCCGCGGTAACGATGAGGATCGGCAGCTCGGCCAGGGCTGGAAGCCGCAGCGTCCCGGACGCTGCGTCGCACACCACCTGCGGGTCGGTCACGGGCGGATCGAAGCGCATCGCCGCCGCCGTGGCACCCCAGCGCATCGGCCCGATGTTGGGGATTACGGCAAAGGGCGGTCCCATCGGCTCGATCGCCGCGATGGCCTTCACCAGCTGCGGCCGGCGATCCGCCACCAGCCAGCCATCCGGCCCCGAGGCGGAGTGGGTGATCAGGATGGCAGGCCCGATCCGGTCCAGCAGCGCCGCGGTGCGGTCGGCATCCATGGTTTCTGCGGCTTCGAGATCGTCCGGCAGCGGGCCGTAGCCGGCGATGAACTCGTCCATGGCTGCCTCGTCGTCGTGGGCGAACGGCCACTGGGTGTGGCGTGGATCGTTGCCCGGGAAATAGATCTGCCGGCCACCCTCGTAGGAGAAGGGCGGCCCCATCGGCCCGGTCGTCTCGACGTGCAGGGGCGATCGGCCGTGACCAGGCCGGTCGATGATCAGCACCGCGTAGCCGGCCTCGACCAGCCGCTGGGCCCAGCCCGGACGCCCATCGGGCGTGTCCAGCCACTCGGTGCCCTGGAAGCCGCCGCCGTGCATCAGGACGACCGGCCAGCGACGGGTCACCTGCACGGGCGCCTCCCACTCCACGAACATCGGCCCACGCTGATAGGTTTTGCCACTGATTGAGACGCGCTCACCCGGAACCCAGAAATGGCCGCGTCGAACGGTGCGGGCCGGCGACGACGTCCAGGGTGCGTAGGGCGTGCTCATGCTAAACTCCTTCAAAGGGCGACGGCCCGCGCGCATATCGGCACGACATCGGTGAAGCGGGGCAGATCGGCCATCACCGCAGGCGCTTCGGGCGAGCGGAACGCTGCATCGACCGCGGCTTCGTCGCGGAAGCGGCGCTCGCAGAGGGCGATAACTCCGACCTGATCGACGGCAGGGAAGAAGGCGGCAAGGCCTTCGAGGCCATCGGACGCCCAGCTTCGCAACACGAGTGGGAGGTGGTGATCGACATAGTAGCGTCGGTCGATCCGCGTCCCGGGCTCGCCTTGGTACGTGACGTAGACGATGACCTGGTTCATGTGCGTCCTTCCGTCATCTCGGCTGCTGGAACCTCGGTTGGAGGTTTGGGACGGACCGTGCGACATATTGATCACGATCGGTTGCCGTGCCGAACAGCCGCCAGTGCCCGGCATGGACGAAGCACAAGCCACTTCCATGTCCCGTGCTCGGCGGTTCAGGCGGCGAAGCCGCCGTCGATCGTGTGCATGGCACCTGTGATGCCACGCGCCTGCGCGCCGGCGAGATAGATTGCCAGGCTTGCAACTTCGTCGGCCGTGCCGTAGCGCTTGATGGCCATTTCCGCGAGCATACCGGCTGCCCGTGGACCTTTGGCCGGGTTCATGTCGGTGTCGGTCGGACCGGGCTGGATCACGTTGACCGTGATGCCGCGCGGGCCCATGTCGCGCGCCAAGCCGCGCGCCATGCCCTGCATCGCCGCTTTGGTCATCACGTAGGCCGCGAGCCCGGGAAACGGCATGCTGTCGGCGGTGTCGGACCCGATGACGAGGATCCGACCTCCGTCGGGCATCAGCCGTGACGCTTCGACACTGCCGAAGTAGGCACCACGAACATTTACGTCGATCATCTGGTCGACATCATTGGTGGCGAGCGTCAGCGGATCGCCGAACACCAGCAGACCAGCATTGTAGACGAAAACGTCGATCGGGCCGGCGTCGCGGATAGCCGAGATGAGCCGATCGCGTTCTCCGGCATCTGCCCGGAGCGCCTGCGCGCCGGTCTCGGCGGCGAGCGCGACGGCCGTTTCGGTGGAAGCGGCATAGGTGAACACCACCTTTGCGCCGGCTGCGGAAAAACGCCGCACGATCGCGGCGCCAATGCCGCGGCTGCCGCCGACAACGAATACGGTGTGATCCGAAAGTTCCATCGTGCCTATTCTTTCAATGTTGGAGGGAGATCCCTGGCCCCTGCCGCGAGTAGCGGCTGAGCGTCTGAGCGTCAGAGCGGGGCGCCGATGCTGCGGGACACGGTGGCGTCGGTGAAGCGAGGAACGTCCGCCATCACGGATTCCGTATCAGCGGATGCGAGCGCCGCATGCAGCGAAGCTGTATTGCGAAACCGGTATATTCCCACAGTAACATCCGCTGTAGCCGCGTCCCGGGGGAAGAAAGCTGCGGCACTCTCCAGTCCATGCCGCTGCCAGCAGGCAAGCACCAGGGGCAGGTGAACGTCGACATAGTAGTCGCGATCGAAATATGTGCCGCCACTGCAGGTGACAATCAGTGTTGCGTTTGTCATCGGCGAGCATGTGGTCCGACAGAGGTCGATCGTACATTCGCAAAAATGTACATCCTCGGTTCAATAACGTGGGTGGCGGTGACGGAACGGAGTAACATCTGAATCCTTCCCGAACGTGGCCTATCTGACAAAGCGTTTTCGAAGGCCTCACCGACGATGGGCCCCAACAACGGCTCTGTTGCGGAAATCAGCGTGAGGAGACTGTGTTGCACGGGCCAGCTTGGAGGCGCAGTCGGCGAGCGGCGGGGCCGGGATCACGCGAGCCGGACATAGTCCGGGCGTCCAAGCTCAAGCATGCGGTTCAGGACACTGACAGCGACGGCCACCTCGGTCGCGCGGCGCCTGTCGGTGCGCGACCGTAGCGCGCCGCCGATGACGTGCTTGAACCTGCTGATGTTCGCCTAGACCAAGGCGCGCCAATTTCAGCCAAACGCCTTCTGCCAGCCTATTCGCCCCCGCTCCGCGATGGTCCGGAGGTGCTGGTCCCGCCTGGTCGGCGCCGTCTCGGCCGTGGCGCTCGGCACCGTGCTGGACCGTGGCGGCACGATCACTGCAACATCGGGATGCCGCGGAGCGACCTCAGCGTAGATGCCGTCCTGGTCATAAGCGCCGTCGGCGGTGAATAAGGCAATTGGGTCCGCGACCTGGTCGAGCAAGGGACCGGCCTGCGAGGCGTCATCGACATCGTTCGTCGTCAGGGTGGACGCGACGACCCGCCGGGTGTCAGCGTCCACACCGCTGTGCAGCTTGCGCCATGACCGGCGTGCCCTGCTCCCGTGCTTCTCGACCAGCCACTCGTCAGGGCCACATAGCTGCAGGCCCGTGCTGTCGACGATCAGGTACATGGGACGGGTGCCGGACTGGCGCTGCGGCACCTCCAACGTGGCGGCCCGGCGGCACATGGTTGAGTGGTCCGACACAGCCAGGTCGAGACCGAGCAGGGCGATGATCGAGCCGATCAGACCTTCGGTCCGACGCAAGGCCGGGCGGAACACGGCCCGAAGCGTCAGGGCCGTGGAGCTGGCCAGCGCCGAATACCGCCGCTGTCCGCCGCGCGTGGTCCAGGGCTCGGCCTTCCATGCCGCGATCGCCGCATCCGTGAACCACACGGTCAAACTGCCACGTCCGCGTAGGGCCGCATCATACTCCGCCCAGTTCATCGCCCGGAACCGCTGCTCCGGAATGTGTTGGCGACGGTCGGCATTGGCCTTGAAGGGCAAGCTCCGCTCTGCTGGAGGTTGACCGGCTGTCTACCCCTCAGGATCCTAGCCTACCCAGACTGCCTGGCCGATCCGTGCACCACAGCGTTTTCGATGCGCGCGCGCCGCCACCCTGGGCCGTGTGGATGCTGCGCGCCCCCGGACCCGCTGGATCAGCCCTGTCCGCGGTCATGGATGCGTTCGCAACGGCCTTCCGGCCCGACGCACCCGATACCCGTTGATCGCCCGACGGCCTCGACCACCGTTCACGAGGACCCGGGAGACGCCGTTGTCCGCTTCCAGCCCACACGGCGCTCCGGTACCAGCTGGGGCAACTACGTCGTCGCCTGAGTCCGAGCGGTGAGCTTGTTGCCTTCCAGGTCGCGAAGATTAGGCGACGAAGGCTCCGCTCGGGCGCTCCGTGGGCGGGCTCTCGATCGCGGTGCCACCGTGAGTGGTGCCAGCCGCGTGCCAAGCGAAAACATGGTCCCGGATCGCGGCAGCGATGCCGATGGTTCCACCATTTGCGGCTGTTGCCGGCTGGCCGTTGAGCGGCGTCGTAACCATCAACCGCCCTCCCTGGTGCGCGTAGAACAGCCTCCCCTAGCATCCATCTCGCCGGGTCTGCCTCCCAACGCGACGAAGGTGACGTCGCAGAAGGTCTTTGCCCGCTCGAAGTCGTTGCTGCAGATCATGACGTGGGTGATCATACTTCCTGTCCGGAAAGGGGCCATGAGGGACAGCAGAGGTCAGCTCGCAGGCATCACGCCCGTTCCCACATCTTGTCCGTATGGATTCAGCTCAGGTCGGAGAGCCACCGCCACGATCGATCCAAAGCGGACCTCAGCCCACGACAGCGAGTACCTGTTCGTTGTTATTCTAGTTCATCAAACAAGCGAGCGAGCCATGAGCAGCCGTCCGCCAAGGAGGATGAGGGCTGCACCGGATACGGACTTGACGATGCGCGAAACGCCGGGGCGTAGCAGGTGCCTCGTCAGCCGTTGCATCAGCAGCACGATGGAGCCGTAGAAGACGAGCGCGATCAGCGCGTGAGTCACGCCTAGCAAGCCGCCGGTCGCGTAGAACCCGGGCTCATGTGGCGAAAGGAACTGGGGGAAAGCTGCGACGTAAAAGATCGCGGGCTTCGGGTTCAGGATATTCGAGGCGTAGCCGCGCAGGAAAGCCTTCGGCATGGACATAGCCGCGTCGCCGGCGCTACGGGTGACCACCAGTCCGCCGGGCTTTCGGAGGGACAGCAGCGACTTCACGCCCATCCAGATCAGATACAAGGCGCCGACAACCTTAATAGTGGTGAACAGAATGGCTGAGGTGGCGATGAGTGCTCCGACGCCAACCAGGGCCAGGGCCGCATGCGACAGGATTGCGGCACAGACGCCGAGCGTGGCGACCAAGCCACGGAACCTCCCACTACCCGCTGGCATACTGAGCAGCAGGAACAGGTTTGGACCCGGCGTGACCACGATCAGAGTCACGATAGAGATGAAGAGCAGGTACTGATCAGCTGACAGGGGCAAAGGACGACCTTCTGACACGACTGGTGGTTGTCAATGGAAGAATATCGGCGTCGCAGTCCTGGTTAACAGGCACCTTCACGGACACGACTGATCCAATGCGTTGTGCTCTGCTTTCCCGAATCCAGCGCTGCTGCGATCGGAGGTGGAACCCGCGAAGCGCCGCGTCTGCTCGCCCGCTCGGCGCTCAAGACCCGCTGAACCAGTTGTAGCCCTGGTCCTCCCAGTAACCGCCGGGGTTGTCGTTGGTGATCGTGATGGAGGTGATGTGCTTCGGGTTCTTGAAGCCGAGCTTCGTCGGGACGCGCAGCTTCAGTGGAAAGCCGTATGCCGAGGGCAGGGCGGAGCCCCCGAAATCCAGAGCCAGGATTGTCTGTGGGTGCAGCGCCGTCGCCATGTCCAGGCTGCTGGAGTAGCGGTCGGCACATTTGAAGCCGACGTAGCGCGCTCGCGTGTCGGCGCCGACACGCCGGAGGAACTCCCGAAATGGCACTCCGGCCCACTGGCCGATGGCGCTCCACCCCTCGATGCAGATATGGCGCGTGATCTGACTGACCTGCGGCAGCGCGCGCAGCCGTGCCAGCGGCCAGGAGGAGCGGTCCTGCACCAGCCCAGAGACCTCCAGCGCGTAGTCGTCGGCATCGACCTCCGGCGCGTCGTCCAGCGGGTAGAAGGCGTTGAAGGGGAACGGGGTGGTGATGTCGGCTTCGGTGTATTCCGGCGCCAGCCGGTGGGGGTTGAACAGCGCGGCTTGCACCCTGTCGTTCCAGCGGGACATGGCCCAGAGCACCCTGTCCACGGTGTCGCCGTCCTGCAGGTTGCAGCCGGTCAGCAGGGTCAGCGATCCCAGGGACAGGCCGCCGCGCAGCAGCATACGGCGGTCCAGCTTGCGCAGGGCGCGGCCGTGGTCGCGCAGGTCGAGACGGGCCTTCATGAGGCCTTCTCCGGCAGGGGGCGGCCGATGATCATCCCCGGAAGGGTGCGCGGCACGAGCACGACCATGACGAGGTGTACAATGGTGAAGCCGACGATTCCCGCCATGGCTAGGAAGTGGACCCGCCTCGCGGCCTCGTAGCCGCCCAGGAGCCCGGCCAGTTCGTGCAACTGCACCGGCTTCCACAGCGCCAAGCCAGAGGCAAGGACCAGAACGCCGAGGAGGAGCACGCCGAGGTAGGTCGCACGCTGCACGGCGTTGTAGACCCCTGAGCTGTGCGCCAAGCGCAGCCGCAGGGCGGCGCCGATGTCGGCCAGCACTTCGCCAGTCCGCAAGGGCAGCAGCCGCCGGCGGAAGTGTCCGGCCAGGAGGCCGTAGAGCCCGTAGAGCAGGCCGTTGCCGACCAGCAGCCACATGACGGCCAAGTGCCAGGCAATGCTTCCACCCAGCCAGCCCCCCAGCGTCGCCCAGGCCGGGAAGCGGAAGCCGAAGAGGGGCGAGGCGTTGTAGATGCCCCACCCGCTCATCACCATGCCGACCATGCAGGCGGCGTTGATCCAGTGCGTGATCCGCACCAGGAGCGGATGCGTCATACGGCAATCTCCTTCGGCCCGGCCACGGCGGATCGGCGTCGGATGGCGGGCTCGTTCTTCGTTGGAGGCTGCCGGCCGAAGCCGGATCGCCTAATGCACCGGCGCGGACCGGGCGGGAGGCATTCCCCCGCCCGCCCCGCCGGGGAACTCTCACATCGGCGGCGTCAGCCCGTCCTTGCCGACCAGGATAAAGGCGGCGGTCACCCCTCCCCCGGCATCGCGCTGGCCGTTCACCACGATCTTCGCGCCCGGCCTCAGCGCGGCGCGGTCAGAGAACTCGACAGCGACGATGGGCACGTCATCCGGGATCACGATGCGCTTCTCGCCACTCCCGTAGTTCACCACCATGGTCCGGCCGTTGGTGCCGACGAGGCTGCCGACGGTGCCGTTGGTCATGCTGCTGCCCTCGCCGAGATCCCAGGCGAAGTGTCCCTGGCCAGTGCCGCGCGCCTCCGGCGGAAAGACGGTGACCTCGAGCGCCCGGAGGGAGCCGTCCGGCTGCGGCGCGGTCGCCGCAGTGCCGATGTAGCTGTCGGGCCGGATGTTCTCGATCCGGGCGGTGAGCACGAGCGCCACGCGGAGCTGGGGTGATAGGGCAACCGTCATCCTGGCGCCGGCACGGGTGGTGAGGGTGAGGCTCGTATCCGTCACGCCCTCGAGCGTGCCGCGCAGCCGGGCAGGGCCAGGCGGCGAATGAGGAGGATTCTGCGCGCTGGCGGTGCCGCTGGCCAGCAGACCGCCGGCCAGTGATGCGGCGGCCAGCGCCATCAGCATACGTCGTTGCATGGGTTGTTCCTTTCCGTCGGTGGATCGTCAGGCCCATGGACGCCGCGGCGCCTGGTTTATTCCGCACAAAATTTTCGACCTGCCTCGGGAATAAAGCGGCGGGAGGGGCGTTGATCGTGGTGATGAAGGGGCTGCCACACCAAATTTCGCTGCTGGCCGAGATCGAGGGCCATGTGCCGGCGCTGCGGCGCTATGCCTGGAGCTTGGTGCGCCACGACCAGGACGCCGACGATCTGGTGCAGGACTGCCTCGTCCGGGCCCTGGCGCGGCTCCCCGAGTTCGAGGGCGGCGTCCTCGCGCAGCTCCGCCCCTGGCTTTTCACCATCCTGCACAATCTGGCGGTGAGCCGCTTGCGGAGCTTGCGCCGGCGCGGGCAGCCCGTGGACCTCGCCAGCGCCGATCTCTCGGTGGCCCCGAGCCAGGAATGGACGAGCGCGACACGCGAGATGCTCGACGCGCTCGCCCGGCTGCCGGCTGACCAGGGCCAAGTGCTGCTGCTCGTCGCCGTAGAAGGATTTGATTACCGCGAGGCCGCTGGTATCCTGGGCATCCCCATGGGCACCGTGATGTCGCGGTTGAGCCGCGCGCGGGACGCACTGCGCGCACAGATGGAAGGACGCGGGCGCCCGGCGCTGCGGCTGGTGCGATGATCCAACCTCCCCTGCCCGAAGAGCTGCTGCACGCCTATGTCGACGACCGCCTCGACGCCGGGCAGCGCGCCGAGGTCGATCGCCAACTAGCGGCCGACCCCGGGCTGCGACAGCGCGTGGAAGCCTGGCGGGCCCAAGACGCCACGCTGCGCGACGCCCTCTCTTTCAAGCTGCGGCAACCAGTGCCGCCATCCCTGAGCCTGGCTGCCCTGACTGAGGCGCGGCTGCGCAGGGCCGCGCGCCCAGTGGCCCAATGGAGGATCGCCGCCGGCCTCGTGCTGGCATTGGGGCTGGGCGGCGCCGGCGGCTGGTTCGGCCACGGGATGATGCCGTTCAACCGAATGATGCCCCCTAACGAGATCGCGCTGCTGGGCCTGGAATCCGCCTCGGCCTACCGTGTCTTCGCCAACGACCCGGCGCGGGCTATCGAGGTCGGCTCGACCGACCGGGCGGAGATGACGGCCTGGATGGGACAGAAGCTGGGCCGGCGCGTGGTCCTCCCCGATCTCGCGCCCGTGGGCTACCGCCTCCTTGGGGGGCGGGTCCTGTCCACCGTCTCCGGGGCAGCGGCGATGCTGATCTACGAGAACGCGGCGAGAGACCGCATGACGCTCTATGTCCGCCCGATGCGGCTCGGGCGGGAGGCGGAGATGCAGCCCATCGATTTGCAGGCGCTTGAAGGTTACGCGTGGATCAACCGGCAGATCGGCTACAGCGTGATGTCCGACGGCGACCGCGATCTGCTGCGGCCCGTGGCGCACCTGATTCGGGATGAGATGAGGTTGTGAGCGGCGGCCCGTAAGCTCTGAGACTTCGGCCGCATGGTTGGCCAGCGAGTACAATCCAATTTTCCATACGCACCCCCAGGGCCGTCCTCGTCCGTAATGTCCAGCTCGCATGCAAAATCGACGTTCGCCCGGCGCGTTAAGTATTCGCCGTTCATGAATGGGCGGTGCAATGGACGGCTCCTCTGGCAGACAATGGACGGGCTGGCGCGCAGCCTCCCGGAAGGCCGATGGCCAGGTAGGATGGACAGCGTTCCACAATGGGTCCGGCTGGAGTGGCATGGCCTGCGATGGGAAATTCAATGATTGAAAAAGGTAGGATGAAGGCAGCCCGCGTGACCGACCGCACACTTATCGTTCCCCAGCAGATGGAACGCATTGTCGAGATCGCGGGCTACGCGCCCGCCGTGCAGGTCGGAGCTTTCGTCTTCTGCGCCGGGCAAGTCGGCAGGGACGAGCATCTGAACGTTATCGCAGACCCCCAGGAACAATTCGCGGCCTGCTGGGAGAACCTCAGGCTGGTGCTAGAGGAAGCTGGCTGCAGCTTCGAGGACGTCGTGGATATGACGACGTACCACGTCAGCCTCAGCCAACACTTTGATGTTTTCCGCGCTGTGAAGGATCGCGTTTTCCCGCGCAGTACATGCGCCTGGACAGTGATCGGCGTATCCGAGCTGGCACGGCCGGGCCTGCTGGCCGAAGTCAAGTGCATCGCCATCAAGCGGTAAGCCGAGAGTGAATAAGCCCTAGCCACGCTGACCTTCGGCAACGGCCTGCTGATTGCGACGTCCGGTATGGGTCCAGCCCGTGTGAAAAGGCTTCAATCGGGTAAGCCGCTGTCCCGTTGAGGTAGGGTGAGATGAAGCGCCAGATCCGGCGAGAGCCACACCGTCAGGTCGCCCCGGGCGATCAGACCACGGTCATACTCCCGCCAGGTCCGGGTCCGGTAGCGGGTCTTCCGCCGCTCACCCCGTGACGATGCCTTGCTCATGCAGGCCTACCTGCAAGGTTTGTGCAATAACGCCCCTTCCCGGAGGCAACGCTTGCCATGCTGGAGGGGATGGAGGGGCAGGGGACGCCGGCGCCGCCGATCTACCGGCCCAATCCGCCTGACGTCTGGCGCATGCCGGATGCCCTCCGGCGCATTGCCGATCTACTCGGGCGGCACCCAGCCGGCTTGGCACTGGAGCGCTGTACTCCGCGGTTACCCGCGCCTGCACCTGACCGCGCATTCCGTCTCCTGACGGCATATGCGAGCACCCCCGTTGCCGGGCTCGAACTGGCGCGAAATGGCGCCGCCACGCTCGAGCAGCTGAAGCCATTCGGACCGATCACAGTCTTGCCTGCGAGTGCCAACACCTGATCGGAGAGTTAGAGGGTGAAGGCTGGGGCCTAGGTTTCGATTCCCTTTGCCCGCAGCTGTAGAATCTGGGCGCAAACCTTTGGCAGATCTCTTGCTCCTGGCGGGAGCAGATGCGGCGAGTCTGAGGGCGCCTTGTCGCGGTGGCAGACCACGTGGGGAGGCGCTTGCTCTCCCGGGCGCGCCCCTGGACCGCGGAAGCCCGGCGTTTCGCTCATGGCGCCGGGCCGCTCCTCGCCGCGCCCTGTCCGTCGCTCCCGGCCTCGCCCAGAACCCAGTCGCGGAAGGCGACAATCGCCGGATCGGCCGCATCCCCGGACCGGCACACCACGTAGTAGGCGAGCGGACAATCGAGCACCGGCCCGAAGGGGTTGACGAGGCGCCCTGCTGCCAGATCCTCCGCAACCAGCATGCTGCGCCCGAGGGTGACGCCGTGGCCGGCTATGGCCATGCGCAGCGCGGCCGCCGAGTCATCGACGTGCAGGCCGCGCTCGCTCTCCGCCGCGGGAAGGCCGGCGCGCGTGTGCCAGTCCCGCCAGGTCGGAAACTCCGGCACCGCGGCCATCGACGTGTCGTGGATCAGCGAGTGGTGGCGCAGCCCCTCCGGTGCGGCGAGCGCATGGGGCCTTTCCAGAAGCGACGGGCTGCAGACCGGGAAAAACGTCTCCCCCGCCAGATACGTCGCCGTGAGCCCCGGCCAAGCGCCCGCGCCGTACCGGATGCCGATATCGATCGCCTCCGCCGCGAAGTCGGCCAGGACGGTCCTCGTGTCGATCCGCAGCGCGTAGTCCGGCCGGACGCGGCCGAAGCCTTCAAGCCGGGGCAGCAACCACTTGTCGGCGAAGGCGGAAGGAACCGTGACGGCGAGGGTCCGGCGCTCCCGCGATGCGTGCAGCCGGTCCATGGCCGCAGACAGGTGCCCGAAGCCGGCGCGCAGGTCCGGGAGGGCGGCCTTCGCGGCCTCGGTCAGGACCAGCCTGGCAGGCCCTGCTTGAGACCTGTGGAACAGCTCGACTCCGAGGATGTCCTCGAGCCGGCGGACCAGCTGGCCCACGGCCGCCGGCGTCACGCTCAGCTCCTCGGCGGCGAGGGCAAAGCTCAGATGACGAGCGGCGGCCTCGAAGGCGCGGAGGGCATTGAGGTGGTCCGGGGCGCGCATGCGGTCAAGATTATCTATCCCGGCCGCGCAGATCATCCCGTTTGCTGACCGTCTGTCACCGCCGCCATATCCCCGGCACGGAACGCGCGCTCCGACTTCAAGCCACGAATGTCAGGAGAACTTCCATGAAGCTCAGCGGCAAGGTCGCCCTCGTTACGGGCGGCACCTCCGGTATCGGCCTCGCGACGGCGGCCCTGTTCAGCCGGGAAGGCGCGCAGGTCGTCGCGGTCGGGAACGATCCTGGCCGGCTCGGGGAGGCGGCGGCGGCCCTCGGCGGGACCGGCGTCGCGCTACAGGCCGATCTGCGACGGCTGGCCGAGATCGACCGGCTCGTCGAGTCGGTGCGGGACCGGTACGGCCGGCTCGACATCCTCTTCGCCAATGCCGGCCTCGGCCTCGCCGCACCGCTCGAGGCGGTGACGGAGGCGCAGATCGACGAGCAGTTCGCAGTCAACTTCAAAGGCCTGTTCTTCACGATCCAAAAGGCGGCGCCGCTGATGGGGAAGGGCGGCAGCATCGTGCTGACCACCTCCTACCTGAACGCGGTCGGCACGCCGGGCCTGTCGATCCTCTCCGCCACTAAGGGAGCGGTGCGTTCCTTTGCCCGGACGCTGGGCGCCGAGCTCGCGCCGCGCGGGATCCGGGTCAATGCCGTGAGCCCCGGCCCGATCAGCACGCCCTTCGCCGGCAAGCTGGGCCTGAGCCAGCAGGACCTGCAGAAGGCCGCGGAGTACACTGAGGCGAAGGTGCCGCTCCGTCGCTTCGGTGGGGCGGAGGAAGTCGCCAGCGCCGTGCTGTTCCTGGCAGGCCCGGACGGCTCCTACGTCACAGGCACGGAACTGGTCGTGGATGGCGGACTGACGCAGATCTGAGCGACTTCGCCAGCAGCACGAACTGCTTCTCCGTCGCGCGGATTCTCGCGGCCGCTCGGGAATAACTGGCGCGCCAGGGTGTCTTGTTCCCGTGACCGGCCAGAAACGACGACAGAGTGCCGGCGCAAGCCATTCAGGAGCTGAACGCATGTCCACCATGAACTCCTTCCGTTCTCTGGCGCTCGCTGCCGTGATGAGCGTATCGCTGGGCGCGAGCGCCGCGCAGGCTGAGCGGGCGATGGTGCCCCCGGGCGCGACTGCCTACGGCGCCTGGGTGCCCACCATGGGCCGCACCCAGCTCGCCAGCATGCCCACCAGCCAGGGCCAAGCCGCACTCAACTTTCTCGAAGACAGCGGTGCGACGGGCGGCGAAGGCCAGCATGCCTGAACTGCCGCCGCCGGCTCAGGACGACGTCCGTTGGGAAAGGCCGCCGGAATGC
Organism: Roseomonas sp. WA12; assembly: GCF_054165765.1. Taxonomy (NCBI): domain Bacteria; kingdom Pseudomonadati; phylum Pseudomonadota; class Alphaproteobacteria; order Acetobacterales; family Roseomonadaceae; genus Roseomonas; species Roseomonas sp. WA12. The sequence goes on along the minus strand of NZ_JBSTUI010000002.1, from coordinate 162,784 downwards.
CCGGCGGCCTTTTCCGAATCGTATGTCGCACTTGACGTGCTGAACGGCGCCAAGCCGGGTAACGACGCGGCGGAACGGACCCGCCCACCGAAGTCGCGGCACGAAGGCCGCCCGGACTACCTGCTCGGGAGAGTTGCCGGAGGCGACTGAGAACGCTTCCGACGGGCACGTCTGAGTTCAGGCCAGGGCTACGGCTGCGTTGTCCTGCTCCGAGCCGAGCCAGAAGCCGTATCGTCGCGCCGCCTCGACGAACCCCGCGATCTGCTGGCGTGGGAGGAGCACCACCCGACGTCGCAACCAGTTCCCCGATCTCGGCGAAGAACCGTCCTATCCGCGCCGTGCTGACGAGGAGAAGCGTGACGTCCTGGCCCGACGTGTTCCGGAGCGCATGCCTCACGTCACCAGGGATGTCTATAACGTCACCCGGGCCATGGCTGTGCCAGGTCTCGCCGTGAAATTCCTCGATTCGGCCGTCGAGGATGCACATCGCCTCGCGATCCGGGTGACTGTGGAGCGGGACGACGACACCGGCGGGAACGCTCGCCCTGAGTACACAGTACTCGCCCCCGACATCCCTGGGGGTGATGAAAGCGACCCGTGGTCCCATGATATCTGTCAGATTCCGGAAATCGGGCTGTAATCTCTGCCTCATGCTCACCACTCCTGTTCGGCTGCTTCATCAAACCGGACATCCGTCGCCGCTCTGTCCCGGTAGGGCGGACGCTTCGGACCGGCGCGGCCGGTAGACTCCGGCTCTCTCCGCCGCTTGGCTCGCCAGCACCGTCAAGGACCTTGCCTCGTCTCAGGAGCGAGTAGCGCGGTGCCCAACAGTCATGCTCCGGAGCACGCCGTCCCGGCGGATCACCCCGTGCGCCAGCGCTGCGCCCAGGTGCGCGAGGATCAGCGCGAAGAACAGTAGCGCCACCGCGGTGTGCATGGCGCGGAGCACGGTGTAGAGGCGGAGGTTGTGCGGCAGGATTGGGGGCAGGATCAGCGCCTTCGTCATCTGCACAGGGTAGCCGCCCGCAGACAACATGGCCCAGCCGAGGAGCGGCAGGGTGACCATGCTCGCGTAGAGGAGGACGTGCGAAGCCTTCGCCGCCAGACTCTGCATCCGCGGCAGGTCGGGGGGCAAGGCCGGTGCGCCGGTGGCCAAGCGCAGCGGCAGACGGATGAGAACAAGCACTAGGATCGCGATGCTCAGAGGTCGGTGCAGTGCCAGCAGGGCCGGGTAGAGCGGCCCGGTGGTGGAAACCATGCCGACGCCCATGAACAGCATGGCGAGGACCATCGCGGCCATGAGCCAGTGGAGGGCGCGCAGCACCGGGTGGAAGTCGGGCGACAGGCGACTCATCGGGGCGCCCTCTGCGCGAGGTTCCCGCTCGCGGCGCTCGGGCCCGCCCCTTCGGCGGCGCGATCGGTGAAGGAGGTGGAATAGGCCTTCGAGCGGGCGGCCAGCAGCGGATCGTCGGAGGTGTCGATCCCGGGCGGAAGGATGGTCGGATCGAAGTTGAGGTCGCGGCAGGTGCCGGTCTCCTCGGGCCGGACGGCGGTCATGACCAGCCTTCCCGCGTCAATCGCCCGGTGCGGGCCTGTCCATGCGACTGTCCCCCTGTCGGTCACGTCGCTCGGATCGGGCGTGGTCGCGCGCTGGAGGGCGACGAAAGAGGCGACGTCGGCGACCGGAAAGATCGGCGTGTGGTCCATCGCGAGGCGCCACTCCTGGCCGTTCTCTGTCCTGATCAGGAGAGCCATCGAGTGGAAGACGTTCCGCCCGTCAACGGCCAGCGGGTTGCCGCCACCGATCGAGAATCGACCGATGACCGGGTAGGTCGTGCGCTGGAAGACCTGTGCCACCGACAGATCGGCGCCGGCCCCGTTCGACCCGAACACGCCCGTGAAGCAGATTCCTTTCGCGTGGGCACGGCGATAGCCAGGATGCTCCCCGCCATTGTCATCGAGTGCCGCGACGACGTCGCCACCGCTGATGCGCGGCGCGCCGACCCAGCCGGCACTCCATGCGAAGCAGCCGGCCAGCAGGAGGACGGCCGAGCCGATCGCCGCGGTGGACTAGATCAGGGGTGGCCGGGGACGCTGCATCATTCGCTTCCGTTTCGTCGCGGTCGTCTCGGTGTGACAACCGCCGCCCCGACTTATTCCCGCAGCGCCGAAAGAAATCCGCTGGAGGGCATCGTAGTCCTGACTGAGGCGGCGGCGTGAACATCGCCGCCTTCTGGATCACACGCGCCCGCAGGCGCAGCCCGGGGCATGCACGCCCCCGGGCCACCAGGAGTTGCGGATCACGCTGCAGAAGTTTCCGCGGCGGAAGCCCGGCTCCTTGTCGGCTATGACATCGGCCTTGACGTTGCCGAAGGTGGTGTCCGGCTTGTGCCGGATGCCGTCGTAGAAGGCCTGGATGATGTCTTCCTTGAAGTCCGGCGTGCGCGGGAAGGCGTTGGTGACGGCCTCGCGCTCGGCGTCGGTATATTCCCCGTAGGTCAAGCCGAGCACGTCCATCTCGACGCCCGCCGTGACGAGGGCGACGACGGGGTGCATGTGGGCGGGGATGCCGGGCGTGGTGTGGAGCGCGATGGCCGTCCACACCGTGTAGACGTCCTCCTCCGGCACGCCGTGGGAGCGTAGGAAGTCCCGGGCGGCGTTGGCGCCGTCCACCTCGAAGCGTTCCTCCGGACTGCTGTGTGCGAGCATCAGACCCACGTCGTGGAACATCGAGCCTGCGTAGAGCAGTTCCCGGTCGAAGGTCAGCCCGCGGTGGAGGCCGGCCAGGGCGCCAAACCCGTAGACGCGGCTCGAGTGGTTGAAGAGCAGCTCGGTTTCGGTATCGCGGACGAACTCCGTGATCGCGCGCGCTAGGTGGCTGTCGGGAATGGCGGCCTCGCAGGTGATGGCCATGATCGGATCTCCTTTGCCCGGTGGTCCGGCATGAGCTACGAGGGCAGCGGAATGGCAGCAATCATCGTTTAACGGCGATTTCCGCCAAACAGCGGACGCAAGCTGCCACGGAGGTCTCTTGACCCGTTCTGTAGGGGTTCTCGCGGTTCCCGGCGTCCAGTTGCTGGACGTGGCGGGTCCTCTCGACGTCTTCGCGGAGGCGAACAGCCAAACCGGAGAGTCAGTCTACAGCCTCGCCATCGTCGGGGCCGGGCCAGGGCCGATCGAGACCTCGTCCGGCCGGCGGATCCTGCCCGACCTTGTCGCAACGGAAGCAGAGCCGACCGCCTTCGACACCCTGCTGGTCGCCGGGGCGCCGCGGATGCACGAGGAGGAGGGGGTGAGCGGCCTCCCGGACTGGGTCTGGGGTGCGGCGCGCCGGTGCCGGCGCTACGGCTCGGTCTGCAGCGGCGCCTTCCTGCTCGGGCAGGCTGGGCTGTTGGAGGGCCGGCGCGTCACGACGCACTGGGCGGTGGCGGAGGCACTCGCCGCCCGCTACCCCGGAGCAAGGGTCGAGCCGGACGCCATCCTCATCTTCGACGGGCCGCTCCGGACGGCCGCCGGGGTCACGGCGGGCCTCGACCTCGCCCTGGCGCTGGTGGAGGAGGACCTGGGGGCGGAGCTGGCGAGGCAGGTCGCGGCTCAACTCGTCATGTTCTTCAAGCGCGGGGGCGGGCAGATGCAGTTCAGCCGGCACGGCCTTGGCGCGCCAGTCGGCCGCTCCGCCCTGCAGGAGGTCCAGCGCTGGGTCGCAGCCCATCCCGCCGAGGGCCACGGCGTGGAGCGCCTCGCGGCCAGGACCGGTATGAGCCCGCGTCACTTCGCGCGCCTGTTCCGGTCCGAAACGGGGCTGACCCCAGCCGCCTATGTCGAAGGCGTGCGTATCGAGGCCGCACGGCGGCTTCTCGAGAACGGGAGCATCGCCACGAAGCAGGTCGCCGGCGCCTGCGGGTTCAGGGACGCCGATACGCTTCGGCGCGCCTTCGTCAGGCGGGTCGGAACGACGCCGGTGGAGTACCGACGGCGTCAGGGGCAGGGCTGACGAAGGCCCCGTGCGTCAACGACCGGCCGCCTCAAGGACCAGATCCGCGATCGACCGTGGATGGGAGAGCAGCGAGACATGGCTGGACCGGAGTTCCACGGTCCGGGCGCCCATGCGGGACGCCATGAAGCGCTGCAGGTCCGGGTTGATCGTCCGGTCCTCTGTCGAGACGGCGCAGAAGCTGGGCCTTGAGCGCCAGGCGATCCCGCCCGCGAAGGGGGCAGGCAGGGCCATGACTAGTAGCGCACAGGCTGCAGTACCGGAGATGAAGCCCCGGGACCATCCGACCTCCGTCTGCCAGGCGGGCATGGTGAGCGAGAGCGTGCCGCGCACGGTGAAGGCGAGGGCCAGCGTCAGGATCCCGAGCGCGATGACGCTCATGGCCTCCCCGGACCGATCAGAGGCTGCGGTGTCGGGAATGGCGGGCATCGGACCTCCTCCGGTGCTGGGACGCACGGGGGCGTTCGCGGAAACGGTGTCTCCGTGGCCGGCTCGGCTCGATTGCGGGGGCACCGGCGGCGATGCCGTGGGTGCCGGTCAGGAGCATTGTCACGTTGATGAGTTCCATGGCGCGCTCGCCCGCACGTAGCAGGGCGGGGAGGATCATGCCGTGATCTGGACACACGTTTCCTCGCGCCAGATCCGGAAGGCCTTGGCGCGTGCTCGGCGGTGCTGAGCCGCCGTCATTAGGTGCCGCCTCGGCCGGAAGTGGCCGTAGATCATGGCGTGCGCCGAGAGGAACCGCTGAGCCTGGACAGGCGACTTGAACCGCTGCATCTGGCGCTCGCGTCGGCGTGTCGGGCGGTGCGAGTTCTCAGCGCGGTTGTTGAGATAGCGGCTGGCCCGGTGCCGCACGTCGGGCATCACCTCGCGATGCGCCACGCCGAAACTGCGCATCCCGTCGGTGACGAGGCGTTTCGGCTTGTACTTCAGCCCGACAAGCAGGCGCTTGAAGAACAGCTTGGCGGCGCTCGCATTCCTGCGGCACTGCACGAGGAGGTCGAGCACCACGCCGTGCTGGTCCACCGCGCGCCAGAGTTAGCGCAGTTCACCGCCGATGCGCAGGAAGACCTCATCGAGGTGCCACGTGTCACCTGGCTTCGGCCGGCGCTTACGCAACCCTCCTGCGAAGTCGCTCCCGAACCGTAACACCCAGCGCCGGATGATCTCGAGTGTGACGAGGATGCCCCGCTCGGCAAGTATCAGCTCAACATCGCGCAGATTGAGGCTGAAGAGATGGTAGAGCCAAACTGCGTGCTGGATCACCTCGGCGGGAAAGCGGTATCCGGGATAGGTGGCGAGGCCGGGCGTCATCCCGCCAGCTTCGCCCAGCTGCTTAGCTCCGGAGAGCAGCCGCCAACGTGACAATGCCTCCGGACGCCCTCGAGCGGCGCCAGCAACATTCTCTCACCCATAAGCCCCGGCTCGCGCCAGCCGCGCCCTAGGTCAACCCAGGCGCCAGCACCGAGAAGGAGGAAGGACCTGGTTAACGAAAACCTACACCGGCACAATCATGCAGCCGATCGAGGCGAAGTCCTTCCGTCCCTCAACCGGCATCACTATGCGTAGGATGCTCCGGACGAGCATCGCGCCCGTACTCCTCACGTGGCTGGTCGCAGATCAAGGAGCACGGTCGGGATCAGCTCCGACACGGTCGGGTGGATGGGAACTGCCCAGCGCAGTGCGTCGAGAGGCTGATCGGCGTTCATCATGTCTAGGATGCCGTGGATCGCCTCGTCTCCGCCCGTTCCCAGGATTGCCGCCCCCAGGATCCGCCGAGTGTCCGCGTCTGCAAGGATCTTTATGAAGCCGTGCGTCTCGGCCTTCTCGACGGCGCGACCGACGCGGGTCATGGCGCGCTTCGCGTGAAGCAGTCGGCGGCCGCTCCGCGCCGCCTCGGCCTCTGTCATCCCGATCCGCCCGAGCGGAGGATCGATGTAGAGCGCATAGCCGGTCAGCCGCCGACTGACACGACGGTCCTCTCCGTCGAGCAGGTTGGCGGCGACGATCTCGAAGTCGTTGTAGGCCGTGTGGGTGAAGGCGCCTCGCCCGTTGCAGTCGCCGAGCGCGTAGATGCCCGGAACGTTGGTCTGCAGGCAGTCGTCTACCGTGATGTAGCCGCGGGCGTCAGTCTCGATGCCGGCCGCATTGAGTCCCAGATCGTCCGTATTGGGACGCCGCCCAACGGCTATCAGCACGTGGCTGCCGATGACCGGCGCACTGTTCCCATCGCAATGCACCGACACGGCAATCTCGTCGCCGTGCCGGGCGAAGCCGATGCAGTCCGCCCCTGTGCGGACGGCGATCCCTTCGAGCTCCAGAATCGTCCGAACCTCGGCCGAAACGTCCGCGTCCTCGCGCGAGATCAGGCGATCGGACCGCTCGACGATCGTGACCTCCGCGCCGAAGCGGCGGTACATCTGGGCGAATTCGAGGCCGATGTAGCTGCCGCCGATGACGACGAGGTGTCGCGGCAGGACCTCCAGCGCCACCATGTCGGTGTTGGTAAGCACCTTCACATCGCGAAGGCCCGGCATGTCCGGGACGACGGCTCGGCCACCGACGTTGATGAAGATGCGTGGTGCGGTCAGTTGCTCGCCGGCCACTTCCACAGTGTCCGGCCCGACAAAGCGGGCATGGCCACGGATGAGCTCGGCATTGGCCATGCTGGCTATCCAGGCCTCGTTGCCCGCCCGCGAGTCCAGGATCACCTTACGGGCCCGCGCCGCCACGGCCGGCATGTCGATCTGAATCGGCCCGCCGGTGGTGAAGCCGTAGTCGCCACCGCGACGCGCCGTGTGCACGGCGGAGGAGCTGGCGACCAGCGTCTTGGTCGGCTTGCATCCCGTGTTGACGCAGGTGCCGCCGACCAGGTGGCGCTCGATAATCGCCACCCTCATGCCGGCATCGCTCAGCCGCCCGGCGAGTGATGGGCCCGCCTGGCCCGCGCCGATGATCATGGCGTCGAAGGTGCGCGCGCTCATAAAGCGTGGCCCGGCGCGACGGACAAGGTGGCGCGGCAATGGTTTATGTCGGGTCCCATCTCGATGTCCTGCTGTGTAGGAGAAGCGCTGAGCTGTTCGTCTGCCAGGGGCGCCATGGATCGTTCGGGACGCCCTTGAGCGGCGCATCAGTAGAGGCTGCATCACCGCCCAGGACGGACGGCCCGCGGCCGCGTCATGGGTGATGCTGCGGCCAAGCCGGGCATGCACCCTGGCGGGGCTTGCCCAGCGGGCCCTGCTCCCTTCCGCTATCCGGCGGCGTGAAGCCCGCTGCTGCGGGCGTCGCATACCGTCAACCAGAGAGCGGACACGAGGAAGTAAAAGGCGCCGAAGGCCGCATATGGCGCCACCGTGGCGATGCCGACCGGTTCAGCACCGCCGGCCATCCGCACGAAGAAAAGCCCGGCCAGGGCGGACTGCGCGCCGCTGAGGATCATTGCCCACTGGGCGCCATAGGACTTCCAGCGACGGACGGCGGTGGCGAGCTGCAGAACCCCGGCGAGGCCGGCCCAGATGCCGAACACCACGATGACGCTGTTCATGCTGATGCCGAGCGCGACGGCAACAGCAGCGGCCGTGAACGTGCTGACGATGGCGTTCAGCAATTGCGTCCTGTTGCTGCCGAGGCCGCCATTGCGCTGAGCATCGACCAGGTTGGCGGCCGCGTCCCACGCCGGATAGCCGACCAGCATGATGGCAGCTAGCTGCGGCGCGCTCCTCGCGACGCTGAAGGCCGCGGCGACCCAGGCCGCCGAGAAGGCGAAGCGGGCGAAGTAGTAGCGCTTGAGCCAGCCCGAGGCGGGCAGCGCAGGATGGTCGATGATCTGAGTGGGCATTTCGAGCCTCCAATCCGGAAGCCAACCTACTAGAAGGTAGACCGCCGGATGTCAACGCTCTCTCGCTGTCCTCCGCTCCAGTCCTGCCTGCGCTCGCATACCAGACACGGGGACCTGTCCGGCAGGCCCGGGATGCGACCGCTTGGTCCTCCAAGTCCTCCAAGTCCTCGAAGGCGAGAGGCGTGGACCGACAACTTTCGAGGCTAAGCGACGAAAGAAACATCCCCGCAGCGAGGTGCTGCTGGACCGAGACTAGGCGCGGCGATGGGCCGAGCGGGACGGGCACTACGACGAGATCTGCGCCGCCATGAACCCGCGCCGAGCCTGTCGCCTCACAAGAGTCCGGATAGGGCCGGGCCGGGGCAGGTTGGGAAAGGAAGGAGGAACTCGCGGACATTCGCTTCGTGTGCCCTAGGAACCGGCGCGGAATTCCCGGCAAATCGCGGCGTTAGGAAGCCGGGGGAGCGCTACGCGGCGCGCTCACCCCTTCAGCAGCCAGACCGAGAAGAGCCCCTCCGCATCGCTCCACATCGCCTCGGCCCGCCAGCCCGCCGCCTGGAACAGTGCCCGCAGACGCTCCGGGCGGTACTTGTGGCTGCTCTCGGTATGGATGCTCTCGTCCCTGGCGAAGCGGAACACGCCGCCGGCGAGGCGGACGGACTGCGCGGCCCGCGAGACGAGGTGCATCTCGATCCGCTCCGCTACGGCGTTCCACCGGGCCTCGTGCCGGAAGGCGCTGAGGTCGAAATCGGCGCTGGCCTCGCGGTTCAGCCGCGCCAGCAGGTTCAGGTCGAACGCGGCCGTCACGCCGGCGGCATCGTCATAGGCCGCCTGCAGCACCGGGATGCTCTTCACCAAATCCGCACCCAGCAGCATGCGCCCGCCCGGACGTAGCGTGGCGCGGGCGCGGCGCAGGAAGGCCACCGCCTCCTCCGCCTCGAAGTTGCCGACCGTCGAGCCCGGGAAGAAGCCGAGATGCGTCGTGCTGCCCTCCGCCCGCCCGGCGAGATCGAAGGGCCGGGTGAAATCCGCGACCACGGGCCGGACAGGAAGCCCGGGGCAGGCCACCCGCACCCGCGCAGCCGCCGCCTCCAGCCATTCCGGCGCGATGTCGACGGGCAGGTAGGCCGCGGGGGCCCGGAGCGCCCGCAGCAGCTGCACCGCCTTGACGCCGTCGCCCGGCCCGAACTCGACCACGGCCGCGCCCGGCCCGACCGCCCGGGCGATGTCGGGCCCGGACTCCTCCAGGATCCGCATCTCCGTTCGGGTCGGGTAATACTCCGGTAGGCGGGTGATCGCCTCGAACAGGCGCGCGCCCTCCGCGTCGTAGAGCCACTTGCAGGGCAGCGTCTTGCGGGGTGCCGAGAGGCCCGCGACGGCGTCGGCGACCAGGGCGGACCGCTCCAGCTCGGCGGGATCACGGGAGATGGCGCCGCTCACGCCGCGTCCTCCGCCAGGCGGAGCCCGCTGAACTGCCAGCGCGCCCCGGGCGGGAAGAAGTTGCGGTAGCTGGCGCGCGCATGGCCCGGCGGCGTCGCCGCGGAGCCGCCGCGTAGCACCATCTGGTTGATCATGAATTTGCCGTTGTACTCGCCCACCGCGCCGGCCCAGGGGCGGAAGCCCGGAAAGGGGCGATAGGCGCTGCCCGTCCACTGCCAAGCCACGCCCACGGCATCGCGGAAGCCGGGAAGGGCCGCGGCGGCCTCCCATTCCCCCTCCGTCGGCAGGCGCCGCCCGGCCCAGCGCGCGAAGGCGTCGGCCTCGTACCAGGAGACATGGCGCACGGGCCGTGCGGGATCGAGCGGGCGGAGGCCGCCCGGGCCGAACTCCGTCCAGCCCCCGTCCCGGCTCTCCCAGTGCAGAGGCGCCTCCCAGCCCTCGGCCTGCCGCGCGGCCCAGCCGTCGCTCATCCACAGCAGCGGGTCGCCGTAGCCGCCATCCTCCATGAAGGCCAGCCACTCGCCGTTGGTCACCAGCCCGGTGGCGATGCGGTAGGGGGCCAGCCAGGTCGCGTGGCGCGGCGTCTCGTTGTCGAAGGCGAAGCCCCGCCCGTCATGGCCGACCTCCACCAAGCCCGCCGGCCCCTCCAGCATGGTCGCCGGCGCCGAAAGGGCCGGCTCCTGCCAGCCGGGATCATAGGCCGGGCGGAGCGGGTTGAGGCTGAGGGCGTGCAGGATATCCGTCAGCAGGAGTTCCTGGTGCTGCTCCTCGTGCTGCAGCCCGAGCACGACGAGTTCAGCCGCCTCCGCCGGCGGGTTCCGCAGCAGGGCGGCCATCGCCTCGTCCACGGCGGCCCGGTACTCGGCGATGTCCTCGCAGGAAGGGCGCGTCAGCATCCCCCGCCGCGGCCGGGCGTGGCGCGGGCCGGCGGCCTCGTAATAGGAGTTGAAGAGGAAGGCGTACTCCTCTCGCACCGGGCGATACTCCGGCAGGTAGGGCCTGAGCAGGAAGGTCTCGAAGAACCAGGTCGTGTGGGCCCGGTGCCACTTGGTCGGGCTGGCATCCGGCATGGACTGCACGACCTGGTCCTCGGGCGAGAGCGGGGCGGCCAGGGCCTCCGTCCGGGACCGCACGGCGCGGTACCGCGCGAGAAGGTCCTGCGGCACGGCACCCGCCTGGCCAGCGCCTGTGAGGCCGGGTTGGATCACGTTCATGCGTCTCTCACCCTTTGCGCGGCGCGCCGATGTTCCAGAAGGATAGGTGCGCCGGTCTGCGGTTACAGCCACCATGCTCGCCTGCCAGCCATGTCCGATCAGCCGCCGTACCAACAGGTCGCGCACCGATCCGATGAGCCGTGCAGTGCCGCCTTTCCGCACCACCCGGCGCGTAACTGGTCCTGCGGGCCGACACCGGCGGAAGTGCGCTTCGGCCGCCGGCGGGTCCGGATAGCGGGCCGCCGCGCGGGCGCACCAGACCGGCGGCGGCCATGCGGGTGCCCTCAAAGGGCGGCCGCATCCAGGATCAGCCCGGCGATCTCCTGGGGATGAGAGATCAGGGCCAGATGGCTCGCCCGAACCTCTACCGTGCGTGCCGCCATTCGGGCTGCCATGTAGCGTTGCAGGTCCGGGTTGATGGTCCGGTCCTCCGTGGAGACGGCGTAGAAGCTGGGCCTGGATCGCCACGCGGCGTGGCTGGGACGCCCGGTCAAGAGTGCTCTCCGGAAGGGCTGCTGCACTGCGTAGAGCGCTCGGGCCCGTTCCGCCGGCAGGTCGCCGGCGAAGTCCCGCAGGAAGGCCTCCTCGGTGAGCCGGCCCTCATCCCCGTCATAGACGATCCCCGCCGATGCGGGCGGGGCAGGGAAGCGGGAGGCCAGGGCCGCATAGTCCTCGCCAGCATCCGCCGCCCGGGCCGCCACGTAGACGAGCGCCGAGACTTTCGGGTGCGTGCCGGCTTCCGTCACGATCGTGCCGGCGAAGGAGTGTCCGGCCAGCACCGTCTGTCCATCCTGCCGGTCCAGGACCTTCCGGCAGGCGGCGACGGCATCCTCCAGCGTCGTAAGGGGGTTCTGGACGGAGGTCACCTCAAGGCCCCTTGCCTGAAGGAGCGGAATCACCTCCGACCAACTCGACCCATCGGCAAACAGGCCGTGGACGAGGACGACGTTCTTCGCCGGCTGCGACGAAGCCGTTTCCTGAGCTCTCATCCTCCCCGGGAGAACCGTTGCTGCAATGCCTGGCGAGATAAAGCGGGCAAGAAACCTTCTGTTCATCACGACGCCATTCTCCAAAATGGGGGTTCCTCGGACCGCGCAGTCAGGTCACGGCGCCAGGTCCGTCGGGATGGTTACCGGCGCATCTCAGGGCGGGGCGACGGTCCGCAGGACGGCGCTCCGCGCTGATATGTCTCCTGCCAGCGCAAGGATCAGGGCGCGTCACGGCGCGAGTTCGCTGTACACGCAGGGAGGCCGCCCCGGAGCCTGCCGCGGGTTGGATGGGACGCCAACGCGGAAGGAGGAATGCACGATGCGATAGTCCGACTGGAGAAATCTACCTACTGAGAGGAAGGCAAGCGCGTCAACTCCTGTGCCTGGGGCATCGCCAGTTGAATTTCAGCGCGGTGAGGAGTGGAGACGAGCTGGACCGAGCTTCCTGGCCAGGCCGCGATCCGAACTTGCAACCGGGCCAACTCCGCCTGTAAAAACCTACCAGAAGGTAGGTGAGGTGGGTGTGATCGTGAGTGAGACGGCGGGCAAGCTGGTCGGGGGTGCCGCCCAGCTGATTATGCGAGGGGGATACAACGGGTTCAGCTACGCCGACCTCGCGGAGCGCTTCGCTATCCGCAAGGCTAGCATCCACCACCATTTCCCCTCGAAGGTCGATCTCGTGGTCGCCGTGGTGGAGCGGGGGCGCACGGCCATCCAGGCGCAGATCGCCGCGCTCGAGGCCGGCTCGCCCGTGGCCATGGACCAGTTGCTCATGTACACGGACTATTGGAAGCGGTGCATCAAGGACCAGACCGCGCCCTTCTGCCTGGCCGCTGTCTTGGCTGCAGAGCTTCCCAGTCTGCCATCTGAGGTCGCGCTCGCCGTCCGCGGACATTTCTCCGACCTCGCGAGATGGCTGGAGAGGGTCCTCTCTCTGGGTGTGGAACAGGGCACTATGCGGCTGCAAGCATCCCCCGCTCTCGAGGCGGCGGCCTTCATGGCCGCCGTCTACGGCGCGATGCTCGCCGCGCGCGCCTTCGACGATCCCGGGCGGTTCGACACTATTGTCGAGAGCTCCATCCAGCGCATCCGCGCCTGAGGTCCTACCGGCCACCGTGGGGAGAACACCATGCCGCAGAAGGTCATCGGCCTCATCGGCGGGATGAGCTGGGAAAGCTCGGCCGAGTACTACCGGATCATCAACCAGGCCGTGCGTGCCCGGCTCAGCGGCCTCCACTCGGCCCGATGCCTGATGTGGTCCTTCGACTTCGGGGAGATCGAGGCGCTGCAGCAGGCCGGCCGGTGGGACGACGCGACCGCCGAGATGATCGGCGCCGCGTGGCGCCTGGAGCGGGGTGGGGCGGATTTCCTGGTGATCTGCACCAACACCATGCACCGCATGGCCGATGAGGTGGAGGCGGCAATCGGCCTGCCGCTGCTGCACATCGCCGACCCGACGGCGGAGCGCATCCGCTCGGCCGGGCTGCGAAGGGTCGGGCTGATCGGCACGGCCTTCACCATGGAGCAGGACTTCTACAAGGGCCGGCTCGCCGATCGGCACGGGCTCGAGGTGCTGGTGCCCGGTGGCGAAGATCGCGCCCTCGTGCACCGGGTGATCTACGAGGAACTGGTCCAGGGGCGCGTCGAGGCTGCCTCCCGGCAGGCCTATCGAGAGGTGATCGCGCGCTTGGTGGAGGGCGGCGCCGAGGCGGTGATCCTGGGCTGCACGGAGATCATGCTGCTAGTGCAGCCGGAGGACAGCTGCGTTCCCCTTTTTGACACCACGACCATCCATGCCGAAGCCGCTGTGGACTTGGCCCTATCGGGCTGAAGGGGTTGTTCGGGATGCTGGCAGCGCAGCGAATTCGTGTCGCACGCGCGCCCCGCTCCCGCACGGCGATGTCATGTCTGGACAGCCATGAACTGGCCGGCGTTGGTCATGATCAGGATCCGCTTAACCAGTTGCAGCCCTGATCCTTCCAGGAGCCACCGGGATTGTCGTTGGTCACCGTGATAGTCGCAATGTGCTTGGGGGCGTTGTCAGGTTGGGGACGTAGGAGGCAAGTAGTACGCGGGGTGGCGCAGCCCTCACACGGTCGGTGCAGTGCCGGTCAAATCGCGCCAAGCAAACTCCAAACCACGCGAGGGGTGATGTGATGCGCCGCATCCGCCTCAAGGTTTTGCTCCCCAGCCTCCAGTCGCAATGGTCAGCGACGCACCGGGGTGAGGGGCCGAGGTGTCCGTTTCCAGGTTTGATTAAGCGGAGTCGCCACCCATCGTGATCCCGTCGCCACACCAATAGTGCACCCTCGTTGGCGGCCAGCGAGCACCGGCTCTGGCGTCTTCCCCCCCTTGAGGAAAGCGCTCCGGCGCGTGTCGTCGACACACGCCGTGACCTTTCGGCTGCTTGTCTTCTAAGGATCCGGTCTCCATCGGAGGAGAGAGGCGGAACGCAATGCACCCACCACACTCCCTCGGCACTTGGTTCGGCCGAACAGTCCGCCCCTCCCCGCACCACCCGCTGGCCGCCGTCCAGGCCCACGGTATCATTCCGAATTGGCGCGACGCCCGAGGGAGGCGCCGACGGCACTCACCGCGAAGGCTGGCCGGGGTCTCCGCAACCCAAAATGCGCATTCGCAACACGCTGCAGCGATGTCCGCCGTACCCAATCTCAGCCTCCTCGCGCTTGGCCGCCAAGGCCATTATTGTGGCTGTGTGTTTGTTCCGCTACGGCGCCAATGAGCGGATTAGCATCGCTGCTCTGTAGTGCAGCAAGTCCAGCCGGCGATAGACTCGAGATCGCCTTGAAGTGCTCGTCAGCACCGCTGACGAGCCGCTGCACGATATCAGCGGCGCGGGCGCTCCGACGCTCCTTGTCGCCCACTATCGCAGGCTCGTTCAGGCGAACTGACGCGACAACTCCGATCACCTTCGCCAGCTCTCCCATGCCCGGACTAGACAAGCCGGCCTCCTCCGCTCCAGTGGCCCCGTGCTCTAGGAGTCGGTCGACGATGGAAGTCATCGGGTGCTGGCGTTCTTTGCTCGGTTTTACGGCCCGCCTCAACGATGGCGGGACTTTGAAGCGGAGCTTTGCGTCGTGAGTTCGGACGCCCTGAACCTCGTGCACGATGCTTTCAACGAGGACGATGGCATCGGACGCCATGTGTTCCCTTGCGAATGCTGGTAGCTGCCCAAGCACCTCCTCACGGATGATCAGACCTTTAGCCTTCGCCCGCAGGTCGAATACCGCCGCCTCTGCCTCGGCCGCACGCCGCTCCTCACCCGCGAGCGCCTGCCGGGCCTCCCTGATCGCGTTCGTCACGTCGTGGACTGGTCGAAGGCCGGCCATGATCTCGAGGGAGCCAAGCGCATCGACCAGCTCCGTCTCGGCGGAGGCTCGGCCGAGGACCTTACCATGCTCCTTAGCTTGCTTGATCAGGCCGGCCTGCGCATCCAGCATCTGTGCCATTGAGGCTTGTGCTGCGAGGCGCGCGTTCGTTTCCCCGCGCAGGTCGTCCTCCGTTCTCCTCAGGTTTTGGTTCGCATCGCGCAGCTGATTTCTGACCCGAGCGGCCTCTTGCCGCGTCGCCACGACTTCCTCCTCCGTTTGCCGAGCCTTTTCCTCAGCTGCCCTTGCCCGGCGCGCCTCGTCGTCCCGCTCTTTCTCTAGGGCGGCGAGCTCGTCGCGCGTCGGACGAACGCGAAGCTCGTCGACCAGCGATCGCACCAGCACGCCGGCCTCTGGCGCGGCCCTCCCGAGCGCCTCAGCCTCTGTGGCAGTTCCGATCGTACTGACCGGCAGGTAGTTGTCGGCCGCGGCTTTTCGGAGAGCGTCGATGACCGTCGCGAACTGCCGCGCCTTCTCCTCTTCACCCGCGACGAGAGTCTCCCGCCGAAGCATCTCGGCACGCAGCGCGGTCACGGTGGCCGAATGCTTTGCTTCTTCCTCGTCAGCTCGACGTTCAGCCGCGGCTGCTCTCGCTTCCGCTTTCTCCTGCTCTGCGGTCTCAGCCAGGAGCTCACTTTGAAGCCAAGAGATCACCGCATCGTCCGCCCTCGCCTCCTGCACGCTCCGGAGCAGGGACCTCGGAACCCGCTCACCGGGTGAGCCCGCCGGGAGCAGGATCACCGACCCGTCCTCCTGGAGCTGCTCGCGAGGCGCCTCATCGCCCATCCGCTGCTGCGCGGCCTCCGTGACGAACGAACGCCGGATCGGCGGGCGGCCAGAACGCCTTTCTTCTTGCCCGGATGACATCCCGGCTCTGGCGGCCGCCGCGATCTGGACCGCGAGCCGGTCGCTTCGGCGCTGGTCGGCTTCAAGTTCCTCGACCCGCTTCTTCAGCGCCGCGTTCTCCGCAATCAGACCTGCATCTTCCCGGAAGGTCGGTGCATCCGTTCGGCGACGTCCCGTTCCCTCGAGGCCTGACATCCTGTGGCCAGCTGGGAGGGAGACATCCCTGGCAAACCGGAAGTTGAGGTCACGGTAGGCGGATGCTGCGGCCCGGTTCGCCGCCTTCCAGCTCCCACCACTCCGCCTGACCTCGTTCCGCGCACGCCGGCCGGGGTCTATCGGGCCGACGTCGAGCACCTTGATCGCCTTGCCCTCCTTTGTCTCCCCGGGTGACACGGGTGCGGCGCCGTACCCGTGGAGATTAGGACGCTTCTCGTCCACATGGAGGAGGACTCCAGAGTCCGGGCCGAGTTCGCGATGGATGAACTTGGCGCCGTCTTTCACCCATTTCTTGCAACGCTTTTCCTCCTCTGGCGAGGCTTTCACCTCCTTCCAGGTCTTCGGGTATGACGCGACCATGGTCACGAGAATGATCCCGTCGCGGCGGATGCTGCGCCCGAGTGGGTCGTGCGCCTCAGCCGCCCTTCTCTCGGCTAGCTTGGCGACCTCGTCGGGCGGTGGCCCCACCAGGATCACGGGCGCCCTCGGCTCAGCAACATGCGGGCAGTGCCCGGCCTCCCGCACCATCTCCGCAACCGCGTCGCGAATGGACCACTGCTTCTGGCCGGCGACTTTGCTCTTCTGGGGATCCCGCGGGTGACCCTCGACCCGGAAGAATGGAAATGGCGCCAGCTGGGACATGGTGCAGCGTCTAACCGGCGTCCACGAGATCGCTAGCCATTACGAGGCGAGCACCATGGCGACGAAGCACCGCGGTTAGCTCATCAGGAACCTGCTCAGGCGCCTCCCAAACATGGATGTTGCTCACCATTCCGGTCGCCTGCCGGACGTTGCGCTTCTTGCCAATCGCGTGACGCCTCAGGATCCCGAAATCATCGGGGTGAGACTTCTGCAGGTAGGGAACGGTGAACAGTTGGCTTGCGAAGAGCGTCGCGTCGAATTCCTGATGCGTGGCTGGCGTCGGCGGCGCGAGAGACGAGAGCAGGTCGGCGTTGGCCTGCGGCTCCAAGACGGCCACTGTGTTCTGGGCTTCATCCGGGGACGGCGACAGGGTATCTGCCGGCTCGCCGTCGTTGCTCGCCACGAACTCACGGGCATCGGCCTTAAGACGCGCTTGCCCGGTCGCACCCGCCGCCTGTGGGCCAAGCTCCCCGGAGGAGGGCGGAGCGCTGGGAGCCGCATCGCCGTTCGTGTTCACCTGATTAAGGACGTGGCCAGCCATCCCCGACGGGATATCCTCCTCCAGTGCGGTGTAAATCCCATCCGTGGACCGCACGAGGACGATGCGGGACAGACCCTGCTTCTCGCGTTCTACCCATGCGGGTGGGATGGTGATGGTAATCCGGTGCTCCTGGGCGGGTTTGTCCTTTCGCTTCTTCTTCGTCCCGTCCTCGGCAGCTGCCTTGTCGTAGATCGTCCAGAATCCCCCCTCGCGCTCGACGAGCTCGGGGATCGTCGCACCTTGATCCACGGCATATTGCGCGATGCGCCGCGCCTTGCTGAGGGTCCCGCGGTAGTTTTCCAGGCCATGCATGGCGTAGCCGAGGAGTGCGGCGGTTGATGTCTGGAGTTCCGGCCGCCTGCCCAGGACTCCAGCCTTACGCGCCTGCTCGATGAGTTCCTGCGTCTGCTCAGTCGTGAGGGCCTTAGCATTTTCGCGCGCCGTCTCGACGGCGGCGATCAGGATGTTGCCGACGGAAGCCGATGCCTTCTCCAGGCGCTTGCGCTGCCTCTTCATGACGTTCATCGCGTCGAGTACGCCCGGGTCGAGTTCAGGCTGCACCCGCGCCGGATCGGCCTCAGTCTGGTGGATCTTCGAGACGGCACGAACACGGGGCGTCGGTTCGATGTGTGCCAGGGTCACGGATCGGCTCCTTAGATTGCGCTCGTCCCACGACGAGAGACGAGCAACATTCTGAGATCCGGCCCTCCTGTCAGCTGTTTTGCCGGCGCTTTGGTGCCATCACGAAAATGTTATCTCGCATTAAAAACCGAGGTACCTGGCGATGCCGGACTCGCTGGAATGGAGTTCAGTCGCGGGATAGGGATAAGTATCCGGATAAGCTTATCTGCACATACCCTATCAGTGGTGCAAGAGTACGTACCAAGCCAGAATGAATTGAACTTCTTTGAGTCGGTTACGCAGATCTCTCTGACGCTGGGGAAGTTTCGGCCGAAACATCTCCGAACCAGCGTAGGGCACCGTCAACTTATCGCCGTTGGGGCGACGAAGCTTAATGATCGACAACGGGATTGAGGGCGATCGAGCCCACGCGGCGACCCCGCTGATGTCGGACCACACCTCGAACGCGCGCGCTCTTGCGGCGCGGTACTCGCTGGCAGTGACGTGGTTGCGGCCGGGATGAAAGAGGTTGTTGATTCCATCATGGGCGGAGAGGAAGCGTTGCGCCTGACCAACTGACTTGAAGCGCTTCGTCTGCCGCTCTCGTCTTCGACTTGGCTGATGCGAGTTCTCTGCCCGGTTGTTCAGCCCCTAGTGCTGTCGGTGTTCAACAGCCGGCATCACGTCCGTTTTCGCGGCGCCGTAGCTCGCCAGCTTGTCGGTGATCATGACCCGTGGTGTCCGCGACTGCCGCTTCAACAGCTTCCTGAGTACCCGCTCGGCAGCTTGCTTATCGCGCCTTCTCTGCACCAGCACGTTAAGCACCATCCCGGTCTGGTCGACGGCGCGCCAAAGCCAATGCGTCACGCCGTTGATCTTGAGGACGACCTCATCCAGGTGCCACTTGTCACCGGCCCGGGGCAGCCGGCGCCGGATCTGATTGGCGAAAGCCTGGCCGAACTTGCGGCCTCACTGCCGCAGTGTTTCTTGACTAACCACGATGCCGCGGAAAGCCAGCATGTCCTCGACCATCCGCAAGCTGAGCGGGAAGCGGAAGTAAGGCCACACCGCTTGGCTGATGATCTCAGCCGGGAAGCGATACCCGCCGAAGCTGGGGCAGGCGGGGGCGGTTATCTCAGCCAACTACCGGGGGTAGGTGACTCGAGCAAGCTGGCGGCAGGCCAATCTAAGGATGCCCCCAAGGGAGCTCGGCCACCACTGGAAATGAAGACTCCACATCAGAACCGATCGAGCGTGAAAGGGGCGCAGTCAATGCCTGCTCGGCCTGTCTTCATTAATTCGGCTGTCACCCGCGCGACCACCGGCGCCAGCGTGTAGCCATTGGAAGTCACGCAGTTGAAGAACCCAGGTGTGCCCGGCATTTCACCAAGGATCGGGGCACCGTCGATATTGATGTTCATCCCCGCCCAGACGCGCAGCAGGTGGAACTGCGAGGCCGCTGGCAGCACGCGCTGCGCCACCCAGGCATTGCCCTCCATCGCCCAGCGCAGCGCCGTGCTGGCACCTGTTGCTTCGTCCAGCCCCGCGGACCAGCCGCCGCCGATCAGCAAGCTTCCCACCGCGGTCTGTTTGAGGCTGAGATGCCGGTCGGCGTGAGCCACGAGCCGGGACAGCACAGGCGGACCGGGCTCGGTCACCATCATCTGCAGCGGCGCACCGGCGACAGGGATGGGCCGGCCAACCATGGCGCTGATCCGCGGCGTCCAGGCGCCGGCGCAGTTGACGATCCGCCCGGCCCGCACCACACCGGCACCGGTCGTGACGCGGAAGCCGGCCGCCTCGCGCTCAATGCCCAGCACCGGCGCGTCGGCAACAATTTCTGCCCCCGCGGCCCGCGCGAGGGCCATGGCAGCGAAGGTGGCGCCCAGCGGGTTGACCTTGCCCTCGGAGGGGCAGAAGGCGGCGCCGATCAGGCCATGCGAGAGTTTCGGCTCCAGCGCGCGTAGCTCGGCGGCGCTGATGATGTGAGTCTCCACCCCGTAGCGCCCTTCCAGCGCCGCCTTCTGGGCGAGGAAGGCTAAGTCCCGCTCCGTCTCGGCCACCATCAGCCCGCCTGTGATGGCGAGCTCGAAGGGTTCGAGCCCGAGCGCTGCGGCCGCCTCGGCCATCTCCCGCCACAGGGCGATGGCGGGGTTGCCCAGCCGCAGGGTTTCAGCAGCCGGGTTGCCGCCCGCCTCTGCCTTGGCTCCAAAGTCGAAGGAGAGGAGCTGGACATGCAGGGAGCCGGCATTGGCCGTGGAGGCCTGCTGCCCAGGCGCGTCCCGGTCCACCGCCAACACGCCAAGCCCGGCCCGCGCCAGTTCTCGCGCCACGCAAGCGCCGACGATGCCAGTGCCGACGACCAGCACGTCCACCTCCCGTCCCTCCAGCCCACGCCCAGTGGCCTCTCGGCCGGAGCGCGGCACAATGGCCGGCGGAGTGGAACGGCGGTGTCCGACCCATTCCTCCTTCTCGGCAGCAAGAACCGAGAGCGGAATCGGCTTTGCGGGCGGGCGCGGCGCAAAAAGGGCGAAGGGATGCGGCGGGCTGCCTCCCGCCTCGGCCACCAGCGCGGCCAGCACGGCGGCGCAGTTGCGGCCCTGGCAGCGGCCCATTCCGGTGCGAGTCAGGCGCTTTACCGTGCCGGAATCAGGGCCGTGCGCGGCGATGGCGGTCCGCATGGTGCCCGCCGTCACCCCCTCGCAGCGGCAGACAACGGTCGAATCCGCGATGGTGCGGGCCGTGAAGGCGGGCGCGGCGAACAGGCCCCACAGGGCGTCCTGGAAGGCCTCCGCATCGGCCAGCGCGGCCCGGGCACGCCGGGTTTTCGCGCCCGCCAGAGGTGTGGCGCCCAGATCACGCCGAATGGCATCGGCCGCCAGCACCGCGCGCTCCCGGGCGACCGCGGCCCCGCCTAACCCGGCGCCGTCGCCGATGGCGAAGACGGGCGGCAGGCTGGTGCGGCCCTCGGCATCGGTGACGGTCGCGAGGAAGCCGATATGCCGCTGGACCGGAACATGGCGGCAGCCAAGCTGCCGGGCGAGCTCCGTGGAGGGGATGAAGCCATGGCCGAGGGCGACGGTGTCGATCCTCGTCTCCTCCCGTTCCCAGCCCGGGCCCGCGATCCGGCATCCCGTCACCCGGTCCTCGCCCCGGCATTCCGTGACGCGCGCGCCCCAGAGCACCGGGACGCCGCGCGCCTTCAGCAAGGCCAGGTAGCGGGCGCCCTGGGCCATCAGCGCGGGGGCATGGCGCAGCGCCCGCGCCGCCTGCCTCCAGGCGCGCCAGGAAGGGCGCTCCGCTTCCTCCACGACCGCGACAACCTCGATCCCGGCCCCGGACAGTTCCACCGCGAGCTGCAGGTTCAGCGGGCCGTTGCCGCCGATGACCACGCGCCGTCCGGGGAAGACACGGTAGGCGCGGGCCAGGGTCTGCGCCGCGCCCGTGGTCATTACCCCGGGCAGGGTCCAGCCGGGAATTGGCACCGGGCGCTCATAGGCGCCGGGGGCCAGCAGGAGACGGCGGGGGCGCAGGATCCGGGCCCGGTCCGACTGGAACACGCCGATCTCGTCGGGCTTGAAGGCGGACCAGGCCGTGGCCTCCTGCCAGATCTCCACTCCGGCACGGCGCGCGGCTGCGCTGCGGGCGGCACTCTCGGCGAATTGCCGGTCAAGCGGTCCGCCGGTCTCCTGGTGGGAGGTGGCGACAGGCTTGAGATACTGCCCGCCCAGCTGCGGCCGCTCGTCCACGAGGACGACGCGCAGGCCGCCCTCGGCCAGATGCGCCGCAGCGGTCAGTCCGCCGATCCCGCCACCGATGACGGCGACGTCGGCGGTCACCTCCTCCGCCTGGGCCGGGGTCGGGACGAGGGGGCGGGCGGCCTCGGGGGCCGGGGGAGCGCTGCCGACGACCATGCCGGCCTCGGCCTTCACCAGGCAGGCGCGCTGGCCGCCGCGCCCATCCACCGTCACCACGCAATCGAAGCAGGCGCCCATGCCGCACCACAGGCCACGGGTCTCGCCCTTGCGGTCCCGCCGCAGCGCCACCTGGCCGGCCGCGGCGAGGGCGGCGGCGATCGTCTCGCCGGGCAGGAGTTCGACCGGAGAGCCATCAAAGGTGAAGGTTCCGCCGGCCTCACCGGGGAGAAGGCGCCGGTGGCTCAGACGCATAGGGGACGGCGCATGGCGAATGGACAAGCCCGGACGATATACATAAGGTATGCAAACAACGGTCCTGTTTGGCAAGGCGGCGTCGCCACGGGATGTCGGCCGGTCTCCCTGGCCTCCTCGCCCGTCACACAAACACCGAGGTCGGCTTGCAGCACTTCCGGGGCACCTACACCGTTCTCGTCACCCCCTTCACCGCCAATGGCGCACGGGTGGACGTGCCGGCGCTGAAGCGCCTGGTCGAGTACCAGATCACCGAGGGCATTCACGGGCTGGTGCCGCTGGGCTCCACCGGCGAGTTCCTGTCGATGACGCGCGACGAACGGCAGGAGGTGATCGAGACCGTCGTCTCCACCGCGGCCGGGCGCGTGCCTGTCCTGGTGGGCACGGGCGCCGAATGGACGCCCGATGCGGTCGCCCTCTCGCGCGAGGCCGAGGCGATGGGGGCCGATGGTGTGATGGTCATCCCGCCCTTCTACGCGGTGCCGACGGAGGAGGAACTGTACGTCCACTACAAGGCCATTGCGGACGGCATCGGCATTCCGATCATGATCTACAACAACCCGAACGCGGCGAATGTGGACATGCTGCCGGAGACGGTGGCGCGCCTCTCGGAGATCGATGCCGTCCAGTACATCAAGGAATCGACGCTGGACGTGACGCGGGTGCGCGACATCATCCGGCTCTGCGGCGACCGGATGACGGTCTTCGCCGGCGTGCTCGGCTATGAATCCTTCTTCCTCGGCGCCCAGGGCTGGGTGGCGGTGTGCTCCAACGTCGCGCCGCACCTCTCGGCCGCGCTGTTCGAGGCGGCGGCGGACCGCAACGACCCAGCCGAGGCGCGCGCCATCCACCAGCGCATGGTGGACCTGCTCTGGTGGGTCGGCGGGCCGCGCTACGTCGCCGGCACCAAGGCGGCGCTGGAGATGATCGGCATGTCGGCGGGCCCGCCGCGGCCGCCGCGCCTGCCGCTGCCCGCTTCAATGCGGCCGCAACTGCGGGCCGTGCTCCAGGCGCTCGACCTTCCCGTGATGGCCCCCAGCGCTGCTTGAAAAGCCGCGACTGACGCGACAGAAGGACGCGATGGCGCCGCCCGACGAGACCCCGCAACAGCCCCCGCAGGGGAACCTCTCGGCGCTGGCCTATGCCTCCCTGTCCTCGATGATCCGCAGCCACCGGCTGAAGGGCGGAGAGGCGATCCTCGAGGCCAAGCTGGCCGAGGCGCTAAAAATCTCCCGCACGCCGCTGCGCGAAGCCCTGCAGCGGCTGGAGGGCGAGGGGCTGGTCGTGAAGAACGGCAGCCGGTCCTACATGGTGCGCGGCGTGCACCTGGCGGAATATCTGCACAGCCTGAAGGTGCGCGAGATCCTCGAGCCCGAGGCCGCCGCCCTGGCCATCGGCCGCATCGCTCCCGCGGAGATCGCGGCCGTGCGGGCCGAGATCCTGGCGCTGAGCGATGCCCAGGATTACGAGCGGGAGGCGCATTGGCGCGTCGATGCGCGGCTGCACAACCTGTTCATCGATGCCTGTGGCAATCCCGTGCTGACCCAGATGGTGCGCGCGCTGCGCGCGACGACGCATCTGTTCGAGATCGCCCGGCTGCGCGACCGGCTGCAGCCCGACAACCGCGAGCATGTCGCCATCCTCGACGCGCTGGAGGCAGGGGATGCCAAGGCCGTTCGGAAGGCGGCGCAGGTGCATCTACGCAGCCTGCACGCCTTCGCGCTGACTGTGGTGAGCTGACCCGCTAGCCCAGCATCGTCAGCAGCCGGCGCGGGGTCTCCACCAGCAGGGTCGCGATCTCGGCCTCGGTGAACTGCCGATCCCGCATGAGCGGGACGACGTTGCGCAGCAGATGGCCATATCCGTGCCCGCCGTAATGCTGCAGGCGGGACCGGGTACAGATGTCGTGCGAGAGGGTGACGCGATCGCCCAGCCCGGCCTCGAAGAGGCGCCGGATGCAGCGCAGGCGCATCCAGTCGCTCGGCAGGTCGGCCATGCCCATCCAGTAGTTCGACATCTCGATGCCGAAGAAGTCGAACTCCACCACGCAGCCGCGCCGCGCGAGGGCAACGACCTCGCCGTCATCCTCATAGGTGCGGTCCATGTGGTCGATGATGACGCGGGAGATGTCGGCACCGGCCGCCTGCAGCACATCGAGGATTTCATGCGGCGCCGCAGGGTGGCGGCCCGGATGCACGGTGATGGCGGCCCCTGTCCTGCGTTGCGCATCGGCCGCCGCCTGCAGGGCACGCCGCTCCACCGGCACAAGCGGCCAGGAGCAGCCGATCTCGCCGATGATGCCGCAGCGGATCCGGCTGCCCCAGGTGCCTTCACGCAGCTGCGCAATGATGATCTCGGCCATTGCCTCACGCGAAAGCGCCTGCGTGTCCGCATCGAGATAGGCTGCCGTGTAGAAGCCGGCGCCCATGATGATGTTCACGCCGGACTGCCGCGCGATTCCGGCCAGGCCCTCCGGATCGGGCAGCAGGCCGCCTGTCGTCACCTCCACGATCGTGCCGCCGCCCGCCTCGGCAAACAGCCGCGCTTCCTGCGCAGCCACCACGGCATCCTGGAGGTGATGGTTCCCGGGATAGGCACCCGGCCGGTAGTTCACTTCGAAGACATTGGCGAGGGTGATCTCGACCTCGGGCGTGCCTAACCCGCGGGCAGCCGGCGCCGTCAGGTCGCAGAGCAGATGCTCATGGATGAGCGTCATGCCCAGCGCCTCGGGCCGGATCGGGCCCAGCACGGTCATCACCTGCCCCTCAGCCATCCGCTGCCTCCTCGTTCCGGCCACGGTTTCAGCTTGTCGTGGCCCACTTTTTGTATACGCTCTGTATGCCTCAGCCGATAGCCTCGGACCAGCGCGACAGGACAAGGAGATTGCGATGACCCAGCCCACTCCGGCGAAGGCTGCACCAGATCAGGCCTTGCGCCGTCGCGACATCCTGGCCGGGCTGGCGGGTGCCACGGCGCTCTCGGTGGCGCCGCGCGCCTCCCTTGCCCAGGCAAAAATCGCGCCGCCCAACATCATCAAGCCCGGCACGCTGGTTATGTCGATCAACCCCACCCTGCCGCCGCTGCAGTTCGTCAACGACCGCGGCGAGCTTCAGGGCATGCGCGTCGAGCTGGGCAACATGATCGCCCGCGCGCTCGGCCTCACGCCCGAATATGTGCGCATCGAGTTCTCCGCGATGGTGCCGGGCCTGGCCGCGAAGCGCTGGGACATGATCAACACCGGCATCTTCTGGACCGAGGAACGGTCCAGGCTGATGTACATGGTGCCCTACGAGCAAGCCGCCGTGAGCTTCCTCGTCAGCAAGGGCAACCCGCTGCGCATCGGCAAGTGGGAGGACCTTTCGGGCCGCGCGGTCGGCGTCGAGCTCGGCGGTGTCGAGGAGATGCGCACGCGCGAGGTCGACCGGATGCTGCTGGCCGCCGGCAAGCCCGGCCTGCAGATCCGTACCTTCAACAACTTCGGCGAGGCCTTCCAGGCGCTGCGCGCCCGCCAGGTGGACGCCGCGACCTCGATCGATGCAACGGCGATGTTCTGGCAGGAGCGCGGCGACTTCACCCGCGCCATCGCCGGCCTGTTCCCGCAGACCGCCACCTTCGCCTTCGCCAACCGGACGCTCGCCCAGGAGGTCGTCGGCGTGCTGAACGGGCTGAAGCGCGATGGCAGCTACGACACGATGCTGGACCGCTACGGCGTGCTGAAGATGGCCGAAGCCGAGTTCTCGATCCGCGGCCCCGGCCCGGGCTGACGCCTGCTGCCCCGGTCCCCGTCCCGATTTGAAGGTTTGCGCTGATGGCTTGGAATTGGGCGGGGTTCTGGGGGTACTTCACCAACACCTACCTGCTGGGCGGCGCCCTCGTCACGCTGGGCCTGACTGCGGCGACGCTGGTGCTCGGCCTGATCCTCGGGCTGGTGCTGGTGCTGATGCGCTCCTCGCGCTGGGCGGTGCTGCGCTGGATCGCCCGGGCGCATGTCTGGCTGTTCCGCGGCACACCTCTGCTCGTGCAGCTGATCATCATCTACACGGGCCTGCCGCAGCTCGGCATCGCGCGATTCAGCGTCATGGAATCGGCGCTGCTGGGGCTCGTCCTGAACGAGGCGGCCTATCTGTCCGAGATCCTGCGCGCCGGCATCCAGTCGGTGCCGCGCACGCAGAGGGACGCGTCCCAGGCGCTCGGCCTGAACCGCTGGCAGACCTTCATCCTGATCATCATGCCGCAGGCGCTACGGGTGATCGTGCCGGCGCTGGGCAATTCGGTAAACGGGCTGCTGAAGACCACCTCCATCGTCTCCGTCATCTCGGTCGAGGAGTTGCTGCGCCGCGGGCAAATCCTGATGCAGCAGCGCTTCGAGGTGCTGGAGGTCTTCGTTTGTATCGCCATCATCTACCTGGCCATGACGACCGCCTGGGAATTCGTGCAGCGCCGCATCGAGGCCTATTACGGCAAGTCGGACCGCCCGGTGGAACTCGCCAAGGCGGAGCTGGTCGATGGCCGATGACGGCCCGGCGCGCCGGCCTCGCGAACGCTTCGGAGTCTTGGGCTGCGGCCGCATCGGCCAGCGCCTCGCCGCGCGGCTGCCGGGAACCCCCGACGCGCCGCAGCTTGTGGCGCTGCTGTGCCGGCCGGGGCAGCGAGCGGAGGTGGCGGCGCGGTTCGGGGAGGCCGTGACCTGCACCGATCTCACCGCCTTCATCGCGCGCTCGCCCGACGTGGCGGTGGAATGCGCCTCGGCGGCCACGCTCGCTTCCTCCGGGCCCGCACTGCTGGCGGAGGGTATCGACCTCATTCCTCTCTCCCTCGCAGCGCTTGCCGATCGTGACGTTGAGGAGCGGCTGTTCGCTGCGGCCCGGAAAGGTCCGGGGCGCATCGAGATTCCTGCGGGCGCAGCGGCCTCACTCGGCTTCCTCGCTGCTGCACGCGAGGACGTGCTGACAGCGGTCACGTTAAGGGTGGCCTATCCTCCGGCACGACTGGGCGCTGCAGGAGTGGGGGATGGCCAGGGCGTGCCGCAACTCGTCTTCGCCGGCAGCGTGCGCGAGGCAGCGGCGCGCTTCCCGCGGCACCTCAATGTTTCGGTCGCCGTCGCGCTGGCAGGTCTTGGGCTGGATGCCACTCGGTTGGAGCTGACGAGCGATCCCGGCCTGACCCAGGCCACCTTCGAGGTCGTCGCTGAGGCGGGACCTGGGCCGGTGCGCATCTTCGTTGGCGGGCGAGGAACGCCGGTTGCGGACGATCCGGCGGACTACACGACATTCACGCTCATGCGTCTGCTGCGCCGGCGGCAGGCGGCAATTATGGTCTGAGAGGCGTTATGGACGAGGGACTTCAGGCCCGCATCGCAGCCGCGGCGGAGGCAGGCCAGCAGGAAAGCATCGACTTCCTTCGGGCGCTGATCCGCCGCAATCAGGACGGCGAACCCGCGGTGCAGCGATACGTGGCGGAAGTTGCTGAGGCGCTGGGATGTGCCGTGCAGACCGTTCGCTACAATCCCGCCGAGGTTCCGATGGTCGCCGAGTTCGCCGGCACCGAAGCTATCGCGACGGAAGCCCGGGAGAGTGTCGTGGCGCGCCTGCACGGCACAGCGAACGGGCGCAGCCTCATCCTTTTTGCGCATCCAGACAGCGAGCCTGTGGCCTGCATCGAGGCTTGGCGCCACGACCCCTTCGCGGGCGTGATGGAGGCGGGGCGACTGCATGGCTGGGGAGTGGCGGATGACCTGGCCGGGGTTGCTGTCATGATCGAAGGGCTGCGAATTCTGCTGGCCAGCGGCCTGCGCCCGTCCGGTGATATCATTTTAGCCAGTACCCCGAGCAAACGACACGCGCGCGGCGTTTCAGCGCTGCTGCATGGGGGATTGCAAGCCGATGCCGCCGTTTACCTGCATCCCGCGGAGTCCGGCGCTGGCATGGGTGAGATCAAGGCCTTCGCTGCAGGGCAGCTGGAGTTCCGCATCGTGGTACAGGGACGGCCACCAGATACGGGAGAGCCGCACCAGACCGGCTTCGCCCATTTGGGTTCCAATCCCATCACCTCCATGTTCCGTATTGCGGAGGGCTTGCAGGTACTGGACGAGCAGCGCGGGGCGCGCGTGCATCACCCGGCGCTGCATGGCGCTGTCGGACGATCTACGAACCTGATGCTGTCGCAAATTGCCGCAGGCCGGCCCGACGCGCTGTCGCGCATGCCGGACCGCTGTACCATGGGTGCAGCCCTGTCCTTTCCGCCCGGGGAGACTCTCGCTGCAGTACAGGCCGAGATCATGGCAGCCGTTGAAGCGGTGAGCAGTCGCGACCCTTGGCTCCGTGATCATCCGCCAGAGATCATCTGGGATGCGGGGGTGTCGGGCGCTGAGGTCGCAGTGGCGCATCCCCTCTACAAAGCAACAGCGGCGGCGATCTTGGCTGTCACAGGTAAGTCTCCACAGGTGAATCCCATGCACACGTCGAGCGATATCCGGAACCCAATCGTTCAGAAAGGCATCGCCGCGGTCGGCCTCGGCCCGCTATGCGGTGACCTTACCCAGACTGGCGGAACGGACGAATGGGTGGAGCTGGCCGATTATCTACGGTTCGTTCGCGTCGCCGCCGCGCTTATGGCCACATGGTGCGAGGCGAGCTGAGGTAAGCGATCAAAACAATTTCGTTTCAGCGCTTTGCAATAGATTGTTCTTCGGCGCTGTTGCGCAAAACAGGCCGAGGGTGTGAGTGTTCCTGTCGTGCTCTGATCTAAACGCGGGCGATGGTGTCGGGCATACCAAGGGCGTTGAAGATGTTGAGGCTGGCGCAGCGGATTTGAACTTCAGCGACCTGACGAGCGGGGTCGCGGGCCGAGAGGCGCTCGCCCAGGCACTTAAGGCGGGACATGGCCGTCTCGGCCAAGCTGCGGCGGTGGTAGCCGCTCCATCGCTTCCAGAGCCGTCGGCCGAGGTGCCGGATGGCCCGCAAGCTCTCGTTGCGCTCGGCAGCCCCGGTGGTCCTCGCCTTCCACGGCTTGCCGTTGCGGCGAGGTGGCACGACCAGGGCTGCATCCCGTGAGGCAGAGGCCTCGTAGACGCCGCGGGTGTCATAGGCGCCGTCACCGCTGATCACCCCAATCCTGTCCCCCTCGGGCACCTGCGCCAGCAGGCCCGGCACGATCCTTTCGTCGCCGTGACGGTGGTTGGTCATCTCTACGGCCCTGACCTCGTGGCTGTCCGCGTCGATCACGAGGTGTACCTTGCGCCACACCCGGCGCTTGTCGGCCCCATGCTTCCTGACCTTCCACTCGCCCTGGCCGAGCAACTTGAGCCCCGTGCTGTCGATGACGAGGTGCAGCGGTCCGCCTTGTGGGCGGTAGGGATGACGACGGTGAGGTTTTTCTGACGCCGCGAGAGGGTACTGTAATGCGGCACCCTCCACCCGAGGCCCGCCAGCCGGATCAGGCTCCCCGCCATGCCCTGGGCCGCCCGCAGTGGAAGCTGGTACAGCACCTTCAGCGTCAGCACTGCCTGGATCGCCGCATCGCTGAATGTCGGTGGCCGCCCCCGCCGGCCCGTGCCCTCGGCGGCGTGCCACGCCAGATCCGGCGAGAGCCACACCGTCAGGTCGCCCCGGGCGCTCAGACCACGGTCATACTTACGTCAGGTCCGGGTCCGGTAGCGGGTCTTCCGCCGCTCACCCCGTGACGATGCCTTGCTCATGCAGGCCTACCTACAAGGTGTGTGCAACAACGCCTTTGGCGTCCAAGCACTCGCTGCCTGGTGAGGAACTCGGCAGCCCGGAGCTTCTGCTCTACTCCATCGGGAGCGACGAAACAGAACCCTTCAAACCGTACAGGCCGTATGTGCTCTAGGCTTCCATGCCTGCGTTGACGTAGCCCAGCGCGGCGTCGCGCGCCGTCGTCTCGGCGTCGCGCGCCTCCACCGGCCCGAAGCCGCCGCCGCCCGATGTCTCCAGCCGTACCACGTCACCGCGGCGGAGCAGCAGGCCATCGGTCTTCGGCCGGATCGGCGTCTCCACCCCGTCCCGGATCAGGAGCAGGCGGCCGACCGCGGCCGGCCCGCCGCCTGCCAGGCCGTAGGGGGCGTGATGGAAGCGGTCCATGTTGGTGGTAAGGATGCAGCCCTCGGAATCCACCCGCCATTCGCGGAACAGGCCGAGCCCGCCACGATGCTGCCCCAACCCGCCGGAACCGGGCAGCAGGCCATAGGCGGTGATGGTCAGCGGCATGCCGCTCTCTACCATTTCCACGGGGATGTTGCTGTTGTTGTGCATGCCGGACGCATAGGCATTCACCCCGTCCTTGCCAGGATGCGCGCCCGAGCCGCCGATCTCGATCTCCACCAGCACCTCCCGCGATCCGTCCGCCGCCACAGTCTGGAAGGTACAGACATAGGAGTTGCCGTAATAGGCGGCGGGGATGCGGTCCGGCACGGCGCCATGAAGCGCGCCGTGCACGGCGTTGAGCAGGCGGTGGCTGACCGCGACGCGATGCGCCACAGGCGCAGGATGGCGGGCGTTCACGCAGAGGCCCTCGGGCGCGATGATGCGAACGGGGCGGTAGCAGCCGGCATTGGCGGCCAGCGGCTCGTCGCTCGCCGACATCACGGCGAAGAGCACCGCGGCGGCGGAGGAGGCGAGGGTGGCATTCACCGGCCCCTTCGCCTGGGGGGAGCAGCCCGAGAGATCGGCGGTGATGGTGTGACCCGCGATCTCCAGCCGCACATGCAGGCGCAGCGGCTGGTCCAGCACCACGCCGTCATCGTCGAGGAAGTCCTCGAACTCGTAGATGCCGTCCGGCATGCGCCCGATCGCGGCGCGCATCGTCGCCTCGCTGGCATCCAGGATGCGCTGCCCGGCCTCAATCATCCCCTCAGCGCCGTAACGTGTGGCGAGGCGGCGAATGGCGGCCGCGCCGACATCGAGGCTGGCGAGCTGTGAGGCGAGATCGCCCAGGACAAGCGCGGGCTTGCGGACATTCTGCCGGATCATCGCCCAGACGCCCGCATTGGGTTTCCCGTTTTCGACGAGCTTGAGCGGCGGGATGCGGAGGCCTTCCTGGAAAATCTCGGTCGCGGTCGCGGCATAGGAGCCGGCCGCCAGTCCGCCCATGTCGATATGGTGGCAGAGCGTGCCGACGAAGGCGATGCGCCGGCCCTCATGGAAGACGGGCTTGTAGGTGACGATGTCCGGCAGGTGCTGGCCGCCGCAATAGGGGTCATTGGTGGCGACCACGTCGTCCGGGCCCCAGCTCTCCGCATCCACATGTTTGTCCAGCAGCTCGCGCAGCAGGTGGCTCATGGAGTTCAGATGGCCGGGGATGCGCGCGGACTGGGCGAGGTTGTTGCCCTCGGCGTCGAACACGGCGGTAGAGTAGTCGAGCAGCTCACGCACGATGGTCGAGCGGCTGGTGCGCCAGACTGTCACGTCCATCTCCGCGGCGGCGGCGGTCAGGGCATTGCGGATCACCTCGATCTCAACTGGACCCAAGGCCGCCGTGGTGGTCGCCGCTGCAGCCTCTACCTCGCGCCGTGCGACGAGCGCACCGGCCGGGCCGAGCGCCGCGGCCCAGCCGCGGCCGATCCAGTGGGTCGCGAAGCTCTCCTCGATGAGGGCTGGGCCCTCGATGCGGTCCGCCGCGGTCAGCGCCTCGCGGTCCCAGACGGGGATGTCGCGCCAGGCGCCGCCCTCCCAGCTCCGACGCGTGCCCTTGCGGGCCGGGCGGTCGGCGATGGGGGCCTCGGCAGCGGTGCGGCGCGGCAGGCGGCCGATGGCGGAGACGCGCAGAGTGACGATCTCGGCCGCCTCCGCCTCGTCGGCATAGGAGAAGCGGCGGCGATGCGTGTCGTGGAAGGCGGCGAGGAGCTGCGCGAGCTCCGCCTCGCCAGGGGCAGCGATGTCGCCCCAGGGGATCAGCAGCTCGAAGGCTTGGCCGCGGTAGCGCATATCGGCCGAGACCTCGATCGCGCGATCCTCGGGCGCGACGCCATCGGCGGCCAGGCGCCCCTCCGCCTGCTCCCGCAACTCCGCGATCAGGGCCGAGAGCGGCGCGATGCCATCCGGCGAGGCGGGGATGACGCGGGTGCGGGAGATGTCCTGCACGAGGTCGCCGAAGAGGATGCCATAGGCGGAGAGCGTGCCGGGTTCCCGCGGGAAGGCGACCTCGCGGATGCCGACCTCCTCCGCCACGGCGGTGGCATGCAGACCGCCGGCGCCGCCGAAGGAGAGCAGGGTGAAGTCGCGGGGATCTAGCCCCTTCTCGAAGAGCGAGAGGCGCACGGCGGCGCCCAGTGCGCCGTCGGTGACGCGCAGGATGCCCTCGGCCGCCTCCTCCTCTCCGAGGCTGAGCGGGGCGGCGACGCGTTTTGCGATGGCGCGGCGGGTGGCGTCCATGTCGAGCGCCATGGTGCCGCCGAGAAAGTAATCGGGGTCCAGCCGGCCGAGCGCCAGGTTAGCATCCGTCACCGTGGGCTCCGTGCCGCCGCGGCCATAGGCCACCGGCCCCGGGCGCGCGCCGGCCGAGCGCGGGCCGACGGTGAGCCGGCCGCCAGAATCCACCGCGGCGATGGAGCCGCCGCCGGCGCCGATGGTGCGCATCTCCACCATAGGCAGGCGCACGGGCAGCCGGTCCACCTCGCCCTGGGTGACGACCGAGACGCGGCCGCCCAGCACGACCGAGACGTCGTAGGAGGTGCCGCCCATATCCACGGCGACGAGGTCCGGCCGGTCCAGCAGCTGGGCCAGCCGCTCCGCCGCCAGCGCGCCGCCGCTGGGGCCGGAGAGGAGGAGGCGCGCCGGCTGCTCGGCCGCGCGGCGCAGCCCGCAGACGCCGCCATTGGACTGCACGAGGAAGACGGTGGGCGCGAAGCCGTCCTCGCCCAGCCGCCGCTCCAGCCGTTCGAGATAGGCGCGCACCACGGGCACGAGGAGCGCGTTGAGGACGGTGGTGGAGCTGCGCTCGTACTCGCGGATTTCCGGGCTGATCTCGCTGGAGAGCGACAGGGCGAGATGCGGCCGCGCCGCGAGCAGCAGGTCGCGCAGGCGCTGCTCGTGCACCGGGTTGGCATAGGCGTGCAGGAGGCTGATGGCGACGCAATCCACCTCCAGCGCGTCCAGCCGCTGCAGCAGGGCGGGGAGGGCGGATTCGTCGAGGGCCTGCTCGACGCTCCCATCGGCGCGCACCCGTTCGGGCACGCCCAGGCGGCGGTCGCGCGGGACCAGCACGGGGAAGGGATCGGGGTCGAGCGCGTAGAGCTCGCGGCGGTAGTGGCGCGTGATCTCCAGCACGTCCTCGAAGCCCGCGGTGGTCAGCAGCGCGCCGCGGGCCAGTTTGCGCTCCAGCACCGCGTTGGTGGCGATAGTGGTGCCATGCAGCAGCAGCCCGACCTCGGACAGGGCAAAGCCGAAGCGGAACGCGGCCTCCCGCACGCCGCGCAGCAGGCCTTCGGAGGGGTCGAGCGGCGTGGTCGGCGTCTTCCAGGCGCGCACGGAACCGTCGCGTGCGTCGAGCACCTGCAGGTCGGTGAAGGTGCCGCCGATATCCACGGCGATGCGGACGGGCCGCGTTGAGTCGGTCACGTTCGGTCTTCCGGTTCTCTGAGAGGTCAGTTCATCACGCCCGGCAGCCACAGGGCGATGCCGGGCCAGGCGAGCATCAGCGCGACCGCGACGAGATAGGCGGCGAGGAAGGGTAACACGCCGGTGAACACGTCCCCGATCGGGCCGGGCGGGCGGCGCATTCCCTGCAGCACATACATCACGGTGCCATCGGGCGGGCTGATCTGGGCGATCTCCACCAGCATGGTGACGATGACGCCGAACCAGATCGGGTCGTAGCCGAGCGCTACCACGATGGGGAACACCACCGGTACGGTGGTGATGATCATGGAGAAACCCTCCATAAAGGTGCCGAGGGCGAAGTACAGCATCATGATCGCGGCCATGATGGCCCAGGGCGGCAGGGGCAGGCCGCCGATCATCCCCGCCATGGCCTGTGGGACGCCGATCGCTGTCAGGATGTAGTTCAGCAGATAGGCGCCGAAGAGGATGAGGCCGAGCAGCGCCGTGTTGCGCGCCGTCGCTTCGGCGGAGGCGTGCAGCATGCGCCAGTTCAGCTTGCCGTCGAGCGCCGCGAAGCCCGCCGCGCCGACCACGCCCAGCGCCGCCGCCTCGGTGGGCGTGGCGAGGCCGCCATAGATGCTGCCGAGGACGAGGAGGATGAGCGCCATGGTGGGGCCGAGATCGGCGAGGCCGCGCAGCTTGTCGCGCAGCGGCACGGGCGAGCCCTTCTCCATCGGGTGCCGCAGTCCGTGGATGAGGATGACCGCGAGGAACAGGCCGGTGACCAGCAGCGAGGGGATCAGCGCCGCGATGTAGAGGGCGCCGACCGAGGTCTCCGTGATCAGCCCGTAGATGATGAAGGTGATGCCGGGCGGGATCAGGTTGCCGAGCGCGCCGCCGGCCGCCAACGACCCAAGCACCATCCGCTGGCTGTAGCGCGTGCCGGAGAACCAGGGCAGGGCGACGGAGCCCATGGTGGCGGCCGTCGCCACCGAGGAGCCGGAGATGGCGGAGAAGACGGCGCAGGCGACGATGTTGGTGTGCAGCAGCCCGCCGGGCAGGCGGCCCAGCCAGAGGTTCAGCGCCTTGTACAGGCGGTCCGAGAGGCCCGCGCGCAGCAGGATCTCGCCCATCAGGAGGAAGAGCGGGACGGCGACGAGGACGAAGTTGCTGGAGGGGGACCAGAGGGTCTGCCCGGCGAAGAGCCACCAGGGCCGGTCGGAGAAGGCGAGGCCGACGAGGATGCCCAGCAGCCCGAGCACCGCGGCCACATAGACGCCTGCGCCGAAGAACACGAGGAAGACGCCGATCAGCGCCAGGATCTCGACCACCGGCACGGCCTGTCCGCCGCTGGCGGCTGCGAAGACGGCGGCGCCGAGCAGCAGGACGAGGAAGAGGACGGCGATCATCGCGTGCTGTTTCCCTGGCGGGCCATGGCGACGGCTTCCAACGCCTCCTCCGTCTCGTCCTCAAGCCCCCGCGGGCCGAGCAGCGCGTCCACCGCAGACGGGCCTTCCAGCAGGAGGCCGAGGATGGATTCCAGCAGCAGGACGGCGACCATCACGCAGAAGGCGGCGAGGCCGAACATCCAGATCCCCTGCGGGATCGCGAGCGGCAGGTGGAGCGCGCTGTTGTCATGGGCGTCGAACAGTAGGCTCTCGTCCAGCAGCGACCAGCCGGCCCAGGCGCAGAACCCGGCGAAGACGCCGAGCAGGGCGAGCGCTAGGATGTGCAGCACGGCGCGGGGCCGGGCCGGTAGGCGGTTCACCAGCGCATCCACCCGGATATGCGCGCGCCGCGCCAGGGTATGCGCCAGCCCCCAGGCGATGCCGCCGGCCAGCATGTAGCCGGTGACCTCGATCGTCGCCGCGGAGGAGAAGCCAAGGAAGCTTCGGCCTAGCACATCGGCGGTGATGAAGAGGGCGCAGGCTACGTAGTTCCAGCCGGCAACGTGCGCCATGATTGAAGCCGCGTGCGCGGTGCAAGCCGACAGGCCCCGCGCGGCACGCAGCAGGGAATGCGTCATCCGCCGAAGCGGACGCCGCTGATCGGGGCGATCACCTGGTTGTAGACCTCACCGCAGCGCGCGCCGCAGCGCCCGACCCAGTTCGGCAGGACGGTGCGCTCGAATATGGCTCGCAGGCGAGCGGCCTCTTCTGGCGTGCTCTTCACCTCGGTCATAGGGCGGGGGGCGAGCTGGTTCAGGCGGCAGGCCTCGCGGTTGCCGATGTTGCAGTCGATGCCGTCCCGCGTGCCTTCGTCGCCGAGCTGCCAGAGCTTATCCGACATCTCCTGGAAGGTCGCTTCCAGATGGGCGCGCACGGCGGGGTCCAGCCGGTTCCACCAGGCTAGGTTTACCATGTAGCCTGCCACCGCCCAGGAGAGCGGCAGGTCGGAGATGTGGGAGGAGACCTCCGGCCAGCGCGCCGCGGCGCCGCTTCCCGTGCCGGTGATGGCGCAATCCACCACGCCGCGTTCGAGTGCCGAATACACCTCCGGGAAGCCGATGGAGACGGGTTGCGCGCCGAGCGAGCTGACGAGATCGGTCAGCGAGGCACCGAAGGTGCGGATCTTGCGGCCGCGCAGATCCTCCAGCGAGCGGAAGGCCGAGCGGCAGAATAGAACCTGTGCGGGGAAGGGATACATGATCACCAGCCGCACGCCGAAGCGCTCAAGATCACGGTTGGCGATGGGCATCAGCCCCTCGGTAATGCGGCGCGCATCTGCAATCTTCGGCGCCATGCCGGAGAGGTCCACGCCATCGAGGATGGGTACGTCGCCCGACAGGGTGGAGAGGGTGCCGGCGCCGATCTCCGCTTGGCCGGAGCGAACCAAGCGCACGATTTCCGCCCCGCCGAGATTGCGCTCCGCATGGGAGGCGAGGGTCACGTTCAGGCGTCCGCCGGTGCGGGCGGCCATGTCGCGCAGATAGGGCACGTCCACCAAGGTGAACTGCGTGTTGGTCGGGACGGGCTGTGTGATCGCGACGATGTTCACCCGCGGGCCCGGCTGGACGGGCGGCGTCACCGTCGGCTGAGCGAGGGCAGATGTGCCCAGCATGGCACCCGCGAGGGCGAGGCCGGGAAGCAGCCCGGGCAGCTTGGCGAGGGATCGCAGCATCGTCATCATCTCCGCGGCGGAACGAGGGCAGATTGACGTGGTACGGGAAGGGGTCAAGCGGCTGCGGGGCCGGGCCGGAGCGAGAAGCGACGCGCCGGGTACCGGGTCTGCCTGCGCCGAAGGCATCCCGCCCAGGATCGCGCCAGGGGCGGGCACGGGACGGTTGCGCAGCTCGTATTCGGCCGCGCCCTGCTCAGGTCATCCGCGCGGAGCAGGTGGGCTGGTCCAGCTCTGCCACGCGCCCCTCCCACTCGAACGACAGCGCCGTGTCGGACACGGTGAGCTGGCGGGTGCGAGCGGTAAGGACCGTCTAGAAGGCAAAGTGGGGCCGTCCTGGTCACCGAGCTTCAGTGTCGCAGGCTGGACATAGCCGAGATCGATCAGGTGATCGAGAATTCCGCCCGGGTTCGCGGCCTTCACCGCGCCGTAGCTTATGGGTTCCGTTGCGAGCTTGCGGTGCCTCCCCGACCAGGCACAAACCTTGAGATGGCGAGGCGGCGGCGAGTGGCCTCGGCGAGGCCGGATCAGTCCTTCGAGGGGAGGCAGTTCACCGCCGAGGTGATCCTCTGGGCAGTGCGCTGGTACCTCATGTTCCGGATCCGCTACCGCGATCTGCAGCTAATGCTCGCCGACCGCGGCGTGGACGTCGTGCACACCGCCCTGTTCCGCTGGATTCAGACCTAAGCGCCGCCGATCGAGAAGCGGATCCGGCCGCATCTGCGGCCGAGCAACGGCTCCGGGCGGATGGACGAGACCTTGGTGCGGGTGAAGGGGCGCTGGATGTACCTGTACCGTGCGGTCGACAGCCGCGGCCAGACGATCGACTTCCTGCTTTCGGCCGAGCGGGACGCGAAGGCCGCGAAGCGCTTTTTCCGCAGGGCGCTAGAGCGACCGCATACGGTGAACCCGCGCACGATCACGGTGGACAAGAACACGGCCTACCCGTGTGCCATCGAGCAGCCAAAGGAGGACGGCGAGCTGTGGCGCTTCTCCCGTCTGCGGCAATGTAAGGTTCTCAACAACATCGTGAAACAAGACCATCGGCGCGTGAAGCGCCTCGCCAGACCGGGGCTCGGCTTTGGTGGCCTCCATACGGCACACCGAACACTGGCAGCCTACGAGGTGATGGCGATGATCAGGAAGTGGCAGGTTCGAGAGATCGGCGCACGAGACAGGGGGTGCCAAGCCACTTTCGTCGCCAAGCTGCTCCAGACTGCACCCTGATCCGCCTGCAACTCAGGCCATCTGCGGCCCGCCACAAACTTCGCAACACAACCGCTGGGCCAGCGCCTGACCGCCGATCAACATTGCGAAGCCCTCAGCGCCGCGTTCAGCGCTTGGTGCGATGTGACAGGAACTGCACCGACTGTGTGAGGGCTGTGCCAACCTGACTGCTACTTGCTTCCTACGTCCCGAACCGGACAACGCCGTCCGGAGGCGCCTAGACCAGTCGCGTTGGATGCTGGGCGGCCAAGGTCAGTATCTGCGTCTGGCTGGGGAGAGCGCTTTCGTCACGGTCAGGGTCCCTGGGTCAGACCTAGTCGTCGGATCATACTGGAGCCCTGCCGAGGAACGGTCAGGGTGGCGCCGGAGGGGAGTGCCTCCGCGCACCGTGAGCTGACCTCGATTTCGAGCGCATCAGCTCGGCTCGATAGCGCTTCGCAAACTTCGGAGAACAGCCCGCATCTCCATGAGCCCATCGTGCCGCGGCAGGCGACCATAGGCGTTAGGAGCGGAGCGCACGTCGTATCCACTCACCAGCACCCCGGGATACGCCGCGCTAGATCAGCATATGCACCACCGGCCATATTATGGGGCCACTGAGGCTTGCGTCGGGCGGGGCAGGGAGCAGAAGCCCGGTCCCTCCATTCGGGCGAGAACCAGGGTCTGGACACGTCATCAGCGGATTCGCGCACCAGCTCCTATGCTGTTCTTCTATGATAGATAATGCCAATCGCTGGTATCGGCTCAGCCCGCCTCGCCAAAGATCCCGACAGGCCAGTATGATCCCGGAACCAACTCGGACCTGGATTCTTGACATGCCTCCCAAGCCTCTCTCCCCGGATGCTCTCGACAAGGTCGTGGGCGGCGCCTTCCAGCAAACTGGGGCGGGGAACGACGCGGTCTACGGCACCAGCGAGGCCGATGTGATCTTCACCGGGTCTGGCAACGACACCGCTAATGGTGGCGCCGGGAACGACCAGATTTTCGGCGAAGCGGGGGACGATAGATTGCTTGGTGGCGCCGGGAACGACCTGATCTTCGGCGGCATCGGCAACGACACCCTCAACGGGGGCGCAGGCCAGGATCAGCTGCAAGGTGGGGATGGCAACGACGTCTTGGACGGTGGCGTAGGTGACCGCGCCACCGATCTGGCCTACGGCGGTGCGGGCACTGACAGCTTCGTTTGGGCGCCTGGCGACGGCAACGACCAGTTCCAGGGTGGTGCCGGCAACGACACGCTTCAGCTGGACAATGTGAACCTGCAGCAGCTGCAGTCGTCCCTGACGCTGGAGGGCGACACGAACCTTCAGATGCACGTCGGCAGCAGCCCCCAGGGGCCGACGGTCACCTTCACCGATGCTGCCGGTAATCCCGCCACCTTCCAGGGCGTGATTAACATCGGTGGCGAGAGCCTGCGCTTCTCCGAGGTCGAAAAGATCCAGCTGGTCTGAGCAGGTCGGCCTCCGCTGATGCTCGGCAAAGGCGGAGGCCGCTTCTGGCTCTCGCGAGCGGCACGACCCCGGCCACGAACGATCAATCCGTGCTCCCAGTCAGCGCGGCCATTCCCTCCGCATGCCGGCCGCGCCATGATTGCGATGGCCGGAACGAACCAGCCTGCGACAGGATTTCACCGCCGGCATGTCTGAGCCGCCGCTTTTCCGCCACCAGGCCGTCTCCGAGGCATCGGCTCCGGACCGCACCGACGAACCGCTGCGCGTCATGCGCTCCTGGAACTGGGCGGTAGGCGGCGTGCTGCTGACCCTTGCGCTGACCGGCCTCGTCTGGTCCGCCTTCGTGGACGTCCCGATCAAGGTCACGGGCCGCGGCATCCTGCTGCCGTCGGGCGGCATGGCCGATATCGTGACCGACACGGATGGCCGGATCGACCGCCTCCTCGCGCGCCCGGGCGGGCGGGTGGAAGCCGGCCAGCCCGTGGCCACCGTCGATCAATCCGAGGTGCGCCTCCAGCTGGCCCTGGCCGAGGGACAGGCCGCAGATGCCCTGCGTCACCGGCGCGAGCTCACGGAGTTCCACCGGCGGGAGACGGCTGCCGCCGAGGCCTTCCGCACCGCCCGCGAGGCAGCGCTGACGGGCAACCTGCGCATGCTGGACGAGCGCCTGGCCATGATGACCCAGCGCGAGGAGGTGATGCGCGGCCTGATGCAGCAGAACCTCATCAACCGCGACCGTGCTCTCTATGCGCGCGTGGAGGTTTTTCAGCTGCGCGAGCAGATGGCGACCGCGCGCAACGAGCGCGAGCAGCTCTCCCTCGACCAGGCGCTAAAACGCACCCAGAAGGAGCGCGAGACGCTGGAGGCCGAGCGGCGCGTGGACGAGACAGGCCGGCAGGCGGAAGCGCTGCGCGCCCGGCTCGGCCGGCTGGGCGAGGTTCTCGCCCCCTATTCCGGCACGGTGGTGGAAGCGAAGGCCAATGCCGGGCAGGTGGTCACGCGCGGCACCGCCCTGCTCACGATCGAGCGTGATCCCGAGGGCGGGCGCGAGGCGCCGGTCGCCGTCATCT
The DNA here is from genome assembly GCF_054165765.1 of Roseomonas sp. WA12. Classification (NCBI taxonomy): domain Bacteria; kingdom Pseudomonadati; phylum Pseudomonadota; class Alphaproteobacteria; order Acetobacterales; family Roseomonadaceae; genus Roseomonas; species Roseomonas sp. WA12. Next base: position 122,465 of record NZ_JBSTUI010000002.1, on the reverse strand, counting down.
ACGTCACCGCCCAGGACGGCAAGCGCCTCGTCCCCGGCCTGCCGGTGGAGGTCTCCCCCTCCTCCACACGGCGGGAGGAGGACGGCTTCGTCCATGGCCGCGTGGTCCGCGTCTCCCATGTGCCGGCCTCCTCGGCGGGGTTGCTGCGCACCTTGCAGAACGACCAGCTCGTGCGGAACTTCACCACCGAGCTGGGCGCACCCTTCGAGGTGGAGGTCGCGCTCGACCCTGATCGCGCCACGCGCAGCGGGCTGCGCTGGTCCACCGGGCGCGGCCCCGACTTCCCGATCGAATCCGGCACGCTGGCCGAGGCGGAGGTGACCGTGCGCACCGTCCGACTTCTCGGCCTCGGCTTCCCCGCGCTGCGCAACATCCTCACCCGCCCGGCCCAGGCCGCCCCGCAATGAGCGCCGCCATCGCAGCGGGTACGGGGCGCCGGGCGCGGACGCCCACGCTGTTGCAGATGGAGGCGGCGGAGTGCGGCGCCGCCGCGCTCGGCATCGTCCTCGGCCACCACGGGCGCTGGTTGCCGCTCGAGGAACTGCGCGTGGCCTGCGGCGTCTCACGGGATGGCAGCCGCGCCAGCCACATCGTCAAGGCCGCAGAAGGCTACGGGTTGGAGGCAGAGGCCTTCCAGGTGGAGCCGGACGATCTGGCTGAGCTGCCGATGCCGCTGATCGGCCATTGGGGCATGAACCATTTCGTGGTGCTCGAGGGCGTGGTGCGGGGCGCCGGGGGCAGGAACGGCGCCTGGATCAACGACCCGGCCAGCGGCCCCCGCCGCGTGACGGCGGAGGATCTGAACCGCAACCTGACCGGAGTGGTGCTATCCCTGCGCCCCGGCCCGGGTTTCCGCCGTGGAGGAAAGCGGCCGCGCGCCCTGCACGGCCTGATGCGCCGACTGAAGGGGAACGGCGCCGCCTTCGCCTTCCTGTTCGGCCTGAGCCTGCTGCTGATCATCCCGGCCCTGCTGGTGCCCGCCCTGTCGCAGGTCTTCGTGGACGACGTGCTGGTGGCGCGCTTCGATTCCTGGCTGAAGCCGCTGCTCTGGGGCATGGCCGGCACCGCCCTGGCGATGGGCGCCGTCACATGGCTTCAACTCGACCTGCTGCTGCGGCTGGAGACGCGGCTCTCGGTCTGCGGCTCCTCGGCTTTTCTCGAACGGCTGGTCCAGCTTCCCGTCTCCTTCTTCGCCCAGCGCCACCCCGGCGACATCGCCGGGCGGGTGATGCTGAACGACCGCGTGGCGCGCCTCGTCTCGGGCGATGCCGGGCGCGGGCTGCTCGGGCTCGTCACCGCCGCCGCCTATGCCGCGGCCATGGCCGCCTATGCGCCGGGTCTCGCCGCGGTGGTGGTGGGCGCGGCGGTGGCGAACATCCTCGCCCTCGTGCTGCTCGGCCGCGCCATGAGCGACGACAACGGCCGCCTCCTCTCGCGCACCCTCCGCTCCGAGGGTCTGGCGCGGGGCGGGCTGCGCATGATCGAGACCTATCGCGCCGCCGGCGGGGAGGACCAGCTTCTCGCCCAGATCGCGGGCACGCGCGCCGGCGTGGCCAACCTCACCCAGCGCCTCGCTCTGCGGCGCGCGGCGGTCGAGGGGCTGCCGCCGCTCATCGCCATCCTTGCCTCTGCCGCCGTGCTGGTGTTGGGCGGGCAGCGGATCATGGAGGGCACGATGAGCGTCGGCCAGCTCGTCGCCTTCCAGGCGCTGGCCGGGGGATTCATGCTTCCCGTCGCGCAGATCGTCGGAGTGGCGGCCAGCATGCAGGACGCCCGCGCGAACCTGACCCTGCTGGAGGACACGCTGCACCACCCCCGCGCCCCGGAATTCGAGGAGACCTCCGCCGCCGGCATCGCCCGCCTTTCCGGCCATGTGGAGCTGCGGAACGCCACCTTCGGGCACAGCCGCCTTGCCCCGCCGCTGCTGGATGGCGTGTCTCTGGTCATCGAGCCCGGGCGGCGGCTGGGGATCGTGGGCGGCTCGGGCTCGGGCAAGTCCACCCTGGCGCTTCTCCTCTCCGGGCTTTACCGCCCCTGGAGTGGGGAGGTGCGCATCGACGGGCGTCCGCTGCCCGAGATCCCCCGCGGGACGCTGCGGCGAGAGGTCTCGGTGGTGGACCAGGCCGGCTTCCTCTTCGATGGCACGGTGCGCGACAACATCGCCCTTTGGGACCCGACGCTCGCCGACGAGCGGCTGGCGGAAAGCGCGCGCGACACCGCCATCCATGACGAAATCCTGGCACGTCGCGGCGGCTATGCCGGCACGGTCGCGGAGGAGGGGCGCAACTGGTCCGGCGGGCAGCGGGCGCGCATGGAACTGGCCCGTGCCATCGCCACCGACCCCGCCATCCTGGTGCTGGACGAAGCCACCGCCGCGCTCGACAACCGCACGGAAGCCAGGGTGATGGCCAATCTCCGCCGGCGCGGCTGCACCATGGTGATCATCGCCCACCGCCTGGCCCTGGTGCGCGATTGCGACGAGGTGATCGTGATGGAGGCCGGGCGCATCGTCCAGCGCGGCCATCCCGAGGCACTGGCGGCGGCCGATGGTCCCTTCCGCGCTATGCTGGCGAGCGGTTAGGCCATGAGCAGCGACACCATGTCGGAATCCGCGAAGCCGGACATCGCGGCAGTTCCTCTCATGCCGCCTGCCGCGCCGGCGCCAATGCCGGAGGACGCGCCGCCCGCGCCCTTTGCTCTGCCGGCCCACGCCCCGCTCAAGCTCGACGACCCCTCCCGCCGCTGGATCGTGGACCGCGGCAGCGTCGCCCTCTTCGCCCTCCGTGCCCCGGTTGCTCCGGCGAAGGAGGGGGTGCGACGCTACCTCGGCACGGTACCGACGGGCGGGATGCTGTGCGGTATGGGCGAGGACCTCGCCGGCACGACCCTTCTTGCCGTGGGCGGGGCGGACACGGTCCTGCGCCCGCTGGTCTCCGGCCCGGCGCCTGGGCCGGTGGCCGCGCTGGCTGCTGCCGTGGAGAGTTGGGCACAGGCGGTAGCCGGCGGCCTAGCCCGCCCGCTCCAACCGCGCCCGCGGGCCGATCTCGCCGTCCGTCCCGGCGGCGCCCGGCAGCGCCTGCCGGCGGGGGCCGTCGTCGTCGCGGGAAGCGGTCCGCTCTGGCTACGGATCACCGGCGGTGACTGGCTGCTTCTGGGGCTCGAGCCCGTGGAAGGTCTTGTTCCGCTGCCGGCTGGCGCCTGGATCTCGGGCGGGGGCGGCGTGTTCCGTCCCCTCTCCGGCACCGAAGCACTGCGTTGTCCCGATTGGGAGGCCGGGCTTTCCGCCTTCAACGCCGCCCTGCTGGACGCCCTGCCCGCCGCCCTGGCCCTAGAGGCCGCCGACGAGCTGAACCGCCGTCGCCTGCGCAGCGCGCGCGAGGCCGAATCCGAGGCAAGCCAGGACGCCACCTTCGGCGCAATTTTCGGCAACGCCGCAGCCCGCGCCGAGGTCTCGGACGCCGATCCGCTGATGCCGGTGTTCCGAACCGTGGCCGCTTTCCTCGGGATCGAAGCGCGCCGGCCCATCCGCGTGCGCGCCATCGACGTGGATGCCACCTCCACCCTGGAGGAACTGGCCTGCGCTTCCAGCATCCGCCTGCGCCCGGTCCGGCTGGAACCGGGCTGGTGGCGGGCGGATCACGACCCCCTCTTCGCCCGCCGCGCCGATGGCGCCGTGGTCGGGCTGCTGCCCGCGGGACGCGGCTGGCGAATCTGCACCCCCGAACGCCCCTCCGGCGCGCGCTTGGACCCCGGCCTAGCCGCCGCGCTGCAGGCCGATGCCTGGGCGCCCCTGCTGCCCCTTCCCCGCAAGCCGCTCGGCATGGGCGAACTGCTCTCCGCCGGGATGCGGCGCGCGGGCGGGGACGTGCCGGCCATCTTCGCCTCCCTGCTGATCGGCGCACTATTGGGTCAGGCCGTGCCCATGGCCACTGGGCTGGCCTTCACCCTGCTTATCCCCGGCGGCCATCTCTCCGAGTTGACGCAGCTCGGCATTGCCCTGGTCCTCGTCGCGGCCGTGTCCTGGGCGGTGCGGCTGGGCGGCGAGGTGGCGCGCCAGCGCATCGAGGCACGCGCGGGCCCCGCTCTGCACGCCGCCATCTGGGACCGGGTGATCCGCCTGCCGCTGGCTACCCTCAACCGCCAGACCGTGGGCGAGACGGCGGCGCGGGCGGGGGCGACGATTTCGCTGGCCGTCCAGATTCGCGCGCTGGGCTTCGGCGTGGCCTCCTCGGTCGCGGTGATTCTCTCCTCGGCCGCGGTGATGCTTCTGGCCCAGCCGGTGGCGGCTTCGGTGGGGCTCGGCCTGCTCGCGCTGCAGATGGTGGCGGCCAACCTGGCGGGCTGGCTGCAGGGCCGTGCCTTCGCCAGCGGCGAGGCCTTGTCCGGCCTCGCGGATGCGATGGTGCTGCAGATCGTCTCGGGGCTGGTGAAGCTTCGCCTCGCCGGGGCGGAGGGACGGGCGGAGGCGGTCTGGGCGGGGCGCTTCGCGGGGATGCGCCGCCGCCTCGTCGCTGCGCGCCGCGTCGGTAATGTCTATGACGCCTTCTCGGCCGGCTACGCCATCCTCTCGACCACGGGCGCCTTCCTCGTCATCGCGCTGATGCAGCGGGTGCAGCCCGGCCAGGCCGCGCCGTCGCTCGCCTCGGTCATGACCTTCCTCTCGGCCTACGGGATGATGGCCGGCGCGGGCGCGCAGCTGGCGAAGACCGTCTTCTCGCTCTGGTTCCTGCTGCCCACGATGAAGTTCGCCAAGCCGCTGTTGGACTCCCTGCCCGAGGCCGAGACCGGCCGCGTGGATCCCGGCCGCCTGAACGGCGCGCTGACCTTGTCCGGCGTCGCCTTCCGCTATGGTCCCGCCGAGCCCTGGATCTTCCAGGGGCTGGACCTGGCGGTGGAGCCGGGCGAGTTCATCGCCATCACCGGCCGCTCCGGCGCCGGCAAGTCCACCCTCGTGCGGATCCTGCTGGGGATGGAGGAGCCGCTGGCCGGCGCCATCTACCTCGATGGCCACGACCTGCGCGGGCTCGACACGGGCGCGGTGCGCCGGCAGGTGGCGACGGTGCTGCAATCCGGCCGGCTCCCCTCCGGCAGCCTGCGCGAGGTGGTGCGCGGGACCACCGGGGCGAAGGACGCCGCCATCTGGGAAGCGCTCGGCCGCGCGGCCCTGGCTGACGAGGTCCGCGCTATGCCGATGGGGCTGGAAACGGTGCTGACGGATGCTGCCCGCGTGCTCTCGGGCGGTCAGACTCAGCGCCTGCTGTTGGCCCGCGCGCTCCTTCAAAAACCCGCGCTGATGATCCTAGACGAGGCGACCAGCGCGCTCGACAACATTACCCAGGCCGTCACCATGAAAGCAGTGCGGGATTTGCCGGCTACCCGCATCGTCATCGCCCATCGCCTTTCAACCATCCGCCACGCGCATCGCATCATCGTGCTGGACGGGGGGCGGGTCGCAGAGAGTGGGACCTTTGACGAGCTAATGGCGAAGCGCGATGGGCAATTTGCTCGCCAGTTCATGGAAGAGGTGCGCTGGCAGGCTCGGAGCGAGAGCTGAGCCGCCCCTAGGACGGTCCGCCAATCAGATCGTTGCAGAGAAGGGCGAGCAGCATGCTCTGTAGGCCCTGGTGTGATCCGAACTCGGCAGCATTGTGGTCGTCGAAAGCATGGCTTTTGAACTCCTCGCAGGTACCGTCAACTTACCGACCCCAGGGCAGCGAGGTTAACTGATCGGCAGCGGGAGTAGTGGCGATCAAGCCGGCGCGGTGACGCCGCTGATGTCGGACCACACCTCGAACGCGCGCGCCCGTGCGGCGCGGTACTCGCTGGCAGCGACGTGGTCGCGGCCGGGATGAAAGAGGTTGTTGATTCCGTCATGGGCAGAGAGGAAGCGGTGTGCCTGGCCTGCTGACTTGAACCGCTTCATCTGCCGTTCCCGACGTCACGTCGGCTGATGTGAGTTCTCGGCCCGGTTATTGAGCCCCTCATGCTGGCGGTGCTACACAGCAGGCATCACGTCCGTTTTCGCCGCGCTGTAGCTCGCCAGCTTGTCGGTGATCATGACCCGCGGTGGCCGCATCTGCCGCACCAACAGCTTCCTGAGTACCCGCTTGGCAGCTTGCTTATCGCGCCTTCTCTGCACCAGCACGTCAAGCACCATCCCGGTCTGGTCGACGGCGCGCCAAAGCCAATGCGTCACGCCGTTGATCTTGAGGACGACCTCGTCCAGGTGCCACTTGTCGCCGGCCCGAGGCAGCCGGCGCCGGATCTGATTGGCGAAAGCTTGGCCATACTTGCGGCCCCACTGTCGCAGTGTTTCGTGGCTGACCACGATGCCGCGGAAGGCCAGCATGTCTTCGCTTATCCAAAAGCTGAGCGGGAAGCGGTAATACAGCCATCCTGCCAGGCCTGAGCATCGGCAGAGCCGCTGCCTCAACAACTGCGCCAAGGTGTCACACCGATCGATACGACGGCGAGAACAGCAGATTCAGCGGTTCAAGTCGCCGCGCCACGCCAACGGTTTCTCTCACCCACTCTGTGATGCCTGCGTCAGCTGGGCGTTCCTTGGCTCCTACTTCGCCAACCTGACAACACCATTCCCAGAGCGGTTGCTCGGTGTCGAGGGCGCTGAAGATAGCGAGGAAGCCGAAGACGGCCAGCAAATCGCGCCTTCGTTGCGCGAGCGCGCGAGCGCGCGAGCCGCTGAAGCGCAGCTAGCCCAAGAAGCCCATCCTATTACAGTCATCGGCGCGGCCCAGCAGGGGAGGGGCCCTACTCGCTCGCGCGGATGCCGAGCCGCCGCACCAACTCCGTCCAACGCTCGCGTTCGACCCGCGCCGCCTCGGCCAGTGCCGCCCCGTCGCCTGTGCGCGGATCGACGCCCAGTGCCAGCAGCCGCGCCCGCAGCTCCGCATCGCCCGTCGCAGCGCGAGATGCCTCTGCAATGCGCTGCGCCACCGGCGTCGGCAGGTTCGCCGGCCCGAAGATGCCGAACCAGGTCTCCGAGACAAGACCGGGCAGCCCCGCCGCTTCGCCCGTGGGCACGCCAGGTGCCAGCAACGTCTCGGCCGGGGAGGTGACAGCCAGCGCCTTCACCGTGCCGCCCTGGATGTGGGCGGCGGCAGTGGCCGGCACGTCCAACAAAATATGCACATCGCCTCGCCGCAGCTCAGCATACACGGCGCCTGTGCCGCGATAGGGCACATGCACCATACCGATATCGGCCAGGCTGTCGAGCAGCGCCCCATTCAGATGCGGCGTCGTCGCCACGCCGGAGGAGCCGTAATTCACCCCTCCGCGCCGCGCATGGGCCCAGGCTATGAAGCCGCGCAGGTCACTCACCGGCACGGTGGTAGAGACGAGCACAAGCGAGGGTGAGGCGCCGATCAGGGCCAGCGGGGTGAAGTCCCGCTCCACGTCATAGGGCAGGCTCGCCCCTGTGGCCGGCGCGGTAGAGTGGATGGAGGAGGTGGCGAGCAGTAGGGTTAGCCCGTCCGGCTGTGCCCGCACCACCACCTCGGCCGCCGGCACGCCGCCCGCGCCGGGGCGGTTCTCGACCACCACCGTGGTGCCCAGCCGCTGAGCCAGCGCCGGGGCGAAGAGACGGGACACCGCATCGGTCGCGCCGCCGGCCGGGAAGGGCACGATCAGCCGGGTCGGGCGGTTCTGCGCCAGGGCGGGGCGGGGCAGCGCGGCGAGAGCCGGCAAGGCGAGAAGGGAGCGGCGATTCATTGGGCAGTCTCGGGACAAGGGTTCAGCTCTTGGCGCGGTCATCGCGCCAGGTAAACAGAGGGGCCAGTAGTAGCCAAGCAGCGGCGCGAAGTCCGCAGCGCACCCAGTGGAAGGTACGGGAGAGGTGCCGCGACGTCACGAGCGCGGCCCGGCTGGCGATGCCGGGGGCGGAGCGTTATCCAGCCATAGCGGCACCGCACAGACTTGCCGGCCGCCCGTTTCCGCCCGACCGCGCGTCCCTTGCAGTGCTACAGCAGGGTCCACGAGGTTATTACGGCGGATGGCGTCAGCCCAGGCTCGCGCAGATGCTGAGCCGTCCGAAAGCGCGGCACAGATTACGTCCGACGCGTCCCGCACTTCGGCCGCCTCTGTGGAGCGGCCCCACAGATAGCCGCCGCCGGGCACCCCCAGCAGCAGCACCGCAGCGGCGATGCCCGACAGCACAGCCGTCGGGCGGGACTGCTCGCCCGCTTGGGAGGCAAAATCCGCTCTGCGCGCTTGCATGAACTGGTGCGTCATGTCCGCCCGCTCCTTGGCGCCCATCGTTTGCCGGCTGGCCTCTGCGTGGTCCAGCAGTTCCCCCATCGCGCCGGGGTTCGAGCGGAGCCATGGGAGGTGTCCACCAGCAGGTGTATGGGGCGGGTGCCGGGCTGGGGGTACGGCATCTCTAACGTGTCGCCCCGCCAGCTAAGGGTGATGCGGTCCGGCACGGCCAGATTCAGCCTGAGCAGGGCGATGATGGAGCCGATCAGGCCTTTGGTCTGACGCGAGGCCGGACGGAACACGGCTCGAAGCGTCGGGGCCGTGGAAATGGCCAGCGTTGAGTAGCGTGGCTGGGCGCCCCGCGTGGTCCAGGTGCTCGCCCTTCGAGGTCGCGATCGCCGCCTCAGTGAACCACATGGTCAAACTGGCACGCCTGCGCAGGGCCGCATCATACTCTGCGCAGTTCGACGCCCGGAGCTCCTGCTTTGGAATACGGTGACGACGGTCGGCATTGGCTTGGAACGGCAAGCTGCGCTTTCCTGAAAAATGACGGGCCGTCGCCCCCTCAGCAACCTAACTCACCCAGACCGCCAGGCCGATCCGTGCACCATAGTGCCGAGCATCTGGCGGGGACGGCGCATGGGCGATAGCAGGGTCAGCCGTTGTAGTGACCGTTGCTGCTCCCCGCTCGGCAGTTCCGCCTCCGCCATACGGCCGCCTGATCTGATCTTCACCTCGAGCGTAGCAGCGACCGGTGAGTGCCGCCGTTTAAAGCTGAGACTCAATTGGAAGTAGCTGCACGAGCCGCGCGAGAACCCTTCTCCCGAGCGTGGCATCGGGTTCTTTACCAACCCTCTGGTCCACGCCGTCCCAGCAAAGATCACCCCGTCCGTTTCGGGTTACGCGCCAGCTGCGCACCGGGTCAGAGAGACGTGCGAACTCATCCCGGACTGCGTCGCCCAGTGCTGGATGGCGGACAAAGACACCCATTTCCGTGTTGAGGGTTGCCGAGCGGGGGTCGAGGTTGAAGGAACCAACAAAAGCATGCTCGCCGTCGACCACAAGCGCCTTCGTGTGCAGGCTGGCGCCGCGCGAGCCGAAGACGCCACCCGATTCCTTTCCGGACCGCTTCAGTTCATAGAGCTCGATGCCGACATCCAGCAAATGGCCGCGGTGGCGGGCGTAGCCGCCATGTACCGCCACTACGTCTGTGGCGGCGAGGGAGTTAGTGACCACAGCTACCCGCACTCCTGTCCGCGCGAGCTGCTCTAAGACGGCCACGCCCTCCTCGCCCGGCACGAAGTATGGCGAGATGAGCAGCGCCTCCTCGCGGGCCGCGCTTAACGCCTCCAGAATTGCCGGCGCCAGGCACTCCTTCACCTTTGCCTGTGAAAGCACTTTGTCGGGCGGGTCAGCGACCACGCGAATGTCATCAGGAGCCAAGACGGTGGCAGGTGAGGCAACCCCGGCCATGACACGCGCCACACCGGGGTCAGCTCTCAGGGCATTAAGGAACGGATGGGCACCCTCGGCGGCCATTGTCACGTCTAACCGCCGCGCGAGTGCAGCAAGTCGGCGTGGGTGCGGGCGCAACCCGCTCGCGCGCCTCACAGGCTGCGCGAGTGGGTGTTGCCAGTACCGCTCAAAAATTGCATTCACGTCGCGCACGGCTTGCCCGTCGACAACGAGGTCGAGGTCGCGGAAGTTGAAAGCACCGGAGGCGTCGTAATACTCGTCGCCTACGTTTCGCCCACCAACTACGGCGATGCTGCCATCAGCGATCCAGGCCTTGTTATGCATGCGTCTGTTCAGGTGGCGCCCACCGAACAGCATCTCCAGTAACATGCCCACCTGACCAAACCTGCGCCAGCGGGTGGGGTTGAAGAGCCTCACTTCGATGCGCGGGTGTGCATCGAGAGCCGAGAGCACGCGCTCCCGCCCCAAAGCGTACATGTCGTCCAACAGCAAGCGCACGCGGACTCCACGCCCAGCCGCTCGCAGCACCTCACGTGCCAGCAGTCGGCCCGTCATGTCGTCGCGCCAAATGTAGTAGAGGAGATCCAGGCTCTCCCCGGCATCACGGGCGGCGCGGCAGCGGGTTGCGAATGCAACCAGGCCCTCCGACACAACCTCTACGCTGCTGGCGCCAGCGGGCGAGTGTGAAGCGGATGGATCGATCGTCCTTTCTGCCCTGTCTATTTTGATCATCGAGCCGCCTTCGTCAGGCTGCGTCAGCGACGGTAATACCGTGGACAGCCGCAAGCCGCAGCCGGGCCTTAAGTGGCAAGTGGTCAGAGGCGACGCGGGCCAGTGGCGTGTCGTGGGCACGCACCATCTCCACGAGCCCATATGGTCGGCCGAGGATTCGATCCAGCGGCAGCAAGGGGAGGCGGCTGGGAAAGGTTGCGTGGTCTGGTCGAACGCCCTCGAAGTGTCCCTCCAACGCGATCAGAGAGGACCGGCGTCCTGGCCGCCACTCGTTGAGATCCCCAAGGATCACTGTGGGCATATCGTCCGCAGCCTCCAGCGTCTCCAGGATAGCCGCCACCTGTCGCGCCCGGTGCCGTCGAAGCAGGCCGAAATGCGCCGAGACCACGCGCAGTCTCCCGGCCGGCAGTAGCAAGTCTGCGACTGCTGCTCCGCGCGGTTCACCACCAGGAAGGGTCAGGCGGCGCAACCGGGTGACCTCGCCCGTGCGCAGCATGAGCGCATTCCCATGCCAGCCCTGCCCTTGGGTGACGTTAGAGAGGGGTACGTGGCGTAGTCCGGTGCGCCGTTCAATTCCAGCCAAATCGAGCAGGCCAACTCGCCGTCCGAAGCGCCGGTCCACTTCCTGTAACGCGAGAATGTCGACGTCCAACTCCGCAATCACTTCGCCCACGCGCGCAGGATCAAACCGATTGTCTGTGCCGATACACTTATGGACGTTGTAGGATCCAATGGTGAGGTCGCCCGGGCGGAGCGGGATCGGCTCGGACGGAGCTGCGCTTAAGCGACCCCGGATCAAGGAGAAGACATGGGGCCGGATGGCCCTGAGGTCGTGGGGCATCCGCGCGCTGGAGGGTGTCATCCTGCCTCATCGACGGAGAGAGGGCGGCGAAGCGCCCGGGGAACGACGGAGATAGGTGCAAATTGCTCACAACCCAAGTGCGCCTGAGCTCAAAGCTCGCTCTGAAGACTTTGGCTCTCCCTCGGGGTCGGCCAATCGACGCTACGCTGGTGCCGCTAAATCCACATCGTCTTCGATGGTGCCTTTGCCTCTGATCGAACGCCGCCGGGTTTAGGAACTCTTGCTCAACCGTCATTCCGGACCAAGTCGCTCAGTGCCGGCAGATAACCGCCTGACTTCGGTATGTAACAAGACGCGCTACTTCGCGCGCCTACCACCCAGGGCGCTGACAATTTGCGCCACCATCCGGACGAGCTTGGGGCCGATCTCCTCCTCGAAGCGAGGTGGCTCCCTTAACATCCCGATAGCAGAGCAGCTGAAGCTGAAGACGTCCCGGGTCCGCGGATCTACGAAGGGTGTCCCAACGGCCGCTACATCCTCTCGCAGCAAGCCGCGGACTACGCAGAATCCATGATGCTGAAGCTGATGGCAGCTCTTCGCGTAGACGGCCTCGAGCCTCGGCCAATCTGCTCCCGCGGCCCGTCTGATTCGTTGGATGGTGTCCTCGCGGCCATGCTTCTCCATCGCGTAGAGGGCAGCATGACCCAGCGCCGTGGTAATGATGGGTAAACGGGCACCCATGCCGGTCGCGAGAACCATATGGCCGGCTTTCTGCGCCAGCTCGAAATGCAGCATCTCCTCGCCAATGGGCATAGCGAGATCGACCGGAAGGTCGACGTCCTGGCTGAGAGCTCGCATCAGAGGAACAGCAACTTCGCGTATGTCGAGGGCTGATAGCCTCGACAGACCGAGCCGAAGCGCGGCGGGACCGAGCCGCCACCCTGCCGTCGGCGCGCGCTCTAAATAGCCGAGCGCCTCAAGGCTGAGAACGAGACGCGACAGGGTGGAGCGCGTCAGACCGGAGATCCCGGCCAGTTCCTGGCTCGCAACCGGTTCAGCTGAATCCGCAACGATCTCCAGGATGCGAAAGCTTTTTCGCACAGCGGTCGGGACCGTGGCGCGGTCCACCTCTGACGGAAGGGGCAAGTCAGGTCCTCCAAGGGGAGCTTGGGGCGGCTCCCAAGCAGACCATGGCTTAGCACGAACATGCCCGCCGTAATCCCGTATTTTGGGAGAGCATCCCGTATGTTGACACTGCGGCGCAGCTGGCGTCTCGTTGCGCTGGAGAACGGGAACCAGGCACGACACGCCCACGACCAACACGTTGTCCGCGAGGAGTTCAGGCGATGAGTACCGGACTACCGCGAGGCCGGGGCCGAGCTGGTGCAGCAATCGTCCGCCTGGAAACGGGGGAGGGGGTGTCACCTTCCTTCGCCGGCTCGTTCGCATGCTGCGGAGGCGTGCAGCGGAACGGCGTCGACGACTACCAACTCAGCACTCAAGCAGCGTTGTGACCCGCTTCGCCGTCCCGGAGGCTACATCATGAGCCACATCCTGCACCGCAACTTGCGCAAGGACCCGATGGTCGCCCGCTCAGGGCGTGGGTTGCTGCTGACCGGGGCTGACGGGCGCGAGATCATCGACGCCTCGGGCGGAGCGGCTGTCGCCTGCATCGGCCACGGCGACGAGCGGGTGGTCGCAGCCATCACCCAACAGGCGCGAGAACTGGCCTATGCTCATACAGTCTTCTTCACTTGCGAGGCGGCTGAGGAGCTTGCGGAACTGCTGGTGGGCGACAGGCCTGGCGGATTGAGCCACGCCTATTTCGTCTCCTCAGGATCCGAGGCGATGGAGGCGGCTCTCAAACTCGCGCGACAGTACTTTCTCGAAATCGGCCAACCACGCCGTCAGCGCTACATCGCCCGGCGACAGAGCTATCACGGGAACACGCTCGGCGCCTTGGGCCTGGGCGGCAACATGGCGCGCCGCGAGCCCTACACCCCGATTCTGGCCGACTGCTTCAGCCACGTCTCTCCCTGCTTTCCTTACCGTGAGCAGGGCGAAGCCGAGAGCGACGCCGAGTACGTGACGAGGCTTGCGGACGAATTGGATGCGGAGTTCGCCCGCCTTGGTCCAGACACAGTAGTCGCCTTCGTCGCAGAGACGGTGGTAGGGGCCACCACAGGCTGCGTTACCGCGCTACCAGGCTATTTCCCGGCGATGCGAGCGGTCTGCGACCGATACGGCGCGTTGCTGATCCTGGACGAGGTAATGTGCGGCATGGGCCGTACTGGCACGCTTCACGCCTGGGAGCAGGAGGAAGTCGCACCGGACATCCAGACCATCGCGAAAGGGCTGGGCGGGGGCTACCAGCCCATCGGTGGCATCCTCGTCGCGGAGCGGGTGGTACAGGCCCTGGCTGCTGGCTCGGGTGCCTACAAGCACGGCCACACCTATCAGGCCCACCCCGTTGCCTGCGCGGCCGCCCTTGCTGTGCAGCACATTATCGCGGCCGACGGGCTGCTGGCCAACGTCAACGCGATGGGCGCGCGGCTTGAGGCGGCGCTGCAAGATCGGTTCGGCAATCACGCGAGGGTCGGCGATATCCGCGGCCGCGGGCTCTTCTGGGCGTTGGAGTTTGTCGAGGACCGGGCGACCCGCCGCAGCTTCGATCCCGCGCTGCAACTCAACGACAGGGTGAAAGCCGCGGCCCTGAAAGAGGGTGTTGCGATCTACCCAATGGGCGGGACGATCGACGGCAGGGTAGGCGATCATGTCATCATCTCCCCTCCCTACATCGCCGCCGCAGACGACATCGACCGGATCGTCGAGCGGCTGGGGCGTGCCGTAGATGCCGTCGTCTTCTAGTCAGCCGGTCGCAGAGGCCCCGTCGGATCGTCACGCCGGTGCGGCCTGAGAGTGCTTCGCGTGCAGCCGGCCGCCTTCGGCGGCGCAGGGCGTCCAGGCCACTTGAGAGACAGGAGAGGTACGACATGATCCTTGACCCGACACGCCGCGGTATCCTGCAGATGGCCGGAGGCCTAACGGCTGCATCCCTCTCGCTCCCCGCATTTGCACAGGGCGCCACCCCGCCGAAGCCCGATCGCATCGTGGTCAACGCGTCCGGCGGCGCGATGAACAACATCTTTCGGCGTAGCTACTTCGCCGAATTCGAGCGGCTGCACGGCATCCGGGTCGTCGATACCTCACCCGTAGACTTCGGCAAGCTCCGGGCCATGGTGAATGCCGGCAACCCCGAGTGGACGGTAACAGAGATCGGCGGACAGGACGCCTTCCGCGCTAAGGAACTGAACCTGCTCGAACCGATCGACAGCACGATTGTGAACCGCACGATGTTTCCGGAGATGGCGCGCGACTCCCACGTCTTCCTCTCCTCCGCATATTCGACTGCCCTCGGCTACCGCACGGACGTCTTCCCGAACAACAGCCATCCAAAAGGCTGGGCGGAGTTCTGGGACGTGCGGCGCTTCCCCGGCGCGCGCTCCCTGCGGAACCACCCCACCGACAACCTCGAATTTGCGCTGCTGGCCGACGGCGTACCCATGGACAAGCTCTACCCGCTCGACATGGACCGCGCCTTCCGCAAGCTTGACCAGATCCGGCCGCACATCACGGTATGGTGGAGCACCGGCGCGCAGCCCGCCCAGTTGCTGGTGGATAAGGAGGTGGTGCTCGCGACCGGCTGGAATGGCCGCTTCTTTGAGCTAACCCGACGCAACGCTCCCATCGCCACTGAATTTGCGGGAGGGAGCCTTAAGAGCGGCGCCTTCGGCATCCCGCGTGGCACGCGGCAGGCCTATTGGGGCCAGCAATTCCTGCAGGTGATGACCAACCCCCGCTTGCAGGCGGTCTACGCGACAGAGCTGTCCTATGCCGGTCTCAACCCGGAAACGGTAAACTTCGTACCTGAGGAGATCCGCCCGATGCTGCCGGCCGCGCCCGAGAACCTGGCCAAGCAGTTCTGGCTCGACGTGAACTGGTGGACCGAGAACGCCGCGAAGGCCCAGGAACGCTGGAACCGCTGGATGCTGCAGCGCTGAGGAGCGCGGCAGGTGGAACTCTCGGTCAAGGGAATCGTCCGTCGCTTTGGAGCGGTAGCGGCGCTCGACGGCATCGACCTGAACGTCGCCGAGGGGGAGTTCCTGACGATCCTCGGACCGTCCGGCTCCGGCAAGACGACGTTGCTAAAGACCGTAGCCGGCTTCGAGATCCCTGACGAGGGGGCCGTGCTGCTGGGCGGGAAGGACATCACCCTTACACCGCCGCGAAAGCGCGACGTGGGAATGGTGTTCCAGAACTACGCCCTGTTCCCCCACATGACGGTGGCGGCGAACGTGGCGTTTCCGCTGGAGATGCGCGGCGAGAAGCGTGACGAGATCCGCCGCCGGGTGGAGGAAGCGTTGCAACTGGTGGAGTTGCAGGGTTACGGGGAGCGCTTGCCACGCCAGCTTTCCGGCGGCCAGCAGCAGCGCGTTGCCCTGGCGCGGGCGGTGGTATTCGGACCAGGGCTGCTGCTGCTGGACGAGCCCTTCGGCGCGCTCGACCGGAAGCTGCGCGAAGGGTTGCAGCTGGAGGTGCGGCGGCTGCAACGGCGCCTGCGGCTCACAACCTTGTTCATCACCCACGACCAGGAGGAGGCACTGATCATGTCCGACCGCATCGCCGTCATGGATCGCGGGCGGATCGAGCAGGTCGGCGCGCCATCCGAGGTTTACGCCCGGCCGTCGACGCGCTTCGTGGCGGACTTTGTGGGCGAATCAAACCTGCTTGACGGATCCGTCACCAGCAGTGCGGCACGCGTGAACGGCTTCAGCCCCATTCCACTGCAGGATCAGCCACCAGGTCCGGTTACGCTGCTGCTGCGTCCGGAGGCACTGCGCCTGGCGGAGGCGGCCGAAGGTGTACCCTGCCGCGGACGCGGACGGGTGGTCGAGACGATCTTCCTTGGCCTCTCCGCGAAGGTGCGGGTGAGGATAGAGGAAGGGCCTGAGGTCTTGGCGCGGGTTCCCCTCCGCCCCTCCACCCCGCCGCCGGCCGCAGAAGGCGAATGGCTAACCGTGGGCTTCTCGCCGGAGGACGTGCATGTCGTCCCCCGGGTCTAGCCGCCGCGCATTCTACCGGCGACGGGAACTTGCCCTGCTGGCGCTCGGCCTGCCCGCCCTGCTGCTGCTCGGAACCGTCTTCGCGTGGCCGGTGCTGCGGCTTCTCTCCCTGTCGGTCGACGGCGGTAACCTGGCCTACTTTGAAAAGGCGGCGCTGGACGGGCTCTACGTGTCGGTGCTCGCCGACAGCCTGAAGGTGGCGGCGGCAGTCACTGTGATCTGCTTGCTCCTGGCCTATCCCGTGGCCCTCTGGCTGTCGCGCGCCGGACGGATCGGCGCGGCACTCGGGCTTTTCGCGCTGATGCTGCCCTTCTGGACCAGTGTGCTGGTCCGCACCTATGCCTGGCTTGTCCTGTTGGGGCGCAATGGCGTGGTAAATCGAGCGCTGCGAGACTGGGGGCTTATCGAGGCGCCCCTGCTGTTGCTGCACAACATGGCCGGCGTGCTCATCGGCATGGTCCACGTCCTCCTGCCCTACATGGTCTTTCCGATCTATGCCGCGCTGCTTCGGGTGGACCCCGACTTATCTCGCGCAGCGGAAGGGCTGGGCGCCCCGGCCTGGCGCGCTTTCGTGCGGATCACCCTCCCGCTCTCCCTCGTCGGGGTCTCGGCCGGTTGCGCGCTGGTGTTCGTTCTCTCCCTGGGATTCTTTATCACGCCCGCGCTCCTCGGCGGTGGGCGTGTGATCATGATCTCTATGCTCATAGAGCAGCAGGTGAGGGAGTTCCTCGACTGGCCCTTCGCCGCCGCGCTCTCCACCGTGCTGCTGCTCGTCACCCTGGTGATTTACGGGATCATCGGCCGCATCATCCGCGGAGGCCGCCTTGAGAAGGCGTAAGGTCATCCCCCTCGGGCGTATCCTGCTCGGTCTCGTCGTCGGGCTGGTCTTTGCCTTCCTGCTGCTACCGATCCTGGTGGTCTTCCCGATCTCGTTCTCCTCGGCAAGCTACCTCCAGTTCCCGCCGCCGGGCTACTCCCTGCAGTGGTACGTGCGTTACCTGGACGACCCGAGCTGGATCGATGCCACCCTTCGCAGCGTCAAGGTAGCCGCACTCTGCACGACCGTGGCCATGGGGCTGGGCGTGCCATTGACGTTCTTCCTCGTCCGCTCACGCCTGCCCGGGATTCGGGTGCTGGACCGAATCTCGGCAGCTCCCATCATCGTGCCGACCATCGTGCTCTCCATCGCGCTCTACGGCGTCTTCTCCCACCTGCAGCTGATCGGGGAGTGGTACGGGGTGGCGGTGGCGCACAGCGTCCTGGCCCTACCCTTCGTGGTGATCCTCGTCGGCGCGGGACTACGCGGGTTCGATGCGGCGCAGGAGCAGGCGGCGGCGGGGCTCGGGGCCTCCTGGCCCGCCATCGTCTGGCGCGTGACCCTGCCTCAGCTCCGGCCCAGCCTCGTCACCGCCGCCTTCCTCGCGTTCATCAGCTCCTTCGACGAGCTGGTGATCGCGATGTT
The DNA here is from genome assembly GCF_054165765.1 of Roseomonas sp. WA12. Classification (NCBI taxonomy): domain Bacteria; kingdom Pseudomonadati; phylum Pseudomonadota; class Alphaproteobacteria; order Acetobacterales; family Roseomonadaceae; genus Roseomonas; species Roseomonas sp. WA12. The sequence continues at coordinate 104,659 of NZ_JBSTUI010000002.1, read as the reverse complement.
CCTTTCGGGCGCGGAGATGACGCTGCCGAAGAAGATGTTCGACAACATCATGATGGAGATCGACCCGACCATCGCGGCCGTGTCGGTCCTCCAGATCCTGCTGGTCGGCCTTTGCCTGGGCCTGGCCAGCCTGTTCGGGCGTGGCGTGCTGACCACGACCGTGACCCGCTGAGGACGCCATGGATCCCTCCATCCTCCACCCGGACTTCAAAGCCCAGCCCTTTTGGTGGGACGCCATCTCCATGGGGGGCGACGACCCGCCGGCGGACCTGCCCGCGCGCGCGGACGTCGTGATCGTTGGCGGTGGCCTGACAGGCCTGAACTGCGCGATCGAACTGGGGCGCGGCGGCGCGCGAGCGGTTGTGCTGGATGCCGAACCGCTGGGCTTCGGCGCCTCCACCCGCAACGGCGGCGGCGTATCCGGTGGCAACAACGTCGGCAAGGGCCTGTCCGGCGCCAAGGGGAGGCAAAATCCTGCCGAGATGCAGGATTGGCTCCGCGCCATCATGGGCGACGCCTCCGAAGGCCTGTCGCACATCGAGGCTCTCATCGCCCGCGAGAGGATCGAGTGCCACTACGAGCGCACTGGCCGCTTCGTCGGTGCCTGGACGCCGAAGCACTACGAAGGAATGGCCGCGAAGGTCGAGACTCTCAACCGCTACGCCGATGCTGGCGCCTCCATGCTGCCCCGGGAGCGCCAGCGCGAGGAGATCGCTTCGGACTACTACCACGGTGGGATGGTGGTAGAGCGGACCGGCAAGATTCATCCCGGCCTGTACCACCGGGGGCTGATGGCGGCTGCGCAGCGTCATGGTGCCACCCTGCTCGGCAGCACACGGGCCGGCAGCCTTGCCCGCATCGCCGATGGATGGCGGGTCGAGACCTCCCGCGGGCCGATCGAGGCACGCGAGGTGGTGATCGCGACCAACGGCTACACCGGGGGACTGACGCCCGATCTCCGGCGCCGCCTCATCCCTGTCGCATCCCACATCATCGCGACGGAGGAGTTGGATCCGGAGTTGGCCCGCAGCCTGATCCCAAAGCAGCGAACCTTGGCCGATAGTCGCCGCATCCTCTCCTACTACCGACTCTCTCACGACAACCGACGCGTCCTGTTCGGCGGCCGGGCGCGCTTCACGCAGGTGACGCCCGAGGTGTCGGCGCCGATCCTGCACGGCATGATGCTCGCGCGCTGGCCACAGCTGAAGGGCGTGCGCGTCACCCATGCCTGGACCGGCAACGTCGCCTTCGCTTTCGATTATCTTCCGCACATGGGGATCACGCCCAAGGGGCTGCACTACGCGATGGCCTGCAACGGCGCGGGGGTGGCAATGTTGTCCTATCTCGGGGCGGAGGTCGGAAAGAAGCTCCTCGGCAAGAGCAATCGCGTGCCCGTCTTCGACGGGCGGGATTTCCCGACACGCCCCTTTTACTCGGGCAACCCCTGGGTACTACCCGTGGTCGGGAACTGGTACCGGTTCCGGGACTGGCTCGACCGGCGGGCAGCGTAACCGCCGGGTCACCAAGCAATCAGCGAGATTGAGGGGCGCTGCAGGGTGCTCACGCTGCCCAGCAGACTGAGCCTGCGATGGCCGCTCGCGCCCAGTTCTCCCGCCTTCAGTCCTGGCGGCCCGAGACGGCAACCTTGCGGAGGGTACGGCCCTTCGTCACATCGTCGGCAAAGCGGAACTGCTCCAGCAGGAAGCTGGCAGCGAACTCAATCTCGACGCGAAGCTCCTCCGCGGCGGCGTCGACCTGGCCTCGGCGCAGCTCTGCGAGGATCGCAGCGTGCCGGTCCCCGAGCCGGCTTCCGAGGAGCTGCCATCGAGCCTCCCAGAACAGCGGTCCCCGGCGGAGCCAGATCGCCTCGATGAAGCCCAAAAGCATCGGCGCACCCGACTGGCGGTATAGGGATAGGAGAAAGCCGCGATCCGCATGCCCGACGGCGACCGGATCGCCCCGATCTCGCGCCGCCTTGTGATCCCGCGAGAACGCGGAGAGCTGGCTGAGCACGGGCCGGGTCAGCCGCGGCGCGGCGAGCCGGAGGGCGAGTGGCTCGAGCTCGGCGCGGATCGCGGTCATTTCCCGGAACTCGGCACGAGTCAGGCGCGGGACGACGGCGGTGCCGGAAGGAAGGACGTCCAGGGCCTTCTCGGCGGCGAGCCGCCGGAGCGCGGCCCTCACCGGCATGAAGCCTACCTCCAGGCTGGCCGCGACGCCTCGTATCGAGAGACGGTCTCCCGGAGCGTAGACGCCGTTCGTCAGCGCGTCGCGGATGGCCCTATAGGCTCGCTCCTCGAGGGCTGGCGCGACGTCCTCTTGAACCGGCGCGCCGCTCCCCGTCTCCCCGGGGCCCTCGACCCCTCTCACCGATCGAACCTCCACCCGGGCACTCCGCTTGCGCCCGGTGGGATGAACCTCCCGTACTGGGGACGTCAAGGCGCCCGGGCGATCACGCCCCTGGTGCCTCAGCGAGAACGGACTTCCGGGTCAGGCAGAATTCCTCGACCGCCCCCACGGCGCGGTCGCATTCCGCATCGCCGATGGGCAGGCTGAGGGCGAACATGCCGCGCCGGGCCAAGTAGACGCCGTGCGCCATGAGGTCGAGGAAGAAGAGCTCCCGTAATCCTTCCTCCACCGGCGTTGCGAGGTAGGGCCGCATGATCTCGCCCATCCGGAAGTGCGGCTGCATCATGCTGCCGATTCCGGTGAACTGCATGCCGACGCCGTTCTCCATACAAACCGCATTCAGCCGGTTCCGCAGCTGGTCACCCCGCGCGCGTAACGCCTCGGCCGCGGCGCCGTCGAAGATGTCGCCCATGGCGACAACGCCCGCAGACATCGAGAGAACGTTGTTGTTGAAGGTGCCGGAATGCAGGAGGCCGCCTGGCTCGAATGCTCCCATGATCTCCGCCCTGCCGCCGAACGCCCCGAAGGACATCCCGCCGGCGACGTACTTCCCAAGCGTGGTCATGTCCGGCGTGATCCCGTGCAGCGTCTGCAGTCCGCCGGCGCTGTGGCGGCTTGTCATCACCTCGTCGAAGATCAAGGGGATGCCTCTGGCCGTGGCCGCGTCCCGCAACGCCGCAAGGAAGTCAGGACTCGCCGGGATGCACCCGCCACCCCCCATCATCGGCTCCAGAATGATCGCTGCGAGGTCGTCCGCCCCCTCGATCATCGCGAGTGCTGCCGCGGTGTCGTTGTAGGGCGCGAGGGATACGGGATACGGCACATTCACTGGGCTGCCTCCGCCCGCGAAATTCAGCGAGCCGCCGTGATAGCCACCGAACATCGCGAGGAGACGGGTCCGACCCGTGTGGGCCCGCGCCGCCGACACGGCCATAAGGTTCGCCTCGGTTCCGGAGTTCGTGAAGCGCACCCGTTCGAGCGAAGGGAAACGATCGCAGAGAATTGCAGCCAGGACTGCCTCGCGCTCTCCAACCCCAGCCAGGTTCAGTCCCCGATCGAGCGCGGACCGAAGCGCCGCGAGAATTCTCGGGTCGGAATGGCCGAATAGACCCGCCGTGTACTCCCCGCAGAGGTCGAGATAACGGTGCCCGTCGATGTCCTCGAGCGTGCAGCCTTCTCCTCGCTCCATCGCGGTCGGAAAAGGGGAGTAGTATAGTACGGCACGGGTGTTTCCCCCCGGCATAACCGCACGCGCCCGTTCGTGCGCGGCGGCACTGCGCGGACGGGCGGCGGCATAGCCTTCGCGCGCCTCGGCCAAGGCAGTGTCGAGGTCCGAGTTGCGGGGCGGCTGCGTGTCGAGAGGCATGGTGCGATCCTTACTGCCAGAGCCAAGACATGAGCAGGCCGCCGTCATTCCATAGGCGATTGGGGCCGCGATCAATCCCGAGACCTCCGCTGCCCGCCGTGCGGTCGTAGACCTCGCCGTAATTCCCGAGTTGGCGGACGATATTGTACGCCCAGTCGGCCTGAAGGCCGAAGCCCGCGCCGATATTGTCATTTCGTCCGAGAAATCGCTGGACCTGCGGGTCCGCCGTAGTCCGTCGAGTCTCCTCGACATTGGCCCGGGTCAGGCCAAACTCCTCCGCCTGGATCAGGGCGAAGACGGTCCACCGGGTCAGGGCAGCCCACTCGGCGTCACCATTACGAACAAGGACACCGTGCATTTCCTTGAACACGACCTCGGGGAGCAGCACGAGGGAGGCCGGGTCCGGCGCTCCGATCCGGTTCGCAGCAAGATTGATCATGTCGTTTGTGATTGCGTCGCACCGGCCGGCAAGGAAGGCGGCGAGGACGTTGGACGGCGTGTCGAAAGCGATCTGCGTCATCCGCAAGCCTTTGGCACGCGCCCAATCCTCCAAAGTCCGTTCGTTGACGCTGCCCTGAGTGGTGCAGACCGTCGCGCCGTTAAGCTCCGCCGCGCGCGTGACGCCGGTCCTCCGGTGCACCAAGAGGCCCTGGCCCGTGTAGAAGTGAACGACCGTTTGCGTCAGCCCCATCGTGCTGTCCCGCGCGAGCGTGAGAGCCGTGGTGCGTGAGAGGAGGTCCACCTCACCGGACTGAAGCGCAGTGAAGCGGCTCTGCGCCGTCGTTGGCACGAAACGAACCTTCTCCGGATCACCAAAGACCGCAACCGCGACGGCCCGGCAGATGTCGGCGTCGAAGCCGGTCCACCGCCCCGCACTGTCCGGCATGGACATGTGTGCCACGCCGATCGAGACACCGCACCGGACGTGCCCGTTCCGACGCACGTTGTCGAATGTTGGTCCTGCCTGGGCAGGAGTTGGACCGACGACTGCTCCGAGCGCCAGGGCCGACAGGGCGATCCGTGTCAGGTAGCCAACGAAGCTCATGATACCCCCGAGACTGCGAACAGAATTCTGTGTGATCACACCGAAGTCGAAATCGTAATAACAGGGTGAGACGTGCGTCAACGTCATACTGGGACGTCTTCGCGCAAAGGCTGCTTGGGGCCGAGAGCCAACGGCAGGTCGCTACGCCCCGGACCGCCGTCGCAGCTAGGCTCTGCCGATAACACGATCGGTGCCGCCGTGGCTCGATCAGCGCGCGCAGCTTGACGGCTGACAATCCCCTGTTGGGAATTCGCGCTTTGCAGTCTTGCGGAATCGCGAACGTAGACATGAGCAGCATCGGTCAGCGCTCTGTCTCGCATCAGATCAGGGCTCGCCATGAGAGCGCGACAGACCCTTGCTCGCGCGTCAGGCTGAGCGGGTCGGAAGGTCCAGGATCGCTCGCGCCTCGTTCGGCGTCGCGGGTTCCGCACCGAGCTCCCGCATGATTCGAACAGCTTTTTCAACGAGGGCAGCGTTGTGCGGGGCAGGGACGCCCTTCTCCAAGTAGAGATTGTCCTCAAGGCCGACCCTCACATGGCCGCCCATCACGAGTGCCTGAGCAAGCATCGGGTACGAGGCAGCAGAGATGCCGAAGCCTGCCCACCGCGACCCTGCGGGAAGAAGAGACTGCATGTGCATCATCGAGCGCGAGCTCGCGATGGCGGAGTAGCGTATGCCTAGGACGAGCTGGAAGAGCGCTGGGCTCTGCAGGATGCCGTCGCGCATCAGGTCGCTGGCCATGTGGATGTCGCCGGTGTCGAAGACCTCCAGTTCCGGCAGCGCTCCCGCGGCGTAGATCGCGCGCGCCATTTCCGCCACCTGGGACGGGACGTTCATCTGGACGCGGTTGTTGAACCACATGACATTGAGATCGAGGGTGCAAATCTCCGGCCGCAGCTCGACGACGTGTCGTACCCTTTCAGCCGCTGACTTGAGATTGGTGCCGGGGCCGGCGATGGCGAAGTCTTCGGTTCCGGGGAAAAACGCAGCCCCAGGACCGGTCGTGAGATTGATGATGACGTCCGTGTCGCTTCCGCGGATGCGGTCCACGACCTCTCGGTAGAGCCCAAGTTCCATGCTGCCAGCGCCCGTCTCGGGATCGCGGACGTGAAGATGGACGATCGCTGCTCCCGCCTTAGCGGCATCGATGGCCTGTTCAGCAATCGCCCGCGGAGTGATCGGGACGGCGCTGTGCCGCGCCGTGATGGGTGACGCACCGGTCACAGCGCAGGTCAGGATCGTCTTCAAGATGCTCTCTGTCCTTTGAAGGTGTTACGGCGACGGAACACCCGCACTGTGACACTGCAGCATCCAGCCTTGCAACCAGTGAGATCACAAAACAGGCCAGAGCATGATCGCGAATAGCGGTCCTGCCTAGCGGGCTTAAGTGGCGGGCGCCGCACCACACCATGCTCTCGCGCGAGCAGAAGGACATAGCGGTTGCAGTTCCCTACGGTCCCAGGGGTGGGCCGCGGCACCTGATCTTCGGGAAAGTCTGTCGCTGGCGGGAGTAGTCGGCAGTTGGCCGCAAGTTATGCCCAAGCGTTCTCAGGCAACGCTGTCCGTCGTTGGAGTGATGCCGACAGGAGCTTGTACCGCCGCGCTGCGTCTGGGCGCCAGGGGCTAATACGTGTCCCGACCGAAGTCACGCTGTTCCGGTGACGGCGAGTGGAACGCAGCCGGTTTGTGGCCGGTCCGCTCGGACGATTTTCCACCAGAGCCAGACTCGTCAACTAGGGCGGACGACACTCGCCAGCACCGGCCGACGTGGCGTTGCTTACCCAGAGTTCCCGAGCGGAATTATTAAAGCGAGGGTGTACGGCGTACCGCGCCCAGGGTCCGAGGCAGCACCATGCTCTGGCCGGTGCTCCCAGCATGGCCGAGGTGTTAAGCGAAATCCGGAACAGCGTCCGGCGAAGCCGCGTCACGTCACCTGCTTCAGGTGTACGATGACAAAGCCGATGTAGCGCTGGCCGACGGTTTGCGCGCCCGTATCGTGCGGCCAGTGCCGGGGCTATCTTCGTATCAGCCTATCCTAAGGCTCACTCTGACGTCGTGCTATTAAGGCTGTCTCAGCCAAAATGTTCATCAAGATCCAGCCAACCCATGAGCGTTGCGCCTGAATCGGCTTTACCGATCGGAAAAACCGGACGGTACTCTTTCCGCCTCATGGAGTCATAGCCGCTGGAGGGACCACCCTGTCCGGCCTCGATGGTCTCCCACATCGGCCAGCCATCGTTGTCGTCCCACCGCGTGATGAGCCCAACATGCTTGAGGGTCCACTGCTTCGGACCGGTTGGAACACCAACCTGGAAAAGATCGCCCGGCTGCGGTCGGACAGTCGCGACCTTGTCGCGGTACCAGTTCCACCCGACAGGCGTCTTCAACTCCATTCCCGATTTGGGATGAACGTTTGCAAGGTTAAACGCTGTAGCTAGGCCTTTGCGCTTTCCCATCTTAGCGGCCTCAATCTTATCAAAGACTCGAAGCACCAGACCCTCACAGGAAGTCAGGACTCCGCGCCACGCTTCCTTTTTGTCCCTGGTCCAAGAGCCAGCCGGGCCTTTCACGAATTTCTCGTCAGTCCAGGCCGCTTCCAATGTCTCCTGTGTAAGGCCGGTCCAGTCCTTGAAGCGTGCGCTAGACCCTTTGTCGTTGGAGGCGAGGACCATTCCTGTATTGGGCAGCGCAAGGACGAGCTGCCAAAGAATGAAGACGCGCCTATCCGACAAATTGCCAGAACCTGGAGCAAGCCAACCAGCTGCGCCCATGGGACTGACCCTCCCCGCCACTTTGCGGCAAACATGATAAATCGATTTAGCAACATACCGCAAGGAGGGGGAGGGGATTGTGGTTTCGACCAAAAACAGAGCGAGGCCGCGGTGGCGAGAGAGGAAGAACATGTTCGCGCGCCACCCTGAGCAAATGGAAACGCGGGTGCGTTTCAATCCTTCTTCATGCTGTCCGTGATCTCCTTGCCGTAGGGCGGGCGCCGCGGCCGCGTGAAAGGGCCAAATGATTTGAGCCTGTGCAGCAGGTTGGGCCAGTCCTGGCCAACGGATGCAGGCCCACCGGTTGGATGCACTCGTCAGTCCGGTACGTGGCACCCGGCTTGAGGCTCCCGGGCCCAGTCTCAATCGGCCTTCAAACGTCCCTCCCGTGCGGCCTTGCTGGAAAGGGCATATTCCGCTTCCAGGATGCGACTGAACTCCTCCGGAGTTCCGGCATAGGCCTCGCTGCCGAGATCCCGCGCGCTTTTAACCATTTCCGGTTCCCGCACGGCCTGCTGGATCGCGACCGAGAGCCGATCCCGCAGCTCTTGCGGAGTCCGAGCCGGGACGAGGATGCCGATGTAGGTCGTCCCGTCGATCTCACCAAAACCAAGCTGCGACACCGACCTCACCTGCGGCAGGGCAGGATCGTTCGCCGGACCGAGCACCGCCAGAGCTTGCAGCGCGCCGGAGCGGATATGCGGCAGGGCGCTCGTCACCTGGTCGAAGTGCACGTCGATCTGACCGCCGAGCAGGTCGCTCAGCGCAGGACCGGATCCGCGATAGCTGACGGTGGTGAACTTGGTGCTGAGAAGGTTTTCAAGCTGGATCAGGGCGAGGTGGTTCGGCGTGCCCGGACCCGAATGGGCAGCGTTGAGCTTGCCTTCGCTCGAGCGGGCGTAGGTCGCAAGGGCAGCGAAGTCACGGAAGCGCCCGTCGTTGCTGCGGGCAAGCAGCACCATGGAGCTGCGATTGACGAGGCTCAGCGGGGCGAAGTCCGTGCGAGTGTAGGGCGTGCTCGTCATTTCCGGAACGGTGACGATCACGCCGGCGCCTGCAAGCAGCAGCGTGTGCCCGTCCGGCGCGCTACGGGCCACCTGCCCGGCACCAATGGCTCCTCCCGCACCGGGGCGGTTGTCAACGACCACCGACTGGCCGAGCACCTTGCTGAGAGAGGTGGCGACGATCCGTCCGACGAGGTCGGTGTTGCCGCCCGGCGCGAAAGGAACAACCAGGGTGAGTGCCCTGTTCGGGAAGCCCTGGGCCCGCAGCCCTGACGGAACGGCCGCACCTAAGGCGGTGAGAGTGCCGAGCGTGAGCAATCTGCGGCGATCGAGCGGCATGGGTTCCTCCGGTTCTTCTTTGCCCGGAGACTGCGTTTTGCGGCTCCGGTTCTTCCTGGACACGCGGCTGCAGGCCGCATCGGCGGCCGGCACGGGGAATAACCCCGTACCGCCAGGCTTCAGACGGTCTCCAGTGCCTCGTAGCGGAGCACGGCCTTCAGTGTCGTCTCGATCCGCTCGCGCTGCGCGTCGGTGGTCGCCGGCATGGGCGCCCGCGGCAGGCCGGCGTCGCAGCCCTGAAGCGTGATAGAGGTCTTGATGTTGGCCGGCAGGTTGTCGGCCACGATGGCGTTCCAGTAGGCGAGCATGGCCTTGTGCATCTCGAAGGCCTTCACATGGTCGCCGGCCTGGACGGTGTTCCACAATGCCACGCAGACGCCGGGGATGGCGGCAGGCGTCGCCGCAATGGTGCCGTGCGCGCCGAGTGCGAAGGAGGAGTAGAGCAGCGCGTCGATCGCCGAGTAGATCTTGCAGCCCTCAGGCACGCCGAGCAGCAGATCCGCCATCAGCTTCAGGTCGCCCTGGCTCTGCTTGACGCCCTGCACGCCGGGCAACTCGTTCATCAGCCGGATCAGCTGGGTCGGGGTGAGATAGTTCCAGGGTACGACATTGTAGATGATCACGGGCGTGCCCACCGCCTCGGTTAGCGCCTTGAAGTGGCGGAACGTCGCGGCCTCGTCCGGCTTGAAGAGGTAGTGCACCGGCGTGACCTGCAGCGCCGCGACGGACAAGTGCTCGATCGCCCTCGCGCGGTTGATTGCGTCGCGCGTGCTGTTGGAGATGATGCCGGCGACAATCGGGACGGCGCCGTTCACCTCCTCGGCCGTGATCTCCATGATGCGGCGGAACTCATCATTCGTGAGGGTATGGCCCTCTCCGCTGCTGCCACCGGGGCAGACGCCGTGCACGCCCTTGGCGAGGTTGAAGCGAATGACGTTGCGGAATGCCACCTCATCGATCTCGCCTTCGGCAGTGAAGGGTGTGACGAGGGGCGGGATGACGCCCGTTAATTCGAGACCCATGGCTTCCTCCAGGAACAGGCAGCAGGCTCTATCGCCGCCCTGACATGTCACAGGTTAGACTGATCGCATACTGACATGTCAACCCGGTTCTGCTCGTGGATAAGCCTTCCATGATCTGCCGCGCGGCCGTTGGCGGGGTATAGTGAGACGATGGTTCGATCCAAATCAGCGATGTCAGGCGACTCCGACACCCTCGAAGGGGTACCGTCCACGCAGAGAAGCCTCGCCTATCAGGGCTTCCGTCAACAGATCATCGATGCCCGTATTCGGCCCGGTCAGTTCGTCTCCCAGCGGGAGTTGATGAAGCTGCTTGGCATGTCCCTCGCCGCGGTGCGTGAGATGGTGCCGCGGCTTGAGGCAGCCGGGCTGATCCGGGCCGTGCCGAAGCGCGGGCTGCAAGTGGCCCACGTCGACATGAAGCTGATCCGCAATGCTTGGCAGGTGCGCGCCATGGTCGAGCGCGAGGCGACCGGACACTTCGTCCGGACAGCGACCCCCGCACTCATCGACTCCCAAATCGCAGCCCACCAGGCAGTCCTCGATCGAGCCCTTGCACCGCACCCCGACGGCGCTCTGGAGAAGGATGCACAGGCTGTCGACTGGGGCCTGCACGATCTGATGGTGGACGCAATCGGCAATGAGATCCTGTCCGAGATCTACCGCGTCAACAGCCTCCACGTGCGGCTGATCCGCTTCGATGCCGAGACGCTACGGCCGATGCAGGTGGTACCCGCTATGCGAGAGCACCTCGCTTTCCTGAACGCTCTGAACGAGGGGAGGGCGGATGAGGCCGTCGACCGGATGATGGAGCACATCGAGAGCTCGAAACGCCGGGTCATCGAAGTAATGATGCAGACCATCGCGCATCGTGTTGGGTAAGCACCTGAGGTCCAAAAAGTGTCGAACGCGGCACCGTTGAGAGCAGTGGTTGACGGCACCCGTGCTGTCACCACCGCTCTTGCTGCTCATAAACAGCTTCGGATCAGTACTCGTGCACGCTGGGCAGCTTCTCGGCTCAGGGGTCGGCGGAAGCCAAATAGGTGATTGCCTTCGCCTTCGCCTGCTCGACTAACTTCTGCAAATCCCCTGCCTGCTCGGACTGGAAGACAACCGGGGTGCCCTCGTCCGGCGGGAACATGGTAACGGTCCAGCCAGTAAGGCTATGTTCCGCGATCTGAAGTCGCGATGCGCCAAACGTCCTTGTCTCGACAATCTGCACAATGACCCCCATGCCGGTAGCGGCGCGCAAGTACCCGAACTCCTGTCACTCCTGCCAGCGACCAGCGGTTGTGTGTGCCAGGCGAGGTCAAGTGCAGCGTGTGAACACGAACAGCCTCCTTCCGAGCCATTCCAGCAAGCGTTCGTTCCTTGCCTCGATCCGGATTTAGGTCGGCTGAGTTGGGCGCGCCTGCCAGCCTCCTCGAGGGATGGCTACACCGCTCCAGTGCCTTGCTCATACCGTGTCAACAGCAGATTTTTCAGCAACGCCGCTTCCGGCTGTACTCCAGCGTCATTGAGGGTTGTCCCGTTCAGGCTGCTGCCACGGCCGCGTGCGGTGTGCCTGGATAGCGGCAGGTCCGGGACGAGACGCTGCAGAATGAAGCAGAAAATTAGACCCGACGGCTTAGGTGCAGGTACTCAGGATTGAAGTCGGATAGGATACGCATCCGTTCCCGGTCGAGGATGTTCACGCGCCCCCCTTGGAAGTCCGCCAGACCCTGCGTGCGCATCCACTGAATTGTCCGATGCGTGTGTACGACCGAGATCCCAAGGATGTCGCTCAACTCCGCCTGGGTAATCGAGAGAGTGTAGGCGTTGTCCTCGGTCAGTCCCACAGCTTCAAGGCGCACGAGCAGTTCCTGAAAAAGATGTAGCAGTTGGTGATCGGCTAAGCGGCGGCCCTTGTTTGCGAGCCAATGCCGGAGGATCGCTTCATCCACCAGCGTGGACCACCAGAGGGCATGCGTGATGCGGGGATTCGTTTCAATCAGCCTCTTGATCGTTGATCGAGGGATTTCGACCACCTCGCAGGCCGACAATGTCGCAAGGCTGTGGTCCATTGCGCCAAGGATAGCCACGTGCATGTCGCAGAGATCGCCCGGGAGTAAGAGCGCCACGATTTGCCTGCCGCCATCTGGAAGGCTCTGATAACGGCAGGCAACCCCACTCATCACAACCCGAACCACCTCTGGGCGGTCGCCTTCGTGGATCAAGTTCGTCCGAGGCGCGACCGATCGGGGTCTCGAGGTAATCCGCTGCAGCTCTGCCCGATCTTCCTCGGTAAATTCGACGGCATGACTGAACCGCCTAATTAACGGGTTGAGCGTCATTGCCTGGCCATACGCCCACCTGTGAGGCTGAAAAGCCTATTACAGACGCTACACTGGCGAAATGGGCATTTCTCTATTCTTACAAAGAACAGGTGCTGGAGCTTGGGGGCCGGGTCATCGGAAGCAACGGCGAGACGGATACGGCGACGATGGAGCGAAGAACTTGAGTTCCATCCGCGCGTTCAACGCTGACCTCTACAGCCGCATTTCGTTCGCCCCGGCTAATTTCGCCCGCCAGAAAAGCGATGGCACCATCCACTCCTACTGCCATCGCGGTTTCCGGCTGATCATACTCTGCTCCCTCATCGTGGGAGGCGAATTCTGCATCGTGAGCATGGATAAATAGCAACGGCATGGTCTTGCCTCCTGCGAGGCGAAGGCTCTTGCCCCCGGTCGTCAGCGCCCCAGGGCAACCGTGCTGACGATGGCCCTTGTTAACGCTTATCCCACAGAAAACAATATAGAGAGTTAACGTTTCAGGAGATTTGCTGCGAACGGTATGGCCGAAGACGCCGGTGCAAGTAGTTGTCATCAAACCCAGAGATCCGGATCAGGGCTGCAGGATCGTGAATGCGCAGGACGCCGCGCTGCAATTCCACCGCACCTGACCGTCGGAGATCCTGAAGGACCCTATTGATGTGCACTGGGGTCATTCCAAGTGCGTCCGCTAGGATCACCTGGGACAGAGGGAGTTCCACCTCATCACTCCCCATGCTGCCGGTCCTAACGCCGCGGACATAGAGTTCGAGCAGGAGATGGGCTGCGCGTTCAACGCTGCCGCGCCGTCCCAGGCTTACGATCCACGCCCGCAGCGTGCCTTCATCTACCAGTTGCGCCACATACATCGCATGAGCGATCCCGCGGTGGGTCGTCATCAGCTCGTCCATCGTTTCACGGCTGATCTTGGCAACCTTCGCGTGCCTCACAGTCTGGATACTATGATCCATTTCGGCGAGCATGCTGATGTTGAGGTCGCAGGCGTCGCCTGGCAGCAGGAACGCCATGATCTGCCGCGACCCGTTAGGCAGCACCTTGTAGCGGAACGCCCAGCCCTCAAGGACAACGAACACGGGACCCGGCTGATCGCCCTCTCGAATGAGATCCTGGCGGGGCTTGTAAGACTGCGGCTGACTGGTAGCCGCAGTGAGCGCACTGATTTCTGGACCAGTGAGTTCGGCGAACCCGCTCAGCTTTTCAATGAAGCGATTGACCATGCTGGTGGCCTACACAGAGACCTTGGGGTGCGATATTGCTCTAGGTTAATACACTTAAATAGGATTACGTGCACGCTGAAGGATCGGCCTGCGGCAAGGCCAGAGTGCCTTGGCACCGTCCTCTTCTCGGACCTCCTGCATTGAACTCTGGCAATACGAGACCGCTTTCCCGACTCGGCGTGGCCGACTCGTCGACACCCCGAAGTTCTTGCTTGCCGGGGATCTACCCTGCGTCAAAGGCAGTAGGGTGGCCAATCGGCGCTGGCCTTCGGCCCTCGCCCAACGCCCTCAGCCCTTTGCCGCCTGGCTTCATGGCCAGTGTTGTCTTGGCCGGGCGTCGGCGATGGTCCGCTCTATCCTAGCCGGTGCAGCGTTCTGCTCGAACGATGCGAAGGCTGCGTACACCGCCCGTCATCAGCACTGGCTCAGGCCCAGCAGCAATGATCGGTCGCATCAGGGCGTGGCCAGTCTTCAGCGCTGTCCTCACCAGAAGCCCCGCAGCCAGGATCAGTCCGGATCAGGACTTCGGAAAGTGACACTGCAAACAGTGCCGCCGCCGGATCGTGGATGGACCTTCGTGCGTCCGTGCAACTGCTCAGCGAGCGCCTTCACGAGCCGGGTACCGATCCCTGTGCCCTTCGGTGGAGACGCCGGGTTCAGGCCGACGCCGTCATCCGACACGGTTAGCGTGCAAACATTCTCCCAGCAGGAGAGTCCAATGCAGATCGTACCCTCTCTGTTGTCGGGAAAAGCAAATCCCAAGGCATTCGTAACCCATTCGTTGGCAATCAGGCCGAGCGGGCGTGCCTGCATGACGGGTATCCGAAACGACGGCCCAAGCACCGCTTCCAACACGATCGGCCGGCCTCGCGCGACAGCCTGAAAATCTTCCACCAGGCCTGAGACAAGCGCCGGTGCAGTGATCGTCATCAGGGTGGTCACTCCAGTCGCTGAACCATCCAGACGCGCGTTGACGCGGATCATCGCCATGGCGCGGTCTTGAACGGCATTCAGCGCGAGCCGAGCCGAAGGGTCCTCGACAGCCCTCGACTGCAAATGCAGCATCGTCATGACCGCCCCGAGGTCGTTCCCGGCCCGATGGACAACCTCGACCAACTCCGCTGTCAGCTCGCTGACATGGCCGTCTTGCTTCTCCGCCAGAAGACGATGGATGACGCGGTCCAAGTCAGTCTGACTTGGTGACCCAAGGCGGCGCTCGTTCATGCCGAACACGAGTGCGGGGTCGCACGACAGCAGATCTCCGCGCCGACGAACCCCGTCAATCCTACTCGTCGGCATGGCTGGCTCGGAACGCCGCCGCTAGGTTCGCCCGAACTCGGAACTCACCGATAGGCTCCGCTGACATTGGTGCCGAACTGAGGACCTTGCCGAGCTCCTTACGCGCTTGGGAAAGCATTGCGGCCCGTTCCGGTTCCGGGACACGCCGTAAGAACCGGTCCAGTGCCTCTTCCGCAATCTCTTTGAGGTACTCAGGAGAAAGAGTGTCAGCATCGTTTTTTGGCACGAGCCTCTCCATCAGCGCTGTCGCTTTTGCAACAATCAGCTGGGGAGCGGCTGCCGAACCCTACATATGTGTGCGGGAGGAGCAAAATATTCGGCCCTTGTCGTGGCATATAGGGTCCCGACGAACCTTCTGACCCGCTCCTTTACACAGTGCCATTCGTCTGCTGTCCAGTTTTAGACAGCTCTCAGTTTTGGTTGCATTTTAAACTCGGCCGCACGAACACGGTTTGAGTTGGCCGGCAAGGATATCAGGCCGCAGTTGCTCGTCCCGACGAGGAGGCCTGTTTAGTCGAGCCAGCGAGCGATCAGAGACAAAGTGGCCGTGAAAATCGGTCGGCCAGTGTCGTCCCGGACGTTGCAGACAAAATCTCGCCGGTCAGCGCCTTGTAGGCTGTTTCCCGCCATATCCTTCAGCGCAGCGAGTGCTAGCAAACGGGCCTCTTCCCGGCCGCATGCTTCGTGGCCGGCCATATCCCTTACATCAAAATCGCCGTCGCTGGTGTCTAAGTAGAAGCGGGGCAAGCCGGCTCTCCGGGCTGGGAAATGTACCAGCGGCCCAGGGGACGCCGCGGATAGCAACCACATAGGTGTGGTCGCTGCTGTGCCAACCTTCAGCACTTGGACGACCATGGGAGAGCTGGCCGGGCCCCATCGTGGCCCCTCGGCCCAGTATCCGTCCGCTCTCCCCGCCCGGCTTTTGGCCGCACTCTTTCCTACCTCCAACATGCGCCTGAGGCCTGGAAGTTTAGGTGTCCCGAGTAGCCTTCTTGAACTGCCTCGCCGTTCTGCTCGCACATCGGCGTGGACTATGGGAAAATTCGAACGCTGAATCGGCCCAGGGAAATTTGCGCGGCGCCGATCATTGCCCGGAGGTCGCGCTCCGCTGCAGCGCGGTGCGCAGCGAGCGCCCCGGCGGCGCAGTCGAAGCCCTTCTGCGGCCCTGTGAGTTCCGGCGCCGGTCGATACCCGAGGTGGACAAGCTTAGCGGCGAAGAAGCGGTTCAATGGCAGGGCCACGACCAGGTGTAGGGCAGCCGGTGCGAGGGTCTGCGTCATTCGGACCGTCGTGACGCCCCCGGCGCTGCACCGGCTCCGTGGCCTTCATGCGCGCTCGTACCAGCCCTTCGTCCTCATTACGATGTGGACCACCGAGAGCATAACGGGCACCTCGACCAGCACGCCGACCACCGTCGCCAGCGCGGCGCCGCTCTCGAACCCGAAGAGGGCGATGGCCGCCGCGACGGCCAGCTCAAAGAAGTTGGAGGCGCCGATCAGGGTGGAGGGACCGGCGACGCTGTGCGCCGAGCCGCACTGGCGGTTCAGCAGATAGGCCAGCCCGGCGTTGAAGTAGACCTGGATCAGGATGGGCACCGCGAGCAGCAGGATCACTAGCGGCTGCGCGAGGATTTGCTCGCCCTGGTAGCCGAACAGCAGCACCAGTGTGGTCAGCAGTGCCGCCAGCGACACTGGGTTGATCGCCCTTACCGTGCCCTGGAGCGATGTCTCGCCGCCAGAGACCAGCAGCGACCGGCGCCAGAGCTGCGCCACGGCCAGGGGCAGGACGATGTAGAGCAGGACCGAGAGGAACAGGGTGTCCCAGGGCACCGTGATGGCGGACAGGCCGAGCAGCAGGCCGACGACCGGCGCGAAGGCCACCAGCATGATCGCGTCGTTCAGCGCGACCTGGGACAGGGTGAAGTTGGCGTCCCCGTCCGTCAGGCGGGACCACACGAACACCATGGCGGTGCAGGGCGCCGCGGCGAGCAGGATCAGGCCCGCGATGTAGCTGTCCACCTGCCCTGGCGGCAGCCAGGGCCGGAACAGCCAGCCGATGAACAGCCAGCCCAGCAGGGCCATGGAGAAGGGCTTCACCAGCCAGTTGATGCCGACCGTGACGGCGATGCCGCGCCAGTGCTGGGCGACCTGCCCCATAGCAGCGAAGTCCACCCGGAGCAGCATCGGCACGATCATCGTCCAGATCAGCAGGGCGACCGGAATATTGACCTGGGCCACCTCCATGCGGCCGAGTGCCCGGAATGGTGCGGGCAGCAGGGCGCCGAGCGCGATGCCCGCGACGATGCAGAGAGCGACCCAGACGGTGAGGTATCGCTCGAAGGTGCTCATGGACGCACGACGGCGCTCGATGGCTGCCTCGCCCTTGGTGGCCGCGCTCACGCGTTGTTCCCGGGAGACACGCGGCGTCCCTGGTCGTCGATGACCTTCTCGCCGTCCTCCTTGGTGAAGGCCTCCCGCTGCGGGTTCGGCAGGAGGCCGAGAACCGCCTCGGACGGTCTGCACAGGCGCACGCCGAGCGGCGTCACCACGATAGGCCTATTGATCAGGATGGGGTGCGCCAGCATCGCGTCGAGCAACTGATCGTCGGTCAGCGCCGGATCGCTGAGGCCCAACTCCGCATAGGGCGTGCCCTTCTCGCGCAGCGCGGCGCGGATCGGCACGCCCATGCGCCGGATCAGGTCGGCCAGGACGTCCCGGGTCGGCGGAGTCTTCAGGTACTCGATGACCTCCGGCTCTTCGCCGCTATCGCGGATGAGGGCCAAGACGTTTCGGGAGGTCCCGCAGGCCGGGTTGTGGAAGATCGTAACGGTCATTCCGCGGTCTCCAGAGGGGGGCAGGTGCAGGCCGAGAGCGCGGGAGTGCAGACCTCCGGATGACCCTGGCAGCAGTCGCGCATCAGGAAGGCAATGAGGCCAGACAGGGCGTCGTAGGCTGCCGAGTACCGGATCGAGCGACCGTCCCGGCGTGACCGCACCAGCCCGGCTGCCTCGAGGTGGGTGAGGTGGAAGGACAGCCGCGAGGAGGTGGCGCCTATGTCCTCGCCGATGAAACCGGCGGCCATGCCGTCCGGACCGGCCGCCACCAGCATGCGGACGATCCGCAGGCGGGTCTCCTGGGACAGGGCGCCGAGGGCACCGAGTGCTTGCGTTTCATCCATGACCCCTTAATGTCTCAAGATACGTTGAGATGAAAGCGGGAAGATGAACGCCCCTGCTCTGCCCATGACCATCAGCTTTCGGGGAGACGCCTCGTTTGGGGCGGTACTGGACGCCCTGGCGCCCCACGGTTCGCGACGGCTGGTCATCCGCTACGACGGACTGCAGGTTCAGCCGGGCTACCACGTCACAGAGGTGAAGATCGGGTCCTTCGTCACCCTGGACTGCGGCGGCAACCCGGACGCCTGGCAGGAGACGATTCTGCAGGTGGAGGACCTGCCCGCCTCGGCCGAAAAGCCGGACTACATGGAGGTCGGCAAGCTCCTTGCGATTCTGGAGAAGGTGGCCGCCCGGGTCAGCTTTCAGCGGGAGAGCAGATTGACTTTCGAGATCGGCCCGCCTGGCCGTCCCATGCAGGTCTTCGATGTCGGGGCCATCAGAATTGAACCGACCCGGGCAGTGATGGAACTCGAGCCCCGGCCCGCGATCTGCAAGCCGAGGCACCGGGCGGAGCAGGAAGTCGCCAAAGCCGCTTCCTCCTGCTGCAAGCCGTTGAGCGGGTGCTGCTAAAACCGTTCACACGACGAAGGAGAGGGGCTTCAACCACTGCTTCCAGAATATTTATAGGCGATATGCTGGCGGCCAAGATGGACGCGATACGAACCCTAGCAGCGCTTAGAGCTTTACGAACAACCGGGACGGAACTCGGCGGTGATCGGGGGAAGGGGAAGCCTGCCGTGCCTACCTGTGAGGCAGCCGCGGCGGTCTCACCTGTGGAGCAGGCTACCCACACGGCGCACCGGCTCGCGTTAGAGACCGAGCCGCTCCGAATAAAAGGTATCACCTGAAATTAAATATTGCGCGAGTTAACAACTCGCATTCCCACGCTAGTGGGCGACGATGGGGTGATTTGCGGCGATCCAACGCGAATGGAAGCCTTACGCTGGCCACCTCGTCATGCACTCCGGTGAGCATCAATCATCACCGCTCGCCAGATCTGGGCAGGCAAACCACCTCCTGACACGCCGTTCATCGACTTGCTATCGCTGTTTCCGAGCCAGACACCCGCGACGTAACGCTCGGTGAAGCCAATGAACCATGCGTCACGGTTTGCTGTGGTTGTACCCGTCTTGCCGGCGGCCCAAAATCCGGGATCAGCAGCCTTCCCAGTGCCCCTTTGCACCACACCGGCGAGCATCTGCTGCATGGTGTCGGCATGCTCCCGTTCAACAATCTGCGTGATCTCCGATCGTGCTGGAAGCACGCGGGTCAGGAGCTCAGCACCTGCAGGGTCCTGAACGCGCACCGCCGAATAGGGGACAACCATCCTCCCGCGATTCGCAACGCTTGCGAACGCTGCCGTTAAGTCCACGAGCCTCGCCTCATAGCTTCCAAGGGCGAGATCG
Organism: Roseomonas sp. WA12; assembly: GCF_054165765.1. Classification (NCBI taxonomy): domain Bacteria; kingdom Pseudomonadati; phylum Pseudomonadota; class Alphaproteobacteria; order Acetobacterales; family Roseomonadaceae; genus Roseomonas; species Roseomonas sp. WA12. The sequence continues at coordinate 85,279 of NZ_JBSTUI010000002.1, read as the reverse complement.
CCGGCTTCTCCCTCGACACTCTCCGCGATGTTTAAGGCCCTGATCAACGCCTTCGTCTCGCGAGTGTTCTGCAGTGCCAGACGGACTGCCGCAGTGTTGGACGACTTCTCCAGCGCCGCGGCCAGCGTGATCTCGCCCAGGTACCGGTCGTCGAAGTTCCTGACGGCCCGCCCACCGAGCAGCAGGGCTGCGTCGCTCACCATTGTAGTCGGCGTGTCACCCTTTCTCAGGGCTGCAAGATAAACAAAAAGCTTTGCGACCGACCCAGGCTGGCGTTTGGCTTGAGTGACGTGATCCCACTCCCGGCGCCGATAGTCGCGGCCACCAACGAGCGCCAGCACAGCGCCGTCGTAGCGCATGACGACGATGGCGCCCTCCTCGATCTGCCTTGCCGATGCGTGCTGGCGTAGAGCTACCTCGAGGTGCCGCTCTGCCGATGCTTGGATCCTCAGGTCCAAGGTGGTCGTGATCGTTCGCGTGCCACTCCGCTGCGCCGGCGCAGAGTTGGCGCTGGCCTCATTCTCTGCCCAGCGCGCGAACCACCCGATCCCTACGCTGCGGGGATAAAAGCCGCCCCATGCCGATCTGGACGGGACAACATTGACCCTCTGCGCTTTCGCGCGATCCGCCGCGCTTCGGCTAAGTGTGCCTGCCTCGACCATCTGCTCGATGACGCGTATCCCGCGATCGCGCGACCGCTCTAGATTGCGGTGCGGGTTGAACCGGTTCGGCGCCGGGAGTAACCCCACCATCATGGCGGATTCGAGAATAGTGAGACTGCGGGCGTACTTATCGAAATAGACGCGGGAAGCGGCCTCGATCCCGTATGCGCTACCACCAAAAAATACCCTGTTTAGGTAGACGTATAGAATCTCCTCCTTGCTCAAATTGAGTTCTAGGATGGGCGCCAGCACAGGCTCCTCGAGGAGCTTCCGGACAATCGGGCTATGCTCTCGAAGATAGATCTCCTTGATTGTCTGCTGGGTCAGCGTGCTCCCACCCTGGGTACGCCCCGTAATGGTGGACCAAACCGCGCGCGCCATCGCTCTCGGATCCAGCCCCCAGTGCTCATAAAATCGCCGGTCCTCGCTTGCGACAAGAGCGTTGACGAGGTGAACCGGGAGTTGCGCGAATGGTACGGGCGGGCCGTAGTAGGCACCACGTGCGCCAACAAACTCGCCACTCGCGGCGAGGATGCGAACGCCGTCATGGCGGTTCTCGGTAATCAAGCCGTTGACGTCGGCGAGTTCCAGCGCCTCTGCGGGTTGGGGGGCCGCGCTGGCCAAGCCCAGGAGCGCGAGGAACCGTCTTCGGTCAATGGTCTGCTGGTCTGGCATTGGCACTCCTTCACAGGCCTCCTCACGACGGAGCGGCGGGAGGATCCGCGGTCCACTCACCTCACTCGACTGAAGGCTTGTGTACGGCTCCGAGAGGTCGCGACGATACCTAGACGCCTGAAATGGCCCTAAGTTGAACTCGGGCGACGCTTGTGGCCCCATGAGCACGTGGGTGGTGCTGCGTTAGGAACGGGGGCGGAGGCTGCCGGTGCTACCATGTGCTGCGACCGCAGCAAGGGCGCCACGACGAGCCAAGTTGGACGGTATGTCCCCGACTGGCGATGTATGGCTATAAACCAAGCACTGCTCGCAAACTGGCCGTTTACGGTGCTAATCGATGTCAATGAACAAACGCTTGATGGCGATGACGCCACAGGAAGCGGGAGGAGACCGCACGTTATTTCGCCGTTGACGTAGCTTACAGGGTGTCCGGAGTATTGTCGGCTCTACTACCCCTGTTTTGTCTTTTTAACATTCCTAGGCTCCTAGTTAGTGAGCACCGCTCGGGCGTTACGCGCCGGAAGCCGCACCAGGAGTACCAGCGCGGCACCATAGTAGTCGGGAGCCTCGGCTGCCCGTAGTCACGATGCTCGAACACCCGATACTTACTGTGGTGGGCAGGAGGCGCGCTCTATTCCGGCTTGGCATTCAACCAGGCGCGGGCATAAGGTGGCGCTCTCGCTTCACCAAAGCCCCAATCCTAACCCTGAGCCTTTGGCAAATCTGCCCGCCCACCGGCACGACCTCCAAGGATCTGCATTTGGCTGTTCCCGAGCACGCCAGGAGAGAGCGTCGCGCACGGCACATCGGCTACTCTGGAGGTAGCCGCGCTCTGGAGCACCAGGGTCTACGTCAATGCCAGGGCACGCGCGCAATGACCGAATGCGGTGTGCCGACGCCTGGAAGGCCGCCACCAGCCGATAAATGACTTCAGCGCTTTCCGAAGCGTCTCGAACTGACTGGCCAACAGCTTGCCCTTCAGGGGAGGGGGGGTGCTCACATTGAGAGCATGCAGGACGGCCCGATCCACTTGGCGTGGGCGCATCGAAACGCGGTCAAACATGGGGACCACTCGTCCCAGGAGAGGCGGGCGGCTGCCGGAGGCTCGATCGGACTTCCAATAGTAAGTGAACAGCCGGGACGAGGAGCGGTACGCCAGCGTAGCAAAGGGTCGCCGCCAGCGAGTCCATGTCGAGAGAACCTGCCGCGACCTCGGTCCATACGCGGGGGATACTCGAGAAGAGGAGGGGCGGCGCGGCGAAGAGGATAGCGGCGCGGGTCATCGTCGATTTCCCGCTCAGCCCGTTTCGGCCCAGGAAGAGGAAGACACCTGCCAAGCCGACAAAACTAAACAGTGCGGCGATGGCACTGATGCAAAGCATGGCCGTCAATAGGACTCCGGCAAAGGTCCAAAGGCGCTCACCGATTTCCGGCCCGCCTGCCATGACCGTCTGGACAAAGCCGAGTAGGGCAATCGGCGTGAGAAGAAGAATGGCAGGCAATGCGAAAGGCACCACGAAGAGCGACCCGGGCAAAGCGAGTAGAACCATCTCAACGGCGAGGATCGTTCGGCTTACGGCTTCGGGCATGACATTCCGGATGTTGCTAACCCGCGTCGGAATCAAGTCTGGTGGCGAAGGTACCTTTTGCGCAGCAGCGCCCATGTGGAAAGCGACGATTGGTATCCCGCTCTTTGGCGAAAAGTCCTCCAAAAGCTGCACTTCCATCTCGTGCCGAGATCGTTGGGTGGCGACCGAGAAGCCTCATGACGGTTTTCAGCTCACAGAAAAGCAAAGCAGTCGTTATAGTCGATCAAGGTTCGTGGTGGCCGCCGTCCCACGGGCGGAGTTCCTTTCCGTGACGCTCAGCGAGCATTTACATGCCTGGAACCTCTGATCGGCTTAGGCAGGCCGCCACTTCGACCAGCTAACCTTGCCCCTTCCTGCCGAACAAGCTGAGGCCGGCTCGCTCCGGCGGTCCAGCACCTGCGGCCAGCACGTCGTCTCCAGGTCGGACCAGCGGGTGAGCAATCGGCTAGAGGCTAGAGGCTAGAGGCTAGAGGTCAGGTCTCCACGGCCGTAACTGAAAACAGAGTGCCAATTTGCTTGCTTGACCCGACCCGGCAGGACACGGAGGATTTCCTTACGCTAGGTTAATGACATGACCCGTTTGGATGGGGGTGGAAATGGCGAAGATGTCCGAAGCAGCGCAGCGAAAGTTGCGCATATGGCGGAAATTCCTGATGATCTTCGGAGTTCTCGCCATCGTCGCCACCGCCGCGGTTTTCACGGCCTTCGCGTTTACCGGTGGAGCAGTGAAGGAAGCGGAGAGCTTTCTCCAGGCCAATGCGACCCAGGGCCCCGGTGCTGCCTGGCGGCAAGCCTCCCGCGGGTTCCAAGCTACAACCACGGTCGAAGGATGGACAGCACTCTCCAGATCGCAAGGGCTGGCCGGCTACACCGGGGCTTCGTGGAACCGGCGCTCAGTTTCCGGTTACGAAGCCACGCTCGGAGGAACGATCACACTCGCCGATGGAGGGCGTGTGCCGGCCGAGGTGAGGCTGATCGAAGATGCATCTGGCTGGAAGGTTCAAAGCTTCGTCGTTGGAACCGCCGGCGCAAGCGCTGGGTCAGGCAGTCTCCCAGATACCATTGCCGGCGAAAGGATCGCGAACGTCTGCCGCGACATCCTGGCCCGGCAAAGCAACTTTCATCTCGATAGCGCCATGTGCCCGTCGATTGTCGCAGCGAAGGGCGTGGTTGCGGAGTGCACCGCCAGACGTGGGACCGCGAGTGGGCCGATGCGCGTCACGATCAACTCGGTTGAAGAAGACGGCAGCATCAACTTCGGCTGCGTCGCTAACCTTACGGCCCCTGCACGCTAAGTACCCGTTCTCTACTCTGGGTTTGTACCTCAAGCGCCCGTTTGGAGGCCGTGCACTGCGGCAGCCAACAATTTCTAGACCGTGCGCCAAGGGGCAAAGCACCACGTGAACGGCGTTGACAGCCCAAGGTCCCCATGATCCCGTTCGCAAAGCCCAACAATCCAGCGCGGCGTGTTGCAACAGAGGTCGCCGCCGGAGGTCCCGCGGTCATGGTCACGAAGGTTGTAAGAGCCCGCGAGGTCACTCATTCTCAATGGGCTTCCCTTCGGCACGGCTTCTCGGGGCCGCTCGCACGATGGCTCTGTTACGCGCTCCTCACGCTGTGCATGCTGCCCGGCGCAGGCCTGGCGGCCGATGCTCCCGCTTCCACCCCGACGCGGCGGGTCGCGCTTGTGATCGGCAACTCCTCTTACAGGAGCCTTGGGGCGCTGGCGAACCCAGCAAATGACGCGATGCTGATCGCGGACACGCTCAAGCAGCTCGGCTTTGCCCTCGTCGGGGACGGGCCGCAACTGAATCTAGACAAGCCGGGCTTCGACCGGGCGGTGCAGAGGTTCGGTGAGGCGCTGCAAGGGGCCGATGTCGGACTTTTTTACTACGCGGGACACGGGCTGCAGATTGGGGGTACAAACTGGCTCGTACCCGTTAGCGCTAATCCGTCCGGCCCGCGTGACATCGACTTCCAGATGGTCGACGCCGAACTCGTGCTGAAGCAGATGCAATTCGCTCAGACGAAGCTGAACATCGTGATCCTGGACGCCTGCCGCAACAACCCGTTCGGCGGACGCGGCCTGCGCACTACCGGCGGCGGCCTAGCCGAGATGCGTGCGCCCCAAGGCACGCTGATCGCCTATGCCACGCAGCCCGGAAACGTCGCCCAGGACGGCACCGGGGCCAACAGCCCCTTCTCTGCATCCCTGGCGAGCACGCTGGTCCAGCCCGGGCTGGACGTGTTCCGGGTTTTTAACCAAGTTGGCCTATCGGTGAAGCGTCTGACCGGAGGGGAACAGCAACCCTGGGTTTCGAGCTCGCCGATCGAGGGGGACTTCTTCTTCGCGGCCGCGCCGGGCGGCGCCGCCGCTGTGCCGCAGCCGGCACCCGACCCGGACCAACTGTTCTGGCAATTCGTAGCGAACAGCAACCAGCCCGCGGAATATCGCGCCTATCTGTCGCAGTTTCCGCAGGGCCGCTACGCCGAGCTGGCCCGCTCGCGGCTCCAACCGCCAATGCCCCCAGCTTTGGAGAAGCCGCAGTCGCTGGCAGCACTGCCATCATTCCCGCCTGCCCGGCCAGGCCGGCCGACGCAGCATCCGGTCGGAACAGTGCCAACCCTGTTCATGGCGGGTGTAATGGCACTCAACACGATCGGACGCTCTGCCGAGCATGGCTACCTGGCCTACACAAGGGAGTTCAATCCCGACCGTGGCCCGACTGGGCGGGAAACGTCGGTCAGCTTCGCAGACGTCTTTGGTTCGACCGAGCGGGAGGCTTTGAGCCAGCTCAGTCTGGCACTGACCGGAAGTAGCGGCAGCGGCCCCTTGGCCGTCGGCTTTGCTGACGTGACTGAGCCCCTTGCTCTCCCACGTGCACCGCAAGGCGGCCGGTCCGTTCCCATTCAGGCGGAACCTCTGCCGGCCGCCGCTGAACGCTTCGTCGCCGCGTCGAACGCGTTAATGACGGTGCTGGCGCAGGCACGGCCTTACTACGATCAGAACAATTTTCTGGATGACCGGTTCGCGCGTGGTCGCGGCATGCATGCCGGCATCATTGCAGCCTATCGCGAGTTCCTGATTGCGCGTGCCGGGTTAACGGAAGCCCTGCGCGCCCTCGTGCCTGGGGAGCGAGAGACCTACCTGGCCGGGGCAGGGCAGGTCATCCGGCCCGTGCAGGTCATGGTACAACGCAACCTGACCCAGGCAAGGCAGCTGCTACGATTCATGGTAGCTGGGCTGGAGGGCGGCCGGGATCCGCGCGGCATGGATGGAAACCGGCTGCAAGCGGAGATCGACCTGTATGAGCGCAGCTTGAACGAACTGCAGTCCCGTGTGCGCGGGGGCGACGGTGAAGTCAGTGAGGCAACATTCGGAACTGGCGTCGCGATCTGGATTAAGTCCTACCTAGAAAATGGCCGCCAATTTCTCACCATATCGCGCTACCTGCTTCGCCAGATGCGCGCCGGTAGACCGGTCGATAGCCTCTATTTCAGTTTCCGGACCGGTTACGAGAACGATGTGTTGTCCCGGTTCAACGATCTTGTCGCGTCAGCCAATCTTCTCAGCAGCAGGTGATGCAACAGCAAGAGCTCTGATGCTGCCGAGCCGTACTACGTGAGAAAGCATCAGTGGGACGCGTGCAGATTTTGTTGCTGCTCCTAGGCTGGAATGTCAGTTCGAGTGCCTTGGATCCGCTGTTCACCATCCGACAGTGGTCGGTGGTGAACAGGGGTAGGACGAAGGCGGCCTTTGACAGGGCTCGATGTTCGTCGGCGGCTTGGCCGCCATCGTCTGCACGTCGATGCCCCTCGGCCCGGTGTCAATTCCATCATCGGGATGAAGGTAGCCTCAGCAGCTCGCCTCCTGGCTGACCTCGCAACTACTCTCGGTGGAGCGGGAATAACAGTGATCAACCCTGGCCCCCGACAGCGAGTAAGACGTGCTTGGGCGCCTGTTCATCTCTCCCTCAAATTGTCCAGTTCTGACGCGCCCTTCGCCTGCAGGCCCTGTTCCTCCTACACAGGAGTTCGGTTTGGAGTAACGTTCGCCGAAAGCACGCATTAATTGGTCTGCAAGGAGCAGGATCTTGGCACCAACCATCACGAACGCGACGCTGTCCGACGTTCTCTACGCATCCAACGGCACTGCCCTGCCATCTTACTTCGTTCTTAGCGGGATGGTGGCGCCTGGACATGGTGTCGAGATCGTCGACCAAGCGGGCCAGACCATCCCGTTCGGGCGAAGTTACACAAGCCCTAGCGGCAACTGGAGCACCGAATTTTCTGGTTTCTGGGGCAGCTTTCGCGGTCTCCACGAGTACGCGGCCCGCGATACGGTGACGGGTGAGCTATCGGCACTGACCGCCGTCCTAATCGCCTCCGCGCCTGAACAGACCCTGACCGGTCCCACCCTGGGCGAGACGCTCACGGGGCCCACTATCCTTATCGCCAGCCCCGCGATGAACCGCATTCCTAGCCGCTTCAGTGAGCCGGGTGGCGAGAACACCTTCGTCGCATATACTGTACAGCCCGATGAAGCGGGGCACCACGCCACAGGCGCAGATGTCGTCATTCATGGTGGATATAAGTCTACCGTGGTGCTGCCGGTCGAAATTGGCGAACTGACTGGGCACCACATCTACATCTCCCAGGAGTTCGGGCGCTTTGACCTGGCTCTGGAAACAGCTGACGCCCGTGTGCTCGTAGACCAGGACGTCACCACTCTGCGCTTCAACGACGTCACGGTGACCGTTCAGAAGGATCCGCTGGTCGACTTCTTGTACTACGATGGCCGCTATGCTGACGTGGCCGCGCTCGACCTCAACGTGCGCGGCCACTACGACGCCTATGGCTGGCAGGATGGGCGCGACCCAAACGCGTTGTTCTCGACCCAGGGATATCGCGGCGCATACGCCGATGTACGCCAGGCCGGGCTCAATCCTCTCAACCACTACGACGCGTTCGGGTGGAAGGAGGGGCGTGACCCTTCGGCCGCCTTCGACACCACGCTCTATCTGACCTTCAACCCCGATGTGGCGCAGTCCGGCATAGACCCGCTTGTCCACTACTTGCATTTCGGCATCGAGGAAGGCCGCAAGACCTCTCCTGTGGTTGAGAGCACTCTCGTGTCCGGTGGGTTCGACCCGCGGTACTACCTTCTAGCGAACCCGGATGTCGGGCTCGCGGGAATGGACGCCCAAGCGCACTACCTCGCTTTTGGTGCTTTGGAGGGGCGCAATCCGGACGCCTTCTTCGACACGAATTGGTATCTGGCGCAGAATCCCGATGTGAAGGCTTCGGGAATTGAGGGTCTTGCACATTACCAGGCTACAGGCTGGCGCGAGGGTCGCGATCCCTCAACTCACTTCGGCACCTCCGATTATCTGGCCGCCAATCCCGACGTGGCCGCGGCCGGGCTCAGCCCGTTGCAGCACTTTCTGCAGTTCGGCATTGCTGAGGGGCGGTCTGCCCACGGCGATCTGTTCTGACTTGCGCAATCAACCTGCGCGTCCGAGTAAACGCTCCCACCCGGCCATGGCTCAAAGTCCTGGTGCCGCTGCAAATCCGGCGTCGGCCGGGGCGGAAAACGGTGGCTACACTGGGAAGATGTGGAAGTTCCGCAGTGACCCGGACCTGCCCGCAACTGTCCGCTTGGAAATAAATCAAATCAAAATCGGAACTTCCGCTCCCGGTCGGCCTTAAATAATGTAAGTAGGAGCGCCAATAGATGTGGTAGCCATGGCCCTAGGTCACGCTGCTGTACTAGACGCAGGCCAGTCGGGATTATGGTAGGCTACGACGGTCGTTCAGAGACTGGGCAGCTACCTTGCTACGGTCAGAGTCGGCTGAGGAAGGTAGGGCTGGTTGAGCCTCCCTCACGGCTGGGTTGTGCGTGAGGCGCGTTCACTACTTATTGAAGATTGTCTCAATTTTAATCAGCGCTGATCTGGGGTAGGTGGGAACTCATCGAAGTCACCTACGCCCAAGGCTCCTGTCTTGGACCAGCAGATAGGAAGCCTGGGCATGTTGGACGTGGTTACAACGCCGGTATCCGCAGCGCAGGAACGGCTACCGAGTACGATCGACATCCATGTGGGATCCCGGGTCCGCCTGCGGCGGATGCTGGTAGGGATGAGCCAGGAGAAGCTGGGAGCCGCGCTTAGCGTCACCTTCCAGCAGGTCCAGAAATACGAGCGCGGTGCTAACCGGATCGGGGCAAGCCGCCTATTCGATCTGGCCCGCATCTTGGACGTGCCGATCGGCTTCTTCTTCGACGACATGCCATCGAGCGTCGAAGGCGGAGCAACTGTAAACAAGTTCCGGACAGCCGGTCGTGACGAGCCGCAAAGCGGAATTGATGACGACCTTTTGCACAAGCGTGAGACGCTGGAGTTGGTGCGGGCGTACTATCAAATCAGCGAGCCTGAGATCCGGAAGCGTGTTCTCGACCTGGTCAGGAGCCTTGCTCCGATCGGGTGAGACATGGAACCGTCTTTGGTTTCAGGCCTCGCCTGTTGGCGATGACGTACTATCAAGCATTAGGCCGCTGAGCCTTCCGCTCCGTCGCCTCTGCTTCCGAACGAGCTTTCCGACAAGCTGTGTAGGCCTCATCTAAACATGACCGGCACGGCGGTGTCTCCCTTGCTCATCCGGAGATACCCGCCGTTCTAGGCCCAGTGCTCGGCAAGCCAGCACTGGAATGTCACGTCCTCACTGGTCAGGCTCGCGAACCCAAGCATTCCGAAGATCCCTTCGTGCTTACGAAACTTACCGGGACCGCGCTTCTCCACTTCACGCCAGCCGAGTGCGCCAACCTCTTCACAGTCACGGGCCACAAGCACTCATGACATGAGTGTGGCCTAACAGGTGGTGTATTGAGGAGAAGCTGCCATCAGGAGAGGCTGGAGACCTGCCTGAGTAGACCTGGAACACAGCATGACGCCGACGAGGCGTTCGCTGTCTACGCGCCACGATCTTCCGTCACGTAGACCGGTGGCGCGTCGCTCTGCCGGGCACCACCGGTCAGGCTAAGAAGGCGGCGGCTTTGTTTTAGCAGGTCTTCAGACTTGCGCACGGCAAGGCTGAGTTCCGCGGCCATGCTGGCAGTGGCCGCGACAAGACGTCGTGTCTCGGCCTGAACCGTCGTAGTGCCGTGCATTTGGGGCCAATCAGGATGGGACGGCGTGAGAGCCTGTTATCTCAAGTCTTCGCGCATCGTGACCATGGCAGGTCCTGCAGCCAGACCTCTAACATATGTGTGGTCATTCTCACCAAATCGGAATGGCAATCGGCACTCCGTCGCGAACCGCTTTACGCAATCCGAGTTCATCGCAGCGCTGTTCGGGGAGCACAATAACGCCTTCGGTATTAAGCCCTGAGTAGGTGACCGCGACCAGCCTCACTCCTGTCCAGGGGTCAAGCATTGCCTGAACATTGACGATGCGAACGTGATTGGCGGGCACCTCGGGCATGTGATGTCCATTGCTGCAAGCCAGACCTGCGCTGCCATCGAGCTTCACACAATCAAGTAGATCAGTCGCGAGCTGAGAGTTCGCTTCATCGCCTTCCATACTTGGCGATCCGAACAGAGGCTCCATTGACCAGTGAAGTGCGGCTGCCGAGGTCCTGTATCGGCCTCTCGCCCAGCCGCTCCAAGCGTTCGCCACCAGACGTTGTGAAGTCCACGAGGTACACCAGAGTGCCGGAATGAGCTTTCCCGTATTGGAGTCAAGCGGGATGGTCTCGATCTGTGCCTGCATCCTGTCCCGACGGTTTCACTCTGGTTGACTGGATGCATGAGGAACGGGAATGGGTACCAGGTTGGCCCATGCCTCCGGGTGGAAAAGACCCAGTTCCTGCAGTCGCGCAGGTGAGAGAGTGACGCGGCCGCTCCCGGCAGCTGTTTCGAAGACGACTTCGAAGTGCAGGTTGCCCGCTGAATAACGTCCCTCAGCAGGGGTGACCGTCAAGATCCGCGCGTACCCTGCCGGTATTGTCTCTTCTGTTGACCTCACCCTACGGCCCCTTTGACGCAGCAGGCTGCTGCATGGCGACAGCAGGCAATTTTGATGGTCCGGAGACCTCCAGTGAACCACCGGCCCCCAGCCCCAGCAGCTTTCGGCCGGCCTGCCGTTTGGAACTTTTCGAAAACCGCCACGCTGTGGCCCCGGTGCAGCATACCTTCCCACTCGTCGTTACGATGGATGAAGCGTGCAGCAACGTGGCCGAGATGACAGCCTCAGCTGTCGTACCAGCCCAACTCAGGTCGGTGAATTTGGTCAGCCGGGATGAGGCTCTAAGACGCGCCAGGCAGGCGTGAGCAAGATGACCAGCCCTGCAAACGATGCCGTATCGGTTCCTTAAGCCGTGCCGGCACCCTCTCTCGGCATAGAGAGGTGAGGACAGCCTGCTGCTTCGTGCCTTTGCGCGGAGGAGGTGTGCAGATGGACGGGGAGCTGTGTGGTAAGAAACACGGGGGCTGGTGGCCGTCCTGAGCATTTTTATCGACATGTGACGGGGCGGCTGCTCCAGGCTGGCGCCCCTGGACTGTGGGAAGCTGTGACTGGGCTTCAGAGTTCTTGCTCCCTGCGAGTTGACAGCGTTTCAATCACGCCGCGAAGGAGTTCCTCCGCAGTAGCAAAGCCCCGCGTCCTTGCATGCATACGAAGTTGGAGCAGTTGCTCAAGATCAGATGACGGCATGGTGCCGCGAGAGAGCGGGGCTGCTGCATCTGCGGCGCCAATGCGTCCTGCCGGTCGTTTTCGATCATGGAACATTGATTCGGCACAATGGGCCAACCACAAGAGCCGTTTCTCTTGCGTGCGGTTGAGACCGTAGGGCCGGGCCACCGTGTCTGCGACGCAGAGCGAGCCAACGTGTAATCCCCCCGGTAACTCCAATGGTGCTCCGGCGTAAAACCGCAGCCGTGGCTCGCCCGTAACCAGCGGGTTTTCTGCTGTGCGAGGATCATTCGCGAGGTCAGGAATGACCAGCAGCTTTCCGCTGCCGCTCGCCAAGAGGCAGACGGCCTGCTCAATAGGTGTTTCTGTTCGGTCTACCCCAATTCTGGCCTTGAGCCACTGTCGTCTGCTTCCGAGTAAGCTTAGGGCGGCGATTGGGGCGCTGCAGATCTCAGCCGCCTCATAGACTAAACCATCGAAGGCGGGCTCCGGCTGTGTATCCATCAGAGCGTAGTCCGCCAGTGCGGCCTCTCTCCTCAACCCAGCGCCACTCGGCGGGGAATTATCGTAGGTCACGTTGCCTTCCCTTCCCCTATTGCTCGCCTGTTAAGTCCCACCTCTCGAGGCGCTTCGATCTGTTTGATGCCGCCACCCCATCTACTATCAATCCTATGGGACACATGACGTATCCGTCAGGGTCGGACATCGGCCGGTGGTGACGGTGTCTTCAGTTCTCAGTCAGTCGTACTCAGCGACCTTTACCGTTGAACCTAAGCCGTCTTCGTCTTTTTACGGTCTCATGCTGACAGCCAGGTGCTCCGCAACTTGTTCAGTCGGACTGACGCAAGAGCAACCTTCATCATCGGCGCGAGTAGGTGGCTGCAAAACGCACCAGCGGTTCTGGCGGATTGTAAGCCCCGAACCTGATCTCCGGTCACAAGCACATGCCTGATCTGATCCCGGATTTGGCGCATAAGTTCGTCACGCGGTCCCTCTAAAAGCGTTTTCTGTAGTGCACCGGCAATTTCCGGGTCGCCGATAGACACAGGCCTCGTTCAGGCAGCACTCCGTGCAGCTTGGACAAGAACCGCGCTGGTTAGAACGGCCCTCTGCGCGAGGCGCAGGGGGCCGTTCCGGGCGGCGCTTAGGGCGAGGTTCAGGCCACGCCGATGAAGTCGCTGGCCTGGACGGTGTGAAGGCCGTTCAGCTGGATCATCATGTCGCGGTTGCCGTCGCCATCGAGGCCGATGTCGATATAGGTGTTGCCCTGGAACTGATGGACGAACACCTCGCCGGCCCCGGCCTTCTCGGGCGTCTCGCTGGTGCCGCGGAACACGAAGCCCTGGATCCCGTCGGCGTCGGGATCGGTGTCGATGGCACTGAGGTCGATGAAGTCGTCATCGCTCCAGTCCGTGATGACGTCGCGCCCGGCGGTGGTGGTCAGGGAATCCGCGCCGCTGGCGAAGGCGAAGATGTCGCTGCCGGCACCACCGGTCAGCGTGTCACGGCCCGTGCCGCCGATCAGCGTGTCGTTGCCGGTGCCGCCGTTCAGCCGGTCGTTGCCGGCAAGACCGCTGATCACGTCATCACCCGCCGAGCCGGTCAGCGTGTCGTTCCCCGGCGTGCCCGTCGGCGTCGTGTCCACGATCGCACCGACGAAGTCGGCAGCGTCGAGGGCGTGCAGCCCGTTCAGCTGGATCATGATGTCACGCGTGCCATCACCATCGACGCCGATGTTGATGAAGGTGTTGCCTTCGAATTGGTTGATGAAGATCTCGCCGGCCATCGCCTTGTCCGGCGTGGTGCTGGTACCGCGGAACACGAAGCCCTGGATGCCCGCGATGCTGGGGTCAGTGTCGATGGCACTGAGGTCGATGGTGTCGCCATCGCTCCAGTCCGTGATCACGTCGCGCCCGGCAGCGGTGGGCAGGGAGTCCGTGGCGCTGGTGAAGGCGAAGACGTCGTTGCCGGCGCCGCCGGTCATCACGTCACGGCCCGTGCCGCCGGTCAGCGTGTCGTTGCCGCTGCCGCCACTCAGCCGGTCATTGCCAGCGAACCCGCTGAGCTGGTCGTCGGCCGACGAGCCGGTCAGCGTGTCGTTGCCGGGCGTGCCGGTCAGGGTCTGGCTCGTCGCAATGCCAGAGAAGTCGCTCCCGTCGAGCGTGTGGAGCCCGGTGAGCTTGATCACCATATCGCGGTTGCCGTCGCCATCGAGGCCGATGTCGATATAGGTGTTGCCCTGGAACTGATGGACGAACACCTCGCCGGCCCCGGCCTTCTCGGGCGTCGCGGTGATGCCGCGGAAGATGAAGCCCTGGATGCCCGCGAGAGTGGGATCGCCATCGAGGCCGCTGAGATCGATGCTGTCGCCCTCGGCCCAGTCGGTGATGGTGTCGCGACCCGCGAAGGCAGCCTGGGAATCCGTGGCGCTGGTGAAGACGAAGCGGTCGTTGCCGTCACCGCCGGTCAGCGTGTCCCGGCCCGCACCGCCCACGAGCACGTCATCGCCCGCATCACCGAGCAGGGTGTCGGCGCCCGTGCCGCCATTCAGCCTGTCATTGCCGATGCCACCGTCCAGCGTGTCGTCGCCGGCGTCGCCGTTGAGGGTGTCATTCCCCGCGAGGCCGGACATGGTGTCGTTGCCGCCAAGGCCGCTCGCGACGTTGTCCTGCGCCGCCTGGAGAATGCCGAGGGAAACCTGCGGGTTCAAACCCAGGGTGACCTTGGCCTCCAGAACGCTGTCGCCTGTGTAGGTGTCGTCACCCTGCGTCGCGCCGCCACTGACGACGTCCACCCGGAGCGGTACGAGCGACCGGATACCAAGCACTTCGTTCCCGAAGGAGCCGTTCTCGCCAACGGTCAGATTAACAAGGGAGCCGCTCATTGGATTTTCCTCATGAGTTGGTTGTCCAAACCTATGGAAACGTCTCGATCATCAGGTTGAGCTGCGCCTCCATGAGACTTGGCCTTCCCATTGACTTCGCGTGTGTCTCTTTAAGTTCGACACTCCATAGCCACGTGACAGGAACCCTTCTAAGATTGTTAACGTTGATCATGCAACCATAGATTGTGATATGAGCAGAGGGTTCCCCAAGAGTCCTGGGTTTTGGAGTTAGGACTGGTTGGATCGTTGCGACACTCAGCCCGGGTGAGCGCCCTTGAGCAGGCGCCGATGAGCGTTCGGAGGGCGACTGTTACGCGGGGTAGCGACCTCACGAGAGGGTCTCAGGGAGGCTGATCCTGGGATGGGTGACAGGGGATAAACGAGGACGATGGCAGGCAGCCGCAGTGCGAAGTTTCTCTTCATCGCTGGGCTATGCGCCTGGCGGCAGGCAAAGTGTTACAAAGGCGCTCTATAATCAGGCCTTGATCGACCTGTCCAAAGAGCGATCCTACTCTGAAAATATTCTGGCAATCTGCACGCCTAGGTTGTAATGCTGGCCGTCTTGCAACCAAATTCCACCATGTCGGTGGGCGGAACATCCAAAGCCATGCTCCTGTCACTCGTAACTTGTCTCAGGGCCGCGCAGATTGCGGGGGTGCTCCTCCTAGGCGCTTCGGTTGCTGGACCGGCCCTCGCGCAAACGACCCAGACTGCGACCAGCAGCTTTCAGGTCACCGCAACGGTCCTGAAACTCTGCTCCGTCACAGCGACGAGTATGGCATTCGGGGACTACACGCCGACCACAGCGCTTGAGCAGACTTCGAATCTATCGGTGCTGTGCACGACGAATACGCCCTATACGATCGCGCTGAATCTCGGCACCGCAACAAGCCCGACCACGCGGCAGATGACGAGCGGGACTGCGACAACAACGCTGAACTACCTTCTGTTCCGCGACTCGTCGCGCTCCGCGATCTGGGGCGAGACGACGAGCACCGACACCCAGTCCGGAACGGGCACCGGCGCGACCCAGACCATTCCTGTGTATGGCCGCATCCCCGCGAACCAACGCCCGCAGCCAGGCTCCTACACTGACACGGTCACGGTTACCCTGACCTACTGAGGAGGGAGCGGGATGTCGCTACCGCATGTTGCGCGGTTGGTGGCCGGATTGGGGCTTGCGGCGGCTGTGCTGCTGACGCCCGGGCCCGCTGAAGCCGGATCGCTCGAGGTTGCGCCGGTTTCAACGGATCTCCTGCCGGGCCAGCAGGCATCCGTCGTAACCGTGACAAACCGGGACACGACCCCGACTTCCGTCCAGGTACGCGCCTTCGACTGGAGCCAGGACGCGACAAGCGACCGACTGACCCCGACGCAAGATCTCCTTGTCAGTCCGCCAGCCTTCCAGCTCGCGCCCGGCGGATCGCAGGTGGTGCGCATGGTTCTTCGCCGCCCGCCAGCGCAGGGCGAGCGGGCCTTCCGCCTCCTTGTCGACCAGATCCCGGGGCCCGCCGATGCGGGCCAGCAGGTGCGCTTCGCACTCCGGCTCTCGCTGCCGGTTTTCGCGCAGACGAGCGCCAATGGCCGTCCTCAGCTCGAATGGCGTCTCCAGTCTAGTGGAGAGCTAGTCGTTGCGAACCGCGGGACCCGGCGGGCCCAGCTGGCCGGTTTGAGCCTGGCCGGGCCGGGGGGAACGAGTATTCCTCTTGCGGCACCGGAGAACCCTTATGTGCTGCCGGGGATGGAGCGGCACTGGCGCCTCCGTGGCGCTCAGCCCCGTCCGGGAATGATCCTGCGTGCCACTGGCAGCGGCGAGGCAGGCCAATTTGCAGTGGATGTTCCAGTCCCAGCGCGCTGAGCCGGGCCGTTCGGTCCGCGCCTTCCTGATCCTCGTCGCGCTCTTCCTCCTGCCTCTTCGCGCGGTCCGGGCCGAGGAGCGGGTTCTGCTGCTCGACGTGATGATCAACGGACGCTCCGTCGGGATGATCGGCACATTCATCGAGCGTAATGGCGTGCTCGCGGCCCGCGCAGAAGACCTGCGGAGCCTCGGGATTGCCGTATCCGCAGAGGTGGCCGGCGATACATCGCTTCCGTTGACCCAGCTACCGGGCACAAACTTCCGTATCGACGAGCCGCAGCAGCAAATCCGGTTCACAGCGGAGGATAGGAGCCTCGTCCCTTCTGACCTGAGCCGCAGTGGAAGTGCAGAGGCGGTCCCGCGGGCAGAAACCACGTTCGGCGCTCTGCTCAACTACGATATCAACGTGACATCGGCAGGTGGCCGCACTTTGGGTGCCGGCTATCTCGAGGGCCGGATCTTTGGCTCTGCAGGGGTCCTCGTCGTTGATGGGCTGGCATACAGTAGGAACGGCGACGGGAGGGGTGATCCCGTCGTGCGGCTCGAGAGCAGCTTCGTCCGAGACGACGAGGACGCGCTGCGCCAATACCGCCTCGGGGACTTCATCAGCGGCGGCCTTGCCTGGACACGGCCGGTCCGCCTCGGGGGTGCGCAGGTGTCGCGCAGCTTCTCACTGCGCCCCGACCTCGTGACCTTCCCTGTGCCGATCGCGTCCGGATCCACGGCCGTACCCTCCACCGTCGATGTCCTGATCAACGGCGTCCAGCAGCTCTCCACGGCGACAGGGACAGGCCCTTTCGTGGTCCGCCAACTCCCGGTCATTACCGGCGCGGGAGAGATCGCCGTGCGAGTGCGCGACGCGCTAGGGCGCGAGACAACGAGTGTCCTGCCATTTTACGCGTCCTCCTCGCTGCTGGCCCCCGGCCTCATCTCCTACTCGGCCGAGATCGGCTGGGTCCGCCGCAATTACGGCATTCTCAGCAACGACTATGGGCCGCCTGTCGGCATCGGCTCGCTCCGCTACGGCGTGACCGACTGGCTCACCGCAGAAGCTCACGCAGAGGGTGGTGCGCAGCTGCAGATGGCTGGCGCCGGAGCGGTCTTGTCGGTCGGCGCGCTCGGAGCGGTCACCCTCTCCGTCGCAGGAAGCCGGTCGCGCAACGCGGCGGGAGCTTCCGAGCGAGGCTGGCAGGTCGGGGCGGGGTTCGAACGGGTCTCCACAGGGTTGAGTCTCGGCGCCTCAATCACCTGGGCTAGCGATCGCTTTGCCGACGTCGCAGCGCTGGACGGTGCTTCCTATCCGCGCCGGATCACGCGGGCGAGCGCCTCCGTGCCGCTGCTGGGTGGTGCGCTCTCCCTCGCCTACGCCGATGTGCGGCGGGACGAAGGGCTGCGTCGGCGGGACGACGTCCGAGAGGCAGGCTTCGCGAGGCTGCCGAGTGCATCAATCGTATCCGCCACCTATAGCCGCAGCCTGTTCGGCCGCGCGAACTTCTACGCGACCGGCTACACGGACCTTTCCGGCAACAGCGGGGAGGGGATCCTCTTCGGGCTCTCCTTTTCCATCGGAGACCGGACCACGGTGGCGGCAACCGCCTCCTTGGACCAGGGCCGCGTCTATGGCGGTTTGCAGGCGTCCCGCTCCGCCGTTGCGAGCGGTGACCTGGGGTGGCGTGCTTATGCTTCCGAGGGTGGGCTTTCCCGCCAACTCGGCGAGATTGAGTACAAGGCCCCGACCGGGCGCCTGCTGGCTGGGGTGGATCGCATCGGTAGCGAGACGGCGCTCCGTGCCGAAGCGCGAGGCGCCATCACCGCAGCCGGTGGAGGGCTCTTCCTCTCGGATACCGTCCAGACCAGCTTCGCCATCGTTGAGACGGGACAGCCCGGGGTGGGCGTGATGCAGGAGAACCGGCCGGTTGGCCGCACGGACAGCCATGGCCGGCTGCTCGTGACCGACCTGCGGCCCTATGAGCGCAACCGGATCGGGATCGCGCCGGATGACGTGCCGCCTGATGCCACGATCGTCGAGACAAGCCGCATGGTCACGCCGCGGCAGCGTGCAGGCACCGTGGTGCGTTTTCCGATCTCTCGCAGCTCCAGTGCTCGTGTCCAGCTCGTCGGCCGTGGTGGAAAGCCCGTTCCGCTCGGCAGCATCGTCCGGCACACCGCTGGGGAGCGCTTGCCAATCGGATACGACGGAGAGGTGTTCCTGACACGATTGCAGGCCGTGAACAGGGTCGAGGTTCAATTGCCCGATGGCACCAGCTGCCACGCTGATTTTGAGTTCCGGCCGTTGGAGAACGACCTACCTCTCGTGGGGCCTGTGCCGTGCCGTTGAGCAGCCCCTTTCAGCGATACATCCTTCCAGCCGGGATTATTTTCGGTTCCGCAGGCGTGGCGGAGGCGGCCTGCACAGTCGTGGCAACGCCCCTTGCCTTCGGCAACTACTCGCCGCTGAGCGCCTCCCCAACACGTTCGGTCGGAACGATCACGGTGCGCTGCGTCGCAATTGTCGGCCTGAATCTCTCCTACACAATCGGCCTCTCGGCCGGAATAAGCGGGAATCCTGGAAACCGGTCTTTGAGTAGCGGTTCAGCCATCTTGCGCTACCAACTCTACCAAAACGTCGGCGAGAGCATTCCATGGGGTGACGGCTCGTCCGGTACGTCCACCCTCACGGACCGGCAGCTTCTCGTGCTTTTGGGTACAGGCAAGACATACTCTGTCTACGGGCAGATCATGGCCAGACAGAATGCTCAACCGGGCGTCTACCAAGATACGATCGTCGTTACCGTGGTCTACTGAGCAAGGGGCGTCATCCGCATACGAGCCGCCAATCTCGTCCTAATAGGTCACTCTCACGACCACGACGCCCTGGCTCTCGGGCAAGGTCGCGATTGTCCAGGGCGCACTTGCCTCGGCCCCTCCGGAGAGGGTCAACAAAGGCGGGGCGCTTGCCGTCCGTTCGGATGGGTGCTCGCCAGGGCCGGTCGAGACACGCGCCATCAAGGGCGTGCTGCCGGAGCAGGAAACGGCCAGCAAATCCCGGTTGGACGCGGACGCGACGCAGGAAGGCGCACGGACCACGGCACTGACCAGCATCGTATCGCGGACAGGCTGCGCTTGGAGGGGCCGAACCGCCGGGCAGCTGATCGCGGCAATCAGACTCATCAACTGCCATGTGCCGAAGCGCATATCGGGATACCTGGAAAGGTGAGGATCAGTCGTCTCGTTTCTTATCGCGCCAAGATCTCTCCACAAGGTTAACTCCGGCGCGCAAACTCCTCCTCACGTCGAAGTCATAAAATCTGGCCGTGGCTTTTCTACGTGCCGCCCGCCTAGGTTCCGCTGTGCCTCGGCTGTAGCCCAAGCGCGGCAGGAGAAGGTCACCCAGCAGGCGTACCGGCTTATTTTAGAATTAAACGCATTGCGAGCGGATGGCGCCGCGGCCTGGGCCGGGCTTGCGCGGGCACCGACCAGCCGCGGCGTTCTGACGCCGCGAGGCAGCTTCGCCCGTAATCACACGCTGATCGGGCGGATTGAGGCATAGAGCCGCACCGGCAGCCTTCAGCCGACAAGCGCCATTGCAGTCTCAATGCTGCCGTGCGCGGGAGCAGAACCTCGGCGCACAATCCGCTCGACCGTCGTCGCCCCGGGCCAACGGGCCGGGCCGGCGTCAGCCAGTCGGGGGAGGGAGGCCGCCGCTCATCCCTGGAATGTTCTCACGGATCCGGCGCAGCATGCCGAAAAGCGCCTCGACCGCCTCGGGGGAGAGGCCGTCCAGCAGGCGTTCGTGTCGCACCATGATCTCATCGAACATCGCGTCGTGGAGCTGCTTCCCAGCCGGGGCAAGACTAATGACGAGACCGGGCCGGCGGGACTTCATGACAGAAGAAATCGTGACGAATTCGCGCTGCTCGAGGCCGCGGAGGGCTCGGCTGACGGCGGCCTTGTCCAGCTCACCCTCGGTCCAGATCGTGTAGGCGCTGGAGGGCCCGGCGGCGGCCAGGAAGGACAGAATGCGCCACTCGACGAGCGTCACGCCGTAGCGGGTGCCGAAGAACGCGTTGGCGGAAATCCGCAATTCGCTGACGAGCTTGGACAGCACGGTTGGCAGGTAGCGGTCGAAGGCCACGGCCTTCCCGGCAGGTCCCGCCGTGGCGGGCGCGTAGACGCTGTTCTGAGGCATATGCGTTGGTCGGCCGCTTCGGTCCTGTTCTGGCGCTAAAGCGACATGACGGGATTCACCTTGCAATAGGTGTCGGTACAACTATTGTAGTCGAAACGGACCGCCGCGGCAGCACTGCCCGGACGAGGCCAGCAAGGGTTGGGAGAAACGGATGCCGGGCTCGACGGTCGCGCCTTGCCGCATCGTGATCGTCGGCGCGGGGCACGCGGGCGGCGCCTGCGCCCTGGCGCTGCGAGAGTTCGGCTTCGACGGCACGGTCATCCTGCTCGGAGAGGAGCGACATCGGCCCTACGAGCGGCCGGCGCTCTCCAAGGCGATGCTGACCATCGACGGCGCGGTTCCCACAGCCCTTGCGGAGGAGGCGAGGTGGACGGAGGGGTTCGACCTGCGCCTCGGCGTGCCGGTGGCCGCAATCAACCGTGAGCGACGCCTCGTCTGTCTCGCGGATGGGACCGAACTCCTCTACGACGCGCTGGTCCTCGCCACCGGTGGCTCCGCGCGGCGCCTCGAAGTCCCGGGCGGCGACCTCGCCCACACTCTTCGCACCAGCGATGACGCAGCTGCGCTGCGCGCCCGGATACGATCGGCGCGCTCGGCCGTGGTGATCGGCGGCGGCGTGATCGGGCTCGAGGTAGCGGCCAGCTTCAGGTCGTCCGGCCTCTCGGTGCATGTGATCGAGGCGGCCCCTCGCATCCTCGGGCGCAACGTGCCGGCAGAGGCGGCCGCCTGGATCGCGGAGCTGCACGAGCGAGAGGGCGTGGAGATGCGACTGGGCACAACCATCCGCTCTATCGCCGCTGCGGATGGCGGCGCTGCCGTGACACTCGGCGACGGAACAGTGCTGGAGAGCGACCTCGTCGTGCAGGGGATCGGCATCCGACCACGCACGGAGTTGGCAGAGGCAGCCGGCCTGCCCTGCCGGGACGGCCTGTTGGTCGGGCCGACCTATGCCAGCACCACCGACCCGTCCGTCTGGGGCATCGGTGACCTGGCCTTCCGTGAGGGCGCGATCGGCGGCGCGCGGCAGGAGAGCTGGGCACACGCGCAGGGCTCTGCCCGCGCTGTTGCCCGCGCCATCCTCGGCCTGTCGTCGGAGCCCAACGAAGCGCCGTGGTTCTGGAGCGACCAGTACGGCCACAGGCTGCGCGTCGTCGGCGCGCCGGCTGAGGCCGATGAGAGCATCACCCGCGGTCCCCGGTTCCGCCTCTACCTGCGCGCGGGCCGCGTGGTCGGTGCCGCCTGCCTCGACGCCGCCCGGGACTTTGCAATTGCCCGGCGTCTCGTTGCCGCCCGGGCCCGCCTCGACCGCGCGAAGGCCGCTCAGACGGGCGGCGACCTTCGCAAGGCCGTTGCCGCGTGACCCGCTATTCCAACACCGTCCGGCAAGGGAATCCTGCATGAACGCCCCCTTCCAACCCCGTTTGGACCTGCACGCCATCGCCGGGCTGGTGGACGACCGCCCGGAGGACCGCATTTTCCAGGTGGACCGCCGAATCTTCACGGCCCCGGAAGTTTTCGAGGCGGAGATCCGCCACGTCTTTGAACGCAACTGGGTCTTCGTCGGTCTGGAGTCCCAGGTCGCGCGGCCGCACGACTTCGTCACCACCTATATCGGCCGGCAGCCCGTGCTGCTGACCCGCGACAAGGACGGGGCGCTGCGCTGCCTTCTCAACACCTGTCGGCACCGCGGCACGATCGTCTGCCCCTTCAAGCATGGGCGGCAGAAGTTCCATGTCTGCCGCTACCACGGCTGGGCCTATGACAGCGGCGGCCGCAACGTCTCCATCACTGAGGAGGTGACGGGGCAGTACCCCGCATCCTTCGCAAATACCGGGCATGACCTCGTGCCCGTGGCGCGGCTCGACAGCTATCGCGGCTTCGTCTTCGCGAGTCTGACGGATGACGTGCCCAGCCTCGCCGAGCATCTCGGCGACGCCCGCGCCTTCCTTGACCTCGTCGTGGACCAGAGCCCCGTCGGCCAGCTGGAGCTCGTGCCGGGCGAGATCACCTACACCTTCGACGCGAACTGGAAGCTCCAGTTCGAGAACGGGCTGGACTACTACCACTTCGCCTCGACCCACAGCTCCTACGTCGATATCCTGAAGAAGCGGAAGGCGGCCGCCGGATCAGGTGCCGGCTTCACGGACGAGGATCCGGCCGAGATCGAGGGCCAGGGCAGCTTCAGCTTCGACCACGGCCACGCAGTGAACTGGTCCATCAAGCGCGCGCAGCTCTACGGTCGCCCACTCGCCTCTGACCCTGCGGTGCTGGAAGGGACGCGCGCGCGGTTGGGCCCGAGCCGGGTGAAGTGGATGCTGCGCCAGCGCAACCTGACGATCTTCCCGAACCTGCAGGTTATCGACATCCTCTCGGCCCAGCTACGCACCTGGCGTCCTCTGGCGGCGAACCGGACGGAGATGACCTCGCACTGCCTCGCCCCGGTCGGGGAGGCACCTGAGGCGCGCACGATGCGCATCCGGAATTACGAGGACTTTTTCAATCCCTCCGGCCTGGCCAGTTCCGACGACAACGTCATGTATGAGTTCTGCCAGACCGGCTACGAGGCCGAGCAGGCTGGTGCCACCCAAGGCTACCTACGCGGCATGGGCGAAGGCGTGCCGGGCGCACACGCGGCGGAGCTGGGCATAAGCCCGGCCGAGACCGCCTTCGGCCTGCCGGCCTTCGGCGGCGAGACGAACTTCCACGCGGGCTACCGCGCTTGGCGCGAGCTGATCCTGCGCGGGGCAGGGGAGGGGGCGTGATGGACGGCCTTTCTCCCGCTCGTTCCGCGCTGGACCTCGCCTCCGCGCTGCTGTTCCGCGAGGCGCGTCTGCTCGACAGGGGGCATTGGGACGAGTGGGTCCGGATGTACCGCGAGGACGCGGTGTACTGGTTGCCGGCCTGGCTCGACGAGAACCGCACCACCACTGACCCCGCGACCCAGGTCTCCCTCATCTACCACGCGGGTCGGCTGGGGCTTGAGGAGCGGATCGCGCGCATCGAATCCCGCAAGTCCATCACGGCGCTGCCCCTGCCGCGCACCACGCATCTGATCGGGAGCGTGGAGGTGCTGGAGGAGGGACCGGCGCGCATTCTATGCGAGTCCGTCTTCTCCGTGCACGTCTACGACCCTCGGTTGGGGAAGGAACACACGCGCCACGGCCGCTACACGCACACCCTAGTGCGGGACGCCGACTCATGGCGAATCGCGCGCAAGGTTATCACGCTGGTGAACGACCGCGTCCCGACCGTCCTCGACTTCTACAGCATCTGAGGGGGCACGGATGAGCAGTATCACCGGCTGGCATCACGCCGCGACGCTCGATCAAGTGACAGAGGACGAGCCCCTCGCTCTACAAATCGGCGAGCGCCGGATCGCGCTGTTCCGGGTGGACGATACAGTCTACGCGACCGACAACATCTGCACCCACGCCTTCGCGCTTCTCTCCGACGGGTTGCAGGAGGGCTGCGTCATCGAGTGCCCGCTGCACAACGCGCGCTTCGATGTCAGAAGCGGCCGCGCGCTGTCCAGCCCGGCGGAACGCGACCTGGAGACCTTCCCCGTGCGGATCGCGGGGGACGCCATCGAGATCCTGGTGCCTGCATAAAAGCGGCCCTGCCGTGCTGCCCGGCGCAACGGGTGGCCGGGCTGAAGTCTGCAAAATACCGGCGCGAGACCGAAGAAGGAAGGAAACGATCATGCGGAGACGCATCATGCTCGCCGGTCTTGCCGGCGGCGCGGTGGGATACCTGGCAAGACCGGCCGCCGCCCAGTTCCCCGATAGGCCGGTGCGGCTGATCGTTCCCTTCCCGCCGGGTGGCCCCACGGACGTCTTCGCGCGGGTCCTGGCGGAGCGGATCGGTGCGCGCTGGGGGAAGCCGGTGATCGTCGAGAACCGGGCCGGCGGCGGGACAATCGTCGGCACCAACGCCGTCGCAAAGGCGCCGCCGGATGGGTACACGCTGGGATGCGTCATCAGCGCCTTCACTATCAACGCGGCGATGAATCCCAGCCTGCCCTACGACACGTTAACAGACCTGGCCCCGGTGAGCCGGGTCGCGGCGCAGCAGATCGTGCTGGTCTGCCATCCATCTCTCCAGGCAAAGGACCTAGCAGGGCTCGTTGCTCTCTCGAAGAGGGAGGTGGATGGCCTGGCCTTCGCCACTCCCGGCGCGGGCACCCTGACGCATCTCGCCGGCGAGATGGTCGCGCGGGCGACGGGCGCGAAGCTCGTCCACATTCCTTATCCCGGCTCCGCCCCGGCGCTGACCGACGTGCTGCAGGGCCGCGTGCCGCTAATGTTCGATGTCTGGAACTCGGTGCGGCCGAGCGTGGAAACGGGTAAGCTCCGGGTGCTTGGCGTCGGCACTCGGGCCCCGATTGAGGGAGCGCCACCGATGGAGCCGATCGCCAATATCGTACCGGACTTCGACATTTCATCCTTCTTTGGCCTTGTGGCGCCGGCAGGAACGCCACCCTTGATCGTGCAGGCCATCGCTGCGGATGTCGGCGCAGCCATGGAGCGGCCTGACATGTCCCGCCGCTTGGTAGAGTTCGGGATGCAGCCGATCATCTCGACGCCCGAGGAGTTCGGCGCCTTTATCAGGGCCGATGTGGACCGGTGGCGCCGCACTGTGCGGGAGAGCGGCATTGAGGTCGTGCGCTGAGCCCAATGCTGACCTAACCGGTCCCTGAGGGATGCACCATCAATCGCTGTTTCGGGGTCGCGGTTGTTGGTCGGTGTTGGACGCTCTGGAATGGGAGGCGTACCGCCGTTTCCCAGGGCGGTCACGATCACTGCGTTTGCGGGCGCATTTATTAAGTGGTTGGTCTGAGCGGCGCCATGAGACGAGTGGGAACAGGCCGGAGCTGCGGCACGGTGCTAAGCCACGCTGGCGAGGCCTGGCAGCTCTTCGCGTTATCGCAAAGGCGGCGCGTACATCAGTCCGCCCTGCGAGGCGAGGCGGTTGGCACCTCGGTCGATGCCCAGCGGTGCCAAATTGCGTGCCCAGACTTCGGCATAGTTCCCGACCTGGCTGATCACGTTGAACGCCCAGGCGTTATCCACGCCCAGCGCCGTCCCAAGGTCGCCCTGGGTGCCGAGCAGGCGCTGCACCGATGGATCGGAGGTCGTGGACCTCTGCTGCGCGGCGTTCTCGCTGGTCACTCCGGCTTCCTCGGCTGCGAGGAACGCTGCACCGGTCCAGCGCACCAGATCAAACCAGCGATCGTCGCCCTTGCGCACCATCGCGCCCACGGGCTCCGAGCTGATCCTCTCGGGCAGGATGACCAGTCCCTTGTCGGGCTGAGTTGCACGAAACGCCCCAAGGTAGGAGGCGTCATTGGCCCAGGCATCGCAGCGCCCGGCGAGGAACGCGTTTCCAGTCTCGGTCACTCCGCCGAACAGGACGGGCGTGAACTGGAGGTTGTTGGACCGGAAGTAGGCCGCGACGTCGAGCTCGGTGGTGGTACCCTGCAGCAGGCACACCGTGGCTCCGTCCAACCCTTTAGCCGAGGTCACCCCGGCATCGCCGCGCACCACGAAGGCAGTGCCATCGTGAAAATTGATCCAGGCCATATTCAGGCCCAGGGAGGCTTCCCGGGTAAGCGTCCAGCTCGTGTTGCGCACGAGTAGGTCCACCTCTCCCGATTGCAGCGCCGTGAAACGAGCCTGTGGTGAAAGAGGAACGAAGCGAACCAGCTTGGCATCGCCCAGAGTGGCGGCAGCAACCGCCCGGCAGGTGTCAGCATCAAGGCCGCGCATCTCACCCCGGCTGTCGGGCAGGGAGAAGCCTGGCGACTCACCCGAGATGCCGCACAGGAGCAGGCGCCGGGCGCGCACGGCGTCAAGCGTGGCCGACCCGGTGCGCGCGGTGCCGGGCTCGGTGCGCGGCTGTGCCGGTGCGGGAGTTGGGCCGAAAAGACTGAGCACCGCTGCAGCAACGCCGCAGACGTAAGGAATAAGATGTCGTCTGCGGGCCATTGAACCTGCTCCAGTCGGTAAAACAGCAACGTTGCAGGAGCGTCGATGGTTGGAAGCCTGCTCAACCCTCCTGCACGCGGCAAGCTTGCTCGGCAGCAGCCACTAAGGACGGTGTATCCCTCGGCAGCCTTCCTTTCGGGACGGGCGCCCCGGCTACACGATCATTCAGGTGCCCTCGGGCACGCTGCGCCAGAACGCCCAATCATAACCGTCCCGGCGCTCGGGCTTTAGCGCAGTTGTGTGGCTTCGAGATCGTGCCCGATATAGGGCACTGCCCGCAGCTGGACGCGCCAGCCGCCGTGAACGCGGGGCTGCTGCGCTTTCTGGCCACGATGGATTTATCGGTCTTGGGCGCAAAGCCGTCTGGCCGATGCTGGTTGCTCAGGGGCGCTTAATGTAACGAAGCCGAGACGGTCTCGTGATGCCTGGTATAGCGCATGCTATTGAGTGGCTTCCCGCAGCTTGGAAGCACCGACGTGCCTCTTGCGCTTGCGTAGATCCGCGATGACCCAGAACATGTGCCTCCCGCGCCGTCCTGCGGCGTGATGATGGATCAGGCAGGCAGGAGGCAGCATGGGCTCGTTGTTGATTAGTGGTGGCCGGGTGGTGGATCCGGCGAGCGGGATGGACGCCGTCGCGGACGTGGCGATTAAGGACGGCCGGGTCACCGCGGTCGGAACGGGCCTGGGCGGCGCGGAGCGGGTCATCGACGCTTCTGGCTTGGTCGTCGCCCCGGGCTTCATTGATCTGCACGCCCACGGTCAATCCATTCCCGCCGATCGCATGCAGGCCTTTGACGGCGTGACGACGACGCTGGACCTGGAGGCGGGCGTGATGCCGGTCGCCTCCTGGTACCGCCGGCAGGCCGAGGGCGGGCGCGTGCTGAACTACGGCGCTGCCACCAACTGGGCTTTCGCTCGCATCGGCGCGATGGTCGGCAGCAACGAGGAATCTTCGCTGGAAGCCTTCGGCCGGGCCATGCGGGACCGGCGCTGGATGGAGAACATCGCCACCGAAGCCGAAACGGCCGGCATCCTAGAGCGTATCGCGGATGGGCTGGACGAGGGCGGGATCGGGATCGGCATACTCAACGCTTACGCGCCCGGCGCCGGTGTCCAGGAGCTGACGGCGGTATGCCAGCTCGCCGCCGCGCGGAACGTGCCGACCTTCACCCATGTCGCATACATGGCGCGCATTGATCCCCAGAGCGCGGCCGAGGCCTACATCCGCCTCATCGGCTACGCGGGCGCGACCGGCGCGCACATGCACATCTGCCACTTCAACTCCTCCAGCAAGACGGACATCGCCCGCTGCTACGAGCTGGTGCGCAAGGCCCAGCTTCAGGGCCTGCCCATTACGGTGGAAGCCTATCCCTACGGCACAGGCTCCACCGTGCTGGCAGCCGCCTTCTTCAACGATCCGGAGTTCGAGGCGCGCAACGGCCTCGGCTATGATTCCGTGCAACGGGTTACGGACGGGCACCGCTTCGGCAGTCGCGACGAACTGCTGGCCGCGCAGGCCGAGGACCCCTCGCAGCTCGTGCTGTGGCACGTGCTGGACACGGAGCACAACGAGCGGCACCGCGAGCTGCTCGACATGGCCGTGCTCTACCCGGACGGCGCGATCGCTTCGGACGCAATGCCTTGGAGCATGCCGGACGGCAGCACCTACACGGGCGAGGCCTGGCCCTTGCCGGAGGAGGCGACCTCCCACCCCCGCTCAGCTGGCTGCTTCACGCGCTTCATCCGCCACTGGGTGCGCGAACGGGGTGCGGTTTCCCTCATGGAGGGCATCCGCAAGTGCTCTCTAATCCCCGCACAGATCCTGGAAGCGAGCACGCCGACCATGCTCGGCAAGGGCCGGCTGACGGCGGGAGCAGACGCCGACGTGGTGGTTTTCGATTTCGACGCGCTGACTGACCGCGCCGAGTTCAGCGCGATGAACCGTCCCTCGGAGGGCGTGCGCCACCTGATCGTCAGCGGTGTGCCGGTGATCGCCAACGGGGTGCTGGATGTGGCGGCGCGGCCCGGACGGCCGGTGCGCCGGCCTTCCGTCCGGCAGACCTGACGATGGCAGGCACCCCCGTTCCGGTTCTGCTCGTCACCGGCTTCCTGGGCGCGGGCAAAACCACGGTGGTGAATCACATCCTGGCCCATGCCGGGGGACGGCGCATCGCCGCCGTCGTGAACGATTTCGGCGCCATCAACATTGATGCGGAACTCGTCTTGGGCGCGAGCGACGGGGTGGTGAGCCTCGCCAATGGCTGCATCTGCTGCACGCTGGAGGGTGACCTTCTCCGCACGTTGGCGACTCTCCTGCGCCGCGACCCGCGGCCGGAGACTATTCTGATCGAGACAAGTGGCGTGGCCGATCCTGCCGAAATCGTCCGGAACCTAATGGACCCCATAGTCCTACGAGAGGCGCCACTGGAAACCGTGCTCTGCGTGGTGGACGCCGCCGGGGCGCCAGAGACGATGGAGGACCCGCTGCTGCTCGCGCAGCTTCGCCTGGCCGACGTGGTGGCGCTGAGCAAGACTGACCTGGCGGACGAAGCGGAGCGGGCGCGTGTCCGCGCAGCCGTGGCGGCGCTCCGTCCGGCGGCGACCGTGATCGACGCGCCATGGGGAGAGGTGCCGCTGTCGCTGGTGCTGCCGGACGATCCTGGGCGCCCACCTGTCCCGCGCAATCCTGCGGGGCGCAGCCCCGGAAGGCGCGGTCCCCGCGCCGAGCGCTTCGAAACGCTGAGTTGGACGGCCGATGCGTCGCTTTCCATGCCGCTGGTCCAGGCAGCCATCGACCGCCTGGCGCCACGCCTAGCGCGGGCCAAAGGCGTCTTTGAGACGATCCAGCAGCCAGGGCGACCGCTGCTCTTCCAGCTTGCAGGCGGGCGCGCGACCCTCGTGCCGATGGGGGTCGGGACGGCTCGCGAAGGGCTGCCGCGCGCACGAATCGTGTTTATCGCCGAGGTCGGGCGGCTGTCCCCGGACGAGATCCGCGTGGAGATGGAGCGATCAATCGCCGGGTCGCCGGGCGCGAGACCCGTCTGACGGGCTTCGAGGCAAGGCCGAAGGCCGGGCCGAGCGCCTGGATTGGAGTGGAGTACATGCGTGCCAGCCCATCGACCCGGCCGCGGAAGGACGCCCTCGGACGCCCTTTCGAGACTGGGCTACCGGCTGGACAGCAAGCGGATCCTGGTTTTGAAATGATTGCGGCACTACGACGTCGGCTTCGTGCAGATCACCGACGGGGTTCGCTGCGACGCGGCGCCACTGACTTTTCCCAACGCCGCTTCAGGCGGCCCTACTGGTCCAAGGTGGAGAGCCCGTCATGACCGTCAGCCGACGCCAGTTCCTCGCCGGCACCGCGGCCGGCGCCCTGGCCGCGCCAGCTGCAGCCCAGCCCGCCCGCCTGCTGCGCTTCGTACCGCACGCCAATCTCACCAGCCTTGATCCCGTCTGGACTTCGGCCTGGATCACGCGCGACCACGGCTACATGGTCTACGACACCCTCTACGGCCAGGGCGCGGATCTCACTCCGAAGCCGCAGATGGCGGAAGGCCACGTCTGGGAAGCAGAACATCGCGGCATCACCATCTCCTTACGCGAGGGGCTGCGCTTTCATGACGGCGAGCCGGTACTGGCGCGGGACTGCCTCGCCTCCCTCCAGCGTTGGGCGCGACGCGACAGCTTCGGCCAGTTCGTCGCGGCCGCCCTCGACGAGGCCACAGCCCCGGACGACCGCCGTCTCGTGCTGCGCTTCAACCGACCCTTTCCTTTCTTCCTCGACAGCATCGCCAAGACCGCGCCGATGTTCGTCATGCCCGAGCGCCTCGCCCGGACCGACGCTTTCACGCAACTGACCGAGGTGGTGGGCAGCGGCCCCTTCCGCTTCCAGCGCAGCGAATGGGTTCCCGGAGACCGGGTGGTGTATGAGCGCCACGCTGCCTACCAGCCAAGGCAGGAGCCGGCGGACATGCTGGCCGGGGGCAAGGCTGCGAATTTCGACCGGGTTGAGTGGCGGATCATCCCCGATGCTGCCACGGCGGCGGCGGCGCTTCAGTCGGGGGAGGTAGATTGGTGGGAGGCGCCCAGCTTCGATCTCCTGCCACTCCTCGGTCGCAACCGTGCGCTGCGCGTCGAGCAGGTCGAGCGGTTCGGCTCCGTTTCCAACCTGCGCGTGAACCACCTTGTCCCACCCTTCAACAACCCGGCCTTCCGGCGCGCCATCTGGCTCGCCCTTCCCCAGGCCGATATCATGACCGCCGTGGCAGGCGCGGATCCGGCGCGCTGGACCGCGCCGGTCGGCTTCTTTACCCCGGGTTCGCCGCTGGCGAGCGATGCAGGCATGGACGTGCTGCGCGGGCCCCGCGACATCGATGCCGCGAGGCGGGCCATCGCGGCCTCCGGATATCGCGGGGAGCGGCTGACGTTCCTCCACGCAGCGGACGTCGGCACGGTGGACGCGATGAGCCACGTCCTGGCCGACATGTTCCGGCGTTTGGGTGTCAACCTCGACCACGTCGTGACGGACTGGGGCAGCGTGGTGCAGCGGCGCGCGCGGAAGGAGGCACCGGAGCAGGGAGGCTGGAGCGCCTTCTGCACCAACGCCACGGGAGCCGACGGGCTGGCACCGCCGACTCACTCCCTCCTGCGGAGCAACGGGGCGGCGGCCTGGTTCGGCTGGCCCGACATCCCGGCGATCGAGGGCGGAATCCAGAAGTGGTTTGGGGCCGGATCGCCCGCCGAGGCCGGGGCGGTGGGGCGTGAAATCCAGGCGGCTGCCTTCCACGAGGTGCCGCACTACCCCCTGGGCCAGTTCCGTCAGCCCTACGCTTTTCGGCGGGAGATGACGGGCATGGTGCCCGCACCAGTTCCGGTCCAGTGGAACGTCCGGCGGACGTGACGATCCATCGTCGGCCCCTATGCCTAGAAGGGCGTGCCCCGACCTGGGCGTCACAAGCGGCGTGACGGCGGGGCGGGAGCCAGCAATTCGAAGCTAGCCGTGTTGCATAATATGCATTATGTAAAAAATAATGGCCAGAGGATTATTTTAATTGATAAATTTGAGCGCGCGTCATCAGCTAGCCGGCGAAGCAGTCAGCAGTTGCTTCTTTCTAACAGCGCTGCAGCGTTCCGGAATCCGATGATCTCCGACGTCCACCTGACGCGTGAACTCGCCGGGCGAACCAAAAATCTGCGCAAGCGTGCCGACAGCGTTGGATCCATCGAGGCGGCGGATAGGCAGACCGGTCGACAGGCCATGGCGGATCAACTGCACGGTTGCAGCCGACGTTTGTTCGAAGCCTGATGACCAGAGGCGGCGCGGCCTCTTACTCGATGCACCGCTGTGATCCTGTCCGCATTGTCAGACCTTCAATCAGGTATCCACGGGAACACGAAACCGTCGTGTTCTCCTTCACGTCCAGTCGGCGCTGCTGCGCAAATCCGGCTATGGATGCTGCGATTGCCCGTGCCGTTACCGGACTTCGGACGCATCCAAAACCTGGCCTGGATAGCAAAGGCCAGATTGACGGTCTGCCCGGAAATCGTTGTCCGTCAGTAGTTGATGGCGCCGCGCACGCCTCCGCCCACGTCAATCGCAACGCCATTCACCGTTACGGACATGGGAGATGCCAGGAAGGCGATGACCTGGGCCACCTCCTCCGCAGTGGGCAGGCGGCCCATCAACACGTTCCCCGCCATGGCGATCTCCACTTCGCCCACGGTGCGGCCCTCGGCCCTGGCACGGGCCTCGATCATGGCGTCCACCTTCTCCGTGCGGGTCATGCCGGGGTGGACGGTGGTCACCGCGATGCCGGTGCCCGCCAGCTCATCCGCCAGGTTCTTCGAGAGGGCAACCACGGCAACGTTGCGGATGGTACCCACCACGTCCCCGGTCCGCCGCGCGCCCAGCCCGCTGACATTGACGATGCGGCCCCAGCCGCCCCGGCGCATCGACGGCAGGAATGCGCGGGCGCATCGCAGATAGCCCATAACCTTGGTGTCCATGTGGGACGCCAGCGACTCCCACTCCGCCTGGGACGGCGCAGGCACGGCTTTCTGTCCGGCGGGCTCAGCCGCGCAGTTCACCAGGATCTGAGCACCACCCATCTCGCGTTCCACGACGGCAGCCATCTCGGCCACCGCGGCATCATCCGTGGTGTTCGCGGCCACACCCAGGATGCGTCGACCAGTGGCCTTGGCGAGATCCGCAGCTACGCGGGCGGCATCCTCCGCATTGCGCGAAACCAGGACCAGGTCGGCCCCCTCAGCCGCGAGCAGTCGCGCGGTCGCCAGCCCGATGCCGCGTGTCCCACCGGTGATTACCGCCACCTTGCCCGCAATTCCCAAATCCATGGGCTGCACCCCCTGTTTCAACTGGGAAGTTTAACACCATCGACCGGGAAACCCTGGGGAGAAAGTTCGGTGGTGTGATCATGATCCCATTCGGCGGTCCGACGAACCAGGGACGAGGGCGCAGGTTCCGGTAGTGTCGTCCACGGGCGATCAGCAAGCAGCGCAAGATCTCCGCGTCGGCCATCAAGGACGGCCGGATTCATTCCCCCTCTTGGGACGGTAGCCGAGCGCTGCGGAGGCGCTCTCGCCTTCGGCGCGAAGAGCCCTGGCCGTGGCACCGTCCCGCGTCGAGTCGAGGTGCCCGGCGGCGCCCAGAGTGATAATAGCGCCCGCAAGGTCGCCCAGGTGGTCGAAGACAGGAACGGAGATGGCCGCGAAGCCGGCGTTGAGGAGGCCGTCCGTGAACGCCATTCGGTCGGGCCTCACCTCCTGCACCGTTACTCGGAGCCGCTGCCGAACCGTCTCGTCGGCCTCGTCAAGGAACGCCAGGAAAATGCGACCGGAGGCGGAGCGCTCCAGCGGCAGCATGGTGCCGAGCCGGATGGAAAGGGAGCCCCCTCGCCGGCCGTCCAGGCGAGACACGATAACGGGCGCCTGTCCCGCCCACGGGCTATGACCCCGTCGCTTCCTTCGCGCCGGTCGCCGTGGCGTCCGAGGGGCCGATGGTGCTCACCACCCATGCCCGCAGCGGCTACGGCTCCGTCGCCGAGGTGATCGCGGCGGCGAAACGCTCGCCCGGACGCGTCACCTACGCCTCCGCCGGCAGCGGCAGCCTGCCGCACCTGCTGGGCGAATCTTTCGCCCGCGTGACGGGCACGGAGCTGACCCATGTTCCCTGCCGCGGCGGTGCGCCGGCGATGAACGACCTGATCGGTGGCCAGGTGGACCTTTTCTTCGGGGCGGTGGCGAATGTAGTGCCGCATGTGGAGGGCGGACGGGCCGTGGCGCTGATGAGCACCGGCCTGGCCCGTTCCCCGCTCCTGCCCGCCGTGCCGACCGCGACGGAACTGGGCCACCGTGACCTCACCTTGACCTCCTGGACGGGCTTCGCCGCCCCCGCCGGAACCCCGGCGTCGGTGATCGAAAGCCTGAACCAGGGCGTCAACGAGGCGCTGCGGACGCCAGAGGTGACGGCGCTGATGCAGCGGATCGGGATCAGCGGCATCGGCGGCAGCCCCGCCGACATGGCGGCGCGGATCGCGCAGGAGTCCGCGACCTACAGGGGCATCATCACGGCTGCGAAGATCTCGGCGGAGTAGCGTTCAGCCCTTGGGGATGGGCCCCCAGGTACCCCGCAGCTAGGTGGGCTGCGGGCGAGAAGAGTGTCGAGGCCAGGGGGGCATTGGCGATGCTGCCCGAACCGATGGATAGAGGGCCTCATCGCGTCGCCGTGGTCGCGAACTTGCCGCGCCTGGTGCGGGGCGCATGGGCAGCCCACACCGCGTGGGCTTCCACGAGGTCAGGCGTGGGCTGCAGCCGGCCAATCTTCATCCGCGCCGGGCGGCCTCGATCGCCGCGACGTCGATCTTCCGCATGGTCATCATCGCCGTGAAGGCGCGTTGCGCCTCTTCTCCGCCGGCCGCGATCGCAGCGGTGAGCACGCGCGGCGTGATCTGCCACGAAATGCCCCAGCGATCCTTGCACCACCCGCAGGCGCTTTCCTGTCCACCGTTGCCGACGATCGCGTCCCACAGACGGTCGGTCTCCGCTTGGTCGTCCGTGGCGACTTGGAACGAGAAGGCTTCGTTGTGTCGGAAGGCTGGTCCACCGTTCAGCCCGATGCACGGGATGCCGGCCACCGTGAACGCGACCGTGAGCACGTCTCCGGCCTTTCCCGACGGGTAGTCGGCCGGCGCCCGGTGGACGGCCCCCATCGAGCTCTCCGGGAACGTCTCGGCATAGAAGCTGGCAGCGGCCTCCGCGTCCCTGTCGTACCAGAGACAGACCGTGTTCTTGGCGGGCATCAAAGCTCCTCCCTAGCGCCGCTGGTGACCGCGCATCCTCTGCGATCCGCATGGGTGCTGCAGCATGGCTTTCACCCGATCATCCGTTCCGATCGTCCCGGCTGACAAGATCCTGCTCCGGAGGCGACTGGACACAGATCGGCCAACGGGCAGAGCATGCCAGAAACTTTGACGGGAGGATGACGTCACATGTGCATCGGCGGGTTTTCGCGACGCGCCCTGATTGGCTCCCTGCCCGCGTCCTTCGTGGTGCCCGGCGCGTCTCGGGCGCAGGCGTCCTATCCCAGCCGACCTGTCAGAGTGGTGCTCGGTTTCGCCGCGGGTGGGGGCGCGGACGCTGTCGCGCGCCTGCTCTGCGCCGCCCTCTCGGACGAGTTGCGGCAGCCCTTCGTCGTCGACAACCGACCGGGTGCGAATGCCAATATCGCGACAGACTCTGTCGCCAAGGCGCCGGGTGATGGCCACACGCTGCTCTACAACACCTCGTCGCTCGTCATCAGCCCGCACCTTTACGCCAGCCTTCCCTACGACCTGCGGCGCGACCTAGTTCCTGTGGCGCAGGTGGCTGCCATCCCGCTCGTGCTGGTCGCCTCCCCACGCCTGCCCGTGCGCCGTATGGAGGAACTCGTCGCCCTCCTGCGCGCCCGGTCCGGCGAGCTGAACTATGCCTCCTCCAGCATCGGCAACATCACTCATCTTGCGATGGCCGAGATACTCCGGCTCACGGGAACGACGGCTAACCACGTCCCGTACCGGAGCGAGGCGCCGGCCATCAACGACCTCCTGGCCGGCCAGGTGGACCTCTACGCCGGCAACGCCAATGCCCTGATTCCGCAGGTCGCCGATGGCCGGTTGACGGCACTGGCCGTGACCGGCCTGCGGCGCCTGCCGCAACTGCCCGAGGTGCCGACGCTCGACGAGACCTTCTCCAAGGGACTGGAGATGGTGGCTTGGTCCGGCCTCATGGCACCCCGTGGCACGCCCGCCGACGTGGTGGACGCCCTTACCGGAACCGTGGAGAAGGTGCTCGCAGGCTCCGCGCTGCGAACTCGGATCGAGGAGGCGGGGGCAGAGGTTCGGTGGTCCGGCCCGGCGGCGTACAGCCAGCTGATCGAGGCCGAGCTGGATCGTTGGGGCAAGGCCGTGCGGACCGCGAACGTGCGGCTTGAATGAAAGGCGCGGGACCGATGACGTACCCGCCCACCGCCACCGCCACCTGCTGCCTCAGCGGAGCCTCGGACGGGATCGAAGACAGGACCACATCCCAGGCGGACAATGCCATGCTCATCCTCACAGGCTCCCAGGACGAGCACCGGGCGAATGTCGGCGAGCGCCCCTAGTGTCTCGAGGGCGACAGGCTCGTGCAGCTGGGAGACGTGCCCTTCCCCCCGCGACGATGATGCGGGACCAGTGAGGCGCAGAGTACCGCCTCAGCGGTTCGGCAGGCCGTTGGAGGACCGATCGCGGCGAATCTCTGCGGCGCGGCGGGCGACGTCATCGCGCATGCTGCTCAATCCGGCGCGGATGTCGCGGGTCGGGCCGGGAAAGGTGGTGGGCGGCGTAAACTGGTCAGGCGTGCGCGCATCGTAGGCGAGGACCGCGTCTATGGTGCGGAGCAGCGTAGGAATGTCACCGAAGGCCCACTCGTTCATCGGGCGACCGAAGCTCTCGTTGAGCGAGGAGAAGAGGGCGCGATCGCCATCAACCAGGTTATTCGGACGGGCGGCGAGATGGACGCGGTAGCGAAGCTGTCCGAGGTAGAAGAAGAAGGTGGCATCGTCCCGTTTGCCGGCGCGGAAGAGTTCGGCGGCGGCCTCGTAGTAGGCAGCGGGATGCTGCCCGTTGAGAGCCGTGGCTCGCTCCGCGACATCCTGGGCCCAGGACGGCAGTGGAAACGCGGAGAACGCTGCGAAAGCCGTGAGAGCGAGGGCGCGGCGTTGCGTGGTGGGCATGGGAGGGGAGTTTGCCGGGGCTCGCACCGCGGTCAAGGCATTCGGTTGGTCCGCATCCGGTCCAGCAACGCCGTCACCTCATGGCGTATCGCAGCCCAGTCAGAGAGGAAGCGCTCCGTGAAGGTCACCTCTACCGCCGCCTCGCCCTCCATCCACCACAGCTGGCAGGACAGGCCGGTCCAGCACGCCATGACCTCGGAAAGGCGCGCGGGTAACTCGTCCGCGAAGAGCCGCAGCTCCCGCGTGGGGTCGACGGCGGCAAACGGTCCGAGCGCGCGCAGGCCGAGCCGGGATGCTTCCTCCGTGTCGCCGAGGGACAGGGCAGAGAGGTCGAAGTCTGGGGCGAGGCCGAGTTGGTCCACGGTACTGTCCCGCCAGAGGGCAAGGAACCGCGCCCGTTGCCCCGAAATCCGCGAGAGCTGCTCGACCCGCGTCGTGGGCGAGATGTCCTGCACGGTGACGGCAATCAGGCCGCTCTCGTAGGCGGCGTCGTGCCCGGGGGGCAGCGCCACGGCACCAGGCCACAGGAGCTGCATCTGGAGGACGTCGGTTATCGCCGCTCCCGGTGCGACCGAGGCGTTCACCAGTGCCCGGGGCACGGCATAGCGGCGCCCCGCGACGGCGGCCTGTGCCGTATCGGCAGCCGTCGCCGCAGCTGGAATGCACAGGGCCAGCAGCAACAAGCCGGTTCGCCACGTCGCCATCAGGTTCACCTCCATCACGGGTCATCCTCCAAGTGCAGCGTCCCTGCCGTGCCTGCAACGACCATCCAGTGATGAAACACTGGGGCTGCAGGTCACTCCGCGCTTAGTGCCGCATCTGGCGCTGCGGTCCGGGGTGGACGACGCCAAGGCGCCCGGCTGCTCGAACAGCACCAGCACGGCGCGCCGTAGCGGCGGGAAACCTCGCCTCCGCTTTGCAATCCATAGTCTCATCTGCGGCGACAGGTGACCCGCGCCGCGCCTATGGCCCTTCTCCGACGGGCGCGCGGTCCAGGGTACATGTCTCATTCCCGCAGGCCAGCCGCAGGCGATAGGTCGGCTCCCCGCCCTGCGTCGGGAACTCCAGCTCGGCCGCGCGCGATCCGTGCCACTTGAGGAAGCGCAGCGGCGTGTCACCGACGGAGCGGAAGATCCGGCGAGCTCGCCCCGTATTCGGGTCGGCGAAGACGGTGAGGGTCTCGATCTGACCAAGCGCCTGGTCACGCTCCACCGTGACCATCAAGCGCCCATCCGGGGAGAGGTGGGCAACGGGTGGCGCGCGAACCAATAGCCAGGACGGCGCGGGCGGATCGGACAGCCCCGGCGCGAGCGCGGCGAGGAGGGTAAGGGCAGTGAAGCCGGCGGGCATCTGGGCGTCTCCGTCGGACGTAGAGGATGCAGGTCCCTACTCCCTCCAGGGATGCTCCCGCCACAGCCCCCTGCAGTCACACGCGGCACGCCGCAGCGAAGGTCAGGTGCCGCCCCTCCCCGCCCCAGTAAGGGCAACGGCAGCGCCGAGCGCGATACGCTCCCAAAGCTCTTGCTGGCCAGCTGGGGCTGGCTCACTTGCGCGAGGGCAGCCTTCCTGACGATCATCCAGGGTTCTCAGGATGAGGTCTGGACGATGGTGTTGGCGCGGCGCAGCCTCTTACAGGCCCCTCTCCTCCTGAGCGGGATTCTGCCAGCGATGGCCCAGACGCCCGCGGGCGTCCTCGTCATCGCCAAGCAGATCAGCGACCTCACCAGCGTGGACCCGGCCGAAAGCTTCGAGTGGAGCGGCGCCGAGGTGTGCGGCAACATCTACCAGAAGCTCGTCACCACCCCGAACGACGATCCCGCCCAACTTACAGGCGAGCTGGCCGAGAGCTGGGACGTGTCCGACGACGGGCGGAGCTTCACCTTCCGCATGCGCCAGGGCTCCCGCTTCGCCTCCGGCAACCCCGTCACGGCAGAGGACGCGGCCTGGTCGCTCCAGCGCGCCGCCATCATGAACAAGTCGCCCGCCTTCATCATCAACCAGTTCGGCTTCACGAAGGACAACGTGGCCGAGCGCATCCGCGCCACCGATCCCCGGACCCTTGTGCTACAGTTGGATGAGCCGACCGCGCCGAGCTTCCTCCTTTTCTGCCTCTCCGCCGTGGTCGGCAGCGTGATCGAGAAAGCCGCCGCCACCGCCCAGGCGCGCGGCGATGACCTCGGCAATGCTTGGCTGAAGGGCAACACCGCCGGCTCGGGTCCCTACGCGCTCCGCGGCTGGCGGGCGAACGAGAGCATCGTGCTGGAGGCCAATCCCCACGCCAGCCGCCCCCCGGCCACGCGCCGCGTCGTCACGCGCCACGTCGCCGATCCCGCCGTCCAGCTCCTCGGCCTGCAGCGAGGCGACTTCGATATCGCCCGCAATCTCCTGGCAGAGCAGATCAGCCAGATCTCGCGGGACCAGCGCTTCCGGCTCCACGCCCAACGCCGGGCCAGCGTGATGTATCTCTCGCTCAACCAGAAGCACCCGCAGCTCGCCCGGCCCGAGGTGCGGCAGGCCATCAAGATGGCCATCGACTACGAAGGCATCCAGCGCGGCGTCGTGCCCAACACCTTCGCGATCAATCAAAGCTTCCTCCCCCAGGGCTTCCCCGGCGCCCTGACCGACACGCCCTTCCGTCAGGACGTCGACGCCGCAAGGGCGCTGATGGCCCAGGCCGGCCTGGCCAACGGCTTCGATGCCAGCTTGGACTTCACGGCCGAGGCGCCCTTCATGGACATTGCCCAGGCGATCCAGGCCAACCTCGCCCGCATCGGCATCCGCCTGCGCATGAACCCCGGTGACAGCCGGCAGGTCGTCAGCCGAACCCGCGCCCGCCAGCACGACATCGCCCAGGTGCAGTGGGGCAGTGACTACTTCGACCCCAATTCGAATGCCGAGGCCTTCCTCATCAACACCGACAATACCGATGACGCCCGCAACAAGACCCTGGCCTGGCGCGCCAGCTGGCACATCCCCGAGATCAGCGCCCGCACCCTCGCCGCCCGCAAGGAAGCGGACGCGAG
The DNA here is from genome assembly GCF_054165765.1 of Roseomonas sp. WA12. Taxonomy (NCBI): domain Bacteria; kingdom Pseudomonadati; phylum Pseudomonadota; class Alphaproteobacteria; order Acetobacterales; family Roseomonadaceae; genus Roseomonas; species Roseomonas sp. WA12. The sequence continues at coordinate 45,456 of NZ_JBSTUI010000002.1, read as the reverse complement.
CACTCGCAATGCCATGTACGAGGCACTGCAGAGAGAGGGACGGGAGAGCAGCCCCTTCGTCATGCTCTTCCAGCTCATCGAGAACTCTGTCACCCGCGCCTCAGTCATGGGCCTCGACACCGGGCCGATGAGCGACCGCTACCGCTATGCCGGGATCACGAAGGCATAGCGGCCAGCACGTCCCGCAGCGCCGCCCGGTGATGCCCGCGGAAGCCCGTCATGGGCTCCGCGGCCACCATCGCGTCCATCACCGCCTCTGCCGTGCTTTCTGCCGCCGCGCGGAACAGCGCATCCATCCCGGCTTCGGCCAGGACGCGCCTCGCCAGGATTGGTTCAGGCGCCTCGTGCGGTCGCCGCTCCGCCGTCGAGAAGGCCAGCGCCAAGTCGCCGCTTCCGTGCCCCCAGAAGGACCCCGTCCAGGCAATGCCCGCCCCGGCCCGCGCGGCGACGCGCCGCAACTGCCGGTGCTCCAGCGGCACGTCCGTCGCGATCACCACGATCACCGATCCCCGCTCCGGGCTCCCCTCCCCGGCCGAAACCCGCCGTCCGTCCGGAAGCCTTAGGTCCCCTGCCCGCCCGTAGTTCGCCAGCACCAGCGCCCCGAGGTGGAAATGCCCGTCACCGATGTGCAGCCGGCGGGATGAACTGCCGATCCCACCCTTCAGGCCAAAACAACTCATCCCGGTGCCTGCACCCACGGCGCCCGAAACCATGTCCCCGCTGGCCACCCGGATTGCCGCCGCCGCGTCATCCGGCGTGATTGCCAGCGCCTGAATGTCGTTCAGGTACCCGTCGTTGCACTCCATCACCACAGGATTGACCGTCGAGGTCTCCCGCCCGATCCGCGGCTCCTCCCCGAGCGCGTGGCGGATCAGGGTTTCTGTGCAGGCAGCCACCCCGAAGGTGTTCGTGAGCAGGAGCGGCGTCTCCAACTCGCCGAGTTCCTGGACCTGCATCAGCCCCACGCTCTTGCCGAAGCCGTTCATGACCTCGACCGCCGCCGGCACCTTCTCGCGGAACAGGTTGCCCCCGTGCGGGAGGATCGCCGTCACCCCGGTCCGGATATTATCCCGCCGGCGCAGGGTAACATGGCCCACATGCACACCTGGTACGTCGGTGATGGCGTTCCGGGTTCCGGCGCGAAGGTCGCCCCAGCCAAGGCCGGCATCTCTGGCTCGCAAGTCCACCCGCTCCATCTTCTCATCTAGCAGCGGTATAGCTGATCGGCGGCGTCCAGCACTTGCTCAAGAGGCCATCCTGCGGGTCGTGAGTCGTCGTCCTCCGCTCCGCATAGTCCAGCGAGCCGGGCGTAGGGGTCTACCTGCAGGTGGCCTTTACAGAGATGACGTACCCGGCAGGACCGGCCGGGCTACCCGCACCGGTGCGCCCGAGGAGCGACACCGAGTTCCTGCGCGTGTACCAATAGCCTCGATTTTGCCGATCTTACCAGGAGGGCGAAGGCGTGAGCGCCGAGACTGAAAGCGTTCCCGTCATAGCGGCGGACACCATCACGAAGCTGCCGCCCGAGGCCGAAGGCGCGGTCGTCGTCTCCGGCTCGCACGCCGGGCGCTACCCGGGCTACCTCACCGCAAGGGCCCATGCGCGGGCGGTGATCCTGAACGATGCCGGGCTGGGCAAGAACGAGGCGGGGATCGGCTCCCTGCCCTACCTTGAGGTGCTGGGCATCGCTGCCGCCACCGTGTCGCACCTCTCCTGCCGGATTGGCGACACGGCCGACATGCGCGCGCGCGGCGTCATCAGCCACGCGAACGCGCCCGCCCGCGCGGTGGGAGTCGCCCCGGGGCTAGGTTGCGCCGAGGCGGCGGCGCTGCTGCGTAAGGCGTGGCACGCGCGCGTCGTGGCTCCCGCCCTCGGTGAGGCGCGAGGCGAGATCCCGGTGCATGGGGGCACGCGGCGTATCCTGCTGCTGGACTCCGCAGCCCTGGTCACCCCTGAGGATTCTGGGCAGATCGTCGTGACCGGCTCACATGGCGGACTCGTGGGCGGCGCACCGTACATGGCCCTGCGGACCGAGGGTTTCGCGGGGATCTTCCACGACGCCGGCATCGGAATCGATCGGGCAGGCACTACCCGCCTGCCCGCGCTCGACAGCCGCGGCATCGCATCCTTCACCGTCTCCGCCGCCTCAGCCCGCATCGGCGATGCTGCCTCCGTCTTCCATGACGGCGTCGTCTCCGTGGTGAACGAGACGGCGCGCCGCCTCGGCGCCGCGCCGGGACTGCGCGCATCCGAGGTGCTGCTCGCTTGGGCGCGCCGGATCTAATGGGAACCCCTTGGCCGTCGCTGCACGGCGCAAGGTGAAGCTCGCTACGAACGCGAGCACCCGCCCCGTCAACCCAGCTTAATCGGCCGGCGGCCTTGCGACGTTCTGCGGCAAGCTCGGCGTGGGTGAGATGGTCCGCAGCATCGAGGAGACCACCTTCCGCATCCGCCGTGCAGGGCATTCCACGACATGGTCGTGGAGCCGCACGACATGGAGGATTGGAAGGCACCCGTGGCGGGATCTAGGGTCCGTCCAGCCGCCGCGCGATCGCCGTCGCCTCCTCATGCAGCCAAGCCACCAATTGCGCCCTTCGCTCCGGCCGCATCCGGCCCTCGATAGCCGCGATGCTCAGCGCGCCCGCCACCCGCTCTCCACTCGTGCGGATCGGTACGCCGACCGCCATCATACCCGGCAAGATCAAGCCCGGATTTGTGGCGCAGCCCTCCGCGCGCGCGCGCTTCACCAGCGCGCGCAAGCTCACGGCGGAGAAGCCGGGGAAGCCGCGCAGCCGCCCCGCATTGGCGGTGATTACGCGATCCACTTCCTCATCCGGAAGGGCGGCCAGGATTGCGAGGCTGCCAGCGCCGACACCCAGCGGGCGCCGGTCCCCTACCGAGAGCGTGAGCGTCTTGATGGGGTAGCGCCCCTCCTGGCGGGCCGTGCAGAGCGCGTCATCTCCGGAGCGGATGCTGAGATAGACCGTGTCCTCGCTGCGCTCCTCCAGCCGCACGAGGCTGGCGCGCGCCAGCTCCGGCACGCCGTGCCTTTCCGCGGCGCGGCGCCCCAGCGCGTAGATCTCGAAGCCCAGGTGATAATGGGGCGCGTCCGGGTCCTGCTCCAGTAGTCCGGCTTGGACAAGCTGCGTCAGCAGACGGTGCGCCGTGGAGCGGGAGAGTCTGGTCTGAGCCGCCACGTCGCCCAGCCGCGCGCCGCCACGCCCCTCGGCGGCGACAGCGCGCAGCAGCGCCAGGGCGCGTTCGATGCCCTGGTGACCCGTCGAACTGCTGTTGTCCATCCCTCGGAACTCCAAGCGTGGATCGGCGGCCGGCCTCGTTGACGAGCCGCTAATCCCCTCCCTATAAATCCCATCCAACAGGATTGCACGTCCCAACTAGTAGGACATCGCGGCGGATCCTCTTTGCCGCTGCAGGCGCGAAGCAATAGTCTTGAAGAACAAGGAAACGTCGCGTGCCCGACACCCTCACCGCCAACTCCGCTCTCGAGATGCAGGGCGGCGAGGCAATCGCCCGTATCATCCGCGCCTATCACGGTGGCCCGATGTTCGGCATGGGCGGCTTCCAGCTCCTGCCGCTCTACGAGGCTGTGCGGCGCTTCGACATGCCCCATCACCTGATGAACGACGAGCGATCGGCGGTCTTCCTCGCCGACGCATACGCAAAAATTTCCGGCCGCGTTGGCCTCGCTGACGCCACGCTCGGTCCGGGAGCGACCAACCTCGTGACCGGCCTGGCCGAGGCGCTGAACGCCGGCACGCCAATGGTCTGCGTCGTCGGTGACACCCATCGCGACCATGCCTGGAAGAACATGACCCAGGAGTGCCGCCAGACCGAGCTGCTGCGCCCCGTCTGCAAGGAGCTGATCCGAATCGAGGCGATCGGCCGCATCCCGGAGCTGATGCGTCGCGCCTTCATGGTCGCCACCACCGGCCGCCCCGGCCCCGTCGTCGTCGACGTGCCCGAGGACCTGATGCACGCCACCCACACCTTCCAAGCGGAGGAGTTCGAGGTGGACGCGATCCACGAGGCCGCCCCCGCCCTGCGCTGCCGGCCGGACGGGCGCGCGGTGGAGCAGGCGGCAGCGCTGTTGGCCGGCGCGCGGCGGCCCTTCATCCTGGCGGGCGGCGGCGTCCACATCTCGGGCGCGGCCGAGACGCTTACCGCCTTCGCGCAGGCCACAAACATTCCCGTCGCCCACACGCTGACGGGCAAGGGCGCCATCCCTTGCACGGATGCGCTGAGCGCCGGCCTCTTCGGCCGCTACGACCGCATCGCCAACGGGCTGATCGACGAGGCGGACGTCATCCTCGTCGTCGGCTGCAAGCTCGGCGAGATCGCGACCAAGCGCTACACCGTGCCGGGGCCGGGCAAGACGATCATCCACCTCGACATCGTGGCGGAAGAGTTCGGCCGCACCCGGCGGGCCGATGTGCTGCTCTGGGGCGATGCGAAGCTCGGCATCGAGGACCTGCAGGCGGCTCTCCTCGCCAAGGCGCCGGACACCAGGTCCCGCCTCGCCTCCTATGCCGATGAAGTGCCGGTCCGCATGGCCAAGTGGCGGGAGGAGGTGGCGCCGCGGCTGCACTCCATCGAGCGCCCGATCAATGTCGCCCGCCTGCTCACCGCCATCAACACGGTGATGCCGGAGGACGGCATCCTCGTCGCCGATGGCGGCTTCGCGGCGCATTGGGGCGGGCTGCTCTTCGACACTAAGCGGGCCGGGCGCAGCTTCGTGCCCGATCGCGGCTTCGCCTCCATCGGTTACGGCCTGCCCGGCGCCATGGGCGCGGCGCTAGCGGCACCGGGCCGCCCCGTCCTTTCCCTCACCGGCGACAGCGGCTTTTGCATGGTGCTGGGCGACCTGGAAACCGCGCGACGGCTGGAGCTCGACTTCACCGTCATCGTCGTGAACAACGCGGCCTCCGGTTACGTCAAGGCGCTGCAACATCTGGTCTACGGGGCCGGAAACTACCATTCGTCCGACCTGACTGAGGTGAACTTCGCCGAGGTAGCTAAGGCCTTCGGCGTTACCGGCATCCGTGTCGAGGATCCGGAGGGCATCGAGGACGCGTTGCGCCAGGCAATGGCGATCAAGGGCCCGGTCGTTCTGGACGTGATCGTCACGCGCGACCCGGCCAAGATGCTCCCGGGCGTGGATAACCGGGCCGCCGTCATAAAGAAGGGCGACCGCATCGCCTGACGGGTGCGGCCGAAAATGACCAGGAGGAAGCAACCATGATCGAGCGTCGTGCCCTGCTGGGCGCGGCGGGGCTCGCCGCCCTGTCCGCGCCTGCCCTCGCCCAATCCGCTCCGCCCGCAGCTGCCTGGCCGGATCGTCCGGTACGCCTCGTCGTGCCCTACGCTGCTGGCGGCCCGACCGATGCAGTGGCGCGCATCCTGGCAGACCGGATGTCGAACACCCTGCCGCAGCGCGTGGTTGTAGAGAACCGCGCGGGCGGTGGCGCGCTTCCCGGGACGGAGGCGGTAGCGCGATCCCCTCGGGACGGCGGCACCCTTCTGTTTACCACCGTCGTCCACGCCGTTCACCGCGCCCTGCACGGCCCGCGCCTAACCTTCGATCCGCAGGCGGACTTCTCGCCCGTGGCCCTGGTCGGCGTGGTGCCGCAGGTCATCATGGTGCCGCCCAACTCCCCGGTGCGGGACGTGAAGGGCCTGATAGAGGACCTGCGCACCAATCATCGGGCCTATGGCAGCAGCGGCGTCGGCGGCTCATCCCATCTCGGCATCGAGTTGCTGAAGTCCGTGGCGGGCGTGCCAGCCGACCACGTCCCCTACCGGGGCACTGCCCCCGCGGTGGCGGACCTGCTGGCCGGGCGCATCGCCGTGGTGATGGACAGCGTGGCCACCGGCGCCGCCCAGGTTCGCGCCGGTGCGCTGCGCGGCATCGCTACGACAGGCCTGCGCCGCTCCGAGGCGCTGCCCGATCTTCCCACCGTGGCCGAGAGCATTGCCGGTTTCGAGGCCACGACCTGGAACGCTGTGCTCGCCCCGGCCGGCACGCCGCCCTCCATGCTGGAGTCCATGTCGGCTTCCATCTGGAGGGCCGTTGGCGACGAGGCCACTCAGGCAAAGCTTTCCGAGCTCGGCGTCCAGGCGCCCGCCCAGGCTGACCGTAACCCGGTCGCGACGGCGCGCTTCATCGCTGCGGAAACGGCCAAGTGGGAGCGGCTGGTGAAGGAGGCCGGGATCACGGTGGAGTAGACGCCCGTCCTCTGCGGGTCAGTTTGATCGTGAAGCTTGGTGCTGCCTGAAGCGAGGAACGCAGGGCCGCTATCGCCAGCTCATCAGAGACATTGGCGCTTGTCAGCGTGGGGTGGGATGAGGAAACGAACGCAGACGTTGCTGTGCCGCTAACGCCCTTGACCGTTTCGCGCCCATCGACTTCCAAGCCTTTGGTGCGCAGGCCAGTCCCCGAATGGGAAATGCCTCGAACGGCCTCGCTGGTGAGACGCTGACCCCTGGCCAACTGCCAAACTGGGTGTTTCCTGCAAGCCCAGGCGCATGGCTCCAGATTGTCGCTTTACCTCTTGTGCCAGGGGACACCTGACCACGATATGACTACAATAGTCATGGAGGTCGATGTGCAGGAGATCCAGCTTCGCGATGCCAAGGCGACCCTGTCGGCCGTGGTCGACCAAGCCCGGGCCGGGCAGCCATCGATTATCACCCGTCACGGTCGCCCTGAGGCGGTGGTGGTGAGTTTTGAGGAGTGGCAGCGCCTCTCCCAGGTGCCCTCTTTCGGTCGCCTGCTGATGGGCGCTCCGCTGGAAGATGACGACCTACCTTCTCGGCAGGATGGTCTGCGCGATGCGGGGCTCTGAACCCTGTACCTCGTCGACACCAATGTACTCTCGGCCGGAGCGCCGACCAAGGCGGTCGCCACGCCGGCTCTCGTGACCTGGATGGACCGCAACAGCCCTGGCCTTTTTCTCTCTGTCCTCACCGTGGCCGAGGTGGAGGATGGCATCTGCAAGGCTCGCCGGCAGGGTGCCATCCGGAAAGCCGATAGGTTGTCGGAGTGGCTCGACGCGTTGCTGCATCTTTACAGCGCACGGATCATCCCCGTTGACCTGAAGGTGGCGCGGCACATGGGACGGCTCACCGACTTGGCCCGGAGCAAGGGGCATGAACCAGGTTTGGCCGACATAGCAATCGCCGCCACGGCCCTGCAGCTCGGCTACACCATTCTGACCCGCAACCTCCGGCACTTCGCGCCCCTGGAGGTTCCTGCGCTGGATCCGTTCTCGGCTCTGCCCGCCGAATGTGGCTAAGCTTCCGAGCTAACTTTCCATGGCTCTCCCCGTAAGAGCCGGTAAGTCCAACTCTTCTACTGAAGCGCACAACCAACGATCGCTTGCTCAGCCACATCCACTGGCAGGTCCTGGCCGATTACGTTCCCTCCTCTTTCAGGCGCAGTGTCCAAGCAAACGGCCCTACTTGGCAGCAAAGCTCAACGGCTTGGAAAGTCGGCCCCCACACCAGCCATTCCTGAAGAATGACTTGTGACGCCTACTCGGCCTGCCTGGCGCGATCATATGCAGTGCTGGCGTCGTTGATCGCGCCGCCATGCGCAATGGCCCAGCCGCAGAGCGCCTCAAACGGCTGACGCAGAGAATGTCCCAGCGGCGTGATGGCATATTCCACACCGATCGGCGCCGTCGGCAGCACGGTCCGCGTCACCAACCCGTTCCGCTCCAGGCGCTTCAGCGCGTCCGCGAGGGCCTTGTGGGTGATGCCGTCGAGGCGCCGCTTGATCTCGTTGAAGCGCGAGGGCTTCGGGCAGAGCACCGTGAGAATCAGGATGGTCCACTTGTCCGCGATCTTGTCGAGCACCGGTCGCACGCGGGCCATGTCGGACAGCGCGCAGGAGGAGAGTGCTTCCAGGTCGGTATAGTCGGCCATATCTAGGCTATCCGAATTGCGTTCTTGCTACCAGATACACTCTGTATATCTAGCCCGCCATCGCTGAAGAACGGGAGACGACGATGGCGCGGATGTTGAACAAGGTTGCCCTGGTGGTGGGTGGCGCGAGCGGCATTGGCCTTGCCACCGCCGAGCGACTGGCAGGTGAGGGTGCGACGGTCTTTCTCACCGGGCGCCTTGCCGCAACGGTGGAGATGGCCGCCGCCACAGTCGGCCGAGGAGCGCGCGGCCTCGTCGCGGATGCCAGCGTGGCGCAAGACGTGACGGCGGCCGTCGCCGCGGTGCGGGACACGCATGGTCGTATCGACGCGCTGGTGCTCAATGCCGGGATCTCCGAGCCGGCGCTGCTGGCCGAGGAGACGCCGGAGCACGTTGACCGCCACTTCCGGGTCAATGTGCGAGGCCCTGTTCTCGCTTTCAACGCGACGGTCGGCGCCATGGACAGGGGCGGCTCGGTCGTGCTCATCGGGTCAATCGCGGACGTGGCGGGCATCCCGCATTACGGCACTTACGCTGCCACCAAGGCGGCCCTGCGTTCCTACGCCCGCACCTGGACCGCAGAACTGGCACCGCGCGGCATCCGCGTGAACGTCGTCAGCCCTGGTCCTACCGACACGGCAATGATGGCGGCCACGACGGACGAGGTGCGCGCAGCGTTGGTTGGGCAGATCCCGCTCGGCCGCATGGCGCGCCCGGAGGAAGTTGCGGCGGCAGCGCTGTTTCTCCTGAGCGACGAGGCGAGCTTCATCGCGGGCGCTGAGCTCTGTGTCGATGGCGGGATGCGGCAGGTCTGACCCGTCAGGAGTCGCCTGAGGACACGCGCTCACCCAGCCGTCGGTCGCTTGCAGACCGGCGGCCCTTCGCCTGGCGGGACCACCCAGACGCAGAGTGGCCTGGCCGCTTCCAAGCGGCCGGTGACCCCGCGTCGCCTCGCGTCCGAGGTGCCCAGCTTTACCGGGACGAGCCTGCCGGGCGTGTGGCATCCGCGTCCAGTGAGTGGCTCCGGGCGATCGTGACCGGCCTCCCCCCGCTGCCGCATCCCCGAACGCACCCTGCCGCTGCGCCATCGCTGCCAAGAGGAGATCCGACCGCGCTGCAAACGCGTGAGCCGCTGGGGCTCAATCCGCGAGGGGGCCGCTTCCGGCCAGAGCCTCCTTGAGGGCCTGCATGCTCACCCGCAGCGCCGCCTGTTCATCCGTTCCGTGCCGGGGATGCAGGTAGTCGATCTCCACCGCCAGCAATCCCCGGTAGCCCGCCTGGTCCAGCACTCGCAGCGCGGCCGCGACGTCCACCACGCCCTGTCCCAGGGGTACGCTCGGCCAGGAAGCGAAGGCGCCCTCGGCGCCGGCCAGAGAAGCCACGTCCTTCACATGAGTGGCCCGTGCCCAGGGGGCGAGGCGCTTGACCACGGCCAGCGGGTCCTCGCCGAGGCGGACGTTGTTCGCGGTGTCCAGGCACACGCCGAGCCAGGGCGAGTTCACCCTCTCCAACAGTTCCGCTAGCTCCTCGGATAGCAGGTCGAGATGGTTCTCGATCGCCATGACCACGCCATGCTCCTCAGCCACCGGGAGCAACCCGCGCAGCATTGGCAGCAGCGCGTCGCGGTGCGAGGGCCAGTCGGCGGGCCGGGTCCGGCGCCCGCCGCAGCAGATCCGCATCACCCCCGCGCCGACACACCGGGCCGCGGCCAGGTGCCGCGCCAGATCGTTCACCGCCTCCGGCCGTGTCCCGGAGCCCAGTCCGTCGGGATGTCCCCAGGCCCAGACGCGCTCCATGCTGTCCGCGTCCAGCCTCTCGCGGAGGCGGTCCAGGAAGGGCCGATCCGCAGGCAGGTAACAGGCCTCGAGCGAAACTCCTCCAGCGCCGAGCTCCAGCGCCCGGTCGAGGAAGCCCCAAACGTCCATGCGCTCGCCGGGATCGGATTCCAGCCCCGCATAGGCATCGCCGAAGTAGCGATGAAAGCAGTAGGAATCGATGCCCGGGATCATCACGCCACCCGCCCCAGACCCGTCGCGAACAGCGGAGACGCACCGGCTGCCGCGGCCAGCTCCTCCGCCGCGCCCAGCAGGGCCCCGGCCAGCGCCTCCATTCGCGCGCCTGTCAGCCGCGCGCTGGGTCCGGCGATGCTCACCGTCCCGCAGGCCCTGCCCGATCCGGGGTGCCGGATCGCCGAAGCCATGGCGGAGGTGCCGGCCTCATAGGTGTCGTGCGCGACGGCGTAGCCTCTCTGCCGAGCATCGTGCAGGCAGCGCAGCAGCGCGGCGGCGCCCTGCGGGGCTTTGGGCCCGCTCTCGGGTGCGTAGGCGAAGCCCTGCCGGGCTACGAGTTCGAGCGCCGCGTCATTCTCCATCGTGGCGAGCCAGGCATAACCGTTCGCCGTGCAGGACAGCCGTACCTCGGCTCCCGCATCCGGGTCGGGATCGTAGCGCAGCCCGTGGCGCGCGCCCTGCGCCTTGGCCACCCAGGTCAGGCGATCCCCGTCGATCACCGCGAGGCGCACCAGCTCTTTCGCCTGCTCCGCCAACCTGTCCAGCACGGGCTGCGCGATGTCCGTGATGCCGTTCGCGGACAGATAGGCGAAGGCGAGGGAGGCGATCCGGGCGGTCAGGCGGTAGGGTCCGCCCTCCTCGTCCTGCCGGACATAGCCGCTGGCCCGCAGGTCCCCCAGAAGCCGGTGGGTGGCGCTGCGCGGAATTCCCAGACGGTCGGCCACCGCGTGCAGTGGCAGACCCGCCGCATGCGGGGCGAGGAGTTCCAGGATGGCAAGAGGCCGCTCGCGCTGGTTCGTCATTGGTCATCCCCATCCGCGTTCATCATCGCACCCGCCAAAAAGTGGATCAACGTTCCTCTTGGAATGGTGTTCCACTTGCCCTAGCGTCGGGGAAAGACGTGTTGGACCACTGGCACGCGAGGAGGAGAACGCCCGAGAATGACCGTGTCGCGTCGACCTTTCCTGGCCGCCCTCTTGAGCGCCGCGCCGCTCGCCACGCCGGCGATGGCGCAAGCCCCGGCCGCGCGGGATGATGGCTCTCGTCCCATCAGCCTCGTCGTCGCCTGGCCCCCCGGCGGGGGGACGGATTTCGTCGCCAGGCTCTTGGCCGAGCAGATGGCGCGGGAACTTGGCCAGCCGGTCGTTGTGGAGAATCGAGCGGGCGCCAGCGGCACCATCGGCCACGCCGTCGTTGCCCGCGCCCGGCCGGACGGCTCCACCATCCTGCTCGGGGTCAACTCGACCTACGCTATGGCCCGGCACCTCTTCCCCGCGCGCGGCTACGACGACGAGAGGGACTTCGCCCCAATCGGCCGCCTCGCCACCATCGCCGCCTATCTCTGCGTACATCGCGACTCCCCGATCCGCAGCGTGAGGGACCTGATCGCGGCCGCGAAGGCGTCACCGGGCGGGATGAACTACGCCTCTCCCGGCGCGGGCAGCTCGGGCCACCTCGCCCCGGAGCTCTTCTTTAAGATGGCCGGCATCCAGGTGGAGACCGTCACCTATCGCGGCGGCGCGCCGATGGTGCAGGCCATGCTCGCTAAGGAGGTGAACATGGCCTTCCTCGACGTGGTGACGGCCCTCCCCTACGTCCGCTCCGGCGAGCTGCGGGCCCTCGGCATCGGCAGCCGGAGCCGCCTGGACCTGACGCCGGACGTGCCCACCGTCGCCGAGGCCGGCGTGCCGGGCTTCGAGTGCAACAGCGACTACGCCCTGCTCGCCCCGGCGCGGACGCCGGACGCGGCCATCCGCCGGCTGCACGCCGCTGCCGTCGCCGCCCTCCGTGCCCCGTCGGTGAGGGACCGCCTCGTCGCCAACGGCTACGTCCTCGAGCCCGGCACGCCGGAGGAATGGCCGGCCTATCTCCGGGCCGAGACGAGCAAGTGGGGCGAGGTGATCCGTTCCCGCGGCATCACCCTGGAGTAAGGCGGGCCATGGGCACGCTCGGCAGGAGCGGTCCTGCCGGTAGCGCATCAGCCTCTGGGACGGGAGTGGAGGCGCAGAACCCGGCCGAGGAGGTCGACCTGCTGGTGATCGGGGCGGGGGCGGCCGGCATGACCGCAGCCCTGGTGGCCGCGCTGGAGGGTCTCCGGGTCCTACTATGCGAGAAGACCTCCATGGTGGGCGGAATTACCGCCACCTCCGCCGGCACGGTCTGGGTGCCGGGCAGCAGCCAGAGTGCCGCCGCCGGCGTGCCGGACTCAGTCGCCGAGGCCGCCCGCTACCTGGCGTCGGTCATTGGCGCCCGTGGCGGCGAGGAGCAGCGCGCCGCCTTCCTGGAGGCCGGGCCCCGTGCCCTGGACGATCTGGAGAGGCGCAGCGAGGTCCGCTTCGTGGCCGCGCAGGCCCATCCGGACTACCTCGGCAACCATCCCGGCGCCGCCTTCGGGGGCCGTGCACTCGGCCCGGAGCCTTTCGACGGCCGCCTCCTGGGCACCGAGGACTTCGAGCGGGTGCGGCCGCCGCGCCCCGAGTTCATGGTCATCGGCGGCATGATGGTGACGCGCGCGGACGTCGCTCCCCTGCTAAGGCCCTTCGCCTCCCTCGCTAACCTGGTGAAGGTCGCACGGCTGCTGGTGAGGCACGCGCAGGACAGACTGCGCCATCGCCGCGGCACGCGGCTGGTAATGGGCAACGCGCTGGTGGCGCGGCTGCTGTACAGCCTGCGCCGCCAGGGCGTGCCGATCCGCTTCGACACCGCGTTGTCGGGGCTGCTGCATGAGGGCGGGCGCGTGACGGGCGCGGTGCTGCGCGGCCCCGGTGGCGAGAGCTCGGTCCGCGCCCGGCGCGGGGTGATGCTGGCGACGGGCGGGGTGGGCTGGAACACGGCGCTGCGCGAGCGCCTCTTCCCCGAGGCGGCGCACCCGCTCTCCCTCGCGCCGGAGGGCAACACCGGGGACGGCATCCTGGCCGGGCTGAGCATCGGCGCGGACCTCGACGAGTCCGGGAGCAGCGCCGGGCTGTGGATGCCGTGCTCCGTGCTGCAGCGACCCGACGGAACACGCTCCGTCTGGCCGCACATCGTGCTCGACCGGGCCAAGCCGGGCCTGCTCGCGGTTGACGCCGGTGGCAGGCGCTTCACGAACGAGTCCGACTCCTACCACGACTTCTGCATGGGGATGCTGCGCGCCGGCGCGGGACCCGGCCGTCCGGCGCACTTGGTCTGCGACCGTACCTTCATCCGGGATTATGGCATCGGGCTGGTCCACCAGGGCACGAGGCGGCTGAAGCCCTTTCTCGATGCCGGCTACCTGATCGAAGGCGCGACCCTCGGGGAGCTGGCCGGGCGGATCGGCATCCCGCCGACGGCGCTGGAAGGAAGCGTGGCCGAGCACAACCGCTTCGCCGCGACCGGCGTGGATGAGGCGTTCGGCAAGGGGAGCACCCCGATGAACCGCTTCAACGGCGACCCGGAGAACAGACCGAACCCCTGCCTGCGGCCGATCGGGCCGGGCCCCTTCTATGCTGTGGCAGTTCATCCCGCGGACCTGGCCGGAAGCGCGGGGCTTCGTGCAGACGGGAACGGTCGCGCGCTGGACGCCGCCGGGGAACCGGTGGAAGGCCTGTATGTCGGCGGGAATGACATGGCCTCGATCTTCCGGGGGACCTATCCGGGACCGGGCACGACGATCGGTCCGGGAATGGTTCTGGCTTGGCGAACTGCGCGCCACGCCGCGGGCCTCCCGGCATAACAGCGCCGCCGCTGTCGGGAGCGACCCGCCGCTGGCCGGGTCTTGCGTGATTGTCGGTGCGGCTTACGCGATCATCGGGCCCAGTTCAGCACCATCGGATCGGTGCGGCGCGCGATCTCGATCAGGCCGGCGCGGGTGGCGGGGTGCAAGGGCGCGAGCGGGGCGCGGGGGGCGTCGCAGGTGATGATGCCGCCCTCATGCATCAGCGCCTTCGCCGCCAGCAGGCCGCATTGCCGGTTCTCGTAGTTGATCAGCGGCAGCCAGCGCTGATAAGCCGCCGCCGCTCCCTCGAGATCCCCGCCGCGGTGGGCGTCCACGATCTGGCGGATGCCGTCGGGAAAGCCGCCGCCGGTCATGGCGCCAGTTGCGCCGGCATCGAAGTCGGCCATCAGCGTGATGGCCTCCTCGCCGTCCCACGGCCCCTCGATCGCGCTGCCGCCCAGTTCGATCAGGTCGCGGATCTTGGCAGCGGCGAAGGGCACCTCGATCTTAAAGTAGGACACCTGCTCGATCTCGCGCGCCATGCGGGCGAGAAAGGGGGCGGACAGCGCGGTGCCGCTGACGGGCGCGTCCTGGATCATGATCGGGATGCCGATCGCGTCCGACACTTCGCGGAAGAAGCCCTGGATGCCGATCTCGGGCACGCGGATCGTGGCGCCGTGATAGGGCGGCATCACCATCACCATCGCGGCCCCCATCGCCTCCGCCCGGCGCGAACGCTCGGCGCAGAGGCGCGAGGAGAAATGCGTGGTGGTGACGATCACCGGCACGCGCCCCTTCACATGGCCGAGGATCGCCGTCATCAGCACCTCCCGCTCCTCGTCGGAGAGGACAAACTGCTCCGAGAAGTTGGCCAGGATGCATAGCCCGTCCGAGCCGGCATCGATCATGAAGTCGACGCAGCGCAGCTGCCCGCCCAGGTCCAGCCCACCGCGCTCATCGAAGACAGTGGGCACCACGGGAAAGACGCCGCGGTAGCGGGGAGTGGCCTGGGTCATCGGCGGGGCATCCGGCTCAGTGGTTGTCGCGCGCGACGGGCGCGCCGCTGTTTCCGACGAGGAAGTCCAGATCCACGCCCTTGTCGGCCTGCAGCACGTGCTGGACATACATGCGGGTGTAACCGCGCTCCGCGAGCGGCGTGGGAGGCGGCACCCAGGCAGCGCGGCGAGTCGCCAGCTCTGCCTCGTCCACATGCAGGTGCAGGCCGCGCCCGGGCACGTCGAGGGTGATGCTGTCGCCGTTCCGCACCAGGGCGAGGTTGCCGCCCGCCATGGCCTCCGGCGCCACGTGCAGCACCACCGTACCGTAGGCGGTGCCGGACATGCGGGCGTCCGAAATGCGGATCATGTCGCGCACGCCTTGGCGCAGCAGCTTCGGCGGCAGGGGCATGTTCCCCACCTCCGCCATGCCGGGATATCCCTTTGGGCCGCAGTACTTCAGCACCATGATGCAGGCCTCGTCGATATCGAGATCCTCGTCGTTGATACGGGCGTGCAGGTCCTCGATGCTCTCGAACACCACCGCGCGGCCGGTGTGCCGAAGCAGGTGCGGCGAGGCGGCGGAAGGCTTGATGACGGCGCCGTCGGGGCAGAGGTTGCCGCGCAGGATGGCGATGCCGGCCTGCGGCTTGAAGGGCGCGTCGTAGCTGTGGATGACGTCGCGGTCCCAGCACTGTGCGTCGGCCACGTTCTCGGCCAGGGTGCGGCCGTTGGCGGTGATGGCGTCCGCGTGAAGGAGGCCGCGCTCCACCAGGTCCCGCAGTACGACCGGCAGACCGCCGGCATAGTAGAAATCCTCCATCAGGTGCTCGCCCGACGGCTTCAGGTTCACCAGGCAATTCACCTCGCTCGCCAACCGGTCGAAGTCCTCCAGCTCCAGCGGCACGCCCAGGCGGCCGGCGATGGCCAGCAGGTGCACCACGGCATTGGTCGATCCGCCGATGGCCGCGAGTGTGCGGATGGCGTTCTCGAAGGCCTGGCGGGTGAGCAGCTTCGAGAGGCGCAGGTCCTCGCGTACCATCTCCACGATTCGGCGTCCGGCAAGCCGCGCCAGCTCGTTGCGGCGCGCATCGGGCGCGGGAATGGCGGCGTTGCCGGGCAGGCCCACGCCCAGCGCCTCCACCATCGAGGCCATGGTGGAGGCCGTGCCCATGGTCATGCAGGAGCCGGCGGAGCGCGACATCGCCCCCTCCGCCTCGTGGAACTCGCGGAGCGTGATCTCGCCGGCGCGGAGCTGTTCGCTCATGGAGATGGTGTTGGTGCCTGAACCAATCTTCTGGCCGCGATAATGACCGCTCAGCATCGGCCCGCCCGAGACGCCGATGGTCGGTAGGTCCACGCTGGCCGCGCCCATCAGCAGGGCAGGGGTGGTCTTGTCGCAGCCCATCAGCAGAACCACGCCATCCAGCGGGTTCGCGCGCAGCGCCTCCTCCACATCCATGGAGGCGAGGTTGCGGTACAGCATGGCCGTCGGCCGCATCTGCGTCTCGCCAAGGCTCAGCACCGGGAATTCCAACGGATAGCCGCTAGCTTCCAGGATGCCGTAGCGCACATGCTCGGCGATGGTGCGGAAATGCCCGTTGCAGGGCGTCAGCTCGGACCAGGTGTTGCAGATGCCGATGACGGGCCGGCCGTCGAACTGATCGTTCGGCAGGCCGCGGTTGCGGAGCCAGGAACGGTAGTAGAAGCCCATCTTATCTTGCCGCGCGAACCACGCGCGCGAGCGCAACTCGCCGGGCTTGCGGTAGTCGTTCGCGTCGTCGGTCAACCCTGGACCCTCATCAGCCTGCCTCGATCGAGACGGCCGCGGCCACCTCGCTCCGGATCGTGGAGCGCGGCCCGTGTCCATCCCGTCGCCTCCCTTCGGCCCGGGCTCTTCCGCCCGTTCTCAGCCTTGGTGTCCCATCCTCACTGCTGGCGGCGATGCGCGTCCAATGCTGTTTTCGTGAGTTTACATGCCAGAAACGGTATTTCAGTCCGCGCTAATTTAGCCCCCGATCGTGCTGAATCGGAGGATCGTCCGATGCCGGTAGGTGTCGCCCGGATCGAGCCGGACGGAGGGGTAGCCAGGATGGTTCGGCGCGTCGGGCCAGGCCTGCGGCTCCAGGCACAGCGCGTCGGACTGACGCATCGGCCGCCCACCCTTGCCTGCCAGCATGCCGTTCAGGAAATTGCCGGAGTAGAACTGCAGCCCCGGCCGGTCGGTCAGCAGCGTCATGGCGCGGCCGCTGCCCGGGTCCTCCACCCAGGCTGCCGGGCGCAGCGTGCCATCCCATCCGTCCAAGCAGAAATTGTGGTCATAGCCGCCGGCGCGCAGCAGCTGGGCGTCCGCATCCCGCAGCCGGTCGCCGATCGGATGCGGCTCGCGGAAGTCGAAGGGAGTGCCCTCGACCGCACAGGGCTCGCCCAACGGAATCAGCGTTTCGTTCACCGGCAGGTAGCGCGATGCGGCGACGCGCAGGCGGTGCCCCAGCACCACGTCTCCCCCGCCGCCGAGATTGAAGTAGCTATGGTTGGTCAGGTTCACCACCGTCGGTCGCGTGGTGCGCGCCTCGAAGCTCAACGAGAGCTCCGCAGGCTCGGTGACGGCGTAGGTGACGGTGATGTCGAGCGCCCCGGGAAAACCCTCCTCCCCGTCCGGGCTGCTGCGGCGCAGGACGAGGCGGGGATGGGGCGACGCCTTCGCCTCCGCGACCTCCCACAGGTGCCGGTCGAAGCCCTCCGGCCCGCCATGCAGGGCATGCGGGCCGTCATTGGCCGGCACGGAAAAATGCGTACCGTCCAGCGTGAAGCGGCCCTGGGCGATGCGGTTCGCGCAGCGCCCGACCGTGGCGCCGAAGAAGCTCCGCTTGGCGAGGTAGCCCTCGAGGGAGTCGTGGCCGAGCACCACATCCGCCGGCCCGTCCCGCCCCGGCACGATCAGCGCCTGCAGGACGGCGCCATAGGTCATCACCCGCGCCTCGAATCCCTCCGCGCCGCGAAGAGTGAGGAGTTCCACCGACCTGCCGTCCGGCATCAGCCCGAAGGGGCTACGTTCAAGCGTCATCGAAGCAGCGCCGGGGGGAAGTGTGGGCCGTTTCCGGGTCGCTGGACGCCATTGCGCTGCCCGCCAAGCTGCGACTGCGAGGAGTCCGGGTCATCATCCTAATTCCCCTTTGCGATTGTCCCGGCAGAGCCCGTTCCAGACCGACGCCGCCACAATCAGCCCGGCCGGCATCTCTCAGCCCTCATTGAAGGGCGCGACGACGTGCCGGCGCCCGAGCATGAAGGCATCCGCCACCTGCATCATCGGCGTGAGATCCAGGTCGGACCGTCCCTGCGCAACGAGATCGACGAAATGCGCATAGATCCCCTCGTACTCGGCATCGGGCCCCTCCATGAGAATGGTGCCGTCCCGCAATAGCCGCCGCCCGCCCTCCTCCAGCAGCAGCGTGCCGCCGGTAGTGTCCAGGTGGATGTCCCAGCTCTGCCGGCCGGTCTGGCGCCAGTCGAACTCTGCCTCCACCGGCGTGCCGGCGAGATCCGCGAAGGACAGGCGGGCTGCGATGGGGGCTTCCCGGTTTGCCGGATAGGACAGCTCTGCCGCCCGCAGCGAGATGGGCGCGGGCAAGATGCGGGTGAGGATTGAGAGCGCGTTGATTCCCGGATCGAACACGCCCATCCCGCCCGGCTCCCAGATCCAGGCCTGGCCGGGGTGCCAGTGGCGCACATCCTCCTTCCACTCCACCCTTACTGCCCTTGGCGGCGTATCCCGGAGAGCGGCGCGGGTCGCCTCAACAGCCGGGGCGAAGCGCGAGTGCCAGGTGCCAAAGAGGCTCAACCCCTTGTCCCGGGCCAGGTCGGCCAGGGGGGGCCATTCGGAAAGGGTGGCACCGGGCGGCTTTTCCAACAGGACATGCTTTCCTGCGGCCAGGGCCTCCGCGGCCAGTGCGGCGCGGCCTTGCGGCGGGGTGCACAGCGCCACCGCGTCCACCGCAAGGCCCGAGGCCAGGAGCTGCCGCAGCGAAGGGAAGCCCGGAACGCCGGCCGGGGTCTCGCCATGACTCGCGACGCCCACGAGTTCGACCCCCGGCGTGGCGGTAATGGCGGGAAGGTGCCGGTTTCTAGCGATGGCCCCGAAACCAACCACGGCAAGGCGAAACACCATCACGCCTCTCCTGCCCGCTCAGGTCCGGCGCGAAGAGTCGGTGGGAAAACGACGTGACCGGAGTGGTCGGGTGAACCCACAGTATCGCTCCTTCCTGGCAGTGGCCGCACCGCTTCCAACATCCAAGCATCTATACGGACGGTCAGAACGTCCAACGCCGTCTTGCTCTGCCGGTATGTCGGAAAAAGTCTGAAGACCTGCTAACCTGACGAGATTCCGGTATGATGTGGTGGTGAGCGTTCCTCCACACGATCGGGCCTTCCGGCCCCGCCTTGTACCGGACCTGGACCCCTCTCTCGTCGAGTATGTGCCGGTGGACCGGTAGAAACTTGCCCTGCTGGTCCGGGCAGGGCACCCGCTCAGATCGAGCCGGCGGGTGACGATGGAGGAAATCACCGCCGATCCCTGGGTGCTGCAGCCATCAGGCATGCTGCTGCGGCATCAGGTCGTTCTACTGTTCAACGGCTTGTCCCAGTCGTCGCTGCGGCCGGTCTTGAACACCTCCACTGTGCTGCTGACGCTCGCCTACCTTCTTCGGGGGGATCCGATCGGGGTCATCAGCGCTCCGGTAGGCTCGATCCTGGCGCGGCAGGGCCAGTTCGCACGCCTCACCCTGCCGGCCGAGGCGGTGAACCTCGCCGTTGAATCCTATGGAATGGTCCGCCTTCTTGACCGCCCCCTCTCCGCGCAGGCGCTACGGATGCTGGAGATCGTGCGCTCGCTCACGGGCTGATGCAGAAGCCGACATGGTACTGCAGCACCGGAACCGGTGCGCGCGCTGGGTGGTGCACGCGGCTGCGGCGCGGGACATGGAAGCGCTCAAAACATGCCGCTCGGCGGTCGTCGTGCCGCCAACCCGATGCTTACTCGGGCTTGACGCCGGTGGCGGCGACCACGGCCCGCCATTTCGTAAGCTCGCCCGCCACGTAGCGACCGAAGGCCTCAGGCGTCTCCTGCCCCGGCGTCGCTCCCAGCTCACGGTATCGCCGGGCCACCGCCTCGGATCTTAGCGCAGCGTTCAGAACACTGTTCAGGTCAGCGACCAACTCCGGCGGTAGCTGCTTGGGGGCAAAAATGCCAAACCAGGCTGTCGCCTCGTAGCCCCTCACCGTCTCGCCGACAGCTGGCACCTCCGGCAGGCTCTCGTCCCGCCCCGGCGTGGTGACCGCAAGCGCCTTGATACGTCCGGCCTTGACGTGAGGGACGGAGGTGGTGGTGGCGTCCACCATCAGCGGGATGTGGCCAGCCAGTAGATCGTTCATCGCGGGCCCACCGCCGCGATAGGGGATGTGCACGAGGTTGGCGCCCGTCATCATCTTGAGTAGTTCGGCGCTCATATGCGTGGTGGTGCCGATGCCAGCCGTACCGTAGTTCACTGCGCCGGACTTCGCCTGCCGCAGCAGGCCGGCGATGTCGTCGGCCGGTAAGCTGGGATGGGCGACGAAGATGTTCGCGGTGGTGCACGCGAGCGCGAGCGGCGCAAAGTCGTTGGCCGGGTCGTAGCCGAGGTTGGGGTATAGCGCTTGATGGATGCCGTTGGTGCCACCGGAGCCAAAGAACCAGGTGTAGCCGTCCGGTGCCGCCCGGGTCGCGGTGGACGTCCCCACCGTGCCACCACCGCTCGAGATGTTCTCGACGATGATGGACCAACCCCTCGCCGCCTGGATCTCGGCCGCGAGGATGCGGGCCAGCACGTCGGTCGGCCCGCCTGCAGAGAAGGGGATAATCAGGCGGATCGGGCGTGACGGATAGCCGCTCTGCGCTCCTCCCGCTCCGGGGCGGAGCAGCAGAGGCACGGCGAGACCTGCGCCCAGCAAGGTGCGGCGCGGCGAGGCGGTCATGATGTATTCCTTCCTCCGGGCCTCTCTCGGGGCGCGCCGGCCTGGCCCTGGCCGGCGCACATCGTCAGGCCGTCGTGCCACCATCCACGGGCAGGGCGGCACCGGTGATGAAGGAGGCCTCGTCCGAGAGGAGGAACAGCGCCGCGTTAGCGATCTCTTCCGGCCGCGCCGGGCGGCCGAGCGGGTTCACGGCGCCGCGCTTTTTCACCAGCGCCTCCACGTCCGCGCCGGCCGTCGCCGCCTGATCCGGACGGGCGACGAAGGTGCGGAGCATCGGCGTGTCCACGCTGCCCGGGCAGACCGCGTTGCAGCGGATCCCCTCTGGCGCCAAGCGCTTCGCGAGCGCCCGCATGAAGCCAACTACCCCGAACTTCATCGCGGAGTAGACCGGGCTGAACACCGATCCCTGCAGGCCGGAGGTGGAGGCGGTATAGAGCAGGGCCGCGCCGTTCCGCCCGCGAAGGTGCGGGATGGCAGCGTCCGTGGTCGCCATGATCGTGCGGAGGTTGAGGTCGATCGCGATCTCCAGGTCGTCCCGCGGCAAGCCCTCCACCATAGAAGGGCCGGGATGGCCGACATGGTTCCACACGAAATCCACCCCGCCGAAAGCGGCCACCGTGTCCTCGACAATGCGCCGGGAGAATGTGTCGTCGCGCAGGTCGCCGGGAAGGCCGATGGCGCGCCCGCCCGCAGCCTCGATCTCCGCCACGGCGGAGGCCACGCCCGCAGCGTCGCGGTCCACCACAGCCACCGTCGCGCCTTCCCGCGCGAAGCGCAGCACACCCGCGCGCCCCATGCCGGAGGCGGCGGCGGTGACGAGCCCGATCTTGCCCTGCAGCCTCATGGTGCAGTCCTCTCCGCCGCCGCGGCGCGGACCCGGTCCAGCACCGGCCGTAGGAAATCCGCGAAGTGCGCGTAGTTCTCGCTCATCGGGAAATGGCCGAGGCGGCTCATGATCGTCACCTCGCTGCCGGGAATGAGACGCGCCGTCTCCCGCGTCGCCTCGGGCGAGCAGGAGTAGTCGTACTCGCCCGTCAGCAGCCAGACCGGGCACTGCGACGTGTCGATCATCGCCAGCCGGTCACGCAGGTCGCCCTCGGCCTTGTAGAAGTGCAGGTCGCCGCGGAACACGCCGGGGCCCCCCTGCATGTAGTGCCACAGCGTCTCCCATCGCTCACCCTCCGGTGATTGCGGCGCCATGAGGCCGGAGACGATGCCGGCGCAGACCTCGCCACCGTGCACGTCGGGCCGATGGGTCCATTCCGTGTCGTAGTAAGGATCGACATGGGAGGAGGATTGCAGGCCGATCACGCCGCCCAGGCGCGCGCCGTGCGCCGCCGCGAGCTCCAGCACCACACGTCCACCAATGGAGCAGCCCATCACCACGGGACGGCGCAGACCCAGCGCATCGGACACCCCGAGGATTGCCTCGACATAGGAGGCGGTGGTGAGCTTGTACTCATCCGTCCACCAGCCATCCGGCGGAGAGGACTTGCCGTGCCAGGGCAGATCGAAGGTGATGCAGCGGAAATGCCGCGTCACCGCCGCGTCGTTCAGCAGGCCGCGCCACTGCCGCGTGTCGGAGCCGGCCGTGTGGAGCAGCAGCAGCGGGATGCCCTCCCCCGCCTCCTCGACATAGATGCGGTGCGACTTTCCCCCGAGGGAGATGGTGGCATAGCCGCCGCGGATCGGTTCCATCATGCCGCACTCTCCGGATGTGCGCCGCGCAGACTGGCGAGCGCGGCCTTGAACCACAGCAGGTGGCTCATGAAGGGATGGAGGTTGCCCTCCAGTCGCAACTCCCTCCCGCGCACCAGCGCCATGAGATCGTGCCGGCCGGGCGGCGGCTCCGGCGAGAGGAAGTCGCGCCACGCCGCCGGCTCGACCCGGATCGCAAGAGTCCAGGAGGGCATGACGAAGGGTCCGCGGCGAACAGATTCCACGGCGCCGCCGCGCAGACGCAGCAGCCACTCCTCGGCCCCGACCGCCAGCAATAGTTCGGCATCCAGGAAGCGGCCCCAGCGGCGCAGCATCGGGTTGCTGTTCACGAGCCCGGGCAGGTCCTCCGGGGTCATGCCGGCACCATCGCGCAGCCCGCGCCCCGCATGGGCCGGAAGGCTTGGTCGCCGAGGATGGTGCGGGTGGTCGCGTAGTAGTCCCAGGGGGCCTTGCTCTCCTCCGGCCTCTTGACGCGGAAGAGGTACATGTCGTGCACCTTGCGGCCATCGGCGCGCACGGTTCCCCGCCCGAAGAGAGGGTCCTCCGTGCCGTTCGCCTTCATCCAACCGACGGCCGCGCGGCCGCTGGCGTTGTCGCCAAGCGCCTCGCGGGCCTTGAGGAAGTGCATCACGGCGGAATAGCCGCCTGCGTGGATCATCCCCGGCTTCTGTCCGCCCATCTGCGGCGCGAAGCGAGAGGAGAAAGCGCGCGTGTCATCGTTCATGTCCCAGTAGAAGGCCTCCGTCAGTGCCAGCCCCTGCGCCGCCTCCAGCCCCAGGGAATGCACGTCGGCGATCTGGAACAGCAGCCCCGCGAGTCGCGTGCCGCGCCGGGCGACACCGAACTCGGCAGCTTGCTTCACGCAGTTCACCGTGTCGATGCCGGCATTTGCCAGGCCGATCACCTTTGCCCGGCTCGCCTGCGCCTGCACGAGGAAGGAGGAGAAGTCCGTCGTGCCCGGAAAGGGGGTGCGTGCGGTACCGAGGACACGGCCGCCCGCCTCCTTCACGAAGCCCGCCGTGTCAGCCTCCAGCGCGTGGCCGAAGGCGTAGTCGGCGGTGATAAAATACCAGGTGTCCGCACCATCAGCGACCAGGGCACGTCCCGTGCCGGCCGCCAGGGACCAGGTGTCATAGGTCCAGTGCACGTGGTTCGGGCCGCAGTTCGCGGCCGTCAGCGCCGCGGTGGCGGGGCCGGTGAAGAGCGCGACCTTGTCCTTCTCGGCTACCAGCCCGGCTACGGCGAGCGCCACCGAGGAAACGGGCACGTCGAGGATGGCGTCCACGCCCTGCCGGTCCAGCCAGTCCCGCGCCATGGAGAGGCCGACATCGGGCTTGTTCTGGAAGTCGGCCTGGATGATCTCGACCCGCAGGCCCGGGCGGGCGCGCATGAAGTCCTCGGCCGCGAGCTTCGCGCCGACGACCGAGCCCTGGCCGGTGTTGGCGGAGTAGGGGCCGCCCATGTCGCTGAGCACCCCGATCCGCACGTTGCGCGTCGGCTGTGCCCGCAGGGCCGGCGCGGCGAGCGCCGAGGCCGCTGTGGCACCGCCGCCGATCAGCAGGGAGCGCCTGCCGGTCCAGATCGTCATCGTTCTTTCTCCTCCCGTTTCGCTGCGGCCTTTCAGGCCTGCAGCACGCACTTCACTGATTGAAAGGCGTCGAGACCTTCGATGCCGCCTTCCTGGCCAAGGCCGCTCTCCTTCCAGCCGCCAAAGGGCGACTCAGGGAGGGAGGCGCGCCACGAGTTCACCGCCACGTTCCCGGCCTCGATGCCGTCCGCGAGGCGGTTCGCCACCGCTCCGTCCCGTGCCATGACGTAGCTGGCCAGCCCGAGCGGCAGGCGATTGGCGAGGGCCAGCGCTTCCTCGACCGAGCCGATGGGGCGGAGCAGGGCAAGCGGTCCGAAGGGTTCGACATTGGCGGCAAGGCAGTCCTCGCGCGCGTCGTCCAGCACGGTGGGGTTCCAGAAGAAGCCCGGCAACTGCGGTGCTGTACCGCCTGCCGCGACGGTCACACCGCGCGAGCGGGCTTCCTCGGTCAGCTCCATCATCGCGTCGACTCGCCGCGCATTCGCCAGCGGTCCCATCTGCGCTGCGTCGTCGAAACCGCCGCCGACACGGATCGACTTGGCTGCAGCGACGAAACCATCGCGGAAGCGGTCATAGACTCGTTCGTGCACGTAGAAGCGGGTCGGCGAGGTGCAGACCTGGCCCCCGTTGCGGAACTTGGCCGCGCTGGACGCCCTCACTACCGCGTCCACGTCCACGTCGTCCCACACGATCGCGGGCGCATGCCCTCCCAACTCCAGAGTCGAACGTTTCATCCCGGACAGCGCGAGGGCGGCGATCTTCTTGCCGACGCCGACAGAGCCGGTGAAGGTGACGCCGCGGATGACGGGATCCTCGATCAGGCGCTGCGAGATCCAGGCGGGGTCGCCGAAGACGACGCTGACCAGCCCCGGAGGAAGACCGGCATCCAAGAGGCACTGCGCGATGGCGAGCGCCGTGGCCGGGCTCTCCTCCGAGGCCTTGAGGATCACAGGGCATCCCGCCGCGAGCGCCCCCGACAGTTTCCGGACAGGTGTGATCGCCGGCGCGTTCCAGGACGCAAAGGCGGCAATCGGCCCCAGGGGCGAGCGCAGGACGAGGCGACGCTCGCCCGCCGCGCCGCCGGGGAGCACCCGGCCATAGGCGCGCTCGCCCTCACTCGCATTCCACTCGAAGATGGCGGCGGCTGTCTCGACCTCACCGAGAGCCTCACCGTAGGGCTTGCCCATCTCCAACGTGATGAGAGTGGCGATGGCCGTGC
Source organism: Roseomonas sp. WA12 (assembly GCF_054165765.1). NCBI lineage: Bacteria > Pseudomonadati > Pseudomonadota > Alphaproteobacteria > Acetobacterales > Roseomonadaceae > Roseomonas > Roseomonas sp. WA12. The sequence goes on along the minus strand of NZ_JBSTUI010000002.1, from coordinate 20,294 downwards.
GCCGCTCGCGCAGCAGGGTGGCCGCGGCGCGGATGGTGCGGCCGCGGGCTGCGGGTGCGGTGTCACGCCATGCGGGAAAGGCCCTTGCCGCGGTGTCGAGCGCCTCGGCCAAGTCGGACTCCGTCGCGTGCGGGACCTCGCCAAGGACCTCGCCGGTCGCAGGATTGAGAATGGGCTCGGCGTTCCGCGCCCCCTCCACGCTGCGGCCGGCAATGATCAGGCGCGGGCGGGGATAGGCGAGGTCGAGGTGACGCGCATTCACGGGCTTCTTCCCTCCAGGCGGATCACAGCGTCCACGGCGAGGACCCCGTGCCCTTCCTCCAGCACCATCAGCGGGTTGATCTCGCACTCCGCGACGTCTCCACGCTCCGCGAGACGCGACAGGGTGACGATGACGGAGGCCAGCGCCTCCGTGTCGCCGCGCGGCTTGCCGCGGTAACCCTCCAGCGCGCGGAGTGCACGAACCTCGGCGATCATCTCCCGCGCCCCATCGTGGTCCACGGGCGCCAGCCGAACGCTCCGGTCTCGGTAGATCTCCGTCATGATCCCGCCCGCGGCGAGCAGGATGACCGGCCCCACCTGCGGGTCGCGGCGATAGCCCACCAGTACCTCGCCCAGGGGCTTCGTCATGGCCTGCACCAGCACTCGGTCCACGCCGAGAGCGGGGCGGTGGGCCGTAACGTTCTCCACGATGCGGTTGGCCGCCTCCGCCAGCGCGGCGTCGGCTGCCACGCCGAGCACGACGCCGCCCAGGTCTGTCTTGTGGAGGATGTCGGCGTGCAGAACCTTCACGACCACAGGATAGGGAAATGGCAGCGGTTCCCGGCCCGCTTCGGCCGCCAGCAGCGCAACACAGGGTGCGTGCGGCACGCCGAGATCGGCGAGGAGTTTGTAAGCCTCGGCCTCGTCCAGCATCCGCGCCTCCCCGACGGCAGGGGCGGGAAGAGTGGCAGCGGGCCGGGGCTCGCGGCGGGCAAAGGCGGCGGCGATGGCGTCAGCGCAGGCCTCCGGGGTGCGGAAGGCGGGCACGCCGGCCTCGGCCAGCATGGCGAGAGCCTGTGGCGCCTCCGGCACGCAGAATGAGGCGAGATGGGCCCCGCCCTTCGCCGCCTCGGATACCGGCTGGACGACCAGCTCCGGCTGGAAGCGGGATGAGGAACCGGCGACCGCGACCACAAGGTCGTATTCCGGGGCGGCGAGCAGCGCGCCAAGGGCAGCGCCCATCACCTCCGGCTTCACGCCGGCAAGGGTCAGGTCGAGGATGCGGCCGTGGCCGGGGTCGATCCCGGCAACCAGCAGCCTTGCCCGTGTGGCCTCAGCCGGGCCTTCCACGGAGACCCCGCGAATGCCCAGCCCATCCACCACCATGGCCGCGCCACCGCCGGTTGTGGTCACCACGCCCACCACGGGCTTGCGCGCGCCCGTTTTGCGGATCGGCACGCGACGCATCAGGGCCGGCGCCTCCAACAGGCCTTCCAGGGTATCGACGCGCGCGATACCGCAGTCCCGCAAAAAGGCGTCCGCTACGTCGTCCTCTCCGGCCAGGGCGCCGGTGTGGGAGACGGCGAGCTCGGCGGCCTCCGGGCTACGGCCGAGCTTGTACGCAACGACCGGCTTGCCGCGCTCGGCGGCACCGCGGGCGAACTCGCGCAATGCGCTGGCGCCTCGCAGTGTCTCAAGGAAGAGGAGGTAGGATGTGATGCTCGGGTCGTCGAGAGTCGCGGCGCAGATGGAGCCGAGATCGAGATCCACCTCCGCCCCAACCGAGACGAGCCCCGCGAAGCCTAGACCCCTCCCCCGCCCGCGCGAGAGGATGGCGCCGATCATACTGCCGCTCTGGGAGGCAACGAAGGCCCCGCCCACTGGAAGGTCGGGCTCGGCGAAGGCGGCGTTGGCCGTCAGCACCATGCGGTGGTGCAGGTTAACGAGGCCGATGCTGTTGGGACCCAGCAGGCGCGTTTTCGTCTCGCGCAGGCTCGCGCGCAGCGCGTCCTCACGCGCCGCGCCCGCAGCGCCCGCCTCCGAGAAGCCTCCCGCAAGCACGGTCACCGCCGGGATGTCCAGGCGGGCGCACTCGGCCACTGCCTCCATGGCGCCCTCGGTGGGCAACAGGATGAAGGCGTGGTCGGGGCGCTGTGGCAGGGCGGAGAGGGTGGGGAAGGCTCGCTCGCCCATCACCGTCTCGCGGCGAGCAATCGGGTAGACGGTGCCCCCGTATCCGCCACCACGAAGGAAGCGCAGCGGACGTGAGGCAGTCTTGGTGACGTCGTCGGAGGCACCGACGATGGCGATGCTGCGCGGGGAGAGCAGGGCGACGGGCGCGGCGCGCATGGCCTTATTCCGCCGCCCTGTCCATGGTCGGCGAGGGCTTCGGTGGACGCTGGGAGAAGCGGCGGCCGAACACCTCTTCGGCCAGGCGGTTCTTCATCATCTCGATGGAGCCGCCCGCGATCATCCAGCCGCGGCAGCGGCGCATGCAATACTCCACCAGCGACTCCTCGGAGAAGCCGGTACCTCCCATGATCTGCATCGCCTCGTTGGCCGCGTCGAACCCGGCCTGGTTGCAGGCGAGCTTTGCAAGCGTGGTCTCATAAGGTGAGGGAAGGCCGCGATCGGCGTTGACCGCGGCGCGGTAGAGCAGGAGCTGTGCGCCCTCCAGCTTCAGCGCCATCTCCGCGAACTTCCACTGGATGCCCTGGAACTCGGACAGGGTGCGGCCGAACTGGCGGCGCGTCTCCGCGTGCTCCTTCGCGCGCTCGAAGGCAAAGCGACCTACCGCCAGGGAGCGCGCGGTATTGCCGATCCGCTCGGCGTTGAAGGCAGAGATCTGCTTCTTGAAGCCCCCGGGGCCGAGGAGGAGGTTCTCCGCCGGGACGCGGCAATCCTCGAAGTAGAGGGTGCTCCACTCCTCGCCGTTCAGGAAGCGCGAGGGCTGGCCCACGGTGAAGCCCGGCGTGCCGCGCTCGATCAGGACGGAGCCGATCCCTTCGAGCCCGGGACCGAAACGGAGATAGATGAGATAGAGCGAGGCCTCGGCGCTGTGCGTGCCGAAGACCTTGGACCCGTTGACGACGTAGTGGTCGCCGTCCAGCCGAGCCGTCGTCCGAAGCTCCGTCGCGGCCGATCCCGCCTCCGGCTCGCTCATCCCGAGCGAGATGGCATTCCTGCCCGTCAGAAGGTCCGGCAGCCACTTCGCTTTCTGCTCTGGCGTGGCGTACTCGGCGAAGGTGCGGATAGGGCCGAAATTGCCGGCCTGCACCACATCCGCGCTGCGCGGGCAGACAGAGGCCACCGCCTCGATCGCAAGCACCGCGTCCATCAGCGTGCCGCCCTGCCCGCCATCCTTCTCCGGGATGGTGATGCCCAGAAGACCCTGGCCAGCCATCAGCTGCGCCACGTCATAGGGGAAGCCAGGCGTGTGCGCGCGCTGCAGCGCGCCGGCAGCAAGATGCTCCTCGGCAAACCGGCGCACACTGTCGGCAAAGATGCGCTGGTCCTCAGTCAGGTTGAAATCCATGCGCACCGTCTCCCGCCCAAAATCTTTTCCGTGTGGGCCGGGATGCTGCGGCAGGTCAGTAGGATCCGGTAGCCACTGCTCTTTATGCCAACATGAGATTTTGTTATGTCTGAAGGATGCTTCAATGGAATCAGAGGGGTTCGATGACCGCGCCAGTGCCCCCGTTCAACCCACTGCATGTCTTCACCGTGGCCGCTCGCCTCGGCAGCTTCACGCAGGCGGCGGATCTGCTCGGTGTCTCCCAGGCGGCTGTCAGTCGCCAGATCGCGGTGCTGGAAGGATATCTCGGCACACAGCTCTTTCAGCGCCAGCGGCGCGGCGCCGCGCTGACTCCGGAAGGTCAGATGCTGTATGGGGAGCTGGGGCCGGCATTCGAGCGGATAGCAGTGGCGACGGAGCGGGTCCGGCGGGAGGCACGGGCGGCGCCGCTGCGATTACGGGTCTACAACACCTTCGCCGCCAAGTGGCTCCTGCCCCGTCTTCACCGCTTCGAGGCCGCGCATCCCGGCATTGCGGTAAGGCTAAGCCACGTCGTCGCACCCGTGAACTTCCGGCGCGACCCAGTAGACCTCGCCATCCAGCTCGGTGATGGCCACTGGTCTGGACTGGAAGCGCGCCTGCTGCTGCCCGACATCCTTCAGCCCGTGTGCAGCCCCCGTCTCCTCGAAGCCGGGCCGCCGCTGTGCGGGCCCGACGACCTGGCGGGACGCCGCATGCTTGTCTCCCGCTACCGCCGCGACGACTGGCGCGATTGGCTCGCTGGGATCGGGCGCCTGGACCTTCTGCAGGAGGGAATGGAGTTCACCAGTTCTGTGCTGACCTACCAGGCGGCGATGGAAGGGTTAGGCGTGGCGATAGGGCAGATGCCATTGCTGGGTCAGGATATCCGGGCTGGGCTGCTCGTGCCGCTCTTCGACCTGCCGGTAAGGCGTGTCCTGGCCTATCACGCCGTCTGGCCCGCCGAGCGCCCGCCCGACCGCAAGGCGCAGGCCTTCCTCGATTGGCTTTCCATGGAGGTCGAGGCAGGAGAAGCGGGCGGGATGGCCTGACCCGATCTTCCCGCTTCGGGCCGCCACGCGCACCGGCAGCCTCGCTGTGCCTCACGATGTTCGTCGAGAGATCTAGATCACAGGGGAGGTTGGGGAGCCCCTGCCTTCCCCGCCAGGGGGCGTCTGCTTGGCTTGGTCGGACGCTGGTGATCAGGCGCTTCCTCCACCGCCGGAACTCCTCTGCGTTGGACGTACCGGCTTTCCACCAACCCGCGCGTCCCGCCGCCGATAACGCTCCCTCCCAGCGCGGCCGTCAGCAGCTTCGCGTCGACAGCCACCGGCAGTCCCGCCTCCACCCGAATGGCGCGGCGCGCATCGATGGTGAGGGAGGTGGCATCGGGTGGCCACAACGCCCCGTGCTCACACGGCCCGGGGAGTGCCCTTGCGACGGTATGTCGAGGGGCCACCTAGCCGGGTATGCCTCACGTTCTGACGACGCGCCTTGCTCTCGGTCTGGTTCTGCTCTCGGCTATTCCTGGCTGCGGGAGCCAAGCGGCGGAGGTTGGCCCGCTGGGTCCGCCCGGGGTAGCGGCCGGTCGCTTCGCCAGCCCGGTTCGGCCGGTTGCGCCGGTGGTCTCAGACCGTTGGCGAGCGGAAGACGAACGGGAGCGCGTCGGAGAGGCGGCGCGGGTGATCGCGTGGCTGGGGATCCGCCCCGGCATGACTGTGGCCGACCTGGGAGCGGGGTCGGGCTATTACACGACGCGTCTGTCGGCGCAGGTGGGGCCGGAAGGACGAGTGCTCGCGCAAGACGTTGTGCCCAGCTACCTCGCCCGCCTCCGCGATCGTGTGGTGCGGGCCGGTCTGATCAATGTGTCGGTGGGGCTGGGCGAGGCGGGCGATCCGCGATTGCCCCCGCGGTCCATGGACGTGGCGTTGCTGATTCACATGTATCACGAGATCGAGCAACCCTTTGCACTGCTCGCCAACCTCGTCCCGGCGCTCCGCCCTGGGGGACGGGTCGGCATTCTGGACGTGGATGACGCGACGGAGCGGCACGGGACGCCGCGGGCGCTGCTGGCCTGCGAGTTGAGCGCCGCTGGATACCGGCAGGTGGCCTTCCACTGGTTGCTGGAGCAGCCACCGCGCTCCGAGTACTTGGCAGTTTTCGAACCGCCAGTATCGGCACCGTCGCCGGAGACCATTCGCCCCTGCCAGCCATAGCCGATGTTCTGAGCCAAAGCCATGAACGCGAGCGGGTCAAGGCACGCATCCGGGCACTCGCCGCGCGCACGACCTCCAACGGCTGCACCGAAGCCGAGGCGCTAGCGGCGGCGGAGATGGTCGGCCGCCTGCTCGAACGTTTCGCACTCACCATGGCGGAGGTGGACCTTCGGGCCGAGCCCTGCGTCGAGTGTGAGGTCCCCCTTCCCGGCCGCCGGCGCCGCCCGATTGACGGTTGCGTGCCCGCAATCGCGCGCTTCTGCGACTGCCGGGTGTGGCTCTCCGCCGACGAGGGAAAGCCGCGATACGTCTTCTTCGGCTTCGAGCCGGACGTGGTGCTCGCCACCTACCTGTACGCCGTTATCGAGCGCGCCATGGCCCAGGAGGTCGGCGCCTTCCGCGCCCGCTCGCCGCAGCTCCGCGGACCGGACCTGCGTGCCGCCTGCACGAGCTTCGGGCGCGGCATGGCAGGACGCCTAGATGAGCGGCTCGGGGCCATGCATCAGGCCCGGAATGAGGCAGTGTCTGCGCAGCAGCCGACGGGGACCGCCCTCATGGTCGTCAAGGCCAGCGTGGTGGAGGAAGCCTTCCGGACGGCCAAGATCAGGCTCGTCAGAGCCAGGGGGGCCGCCTTTCACGAGGACGGCGCTTACCGCCAGGGTTACGCCGCCGGAGATGGTGTCCCCCTCGACCGGCCCCTTACCGGCGCAAGAAGCGGCCTGCTCGATCCGTGAAGCCACGCGATGCCCAGCGCGCCCGCGTCTATGCGTGGGAGGAGGAGGCCGTCGTGCCGCACGGCCAAGCCCCGATACCGTTTACGGCGGTTCAGGGCATGGTCGATGCCATATGGGTGGAAATTGGCCTGCGCTGGCCGCCCAAGGTCGAGCCACTACCGCCCCAGGCCCGGCGTCTCCAGGGCACCGGGTCGAGGCTTGTCTTGCGGCTGCCGGATCCCGTCCCCGCCTTCCTGCTTTTTCACGAGCTCGCGCACGCGCTGAGCAGCAGCGCCGACGGCAAAACCGATGGCCACGGTCCGCGCTTCGTCGGCCTCTACCTACAACTCCTCACCCGCTACCTCCGCCTCCCGGAGAATGAGTTGCTGCGGGCGCTTGAGGAGCAACGTGTTGTGGTTGATCGCGCGGCCGTACCAGCCTTTCTGGCCGACGCTCGCCCAAGCAGCTGACGAATGTACACGGCCGGTCATCACGGCTCTGTCCTGAAGGCGGAGCCACCAAGCTGCACGAAAAGGCCGGACGCTCCGTGTTACTCCGCCCGTATGTTGGCGGACCGGATGATCGGAATCCATCGCTCCGCCTCGGCACGCACGAACTCCGAGAAGGCGTCCGGCGTTCCGCCCACGAACTCCGCACCCTGCGTTCGAACGAGCGTATCCCGGACATCCGGCCTCGCCAGGATCGCGTTGAACACCGCGTTGACCCGCGCGGTCAGCTCGGGCGGCATGCCGGCCGGGCCGGTGATGCCGTGCCAAGTGGTTGCCTGAAAGTCGGGGATGGTCGCCGCGATCGGTGGCACGCCCGGTAGGGCAGCGATGGGGGTGAGGTTGGCGACCGCGAGTGCCTTCACCTTCCCCTCCTGGATGAACGGCATCGCCGACGAGACGGAGATGACGGCCCAGTCCGTCTCGCCCTGGACGAGGGAGCGCATCACCTCGGAGCCGCTACGGTACTGCACCGGCTCCGACCTAAACCCAGCACGGGACAGGAAGAGTTCGTCGGCAAGGTGGGTCGGATGCCCGACGGAGGGTGCAGAGTAGGTCAGCGGTCGCGACCGCGACTTCCCTAGGGTTACGAGCCCAGCCGTGTCGGCCACCCCAAGATCCTGACGCGTGACGAGGACGAGAGGCAGATTTACGAGGTGGATGATGGGTGTGAAGGCGCGCGCCGGGTCGTAGGAGAGGGCGGGGATCAACTCCTTCCCAACGGCGTTCGGCCCCATGTCGGCCACCATCAGCGTGTAGCCGTCCGGCCGCGCGCTCACGACAACGCCACCGCCAATTGTCCCGCCGCCGCCGGAGCGGTTTTCGACGACCATCGAGCCGCCGCCCGCAGTCTCCGCGAAGGGCTGGGCGATCACCCGCGCCAGCGTATCGGCCGCACCGCCGGGACCGAAAGGCACCACCAGCCGAACCGGCCGGCTCGGCCATGCGCCCTGCGCCCCCGCCGGGCTGGCAGCGATCAACCCTGCCGCTCCGAGGCCGAGCAGCCCGCCCAGGCTGCGCCGCGTGGTCATCCTGGTCACATTCATGTCCTTCTCGAAATCCTTTCAAGCCGCCGCCCGCCCGGACGGCGGGCATCCACGTCGCGCTGGTGTGCAAGGCACACCTCGCGCCCGGTCTCGCCGAGGGTGGCGAGGCCGGCGCGGGGCCGCTCTCAGGGGAGCGGCATACGTGCAGCACCGCTCAGCGCCGCCTTCACCCGCTCCGGCGTGAAGGGCGCGCGCCGTAACCGCGCCCCGGTCGCGTCGAAAATCGCGTTCCCGAACGCCGGCGCGACCACGGCGGCGGCCGGCTCCCCCGCCCCCCACATCGGCTGGTCCGGCCGGTCGAGGATCTCCACCGTGATCCGTGGGACCTCGGGGAAGGTGATCAGCGGGTAGGTGGCCCAGTCCAGGGTCGTGATGCGGTTCCCCTCCCAAGCAATCTCCTCGCGCAGGCAGCGAGAGAGTGTCTGCACCACGCAGCCCTCGGCCTGTTGCCGGACGCCGTCGGGGTTGATCACCTGCCCGCAATCCTGGGCGATCCAGGCGTCCGTCGCCCGAGCCTCGCCCGTATCTGTATTCACCTCCGCCGCGATGACGCAGGCGACGTAGGTGCGCGCGTTGTCGTAGCGGATGTAGGCGATCCCGCGCCCTCGCCGGATCGGCCCCTGCCCGTCTCCGCCCCTCGGCGATGGCCGTTCCTCCCAGCCGGAGACGCGCGCGGCCGCCTCGATCACCGCCCGTCCGCGAGGATCGGAGAGGTGTTCGAGCCGGAATCGCACGGGGTCCTTGCCCGCCGCGGCCGCGAGCTCGTCTGTGAAGCCCTCCACCGAGAAGCAGTTCTGGACCCGTCCCGGCGTGCGGATCCAGGAGGGTCGGAACGGCGTTTCGGCGATGCGATGGGCCACGGTCCGCGCGGCCGGTATGCCGTCGTAGGGTGGATTGGAGTTCGCGTGCCAGTTTCCCGCGCCTGGTGCGCCGCCATCCTCGCGGTCGAGCGCCACGGAAGCCGTGGTGCGAAGGAGGGTGACCGTGGAGTGCGGCACCCAGCTCTCCGAGTCCCAAGCCGAGATGCGCCCCTCCGCGTCGAGGCCTCCCTTGAGGTCGATCACGACGGGCGGTGCCTTCGGCTCGGAACCGTGCTCGTCGTGGCGCATCCACTGCAGGCGGACCGCGCGCGGCGCCAGTTCCATGGCGAGCACCGCGCATTCCGCGGCAGCGTCCTCCAGCCCGTTCCGGCCGAAGCAGCCGGAGGAGTGCCGGTAAACAACCCGCACGGCCTCGTCCGCGAGGCCGACCAGGCGCGCGATCTGGGCGCGCAGGTCGAAGGGCGCCTGGCTGCCCGAATGCACGGTCAATCGCCCGCCCTCGTACTGGGCCACGGCGCAGGAGGGGCCGATCGTGCCGTGGGTCTGGACGGCGAAGGCATAGGTCGCCTCCAGCTTCGTGGCGGCCTGCGTCAGCGCCGTCTCCGGGTTGCCGCGGTTCACCGTGGTATCGGCTCGGACGATCGGCGTCCTTCGCGCGACGTCGTACACCTCTTCCATGGACGGGATCGCCTTGCCCTCGCTCCAGCCCACCTTCAGGTCGCGCGCCGCGCGCACGGCGTCCCACTCGCGGTCCGCCACAACCGCGAGCACGCCGCCGCGCCGGACGATGCGGGCGGGGATGCCGGCGATAGAGGCCTCGTCGACCTCCAGCGGCGTCGCGCCGACACCGGGCGCGTGGACCACGCGCGCGTGAAGCATGCCGGGCAGGCGGAGGTTGTGGATGTAGTCGCCGCCGCCGGTGAGCTTGCCCAGCAGGTCCGGGCGCGGCAGCGGGCGCCCGGCAACGTTCCAGGCGGCACGGTCCTTCACACGCGCTTTCGGGTCGATGACGAGGTCGAGGCGGCGCCCGCCGAGGAGCTCGGCATAGGTGACCCGGCGATCCGGCGCCGCGGCGACGCGGACCGCGCCTTCCGCGGTCTCGACAAGGTCCGGAGCGACGCCAAGCAGCTCCGCCCCCATGCGGGCGAGTGCTGCACGGGCGGTTGCGGCAGCCAGGCGCAGGCGCGGCCCCACCACCTGGAGCGTGACGGAGCCGGCCGTCACTCCGTGGTCGGCCGAGCGGTCCGTATCCGCCAGCGGGATGTCCACCAACTCGAAGGGATGGTCGAGCTCCTCAGCCACGATCTGGGCGAGGGAGGTGCGGATGCCCTGGCCGAACTCCGTCTTGCTCGTCAGCACCGTGCAGCGGCCGTCCGCGCCGATGGAGAGCAGCCCGCCGACATCGGTCGCCGGAGGATCGGCGAGGTTGGTGGGCGCGGTTGCGGCTCCGGCCTTTCGGCCCAGCCTGAGCGCGACGAAGAGGCCGCAGGCGGCGGCGAGAAGGGTGCGGCGGGGGAGGATCGCGTTCATGGCCTGCTCCCCTCACCCGGCCATTGCGGCGGCTGCACGCTGTACCGCGGCGATCATGCGGTTGTGGCCGCCGCAGCGGCAGAGATTCTGCGCCAGCGCCTGGCGGATGTCCTCCTCGCTAGGCCGGCGGTTCTGCGCCAGCAGGTCGGCGGACTGCATGATCATGCCGTTGGTGCAGTACCCGCACTGGCCCGCCCCCTCCGCAAGGAAGGCGGCCTGGATCGGGTGCGGGGCCTGAGGCGTGCCGAGCCCTTCGAGTGTGACCACGCTCTGCCCCTCCGCACTCGCAGCGGGATAGGAGCAGGACCTGACTGCCTGGCCGTCGATCAGTACCGTGCAGGCCCCGCACTGGGCGAGGCCGCAGCCGAAGCGAGGCCCGTTGAGCAGGAAGGGCTCCTCGCGCAGGAGATAGAGCAAAGGCATGTCATCGGAAGCCGGCTCGGCCTTCACGGACTTGCCGTTGAGGGTAAAGCGGATGCTCATCCCGGACGCTCCCATGAGCCCCTTTTGGCGGGGTCTCTGTTGATTATCGAACGAGCATAGCGACACCGTCCAGAACCGCACGTTTTAATCCTGGCGGACGCGGTCGTGCTCTGCCCGCTTGGCTAGACCGCCTGCACGCTCGCCGCGGGTTCCGACACCGTCCTCCCGCGCTGAGACTTCGAGGGCGCAACCGATTTCAGCAGGAGAGCCTGATCCGCACGGTGCGACACGGCCCGGAGCAGTCTACCCTGGTCTAGCCACCTGCGGTTCGCCAACCTACCTGCTGGAGCATGTCCCGCTCCCCTTCGGCCGACCTGGCCCCCCTCATCAAGCTCCTGCAGGCCGGCGTCCCGCCTGTCCGCGCTGCAACCGAACTCGATCGTGTGCTGGCGATCTGGAAGGCCGAACTGAAGGACGACGACGAGCAACTGCAGGAACGGCTTTCGGGCTTGGCGGAGCAGATGACGACGGGGATCGAGGAGATGCACGAAGGCATTGCCGAGGCGAGCGACAAAGGAAAGCCCACCCTGCGACGAATACTGGCGACCCATGAAGCGGTCCTGGACGGAGTGCGGAAGGCTCAGGGGGGAGCCTAGAAGGATCCCGGTCCTGCCGCGCGTCACGTGGTGCAACCATCCGGTCTGTCAGCGCCCCTAAAGGCAGCCTGGCGAAAGGCGCGGCCCTCCGCCCAGGCAAGCACCGCCTGACGTCGCACGCCTGGCATGAGGCCGGGGCACGACGGCAGCGACCGGAAGCGGAGTCTCGGTCAGGCGGGATCACCGCTCCATCGGCGTCTGACGGTCGGTTCGGGCGACGCGCCTCCCCACCGGAGGCCGCCATTCCTGGCGCTTCCTGACCGACCACGCGTATCGTGGATCGTCATCGAGGAGTTGAAGGTGCTCCGAGAGGCGGTTGCGCTCCATCCAGCCGATCGCGGCCTGCAGCTCCGCCAAGCTCATCTGTGCGCGACTCTTGTTACCGGTGACGCGCTTCAGGCAGGCGTTGTAGCGGTGGTAGAGGCCCGGCCCGGCCACACCGGCCCGGGGGCCAGTACGGCCCGCCTCGTCCTCGACGGCCTGGACGGCCACCATCTCTCCCAGGCGCGCTCGGAGCCGTCTCTCGACGGCCGACGGCGTCTCCATCATGTCCCCCTGCGCCTCCTCCTGTTCCGGGCGGCGCATCGCGAGCTCCGGGCCTGGGCGAAGGGTGTGGAAGCGCATGCCGAGCGCGTTCGACACCAGCGGTACGATGCCCTCCTTGGGCGGTGGCAGCTGGTCGAGCAGCCAGCCCGGCAACCTCGCAGGGCGGCCCGTCGGCTTCGGCCTCCGCGCCAACGTGCCCTGCTCCATCTCCATCCTTCGACGGAACTGACCAAAGAGCGGGTCGTCGGGATGGAAGACGAGCGCGCGCTGGGTCTCGTAGGGACCGGCGTTCGGGTCCACGCGGGTCGCCCGCGCGACCATCTGCTCGAGCCAGGGCCTGGACCGGATGTGCGTCAGTGCTGCCACAACGGCCACCTCGGGCGCATCGAGCCCCTCGTAGGCCATCGCCACCGTCACGAGGATCGACGGTTCGGCCCGTAGCCGGAAAGCCGCCAGCACCTCGTGGGCGCGTGGCGTGTCTGACGTTGCGAGCTGGGCCACCTCCTGCGCCTGGCTGGCCGGGATCCACCGGCGAACGATCTCGAGGTACTGCTTGGCCGTCGACTGGTCCGGCGCCACCACCAGCATCTTACCAAGGCCCCGCGCGGCAACGCCGGCCGGCAGACCCCGTGCGAGCCGACGCTTGGCCCGGAGATCGCGCACTGCGACGAACGCCTCCCTGAGCAGCGCCTCCGCGAAGCCGGTCCTCAGCGCGGTGAAGAGGGCGGGGCGCGTCGTCTCTGTCGGATGGAGTGCGGCCAGCCGGTGCGGACCGCTCTCCACGTCCTCCTCGCGCCAACTGGCTTCGCCATCGAGGGCGCCGAAGACGACTGGGATCACGGCCTTCTCCGCCAGGGCTTGGGCGCGAGAGTAGCCGACCACCGCCCAGCCCTCCGCATCCAGCTCGACCTCGCGCGTGCGGACCCTCGGGCCTCTCCGATAGGGAAGCCACAGGATGCCGCGCCCGTCCGCGCGCTCCAGCGTACCGGAGAGCAGCAGCCGCACGGACGATGTCTCCAGGAGGGGAAGAATAGCCCGGGACCATGCGCTGGCCTGATCCTCCCCGCCCTCAGCAACCTGGGCGGCCGCCTCCGGGTCAGTTTCTGCCAGCGCCGGCAGGTGGTGCATCTCGTCAATAACCAGAAGGGTGCGACGGCGGCTGAACTCGGCCAAGTGGAGGTCCGGGGCCGCCGCGACCGCCTGGTAGGTCGTCACGTAGCCCGCCAGCCCCCGGCTGGGATCGGGAGTGTTGTCCGCCGCGCGGACCGAGAGGTTGTGGCCCAGTTCCGCCCGCCAGGCGGGGTCCGCGAAGGCCTCCTCCGCCTGCAGGCGCAGGCTGTCCCGGGGCACGATCCAGCAAATGCGCTCGACGATACCAGCAGCGATCAGCGACGTCGCCGCGAGCACAGGAAGCAGCGACTTGCCACCGCCGGGCGTGACGGCAGCGAGGATGTCGCGCGCCTCGACTTCGCCAGCCGCGATTGCCCGAACGACGCCAACCAGTTGCGCTTGGTGGGAGCGGAGGATGCGGTGCGACAGCGGCTTACCCATTGACAAGGAGCAGGAGGAACACCTTGATTCTCTTGGATTCTGATGTCCACCCCTGCAAGTAAAAGAAAGTATCGCAATAAACCGCAGATAGCATTTACCCAGAGCAGCGCCCCTAGGTCCGGCACTCACCAGTTAGGCGATGGCAAGACAGATAGGAGGCGGCTGGACACCGCCAGCGCAGACTGGCCGCAGAAGCTCACCGCCTCGTTCGAGGTACACTTTCATCTAGACTGGCTGAATCTCGTGCTCGGCAGTTTCGTCCCGCAGCAAAGAAGGACCGTTCTCGAAGGTGTTTCTCCCTCGTCACATTGCAGGTGCCTTAAGTAGCCAGCACGGTCCGGGTGAGGATGTCATCGCGGATCGCACAGGCGACTACGGTCGCGGTCGGCAACCCCGTCCGGGTCTCAGTTATGTCGAAAAGGACTCGTCGAGCGAGAGCGGCTCAACCGGCTAAGTGTACTCGTAAAATGCATCCTGGAACTGGGCCGATATCCGCCGGCAGCAATCAAAGAGCATCTATCTAGGCACGATGAGCGGGCTTGTTTTTAAGGCTGTCTGGGGAGACGTCACGACCGCAAGTCGATTAATCAAGGTGTTGAAGCGGTCGATACCCGTCGGTTCACCACGTCCCACCTGCCCGGCTCGTACAGCGCAGCATACAAGTTCATGCTGCTTGCAATCGACGAGCTCGAGAAAGCTCATACGCGCGGTTTGATGGTCCCTCATACGACCGGCGCGGCCGTTCTTGCCTTCTGACGTGAGCGATTGCACGCGCGCTCTGCTCGAGCCGACATGCGAGCCTTAATAGCGGAGCAACGACGCCTCGGAGAGCAGCACCGTGAGATGCTTCGAAAGCTCGTCGCAATGAGGTAGCGAACACGCGAGCGCGCTCGGCTAAGCGGGAATGATCTGACCGAAGCTGGCGGTATGTCCCCGTCTACATGTATCGTGACAGTCACTGGGTTGTGGTAGCACAATCCATCTGCTCAGCAGCAAGTGCAACTATTCGCATGATAAAGGTGACCAGAGCTTTGGACATTGCTTCCCTGGACACTCCAGTGCCCGTGGTGGACCTCGGAATTGCCGAGCGCAACATGGCGCGCATGCAGGCTTATGCGGACGCGCACGGCTTGGCTCTGTGGCCCCATATCAAAACACACAAGTTGCCGGCGCTGGCGCGGCGGCAGGTGGAGTTGGGCGCGCGGGGCATCACCTGCCAGAAGCTTGGCGAGGCCGAGGTGATGGCCGATGGCGGGCTGGAAGACATCTTTATCAGTTACCCGTTAATCGGGTCGTCGAAAGCGGAGCGGCTGGCCGCTCTTGCCGCACGAGTGCGGATGCGCGTGGCCGTAGACAGCGAGCAGGCCCTCGCCACGGCAGCGCGGGCCGCGCGACACGGCCACAGCATCGGCGTGGTGGTAGAATTCGACAGCGGCGCCCGGCGGACCGGCGTCACGAGCGTGGAGGCGGCGGTGGCACTGGCCCGTGCCGTCGTGGCGGAGCCCGGGCTGCGCTTCGACGGGCTGATGACGTATCCCACCACCCCCGCGACAGCGGCCTTCCTGGCGGAGGCCTTACCGCAACTACGGGCGGAGGGAATTGAGGCGCCCGTACTGTCCGGCGGCGGGACGCCCCAGGCTATGAGTACGCACAGCACCGCTCCCGTGAACGAGCTGCGCGTCGGCACTTATATCTACAATGACCGCATGATGGTTGCGGCCGGTGCGGCGACGTTGGAGGATTGCGCGCTGACGCTGCACGTCACGGTCATCAGCCGGCCGGAGCCGAACCGCGCCATCATCGACGCCGGCACGAAGAGCTTCGCCGCCGACATCATGCCCGCGGGGGTGCAGCTGGGTTATGGTCACATCTTGGAATATGCTGAAGCCCTCATCGATCGGCTGAGCGAGGAGCACGGCATGGTAGACCTTTCGGCTTGCGGCGGCCGGCGGCCGGAGGTGGGGGAAAGGCTGCGCGTGGTGCCCAACCATGTTTGCCCAGTCTCCAACCTGCATGACCGTGTCGCCCTGGTTCGCGATGGCGCCTTCCAGGGCTTCGCGGACGTCGCTGCGCGGGGGCGCACGCTATGACGGGGGGACCTGGTGTCACTGCCGAGGACCGTCTCGCCGCGCTGGGCCACGCGCTCCCCGTTCTTGGTAAGCCGCTGTTCGCCTATGTGCCGTTCAAACGGTTGGGCGACATTGCTTACATCTCCGGACAAGTTCCGCGCCACCCTGACGGTTCCCTGACCACGGGGAAAGTGGGGCACGCGCTGGACCTTCAAGAGGCCCGGAAGGCTGCCGAATTGTGCGCCTTGCACATCCTTTCAGTGGCTCAGGCAGCGGCCGGCAGCTTGGAACGGGTGGAAGTCCTGAAGATCTTTGGCATGGTGAACGCCGTGCCTGACTTCGAGCAGCACCCGCAGGTGATTGACGCCTGCTCCGAGCTGCTATTTTCCGCGCTGGGCGATAACGGGCGCCACGCTCGTTCGGCCATCGGTGTAGGCTCTCTGCCCTCCAACGTACCGGTTGAGATCGAAGCGGTCGTGCGCATCCTCGTCTAGTCGTATGACTGCATCAACAAAAGACGCAGTAAAGTTCATGCCTGCTTGGGCCTATGTACCATGCATGAAGAGCAGCGTTCCGATGAGCCCACTCAAGCTCTGACTGCATTAGCGTCTTCGCGAAATCATCGGCCGTGATTTGCAAGGTGGTTTCCACGCGCTGCAGCGGCCCACGCTGGAACAAGGCTCGGAAGACTACAGCGCTGTTGGAAGGAGCGCTCGTTTTGCCGTGTCGTGATCTGGGATGTGAGCCTGCGTCAGGACCGGCGTCAATCAAGCCCGCTGATGCTGGCCGTGGCACCAGCCTTGCGCTGCCCACGCCCACCGCTCGGGCACGCCTCAGTACAACCATCGCCTGTCGCAGTGCCGCGCCGAGGCGGTTGCCGCCGAGCTCGCCCGCCGCGGCATCGGCCGTGGCCAGATGTCGGTCCAGACGTTCGGGCAGAGCCGCTCGCTGGTCCCGACCGCCGATGGCATGCGCGAGCCGCAGAACCGCCGCGTCGGGATCGTCCTGCGTTAGAAGGATACCCCTGCAGTGGAGGCCCGTGCGCCGGCGCCGCAGGGGTACAAGAGCCAGCCTGCGGCCCCGGTGACCTTGCCTTAAGCGTTGCGAACGAGGAGCAGCGCCGCTTCAGGTCTCTCAGCCGGCGGAGCGGCTGCAGCGGCAGGCAGAGCCAGCAGCGCCGCAAGGAGGAGCTGTCGCATCATGGCGGATGCACGTGACATTGGCGCATCTGACCAGGAGCGAATCTCCCAAACCCGAAGCAGTGACGCCGCGATCTCCAAACTTATGATTAGAACAGGTCACCGAAGCCAGAGCGGGCCTCCGCGGCCCCGAACTGCAAGAAGTGCTGCAGCGGATTGATCCCTGCCGCCTCTACATCTGCATAGGCGGCGAGGTAGGCGCTTGTGTTGAAGTGGCTCGACGGGTCGCGTCCCTCCCGCCAGCCGAACGCATTGAAATGAGCCAGAGGATCGACCCCAGCTGCTACGACATCGAGGTTGTGGCCGCGGTAGAAGTTCGTGTCGAAGAAGGCGTTTGGATTGCGCCCCTCGTCCGAT
This sequence comes from Roseomonas sp. WA12, assembly GCF_054165765.1. NCBI lineage: Bacteria > Pseudomonadati > Pseudomonadota > Alphaproteobacteria > Acetobacterales > Roseomonadaceae > Roseomonas > Roseomonas sp. WA12. The sequence goes on along the minus strand of NZ_JBSTUI010000002.1, from coordinate 3,147 downwards.
CCGAAGGTCTCAAAATGCGCACGGGCATCCAGGCCGGACGCGGTCACATCCGGGTTGGCCAGCTTGTAGTACAACGGATCGAAGCCATTCTGGACCGTTCCGCTACCAATCGCGGGGAAAGCTCGCCGGCCCTCGGCGTCACCGTTCATCAGGTAATGGCGCAGCGGGTCGATGCCGGCCGCTACAACGTCGGGGTTGAAGCGTGCGTAAAGCGCCGTGTCGAAGGCCGCAGACGGATTGCGCCCCTCACGCCAGCCGTTGATAGCATAATGGTCGAGTGGGTTCGCCTCCGCGTCCCGCACATCCCCATAGGCGTTCAGGTAACCACGCGTGGAGAATAAGGCGTTCGGGTCACGTCCTTCTCGCCAGCCATGTGCGTCGTAATGGGCCCGCACATCTGCATCGGCCAGCGCTACGTCCCGGTAGGTTCCGTCATAAAAGAGGAAGTCGACCAGCGGGTCCGACTGCACGGTGAGTGTCAAATCGGCAAAGCCGATCCGCTCCACCTGCAGCAATGTCACGATCGCCTCTGCAGTCTGCAGTACCAGGCTCGGCGAGCCGTTCGTGCTGCCCTGCCAATGATGTGCCTCCAGCCCGTCCAGCGGTATCGGCATGAGCACCGTGTCCAGCCCACCTCCGATCCGCTCGCGCCCGCCATCCACGATGACGACGCCTCGTTGAGGCTGTGCGCCTTCTGGCAGGACGGAGTAGGCGGTGATGACGTCATTTCCCGGACCACTGAACACATAGCCGGCGCCGGTGACTTCCGCGGTCCCCAGCAGCGGTCCTGACAGGCTGTCTGCGGCATCCGTCCCTACGTTCACGCTGACGGCATCGGACGCGGGCCCTGGCACTCCTGACCGTCCAGAGGGATAGGAGGTCACCACCAAGTCATGCCACCCCGGGTCTAGCGGCACCGCCGAGAAGAAAGCCACATCCAGGAACCAGGTCCCGTCCCCTCGGCTCATATTGGAGGAGAGGGCAGCACCGCCTTGCAATTGGTCGCTCAGTACGACCGTGACGTCGGGATCCGCGGTCCCGGTGAGCGCGAGGCTTCCGGCGGGGGTTGGCGTCCCACCAGGGAGATGCCCGAAATAGGGTGTTACCTGAACGATGCTATTGATCCGAGGCTTGATGCCCATGATCCCCTCCCTGGGGCGCCAGCCTTCTGGCTGGTCATTCCTCACGCAGAGATCCTAGCATGCGAAGAAGCGGGCAGCCGATCGTTTTGCTGTGGCCTCCTCTTTCCTCTTGGCCCCTTCCTGCGACAGAGCGAAGCACAGCAGCGCGGAGGCGATTTCCTCCTCCGCCACCCTGGTCAGGCCGAACTTGCGAGCCAAGACTTGAGCCCGCCAAAGCAGGCGGTCTCGTAGTGCTCGATCGCGTGGGCACAGCTCATGAGAACACCGTCAGCCGCTTCCATGCCGCAGAAGTTCCACAGAAACTCCTGTCTCTCCGCGGTCAGGCCTTCCATGGCTACGCGAGTTCTTCGCCGCCGTCGAACACCGTCGAGCTCCCGGGATGCCTGCACTAGCCATCCGCACGATCGAACCCGACAGGGCTATCGGGCCGGGGCGATGAGTCACGATCAACGCCCCCTGCCCCGTCCTGACCAGGCGGTCCCGCAATCGATTCAGGACTCTATGCTCGGTCGGAAGATCTAGACCTTCCGTCGGCTCGTCCAGCAAGAGCCAAGGTGCGGCGCGAAGATAGGCACGCGCCAACACCAGCCGCCTGCGCTCACCGCCGGAAAGCCGCGCGCCATCCTCACCGATCCAGGCATCCAGCCCACCAGGCAGGTCCGCAACTCGCTCCGCCAATGCCGCATCGCACAGTGCCTCCCATAGCGCCGCCTCCGTCGCCTCCGGCCAAGCGAGCAGCAGGTTGTCACGCACCGTACCTGCAAGCAGGGCCGCGTCCTGCGGTGCATGGGCGAAACATCGGCGCACCCTCTCCGGCGGCAAGGCGGCGAGGTCCACGCCGTCTATACTGATCCGCCCGGGCACCGCGGACCGGAGGGCGAGCAGCGTCTCGATCAGCGTAGTCTTGCCACATCCCGAAGGACCAGTGAGCGCCACTACCGAACCAGGCTGCAGCAAGGCGGCAGGGCAAGCCAGACGGATGACCGGCGGACCCGCAACGGGCGTTCGGGCTGCGATCGGCGGTCTAACAATCTCCAGCACCGCATCCAGCCGCGCCTCGGCCCCCCGCGATGCGCCACGCTGCGCCATCCCGCGCGCGAAGGAAGCCGTGCCATCCAACGTCATCGCTGCGCCCAGCGCTGCCAGGGCGGCCATGGGCAGGGTCTGGTCCGTGGAGACCGCCAGCGCGCCGATGGCCGCCAACCCGGTCGCGACCGCCTGGGCCAAGTCGAACCAGCCCGCGCCCGCAGTCACCGCGGCCTGCGCCGCAAGAAGATCGCCGCTTCGCGCATCGATCCGCTCGGCCGCCCAGCCCTCCGGCCCATAGGCCCGCAGCTCCGGCGCGGCGGAGGCGAGCGTGGCATACGTCTCCTTCAGCCGGCCGGCCGCGCGCAGTGCCTCCCGGCCGGGCGCCTGGAGCCGAGTGGCCAGCCGGTTCGCCACCAGCAGGTATGCGACAACAACCACGCCGGTCCCCAGGGCCGGTGCGGGCCCTGCGAGAAGCAGCAGCGCCACGCCGCTCACGACGGAGGCCACCATGGACCAGCGCGCGGAGAGGCTGACGAAGCGCACTTCCACTGCATTCACGTCCCCAACCAGCCGCGCAGACGCCTCGCCGGTGGAAAGGCCGAGCGCCACGGCGGGCGGTGCGGCCGCCAGGGCGGCGAATAGGGCGGGACGTATCCGGGCCAGGGCACGCAACGCGGCATCATGCCCCACCAAGCGCTCCCCATAGCGGCTGCCCGTGCGCAGGATGGCCAGCAGCCGGATCCCGGCGCTCGGCAGCATGTAGTTGAAGGCGTGGGCCGAGGCCGCCCCGGCAGCGCCCGCCAGGGCGGAAGCCGTGATGAACCAGCCGGAGAGGCCGAGCAGCAGCACGGAAGAGGCGGAGACCGCGGCGGCCGCGATCCCGGCGGCAATGAGCCGGGAGCGCTGGTTCCGGCGCTCGGCCGCGATGAGATGGTGCAGGTGCCCAGTGCGAGAGGACATGGTCAGCCAAGCCTCA
>NZ_CM135108.1:1652500-4787499 GCF_054165765.1 Roseomonas sp. WA12 | reverse complement strand
GCGATCCACCCCCGAACCCCCTTTCCCGTCCCAAGTATCGAGGACGGACCTGCATCTCAAAGCGTAACTTGAGGCCACTGCCACCGCCAAGGCCAAACACGTCCTCGGCAGATGGACAGGACGCGCAAAGAAACGCGCCACGGCGCGCATGCACCGTGACGCGTTCGCATCACGCGATTACTTTGTTCGACCTGGCGAGGACTTATGAGGAGGCGCCAGACGGCGCCCCTCCGGCAGCTCAGGCGGTAGCGCCGAGCGCCTTGATCCGCGAGGACAACCGGGACAGCTTGCGCGCCACGGTGTTGTCATGCGTCACGCCCTTGTCGGCGGCGCGCTGCAGCTCGGGCTGGGCCAGGCGGAACGCCTCCTGGGCCTTGGACTTGTCGCCGCCCGTGATCGCCTCTTCGACGGCGCGCAGGAAGGTGCGGACGCGCGAGCGGCGGGCGCGGTTGCGCTCGACGCGCTTCTCGTTCTGCCGGATGCGCTTGCGCGCGGAAGCGGTGTTCGCCATGGGCCTTAAGGATACCAGTCGAAATGTTCGCGGGACACGGCTCGCCTGGGCGGCCGCAGGAAGGGGGGCGTTCTATCCACAGCCCCCCGGGGAGTCAAGGAAAGAGGTCGGGCCGGGCTCAGGCGTTCCGGAAGGCCGGCTTCCGCTTCTCGGCAAAGGCGGCCATGCCCTCCTTCTGGTCCTCGGTGGCAAAGAGGCTGTGGAACAGCCGGCGCTCCAGGCGGACCCCCTCGCGCTGGGGCAGCTCATAGGCGGCGTTGACGGCCTCCTTCGCCATAGCGACGGAGGGCTGCGAGAAGGCGGCGATCGCCTCGCCAAGCTTCAGCGCCTCCTCCACCAGGCTCTCCATTGGCACCACGCGGGTGACAAGGTTCGCGCGCTCGGCCTCGGTCGCGTCCATCATCCGGCCGGTCAGGATCATGTCCATCGCCTTGGACTTGCCGACGGCGCGGATCAGCCGCTGGGACCCGCCGGCGCCGGGAATGATGCCCAGCTTGATCTCGGGCTGGCCGAACTTCGCGTTCTCGGCGGCGATGATAATGTCGCACATCATTGCCAGCTCGCAGCCGCCGCCCAGGGCGAAGCCCGCCACCGCGGCGATCACCGGCTTCTTGATGGTGAGGACCGTCTCCCACTTGTTGCCGATGAAGTCCTCGAAATGGACGGCGGGGTAGGTGCGGTCCTTCATCTCCTTGATGTCGGCGCCGGCGGCGAAGGCCTTCTCGCTGCCCGTGAGGACAATGGCGCCCACCGCGGGATCGGCATCGAAGGAGCGCAGGGCCTGGCCGACCTCGGTCATCAGCTGATCGCAGAGCGCGTTCAGGGCCGAGGGGCGATCGAGGGTGATCAGCCCCACCTTGCCGCGCGTCTCCGCCTTGATCATCCCGTACTCGGCCATGCAATGCCCCTCCCGTTTGAGGGGCGCAGGCTGTGTCGGGGCGCGGGCCGGGTCAACCGGGGGCGCCTAGAGATAGATGCCGGTCCGCTGCCCGTCCCGGATGGACTCCGCGCCCAGATGCGGCCCGGCGATCTCCTCGTGCCGGACGGTGCGCGTCTCGTTGCGGATCTTGCCGCGCTGGTTTCCCTCCAGCGTGCCGAAGGTGGAGAGGTTCACCCGCCGCGGCCCGCCGCGCAGGAGGACGCCCCAGCCCTGGGCATTGCCGCGAACCCCGACCATGTCGCCGCAACAGGAAGCGGCGACCGAGACATTCTCGGCATTGCCCGCGACGATCATGCCGGCCAGCGCGCCCGGTTCCGCCGTGCCGTTATCCCCGATCAGCAGGCCCGACAGCGCCGCGCCCTTGCCGGCGGTGAGGGACAGGCCTTCCCGTGCATTGCCGTAGAGGCGACACGCGGAGAGGGCGAGATCGCCGCGCCAGGCGGCGCCTGCGGCCAGACCTGCGCCATGGAGGGAGGAGCCGAGCCAGGAGGTGACGGCCTCGAACCCTTCTCCGGCCTGGAGCTCTACCCCGTTGCCGGCGGTGTGGTCCGTCTCGAGGTCCTGGGCGAAGGCCCACATGGGGTAGGAGGCGCCGTCCGAGACCTCGTCGCGCATGGCGTAGCCCTGGCCGCCGCCGAGCAGAGCGGCTTTATTGACCTCGACGGAGTAGCTGTAGCTGTTCTGGTCGATGGCGTCGTAGGCCGGGTTCTCCGGCTCGGCGGAAACGATGTCGTCCACGATGCAGCGGTAGAGAGCGGTCTCGCGGCTGGCGGCCAGGAATTGCAGGCCCTTCCTGCCGCGCAGCCGGCGCAGATGCAGGCGGGAGATGCGGTGCTCGGCACCGCCGCGGATCAGCACCCCGTCCGCCATGCTATGGATGAAGAGGTTGCCCAGCTCGCAGAAGGCGGCCGCAATGCCGCCTTCCGGCTCGATGGTGACCGCAGCGCCGCCGATGATCCGCGCCTCCTCGGGCGTGCCCCAGCCGGCTGAGCGGATCATTAGGTCGGTCAGGGCGATATACTGGCCACCGCAGAGGGAGAGCACGGTCGCAGCGGCAGGATTGCCATGCCACTCAATGACGCTCGCCCAGGGGCCTGAGCCCCAGACGCGCTGACCGGGAAGGCGCAGGCGGATGGTGCGGTTCAGGCGGAAAGGCTGGCCGTCGCCGGGGTCGAGGAAGATGCGGCGCGCTGTGCGGGCTGCTTCCGTCAGGCGGGCGGTGTCGGTCTCCACCGAGCCCGAGGGCCTGATCACCTCGACGGTGCCGTCCGTGATGAGCATCCTGCGTCCAACTACCCTCTGCGTAACGCGCCGAAAGCTGGCGGGGGTGCTGACATCCGCAAGGGGCCGCCATCCTGCTGCACTCATCCGCATGGGCATGTCCTGCCCAGGAGGCGTCTTCTCCGACCGGGCTGGCCAGTGGCGCGGTCCGGCGAGGACAGCTCGGCTTGGGATCGGATGCGGCGTGGCCACATGCCCGGCATGGGGCCGCATCGCGCCAAAGAAATCGGGAGACCAGTGCATGCAGCAGCCGGGTTGGGCGCTCCGGGTGGCCATAGGTGCGAGGTTCCGGACTGCTCTGCGTGCCGCGATCAAGGGCGCACTCTGGGCTGCCCTCTGGACCGCGGTTCCCGCTTTGTCTTGGGCCCAGCCGGCGCCCCGAATGGCCACTCCCCGGCATGGTGAGGAGGCAGCGCACGAAGCGGCGATGGATTACCTCGTCCAGAGCAACTGCCTGGACCGTGAGGGCCGGATTCAGCCGGGGATGCTGCCCTTCCAGCCGGACTGCACCCACCCCTCCCCGCTTCTCCCCACCCAGGGCATGGCCTATCGCAAGCATGACTGGCCGGCCCCCGAGCACCGGGCGGGCGCGCCGCTCGGCTACCAGGCATCCGACGCCTATATCTCGACCCTGCGCGGCCTGCCCGCCGCGATCCAGACCTTCGACTTCGGCGGCGGCCGGTATCGCTTCGGCGGGTTCGACGCCGGGGCGGATGGCGGGGACGCGGTGGTGCTGCGCGGGGATGAAGCCTCGATCGGCGTCTCCCAGGACAGCGACGGGGTGAAGTGGTTGCTCGGCGAGGGGTGCCGGGCCGGCGGGCCGCTTGCCCCCGGCTGGCTCGCGTTTCAAGGGCCTGAGGGCGTGCGCGTTGCGCCCAACGCCATCACCCCCGCCCCCGGCGCATGTCCGCGCGCCTTCAGCATGAGCCTGACCCGCTGGCGTTCCGCGCGCCTGTCCTTTCCCTACCTCGTCCGTGGCCGCCAGGCCGGGCGGTTCGAGGCGCCCTTCATCGTCTCCGAGCATTTCAGCCACCCGAGCGTCGCGGAGAGCAATGCGCTGGAGCGGTTCTGGTTCGCGCGCGGCCTGGGCAAGGTGCGGTGGGAAGCCTGGGTGAACCTCTCCTTCCCCGGCCAGGACGTAGCCCGCCTTTCCGCCCAGGCCCGCTGGTTCGCCTCCACCCGGCGCTGCCCCTCGGTCGAGGGCGGGGTGGGGCCGAACGAGCCGGGACGCGCGAACTGGGTGATGGTGGAGTGCCGGACCTGGACGAATTTCGACCTTCCGGCGCCGGGGGGCGGGCTGATCCCGCTGCTGACCTGGCCGGCACAGATGGAGAACCGCTGAGGGTACGGGCGGCCCCTGGGAGGCCAGCCTCCCAGACCCTCCGCTAGGGACGCCGCGGGGTCCCCAGACCCCAGCGATCAGGCTGCCGCGGATGCGATGACCGAAGGCACGCGCCGCACGCCAAGACCTCCTGGCAGTACGAACCGCCATGTCTCACGCCGAGGCTCGTGGAGCCTCGGCGAACCGCAAGCCCCCTATTCCGCGGCAGCCGGATAGAAAAAGATGAGGGAGGTCCAGGAGGGAGAATTCCTTCTCCTCTGGCGTCACCGCCCCGACAGCTCAGCCCCGCCGCCGCTCCGGCCAGCCCACCACGATTCCCCCTGCCGCGATGATTCCGGCGCCCAGCATAGTCCAACCATCGGGCGGGTCTCCGAAAACGAGGGCGGAGGAGAGGGTGGCCCAGATGAGCTGGGTGTAGGTCATCGGCGCCAGGATGCTGGCCGGGGCGCGGGAATAGGCCTGGATCAGCAGGTAATGGCCGGCGGAGCCGAAGATGCCGGCCAGCACCACCAGCCCCCAGGCCCAGGCGGGCGGGGCCTGCCAGACGAAGGGCTGGGCGAGGCCGGAGACCAGGCCAGCGGCGAGGCCGGTGTGGAAGATGATGGTGGAAGGGCCGTCCACGGTGGAGAGCTTGCGCGTGAGGATCTGATAGACGCCGAAGAAGGCGGCGGTGCCGAGGGGCAGGAAAAGCGCCCAATGGGGGGTCTCGCCGGTGAGGAAGGGCGGGCGGAGGGCGATCAGCACGCCGAAGAAGCCGATGCCGATGCCCACCCAGCGGCGTGGCCCGACCAGTTCCCCCAGCAGCAGGGCGGCGAGGCCGGCGGTGAAGATGGGCGAGGCGAAGGTGACGGCCGAGGCGTCGGCGAGCGGGATGTAGGACAGGGCGACGACGAAGAGGACGTTGGCGGAGAGCAGCATGAGGCTGCGCAACGTCTCCAGCCCCGGTGCGCGGCTGCGCCAGGGCACGCGGCCGGTGGCCAGGCCGAGCGCCAGCGCCACCACCAGCGTGTGGAAGAGGAAGCGCAGGAAGACGATCTGCGGCACGGGAAGATGGGCCGTGAGCATCTTCGTCACCGTGTCCAGCGCGACGAAGAGGGCGATGGCCAGGAACTGGAGCAGCAGGCCGGCGAGGACGGGCGACATCGGGCGCGCTTATGGCACGCGCCGCGCGGCCCGTCCCCCTACGGGCTGGTCTAGTCGGCGGTGACCTGGGCTGCGCGAGCGACGGGGCCCCAGATGGCGTCCTGCTCGCGGATGGTGGCGGCCAGCTCGGCGCGGGTGGAGCCGACGGGCTCGGAGGCCAGCTCCCGCAGGCGGGCGGCGACGGCCGGGTCCCGCGCCAGGGCGATCATGGCTTCCTCCAGCCGGGCGGCCTGGGCCTCCGGCATGCCGCGCGGGCCGACGAGGGCGAGCCAGGTCTCCGCCACGAAGCCAGGGACGCTTTCGGCTACCACGGGGACGTTGGGGGCCAGGGCGGAACGGGTCGGGGAAGCGATGGCGACCGCGCGCGCCCGGCCGTCGCGGGTGGGGGGCAGGCCGGTGACGACGGTGTCGGTGTAGAGGGCGATGGTGCCGGTCAGCAGGTCCGGCAGGGCGGGGCCGGTGCCGCGGTAGTGCACGATCGTGCATTCGCGGCCGATCCGCTGCATCAGCAGTGCCACCGCCAGGTGCTGGGTGGTGCCGGCGCCCGGCGTGCCGCAGGGCAGCGGCGCCTTCTCCAGTGCGGTGCGGAGGGTGGCGATGTCGGTGATGCCCGAATTGGGCGCGGCCAGGAACACCACGGGGATCGCGGCGAAGCGGCTGATCGGGGTGAAGTCCGCCAGCGGGTCGAAGGGCATGCTGCGGTAGATGTGGCGGTTGATGACCAGCGGGCCGGCCGGGACGGCGCCGAGGGTGTTGCCGTCGGGCGCCGCCTTGGCCACGGCATCGGCGGCGATATTGCCGCCGGCGCCGGTGCGGTTCTCCACCACCACGGTGCGGCCCATGCGGGCGGAGAGCCCCTCCCCCATCACGCGGGTGAGGAGGTCGATGCCGCCGCCGGGCGGGAAGCCGACGATCAGGCGGATGGGCGGCTGGCCCGAGGCGGTCTGCGCCATCGCGGCCGGGGCGGCGAGGAGGGCGAGGGCGGCGAGCGCGGCGAGCGCGGACGCGACCAGGCTTAGCGGGGGGAGACGCGGCAAGGGTGTTTCCTCCGGGCGGATTCGTTGCGCCGGACGGTCCTGCCCCATCTCCCCCGCGTCAACCTTCGGTGGCGGCTTCAGCGCGGCGCCAGCACCACCACGGCCTGGGCAGTGGCGGTGACGATGATGTCCTCGGACTGCGCCACCGGCGGGGGCGCGTCGCGGGCCATCCTCTGGGCCAGCATCGGGCGCGGCGGGGTGACGTCGTTGGCCTCGAGGTTGATCTCGGCGATGCGGTCCACCCGCATGCCCATGCCGGTGGCCAGGGCCTCGGCACGGGCGCGGATGGCTTCCAGCGCGAGGCCGGAGGCTTCCTGCCGCGCCGTGCGGGCGGTGTCGCGCGTCAGCCCGTGCTGAATGCCGCCCACCGCCAGCCCGCGGGACTGCAGCGTGCCCACCAGCTCCAGCAGCGCGGCCTGATCCTTGGCGCGGAGGTTGAGGTTCTGCCCGGCCATCCAGCGCGCCGGATCCTCCTGCCGCCAGGTGCGGTAGGCGCCGGTGGAGGCGGTGACGCCGGCCACGCCGCGCGCCGTCTCCAGCGCCGCGGCCATGGTGCGGTTCACCGTGGCCTGGGCGCCGGCGATCGAGGTCTCGCGCGCCTCGTAGCGCAAGGTAGCCTGCACCTCGTCAGGGGCGCGCGTGACCTCGGCCGATTCGGAGAGGCGCAACAGCGTGCCGGGGCCGGCGAAGACGGGCGCGGGCTGGGCCAGGGCCGCCCCGGCCAGCATGGGCAGAGCGAGGAGGGAGATCAGGAGGGTGCGCTTCATGGGGGCATGTTTCCTGGCAGGCTGCGGCAGGGATGGGGCAGCGGGGTGCCGGAAGCGGGGCATCGCGCGGCTGCATCGGATGACTGACGGGGTAGGCCCCGCCGGTCTACACCCTCTGGGACGACAGGCGGGGGGATCAGCGATGTTGGGCAAGCTGTTGGGCGCCATCACCGGCGATGCCGGGCGGGTGGAACCGGAGGCGCTGGGCGAGCGGTTCCTGCAGGCATTGTCACCGGGCGAGACCGTGCTGGCCGCCTTCCGCACGGTGCGGGACGGCTTCGCGCTGACGGATTGGCGCCTGATCCTGGTGAACCGCCAGGGCGTGACGGGATCCAAGACCGAGGTGGTCAGCATCCCCTACCGTTCCATCCTGCGCTTCTCCGTGGAGAGCGGTGGCACGCTGGAACTGGATGACGAGCTGAAGATCTGGGACCGCGCGGGCGAGACGCCCTGGTCCTTCAGCTTCCGCCGCGGCGGAGGCGCCGCGATGCTGGCGCAGCAGGTTCTGGCGGAGAAGCTGCGGGGCTGATGGCGCGCCCGGAGGCGAGCAGGAGCACCCTTCCAGACGATGAGAGGGGCTGGGTCCGCCCAGCCCCTCTCATGGCCTATCGGTCGCCCGTCTTGCGGTTGCTCTGGGTGGCGCTGCTCACGCCGCCCTGATGTCCGCCGCCGCTGCCGCCACCGCCGGCGCGGGCGTCCTTGGGGTTGGTCTTGCCGCCTGCCGTGTTCTTGCCGCCCTGAGGGGCGCGGCTTGCAGGCGGCACGGGCGGAAGGTGCGAATTCGCCATAGCGCGGAACCTCGTGATGTCTGGGAAGGCGAAGGTGTAGCAGACCCGGGCCTCGCTGGCTTCAGCGGGGTCGCCCGCGCCCGGTTCAGTCTTTCCGGCCCGGCAGCACGGCGTTCATCACCTGCTTTGCCGTATCGATGATGACGCTGCCGCGCTCGGGATCGCCCATCAGCGCAGAGGCGAAGCTGGCCGCCTGCTTCAACGTGGTGTGTGGCGGCAGCGGCGGCACGTTAGGGTCGGTGCGGACCTCCAGCACCACGGGGCGATCAGAGGCGAGGGCCTGATCCAGCGCGTCCGGGATCTGGGCAGGATCGTCCACGAAGATGCCGCGCAGCCCCGCAAGTTCGGCGAAGCGATGGTACGGGAAGTCGGGCAGACGCTGCGTGTCCTCGAACTTTGGCATGCCCTCCATCACGCGCTGCTCCCAGGTCACCTCGTTCAGGTCCTGGTTGTTGAGCACGAGACAGATCCAGGTCGGGTTCGACCACCTCTTCCAGTGCGCGCCGACGGTGATCAGCTCCGCCATGTTGTTCATCTGCATGGCGCCGTCCCCCACCATGGCGATCACGGGCCGGTCGGGATGCGCCATCTTCGCCGCGATCGCGTAGGGCACGGCGGCGCCCATGCTGGCGAGACTGCCGGAGAGCGAGGCCATCATGCCCTCGCGCATCTGCAGATTGCGCGCGAACCAGTTGACGCAGGAGCCGGAATCGCTGGTGAGGATGACGCGGTCCGGCAGGCGGGGCGACAGTTCCTGGAAGGGCAGCTGCGGGTTTACCGGATCGGCGGAGGTTCGGGCGCGCTGGTCGATCAGCTCGCGCCATTCCTCGTTGCCCTTGGCGATGCGGTCGCGCCAGGCGGTGTCGGTCTTCTGCTCCAGCAGCGGCAGCAGGGCGCGCAGGCTCTCGGCGGCATCGCCCGTCAGCGGCACCTCCATCGGGTAGCGCAGGCTGAGCATGGCGGGCCGGAGGTCGATCTGCACACCGCGCGCCTGGCCTTCCTTGGGCAGGAACTCGGACCAGGGAAAGCTGGATCCGACCATGAGCAGCGTGTCGCACTCCACCATCAGGTCCCAGCTCGGCCGCGTGCCGAGCAGGCCGATGGTGCCGGTCACCCAGGGCAGGCTGTCGGGCAGCACGGCCTTGCCGAGCAGCGCCTTGGCAGCGCCGGCACCGAGCCGGTCGGCGACCGCGATCAGTTCCGGCACCGCATCCGCGGCCCCCGCGCCGACAAGCATGGCGACCTTCTTGCCCTCGTTCAGCACGGCCGCCGCGCGTGCCAGGTCCTCGTCGCGCGGCATCACACGCGGCGGCGTCCAGCCCACGCCGGAATGGACGGTGTTGTGCTCGTGCGGCGGGTCCTCATAGGGCTCGTCCGGCAGGTCGTTGGGCACGATGAGGGCGGTGACGCGGCGCTCGCCCATGGCGGTGCGCATGGCGCGGTCCACCAGGTGGCGCATCTGGGATGGCACCGTGGCCTGCTGCACGAAGGCGCCCGCGACGTCCTTGAAGGTCGTCATCAGGTCCACTTCCTGCTGGTAATGGCCGCCGATCGCCGTGCGCGCGGTGTGGCCGGCGATGGCCAGCATCGGCATGTGGTCCGCCGCCGCGTCGTACATGCCGGTGAGGAGATGCGTGGCGCCGGGGCCGCTGGTGGAGAGGCAGACGCCGACCTCGCCGGTGAACTTGGAATGGGCGGAGGCCATGAAGGCCGCCATCTCCTCGTGCCGGACCTGCACGAACTCGATCTTGTCCGTCCCGAAGCGCTGCAGGCCGGCGAGCAACCCGTTCACCCCATCCCCGGGATAGCCGAAGACCCGGCGCACGCCCCATTGGTGCAGCCGTTCCCAAAAGAAATCGCCGACCTTCTTCGCCATGGGCCTCGCCGTCCGTTCTCTTGGGTTCGTCCCGGGCGGGATCGTGGCGTCGCGCGGGTGCCGCCGGGGACGGTGCAGGAACGGGCCCCCGGCCCGGGCGGTTGCGCGGATTGACGTGAAGAAGGGGCAAGACGACCCTGCGCGGCGCTTCCCCTCACCTGCGATGTGCCGCCCCGGCCGCGCCTCTGCCGGACGCGCTGAACACCATGCCTCTCTGGCTTGCCGCCACCCTCTCCGCCGCGCTGTTTCAGTGCTGGCGCACCGCCCTGCAGCAGAAGCTGCGGGGCACGCTGTCCCTCAACGCCGCGGCGGTGGTGCGATACCTCTATGGCGTGCCGCCAGGCCTCGCGATGGTCGGCCTGTGGTGGTGGGCCTCGGGCAGCGCCCTGCCGTCCTTCGGCCCCGTCTCGCTGCTCCTCTGCGCGGTTGGCGGGGTGCTGCAGATCTTCGGGACCCTCTTCCTCATCCTCTCCTTCGCGCCGCGCGGCTTCGCGGTCGGCACCGCCTATTCCAAGACGGAGGCGCTGCAGGGGGCTGTTTTCGCCATGATCCTGCTGGGCGAGCACATCGCGCCCCTCGCCTGGGTGGGCGTGGCCGTGGGGGTCTCGGCGGTGCTGTGGCTCTCCATGGCGGGGAAGGTGTCCAGCCTTCGGGAGGCGCTGCAGGCCACGGCGCAGCCCGCTGCGCTCTATGGCGTGGCGGCCGGGGCCTGCTTCGGGCTGACCGGCATCTGCATCCGGGCGGCCAACCAGCACCTGGCGGCGCCGGATCCCGTGCTGGGCGCGCTCTGCACCCTCGTCGTCACCAATGCCATGCAGACGGTGCTGCAGGGCGGGTGGCTGCTTGCGCGGGAGCCGGCCTCGGTGGGGCAGGTGTTCCGGCAGTGGCGGAACGCGGCGCCGGTGGGGCTGCTCTCTGCCATGGGGTCGGCCTGCTGGTTCACCGGCTTTGCGCTGGCGCCGGTGGCGCTGGTGCGCTCGGTCGGGCAGGTGGAGATCGTCTTCACCCTCGCCTTCGGCCGCTGGTACCTGCGTGAGCCGCTGAAGCTTCGGGATGCCGCGGGAGCGTTGCTGATCGTGGCCAGCGTGGTGCTCGTCGTCCTCGCCTGAAGGGTGAGCAGCCGAGGTTGCCGATCGGCCCTGGCCCTGGACGGTGGCGGCTGCGACAACTCACCTTGATGGAACATGCGTCGCCTTTCCTCACCAGCCTTGTGCTCGGCCTGGCTGCCGCCTTCACCTTCGGGTTGGTGGCGCGAATGCTGCGTATGCCGCCGCTGGTGGGCTACCTCGTTGCCGGCGTCGCCATTGGGCCGAATACCCCCGGCGTGACCATCGACGGCGAGTTCACCCGCACCCTGGCCGAGGTCGGGGTCGGTCTGTTGCTGTTCGGCGTGGGCCTGCATTTCCGGCCGCAGGACCTGCTGGCGGTATGGCGGGTCGCTGTGCCGGGGGCGACGGCGCAGGTGGTGATCGGCGCACTGCTCGGCGCCGCGCTGGGCATGGCTCTGCCGGGGCTGGGCCTTGGGCCGGCGCTGGTCTTCGGCATGGCGCTGGCGATCGCCTCCACCGCCGTCGCCACCCGGGCGCTGGAGGAGCGCGGGATGCTCTCGGGCGAGGCGGGGCGGATCGCGCTGGGCTGGCTGGTGCTGCAGGACCTGCTGGTGGTGCTGGGACTGGTGCTGCTGCCCGCCGCCTCGGGCGGCGGGCTTGCCGGGGCGGCGGTGGACGGGATCGGGACCGCGATCCTGCTGGCCCTGGCCAAGCTGGGTGCCTTCGCCGCGCTCATGCTGGTGGCCGGGCGGCGCACCCTGCCCTGGGCGCTGGGGCAGGTGGCGCGATCGGGCTCGCGGGAGCTGTTCACCCTGGCCGTCGTGGTGGTGGCGCTCGGTGTCGCCTTCGGGGCCTCCACCCTGTTCGGCGTCTCCTTCGCGCTCGGCGCCTTCTTCGCCGGGGTGGTGCTGGGCGAAAGCGACCTGGGCCATCAGGCGGCGGCGGAAACCCTGCCGCTGCAACGGATCTTCGCGGCGATCTTCTTCGTCTCCGTCGGCATGCTGCTTAACCCGCTCTCGGTACTCGAGGCGCCGGTGACCTCGCTGCTGGCTCTGGCCGTGGTGCTGCTGGGCACGGGGGTGGCGAGCTTCCTGCTGCTGGTCGGGCTGCGCGTGCCGCCCGCCACCGCCGCGGTGGTCGCGGCCGCGCTGGCCCAGATCGGCGAGTTCTCCTTCGTGCTGATGGAACTGGCGATCGGCCAGGGCATCCTGCCGGCGGCCCTGCGCGGGCCGATTCTGATGGGCAGCTTCGGCGCCATTCTCCTCATGCCTCTCACCCGTCGCGCGCTGGCGGCGCTGGCGGCGCGGATGCCGGTGCCGCCACAGCCAGGGCGGGAGGGGGCCGCGCTCTTCGCCGCCAACCTGCCGCGGCTGGAGAAGCACGCGGTGCTGGTCGGCTACGGGCGGGTGGGCGTGCTTGTGGCGGCGGCGCTGCGGCGGCACAACCTGCCCTTCATCGTCATCGAGGATGACCGTCATCGGGTGGACGTGCTGCTCGGCCAAGGCGTGCCCGCGTTATGGGGCGACGGCACGCAGCCCGAGATGCTGGAGGCAGCGCATGTGGGCCGCGCCCGGCTGCTGATCGTCACCCTGCCGCTCGCTTTCGAGGCGCGGCGGGTGGTGGAACTGGGACGGGCCGCCAATCCGACCATCGTGGTCACGGTGCGCGCCCATCAGGATGCGGAGGTGGACTGGCTGCATGACCAGGATTCGACGGGGCTTGCGGTGATGGGGGAGCGGGAGGTCGCACTGGGCATCGCCGATTTCGCCCTGCAGCGCATGGGCGTCGCGGCCAGCACGGCGCAGGCGACCGTGGATGTGCTGCGCCGGCGCCGCGTAGCCGACGCCGCCGTCGCGGGGCTGGGCGTTTGACCCTGCGCTTCGATCCGCCCGCAGGGGTGGCGCCGGCCACTCGCATGGTGCTGCTCCACGGCGCCGCATGCGGCCCCTGGATCTGGGCGGAGGGCTTCGCGCAGCGTCTGGCCGCCGCCGGCCATCCCTGCCTGGCCGTACCGCTGCATGGGGAAACGCTGTCGGACCGGGTCTCGGTCGTGCGTGCCGTGCTGGAGGAAGGGCCGGCGATCCTGGTGGGCCATTCGCTCGGTGCATTGATCGCGCAGCGCGTGCTGGACCACCGCCATGTGCGCGGCGCCGCGCTGCTGGCGCCGGTACCGCCAGAGGGGTTGTGGTGGTCCAACGCGCATCTCGCGGCCTCGGACCCGGTGCTGTGGGGCGAGGTTTCGCGGATCGTGGGTCCTGGGGCGCCCTCCCCCGCCGTGCTGCGCGGGCTGTTCGGGCCGGGCATGGATCCGGAGGCCGCGCTGCACCACGCGGCACGGCTGGGGAATGAAGCGCCGACCGCGATGATGGAGGCGCAGATGCCGCAGCCCGTGACGCCGGGCTGGGTGCATGGCCGCCCGGTGATGGTGCTGGGCGCGGCGCATGACCGGCTGATTCCGCGCGATGCCGTGGAGCGCTGCGCTGCGTGGCACGGCACCTCGGCTCGCTTCCTGAGCGAGGCCGGGCATCTGCTGATGCTGGATGTCGGCTGGGAGGATGCGGCCGACCGGATCGCGGCCTGGGCACCCGGGTGAAGGAAGGCCGGGGAGAAGGAATTCTCCCCGGCGCACCAACATTACAGACATCCGGGGGATACATCCCCCCGGCCTTTCTCACACCGGCCGATGCAGCACCGGCACCGCCCGCGTCACCGTCCGCCGCCCGCCCTTAAAGGCCGCGAGCACGGGGCTGATCTCGCGCAGCGCGTCGGCGGGGGATGGTGCGTCCACCAGGGTGAGGTCGGCGGGGTTGCCCACGGCCACGCCGTAGTTGTCACGCCGCAGCAGCTTCGCGGAGCCGGCGGTGAACATGTCCCAGGTGTCGCGCAGGTCGTCGCGCATGCCGCGCTGGACGATGTTGGCGTAGAGATTCGCCTGGCGGATGAGCTGGCCGTCGCCCATCGGGGTGAAGGGGTTCAGGATGTTGTTCGACGAGATCGAACAGGTGACGCCGGACTTCACCAGCCGGTTCGCGTCCACCACGTTGCGGCGGATGTTGTCGACCTGGTCGCGCCCGCCGAGATAAAGATCAGTGGAGGGCAGGACGGTGAGGGCAACGCCCACATCGGCCATGCGGCGCGCCACTGTGTCCACGGCATCCGGCGGAATAAGCGAGAGCTTGCTGACATGGCCAATGGCAACGCGGCCGCCCCAGCCGTACTTCTCCGTCAGCTCGCAGACGAGAAGCGTGTCCAGCCCCTCGGCGGAGTTGCCGCTGTCGAGATGCATGTCGATGTCCACGTCGAACTCGCGGGCCATCTCAAACACGCGGCGGATCTGGCCGGCGCGGTCGCGGTCGAAATTGGGCGCGGCGCCGACGACGCCGGCGCCGTTCTTCAGCGCGGCCACCATCAGCTCATCCGTGCCGGGGTTATCCAGCAGGCCTTCCTGCGGCATCACGCAGATCTCGACGTCGATCGCCCAGGCGTATTCGGCGATGAGGGACTTCACCCCCTCGAAGCCGCGCAGGCCGACCTTGGGATCCACCTCCACATGGGTGCGCATGGTGGTGCAGCCGTGGAGGATGCATTTCTCGAGCGTGCGGCGGGCGCGGGCGCGCACGTCATCGACGGAGAATGTGTGCTTGACCTCGGAGACGCGCTCCATCGCGCGGTGGGCGCGGCCGGTCTCGCAGGCGCAGCGGTCAATCACGCAGCTCTTGTCGAGATGAATATGGGTTTCCACGAAGCCGGGCGCGAGCAGGCGGCCCGCGCCGTCCACCACCTCGACCGCTTCGCAGGACAGGTTCGGCCCGATCTCGGCGATCTTTCCCCCGGCAACGGCGACATCCACCGGCGCGCCGTCCGGCCCCGTATCCACGAGACGCACCTGGCGGAAGAGAAGATCGAAATTCATCGGGGATCCTGACGCAGCTCGGAACGGTCTTGCGGGCATGTGGCACGCGGCGTGCCAGGAACCGCCGAGGAATGGTGATAGCGTTATCCCCGCCCCCTTGCGCTGGCAATCGCCGGCCCGTCGAGAGAAGCACGATGACGATGCAGACCGCCCACTCACGCCGCGCACTTCTCGGGGCGGGTGCTTCGCTGCTCGCGGCCCCTGCGCTGCGCGCGCAGCCAGCCTGGCCGGTGCGGCCGATCCGCTGGATCATCAACTTCCCGCCCGGTGGTGCGGCCGACACCCTCTCCCGCGTGCTGGTCCAGCAGATCGGCAACGAACTCGGCCAGCCGATCGTGCTGGAGAACCGCGTAGGCGCGGGCGGCATGGTGGGCGCCGATATCGTTGCGAAGGCGCGCGGCGATGCGCATGTGGTCATCATGTCGAGCGGCGCGTCGCACGGCACCGGGCCGGTGCTGTACCGCAGCGTGCCCTATGACGCGTTAGGCGACTTCACCCACCTGCATCTGGTGGGCACCTTCTCCTGCGTACTGGCGGTGAACAACGACCTGCCCGCGAAAGACGTGGCGGAGTTCGTGGCCCTCGCGAAGACAAGGCCGGTGATCTACGGCTCGGGCGGGAATGGCACGCTGAACCACCTGGTCGGGCAGCTTCTTGCACGGGATGCGGGCATCACGCTGGAGCATGTCCCCTATCGCGGCTCAGCCGCGGCGCTGACGGACACGATGGGCGGGCAGATCCCCTGCCTGATGGAAAGCCTGCCGATCGTCCTGCCGCATCTGCAGGCAAACCGCCTGCGCCCCCTGGCCGTGAGCGGGCCGGAGCGCGATTCCACTCTTCCTGACGTGCCCACCTTTGCCGAAGCCGGATATCCGGGTGCCACCGCGACGAGCTGGTTCGGCTTCTCGGCCGCTGCCGGCATCCCGGATGCAGTCTCGGATCGCTGGCAGAAGGTGATCGGGGAGGCGCTGAAGACGGAATTCGTGAAGGAGCGTTTTGGCCGCATCGGCGTCACGCCCGGCACGTTGGACCGGGCCGGCTACACCGCCCTGGTGCAGGAGGAGCTGGATCGCTGGCGGCCGGTGATCGCCGCCGCGCGGATCACCGCGGACTGAGAGGGGCCGGGGGAACCAGCCCCAGCCATCACGGCGCGACGGTGTCCTGCATCTCGCGCCGCCACTCGGCACGCGCCGAGATGCGGGCCAGCACGGCGCCGAGGATCAGAAGCACCAGCCCGGTCACGAGCGTGACGAGCATCGTGGTCGTCCCCGCGATCAGCGGCCGGCCGTAGCTGAAGGGATTCCAGCCGACCACCCCGGCCAGCAGGATGTAGAGCGTGACGGCCAGGGCCACGGCCCCGATCACGAAGGCCAGGAAGCCGAGGATGTTCAGCAGCCGGGGCATCCAATTCTCCTGACCCTTGTTGCGTGACTGAGCCGGGCAGACCCTGCCACGGCGGGAACGCGCCGCGAAGGGGGCGGCTTCGCCCAGGGCTGTCCCTATATTCACCGGATCTGCCAGAGGATCTTCCATCCATGCCGATCGATGAAACGCGCCCCTTCCTTCCCGTGAACATCGCGATCCTGACGGTCAGCGACACGCGGGACCTCGCCTCTGACCGCTCCGGCGACACGCTGGCCGCGCGGGTCGAAGCCTCGGGCCACCGCCTGGCGGACCGCGCCATCCTGCGCGACGAGGCGGAGACGATCGAAGCCCAGCTCCGGCGCTGGATCGCGGACCCGCAGGTGGACTGCGTGATCACCACCGGCGGCACCGGCATCACCGGGCGGGACGTGACGCCCGAGGCCTTCGCCCGGGTGCTAGAGAAGGAGATCACCGGCTTCGGGGAGCTGTTCCGCATGCTGAGCTACCAGAAGATTGGCACCTCCACGATCCAGTCCCGCGCTATCGGGGGTGTGGCGGGCGGCACCTATCTGTTCGCCTTGCCGGGCAGCACGGGAGCGGTGAAGGACGGGTGGGACGACATCCTCGTCCACCAGCTCGATTCCCGCTTCCGCCCCTGCAACCTAGTGGAGCTGATGCCGCGCCTGCTGGAGCACCTGCGGGCCGCCTGAAACGGCGCGCCCGCCCTGGCAACTAGCCCTGGCAACTTCCCGCTCCGCCCCCACGTTCGTTGCGCTCGAAGGAATGGAGGCGACAGTGGCGGATAGCGGCTTGCAGATGGCTCAGGCGGGCGAGGCGGTGCCCTTCGAGATCCCGGGCGCCACCGGCGCGTTCAAGATCCAGATCCTGAACGAGGACCGTTCGAAGGGCGTGGTCACCTCCATCGTTCACCTGCCCGCGGGCGGGGTGATCCCGGCGCATTTCCACGATGCCGGGTCCGAGATGCACTACGTTCTCGAGGGAGACCTGATCGAAAAGGGCGAGACACTCGGGGTTGGCGCCTTCCTCACCCATGCCAAGGGCGTGGTGCACGGCCCGCATGAGAGCAAGGGGGGTGCGCGGGTGCTGACGGTGCAGACCTGGCAGAGCGAGGGCGGCAACTTCGACTTCCGCCCGGCCGAGGGGGGTGCTTCCTCCGGCTCCGGCCAGGGCGGTGCAACCCAGCCGGCGTCCGACGGTACCGGCTCAGGCCAGACTTCGGCCGACCAGGTGAACAAGCGCGCCGAGACCCAGGAAGAGGCCTCCAAGGACCACGAGCAGAAGGGCTACTCCTGAGGCCCTGCGCTAGCCCAGGGCGCGGGCGAAGACGGCGGGATCGACATTCCCGCCGCTGATCACCACGCCCAGGGTACGGCCCTTCGCGGGCACGCGTCCGGCCAGCACGGCGGCGAGCGCAACGGCGCCGCCGGGCTCCACCACCAGCTTCAGGTGGTCGAAGGCGAAGCGCATGGCGGCCAGCACCTCCTCCGGCGTCACGGCAACGCCGCCGGCCAGGCGGGGTTGGTTCACCGCGAAGGTGATCTCGCCCGGGCGGATGGAGAGCAGCGAATCGCAGAAGGTCGAGCCCTTCCCGTCCGCCGAGAGCCGTTCGCCGGCGGCGAGGGACCGGGCGGTGTCATCCCAGCCCTCGGGCTCGGCGGCATAGATCTGGGTTGAAGGGCTCGCGCCCTCGAAGGCCAGGGCGCAGCCGGCCGTCAAGCCACCGCCACCCGTGCAGATGGCCATGGCGTCCAGCCGCAGGCCGGCCGCTTCCGCATCCTCGATCAGTTCCAGCGCCAGGGTGCCCTGGCCGGCGATCACGTCCGGGTGGTCGAAAGGCGGGATGACAGTGGCGTCGCGCTCCTCGGCCAGCCGGGCGGCCAGGGCCTCGCGGTCGGTGGTCAGGCGATCGAAGAACTGGATCTCGGCACCCCAGCGGCGGGTGCTCTCCACCTTGATGGCGGGGGCGTCCTGCGGCATCGCGATCAAGGCGCGCACGCCTGCGGAGGCGGCCGCGGAGGCCAGGGCCTGGCCGTGATTGCCGGAGGAATGGGTCACCACCCCGCCGGCGCGGCCTTTTTCCGCCAGCTTCAACACGGCGTTGGTGGCACCGCGGAACTTGAAGGAACCGGTGCGCTGCAGCGGCTCCGGCTTGATCAGGACCGTGCCGCCGGTCAACGCATCCAGCACGGGATGGCGCAGCATCGGCGTGCGGACCACGCGCCCGGCCAGACGGACTGCGGCGGCGCGGACATCGTCATGGGTGGGGAGCGGGATCATCAGGCGGTTCCGGCGAAACGGCAGGGATCGACCAGCGGGATGATGTCCCGCAGGCCCTCGGGGTCCTCGTCATTGACCAGCAGTGCCAGAAGGCGGCCGGCGGCGGGGGCGGTCTGGATGCCGTAGCCGCCCTGGCCGCAATTCCAGAAAAAGCCATTCGTGCCCGAGGGGCCGATGGCCAGGCCGCGATCGGGGGTGAAGGTGCGCAGGCCCGCCCAGCGGTGCTCCACCCGGCGGACGGGGATGTCGAGGGCGCTCTCGAAGCGATCCACGGCGATGGCTACGTCCAGCTCGTCGGGCTGTGCGTCCATCGGGTCGCTGTCCGTTTCGTCGGCGGGGGAGACCATGAGCTTGGTGCGGGCCTCCGGGCGCGCGTACCAGCTGTGCGCCACGTCGCCGAGCAGGGGCCAGTCCGAGACGTCGTGCGGCGCGGGATCGACGATCAGCGCGGTGCGGCGCTTCGGCTGCAGGCCGAGCGGGGCGACGCCGGCGAAACGCGCCACCTCGTCGCCCCAGGCGCCGGCAGCATTCACCAGCACAGGGGCGGCGAAGACGGTGCCGTCGGCGGTTTCGGCGTGCCACAGGCCGGATTCCTGCCAGATGCGGCCGGCGCGCTGCCGCAGGGCGAGGGTGCCGCCATGGGCCTTCACCTGCCGCAGGAAACCCGCATGGAGGGCGGCCACATCCATGTCGAAGGCGTTGCGCTCGATCGCGGCGGCCACTGCGTAGCCTGGGCGCAGGCCGGGGGCCATGGCGCGCACGGCCTCGGGGGTGATCGCCTCAATACCCTCGCCGCGTGCCATCAGGGCTTCCAGCGCGGGCAACTGGTCTTCAGGGGCGAGGTGGACGACCGGACGCGGCGCCATGAGCGGCACATCGGCGAAACCTGGCGGAGGCGCGCGGAAGAAGGGGCCGGAGGCAGCCGTGAGAAGCTGCGCGTCGGCCGTGCCGTAGTTGAGGATCCAGATCGCGGCCGAGCGCCCGGTCGTATGATAGCCGGCGCTCTCCTCCGCCTCGACCAGGGCCGTGCGGCGGGTGGGGGCGAGATGAGCAGCGGCGGTCGCGCCGCCAATTCCGGCACCGACCACCAGTGCGTCGAAGCGTTGGATATCCATGCGCGGCATGGTGCGGCCCGGCCCCGCGGGCGGCAAGTCGGTCGCTCGCGTTGACAGCGTTGCACGACCGCATTAGGTGCCAATCTGGATACCACGCTTCGAAAGAGGAGAAAGGCCGGTGCGCCGGACCAGGGTCTGCCCCGCGGCCTGTTGCATTTCGCGCCCCCTCCATCCGTGGCAGACCCGCCGGGCCTGACCCCCCTCCCCTTCCCTCCGGGTTCCGCCGATGTCCGCTCCACCCGGCCCCGCGCCGGCTATCCTCCTCCGCGACCTGGTTCGCGAATTCCGCGGCCGCGGGACCCCGCTACGCGCGCTCGACGGCGTTTCGCTCGAGGTCGCGCCCGGAGAGATCTTCGGGATCGTCGGGCGTTCGGGTGCCGGCAAATCCACCCTGCTGCGCTGCGTGAACCTGCTGGAGCGACCCGATTCGGGCGAGGTGACCGTGCTGAGCGAGGCGATGACGCGGCTGGACGAGACCGCGCTGCGCGGCGCCCGGCGCGGGATCGGCATGGTGTTCCAGCACTTCAACCTGCTCTCCTCTCGCACGGTCGCCGGCAACATCGCCTTCCCGCTGGAGATCGCGGGCGTGCCCCGCGCCGAGCGGGAGGTGCGGGTGGCCGAGCTGCTGCCGCTGGTCGGGCTGGAGGCGCGGCGGGATGCCTATCCGGCCCAGCTCTCGGGCGGGCAGAAGCAGCGCGTCGGTATCGCGCGCGCCCTGGCCTCCCGCCCCCAGGTCCTGCTCTGCGACGAGGCGACGAGCGCGCTGGACCCGGAGACGACGGAGGAGATCCTCGCCCTCATCCGCTCCGTCCGCGACCGGCTGGACCTGACGGTCCTGCTGATCACGCATGAAATGGCGGTGGTAAAGGCGATCTGCGACCGGGTGGCCGTCATGGAGGCCGGGCGCGTGATCGAGCAGGGACGGGTCTTCGACGTGTTCACCCGGCCCGCCCATGCCACGACGCGACGCTTCGTCTCCGAGGTGATCGGCTATGTCGTGCCGCCCGGCACCGTGGCGCAGCTGCCTGCCCCGAACCCGGGGGAGGAGCGGCGGCTGCTGCAGGTGCTGTTCGCCGGCCCTTCCTCCACCCGCGCCGTGGTCAGCGAGGCATCCCGCCGCTTCGGGCTGGACCTGAACATCGTCTCCGGCCGGATCGACGCCATCGGGTCCGAGCCCTACGGCCTCATGGCCTTCGCGGCCTACGGCCCGCCCGCCGCCATCGCCGATTCCATCACCTGGATGCGCGGCCTCGGCCTCGACGTTTCCGAAATCGGGGAGGACCCGGCATGATCCCCTGGCTGCCCCCCGCGCTGACGGACCTCATGATCGAGGCTGCCTGGCAGACGCTGCTGATGACCTTCGGCAGCGCCGTCATCGCCGTCCTCATCGGCCTGCCGCTCGCGCTGCTGCTGCACACCACGGATTCCAACGGGCTCTCGCCCAATGGCTGGATCAACCGGCCGATCGGGCTGCTGGTGAACGCCGTGCGCTCCACCCCCTTCATCATCCTGATGGTGGCGATCGTGCCCTTCACGCGGATGGTCGCGGGCACCTCCATCGGCACCACGGCCGCGCTCGTGCCGCTCTCGCTGGCCGCCATCGCCTTCATCGCGCGGCTGTTCGACAACGCGTTGCGCGAGGTGGATCGCGGCGTGATCGAGGCGGCGCGCGCCATGGGCGCCACGCGCACGCAGATCATGGCGCGCGTTCTGGTGCCGGAAGCCCTGCCCGGGATCATCGCGGCCATCACCGTCACCCTCGTCAGCCTCGTCGGCTACTCCGCCATGGCGGGGGCGATCGGCGGCGGGGGGCTGGGCGATCTCGGCATCCGCTTCGGCTACCAGCGCTTCATGCCGGAGGTGATGGCGACCGTCGTCATCATCCTCATCCTCTTCGTCCAGGGGCTGCAATCCCTGGGCGACTGGCTCGTCCGGCGGTTCAGCCGGCGCTGACACACGGGACAACAACGATGCAGATCACACGCCGCACCCTCGCGACCCTCGCCGCCCTCGCCCCCGCCGCTGCGTTCGCGCAGGATATCGGCACGGCGCAGCGCCCCCTTCGCATCGGCGCCACGGCCGGCCCGCATTCCCAGGTGCTGGACAAGGTGCGGGAGATCGCGGCCCGCGACGGGCTGGTGATCCGCGTGGTCGAGTTCACCGACTACATTCAGCCCAATGCGGCGCTGACCGCGGGCGACCTGGACGCCAACTCCTACCAGCACCAGCCCTTTCTGGATGCAGCGGTGCGCGACCGGCGCCTGCCGCTGGTGGCCGTTGGCAAGACGCTGATCTTCCCGATGGGCGTCTATTCCCGCCGCCTCAAGGCCGTGGCCGATGTGCCGAACGGCGCCCGGGTGGCCGTCCCGAACGATCCGAGCAATGGCGGCCGCGCCCTGGTTTTGCTGGCCAAGGCCGGGCTGTTCACCCTCCGGCCGGGCGCCGACCACACCGCGACGGTGGCCGACATCACCGAGAATCCGCGCCGCATCCGCGTGGTCGAGCTCGAGGCCGCGCAGATCCCGCGCGCGCTGGAGGATGTGGAAGCGGCCGCGATCAACACGAACTTCGCCATCCCCGCCGGGCTGAACCCCGTGCGGGACTCCCTGGCCGTTGAGGGCGCCGACAGCCCCTATGCCAACCTCATCGTCGTGCGCCAGCCGGACCGCGAGGCGCCCTGGGTGCGCCGCCTGCTCGCGGCCTACCAGAACGACGAGATCAAGCGCTTCGCTGAGACCACCTTCCAGGGCGCCGTCGTCCCCGCCTTCTGATCCCAGAGAGGAAATCCCACCATGCTCCGCCGCAGCCTTCTCCTGGCAACGCCAGCCCTGATCCTGGCGCGTCACGCCCTTGCCCAGGGGGCCGCGATCGGCACCGCCGCCCGGCCGCTTCGCGTCGGCGTCACCGCGGGCGTCCATGCGCAGGTGCTGGAGCAGGTGCGGGACGCCGTGTCCAAGGATGGGCTGGTGGTCCGCATCACCGAGTTCAGCGACTTCATCCAGCCCAACGTCGCCCTACAGGGTGGCGAGATCGACGCCAACACCTATCAGCACCAGCCCTTCCTGGACGCGCAGAAGACCCAGCGCGGCTACGACTTCGTGCCCGTCGGCAAGACCGTGCTGACGGCGATGGCGGTGTTCAGCCGCAAGGTGAAGACGCTTGCCGAGCTGCCGAACGGCGCCCGCGTGGCCATCCCGAATGACCCGACCAATGGCGGCCGCGCGCTGGTGCTGCTGGCAGGCGCCGGGCTGTTCAAGCTGCGCGCCGGCGCCGATTACAGCGCGACAGTGGCCGACATCACGGAAAACCCCCGCCGCATCCGCATCGTGGAGCTTGAGGCGGCGACCATCGCCCGTGCGATCGACGACGTGGACGCCGCTGCCATCACCGGCAACTACGCGGTGCCGGCCGGGCTGCAGCCCGGGCGGGACAGCCTGGTCGCGGAATCGGCCGATGGGGCGCGCACCAACCCCTATACCTGCCTTGTCGTGGTGCGCCGCGCCGATGCGCAGGCGCCCTGGGCGGCAAGGCTGGCCGCTGGCTACGCGGATCCGGCGGTGAAGGCTTTCGTAGACCGCAGCTTCGGCGGGGCGGTCGTCCTGGGCGTTTGAGCCGAAGAGCCCTGAACGGAAAAAGGCCGGGGAGCTGCCTCCCCGGCCTTTTTCATGTTCAGAGCGCGGCCTTCAGCTCTGGGCGTCGGGCGAGACGATCATGCAGGTCCCGCGGGCGCGAAGGCGGTCGCAGGCCGTCTGGGCGGCATCGCGGGAAAGGCCGGTGACGCGTGCGCGGTAGAGGGTGCTGCGGCCCTGCGGCACGGGGGTGACGACCGCCTGGCCGTTGCCGGCGCCGCTGCGGGCCTGTCCGGCGGCATCGCGGGCGAGGTTCTCGCTGGCGAAGGCGCCCACCTGGATTGCCCAGCCGCCGGTGGCCGGAGCAGCCTGGGCGGGGGCGGAGGGAACACCGGCGCGCATCACGCCCGGGGGCAGGCCTCCCTGGCGCGTCATCGGCGCCGGGAGCGTGCCGGCCTGGGCCGGGGAGACGAAGGAGAAGCCGCGCCCGGTCGCCCGCTCGAAGGGGATTGCGGCGGGCGCGCTGGACGCCTGGGCGAAGGGACGGGCCTCGGCCGAGGCGACGGCAATGCCGCCACGCGGCGCGGCGACGGGCGGATCGGGGATCGGATCCATCCGCGCGACCACCGTCGGGGCGGGCTCGCGGGCATAGGTGGAGCCGTCGGGAATGGGGTCCATCCGGGCGACGACGACGGGCGCGGTCTCCCGCGGATAGGTCGACCCGTCGGGGATCGGCTCCATCCGGATCACGTTCGGGCCGAGCGAGGCGAGCTGCGTGTTTGCGGCCGGCGTGCTGCTGTAGGTCGAGCCGTCCGGGATGGGCTCCATGCCGTAGACATTCGGCCCCAGCGAGGCGAGCTGGGACTGCGCGGGCGCCACGGCCGGCGACTGGCGGGCCATCTGGACGGGGGCCGCGTTGCGGCGCTGCTCGCGGATCGCCAGCATCGTGGCGGGGTCGGCGCCGCTGCTGCGGCGGGAGGGCGGGTTCAGGCCGATATCGGCCGCGGCATAGACCTCGTCCGGCGCGCGGCGGCGCGGCTCGCCGCTCAGGCGCGGCCCGATGCGGGCGACGTAGTTGCGCGTCTCGTCCGGCATGCGCCCGCCGGCCCAGAGGTAGTTCTCCAGCCGCCGCGGGCCGCCGTTATACGCGGCAAGGAAGCCCGGCGAGCCGTACAGGTCGTACATCTCGCGGATATAAGCCGTGCCGGCCATCATGTTGGACCAGGGATGGTAGGGGTCGTCGCCCAGGCCGTGCTTGGCGTTCAGCTCGGCATAGGTGCCCGGCATCAGCTGCAGCAGGCCCATGGCGCCGACGCGGGAGGTGGCTGCGACGCGCCCGCCGCTCTCCTGGCGCATCACCTCGCGGATCCAACGCTCCGGCACGTCGAAGCGAGAGGAGGCCTCGCGGATATAGGGGCCCCAGGGGTCGGAGGGCGGGCCGGGCGGGTCGTAGCTGGCGATCCGGGAGGAGGAGGCGGAGATACGGGCACTGGTGGCTGGGCCCGTTTCCGGCTGGCTGCTGCAGGCGGCAAGGGCCGCCACCAGCGAGACCGCCGCCAGGGCCCGCGCACCGCGCTTCATCCCCGACGAGACCGAACCGGGCATGCGCGCATCTGGCGCGAGCGCGCCTCCAGCGATCAGGTTCATCCCCTCAACCCCCTGTCCTGTGGCCCATCCGGTTGCCCGGAGGGCGCGGAAGGCAACGGCACCACGTCCCCACGCGGTTCCGCCAGCTCCCGCCGGCCGCGACAACTGTCGCACCGGCAGGGCTAACGGATGCTTGCGGCCGCGGCAAGGAGACTTTGCGGCCGGGTTGCGGCGAGGCAGCGCCCGCGGCAGGGATGGCACGCCGTACGCCGCGCCCGCATCGGGCACCGGCCGGGGGTGGTGCAGGCCGCGGTCACTCCCAATCTGGCGCTTTCCACGACTGATCCAGGGGATTTTCGCATGTCGATCCGTCACCTCACCCCCATTCTCGCCGTGGCGCTTCTCGCCGGTGGCGTGTCGGCCTGCGCGCCCCAGGATACGGGCGCGGTCTACAGCACAGGGGCGCTCGGCCGGACGGCAATGGTCTCCTATGGCACCATTGTCGGCACGCGGCCGGTTACGGTGCGCGGAAATGGCGGAGGGGTCGGCACAGTGGCAGGCGCAGTGGCGGGCGGCGTCGCCGGGTCCTTCATCGGCGGGGATCCGCGCTCGAACGTGCTTGGCGGCCTGGGCGGGGCGTTGCTCGGCGGTCTGGCCGGCAATGCCATCGGCTCCGGTGTCAGCTCCGGCCAGGCGGCGGAGTTCACGGTGCGCGAGGACACGGGCGGAGACTTCCAGGTGGTCCAGACGAATGAGGAGGGGCTGCAGGCCGGCGACCGCGTGGTGATCTCCCGCGGGGATCGCACGCGGCTGAGCCGGGCCGCTGGTGGCCCCCCGCCTTCCGCCTACGCGCCGCAGGCGGTTCAGAAGCCGGGCTTTGCCGAACCCGCCGGCTACGCGCCCTATCCCGGCGCACCCTATGGCGGGCCCGGCGCTACCGTTCGGTAACGCCTGTCCGGTGCCCCGCCGCTGGCCGGCGGGGCACCGGCCGGTGTATAGGGCCGCCCGATGCTCGCAGGACCTCTTCTCGCCCCTGATTCCTACGCCTTCGACGCGGCGATGCCGCGCCGGGCGGAACTGGCCCGAACGGACCTGCGCGAGGGCTTCGCCTCCTGGCGCCTGGCCTGGGCGCTTGCGCGGCTGGATATGCGCAACCGCTACCGCGGCTCGGTGATCGGGCCGTTCTGGATGACTCTCTCCACCTTGCTGATGATGGTGGGGCTGGGCCTGCTCTACTCCCGGCTGCTGGGGTTGAGCCTGGCCGACTACCTGCCGCACCTGACCGTCAGCCTGGTGGTCTGGAACGTCATCTCGGGCATGGTGGCCGATGCTTGCCTGTCGATGACCTCGGCCGAGGGCGTGATCCGCCAGCTCCGCGTGCCCTTCACCGTGCACGCGCTGCGCAGCGTGTTCCGCAACGTGCTGACCGCGGCGCACAGCCTGCCCCTCATCCCCATCGTGTTCCTGGCTTTCGGCCACATCCCGGGGCCAGAGGCGTTCCTGGCCATCGGCGGGCTGCTGATCCTGCTGGCGAACGCCTTCTTCGCATCCCTCCTCCTCGGCATGATCTGCGCGCGCTTCCGCGACATCGGGCCGATCGTCGCCAACATCCTGCAGCTGGCCTTCTTTCTCACCCCCATCCTGTGGAAGCCGGAACTGCTGAAGGAGGCGGCCGTGTGGCTGCCGCTGAATCCCTTCTACGCGGTGCTGGAGACGATCCGCGGGCCGCTGATCGAGGGCGGGGGCGGCGTGCTCGTCTGGGTATCGGCCCTTCTCTACACCGCCGTGGTCGGCATCGTGTCGCTGGCCTTCTTCGCCCGCTTCCGCGGGCGGCTCGCCTTCTGGGTCTGAACATCATGGCGCATATCGAAGCGCAGGGGCTGCGGGTCGAGTTCCCGCTCTATCATCTGGGCGCGCGCAGCCTGAAGAAACGGCTCCTCGCCAAGGCCGCCGCCCGCGTGCGGACCGACGAGTCCAACCGCGTGGTGGTCAGCGCCCTGCGCGATCTGACCTTCCGGATCGAATCCGGGGAGCGCGTTGCGCTGATCGGCCGCAACGGCGCGGGCAAGACCACGCTGCTTCGCTCGCTGGCCGGAATCTACGAGCCGGTGGGCGGGCGGCTGGCGCTGGATGGGTCCATCGGCTCCCTCATCGACCCCGCCGCCGGCATGGATCCGGACAGCACGGGCCGGGAAAATGTCCGCCTCCGCGCGCTGTACCGGAACCTCGACCCCAGCGGCCAGGCGGCCCTGGAGGAGGAGGTGGCCGATTTCGCGGGGCTCGGCGAATTCATGGATGTGCCCATCAAAGGCTATTCCGCCGGCATGGCCATCCGCCTGGCCTTCGCCATCGCCACCGCCATGCAGCCGCAAATCCTGCTGATGGACGAGTGGTTCATGGCCGGCGACGCGTCCTTCATGGAGAAGGCCGAGGCGCGGCTGACCACCCTCGTCTCGGGCGCGGACATCCTGGTGATCGCCACCCACGACATGGAAATCGCTCGGCGCTGGTGCAATCGCGCCATCCGCCTGGACTCCGGGCGGATCGTGGCGGATGGGCCGGTGGCACCGGTGGTCGACGCGATGATGGCCGAATTGGGCTGAGGCGCCCGGGGCGGCGAAGCCCCGGCGGCCCCCACACGCTCCCGGGGCTCAGGCTTTGCCCTGGGCCCGCAGCGCGTCCGTCAGCGCCTCAACGACCCGGCCCAGCTCGTCATCGGTCAGCGCCGGGAAGCTCGGGAGGGAGATGCCACGGGCCGCGATGTCCTCGGCAATCGGGTAGCGCGTGTCCTCGCGGTACATCGGCATGTGATGCGCGGGGAAGAAGACCGGGCGCGTCTCGACGCCAGCGGCCTGCATCTCGGCCATCAGCCGGTCCCGGTCCGTGCCTTCCGGCAACAGAAGGCTGACGAGCCAGTCCGCGCTCTCCACACCCTCGACCGGCACCTGGAAGGTGACGGGCAGCTCCGCCATCGCGTCCTTGTAAAAGCGGGCGAGGCGGCGCTTGGCGGCCAGGATTTGCGGCAGGCGCTCGGTCTGCGCTAGGCCGATGGCCGCGCAGATATTGGTCATGCGGTAGTTGAAGCCGAGCACCTCATGCCAGTAGCGGCGCGTGAGAGACTGGCCCTGGCCCTTCACCTGACGGAGCTGGGCGGCAAAATCGTCGTCATCGGTCACCACCATGCCCCCCTCGCCGGTGGTCACGGTCTTGTTGCCGAAGAAGGAGAAGCTGCCGGCATCGCCGAAGGTGCCGACATGGCGGCCGTGAATGGTGGTGCCGAGTGCCTCGGCCGCGTCCTCCATCACCTTCACGCCACGGCGGCGGGCGATCTCCATGATCGCCGGCATGTCGCAGGCGCCGCCATAGAGATGGACGGGCATGATGGCCTTCGTCCGCGGCGTGATGGCGCGCTCCACATCCTCGGGGTCCAGCAGCCAGTCGCCGGCGCGGCTCTCGACGAAGACGGGCTTCGCGCCGGTCTGGGCGATGGTGTTGACGGAGGCGATGTAGGTGAAGGCGGGGACGATCACCTCGTCGCCCGGGCCGATGCCCATGCAGTGGAGCGGCAGGTGGAGCGCGACGGTGCCGTTGCAAACGGCAGCAGCGTGCTTCGCGCCGGTGAAGCCTGAGATGGCTGCCTCAAACTTGCCGATATAGGCGCCGATCGAGGAGATCCAGGTGCTGTCCACGCAGTTCAGCACATAGGCCCGCTCGTTCCCCGAGAGGTCGGGGCGATAGACGGGGATCAGGGGCTGCGCCGTGCGGGCCGGACGCTCGCCCTGCGCCGGATTCGTCGCACCGCTCATCGTGACCTCGCCTCCCATGGCCGGCTTGTCGCCGGCGAAACATGCGGGGCCTCTTACACCCCTTTCCGGCCCGGCGCGCCAGGGCATTTCGTCAGCCGCGCTGCCCAAGAACCTTGGCCGGGGCGCCCCCGACACGAGCACCCGGCGGAACGTCCCTCACCACGGCGGAGCCGGCGCCCACCACCGCATCCGCCCCGATGGTGATCCCTGGCCGCACCGCCGAGCCCACCCCCACCAGCGCCCGCTCCCCAACCGTGACATTGCCGGCCAAGGCGCAGCCGGGGGCGATATGGGCTGCCGGGCCAAGAATGTTGTCGTGCTCGACCACCGCGTTGGTGTTGACGATGGCCAGCGCGCCGATCCGGGCGTCGGGGCCGAGGCAGGCCCGGGCCATGATGACGGCACCCTCCTCGACCGTGGCGCTGGGCGAGAGCTGGACCGCAGGGTGCAGCACCGCGGGCAGGGCGTAGCCCAGGGCGGCCAGCCGGTCGCCCACGCGCTGCCGCAGGGCATTGCCGCCCAGCGCCACCACGGCGGCCGCCGCGCCCTCCGCCCGCAGGCGCTCCAGCAACTCGTCCCCGCCGAGCACGGGAAGACCGAGCACCTCGGCGGCGGGCGGGTGCGGATCGATCAGGCCGAGCGGCATGGGGAAGCCGGCAGCCCGCAGAGCCTCGATCACCACCTTGGCGTGCCCGCCCGCCCCGATGATGACGACGCGGGGACGATCGGGGGACGAGGGGTCGGGCAACGGGCAGCTCCGGGGACAGGTCCTGGCCCCCATATGAGGGAAGGCCGGGTAAGACGATCTTCGTTCAGGATCGCACGTGCATCCCCGTCCTGTCGCCCCGGCTGGCCGCGCCTGACAGCCGTCCGTCCCGGGTCCGGTCGCCGGGCCATCCCCGCTTGTCCCCCGGGCGCGGCTGGCCTACCGCTGTCCGGGATGGAAAGCCGGCCCCGATGACTCTCTGGCTCGATGTGGAGGACCTCTTCCACTACGCCCTCCGCAACCCGCGCCCGAGCGGGATCCAGCGCCTTTCGTTTGAGCTCTACGCGGAGTTGCGAGGCCTGCTGGGCGAGGGCGTGCAGTTCTGCCGACACGACCCGATCGGGGATAGCTTCCGCACTGTGACCTGGGAGGCGGTGCAGCAGGTCTTCGCGGGGCTGCTGGAGCCGGCTGTGCAGCCGGCATCCGTGCCGCGCGGACGGCTGCGCAACCCCGGCCGGCCCGGCCTCGTCCGCTCGCTCGCCGGGCGGCTGCCGCTGACCATCCGTGACCCGCTGATGCATGCCGCAGCCGCCCAGCGGGCGGCGCTGGTCGCGCAAAGGACGGCGCTGGGCCATGGCGGGCGGGCGCTGCGGGCGGCACCATCCCTGTTCCGCGGCCCGGCGTCCCGGGGCAGCACGGGTGCGGCCACGGTGGGGGAGGACATCCGCCGTCTGGCCGGCCCGGGGGACGTGCTCGGCGTGCTCGGCTCACCCTGGTTCCACACCGATTACCGTGCCTTCGTGGACCGGGCCACCGCGGGCACCTCTATCCGGACCGCGCTGCTGGTCTACGACCTGATCCCGCTGCTGCGCCCGGAATGGTGCGATGCGGGGCTGGTCCGGGTCTTCGGGCGCTGGTTCGACGGGTTCGCCCCACGGGCAGACCACCTCCTCGCGATTTCAGAGGCCACCGCGCGGGATGTGGAGCGCTGGGCGGCGCGGGAGGGGGTGGCGCTGAACGGGCCCGTCCGTACCATCCCCGTCGGCACCGGCTTCTCCGGACCGACGCAGGAAGCCGCCTCCGCGGCCCTGCCGGGCGGGCTGACACCGGGCGGCTACGCGCTGGTCGTCTCGACGATCGAGGCGCGCAAGAACCACCTGCTGGCCTTCCGCGCCTGGCGCCGGATGGTGGAGGAAATGCCGCCCGAGCGCGTTCCGCACCTCGTCTTCGCCGGGCGGATCGGCTGGCTGGTGCAGGACCTGATGCAGCAGATCGAGAACTCGGGAAATCTCGGCGGCAAGCTGGTGGTGGTGCCGGACCCGACGGATTCCGAACTGGCCGCCCTGTACCGGAGCTGCCGCTTTACCCTGTTCCCCTCCCTCTATGAGGGCTGGGGCCTGCCGGTGACCGAGAGCCTGTCCTTTGGGAAGCTCTGCATCGCCTCGGACCGCACCTCGCTGCCTGAGGCGGGGGGGCCGTTCTGCCTCTATATCGATCCCGAGAACATCACCGCAGCCACTGAGGTTATCCGCCGGGCCTGCACGGATGACGCGCTGGTCGCGGAGCGGGAAACGGCAATTCGCGAGGGGTTCCGGCCGATGCCGTGGCGCCGCTCGGCCGAGGTGCTGGCGGAACATCTGGGTGTCGGCGCCCGCGCGGGCGAGGAGTAACGAGGCTTGTGGTCTGACCGGGTCATCCGGCCGGCCAGCCCGGCCGAGCGGTAACTCGTCCCTACTCGCCCGCCGCGACCCGGGCGCGCCAGTCGGCGAGGACGCTCGCCAGGGTTTCTTCCCAAGGGATTTCCGGCGCCCATCCCAGCGCCGTACGGGCGCGGGTGCCGTCGCCCAGCACCTGGGTCACGTCGGTCGGGCGCAGCCGGGCCGCCTCCTGCTCCACCCGCGCTTCGACCCCGGCCAGGCGGAGAAGGCTGTCCAGCAGGTCGCCGATGCGGCGGGGGGTGCCGGAGCAGATGTTCAGGGCGATGCCCGGGGCCAAGGTCTCCGCCCTGGCCAGGGCCGCGACATAGGCTGCGCAGACGTCCCGCACGTCCAGGAAGTCGCGCCACCGGTCCAGCGCGCCGGTGCGCAGGACAGGCGGTTGCCGGCCGGCCTCGATACGGGCGATCTGATGGGCGAAGGCGGCCACGACGAAGCCGTCCGTCTGGCCGGCGCCGGTATGGGTGAAGGGGCGGAGGCGAATGGCGCGCAGGCCCCGCAGCGCGATCTCCCCGACCGCGAGATCGGCCGCCGCCTTGCTGGCGGCATAAGGGTTGGCCGGGGTGGGCGCGGTGTCCTCCGCCACAGGCAGGCCGCTGCGGAAGGCAAGCCCGTAGACCTCGCCGGAGGAGGCGAGGAGGAAGGATGCGGCGGGCGCCACCCGCAACACCGCCTCGGCCAGGGCCACGGTGCCCGTGAGGTTGGTGCGCCAGGCCCCCATCGGGTCGCGGAAGGAAGCACCGACATTGGCGCGGGCGGCCAGATGGACCACCGCATCGGGTCGGGCTGCCGAGACGGCATCCGGGATCGAGGCGGCGTCGTCGAGGTCGAAGGCCAGCGCCTCGTCCGCACCGGCAGACCGATCTTCCCCGGCACTGCGCGTCGCGGCGACGAGGACGGCATCCGGAAAGGCGGCGCGCAGCGCGGGCAGCAGATGGCAGCCGACGAAACCGCCGGCTCCCGTCAGCAGGATGCGCGCCGGCCGCATGTTGGCGGGCCTAGCGGAGCTGGCGCGCGCGGTGACGGGCGAGGTCGGCCTCGACCATCTCCTTGATCATGTCCTCGAGGCTCGTCTCGGCGGCCCAGCCGAGCTTGGCCTTCGCCTTGGCCGGGTCGCCCAGCAGCACGTCCACCTCGGCGGGGCGCATGAAGGCGGGATCCACCTTCACGAATTCCTCGTAGTCCAGCCCGACATGGGCGAAGGCAATGCGGGCCATGTCGCGCACGGTGACGGTGCGGCCGGTGGCCACGACGTAGTCGTCCGGCACCTCCTGCTGCAGCATCAGCCACATGGCCTTCACGTAGTCCCGCGCATGGCCCCAGTCGCGCTTGGCGTCCATGTTGCCCATCAGCAGCTCGGAAGCCAGGCCGAGCTTGATGCGGGCGGCGCCGTCCGTGACCTTGCGGGTCACGAACTCGATGCCGCGCAGCGGGCTCTCATGGTTGAACAGGATGCCGCTGCTGGCGTGGAGGCCGAAGCTCTCGCGGTAGTTCACCGTCATCCAGTGGGCGTAGAGCTTGGCGACCGCATAGGGAGAGCGCGGGTAGAAGGGCGTCGCCTCGCTCTGCACGGGCTCCTGGATCAGGCCGTACATTTCGCTCGACGAGGCCTGGTAGAAGCGGGCCTTGGGCGCGGCGAGGCGCACCGCCTCCAGCATGTTGCCGGCACCCAGCGCGGTGACCTGGCCGGTCAGCAGCGGCTGGTTCCAGGAGGTCTTCACGAAGGACTGGGCGCCGAGGTTGTACACCTCGTCCGGCTGGACCTCCTGCAGGATGCGCAGGAGCGAGGACAGGTCGATGAGGTTGCCGTCCATCATCGTCACCCGGCCGGCGATGCCGAGCCAGCGCAGCCGCTCGTCGATGACGTCGCCCGAGGAGGATCGGCGCAGCAGCCCGAAAACCTCGTAGCCCTTCTCGAGAAGGAGTTGGGACAGGTAGGCCCCGTCCTGTCCGGTCACACCGGTGATGAGCGCGCGCGGCATTGGATCCAGTTTCGCTGGTGTTCAGGCCGGGTGCGTTTAGCGGCCTTGTTGCGCCGTCGCTAGAGCGGGATGACCAAACGGGCCGGACCACCTGCCGATTATGTCGGGCACTGCCCTGTCGAACCCTGCCCTTCCGGTCAGAGCCCGAGGGCGGCCCGGTAGTCGGGAGGGGGAAGCAGAACGGGCGAAGGCCGCCGCAAGGCGGGGGTGCCAGCAATCCGCCGAAGCGCGGCGGCGGCCTCGTCCAGATCCGGCTCGGCCCAGCGGGCCTCCGGCATGTCGTAGGTGCCCTGCGGGTCCCGGGCGGGAACGGGGGTGAAGGGCACCGCGTGACAGCCGGGCCCGGTCATGAAATCCATGTTCCCGGACCAGCCCGTCGCCACCACGGGGCGGCCGAGCGCCATCGCCTCCGCGATCGCCAGCCCGTAGCCCTCGGCCCGATGCAGCGAGAGGAGGAGGTCGGCGCAGGCCGTCAGCGCCCAGAGGTCGGGGCGGGACAGGTCGGCATCCAGGATCCGGACATTCGGCTGCGCCGCCGCGGCGCGTGCCACCTCGGCCCAGGCAGGGCCGGCCTGGGCGGTGCCGTGGGTCTTCAGCACCAGATGGTGGTCCGGGCTGCTGCCAAAGGCGCGGCGATGCGCCTCGATCGCGCCGAGCGGGTTCTTCCGAGCCAGCGAGGAGGTGGCGTCGAACAGGGCCAGGGTTACGAACGCTTCGGCGGGAAGGCCGAAGCTGGCCCGCCCACGCGCGGAAGGGTCCGGCACCGGCGGCGGATGCGGGACGACGAGGGGCAGCGGGCGGCCAGGCCGGGCGAAGACCTCGGCGCAGAAGTGGCTGGGCGCCCAGATCCGGTGGCAGGCGCCATAGCCGCGGTTCCAGTCCCGCGGCAGGGCAGGCAGTTCCCAGGCCCAGTAGGCGATGATGCGCTTCCCCACCACAGCCCGGCGCCCGAGCGCCAGCAGGCCCCAGGGCAGCATGGGGCCGTTGACGTGCAGGATGATCGTCCCTGGCCCGGGCGGAACGGCGATCGGCGGGCCGGGAGGGCCCTGCCGGTGCGGGCCGGTCAGGTCGGCCGCGATCGGGTCCAGCCCGTCCTCGCGCATGGCGGCCAGCATCCGGCGCGCGCCGACGCCGAGCCCAGTCTGGGCATTGTGGTAGCCCGCGACCACCAGGGTGCCACGGCCATCCGGTTCAGGGCGGGCCGGGCGCGGGGCGAGCAGGGCGGCGGCGCCGAACAGCGCTTCCCGCCGCGCCGAACGGGGCAGAAGGGACCAGAGGCGGTGGGCGAGGCTCATCCGGCAGCTGCCGGGCGCAGGTTCCGCAGCCAGGATTCCAGCAGCCCGGCCTGGGCGTCCCAGTCGGCCAGCTGCCGGCCGGCCTCGCGCGCCCCGGCCGAGAGCGCAGCGTGGCGGGAGGGATCGAGGGTCGCCCCCATGACCTCGGCCAGGGCTTCGGCGGTGGCGTTGCGCGCAAGGAGGCCGCTGACGCCATGCACAAGCTGCCCGGGCAGGCCGCCC
This sequence comes from Roseomonas sp. WA12, assembly GCF_054165765.1. Classification (NCBI taxonomy): domain Bacteria; kingdom Pseudomonadati; phylum Pseudomonadota; class Alphaproteobacteria; order Acetobacterales; family Roseomonadaceae; genus Roseomonas; species Roseomonas sp. WA12. The sequence continues at coordinate 4,753,192 of NZ_CM135108.1, read as the reverse complement.
ACCGGGGTGGCAACCACAGGCACGCCGAGCGCGAGCGCGATAGGCAGCACGCCGGACTGGCTTGCCTCCCGGTAGGGCAGAACCACGGTGCGGCTGGCCGCGACGAGGGCGGGCATCTCGGCATCCAGGACCCATCGGGGCTCCACGGTCACGCCAGGCAGGGCGGCAAGGCCGGGGGCGCAGGCTTCCGGGTCCCCCTCCCCCACCACGCGCAGGGTCACGCCGGGATGGCGGGCGCGCAACGCGGCGAAGGCGTCGCGCAGCAGGTCCAGGCCCTTATAGGCGCGCAGGCGGCCGAAGAAGAGGAAGTCGAAGGGCGGCATTTCGCGCTTGGGTGCCGGTGGATGGGCTTCGGGCAGATGGGCACCGAGGGGCAGGCGCAGGATGGGCAGGCCGGGGCGGCGGGCGGCGATGGCCCGCGCCACGGCGTCAGAGAAGGCGACGGCACCGGCGGCGGCGTTCAGCTCCCGCCGGAGGCGCCAGTCCCAGCCCAGGGCGGGGTCACCCGGATGCGGAAGGGCGTCATGGACGGTGCTGACGAAGGGGATCCCTGCCCGCGGCAGGGCACCGGCGACCAGGGGTGTCCAGACATGATTCATGGCGGAGACCACGGCATCAGCACCGAAGGACCTGGCCTGCTCCACCAAGCGGTGGCGCAGGGAGGGGATGCGGGCAACTCCAAGCGCTGCCCCGGCAGCCCCGGCGAAGGTCGACACGGCGTCGAGCGGCACGCCGAGCGCGCGGGCTTCGGGCAGCAGCTCGTTGCGGTCGGCCAGGGAAAGGCCGAGCGACACGCCGGGTCGGCCGGCCAGCCCGCGCGCCAGGCAAAGGGTGAATTGAGCCCCGCCGCCGCGCCGCCCCCAGTACCAGAGCAGGATACGCATCCGGCGGCCCGTAACACTGGTGCGGCCCGCGGGAAAGCGGAGCTTGGCGTTGGCAGAGGGCTGCGGCATAGGCAAGGGATGGCTTGGCGCCCCCTCCTTCTCTGCCTCCTGCTCCTGACCCCGTCCGCCCGGGCGCAGGACGTACCGTCCGCGCGGGCGCAAGACACACCCTCCTGCCCGCCCGCGCCGGTGCAGCCTCTGGTGCTCCCGCGTCTGGCCGAGGCAGCGCGCGCGGGCCGGCCGGCCATCGTGGTAGCCTTCGGCAGCTCTTCCACCCAGGGGGCTTACGCTTCCTCCCCGGACAAGGCCTATCCGGCGCAACTCGAGGCGGCGCTCCGGCGTACCGGGCTGGCCGTGCAGGTTCTGAACCGGGGCCGGGGCGGCGAGGACGCGGCGGAAATGTATGCGCGGCTGGACCGCGACGTGGTGGCGGCGCGACCGGCGGTGGTGATCTGGCAGGTCGGGGTGAACGGCGCGATCCGCGGCCAAAGCCTTAGCCAGTTCCGTGCCCTACTCGCGGAGGGCGTGTCGCGCATCCAGGCAGCCGGGGCGGATGTGGTGCTAATGGACAGTCAGCGCGGCCCCTGGGTTGCCGCCCATGCCGTGCTGCGCGACGCCTTCGACAGTGCCATGTCCGAGGTGGCCCGGGAGCGGTCGGCGCCGCTCTTCTCCCGGCGGCGCATGATGGATGCCTGGGTGGCGTCAGGCACCGCGGAGGTCGCGATGATCGCGCCCGACGGCCTGCACCATAATGACCGGGGCTATGCCTGCGTTGCCCAGGCGTTGGCGGACGGCATCCGGGCGGGCCTTCCGGTTCCGCCGTGACGCGGAACGTCGTACGATCCAGGGCTGAATGATGTCGTTTACAAATCCCGACTGGGCGCTCTCGGCGCCCGGCGCCGATGCCCGGCCCCTTTTTCCCGTCACACGCGATGGCTTGCCGGCCCTGCTCCAGCGGCTGGACCCGGCGGCGGCGGCCTTCCTGCGGGAGAGTGGCTTCACTGCCGAGTCCGGCAAGCTGCTGCTACTGCCGGGTGGGGCAGGCGTCTCCGGCGCGGTCCTGGGGCTCGGCACCTCGGCCGCTTCGCCCTGGCCCTATGGCGCGGCCCCATTCGGCCTGCCGGAGCACACGGCCTGGCGGCTGGAAGGCGGCGACCCGGATGCCGCGATGCTTGGCTGGATGCTTGGCGGCTACCGCTTCACCCGGCACAAGGCGCCGCCCCGCAGCCCGGCACAGCTGGTGGCGCCCGATGGGACGGAGCGGGCGCGGGTGCTGGCGGAGGCGATGCTGCGCGCCCGGGAACTGATCAACCTGCCCGCGGCCGATCTCGGCCCGGCCGAATTGGCGGATGCGGCGCGCGCGCTGGCGGAGCGGTGCGGCGCCGGGTTCGAGGAGATTGCGGGCGAGGCGCTGGAGCGGGGTTTCCCGGCCGTGGCCGCGGTGGGCGCCGGCAGCCATCGCGCGCCCCGAGTCGCCGTACTGCGCTGGGAGGGAGCGGCGGACGGGCCGCTGATCGCGCTGCTCGGCAAGGGCGTGTGCTTCGACACCGGCGGGCTCGACCTGAAGGGCGCTGACGGCATGAAGCGCATGAAGAAGGACATGGGCGGGGCCGCGATCATGCTCGGCCTAGCGGAGGCGCTGATGCGGCTCGGCGCACCCATCCGCCTGTTCGTCGCGATCGGGGCGGTGGAGAACGCGGTCTCCTCCACCGCGATGCGGCCGCTCGACGTGCTGCGTACCCGCGCGGGGCTGACGGTGGAAGTGGGCAACACGGATGCGGAAGGGCGGCTGGTGCTCGCCGACCTTCTCACCTTCGCCGCGGAGCAGAAGCCCGACTTGATGCTGAATGCTGCAACGCTGACCGGCGCGGCACGCGTGGCACTCGGGCCGGATCTGCCTGCGCTGTTCACGAATGACGAAGAACTAGCTGCTGCTCTTTCCGTGCAAGGAAATGCGTGCCACGACCCGGTTTGGCGGCTGCCGTTGCACGAGGGTTACGCTTCGTGGCTCGACAGTTCGGCAGCCGACATCAACAACGTCGGCAGCCGGCCGATGGCGGGAGCTATCGTTGCTGCGCTCTTTCTCAGTCGCTTCGTTCCCCAGGGCATACGTTGGGCACATCTCGACGTTTATGCATGGAACGACGCGACGAGGCCGGGCCGCCCCGAGGGTGGCGAGGCCATGGGCCTCAGGGCGCTCCATGCCGGTCTGATGGCACTCCTGCCCGCATGGGACGGTTGTTGAGCGGACGTCCCGCGACACCGGCCCGGGCCGCCCTCTCACGGGGTCGGCCCAGCGGTTGATTCTGTTACGGCGTGTCCGGCGATCCGGGACGCCCATGAGAAGGATAGTTTCCGAATGCCCGTGCAAGGCACACCGGACCAGTTCGTCGGCATCCTCAGGGACACGGTGGTGGCGCTGGTGCGCCGTGATGGTCCCGACCTCTCCGCCCGGCAGCTTGGCGTGTTCCTGACGGTCTATCTCGGCGAGGGCCCGCATACCGTGCGCGGCCTGGCCGCCTCGCTGAACGTCTCCAAGCCCGCCATCACGCGCGCGCTGGACCGGCTCGGCGAGCTGGATTTCGCGCGCCGCAAGACCGATCCGCAGGACCGCCGCTCCGTGCTCGTGCAGCGTACCGTGAAGGGCGCCGCGCTCCTCCGCGAGATGCGCAGCATCATGGCCGAGGCTGCTGCTGGCGCCCTGGACGATAGCGACGACGGCAAGGTGACCGCGCAGCCGGCCAATACGCCGGTGGCGACCAAGCGCGCGAGCTGAGACGCGCGATACGGAACGCCGGAGGGCCTAACCCTCCGGCAGTTCGCGCACGAAGGCGCGCCAGTCCTGCCGCTTGGCAGCGGCGCGCTCCGTCCCATCCGGCATCTTTGCGTAGAGGCTGAGCACGCCGCGCGCCCAGAGCGCGTCGAAGGCGGCCTCGCTGGAGAGGGCGAAGGCGGCGCTGCGGTCGAACACGCCGTCGCGGATCTTCGGCAGCACCTTCAGGATCCACCATGCTGCGCCACCGGCAAGAACCGCGAAGCCGACCCATGTGTGGATGTACATGGTCGCGAGCAGGCTGGTCGTGAGCAGGATGGCAGGGACGGTGACGTTCTCCCAGGCTTGGTAAACGGGCGAGCCGGGCGCGTTCATCTGCCGAATGTTGATGCCGAGCTTCACCTGCTCCCGGCTCAGCATGTCACGCAGGCGCTCAAGTTCGGTCACGCAGGCTCTCCCGGTTCGGCCCGCAACTCGAAGGCGGCCTCCATCAGGGCGCGGGTGTAGGCCGCACGGGGCGCCGCGACCACCTGCTCCGTCTCGCCTTCCTCCACCAGCCTGCCGTCCTTCATCACGACGATGCGGTGGGCGAGCGCGCGCACCACGCGCAGGTCGTGCGAGATGAAAATGTAGGACAGGCCGCGCCTGGCTTGCAGGTCCCGCAGCAGCTCCACCACCTGGGCCTGGACGGAGACGTCGAGCGCGCTGGTAGGTTCATCCAGCACGACGAGCTCGGGGCCGAGTACCAGGGCGCGGGCGATGGCGATGCGCTGGCGCTGGCCGCCGGAGAATTCATGCGGGTAGCGCACGGCGGTGGCGGGATCGAGCCCGACCTCGCGCAGCGCATCGGCAACACGCGCTTCTCGCGCGGTGCGGGACAGTTCGGGTTCGTGCACGGCCAGCCCCTCGCCCACGATCTCGCCGACGCTCATGCGCGGGGAGAGGCTGCCATAGGGGTCCTGGAAGACCACCTGCATACGGCGGCGGAGCGGGCGCAGGCCGGCGCGGGACAGGCCCTGGATGGGTTGTCCATCCAGCAGCACCGTGCCATCCGAGCGTTCGAGTTGCAGCAAGGCCAGGCCGAGGGTGGTCTTGCCGCTGCCGCTCTCGCCGACCACGCCGAGGGTCTCGCCGCGCCGCAGGGCAATGTTCACCCCGTCTACGGCACGCACATGGCTGACCACGCGGCGGAACAACCCGCGGCGGATGGGGAAATGCACCTTCATGTCCTGCGCGCGCAGGATCTCGGGCGCATCCGGTGGAAGCGGAGCAGCGCGGCCGCGAGGCTGGGTGTCCAGCAGCATGCGCGTGTAGGCGTGGCGCGGGGTGGCGAAAACCTCGCTCACCGGTCCCTGCTCGACCGCGGCGCCGTCCTTCATCACCACCACGCGGTCGGCATAGCGGCGGACGATGGCGAGGTCGTGGGTGATGAGGAGCATGGCCATGCCCAGCTCGCGCTTGAGGCGGGCCAGCAGTTCCAGCACCTGCGCCTGGATGGTGACATCGAGCGCGGTGGTGGGCTCGTCCGCGATCAGCAGGCGCGGGTCGTTGGCGAGGGCGATGGCAATCATCACGCGCTGGCGTTGGCCGCCAGAGAGCTGGTGGGGATATGCGTCCAGCCTTTCCGCCGCGGCGCTCAGCCCCGCCCGCTGCAGCAGCTCGATCGCGCGGGCGCGGAGGACGGCGCCGCGCATCGGGCGATGCAGCGTGACGGCTTCCGAGACCTGCCGGCCGATCGTGTGCAGCGGGTTCAGCGAGGTCATGGGTTCCTGGAACACCATGCCTGCCGTGCCGCCGCGCAGGCGCTGCAGCGCGTCCGGCGCGGCGTTCAGCACATCGACGCCGTCGAGCGTGATGCGCCCGGCCGGGTTGCTCCCGCCGGGGCCGAGGAGGCGGAGGCAGGACAGAGCCGTGACGCTCTTGCCGCTGCCGCTCTCGCCGACCAGGGCGAGGGTCTCGCCGGGGTTCAGCGCGAAGGAGACGCCCTGCACCACGGGCTGGCCGCGAAAGGCGACGGTGAGGTCCTGCACATCGAGAAGCGGCCCAGGGAGCGGCGTTGTCATCGGCCGCCTCCGGGCTGCTTGCGCGGGTCGAAGGCGTCGCGCACCGCCTCGCCGATGAAGGCAAGCAGGGTCAGCATGCCGCCGAGCACGACGAAGGCGGTGATGCCGAGCCAGGGGGCCTGAAGGTTGTTCTTCGCCTGGGAGACGAGCTCGCCGAGCGAGGGCGAGCCGGGCGGCAGGCCGAAGCCGAGGAAATCCAGGCTGGCGAGCACGGTGACCGATCCGGCCAGGATGAAGGGCAGCATGGTCAGGGTGGCCACCATGGCGTTGGGCAGGATGTGGCGGGCCATCAGCCGGGCATCCGATACGCCAAGGGCGCGGGCGGCGCGGACGTAGTCGAGGTTGCGGCCGCGGAGGAACTCCGCGCGCACCACGCCGGTGAGCGACATCCAGGAGAAGAGGAGGAGGAAGCCGAGAAGGGAGAGGAAGCTCGGCTCGATGACGCTGGCCAGGATGATGAGCAGCAGGAGCTGCGGCATGCCCGACCAGATCTCGATCACCCGCTGGAAGATCAGATCCACCCAGCCGCCGTAATAGCCCTGCACCGCCCCCGCCGCGACGCCGATGACGGAGGAGATGATGGTGAGGGTGAAGCCGAACAGCACGGAGATGCGGAAGCCGTGGATCACGCGCGCCAGCACGTCCCGCGCCTGGTCATCCGTGCCCAGCAGGTTCTTGGCGGAGGGCGGAGACGGCGCGGGGCGGCCGAGGTCCCGCACCACGCTGCGATGGCTATATCGAATGGGCGGCCAGATGGCCCAGCCACGGCGCTCCACCCCCTCGACCAGAGCGGGATCGTGCCAGTCCGCGGCGGTGGGGAAGCCGTCGCTCAGGATGTCGCTCTCGGCATATTCGACGGCAACGGGGAAGAACCACTGGCCCTCCACCCGCGCCAGGATGGGCCGGTCGTTCGCGATCACCTCGGCGAAGAGGGTGACGAGTAAAAGGGCCGCGAAGATCCAGAGCGACCACCATCCCCGCCGGTTGGCGCGGAAGTTGGCGAAGCGGCGGCGGGTGAGCGGCGAGAGGGTCACAATCAAGGGCTCAGCGGCGGGCGCTGAAGTCGATGCGGGGGTCCACCAGCGTGTAGCTAATATCGCCGATGATCTGCATGACGAGGCCGAGCAGGGTGAAGATGTAGAGCGTGGCGAACATCACGGGATAGTCGCGCCGGATGGCGGATTCGAAGCCGAGCAGGCCGAGGCCGTCCAGCGAGAACACGATCTCCACGAGCAGCGCGCCGGTGAAAAGGATGCCGATGAAGGCGGCGGGGAAGCCCGCGATGATCAGCAGCATCGCGTTGCGGAAGATGTGCCCGTAGAGCACCCGCCCCTCCCCTGCCCCCTTGGCACGGGCGGTGAGGACGTACTGCTTGTTGATCTCGTCCAGGAAGGCGTTCTTCGTCAGCATCGTCAGCCCCGCGAAGCCGCCGACGACGAGGGCGATGGTGGGCAGCACCATGTGCCAGGCGTAGTCGGCCGCGCGCTGCCAGAAGGGCCAGGTCTCGCTGCCCGAGGTGGTGAGGCCGCGGAGCGGGAACCACTGCACGAAGGAGCCGCCGGCAAACAGCACGACGAGCAGGATGGCGAAGAGGAATCCGGGGATGGCGTAGCCCAGCAGCACCACGCCCGAGGTCCAGGCATCGAACCGCGTGCCGTCCCGAACCGCCTTGCGGATGCCCAAGGGGATGGAGACGAGATAGATGATCAGGGTGGACCAGAGGCCGAGCGAGATGGAGACGGGCATCTTCTCGAGGATGAGATCGATCACCGGGCGATCCCGGAACAGCGAACGCCCGAAATCGAAGCGGAGATAGCTGGTGATCATCTCCCAGAACCGCGTCGTCGCCGGCTTGTCGAAGCCGAAGGTGCGCTCGATCTCGGCCACCACGGCCGGGTCCAGGCCCCGCGCGCCGCGATAGGTGGAGCGCGGGCCTTCGCCGCTCGTCTGGTCCTGCGGGCGGGGGGCACGGGTCTCGCCGCCGCCCTCGCCGGTCAGGCGGCCCAGGGTGGTGTCACCCTGGCCGCGCAGCTCGGCGATCATCTGCTCCACCGGGCCGCCGGGCGCGAACTGCGTGACGGCGAAATTAATGAGGATGATGCCGAACAGCGTCGGCACCAGCAGCAGCACGCGGCGAAGGAGGTAAGATCCCAAGGCCTAGCCCGCGCGCCGGGCTTCGATGAGGGCGCGTTCCTTCGCGGCATCCACCCACCAACTGTCGAGGCCGAGGGCGCGCTTGGGGTTGCGCTCAGGCCGGCCGAACTTGTCCCACCAGGCCAGGCGGAAGGTGCGGCTGTGCCATTGCGGGATGCTGTGGTGACCCCAGAGAAGCACGCGATCCAGCGCGCGGCAGGCGGCGGTCAGCGCCTCAATGTCCCCGGCGTTGACGATCAACTCCACGATCTCGTCCACGACCGGGTCCTTGATCCCAATCGTGTTCCGGCTGCCATTCTCGTCGGCCTTGGCCGAGGTCCAGTAGTCGCGCTGCTCGTTGCCGGGGGAGGAGGACTGGCCGAAGACATCGACGGTCATGTCGTAGTCGAAGGCGTCCATCCGCACCTGGTACTGCGGCGGGTCCACGGTGCGGACGCGGGCCTCGATGCCCAGCCGCTGCAGCGCCTGGATATAGGGCAGGGCCACGCGCTCAAAGCTGGGGCCGTTCAGCAGGATCTCGAACTCGAAGCGCTGGCCCCCGGCATTGGTGAGGCGGCGGTCGCGCACGGTCCAGCCGGCCTCTCGCAGCAATTCCAGCGCGCGGCGGGCGCCGTCCCGGTTGTTGCCGGAGCCGTCGGTGGTGGGGACCTTGAACTCGCGGGTCAGAACCTCGGGCGGCAGGCGGTCGCGGAACCGCTCCAGGATCTCCTTCTCCCGGCCCTCCGGCAGGCCGCGGGACGCAAAATCGGAGTTGGAGAAATAGGAGCTGGTGCGGGTGTAGGAGCCGTAGAAGAGGTTGGCGTTCATCCACTCGAAGTCGAAAACGAGGCCGAGCGCCTCGCGCACGCGACGGTCGCCGAACAGGGGACGGCGCTCGTTCATGATGAAGCCCTGAAGGCCCGTCGGCAGCTCGTGGCGGATCTCGTCGCGCTTCACCAGGCCGCGGCGCACCGCCGGGAAGTCGTAGGCGGTGGCCCAGTCGCGCGCCACGTTCTCGGTGCGGAAGTCGATGCTGCCGGCCTTGAAAGCCTCCAGCGAGACGGTGGCGTCGCGGTAGTACTCGTAGCGCATCAGGTCGAAGTTGTTGGTGCCCTTCATCGTCGGCAGGTCGCGGGCCCAGTAGTCCTCGACGCGGCGGTAATGGACGGAGCGGCCGGCCTCGAAGCGCTCAATGCGGTAGGGACCGGAGCCGAGCGGCGGCTCTAGCAGCGGGCGGGCGAAGTCGCGGCCCTCCCACCAGTGGCGCGGCATGACGGCGAGCTGGCCGAGGATGAGGGACAGCTCGCGGTTCTGGTCGGTGGAGAAGCGGAAGGTAACGCGGCGCGGCCCCTCGGCCACCACCTCGGAAACATCGGCCCAGTAGGCGCGGTAGAAAGGGCGGCCGTGCTGGCGGAGCGTGTTGAAGGTCCAGACCACGTCGTCGGCGGTGATGGGGCGGCCATCGTGCCAGCGGGCGGTCTCGCGCAATTCGAAGGTCACGCCCCGGCCATCGGCGGGCAGCTCCACGGCGCCGGCGAGGTGGCCGTACTCGGCGCTGGCCTCGTCCGAACTCTCCTTCAGCAGCGTGTCGTACAGCATGGTGCTGCCGACGGCGGCGGTGCCGCGCAGGATGAAGGCGTTGAAGCTGTCGAAGCTGCCGAGGGCGTAGAGGGTGATCTCGCCGCCCTTCGGGGCCTCCGGATTCACCCAGGGAAAGTGGGTGAAGTCTGCCGGAAGGGCAGGCTCGCCCAGCAGCGACAGGGCGTGCACCCGGCGCGGCGCTTGCGCGGCCCCCTGGGCGCGGGCGGCCGGCAGGCGCAGCCCGGCGGCAAGGCCCGTGGTGAAACCGGTGGCGAGTAGGGTGCGGCGGAGCATGGGGTGGAGAGTGGGGGTTATCGCCCCAACCCTCAACAGGCCGGCATCAAACGGAAAGCAACGCGGCGCAGGCCGGCAGCAGGGCCGGGTCGCCCACGGCCAGCACGTCGCCGGGTGAATCCAGCGTCAGCACCCGCCCGGCATGGTCGGTGACGCGGCCGCCGGCGCCCTCCACGATGGGGACGAGGGCGGCCCAGTCCCAGGGCTTCATCGTGGCGTCCACCACCACGTCCAGCAGGCCGAGCGCGACCAGGCCGTAGATGTAGCAATCCCCGCCCCAGCTCGTGCGGCGGACGCTGCGGCGCAGGGCCTGGAAGCCGGCATCCTCGCCGGGCGGGAAGATGTCGGGGGAGGTGCTGGCCAGCTCGGCCGCGGAGAGATCCGGGCAGGGGCGGCAGCCGATGGTGCCGCCGAAGGGCCCGCGGAACACCGTGCGGCGGCCCTCCACGCCGATCCAGCGCTCGCCGGTAGCGGGCTGGTCGATCAGCCCGAGGACGGGGCGGCCGTCGTGAAGAAGGGCGATCAGCGTGCCGAACAGCGGACGGCCCGTGACGAAGGCGCGCGTGCCGTCGATCGGGTCCAGTACCCAGACCCATTCGGCATCGGGGCGGTCGGGGCCGTATTCCTCCCCGATCACGCCGTGATCGGGGTGGTGGCGGGCGATGTGGTCGCGCAGCGCCCGCTCGGCGCCGCGATCGGCCTCGGTGACCGGGCTAGCATCGCCCTTGGCCTCAACCAGAAGGGCGGAACGGAAAAGGGGGCGAATGACCGCCCCCGCCAGATCCGCCGCGGCCTCGGCCGAGGCGACCAGCTTTTCCACGACTAGGGCAGCGGCTGCGGGTTGGCCGCCAGGGTGCGCAGATAGGCGATGACGTCGGCGCGGGCCTGGGCCTGGTTCAGCCCGGCGAAGGCCATACGCGTGCCAGGGATGGCGCCGGCGGGACGGAGGAGGAACGCGTTCAGCGCCTCGTAATCCCAGTTCTTGTCGTGCAGCGCCTTCATGGCCGGGGAGTAGTTGAAGTCATCCCGGTGTGCATGCGGCCCGCCGACCACGCCGTAGAGGTTCGGGCCGACGGCATTGCGCCCGCCCTCCGTCCAGGTGTGGCAGGCGGCGCACTGGCGCGTCATGATCGTCTGGCCGTTCTGCGCGTTGGCGCTGGCCAGCAGCGGCCCGATCGGCTCGATCGCGGCCGGTGCAGCAGGGGCAGCGGCAGCCACCACCTCACCGGTCTCGATGGCGGGCTTTTCCAGGGGGTGCGGATGCACCGCCAGCCCGCCCACCAGGCCGGCCACCATGAAGCTGATGCCGGCGGTGAGTACCGCCGCGAACGCCTTGTTAGCTTCCAGGCTCATACGCCTTGCCCGAATCCCGTGTTGTGCCGCTTCAAACGCACCGAGAGCCGCGAGTTTGCGCGGCCCCGCCGTCGCGGCTAGAAGCGGGCGGACCATAATGTTCCCGGGCCTCCACGACAACCCGTGCTGCCGGGTCTCGCAGCCGGTCTCGCCAGGCCTCCGCCGCGAAGGGCCCGCATTCCAGACATGAGCGCGACCATCACCCCGCCCATGAAGCCGATCATCCTGATCCCCGCGCGAATGGCCTCCACCCGCCTTCCCGGCAAGCCGATGGCGGACATTCATGGCCGACCCATGATCGTCCATGTGCTGCAGGCGGCCCAGGCAGCCGGGATCGGCCCCGTGGCAGTGGCCTGCGACGACCAGGCGATCGCAACGGCAGTGACCGGCGCGGGCGGCACCGCGGTGATGGTCGAGGAGGATCTACCCTCCGGCACCGACCGGATCGAGCGGGCGCTTGCGGTGCTGGATCCGGCCGGCGTGCATGACGTGGTGGTGAACCTGCAGGGCGACCTTCCGGCTATCGCGCCCGATCTCCTCCGCGCCGTGCTGAGGCCCCTGGCCGATCCGGTGGTGGACATCGCCAGCCTCGTCGCGCCGGTGGTGAGCGCAGAGGAGGCGGCATCGCCGAGCGTGGTGAAATGCGCCTGTGCCTTCGCCCCCGGCCGTGACCTCGCGCCGGCCCTGTATTTCTCCCGCCAACCCGTTCCCGGGGGCGAAGGGCCGCTCTGGCACCATATCGGCCTCTACGCCTATCGCCGCCCGGCCCTGGCGCGCTTCGTTGCCCTGCCCGCCAGCCCTCTGGAGATCCGCGAGAAGCTGGAGCAGCTCCGCGCCCTGGAGGCGGGAATGCGGATCGCGGTGGCGCGGGTGGACCATGCGCCCTTCGGGGTGGATACCCCGGCCGACCTCGCCCGCGCCCGCGCCGTGCTGCATCCCGGGCTTGCTGCCCAGGTGGCCGCCCAGAAAAGCACCCTGAAAGAGCCAACGAGCCGCCCGTGACACAGATCATCGCCTTCCAGGGCCTGCCCGGCGCCTATTCCGACCTGGCCTGCCGCGCCGCCTACCCAGGCTGGACCACCCTGCCCTGCCCCTCCTTCGAGGCCGCCATGGCCGCGGTGCGGGAGGGACGGGCGGAACTGGCCATGCTCCCCTGCGAGAATTCGCTGGCCGGGCGAGTGCCCGATATTCACCGGCTGCTGCCGGAATCCGGCCTGCATGTCGTGGGCGAACATTACGAGCGGGTGGAGCACTGCGTGCTCGCCCCACCGGGCGCCACGCTGGAGACGATCCGCCGCGCCCATTCCCATCCGGTGGCGCTGGGCCAGGTGCTGAACCTGCTGCGGGACATGCGTTGGGGGGCGGTGATCGAGGCCGATACGGCGGGCGCGGCTAGCCTGATCGCCGAGCGCGGAGGGGTGGAGGACGCGGCCATCGCCTCCTCGCTCGCCGGCGAGATCTACGGCCTGCAGGTCCTCCGCCGGAACGTGGAGGACGAGGCGCACAACACCACGCGCTTCTATGTCATGTCGCGCGAGGCGGCGCTGCCGCCGGTCATGGCGCCGGATAGTGTCACCACCTTCGTCTTCCGCGTCCGCTCCGTTCCAGCCGCGCTCTACAAGGCGCTAGGCGGCTTCGCGACGAATGGCGTGAACATGACGAAGCTCGAATCCTACATGCTGGATGGCCGCTTCACCGCGGTGCAGTTCCTCTGCGACGTGGACGGGCACCCGGAGCAGCCGGCGCTGCGGCGCGCGCTCGAGGAGCTGCGATTCTTCTCGCGCGAGGTGCATGTGCTGGGCTGCTACCCCGCCCATCCATACCGCCGGGCGCAGGCTGAGGCAGCGGAATAACTCGCTGAAAACAAGGCTATTTCCGCATCGCAGAAATAGCATCCGCATCTTGACGGTGCGGTTTTAGAACGCTCTCATTCCTTCTGCGCCGTGTGCTTGCCCCGGCCACCCGGTATGGCCGGGTGACCCCGGGGAGCGCGCGGACGCGACACTGCACCTGCACAAAGCAGGACAGACGGGGAAGAAACGACGTTGAACCAGCAGTCCTGCGGGCGCCCCTGGCGCTCAACCCTTTCGCTTGGCCTTCTCGCGGCCACAGCGCTGATGTCGGTGCCGCTCGCCGCCCAGGCCCAGCCAGGCTTCAGCGGTATCACCACCTTCGGCGACAGCTACGCCGACAACGGCAACGTGCAGCGGCTGCTTCGCGGCTCGGGCGGATACCCGTCCAGCACCAACGACCCGGCGATCTCCTACTACACCTTCCCGTACTATCTGCAGCGCATCTACAACGTGCCGGATCAGGGCATTCGCAACTACGCCATCGGCGGCGCGACCACGACCTCGCTGAACGCCTCCGCCGGCCGCGGCCTCAGCCTTCCTTTCGAGCTGCAGACCTTCGCGGCGCGCGGCGAGCGGATCGCCCCGCGCGAGCTCGTGCTGTTCTCGATCGGCGGCAATGACGGCGGCGCTTCCAGCGGGCAGGTGCCGCTCTCGCAATCGGCGGCCGTGGCGGCCCAGGCGAATGCGAACTCGCTCGCGGCGGTGAACCAGCTTGTCTCGGCCGGAGCGCGCAACATCGTCTTCCGCTCCACCAGCGATCTCGGCGCCCTCGCCTCCGTCCGCAACGGCCCGAACGCTGCGGGCAGCATCGAGTACGGACGGCTGTATTTCGAGGGGCTGCAGCGCGACCTTGCACCGCTGGGAAGTCAGGGTGTGCGCGTCTTCCTGTTCGACACCGGGCGGCTGCTGCGCGCGGTGCAAGCGGATCCGGCGGCCTATGGCTTCACGGACGCGCAGACGCCCTGCAACAGCATCGCCGCCTGCCGCGACCCGAACTCGCCCCTGCAGCAGCAATACCTGACCTATGACGGGCTGCACCTGACCAGCCGGGGCTTCGAACTGGTCGCCCGCTACATCTCGGCCCAGATCGCAGCGCCGGACGCGATCGCGGTGCAGCCGGAGATCGGCCTGGCCGGGATCACCGCCTTCACCAACTCGGTCTTCGAGCGGCTGGACACCTATCGCTTCGCCGGCATCGGGGGCGGGCACATGACGGCGCTGGGCGGTGCGCCGGGCGCGACGGCGCCGCTGCCGGTGACCCCGGGCAGCGCCGTGTCCGTCTTCGTGCAGGGCCATTACGCAGCGGGCGACCGCGACCGGCGCAACGGCGTGGCGGGCTATAGCTACGACATCGGCGGCGTCACGATCGGCGGCGAGGTAAACCCGGCGCCGGGCTTCCGCCTGGGCCTGGCCTTCAACTACGCGAACACGGATGCCGATCTGAACGGCCGGCTGGGCAAGGTCGAGGTCGACAGCTACCGCATCGCCCTCTACGGATCCTTCTCCTACCCGAACTGGTTCGCCGATGCCGTCGTCAGCGCCTCCTACGACGACTACGAGATTTCCCGGCGTGGCGTGATCTCGCCGGTGCGTAGCGACCCGACGGGCAACAGTGTGAGCGCGGGTCTGCGAGGCGGCTACCTGTTCGGGCTCGGGCCGGTGCGCCTGGGGCCGATCGCCGGGCTGACCTACAACCTCACGCAGGTGGACGCGCAAACCGAGACCGGTGATTCACTGCTGACCAACGATGTGCGCCGGCAGCGGGTGGACAGCCTGACGGGCAGCCTCGGCGTGCAGCTGCGGCTGAACACCCAGGCGGCGGGGCGCAGCATCACGCCCTATGTCAACGTCACCGCCGAGCACGACTTTCTCGGCAGTGGCCGGACGCTGGTGACGAACGCCACCTATGCCTCCTCCCTTCCCGTCCGCAGCAGCGTGGAGGACCAGGGCCGCACCTATGGCCAGGTGACCGCCGGCGTCAGCGCGGAGGTCGCGCGCGGCGTCGCGCTGATGGTGAACGGCGGCACGACCTTCGCCCGCCGCGATGGCAACGACTACGCCTTCTGGGGCGGCGTCCGCGTCTCCTTCTGAAGATCCATGGCCACGGGGCCGGAAAGCTCCGTGGCGTTCCCGACGGGGAGCGGCGATGGGGCCTGCCTCATCGCCGCTTCCGCCCCAGGCGCCTATGCCGTATCACGCCCCTAATCATCTTCTTAGGGAAAGGAACGTCCTCGCATGACCTCCCGCGTGAACCGCCGCGCCCTGCTCTCCGCGGCGCCCGCCGCCGCCGTCCCCGTGATGCTGGCCGCCCCGGCCGTGGCCCAGACCAACCCGGAGGTGCGCTGGCGCCTCACCTCCTCCTTCCCCAAGAACACCGACATCCTCTGGGGCACCGCCGAGGCTGTGGCCAAGCGGGTGGGCGAGCTGACGGACGGCAAGTTCCGCATCCAGGCCTTCTCCGGCGGCGAGATCGCCCCGGCCCTGGCCGCGCTGGACGCCGTGCAGTCCGGCAGCGTCGAGTGCGCGCACACCGCATCCTACTATTACATCGGCAAGGACCCGGCCCTGGCCTTCTTCACGGCCGTGCCCTTCGGCCTGAATGCCCGCCAGAACACCGCCTGGCTCCGCTACGGCGGCGGGCAGGAGCTGATGAACGAGATGATGCGCGAGTACAACGCGATCGCCTTCCCTTGCGGCGATACGGGCGCGCAGATGGGCGGGTGGTTCCGGCGCGAGATCCGCACTGTGGACGACGTGAAGGGACTGAAGTTCCGCATCACGGGCCTCGCCGGCCAGGTGTTCCAGCGCATGGGTGCCACCCCCTCCGTGACGCCTGCCTCCGACATCTACTCCTCGCTGGAGCGCGGCACGATCGACGCGGCCGAATTCGTCGGCCCGCATGACGATGAGAAGCTCGGCTTCGCGCGCGTCGCGCCGAACTATTACGCCCCGGGCTTCTGGGAGCCGGGCGCGCGGCTGCACTTCATCGCCAACCAGCGCGCCTATGACGCCCTGCCCGCCCAGTACAAGGCCGCGATCGCGGTCGCGACCGCCGAGGCGGATGCCGAGATGGTGGCGAAATACGACGTGGCGAACCCGCTGGCCCTGCGCCGGCTGGTTGCATCGGGCGCCCAGCTTCGCTTCTGGTCCCGCCCCATCCTCGAGGCCGCCTGGCGCGCCACGAACGAGGTGATGGACGACCTTGGCAGCAAGAACGAGCGCTTTAAGCGGATCCTGGAAAGCCACCGCAAGTTCCGGGACGATGTTTACACCTGGCACCGGGTAAGCGAGAATTCTTTCGATAACTTTGCCTTCACGGCCTCGCAGACGGTTCGCTGAACCCGCTGCAGGCGTAAAGGAAGGGGGCGGGGCCGGGGGGTTCCGCCCCTTTCTCTTTTCGGCCCCCTTCGATCACGGATCGCCCCATGGACATCTACGGCCTGTTGTCCGCCCTTCTGATGGGCGTGGTGGAGGGGCTGACCGAGTTCCTGCCCATCTCCTCGACCGGACACCTCATCCTGCTGGGGGAGCTGATCGGGTTCCAGGGACCGCCGGGCAAGGTCTTCGAGATCGCCATCCAGCTCGGCGCCATCCTGGCCGTCGTCGTCATCTACTGGCGAGACCTGTGGCGCATCGCCGCGGGAATGTGGCGGCCGGGAACGCTGGAGCGCTACGCCGCGGTCAACCTGCTCCTCGCCTTCCTGCCAGCCCTGGTGATCGGCGCCCTGCTGCACGGGCCGATCACCCGGCTGCTGTTCAACCCCTGGGTGGTGGCGGTGGCATTGGTGGTGGGCGGTGTCGCCATCATCCTGATCGAGCGCGCCCGGCCCGAGCCCTCCATCCATTCCGTGCCCGAGATCGGGCCGGTGGCGGCGCTGCTGATCGGCTTCGGGCAGGTGCTGGCCATGATTCCTGGCACCAGCCGCTCGGGCGCCACCATCATCGCAGCCCTGCTGCTGGGGGTGGAGCGCCGGGCTGCGGCCGAGTTCTCCTTCCTCCTGGCCATTCCGACCATGCTGGCGGCGACGGTCTTCAGCCTGTGGAAGGCCCGGGCGGAACTGGACCTGTCCGGGCTGGGGCAGATCGGAGTCGGCTTCATCGCCGCCTTTGTCGTTGCGCTGGTCGTGGTGCGGGTGGTGCTCGCCTCCATCTCAAAGATCGGCTTCGCACCCTTTGGCTGGTACAGAATCGCGCTTGGAGGGATCATTCTCGCCTGGCTCGCGATCCGGTAGAGATGCCACCCAGAGGCCTTCCGTAGCGGGGGCGGGTCACGTAACGCTGCGGGACAGCGGGAAAGGAGAGGCCGCATGCAGAAGGCGCGGAAACCCAGAAGTCTCTGCGGGCTGCTTGGGCTGGGACTGCTCGGCCTCGCGGCGATGCCCGCAGCGGCGCAGACATGGCCGTCCGATTCGGGGCCGACAGGGGATTACCTCGGATCGACCGTTCGCCAGTTCGAGCGCCTGTCGCCTCCCCCGGTGGAGTCGGTCCAGCGCGCAGAGCGGCCGGTGCCAGGCATGCCGCTGACGGATGTGCCGATCGGCACGGTCGATGTCGGCTTCCCCGTGGTGGCGACCCCGCTGCGTGCGCCGGAGGCCGGATCCCGGCGAGCGATGCGGCGAGGCGCGCAGCCCCGGACGGTGCGGGCCTCCGCGCGAGGTTCCGCCTCCACCACGCGGCGCTCGGGCAACCGCGAGGCGGAGCTGACCCGTGAACTGGCAGAGCGCGACCGTGAGATCCAGGAGCTTCGGCAGCGCCTCAACGGCCGCTAGTCGGACTCTCACGGCCGGGGCGGGCGCCGTGGCGAATTCGCAACGGTCGAAAGCAACCAGCGGGCGGTGCCGGCGTCATCTCTGCAACGGGCCATGAAGGCTTCGTTAAGGATACACGCCCATGAAGATCGCCCTCGCCCTGCTGCCGGCCCTGGCCCTGCTCTCTGCCTGCGCCACCGAGCGTGCGGCGCCGCCCCCTCCCCCGCCCGTCGCCATGGCGCCGCCCGCCATGTCCGCCCCGCCGCCTCCGATGATGGGGGACCGTGACGGCCGCTATGTCGGCGTCGCCCGCCTCTCGCCCGGCCAGCGCGGCTGCCGCGTTCGGACGTCCAACGTCTCGGCGAATGTGATGGGCGACCGGGTCTCGGTGATGAGCGGCCGCCACAGCATGGAGGGCATGATCGGGCCCGACGGCACCGTTACCTTCAACGACGGCATGATGATGACCAACACACGGTTCGAGAACGGCATGCTCATGGGCGAATCCGCCATGAACAACTGCCGCTACACCGTCTCGCTCCGGAAGGCTGGGATGCGCCCCGGCCAGCGCCGCCAGGCGATGTGATGCGGGGCCGCCCCTCCTCTCGCGGGGAGGGGCGGCTCAGCCCTTCAGGCGGGCTGCAGGGCCACCTCGTAGTTGGCCTCGGTCTTCGACCGCATCTCCTCCTCGGTGACCCCCGGGGCCAGTTCCACCAGCCTCATGCGGCCCGCGGCCTTGTCGATCGCCATGACGCCGAGATCGGTGACGACGAGATCCACCACGCCCTGGCCAGTCAGCGGCAGGGTGCAGCTCTTCAGCAGCTTCGGCTTGCCGCCGGCGGTGTGCTCCATCAGCACCACCACGCGCTTCACCCCGGCAACCAGATCCATGGCGCCACCCATCCCCTTCACCATCTTGCCCGGGATCATCCAGTTGGCGAGGTCGCCATTCTCGGCCACCTGCAGAGCGCCGAGGATGGACAGGTCGATATGCCCGCCGCGGATCATTGCGAAGCTGTCGGCCGAGGAGAAATAGCTCGTCGTCGGCAGTTCGGAGACGGTCTGCTTGCCGGCGTTGATGAGATCCGGGTCCTCCTCCCCTTCCAACGGGAAGGGACCGATCCCGAGCATCCCGTTCTCGCTCTGCAACTGGACGGAGACGCCGTCCGGGATGTGGTTAGCGACGAGGGTCGGAATGCCGATCCCCAGGTTCACGTAGAAGCCGTCCTCCAGCTCGCGCGCGGCGCGGGCGGCCATTTCGTCACGGGTCCAGGCCATGATCGGCGCTCCTCTCAGCGAGCCGGAAGGGAATCGGTGCCGGCGGCGGCCGGGGTGGCGGGCTCGGCGCGCTTTCTCGTCGTGCGCTGCTCAATCCGCTTCTCGGTGCCGGGGGGCACGAGGACCATGCGCTTCACGTAGATGCCGGGGGTGTGGATGTTGTCCGGGTCCAGCTCGCCCTGGCCAACCATCTCCTCCACCTGCACCACCGTCATGCGGGCGGCGGTTGCCATCACCGGGTTGAAGTTCCGCGCGGTCTTGCGGAACACGAGGTTGCCCTCGGGATCGGCCTTCCAGGCATGGACGATGGCGAGGTCGGCCATGATGCCGCGCTCCATCACATAGGTCGCGCCATCGAATTCTTGCGTCGGCTTGCCCTCGGCAACGGCGGTGCCGACCCCGGTGCGGGTGAAGAAGGCCGGGATGCCGGCGCCGCCCGCGCGGATGCGCTCAGCCAGCGTGCCCTGCGGGTTGAACTCGATCTCCAATTCGCCGGCCAGGTACTGGCGCGCGAACTCCGCGTTCTCGCCGACATAGGAGGCGATCATCTTGCGGATCTGGCGCGTCTTCAGAAGCAAGCCCAGCCCAGCATCGTCCACGCCGGCATTATTGGAGACGAAGGTGAGCCCCTTCACGCCACTGTCGCGAATCGCCTCGATCAGCAGGCTGGGCACGCCGCAAAGGCCGAAGCCGCCGGAATGGATAAGCATTCCGTCCTGCAGCAGGCCGTCCAGCGCGGCAGTCGCGTCCGGGTAGAGTTTTCCTCGCATAGGCTCGCTTCCTCCGGCGCGTTGGTGCCGGGAAGCTAGCCCTCCCTTTTCAGGCAAGAAAGGGTGCAAAGGGGGATTGCCTGCCCCCGAGTGCCAAGCTATATCGCCGCACCCCGGGTGGGGGGCCATAGCTCAGTTGGGAGAGCGCTTGAATGGCATTCAAGAGGTCGTCGGTTCGATTCCGATTGGCTCCACCAGTTTAGCGGGTTCGAGCGGGGCGCCTGGAAACGGGCGCCCCGTTCTTTTTTATGCTGGCGGCTAAGTTTAGGCCGTGTTGGCGTTCGCGGCGCCGATTGCGATTGCGATCACCCTGCCTGTCCGCTTCAGGATACGTCGGACCATCCCATCGCAGGGTGACGTGACACGGCTTTCAGGCACGTCTCTGCCGTTTCTGATTATTCTAAGCCGCGGTAAAATCTAGGCGCAGCCCGTCCACTCACGCGAGCGGCGCCGGGCGTCACACCTATCGATAGATCTTGGTCCCGCCCGTCATCGACGCGCAGCTTGGGAGGGCAACCTCAACGAGAAACGGTCGGCCTTGTTGGGCCAACGCGCAGATCGCCGCAGAGCCGCTCAACCGACCCCGACGATGCGCCAGGCGTATTCCTGACCATCCGGCTCCGTGATGGTCACGTTCTCGCCCGGGCGGCAGGGGGCCCCGCTGCGAATCACTGCCTGGATTGGAGCGTCCACAGGACTGTCGTCCCGGCGGAAGAAGCGCAGCGCCCAGCCAGTGTCAGGGTCGTACACCACATCCCCGTCCATCAAGCCTTGCCCCGGCCAGAAACGGCGGGCGGGCCAAGTGGCGGGATCCGCATGCCAGGCTCCCGGATCGGGAAAGCCCTGCGGGTTCAGCGTGAGCTGAACCTCGTAGCGGTACTCGGGACTGCCCTCGGGAAGGCCGGTTCCGCCGCTCGGCGACAGGACGACGAGCGGCATGATGGAACCCTCCTTAGATACGTGCCGGCAGTGCGGCTAGATGGCGACGCGGACGCCCAGCTCGACCACACGGTCGCTGGGGATACGGAAAAACTCGGTCGCGGGAACCGAGTTGCGCGACATGATGCCGAAGAGCCATTGCTGCCAGCGCGCCATCTTCGGCATGGCAGAGGCGACCACGGTCTCCCGCCCCAGGAAATAGGAGGCCTGCATCGGCTCGTAATCCACGCCCAGCTCGCGCAGACCTTCCAGTTCCTTCGGGATGTTCGGGCTCTCCTGGAAGCCGTAGCAGAGGGTGACGCGGTGGATATTGGGCGCCAGTTCCTCGACCTTCCGGCGGTCTATCACCTGCGGCACATCCTCGTTGTTCACGGTCACGAACAGCACGCGCTCGTGCAGCACCTTGTTGTGCTTGAGATTGTGCAACAGCGCATTCGGCACATAGTCGGCCTGGCTGGTCATGAAAACGGCGATCCCAGGCACGCGGACTGTGCGCGACTGCGGCAGGCGCGCCAGGAAGGATTTCAGCGGCAGGCTGTCCTGGCGGAAGCGGCTGAACAGCAGGTCCCGCCCGCGGCGCCAAGTGAGCATCATGGTGAACAGGATGGCACCCAGCAGCAGCGGCACCCAGCCACCATCCGGCACCTTCAGCACGTTCGAGACGAAGAAGGCGAGGTCCAGCACGAAGAGCGGGGTGAAAACCGCGATCACCAGCGGGAGCGACCAGCCGAAATTGCGCCGGAAGACAAGGCCGGCCAGGGTGGAGGTGGCGACGAAGGTGCCCGTCACCGCCAGGCCGTAGGCGGCGGCGAGGCTGTCCGAGTTGCGGAAGACCACGACAAGGATGACGACGCCCAGCAGCAGCGCAAAGTTTACCTGGGGCAGGTAGATCTGCCCTTCCTCGGTCTCGCTGGTGTGGCGCACGACGAGGCGGGGCAGGAAGCCGAGCTGCACGCACTGCCGCGCAATGGAGTAGGCACCCGAGATCATGGCCTGACTGGCGATGATGGTGGCGGCGGTGGCGAGGATCACCAGAGGCAGGCGCATCCATTCCGGCGCGAGCAGGTAGAAGGGGTTCTCGAGCGCGGCGCGATCGGACAGCAGCAGCGCGCCCTGGCCGAGATAGTTCAGCGCCAGGGCGGGCAGCACGAATGCCACCCAGGCGAGCTGGATCGGGCGGCGGCCGAAATGGCCCATATCGGCGTAGAGCGCTTCCGCGCCGGTCACCGCCAGCACCACGGAGCCGAGGGCAATGAAGGCCGCGAGGTGATAGGCGACGGCGAACTGCACGGCGTAGTGGGGCGAGAGCGCGACGAGCACGCCAGGCTCACGCACCACCTCGATCAGGCCGAGCAGCCCGATAACGCCGAACCAGACTACCGTGATGGGCCCGAAGATGGCGCCCATGCTGCCCGTGCCGCGGTACTGGAACAGGAAAAGGGCCACCAGCACCGCGACCGAGATGGGCACGACGGCGCCGTCGAAGGTGGGCGAGATGATCTTCAGTCCCTCGATCGCCGAGAGGACGGAGATGGCGGGGGTGATCACGCCGTCGCCGAAAAACAGTGCGGCGCCGGCGATCCCGATCACGGCGATGGTCCAACGCCCCCGCTCCGTGCGGGCGGCGCGTTGGGCCAACGCCATCAGCGCGAGAATGCCGCCCTCGCCCTTGTTGTCGGCCCGCATGACAAGCCAGACATATTTCACGGTCACGACGATGATGAGCGACCAGATGATCAGGCTGAGGATCCCGAGGATCTCCCAGCGCTCGAGTCCGTCGGAGGAAAAGTGAAGCAGGGCGGCCCGCATGGCGTAGAGCGGGCTGGTCCCGATATCGCCGTAGACGATCCCCAGCACACCCAGCAGCACCGCCATGCTGATCGGTTGCCGGTCGCCCGGATTGGGCCCTGATGTCACGTTTGTCGTCCGCGAGAGTTGGAGGGTCGCGGCATATGACCGCTGCCCCGGACCCTGCAACCCCCGCCCCCGTCCCCTGGTTGCAGGGCCGTCATGCGTTTGGCCCCGGAACGAGGGGGCGGAGGGCGAAGCCGGTCCTCAGTGACCGCGCAGGATCTGGGACAGGAACGCCTTGAAGCGGTCGGTGGAGGGGTTGTTGAACACCTGCTCAGGCGCCCCCTGCTCCACCACCTCGCCGCGGTCCATGAACACCACCCGGTCGGCCACCTGGCGGGCGAAACCCATTTCATGGGTGACGCAGATCATGGTCATGCCGTCCTCGGCCAGCCCGACCATGGTGTCGAGCACCTCCTTGATCATCTCGGGGTCGAGCGCCGAGGTCGGCTCGTCGAAGAGCATGATCTTGGGCTTCATGCACAGCGCGCGGGCGATGGCGACGCGCTGCTGCTGCCCGCCGGAGAGCTGGCCGGGATACTTGTTGGCCTGCTCGGGGATCTTCACCCGGTTCAGGTAGTGCATGGCCAGCTCCTCGGCCTCCCGCTTCGGGGTGCGGCGAACCCAGATGGGGGCGAGGGTGCAGTTCTCGAGTATGGTGAGGTGCGGGAAGAGGTTGAAGGACTGGAACACCATCCCGACCTCGCGCCGGATCGCGTCCAGCGCGCGCACGTCGTCGGTCAGCTCGGTGCCGTCCACGACAATGCGGCCTTCCTGGTGCTGCTCCAGCCGGTTGATGCAGCGGATCATGGTGGACTTGCCGGAGCCCGAGGGGCCGCAGACCACGACCCGCTCGCCGGTGGCGACCTGGAGCGAGATGTCGCGCAGCACGTGCATCGCACCGTACCACTTGTTGACCTTGTCCAGCAGGATGGCCGGTGGCGCATCCACGCGGACGGCGGATGCGATCGAGGGGCCTTCGGAGAGGGCGGCGCTCATGGCGGGATCCTTATCCGTCCGGTTCAGCGGACCCGGTGGCGGTTCAGCTCCGCCTCCAGATTCTGGCTGTAGCGGGACATGGCGAAGCAATAGATGAAGTAGACGACGGAGATGGCAATGTAGACCTCGACGCCGAAGCCTTGCCAGGCAGGCTCGACGATCGCGGTCTTGCCGGCGGTCAGCAGGTCGAAGATGCCGATGATCAGCACCAGCGACGTGTCCTTGAAGAAGCCGATGAAGGTGTTGACCAGCGGCGGGATCACCAGCCGCAGGGCCTGCGGCAGGATGATGAAGCCGGTCTTCTGCCAGTAGGAGAGGCCGAGCGCGTCGCCCGCCTCGTACTGGCCCTTCGGCAGCGCCTGCAGACCGCCGCGCACCACCTCGGCCAGATAGGCGCCGGCGAAGAGGATGACGGCCACCTGAGCGCGCAGCAGCTTGTCGATGTTGATCCCCTCGGGAAGGAACAGGGGGAACATCACGCTGGCCATGAACAGCAGCGAGATCAGCGGCACGCCGCGGATCAACTCCACATAGGCGACGCAGAGAATGCGAATGGCCGGCATGGAGGAGCGCCGGCCGAGGGCGACGAGGATAGCCAGCGGAAAGGCAAAGGCGAGGCCGAAGGTGGCGAGGATGAGGGTGATCGGCAGCCCGCCCCAGCGCTCCTGCGGCACATAGGTGAGGCCGAACACGCCACCCCACATCAGCACGCCGATGAGGACGAGGGTCGCAGCCCAGACCACCGCCAGCTCCCACCGCCAGAAGCGGCGCATGGCGGAGACGACATAGAGCGCCGTGAACAGCACGCAGACCAGCGCGGGCCGCCAGTGCTCCTCATAGGGGTAGGTGCCGAACAGGATGAAGCGGTGCTTCTCCGTGATCACCGCCCAGCAGGCACCCGGAGTGGGTGAGGCCTTCAGCGCACGGCAGGCCTGGGTCTGGCCGTTCGGCACCGCCCAGATGGCGTTGATGAAGGCCCAGTCGACGAAGCCGATCGCCCAGCGGACGATGAAGTAGGCGAGCACGAGCGTCAGCGCCGTGTTCAGCCAGGAGGAGAACAGGTTCGCCCGCAGCCAGGCGACCGGCCCGGTGGTGAGGGCGGGCGGGTTACGCGGTGCAGCCGCTTCCGGCACGCCCGCGACCGCGGTGTTGAGGGGGATGTCGCTCATGCCAGGTGCTCCCCTCAGCGCTCAACCAGCGCGATGCGCGTGTTGTACCAATTCATGAAGAAGCTGATCGACAGCGAAATGGTCAGGTAGACCCCCATGATGATGGCGATGCCCTCGATGGCCTGTCCGGTCTGGTTCAGCGTGGTGTTGGCGATGCTGACGATGTCCTGATAGCCGATGGCAACCGCGAGGGAGGAGTTCTTCGTCAGGTTGAGGAACTGGCTGGTCATCGGCGGCACGATCACGCGCAGGGCCTGGGGCAGCACGATTTGGCGGAGCACGACGCCGGACTTCAGCCCGAGCGCCTGGGCCGCTTCCCACTGACCATGCGGCACGGCGAGGATGCCGGCGCGCACGATCTCGGCGATGAAGCCGGCGGTGTAGGTCACCAGGCCGATCAGCAGCGCGAAGTATTCCGGGCTGACCGTCATGCCGCCCACGAAGTTGAAGCCGCGCAGCGCCGGCCAGTCCACGGCCGTGGGCGCGCCGCCCAGCAGCCACACCGCCAGCGGGAAGCCGATGATGAAGCCGAGCGCTGCCGGCCAGATACGGCGCGGCTGGCCGTCCTGGAACTGGCGGCGGCGCATCGCCTTGGCGAAGAAGTAGGTGGCGAAGCAGCCGGCCACGAAGGCGAGCAGCGCCCAGCTATGCGCCTCCTGCCAATTGAGGAAGGGCAGCTTCAGGCCGCGGTTAGAGAGGAAGACGCCGGCCACCGGGTTCATGGCCTGGCGCGGGCCGGGAAGGCTCTGCAGAATGGTGTACCAGAACAGCAGCTGCAGCAGCAGCGGGATGTCGCGGATCACCTCGACATAGACGGCCGCGATCTTCGCTAGCAGCCAGTTCTTGGAAAGCCGGGCGATGCCGATCAGCGTGCCGAGGATGGTGGCCAGCACAATGCCGATCACCGCGACCTTCAGCGTGTTCAGCACGCCGACGGTGAGCGCGCGGGCATAGGTGCTGGCGGGAGTGTACTCGATCAGGTGCTCGCCGATCGGCAGCCCGGCCTCACGCTGAAGGAAGCCGAAGCCGGTGGCAATGCGCCGGACCTCGAGATTGTGCTGCGTGTTGCGCACCAGCCACCAGATCAGGGCGGCGACGGCGCCGACGATCAGCACCTGCCAGACGATGGCCCGCACGCGCTCATCCGCCCAAGACAACCGGAGCTGTCTTTTCGGCGGGGCGCGGAACTGCCGCGGGTCGGAGGCGGTCTGCGACATCCGGTGGGGCCTTCGTCTCTTCTTGTTCTTGGTCAGGTCCAAAGGGGCGCGCGGAACCTTTCGGCCCGCGCGCCCCTTCGGGGTCAGATGCCGATCAGCGGAAGGGCATCGCGTATTGCTGGCCGCCCGGCGTGGTCCAGAGGGCATTCGGGCCGCGCTGAATGCCCAGCGGGGTCAGATGGCGCGTGAAGATCTCGCCGTAGTTGCCGGTCGCGCGGATGACGTTCACCACCCACTCGTTCGGCACGCCAAGCATCTGGCCCAGGCCGCCATTCTTGCCGAGCATGCGCTGCACCTCGGGGCGCTGGTCGTTCGCGGCCATCTGCGCGACGTTGGCCTGGGTGATGCCCAGCTCCTCGGAGGCGACGAGGGCGAAGTGCACCCAGCGGACGAGGTCGGCGTAGCGCTGGTCTCCATGGCGGATCAGCGGGCCGAGCGGCTCCTTCGAGATGACGTCCGGCAGGATCAGGTGCTCAGCCGGGTTGGGCTGGCTGGAGCGGGTGGAGGCAAGGCCCGACACGTCCGTGGTGTAGGCGTCGCAGCGGCCGGAGGCGTAGGCGCTGACCAGCTCCTCGAGACGCTCGATCACCACGGGGGTGAACTGCACGTTGTTGGCGCGCGCCCAGTCCGTCAGGTTCTGCTCGGTGGTGGTGCCGGGCTGCACGCAGATGGTGGCGCCGTTCAGCTCCTTGGCCGTCTTCACGCCGGTCGAGGTCTTCACCATGAAGCCCTGGCCGTCGAAGAAGTTCACGCCGCCGAAGTCGAGGCCGAGCGAGGTGTCGCGCGACAGCGTCCAGGTCGTGTTGCGGGCCAGCAGGTCGACCTCACCGGACTGCAGGGCCGTGAAGCGGCTCTGCGCGGTAGTCGGCACGTAGCGGACCTTGTTGGGGTCGTTGAAAATGGCTGCAGCGAGGGCGCGGCAGTACTCGACATCGAAGCCACGCCAGTTGCCCTGGCTGTCCGGCTGCGCGAAGCCGGCGATGCCGGTGTTCACGCCGCAGACAAGGGTGCCGCGGGCCTTGATGGCGTCCAGAATCGAGGCGCCGCCGGCCGCGGGGGCCTGGGCCGCCGCGGGCAGGGCCGCAAATGCCGTCATGACAAGTGCGCCGAGCGCACCGAGCGTTGCGCGCCGCAAGGGCTGCATGGTCATCAAACTCTCCCTGAGTCTCATTGAGAAACTCCCGGCGTCATGCTGCGCCAGGGTTGTGCCTTGATCAACGCGGGATTGCGCGGGCCGCAGAGCCCGCCCTTAGCGTTCCGCCGCGTCCAGAGCAATTCCACCCGGGCTGGGTTCCCCTGCGGGTTGCGCGACGGCACGATGAATGGGGCGGATAGCACACGACACAAGCTGTGCAAGCCGCGTGCCGTGCAGCGTGAGGAGGCCGACCTGTTGCATCTCGACCACGCCGCGGTGGAGGCCCTCCTTGCCTGGGAGGCGCTGGCCGGCGCGCTGGACTCCATGTTCCGGACGGGCTGCGAGGCCCCGCTGCGCCACGCCCATGGCTGGGAGGAGGGGGCGGCCCGGAACAGCCTCCTGCTCATGCCGGCCTGGCAGGCCGGGCGGTACACGGGGGTGAAGATTGTGCATGTGGCGCCCGGTCACGCGCCCGCGGTGCACGCCGCCTATCTTCTCTCGGACGCGACGACGGGCGCGCCTCTGGCCCTGCTCGATGGCGGTGCGCTGACCGACCGGCGGACGGCCGCGGCCAGCGTTCTGGCGGCACGGCATCTGGCCCGGCCAGACAGCAGGCGCCTGCTATTGCTGGGCAGCGGCAAGGTCGCCCATGCGCTCGCCGGGGCCTATCGCGCTGCCTTTCCCATCGAGGACATCGCGGTCTGGTCGCGCGAGTTCACCAACGCAGCCCGCCTCGCCGCGCGGCTGCGGGCTGAGGGCCACCCGGCAAGGGCGGTGGGGGATCCGGATCCGGGAGAGGCCGATATCGTGTCCGCGGCCACCCTCTCCCGCACCCCGCTGGTGCGGGGGGACGGGGTGCGGCCGGGCACGCATGTGGATCTCGTCGGCGCCTTCCGGCCGGATATGCGCGAATCGGATGCCGCCCTTCTCGCCCGCGCCACGCTGGTGGTGGACACGCGCGCGGGCGCGCTGGCCGAGGCGGGGGATGTGGTGCAGGCGATCGCCGAGGGCGCCTTCGGGCCGGACCATCTGGCCGCGGATCTGGCCGCCCTGTGCCGCGGCGAGCATCCCGGCCGGCGCGACGATGCAGAGGTGACCGTGTTCAAATCCGTAGGCTGGGCGGGCGAGGACCTGGCGGCCGCCATCCTCGCCTATGAGGGCGCGCTTGCCGCGGATGCCCAGGACTAGGTTCTCAGGCCGGGCGGAGAGTAATGGCGACCCCCTCCCCGTCCGGCTCGACCGTCGCGCCAAGCCCCTCCAGCGCCGCCCGGGCCTCGGTGGGCAGCGACCAAGCCATGCTGAGGCGCGCCCCATCCAGCCGCAGCGGCGGGCGCGCGCCTGCGGGCAGCGCGGCGGCGCCGGAAGCGGCAAGGATCAGCGCCCCCTCGATGGCGGGCGAGCGGCGCTCGATGACGGCGGTGCCGAGCACGCGCAGCTCTACGGGCCCGCCGGCAGCCAGGGTCAGAAGGGGCAGCAATTCCTGCAGGACTCGGGCGGCCGGGGCGGGGCGCAACCCCTCTTCCCGCCCGAGGGAGAGGAACCCGCGCGCGAGGTGGTCGTAATCCAGCGCCGCTTCCCGCGCACGGGTGATCTGGCGTGTCACCATCTCCCCCGCCGGCAGGCGCGGCAGGGCGGAGTCCAGATTCGCCGTGAGCACCATGGAGAGGTTGTTTACCGCGTGGCGCACCGGCCGCAGCAGCAGCGCCATGGCCTGTTCGGCCGGGGAGCCGCCCGGTGTGCCGTTCTCGCTCATCGGGGCATTCCCTCCAGGATGTCGTGAAAGAGGCGGGCCGGCAGGGTGCCGCCGCGGACGTCGTCCATCGGCGTGGCGTCGTCATTGCCCAGCCAGACCCCGATGACGGTGCCGCCGGAGAAGCCGACGAACCAGGCATCGCGGAAGTCCTGGGTGGTGCCGGTCTTACCGGCGGCCGGGCGTCCCGTCACGGCGGCGGCACGGCCGGACCCGCGGGAAACCACGGCCTCCAGCATCCGGCGGATCGCCGCGGCATTCTCCGGCTGCACCACCCGCTCGGCGGCCGGGTTACCCGCGGGCAGCGTGCGCCGTTCGGCCCGGGCGGAGGCGATGCCATGCGGCACCACCCGCATCCCGCCATTGGCGAAGGCCGCATAGGCGCCCGCCAGCTCCAGCAGGCTCGCCTCCCCGGTGCCGAGCGCGATGGTGGCGTCGTTCGGGAAGGGCCCGGCCAAGCCCAGGCGGCGGGCGGTGGCGGCCGCCTCCCGCGCGCCACCGGCCCGGGCCAGCACGCGCACGGCGGCGGTGTTCACGGAATGGGCGAGCGCCTCCTCCAGCGGCAGGTCGCCGCGGGAGCGCCAGGCGCCGTTGCCAGGGGACCAGCGGCCGAGGGTGATCGGCGCGTCGGAGACGGTGGATTCCGGATGCAGCCCGTGCTCCAGCGCCGCGAGATAGACGAAGGGTTTGAACACCGAGCCAGGCTGCCGCCGGGCCGAAACCGCGCGGTTGAAGGGGTTGCGGCGGTAGTCGCGCCCGCCAGCCATGGCGCGCACGGCGCCTGTGGCGGCATCCAGCACGACAACGGCACCCTGGCCGGCATCGGCCGCAGCACCCGGGCCGGCCAGCATCGCCTCGAGTTTCGACTCGACCAGTGCCTGCACGCGCAGGTCCAGCGTGGTGCGAAGCGTGAGGTCGGCGGAGCCGGGATAACGGGTGGCGAGGTCGTCGTTCACCCAATCGGCGAACCAGCCGGAATCGCGGGAGGGGCGCGCGGGGAACGCGATTCGCTCGGATTCGGCATCGGCCTGGGCCTCGGTCAGGGCGCCGATGGCGGCCATGGCGTGCAGCACCTCGGCCCCGCGCTCGGCCGCGGCGGCGGGATTGGCGCGGGGATTGAGGCGGGAGGGGGCCTTGGGCAGGCCCATCAGCACCGCCGATTGCCACACCGCCAGCCGGCGCGCCGGCACGCCGAAATACAGCCGCGCGGCCGCATCCACCCCATAGGCACCGCCTCCGAGATAGACGCGGTTGAGATAGATCTCGAGCAGCTGGTCCTTGGTGAAGCGGCTCTCCAGCCATAGCGCCAGCATCGCCTCCTGCACCTTGCGGCGAAGGGACCTCTCGGGTGTCAGGAACAGGTTCTTGGCCAGCTGCTGCGTCAGGGTGGAACCGCCCTGTGCCACCCGGCCTGTGGTGAGGTTCACCCAGACGGCGCGCAACAGCCCGATCGGGTCCAGCCCGAAATGGTCGCGGAAGCGCCGGTCCTCGATGGCCAGCAGGGCGGTGGGCAAGTGGACCGGCACATCCCGCAGCCGCACCGTCTCGCCATACAGGTCGCCGCTGGTGGAGAGCAGGCGCCCGTCGCTCGCCTCCAGCGTCACCGAAGGGCGGCGCGTGGTCTCCAGCGCGTCCTCGGGCCGCGGCAAATCCCAGGCGAAGACGAGGAGAAGCACGGCCAGGGCCAGCCCGCCCCAGACCACGCCCATGAGCGCCCAGGCCGCGAGGCGGCGTGCCAGGCGGCGCCGCTTGACCAGCTTGACCGGCGCGGACTGCGCCGGCGCAGCGCCCTGCGGGCCGGCTGCACGGCCCCCGGCCCGCGCGCCCGCGAGCTTCTGGGGCGACGTACGCGCAATGGTTGCGATCGGAACCCTCGGCATGGCAGAGGGACGGTTAGCACGGTCCTGTGATTCCTGCACTTGCGGGCACGAGGAGGACCGAGCCGAGAGGGTGCAGGATGCACGCGACGGTTTGGGGACGGGTGGCGGGATACTGGCGCGCCGCGGCCTTCGGGCTTGCGGGCGTGCTTGTCCTGGCACAGGGCGCCGCGGCGGCCCCGGACAGCCAGCAGTGCCGGATCGAGTGTGCCGCGACCTTCCCCGAGCGGTCCGACAATACCGCTGTGGTCCAGACCTGCCTCGCCCGCTGCACGGCCCGGGCGGCTGCGCTGGGCAGCGCGAACGTCACGGGCACCACGGCCATGCCGATGCCCCAGACGCCCTGGACCCAAGGGCCCAACGGCCGCCGCCAGACGGCGCAGGTGGCGGCAGTGCCGCGTGAACTGGGCCGGCAGGCGCAGCGGATGGCGCAACGCCAGGCTGCAGCCGTGCGAGCTTCCGGCGAGCCCGGACGGCGCGGCGCCGCCGCACGGGAACAAGCAGCCCCGGCCGAGTCATCCCCGGCGCCGGTGGCGAATGCTGCGGCCACGGCACCTTCCTTCTTCGGTTCGCTCATGGCGGCCCAGGCGGCGGCACCCGGCGCGCCGGGAACGACCACGGGCTCGTCGCGCGCCCCCGACGCGGGGCGCAGCTCCTTCGGTGCCATCTATCTCGCGGCCGCCCCGTCGCGCCGTTACGGGCTGGTTGTGGGGGCGTCGGATCGCGGCGTTGCGCATCGCATCGCCGAGAGCGCCTGCAAGGGCGGGATGGGAAACACCTGCCGCCTAGCCGGCGACTTCACCCTGCGCTGCGCTGCGATCGCGCACGGCCTGCGCTCAAACGGCTCGGTGGTGATGACTGCACATCCCAGCACCTACACGGTGATGGTGGGCACGACCGGCACCGGGCCGACGCAGGCGGATGCGGAGCGCCAGGCTCTTGCTGCCTGTGTTGAGCGCGGGCGCGACATGACCTGCCAGATCACCGAGGCGCGCTGCGCCCATTGAGCGGCCGAGGCGGGTTTCACGCCCCCGTCCATCCGCCCTAGGCTTCCAGCCTGCGCCGACCGGGCGCGCTGGGGAGCCGATTGCCGCGATGACCGATCCGACCACCATTCGCCAGACCGCACTGGACTGGATTGCGCGGAACGAGACACGCCTCTCCGCCTTCAACGAGCGCATCTGGGGCTACGCGGAGCCCGCCTGGCGCGAGTACCGCTCTCTGCAGGCATATGCCGAGATCCTGCGGTCCGAGGGGTTCACGGTGGAGGAGAGCTCGGGTGAGATGCCCACCGCCTTTGCCGCGCGTTGGGGGAATGGCGGGCCGGTGATCGCCGGCTTCTCGGAGTACGACGCAGTCCCTGGCAACTCGCAGCAGGTTGTGCCCTATCCGGCGCCGCGCGCCGGGCTGCACCCCTATGCCGCCGGGCACACGGACCCGCATTCAGTGCTCGGCACGGCCTCTCTGACCGCGATGCTGGCCACCAAGGCGGCCTTCGAGCAGCACGGGGTGAACGCCACGCTGAAGCTGTTCGGCGAACCGGCGGAGAAGGTGTGCGGCTCCAAGCCGATCCACGCCGCCAAAGGCTATTTCGACGGGCTGGATGCCGCGGTGGTCTGGCATCCCTGGCCCAGCAACACCGTGACCGGTGACATCCATTTCGGCGCTTATTGGAGCGCGGTGATCACCTTCGAGGCGGAGCACCCTGAGGGCTGGGTGGACCCCTCCCTCATGCCCACCCAGGCCGCACATGCCGTAGCCCGGTCGCCCGGTGCGCTGGACGCGATGTGCCTGATGTACACGACGACGAAGTACACCAAGGAAGCGATGTTCCCGCATAGCGGGTCCTGGACACTGAACGAGTATGTGCTGGGCGATGCCGGCGCGACCTCCGACAACCTCGCCCCGCGCTTCAGCCAAATCCAGTACTCCTGGCGCTCCTCCTCACTCGCGATCCAGGAGCAGATCTGGCGCGTGCTGGCGAACAACGCGAAGTCTGCGGCGATGGCGACCGGCACCCGCGCCTTCGTGCGCTGGGTGACGAAGACGCGTGTGGGCCTGCCCAACTCGGCGCTGACCGAGCTGACCTGGCAGAACCTGCAGGCCGTCGGTGCGCCGACCTACAGCGAGGACGCGCTGGGTTTCGGGCGGGAGATCCAGAAGAATCTCGGCCTGGAACCGATGGCGAACCCCTTCATCCCCAGCGTGACGACGCTGACCACCCCCGCCGAGAACGATGCCGGATTGCGGCGCACGCTGGCAGGCTGGCAGACGCATCTCAGCGCCGACGACTATGTGGAGTATTCCTGGCATTGCCCGACCGTGCGCCTGCTCGCCGCGCGTCCCCGGCTGCGGCCGCCCTCCCTCGGCTATGCTTACCCCAACTGGGCCTATCTCGCGCTTGGCGGCCATCCGGCGACGGTGGATCCTGGGATGTTCGTGGCGGCGAAAACGATGGCACTGACCATGGTGGACCTGGCGACCAAGCCCGGCGCGTTGGATAGCTGCCAGGCCGAGTTCCGCGAGCGTACCGGCGGCGGCGTCGGCGGCACGGACTGGGTCGGCCCGCTGCTGCCGACCGATTTCAAGCCGGCGGTCGATCTGCGCTGGCCGGAATACGTGACCACGCCGCGTGGCGAGGAGTGGACCTTCCCGACGCCGCATCAGGGCACGGGCGCTGGCGAACCGATCTGAAGAGAAAGGCCGGGGAGAAAGAATTCTCCCCGGACCCCTCATCTTCTTTTGCAAGTTTATCGTCGCGCCGATGACGCTGGTGCACCAGCGCTACCCACAGAAATAGAGGGGGGTCCGGCGGGATACCTCCCCCCTGCCTTCCCAGCCTCAGGCCAGCGTCGTCAAATCCTGGAACCAGTGCTGCGCCTGCACGTAGTTCCGCACATTGCGCCCGAGCACATGCGGGTTGGTGTCGTGCACCACGAAGACCAGAAGCGCCTGGTCCACCACGCGCTCATGCACGCGCGCCATCAGCCGGTCCTGCTCGGCCGTGTCGAAGGATTGCACAGCCTGGTCGATCAGCCGATCCGTCTCAGCGTCCTTCGCGTGGGACCAGTTCACCCCCACCGGCGCGATCTGGTTGGAGTGGAAGAAGCGCACGAGGGCGTAGAGCGGGTCCGAGGTGACATAGGCGACGTTGTTGGCGGTGATGCCGCGCATGGATTCATGCGCCGCGCCGTTGCGCCATGCGGTGTAGAGCACCTCCAGCTCCACGGGCTGGAAGTCGATCTCGATGCCGACCTCCTTCCAGGCCTGCTGGATGTACTCGTTCATCGGCATGGACAGCATCTGGCCTGAGCCGCCGGTCGCGATGAGGAACTTGGTTTTCATCGGGTTGCGCGGGGAGAAGCCGGCGGCCTGAACGAGGCGGCGTGCCTCGTCCGGATCGTAGCGCACCTTGAAGGAGGGGTTGCCGAACCAGGGGGAGGCCGGGTCCACCACGCCCGTCGCGGGCTTCGCCAGCCCGCCGAGAAGCTGGACGATCTCGTCGCGGTTGATGGCGAGGTTGGCAGCCTGGCGCAGCCGCAGGTCGCGCCAGGGTGAGCCCTCGAGCATCGAGAGGTGGTAGTTCCACACATGGGGGGTGACGTTCTCCACCACCCGGTTCCCGGCGGATTTCAGCTGCGGCACCATGTCCAGCGCCGGCGTCTCGATCAGGTCCACCTGGCCGGAGAGCAGCGCATTGCTGCGGGTGACGGCGTCGGGCGCGCAGACCAGCACCACGCGATCCACC
This sequence comes from Roseomonas sp. WA12, assembly GCF_054165765.1. NCBI lineage: Bacteria > Pseudomonadati > Pseudomonadota > Alphaproteobacteria > Acetobacterales > Roseomonadaceae > Roseomonas > Roseomonas sp. WA12. Next base: position 4,718,777 of record NZ_CM135108.1, on the reverse strand, counting down.
TTCGGCATCCGCGCCGGGTTCCAGTAGGCCGTGTTCTTCACCAGCTCCGCCCGCTCCCGCGGGACCAGCCGCGCGAGGCGGAAGGGGCCGGTGCCGGAGGGCTCGGAGGCGAAGCGGTCCCAGGACCGGCCAAGCTTCTCGTACTGCGCGGGCGAGGAGACCAGGAACCACAGCAGCTGATAGGGGAAGAGGCTGTCCACGGCCTTGGTGGTCAGCTCGACCGTCGTCGCATCAAGCTTCTTCCAGCCGGCGAGCGAGGGAAGGCGCGGGCGCACCTGGGCAGCCTGGCGCTGGTCGAACTGCGGCGCCTGCGGGTTCATCACCTTCTCGAAGTTCCAGATGACCGCATCGGCGTCGAAGGCCGAGCCGTCATGGAAGGTCACGCCCTGGCGCAGCTTGAGAACCCAGCGCTTGCGGTCGGTGGGATCGGCTTCCCAGGAGGTGGCGAGGCCGGGGACGAGTTTGCCTGGCCGGTCCGCCACATTCATCTCCCAGGCCACCAGCGGGTCGTAGATGGTGTAGCCGGTGAACTGGTAGGCGCCCGCACCGCGATCCGGCTGGCCAGCGGTGAGCGGGATGTCGGCCATGGAGATGCCATAGCGCAGCACCCGCTCGCCAGCCTGCGCCTGGGCTTCGGGGATGATCAGGCCGGACGGAAGGGTGGCGAGACCGGTGGCGCCCAGCAGGGCGCGGCGCGACAGGGTCATTGGAGGCTCCCGGTTGGTCAGGCCGCTGAAGCAATGCCTGTGCCGCAACGAACCGGGCTGCGCCTCGCCCTCCGCCCTCCCTACCCCCGCACGTCCATCGCCGTGCGCAACCCGTCGCTGACCATGTTGAAGCACATGCTCGTCACGAAGATGCACACCCCCGGCAGCATAGCGATCAGCGGTTGGGTGTAGATCGCGGTACGCAGCGTGTTCAGCATCAGCCCCCATTCCGGTTCCGGCGGCTTGGTGCCGAGGCCGAGGAAGGACAGGCCCGAGGCCAGGATCATCGAGACGCTGATGAGGCTGGTGGCATAGACGAAGATCGGGCCGAGCACGTTCGGCAGCACATGCACCCGCACGATGGTCATCGCCCCGGCCCCGCTGGCGCGCGCGGATTCCACATAGTCGAGATTGCGGACGGAGGTGGTCGTGCTCTCCGCCACGCGGATGATCTGCGGGATGAAGACAAGGGTCAGCGACAGCATCGCGTTGGAGATGCCCGGGCCGAGCGCGCCGGAAATGGCGACGGCCAGCAGCACGGAGGGGAAGGCGTAGAACACGTCCGTGGTGCGCATGATCAGCATGTTGACCCAGCCACCCGCGAAACCCGCGATCACGCCCAGCGTGCCGCCGATGGCGAAGGCGATCAGCACGGGCGTGATACCCAGGAACCAGGAGAGGCGGCCGCCATAGAGAAGCCGTGTCATCATATCGCGGCCCAGCTCGTCTGTGCCGAGGGGATAGCGGCCATCCTGGAACCAGATCGGCCGCAGCCGGCGGATCATGCTGGTCTGGTAGGGATCATGAGGCGCGATCCAGGGCGCGAGCAGGATGGCCAGCGCCATCAGCAGCAGGATAGCCCCGAAGAACAGCGTGACGGGATCGCGCGAAAGGCGGCGGGCGACGCCTTGCCAATAGCCGCGCGTCCGAGCGGGCGGCGCCTGCGGAACGGTGAAGGGGGCTGTGGCGGCGGTCGTGCTCATGCGCGGCGAATCCGGGGATCGAGCGCGGTCTGAATCAGGTCGACCGCGAGGTTGAGCACCACGAAGAAGATGGCCAGTACCAGGATCGTGCCCTGCAGCACCGGCAGGTCGCGCTGGAAGATGGCGCTGTTCAGCAGGAAGCCAGTGCCCGGCCAGGAGAAGACCGTCTCCACCAGGATGGAGCCGCCCATCAGGTAGCCGAGCTGCAGCCCCATCACGGCCAGCACGGAGGGTGCCGCGTTCTTCACCACATGCAGCGCGATGCCCCAGCGGCGCAGGCCCTTGCCGCGAAGAGTGGTGACGAAATCCTGGTTTAGCAGCTCCATGACGATGCCGCGGACCGTACGTGTGACGATGCCCATGGGAATGACCGAGAGGGTAACGGCGGGCAGCACGAGGAACTGGATGTGTGCCCAATCCCAGGCCCAGGAGCCCGAGCCGCCCGGCCCCGCGCCCATGGCCGGCAGCCAGTTCAGCGTCACGCTGAACAGCACCACCATCACCATGCCCAGCCAGTAATGCGGGATGGAGACGCCGGCGGCCGCGAGGCCCACGGCCAGCTTGTCCACCCACGTGCCGCGGAACACGGCGGCGATGGTGCCGAGGAGGGAGCCCATGAGGAAGCCGATCCCGGCGGCCACGAGTGCAAGCCTCAGCGTGTTGCTGACCGCCGAGACCAAGTCCGCCGTCACCGGCCGCCCCGTGGCCAGGGACCGGCCGAGATCGCCCTGTACCACGCGGGAGAGCCACAGCCCGAACTGCACGGGCAGCGGCTTGTCCAGCCCGTAGTCGCGGCGGACCTGCTCCACCACCTCCTGCGGTGCATCGGCGGGAACGATGGCGTTGATGGGATCGCCCGGAGCGATCTGCACCAGCATGAAGCAGACGAGGCCGACGGCGAGGGCGATGGGAACGGCGTAGAGCACCCGCCGGAGGAGGTAGAGGAGCATCGGGCGCCCTCCTCAGGCGACTTGTGTCACGGCGTCATGCACGCGCACGCAGCGCGCGGCATGGCCGGGGACGGGGCTGCGGAATTCGGGCACGCGGGGCAGGCACTCTTCCCCCACGAAGGCGCAGCGGGGGGCGAAGGCGCAGCCCTGGGGCACGCGCTCGAGGTTGGGCGGCGCGCCAGGGATGGTGGTCAGGCGCTCGCCCCGCATCCCGGCATGGACGGTCGCGCCGAGCAGGCCTTGGGCATAGGGGTGCAGCGGGCGGCGCATCAGGTCGCGCACCGGGCCTTCCTCGATGAATTTGCCGGCGTACATCACGGCCACGCGGTCCGCGATCTCGCCAGCGACACCGAGATCGTGGGTCACGAAGATCACGCCCATGCCCATCTCCTGCTGCAGGCGGCGCAGCAGCAGCAGGATCTGGATCTGCACAGTGGCGTCGAGCGCCGTGGTGGGCTCGTCGGCCAGCAGCAGCTTCGGGCGGCAGGAGAGCGCGATGGCGATCATCGCGCGCTGCCGCAACCCGCCTGACAGCTCATGCGGATAAGCGGCCAAGCGGCGCTTGGCGGAGGGGATCTGCACCAGTTCCAGCAGTTCCAGCGCGCGCGCATCGGCGGCGGTCCGGCTCAGCCCCTCGTGGCGCATCACCGTCTCGGCGATCTGGCGGCCGATGGTGAAGACCGGGTCCAGCGCCGTCATTGGCTCCTGGAAAATCATGGAAACGGTGCTGCCGCGGATATCAGCCATCCGGCGCTCAGAGGCGGCGAGGATGTCGTGTCCGCCAACCCGCACCGTGCCGGTCAACTTCGTGCGGCGCGGCGGGTTCAGCCCCATCAGCGCGCGCAGCGTGACCGACTTGCCCGACCCGCTCTCGCCGAGGATGCAGAGGGCTTCACGCTCGGCGAGGTCGAAAGACACGCCGTTGACGGCATGAACCGTGGCGTCGCGCGTGACGAAGCGGACGTTCAGGTCCCGCACATGGACGAGGGATTCGGTCATGCGGCCACCCCATGGGTCAGCTGCGGGGCACGGCTATGCCCGCTGCCCGGCACCACCATCAGGCAGGCGGCCTGCTGGCCCGTGGGCGCCAGGTGCAACGGCGGCACCACCTCCGAGCAGACCGGCTCCGCATAGGTGCAGCGCGTGTGGAAGCGGCAGCCGGAGGGCGGGTTGATAGGGTTGGGCGGGTCACCCGACAGCGGCGGCTCGGTGCGGCGCAGGTCCGGGTCCATGGAGGGCCGGCTGGCCAGCAGGGCCGCGGTGTAGGGATGGGCGGCGGCGGCGTAGATGGCCTCCACCGGCCCTACCTCGGCCACCTTGCCGAGATACATGACCAGCAGGCGGTCCGACATGTACTGCACCACGTTCAGGTCGTGGCTGATGAAGATGTAGGTCAGGCCGAACTGGCCCTTCAGGTCCTGCAGCAGGTTCAGCACCTGGGCTTCCACGGATTTGTCGAGCGCCGAGACGGGCTCGTCCAGGATCACCAGCCGTGGGCGCAGGGCGAGCGCGCGGGCGATGTTGATGCGCTGGCGCTGGCCGCCGGAGAGCTCATGCGGGTACCGGCGCGCGAACTGGTCGGGGTTCAGCCCCACGGCCGCCAGAAGGTCCCGGGCGCGGGCGCGCGCATCGCCCTTGGCCAGCCCGTGCACCTGGGGGGCGAAGCCGATGGATTCCTCGATGGTCAGGCGCGGGTTCAGGGAGGCGTAGCTGTCCTGGAAGACCATCTGCACCTGGCGGCGATACTCCTTCAGTGGCAGCTCCCGGCCGCCCACCACCTCGCCGTCGAACACCACCTCGCCGGCGGTGGCGCCCATCAGCGCCATGATCAGGCGCGAGGTGGTGGATTTGCCGCAACCGGATTCGCCGACGATGCCGAGCGTCTCGCCCTTCAGCACGTCGAAATCCAGCCCGTCCACGGCCTGCACCACTCCGGCGCCACGGCCGAGGAAGCCGGTCTTGAGTGGAAAGTGCTTGGTCAGTCCGCGCACCGTCAGCAGCGGCTGGGCGGGGCCGCCGAGATCGGGCCGCGGGGCGAGAAGCGTCTCGGTCATGCCATCGTCACCGTACCGAAGTCCTGAAACCAGTTCCGCGCCTGCACGAAGCCGCGCACCTTCGGCGACATGGCCCGCGCGTTCAGGTCATGCGCCACGAAGAGGAACATCGCCTCGTCGACGATGCGCTGGTGGCCCCGCGCCATCAGCGCGTCCTGCGCGGCCGGGTCGAAGGTCTCGCGCAGGCCCTTGCAGACCGCGTCCAGCTCCGCATCCTTCAGGTAGCCCCAGTTGGTGCCGCGGGGGGCCACCAGATTGGAATCCACGTGGCGGATGAGGGCCGTGAAGGGGTCCTGGCTGAAGTAGGAGTAGTTCAGCGCGTGCGCTCCGCGCGAGAGCGGGTCCCGCGACCCGGCGCGCCAGGCGTTGATGATGGCGTTCCACTCCATCACCTCGAGCTCGACCTGGATGCCGACCTCGCGCAGGTTCTCCTGGATCGCCTCGTTCATCGGCATGGGCTGCATCATCCCGGAGCCGGAGCCGGGGATCAGCACCCTGGTCCTGGCCGGGTTGCGCGGGCCGAAGCCCGCCTCGGCCAGCAGCTTCCGCGCCTCCGCCGGGTCATGGCGGATCTTGAATGCGGGATTGCCGAACCAGGGTGAGGACGAGGTCAGCAGCCCCAGCCCGGGCAGCATCTGCCCGTCCATCATCCCGGCGATGCCGTCCCGGTCGACCGCGAGATTGGCCGCCTTGCGCACCCGCAGGTCGCGCCAGATCGAGCCGGGGGAGGTGAAATCGAGATGCCAGACCCAGTTATGCGGGTACTCGTTGGTCACGATGTTGAAGCGCGCGGCCTTCAGGCTCGCGGCCACATCCGGGGCGGGGGCCTCGATCCAGTCCACCTGCCCGGCGCGCAGCGCGGCGGCGCGGGTGTTGGACTCCGGGAGCGGGATCAGCACCAGCCGGTCCAGCTTCGCCCGGCGGGCGGGATTCCAGTACTCCCGGTTCGCCACCATCACGCCGCGCTCGCGCTGCACGAACTCGGTCATCCGGAACGGCCCTGTGCCCGAGGGCGCGTTGAGGAAGGCGTCCCAGGAGCGCCCGACCTTTTCCCATTGAGCAGGAGAGGACATGCAGATCCAGGCAAGGCCGTAGGGCAGCAGGGCGTCCGCCTCGGTGGTGCGGATCTCCAGCGTGCGGGCATCCAACGCCGTGGCCTTCGCCACGCTCGGGATGCGGGACCGGCCCTGTGCCGCCTGGCGCGGGTCGAAATGCGGGGCGGCGGGGTCCAGAAGCTTCTCGAAATTCCACTGCGCCGCCCGGGCATCGAAGGCGCTGCCGTCGTGGAACCTGACATCCTCGCGCAGGGTGAGGATCCAGCGCGTGGTGTCGGCCGGGTCCACCGTCCACGCGGTGGCCAGGTTGGGCACGAGGCGCGAGGGCTTGTCGGCGCTGGTGAGGTCCCAGAAAACGAGGCTGTCGAACACGGTGTAGCCGCAGAAGCGCTGCCCCTCGCCGCCCTGATCGGGCTGACCGTTGGGCAGCGGGACCGCCGCGGCGGTCATGCCGATCCGCAGCGTTCCGCCGGGCGCCTGGGCCATCGCCAGGTCCCAGGGCAGCGTGGCGGCCGCCAGGCCGGCGCCGAGCAGGGAACGTCGGCTCGTGGTCATCTCGCACTCCGCCCCTTTGCACCGTGATCGTCCGGCCGCGCGCATCCGCCGGCCGCTACACGTCCTTTGCAGCAAGCCTTGTGCCATCCGGGCGGGTTGTCATGCCCCGATCCGGCCCCGTTCTGGCATCGAACTTGCCTCGACATGGCCAGATCGTAACCTCGATCACCCTGCACGGAGAGAATTTCGGATGAGGAAGACCACGCGGCGGGCCTGGCTGATGGCCGGCGCCCTGTTCGCCGGCCTCGCAGCCCTGGGCGCCGGCCCCGCGAGCGCGCAGGAGAAGGTGCTGCGCATCGGCATGACCGCCGCCGATATCCCCCGCACCTCCGGCCAGCCGGACCAGGGCTTCGAGGGCAACCGCTTCACCGGCATCCCGATGTACGACGCGCTGGTGAACTGGGACCTGTCCTCCGCCGACCGGCCCTCCGTCATCATCCCCGGCCTTGCGACGGAATGGCGCGTGGACGAGGCGGACAAGACCCGCTGGCGCTTCACCCTTCGCCAGGGCGTCAGGTTCCATGATGGCAGCGCCTTCAACGCCGCCGCCGTGGTGTGGAACGTCCAGAAGGTGCTGGACCAGGCCGCGCCGCATTACGATGCCGCCCAGGTCGGCCTGACCGCCAGCCGCATGCCGACGCTGCGCTCCGCCCGCGCCATCTCCGAGTACGAGGTGGAGCTGGTGACGAGCGAGCCGGACAGCTTCCTGCCGATCAACCTCACCAACCTCTTCATCGTCTCCCCCGCCCATTGGGCGACGAAGCTGGCCGCGGTACCGGCGGGCGTGACCGACCCCCGGCAGCGCTCGAACCAGGCCTGGGCGGCCTTTGCGGCCGAGCCCTCCGGCACCGGCCCCTTCCGCGGCACCCGCCTCGTCCCGCGCGAGCGCTTCGAGATGGTCGCCAACCGCGAGTACTGGGACCCGGCGCGCCGCCCGAAGATCGACCGCGTGGTGCTGCTGCCCATCCCCGAGGCCAACACCCGCACCGCCGCCCTGCTGGGCAACCAGGTGGACTGGATCGAGGCACCGGCGCCGGACTCCGTGCAGCAGATCACCTCGCGCGGGTTCCGGATGTACCAGAACGCCCAGCCGCATGTCTGGCCCTGGCAGTTCTCCTTCGCCGAGGGCTCACCCTGGCTCGACCGGCGCGTCCGCCACGCCGCCAATCTCTGCGTGGACCGCGCCGAGCTGAAGACCCTGCTCTCCGGCCAGATGGAGATCCCGAAGGGCACCGTCGCCCCGGGCCATCCCTGGTGGGGCAACCCCTCCTTCGACATCCGCTACGACCTGCGCGAGGCGCAGCGCCTGATGCGGGAGGCCGGCTTCGGTCCGCAGCTCCGGCTCTCGGTGAAGGTGCTCACCTCCGCCTCCGGCTCCGGCCAGATGCAGCCGCTGACGATGAACGAGTTCCTGCAGCAGGCCCTGCGCGAGTGCTTCTTCGACGTGCAGCTCGAGGTCGGCGAGTGGAACGCCATCTTCAACAACTGGCGCGAGGGGGCGCGCAGCCCCGGGGCCCGTGGGGCAAACGCCACCAATATCAGCTTCGCCGCCATGGACCCGTTCTTCGCCATGGTGCGCTTCGTGGCCACGGGCGCGCAGCCGCCGGTCTCGAACAACTGGGGCTATTTCTCCAACCCCGAATTCGATCAGCTCATCACCGCCGCCCGCACCACCTTCGACGGGGCCGGGCGCGACGCGGCGCTGGCGCAGCTGCACAAGCGCATCGTGGAGGAGGCGCCCTTCCTCTGGGTTGCGCATGACGTCGGGCCGCGCGCCATCTCCCCCCGTGTCACCGGGGTTGTGCAGCCGCGGAGCTGGTTCATCGACATCGCCACGATGGGAATGAACTGATCGTCCGGCCCGGCCGGTCCGCCAGGCAACGCATGGCGGCACGGGGCGATCCCCCGTGCCGTTCGCGCCCCGGGCGCCTCACCAACTGATTGTTGTTCGCAACCCCCGTTCCCGACCGCCCAAAAGATGCCATAGTCCGGGCATCGCACGGGAGAAGCACAAAGGCATGTCGAAGAGGCCGGTTCATTCCGGGCCCCTGGCCCGCTCCGCCATGGCCTATGTCCTGGCCGGTGGCCGCGGTTCCCGGTTGATGGAGCTGACCGACCGGCGGGCCAAGCCCGCGGTCTTCTTCGGCGCCAAGTCCCGCATCATCGACTTCGCGCTGTCCAATGCCATCAACTCCGGCATCCGCCGCATCGGGGTGGCGACGCAGTACAAGGCGCACAGCCTCATCCGCCACATGCAGCGCGGCTGGAACTTCCTGCGCCCCGAGCGGAACGAGAGCTTCGACATCCTGCCCGCAAGCCAGCGCGTCTCCGAGACGGAGTGGTACGCGGGCACCGCGGACGCCGTGTTCCAGAACCTCGACATCATCGAGAGCTACGGCCCCCGCTACATGGTCATCCTGGCCGGGGATCATGTGTACAAGATGGACTACGAGGTGATGCTGCAGCGCCACTGCGAATCCGGCGCCGAGGTCACCGTGGCCTGCATCGAGGTTCCGCGGATGGAGGCCAGCGGCTTCGGCGTGATGCATGTGGACGATGAGGACCGGATCGTTTCCTTCCTCGAGAAGCCGGCCAACCCGCCCGCGCTCCCCGGCCGCCCGGATGTGGCGCTGGCCTCCATGGGGATCTACGTGTTCGAGACGCGGCTGCTGGCCGAGGAACTGCGCCGCGACGCCGCGACTCCCGGTTCCAGCCGCGACTTCGGCAAGGACATCATCCCGGCCATGGTCGCGCGCGGCACGGCAGTGGCGCATCGCTTCGAGGAATCCTGCGTCCGCTCCAGCGACCAGGCCGAGGCCTATTGGCGCGACGTGGGCACGCTGGACGCCTTCTGGCAGGGCAATATCGACCTGACGGACGTGGTGCCGGCGCTGGACCTCTATGACCGCGACTGGCCGATCTGGACCTATAGCGAGGTAATCCCGCCTGCGAAATTCGTGCTGGACGATGACGGCCGGCGCGGCATGGCGGTGGACTCCCTCGTCTCAGGCGGCTGCATCGTCTCCGGCTCTCATATCCGCCGCTCGCTGCTCTTCTCCAACACGCGCGTGCGCTCCTACAGCAAGGTCGAAGGCGCAGTGCTGCTGCCCGGCGTGGTGATCGGGCGCCATTGCCGGCTGACGAAGGTGGTGGTGGACAGCGGCGTGGTGCTGCCCGAAGGGCTGGTGGTGGGCGAGGATCCGGAGGAGGACGCGCGCCGCTTCCGGCGCTCCTCCGGCGGGGTCTGCCTCATCACCCAGCCCATGATCGACGCCCTGGACGCATGACCGGGCCGGCCATCGACCGGATGGTGAGGAGCGGCACGGCATACTCCGTCCCGCCTCGGCGGGAATGGCACGCCGGTGCTCCCGAGCGTCAGGGCGAGGACGGGTGCAAGGGCCGGGGACGGCATCGAGCACGGCCATCCCGTATCCGCCAAAGCCGTCTTGCACCGCCCGCGCTGCGAGGCGCGGGCGGAGGAGCCGCCGGCCTACGATACCGGCACGCGCCCCTGGATCCTTCCCGCCACCCGACGCGGCCGGACGTGGCTGCTTACCGTCCCCGCTTGTCGCTAGCGACGCCGGAGCGGCCCGCATGACCCTGCCCGTCCTGTCCGTCGCCTCGGAGTGCTTCCCGCTGGTGAAAACCGGCGGGCTGGCCGATGTGGTCGGCGCCTTGCCCGCCGCGATGGCGGCGGAGGGGGTGGAGATGCGCACTCTTCTCCCCGGCTATCCCGTGGTGATGGAACGGACTGGCGGGGGCGAGCTCGTCCACGCCTTCGACGACCTGTTCGGCGGCCCCGCCCGGGTGCTGGCCACTCGCGCGGCGGGACTGGATCTGCTTCTGCTGGATGCGCCGCATCTCTATGCGCGCCCCGGCAGTCCCTATAACGACACACAAGGCCGGGACTGGCCGGACAACCCGCAGCGCTTCGCCGCCCTCTCCTGGGCGGCGGCCGAGATCGGCCGGGGCGCCCTGCCTGGCTGGCGGCCGGCAGTGGTCCACGCGCATGACTGGCAGGCTGGGCTGGCCGCGGCCTATCTGCATTACGCCGGGGGACCGCGGCCCGGCACCGTGTTCACGGTTCACAACCTGGCTTTCCAGGGCTGGACGCCCGCCACCCTGCTCGGCGCGCTCCGCCTGCCGCCTGAGGCCTTCAACATCGATGGGGTGGAGTTCTTCGGCGGCATCGGCACGCTGAAGGCCGGGCTGCGACTTTCGGACCGCATCACCACCGTCTCCCCCACCTATGCGCGCGAGATCACGACGCCTGCCGAGGGCATGGGGCTAGACGGGCTGCTCCGCAGCCGCGCCGGCGTGCTGCACGGCATCCTGAACGGAATCGACGAGAGCGTCTGGGACCCGGCCGGGGATCCGAGTCTGGCCGCCTCCTTCGATGCGGCCCACCCCGGGGCCCGCGAGCCCAACCGCGCCGCCCTGCGCGCCCGCATGGGGCTAGCAGCCGATCCGGGCGCCCTTCTCCTTGGCGTGATCAGCCGGCTGACCGGGCAGAAGGGGATGGACCTGCTGCTGGAGGCGCTGCCCGCCCTGCTCGGCCACGGCATGCAGCTCGCGGTGCTCGGGGCTGGGGAGCCAGGGCTGGAAACCGGCCTGCGCGCCGCCGCCGAGGCGCATCCCGGGCGGATCGCCGTTCGAATCGGCTATGACGAAGCCCTGGCGCATCTCATCCAGGGCGGCTGCGACGCCCTTCTCGTGCCCTCGCGTTTCGAGCCCTGCGGCCTGACCCAGCTCTGCGCCCTTCGCTACGGCGCCCTGCCGCTGGTGGCGCGCGTGGGCGGCCTGGCCGACACGGTGATCGACGCGAACGAGGCGGCCCTGGCCGCAGGGGCCGCTACCGGCCTGCAATTCGCCCCGCCTACCGCCCCGGCGCTGGAGAGCGCCCTCGCCCGCCTTTCCGTGCTGTGGCGCGACCGTGCCGGCTGGAAGGCCACCCAGGCCAATGCCATGCGCTCGCCCGTGGGCTGGGCCCGCTCGGCGGCCCGCTACGCCGCACTCTACCGGGAGATCACAACGCAGGGTTGAAGAAGCGATGCAAATTTAACCTGTGATACGCCCGTTTTACGCTATGGTATGGTCCTGCCAGGATGAAATTTCTTGCTCAGGACGGCCGATGAACGACAGCCCCTTCCCTGCCTTCTCGGGAACTGATGCGCCCTCCGGGCTCGATACGCCGGACCAGGCAGCGGTCGTGGCTTTTCGCGAAAACATCCTCTCCAAGCTCGCCTATCAGGTCGGCGGGCGGCCCGAGCGCGCGAGCCAGCGGGACTGGTTCATCGCGACCGCCCTGGCCGCGCGAGACCGCGTCATGGATGAGTGGCGCCGCTCCAACGACCAGACGCGGGCGGAGCGCGGCAAGGGCGTCTGCTATCTCTCGATGGAGTTCCTGATCGGCCGGCTGCTGTCGGACGCGCTCGGCAATCTCGGCCTGACCGAGACGGCGCGGCAAGCCCTGCAGGGCCTCGGCGTCGATCTCGACGAGGTGGCGGGGCAGGAGGCCGATGCGGCGCTGGGCAATGGCGGCCTCGGCCGCCTGGCCGCTTGCTTTATGGAGAGCATGGCGAGCATCGGCGTGCCCGCCTATGGCTACGGCATCCGCTACGAGAACGGGCTGTTCCGCCAGATCATCGCCGGCGGCGTCCAGCACGAGGTGCCCGAGGACTGGCTGGCCCTGGGCAATCCCTGGGAATTCGAGCGCTCGGGCCTGATCCACGAGATCCGCTTCGGCGGGCATGTCCGTGGCGAGGTTTCGGTCGATGGCTCGACCCGGATGGTCTGGCATGCCGGCGAGATCGTGAACGCGCTGGCCTATGACACGCCCGTGGTGGGCTGGCGCGGCAAGCGCATCAACACGCTACGCCTCTGGTCCGCCCGCGCGACGGACCCGCTGCATCTAAGCGAGTTCAATCGCGGCGACCATGTGGGTGCCCAGGCCGCGCGGATGCGGGCCGAGGCCATCTCCCGCGTCCTCTATCCCGGCGACGAGTCCGAGGCTGGGCAGGAGCTGCGCCTGCGGCAGGAGTATTTCTTCGCCTCCGCCTCCCTGCAGGACATCATCCGCCGGCACCTGTCGCTCCATCCCAGCCTCGCCAATTTGGCCGAGCACGTGGCCGTGCAGCTGAACGACACCCATCCGGCAATCGGCGTGGCCGAGCTGATGCGCCTGCTGGTGGACGTGCACGGCGTGGCCTGGGGCGAGGCCTGGAGCATGACCCAGGCCGTCTTCTCCTACACCAACCACACGCTGCTGCCCGAGGCGCTGGAAACCTGGCCGGTACCGATGATGGAGCGGCTTCTGCCGCGCCACATGCAGATCATCTACCTCATCAACGCCGGCCACCTGGATCGCGCGCGTGCCGGTGGAGCGGATGACGCTCTTCTCTCCTCGGTTTCCCTGATCGACGAGGGGCACGGGCGCCGGGTGCGGATGGGAAATCTCGCCTTCGTCGGCTCGCACCGCGTCAACGGCGTCTCCGCGCTGCACTCGCAGCTTATGCGGGACACGGTCTTCGCCGACCTCAACGCGGTCTGCGGCGACCGGATCACCAACAAGACGAACGGCATCACCTTCCGCCGCTGGCTTCACCGCGCCAATCCCGGGCTGACCCGGTTGCTCGTCGATGCCATCGGCCCCGCCGTGCTGGACGACCCGGACCGGCTGGAGGACCTCGCGCCGCTCGCCGAGGATGCGGGGTTCCGCCAGGATTTCGCCGCGCAGCGCCGCGTGGCCAAGGAGCACCTGACCGGGCTGATCGCCTCGCGTATCGGATTGCAGGTCGATCCGTCGGCGCTGTTCGACGTGCAGATCAAGCGTATCCACGAATACAAGCGCCAGTTGCTGAACATCGTGCAAACCGTCGCGCTGTATAACGCGATGCGCGCCCGCCCGACCTCCCGCTGGGTGCCACGGGTGAAGATCTTCGCGGGCAAGGCGGCGCCGAGCTATCACCAGGCAAAGCTGATCATCCGCCTGGCGAACGACGTGGCAGCCACCATCAACGAGGACCCCACGCTCCAGGGAATGCTAAAGGTGGCCTTCCTGCCGAACTACAATGTCAGCCTGGCCGAGGCGATCATCCCGGCCGCCGACCTGTCCGAGCAGATCTCGACCGCGGGACTGGAGGCGTCCGGCACCGGCAACATGAAGCTCGCCCTCAACGGGGCGCTGACCATCGGCACGCTGGACGGCGCCAATATCGAAATCGACGAGCGCGTGGGCCGCGACAACATCTTCATCTTCGGCCTGACGGCGGCCGAGGTCGCGGAGAGCAAGCGCGCCGGCTACGACGCCCGCGCGGCGGCCTCCGCCTCCCCGGAACTGCGCGGTGCGCTGGATGCCATTGCCTCGGGCGTCTTCTCCCCCGGCGAACCCGAACGCTACCGGGGACTGGTGGAGGGGCTGCTGCGGGACGACCGCTATCTCGTCACCGCCGATTTCGACGCCTATCACGCGCGGCAGCGCGACGTGGCGACGCGCTGGGCCCAGCCCGATTCGTGGTGGCGCGCGGCGGTGCTGAACACCGCCCATGTCGGCTGGTTCTCCTCCGACCGCACCATCCGCGAATACGCTGCCGATATCTGGGGCGTGACCCCGCGATAGGGGCGGTGGCGCCGGGTACGCCCGGCGCTAGCCACCTGCCTTCAGTGATGCAGGCGGCGGATCATCTCCTGAGTCGCGGCTTCGACCTCGTCCACCAGGATCGCGCGAATGGCGGCACCGTCCAGCCGCCCGGGCGGGTTGCTCTGCTCGAACAGGATGACGAGCTGCCGGATCTCCTCGGCCGCCGAGCGCAGATAGGTAATGGGGTCATCGGCCTTCCGAAGACCCTCCTCGAGGACGATGCGGATGGCCGCGGCCATGTCCCTCCGCAGCTCCTCGTTTCCCATGCTTTCGTCCTGTTCCACGCCGGCCACGCCCCCCGGAAGCGCATAACATACAGACCGGTACACTGGAATGTTGCACATAGACTGAAGCATGGGGATTGCACGCAACAAGTCGCAAGGACAGTTCTCGCGTGTTACCGCGCAGTGGTTTCTTGAACACGTCAGCAGGTATGTTTTGCCTGTGGAGGCCTTTCTGAACCCTCCGCTGGGCCGAATGGTGCACCCTGCAGCTCCAGGACCGTCTCTCGCCCTCTACTCCTATCGGTTGAGCACCATCTCTCAACTTCCCTTTTAACGAGTGTGTCGTATCCTGGGCGCCAGCACGGGAAGGGACGCAGGGCGCGTGGAAGAGTCGATAGATCGCCTCATGCGTGCCTGTGGTCTGCGGAGTTTCGCCTACCGCCGGTATCCGCCGATTCAGATCGCCTCGCCCGGCCCGGCAACGGCCGTGCCGAAGGCAATCGGGACAGTTGAGGCCGATAATACCTTCGAAGAAGAAGTCGTCCCACCGCTGCCGGCAGAGGACCCGCCCGTCGCGCCGGATCCCTCCCCGGCAAAGGAAGCAGTCGCCGCGGGTCGGACCACCCTTCCGGCCGCGGTTCGGCTGCGCCGGCCGAAGCGGCCGGTGACGGCTCGCGCCGAGTTCATCCAAGAGCCTAGCGATCGGGCGGAACCGAGCCCGGCAACGCAGCGCGTCGTGCCGGTGCCAGCCCAGGCCCCGCTGCAGGAGCCGCCCGCGCCGTCCCCGGTCACCGCTCCCACCCGCCCCCACGCCGCGCCGCGCCCTCCACTTCCCCAGGCGGAGGATGAGCCCTCGCCCATCGCCCAGGCGCCCGCTGCGGTCCTGCCGCCCGCCGGAGCACCGGCACGGCGCTTCGCCCTGCTCGACGAGGTTTCGGCCCAAGCCACCGGCCCGCGCACGGGGCCTGGGCCGGGCCGGAGCACCCCCGGTCCCACGCAGGACCCGCCGGGGCCCGGACGGCCTCGTCCTCGTCCACGCCTCCACATCCGGAACGGGGGAGCCAACTGATGCCGCTGGTTGCTTTTGTCTCGCCCAAGGGCGGTGTTGGAAAGACCACGCTCGCCGCCAGTGTCGCCGCCCTGCTGGCCGCCCGCGGCCATGAGGTGATCGGGCTCGACCTCGATCCGCAGAACGCGCTTCGCCTGCATCTCGGCCTGCCCGTGCGGGAGGAGGGGGGCTTCATCTCGGGGCTGGGATCGGGCGCGACCTGGCAGGAGGCGCTGCACCACACCTCGCACGGCGTTTCCCTTCTACCGCACGGGGAGGTGGAGCCGCGCCGTGCCCTGGAGCTGGCACGCCTGCTGATGGATGAGCCGGATCTCCTGGCCAGTCCAATCAGGGAGATGCTGGAGGACCCGCACCGGATCGTGGTGCTGGACAGCCCGCCCGGCGCCTCCCCGGCCCTCTCGGCCGTGTTGCCGCTGATCGACCTACCCGTCGCTGTGCTCCTGGCCGATGGCGGCAGTGCCTCGCTCCTGCCGCAGATCGCGGATGGCCGATTCCTGGGGCGCGGCACCCTCGCCTCTCGGGCTGCGGAGCGCATGGTGCTGGCGCTGAACCAGATGGATCTCCAGGCGGCGCTCCCGCTCGCGGTGCTGGACTGCGCGGAATCGGTCATGGCCGGGCGGCTGCTCGGCGTGGTCGCGCGCGACACCGGAGTGGCGGAGGCCCTGGCCGACCGGCGCCTGCCGACCGAGCTCGCCGGCAACCGCGCAGCCGAGGATCTCGCCCTGCTGGCCGATGCCGTCCTCGCCCGTCTCGCCCAGCCGCGGCCCGCCGCGGCGCCGGGCCGTTCGATACCGACCTTCCGGGGGCTCCGACGCTGACTGCCATGCGAATGACCGCCACGTCGGAGCGCCTGCCCTCCTCGGGCCGGCTGCTGCGCATCGCCAGCATCCTGCTCGGGGCCCTGGCCTTCCTCCTCGTCGTGACCGTGCCGCTGAGTGGCGAGCGACAGGCCGTGCTGACCCTTCTGGGGGTGGCCGCCTTCCTCGTCATCCGCCGCTCGAAGTCGCGCCGGGCCACGGTGCTGCTCGTGCTGCTCTCCTTCGCCATCACCTCCCGCTATCTCTGGTGGCGGGTGACGGAGACGATCGAGTTCGACAACGCCCTGCAGGGCATGCTCTCGGTCGGCCTTCTCGCCGCCGAGTTCTATGCAGGCTCGCTGCTCTTCCTCTCCTACGTCCAGCTCACCTATCCGCTGAACCGCAAGCCGACCGCGCTGCCGCCGGACCCAGCGGACTGGCCGAGCGTGGATGTCTATGTGCCCAGCTACAACGAGAGCCTGGATATCGTTCGGCCGACCGTGCTCGCCTGCATGAACATCGACTGGCCGCGGGACAAGCTGAACGTCTACGTGCTGGACGACGGCCGCCGCCCGGAGTTCCGCGAGTTCTGCGAGCAGATTGGCTGCGGCTACATCATCCGCCCTGACAACAAGGGCGCCAAGGCCGGCAACATCAATCACGCGCTGCGCCACACCGATGGCGAGTACGTTGCCATCTTCGACTGCGATCACGCGCCCACCCGCGCCTTCCTGCAGATGACGGCCGGCTGGCTGGTGCGCGACAGCCGTCTCTCGATGGTGCAGACGCCGCACTACTTCTACTCGGCCGATCCGTTCGAGCGGAACCTGGCCCGCGGCCGCCCCGTGCCGAATGAGGGCCTGCTCTTCTACGGCGCCATCCAGCCCGGCAACGACCTGTGGAACGCGGCCTTCTTCTGTGGCTCCTGCGCGCTGATCCGGCGCGAGGCGCTGCTGGAGGTGGGCGGCGTCCCGCACGAGACGGTGACGGAGGACTGTCACTGCTCGCTGCGCATGCAGCAGAAGGGCTGGAACACCGCCTATATCCGCCTTCCCCTCGCGGCCGGTCTGGCGACCGAGCGGCTGGCCATCCATATCGGCCAGCGCATGCGCTGGGCGCGCGGCATGATTCAGATCATGCGGCAGGAGAACACGCCCTTCGCGCGCGGCCTCACCTGGGCGCAGCGGCTCTGCTACTTCACCGCCGGTTTTTCCTTCCTCTTCGCCCTGCCGCGGCTCGTCTTCCTCACCTCGCCGCTGGCCTTCCTCTTCCTCGGCCAGAACATCATCGCGGCCTCGCCATTGGCGATCATCGCCTATGCGGGCAGCCACATGTTCCACGCCTTCGGCACGGCCTCCCGCCTCAACGGGCGCAACCGCCACTCCTTCTGGTCCGAGATCTACGAGGCCTGCATGGCGGCGCCGCTCGTCGTCGTCACGCTCGCCACCCTCTGGGACCCGCGAAAGGGCAAGTTCAACGTCACCGACAAGGGCGGGCGGCTCGACGAGGGTTACCTCGACGTCCGCGCCGTGCTGCCAAACCTCATCCTTCTCGCCGCCCTCATCACCGGCGTCTGCATCGGGCTCTGGGGCACGCTGACCAACGAGGCGGGATCGCTGGAATTCCAGGCCTATCTGCTGAACACGCTGTGGTGCACGCTCTGCCTCGTGCCCGTCTCCGCGGCCGTGGCTGTCGGGCAGGAGCGCGAGCAGATGCGCGACCGCGCCAGGGCAGAGGTCACGCTGCCCGCCGGGCTGATCCTGTCGGATGGCCGCGAGGTGTCGGCGAAGTCCTCGGACATCTCGCTGTCCGGCACGCGCCTCCTGCTCGACCGGCCGCTTGGGATCGCCGATGGCGACGAATGCCGCGTCTCCTTCGATCTCGGCGACGAGTTGGTGGAGGTGAGTGCCACCCTTCTCCACTGGGAGGAGGGCGAGGCCTTCCTGCGCTTCCACACGGAGAACCTGGAGAACGAGGCTGCGATGGTGCGGGTGTTCTTCGGGCGCCCCGATGCCTGGCTGAAATGGGACCACTGGCCGCAGGACCGCCCGCTGCGCGCACTTAAGGACGTGGTCATGTCGACCCGCGATGCTGTGTTCCGCAAATACCGCTTCAAGATGACGAAGGTGCCGAGCCGCGTGAGCAAACCCGTTGCCGTCGATCAGGTCCGCGTCTCCGACGTGGTGCGGCCGAAGGCCCAGGTCGTGTCCGATGCCGGCACGGAGCGTCGGTCGGCGGTCACGGCGGCGGCGATCGCGCTCTCGCTGCTGCTGCCACTCGGCGCCGCCGCCCAGCCGGCCCCGCGCCTCGCGCCGGCACGGCCACCCGAGACGGCCATTCCCTCCTTCACGCCGCCCGCCCTGCCTGCACAGGCGCCGGCACCTCCCGCGCCGGTCGCGGCCCCGCCGGCCGTGGCGCCCACGGCGCCCGCTGCCCCGGCTGCACCCGCTGCTGCACCGGCTGCTTCACCGGCCCCACCGGGCAGCCGGCGGGAAGCACGGCTGACCTTCCGCGAGTTGGGGCTGACCGGCCCGATGCAGTTCCGCGGCACCTCCGACCTCCAGGGCGTGCTCTTCGGCCTCTCGCGGGACGAGGTGGTGACGGCCGCGCGCCTTTCCGTTCAGGGCGGCTCCTCTGCCGCGCTCATCCCTTCGCTCAGCCAGATCGCGGTGACGCTGAACGAGCAGTTCGTTGGCAACATCGCGCTTGATCCCGCGCGCCAAGCCTTCGGCCCGCTCTCCTTTGATATCGACCCGCTGAACTTCTCGGAGGTGAACCGGCTCAACTTCCGCTTCGCCGGCCGCTACGCCGCCGAGTGCAACGACCCGCTCTCGGGCCTGCTCTACGCCAACATCTCCGACCTCTCGACACTCTCGCTGACCATCGAGCGCCTGCCGCCTGAGCGCGACCTCGCCCGTCTGCCGGAGCCGCTGTTCGACCGCCGCGTGCTGCGCCGGGCCTTGACCCTGCCCGTCATCATCCCGGCCGAGACGGGGGCGCAGGGGCTTCGCGCGGCCGCCGTCGCCACCTCCTGGTTCGCGGTACAGGCGGATTACCGCGGCGCCAGCTTCCCCGTGGATCGCACCGTGCCCGCGACAGGCAATGCGCTGGTGATCGCCTCCGGCCCCGATACGGTGCCCGGCCTCACCCTGCCGCGGTTCGAGGGGCCCACCCTCGCCATGGTCGCAAACCCGGCCGACCCCTTCGGCACGCTGCTCGTGCTCGGCGGGCGGTCGGAGGCGGAGGTGGCGCAGGCCGCGCTGGCGCTTGCTGCCGGCCGCGGCGCGATCGGGGGCGAGCTGGCGCGCGTCTCCGCGCCGGTTATCCCGCCCCGCCGGCCCT
Organism: Roseomonas sp. WA12; assembly: GCF_054165765.1. Lineage (NCBI taxonomy): Bacteria > Pseudomonadati > Pseudomonadota > Alphaproteobacteria > Acetobacterales > Roseomonadaceae > Roseomonas > Roseomonas sp. WA12. The sequence goes on along the minus strand of NZ_CM135108.1, from coordinate 4,699,402 downwards.
ATGACGCGCCGCGCTGGCTGCCGCCGGACCGGCCCGCCCAGATCGGCAGCCTCGTCGATCGCTCCGAGCTGCAGGCCTATGGTTACACGCCCGGCACCATCCGCGTGCCGCTGCGCACCGCGCCCGACCTCCTCACCTGGGCCGATCGCGGCATCCCCGCCGATCTGCGCTTCCGCGGCCCCAATGGGCAGGCGGTGGATGTCGGCGCCTCGCGGCTCGACGTGCTGGTGTCGGAAAACTTCCTGAAGTCGCTTCCCCTCGGCTCGGGCGAGCGGATCTGGCCACTGAACCTGCTGACCGGCTGGCTCTTCCCGGATTCGGCGGTCCGCACCGGGCGGGTGATGGTGCCCACCTACTACCTGTTCGGGCGGGAGGAGCTGCAGATGCGCTTCGACATGCGCCCGCTGAACCGCGGCGAGTGCACCGCCGTACCCGGCGACATCCGCGCCACCGTCGATCCCGACAGCACGATCGACGTCTCCCGCGCCTGGCGCTACGCGCGCCTGCCGAGCCTCGGCCTTTTCGCCTCCGCCGGCTTCCCCTTCACCCGCATGGCCGATCTCTCCGGCACCGCCGCGGTGCTGCCGGAGCGGCCGAACACGGTGGAGGCGGCCGCCTTCCTCGACCTGATCGGCCGCTTCGCCGCGCAGGTCGGCCATCCCGCCACCGGCCTCTCGGTGGTCTTCCCCTCGGGGCTGCAGAGCGTGGCGGGGCAGGACCTGCTGGTGATGGGCACGATGGGCCGCCAGCCCGCCGCCACCACGCTGCTGCGCGACAGCCCCATGCAGGTGCAGAACGACCGGCTGGCGATCTCGGCGCCCGACGCGCTGGCCGATATCCGCGCCCTCTTCCTCGACCGTCCGGGCTCCGACGAGCTCACCCGCGCCTCCACCGCATTGTCCGAGCTGGGCGAGGGCGCCTCGGTGCTGGTGGGCACCGAGAGCCCGCTCACCTCCGGCAAGTCGGTCGTCGCGATCCTTGGCGCGACGCCGGCGGCGCTGTCCGGCGTTGTCGCCGCGCTGCGCGACCCCGAGGCCTCGGCCCGGGTGCAGGGCGACCTCGTCCTCATCAATGGCGGCCGGGTGACGGGCCACCGCACGGCGGCCAGCTACGGCGTCGGCAGCCCGCCCTGGTGGGTGCTGCCCTATATCTGGCTCGGCACCAGTCCCTGGCGCGTGGCGGGGCTGATGGTCCTCGGCGCCCTGCTGCTCGGCCTTCCCTTCCACTGGCTCCTGCGCCGCCGCGCCGCGATGCGGCTGCGGGTCCGCACGCAGAGGGAGCGCTAAGCCATGGCCCGCATCCGGCAAGCGACGGCACGGCGCGCACTGCAGGCCGCGCTCGTCCTGGCAGCCCTCCCCGGCCCTGCCGCCGCACAGGACGCCGCATCAACCCCGCCCGCCGCGGTGGAGGTGCTCGTGCGCCAGGCGGAGCGGTGGCTCTCGCAGGACCGCGTGGACCTGGCGGCGCCGGCTGTAGAGCGTGCCCTCACGGCCGCCCCCGACAGCCCCGCGGTTCTCTCCGTCGCCGCGCGGCTGGAAGTCGCGCGCGGCAACCGGGAAACGGCGAACGCCTTCCTCACTCGCCTCCGCGCCGCGGGCGCCAGCCCGGAGCAGCGCTCCCAGGCCGAGGGCGCGGTCCGCAGCGCGGCCGTCGACCGGACCGCCATCGAGGATGCGCGTCGCCTGGCACGGGACGGCCGCACCGAGGAAGCGGCCCAGCGCTACCGCCAGATCTTCGGCGCCCAGGGCCCGACCGAGCCCTATGTGCTGGAATACAACCAGACCCTCGCCGGCACCGAAGCCGGCCGCACCGAGGGGCAGCGCGGGCTCGCCGCCCTCGCCTCCCGGCCCGGCGCCACGGATCGCTCGCGCCTGGCCTATGCCCAGGGCCTGACCTATGCCGCCTCCACGCGCGCCGACGGCATCCGCCGTCTGGCCGAGCTGGTGGACCGGCCGGAGGTGGGAACGGAAGCACGGCAGGCCTGGCGCGCCGCGCTCGGTTTCTCCGGCAACGACCCGGCCGCCGCGCCGGCGGTGGAAGCTTATCTGCAGCGCTATCCCGATGACGCGGAACTGCGCCGCCGGCTGGAGACGCTGCGCGCCGCACCGGCCGCGGCACCTGCCGATCCGAACGCCGCCACCCGGCAATCCGCCTTCGCCCGTCTGGAAGCCGGCGGTACGGCCGAGGCGGCGCGCGGGTTCGAGGGGGTGCTCGCCACCAATCCGAACGATGCGGATGCGCTGGGCGGCCTGGGCATCGTGCGTCTGCGCCAGGGCAATACGTCCGAGGCCCGGCGCCTGTTGGAGCGCGCCGTTGCAGCCGATCCGGCCCGTGCGCCGCAATGGCAGCGCGCGCTGGACGCCGCCGCCTATCCTTCCGACCTTGCCGACGCCCAGGCTCGGCTGCGCCGCAACGATCTGGACGGCGCGGATGCCGCCGCCCGCCGCGCCGCGATGCGCGAGGTCGATGATCGCTCCGATGCCGAGGTGGTGCTGGGCGAGCTGGCGCTGCGCCGCAACGACGCGCCGGGCGCCGAGGCCCGGTTCCGTGCCGCCCTCAGCCGCCGCCCGGGCTTCGGCCCCGCGCAGCAAGGGCTAAATTCGGCGCTACGGGCCCAGGGCCGGCCGGCTGAGTTCGCCACCCCCCGGCCCGCCGCGCCACGGGCCGCGACGGGCATTGCCAGCACCACCAGCCCCGAGGCCAACCAACTCCGGGCCGAGGCCGCCCGCGCGGCGGACCCGGCCGCCGCCGTCGCGCTCTTGCGGAACGCGGTCGCGGCCGCGCCCGAAGATCCCTGGACGCGGCTCGACCTGGCCCGCGCCCTGCGTCGCCAGGGCCGCGGCGCCGAGGCCCGGGCCACGGTGGAGGATCTCGCCGCGCGCAGGCCGAGCCCCGATGCTGCCTTCGCCGCCGCCCTGCTGGCCGAGGAGGACAACCGCACCGCCGATGCCGATGCCCTGCTCAGCCGCGTGCCGCCGGAGCGGCGCAGCCCGGACATGTCCCGCCTCGCCGCCCGCATCCGCGGCCAGCGCGAGGTGCAATCCGCCGCAGCCCTGCTGCCGCTGAGCCCGATCGAGGGCCGCTCTCGCCTGCTCACCCTTGCCGCCCGGCCGGACCCGACCGGCAGCACGGCGGTCGCTGTGATCCGCGCCTTCGGTGAGGCCGGGGATGCCGCTGGCGCCGGGGAGGCCGCGCGCGTGGCCATCGCCGGTCGCGGCGCAGCGGGCCCTGCCGCCCGAATCGCGGTGGCCGGCGCCCTGCTCGGCGCCGGGCTGGATGCGGAGGCGACGGCCTTGGCCGCGGGGGCAGAAACCTCCGCCGCCACCCCCGAGCAGCGCCGCGATCTCGCGGCCATCCGCGCCGGCGCCGCCGTCCGCGCCTCCGACAGGCTGAACGAGGCGGGCAACCAGGCCGATGCCTTTGAGCGGCTGCGCCCCGTGCTGACCGCGGATCCGGCCAGTAGCGACGCGAACCTCGCCCTTGCCCGCCTGAATGCCGGCGCCCGAAGGCCAGCGGAGGCGCTGCGCCTGGCCGAGGCCGTACTGATGCGCGACCCGCGCAACCTAGAAGCCCGGCGCACCGCGATCGACGCGGCGCTGGCCCTGGGCGACCTGGCGCGGGCCGAGGGAATCCTGGCCGGGGCGCAGGCCAACAGCCCCCGCGATTCCCGCGTGGCACTGTTGGATGCCCGCATCGCCCGTGCCGCGGGGGACGAGGACCGCGCCCGCCGCGCGCTGGAGACTGCGGCCGTGCAGCGCAGTGCGGAACTCGGCGGCTCCGGCCGGGCGACCGCCCAGCTTGGCGGCGCCCTGCCCATGGCGGGCCTGGCCAATCCCTTCGCGCGCTCCGGCTCGCTCGCTTCGGCCACGACCTCCCAGCCGGCCGACCCGGTGCTGCGCCAGATCCAGGCGGAGGGCGAGGCGCTGCGAACCGAGACGGGCAGCCTTCTCGCGGGCACCGTGGCCGGCCGCATCCGCTCCGGCGACCAGGGACTGGACCGGCTGACCGAGCTGAGCGCGACCTTCGGGGCCGAGTTCTCGCCTGGTACGCTGGGCGGGCGGTTGGGCGCCTCGGTGACGCCGGTGACCATAAGCGCCGGCTCCCCGCTCGCGGATGCGCAGGCGCTCAGGCGCTTCGGCACAAATGCGCTGAACACCTCCCTCCCCGGCAGCGCCGCATCCCTTGCCTCCGTGCGCGACACGAGCGCGGCCGGCGTGGCGGTGGCGGCCAGCTACACCCGGGGCGATTGGCTGAAGCTCGATATCGGCAGCACGCCGCTCGGCTTCCGCCGTACCAACATCGTCGGCGGGATCGAGGTCGCTCCGGCCCTGACCGACCGCCTGCGCCTCCGCTTCACCGGCGAGCGCCGTGCGGTGACGGACAGCCTGCTCTCCTGGGCGGGCGCGGTGGACGACCGCACCCGCACCGGCTGGGGCGCGGTGGTCCGGACCGGGGGTCGCGGGCAGGTGGAGGTGCCGGTGGGCACGGGCTTCGCCTATGCCGGCGGCGGCTACGCCACTTTCGAGGGCCAAGGCGTGGCCAGCAACACGCGGTTCGAGGCCGGAGCGGGACTCTCCCTGCCCCTGACCAAGAGCGCGGCCGGCGAGCTGACCGGCGGGGTGGACCTCGTCTATTTCGGCTACGATCGGAACCTGCGCTATTTCACCCTCGGCCATGGCGGCTACTTCAGCCCGCAGCAGTACACGGCGGTGAACATCCCCGTGGATTGGCGCGGGCGAGTGGGTGACGTCAGCTACCGGATCGGCGCGACGGTCGGTTACGCCAGCTTCCGCGAGGATCAGGCGCCCTACTTCCCGAACGACGCCGGCCTGCAACGGCAGGTGGAGGCAGCGGCCAGCCCCGGCGGCGTCACCGCCTTCTATGCCTCGCAGTCCCAGAGCGGCTTCGTGGGCGGGTTGCGGGCGGAAGTGGACTGGGCAATCAGCCCCACCCTCTCGCTCAGCGGCGGCGTCCGCTACGACAAGGCGGCGGATTTCGACGAGACGCGGCTGCAGATGCGGCTGCAGAACCGCTTCTGAGGGGGGCCGCCTTGCACGGCGGCACCCCGTTCATCATATCAATGCACGAACATTCTTCGTGAATTGAGCCCGCGATGCCTTCCTCCCCTCGGCGCCTGAGATTGGGTGCCTTCATGCGCCCGGTCAGCATTCACACCGCTGCCTGGCGCTATCCGGGCGCCTTCCCGGACGCCAACTTCAACCTCCAGCACCTCGCCCGCTTCGCCCGGACGCTGGAGGCGGCAAAGTTCGATGCCTTTTTCATGGCCGACCATCAGGCCGTGCTGAACATGCCGATCCAGGCGCTGAAGCGCAGCGCCACCACGACCAGCTTCGACCCGCTGACGCTCCTGCCCGCGCTGGCCATGGTGACGGAGCGGCTCGGCCTCATCGCTACCGCCTCCACCACCTATAACGAGCCCTGGCACATCGCCCGGAAGTTCGCCTCGCTCGACCATATCAGCGGCGGCCGTGCGGGCTGGAACGTCGTCACGTCAGGCAATCCGAACGAGGCGATGAATTTCGGGCGAGAGGAGCACTGGGAGCACGCGGCCCGCTATCGCCGGGCCCATGAGTTCATCGAGGTGGTGGAGGGGCTCTGGGATTCCTGGGCCGATGACGCCTTCATCCGCGATGTCGAGAGCGGCACGTACTTCAATCCGAACGGGATGCACGTGCTCGACCACAAGGGCGAGCACTTCTCCGTCCGCGGGCCGCTCAACGTCGCCCGCCCCATCCAGGGCCATCCCGTGATCGTCCAGGCCGGCGCCTCGGATGACGGGCGCCAACTGGCTGCCGAGACGGCCGAGGTGATCTTCGCCGCCGGTGGCCCGATCGCGGAGGCGCGCGCTTTCTACGCCGATGTGAAGTCCCGCACGGACCGTGCCGGCCGCAACCCGGACCACCTGCTCGTCCTGCCCGGCGCCTTCGTGGTGGTGGGCGACAGCGAGGGGGAGGCGCGGGAGAAGCGCGCCCTGCTCGATTCCGGCGTGCATTATGACAGCGCGATCGCGTCCCTCTCCATCGCGCTCGGCACCGATGCCTCGCTCTTCGATCCGGACGCGCCCCTGCCGCAGGACATTCCGGAGACGAACGCCAGCAAGAGCGGACGGGAGCGCGCCATCGGCATCGCCCGGCGCGAGAACCTCACCGTCCGCCAGCTCGCCCAGCGGCTGGGCGGCTATGCCGGCGCGGCGATGGTGGGCACGCCCCGGCAGATCGCCGACGAGATGCAGGACTGGTTGGAGAGCGGCGCCTGCGACGGATTCAATATCATGTTCCCCTTCCTCCCCGCCGGGCTCGACGACTTCGCAACGAAGGTAGTGCCGGAACTGCAACGGCGCGGGCTGCACCGGACGGAGTACGAGGGGCGGACCTTGCGGGAGAACCTGGGGCTGCCGCGGCCGCCCAACCGCTTCTTCTCCCCTCGTGAGGTCATCCCGACCTGAAACCCGGCCGCTCCTGACAGGGCCCTACCGCCCGGGAGCGGCCGGACCTAAGCGGCGATACCGCCTGGCGTTACAGTGCGAGAGGCTGGAGCGCCGAAGGACGAAGGCGATTGCACGGCGACAGGAACGCCAGTTCCCCACTGGACGCGCTGGTACGCTTGGCGCGTTCCGCCCGCCCTTCGTTGTCGATCATGTAGATCTCGCCGTACTCCTGCTCGCCGTGAAGCCAGTGGCGAGCCTTGTAGTAGACACAGACCATCCACGCGCTTGCCGCCACATGCTCGCTGACTGGGACAGAGTGAGGCGAGTAAGGGCTTCTGACGTAAGCTACGTTCCTCTGCTGCCCAGGAAAGGGCGGGGAGATCTTCACGTCACGGTAGTCCGTCGATCCCCCACCCATGTTGGCACGCAGGCCGTCCGCGATGAGTTCCCGGTAGTTTGCCGGAGGCTCGGCCGACCGGGTCGCGAGGCGTGCCGGAGTGCCGCATGCACCGAGTGCCACGCACGCAAGAAGCGCGATGTTGCCCTTGATCATGGTTCCACATCGAAGGTCGTTACGTGACTTCCATAGAGGCTTCACAACCATCGTCAACGGCGCTCGTCGTCCCATGCCGGAGATGGTCCAAGAGATCTCGAATTGCCGGGTCACACGCCCCACATCCCCTTCATGATCCCGTTCTCCGTCCTTGATCTCTCCCCCATCCCCGAGGGCAGCGACGCCGGCCAGGCGCTGCGCAACTCGGCGGATCTGGCCCGCCACGCCGAGGACCTCGGCTACGACCGGTACTGGATGGCCGAGCACCACAACATGCCCGGCATCGCCAGCGCGGCGACGGCCGTCTCCCTCGCCCATGTGGCGAACGGCACGAAGCGCATCCGCATCGGGGCGGGCGGCATCATGCTGCCGAATCACGCGCCGCTGACGGTGGCGGAGCAGTTCGGGACGCTGGCCGCCCTCTATCCCGGTCGCATCGATCTCGGCCTCGGCCGCGCCCCGGGGACCGATCAGGTCACCTCCCACGCGCTCCGCCGCACGCTGCAGGGCGATGTCGACTCCTTCCCGCAGGACGTGATGGAGCTGATGGCCTATTTCCGCCCGGCCCAGCCCGGTCAGCGCGTACAGGCGGTGCCCGGTGCGGGGCTGGACGTGCCGGTCTGGATTCTCGGCTCCTCCACCTATGGCGCGCAGCTCGCGGCGGCGCTCGGCCTGCCCTATGCCTTCGCCTCCCACTTCGCGCCCACCTCGCTGCACGACGCCATCGCGATCTATCGCGAGCGCTTCCGGCCCTCCGGCCATATCGAGAAGCCGCATGTGATGATCGGCGTGAACCTGCACGCGGCGCCTACGGATGAGGAGGCGCGGTTCATCTTCTCCTCGCACCAGCAGTCCTTCGTGAACCTGCGCAGCGGGCGCCCGGGCAAGCTGCCCGCACCGAAGGAGGGCTTCTACGAGAGCCTCGATCCCTATGCGCGGGCGATGATCGACAACTCGCTGGCCTGCACCATCGTCGGCGGGCCGGATGCTGTCCGGCGCGGGCTGCACGACATCATCGAGCGCACCGGTGCGGACGAGCTGATGCTGACCGGACACATCCACGATCCCGAGGCGCGCAAGCGGTCCTACGCCATCCTGGCCGAAGTCGCGGCCGCGCAGCCCGTTCCGGCCTAGCCCGAGGCTAGGTCGCCGCGGCGGCTCCCGTCGCGGCGGCAAGGGCCGCGGCCAGCGCGTCGCGCCCGAAGGGCTTGTCCAGCCGGGGCAGCTCGGGCGTCTCGCCTGCCGGCAGGTCGGCATAGCCGGAGGCGAGAATCACCGGCAGCCTGGGATGCAGGGCGGCGATCCGCGTCGCCAGCTCCGCCCCGGTCATGCCGGGCATGGCGTGGTCGGTCAGCACAAGGTCGGGCAGCGGCCCCTTCTCCAGGGCGGCCAGGGCAGCGGCGCCGGAATCCACCTCGCGCGCGGAGTGGCCGAGATCAGCGAGCAGTGCCGCGCTGCTCGCCAGGACCAACGGGTCGTCATCCACCACCAGCACATCGAGGCTCCGCACGTTGGGCTGCGCGGCGGGAATGATCTGCGGCGCCGGCGCCGGATTGCTGCCCAACTCGGCACGCGGCAGCCAGATCTCGGCCGTGGTGCCCCGTCCGGGCGCGCTGATCAGCCGCAGCGCACCGCCGGACTGAGCGCAGAGCCCGTGCACCATGGACAGGCCGAGCCCTGTCCCGCGCCCGACGCCCTTGGTGGTGAAGAAGGGCTCGGTGGCGCGGACCAGTGTCTCGTCATCCATCCCTGACCCCTCGTCCGAGACGGCGATAACGAGGCAGTCGCCTTCGGGCGGCGGGTCGCCGGCACCCGGCTCGTCGCGGGAACCGGCAGGGGCGTTGCGGGCCGCGATGCGCACATGCCCACCCGGATAACGGTCCGGCGGCATGGCGTCGCGCGCGTTCACGCAGAGGTTCAGCAGGGCGAGCTCAAGCTGGTTCGGGTCGGCTTGAACCCACCAAAGCCCTTGAGGCAGCTCGACTTCGAGCGGGGTGGCGGGCCCGAGGCTGCGGACCAGGATGTCGCGCAGTGCGCCGATGAGGGAAGCGGTGTCCACCGCACCCATCCGCAGCTCCTGCCGACGCGCGAAGGCGAGCATGCGGCGGGTCAGCGCGGCGCCACGGTCGGCAGCACCGGCAATCCCCTCCAGCAGCCGCCCCGCCCCCGGATCGGCCGCGATCGCCGCGCGCTTGCGGAGGAGCGCAGCTCCGGAGGCGACCACCTGCAACAGGTTGTTGAAGTCATGCGCCACGCCGCCGGTGAGCTGGCCGAGCGCCTCCATCTTTCGCGCCTGGGCGAGCTGGGCCTGGGCGCTCTCGGCGGCGGCTACCGCCTCCCTCACCCGTGCCTCCAGCAGTGCCTGGGCGGTACGCCGGTCGGTGACGTCGGCATAGACGCCGACGAAGCGGTCGGTGCCCGGCAGGCGGCGACCGGCAGCGGCGATCCAGCGCAGTCCACGCGGCGTATCGAGCCGGTGCTCCAGCAGTACCGTACTGCCCTCGGCCAGGGCGCGCTCCCAGGCCTCCTGCGTGATCGGCCGGTCGTCGGGATGCATCGCCGCCTGCCAGCTGGCGAGGTCCCCGCGCCCGTCCGCCGGCACGGGCAGGCCGAGCAGGGTGAAATGGGCCGGGGAGAAAACCCCTTTCCGGGATCCGAGGTCGAGGTCGAAGGCGATCAGCCCGCCGGCCTCAAGCGCAAGGCGCAGCCGCGCCTCGGCGGCGGCCAGGGCGGCTTGGTTCTCGGCCAGCCGCTCCTCGGTGTGGCGGAGGGCGGAGACGTCCAGATGCACGCCGTGCATGCGGATGGCGCGGCCAGCCTCGTCCCTCTCGATCTCGGCCCGGGCAGAAATCCAGCGCGTCTCACCCGCGGAGGTGCGCACGCGGTACTCCGCCGAGTAGTCCGGGCCAGTGCCCTCGACGGCAGCGATGAAGGTGCGGGCGGCGCGGTCGCGGTCCTCCGGGTGAACGCGGGCCACCCATGCCTCATGCGGCTCTTCCGCCGCCTGCGGATCCAGCCCGTGCAGTACCAGGTATTCGGGCGAGCGCTGGTTGTGGAAGCGGGGTTGGCCGGCCGCGTCGCGCTCGATCTCGATCTCAAAGCCTCCCACGCGGGCCAGGCGCTGGGTGCGGGCAAGCTGGGCCTCGCGCTCGCGCAGGGCGGCGTCGCGGGCTGCGATGGTGGAGGCCGCCTGCGCCAGGGTGGCGCCAACCGCATTCGCCTCGCGCAGCCCGGTGCGGACCGGGGGTACCGGTTCCCCCCGTCCCAACGCGGCCGCCGCGTCCGACAGGCTCATCGAAGCGCGCGAGATGTGGCGCGCGGCGAGGAGCGCGAGCAGCAGGGCGCAGGTCAGCAGCAGCGCCCCCACTCCGGCCAGTGCCAGCACGGCTTGCCGGACCGGCGCATCGACCACCCGGGCATCGAGGCTCACGCCCACGGACCAGCCCGAGGCCGTGCGGATGCGCGCGGCGACAACGGGGAGACCGTCCAGGTTCTGGCCCCGCCAGAGTTCCGGCGAGACGGTCCGGAAGGTCTCGCTGACATCGCGCCCGACCGCCAGCTCCGGCCGCAGACTCCGCGCGACAACCCGATGGGCCCGGTCCGCCACCAGGGCGGACCAGCCCGCCTCCGGCAGCTCCCGCCGTAGTTGCTCGGACAAGCGCTGGACCGGGAGGGTGGCGGCCAGCAGCAAGTGGCTCCCCGCCGCATCCTCCATGGACAGGAGCACGCCGTAGCTGGCCCTGCCGGTCCGGAATCCCGAGAACAGATCGGTTGCATACGGCTGGTTGAGCACCGGCGCCTGCTCCGCCCAGTCCGGCCGGCGAGGGGCAGCATCCTCCGTTCCCTGCGGCATGTGGCTGTGCAGGATCAGGCGGCCGGATGCATCGCGAATGCTGAGGCTGCCGCCGATGTCGCGCGCCAGGGGAACGAGATGCCGGTGCACCCGGTCCAGGTCACCCTCCTGGAAGGACGCCGTGCGGGCCACCGTGCGCAGGGTGGAGGCGAGCGTCTCGAACTCCGCATCCACCATCCGACCCAGCCCCGCGGCGCGCTCCACCACGGCCTGCTCGAGGATGTCGCGCCGGGCCTCCGCGAAGCGCCATAGGGCCAGGCCCGCGAAGGCCAGCACCGGCAGCACGGTCGCCAACACAAGAAGCAGGAGGCGCGCGCGGACGCCGAGCATGGGCATCGGGCCCGGCTCCCGTGCTGGATCGTGGCCGGCCGGTGGCGGCAGGCCCGGGGTCCGGGTGCCGGGACTCGGCGGGAGAGGGGTCCCGTCAGGCATGGTTCCGGGGAACCTGCACCGGGCGCACCGGCAGTGCCAGCCACAAAGCCGGTCTGCGGGCGCGCCCCGGGCCCGCCCTCAGGCCGCGCCTGAGGGAAGGGCCAGTTCCACGACGGCATCCATGCCCATGACAGTCGCCAGCGCCTCTACCCGTCGCTGCACGCTCTCGCCGGCGAAGACGCCGCCGCCCTCCTCCAGTTGCAGCACCAGACGGTTGCCGCGCGGAACCAGGGCGGTGCGGGCCAGCAGGGCCGGCGTGCCGCCAGAGAGGGTATAGGCCAGGCGCAACGCTGCGCCGATCCGCTCCGCCCGAAGCTGCGCGGCCGGGCCCAGCAGGGCGCGCGCGGGGGACAGGACCGCAGCCTCCTCAGCGTCGTAGCGAAGGGCGGTGGCCAGGGCCAGGAAGGCGCGGGCGTGGTGGTCCAGCCCGACGCCGGGCTGGCGCAGCACGCGCAGGAAGGCCTGCTCGGCGCGGTAGTCAGGGTGGTCGTGGCTGCCCGTGTCCGAGACCTGGCAGGCTGCGCGGCGCAGCGCGGCCTCGGCCGGGGATTCCCCGGGAAAAAGTGGCGCGGTCCAGGCAGTGAGAGCCGGCGGCATCTCGGGATCTCGCCCGAAGCGCGCGGCAAGGTCGGCGCCGGCGGCGAGGAGCGGGTCCTGGTTGCGGACAGAGTCGGGCAGGAGGCGGGCGTACCAGCCCTCGCGCAGACCATTTGCCGAGAACACCACGCGCCGCGCACCGGTGCGGCGGAGCAGGCGGCGCAACACGACGGCGGCATAGGGCAGGTCGGCCACACGCTTGGCCGGGGCGCCGGGCAGGCGGCTGGCGCGCTCGCCGGCCGCGATCACGGCGGCACAGAGATCGCGCGCCTCCTCCCGCCGGAGGACGTAGTGATGGACGATGGAGAGGGGATAGGCGGTCTGGGTGATGTGCACCTTCGCCAGGGCACGCCAGGCGCCACCGACGAGGTAGAGGTCCCTGCCCTGCCCGCGCTCCAGCCAGGGCACGGTGGAGAGTGCATCCTCCGCGATGCCGCGGGCGCGGGCGGGGTCATTGCCCGCGCGCTCGGCCAGGCGGATGACGCCGAGCGGGAGGCTGACGGAGGCGCTGGGCTGCCCGTTGGCAAGGTCCACCAGCTCCAGGCTGCCGCCGCCGATGTCGCCGAGGATGCCGTCCGCGCCGGGCACGCCCAGCAGCACGCCCTCGGCCGACATGGCCGCCTCCTCCACCCCGGTGAGGATGCGGAGCGGCACGCCGGGCATGCGGGCGCGTAGCGCGTCGGCGAAGGCGGGGCCGTTGGCGGCGTCCCGCATGGCGGCCGTCGCCAGCACCTCGATCGGGTTGGCGCCCATGGCATGGGCGATGGCGATGTAGCGGCCCATGATCGTCAGCGCGCTCTCCACCGCCGCGGCGTTCAGCCGGCCGGTGGATTGCAGGCCGCGGCCGAGGCCGAGCACCGCCTTCTCGTTGAAGATGGCGACGGGATTGCGGCAGCGCCCCTCGAAGACGACGAGGCGGACGGAGTTGGAGCCGAGATCGACGACCCCAGCGCGTGGCGGAGCCACGTCGCTCCCGGCGCGCGGCAGGACCGCGTCGCCCGCACGTGGCGGCTGCGTCTCTCCCGGGCGGAGCGCGGCGGTCTCACCCGCCTGCACTGCCGGTCCGGTTCCTTCGGGAAGATCCAAGCGTCTCAGTCCTGTGCCACGCGGTCCGGCCGGCGGCGCGTGGGGGCGCGGCTGCGGGGGGCGCGGTGCAGCGCGCTGCCACGGCCGGAGAGGGAGGGGTTGGTCATAAAGTACTCATGCGCCGAGAGCGGCTGGTTGCCCGGCTCGACACGGCGGTAGCTGGCATCGGGGTGCAGCTCCCAGGACTGGTCGCGGTCCTTCAGGTTCACGACCATGATCTGGTCCAGGATCTGCGCGTGCACGGTGGGGTTCTCCACCGGCACCATCGTCTCCACCCGCCAGTCCATGTTGCGCGCCATCCAGTCGGCGCTGCTGATGAACACGCGGGCGCGGCGGCTGGGCAGGCGGTGGCCGTTGGCGAACACGCAGATGCGGGAATGCTCGAGGAAACGGCCGACGATGGACTTCACCCGGATGTTCTCGGACAGGCCGCGCACGCCCGGGCGCAGGCAGCAGATGCCGCGGATGATGCACTCGATCTTCACCCCCGCTCCGCTCGCGCGATACAGCGCGTCGATCAGGGACTCGTCGACCAGCGAGTTCATCTTCAGCCAGATGCCCGCCGGGCGCCCCTCCCGCGCGTTGGCGATCTCCTGCTCGATCAGGCCCATCAGCGTCGGGCGGATGGTGAGGGGCGCAAAGGCCAGGCTCTCCATCGTCTCGGGGCGGGCGTAGCCGGTCATGTAGTTGAACAGCCGGGACGCATCGCGGGTCAGCCCGGGATCGGCGGTGAAGAAGGAGATGTCGGTGTAGATGCGCGCGGTGACGGGATGGTAGTTGCCCGTCCCGAAATGCGCGTAGGAGCGCAGGATCCCGCTCTCGCGCCGCACGACGAGCGAGACCTTCGCGTGGGTCTTGAGGTCGACGAAGCCGTAGACGACCTGCACGCCCGCCGCTTCCAGCTCACGGGCGAGGGCGATGTTGCGCTCCTCGTCGAAGCGCGCCTTCAGCTCCACCATGGCAGTGACGGACTTGCCGGCATCCGCCGCCTCGATCAGCGCGCGCGCGATCGGGCTGTCGCGGCTCGTGCGGTACAGCGTCTGCTTGATGGCGACGACGGCCGGGTCCCGCGCGGCCTGGCGCAGGAACTGCACGACGACGTCGAAGGACTCGTAAGGATGATGGACGACGATGTCCTTCGCGCGGATCGCCGCGAAGCAGTCGCCGCCAAAATCGAGGATGCGCTCGGGGAAACGCGGCGTGTAGGGCCGGAACAGCAGGTCCGGCCGGTCGTCCAGGATGAGCTGCGTCAGGTCCGAAATGCCGAGCAGGCCGTCGAGCGAGAAGATCTCGGCCCGCGGCGCGTCCAGCTCCTCGGCCACCAGTTCCACCATGTCGGCGGGCGTGTCCGAGGTGACGGAGAGGCGGATGGCGCGGCCGCGGCGGCGGCGTTTCAGCGCGCTCTCATAGGAGCGGACGAGGTCCTCCGCCTCTTCCTCAAACTCTACATCGGTGTCGCGAATGATGCGGAACAGCCCGCGCTCGGCGAGGATGAAGCCCGGGAACAGCCGGCGCAGGTTGAGGAGGATCACCTCCTCCAGCAGCACGAAGCGCGCGGGCTCGCGCCCGCCATCCGCGCGCGGCCCGGCGTTGGGCAGGCGGATGAAGCGCTCGATCTGTGGCGGCAGCGGCAGCAACGCCCGCATCGTGCCGCCATCCTCCTCCCGCACCAGCTTCATGATGAGGCAGAGCGCGAGGTTGGCGATGAAGGGAAAGGGATGCGCCGGGTCCACCGCGAGCGGCGTCAGCACCGGGAAGACCCGCTCCATGAACCAGTTGGACAGCCACTCGCGATCGGCCTCCGACAGCTCGGGGGGCTCGCTGACGCGGATGCCGGCCTCGGCAAGCTGGCCGCGCAGGTTGCGCCAACCCTGTTGCTGGCCGGCCAGAAGGCGGCCCGCCCGTTCATGCACGGCCTGGAGCTGCTGGGCGGGGGTCAGCCCGTCGGGCGAGAGGGCACCGACCCCTGCCCGCTCCTGCCCCATCAGCCCGGCGACGCGCACCGAGTAAAATTCGTCGAGGTTGGAGGAGGAGATGGCGACGAAGCGCAGCCGCTCCAGGAGCGGATGGGCCGGGTTGGCCGCCTCCTCCAGCACGCGCTCGTTGAAGGCCAGCCAGGATAGCTCACGATTGATGAAGCGCGAGGGGTCGGCCAGCGCCTCGGCCGTGGGAACGGCCTGGTGTACCACAGGAGCCGGCGGCTCCCTGGGCGCAATGGGCGGAGCAGCGGCCGGTCCGGCCGGGGGTGCGGCCTGGGCCTCCCGAGCGAGGGAGGCCCTTGTCGGGCGCACGGCACGAGCGCCGACCGGCCGGGCCTGCTCAGGCTTGGCGGAGTCGGATTTGACGGGCTCGGGCTTGGCCTCGGTGTTCGTGTCCATGGGCATAGATTACAGCAGGGTGCCCATGGAAGCGGAGGGCGCGCCAGAGGTTGCCACGGAATCGTCACCGAACCCCGTCCAGCCCTCCTCCGGCGCGCCATCCCCGCTGCCATCGATGAGGCCGGCCAGGGAGGCGCGGGCGAGCGCGCGGGTCACGCCGCCACCATCGGCCAGGGCCGCGCGGTCCAGCCGGGCCGCGGCCTCGGCCAGCACCGCGGCTTCCCGGGGCAGGCGGGCGAGCAGCCAGTCCTGGATGGCGGGCTCCACCCGAAGCTGCCGGCGCTCGAAATGCCGGGCGAGCAGGGCGCGCAGCAGGGCGTCCGTGGGCTGAGCAAGCGGCGCGGCGGCTGTGGCGCGCAGGCGGCTGGCGAGGTCCGGCAGCCGGGCCTCCCAGCGCGCCGGCGGTTCCCGCCCCGCCATCAGCAACAGGTGCCTGCCGGCGGCGCAGGCATTGATCAGGTGGAACAGGGCCGGTTCCTCTGCGGCGCAGTCGGCGTCGTCCAGCGCGGTCGGCGCGCCGTCGGGCACGCCGCGGAGGGCGGGGCCGGAAAGGCGGCGCAGGCCGAGGCGGCGGGCCGCCTGGGCCAGAAAGGCGGATTTCCCGCTTCCCTCCGGCCCGTGCAGGGCCAATCGGCCCGAGGGCCAGCTGCCGGGATCGCCGAGCCAGGTGCGGGCAACGGCGTTGGAGGAATCCGGGATGGGGTCGATCTCGATCCCGTCGCGCGGCAGCAGGGGCAGGGGCAGCTGGCGCGGCATCAACCACCCGTCCGCGGCGGGTCGAGATAGAGCGGGCTCTCGAGGTAGCGACGGAGCCAGTAGCGGGCGAGCACGCCGATCGCGGCCGCGATGGGCACCGCCAGCAGCACGCCGAGGAAGCCGAAGGCCACGCCGCCCGCGAAAAGCGCGAAGATCACCCAAACCGCGTGCAGCTCCACCCGGTCCCCCAGCAGGCGGGGATAGATGATGTAGCCTTCGACGATCTGGCCTGAGACGAAGACGGCCGCCACCATCGCCACGTCCCGCCAGTTTCCGAACTGGCCGATGGCCAGAAGGACGGCGGTCGCCATGCCCGTCATGGAGCCGACATAGGGGATGAAGGTGAACATCCCCGCCAGAAGCCCGACGAGCAGACCGAGCTCCAGCCCCACCGCCGAGAGGACGATGGCGTAATAGATGGCCAGCAGCGCGCAGCAGAGCAGCTGCCCGCGCAGCCAGGCCGAGAGCACCCGGTCGGTGTCATGCGCCAGCTGCCGCAGCACGGCGGCGTTGCGGCGCGGTAGCCAGGTTTCCACCCGCGCGATCAGCCGGGGCCAGTCCCGCAGCAGATAGAAGCCAACGATCGGCGTGACGACGGCAAAGGTGAACACGTTGAACAGGGCGTAGCCACCGCCGATCAGCCGGGTGGCCGAGGTGCCCAGCCAGACGAGCATGGAGCCGAGCTGCGAGACCGCAAGGTCCTTCAGCCGTGGGTCCAGCACCATCGGCCGCATCCGCTCCTCGGCCGCGGCTAGCGCGTCCTGCAGGGTGGCGCCGATACGGGTGACATAGGCGGGAAGCCGGGCGAGCAGCACGCCGATCTGCGAGATAAGCAGCGGGTAGAGCAGCAGCAGCGCGATCAGCGCCAGCGCCATCAGCCCGAGAATCAGCAGCCCCGCCGCCAGCCCGCGCGGCACGCCGATCCGCGCCAGCCGGCCCGCCACGGGGTCCAGGAAGTAGGCGATGCAGATCGCCAGCACGAAGGGCGTCAGGATCGCCGAGAAGAACCAGAGCGAGAAGACGAAAGCCGCGAGCAGCCCGAAGACCAGCCCCAGCCGCTGCGCCCGCGTCGCGTTGCGCGGGCCCGGGGGCCGCGGGAGATCCGGTCGGGCCGGCGGATGGGCGGGAGCCTGGACGGGCGGCAGGGCGGGCTGGGTCGCCGGCGCGGTCATGCCGGCAGGCTGCGGGAGGCATCCCGCACATAGGCCGCGCCGGAGGCGATGGTGGTGATCGTGACGCAGCCGATCAGCACCGGCAGGAGCCAGCCACCATCCAGATCGAAGCCCGCCAGCAGCAGCGCCATGGCCGCGAGGGCGATCTGCATCGCCGTGTTCAGCTTGGAAATCAGGATAGGCCGGATTGCCGGGCGCGTGCCCATCAGCGCCAGCACCAGCAGCCCACCGACGATCACCAGGTCCCGGAACACCACGAGGATGGCCAGCCAATCGGGCAGCACGCCGACAATGGCGAGAGTGACATAGACCGAGACGAGCAGGGCCTTGTCCGCGACCGGGTCCAGCAGGGCGCCGAGGAAGGACCGGGCATTGCGCACCCGTGCCAGCCAGCCATCCACCGCATCCGACACGCCGGCGCCGACGAAGAGCAGGAAAGCGAGGTCCAGCCGGTGCTGGATGACCAGCCACACAACCGCCGGCACGGCACAGAGCCGGGCCAGGGTGATGAGGTTAGGCAGGGTGAACAGCGCGCTTTCCGAGGCCGGGATCGTGGCACCGGAGGGCGCGGTGGCTTGCGTGGTGCCGGCGGTGCGGGCGGCGAGGCCGCCCTTCACATCCCGACCCAGCCCGGGATCAAGCCCCTCCGGCAAGACCGACTCGCCAGCCCGGGCCGGTGGCCGGGTTCGGCAGGCCGTTGGGCAAAGGCGGTTGGCTCGGCACCAGGGCGATCCCGCCCGCGGCCAGCGCCCCGGCCGCCGTCTCGGGCGGGCTGCGCAGGCCGATGCGGAGGCGGGCGCCTTCGGTGGAGATGGCCAGGATGTCCACGCTGCCCACCGAGGGCTGGGCGAGCAGGCGGCGTCGCAGGGTCAGCCACTCGTCGAAGGAGCGGAAGTTCGTCCCGGCCTCGAGATAGGAGGAGAGCGGCAGGATCGGCGGCGTGCCCGGCGGCAGGCTGGCCGAAGCGGCCGCCGGGGCCGAGGGCCCGCCGAGCGGCGGCAGCGCGCCGCTGTTCCCGCCACCCGAGCTCGCGACCGCCCCGGAGGAGGAGGAGCCGGCGCCGCGGAAGCGGATGGTGTAGCGGCCGGAATAGCCGTTCAGGGTGGAGCGTTCCTGCTCCACCACCATGCTCGTCACCATCGACTCGATCTGCGAGGCCGAGGCGTTGGGATTGGCGCCGGTCGCCGCAGCGTAGCGCTGGTAGGCGGCGCGCTGCGCGTTGGCGATCGCGCGCTCCTTGGCCAGCACGGCATTCGCCGCCGTGGCCTCGGCGGCCACGCCGCGCTGCACCGCCGGATCGTCCTGCGCCATGGCGGCCGGGGCGAGGATCAGCCCCGCTGACAGGGCTGCCGACAGGGCAGCGGCATGGATCACCGCCTGCATCCCCGCCTTGCGCCGGGGATGGATTGCGCGCGATGCCCGGACATGATGGGTAGCGCGACCGTCTGAACTGGGCATAAGCCGCTCCCCGTGGACCGCATTGTGGTTCGCCCCTGGGGATAGCCGATCAAGGACCGCCATGACCAGACTGACCTACCGCGACGCCGGGGTGGACATCGAGGCCGGCGACGCCCTGGTGGACCGCATCAAGCCGCTCGCCCGTTCCACGGACCGCACCGGCACCATGGGGGGCCTGGGTGGCTTCGGCGCGCTGTTCGACCTGAAGGCGGCCGGTTTCACGGATCCCGTCCTCGTCTCCTCCACCGATGGGGTGGGCACGAAGCTGCGGCTGGCGATCGATGCCAGGCACCATTCCACCGTCGGCATCGACCTCGTTGCCATGTGCGTGAACGACCTGGTCGTGCAGGGTGCAGAGCCGCTCTTCTTCCTCGATTACTTCGCGACCGGTGCGCTGGACGTGGCCCAGGCGGCCGATGTCGTGTCGGGAATCGCCGAGGGTTGCCGCCAGGCCGGCTGCGCCCTGGTGGGGGGCGAGACGGCCGAGATGCCGGGCATGTACCACAAGGGTGACTACGACCTGGCCGGCTTCTCCGTCGGCGCCGCCGAGCGCGGGGCGCTGCTGCCGGCCGGCGATGTCGGTCCCGGCGACGTGGTGCTGGGGCTGGGCGCCTCGGGCGTGCATTCCAACGGCTATTCCCTCGTCCGCCGGATCGTGGAGGCCGGGAATGCCGGGCTGACCGATCCTGCCCCCTTCGCCGCCAGCAAGACCCTGGGCGAGGCGCTGCTGGAGCCCACCCGCATCTATGTGAAGCCGGTGCTGGCCCTGCACCGCGCCGGGCTGATCAAGGCGGCCGCCCATATCACCGGCGGCGGGCTGCCGGGGAACCTGCCTCGAGTCCTGCCCGACGGCACCGTCGCCGTGGTGGACGCGACCTCCTGGCCCGTGCCGCCCGTCTTCGGCTGGCTGGCCCGCACCGGCGGGGTGGAGCCAGAGGAAATGCTGCGGGTGTTCAACTGCGGCATCGGCATGTGCCTGGTTGTCGAGGCCGGGAAGGCCGAGGCCGCGATCGCCATGCTGGGTGAGCACGGCGAGACCGCCCATCGCATCGGCCGCATCGAGGCCGGCGAGGGCGAGGCCGAGGTGCGCATGGAAGGCCTCTCCGCCGCATGGCCGAACTGAAGCGGCGCGTCGCGGTCCTCATCTCCGGCCGCGGCAGCAATCTGGGAGCCCTGATCGCGGCCGCGCAGCAACCGGACTACCCGGCCGAGCTCGCCCTGGTGCTGTCCAACAAGCCCGACGCGGCCGGGCTGGCGCGGGCGCAGGAGGCCGGCATTCCCACAGCCGTGGTGGAGAGTCGCCCCTTCGGCCGCGACCGCGCGGCCTTCGAGGCGGTGCTCCAGGCCCGGTTTGATAAAGCCGGGATCGGGTTGATCGCGCTGGCCGGCTTCATGCGCGTGCTGACCGAGGGCTTCGTTTCCGCCTGGGCAGGGCGAATGCTGAACATCCACCCGAGCCTCCTCCCCGCCTTCCCGGGGCTGGACACCCATGCCCGGGCCTTGGCCGCCGGGGTGCGGCTGCACGGCTGCACCGTGCATTTCGTCACGCCCGGCGTGGATGAGGGGCCGATCATCGCCCAGGCTGCCGTGCCCGTGCTGGCGGGGGATGACGAGGCCGCTCTGGCCGCCCGCGTTCTGGCCCAGGAGCACCGCATCTACCCCGCCGCCCTCGCCTGGGCCGCCTCCGGCGCCGCTCGGCTGGTGGGGGATCGCGTGGTGCTGACAGCACCGATGGCACAGGGGGCGCTCGCCAACCCCTTGCCCGGTGCGCCCGGCCTGCCTACAGAAACGGCCTGACCGCCGCGCCCGCCCGGCGCGGCCCATCATGCGAGGCAGACCCCATGGCCGAGGCCCAGCAGCACATCGACCTCGTCGAGGTAAAGGCGAAGGACATCCTGCCCGAGCGCCAGACCGGCTGGGCCATGTTCACCCGCGCGACCAGCTGGGTGATCGGCGCAGTGATCCTGCTGCTCGTGGCGCTGAAGGTCTTCTTCGGCTGAGTTGGCGCGGGCCCCGGCCCGCCTGACACCCCGGCCCGCCCCGGCCTACCGGCGCGGGCCGCCGAGGCCGAGGCTGCGCGCCATGTCGCCGAGATCGACGCGCCGGTAGCCCTCCGGCACGCGGAAGCGGGCGGGGTCCTGGCGGGCATATTCCACGCGTACCGCCTCCACCCCCTCGCCGCGCTCGTTCACGCCGCGCAGCAGCACGCCATCGCCGGTGAGGCAGGCGGTGCCGCGCTGGCCCTGCTCCTCCCAGCGGTAATTCGTGCAGGTCTGGCCGGCTTGGCTGGCCGTGCCGGCGCGCGTCAGCCGCGCGGTCTCGGCCAGGCGCAGATAGCGCATTGCCTCGTCCTGCCGCAGCGGGCTCGGGGTCACGACCCGCATGGAGTCCATCACCATCTCGGTGCGCCCGGTGCGGCGGTCCGCCAGGGCCCAGGCGGGCATGGAGGCCGACTCCACCCGCACCCGCTCCTCCGAGGCCAGGGCCGCGACCGTAAATTCGCGCGGGCCCTGGCCGGAGGTGTTGCCGAGCACGCGGTAGCTCACGACCACATCCCGTGTGGGAAAAGTCGCGGGCCGGGTCTGGGCCTGTGCGGCGGTGGCCAGCGTGGCCAGGGCGAAGGCGGCAAGTACGGGGCGCATCGGAGCCCTCCGGTTCGAGGCAGGGGCAGAGAAGGGGGCGTGGTCGGGACGGCGCAAGGGGTGCCTGCCCGTCTCACGGTCGTGCACGGCCGCAGGCCGCGTGCCGCTCGCCTACGCCCAGCCCGGCATCCCGCGGCCATCCACCGGATTTGTCTCCGGCAGCGGCAGGGAAGCAATATTGGCCTCCACCTCCGCGCGCTCGGCGGGCTCGCCGCGGCGGATGTCGTAGTCTCCGCCACCGGGATAGGCGCCGACGACCTCGAAATCGGCGCTCGCCCATTCCCGGCAATGCCCGACGCCCGCCGGAATCACCACCGCATCGCCCGCGCGCAGGGTCAGCGTCTCGCCGCCCGGCCCCCCGAAGCGGACTCGCGCTTCGCCAAGGGACACGCCCAGCGCCTCATGCGCGATACTGTGGAAGTGGTGGTAATCGAACACGCCGTTTGTCCATGCGTTGGACCAGCCGTGGCGTGCGAAATGCGCCGTGATCGCCTCCGCCCCGCGAGGCAGCGCCCCCCGCCACACCACGAGCGGCAGCCCCGAATTGGGAATGCCACCGGAGGGCGCGAAGCGGTGCTGCTCAGTCATCGGCGCTCGCGCGCGTCAGAACCTCGCGCTTGCCGACATGGTTGGCCGGGCCCACCACGCCGTCCCTCTCCATCTGCTCGATCAGCTTGGCCGCGCGATTGTAGCCGATGTTGAGATGGCGCTGGACGAAGCTGGTGCTCGCCTTGCCCTCACGCGAGACGAGGGCCACGGCCTGCTCGTAGAGACCCTTCTCGCCGCCGCCACCATTCGAGGTGGAGTCGAAGACGGCACCGCCCTCCTCGTCGTCCTCGATCTCGGTGACCTCCTCGATATAGGCGGGCTCGCCCTGCTCGCGCAGGAAGTCCACCACGCGCTCCACCTCCTCGTCGGAGACGAAGGGGCCGTGCACGCGGTTCACGCGCCCGCCACCGGCCATGTGCAGCATGTCGCCCTGGCCGAGCAGCTGCTCCGCGCCCTGCTCGCCGAGGATGGTGCGGCTGTCGATCTTGCTCGTCACCGCGAAGGAGATACGGGTCGGGAAGTTCGCCTTGATGGTGCCGGTGATGACGTCCACCGACGGGCGCTGGGTGGCCATGATGACGTGGATGCCAGCGGCGCGCGCCATCTGCGCCAGCCGCTGCACCGCCGCCTCGATCTCCTTGCCCGCCACGATCATCAGGTCCGCCATCTCGTCGATGACGACGACGATCATCGGCAGGGACTGCAGGTTGAGCGGCTGGTCCTCGAAAACCGGCTTGCCCGTCTCGGGGTCGAAGCCCGTCTGCACGCGGCGCGTCAGCTGGTCTCCGCGCGTGGCGGCCGCGGCCACCTTCTCGTTGTAGCCGCCGATGTTGCGGACGCCGAGCTGGCTCATCGCCTTGTAGCGGCGCTCCATCTCGCGGACCGTCCACTTCAGGGCGCCGATCGCCTTGGGCGGCTCCGTCACCACGGGCGCCAGCAGATGCGGGATGCGGTCATAGACCGACAGCTCCAGCATCTTCGGGTCGATCATGATGAAGCGGCACTCATCCGGCCCGAAGCGGTAGAGCAGCGACAGGATCATCGTGTTGATGCCCACCGACTTGCCCGAGCCGGTGGTGCCCGCGATCAGCAGATGCGGCATGCGTGCTAGGTCGGCGACGACGGGCGCGCCGCCGATATCCTTGCCCAGCGCCAGCGGCAGCTTGCCGGGATTCCGGGACCAGTCCTCGGCCTCCATCATCTCGGAGAAGTAGACCATCTCGCGCTTGGCGTTCGGCATCTCGATGCCGATGACGTTGCGGCCGGGCACGGTCGCGATGCGCACGGCCAGCACGCACATGCTGCGCGCGATGTCGTCTGCCAGCCCGATCACGCGGGCGGACTTCGTGCCCGGCGCCGGCTCCAGCTCGTACAGCGTGACGACGGGGCCGGGTCGGATGTCCACGATGCGGCCGCGCACGCCGTAGTCGTCGAGCACGGATTCCAGCAGCCGCGCATTCTCCTCCAGCGCCTCGCGGGAGGGGCCGGAGTCGCGGCGCGGCGGCGCGGCGGCGAGGAGGGAGAGCGGCGGCAGGCGGAACTTGCCGTCATCGCCCTTCTTCACCGTCTCGGAGATCGGCAGGCGACGCGGGGGCAGCACGCGCTCGGCAATGCGCGGTCCCTCGGACGCCTCGGAATCGGCGGGCGGCTCGGGCTGCGGCTTCGGTGCGCGGCGCGGCGAGGGCCTCGGGGCGGGCGCCTCCTCTGCCGCGGCATCGGCGGCGCGCAGCAGGGCGGAGAGCTGCGGCGAGGGCTCCGGCCGGCGCCGGATCAGCCCGGCCAGGCCGGAGGACGCGCCCATAAGCCGCGCAAGCAGGCCGGGCTGCGCTACCGGCGCCTCCTGTCCGGTCTGCCGCGCGCGGGCCTGGCGCGCTTCGGCAGCGCGCTGGCGGGCCGCGGCGCGGCGCCGGAGAATATTGCCGGCCAGCCCATGGCTGCGTCGCGCCGCGGCACCGCCCGCCCGGCGCCAGGAGGAGAGCGGGATGGCCAGGGCAAGCACCGTCGCCACCGCCGCCAGGCCCGCAATCCCCGCATTGCCGAGCGCGTTGCCCAACGGCCCGAACAGGGCACCGACCGTCTCGTCCACCGCCTCGCGCACCAGGGGTCCAACGGCGCCGCCGGCCGTGCCGCCCGGGAAGGGCGCCGGAAGCGGGCTGGAGGAAAAGGAGGCCGCCAGCAGCGGCAACCCGGCCAGCAGTGCCGCCATGCGTCCCGCGAAAGGCGAAAGGCCGCGATGGGTGGAAAGGCGCAGCGCCCAGGTCAGCAGGCAGGCGGCCGGCAGCAGCCCCGCCCAGCCGAAGCCCTGCAGCAGCACATCCGAAACGCGGGCCCCGAAAGGCCCCGCGAGATTGGTCGGCAGGCGGCTCGTGGCGGTGGAGAGGGAGGGATCGGCCGGGTTGTGGCTGGCCAGCGCGACCAGCACGGCCAGCCCCAGCAGCCCCGAGATCATGCCCAGAAGCTGCGCCCCCCGCCGCTTCAGCGCCGCCTTCACGGCGGGGGAGGCGAAGCGGCGGATCCCGGCCGGCGTGCCGAATGGGTTCATGCCGGCATGGTCGATAACGGGGGCGGTGCCCGCGGCGGTGCTGGCTGATCGGTCGGCGGAGGCGCGCGGCATGGTCTTCCCGGGCAGGATTGATGCTCTGGGAGAAGACTACAACCTAAGCCGTTGGTTTGTGTGACACAGTTCCTGATGAATCCGCTCAGCGCCGGGAAAGTGGCCCAGAAAATACAATCGCGCGGCCCTGCACCGCTTGCTGGTGCAGGGCCGCGCGATGGGCGGGCCGGTGATCGCCTGCCAGACGGGAACGGCCATAAGGAGGCCGTCCCTATCCGACGGGTCGGCTCAGTAGCGGTACATCTCGGCCTTGAAGGGGCCGGCCTGGGTCACGCCGATATAGTCGGCCTGCGCCTGGGTCAGCTTGGTGAGCTTCGCGCCCACCTTCTCCAGATGCAGCAGGGCCACCTTCTCATCCAGGTGCTTGGGCAGGGTGTAGACCTGGTTGCCGTAGGCGGCGCCGTTGGTCCACAGCTCGATCTGCGCGAGCGTCTGGTTCGTGAAGGAGGCGGACATCACGAAGGAGGGGTGGCCCGTGGCGTTGCCCAGGTTCACCAGCCGCCCCTCGGAGAGCAGCGTGATCTTCTTGCCGTCGGGGAACTGGATCTCGTCCACCTGCGGCTTGATGTTCGTCCACTTCAGGTTGCGGAGCGCCGCGACCTGAATCTCGCTGTCGAAGTGGCCGATATTGGACACGACGGCGCGGTTCTTCATGGCGCGCATGTGGTCGATGGTGATGACATCGACGTTGCCGGTCGCGGTGACGAAGATATCGGCGCGCGGGGCGGCCTCCTCCATCGTCACGACCTCATAGCCCTCCATCGAGGCCTGCAGGGCGCAGATCGGGTCGATCTCAGTCACCATCACACGGCAGCCGGCGTTGCGGAGGCTGGCGGCGGAGCCCTTGCCGACATCGCCGAAGCCGGCGACGCAGGCGGTCTTGCCGGCCATCATCAGGTCGGTGCCGCGGCGCAGCGCGTCCACCAGGGACTCGCGGCAGCCGTAGAGGTTGTCGAACTTCGACTTGGTGACGCTGTCGTTCACGTTGATCGCGGGGAAAAGCAGCTTGCCCTCCTTCGCCATCGTGTAGAGGCGGTGCACGCCCGTCGTCGTCTCCTCGGAGACGCCCTTGAGGGACGCGGCCAGCTTGGCGAACCAGCCCGGCTTCTCGGTCAGCAGCGACTTGATGAGGGCGAAGAACACGGTCTCCTCCTCGTTGGTCGCGCCATCGAGAAACTTCGTGTCGCCCTGCTCGGCGCGCAGGCCGTAATGGACGAGCAGCGTCATGTCGCCGCCATCGTCGAGCAGCAGGTTCGGCTCGCCGCCGTCCGCCCACTCCAGCGTGCGCTGCACGTAGCGCCAGTAATCCTCAAGGCTCTCGCCCTTGATGGCGAAGACCGGCGTGCCGGAGGCGGCGATGGCGGCCGCGGCGTGGTCCTGGGTGGAGAAGATGTTGCAGGAGGACCAGCGCACATCAGCGCCGAGCGCCTTGAGCGTCTCGATCAGCACGGCGGTCTGGATGGTCATGTGCAGGCAGCCGGCGATGCGGGCGCCCTTCAGCACCTGGGCCGGGCCGTACTCACGGCGCGTGGCCATCAGGCCGGGCATCTCGTCCTCGGCCATCTCGATCTCCTTGCGGCCAAAGGCGGCAAGGGAGAGGTCGGCGACGACGTAGTCGGTCTTGGGGGGGAGGGTATCGGGCATGGTGGGCTGGCCTTCCGGGATCGGCGCTCGCCTATCACGGCGGGGGCGGGCAGGCCAAGAGTATAAACCATATCAGGATATCTTTATGTGCTTCCCGGCGGGCGCAAAGCCTGCTCCGGGGTTGGCCCTCCGACCAGTTTCCTCTCGAAGTTCTCGCCCGACGGTGCCGCCGGAAAACCGTCCCCGCCGGCCTTACTGGCCTTTCTCTCCGGGCACGAAGTTCATCACCAGCTCCTGGATGCGCTTCGGGTCGCTCTGCTCCATCACCCGGCGGGCAAAGCGGGCGCAGTCATCCACGTTCAGCGCGCGTACCATCTGCTTCACGCGCGGAATCGCGCTGGCGTTCATGGACAGGCTGCGGATGCCCAGACCCATCAGGAGAGGCACCAGCCGCGGGTTCCCCGCCATCTCGCCGCAGACGGAAACGGGCATGCGCAACCGCAGCGCGGCCTCGGTGGCGAACTGGATCAGGCGAAGCACGGCCGGGTGCAGCGGGTCGTAGAGGTGGGACACCTCCACCTCCGCCCGGTCCACCGCCAGCGTGTACATGGCCAGGTCGTTGGTGCCGATCGAGAAGAAGTCGGCCTCCAGCGCGATGGCATCGGCCGCCAGCGCCGCGCCAGGCGTCTCGATCATCACGCCGAGAGGCGGCAGCTTCTCGGGCAGCGCCACGCCGCGGCGGCGCACGCGCTTGACCACGCGGTCGAACACCTCGCGGGCCGCCCGCACCTCCTCCGGCACCGTTACCATCGGCAGCAGCACGCGCACGGGGCCGAGGGAGGCCACGCGCAGGATGGCGGCGAACTGCACCTCCAGCAGCTCGGGCCGGCGCAGAAGCATCCGGATGCCGCGCAGGCCGAGCGCGGGGTTGGGGCCGGCATGGAAGGGCTCCACCCCCTCCGCCAGCGCCTCCATGTCCTTCTCGCCGCCCCAGTCGAGCACGCGGATGGTCACGCCCGCGCCGTCCGTGCCCTCCACGATCTGGCGATAGGCCTCGAAATGCGCCTCCTCGTCCGGAAGGTCCTGGCGGTTCATGAACAGGAACTCGGTGCGCAGCAGCCCGATTCCCTGGGCACCGGCCTGGGCGATCAGCGGCAGTTCGGCCGGAATCTCCAGATTGGCCTGCAGCTCCATCTCCTCGCCATCGGTCGTGACCGAGGGCAGGCGGCGCAGCTTGCCGAGGCGGGTGCGCTCCTTCGCATAGGCCGAGAGAGCCGCGCGGCCAGCGACCAGTGCCTCCTTGCCCGGCCGCAGCACGATGGTGCCGGCACCGCCATCCACCACCGCCTCATCCCCGCGGGAGAGCGCGTTGGTCAGGCCAGGCAGGCCCAGCACGCTTGGGATGCCGAGCGCGCGCAGCATGATGGCGGTGTGGCCGTCCGCCCCGCCCTCCTCGGTCGCCACGCCCGCGATGCGGGAGGGGTCGAGCAGCGCGGCATCGGCCGGGGTGAGTTCCTCGGCGACGAGGATGGAGCGCTCCGGCACGTCCTTGAAGGAATGGAAGCCCGATTGCGTGAGATTGCGCATCAGCCGCCGGGCGATTTCGTGCACCTCACCGGCGCGGCGGCGCAGGCCGGGCTTGTCGTCGTCGCGCGCCTGCATGATGGCGGAGGCGATCGCCTCCGCCTCGTCCTCCACCGCGGTCTCCGCCGAGAGCAGCTCCGCCTCGATGCGCTTGCGGGCGCCGCGGATCAGCCGGCTCTCGCCCAGCATCATCGCATAGGCATCGAGCAGCGGCTCCAGCTCCTCCTGCGCCTCCTCGGGCAGGATGGCCAGCCGGGCCTTCAGCTTGCCGATCTGCTTGCGGGAGGCAGCAACGGCCGCGTTCAGGCGGGCCCGCTCCTCCTCCACCTTCACTCCGGTGATGCTGCGGCGGGGCGCGGCGGCGGGGGCAGCGGCGGCATCGAAGACGGGACCGATGGCGACGCCAGGGGAGATGGGGATCCCCTTGATCGACAGCTCGCTCGTGCGCCGCCCACCTTTCCTCGGCTCAGGCTTCCGTGGCTCGGGCTTGCGCGGCTCGGCGGGCTTGCCGTCCGCGCCGCGGGCCGTGGCGGGCGCCTCCGTCTTCATCCATCCGCTCCTGCCGGCCTCTTGCCGGCGGCTCAAACCCTCGTGGCCGGTCGCATCCGGCCTATTCCTCGCCGAAGCCGGCCTCGATCAGGGCGGCCACCTCGTCCAGCGCCTCGCGCGCGTCCCAGCCCTCTGCCTCGAGGGTGACGGTCGCGCCCTTGCCGGCACCGAGCATCATCAGCCCCATGATGGAGCAAGCCGGCACCGTCTGCCCGTCATGCGTGATGCTCAGGCAGGAGCAGTGCTTCTCGGCCAGCGTCACCACCTTGGCGGCGGCGCGCGCATGCAGCCCGCGCTGGTTGCGGATCAGGATGCTGCGGCGGAGCACCATCGGGGAGCCCTCCGGCTTCATGGTCGCGGTCGCGGTGTTCTCGCTCATCGCCTGGTTCCCCCGTTCACCGTGGCTTCGCCGCGCAGCTCGCCGGCGGTGGCCATGTATTTGCGCCCTGCATTCACCGCGTGGCTCACCGCCTCGGCCAGCGGCTCGGTGCCGCGCAGCTTCGCCAGCTTCACCAGCAGCGGCAGGTTCACCCCCGCGATCACCTCCACCTGGCGGCCGCAGCAAACCGGCGGATCGCAGGTGCGGATCGAGGCGGCCAGGTTGGAAGGAGTGCCGCCGAACATGTCGGTCAGCACCACCACGCCATCACCCTGGTCCACAGTCTCCACGGCCGCACGGATGTCGCCCCGCCGACTCTCGAGGTCGTCCTCGGGGCCAATGCAGATGGTTGCGACATGCTTCTGCGGCCCCATGACGTGCTCCATGGCGAGGCGAAGTTCCTCGGCCAGGCGTCCATGGGTGACGAGGACGAATCCGATCATCGGCGGTCCGGAAGGGCCGCCCGCGGAAAGCGGGGTTGGGCCAAGGGTGTGTCCAGCTCAGGGGGATGGCCAGCGCGGGGCGCGGCCGGATTTGTTTCGTTCATGCTCAGGGGGTCGATATGGGGTGCGGGGGGGGCCGCTTGGAGTCGGGAGGCGGGAAAGGATTCCCGAATCCCAAGCTCCCTGTGAGACAGCTCCACGGGCCGGC
Source organism: Roseomonas sp. WA12 (assembly GCF_054165765.1). NCBI lineage: Bacteria > Pseudomonadati > Pseudomonadota > Alphaproteobacteria > Acetobacterales > Roseomonadaceae > Roseomonas > Roseomonas sp. WA12. The sequence continues at coordinate 4,670,117 of NZ_CM135108.1, read as the reverse complement.
CGGCCCGGGCGAAATGCCGCGCGAGGCGCTCTGCCGCGAACACCGAGCGGTGCTTGCCTCCCGTGCAGCCGAGCGCCACGGTCAGGTACTTCTTGCCCCCCGTTTCATAGGCCGGCAAGAGCGGGTCCAGCAGCGCCGTCATGCGCGCCCAGAATGGGGCCCATTCCGGATCTCCCTCGAGATGGGCGGCCACCGGCGCGTCCCGGCCGGTCATCGGGCGCAGGGCCGGGTCGTAATGCGGATTGCGCAGAAAGCGCAGGTCCAGCACCAGATCCGCCTCGCGCGGCAGGCCGTGGGGATAGCCGAAGGACTGCACCGTCACGGCCATGCCAGCCAGGCCCGCGGGCCCGTAGCGCCGCTCGATCATCCGGCGAAGCTCCGGCATCGGCAGCGCCGAGGTATCGATCAGCCAGTCCGCCGCCTCCCGCAATGGGGCCAGCGCCTCGGCCTCCAGTGCAATGCCGTCGCCCACGCTGGCGCCGGACGTCCCGGCCAGCGGGTGGCGCCGGCGCGTCTCGGAGTAGCGGCGCAGCAGCACGTCCTCGGCGGCGTCCATGAAGACCAGTTCGGGTGCCGCGGCCCCGCGGGCGCGCAGCGCGTCCAGCCCGGCCAGCAGCGCGGCGGCATCGAAGCCCCGCGTGCGCGTGTCCACGCCGATCGCCAGTGGCCGACCGCCACTCGGCCCGGCCATCAACTCGCCCAGGACGGCGAGCGGCGGGTTGTCCACAGTCTCGTGCCCGAGGTCCTCCAGCACGCGGAGCGCGGAGGACTTCCCGGCCCCGGACAGGCCGGTGACCACCACGACTGGGCGGGGCGAGGCGCTCAGGGGATGCGCTCCGGAGCACCCGGCTCAAGAGCGCCGGCACGGCAGGCGATCCGCCCGGCAATGGCGTCCAGCGCGAGCGCCAGCTTGCGAGGCGCCGAGGCGTCCTTCGCATGAAGCGCGATTCGCGGCAGGGCATGCCCTAGCGCCTCGAAGCGCGCGGGCTCCGGCAGGCGCGGCACGGCCTCTCGCGCCACGCAGTCCACCGCAAGGGCGAGCGGCGTCTCCGCCAGGTAGTCCAGCCCTTCCATCAGTCCAATCCCGCGCAGCTCAATCATCCCGCGCAGAGAGTCGGGGGCGGAGGCGCACAGGGCGTTCTCCCCGGCGCGCAGCAGCACCTGGTCATCGGCCACGAGGCGCCATCCCTCGCCCGTGAGGCGCAGGAGGAGATCGGACTTGCCAGCACCGGGAAGGCCGAGAAGGAGCACCCCCTGAGGGCACCCGTCCCCGTCCCGCGCGGCGCAACTGCCGTGTTGCAGCATGGCTGGATGGTGACACCCCGGACAGGCGGCGGACCGTGGCAGAAATCGGGCGAAGGCGAAAGCGTCACGGCGGGCGCGTCCCTTGGGAGGAGAGCCGGGCATGAAAAAATGACACCGGCGAGTGGAGGACGAGGCATGGACAGCCCCCGCGCCCTGCCCCATCCACCAGCCATGACCACGCGCCCCGAGATCGAAGCCGCCGCCGCCCGAATCGCTCCCTATATCCGCCGAACACCCGTGCTGATGCTGCCCAGCGCCGCGCTTGGCGCGCCCTGCGAGGTGGCGCTGAAACTGGAGCAGTTGCAGGTGAGCGGCTCCTTCAAGGCGCGGGGCGCCTTCAACGCCCTGCTGCAGTCCGGCGCGGGCGAGGTCGGAGTTATTGCGGCCTCGGGCGGCAATCACGGCGCGGCGGTGGCCCATGCCGCCGGCGCGTTGGGCATCCCGGCCGAGATCCATGTTCCCGCTATCTCCGCTCCCTCCAAGGTCGCGCGGATCCGGGAAGCAGGGGCCGTGGTGGTGCAGGGCGGCGCGACCTATGCCGAGGCCTTCGCCGCGAGCGAGGCGCGCCGCGCCGAAACCGGCGCCGTCTCGATCCATGCCTATGACCAGCCCGAGGTGCTGGCCGGCCAGGGCACGGTGGCGCGCGAGTTCGCTGAGGATGCCCCCGGCCTTTCCCATGTGCTGATCGCCGTCGGCGGCGGCGGGCTGATCGGCGGCGTAGCGTCCTGGTTCGCCGGCACCGGCACCCAGGTGGTGGCGGTGGAGCCCGAGGGCTGCCCGACCCTGTTCACCGCCCTCCATGAAGGCCATCCCGTGGACGCGCCCGTGGGCGGCTTGGCTGCCGACAGTCTCGGCGCGCGCCGCGTCGGCACTCTCATGTTCCCGATCGCACGCGACGTGGTCCGCGAGGCCGTGCTGGTAACAGACGAGGCCATCCGCGACGCCCAGCGCCGCCTCTGGTCCGCCTGCCGCGTGGTGGCGGAGCCAGGCGGCGCGGCCGCGCTGGCCGCGCTTCTGTCCGGCGCCTGGGTACCGCCGGACGGCGCGCGGGTGGGGGTTCTTGTATGTGGTGGGAACTGCGAGCCGGGGTCGGTCTCTGGCTGATCCAGGAGGTACGATCCGCACGAGTCCGTCAGGGCCCAAACCATCACCGGGGGGTGCCGTTTCAGACCCGCACTCTCCGGAGACCAATTCATGTTTATGCGCGTCGACAAGCTGCAGGCTGAACTCCCGCCCCCGAAGCGGAAGGACCCGAATGCCGGCGCTGCCCTCCAAGAGCTGCTGGGCGGCAAGTATGGCGAGATGTCCACGCTCGGGAACTACATGTTCCAGAGCTTCAACTTCCGTTCCAAGGACAAGCTGAAGCCCTTCTACAGCCTGGTGGCCTCCATCACGGCCGAGGAGCTGGGCCATGTGGAGCTGGTGAGCAACGGCGTCGCCATGCTCAACAACGGGCCTGACGTGCCGGATGCCGATGCTGGCAACGGCGGTGACATCTCCAAATCGCCGATGGAAGCGATGAAGGACATCCGCTCCTTCGCCAGCTTCGCCTCGAACGGCGGCGGCGCGCTGCCGGTGAACAGCAACTCCATGTCCTGGAATGCGGACATGGTGACGACGACGGGCAATGTCGTCGTGGACCTGCTGCACAACTTCCACCTGGAATGCGGCGCGCGCCTGCACAAGCTGCGCGTCTACGAGACCCTGTCGGACCCGACGGGCCGCGAGGTCTGCGGCTACCTCCTCGTCCGCGGCTCGGTTCACGCGCATGCCTATGCGCTGGCGCTGAAGCAGATCACGGGTGTCGAGCTGGAGAAGTTCCTGCCGACTCCGAACATCCCGCTGGACAAGATCCCCGAGTGCCAGAAGTACCTGCAGGAGGGCTCGCACCGCCGGCTCTATACCTGGAGCCCCGCGGACTACAAGGAAATCGCGGGCATCTGGGGCAATGGCGAGCAGGCCCTTCCGGGCGATCCGCCGGGCGAGCTGACGGTGGTGGACGGCATGCCCGAGGGCGGCAAGATCCACCAGCTGGTCGGCATCCCCTCCGCCTTCACGCCTGACTACGCGCCGGAGGAAATGTTCGAGATCGCCTCCAAGCTCTACAAGAAGTCCCGCTAAGCGAGGCAAGGCTGGGGGATCGAACGCCCCCAGACCTCCTCCTCCTGGGGTTTGAGGGTGCCGTCGCGAATGGCGCGCCAACAAACCGCCAAAAAAGGGATGAGGGTCCGGGAGAATACCGTCTCCCGGCCCTTTTCTTATCCGAGCTCCGACGCCCCCGGCGGGCTCGGCGCCACCGCCTTTGCCGCCCGCACCGCCCGCAGCACCGCCGCTGCAATCACATGTGGCACGATCGCGCCCAGCGCCATCATGTTCCCGGTCAGCCCGGCCCTCCCTGTCGCCAGCGCGAAGACCGTGTCGCCGTCCGACATGGTGTGGATCGGGTCGATCGTTCGTGCCAGCCCATCATGCGCGGAACCTGCCAGGCGCTGGCACTGCGCCTTCGTCAGCATCGCATCCGTTGCCACCACACCGATGGTGGTCGCCATCCCTGCCTGCATCGAAGCCGGCAACTCCCCCCGCAGAACGCCCGCGGTGGCACCGAACGGGCGGCGACCCTCCGCATCCCGCGCGCCGGCCACCACCTGACCGGTGGCGGGGTCGACGACATCGCCCACTGCATTCACCGCCACGACCGCGCCCACAGTGATGGCGCCGATCTTCACGGCGGCCGTGCCGATCCCGCCTTTCATCGCGCGCGCCATGCCGAACAGCTTGCCCACCGTCGCGCCCGTGCCAGCGCCCACGCTGCCCTCGGCCGGAGGCGCAGTGGAAGCGGCCTCGCAAGCGGCGTAGCCGGCGGCTGCATCAGGGCGGATGCGGTGGTCACCGAGGGAGAGGTCGAACAGGATTGCGGCCGGGACGATGGGCACGCGGGCGGGGCCGGCAGGGTAGCCGATGCCGCGCTCCTCCAGCCAGCGCATCACGCCCGTCGCCGCCTCCAGCCCAAAGGCCGAGCCGCCGGAGAGCAGGACGGCGTGAACCTTGTCGACCGCACCGGCGGGGTTCAGCAGGTCCGTCTCGCGCGTACCCGGGGCGGCGCCGCGCACATCCACTCCGGCTGTCGCGCCTTCTTCGGCGAGGATGACGGTGCAGCCGGTCGGGCGGCGCGCCTCGGTGAAATGGCCGACCCTGATGCCCGGCACATCGGTGATGGCGCCGCCCATCGGTGGGCGCCAGGGGGTCTGGGCCACAGAGCCTCCGGCAGCGATAGCTCCGAGGCTCACAGCAGGTCCGCGCTGCTTCACGCCGCGACTTACACGGACGCGGAGCCGGATGCGCCGCCCTGCGCCTGGTCGGGATCGGTAGCGCGCAGCACGAACTCGTCGATCCGTGGCGCCCATATCCGCCACAGCGCGGACAACTCGCCGATCGGGTCCGCCGCGCGGTCTACGCGCAGGTCGGCCAGGGCAAAATCCTGATCGCCATGCAGCTCGAGCACGGCCGAGATGACAGGCCCATGCTCGCCACCTGCCGCCTCCCCGGCTGCCAGCGCCGCGAGTAGGCGATCGCCCAGCGGTGCGGCGGGCTCGGCCTCGAAGCCGCGCACCATCGCGGCGGGAACTTCCGGGCTGGAAAGGATGTTGCCGATGGCCACGCAGTCCCGGCCATGGGCATCGCCCCGCTCGGGCTTCACCCGGGCGCCATGGTGATGCGCCGTTCCACCCCGGGCATCCAGAGCGGCCAGTTGGCGCCAGGCGGCATGCGGCGTTGAGGCGACGAGCCCCGCCACCACCTCCGCCGCCGAGCAGCCGCTGCGCAGCAGGGCAACGCCGCGCGGACCGAGACGCGGGTCGGTCCGGTGCTGGGTCAACACCGCGCCCCACCCCGCCGCGAGGTGCTGGATCCGCGACCCGACGGCGATGTCCGAGGTGGCGCCGGCTGCGCCGATCTGGCCGGTGCGGGCGCAGCGGCCGAGAAGCGAGAAGGTCATGCTCGCGAGTCTGGAAGCGTGTCCCGCGGGTGTCCATCCCGCTCGTTACGCGCGCAGGTAGCAGGACTCCCTTGCGCTCGCACCGTTGGCAGGGACAGAACGCTCTCGAAATCGAGAGAAACGTTCCGCGCTCCATGATGCGTGCCCTCTGGCTCGCCGTCCTGCTCTTGCTCCCTGCTCTCCCATCCGGGGCCGAGGAGGTTCCGGCAACCGGCAGCAACTTCGGCGGTGCCGGCCTGGTCGAGACGCGGAACGCCCGCTTCCGCGAGGATGGAACGTTGGAGGCCGGCTCCGCCATCCGCCACCAGCGCCGGTTCTTCTTTCTGAATTTCCAGGCCCTTCCCTTCCTGGAAACCACCTTCAGGCTGAGCGAGCGGCTGAACGCCACCACTGGCCGTGGCAGCACAACGGACCGCTCCGTCGACCTGAAGCTGCGTTTGCTGGAGGAAGGGCGCTGGAACCCCGCTGTGGCGATCGGGCTGCAGGACCTGGTCGGCACAGGGATCTATGGCGGGGAGTACCTGGTTGCCTCCCGCCGCTGGGGGCCGCTTGACCTCTCTCTCGGTCTCGGCTTCGGGCGGCTCGGCACGCGGGGCGACTTCGCCAACCCGCTGACCAATCTCTCGGATGGTTTTCGCACGCGCCCGCGCGATGTCGGCCGGGGCGGCACGCTGCGGCTGGACTTCTTCCGGGGCGAAGACGTCGCCCTCTTCGGCGGCGCCGAGTACAGCCTGCCGCGGTTGGAGACCCCCTGGGGCGAGTTGGACGGTCTGCGCGCCAAACTCGAATGGTCGGGCGATGCGCTGCGGGACGAGCGCGGCGGCTACCCCGTGCGGCGCGGCCCTCTGCGCGGAACCGCCCGCAGCCCGGTGAATGTCGGGCTGCAATGGTCCGGCGAGCATGTCGATGCCGGGCTGTCCTTCGTTCACGGCACGGACCTGCTGGTCCGCCTTTCCCTGCGGATGGACCCGGCCGATCCGCCCGCTGCCCCGCCCCTTCGCCCGGTTCCGCCCTTGCCGGCGCGCCCAGCCGCTGGGTTGGGTGGGGGCTTTGGTAGGGGTGGGGCCATGCCGGAGGCGGAGGACAACGCCGACGCACGCGCGCGTGCCGCCTTCACCCGGCTGCGCGCTGCCGGTTTTCGCCCCATTGCCTATGAGGAGCGCGGGTCGGAGGCGCGCATCGCCGTCTCGGAGGGGAACCAGCGCAGCCTGCCCCAGGTTGCCTCCCGCGTGCTGCGGGCGGTGAACGACATCGTGCCGCCGGAGCTGGAGGCCCTGCGGCTGTCCTGGTGGCAGGCCGGGGCGGAAATGGGAGCCATCACGGTGCCCCGCGCCGCCTTGGAGAATGCAGCCGGTCCCGCAGGGAGCGTCGAGGAGGCCTGGGGTGCCACCACCCTGATCCCGGCCGAGGGCATCCTCTCCCCAGAGGCAGTGACCGAGCCCGGTCCACATCTGGACTGGGTGCTGGAGCCTCGGCTGAACCTGCAGCTCGGGGATCCCTCGCGCACGCTGCGCTACCAAGGCGCAGCAGCGGCAGGGCTTCGAGTGGAGTTCGAGGGCGGCTACAGCCTCTCGGGCGCCGTGCAGCAAGCAGTGTTCGGCAACCTGGACCGCGGCCTGCCCTCCGACAGCCGGCTGCCGCGGGTGCGGAGCGACTACGCGGTCTATGCGCGGGAGGGAAAGACCTCCATCCCCGCCCTCTATGGCGAGCGCGTGTGGAACCTGGCGCCCGACGTGTTCGCCCGCGCCACCGCCGGACTGCTTGAGCCGATGTTTGGCGGCGTCTCGTCCGAGGTGCTGTGGCGGCCGGTGGATCGTGGCTTCGCGGTGGGGCTGGACATCAACCTCGTTCAGCAGCGCGCGACGGACGGGAAGCTCGGCTTTCGCAATTACGGGGCGGCGACCGGCCATGTCTCGCTCTATGCGGACCTGCCGGTGTGGAACCTCTACGGCATCCTGCGCGCAGGTCGCTACCTCGCCGGCGACTGGGGCGGCACCGTCGAGATCGGCCGCCGCTTCGACAGCGGTATCGAGGTGGGAGCATTCGCCACCCTCACGAACGTGCCCTTCTCCCGCTTCGGAGAGGGCTCCTTCGACAAGGGTATCTATGTGCGCCTGCCGCTCTCCCTGTTCGGCGCGGAGTCGCGGGGCAGCGGCACGGCGGTGATCCGGCCGGTGCAGCGGGATGGCGGGCAGCGCCTGGCGGTGGACAACCCGCTCTGGGAAGTGACACGCGCCGGGCGAGAGGATGCCGTCCGGCGCAGCATCGGCGGCTACGCGCGCTGAGAGACGTCCGCCAGATAGGCCCGCCGCGGCGGGCCGGTCCGACGCGGGCGGGCTGCCGGAAGGGCGGGCTGCGAGGAGGGCCGAACCTTTGCCTGTTGCTCGAGCAGCTCGGCCATGCAGCCCAGCATTCCCGACAACTCGGGCCGGCCGAGAAAAGCCGCGGCCCGTGCCAGATTTTCCAGCTCGCGTGCTACGCCCCGAATTTCGGTCTGGAGACCGAGTGCTACGCCGTCGTCATCCATGATCCATCCCCCGTCATCGCTCAGGGTGACCCCGAAAGCAGCCCGCCTGAACACTGGCCGGCGGCGGAACACCCGCCGCGCGGCCCATATCCCAGGTGGTCCACCCTCCCCCTCGCGGCCATCCAAGCAGCAGAAGGCGCATTAAACTGAGAGTGATGCACGCGAAATAAATTAATTTCGTACCGGCTCAACCAAATCGGAATTGTCACAGGACGCACCGCTGGACCCGGCGGTCCCGGGATCCTTTTCAGTTCACGGTGATACGGGCTTCCCTTACCACGCGGCCCCAAGTCTCGACCTCCTGCACCATCTTGCGCTGCAGCTCCTCCGGCGTGGAGGAGACCGCATCGGCACCGGCCGCGACCAACCGTTCCTGGATCTTCGGATCGGCCAGCGCCTCCCGCAGCACCGCGTTCAGCCTGGTAATCGCGGGCGCCGGCGTTCCGACTGGCACCATGATCGCGCCCCAGGAGGTCGCCTCGGCATCCGGCAGGCCGATCTCCTTCATCGTCGGCACGTCGGGCAGCTGGGAAGTACGGCGCGGCCCGGTAGTCGCCAGGGCGCGCACGCGGCCGCCCTGGATCTGGCCGATGGCGGAGGGCAGCTGGTCCAGCATGAACTGCACGTTGCCAGCCACCGTGTCGTTCAGAGCCGGTGCGCTGCCGCGATAGGGCACATGCGTCACCTCCACCTTGGCCGCAGCACGGAACAGCTCGGCGACCATATGGGTGGAGGAGCCGGAGCCGGCAGAGCCGAAGCTCGCCTTGCCCGGGTTGGCGCGCAGCCAGGCCAGGAACTCCTGCGCCGTGCGGGCGGGCACGCGGTCGTTCACGATCAGCACGTGGTCCGTGGCGAAGGCCATACCAACGGGAACGAGATCCTTCGCGGGGTCAAAGCCCATGCTGCCATAGAGATGCTGGTTGATGGTCAGCGTGCCGGTGGTGCCCATCAGGATGACGGTGCCGTCGGCGGGCGCACGCACCACGTTCTCGACGCCGATATTGCCGCCTGAACCCGCGCGGTTCTCCACCACCACGGGCTGGCCGAGGCGCTCGGTCATGCGCTCGGCCAGCACGCGCGCCACCACGTCGGTGGCACCACCGGCCGCGAAGGGCACGACGAAGCGGAGGGGGCGGGACGGATGCCAGTCCTGCGCATGGGCGCCGGTCGCAACGGTGGTGGCGGCAAGCGCGGCGGCGCTGCCCAGAAGGTGACGTCGGCCGATGATCATTCTTGATTTTCCTCCAGTTCTTCTTTGACGTTGGCCGATTCGGGCCGTTCTTTCGCCGAGCCTAGCAGTCCGTCGCGTGCCTCCGCTTGATCTCCTGCATCACCTCGTCCGGATCGGCGGCCCACCAGCGGCGGGAGAGAATTTCCACCTCGGTGTGGCCGCGATAGCCGCCGGCCTCGACCATGGCGCGGATGCCGGGGATGTCGATCACCCCCTCCCCTGGCAGGCCGCGGTCGAAGACGGTGTCCGTGGTGGGCACCAGCCAGTCGCAGACATGGAAGGCGGCGATTCGCGACCCCGCGCGGGCGATCTGCGCGCGAAGAGCCGGGTCCCACCAGACATGATAGACATCGAGTGCGACGCCGCTGCCCGCGCCCAGCTCGTCGCAGAGGTCCAGTGCCTGGCCGAGGGTGGAGAGCACGCTGCGGTCCGCGCAGGTCATGGGATGCAGCGGTTCCAGCGCGACCGTCACGCCCGCCGCGCGCGCCTCCTCCATGATGGCGTGCAGCCCGTCCCGCACCATCGCGCGGGCGCCGTCGATGTCCTTGGATCCCGGCGGCAGCCCGCCGCAAACCATCACCAGGCACGCCGCGCCGATCGCGTTCGCTTCCGCGATGGCGCGGCGGTTGTCCTCGATCGCAGCGGCGCGGCCGGCCGCATCGACGGCGGGGAACATGCCGCCGCGGCAGAGGCCGGAGACTTCGAGCCCGGCATCGCGGATCGCGCGCGCGGCCTGTTGCACGCCCATGGCCTGCAGCACGTCACGCCAGGGGGAAATTCCGGGAACTCCGTGGCGCGCGCAGCCCTCGATGCATTCCGCAAGGCCCCAGCGCTCCTTCACCGTGACGGTGTTGAGCGAGAGCGGTCCGGGGGCACCCATCACGCGACCCCGTGCAGCGCGAGGAGTGACTTCATCCGCGTCGCCGCACGCTCCGGGTCCGACAGCAGCCCGGCCTTGTCGGCCAGGCGGAACAGCTCGGAGAAGTGCTGGATGGAGCGGGTGGATTGCTGCCCGCCGACCATGACGAAATGGTCCTGGTGCCCGTTCAGCCAGGCCATGAACACCACGCCAGTTTTGTAGAACCGGGTGGGGGCCTTGAAGATATGGCGGGAGAGCGGGATGGTCGGCGCCAGGATCTCGTGGAAGGTGGAGAGGTCGTTGCGCGACAGCGCGGCGAGCGCCCCGCCCACCGCGGGGGCGATGGGATCGAAGATGCCCAGCAGCGCGTCCGAATGGCCTTCGGCGTCGCCGGCAATGAGCTCTGCGTAGTTGAAGTCGTCCCCGGTATACATGCGCACGCCCTTGGGCAGGCGCCGGCGCATGGAGATCTCCTTCTGGTCGTCCAGCAGCGAGATCTTCACGCCATCCACCTTGTCCGCATGGCTGGCGATGACGTCGAGCGCCACCTCCATCGCGGCCATGTGGTCGTGATGGCCCCAGTAGCCCTCCAGCGCCGGATCGAACATCTCGCCGAGCCAGTGAATGATGACGGGCTGCCGCACGGAGGACAGTACGCGGTCATAGACTCGCACATAATCGTCCGGCGACCTCGCCGCCTTCGCCAGCGCGCGGGAGGCCATGAGGATGATGCGACCGCCCATGCCTTCGACCGCCGCGCACTGCTCCTCATAGGCGCGGATCACGTCGTCCACCGTCACGTCCGGGCCGGGGGTGAGGTGATCCGTACCGGCGCCGGAGGCGATGAAGGCGTCGGGGAAGTCCTTCTTCGCGTCGAGCGAGCGGCGGATCAGCTCCTGCGCGCCGGCCCAGTCCAGCCCCATGCCGCGCTGCGCCGTGTCCATCGCCTCCGCGACGCCGAGGCCGAGGGACCAGAGATGACGGCGGAAGGCGATGGTGCGGTCCCAATCCACCTTCACGTCCAGCCAGGGATCCTGCTCGGCCAGCGGGTCCGCCACCACATGGGCGGCGGCATAGGCGATGCGGGGATAGGGCGGCTTCGCCACGGCGAAGTTGCCGGGCGCCCCGGTAGTGTAGGATTCCAGCGTGCCGGAGGCGGTGGGAAGGTTGAGGGTGGCCATGCTCAGGCCTCCAGCGCCGGAAGGTCGATCCAGCGGCGCTCGGCCCAGGACTTGAGCCCGGCCTCGGCCAGCTGCACGCCCTTGGCGCCGGCCATCAGGTCCCAGGGATAGTCCGCGCGCTCGCCCACCACGTACTTCAGGAACTCCTCCCACTGCACGCGGAAGCCGTTCGGGTAGGGCTGGGTGCTCGGCACCTTCTGCCAGCCCTCGTAGAAGTTGATGGTCTGGGGCTCGTCGGGGTTCCACACCGGCTTGGGCGTGCTCACCCGCGCCTGCGTCCAGCAATCCGTGAGGCCGCACACGGCGGACCCGTGCGTGCCGTCCACATGGAAGGTGACGAGGTCGTCGCGCCGCACGCGCGTGGTCCAGGAGGAGTTGATCTGCGCAACGATGCCGCCCTCCAGCTCGAAGGTGGCATAGGCCGCGTCGTCCGTGTCCGCGTCATACGGCTTGTTCTGCTCGTCGTAGCGCACGGGGATATGCGTGGCGCCCAGGCAGGAAACGGACTTCGTGGCGCCGAAGGTGTTGTCGAGCACGTAGCGCCAATGGCACAGCATATCGAGGATGATGCCGCCGCCCTCGTTCTTTTTGTAGTTCCAGCTCGGGCGCTGGGTGGGCTGCAGGTCACCCTCGAACACCCAGTAGCCGAATTCGCCGCGCACCGAGAGGATGCGGCCGAGGAAGCCGCTGTCGATCACCATCTTCATCTTGCGGATGCCCGGCAGGAACAGCTTGTCCTGCACCACGCCGTGCTTGATGCCGGCGGCCTTGGCCACCCGCACCAGCTCCAGCGCGTCCTCCAGGTTCTCCGCCGTCGGCTTCTCGGAATAGACGTGCTTGCCGGCAGCGATAGCCTTCTTCAGCAGCTCCGCCCGCATCTGTGTTGTTGCGGCATCAAAAAAAATCGTGTCGTCGGGGTTCGCCAGGGCGGCGTCGAGATCCGTGCCGACACGGTCGATGCCATGCGCCTTGGCCAGCGCCTCCAGCTTCTCCCGGTTACGGCCGACGATGATCGGGTCGGGCATGATGCGGTCGCCATTGGCGAGTGGCACGCCGCCCTCCCGGCGGATGGCGGCGATGGAGCGGATGAGGTGCTGGTTCATTCCCATGCGGCCGGTGACGCCATGCATGATCAACCCAACCCGACGCTGCGCCATTCGCGCTTCCCCCTTTATCATAGGTAACCGTGCGGTTACCTAAGACCGGGCGGAGCCTGCCGTCAAGGACGAAGCCAGCCGAGCACCACCTCCACCGCATGGGCCTCGCGCGCCTCGATCGCCGCCTCAGCCTCCAACCCCGTGCCGAAGATGGCCGAGAGCGTGTGAAGGTTCGACACGTAGAAATGCCCGAGCGCGACGATGGTGATGTAGGCCTGCATCGGGTCTGTCCCATCCCGGAACACCCGTTCCTCCGCACCGCGGCGAAGCACCTCCCGCAGGGTTTCGAGCAGGGGAGAGTAGAGGGCGGGCACGCTCTCGCTTCGGGCCAGATAGGCGGCGCGGTGCAGGTTCTCCTGGTTCAGCAGGGCCACGAATTCGGGGTGGCGCGCGGTATAGCGCAGGTTGAAACGCACCAGCCGCGCCATGGCCTCGGCCGGGGGCAGGCCGTCCACCTGAAGGGCGCGCTCCTCGCCGCGCTTATGGGAATAGGCGGCTTCCAGCACCGCCACCCACAGATCCTCCTTGTTACCGAAATAGGCGTAGAGCATCCGCTTGTTGGCACCGGCGCGCGCGGCGATCTCGTCCACCCGCGCGCCAGCCAGGCCATGGGCGGCGAACTCACGCAGCGCGGCATCCAGGATGCGCCGGCGCGTCGCCTCGGCACGAGGGCTCTGCGGGATGGTGCGGGCCGGGGCGTCCGTGCCTGGCGCCCGCTCCGCAGCAGGATCCACCGGCGTTGTCACGTGCGCCCGTATGTATCCTCGAATCGGACGATGTCGTCCTCGCCCAGGTATGCGCCGGACTGGACCTCGATGAGGGTGAGCGGGATCATGCCCGGGTTTTCGAGGCGGTGGACGCAGCCGAGCGGCAGGTAGACGCTCTCGTTCTCGCGCAGAAGGATGCGCTCGGCGTCGCGCTCGACGACGGCGGTGCCGTTGACCACCACCCAGTGCTCGGCGCGGTGGTAGTGCTTTTGCAGGCTGAGCTTCTCGCCCGGGCGGACGAGGATCTTCTTCACCTGGAACCGGTCGCCCTGGATCAGGCCCTCGTAGTGGCCCCAGGGGCGGTACATGCGGCGATGCGCGCCGGCCTCGGGGCGCTTCTTCGCCTTGAGCTGCTCGACGAGCTTCTTGACGTCCTGGGCGCGGTCGCGGTGCAGCGCCAGCACGGCGTCCTCGGTGCTGACCAGCACAACGTCGGAAAGGCCGATGACGCTGGTGAGGATGCCTTCCGAGCGGACATAGCAGTTGCTGGCGTCCAGCAGCTCGACCGGCCCGTGGGTGGCGTTGCCGGCCGTGTCCTTCGGCGACACCTGCCACAGCGCGTCCCAGGAGCCGACATCGGACCAGCCGAGATCAGCCGGCACCACCGCGGCGTGCGCCGTGCGCTCCATCACCGCGTAGTCGATCGAGATCGACGGCGCCTCGGCAAAGGCGGCGCCGAGGCGGACGAAGTCAAGGTCGCGGGCCGCGCCGTCGACCGCCGCGCGCACGCTGGCGACCAGCTCGGGCTGCAGGCGCTCGAGCTCGGCCAGCAGCGCGCTGCTGCTGGCGACGAACATGCCGGCGTTCCAGAGGTGCCGCCCGCCCTCGAGGAAGGCCTGGGCGCGGACGAGTTCGGGCTTCTCGACGAAGGAGGCGATGGCGGAGACGCCTTCCGCGTTCACCAGCGGCGCGCCGGCCTCGATATAGCCGAAGCCGGTCTCGGGCGTGGTGGGGCGCATGCCGAAGGCGACGATATGGCCGGCCCGCGCCGCGACCGACGCCCGGGCAAGGGCGGCGTGGAGGGCGGGCAGGTCCTGGATGGCGGCATCGGCAGCCATGATCCAGAGGAGCGCGTGGGGGTCGGACTCGGCCACGAGCAGGGCGGCGGCGGCGATGGCGGGGGCCGAGTTGCGGGCCGCGGGCTCGAGCACGATGCGGGCGCCGGAGGAGAGCCCGGCCTCGCGCAGCTGCTCGGCGACAAGGAAGCGATGCGCCTCGGCGCAGATGACCATGGGCGGCGCGAAGCCCGGGCCCGTGGCGCGCCCCACCGTCTCCTGCAGCATCGACTGCGCCGAGGTCAGCGGCCAGAACTGCTTGGGATACCCCTCCCGCGACAGGGGCCACAGCCGCGTCCCAACCCCGCCCGACAAAACCACGGGAACAACACGGTCGGCTGCATGGTTCTGGGGCATTCGCCACTCCCACCCGGGAAAGTCCGCCGAGGTAACGGAGCGGCAGGCAAAAGAAAAGCCGCCCCGCATCGGCGGAGCGGCCCTTCCCGCCCCTCCGGGCGGCAGTCCTTCATCGGGCGCGAAGCCCGAGGCGATTCAGCTCAGCACGCCAAACAGCCAGAGGAGGAGGATGATCGGGATAGGGATACCGATCAGCCACAGAAGAATACCACGCATCGTCAGACCTCCAGTGGATTTACCTCCTCGCAACGTGGAGGGCTTGCGGGAGGTTGCGTCCCCGGCCAGCCTCCATCCATGCATCCGATCATCGAGAACGAAACCCCCTGGGATCCCTCGCCCCGCATCCCCGATCCGCGGCTGCGGGATCTCGATCCCTCCTTCGCCCGCCTGCGCCTGATGAACGGCGCGGTGCAGAAGCTGGCCGGCGGCACGCGCTGGGGCGAAGGCCCTGTGTGGTTCGGTGACCACCGCTGCCTCATCTGGTCCGACGTGCCGTCTGACAAAATGTTCCGCTATGACGAGGTGTCCGGCGCCACCACCGTCTTCCGCAATCCGTCGAACAACGCGAACGGCAACTACCGGGATCGCGAAGGCCGCCTGATCACCTGCGAGCATCTCACGCGCCGCGTCACGCGCACCGAACATAGCGGCCGCATCACTGTCCTCGCCGACCGGTTCGAGGGCAAGCGCCTCAACTCCCCCAACGATGTCGTCGTGAAGTCCGACGGGACGATCTGGTTCACCGATCCTGCCTTCGGCATCCTCAGCGACAACGAGGGCGAGCGCGCCGAGCAGGAGTTGCCGCAGAACGTCTACCGCATCGATCCCGCGACCGGCACGGTGGAGTTGGCGGCCGACGGCATAGAGGGCCCGAACGGCCTGGCCTTCTCCCCCGACGAATCCATTCTCTACATCGTCGAGAGCCGCACCAATCCGCGCAGCATCCTGGCCTATGATGTCGGTGCGAACGGCCGCCTGTCTAACCGCCGCACCTTCATCACCGCCGAGCCTGGCGGCACGCCGGATGGCTTCCGCGTGGACGAGGAGGGCAATCTCTGGTGCGGCTGGGGCATGGGCAATGCCGAGCAGGACGGGGTGCGCGTATTCAACAGCGCGGGCGCCCCGATCGGTCACATCGACCTGCCGGAACGCGCGGCCAATCTCTGCTTCGGCGGGCTGAAGCGGAACCGGCTGTTCATCACCGCGTCCCGGTCGCTCTACGCGGTTTATGTGAACGCGCGCGGGATTTAGAGGCAGTAGGCCGGGGGGAGGCATCCCCCGGACCCCCTTCTATTTCTCTCAATAGCGCTGGCCTTCCAACGACGATGGCGCACCCGGCAAACTGACAAGACAAGGAGGGGGTTCGGGGGAGTTCACCTCCCCCGGCCTTACCGGGTCACGACCCGCCCCACCGCCTCGCGCCACGCCCCGTGCCGCCGGTCCGCCTCCGCCGCGGGCATGTCCGGCTCGAACCGCACGCGGCGCCGCCAGTGTGTCGCGTCGTCGCCGGGCGGCGGGCACAGCCCGGCCTGCACCCCGGCCAGATAGGCGGCGCCCAGCGCCGTCGTTTCCGCCACCGCCGGCACGTCCACCGGGCACTGCAGCGCGTCCGCCAGGAAGCGCATCGTCCAATCGCTTGCGGTCATGCCACCATCCACGCGCAGCACCGTCTCGCCCATGGCGGGCCAGTCCGCGCGCATCGCGTCCAGCAGGTCGCGCGTTTGCCAGGCCACACTCTCCAGTGCGGCGCGCGCGATCTCCGGCGCACCGGCCCCGCGCGTCAGTCCCAGGATCGCGCCGCGCGCGCCGGCATCCCAATGCGGCGCGCCCAGCCCAGTGAAGGCCGGCACCATCACCACACCGGAATCCGGATCCGCCCGCGCCGCCAGTTCCCCCGCTTCCGCCGCGCTGTGGATGATCCCCAACCCATCGCGCAGCCACTGCACCGCGGCGCCCGCGACGAAGATCGCGCCCTCCAGCGCGTAGGTGCGCGCGCCGCCGATCTGCCAGGCCACCGTCGTCAGCAATCGGTGCGCGGACCGCACCGGCGCATTCCCCGTGTTCAGCAGCATGAAGCAGCCCGTGCCATAGGTGGATTTCGCCATCCCCGGCCGGAAGCAGGCCTGCCCCAGCGTGGCCGCCTGCTGGTCCCCCGCCATACCGCGAATGGGAATCGCGGCACCGAGCAACGCGGGATCGGTGGTGCCGAACTCCGTCGCGCAATCACGGATCTCCGGCAGCAGCGCGCGCGGAATGTCCAGCGCGCGCAAGATGTCGCCATCCCACTCGCCGGTCCGGATGTCGCACAGCATCGTCCGCGCGGCATTGGTCGCGTCCGTCGCGTGCACGCGCCCGCCGGTCAGCCGCCAAAGCAGGAAGCTGTCCACCGTGCCGAAGGCCAGCTCCCCGCGCTCGGCGCGCGCCCGAAGGCCCGGGATTTCCGCCAGCATCCACATCAGCTTCGTCGCGGAAAAATACGGATCGGCGAGCAGCCCGGTCCGCTCCATCAGCAACGCCTCCAGCCCCTCCGCGCGAAGCCGCTCGCAGATCGCGGCGCTGCGCCGGTCCTGCCACACGATCGCGTTGTGCACCGCGCGTCCGGTGGCACGATCCCAGACCAGCGTCGTCTCCCGCTGGTTGGTGATGCCGATCCCGGCCACCTCGCCCGCGCCCACCCCGCCGCGCGCCATCGCGCCGCGCAGGCATTCCACGGAATGGGCGACGATCTCCTCCGGCGCGTGCTCCACCCATCCCGGTGCGGGAAAGTGCTGCGGCAGTTCCACCTGATGCGTGGCGCGCGGATGCAGCGCGGCGTCGAACAGGATCGCGCGCGTGGAGGTCGTGCCCTGGTCGAGCGCCAGCAACGCGTCCGCAGCCATCCATCCCCCCCAAATGCTGCCCCTGCGCTTTCCACGGGGCGATTCAGGGCGCACCATAGGCGGCATGGGCGTGATCCTCCATGACCTCTGCGGCGCCGACCCGAACAGGCGCTTCTCGCCCTATTGCTGGCGCGTGCGGATGGCGCTCGCCCATAAGGGCGTGCCGCACGAGGCATTGCCCTGGCGCTTCACCGACAAGGCGGCCATCGCCGATGTCGGCGCGAGCAAGGTGCCCGTCCTCCGCCACGGCACGCGCACGGTCCATCAGAGCTGGGACATCCTGGAGTACATCGAGGACACCTGGCCCGGCGCTCCCAGCCTCTTCGGCGGCGAGGGCGGGCGGGCGCTGGCCCGCTTCGTCAGCACCTGGTCGGATGCGGTGATGATCGCGGGGGGCGCGAAGCTCATCGTCTCCGACATCCCCGGCCATCTGGCACCCGAGGACGCGGAGTATTTCACCCGCACACGGGAGGCGCTCTTCGGCCGCTCGCTCGCCGAGGTGACCGCCGGACGCGAGACGACGGTGGAGGCCTTCCGCCGGGACCTGCACCCGCTGCGGATGGTGCTGCGTGAGCGCCCCTGGCTCTCCGGCCCCACCGCGGGTGCCGCGGACTACATCGCCTTCGGCCCGCTGCAATGGGCCCGCTGCGTATCCTCCTTCCCCCTGCTGACGCCGGACGACCCCATCCATGCCTGGCGCGGCCGGCTGCTCGATGCCTTCGGCGGCCTGGCCCGCGCTGCCCCGGCCGAAGACCTGACCTAGCGCCTCCATGGGACCCTGGCTGGATGCCTTCGTGCCCGCCTTCGGGCTGATCGCGCTCGGCGCCTTCCTCAAGCGCCGGCTGCTGCAGAACGATGCGATCTGGGCAGGAATCGAGAAGCTCGTCTTCTGGGTCCTTCTGCCCTGCCTTCTCGCCTCCTCCCTGTCCTCGGTGAACCTCGGAGCCCTTCCCCTGGGCGGCATGGCGGCGACGCTCTGGACGGCCCTGCTGATCGGCGCGGTCGCCTCCCTCTTTCTGGCCCGCGCCTTCGGGCAGGGTCACCCGGCCGCCACATCGGTGCTGCAGGGCGGCATCCGCTTCAACAACCTGCTCGGCTTCGCTCTCACCGGCGCGGTCTTCGGCGCGCCGGGCACGGCGCTGGCGGCGGTGACGGTGGGGCTGATCGTGCCCTGCGTGCAGCTCATCATCACCCCCGCCTTTGCAATCGGGGGCAGCGGCGCCCGCCCGCGGCCGCTGTCGGTGTTGCGGCAGGTGGCGGCGAACCCGCTTATCCTCGGCTGCGCGGCGGGCTTCGCGCTGGCCGCCCTCGGGGGGCTGCCGGCAGGGATCGGGCCGCTGATGCGCACCCTCGGCCAGGCCTCGGTCTCGCTGGGACTGCTGGCGGTGGGCGCGGCCCTGGGGGCGGATGCGATGCGGGACCGCCTGTCGCTTCAGGGCGCCACCACCGCACTCAAGCTCGTCGCCATGCCCGCTCTCACCCTCGCCCTGGCCCACGCCTTTGGGCTGGACCCGCTGCCGGCCACCATCGCCACCGTCTTCATGGCCCAGCCTACAGCCACGACGGCCTATGTCATGGCCCGGATGATGGGGGGCGATGCGCCCTTGATGGCGGCGATGACCACGCTGCAACACTTGGTTGCCGTGGCGACCCTACCGCTCTGGCTGTTCATTCTCTGGGCATGGGTGCCCCTGCCCTGACGCCCGAAGCCGTGCCCGCGCCGCGCAAATCCCGCGCGCAGCGCGATTGAGGACGCCCCGCCCCTGCCCCATGATACCGGCCCGACCCGATGGAACATCCTTTGATGCTGACGAGAGCCATGGTGACGCGAAGAGGCCTCGCGCGCGGGGCCCTGGGCCTCGGCGCCGCCGCTCTTGCCCCATTTTCGTCCTCCCGTGCCCAGGGCGCAGCTTGGCCCGATCGGCCCCTTCGTCTCATCATCGGCTACCCGCCCGGCGGGCCGTCCGATGTGTTCGGGCGGATGATTGCAACCCAGATGGGCCCCCGGCTCGGGCATAACGTCGTGGTGGAGAACCGCGTCGGTGGCGGTGCCGTGGTGGCGAGCGAGGCCGCGGCCCGCAGCCCGGCCGACGGCCACACCATGCTTCACGTCGACAACGGCATCCTCGTCTACAATCCCGCGCTCTACTCTCGCCTGCCGTACGACCCCGACCGCGACCTGACCGGCATCGGCTTTATCGGGCGCTTCCCGCTCTTCCTCGTCGTGCGGGCCGACAGCCCGGTGCGGGACCTGGCCGGCTATATCGCCGCCTCCAAGGCCCGGGCGCCCACCTATGGCACCCCCGCCGTCGCCTCGCCGCACCATCTGGCGATGGAGATGTTCAAGCGCCGCGCCGGCTTCGATGCGACGCATGTCCCCTATCGCGGCGGCCCCGCGGCCATGCAGGACCTGCTGGCCGGCACGGTGGACAGCGTTATGATCGACTGCGCCACCGGCACCGCCTTCATCCGGGACGGCCGGGTGCGGGCGCTCTGCGTGCTGAGCGAGGCGCGCTCCCCCACCAGCGCCGCCGTGCCAACCGCAAGGGAGCTGGGAGTGGATGCCGTTGCCTCTGGCTGGCAGGGCCTCTCGGTGCCGGCCGGCACCCCGGCCCCGGTGCTGGACCGCCTCGCGGCTGAACTGGCCCGCGCCAACGCCTCGGACGAAATGCAGGCCCGCTTCACGACGCTGGGCATCGAGAGCGCCAACCTCTCCCCAGCCGAGTTCGGTGCCTTCGTCGGGCGCGAGGCTGCAGAATGGCGCCCCCTGATCCGGGAGCTGGAAATCCGGCTGGACAGCTAGGCAGACCGCAGCGTGCCGGCCCTGCTGCGGACAGAGCGCGGGTCAACGCTGCCCAGGCCCTGTTTCGGTACGCCCTTCCTAACCATTGCCAGCACATCGGTTCCAGACGCCGCGGCGACCTTACACATGAGGTCGCCTACAGCGCCTCCCAAAGGTCCAGAGCCGGCCGGGATGCGCCGTTACATGCTTTTATTCGCATTGCCGCCCGCAGTGTGTCGTCGGCACTATGCCCGGCCCCACCAGCCGTGAGGTGATCGGGGAAGGCGGTTGATCAGGATCCGAAAAGTTCCAGGTTTACTAAAGGCAATCATAGATGCCGTCGAAAAGAGATCTGCCTATGACCGACGACATCGTAACCTATCGGGAGCACTCCCATGACATTGGCGAGCTTGGCAGAGCGTGGCGTACTCTCGAGGCAGCTGTTCCCCACTCGTTTTTCCAGAGCTGGACATGGGTCGGATGCCAGTTTTCGGAACGCTACCCTGATCCTGTAATCATTCGCGCTGAGCGAAACGGAAAACTCGTTGGTTTGGCTCTTTTCAATCGTCGTTCGACGAGGCTGCATCTTTCGGAAAGCGGCGATGCGGCGGCGGACTCTCCGTTTATTGAGCACAATGGGCCGCTTGCGACCGATACTGCAGTGTTATCTGCTTTATTTCGCGCCGCCTGGAAGGGCGCGTCCCGCTTGGTCCTCAGCGGCATTCCACCGGCACTACAACAAGTGGCAGGCGGCGCTTCGATTCGAAGCCAGGAACGAGTTGCGCCCTTTGTCGACCTGAGTTCACTGCACGCAACGGGCAACAGCTATCTCCAGAGACTCAGCGCCAACACGCGCCACCAGCTTCGACGGTCCGCTCGGTGCTACGGCGGCGAGGACGCAATCACCATCGCGCGGCCTGCCAACTTGGCGGAACTACGGTCCGAGGCGTCAGAGCTCATGCGGTTGCACGGGGCGAGTTGGAACCGCCGGGGCAAACAGGGAGCGTTTGGTACCGAGTGGCAACGCTGTTTTCATATGGCACTTATGGAACGCGCTTATGCTCGCGACGAGCTTGATCTACTGCGCGTAGAGGGATCAAGCGGCCTGATCGGTCTGCTGTACAACTTTCGCCTGAACGGATATATTTACGCCTACCAGAGCGGCTTCATGGAGGAGGGCCTGGATCCCTATGCCAAGCCAGGCATGACCTGCCATGTGACCGCCATCAACGAAGCGGTCGCGCACGGCCACGAAGTTTACGACTTTCTGGCCGGCGACCAGCGTTACAAACGAAGTCTGGCCCATAATATGAGTACGCTGACCTGGGTCGAGTTAGCCCGACCCTGGTCACCCACCGCAATTCTCTTCAGAACTGCCGCGGTGGTTAAAAGAAGACTTATTACGCATTTACCTGTTCGCGACGCCCAGAAACGGCAGATGCCGCCCCAGCCAGATTTTTAAGTTGATCGCCTCGGACGCGTGGCCGAAGCCGGATTTCCGAACGCAAACAGGGATCAACTGAGTAGCACTACGCCATCCAGAATAACCGCGCTTCCCGTGCCTGCAACAACAAGGTATCAAACGGCTTTTTTGGAGCGTACCGGTACCCCAGATACGCCAAGGCTGGCCAGTCTAATTCAGACCTGGACCTGTTGACGGATCGGCACTCCCTATGTGTTTGAAGGCCGAGAGAATGCAATGGTAAGGCTGTCCAACGGCTTTCGCCCTATATGGCCGAAAGCCGTTGCACGATGCCCTCACCTGCACGTGGGACGTCTGTTGAATCCCACTATGCTGGATCTCCTTGCCCTACCACGGCCGCCAACCTAACCGTGTGCTGAGTCGTGTAATGCCAGAAGTCTCTCACGCAATTCTGACGGAGCAGTAAATTTTCCCCCAAACTCTCCAGAGAAGAATGCAAGAAAGTCATCTACAGTCTGAATAAGACTTTGCACATCGCCATCTGACTTAACATAGGGTGTACCACCCACCCGAAAACTCGGGCTGTGCAAGCTCAACGTAAACACGCGCAGCCCGCCCCCGTGCAGGCGCTCAGTGATGCGCTTCATGTCAGACAGCTTGCTCCCCTCTGGAGACAAGCGCGCCGGTTTCCACAGCCCGACCCGTTTCGCAATCTGCGCCGTACGCGAACGGTTCCCCAGCCGGCGCCGTACCAGGTGAGACACCGCACTTCCGTAAGGCTCGAACTTGCCAACCATTGCCGCCGTTGTGGGCAAGGAAAGAAGTTGACGTGACCGGCCGAACCAACCGGGATTAGAACTGAAGCGGGAGAAGTCAGGCCCTCCGAGCGGACTGTAATCGTAATACGGGCTTATGCTGAGGTCGATATCGAAGTCGAGTTCCTCGATCGCCTCGACTGTATTGGGGCTCAGGCCGTAACGGCCTGCCTTAAAGATCCGAGACGGACGGCCCAGCAAATCTTCGACACGCAGTCTGAGGTTGGCAAGCTTGGTAAATTCCAGTGTAGGCCCCAGATTACCCGAGAAGGAGTGCCAACTATCCTTAATTTCCACCAGTGGCGGGGCTGTCCATGGATGCAGGTGCACACCAATCTCGCAGCCTTCCTCGGCGAGACCACGTACGATTCGGCCGCTCTGCTTCTGCGTTGCTATAGGATGGTCAATGACGAGGCATGGTTTGATCCCGTGCTTCCGAAACACATCGAATTTGGCGGCAAGCTCCAGAATTGACGACACGTCGCCCTGATCGGTCGCGACGCCCTTATCCCAATCGAAATCAGCCTCTGTGTCGATGACCACCTGCAACAAGGGCGGCCACTCTTCCGGTGTCTTGAATTCTCTCAACCCGATCGAGCTCGGACCGGCGGCCATTGCCGCAGTGAAGCGGATATTGAGGTTGGGAAATGGGGGAGAATGCTGCTCTACGCTTGGTTCGTGACCACACTTCTCCCTGTAGAGTTTGGCATAAGCCGAGGCCACCTGCCCCATTTCGAGATTGCGCTCCGCGAAGCGCCGATTTGCCTCCCCCATGGCGGTGCGCAGCTGCGGATTCGCCCGCAACCGAAGGATCGCTTCCACGAAATCTTCCGTATCTCGCGCGAGAAATCCAGTGCGCCCGTGTTCCACAATGAAGTCCGTCAGCCCCGGAAGAAAAAGGGTGATGATCGGTAGGCTCCAGGACATTGCTTCGAGGTAGACGTTCGGAAAGCCTTCCGATGTCGAGGCGAACACGAATGCGTCGGCGGCCATGTACCAGAGGGTCGGATCGGCCTGAAAACCTGCCATGATCACGCGATCTGCCACGCCATCGCGTTCCAGCCGCTCCTGGATCTCCGCCGCGTATTCCTTTTCCAGCAAAGGGCCGACGATCGCCAGGCGCACAGTCGGATCCTCGATCCGGGCCATCATCTCGGTCAAGAAGGCGACGTTCTTGCGACGCGAAACTGAGCCGACATTCAGCAAAAGCAGATCGTCGGGCCGAATGCCCAGTTCCTCGCGAGCTTTCGCGCGATCTTCGGCTGTCGCCCGCTTACGAAGAATAACGCCTTGCGGGATAAAATCCAACCGGCTGCTTGATGTGGTTTCCAGTGATCGCCGCAACAATTGAGGACTGATAACGACAAAGCTGCTGATCGTGCGCATAAGCAGCGCGGCCAGGCCTCGGTTGCGGTGCTGATAGGTCTGCAGCAACTCGGTCGGGCTGTCGTCCAGGCTGCAGGAGAACAGGATTGGGCGTCCACGAAAACGTGCGGCAGCGTAGGACACGAAGCGTCGATCGACATGCGAGTGAAGATGCACCAGATCGAACCTGTGAAGGTTACGCTGCATCCACCTTAACAGGTCCAGTTCATTCGATGTCCCGCTCCGGTTTGCGAGGTAATGAACTTGGATTCCCTCATGCACCGCAGTTTCCGTTCCTGCGTCGGTCCGAGTTTCGTAAGTCAGAACCTCGCCTTCTATCCCGTGCTCAGTAAGGTAGCGGATAAGGCGCGTATAATATATTCCATCCCCTGTATAATCGGGATAAAACCGCCGATAGATGTGAAGCACGCGCAGCGGGGCGCGGTTATCGCGCGCACCGGCTGCACCTGACCGTCTGGTATCATCACTCACGAATTTCGATCCTGCGGTCTGGACATGCTACGGCGCCTGCCGAGCGCTTTTCATATCAGGAGATCTGCCGCACGTAAGTAGATCTTTCACACTGCCCCACGACGAGGGTTCTGCGTCGCTACGGTTGATTTAGACCTCCAGCCCTGAGTCTTCTCGTATCCGAGATGATATACAGGATGAGTGTGGCAACCGGCGCCACTCACAAGGCGGAAGGAATTCACGTTCTACTCTGAGGTGATTCGCTGCACCTTAGATACGGTACGCGGCTAGCACTTGTCAGGCCTCACGGTTTCGTGCACCTCGGCGTCGTGGCCGTGCAGATCGCTCGACACACTCGTGCCCTCCCCCGGACGAATAGGGGAAAGGTCTCGACCGCGGGCAGACATCTGGATTGCTGGGTGAGTTGCGAAGGGAGCGTCGGGTGAGGGTTCTCTATAGCCATCGCATCCAGTCCCACGATG
Source organism: Roseomonas sp. WA12 (assembly GCF_054165765.1). Lineage (NCBI taxonomy): Bacteria > Pseudomonadati > Pseudomonadota > Alphaproteobacteria > Acetobacterales > Roseomonadaceae > Roseomonas > Roseomonas sp. WA12. The sequence continues at coordinate 4,645,467 of NZ_CM135108.1, read as the reverse complement.
GACAGGGCGTGCATCTCCGGGCGCTGGTCGATGCCTTGCGGTCCCAAGGGCACGAGGTGCTGGTGGTCGGGCCGTCCGTCTTCGACAAGGCTGAGCTGGGAGGCGAGAGCTCGCTTGTTGCTGGCATCCGCCGCTGGCTTCCCTCCTTCGCTGTCGAGCTTGCCGAACTCGCCTACAGCGTGCCTGCCTATCTCCGCCTCCGGCGTGCCGCGGCACGATTCCGCCCGGATGTCATCTATGAGCGGTACAACCTGTTCTACATCTCAGGCGCGTTGCTGGCGCGACAGCTCCGCCTTCCCTTCCTCGTCGAGGTCAACGCCGCCCTCGCTCAGGAACGCGCACGCTTTGGAGGCTTGCGGCTTCACCGCCTTGCACGCTGGAGTGAGACCTTCGTCTGGCGCCGCGCCACCCACGTCCTGCCAGTCACCAAGGTCTTGGCGGAGCACGTCGAGGCTGCAGGCGTGCCGGAAGAGCGGATCGAGGTTATCGCGAATGGCATCCACCTCGAGGCGTTCCCCCCGCCGGCGCCCCCCTCGGCTTCCGCGGACGGGGAACTCGTTCTCGGATTCGTCGGCTTCGTACGTGACTGGCATGGGATCGACGGGCTGATCCGGGCCATGAACGCAGGAGATGCGCCATCTCTCTCCCTTGTGGTGGTGGGGGAAGGGCCGGCTCGGCCGGCGCTGGAGCGCCTCGCGGCCGAACTGGGCATTGGGGACCGCGTGCGCTTCACGGGGCTCGCCCTGCGCGAGGAGGTGCCTCGCCTGATCGCCAGTTTCGACATTGCGCTGCAGCCGGCAGCCGTGCCCTATGCGTCCCCATTGAAAATTTTCGAGTACATGGCCGCCGGCCGAGCAATCGTCGCTCCCGACCAGCCCAATATCCGCGAGGTGCTGGAGCACGGGCAAACCGCCCTCCTCTTCGATCCCGCCCGTCCCGGCACGATGTGGGATGCGATTCTGTCGCTCGTGAACGATGCCGATCTCCGGGCCCGTCTGGGCGCCGCTGCGCGCGCGGAAGTGGTTCGCCGGGACCTGACCTGGGAGGGGAATGCTCGCCGGGTCACCGCCCTGGCCAGGGTATCGGGGCCTAAGCCCGCAGCGGCGCGGATTTCCCCATGATGACCGTGCCGGCGCGTGGATACTGCAAAGTGCCGAGGTTGGAATGAGTGCAAGGCTGATGGTGCCGCCCGGCACAGCAAAGCTTCTGCTGCACGTTTTCCCGAGCTTCGCCGTAGGTGGCGCGCAGGTGCGTTTCTGCGCCCTTGCGAACCGGTTCGGCGCTCGATGGCGGCATGTCATCGTCTCGCTCGACGGCCGCACCGAATGCACGGAAAGGCTGTCGCCCGAGGTGCCATACACCCTGGTGCCAGCACCAGTGCCGCGCGGGCTCGATCCGATCCGCACCGCCCAGATCGTGCGTGCATTGCTGCAGCAGATCCGGCCCGACCTTCTGGTCACCAGCAACTGGGGCAGCATTGACTGGGCGATCGCCAACCTCGTCTCCTCGAGGCTACGCCATGTTCATATGGAAGATGGCTTCGGTCCGGACGAGGTAAATGGCCAGAAACTGCGTCGCGTCCTGACACGGCGCATCGCGCTCCGCTGGAGCGACGTGGTGCTTCCATCGACGGTACTTCTCCGCGCGGCCCGAGAGGTCTGGCGCCTGCCCGAGAGGCGGCTCCACCACATTCCCAACGGGCTCGACATCGGGCGCTTCCGCCCGGAGGGACCGCGCGCAGCCCTGCCGCTCACGGGCGCAGGTCCGGTCATCGGAACCGTCGCGGCTCTCAGGCCGGAGAAGAATCTTTCCCGCCTGCTGCACGCTGTGGCCCTGCTGCGGCAGGGGGGTGAAGCCTTGCAGCTCCTCGTCGTAGGAGACGGCCCGGAGCGGTCCCGATTGGAGGCGCTGGCAGCCGATCTCGGCATTTCCGACTCGGTGCTCTTCGCCGGTCATGTCCCAGATCCGGCGAGCACGTATCGAGCCATGGACCTGTTCGTCCTCTCGTCGGACACAGAGCAGATGCCGTTCTCGGTGATCGAGGCAATGGCGAGCGGCCTGCCCGTTGTAGCCACAGAGGTGGGGGACGTTCGTGCCATGCTGCCGGCCGAGGCGGCATCCTGCATCACCGAACCAACCCCGGATGCTCTCGCGGCCGCGCTCAGGCCCCTGCTGCGGGACGCCGCGCAGCGTCAGGCACTCGGCCGAGCGAATCGCGTCAGGGCGGAGCAGAGTTATGACCAAGAAGTGATGTTCCAGTCCTACGCGGCAATCTTTAGTGGCATATCTGCAACACACGTCTGAGAAGAGTTGCGGGCCGCGTCTACAACCTAAGATTGTCTGTACAGGCGATAACGTTTGTTTGAACCTGTCCTCATACAATCGTTGGTTGCATTTTTCGTAATTGGTGCTCGCGGAGGTATTCTACTTTGCCGACATCGTCGCACATCGCTTCCCAGACCCTTCCAGTAAACGCGAGCGGGATTGCCCGTCTCGTCTTGCAAAACGCTGGCTCATCCAGCCTGGCAGAAGGCATCACCACACTCGGCCAGAGCTTCCTTGCGGGGGAGTTGCCACCAGGGTCGAGCCTCAAGGCGTCGGTCGGGGGGCGGACCGTGGACGTCCAGATGGACGTGAAGACCACCTACGCGGACGGCTCAGTGAAGATGGCCGTCCTGTCGCTGGCGCGGCCAGAACTCACCGCCGGCGAGACGGTTGAGGTTGTGCTCAACCGGGGCTCGGGCTCCGTCGCCGCGCCGGCCGTCAATATGAAGGCGGCGATCCTGTCGCACTCCTTCGTTGTCGACATGCATGTTGCGGGCAAGCCCGCGATCCAGATCGACGTCATGGCCGAGCTGCAGCAGGCACTGGCTGATGGCACGGCCTCGTTCTGGCAAAAGGGCCCGCTCGCCAGTCAGGCGCGGGTCGAGGTTCTTCTTGAAGGCGCCCAGCGCCTCGTCTTCGATGTCACGGCATTCAAAGACGGCACCATCTCGGTGGACGCGCAGTTCAACAATGACCGGGCCATGGAAGTCTCCGGCGGCCGCGTGAAGTACACGGTCACGGCCGAGCTCGACGGCAAGACAGTTCTCGATGAGACGGTCAACCAGGGCCAGTACCAGAACTGGCACCGGGAATTCGTTTCGGGTGGCGCAAACGGCGGTCAGGGTCTTGGCAGCCCCAAGGAGGGCTGGCTGAACATCCAGCACGACGTCGCGCGGCTGGGCGCGATCGGGGCGGTGGCAGACTACGACCTGACACTGGACATCCCGGAGTCCACCTTCGCCCGCTACGAGAAGGAGATGGCGGACAAGAGCTGGGGCGACCCGCTCGCCAACAACGGTGTCACCAAGTACATGCCCACAGCGGGCTCGCGCGACGACATCGGTATCGTCACGCACGGCAACAGCAGCTGGCTCATCAGCCAGGACGCCCGGGCCGCTGAGTACGCGATGGGCCAGGCCGAGGCGGCCGGCTCGGTTCCCTGGAATTTCCGGGATGTGGCGAACGACGCCTGGCTGAACCCGTCAGACTACCCCAAGCTCTGGATGGATGTGCGCGGTGGGGTTGGGAAGCCCGGCGATGCGAACTCGAAAGGCCCGACGCAGCTCGCCGATGACCTGACAGGGTGGGGCGCAGACCGCGCCCACCAGCCCGAGCTGTCCTTCGTTCCTTACGTGCTGACCGGCGAGCGCTGGATCCTGGACAACCTGCAGGCGCAGGCGTCCTTCAACCTTGTCTCCGTCTGGACGGCGCAGCGCGGCGCCGATGCCAACGTCATCGTCAACAACCAGCAGGTCCGCACCATGGCCTGGGGTCTGCGCGAGATCGAGAACGCGCTGTGGGCGACGCCGGACAACAGCCCCGACAAGGCCTGGCTCAAGGCCGCCTCAGACAGCAACTGGAAGTGGCTCGTCTCTAAGATCCCCGAATGGACGAAGACGCAGGGTGAGGCGCACGGTTACCTGCCGACGAACACGAGCGTGAACGTTGCCCCCTGGCAGCAGGACTTCTTCGCGTCGACCATCATCTCCGCTGCCTCGCGCGGCAACGCGGACGCGCTGACCTACCTCAACTGGGCGAAGAACTTCCTTATCGGGCGCTTCCAGCACGGGGAGGACGGCTTTCCCATGCACGACGGCCTCGCCTACCGGATCCAGGTGCTGGATCCCGCGACGGGCAAGCCCTACGCGACCTGGGCCGAGCTTGGTGCAGGAAACATCGCGGCCGGGAACTCGAACGGTGAGGGCTGGGCCACGAGCGAGGGCTATTACGGACGCCTCGCCATGGCGACGCTCGCCGGCATCTATGAGCTGACGGGTGACAAGGCCGCGGCCGACGCATACTTCACGCTTGCGGCGGACAGCCCGCCCAACGCAAGCGCGGACTCCTATGCCAGGGATCCGCAATACGCCGTGACGATCCCCGGCATTTACGGTGGGACGGTCGCGGGAACGGCTGCCGATGACGTGCGCCATCTGACCAATCCGTCTCCCAAGCTCGTCGTCAACCTTGGCGGCGGCGAGGATCTCGTCATTCTTGCCGATGGCGGCAACACCGGCACGATCTCCAATACCGAGACCATCATTGGCGGCAGCGGCAACGATAACATCACGCTCGCGACCACCCTCGTCGGCGGCCGCATTGACCTGAAGGGGGGGACAGACCGCCTCACCCTGGCCGATGGCCGGAACATGGTCGAGGTTTCCGGAACCGAGACGATCATCGGCGGCGCCGGAGAAGACTATGTGCGCCTTGGCAACGCCGGTGGAACCGTGACGGTCTCGGGTGTGGAGGTGCTCGTCGGCGGCGACGGCGACGATATCGTCACCCTCAACGGCCTGACCGACGGCGTGTCCGTTAACCTCGGCGGCGGTACGAATAGCCTCACCTTCAACCCCGCGGCCGCGGTCGGTGCGCCCGCGGCGCGTCCCGGCGCTGCGCCTGCCCCGACCCGCGTGGGCAATGTGCAGAACCTGACCGGCAGCAATGGCGCGGACAGCGTCATCCTGACAACCGCGGTCGTCGGCGCCAGCATCGACCTGCGAAACGGCGCCGACCGTCTGCAGCTCTCCGACTCCGGCCCGAACAGCGTCACGCTGCGCAACGTCGAGACAGTGATCGGCGGCGGCGCGGATGACACTGTCACCTTTGCCGACACTGTCCGCGGTGTCGCCGTCGACCTTGGTGGCGGCAACGACCGCCTGATCCTGGCCGACGGCAAGAACCAGGTCACCGTGTCGGGCATTGAGCGCATCCGAGGCGGCTCCTCCTCCGACCAGGTTACCTTCGGTGGTTCGGACGCGCCTGCCACCATCGACCTTGGTAACGGCACGGACCGGCTCACCCTGGCCGGCTCCGGCCGAAACGACGTGACCGTCCACAACACGGAAACGATCGTCGGCGGGGTGGCGGACGACAACGTCACGCTTGGCACCGTTCTAGACGGCGGGAACGTCAACCTCGGCGGGGGCACGAATCGGCTCTCCCTCTCATCGAAAGGCGCGAACACGGGCCAGGTCGGCAACGTGTCGGTGCTCACCGGCGGCTCGGCCGCAGATGCCGTGACGATGACCACGGTACTTACCGGCGCCGAGATCGACCTGGGCGCCGGCGCGGACAGTCTTGTCCTCTTCTCCGGCAACAATTCCGCCCGGGTGTGGAACACCGAGTCGATTACTGGCGGTGGTGGCGCTGACAGCATTACGCTCGGCTCCGCGGTGAACGGGATCCGCGTGGACCTCCGGCTCGGCACGGACACCCTCACCCTTTCCTCGGCCGGCCCGAACGTCCTCTCGGTCCTCAACGTCGAGACGCTTCTTGGCGGCAGCGCCGATGACACCGTCCAGCTCGAGGCAGCCTCGGCGGGCATGACGGTGGATCTCGGCGGCGGCAACGACCGGCTGACCCTGTTCGCCTCCACCACCAACGTGCTGACGGTCCACAAGGTGGAAACGATCATTGGCGGCGGGCTGTCCGATACGGTCACTCTCGGCGGCGCCGTGGCGGGTATTACCGTCGACCTCGGGAAGGGAGCCGATCGCCTCCTTCTTTCCTCGGCGGGATCCAACAACCTGGTCGTGAGCAACGTCGAGACGATCACCGGTGGGTCGAATGCCGACACGGTGGTGTTCGGATCGATGGTGACCGACGCTGTGGTGGATCTTGGCGCCGGTCAGGACCGCCTGGAGCTCTCCTCTTCGGGGGCGAACAGTGTGACCGTCCGCGGGGTCGAGACGATCATCGGCGGTAAGCAGGCGGACACGGTAGTGCTTAGCGCCGCCATGACCGGCGGCACGGTTGATCTCGGCGAGGGGGCCGATCGACTCGTCCTCTACTCGTCGGCCAACGACCTCGTCGTCAGCAATGTCGAGACGATCATCGGCGGCGCACAGACGGATTGGGTGACCCTGGGCTCCGCGGTCAGCGATGCGCTGGTGGACCTCGGTGTGGGCGAGGATCGGCTTCAACTCTCCTCCGCCGGCAAGAACGTGGTGACGGTTCGCAACACCGAGATGATCACGGGCGGCAGCAAGGCCGATCAGGTCAAGCTTGAGGGCTCGGTGAACAATGTCAGCCTGGACCTGGGCAAAGGTGATGATCGCCTGATACTCGCCTCGACCGGTCCTGCGCGCGTCGTGGTGCAAAACGCCGAGACGATCATCGGCAGCTCAGCGTCGGAATTCGTAAGGCTGGACGGGGCGGTCGACGACATTGTCGTGAACCTCGGCGGCGGGACCGATATGCTGACATTGTCCTCGGCGGGACCGAATCGCCTGACGGTGAATGCGATCGAGACGATCATCGGCGGCACTGCCGCCGATACAGTCACCCTGAGCGGTGCCGCCAAGGATGTCGTCATTGATCTTGGTGGCGGTGCGGACCGGGTTGAGCTGTTCTCCGGGACGAACAGTGTCACGCTGCGCAATGTCGAGACAGTCATCGGCGGTGCCGGCGATGACGAGGTGAAGCTCGGAACGGCGATAACGCAGGGCGTCATCGACCTGGGTGCGGGGACCGACAAGCTCGTCCTCTCCTCGGCGGGCGCCAACACCCTCACTGTGTCCAACGTCGAGACGATCATTGGCGGTGTGCCAACCGACAGAGTAACGCTCGCCACGGCGAGCCAGGGCGGCAACTTCGATCTTGGTGCCAGCCTGGACCGCCTCGAACTCTCCTCTTCAGGGCCCAACAGCGTCACGGTCACGAATATCGAGCTGGTCGTGGGTGGTTCCGCCGCCGACCAGGTGACCGTCCGCGGTAACACGGGGGCCGTGCTTGAGGGGCGCGGCGGCAACGACGTGCTGACCGGATCGGGCGGCGCCGATACCCTGATCGGCGGTGCCGGCCAAGATCGGCTCACGGGCGGGAAAGGAGCGGATGTCTTCCTGTTCAACTTCGCTTCCGAGTCTTCGGTCAAGGCGCCGGACTGGATCACGGATTTCCAGGCTGGGACGGACAAGCTCGCCTTTGTCGGCCTGCTGAAGGGCGGCTTCGACTATCTCGAAGGAAGCGCCTTCTCCAGCGGTGGTCATACGGAGGCGCGCCTCGACGCCGCAACGAAGGTCCTTCAACTCGACTTCGACGGTGATGGCCGAACTGACCTCGCGCTGAACATGCAGGGCAGCTCGTTGTCCTCTCTCAGTGAGAAGGATTTCGTCTGGAGCTGACGCAGGCAACTGCAAGACCCTGTCAGCGCCAGAGGTGCCGCCCTGAAAGGGAGTTTCTTGCGCTCCCTGGAAAGCCGACGGCGCTGACAGACAACTGAGTTTTGTGCCCGGCCAGGGGCATGTCGGATCCCGCGTACGCGCAGGGCCGCACTCCTGCCCGGGGACATGAGTGACGAGAACTTTCTACACCATATCTGGCGCCGCTGCCCGACAAGGCCGTGCGGCTGCGTCAGAAACTCCGGGCAGCGCAGGACGTGCAGTGCTGGATTGTGCGAGGTCAGGGCAACATGGCCTCCGATGGCTGCATGTCGCGCCCGCCATCGCCGAGTACCGGTCCGAAGTCGGACGGTTCGCTAAGGCCGTCGGGACGCAACTGGCGAGGCTGCTAGAGGGGAGTCTGCGGGGCAGCCTGTGTTCAGCACAACTTCCAAGAACGCCACTCGCATTGAATATCAACTTAAGGTTGTTATCCCCCACAATTCTGAATGGGGCTTCGTGGTCGTTCCTGGGCGCTGGGTGGTTGAGCGCTCCTGCCCCTGGCTCGCCCGCTCCCAACACCTTGTCTAAGATCACAAAAGCTTATCCACGACAGTCGTAGACCTGCCCTCCCCTGCTGTTTTCTGCCGCTTCCACTCAGGCGCGCCGTGAAGTTCGCCATCATTGAGCCACACCCTCCGCGCAATACGCCTCCTCGGCGGAGGCAATCGAAATCGCACTTTTTGTTCGCCGGCCTATTCTTGGAACAAAAAATAAGATAGGTGAGTACAAGGTTGTAATGTATTTGTGGCCACAAGCTCGAGCGGCATCCGTAGCCGCGGCGGGACCAAGCCTGAGGCGGAATGTGATTTTGCTCCCGATCCGAAATCTAGCAGGACTCATCCTGGTAGTAGGACTGACGCTGTCCGGCTGTGCACGTCCGGAGCCGCGGGCAGTCGCCCCCGCTCCGACAGGAGCCGAGGTGCCGAGCTACATCATTGGGCCTGGAGACAGCATCCAGGTCTTTGTGTACCGGGCGCCCGAACTGAGCGTCGAGGTGCCGGTCCGCCCGGACGGCAAGATCTCCATCCCTCTTGTGGGCGATATCGATGCCTCGGGACGGAGTCCGATGGAACTCGGCAAGCAGATCGGGACTCGGCTCCGCGAGTACGTCCGCGAGCCCAACGTCACGGTCATCGTCCGCTCCTTTGTCGGTCTGACCGGCAGCCAGATCCGGATCATCGGGGAGGCGGCGCAACCCCGCAGCATTCCCTTCCAGGAAGGCATGACGGTCCTCGACGTGCTGATCCAGAGCGGCGGCCTGACCCGCTATGCGTCCGGCAACCGCGCCCGCCTGATCCGCCGGGACGCTGAAGGCGCGCCGACGCAGGTCATTCGCGTGCGCCTGAACGACCTCATCCGGGACGGCGACATCTCGCAGGATATGCCCCTACGTCCCGGTGACACGATCATCATCCCACAGGGATGGTTCTGAACCATGCAGCTTCTCGCTGACGCCAAGCGCCATGCCAGGGCTGGCTGGCGCCATCGCTGGAAGGCTCTCGCCCTGTCCTGGGCTATCTGCCTTGGGGGCTGGGCTTACGTCCACACGATGCCGGACCAGTTCCGGGCAAGCACGCGGATCTACGCCGACGCCGATGCGATCCTCGGTCAGCTCCTGCGCGGCATCGCGGTGGACAGCGCCTCGGCGAGCCAGGTGGAGCTGCTGCAGCGGACCCTTCTGAGCCGTCCGAACCTTGAATGGGTGACGACGCGCACGGGCATGGACCTGAACGCAAACAGCGCTGCCGCTCGCGAAGGGATGCTCGCCGAATTAGGGCGCAATATCCGTATTACCGCCCACGCGCGTAATCTCTTCTCCATCAGCTACACGGACAACAATGCCCAGCGTGCGCGGGACGTGGTCCAGGCCATGCTCACGCGCTTCATGGAGCAGGCTACCGCGAACGACCGGCAGCAGATGGATAATGCCCGGACCTTCGTGGCACAGCAGGTCGCCACCTATGAGGCGCAGCTTCGCGAGGCCGAGCAGCGCCGTGCGGATTTCAGGGCTCGCTACCTCGATCTTCTTCCGTCCGACGCGCAGGGCGCCTCGCGCCTTGATCAGGGACGGACCCGCCTGCAGAACCTGCGCGGCGAGTTGCAGGACGCGGTTGCTCGCCGGGAGAGCGTCCGCCAGTACCTCGCCTCCACGCCCGCTACCATAACCGAAACGGTTGGCGGCGGCGGTGGTGGCGGGACCGGGGATCCGCGCCTTCTCGAAGCAGAGCGCCAATTGCGGAACTTGCGCCTTCAGTACACCGATCAGCATCCGGCCGTTATCGCCGCACGCACCGCGCTTGCTGAGGCGCGCTCGGGCGGGTCACTGTCCGCTGGCCGGGGCGGGGCAGCCCGTTCGGCCACCAGCACCCAGCGCCCGAATCCTGCCCACGAACCAATCCGCGTGCGCCTGATCGAGGCCGAGGGGCAGGTCGCATCGCTCGAGCGACAGGTTCGGGACGAGGAGGCACAGGTGGAACGCCTGGAAAGCCTGGCCCGTTCCTCGCCGCAGCTCCAGGCGCAATTCCAGAATCTGGACCGTGACTACAACGTCCTGCGCCGCTCCTACGAGGAGTTGCTGGAACGGCGCGAGTCCGTGCAGATCGCCGGCGCTGCGCGCACCGGGGCCGATCGGGTGCGCCTGGAGGTTGTCGACCCTCCTTTCGTTCCGCCCACCCCGACCGGCCCGAACCGTCCTCTCTTTGCAGCCATAGTGCTTGCCGCGGGCCTCGGTGCGGGCGTTGCCTTGGCATTCCTGCTCGCTCAGTTTGACCGCAGCTTCTACACGATGGCCGATCTCAAGAAGGTCGGTCTCTCCGTCCTCGGCAGCATCTCGTCCGTCGATGCACCGCAACGCCGGGTCGTCGGCACGACGGTGTTCGCTGTCGGTATCGCTCTCCTGTTCCTGGCCTACGGAGCCCTCAATTTTGCCGGGCCCGTACTGATCGCGCGGCTTCCCGCGCTCGTCGGGCGCTTTATCACATGACCACCGCCGAGCCCCGTCGTCATCTGGTTGAGCGCGCGGCCGAGGCTCTCGGCCATGCCCGAACCGAAACTCCCGTCTCGTTGACCAATCCGGTGCCGGTGCCGGTACAGGTGGGCGTGCGGCACGAGGTGGACGCCGCCCCGATCCTCGCTACGCCTGCCGCGCCGGCCGCCGGTCCCGCACCGGCACGTGAGGCCGGAGAAGGGGTGCCTCGCCGCATCCGGCCAGCGCCGATCCCGGATGAAGCGCTTCGCCAAGCCGGCTTCGCGACGCTGCAGGGCCACGAAGCCAGAAGCCGGATCACGGAAGAGCTCAGCGTCGTCCATCATCAGCTGCTGCGCACCATCGATGCAGCCGAACCAGCTGAGGACCGGCTGTCCCACGCGGTGCTCATCACCAGCGCCAAGCCTGGCGAGGGGAAGAGCTTCTGCTCCGTGAACATTGCCGGAAGGCTGGCCATGGACACCGCAATGCAGGTGATCCTGATCGACGTGGATGGAACGAAGAAGGGCTCCCTATCCGAGTTGCTCGGGCAGGAAGCCTCCCATGGCATGGATCTCCTGGCCATCGATCCCCTCGTTCGCCCCGAGACCCTGATCGTGCCGACGTCGATCCCCCGGCTCGGCTTCATGCCCTATGGTCCCGTGCCGGCCGACTCGTCCGCGCGGCCCTCCGGCTCCCGGCTCGCCGACGCGCTCGCGCGGCTCGCGAGAGCGATGCCCGGGCGTGTCCTGATCGTGGATGCCCCCCCTTGCCTGGCCACAAGCGAACCAGCGGCGATCGCTTCCGTCGTGGGCCAGGTGGTAGTGGTGGTTCAGGCCGAGAGCACGCAACGAGGCGAGCTCGAATCCGCGCTCGATCTTCTCGATGGCTGTTCCACCCTGCATCTCCTGCTGAACCGGACGACCATGGCCTCCAAGGACAGCTTCGGTGCGTACGACTATAATGGCGGTTGACCTCTCCGCGAGGCACGTGATGCGGCTTGCACTCGGCGCGTTCCTGCTGGTCCTTCCAGCTGTGGGAGCACGGGCACAGCTGATTCCTGCGGACGCCTCCCTCGATCTTGCCGGACCGGGGATCTCGGAGCCGACCGACTTCGGTGCCGCCATTCCAAGTGGCGAATCCGCTGGTGTGGGCGCCCTGCCGGCGGCTCCGTCATGGTATGGTGACGGCGTCCTCGACACCGGGCGGCCACCGGCCGGCGTCCCGGCCGCGCCCTGGCGGCTGGTGCCGAGCCTGGAAGGTCAGGTTGGCGCCACGGACAACATTCGCAATGAGCGCACCAACCGGCGCGGGGACGTCTTTGTCCGGCTTGGCCCGCGCCTGACCCTGCTGGCTGATACCCCGACCGTCCGCGGCGCCGCCACCTACGCGCCCAGGCTGACTCACTACTTCATTGACGAGAGCCAGAGCCGGGTCGACCACCTCTTCAATGGCCAGCTCTTCGTCACACTCGTGCCGGATCTGTTTTTCGTAGACATGCGCGGCAGCGGCGACGCCCGGTCAGTCTTCGGCGAATTTGTCGGCTTCGAGGACACCTCGACGGACCGTCGCGATCGGGTTCAGACAACGAACCTCTCCATCCGCCCCTATTTCGAGCACCATTTCGGCGGGGACGCGACGGTCCGCGTCGGCTACCGCTTCCGCCAATCGAGCATCTCCGGCCGTGACGCCTTCGCCGAAGGCAGCAATCGTCCCTTCTTCTCGGGCCAGGATTTCGTCGCCCATGAGGGCTTCGCAGCCATCCGCTCGGGGGTGGATTGGGGCCCGTTTGCCTACTTCGCCCAGACAAGCAACACCGTCTACGAAGGGAGCGGCATTTATGAAGATGCGCACCGCTACATCCACACCCTCCAACTCCGCTACTCCCTGACGCGGGAGTTGGCTGCCGTCGTCGACGGCGGCTGGCAGGACGAGCGGTACGGAGGCCAGCGGCCTTTTATCATCCAGGACCCGATCTGGGGCTTCGGCCTGCGCTTCGCTCCGGCCCCCGATAGCCTCCTCGTGGTCCGTTACGGGGAGCGCGACGGCTTCACCTCCTTCTCTCTCAACGCCTCGCTCCCGATCGGCGTGCGGACTCGCCTCTTCGCCCGCTACAACGAGGGCATCACCTCTTCCGCGCTTGAGAACAGCGACCTGCTCAACACCGTCCGGGTGGATGCTCAGGGTAACGCCGTGGACAGCTCGTCCGGGTTGCCGGTTTCGGTCACCGGCGGCTCGCCGCTCCTCGCCTCCCAGAGTGGTCTGTTCAAGGTCCGCCGCGCCATCGCCGCCGCGAGCCAGTCCTGGACGCGCGACACCTTCACGCTGAGCCTGTTCCACGAGGAGCGGGAGCCAGTCCTGGCGGCCCCTGGAGGTATCGCCTTCGCCCAGGAGTCCACCTCGGCTTCCCTGGGCTGGTCCCGCGCCCTTGCGCCAGGCACGAATATCAGCTCCTCGGTTCGCTATGGCATCTCGCAATCCGACTTCGCCGGGCGGGGTACGAATATCGGTTTCCAGACGGTCCTGGCGCGGGCCCTCACGCCGACGCTGACCGGGTCGGTCCGCTACGCCGTGCGCAGCACTGAAAACGAGGGGCGGGCCGGCCGCGCCCTCCAGAACACCGTTCTCGTCTCCCTGCGCCAGTACTTCTGAGAGGACTGCCAGCGTGCAGATCGACACCTACGGCTTCCGCGAGCCGCCATTCCTGATGACGCCGGACGCCCGGCTCTACTTCCCCAGCTCGGTGCACAGCCGCGCCCACGCGCATCTCCTCTACGGCCTCTCCCAAGGGGAGGGCTTCATTGTCGTCACCGGAGAGGTCGGTGCCGGCAAGACGACCCTTGTCGAGCGCTTCTGCTCCGAACTCGACCCGGCCGCCTACATCGTCGCCCGCATCATGACGACCCAGGTCGCCGGCGACGACCTGCTTCGCCTTGTGGCGGACGCCTTCGGTTCCTCGCCCGAGGGCGACAAGGCCGCCGTGCTGCGCGGCATCATGGCCGCGCTGCGCCAGGGCGACCGCCGCCGCATTCTCATCGTCGACGAGGCCCAGGGCCTCTCGCCCGCGGCGCTCGAGGAGCTGCGCATGCTCTCGAACATTACCGAGGGTAGCCGCGCGCTGTTGCAGACGATTCTGGTGGGCCAGCCCCAGCTCCGCCGCACCATCGCCAGCCCCGACCTCGACCAGCTTCGCCAGCGCATTCTCGCCGCCTATCACCTCGGCGGATTGTCACGGGTCGAGACGCGCTCCTACATCGAGTACCGGCTTCGCGCGATCGGCTGGTCCGGCAACCCGTCCTGGGAGGACGGGGCCTTCGACGTTATTTTCCGCCACACAGGCGGCATCCCCCGCCGGATCAATCGCCTCTGCTCCCGCATCCTGCTCGCCGGAGCATTGGAGGAGGCGCCCCACATCACCGCCGCGATGGCCGAGGCGACCGCGGTCGAGTTGGAGGATGACCTCGGCCCGATTGGCGGACTCGCCGCCGAGGACACCGGTTCCGTGCGAGGGGCGCGTGGGCTGGACGCGCGGATCGAGGACCTGCTGGACCGAGTTGAAACCCTCGAGCGCACCTCCGCCCGCCGGGAGCGCGCCTTTTCGCAACTGATGGACCTCTTCGGCCAGATGGGGGGGCGACGCTTGTGAGCGTCTCCTCGCGTACCACCCTGAACGCCATGAGTGTGGACGTGGAAGACTGGTTCCAAGTCCAGGCCTATGCGGGCGCGATCCGCCGCGACACCTGGGAAACGCTCGACCGGCGCGTCGAGGCAAATACCGATCGTGTGCTCGAGCTTTTCGCCCGTGCCGGCGTGCGCGGGACCTTCTTCACCCTCGGATGGGTTGCGGAGCGCCACCCGGCGCTCATCCGCCGAATCGTCGCCGGGGGGCACGAGCTGGCCAGCCACGGCCACGGGCATGAACTGGTCCACGCCATCGGCGAGACTGCCTTCCGGGAGGATATCCGACGCGCCAAGGGCCTGTTGGAGGATGCGGGCGGGGTTGCTGTGCGCGGCTATCGCGCGCCCACCTTTTCCATTGGCCCGCGCATCACCCCCTGGGCCCACGCCGTCCTCGCCGAGGAGGGGCACCTTTACAGCTCCTCCCTCTTCCCGATCCGACACGATCTCTACGGTGACGACACAGCGCCGCGCGGCCCGCACCGGCCGCGGCCGGACGGCGTGATCGAGATTCCGATGACCACCGTCCGCCTCGCCGGGCGCAACCTGCCCTGCTCCGGCGGTGGCTGGTTCCGCATCCTGCCCGACGCTGCCTTTCGCCTCGGGCTGCGGCGCGTCAATGTCGTCGAGGGCCGGCCCGGCCTCTTCTACTTCCATCCATGGGAAATCGATCCGGACCAGCCCCGCGTACCCGACGCCGGCCGGCTCTCCCAGTTCCGCCACCGCACCGGCCTCGCCAGCATGGCCGGCCGGCTGGAACGGCTGCTGCGAGACTTCCGCTGGGGTCGCATGGACGAGGTCTTCCCCGAGGCCGTCGTAGCGCCCCGGGCGGCCGTCGCGGCAGGGGCCGCCGGATGACCGTGAAGCTGCGGGAACTGGATGCCGCCTCCGCCGGCGCGTGGGACGCGTTCGTGCGCACCGCGCCGGACGCGACCTTCTTTCACCGGGCGGCCTGGGCTGAGGTGATCCGCCGCGCCTTCCGGCACAGGACGCACTACACCCTTGCCGAGCAGGACGGGGCAGTGGTCGGCGTGCTGCCTCTCGCGCGCATGCGGACGCGCCTCTTCGGCGACCTGCTCGCCTCCACTCCCTTCTGTGTCTACGGCGGTGCGGTCACCGCAACCCCGGAGGCGGCAGCCGCCCTCGAATCGCACGCAATCGACCTCCGCCGCCGTCTCGGCGTTCCGGCCCTGGAATTCCGGCGACGCGGAGCGCCAGATCCTGGTTGGACCGAGCGCGCGCCTCTCTACTTCACCTTCCGCAAGCCGATCCTGCCCTTCGAGGACGATGTGAAGGGGATGGAGCGCAACATTCCCCGCAAGCAGCGCGCCGAGGTTCGCAAGGCCATCAACCGCCACGCCCTGCGCTCGGTCTCGGACAGCGACACGGACCGCCTGCACAGGATCTACGCCGAGAGCGTGCGCAATCTCGGCAGCCCTGTCTTCCCACGCCGCTATTTCCGCCTTCTGGCGGAGGCCTTCCCCGGTGAGCATGACGTAACCACCGTCCTGCATGAGGACCGGCCCGTCAGCGCCGTGCTGAACTTCCACTTCCGCGGCGAGGCCATTCCCTACTATGGCGGCGGCACGCGGGAGGCCCGCGGCCTGTCAGCGAACGATTTCATGTACTGGGAGGTGATGCGCCGCGCCCACCGCGAGCGCGGCGCGACGCTGTTCGACTTCGGCCGCAGCAAGATCGACACCGGCGCCTTCGACTATAAGCGGAACTGGGGCTTCGAGCCGGAGCACCTGCACTACTGCTACCAGCTGGCCGATGGCGCGCGGGTGCCCGACAACAATCCGAACAACCCGAAGTACCGGCTCTTCATCGCCGGTTGGAAGCGCTTGCCCGTGCCGGTCGCCAATCTTCTCGGCCCGCCCCTGGTGCGCGGCCTCGGCTAGGATGCCGCGCCTCCTCTTCCTCTGCCATCGCATCCCCTACCCGCCCGAAAAGGGCGAGAAGATCCGCGCCTGGCACATGCTGGATCACCTGGCGAACCGCTGGGATGTGGAACTCGGCTTCTTGGTGGACGACCCTGCCGATCTCGAGCATGTGCCGGTTCTCCAAAGCCGCTGCGCGGCGGTGGAGTGGCGGCCGGTCCAGGGGGGCTGGCGCGGCGCGGCGCGGGCACTCACGCGAGTGCGGCCGGGTCAGCCGCTCTCGCTCGGCTGGTTCCACCATCCCGGACTGTTCAACTGGGCGCAGCGCGGGCTGGCGGATGGCCGTTACGATGCGGCCTTCGTCTACTCCTCCGCCATGGCCCCCTACGCGATGGGCCCCGAGGCGGAGCGGTCCGGCGCGCGGCGCATCCTGGACATGGTGGATGTCGATTCTGAGAAGTGGCTTGCCTATGCCGCCGGCGGCCGTCCGCCGATGCGGCAGGTCTGGTCGCGGGAGGCGCGCACCCTGCTGGCCTTCGAGCGGCGTGCGGCGGCCAGCTTCGACCGTACCCTCCTCGTTTCCGAGGCTGAAGCGGACCGCTTCATCGAGCTCGCCCCGGAGGTCGCCCCGCGAGTGGATTACGTCGAGAACGGCGTCGACCTCGCGCGCTTTGATTCTGCCCAGAGCTACCCGGACCCCTTCACCAACGGGACGCCCGCGATCGTCTTCACCGGCACGATGGACTACCGCCCGAACGTCGAAGCGGTCACCTGGTTCGCCACCGAGGTCATGCCGCGGTTGCGCGCCGCACCGCCCAAGGGGATTGCCCCGCCGGAGTTCTGGATCGTCGGCGCCAGCCCCGCCCCCGCGGTGCAGGCCTTGGCGGCACGACCGGGGGTGCGGGTGACAGGGCGGGTCCCGGACGTCCGGCCGTATGTGGCCCACGCCGCTGCAGTTGTTGCCCCGCTACGAATCGCCCGCGGCATCCAGAACAAGGTGCTGGAGGCGATGGCCATGGCCCGCCCCGTCATTGCATCCCCCCAGGCCCATGAAGGCGTACGCGCGACCGCCGGGCGCGATCTGCTGGTCGCGGACGGGGCGGAGGAGACGGCGCGGTGCGTCGCCGAGGTCCTGGCCGGGGAACATCCGGGGCTGGGAGAGGCCGGCCGCAAAGCGGTGATCGAGGCGCATCGTTGGAGCGCGACCCTGCGACGCCTGGACGAGGCCCTGCCGACCGTTCGGGACGACGTGTAAACGCCGACGCCGCGGCCATGATCGTCGCCGAGGAGGAACAGTCCGCCTCCCTGGGAGTGGTGGGGCGATCCTGTTCGCAGCCCGAGACCAGTTGATCCGAGCTGCACGCGAACACCTCCGAATAACATGTTGCAGGTGCCTAGCTGGTGAGGGTCAAGGAAACTGGGGCGCGGCATCTCCTGATGCGTGCAAGCTGCTGCGTGAGATCGATCAGGACCTGAACGCGCGCCGCGCTGGCTCCCGTTTCCTACCGCCAGCCCAACGACACCTGTCAGGAAACTTAGCGGAGATGGACAAGCGTTTGTAAGAATCCTTTACACTTCTTGAAGCAGTTTAGAACGTTCCAAAATTTACTTTGTCTTTTCAACAGATTATAAACTGGCACGGGCGTTGCTATGTCTACAGAAAGCGAAGCCATGTGGCGGCGCCAGGAGATAGCAAGCTATGCTTAAGAACCTTCTTCTCGGTTCGGTGATGTCCGTCGCGATGGCGAGCGCCGCCTTCGCAGCCCCGATCGTCGGCGTCTTCAGCGCCACGGGCGACGGCCAGTACCTCAACAACAACAACACGGGCGTCCGTGTTGCCAACGCCACGCGCCTCGACTTCGGCAATGCCGGCGGTAACCTGGCCGGCAACGGCTTCGGCAATGCCGGGACGATCAACATCGAGAGCGGTGAGGGCTCCTTCGCCGCCTACGAGGGCACCACTGCGGTCATCAATGACCTTCAGTTCTCGGGCCCGGCGCGCCTCCCTGGTCAGAATGCCGCGACCGTGCCCGCGGGCGCGCCGCTGATCATCTTCAGCAGCCCGTTCCTGTCGCTGACGATCCTCTCGGGCCAGGTCAGCCTGAACAACCTGGTCCCTGCCAACGCCACCAGCGTCACCGTCTCCGGCACCGCACGGTTCACGACGGCCGAAGGTTCCGCGCTCGGCACCTACAGCCTGTCGACCAACAGCCGTAGCGGCCGGCCTGCGGAGACGCTCTTCTCCTTCACGACCAATGCGGGCGTGGCGGTTCCGGAGCCGGCGTCGATGGCTCTGCTCGGCGCCGGCCTGCTCGGCCTCGCCGGTCTGCGCCGCACGCGCCGCTCGGCCTGATCCAAGGCTGATACCGGCCGGGGAAGTGCTGTCGGCACTCCCCGCCGGAAAACGTCAGGAGGTGTCAACTATGTTGACACCTCCTTCGTCTTTCTCCCCGGCAAATCCTGAGACCACCGCGCCAGTCGCCCCGCCACTGAAGCAGGGCAAGTCGCCGGAATCCCCGAGAACCAGCACGCGTTTCGTCGGGAGATACATGTTCCGAGTCAGGACGATTTGCGCTACACGTCCCGCAAGGGAGTGTGGAGGCCCTTGGGCGCATGAGGATCGCAGCACGGCGGCCTGAAACGCTGTCCAGCGCACCAGACCAAGCGCAGATCGGTAAGCCTTCTTCCGGACCCGTTAGCCGCTCCACCCCGGCGGACCAGAAAACCCGGACGGCACTCCAAGTCGCGTGGTTCCCTGCCCTGTCAGCTGCCGGCTTGGCCCTCGCAGTCCTCGCCTTTGCCTTCTCCGAGGAGGTCGCGGCTGCAGTTCGGGTCTGGGATAATTCGGCCACCTACAACCATTGCTGGCTCGTCCTGCCGATCGTCGGCTACCTCGCGTGGTCGCGCCGCCATCGCCTGATCGGCCTCACACCCCGTCCCTCTCCCCTCCTCGCGCTGCTCGCCATCCCTCCCGCCCTCGCCTGGCTCGCCGCCGAGCGTCTCGGCATTATGGAGGGCCGCCAGCTCGCTGTGATCGGCCTCGTCTGGGCGACCGCGCTCGGCATTCTTGGCTGGCCGGTCTGCCGGACCATGGCCGCGCCGCTGGCCTACCTGGTTTTTCTCGTGCCTTTCGGTGCCTTCGTCACGCCTGCGCTGCAATCCGTCACTGCCCGGTTCATCGATCTCGGGCTCGACCTCACCGCCATCCCGCATTTTGTGGACGACCTGGTGATCGAAACGCCGGCCGGCACCTTTCTGGTGGCGGAGGCCTGTGCCGGCCTGCGCTTCCTCATCGCCGCCGTTGCCTTTGGCGCTCTCTACGCGCTCACCATGTTCCGCAGCCCGGGGCGTCGGCTGATCGTCCTGATCCTCGCCGTCATCATCCCCGTCATCGCCAATGGCCTGCGCGCCTTCGGCATCGTGGCGCTCGGCAGCTATCTCGGCAGTGCCGAGGCTGCAGCGGCGGATCACGTCATCTACGGCTGGGCATTCTTCTCGGCTGTCATCTTCCTGCTCACCCTTGCCGGACTGCCCTTCCGCGAGGACACGGCGCCGGAACCCGTCCGGATCGTTACGCCTGCCCCTGTCCGGCCGAGTTCGCTCGCGACCGCCGTCGCGATCATCGCGGTAATCACACTGGCAGGGCCGTCCCTTGGCGCGGTTCTGGGGCAGGCGGGCGGGCGCGCCCCCGAGCGCCGCCTCGTCCACATCCCCGAACTGGAAGGATGCGGCGCGCCTGCCGGACCGGGCACCCTGATCTGCGGCGGCGTGACCGTTCGGGCGGAGATGCTCGTCTTCCCGGGGCAGGTGACCTGGGGCGCCGTTTCTGCCGAGCGCGGCCGCCTTACGGGCGGCGACGATCAGGATCTTCTATTCACTCCCGTCGGCGCTCCGAACGGATCCTGGCGCGCTCGGCAATCCGCCGATCGTGGCACGACGATCGCCCTCGCCGCCTGGCTCAACGGACGTCCTGCCGGCACCGGAATGACGAGCCGCGCGGAGCAGGCCTGGAACAGCCTCGGGCTCGGAACGGGCGTACCCGTGCTGGTCGCGGTGACGCTGGGGACGGAGAACACCGGCTTCGATGGCCTGCGGCAGCGGGCAGTCCTCGAAACGCTGTTACGGGCGCGGGGTGGAGCGATCGCGGCCGAGGCTGCGGCGGCCTCCACCGGCCGTCCGCCCGGCTGAGTCCGCCCCGCCGCGCGGCTCATTCCCCGTCGCGGAGGCGATAGACGAGCAGCCCGGCCCATTCCCGCAGGGCAAACCAGCTCTGGGCGAGATGGTCGGGCCGCGGCACCCAATCCGATCGAACTCCGGATGGCCACGGATCCAAGCGTACCGGTGCGGCCCTGGCGGGGAAGCCCTGCCGCCCGAAGGCGGCCAGGGCGCGTGGCAGATGCCAGGCGTGACTGACGACCAGGGCCGATCCCACCCCCTCGGCCCGCAGCATCGCAGCGCTGAAGGCCGCATTATCGCGCGTGTCGCGGGCGCGCACCTCCACCCAGCGCGGCCGGATTCCGAAGTCCATCTCCAGGCTCGCCGCCATCAACGCCGCAATCGGGGGTGCACTGCCCGAGAGCGGCCCCCCCGTGACCAGTACGGGCAGTCCGGAGCGCCGATGTAGCGCGGCGCCGGCCCGAAGGCGTTCGAGGGTCAGAGGGCCGACCTCCGGCCCGGCATCGCCATGCGCCATCTCTCCGCCGAGAATAACGATCGCGCGCGGCTCCTCCTGGCCGGAGAGCGGGGTATCGCGCAGCCGGTCCTCCAGGGACGCGGTCAGCCACCCTGCCGCGAAGGGCGTGGAAAGCAGCAGCACGCCCAATGCGCCGGCCACCGCGGCGGCACCTGCCCAGCGCCGGCCGCGCCATGCGAGAAGGCCGGCGACCAGCATCGCGAGCACGAGACCCAACGGCGGTAGCAGGAGGTTCGTCAGGACGGCCTGTGCGGACAAGGGAGGACCTCGAAGACTCGGTTCGTCAGAACTGGCCGCAGGGGAACGCCTCATCCCGGTTGCCAATCACCCCCTCGGCACGAGTGGCATTGCCTGGATCGGCGGGAGCATGTGCCGCTGGGCCGAAGCCCGTCATGATGGTCGGGCGCCCCGCCACCGTTCAGGCAGGAAACGGTGCGCGACCGGGCTCAGCACGGTTCTCAGAAGATGGCGCGGACGTGCCGCAAGCCAGCCATGGCCGCTGCGCCCGGCCAGGCGCGCGGCCCGTATGTAGTCCCGGGGGCCGGATCGGGAGGCGAGGTAGAGATAACCTGAGAGGCTCCGCGGCAGCATTGCGGCCACGGCCTGCCGCTGTTCCGGCTGCAGGAGCACGCCCCCACCCTCCCCCCGCATCGCCAGCCCGGCGAGAACCTCCGATGTTCCGCGGGAGAAACGCAGCGCGTTACGCCCGTGCGAAAGATTGGTGTCGTGCACGCGCTTGTGGGTGACGGTCCCGCGCGTGAGGACGAACAGCCCCCGCAGAGAGAGGCGAAGGAAGAAATCCTGGTCCTCACTGTACATCATCGCTTCGTCGAAAAGCCCAGCGGAGACCGCGGCATCGCGGCGGAACAGGCAGGCCGAGGTGCAGAAGACGCCCGTGCGCAGTAGTTCATCGAACATCCTCGCCCCAAAGGTGAGGCAGCCGGAAGCGATCTCCTCGGCCGGCATCTCGGCAAGTCCGCTTACCGCGAACAGGCTCGGCACCACCGTTTTGTCGCCTGCGAAAATCGTGCTGTCGCCGAAGGCCAGCACCGCGTCCGGTGCCGCGCGCAGCAGCCCTGCCAAGCGGGCGTGATGGTCGGGCGCGAGAAGGTCGTCGGAGTCCAGAAGGGCGATCCACTCGGCCTCACTCGCGCGGATCGCGGTGTTTCGTGCAGCCGATGGACCCTGCGGGCCGGTGTTGCGCAGCACGCGGATCGGCAGGCGGCCGCGCAACTCGTCGGCGCAGCTCTCGGCCACAGCCACGGTGCCATCCGTGCTGCGATCGTCCACCACGGTCACACGCGCCGGCAGCAGCGTCTGGGCGGCCACGCTGAGCAGCGTCTCGCGCAGGAAGGGCGCGGCGTTGTAGGCGGGGATGACAACCTCGATCATGGATACTCCGCTAGCCGAACCGCGCTCGCGGCGCCATCATCCCGCCGGATCGTGCCCCTCGCAGATCGCGAGAAAGCGCCGCGTTTTTGCCTCCCAGCCGGCTCCGCGCGCGGCCTCCAGCCCGCCTGCCGAGAGCCGGGCGGCAAGTGCTCCATCCTCCAGCAGCCGCAATACGGCGTCGGCGATGGCGCCGGGGTCCCGGCCATCGAGGAGGAGGCCGTTCACCCCGTCCACGATCGCCTCGTCCGTGCCGCCCGCCTGCCCGGCCACAACGGGCCGGCCGCAGGCACCCGCCTCCAGCAGCACGAGGGGAACACCGTCGCTCTCGCCTGCCTCCGCCCGATTCGGCAGTGCGACGACCTCGGCCAGCGCGTAGAGGCCGGGCATCTCCGCCGCGGGAACAGCGCCAAGAAAGCGGGCGTCGTCCGGCCCAGCCATTCGCTCCAACGCCGCCCGCTGCGGTCCATCGCCGGCCACAAGGAGGATCGCGTCCGGGTGGCGGGCGCGGACCTGGAGCATTGCCTCAATCAGCCGGTCCACCCCCTTTCGGGGCACAAGTCGCGTCGGCGCGAGGATGACGCGCCGCCCTTGCAGCCCGAGCGCCGCGCGGTGCGCCGGGTCGGGCGGGGCCGGGCGGAAACGGGCAAGGTCCACCCCGTTCGAGAGTACGGTCACCTTCCCGGCCGGGACGCCGTAGCGCTCGACGAGTTGCCGTGCGGGAAAGTGGCCGGCGGCGATTACCCGGTCCGCCGACCGGAACCAGCGTCCCCGCGCGTCCCGGGCCGCCGCATCCTCCTGCACCAGATCATCGCCGTGGCAGTAGACCAGCGCGCGCCGCCCGAGTCGCCGCGCGAAGGGGACGAGCCAGCCCACCGTTTCATCGTCGCAGACGAGGATGGCCGTCGCGCGGTGCCGCCGCGCCATGGCCGCGACGGCAACGGCAAGGCGAATCGCGCGCGCGGCCCAGACCGCGTGCCGCAGCACCGGGTTCCGGTGCGCGGCCGAAGGCAGTGGCGGGCGCACAAGGCCAATCCGTGCGACCGCGTAGGACGCTCTCGCGTCGCTCTCGCGCCAGCCCGGCCGCTCCTCTCCCGTCGCGGCGTCCAACCGGGAGGTCAGCACCGCGATTTTCCCGTCCGCGTGCCGGGCGAGGGCTTCGTAAACGCCGGCAGACCCGCCCAGCATGGGCGGGAAGGTGTGGCAGACGATCAGGCAGCGCGCGGGCATGGCGGAGAAAACCCCGTAGCACCCGGGTGCGGCCGGCACTACGCCGCCGCGTGGTGCGCGGCGATCGCGGCAGCCAGCCCGGGATCGCGGTCGTACTGATGAACGACCGCGATCAGGCGTCCATCGGCGTCACGCAGGCGGTGTCCATCGCGAACCGCGAGGGAACCGAGGCCACCCGCGGGGATCGTCAGGACGTCCTGTCCGTTGGGGACAGACTCCGCGCCCGCAACGAGGCCGCGCCAGAGGATCGCGTTGTGGACGGCCTGATCAACGCCGGAGTGGCGATGCTCCGGCGGCACGTCAGCCAGCATGCGTCCCATGATACAGAGATACTCAAAGACGGCCTCCGCGGTGCCGAGAAGGGTTCCTGCGCAGGAAACCGGGTGGTGGCCGATCTCTGCCACCACCTCAGGGCCGAGGGCGCGCACGAGCCAGTCACTGTTAATGGGTGAGCCGGCAAGGTTGGGCGGCTCCTCCAGATGGAAGCGCAGGCGTGACGTGCCGAGAGCGGCGAAGGGGTCTGCCTGGAACACGACGTCGCGTGTGTCGGTGAGGAGAACGCGTCCCGGCAACTCGTCATCGGACAGGTTGAGGGCCGCCTCGGCCAGCGCATCGAGGTAGCGGTACATGCGCGACGAGTTCATCGACATGGCCATCGTGTGAATGGCAGTGAAGGGCAGGGCCCGTACGGCATGGCCGGCGAGGAAGTCGCGCGTGTCGGGCGGGACGGCCCCGGTCAGGAGCCAGACATCCCCACCGTAGCCGGTAGCGCGAAGCGAACCCAGAAAAGGCGCGAGCTCGGCTGGGCCGTAGTTGAGCGCGAGGCCCATGACGAGATCACGCCGCCCGTGCGAGAGGCGCGCGCGAGGGCCCTCGGGTGTCGCAAAATCAGCGAGCCCCGTGCGCAGGGCTGCCTCGGACCGCTCACGGGCCCGGGCGATTCGCTCCGCCTCGACCTGGCCCGTCGAGAGGCCGAGCAGCGCTGCCAGATGCTGACCGATTCGCATGCGGCCGAAACGGTCCCTATTACTGTAAGTGTCCCAGAATGGGGCCTGGGCCACCGCACAGCAAGCGGAGGGTGGGCCTGAGAGGTGACCGGCGCCCCTTTCTCGATCCGGGGCGGACCGGATAGGAAGAGAGCATGGCCAATCCTGTTTCGCGCTCCGCTGCCCGTCTGCGTGATCGCCTCACCGCATCGAGTTACTACCGGCGCCTGACGCAGGCGAGATTCGACCGCGCATGCCGCGACGTGCTTCGCACCCCGCCTGTCCGAGCCGCCGCCGGAGACGCCCCGGTGCATGTGGTCAGCATGGTTCGGACCGAGCACCTGCGCATGTATCTCCTGGCCATCAAGTCCTTCATGCGCCGTCTGGCGCAGGATGGGATCGGCCCGGTGGCGGTCACGGTGCTCGACGACGGCTCGCTGACCGAGGCCGACCGGGCCGTCCTCGGGCAGCATGTGGAAGGGATCGGGACAACGCGGCTGGACGGCCTGCCTACCGGTCCCTGCCCGCGCGGCGGCTGCTGGGAGCGGCTGCTCCATATCCTCGACCTCAGCGCGCAGCAGTACGTGGTGCAGCTCGACTCCGACGTCCTCACCATGGGCCGGATCCCGCAGGTGACGGAGGCAATCGCGGCGAACGCCTGCTTCACGCTTAATTCAGGCGAGGGGATGTTCATCGTCTCCCTCGAGGCGGCGGCAGCGGCGGTGGCGGCGGGTGACCAGGCCGCATTGCAGACCCGGGCCGAACTCGTCCTTCCCTCCCTCCCTGCGACGGGGGAGGACGGCATCCTCGGGCGCCGTTACGTGCGCGGGTCCGCGGGCTTCGCCGGCTTTGCCCGCGGCACGCTGACCCGGGCGGACGCTGAGGCCTTCTCCCGCGCGATGGAAGCGCGGCTGGACCGGGCGACCTGGTCGCGCTGGGGAACGGAGCAGGTCACCTCAAGCTACCTCGTGGCCAATGCGCCGAATGGCCGGGTGCTGCCCTGGCCAGACTATGCCTGCCTGGACCCGAGCGTGCCGGAGCCCGAACGCTGCGCGCTGCTGCACTTTGTCGGCTCGTCCCGCTTTGCCGGAGGCGTCTATGTCGCGTGCGGCCGACGCACCATCGCCGAACTCATGTCGCATGGAGCAGGTTGAGCCGCATCCCTCTGCCGGAGGCACGCGTGCATAATCCGTCAGGAAACTTTACACACCTGAGGACTATCGAAAACGCTCCCCCACGCGTCATCATTGCCTCTGGTCACCGCTCCCCTCTCATCCTGCCTCGCGCCTTGAGCCCCGGATTTGAGGTGACCTGAGGCCGGGGTGGTCGCGGTAGGGTCAGAGACCCCCTTCGACCATCCTATCCAAGGCAATCTTGCAAGAAGGCAGAAGGCTCCTGGCGGGTGAGGAGCGGAGGGCGATGCCCTTTTCAGTCCCGGATGCAGGGAAGAACCGCGCCCAGCCCCTTTCAACTGTAGAGATGCGCCCGCTCCTCTCCCTTCGCTGCCTCGGCCGCCGCCCCGTCGCGCAGGATGCGGTCCCGCGCGATTCGGTCGAACACCCCGTTCAGCCCGCCGCGCAACGTCATTGCCCCCAGATGCTCGCGGTAGAGGTCCACGATATGCACCGGCATGGCCTCCACCCCGCGCGAGAAGAGCAGTGGATAAAGCATGGAGGCCTGATGCCGCCGGACCGCGTAGCGCATCCGGCGGTTCCGGTAGATGCGCCAGTCCCCGGGCGATAGGGGGTTCAGGGAGGGATAGGCGAATCCGCCCTTGTGCGAGGCGGTGACGCGTCCGTCGTCCCGCTGCCCGAGCGTATCGAGGTCGTACTTGACCAGGGTCGTCACCAGCCCGTCCTCGCCGAAGACGCCGAATGGGAGGCGGATGTTCTTCGCCCGGAAGCCGGCGACCACGCCGCCGCGCAGGGCGTAAAGATTGCCCGCCATCTCGTGGTTCCGGACGAGCTTGTCGCGAAAGGCTTGGCGCGAGCGACCTGAAAGGGGCAGGCCCGCACAGCCATTCGCCCGGGGCTCCCTTTCGAAGGCTTCCATGAAGCCCACCACCGATCCTGGCGACACGATCATGTCGCCATCCGTGAAGACGTGCGCGGCCGCGTCGAGCGGCGCGATCTCGTGCACATAGGTGTTCCAGGCATTCGCCTTGTCGCCGCGCGCGATGACGACGGGGTGTATATCGACGCCAGGCGCGCGATAGGCCCGGACAAGCCCCTCTGTCCCGTCGGTGCATCCGTTGATGAGGACGTGGACGCGCAGATCCGCTTCCCCCGCCAACGCCGCGATGCCATCGAGGCAGCCGATGATCCCTGCCTCCTCGTTGTAGGCGAAGACCGCGAAGGAAACGGAAGGCCGCGATGGCCTGGCCGGATCCCCAGGGCGCTCGTGCCCCAAGGCGGCGGAGGTGTGCAGCGGATCGGGCAAGGCTTCACTCCCGGGAACGGATGCGACCACTTGCGCAGGATGTTGCGGCGGGCACGACGTGCTTTGCAGAAGGTGAGGCCGTTGCGCAACTGTCCGGCGCAGGCGACCCGCTCCAACGAGGGCACGTCGTTGAGAGGAGCAGCCCGATTCGCTGACCGGGCGCCTCAGGCCTGCACAGGGGGGGTCGGCGGGATTGCGAGCCGTTTTCTGAAGGCGCCGAAAGCCCCGCGCAGCCGCCCCGCCGCGTGGCGCGACATCTCGAGCAGCCCCGCCGGGTGCCGCGGGTCGACCAGGAGAACGCCGACCCTCTGCCGGCATGTCCCGACCCAGAGCCGCTTGTAGGCATCGTCACCACGCCCGAAATCGAGCTCCGAGACGCCGTCCTTCTCGAGGAGCGCGCGGATCATGCGGGCCGTCAGCACCGTGCCCGGGGATGAGGCCCGGCTTTCCTCAGTGTGGGCGAGCTTCAACACCGTCGCGCGCCGCCCGCCCCGGTCGAGGACCCAGTACTGGGCCGCCAGGGGATGACCACCCGCCCGTTCCCTCAGCACCCCAAGGCGCAGCCATCCCGCCGCTGCCGTTCTCCGGATCAGCGCGCGGTCGAAGGCCGGGAAGGGCTCGTCGGGCTTCCAGCTCCGCGCGCGAACGGCCTCGTAGGCCGCGATCCCGTTCTCAAGATCGCTTCCGGGAAGCGCGAGGAGCTCGAACTCCGTCTCACGCCCGGCACGGGCAAGCTTGCGGGCTATCGTATTCCGCAGCGCCGGCGGCCGCGTCCCGAGATAATCCTGCCAGCCGGTACCGCTATCCAGCACTTCGTGCCAATTGCGGGTGTGCATGTAGTGAAGGGAGCGCAAGCCCGCCCGCGCCGCCCCCTCCAGCAGCTCCGGCAGGCCCGGACAGTCCGGATCGAGGGTGTCCAGCGCGATCGGCCTTCGAAAGCGCAGGAGGCGGCCCAGCGCCCGCCCGGCCTCTCGCAGATCGCTCCCCTGGATGCCCGGTGCGAGGAGTGGCCGCCAGTCCAGCGTGTAGGGCGAGGTCATTGCCGAGAGCCGGCGGCCCTGACGGAGCAGAGGAAGGACCGCACCGTCCGCCACCGCCAGCAAGGCCTCGCCTCCCTGGGGCAGCCCTTGAGAGAGGAGAAGGTCGTACCAGGCGCGGGACGCGAAGAACTCGCCCCTCTCCGGCACGTCCAGGAAAGGCTCACACCAGCCGGGAAGTCCCCCGTTTCCTACTGGAAGAAGACGGGCCACGGGACGCGCGGCTCTCGGTGGCATGGTCGCGGCAACTCCCTCCAGTGGACGTGTGGCAAGGTGTCGCAGCCGGAGCGTCCCCCGGGCTAGCCGCCATGTCCCATCTCCGCACCGCACCGGCCAGGGCGATTGAGCGGCAGGACTTCAAATGCTAGGAGGAGACATAGCTAATCCGACAACAAACGTCTCGATATCCTCCCCCGACGATGCGGACACTTTGCGCGCAGATGTCGGGGATGGCAGCAGGTCCACGATGAACGAGGATATTCGCGGCTACCTCGCGCAGTTTTCAGGCAGCGAGGTGATGTTCCTGCCTAACCCCGGGAATGCCGGTGACAGCCTTATGTCCTCGGCCACCTATCAGGCCTTTGACAAGCTGGGCATCCGCTACCGGATTCCACATCTCGGCAGCTTTGACCCGGCGGGGAAGGTGGTCCTCTACGGGGGTGGGGGCAATCTCTACGAGAAGGGCCGGCACTCCTACAGGACCCTGGAAAGGATCCACCGGACGGCGAAGCGCCTCGTCATTTTGCCGCACACCATCAAGGACGTGGACGATCTGCTCGACGCGTTCGGCAGCAACGTGACGGTCATCTGCCGCGAGCCCGTGAGCCACGACTACGTCCGCGGTCGTGGAGGACGCTACGAAACCCTCCTGATGGAGGACCTCGCCTTCAGCCTGGATGTCGAGCAACTGCTGAACGGGGCGGAAAGCTTCAACGCGACGGCGATGCTGACCCATTTCCTCCTCCAGAAAGTCATCAGGCGAGACGGGCACACCTCCTTCGACAACGTCCGGCGTTACATGGCGCCCGGACCGGTTGCGGCCCGGCTGCTGGCACGCCCGCCGGGGGGCGTCCTGAACTGCTTCAGACGGGACGGCGAAGCGACCGACATCCCCATCCCCGAGGACAACGTCGACCTTCCGATCGTGTTCATGTACGGCGTTTCGCCCGCGCCGGTCGCGCATCACGCCTCCCGCTCGCTCCTGCGAACGCTGATGTCCTTCGACGAGATCCGCACCAACCGGCTCCACGTCGCCATCGCGGCTGGGCTGCTCGGTCGCCCGACCCGGCTCTATACGAATAATTATTACAAGATCCGCGCCATCTACGAGTTCTCGATGCGGCACCGCTTCCCGCACGTCACCTGGATGAGCTGACCCGGACCGTGCCGCTGCAAGAACCCTCCGCAAACGAGCCGGCCGTGAATGCTGCGGCCCCGCGGGCGGAGCCGTTGGCGGCCCTGGTCATGCGCGGCGCCGCGTTGATGGTGGTTCTTCGGTTCGTGATCCGGGCGATCGGCCTCGTTTCGGTGCTCTTCACCGCCCGCCTTCTCACCCCGGTCGATTTCGGCATCATCGGCACGGCAAGTCTGGTCGTCGGCCTTTTCGCGATCCTGCAGAGCATCGGCCTCGGGGATGCGCTGGTGAGACTGCGCCAGGTCGACCCCGAGCACGTGCACACGGCCTGGACGCTCAACCTCCTCTTCAGTGCGGGGGTGACCCTCGCCATCTGGCTCAGCGCGCCGGCCGCTGCTGGCTTCCTCGGGGAGCCCGCCCTGGTAGAGGTGCTGCGCTGGCTCGCCGTGACGCCCGTTCTGAACGCGCTGACCAGCCCCGGTTCTATGACCCTCATCCGCGACTTCGCCTTCGGCAAGGAGTTCGTGCTGAAGGTCTTCCAGAAGGTCGCGGTGGCGGTCGCCGTGGTTCTGGCCGCGTGGTGGACGCGGAGCTACTGGGGCCTTGTCTGGGGAAGCCTGATCGGCACCGTCCTCCACGTCGCCGGCAGCTACACCCTCTATCCGTACCGGCCGCGCTTCAGCCTGACGAAGACGCGCGACTTTTTCGCCTTCTCGTTCTGGACGCTCGTCCAAAGCCTCGCGACCTATGTCGCCATCACCGTGGACGAGGTCGTGGTTCGACGTCTCGTCTCCACGCAGGTTTTCGGCCTTTACCACGTCAGCCGCGACCTCTCCCGCACGATGGTCTCGGAGATGGTCGCCCCGGCCGCCGCAGCGCTTCTGCCTGGGCTCGCACGGCTGCGCGACGAGCCGGCCCGCTTTGCCGAGGCCGCACGGCAGGCCGTCGGCGCCGGCGCGATCGTCGCTGCCGCGGCCGGGCTCGGAGTCTCCGCCACGGCGCCGGAGATCACGGGACTGCTGCTCGGGCCGCGTTGGGCCGGCGCTGCGCCCTTTCTCGCCTGGACGGCAATCGGCGTGGCCGGGCAGACCGTGGCAGGGCTGAATCGCAGCATCCTCGCCGCGCTCGATCGCCAACACCAAGCCGCCTTCCTCTGGGGCCTCCGCGCGGCGGTGCTCACGGCCGCCTGCCTCGCCGCCGCCCTGCTCGGCGGTGTGCTCGCGGTCGCGATCACCTACGCCGCCGTGTCGGTGACCCTGACGGTGCTTGATTACGCCTTCATCTTCGCCCGTCTCGGCCGCCCCTCGGCGCTGGCCGGGATTTTCCTGCGACCGGTCCTGGCTGGCCTTGCCATGCTCGCCGGCCTGTCGTGGCTGCCCACGGAGGGATTGGCCCTGCCCGTCGCCGCGGCCCTCAAGGTTGCCCTCGGCGCCACCATCTATGTTGCCGCGCTTCTCGGCCTATGGTGGGCGATGGGCCGTCCGCGCAGTGCGGAAACGGCGCTGCTGCACCGCCTGCCCGGCCGCCTTGCCACCCCGCTGCTGCGGAGCAACACTGTTCCGGAAACGCCATAATCGACGGAGCGGGGACGGCGATGCTGAAACGATTGAAGCGGGCCATTCTCCTTGCGGCGCTCAGCCGGCAGGCACGCGCCGTTATGCAGGAACGCCTGACAATGCTCGGAGCGCGCAAGCTCCTTCGGTTGGAGAGGACTGCGGCCCGACTTCGCCGCCAGGGAGTCGCCGGCGATTTTGCCGAGTTCGGCCTCGCCCTCGGAGGCTCGGGCATCCTGCTCGCGGGGCGAGCTCTCCGCGATGGTCGCCAGTTCCACGGCTTCGACGTGTTCGGGATGATCCCCCCTCCCACCTCTGAAAAGGACGACCCGACCTCCAAGGCGCGCTACGAGGAGATCGCGGCCGGCCGATCGCGCGGCATCGGCGGCGACACCTATTACGGCTACGTCCCGAACCTCTTCGACGTGGTGAAGGAATCCTTCGCGCGCCATGGCGCACCCGTGGACGGCGAGCGGGTGGTCCTGCACAGGGGCCTCTTCGAGGACACCCTGCCAGACTACGCGAGTCGTTCGCTCGCCCTCGTCCACGTGGATTGCGACTGGTACGACCCGGCGAAATACGTGCTGACCACCCTCGCGGACCGCGTGTCGCCCGGGGGCGCGATCATCATGGACGACTACCACGCCTATGGCGGCGCCCGGACCGCCACCGAGGAGTTCCTCCGTGCGCGGCCCGACTACGCCTTTGAGGACGGCGACAACGTCATCCTGCGGCGGCGCTGACCGCCGCCCTCAGGCCGTGGCCACCGCCGCTTCCAGGCCGGGCGCCGCACCCTCCCCCGCCAGGAAGCCTTCCAGCACCAGGAGCTGCCAGATCGCCTGGGCGTGATCGGCGCCCCCCGAGGCGTGCTCTTCCACCAGCCGCGCCAGCGCTCCCGTGTCGAACAGGCCGCTGTCGCCCATTGCAGCCCCGGTCAGCCGCGCCCGCACCGTCTCTGCGCCGGCGCGAAACTGCCCGCCGATGCTGTCGGCGAAGCCGCGCTTCTTCCCCCAGAGCAGCTCCGCCGGCAGGAATGGCGCCATCGCCTCCCGCAGCACCCGCTTGCCGACGCCGCCGTTCAGCTTGACGGAGGCCGGCAGCGCCATCCCCCAGGCGACAAAGTCGTGGTCGAGGATCGGCGGCCGCAGCTCGAGCGAGGCGGCCATGCTCGTGCGGTCCGTCTTCACGAGGATATCGCCAGGCAGATAGGTGTGCAGGTCGGCATATTGCGCCTGCAGCAGCCCGTCCTCCGGGTCGCATTCGGCCATCAGCGCGGCGAAGCGCGCCGAAGGGTCATGCCCGTCGGTCGTCGCCCGCATCGATGCGGCGTAGAGCCCGCGTCGGCGGTCGTCGTGCAGCTTACAGACCGTGCGGTAGTACCCGGCCGCGCTGTCGAGCGCGATCTCGGTAAGCGTCGTCTTCGCCCGCAGCCAGCGCGGCGCCCAGGCGAGCCGTGGATAGGCCGATGCCAGCCCCCCAATCACCTGCCTCCGCATTCTCGCCGGCACGAAGGACCGCACCGCCTCGGACAGGCTGTGCCAGCGGTAGCGCCGATAGCCCGCGAAGACCTCATCGCCGCCGTCGCCCGACAGCGCAACGGTCACGTGCTTCCGCGCCAGATGGCAGACCGCGAGCGTCGGCACGGCGGAATGGTCGCCGAACGGCTCGCCGAAGATCCGCGCCTGCTCCGCCGAGGCGGCGATGTAGTCCACCCCTCCGGCCGCGTCGTGGTGCCGGGTGCCGAGGCGCACGGCGAGGGCCGCCGCTGCGGGCCGCTCGTCCTCCCTGCCCTCGAAGCCGATGGTAAAGGTGGAGAGCGGGCCGCCCCCTTCCTCTGCCGCCGCGCGGGCGGCGAGCGCAACGATCGCGCTGGAATCCACCCCGCCAGAAAGGAAGGCGCCAAGCGGCACGTCCGACATCAGCTGCGCGCGCACCGACGCATCGAGCCGTCGGGCAAGCTCGGCCGGCGCGTCCGCTCCCGCTGTGAGGGCGGTGGTCGGGGGCTGCCAGTAGCGGCGAGGCACGGGAATTCCGGCCTCACCACGGCGGAGGAGAAGGAAGTGGCCGGCCGGGAGCCGCCGGATGCCGGCATAGATCGTGGCCGGATCAGGCACGTAGCCGAGGGCCATGTAGTCGTCGACGGCGGCCGGATCGATCCGGCGCGACATCCCCGGAAGGGCAAGCAGGCCGGCGAGCTCGGACGCAAAGGCAATCGTGCCATCCGGTAGCTCACCGTAATGCATCGGCTTTTCACCCAGGCGGTCACGGGCGATCAGCAGTTCGCCGCGTGAGCGATCCCAGAGGCCGAAGGCGAACATGCCCTTGAGGTGGGTGAGCACGTCCAGGCCCCACTCGCGCCAGCCGTGCAGGATCACCTCGGTGTCAGAGCTTGTACGGAAGCGGTGGCCGGCCGCCTCCAACTCTCGGCGCAAGGTGAGGTGGTTGTAGATCTCGCCGTTGAAGCAGACGGTGAGTTCCCCTCCCTCCGTGGACATGGGCTGCGCCCCGCCCGCCAGATCCACGATCGCGAGGCGCAGGTGGCCGAATCCCAGATGGGCCTCGGCATGATAGCCCTCCCCGTCAGGCCCACGGTGGCGAAGCGCCTGGGCCATACGTCGCAACAGTCGTGAATCGGGCACCGTCGTTACGGTGGGGTTGAAAACCCCGACGACTCCGCACATAAGTGTTCCTCACAAACGTGTTATGCGCCTTAAGGGTGCGGACCCGGTTGGATCGTCAACCTTTGCGTGCAAAATGCACCTGCAACCCTTCCGGATCGCCACTATTAGACTAGATGAAGAGGTGGACGGAGATACCGGCCATCGAAAGTGAAGGGTCACAGGCTTCAGCTAATCCAACCCATATTCATCGCAGGATCGCCACCATGCCGGGTCTAGACGTCGAAAGGTCAAGCCTTCTCACCCTCCGCGCGCAGCCGATCGCTTCTTCGGAACGATTTGCGTGGCCGGTTGCGGTGGTGATCATAGCAGCCTTCGCTTTGGGCCTCTGGGCGTCGATTCTGATGCTACTCAACGCACTTACAGCCTGACTGCCCGTCCGGGCCTGAACTACCTGTCCGAGTCGGTGACGCGAGTATGAGAACGTCGCGTCACGTTGGCCTCCCTAGGAGCTAAGTTCCTTAGAGGCCGCGGGGGCGCTTGAAGCAGCTCCAGGGCGCCCGGCGTCCAGCCATGCCCTTACCTCTGCCAGGCCCTCATGCAGGGACCGCGTCTCACCGAGCCCGAGCCTCTCCCGCATCAGTGTGGAATCGCCGAGCGAATCTCGGATTTCGCCAGCGCGGGGCGCGGCGTGTGCAATCTCCAGCGGAACGCCAAAGACTGCGGCGACGGTTTCAGCAAGGGCGCGCACCGAAGTGGGTTGTCCCGTGCAGACGTTGTAGACCATCCCCAGAGGCGATGCTGCGGCCATCGCGGCGACGATCGCGGCGACCACGTCCTCGACATAGACGAAGTCGCGTGTCTGCCCGCCGTCACCGAACACGCTGACGCTCTCCCCACGGCTCACCCGGTCGCAGAAGATGGAGATCACGCCCGAATAGGGCGAGCGCGGGTCCTGCCGCGGGCCGAATACATTGAAGAAGCGCAGCCCAAGGGTCGGAATGCCATGCACCAGCCCACCGACGAGGGCGTGCTGCTCGCAGCCGAGCTTGTCCGCCCCATAGGCCGAAAGCGGCCGCTTCAGCACGTCCTCCCGGATCGGCAGCACAGCCTGGTCACCGTAGACAGCAGCGGAAGAGGCGTAGACCACTGGTACCCGCCGTGGCCGCGCGGCCTCGAGCACCGCGATCATGCCGGTGAGATTGACGCGGTGCGTCCCGAGCCAGTCCTGCACACCGCGCTCCACGGAGGCGATGGCTGCGAGGTGGAAGCACCCGTCCACCCCCTCCATGGCCTGACGCACGGTCTCGGCATCCGCGACATCGCCGACAACCAGCTCAGCCCCCGGGACGAGATTGTCCCGAGAGCCGGTGGACAGGTCATCGAGCACACGGACACGGTCGCCCCGGCCGATGAGAGCGGCCGTGAGGTGCGACCCGATGAAGCCGCAGCCGCCCGTGACGAGAAAGAGGGGCATGGGATTTCTCCACGAACGGGAAAGGGGGTTCTGAAACGCGCTGGGTCAGGCTTGCAGGTCGCCCGGGCCACGGGCCAGGATGGCCCCGTGCCGGAGCATCCAGATGCGCCACGGCGCGAATCGGGAAAGCCTGCGTTCTCATCGCCGGATCCCCGCAGCCTCGCAACTGACTGCCTGCTCCGGCAGACGCGGCAGGCCACGCAGCGAAACGTTATGGTTTGGCATGCGCGCGAACATGGCCGGTGCCGTGTAGGGCGCGCCCGACCCGGCGAGCCATGTGTAGGCTTCCCGCGCCCGCTCGTCACCCAGCGCGTGGTGGATCAGAGCAAGGGAAAGCATCGCAAGCCGGGCATACTCACCGTTGCTGGTGGCCCAGCCGTCGCCGTTGGCCAGGCCGCGCTCACGCGACTGAAGGGCCATTTCGGACCATGTGACGTAGGGAGAGGAGGAGGGCGGGGCCGGCTGGCGGGGCAAGGGGAGTGGAAAGAGGGCGAGGGTATAGGAAATGCCGTCGTTGCGGGTGAACCCGGACGCGGTCGCGAAGAAGCGCCCGACGATGAAGTTGCTCATCCAGGACAGGACGGCGCGCGCATCCTCCCTCCCCCGCAATGTCGCCGCCGCAGCAGTCGAGGCGAAGTAATCCTGCTGCCAGGGCGAGATCGTGGGCGTGTAGCCATAGTCCAGCGGTACGATGTAGCCGTGCAGGTCCCCTTGGCGCGCCGTCCATTCCGGCAGTTGCGCCCGCAGCCAGCTCCAATTGCCGGCCGCCACCTCCTCGACATAGGCGCGCGTCCGATCGGCGTCCGGGGCGATCCAGGCCGCCTCGTCGATCTGGCGCAGACTCCAGGCGGCACTCCGAACCTGACGCTGCTGGAGCATGTTCGCGTCGGCGATCACGCCCGAGCCCCCTACCGTCCGACGCGGACCGGACCGGACCGTGACGACGTTCCAGGCCGCCTGCGCCATAAGGTTGTCGAGGAAGGCCCGCCGCCCTGTTAGCACATAGGGAACGTAGGACAGATCCGGCTGATGCGAGGGGACCGGCCCGCTCCCCCAGGCGGTGTCGACGGCGAAGGGCTGCAGCAGCGTGCGCGGCGGCAGGCCTCCACGCGCGTCGGCCCAGAAGAGCGGCCAGTGCTGCACGTCCAGCCAGCCGCCTCCGCGGTGCTCGCCGCCGGGATCCCAGAAATGCCAGGGGATGGAGCCGGCCGCTTCGGCCTGCCCGATGCAGTAAGCCGCAGCGCGACGATCCCCGGTGATGACCCAGGCCGCGTTGTAGGCGGTGGTCTGCCCGAGGTCGGGCCGCGCGCCAGGCGCTCCCATGCGCGTCTCGATCCCACGGGATGCGAGTGGCTGTACCCAGGACGGGTCGGCCGCGGCCTGTCCCATCCTCGCGAGCAGCGCCTCCTCCACTCCCGTTGACAGGTCAAACGGGAGAACCGCGCTGGAGCGGGCCAGATAGGCCGGATCCTGCCGGACGCGGGGCTCCTCCGGGGCTTCGCGCCCGCCTTCGGCTCCGCCGACGAGGCGTCCCCAGGCCGCGTACTGCCAGTGACGCGGCACGTCGGCGACCAGCACCTCCCGCCCGTCGACGAGGATCCGCGCGGCGTAGCCCGTCTCCCCGCCACCCGGACGCATGGCCACGTCGTTGCGGAACCACAGGTCGGCGCGCATCGTGCGGTCCGCCCGCACCGACAGGTCGGCCACGAGGCGCAGCGAGGTGACCTCCCCCGCCCGAACCGGCAACTCGATCCGAGCCTGGACGACCAGCGGGCCGGACTGCCAGGCCCCTGTTGCGCCAGAGCCCCGCAGCGCCTCGACGAGATCGACCTGCCAGGGCACTCCGGCCCTGGACGCGACCTCGACCACAAGGCTGCGGCCCCGCAGTGCCGCGGCGGGGTCGAGCGGGGCACCTGCCATCACCCGCCCGCGCGACAGCACCACGCCTATAAGGCTTCCCACCGCCAGCGACGGCATCGCGAGCGAGACCAGGCCGAAACGTGCCGAGCCATCCGCGTGCCGGCGAGTGACGTCCAGCTGCGCCGGAACAGCCCGGTCGGTCCCCGCGAGCCGGGCCACGACTCCCGCATCGGAGGGCAGGTCGCCTGGCGCGAAGGCCTGGCCAAAGACCGTCACGGTCCCCTCGGGCGCGCCTGTTCCCTCCACCACCAAGCCGGCAATATCGTCCGCGCGGTCGGCGCAGGGCATCCGGGTGGGCATGACCACAGCCCTCGGGGTCGGTTCGGCGGACAGCGCCGAGCCGCCCGAAAGGCGGGCATCTTGGGCCGCGGTCGGAGCGTTCGGCGTGGTGAGGGTGCCGAGGAGGAGGGGCGCCAGCGCGCGGCGCCCTAGGCGTCCCTCCCCGGAGTACCCTGCTGTCATTCCTCTCCTCGCCCGCCGGTTACCCTGCGGAACAGGCGAAGCTGCCCTGCCGTCGTCTCGTCCCAGCCGAAGCGCTCCGCGTAGGACCGGGTCGCGGTGCGGGAGGGCGGGTTGGAGAGGACGGCACGCACCCCCGCGGCAATCGCATCCGGCGTTGCCTCGTCGAGCACGATCCCGGCTTCAGGCGCCGCCACCGCCTCGCGCGATCCCCAGGCAGGGCTCGTCACCACGGGCGTGCCGCATGCAAGCGATTCCAGCAGGACGTTTGCCCAGCCTTCCCGACTGGAGGCGAGCACCATCGCGTCCGCCGCGCCGTAGAGCAGTGAGAGCTGCGCATGCGGCTGCGCTCCCAGCAGCCGCACGCGGTCAGCCACGCCGATCCGCCGCGCGAGGGCGAGGAGCGCCTCGCGTTCCGGCCCCTCCCCTGCGATCAGCAGGGTATGGCCGGGCAGAGCGCGCAGGGCCTCGATCGTGTGGTGATGCCCTTTGCGCTCGATTAGGAGGCCGACCGAGAGCAGGGTCGGCCCGTTCAGGCCGAGACCGGCGCGCGTCGCGTCGCGGTCGATCGGCGGACGAAAAGCGTGCAGGTCCACGCCGTTGCGGAGCACCGATACCTTCCCGGACGGCGCGCCGAGTGCGAACAACCCTTCGGCAAGCCCCGCGCTCACCGCGATGAGGGCGTCGGCGCGCCGGATCACGCCGCGGATGAGGCGCCCGGGCACAGCATGCTGCGGCAGAAGGCTGGTGTCGGACCCGCGCGCGGTAACGATGACGGGCAGGCCGAACTCCTGTCCTAACCGAACCGCTGCGACGCCGTCGGGGTAGAGGTAGTGCGCGTCGATCGCGTCGAAACCGCGACCGTCCCGCAGCATCCGCCGAAGCACCCCTCGCGCGGTCGCGAGAAGCGACAGGGGGTTCGTGTACATGCCGAGCCCGGGTGGCGCGAGGAAGCGCGGATGATGCACGTCGATCCCATGGCGTTGCTCCTCCGCGGGGATCGCGCCGCGGGCTGGCAGGCGCCCTGGAAACCAGGGAACCGGGGCGAGAACGGTGCTTTCAGCGCCGCCGCTAGCGACGAGGTGGCGAAGCCTGTTCTCGACGAACACGCCATGATTGGGCTGGGCGGGATTGGGGTAGAGGGTGCTGAAGGTCAGTAGGCGCAGGGGGCGTCCGTCCGCCCCGTCCAGACGGTCGCGGACGGTTCGCGGGACCGGGCTGGTCGCTGTCGTCGGGAGCGTCCGGGGTTCGC
This sequence comes from Roseomonas sp. WA12, assembly GCF_054165765.1. Lineage (NCBI taxonomy): Bacteria > Pseudomonadati > Pseudomonadota > Alphaproteobacteria > Acetobacterales > Roseomonadaceae > Roseomonas > Roseomonas sp. WA12. Next base: position 4,606,828 of record NZ_CM135108.1, on the reverse strand, counting down.
ATATCGAAGGGGGACCAGAGGCGGCCGACGCTGTTTGGGAAGGCCACCCAGGCGCAGAGCCACGCGACGCCAATGAGCATGAGGAGGTAGTAGAATCCCTGCATGCGAGGTCTCCCGCCTTTTCGTCGATCATGTCAGCGCACTCCGCCCATCGCGGCATTGCGTCGCCACCCCGTGGCCGCCGGTACCGGTGGCCGCGCCTCGCTCGCCGCCGGCACGGCCTGCACAAGCTGGTGGGCCGCAGCGACCACGACGAGGAGCATCCAGTAGAAGTCCCAGTAGGAGAGGGAGACGAAGGCGCCTCCGGTCAGGTATGCGACCATCGAGACCTGTGACATGCGGCCGAGATCGACCGCCCAGGCAAGATCCGGCCGCCCGCGCCCCAACCGGGTGAGCCGCCAGGCGTACCAGGCCCCTGCTACCGTCAGGCCAAGCCAGACGAAGAACGCCGGAAAGCCGTGCTCGCCGAGCGCCTCGAAATAAATGCTGTGCACGGCGCGGGCGGTGACCCCAGGAGCAACCTGATTGACGATCGCTTGGTAGTAGGGCCCGCGGAAGCCCACGCCCGTCAGCGGCCGGTCGAGCGCGAGCAGGAAGGACGCCTCCCAGATCCGGACACGCCCCATGGCGGACGCGTCCTCCTCATAGGTGCCGATCGTGTTCATGCGGTCGGTCCAGGACTGCGGCATGAAGTTGATCGTGCCGGCGACGCAGGCCACGATGAGGATGCCGCTGACCACCTTGCCGCGGCTCCGCAGCCACAGCATGAGGCCGGTTGCTGCGAGGGCGATCAGCGCGCCGCGCGACTGGCTGCCGACAGCGGAGACCACCATCAGCCCCATTGCCGCAAGCAGCCCCAGCCGCACGACCCTGTGCCGGGCCTGCATCCGCAGGTAGTTCACCAGCGGCACCGCGACGAGAATCGCAACGGCGAGGTGATTGCGGTCGGCGATCGTGGTGTCGGGCGGCCCGACCACGCGGTAGCCACCACCCGTCATGAAGGTGAAGATACCGCCCTTGACGCCGTAGTAGCCGAGCGCGATCGCCATCAGCCAGACGAGCGCGTGGATGCGCCGCCTGTCGGTCAGCAGGCACGCGACGAGCAACGAGCCGAGGATCGTCTTGATCACGCGATCCCACTGGTGCCAGGTCACAGCCTCGGGCGCGAGGGTGACGAACGAGGTGAGCGTGATCAGCACGGCAAGGGCGAGCAGCAGCCCTGTCACCGCGTTCAACGCGAAGCGCTTCGGCTCGCGCGCGACCAGGCAGGCGACGAGAGTCGCAAGGAAGGTGATGGAGGCGTAGGGGAGGTTGGTGGCGAAGCCCCAGACCTCCCGATGCGGGTTCATGAACGAGATCCATGACCACAGCAGGGCCCCGACGAAAGGCTGCGCCAGCGCGATCGGGACGAGCCCGCCGAAGAAGAGGACGAAGACGTAACTCCGCATCGCCCTGCCTCAGCGCCCCCCGCGGAGCCGTGCGAGCAGGCGCTCGGCCTCGGCCCGCTCGGGGAAGGCGCCCCCGCCCGCAAGGGCAGGCTCAAGCGCACGCACCGCCTCGTCTTTCCGCCCCGCGGCTTCGAGCGCGTAGGCGAGGCGGTAGGATTTGCTCGGATCGGCGGCCTGCCCTTGTGGCCTCGGCGCGTTCACGGCCTGGGTCAGCAGCACCACCGCGCGCTCCGCCTCTCCGCCCCGGGCAAGCACCCACCCGAAGGTGTCGGCCGTCTCCGCATTCGGCATGAGGAAGTAGGCTCGCTCGGACAGTTGTCGTGCGCGGGCGATCTCGGCCGCCCCGCCGCGCTTGGCAACGATCCAGGCCAGGTTGTTGAGCGCGACCGTGTTGTCCGGGGCGCGCTGGAGCACGACGTTCAACCGGCGCTCGGCCTCGGCATCGCGCCCCGCCGTGATGTCGTACCGTGCCAGAACCTCAAGGACGGCAACGTCGTCGGGCTGGCGGGCGGACCAGGCGCTCAGCGCGGCAACGGCCTGGGCCGTCTGCCCGGCCGCGGACAAGGCCTGCGCTTCCCGCAGGACAAGCACCGAGGATGGGGCGGTCGCCTGCGCGGCCTTGTAGGCGCGCGCAGCCTCTTCCGGCTTCTGGGCCGCGAGCAGCAGGTCGCCGCGGAGGGTCAGGGACGACGGCCTTGCCTCGGGAAGTGCGGCGAGGCGGTCGGCCGTGGCGAGCGCGGCATCCAGGCCGCCGATTCGCTGTGCCAACGCCAGGCGCATGCGCTGGGCAGAAGCATTCGCCGGATCGAGGCGCAGCCCCTCCTGCGCGATCGCCTCCGCCTCCTGCGGCTTTCCGGCTCTCAGGAGAAGCGCGATCAGCTGCTGCCGCACCGGCAGGGAGCGCGGCTCCTCCGAGAGGGCGAGCCGCGCGGAAGCCTCCGCCTCCTCCCAACGCTCAAGCGTGACGTAGGCCGTCGATCGAAGCAGGTGGAGATCCGGGCCGCCCTTCGGACCCTGCAGCTCCTCTCGCCCCAGGACGGCGAGCGCCCGCGCCGGCTCTCGCGCGTTGATGAGCGAGTTGGCCAGCACGATGGCAATCGCACGCTCGCCGGGCTGGGCAGCATGAGCCGCTTCCAGCACGGCGCGCGCAGCGGCTGCGCGCGGCCCGCCCGGGCTTGCGGACGCGCCCAGCAATCCGAGGGCTTCCGGGTTGGCCGGGGCAAGGCGGAGAACCTCTCCGAGCAGGCGTTCCGCCTCCTCCGGCCCACCTTGCGCGATCGCGACCCGCGCGAGGCCGACCCGGCCACCGATCGCGCGGGGATAGTCACGGATCACTGCCTCGAAAGCCGTGCGCGCCGCCGGCAGGTCAAAGCGCGCCAGCATCAGGAAACCACCAAGGGTGGCGCCGGACTCGGCCCGGCGCCCGGCAGCGTCGAGCCGATCCCACTCGGCCTGGGCAGCGGTAACCTCGCCGCGCAGAAGCGCGGCCATTGCCAGGAGTTCGCGCGCGCCCTCCTGCCCAGGGGCGAGGCGAAGGGCCTGCTCGGCCGCCTCGGAGGTCCCCGCCATGTCACCGACGGCAAGGCGGGACGCACTGAGGCGGGCGCGGATGCCAGCGTCCCCGGGACTCAGATCGGCAGCCCGCTGAAAGGCTGCGCTCGCGTTTCGGGCCTGGCCGGACGCGGCTTGGGCGCGGCCAAGCAGGTCGAAGACCTCGGCGTCCCGCTCGAAACGTTGTGAGGCGCGAGCGAGCAGCGCCGCCGCATCGGCGGCGCGTCCTCCGTCAAGCAGAAGGATCGCGAGCTGCTTCGGCCCGCGGGAGTCGTCGGGATACCGCGCGACGTGGCGCTGCACGGCTTCCTCGGCCTGGGCCCGCGCACCGAGCTCGCGCTTGACGGCGGCCAGCAGCAGCAGCCCGTCCTGAAAGTTCGGCAGGACGCGGGAAAGCCGCTGCAGGACCGTGTCCGCCGCCTGCCACTCTCGCGCCTGGGCGTGGAGCGCCGCGAGCAGAAAGGTCGCCGGCGCGCTGCCCGGGGTGGCGCGCAGCACCGCATCCACGTCCTGGCGAGCTCCTGAAGGGTTGTCGGCGCGCATCCGCAGCTCGGCCCGCATGAGCCGCGCCTGGCTGTAGGAAGGCGTACGCTCGATCAGCCCGTCCAGGACACCGAGTGCGGCACGCCAATCGCCACGCTCCACCTGAAGGACTGCCTTGCGGAACATCAGGGTGGGTGCGTCCGGATGCCGTGCCAGGCCGGCCTCGATCTCCGCCTCGGCTTCCGCCTGCCGGCCCTCGAGTTGAGCCAGCGCGGAAGCGACCAGCCGTGTCTCGACCGCCTCGGGCATGAGGCGGCGGGCCTCTTCGAGCGAGGCGCCCGCGGCCTGCCGCTCGTCAAGGGCGATTTCGGCCAGGGCGCGACCGGCGGCAATCTGCCCGGCAACGCCCGGCTGGGCGCGGTCCCGCGGAAGCGGCAGGTCGCGGAGCAGCTCACGGAAACGCTCGCGTGCGAGATAGGTACGCACCAGCAGCGACGTCGCTGCCTCGGCCTCCCGCCCGGTTTCCAGCGCCGCCCGCGCCTCGCGCTCGGCAGTGTCGGCGTCGCCGAGCTCGAGACTTACCCCGCCCAGGCCAAGGCGGGTCGCCGGATTTCCGGGCTCCGCCCGGACGGCGTTGCGGTACTCGATCTGCGCGGCGCGCAGGTCCCCTCGGGCCTGGGCAGCCCGGGCGCGCTCAAGCGGCTGGGCAAAGGCCGCGCCGGCGGAGAGCGTGGCAGCCACCACCCCGGCGAGGAGAAGAGCGCTCCGTTGAGGGCGTCGCGACACGCGCATGGTGGAAGTCTCCGCTAATCGAGGTCGGGCTTGGCGGCATCGAGCTGCGAGGCGGCCCGCACCGGCATGAGGCCGTGCGTTTCAAGCAGGTTGTAAAGGGTCGGCCGGCTGATGCCCAACAGGCGCGCAGCCCCGGCGAGGCTGTTGTGGCTCCGCGCGAGGGCTCGCCCGACTGTCTCGCGCTCCGCCCGCATCCGCGAGGCCCGCAGGTCGAGATCTTCCGCCTCGTCCTCGATCTGCGCCGGGGCCGAGAGCTCCAGGTCAGCGACGCTGACAAGCTGGTCGTCCGCCATCAGGGCGGCGCGGCGCACCCGGTTTTCCAGCTCGCGCACGTTGCCGGGCCAATGATAGGCCGCGATCGCCGCCGCTGCCGTGGGATCGAAGCCGCGCAGCCGGCGCCTCCCCTCGCGTGCAAAGCGGGCGAGGAACCAGCGCGCGAGCAGGAGCGCGTCCCCGCCCCGCTCGCGCAGCGGCGGGATGCGAACCGTCATCGCGTTCAGCCGGTACAGCAGATCGCCGCGGAACCGTCCGTTTCCGGCCTGCTCCTCCAGTGGCTGGTTCGTCGCCGAGACGATCCGAACCTGCACCCGAATAGGGGTGCGCCCGCCAACCCGCTCGATCACCTGGTCCTGCAGGAAGCGCAGCATCTTGGCCTGCAGGGTGACCGGCATCTCGCCGATCTCGTCGAGGAAGAGGGTGCCGCCATTGGCCGTCTCGATCCGGCCATTCACCTGCCGGACGGCCCCTGTGAAGGCGCCCTTCTCGTGGCCGAACAGCTCGCTCTCAAGGAGTGTCTCGGGGATCGCGGCACAGTTCAGGGGCACGAACGGCTTGCTGGCGCGGGGGCTGAGCTCGTGCAGAGCGCGCGCCAGTGCCTCCTTCCCCGTCCCGCTCTCGCCCAGCAGGAGGACGGGCGCCGAGGCGGCAGCAAGGCGCTCGATCGTGCGGCAGACCTTCACCATGCCCTCGTCGGCCGTGATGATCCCCTGGATGGAGGAGGCGCGCGGCGCCTCGGCAAGTCGCTGGTTCTCCTCCTGCAACTCATTGAGCCGCAGCGCGCGCTCGACCACCGTGCGCAGCACCGCGATGTCTGTCGGCTTCTCACAGAAGTCATAGGCACCAAGAGAGACGGCGCGGAGCGCGTTCTGCCGCTGCCCCTGGCCGCTCGCAACGATGACGGGCACGTTCGGGCAAACCGCGCGGAGCATCTCCAGCGTCGCGAAGCCTTCCGCGACGCCCTCCGCATCGGGCGGCAAGCCGAGGTCGAGGAGCACCGCATCCGGCGCCTCGCGCCGGACGAGCGCCTCAGCCGCCGCACGATCGTTGGCGAGGATCACGCGGCAACCCGGGAAAGCCCAGCGATACTGAGCGCAGAGGCCGGGATCGTCCTCGACGATCAGGAGGCGAGCCTTCGTCATGCGGCCTCCGCCAGAGCGCCGGTCCCGCCCTCCCGGAAGGGTAGAAGGACACGCATCGTGGTACCGGCGCCAGGGGAACTGAGCACGAGAAGCTCGCAGCCGGCTTTCCGTAACAGGTCGAGCGCCTGCCACGCTCCGATCCCGCTGCCGCCACGCTTGGACGTGCTGAGAGGGCGGAAGAGTTCGTCGCGGATGAACTCCGGTGTCATGCCCGGGCCACGATCGACCACCTCGACCACCACTTGCGCGCCCTCGCGCCCAACGAGCACGCGGACGTCCTCGCCGGGAGGCGAGGCCTCGACAGCGTTGTTGATCAGGTGCCCGAGCGCGGTGTCGAACGAGGTTGGCGGCACGGCCGCGAGCACGGCCGGCCCCGTCTCCTCGACATGCACGGGCAGGTGCTGCGCCGCCGCGATCCAGCGCAGGCGCTCGGCCGGCGCGATCGCGGTCTCCTCGGACGGCACGTCGCCCGGTTGGCCCAGGCGCTGGATCAGCGCGTTGATGCGCGTCGCGGCCGTGCGGACAGTCAGGAGCATATCCTGCTGGAACTCCGGATCATCGATGTTCTCCTCGGCATTGGCGAGGAGCAGGGAGAGCTGGCTTGAAACCGTCTTTACGTCATGCGCGACGAAGGCGAAGCGCTTGGCATAGTCCTGAAGCTGCCGGCCATCGGCCAGGCCCTCCGCCGCCCGCCGCTCGGCAAGGAACATTGCAACCTCGCAACCGAGGGTGCGGAGCAGCTCCTGCACCTCGGCGTCCAGCTCGAACGGGGCCCGGGGCGGAGCGAGCAGCACGACACCCGAGAGCCCCTCCCGCCCGTGCATCAACGGGACAGCCATCCAGAGCGGCCCATAGGCCCCACTGAGGGCCGCCGAGGAGGCAGCGGCGTTGTCGAGGACGAGAACCTCTGGATTGGCGTCGAGGGCAGCCACGATCGCATCTCCGGCTGGGACCTCGAGATAGATCGAGGCGCGGTTCCAGGAACCCGCCCACCGCATCCCTGGCCTGCCGGGCTCACGCACCAGCAGCACGCCCGCAGGGCTGTCCACGGCGTCGGCGATAGCGCGGACGGCACGGTACTCTGCAGGCGAGCGCGCATCCCCGGCGGAGAGCGCGTTCACGCAGCGGAGCCACTCCCGGCGATAGTCGTAGCGAGCCGTGAAAAAAGGATCAACGAAGAGGCGACGCAGGTGGGAACGGGCACTACGGGAACTCACCGCGACGAGGAGGCTGATCACGGCGCCCCCGATGAGGCTTGCCTGTGCGGCCGCAGCCCACTCGACGTCCAGGCGCCTCAACGCCTCCCCGAGCACGCCGATGGTGAGGAGGAAAGCGCCGGCCACGACGAGGGTCGCCCCCTGAAAGACGACCTGCCGGGAAACTGGCGGATCCCGCCGCCAGCGCCGGTCACGCATGGCCGCCACCGCGAGCAGCGGCGTCACGATCGCAGCGATTGCCGCTCGCGCATCCACCAGCACGGCAGAGGCAGATCCCCGGGACAGCCCCATATCGGCGAGCAGCAGAAGATCGTAGGCCGAAAGTCCGCCAAGGGCGATCGCGGGCAGGCCGAAATGCCAGCGCTCCGCCTCGTCCGACGCCCGAAACAGGTTCTCGGCCAGGATCACGACGAGCAGCGCCAGGATGAATCGGCCAAGCCCTGCGAGGGGTATGAGATCAGGCGCGAGAGAGCCGAGAAACACCGCACCCCCGGCAGTCGCCGCGCAGAGACCGACACCGACGGTAAGGGGCCGCGCGCTGTTTCCTGCAACCCGGCGGAAGAAGAAGAGCAGCACCGCGAGCCAGACCACCCAGCGGGCAGCTTCGAGAAGGACGGCGACCAGGGCGGGAAGGCCCACCGCCTCCAGGGCAACAGCGGCCGCCCAGAGAGAGGAGGACCCGCAAGCTGCGGCGAGAAGCCAGGCAGCGAGCCCCCGCCCGGTCGAGAGCACGAGAACCGTCCAGGCGAGGCAGACGACCCCTGCCCCTGCATGGAAGATGATGGAGGTGGAGCTCATACCCCTCGCCGGCGGGCAGTTTCGTGCCTCACCGGGATCCCTCCTGGAAAAGGACGACGCGGACCGTGGCGACAAGAATTAGCAGGTCGAGAAAGAGGCTGCGGCGCCGGACATAATAGAGATCGTAAGCAAGCTTCTTCCGCGCATCCTCCACGGACGCCCCGTAAGGGTAGTTCACCTGCGCCCAGCCCGTAATGCCGGGCTTCACAATATCCCGGTCGGCATAGTGCGGAATAATCTCCCGGAGCTGCCGGACAAAGGCCGGGCGCTCGGGCCGCGGGCCCACGAACGCCATGTCGCCGAGCAGCAGGTTGAGCACCTGCGGGATCTCGTCGATCCGGGTCAGGCGCAGGAACCGGCCCACCCGTGTCACACGCGCATCGCGCTTGCTGGCCCAGATCGGCGCGCCCCCTTTCTCGGCATCCACCACCATGCTGCGGAACTTAAAGAGCATGAAGGTGCGCCCACCCAGGCCTACCCTTTCCTGGCGATAGAAGATCGGCCCCGGACCATCGAGCTTGATTGCAAGAGCCGTGATCAGGAGGAGCGGCAACGTCGCGACGATGAGGACGACACCGAGCACGATATCGAGGAGCCGGCGAAGCACCGCCTCGAAGCGCGCCTCACGCCTTGCATTGGAGCGCGCCAGCCAACCCTGAGGAAGGCGCTCGATATCGACGCGCGCAAATTCCCGCTCTAGGAACTCGTCCTCGGTTAGGACCGGGATGCCTACGCTTTCCGCACCCGCACGGATGCCAGCGGACACTTCCGCTCCATCCGCCAGGATGATCGCCCGGATCGCGGAAGTGCGCAGTTCCGCGGGGTTCAGCGCCCTGGCCACCGAAGATCCCGAGCCGGCATCGAGCGCAATCTTGTAACCGCGATCACGCAGCAGGTTCAGGACCTGCGGCTCGTTCCCTGCCTCGCCTCGCACCATCGCAACCTGACGGTTCAGCCTGCCGCGCCGCAGAACCATGGTGAAGCAGAGCCGCGTGGTCATGACAGCCACGACGAAAGCAAGGGTTATCCCGAAAAGCTGGACATACAGGCTCACGCCCACGGGCGGGGCAGGGAGCAAGAAGAGAAGTAGCGGCAGAAGCAGCAGCAGGAGAAGCAAGCTGGCGACCACCGTCCCGAGCAGCAGTCGGCGAGCGACTGCCAGTGCTTCGGGCTGATAAAGTCCGCTCGCCCCCGACAAAAGGCCGCAAAAAGCCGCAATGGTCACGGCCAAAGCGCTTCCTGTCTCGACCGGGACATCGCCCTGCCAGAGAAGGAGCAAGCCAATCATTGCGGAAACGAGAAGAGCATCCGCAAAGAACAGCAAAAGCAGATCCGGGCGAATGTTGTGTCCCGAAATGCTCGTCATCGTTCGCTCCTCGGCTTTCGCCTACGCCTCATCGTTGTGCCGTACCAGAGTTTTTCCGACTACGGTCGGATAGTACTCAATTACTGCCTCTGCCTAACTTCTTAGACGCGTCAGGTGAGACTAGTGACAGCCCGGTCACCAGAGAACCTTAAGTCTAAAAAGACAGCAGGGTGTGAGACGGAGGGGTTCTTACGGGAACGATCCTCCCGATGCAATAACAAATCAGCTTATTACTGCAGGACGTGCAACACGAAAAAGACTACAACTCCAGATTGCATATATACCCTTATAGATTACCTTTCCGAGCTTCATCTGGTTGTAAAGCTGTGCAAACCACTACTGCTGCACACCTCAACATTCAAAAACAAAAGGCATCGAAACACGAAGCGCGCGGCAGAGCTGCCAGTCGACATGCCGCGGAACTCAACCAGCTCGCGAGTCTGACGACGCGCTCGCTCATTCCACTAAAGCGTCTCGGCAGCGCCGATCGCCGAATCCCTGCCGAACGCAGGCCCGTGTCAGTAAGGGAAGCCGTCAGGGCGCCCGTCCTCGGCCTCACCATCCCTCTCGCTGCCCCGGGCGTGATCCGGCACGGGGTGGTCACATCCCGGGCAGCCTATTAGGTAACGGGTGGCGGCCCCGCTCCTTCCGGGTGGTGGCCCACCCCTTTGGAACGACACGCCCTTGCTCCGTCGCCTCCGCTCCCTGGCTCGCGGCCTCAGCCGCGTCGATCCTGGCCAGATCCTCGGAAAGCTCCAGTCGCTGGAGGTGACGTCCGGCGCCGCTGCTCGCAATGCGGATCTGGCGGCCTGGAACACCAAGGTGCTGGGCTCGGCCATCGCCAGCCAGTTTTATGATGCCGGGCTGGCCGGGCACCTCGCCCCCCTCCCGTCCGATCCGGTGACGATGGGCTTCGGCGGTCGCCTGTGCCGGCAGGAGGACATCGAGAGCCACTGGCTGCGCTACTGGTGCGGCCAGATCGGCTTCGTGCCGATGTACCACCGCAAGGTGTGGGAGGACTGCTACGCCCTGCAGCTCCTGCATGAGCGCGGGATGTTCGTGCCCGGCAAACGCGGCCTGGGCTTCGCGGTGGGTGCCGAATGGCTGCCGAGCTTCATGGCTGCCCGCGGCGTGGAGGTGCTGGCCACCGACCTGGACGCCACCGACCTGCGTGCCCGTAACTGGATCGAGACGGACCAGCATGGCGGCAAGGTAGAGACCATCTTCAAGCCCGGGCTGATCGACCTGGAGACCTTCAACCAGCGCGTTTCGATGCGCGCGGTGGACATGAACGCCATCCCCGCCGACCTGCATGGCGGCTTCGACTTCCTGTGGTCCATCTGCTCGCTGGAGCATTGCGGCTCGATCCGGCAGGGGCTCGACTTCGTGCTGGAGGCGATGAGGTGCCTCCGCCCCGGCGGTATCGCGGTCCACACCACCGAGTTCAACATGAACCCCGAGGGCGCCACGCTAGAGGAGGGCACCACGGTTCTGTTCCAGCGCCGCCACATCGAGGAGCTGGAGGCGCGGCTGGCGCTGGCGGGCCACCGCATGATGCCGATGGATTTCGGCACCGGCGAGGGCATCCTCGACCAGTTCGTCGACCTGCCGCCCTATCCCGGCGGCGATTCTCCTCTCTCGATCCCCGAGCCGCCGCATCTGCGGCTCTCGATCCAGGGGCTGGTCTCCACCTCCATCGGCTTCATCGTGCAGAAAGGCGGCTAAGACCCGCGGGCGGCTTCGGCGCAAACACCGGTGCCGCTCTCCGGTCCTGAGCACCAGTTCCAGCATCCGGAACGACCGGTTCGGTCCTTCGCTGGACAGAGTTCCTCCACCCTGCGAACTGCTCGCCCGCTAGTCCCGGCGATTCGGATGCCGCCGCGGTAACGGCACAGGCGCGGGGACGCGGCAGGATCAGCCGCTGCCGGCCCCACCCTCGATCCCCCTTCGGAGAACTCCCGGTCATGGACGGCACGGCGCCCCACCCGGGCCCGCGTGGGACAGTGCCGGGCCGGCACACGCTCGCCCGCGTCTCGGGCAAGGCTGAAGTCGCCCTGACGCTTCCCTCCCTGCCGGACCGCCTGCGCGCCTCTCTGCCCGATGCCGTCCTGCTCGGTTTCGCCCTGGTCCAGCTGTGGCCGTTCCTCGCCGCCTTCCACCAATCGGCGGACGACAACTTCTCCCAGCTCTCCGCCCTCCTCGCCCTGGACAACCCCTGGTCGCTCATCGGCGAGATCCGCGGGCTGGCGGAGCGCCAGGGCCGCATCGGTATCTACCCGACCATGCCGCTGGAGTATCTCGGGGCCATGCTGGGCGACTACGCCTGGGGCCGGGTGCTGGCGGTGCTGCTGTTCGGCCTCGTGATCCTCGGCCTGTGTCGCCTGCTGGCGCGGCATTTCCGCCTGCCGCTCACCCGGCCGGCGCTGCTGCTTACCCTCTGCCTCACGCCGATGGCGGCGCATCACCTGCCGCCGAACGCCTATCCGCTGCTCATCACCGTGCCGCTGCTCGGGCTGATCGGGATCCATCTCTGGCTTGCTAGGGAGCGGGCGCTGCATCCGTGGAAACGGGCCGGTGCCGCTGTCGCGCTCACTGCGCTGATGCTGCTGCTGGAATACGCCTTCCTGGCAGGGCTCGCCCTTGCCGCGATTGCGGTGCTGGCCGCGGGCAGCGGGCGGCGGCTTCGCGTCCTGTGTCTGCACGGCCCGGCCGTCCTCGCCGCCGCCGCCCTTTATCTCAGCTACCGCGCGCTTTTCCCTAGCACCTATGGCGGCAACATCGCCCAGCTACCCTCGCCGCTCGACATCCTGTCACTGCAGATGCTGCACGGCGCGAACGGCACGATCTTCCCGCATCTCGCCCCCGCTTCTCCCGGGCGGACAGACCTGGTCATCGCCGCCTCGGTGCTGCTTGCCGGCGCTTGGCTTGCGGCCCGGCTGCTGCCCGCGCTGGCACGCGTCCTGCGGCCCGCGGCGGCGCTCGGCCTCCTGGCCGCCGGCCTGGGCTGGGCCTGGGTGAACACCATCGCGCACGCGCTGACGGCGAAATACCAGGCCTGGTGCCGCCTGGGCGACTGTACCTATGTTGATTCGCGCGTGGCGGTCCTCGCCCTCGGTGCCGTCGCGGCGGTGGTGATCGCGGCGCTCCTTCGCCGGCTTTCGCGCGCCGGCGGCAGCGCCCGGGCGGCGACGCTGGCCTGTGCCGCCGCGGTCGGGCTGCTCGGCGCGGCCACCTTCCTGCAGAACCGTGCCTCTGCCCGCGAGATGGCCGGGCGGGAGCGCGCGCTGGCCGTTCTGCGCGGTGCGGCCTGCGAGCCGGAGAGCGACGTCACCCGCAGCCCGGCGGTGATGCGCAGCCTGTCCCGAACCATCGCCTGGCACCTCCCGCCGGCCCCGGTTCCGCCTGCCGAGGTCTACCTCGCCGCCTACCGCGCGCGGATGGAACGGCTCGGCCTCGCCTGCCGGCCCATGCCCTTCGCGCCCAAGCCCTGGCCCGTGGAATTCATCGGCTGGACCCGCGAGCCGGAGGGCCGCTGGTCGCTCGGCGACGCGGGGGTGCTCCTGCTCACGGGCGGAGCGGGAACCACGGGGATGGTGCTGACCCTCGGCACCTATGTGCCGCCCGGCGGGGAGCCCCGGCGGGTCGGCGCGCGGGCCGCAGGCGGCGTGGCCTGCGACTTCCGTATCGGCACCTCGCCGCGGGAGGTCTTCCTGCCCTGGCAAGGAGCCGAGGGCGCGCGCGAGCTCATCCTTGCCCTGGAAACCCCGGATGCGGTGAGCCCGAGCACGGTGGGGGACACCGAGGACCCTCGCACCCTCGGGGTGTTCCTCTCCTCCGCGCGGCTGGCCCGTCCGGGCGAGCCGCCGGCCAATACGGCACTGAACCTGCGGCGCTGCGCCGAGGCCGGGTGAGCGGCCTCCTTCGGCCGCCCCCCCCCTGGGCAACGCGCGGCGGCTAGCGCGATAGAGAGTCGTGAGCGGCCAGGCAAGCCATGTCCAGGATCCCGTTCACTCCCGTGGCGATCGAGAGGATCTGCGCCGGCTTGGACAGCCCCATCAGCAGCGGCCCGATGGACGCTGCACTGGTCAGGCGCGGCACCGCCTTGGACAGGATGTGCGCCGCGTGCAGCCCGGGCATGACCAACACATTGGCGGGCCCGGTGAGGCGGCAGAAGGGATAGAGGGCGCGTAGCTGCGGATCGAGCGCCACATCTGCGGCCATCTCCCCGTCATACTCGAAGCCCACCTCTCCGCGAGCGTCCAGCAGCTCTACCGCGTCCCGCACGGTCGCCGGAATGACGCTGCCGCGCGGGTCGCCGAAGTTGGAGAAGGACAGGAAGGCCACGCGCGGCTCCAGCCCCAGGCGGCGGGCCTGGGCGGCGGATTGCACGGCGATCTCGGCCAGCGTCTCGGCATCCGGGCGCTCATGGATGGTGGTGTCGGCTAGCAGCACCGTCCCGACGCGGCGGGTGAGCAGCAGCGTCAGCCCGAACAGCACGCCCTTGCCACCGTGCGAGGCCGGGGCCGGGTCGATCGCCAGCGTGATCTGCTTCAGTGCTGCCGAGTAGGAGCGCGTGGTGCCGGTGACCATCGCGTCCGCATCGCCCATCGCTACCATGCAGGCGGCGAAGACGTTGCGGTCCAGGTTTACCGCGCGCTGCACGTCGCGGAACAGGAAGCCCTCGCGCTGCTTCCGCGAATACAGGTACTCGGCGTAGCGCCGGTTGCTGTCGGACAGCGCGGCATTGTGGATCTCGATGCCCTCGGGCAGCGGCACGCCGAGGGCGGCCACCGTCGCCGTGATGCGGTCCTCGCGCCCCACCAGCACGGGGGTGCCGTAGCCGGCGTTGCGGAAGGCGATCGCGGCGCGGATCGTCTTCTCCTCCTCCCCCTCGGCGAAGACCACGCGGCGCGGATTCTGCCGCACGCGCTCGGTGATCGCCTCCAGGGCGCCGCCGGCCGCGTCCAGCTTCTGCGCCAGCATGCGGGAATACTGCTGCATGTCGGTGATGGGCTTGCGCGCCACCCCGCTCTCCATCGCCGCGCGCGCGACGGCGGGCGAGACACGGGAGATCAGGCGCGGATCGAAGGCGTGGGGAATGATGTATTCCGGCCCGAAGCGCAGCCCGGCCCCGCCGCCGGCGCCCGCCACCTCCTCCGGCACGTCCTCCCGCGCCAGCATCGCCAGCGCTTCGGCGGCGGCGATCTTCATGTGCTCGTTGATCGTGCTGGCGCGCACGTCCAGCGCACCGCGGAAGATGAAAGGGAAGCCGAGAACGTTGTTCACCTGGTTGGGGTAGTCCGAACGCCCGGTGGCCACGATGCAGTCCGGCCGGGCCGCCTTCGCCTCATCCGGCGTGATCTCCGGATCGGGGTTCGCCATGGCGAAGATGATCGGCTTCTCGGCCATCGCCTTCACCATCTCGGCCGTCACCGCACCCTTTTTGGACAGGCCGAAGAAGGCATCTGCGCCCGCCAGCGCCTGGGTCAGAGTGCGCACATCCGTCTCGACGGCGTGGGCGGATTTCCACTGGTTCATGCCCTCGGTGCGGCCGCGATAGAGCACGCCTTTGGTGTCGCACATGATGATGTTTTGCGGGCGCATCCCCATGGCGCGCAGCAGCTCGGCGCAGGCGATGGCGGCGGAGCCCGCGCCATTGATCACCAGCCGCGTGTCGCGCAGCTCGCGCCCGGTCAGGTGGCAGGCATTGATGAGCCCGGCGGCGGCGACGATGGCGGTGCCGTGCTGGTCGTCATGGAACACCGGGATGTCCATGATCTCGCGCAGCCTCTGCTCGATCACGAAGCACTCGGGCGCCTTGATGTCCTCAAGGTTGATGCCGCCGAAGCTGGGCGCGAGGTAGCGCACGCAGTTCACGAACTCGTCCACGTCCGAGGTATCGACGCAGAGGTCGATGGAATCCACCTCGGCGAAGCGCTTGAACAGCGCCGCCTTGCCCTCCATGACAGGCTTGCCGGCCAGCGCGCCGAGATCGCCCAGCCCCAGTACCGCGGTGCCGTTGGAGATGACGGCGACCATGTTGCCCTTGGACGTGTAGTCATAGGCGAGCGAGGGATCCCGGTGGATCTCCAGGCAGGGTTCGGCGACCCCCGGTGAATAGGCGAGCGAGAGGTCGCGCGCGGTGGCGAGCGGCTTGGTGAGGCGGATCTCCAGCTTGCCGGGCTTGCCCTCGGCATGCATCGCCAACGCTTCCTCGCGGGTGATGCGGGCGGTGCGGGAATCTCCCGTGCGTCGCGCGTCGTCCATGACCGTGATCCTCCGCTTTCCGCCTCACTATGGGGCGCCAGGACCGCCGCGTGTAGCGGGTCGGGGGGCGCTCGGGAATGGTGGCCGCGGGTTTCTTGCATGCTGCATTGCGGCATCGCCGATCGGTGGCGCGAGCCGCCCCGAGAGAGGCGTTGCCTCTCTCGGATCATCTCCACCAAGGGAGAAGGAATCCTCCCCTGGCCCCCTCATCTTCCCCGGGACTGCCGTGGATACGCTGGTCGAAGGACAGCGCAGGGGCCCGGCACATCATGATGCACGCCGAATACCGGCCCACTGCAGACCGCAAGCTCCCCATCTTCCCGCAGCCCGATAGAAAAAGCTGAGGGAAAGATCGAACGTGTACCTCCGATGGAGGGAGAAGTCCTTCTCCCTCCTGCCATCATCCGCGCCGGATGTTCCACGGATAGGGCGAACTGCCCTCCAGCATGCCCGTGAGGTTCCGCCGGAAGGCGGTGCGGATGGTGAACTGGCCGAGCGGGATCGTCGCCACCTCGTCCAGCGCCAGGCGGCCAATCCCCTCGGCAAGGCGCATCCGGGTGGCGTCGTCCGGCGCGTCGATCCACTCCGCCGTCATCGCTTCGGCGCGGTCGCTCTTCCACCAGCCGAACCAGCCACCCTCGCCCTGGCCGCGAATCAGCGGCGACATGGCCGGGCTACCATAGGTGTTGGAGGAGCCGGTGGTGTGGAAGATGCTCCACCCGCCCTTCTCCACCGGCTCGCGCGAGTTGCGGCGCTGGATCACCGTGCCCCAGTCGCTCTCCGCCAGTTCCACATTCATTCCCACGCGGCGCAGCGCATCGTTCGTCACCTGGCCGAGCGGGCCGATGTCCGGGAAATCCGTCGGATTAATGATGACCAGCTTGCCATTGGTATAGCCGGCGTCCTTTAGCGCGGCGCGTGCAGCATCCAGGCTGCCCGGCATCAGGTCCGCATGGTCCTTGTAGTAGGGTGTGCGGCGCGGATAGAGGCTGCGGCACTCGCTCCAGAGGGCGGTGTCGTCGCCCTGGGCCGCGCGCATGTAGTTCTCCTGCATCACCGAGAGCCGCACGGCGCGGCGCAGACGCACATCGTCAAAGGGCGGCTGCAGGCAGTTCAGCCGCATCAGTGCCAGCCGCCCCTCCACGTCGAGGATCTCCTGCCGGACCTCGCGGCTGCGGGACAGCACCGGCCGCAGGTCCGACAGCGGCCGCTCCCACCAGTCGATCTCCCCGTTGGTCAGCGCGGCGGCGGCGGTGGAGGCGTCGGGGATCACCAGCCACTCGATGCGGCGCAGATGTGCGACCTTGCCGCCCGAGGCCCGCTCCGGCGCCTCCTGGCGCGGCACGTAGCCGTCGAACTTCTCGTACACCACGCGCGAGCCCGAGTTGTACTCGCCGGGCAGGAAGCGATAGGGGCCGGAGCCCACCATCTCCGTGATCGCGCGCGTGGACTCGGTGGAGGCGAGCCGCTCGGGCATGATGAAGCACACGCTGGCATCGGGCTTGGCGAGCGCGTCCAGGATCAGCGGGAAGGGCCGGTGCAGCCGCGCCTCGAAGCTGCGATCATCGATCGCGCGCCATTCCGCAACCGCGCGGGCGAGAAGCTGGCCGAAGGGATCGCGCGAGGACCAGCGCTTGATGCTGGCGATACAATCGGCCGAGCGCACCGGCGTGTTGTCGTGGAAGCGCAGCCCCTCGCGCAGGCGGAAGCGCCAGAGCTTGCCGTCCTCCAGCGTTTCGTGGCCCTCGGCCATCTGCGGGCGGGGCCGGTTCCCCGCATCCATCGCGTAGAGCGTATCGAAGACGTAGTAGCCGTGGTTGCTGGTCACGGTGGCCGTGGTCCAGACCGGGTCCAGGCTGGTCAGGTTGGCCTGGGGCACGAAGCGCATCGTGCTCGCGCGCGCATCCTGGCCGAGCGCCGGGGCGGCTAGGCCGCCCGCGAAACCGGTAACCAGGCCGGCGCCAAGCCCCGCGCCAAGAAAGCTCCTGCGATCCATCCCAAACATCTCCGCCGCCCGTTCATGGGCGTTCCGGACCGAGCCTGCCCCTGCGGCCCACCTGCCTGCAAGCGCGGCCGCGCAGCCGCTGGACCGATCCCCCGCCGGACCCTAGGAGTCCGGCCATGGACGCCGCCCTGCCATCCCCGCCCAGCGCCGAGGGCGCCACCCCCGCCATGGCCCAGTGGTTCGTGGCCAAGCACGCCCATCCCGATGCGCTGATCTTCTTCCGCATGGGCGACTTCTTCGAAATGTTCTTCGCCGATGCCGTCACGGCAGGCGAAGCGCTGGGCCTCGCTGTTTCCCATCGTGGCGAGCACCAGGGCCAGCCCGTGCCCATGGCCGGCGTGCCTGTCCATGCGATGGAGGCGTATCTCGCGCGGCTGATCCGCCGCGGGTTCCGGGTGGCGATCTGCGAGCAGATGGAGACGCCCGAAGCCGCCAAGGCCCGCAAGGCCCCGGCCGTGCGTCGGGAGGTGGTGCGCATCGTCACCCCCGCCACGGTAACGGAGGAGTCGCTGCTGGAGGGTGCCCGCCCTTCCTGGCTGCTGGCCCTCGCACCCGAAGCCGGCGATCGCGTCGGCGCCGCCTGGCTGGATGTCTCCACCGGCCATGTCTGCACCGAAAGCCTGGCCACCGCCGAGCTGGGTGCCCTCCTGGCCCGGCTGGAGCCCGCGGAGGTGGTTGCCCCCGAAGCCCTCGCCGCCGGTGACGCCCTCACCCCCCTCGGCGGTGTGGTGCGCGAAACCACACCGCCGCGGGATGGCGCCCGGCTGGCCGCCGAGGCATGGGGCGTTGCCAGCCTCGCGGCCTTCGGCAGCTTCACCGAGGGCGAGACGGCGGCGCTGGCCATGGCGCTGGATTACGTCCGCTCCGCCTCGGGCGGCACCCTTCCCCGCCTTGCGCCCCCCGAGGCCCGCAGTGGCGAGGGCACGCTGCGGATGGACGCCGCCACCCGCCGGTCGCTCGAGATCCTACGCGCCGAGCGCGGCGGCAAGGACTGCCTGCTCGGCGCCGTGGACCGTACGCTGACCGCCGCCGGCGCGCGCGAACTCGCCGCACGCCTCGCCACGCCGCTTGCCGAAGCCGCCCCCATCGCCTCGAGGCACGATTCCGTCTCCTTCCTCCTGGCCGCCGATTCGGTGCGCGCCGGGCTGCGGGAGGCGCTGAAGGGCGCGCCCGACATGGCCCGCGCCCTGGGCCGTCTCTCGGTGGAGCGCTTCTTTCCGCGCGACCTCGCGGCGCTGCGCGATGGCCTGACCCGGGCCGAGGCGATGCGGACCGCCCTCTCCGCCGCCGCCGGAGTGCCGCCCATCCCGCCCCTGCTGCGGGAGGCCGGGGAGGCCCTGGTCCCCGCCTCCTCTCCGCGGGCCGAACTCTCCCGGGCGCTGGCCGCCGAACTGCCGGCGCGGCTGGAGGATGGCGGCGTGGTCGGCCCCGGCTATGACGGCGAGCTGGACGCTCTCCGACGCCTGCGGGACGACGCGCGCGGCGCCATCCTCGCCCTGCAGATGGACCTGGCCCAGGCCTGGGGCGTGGCCAGCCTCAAGATCCGCCACCACCAGCAGCTCGGCTTCCTGGCCGAGGTCCCCTCTGCCGCAGGCGAGACGCTGCTGCGCGAGAAACCCGCCCCCGGCCCGATGGCGCCCATCCACCGGCAATCCATGGCCAATGCCCACCGCTTCACCTGCGGTGCGCTGTCGGACCTCGACCGCAGGCTGTCCCAGGCGCGGGACGAGGCGGCAAAGCGCGAGGCGATGGTGGTCCGGCACCTCCGCTCGCTCTGCCTGGGCGCCGCGCCCGGAATCGCCGCCGCCGCCCGGGCCGCGGCCGAGATCGACGTCCACGCCGCCTCTGCCGAGCTCGCAGCCGGTGGTGGCTGGTGCCGGCCGGACATGCCGGAGCGCCCCGATTTCTGCGTGACCCAGGGCCGTCACCCCGTGGTGGAGGCCGCGCTGCGCCGCAATCGCGGCCCCGCCTTCGTCCCCAACGACGCCGATCTCTCCCCCGGCCGCCGCCTCTGCCTGCTGACCGGCCCGAACATGGCCGGCAAGTCCACCTATCTCCGCCAGAACGCGCTGATGGTGGTCCTCGCCCAGGCCGGGCTGTTCGTGCCCGCCGAATCCGCCCGCATCGGACTGGTAGACCGCCTCTTCTCCCGCGTCGGCACCGCGGACGACATCGCCGGCGGCCGTTCCACCTTCATGGTGGAGATGAGCGAGACGGCGGCCGTGCTGAACCAGGCCGGCCCCCGCTCCTTCGTGGTGCTGGACGAGGTCGGCCGCGGCACTGCCACCTGGGACGGGCTGGCCATCGCCTGGGCGGTGCTGGAGGCGCTGCACGACCGTCTGCGCTCCCGCACCCTTTTTGCCACCCACTTCCATGAACTCACGGCACTGGCCGGCAAGCTGCCTGAGCTGGCCCCGGCCGCCATGAAGGTGCGGGAGCATCGGGGGCAGGTGGTGTTTCAGCACCTGGTGGGGCCCGGTGCCTCCGAACGCTCCTGGGGCCTGCATGTCGCGCGGCTCGCAGGCATCCCGCGGGAGGTGGTGGGGCGGGCCGAAACCGTGCTGGCCTCGCTCGAGGAGCGCGCTCGCGGCCTGGACCCGCTCTCGGGCGAATTGCCGCTTTTCGCCGCTGCCCCGGCCGGGTCTGCGCAACCCCAGGTGGCTGGCGACCCCCTCCGGGCAGCGCTGGAAGCCCTGGACCCTGATGCGCTGGCGCCACGCGAAGCGCTGGAGGCCCTGTATCGGCTGAAAACCCTGCTTCCGGGTCAAGGAACGACTGTTGCGTCGCAGCGCAACTCCTTATCTTCTGTTGGATGAACACCGCTGGCCTCGGCACGGCCGAAGCATCTGTCGCGTCGCAGCCGGGTCTGGATGGGCTGGATTCCCTCCCCACTCCTTCCCGCGATGCTGCGCTTGCCCTGCTGCGCCGCCATCTCAGCCGCATCCAGACGGGCATGCAGGAGCGCTTCGAGCGGGATAACCTCGCCGGCCTCGTGGCCGCCCGTGCGCTTGCCCAGGAAATGGATGGGCTGATCGCCGCAATCCTGCGCTACAGCCTTTCCGCCACCGCCGGGCGGGGGTCAGCGCCGGGTTTCGCCCTGGCTGCCACCGGGGGCTACGGGCGCGGCACGCTGGCGCCCTATTCGGATATCGACCTTCTCTTCGTCTCGGACGAGCCGCTGGACGCCACGGGCCGCCGCGCGGTGGAGTTCATGCTCTATCTTCTGTGGGACCTGGGCGTGAAGGTCGGCCACGCCACCCGCTCCATCGCCGAGTGCCTGGAGGACGCGAAGTCCGACACCACCGTGCAGACCGCGCTGCTGGATGCGCGGTACCTGGAGGGGGACCGCGGCGTCTACGCCCGCTTCGCCGAGGCCTATAACACCGCGCGCAAGGAATGGGGCCTCGGCCAGTTCCTGCATGCCAAGCAGATCGAGCGCGGGCTTCGCCATGCCCGCTACGGCGACAGCCCCTATCTCGTCGAGCCGCACATCAAGGAAGGGCGCGGCGGGGTTCGCGACCTCCAGACCATGTACTGGCTGGCCCGCTACGCCTTTGGCGTGGAGAAGATGTGGCAGATGGTGGGGCCGGACAGCCCCGGCGGCGGGCTGCTCACGGCACAGGAGGCCCGCGCCTTCCGCCGCGCCTGGTCCTTCCTCTGGACCGTCCGCTTCCACCTCCACTACGTCACCGGTCGCGCCGAGGAGCGCCTGACCTTCGACCTGCAGCCGGTGGTCGGCGCCCGCATGGGCTACACCCGCCATGGCAAGCAGGACGGGGTGGAGCGCTTCATGAAGCACTTCTTCCTCACCGCCCGTGAGGTGGTGCGCCTGAAACGCCTGCTGGAGCCGGCGATCGAGCGCGCCGCGCTGGGCATGCCCGCGCTGCAGCCCGCGCCGGACGAGGCGATGAAGCGGGCGGGGCTCACTCTCGCCGACGGCAAGCTGCTGTTCGCGCCCGAGACCGACATCGCATCCGATCCGGGGGTGATGTTCCGCATCATGCGGGTGGCGCGGGACCGCGGGCTGGAGCTGCATCCGCTGGGCCTGCGGGCGCTGATCCGCAATGCGCGCTACGCCGCCCGGCTGCGCGGGCAGGATGCGGCCAACACGATCTTCCTCGACATCCTCTCGGGCAAGAACAGCCATCGCTGGTTGCGCGCCCTGAACGAGGCGGGCGTCCTCTCCAGCTTCATCCCGGAATGGGCGCGGATCGTCGGACTGATGCAGTTCGACACCTACCATGTGTTCACGGTCGAGGAGCACACGATCGAGGCGGTGGGGGTGATGAATGCCCTCGAGCGCGGGGAGCTGGACACCATTGCTCCTGTGGCCTCGGAGCTGGTGGGCCAGCTGCAATCCCGCCGCGCCCTCTACGCCGCCATCCTCCTGCACGACATTGCCAAGGGCCGTGGTGGCGACCATTCGGAACTCGGCGCCGGCATCGCGCAGGACCTCGGCCCGCGCCTCGGCCTGTCACCGGAGGAGACCGAGACCGTCTCCTGGCTCGTGCTGAACCACCTGCTGGTCAGCCAGACCGCCTTCAAGCGCGACATCGACGACCCCAAGACCATCCTCGACCTCGCCGAGGTCGTGCAATCGCCCGAGCGGCTTCGCCTGCTGCTGGTGCTGACGGTCTGCGACATGCGCGCGGTCGGTCCGAAGGTGTGGAACGGCTGGAAGGCCACCCTGCTGCGCGAGATCTACTGGCGCGTGGCGGAGGTGCTCGCCGGCGGCCTCTCCGTGCCCGAGCGCGATGTGCGCGTGGCCCGCGCCCGCGAAGCCGCCGCTGCCGCACTGGCTGGCCGCCCGCAGGCGGAGGTGGAGCACTTCCTCTCCCTCGGCTACCCCGGCTACTGGCTCTCCTTTGACCCAGACACCCATGCCCGCCACGCCTCCCTCATCCGGGAAGCCGAGGCGACCGGTGCGCCGCTGACCGTTCGCACCGAGGTGTTGGAGGATCGCGCGGTGACGGAGGTGACGGTCTATGCCGCCGACCATCCCGGCCTGTTCAGCCAGATCGCGGGCGCGCTCGCGGTCGCCGGCGCCAGCATCGTCGATGCCCGCATCCACACCATGACCAGCGGCATGGCGCTCGACACCTTCTGGGTACAGGACGCGGCCGGTGGCGCGCTGGATGCGCCGCACCGCCTCGCCCGCCTCTCGGTCATGATCGAGCAGGCACTCTCGGGCCGCATGCGGATCAACGACGAGATCAGCAAGGTGAAGCGCGAGCCCGCACGCCTCCGCGCCGTCACCGTCCCGCCCCGCGTGGTGATCGACAACCACGCCAGCAACACCCACACCGTCATCGAGGTGAACGGCCGCGACCGGCCGGGCCTGCTGCATGACGTGACGGCCGCCATCTCCGGCCAGGGCGTGCAGATCGCCTCCGCCCATGTCACCACCTATGGCGTGCGGGCGGTGGACGTCTTCTACGTGAAGGACCTGTTCGGCCTGAAGGTGGAGAACGAGCGCAAGCTGGAGGGACTGCGTGGCGCGGTGCTGAAAGCACTGGGCACGGCGCCGGTCGAGCCGGCCTGAATCCAGGCTGGCCCTGCATGAGAAGTCCTGAGGACCCCTAGGGAAGAGAAGGAATTCTCTCTCCTGGGGCGGTCACCCCAGCATCCGCCCGATCACCTGCGCGGTGTAGTCCACCACCGGGATCACCCGCCCGTAGTTGATCCGCGTCGGCCCGATCACCCCGATGGCGCCGACGATCTTTTCCTGCCCGTTGCGGAAGGGCGCCACCACCATGGACAGGCCGGCGGTGTCGAATACCCCGCTCTCGGCACCAATGAAGATCTGCACGCCCTGCCCGCGCTGGGCCAGTTCCAGCAGGCGGAGCATCGTCTCCTGCGCCTCCAACCGGTCGAACAGGGACTGGATCTCGGCCACGCGCGTCGCCTGGTCGATGTTCTGCAGCAGCCGGGACTGACCGCGCAGGATCAGCGAGCCACCGCCACCGCCCGCCCAGGTGGCAAGGCCGGACTGGACGACCTGACTGGTCAGCGCGTCCAGCGCAGTGCGGTTCGCCGCGATTTCGGAGGAGACGAGGTCGCGGGCGTCGTCCAGGGTGCGGCCGTTCAGCCGGGCGTTGAGGTAGTTGCCCGCCTGGGCCAGGGCGCCGGCGGGAAGGCCGGCCGGCACCTCGATGATGCGGTTCTCCACCTGCCCGCGCTCCCCCACCAGCACGACCAGGGCGCGGCCGGGGCCGAGGGCCACGAACTCGATGTGGCGGATGTTCGATTCGGCGTTCGGCGCCACCACCAGCCCCGCCGCCCCGGCGAGGCCCGAGAGCATTTGGCCGGCCTCGGCCAGCGTGTCCTGCATCGAGCGGCCGGAGGCGGCGCAGCGGATGGAGATCGCCTCCCGCTCGTCATCCGTCAGGTCGCCGAATTCCAGCAGCCCGTCCACGAAGAGGCGCAGACCGCGCTCGGTTGGCAGGCGGCCCGCGGAGGTGTGGGGCGCGTAGAGCAGCCCGGCCTCTTCGAGATCCGCCATCGCATTGCGGATGGTGGCGGGGGAGAGAGCGAGCGGCAGGCGGCGCGAGAGGGTGCGGCTGCCCACGGGCTCGCCAGTCTCGACATACAACTCCACCACCTGGCGCAGGATCGACGCGCTGCGATTATCCAGTCCCGGCAGCAGGGCGCCCGATGAGGACACTCCCGCCGAAGATCCCAGGGTGGCCCTGGGCGGGAGGATGCCAGCTGGCTGCTTGGGCTGGGCGCCCATTCCGGGACAGAACTCCGCACTGATGATGGACCGCATAAGCTAGGAAGGGGTTGCCGTCCCGTCAACGCGTCCTGCCTGAACCATGCCTGCAATCCCAGGCGTTTCATTTATCGGTTGCAAAGCAGGAACTGCCACACTCCGTCACAGTCGCGACATCCTTCCGTCGCAGGCCGCACTGCCCAATGCGGGCCTGCAAAGCGCAGAGGACGCCATGGGCGAGGCGAAAGGCATGCCGGAACGCGCTGCCGGGGGACGCGGGCTTCCCTCCGTTGGGGCCTGGGCGACGATGCTGGCCCTCTGGCTGCCACCGGGGGAGGCCGGGGCTGCGGAGGCGGCACGGGTGGCCACGTTGACAGGGGCAGGGCCGGGCGTGTTCCTCCCGCCACCCTGCCAGGAGAGGCCCGCCGCATGTCCGACGCCCCAAGCGATGTCGAGGCCCCAGCCCTCCGACCCCGTCCCTCCGGCCGCGCACCCGACGACCTCCGCACGCTGAAGCTGGAGCCGGGCTTCGCCCGCCATGCGGAGGGGTCCTGCCTCATCCGCATGGGAGTGACGGAGGTTCTCTGCACCGCCAGCGTCGAGGGCCGGGTGCCGCCCTTCCTGCGCGGCAAGGGGCTGGGATGGGTGACGGCGGAATACGGCATGCTGCCCCGCGCCACCCATTCCCGTGGGGACCGAGAGGCGGCGCGCGGCAAGCAGTCCGGCCGCACGCAGGAGATCCAGCGCCTGATTGGCCGTAGCCTGCGCGCCGTGACCGACCGGGCGGCAATGGGGGAGATGACTGTCACCCTCGATTGCGACGTGCTGACCGCCGATGGCGGCACCCGCTGCGCCGCCATCACCGGCGCCTGGGTCGCGCTGCACCTGGCCTTCCAGCACTGCATCCGCGCCAACATCATGTCCCGCAACCCGCTGCGGGATCAGGTGGCGGCCATCTCCTGCGGCATCCATGGGGGCACGCCGGTGCTGGACCTGGACTATGCCGAGGACAGCGCCGCCGAGACGGACGGGAACTTCGTGATGACCGGCACGGGCGGGATCGTGGAGGTGCAGGCGACCGCCGAGGGCGCGCCCTTCACCGAGGCGGAGCTGACCGCCCTGCTCAGCCTGGCCCGCAAGGGCACGGCGGAGCTGTTCGCCGCACAGCGCGTGGCGGTCGGCATATGAGCCATCGCCGCCTGACCGAAACGCGCCTGTGCCTGGCAACCCACAATGCCGGCAAGGCGCGGGAGGTCTCGGCGCTGCTCTCCGGGCACGGAATCACCGTTGTTACGGCCGGTGAGCTGGGGCTGCCGGTGCCAGATGAAACCGAGACGAGCTTCATCGGCAATGCCACGCTGAAGGCCAAGGCGGCGGCGCAGGCGAGCGGGATGGTGTCCCTGGCCGATGATTCCGGCTTCTCCGTCGCCGCGCTGGACGGGGCGCCCGGTGTCTATACGGCCGACTGGGCGGAACAGCCCGATGGCACCAGGGACTACGCCGCAGCCATGGCGAAGGTGGAGCGGCTGGCCCGCCATGCGCCCGACCGAACGGCCTGGTTCTCCTGCGCGCTCGTCCTGGCCTGGCCGGACGGGCATGTGGAGGCCTTCCTGGGCGAGGCGCCGGGCGAGTGGGTCTGGCCACCGCGCGGGGCGAAGGGCTTCGGCTACGATCCGATGTTCGTGCCATCGGGCGAGGCGCTGACCTTCGCGGAGATGGACCCCGAGCGGAAGCACGCCATCAGCCACCGCGCCGCGGCCTTCCGTCAGCTCTCGGAGGCCTGCCTGCCGCCCCGCTGAGGGGGCGATCAACCCCGCCTTAACGTCCCTGAGTCACCTTGCGCCCGGATCTTGGATGCAGAGCCGTGGCAAAAGGCAGGGGCGAAGGCGTCACCATCGTCATCCGCAAGGAGGAGGGCGGGGAAGGCGGCCATCACGGTGGCGCCTGGAAGGTCGCCTATGCCGATTTCGTCACGGCGATGATGGCCTTCTTTCTCCTGATGTGGCTGCTGAACGCGACGACGGAGGAGCAGCGGCGGGGGCTGGCCGACTACTTCAACCCCACCAACGTCATGGGCCAGCGGATGAGCGGCTCCGGCCAGCCCTTTGGCGGCCGCACGCCGAACGAGACCGGGCAGATGGCCTCCAACGCCTCCTCTGTACGGGTGGAGACCGGGCCGCGCCCCGTCGTCTTCGACCTCGAGGAGGATGACAGTGACACCCCCGCCATGGCCGTCGAGCGGCGGGAGGGGCCGAGGGGCGACGACGAGACCGCCACCCCCGCCCGTCTCGCCGCCGATCGCGCCGGACCGGGCAGCGGCGCGGGCGATGGTGGCCCGAATGCCAATCCGCAGGCGCCTACACAGGCGGAACTTGCCCAGGCCTCGGCCGAGGCGTTGCGGGAGGAGGTGGAGCGGCGCGAGCGCGAGGCGCTGGACCGCATGGCCGAGCAGCTTCGCGCCGCGGTGCGCGACGACCCGGCGCTGACCGAGCTGGCGAAGCAGTTCCGGGTGGAGCAGGTGCCCGAAGGCCTGCGGATCCAGCTGATGGATGCGGAGCGGCAGCCGATGTTCGCCCTTGGCGGCAGCGCCCCTTCGGACAAGGTGCGCGCGCTGCTGGCGAAGGTGGCGGCGGTGATCAACCGCGTCCCGAACGAGGTGGCCATCGCCGGCCATACGGATGCCACCCCCTTCCGCCCCGGCGCGCGGTCCAACTGGGATCTTTCGGCCGAGCGGGCGAATGCGACGCGCCGGCTACTGGCGGAGGGCGGGGTTGCCGAATCCCGCATCCGCAGCGTCACCGGCCTTGCCGAGCGCGAGCCGCTGATGGCCGAGGACCCGCAGAACCCCGCGAACCGCCGGGTCTCCGTGTTGCTGCTGCGCGCCCATCCGTTGGCAAGGAATGCCTCTCCGTGACAACGATCATCGGCTTCGTCTTCCTGCTCGTCACCGTCTTCGGCGGCTACACCATCGCCGGCGGGAAGTTCGGCATCATCCTGCACTCTCTGCCCTATGAGGCACTGATGATCGGCGGGGCCGCGATTGGCGCCTTCGTCATGTCCAACTCGATGCACGATGTGAAGCACACGCTCGGCGGCTTCGGGAAGGTGCTGAAGGGCGCGCGGTTCCACAAGGCCGACTATGTCGAGTTGCTCTCGCTGCTCTACTGGTTCGTGCGCCTTGTGCAGACCAAAGGCGCCATGGCGCTTGAGGCGCATATCGAGAAGCCGGAGGAGAGCCCGGCCTTTGCCAGGTTTCCCAAGATCAAGGCGAACCACCACGCGGTGGCGATCATCTGCGACTATCTGCGCATGGTCGGCATGAACGCCGACGACCCGCACCAGATCGAGGATGTGATGGCCCGCGAGCTGAAGAAGCTGAAGGAGGAGGAAATGCACTCCTCCCACGCCATCCAGAACATCGCGGACGCGCTGCCGGCCCTCGGGATCGTGGCCGCCGTGCTGGGCGTCATCAAGACCATGGCTGCGATCGACCAGCCGCCCACCGTGCTTGGCGGCATGATCGGCGGCGCGCTGGTGGGCACCTTCCTTGGCGTGCTGCTCGCCTACGGGCTGATGGGGCCGATCGCGGCGCGGCTGAAGGGCGTGGTGGATGAGGAGTGCAAGTACTTTGAGGTAATCCGCGCCGTGCTGGTCGCCCATCTTCACGGCAACGCGCCGCAGGTCTCGGTGGAGACCGGCCGGAAGATGGCGCCCTCCACCCACATGCCCAGCTTCCAGGATCTGGAGGCGGCGCTGCAGGATTTGCAGATCGCCTGAACACCGGCTAGGCGCGGGGCATGGACGACACCGCCCCCTTTCACGACCTGATCGGCATCACCGTGGACGAATGGCGCGACGGCTTCGCGCGCCTCGCCCTCCTCGTGGAGCCCCGGCACCACAACCGCAGCGGCGTGCTGCACGGGGGCGTGCTGCTCTCAATGATTGACCAGGCCGGGGGCTATGCCGGGCTGTTCTGCACCGTGCCGGGGAACATGCGGCGCGCGGTGACGGTGGACCTCGACACACGCTTCACCGGCCAGGTGACGACGGGACGCATCATCGCGGAAGGGCGCGTGGTCACGGCCGGGCGCAACATCTTCTTCACCCGCACCGAGGTGCTGGGGCCGGACGGCAAGATCGTGGCCTTCGGGTCCGGCACGCATCGCTGGCGCAGTGGCAGCAACGTACCGGAAGGCGTACCGGCGGATTCGCCGCTCCGATAGGCAAGGCCGGGGGAAGTGAACTCCCCCGGACCTCCTCTTTTAGGGGTTTGGTGTTGCGCCGGGGATTAGGCGCCGCCCCAGTTCATGGTCAGGCCGCCATCCATCACCACGGTCTGGCCGGTGATGTATTCGGCGTCCGAGCTGGCGAGGAACAGCGCGAGCTTGGCGATCTCCTCGGGCTGGCCGGCGCGGTGCCAGGGGATCTCCTTGAAGGAGGCTTCGCGCTTGGCGGGGTCATCCAGCCTCTCCTGAGTCATCGGCGTCTGGATCAGGCCGGGCGCGATGCCCACCACGTTGATCTTCCGCGGCGCCAGTTCCACCGAGAGGCTGCGGATCAGTGAGCCGAGGCCGGCCTTGGACATGCCGTAAGGCGCGCTCGCATCCGTCGGCAGGTGCTGGGCGACCGAGCTGATGTTGATGATCTTGCTTCCCTCCGGCGGATCACCGCGCAGAAAGGCGCGGCAGCACCAGAGCGGGCCGAGCAGGTTCGTGCGGATCACCACCTCCGCATCCTCATCCGCCAGCTCGGCGACGGGCTTCTTGCCGCCCATCCCCTTGCCGGCATTGTTCACGAGGATGTCGATCCGACCCAGCGCGCCCCGAGCGGCCTCGAAGGCGGCGTTCACTGCGCCCGAATCCATCACGTCGAGCTGGGTAACGAAGGCGCGGCGGCCGGCAGATTCAATGCGCCGGGCGGTCTCGGCCGCGCCGGCCTCATCCGTGTGCCAGGTGATGGCGACATCCGCGCCCGCCCGCGCATAGACGGCAGCGATCGCCTGGCCGATTCCCGAATCCGCCCCGGTGACAAAGGCCACCTTGCCCTGAAGGACCATCCGCCGCGCTCCCATTGCTCGAAGCCGTTTCAACCGGTGGAAGAGGCGCTGGTTGCCTGCGAAGGGTCTGCGGGGCGGTGCATCAGCGCCGAGGAAGGCACAAAAAACCCCGCCGGCCATTCGGGCCGACGGGGCGGAAACAGCCGGACAGGGCCCTGGATGGGACCCGTTACGGCAAGCCGATCAGAGCTTGCCGAGAACCGCCTCGGCGCTGCTGACACCGAATGCGCCCGGCTCCTCGACGCCGACATAGGTCACGCGGCCGTCCTTCACGATCAGGGCGAAGCGCTGGGCGCGGATGCCCATGCCGCGGGCGGTCAGGTCCAGCTCCAGCCCGAGCGCCTTGGTGAAGGCGGCCGAGCCGTCGGCCAGCATCACCACCTCATCCGTCACGCCCTGGTCGCGGCCCCAGGCGGCCATCACGAAGGCGTCGTTCACGGCGACGCAGGCGACGGTGCCCACGCCCTTTGCCTTCAGCGCCTGAGCCTCCTGCACGAAGCCGGGCAGATGGCGGGCGGAGCAGGTGGGGGTAAAGGCGCCGGGAACGCCGAACAGCACCGTCGTGCCCGTGCCGAGCAGGGCGGCGGTGTCCACCTCCTTCGGGCCCTCAGGGGTGGCCTGCATGATCTTGACGGAGGGAACGGCGTCGCCGGTCTGGATGGGCATGGAAAGGTCCTTGGGAAAGGGGGGCACGGATGCGGGCGCAGTTTCGGCGCGGCTTCCGCCTTCCTGTCAACACGCCGAGGAACGGTATAGGGGCGGGTTGCAGCCCCCCGAAGCTGTCGCCATCTTCCGGAGATGACACGGCGCAGCAAGGACAAGGCCCCTCCCCCGCTCCCCCTCGATGATGACGAGGACGAGGAGATGGAGATGGACTCCCCCCCGATCCAGCTCTCCCGCATGACCAAGCCCGGCCCGGCCGAGGAGGGTTGGCTCGGCGGCCAGATCCTCATCGCCATGCCCAGCATGGACGACCCGCGCTTCGCCCGCAGCGTGATCTGCCTCTGCGCCCATTCGGCCGAGGGCGCGATGGGCATCGTGCTGAACCGCGCGATCGAGAATCTGACCTTCGACGAGCTGCTGAAGCAGCTGGACGTCTCCCCCATTCCGCCCCAGCGGCGCATCCGGCTGCATGCGGGCGGGCCGGTGGAGGGCGGACGCGGCTTCGTGCTGCACACCGAGGACTGGTCCAGCGACGGCAGCCTGCCGATCGAGGGCGGCTTCGCGCTGACCGCCAGCGTGGACATTCTCAAGGCCATCGCGGGCGGCGAGGGGCCGCGCCAGGGGTTGCTGGCCCTCGGCTATGCCGGTTGGGGCCCAGGGCAGCTTGAGAGCGAGATCCAGCACAATGCCTGGCTCTCCGTCTCGCCGGACGAGGCTATCCTCTTCACCGAGGAGGACCAGGACGCGAAGTGGCGCCGGGCCCTGGCCAAGCTGAAGGTGGACCCGTTGCTGCTGGTGGACACCGCCGGCCGGGCCTGAACCGGCCCCAGGTGCCTGGGCCAAGCGTCCGGGAGGGTTGACAGGGGGGGGCCGCCTGCCCCTCTTGCCGCCCCGAACGCGCTCCCAGACCAGGTTCCCCCGATCATGCATGCCTATCGCACCCATACCTGCGGCGCCCTTCGTGCGGCCGAGGCCGGCCAGACCGTCCGGCTCTCCGGCTGGGTGCACCGCAAGCGCGACCATGGCGGCCTGCTCTTCATCGACCTGAGGGACCATTACGGGCTGACCCAGTGCGTCATCCCCCAGGGATCCGAGGTCTTCGCCACGGCCGATGGCGTGCGGCCCGAGAGCGTGATCACGGTGACGGGCGAGGTGGTGGCGCGCGAGGCGGGCACGGTGAACCCCCGCCTGCCCACGGGCGAGATCGAGCTGCGGGTGCGCGAGCTGGTGGTGCAGTCCGCCGCCGATGTCCTGCCCTTCCAGGTGGCGACCGACGATGACGCGCCCGAGGAAATGCGGCTGCGCTACCGCTTCCTCGACCTCCGGCGCGAGCGCTTGCAGAAGAACATGATCCTCCGCGCCAGGGTCATCCACGACATCCGCGAGCGCATGATCGCGGCCGGGTTCAACGAGTTCCAGACGCCGATCCTGACCAGCAGCTCGCCCGAGGGTGCGCGGGACTTTCTGGTGCCGGCCCGCTTGCATCCCGGCAAGTTCTACGCGCTGCCGCAGGCGCCGCAGCAGTTCAAGCAGCTGACGATGGTGGCGGGCTTCGACCGCTACTTTCAGATCGCCCCCTGCTTCCGCGACGAGGCCGGCCGTGCCGACCGCACGCTGATGTTCTACCAGCTCGACGTCGAGATGAGCTTCGTCACGCAGGAGGACGTGTTCCAGACGATGGAGCCCGTCATGCGCGGCACCTTCGAGGCCTTCGCCGCCGGGCGCGGCATGGATGAGGGCGCCTGGCGCCGCATCCCCTATGCCCAGGCGATGCTGGAATACGGCTCGGACAAGCCGGACCTGCGCAACCCGCTGATCATCCGCGATGTCACCGAGCAGTTCGCCGGCTCGGGCTTCGGGCTCTTCGCCAAGATCGCGG
This sequence comes from Roseomonas sp. WA12, assembly GCF_054165765.1. NCBI lineage: Bacteria > Pseudomonadati > Pseudomonadota > Alphaproteobacteria > Acetobacterales > Roseomonadaceae > Roseomonas > Roseomonas sp. WA12. The sequence goes on along the minus strand of NZ_CM135108.1, from coordinate 4,575,173 downwards.
CCTCGGGCGGCATCGTGCGCGCCATCCCGGCCCCTGGCGCCGGCGGCAAGCCGCGCGGCTTCTTCGACAAGCTGAACGACTGGGCCCGCACCTCCGGCGCCGGCGGTCTCGGCTACATCGCCTTCGATGCCGATGGCGCGAAGGGCCCGATCGCCAAGAACCTGGAACCCGAGCGCGTGGAGGCCATCCGCGTCGCCTGCGGCCTGAACCCCGGCGATGCCGTGTTCTTCGCCGCCGGCAAGGAGGACGAGGCGGTGAAGTTCGCCGGGCTGGTGCGGCTCCGCATCGGCACCGAGCTGGACCTGGTCGAGAAGAACGTCTTCCGCTTCTGCTGGATCGTCGACTTTCCGATGTTCGAGAAGAACGAGGAGACCGGGCAGATCGACTTCTCCCACAACCCCTTCTCGATGCCCCAGGGTGAGATGGAGGCGCTGGAGAACCAGGACCCGCTGACTATCCCGGCCTTCCAGTACGACATCGTCTGCAACGGCTACGAAATGGCCTCCGGCGCCATCCGCAACCACAAGGCGGAGATCATGGTGAAGGCCTTCGGCATGGCCGGCTACCCGGAGAGCGCGGTGGAGGAGCGGTTCGGCGGCATGCTGAACGCCTTCCGCTACGGCGCCCCGCCGCACGGTGGCATGGCCGCGGGCATTGACCGGATCGTGATGCTGCTCGCCGAGGAGCCCAACCTCCGCGAGATCAACATGTATCCGATGAACCAGCAGGGCGAGGACCTGATGATGGGCGCGCCCAGCACGGTCGAGCCCTCCCGCTGGAAGGAGCTGCACATCAAGCCCGACCTGCCCCCCATCAAGGAGACGGCGAAGGATAAGGACGCGGCGAAGGGTGCAACGGCGCCGAAGAGCGCCTAAGTCTGGGCGTGAACCCGAAAGGCTCCTCGATGCGCCTGCGCTCCTTCCTTGCTGCCACTGTCGCGTTGGGCTCGGCCCTGGCCCTTGCCGGGCCGGCCCCGGCCCAGACCTCTGGCCAGACCGCCGAACAGCCCGCCGCCCCGGCTCCTGCCGCCAGCCAGGCCCCGGCCAATCTGCCGGGCGCCGAGGCGATGACGGCCCATCGCGCCGCCTACCGCCTGAGCTTCGACAAGTCGCGGGACAACTCCGACGTGGCGCGCGCGGAGGGCGTGATGCTGTTCGAGGTGCTGGACGCCTGCGACGGCTGGGCCAGCCGCCAGCGCCTGACCATGCGCCTGCAGGACCGGGACGGGCAGACGATCGAGACCGCCTCCGACTACTCGACCTGGGAGAGCAAGGACGGCCGCCGCCTGCGCTTTTCCCTCACCCAGATGACCGCGGGCGCGGTGAGCAACCGCATCGCCGGCGAGGCCACGCTGCAGCCGGACGGCACCGGCTCCGCTACCTACGAGCAGCCCAAGCCGGGGCAGGAAACGCTGCCGGCCGGCACGCTTCTGCCGATGGCGCACACCATCCGCGCGATCGAGGCTGCCCGCGCCGCCCAGCGTATCCTCAACGTGCCCCTCATGGACGGCACGAGCGAGGACGGAGCGCAGGAGAGCACCACCATCCTCTCCCCCTGGCGCCGCGAGGCCGAGGCGCAGCCGCGCTTCCCGCTGCTGGCCAACCAGGAGAGCGGCCGCATGCGGATCGCCTTCTTCGGCAAGGACAATAACGGCGGCGGCGCCTCCTCCCCGGATTACGAGGTCGGGCTGCGCTACTACGCCAACGGCGTGGCGGACGAGCTGAACATGGATTTCGGCGAGTTCGCGGTGAATGGCCGGCTGGAGACGCTGGAGGCGCTTCCGGGCGGTTGCTGAGCGGCCACGGGGAGGGGCTGCCTCTCTCGGGAGTTCCGCAACAGGTTTAGTCGACCTGTGATTCTATCGCGGGTTAACGCCTGTCGGTGACTGAAAGGGCCGGTCTTCCCGGCCCTTTTTCATGTCTGCGATACGCCACCCCGACGCTGCTGCAGTGCAGGAGCCGAAGCGGGTCCGGGGGCACGGCTCGCCCGCCCCGGCGAGGGCTCTTGCAGCTAAAGCGTGAAGGCCGCGCGCAATCCCACCGCCTGGAAGTCCCGGTTAGGCCGCCCAGGCAGGTCCGTGTGCCCGTTCTCGTACTGCGCGGCGAAGCGCAGGCGGCTGGTCGGGTACCAGTTCACGCCCACCGTCAGGATGTCCTGGCGGGATCCCTGGCCGGCCTCGCGCAGATCGGTGCTGCTGTAGCGGGCGCCCAGTTCGATAGCGCCGAGCGGGCCGTCGCCGGAGGGGCGGCGCCAAGTGGCGGTGTCCCTGGAGCGCTCGCGCGGCTTGCCGAGGAGGGGCACCAGGGCCTGGGCGTACCAGCCGTCATATTCGCGGTCGGCGCCCGTCGTGGCGTTGATATGCACGTGCTGCCAGACGGCCTCGACATAGACGGGACCGACGCGCGCGGAGAGCTCGGGGCCGGCGGCCCAGGCGCTGTCGGCCCGGATGGAGCCGCTGTCGAGGAAGCGGCGTGTGTCCACGCGTAGCTCGGGGTAGTCCCGCAGGCGAATGGATTCCGGGCCGGGATTGGTGCCGGGATGGAACTGGGCAGCGACGTCGCCGCCGATCTGCAGCTGGAAGCCCGGACGATCCGCCGCCAGCAGCACCGCGCGACCGACAAGGCCGCGCTGCCGGTCGTCATGCGGCGTGGAAGCGACGCCGCCGGTGGCGTAACCGCTGATGTTGAAGCGGGCGCCGGCATCGCCGATGGCGCCGTTGGTCTCGAAGCCCACCGCCTCGCGCGTGTCGCCAGCGGCGAGGGAAGCAGCGACGTTGGTGATCGTCGATCGCTCGAGGAAGGGCAGGTCAAAGGAGGCACCGGCATATTCGGGCAGGTGCTGCGGCGTGAAGGCGCCGATGCGCAGCGTCGTGTTGCGGATGCCCGTGTAGAAGATCTGCCCTTCGTAGAAATTGCCGTAGTCGTTGGGGGCGGAGCCGCCGAGCTCCCAGGTGAAGGCGTAACCGAAATCCTGCAGGAACGTACCACCGAGGCCGAGGCGGCCGCGGCGGAGATTCACGCCACTGCGATAGCCGCCCGGATTGTCCTGGCCGAAGAAGGACCCGGCATCGGCGTCGAACCGCAGGGTGGGGCGGATGGTGAAGTTGCCGTCCGCGAGCTGGAGCGTGGGGATCGGCCCGTTCCAGCTCAGCCCATCCGGCCGGGGCTGGCGCGCGGGCTCCTGCGCCAGGGCGGGGGTTGCGAGCAGGAGAAGCGCGAGGGCCACGGGGTGGCGAGCAGGAGGCATGAGTGGTCTCGGGCGGTTGTGCGCCCTGTCCCTACCCGCCTCTGGCGCGGGCGGGTGTGACCTTCCCGTGATCGGGCACTCATAAAGGGTCGGCGCGGCCCGATGCTGGGCCGCGCCGGCCGGATCAGCGGTTCGGCAGGCTGCCGACCTTGTCGAGCAGGATTGCGGCGGCATCCACGCAGGCGCGGGTCGGCTCGTTCTCCGCGCAACGGATGTGGATCATGGAATCCTCGCGCTGCAGGTGGAAGCTGGCGGCGCGGGAGGGCGGCGGGCGATGGCGGAAGCCGTGCATCGGACCGTCCATCTCGGGGCCGCGCGGGCCGCCCATGCCAGGACCACCCATGCCGGGGCCGCGGGGACCGTAGCCGGGCCCCACGGCAGGACCACCGGGTGGGATCGGGGCCTGGGCCTGCGGGCCGGGGCTGCCCGGCGGCGAGACCGGGGCGGGCGCCTGGGCCTGCGGCGCCGGGCCGGTGGGCACGGGCGGTGGGGCAGGCTGGGCGAGAGCCAGGCCGGCCGCGCCGGTCAGCACCAGGGCAGCCGCGAGAAGCGAGGACTTGTGCAAGGCGTAACCTCCATGACCGGTGGCGTCCGGCAGGAAGCAGTCTGCCCCCTGCCCAGTTTCCCGTGTGGAGCATCCCGAAACGGATGGTAACGCGGGCCACCCCCGCGGCGCGGGTCAGTCCGGCAGGACGGCGCAGGTAATCCGGGAGACGCAGGCGAGGCGCCCGTCGGCCCGGCGGATCTCGGTCTGCCACACCTGGGTGGAGCGGCCGGTGTGCAGCGGCCGGCACTCGGCCGTCACCTCCTGCCCTTCCGGCACGGCGGCGATGTGGTTGGCGTTGATCTCGATGCCCACGCAGTGGAAGCCCTCGGGCACCGAGAGGAAGGCCGCGATGCTGCCCAGCGTCTCGGACAGCGCCACCGAGATGCCGCCATGCAGCACCCGCCAGGGCTGAACGTGACGATGGTCCACCGGCATGGCGCCGCGCAGGAAATCGGGCCCGACTTCCGTGATGCGGATGCCGAGATGGGCGACGGCGGTGTCCGTCAGCCGGGCCATCAGGCTCTCGGGGGTGGCGGTCTTTTTCCAGGGGCTGGTCATGCGGCGATGGGGGCAAGCCGGCGGCCCGCGGTCAAGCCACCGCGGCGGGAAAGCCGGGCCCAGCGCCAGGTCATCGCCGCCGCGACGCCACCCAGCCCGATGACAAGGCCGGCCCAGATCCCCTGCGGCCCGAAGCCGGCGGGAAAGCCGAGGACCAGGGCGGCGGTGAAGCCCAGCGCCCAGTAGCCGGCAGCGGCGATGAGCATCGGCGCCCGCGTGTCGTGCAGCCCGCGCAGAGCGCCTGCGCCTACCACCTGCACCCCGTCGCTCAGCTGGAACAGACCCGCATAGAACAGCAGCGCCGCGGCCAGCGACGCCGTCTCGGCCGCGCCGGGGGTGGCGGGGTCGAGGAAGATGCTGGCGATGGGTCCGGGGATGAGAAGCATGAGCGCCGCCATCGGCGTCATGAACGCGGTGGAGAGGGCCAGGGCGGTCCAGCCCGCGCGCCAGGCGGCACGGGGACGGGCGGCGCCGATGGCCAGCCCCACACGGGCCGTCGCGGCCTGGGCCAGGCCGAGCGGCACGGCGAAGGTGGTGCTGGCGACCTGCAGGGCGATGGCATGCGCCGCCACCGCCTGCGCCCCGAAGCCGCCCATGGCGAGCCCGACGGCGCTGAACAGCCCGATCTCCAGCAGCATCTGGGCCGCGATGGGCAGGCCCAGCCGCAGCACGCGCCACAGCCGCGACAGGTCGATCCGCCAGATGCGGCCGAAGAAGCGGTAGCGCCGCAACCGGCGGTCCCGCGCGACGACGATGGCCAGGGCGACGAACATGAAGGTGTCGGCCAGCGCGCCCGCGATGCCGGCCCCGCGCACCCCAAGCGCCGGGGCGCCGAGATTGCCGAAGATGAGCACCCAGCCGATCAGCGCGTTCAGCGGCACGGCCAGAAGGCCGATCACCAGCGGCGGCCAGGGTCGCTCCATTGCGGCCATCAGCCCGCGCAGGTTCAGGAACAGGCCAAAGGGGAGCACCCCCCAGAGCATGCAGCGAAGAAAATCCTCCGCCTGCTCGGCGAGGGCGGGTTCCTGGCCCAGGGCGCGCAGCACCGCCCCGCCATTCCAGAGCAGGACCATCCCCGGGATCGCCGCCAGCACCGCGGCCCACATCCCCGCGCGCAGGGTGCGGCGCATGGCCCGCACATGACCGACCCGCCGCCCCCGCTCCTGCGCCAGCATGGCCGCGGCCGCGAAGGAGAGGCCGAAGCCGGGGGCCAGCATCGTCCAGAACAGGGTGCCGGAGAGGGTGACGGCCGCCAGCGCCACGGTGGAGAGATGGCCGAGATAGATCGAGTCCGTCGCCAGCAGCGCCATCTGAGACAGGTTGGTGAGCGCCATCGGCCAGGCGAGCATCAGCGTTGCGCGCGCCTCTCCCGCCCAGGCCTTGCCGGGCCGGGCGGCCGTCTCTGCGGGCTGCGCGCTGTCCTCCATCGGTGCAGCCTATAGCCCAGGCGCGCCGGCTTTGGCACGCGCCGGCGCAGCTCCGTCCTGGGCGCGGCGCGCGAAGACCGGCATGCTGCGCCCTCATCCCCGCACCGAGATCCCATGACCACCTCCCTCGAGCAGTTCACCTCCATGGTGGCCGCCATCGCCGAGAGCGCCTGCCAGAGCCAACTGGGCAAGTCGCTTCGCGTCACCGGGCAGCCCGGCGAGATGGATCAGCTCGATGTGGACGAGACAGGCACGCCGAAGCCCGTGACCGGCCATTTCTCCGTGGTTGTGGACAGGACGCCGGGCAGCCTGATCGCCACCCTCCTCCCCACGGATGATCCGGAGCAGTTCGATTTCGAGCTGGTCATCGCCCTCGAGGGTAGCGGGGAGGAGATCATCTTCAGCGCCACGGTCGAGGATACGGTGGGGCTGGCCGACACCTACCAGGCGCTTCTGGCGGGCAAGCGCGATCCTGGCGAGGATACGGAACTACAGAACACCGTCGCCTAGCCGGTTCGCACAGACCCCGGGGCGCGGCGAGGAGAAACAGTTGCCGCCCTACCCGGTCCACCGCCCCGCGAGTGTGTCACGGGATACGGCGGATTGATTGGCGGAGGGTGGCGCCAAAAGGGGCCGGGCGCGCCTGTATTTGGCATCCGGCCGGATCGGGCTGGCCGGTAGCTGCGTTTCCGTCCCGGTGTTAGCCTCGGGCCTAACCGGGAGAGAACCATGTCGTTTCCACGTCGCACCGTTCTTGCCGCCCCCCTTGCCGCGCCGGCGCTGGCCTCCCTGGGCGGCACGGCTTCGGCACAGCCCGCAGGTGTGGTCATGGACGAGATCCTGATCCCCGGTGTCGAGCCCGGCAGCCAGCTCTACCTCCGCAACAAGCGCCAGGAAGGCAATTCGCCGGCCCGGCCGGACCGGACCATCCTCTGCGTCCACGGCGCCACCTATCCCGCCAGCACGGCCTTCGACCTGCCGCTCTCTGGCGTCTCCTGGATGGACTACATGGCCGGGCGCGGCTTCGATGTCTGGAGCCTGGACCTGACCGGCTACGGACGCTCCACCCGCCCGCCGGGCGACCGCACACCGCCCCCTTCCCGCGGGGAGGCCGCCGTGGCCGATATCGGCGCGGCGCTCGCCCATATCCGCCAGGCGCGCGGGGTGGCGAAGACCGGGCTGATCGGCTGGTCCTGGGGCACCACCCTCGTCTCGCGCTTCGCGGCCGACAACCCGGCCCTGGTGGACCGGCTGGTGCTCTACGCGCCGCTCTGGCTGCGCGACCCCGCCAATCGCGGCGCCGTGCCGGTGCCGGAAGGCCCCCTGCCCGCCTATCGCACTGTTACCCGCGCCCAGGCGCGGGAGCGCTGGATGGCCGGAGTGCCGGAGGCCAAGCGCGCCGGCCTGATCCCGCCCGGCTGGTACGAGTACTGGGCCGACGCCACCTTCGCGACTGATCCGGAGGGGTCCCGCCAGGTGCCCTCCGTCCTGCGCGCGCCGAACGGGGTGCTGCAGGACCTGCGCGAGCACTGGGATGCGGGCCGCCCGTTCTACGACCCGGCCAAGGTGACGGTGCCGGCGCTGCTGGTGCTCGGCGAATGGGACCGGGACACGCCACCCTCCATGGCAACCACCCTGTTTCCCCTGCTGGTCAACTCCCCGGGCAAGCGGCTGGTGATGCTGGCGGAGGGGACGCACTCCATCATGCTGGAGCGCAACCGCGGCGCGCTGTTCCAGGCCGTACAGGTCTTCCTTGAAGAATCCTTCGCCTGACCGCGGCGACCCACGACACCGAACCTCTAGGGCGGATACACGGACGATGAAGTTGCTGCGATACGGCGCGCCCGGCGCCGAGAAGCCCGGACTGCTGGACGCCGCGGGCACCATCCGCGACCTCTCGGGCGTGGTGCCCGACCTGGCCGGCGAGGCCTTGCTGCCCGAGGGTTTGGCGCGGCTGGCCGCGATCGATCCCGAGACGCTGCCCGCCGTGGCCCCGGGCCAGCGCCTGGGCCCACCCGTGGGCGGCACGCGGAACTTCGTCGCGATCGGCCTGAACTACGCCGACCACGCGGCGGAGAGCGGGGCAGCGGTGCCGAAGGAGCCGATCGTGTTCCTCAAGTCCCTGAACTCGCTGGCAGGGCCGGATGACGACGTCGCCATCCCGCCGGACAGCCGCAAGACGGACTGGGAGGTGGAGCTGGCCATCATCATCGGCCGCACTGCCCGGCGCGTCCCCCTCGACGCCGCGCTGGAGCATGTGGCGGGCTACGCGGTCTGCAACGACGTCTCCGAGCGCGAATGGCAGATGGAGCGCGGCGGAACCTGGGACAAAGGCAAGAGCGCGGATGGCTACGGGCCCGTCGGGCCCTGGCTGGTGACGGCCGACGAGGTGCCGGATCCGCAGGACCTGTCGCTCTGGCTGGAGGTGGACGGCCAGCGGATGCAGAACGGCTCGACCCGCACGATGATCTTCGACGTGCGGACCATCGTTTCCTATGTCAGCCAATTCATCACCCTGCATCCCGGCGACATCATCACGACGGGCACGCCGCCGGGCGTGGGGCTGGGGATGAAGCCGCCGGTCTATCTCAAGCCCGGGCAGGTGATGCGGCTGGGGATCTCGGGGTTGGGCGAGCAGACCCAGCGGCTGGTCGCGGGGTGATCGAAGGCCGGGGGAGGTGAACTCCCCCGGCCCCCCTCCTTTTCCTTGGAGGCTGCCGCGGATCAGGGGCGTTGGCGGGCTTGGCCTTCTACTCGGCCACGGTGCTCACATGGGCTGAGACCACCCGCCATCCCTCGGGGCACCGCACCCAGGCCTGGCTCTGACGCCCCACCTTTCCCGGTGCCGTATCCCGCCTGAACATTGTGTTGGCCGTGGCGAAGTCGCGGCCATAGGTGGTGATCTCGGTCCGGAAGATGCTGCGCATCAGCCCCACCGAAGGGCGGGCGCGGCGGAAGGCGCGGATCTCGTCCATGCCGTAGAGGTTCTCGGCCACGCCATAGCGGATGGTCTGCGGCGCATCCCGAAAGAGTTCCTCGAGCACAGGAACGTCGTTGGTGATCAGCGCCTGCTCGTAGCGGGCGAAGGCAGCCTCGACCTCGGCGCGCACCTCCGGAATGTTGATCTCCACGCGGGGCAATCCTTTCAGCGTTTGCGGACCAGCCAGAAGACGAGGACCCCGGCCGCGGCCATCCAGGCCTTGGTGGGAATCCGGACCGCCGGCTCGGTGCGGAAACCGCCATAGACGCCATGATCCCCAGGCGCCGTGAAGAGGTTGCCGTCAGTAGGCGAGGTCTTCGGGGCGCTTTCCAGGCCCTTTCGCATCATCCGCCCCGATGCCCAGCGCACCGGACCGGGCGCGATGGCCGCCACCAGGCGGATCGCCCGGGCGGACCAGCCGACCATCGCCGAATCACGCGGATGGCGGATGAGGGAGAGGATCGCGTCCGCCACCTCGAAGGGGGAGGAGATAGGGCCGCCGGCCTCGATCTTGTGGCCGCTATGGTTGGCCGCATGGCGCAGGCCCGGCGTGTCCACGATGGCGGGATAGACGTCACAGACATGGATCCCCGGCCAGTCCTGCAGCTCGGCGCGGAGGGATTCCGTGAAGCCGCGCAACCCGGCCTTGGAGGCGGCGTAGGAGGCCGCGTAGGGCGTGGGCACGAAGGAGCCGATGGAGAGCGTGTTCACCAGCACGCCGTGGCGCTGCTGCTTGAAGACCGGCAGCGCGGCATGGGCGCCATTCACCTGGCCGAGCAGGTTGATGCGGATGGTCTGGGCATGGGATTCCGCCGGTACTTGGTCGAAGGGGCCGACGACGCCCACGCCTGCATTGTTGATCCAGACATCGATCCGCCCGAAGCGGGCGCGGGCGGCCTCGGCCAGGGCCTGCACGGCGGTGGAGTCCGTCACGTCGGTGGGCACCGCGATCGCCTCGGCGCCCAGGCGGGTGCATTCGGAAACCACCTCGGCCAGCGTGTCGGCGCGGCGGGAGGCGAGGACGAGATGCGCCCCTTCCCGCGCAAGGCGCTGGGCGGTGGCGCGGCCGATGCCACTGGAGGCGCCGGCGATGACGATGACGGCGCCGGGAATGCGGGGCATTGGCTCTCTCCTGTGCGGGGCCGATCGGGCCGGGCAATCGGGGAATTAACCGGGCACCTCGCCGGGGGTTCCCGAATTCCACGAAGTCGCGCGCGATGGGTACGAGACTTGACGGTCTGCTGCGCGTTCACACATCGCAACACGCGCCGGGATCATCCGGCACGGGGTACGGGACCTCGATTTTGCTCGATCAGCGCTTCGGGCATGCCCTGGCGGATGTGGAGGGACGGTTCACCCAGGTGGATCAGACCCTTTGCGGGTTGCTGGGCTTCCAGCGACACGAGCTGCTGCAGCGCAGCATTCATGACATCACCCATCCCGAGGATTGGGCCAGCAATGGCCCGCTGCTGGAACGCCTGAAGACGCGGGACGAGTCCTTCACCATCGTGAAGCGCTACCTGCGCGCAGATGGTTCAATCATCTGGGTGCAGAACTACGTCTCGATGCTGCGGGACGACCAGGGCCGGGGGATGATTTCGGCTCTGATCCGCCCGGTGCTGCCGCAAATGACGATGGAAGGCCAGCGCGTCGGCGCGAGGCCTGTATCCAGGTTGGCCACACCGCGCCCGCCGATTCTGGACTGGCAGGACGTGCCGCCCGGTGAGGTCCTGCACTAGGTCCCGAAGGCGTCAGTCCCGCGCGAAGTCGCGTGGGCGCAGCCCCGCGTGGAAATAGGTGATCATCGAATAGATGTCGTAGACGGGTCGCCCCGTCGCGCGCTGTACGGCTGCGGCGTAGGGCGGCATGTTCGTGCATTCGAGTACGATGGCGCCCACCTCCGGATGGCGGGCGACGAGACGCTGAGCGGCCTCCACCACGTCCCTCTCGGCGAGATCCACGTCCATGTCGTCCTTCTCGGCACGGATCAGCACGCGGAAGAACTCGCGGCCGCTCTCGGTGCCCTCCATCGGGATGTCGAGAGGCACGCCGACGGCCTCCAGATGGCGCGGCGTCAGGGATGAGCCGGAGACGGTGACGAGACCGACGCGCTGGCCAGGCGGCAGCATCGCCTGCACCCAGGGCACCTGCATCATGCTGCTGGTGGCGACCGGCACGCCCACATGCGCCGCCAATTCCTTCTGGAACAGCGAGAGGAAGCCGCAATTCGTGGTGATGGCCTCGGCGCCCTGGGAGACGAGGTCGGCGGCAGCCTCCAGGAACACGTCCAGCAGGCCCTGTGCGCCGTTCAGCACCACCTTCTCGGGGCTAGCCCCGCGCACGAGGCGGTACAGCACCGGGAAGGGCCAAGTGCCGCCATTGCCCATGTCGCCATGGATGCGCGGGAAGCGCGCCTCCAGCATTAGGATGCCCAGAGGGGCGCCGTAGAGCGCCTTGCCCCCCTTTGCGATGCCGCGGCGGGGGCTGGCGGTGGGAATGGCTGTCATCGGGCGCCTCTACCGGAAACGGGTGGGGGAGAAGGGGGCGATCGGGATTTCCGGCGGCTGACCGGAGAGAAGCTGCGCCACGATCCGCCCGGTGCGCGGCCCCGCCACGAGCCCGACATGGCCGTGGCCGAAGGCATGGATTACATCCGGGCAGCGCGTGGATGGCGCGATCACCGGCATGCCGTCCGGCGTGCTGGGGCGATGGCCGAGCCAGGTGGTCACCAGCTCCGCCGGATAGGGGTTGGGCAGGCCGGGGAAGCTGCGCAGCAGGTGGTCGCGCAGGATCTCGGCGCGCTTCCAGTTGGGCGCGCCCTCCAGCCCCGCGATCTCCACCTGGCCCGCGGCGCGAAGCCCGTCCTCCATCGGGTTCACCACCATCTTCGCGGCGCCGAGGCTGATGGAGTGGCGCGGCCCGAGATTCGCGCCCCGCAGCATCACATGGTAGCCGCGCTCGGTTTCCAGCGGCACGCGGTCGCCAAGCTGGGCGGCCAGAGGCGCGGAGCGGGCGCCGCAGCAGATCACCGCGGCATCGCATTCCAGGGCGCTGCCATCCGACAGCACCACGGCCTTCAAGGCGCGCCCTTCCAGCCGGAAGCCGGTCGCCGCGGCCTTGCGCAGCGCGGCGCTGTTCCGCTGCGCATGCGCCACCAGCGCGGCGATCAGCCGGCCCGGCGACAGGCAGCGCCCGGCCTCCTCGGTCAGCACCGCGAAGGTGTAGGCGGGGTCCAGATCGGGTTCGAGCGCCCGCAGGGCATCGCCCTCGATCTCCGTCCAGCTGATCCCGACCTGCTTGCGGATGCGCCAGCCCATCGCCTCGGCCTCGAAGCCGGCGCGGGAGTGCCAGGCGTTCATCAGCCCCTTGTGCTCGATCAGCTCCGGCATCCCGGCCTCGCGCGCGAGGGCCGCGTGCAGCACCGGGCTGTCCTTCAGCAGCGGGCGCAGCGATTGCGCGATGCCCAGCAGCTTCGCCTCGCTCGAGCCGGCCGCGAGATAGCGCAGCAGCCAGGGCGCCACCTTCGGGAGGTATCCCCAGCGCACCGCCAGCGGACCCAGCGGATCCCGCAGGAAGGACGGCACCTTGCGCCACAGCCCGGGCGCGCTGGCCGGCAGCACGGAATGGGAGGAGAGCCATCCCGCATTGCCGAAGCTGGCCGCCTGCGGCCCGCCGGGCTCCCCCGGCTCGATGATTGTCACGCGGTGGCCGGCGCGCAGCAGCTCCACCGCGCTCGCCGCGCCCTCGACGCCTGCGCCGATGACGGCGACGTGGCGCGGCATCCCGGTCAGCCCTCGCGCGCGATGCGACGGCAGTGCTCGAGCGCAGCCTCGATCAGGTTGTCGCTCGCCTCGGGCGTGCGGAAGGCGGAATGGGCGGCGAGCGTCGCGTTCTCCACCTTGGAGAGGAAGTGGCCGGCCGGCAGCGGCTCCTCCGCATACACATCCAGCGCGATATGGCCGATGGCGCCGCTCTCCACCGCATTCGCCAGCGCCTGTTCATCCGTGATGGCGCCGCGCGCGGTGTTCACGAAGATGGCGCCGGGCCGCATCTTCGCGATGCGCTCTGAGGAGAGGAAGCCGCGCGTCTCGTCGCTCAGCAACAGGTGCAGGGAGACGACATGGCTTTCGGCCAGCAGCGTGTCCAGCTCCACGAACTCCACCCCCGGCACGTCCCGCGCCGTGCGGTTCCAGGCGATCACGCGCATGCCCGCGCCGTTGCAGAGCCGCGCCATCTCGGCCCCGATCCCGCCATAGCCGATCAGCCCCACCGTCTTGCGCGTCAGCTCCACGCCATCGGTGCGCAGCCACTTCCCGGCACGGATGCCGCGATCCATGAAGGCCAGGCCCTTGGCCGCGGCCCACATCAGCGCGAAAGCCATCTCGGCCACGGCCGTGTCGCCATAGCCCTTGATGATATGGGTCTGGATGCCGCACTCGGCCTCCAGCTCGTCCGGGTTCATGTAGCTGCGCGCGCCGGTGCCGAGGAAGACGACGTGCTTCAGGCCCTTGCACTGCCGGGCGATGGCGGTCGGGAGATGCGTGTGATCGATGATGGCGATCCCGGCATCCCCCAGCAGCGCGGGCAGGTCGTCCGAGGTGATGTCGGGCTGGACGTTTACCTGCACGGGGATGTCGCTGCTGCGGTGCAGGCGCTGCGCCACTTCGGCGAGGGTGGCGTTTGCATCCACGAAGACGGCGCGCATGGGGTCTCTCCCGATCCTGGTGTCCCGGGATAGCGGGGAAGGCCGGGGAGGTGAACTCCCCAGGCCTTTTCCCTCAGGAAATGGCGCGGGACGGCGCCTTGGCGCGCACGGGGCCGCCCTGGCGGAGCAGTCCCTCGAAATGCGCGATGGTGGAGCGCAGCCCCTCCAGCAGCCGCACCTTCGGCTCCCAGCCCAGCAAGCTATTGGCCTTGCTGATATCCGGGCGCCGCTGGCGGGGGTCGTCGCTGGGCAGGGCCTGGAACACCAGCCGGCTGGGGCCACCCACCTCCTCCAGCACCAGCTCCGCCAGTTCGCGGATGCTGAATTCCTCGGGATTGCCGAGATTGATGGGGCCGGTGACGCTCGGGTCGGACTCCATCAGGCGGATGAAGCCCTCGATCAGATCCGAGACGTAGCAGAAGGAGCGGGTCTGGCTGCCCTCGCCATAGATGGTGATCGACTCGCCGCGCAGCGCCTGGACGATGAAGTTGGACACCACGCGCCCGTCATTCGGGTGCATGCGCGGGCCATAGGTGTTGAAGATGCGCGCGACCTTGATCTCCAGCCCGTGCTGGCGGTGGTAGTCGAAGAACAGCGTCTCAGCGCAGCGCTTGCCCTCGTCGTAGCAGGAGCGGAGGCCGACAGGGTTCACGTTGCCCCAGTACTCCTCAACCTGCGGGTGGACGGTGGGGTCGCCATAAACCTCGCTCGTGGAGGCCTGGAACACCGGTACCCGCAGCCGCTTGGCCAGGCCGAGGACGTTGATGGCGCCATGGACGCTCGTCTTGGTCGTCTGCACGGGGTCGTGCTGGTAGTGGATGGGGGAGGCCGGGCAGGCCAGGTTGTAGATCTGGTCCACTTCCAGATAGATCGGGAAGGTGACGTCGTGCCGGATCACCTCGAAATACGGGTTCTGCAAGAGATGCGCGATGTTGTCGCGCGTGCCCGTAAAGTAGTTGTCGAGGCAGATGACATGGTCGCCGCGGTCGAGCAGGCGTTCGCAAAGATGAGAACCTAGGAATCCGGCGCCCCCGGTCACCAGGACCCTCTTTCTTGTGTGCATCACGGATTCCGATCGCAGTTCGTCTTCAACAGGATGACCTGGCCACGCTCCCCCCGGGAGTGACCGGCCATATGCCGCATCTTCTATAAACCTCGATCGGTCCGGGTGCCTAATCCAGCGGGAAACGAGCCGTCCCCGCCCCGGAGCGGGGCCCCGCCTAGAGCCAGCCCTTGCGCTTGAAGTACAGGATCGGCAGCAGCGCGCTCACCACCATCAGCAGCAGGGCCCAGGGATAGCCGAGCGCCCATTTCAGCTCCGGCATGAACTCGAAGTTCATGCCGTAAATGCTGGCGATAAGGGTGGGCGGCATCAGCGCCACGGACGCGACGGTAAAGGTCTTGATAATGCCATTCTGGTCCATGCTGATAATGCCCAGCACGGCGTCCAGCAGGAAGTTGGCCTTGCTGTTCATGGTGTTGGCGTATTCCACCAGCGAGCGCACGTCCCGAACCAGCGTCTTGATCATCACTTGGTTCTCCTTGCGCACGGCGTTCGCCTTCTCGGCGCCGACGAAGGTGAGGATGCGCGTCAGGCCCAGCAGCGTGTCGCTCGCGCGGCTCGTCACCTCGCCGACCTGGCCGAGGGCGATCAGGGCCTGGCGCAGGTCCACGTCCCGCTTGTTCGCCTTCACCTGCATGTTCCGCGCATTGCGGAAGGTGGTCTGGCTCGCACGGTCCATCTCGGAGGCCGTGCGCTCGAGAATATCGGCCAGCCGGTCCACGATCTGCTCGAACAGGTGCAGCATCACGCCGTCGGGCGTGCGCAGCAGCGGCAGGGCCTGGCGCTGGGCGCGCACGGCGAAGACCGAGAAGGCCTTGGGCGTTGCGTAGCGCACGGTGATGAGTGCGGTGGGCGCGAGGACGAAGGTGATGGGGGTGGAGCCGAACTCCCCCTCCTCGGCGCCGTAGAGGAAGGAGGCGGTAAGGAAGAGCACCTCGCCTTCCTTGTAGAGCCGCGAGGAGCTCTCGATCTCCTGCATCTCCTCGCGGGTCGGCACCTCGACATGCAGCGCCTGCTGGACTGCCTGCTCCTCCTCCGGAGTCGGATTCAGCATGTCGATCCAGGTGGCGGCGGCGATCGACTCCGCCGTGTCCAGCCCGCCATGCACGGCGCAGGCGGAACCCTGGAGGGAATAGGTGGTCATCATGGGCAGTGCCTCCCGGGATCCGGGCGAGGGGGAAGTTGGCGTGCGCGCGGGCGGCTCGGCCCTCGGCATTCCGCTCTAGCGGCCCGCAGGAGGGGTTGCCAGCGCGAGTATGTGACGGAGAGGAGCCCCGCCTCAGGCGAGGGGCGGCTCGTCCGGAGCAGGCAGGCCGAAGCGGTCGGCCACTTCGGGAAACGTGGCGCAGGTGGGGTGGCGGGAGGTGGCCACCGTGCCATCGCCGGGACGGACGAGCTGGCAGGTCCGCATTCCGGCCGCCGCCGCCGCGTCCAACTCCTCGGCGATGTCGGAGAGGAACAGCATCTCGCCAGGCGCGAACCCGGCCGCCAGCGCGATCGCGGCATAGGACCCGGCCTCGCGCTTCGGCCCGGTGCGGGTGTCGTCGTAGCCGGACAGGATGGGCGTCAGGTCGCCTGCCTCGGAATGGCCGAAGAGCAGCTTCTGCGCCTCGACAGAGCCGGAGGAGTAGATCCGGAGCGCGAGCCCCGCCCGTGCCCAGGCCCGCAGG
The DNA here is from genome assembly GCF_054165765.1 of Roseomonas sp. WA12. NCBI lineage: Bacteria > Pseudomonadati > Pseudomonadota > Alphaproteobacteria > Acetobacterales > Roseomonadaceae > Roseomonas > Roseomonas sp. WA12. The sequence goes on along the minus strand of NZ_CM135108.1, from coordinate 4,558,977 downwards.
CAGGGCGCGACATCGGGCCAGAGATGACCGCGCAGCGCACCGGACTCGAAGCCCTGGCGCCAGATCATGCCCTGCAGCGCCTTCAACGGCGTCACCTTCTCGTCCCGCGCCATCCAGCCGCGCAACGCCTCGGCCGGGTCCTGGCCAGGAGCCAGGGCGCAGACCTCGTTCAGGATGGCGGCGACATCGGGCTCGGCGGCGTGCTCGCGCAGGAAGCCGGCCAGCGCGCCCTCGGCGAAGGGGAACAGGGTCTCCTTCACGAAGGCGATCGCGCTGGTCGTGCCCTCAATGTCGCAGACGACCGCCCGGAGGGCGGGCGGGGCTGCGGTCGTCATCAAGCCACGGTGGCCGGGAAGCGCTCCGACATGTCGGTGCCAGTGTAATGCGGCGTCCAGCCGGTGGTGTCGGTGAAGATCCGCAGCGCGGTCACGTTCGGCACCGGCCCGGCATCGAACCAGTGCTGGGTGTCGGCGGGCACGGAGATGAGGTCGCCGCGCGTGCAATGGGCGTCGTACACTTTCCCGCCCACGTTCAGGATGAAGTTGCCCGCGCCCTCGTGGAAGAAGCGGACCTCATCCTCGGTGTGGATGTGCTCGGCCAGAAACTTCGTGCGCAGCGCATCGGCCTGCGGGTGATCCGCGGTCAGGCGGATCACGTCCGCTGTGCCGGCGCCGGTCTCACCCATAAGGGCGTCCAGCCGCGGCTTGTAGGCAGCGAGCACCGCGTCGGCCTCGGCGCCAGCGGGCAGGTCGGCCACCTCCCAACGCTCGAAGCGCACGCCGATGCCAGACAGGATGCGGGCGATCTCCGCCGCGTCCTGCGTATCCTGCAGCACGGCGTTGGTGGTGGCGTCGTGGACGACGAGGCGGCTCATGGCGCGGAACCTCCCGGCAGGGGATTGATGGACAGGGTGGCCATCTCGCAGGCCAGCATGAATTCCAGCCCCTCCAGGCGCGCCAGCGCGGCGTCCATGTCGGGGCCCCATACATAGACACCGTGGCCGCGGATCAAATACCCGGGAAGGATCGGGGCGGCCATGCCCTTCCAGCGCGCCTCAACCGCGCGTTGAAGGCGAGGGATGTCCTGGTCGTTGTCCAGCACGGGAAGCTCGATCGCCGCCTCATGGGTGGGCAGGCCGGGAAAGGCCTTCAGCAACTCGAAGCCCGAAAGGCGGATCGAATCGCCGGCGCGGCGGGAGAGGACGGTGTTGGCGATGGAATGGCCATGAACCACCGCGCCCACACCGGGATCGAAGCGATAAGCGCCGCAATGTAGGCCGGTCTCGGCCGAGGGGCGGAGGTATGGGTCCTCCGGCATCCCGTGCAGGTCGACGGCCATGACGGAATCGGCAGTCAGATGCGCCTTGTGGAAGCCGGAGCGGGTAATCGCCACGCGCCCGCCCGGAAGCCGGACGGAGATGTTGCCGGCGGTCGCCGGCACCCAGTTCCGCTCGGCCATGCGGCGGCCTGCCTCGACGATGGCGCGGATCGCGGAGTCCGGGATGGGATCGGCCATGAAACTGTAACCTGCCTCTCAAACGCAGCGCGCCGGCCACCCCTCAAGGGGAGACCGGCGCGCCTTGTGCCGAAGGGTGGGTTCAGACCGGGCCCGGGGGCTGCCGGACCACGGTGCGGTTCGGGTCCGCGGCCGCGTGCACGCCCGTCGGCGGCAGGGTGCCGGTCGGGGTCGTGGTGGTCGTCGTCTCAGCCATGGAGGCGTCGACATCGTCCTCCTTGATGTTCTTCTTGAAGGACTTGATGCCTGTCGCGAGGTCACCCATCAGCCCGCTGATCTTGCCGCTGCCGAAGAGCAGCAGCACGACCAGCAGCACGACGAGCCAGTGCCAGATGCTGAACGAACCCATGTGACGCCCCGATATCCTTGCGTGGTTTGGCGGGCCTGCGGCCTTCGCCCCCGTTTCCGGGTGATGGCCTGAGGGAGACTAGGGCGGCGCGCTCCGGGCGACCAGGGGCACCGCCTTGCCTCATTCCACAGGGGACATGGGCCATGCGGGGCCGCGGCGCAATGGGGAGATGACAGGCGCGTCATCCGACCCGCCCGGCGGCCCACAGGGGTTCAGCCGGCCGAGGCCCAGCGCCGGGCAGGCAGGATGAAGCCATGGGCGGGAAACACCGTGTTCCCCACCACCCCGGCCGGCGGATACCAGACGCGCACCTCGGACCAGTCGTTGCGGGCGGAGACGTCGATCACCGCCTGGTCCCGTGCCACCCGCCCCTTCAGCCCGCCCGAGGCCCAGTTGGCATGGTCCACCCGGATCTCGCGCGGGCCGAGCACGCGGGAGACCACGGCCACATGGCCGTCCCGCAGGCGCGACGTGCGCTGAAACACCAGCACGGCGCCGGGGTGCGGGCTCTGGGCGCGGTCGTAGCGGCCAGCGGCGGCCTCCCACCACTGCCAGCCATCGCCGCGCAGATCGATTCCCGAGCGCGCCCGGGCATAGGGCACGCAGGACTGGTAGCCATCGCTGGCCTCATAGCCGTAGCCGGCCGAGACCGGGCCGCGGCTGGACCCGCAGGCGGTGAGCGCACCGCCCGCGAGCGCGAGCAGCACGAAGCGCAGGATGAACCCGGCCACGAAGTGGAACCCCCAAAGGCCTCCCCCGAGGCCCGTGCCCAGGCTAGCGCGGCGCGCCCACGGGTGTCAGCGTCCTCGTTGCAGTGGCGGGCGGCACGGCGCGGGACGTGGAAAACCTGTCTCGCCCTGTCACATCCGGTGCCGCTGCCTCGTCCTATGGGCATCAACCCCATCGGAGGTCGCCATGACACCCCGCCTCGACTACTTCGCCGCCGCCCCCAAGCTCCTGCAGGCCATGCTGGGCCTGGAACGTGCCGTCGCCTCCAGCGGGCTGGAGCACGGGCTGATTCACCTGGTGAAGACCCGCGCCTCGCAGATCAATGGCTGCGCCTTCTGCATCGAGATGCACACGCGCGACGCGATGAGGGAGGGGGAGTCCGCGGCCCGGCTGTTCCTCCTCGACGCCTGGCGGGAGGCGCCCCACTACACGGCGCGCGAGCGGGCCGCGCTGGCCTGGACCGAGGCGCTCACCCTTATCGCCGAGACCCATGCGCCGGACGCCGACTACGGGGCCCTGGCGCCGCATTTCAGTGAGGAGGAGATCGTGAAGCTTACCGTGCTGATCGGCACGATCAACGCCTGGAACCGCCTTGCCATCGGCTTCCGCAGCGTGCCCGCCCAGCTTCCCGCGGCCGCCTGACCATGGGCTGCGAGCCCGACGTCGCCGAGCATTTTGCGCCGCTGCGGGCGGAGCTGATCGGGCTCGCCTACCGCATGACCGGATCGCTGGCGACAGCGGAGGATGTGGCGCAGGACACCTTCCTGCGCTGGAACGCCGCCGATCGCCGCGCCATTGAGACCCCGCGCGCCTGGCTGCTGAAGGTGGCCACCCGGCTGAGCCTGGACCACCTGAGATCGGCCCGGGTCCGGCGGGAACGCTATGTCGGCCCCTGGCTGCCCGAGCCGATGCTGGACCTGCCTGCGCTGGTGTCGGAGGACGCGCCGCAGGAAGCGGTCCAGGCGCGGGCACAGGACCTTTCGGTGGCCTTCCTGCTCACCCTGCAACGCCTGTCCCCCGCCGAGCGCGCGGTCTTCATCCTGCACGACCTGTTCGAGACGCCCTTCGCCGAGATCGCCGGCCTGCTGGGCCGGCAGGAGCCGGCATTGCGCAAGCTGGCCACCCGCGCCCGCGAGCGGCTGGGCGAGGATCGCCCGCGTCAGGCGGTGGAGGAGGCGGAGGCGCAGCGGATCGCCCGCGCCTTCCTCGCCGCATCGCGGGACGGGAACGAGGCCGGGTTGCGCGAGCTGCTGGCGGGGGATGTGGTGCTGCACACCGATGGTGGTGGCATCCGGAACGCCGCCCTCAACCCGATCCTCGGGCCGGACAGGGTCGGGCGCTTCTATGCCGGGCTGGCCCGCAAGCGGGCGCCAGCGCCGTTGCTGCATCTCGGCCGCATCAATGGCCTTCCAGGATATGTGACGCTGGAGACGGACGGGCTGCCGGAAACGACGGCGCTGGAGATCCGGGACGGGCGGGTGGCGGCGATCTATGTCGTCCGCAATCCGGAGAAGCTGGCCATGGTGCGGGCGCACCTGCAGGGGTGAGCCCCTCCCCTCAGGGCGGGGCATCCGCCGCACGGCGCAGGCGGCTGACATAGGAGAAGCGACCCTCCGGATGCAGGCTGACGCTGACGGCCAGCGGCGCGCCGGAAGGATCCAGGTAGCGCCGGGTGATCCGCAGCGCATGCGCGCCGGGCACGGCGTCGAGGCCCTCGGCAACCTCGCCGGGGGGGATTCCGGCGGCGCCGATCTCCTGCGCCACCTCCGCGATTGGCCGTCCGGACGAGGCCGCCAGCACCGAAGCGACCAGCTCTGCCGCATCCCGGCCGCGCAGGCGCCCCTCCAGGTCGGGCGGCGCGGCGTCGGCATCGGCATGGGTTTCGGTCCAGCAGAGCGCGGCGCCGCCGCCCGAGGGCACGCGGCGGCTGACGACGCGAAGCCACCGCCGGCCGGCCTGCAGCCCGAGCGCCTCCTCCAGCGCGTGGTCGGCGACGGCGGGCGCGACGGCCAGGATCTCGCGCCGCGTCTCCGCCGCGTATTGGAGAAGATCGCCGATCCCGGCGAGGGACTGAAGATAGACCCCCCGGCCGGTCGGCCCCAGCGCCGTCACCCGCGTCCCCGCGCGCCGGCGCCGGGAGATGAGGCCAAGGCTCTCCAGCCGGTCCAGCGCGGCCCGCATGGTGGTGCGGCTGACACCCCGCTCCGCCGCCATCTCCACCTCGGGCGGCATCTGGGAGCCGAGCGGGTGCCGTCCGGCAGCGATCTCCATGGCCAGTTCGCGCGCGAGGGAGACATAGCGCGGCTCGGAAAGGGTGGACGGCATCGGCCCATTGGTACGGCCTGCCCCGTTGTTGACAAGCGCGTCGGCCAAAGAATAGGACCGTACCAATCGAAAGGATCGAACCTTTCAGAGGGGGACCCATGTCCGTGAGACGCCGTGCGATCTTCTCAGTCTCACTGGCCGCAGCAGGGCTCGCCGCACCCCGGGCGCTCCGGGCCCAGGGCGCCGCCTACCCGGACCGGCCGGTCCGCCTGATCCTCCCCTTCTCAGCCGGCGGGCCGACAGACACGCTGGGCCGTGTCTTCGCGGAGCAGCTCTCGAAGCAGATGAACGGGCGCGTGCTGGTGGAGAACCGCACGGGCGCCGGCTCCACCATCGGCGCCGACGTCGTCGCGAAGGCGGCGCCGGATGGCTACACGCTGCTGTTCAACAACCTCTCCCACTCGATCAACCCCAGCCTCTACCGGCGCATGCCTTACGACTCCGTCGCGGATTTCATGCCGGTCAGCGTGCTGATGGAGGGGCCGGTGGTCGTGCTCGTCGGGGCGAACTCGCCCTACCGCACGCTGCGTGACCTGATCGACGCAGCCCGTGCCCGGCCGGACCATCTGGATTACGGTTCTGCCGGCAACGGCTCGGCGGCCCATGTCTCGATGGTGCAATTGCTTGCCAAGACCGGCGCACGGATGAACCACATCGTCTATCGCGGCGTGGCCAATGCGATGACAGACCTTCTATCGGGTACCATCGCCTCGGTGAACGACACCTCCACCACAGCGCTCGGCAGCATCCGGGGTGGCATGGTGCGCCCGCTCGCCGTCACCTCGCCCGCCCGCGTCCCCTTCCTGCCGGACCTGCCGACGGTGCGCGAGAGCGGCATCCCGGAACTGGCGGACTTCCAGATGTCCACCTGGAACATGCTCTTCGCCCCCGCCGGCACGCCGCAGCCCATCGTGGATCGCCTGCATGCCGAGGTACGGGCCGCGATGAAGGACACGGCCTTGGTCGCCAGGCTCGCCGAGCTGGGCAACGTGCCCATGCCGGATGCGGACCTCGCCGGCACACGCGCCTTCCTCGTCTCCGAGGTGGAGCGCTGGCGCGGCGTGATGAACCAGGCCGGCGTTCGCCCCGAATAGCTGCCAGACGGAGCCCGACCATGCCCAGCACCCCGCTCGATTCCATCCTGTTCCGCGACATGTTCGGCACGCCCGAGATGCGCGCCGTCTTCTCCGACGAGGCGCTGATCGCCCGCTATGTCGAGGTGGAGGTGGCGCTTGCCCGGGCCGAGGCCCGCTGTGGCGTCATCCCCGCCGAGGCGGCCGAGCACATCGCCGCGGCCGGTAACGACCCGTCCTTCGACTGGGACCGCCTGAAGCGGGAAACCGAGAATGTCGGCTATCCCATCCTGCCGCTCGTGCACCAGTTCGCGGAGATGGCGGGAGAAGCCGGGCGATACCTGCACTGGGGCGCCACGACGCAGGACATCATGGACACGGCGAGTGTGCTGCAGGTCCGCGCTGCGCTGGATCTCGTGGCCGCCGATATCGACGCGCTGCGCGGCATCCTCGCCGATCTGGCCGCGCGCCATCGTGATACGCCGATGGCGGGCCGCACCCATCTGCAGCAGGCCCTGCCCGTCACCTTCGGCTACAAGGTGGCGATCTGGCTGGCGGCGATGGACCGCCATGCGGAGCGTCTGGAGCAGCTGCGCCCGCGCGTGCTGGTCGGGCAGTTCGCGGGCGCGGCGGGCACGCTGGCCTCGCTCGGTGAGGACGGCTTCCGCGTGCAGGAGGAGTTCTGCCGCGAGCTCGGCCTCGGCCAGCCCGTGATCACCTGGCATGTGGCGCGGGACGGGCTGGCGGAGGCGGTGGCCTTTCTCGGTCTCGTCACGGGAACGCTGGCGAAGGTGGCGACGGATATCATGCTAATGATGTCCACCGAGTTCGGGGGCGAGGTGATGGAGCCCTTCGTGAAGGGCCGCGGCGCCTCCTCCACCATGCCGCAGAAGCGCAACCCGATCTCGTCCGAGATCATGCTGGCCACCGCCAAGGCGGTTCGGCAGCAGGTGGCGCTGATCCTTGACGCGATGGTGCAGGATTTCGAGCGCGCCACCGGCCCCTGGCACCTGGAATGGATGGCGCTGCCGGAGAGCTTCCTCCTCACCGCCTCCTGCCTGACCCAGGCGCGCTTCGCGCTCTCCGGGCTGACCGTGAACACGGATCGCATGCGAGTGAACCTCGACATGTCCGGCGGGCTGATCGTCGCCGAGGCGGTGATGATGGCTGCGGCCCCGGCCCTCGGGCGACAGCACGCGCATGACGTGGTGTACGATGCCTGCCGCGCCGCCCTCACCTCCGGCCGGGGACTGGCCGAGGCTCTGATGGAGGTACCGGAGGTCGTGGAGGCGCTCGGCGGCGCTGAGGGCGTGCAGCGGCGCTGCGACCCGGCCAACTATCTCGGCCTGGCACCAGCCATGGTGGATCGGGTTCTGGAGCGGCGGCAGGGCTGACGCCGCCGCGTCAGGCCGCCTCGGCCAGAGCCTCGGCGCGGGACGGCACCTCGGCCACGGGGGTACCGATGCCCGCGGTCCAGCTCGGGCCGGGCCGCGGGCGGGGCGCGAAATGGGCCCGCAGCGCGCGCGTGCCCTCAATGCGCGCGACATCAAACATGCGCCAGCCTTCCCCCGGATTCTCCGGACCACGGGCAAGGCCGGCCGTCTGCCAGGTGAGCAGCCCGACGCGGCCCGTGCCCATTCGGCCGATGGCGTGCGGGTGCACCACGCGCCAAGCGCCGCCATAGAGCAGCTCCAGCGCGCGGCGCTCGCGCACCGCCTGGGAAAGGCGGGCGACGCGGCGCTTCAGGGGCTTGGGAAGGGGCGGGAGCGCTTCGGTGCGCGACCCCGCGGGGAACTGTCGCATAGCCCCCATATGGGGATTAGCGCACTGATTTTTTAGGGCTTTGTTCATCCTGCGCGGCGAACCATTCGGCATAGGAGGTGTTGCGCGCCATGTGCCGGTTGAGGTCCGGCGCACCGTCGGTCCACCACACCGGGCCGCGCTCCCCTAGGGCGCGCTTGGCCGCGTCCACGGCGGCACGGGCGGCGCGCAGGGCGGGTTCGTCGCCGGATTTCAGGGCGGTGCCGACAGCACGGCGGGCGGCCATCAACTCCCGGGTGAGCACCGCGCGCTGCTCCTCCGGGAGGCCCGGATTCGCCAGCCGCCAGAGCCGGCCGCGGACGACGAAGTAGCGGCCGTCGGGCGTGACAGGATAGCGCAATCAGCCCTTCCGGCTGAGCAGGAACAGGGCCTGTTCCCCGAACAGGTTGGCCAGGCGCAGCCCGCGCCGCCAGGGCGCCTGCAGCCCGTGCTCATCCACCGCGAGCCAGCCATCCACGGCGTAGCCGTCCTTCTCGCAGAGCGCCACGAAGTCGAGGATCGTGCAGGGATGGATGTTGGGGGTCTCGTACCAGGGGCGGTTCCAGGTGTCCGTATCCGGCATCCGCCCGGTGGAGAGCAGGCGCCAGCGCATCTGCCAGTGGCCGAAATTCGGGAAGGAGACGATGGCGTGGGTGCCGATGCGCAGCATCTGCCGCAGCACCTCGCGCGGGCGCTCAACGGCCTGCAGCGTGCGGGACAGCACGACGTAGTCGAAGGCGCCGTCCGGGTAGTGCCGAAGGTCGGCATCGGCATCGCCATGGATCACGGCAAGGCCGCGGGCCACGGCGCGCGTCGCTTCGGCCATGTCGATCTCGATACCGCGGGCATCGGCGTGCTTCTCGCGGGTCAGGTGCTCGATCAGCTCGCCGTCGCCGCAGCCGATATCGAGCACCTTCGCGCCTTCGGGGATCATCTCCGCGATCAGACGCAGGTCGAGCCGCATGTTCTTGGCGACGTAGCGGATGGGTTCGCGCGGCTGGACGCCCATGGTCAGACCCCCACCGCATCGGCGGCACCGCGCAGGAAGCCGCCAAGCGCCGCGTGGAACTCCGGCTCGTCCAGCAGAAAGGCGTCGTGCCCCTTGTCGGAGTTCAGCTCGACAAAGGAGACGCGGGCGGCGGCCGTGTTCAGCGCGCGGGTGATGGCGCGGCTCTCAGTGGTGGGAAACAGCCAGTCCGAGGAGAAAGAGGCGATGAAGAAGCGCGTGGGCGTGCCCTGGAAGGCGCGCGACAGGTCGTCCCCGGCATCGGCGGCCAGGTCGAAGTAATCCATGGCGCGGGTGATGGTGAGGTAGGAGTTGGCGTCGAAGCGGCGGATGAAGGTGCTGCCTTGGTGGCGGAGGTAGCTTTCCACCGCGAAGACGTCCTCAAGGAAGGTTACGGCTTTGGCGCCCTGCAGGCGGCGGCCGAACTTCCGGGTCAGCGCGCTCTCGGACAGGTAGGTGATATGCGCCACCATCCGCGCCACCGAGAGGCCCTGGGCGGGGATGCGGCCCTCCTTCCAGTAGGCGCCACCGCAGAAATCCGGGTCCGCATGGACCGCGGCGCGGCCGACCTCGTGGAAGGCGATGTTCTGGGCGGAGTGATGGGCCGCGGTGGCAATAGGGGCGCAGGCGAAGACCGCCTCGGGGTAGGTGGCCGCCCATTGCAACGCCTGCATGCCGCCCATGGAGCCGCCGACGACCGCTAGCAGGCGAGTGATGCCTAGGTGCTCCACCAAGCGCTTCTGGGCACGAACCATGTCGCGGATGGTGATGGAGGGAAAATCGATGCCCCAGGGACGGCTGAGGCCCCTGCCCTGCGCGTCCGTCATCTCCTCGCGCGGGCCGGTACTGCCCATGCAGCCGCCCAGCACATTGGCGCAGATGACAAAGAAGCGGTCCGTGTCGATCGGACGGCCGGGGCCGACCACGGTTTCCCACCAGCCCGGCTTGCCCGTCACGGGGTTGGGCTCGGCCAGGTACTGGTCGCCCGTGAGGGCATGGCAGACGAGGACGGCGTTGCTGGCCGCAGCGTTCAGCCGGCCATAGGTGCGATAGGCCACGGCCAGCGGCGCCAACATCATGCCGGCATCCAGCATCAGCCCGTCCGGAAAGACGGCGCGCTGGTGATCGACATCCGGCAGGGACAGGGCCTGGCTCATGCCGGGAGGATTAGGAGCCCGGGCACGGGGGGGCAAGGCATGGCGTGAGCCCGGCAGCGCTCATCCCGCCCCCCGGACACAAAGAACCCCGGTCGGAAGATCCGACCGGGGTCCAAGGCGTGCCGCGGCGCAGGCGCTGCGACCGATGAGAGGGCGGCAGAACCGCCCCTCTCTTACTCAGGCCTGGCGCAGATTGCCGGCAGAGGACTTGCCCTGCTGGCCCTGCATGACCTCGTACTCGAGGCGGTCGCCCTCACGGGGCTCCTGCAGGCCGGAGCGCTGCACGTCGGAGATGTGAAGGAAGACGTCCTTGGAGCCGTCCTCGGGCTGGATGAAGCCGAAGCCCTTGGTCGCGTTAAACCACTTGACGGTGCCGATGGGCATGATGCGATTTCCGATCAAAACGGAAAACCTCCGGGCAACATTACCCGGGGGGTCATCTTCAATTTGAAACGGAAACCAGACCCGGCGCCCAGGATTTCTCCCGGACAGAAGAGGCAAACCGAAACAACGAAACTGACAATTTCTATATAGGCTTTTCCCCGGCACATTCAAAGGACTTTCGGGACCCTCTTTCTTTTTCGGGTAATTCAGACCGCCATTTCCTCGTTTCGTGTTCTTCGGCGTGGCCTCCATGCCGAAGAACTGGGCGACGGCCCGGCACCGGCGCCGCGATGCCTTGGCGCCTTGCGATGGGGGCGCTAGACCCGGCGAACCCCATGCCAGACCCTGCCCTCTCCGACCCCGCCGCCGTGCAGCCTGCCGCGCTCGCCGCCGCCCGCGCCGAGTTCGACGCGATCGACGACGCGCTGCACGACCTGCTGATGCGCCGCGCCGGACTGTCCGCCCAGCTCTCGGCCCAGGGCATGAAGATGGGCGGCGCCAGCTTCCGGCCGGGTCGGGAGGCGATGATCCTGCGCCGCCTGCTGGCCCGCCATGCCGGGCCGATGCCGCGCGCCACCATCGCCCGGCTGTGGCGAGAGGTGATCGCCTCCTCCCTGCGGCTGCAATCGGCCTTCTCGGTCGCCACCATGGCGGGCGCCGAGACCCTGGCGCGCGGGCATTTCGGCCTGGACATGCCGCTGCGCACCCACGCCACACCCTCCCGCGCCCTGGCCGCCCTCTCAGCGGGCGAGGCCTCAGTGGCCATTCTGCCTTCGCCGGCCGATGGCGAACCGCCGGAGGCCGCTTGGTGGATCAGCCTGGATGCGCCGCGCCTGCAGGTTGTCGCCGCCCTGCCCTTCCTGATGCAGCCCGGCCAGCTGCTGCCCAGCGCCCTTGTCGTAGCGGGTTTCGCGGCCGACGCCACTCCGGGCGACCGCGGGCTGCTCCGGCTGGAGCGCGCGCCCAATACCTCGCGCGATGCGCTGGTCTCGACCCTGGCCGCGGCGGGGCTGCCGCCGCTCCGGCTGATCCTCTCCGCCGATGGGATGCGCGCCCTGGCGGAGGTGGAGGGGCTGATCACAGCAGGCGACCCCCGGCTCGCCGCCGTCTCCGCCCTCCGTCCCGCGCCGATCGGTGGTTACGCCGCGCCCGTACCGGATGAGGCCGAAACCGGCTGATTTCCTCCTCACGCGGACCCCTCCCCGCCCCCTGCCTCTGACAGAGACGCTGCCCATGCCCGTGATGCCCCGCCCCTCCATCCTCTCGGTCGAGCCCTATGTGGGCGGTGAATCGAAGGTTCCGGGCGTGAACCGGATCGTGAAGCTCTCCTCCAACGAGGGCGCTTTCGGGCCGCCCCCGGCGGCGATCGAGGCGATCGCGGCGGCCGGGCGCGAGGCGCATCGCTACCCCGATGGCGGCGCGACCGCGCTGCGCGAGGCGATCGGGCGCCACCACGGGCTGGACCCTGCGCGGATCGTGGTCGGCAACGGGTCCGATGAACTCCTGGCGCTGCTGATCCTCGCCTATGGCGGCGAGGGGACGGAGCTGGTCATGTCCGCCCATGGCTTCCTGATGTACGAGCTGACCGGCCGCTGGGCCGGTTGCGGCATCATCAAAGTGCCCGAGAAGAACCTGGTGGCGGATGTGGACGGGCTGATCGCCGCCTGCGGCCCGCGCACCCGGCTGGTGATCCTGGCCAACCCGAACAACCCGACCGGCGCGCTGCTGCCGCAGGCCGAGGTGAACCGCCTGCGCTCCGGGCTGCGCGAAGACATCCTGCTGATCCTCGATTCCGCCTATGCCGAATATGTCGAGGACCCGGATTACGATCCCGGCCAGGCGTTGGTGGATGCCGGCTCCAACACGGTGATGACCCGCACCTTCAGCAAGGTCTGGGGCCTGGGCGGGATGCGGCTGGGTTGGGCCTACGGGCCGGCCGCCATCATTGACGTGATGAACCGCGTGCGCGGCCCCTTCAACGTGAACGCGGCCGCCATGGCCGCCGGCATCGCTGCCCTGTCTGAGCCGGACTGGGTGAAGAGAAGCGTCGCGCACAACGCCGAGTGGCGCGCGAAGATGACGCAGGGCATGGAGGCGCTCGGCCTGACCGTGCATCCCAGCCACGGCAACTTCCTGCTCGTTGATTTCGGCAGCGCGGACCGCGCGAAGGCCGCCGATGCCCATCTCCGCTCACGCGGGCTGATCGTGCGCGGAGTGGCCGTCTACGCGCTGCCGACCTGCCTGCGCATCACCATCGGCAATGCGGAGGAGTGCGGGATGGTGCTCGACGCATTGCAGGATTTCCCGCGTGGCTGAGGCACCGCTCTTCCAGCGTCTCTGCATCATCGGTCCGGGCCTCGTCGGTTCCTCCATGCTGCGAGTGGCCCAAGCGCGGGACGACATCGCGCGCGAGCTGGTGGCCAGCGCGCGCAGCGAGCACACGTTGGAGCGCGTGCGCGTGCTCGGCATCGCCGATGTGGTGGAGGGCGACGCGGCAAAGGCTGTCGCGGGCTGCGATGCTGTCATCCTCTGCGTGCCCGTCGGTGCCTATGCGGGGGTGATGGCGCATATCGCGCCGCATCTCGCGCCCGGCTGCATCCTGAGCGATGTCGGTTCCACAAAGGGCAGCGTGCTTCGTGACCTCCTGCCGCTGCTGCCGGAGGGCGTGCATCTCGTGCCCGCGCATCCCATGGCCGGAACGGAGCATTCGGGGCCGGATGCCGGCTTCCCCGAGCTGTTCAAGGGCCGCTGGTGCATCATCACCCCGCCGCCGGGAGCCGATCCCGAAGCCGTGGCCAAGATCCGCGCCCTATGGGAGCGCGCGGGCTCGATGATCGAGACGATGGATGCGGCGACGCATGACAAGGTGGTCGCCATCGTCTCCCACCTGCCGCATCTCATCGCCTTCACCATCTGCGGCACGGCGGACGACCTGGCGCAGGAAACGCGGGAGGCGGTGCTGCGATTCGCGGCTTCGGGCTTCCGCGACTTCACGCGCATTGCGGCCAGCGACGTGGACATGTGGCGCGACATCTTCCTGAACAACCGCGAGGCCGTGCTGGAGATGCTGGCGCGGCTGACGGAGGACGCCCAGGCCTTCGGCCGCGCCATCCGCTGGGGCGAGGCAGGGTTCATCGAGGACCGGATCCGCCGAGGCCGGAAGATTCGCCGCTCCCTGATCGAGCTGAAGCAGGCCTAAGGGGCTACCAGGGCCGGCTGGTCACCACCGCCCAGGCCTCCTCGAACCCGCCTTCAAGGGCGGCGGCGAGGACTGCGCGGTCACGGATGCCGTGCAGTATGCTCGGAAGGGCATTCGCATTCGCATCTGCAACCAGGAAGGCGCCCAGGCGGTCACGGGCGACCTCAAGGGCTGCGCAACGCTGGGCGATGCTGCCGTCCGGCGGAATAGCATCGAGAAGGGCAAGGCGGAAAGCGAGGCGCATAGCCGCGCGTTCCGAAGCCGGAATGGGCAAAAGGGGTCTCCGCATCCGCGAGCAGGATGGGTCTCAACCCTTCCTGGATCCCGCGTTCCGGGCACGCAGGGCGGGGTCTCCACAGGGTGGAGCCCCGCCACCGTCACAGCAACCCTTTTTATTACGCCCCCGAGAAGGAAACGCGCTCGTTCTCGCCACCCTTCGGCGGCTGGCCCGTCAGCGTGGCCTTTACATAGCCATAGGCGTGAAGCAGCGTGGAGGACGGGCTATCCCAGTACTCGGCTCCCGTCATCTCGACGGCGATGAGGGCTATGCGAGCATCCTCGGGCCCGTCCGGGAACCAGGTCTTCATGCTCTCCTGCCAGAGCTCCTTCTGCTTCGCCACGTCGCGCACCACCCGGGCCTTGCCGGAGACGGAGACGTAGTTCTGCTTCGAAGGATCGGAGTAGGACAGAAGGACGCGGTCGTTCTTTGCGATCTCCTCGGTCTTCTCCGTGCCGCTGCCCGAGAAGAACCACAGGGTCTTGCCATCGGGGTCCAGCCCGGCAGCGACCATCGGCCGCCCGCGCAGCCGCTCGTCATCGCCATGCGTCACCATCACGGTGGTCTGCACGTCCTTGATCAGCTCGCGGACCTTCTCGCGCTGCTCGTGCTCGGTCTTGGCTTCGGCCATCGGGAACTCCTTCCGGGTATGCGGTCAGGCGTTGGAACGGTCCCGGCGCGGCCCGGTTGCTCCATGAGGGTACGGGGGCTTGCCCGGGCAACCCCGCGCCCGCACCCTGCCCGGCACCATGAGCCACCCCGATCTTCACCTCACGCGCGAGGGCGGCCTCGCCACCCTCACCATCAATCGCCCGGCGAAGCGCAACGCGCTGACCATGCCCATGTGGCAGGCGCTGTCCGAGACCTTCGACTCCCTTTCGGCCGATGAATCCCTGCGCTGCGTCATCCTGCGTGGCGCCGGCGAGGACGCCTTCTCCGCCGGCGCGGATGTCACAGCATTCCGCGAGGAACGCGGCACGGCGGAACGCGAACGCGCCTACCACACGGCGCTGGTGAACGCCTTCCTCTCCATCGAGCGCTGCATGCATCCCGTGGTGGCGGCGCTGCGGGGCCATGCGCTCGGCGGCGGCTGCGGGCTCGCGCTGATGTGCGACTTCCGCGTGGGCGGACCCTCCACCCGCATGGGCATCCCGGCGCGGAACCTCAGCCTCTACTATCCGCATGAAGGGCTGGACGCGCTTCTGCGCATCGCAGGCGAGGCCGTGGCGATGGAGATGCTGGTGGAAGGCCGCACCTATTCCGGCGAGGAGGCACTTGCCCGCCGCCTGCTGACCCGGCTCGTCACGGACGATCAGGTTCAGGCGGAGGCACTGGCGCTGGCCGCGCGCATCGCGGAAGGCGCGCCGCTGGCCAACCGCTTTCACAAGCGCGCGCTTCGCGCCCTGCGCGGGCCGTTGCCGATCACGGCGGCCGATGAGGCGGAGCTGGACGACTTTCCGCGCAGCGCAGATTTCCGCGAGGCCGTAGCGGCCTTCAACGAGCGGCGGAAGCCGGTTTTCCAGGGACGGTGAACGGGTCGCACCGAGACGGTAAAGGCCTCACCCGGGGTCACCCGCGCCCTGTTTCCACCGTCCCCGTGTCCGCCACAGATGCCACGCATAGGTCAGCACAGCCGCCGCAACGACGGCGATGGCCAGCGGCTCCATCCAGTGCCCGATCCGTTCCCACTGCCCTTGCAGCAGCCATCCCGCGGTCATCAGGAACCCGGTCCAGGCGGCGGTTCCGATGATGGTGGCGAGATAGAAGGATGGTCGGCCCATGCGCGCGATGCCGGCCGGCACGGAGATGAGGGTGCGTGGCCCGGGCAGGCAACGGCAGACCAGCACGGCCCAGACGCCCCAGCGCACCAGCAGGGCCGAGGCGTCGCGCACGTCCTGGCCGATGATGCCGACATAGCGGCCGTAGCGGTCGGCGAAGTGCTCGACGCGGGCCTGGCCGACGGCGCGGGCTGCCTCGTACCAGATAGCATTGCCCAGGATGGCGCCGGCGGTGCCGGCCAGGAACACGGCCAAAGGATTGAGCTGGCCTTGGGCGGCGGCGAAGCCGGCCACGGGCATGATGGCTTCGGAGGGGATGGGCGGAAAAATGTTCT
Source organism: Roseomonas sp. WA12 (assembly GCF_054165765.1). NCBI lineage: Bacteria > Pseudomonadati > Pseudomonadota > Alphaproteobacteria > Acetobacterales > Roseomonadaceae > Roseomonas > Roseomonas sp. WA12. Next base: position 4,543,050 of record NZ_CM135108.1, on the reverse strand, counting down.
CCGCCAACATCAGCAGGAAGATGCCGGCGACGCCGGTGGCCGCCATGAAGTCGGCGATCGTCTGTAGCATGGTCAGCCGGCCCGGAAGAGGGTGATGACCACGCGGCGGCCACGGACATAGTTGAAGCCTTCCACCCGGCCGACCGCGCGGGCGCGCAGGCCGGTTGTGGAGGCCTCGGCCTCGAAGCGCGGGACCTCGCGGCCCTCCACGGCCACCACCCGATCCGGGGCGGTGGCCAGGTACCGGGCTGCCTCGGTGCCGTCGGTGAGGAGACGGGTGGCGGTGCCGGCCTCGAAGACGAGAGAGGGCTCGTGGAAGCCGGCAATGCCGAAGCGGTCGGCCGGCACACCCTCGGCCCGCAGCAGAGCGGCGACGCGGGGAGAGACCCAGGGCGCGGTCAGGTTGGGCAGCACCCCGCCGAGCACCACAGCGTAGAGCGGGACGGCGAGGAGAGCGGCGGAGAGACCGGCGCGCGGCCAGTCCCCGGCCCGCGCGGCATGGACAACCGCCCAGAGCAGGAGCGCGGCGGCGAGTGGGGCGAGCAGGCCGATGAGGGCGATCCGCCCGTCCGCGGCGATGGGCAGGGCTACGGCGCCGATGGCGAGGCCAATGGCGGTGCCGAACAGCGCCAGCCAGCCGAGCCAGGCCAGCCAGCGCGGCGCGGGTTTGCGGAGGGGGTCGCAGGCCCAGGCGGCGCCGAGCAGCAGCAGCGCGGGATAGGCGGGCAGGACGTAGTGCGGCAGCTTCGTCGCCACTGCCTCGAACAGCAGCCAGGTCGGCGCGGCCCAGGCGAGAAGGTAGCGTGTGCCCGGCCGCATCCGCGCCTCCCAGGCCCAGGGCAGGCCACGCAGGACAAGGAAGGCGCCGGGAAAGGCCGCGATGCCGAAGGTGAGCAGGTAGTAGCCGGGCGGCCCCCAATGGGCTTCCTCCCCAGAGCCCACCTTGTTCAGCATGTCGTCGCCCAGCGCCTGGGCGAAGAAGCGGCCTTCGGTGGCGATGCCGATGGCGACCAGCCAGGGCAGCGCGCAGGCGATCATCAAGGGCACGCCCCAGATCGGTCGCAGCGCGCGTAGCCAGGGTGCACCCCGCCATCCGCGATCCGCGACGAAAAGGGTGAGCCCGGCCAGCAATGGCACCATCGGCGCGATCGGGCCCTTCAAGAGCACCCCGGCGCCAAGGGCGAGCCAGAAGCCGAGCGCGGCGCGCGGTCCGAAGGCGGCCGGAGTGAGATAGGCGCGCCCCATCAGCCCCATGGCCGCGACGATGCTGGCCAGCAGAGCGGCATCAGTCTTTGCGATATGGGTCTCGACCAGCAGCAGCAGGGCGGCGGCGAGCAGCGCGGCAGCGAGAAAGGCGGCGCGTCTTCCGACCAGCGCGCGGCCGAAGGAGAAGGTGGCCAGCACCGCCAGCCAGGCGCCCAGCGCGGAAGCGAGACGGTAGCTGCCGATCCAGCGGCGCGCGGGCAGGCCGGCTGCCTCCAGCGTGTGGACGATGCCGGCCTGGGCCCAGTGGATGCCCACCGGCTTCTTGTTGCGCTCCACCTCTCCGTTGCGAATTCGAACGTAATCGCCGGTCTCTACCATCTGACGGCTGGCCTGGGCGAAGCGCGCCTCGTCGCGGTCCCCGGCCGGCAGGGAGAAGAGGCCCGGCGTCCAGAGCAGCAGGCAGAGGAGGGAGAGCCAAAGGCGGGGGCGCCGCGTCTCTGGCAGGCGGTCAAGGGCGCCGGTCAGGGAAGGGGCAAGGGCCATGGGCGGCGCCTTAGCGGCGGGCGTGGGGGGAGTCGAGAGCCGTCGCCGAACAACCGCCGGCCTCGGGCGTTCATGACGGGAGAAGAGGAGATACACCATGTCCGACAGTCCTGAGATCGTGCCGCCCGACCCCTCGCCGGCCCCTGGGCCCGGCCCAGGTCCGGAGACCACGCCTCCGGAGCCGATCTCCCCGCCCCCGGCACCCGGGCCGGAGTTTCCGGTGATCGATCCCATCGGGCCGGACAACGACCCGATCGGGCCGGATATTCCGCCGATCGGGCCGGGCCCCGGCGGAATGCCGCCGACCGTGATGTGAGCCTGTGACGGGGGCCGCGCCTCCCGGCTCTTAAGCGGGGCCTGCCGTGGGCAGCGGCCGGGGGTGGGGAGTGCAGGGCCCGTGAGACGGGTTCTGCCTCAACCCCTCCTGGTCCGGGTGTTCGTGGCGGATGCGGTCACACCGGCCAGTGCCGGCAAGATCGCCATGCAGCGCAGCTAGACAGTTGCGACGACGAAATTTAGCTTTTCACCCTTTGCCGGAACAAACCGGCTCCGGGGGAAACTAAGTCGTGGCGCACATGACCGTTCAGCACACGTCGCAGGCCGCAAACGCCATCTATAAAAACAACGATTTTGAGGGCTACACCCTGCTCGGGGGGTTCTTCGACCCGAAGAACGACAACCGGCTGGGCTGGAAAACAGAGGGCGACGCCGGCGGCGGGTCAGCGGGAATCTACAAGTTCAACCAGGGCGACAACCAGTACCTCCTCGCCTTCCGTGGCTCCAAGGGCGGCAAGGACTGGAAGGTCGACGACCTGCAGATCGGCCTTAACATGACGGTCGACCGGGCCAGCGACTGCATCGCCTATGCCAAGCGGCTGCAGTGGCAATACCCGAAGGCGTTCATCCTGGTGACCGGTCACTCCCTCGGTGGGTTCCTGGCGCAGGTGGTCGGCGTGGAGTGCGACATGCCCTTCATCACCTACAACGCGCCGCCGGCCGGGCGCGCCCTCGCTGGGAAGACCGACCTCTGGAAGTTCAAGAAGGGCGTGAACATGCGGATCAACTGGGATCCCGTGAGCCGCGCGCCGGGACGCCATGTCGGGCCGCTGATCACCATGCCACATGTGGGCGTGAACATCGCCAACGCGCATACGAACGGGGCGATCCAGAAATCCATGTCCCAGGCCAAGTACAAGGACAACATCGCCATGGCCTTCATCACCCGACAGAATATGTAGCCGGGAGCGTTCCGCAGTTCCGGAACCGGAGAGAGCGCCAATCTTTTTAGGCCTCTTGCCAGGAACCCGAGGCGCAACGTCGGTCCAGCGCTCCAACACGCAAACAAGGATGATGAAGTAAGGTCGGGAGGGAGGAAGAATTCCTTCTCCCTCCCCTCCGGACAGACCGAACGGAGGATGTCAGGCCACCGCCCGCCCCCGGCCCTGCCAGGCCAGCAGAGCAGCCCCAAGCGCCATGCCGATCCAGTGCGGCGCTGGCAGCCAGGGCAAGGCCCCCTCCAGCAGCGCGGGGAACACCAGCAGCAGCCCTGCCAGGGTAAAGCCCACGCGCTCCAGCCCGTTCAGCGCCCGCAGGAAGAAGCCCTGGCAGGCCGCCGCCAGTGCCGCGAGACCTGCGGTCGCCAGAAGGATCTGCCAGACCACGTCGAGCCAGGTCATCTGGGGCGTGAGGGATAGCAGCAGGCCCACGCCCTCGGGATCGGTGACGAAGACGAAGGGCAGCACGAAGGCCGGGAGGGTGTATTTCCAGGCCTGCAGTGTGGTCGAATACGGCCCTGCCCCGGTGATAGCCGCCGCTGCGAAGGGCGAGAGGGCGGTGGGCGGGGAGACCTCTGACAGCACCGCGTAGTAGAAGACGAACATATGCGCGGCGTAATCGGGCACGCCGAGTTTCATCAGCGCGGGCGCGGCCACCACGGCGCAGATGATGTAGCTGGCCGTCACCGGCACCGCGAGGCCGATCACCCAGACGATCAGCCCCGTGAACAGCGCCGTGCCGAGCACCGATCCGTTCGCCGCCTGGATGGCAATGTCGGAGAATTTCAGCCCCAGCCCCGTCAGCGTGATGACGCCGACGATGATGCCCGCGCAGGCGCAGGTGGCGGCAATGCCGACCGACTGGATAGCGCCGATCGCCAGCGCCTCGACCAGCTTGCGCGGGAATAGCGCCGTCTCCGGCCGAATGAAGGACAGCACCACCGCCACCGCCATCGCGTAGAGCACCGCGAGGGTGGAGGAGTAGCCCAGCACCATGAAGACGATAATCGCGACCAGGGAGGAGAAGTGGAAGCCGTACTTCTTCACCAGCTCGCGCGCCGGAGTAGCGGAGGGCACCTCCACCGCCTTGCCCGCGGCGCCCAGACGACGCTGGTCCAGCTCCACCATGAAGAGCAGCGACGCGTAGTAGAGGCAGGTGGGGATGATCGCCATCCGCAGCACTTCGAGGTAGCCGATCTTCAGATACTCGGCGATCAGGAAGGCCGCGGCGCCCAGCACGGGCGGCGAGATGATGGCGCCCAGCCCGCCGGCCGCGAGCAGCCCGCCCGCATCGGCGGCGCGGTAGCCCACCTTCTTCATCATCGGCCAGGCCACCGTGCCGAGCGTGACGGTGGTGGCGACGCCCGAGCCCGAGGGCCCGCCCAGCAGGAAGGAGGAGAGCACCACTGTACGCCCGGCGGAGCTCGCCTTGCCGCCCATCACTGAGAAGGAGAAGTCCACGAAGAACTTGCCCGCACCCGAAAGCTGCAGGATGGCGCCGTAGATGGTGAACAGGATGATGAGCGTCGCCGAGACATCGACCGCCGTGCCGAAGATGCCGTCCAGCCCCACCGCGAGATGCGGGATCAGCCGTTCTGAGTCATAGCCCCTGTGCGTCCAGGGTGCTGGCAGGTGGTTGCCGAAAAAGGCGTAGGCGATGAAGGCGATCGCGACCACGGGCATGATCCAGCCCGTCGTGCGCCGCGTCACCTCCAGCACCAGGGCGACGAGGATCCAGCCGACGACGAGGTCCATCGGCTCGGGGAAGATGACGCGATCCTGCAGGTCGTCGCCGCCCGAGATCAGGTACCAGATGACGTAGAGGCCGACCGCGATCAGCACTGCATCCCACGGCATGAAGCGGTGGCGGAAGCGGCGGGAAACGGGGAACAGGAAAAAGCCGAGCGCGAGGGCGAAACCCACATGCACGAACCGCAGCGTGGTGGTGGGCACGATGTCCCAGGCGGCCCAGAGATGGAACAGGCTCATCGCCAGCGCCATCGCCGTGCCGATCCCGGCGAGGACGCCGCGGAACCGGTTCTGGGCGCCCTCCTCCTCCTCAATCAGCGCCTCGACCCGCGCGGTGGTCGCGGCATCGAGCGAGCCCGGCACCACCTCGGGCGGCAGGCTCGCGCCGATGCCCGGCTCCGGCAGCGGCGCCGCGCCGGCTGGCCCGTCGGAAGGCGTCCCGATTCCCTCGCGCGGCATCAGCCGAGTTGCGCCCCGGTCTGGCGCCAGAAAGCTTCGGCAGCGGGGTGCCAGGGAATTCCGGCGGCGGCGGTCTTCTGGCCCTCGAGCTTGAAGTTGCGCGCCTCGGCATGGGTGCGGGCCAGGTCCTCGCGGCCCTCCCAGGTCAGGCGGATCAGCCGCGTGACCATCTCGGCCGGCATGTCCTCACGCACCGCGAGCACGTTGGCGACCGACATCTGCTTGTTGTCGGCGGACTGGCCGGGATAGGTGCCGGCCGGGATCACCTCGTTGAAATAGACCGGCCCGTACTTCTCCACGATCTTCGCCGTGTAGGTATCGTGGTCGATCATCTGCAGCTGCACACCGGGGCTCGCGCCCAGATCGGTGATCGCGCTGGTGGGGACGCCCGAGACGAAGAAGTAGGCGTCAAGCTTGCCGTCCTTCACCGCGTTGGTGGATTCCGCCGGAGACAACCGCTCGCGCGCGCGGAAGTCCTTCGCGGGGTCGAGGCCCGCGGCCTCGAGCAGCCGCAGCGCCATCACCTCGGTTGCCGAGCCGGGCGCGCCGGTGGAAATGCGCTTGCCGCGCAGATCGGGGATGCCCTTGATGCCGGTGGCCACCGTCGTCACCGCCTGCATGCGGTTGGTGTAGATCACCGCGATGGCGCGGGCGGGCACGGGGCGGCCGCGGAAGCGGTCATTGCCGCGTACCGCATCCACGGCCGCATCCACCTGGGTGAAGATGAGGCCGACGCGATCGGCGCCGAGAAGCTGGAGATTGCCCACCGAGCCGCCCGTCACCTCCACAGTGGCCGACATGCCCGGGATCTGGCGGGAGATGAGGTTCGCGAGCGCACCACCCAGCGGGTAGTACACGCCGCCCGTGGTGCCGGTGCCGATGGCAAGCTGCTGCGCCGTCTGGGCACGCAGAATTCGGGGTGCTGCCAGCACCAGCCCGGCCGCGAACACGCCACGGCGTGGGATTCCACCCATCATCCGAACTCCTTGGATCGTTTTCCTTGCGCCCACCATAGACCGGCCTTTCCGGCCGGAGGAAGGGGCGCGTCCGGGGCCGCAAAACCCGGCCCGCTCCCTGCGTTGTTGGGGCGGACCTGAGAAGAGGAGGCACGGCTTGGCCGAGGACGTCGCATCAAGGCAGAGCGCGAGCGTGGACCTGCGCTTCGGCCAGCACGTGCACCTTCAGGCGGAGGTGCGCGTGACCCCGACCGGGCTGCTGTCCATCGGGGCGCTCGTCTCCGGAATCATCCTGTCGGTGGCGCCGCTGGTGTGGTCGGCGCGGCGGCGGCCCTACTAGCGCCGCTCCTCCCGCACCCCCGCCAGCAGCATCGCACCCACCGCCATGAAGGCGGCGGTGGTGGCGATGCCGGCGCGCTGGCTGCCGCTGAATTGCGTCACCGCGGCGAGGACGGCCGGGCCGAGGAAGCCGGTGATGCGGCCGGACAGGGCGAACAACCCGAAATGCGCGGCGATCTCCCCCGGAGGTGCCAGCCGCGCCATCAGCGTGCGGGACGCCGCCTGTGCCGGGCCGAAGAACAGGCCGAGCACGAGCGCCAGCACCCAGAACATCGCCGTGCTCTCCACCAGTACCAGCGCCACCCCGATCACCACCAGGGCCCAGAGCGAGACCAGCACCATCCGGCGGGAGCCGACGCGGTCCTCCACCAACCCGCCCAGCGCGGCACCGAGCCCGGCGGAGACGTTCATGGCAATGCCGAACATCAGCACCTGCTGGAAGCTCAGCCCGTGCACGCCGGCCGCAAAGATGGCGCCGAAGGCGAAGAGGGTGTTGATGCCGTCCGTGTAGAACAGCCGCGCGATCAGGAAGCGCAGCATGTTCGGGCGCGCGGGCAGGCCGCGCAGAACGGTGCCGACCTCCTGCAACCCCGCCTTTGCCGCCGCCCCCCAGCCGGGCTTCGGCCCGGGCCGGTCGCGCAGCACCGCCAGCACCGGCCAGCCGAAGGCCAGGATCCACAGGCCTACTAGAAGTGCTGCGGCGCGGATCGGCTCGCCCGCCGCGCGGTCCAGCCCAAAGGGCGGCGGATCGGGCTGGATCAAGACAAAAAGGCAGATCAGCAGGCAGGCGAGCCCGCCCGCATAGCCCATCCCCCAGGCCAAGCCCGAGAGGCGGCCCATCCGGCTCTCGGTCGTCACATCCGGCAGCATGGCGTTGTAGAAGACTGTGCCCACCTCGAAGGCCACCGTCGCCAGCCCGACGCAGGCCAGAAGATAGAGCGACCAGTCCGGGTTGGGGTGGGCGGCCCAGATGGCCGCGGTGAAGCCCGCCGTGGCCAGGGTGCACAGGCCCAGCATCAGCCGGCGCCGCCCGCCAGCATCGGCCACGGCGCCGAGCACGGGCGAGAGCAGGGCGATGGAGACTCCCGCCAGGGTCTGCATCCATCCCCATTGCGCCTGGCCCGTCGCGGGGTCGGGCGCCAGGCCCTGGGTGAACCAGGTGGCGATGACGAAGGTGGTCACCACCGTGGGGAAGGCGCTGTTGGCCCAGTCATAGAGGGACCATGCGAATTCGCGGCGGTTCATGCCGTCGCCCCGCCCGCGCTCACGCCCGTTCCAGAGCGCGCAGCGCCACGGACACGGCGGCCAGCTCGCGCTGCCCCGCGGCTTCCCGGGCGAGGCGGACGGCCTCCTCGGGCGGCTTCGGGGCGGTGCCGGAGAGCGCGGCGCGGGCGATGCGGGCCTGGAAGGCCGTCAGGTCCTCCAGCAGGCCGGCCTTGGCGCGTGGGCCGAAGGCGCCCGGGGCAGGGGCGGCGCGGGCGGCGGCGCGCAGCGCTTCCAACCCGAAATCGCGGCCGGCCGCATCCCAGGCAGCGGCGGCCTCGGCGGGCTGCACCCCGGCGACGGCCGCCAGACGCACGATGCCGATCGCGGCGGAGAGGGCAGGTGCCCCCTCTACCAGCCGCGCGGCGGTCTCGGGCAGCGGGCTGCCCTCGGGCGTCGGCATGGCCGCGATGAGGGCGGAGACGCCAGGGCGGAGCAGGGACTCGGCTTCGCCGAGCGGGGCAGTGCCGCCGGAGGGCGCGCGGGTGGAATCCTCGGTCATCGTGCCGGTGGCGTCGTCCAGCAGGGAACGCGCGGCGTCCTCATGCAGGCGGCGGAGTACCAGAAGCGCGGCGCGACGGGTTTCCGGGGGCAAGTTGGTGCCGTCCAGCGAGTCCGCGGCCTCGTCCAGGCCGAAGAGGCGCTCCGCCAGCCAGGCTGCGCGCGCCACCGAAGCCGCATCCCCCTGCCCGGCCAGCCGCGCCAGCCCGGCCGGGCCGAGGCGGTTGGCGGCCCGGTTCGCCAGCATGGTGGCGATCAGGTTGCGGCGCAGGCGATGCGTCTCGATCAGGTCGGCGAAGCGCTCCTGCAGCGGGCGCGGGAAGTAGCTGTGCAGCAGCGGCAGGAAAGCCGGATCATCCGCCAGGGCGGAATCCTCGATCGCGTCCGTCAGCCAGAGCTTGGCCACCGGCAGCAGCGCCGCGATCTCCGGCCGCGTCAGCGCGTCACCCGTGCCGATGCGCTCGGCCATGCGGGCAGCGGAAGGCAGGCCGAGCACGGCGCGGTCCAGCAGCCCCGCAGCCTCGAGCCGGGTGATCAGCCCGGCTTGCGCGGGTAAGGCCTCGGCGCCGGCCGCCTGTTCCAGCGACAGCGCACCGAACTGGGCGGCGTTGTCGGCCAGCACGAGGGCCGCGACCTCGTCGGTCATGGATTGCAGCAGGTCGTCGCGCTGGAGGCGGGTGAGGCGACCGGCGCGCTCGGCCTCGGCGAGCAGGATCTTGATGTTCACCTCGTGGTCCGAGGTGCTGACGCCGGCGGAGTTGTCGAGCGCATCGGTGTCGAGCGCGACGCCCCTGCCATTGTTGCCGGCGCGCGCCGCCTCGATGCGGCCGGCCTGGGTGATGGCGAGGTTGGCGCCCTCCCCCAGCACGCGCGCGCGGATTTCCCCGCCATCGACGCGCAGCGCGTCGTTCGCGCGATCCCCGGCCTCGGCCTGGGATTCCGTGCTCGCCTTCACATAGGTGCCGATGCCGCCGAAGTAGAGGAGATCGACCTGCGCCTTGAGGATGGCGCGCATCACGGCATTGGGCTCCGCGCGCTCCTCGGCGATGCCCAGCATCGCGCGGGCCTGGGGCGAGAGCGGGATGAACTTCGCGTTGCGCGGGAACACGCCGCCGCCCTCGCTCACCAGCCGCACGTCGTAATCCGCCCAGGAGGAACGCGGCAGCTTGAACAGGCGCTCGCGCTCGTCGAAGGCGGTCTCCGCGTTCGGATCGGGGTCGAGGAAGATGTGGCGGTGGTCGAAGGCGGCCAGCAGTCGCGTCCTGCGCGAGATGAGCAGGCCGTTGCCGAAGACATCACCGGACATGTCGCCGACGCCGACGCAGGTGAAGGGATCGGCCTGGATGTCCAGCCCCTGCTCCGCGAAGTGGCGTGCAATCATCACCCAAGCGCCCTTGGCGGTGATGCCCATCTCCTTGTGGTCGTAGCCGGCGGAACCGCCAGAAGCGAAGGCGTCGCCCAGCCAGAAGCCGTACTCGATGGAAAGCGCGTTCGCGACGTCGGAGAAGGTGGCTGTGCCCTTATCGGCCGCGGCGACGATGTAGGGATCGTCGCCATCGCGGCGGATGACATCGGGCGGCGGCACCACGGAGCCGTCGGCGCCCAGGTTGTCGGTCACGTCCAGCATGGCGCGGATAAGGGTTTTGTAGGCGGCGGTGCCGGCGGCCATGAAGGCCTCGCGGTCGCTCGCCGGGGGCACATTGCCCTTAAGGATGAAGCCGCCCTTCGCACCGGTCGGCACGATGATGACGTTCTTCAGCCGCTGCGCCTTCATCAGGCCCAGGATCTCCGTGCGGAAGTCCTCCCGCCGGTCGGACCAGCGGATGCCGCCGCGCGCGACGGCGCCGGCGCGCAGGTGGCAACCTTCCATATGCATGGCCGAGACGAAGATCTCGCGCCACGGGCGCGGATCGGGCATCTCGCCGGCGCGCGCGCTCTCGATCTTGATCGAGAGGTAGTCCTTGCCCTGGAAGTAGTTGGTGCGGATCACCGCATCCAGCGCGGTGCGAAGGCGTGACAGGATGCGGTCCGTGTCGGGGTCTGCCACGCCTTCCAGCAGCGCGGCCCATTCGGCCAGGGCGCGGGATTCGGCGGCGTCGCGCTCGGTGGCTGCCGGGTCGAAGCGGGCGTTGAACAGGGCGACGAGGATGCGCGCGGCATCCGGGTTCGCGGCCAGCGCGGCCTCCACCGCCGGCTGCGGGAAGGCGAAGCCGACCTGCTTGCACCAGCGGAACAGAGTGCGCAGCAGCCAGGCCTCGCGCCAGGTGATGCCGGCGCGGAGAACGAGGCGGTTGAAGCCATCCGCCTCCACCCGCCCGTCGAGCAGGGCGGAGAGCGCGCCCAGCAGCTCGTCGAAGCGATCGTCGGGCGCCTCGGCGCCTGCTTCCACGGCATAGAGGTGCAACGCCACAGGCTCGGCGCCGGCGGGGTGCAGGCGCCAGGGCTGCTCCTCGATCGCGCGGAGGTCCAGGCTCTCGAACAGGGGCAGCATATCGGCCAGGGCCAGCTTGTTGCCCGGGGAGGCGAGGCGCAGCACCAGCTGGCGCGGGCCGGCTCCGGGGGTGCGGCCGATGGCGGCAACGGGATGGCCGGCGGCCAGGGCGGCCTCGGCGAGCCGCAGGTCGGCCACGCCCTGGGCGGGTGTCGCCACCTCCGGATAGGCGCCGTGGAAGGCATCGGCCCAGCGTGCGGCCAGGCGGGCGCCCTCAGCCTCCCCGGCCTCCTCCGCCAGCGCTTCGGCCAGGGCTTCGGGGAAGGCGCGGGCGGCGCGGGCAATGGCGGTTTCCAGCGCCGCGACATCCACCTCGGGCGTCGTCTCCGGCCGCGTGCCGATCACATAGTGCACGCGGGCCAGCGGGGTGTCGCCAAGCGCAATGTAGAAGGCGGAGAGACGGCCGTTGAAGGCGGCGGCGAGGATGCGCCCCACCCGCTCGCGCAGGCGGGTGTCGAAGCTCTCGCGCGGCAGCCAGGCAATGGCGGAGACGAAGCGGCCGAAGGGGTCCCGCCTGAGCGCCAGGGCCGGGCGGGGGCGGATGGCGAGGTCCAACGCCACCCGGGCGCCGGCCAGGATGTCGGCCTCCTCCGCCTGGAACAGCTCGTCGCGCGGCCAGGTGTCCAGCAGGGACAGGAAGGTGCGAGAATCGTGGCTGTCCGGCGCCGCGCCGGAGGCGGCGAGGATGCGGCTCACCTTCGGGGCTAGCCAGGGGATGGAGCGCGGGTTGCGGTTGTAGGCGGTGGCCGCGAACAGCCCCATGAACAGCCGCACCCCCGTCACCCGCCCGTCCGGGGCCAGGATGCGGGTGGCCACCACATCGGCATGGCTGGGGCGGTGGACGCGAACGCGAAGATTGCCCTTAGCGACCGTCAGCGCGACCGGCTGGGCGAGGGAGGCGCGCACGGCCTCGGGCACGGCCGAGAGGTCGCGCAGCGCGTCGAACACCGCCACCTCGGGATCGCGCAGAAGGCCGAGCCCGTCCTCGGCCGTCATCGGGCCGGTCTCGGGCAGGCGGATCAGGCGGTGGCCGAGCAGGACGAAGTTGTCCTCGGCCAGCCAACGCAGGAAGGCGATGGCCTCCGTGCCCTCCGCGGCGCCGGCCAGCTCGGCCTCTGCCTCCCGCAGGCGGGTGACCATGGCCGCATGATCCGACACGGCGATCCGCACCTCGGCCATGGCCTGCGCCAGGGCGGTCTCCACCCCCGGCCAGTCGGCGGCGGGCGGGGCCCCGGCGCCCAGGCGGCGGACCGCGCCGGGGGCGATCTCGATCCGCATCATGCTCTCGTTCGCGTTGCCGGGCACGGCCGGGCCGAGGCCGGTCATCCGGCCGGAGGCGTCGCGCGCGACGCCCAGGATAGGGTGCAGCAGTCGCCGCACGCCGCGGCCGGAGAGGGTGAGCGCGGCCAGGGCGCTGTCCACCAGGAAGGGCATGTCGTCGGTGACGATCTCGGCCACCGCGCCCGCCGTGCGGCCGTCGGCGCCGGGCGGGGATAGGCGAAGCTTCGATTCGCCGCGGCGGCGGGTCTCGGCCAGGGCGTGGAGGGAGGCGGCCTGCCCGGCCAGCGCCTCGGGCGCCATTCCGGCCAGTTCGGCGAGCGGAATCGCGGCGCCGAGAACGCGGAGCAGGACGCGGGCCGTCTCCGGCAGTCCGGGGGCCAGGCGGGCGAGCGCGGCCTCCGCCTCGGCCAGCAACACGGCCCGCATGCCGTCCGGCCCTGCGCCGGGTGTGGGCTGGGGCGGGGGGACGGGGGACGGAGTCGGGGCCGCGGGTGGCATCACATGGTCGGGCATCTGCGTTCCTCTCCGGGCCGGCAAGGGTATCGGTACGCTCGGGCGGGGACGCAAGCGCGGCCGGGTGAAGGAAGGCCCGAAAGATGATCCGCGAGACAAAACGGCGATCTCCGCCGTAACCGTCCCGATCCCGCAGCCTCCCCCTGGCCGCCCGACCAGGAACCGACCTATTTTGGCGGCATCATGGCCTTCACCCTCGCCGACCTGCTCGCCCCGATGGACCAAGCGCGGTTCTTCGGCGAGTTCCACGACCGCCAGCCGCTCCATATCAAGGGAGGCGCGGCAAAGTTCGCCCATGTGTTGTCCTGGGCAGGGATCGACCGGCTGCTGAACCAGACGCATATCTGGTCCGGCCAGTCGCTGAAGATGCAGATGGACGGGCAGCCCGTGCCGGCGGAGGCCTATTCGGCCCGCGCCACCAGCCGCGACAACACGCCCGTGCTGCAGCCCGATGCCCGCAAGCTGCGCGAATGGGTGGCGCGCGGCGCCTCCCTCGTCATGAACGACGTGGACAGCCTCACCCCCGGCCTCGCCTCGGTGAGCGAGGCGCTGGAGAATGCCGGGTTGGGGCGCGCCCAGGCGAATGTCTATGTCTCCTTCCAGGCCCATAAGGCCTTCCCCACGCATTTCGACACGCATGACGTCTGGGCCGTGCAGGTCGAGGGGGAGAAGACCTGGAACATCTGGTCGGGGCGGGCGGACTACCCGATTCCCCACTCGGCCTTTCGCAGCCTCGGCCAGGCGCATCACGATCGGGCCAAGGGTGTGCTGAAGGAGAAGGTGCTGCTGAAGGCGGGCGACCTGCTCTACCTGCCGCGCGGCTGGTACCATGACGCGCTGGCCGAAGGGCTGGCCTCGGTGCATGTGGCCTATGGCGTCCACGCGCCGATCGGGCTGGATCTGGCGAACCTGCTGGTGGAGCGGGCGCTGCAGGACCCGCCCTTCCGCCACCCCCTGCCCCGACTGGACGGAACGCCGGCCGCCCAGGCCGCGCTTGCCGCCCGCGCCGCGCAGCTCGGGCAAAGACTGGCCGAGCTGGCACGCGACCCGCAGGTGCTGCAGGTGCTGACGCGGCAGGTGTCGGAGGCGCGTTATCACCGCGGCGGGGTGAACCTGCTTGCGGCCCGGGGACTGCAGCCGCCTGCCCAGGCGACCAGCAAGGACGACGACGCATGAACCCGCTCCCCGCCGCCCTCCTCCTCCTGCTGGCCGCGGTTCCGGCCCTTGCCCAGCCGGCCCGGCCGCAGCCCGCCTTCAACTGCATCGGCGCGGAAGACCTGGAGGACGATGTCTTCGAGATTCCTTTCGCCACGGGGCGAGACCGGCTGACCGATGCCGCCCGGGCCAACCTGGCCGCCGCCGCCGCCCTGCTCAAGCGCGAGCCCGATCGCAACGCCTGCATCCTCGGCCATGCCCGGCGCGAGGGGGGGCAGCAGACGAGCGTGCAGCTCGCCGCCCGTCGCGCGCGGGCCGTGAAGGACGCGCTGGGCGCTGCCGGGCTGCCCGATTCGCGCTTGCGCTCCGAGGCACGGGTCGCCGGGTTCAGCCGCACGACCGGCACCACGGTGGCGCGCAGCGTCTCGATCGTGGTGATGCCCGTCGCGGCGCCCCGGCCTGAGAGGGCGGCGCCCGAGAGAGTGGCGCCCGCTGCGCCGCCGCTGCGCGAGGCGCCCCCGGCCCCGCCGCCGCCCGCGGCGGTTCCGCCGCGCGAGAGCACACCGCCGCCCGCGCCACCGCCGGCCGAGCCGCCGGCACGCGAGGTGACGCCGCCCCCGGCCCGCCCGCCTGCCGAGGCACCGGCGCGGGAGAGTACGCCGCCCCCGCCGCCACCTGGCGCTGCTCCGCCGCGCGAAACGACGGCGCCCCCTCCCGCACCACCCGCCGAGCCGCGCGAGAGCGTTGCGCCGCCGGTCGCACCGGCCGAGGAGGCGCCGGCTGCGCCCAGGAGGGCGGACTAGCCCTTCGGAAGCAGGGCCTCATTCACCCGGTCAGCCGCCTCGAAGGCCACCCAATGGCCGGCGCCGGGGATGACCAGGGGCTCGGTGCCGCGGGCGCGGAAGAAGTCGATCCGCGCGGCCATATGCGGGATGACAATCGCGTCCCGCTCGCCATAGATCACCCGCAGGGGCGTGCGGACGGTCTCGAGCGCGGTGCGCAGCGAGGTGGGATCGGTGACGTTGCGGCTGCGGTACCGGGCGTGGTCGCTGTTCCAGGCCTGGATGGCCAGGGCCTCGGCGTCGACCCGGGCGGGATCGGCGATCATCAACCGAGTCAGGTTTTCCCGATGCGCTTCGGTGCGCGCCTCGCCCTCGCGGTCCCTCACCGAGACGAGGGGCACGGGCTCGCGCGGCAGGCCCAAGGCGCCCGCGCCGAGCAGGGTGAGCGAATCCAGCCCCGTGGGCTGGCGCGCGGCCAGATGCCCGGCGAGGTTGGCGCCGAAGGAAAAGCCGACCAGGTCATGCGCTGTGGCGGGCCCGATCCGGGCCGCGATTCCCTCGGCGAGCAGGGCCGCGATCCCCCGGAGATCAGATCCCGGCGGCGGCAGGTCGGATTCGCCAAGGCCGGGGAGATCGGGCGCGATCACGCGGCGGGTGCGGGCGAGCGTCTCGATGTTGCGGGCCCAGTGACGCCAGGACCCCGCGCCGCCATGCAGCAGGATCAAGGGCTTGCCGGCGCCCCACTCGTGCCAGACGAGGCGGCCCGCGCCGTTGGGGGTTTCCGCCCGGGTGGCGGCACGAGCCAGGCGGGCTAGGCGGTCCTCGGTCGCGAAGGTCTGCATGGAGTGGTTCTCGGGGAAAAAACAGCGGAGTGGAACCTCCTACCCGGGCCATAATGAACGATTAGATTTTGTATTTACCTCAGCGAATAACTTGACATGGTAGTGAATAAGGAAATCCACTCCGCGCAAAGGTCCGGCCAGCGCCGGACCGCGGAGACTCGCAATGCCCTCCATATCCCGTCGCGCATTGCTGGCGGCCCTTCCGCTGCTCGCGGCCCCATCCATCCTCCGGGCGCAGGTTGGGCCGAGGCCGGTACGGGCGGTGGTGCCCTTTCCGCCCGGCGGCGGCGTGGATGTGTTCGCGCGCCCCTTCGCCCAGGCGCTCGCGGCGGTGTTGGGGCAATCCGTGGTGGTGGAGAATGTGGGCGGGGCGTCCTCCCGCATTGGTAATGCCAGCGTGACGCGGGCGCCGGCCGATGGGGGGACGCTGCTCTTCACCAACGACACGCTCGCGGCGGTGGAGGCACTGCCCGTGCCGGGCGGGGTGCCGGCCCTGCCGCAACTCGCCCCGGTACTGCTGGCAGCTGGGTCGCCACACGCCATCATCACTCATCCGCGCTCCGGCATCCCGGACATCGCGGCCTATGCGGCGCGGGTGCGGGACCCTGCGCGGCGGCCGAACATCGCCCTACCAGGGATCGGGACGGCGCATCACTTCGCGAGCGCACTGTTCGACCAGGCCGTGGGCGGGCGGGCGGAGGTGGTGCCCTATCGCGGCGGCGGGCCGGCGATCGCGGATCTGCTGGCGGGTGTGGTGGATGCCTCGCTGCTGACGCTCGGGGCTGTGGCGGGGCATATCCGGGACGGGCGGTTGGTGGGCTTGGCCGTGACCTCCGCGAAGCGGGCGGCGGTGGTGCCGGAGGTGCCGACGGTGGCCGAAACCGTGGCACCGGGCTTCGACGTCACGACCTGGATGGGCGTGCTGGCCCCGGCCGCGACCCCGGCCGAGACGATAGCGCGGCTGCTCGCCGCCGGCCGGACGGCGATGGAGGATGCGGTGCTGCGGGAACGGCTGGCCTCGCTGGGCTTCGAGCCGGCGGGGGGCGGGCCGGAGGCCTTCGGCGCCCTGCTGCGGGACACGGTGGCGCGGTTTTCGGCCGTGGCGCCGCTGGCGGGGATCCGGGCCGAGGAGGCCTGACCCCCTCGTGATCCACCCGGGTGTGTGCGGGCGCGCCGGGCAGGCTAGTCTGCGCGCCTGATCCGCCTGCTTTTGCAAGGAGCGACGATCAATGCCGAAGCCTTTCACGCCCACCATGGCGCGCCGCAGCCTGCTGGGCGCCTCGCTCGTTGTGCCGGCCCTGGCCCTGTCCCGCCCGGCGGGGGCGCAGAGCCTGCCGACGCTGCTCAACGTCTCCTACGACCCGACGCGGGAGTTGTACCGGGCCTTCAACACTGCCTTCGCGGCGCATTGGGCGAAGGAGAATGGCGGGCAGCGCGTGCGGGTAAACGCATCCCATGGCGGCTCGGGCGCGCAGGCGCGCACGGTGATCGACGGGCAGCAGGCGGATGTGGTGACGCTGGCGCTGGCCTATGACGTGGACGCGATCGCCGAGCGCGGGCTGATCGAGCGCGATTGGATCGCCCGGCTGCCGCACAACAGCGCGCCCTATACGAGCACCATCGTATTCCTGACCCGCAAGGGGAACCCGAAGGGCCTTCGCGACTGGGGCGACCTGGCGAAGGATGGGGTGAGCATCGTCACTCCCAACCCCAAGACCTCGGGCGGGGCGCGCTGGAACTACCT
Organism: Roseomonas sp. WA12; assembly: GCF_054165765.1. Taxonomy (NCBI): domain Bacteria; kingdom Pseudomonadati; phylum Pseudomonadota; class Alphaproteobacteria; order Acetobacterales; family Roseomonadaceae; genus Roseomonas; species Roseomonas sp. WA12. The sequence goes on along the minus strand of NZ_CM135108.1, from coordinate 4,525,952 downwards.
GGCCGCCTGGGCCTGGGCGAAGCGGCAGCCGGGCGGTTCGGATGCGACCGCGGAGGAGTTCCTGGGCAAGGTGATGCGCAACGTGGCCGTGCTGGACACGGGCGCGCGGGGCTCGACGACCAGCTTCGTGCAGCGCGGCCAGGGTGACGTTCTGCTGGCCTGGGAGAACGAGGCCTATCTGGCGTTGAAGGAGTTCGGCGAGGGCGGGTTCGACATCGTGGCGCCCTCGCTCTCGATCCTGGCGGAGCCCTCCGTGGCGGTGGTGGACCGCAACGTGGACCGGCGCGGCACGCGCGCGGTGGCGGAAGCCTATCTGCGGCATCTCTATAGCGCGGAAGGGCAGGAGATCGCTGCGCGCAACTTCTACCGCCCGCGAGAGGCCTCGGCGCTGTCGGCGGCCACGGTGCGCTTCCCGGAGATGAACCTCGTCACCATCGATCAGGAGTTCGGCGGCTGGGCGAAGGCACAGCGCGACCATTTCGCCGATGGCGGCAGCTTCGACCGCATCTACCGGCCCGCGCGTTGAGGTCCTCTCGTTGAGCCTGGCCCTTTCCGCCCCGCGCCGCCGGGACCCGCTGCCCGGCTTCGGTCTGTCGCTCGGCTTCACCCTCGCCTGGCTGTCGCTGATCGTGCTGGTGCCGCTCTCGGCGCTGGCACTGCGGCCCTGGGAGATCGGGATCTCCGGCGTGATCGGGGTGCTGTCGGATGCGCGGGTGCTGGCGGCGCTGCGGCTCTCCTTCGGTACCGCCTTCCTCGCGGCGCTGGTGAACCTTCCGCTCGGGCTGCTGGTGGCCTGGGTGCTGGTACGGCTGCGCTTCCCGGGGCGCCGCATCCTGGACGCGATGGTGGACCTGCCCTTTGCCTTGCCGACGGCTGTAGCGGGGCTGGCGCTGACGGCGCTGTTCGCGCCGAATGGCTGGCTGGGCGCGCCGCTGAAGGCCCTGGGCATCACCGTGGCCTACACCCCGCTCGGTGTCTTCGTGGCGATGATGTTCGTCGGCCTGCCCTTTGCCGTGCGCACGGTGGAGCCGGTTCTGCGGGACCTCGGCACCGAGGCGGAGGAGGCGGCGGCCACCCTCGGCGCCAGCCGCGCGCAGGCGCTGGCGCGGGTGGTGATGCCGGCGCTGGCGCCTTCGCTGCTGACGGGCTTCGGCCTCGCCTTCGCGCGCGCGGTGGGCGAGTATGGCAGCGTGATCTTCATCGCCGGCAACCGCCCCCTCGTCAGCGAGATTGCCCCCCTCGTCATTGTGCAGCGGCTGGAGGCTTTCGATTACGCGGGCGCCGCCGCCGTGGGGCTGTCGATGCTCGCGGTGTCCTTTCTCGTGCTGCTGGCGCTCGGCTTCCTCCAGGCCTGGCTGCGGCCGGAGCGGCGCCGGTGAGTGCGCTGCCCGGACCCGCCGCGCGCGATCATGCCGCCTTTCGCTGGGGCGCGGTGATCCTCGCCCTACTGCTGCTGACGGTGTTCCTCGCCCTGCCGCTCGCTGCGGTTTTCACCGAGGCGCTGCGGCGCGGCTGGGACACGGTGCTGGAGGCCTATGCCGATCCGGATGCGGTGGCCGCGATCCAGCTGACCCTGCTGGTGGCCGCCATCGCCGTGCCGGTGAACACGCTGGGCGGCATCGCCGCCGCCTGGTGCGTGGCGAAATACGAATTCACGGGCAAGCGGCTGCTGATCGCGCTAATCGAGCTGCCCTTCTCCGTCTCGCCCGTCATCTCCGGCATGGTCTTCGTGCTGATCTTCGGCGCGCAGGGCTGGCTCGGGCCCTGGCTGCAGAAGCATGACGTGCAGATCGTCTTCGCCCTGCCCGGGCTGGTGCTGGCGACCGTTTTCGTCACCTTTCCTTTCGTCGCGCGCACGCTGATCCCGCTGATGCAGGAACAGGGGCGCACGGAGGAGGAGGCAGCGGCCACCTTGGGCGCGAGCGGCTGGCAGAGCTTCCGGCTGGTGACGCTGCCCAACATCAAATGGGCGCTGCTCTCGGGTGTTCTTCTGTGCAATGCGCGGGCGATGGGGGAATTCGGCGCGGTCTCGGTCGTCTCCGGCCATATTCGCGGGGAGACCAACACAATGCCCCTGCATGTCGAGATCCTGTACAACGAGTACCAGTTCGCGGCCGCCTTCGCGGTGGCCGCGCTGCTTGCCCTGCTGGCGCTGGTGACGCTGGGCGCGAAGACGGTGCTGGAGCGCGTCTCGGGCCGCCGCGGAGAGATGGTTTGAGAGATGATTTGATCGTCACTTTGCCCGGACCGGCGAATGGGCGATGAGTTCGGCATGAACGACGGAAAAGCCGGCACGGGCGTCGAGATCACAGGCGTCACGCGCCGCTTCGGGGCCGGGGCGGCGGCGCTGGATGGCGTGAGCCTGTCGGTGCGCCCTGGGGAGTTCGTTGCGCTGCTCGGCCCCTCGGGTTCGGGCAAGACCACGCTGCTGCGCATCCTCGGCGGGCTGGACCATGCGGATGCGGGCGCGGTCGCCATCGGCGGGCGGGATGTGGCGGGGGTGCCGGCGCGGGAGCGCGGGATCGGCTTCGTCTTCCAGAACTACGCGCTGTTCCGGCACATGGACGTGTTCTCCAACGTCGCCTTCGGCCTGCGCGTGCGCAAGCGCGGCCGCCCCGCCGAGGCGGAGATCGCCAGGCGAGTGCGGAAATTGCTCGCGCTGGTGCAGATTCCGGAGATGGAGCGCCGGTACCCCGACCAGCTCTCGGGCGGACAGCGGCAGCGCGTGGCGCTGGCCCGCGCGCTTGCGATCGAGCCCTCCCTCCTGCTGCTGGACGAGCCCTTCGGCGCGCTGGACGCTCAGGTTCGCAAGGAGCTGCGGCTGTGGCTGCGCGGCCTGCAGGAGGAGGTGGGGATCACCACCATCCTCGTCACCCACGATCAGGACGAGGCGATGGAGGTGGCGGACCGCGTGGCGGTGATGCGCGCCGGCCGGATCGCGCAGTTCGATACCCCCGAGGCCCTGCTGGACCAGCCCGCCGACGCCTTCGTGGCCGGCTTCCTCGGCGAGGCGAACCGGGTGCCCTGCACGATTCGCGGCGGCATCGCGCATTTCGACGGCGAGGTGCTGCCGCCGCTCGCCGTGCAGGCGCCGGACGGCCCCGCGCTCGCCTTCATCCGCCCGCACGAGCTGCTGGCGCGCCCCGTGCCGGACGGGCCCTTCACCATCCGCGCCGTGCGACCGGCGGGGCCGAGCACGCGGCTGGTGGTCTCGGGCGCGCAGGGGTCCTTCGATGCGGTGCCTGCGCCGGATGCGCCCCTGCCCCGGCGGGGCGAGGCCTGCGTGCTGGATGCACAGGCGGCGCGGATCTTTCCGCGTTAAGTAAGCAAGGCCGGGGAGAAGGTATTCTCCCCGGACCCCTCATCTATTTCTTCGAGTTTGGGGCGCGCCAGTGCCGCACGCGCACCAACGCTAAACCTCAAAAGAAGGAGGGGGGTCCGGGGGAGTTCTCCCCCCCGGCCTTGCTTCCGGCATGTATCCTGCAAGTCCAACCGCGATCCCGCCGAAGGAATCCCGCCATGGCCTTGCATCGCCTCTCCCTGGCCATCGGCCTGGCCGCTGCCCTGGCCGCCGGCCCCGCCGCCGCGCAGACCACGCTGCGCATCTCGCTGACCCTTCCCGTCACCACCCTCGATCCCGTGCAGTCCACGGCGGCGACGGTGCGGAACCACGGGTTCTTCATCTACGATCAGCTCTTCGGGCTGGACAGCCAGGGCGTGCCGCGGCCGCAGATGGTGCAGAGCTGGACCGTCTCCGACGACCGGATGATTTGGCGCTTCACGCTGCGCGACGGCCTGGCCTTCCATAACGGGCAGCCGGTGCGTGCGGCGGATGCGGTGGCCTCGATCCGGCGCTGGGCGCAGCGGGATGTGGTGGGGCGGGCGCTCGCCGCCGCGACTGGCGCGATGGAGGTGGTGGACGAGAAGAGCTTCGAGATCCGGCTTTCCCAGCCCTTCGGCCTGGTGCTGGAGGCGCTGGCGCGGCCGACGGGCAGCGCGTTGTTCATCATGCCCGAGCGCATCGCGCAGACGCCGCCCAATGTGGCGATTACCGAGGCTGTCGGTTCCGGCCCCTTCATCTTCCAAGCCAATGAGTGGCGGGCGGGCGATCGCGCAGTTTACCTCCGCAACCCCGCCTATCGCGCGCGGGAGGAGGCGCCGGACGGGCTGGCGGGCAGCAAGGCGGTGTTCCTGGACCGCGTGGAATGGCTGACCATGCCGGACGCGGCGGTGGGGGTGAACGCGCTGGCGAATGGCGAGATCGACTTCCTGGAACAGCCACCGCCGGACCTAATCCCGACGCTGGAGCGCAACCGCCGCATCCGCGTGGCGCCGGTGAACCCGATCGGCAGCATGGCCTGGGTTCGGATCAACCACACCCAGCCGCCCTTCAACGACCCGCGCGCGCGGCAAGCGCTGCTGTACCTGATCAATCAAAAGGACGTGCTGGAGGGCATGGGCATCCGCGCCAGCGAGCAGGTGCCGTATTGCCCGGCCTATTTCATGTGCGGCACGCCGCTGGAAACCGCCGCGGGTGCGCGCGGGCTGCAGGCGGCCGATATCGGCCGTGCGCGTGAGCTGCTGCGGGAAGCCGGGTATGACGGGCGGCCGATCGTGTTCCTGAACGCGACCGACAGTGGGCTGAACAACGCGGCCACGCTGGTGATGGCGGAATCCTTCGGGCGCGCCGGGCTGAACGTGGATGTGCAGGCGATGGACTGGGGCACGCTGACGGCGCGCCGCAACCGTCGGGAGCCGCAGGCGCAGGGCGGGTGGAACCTGTTCATCACCATCGCCAACGCCTTCGACGCGGCGGACCCGCTGTCCAACCTCTATCTCGCCAGCACCTGCGACGCGGCGCCGGCCGGCTGGCCCTGCGACGAGGAGCTGGAGCGGCTGCGGCGCGCCTGGTCGCAGGAAGGCGACCCGGCGAAGCGGCGCGCGCTGCTCGAGCAGGTGCATGCGCGGGCCTACGAGGTGCTGCCCTATATCAACGGCGCGCAGTTCCGGGCCAATGCGGCCTGGCGCACCAATGTCACGGGTATTCGGCCGACGACCGTGCCGGTGTTCTGGGGCGTGAAGAAGGAATAGACAGCCCGCCAGTCAGCGGTAGGGATCTTCCTGGGTGAGGAAGCCTTTGACGGTGCGGGCGACGCCGTCCTCCAGCTCCGTCATCGGCGCGTTGTAGCCGGCACGGCGGAGCTTTCCGATATCGGCCTCCGTCCAGTACTGGTAACGGCCGCGCAGGGTCTCGGGCATCGGGAAGTACTCGATGTTCGGTTCCATCCCGAGGGCGGCGCAGACCGCGCGGGCGAGGTCGGCGAAGCTGCGCGCGCGGCCCGCGCCGATGTTGTAGAGGCCGGATGGCGCGCTGCCATGCAGCAGCCACAGGATGACGTCGCAGATATCGTCCACATGCACGAAGTCGCGGGACTGGCCGCCATCCTCGATATCCGGCCGGTCGGAGGCGAAGAGGCGCGCGGGGTCACCGCGGCGGAGCGCTTCCGCGATGTTGTAGACGGCGCTGCGCATATGGCCTTTGTGGAATTCGTTCGGGCCGTAGACGTTGAAGAACTTCAGCCCGGCCCAGCGCGGCGGGGTGGGGCCGCCCTCGGCGACGATGCGCGCCACGCGGCGGTCGAAGACGTGCTTGCTCCAGCCATAGAGGTTCAGCGGGCGGAGGGTGGCGAGGAAGTCCGGGTCGTCGCGGTCCTCGAAGCCCGCCTCGCCATTGCCGTAGGTGGCGGCGGAGGAAGCGTAGAGGAAGGGCGTGCCGGTCGCCGTGCAGTGGTTCCACAGGGCGAGGGAGGTGGCGAAATTCGCCTGCATCACCTGATCGCCGTCGCTGGCGGTGGTATCGGAATTGGCGCCGAGATGGATGACTCCGTCCAGCTTCGGGACGGTCTTCAGCCAGGTGGTGAGCGCCTCGATCGGGATGTGGTCGGCGAATTCGTGCTTCTGCAGGTTGCGCCACTTGCCCTGGGTGCCGAGCGCGTCGCAGATCACGACATCCGTGCGGCCGCTCTCGTTCAGGCGGGCGAGCAGGTTCGATCCGATGAAGCCCGCGGCCCCCGTCAGCAGCAGCACCTGCGCCTCCTTTTCGATGAAGGCGCTTCATAGCCACCCCCTGCCTTCCGCAGAAGCCTTCCCGCACACCCGCCTCCCCCGGCGCGCCACCAAACCCGCAAGAATAGAAGGGGGTCCGGGGGGATACCTCCCCCCGGCCTTTCTGCTCTATGCCCGAACCGATGCCGCCCCCCGACGCCCCCCTGACCTGGCTGCGCGACACCGTCTGGCCGCTCTGGCTGGACCAGGGCGTGGACTGGGAGCGCCGGGGTTACCACGAGAGCCTGGCGCTGGACGGCTCGGGTTGCGCCGCGCCCTTCCGGCGCCTGCGGGTGGCCGCCAGGCAGGTCTTCACCTTCGCCCAGGCGCATGCCGCCGGGCTTCCCCGCGCCGCGGAGGCGGTGGAGCTGGGGGTGGGGTTCCTTCTCGGCCGGGCGAGGCAATTGGATGGGGGATATGCGCAGCGCTTCGGGCTGGACGGGGCGGTGATCGACCAGCACCGCGATCTATACGACCACGCCTTCGTGCTGCTGGCCCTGGCGAGCGCGTCCCGGGTGATACCGGCGGAGCCGTTGCGGCGGGAGGCGCTGGGGTTGATGGGCTATCTGGAGAGCGAGTTTCGGCACCCGCTGGGCGGCTATATGGAGGGGTTGCCCCCTTCCCTACCGCGCCGGCAGAACCCGCATATGCACCTGCTGGAAGCCTGCCTGGCAGGGTTCGAGGCGTTCGGCGAGGCGGTGTTCCTGGAACGGGCGGGGGCGCTGGTGCGGCTGTTCCTCTCGCGTCTGCTGGATACACGGACGGGGACGCTGCCGGAGAGTTTTGACGAGGCGTTCACCCCGCTGCGCGAGGCTGGGCGGCATGAGGTGGAGCCCGGGCATCACTGCGAATGGGTGTGGCTGCTGGATTGGCACCGGCGCACCGCCGGGCCGATTGATAGGGCGGAGCAGGCTGCACGGGCGCTGCTGGACTTCGTGGACCGGCACGCGGTGAACCCGGCGACCGGAACGCTGCGGGACGTTTTGTGGAGCGACGGGGCGGTGAAGGAGGCAGGGTCGCGCCTTTGGCCGCAGACGGAGCGGCTGAAATCCGAGGCGCTGCGGCCGGATGGCGCGCCGGATCGGGCGCGGGCGGCGCTGTGGCGGCATATCGAGGGGGCGCCCGCCGGGCTGTGGTTCGAGCGGCTGGACGCGGCCGGGCGGCCCTTGGACATGCCCGCACCAGCGAGCAGCCTGTATCATCTCACGGCCGGGATCCTGGTGGCCCACCGGGCCGGTCCTGGGGCGGACGTGGTAGGCTCGGCGGCCGGGGTTTGAGAGGCGTGGGATGATCGATTTCGGGGACCGGCGCATCCTGTGCCTGGGCGACGTGATGCTGGACCGCTTCCATTACGGGCGGATCGAGCGGATCTCGCCCGAGGCGCCGGTGCCGGTGGTGCGGATGGGGGACAGCCGCGCGATGCTCGGCGGCGCGGGCAATGTGGCGCGCAATATCGGGTCCCTCGGCGGGCAGGCGGTGCTGGTCGGGGTGGTGGGCGAGGATGCGGCGGGGCGGGAGCTGCGCGGGCTGATCGCGGCGACCACCGGGCTGGTGGACGCCACCATCGCCTCCACCACCCGGCCGACCATCGCCAAGACCCGCATCATCGCCGGGCACCAGCATGTGGTGCGGCTGGACGAGGAGGTGACGGGCGCGATCGCCGAGGAGGACGCCGCCGCCATCCGCGCGCGGGTGGAGGCGCTGCTCCCGGGCTGCCACGCGCTGGTGCTCTCGGATTACGCCAAGGGGCTGCTGCGCGCCGATGTGGTGCGCCACGCGATCGAGCTGGCGCGGGGGATGGGGCTGCCGGTGCTCGTCGACCCCAAGCGGCACGATTTCGCCTTCTATGCCGGGGCGACGCTGCTGACCCCCAACCTGAAGGAGCTGCGGGCGGCGGCGCAGGGGCCGGCGGAGACGGAGGCGGAGGTGACGGCGGCCGCGCGGGCGCTGCTCGGGCCGTCGGGTGCGGAGGCAATCCTCGTCACGCGCTCGGAGAAGGGGATGCTGCTGGTGGAGGCGGATGGCGGGGTCCATGCCGTGCCGGCGCATGCAAAGGAGGTGTTCGACGTCTCGGGTGCGGGGGACACGGTAATTGCCGTCGCGGCGCTCTCGGTCGCGGCCGGGCATCCGCTGTCGCGCGCCATGCGGATCGCCAATGCGGCGGCGGGCGTGGTGGTGGGCAAGCTTGGCACCGCGACGCTGGACCGCGCCGAGCTTGCTGCGGCGCTGGCGGCCGAGGATGGCGAGGAAGCCGATATCGACGGCAAGATCGCCGTCTCGGCCGAGGGCGCGATCCCGATGCTGGATGATTGGCGGCGGCGGGGACTGGAGATCGGCTTCACCAATGGCTGCTTCGACATCCTGCATCGCGGCCATGTCACCATGCTGCAGGCGGCGCGGGCGCAGTGCGACCGGCTGGTGGTGGCGCTGAACACGGATGACAGCGTGCGGCGGCTCAAGGGCGCCTCCCGCCCCGTAAACCCGCTGGAGGACCGGCTGGCGGTGATCGCGGCGCTGCAATCGGTGGATCTGGTGCTCGCCTTTGGGGAGGACACGCCGCTGGAGCTGATCACCCGGCTGCGGCCGGACGTGCTGTTCAAGGGCGCCGACTACCGGGAGGACGAGGTGGTGGGTGGCGATGCGGTGCGGTCCGCGGGCGGGCGCGTGGCGCTGATCGATCTCGTGCCCGGGCGATCCACCACCGGCATCATCGCGCGCAGCCGGGCCGGCTAGGCACATCCCGCAAGGCGGCGGTGCTGCACGGGGATGCTCCTGCGCCATCGCTGCCTGGTTCGGCGATGCGCTGGAGGCAGCGACACTGTTTTGACCTGACGGAGTGCCGGCCGAGGGCTTCTTAGCCCTCGGCCAGCCCCCGGCTGCGAAGAAGGGCAGCGGTGCTGGGCGCGTGGCCGCGAAAGGCGATGTAGAGCTCCATCGGGTCCCGCGTGTCGCCGGCGCTGAACAGGGTGCGCAGCCGTGCGGCGGTCGCGGGGTCGAAGGGGTCACCCGCCTCGGTGAAGGCCTCGTAGCCGTCCGCATCCAGCACCTCGGCCCAGAGATAGGCGTAGTAGCTTGCCGCATAGCCGCCGCCGGCAAACAGGTGCTGGAAATGCGCGGGGCGGTGGCGGATGCCGATCTCGGGCGGCATGCCGATGCCCCGCAGGAACTCTGCCTCGAAGTGGTCAATGTCGATCGTCTCGGGCGCGGGATGGGCGTGCAGCGCCATGTCGATCAGGGCGGAGGCGGTGTATTCCACCGTGCCGAAGCCCTGGTTGAAGCCGCGTGCAGCCAGCAGCCGCGCGATCAGCGCGTCCGGCACGGGCTGCCCGGTCTCATGGTGCAGGGCGTAGCGGCGCAGGGTCTCCGGCAGGGCGACCCAGTGCTCGAAGATCTGGGAGGGCAGCTCCACGAAGTCGCGGCGGACGGAGGTGCCGGATTGCGCGGGGTAGCGCACCCGGCTCAGCAGCCCGTGCAGCGCGTGGCCGAATTCGTGGAACAGCGTCTCGGCGTCATCGAAGCTCAGCAGCGTCGGCTCGGCGCGCGCCAAGTTGTTGTTGTTGACGATGATGGGCGAAACCGGCCCGTCCATATCTTCCTGGTCGCGATAGCTGCTCATCCAGGCGCCCGAGCGCTTGTCGGCGCGCGCGAAGGGATCGGCGGTGAACAGGCCGACATGCCCGGCCTCGTCGCGCACCTCATAGGTCCGCACATCCGGGTGGTAGGCGGGCAGGTCCGGGCGCGGATGGAAGGTGACGCCGAACAGCCGCGTTGCCGTGTCGAAGGCGGCCTGCTGCATGTTCTCCAACACGAAGTAGGGCTTCAGCTCCGCCTCATCCAGCGCGTAGTCGGCGCGGCGCACCTTCTCGGCGAGGTAGCGCCAGTCCCAGGGCGCGAGCGGGCCCTCCATCCCCTCGGCACGCCCCGCTTCGAGCAGCCGGTCGCGCTCCACCGCGGCCTTGCGCTTGGCGGGTTCCCAGACCTGCGCCAGCAGGCCCTGCACGGCGTCCGGCGTGCCGGCCATGCTGTCGGCCAGACGGAATTCTGCAAAGCCGGGATAGCCGAGCAGCCGGGCGCGTTCCGCGCGCAGCGCGAGGATCTCGGGGATGAGGGGGCGGTTGTCGTGCTCGCCGGGATGCGTGCCGCGCGCGGTCCAGGCGCGGTAGGCCACCTCCCGCAGGTCGCGGCGGGCGGAGAAGGAGAGGAAGGGCTCGATCAGCGAGCGCGAGAGGGTGACGGCGAAGCCGGGAACCCCGCGCTCGGCCGCCGCCTGCGCCATGCCGTCGCGCAGGAAGGAGGGCAGGCCGTCGAGATCGGATTCCGTGAGCGCCAGATGCCAGGAGGTCTCGTCATGCAGCACGTTCTGGCCAAAGCTGGTGTGCAGCACCGCCAGACGCTCGGAGATCGCGGCCATGCGCGCCCGGCCCGCCTCGTCCAGCGCCGCGCCGCTGCGGATGAAGCCGAGATGGGTGCGGTCCAGCAGCCGCAGCCCGTCCTCCTCCAGCCCCAGTGCGTCGCGCTGCGCGTGCAGCGCCGCCACCCGGGCGAACAGGGCGGGGTCGAGCGAGACGCGCATGCCGTGCTGCGCGAGCCGGGGCGCCATCTCCCGGTCCAGCGCCTCCAGCGCGGGGCCGCCCAGGCTGACGACGAGATTGGAGAACAGGTTGCCGACACGCGCCAGGGCCCGGCCGCTGCGTTCCAGGGCCTCGATGGTGTTGGCGAAGCTCGGGGCCGCGGGATCGGTGCCGATCGCCGCCACTTCTTCCAGGTTCTCCGCCATTGCGGCCTCGAAAGCCCGGGCGAAGTGGTCCGGGCGAATGCGATCGAAGGGCGGGGCGCCGAACGGCGTGTTCCAGGCGATGAGGAGAGGATTGGGCTCCCCGGTCTGCGCCAACGGGTGAGAGGGAGGCGCGGGGATGTCCAAGAGGGCGATGCTTTCAGTCCTGCTGCCGCAATCTGTGGGAATCCCTTGTGCCGGGCAAGCGGTCGCCAGCGATGACCACCTCTCGTCCGCGGTCGCTTGTCGTGTGGCCCGGCATCCAGCCGATGCAGTAGCCGCACGACACGATCCGACGCCTAATGAGGGAGAGGACTCGCCGATTTCGAGCGAGATCATCCGGACGCAGAACATCACCCTCGGCTGATGCGGGCCGGGGAAAGGGAGCACTGCATGATCACCCGCCGCCTCGGTCTCGCGGCCGCGATGGCCGGGCTGTCTGCCAGCCGGGCCCGCGCCCAGGGCGGCGCATGGCCGGACCGCGCCATCACCTTCACCATTCCCTTTCCGCCGGGCGGATCGGCGGACCTGCTGGCGCGGCTGGTTGCGGACCGGATGGCGCCGTTGCTGGCCGCGGGCGCGCGGATGGTGGTGGAGAACCGCGCGGGCGCCGGAGGCGTGATCGGCAGCGACTATGCCCGGCGCCAGCCGGCGGACGGGCACGCGCTGCTTCTCGCCACGCCGTCCACCCATGGCACCATCCCGGCCCTGCAGCCGGAGACCACGCCCTATGATCCGATCGGCGACTTCGCGCCGGTGGCGATCCTGGGCCGCTCCCCGATCGCGCTCGCGGTACCCAACGCCTCGCCCCATCGCGATCCGGGCGCGCTGATTGCGGGGCTGCGGGCCAGGCCGGGGGCGGCGAGTTGGGGCAGTTCCGGCTCCGGCAGTGTCGGACAACTGGCGGGGGAGCTGATGAACCTCTCGGCCGGCGGGCTGCAGGCCGAGCACATTCCCTATCGCGGCGGCGCGCCGCTGGTGGAGGCGCTGACCAAGGGGGAGGTGCAGTACGCCTGGGAACCGCTCGGATCGCTGGCGGCCGGGGCGCGGGACGGGCTGTTCCGCCTCATTGGCATGGGGAGCGCCGCGCGGCACCCGCTCTTCCCCGATGTGCCCACGATGCAGGAGGCCGGGCTGGCAGGGTTCGAGGCCTCCACCTGGAACGTCATGCTGGCGCCGCGTGGCGTGCCGCCCGCGATCGTGGCGCGGCTGAACGCGGCCGCGAACGCCGTGCTCGCCATGCCGGAGGTGCAGGCTCGGCTGAGCACCGCCGGCATCGATGCCGTGAGCGAAAGCACCCCCGCCTCCACCGGCACCTTCCTGGCCGGCGAGTTGGCCAAGTTCAAGGATATCGTCGCCCGTGCCAGACTGAGCCCGGCGCGCTGAGGAAACCCATGACCGACACCACCGTGATCGCGGACCGCCTGAACCGCATCTCCCCGTCTCAGACCACGGCCATGCGCCAGCGCGCGCTGGCGCTGAAGGCGGAGGGCCGGGACGTGCTGGCCATCTCCTCCGGCGAGCCGGATTTCGACACGCCCGAGCACATCAAGGAGGCGGCGATCGCCGCCATCCGCGCCAACCAGACGCGCTACACCGACACCTCGGGAACGCTGGCGCTGCGCCGCGCCGTGGCCGCGAAGTTCAAGCGGGACAACGGGCTGGACTACACGCCGGAGGAGATCATCGTGGCCACCGGCGGCAAGCAGGTGATCTACGATGCGCTGATCGCCACCATCAACCCAGGGGACGAGGTGATCATCCCCGCACCCTGCTGGGTGTCCTACCCTGATATCGTCGGCCTAGCTGAGGGCACGCCGGTGCTGCTGCCCTGCGGCCCGAACCAGGGCTTCAAGCTGCTGCCCGAGCAGCTGGAGGCGGCGATCACGCCGCGCACCAAGTGGCTGGTGGTGAACACGCCTTCCAACCCCACCGGCGCCACCTACAGCGCGGAGGAGCTGCGCGGGCTGACGGAGGTGCTGCTGCGCCATCCGCAGGTGCATGTCTTCAGCGACGACATCTACGAGAAGCTGCTCTTCGACGGCCGCCGCTTCGCGACCTTCGCCCAGGTGGAGCCGCGGCTGCGCGAGCGCACGGTGACGATGAACGGCTGCTCCAAGGCCTATGCGATGACGGGCTGGCGCATCGGCTTCGGCGGCGCCCCGCGCCACATCATCAAGGCGATGGAGAAGCTGCAGGGGCAGAGCACCTCCAACACCTGCTCGATCGCCCAGGCCGCCGCCGTCGCGGCGCTGGACGGCCCGCAGGAGCCGACCGAGGCGATGCGCCAGGCCTATGAGGTCCGGCGCGATCGCGTGGTGGCGGCGCTGAACGCCACGCCCGGCCTGCGCTGCCACCTGCCCGAGGGCGCCTTCTACGCCTTCCCCGACATGACGGAGTGCCTCGGCCGCACCACCGCGGCCGGCACGCGGATCGGCAGCGACCTGGACTTCGTCCTCGCGCTGCTGTCGGAGGGCGGGCTGGCGACGGTGCACGGATCCGCCTTCATGTTCCCCGGCCATTTCCGCATCAGCTTCGCTGCCGCCGATGATGCGCTGGACGAGGCGTGCCGGCGCATCCGCAAGTTCTGCGAAGGGATGACCTGAGGCCGAAGGGCCTCAGTGCCGTATCAGCGAGAGCACGATCTCGACCGCGATCAGCAGCAGGATCGCGATCTCCAGCAGCTCGGCCCGCCCGCCGGCGGCTTCCCCGTGCAGGGCGGTGTAGGTCTGGCGGATGATGTCGAGCTTGCGGTCTACCGCCGCGCTCACATTCGGCACGCGGAACAGGCCCATGGCGGCGGCATAAACGCGGGCGAGATACACGTCCTCGGTCACCTGCAGGGCGTTATCCACCCGCTCCGCCAGTTCCGTTACCTCGGCGACGAGGGTGTGGAGCTGGCGCGCCAGGCGCGCGTAGCGGCGTGAGGCCAGGAGGTTTGTGCGGCTCCGCGCGGCCTCGACCAGGGCGCGCATGCGCGGCAGCTCGTCGTCCAGCATCTCGTCGTAGCTGCGCAACTCGAGGAGCTGGGCGTTTGCCATCTCCAGCACGTCGGCCACATCGGTTTCACGCCGCGGCTCGATGATGAGGGCTCGGTCCCAGGTGATCACGGCCAGGTCGTCGGGGTGGTAGGAGAAGCGCTGCGCCAGCAGGTCGCGACGCGCGCCCTCGGATAGCGGCCGCTCCTCGCCCGAGAGCAGCGGGACGACATCGACCCGCTGCTGCAAGGCATCAGCGGTGATGGGCTCGCCGAAGGCATTTACCACGGCGAGAAGATAGTCCTCCTGCAGCGGGTTCGCGGTCGGGCGGTCGAGCGCTTCGCCCAGCAGCTCGCGCGTCTGGGCCAGCAGGCCGTCCCACACGCCCGTCTCGGCCGCGAGGCCCACGGTCTCGTCCGTCCGGTTCACCAACGCCGTGAAGTCGGTCCAGGACAGGTTGTTGGCGGAAAGTTGGAGCGAGAAGGCCGCGATGCCGAAATCATAGAGCCGGACGCTCGCCTCGGCCGTGACTGCGGCCTCGCCCAGCCGGAGCGCCACGGGGCCGAGGGCCAGCGCCAGGGGCGGCACGCCGAAGGACACCGCCTTGGCGGGCGTGCCGGCCAGCCGGGCGCGCGCGCTGGCGCCCTGGGACCGGCGTGCCCAGAGGTCCTCGGCACGCTTCAGGTCGATTTCATAGGCCATGTCGAAGAGGCGAAGGGCGGCAACATGCCCCGACCGCACCACCAGTTCCTGCTCCGCCACGCTGCGCGCCCCCGATCCGTCATCCTCATAATTGCACGCTTGCACGCAAAAACCATCGGTCTTAGCCTTTGCCGACCAAGGCTTCACAGGCCTGTCACATGCCGTCCGGGCCCTGCGCCCGGGTTGGGGCGCCGAAAGGAAAGATGCTATGCAGGGTCCGATCAAGCGCCGGCCGGCCAGGTCCGCCGCCGCGAAGGGCGCAAAGGGCAAGCCCGCGGCGACCGTGAAGCCCGCCCGCACGAAGGCGGCGAAGCGGCCCGTGGAGGCCCTGATTCTCACGCCCGCCGCCCCGTCGGCACCGGCCGAGAAGAGCGCGCCCGTGAAGGATCAGGCGAAGGGCCCGGCGAAGGAGAAGAAGCCTTCCAAGAACCGGACGGAGCCGCTGAACTTCCGCGTCTCGGTGGAATTCCGCCGCGCCTTCAAGCGTGCGGCTGCGGCGCAGGACTGCAAGAAGGTGGAGCTGCTCGAGCGGATCTTCACCGAGTGGAGCGCGCGCAACCCGGGTTCGGACACCGCCGGCCAGGCCTGATCGGGAGGGCCGCGCACCGGTCCGTTCGGGCGCGCGTGCGGTGGTTGGGCAAGGGGGCAACGGCAGCGCTCCTTTGCCGCCGGTTGCCTTACACTCGGGGCAGCGTGCCGCAGCCGAGGCGGAGACGGCCGGGGCTCGTCACCGCGAGGCTTGCCCCTCCCCACGCCCGCGGGCGGGGGAAGGGCCTGCATCATCCCGCGTCCGGCATGAACATCGGCATGGGCGGGCCGCCCTCGCTCGGGCGGAAGGTCACCCGCACCGGCAGGCCCACGCGGATGGTGTCGAAGTCGCAGTCCACGATATTGGTCATCATGGTCGTGCCCTCCTCCAGCCGCACATAGGCGATGGCATAGGGCTCCGGCGCGCGGCGCATGATGCTGTAGCTGTAGATTGTCCCGCGGCCGGACGCCTCCTGCCACACGGTCTCGCCGCCGCAATGCGGGCAGATCGGGCGGGGGTACCAGTGCGCGCGATCGCAGGTCTGGCAGCGGCGGATCAGGAAGCGGCCCTCGGCGGTTGCCTCCCAGAAGGGAAGCGAGTCCGGCGTAGCGGGAGAGAAGGGGATCTTGCGCTCGGGCATCGCCATCACTCCCGTTCCAGGATCAGCGTCGCGCTGCCATGGCGCGTGCCGAGCGAGCCGCCCGTGCCATGCGCCAGCGCCAGCGCGCAGCCCGGGACCTGCACGGCCGGATGCGCCTCGCCGCGCAGCTGCCTCACGGCCTCGATCACCTTCGTCATGCCGCCGCGATTGGCGGGATGGTTGTTGCAGAGCCCGCCACCATCCGTGTTGAAGGGCAGCTTGCCGACGCCGCTGATGAGGTTGCCGTCGGACACGAAGCGCCCGCCCCTGCCCTTCTCGCAGAAGCCGAGATCCTCGAGCTGCATCACCACGGTGATGGTGAAGCTGTCATAGATGCTGGCGTACTGGATGTCCGCCGGCGTCACCCCGGCTTCCTCGAAGGCGCGCGGGCCGGACCAGCGGGCGCCGCTGAATGTCAGGTCCACATCGCCGCCGAGCTGTCCCTTCACCGCCTCGCCGGCGCCGCGCAGCGTGACGACCGGCCGCTTCAGCGTCCGCGCGATCTCCGGCCGCGTCACGATCAGCGCGCCGCCGCCATCACTGATAACGCAGCAATCCAGCCGGTGCAGCGGATCCGCCACCATCGGGGAGTTCACCACATCCTCCACCGTCACGACATCCCGCAGCATCGCGTGCGGGTTGTGCTGCGCGTGGTGGCTGGCCGCGACCTTGACCCAGGCAAGCTGCTCGGAGGTCGTGCCGTACTCATGCATGTGCCGCATCGCGCACATGCCGTACATGTTCGCGACAGTGGGGCCGAACGGATACTCCCACTGCACGTCGGGCTGGGAGGGGTTGCCGCCGCGCGGCGTGGTGCCGGTCGCCACCCCCTCGCTGCGCGGCCGCCCCGCGAGCGTGATCAACGCGATGTTGCACTTCCCCGCCGCGATGGCCTGCGCAGCGTGCGAGACATGCAGCAGATAGGACGAGCCGCCGATATCGGTGGAATCGACGTGCCGCACGCGGAGGTTGAGGTAGTCCACCATGGAGAGCGGCCCCATGCCCGGCGCGTCGCCGGCGCAGAAATAGCCGTCCACGTCGCGAAGGCTCAGCCCGGCATCGGCCAGCGCCCCGACCGCGACCTCCGCATGGAGCTGGGCGAGCGAGGTGTCCGGGGCCTTGCGCGTCGGATGCTCATAGGCGCCGACGATGCAGGCCGCACCGCGGAGACTCATGCGCCGTCTCCTGGCATGCGGAAGGAGGGCTGCGCGGCTCTGCGGCGCCAGCCGGCTCGATCACTCATCGAAGGCTTCTTTCCCACCGCACCGTCCCATTCGCCTGCCAACCTTATGGTCCGGATCAATGCTAGGTCAGGCACGCCGCCGACGACAAGGAGCCGCCCGCAGGACGTCTCGTGACGATCAGGCCTGCGAGCCGCCAGGCCCCGGATCCCGCCGTCGCAGCCCATCGACGAAGACGTCGAGCAGGCGCAGCACACTGGCCTTCCAGCCCGGCGCGTCCTGGGCGTAACACATGCCGACCAGGGCCCGGAGCACGTCCTCCGGGCCGATATCGTCGCGGATCTCTCCCGCGGCCATCGCCAGCCGCAGCAGTTCGCCCAGGGCGCCGCTGAGCCGGTCGAGCGAGTAGGCCATCAGATCAGGCGAACCTTTCGTGGCGAGGGCGAGCGCGACCACCATTCCCTTTTTCGTCGCGACGAACTCCACATTCGCCCGAAGCCAGCGGCGCAGCGCCTCGGCCGGGCTCGGCTCCGCCCGCAACGCCTCCGCCAGCTCGACCAGCTGCTCCACCTCGCGACGGTACACCGCCTCGAACAGCGCCTCACGCGTCGGGAAGTGCCGGTAAAGGGTGCCGATGCCGACGCCGGCCTCGCGCGCGACGGCCTCAAGGCTCGCGTCCGGGCCGCCCTGGCTGAAGACGGCCTTGGCCGCCTCCAGCACCCGGTCCCGGTTGCGGACGGCGTCGGCGCGCGGCTTGCGCACCCCCCTGGCCACGCGATCCGTCACCCCGCGAACCAGAGTTGCCCCTTGTAAACGGAGGCACCCTCCATATTCTAACCTCCATTCGCCGGGCGGGACCCTGTTCCACCCCGCGTCCTGACTTGAGAACGCAGCATTGGCAACGCCGTCCCACGGCGATCGGCCGATTGCCGCTTGTGCCGCCTGGCCGTTCTGCGCCCAGGTGGATGTCGAAGCCGATCCCATCGGAGGCCCGCATGAGCCTGTCCATCACCCTCACCGTGAACGGCGAGCCAAGGAGGATTGAGCTGGACGACCCAAGGGTCACCCTGCTGGACCTGCTGCGCGAGCGCCTGGACCTGCCCGGCACCAAGAAGGGCTGCGACCGCGGGCAGTGCGGCGCCTGCACCGTCCTGCTCGACGGCCGGCGGGTGAACTCCTGCCTGGCTCTGGCGATCAGCCATGACGGGGCGGAGGTGCTGACCATCGAGGGGCTGGCGAGGGACGGCACGCTGCATCCCATGCAGGCCGCCTTCATCGAGCACGATGCCTTCCAATGCGGCTTCTGCACGCCCGGCCAGATCATGAGCGCGATCGGCCTGATCGAGGAGGGGCAGGCTGGGGACGATCCGGAGAGGGTGCGCGAGGGCATGAGCGGCAATCTCTGCCGCTGCGGTGCCTATCAAGGTATCACCGACGCGGTGCTGGACGCGCAGCAGAGCATGGGCCAGGCCGGCCGGAAGGTGGTCGCGTGAACCGCTTCGAATACCTGCGCCCCTCGACGGTGGAGGAAGCCGTCGCGGCCGCCGCAGTGCCGGGCAGTGCTTACCTGGCCGCTGGCACGAACCTGCTGGACCTGATGAAGGGCGGCATCGTCCACCCCGCGCGGCTGGTGGATGTCAGCCACCTGCCTGGCCTAGATGCCATCGAGGCGCGGCCGGGTGGCGGCTTCCGCATCGGCGCGCGGGTGCGCAACTCGGACCTCGCCTATCATCCCGAGTTCAGCCGCCAGTTCCCAGCGGTGGCCGAAGCGCTGCTCTCCGGCGCCTCCGCCCAGCTGCGCAACGCGGCAACGGTGGGCGGCAACCTGCTGCAGCGCACGCGCTGCGCGTATTTCTACGACCCCGCAAGCGCCTGCAACAAGCGCGAGCCCGGCACGGGCTGCGACGCGCGCGGCGGCGAGAACCGCTTGCACGCGGTGCTGGGTTGGAGCGAGCACTGCATCGCCACCCATCCCTCCGATTTCTGCGTGCCGCTCGCGGCCCTTGGCGCCACTCTCGAAATCGAGGGTACGACAGGGCGGCGCGAGGTACCGCTGGAAGAGTTCCACTTGCTGCCTAGCGACAAGCCGGAGCGCGAGAGCGTCCTCGCCCCCGGCGAGCTTATCGTGGCGCTACGCCTTCCCGCCGAGGCGGCCCGCTTCGCGGCCCATTCCCGCTATCTGAAGCTACGCGAGCGCACCTCCTACGCATTCGCCGTCGTCTCGGCCGCCGCCGGCTTGCGGCTTGAGAACGGGGTGATCGCGGAGGCACGCCTGGCGCTCGGCAGTGTCGCCCTGAAGCCATGGCGCGCACACACTGCGGAAGCAGCGCTGGCCGGCATGCCGCCTGACGCGACGAGCTTCGAGCGCGCCGCGGAGGCCGCGCTGGCCGAGGCGCGCCCCTCCGGCGACAATGCCTTCAAGATCGAGCTGGCGCGCCGGATCCTGGTGCGCGCACTGACGCTCGCCGCAGCCGGCACGCCCGAGCGCGTGCCTGCGCTACCCGCCTCCCCCTTCGCCCCCATCACCGGAGGTCTTGTTCATGTCTGAGACCGTCCATGTCCGGCAGGGTTCCAGCATCGGCCAGCCGCTCACGCGGCGCGATGGCCCGCTGAAGGTCACCGGCGCGGCCCGCTACGCCGCCGACAACAACCCGCCGGGCCTTCTGCACGCTGCCTTGGCGGTGAGCAGCATCGCCCGCGGCCGCGTGACCGCCCTGAACCTGGATGCTGCCATGGCGCATCCCGGCGTCATCGCGGTGATGACGCCCGCCAACCGCCCGCCGCTGGCGCAGGACCCGGACGACAAGCCGGGGCCCTTCATCTTCCGGCTCGAGCTGCTGCAGAACGACCGCGTGCGCTATGCCGGGCAGTCGATCGCGGTGGTGATCGCCGAGACGCTGGAGGCAGCCAAGGAAGGCGCCGCGCTGCTCGCGCCGCGCTACGAGGCCGAGCCGGTGGAAACCGGGCTGGACGATGGCGAAGTGTTCGTCCCGCAGGCCATCGGCGTCGGCAATCCCCCGGAGACGCGGCACGGCGAGGTGGAAGCCGGGCTGGCCGGGGCCGAGACCCGGATCGAGGCCACCTACGAGACTCCCGCACAGTACCACAATGCCATGGAGCCGCACGCCGTCGTCGCGACCTGGGAGGGCGAGCGCCTCGTCGTGGACACGCCGAGCCAGGGCCTCACCTGGGCGCGGGACCGTCTGGCCAGGCTGTTCGGGATGCCCGCGGAGAACATCCTCATCCGCAGCCCCTTCCTGGGCGGCGGCTTCGGCTCCAAGGGCCTGCTCTCGGGGCCGCAGATCCTGGGTATCCTCGCCGCGCGCCTGGTCGGGCGGCCGGTGAAGCTCGTGCTGCAACGGGACCAGATGTACGGCCCGGTGGGGCACCGCGCGCCCACGCGCCAGACCCTTCGCATGGGAACGGACCGGGAAGGCGCGCTGACCGCCATCCACCATCACACCCGCACCACCAGCAGCCGGTTCGACGACTTTTTCGAGCCCTCGGGCGGCACCACCCACACGCTCTACGCCACCCCGGCCCTGGCCACGACGACCGACGCCGTGCGGCTGGACACGGGCACGCCGCTCTTCATGCGGGCGCCCGGCGAGGGCAGTGGCAGCATCGCCCTGGAAAGCGCGATCGACGAGATGGCCTGGGCCTGCGGCATGGACCCGCTGGAGTTCCGGCTGAAGAACTACGCCGAGGTGGAGCCGGGCAGCGGCAAGCCCTTCTCCTCCAAGGCCTTGCGCGAATGCTACGCGGAAGGTGCGGCGCGCTTCGGCTGGCAGGGGCGGCCGCTCGCCCCCCGGGGCATGCGCAATGAGAACGGGCTGCTGGTCGGCTGGGGCATGGGCACGGCGACCTTCCCGGCGTTAATGTTCCACGGCCAGGCACGCGCCGTCCTCCGCCGTGACGGCACCGGCCTGGCCGAGCTCGGCGCCCAGGACATGGGCCAGGGCGCATGGACCGCCCTCGCCCAGATCGCTGCGGACGGGCTGGGCCTGGATATCGCCCGGCTGGAGTTCCGCGCCGGGCATTCCGACCTGCCGGATGCCGGCATCGCCGGCGGCTCGGCCCATACCGCGACGGCGGGCGTGGCCCTTCGCGCGGCGGGGGCCGACGCGGTTGCGAAGCTTGCGGCGCTGGCGATGGAGGATGAGCGCTCCCCGCTGTTCGGCGCCGGCAATGCCGGGGTGGTGGCGCATGAGGGACGGCTGGTCCGGCGTGACGACGAGACACGGGGCGAGAGCTACGCCGACATCCTGGCCCGCGCGGGCCTGGACGAAGTGGAGGGACGCGGCAGCGGCGCCATAGATCCGGCAGTGCAGGAGCGCTTCGCGACGCACGCGCATGGCGCGGTGTTCGCCGAGGTGACGGTCGATCCCGATCTCGGGCAGATCCGGACGACGCGGCTGGTGGGCGCCTTTGCCGCCGGCACCATCGTCAACCCGCGGATGGTGCGCAGCCAGTATCTCGGCGGAATGATCTGGGGCGTGTCCTTTGCCCTGCATGAGGCAGCAGTGACGGATGCGCGCAGCGGCCGGGTGATGAATGCCAACCTAGCCGAGTACCACGTGCCGGTGAACGCCGATGTCCCCTCGATCGAAGCCATCCTGGTGAAGGAGCACGATCCGCATGTGAACGCTCTCGGCATCAAGGGCGTGGGCGAGATCGGGGTCACCGGCACAGCCGGGGCCATCGCCAATGCCGTGTGGCACGCGACGGGGGTCCGTGTGCGACGCTTCCCGATCGCGCTCGAGGAGCTGGTCGGCGCCGGGGCGAGGTGAGGCGCGCCGCCGGACCGCCTGGGTTCATGCACCCAGCCGGCAGACCGTCCGAATGCATCAAAATGGGGACAGCTGGGCGGCGGCGCCCAGCTGTTTTCTCACATACCGACCAAGGGGATCCCGGCCTCGGGGCCGACCCGCGGCGGGAAGGCGAGCTGCCACTCGAAGCCCAGGGTCAGGCCGAGATTGGGGTTGTGGAAGGGATCGGCAGCGGTCACCTCCGCCCAGCGGGCGCGCATCCGCCGGACCTCCTCAGTCTGGAAAGGCTGGCGGTCGCCGGCATAATGCGAGCCGTAGGTCTGCAACTCGTGATGGTGCAGTTCGGCCTGCGCCGCATAGACGATGGAATGCCCGGTCTCGCCCACGCGCAGTGCGAAATCGACATCGTTGAAAGCGCTTGGATAGCTCTCATCCAGACCGCCGACGCGCTCGAACAGATGTCGCCGAACGAGCATGCAGGCGGCGGTGACGACCGAAAGCTCCTGCGCCAGAACGGCGCGGGACATGTAACCCGGCTCCGTGCCGGGCAGGTAGCGATGAGCATGATCGCACAGGCCGGATAGCCCCATGATCACGCCGCCATGCTGCACCCGGCCATCGGGATAGAGCAGCCTGGCGCCGACGACCCCGACCTCCGGATCGCGCAGGAAGGCGAGCATCCAGCGCAGCCAGTCCCGCCCGATGGGCGAGACGTCGTCGTTCAGCAGCAGGATGTGGTCGCCGGTCGTGCGCTCCGCGATCAAATTGTTCGCAGTGGAGAAGTTGAATCGTGCGGCCTGCAGGGGCGTCACGGTCACGTTGGAATAGCGGCCCAGCACCTCGGCCGCGGCGCGCTGCTCGGCGTCGAGCGGCCCGGGCTGCATGACCGCGACATGCAGGTCCAGATTTTTGTGGTCCGTGCCCTCGAGAATCGCCCGAATGCAGGTCAACGAATGCGGCTGGCGCAAGGTCGAGGGGATGATGACAGTGACCCGCTCGTCATTGTTCTCCTCCCGTAGACGGAAGGACAGCGGCCAGCTCACCACCGGCGTGATCGCCGGTCCTCCGTGCTGCAGGTGGCGGGCAGTAATGGCGGCGAGCACGGCGGGAGGCGCCTCTTCCGCATCGGGCCGGCGATGCGTGAGGATGTAGGGAATGCGCGCGCTGAAAGGCTGCCCACCCACCGCGTGGCGCGTTAGCCAGAGATCGAGCCGAAGCGCCTCCGCCCACTCTACATCGGCAGGCGCGTGGCGAAGCAGGGTGTCGCGCCGCACGAGCCAGAGGCCGCGGGACAGCAGGCCCGACAGCATTGTCACGTGGCTCGGCGTTGGCTTGAACCGGGGTGCGTGGCGCGAGAAGTCGGGCGCGATGTCGTCCTCGTCCACGATGACCACCTCGGGCTTGCCGAGCTCCGCGATCTGGTCGGCCGCCAGCCGCGTGGTATGGGTCGGCACGACCTCGCCTGCCTGCAGGATGCCGATATAGTCGGCCTGCAGCCCCTCCAGCGCGAGCGGCACCGCACCTCCCGAGGTGTCGACCACCACGCGGGCCCCGGCATCCAGTTGCCCATCCATCTGGGCATCCAGGCTGCGCAGTGTGGCGGCGAGCGCTTCGGAGGACGCATCACGGGCGATGATGAGATACCCGATTGAAGGCTCCGCGGGCCGCGGCGGCACGTCCGCCGCGGACCACTGGTCGAACAGCGTCACCCAGGTGGCGTAATCCTGCTGCGGGATCTGTGCCTCATAGGCCTTTGCCGCGAGGACCTGGCGGATCTGACGACGCAGCATGCGCGGCCGGAACGACGCGCTGCGCAGCAGCTCGCGCATCGTGTTCCGCGGCGCGCTGAGCAGTAGGCGAACGGAGGCCAGTGCGCGGCTGAGCGGGCGGAGGGACGGCACCCCGGCCCGCATCGCCTCCGCGGTCGAGCCGATGGCGAAGAAGCGCGCCTCGATGGCCTCGGGCGGGATGAAGCAGATCAGCTCGGGCGCCGCGCTCTGCCAGAGCGGCGCAGAGCTGCGGGCATTGAGGAAGAGATTGCCGTTAAGGGCCTCTCCTTGCTCGTCATGCAGGGAGAGGAACAGGATTGTCGCCGGGCCCAGGCCCGAGACGGGCAGCCTGATCCGGTTCCACGCGCCCCGCGAGGGCCTGGCGATCGGCTGGGTGCGGAGCAGGGTCGGCCGGCGGCTCACCGCGCTACCCCTGAGCCGGTCATCGACTGGCCGAGGCTGCGAAGCCAGTCGGCGGTCCCACGCAAGCCCTGTAACCAATCGGTCCGCGCCGTCCAGCCGAGTTCACGCGCGATCAGCGAGACGTCCAGCACATTCGCCGGCACGTCCACCGGGCGGCCGTGCCTGTACAGGATTTCGGCGCCCTCGACACCCAGCACCCCGTCAATGGCCGAGACGACATCGCGGATCGAGCGGCCGATGCCGGAGCCGACATTCAGCACCCGGTGAGGGCCGTCATAGAGGGCCGCGTGGAGCATTGCCTCGACCAGGTCATCGACGTGCAGAAAGTCCCGAACGATTTGCCCATCTCCCCAAATCTCCACCGGGCGGCCTGTCAGCCGTCGCGCAATCAGGGCCGCGATCACGCCTTGCCCCCGATGCGGACTCTGAAAGGGACCATAAGGGTTCGCCGCCCGCAGCACGACAGAGCGAAAACCGTGCCGATGTGCCTGCAAGCCCAGATGCTTCTCAACCAGCAGCTTGTGAATGCCATAGGCCGAGATTGGGTCCGTCGGGTGGTCCTCGGCGATCGGCAGGCGCTGGGGCACGCCATAAACCGTTCCGCCCGACGAGATGAAGACGACCCGCCCGACCCCCGCCGCCCTGCAGAGCTCGAGAAGCCGGACCGAGGCCGCTGCATTTGCATGCAGGTCGGCGACCGGATCGCGCTCGGCCAGTTCCGGCACGCTGCCGCCGAGCAGGTGGAACACCACCTCTGCCCCTTCCAGCGCGGCCGCGAGCAGGCCTTCAGCCGAGAACTCGGCGTTGGTCCACCGGAGTGGCGGCAGCGCGTCGGGAAAGGCCGGGGCGCGGCCGAAACCGTGCACCACAGCACCGGCAGCGACCAGGGCACGGCAGAGATTGAGTCCGATAAAGCCGCCCGCCCCAAGGACCAGGCATCGCTTGCCGAGCAGCGCGGAGGCGGCACGGCCGGGTGCTATGGTCAGAACGGCCGGCTGAGGAATTGCTCCATCTCCCCAGCCATCCTCTCGAAAGTAAAGCGCCGACCGGCCGCCTGGCCCCGTTCCGCCAGGCGCGCGCGCAGCGCCGGGTCTTTTGCCAGCCGGGCGATGGCGCGCGCGAGATCCGCGGCATCCCCCTTCCCGAAGAGCAGGCCGGACTCGCCGTCCTGCACGATCTCCGGGTTGCCTCCGACGCGCGAGGCAATGGTCGGGATGCCCTCGGCGAGCGCATGGATCAGGGTGAGGGAAAAGGGTTCGTAGAGGGACGGGAACAGATAGATATCATGCGCGTCGAACAGGGTGGGAAGCTCGGCCTCCGCCACGACCGGCCGCATCTCGATCTCGGCCGCCCGCCCGCTCCGCGCAACCGCCTCGGCGAAGCGGCGCATATAGGCCACGTCCTGCTCGTCGCCCACGACAGTGAGCGTGATCCGCTCCACGCCCAGTTCCTCCGGCCGGAGTAGCGGCAGCGCGTCCACCGCCGTGTCGGCCCCCTTCAGGTCCACCAGCCGCCCGGCAAAGAGGAGCCGCAGTGTGCCCGGCTGCACCAGCCGGCTGCGGTCCGTTGCCGCGCCGCCTGCGCGTGGAGGTTGCCGCACGCCGTTATGGATCACGCGATGGGTGCGGAAGAGCGAGCCGCCCGCTGCGTAGAAGTCCCGCATGAAGCGGGAGCCGAACACCGCCTCCAGTCTGCGCGGTGGGGTGCTTCCGGCGAGGCGCTGCAGGCCGCGCTTCGCCCGCCCTGCCATGGCGCGCCATGCAGGGGGTTGGGGCGGCGGGACAAAGGCGGCACTTCCATGGACCATGTCGCGGAAAAAGCCGCCGACGAACTCCGGGTTGCGCATCACCAGCAGCCAGTTGTCCGTCAGCATGACCACAGTGCGATAGACGCTCGCTTCCAGCGCCGTCAGTAGCGAGGCATCCAGGAAGAACAGGTTCCACGCGAAGACGACATCCGGCCGCACCTCGTCAAGCACGCGGTGGAGCGTGGCCAGGTTGCGCGCATTGACCGCTGCACGATCCTCCGCGGTGCCTGCAAAGGGCGTGTAGATGTCGGGGCCCGTCAGCAGGTCTAGCTCGCGCAGGACGCGCTGGCCGGGATACTCCGCGACCTTGCCGCCATGACGGCTGGTGAGCACCGTGATGTCATGGCCGCGCATGGCCAGTTCGGTCGAGACCTCGTGGCAGAGGCGCTCATATCCCCCCACCACATTCGGCGGGTAGAGGTTGCTGAGAACAAGAATGCGCATCAGACCCAGCCCACCAGCCTGGCGCGGAATCCCTCGTCGGCCAGAAGCGGCGCGGTGTCGAGCCGCCCGCCGCCATGGCGCCGCAGATAGGCCATGCAGGGTTGCACGGCACGGGTCAGCGCATGGCGCACCAGCACCTCCTCCATCGAGCCGGCGGCATCCCAGTCGGGCTCCGGCGCGCCGGGGCGATCCCAGAGAAGGGTAAGATAGGCGGCGGCCGAGGCGGCCCACTCGGCGCGCACGCGGCGGTGGTCCTCCGAGATGGTGTTGCTGCCGTGCTGGCGGTACCGCAGCAGCGGCTCCTCCACCAGCGCGATACCATGCCTGAGAGCGAGGGCGCGCAGCGCGAAATCCAGGTCGTGCGTGTAGCGCAGCGCCGCGAACTCCCCGATCCGCGCGGTCAGATCGCGGCGGAACAGGAAGTTGGAGGTGGTCATCAGGAAGTTGGCGTTGACCAGCGCCGTGCCCATGTCTCGGCCGGCGTGGAAGGCCAGCGCCTCCAAGTACCAATCGTTGCGGATGGCCGCGCCCTGCCCGTCCATGAAGGAGATTCCGGAGGCGGCAAGATCCGCGCCGGGCTCCGCGTCCAGCCGCAACGCGAGCGCGTCGAGGCGGCCCGGCTCGTAGATATCGTCCGAGTTCAGGATGGCGACGAACTCGCCCGTGCAGTCCCGGATCCCCGCGTTGATGGTAGCATGCGCGCCCTGATTGAGCTGGGTACGAAAGCGGATTCGCGGGTCGCGCGCGGCCAGATCCCGCATCACGCGCGCGGAGTCGTCGGTGGAGCCGTCGTCGATAACCACGAGCTCGCGCAGCACGGCGCCCTGCAGCAGCACGCTCTCGATGGCTGGCGTGATATAGGCGGCATGGTTGTAGAGCGGCACGACGACCGAGACGCGCGCCTCACCGGCACGCCTGATGGCGGCGGGCGGTGCAGCAGGGGCGACAACGGGGGCCGCCGCAGGGGCAGGCCGCCTTTTGAACGGATTGAACAGGGTCAGAATCCCCGCTGCGCAAGTCGCTGGGCGAGACCGGGCGGCACCTGCGTCGCCATCGGCGCCGGCTCGGTGCGAACGGGCAGCAGGACCGGCCCCGTCAACGCTACGCCGTGCTCGCCCAGGAACCGGTCCAGCTCGGCCGGGCTGTGCGCCGTCACGATCGTGC
The DNA here is from genome assembly GCF_054165765.1 of Roseomonas sp. WA12. Taxonomy (NCBI): domain Bacteria; kingdom Pseudomonadati; phylum Pseudomonadota; class Alphaproteobacteria; order Acetobacterales; family Roseomonadaceae; genus Roseomonas; species Roseomonas sp. WA12. The sequence goes on along the minus strand of NZ_CM135108.1, from coordinate 4,498,667 downwards.
CCGTGTTCGCGAGGAGCGCGGGCTGCGCGATCTTCAGCCAGGCGTGGCCGCTGCGCTCGCAGGCCAGGAAGTACAGCCGCTCGATGGCATGGGCCGGGGTGTGGTCCAACTGCGCGCCCTCGGTCGGGAAGTCCTCGAAGGCAAGGTTGAGATCGAGCAGCGGCTTCAGCGCGGCCGTGCGCGCCCAGAACATGGAGCCGGAGGGGAAATCCAGCGCGCGCACGGGCGAGAGCGTGATCCCCATGCGCCGCGCAAGATCCTGCGCCGCGTCGTAATTGCCGTTCCAGCCGATCCAGCGGCGGATACCCTCGTAATGCTGAGGCGCCACCATGCCGAGCTTCGGCAGGCGCGCGAAGGCATCGAGGATGCTGGAAACGGCCTCCTTCGAGCCCAGCAGATTCTCGAACAGGAAGCCGCGCCAGGGCGCGAGGAAGGACGCGTGGTCCGACTTCTTGGAGTGCAGGTGCAGCACCAGATCGTGGTCCGCATGGGCATCGGCGAAGCCCACCAGCTTCGGCGCGATGTCGCGGCCGCGGTTCGGCACCACGCGCAGCTCCACGCGGCCACCTTCCCAATCCGCGAAGGCGGCGCGGATCACCGCCGCCTTCTCCTTGGTGTCGGTGGAGAGGAAGAGGTTGGCGGGAACCGGCAGATTTCGCAGATAGGCCCGAACCTCCCGCCCGACCTCGGGGTGGAACAGGTGGCAGATCACCGCGATGCGTGGCGTGGGCGCCTGCAGCGGTGGGAAGTCAAAGGGAATCGCCAGGCTGTAGTCGGATTCCGCGGGGCGACTGGTGTGCGGCTCTGTCTCAGCCGGGGGCGGCACAGGGCGGCGGCGCTCCTCCTCCACAAGCGCCTCCGGCCGGCGGCGGGTGATCGGCACGCCCGCGACAAGGGTGCGCACCGCGCCAGCGAAGGCCTCCGGCGAGGAATCCTGCCGGACCCGCTCCAGCGCGTTGCGGCGCAGCGTCTCCCACAGAGTACGATCACCATACAGGCGGGCGCAGGCAGCGGCGAAAGCGGCAGCGTCATCGGCGACCAGCACCTCGCGCCCGTCCTTCCAGCCCAACTGGTCCGCGATGAGAGGGGTCACCACCATCGGGATGCCCAGCATGGCGGCCTGTAGGCCTTTCAGCGGGATGCCCGCGCCGAAGCGGCTCGGCACTACCATAACGCGCGCACCGGCCAGCGCCGCGTGCAGGTCGTCCACCATGCCCTTAAGGTCTAGCGCGGTGCCATCCAGCGCGCGCACGCTCGGCGCCTCGGCCATGCCGATGACGGTAAGCTTCACCTCCTCGCCCAGGTGGCGGCGCAGCCCGGGCAGGATGTCCTGGGCGAACCAGCGCACGGCATCCGCATTGGGCGCGTCATCCGCCTGGATCGCGCCGAGGAAGACGATCTGCTCGCGCTCCTCGTAACCGCCCGGCAGCGGCTCGTCCTCAATCGCGTGGCTGAGGATGTGGACATCCTTCGCGCCATAGGTCTCAAGCGTCTCCCTCTCGGCGGCGGAAACCGACACGGCGGAATCCGCAAGGCGCGTGAGCGCTACCTCGGCGGCGACCATCGCGTGCCGCTCCTCCTCCGTCGCAGCATTGCCCTTGGAGGCGCGGCGCTGCAGCGTCCGCGTCACGAATAGCGCCTCGGCGTCGTAGATCACGCGCGCCTGCCCGATCAGGTCCCGGTCCGCACCGATGATCTCCTCAAAGGCCGCCATGTTCGGCGGGCGGCAGACGATGATCGCATCGAAATGCCCGCGCCGCGCCTCGAGATAGGGGCGAAGGTCGGACATCTGGGCGTAGAGCAGCACCTCGATTCGCTTGTCCAGCGCGCGGCGGACCCCGTTCCAGGTCTCGGCATGCCGGTGCACCGGGAAGAAGGCGACATCGGCGCCGGCCCGCAGCAGCTCGTGCAGCATGCGGTTGGCGCGCGGGTAGCCGGTGCCCAGCTCCACCTTCGGGACGCGGTCCTCGATCACCAGCACGCGCGGCCGGTCCGACCGCGCGGTGCGCGCGGCGACCACATTCACGGGGTCGAGCGGGAACTGCCCGTCCAGCCACGCCCGGTGCTGCTCCACGAAGATCCGGTGGTTCGTCGCCTGCAGCGCGAGCGCATCGGCAGAGCTGGCCGAGCTGCCGAATTCGTAGTGGATGATGGACGCATCCGGGTCGAAGACCACGCGCTGCCCGCTCTCCCACAGGCGCAGGCAGTAATCGGTTTCCTCGTAATAGGCGGGGGCATAGCGCTCGTCGAAGCCGCCCATCTCCCGCCACAGATCCATGGAGGTGAGGAGGAAGGCGCCGGAGCAGTAGTCCACGTCGCGCTGGAACATGAAGTCGGGCGCGTTCGGGTCCTGCCCACGGCCGTAGCCGGAGGCGGCGCCGTTGCGCCAGAGGATGGAGCCCGCCTCCTGCAGCGTGCCGTCCGGCAGGATGATCCGCCCGCCCACCGCGCCGATATCGGGCGCGGAATCCAGCGTGCGCAAGGCGGAGGCGACGGCCCCCGGCAGAAGCTGCGCGTCGTTGTTCAGCAGCAGAAGCGCGCGTCCCTTGGCCGAGCGCGCGGCCTGGTTCACGCCCTTGAGGAAGTGCAGGTTCGTCGTGCTGCGGATGATCGTCGCGTTCTCGATGCGATCCAGCAGCGCCTTCGTGCGGTCGGTGGAGCCGTTGTCGAGGATCACCACCTCCACCCCGACATCGCCGCCCGACAGCGTTTCGATAATCGAGCCCAGGCACCCGAAGGTCAGCTCCGCCTGGTTGTAGAGAACGAGGACGATGGTCACGTCCGGCTGCGCCGCACGCGGCAGGCGCAGATTCGCCGTGCTGGCCAGGAAGGCGTCGAGCCGGGCCGAGAGGGTGGTGCGCATCGCCGTCTTCGCCGACACGGCCTCGGCCGGTGCAGGCAGCGCCGGCTGGGCCGTTGGCGCGGCCGCGGGCTCCGCCGCGGGCGGGGGGACGGGGTGGAACTCCGCCAGGGCCGGGGGCGCTGGAATGGGGGCCGGGCGCAGGCGTCCCTCCCGCAGCAGCCGCACGCCGATGCGAAGAGGCCGCGTCACACGCCAGGAGGTTGAGTTCACATAGCTGGCCCTGACCGCCTCGATAGCGCTCGCGGCAGCCTGGGCCTGGGCCTGCTGTGTGTGGACTGCGGCCTGCGCCTCGGCCTGCAGTTGGGCGAAGCGGGCCTGCACCTCCGCTGCCACCGCGTTGCGATGTGCCTCGGCCTGCGCGAGGCGCGTCTCATACTCGTGCCGCTGCTGCCGGAGATCGGCGTTCAGGCGGATGGCAAGGTTGTCCCGGGCGAGGATAAGGTCGTCGCGCGTCGCCAGCGCCGCGGCCCGCGCCGCCGCCGTGTTGCCGAGGAAAGCGATCATCGCGTCCTTTGCGGCAATCACCTCCCGCTCGCTGGCGAGGAGATGTCCCTTCCATTCCAGCTCCTCGCGCAGCGTGTCCGCCGTCGCGTTGAGTTCGTGGATCTGGCCGGCCAGATCGGCGGCCCGCGGACCCTCAGCCGCTGCCCGGATCTGGTCCGCCAGCTCCTCCGTGCGCGCGTCCCGCGCCCGGATCTGGCCGGTCAGCTCGGCGATATGGCCGTCCTTGGCCGCGATCTGCTCCCGCAGCGCCAGGATCTCCGCCTGGCGCTGGAATGCCTCGCCGCGGGCGGCGATCCGGCGGCGGAATATGGCCGCCTGATCCGGCCCGAGCTCGAACAGGGCGCGCAGGGCCGGCGCCTGATCCGGCCCGACGCCGAGTACCCCGAGGCCGTTGGAATGGTCGAAGGCGAAGCCGGGGTAGCGGCCCCGCAGCTCCTCCCACAGGCGCCACACGCCGAAGCCGCGCTCCCGGACGTTGATGTCATGGAACAGCACGACGCCGCGCGGGGACAGGGCGGAACGCCAGGTCTCAAAATCGTGGAGCACCGCCTCGTGGCTGTGCAGGCCGTCGATATGCAGCAGGTCGATCCCGCCATCGGGGAAGTAGCCGCGCGCATCGTCAAAGGTGGTGCGCAGCAAGGTCGAGAACTGGCTGAAATGCGCCGCGTTGAAGCGGCTGACATCGGCGAAGACCTCCTCGCCGTAATGGCCGGCATGCTCGTCGCCCTGCCAGGTGTCCACCGCAAAGGCGCGAGCGGTCGGGCAGAAGGCGTCGATCGCCTGACAGAAAGCGAAGTAGGAGTTGCCGGAATGCGTGCCCAGCTCGACCAGTGTGGTCGGACGCATCGCCTTCACCAACCAGAAGGCGAAAGGGATGTGTCCCGTCCAGGGGCCGGGCTGGACGATGCGCACCGGGTCCCAGGCCAGCTCGTGCCCCAGGGCAAGATTGTCCATCGGATCCGGCATGGCCCCACTCATACGCTCTCGCCTTCCTATCCGACCGGCCGGGTTGTTTACAGGCTGGGCACTCCGGACCGCAATGCACCCTGGCCCACGGCCCCATCCGCCCCTCACTCAGCGACGCGCGCGGCCTACCCAGGCGGCGGGCACAGGGGCGAGACCTGAGGAAAGGTGAGCGCTGAGCTGGAAGCCGCACCCGAAAGGCAGGTATCCCCGGATGGGCCGCTATCGAGGACCGCCCGATCGGGCGGCCCCGCGTGGTGCCTAAAGCCCGATCCGCTGGAGCAGGGTCTCGAGACGGTCCTGCCAGGCAGCAGGGGAGAGCGCCTTCCCTGCATGCTCCAGGCCGCCTACCGAGAGGCGGTTCCACAGCGCCTCGTCCGTATAGGCCTCGAGCAGGCGCGCGGCGAACGCCTCGGGTTCCGAGGCGACCAGGATGCCCGTGTCCTCCGACAGAGACATGCCCTCTGCGGCCACCGGCGTCGCGATGCAGGGCACGCCGGCGGCGAGGCTGGAGGCCACCTTCCCTTTGGCGCCGGCGCCGAAGCGCAGCGGCGCGACAGTCAGGCGCAGCCCTTCGAACCAGGGCCCGACATCCGGCACATGGCCGAGCGTCCGGATCCGGCCCGGCACGCCGTCCAGCATCTCCTCGGGGAAGTCCGGCCCGACAATGGTCATCTCCAGGTCAGGCATATCCCGGACGACCAGCGGCCAGATTTCAGCCAGAAAATAGCGCATCGCATCGAGGTTCGGCGCATGGGCGAAGCCGCCGATGAAGCCGATCCCGGTCCGGTCCGAAAAGGGCGTGACGGGCGGAATGAGCGGCCGCGCGAGCGGCAGTTCCACGGCCAGCGCCTCCGGAATCTCCTCGAGGAGAAGGTCGAGCTCGGCCTTGGAGACGACGACGGTGGCGTCGCTCGCGCGGATCACCTCCTCCTCGCGCCGGCGCACCTCGCGCGCCACGGCAAGCGCCGCCTCCCCCCCTTCGAGGCGCGCCTGGCGCTCCACGCGGAGGAAATTCAGGTCGATGGTGTTGAAGACGATCCGCGCCTTGCGGGCGTGCTGCAGGACAGGCTCCAGGAAGCGCCCCCCGCAATAGACACGGCAGAGCACGCAAAGGTCGAGCGTCGCACCCTCTCTCTCCAGGAACTCCTCGACCGAGGCGGCGTCGGAGGGAAGCAGGCAGCGGTGCCCTGCCCGGATCAGCGCATCCCGCGCCGGGACGTCTCCGTCATGCTCGCGCGCGGCAGCCAGGATGACGTCGAAGCCGAAATGGCGGAGCGCCTGGACGAGGTTCACGATCTCGACCGAGCCTGCATCCCGGTCAGGGCGCGGCCAGTGGTCGTCGATGACGATGGCGCGGCCACGCCAGGCCGGGGCGGAGGTCGTGGCAGGATCGGGCGAACCCGGCGCGACGGCCGGCTCCATGCCCCGGACCCGCCGGACCAGCTTGCGGAGGCCAGGCGGAAGGGTGGCGTATCGGCGCCGCAGCCGCTCATGAGCCCGGTAGGCCGACAAGCTCTCCAGATACCCGACGCGATCCTGCAGCGCGATGATCTCGCCCTGCGCCCGGGCCAGGCGCTCACGGTCCCGACGCATCTGGGCCGAGAGGACGGAAGCCTGGATCGCATCCTCCGGGGTGGCAGTCGCAGCACCGGAGGACGGTTCCACCTTGCCGAACCAGGCCGCGGGCACGGATGCCGTCCGGTTGGCATAGCTGCGGGCCGGGTCGAAGGGCGGCCTGCCCTCCTTCCAGCCATAGGCGAGATAATGGGCGAGGACGGAGGGGTAGGTCCCCGCCTCCACCGCCGCCACCACGTCGGGAAAGGCCCTGGCATACCAGGCCGCGTCGAAGCCGGGCACGCCCGCCTCGTCCTCGGCCTCTTGCGCCGCGCCGGACGGTGGCAGGGGGATGCCCGGCCGGTCCAGCCGCCGCGCCGGCATACCCCGGAGCTGGCTGGCCGCGGCCCGGCGGATTACCAGCACATCCTGGTGCTCGTCCCAGCCGCGCTCCTGATAGGATTGCAGGCGCAGGCCGCTTCCCACGAGTTGCGTCTCGTACCAGGCCCGGGCCGCGAGCGAGATGCCGTAGTCCGGGCTCCCGTCATAGCCGCGGTAGCCATACCCATGCATCAGGTACTGCGCGATCAGACCGCGCGCCGCCGGCTCGCTCAGCCCATAGTTCCAGGACCGCAGCCGCTCTGCGACATACTCGCCGTGGCTGGTGACCACGAGGCGCGATTCCGGGCCCATATGGCGCGCCGCGAAATCGAGGAACTGCCGGGTCTGGTGCTCCGGCAAATGCGTGAGCAGGGAACCGACCCAGATGAGGTCGAAAGGTCCGCCGAGATGCAGATCCCGGAAATTCGGCTCCGAATAGACCCCCCGCGCGTCGAAGGTCGCCGCCGCGAAATCCACGCCCGGCCGGTCGAGGTCGCAGACTGTGATGGCGGCGTCGGGATAGCGGGCGCGGAGCATCCGCGTGACGCGCCCGAAACCGCAGGGCAGATCCAGGATGGTGCGCGGCGGCGGCGCATCGGCCAGCGCGGCCTCGATAATGCCGAGCGCCGAAAGCCCGACCCGGAGATAATGCTCTCCACTTCCGTCAAACATCGTGTCCTGCGGGGACAGCTTTGTATTGAGGTTACCTAGAGCAAACCCATCTGGCAGCGTGAGAGACATCTGTCCTGTCTAATAACCGGTCAGCGGCCTTAACACGCGGCCGATGCGCCTGCCAGCGGCAAGGCGCCGCATCGGGATGTCCGCGATTTACTGTGCTGCTTGGGCCGGCCGTGAACCCAGTGGCAGCCATTTCTCCCGCCCCGGAACATGCCCAATGCAGGCCGGGCCCTCTCCGGCTGCCCCTTCAGGAACCGGTTTTGGCCGGTGGGATCAGCGCATCGAGGCAGTGCGAGAGGGAGAGGCGCCAGTCGGCGGGCCGGATGCCGTGGATCCGACCGATCCGCCCGCAATCCAGCCGCCCATCGGCCGGGCGGCGCGCGGGGGTCGGGTAGTCCGCGGTGGTGATGGCGCGCAGCTCCGGCGTCCGCAGCCCACGCCGGGCGGCCTCCGCGAAGATCGCGGCCGCGAAGTCGTGCCAGCTTGCATGGGGCGCGCCCGTGAGGTGGAACACGCCGAAAGCCTCGTCCCCGGCCGGCGACGCCACCAGCCGCGGCAGGATGCCGGCGATGGCCTCGGCTAGGTCGGCCGCGAAGGTCGGCGCGCCGCGCTGGTCGGCCACGACGGAGACGACCTCCCTCTCCTGCCCCACGCGCAGCATGGTCCGGACGAAGTTGTGGCCGTGCGGGCTGCACACCCAGGCCGTGCGGATGATGGTGCTGCGCGGGTTGGCGGCCAGAACAGCGCGCTCCCCGGCCAACTTGGATTCGCCGTAGACGCCGGACGGCCCCGTGGGCGCGTCCTCGGTATAGGGCGCGCCGCCATCGCCCGGGAACACGTAGTCGGTCGAGAAATGGACGAAAGGAATGCCGCGGCGGGCGGCGGCGGCGGCCAGCAGCCCGGCACCGGTCGCGTTCACCGCAAAGGCCAGGTCGCGCTCGCTCTCGGCGCGGTCCACCGCGGTGTAGGCGGCGGCATTGACGATCACGTCCGGCACCGCAGCCTCGACCGCGCGGAGGATGGAGGCGGGCTCGGCCAGGTCGAACTCCGGCCGTGCCTGCGCGATGACCTCATGGCCCGCACGGGTGAGGCGCTCGACCAGCTCGATGGCAAGCTGGCCGGTGCGACCGGTGACGAGGATGCGCAGGGAGGGGTGCGCGGCCCCCAGGTCAGATGGCATCGGGATCAGAAGGCATCCGGCAGGTCGCGCAGCCGGGGATGCCGCCGGTCCTTGTCCGACAGGACCGGGCCTTCGGGGCAGCCGAGGGCGGCGAAGTCTGGCCAGGGCAAGGCGAGATCCGGGTCGTCCCAGGCCAGGCCGCGGTCATGTTCCGGGCTGTAGAGGTCGGTCACCTTGTAGGCGACCTCGGTATCCGGCGTCAGCGTGATGAAGCCATGGGCGAAGCCGGCCGGGACGTAGAGCTGGTCCCCGCCCTCGTCCGAGAGCCGGCAGGCGATATGGCCGCCGAAGGTGGGCGAGTTGCGGCGGATATCCACGACGATGTCGAGGATGGCCCCCCGAAGCACCCGCACCAGCTTCGCCTGGGCGCGCGGGGGCAGTTGGAAGTGCATGCCGCGGAGGGTGCCCGGCGTGGCGGAGAGGGAGTGGTTGTCCTGCACGAAGACGTCCGTGACGCCGACCGCCTCGAAATCCCCCCGATTGTAGGTCTCCATGAAGAACCCGCGGTGATCGCCGAAGCGGCGGACCGTGATCAGCAGCGGGCCGGCGATCTCATAGGGCCGCGCGGTCACGTTGCCGCTGGTCAGCGCGCGGACGGGGGTCGAAGCATCGATCTGACGCAGCGAAGTCATGCGGTGCGCCACTCCTCTAAGGCTGTGCCCTTCTATCCGGTCGGGCACGGTTGGGCGAGACCGTCCTGGGACAGCCGGACCGGGCGGCCAGGAACTCCCTCCTCATGACGGCGAAGGACGGGGTGCCTGCCGCAAGATGGCGGAAGGGCGGCGAAACCTGTCTCAAGGCCGCCGGAAAGGGTGGCCAAGTTCAGCGGGTCAAAGCCGGGAATGGTCCCGGCCCACGGCGCAAGATGAAGCGGGCGCAAGATGAAGAACGCAGTGTTCGGGGCGCTGATCGCCGTAACTGGTGCCTTCGCCGCAATCCCGGACGCGCAGGCCCAGGGCTATGGCTATGGCTATGGCTACGGCTCGCCTCCGCCGTCCTGGGAGCGCGAGCAGTGGCGTGAGCGCATGGAGTGGCGCGAGCGCCGGCACGAGTTCTGGCGGCACCGGCGGGAAATGGCGGAGCGCCGGGCCTATGAGGCCGGGCAGCGCGATGCCTTCGCGCGCCAGCAGTCCTGGGGCTACCGCTAGTCAAAGCGGTGGGGCCGCCGCGGGACGCTGCACCCTTTCGCGCATGGGCAGGCGGGCCGGCGAATTGATCGGGAACTGTGCCCCCGCCGAGTGCGCTAAGGGCGGTAGGACCGTTGCAGCCGGCTCCGCCCCGCGGGCGCCGGCTTCCCTGGTGCCCAAGGAAAGGCCAGGCATCGCGGCGGATCAGGCAGAAGCTACTATTCCCGGCAGTTCCGTATGTTTGAAGCGTTGCCACGCCTTCCGGAGATCCCCGCGCGACCGCGTGCGCTGCCCCTCCGCCCAGGACCGCAGGGCATCGATCGCGGGCGCGAGCGCCTCCTCGCCCTCCCCGAGCTGCCTTGCCAGGGAGACCGTTACGACCGCGTCGTTCAGGCCGCCGAGATCCTCCTGCAGCGCCTTGGCCCGGCGCAGATAGGCGCGCAGCCGCCCGGGCTTGTGCAGGGGCGCCAGGAACTCGATGCCGTAACGCAGGCGCTTCAGCGCCTTGCGCAGGTCGTGCAGCTCCTCCTCCGAGCGGCGGCGGATGCGGCGACCGCGACGGCGCACCTGACGGGCTAGCCGCCTCTCGAGTTCCGGCGCCAGATCGGCCAGCGGCTCGGCCAGCGCGCCGCCATCAGCCTCGCCCGCGAGCGCGGCAGGGTCCTCGGCCCAGGCCGCGAGGCCAAGCACCAGCATCGTCAGCTCCGGCCCGCAGAGCCAGGCGCGCAGTCTCTCGTGCGCCGCGCGCCGGTGCTCCTCCGCCGGTCCGCGCAGCGCGCTGACCAGCACACCATCCACCCCGTCCTCCCCGGCCCGCACCAGGGTCTGGGTGCAGAACACGTCCCAATCCCGCGCCTCCCCGAGAACACGCCCCACCCTGCGCAGCTCCGCCGTGAAGCGGCGCTCCGCCTCCCCGGCCAGCTCAGGCCGGAACAGGGCCAGCAGCGCGCGAAGGCGGCGGGTGGCCACGCGCATGGCATGCACCCCCTCCACCAGCCCGGCCTCGGCGGCGGGTTGGTTGGCCACCAGGCCGGAAAGGGCCGCGGCGGTGATGCGGCGGAAAGCCTCGGCCGCGCTCACCCCTGGCGGCAACTCGGGCTCCACCGTCTTCTCCGACGCGCGCGGCTCGCCGGCCAGCAGCCGCCAGCCACGATCCGACTTGCTCTCGGCGCCGAGCACCATCGGGACGGCTTGCGCCAGCACATGGGCGAGGCGGAGCAGCGGCAGCGCCTCGCCTTTCTTCAGCTCCAGCTCCAGTTCGCGGATCGGCTCCTCAGCCTCGCCGGCCCGGATCGTGCCCCGGTCAAGCGTCGCATGGATCACCGCGCCTTCGGCCGGCAGCACCCATTCCAAACGCCGGACCTCGGCCGTGAAGACCGCGGACACCCCAGCGGGCCCGACCAGCCCGGCCAGTGGCGTTGCCGCAAGATGCGACAGATCCGGCTGGTCCCCCGGGACGGTCCACTCCCATTCGCCGCGGCTGAAGGGCCCGAGGCCGTCGCGCAGCTTGAGCGTCTGCACCCGGCGCCGGCCGCTGCGCCGTACCCGCAGGCTGGCCCCGGCGCGGAGGAAGGCGCGGTCGGGCGTGTCGTAATAGGTGGTCGTCTCCTCGCGCGCTGGGGCGGCGGGCTTTGCAGGGGCGAAGGCTGCGTGAGATGCAATCGCGGCGTCTGCTTCCGCGGAGAGCTGGAATTTCACTTCCAGCTCCGTAGGGCGAGGTGCTGTTTGGGCTGTCATGGTCGCCAGGAACGTGAAGTGCCCGGGGATGTTGCAGGATGAGGTCGCAAGGGGGCAATCGCCACAAAACTGCAACCCATCTGTCATTGATGTGGGACCACTTCCATCACCGCCGTCGGGCACCGCCGCACTTGACCGGATCGGGGAAGCATCGAACGTTGCAGGCCAGATTGGGCGGCCTATCCAGTCGTAAAGGGCGCGGTCGGGGCGCTGTCGTCCACGCAAATAGGAGGTTGGGCAGGCGCAGCCACCTTGCCAACGCGGTGGACCCGGGGTGATTGGAACCGACTTCTCGGTGGCGCGGTGCGCGACACGCCCGAGTTCGACAAATGTTCCCCAACTTGATGACCAGTAGCCGGCTGGGCCTGGCCAACGATATCCGCCCGGTGACTACCAACCTGCTCGGCCCCGAAAACCGCTGCAGCAATGCGCAGCATATCGGCACATCGGGAGGTCAGGGTATCTAAGTCATCGCGAAGGGGATCATAAGCGGCAGTGCCAAGGTCGGGAGCGCTGAAGGCGACGGGACTCCTTGCGTACGGCACGCCAGCAGGAGGGTTGGGCTTCCCCCCTGCTGCTGACGGGTCCGGCCTCCTCTACTCCTCCAGATCCAGCGCGTAGCCGGCGCTGCGGACCGTGCGGATCACGTCGGTGTCGTCGTCGCCGTTCACCGCCTTGCGGAGGCGGCGGATATGGACGTCCACCGTCCGCAGCTCGACATGGATGTCGCGACCCCAGACGGCGTCCAGCAACTGCTCGCGCGAGAACACGCGGCCGGGATGCTGGAGGAAAAACTCGAGCAGCCGGTACTCCGTCGGCCCGAGATGCAGGGTGCGGCCGCCGCGGGTCACGCGATGGGCGTCCTGATCCATGACGATGTCGTGCCAGGTGAGCGCGCCCTTGGTGCTGGGACCGCTCGCGCGCCGCATCACCGCGCGGATGCGGGCCAGCAGCGCCTCAATGGTGAAGGGCTTGCCAATATGATCGTCCGCGCCGGTGTCCAGGGCGCGGACAGCGTCCGCCTCCTCGGTGCGGGCGGTGACCATGATGATCGGCAGGTCCCGCGTTTCGGCGCGGCGGCGGAGCTGGCGGCAGACCTCGAGGCCGGACATGGCGGGCAGCATCCAGTCCAGCAGCATCAGGTCCGGCTTGGATTCGGCGACGCGGATCAGCGCCTCCGGCCCGTCCGTCGCCTCCTCCACCCGGAAGCCCTGCTTCTCCAGGTTGTAGCGGAGGAGGGTGAGCAGCGGGGCCTCATCCTCCACCACCAGGATGGTCGGGCGCTGGCTGTCGGGTAGGGTGGCGGTCCTCATGCCACGGGCGCCTGCGGTGGCGGCGTGATGGAGGAGAGCTCGGCGGAGACGTCGGCCTTGGGCCGGTCCTCGGGCAGCACGGCGCCACGCACGGCGTAGTGCACGGTCTCGGCGATGTTGGTCGCGTGGTCGCCGATGCGCTCGAAGTTCTTGGCGATGAACAGCATATGGGTCGCCGCGGTGATGTTGCGCGGATCCTCCATCATATGCGTCAGCATCTCGCGAAAGATGCCCGTGTAAATATCATCCACCGGGGCATCGGCAGCCCAGACGCGCTCGGCCAGATCCGCATCGTCGCGCACGAAGGCGTCGATGCTGTCCTTAAGGTTGCGCTGCACGAGCTGCGCCATCCACTGGAAGCCGTTCACCCCGCCGAGGAAGGGCTGTCCGGAGACGATGATGGCGCGCTTCGCGACGTTGCGGGCGTAGTCGCCGATGCGCTCGATATCCTGGCTGATCTTGAGGGCTGCAATGATGAAGCGGAGATCGGCGGCCATCGGCTGGCGCAGGGCGAGGAGGCGGACGCAGTAGCTGTCCACCTCGCGCTCCAGCGCATCGATCGGGGCGTCGCGGCCCACCACCTCGCCGGCCATCTCGGTGTCCCGGCGCACCAGCGCATAGGCGCTGTCCGCCACCTGCCGCTCCGCCAGCCCGCCCATGCGGGCGATCAGCTCGCGGAGGCGCTTCAGCTCTTCCTCATAGGACTTCACGGTTCGCTCCGCTTGCTGGTCCATGATTCGTTTCCTCCGCCTCAGCCGAAGCGGCCGGTGATGTATTCCTGGGTGCGCTGATGCTTCGGCGCGGTAAAGAGCTGCGCCGCGGGGGCGACCTCCACCAGCTCGCCGAGATAGAAGAAGGCCACCTGGTCGGCGCAGCGCGCAGCCTGCTGCATGTTGTGGGTGACGATCGCGATGGTGAAGTCGCGCTTCAGCTCATCGATCAGCTCCTCGATCTTGAGGGTGCTGATAGGATCGAGCGCCGAGGTCGGCTCGTCGAACAGGATCACGTCCGGACGCACGGCGATGGAGCGCGCAATGCAGAGACGCTGCTGCTGCCCGCCCGAGAGGCCCATGGCGGAGCTGTGCAGCCGGTCCTTCACCTCGTTCCAGATGGCGGCCCGGCTGAGCGCCCACTCGATCCGCTCGTCCATTTCCGCGCGCGCGAGCTTCTCGTGCAGGCGGATGCCGAAGGCGACATTCTCGTAGATCGTCATCGGGAAGGGCGTGGGCTTCTGGAAGACCATGCCGACCTTGGAGCGCAGCTCGTTGAGGTCCATGTCGTCCGCGATGAGGTTCTGCCCGTCCAGCATCACCTGCCCCTGGGCGCGCTGCTCGGGATACAGGCTGTACATGCGGTTCAGCACGCGCAGCAGGGTGGACTTGCCGCAGCCGGACGGGCCGATCATGCCTGTCACCTGCCGGTCCGGCAGATCGAGTGAGATCCCCTTCAGGGCCTTGTTCGTCCCGTAGAAGAACTCGAGGTCGCGGATCGAGACCCGCGCCGCGTTCATCATTGCCGAGGAACGAGCGGTCATGCCGCCGAAGGAGGAACCCCCGCGGCTGCCGTCCTTGCTCTCGGCACGGGCCACCGCCGCATCGACTGCCGCCGGGTTGTCGCTCCTCGCTGCCGGGAGGGCAGGCGCACCGGGGATGGCCGCGGAAGGGAGGGGAGCACTGCTACCGCTCATGGAACCGATCCTACTGCTTGGGGGCGCGCAGGACGGCGCGCGCGACGATGTTGAGGGCCAGGACGCCGACCGTGATGACCAGGGCACCCGTCCAGGCGAGAGCGATCCAGTCCTCGTAGGGGGACGCGGCGAAGGAGTAGATGGCGATCGGCAGGCTGGGATACGGGGCGGAGAGGTCGATGTTCCAGCCGTTGTTGCCGAGCGACGTGAAAAGGAGCGGGGCAGTCTCTCCCGCCACGCGGGCGACTGCCAGCAGGATGCCAGTGGCGATGCCGGAGGCGGCCGCGCGCCAGCCAACCATGGTGATCATTTTCCACTTGGGCGCACCCAGCCCGATCACCGCCTCTCGCAGCGTGTCCGGGATCAGGCGCAGCATGTCCTCGGTGGTTCGCACGACGATGGGGATCACGATGATCGCCAGCGCCACGCAGCCGGCCCATCCGGAGAAACCGCCAAAAGGCACGACCAGGATCTGGTAGACGAAGAGCCCGATGAGGATGGACGGGGCGGACAGAAGTATGTCCGAGACGAACCGGACGGCGCCGCCCATGGCCGAGCCGCGGGCATATTCGGCGAGGTAGGTACCGACCAGCAGGCCGATCGGCGTGCCGATGACGGTGCCGATCCCGACCTGGACGAGGCTGCCCACGATGGAGTTCAGCAGTCCGCCATTCGAGCCGGGGGGAAGCGTGACCTCCGTGAAGATCCGGGGGCCGAAGGCCTCCAATCCCCGGACAACGAGAGTGACGATGATGGAGATCAGGAAGGCAACCGCGATGGCCGTCGCGAGGACGCAGAGGGCGCGGATGGTCCGGTCGGTCCTGCGGCGTCGGCGGCCCAGGCGTGCGGCCACCTCCGGGTCGCGCTTCACCGAACCTTTGGCAGCGCTCATCGGCGAGGACATGGTCGTGCTCATGGTCGATCAGGCCTTCAGGCGGGAGCGGAGCAGCCAGCGCGAGGTCGCCAGCACCAGGAACGAGATGACAAAGAGGATGAAGCCGAGGGCGAGAAGCGCGGAGAGCTTGAGGCTGCCGAGCTGGCTTTCGCCGAACTCCAGCGCGACCAGCGAGGCGATGGTGTTGCCCGGACCGAACAGCGATGGGGCGATGCGGTTGGCATTGCCGATCACGAAGGTGACCGCCATGGTCTCGCCGAGCGCGCGGCCGAGGCCGAGCATGATGCCGCCGACCACCGAGATGCGCGTATAGGGCAGCACGACCTTGCGCATCACCTCCCACCGCGTGGCACCGAGGCCGTAGGCGCTCTCCTTGAAGACGCCGGGCACCTGGAGGAAGACGTCGCGCATCGTGGCCGCGATGAAGGGCAGGATCATGATCGCGAGGATGAAGGCCGCGGTGAACAGGCCCGTGCCGAAGGGAGGCCCCTGGAACAGGGATCCGATCACCGGGAGCTCGCCGATCGTGTCGATCACCGCCGGCTGCACATAGGCCGACATCAGGGGCACGATGACGAAGAAGCCCCACATGCCGAAGATAATGGACGGGATCGCCGCCAGCAGCTCGACAGCGGTGCCGAGCGGGGCGCGCAGCCAGGCCGGGGCCAGTTCGGTCAGGAAGAAGGCCACTCCGAAGGCCAGTGGCACCGCCAGGATGATGGCGAGAACGGCGGTGAGGATGGTGCCGTAGATGGACACGCCCGCGCCGAAGACCTCCTGCACGGGATCCCAGTCCGTACCCCAGACGAAGGGAAGGCCGAACTCGCGGAAGGCCATCCAGCCGCCGAGCAGCAGGCCGATGATGATGCCGCCGAGCAGCAGGAGGACGAGAAGACCTGCACCGCGGCAGAGGCCGGCGAACAGGGCGTCGCCGAAGGCGGTGGAACCCTTCCGCATGTGCCGTGCCGGAGTGGCTGTCGGCTGGATCACTGCATCTGACACGTCGGTCTCCGAAGCGAGAACGGGCGACGGCGAACCGCCGCCCGCAATTCCAGGTCAGTCGGTCAGATCAGCGGCCGGTCCAGACCGGCTGGCCGTTGGCCATCACCTCGCGGCCCCAGGCAGTCCTGACGGCGTCCTTCACCGAGGCGGGGAGCGGGATGTACTCGAGATCACGCGCGAGCTGGTCGCCGTTCTTGTAGGCCCAGTCGAAGAACCGCATGACGTTGCGGGCCTTCTCGGCATCGGTCGGGTTCTTGGGGATGATGATGAAGGTCGGGGACACGATCGGCCAGGACTTGGCGCCCTGGGTATCGACCAGGTTCGCCGCGAAGTTGGCCGCCGTCCAATCGGCGTTCTCGGCCGCAGCGAGGAAGGCCTCATGGGTCGGGGTCACAAAGGAGCCGGCCTTGTTGCGGAGCTGCGTGGAGACGAGGCGGTTCGAGGTCGCATAGGCGTTCTCGACATAGCCGATTGCGCCGCGGACGTTGCGGACGGTGCCAGCAACACCCTCGTTGCCGCGCGCGCCCGTGCCCGTGGGGAAGCGGACGGAGGTGCCGATGCCAACCTTCTCCTTCCACTCGGGGCTGACGGCGGAGAGGTAGGACACCCACACAAAGGTCGTGCCCGAGCCATCGGCCCGGTACACCGGCGCGATCGCCGTGGAGGGGAGCCGCAGGCCGGGGTTCATCTCGACGATGCGAGGGTCGTTCCAGCGCGTGACCTTGCCCAGGTAGATGTCGGCGAGCAGTTCGCCCGTCATCTTCATCTGGTTGTCGGCCACGCCCTCGATGTTCACGATAGCGACAAGGGAGCCCATCACCGTCGGGAACTGCGTGAGGTTCTGCTCGCGCAGCACGTCGGCCGCCATCGGGGCGTCAGAGGCCCCGAAGTCGACGGTGCGGTTGCGGATCTGCGCCTGGCCCGCACCCGAGCCGACGGACTGGTAGTTCAGCGTGATGTTGGCGGCGGAGCGGGCCGCCTCCGCCCACTTCTGGTAGACCGGGTTCGGGAACGACGCACCGGCGCCAGTGATCTGGGCCTGTTGCGCGAAGGCCGAACGGCCGCCCAGCATGCCGGCCCCAATGAGCGGGGCGGCAGTGAGCAGAAGGCTACGTCGATTCACCGTGTGATCTCCGTGGATCATGTTTCGCGGCCGGGTATCTGCCCCTGGCTGGGCATTCCTGGCCGGGCCGGAACCTAGGGAGAAGGCGCGACACCAAAGTTTCACTTTGATGACCGAAATATGACAGAACACCCGCGAGCTTGGCTATATTTCCGGAGTTCGCCTTGCGGGTACCCGTTCCAGACACGCCCGAAATTCTGGGTTCCGAATGAATGTTTGCGGAACGGAGCGAGAGGCAACACAGCATCGCGATGTTTGAAATGAAACGCCACCGTTAAAGACCTGGGGGGCCGGGCTGTCATTGAAGTTTCTCTTCGCAGCCTCCGGGAGCACGCCAGCACCCTCTGCTCGCCCCTATCTTCGACCGAGCTTCAGCCTTGGTTACAAGGGACTGAAACTTGGCCGTCCCACCCGGAACAAGGGCCTCGGCAGGTGGATAAAGCCTCCCAGTCGCCAACGAAGGCTATCGCAGGAGCCCCACAGCGCTCAGTGCACACCGCCCATCGAGCGAATGAGGGGCGTGAACTCCGCTGTCTCCAAGTTCATGATCGCATCGATCCAGCCGTCGGCCATCCCCGCCCTGCCGCCGAGCGCGGCATTGTCGCGGAATTTAGTCTCCAGCTCGCGGTCGGTCAGTGGCCGCTCTGCACTGCCGCGCGCATGCTCCACCAGCACGCTGTGCTTCCGCCCGTCCACCTCCTGCACCGTTACCCGTGCTGCGCCGCGCGGCAGCGCCTTGTTGAGGCCCGCCCGCACCTTTGCCCGCAAGGCGACGATGGCCGGGTCGCGCAGGGCCTGTTCCGAGAAATCCGCCACTCCCGCCGAGCCCCGCAGAAGCGCCACCGCCGCGCAGTGATGGATGCTGACGCGGCAGTCCCGCTCGGTCCGCACCTCCCGGTCGCCCCGGTCCAGCAGCAACTGGTCTCCCTCCACATGCACGGCTGCGACGCTCTCGGGCGCCACCCGCTCCCGCAGTTCCAGCCCGGCATCGATTACAGCGTGGAAGACGATGCCGGCGGGATAGGGCTTGTAGGTATTGCGGGAGAACTCCCAGCTCTCGCCCAACCCCTCCGTGATCCGCGGCACCCTCGGCACGTCGCCCATGGCGCGCGCCCAGCCGAGCGGGCCCTCGATCGCGGCCGGGGCGGCCGTATAACCGGCCTGGGCCATCAGCGCGGCGAGCAACCCGTTCCGCGCGGCATTGCCCATGCCGACATTCTTCGCCGCATAGGGCAGGTTCTCTACCAGGCCGGCGGACTGGCTGGCCGCGATGCCGAGCGCGTGCCAGCACTGGCGCGCATCCAGCCTCAGCAGCCGCGCGCAACCTGCCGCTGCACCGAACACGCCGGTGGTCGAAGTGATGTGCCAGCCGCGGTCGTAGTGCCCGGGGGAGACCGATGCGCCGATGCGACACTCCACCTCGGCGCCGAGGAGAAAGGCGTGCAGCACCTGCGCACCTGAAAGACCGCGCAGTTCCGCGAGCGCGAGCAGGGGCGGTGCCACCGGCGCGGTGGGATGGATCACCGTCTCCAGATGGGTGTCGTCGTAGTCCAGCAGGTTGGCGGCGATGGTGTTCACGAAGGAGGCGGCCACCGCGTCCAGCCGCTCCGGGCGGCCGATCACCGTGGCCCGCTCAGGCCCCGAGAAGGGGGCCATCACGCGCAGCGCGGTCTCGACCGCCGGATCCCGCGCCACACCGAGAGCGCAGCCGAAGAAGTTCAGCAACGAGCGCTTTGCCTCATGCCGCAGCCCGGGGGAGATGTCCTCCCAGCCCGATCCGGCGATGAATTTGCCCAGCGCCTCTCCCGCGAAGGGCGGCTGTCCGTTGGTGCTCATGCTCACTGGGCCCGCGTGATCAGGCCGTCCCGCGCTGCCTGAGCCCAGCGGGTATCGTCCTCGCGCAGAAAGGCGGCCAGCTCGCCTGGCCCCATCACGCCGAGATCGGCGCCGATCCCGGCCAGCCGCTCCCGAACACGCGGGATCTGGAGCGTCTTCACCACCGCATCGTGCATGCGCGCGGCGATCGGGGCCGGCAGCGCGGCGGGGCCGACCATCGCGTACCAGCCGGCGAAGTCGTAACCGGGGACGCCGGCCTCGGCGAGCGTCGGCACCTCCGGCAGCAGCGGCGTGCGCGTGGTGGTGGTAACGCCGAGCGCGCGGATCCGGCCCGCCGCCAGGTGCTGCGTGGCTGCGACGGTGCTGTTCCATCCCGTCGGCAGATGCCCGGCCACAAGGTCGTTTAAGATAGGGGCAGCGCCGCGATACGGGATCTCGACCATCTCGATCCCAGCCAAGCGCGTGAACAGGTTGCCGGCATAGGAGATGGCGGCATCGGAGGTGCCGAAGCCGATACTGCGCGGCGTGGCCTTCGCAGCCGCGATCAGCCCGGCCACGTCGCGGAACGGTGCGGTGGAGGAGGCCGTCAGCAGCAGCGGGTAGCGCGAGAGGAGCGAGACGGGCGCGAAGTCGCGGAGTGGCTGGTAGGGCAGGCTCGGCATCACGTAGCTGTTCATCACGTGGCTGCCGGTATCAACGAGGAAGAGATAGCCGTCCCCCTCCGCGCGCGCAACGACCTCGGACCCGATGGAGCCGTTCGCGCCCGGCCGGTTCTCCACCAGCACCGTCTGGCCGAGCACCTGCGACAGCCCGTCGGTCAGCGAACGCGCGAAGATGTCCGTCCCGCCCCCGGGCGCATAGGGCACGACGAGGCGGACGGGGCGCTGCGGCCAGGCGGGCTGGGCGTGCAGAATACGCGGAGCCGCCAGGGCGGCTGGCAGCGCGGCCAGCAGCGCGCGGCGATAAAGTTGGGTCACGGTCTCTTCCTCCCGGCCTCCGCTTCGCCGCCACCCGGGCTTGCGGGGCCACCTTGATATCGATATCACGATGGGCGCGGTCAGGGGGAAGGGTCAATGGCGTCTGTGCAGGAAGCAGGGCACGCATGAGCGACGAGCTGCGCGGACGTCGCGCCCTCGTGACCGGTTCCACCGGCGGGCTGGGGCTGGCCGTGGCGCGCCGCCTTGCCGCGGATGGCTGCGATATCGTGCTGCACGGTCTCGCCGCGCCGGATGCAGCCGAGGAGGTGCGGGCAGCCCTGTCCCGCGACTTCGGCGTCGCTGCCGCCTACCACCGCGCGGATCTCGCCGAACCCGGGCAGATCGTGGCGCTCGGCGAAGCCGCCGGCCCGCTGGACATCCTTGTCAACAATGCCGCCACCCGCCACTTCGCCCCGATCGACGCCATGCCGCCGGAGCACTGGGACGCGGATCTCGCCGTGAACCTCTCCGCCGCCTTCCACACCATCCGCCTGGCGCTTCCGGGCATGCGGTCCCGCGGCTGGGGGAGGATCGTCAACATGTCCTCGATCTACGGCCTGATCGGCACGGCGGACCGCGTCGGCTACGTCGTGACCAAGACCGGGCTGATCGGCATGACCAGGGCCGTCGCGCTCGAGACCGCGCGGCAGGGCATCACCTGCAACGCTCTCTGCCCCGGCACGAGCCTGACCCCCGGCATCGAACACCGAATCCAAGTCCTGATGGAGGCCGAGGGAATGGATCAAGCGGCTGCCACGGCGGCGGTGCTGCATGGCAAGCAGCCCACCGGCCGCTTCGTCGAGGCTGACGCGGTCGCCGACATGGTGGGCTTCCTGTGCGGCCGCTCGGGCCGCGACATCACCGGTGCCGTGCTGCCGATGGATGGAGGTTGGTCCGCCGCCTGAACTGGGACGCGACCGGAACACCGGCGCGATGGAGGAGACAGGAGATGCATCGCAGAACACTGCTGGCCGGCGCGGCCGCGCTCGCGGCGCCGCGCCTGGCGCGCGCCCAGGCCTGGCCCGCCAGGCCGATCCGCCTGATCGTCGCCTGGCCACCCGGCGGCGGCGCGGACATCCTGGCGCGACAGATGCAACAGCCCCTCAGCGCCGCCCTCGGCCAGCCCGTGGTCATCGACAACCGCGGTGGCGCCTCCGGCGCCATCGGCACGGCCGAGCTGATCCGCGCGCCCGCCGACGGCTACACCTTCTGCATCGTGACGAGCACCCTCATCTCCATGGCGCTCCTGCAGCGGCAGTCCTACGACCCCGTGCGGGACATCACGCCCATCGCGCTGCACTCGCGCGTGGCGAACATCCTCGTGGTGCACCCCTCGCTGCCCGTGCATTCGGTGGAGGATCTGGTCCGCTTCGCGAAGCAGCGGCCCGGCGGGCTTTCCTTCGGCTCACCCGGTATTGGCTCGGCCGTGCATATTTCGGGGGAGATGTTCAAGCTGGCGACGGGGGCGAACATGGTCCATGTGCCCTATCGCGGTGGCGGGCCTGCCCTGGCGGATCTCGTCGGCGGCTCGCTGCAGCTGATGTTCGGCAATGCCAGCTCCACCCTGCCCTTCGTGCGGGACGGCAGCCTGCGGGCCATCGCCGTCACCTCCGCCCGGCGGGCGCCCTATCTGCCTGAAATCCCGACCATCGCGGAATCCGGCATCCCCGGCTTCGAGCGGGACGAGTGGTACGGCTGCATCGGCCCTCGCGACATGGCGCCGGCCGCGGTGGAGCGTCTGAACACGGCGATCGGCGCCATCCTCTCCGCCCCGGCCGAGCGCGCGCGGCTACTGGATCTGGGCGCCGAGGTTGCGGTCGGGACGCCCGCCGAATTCGGCGGGCTGATCCGCCGGGATATGGAGGAGATCGGGCGGGTGGTGCGCGATGCCCGGGTCACGCTGGAATAGGGTGGTGGGAATGGCACGAGGGCTGGAGGGCCGGTCGGCCCTGGTGAGCGGCGCCAGCCGTGGCATCGGGCTCGCCATCGCGCGGCGCCTTGCGGCGGATGGCGCGCGGGTGATGCTGGTGGCGCGTTCGGCCGCAACGCTGGAGGCAGAAGCCGCCGGGCTGCCCGGCTGCGCCTTCCATGCCACCGATCTGTCCCTCCCCGGCGCGGCGGCCGAGGCGGTGGAGGCCGCAGTCGGTGGGTTCGGCGGGCTGGACCTGCTGGTGCACAGCGCCGGCGCCACGCAGCGCGGTGACTTCCTGTTGCTGGACGACGCGGCCTGGGCTGATGGCTACGCGCTGAAGCTGTTCGGGGCGGTGCGCCTGTGCCGCGCCGCTTGGCCGCATCTCCAGGCTTCGGGCGGCTCCGCCGTGCTGGTCGCGGGGGTGGGCGGGCGTGTGGCCAGCGCGGACTTCACCATCGGCGGCTCAGTCAACGCCGCCCTGATGAACCTCACCAAGGCCCTGGCAGATCGCGGCGTGACGGATGGCGTGCGCGTCAACGCGATCAACCCCGGCAGCATCCGGACGGGGCGGCTGACCGACCGGATCGACACCCTGGCCCAGGAGCGCGGGCTGGATCCGGAAGCCGCCGCCCGGGCCATCGCCGCCGAGACCGGCGTGGCCCGCTTCGGCGAGCCGGAGGAGATCGCCGGGGTGGTGTCCTTCCTGGCGGGGCCGGACGCCTCCTACATCCAGGGCGCCATCCTGGATGTGGACGGAGGGTGGGTCCGCGCCGTCTGAACCGCCGACCTCAGTCGGCCGGGGAGGCGTCCAGCCGCACCGCGATCCCCTCCAGCCCCGGCGCGGAGGCCGGGTAGCGCTGCAACACGATCGGGTCGTGCCCGGGGATGATGTGGTCCGGGGAACTCGCGAGGCGGTGCAGCGTGTCGTAGCCTTCCAGCATCTGCGCCACGTCGGCGACGATCGGGAAAGGCCGCCTTTGCTGGAAATTGGCGTAGAAATGCGTGGCATCGGAGGCGAGCACGACCCAGCCGCGCCGTGTCCTCACCCGCACGACCTGCAGGCCCAGCGAGTGGCCGCCTACATGATGCACGCTCAGTCCCGGCGCGATCTCGGCGGAGCCGTCATGGAACCGGGCCCGGCCCTCGAACACTCGCCCGACCATGGCCGTCACGTCCGCGGCCTCGAAGGGCTGGCGCAGGACCCCGTGGCACATGCAACGCCCCGTGCAATAGGCCATCTCCCGGTCCTGGATGTGGTAGCAGGCGGCGGGAAACATCGAGTGATTGCCGGCATGGTCGTAATGCATGTGGGAGAGGATGACGTCCGGCACCGACGCCGCGTCCACGCCGATCATGGCCAGCCCCTCGGCCGGCGTGCGGATCAGCTCGCGCCGACGCTTGCGGGCGATCTCCGCGTCAAAGCCGGTGTCGAGCACGAAGCGGCGGTTTCGCCCGATGATGGCCCAGACGAAGTAGTCCAGCGGCATGGGCGCGTTGTCATGCGGGTCGCCGCCAATGAAGTTCTCATGCGCGGGCCGGTCGTGATGGGCGTAGCGCACCGCATGGATCTCGTAGGTGTCGTCGTCCTGGCTCATGGCCGGATATCCCCTCCCCTGTTGCTCGAAGTGGCGCCCGGCCTTGCCGGATGATGCCGGCGGCCGCGGCACGTCCAGCCGCATGCGCGACGTGGCGCAACGGGCCGGCGTCTCGCCGATGACGGTCTCGCGCGCCCTGCGCGACCCGTCGAAGGTCTCCGAACCCGTGCGGCGGCGGGTAGAGGAGGCCGTGCGCGCGGTAGGCTACGTGCCAAACCGTCTGGCCGGCAATCTCTCCTCCATGCGATCCAACGTGATCGGGCTGATCGTGCCCAATCTGGACAACTCGCTCTATGCGCCGACCATCCAGGGCGTCTCGGCCGTGCTGCGGGACAGCGGCTTCCAGCTGATGATCGCCGATGGTGCTTACAGCATGGAAGGCGAGGAGGCGCTGATCACCGCCTTTCTGGCGCAGCAGGTCGCCGGGCTCATGCTGCACGACACGCGCCACACCCCGGCCGCGATCGAGATGATCCGCCGCGCGGGGGTGCCGGTGGTGGAAACGGGTACGCTGGTGCCCGACCCGCTGGACATGGCGGTGAGCTATTCCAACCACGACGCCGCCCGCGCCATGGTGCTGCACCTGCACCGGCTGGGGTATCGGCGTATCGCCTTCGTCAGCCTCTCCGCGGCCCAGAACGATCGCAGCCGGGACCGCCAGCGCGGCTATCGCACCGCGATGGGCGAGCTGGGGCTGGCGGCCGACCCGCGCCTGATGCTCGAGATGCCGCCCGGCCTTGCCTCGGGCGCGGAGGCGGTGGTGCGGCTGGTCCAGGGCGAAGCGGCGCCGGATGCGGTGTTCTTCGCCGGCGACGTGCTGGCCGCGGGTGCCCTGTTCGAGTGCCAGCGGCGCGGCTGGGCGGTGCCCGGCCAGGTCGCGCTCGCCGCCTTCGACGACATCGACATGCTCCGCCACGTCGTGCCGCCGATCACCACCCTGCGCCTGCCCCGGGCGGGGATCGGCCGGCGCGGGGCGGAGGTTCTGCTCGACCGGATCCAGGGGCGCTCGCAGGAGCGGGTCGTCGTCGACCTGGGCTTCGAGATTATTCAGCGCGAAAGTACCTGACCGGCAGAATCTTGGTATCGATATCACGTTTCAGCTTGTCCCCTTCTCTTCGGCTGCATAGACCCGAAGCGAAGGCCGGAATGGCCAGGGAGAGACGTGATGGCGGACGAGGTTCTGGGATTCGTCGGGCTCGGCCAGATGGGCAGCCGCATGGCGGCCCGCCTGCTGGAGGCCGGGCACGCCCTGGTGGTGTACGACCCCGTGGAGACTGCGATGGCGCCGCTGGTCGCGCGCGGTGCACGCCGCGCCGCCAGCCCCGCAGAGGTGGCGGATCTCGCCGACACCGTCCTCGCCAGCCTGCCGACGCCGGCGGTGGTGCAAGCCGTCGGCCTCGGCCCGGACGGCGTGCTGCGCGGCCAGCGGGCGCGGCGCTTCGTGGACTTCTCCACCACCGGCCCCCGTGTCGCCCAGCAGGTGGCGGCGGTCTTCACGGAGCAGGGCCGCTTCTCCATTGATGCCCCTGTCAGCGGCGGCATCACCGGGGCCGAAAAGGGGACGCTCGCCATCATGGTCTCCGGCCCGCGCGACGAGTTCGATGCGCTGGAGCCGGTGCTCCGCGTCATGGGCAAGCCCTTTTTCTGCGGCGAGAAGCCGGGCCAGGCACAGGTGATGAAGCTGTGCAACAACCTCCTCGCCGCCACGGCCCTCGTCGCGTCGTCGGAAGCCATTGTGATGGGGGTGAAGGCAGGGCTGGACCCGAGCCTGATGTGCGAGGTCATCAACAGCAGCAGCGGCCGCAACAGCGCGACGCAGGACAAGTTCCCGCGCGCCGTCATCCCCCGCACCTTCGACTTCGGCTTCACCACCGCGCTCTCCCTCAAGGATGTCGGGCTCTGCGTGGATGAGGCGGGGGCGATGGGCGTGCCGATGGTGGTCGGCAGCGCCGTGCGGCAGATGCTCGCCGTCACGGGCGCGACCTTCGGGCCGGAGAGTGACTTCACCTCCGTCGCCAAGTTGGTCGAGGGATGGGCGGGGGTGAAAGTGGGCGGGGGCTGAGACACCGCGCACCCGCTTTGGCTGCGCGCCTCTCACTCCAGTTGGATGTTGAGGTCGCGCACCACATTGGCCCATCCTGCCCGATCCTCGGCGATGAAGGCACGCATCTCCTCGGGTTTCGTGCTCACGGGGAGTGCGGCCTGGGCCCGGAAGATGGTCTGCACGGCAGGCTGGCTCAGCACCTCCGCCACCACCGTTGCGATGCGCTCCGCGACCGGCATGGGCAGGCGCGCGGGCCCGAGCAGGCCGAACCAGTTCCCCGCGCTTACGGGCATGCCCAACTCCGCCATGGTCGGCGTTTCCGGCAGCAAGGGAATGCGCTGCGTGGCGCCGACGCCCAGGATCCTCACCTTCCCATCGCGCGCCACTGCTTCTGCCGGACCGGCATTGAGGAACATCACGTCCACTTGCCCCGCCACAAGCGCCGTGCTGGCCGGCGCCGCGCCCGTGAAGGGCACATGCAGCATCTGCAGCCCCGCCTGCTTGATGAGGGATTCCATCGCCAGGTGCGAGGTGCTTCCGATGCCCCAGGAGGCAAAGGTAATCCGCCCCGGCTCCGCGCGCGCCTTGGCCAGGAAGCCCTGCAGATTGTCTACGCCGAAGCCGGGCCGCGTCAGCAGCACGAAGGGACCGCGCGCGAAGAGCGTGACCGGCGTGAAATCCGTTGCCGGGTTGTAGGCGAGGCGCGGATAGATCAGCGGGTTGATCGCATGCGTCTCGGCATTCGCCAGGATCAGCGTGTGCCCATCCGGAGCGGAGCGCGCGACCACCTGCGTGCCCACCGCGCCGTTGGCACCCGGCCGGTTCTCGATGATCACGGGCTGGCCGAGAGGGCCGGCCATGGCAGGGGCGATGGCCCGCATCACGACATCCGCGAGCCCGCCCGCGTTCCACGGCACGATGACGCGGACCGGCTGGTCGGGAAAGGCGGCCAGGGCCGGTGCGGCAAGCGGCAGCGCGGCCGCGGCACCGAGGAGGGCGCGTCGTGTGATCTGGGCCATGGCGTGTTTCCTGCTCGTCGTCCTGGCCCTTGTGGCGGGCCTTGGTGAACAGGGTTCCGTGCGCCAAACACTCTGTCAACGATTTTCAGATTGTCTGACAGATGACAGGATGGGTCCGATCAGGGCCAATTCGCCCTGCTGTCAATGGAGAAACGACCTTGATCCATGAGCTCCGCATATATCACTGCGTCCCTGGGCGCCTTCCCGACCTGCTTCGGCGCTTCGAGACGATGACGCTGGACATCTGGCAGAAGCACGGGATCCGCCAGGCCGGCTTCTGGACGGTCGCTATCGGCGATTCGAACCAGGACCTCTACTACTTGCTGGAATGGCAGTCCCTGGCGGAGCGCGAGACGAAGTGGAACGCCTTCCAGGCAGATCCTGAATGGATCGCCAAGCGGGCCGAGACGGAGAAGAACGGTGCCATCGTGGCCAGCATCACCAACCTGATGCTGCAGCCAACAGGCTTCTCGGCCGTGAAATAGGCCGCTTCAGTCCGCCGCGGGCGCCGGGACGCGGCCTCGCGCCGCCTCAGCCTTCTCGCTCGCCTGCTGGTTGAGGATACGAAGGGCGACGCGGGCGGCCTGGGTCACATGGTCCCGGCAGGCCTGCCAGGTGCCCTCCGCGTCCCGCCGCTCGATCGCCTCGACAATGCGGCGGATCTCCGTGACCGTGCGTGGCAGCCGCTCGGGGTCCGAGAGGGTGGTGGCACGGAGCTGGGTGTTCCGGTTCAGCACCTGGTCCAGCATCCGCGCCACATAGGCGTTGCGGCAGCCCCGCAGCAGGACATCGTAGAAGCGCCGCTTCAGCCCCAACAGCGCCACGCGGTCCAGGCCTGGCCGGGCCGCCGCGATCTCCTCGAACACGGCCCGCAGCTCCGCGATCTCGTCCTCGGAGGCGCGCTCTGCGAAGCCCTGGCCTGCCAGTGCTTCCAGCACGGCGCGGACCTCGTAGACCTGGCTGGCCTCGGCCGGGGAAAGATAGGCGACGAAGGGCCCGCGATTCGGCACCACGTCGATCAGCCCTTCCGCCTCGAGCAGGCGCACCGCCTCCCGGATCACCCCGCGGCTGACGCCGAACAGGTCGCAGAGCAGGCGATCGGACAGGTGATCACCTGGCATGAAGCGGCCGCTGATGATCGCCTCACGAAGGCGTTCCTCGACTTGCCGCCGTACAGGTTGTGGCGTGATGCGCAAGGACGCGTCGTTCGGCATTGCTCTCCATGTCCCAGGCGATGGGAGAAGTCCCAGCCGGCCCAGGCAATTTGGTTGCTCGCCCGTTCCCCGTCCAGACAGAAACGAGTAAACCGGCGCAATCGGAATTGACCGACAATCAGACAAGTGTCTAGGCTACAGCAACGACGGAGGAAACAGCATGTCCGACGACACTTGGTTCGAGAAAGGGCTGGAAGTCCGGCGCGCCGTGCTCGGCGCCGAATATGTCGATGGCGGCATCGCCAAGGCCGACGACTTCATGATGGCCTTCCAGCGTATCACGACCGAGTGGTGCTGGGGCTATGCCTGGACCCGCGAGGGCCTGGACCGCCGCACGCGCAGCATGCTGAACCTCGCCATGCTGACCGCCCTCGGCCGCACGCCCGAGATCAAGCTCCATGTGAAGGGCGCGCTGACCAATGGCGTGACGGTGGAGGAGATCAAGGAGATCCTGCTGCACGCCACGGTGTATTGTGGCATCCCGGCCGGTCTCGACGCCTTCAAGGCGGCGCATGAGGTGCTGGTCAAGGAGGGCGCGCTGACCGGCGAACCCGCGAAACCCGCCGAATGAGCGATCGGAGCCTCCGCCGGATCGCCTTCATCGGCATCGGCAATATGGGTTGGCCCATGGCGGCCCGGCTGATCGAAGCCAGCTTCGATCTCGTGGTCTTCGATGCAGTACCCGAGCGCGCCGCCCGCTTCGCGACAGAGGTGGGCGGCGCTGCCGCCGATGATGCGGCCTCGGCTGTGCGCGGCGCCGACGCCGTCATCACCATTCTGCCCACATCGAAGCATGTCGGTCAGGCGCTGGAAGCGATGGGGGATGCGCTGGCCCCCGGCACCCTCGTCATCGAGATGAGCTCGGGCGTGCCGACTGCCACGCGCGGCTTTGCCGAAACCCTCGCCGCGCGTGGCGTCACGATGATCGACGCCCCCGTTTCCGGCGGCGTGCCGCGGGCCAAGACCGGGGATCTCGCCATCATCCTCGGTGGCGAGGCGGAGGCGATCACCCGCGCCGATCCCGTGCTGCGCGCCATGGGCACCACGATCACCCATGTCGGCAGCGTCGGCTCGGGCCAGGCCATGAAGGCACTGAACAACCTGATGGGCGCGGCCGGCTTCCTCATCGGGGTGGAGGCGCTGCTGATCGGCCAGCGCTTCGGCCTTGATCCCGCCGTGATGGTGGACGTGCTGAATGCCTCCACGGGTATGAACAACAGCACGCAGAAGAAGTTCAAGCAGTTCGTTCTATCCCGCCGCTTCGATGCCGGCTTTGGGCTAGACCTGATGGCAAAGGACGTATCCGTCGCGCTTGAGGTCGGGCGCGACACCAATACACCCACCCCCTTCGCGGCGCTGTGCCGGGAAATGTGGGCGAGCGCGCAGGGTTTGCTGGGCCCGGGCCAGGATCACACGGCCATGGCGCAGTTCTCCGAGCGGCTTGTGGGCGAGACGCTTGGCGGCGGGAACCGCGCCGCCGAGTAGAGGCGGGGTCGGGATCACCGTCCCGGCCCTCTCCCTCAGCTGCGCGGCGGCACGTCCAGCCGCGCGACGATACCTTCCAGTTCCGGCCGCGGCGCGGGATAGCGGCGCATCACCTCGGGATCATGGCCGGGAATGATATGCGCGGGGCTGTCGGCAACGGCGCGCAGCCGGTCAAAACCCTCCAGCATTTCGCCGACATGAAAAGCGGTGGTGAAGGGGCGGCCGCTCTCCATGTTCTCGTAGAAATGCGTGACGTCGGAGGCCAGCACCACTCTCCCACGCGCTGTCTCGACCGAGACGAATTGCAGCCCCGCCGAATGCCCGCCCGTGGGATGCAGGCGGATGCCGGGCCAGGGTTCCACCACCCCGTCATGGAAGACCACGCGCCCGGCATAGTTCATCCGCACGATGCCCACCACATCCTCCACCTCGAAAGAGTGGGAGAGCTGCTTGTGGCGCATGTAGCGGCCGCAGGCGTAGTGCACCTCCTCCTCCCGCAGGTGGAAGCGCGCGCGGGGGAAAAGGTCGAAATTGCCGACGTGGTCGTAGTGCAGGTGCGTCAGCACCACATCGTCCACGGCATCGGGCGTGATCCCGATCAGCCCGAGCGCCTCCACCGGGCAGCGCAGGAACTCGCGGCGCCGCTTGCGGGCGACCTCCGCGGTGAAGCCGGTGTCCACCACGATGGCGCGGCCGTCCTTCACCAGGGCCCAGGCAAAGTAGTCCATCGGCATGGGTCCGTCATGCGGATCGCCGCCGATGAAGTGCTCCGCCCGCACGGCGTCCCGGCGAGCGTAGCGGATGGCGTAGACCTCGTAGGTCATGGCGCGCCATCCGCATCCAGCACGGCCTGCATCGCCGCCCGGTCCACCTCGATCTCCACCCCTGCCCGCTCCAGCTCCAGCAGCATGGCAGAGCGCGAATCCCGCTGGCCCCAGCCGCGGCCCAGCGCCTCGGTCATCTCCTCCAGCGTCAGCGCCGCCATGCGCATGGGCACGCCCACTTCACGCCCCAGGGCGCAGGCGAGCGACACGTCCTTATGCGCCAGGCGAAGCTGGAAGGCCGGCGTATCGTAGCTGTTGATGAGGAACTGCTCGGTCACCCCGTCATAGGTGCGGCGCCGGCCATGCACGCCCTGCCGGATGGCGGCGAACAGCGCCAGCGGATCCAGCCCGGCCTTTGACCCCATGGCGAAGACTTCGGCCATGATAACGTTCAGCGCGTAGCCCGAAAGATTGTGCGCCAGCTTGGCAATGCTGCCCGCGCCGATCTCGCCCACGCGGATCGGGCGGTCCCCCATGGCCGCGAGCAGCGGCCGGCAGCGCTCGAACACTGCCGCGTCCCCGCCGACAAAGAAGGCGAGCTTGCGGCTGGATGCGCCGCGCGGTCCGCCGCTGATCGGCGCGTCCAACACGTGCACGCCCTTCTCCGCGCCCGCCGCGTGCAGCTCGCGCACCGCGGAAACAGCGTTCGTTGAAATATCAATGAGCACCGATCCCGGGCGCAGCGTCTCGAACAGCTGCGCCCCCACGGCCTTCACCTCCGCGGGGCCCGGAAGGGAGGTAAAGACCACCTCGCAGCCCTCGCCCATTGCCTGAGGCGAGGCCGCCCATTCCGCACCACCCCCTACCAGCGCATCCGCCGCCTCGCGTCGGACATCGTGCACCACCAGCGCCACATCCGGCGCTTTGGCGAGATTGGCGGCCATGCTGGCACCCATGGTGCCCAGGCCGATGAACCCGACGCGCATGGCGCTCAGCCCTCCCGCTTCTCGAAGACCTCGGTCGCGACCTGCGCGCCCGACATCGCCGCGGGCCAGCCGGCATAGAAGGCGAGATGGGTGATGAGGCCCGCGATCTCCTCCTGCGTCACGCCGTTATCTAGCGCCCGGCCGATATGCACGGAGAGCTGCTCCGGCCGATAAGTCGCGACCAGCGCCGCCACGGTAACGAGGCTGCGGTCCCGCTTGGACAGATCCGTACGCTCCCACAGGTCGCCGTAGACGACGCCTTCCGTGTACTCGACGAGCGCGGGCACGGTCTTACGCACGCGGTCGCGCTGGGCGGATTGCGGGATCGGCTTCGTGCTCATGGGCATCTCCTCCGGTTCTAGCTTGCCACAAGCCTAGGACCGTCAGCGGGCCCACATCAAGCCGTCGTATGATTGTCCGACAAATCTGTTGATCGGCTTCTGGCGCCGTGGTCACCTCCCGGAAGAGGATAAAAATTCGGGAGGAACCCTCATGCGCAGCACCGCCTTGCGTCCGGCATTCCTGCTCGGGCTTGCGGCCCTGATCGGTATCGGCCCTGCTGCCGCGCAGGATTATCCCAGCCGCACCCTCACCCTCATCGTGCCCTCGGCGCCAGGCGGCACGCTCGACGCGCTCGCGCGCCTCATGGCCCAGGGGATGGGTGCCGATCTCGGCCGAACCGTCGTGGTCGAGAACGTCACCGGCGCGGGCAGCGTCGTCGGCACGCAGCGCCTCGTCCGCTCCGAGCCCGACGGCTACACGATCGGCTTCGGCAACCTCGCCTCCATGGCGGCGACGGTTGCCCTCGGCGCCGACCCGAACTTCGATCCGCGCCGGGATCTGACGCCCATCAGCATCGTCGCCAACGTGCCCATGGTCATCGCCGCCGGCCCGCGCTCCGGGATCCGCGACCTGGGCACGCTGATCGAGCGCATCCGCTCCCGGGGCGAGGAGGTCACCTTCGGCACGCCCGGCACCAACACCACCGGCCATCTCGCCCCTGCCTATCTGCTGTCGATCCTCGGCGCGAAGGCCATGCTCGTCCCCTATCGCGGGGCGGGCCCTGCCATGAGCGACCTCGCGGCCGGCACGGTGACGGCGGTCATCGACCAGACGGTCACGATGATCCCGGCGCATCAGGGCCGCACGGCGGTCGCCCTGGCCGTCACGGGCTCGAGCCGAATCGCGCAGCTCCCCGAGGTGCCGACCTTCGCCGAGGCCGGCGTACCGGGCTTCGACATGGTCATCTGGAACGCCATCGCGGGCCCTGCCCACCTGCCGCAGGCGCGGGTGGACCGGCTGCTGAAAGCGATCGATGCCGCCCTGGCCACACCGGCCGTGGCAACCCGCTTCGCTGATCTGGCAACCACCATCCCGCCATCGGCCGAACGCGGCCCCGTGGCCATGCGGGACCGCATTGCCTCGGACGTGACGCGCTGGACCGAGGTTGTCGGCCGCGCCGGGCTCGCCCCGCGCTAGCACCCGCGGCGTTGGCGGCTTCTACCGTTGTGCCGCCAGTGCCCGCACCGCGCCCAGGATGGCATCGGGGATTTCGATCTCCCCCTGCCCCAGCCGCTCCGCACGCAGTGCCGAGGAGCGGTCGAAGGGCATGCGCACGGGCGGGCCGCCCTCCACCGGCCGCGTCGCGCGGATCAGCGCCGAGTAGGCGGAGACCTTGCGCTTCACCTCTTCCAGCGGGGAGAGGAGGTCGGGCCGGAAGGCGATGATCAGGTAGCCGAAGTCCGACAGATGCTCCGGCATCACCGGCGACCCCGCGATCATCCCAAGCAGTTGCACGACAATGCCGAGCCCACTCCCCCGATGCCCGCCCCAGGCCATGAAGGCGCCGTTGAGCGCTGCGACGGGATCCGTCGTCGGCCGCCCCTCTGCGTCATAGGCCGCGTCCTTCGGCAATGCCTGCCCCAGCCGCCGCGCCATCACCGCCTGCGCGTGGATGATGTTGGAGATGCCGATATCCCAGATCACCGGCCCTTCCTCGCCCGGGAAGCCGAAGCAGATGGGATTGGTGCCGAAGCGCGGCTCCGTGCCGCCCGCCGGCGCGACCCAGGGCGTGGCGTTGGAGGCAATCATCACCGCCAACCCCGCCTGCGTCGCCATCTCGGCATAGAAGGACAGCATCCCGGTGTACCAAGTGTCGTTCGCGCCGACGATGGCGATGCCGCTCGCCAACGCCTTGCCGATCGCGATGCGCGTCGCCTCATACCCGACGAGGTAGCCAACATTATCGCCGCCGTTCAGCCGGGCGGAAACGGGCGTCTCCGAGAGCAGCGCGATGGGCCGGCCCTGATGCGGCCTGTCGGCATATCGTTCCGCCACGCTCAGCACCCGCGCCAGCCCGGCATAGCCAAGGCCGCGCAGCTCGCAATCCAGCAGGTGCTCCGCAACCCGCACCGCCTCCGCCGCCGAGAGCCCCAGCCCCTCCAGCCCGCGCTCAGCGAGATGCCGCGCCTCGTCGATCCCGATCCTCATCCGAGGTCTCCCCAGAAACGATAGAGCCGGTGGGTCAGTACATGACCATCCCGCCATCGGCGACGAGCGTGGCGCCGTGCACATAGGAGGCCTCGGGCGAGAGCAGCCAGGCGATAGCCGGTGCGATCTCCTCCGCCGTGCCTAGCCGGTTGAAGGAGGTCATGCCCTCCACCCGCGCCCGGGTCGCGGGATCCTGAAGCGGGGTCGCGGCAAAGGGCGTGTCGATCATCCCTGGCGCGATGGTGTTCACCGCGATACCCTTCGGCCCCAGCACGCGGGCCGCGTTCTTCGTCATGGCCAGCACCGCGCCCTTGCTGGTGGCATAGGAAACGGTGCCCGCCAGCCCGCCGCCGCGCAGTCCTGCCACGCTCGCCACCGTGCAGATGCGCGCGCCCGCCTCCATCATCCCCGCCGCTTCGCGCAGGCAGAGGAAGGTGCCGATCACGTTCACCTCGTGCACGCGGCGGAACATCGCGACCGTGGTCTCCTCGAAGGAGGTGGTCTCGAAGACGCCGGCACAGGTGGCCAGGGCATCCAGCCCGCCGAAGGTCGCCCGCACCTCGTCGAAAGCGCGGACCACCGCCTGCTCGTCGGCCACGTCTACGGCGATGGCCGGATGCGCCCCGTCGGCCACGCGCCGCGCCGCCTCGATGTCCCGGTCCAGGCAGGCCACCTGGTGGCCACGCTCGATCAGCAGCCGCGCGGTCGCGGCCCCGATCCCGCTCCCCGCGCCGGTGATGACAATTCGCATGATGCTCGTATCCCCCAATAGGCGACCCGCCGAACCTGTCGTACGGCAGGCCGACTTTTCGTCAGCGCTTCAGCCAGAAGATCTCGGCGGTGGCCGAATCGCTCGGATAGACGGTGACGGGCCTGTTGTTCTGCCACTGCACCACCACTGGCCCCGCAGTTTCCCGCACACCGCTGGCATCAAACTTCACGCGGCGTCCCGGATAGTACAGGGCCGCGCCCTCAGTAATATCGATCGTGCGCAGCGCTTCGGCCACTGCGCGCCGGTCGGCACGCCCGGCCTTCTCCAGCGCGTCCCGCATGATCCAGATGTCGCCATAAGTCGCGATGCTGTTCTGCCCCATCCAGGGCTCGCCGGAGACGCGCTTGAACTCGTCGATGATCGCCTCCTGCCCCTTGGCATCCCAGTTCCCCACCACTGTGATGAAGCCCTCCATCTGCGCAGGGCGGATGTTCTGCAGCAGATCGGATTGCGCCATGGCGATGCCGTTGCCGATCGTCGGAACCCGCCCCCGGCCGAGACCGAACTCGTTCATCTTCTCGATCAGCAGCTTCACGTCCGAGATGACGGTGATCGGCATGATCATCACCTCGGGCCTCGCCGAGCGCACCTTCTGGATCAGCTGCGTCGCATCCGAAAGCGGCGGGGTGAAGGTCTCGTCCATGACGATGCGCAGGCCGAACTTCGCCGCGTTGTCGCGGACGGGCTGCACGAAGGAGAGGGAGGAGGCTGTGTTGTCCGTCAGGATCGCCACCGTCTCCGGCCGCTTGCCCGCGGCCCGCTGCGCCAAGTCCAGCAGAATGGGTAGGGATTCGTTTGCCTGATCGCCCGCCTTGGCCGAGGTCTGGAATACATAGCGGAAGCCGCGCGTGGTGATCAGGTCGGAGTAGCTGAGCGTCAGCATCGGCAGCTCCGCCCGCTCCGTCACCTCCGTCGCCGACAGGGTAAAGGAGGAGAGATAGGCGCCGGAGCAGGCCACGAGATCCGGGTTGTCGGCCACCATGCGCTGCGCCGCGTTCTTCGCCTTCTCGGTCGAATCACCGGCATCGAACAGCCGCAGCTCCAGCTTCGCGCCGCCGAGCGAGGGCACGCCGCCCCGCTCGTTCACATGCTTGATGCCGAGCTCCGCGCCCATGCGCATCAGCTGACCGAAGCGAGAGTAGATGCCAGAAAGGGGCACCAGCAGCCCCACCTTGATCGTGCTACCTGCTGCCGACTGCGCGCGCCCGGCGCCCGGCAGGAGGCCGGTTCCTGCCAGTGCTGCACCCCCCGCAAGGAGATTGCGCCGCGTGGGCCGCAGAACGCCCGTGCCAGAGATCGTCATCCGTCCCTCTCCCCAGTATGGCGCCGGTTTGCCGGCTGCCGTTGCATCACATGCCCAGATAAGCCTGTCGGACCCGGTCATCGCTGCGCAGCGCCGCATGCGTGCCCTCCAGCACGATGCGCCCGGCCTCCAGCACGTAGCCGCGATCTGCCGATTCCAGCGCCTCGGCCACGCGCTGCTCCACGAGCAGGATCGTCATCCCGGCTTGGCGATGGATTTCTGTCAGCCGGTCGAAGATGAACTCGGCGACGGCGGGGGCGAGGCCCATCGAGGGCTCGTCAAGCATGAGCAGCCGCGGCGAGGAGGCAAGACCGCGGCCGACCGCCACCATCTGCTGCTGCCCGCCCGAGAGCGTGCCAGCCAGCTGGTTCCGGCGCTCCGCCAGGATCGGGAACCATTCCAGGACCTGCGCCAGGTTACGCGCCCAGTCGCGGCGGCCCGCTTCTGTGCTGGCACCCATCTCCAGGTTCTCCATCACCGTCAGCGAGGGAAAGAGCTGCCGTCCCTCCGGCACATGGGCGATGCCCAGATGCGGCCGACGCGCGGCGGGGATGGCCGCCAGATCGGTCCCGTTGAATCGGATGCGGCCCGCCCGCGCCGCGACCGTGCCCGAGATCGTCTTGAACAGTGTCGTCTTCCCGGCGCCGTTCGGCCCGACCACGGCGACGAACTCTCCCTGGCGCAGCTGCAGGCTCACGCCCTTCAGCACCGAAGAGCCGCCGTAGCCGGCGTGCAGATCGTCAATCTCCAGCACGGGCGCTCCACTTGCTTCCGAGATAGGCCTCGATGACGGCGGGATTGCCGGTCACCTCCTCCGGCAGGCCCTCCGCCAGTACGGCGCCGTGGTCGAGCACGACGAAGCGGTCCACCAGCCGGACCATGGCGTGCAGTGTGTGCTCGATGATCACCACCGTGACGCCCTCGGCCGCGATGCCGCGGATCACCTCCAGCAGCCTTTCCACCTCCGGCCCGCCGAGCCCTGCGAAGGTCTCGTCCAGCAACACCAGCCGCGGCCGGCCGGCCAGGGCGCGGGCCAGCTCCATCAGGCGCAGGTCGAGGTTGCTCAGGATGCCCGCGCGCTCATCGGCCATCCCGCTCAGGCCGACCCGTTCCATCGCCGCCCGCGCCAGCGCCCGCGCCTCCTCGATGCTGCCGGCCGCCTGGGCGCCGCTCATGACGTTGTCCGCCACCGACATCCGCGCGAAGGGACGCACCACCTGGAAGGTCCGCCCGACGCCGAGGCGGCAGAGCCGGTTGGGGGGCAGACCCGTCACATCCTGCCCGTCCAGCAGCACGCGGCCGGCATCGGGGCGCACGAAGCCGTTCAGCAGGTTGAACAGCGTGGTCTTGCCCGCACCGTTGGGCCCGATGATGCCGAGAATCTCGCCCTTGCGGATCGAGAAGCTGACCTCCTGCACCGCCTTCACGCCGCCGAATGCGCGAGAGACGCCCTCCGCCTGCAGGATCACCGGCGCATCCGCCGCCACGGCGCTCCTTCCCTGCTCGGGCGCGTCGCCCCCCGCGGCCGAAACTGCGGCGGGGGTGAAGGGTCTGATCGCCGTCCCGCGCCGACCCCGCAGCAAGTCGGCCACCTTCCAGTACACACCCTCCGGCGCGAGAAGGATCACGGCGATGATCGCCACCCCGAACACCACGCCCTGGATGCCCGGCAGCACCGCGCCGAACTGCGCGTGCAGCGTCTCCCCCAAGGGGATCAGCACCAGCGCGCCGATCACCGGCCCCCAGACTGTGCCGACGCCGCCGAACATTGCCACCGTCAGCGCCTGGGCGGAAATCAGCATGCCGAACACCGCTTCGGGCGTGACCACGAGGAGGATCACGGCATGAAAGCCGCCGATCATTCCCGCCACGGCGCCGCTCGCCGTGATGGTGATGAGCTTCAGCCGGCGCGTATCGATTCCTACTGCTTCCGCGGCCGCCTCGTTCTGCTTGATCGCCGTCAGCGCCAGCCCGTAGCGAGAGCGCTCCACCATCCGCATCGCGAGCATCGTGACCAGCAGCAGGCCAATGGCGAGAAGGATGTACACGCGGTGGTCGGCAAACTGCATGTAGGCCCAGCCACGCTCGCGAATCAGCGGCAGCGAAACCTCCTGATGGCCGAGCCAGAGGAAGATGTTCAGCAGCGCCAGCGGATAGGCCAGCATCGCCAGCGCGAAGTAATGCCCCCGTAGCCGGAAGGTCGGCAGGCCGATCAGCAACCCGGCAAGCCCACCGAACACGGCGGCAACCGGGATGCCGAACCAGGGCGTCAGGCCGAGCTTCACGAAAAGCAGCGCGACGGTATAGGCGCCCAGTCCGAAGAACGCGGCATGGCCGAAGGAAACAAGCCCTGTCATGCCCGAGAGCAAGTTCCAGGACAGGCCGAAGATGGCCCAGACGGCCACCAGCGTCAGCGTGAGCTGGTGATAGGAATTGGTGACGAACATCGCCAGCACCGCATAGGCCGCGCAGAATGCGACCACGGGCAGGATCATGCGCGCACGGCTCAGGGCTCGGAACACGGCGCTCAGGTCCTTTCCGACACGCGGCCGAGCAGCCCTTGCGGCCGCAGGAACACCACCAGCAGGAAGACGACGAAGATCGCGGTGTTCTGCAGCTGGGTCGGCAGCAGCAACGCGGAGCATTGCTGGATGACGCCGATCAGCAGCCCGCCCCAGAAAGCGCCGACGGTGGAGCCGAGCCCGCCCAGCACCACCCCCGCATACATGATGATGACGTATTCGAGCCCGACATACGGCGTGAAGGGATAGCTCGAGGCGAGCAGCCCGCCCGCCACGGCCGTGATGCCCACGCCCAGCCCGAAGGTGATCCGGTGCGCGCGGTCCACGTCGATACCCATGTAGAGCGCGGCCTGCACGTTGTCCGCTGCCGCGCGCAGCGACTTGCCGAGGCGGGATCGCGTGATCACCAGCACCAGCAGGATGACAAGGGCGCCCGCGATCGCTGCACCCCAGGCGCGGGCCTGGTTGATGAACAGCACAAGCGCGCCATCCGCCAGCTCAATCTCCCAGGCTTCCGAGGAGATGTCGCTCGGGATCGAGACGGGCACGCTGCCGAAAAGAATCTGCCCGCCGCTCTGCAAAATCAAAGACAGGCCGAGCGTCAGGATCAGCTGGGCATAGTGCCCCTCACCTTCCAACGACCCCACCCGAGTGCCCGTGACGCGCGAGAGCAGGAAACGCTGCGCGACGTAGCCCAGCACGAACAGCACAGGCCCGGCCAGGAGCGCAGCGATGAACGGCCCCGCCTCGTTCCCGAACAGAGTGCCGATCCCCAGCAGGGCGAAGAGGTGGAAGGCGGCGTACATCCCCACCATCATGAAGTCGCCATGCGCGAAGTTGATCACGCGCATCACACCGAAGATCAGGCTGAGGCCGACGCACATCAGCCCGTAATGAGCCCCGAGCAGCAGCCCGGCATTGAGCGCCTGCAGCAGGCCTTCCAACTGCGGCATCACGGCGCGGCGTCCCTCTCCGCAGCCAGCAGGCCAACCAGCGGCGCCATGTCCGCCGTGGCCGGCATGTCTTCGACGAAGCGAAGGATTGCCGCTCCGCGCTCCCGGCCCAAGGTGTCCGTCGCGGCGCGCTCGCAGCGCTCGCGAACCTCCGCCGGCGACGCCGCAACGACGTCGGCGAGCGACCCACTGAGCAGACGACCGTCCAACGCCAGCTCCATCTCCGCGCCTTGCCGGGCGGGGAAGGCGGCAGTGAGCGCAGCATCCTCCTCCAGCGTAATTAAACCTACAAGGCGCTCCATCTCCGGCCCGATCGGCAAGCAGTAGTTCGCCTCCTCGATGGCGCCCCGCAGCAGGGTCGCCGCAACGCCGAAGGGGATGCTCATCTTGGCCTGGAGCAGCTTGGAGAAGGGTCCCATGCTGTCGCAGCCCGGATAGCGCGCGGCGGCTTTCGGCACGCGGATCAGGATTCTCCGGATCTCCTCGGCACGCACGCCATGCTCGCGCGAGAGCTGCAAGGCCAGCTGGCACGCGGTCTGCGCAAAATTGCAGGCAGGGACAGGCTTGTTGTAAACGGCCATGATCTCAGGCCGGCCGTCGAAGAAGCGGATCGCCGGCCGTGTTCCGTCGCGCCGGAAGGCCGCAAACATCCCGGCATCGCCGTCGAGGGCGCTTTCAGACGCTTCTGCGCCCAGTTCCGCAAGCATTGCGGAGGTCACTGCGCTCCGGGCGGCGAAACCGGGGTGGAAGAACATTTCCGTGCCGCCCACTGCCGGCCACTCGTTCAGCCCACCGGTCGCGTTGGCTGCCATGCCGATCGCGCTCGTCGCGCGGTCCAGGTCCAACCCCATCAGCACCGCGGCGGCAGCGGCCCCGCCGATCGGTCCCGTGATGCCAGTGGGGCGGAACAGGCGCGCGAGTTCGGTCGTGAACAGCGCGGCGCCGATGCGCGCGCCGACCTCGTATCCCGCGACAGCTGCGCTGATGAATCGCCGCCCCGATGTCGGCCGCATCCGCGAGAGGGCCAGCAGCGTCGGGATGACGACGACACCGAGGTGGCTGATCGAGGCCGCATGCATGTCTTCACGCACCAGCCCATGGGCAAGGACGGCATTGGCGAATGCCGCATCCCCGACCGTCGTGCACCGAGCCGCCCCGATGATTGGCACACCGTCCGCCACAAGGGGGGCGATCCCGACGGCCTGCCGTCCCCAGGGAAGGTCACGGGCTTCCAGTGCCGCACCGATCACATCCAGAAGGCAGGTCTGAACCTTCCCGACAACGGCCTCGTCATGGTGGTGCGGGGCCAGGGCTGCCGATGCAGCCTCTCGAGCCAGGCTGGGCGCAGCTTGCTCCCGGGCCGGCGCTCGCCTCGCCACCACCGCGCTCACAGGCATGGCGCCGCAACCCGGCATGGCCGGCAGTGCAACATCGTGTCGGACAAGAACGTCTCCTCTCACCCTGTTTCCGGGTGATGAAGCAGCGTCCAACGGCATCGGTCACGAGTCAACAATAATCAGATTGTAGGACAGATCGGGGCTCTGAAACCGATGCGGGTTGGGTGCTGCAACCAGCTCCCGCTCCCGTTCGAGCTCATCGTGAACCCTACGTACAGCGCCAATGCATTGTCAGCGCACCTCCCGCAGTGCCTCTCCCTGGGAACGAGGCGAAAGCCGGGACGGCCCTTACCGTCCCGGCCCCGTCATGCCTGCGCCGCGGCCTGCCGGATCGTGTCCACGATCTGGCCGATCTGGTCTGCGCTGATGCCAAGCGGCGGCGACAGCACCAGCGAATCTCCCGTTGCGCGGATAAGCACCCCGGCCTCGAAGCAATGGGCGGCGACGGCCCGCGCCCGGGCCGGCCCGCCACCGGCGTCCGGGCCGAACTCGATGGCGCCGAGCAGGCCGAGGTTGCGGATATCCGTTACGCCCTGCGCATCGCGCAGTCCGTGAAGTGCCTCCTCCCAGGGCCCAGCGCTCTCGGCCGCCCGCTGGAACAGCCCCTCCTCGTGATACACCTCCAGCGTTGCAAGCGCGGCCGCCGCGGCCAGCGGATGGCCGGAATAGGTGTAGCCATGCATGAACTCCGTCATGCTCTCCGGCTGCGAGGTGAGCCCTGCGGCGACGCGGTCGTTGATCAGCACGCCGCCCATGGGCACGGCGCCATTGGTCATTCCCTTGGCGCAGCAGATCAGGTCGGGCAGCACGCCGAGCGCCTGGCTTCCAAAGGCGGCGCCGAGGCGGCCGAAACCCGTCACCACCTCGTCGAAGATCAGCAGCAGGCCGTGGCGGTCGCAGATGTCGCGCAGCCGCTCCAGATAGTTCACGGGCGGCACCAGTACGCCGGTGGAACCCGCGATCGGCTCCACGATCACCGCCGCGATGGTCGAGGCGTCCTGCGCCGCCACGATCCCCTCCAGTGCATCCGCGAAGTCGAGGCCACC
This sequence comes from Roseomonas sp. WA12, assembly GCF_054165765.1. Taxonomy (NCBI): domain Bacteria; kingdom Pseudomonadati; phylum Pseudomonadota; class Alphaproteobacteria; order Acetobacterales; family Roseomonadaceae; genus Roseomonas; species Roseomonas sp. WA12. Next base: position 4,457,342 of record NZ_CM135108.1, on the reverse strand, counting down.
ATGGAGCGGACGGCCGCGGCTGAAGGCGTTGCGCGCGGGATCATGCGTGTGCGGCAGGTGCGAGGTCCCGGGCAGGAGCGGCCCGAAATGCTTCCGCTGCGCCCCGATACCGGCAACCGAGAGCCCGCCGAAGCCCACCCCGTGATAACTGCGCTGCCGCCCGACCAACTTCACGCGCTGCCCTTCGCCGCGCACGGCGTGATAGGCGAGCGCCAGCTTCAGCGCCGTATCCACCGCCTCGGAGCCCGAGCCCGCGAAGAAGACCTGGTTGAAGCCTTCCGGCGCCGCCGCCGTCAGCCGGTTCGCGTACTCGAAGGCCGCCGGGTGCCCCAATCCGAAGGAGGAGGCGTAGTCGAGCTGCCCCGCCTGGATGCGGATGGCCTCGACGATGCGCGGATGGCAGTGCCCGGCATTGACGCACCACAGGCCGGAGATGGCGTCGAGGATCTCTCGCCCGTCCGGCGCGGTGTAGTGCATCCCCTCCGCGCGGGTGACGAAGCGCGGGTCCTTTTTCCAGGCGCGGTTGGGGGTGAAGGGCATCCAGAAGGCGTCGAGCGCATTCGGGGGCGTTGCGAAGGAGAGGTCGTCCATCATCGGTCCGTGTCGTCAGGGTGTCGGGAGGGATTCAGCGCGCGCCGGTCGGCGCAGCGGCCGGGCGGCCCCGTTCCTGGACGCGGTGGGGAAAGATGAGGGCGGGCGGCATTCCGCTTGAGCTTTCCTGTTGAGATCGCGGGCGGGACGTTGCAGGATGCTTGCACTTTGGTTCTCCAAAGTCCAGTTGAAGACGAGGCTCGGATGAGCGCTGAACCCTTCCCCCTGATCGAGCTGAGCGGCACGCCCGGGCAGCGCGGCCGCGACTACGGTCGCCAGGCCGCCCCCCGCATCCGCCGCAGCATCGAGCACTACACCCTCCAGCTCGCCGCCGACGGCCACGGGGTGGAGAAGGTCCGGGGCTGGGCGCGGGACTTCCTGCCGCGCATCGAGGCCTTCGACGGCGCCTATATCGAGGAGATGCGCGGCATCGCCGAAGGCGCCGCGGTGCCCTTCGAGGACATCGTCCTCATCAACGCCCGCACCGAGGTGCTCCAGCTCGGCAAGCGCAACGCCGCCAGCAAGGAGCCGGATGGCTGCACAGGCGTGGTGGTGCTGCCCGAGGCCTCCGCGGACGGAGCAGTGATCCACGCTCAGAACTGGGACTGGAAGAGCGAGTGCGCGGAAACCGGCGTCGTGCTCCGCATCCGCAGCACCGACGGCCCGGACATCCTCACCTTCGTGGAGGCTGGCGGCCTCGCCCGCGCGGGACTGAACGCGGCCGGCATCGCGGTAACCGCCAACTACCTGCAGAGCGACCGCGACTACCAGAAGCTCGGTGTGCCGCTCGCGCTGATCCGGCGCAAGCTGCTGGAGAAGGAGTTCGTCGCCCAGTCATTCCACGCGGCCTACACCACCGTGAAATCGGCATCGAACAACATCATCATCAGCCAGGCCGGCGGCATTGCCATCAACTTCGAATGCGCGCCGGACGAGACCTTCCAGGTGCATGCCACCAACGGCCTCATCGTACATGCCAACCACTGGATCAGCCCCGTTGCCCTCAGCAAGCTGAAGGACACGGGCATCGCGAGCACGCCGGACAGCCTCTACCGCGACATGCGCGTCCGTCAGTTGCTGGAAGCGCATCGGGGCGGGCTGGACGTCGCGAAGGTGAAGGACGCGCTGTTCGACGACTACCAGCACCCCTGGTCGGTCTGCCGCCCGCCACGGCCGAACGCGGCCGGCAACCTCTCCGCCACGGTCGCCATGCTGGTGATGCAGCCGGCAAAGGGCATCCTGGAGGTCGCGCCACTCCCCGCGCTGAACCGCCAGTTCACCCGCTACGACCTCTTCTCCAACGCAGAAGGCCGCGCCGCAGCATGAGATCCACTCTCCTGGCCGGCCTGGCCGCGGCCGCCCTCGCCGCCCTTCCCGCTGCAGCCCAGCCGCAGGTGCCGCTGCGCGCCTCGCTGAACTCGGACATCCGCAGCACCCAGCCCGGCGGCAACCGGGACTTCAACACGGACAGCGTGATCCTGCACCTTGTCGAGGGACTGGTCGCACTGAACGAGCAGGCGGCGCCGGTGCCGATGCTGGCGGAGAGCGTGGCGGTCTCCGAGGATGGCCGCACCTACAGCTTCACCCTGCGCGAGGGGGTCACCTTCCACAACGGCGCGCCGCTCACCTCCGCCGAGGTGCTGTGGAGCTTGCGCCGCTACATGGACCCGGCGACGCAGTGGCGCTGCCTGCCCGACCTGAACGGCCGCTCGGGCACGGCGAAGATCGTGGACATGGCCGCGCCCGATGCGCGCACCGTTACCATCACGCTGGAAAAGCCCGCCGCTCTCTTCCTCTCCACCCTCGCGCGCCCGGATTGCGGCAGCACGGGCATCCTGCACCCGAGCTCCGTCGGTGCCGACGGCGCCTGGGTGAAGCCGGTGGGCACTGGCCCCTACAGCTTCGGCGAATGGCGGCGCGGCCAGTATGTGGAGCTCGAGCGCTTCGGGGCTTACGCCTCCCTGCCCGGCGATCGGGACGGCTTTGCCGGCGGCAAGCAGGCGCTGATGCCGCGCCTCCGCTTCGTCGTCATCCCCGATTCCTCGGCTGCCAAGGCCGCACTGCTGGCCGGCAACCTGGACGTGCTGACCGACGTCCCCTCGCCCGAGCTGCCGGATCTGCGCGCCAGCCGCGCCGTGCAGGTGCTCTCCGCGCCCAGCATGGGCGTCACCGCCCTGCTTTTGCAGACGCGCGACCCCTTGCTGCGGGACGAGCGCATCCGCCGCGCTCTGGCCCTCGCGCTCGACGTGCCGGAGTTGGTCTCCTCCATCGTCGGAGACGACGCGCCGCAGAATCCCTCCCCCCTGCCCTCCGCCAGTCCCTTCCGCAGCGAGGCGCAGGCGCGCCGCCCGGCGCGGGATCTGGCCGGCGCGAAGCGTCTGCTGGCCGAGGCCGGCTATCGCGGCCAGACCATCCGCATGGTCACCAACCGCCGCTACCCCAATGTCTATGACGCCTCGGTCGCCGCCCAGGCCATGGCCGCGGATGCGGGCATCCGGATCGAGCTGGAGGTGCTGGACTGGGCCACGGAGCTGGACCGCTACACGCGCGGCGACTACCAGGCGATGGCCTTCATCTACTCCCCGCGGCTCGACCCCTCCCTCTCCTACGAGATGATCGCGGGCCCGAAGGACACCCAGCCGCGCAAGACCTGGGACGATCCCCGCGCCCTCGAGCTGATCCAGCGGTCCACGCTCACCACCGAGCGCGCTGAGCGCCAGCGCATCTTCGACGAGCTGTACGGCCTGTTCATGCAGCAGGTGCCGATGATCATTCTCTACAACCAGCCCGACTACATCGCGGTGCGCCGGGGTGTGACGGGCATGCGCCCCTGGGCGGCGGGCCAGACGCGCCTCTGGGGCGTTACCCGGTCGTGACCCGCCTCGCATGAGCGCCGCCTACGCCCTGAAGCGGCTGGCTTGGGCGATCCCCACGCTCCTGCTCGTCGCCGTGGCCGTTTTCACCCTGCTCCGCCTGGTGCCGGGGGACCCCGCGCAGCTCATGCTCGGCGATGCCGCTGACGCGGTGCAGCTGGACGCGCTGCGGGAGAGCATGGGGCTCAACCACTCCCTCCCCGTCCAGTTCACGCGCTGGCTGGCGGCGGCGCTGCGCGGCGATCTCGGTCGCTCCCTCGCCAACGACCAGGACGTGCTGCCGCTGATTCTGGAGCGCTTCGCGGTCACCGCCCCCATCGTCCTCGCCGCCGTGGCGCTGGCGGGGCTGATCGCGGTGCCGCTCGGCACGGTTGCCGCCTGGAAGCAGAACGGCCCGCTGGACCTGGCCGTGGTGGGCGGCGCCACGCTGCTGCTCTCCATCCCGAGCTTCTGGCTGGGGCTGCTGCTGCTGCTTCTGTTCGGGCTGAAGCTGGGCTGGGTACCGGTGGTCGGCTATGTCGGCTTCGGCGAGGATCCCTGGCAGGCGCTGCTCTACATCGCCCTGCCCGTCCTCACCCTTACCCTCATCGAGACGGGCGTCCTCACCCGCATGGCCCGCAGCGCGGCGGTCGACGTGCTGCGGCTGGAATACGTGGCCCATGCCCGCTCCAAGGGCCTGCGCGAGTCCACGGTGCTGCGCCGCCACGTCCTGCCCAACGCCTTCGCGCCCACCCTCACCCTGCTGGGCATCGTGCTCGGCAACCTGCTGGGCGGCATCGCGGTGATCGAGACGGTCTTCACCCTGCCCGGCCTCGGCCGGCTGATGGTCGATGGCATCTACGCCCGCGACTACCCGGTGGTGCAGGGCTGCATGCTCTTCGTCGCCACGGTCTATGTGCTTGTGAACCTGCTGGTGGACCTGCTGTATCCCTTCTTCGACCCGCGCGTGGCGGCCGAGTAGATGCGTCTCCGCCTCAACGCCCTGATCGGGGGCACGCTGACGGCGCTGGTGCTCGGCACCGCCATCCTCTGCACCGTCTGGACGCCGCAGAACCCGCTCCGGGTTGCGATGCGCGCCCGCCTCAACGCGCCCTCCGCCGCCCACTGGCTGGGCACGGACGAGGTGGGGCGCGACGTGGTCAGCCGCCTCATGGCCGGCGCCGGCACCTCCTGCCTCGTCGCGGCGCTCACTGTCCTTTTCGCCGTGGCGCTGGGCAGCCTCATCGGCCTGCTGGCCGGCTTCGCCCGTGGCTGGCCGGACCGCGTGTTGATGCTGGTGAACGACGCGCTGCTCGCCTTCCCCGGGATCCTCCTGGCCCTCGGGCTTCTGGCGGTGACCGGGCCAGGGCAGTGGGGCATCGTGATCGCCCTCGGGCTGGCCTATGCGCCCACGGTCGCGCGCATCGTGCGCGGCGCTGTGCTCTCGATCCGCGAGCGCGAGTTCGTCGAGGCCTCCCGCTCCATCGGCAACTCCGAACTCTACACCATGGTCCGGCACGTGCTGCCCGGCACCATCTCCCCGCTCATCGTCCTGGCGACCAGCCTGTTCGGCTGGGCCATCCTGGCCGAGAGCGCACTGAGCTTCCTCGGTCTCGGCATCCCGCCGCCCGCGCCAACCTGGGGCAACATGCTCTCGGCCGCACGCCCCTATCTCGAATCCGCCCCCTGGCTCAGCCTCGCGCCCGGCGCCTGCATCGCTCTCACCCTGCTCGGCGTGAACCTGCTCGGTGACGCGCTGCGCGACAGGCTGGACCCGCGGAGCCGGCCGCAATGAGCCTTGCCATGGAACAGGCCGCGACGCGGAGCCCGGCCGCGGCGCCGCTGCTGCGGGTGCAGGGCCTCTCGGTCGGCGCCGGCGCCTTCACCGCGGTGGATGGCATCTCCTTCGACATCGCGCGGGGGGAAATCCTGGCGCTCGTCGGTGAATCCGGCAGTGGCAAGACGGCGACGGGTCGCGCCATCATCGGCCTCCTGCCCCCCGGCCTGGCCCGCACCGCCGGCGCCGTCCGGCTCGAGGGCGAGGACCTCGCCCGCGTCTCCCCGGACCGGCTGCGCGAGCTGCGCGGCGGCGCCATCGGCATGGTCTTCCAGGAGCCGATGGTCTCGCTCAACCCGGCGCTGACCATCGGCGCCCAGCTCGGCGAGGCGCTGGCACTGCACAGCCGCCTCTCGCCCGAGGCGCAGAGGGAGGCGGCGCTGGCCATGCTCCGCCGCGTTCGTATCGCGGACCCCGAGGGCTGCCTGCGCGCTTACCCGCACGAGTTCTCCGGTGGGATGCGCCAGCGCATTATGCTGGCCGCGGTGATGCTGCCCAAGCCCCGCCTCCTCATTGCCGACGAGCCCACCACGGCGCTGGATAACCTCGCCCAGGCCGAGATCCTGGACCTGATGGTGGAGCTGGCGCGGGACAACGGCACGGCGGTGATGCTCGTCACCCACAATCTTGGCCTCGTCTCGCGCTATGCCGACCGCGCCCTCGTCATGCAGCGCGGCCGCGTGGTGGAGGAAGGACCCGCGCGCCGGCTCCTCGCCGCGCCGCGGGAGGACTACACCCGCCTCCTCGTCTCGGCCATGCCGCAGCGCCTGCCCCGCCCGGCCCGCCTGCCGGCCGAGGTGCTGCTGGAGGCGCGTGGCCTCGTGGTGGAGTATCCCGGCCGCGCCCGCTTCTTCGGCCGCCGGCCGGGCAAGCGCGCCGTGGCGGGGGTGGACCTCGCCATCCAGCGCGGCGAGACGGTGGCCCTCGTCGGCGGCAGCGGCTCGGGCAAGACCACGCTCGGCCGCGCCATGCTGCGCCTGGTGCAGCCCAGCGGCGGCCAGCTCCTCTTCCGCGGCCAGGACATCACCCATGGCCGCGGCGCCGCCTTCCGCGACTTCCGGCTGGCCTGCCAGATCGTGTTCCAGGACCCCTATTCCTCCCTCGATCCCCGGCAGCGCGTGGGCGAGATCGTGGCCGAGCCCCTGCGGCACGAACCCGGCCTCAGCGCCGCAGAGCGGGCCGCGCGAGTGGCCGAGACCTTCGAGGCGGTGGGCCTGCCCGGCATGGACGGGCGCTTCCCCCACCAACTCTCCGGCGGCCAGCGCCAGCGCGTGGCCATCGCCCGCGCCGTCGTGCGCCGCCCCGCCATGGTGGTGGCGGACGAGCCCGTCAGCGCGCTCGACATGACCGTGCAGAAGCAGATCCTGGGGCTGATCCGCCGTCTTCAGGCGGAACGGGGATTCGCCTGCCTCTTCATCTCGCACGACCTGGGCGCGGTGGCGGAGGTGGCCGATCGCGTGCTGGTCATGGAGAACGGCCGCATCGTCGAGCAGGGCACGCGGGACGCGATCTTCGATGCGCCCCAGCACCCCTACACACGCGCCCTGCTGGACGCCACGCCGCGCCTCGCCTAGGCGGGCCGCCATGAGCGACACCGGCACCACCCCGCTGCGCCGCAACCTGGCGCGCAACATCCTGGAGCTGCTGCGCGAACGGGGTGCGGCGCCTGGGGACCGGCTCAGCCGCATCGCCCTGGCCGAGGCGCTCGGCGTCTCCCGCACCCCCGTGAACGGCGCCATCGCCCTGCTGGAGGAACTGGGTGCGGTCCGCACCGAGGGCCGCGCCGTGCGCCTGACGAGCCTCGACATCGACCCGGAGAGCCTCGGCGCGCGAGAGGGCGAGACGGGCGTCGCCCGCCTGCTGGTCGCCATCGCCCGCGGCCGGGCCGATGGCGCGGTGCCGGACGACGTTTCCGAGCGGCAGCTGGCGCAGCAGTTCGGCGCCGGGCGGGGCGTGGTGGCCCAGGCGCTCTCGCAACTGGCCGAGGCCGGGGTGGCCAGCCGCAAGCGCGGCCATGGCTGGCGCTTCACGGCCGGCTTCGCCTCGCCCGAGGAGCGCGCCGCCTCCTACCGCTTCCGCCTGCTGATCGAGCCCGCCGGCCTGCTCGAGCCCGGCTTCGCCCTTCCCGCGGGCTTTGCCGCCCGGACGCGGCGCGAGCACGGGCGCTTCCTCGACCGCCCCTGGCGGGACGACGACGCGCCAGCCTTCTTCGAGATCAACGCGGCCTTCCATGCGGGCCTGGCCGAGGCCTCCGGCAACCGCTTCATTGCGGCGGCCGTGGTGCAGCAGAACCGGCTGCGCGCCCTGTCCAACCTCAACTGGCAGATGGGGCCGCAGCGCGTCGCCGTTTCCGTGCGCGAGCACCTGGCGATCCTCGACCTCCTGCAGGCCGGAAGCGCTGCGCGAGCGGCCGAGGCGATGCGCCTGCACCTGTCCGACGCCTTGGCCCTGAAGCCGTTGCGGAAGGCCCGACCTGCAGGATAGGCCTGAGCCCAGCGTCATAGTGTAGTTCAGCAGATTTGCTGGGCGGAGCTCTGACCAACCAGGGTCACTCCCAGCCCCACCGGACGGTGAGGCTGGGCTTGCAGCACAGGCCTGGCCGCTAGCGTGCCCAGGCCTTCTTCAGGGCCTCGATGGGGGAGAGCTTGTTGGCCAGGCAGGCCCTAGCCATCGCGATGACGGCATCGCGGGTGGCAGCGATCGCCAGATGTCCGCCGCGATGCACGAAGATCGCCCCGGGAATCCCGCAAGCCTGTTCCAGCGCATCGTCCTGCAGCCCGCGCCAGGCAGCTGGCATGTCCAGGCGGTTGGCAAGGCTTCCCTTCTCGGCCGGCATGGCCTGCAGCTTCCAGCGGCCATCGGGCTCCGGGCTCATCACGTAGAGGATGGGCATGGCGAGCTCGAAGGCTGTCCGCTGCCAGGGCATGCCGCGCGGCAGCTCCAGCACGTCGGGGTTGATGCCGCTCACCCCTGCCTTGCATTCCTCCCAGGCCTGCGCCACCGCCTGATAGGCAAAGGCCGCCCCGCGCTCCTTCTCGACCTGACGCTCCACCGCCTCGGCAACCATCCGGCTGGCGCGAAGGAAGCTCCCTCGCTGGTGCTCCTCGAAGGCGGCAGGGTTCGACTGGCTCGGCGCGTCCCAGGCACTGTTGAAGGTCTCGACCATCGATGTGAGATCGGTCGGCGCCGCGCGCTCGACACCATTGTCCACCAGGTCGACATGGCGGACGAACTTGCTCCGGATCCCGTCGGCGATGCGCGCGACCATGGCCTCCTCAACCTCGGGGAAGCCGGATCTGGCGAGCACCTTCCGCACATAGAGCTGCCCCAGGCTCAGGCCGCTCTCCGGCTGGACGGCCCGCCAGACCAGCCCGGCCGAACTCAGCGGGTCGCCATTCGGCGCCTTCGGTGCCCCGGGCTGGTGATGGTCGAAACGCCAGCTTGCCTCGTCGGCGGCACCGCCCACGTCCCAGACGATGTCGGCGCTTTTCAGGAGCGCGTGGTCGCGTGTCCGCTTCAGCTCATGCGTGCCTGCATCGCCATCCAGGCCCAGGGCACCGGTCAGGACGACATAGGCGAGGCAGTCATCCGCGTGGAAGGTGCCGCTATGGGTGGCCAGAAGCAGGGGGCGATCAGTCGGGAGCATCGAACATCCTCATTGGCACCCGCGCACCGGCGGGTTCTGTCAGCTCTCGCGGGTCGGCTCCCGCACAAGTCACCTGATGCCCGCCACTTAGCACGCCGATCGCGCCGAAGCGCGGGGCCGGCCCCAATCAGCGCCCGGAGGTCAAGGCGAGCCCAGCCAACGATCCCCGGCGTCAGCGCCGAGGGCGCACCAGATGGCCATCCAGCGGATGACCATGATGGGCGCGAACCCGATGACGTGGATGGCGGTCAACGGCGAATGGCAGCGCGACTGGGTCCGCAGGGATCGATCCAACCCGATCATCGCGCAGCTCCTGCTCGTCGAGCGGACCTATACCTCGCGCGCGCACATGCTGATCCGTCATCGGTGGGCAGGGGCGGGCCATACCTTGGTTTAGGTCGGCCTCGCCCCGAGCTGCCGCCGCACCTCATCGGCCAGCGGGTGCAGCCCGTCGAGTGGAAGAACCCCGGCCAGGCTGTACCCGGTCCCGTTCGTGGCCCAGGTGACGGCCTCGACCGGCCCGCGGGAATGGCGGGCCATGCGGGTGTCCCGCTCAACCGCCATGCCGCGCGTGACCAGCACCAGCCGCGTGCCCTTGTCGTCATCGAACATGAACATCGCGGCCGGGCCCTGGGGCGTGGGCACCACGCGCCCGCCCATGAGCCGGTACCCGGCGGCGGAAAGATCCGGCACCGCAACACGCCGGCCCAGGCGGTCCGAGGCCCAGGCGACCAGCTCCGCGCCGCTGCTCGCGCCCAGTTCCACCGGACGCCGCCTATCCGACGCATAGGCGGCGTAGCTGTCGGCCGCCTGCTGCGCGAGGGCGGCGATGCCATGCGGCGCCTCCGCAGGGCCCGCGACGCCGTGCAGCCACCACCCGCCCGCCGCGCCGCAACCCAGGGTGAGCAGCAGCGCCGCCGCGGCCCGCCACCCCGCCATGGCCGGGCGGCGCCGCGCCGCGACCAGCCGGCCGACCTGCAGCTCGGGCGGGAGCGGCTCCTCCGCGATGGGCGCCAGCGCCTCACGCAGCGCGGCCCTCTGGCGCCGGTAGGCCTCCACCCGCACGGCGACGTCGGGATGCGAGGCCAGATAGGCTTCAACCTCCGCCTGACGCACCGCGTCGAGCCTCAGGTCGACGAGGCCGTGCAGCTCCTCCTCGGTGATCGGGCGTCCGCTCATTTGACCCTCCGCAGCCGGGGCGCCGCAGGGCTGACCTCGGCCGCCCCCTCCATGGCCAGCCGCAGCCTCTCCCGCCCCCGGGACAAGCGCGACATCACCGTCCCGACCGGGATCTTCAACACCTCGGCCACCTCCGCATAGGAGAGATCCTCGACCGAGACGAGCAGGACCACGCTCCGCTGCTCCTCCGACAGGCCATTGAGGGCCCGCAGCAGGTCGCGGTGGCGCAGTCCCTGCTCCTGCGCAGGCAGGAGGGCAGTGGAAGCCTCCTCCGCCGCTTCCAGAGGCATATGCGGGCCGCGCCGGGTGGATTGCCGCAGCCGGTTCAGGGCCAGGTTGTGCAGGATGGCGAACAGCCAGCTCCGCGCGTCGCCATCGGGCCGGCGCTGGTGCCAGCGGCCGATGGCGCGCTCCAGCCCGTCCTGCACCAGGTCGTCCGCGGCGCCCTTGTCCCGCAGCAGTCCCCGCGCGTAACGGCGGAGCGAGGGGATGAGCGGCTCGATCAGCCGCGCCATGTCGTTCATGGCCAGGGCATCCCTCCGGGATGGCGGACCTGCCCGCCCGCCGGGCAGGCCCTCGGGCTCAAGGCTGCTGGTCCTGCACCGGCGCCCCGGGCTGCCCCGCGTCGCCCGGTACGATGACGAGGTAGCGCCGGGGCAGGTCGGCCGCGCCCTGCACCACCTGCCGGATCGGGCCCATGGCGTTCACGATAGCAGCGCCCGCCGGATTGGTCATGAAGTTCGCCAGCGGCTCCAGGGCGCCCTGCCCGTCCCCGTGCTGGGCCAGGAAAGACGCCTCACCCGCGGGTGAGGCCGCCGCCGGAGCCGGATAGTGGTGGCCCTCATGCGCCAGGGCCGGTCGTACCAGGAGGGCAGCAAGGAGCATGTGCCTGCCATGGTCGCCGTGGCGGATCCTGGCGTTTCGAAGCGTGTTCAATGGACTCTCCTCGCTCGGCCGACCGCGCCGTCATGGAGAGAGACACCGCAGGCGAGCGAATATTCCACGCGACTGCCGATTTTTCTGCGCAGTCCGCGCCGGGTCGCACCCCAAGCACCTCGTCGGATCTAGGCACTCAGGCCTCTCGCCCTCCACGCCTCCGTCTCTGCTAGCCCTGCAAGGATGTCCACCGCCAGACGGGCAACAGCCATCGTGGCGCGTGACGACGGGCGGCTCAGCGGGGTGGCGAGAGAGACCGTTCGCTGGAATCCCGGCTCGACGATCCGAAAGGTGTGAAGCTTTGGCGCGTCGGCCCCATTCGGCGGTGCCGCAAAATGGCGGGCGGCCAGCGAGCAGATCGTCGAGCCGTGACCGCGCCGCACCAGCTCGAAAATCTGTGGGGAAGCGTCGATTTCGATCGCGACGTCGAGCGGCACGCCGTGGAGACGTGCCGTGGCCTCGACCAGGCTGCGAAGCCCATGCTCCGGGCCCGGCATCACGAGCCGTAGATGACCCAGCGCCCGCATCGGCATCTCCGCCCTTTCGTTAAGGAATGGCTGGATCAGCGATGGATCGTAAGTCCCGAGATAGAGATCCTCCTCGAGGATCGGCTGCACGGAGGCACCACTGTCCTCCGGCGCGGTGTGCCCGAACAGCAGGGTGGCATCGAGCGTCCCTTCGCGCAGCCAGCGCGTGAGATAACCCGACATGCTTTCCACGATACGAAGCCGGACCTCTGGCAACTCGCGAAGACATGTCTCGATCAGCGGAACGCTGAGGACGCCAATCAGCGATCCGGGAACTCCCAGCCGCACCACACCGGAAGGCGGCGTGTCCCGCCCGAGGATGCTGGCCTTCGCGTCCTCGGCCTGCTTCAGGATCGCATAGGCATGCACCAGGAACTCACGCGCCTGATCAGTCAGCGTCAATCCGCGGGCCCAACGCAGGAACAGCGTGGTCCCGAGCTCATCCTCGAGGTTCTTCAACCGCGCGCTGAGCGCGGGCGAGCTGCTGTTCAGCGTCTTCGCCGCCGCCATCAAGGAGCCGGCTTCGGCGATGGCGACGAAGGCACGCAGGTCCCGGAGATCCATGGTGTTGCCGAGGAGGAGGAGCGCCTTTCTCCCTCCATCCGGCCATCCGCTCAAGCCTTGCTGCCCGGATGCCCGGGCGCCGCGGCCGCCTCTACCTTGTCCCGGCCGCCGGGCCAGGGACTGCTACGCCGAGTTCACGCCGCAATTCCTCGGTGTGCTCGCCTACAGCTGGGGCCGGGCGCCGTAGCGGAGAGGGAGTGGCAGAGAAGCGCGGGATGACGTTGTGCATGGGGATTGCCCCCATTTCCTTATCGGCCACCTCGATAATGGCCTCGCGCCCCTGCACATAGGGATGGTCCAGCAGTTCCGCGACCGAGTGCACCGGCCCCACCGTCACACCCGCCGCATCGAACAGCGCTAGGTTCTCGGCCTGCCCGCGCAGGGCGACAAAGGCACCGATGATGGCATCCAGCTCGTCCCGGTTCGCAACGCGCGCCGCATTGTCGACGAAGCGCGGATCGGTCTTCATTTCCGGCCGCCCGATCGTGTCAAAGATGCGCTCCGCCATGGACTGCATGGAGCCGGACAGCGCAACATAGGCGCCATCGGCACAGGCATAGACGTTGCGCGGTGCCGTGTGAGAGGACTGGTTCCCCGAGCGCATGGTCGGCCGGCCCGTCAGCCGCACATGCGCCGCCTCGGCCCCCACCATGGCGTGGATCGGCTCGAACAGCGACAGGTCGATCACCTGCCCCGGCGCCTCGTCCCGCTCCACCGCGCGGAGTGCCGCCAGGATGGCCGAGGCGCCGTAGAGCCCGGCCACCATATCGGCCATGGCGAGCGGCGGCAGCGTCGGTGGCTTGTCGGCATGGCCGTTCATGAAGGCCCAGCCGGACATGGCCTCCACCAGCGTGCCGAAGCCCGGCCGCAGCCGCCACGGCCCGGTCTGTCCCCAGCCGGAGATGCGCAGGATGATGAGGCCGGGGTTGCGGGCGTGCAGTGCCTCCGGCCCCAGCCCCCAGCGCTCCAGCGTGCCGGGCAGGAAGTTCTCCACCAACACCTGGCTGCTGTCGATCAGCCGCAGCAGCAGCTCGCGCCCGTCGGTCTCGTGGATGTCCAGAGCCACGCTGCGCTTGTTGCGGGAATAGACCTTCCAGAAGACCTCGATCCCCTCAACCCGCCAGCTGCGAAGGTCGTCGCCCTTGCCGGGACGCTCGATCTTGATGACATCCCCGCCATAATCGGCGAGGACATGCGTCGTCATGTTGCCCGCCACCAGGCGTGACATGTCGAGGATCCGCACCCCATCGAGCGGTCCCCGGCCATCCGGCGCGAATTGCACCACCCCTGCCATGCGCTTCGCCTCAACCCATCACGATCAGCGGCTTGATCTCTTCCATCCGATGCATGCGATCGAGCGCGGTGTTCACCTCGTCCAGCGTGTAACGGCCGGTGATCATCCGCTCGAAGGGAATGCGATCGATATGGGCGGAGGCGAATTGCAGCGCCTTCCAGTAGGACTTTGCGTCGCCCGAGAAGGAGCCGATGATGCGGATGTTCTTCTTGACGATGGTTGAAGGGCTGAAGGTGGTTGTTCCCGCGCCGAGCTGCCCGACGGTGACGTAACGCCCACCTTTTCGAACAAGATCGATCCCTTCGCCGAAAGCGTCGGGATGGCCGGTGAACTCCATCACCACATCAGGGCCGCGCCCGTCCGTCAGCGCACGGATCTCGGCCGCGCGTTCCGCATGCGTCGTGCCCTGGATGGTGAAGGTATGTGTGGCGCCGAACTCGCGTGCCAGGGCCAGCCGGTCGTCCGGTGCGCCGATGACGCTCACGCTCCGCGCCCCCGCCACGCGGGCAACGGCCGCAGCCAGGATGCCCAGCGGCCCCGCGCCCTGAATAGCAACGTGCTCCGACGGATCGATGCCACCCAGGTTGTCGAAGGCGTTCATCACGGAGCGAAAGGCGCAGCTGCACAGGCTGGCCACCGCGTCGCTCAGGTTGTCCGGCACGCGGATGCGCCCGGATTGCGGCAGCACATAGCCGTATTCGGAGAAGCCACCGAGCAGGTAGGGCGGCTTCTCGATATTCTCGTACATATAGGCGCGACGGTTCTCGCAAAGCGTCGGCTGCCGCGCCACGGTGCACCAGTAGCAGTTCCCGCAAGCCGTATGCGTCCAGAGGATGCGATCGCCGATGGCGAGCGGCTGGCCGACGCTGTCGCGCTCCGCACCCTCCCCGATGGCCATGATCCGCCCGACCATCTCATGCCCGAGGATGATCGGCAGATCGACGGCCAGCGAGAGATTGCCGCGGGAAAGGTGCACATCCGTGCCGCAGATCGAGCAGGCGGTGGTGCGCACGATCAGCGCGCCCGGCTCCGGCCCGCGGGGTACCGGCACGCATTCGATCTTCACCGGCCTCCCCATCTGCCGGACCACGGCGGCGCGGGAGAACTCGGGAAGGGTGGTGGTGTCGCCGTTGATGGTCATTGCGTCCAGACGGGTCAGAGGTGACGGAACCAGAGGGTGGCGAAGGGCACGAAGGTGATGATGGCCTGCCCGACCAGCGCCGCGGCAAAGAACCAAACAAGATAGGGCATCATGTCTCCCAACCTCACCTTCGCAGCGCGCGCGGCGACGTAGAGATTGGCGGCCATGGGCGGCGTCAGCAGCCCGATCTCGAGGTTGGTTGCGATGACGATGCCAAAATGCACGGGGTCGATGCCGAAGCGCTCGGCCGCCGGCGCCAGCAACGGGCCCATAAGCAGGATGGAGGCGTTCGTCTCCATGAAGGTGCCGACCAGCAGCAGGACCAAGTTCACTGTCAGCAGGAAGGCGATGGGGCTCTCGATATAGGTCGCTAGCCACACCGCAATGTCCTGAGGCACTTGGTTCAGCACCATGGCGCGGTTGAAGATGCCGGTCATGGCGATGATGACGAGAATGCTGGATCCCGTGATTGCGGCGGAACGGAAAGAGCGCGCGAAGGCGGATCCATCGAGCAGCCGCCGGGCGAGGGAGACAGCGATGGCGTAGATGCAGCCCACCGCCGCGGCCTCGGTCGGCGTCATGATGCCACCGTAAATGCCGCCAAGGATCACAACGGGTAGAAGAACAGCCGAGAGCGAATTCAGCAGGATGCGGGACGGAGCTTTGCGCTCCATCGCCCCCCCGGCGTCCCGCACCCTCGTCTCCTGCCCGTTCTTCAGCAACCGGCGCGACAGCACGGCGTGGACGACCAGGAACAGTACAGCCATGAGCACGGCCGGCAGCATGGTCGCGGTAAAGAGCTGCGAGATCGAGACGCCGACCGTCGCACCGTAGAGGATGAGCGGGATCGAGGGCGGCACCAGCACGCCGAGCAGCCCGGCCGAGGAGGTCAGCGAGGCCGTGTAGCCTGGCGGGTAGCCGCGCCGGGCCATCTCCGGGCTGACGATCCCGCCGACCGCGGCGACCGTGGCGACCGAGGAGCCGGTGATCGCCCCCATCATGGCGGAGGCGGCGACGGTGATATAGCCGAAAGCGGCCCGGATCCGCCGCAGCATCAGGTCCGCCAGGGCGATCAGTTCGGCCGCCATGCCGCTGACGTTCATCAGCTCTCCGGTCAGCATGAAGAGCGGGATCGCCACCAGCGGATAGCTGGAAATTTCCTCATAGGGGATGTTGCTGAGCCCGGAGACCGACACACCGAAGGTGCCCATCTGCAGGAAAACGACGAGCCCGAAAGTGACGGCCAGCGGCGCCCCGAGGACGAGGAAAAGGCCCATCAGCCCAAAGGTCAGCCCCACGGATCAAATCCCCCGAGCGGTCGGCCGACCAAGGCCCGCCAGATATCCATGCCGGCGTGGAAGGCCATGAGCACGGCCCCCAGGAGCACGAAGCCGGCGGGAACGGCGATCGGCGTGCCGAAGTCGATCAGCTTCTCGCCCGAGGTCCGCGCGTAGTCGAACAGATCCCAGGCGAGGGCGATAAAGGTGAGGCCGAAGCCGAGCGTCAACAGTGCGGCGATGGCTTCCAGCCCGCGCCGCAGCGGCCCTGGCTTCAGCATCTCCACGATATCGGCCGTGAGGTGCCGGCGGAGATGGCTGCACAGGGCGCCACCGACGAAGGTGAGCGGCGCCATCGCCACGATTGCCCACTCCCCGGTGTCGCTGATCGGCAGGTTGAAGCTACGGATCACCACCGACATGCCGACGGCGCCGATGGCCACCGCCATGGCGGTGACCACCACCGCTCCCTCCACGCGGGCCAGCACCCGCTCGCCCCGCATCACGCGGTCGAGGAGGGAGAGGTGGCCCGGCGCAGTATCAGCGCCGGTCTGCAGGCGGGTGCCGATCACGGGCGACACCTCGTCCACGGCCATGGCCTCATTCCGCCTTTGCCGCCGCGGCCATCTCCTGCCGCAGCTCGGCCAGGCGCTGCGCGCCATAGACGCCTTCCAGCTTCTGCCAGCCGATCTGCCCGATGCGCGCGAACTCGGTCATCGCCTCCTGGCTCGGCACGACGATGTTGACACCACCGGCCCGGAGCTTCTGCAGGAACTCCTCGTTCGCCGCGCGGTTCAGCGCGTTGCCCTGCCGTGCCGCATCCAGCGCCGCCTGGCGCACGATCGCGCGCTTATCCTCCGCCAGGCTGTTCCAGAACCGCGAGCTGACGGTGACGGCGCCCATGGCATAGACGTGGTTTGTCAGGGTCATATGGCGCTGTGCTTCGAACAGGCGCGAGTTGAAGGTGATGCTGGCGCCATTGTCCTGCCCATCCACCGTGCCCTGCTGCAGCGCGACGAAGAGGTTGGGCATCGGCATCGTCACGGCCTGGGCCCCAGCGGCCTCGAAGAAGCTGCGGATTGCGGCAGAGCCGGGCACGCGGATCTTCAGGCCGCGCAGGTCGGCCGCCGTGTTGATCGGCTGGCGCGAATTGGTGACAGCGCGGAAATCCAGCTCGAAATAGGCGAGCGCGACCATGTTGTGCCGGGCCAGCGTGCCGGTCAGCGTGCGCTGCAGGACCCCCTCGGGGTTGTAGAAGATCCGGTCGACCTGCTGCGCGTTCGTTGCGATATATGGCAGGTAATGGATATCGAGGAGCGGATCGAGGCCCGATAGCGAGCCGATGTTCAGGAAGGCGAAATCGAGCCCGCCGCGGCTGAGATCCCGCCCCAGGGCCTCGTCGCCGCCGAGCTGGCTGTTCGGAAAGACGGTAATGTCGATCTCGCCATTGGTGCGCTCCTTCACCAGCCGGGCGAAGATCTGGCTGGCCTCATCGGCCGCATTCCCCTGCGCAAAGACATGACCAAGGCGCGCGCGGGCCGCCAGGGCGGATTCCAACGGAACGGCGCAGGCGAGAACCGCCAGGACAGCCAGGACCAACCTCTTCATGACGCGTCTCCTTCGTTGACTCGCTTCAGGAGTCATCCGGCTCTCTGGCCGGGTTTCCGGTGGAGCTTTGACGCGGTCCGGGCATCGGTGAAGGTCGGAACTCGTGAAGCCGCCTTCCAAAAAGCGGAATGCAGGCCCGGGCGGCGGTGTCCGCCAAGGACGCCGCCGCCCGCATCAGGCCTCAGTCCGGCTTGATGGCCGCTACCTGTATTAGCTCGCTCATGCGGGCGCGGTGCTGGCTCAGCCAGGCCGTGAACGCCGCCCGGCTGCTGCCCACAGCCTGTGCCCCCAGCTGGTCCAGCCGCTGCCGCACCTCTGGCACCGCGAGCGCCGCCCGGGCTGCCTCCCCGACCTGATCGAGCACCGCGTCGGGCGTTCCCGCTGGCGCGTAGAGCCCGGCCCATTCATTGATATCGAAGCCCGAATAGGTCTCCGCGATGGCCGGGATCTGCGGCAGGGGCGCGATGCGGGCCAGGCTGGAAACCGCAAGCGGCCGCAGCTTTCCATCCTGCACCAGCGCCAGCACGGCCGAGACGGAGGCGAAGGTGAAGCTGATCTGGTTTGCCAGCAGGTCCTGCACCGCCGGGCCGCCGCCGCGATAGGCCACCTGCGTGACATCCATCCCCGCATGCCACGCCAGGGAGGCGCAGGCGAGATGCCCCGCGGAGCCATTGCCCGGGGTGCCGTAGGAGAGTGTCCCGGGCTGCCGCTTCGCCAGCGCGACCAGTTCTGCCACGCTGTTCACGGGCAGCGAGGGATGCACGGCCAGGATCTGCGGCGAAATGGTCAGCTGCGTGACCGGCGCGAAGTCCCGCGTGTAATCAAAAGGCAGGTTGCGGTAGAGCGCGTGGTTCGAGCCATGGGCCGCGGCATCCACCAGCAGGTTGTACCCATCCTTCGGCGCGCGAGCGATCTCGGCGGCGCCGATCGTCCCCGTCGCGCCCGGTCGGTTCTCCACCACCACGGGCTGGCCCAGCGACTGCGTCATGGGCGCGGCAATCAGCCGTGCCGAGGCATCCGTGCTGCCGCCCGGCGCATAGGGCAGGACGATGCGGATGGGCCGCTGCGGCCAGGCGCCCTGCGCCCAGGCGGCGGAAAACGGCAGGGCGAGCGCGGCCGCGCCCGAGAGCAGGCCGCGGCGCCGGATGTCCAGACTCATCGTTCCTCCTTTGATTCAGCGGGCGGCCATCTGCGCAACCTTCCCCGCCCTGGCAGCTATCCTGCCAGGGTCAGGATCTCCTCCGCACGGCGCACAACGGGCGGGTCCACCATCTTCCCATCGATGGAGAAGGCACCACGCCCCTCCGCCCGCGCCGCGGCATCGGCCGCCACCACGCGTTGCGCCCAGTCGAGCTCCTCCACGGTCGGGGTGAAAGCCTCGTTCAGCGGGGCCACCTGCGAGGGGTGCACGATCAAGGCGCCACGGAAGCCCAGGCGCCGTGCCCGGCGGACCATCTCGGCAAAAGCCGGGATGTCGGAATAGGCGCCGATGCTGCCGACGAAGCCCAGCGGCAGGATGCCCGCCGCGCGCGCCGCGCAGAGCACGGCATAGTTCGGCGTCAGTAGCGTCTCCGGTTCCGGCACGCCGCCCATCGTCGCCGAGTAGTCCTCCGGCCCCAAGGTCATGGCGGCGACGCGGGGATGGGCGCCGGCGATGGCCGGCAGCACGAACAGGGCGCCCGGCGTTTCCACCTGCAGGATCAGCCTGATCCCGCCGATGGGCAGGCCCCTTTCGCGCTCGAGTTCCGCCACCGTATCGGCCACGTCGCGGACGAAGCCGGCATCCTCCACCTTCGGCAGCACCAGCGCCGTCAGCCCCGGCAGCACCGCCGCTTCCAGATCCTGCCCGATATGCCGGAGATTATGGTTCACCCGCACCATGGCGGCCGTTCCGTTGCGGGTGATGCTGGCGATGGACTCCCGCAGCATCGCCCGCCCTTCCGGCTTCTTCTCCGCCGTGACCGCATCCTCGAGGTCCAGAATCACGCCATCCGCCCCACGCTCATGCGCGCGGGCAATGAAGCGCTCCACATTCGCGGGCACGAAGAGAAGCGAGCGCCAGCGCGGCGGGGCGGTGACGGTCATGCGGCGTGGTTCCTTGTGGTGGTTCGGGGCCACGGCAGCTGCCGCCTCGCAGGAAGGGCCGGAATGCCGGTGTCCGGAGGCGTCGCGATCATGCCGTTGGTCATGGCGCCCACTCTAGCCACTTCCCGCCGCAGCGCGAGGGGTGCTCGCCGGCGATGAGGATCGCCGGCTGCGGACAGGTCAGCGCAACGCAGCGGCGGGGCACGCCCTGCGACAGGGACGGGCCGCCGTCGCACGGCCCCTCGCCTGCCTCAAGACGGAGACGGAGCCTGAGTGCCGAGGCGTTCCCGCAGGGTGGTGTTCTCGGCCTCGAGCACTTCCAGGCGCTCGCGCAGTGGCTGAACGGCAACCGCGATCTCCGCTTCGGTGAAGCGCGGTGTAATGTGTTGCGGGCAGTTCCAGTCGAAGGCCTCGAGATGCAGCCGCAGTATCCGCTCCGGCCTCGCCTTGTAGCCTGGCATGGCGACCATCCCGGCCAGCGCCGGATCGGCATCCAAGGGCACCACCTCCGCATGCGCGTAGATCTTCAGCCGCGCCCGGGCACGGTAATCGACGAGGATCAGCGCGACGCGATCGCTGGCCTTGAGATTGCCGGTACTGATGTACTGGCGATTGCCGCTGTAATCGGCAAAGGCCAGCGTCGCGCCATCGACGACCTTGAGGAAGCCCTTCGGCCCGCCGCGGTGCTGAACATAGGGCCACCCCGTCTCCGAGACGGTTGCCATATAGAAGCTGTCCCGCTCAGCGATGAAGGCGGCCTCGTTCGGCGTGAACCGGTCGAACTCGCGATGGCCGCCGAAGTCCTGCCAGTGCCGCGCGCTGCCCATGGCGTCCTGCACCGCGCGCACGTTCGGCGTCACGGCGATATCGAGAAAACCGTATGACACAGGCTGTATCCTTTGCTTTGGCCGGGTGGCCTGACACTCACGCGTGAACTGCCGGCCCATCCCTCGCACCCCGGCCGCATCCACATCGCGTTGCAGCGGTCTGTCGGCCGGCGCGGGGTTGCGACCAGGCGGTTGAGACATCCTCGGCCAGCCGGGCGCGACCCGCATGCGCGCCGCAGGCCCACCGGGCGCCCTTCCGTCAGGCCGGCAGGAAACGCCGGATATGGTCGGCGATCTCCCGGTGATGCGTGGCCAGAGCAAAGTGGCCGGCATCGAGAAGATGCACCTCCGCCTCCGGCAGGTCGTGCCTGTAGGCCTCGGCGCCCGCCGGCAGGAAGTGCGGATCGTTCCTGCCCCAGACGGCCAGCAGCCGTGGCCGGTGCGCCCGGAAATAGGCCTGGAAGGCAGAATACAGCGCAACATTGGTCCGGTAGCTCAGGATGAGATCGAGCTGGATCTCCACCGCGCCCGGCCGGTGCATGTAGAACTGGTCGAGAATGTAGCCGTCGGGCGCGACGCGCCCCGCCGGCGCGCCATGCTCCCACTGCGTGCGGATCGCGTCATCCGTCAGCGCGGCACGGCAGGCCGCACGGTTGGCCTCCGTCGGCTCGCGCCAGTACGCCTGCCAGGGCGCCCACTCGCTGCTCAGGCCTTCGTCATAGGCATTCCCATTCTGCGAAATGATGGCCGTCACCCGCCCGGGATGCACCATTGCCAGGCGGAAGCCGATGGGCGCGCCGTAGTCGAAGACGTAGAGCGCGTAGCGCGTCAGCCCGATTGCCTCGACGAACCCGCCGACCACCTCGGCCAGCTTGTCGAAGCTGTACTCGAACGCATCCCGGCCGGGCGCCCGGGTGAGGCCAAAACCCGGAAGATCCGGGGCGATGACGCGGTACCGGTCGGCTAGGGCCGGGATCAGGTCGCGGAACATGTGGCTGGCGGTCGGGAAGCCGTGCAGCAGCAGGATGACCGGCGCATCGGTCGGCCCTGCATCCCGATAAAAGACCTTCACGGGACCGACCTGCTGGGTGCGGTACTGGACGTCGATCATGGTCAACTCCGTTGCCTGGCTGGGGCGGGCGAGCACCGGCCCGGGGAAGACCGCCAGCGTTGCGGTCGCCGTGGAGAGCAGAAGGGCTCGGCGCTGAAGCGCTCGTTCCATGCGGATCATGGCGGTCTCCTGCTGCGATGCCGCCAAGATAGGAACTTGCAGGAAGGGCTAGAATGAGCTGTTTCGGACAGGCTTGATTGTAGGATCTGTAACATGGACCGGCTGGATGCGATGGCGATGGCAGTGGCAGCGGTCGATGAGGGATCGCTGGCCGCTGCGGCCCGCCGGTTCGGCCGCTCGGCAGCCTCCGCCACGCGGGCGATCGCGCTCCTCGAGGAAACCGCCGGGGAAACGCTGCTTCTGCGCTCGACACGCGGCCTCCGCCCGACAGATGCGGGCGAGCGTCACCTGGCCGTCTGGCGGGACGTTCTCGCGCGGCTCGACGAGGTTCGCCCGGAGCGGAGAACCGGCGCGGTCGGCGGAACGCTGGTGCTGACGGCACCGGAACTGTTCGGGCGCCTAAAGGTCGTGCCCCTTTTGGAATCCTTCCTGAAGAAGCATCCGCGCGTGCAGGCGCGGGCGCTCCTGCTGAACCGCGTCGTGGACATGCTGGGCGAGGGCGTGGACGTTGCCTTCCGGCTGGCGCATCTCGAGGAAAGCAGCCTGATCGCCACAAAGCTTGGCGAGGTCCGGCAGGTCGTCTGCGCCTCGCCCGGCTACCTTGAGCGCCGGGGCACGCCGCGGAGCCCCGCTGACCTGTCCGGGCATTTCTGCATCGGGATGAACCCGGACGGGAACCGGGAACTGTGGACCTTCCAGAGCGACGGCGCGCGCGCACGAGCGGTTCAGGTGCAAACCGCCTTGTCGATCACCAGCGTCGGGGCCGGCATCGATGCGGCGTTGCGCGGCTCGGGCCTTGTGCGCGTCCTGTCCTATCAGGTGGCCGAGGAACTGGCCGCGGGCCGGCTCCGGCGCGTCCTCGCGGGCCACGAGCCACCGTCAGTCCCGGTCAACATGGTCTTCCGATCTGCGTCGCAGCGCCAAGCCCTCCTGCGCAGCTTCGTCGATCATGCCGGTCCGGCGTTGCGGCGAGAACTGGCGCAGATAGCGACGATCACCGACGAATCACTGGCCTCATGATCCTTCCGTCCCACTTCATCCGGGCAGAGGCTCTCACCGAGCGGCAGCCCCCTGCCAAGGCCACCCGCATCAACCCTACTCCGGTCGAATACCAAGGCGACGGATCAGATCGGACCAGTAGGCGAGCTCGGATGAGGTGAAGGCCGCCAGCTCCGTCGGATTCATATAGGCCGCATAGGTCCCGCTCTCCTCGCAGCGGCGCCGGAACTCCGGCGTCTCCGTCACACGCCGGATCTCGGCGGAGAGCTTGTCCACCACGGGCTGCGCCGTGCCCACCGGCGCGTAGATGCCGAACCAGGCCTCGAGCTCGAAGGCCGGAAGGCCGGCATCCGCCGTCGTCGGCACGTCCGGCAGCATCGGATGACGGCTGCCGCTCGCGACGGCCAATGCCTGAACGGAGCCGTCACGCACGAGGCCGACAACGGCGGGCGGCGTGGTGATCATCAGGTCAATCGTGCCGGCGACAAGGTCGTTCATCGCCGGCCCCGCCCCGCGATAGGGCACATGGACCATCGGCGCGCCGATGATCTGGGCAAACTGCTCGCCACCGATATGCTGGATCGTGCCCGCACCGGAGGAGGCGTAGTTCAACCGCCCGGGATTCTGCTGCGCATAGGCCACCAGCTCCGCGAGGCTCCGCACGGGCAGGTCCTTCCGGACCACGATCACATGCGGTGCCCGCAGCACCAGGGCCACGGGCGCGAAGCTGCGCACGGGGTCCCAGCCCAGGTTCGGGAACAGCGCCGGATTGGCGACATGGCTGCCGGAATAGGCCAGCAGCAGCGAGTACCCGTCCGGCGCCGCCCGGGCGACCGCCATGCTGGCGACGTTCCCGCTGCCGCCCACCCGGTTCTCGACGACGAAGGACTGGCCGAGCGAGCGGCTCAGCGCGTCCCCGAGGAGGCGGGCGGTGAAGTCCCCGCCCCCGCCGGGCGCGGCCGGCACCACGAGGGTCACGGCGCGCTCGGGGTAGCGGACCTCCTGGGCGAAGGCGCGCGTGGCGACGCCTGCCGTGCCGAGCGCCATCAGGCCGCGCCGTGTCGTGCCGGTCATTCTTCGTGTCCTGCCGTTTCCCCGGAGCCGGGGCTGCCCGGTTCCGGGCCGAACCCTAGCCCGCCAAGCCGTGCCGGGGGACCCCAGGGCGGGACAGCCTCAGGGCGCGGCGCGCTCAAAGGCGCGGGAACGCCGCCAGCGCACCCGGCTGTGCCGCAGATGCAGCCCCGCCAGCATCGCAGCCATCCGCAGCGGCGCGCCGATCCCCTCCACCACGGGCACGCCGACCTCCCGCTCCACCCAGGCCGGGTCCAGGAGCACGGGGCACTGCGTGACGCCCATGGCGAGGATCACGTCGCAGCCGGACTCCTTCACCAGCCGCCGCGCGCCCTCGACGAAGTTCTCCGTCATCGCCGACAGGTTGGCGCTGAGATCCGGCAGGTCAAAACCCGAGGCGCGCCAGCCCACCACCTTCTGTTCCATCCCGTAGCGGCGGACGATGGCCTGCAGGAGCGGGATGAGGTCATCGTGATAGACGAGCGCGCCGAACCGGTCGCCCAGGAAGCTGGCCACATGCAGCATCGCTTCCGTCGGCGCGATGACGGGGATGTCCACCACCGATCGCCCGCCATCCACGCCGAGATCGAGCGTGCCGAGCGGCACGACCGCGTCGTAGCCCTCCAGCTCCGCCTGCCGGAAGGCGGCAATGAAGGCGGGTGCGGCGAGCTGAACCTCGGCCGGGGTGAGGCCGTGAACGAAGGGAGAGGCGGGCGTACGGATGATGCCGATCTCGACCTCCGGAGAGGCATAGCCCAGGGCGGCCCGCTCCCGCCGGCGGAATTCCTCCTCTGGATAGTCGCCGATGACGAAGGCGACCCGCACGGGGTGGCGCAGTCCGCGTCGCATTTCGCTCACCTGGTTCCTCCGCACGCGGCAGGGGGTAGGCTTTAAACCCGAACCCGACCTGCTCCAAGATGAGGCGCCGGGCCTTGGTGAGAGGCGAGCGGCGCGTCCCGGGAGAGAAACGACCTTGATCCAGCGCCCGATACCGGCCGTCTTCATGCGCGGCGGCACCAGCAAGGCGGTCATGTTCCACGCCCGCGACCTGCCCGCGGACCGGGAGGCCTGGGCGCCGGTCTTCGCCGCCGCCATGGGCTCGCCCGACCCCTATGGGCGCCAGCTGGACGGCATGGGCGGCGGCGTCTCCTCCCTGTCCAAGGTCTGCGTCCTCGCCCCCTCCACCCGGGAGGATGCGGATGTGGACTACACCTTCGCGCAGGTGGTGATCCGCGAGGCGCGCGTGGATTACCGCCAGAACTGCGGCAATATGAGCTCCGCCGTCGGCCCCTTCGCGCTGGAGGAGGGGCTGGTCACGGCCTCGGGCGAGGCCGCCACCGTCCGCATCTTCAACACGAACACGGGGAAGATCATCCACGGCACCTTCCCCGTGGAGGATGGCCGGCCCCGCTATGACGGGGACCTCTCCATCCCCGGCGTCGGCGGCACCGGCGCCCCGATCCGGCTGGATTTCCTCCTTCCCGGCGGCGCCACGACCGGGCGGCTGCTGCCATCGGGCGCGGTGCTGGACCGGCTGGAGGTGCCGGGCCTCGGCACCATCGACGCCTCGCTGGTGGATGCCGCCAACGCCGCCGTCTTCGTCCGCGCGCGCGATGTGGGGCTGAGCGGGACGGAACTGCCGGAGGAATTGGACGCGAACCCGGAGGCGCTGGCGCGGCTGGACGCCATCCGCCGCGCCGCCTCCGTCCGCATGGGCATCGCCCCCGACGAGGAGGCCGCGCGCCGGATCACGAGCGTGCCCTTCGTCGCCATCGTGGCGCCACCCGCCGACGCGCCCAGCCTGACCGGCGAGACGGTGCGCGCGGGCGAGATGGACCTCCTCGCCCGCGTCATTTCCAACGGGCAGCCGCACCGTGCCCTGCCGCTCACCATCTCGCTCTGCACCGCCGTCGCGGCGCGCATCGCGGGGACGGTGGTGGCCGAGGCGCTCTCCCCCACGGCCGGCACCGGCGCGTTGCGGCTGGGCATGCCCTCCGGCGTGCTGACCGTCGGCGCCGAGGTCGGGCAGGAAGGCGGGGAATGGGTCGCCCGCGCCGGTTCCTTCTACCGCACCGCCCGCCGGCTGTTCGAGGGTCGCGTCCTGGTTCCGGGGAGCGCCTTCGCGTGAGGGCGATCCGCATCACCCGCTATGGCGGCCCGGAAGTTCTGCTGCGCGAGGACATTCCCGTCCCGGAGCCGGGGCCGGAGGAAGCGCTGGTCCGCCTCCGCCATTCCGGCATCAACTTCATGGACGTCCACACCCGGCAGGGAAAATACGACACCTCCCGCACCTACCCCGTCCGCCTGCCCACCACCCTTGGCATCGAGGGCGCGGGGGAGGTCGTGGCGCTCGGCCGTGACGTGCAAGGGCTTCGGGTGGGGGACCGCGTGGCTTACTGCCTGCACTGGGGCAGCTACGCCGAATACGCCGCCGTCCCCGCATGGCGGCTGGCCCCGGTGCCGGATGCCCTCCCACTGGATCGCGCCGCTGCCGCCATGTTCCACGGGCTGACCGCGCACTACCTCGCGCATGACCTCGGCCGCGGCGGGCCCGGCGTGACCTGGCTGGTCCATGCGGCCTCCGGCGGGATCGGGCAGCTCCTTGTGCAGATGGGCGCGCGGCTCGGCGTCACGGTCCTCGCCACCACCTCCACCGAGGCGAAGGCGGAAGCCGCCCGCGCCCGCGGCGCCGCAGCGACCATGCGCTATGAAGGCTTCGACGAGGCCGTGCGCGAGATGACCGATGGTCGCGGTGTGGATGTGGTGTTCGATGCGGTCGGCGCCCCCACCCTGCGGGCGAGCCTCCGCGCCACCCGCCGGCAAGGGCTGGTGGTCAGCTACGGCGCCGTCGGCGGCGCGCTGCGCGACCTCGACCCGATCGAGTTGGGCGAGGCAGGCTCGCTTTTCCTGACGCGCCCGCGCCTGGCGGACCACCTGCCGGATGGCCCCACCATCCGCCGCCGTGCCACCGAGATCTTTGGCGCGCTGCTGGACGGGACACTGGGCATCGACATCGCCAGTCGCCACACGCTGGATGACGTGGAGGCGGCGCATGAGGCGCTGGAGGAACGCCGGGTGGTGGGAAAGCCGATCCTCGATCTACCCTGAGCGACAACGAGACGAGGGAACGACCAGGGTGACGAACCGCCGGACCATGCTGCTCGCGGCGCTTGCCGCGCCTGCCCTCTCCAGGACGGGCGCGCATGCCCAAGGCGGCGCCGCCTTCCCCAACCGCCCGATCCGCATCGTCCTGCCCTACGCGCCCGGCGGCCAGTCGGACACCGTCGCGCGGCTGATCGCGCCGCGTATGGCAGCGGTGCTCGGCCAGTCGGTGGTCGTTGAGAACCGCACGGGCGCCGGCGGCACCATCGGCGCCGGGATCGTCGCCGGAGCGCCTGCGGACGGCCACACCCTGTTCTTCGACACCCCGTCCCTCCTCATCGTCCCCTTTGCGGTGAAGAACCTCACCTTCGACTACGAGCGCGACTTCATCCCTCTCGGGCTTGCGGTGTCGCAGCCCTATGTCCTCGGCGTCACCGCCTCCTTCCCGGCGCAGGACATCGCGGGCCTTGTCGCCTACGGTCGCACCGGCAAGTCCATCAGCTTCGGCACGCCGGGCGTCGGCAGTATCGGGCATCTGGCAGGCGCCCTGCTCGGCCACCGCGCCGGGATCACGATGGAGCACGTCGCCTATCGCGGCGGCGCGGACGCCGCGCGCGACCTCGCGGCCGGCAACCTGGAGGCGGCGATCATCACCCCCAACTCTCTGGATGTGGTGGTGCAGTCCGGCCGCGCCCGCGCCCTGGCCCAGACGAGCGAACGGCCCAGCCCCCTGCTGCCGGGTATCCCCACCATCGCCTCCGCCGGCCTGCCGGGCTTCGACCTGCCGAGCTGGAACGCCGCCGTCCTCCGCACCGGCACGCCGGAGCCGATCGTGGAGGCGCTGGACCGCGCCTTCCGGGCCGCCGTGGACGACCCGGGCGTGCAGGAGGCCTTCCGCCGCATGGGCGGCGAGCCCGGCACGGAAAGCCGCGCCGCCTTCGGCGAGCGCCTCGTGCGGGAGCGCGCCCTGGTCAAGGAGATCGTGGAGAGCACGGGAATCACCTTCTGATGCCCGCCCCCCTCTCCGCGCGGATCGCCGATTTCGTCGCGGCGATCTCGCTCGACCGGCTGCCGGACAGCACGCTGCGCGCCGTCAAGCGCCTGGTCCTCGACACGCTGGGCTGCGCGATCGGCGCGGCCGGGGCGGAACCGGTGCGGATGCTGGAAGGCATCCTGCCCCCGCCCGGCGAGCGCGGCGCGCGCTGCATCGGCAGCGGGCGCCGCACCACGGCGGAGGGCGCGGCGGGGGTGAACGGTGCCCTGGTGCGCTATCTCGACTTCATGGACGTCTACTGGTCCCGCGACATCTGCCACCCCGCGGAGAACATCCCCGTCGCCCTCGCCTGCGTGGAGGAGGCGGGCGGCAGCGGCCGCGCACTGATCGAGGCGATCGTCGCCGGCTACGAGGTGCAGATCCGGCTCTGCGACGCCTTCTCCTTCCAGGACCGCGGCTTCCACCATGTCAGCGCCGCGGGCTTCGTCGTGCCCTTCGTCGCCGGCAAGGCCTGGGGGCAATCCGCCGAGGCCATGGCGCATGGCAGCGCGCTCGGCGGGACCCGGCACCTCACCCTCGGCGTGCTCTCTCATGGCAAGCTGAGCATGGCAAAAGCCATTGGCTATCCCGCGAATGCAGCGGCGGCGATCACCGCGGCACGGCTGGCCGGCGCCGGCTTCACGGGGCCACTGGCGGCCTATGAATGGCTTTTCAGCCGGACGGCCGGGCGTGAGGAGGACCCGGCGGCCTTCGTGCTGGACCTTGATCGCTGGCGGCTGGAAGAGGTGAGCCTGAAGCAGTTTCCCGTGCAGTACGCCCTGCAAGCGCCGGTTGCCGCCGCGATTCGGCTTCACAGCGCGCTCCAGGGCCGGCTGGAGGAGGTGACGGCGATCCGCGCCCGTGTTCGCCCGGAAACCCTCGCCCGCGCGGCCGACGCCGAGAAGTTCCGCCCCACCGATCGCGAGACGGCCGATCACAGCCTGCCCTCCTGCGTCTCCATGGCGCTGTGCGACGGCGCGCTGACCGAGCATCAGTTCGAGGCGGCGCGCTTCCGCGACCCCGACGTCATGCGCCTGACCGCCCTGGTGGAGCCGGTCGGCGATGCCGGCTTCGAGCAGCGCTTCCCCGCCGGCCGCCCCGGTGCGGTGGAGGTGATGCTACGGAATGGCGAGCGGATGGAGGCTGTCGAGGAGGTGCCGCTGGGCGACCGCACACGGCCGATGGACGATGCCGCCGTGGAGGCCAAGTTCCTGGCCCTGGCAGCCCCCGTAATCGGCGCCGACCGGGCGACCCGCCTCATGGCCT
Source organism: Roseomonas sp. WA12 (assembly GCF_054165765.1). Taxonomy (NCBI): domain Bacteria; kingdom Pseudomonadati; phylum Pseudomonadota; class Alphaproteobacteria; order Acetobacterales; family Roseomonadaceae; genus Roseomonas; species Roseomonas sp. WA12. Next base: position 4,428,276 of record NZ_CM135108.1, on the reverse strand, counting down.
TCATCGAGACGCTGGAAACCCAGCCGAGCCTCGACCCGCTGCTGGAACTCTGTGCGGGTCCGGCGGCCCAAGGCTGAGGGGGCGGCCGCGGCACTTGCCATGAGCGACGGTTCCGGCCTTCGACCACACGAGAGGTCCGCGCCGTCGTTTCCGGCCCCGGAAGGCCCCGCGCCCCTTACCCCGGCTCGGTCCGCATCAGACCGCTCAGGACCAGCCGGACCTGTGCCGCGCACATCGCCTCGAGCGAGGGCGCCCGCTCCGCCCCGAGCATCCCGCGCCAGACCGACGCCATGGCGACCGGAGCCATCAGCACGGCAGCCAGCCCCTCCGCCTCCGCCACCTCCGGGCGGAACTCCCCGGCGGCCACCCCTGCGCGCATTACGGCCGTGACCAACGCAAGGCCGGGCGAGAGAACCTCCGTACGGTAGAGCTCGCCAAGCTCGGGAAAGTGCTCGGCCTCGGCGAGCAGCAGCTGGAACACCAGGCTGTCCCGCGGATCCATCCCCACGCGCTGATACCCCAGATGGATCAGCCGCTGCAGCAGCTCCGCCGAGGATCCGGCATGGGCTGCGACCAGCTTCTCCGCCTCCGCGAAGACCGGCTGGATGCAGGAGCGGACGACGGCGGTGAACAGCTCCGCCTTGCCCGGAAAATAATGATAGATCAGCCCCTTAGCTATCCCGGCCCGGGCCGCGGCACCGGCCATGCTGGCCCCGCCGTAACCCTGCGCCGCGAACTCCTCCAACGCTGCCTCGAGGATCTGCGGCAGGCGCTCCGCAGGCGTGAGGCGCCGGCGCGGCACGGTGCCGCTGCGCACCCCCGTCCGTTCCGGAACTTCGCTCAAATCCACCCTCCAGACCGCCCCGGCAATTGACCGAGCCGTCAACAAGCCTATATCCGACTCAGTTATTGACCATTCGGTCGGTAAGCAAGGCCCCGAGGCGCTCCTCCGTCATGCCTGACCATAATCTCATCAATCGGGAGGCTCTCACCGGCGCGGCGGAGCGGCCCGCCCCCGCCCGTCGCCGCTGGTTGACGATGGCAGTCCTCTCCTCCCTCGCGATCGGTGGGGCCTTCCTGATGCGTGGCGAGATCGCGGCTTGGCTGCATCGCCCTGCGCCGGTGGCTGCCTCCCTTCCTGCCGAGCCTCCCCCTGCCCTGACCGTCGCCATCGCCTCAGCCACCCAGCGCCCCCTGGCCCGCATCGTCACCGGCGACGGCTCCGTCGTGGCCTGGCAGGAGCTGGTGATCGGCGCCGAGGCCGGTGGGCTGCGCGTGGCCGAGGTCGCGGTCGAGGAGGGCGACAGGGTCCGGGCAGGCCAGCTTCTCGTCCGCATGGACGAAACCCTGCTCCGCGCCATTCTCGGCCAGGCGGAGGCTGCGGTGGCCGAGGCCCGTGCGGCCCTCCGCAACGCCGGGCAGGACCTCGCCCGCGCCGCCGACCTGTCCCGCAGCGGCAACGCGCCGCGCCAGACGCTGGAACTGCGCCAGGCCGCGGCGCTGCAGGCAGAGGCCCGTGTCGCCTCAGCCGTCGCGCGCCAGGGGGAAGTGGCGGCGCGTCTCGCCCAGGCCCGGATCGTGGCACCTGTGGATGGCATCGTCTCCAAGCGGGGCGTGCTGCCGGGCCATGTCACCTCCGCCGGGCAGGAGATGGTCCGGCTGATCCGCGACGGCCGGCTCGAGCTCGATGCCCGCGTGCCGGAGCTGGAACTCGCGGCCCTTCAGCCCGGCCAGCCCGTTCGCGTCACCCATGGCGACCGCGTCGTCACCGGCACGGTGCGCGCCGTGGCGCCGGTCGTCTCGGCCGAAACGCGGCTCGGCATCGCGCATGTCGCGCTACCCGCGAATTCCGGCTTGCGCCCCGGCATGTTTGCCCGCGCCGAGATCCGCCCCGGCGACGCTCCGGGCCTGACCGTGCCGCAATCCGCCCTCCTCTTCCGCGAGGGCCGCCCGGCCGTGCTCGTCCTAGTGGGCGAGCGCGTGGCGCTGCGTCCCGTCACCACCGGCCGGCGCGACGACGCGGTGGTCGAGGTCACCTCCGGCCTTGCCGAGAGCGAGCGCGTCGTCGTCACCGGCGCGGGCTTCCTCAGCGACGGCGACCGCGTGCGGGTGGCCGACCAGTGAGCGAGCCCATGCACACCTCTCCCGTCGCCGAGCACCGCAATCTCTCGGCGTGGTCCATCCGCAACCCGGTCGCGACAGCCGTGCTTTTCGCCGTGCTGACCATGGCCGGCCTGTTCGCCTTCCCCTCGCTGCGGATCAACAACACGCCGGACCTGGACCTGCCGGCCGTCATCGTCACCGTCGCCCAGCCCGGCGCCGCGCCCTCCGAGCTGGAAACGCAGGTGACGCGCCGCGTGGAGGATGCGCTCGCCGGCCTCGGCGACGTGAAGCACATCACCTCCACTGTCGTGGACGGCGCCTCCACCACTGCCATCGAGTTTGCCGTCGGCACGAATGTGGACCGCGCGACCAATGACGTGCGCGACAAGGTCTCGCAGATCCGCGCCGACCTGCCGGCCGCCATCCGCGACCCCGTGATCACCCGTGTCGAGGCCACGGGCGGCGCCATCCTCACCTACACCGTCGCCGCCCCGCGGATGAGCGAGGAGGAGCTCTCCTGGTTCGTCGAGGACACGATGTCGAAGGCGCTGCTCTCCGTCTCGGGCGTCGCGCAGGTGAACCGTGTGGGCGGGGTCGCGCGCGAGATCCGCGTGGCGCTGCGGCCGGACCGGCTGGTGGCGCTCGGCCTCACCGCGGGCCAGGTGAACGAGCAGCTCCGCGCCCTCAACGTCAACCTGCCCGGCGGCCGCGGCAATCTGGGCGATGGGGAGCAGGCGATCCGCACCCTCGGCTCCGCGGCCAGCGTGGGCGCCCTGCGGGACCGCCCGATCGTCCTGCCTGGCGGCCGCACGGCGCGGCTGGGCGACATCGCCGAGGTGACCGACGCGACGGCGGAGATCCGTACCGCTGCCCGGCTTGATGGCCGCCCGGTCGTTGCCTTCGAGGTGCTGCGCACGCGCGGCTCCTCCGAGGTGCGCGTGGCCGAAGGCGTCGCCGCGCGCGTTGCGGCGCTGCAGGCCGCCGATCCCGGCATCACCATCGTGAAGGTCGCGGATACCGTCGGCTTCGTCCTCGCCGGCTATCACGGCGCGATCGAGGCGCTGCTGATCGGCGCGGGCCTCGCCGTTCTTGTGGTCTGGGCCTTTCTGCGGGACTGGCGCGCGACGGCTATCGCCTCGCTGGCCATGCCCCTCTCCCTCATCCCGACCTTCTTCGTCATGAAATGGCTGGGCTTCTCCATCAACAACATCACCCTGCTCGGGCTGACGCTCGTCGTCGGCGTGCTGGTGGATGACGCGATCGTCGAGATCGAGAACATCGTCCGCCACCTGCGCGAGCGATCAGATGGCGATGTCCGGCAGGCGGCGCTCGATGCTTCGGCCGAGATCGGGCTGGCGGTGGTCGCCACCACGGCAACCATCCTCGCGGTTTTCGTCCCCGTGGCCTTCATGCCCGGCATCCCCGGCCAGTTCTTCCGCCAGTTCGGCCTGACCGTCGCGACCGCCGTGTTCTTCTCCCTCGTCGTCGCGCGCATGCTGACGCCGCTGCTCGGCGCCCTCCTCCTCAAGCCCAAGGCCCGTGCGGGCTCGGAGGAGGTGGGGGACGGCGCGGTGGGCCGGCGCTACATCTCCCTCCTTGGCTGGTGCCTGCGGCACCGTTGGACGACGCTGGGTGGCGCCACCGCCTTTTTCATCCTCTCCCTCGCCCTCGTCCCGATGATCCCGCAGGACTTCGTGCCCGCCAGTGATCGCGGCCGCACCTCGCTAGCGATGGAACTGGCGCCCGGCGCGACCATGGCGGATACCCAGGCCGCGGCCGAGGAGGCCATGCGCATCCTGCGGTCGCGGCCGGAGGTCGCCTCCGTCTTCGTCTCGCTCGGCACCCGCAGCGCCGGCGGTGGCCCGGCGCTGGGCAGCAGCACCAAGGAAGGCGAGCCGCGCCTGGCAGGCCTTACCGTCACCCTGGTCCCGCGCTCGCAGCGGGCCCTGTCCCAGCAGCAGATCGAGGCCGCGCTGCGCCCCGAGCTGGAACGCATCCCCGGCGCGCGCTTCCGTTTCGGCGCGGACGGGCAGAGCGGCGCGAAGCTTGCGGTCACCCTCGTCTCCGACGACGCCACCGCCCTGGAAGGCGCGGTGCGCGACCTGGAGCGGCAGGTGCGGACCATTCCCCAGCTGGCGAATGCCCGCTCCACCGCCTCTCTCGCCCGGCCTGAGCTGCAGATCGTCCCCGACGAAGCCCGTGCGGCGGAGCTCGGCGTCTCCCCCGCGGCGATCGCCACGACGGCGCGCATCGCGACCACGGGCGACGTGGACCAGAACCTCGCCCGCTTCAACCTACCGGACCGCCAGATCCCCATCCGCGTCATGCTCGACCAGCCCGCGCGCGGCGACCTCGCCGCGCTGCGCTCCCTTCGCGTCGAGGGCCGCGCGGGCCTCGCCGTGCCGCTGGACGCGGTGGCCGAGATCCGCCACGGCGCCGGGCCGGCGCAGATCGAGCGGCTGGACCGGGTGCGCAAGGCGACCGTGGAGGCGGAGCTGAACGGGCTCGCGCTCGGCGAGGCGACGCGGCTGGTGGCCGAGCTGCCGATCATGCAGAGCCTGCCCGCCGGGGTGCGCGAGCGCGCGACGGGCGATGCCGAGGTGATGCAGGAGCTGTTCGGCAGCTTCGTCGTTGCCTTGCTGACGGGCGTCGGCCTCGTCTATCTCGTCCTCGTCCTGCTCTTCGGCGGCGTGCTGCAGCCGCTGACGATCATGTCCTCCCTTCCCCTCTCCCTCGGCGGCGCGCTGATGGCCCTGCTGCTCGCGCAGAAGGCGCTCGGTATTTCCGCGGTGATCGGGGTGCTCATGCTCATGGGCATCGTCGCGAAGAATTCGATCCTGCTGGTCGAGTACGCGATCGAGGCGCGCCGCGCCGGCATGCCGCGCACCACCGCGCTGATCGAGGCGGCCCGCAAGCGGGCCCGGCCCATCGTGATGACGACAATCGCCATGGCGGCCGGCATGGCCCATATCGCGCTCGGGGTCGGCGCGGATGCCGAGTTCCGCGCGCCGATGGCGCTGGTGGTGATCGGCGGCCTGATCACCTCGACGCTGCTCAGCCTTGTCGTCGTACCCGTGGTCTATGCGGTGCTGGACGACCTGGGCACCTGGCTGAGCCGGCTCCGTTCGCCGGCCCCGCCGCGCCCCGGTACCGTTGCCGGCGCTCAGCCCCGCTTTTCGAGCAGCCCGCCATCCACGGGCAGGATCACGCCGGTGATGTAGCCGGCCTCGTCGGACGCCAGGAACACGGCTGCATTGGCCACGTCCCAGGCCGTGCCCATGCGCCCCATCGGCACCAGCGCCTCGCGCTCCGCGCGGACCACCTCGCGCGGCACGCCCCGCTCCTGCGCACGCCGCTCGATTGCCATGGGCGTGTCGATCAGCCCGGGCAGGATCACATTGGCGCGGATCCCGTGCCGCGCGTTCTCCATCGCGATGTGCTGGGTCAGCGCATTCACACCGGCCTTGCTGGTCTTGTAGGTGACCGTGGGCCGCGCCGAGAGGGACGAGGTGGAGGAGATGTTAATGATGCAGCCGGATTTCTGGGCGACCATCTGCGGCAGGACATGCTTGCAGGTCATGAACATGCCCTTGAGGTTCATGGCCATGATGGAATCCCACATCCCGGCATCCATCTCGGCCGTCTTCCTGTCTCCCTTGGAGCGGCCGACATTGTTGTGCAGCACGTCGATGCGGCCGTAGCGCTCCACGCAAGTGCGGGCGATGGCGGCGCAATCCTCCTCCGACGTTATATCGGCCCGCAGCACGGAGGCGGGGCGGCCATGCGCCGCAACCGCCGCGCGGGTGGCCTCCGCCCATTCCTCGTTGATGTCCACCAGCAGCAGCGTCGCGCCCTCCTCGGCGAAACGCTCCGCCACGGCGCGCCCGTTCCCCACCGTGTCGCCGGGCTGCTGCCCCGCGCCGACGATGATGGCCACCTTGCCCGCCAGCCTGCCTTGGGACATCCGTGCTTCCTCTTCGCTCGTTCTCATCAGTCGGAGGTGATGCGGCCGTCGGTGACCACGCGGCGCCAGCGCGCCTCCTCGGCGCGCATGAAGCGGGTCATCTCCTCCGGGCTGTTCACCGCGACCGTCAGCCCCTCCCCCGCCAGGCGGGAGTGATAGGCCGGCGACTGCGTCACCTTCCGCATCGCCTCGTTCAGCCGCGCCAGGATTGGCGCCGGCGTGCCGCCCGGCGCGAACACGGCGTACCAGACCTCCGCCTCGTAACCCGGCAAGGTCTCGGCGACCGTGGGCACCCCCTCATAGGCCGGCGTGCGCTGCGGCGAGGTCACGGCCAGGGCGCGCATCCGGTCACCTCTCACGAAGGCCGCCACGCCCCCTGCCGTGCCGAACACCATGTCCAGCCGCCCTCCGAGGAGATCGGTATAGGCCGGCCCGGCCCCCCGATAGGGCACATGGGTGATGTCCACCCCGGCGGTCAGCTTGAACAGCTCCGCCGCCAGATGCACCGCGGAACCGTTGCCGGAGGAGCCATAGGTGAGCTTGCCCGGATCCGCCTTCGCCGCACCGATAATGTCCGCCATGCTGCGATAGGGGCTGTCGGGCCGCACCACCACCACGTTCGGCCCGTGGCAGATCAGCCCCACCTCGGAGAAGCCCCTTGCCGTGTCATAGGGCAGGTTCTTTACGAGGGAGGCGTTGATGGCGAGCGCCGAGGTGGTGAGCAGCAGCGTGTAGCCGTCCGGCGCCGCCTTGGAGGCCAGGTCGGAGCCGAGCACCGTGCCCCCGCCCGCCCGGTTGTCGATCACCACGGCCTGCCCGAGCTCCACCGCGAGCATCTGGGCGAGCTCGCGTCCCACCACATCCGTGCCGCCGCCGGCGGTGAAGGGCACGATCACGCGGATCGGGCGGGAGGGGTATGTCTCCGCGCCCAGGGCCGGCAAAGCACGCAGCGTGGCCAGTGAGGCGCCGCCTGCCGCGGAGAGGCGCAAAAGGTCCCGCCGGGCGGAAAGACTTTCGCTCGCGGCGCGGCCGCCCCGTCTCGCGCTGTCCATGGCGCAGCCTCCCCTTTGTCTTGTCGGCACCCTAAGCACCCGCTTCCACGCTGCGCAAGCGACTTCCAACTGACGGAAGACAAGGTTAGGCTGACGCGATGGCAAAGCAGCCCCGACGCGCCCCGGATATCACCACGGACGAAGCGCCCGACCGTGGGCCCGCGGCGCTTCGCACGGTGCCCCCAGCCACCCCCGTCGGCGGCCTGCCGGGGGACGGGGTGCGGGCCGTGGACCGCGCCCTGGTACTGCTGCGCGCGTTCCGGGAGGAGGATGGGCCGCTCGGCCTGACGGAGCTCTCCCGCCGCGCCGGGCTGAACATGACGACCGCGCTGCGCCTGCTCGGCACGCTGGAGGGGCACGGCTTCGTCAAGCGCCTGCCCGCCGGTGGCTACCTCCTCGGCCCCACGCTCCTCCTGCTGGGCGACGTGTTCCGCCGCTCGCTGCGCCTGGAGCACCATGTGATGCCCGCGCTGGAGCGGCTGCGCGCCGAGAGCCGCGAGAGCGCCGCCTTCTTCGTGCGGGAGGGCGACCAACGCCGCTGCGTCTTCCGGCTGGATTCGCCGCAGCTCGTTCGCGACGTCGCCCATGTCGGCGAGGCCCAGCCGCTCGGCCGCGGCGCCCATGGCCGCTCCCTCATCGCCCTGGAGAGCGGGGAAAGCCTCCCCGTCGTGACCCGAGGGGAGCGCCTGCCCGGGATCGCCGCCATCGCCTGCCCGGTGCTCGATGCCGGGGGAAATGTCGCCGGCTCAATCGGCATCTCCGTGCCGCTCTACCGCTTCACGGCGGAGACGGAGGCGCTTTGCGTGCCTCTGGTGCTGCGGGAGGCCTCGGCCATGACGCGCGACCTCGGGGGCGACCCCGCGCCGTTGGCCCGCGCTGCTGAACATGCCGCAGGCTGAGCGCGGCAGGGAGGAGATGGAACCATGGCCCGGATCGAATTGACGCCCGCTGCAGAGCGAACGCCGGAGGAGAGGGAGGTCTGCCAGGAGGCCGTTTCCGGCATCCGCGGCCGCGTGCCCGCCCCGATGATCGCCTGGCTGAAGAACCCGGAGCTGGCGCGCCGAGGTCAGCGCCTGGGTGAGCTGCTGCGCTACCAGACCACGCTGGAGCCGCGCCTCTCCGAACTGGCCATCCTGATCACCGCCCGCCACTGGACCGCGCATTACGAGTGGACCGTGCATAAGCGCGAGGGGCTGAAGGCGGGAATGGATCCGGAGGTGGTCGCCGCCATCGCCGCGCGCCGCACGCCCGCGCTGGAGGATTCGCGGGAAAGGGCCGTCTACGACGTTTCCACCAGCCTGATGGAGACGCGCCGCGTGCCGGATGCGCTGTACCGCCGCGGGGTGGAGATGCTGGGCGAGCGCGGCATGGTCGAGCTGGTGGGCATCCTCGGCTATTACGCCCTGGTCGCGATGACGCTGAACGTCTTCGAGCTCGGCATGCCCGACGCCTTCGCGCCGGAGCTGGGCGCCGAACCGGGCGACCCGCCCGGCGGCCAGGGAGCCTGACGCCATGTGGGAGCCGAGCCTGCGCTACCCGGATCCGGCGATCCGCGCGCTGGACCACAGCTTCGAGCGGTACCAACTCGCGCTCGCCGGGGTGGAGCGCCTCCACACCGGTTGCCGCTGGGCGGAAGGGCCGGTCTGGTTCGGCGCCTGGCGCAGCTTGCTGTTCAGCGATGTGCCCAACGACCGCATCCTCTGCTGGAACGAGGCCACGGGCCAGGTCACGCCCTTCCGCGCCCCCTCCAACCACGCGAACGGCAACACGCGGGACCGCGAGGGGCGGCTCGTCACCTGCGAGCACGGCGGCGAGAACGGCGGCCGCCGCGTCACCCGCACGGAGCATGACGGCGCCATCACCGTGCTGCTCGATTCCTTCGAGGGCAAGCGGCTGAACTCGCCCAACGACGTGGTGGTGAAGTCGGACGGCTCGATCTGGTTCACCGATCCGCCCTTCGGCATCCTCGGGCACTACCAGGGCATGAAGGCTGAGCAGGAGCTGCCCGCCAACATCTACCGCATCGACGGCGTGACCGGGCGCGCCACGGTGGTGGCGGATGACGTGAACGGCCCCAACGGCCTCGCCTTCTCGCCGGATGAGAGCAGGCTCTATGTCATCGAATCCCGCTCTCGCCCGCGCACCATTCGTGTTTTCGACGTGGCGGGCGACACCCTGCGCAACGGCCGCGTGCTGGTGGAGGCCGGTACCGGCACGCCGGACGGCTTCCGCGTGGACCTGGACGGCAATCTCTGGTGCGGCTGGGGCATGGACCCGGAGCAGGATGGCGTGCGCGTCTTCAACCCCGCCGGTGAGCCGATCGGCCACATCCACCTGCCGGAGCGCTGCGCAAACCTCGCCTTCGGCGGCCGCCACCGCAACCGGCTCTTCATGGCCGCCAGCCACTCCCTCTACGCGCTCTACGTCAACACGCAGGGAACGCCCGGCGGCTGACCGGACGCTGCGACAACGAACCGAGGAAACGACCAGATGCCCACCCGTCGCCAGCTTGCCGGCTTCATCGCGGCGTCCGTGCTTTCCCTGGCCCGCCCGGCCATCGCGCAGTCCGCGCGCATCCCGGAAGGGCCCATCCGCCTCGTCGTCCCCTTCCCGCCGGGCGGGCCGAACGACCTCGTCGCCCGCGTGCTCGGCCAGAAGCTGGGTGCCATCCTCGAGCGCAACCTGGTGGTGGAGAACCGCTCCGGCGCGGGCGGCGTGATCGGCACGGACAACGTGGTGAAAGCCGCGCCGGATGGCCGCAGCCTCTGCCTCACCAGCGCGGGTGCCATCGCCATCTCCCCCGTGCTCGGCGCCCCCATGCCCTTCGACGTGGCGAAGGATGTGGCGCCCATCACCCTCGTTGCGCTGATGCCGGAACTGCTGGCGGTGCCGCCCTCGCTTCCCGTGAACACGGTGGCGGAGCTGGTGGACTACGCGAAAAGGAATCCCGGTCGCGTGAACTACGGCTCATCCGGCATCGGCTCCATGCCGCATCTGGCCGGGGAGGCGTTCCGCGCGGCCGCCGGGATCGACATTACCCATGTGCCCTACCGCGGCGCCGCCCCGGCGGTGACGGATCTCATCGCCGGCCAGGTCCAGATGATGTTCGCGGATATGCCGGCGATGATGTCCCAGGTGCAGGGCAACACGCTGCGCCCGATCGCTCTCGCCAGCGGTGAGCGCTCCCCACTCCTGCCGCAGACGCCCACCATGGCGGAGGCCGGCGTGCCGGTGACCGCCGACAACTGGTACGGCCTCGTCACCTCCGCGAAGGTGCCCGCGCCGATCCAGGCCTTGCTGCAGGATGCCGCCGCGCGCGCGCTGCGCGACCCGGAACTGGTGCGCGCCTACGGCGAGCAGGGCGCGCGCCCGATGGGAGGCAGCCAGGTCGAGTTCCGCGACTTCATCCTGGCCGAGAGCGCGCGCTGGGGCGAGGTGGGCCGCCGCGCAAACATCAGGATGGACTGAGGCATCGCGCAGCGACGCCTTCATCAAGCAGAGGAACGATCACATGGCAGGACGCCTCGAGGGCAAGGTCGCCGTCATCACGGGCGCCGGTTCCGTTGGGCCGGGCTGGGGCAATGGCCGCGCCGCCGCCGTGCTCTTCGCGCGGGAGGGCGCGCTGGTCTACGGCGTGGACAAGGACCCGGCGGCGATGGAGGAGACCGCCGCCCGCATCCGCGAGGAGGGCGGCCGCTTCGCCATGGGCGAGTGTGACGTGATGAGCAGCGCCTCCATCGCCGCCATGGTGCAGGCCGCACTGGCCGAATACGGCCGCATCGACGTGCTGGTGAACAATGTCGGCGGCTCGTCCAAGGGCGGGCCGGTAGAGATGAGCGAGGAGGTCTGGGACACCCAGATCGACTACAACCTGAAAAGCGTCTTTCTGGTCTGCAAGCACGTGCTGCCTGTCATGGAAGCACAGGGCGGCGGCGTTATCGTCAACACTGCCTCCACCTCCGGCATTCGCTGGACCGGCGCGGCGCAGGTGGCCTACGCGGCCGCGAAGGCCGGGATCATCCAGTTCTCCCGCGTCGTGGCCGTGGAGTACGCCGCCCGCGGCATCCGCGTGAACACGGTTGTGCCCGGCCAGATGCACACGCCGATGGTGGAGACGCGCCTGGCCGGCCAGCGCTCTGGCGGGGATGTGCAGGCGCTGCTCGCTTCCCGCGTGAAGCGCATCCCGCTCGGCTTCGCGGGGGATGGGCGCGACACGGCGAATGCCGCGCTCTTCCTCGCCTCCGAGCAGGCACGGTTCATCACGGGCACCGAGATCGTGGTGGATGGCGGCATGTCCGTCCGCTGCGACTGAACGAGGAACAGGAAAGCGCCCGATGAACCCCTCCAGCACGCGCCGCACCCTCCTCGGCGCAGTCCTGGCCGCACCGGCCCTCCGTTCCTTTGGCGCTGCCGCCCAATCCTCCCCGGACAGGTCCTTCCCGGACCGGCCGATCCGCCTGGTCGTGCCCTTTCCCCCAGGCGGCCCGGTTGACCTCTCTGCCCGCATCGTGGCCCAGGCGCTGTCGGAGGAGTTGAAGGCCTCGGTCGTGGTGGAGAACCGCTCCGGCGCCGGCGGCGTGGTGGGAACGGATGCGGTCGCGAAGGCCCAGCCAGACGGCTACACGCTGGGCTTCAGCAGCACCGGCGCAGTGGCGGTGAACGTCACGCTGATGCCGAACAACCCCTACGATTCCCGAAAGGACTTCGCCCCGGTCTCCATCGTGGCCGGCGTGCCCACCCTGCTCTGCGTGAACCCGAAGGTTCCGGCGCGCAGCGTGGCGGAGCTCGTCGCCCTCGCCAAGGCGCGGCCCGGGCAGCTGAACTTCGGCTCCTCTGGCCCCGGAGGCACTCCGCATCTCACGGGCGAGCGCTTCAAGCTGAACACGGGCGCCGTCATCGCCCATGTGCCCTATCGCGGCGCCGCGCCGGCCATCACGGCCCTGCTCGGCGACGAGGTGGAGATCGCCTTCCTCGACCTGCCCGTGCTGCTGCCGCATGTGCAGGACGGGCGGCTGCGTGCCCTTGCGGTCACAAGCCCGCAGCGCTCCCCTGCCCTCCCCGATGTGCCGAGCTTCGCCGAGGCGGGGGTGGCCGGCATGGAGATCGAGAACTGGTATGCCCTCCTCGCGCCGGCCAGCACGCCGCCCGAGCGCGTGGCCCGGCTACACGCCGCCACGGCTGCCGCCATGGCGCGGCCCGCCACCGCCGGCCAGTTCACCTCCCAGGGAGCCCGCATCATCGTCAGCGGCCCCGACGAAGCCCTGTCCTTCATCCGGGCGGAAGTGGGCCGCTGGGGCGAGGTGGTGCGGGCCGTTGGGGTGAGGGCCGACTGATGGCCCGCTTCATCCCCCCGCCGGGCGCCTGCGACGCCCATTGTCACATCTGGGGCCCTGCGGCGCGCTTCCCCTTCGCGGAAGGCCGCCCTTTCACCCCTCCCGATCACGGAAAGGAGGATCTCGCCGCCCTCTACGCCCGCCTGGGCATCACGCGGTCCGTCATCGTGCAGGCCATCGTCCACGGCACGGACAACAGCGCCATGCTCGACGCTATCGCCTCCAGTGACGGCCGCTACCGCGGCATCGCCCTGATCGATGACAGCTTTGACGAGCGCGCGCTCCAGGCCTTGCACGATGGCGGCGTGCGCGGCGTCCGCTTCGGCTTCGTGAAGCACCTGAAGGCGCGCCCCGACCTTGGCTTTTTCCGCCGCACCGTCGATCGCATCGCTCCCCTCGGCTGGCACGCCCAGATCCATCTGGACGCTGCCGATCTGATCGAGCTGCGGGAGGAGCTGGACGCGCTTCGCATTCCCTTCGTCATCGACCATATGGGCCGTGTGGACGCCGCGGGGGGCCTGGATCAGGCCCCCTTCCGCGCCTTGCTGGAGCAGATGCGGCGCGAAAACTGCTGGGTGAAGGTATCGGGCAGCGACCGGGTTTCCACCGCCGGCCTGCCCTTCCACGACGCCCTCCCCTTCGCGCAGGCCTTGATCGAGGCGGCGCCAGAGCGCGTGGTCTGGGGCACGGATTTCCCGCATTCCAACCCGCGTCACGCGGTAGAGGATGACGCTGCACTGCTCGACCTGTTGCCCCTCATGGCCGATCGGGCAGCGTTGCAGGGCCTGTTGGTGGACAACCCGGCCCGTCTCTACGGCTTCTGAGGTCTGGCGCATCAGAAACGGCAGGTGTCGCCGGATCGCTCCGCACCATGGCGGACCTGCCGCGATATCCTGTCAGAGGTCCCGGCCCTGCGTAACATGCTAGGCGAAGCAGCCCGCAAGCTGCGCCGGAATATCAGGTGCGTTCTGCTGCACCCAGCGCCGCATCTCCGGCTCCTCATCCATACGGGCGGCCCCGCCCCAGCGGGTCAGGCTTCGTCCCCTCGGCGGGTCGTGACGGTACAACAGGAAGATCTCATCCGTGCGGAAGGTGGCGACGTAGAGGATGCGCAGCCGGCGTAGCGGAAGGATTGCAGAGCCTGCACACGCGGCAGCTCCATTTCCGCCGCAACCGCTCGCTCCAGGCCGGACCTTTCGGCCTTCGGCAGGCGACGGTCCACGCCGGTGCAGGACGAGGCGGCACTGGCAGCCGCGCTCCACAGCGGCGCGAGGAGCGCCGTCCCGCACGGGATTGAACGCCGTCGGCCACCGACACCGCAACGAAGGCGGAAAACACTCATCCGCCAACGACCGCCAAGCCACCGCCGAGGGCAGGATCCGCGCCTTCCCATGTGATCGGCACCATCGTGCATGCCACTTCTTACGACGGCATCCTGCCACTCCGTGACGCCCATCAGAACAACTGCCGCCGGCGTTCGCGTCCTTGTGCACGTCCTCTCGTAGAAGCTGCGCACCACTCCGCCGTTCCAGCCCTGTCATCAGAGGGAAGGAGAAGACCCGCATGGCCGGCGAGACCGAGGAATGGCAGGACCGCGTGGCGACGCCGAAGCAGGAGGGGCCGGCGCGGCGCGCCATGCTCGCTGCCATCACCTTCTTCGCCGCTCTGCACGTGTCCGGCCCGGCCGGCGCGCAGGTTGCCCGCAATGCCGAGGAATTCCGCGCATTCTGGCAGACATTCCGCACCGCGGCGCTCGCCGGTGACATGGCAGCCATCACGCGGATGAGCCGCCTGCCGGTCGAGAGCCGGGGCGAGTTGGACGACGAACCCGTGCTGCGCCTGACCGCCACTGCGCTTCCCGCCGCCTTTCGCCGGCTGCTGCGCACCGTGGAGGAGGTGGAGACAGGGCGGACGGTGCTTCAGACAATCCGGGACACGCCGGAGCCGTGGGGGGACCCCGCGAGCCTCCGCGCCAACCAGGCACGGGTCGGCAGTCTCGAGTTCAGGCGCGGTCGCGAGGCCTGGCGGCTCGCGACGATCTATCGCGGGCCGGAGGAGTAGGTTGTGAGGCGGGGTGCGGCGCGTCCGGCAGCGGAGTCACGGATGGGGTGGCTTCACTGACCTCTTGGCGGCTCCATCTCTTGCTGCTGCCGGCATTGTGCCAATCAGTCTTGGCAGCGTCGCCCGACACGGCACTGGCCCTGGTCGAGTAATTGGTCGCGGCACTGCTTGGCCACATGCAGGCCAGCGGCTGAGCAGCTCACTCGCAGGTGGTTAACTAGAGCGCGTGAACTGCGGCACATTCTTCAATCCGGCCGCTCGTAGGGAGTGGTTCGAAAATGCGACCTCAGTCAGCATCAGGTGCTGCATTCTCGCGGCAAAACGATGGTGAAGGCCTCCGCGACAGCGTCCTCTTCACCAAGGCTGGCGCCATGCGTCGCCATCCGCTCCAGCTCATCCGGGGGCAGGCGCTGGCGAAGTTCCGCCAGCAGTCGATCATGGACTGCCTGCGAGCCGAAGCTCCGCAGAATACCCCGCTGCGCGTGACAGAGCTGAACATAGCCAAACAGCCGCCCCGCCGTTGCGAGGATGCCTTCGCCTGCTGCAATCAGCGCCACTCTCTCAAGATTGGCGGCGACCTCATGCGGCATTTCCATGAGCCGGGCCGCTGCCAGCCTTTCCGCGATGATCGGGCGCGCACGCGTGATGTCGCCCTCTGCCAGTCGATAGGAAGCCACCGCCCCCGCAATATGCTGCACCCAGGCGGAGCGTGCCTGCACCGGCCCGAGGGAGGCCAGCGCTTCCTCGGCAAGCGCGATGGCCTCGCCCATGCGGCCCGCTGCACAGTGAAGCTCGGCCATGCTCCCCAGCGTCAGGGCGACGTCGCGCGGGCTGCGAAGGCGGCGAGCGATGGAGAGCGCCTCTTCCAGTTCCGCCTGCGCCACCTCAGCCTGATTGCCACGCAGGTGGAAGACAGCACGGGCCCTTAGGCAGGAGACAAGAGCCTTGCTCGCTTTTCCGCCCCGCAGAAGCGCTTCGGCCTCGTCGAGCAGAGGCGCTGCCGCAGCGAGGTCGCCGGCCAGGATGTGCTGCCAGCCCTGCCGCCATAGCGCACGCCCAAGATCGATCCGGCTACCGGCCGTACGGAACAGTGCGACCGCCCGGCGCGCAGCGTCCAGGGCCTGGGCGCCTCTCGGAGCCACCCACCCGCAGCGGCCAAGCCACAGCCGGCCCGCGACATCCGGCGGGGTCGCCTCGTCGATCCTGGAGATCGCCAGGTCGAACCAATCCTGGAGTTCCCCCTTCAGGGACAGTTCGGCCCAGACATGCTCGGTATGGCTCGCCAACTCGACGCCGAGACGCTCATCGCCATCTGGGCCAAACGCCCAGGCGAGGCCCGCCCGGAGGTTCTCGATCTCGGGCGCGTAGACGGCGAACCAGTCCTCGTCCGGTATGAACGGCCAGTCCGCCTCGGCGCGCTCATAGGCTGCGACCAGCCAGCGCGCCAGGCTGCGCCGGGCCTCGGCCAGCTCGGCCCCAGAGAGTCGCTCTGCCGCGTAGTAGCGCGTCGAGTCCAGCAGGCGGTAGCGGGCCTGGACCCCCGTCAGGTCTGCCTGGACCAGCGACTTGTCTACCAGCGCGGCGATCAGGCCATAGACTGCGTCCTCCCCGGACTCGCCACCCGCCAGGAAGGCGGCGGAGCTTGCAGTCCAGGTGCTGCCGAACACCGATAGACGCAGCAAAAGAGCACGCTCCAGCGGCTCGAGCAGGTCGAGGCTCCAGCCGATTGTGGCCTTGAGCGTCTGCTGCCGGAGAAGCGCCGTCCGCCGCCCGGCGCTGAGCAGCTCGAAATGACGCTCCAGTCTCTCGCGAAGCTCCGCCAGGGTCATGGCCTGCAGCACCGGGGCCGCGAGCTCGATGGCGAGCGGGATTCCATCCAGCCGCTGGCAGATCCTCGTGATCTCGCCTGCCTCGGCATCACCCGGTGTAAAGTTGCCGAGTGCAGCGCAGGCCCGCTCGAGAAACAGCTCGCAGGCGGGGTCGTCCGTCAACCGCTCGGCGGTGATCGCAGCGCCGGGTGCCGCCGTGCCCAGGGGCTGCAGCCGGTGCAGCCTCTCGCCCTCTGCGCGGAGCGGCTCGCGGCTGGTTCCCAGGATCACGATGTCCGGGCAGCTTCGCAGGATCTCCTCGGCAACATTGGCGGCGGCGCGCAGCAGGTGCTCGCAGCCGTCCAGCACCAGCAGCCCGCGCCGGCCAGCGAGCGCGGCGATCACGACATGCAGCGCATCGCCACCGCCGACATCGACACCGAGGGCGGCCGCGATCGTGGCCGCGACGAAGCGCGGTTCTTCCAGCGGGCCGAGATCGGCGAACCAGGCACCATCCGGGAAGCAGCCCCTGATGCGGTCCGCGACGGCAAGGGCGACGCGTGTCTTGCCCACGCCGCCGGTCCCCACCACGGTCACAAGCCGCGAACCCCGGACTGCCTCCTCCACCCGTTCGAGATCGCCGCTGCGGCCGATGAGCTTCGTCAATGGGCGGGGCAGGTCCCCCGGCCCGGGCGCGGGTCCGAGCGTCGCCACCCGCGACAACTCCGGGCCGGATGATGCCGGCCGGGACTGCCGCTCGTGCGCGGCGGGGATCTCGGTGACGGGCGCGACGAAGCGGTATCCTCGCCCGGATAGCGTCGCGATGATGCCGCTGCCGAGAAGCTTGCGCAGGCCAGCGACATGGACGGTCAGGTTGCCCTCCTCCACGACCCGGCCGGGCCAAACAGCCTCCAGAAGTTCGTCCTTGGGGACGACGCGGTCCCGTCGCTCCACCAGGGCCAGGAGCAGGTCGAAGGCCCGCCCGCGGATCGGCACCTCCCTTCCCTCTGAGGCAAGGCTGCGGCGATCGGGAAGGAGGCGAAAGGGCCCGAAGGCGAAGGCTCTTGCTGTCTCGGACATGGCCCCTCCCCTTCCTTAAAAGATCCTGCGTGTCTTGGACCGGACGAACCCCGCCGCCGCTCGATCATCCCACAGGGAGACGGATCATACCCGGCGAGCGCAGCCGACCCAGCCTCACCCGGGCGGGCGCGGCACGGCGCGACTTGGCCGAGTTGAAGCGTGGCGGCCGGGGCGGCAGAGCGCCTGCTTCAAGCGGCGAAGATTTCCTGCCCTGCTCCTGCACCGGGCAAGGTATCGAGCGCCGAGCATCGCACTTGCCGGCGCGGGCACGAACGAGCCCCGCTCGAGGGCACTGATCCCACCATACCCGTCCGCACGGAATCTTTGGAATTTTTTGGCGGTACGACCACGATCCCCCGGCGCCGAAGCGCGATTATCCGCCCGGTCCTCAACTCGTGGCTGGCAGGCCAGGCAGGCGAGATGTGGCCGCAAGGCCCCGTCCTGAGCCCCTGGGCCGATGCACCGAAGCGGCGCAGAGCGAGACGGTCCGCCACGGCTCGCAGGATGCCTCCATGCAGCACGGCGCAGCGTACAGCGAGGCCGTGTAGCCGGACCTTCTTTCCCTCATGCGGGGCTGAAGTCGTCGGCCACCGCCCACGCCTCTTAACCCTCTCAGAAAGGAACCCTCATTATGTCCACCACGCGCCGTGACCTCGTGGCATCTACCGCCGCGGCCAGCATCGCTGGCGCTGCTCAGGCTCAGTCGCCCAATCAGGGCGCGGGCCAGCAGCCTATCCGGAACGTCGTGCTCGTCCATGGCGCCTTCGCGGACGGCTCCGGCTGGCGCGGCGTCTATGCCGAGCTCACCGCTCGCGGCTACCGCGTCAGCATCGTCCAGAACCCCCTCACCTCGCTGGCCGACGATGTTGCTGCCACGCGTCGCATCCTCGAGCGCCAGGACGGCCCCACCATCCTCGTCGGCCATAGCTGGGGCGGCACTGTCATCACCGAGGCAGGCGTCCACCCGAAGGTCGCCGGCCTTGTTTACGTCTCGGCCCTCTCGCCCGATGCTGGCGAGACCACGGCGCAGCAGTACGACGGCTTCGTCACGCCGCCCGAATTCGTCCTCGATACGCACAGTGACGGCTTCGGCTTCGTGAAGGCTGAGAACTTCAAGGCCGGATTTGCCGCCGACGCCAGCGATGCGGACGTCGCTTTCATGCGCGACGCTCAGGTGCCGATCGCCATGTCCGCCTTCGGCACGAAACTGACCCAGGCGGCATGGCGCAGCCGGCCGAGCTGGGCAGTGATCGCGACCGATGACAAGGCCTTCGACCTTCGCATGCTGCGCCACATGGCGAGCCGCATCGGTGCCAAGGTGACGGAGGTTGCGGCCAGCCATGCCGTCTTCATGACTCAGCCGAAGGTGGTGGCCGAGGTCATCCATCAGGCGGCGCTGCAGGCTGCCAGCCCCACGCGCTGACCAGAACAACACCAATCCAACATCAGCCAGTGTCGGGCCAACCCCGGCACTGGCCGTCGCGCCGATCGGCCTTGCCGTGGCGCGCTCAGTGCAGCCGCCCCCGGATGACGGGTGCGCAGGCATCGGCCGCTCGTTCGCACGCGAACGATGCTGCCCGATGTGAAAAGGACTTTCGGACCATGATCGATGTTGCTTCAACGCAAGACCACGACTTCTCCATCCGCGCGCGCGAAAACCAGGCACGTCTGACCGCCAGGCTGCAGCCCCATTATGACTTCATCGTCTGCGGCGCCGGCGCATCCGGTTCGGTGATCGCGCGGCGGCTCGCAGAGAACCCAGAGGTGCAGGTCCTGCTGCTCGAGGCCGGCAGCAGCGACGAGGCGGAGGCCGTGCTCGACCCTGCCCTGTGGCCGACCAATCTCGGCAGCGAGCGGGACTGGGGCTTTCAGGCAGAACCCAACCCCCACCTGAACGGGCGTCAGCTGCCGTTGTCCATGGGCAAGGGTCTCGGCGGCGGGTCCAGCATCAATGTGATGGTCTGGGCACGCGGCCATCGCGGCGACTGGGACTTCTTTGCCTCCGAGGCAGGCGATGCATCCTGGGGCTACGAGAACGTCCTCGGCATCTACCGCCGCATCGAGAACTGGCAGGGCGCCCCGGACCCGCAGTATCGCGGCACCGGCGGGCCTGTCTGGGTGCAGCCCGCGGCCGATCCCAGCCCGATCGCGCACGCGATGCTCGACGCGGCGGGCGAGATCGGCATTCCCAGCTTCGACAATCCGAACGGCCGCATGATGGAGGGCGAGGGTGGCGCCGCCATCAGCGACATGATGGTCCGCGACGGCCGCCGCCATTCCCTGTACCGCGCCTATCTCTGGCCCTGGCTCGATCGCCCGAACCTGACCGTGCTAACGGATGCCCTCGTGCGTCGCGTCGTGTTCGAGGGCCGTCGTGCGACCGGTGTGGAATTCCTGCACGCCGGGCAGGTCACGAAGCTGGGCGCGACGGCCGAGGTCGTGCTGTCGCTCGGAGCCATTCAGACGCCGAAGGTGCTGATGCATTCCGGCATCGGCGACCGCGCGGAGTTGGAGCGGCACGGCATCCCGGTGCTGCAGCACCTCGCCGGCGTCGGCCGGAACTTCCAGGATCATGTCTCTTTTGGCTGCACCTGGGAGTATGCCGAGCCGATTGCGCCGCGAAACAGCGGCAGTGAGGCTACCCTGTACTGGAAGAGCCGGCCCGATCTCGACGCACCGGACCTCCTGTTCTGCCAAGTCGAGTTTCCCGTCCCGAGCGACCGGACCGCGGCGCGCGGCGTGCCGGCGCATGGCTGGACGATGTTCGCGGGCCTCGCGCAGCCAGCCAGCCGCGGCCGACTGCGCCTGCAGAGCAACGACCCCGTCGCTCCCCTCGCCGTCGAGGCTAACTTCCTGTCCGAACCGGCCGACATGACGACCGCGAGAGCCTGTGTCGAGCTCTGCCGCGCGCTGGGTAATGCTCCGGCCTTCCGCCCTTTCGTACGGGGCGAGGCCATGCCCGGCGATCTCAAGAGCGACGCGCTCGACCTCTACATCCGCGACGCCGCCGTGACCTACTGGCACCAGAGCTGCACGGCCAAGATGGGCCGGGACGAGATGTCGGTCGTGGATGCCAAGCTCAAGGTCTATGGCGTCATTGGCCTTCGGGTGGCGGACGGCTCGATCATGCCGCGTGTAACGACCGGGAACACCCAGGCGCCCTGCGCGATCATCGGCGAGCGGGCTGCTGAGATGATCCGGCGGGAGCACGGCGCGTAGCCGCTCCCCCAAATTTCGGGATCACGGGGTGCGTTCCTGGGCCTTGTGGCCGGCATTGAGGCGAAACGAAGCCACCCGATGCCGGCCACCCGGCGCACTCCTGTGCGGCAAGCGGAACTACACTGTCGGAATGGTTCCTCCATCGATGACATACTCCGCACCGTGAATGGCCGATGCCCGGTCCGAGGCAAGGAAGGCGATCAGTTCCGCCACATCCTCGGGCCTCGCGGGGCGGCCGAGGGGGATGCCGCCGAGCGCGTCCAGGATGCTTTGGCGAGCGGTTTCGGGCGTTCCGCCGCTGCTGGCCGCCAGCCGCTGCACGAGTGCATCCGCCGCCTCCGTGTAGATCCATCCGGGTGAGACGACATTGACCCGCACGCCCTTGGGCCCGACCTCTTTCGAGAGGGCCTTGCTGTAGGTCACCAGGGCGGCCTTCGTTGCGGCATAGGCGGTCGTTGAATCGTGCAGCGGCAGCCGGCGCTGAATGGAGGCGACATGGATCACCACCCCCGCGCTTCGCTCGATCATATGCGGCAGGAGCAGCCGGTCGAGACGGACCGCCGGCATCAGGTTCAGGTCGATCTCGGCGCGCCAATGCTCCTCGGTCAGGGCCGCGAAGCCTCCGCCCGGGGCCGTGGACCCGCCGAGAACATGCACCAGCATGTCGACCCCGCCGAGGCCTTCGATGGCCGCTTCCGCGAGCGCGCGCGCTCCTTCCGGGCTTGCAAGATCGGCCTCCACGAATCCGGCACCGGCGAAATCCTCAGGCCGGCGTCTCGCCGCGGTCATCACGCGTGCACCCGCGTCCAGGAAGCGCTGGACGGTGGCTCGGCCGGCTCCCTTGCTGCCGCCGGTGACGACGACGCGCTGTCCCGCGAACTCGGCAGGTGTGGTTTGCGGCGGCATCAGGCGATCTCCAGCCCGGCTATCGCGTCTTGCTGAAGCAGGAAGCTGAAGGTGAAGCGGATGGGGCTGCCCGGGAAATCGCCTGTGGTGAGGCCGTCCACGACCGTGCGGCCATTCCGCTCGCGCCACGTCTCGGGCATGAAAACAGCGTGGCTGGCGATGGTCGCCGATTCGATCCAGGTCCGGATCTCGTCTCGTCCCGCGTGGCTCCCGCCATCGTCGCGCACCACTGCGTCCCGTGCGAATGGCGCCAGCATGCCCTCTGCGTCGAGGCGGGCATTGGCCGCGACATAGGCCGCAATTGGTGACGGCAATCCGTTGGTCATCGCTTATCTCCGGAGATTTCTTGCCCGGGCTCAAAGCTGTTTCTAGGCTGCAGGGATGACAAGAACGGACGAAGAAGTAAGGGACTTACCCCGAGGTCAGCGTGTTGCTTACACGCCGGAGATGGCTGCGCAGGGTTTGCAGAACGTCATCAAGGTGCTTGAGGGGCGCTGGAAGCTCGTCATCCTGTTTCAGCTCTTCGGCGGACAGGTGCGACGCTTCTCCGATCTCGAGCGGGCCATTCCCGGTGTCTCGCAGAAGATGCTGATCCAGCAGCTGCGCCAGCTCGAGGGCGATGGCGTCGTTGCGCGCATCGTTCACCATCAGGTTCCTCCGAAGGTGGAGTACCATCTGACCGAATGGGGACAATCACTTTGCCCGGCACTCGATGCGCTGCTCTCATGGGGGGAAAGCGCTCCCTCCGAATTGCGCTTGCAGCTTGTCGAGGCGCGGCAGACTGGCGAGGCTTAAGGGGGCGAACAGCACCGCTAGGGCACCGATCGCTCGCGGCCCTATCCCTGTGATCCAAACTTGCCCATGCCGGGATGGGTTCCCGGGTTGAAGGCGCTCCAGCTGGCCGCTCCAAAGTGTCATCCTGCTGGATCGGGCCAGGGGTGTGGTGCCCGGCTGGCCTCAGCGGCTGCCCGATGGTCCCCCCATGTGATCAGTCCAGAATCAGCGATGCCGCGCGCATCGGCCGGAGTGGAGGCGAGAAGGGAGAAGCTCACCGGCCTTCTCGCGCTCGATCATGCGGAACGGAAGTCTATCGATCGCCTCGGCCGAAGCCGGGGGGGGGTGCTTAGGCCCTGGAATGGCGTGCAGCCATCACGGATGTAGCCGAGGCAGTCCTGGAAGATGATCCGCATGACAAGCTGCTCGTCCTTCTCGATCGTCGCGGCGCGTGCGGGTACTGCGGCGATATGTGCGGCGAGGAGCAGCACGGTCTCTTCACGGGGACATGTCTCCGGGAGGTCCACCCACGGCCGGTGCTGCACCGCGCGGCCGCCGTTCACGAAGGCTGAACCAGGCTGCCAGAAGTGCTGTAACAGCTACCAGCCCAAGACCAATGGGCAGGGGAGAACCTGCCGCGCCGTCACGCATCTTCCCGCCGAGCCAGAAAAGCGGGACCAGGAACACAACGAAGGGCGCGAGCACGCCCCCGAGCCCGCCCGCCGCGACGAGAAGACCGGCCGCCGCTGCCTCCCGGCCCCCGGGCGCATGCCCGACCAGCGCCATTGCGTTGCCCGTCTCGAACAACCCGCGACCGGTCCCGAGAAGCAGCATCGCGAGCAGCGCGGCCGGCATGCCGCCCCAGGGGAAGAGGAGCATTGCTGCGCCCAGGGCCAGCAGCAGCGCACCGGGACGTGCCGGCGGCCAGGCCGGTCGGCCCTGCAGGAGCAAGCCGCCCGCGAGCGCTGCCAGGGCCGTCGCTGCCGCGGCGGCCAGGAACAGCGCACCGAGCGCCTGCGCTGGAATGCGCCAAGCCCCCGCAAGATGCGGCGTCGCCGCCGTGCCCACCGCCGCCAGTGCAAGGCTGCCGAGCAGCGTCGCCGCTGCCGCCCTGCAATCCTCTGGATGCGTCAGAAGGTCCAGGGGCAGCATGGGATCGGACCGACGCTGTTGCTGCCAGACCCACAGGGCCAGGACGAGCAGTCCGAGAACCAGCAGCACGAAGCCGCGGAAGGGCCGGAACGGCGCCGTGTAGAGGGCACCCAGGAGGAGCCCGAGGCAGGCCAGGTTCAGCAGCGCGCCGAGGACATCGAAGGGCCTCGCCACCTGATCGGCCGGCAGCGCCTTGAGGCCGAGTAGCAGGGTACAGAGGGCCAGCAGCAACCCAGGCAGCACCAGGCCCGGCACCCCGAACCCCATGCCGAAACCCGAGAGGACCGGCAGCAGGGTCACTCCCAGCACGCCGGCCAAGGTCACGAGGCCGAAGCCGAGCCCGAGTTGCGCCTCGCCGAACACCGGCCGGACAAGGGCAAGCCCCGCGGCGAGGAGCCCGGCGGAAGCCGCACCCTGGAGCAGCCGCAGCCCGATCAGCGGCCCCTGTTCTAGGGGAAGTGCCGCCGCGATCGAAAGTGCGGCCACGAGGACGACCGCAACGAGGAAGCTGCATCGCGCCCCGAACCGCGCGGCGGCCGCCGCCGCCGGCAGCGCCGCCACGAGGAGGCCGATGGCATAAGGCGGGTGGAACAGGGCAATGGTCTGGGCGGGAAGTGCCAGCCGCTGCATGTGCTGGAACAGCAGCATCGAGAACAGCGCCCCCGGTAGCGACGCCAGCGCCACCCCCAGAAGCAGCGCGAGAGGAGCCTGCCAACGCCCGGTCCCAACCTCAGTCATGCGCTTCCTCCTCACCCGCCCTGCGCGACCACCGTCACAAAGCTCGTGCACAGCCCACAGCGCGGCCGGTCTCAAGCCCGACACGGGCGTTTACACTGGGCCCGCGGTCACGCGGCCTTTCCCAAAAACTGCCAGCGGGCGAAATCCATGGCCAGCATCACCCGCGCAAGACGAGGGCAGAGCGACGGCATGAGACATCGAGAACGCTGCGGCATGCCCGACCTTCGGCGATCCTCGGGCTGGATCGGGTGCTGTGCCCCGCCCAGTCCGTTTCGGGCCGCTGTCCCGGAGGGCGCCTCGCAATGAGGCGCCGATGGTGGCTGGCCGGCCTCGCGGCGCTCTGCGCGGGTCCGGCACTCATCAACGTGCTGGGCCGGGCCGTGCAGGGGGAGGACGGCGCAGCCGGTGATGTTGCGGGGCGGGCTGCCACCTATGCCGGGCGGATCGGGTTGCCCTTGCCGGCAAGCACCAAGGCCGAGTTCGCGGAGTGGATGGTCGGCATTGACGCCGCCGCGCGCCTGGTCCTCGTCATGCCCGAGGCGAGCTGGGCGGCGCTCCGGTCCGGCCTGCCACCAGCATCCTTCGAGGCGGACGGGGCCTATCTCGGACTCGACGAGGGCAGCTGGAGGCCGCACAATGCGCCCGGTCTGCTCTCGGCCCAGCTCTACCCGTGGCGAGACAGGGCGGAGGCGCTGAACATCGGCTTCACCCCTGCAACCGCGGGCGAGGTCCGCGTCTTCGTGTTCTGGCACCAGCTCTGATACGAGCGGCTCCAAACCTCGCGGCGGCCGATCCGTCGCCCAATCCCGAACCGCTGTGGCCTCGACCCAAGAGTTCGCGGCGCAGGCAGCCTGAAGTCTCCAAACATCTCTCCTGGGTCGGCCTGGAACGTCTGCAGCATTTCGTCTCGTATTAGTCGCATGCTCGGATGCTCCGGCCACGAGCTGCCATTCCTCATACAGAAAGACCGCGACACCGCGTTATCGGCGAGGGAGCAAGATGTAAGCTATCAGGACAAGCAGGCCGTTCCTGGCTGCATCGGTGCTGTCGGCCTTGCGGCTGGCGATATGCTGATGTCCATGGGGCTACCATTCCCGCGACATCCTCGACCGTAGCTGAAAGGGACGCCAGGGTTGATCACCACGCTCGCCGTCTCCGGCTACCGCTCGCTCCGCGACCTTGTCGTGCCCCTGGGGTCGCTAACGGTTATCACGGGCCCGAACGGCAGCGGGAAGACGAGCCTCTATCGCTCGCTCCGCCTCCTGGCCGAGGCGGCGCAGGGCCGTCTCGTCGCGGCGTTGGCTGCGGAGGGCGGCTTGACCTCAACGCTCTGGGCCGGCCCGGAAGAGATCGGCCGAGGCATGCGCGCGGGGATACACCCCATCCAGGGCACAATCCGCAAGGCACCGGTCAGCCTTCGCCTCGGCTTCTCCGGTGACGAGTACGGCTACGCGATCGACCTGGGGCTGCCGAAGCCGGACCATCCCTTCCCGCTCGACCCGGCGATCAAGCTGGAGGCAATGTGGACTGGCGAGTTGCCTGGCCGCGCCAACGTCTTCGCTGAGCGCCGAGGACCTCATGTCCGGCTCCGTCGCGCGCGCGACTCAACCTGGCGCGACGTGGCCCTGGACCTGTCATCCTTCGACTCCATGGTCACCCACTGCGCCGACGCGGCGGACGGCTCGGAGCTCCTCGCAGCCCGCGAGCGCCTGCGGAACTGGCGGTTCTACGATGCTTTGCGCACCGACCCGGACGCGCCGGCGCGGCGCCCACAGGTGATGACCTACACCCCGGTGCTCGGCGGCGACGGCGCGGACCTCGCGGCCGCCATAGCCACCATCGACGCGATCGGGGATGCAGCGGCCCTGCATGAGGCGGTGGAGCACGCCTTTCCCGGTGCGCGACTGGAAACAGGGCCGGGCAACCACGGCGGCCTCCTCCTGCACCAGCACGGCCTACTGCGACCACTGAGCCCAGCCGAGCTCTCCGATGGCACGCTGCGTTACTTCCTGCTCGTGGCTGCGCTGCTATCGCCAAGGCCGCCGGAGCTGATGGTGCTGAACGAGCCCGAGGCCAGCTTACACCCCTCCTTGATGCCACCCCTTGCGCAGCTCCTCACGGAAGCTTCACGGCGGTGCCAAGTCGTGGTGGTCAGCCATAACGAGACGCTAATCGACGCCCTACATGGCACTGGCGAGGTCACGGCGGTGCGGCTGCACAAGGATTTCGGCGAGACCTCCGCAGCCGACCTCGACCCGCCACCCTGGGTCTGGCCCAAGCGGTAGGAGCGAAGGCCTGCACAGGGGTTTAGCTCCGGCGAGCGATGCACTCTACACCTGCTCTGACACGCCTCAATCCGCAATCCAGAGTGAATTGGCTGCGCCTTCAAGAAGGACCGCAAACGCCATATCGCGCCCGAAGCAACCGTAGTTTCGGCGTTGGATAGGTCTTGAAAGCGTAGATAGTGAATGAGCCGCCCTCACCAATTGCCGATATCAGCCCCATCGCGATTGTGCAGAATCGTTCTTGCACTACTTATGCTTGCGTTATTTATGATGCTGCTGAACACAAGCACAGCTGACGGGAGGCTGTAGGAGGAGCATGGCCTACGCAATCGGGCAGCCAAACGCCAATCTGCTACCGGACGCTCTCTCAGCCACCAACGTTGGCGTCTGGGAATGGGAAGTCGCGGGCGATTGCATGCGGACCGATCCGATCTGCGCCGCCCTTTTCGGGCTCCCGGCTCACCAGGCCGAGCAGGGCCTTCCGCTCCAGGCCGCATCGGACGCCATCCATCCCGATGACCTTCCCGGCTTTCAGCGGCAACTCGCAGGAGTCGTCGCGAATGGGGGCTTGTTCGTCGCGGAGTACCGCACCTGCCCTTCCTTGAGCGACACGCGGTGGATCCTGGCGCGTGGTCGCTTCGAGACGGATACGGACGGTGTCGTCATACGCGGTCGTGGCATCGTCATCGACATCACAGAGAGCAGAGGGGAAGGGCATGCGGAGGATGGGGCGGTCTTCCTGACAACGCACGTTGAGGAGGAGCTGAGCCCGCTGATTCGCGCAACCGACAAAGCGATTTCAACCTACCAGGAGTTGGAGCAGATGGGGACCGAAGGCGCACCCTTGCGTGCAGTTGCCCGGCACCTCTTGATAGCGCTCGGCCGCGAACTGGTAAAATCAACCAGTCAAGAAAGCCAAGAAGACACGCAGGATCAGCCTCGTTCGGAATCGCTGCACTGACAGCGACGCCTTGATGTGTTCGACCGGTGCGGAGCAAGATCGGATTCTTTGTAGCACTCCCTGACAACTACTCCCTGACCGACATGCCGGTATCAGCACCGATCAGAGCTCAAGAGTCTTACGCCCCCCTCCCAGTTCAAAATGTCCTGGATCTTGCAGGCAGCGGAAGGCCTGCTCAGAAGCCGGCGATTGCCGAGAAGCGGAGATCAGCGCTCACAGGTCTCCGACTTTGAATGAGGCAAAAACGGCTCGCATTTTGATCTATCCGGCCAGCCTGCCCAGGCGTCGCTGCGCCCGCACGAAGCGACGCGTCAGTCGGCCTGCCCTGTTCGCACGGCGACGCAAACGGTCGAGCAGTTAATCCCGGACCGGCGCATCGCCTCCTTCCGGCACGATAGCTTCGGCATCGAAGCCGAGCCCCTTGATAAAAACATTCCAGTCCGCTGGCCGCAGCGCCCCGCCCGTCGCTTGGCGATGGCCGGACCCGTACATCTCGTCCGCACCAGGCGGCCGGTGTTCGGCCAGAAACCCGACCAGGTCGCGGTCCTCGCCAGAGCGGACAGCGAAATGCACCCAACCCGGCCGGTACCCCGTATTGGCCGCCACCACGATCCTGTCCCGTAACCGCCCCCGCCATTGCTGGGCGATCAGGGGATGAATCTGTGTGGGCGAAGCGAAGCGGATCAGCGCCACCTCGCCCCGAACCACCGGTGCAACCCGCCGTGCCGCCTCCAGCTCCCGCTTCACCTCCGCCCGTGCTGCCTGCACGGCCGCCGCCTCCGGACGGTCGCCCGACAGCACGTCCTTCGGCCCGTCCGCCTCCATCAGCAGCCGCAGGGCCGGGGCAGCATCGCCCGATGCGCTGCGCCGCGGCGCGTTCACCAGTGCCGCGGCATCCCGCAAGGCGGTCACGCCGTACCGCCGGGCCGCCTCCATCTCGGGGAACCCGGCCTTCTCCGCCATGTCCCCGATCAACCCCACCGCTGCCAGCCACAGCCAGGGCTCCGCCTCGGCAATGGCATTGGCGCACCAGAAGGCTAGCAGCGAAGAGGTCGGGATTGGGTCCATCCCGTGACCGCTGATGACCGTGGCGCCGGCCGGCGGCGCGCCGGGGATGTGGTGATCCACCACAACGGTGGGCACGCCGGGCTTCGGCGGCGTGTCCCGCACACCCAGGTCGGTGATGACGCATCCACCTGCCGACTCATCCGCCAGTTCCGCCCGCATCGCGTTCGACCAGGGACTTTCGCCTCGGCCTAGGATGCGGGTCCGCACCGCCCAACCCGCCGCCTCGAAGGCTCGGGCGAAGAGGGCGGTAGCGGAGAGCCCGTCCGCGTCGTTGTGGCCGAGAATCCAGACCGGCCGGGTTCGGTCGAACGCCTGGACAGCCTTGGCGAAGGTCGCGGCGGTCTCGCTGCGTGCGGTGAGGGTCTGCATTTCAGAGTAAAGCACTGGCGACACGCGGGTTGTCCCTTGGCGCCTGCTTCGTGCGATTTGCTGGCAAGCCCGATGAGATTGCCGCAGCGGTACTCACATGGGCTCAGACGCGGCGGCGTTCATGCTCGGCCCCGCCATGGTCGTTGATGGCTGGTGGACGGCGGGGGAACCCACCCCGTCCGCCTGCCAGGTTGAGCCGCGCGGGCCATCTAGAAGTCCGCCAGCTGAACGAAGTCGTTCGACTATCTCCGGATCAGCCCAGGGATCAGTTATCCTCGTACCAAGTCACATCACCATCATCGAGATCATAACGCGCCGCCACAACCTTCAGCTTCCGCTGCTCGATCGCAGCCGTCAGCACTGGGCTCTGCGTCCGGAGGCGGTTGGCCACCCTGCGCGCGTTCGCAATCACAGCTTCATCGAGCGACACCTTTCCGTTCGCATCACGCACAGAGAGTACGGCGGGGATGATGGGCTGCACCATCTCACCGATCACGCCCGGAAAAGTACCGTTCCGCTCCACAACGTCCAATGCAGCGGAAACCGCGCCACATCCCTCATGCCCCAGGACCACCACCAGAGGGCATCCCAGCACGCCCACACCGTACTCGATGCTGCCCAGTGCTGCGGTGTCGACCGTATTTCCGGCGTTGCGGACGATGAACAACTCGCCGAGCCCTCGGCCGAACAGAAGTTCAGGCGGCACACGGCTGTCGGAACATCCGACCAGAACAGCGAATGGCGCTTGGCCCCTGGCGAGTTCAATCCGGCGCTGACGCCCATGCGCGAAGTTGTAGGGCGCCTCGTGCTGGTACTCGTCGTTGCCCTTTTTCAGTTGAGCCAGTGCCTCGTCTGGCGTGAGCGAGGTGTGTGCAACAGGATCAGCGGCCATGGCCCTCAAGCCACTCACACCCGTTGCAATGAGCCCCATGCCAATCGTCCGCTTGAAGAAGCCCCGTCGGCCCGATGCTTCGATTCGGTGAGCCGCGGAACCGCAGCAACGGCAGCGTTGGTCCAACATCCAGCAATTTCCTTTGAAGACGCCAAGACGTGCGGCGGCTGCGACCTACTGCCTCGTTCATAGCCCATGGTTCGGCAGCCTCACACATCTGCTGCGTGAAGCTTCCTCAATGATCTTGTTCATGAAGCGCTTGTATGTACACGACGCGCGGCTCCCAGAACTCTGTCCGAAGAGACGGCGTGACGGACGCGATCGGCTGGGCGGGCCCGCCGGTGAACCCTGTCCTCGGCTGCGCTCTCCTGCTGGCCGCCTGGATTGTCCTAGTCACCGCGCCGCTCTTAGAGTCCACAGCGTTCCTCTCGCCGCCGCCGAAGCCAACAGACCCGCTGCGGCATGCGACTGCACCGTGTCGCGCCCTTCACGTGGTCGGCGGCACGCAACGGTGCTTCTCGCGGCGGGCGTGCCGCTTCTGCCACCGCCCGAGCGGCAGCCGGACCAGAAGGCACGGCGCGCCGCCGGTCGAGCAATCCGTTCGATGAAGTAGGGCATGACGCGCACAGCCCTGGACCCGCGGGATCTGTCCCCGCGGGTCCATCAGCCATCGTTACTAGTTCCGAAGCAGCTGCAGGTTCTCACCGAGGCGCTGCTGCTGGCCGAGGTCGTTCAGCTTATCGCGCTCGAAACGGGGCAGCGCCTCCAGCTGGTCGCGCGTTATCCGAAGGCGCCCGCGCCCGTCGGCACCGAACTGGATCTGCTCCATCGCAATGATGGCGCGACGCTCGCCGATGCCAAGGAAGCCGCCCCACTCGATGACGGCGCCCACGACGCGGCCCGTCCCGTCTGCTACGAGGTTCTCGATCTCGCCCGCCTTCTCGTCATTGGCGCCGACAAGGTTGGTACCGATCAGGCGGCCCGCCTCCTCGCGGCTCAGCGACGGCACCGCGGCCGGGCTCGCGGGTGCGTTCGTGGCGACGGGCTGGGCAGGTGCCGACGCCTGACCACCCAGGGCCGGACGCAGCCGCTCGACGGCGAAGGCCTGGGCCTGCTGCGCGCTCTGCACCACGGCCGCCATCCCGAAGAACTCATGGGTGGTGCCGGGATAGGTGCGCTGCTGCACATCCACACCCGCCTCGCGCAGCCGCGCCGTGAGGGTCTCGCCCTCGCTCCGCAGCGGGTCGATCTGGGCCGAGACGATCGTCACCGGGGGAAGGCCGCGCAGGTCGTTGCGGCCGACGAGGTTGACCCGCGGGTCCTGCGCCTGGGACGCGCTGTCGAAGGCGTTCTTGACGAACCACTCCATGCCGCCGCGCGAGAGCGGCAGCGAGTTCGCGTTCTCCTGGTAGGAGGGCGTGTTCATGTCGGCGCCCGCCACGGGATAGACAGCGAGGACGTGGTCGGGACGGGTCAGGTTGCCGTCCCGCGCCGCGATCGCGACGTTGAGGGCGAGGTTGCCGCCCGCGCTCTCACCGGCGACGGCGAGCCGCTCCGGATTGGCGCCGAGCTGGCGCGCATTGGCCAGGGCCCAGCGATACGCCGCCACCGCGTCGTCATGCGCCGCGGGGAAGCGGTTCTCCGGCCCCTGGCGGTAATGCACGGACAGCACCGCGGCGCCGGTCATGGCGGCCAGGGCACGAGGCGTTGCGTCATAGGTGTCGAGATCCGCGACGACCCAGCCGCCGCCGTGCCAGTAGACGATCAGCGGCAGGGCCGCGGCGCCGGCGGGCCGGTTGCCGGGCGTGTAGAGACGCGCGGGCAGCTGCCCGACCGCACCGTCCACCTGCAGGTCGCGGGTCTGCACCGCGGCGACCGCGGGCGGCAGCTGGATGCCGCGGTCGCTCATGACGCGCTTCACCGCGTCGGCCGGGCTGGGCTGACGGCGTGCCTCGCTGGGGGAGAGGGTCTCGAAAGGCTTGGCGCCGAGCGCGGTCAGGGTCTGGAGAACGGCTGCCATATCCGCGGCGGGGCTGGCCGGCGCGGTCGCCGGCTGTGCCGTCGTGGCCGGGGTCGTTCCCGTCGTGGCTGTCTGGGCATGAAGCCCTTGCCCCATCCCGCTCAGGGCGAGGCAGCCCGCCGTGGTGCCGGCGAGGAGGGCGGCCCGGAGGCCTCTGGCCGTGGTCTTCGTCATGCTGATGAGTCTCCGATGGTCCTGCTCAGAAACGGCGCGACCTAGCCAGATCGGGCCCTTTCCGGACGCGTCAAAAGCCTTGGGAGCATCGAAGAGTTGCCCCTCTCACAGACGAGTTGGACGCCGCGTCGGCCTTTCTGGACGCACTGTCAGCCCGATCGCTCCGCCTCAATCCCGGTGATCCGCGAGGCGGACTCGACGCAAGGAAGCTTCTCTCGCCGACCATCCGACGAGCCCGGCCATTCCTGGCCGCCCAGGCTGCGATAGGCAGTCGGGTCCGTCCCGAACTTCCCGCGGAACGCGCGGGAGAGTGAGGTGGGGTCGCTGTAACCAACCGCTGCCGCCACAACCTTCAGCGGCAGATCCGTCGTTTCGAGGAGCCGCGCAGCAGCGCGAAGCCGCACTGACTGCACGAACTCCATGGGACCGCTGCCGAGTGCCCGGGCAAAATGATCCGCGAAGGAGGCACGGCTCATTCCGGCTTTCTCGGCAAGGCCTGCGACGGTGTGCGGAGCGCCGGGGTTCTCCAGCACGGCAAGGGCAGCGCGGGCGAGGCGGGGATCGCCGGGAAGATCGGTCGGGAGAGGACTGCCGGCGCGCCTGAAACGCCCGCGCAGCAGGGCGACGAGGCAGGCTTTCATCAGCGCCTCGGTCATCGCTGCCGTGCCGTGGCCAGGCGCTGCGACCTCCGCCCGCATGAGGTCGAAGACGAGACGGCCAGCCTCATCGGCCGGCACCTCCGCCACCGCGTCTCCCATCAGGTCGAAAAGGCCCAGGGCGCGCCCGTGAGGGGCCGGAATGGAGCCGCAGAGCAGAAGCGTGTCAGGGCTGTCGCCGGCCGTGAAAGCCGCGAGCCCGTCCGCGAAGGGGCCGCAATGCTCTTCCGCCTTCGCCTCCGGCGCCTCGGGCCGGACGTCACCGACGACATGGCCTTGGCGCGGCGGCACGACGATGACGCTGCCGGCCGAGTAGGTCAGCGGAGAGGCGTTGCCAACCCGCACGGTTCCCGATCCGGCGAGGACGTGGTGGACGGTCACGGTCTCGAAGGGTCCGAAGGCAAGCCGCCAGCCCTGCCCGATGGTGCAGACCGAGGTGGAGTGGAGATGAACGACGAGGGTCGCCAGAAGCCGGTCGAGACTGGTCACTGTCATTCCTGCCCACACGCGGCGCAGGAACCGTCCCCCTCCGCGGTGCAGCCCCAACGCGCCACACCGGTTCCGGCTTCGGAGATGTCGGATCCGATCCGAAGCCGTCCGCTCCGAAGTTACCCCTGTCAGGGCAGGCGAACAGAGCCAACGGCGCGCCGACCTCGGGGCCTAAACGGCCAGTCCACGACCTCGCCCGCGAACAGGGCCCACCACACCACCACGGGCTGCAGGGCCAGGCGCGGCAGGTGATACCACCAGCCGAGATGCACCTCCCCGGCCGGCAAACCATCGAGCGCGTGCTTAATGTTCGCGGGGAAGACGAGGACGGCGTAGAGCGCGAGCGCGACCCCCGCCGCGCGGCGAAACCTGCGCGTCAGCAGGCCGGCCGCGCCGGCGACCTCGCAGAGACCTGTCAGCAGGATGACCTGCCGCGGAAAGGGCACCCAGTCCGGCGTGATCAGCAGGAAGGGATCGGGCACGACAAGGTGGAAAATGCCGGCCACGAAGTAGATGGCGGCAAGCACCCAGCGAGCGGCGTCGCGGCCCTTTCCGGGGAGGGATCGGTGGTCCGCGATCATGCAAGGCGTTTCCTCACGGGCAGTGGGGCCGACAACATGGGTCGACGCCGGCCGAAGCGGCAGGGCCTGAGCTGCGCTGACACGTCAGCCCTGTCCCAGGGCCGGGTGACATGCGCAAGGTGGGCGGACCCGGCCGCCACGGCTCTGAACAGAGATACGCTCCCGGTAGGTTCGCCTCGATACCATCCGTCCCCGCAGGGAGGGACACACAGCTGTTTTCTCGACCTCAAGAGCGTGAAAGGGGCTGCGCGCTTCGCCGAACTGGTGCGGGTGCCCGACGTTGTGGTGAACGGGTATCGCCCCGATGCACTGGCACAGCTTGGGTTCGGCATGGAGGAGCTCGCTCGCCCCCGTCCCGTCATCATGCAGGCTTTCGTCAGCTGCTACGGCTCGGGCCGCCCTTTCGCAAATCGCGCGAGCTGGGAGCAGGTTGCCCAGGCCGTGACAGGCATCCTATCTCGACGCCTTGGAAGACGGTCCCTGGCTGCGGATTTTTGCGTTCTCGGGGCTGCAGAATCAGCGAGCAAGCCAGAACTACATGACGTCCATCCGGTCGCGGGTGATCCAGCCGGTCGCAGCAGGCTTGCGGGCCATAGCGCAGAATCGCTCCGGACACGCGGGCGCCGATGCCGTGGAACTCGCCTGGGCGATTCATGGAGAGCTCTGCTTTGGTCCGATCTGCAACCGGCTGCTTGGATTGCAAATGGCTCGGCTGACATCCGAAGAGATCCGGCGGCGCATCGAGAAATGCTTGTTGGGCCGCCTGCCGCCTGACAATGCCAGGACAGGCGGAGCTGAATGACCGCCGACGTCGTACACTCGCTTTAGGCTAGTTCGCTGCGCCCTGCATGCGCTTGGCAAGATAGGGGCCTGCAAGAACGGTCTCGACCGGAGGGATCGAGCATCTGACGACCGGCGCACCATTCGCCTGTGCGCCTGTGCGCCTGTGCGCCTGTGCGCTGGAACGCGGTTTATGGGTCCTCGCTCGTCGGTGGGATGCTCAATCTGCTGGTCAACGGCTCAGGCACTGCGCAATCGCGCGAGGTTTGTGGTCTGCACGACCGATAGCATCGCGCTTTGAAAGGTGAGCATCGCCGGTTCCACTATCGACTGCATGCCGCACCGCCGAGGACGCAGAAACGGGCGCAATGAGGGTGGTTCAGCGGCACGGGCCTGTTCGCCTCGGCAAGGGAGGCGCCCAGCTCGAATTGCGGATCATAGGCCAGGAGGGTGCAGGCGAGGACGGCGGGAGCCCTGGCCCCCTTCCGCTTAACCACCATGCGGGAGGAGGCGCACATCACGCTGTTCGGCGATTTGTTCAGAATGCCCCAGCACGCCTCGGTAATTTCCGGAACCTCGGCGGCCGCATCCATTTCCGGGAAGAGCATGAGGGCCACGGGATCGCCCGCGTCCAGCGGGACGCCGCGCTCAGCGAGAAGGCGTGCGTAGCCCTCGCGCAGCGCTGCCTCCGGCTCGTGCCCGAAGGCAGCGCGGCCGGCGATGTTGATCCGCAAGCCGTTCTCCGCGAGCCATCCCAACCCCTGCATCGTCTTTTCGAAAGAGCCGGCACCACGCTCCATGTCGTGCAGGGCTGCAGCATGGTGGTCCAGGCTGATGCGAAGTGTCAGCTGCCCGGGATACGCGCCGTTGAGGGCGGCAAGGGCCTCCGCGTGGCGCATCATCGGCCGCATGGCATTGGTGAGGACAAGGACACGGAAGCCCCGGCCCAGCGCGTCCGCCAGCATCGGCACGATGTCGGGGTTCATAAAGGGTTCGCCGCCGGTGACACCGATCTCCTCCACCGGCCAGGCATCGCGCTGAATCTCATCGAGATAGGACGCGACATCAGCGGCCGAGAGGTAAACGAGGGCGTCGTTGCGCGGGGAGCTCTCGATGTAGCAGTTCGCGCAGGTCAGATTGCAGAGCGTGCCGGTGTTGAACCACAGCGTCCGCAGGGCCGACAGACCGACCGCGGCTCGTCTCTCCCCCTTTGCAGTAGTCCGGGGATCACGGAACTTGGCCGCGGGCGCCGGGGCGATAGGGGTTTCGACTGTCACAGGGCACTCCGAGGCTCTGGTCGGGCAGGATGTGGTCACGCAGGGTCATTCGGCCATAGTCTTCCCCCTCAACATCGCGCGGGCGGCGCGAGGGGGCCGCTTTGGCGCGCACGCACGATCTGATCGTTATTGGCGCCGGTGCCGCCGGACTGACCGCCGCCGGAGGTTGCGCCAGACTTGGCCTGCGTGTTGCGCTGGTGGAGCGTGACCGAATGGGTGGCGAGTGCCTGAACACAGGCTGCGTTCCCTCCAAGGCGTTGCTCGCTGCGGCACACCGGGCGCAGGCCGTGCGGGACGCGGCGCGCCTGGGCATCACGGCGTCAGAGCCGGAGATCGACTTCAACCGTGTGCGCGCGCATCTCCGCGGCGCCATTGCGGCGATCGCGCCGCACGACTCAGAGGAGCGCTTCCGGGCCTGGGGTGTGGAGGTGATCCGCGGAGAGGCACGCCTGCTCGACCGAACGGGGCGCGTTGCCGCGGCGGGGCGGGTGCTCTCTGCGCCGCGGATCGTGCTG
Organism: Roseomonas sp. WA12; assembly: GCF_054165765.1. Classification (NCBI taxonomy): domain Bacteria; kingdom Pseudomonadati; phylum Pseudomonadota; class Alphaproteobacteria; order Acetobacterales; family Roseomonadaceae; genus Roseomonas; species Roseomonas sp. WA12. The sequence continues at coordinate 4,392,019 of NZ_CM135108.1, read as the reverse complement.
GCGGTCGGCTCGCGCCCTGCTATTCCAGAGCTGGAGGGCCTGGCCGAAACGCCCCATCTGACCAATGAAACGCTCTGGGACCTCGACCGCCTGCCGACCCAGCTCCTCGTCGTCGGTGGCGGTGCCGTAGGGATGGAGATGGCCCAGGCCTTCCGCCGGCTGGGTGCTGCCGTGACAGTCATCGCGGGTGGCCAGCCTTTTACGCGGGATGATCCCGAAGCGGCGGCAGTGGTGCTGGACCGGCTTGTTGCTGAGGGCGTGACCATCCTGCGCGACATCCACGCCATGACAGCGGCCCCGGCGGAGGGCGGCGTGCGCCTCGGCATGGACGACGGGAGCGCGATCATGGGTAGCCACCTGCTGGTGGCGACCGGCCGCAGGGCCGCGGTGGAAGGTTTGGGGCTGGACGCGGCCGGCGTCGCGGTGGACCCGGGTGGCATCCGCGTGGATACGCGGCTCCGGACCACCAATTCCCGTATCCTGGCAATCGGCGATTGCCGCGCGGGCCCGCGCTTTACGCACCGCGCGGGCCAGGAGGGAGCACTGGTCGTGACAAGCCTTGGCCTGGGCATCCCCGCAAAGCCCAATGAGGCCGTACTGCCCTGGGTGACCTTCACCGATCCCGAGTTGGCCCAACTGGGGCTAACTGAAGCCCAGGCGCGGGAGCGGTACCCGGAGGTGGAGGTGCATCGCGAGAGGTTCGCGGAGAACGACCGGGCGGTCGCGGAGGGCGATACGGCGGGCTTCTTGAAAGTCGTCGCCGCCCGCGGCCGGGTTGTCGGCGTCACGATTGTCGGCTCAGGCGCCGGGGAGATGGTGCTGCCCTGGAGCTTGGCGATCGCCGGCAAGGCCTCGCTCTGGGCCATGTCCGGGGCGGTGGTGCCCTATCCCACCCGTTCGGAACTCTCAAAGGCCGTCGCCTTCTCCGCCTACGAGGCGCGGATCTTCGGCCCTTGGGCACGCGGCTGGGCGGGCCTCCTGGCGTGGCTGCGGCGCTAGCGGTCCAGCAGCCGTCCCCAGCGCGCATCGAAAGGGTGGACGGCGCGGGTCGGGCCGCGGTCGTCCACCATGGGCAAACCGAGACGCGCCCAGCGGAAGATCCCACCGCGCAGGTTATACACGCGCACTGGAGGCAGTCCGTAATCCAGGAACGCCTTGGCCATGCGGCCGGAACGCAGGCCGACGGAACAGGAGAGGACGATCGAGGTGCCGTCCGCGATCTCGGCCCAGGTCAGCACTTCCAAGACCGGGGTGCCCGGATGTGCGAGGCGTGCGCCGGGGATGCGGCCCACGGCGTACTCTTCCGGCATGCGGACATCGAGCAGAATTGGCGGATCCCTCTCCAGCCGCGCAGAAAGGGCTTCCGCCGTGACCTCCCGCACGTCCGGCAGGAACGCGGCGATTGCCGCCTCGCAAAGGGAAAGCGCGGCGCCGCGAGCAGTGGGGTCGAAGCGGAACGGACTGCTCAACGCCGCAGCAGAGTCCGCAGCCCCCGAGTAGCCTCGGGCAAGGCGAGCGCGAGCGAGGCGATCGAGACGAGGCTGGCGGTCTGGCAGTAGGCGCAGAGCGCCTTGTTGTCCGCCCATTCCTCCTGCGCCAGCTTCAGGTTGGTGCCGACATCGAAGAGCGTCTTGGCCGCCAGCGCCAAGGGCAACCCGGGCTGCTCCTCCGCCCGGTTCCGCCCACCGGCCGCGGCCAGGGCCGCGGTGACCGCATAGGTGGCGATCATCAGGACGGCGTCCGGCATCTGGAGCCGCTTGTAGGCGTAGTCCGAGGCGTTCACCCGCTCGGAATCGAAAGGGCCCACGGGCGGGTCAGGCAGGCGACGGATGATGCCGGTCTGGTACAGCGTGACGACTTGGCCGATGGCCACGCCGAGCAAGGAGAGGCCGACCAGCCAGCGGCGGCGGCGCAGGTCGGGATCGGTGCGCAGCCGCAGGTCGCGGCTCAGCTCTGAGGGCGTGGGCATGGCAGCTTCCAGGATAGGCAGCAGGGAAACGCCGGGCTAGGTGCTGCTGTTTCAGTGGCGCCTTGCGAGACCACCGCCCCAAAGGCGTGGTTCCTGCGGGCGCCAGGCGTCGCGCTGGGTGCGGAAAGGCATCTCCAGTGAGGGGCGCAGCCGCAAATCGGCCGGATCGCGGTAGCCAGGGACGCCGATCCGCATGTCGCGCTGCGCCACATCCCAGCGGAAGGTGCGATGCAGCCGGTCCCAGAAGCTCAGCCCACTCGTCCAGTTCGAGTCCGTTTCGGCCTTCACGGTGGAGTGGTGGATGCCGTGCATCCGGGGCGTGGTCAGCACGAAGGACAGCACCCGCTCCAGCCGGTCCGGCAGGCGCAGGTTGGAGTGGTGGAACAGGACGGACAGGAAGAAGAAGGTCTGCCATGCCCCGAAGGCGCGGGGTGAGACGCCAAGGAGGGCGACCTGCGCCGCGCGCCAGGGCACGGAGACGAGCATGTCCACCGCGTGAAAGCGCAGAGCAGTGGATGCGTCGAGATCTAGGTCGATATGGTGGACCAGGTGCAGGCGCCAGAGGGCGGGCACCTTATGGGTCAGTACGTGCCAGACGTAGATCGTGTAATCCATGAACAGGAAGCCGACGACATCCCGCGCCCAGGGTGGCAAGGGCAGGCGCTGCGCCAGCCCCGATCTCCGCTCGGCAGCCCGCTGCGCCAGGCGCCGGGCCACGGGCCCCTCCACCGCGGCGACCACCGCCATGCTGAGGGCGCCCATGGCGAGGTTGCGGATCGTGCGGAACGGCTCGGCTTGAGAGCGGCGGCGCAAAGGTGCGCGGCTCTCGGCCAGCAGGATCGCCCCCACCGCCAGGGCCATGCCGGCGCCCAGCAATACAGTCCTGACCTTTCCGCCAGGAGCCGTCGCGGCAAGACTGTGGTGGGTTCGGGACGGGGCAGAGGGCATGGCCGGTGACATGAGGGGAGCTGCGCGGGGCGGCAAGGAGCCGCGTGTCGCACTCTTCGCCCGCTTTCCTGAACCGGGCCGGGCCAAGACGCGGCTCATCCCCACCCTGGGAGCCGACGGCGCGGCCGCGCTCCACCGGCGCCTGACGGAGCAGGCCCTGGGCGTGCTGCGGGCCAGCGGCCTGCCATTCGAGCTGCGCCACACCGGAGCACCGCCCCAGGCCTTCAGGGCCTGGCTGGGCGAGGCAGTACCGCTGGCGGAGCAGGGGATGGGCGACCTCGGCGCCCGGATGGCACGGGCCTCGGCGGATGCGCCAGCGATACTGGTGGGGGCAGACCTGCCCGACCTCGCACCTCGTCACCTGCACGCGGCGGCCGCCGCGCTGGAAACGCATCGCGCCGTGATCGGCCCGGCGGAGGATGGTGGCTACTGGTTGCTCGGCTTGCGTGAGCCGATGCCCTTCCTGTTCGAGCCCATGGCCTGGGGCACCGAGACCGTGTTTGCCGAGACATTGGCGCGCTTTGCCATGCAGGGCGTGACGCCTGCGCTGCTGGAGACGCTGGCCGACCTTGATCGGCCCGAGGATCTCAGCCGCTGGCCGGAGCTGACGTCGTGAGTGGTGTCGCCATCGTCATCCCCATGCTGAACGAAGCGGCATCGCTCCCGCGGCTGCTGCGGACCCTCGCAGCGCTGCACCCGTCACCGGACGAGATCGTCGCCGTGGACGGTGGCAGCGGTGACGGATCGGTCGCGATCGCCCGGGCTGGCGGCTTGCGCGTTGTGGAGCACAACCTGCGCGGCCGGGCGGCCCAGATCAACCGCGGGGTGGACGAGGTCTCTGCAAGACTTGTCTGCGTGCTGCACGCAGATACAACCTTGCCCGATGATGCGGTGGAGGTGATCCGGCGCACCATGACCAATCCCGCCACGGCGCTGGCGGGGTTCACGCCGCTGCTGAGCGGGCCGGAGACAGTGCGTTGGGGCACCAGCTTTCACAACTGGATCAAGACCTGGTACGCACCGCTGATCTTCCGTCCGCACCTGTTTCTGCGCGGCGCGCGGCTGCTCTTTGGCGATCACGCCATGTTCTTCCGGCGCGCAGACTTCCTTGCGGTCGGCGGCTGCGACACGACACTCGCCGTGATGGAGGATGCCGACCTTTGCATCCGCTTTGCGCGGCTCGGTCGCACGCGTCTGATCAACCGCGTGGTCCTTACCTCCGACCGGCGCGTCGCGGCATGGGGCGGGCTGAGAGCGAACTGGATCTACCTGAAGGTCGGTGTGCGCTGGGGGCTGGGCCTGCGGAAGAGACTGGATCAACACTACCCCGACGTGCGTTGAGGATCCTTGCTGCGCAGGAAGCCGCTGGCGATGCAGTGATCGATCATGCGGCGCAGGAAGGCCCAGTCCACTGGGGGACAGACACGGCCGCTCAGGGCACGCAGGTTGCCATCGGCGAAGTGTGGATCACGCAAGAAATAGCTGGCGTAGAGCCCGGTAACGCAGGAATGCCACCAGGCTTCGGCCTCATCGAGATCGCCGGAATCAAAGCTATCCGGAAGGACAAAGCGGGGCGTTTCGAATTGCGGATAGCTGACAGCCAGGTCGTGCAGCAACGCCACCGGGACGGGCGCACCGGAGACGAGATGGAAAATGCGCCCGGTGGCTGCTTCCATCTGCGTCACGATGTCCGTGATTCCCTGCACGACATGGTCGATCGGCACCATATCCAAGCTCGCGCCGGGGGCGGCAGGGATGGTGCGGATGCGACCTTCCGTCACCAGCCGAATCATGCCGTAGAGATTGTCGAAACGGGCGATGGCTCCGTCCGCCCAGGCACCCACCACGATGGAAGGGCGCGCGATGGCAATTGACAGGCCGCGTTCCAGCGCGGCGAGGACCAAAGCTTCCGCCTCGGCCTTGCTCTCCTCGTAGCCGTTCGCGAAGCGCGTCCCGGCGGGCGCGGGACGCTCCGCCACAGGTCCGTTTTGCTCACCGCAGACATAGGCCGTACTGACCTGAAGCAGCGGCACCGGTTTCGGGCCGGCTCGCTCAGCCAGTGCCAGGATCCGCGCTGTGCCCTCCACATTCACGGAGCGGTAGGTAGCAGGGTCGAGGTCGAAGCCCGTAACGGCTGCGCAGTGGATGATGATGTCCAGCCCCGTCGCAAGGCGGGTGAGCCGCGCCGCGTCCAAGCCCAGCTCCTCGCGCCGCAAGTCGACAGGCAGGACGAGAGTTTCTCCGGGCTGCGGAGCAGCGCCCGCCCAGGAAAGGGGCGCCGTATCTCGCGGTTGATCGGCCACACGCATCGGGTTCCGACCAGTCATGGCAACAACGCCATGACCGCTCGCGGCCAGGTGGCTGGCCAGGGCACTGCCCAAGAGCCCGGAGGCACCGGTTATCAGGATCTGCAGAGGGCTGCCCTTATCTGAGGCTCAAGGACGCCGTTAGCCGGGAAGAGAGGTGCCGTCCATGATTCACGCGGCAAGGTAGCGCCCGGCTTCTGCATGCCACAATCGTTGAGCGTCCTTCCGGGTCCTGCGGAGCGGGTCTCCTACGGCCCGAATGATAGGGATCGGGTCGGCCATTGGTGGTTCCCTCACTCCGGCGTCCTCAGGCACGGCTCTGAGGGGTCATAGCAGCATGCGGCGCTGAGACAGCTGCGCCGCCAGTATCGAACGACCACTGCGGTGAGTATCCAAGTTCGTGCCGATAGCGTGCCCTAACCCCGAGGGGAGATCACGACACACTCGCTGCGGACGGCACGGCAGACCCGGCGGGCCTGTTGGTGAGCAAGGCCAACAACACGCGCGCGCCAAAGCCAGCTGGATCGGACCCGCACACGCCGAACCTGCACGGCCCCGCCGCGAGACGCCGCACGGCGCGCCACCGCCTGCGCTGCTACGCGGCCGGTGTAGGCGCCGAGCTGCACCGACCAGCCATGCGCCGAAGCACCGGTGGCGGTAGGGCGCGACGTGTGCGGTGCGGCTGTATGCGCCACCACCTGGCGCTGGGGCACAACGCGCGGCACCGGCGGGCGAAGAGGGGGCGCGGCCTGGGCCAAGCCGACGAGCCGCAGCCCGCCCCGTGCCGCCATCATGGTGCGGCCCGCCGCCGGATTAACGGTCTCAAAGCCATGGTCGAGCAATGCCATGACATGGGCATCCCGCGCCGTGCCCGTTGCGCCACCAAACATCACGGCCACGAGCCGCCGGCCATCCCTCACAGCGCTAGCCGCGAGATTGTACCCGCTCGCGTCGATGTAGCCGGTCTTGATTCCGTCTGCGCCCTCGTAAGTTGTGAGCAGGCGGTTGTGGCCGCCAATGTAGCGCCCGCGCCAATCGAAGCCGGATGCACTAAAATAGGCGTAGCGTTCTGGGAAGTCCCGGATCAGGCGCCGGCTGAGCAGGGCGATATCCCGCGCCGTTGTCACCTGCGCCCTGTCTGGCAGTCCGGAGGCATTCCGGAAAGTCGTTCGGCTCATGCTGATAGCCCGAGCCTTGCGCGTCATCAAACCGGCAAATGCGGCCTCACTGCCATTGGCAAGGTGCTCCGCCAGCGCTGCTGCTGCGTCATTGGCCGACTTGGTCACGAGTGCCATCATCGCCTCCTGCACGGTAATCGTCGAGCCGGGCCGCAGCCCAAGTTTGGAGGGTGGCCGTGAGGCTGCGTGGCGGGAAACACGGATAAACGTCTTTTCCGTCACGCGTCCCCGACGCAAGGCCTCGAACGCCAGGTAGAGGGTCATCATCTTGGCGAGGGAGGCTGGGTGGCGCGCAGCGTCGGCCCGCTCGGCAGAGAGGACCTCGCCCGTATCCGCATCCTGCACGAATGCGGCGTAACGGCGGTCACCCGACTGCGCCTGCGCCGGCCGCGAGTGGGAGGCCGCGGCGCAGAGCACGGCGAGGCAAAGCGCAGCTCTGGACAAGCGCCAACGGGCGCCACTGCCGGATCGCAACATAGCAACTCTCCCCTTCGTCATGCCCGCCCCCCAGGCTGGCCGCGCAGGTCCCTCTCACCGCAGCACCACTGCACGGTAAGCCGTCATCAGCGGCTTGGTCGTAGCCAGCGCAGCCGACCGATTTCCCCCGCGATCGCGCGCAGGATGACCTGCTCAGACCATCACTGGAAGCGCACCAGGGCCGCAGCAACGAAGAGAGATCTTCCGTCACAGATGGTCCGGCACGGACGCGCTCTTCGTGTTGACGGCTGCACAGTGCGGCTAGCCTTCGCCCCGTAGAGATGGCATCGAGCACCACTCTCGTCGCTCATTTCGTGGAGGCCCCGCGCTTGCGCTCCATCCGACTTCTTACGGCTCTCCTCATTCCTGCCCAGATCACGCTGGCAGAGCCTGCCATTGCCCAGCGTAGCGGCCGCCAGAGCGGTATCCCGACTGCTTCCGAGACGGCAGTGGAGGTCCGCACGCTGTCCGAACGGGACCTCCTCTTCGCCTATCACCGGATACTCGGGACGGAGCCAGATTTCAGCCCGCTGGCCGCGCTGGATGTCGATAGCCGACCTCAGCCGACCCGCCCGGTGCGCAACCCGGAACGGGAGCGTCAATACCTCCTCGTATTGGCCGATCGGCGGATCCGCGCCGAGTTCGCCGCCTTTGACCTCAACCGCCGTTTCCGGCTGCAGGTTCCCGTCGATGTCCTCGGTTATTCGGAAGCACTGGGCGGCATCCCAATTCGCTCCGGCCTTCGCCGCGGGTTCTCGATGCGTGACGCGGCGGGCGGTGCGCGTGGCTTCTCGCTGCGCTTTGGTGACACCGATGCTGTCGGCGTGATGCCGACTGCCGGCGGGGAGGCGGCTGCAGAGATACTTCAGCGGGCTGGTCTACCCTCCCTTGGCGCTTGGGCCGGAGAGGGTGTGCTGACGATGGAGATGGTCTTTGCCGCCGCCCTTCCGATCATCCCAGACCTGACCGATATTCCCATCATGGCCAACATCGTCTCTGCCCGGGTCGAGAGCCGGGGACGGATGTTGCACAGCTTCAGCTTCCCAGAAGCTCGTGCCGCGGCCGCCGCATCGAGGCGTCATAGCTATCCATCCCTGCCAAACCCGGAACTATCCGGGGTGAGGATCGGCATGGCCATGCCCGACGCCATGAGCCTTGCACTGCGGACGCATCCTCAGGCTCGTGGCACTGCCCTCTACGACGGCTTGCCAGAGGACCCGGACCTGGCCGCGCCCCAGTGCTCCAGCGGCCTCGTCGCTGACATCCGCGCATTCAGCCTTCCAATGCCGCGAAAGGACGCTTACTCCGCCTGCCTCGCCCTCTCACCCGGCATTGACGCGGGAGCACCCGTCGGGCGCGTCGGGGAAGTTGTGCAGGTCCGCTTTCTACCCGATGTTTCAGCTGCAGCGGTGCGGGCCAGCCTTGAGCGTCTTCACGGTGTCGCGGAAGAGCTGGTCAGCGGTCAGCTTCTGTGGACCGGGCGAGATGCCGCCCTTGATGGCGCGCCCGAACTTCTCCAACTCCGTGCAGACTTGGTGGAACTCGAGGATGGTGGCCCGCAGGGCGAACCCGGTGTCCTGATCTCGATGGTGCTCCGCCCCGTACCGGTTCCGGCGCAATGAGGCGGCTGAGCGAGGTGATTCTGGCTCGACGCGCATCGTACTCGCAGCTCTGTCGCAGAGACTGCAGGGATCGGCGCTGCCCGGACTGGCTAGCTGGGCTGCTCTGACGGATATGCTGCCGACGTTGCGACCATACTCCCTGCGTTGCTTCAAGCCTGAAGCGCTTCAACCGCCTCCATGTCTGGCACTAGATTGCTGGTCTACACGACCCGTCGAGCCGCTTCTGCAGTGAAGAGCTCGATCTACTTCAGCCTGCGCGCCACCAAAATATGGCTTCCTTGTGGTCCTCCAAGGTCTCTATTTAACGCACCTGAAGCCGATGTGGGAGGTCCCGGTCTCGACCGATTGCCCTTGCCGCGCCGCAGGACGGTACCGATGGCAGTAATTGGGGGCGCAGAGATGCGAGCCGCCCTTGATGACTTTGCGCGGAATATAGTTCGCTGAAACGCTGGCCTCCGGTTCCGACCGAGTCAGGAGGCGGTCGGGAACGCAGCATGACTTCATCGACTCACGCAAATGGCCGGGAACCCAGTCCTCCGCCGTCCACTCCCAGACATTCCCGATCAAGTCGACAAGCCCGTACTGGTTGGGCGGAAAGCTGCCCACGGGTGAGGTGCCGGCGTAGCAGTCCGCTACCTGGTTCTCGTAGGGAAAGTTCCCCTGCCACGTATTGGCGAAATGTGCCCCCCCGGGCGCGAACTCATCCCCCCAGGCGAACTCCGCGCCGGGTACGGCCCCATGCGCCGCGAACTCCCATTCCGCCTCCGTTGGAAGCCGCTTCCCGACCCAGTTCGCGTAAGCCAACGCGTCCTCGTGGCAGACATGCACCACGGGATGGCTTGGCTCAGGCGCTCCGCTGTTTCCGTCCGGATTACGCCAACTCGCGCCAGGCCTGAACGCCCACCAGTCGCCCCAGAACCGCATATCGTTCGCGCTGCGCGGGGCCTGGAACACTACCGAGCCAGCAACGAGAAGTGCCGGATCGGCGCCGGGGTAATCCTCCGGGCGGGGCGGTCGCTCCGCCACGGTGCGATAGCCGGTAGCAACGACGAAGCGGGCAAACTCGCCCTGGGTCACGGGAGCTCGGTCCATCCAGAAGCCCTCGACGCTTCTGTCATGCGCCGGGGCCTCTTCGGGATAGTGGCGGTCCGATCCCATGCGGAAGGTGCCGCCCGCAACCCAGACCATCCCCTCCACGACGATCAGCGCCCGCCGCGGTCCCGCACGGCCTCGGTCCAGCCCTGCGTCACGAGGTCACTGCGGATCCGCCACTTCAGGATCTCATTGATCAGCGCGCGGCGGACCGGCTCGTGCGCGGGATCATCCCAGAGGTTTCGCAACTCCTGCGGGTCGGCCTGCATGTCGAAGAGCTGGCCCTCCTCGCTGTCCACGAAGTGGACCAGCTTCCAGCGCTCGTCCCGGATCATCGTCATGAACTCGGTGCCGCTGAGGATGCGGTCGCCTGCATGCTCGGCAAAGACGAAGGGCCGCGGGGCTGCCTCACCATCGGTGAGGTAGGGAAGAAGCGAGCGCGCCTCCATCCAGCGCGGCGCCTTGATGCCGGCCAGCTCCAGAATGGTCGGGCCGAAATCGAAGAGGGAGACGAGGTTGTCCACCTTCCGGCCGGCCGCCACGCGCCCCGGCGCCCAGACGATGGCGGGAACGCGCACGCTCTGCTCGTACATCGTCCATTTCTGGCTGTGACCGTGGTCGTTCAGGCAGTCGCCATGGTCCGAGGTGAAGATGATGACCGTGTCCTGCAGCACGCCACGCCGCTCCAGCGCCTGCATCAGCACCCCGATCTGCGTGTCGATCATTGTGACGTTGGCATAGTAGTGCTCACGCTGGCGCTGCATCTGCTCCGGCGTCGGATTGTCCAAATGCACGACGGCATCATGATCCACGGACAGGTGCTGCTCGCGAAGTTTCCTCAAAGCGGTGGGCTGGCTGTCGATATCGGCGCGGTCCCAGATTGGCTTGGGTAGCTCCCGGCCCTTGTAGGATTCCAGCACCTCGGGCGTCGGGTCGTAGGGCGGGTGCGGACCTGGGATTCCGATCTCCAGGAAAAAGGGATCCTCGCCGCGCCAGGTGTCGATCCAGTGCGCCGCAAGACCGGGGACGAAGTTGTCGGAATGCAGGTGCTCCGGCAGTTCCCAGATGAAGGCGCCCAGGCGATCGCGATAGTCCTCCCGCCGGGCGTAGGTCACGCGGCTCGGCTTCTCCAACCCGTTCGCGAAGAAGGCCTTGTCCCAGTTGTCCATGAAGAAGGGCAGGCGTGGCGTGGCCCGATCCTTGTTCTCAACGACGTGGCGTTCGTGGAAGCCGAAAGACTCCTCGAAAGGGTGCGTGTGCATCTTGCCCACGTTGACGCAGCGATAGCCCATATCCGCGAGTTGGCGCACCCAGGTGTGGGTCCAGCGCTCGTCATTCCGGAACACGCCATTGGTGTGGGGATATAGGCCGGTGAACAGGCTCGCGCGGGACGGCGCACAAGAGGGAGACGTGACGTACATCCGTGTGAAGATGACGCCCTCACTCGCCAGCCGGTCGAGATGCGGCGTCGTCATGTGGTCGAAGCCGGCTGCCGCGATCGTGTCGAAGCGCTGCTGGTCGGTGATGACGAAGACGATATTTGGGCGCCTGGGCGTGTTCACGAGTAATCCTGTTCCTTGCGCCGGCTGGGCGACAGATAAAATCAAAACTGGGCATACCCGGGTGGAGTACCCTCGGCTTCGACGTCCAGCCACTCCACGTGATTTTCGTAGCGCTGCGATCAAGCCAGCGTCAAGTTTGCCATGCCGCATCTCCGGTGCCACTTCTCGCCTGGGGCGTTCCATGGATCCGATCTGCCGATGGACAACGAGCGAACACCGCAACGCCGGCGCCGCCGCCGGATGCAGCGCGTCACCATGACAGAGGTGGCGCGAGCCGCCGACGTCTCTCCCTCGACCGTGTCCCTTTATCTTCGGAAGCCCGGACTGGTCTCACCCATGGTCGGGGGACGCATTGCCCGGGTCGTGGAGGAGTTGGGCTATGTGCCCAGCCTCGTTGCCGGCGGTCTCGCTGCCGCGGGATCCCGGGCCGTGAGCGTCATCGTGCCGACGATCCAGAACGACTTCTTCGCCAGCACGATCGCCGCGCTCCAGGCCGAGCTGGAACCGGCCGGCTTCCAATTGCTCCTGGGTAACAGCGGCTACGACCTGGTCCGCGAGGAAAAGCTGGTGCGGACCGCCCTATCCTGGGCGCCGGCCGCCATCGCACTGGTCGGGCTGGAGCACAGCCGTGGGACGAAGCGCCTGCTGCTCCAGGCACAGACCCCGGTTTTCGAGATCTGGGAGTGCGGCCAGAGCCCGCTCGATACCTCAGTGGGATTTCACCACCGGGATGTCGGTGCGGCGGCGCTTCGGCACCTTGTGGCACGCGGACGCAGGCGGCTGGCCTTTATCGGGGCACGGATGGGGGAGGACCTTCGTGCACGACAGCGGGCCGAAGGCTTCTCCCGCGCTGCCCTGGATGCGGGGATGGACGTCCCCGCCACTCTCAACCTCCCGGCAACCGCGAGCACGGAGGCCGGGGGCCAGCTCGTCGCCGAGGCGCTGGCGAGCCAGGATCGGATCGACGGCATCGCCTGTTCCAACGATCTCATGGCGCTCGGTGCCCTGTTCGAATGCCAGCGGAAGGGAATCCGCGTTCCCGAGGACATGGCGATCATCGGCTTCGGCGATCTCGGCTTCAGCGCCTCCTGTGTCCCGCCCCTTACCACCATCAGGCCTCCGGGTGGCGCAATCGGGCTGGAAGTGGGCCGCCTGATCAATGAGCGGCTGAACCAGCCGTCATCGACACAGGAGTCGAGAACCATCGACCTGGGTTTCGAGCTGGTTCAACGCGGCAGTACCTGAAAGGCATCCTCCCCCCGGCCTTCACATTGACACCCCTTTTCGCAGCGCTACGATGATGTGACCATTGAGGGCTGGGCGGCCGAAGCGTCGCCCAGGCGTAACCAGGCCTGCTGGGCCCGGTTTTCCCCACCGCCAGCGTGAGGAGGGGGCGCCAGGCGCCCCCTCCGTCGCGCGGGCCGGGGGCGCCGGGCACTGTCAGCAGCCAGGTCCAAGAACGAGGAGGGAACCATGCATCTCACGCGGCGCCGGCTTGCCACGGCCACCCTCGCGCTTGCCTCCACCGCCGCGTCTGGCACCGGCGCCCGCGCCCAGGAAGCAGGCTGGCCCAGCCGCCCGGTGCGGGTCCTGGTCGGCTTTCCGCCCGGTGGAGGTGTCGACATCGTCGGCCGCATCGTCCTGCCGCGGGTCGCGGCCCGCCTTGGTCAGCCTTTCGTCATCGAGAACCGCGGCGGCGCCAACGGCAATCTGGCGATGGAAGTCCTCTTTCAGGAGCCGCCGGACGGAAACACGCTCTTCTTCGGCAATGTCGGCAACCTGGCCGTCACCAACGCCCTCTACCCGCATTTGCGTTTCGACACGGGGCGCGATTTCGCGCCGATCGCCCAGGCAGTCGAAGTGCCGCTGGTCGTCACCGTGCACAGCCGTCTGCCAGTGCGCACGCTCCGCGAGTTCATCGACTACGCGAAGGTCCGGCCCGGCGAGCTGAACGCAGGATCCGGTGGCTCGGGCGGGCCATCCCACCTGTCGCTGGAATTGTTCAACCGCAGGGCAGGCACGGAGATCGTGCACGTCCCTTACCGCGGCAGCGCACCGGCACTGCAGGACCTGGCGACCGGGCGCATTCAGATGATGATCGACTCCTACAACATCATGCGCCCGATCGTCGAAGCCGGGCAGGTGCGCCTCCTTGCCATCACGTCGAGCGAGCGCCGCACTCTTCTACCGGACCTGCCGACGACCGCCGAGGCGGGGCTGCAGGATTTCGTGGTCTATGGCTGGCAGGGGCTGGTGACGCGCGCCGGCACGCCTCCCACAATCATCGAGGCGCTGGACAAGGCCATGGCCGCCTCGCTCGACGAGCCCGAGGTGCGGCAGGCCCTCGCCGCCCAGGGTGCGGATGTGCGCTTCCGCGGAGCGGCAGACTTCGCTGCCTTCATGCGCGCTGAGCGCGAGCGCTGGGGCGGCGTGATCCGGGACGCCGGCATCACCCTGAACTGATGACCTGCCCTTCAAAGGTGGCTTGCCCGGCAGGAACACCTCACAAGCCTCCGCCGCACCCGCGGCGAACTATCTGATGGACGCCGCCGCGCGGCGCACCAGACGCGTGCAGCGCGCCCGCCGGCTGCGTCGGCTCCGCATGGTGGTCGCGCACCCTGTCCGCGGAATGGCGGCCCTGCGGGCTTGGCTGCGGCGCGGCGAGTTGGGGGTGCTGGTCCTGGCACTCGTTGTGGGCGTGGCCAGCGGGCTTCTCGCTCGCCTGCTGGGCACGGCGGCCGAGCACCTGCACCTGCTTTTCTTCGGCAGCGGCGCGGAACACGGCCTCAGCGCCATGCGGAAGGTTTCCCCGTCCTGGCTCCTGCTCATTCCCGCAGCCGCGGGCCTTGCCCTGGGTCTGCTGAACCTGGCCCTGAGCCGCTGGTTCCCGCGCACCCCGATCGACCCGATCGAGGCCAATGCGCTCCATGGTGGGCGGATGTCCCTCCGGGACGGCGTGGTTGTCGCGGCCCAGAACCTCATCTCTGCCGGCGGCGGAGCCTCCGTGGGGCTGGAGGCCGCCTATGCCCAGGTCGGCAGTGGCACGGCGTCCCGCTTAGGCCTGGCCTTTGGACTGCGGCGGGGCGACCTCCGCCTGCTCGTGGGTTGCGGGGCTGCGGGCGCCATAGCCGCCTCCTTTGGCGCGCCGCTCACAGGTGCCTTCTATGCCTTCGAACTGGTGATTGGCACCTACGCCCTCAGTAGCCTTGCCCCCGTGCTGGCGGCCGCGGTGGCAGGCACGCTGGCTGCGGGGCTTCTCGGCCAGGCTGGCGTGCCCACACCGGCAGGGGCGATCGGGACACCCGACGCGGGCGATTTCGTCTATTCGCTTCTTCTCGGCGGACTTTGCGGGCTTCTCGCCATCGCTCTGATGCGCGCGATGACCTCGGCGGAGGTGCTGATCCGGCGCGGTGTGCCGTGGCAAGTCCTGCGCCCGGCACTCGGCGGCTTGATCGTCGGCGGATTGGCGCTCGTTACTCCCGGGGTCCTCTCCAGCGGCCACGGGGCGCTGCACGGAGTCCTGCTGACGGACAGCACAGCCCAGGCCCTTCTCATCCTCGTATTGTTGAAAGCGCTTGCCTCCGCCGTCTCCATCGGTTCGGGGTTTCGCGGGGGCTTGTTCTTTGCCTCGCTGCTGCTGGGCGCCATCGTCGGCAAGCTTCTCGCTGCCGCTACCGTGGCTACTACCCTGCCGAGCGTCGACCCCATGCTCCTGTCGATCGTGGGGATGAGCGCCTTCGGGGCCGCCGTGATCGGCGCACCCCTCGCCATGACCTTTCTTGCGCTGGAAACAACGCGGGACTTCGCCGTGGCCGGGCCGGTCCTGGTGGCCGTTATCGCCGCTGCAATCGTGGTTCGGCGCCTCTTCGGCTACTCCTTCGCCACCTGGCGCTTCCATCTCCGAGGGGAGGCGATCCGCGGACCGCATGATGTCGGCTGGGTCCGGGATCTGACCGTCGGCAAGGTGATGCGGCGCAACGAGCGAACCATCCGCAGCGACACGCGGATGTCCGCGTTCATGCGCGACTTTCCATTGGGTTCCAGCAACCAGGTTGTCGTGATCGACGAAGGCAGCCGCTACACGGGGATGATCCAGGTCGCAGAGGCTCATGCGCTCGCCCCGTCCGTCGAGGCAGGAACGATCGAGCCCTTGCTTCGGCTCCGTGACCGCGCGCTCCTCCCGGCCATGAACGTGAAGGAGGCGCTGGCGCTCTTCGAGGCCGCTGAAACCGACGTCATGGTCGTGTTGGACGGCAAGGAGTCCCAACGGGTCATCGGCGTCCTGACCGAAGCCCACCTCCTCCGGCGCTACGGCGAGGAGCTGAACCGACGCCGGAGCGAGGAGGCCGGCATAAGGTGATGTTGTGGGCCTGCGTAGCCGAACGGCAGGCACTGAACAGCAAGGGCCGGGCATGACACCGTCGGGGCTGGTGTCGCACGTGCTTTTGAGCCGTTCCCCGCCGCTAGTTCCTCCGCAAGGTCTGTGTCGTTGGCCAGCATCGCGCGCTCGACGAACCGGGCCCGTCTTTCGGCGCCCCTCGTGCTCCGCTCGCACTCACCGAGCAGGCTGGCCCTCACGGGGGTCATTCCCTTCTCCCCGGCCATGGCCGTGGCGATTTCTGCGGCCAGCGCGCCGTAGGGCCTGCGCTCCGTGCTCGTGCCAGGCGCAAGCGCCTCCGTCAGCCGGGCCAATAGGTCAAACGGCAGAGGCTGGCCAAGGGCATCTGGCCGCTCCGGCTCCATCAGGATCACCCCCATGATGGTTACGGACCCGCTGAGGAGGTAGTCAGCGGTCATGGGAAGCGAAGAGGGCTCGCGCCACGACGCTAGCAAGCGCGCCATCGACAGCAAGACGCCACCTCAAGAGGCCCATGCCGAGGGGCTTGCCAACGACGATTTCCACACCGTCCAGTAACATGCGCTCCAATGTCCGGCTCGCTACCAGCAATCCAGGCATTCCGGCACAAGCCAGGATATCGGACGGAGAATGCCCGGTAACGGCCTTCCCACGGGCGGCACGTGACATTGCTTCAGTGCAGTGTTTTACCACGATCGCCGCTGCGCGAAGGAACCGGGATGACCGGCAACACCCTGCCTCACTGGCTTGAGCGGAACTTCATCCGCACCCTCTGTGGAACGGGCGTCTGGCTCGGAACGCTCTTCTTCGCTGGTTCACTCACGCCAAGCCTCATACCGCGTGACGCTGGCCTGCAGGGCGCTCTGTCCGGTATCTCCTTCATGCTGGGCTACGGGGTCGGCGTGTCCCTGCGTGCGGCCTGGCGCTTCCTTGGCTTTCCGGACTTGGCACAAGGGCGCACCGGCGGCTACCTCAAGCTGCTCGCCGCTGCCGTCTGCATCGGGACCGCCGCGCTCTTTCTCTGGCGCGCGTCGGAATGGCAGAACTCGGTCCGTCTGCTCATGGGGATGGCACCGGTGGAAAGCGGCCGCCCCGCTTTCGTCGCCACAATCGCGCTCGCCGCCGCGCTGCTGCTTCTCCTTCTCGGTCGCCTCTTCAAGCTCATCGCCCGCAGGGTCGCTCGGCTGGTTGGCCGTATCGCGCCGCAACGTGTCGCCGCCCTGATTGGCATCGCCTTCGCCGCCGCAACCTTCTGGGCGATAGGCACCAATATTGTCATGGAGGCGGGCATCCGGGCCCTCGATGCCTCCTATAGCAGCCTCGATGCCCTCGTCGACGACCGTCTCCGCGCACCCGCAGAGCCCTTCAAGACAGGAAGCACTGCTTCGTACATCCGCTGGTCCCAACTTGGACGGCAGGGCCGCGCTGCCGTCTCCGCCGCGCCCTCCCGCGCCGAGATCGAAGCCTTAACTGGCGGGGACGCGCTCGATCCGCTCCGGATCTATGTCGGCCTCAACTCGGCCGAGACCATCGCGGATCGGGTCGAACTCGCCTTTCGGGAGATGCTGCGGGTCGGCGCTTTCGAGCGCTCGGTTCTCGTCGTCACCACGCCGACCGGCACCGGCTGGCTCGACCCCGCGAGCCAGATGCCCCTCGAGTATCTTCACCGGGGCAACGTTGCGACGGTGGCGATCCAGTACTCCTACTTAGCCAGTTGGCTGACGTTGATAGTGGAGCCGAATTACGGAGCTGAAACGGCAGAGCAGCTCTTCCGCAGGGTATACGATCATTGGCGAACCCTTCCGCAGGATACCCGGCCACGCCTTTACCTGCACGGGCTCAGCTTGGGTGCCCTCAACTCCGATCGGTCGGTGGACCTGTTCGACGTCATCGGCGATCCCTTCCAGGGCGCGCTCTGGACCGGTCCGCCTTTCCCAAGCCGCACGTGGCGTCAGGCTACCGCGCAACGGCATCCAGAATCGCCGGCCTGGCTGGCGCGGTTCCGCGATGGTTCGGTGGTACGTTTCTTCGGCGGCCATAACTCGCTCGATGATGCGGACGCGCCCTGGGAACCGCTGCGGATCGTCTTCCTTCAGTACCCAAGTGACCCCATTACATTTTTCGAATCCGGGTCTGCCTTCCGCTCCCCGACTTGGCTGCGCACACCGCGGGGTCCCGACGTATCTCCGCAGCTTCGTTGGTATCCGCTCATCACCTTTCTACAACTCGGCCTCGACATGATACTTGCAACCACGACACCGATGGGCCACGGCCACGTCTATGCTCCGGAACATTACGTAGACGCCTGGATCGCCGTGACCCAGCCGGAAAGCTGGACTCCGGACCGCACCGCGCAGCTTAAGGAAAAGCTTCAGCGCCACTTCGAACAGAACTGAGGGCACCTCGCACGGCGATGATGGGCATCGAACTCCGCGTCCTCCTAACGCACGCATCCGCAGGAAGCTCCCGTATCGAGCACTGGGTGAGCCCCTAACGGCTCAGGCCATCTGGGCCCTCTGCCGGAAACCGGACCTCAACAACAGTCCCAGTTCCTGTCTCGGTTGTGTACCGCGAAAAGGATCCGCGAAGCTGGGCGGCTAGTGCTCGCAGTAAACGCGTGCCAAGGCCGGAGCTGAGGGGCGCTGCAGGCACAGCTCCCTGGACTTTACCGTGTTCAGCCAGGCCAACTCCGTCATCGGTGATGAGCAGCAAGAAGCGTTTCTCCTCACGCTTGAACTGCACGCAGATCGTCCCGGATCGGTCGTCAGGGAAGGCGTATTTCAGTGCGTTCGTGATGGACTCATTTAGGATGAGGCCGAGTGGAACCGCCCGCTCAACAGGAAGGGTGTGTGTTTCTATTTCCGTTTCCAGCGTTATGGGCCTCAGCCCCTCGCCGGCCTGCGCGCTCCTCAGATCGGCGCAAAGACCCACAATGAACTCAGAGGTGTCTACCGTCAGGCCATCTTTCCCGTCAGGTCCGAGACGACCATGAATGCGGGTAAGAGCAACAATGTGGTCCGCTACCGCACGCAGTTCATTTTGAGCCTCTGCTGATTGCGCAGCTCGGGCGCGCAGGTGTAGTAGGCCGACGAGGGCATTAAGGTCATTCCGAACCCTGTGACGAAGTTCGTTCATCAGTAACGTCCGGCCTTGCTCGGCCACCCTAAGATCGGCTGTCACGCGCCGCAGTTTACTCAGCCCTTCATGCATTGCATCAACAATGAAGACTATGACAAAGCCTTCGGCAACGAAGATTGCCGTAGCAACCGCTTCGGGTTCGTCCATCGCAAATGTGCCGAACGGCGGCATGTAATAGTAGGCCATCAACGGAACTGAGAGGGCGACAGCCAGAAGGCCAGAGCCTCTCCCGAAGAGATATGCGGCAAGGATCACAGCTGCAAGAAACAGTGTCGCCGGGTGGTGCTCGGCTGAAAGGATTGGATCCAATGCCCATCGCACCATGTGTGTGCTTGTCACGATGGTTGCGACAAAGAGGACCCGTGCCGTTGCAGGCAGGCGGTCGGTCCACGTGGCAATGTCTGCGAGTGATGGTGTGAGGGGCATCCCCAACAAGTACGGCACGCAACTCGCGCTCATAAGACAAAATCGCGAGTTCTTCCCAATGCCCGACCTACGAATCGGAACAAGAACCGATCAGTGGCTGTCGGCTCTCAATCCCGGCTCGCCCCGGATGACATCCTGCAGTGCCCGTGTACGGGGTGGCGCCAACGGGAAACCGATGCCGTTCAGCCAACGAGAGGACCGCTGAAAGGAGCTAACCTGTCCCACGCGGGTACCGGGCCTCTCGGCGTCCTCAAGGCAAAGTCAGAGTCGCCAACGATTTGTACTTGCCCCCGATAAAGCGCGCAGGCGATGCGCCTGATCACCGCCTTGCCCCTAAGCTCCTTGACACTCTGGCTCCTGGGACCGGTTCGCACCAGCATCCGGACCATTGTGGGTACGCCGAACTGACAATCCAAAGGTGGTGCAGCTGCACGCCGTAAATCGTGGTGATCAAGTTGGAAATGGCGACACCCACCCAGCGCTTGCCACTGCCGCGAACGGTGCTCGCGCTACGCCGAAACGACCTGGGCGAAGAGATGCAGAAAGTTGTTCTCCCGTATCTTCTTGCACAACTCTGAGCGCGGTTGAGGAGCGTCCCTTCGGCCTCAGCACTACGATCAAGCTTTCCGCGATCCAAAGGCGGCACGTCTCCGTCGCGCAGGTCAGACCAGGATTCGCAGTACCCTGCATCTTCCACTTCTTAAGTAAACTTCCCGGCGTTCCATAGAAAGAAGCGCGCACCTTGGTGATATCAGTACCGCCAACGGCTTCTTGGTTAGTACACGAACCTCCTGCTCATACCAGGGCGCTATCGGCAGGCGTCTCCTATGGCGCGGGTCCCTGAGCGCCACCTGGATCGGCCAGAAAGGCGCGGTTCTGCTGACGGAGTAGTGCGGCTTCGTCGTCATACAGGAAGGGCAAGGTGGCGTAGCGCACGCCGCGCGTCACCCGCGCGGCCTCGTGTAGCAGAGAACAGGAGAAGACCACCGCCCCGCCCACCGGAGCGCGATAGCGCCGCGGTCCGAACTCAGGAAACCAGAGCTCGCCGCCGTCGAAGTCGTCGTTCAGATTGATGGTCACGGCGAAGCGCCGATGTGCAGTGCCCTTCGTGGTGTTGTCGCGGTGGGCGCGGAAATGCCCGCCGTCAGCTGCATCGTAGCAGGCGACGATGTAGCGCTCGATCCGGGTGGCTTTGAATTGGAAAGCCTTTTGGATCTCGGGCAAAAGCCGGCGATGAAGCTGGGCGCGCAGGGCGGAGCGCACCGTATCCTCTACGATCTCGTAGTCACGTCGGCGCTTGTGGGAAGCGTCCACCATACCGACTGTTCGTCCGTCCACCTCTCGCATGAAGCCGCTCTCCCGGCCGCCATTCCGCTCGTAGAGGAAGATCAACTCCCGGCAGAACTCCGGGTCCAGTATCCTGGGAAGCGCCAGGACCGGAGCCACAGGCTCGAACCCCATATTCTCGCCTGGCTGTAGCAGGGATCGCAAATGCTCCAGGAGCGTCTCGAGCCTTCCAAGCGGGGCGGTGGCAACAACACGCAGGCCAGGGTCAAGCAGGAGGGCCGCTCCATGGTAGATCGGCTGTTCTCCATCTCCTTCGCCGGGCAGGAGAGCTCCGAACAGGCGACTGACGGCGAAGTCGCGATCGCGAAACACCCTCAGTCCCGGGTAGTAATCTCGAATGGTCGCGAGCAACTCAGTGCCTTGTTGAGTAGCATCGGAAGCCAGAGGCGGGTCAGCGGTAATCGCGAAAGCACAGGCGCGAGTGTCA
Source organism: Roseomonas sp. WA12 (assembly GCF_054165765.1). Lineage (NCBI taxonomy): Bacteria > Pseudomonadati > Pseudomonadota > Alphaproteobacteria > Acetobacterales > Roseomonadaceae > Roseomonas > Roseomonas sp. WA12. Next base: position 4,371,170 of record NZ_CM135108.1, on the reverse strand, counting down.
TCCAGAAGGCCACTTAGCTGAGCTGCGCGCAACGTGCTCCAGGCAGCCTTGGTTTGGGCGTGAGCCGCAACGGAGCCGATGAATGCCAGCACGACATAGCGCCCAGCAACGCTATCGAAAGCATAACGCGGATTGCTGTCGGTATTGGCGTGGAACCAGGGAACAGGGTCGCCCGGCTTGAAGCGACCGAGCGGCGACAGATTCAACTTCGATGAACTGTCGTCAGGCATGGGCGTCCCAGGAGATTGACGTCAGCACCGCTACCATCCCGACACCGCTTCGGGAAATAGGCACGCCCTTGCGGCGCGTGTTCTCATCACAGGTCGCACCATTGTGGGTCTGCAGGGGGGAAAGGAGTTCCGCCAAGCGAAGGGCCGCTCTGCGCCCATGTCGGCCCACCATCTGCTCCCAGCGGCATCCCGTAAACAGACACCGCCGGATGCGAACGAGTATGTACTGTCCGAGATGCTGCACCGCTTTCCCAACCCTCAAGACCAAAGGCCAGGCCTGAACCATCGCCGCCGCATCCCAAGCACGGCGTCTGCAGCCGCGATGATGAGCATCGATGCGCCGGTCAGCGGGAAGAGGATGCCTAACCCGATGATGATGGCGAGCAAGCTGCCGGGCACGGGGCGTGGAACTCGCGGAGGAGCAGCCAGCTCACCCTTTGGCCGCCGCTTCCACCACATGACAATGCCGGTGGTCACGAGCGTGAGGATGCCGATGCAGGGCAGCAGCATCAGGAGCTGGTTCGCCAGCCCGAAGTAACGGCCCATGTGGATGGCGACGCCGAGCTCGACGAGCTTCGCCACGGCGCCATACTCGCGGAAGCCGACATCCCCGAGGATCTCGCCCGAGTACTGGTCGATATGGACTGTCCGCTGCCCCTCCGGCTGATGGGGATAGGCGACGGCCATGTAGACCCCTCGCTCACCTCGAGGCAGGCTCAGGCGATAGCCGCCCGGCATCCCGGCGTCGGCCAGGATCCCCACGGCCCGGTCGAGCGAGACCGCCGACGTGGCGGAGCAAGTTGGGCCGCCCTCATGATGGTGCGAGGCGTGATTCGCCTCGCAGACCGCGCCGGCTGCCGAGGTCGGCATGGGCGCCTGCTGTAGTGTCCAGGGCGCATCGGACATGGTGGCAGCTACCGGCCCGGCCGTGCTCTGCATCGGGCGCCTGGAGCCCTCCGGGTAACCCAGGCCGACGGCATTGCTGATGGGTGACAGCACCTTCCCTCCCCACACGGTCGCCCAGGGCAGGCCGGTGATGACGAGGAAGACGACCAGCGCGCCCGTGTAGAGCCCGACCACCTGGTGGATGTCCCGCCAGAACGGCCGGCGTCGCGCCCGCAGGCGGGGAAACCACTTCCCGCTCATTCGCCTGCCCCGGGGCCACCAGAGATAGGCGCCGCTAAGGACGAGGATGAGCGCCCAGGATGCGGCAAGCTCGACGATCGCGTCGCCGAAATCGCCGAGAAGGAGCGAGCCGTGCATCCGGTCAGCGAAGCCGACAAGCGTCCGCTCATAGACATGCGAGCCCAGCACCTGGCCCGTCGGCGGATCCACGAAGACGCGGAGGGCCTCGCCCTGGCCCGTGGTGAGGAAGAGCTGTGCCGTGCGTCCCGGCCCCTCGGGCGTGTCGATGCGAGTGACCCGCCCTCCCGAGTAAGCCTCCTCCGCCGCAGACACCATCGCGCTGGCGGAAACGGAAGGGGCGGAAACCGAGGAGGCGAAGCGCAGCCCTGGCTGAAGGGCGTCGTTGATCTCCCTCTCGAAGAGATAGACCGTCCCGGTCAGGGACAGGACGACGAGGAACGGGACGACAAGGAGCCCGGCGTAGAAGTGCCAGCGCCAGATCATCCCGTAGAGCGACCGAGTGGGTGTGGGCATGACGCTACCTGCCCCTCTCAGAACCGAATGCTGTAGGTGAGATCGACGTTGAGCGGCGCGCCCAGGTAGATCTGCTGCGAGCCGTAGCCCGACCACTCCGCGTAGAAGGCGTTGGTCAGGTTCCGGCCCCGCAGCGTCAGCGTGCCGCCGCCGACCTCATAGGCCACGAAGGCGTCCAGCAGGGTGTAAGGGTTCAGCCTCGTGGTGTTGGCATCGTCCGTGTAGCTGGAGCCGACGTGCCGCACCGCCGCCCCAAAGCTCAGGGGAGTGTCGGCCAGATGATAGCTCGTATAGGCGTTGAGGAGGAAGTTGGCCGAGTTCGGCGGGCGCCGGCCGGACAGGTCCCGCCCGGCGGCGTTGCTCAGCTCAGTATACTCCACCCTCTGCAGCGCGACGTTGCCGCCGAGCTTCCATAGCGGGGTGAGGTCCACGGAGGCATCCAGTTCCACGCCCCGGCTTCGCAGGCTGCCGCCCTGGCGGGTGAGCGAGGGCTGCACGGGGTCGCGGGTCAGGATGTCGTCCTGCTCGATCTGGTAAAGCGAGGCGGTCACGACGGCCCGGTTGTCCAGGACCGCCGCCCTGACCCCGACCTCGTAGGCATCGCCCGAGGAGAGATCGAAGCGGGCGTTGGCGGTGTTGCTGGTCAGGAGAGTGGTAATGGGCACGGTGGCGCGGGTGTACTGCGCGAAAAGGGTAAGCCCCGGCTCCACTTCATAGGTCGTGCCGAGGCGCCAGGAGATGCTGTCGAAGTGGCGATCGAAGCGGCTTGTGGCCCCGCTGTTGAGGTCGTCTATCCGCCGGTCAAGGTTCATGCCCTCGTAGCGGACCCCGCCGAGCACGAGCCAGGAGGGGGTGATGTTGAGCGCGTTCTCGGCGAAGGCGGCGTGAGAACTGACGGTGCTGTCGAAATCCTGCCGGGTGGCGAAGTTGGCCCTGGTGTCGGCCGGAAAGACGCCGCGGACCGGGTTGAAAGGGTCAACGGAAGAGACAGTGCCAAATCGGCGTTTCGAGAATAGGTCGGTGCGGTAGAACTCGTAGCCGCCGGTGAAGCGGTTCCGGAGCCCGCCGATCATTCCGTCAAAGGCGGCCGCGATCCGATCCGAGACGAACTGCTGATCATGGGTGATGAGGGACGAGGTGCGGTCCAGAAGGTTCGTCCGCGCGTTGAAGGTGTAGTCTTCCGAGTTCGCCCAGCGGCGGTCGGAGGTGTAATAGGAAAACTCGTTCGAGAGGGTCCAATCGGAGGAGAGGCGGTAGCGGGCGTTCTCGCGCAGCAAGAAGGCGTCCGACCGCTGTACACCATCCTCTACGTTGAGATTCCGGCTCCGGGTCGCGCGGTCGATGACATAGCCGTTCGGCGCGGTGACGGCGCCGCTCGGATCGCGCGCGAGGGCGCGCGGCACCGTGGTGGCACCCTGGTAAGGGGTACCGTAATCGTCGCGGAAGTATGCGAAGGAGGTGTCCAGCGTCAGCTGGTCCGTCGCACGGGCCGTGAAAGCGGTGGTAAAGGAGAGGCGGCGGACGTCGGTGTCGTCCACGTAACCGTCCGAGGTGGAGTAGCTGAACGCCGAGCGGACCGCGCCCCAATTCCCGAAAGAGTGGTTGAACCCCGCCCCGCTGCGGACGCGGTTGAAGCTGCCATAGCTCAGCAGCCCCTCGTAGAAATCCGCTCCGATGACCGGCTGACGTGTCACCAGATTGATCGTGCCAGCGAGCGAGCCGGTGCCGTTCACAACCGAGGCCGGCCCCTTGATGAACTCCACCCTCTCGAAGGCGAAGCTGTCGTAGTCGCGCGACACGAGACCGGGGTCGACGGACCGGGCGCCGTCCAGCAGGTATCCTACTGCGGTTCGAGGCAGGCCACGGACGTTGGCGGCGGCCGGGGAGCCTGGAATGTTGCCGGCGCGGACGCCGGGCGCGGCGTTATAGACCTCGGTCAGGTCGCGCAAGCCGCGCTCCTGTATCTCCTCCTGAGTGATGACGTCGACGGTGGCCGGGGTCTCGGCCGGCGTCAGGCCGAGGAGGCTGCCCGTCCGCGTCGGCTCGGCGAGGCGAGCTGCTGCAGCTGCCGCGCCGGTCCCGAAGGCTCCGGCTTGGATTCGGACTTCTGGCACCTGGACGGGAGCGTCCTGAGAAAGCGCCGGCCCTGCCAGGCCGGTGGAGGCGAGGAAGGCGCAGCCAAGACCAACGGCCGGGCCGCGACGCGATGAAGGCTGCGCATCGTAGGCGAACAGAGAATGAAGAACGTCGCGCGCCGGGCGCGAGGAAAGGGTGGTCTGGCGCATTGTGCGCATTCCTGAACAGCGGTGATCCGCGCGTGCCGGGCACGCGCAGCAAGGCCGGGCACGGCGCTACAGCGCCTCGCCCGGCGATGAGCCGGTGTCAGGTGGAGGGTGGTGCCCTAGGTTGCTGGGGCGGGTCGCGGGGCGGGCTGGAAGGTAGTCCCTCCCGTCCGAAATGCTCGGCCACCAGCACGTAGGCCAGGGGCATCGGCACAGTGAAGGGCTCGGTGACGGGGAGCGCCGCTGGGCCGAAGCATAGGGTGCAGCAATCGACGGGCTGGCTCACCTTGATCGGCTGGCCATCCTTGCCGACCAGGATCTGGCGTGCTCCTTCGTGGGAGCAGAGCTCGATCAGCTGGGCCGAGGCGAGCTGCGCCATGGCGCGGGCGTGTGGCAATACGGCTCCGGCCCACTGCAGCAGCAGCAGGCAGGCGAGAAGGCGGATAGGGCCTCTCGGGGTGCGACGCATGGAGAGGTCCATAACGGCTCGTAAACCCTCCGTCACCCTGCTCACGGAACCGCATCAGTTCAGGCGGCCGGGTCGCAATCGGCCAAACTCGGACCGTGACCTCAGCGTCGTGGTGGTGCCGGACTTCGACATGTCCACACTTGGTCTCAAATGGCCTGCTGGCCGGGCCGACCATTGACCCGGGAACACCGACCGGGGTGAAGGGCATTGCGGAGCTCGACCTGAAGCGGTGTGTAGGGTACGGGCGCGCCGTACCACACCCAGCAGTATCTGCGCTGGGCGGTGAGGCTGCCGTTCAGCCAACCTTTCCATTCAGGGGTGATTTCGGGATTGGACCTCTGTGGCGTCGCCGCCAAGCCCTGCTATCGTCCCGGAATGAAGCCTATCCTCATCGCCCTGGTCGCCCTCGTTCTCGGAGGCTGTGTCGAAACCCAGATGGTCGCCGTCCGAGATCCCGCGACTGGCTTCCTCGGCCAGTGCGCGGTTCCGGCTGACGGCTCAGGGATATCGGCTCTGTACCGCGGCACCTCGTCCCTCGCCTGTCCGGCGAACTTGGCGGAGCGAGGGTGGGAGTTGGTTCGATAGGGTTAGCGGCGGGCCCAAACGCGAGCGGGCCTCGCCGGTTAGGGCGGGTCGGCTAAGCAGGGGTGGTGAGGAGGACTTACCTCCGGAACGAGCGGGGGTGAATACTGGCCTTGGACCATGTCTGTCATTCACCACTTACGGGCGTGAACGTCGGGATTATTTACGAATTGGACTCGCCCGGCCTCATCGTCTTTGAATAAAAATGTTCTATCTTGCGGCACACTGATTGCTCAACGCTCACCCTTACTCGTGGGGGAGACTAAGTTCGTGCGTGTTAAGACTATCCTGGCAGCTATCGCCATGACGCTCAGCCTCGGAGCAGCGGCTCAGGCCGGCCCGATCGGCTACAACACAATAGTCAAGTACAGCCAGACTTACTCGTCGATCGATGAGCCGACGAAACTCATCACCTTCAGCGGCAGCCTGACGCTCCGCACACATCTCTGGCAGACGCAGGGGCTGAGTATATCTTACAGGCTGTCAGAGCCCTTCTGGGACGAGAGTACCCATCGCTATATCCAGACCAGAACGGGTGCAGCGACTAATGCGGTCCTGCTCGGCTTCTCGTTCTTTATGACCTATAGCAACAGCTATCCCGAGGGCGGCGCCATTCACATCAATCGCTTCAGCTACGGCGGCGATTCCAAGTATTTCCAAGGTTCGCTTGCGACCAACGAACTCTTCCGTGCATCGCTGAGTCTGCATGCTGCACCTGGCCAGCTGCCGAGCGGCGGTGTCGAATTCTTTCATGGAGATGGAAGCAATTCGGAGGTGCAATTTGACGCAGCGTTCAGAGGAGCTACGTTCTCTGGAACTTCTCGGCTTCAGGCATCGGCTCCTGCTACGACATGGGCGAGTGCCGCTTCGGCGGTATTGTGAGCTCAGTCACTCCCGTACCCGAGCCGGCGACCATGGCCCTTTTGGGTGCCGGGTTGCTCGGCTTGGCTGGTGCTCAAATCCGGAAGCGGAAGGTTGCCTAGCCACAACTAGCGTACTGTAAGCGACCGCTGACGACAGCGGTCGCTTAGCCGGCCTATTTTCGGTTCGCTGCGCCAGTTATTTCAGCGTTTGCCACCCTCAATGCTCGCTCATCCTTCTGCGCCCACGCCACCTCACAACGGACAGTGCAGAACCGCTCCTCGCCCTCAGGCCGTAGCCGTTGAGCCAGTTGCGGATAGGCTTTCCGGAGTAGGCGCAGTTGGGGCGCCTGAGCGCTGCAGGGCCATCGCCAGCACTGGGCCTATGCCGAGAACAGAGTACTCGCCGCGCTCACGCCGTGCGGACGGCTCGAAGGTCATGGCCTCCTCGACCTCGAACCGCTCGAGTTGCTCCTGCGCAAGGTCGGTGTCGTTGGCCAGCATCGCGCGCTCGATGAACCAAGCCCGTCCCTCGGCGACCCCCGTGCGCCTCTCGCGCTCACCGAGCAGGCTGGCCCTCACGGGGCTCGTTCCCTTCTCCCCGGCCATGGCCGCGGCGAGTTCCGCGGCCAGCGCGCCATAGGGCTTACCCCCTGTGTTCGTGCCAGGCGTAAGTGCCTCCGTCAGCCGGGCCAACAGGTTAAAGGTTAAAGGCTGGCCAACGGCACCTGGCCGCTCGACGAAGGCGCAGAGGTCCGGGCCGAGATCTGGTGGAAGCGACCATTCCGTCACCGAGCATCGGCTCCGCTCACCCCCGCGGGACGTGCCACCCGTTCAGCCTCGCTCCAAATAATGGCGCGACGGCGAAACGCCCCGAGTGCCGCCCCCAGCGTCCGCCTGTCGCCCGTACCAAGGGCTATCCGGAGGTCCGAAAAACCGCACGCAGAACCGGCAAGTCCGAAGTGCCGCAGTACCCGCACCGGTAGCCGCCGATACCACACCCAGCGGCCTCCCCGCAGGACCAGGTGGGTGATGCGCCCCCGCGACCGACGCCGGGCCGGGTGCTTCGTTGTGTGACGCTCTTGTGTGACATCGATGTGTCCCATGGACCACCGAACCGCCTCCAGAGGCTGGATCGTCAGCGCAAGACACCGAAATGTAAGAAAATTCCGCTCCGCTGGCTGGGGCGCCAGGATTCGAACCTGGGAATGGCGGTACCAAAAACCGCTGCCTTACCGCTTGGCTACGCCCCACCGGAACCAGACACCGGAAGCGGCCGGAACATGTCTCCCCTGGCGCTCCGCGTAAAGCCCCACCGTCATCACGCGGCGGCGCGCACGCCCCCGCCCCACCGCCACCAGGCCACCGGCAGCGCCTCTGCCGCCCGCTCCGCCGTCTCTGCATCACCGAACACGGCGAAACAGGTCGCCCCCGATCCGCTCATCCGCGCCAGCAGGGCCCCGGGCAGCGCCCGCAACGCCGCCAGCACCTCGGCGATCGGCGGGCACAGGGACACCGCCGGCGGCTCCAGGTCATTCCGCAGCGCCTGGAGGGTCGCAACCATCGCCACCGCATCCGCCCAGCCGTCCGGCAAGGAGGCGGGCGGGGAGAACTCTCCCGTCCGCGCAGCAAAGATCCGCGGAGTGGACAGGGACACGCGCGGATTGGCCAGCACCATCCCGAAGGCGGGTAGGCCAGGCGCCGCCGTCAGCGCCTCCCCCACCCCCGCCATTCGCGCGGGGCGGGACGCCAGGCATACCGGCACATCGGCCCCCAGCCGCAGCGCAAGCGCCTCCAGCCGCGCGGTCGCCATCCCCAGCCCCCAGAAGCGGTCCAGGGCCCGCAACGCGGCCGCCGCATCCGCCGATCCGCCACCGATGCCGGACGCCACGGGAAGCCGCTTCTCCAGCATCAGCGCGGCCCCTGGCAGCGGCCGGCCCGCCGCTTCCGCCAGCAGCCGCGCCGCCCGCAACACCAGGTTGTCCGCCTCCGCCACCAGCGCCCCCGCCTCCGGCCCTTCCAGCGAGAGGGACAGCGCCGGGGCGGGCGCGACCGTCACCGAATCCGCCGCTTCCGCGAACACCACCAGGCTGTCCAGCAGATGATAGCCATCCGCCCGCCGCCCGGTGACATGCAAGTGCAGGTTCACCTTGGCCCGCGCGGCCTCCACCAGCCCAGGCGCAGCCACGGACGCATCAGCCATCGTCAAACCCATCTCAGCGCAGCGCCGCAGTGGCGGAAGGCAACCCGTCGCGCATCTTCGCCTCGATCCGCCCCGTCTCGCCCGGCTCCGGCTCCAGGCCCAGCGCGCGGCGCCACTGGAAGCGCGCCTCGGCCTGCCGCCCCGCGGCCCAGTACGCATCACCCAGATGGTCGTTGATGGTGGCGTTGCGCGATTCCAGCTCCGCCGCCTTCTCCAGCCAGCTGATCGCGCCCTTGAGATCGCCCAGGCGGAACAGCGCCCAGCCCAGGCTGTCGGCGATGTTGCCATCCGCCGGCCGGGCCACCACCGCGCGCTCGAGCATCGCCCGCGCCTCGTCCAGCCGCTCCCCGCGCTCCACCCAGGCATAGGCCAGGTGGTTCAGGATCGAGGGCTGCTCGGGCGAGAGCGCCAGCGCCTGGCGCAGATCCGCCTCCGCCCCCGCCCAGTCCCCCGCCCGCTCCCGCGCCATGGCGCGGGCCTGGAACAGCGGCCAATCGGCCGAGGCGGGCTGGCCCAGCCGGCCGATCGCGGAACCATAGGCTTCGGCGGCCTCCGCCGGGCGTCCCTGCCCGCGCAGGACGTCGCCCAGAGCCACGGCGGGCTGCGGCGCCCCCGGATAGGCCTCGGCCACCTGCCGCAGCACCGCCACCGCCTCGTCGCCACGTCCAAGCCGTCCCAGCATCGCCGCCCGGCGCAGCGCCGCCAGCGGCGCCATCAGATCGTCCGCCGGGATCGCACCCAGCACGCCCAGCGCAGCCTCCACATGGCGTTCGTCGGCCATGCTTTCGGCGGTCAGGATCTGCGCGGGCGCAAAGCCCGGCCGCAGCCGCAGCGCCAGTCGGGACAGGATCAGCGCCAGCTCCGGCGACCCCTGGCGCCGCAACGCGGCACCCAGCGCAACCTGCGCCTCCGCCATGCCTTCGGTGGGCGACGCCACCGCGCGGCTGGAAAGCGCCACCCGGCGCGCCTCCGGGCCCGCCGTCAACGCGATGTCGTCGGACCCCACCGCCATAGCATCGAACAGTCGCGCCCCGTCCGCCTCCCGCCCTGCCCGCGCCAGGATGCCGGCGGCGATGGTGGCGAGCCGCATGTTCGGCTCCTCCGCCTCTGCCACCGCGACGCGGATGAAGCGCTCGGCCTCCCGCATTCGGCTGGCCTGGTCGGCGATCATCGCGGCGTGCAGTGCCGCCACGCCACGAAGCTGCCCGCCCTCGGTATAGGGGCGGAGCGTTGCCAATGCGGCGTCGATGTTGCCGCGCCCGGCCTGCGTCCAGGCCAGCAGCAGCGGCTGCAGGATCTGCGCGCTGCCCTGCCGCGGCAGGGCGCGAATGCGCGCCTCCGCCCGCTCCCACCGCCCGGCCTGGGCATCGGACCCGGCGAGCAGCAGGCCCGCGAGCTGGCTCTCGGGTAACCGGCGCGCCAAGCGCATCGCCTCGGGGCGGCCATCCATCACGGCGGCGTTGAAGGCGCGGGTGAGGATCTCCGGCTCGTCCGGCTCCACGGCCAGGGCCGAGAGAAGCGCCTCCGCGGCCACTGCGGAATCGCTCTCATTCGCCGCCAGCCGACCGGCCAGATAGGGCCCGAACGCGCCGTCCGGCCCGATTACCGGAGCGCTGGCAACCGCGGACGGAGAGGCGCGACGCGACGCGCCAACCCCCTGCCCCGGGCGCGCAGGCCCTCCCTGGGCCAAGCGCTGCGGCTCATCCGCCGGGGTTGAGCCGGCGATCCCGGCCTCACCAGCGGCACAGCCCGCAAGCAGCGCCGCCGCCAGAAGCGCGGCCCGCCCGCCGCACCACGCCCTGCGCCTGGGAGCCAGAGGCTCGGACGGAGTGGGGGACCGGAGGGGGGCCTCGGACGGCATCATGCGATGCAGCGTAGGATCACCTGCCCGTGAGATGCCAGCGCCGCATACGCGATTTTGCCTGCCCTGCGCTCAACTGTGGCATTTCTGTGGTGCGCCGCCCTTCCTGCTTCGGGGCGGGTGTGATTGCCTCCCGCAACGAATCCGGGAGAGAGGAACCGATTGATGCGTGCCTTGATTGCCACCCTGGCCCTTCTGGCCAGCTTGGCTGCCAGCCCTGCCGTGGCGCAGAACCGCTTCTGGCTGGTCAACAACGCCGGCGACACGATCCAGAACGCGAATGTCTCGCCCTCCCGCCTCTCCGAATGGGGGCCGGACATCCTGGGCAACGGCGTGCTCCCCTCCGGCAACCGCGTCTTCGTCACCCCCAGCTTCGGCGATTGCGTGCTCGATGTCCGCGTCCGTTACGCCAGCGGGCGGGAGGAGACGCGGATGGCGCTGAACGCCTGCAATATCAGCACGATTGCCTTCGGGAGTGGTGGCGGCGGCGCGGTAGCCGGCGGTCCGGGTGCCTCGATCAGCGGCGGCCCGGGCGCCTCCGTTGCCGTTCCCCGCGGCGGCAATCCGTCCTTCAATTTCGTGAACCGCTCCGGCCAGACGATCCGGGAACTCTATGTCTCCCCGGCCTCACAGAGCAGTTGGGGCAATGACCGCCTGGGCAGCAACGTCATGGCGCCCGGCCAGTCCCTTTGGGTGGATCTCCCGGGCGGACGGGGCTGCGGGACCGACATCCGCGTCGTCTACGGCAATGGTGCCGCCATGGAGCGACGCGGCGTCGAGACCTGCAACCGCACCGACATCGTCTGGCGCTGAGGCCCAGCCATCAGGCCTGATAGGTGCCGCGCGGAACACCCGCGCGGCACCTTTTTTCACGCTTACGTTCTCTTAATGTTCTTGACCTACCCGGGTCCGAATGCCCAAATCTGTTGGAACACAAGGTGAACTTGATCGGAGGCGATAATGCCGGACGGCAGCCTGGGCAGCCCTCTGCTGAACCGTGGATCGACCCTGCCCGGCCTCCGGCGCGGGCGCGGTGCCGTGTCCAACCCTGCCAACCGGTATGAGAGCCGCCGCGCGGACCCGTTCGACGACGGCTGGAGCACCCTGGCCGAGGCCATGGCCGACCTGCCCCCGCTCGCCACCTCCCTGACGCGCGACAACGCCCGCTCCGCTCTCGCCTGGAATGACAGCCCCGATCTCGGCTTCGATCGCGCGGTGAACCCGTACAAGGGCTGCGAGCACGGCTGCATCTACTGCTACGCCCGCCCGACACATGCCTGGATCGGCCTCTCCCCCGGCCTCGATTTCGAATCCCGCCTGCACTTCAAGCCGGAGGTGGCGAGCCTGCTGGAGAAGGAGATCAGCAAGCCCGGCTACGTGCCGCGCCCGATCGCCCTCGGTTCCAACACGGATCCCTACCAGCCCGTCGAGCGCACCCTGCGCCTGACCCGCCAGGTGCTGGAGGTGCTGGAGCGCTACAACCACCCCGTCACCATCGTCACCAAGTCCGCCGGCGTGCTGCGGGATCTCGACATCCTGACGCGCATGGCCCAGCGCAACCTCGTCCAGGTCTGCATCTCCGTCACCACGCTGGACACCCGCCTGGCCCGCATCATGGAGCCACGCGCGGCCACTCCGCTGCGCCGCCTCGCCGCCATGCACGAGCTGTCTCGCGCCGGTATACCCGTCGGAGTGCTGGTGGCCCCCGTCATCCCCGGCGTCACCGACGCGGAGATGGAGAAGGTGCTGGAAGCCGCCCACGCCCATGGCGCCCGTGCGGCCGGCTACGTCCTGCTGCGCCTGCCGCTCGAGATCCGCGAGATGTTCGAGGACTGGCTGAACGCCCATATGCCGGACCGCGCCGCCCGCGTCCTCGCCCTCGTCCGCGAAACCCGCGGCGGCAAGAGCTACGACTCCCGGTTCGGCATCCGCCAAACCGGCACCGGCCCCTATGCCGACATGCTGGCCCGCCGCTTCGCCATGGCGACGAAGCGCCTAGGCTTCGACAAGGCGCGCGAGAACGGCCGACTGGACTGCTCGCAATTCGCCGTGCCGGGCGTTCAGGCGCGGCAGCTCGAGCTGCTGTAGCGCTCTCTGCACCGGGGGGAGGAGGAAGGAACTCCTCCCCCCCCGGGCCCCTCACCATTATCTTTTTCTATCGGTTGGGAATGCTTCGTTGGCGGTGCGTCTTGGGGCCATAGGCCGAAGCGATTGAGAAGCCGTAACCTCCACAGAAGCGCCCCAGAACACGTCCCTCTCCGCGGCAGCCGCAAAGGGGTCCAGGGGCCTAGGCCCCTGCCGGGTGAGGCCTGGAGAGGGCAGCACCCTCTCCAGGAGGCAAGAACGGAACCTCGTCAGGCAAGGGCCCTCGGCAGCACTGCCGGAGGCCCCTCCCGCATTCGCGCCGGGCTTACTGGCCCACGCGGACGTAGCGTAGCGGAAAGTAGTTATCCGCCATCTGCTGCAGCGTGATGTTGTTCCGCGCCGCCCAGACCACGACCTGCTGATGCAGCGGGATGTGGCCCACCTCATCGGCATGCAGCCGCATCGCCTCGTTGATCAGCTGCTGGCGCTTCGCCGGGTCCGTCTCCACCGCGATCTGGCCAGTCAGCTCGTCGAAGCGCGCATTGCTCCAGCCGCCGGAGTTGAACACGCCGCGCGCACCGCCGCGGGTGCTCATGATGTTGTACAGCGTATTGTGCGCGTCATAGGTCGTCGGCGTCCAACCCAGCATGTAGAAGCTCGTGTTGTACCGCGGCGCCAGGATCTCGGCGAAGTAGCGCGCGCGGGTCTGGGCGTTCAGCGTCACGCGCACGCCGACACGCGCGAGCATGGAAACCACCGCCGTGCAGATCGCCTCGTCATTGACGTAGCGGTCGTTCGGGCAGTCCATCGTTACGCCGAAGCCGTTCGGATAACCGGCCTCCGTCAGCAGCCGGCGCGCAGCGTCCAGGTTCGGCCGCACGACGCGGTCCTCCGCCTCGACAAAGCCGTTCACGCCCGGCCCGATCATCATGCTGGTGGGCCGCGACTGGCCACGCATGATGCGCGTGCGAATGGCCTCGAGGTCGATTGCCTGCTGCATGGCGCGGCGCACGCGCACATCGCGGAAGGGGTTCTTGCCCTTCACGTCGGACTTCAGCAGCTCGTCTCGCGCCTGATCCATGCCCAGGAACACCGTGCGCAGCTCGGCCTGCTGATGGATGCGCACATTGCCCGCGCGGCTCAGGCGCTCCGTGTCCTGCGGCGGCACGGTGTAGATCATGTCCACCTCGCCCGAGAGCAGGGCGGCGACCCGCGTCGCGTCATTGCCGATGACGTTGAACACCACCTCGTCCAGGTTGTGCTCCGGCTTGTCCCACCAGTTCGGGTTCGGGCGCAGCACCGTGCGGCGGTCAGGCTCGCGGCTGGCCAGCACGAAAGGGCCGGTGCCGTTCGCATTGCGGGTGGCGAAGTTCTCCTGGCCGGTTGTCAGGTCCACCGCCTGGGTGGCGTTATTCGCTTCCGCCCAGCGGCGGGACATCATCGCCCAGGTGGTGATCTCCTCGAGGAAGATCGGGTCGGGCGCATGCGTCTCGAACTCGACGGTGAAGTCGTCGATCTTGCGGATGTCCTTCACCGAGGACAGCACGGAGGTGAGGTTGGACCCCTGCGCCCGCACACGTTGCGCGCTGAACAGCACGTCATCGGCAGTGAAGGGCGAGCCGTCATGGAACTTCACGCCCTGGCGCAGATTGAGGCGCCACACGGTCGGGGAGGGCTGCGTCCAGGAGGTGGCGAGCGCGGGCTCGACCTTCAGCTCACGGTTCCGGCGGACCAGCGGCTCGTAGATGTTCTGCGTGAAGGTGAGAAGGAAAGTCTCGTTCCGCGCGTAGGGGTCCATAGAGTTGACGTCGCCGTCATTGGCCCAGCGGAAGGTGGCGGCCTCGGCGGCCCCGGTTCCAGGGCCGGCAAAGCCCGCGCCTAGCATCAGCGCCGCAGCGCCTGCCATCAAAAGTCGTCGCATCCCGGATCTCCCGCTTGGAATCTTCGGGAAGGCTAGGCGGATGACGCAGAAATGAAAACGGGGGCCAAAGGGCCCCCGTGAAACATTCGAACTGGTGCTGACCCAAATCAGGCGGCGCGGAGAACTCGCGGCAGGTCGGCCACGGCCCGGTCGATCATGGCGGCATCGGCCTCCGGCGTCAGCCGCTCCGCGATCACGGTGCTCGCGGCAGCCGCGGCGATCTCGGCAGCAGCCTGGCGCACCTCGGCGAGTGCACTGGCCTCGGCAGCGGCAATCCGGTCCATCGCCATCCGCTCGCGGCGGGCAGCGCCCGCCTCGGCCTCGGCAGAGGCGGCAGCGGCCACGCGATCGGCCTCGGCACGGGCGCGGGTAATCATCGCCTCAGCCTCCTGCACGGCCTGGGCACGCTCGGCTTCGGCCTGCTTGCGCATCACCTCGGCCTCTTCACGCAGCCGCGTCGCCTCGGCCAGCTGGGCGCGCACCTGATTGCCGCGGGCGTCCAGCAGGGCGCCCAGCCGCTTCCAGATCATGCCCCCGAGGAGGACAATGAACAGGACGAAGGAGACGGCGACCCAGAATTTCGGGTCCAGCCAGAAATGCTCGTAATGGTGCATGGCGTGCGCCCTCTCAGCCGGCCGGCGTCAGGTTGCGGGCCGCCAGCTCGCGCTGCACGGCAGCGGCCACCGCGGCCTTGTCCGTCACGCCCGACAGGCGCTGGACCATGGCCTCGGTCGCATCGGTCGCCACCTCGCGCAGGGCCCCCATGGCGGCGTCACGCGCGGCACCGATCCGGGTCTCGGCCTCGGCAATCTGCTTGTTCAGCCGCTCGGCCAGCGCCTCGGCGCGAGAGGCGGACTCGGCCTGGGCGGCCTGGGTCGCGGCTGCAACCGAAGCCTGGGCCTCGGCCCGCGCACGGGCCGTGCTGTCGCGGCGCCCGGCCTCGGCGGCATCGGCCTCGGCACGGGCGTCACGTGCCGCGTCGAGATCGGCCGCAATGCGGGCCCGGCGGTCGTCCAGCACCGCGGCCACCGGCGGAAGCAGGAACTGGTAGCAGAGGAAAACGAACAGCCCGAAGATGACGAACAGCCACACCACCTGCGAGATCATCAGGGGGTTGCCGAAGTCGAGCTGCGGCATGCCGCCGCTATCGGCCGCGGCCTGCGCCGCATGGTCGTACTCGGCGGCGGTGCGGTTCGCCTCACGCACCGCGCGGGCGCGGTCGCTATCCGCCTGCACGGCGACGCTCTCGCCCTGCTGGCCCGGCAAGGGCGCGCTGGTTTGCACCCCTCCGCTGGAGGCAGGCGCGGTGACGTGCTGGGCGAACGCGGGCGCCTGCGAAAGCAGGAGCGCCAGGGCCACCACAGACAGCATCGGGGCGTGCAGGAGGCGGATCATGCGGTCTCCGTTCCGCGGCGGACGGCGGGGAACAACTCCCCGCCGCGCCACGGACCCGATCAGGCGAAGAGGATCAGGAAGGCGATGAGCAGCGCGAAGAGCGCGACGGCTTCCGTAAGGGCGAAGCCGAGAATGCCGATCGGGAACACGGTGTCACGGGCCGACGGGTTGCGGGCCACCGACGAGATCAGCGTCGAGAAGATGTTGCCGAGCGCGAGGCCCACGCCGAACAGCGCGAAGACGGCGATGCCGGCGCCGAGCGCCTTGAAGGCGCCGAGATAGGCGGCAGGATCGTTCATCGGAGAGCTCTTCCTTGTCGAAAGGTTGGGGTCGAGAGGGTGGAGGCGGTTACCGGCGCGGCTTAGTGCAGATGCACCGCGTCGTGCAGGTAGATGCAGGTCAGGATCGCGAACACATAGGCCTGCAGGAAGGCCACCAGGATCTCGAACCCGACGAGCAGCACGTTGACGGAAAGCGGCAGGAGCGCGGCCACCGGCCCGATCATGCCCAAACCGCCGAGGAGAACGACGAAGGTCGCGAAGACCTTCAGCAGCACGTGCCCCGCCACCATGTTGGCGAAGAGACGCACAGAGAGGCTGACCGGACGGGAGAGGTAGGACACCAGCTCCACCGGCACGATGATGGGCGCGAGCCAGAGCGGCGCCCCCTCGGGGAAGAAGTAGCCGAAGAACTTCTTCCCGTGCAGCACCAGGGCCACGATCGTCGTCACGAAGAACACGGTGGCCGCAAGGCCGAGCGTGACCGCGATGTGGCTGGTGTAGGTGAAGGCGTAGGGGAACAGGCCGATCAGGTTCCCGAACAGCACGAACATGAACAGCGCGAAGACGAAGGGGAAGTAGCGCTTCCCTTCATGCCCGACCTGCCCGGTCACGAGGTTCTCGATGAACTCGTAGAACATCTCGGCCGCGGCCTGGAAGCGGCCCGGCACCAGCGCGCGGCGGCGAATGCCGACCAGCATCAGCGCCGTCACCAGCCCCACCGCCAGCAGCATATGCGCGTTCGACTGGGAGAAGCCCACAGCCCGGCCGATCGGCCCGAGGACCGGGATCAGCTCGAACTGGCTCAGCGCGTCGATCGTCTTGCCTTCGGCGGCCACAGTTCGGTCCTTGCTGGCCCGGCCGGGGGCAAACCCCGGCGGAAATTCACGGTCCGGCGCCGGGCCGGGGACTGAACAAGCGATAGATGTTCAGCACCCCCGCGGCGCCACCCACCACGAAGAAGACGAGGAAGAGCCAAGGGAAGGTCCCGAGCCAGCGGTCCAGGCCAAAGCCCATCGCCGCGCCCACGACAAGCGCCGATACCACCTCGACCCCCGCGCGGAAGCCAATTCCCCACGGTCCCACCGGCAGTCCCCCCTCCCCCTTGGCGGGTTTGGGATCCAGGCCCTGACGGGTCCTGGCCTGCCGAAGTCGGTCGTCGAAGCCGTCCCGGTGTTCCACTTCGCTCCCCCGCGGTTACCCCCCGGAAGGCAGGGGGTCCCTAAATTGGCGTCCATGTGGTGTCAAGCGCGTGCGGCACCGCAACACCTGCTTAACACCCGCTTCATGCCCGCTGTTGCGCCATTCCCGCGTCGCGGCGCAAGCCGTTGCGTCCGTGCAAGTGGCGCCAAGGGGGTTCGCCTCCCCGGCCCCTCCCCCACTCAGGCCCCGATGAAGCCACCGGACTGCCGTGCCCATAGCCGCGCATAGACCCCGCCCCGCGCCAGCAGCTCCTCATGGGTCCCGCTCTCCGCCACCCGCCCGGCCTCCAGCACCACCAGCCGGTCCAGGCTGGCGATGGTGGAGAGCCGATGGGCGATGGCGATCACCGTCTTCCCCTCCATCAGGGTCGAGAGCTGGTCCTGGATTGCCGCCTCCACCTCCGAATCGAGGGCGCTCGTCGCCTCGTCCAGCACCAGGATCGGCGCGTCCTTCAGCAGCACCCGCGCGATCGCCACCCGCTGCCGCTGCCCGCCCGAGAGCTTTACCCCCCGCTCCCCGGCATGGGCCTCCATCCCCTGCCGCCCCCGCCAGTCCGAGAGCGCCTCGATGAACCCCTCCGCCGAGGCCCGTCGCGCAGCCTGCGCCACCTCGGCATCGGTCGCCTCCGGCCGGCCGAAGCGGATGTTGTCCCGGATGGAGCGGTGCAGCAGCGCCGTGTCCTGCGTCACCATCCCGATCGCGCCGCGCAGGCTCTCGGCCGTCACGCCCGCGATGTCCTGCCCGTCGACCGTGATGCGCCCGACCTCCGGGTGGAAGAAGCGCAGCAGCAGGTTCACCGCCGTGGTCTTGCCGGCGCCCGAGACGCCCACCAGCCCCACCCGCTCCCCCGGCGCCACATCCAGGTCGAACCCGTCCAGAACGGACGCGTCCCGCCGCCCATAGCCGAAGCGCACTCCCTCGAACCGGATCGCGCCCCGTGTCACCACCAGCGGCCTTGCCCCCGGCGGGTCCGGCTCGGTCGGCGGCACGGCCAGGCTGCCCATCGCCTCCTGCACCACGCCGATATTCTCGAAGATGCTGGCCACGTTGAAGGCCACCCAGCCCGACATGTTGGCGATCTGCCAGGCCATGGGCAGGGCCGTCGCCACCGCCGCCACCCCCAGCTCCCCCCGCGCCCACAGCCCGATCGAGACCGCCGCCATCCCCACCAGCAGCACCGCATTGAGCGCGGAGAGCAGGGCCGAGTTCAGCGTCACCAGCCGCGTCTGGTTCTGGAAGGCGCGGGTGAGGCCCATCAGCCCCTCCTGCACAAAGCCATCCTCCCGCTCGGCGCGGGCGAACAGCTTGATGGAGAGAATGTTGGTGTAGGAATCGACGATCCGCCCCGTCAGCAGGCTCCGCTGCTCGGAGGCCGCGCGGGACCGGTCCCGCATCCGCGGCACCACGAAGCGCAGCAGCGCCGCATAGGCGACGAACCACAGCAGGATCGGCAGCGTCAGCCGCCAGTCCGCGCCGCCAAGCCAGAACACCGCGCTCGATCCGTAAACCACGATGTACCAGACCGCCGTCACGGCCTGGACCACCGATTCCCGCAGCGCCGGCCCCGCCTGCATCACCCGGTTGGCGATGCGCCCCGCGAAGTCTTCCTGGAAGAAACCCCAGCCCTGGCGCGAGACCAGCCGATGCGCCTGCCAGCGGATGAGGCTGGTATAGGCGGGGTTGATCCCCTGGTTCATCACCAGGTTCTGCGCGAGGATCGAGGCCGGCCGCAGCACCAGCAGCACCAGCCCCATCACCAGCAGCCCGCCCCCGGCCTCCGCCCACAGCCGGTCCGGCGCGTGCTGCCCCAGCAGCGCCACCACCCGCCCGATGAAGACCGGGATCAGGCTGTCCAGCACCGCCACCACAAAGCCGGTAACGAAAAGCGCCACCACCAGCGCCTTCGCCTGGCGTGCGAAGTGCCAGTAGAAGCCCAGCAAGCTCCGCGGTGGCGGCCCGTCCGGTACCGGCACGCCCAGCCACCGCGCGGCCCGGGTGCCCGGCGGGGCAATCGGGTCGATGAAGGATTCGAAGGGGCGAAAGGGCATGGGGCCGGGTGTAGTCTCCAGGGCAGGCCCCTGATAGCAGCCGCCCGGATCACCAGCGGGCGAGGTCCCCGCTTGCGCCCTGTATTCGGACCACAGAACGGCGCGAGCCAACCGTGCCCGCAAACGGGTCAGCACCAATGAGAGCAGACAAGAAGAACTCCACCCCCAAAGGGGCAGGACGGCGCAATGCTCAACCAGACCGCCCAGACCGGAAATCCGCTCAGCAAGCAGACATCGAAGCCCGGCAACCAACTGGACTACGAGCTCGGACAGCCTGTGAAGGAGGCCAATAAATCCGAGGGCCATGCCGGCAACACCGGCCCCTTCGGCGATGTCAGCAACGATTGAGCAGGACGTAGCCCCGCCCCGCGGCAGCCCTGAGGAAAAAGATGAGAGGGTCCGGGGGAGAATTCCTTCTTCCCCGGCCGTATCAGGCCAGCAACCGCAGCGCCACGAACCCGCCGATGATGGCCACCGCCGTCACCCCGGCGATCAGGTTCAACCGGCGCTCGATGAACACCCGCGCCGGCGGCCCGAACTTGCGCAGCAGGAAGGCCAGCAGAAAGAACCGCGCTCCTCGCGTGACCACGCTGCAGACGAAGAACACCAGCAGCGAGAAATGCGCCGCCCCCGCCGCGATGGTCACCACCTTGTAGGGGATCGGCGTCAGTCCCTTGATGAGGATCACCGCCGCCCCCCAGCGCTCGAACCAGGAGGTGAAGGTCGCCAGCGCATCGGCATGGCCGTAGGCGGAGAGGACGGGCAGCGCCACCGCCTCGAACAGGAAGGCGCCGATCGCATAACCCAGAAGCCCGCCCAGCACGGAGGCGATCGTGCAGATGGTGGCGTAGCGATACGCCTGCTCCGGCCGCGACAGGCACATCGGAATCAGCATCGCGTCCGGCGGGATCGGGAAGAAGCTGCTCTCGGCGAAGGATACCGCGCCCAGCAGGGCGGGCGCCCGGCGATGGGCCGAGAGGGCGATGATCCGGTCGTACAGGGCGCGCAACATGGCCGGGGGCTTCCCATGCCCCGGGGTGGCCGGCAAGGCTGTTCCCATGCCCGCCCACCCCGACATGCCCCTGCTCGATCAGTCCCGGCTCGACGAAACCCTGGCCGCCCGCCTCGCCACAATCGCCCTCGGCCATGTGGAGCGCGAATACCCCAACAAACCCGGCCACGTCCTGAACGGCCCGGGGGACGCGCGCACCCCCGCCACCCTGCACCCCGTCTTCTTCGGCAGCTATGATTGGCACTCCTGCGTCCACGCCTACTGGATGCTGGCCCGCCTGCTGCGCCGCTACCCCGCGATGGAACCCGCCCCCGCCATCCGCGCCCTGTTCCAACGCCGCCTCACCCCCGAAGCCGTCGCGGCGGAAACCACCTACCTCGCCCAGCCCGGCACCCGCGGCTTCGAGCGCCCCTATGGCTGGGGCTGGCTGCTCGCGCTCGCCGCCGAGCTCGCCCACCACGAGGCCGAACCCTGGGCGCAAAGCCTCGCTCCCCTGGCCGACGCCTTTGCCCAGCGCTTCCGCGACTTCCTGCCCCTCGCCACCTACCCCGTCCGCGTCGGCACCCACCCCAACACCGCCTTCGGCCTGCTGATGGCTGCGGAGGCGATGGAGGCCGATCTCCCCCTCCTCCGCGCCACCGCGCTGCGCTGGTACGGCGCCGACCGCGTGGCCCCTGCCTGGGGCGAACCCTCCGGCGACGATTTTCTCTCCTCCACCCTCATCGAGGCCGCCTGCATGGCCCGCCTGATGCCTCCCGAGGGTTTCGCCGCCTGGTTCGACGCCTTCCTGCCCGATATCGCGGAAGGCCAGCCCGCTACCCTCTTCACCCCTGTCACGGTGTCGGACCGCACCGACGGCAAGATCGCCCATCTGGACGGCCTCAACCTGTCCCGTGCCTGGTGCTGGCGCCGCCTCGCCGCCACCCTGCCGTCACAGGACCCCCGCCGCGCGCCCATGGAACTGGCAGCCGCCCATCACCTGGAAGCCGGCCTGCCCCATGTCGCCGGCCACTACATGGGCGAGCACTGGCTCGCCTCCTTCGCGGTGCTCGCCTTGGAGGGGTAGGGCCGGCCCGGAAATCCGGGTATCGTTCCTGCAACCGGCCCGGGACGCACGCGGCAAACCGACAGGCCGGAAGGGAGACCGCTTGCCAGCGCCGCATCACGACGCCCCGGGCCCCGGCCCTCTGCCGCCCCTGCCCCCGCCCGACCGGGCCGGAGACTGGCGGGACGCGCTGGCGTTCTACGGCATGCTCGGCCTTTTCGCCGGCTGCTTCCTCGGCTGGGGACTGATCGCGCTGCCGCTCTCGGCGCTGCTGCCACCCCGAATCGGCGGCCCCTTCGGCCGCCGCGCCATTGGGGCAGGCTTCCGCTTCCTGCTCGGCGCGATGGAGCGCGCCGACCTCGTCCGGCTCGACCTCTCCGCCCTTGCCCCCCTGCGGACCGCGCGCGGGCTGGTCGTCGCCCCCAACCACCTGTCCATGCTGGACGTGATGCTGGTCGTCTCCCATCTGCCGGATGCCGTCTGCATCATGAAGGCGGGGCTGGAGCGGAACCCGGTCCTCGGCGGCGGGCGGCTGGCCGGTTACATCCCCAACAATTCCGGCCTGCCCCTGATCCGCCGCGCGGCGGCGGAGCTTCGCGGGGGCGCCAACCTCCTCGTCTTCCCCGAGGGCACGCGCTCCCCCGATGGTCGCGTCGCCGCCTTCCACCCCGGCTTCGTGCTCATCGCCCGCCGCGCCGGCGCGCCGATCCAGCCCGTCTTCCTCGAGAGTAACACCCGCTACCTCGGCAAGGGCTGGCCCGTCTGGCGCCGCCCCGCCTTCCCGCTCCGCTACCGCGCCCGACTGGGGGAGTGCGTGACCGTCACCGGCAGCGCCGAGGCCTTCGCCGAAGCGCTGCGCCGTCAGCACGTCGCAGCCCTCGGCGCCCCGGGTTGAACCCCTTGAGGCCCCTCTTCGTCAGGACTGGCACGCGGTGAGCCGCACCCATCTCGTCGTCATCCCCAGCTACGACACCGGCCCGCAGCTCGCGGAAACCGTCGCCGCCGCGCGCGCCGCCTGGCCCGTGGTCTGGGTGGTGGTGGATGGCAGCACCGACGGCTCCGCCGAACCGCTCCGTGCCATCGCCGACCCCGGCTTTCGCCTGATCGAGCGCCCACGGAATTCAGGCAAGGGCGCCGCCCTCCGCGACGCGCTGGAAGCCGCCGCCCAGCAGGGCTTCACCCACGCCCTGACCATGGACGCCGACGGCCAGCACCCCGCCGACCGCATCGCCGACTTCATGGTCGCCTCCGCCGACAACCCCGCCGCCATGGTCCTCGGTACCCCCGTCTTCGGTGCGGAAGCCCCTCTCCTGCGCGTCCGCGGCCGCCGCATCTCCAACTGGTGGGCGGGGCTCGAAACCCTCTGGTGCACCCGCACAGGGGAACCCATCCGCGACAGCCTTTTCGGCTTCCGCGTCTATCCCATTGCTCCCCTGCTCCGGATCATGCGCCGCAATCCCTGGATGCGCCGCTACGACTTCGACGCGGAGGCTGCCGTTCGCCTAGCCTGGGCGGGCGTGCCGGCCGTAAACATCCCCGCCGCCGTGCGCTACCTGAGCAAGGCGGAGGGTGGCGTCTCCCACTTCCGCTACGGGCGGGACAACCTGCTGCTGACGGGGATGCACACGCGGCTGATGCTGGGATTCCTGGCGCGGCTGCCGGTGCTGGCCTGGCGGCGGGGCCGCAACGGCCGGGGAAGATGAACTCCCCCGGACCATCTCCTTCCTCCTTCTCCGAGTTCTCGTCTCGCCGGCATCGCTGGCGCGCCAACGCTAAATCCCAAAAATAGAAGGGGGTCCGGGGGATACCTCCCCCCAGCCTTCTCAACGCGAGATCAGGCAATGCCCGAGACACTGGTCGAAATCCGCCGCGGCGGCACGACGGAAAGCATCCACCACGGCGTCGCTGTCGTCGCCGACGCCCAGGGCCGCATCCTGCACGCCTGGGGCGACCCGGATCTCCTCACCTTTCCCCGCTCCTCCCTCAAGCCCTTCCAGGCCCTCTCCCTGGTGGAGAGCGGCGCGGCGGATGGGCTCGATTCCGCCCATCTCGCCCTCGCCTGCGCCTCCCACCGCGCCGAGCCCTTCCAGGTGCAAATGGTTGAAGCCTGGCTCGCCCGCATGGGCCATGGCGAATCCGCCCTGGTCTGCGGCCCCGCCTTCCCGGTCGGGGAAGCGGATCTGGTCGATGCCGCGCGGTCGGGCGGCAAGCGCCGCGCGTATCACAACTGCTCTGGCAAGCATTGCGGCTTCCTCGCCGCCGCACAGGCCTTCGGCGCGCCGCAGGGCTATGAAAACCCCGACCACCCCGCCCAGCGCCACTGGCTCGCCGCCCTCTCCGAACTGCTCGGGCACGACGCCACCGCACTGCCCCAGGGCACCGATGGCTGCGGCCTGCCGGCGCTCGCCATGACAGTGGCCGACTCCGCCCGCGCCGCCGCCCGCTACGCCGCCCTGGGCGTGACCGAGCCCCGGCGCGAGGCCGCCATTCGCCGCCTTCTCTCTGCCATGCGCGAGCACCCCGACCACATCTCCGGCCGGGGCCGCCCTACCTCGAAAATCGTCGCCGCCACCGAAGGCCGTGTGGTGCTGAAGGAAGGCGCAGAGGGATTCGTCCTCGGCTTCGTGCCGGAGCAAGGCCTGGGCATTGCGGTAAAGCTGCTCGACGGCGCCTCCCGCGGTAAAATGGCCGTCTTCGCGACGGTGCTCGGCCGCCTCGGCCTCCTGCCGCCCGACCGTGCCGCCGATCTCGCCCGCGCCGTCGAGGCGCCGGTGCTGGACAGCAACAACCGCGTGGTGGGGGAGGTCGCGGCGCTGCCGCTTGCCTGAACAGGGCCGGCTCAGGCACCCCGGGTCGAGGACGCCCGGGTGCAGTTCCGGCCCTCGCCGAAGGGCGCCTAGCGGCCGGCGCGGGCCCGCGCGATCAGGCGGTCATAGGTCGCGCAGGTCTCGTCCGAGGTCGGCTGCAGCATCGCGGTCTGCATCTGCTCGGCAATGGTCTGCGTCAGCGCGGCGTTGCGGGACATGAGCGGGCCCATGAGGTTGGTCAGCTCCGTCATCTTCACCTCGGCCTGGGCATCGGTGCAGGCCGCCATGGCGCCGCTCGACAGGGCGGTGCCAATGGCAAGGGTGGCGATGCGGAGAAGCTGCGTGGAAGTCATCGGGTCACGTCCGTTCTGTTCTAAAACAAAACGACCCTATGACCACTTCCTTCCGTTTGGATGAACGGCCAAGGCGGAATGCGTACGCGACCGTCCAAAGTTGCCGCAGCTTGGCACCGTGCGGAAAGGGCACACCTCGGCAGCCCGCTCCTTACTCAACCAGGGCTAGACACGCGCCCTGGTGGCCACCGACGATGTCCACCCGGTCCTAAATGGCAGCACCGCCACAGTCTCTGGCAAGCACGGGGCGGCGCCCTAACCCGTGCTGCCGTCCCGAAGCGCGTCATAGGCCGCCCGAACCCGGTCCGCCCCATAGAGCCGCTCGAACTTCCGCACGGTGAAATGCGCCTTCGCCACGCCACGGAAGTGCTCAAGGAAGGCAAGGTTGATCGCCGCCCCCGCCGCTGCCCCGATAATCGGCACGGCCTGGGCCGAGAGCTTCAGCCCCACCGTCCCCGTGAACCGCGCCGCGATCGCGCCCAGGAACCCCGGCAGCAGGCCGGAAACCAGGCCCGACGCCGCATTCGGCAGCATCTGCGCCAGGGCGATGCGGGCAGCGAAATAACCCGTCTCCGCCAAGTCGTCCTCTGCGGTGGTCGGGCTGCCGATGGCAAAGACGGCCATGCACTCGGCGGCCGTGGCCGCCACCTTCGGGTCCTCGCCGGCCTCGGCCGCCTCGGCTGCGATCTGGCGCAGCAGGATGGTGGTGGAAACCGGCAGCTCCGCCAGCGTTCCCAGCAGCCCGAGCGCCCCGCCCGCCGCGCCGCTCGCCATGGCGATGCCGCGATGAAACCAAGCCGTGTTCATGCCGAAGGGGGTCCGGCGCGGCTCGCTGCCGACGGCCGTAGACCAAGCCTTCTCCAACGCCCGGCGCACCGCGCTGTCCACCTGGTCGCGGATCGATTCGGGCAGCCGCGCCTTCAGCGCTTCCACCGGCGTGCCGGCGATTGCGGCCGCCCGGGCCGCGAAGGAGGGTCCCTCCAGCGTGGCGACGGCCTTGGCCAGCTCGGTCTGCGCGTCCTCGGGCAGGGTCAGCAGGGCAGGAAGGGTCGTGCTCATGGGCGCGCCGAGGATGTTGTGCTCATGGCACAAGAAATGGCCGGCCGGCGGCGGGGTTGCATGGCGATCGAAGCACGTTCGAAGGGGCGGGTCGTTGCTCCCGCTCCCCGATGGCCCTATCCCCGCCCCGGGATGCGCGAGGGGGTTCCGGGCCTTGGTGACACTGGCGGTGCTGGTCGTGATCGCCCTTCTGGGTGCGTGGGGCTGGCGGCTGTGGTCCGTGCGGGACGGGCGGCGGAAGGCGGTCGACGCGCTGATACTAGAATGCCCGGGGATGGAGGACCGACTGGAGGGCCGCGACACCACCCTTCTGTTCAGCGATGCCGAGGAGATGGTCGGCCTCGCCTCCTACCGGATCACCAAGCTGCTCCCCTTCTCCACCGTACGAAAATGGCGGGTGGAGCCGATCTACAACGGCAAGGACCGTCGCGTAGGCTGGAACTTCATCATCGAGACCAGCGACTGGCAGGAACCTATCTGGACCCTGCGCATGCGCTCCGGCCCGGGCAATGCAGTGCCGAACTTCTGGATGGCCAAGTTCAGCGCACATCTGAACGGGTAACCGCACGACGGGGAGGGCAGACCCCTCCCCGACTGCACGCTCAGAGAATGAAGCGCGACAGATCTGTGCTCGCCGCCAGCGGTGCCACCTTCTCCCGCACATAAGCCGCGTCCACCCGCACCGTATCCCCGCGCCGGTCGGACGCCGTGAAGGACACCTCCTCCAGCAGTCGCTCCAGCACCGTCGCCAGACGCCGCGCGCCGATATTCTCGATGCGGTCGTTGATATCCGCCGCAAGCTCCGCGACCGCGTCGATGGAATCCGGCGCGAAGTCGAGCGTGACGCCCTCTGTCCCCATCAGCGCCGTGTACTGGCTGGTCAGCGCGTGCTCCGGCTCCGTCAGGATGCGGCGGAAATCGTCCCGCGTCAGGCCCTTCAGCTCCACGCGGATCGGCAGGCGCCCCTGCAGCTCCGGCAGCAGGTCAGACGGCTTGGCGATGTGGAAGGCGCCCGACGCGATGAACAGGATGTGGTCCGTCTTCACCGGCCCGTGCTTCGTGTTCACCGTCGTGCCCTCGATCAGCGGCAGCAGGTCGCGCTGCACGCCTTCACGGGACACGTCGCCGCCGCGGAACCCGTTCTCGGTGCGCGCGCAGACCTTGTCGATCTCGTCGATGAAGACGATGCCGTTCTGCTCGGCATGGTGCACAGCGTCGCGCGTCAGCTTCTCCCCGTCGAGCAGCTTGTCCGCCTCCTCGCGCTGCAGCGTGCCCCGCGCCTCGGCCACCGTCATCTTCCGTGCGCGCGTACGCCCGCCGAACATCTTGCCCATCATCTCCTGGATGTTCTGGGCACCGGGCGGCATGCCCGGGATGTCCATGGCGCCGATCGGCGTGGCCTGCTCGGCCACCTGCACCTCGACTTCCTTGGTATCGAGGCTGCCGTCGCGCAGCATCTTGCGGAACTTGATGCGCGTCTCACCATTGGCGCCCTCGCCGACCAGCGCAGTGATCAGCCGCTCCTCAGCGTTGAGCTCGGCCTTCGCCTGCACCTCGGCGCGGGCAGCCTCGCGCAGCTGCACGATGCTGGCCTCCACCAGGTCGCGCACGATCTGCTCCACGTCGCGTCCGACATAGCCGACCTCGGTGAACTTCGTCGCCTCCACCTTCAGGAAGGGCGCATTGGCCAGCCGCGCCAGCCGGCGCGCGATCTCGGTCTTGCCGCAGCCGGTCGGCCCGATCATCAGGATGTTCTTCGGCACCACCTCCTCGCGCATGCCGTCCGGCAGCTGCTGGCGGCGCCAGCGATTGCGCAGCGCGATGGCGACGGCGCGCTTCGCGTCGTGCTGGCCCACGATGTAGCGGTCCAGCTCGGAGACGATCTCGCGCGGGGAAAGGTTCACGGCTTCGGCGACGGAAAGGGAGGGGGTGTTCATCTCATGCATCCGGGCGCGGAACGCGCGCCCCTTGGGGGTGTGCAGACAGTCAGGCGGTCTCGACGAGCCGCGCGAGGGGCGGGTCCTGCCGCGCGCCGCTCAGCACGGCATCCAGCAGGCCGGGAAACCGCGCATCCAGCTCCGCGCGCCGTAGGGAGACGACGCGCGCCGGCCCCTCCACCCGAACCCGCACCACGCCGGCCTCCCGCAGTCGGGCGACGTGATAGGTGAGGTTCGTCTTCGTCGTGCAGTGGAGGAAGGAGGAGCAGCGCTTCTCGCCGCTCTCCGCCACCATCAGCACAATCGCCCGGCGGATCGGATCCCTCAGCGCGTCCAGCACCGCGGAGAGGTCAATGGTCTCCGGGTCGGGATGAGGAAGCGCCTTGGACATGCACACGAGATAGGCAACTCCACCCCGCTCTCCAAGGGGTATGTCCAAGACCTGTTGGACCAGCTTGACCGAAGTGGATGGACAACCATATGGTCCAATAACCTTTGGACTTTGCCCCCATGCCGCGCTCCCTGTTCTGGCTGGCCCTCGGCACCTTCGCCGTCGGAACCGGCACCTTCAGCATCGCCGGCCTGCTACCGATCATCGCGGAAGATCTCGGCGTCAGCGTACCCGCCGCCGGCACCCTCTCCCTCGCCTTCGCCCTGGCCTATGCCCTCTCCTCCCCCGTGCTGGCCGCCCTCACCGCCGGGCTGGAACGGCGCCGCGTGCTCGTCTTCGTTCTCGCGGTCTACGCTCTGACCACCCTCGGCTGCGCCCTCGCCCCCGACTATGCCGGCCTCATGCTTCTGCGGATCGCCGCAGCCCTCTCTGCCGCCCTTGTCGCCCCCACGGCCGGCGCACTCGCCATCGCCCTCGTCGAGCCGCACCACCGCGGCCGCGCCATGGCCCTCGTGATTGGCGGCATGACCCTCTCCACCGTGCTCGGCGCCCCGCTCGGCACGCTCATCGGCGACCATTTCGGCTGGCGCGCCTCCTTCATCGCGGTCGCCGCCCTCGGCGCCGTCTCCGCGGCCGGCGCCCTCGCCTTCCTCCCGCGCATCCCTGGCGCCAAGGTGGCTGGCGTCATGGAACGCCTCTCCGTCGCCGCCCGCCCGGAGGTCGCGATGCTGCTGGCGCAGACCGTCGTCATCTTCGCCGGCGCCTTCGCCCTCTTCTCCTACCTCGCCCCCTTCTTGCGGCTGACCCTTGGCCTGGGCGGCCCCGGCACGGCCCTCGCCCTTCTCCTCACCGGCCTCGGCGGCCTGCTCGGCGTCTCCCTCGGCGGCTGGGCGGGCGACCGGCAGGATCCCCGGCGCTTTCTCATCCTCTCCAACATCGCCCTCGCCGCCGTGCTCGCCGCCATCTCCCTCACGGTGGAGACGCTCGCCCCCACCCTCGCCCTGCCCCTGGTCCTCGGCCTGCTCGTTGCCTGGGGCGCCACCAACTGGTGCTTCCCCGCCGTGCAGCAGGTGCGCCTCGTGGCCCTCTCGCCGGGCTTGGCCCCCGTGCTGCTCTCCCTCAACGCCTCAGCCACCTATCTCGGGGTTTCCCTTGGCGCCCTGTTTGGCGGCTTGGCCATCAACGCCGGCGCCCTGCGCGAACTCGGGCTGGTGGCGGGAGCGGTCGTGGCGGTCGGCGCGGTGATGGTGTGGCGGATGGGCGCGCGGACGGCTGCGGCGGTCTAGGCGGCCTCCAGGGGAAGCGCCGCTTCCCCCGGACCCCCTTCGCCAGGAAACTGAGTTTCCTGGACCTTCCATCCGTTGAGGGTGCGCCTGGGGTCCGTGACCTCGGGCGACTGACACGGCCGCTCTCGCGGCCTGATCAAGGGCCTGCGGCCGCGCCTTGGCCGGCCGCTCCCCCGAAAACTCGACGCGGGGTCCGGGAGGCGTCGCCTCCCGGGGGCAACCCGCGCTAGGCCATCCGCTGCCGCCGCACCAACCCCCACAGCCGCGGCCCCACCAGAGCCAGCGCGGCAATCACGAGGATGCTCAGCGAGATCGGCCGCGTGAGGAAGGTGGTCCAATCCCCCTGGCTGATCGTCAGCGCCTGACGAAGCGCCTGCTCCGCCATCGGCCCCAGGATCATCCCGATCACGACAGGCGCCGTCGGGAAGTCGAAGCGCCGCATGAACATGGCGATGATGCCGATGCCATAGAGCAGCACCAGATCGGTGACCGAATTGCTGATCCCGTAGGTGCCGATCGTCGCGAAGACCAGGATGCCTGCGTACAATTGCGGCGTCGGGATCTTCAGGATGCGCGCCCACAGGCCCACCAGCGGCAGGTTCAGCACCACCAGCATGACATTGGCGATGTAGAGGCTGGCGATCAGCGTCCAGACCAGCGTCGCCTGCTGCGTGAACAGCAACGGCCCAGGCTGGATGCCATAGGATTGGAAGGCCGAAAGCATGATCGCGGCCGTCGCAGATGTGGGCAGCCCCAGCGTCAGCATCGGCACGAGAATGCCGGCCGCAGCCGCGTTGTTCGCCGCCTCCGGCCCCGCCACGCCCTCGATGGCGCCGGTGGTGCCGAACTCATGCTGATGCTCCGGGGACACCAGCTTCCGCTCGGCGTAATAGCTCAGCATGGTCGGCATCTCCGTGCCGCCCGCGGGCAGTACGCCGAAGGGAAAGCCGAGGAAGGAGCCGCGCAGCCACGGCCCGATGCTGCGCCGCCAGTCGGAGGCGCTCATCCACAGCCGCCCCACCGGCCGCACCACCTGCTTTTCCTCCGTATGCCGCCAGGCCATGTGCAGCGTCTCGCCCACCGCGAACAGCGCGACGGCGACGAGCACGACGTTCACGCCATCCAGCAGCTCCGGGATGCCGAAGGTCAGCCTGGGCTGCCCCGTCTGCAGATCGATCCCCACCAGCCCGAGCATCAGCCCGAAGCCCAGCGAGGCGAGCCCGCGCAGCGCAGAGCCACCCAGCACCGCTGAGACGGTGACGAAGCACAGCAGCATCAGCGAGAAATACTCGGCCGGCCCCAGCTTCAGCGCGAGATCCACGACGACAGGCCCGACGAAGGAGATCCCCAGCGTCCCCACCGTCCCCGCCACGAAGGACCCGATGGCGGCGGTGACAAGCGCTGGTCCCGCCCTCCCGTTCCGCGCCATCTTCGCGCCCTCCAGCGCGGTAATGATCGAACCGGATTCGCCCGGGGTGTTCAGCAGGATCGAGGTGGTCGAACCGCCATACATCGCGCCGTAGAACACGCCGCAGAACAGGATGAAGGCCCCCGTCGCCTCCACCTTGAAGGTCACGGGCAGCAGCAGCGCGATGGTCAGCGCCGGCCCGATGCCCGGCAGCACGCCAATTGCGGTGCCAAGGAAGCAGCCGAGCAGCGCCCAGCCCAGGTTGATCGGCGTGAGCGCATTGCCGAAGCCCATGCTCAGGCCGGAGATCACGTCCATCATAGGATTCCCTCCAGCACGCCCGCGCCGATATTCACGCCCAGCAGCCGCGAGAAGGCGAGAAACGCTCCCAGCGTCACCGCGATCCCGATGGCCAGATCCCGCAGCGGATGGCGAGACCCGAAGGCGGCGCAGACCAGCACGTACTGGATGGTTGCGGCGATGACGAAGCCGAGCCAGTCGATCAGCGCGATCTGCACCAGCAGTCCCGCGCCCAGCAGGCCCAGCGCCCGCCAGTTCGTCGGCGGCGCCGCCATCGCTTCCTCGTTCTCCCCGCTCCACCCGCCGCGCAGCGCGACGGAGGACAGCGCGGCCCCGAGCACGACGAGAATGGCACCCACCAGATACGGCACCGCCCGCGCGCCGACCTGGGCGTAGAGCGGCGAATCCGGAATCGCCCAGGCCGCATAGAGCGTGAGCAAGCCAAGCAGCACGACGAAGAGCCCGACGCCGAGATCGGCGCCCGGCGTTCCGGCCCGCGAGAGGGGTTGGTTCATGGAGTTCCCGTTCCCTGGTCCCGCCGCGGCGGGTTCCTCACCGGCTGAATGACATGCCGCCGCAGCGAGCGGAAGCGGGCAGGCGCAGGGCCCTTAAGCGCAGCGTCAGCCCGCGCCGGGAATCGCGCCCGGAACGGGCGCGCCGCATTCCCATGCAGCGCGCCCGCAAGACGTGGCCTCAGGCCAGGCCGATATCGCGCAGAACCGCGACCGTCGCGTCGTTGTCGCGCTTCAGGAACTCCTCGAAGGTGCCCCCCTCCAGGAAGGCGTCCTCCCAGCCGCGCGTCTCTAGCAGCGCCTTCCAGGCCGGCACCGCGTGCAGATCGGTGGCGAAGCGCGTGTGGTTGGCGCGCACCTCGGCGCTGATCCCCGGCGGCGCGAACAGCCCGCGCCAGTTGCCCAGCACGATGTCGATCCCGCTCTCCTTCAGCGTCGGCACCGCGGGGTCCGCGCGCGTCTCGCCGCTGGTGGCCAGCATCCGCATCCGCCCGGCCTTGATCTGCTCGGCGAACTCCGAATAGCCGGAGATGCCGGCCTTCACCTGCCCGCCCATGATCGCCGCCTGGGCCGGCCCGCCACCGGCGAAGGCGACATAGGAGGCCTCCCGCGCATTCCGCCCGACCGACTTGATCATCAGCCCGAGCAGGATGTGGTCCATCCCGCCCGCCGAGCCGCCACCCACCGCGACGCCGCCGGGGTTGGCCTTCAGCGCATCCATCAGCCCCTTGATGTCGCGCAGCTCGGAATTCGCCGGCACTACGACAGCCAGCGTCTCATCGGTCAGCCGCGCGATCGGCGTCACATCCTTGATGCCGACCGGGCTCTTGTTGGTGATCGTCGCGCCGACCATCACGGCACCCGCCACCATCAGCGCATCCGGCCGCCCGCGGCGCTGCGCAACGAAACGCGGCAGCCCCACCGCGCCGCCGGCGCCGCCCACATTCTCGAACTGCATGGCGCCGACCAGCCCGGCGCCGCGCGCCACTTGCTCGATCGCGCGGCCCAACCCGTCCCAGCCGCCGCCGGGCGCCGCGGGGATGAACATGTTCAGGCTCGGGTAGCGCGGCGCGCCCTGGGCGCGCGCGCCGCCGGGCAGCAGGAATGGCAGCGGCAGGGCCGCGGCGGCCGCCAGCAGCGAACGGCGGGCAATCGGGCGTGTCATCGGTCAGGTCCCTCCCATGGGAATCTTCGGCGCAGACTAGACTGTCCGGCCCAGGAAGCTGAAATCCCACCCGCGCCGGAATCATCGCGCCCGCATTAAAGCCCGGTCATCAACGCCCGCCCTCGCACCCCCGTGATGACCTGCGATTGCGCCAGCCTGCCCGCTCCACCACTCGGAATGGCACCTGTGTCTTTTCTGCAATTGCGCCGTGGCTTTCATGCGACGATCCTGCACGCCATCGGGCCGAACGGGCCTGGCGGCGGCTTGGAATCGGGGTTGCGGAATGCGCGGGATCGTCGCGGGGCTCTGGGCAGGAGCCGGGCTGCTGGCCCTTCCTCTCCTCTGCGCGCCGGCCCTCGCCCAAGGATCCGGCCAGAACCGCCCGGGTGCCGAGCGCGAGGCCGTGGTCGCCAATGAGACCGGCATGGCCGTGCGCGAGCTCTACCTCGCCCCCGCCACCGAATCCGCCCCGGGCCCCGACCGCCTCGGCGCGGACACCTTGCCCTCCGGCGGCAGCCTCCGTCTTCGCCTCGGCCGCAACCAGCCCTGCGCCTGGCAGCTCCGCGCCGTCCTCGCCGATGAGACGGTAGAGGAGCGGCGCGTGGATCTCTGCCGCGCCGCCCGCGTCACCCTCGGCGATGCCTCCGCCCCGGCGCGGGAGGCCCTGGTCAACAACGACACCGATCTCGAGATCCGCGAGATCTACGCCGCCCCGCCCGGCGCCGCCTCTCGTGGGCCGGACCGGCTGGGGGCCGAGACCGTGCCGGCCGGCCGCACCCACCGCCTCCGCCTCGGCCGGCGCCGCGACTGCCTCTTCGACATCACCGCCGTCATGGCCGATGGGTCGGAGGTCGCGCGCCCCCGGGTGGATGTCTGCCGCAACCCCCGCGTCACCCTCGCCGACCCCTCCCTGATCTGGCGGGACGTCACGGTCGCCAACCGCGCCGGCCGCGCGCTGCAGGGCTTGCACATCGTCCCCGCCGGTCGCGGCGGCGCGCTCGAGGCCGAGGAGGGCTGGGGCGTGGACCGCATGGGCAGCGAGATGGCGCCCGATGGCAGCACCTTCCGCCTGCGCATCCGCCTACCCGCCTGCGCGGCCGATCTCCGCGCCACCTATGAGGACGGCACGGCCGAAGCGAAGCGGGACCTGGATGTCTGCACCACCAACCCCGTCGCCTTCGACGGCAGCGGCATCCCCCGCCCGGCCGAGCGGACGCTGACGGTCATCAACCGCCACGGCGCCCGGATCGACGAGATCTACGTTTCTTCCTCCTCCGAGGGCGACTGGGGCCCCGAGCGCCTGCCGGACGGCCTCGGCCGCAACGACAGCCAAGCCCTCTCCGTCCCCGTGGAATGCGTCGCCGATATCCGCATCGTCTTCCCCACCGGCGGTGCGGAGGAGCGGCGGGAGGTGAATATCTGCCAAACCCCGCTCATCGCCTTCCGCCCGGGCTGGACCATCGCCGCCCGGCTGGACGAGGGAGAGGAGGAGGACGGCGCCCCCCGCCCCGGCAGCATCCGCCTGCGCAACGCCGCCCGCCTGCCCATCATCGAGCTTTACCTCGACCCACATGAGGGCCCGGCCGACGCCCCGCGCGGCGAGGACCGGCTGGGTGCCACCGTGCTCGGCGTGAACGAGACTCTGGACGTCGCCCCGCCCGATGGCGGTGCCTGCCTCGCCCGCCTCACCGCCGTCTTCCGCGACGGGCGCGAGGTGGTGCGGAACCCGATCGACCTCTGCGCCGGAACCGAGGTGCCCCTACCGTGACCGCTCGCCCCACCGGCCGCCTCATTGGCCGTCTCGCCGCCCTCGCCCTCCTCCTCGCGCCCCTCGTGGCCGGGGCGCAAACCGCGGCCACGGCGCCCGAGGCACCCCTCACTCCCGTGGTCGATTCCCTGCGCGGTGCCTGGTTCGCCGGCGAATGCGCCGCTCCCAACGCCATGCTCGCCCTCTCCGCCCGCGGCGCCGCCCGCGTCCCGGCGGACGGTCCCGGCCGGCTGCTGCGCTTCACCGAATCCCGCCCCCTCGAATCCGGCTGGATGGTCGCCACCGCCCGCGGCCCCGAAGCCCCCCGCCTGATGATCCGCGCCGCCGGTGCCGGCGCGCTCGAATCCGCCGAGCCCGCCAACAAGACCCGCGACGACCGCCTTCCCGGCGACACCCCCGTCACTGCCTGGCGCCGCTGCCCCGCCACCCCGCTCTCCTTTGCCAGCCAGGGCGAGGGCGTGGCCTTTCTCGGCTCGCTCGAACTGCTCGAAGCCGCCTGCGGGCCCGGCTCGGGAAGCGTGGCCGGTTGCGGCGCCGCCCTCATCCGGGTGGGCGATGTCTCCGGGGACAACCTCCTCGGCACCGCCGAGATCGCCCGCCTCCTCCGCGGCGCCGCCTGGCTCCTCTCGCTCCAGGCCGAGATGGGGCAGGAACTCGGCGGCCTGACGGGCGCGGCCGGGGCGCTCGGCGGCGTTGCCGCCGCCCGGCTGATGGTCGAGAGCCTGGATTACGACGGCGACGGCCGCCTCTCCGCCCGCGAGCTGGCGCAGGACCGCGGCACCCTCGCCCTGACAGGCGATGCCCGCGGCCGCCCCCTCGCGCTCGAACGCCTGTCGGAAGGCGTCGCCCTGATTCGCGGCATCGTGGAAGGCCTGCTGGGCGGCGAATAGCCCGCCCACGCGTTTCATCCGCCGAACAGGTGGCGGAGGCCTTAGTGAAGGCGGTTGTCGTGCGCAGCCCGGGCGGGCTGGACAGGCTGGAGATGGTGGAGCGCCCGGATCCCGGCCCGCCCGGCCCCGGCGAGATCCGCGTCGCCCTCCATGCCAGTTCGCTGAACTTCCACGACCTTGGCGTTGCCACCGGCCGGATGCGCTCGGCCGATGGCCGCGTCCCCCTGGCCGATGGCGCCGGCGCGGTGGAGGCGGTGGGCAAGGGCGTGACCGACTTCGCCCCGGGCGACCACGTCGTCTCCTGCTTCTTTCCGGACTGGCAGGACGGCCCGCCCACGGTCGCCGACTTCAGCCGCACTCCCGGCGACGGCATCGACGGCTTCGCGCAGGAATACGTCACCCTGCCCGCCACCGCCTTCACTCGCACCCCACGCGGCTACAGCCATCTGGAAGCCGCCACCATCACCACCGCCGGCCTCACCGCCTGGCGCGCCCTGGTCGTCGATGGCGGCCTTAAGCCCGGGGATACGGTGCTGGCGCTGGGCACCGGCGGCGTCTCCATCTTCGCGCTGCAGCTGGCCAAGCGCGCCGGCGCCCGCGTCATCATCACCTCTTCCTCGGACGAAAAGCTGGAACGCGCCCGCGCCCTGGGTGCCGACGAGACGATCAACTACCGCGCCGAACCGGAATGGGGCGCCCGCGTGCTGGCGCTGACCGAGGGCCGCGGCGTGGACCATGTGGTCGAGGTCGGGGGGCCGGGCACTCTGCCGCAATCCATTCGGGCCGTGCGCGTCGGGGGCCACATCTCCCTCATCGGCGTCCTCACCGGCCGTGGCGGCGAGGTGCCGACGGCCCTCCTCATGGCCAAGCAGGCCCGGCTCCAGGGCCTGATCGTCGGCAGCCGCCGCCACCAGCAGGATTTCGTCCGCGCCCTCGACGGCGGCGCGCTGCGCCCGGTGATCGACCGCGTCTTCCCGCTCGATGGGCTGGCGGATGCGTTCCGCTACGAGGAGTCGGCGGGGCATTTCGGCAAGATCGGGGTGGAATGGTAGCCCCGGCCTGACCGTCCCGGGCGAGGCCGGCGAGGATTCCTTCATCTTCCAGTGCGTGAATGCATTGATCGGAGATGGAGCGGGATGCCCGCCTCACTGGCCCTGCTGTCGATGCTCGCCAATGCCCAGCCCGGGAACCCTGCGCGGCGGCCGCGCTGGCTCGCGCAGCTCCTCGCATGGGCCCGGCAGGCCTTGAGGCACCCGGCCCTCGTGCCATCCGCCGCCACTGAGGCGGCCGGACCGCCTGTCGACATCGCACCCGCCACCCCGGCAGGGCCCACCCCACCCCCGGCGATCCCGGCGCATTACTGGACCGACCAGCTCTGGGGTAAGGGCTTCCTGATGCCCGGTGGCACCGCGGAGGCCAAGCGCCTCTGCGGCCTGCTGCCGCTCTCCAACGCGGTCACGCTGCTCATGATCGGGCGGGATAGCGGCGGCGTCGCGGCCATCGCCGCAGCCCGTGGCAGCCGCATCTCCGCCCATCTAGACGATCCGGAGGTGTCGCTGGAGATGGGAACCGCGCTCGCCCGGTTCGGCAAGCGCGTCACCCGCGCCCCCTGGAATCCCTGCAACCCCGCCTTCCGCGCTCGCTACCACGACCACGCCCTGGCGCTGGAAGCCTTGCGACGGTGCCCGCCGGACAGACTACTCCCTGCCCTTACCGCCGAGCTGAAGCCCGCCGCGCAGCTCGTGATGCTCGACATGGTCAGCACCGCGCCCGCCCGCCCCGGCCGGGACCTGGACCGCTGGCTGGAACTGGAAGGCCGCGCCGAACCACCCCCGACAGAGGCGGAGATCGGGGCGGCGCTGGAAGCCCATCGCTACAACCTCCACGTCGTCGAGGATGCCGGCATCCGCCAGGGCCCCGCCGTGCTGGAAGCCTGGGCCGGGCTGGTCGGCACCATGGCCGCGGGCCCGGACCGGCCGAGCCGCACCGCCGCTCGCGCCCTCGTCGCGGAGGCCGAGGTCTGGCTGCTGCGCCAGCGCCTGCTGCAATCCGGCACCATCAGGCTGCTCCGCTGGCATGTCAGCCTGCGCTAGCAGCCAGCCCCCGAGCCTCAACCCGAAGGCATTACCCCCCGGCCATCAAACCCCGTCCGGCCAGCAGGCCGGAAGCCGCCCCGCCGCCCAACCCCATGGCCCGCCGCGCGAAAAAGCCCTTCAACACGGGAATCCGGTCCACCGCCGCAATCCCCAGCCGCCGCGCGATCCGCACCGGCGCCAGGTCGTTCCCGAACAGCCGCTCCAGCGCATGGGTCGCGCCCAGCATCATGAGCGAGTCCGGCCGCCGCGCCGCCTGATAGGCCGCGAGTACCGACGGCGACCCCACATCCGCCCCCGCCGATCGCGCCTGGATCACCAGTTCCGCCAGCGCCGCCACGTCGCGGAACCCCACATTCAGCCCCTGCCCGGCGATCGGGTGGATGCCATGCGCGGCATCCCCCACCAGCGCCAGCCGGGTATCGGTAAAGCGCATCGCCTGCAGCGCCGAGAGCGGATAGGACCAGCGCCCGCCCACCAGCTGCAGCCGGCCCAGATGGCTGCCCATCCGGCGCGCCACCTCCCGGGTGAACTCCTCGGGCGCCATCGCCATGAAGCGCGGCGCCAGGTCGCTCCGCTCCGACCACACGATGGCCGAGGCATGCGGGAAGCCTTCTCTCGCCGCCCGCGCGCGCTCCCCCTCGCCCTCCGGCGACGCATCGGCCAGCGGCAGCTGCGCGAAGGGCCCGTTGGGCAGGAAGGCCTCCAGCGCCGTGCCGCCATGCGGCCGCTCATGCGCGATAGCGCAGACAATGCCGGACGTCCGGTAATCCAGCCGCGCGGCCCCGATCCCGGCCTCGCCGCGCAACCCGCTCCGCCGCCCCTCGGCCGAAACCGCCAGCCGCGCCCGCAGCACCCGCCCGTCCGACAGCCGCGCCACCACCCCGTCCGCCCCGCGATCGAGCACCGCCGTCATCGGCGCCAGCACCTGGAGCCCGGGCAGCCCTGCCAGCCGCGCATTCAGCGCCACCCGAAGGGACCGCGCCTCGACCATCCAGCCGAAGGCCTCCTCCCCCATCTCCGCCGCATCGAAATGCAGCCGCAGCGGCGAAGGCGCCTCGCCCGGCCGCCCGTCGCTCACCCGGATGCCTGTGATCGCGCAGGGCACCTCCGGCAGCAGGTCCCACAGCCCGGCCGCCGCCAGCAGGTTCCGGCTGCCCGCCGCGATGGCATAGGCCCGCCCATCAAAGGCGGGGAGCTCCATTGGCGGCAGCGCCTGCGCGTCCACCACGGCCACCGTCAGCCCCGCCGTCGCCAGCGTCGCCGCCAGCGTGCCACCCACGGGCCCCGCGCCGATCACCAGCACGTCCACATCCGTCGTCGGCTCGGACCTCGGCTCATCGCTCCGGACGGGGCTGGGCGGCATCATCGGGTGTTCCTGCATCACGGGGCGGTGTTCTGCCCATCATTTGGGCAGCACACCAGCCTTCGTCACCCTGCCCACGTGTAACGACGTGGCACGCAACTCGCATAAATGCCCCCACTCAAGCGGAGGAAGGGGGCCGCGTAACGATGAAGTTGGTGATGGCGATCATCAAGCCGTTCAAGCTGGACGAGGTGCGCGAAGCGCTCACCCCGCTCGGCGTGCAGGGGCTGACCGTGACCGAGGTGAAGGGCTTCGGCCGGCAGAAGGGGCAGACGGAAATCTACCGTGGCGCCGAGTACCAGGTCTCCTTCCTTCCGAAGCTGAAGATCGAAGTGGCCGTCCCGTCCGAACTGGTGGACGCGGTGGTGGAGGCGATCGCCTCCACCGCGCGCACCGGCAAGATCGGCGACGGCAAGGTCTTCGTGCTGGATCT
Organism: Roseomonas sp. WA12; assembly: GCF_054165765.1. NCBI lineage: Bacteria > Pseudomonadati > Pseudomonadota > Alphaproteobacteria > Acetobacterales > Roseomonadaceae > Roseomonas > Roseomonas sp. WA12. Next base: position 4,332,269 of record NZ_CM135108.1, on the reverse strand, counting down.
GGAGCGCGCGCTCCGCATCCGCACCGGCGAGACCGATGCGGGGGCCCTGTGAGACAATGACGAGCAAGGAAACGACGATGCGACCCCATCTGCGCGCCAAGGGGGGCCTTCTCGCGGCCGCCACCGCGGCAGTGCTGCTGGCCGGCCCGGCCCTGGCCCAGGACACGCCGGAAACCACCGTGAATGCCGGCGACACCGCCTGGATGCTCACCTCCACAGCGCTGGTCCTGATGATGACCATCCCCGGCCTCGCGCTCTTCTACGCGGGCATGGTCCGCAAGAAGAACGTGCTGTCGACGCTGATGCAGTCCTTCGCCATCACCGCCATCGCGACGGTGGTGTGGATGGTGGCCGGCTACTCCCTCGCCTTCGGCGAGGGCGGCGCCTATGTCGGCGACCTCTCCAAGCTGCTGCTGCGCGGCGTGGCCGAGAACTGGGACAAGCCCTTCACCCTGGGCACCAGCGATGACGCGGTGGTCTTCACGATTCCCGAGACGGTCTTCCTGATGTTCCAGATGACCTTCGCCATCATCACCCCCGCCCTCATCTCTGGCGCCTATGCCGACCGGATGAAGTTCTCCGCCATGGTGCTCTTCACCATCCTCTGGCTGCTGGTGGTCTATGCCCCCGTCGCCCACTGGGTGTGGCACCCGAACGGCTGGATTTTCGACCTCGGCGCTGCGGACTTCGCGGGCGGTACGGTCGTGCACATCAACGCGGGCGTCGCGGGCCTCGTCGCCGCCATCGTCCTCGGCAAGCGCGTCGGCTACGGGCACGACAACATGTCGCCCTTCAACCTCGGCCTCGCCGTCATCGGCGCCTCGCTGCTCTGGGTGGGCTGGTTCGGCTTCAACGCGGGCTCCGCCGGCGCCGCCGGTGGCCGCGCGGGCATGGCCATGCTGGTGACGCAGATCGCCGCCGCCGTTGCAGCGCTGGCCTGGGTGTTCGCGGAGTGGCTGGTCAAGGGCAAGCCCTCCGTCCTCGGCGCCATCTCCGGCGCCGTCGCCGGCCTCGTCGCCATCACCCCGGCCGCGGGCTTCGTCCTGCCCGTGCCGGCGCTGATCATCGGCGCGGTCGCCGGCCTCACCGGCTTCTGGGGCGCCACCGCGCTCAAGCACTGGTGCGGCTATGACGACAGCCTGGACGCCTTCGGCGTGCACGGCCTCTGCGGCATCGTCGGCGCGCTGCTGACGGGCCTCTTCGCCTACGGCCCGCTCACCGCCACCACGGCAGTGCCGGACGGCGCCTATGTCGGCGGCATGGAACTCCTCACCAAGCAGGCCATCGCCGTCGCCGCGGTCTTCGTCTTCACCGCGATCGCCACCTGGATCCTCCTCAAGATTGTGGACGTCATCGTCGGCCTCCGCGTCACCGAGGAAGAGGAGCGCGAAGGCCTCGACGTCACGCTGCACGGCGAGCGCCTGGGCTGATCCCTGGCTGAACAGAGAAGGCCCCGGCGGAGCGATCCGCCGGGGCCTTTTTCTTTGCGGGAAGGCCGGGGGAGTGAACTCCCCCAGACCCCCTCCTTTTTCTATCGGACTGCCGTGGATGCGATGATCAAAGGACGGCGCCGCAGGCCATGAATTTTTGGCAGCAAGAACCGCCATGTCCCACGCCGAGGCTCATCGAGCCTCGGCGCACCGCAAGCCGAGCATTCCGCGGCAGCCAGAAAGAAGAAGATGAGGGAGGGTCCGGGAGGGAGAATTCCTTCTCCCTCCCGGGACGCGCCTTAGCGGAAGGGAATCGCGTACATCAGCCCACCGGCGTTCCACAGCCCGTTCGCCCCGCGCTGCAGCTTCAGCGCGCTGCCCTGCCCGACATTGCGCTCGAACACCTCGCCGTAATTGCCCACCGCCTTGATGGCGTTCAGCATCCAGCGGTTGTCGAGCCCGAGGCGGGACCCGAACTCGCCGCTCGTGCCCAGCAGCCGCTGCGCCACCGGGTTCTGCCCCGCCGCCATCTGATCGGCATTGGCGGCGGTGATCCCGGCCTCCTCGGCCTCCACCAGCCCGTAATGCACCCAGGCCACGATGTTGCTCCAGGCGTCATCGCCGTTGCGCGTGAACGGGCCGAGCGGCTCCTTCGAGATCGTCTCGGCCAGCACCATGTAATCCGCCGCATTCGCGACGCCTGCGGACAGTGCGCCGGCCAGCGCCGAGGCGTCCTGCGTCATCGCGTCGCAGCGGCCGGCGAAGAAGGCCTGGTACATCGTATCCACCCGCTCGAACACCACGGGCTGGAAGCGGATGTTGCGCGCGCGGGCCACGTCGCCCAGCGTTACCTCATGCGTCGTGCCCTGGGCCACGCAAACGGTCGCGCCATCCAGCCCCTTCACGTCGCGCACCCCGGCATCGCGGCGCACGGCGAAGCCCTGGCCGTCATAGAAATTCACCGGCCCCTGGTTCAGCCCGATCGAGGCATCGCGCAGGAAGGTCTGGGTGGAGTTGCGCAACAGCACGTCAATCTCGCCGGACTGCAGCGCGGTGAAGCGGTTCTGCGCCGTCAGGCTCACGAAACGCACCTTCGTCGCATCGCCCAGCACGGCGGCGGCGATGGCGCGGCAGTAATCCGCATCCAGCCCCCGCACATCGCCGCGCGAATCCGGCGTGGAGAAGCCGGCAAAGCCCGTGGAAACGCCGCAGGCGAGCGTACCGCGCTGCTTCACCGTATCCAGCGTCGCAGCACCGGCCGCGCTGGCCAGGCCGAGGACGGCACAGGCCGCCAGCAGAAGTCGCTTCATACAATTAGTCCTTGTTTTGAAGTTCAGAGGAGGGAGAAGGCGATGGCGGCGAGCGACAGCACCGTGATGGAGGCGAAGGTCAGCACCATGCCCGCGACCCGCAGGCGATGGTCATGCGTCGCACGCCCGATGCTCAGTGCGTGCGCCAGTCGGCCGAGCAGCATGCCCAGCCCGGCCAGATGCAGGATCCAATGGGCGACCCCCATCACCTCCACCGCCAGCATGAGCAGCAGCGTCAGCGGCACGTATTCCGCGAAGTTCCCGTGCACGCGCACCGCGCGATGCAGCGCCGGGTCCTCACCGAGGCCGAGCGACACCTTCGCCCGCCCGCGCGCCTGGATCACGCGCGCGGACAGCACCAGGAAGAACAGGCCGGACACCCCGGCATAGAGAGGCGTAACGGCGTGCATCACGCCGCCAGCGCCGCATCCACGGCTTCGCCCAGGCGTGCCACCACGAGATCGATCTCCTCCTCGCTGGCGGTATAGGGCGGCGCGAGCAGGATGTGATCCCCCGCCACCCCATCGGCCGTGCCCGCCCCCGGATACACCGCCAGCCCGCGCGCCAGCGCCTCGTCCCGGATCCGCAGGTTCAGCTTCCGAGAGGGCTCGAACGGCGCCCGGCTGCCGCGATCCGCCACCAGCTCGATCGCCTGGAACAGCCCGCGCCCACGGATATCCCCGACATGCCGGTGGTTCCCGAAGCGCTCCGTCAGCCCGGCCTCCAGCCGCGCCCCCAGCACGCGCACCCGCTCCAGCAGCCCGTCGGCCGCGATCGCCTCCTGCACCGCCAGCGCCGCCGCACAGGCCACGGGATGGGAGAGATAGGTGTGCCCATGCGCGAAGGCGCCCGAGCCCGCCATGATCGGCGCCAGCACCCGCTCGCTCATCAGGATGGCGCCGATCGGCTGGTACCCGCCGCCCAGCCCCTTCGCGATCGCCTGGATATCCGGCGACATCCCCTCCTGCTCCCAGGCATGCAGCGTGCCCGTCCGCCCCATCCCCGACATCACCTCGTCGAGGATCAGCAGCGCCCCGTGCCGGTCGCAGATCTCCCGCACCGCGCGGAAATAGCCGGAAGGCGCGGCAACGCAGCCTGCCGTCGCCCCCACCACCGTCTCCGCCACGAAGGCCGCGACGTTATGCGGCCCCAGCCGCTGGAACTCCCCCTCCAGCTCCTCCGCCAGCCGCGCTACGTAACCAGCCTCATCCTCCCCATCCCGCATCTCGCGATAGGCGAAGGCCGGCGACACATGGCTGAACGCATCCGCCAGGATCGGCGCATAGGGCTTCCGCCGCGCCGCATTCCCGCCCAGCGCCAGTGCCCCGAGCGTGTTGCCGTGATAGCTCTGCCGGCGCCCGATGAAGCGCGCGCGCTGCGGCTCGCCCTTCTCCACGAAGTGCTGCCGCGCCAGCTTCAGCGCCGCCTCCATCGCCTCGGACCCGCCGGAGACGAAATAGGCGCGGCTCAACCCGCCGGGCTCATGCCCCACCAGCACCTCGCCCAGCCGCTCCGCCGGCTCGTTCGTGAAGAAGCCGGTATGCGCGTATTCCAGCGCCCCCACCTGCCTCTGCACGGCCGCCACCACGGCCGGATGCCCATGCCCCAGGCAGGACACCGCCGCCCCGCCCGACGCGTCCAAAATCTCCCGCCCATCGGACAGATGCAGCCAGGAGCCGCGGCCCCCGGTGGCCACGGGCGGCGCCGTGCGGCCGCGATGCAGAAGGCGGGAGTTCATCGGAGATCCTCGTCGGAAACGTATCGGGACAATTCGGCCAGCCGCGCCTCCGCCTGGCGCAGCCGCTCCATCGAAGCGGCCCCGCCCTGCGCGAACACCGCCGCCGCCAGCGCCTGCGCCAGCGACACCGCGCCGGTCAGCGAATGGAAAAACCCAGGCCCACCGGCCTCGAACCGCAGCAGATGCCCGGCCCCGCGCGAGACCGGCGCCACCGCCGAATCTGCCAGTGCCACCAGCACCGCCCCTGCCGCCCGCGCGGCCGCCGCCGTCCGCACCGCCTCGGCCGAGTAGGGCGCGAAGCTCACCAGCACCACCGCCTCGCGGGGAGCGAAGGCGTCGAAATCCAGCTCCTCCGGCCCTTCGGCGCCGACAAGCCGCGTCTCCGGCCGGAACAGCCTCAACTGGTAGTGCAGCAGCCCCGCCACCGCCCGGCAGGAGCGAAACCCCGCGCACCAGATCCGCGGTGCCCGGTGCAGCGCCGCCGCCGCCCCCGCCACTGCCCCGGCCTCCAGCCCGCCCAGCACGGCCGCATCCGCTGCCACCATCGCGGCAGGAAGGTCGTCCCTGGCGCGCGCCCGGCCCGAAAACGGCGCCGCCGGCCGCCGCGCCTCCACCAGTGCCGCCCGCAGCGGCTCCCATCCGGAATAACCCAGCGCCTGCGCCAGCCTCGTAAAGCTCGCCGGCGTTACACCCGCATCCCCCGCCAACTCGCGCATCGAGCGCGTCGTCGCATCGAAGGCATGTTCCGCCAGGTACCGTGCCGCCGCCCCCAGCCGGGGCGGCAGCCCCGGCAGCGCCAGGCGCAACTGTTCGAGCGGTCCATCCTGCACCATGAAACACACAATGCACCGAGGCACAGAATCCGCAACACTTGTTTCATTAGCAGTCGCGGGTCACACTCCGGGCCATGCGGATCGCCCTCATCCACGCCCTGCGCCACTCCCCCCCGCCGGTCGAAGCCTCCTTCGCCCGTCTCTGGCCCGAAGCCGCGCTAATGAACCTGCTCGACGACAGCCTCTCCGCCGATCTCGCCCGTGACGGCGCCCTCACCCCTTCGATGACTGACCGCTTCCTCGACCTTGCCCGCTACGCCGTCGGCACCGGCGCCGACGCCATCCTCTTCACCTGCTCCGCCTTCGGCCCCTGCATCGAGGCGGTCGCCGCCGAACACCCCACCCTCCCCGTCCTCAAACCCAACGAGGCCATGGTGGCCGACGCCGTGGCCATCGGCGGCCGCATCGGCCTCCTCGCCACCTTCCCGCCCACCCTCGCCAGCATGCCCGCCGAGTTCCCGGCCAGCGTCACCCTCGTCCCCCAGCTCGCCGGCGGCGCGCTCGACGCCCTGAACCGCGGCGACCCCGACCGCCACGACGATCTCGCCGCCCTCGCCGCCGGGAACCTCATGGACTGCGACGTCATCGCCCTCGCCCAGTTCAGCCTCGCCCGCGCGGCGCCCCGGGTGGCAGCGGCCACCGGCAAGCGCGTGCTGACCACACCGGATAGCGCGGTGCTGGCTATGAAGGCGCGGTTGGGGCGGTAAAAGGCCGGGGGGAGGTATCCCCCCGGACCCCCTTCTATTTGTGAAGTGTTTGCTGGCGCGTGGGAGGCGATGGCGCTCCCCTCAACCGGGAAAAACAGATGACGGGGGTCGAACGCATGCGTTCGACGGGAGAATACCTCTACCCGGCCTTTTCCTGGCGAGCGCCCAAATGTGCTATGGCACCCGTCACGCGGCCCGGTTCCTAACCGAGGCACGAACCAGACGAGGAAGCCCCCATGTCCCTCACCGGCGAAATGCTGATCGGCGCCACGGCGCTCCGCGGCACGGACAAGCCGATCCGCGCGATCGAAGCCGCCACCGGCCAGCCCCTGGAACCCGCCTTCGGCGGCGGCACCGCAGCCGATGTGGACCGCGCCTGCGCCCTCGCCTGGGCCGCCTTCGACACCTATCGCGAGACCACCCCCGAGGCCCGCGCCGCCTTCCTCGAAGCCTGCGCCCAGGCCATCCTCGACATCGGCGACGAGCTGATCCTGCGCGCCATGGCCGAGAGCGGCCTGCCCCGCGGGCGCCTCGAGGGCGAGCGCGGCCGCACCGTCGGCCAGCTCCGCCTCTTCGCGGCCGAGGTGCGGGACGGCACCTTCGTCTCCGCCCGCATCGACCCCGCCCTGCCCAACCGCACCCCCCTGCCCCGCCCGGACCTCCGCGTCCGCATGATCCCGCTCGGCCCCGTGGCGGTCTTCGGCGCCTCCAACTTCCCGCTGGCCTTCTCGGTCGGCGGCGGCGACACCGCCTCGGCGCTCGCCGCCGGCTGCCCCGTGGTGGTGAAGGCCCATTCCGCCCATCCCGGCACCTCGGAACTGGTCGGCCGCGCCATCCAGTCCGCGGTGAAGTCCTCCGGCCTGCCGGAAGGCGTCTTCTCCATGCTCTTCGGCTCCGGCCAGGTGGTCGGCCAGGGGCTGGTGGCGGATCCGCGCATCAAGGCCGTCGGCTTCACCGGCTCCCGCTCGGGCGGCACGGCGCTCATGAAGACCGCAGCCGCCCGCCCCGAGCCCATCCCCGTCTATGCCGAGATGAGCAGCATCAACCCCGTCTTCCTGCTGCCCAAGGCAATGGCCGCCCGCGCCGCCGCGATCGGCAAGGGCTTCGTCGGCTCCCTCACCCTCGGCGCCGGCCAGTTCTGCACCAATCCCGGCCTGGTGCTCGCGCTGGAAGGCCCCGAGCTCGATACGTTCCTCGCCTCCGCCACCGAGGCCCTCGGCGGCGCCCCTGCCCAGACCATGCTGACCCCGGGCATCCTCTCCGCCTACCAGACCGGCGTCTCCCACCTCGCCGGCAACAACCGGGTGCGCAAGGTCGCCTCCGGTCAGCTGGCCACCGCCGGCACCCAGGGCGAGGCCGCCCTGTTCGAGACCACCGCCGCCCACTTCATGGAGGACCCGGCCCTCGCCGAAGAGGTCTTCGGCGCCGCCTCCCTCGTCATCCGCTGCCCGGATGTCGAGACGATGCTGCGCCTCGCCGAAGGCCTGGAAGGCCAGCTCACCGCCACCATCCAGATGGATGAGGGCGACGTGGAGATGGCCCGCCTGCTCTTGCCCGTGCTGGAGCGCCGCGTCGGCCGCATCCTGGTCAACGGCTACCCCACGGGTGTCGAGGTCAGCCACGCCATGGTCCATGGCGGCCCCTACCCCTCCACCTCGGACGGCCGCTCCACCTCCGTCGGCACCCTCGCCGTCACCCGCTTCCTCCGCCCCGTCTGCTACCAGGACATGCCGGACGCCCTCCTCCCCGCCGCGCTCCGCGACGGCAACCCGATGGGCCTGTGGCGCCGGATGGACGGGGTTCTCGGGCAGAACTGAGCCCCTGTTCTCCGGGGTGGCACACGCCACCCCGGATTCCATGCCGTGGCTTCACGGCACCAGCTCCGGCGAGCGCTGCCCGCGGCCACAAGACAAAGCAGAGAAGTAGAAACCCCGAACCGCCGCTGGCGCTTCAACCGCGCGGGGACAGCGCTTGATCGAGCGATGACGGGCCCCGCCATCTCCGAACAGGTCCGCCCGCCCCCATGCCCGACAGCAGCACGCCGACCATCGGCCGCGCCAGCCTCGCAACCACCACTTCGAACAGCCAGAACGGCCGCCAGGCGAGGATCAGCGAGGGCCGGCCCTTCCCGCTCGGCGCCACCTGGGACGGCTTGGGCGTCAACTTCGCCCTGTTCTCCGCCAACGCCACCAAGGTCGAGCTCTGCCTGTTCGACGCCACCGGCGAGAACGAGATCGAGCGCATCACCCTGCCGGAATACACGGACGAGGTGTTCCACGTGTACCTGCCCGACGCCCGCCCGGGCACGGTGTACGGCTACCGCGTCCACGGCCCCTACGACCCCGCCAACGGCCACCGCTTCAACGCCAACAAGCTGCTGCTCGACCCCTATGCCAAGGGCACCGTCGGCCAGCTCAACTGGCACCCCTCCCATTTCGGCTACGTGATGGAGAGCGGCGACGACACCACCTTCGACGAGCGCGACAGCGCCCCCTACACGCCGAAATGCCGCGTCGTGGACCCCGCCTTCACCTGGGGCAACGACCGCTCGCCCAACGTGCCCTGGGGCGAAACCATCTTCTACGAGACCCATGTGAAGGGCTTCACCCAGCTGCACCCCGCGGTGCCCGAGCCCCTGCGCGGCACCTATGCCGGCCTCGGCCAGAAGGAGGTGGTGGACTACATCAAGGCGCTCGGCGTCACCTCGGTAGAGCTGCTGCCCGTCCACGGCTTCCTGCAGGACCAGCACCTCACCGATAAGGGCCTCGCCAACTACTGGGGCTACAACACCCTCTCCTTCTTCGCGCCCGAACTGCGCTACTCCGCGACCGGCTCGCTCAGCGAGTTCAAGGAGATGGTGGCGCGCCTGCACGCCGGCGGCCTCGAGGTCATTCTCGACGTGGTGTACAACCACACCGCCGAGGGCAATGAGCGCGGCCCGACGCTCTCCTTCAAGGGCATCGACAACGCGTCCTACTACCGCCTGATCCCCGACCAGAAGCGTTACTACATCAACGAGACCGGCACCGGGAACACGGTGAACCTCTCGCACCCCCGCGTGCTGCAGATGGTCACCGACAGCCTGCGCTACTGGGTGCAGGAAATGCACGTGGACGGCTTCCGCTTCGACCTCGCTACCATTCTCGGCCGCGAGCCCTATGGCTTCGACGAGGGCGGCGGCTTCCTCGACAGCTGCCGGCAGGACCCCATCCTCTCCTCCGTCAAGCTCATCGCCGAGCCCTGGGACATCGGCCCCGGCGGCTATCAGGTCGGCGGCTTCCCGCCGGGCTGGGCCGAGTGGAACGACAAGTTCCGCGACACCGTGCGCGAGTACTGGAAGGGCGCCGAGGGCAAGCTTTCCGCCATGGCGACCCGCCTCACCGCCTCGGGCGACGCCTTCAACAAGCGCGGCCGCCGCCCCTGGTCCTCGGTGAACTTCGTCACCGCGCATGACGGCTTCTGCCTGCACGATCTCGTCAGCTACAACGAGAAGCACAACGAGGCGAATGGCGAGGACAACCGCGACGGCCATTCCGACAACCAGTCCTGGAACTGCGGCGCCGAGGGCCCGACCGAGGACCCCGAGATCAACGCGCTGCGCGAGCGCCAGAAGCGCAACCTTCTCGCCACGCTGATGCTCTCCCAGGGCACGCCGCTGCTGCTGGCGGGTGACGAGCTCTCCCGCTCGCAATCCGGCAACAACAACACCTACTGCCAGGACAACGAGCTCAACTGGATCGACTGGGCCAACATCCCCGAGGACGGCCAGTCGCTCATCGAGTTCACGCGCAAGATCATCGCCCTCCGCAAGGCGCTCCCCATCCTCCGCCGTGGCCGCTTCCTCACCGGCCGCCACAACGCCGAGCTCGACGTGCTCGACGTGGACTGGGTATCTCCGAGCGGCCAGCCCATGCGCCCGGAGCAGTGGGACGACGCCAGCGCCAAGTGCATGGGCATGCTGCTCGACGGCCGCGCCCGCGCCACCGGCATCCACCGCCCCGCAATGGATGCCACTGCCCTGCTGGTGCTGAACTCGCACCACGACGTCGTGTCCTTCACCCTTCCGGAAGTCGCCGGCGGCTCCGCCTGGCACTGCTTGATGGACACGAACCTGCCGAACGGGCTCGAGGTGGAAATGTTCAGCGCTGGCGACACCTACCTCGTCACTGGCCGCTCCACCCTGCTCTTCACCCTGGAGCTGGAACAGGGCGCCTCGATTGCGCTCAAGAACGCGACCCAGGCTCTGCAGGACCTTTCGGAGACGCCCTTCGAACTGCCGTCGCAGGAGTAGGCCGCGCGGCTGGCCTCATGAGGCTCTGCCTTCTGATCACTCCCCGACCTTCCAGGGAGGACGGTTGAGGAGTGATCCGGCGAGGGAGGCTGGTGATCGGGCACTCCGTCACGATCAGAAGTTGCAGCGGCATGCTTTCCGTCCGACAGGACCGAAGCACGCCGACCATCGCCCGACCTTTCTTGTCCCGGATGCCTGCGACATTCGTTGATGCCGCCCCGCGGCGCTGAAGCCCTTACGCTCCCTCCAGCCTCGCCCGCCAATCCTCCACTTCGCCGCGCGCCAGGCGCCGTTCGGCCAGGCTGCGCCACCCCTGGGCAAGTTCCGGCAGAGCGGCAACGGCCTCCAGCCCTTCCTGGTCGAGTGTCTTTACATAGAGCAGCCGCAGGAGTCGGGAGAGCGTCCAGGCCGGGTTGGGACGCTCTTCCAAGATCATCGCGTCTCCCGCCCGCAAACTGCCCGGGCGCAGCACGCGGCAATACCAACCCGTGCGCAGCGATGTCTGGATCTGCTGCGCCATCCCGCGCACCCCGAAGCGGTCGTCCAGCTTCCAGCAGGGCTGCCGCCCCTGGCTGACCTGCAGCAATGCCGTTCCCGCCCTCCAGACATCGCCCACGCAGATATTACGCTCATCGGCGCCCACCACGGCGAGGTTCTCTCCGAAGGCACCTGGACCAGCAAGCGCCCCCAGGGCCGCGTCGCTGGCCGAGAGCTCGTCCCGCCAAACGCCGTAGTGGTCGAGCGAGTAGAGATGAACCGCCTTCTCCGGCCCGCCATGGTGGCGCAAGTCACTCTGCTCGTCCCCATCAAGCCCGAGAGGACCGATCGCCACCGGCCCTTCGATCTCCCGCTTCACGATGGCACTGCGTGCCCCGGGGCGTCCGAAGGGAACCGCACGGCCGACGAGCACGGCGCTGATCGAGGCCACCCCGTCCATCACGCCCCGTCCTCATGCAGGGCAGCAAGCCAGTCCGAGATAATCCGCCTCCCGCGCTCCGCCGCAGCCGGTCCGTGCCGGGCCGCATCGGCGCGGAGCGCCCGGGGATCGTGCCCGGATGCTGCGATCTCCGCAGCATGCCCGACCAGCCAGCGCTCGAAGCCGAGGTCGGACGCCTCCGGATGGAACTGCAGCCCGAGCCCGTGGCGGCCAAGCGCAAAGGCCTGATTGCGGCAGGCCGGCGTGGAAGCCAGCAGCTCGGCACCCTGCGGCAGGTCGAAGGTGTCCCCATGCCAGTGCAGCACCGGGGCACCATCGCCGAGATGGCGCAGCGGGCCACTCGCGCCCGCCGCGGTCAGCGTCACCGGGGCCCATCCCATCTCCTTCGCACCATCCGCCATGGGATGGACCTGCGCCCCCGATGCGCGCGCCAGGAGCTGCGCGCCCAGGCAGATCCCAAGGTTTGGCCGACCGGCAGAGAGCCGCGCACGAAGCAGGCCCAGTTCATCGGCAAGGAAGGGATAACGGTCCTCGTCACAGGCACCGATCGGTCCGCCGAGCACGATCAGCAGGTCGGGGGAGGCGGGTTCGGCCATGGCGGAGAGCAGGTCATCCACTCCCGCATCCAGCATGTGAACCCCGTAACCAGCCGCCGCGAGCGCGGGCGCGAAAGCGCCGAGATCCTCGAACTGAACATGGCGGATGACGAGCGCCTGCCTCACGGGACGGCGCACCTTCCCTGCCCTGCCGAAGGCGACGCGGCCGCCATCGGCACAGGGGAAAGGCCTCCTGCCTCAGCGACGAGCAGCGCGATCTCGGCACCGAGCGCGATATCCTCGACGTGGCCGAAGCTCCGCCGCCGGAGCCGCCCCTCCGCGTCGATCAGCAGGAGGGTCGGCGTTCCATGCATCGCATAGGCCGCCATCGTCACGGGCGTGCGTCCCCCGCGCGGGTCGGGCGCATCGATCCCGATCGGGAAATCGAGCCGGTACTCGTGCGCGAAGGCGGCCAGCACCTCCGGCGTGTTCGCGGCATGGTGCTCGAACACCGTGTGAAGGCCGAGCACGGCGACGCGCGCGGGATGGAAGGCGCGGCGCACGCGTCCGAGCTGCGGCAGAGCGTGCTCCACGCAGCCCGGGCAGAGCATCTGAAAGGCGAGCACCACCACCACGCGACCGCGCAGTCCGGCGAGCGAGAGCGGCTCTCCCTCAGGCGTGTTGAGCCAGCTGCCGGATGTGCTCCAGGGCAGTGCCAGGCGCGGCGGTCTTGCTTCAGCCATGACGGTCTTTCCTCGGGCTCGGGTGCATCAGGGGCACCGCCCTTCAGCTCGGCGGTCAGTGCGCCGAAGTTCACGCGGAATGGCCGCCCCTCAATCACGAGGCCAGGGAGCCAGATCGCCCGGCGCGCTCGGCCCCGGCAACACGCTCCGGGCCCTGCGCGCGGGGACCGCAGCCCCCGCACCTCCGGCGCGCTTCAGCGCGTCCGGGCGGGTGCTGCCCGTCCGGGCAGGCTGAGATCGCCGGAGGCCACGTCGAACACCTCCGCCACGCAGAGCAGCGGGGCGTGCAGGTTCGCATTCACGCGCAGCCCGGCCGTCACACCATCGAAGCGCGTCTCGCGCAGGCCCGGTGCTCGTGTCAGAGGCACACGCACCTCGACCTGGTCACCCGAGAAGGCAGGCGGCAGGTCGGGGCTGGAGATCAGCAGCGGCACGCCAGGCCAGTCGCCGGGCAGGCGCGGCTGCGTGCCGGCGGGGATGTCACGCACCTTCAGCGCGCCGGGGCCGCAAGCCGCGTCCGGAGCCAGCACAACCCAGTGGCTGTGCCAGACATGGCGGTTCTCCTTTCGCCCGGGTGCCCCGTCGTCGAAGTCGGGATGGAAGGTCACCGCCAGCGCCAGGATGCCCTGGTCTGCCTCAAAGCCGACCTCGGCCGAGTTCACGCTCGTCGGCCAGACATAGGCGTGCACCTGGCTGCCCTCGAACCGCCCGGTCGCGGCGGGCTGTGTTGCACCCGCGCGCCCGGCCACCTGGATGCGGAACACCGCCGTTTCGCCCTCGATGGCGATGGCAGCCCTCACGACATCATAATCGGCGACGCGGCTGTTGCCGCGCGGGGCGTCGATCTGATGCGCGGGATGGCGCGCCTCCTGCGCGGCGCCGACGCCTGGCAGGCCAAAGGCAAAGCTTCCCAGGACGGCGGCCACCGGCCACCAGCGATTGCTCATGCTCATCGTGCCGAGACTCCTCTTGAACGGTGGATGGCGCCCGGGAGATCTGCCCGCTCCTCGCAGACGCTGGATCGGCGCCGGGCGCGAACCGGGTACGACCGCGGCCAGCCCGCCGAACCCGGCGATGTCGAGATCACGTTCTGCCCTGGCGCATCGACGACCCGTGTTGCACCCGGTGACTTAACCGGCGCACCGGACTGCCCGAAAGATCCGGTTCTGAGATAACGGGTAGTCCGGTCCACGGACCCGGCGCGCAGTCGAGTGCGACAGGTGCGACACCTATTCCCTCACGCAGCAGCAGTTTGAGGGATCCGGCGGTGCCCCTGAGCCCTGCGCGAACACTAACGGCCTGGTCGGGATCGGGAGAGCGCACGCACCGCGCTCTCCATCTCCGCCGCATCCAGCGAGGCGAAGCCGAGGCGAAAGGCGTTCCGGATGCCGCCCTCATCGAGCGCGAAGTGCGCGCCGGGCGAGACGGCGAGACCCTGCTCCAGCGCCCGTGAAGCCCAGAGCTCCGCGTCGACATTCCCTTGCACCGCCGCCCACACGGCAAGGCCACCGGCGGGCGCCCGGAAGAGGAGCGCATCGCCAAGCTCGCGGCGCAGGGACGCCACCAGCAGGTCGCGCCGCTCCAGGTACACCTTGCGCGCCCGTCGCGCGTGCCGAGCAAGCTCGCCATCCTGCAGGAGCTCGGCGATCCCAAGCTCGAGCGGCACGTCGCCCTGGCGATCGATCGCCTGGCGCGTGGCGACCATCTGGCGGAGCAGACGAGGCGAGGCGACGACGTAGCCCAGCCTCAGACCGGGAGCGAGAAGCTTCGAGAAGGATCCCACATAGACCACCGGGCTTCCCGCCCTGAAGGAGGTGGATGCCGCCAGCGGCAGGATAGGTCGGCCCTCGAAGCGGTAATCCTGGTCGTAGTCGTCCTCGATCACCGTCAGCCCGTGCTCGGCGGCAACTGCCAGCAGAGCGAGGCGACGCCCGGCCCCCAAGGTGACGGTGGTCGGATACTGGTGATGCGGCGTCACCAGCACACCGCGAACGGCCGCTTCACGCCCGACGAGTTCACGAAGCGCGTCGACGCTGATCCCGTCACTGTCGACGGGCGTGCCGAGAACGCGCGCACCGGCTGTCCGGAAGGCCTGCCACGCCAGCGGGTAGCCCGGGTTCTCCACGGCGATGGCGGCCGCTGTGTCCCCGGCGATCGCGCGCGCGGCAAGGAACAGGCCCATCTGGCTTCCGCGCGTCAGCAGCACGTCCTCGGGACCGACCACGAGCCCGCGCGTGCTGGCAAGCAACTCCGAAACCGCAACCCGCAGACCCAGACTTCCCTGTGGATCTCCGTAACCCTGCGCGTAAAGGAAGGTCTTTGATGGCAGTGCCCGCCGGAAGGCGCGCGCCAGCTCGGAACCCGGCAACAGGCGAGGATCGGGCGTGCCGTCCGAGAACATGAGCCGGGGCGCCACCATCCCGGCTTCCACAGGGGCGCCGCCGTCATGCCCCTCCATATCGCTCCGCACCGGCGCCGATGGCGGCATCGCATCGGGTAGATCCTCGGCCACGACAGCGCCGCGGGACGGGTGCAGGCGTATCCAGCCCTGAAGGGCCAGCTCGTTATAGGCCGCCACAACCGTGTTGCGGTTCACCCTCAGCTCTTCCGCCAGCGTGCGCGTGCCTGGCAGCTTGGCACCGCGCCGAAGCCGCCCGCGCTGGATGTCCTGGATCACCGCGCGCGCGATCCGAAGAAACAGCGGCGTGCCCGGCTCCTGCACCAGCTCGAAGGCCTGCGAAGGTCGTGTCAACCGGACCATCCTCTTTCTCGAAACCGGCTCTATCAGATGGTCCGGTGCAGCAGCTAGTCCGGATGCGCCCATCAGAGGTCGTTGCCATGTCCCGATCTGTCATCACCCGGATCAACGCCAGGCCTCTGGCCGCTGCTGGCGGGCCGGAGCCGTCACGAGTGGCCAGCCGCGCCCGACAGCGCCCGCTGTGTGGCCGTAGGGATGACATGGCCCTCTCCTTCACCGCCCTCATGCTCACGACCATGCTCACGGCCATGCTCACGGCCATGCTGCCGGCCACCGCCAGCGCCCAGGGCACCCCTCCGGCCGATGCGGAGCAGATCGTGGACGCGCTTCGCGCCAATGCGGGCAACATCCCGCACACCCGGCCCACTTTCGCGAAAGGCCAGTGCGCAACAGGCGAGTTCGAGCCAGCGGCTGAAGCGGCGCGCGTCACGCGCTCGGTCAGCTTCACCATGCCCGGGCGCGTCACGGCCCGCTTCTCCGTCGGCAGCGGCAATCCTGCTGTGGCTGACACCAACAGGGCCGTCCTTCGCGGCTTCAGCTTCCGTATCGAGACGGGCGGCTCCGCATCGGAGTTCCTGATGGAGAACGCTCCGGTCCACTTCGCCCGATCGCAGGACCAGATGCTCGCCTTTCTGCGGGCACGCCTTCCCGGCCCGGCCGGCAGCCCTGACGCGGCAAGGGTCCGCGCGTTCTCCGAGGCAAATGACGAGACGCTCAACCAGGCCCGCTTCGTCGCGGGCAGGTCGCTTCCGGGCAGCTTCGCCGGCACGACCTACTGGGGCGTGCACGCCTATCCCGCGACGAATGCGGAGGGCATCACGCGCTTCATCAAGTTCAAGGTCGTTCCGGTCGAAGGGGAGGTGACGCTCTCCGACGAGGAGGCGCGCTCCAGGCCCGCCGACTTCCTTCAGCGCGACCTCGAGCAGCGGGTGGCGGCACGTCGCGTCCGCTTTGATGTCGTCGCGCTTCTCGCCCGGCCCGGCGATCAGACGGCGGACGTCACGCTGCGCTGGCCCGACGAGGACGCGCACGAGGCCGTGCGGCTCGGTTCCCTCGCGATCACATCCCTTGCGGCCAACGAGACGTGCGACGCCGGCTTCTTCGATCCCTCCCGTCTCGCGGAAGGCATTGGGCTGCCCATCGACGACATCTTCGCGGCCCGGCTCTCCGCCTATGCGATCTCGTTCGGGAAGAGGCGCTGAGCCGTTGTCCCCGGGGCGGTGAACAGGCCGCCGCCCCGGGTTAGGAGTTGAACTTTTCCAAGCTGTAACGCCAACGCCAGAGGCGGAAGGCCTGCTCCGGGAAGGCACCAACCGTGGCTGGAAGCAGCACATAAATGAAGGTGGCCCCGTCCTCAGGGGCCAGCCGCACTACTCCGCCGGCGCCGGATGTGCCCCATGCGCCACGCGCCGCCCGCCCCGCCGCAGCCCCTTCACGCTCCGCTCCAGCGCATCGAAGCCGAGATAGAGCACGGGCGTGATGAACAGCGTCAGCACCTGGCTCACCGCCAGCCCGCCCACCACTGCAAGGCCAAGTGGCTGGCGCAACTCTGCCGCCGCACCCCAGCCGGCCGCGATGGGCACTGCACCAGCCGCGGCAGCGAGCGTCGTCATCAGGATCGGCCGGAACCGCAGCACGCAGGCATCGCGCACGGCCACGCGCGGATCGGCACCCTCGCGCTGCCGGCTCAGGGCCACGTCCACGATCATGATGGCGTTCTTTTTCACCAACCCGATCAGAAGAAGCACGCCGATCACCGCGATGACGGAGAGGTCCATCCCGAACAGCCAAAGCGTCGCCAGCGCACCCAGCGCCGCCGCGGGAAGGCCGGAAAGGATGGTGAGCGGATGCACCAGGCTCTCGTAGAGAACGCCCAGCACCACATACATCACGATCACGGCGGCCAGGATCAGCATGCCCTGGCCCGCCAGCGCCTGCTGAAACACCTGCGCCGTGCCGGAGAAGGCGCCGATCACGCCCGGCGGCGGCTGCATCTCCCGCTCCACCGCCTTGATCGCGTCGGTGGCCTGCCCCAGCGCGACGCCGGGCGGCAGGTTGAAGCCGATCGTCACCGCGGGAAGCTGGCCCTGATGCGCCACCGTCAGCGGCCCCGTGCCGCGCTGGATCGTCGCCAGCGCCGAGAGCGGCACCAGCCGCCCGGTGTTGGAGCGGAGATACAGTTTCTGCAGCCCGCTCTCGTCCCGCTGGTCCTCCGGCAGCGCCTCCACGATCACCGGATAGGCGTTCGCCTGGGCATAGATGGTCGAGATCTGCCGCGCCCCGAAGGCGGAGTAGAGCGCCTGGCGCACCTGGTCCACGTTCACGCCCAGCGCGGCGGCGCGGTCACGGTCCACCTGCACGTTCACCACAGGCGCATCCAGCTGCAGGTCCGTGTTCACGTCCTGCAGAAGCGGGCTGGTCCGCAGCCGTGCCGCCAGCCGCTGCGCGAAGTCGTAGAGCGATCCCGATTCCAGCCCCTGCAGCGTGTACATGTACAGCGTGCGGGACTGCCGCGCGCCGAAGTTCAGGTTCTGGATCGGCTGCAGGAACACCTGCATCCCTGGCACGCGGGACGTCTCGCGCCGAAGCCCCTGGATCACGTCAGTCACCAGCGGCCGCTCGGCCCGCGGCTTCAGCTCCACGAACATGCGCCCCTGGTTCACCGAAAGGCTCTGCCCGCTCGCACCGATATTGGAGGAGACGCTCTGCACATGCGGGTTCGCCTTGATAATGGCCGCTACCTGCCCCTGCATCTCCGTCATCGCCTCATAGGAGGCGTCGCGCGGCCCCTCGGTCGAGACGCTGACGAGGCCCGTATCCTCTACCGGGAAGAAGCCCTTCGGCATCGCCACCGCCAGCCAACCGGCAGCCGCCATGGAGGCGAAGAACACGCCCCAGGTTACGATCCGGAAGCGCAGCGCGCGGTCCAGCATCCAGGCATAGCCGCGCTCGATCCCGCGGAATCCCGCCTCCAGGAAGGCATCCACCCGCCCGGGCTTGGCATGCGCCGGCAGCCAGGAGGACATCAGCGGCGTGAGGGTGAGCGAGACGAAGCAGGACACCGCAACGGCCAGCGTCACGGTCGCCGCGAAGGCGTTGAACACGCGCCCCACCACGCCGCCCATCAGCAGGATCGGCAGGAACACCGCCGTCAGCGACAGGGTGATCGAGATGATGGTGAAGCCGATCTCGCGCGAACCCGTCAGCGCCGCCTCGAAGGGATCCATCCCCTCCTCCACGTGCCGGATGATCGCCTCGAGCATCACGATGGCGTCGTCCACCACCAATCCCACGGCCAGGGTCAGCCCCAGCAGCGTCACGTTGTCGATGCCGTAGCCCAGCGCGTACATCAGCGCGAAGGTGCCACAGAGCGAGATGGGCACCGCGACCATCGGGATCAGCGTCGCCATCAGCCGGCGCAGGAACAGCCACACCACGAGCACGACGAGCCCGATCGCGATGACCAGGCTCTCCTGCACGTCATGCACCGCGGCCCGGATCGAGAGCGAGCGGTCGAGCGAGACATCGATCCGCGCCCCCGGCGGCAGCGCCGATTGCAGCTCGGGCAGCGCGGCGAAGACCCCGTCCACCACCTCCACCGTGTTCGCATCCGGCTGGCGCTGCACTGCCAGCGTGAGCCCGCGCACCCCGTTGCGATAGGAGGCGATGCGGTCGTTCTGCACCCCGTCCACCACCTCGGCGATATCGGCCAGCCGCACCGGCGCGCCCGAGCGCCCGGCAACAACAAGATTCCCGAAGGCCTCGGCATCCGGCGGCTGGTCATTCGCCCGCAGCACCAGCTGCTGCCGCTGGCCCGAGAGCGTGCCGACCGGCGTGCTGGAATTGGCCGTCGCCACCGCGCCGCTCACCTGGTCCAGCGTCAACCCCATCGAGGCCAGCCGGTCCGCCCGCATCCGCACGCGGACCGAGTACAGCTGCTCGCCATAGGTCACCACCTGCGCCACCCCCGGCACCCGGGACAGCGCGGGCGAGACAAGGGTCGAGGCGATGTCGTTCAGCTGGTACAGCGGCACGTCGCCGCCCGAGAGCGTCAGCAGCACCACCGGCGCATCCGCCGGGTTCGCCTTCCGGTAGGAAGGCGGCGTCGTCATCTCGATCGGAAGCCGCCGCTGCGCCCGCGTCAGCGCCGCCTGCACATCCTGCGCGGCCGCGTCGATGTTCCGGTTCAGCACGAATTGCAGCGTGATCTGCGTCGTGCCCTGGCCGGAGGTAGAGGAGATCGCGTCGATCCCCGTGATGGTCGAGAATTCCCGCTCCATCGGCAGCGCGACGGAGGTCGCCATCGTCTCCGGGCTCGCCCCCGGCAGCTGCGCGCTGACGGTGATCACCGGGAAGTCCACCCGCGGCACGGCCGCCACCGGCATCAGCCGGTAGCCCATGATCCCCGCGAGCACGATCGCGGCCGAGAGCAGCCCGGTCATGACCGGGCGGCGGATGAAGATCGCGGAAAGGTTCATCGGGCGTCGGCCTGGGCTTGGGCCTGGGTCTGGGTCTGGGCCTGCTGCACCCGCTGCCCGCCGCCGTCAGCCTGGGGCCTTGGCGCCGCCCCGGGGTCCCGCACCGTCACCCGCGCGCCGTCGCGCAGCCGCTCGATGCCCTCGGTCACCACCCGCTCGCCATCGGCTACCTGCCCCTCCACCACCGCGCGCCCGGCCGCCATGCGGACCACGCGCACGGCCACCCGACGCGCCGTGTTCTCCGGCGTCACGGCATAGAGGAAATTGCCCCCCTGCCCCGCCCGCACTGCGGCGATGGGCACGGAGGTCGCGCGCGCATCCACCCGGGGGATCATCACCACCTCCAGGTACTGGCCCGGCCACAGGCGGGACTGCGCGTTGTCGAACCGCGCCTTGAGCTGGATCGTGCCCGTCCCCGTGTCCACCGCGCTGTCCACGAAGACCAGCTCGCCCTCTACCGCCCCGCGCGGGTCGCCCGGCGCCTGGACCCGCACCTTCGCCACCTCGCCCCGCTCCCGCGTCGCGCGCAGCTCGCCCAGCCAACGCTCGGGGACCGCGAAGGCCACGTTGATCGGGTCCGTCTGGGTGATGGTGGCCAGCACCGCGCCCTCGGAGGCCCGCACGAAATTGCCCGACTTCACGGGCAGGGTTCCCAGCCGCCCGGCCGCCTCGGCCCGGATGGTGGCGAACTCGATGCTCAGCCGGGTCTGCGCCACCACCGCCTCACCAGCGCGCACGGTGGCGGCCAGCCCCGTCGCATCCGCCTGCGCCTGCTCCGCCCGCTGGGCCGAGGCATAGGCGTCCGACCGAAGCGAGGCATAGCGCCGCGCATCCGACTGCGCGCGCTCCAGCTGCGCCCGGTCCCGCGCCAGATTGGCCTCCTGCTGGGCCAGCAGCGCCTGGGCGGTGCGGGAATCCAGGGTGAACAGCAGGTCGCCCGCCTTCACCATCTGGCCTTCCTGCACATGGACCCGCTCCACCTGCCCATCCACGCGGGAACGGACCGAGATGATCGAGACCGCCTGCGCCGTGCCGTTCGCCGCCACCTCCACCGGCACCGCACCCACCGTGGCCGGCGCAGCCGCCACGGCCACCGGCGGAGCAGCGGCTTCCTGCGCCTGCGGGGAAGAGGCACCGATCAACAACAGGCAGAAGGCGACGATCGCAGCGCGCATCTCATGGTCCCGGCCGGAAGCCCCTATTCTGGGGGCCGCATGGTTTAACCGAAAGTGTTCTCTGCATCCCGTCGCATGCAGTGACGTATTGTCACGGTGTTTGTGACGTTCCGGGCACGTTCCAAGAACCGGGCCAACCCGGCCCTTCACCCCTGCCGCTCACCCCGGCGCCACAGGAGCCGCCAGCGAAGCGGGCGGCGTGCCCGGCCCGTCCGGCCCGCGCATCCCGATCCGCCCCAGCCCCGGCAGCTTCACCGCCGGCCGGCGGACATCCACCCCCGCCACCGCGCCCAGGATGTTCACCTCCAGCCCCTCCACCCAGCCGAGGGTGACGCCGGCATACCCGCCCAGGCTCAACCGTACCCCGGTGCCCGAGGGCGTGGCCCGCAGCCACCGCCCGTCATAGGGGTAGTCCTTCCCGATCGCGTTCGGCGGCAGCGCCACCCGGATGCCCGGCACTGAGGCCAGCACCGCGGCCACGAAGGTGTTGGAATTCGGCCCCGGCCAGGCCCGGTAATCCCCCTGGTTGCGCCAGGCATAGCCGGCAATGGCCGCCTGCATCGGCGCGATCATCGCCGCTGCCTCCGCCCCATCGGCCGCGAACACCACCTCCGGCACGCTGCCGAACCACCGCCCGTCCGGCTCGAAGCCGTTCAGCCGGATCGGCTCGCCCCAGGCGGTGTAATCGTAGCGCGAATAGCTCCGCGCCCCCTCGGGCTTGATCACGATCCAGCAATGGACGGCGAACACACCCCGCCAGCGAACCGTCGGCGCGGCGAAAACCCGCACCACCGCGCCGGGATTCCGGGCCGCCGGCGGCAACAGCCCCGCGCTGGACCGATCGGCCGCCCACCAGTCCGTTCCGGCCATCCGGACCCGGTACAGCGTAGCGGAAATGCCGAGCGGCAGGATGTAGAACAGGGCAAAGAGGAGCAGCCCGGCTTTGAGGATCGTCATGGTCGGGACCTATGTTTGGTGGCCCCTGCCGCACCGCAACCGTCCCTGCCACCCCGGAGTCCCGCGCCGTCCCTGTCCCCGTCCCGTCAATCATCCGTCAGAATACCGCGAGGCCCGCCGAAATGCGGAGTGGTCCTCCAGGCCTTTAATTTAGGTTAGCCAGGGCGGCCACGGATCGGTGGGACAGTTGCGAACCGGTCAGCCCAGAGGGCGTCTTGCAGGAGTACCACTACGGATGATCGCCCTCGACATGCCACCGCCCGGGCCGGGGGACTTCCTCTTCCGGCGCCTCAACGGCCTCTCGGCCCTCACCCCCGCCGACCGCGCCCTCCTCTCCTTCGTCAGCCCCAGCACCCAACTCCACCACGGCGGCGAGGAGCTGAACGAACAGGGTGAGCCGGTGCGCGAGGCGCGGCTGATCCTCTCGGGCTGGGCCGGCACCGTCCGCGTCCTCCCCGACGGTCGCCGGCAGATCTTCCGCCTCATGCTGCCGGGCGACGTGATCGGCCGCTGCGACCAGCCCCAGCCCCTGGCCCTCTCCACCACCCAGGCCCTCACCGTGCTGGAAACCGTCGAGCTGGAGCCCGTGCTGGCCCCGCTCCGCGCCGATGCCGCCTCCCAGTCCCGCCTGCGCGAAGCCCTGTGCCTCGATGCCGCGCTGGAACAGGCCGCCCTGCTCGACCACCTGATGCGCCTCGGCCGCCAGACGGCGATGGAGCGCACCGCCCACCTCCTGCTCGAGCTGCGCCACCGCCTCTCGGCCGTCGGCCTCGCGGGCCCGGACCGCTTCCCCCTGCCCCTCACCCAGGAAACCCTGGCGGACACGCTCGGCCTCAGCACGGTCCATATGAACCGCACGCTGCAGGAACTTCGCCGCGCCCGCCTCCTCCGGCTTGAGCGCGGCCAGGTCGAGCTGCCCGACCCCGACCGCCTGGCCGGAATCGCGGACTACACGCCGCCCCGCATCTCCTCCCGGATGCCCGCGACCCGCTGATGCGTCGGGATGTCGTGGCCATCGGCGGCTCGCTGGGAAGCACCGCCGTCCTCAGGCGCATCATCGGCGGCCTCCCGGAAGGCTTCCCGGCCGCCCTCCTCATCGCCACCCATGTGCCAGCCAGCAGCGCGGGCTACCTTGCCGATGCCCTGGCCGGGCACTCCGCCCTGCCCATCGGCCTGGCGGTGGACGGCCAGCCCGTGGAACCCGGCCGGATCTACATCGCCGTGCCGGACCGCCACCTGATGGTGGCGGAGGGCGCCATCATGCTCGGCACCGGCCCGCGGGAGAACATGGCCCGACCGGCGGTTGACCCCCTCTTCCGCTCCGTCGCCCTGTCCTACGGCCCCCGCGCCATCGGCCTCGTCCTCACCGGCCTGCTGAACGACGGTGCCTCGGGCCTCGGCGCCATCAAGGCCATGGGCGGCGTCGCCATGGTGCAGCACCCGCTGGATGCGGAGGCGGAGGACATGCCCCGCGCCGCGCTGGAAACGGTGGAGGTGGACCATGTCGGCCGCGCCGACGAGCTGGCCGGCCTTCTCGGCGTCCTGGCAGGCTCGCCCGCGGGCCCGGCCGGGCCCATGCCGCCGGAACTGGAGCTGGAGGTTGCGATCGCCGCCGGCCGCCGCCTCGGCTCGGACCAGCTCCGCGGCATGGCCGACCCCGTCCCCCTCAGCTGCCCCCATTGCCACGGCGTGATGTCGGAGATGCGCGGCGTCCGGCCGCTGCGCTACCGCTGCCAGATCGGCCACGCCTTCACCGCCGAGGCTCTGGTCGCCTCGCAGGAGGGCGGCGTGGGCGAGGCGCTGCGCATCGCCATGCGGATGATGGAGGAGCGCGTCGAGCTGGTCACCCGCATGGCGCGGGAGGCACGGGAGAGCGGCCGCAATGCCGTCGCCGAGCTCTACGAGTCCCGCGCCACCGAGTACACCGGCTACGCCGCCACCCTCCGCCGGGCGGCAACGATGGATCTGCGCATGTCGCGCCAGGCCAGGCCGCAGGAAATCTAGGAAGCCGGAAGCCGGACAGCGGCCTATAACCCCGACTTCCAGGGAGTTCGACATAGTGAGCCTTGCGGAGCCAGAGGGCGCCCCGCCGGCGGGGCCCACCCGGCCGGAACCGGTCGCCGTCGTCGGCCTCGGCGCCTCCGCGCCCGCCTTCCCCGTCATCGTGCGGCTATTCGGCCTCATGGCGCGGGATAGCGGCGCCGCCTTCGTCATCGTTTCCGAATCCCGCGACGCCATCGACGCGGAGGCCCTGGTGCAAACCCTGAACGAGGGCGGCCTCCTTCCCGCCCAGCTCGCCGCCGACGGCCAGCGCCTGGAGCCGAACCGGATCTACGTCTCCCCCGTGGGCATGATGACCACGCTATCGGACGGCCATCTCCGCATCACTCCCCCGCACGAACGGCCCGGCCACCGCGGCACGATCGACACCTTCCTCATCTCCCTGGCCGACCACCAGCGGGAGGCGGCGGTCGGCATCATCCTCGCCGCCGCGTCGGATGCCGGTAGCATCGGCGTCGCCCGCCTCAAGGCCTGCGGCGGCCTCATCCTCGCCCAGGGCAAAGATCGGGGCGAAAATCAGGGCGAAGACCAGATCGAACCGGGCGGTACGGACGGCGCCGCCGGAATGGCCGACTTCCGCGTGCCGCTGGACGAGATCCCCGCGCGCCTGACCGCTCTCGTTCGCCATCTCGCCGCCCTCGATGCGCCGGAGGAGACCGCGTCGCTGCGCGACACCGGCGAGAGCCGCCTGCCCGCCATCGCCACCATCCTGCGCAACCGCACCGGCCACGACTTCCACGGCTACAAGGCCAACACCTTTCTCCGCCGCATCCAGCGCCGGATGCATGTGCTGCGCACCGACAGGCTGGACGATTATGTGGAGCGGCTGCGCGCGGAGCCCGAGGAGGTGCAGAACCTCTTCGAGGACCTGCTGATCGGCGTCACCCAGTTCTTCCGCGACCCGGCCGAGTTCGAGCTGCTGGAGCGCCAGGTCATCCCCGCCCTGCTGCGCGACAAGACAGCAGCGGACACGATCCGGCTCTGGGTGCTCGGCTGCGCCACCGGCGAGGAGGCCTACTCCCTCGCCATGCTCCTGCGCGAGGCGACCGCGCCGATGGACGCGCCCCCGCATCTCCAGATCTTCGCGACGGACATCGACGGCCGCGCGCTCGCCGTCGCCCGCGCCGGCCGCTACCCACAATCCATCGAGAGCGACATCTCGCCCGAGCGCCTGGCCCGCTGGTTCGTCCGCGAGGGCGAGACCTGTGTCATCCACAAGGACCTGCGCGAGATCTGCATCTTCTCCGCGCACAACGTCATCAAGGACGCGCCCTTCTCGCGCACCGACCTCGTCTCCTGCCGCAACCTGCTCATCTATCTGAACGCGGACCTGCAGGACCGCGTCATCCCGCTCTTCCACTTCGCCCTCCGACCCGGCGGCTACCTGTTCCTCGGCCCGTCGGAGAACGTGACCCGACACGCCCGCCTCTTCGCGCCGCTGGACCGCAAGCACCGCGTATTTCAGCGGCAGGAAACCCCCACCCGCGTCTTGCCGGAGTTTCCCCTCACCGCCCGCCCCGCTTCCGGCCTGCCCATGGGGGCGGAGCCGATCGCCCGCGCCCTGCCCAGCGCCACGCTCGGCCGCCGCGCCGAGCGCATCGTGGAGCGCTACGCCCCGGCCTATGTCATCGCGGACGCCGAGTACCACGTCCTCAACTTCTCCGGCCGTACTGGCCCCTTCCTCGACCCCAGCAGCGGCGTGGCCAACCTCAACCTTCTCAACCTCGTCCATCGCGACCTGCGGCTGGACCTGCGCGCCGCCCTGCTGCGCGTCGCCTCCGAGCGCCGCACCGTCCGCATCGGCCCGCTCCGCATGGGCGAGGAGGGCGAGGCGCGCCGCGTCGGCCTCTCCGTCGAGCCGCTGGGCGAACACGCCCAGGACCCGCCGCACTTCGTCGTCCTGTTCCAGGATCTCGGCCCCGATGCGGCCGCCGATGGCGAGGACGTGCTGCGGGACCCCGCCATTCTGCGCGACGAGCACGTGCTGCGCCTTGAGGGCGAGCTGCGCCTCACGAAAGACCGCTTGCAGGCCACGATCGAGGAGTTGGAGAGCACCAACGAGGAGCTGAAATCCTCCAACGAGGAATACCAGTCGATCAACGAGGAGCTGCAATCCGCCAACGAGGAGCTGGAGACCTCCAAGGAGGAGCTGCAATCCGTCAACGAGGAACTGCAGACCGTCAACGGCGAGCTGGCGCATCGCGTGAACGACCTGGCGCGCACCAACAGCGACCTCAAGAACCTTCTCGAATCCACGCAGATCGCCACCCTGTTCCTCGACAACGACCTGCGGGTGAAGAGCTTCACGCCGAGCATGTCCGAGGTGTTCCACCTCATCGACAGCGATCTCGGCCGCCCCATCGCCCATATTGCCCCCCGCGTGCCCTATCCGGAGATGGCCGACGACCTGCGGCGCGTCCTCCGCACCCTCTCGAGCACCGAGCGCGAGATCGGCCGGGTGGAGGGCCGGCGCTTCCTCGTCCGCGTGCTGCCCTATCGCAGCGTGGACAACTTCATCGCCGGCGCCGTGCTCACCTTCCTCGACATCACCGAGACCGCCCGCGCCCAGGAGGCCATGCGCCAGGCCGAGGAGCGCGCCCGGCTGGCCGCCTCCGCCGCCCGGATCGTGACCTTCGAGCTCAACCTTGCCTCCGGCCGCTTCACCCATTCCGAGAGCTTCGAGCCGGTCTTCGGCATGGCCCCGCCCAGCACGCTGGCCGCCATGATCTCGGCCGCCCATCCCGAGGACCGCGACCGTCTCACCCTCGCCTTCGACCGCGCCGTGGCGCTTGGCGAGCCGCTGGACGCCGAGGCCCGCCTCCTCTCCGGCCGGCGGGAGCTCTGGATCCGCTTCAGTGGCGCCCGCGCCGACGGCCAGGTGCTGGGCATCTTCCAGGACGTGGACGACCGCAGGCGCGCCCAGGCCCAGCAGTCCCTCCTCATGGCCGAGCTGCAGCACCGGGTGAAGAACATCCTCGCCGTCGTCCGCTCCATCACCCGCCGCTCGCTCGACAGCGCCGAGAGCCTGGACGAGCTGCGCAGCCACTTCACCGGCCGCATCGACGCCCTGGCCCGCACCCAGAGCGTGCTCGCCAACCGCGGGGTCGAGGGCGTGCGGCTGGACGAGCTGGTGCGCGACGAGCTGGCCGCCAGCCTCGGCCATGATGGCGAGCAGGTGGAGATCGAGGGCCCGCCCATCCTGCTGAAGGACAAGGCGGCCGAGACCTTCGCGCTCGCGGTCCACGAGCTGACCACCAACGCGGTGAAGTACGGCGCCTTGTCCGACCCGAACGGCCGGCTGCGCGTGAGCTGGCGCATCCTGCACACGAGCGGCGGCGAGCGCCTCACCCTCGAGTGGCGGGAACAGGGAGTGCGGCTACTCGACACCCGGCCGTCGCGCAGCGGCTTCGGCCGCCGCCTCATCGAGCGCGGCCTGCCCTACGACCTGGATGCCGTGACGGCGCTGGAATTCCTGCCCGGCGGGGTGCGCTGCACGGTGGAGCTGCCACTCGGCTCCCGCGTGGTCGCCCTCGGGCCTGACGAGGGATGGGACGCCGCCCCCCATCCGGAACGGGAGGCGGAAGCGTGATGGACGTTCAGAACAAGACCGGGGAACCCACCGAGCGACGAGGCGGGGGGTCGGCCGGCAGGCCGCTGGTCGGCCTCGCCGTGATGGTGGTCGAGGACCAGTACCTGATCGCCGAGGACATGTGCCTTCTCGTCGAGCGGCTCGGGGGCACGGTGATCGGCCCGGTCTCACGCGTCGCCTCCGCCCTGGCCACGCTGGAAAGGCAGCGCCCGGATCTCGCCCTGCTGGACGTGAACCTGGAGGGGGAGCGGGTCTATGCCGTCGCCACCGCCCTGCGCGAGTCCGGCATCCCCTTCGTCTTTACCACGGGCTACGACGCCTCCGTGATCGACCCGCGCTTCCGCGACACCCCGCATCTCGAGAAGCCGATCGCGGAGATGGCGCTCATGGGCGTGCTGCGTCGCTGGGGCATAGCCGGCGCCGCCCCCGCGCCCTGAGCCTTGGGGCGGGCCCCGCCCCATCGCCCGTATCACGGCAGCGCTCGAGGGCGCCCGCTCGCAAGGCGTGTCCCGCGGCGTCCAGCCGGCGCCGCGTCCCGCCTCAGCCGGCTGCCCCGGCAACCCGCGCAGGCACCGCCGGCATTGCCACCGACACCGGCCCGGACAGCACGGGCTCATGCGCGGCAACAACCGCCACCAGCCGCGCCCGCAGCAGGGCCGCTTCGGCCCCTGTCATGGGCGCCTCGGCCACGCATCGCTCCAGCTCGGTCCGGAGCGCGCGGAAGGCCGCCACCCGATCCGGTGCCGGCACGCGCCCGAGCACCCGATCCAGCGCCTCCCCGACCGCATCCTCCAGCGTCGCGTCACCGTCTTCGTCCATTCGTCCCCCTCCGCATCCCGGCCGTATCCAGCATGCCTGGTCCTCGACCCTAGGACTCGGCCCCGAGCCGACGCATTAGCGCATAGTAAGAACGACCGGTCATTCCATACAATGTGACAGGTCACACAACGTGACAGGCCCGCTCAGCGCTCCCGCCCCAGCGCGCTCTCATGCCAGCGCCGCAGCAGAAGGTGCGAGACGAGCGACAGCAGCAGGAAAATCGCTATCCCCGAGAGCGAGATCAGCGCCAGCGCCGCGAACATGCGCGGGATCTGCAGCTGGTACCCCGCCTCCAGGATGCGATAGGCCAGGCCCGACCCCGCGCCCCCCGCCCCCGCCACGAACTCCGCCACGATCGCCCCGATCAGAGACAGCCCGCCCGAGATCCGCAGCCCCGCCAGGAAGAAGGGCAGCGCGGAGGGCAGCCGCAGATGCAGCAGCGTCTGCCAGCGCGACGCGCCGAGCAGCCGGAACAGGTCCTCGAGGTTCCGGTCCGTCCCCGCCAGCCCCGCGCCGGTGTTCGAGACGATGGGAAAGAACGCGACGATCCAGGCGCAGATCAGCAGCGCCGCCGGCACGTCGTCCACCCAGATGATGATGAGCGGCGCGATGGCGACGACCGGCGTCACCTGCAGGATCACCGCGATCGGCAGGAAGGTCATCTCCACCAGCCGCGAGCCGCTGAACAGCACCGAGAGCACCACCCCCGACACCACCGCCGCCAGCAGCGCCAGCATCGTGATCCGCAGCGTCACCGCCAGCGCGGCCGACAGCGTCCCCCAATCCGCCACCAGCGCGCGGGCGATCGCGACCGGCCCGGGCAGCACATAGGCAGGCACGGCGAAGTGCCGCACCGCCAACTCCCACCCGCCCAGCAGCAGCAGCCCCATCACGGCAGGCGCCAGCACCCGCGCCCAACCCGGCACCTCCGCCCCGCTCATGCCGCCATGGCCCCTTCCAGCGCTGCCGAAACGGTGCGGCACAGCGCGGCATAGCCGGGCGAGGTGCGGTACGCCTGATCGCGCGGCCCCAGTGCTTCCCCCTTCGGCGCGGCGACCGGCACCTCCGCATGCACCCGCCCCGGCCCCGCCGCCATCACCACCACGCGGCCGGAGAGCAGGACGGATTCGAACACCGAATGCGTCACGAACACCGCCGTGAAGCGCTGCGCCTCCCACAGCCGCAGCAGGTCGTCGTTCAGCCGGTTGCGCGTGATCTCGTCAAGCGCGGCGAAGGGCTCGTCCAGAAGCAGCACCTCCGGCTCCGTCACCAGCGCGCGCGCGATCGAGACCCGCATCCGCATGCCGCCCGACAGCTCCCGCGGATACAGCGCCCCGGCCGCCTCCAGCCCCACCCGCGCCAGCATTGCCGCCGCCCGCGCGCGCCGCGCCGCCCAGGGCACACCCGCCAGCATCAACGGCAGCGCCACGTTATCCAGCGCCGTCTTCCAGGGCATCAGCGTCGGCTCCTGAAACACGAAGCCCAGCCGCGGCCGCACGCCCCCCGCCCAGTCGATCCGGCCCTCCGAAACCGTGGCCAGCCCCGCGATCATCCGCAGCACCGTGCTCTTGCCGCAGCCCGAAGGCCCGAGAAGGCTGACGAACTCCCCCGGCGCGATCTCCAGTTCCATCCCCTGCACCGCCGGCGCAGCACGGCCATAGCGCTTGCCCACCCCCCGCAGCGCCACCAGCGGCTGCGCGGCCGCCTCGCGGCTCATGCTCGGGACGGGATCGGGCATCGGGCGGGCCCCTCCTCGCGGCACCTGGCCCGCCTTGCACGCCCCGGGCCGCCTTGACCAGACCGCACGCACCGCCTCCCCCCGCGCGGCGCGGCATTTGCTTGCAGCCCATTCGGAGCCAGGAGGAGGGTTACGGCATGAGCACCACGATGATGGCGGCCCCCAAGCCGCGCGAGATGATGCATCTCAACACCCGGTCCGACGCGCGCGGCGCGACCCGGGCGGGGATCCACATCGCCCTCATCCTGGCCAGCGGCGCGCTCACCGCCTGGCTCTGGGCCCGGGGCCTGACCCTTTTCCTCCTGCCCGCCATGGCCCTGGCCGGCGCCATCCAGGCCGCCCTCTTCGCGCCCCTGCACGAGACCTGCCACTACACCGCCTTCAAGTCCCGCCGCGTGAACGCCGCCTTCGGCTGGCTCGTGGCGCTCACGGCCCTGCGGAACTGGCATTTCTACCAGGCCTTCCACCTCGCCCATCACAAGCACACCCAGGACCCCGAGCACGACCCGGAGCTGTCCCCGCCGCCCCCCGGCACCATCCCCGCCCTTCTCACCCGCTTCGTCGGCCTGCCCTACTGGCGCGCCCAGCTCACGGTCTGGGCCCGCGCCTGGAAGGGCGACCTCTCGGCCTATCCGTTCATCCACCCCGCCGCTGCGCCGCGCATCATCGCCAGCATCCGCGCGGGCTCGGCCCTCACCATCGCGCTCGCCCTCGCCGCCAGCCTCGCCTTCGGCTGGATGGCGGTGTTCCTCTTCTGGGTCGGCCCCCAGCTCCTCGGCCAGCCCCTGCTGCGCCTCTATCTGCTCAGCGAACACACAGGCTGCACCGAGGACAGCAACGGCCTCACCAACACCCGCACCATGATGACCACCGCCCCCGTGCGCCTGCTCATGTGGGAGATGCCCTTCCACGCCGAGCACCACCTCTACCCCTTCATCCCCTTCCACCGCCTGCGCGACGCCCACGCCCTGCTGCGGGACCGCCTGGCCGAGATCGGCCCCGGCTATGTCCGCTGGAACGCCGACCACATCCGCACGCTGAGCAAGTCCGGGCGCAAGCCGGGCTGAGGCGCCGCTTCAGTCCTCGGCGGCGACCAGATCCGCGTATTCCGGGTGCTTGCCGATCCAGGCGGCCACGAAGGAGCAGCTCGGCACCACCATCAGCCCCTCCGCCCGGATCAGGTCCAGCGCGCCCCGCACCAGCCGCGACCCCACACCCTGCCCGGACAGTTCCTCGGGCACCTCGGTGTGCACCAGCTCGATCACCCCATCCCCGCGCCGCCGATAGGCGATGATGGCGGTCGCCCCGCCCTCCTCCATCTCGAAGCGGTGCCACTCGCGATGATCCGTGACCTGCCCTGCCATTTCGCGCCGCTTCCCATTCCATCGCCGGCCCAGGATCGGGCCCGCCCAAGGGTGGCAACGCACCAGCCCCGCCGCAATCCGCCTCACCCCCAGGGGATGACAGCCCCGCGCCCCACCCCCAGGCTGCCCGCCATGAGCCAGCCACCCGACGACACCCGGCGCCACGCCCCCGCCGCCGCCCGCAACCGGGACCCCATCCTCGCCACCCTGCGCCCCCTCCTTCCCGCCCGGGGCCTGGTCCTGGAGATCGCCAGCGGCACCGGCGAGCACGCCGCCCATCTCGCCGCCGCCCTCCCCCACCTCACCTTCCAGCCCAGCGACCCCGATAGCGCCTCCCGCGCCAGCATCGACGCCTGGTGCGCCGGCCTCCCCAACATCCGCTCCGCCCTCGCCCTGGACGCCGCCACCCCCGACTGGCCCATCGCCGCCGCAGACGCCGTCCTCTGCATCAACATGATCCACATCGCCCCCTGGCCCGCCACGCCCGGCCTGATGCAGGGCGCCGCCGCCCGCCTGCCCCCGGGCGCCCCCCTCCTCCTCTACGGCCCCTTCCGCCGGAACGGCCGCCACACCGCCCCCAGCAACGCCGCCTTCGACGAAAGCCTTCGCGCCCGGAACCCCGAATGGGGCGTGCGAGACCTCGAAACCGTCGCCGCCACCGCCGCGGAGCACGGCTTCTCCGCACCCGACATCCACGAAATGCCCGCCAACAACCTCATCCTCGCCTTCCGGCGCCGCGGCTGACCCGTCGCGCGGGTGGCCCCAGGAAGGCGTCGCCTCCCTGGACCCTCCACCGGGGTGGCAACGGCCACCCCGGACCCCGCGATCGGTTTTTCCGGGCACCCAGCGATCAGAGTCAGCGCCGCAGGCAATTCTCTCTGGCGCCAAAACCGCCCCGTCAGTCGCCTGAGGTCATCGACCTCAGGCGCACCCACCCCAAACAGATGGTGGGGTCCGGGGAGCATCATGCTCCCCGGTGGAGGGGGTACGGGGGAGGCAACGCCTCACCCGGGCCAACCACGCCCCCGCACCCCGCGTTTCCCATCCATGCCCACCCCTCTCCACGCCTTCCTCAGCGGCAGCGCCCCGGATTCCCGCGGCCGCCGGATCGGCGACATCCTTGCCTTTGACGACGCCCGCATTGAATCCGTGCACGACTTCATCCAGTGGCTCTTCCCTCTCCCGGAACCGAGCCGCGCCGTCCCCAACTCTCCCGTCCTCACCCCCGAGGACGCCGCTGCCATCCGCGCCGACCCGCGCGCGCAGGACGGGCTGCGCGACGCCCTGGCCCGCATAGCCCGCTTCTACGAAGCCACCGATGCTTGGCTCACCCCCTTCGACCACAACCACCTCCGCATCACCCGCATCCTCTCGGCCACCCGCAACCTGCTCGGCCCCGAGGCTGCCCGCGCCTTCCACGCGCATGTCACGGCCCTGAACGGGACGGCGGGCGCGCCCATCAACGCGGAATCCCTGCGCCACTGGTCGCGCGCCCTCGGCTGACCGCGTGTCAGGGGCTAGAAGCCCGCATGGCCGAAGCTCTCCACGCCCCCACCCCCGGCTCGATGCTCGCCCGCCTGATCGACGGCCATGTCGCCCCGGGCCGCCTGACCTGGATCGGCCTCCGCCCCGCCCGGCGCGAGCCCATGGATGTGGTGGAGGAAGCCCTCGCCGAACCCGGCCAGGGCCTGCGGGGAGACCGGTTCTCCAGCACCCGCAACGGGACCCGCCAGGTCACCCTCATTTCTGGCGAGCACCTCCGCTCCATCGCCGCCTATCTGTCGCTGGAGGAGGTCTCGCCGCACCGCCTGCGCCGCAACCTCGTCACCTCGGGCATCAATCTCTCCGCCCTGAAGCACCGGCGCTTCCGCATCGGGGCCGCGCTGCTGGAATATTCCGGCGAATGCCACCCCTGCACCCGCATGGACGAGGAATTGGGCCAGGGCGGCTACAATGCCGTGCGCGGCCATGGCGGCATCACTGCCCGCGTGCTGGAAGGCGGCCCGATCCGTGTCGGCGATGCCGTGACGCGCCTGTTGGACCGGGCCGGCTGAACGCCCGGCCCCCGGCACGCGTTCCATTCGCCATGAGCCCTGGCATGAACCCCAGCATGAACCCCGCCACAGACCAGTCCAACGACCCGCCGCCGATGGTCGAGCTGATCGAATCCCGCCTGGAACGCCTCGACCTCACGCCCGAGGCCGCCTTCCGCCAGGCCGGCCTCCCGCCCGACCTCCTGGTGCGCCTGCGCGACGGCACCGCCCCGGTTCCCCGAGGCGCGCGGCTGGTGCGCCTGGCCGAGGTGCTCGGCACCTCCGTCTCGTGGCTCGTGGGCCTGGACCCGGATGTCGCACCCCCCGCCGAGATGCTGGAGGAGGAGCAGGGCAGCCTCGGCCTCCTCGCCGGTGACGAGGAAGCCCTCCTCCGCGCCTACCGCTCGCTGGACTTCCCCACCAAGGCCGCACTCCTCACGGTGGTGCGCAAAATGACCGGCCCCGAACCCGTCCCGGACGTCCCGGCAAAGGCCCGCCGCAAGCCGGGCTGATCACCTGTCAACGCGCGGAAATCTCAAGGAAATCCGCGCCGAAAACCCCTGCCGGCCCTGCCGTCCTGCCATGCCCGGAGCGAGGGCGGGCAACCGTTGCGCACGGCGCACCTCTCCCCACATCCCTCCCATCATGATCACCTTCCTCACCATCCTCGTCGCCCTTGGGATGCTCGGCACCCTGGGCACCCTGCTCTTCGGCATGGTCGGCATGGTCCGAGGCAGCGACGACGCCCAGCGCTCCAACGCGCTGATGCGCTGGCGCGTGACCCTCCAGGCCGTCACGCTGCTGCTCTTCGCCCTGCTGCTCTACATGATGCGCGGCTGAGCCGCCCGCCCCGGTGGCGGCCCGCTCCGGCCGCCCCTGCCTGACGCGCGCCCTGCCTGACACGGACCGGCCTGCCGGCCCCGCTTGCCGCACCTGGGGGCGCGTCCTATAGACCCCGCTCGATTCCGCGGATGCGAAGGCCTGCAAAGGGCCCAGCAAGCCTGCCCGTCCGGGGCCGCCCAGGTCCCCCAAACGCGCCGGAGAACCCGGCGCCCCTCAGAGGACCGTCGCCCGGCATGAAGCTCCTCGTCCCCGTCAAGCGCGTCGTCGACTACAACGTGAAGGTTCGGGTGAAGCCCGACGGCACGGGCGTCGAGACCGCGAACGTCAAGATGTCCATGAACCCCTTCGACGAGATCGCCGTCGAGGAGGCCGTGCGCCTGAAGGAGAAGGGAGTCGCGACGGAGATCATCGCCGTCTCCATCGGCCCGGCCCAGGCGCAGGAGCAGATCCGCACCGCCCTCGCCATGGGCGCCGATCGCGGCATCCTGGTCGAGGCCGAGGGCACGGTGGAGCCCATCGCGGTCGCCAAGCTCCTCAAGGCCCTCGTCGAGAAGGAGGGCCCGCAGCTCGTCATCATGGGCAAGCAGGCCATCGACGACGACATGAACGCCACCGGCCAGATGCTGGCCGCCCTTCTCGGCTGGGGCCAGGGCACCTTCGCGAACAAGGTGGAGATCGCCGACGGCGCCGCCACCGTCATCCGCGAGGTCGATGGCGGCCAGGAGACCGTGAAGCTCACGCTTCCCGCTATCGTCACCACCGATCTGCGCCTGAACGAGCCGCGCTACGCCAGCCTTCCGAACATCATGAAGGCCCGCAAGAAGCCGATCGAGACGGTGAAGCCCGGCGATCTCGGCGTGGACACCGCCCCGCGCCTGAAGGTCCTCAAGGTCGAGGAGCCGCCGAAGCGCCAAGCCGGCGTGAAGGTGGCCTCCGCCGCCGAGCTCGTCTCCAAGCTGCGCAACGAAGCGAAGGTGATCCCGTGACCGTCCTCGTCCTCGCCGACCACGACAACGCCGCCATCAACCAGCCGACCCGCTCCGCCATCGCGGCCGCCGGCAAGCTGGGCGACGTCACCCTGCTGGTGATCGGCCCGGAGGCCGTGGCCCAGGCCGGCGCGAAGATCGCGGGCGTGGCCAAGGTGCTGCATGCCGCCGCCGAGCACATGCTGGCCGAGCCGGACGCCGCCCTCATCGCGTCCCTCGCCGGTGGCTACACCCACATCCTCGCCCCCGGCTCCGCCCTCGGCAAGAACGTGATGCCCCGCGTCGCCGCCCTGCTGGACGTGCAGCCGATCAGCGACATTTCCGGCATCGTGGACGCCGACACCTTCGTGCGCCCCATCTACGCCGGCAACGCGCTCGCCACCGTGCAGTCTTCGGATGCGAAGAAGGTCCTCACCGTTCGCGCCGCCTCCTTCGACCCGGCCGCGGCCGAAGGCGGCTCTGCCTCCGTCGAACCCGCGCAGGCCGGCACCGATCCGGGCGTTTCCTCCTTCGTCGGCGCGGAACTCGTGAAGAGCGAGCGCCCCGAGCTGACCGCCGCCCGCATCGTCGTCTCCGGCGGCCGCGCGCTGGGCTCCGCCGAGAACTTCCACATCCTGGACGGCATCGCGGATAAGCTCGGCGCCGCCGTTGGCGCCTCGCGCGCCGCGGTGGATGCCGGCTACGCGCCGAACGATCAGCAGGTCGGCCAGACCGGCAAGATCGTGGCCCCCGAGCTCTACATCGCCTTCGGTATCTCCGGCGCCATCCAGCACCTCGCCGGCATGAAGGACAGCAAGGTCATCGTGGCCGTGAACAAGGACGAGGAGGCGCCGATCTTCCAGGTGGCCGATTACGGCCTGGTCGGCGACATCTTCAAGCTGATCCCGGAAATTGAGGCGGAGCTCGCCAAGTGAGCGAGACGACGCCGACAATCGAATCCGTCGGCGTCATCGGCGCCGGCCAGATGGGCAACGGCATCGCGCATGTCGCGGCCCAGTCCGGCCTGCCCGTCACCATGATCGACGTGAAGGCGGAGGCGCTGGAGAAGGCGCTCTCCACTATCCGCCGTAACATGGACCGTCAGGTGACGAAGGGCGCGCTCTCCGCCGAGGACCGCGACGCGGCGCTCGCCCGCATCACCACCGCGACCGACATGTCCGCCCTCTCCGGCGCCGACATCGTCATCGAGGCCGCGACCGAGCGCGAGGAGGTGAAGAAGTCCATCTTCGCCGCGCTCTGCCCGCACCTGAAGCTAGGCGCGATTCTCGCGACCAACACCTCCTCGATCTCCATCACCCGGCTCGCCGCCGCCACCGATCGCGCCCCGCGTTTCATCGGCATGCACTTCATGAACCCCGTGCCGGTAATGAAGCTGGTCGAGGTCATCCGCGGCATCGCGACCGACGAGCCCACCTATCAGGCGACCGAGGCCCTGGCCCGCCGCCTCGGCAAGACCACCGCGACGAGCGAGGACTTCCCAGGCTTCATCGTCAACCGCATCCTGATGCCGATGATCAACGAGGCCGTCTACACGCTGCATGAGGGCGTGGGCGACGTCGCCTCCATCGACCTCGGCATGAAGCTTGGCACCAACCAGCCCATGGGCCCGCTGGAACTGGCCGACTTCATCGGCCTGGATACCTGCCTGTCCATCATGCAGGTGCTCCACGAGGGCCTTGGCGACAGCAAGTACCGCCCCTGCCCGCTGCTGGTGAAGCATGTCGAAGCCGGCTGGCTCGGCCGCAAGACCGGCCGCGGCTTCTACGACTACTCCGGCGAGACACCGCGCCCGACCCGTTAAAACCTGACGCGCCAGCTGACCGGCGCGCCAACGCTACTGGCAAAAATAGAAGGCGGCCGGGGGGTACTTCCCCCCGGCCTTCCTGAACCTCAGCCGCCCTGGCGCAGGTTCAGCTCGGCGATCCCCGCCGCCACGTTCACGCCCGTGTTGCTCTCGATCGAGAGCGGCTGCAGCGCCACCTGGTCGTTGCTACCGCCGATCAGCACCGCGCTGCCCAGGCCAAGCCCGGCCGAGACATTGGACGAGGCGCCGGCATAGGTGCCGGCCAGGCTGCCCGGCGCCACGTCGCTGCCCGTGTTCACCACCGTCCACAGCATCGTGCCGCGGCCCGTCACGCCGATATCCACGCCGAAGCGGCGGATCTCGCCGTGATAGCGCTCAACCGGCCCGTTGCTCGGCTTGAACTCGCAGGTCAGATCGCGGCTGGAGCCGAAGATGAACCCAACGCCACCCGAGACGTCGCACTGAAGCTGGCCCACCCGCGTGTTCCCGCGCGGCGCCGGCTGCACCATCACCGTGCCCGTCTGCACCGAGCCGGGAGGCACAGGCTGGCCGGGCTGCACCAGCGTGCCGGGAACAACGGTACCCTGCACGGCCTGGCCCGGCACCACCGGCTGCGGAGTCACCACCGTACCGGGCATCACCGTGCCGGGCACCACGGTCGTAGAGCCGGGAACGACGGTCCCCTGAACGACCGCGTTCGGCACCACCACGGTGGTGTTCGGGGCCGGGGCAGCCGTGCCCGGCGCGGGCGGCACGTACACCACGGGCGGCTGCCCGCCGGTCTGGGCCAGGGCAGGGCCCGCCAGGGCCAGAAGGGCGGCAGCGGCCGCCAGGGATGCGCGGTTCATGGCGTTTGTTCCTTGTCAAAACAGGCCATGGACGCACTCAACCCCTTTTGGGGGCGTCCCGGCCAGGTTCGAACAACGCACGGCACCTCCAGCGGCTTCATCCGTCACCGCCCAGCCCGCCTGCGGCACTCTCGCCCGGGCCCGGGCGGCACGGCCCGACGACACGCGCTCCCCCGGGATCATCCCCAGAACCACCTTCCGCGCCTCGATCAGCGTCACCCCGCCAAGCTGCGGCGCCACCTTCCGGCCCGCCGCCTCCCACAGCCGCGCCCCGCGCAGCAGCGGCCGCGCATGGAAAGGCGGGATGAACAGCGCCGCCTCCCGCCGCTCCACCGTGAACATCGACCGTTCCAGCAGCCGCGCGAGCTGCCCGGGCGAATAGGGCTGCCCGTGCCCGAAGGGTGTCCGCTCCAGATGCGCCCAGACCGAGCGCCGGTTCGGCACCACCGCCAGCAGCCGCCCCTCCGGCCGCAGCACCCGCCAGGCCTCCCGCAGCACCCGCCGCGCGTTCTCCGCCGCCTCCAGCCCGTGCACCAGCAGGATGTTGTCGAAGGCCATATCGGCGAAGGGCAGCCGGTCCTCCTCCGCCAGCGCCGCGGCACAGGGCCCGTCCGCCGGCCAGGGCGCCATCACGCCCCCTCTTCCGCCCCCGGGCGCCAGCGCCTCCGGCGTCGCCGAGACCAGCCGCGCCGCCCCTCGCCGCCACAGCCGCAGATACGGCCCGGCATGGCCCAGCCCCAGAACCTCCCGCCCCGTCAGCTCCGGCCAGACCTGCCGCAGCCGCGCGCGCAGCACGCGCCGCGTCACCGCCCCGAGAGGCGCCTCGTAGAAGCCCTGCAACCCGCGGGCACTGAAGTGGACCTCGGCCGCCATGCGGGGGATATAGGGCCTTCGCAGCCGGGGAGACAGGCGATGACGTGGACGATCCGGGCCGTGCCCAACCTCTCCGACAACTACGCCTGGCTCCTGCGGGATGATGTCACCGGCACCGTCGCCCTCTGCGACCCCGGCGACGTGAATCCCAATCTCGACGCGCTGAAGGACATGCCCGAGCCCGGCCGGCTGGACTGGATCCTCCTCACCCATCACCACCCCGACCATATCGACGGCGTTGCCGGCGTGGTCGCCCGCACCGGCGCCAAGGTCCTCGGCGCCGCCGCCGACGCCCACCGCCTGCCGCCCCTCGACCTCGCCGTCCGCCCCGGCGACAGCGTCCCCCTCGGCAGCGGCAACATTGAGGTGATCGACAGCCCCGGCCACACCATTGGCCACGTCGCCCTGCACATCCCGGACGCTCACGCCGTTCTCGCCGGGGATACCCTTTTCTCACTGGGCTGCGGCCGCCTGTTGGAGGGCAGCCCCGCCGACATGTTCCGCGCCCTGCAGCTCCTGAACGCCCTGCCCGGCGACACCCTCGTCCTCTGCGGCCACGAATACACGGAGAGCAACGCCCGGTACGCCCTCACCGTGGAGCCCAGCAATGCCGCCCTGAAGGCCCGCGCCGAAGAGGTCCGTGCGCAGCGCAAGGCCGGCCACCCCACTGTCCCCACCACGCTCGATCAGGAGCGCGCCACCAACCCCTTCCTTCGGGCGCGGAATGTCGAGGAGTTGGCGGAGCGCCGGAAGGCGAAGGACACCTTCAAGGGGTGAGCAAAAGGCCGGGGAGAAGGAATTCTCCCCGGACCCCTCATCTTTTTTTGCAAGGCTGCCGCGGACAGACGATCCAGGCGCGCCAGAAATACACCCCAGAAAAAGGAGGGGGTCCGGGGGAGTTCACTCCGCCGGCCTTCAACGCCTCATGTTCTACGAACCCCGCAACGGCCACGGCCTCCCCTGGGACCCTATCAAGGCCATCGTCGCCCCCCGTCCCATAGGCTGGATCGCCACCATCGACGCGGCCGGCCGGCCCAACCTCGCCCCCTATTCCTACTTCGCCATGGTCCATAACGGCCCGCCCATGATCGCCTTCGGCAGCGAGGGGCTGAAGCACTCCGCTGCCAATGCGAAAGCCACGGGCGAATTCACCTTCAGCCTCGCCACCCGCGCCCTGTTCGATGCCATGAACGCCTCCTCCGGCAATCAGCCCGAGGGCGTCAACGAATTCGAATCCGCCGGGATCGAGGCCGCCCCCAGCCGCCTCGTCCGCCCGCCCCGCGTCGCCGCCAGCCCCGCAGCCCTCGAATGCCGCGTCGTCCACGCGCTGGAGCTGCACGACCAGGACGGCCGCCCCAGCAACGGGTTCCTCACCATCGGCCAAGTCGTCGGCATCCATATCGACGAGACCTGCCTGAAGGACGGCCGCTTCGACATGGTGGCCGCGG
The DNA here is from genome assembly GCF_054165765.1 of Roseomonas sp. WA12. NCBI lineage: Bacteria > Pseudomonadati > Pseudomonadota > Alphaproteobacteria > Acetobacterales > Roseomonadaceae > Roseomonas > Roseomonas sp. WA12. The sequence goes on along the minus strand of NZ_CM135108.1, from coordinate 4,291,970 downwards.
GCACCATCGCCCGCTGCGGCTACCGCGACTACGCGGAGGTCACCGAGCTGTTCGAGGCGTTGCGCCCGACGGATGGCGGCGCCTTCCCGCCGCGCTGAACCCGCGTAAATTACCAGAAACGGGAGAGAACCATGTCCATCCGGGTCACCGGGCGCCTCACCCGGCGCATCGCCGGCGCCGCCCTGCTCGCGCTCGCCCCCCTGGCCGCGGCCGCCCAGAGCGGAACGCAGAGTGGAGCCCCCGGCGGAACGACGAGCCTGACAATGGCGGTCGGAACCCCCGTCACCAGCCTCGATCCGCATTTCCACAATCAGGCGCCCAACAACGCCATGGCGGACGTGATCTTCGACAAGCTCGTCGGCACGGATGAGAGGGTGCGGCTCATTCCCGCCCTCGCGGAATCCTGGCGCCCGGTCGCGGACGGCGTGTGGGAGTTCAAGCTCCGCCCCGGCGTCACCTTCCACAACGGCCAGCCCTTCACGGCCGACGATGTGGCCTTCAGCCTCGCCCGCGTGCCGCAGGTGGTGAACAGCCCCGGCTCCTTCTCCGGCTACACGCGCCCGATCCGGCGCGTGGAGGTGGTCGATCCCCTGACGGTGCGGCTCCACACCGACGGCCCCGCCCCGCTGCTGCCGACCGACCTCGCCAATATCCGCATGCTCAACCGCGCGACGCATGAGGGCGCGACGACGGAGGACTTCAATTCCGGCCGCCTGGCCATCGGCACCGGTCCCTACCGCCTCCGTGCCTACCGCAACGGCGAGCGCGTGGAGGTGGAGCGCAACGATGCCTGGTTCGGCCCGCGCCAGCCCTGGGCCAACGTCACCATCCGCTTCATCCCCTCCGACCCCGCGCGCACCGCCGCCCTCCTCTCGGGCGATGTGGACTTCATCGACCAGGTGCCCACCAGCGACCTCGCCCGCCTGCGCCGCGAAGCCCGCGTGCAGCTCAGCGAAATCGTCGGGCTGCGCCTCATCTTCCTCGGCCTCGATCGCAGCCGCACCGGCCCCACGCCCTTCATCACGGATGCCGAGGGCAAGCCGCTCGCGACCAACCCGCTGAACGACCACCGCGTGCGCGAGGCCCTGTCCCTCGCGATCGACCGCGGCAGCATCGCGGACCGCGTGATGGAGGGAGCCGCGACCCCCGCCGGCCAGTTCCTGCCCGAGGGCAGCTTCGGCCATGTCCCCGGCCTCGGCGCCCCCACGGCCGACGCCGCCCGCGCCCGCGCCCTGCTGGCCGAGGCCGGCTACCCGCAGGGCTTCCGCATCACCCTACACGGCCCCAACGACCGCTACGTGAACGACGCCCGCATCGTGCAGGCCATCGGCCAGATGTGGACCCGCATCGGGGTCCGCACCGCGGTCGAGGCGATGCCCTGGGCCAGCTACATCGCCCGCGCCAGCCGCCAGGACTTCTCCGCATTCCTCTGGGGTTGGGGCAGCAACAGCGGCGAGGCCTCCAACCCGCTCCGCGCCCTTACCGCCACCTATGACGTCCCGCGCGGCTGGGGCGCCAGCAACCGCGGCCGCTACACGAATGCGGAGCACGACCGCCTGCTCGGCGAAGGCCTCCGCACCCTGGACGACCCGGCGCGCGAAGCCCTGTTCCAGGGCGCCACCCGCGTCGCCATGGAGGATGTCGGCATCGTCCCGCTGCACATCCAGAAGAATCTCTGGGCCATGCGCCGGGGCCTCGCCCACACCGCCCGGGCGGATGAGATCAGCCGCCCGCAGGACATCCGCCCCGCTCCCTGACCCGCCTCCTCTCCACCTCTCGCCGGAGCACCCCGATGCGCCTCTTCTCCTCCCCCACCAGCCCCTTCGCCCGCAAGGTGATCGCCTCCGCCATCGCGCGCGGCGTCACGCTCGAGATCGTGGACGTGAACCCCCATGCCAGCCCCGCCGAGCTGCTAGCCGCCAATCCCCTCTCCAAGATCCCCTGCCTCCTGCTGGATGACGGCACGGCGGTCTTCGACAGCCCGGTCGTCTGCGAGTACCTGGACACGCTGGGCGCCGCCCCCTCGCTGATGCCCGCCTCCGGCCCCGCCCGCCTGCGCGCCGCCACCATGCAGGCTCTGGCCGACGGCATCATGGACGCGGCCTTCAGCCGCCGCATGCAGGCCTCCCTGCCCCAAGATGAAGGCCGCATCGCCTTCGACACCCGCCAGAAGGCCGCCATCGAGCGCGGCCTGGACCGGCTGGAAGCCGCCCCGCCCGAGGGGCTGCACGACACCGGCGCGATCGCCGCCGCCTGCGCCCTCGGCTATCTCGACTTCCGCTTCGCCGCCGAGCCCTGGCGGGCCACCCACCCCGCCCTCGCTGCCTGGTTCGAGGCCGTCTCCGCCCTACCGCCCATCGCCCGCACCGTCCCCGCCTGAGGATGGCGGCCATGAACCTGCGCGACCCCGGCCTGCCAGCGGAAGCCGTGATCGTGGCGCTCGGCCTCCTTCCCCACCCGGAAGGCGGCCACTACCGCGAGACCTGGCGCGACGCCCCCGCCGATGGCAGCCGCGGCGCCGGCACCGCCATCCTCTTCCTGCTCGTGGCGGGGGAGCGCAGCCACTGGCACCGCGTGGATGCCGCCGAGGCCTGGCACTGGCACGCCGGCGCCCCCCTCGCGCTCCGCATCTCGGACGGCACAGCACCCGAAACCCGCCGCCTCGGTCCCGACCTCTCCGCCGGTGAAGCGCTTTTCTCCCTGGTGCCCCCTGGCCATTGGCAGGCCGCCGAAAGCCTTGGCGCCTGGTCCCTCGTCGCCTGTACGGTCAGCCCCGCCTTCCTGTTCGAGGGATTCGAGATGGCCGCGGCGGGATGGGAACCCGGAATACCCAGGCCCGAACGACCCGCAGAAAAGGTTGTAGCACCAAGATGTGATGAAACCCTTGGTTGATTAAGCAGACCCCGCTACCCTGCCCTCGCCATGTCGCGGCAGGGAGGCCGGCCGGCAATGCTGCATGCCCCAACGGCCTTCGTGCTCAGCTTCGCCCTCGCCGCCACTTGCGGCGTGATCCTGCTCTTCCTCTGGTTCCAGGACCGGCGGCACATCGCCACCGCCAGCTGGGGCGCCGCCCACAGCCTCGGCGCCGTCGCTCTCCCTCTCCTCGCCCTGCGCGGCCTCATCCCCGACGCGGTCTCCATCCAGTTCGCCAACGTGCTGATGGCGGCCACCTACGGCCTGATCTGGGCCGGTGCCCGGCAGTTCGCGGCGGGGCCAGATAGCCCCCGCGTCACCGCCACCCCCATCCTGGCCGGCGCCGCCGCCTGGCTTGCCGCCTGCCAGATCCCGGCCTTCCTCCAGAGCCTCGACGCCCGGGTGCTGGCGATGGGACTGATCGCCGCGGCCTACTACCTCGCCGCCGTCTGGGAATTCCGCCGCAGCGAGCCGGTCCGCACCCTCCGGTCCCGGCCTCTGATCATCGGCATCCTCATCGCCAACGCGGCCGCTTACCTGCTCCGCATTCCCTGCCTTCTCATCCACCCGCTCGACACCTCCGCCGAGGGCCTGCCCGCCACGCTGTGGTACGATCTGCTGGTCATCCTCGGCACGGCGCTCGCCGGCAGCACCGCCCTCGCCCTCGTCGCCCTCATGCGCGAGAAGGAGGAACAGGAGGCCAGCGCCGCCCTCCGCAGCGCCCGCGACGCGGCGGACCGCGCCAGCGCCGGCAAGAGCCGTTTCCTCGCCCATATGAGCCACGAACTGCGCACACCGCTGAACGGCGTCCTCGGCCTCGCCCAGCTCCTCCGCGACGACGACGCCCTCTCGGAGACGCAGCGGGACCGCGCGGCCATGCTGGAACGCGCCGGCCGCCATCTGAACGCCCTGCTGAACGACGTGCTGGACCTCTCCAGCATCGAGGCCGGCCGGCTGGAACTCGTCGCCATTCCCACCCGCCTCCACCCCCTGCTCGAGGACATCGCCGGCCTCTCCCGCGCTGCCGCGGGCTGCAAGGGCGTGCATCTCCGCCTGGACACCGCGCCGGACCTGCCCGAGGCCGTCCTGTGCGACCCGCTCCGCCTCCGCCAGATCCTGCACAACCTCCTCGGCAATGCCGTGAAGTTCACCCCGCCGGGCGGCGCCGTCACCCTCGCCGCCTACCGGGGCGAAGCCGGTGGCCTCCTTCTCGCTGTCACCGATGACGGGCCCGGCGTTCCCGCCGATGTCCGCGACCGCCTCTTCCAGGACTACGCCCGCGCCACCCGGGAAGCGGCGAAGGGCGACGGAACCGGCCTTGGCCTCGCCATCTCGGCCGGGCTCGCCCGGGCAATGAAGGGCAGCATTCGCTTCGGCACCCCGCCGAACGGCAAGGGCAGCGTCTTCGAGGCCTGGCTCCCCCTACCGGACACCGTGCCCCCCGCCCTGCCCGCCGCCCCCGAACCCGCGCCCCGGGCCTGCCAGCCCGCCGCCTGCCTCCATGTGCTGGTGGTGGACGACGTGGCCGTGAACCGCCTGGTCCTGCGCGCCATGCTGGAAATGGCCGGCCATGCCGTGACCGAGGCCAGCGACGGCCAGTCCGCCCTCGACACCATCGCCGCCACCCGGCCGGACATTATCCTGATGGACGTGCTGATGCCCGGGATGGACGGGTTGGAAGCCACACGCCGCATCCGCGCCCTGCCCGGCCCCGTCGCCCGCACCCGCATCCTCGCCGTCACCGCCGGCGCCATGCCCGACCAGATCGCCGCCTGCCTGGACGCAGGGATGGACGGCTCCGTCACCAAGCCCGTGGACCGGCGCGCCCTGCTCGCCACGCTGGAGGCGCGGGAGCCGGTCGCCGCCTAAGAAATCTTCCCTCTACCCCGGAGAAACCGCCGCGGCCCCGTCCTGCCCTGTCAACCGCCTCGGGTCTTGGATCCGGGGCGGACCTTCAGCAAAGCAACCCCAGCCGAAGAAAAAGATGATGGTGAGGGATCCGGGGAGAGGAAGAATTCCTTCTTCCTCTCCCCGGCGTCACCAGCACCCATAGCTCAGAACAAGCCCACCCGGCACCACACCTGCTTGACGCGCCCCGCCCGCAGCGGGACACCCCAGGCCCCATCCCCACGAAGCCCCCGGCGCTCCAACCGCCGGCGGGCCAGGAGCCGATCTCCCCATGTCCCAGCGCGTCTTTTCCGGCATCCAGCCGTCTGGCGTCCCCACCCTCGGCAACTACCTGGGCGCCATCCGCAACTGGGTGCCGATGCAGGACACGCATGAGAGCATCTTCTGCGTGGTGGACCAGCACGCCATCACCCAGTTCCAGGACCCGCGCGAGCTGACGCGCCAGACCCGTGACATGGCCGCCGCCCTGCTGGCCTGCGGGCTGGACCCCGAGCGCTGCATCCTCTTCGTGCAGTCCCATGTCCACGCCCACACGCGGCTGGCCTGGATCTTCAACTGCGTCGCCCGCATCGGCTGGCTAAACCGCATGACGCAGTTCAAGGATAAGGCCGGCAAGGACCGCGACAACGCCGGCGCCGGCCTCTACGTCTATCCCAACCTCATGGCCGCCGACATCCACGCCTATCACGCCACCCGCGTGCCGGTGGGCGAGGACCAGAAGCAGCATCTGGAACTGGCGAACGACATCGCTGAGAAGTTCAACCACGACTACGGCGAGGAGTTCTTCCCGCATATCGACGCGCACATCATGGGCGTCGCCGCCCGCGTGATGTCGCTGCGCGACGGCACGAAGAAGATGTCCAAGTCGGACCCCTCCGACCAGTCGCGCATCAACCTGACGGACGACGCCGACACGATCTCCCTCAAGATCCGCCGCGCCAAGACCGACCCCGAGCCCCTGCCGTCGGAAGTCCAGGGCCTGGAAAGCCGCCCCGAGGCCCGCAACCTCGTCGGCATCCTCGCCGCCATCACCGGCACCACGCCCGAGGACGTCCTGCGCCAGCATGGCGGCCAGGGCTTCGGCACCTTCAAGGGCATCCTGGCCGACGCCCTCGTCGCCCATCTGAACCCCATCGCCGACGAGACCCGCCGCCTGCTGGCCGACCCCGGCTCGGTGGACGCGCTGCTGCGCCGCGGCGCCGACCGCGCGCGCGAGATCGCGGAACCCATCGTCGCCAAGGCGGAGAGGCTGGTCGGCTTCCTTCCCGCCCGCTGACCGCGCCCCTTTAGGTTGAACGCGCCGTGCTGAAGGGCATCCTCACCGTCGGCAGCTGGACCATGGCCAGCCGCGTCCTCGGCTTCCTGCGGGATATGCTGATCGCGGCCAGCCTCGGCGCCGGTCCGATCGCGGACGCCTTCTTCATCGCCCTCAAGCTGCCCAACCTGTTCCGCCGCCTCTTCGGCGAAGGCGCCTTCAACGCCGCCTTCGTCCCCGCATTCGCCACCACCCTCACCCTCAACGGCGCCGCCCAGGCCCGCGCGCTGGCCGAGCGCATGTCCACGCTGATGACGCTGTGGCTCACCCTCCTCACCGGCCTTGCCATGGTCTTCATGCCGCAGGTGCTGCACGTCCTCGCGCCCGGCTTCGTCGATGAACCCATCCGCTTCCAGCTCGCCACCGAGATGGCGCGGATCACCTTCCCCTATCTCGTCCTCATCTGCCTGACGGCGCTGATCTCCGGCGTGCTGAACGGGCTGGACCGCTTCGCGGCCGCCGCCGGCGCGCCCGTGCTGTTCAACCTGCTGTCGATGGCCGCCCTCTTCGTCCTCACCCCCTATGTCCCCACCCCCGGCCACGCCCTGGCCTGGGGCGTCACCATCTCGGGCGCCGCCCAACTCCTCCTCGTCTGGATCGCCGCCGCCCGCGCCGGCATGCCGCTGCGGATCGTCTCCCTCCCCCGCCTCACGCCCGAGGTGCGGGATGTCCTGCGCCGCATGGTCCCCGGCCTGATCGGCGCCGGCGTTACCCAGCTCAACCTGGCGGTGGACGTCGTCATCGCCTCCCTCCTGCCGCCCGGCGCCGTCTCATACCTCTATTATGCGGACCGCATCGGCCAGTTGCCGCTGGGCGTCATCGGCGCGGCCGTCGGCACCGCCATGCTGCCGCTGCTCGCCAAGCAGATCCGCGGCGGCAAGCCGCTGGCCGCCCATCGCACGATGAACCGGGCGCTCGAATTCTCCCTCGCCCTCGCCCTGCCCGCCGCCGCCGCCCAGGCGCTCCTCGCCTGGCCCATCATCTCGGCCCTGTTCATGCGCGGCGCCTTCGGCGAGCTCGAGGCCGCCGCCACCGCCGCGGCGTTGACCGTCTACGCGCTGGGCCTGCCCGCCTTCATCCTGGTGAAGGCCTTCGTGCCCGCCTTCTTCGCCCGCGGCGACACCGCCACGCCCGTGAAGATCAGCCTCGTCATCGTCGTGATGAACCTCGCGCTGAACCTGATCCTCACCCGCTACCTCGCCCATGTCGGAATCGCGCTCGCCACCGGCATCTCGGCCTGGATCAACGTCATCGCCCTCGCCTGGGTGCTCCGCCGCCGCAGCCAGTGGCGCCCCGATCGCCGCCTGCGCCGCCGCCTGCCCCGGCTGCTGCTGGCGACCCTGGCGATGGCCGCCGTCCTCCTTGCCCTCCGCTGGACCCTGCCGGATCCGGTCGGCTCCACGGCGCGGCTGATCGTGCTCGGCATCCATGTGGTGGCGGGAATGGGGACCTATTTCGCGGTGGCCCAGGTGCTGGGCGGGTTGAGCCTGGGCGAGCTGCGCCGGCGGCGCTGAGCGGCTCCAGGGGAGGCCTTGCCTCCCCTGGAGCCCTCCACCAGGAAACTGGTTGGACCTATAGGTCCAACCCTGGACCTTCCGTCTGTTCTGGTGGCCGGTGGGCCGAGCCGGCCGCCCTAGGTGCCCGCCTCGTCGCTCGCCAGCATGTGCGCGACGATGGCGTTCGCATGGCCATGCCCCATCCCATGCTCGTTCTTCAGCATGGCGACGAGCTCCATGTGCTTGGCCGGGCCGGCCTTGCGCACCAGCTCCTGCCACTCCGAAATGGGGCGCCCGTATTTTTTCTCGATTGAGGGGAAGTAGGAGGCAGGCCCCTTGAGCACCTTGTCCGTCACAGCGTCAGAACCTCCTCCCTTAATACCGGCTGCGGGCCAGCCACTCTCAGAACAGCCGCAGCAACCGGTCGATGTAATCCAGCTCCGCCGCCGGCCGCTCCCGCTCCGCATGCCGCCGCCGCAGTTCCTCCTGCAGGCGCCGGGTGCGCAGGATCTCCGCCTCCTCCGGCACGCGGGTGTCGCCACCCTCCTCGGCGCTGCCATTCCCCTCGCGCAGCCGGCGGCCGAGCGGATCGCGCCCCTCGCCATTCTCGGCCATCTGGTCCTGGCCTTCGCCCCCCTGCTCGCCGCCCTCGGCCATGGCATCGCCCTGGCCTTCGCCCTCGCCCTCCTGGCCCTCGCCGGGCTGGGGCTGGTCGGGGCGGCCGAACTGCCGCTGCATCCGCTGCGCCATCTGCCGCCCACCCTCGGACAGCTCGCGGATCGCGCGCTCCTGGTGCGGGCGCGGGTCGGTGCCTGATCCCAGCGCTTCGGCGCTCTCGCGCATCGCCTGATCCGCCCGGCCGAGCGGCGCCGGCACGTCCCCAGTTAGGTCCCCCTGCTGCTGCATCAGCTCGCCCAGCGCCCGGCGCAGCGCCCGCTGCACCCGCGCCTCGGCCGCCGCATCCGGTGCCGGCTGCGTCGCGGGTTCGGGCGGCAAGTTGCGGTTCCAGGGATAGGCCTGGCGCCGTTCCCGCTCCCGCCGGCCGGTATCGGCCTCCGCGCGGCGATGGGCCCCATCCAGCAGGCGCGATTCCCGCCGCACCATGTCCTGGATCACGCCCATCTGCTGCTGCCCGCGCTGGCGCTGCTGCCGGCGCTCCTGGCGCTGGTTCTCGGCCATCTGGCCGTTTTCCAGCTGCTCCAGCATCCGCTCCAGCTCCGCCAGCTCGCGCTCGGCCTCCTCGGGGCGGTCCTGGCGGTTCTGCTCGCGCATGCGGTCCGTGCGGCGCTCGGCCTCGCGGCGGTCCTGCGGGCGGGCCTGGGGCGGCGGGGCATCCTGCGGCGCCTCGCCATTCTCGCGCTGCGTCCGCTCGGCCAGCGCATCCATGTGCCGCCGCACGGCCTCGCGCAGCTCCTGGATGCGGCGGTCCGTCTCCGTCCGCGCCTGGTCGCGCTCTGCCTCGCGACGCTCCGCTTCCTCACGCCGCGCCTGCTCCTGTTGGGCCCGCTCCTGCCGGGCCTGCTCATTCTCGGCGCCCGGCGGCTGCCCGGCTCGCTCGCGCCGCTCGGCCTCCGCCCGCTCCTGATTCTGCTCGCGGTCCTGCGCCTCACGCTCGGCCTGGGGCCGCTCCCCCTCCGGCCGAGGCTCCGCCCCGGCCTGCCGGCGCTCCTCGTTCTCGCGCCGCTGCTCGCCCTCGCGGCCCTCCCGCTGCGCCTCCGCCCGCTCGCGCTCCTGCCGCTCCCGCTCGCGCAACGCCTCGCGCAGACGCTCCCGCGTCTCAGCCAGGGACCGTGCCGTGCGATCGGCCCGCCCCTCCTCCAGGGCCAGCGCCATGTCCCACATCGTCTGCTGCGCCTCGCCCACCGCCTCCAGCCGGGTATCCGCATCCAGGCGGCTCCGGGCGGAGCGCAGCGCCAGCGCGGTCGCTGTGTCGTTCTCGAAGGCCAGCGGGTTCTCGGAAAGCCGGTCCAGCCCCTCCATCGCCCGAGCGCGCGCGGTCGGATCCAACGAGAGCCCCTTGCGCAGCAGGATCAGCCCGCGCGCCACGGGGTGGTTAAACCCCCGCTCCGGCAGGGTCACCCCCGCCTCCTCCGACCGCCCCTCCTGCCCGGCGCCGTCCCGTGCCACCAGCCGCACACGCACGGGCAGCCCGGCCCAGGGATGCGCCGACAGATCCGGCTGGGCCACCCCGCGCGGCGTGCGGGCCTGCCCCGGCGGCAACGGCAGATCCACCGCGACCGGCGCCGCATCCGGGCGCGCGACGAGCCGGATTTCCGCCCCCGCTGCGGCCACGCCCCAATCGTCCTCCGCCCGCCAAGGAATGCGCGTGGCAAGGCTGCGCGCCCCCGGCCCGGTCGCCTGCCCCGGCGGCTCGGCGAAGGAAATCCGCGGCGGCGCATCCGCCTGCACCGCGATCGACCACCCCGCCACCTCGCGCCCGCCCTGGCGCACGCTCACCCGCCCGCCGGCGTCCAGCACCGCCTCCGCACTGTGGCTGCCCGGGCCCAGGGGCTGGAACACTGCCGCCGGCAGGTCGTCCCGCAGCAGCTCCGGCGCCCCGCTCCCGCCCGAGAGCGCCGCCCGCAGCCGGCTTCCCGCCGGCACCGAGGCACTTCCCCCCGAGGGATCGAGGAACACCGGCGGCGCCCCCGTATAGGCCGGCGGCGTCACCCAGGCCTCCAGCCGCGGCGCCAGTCCCGGCACCGCCGCCGCTCCGTCGGGCCACAGCGCGCGCCGGATCCGCTCCGGCGCCTCGCTCCCCGCCATGGTCAGCGCCGCGACGAAGGCCACCGCCAGCCCCGTCCGCAGCGCCCGCGGATCGCGCGCCGCCAGCCCCGGCCGAGGCATTCCCGCGCGCAGGGCACGAAGCCGCGCCGCCTCCCGGGCCTGATGCGCCCGCCACAGCGCCATCGCCGTGGCATCGCCCCCCGCCGGCCGGTCCAGCAGCGTCGCCAGCGGCCGGTGCTTGAGGCCCGAGGCCCGCTCCAGCCGCCGGTCCGCCGCCTCATCCCCTGGCAGCACGAAGCCCCGTGCGCCCCGGATCGCCGCAACCAGCAGCGCCGCAATCAGCACGGCCAGCAGAACCAGGTGCGCCAGCGGCGACAGCAGGAGGAACAACCCGGACAACGCGAGGGTGAGGAACAGCCCCACCACCCCCACCACCGGCCAAGCCCGCGGCCACAGCGCCTCCCAGAACAGCACCAACCGCGCACGCAGCCGCAGCCGCCCGAGCCGCCCCGGACCAACAGCGGCCTTCACAGCAGGAACCGGGCGCCCACCCACCGGCCCGTCCGGCGCGCCGGAGGACCCGGCCGCGCCGCGGCCCGGCGGGCGGGTGCCCGTCCCGCTCAAGCCGTTACCCCTGAGCAATCCTGGTCCAGCCACTCCGGCACCACCTGCCCGGCCAGCAGCGCCTCATGCGACTGCCGCGCCCGCGTCACCGCCCATCGGTTCCCGTCCACCAGCACCTCCGCCGCCAGCGGCCGGGCGTTGTAGGTGGAGGACATGGTCGCGCCGTAAGCTCCGGCATCCAGGAAGGCCACCAGCGCCCCTGGCGGCAGGTCCGGCAGCGCCCGGCCGCGCGCGAAGGTGTCCCCGCTCTCGCAAACCGGTCCCACCACTTCGGCGGGTGACAGCGGCGCGTGCAGCAGGTCCGGCGCCAGGGGCAGGATGCCGTGCCAGGCCTCGTACATAGCCGGCCGCACTAGATCGTTCATCGCGGCGTCGAGCACCACGAAGCGCCGGGCCTGCCCACGCTTCTGCAGCACCACCGAGGACAGCAGCACCCCCGCCGGACCCGCGATCCACCGCCCCGGCTCCAACATCACGGGCAGCCCCAGCGGCCCCAGCATCGCCTTGATCGCGCCTGCCAGCGCGGCCGGTGAGGGCGGCAGCTCGTCCCGATACGGGATGCCCAGGCCCCCGCCGCAGTCCAGCCGCTCCACCGGCAGCCCGCGCGCCATCAGCGCCCGCGCCAACTCCGCCACCCGCCCATAGGCCGCGCGATACCCCGCCATCCCCTCGGTGATCTGGCTGCCGATATGCACGGCAAGCCCGATCGGCCGGATGCCCGGCAGCGCCGCCATCCGCGCGTACAGCGCCGCCGCATCGGTGTAGGCGATGCCGAACTTGTTCTCCGCCAGCCCCGTGGAGATCTTCGCATGCGTCCGCGCATCCACATCCGGGTTGATGCGCAGCGAAACCGGCGCCATCCGCCCCATCCCCGCCGCCACCTCGGAGATGCGCTCCACCTCCTCCGCGCTCTCCGCATTGATCTGAAGGATGCCCTCCTCCAGCGAGAGCGCAATTTCCCGATGCGTCTTGCCCACGCCGGAGAACACGATGCGATCCGCCGAAATCCCCGCCGCCCGCGCCGCGCGCAACTCGCCCTCGCTCACCACATCCGCACCGGCGCCCTCGGCGCCCAGCACGCGCAGCACCGCCAGGCTGTCATTCGCCTTCACGGCATAATGGATGGAGGCCTGCAGCCCCGCCTCGGCCAGCGCATCCCGCAGCGCGCCGTACCGCCGCCGCAGCGTGTCGGCGGAATACACCCAGGCCGGCGTGCCCACCTCGCGCGCGATCCGCACCAGCGGCACATCCTCCATCACCAGCCCGTCCAGCACATGGGCGGTCAGATGCGGGCGGCGGGCGAGAAGCTCCGCGAAATCGGGGTCGGGCGTGTCCTGCTGGACGGGTACCGGGGAGGCCATCCCCCTAGTTTGGGGACGGCGGGGCGCGGCGGGAAGCGTTACTTGCGGAAGAAAAGACCGGGGGGAGGGATCCCCCCGGACCCCTTCTCTTTCTGTCAGTAGCGTTGGTACGCCGGCCGAACCGGCCCGACGAAAAACTCACCGCGCATAAGCATACGGCCCGCCCCGCTCCAGCGCCCGTCGATAGGCTGGGCGGGCCTGGATGCGCGCCAGGAACGCCCCCGGATTCGGCCGCCCTGGCCCGAAGGGCGACCGCCCGGCGGCGGCCTCCAGCGGAAAACTCATCATCACATCCGCGGCCGTCATCTCCGGCCCTGCGAACCAGCCCGTCTCCGCCAGCGCCTCGTTCCAGTAATCCTTCAGCCGCTCCAGGTTCGGGTCCACGATCCCCTTCTGCAGAAGCTCCGCCATCCCCTGCGCGGCCGCCTGCATTGGCGCCGGCACCCGCTTCGCCAAGCTGCCAAAGATCAGCGTCATAACCAGCGGCGGCATCGCCGACCCCTCGGCATGGTGCATCCAGTGCCGGTACTGCCAGAACGCCGGGCCGCCCTCCGGCGGCACCAGCCGCCCCTGCCCGTACCGCGCCAGCACGTACTCCACGATCGCCCCTGTCTCGGCCACCACCATCCCGTCCTCGGTGATCACGGGCGCCTTGCCCAGCGGATGCACCGCCCGCAGTTCCGGCGGCGCCAGCATCGTCGCCGGATCGCGCTCGTAGCGCCGGATCTCGTAGGGAACCTCCAACTCCTCCAGCAGCCACAGCACGCGCTGCGAGCGGGAGTTGTTCAGGTGGTGCAGCGTGATCATGCGTCGCCCCAGGGCCGTTGCGGACCCATCCTGGCCGCCCTCCCTCCCGCCCGCCAGGGCACGGCAAGCAGGAATGGGTGACGTGGCGATGACGTGCAGGGGAGCGGCCCCTTGGGGTCATTGCTTGCCGAACCCGCCTCCGGATCCGCCACGCCCCGGGCAACCTGCCCCCCGACCATGTTGGAATCCGGGCGAGAACACGGCAGACGAGGGCAGACACCCTTCACGGATACCCCGGTGGCGCCGTCCCGCACCCGGCCCACCCCCGTCCGTCCCACCTACTCCGGCACCGCCAGCGCCTCCGCCCCGTCACCCGATCCCGCGCCCAATGCTGGCATGATCCCCTCCGCCAGCAGCGCGTGCAGCGACGCCATATGAACAGGGTCGCGCGGCGCCGCCGGGTCCGACAGCATCACCACGCTCAACTCCATCTCCGGCACCAGATACAGCATCTGCCCGCCATATCCCCAGGCGAAGAACACCCGCATTCCCCGCGCCGCCGCGATCCACCAGCCATAGCCATAGAGCTGCCCGCTCCAGGAGGAGCGCGTGCGCGGAACCCAGCCCTCCGCGATCCAGTCCGCCGGGATCACCCGCGCCCCGTTCCATACGCCGCCCAGCCGGTAACACTCCCCGAAGCGCAGCAGCGCGCGCGCCGTCAGCCGCATGTCGTTGCCGCCGTAGTACCGGCCCTGCGGATCGCGCGGCCAGGCCGGGATGGCGATGCCCAGCGGCCCGCCCAGCCAGTCCCGCGCCAGTTCCAGCAAGGGCCGCCCCGCCGCTCGCGCCAGCGCCGCGCCCAGAATGTGCGTGGACCCCGTGGAGTACTGCATCCCGCCCCCGGGCTGGTCCACGAAGGGCCGCGCCAGCGCATAGGCCACCGGATCCCGCGCCGCCGCCCAGCCGCCGTAATTCGCGCCCGAGGTCCGCTCCAGCCCCGCCCGCATCGTCAGCAGGTGCCCGACCGTGATCGCCTCCACCCGCGGGTCCATCCCCGCCGGCCGGATGCCCAGCAGAGGCAGCACGGGCTGGTCCACCCCCCGCAGCACGCCGCGCGCGATGGCGCAGCCCACCAGGGCGGAGAGCACGGTCTTGGACGCGGATTTGATATTATGCGGCACGTCCAGCGCCGGCCCGCGCAGATGCCGCTCCGCCAGGATCCGCCCACCCTGCGCCACCGTCACACTGTGCAGGCGCGGAAAGGCGGCAGCGTCCCGCAACGCCCCGTCCAGCGCCGAGGCGCGCAACGGGCGCGGCGCGAGGGGAAGAAGGGCAAACCCGATCAGCGGGCGGCGCGGCAGGGCATTCATGCCCAGCGCAAAATAGGGGCGCCCGGCACCACCCGACAGGCCCGGAGACGATCCGTTGCAGTGGCCCGGACAAAGAGAAGGGCGGCGCAGCAGCCCCAAGGGACCGCCACGCCGCCCTGAACCCGAACCCGCCGGATCAGATGATCCGCAGGCGCCCGAGCAGCCAGCCGAAGCCCACGGCGATGGCGGCCGCCGTCAGCGGCTGGTCGCGGATGTAGTCCTCGAGCTGGCCGATCTGGTTCTGGACCTCGCCCTGAACTTGGTTCTTCTGGCCCTGCGCCTGGGTGCGGCTGTCGCCGATCAGGCTGCCCACGCCTTCCTGCACCTGGCCCGCCGCCTGCTTGCCGGCGCCGATGATCCGATCGCTGTCCATTGTGTCTCTCCTCGATATCGATGACTGAGTGCCGATGAAGCCTGGGGGCCACGGCGCCGCGCTTGGCCCGCGGGGGTGGAAACGTGGAGAGGCGGCCGGGGTTGTCAGGAAACGACTCGCCGCTCCGTCAGCCGCCGGCGACGCCCCGGGTCACCAGCCCCGTGCCGCCGCAATTCGGGCAGGCCCCGGCCGCGACCTTGCCGCTGCCGCCGCAATCCGGGCAGGCATCCTCGCCCGTGCCAGGCGTGCCTGGCGGCGCGTCGTCGCCCGGGTTCATCTGCCCGGCGCGCGTCTGGTCGCCCGTCACGCCCGGCGGTGTGCCGGCCTTCTCGTCGGACATGCCACGAACCTCCGAAACGACAACGTGAGGCAGAGATAACGCCGGCCTGCCCCGTCGCGTTGCCTCCCAGAGAGGGCTCCGCCCTCTCCGGACCTCGCCCGCCAGGGGCCGAGGCCCCTGGACCCCCATCGGGCTGCCGCGGATCGATACCGCCCTTGCAGCCGCCTCGGGTCATCGACCCGAGGCGCACCTCCAACGAAGCCTTTCCGACCGATAGAAGAAGATGATGGTGAGGGGTCTGGGGAGAGGAAGGATTCCTTCTTCCTCTCCCCGGGGCCACCAGCACCGCCCGCTCAGGCCAGCCGCGGCTCCGCCACAGGGATCGCCGTCTCCAGCAGTGCCCCTGCCTCCAGCAGCACGTCCTCGCGGTACCGCCCGGCCACCAGCTGCACGCCGAGCGGCGCGGGGCCGGACAGGTCGGTGGTCACCGTCAGCCCCGGCAGGCTCATCAGCGGCAGCCCTACCTGCGGCAGCATGCCCTCGATCACCCGGTCGAAGGCCTCCGGCGATTCCAGGTCCAACAGATCAGGGAAGGGCAGCTCGGCCGAGACGGGCATGAGCGCCACCGGATAGCGCTCGAGGAACAGGCTCCATTCCCGCAGGAACCCCGCCCGCGCCTGCAGCCCGTCCTGGAAGGCGTTCATGTCCGGCTCCGGGCACAGCCGCTCCATCTGCGCGAAGACGAAGTTGGCGTCCGGATCGTTCTCCTCCGCCAGCGCCCGCTTCATCCCGCGCCGGCTCTCGGCCAGCCACAGCATGGCCTGCAGCCGCGCGGGCTCGCGCAGCGGCGGCACCGGCGTCTCCGCCACCGTCCAGCCCGCATCCTGCAGCCGCCGGCCTGCGGCCCGCACGGCCGCTTCCACCTCCGGCGTCGTCGCCATTCCCTCCGGTCGCACGCAGAGCGCGGCACGCTTGGGGAAAGCCGGCCCGTCCAGCGGCGCCGGGGTCCACCAGGGGTCGCGCGCATCGGGGGCCGCCATGGCCCGCAGCGCCAGGCGGATATCCGCAATGCTGCGCGCCAGCGGGCCGGAAACCGCCATCAGCTGCGCCCCGATCGCCCGCTCGCCTGAGGACGGGTTCCAGGCCGGCACCCGCCCGATCGTCGGCCGCAGCCCATGGATGCCGCAGGCATAGGCGGGATAGCGGACCGAGCCGCCGATATCCGTCCCATGCCCGATCGCCCCGATCCCGGCCGCGACCGCCGCCGCCGCCCCGCCCGAGGACCCGCCCGGCGTCAGCGCGGGGTTCCGCGGGTTGCGCGTGTGGCCATGAAGCGAATTGCGCGTGAACCAGTGCAGGGAAAAGGCCGGCGTGTTCGTCCGCCCGATGATCACCGCCCCCGCCTTGCGCAGGTTGGCGACGACGGGATTGTCCGCCTTCGCGACCAGGTCGCACTGGATGCGCAGCCCGTTGGTGGTGGCGTGCCCCTTCTGGTCGACATTGACCTTGGTGGTGACCGGCACCCCCGCCAGCGGCCCGGGATCCTCCCCGCGCGCGATCGCCTCGTCCACCGCCCGCGCCGCCGCCAGCGCCTCCTCGGGCATGAACTGCACCACCGCGTTGATGGCGGGATTGGCCTGGTCCAGCCGGGCCAACGCCTCCCGCGCCACCGCCTCGGCGGAAAGGTCCCGCGAGCGGACCAGGGATGCGATCTCGCTCGCCGTCAGGCGCCAGGATTCCGTCATGGCCACTCCGCGTCAGGGATTGGCGGGATCCTGCCGCAACGGCATCGTCCGCAGCCATGTTACGGGGTAGCCGGCGAAATCAGCCGCGTCCAGAACGGGCGGAACGGAGACGGTCCGCCCATCGAAGCGCAGGATGCGGATCGCGGGATAGGGGCCGGTGCCCGGGCCGATCCGCAGGTTAGAGGCATGCCCGTCCTCCAGCACCACGCGCGACCAGCTCTCGCTGTCCCAGTCCCGCCGGCGGTCGGTGTCGTGCTGCAGCACGCGCAGGCCGTAATCGCGGCCCGGGAACCAGATCGGCGCCACGCGGTAGGACATGATGTCGGGCGTGACGAGCGCCACGCCGGGATCGACGAGGACGACGACGTTGAAGGCCGCGCCCGGCGGCACGCGCTGCGCCACGGCGCGCACCTGCGTCATCATCGCCTGCTCATGGGCCGAGGCGACGCTCTGCAGGTTGTTGTAGCCGAGCGAGGGCAGGAGCACCCAGGCCGCCGCGATCCCCGTGACGGCCGCGAGCCCCAGCCGCCGAACCGCTGCCGAGAGCGGCAGGGCGGCGAGGAGCAGCGCGGCGACGCTGACCCAGAACAGCGGCCGCCAGCCCTGGTCCACCATCGGCCAGCGCAGCCCCACGGTCCAGGTGCCGGACATGGACTCGATCAGCAGCGTCGGCAGCACCAGCCCCGCCGCGATTGCCAGCACCAGCCCTGCGTCCCGCAGCCGCGCCGGCGCCTCACCCCGCGTGACCAGCAGCTGCAGCCCGGCGGCCGCCAGGCCGAACAGCGCCGCCAGCCCGATGCTTGCCCAGCCGAGGAGCCCGAGCGCCCGGATGGCGAAGGGATGGTAATGCGCGAGCGTCAGCCCCTCCCAAAGGGAGGAGGGCAGGTTGCGCAGCAGAAGGGAGGGATCCAGCGCGTAGTACTGCGCCATGGCCGGGTTCTGCGTCGTCTTCCACATTAGCACGAAGGCGCCAAGCAGCAGCGGATAGGGCAGGACCTCGGCCACCGCCACCGCCAGCCGGCGCGGCAGCCCCTGGCTTTGCAGGCGCGGGTTCAGCAGCGAGAGAAGGCCGATCCCGACCACCGCGCCCACCTGGAAGGTGTAGCTGCCGAAGGCCGCGAACCAGAGCACGAGGGAGAGCCCGTACCAGCCCGGCGCGCTCCGCCCGCCATTCACCCAGGCGGCGAAGGCGGCGATGGACAAGCAGCTCAGCGAGAGCGCGCCCATGAAGTTCCAGGCGATCTGGTCGGGCGAGGTGTGCAGCAGCCAGACCCCGCCGAGCATGCCCGCGCCGAGCGCGATGCCCCGTGCCCGCCCCTGCGTGGCCGCCCGGACCATGAGGTAGATCGAGACGCCGAGCAGCGGCTGCACCAGCAGCCGCGTCAGATAGGGCCCGTTCGCGCCGTTGGCGTAGAGCGCCCGCATGGGGATGTACCACCAGGGCGAGAGCGGGTTGCGGTCGTTCATCGCCCAGAAAGCCTGGGCGCGGGCCGAAGCATTGGGAGAGGACAGGATGAGGAGCCAGTTGTAGTCCTCCCCCATCGCGCCGATCCGCAGCCCGAAGGGCAGGCCGAGCCGGCGCAGGACGGCGAAGAGCACAACGGTCGCCACCGAGGCGAGGAGAACGAGCGCGAGATCGGCCACAAGGCCGCGGGCCGAAGGGCCGAGCAGGCCGCGCCGCGTGGTGTTGACGCTCATGCCCCCGCATCCCCGAAGCAGGAGAGATAATCCGTGATCCGCTCGTCCGGATCATAGGGCTCGCTGGCGAGAACCAGCAGGGCAGCATCGGCGGTGTGCGCGTATTGCAGCGTCCAGGTGCCCGGCGGAACATGAAGCCCGGCATCGGGGCCGGAGAGGCGCACGGCGCAGCGCCGGGTGCCGTCATCCATGGCGATGGTCACCGCCCCCTGCGTCGCGATGAGGAACTGGTGGGAACGGCGATAGGCGCCACCGCCCCGGGCCCAGCCATCCGGCGCGCCATCGATCACGTAGAGGCGGCGCGGGGTGAAGGGCAGGGCCGAATCCAGCGGCCAGTGGGAGAGGCGGCCGCGCGGGTCCCGGTGGGATTCCGTGACGACGACGCGGCAGGGCGCGTCCTCCGGCAAGGCGCGCGGCTCGACCGCCGCATCCACCCCGGCATAACCGATGACGCGCGCGGGATTCCCGACGACCACGGCGTTGGCGGGCACATCCGCCGTGATGACCGTGCCGGCGCCGACCATGGCGCCCGGCCCGACGGTCAGGCCGGGAAGGATGGTGGCGTTCGCCCCGATCGAGGCGCCGCGGCGCAGGGTGATGGGCGGCAGCGCCCCCCGCTGCACCCGGCTGCGTGGGAACATGTCGTTGGTGAAGGTGGCGTTGGGCCCGATGAAGACATCGTCCTCCACCCGCAGCCCGTCCCAGAGCTGGACGCCGCATTTGATCGTCACGCGGTCGCCCGTGACCACGTCGTTCTCAATGAAGACGCCGTCGCAGATGTTGTTGTCCGCCCCGATCACCGCGCCGGGCAGCACATGCGCGAAGGCCCAGACCCGCGTGCCCTCGCCGATCCTCTCGCTCTCGCACAGCGCCTGGGGATGGATGCGGGGCGGGTTCATGCGGGCTCGCTCATGCAACGGATGGAACACGGAACAGGGCGGCGAAGCCAGGAGGCAGCAGCATCAGCCAGGCGAGAGGCGGGCGGGAGCGGCCGCCCGGCCCGGCGCCTGCACCGGCCCGTCCAGCGCATCGGGCGCCGCGATCAGCCCGGCCCCGGCGCCCGGCCCGTTCTCCTCGCGGCGAGCGACGATCGCGTTCGGCCGCCCCCGCACGTTCTCGCTGATCCGCCAGACATAGATGCCGATGATGCCGAGCGAGAGCAGCGTCATGAAGCCGAAGAACAGCACCGCGATCATGATCGGCACATAGCCCTCGACGGGAATATCCCGGAACAGCCAGGCCAGCAGCACCACCATGCCGACAATCACCGAGAGCGCGCCGCCCACCGCGCCAATCCCCACCAGCAGGGTGATCGGCAGATCGGAGAAGGCGAACACGCTGTCCACGAAGTAGCGCAGCCGCTTGGCGAAGACCCAGGCGCTCGTCCCCTTGGTCCGCGCACGCCGGTCATAGGGCACCTCGAGCCGCCGGAACCCCACCCAGAACAGCTGCCCGATCAGCGAGCCCGACCGCTCGTCCAGCGCCAGCAGCGCGGTGCGCACCGCCTCGTTGCAGCCGAAGATGTCCACCCCGCCCGCCGGCACCTCGCGGATAACGTACCGCTTGTACAGCCGCCAGTAGGTCTGCGACAGGAAGCGCGCCATTCCCGGGTCCTGGCGGGAAGCCCGCACGCCCAGGCACAGATCCGCCTCGTCGTCCCGCAGGATCGAGAAGAACCGTTCCGCCAGTTCCGGCGGCTCCTGCAGGTCGGCCGCCATCACCGCGAAATACCGCCCGCGCGCGGCCATCAGCCCTTCGCGGATGGCGGCGAAGGCCCCGAAATTGCGCGAGAGCGCGAGAAGCTGCGCCGGGAAGCCGAGATTGGGCAGCGCCGCCCGCAACAGCGCCTCGCAGTGATCCGGCGAGGCATCCACCACCAGCACCGCCTCGAATCCCGGCACGCGCGCCGCCAGCCCGGTCAGCGCCTCGATCAGGTCGGGCAGGTTTTCCTCGTTCCGGTAGATCGGAACGATGAGCGAGCAGGTGATCATGGAACCCGGGAACCGCGGAACGGCGCCCCCATATCAGCCCCCCTTCGTTCCGGCAAACGAGCGCGTCACTCCGCGCCGAAGCGCGGTTCCCGCTTCTCAAGGAAAGCCGCCCGCCCCTCGCGGTGATCGGCCGAGAGGAACAGCGTGGCCTGGAACCCCCGCTCCACCTCCAGCGCGGCATCCAGCCCCGCCGCCAGCATCGACTTGGTCAGCGCCATCGGCCCCGGCGCCTGGGCCGCGAGGAAGCGCGCCCGCTCCACGGCGAAATGCAGCGCCTGGCCGCGATGCACCACCTGCTCCAGCAGCCCGATCCGCTCGGCCTCGCCCGCCGTCACCTGCTCGTGCAGCATCAGGATGCGCCGCGCCCGCCCGGCGCCCACCCGCGCCGGCAGGGTAAAGGGCAGGCCGAGATCGGCCATCAGCCCCACCTTGCCGAAGCCCGCCATGAAGCGCGCATCCTCGGCCGCTACAACCAGATCGCACGCGCAGGCGAGCGACAGGCCGGCGCCCACGCACCATCCCTCCACCGCGGCCACCACGGGCTTGGACCCGGCCGCGATCAGCCGGATCAGCCGGTGCGCCCGCCGCAGCCGCTCCCGCCCCGCCAGCGCATCCGCCACTTCCATGCCCGAGAGGTCACCGCCCGAGCAGAAATTGCCCGACGCCCCGGTGACGACCACGGCGCGCACGCCAGGATCGCCCTCGGCCTCCTCCAGCACATCCGACATCCGCTCGCGCAGCGGCACCGCAAGCGCATTGCGCCGTGCGGGATAATCCAGCGTCAGCACCAGCACCGCGCCTTCCCGCGCGACGCCGAGCGACATGCCCTCCGGCAAGGTCGTGCTCATGCTATGCCACCACCGCCCGCGCGTCCTGCACGGGCGCCGCCGTAACGGAACGCAGGTGCTCCAGCGTCACGCCCGGCGCGAGATCCCGCAGCACGAAGCCCTCCTCTGCCACGTCCAGCACCGCCAGGTTGGTGTACACGCGCGACACCGCCCGCATCGCCGTCAGCGGATAGGAACAGGCCTCCACCAGCTTCGGCCGCCCGTCCTTCGTCGTGTGCTCCATCATCACCCAGACGCGCTTCGCACCGGCGGCCAGATCCATCGCGCCGCCCACTGCCGGCGCCGTGTCGTTCTCGCTCGTCGCCCAGTTGGCGATGTCCCCATTACTCGCCACCTCGAAGGCACCGAGCACGCACAGGTCGATATGCCCGCCGCGGATCATCGCGAAGCTGTCGGCATGATGGAAATAGGAACCGCCGGGATGCAGCGTCACCGGCTGCTTGCCCGCATTGATCAGCCAGGCATCCTCCTCGCCCTTCGCGGGCGCCGGCCCCATGCCGAGGATGCCGTTCTCCGAATGCAGCACCACCTCGCGCTCCACCGGCACATGGTCCGCCACCAGTGTCGGGATCCCGATGCCGAGATTGACGTACCACCCCTCCGGAATGTCCTGCGCGACACGTCCAGCCATCTGCGTGCGAGACCAGGTCTCCATCGTCGTGCCTCCTCTATGCCCAGGGCGCGCCGCGGCGCACCTGCACCACGCGGTCCACGAAGATGCCCGGCGTCACCACGCGCTCGCCCTCGATCGCGCCGAGATCGACGATGTTCTGCGCTTGCACGATCGTCAGCTTCGCCGCCATCGCCATGACAGGGTTGAAGTTCCGCCCGCTCCGCCGATAGGTCAGGTTCCCCCAGCGGTCGGCCTCCCAGGCTTCCACCAGCGCCACATCGCCGGGAAGGGCTAGCTCCATCACATGGGGGCGACCGCCGAACTCCCGCATCTCCTTGCCCTGGCCCAGCTTCGTGCCGGCGGCCGTCGGCGTGAAGAAGGCCGGCACGCCCGCGCCCGCCGCGCGCATCCGCTCCGCCAGCGTCCCCTGCGGCACGATCTCGAGCTCCAGCTTGCCCGCCTTGTACAGCTCCTCGAACACCACCGAGCCCTGGCTGCGCGGGAAGGAGCAGATGATCTTCCGCACCCGCCCCAGCTCCATCAGCCGCGCCAGCCCCGTGCGCCCCGTGCCGGCATTGTTGGCAACGATGGTGAGGTCCGTCGCTCCCTGCTCGATCAGCGCCTCGATCAGGTCGTCGGGCTGCCCCGCCGCACCGAAGCCACCCACCAGCACCGTGCTGCCGTCCCGCACGCCCTCCAGGGCCGCCGCCAGGTCCCGGACGATCTTGTCGATCACGTCTGCTCTTCTCCCGAACGCATGAAAGGCGCGATCTCGCCATAGGGCGTGAGCGCCGCAATCCCCGGCATATCCCCCGCCAGCAAGGCCCGCCCGGCCTGCAGCGCCGCGCCATAGGCCGCGCGCGCGATGGCCCCGCCCACGCTCACCCGACGCACACCCAGCTCCGCCAGCCGCGCCAGCGGCACCGCACCGCTGCGCGGCCCGATCAGCACATTCACCGGCCGCGGCGCCACGGCGCGCACCACCGCCACGATCGCCTCCTCATCCGGCAGCCCCGGCGCGTAGAGGCAATCCGCCCCCGCCTCCGCAAAAGCCACCAGCCGCCGGATCGTATCCTCCAGATCCGGCCGGCCGTGCAGGAAGTTCTCCGCCCGCGCCGTCAGCACGAAGGGATGCGGCGCCTCCCGCGCCGCCCGCACCCCCGCCGCCACCCGCGCGACAGAGGCATCGAACCCATGGATCGGCGCCGCCGGATCCGCCGTCGTGTCCTCGATCGTGCAGCCGCACAGCCCAACCCCGAACGCGGCCCGCACCGTCGCCGCCACATCCTCGGGCGACGCCCCGAACCCGTCCTCCAGATCCGCCGAAACCGGCAGGTCCACCGCACGCACGAGATCCCGCGCATTCCCCAGCGCGTCCTCGCGCGAAACCGCCGCCTCCATGTCCCGCCGGCCAAGCATGAAAGCCAACCCCGCCGAGGTCGTCGCGACAGCCCCGAAACCCAGCCCCGCCATCAACCGCGCGCTTCCCGCATCCCACGCATTCGGCAGCACGAAGCACCCAGCCTCGTGCAGCGCTCGGAACCGCTCCGCCCGCTCCCCGATCACGCCGCCATCTCCACTGCCTGGTCATTGGTGAAGCCATGCAGCCGCATCGGCGCCGGCACCATCCCGTGCATCGTGCGCAGCAGATTCACCGCCAGCCACGCATCCTCCAGCGCCCCGTGCAGCGCCGTCTCCCGCGCCAGCCCACAGGCCGCCGACGCATGCGCCAGGCCGGACCGCTCTCCCGGCCGATGCCGCCGCCACGCCAACATCGTGCAGTACTCGTCCGACCACGGCCGCGGCATCCCCAGCCGGTCGAACTCGCCCCCCAGCATCCGCCGGTCAAACGATAGATTATGCGCGCACCCAATCGCGCCCCCGAAGAAGTCCGCCACCTCGGCCGCATGGGCCGCAAACCCCGGCTGCCGTGCGAGATACGCGTCCGACATCCCATGCACCCGATACGCCCCGAAATGGCAGCGCATCCCCGGCGCGAACACGAGATGCAAGGTCGCCTCCGGCTCCAGCGCCGCATCCAGCCGCACCGCGCCCAGCGACACCACCCGGTCCTGCCCGGTGCAACCCGTCGTCTCGGTGTCGAACACGATGACGGGGCGGCCGATCAAACTCTGCATGCTCTCAATCTGCCATAGGCTTCCAGGGTCGTCTCCCCCGGCCCCCGGGTGAAGCGTCGCCTCCCCCAGACCCCCTCCACCGGGGAGTATGATACTCCCCGGACCCCAGCATCTGTTTCCAGGGGTCCCGCCGAGGGTCCACGATCCTCGGCGACCGGCAGCGCGGTCTTTATGGCCAAATCCATCCGCCCGCGGCGCCACCCTCCATCGACCGGCGCGCCTAAGAACCCGACGCGGGGTCCGGGGAGGCCGTTGCCTCCCCGGTGGAGGGGGTACGGGGGAGGCAAAGCCTCACCCGGGCGGCCAGATCAGCCCCCCGCCAACTCAATCACCGCATCCGCCGCGAAGGCCCCCTCCCCCTCGGGCAGCACCAGCACCGGATTCACATCCACCGACACCAGCCGCTCCCCCGCCGCCATCGCAAAGGCGGACAAGGCCGAAACCGCCCGCGCCAGCGCCGGCACATCCGCCCGCGGCCGCCCGCGCGCGCCATCCAGCAGCGGGAAGCCGCGGAGCGACCGGATCATCCTCTCCGCCTCCGTCGCATCCACAGGGCAGCGCCGCAGCGCCACGTCGCGCAGCACCTCGATGAAAACGCCGCCCAGCCCGACCATCACCACCGGCCCGAACACCGGGTCGCGCGTGATGCCCAGCGCCATCTCCACCGCACCCACCACCTGCCGCGCGACAAGGATGCCCGTCACCCGCGCCCCCGGCGCATTCACCGCCGCATTGGCCAGCAGCCGCGCATGCGCCGCACGCACCCCGTCCTCGTCGGCGATGCCGAGCAGCACGCCGCCCACCTCGGATTTGTGCAGGATGTCCGGCGACAGCAGCTTCATCACCACGGGAAAGCCGATCTCCCGCGCAGCCGACACCGCAGACTCCGCATCGCCAACCGCCACCTCCGGCACGGGTGCGATCCCGGCCTCCGCCAGCAGCCGCTTCGCCTGCGCCTCATCCGGCGTCGTACCTGGCAACACCACCGAAGGCAGCGCCACATCCGCCCGCGCCGGCCGCGCGAAGGCCGCCCCGAACCGCCCCTGCGCCGCCAGCGCCACCACGGCGCGGGACGGGTCCTCGAACACCAGGTACCCGTCCGCCTCGTAATCCCGCACCTGCGCCGGCGCGGCCAGCACGCTCAGCACCCACAGCCGGTCCGGATGATCCGCCTTCACCCCGTTCAGCTCCGCCCGCAGCCGCGGCGCCAGGGCGGGCGAACCGCCCACCCCCGTGAAGAAGGCGATCAGGCTCGAATACCCGCCGTCCTCCACCATGCTCCGCGCGAAGGCGCCGACGAGCGACATGTCGTTGAACACCTGCGCCGTGCAGTCCACGGGGTTGGACGGATTGCTGAACGGCACCAGCCCCCGCAGCCGCGCCTGCGCCGCCTCCGGCATGGGCGGCATGGCCAGCCCGTGCTCCTCCGCCGCGTCGGAAATCATCACCCCCGCGCCGCCGGAGATGGACACCACCCCCAGCGTGTTCCCCACCGGATAGATCCGCGGCGTGGCCGCGTAGCACACGTCCAGCAGCTCCTCGGTGTTGCGCGCCCGGTGCACGCCGAACTCCTCCAGCACCACCCCCGTCACCGCATCGTCGCCCGCGATGCTGGCGGTGTGGGACTGCGCGGCATGCGCCCCGAGCGCGGACCGCCCCACCTTCATCATCACCACGGGCTTCCTCGCCCGCCGCGCCTGATCCAGCGCCGCCAGGAAGCGCGGCCCCTCCCGCACTCCCTCGGAATAGCAGGCGATCACCTCCACCCCGTCGTCTTCCGCCAGGTGCCCGATCACATCCCCCAGCGTCACCTCGGCCTCGTTGCCCGTGGTGATCAGCACCGGCGTCGCGATCCCCCGGTTCCGCGCCGCGACGAACAGATGCGTGCCATAGGCGCCGGACTGGCTCGCAATCCCCACCCGCCCGCGCCCCGCCACGGGATCCACCGGCCACCCGCTGTCAAAGGAGGAGGTGAAGATCGGGAAGTAGCCCAGCGGCGCATTGAACAACCCCAGGCAGTTCGGCCCTAGCAGCCGCATGCCATAGCCGCGCGCGATGGCGACCAGCCGCTCCTGCGCCGCCCGCCCCGCCTCATCCACCTCGGCGAAACCAGCCGTGAACACGATGGCTGCCGGGCACCCCCGCCGCCCCAACGCCTCCACCGCCGCCTCCGCCAGCGCCCCCGGTACCGCGACCACAGCCGCATCCGGCACACCCGGCAGCGCATCCACATCCGGGAAGGCCTGCACCCCCTGCACCCGGTCCCG
The DNA here is from genome assembly GCF_054165765.1 of Roseomonas sp. WA12. Taxonomy (NCBI): domain Bacteria; kingdom Pseudomonadati; phylum Pseudomonadota; class Alphaproteobacteria; order Acetobacterales; family Roseomonadaceae; genus Roseomonas; species Roseomonas sp. WA12. The sequence goes on along the minus strand of NZ_CM135108.1, from coordinate 4,265,556 downwards.
CTTCGGGTTCACCGGCCATAACGGCCCCGCGAACCCGCGCGCGATCATATTGGCCAGCGGGCGCCCCCCGATCCGGGTCGGCTCGTCCGACGCGCCGATCACCGCGACGCTGCGGGGTGCCACCATCGGCCGCAAAGACCCATACCCGCCATCCGCCATCGCGCGCCCCTCCCCCTGTTCAGGAGAACGCTGCGCTCGGCGCGAGCACTGGGCAAGCCGGTGGCCTCGGGAGGCCAGCCTCCCGAACCCAGGGCAAACGCGAAGCGTTTGTCCCGCGCTGGAAACCCCGCCGGGGGTCCCCAGACCCCAGCGATCAGGCTGCCGCGGATACGATGATCAAAGGACGGCGCCGCAGGCCAAAAAACCTCGGCGGCACGAACCGCCATATCCCACGCCGAGGGTCATGGACCCTCGGCGCACCGCAAGCCCCGCATTCCGCGGCAGCCAACCAGAAAAAGATGAGGGAGGGTCCGGGAGGGAGAATTCCTTTTCCCTCCTGGCGCCACAGCCCTAACAGCTCAGACCCGGCTCACCCCTCCTCGGTCCCCGCCGCCTCGTCCTCGTCGTAGGAGACCTCAGCCCCGCCAACCACGGCCAGGCAGTCGGCATAGGTGGAGAGGATCCAATCCCGATCGTGCTCCGTCCCCTCCTTGGAGGACTCCATGATGATCCGCAGCAGGGCCAGCGCCACCACCGGCTCGCTGTCACCCTCGATTTCAACCTTCGGAAGCTCGGCCATGGCCATCTCTCTCTCACACGCCGCGCAGCGCGGCGTCGCGGCTGATAAGCCCTAAGCTGCAGCAAAGGATGCGCGCAGCGGCGCCCCATCACGGGGAGTTTGCCCGCTCCTGCTGCAAATCGTTCGCAACCGCGTTGCACTCATTGTGCGCCTGCGATACAGGGCGGATCCCAGGACCGTGGCAGGACCGGACCGGCACCCCCTCGCCGGACAGTCCCGCCGAACGCCCCCGCGAACTGAAAAGGACGCGCCGAGACATGCCCGTCGCCCGCCCCCTCCGGCGCCCGTCCCCTCTGGCCGGCTTCCAGGCCACCATCCGGGCAGCCCTCCTCGGCACGGCACTCCTCGGCGCCGGCCTCATCGCCGCGCCCGCTGCCCGCGCCCAGGCGCCCGAGCCCATCGCCATCGAACTGAACCGCCTGGAATCCCGCCCCGAGGGCTGCCGGGTGTGGATGCTCGTCCGCAACCCAGGCGCTGCCGCCGACCCGCTGCGCCTCGACCTCGTGATCTTCGGCAAGGACGGCGTGGTCGGCCGCCGCCTCGCGCTCGACCTCGGCCCTCTGCCCGCCGCCAAGACCATGGCCCGCATCTTCGACCTCGCCGGCACCCCCTGCGACGGCCTCGGCCATGTCCTGCTGAACGACGTCCTTGCCTGCGGCCCGGACAGCCCCGCCGCCTGCCTCGCACGCCTTGCCGTCAGCTCGCGCGCCAACGGCGTCGCGCTGGAGAAGTGAACGCGATGAACCCCGCCGCCCCACATCACGATCTCTCCCCCCTTGGCCTGTTCATGCAGGCCGACCCCATCGTGAAGGGGGTCATGCTCCTCCTGGTGGTCGCCTCGATCGCCTGCTGGGGCATCATCGTCGAGAAGATCGTCGCCGCCCGCCGCCTGCGCGCCGAGGCGCGGCGCATCGCGGCCGCCACCACCGGTGCCACCGCCCCCGAGGGTGGCCTGGCCGCCGAGGTGATCCGCGCCGGCGCCCGCGAATGGCATGAGGGCCGCGACCCCGCCGAGAGCCGCGGCGAGTACCGCGAGCGGATGGAATACGCCATGCGCGCCCCCCTCATCGCCGCCTTCCGCGCCGCCGAGCCCGGCCTGCCGCTGCTGGCCACCATCGGCGCCATCGGCCCCTTCGTTGGCCTGTTCGGCACGGTCTGGGGCATCATGAACTCCTTCTCCGGGATCGCGGCCAGCGGCGACACCTCGCTCGCCGTCGTCGCCCCCGGCATCGCCGAAGCGCTGTTCGCCACCGCCATCGGCCTCGTCGCCGCCATCCCTGCGGTCATGGCCTACAACCGCTTCACCGTGGCCTTCGCCCGCATCCGCCAGGGCGCGCTCGCCTCCATTCACGAGCTGGCCGCCGGCATGGCCCGCCGCCCCGCCCCCAGCCGCGTTCGCGCAGCGGAGTAGCCCCCGATGGCGATGTCCCTGGGCGGCGCAGCGGGCGGTGACGACGACGACGCCATGCCGATGGCCGAGATGAACGTCACCCCGCTGGTGGACGTCATGCTCGTCCTGCTCATCATCTTCATGGTGGCCGCCCCGATGATGACGGTGGGCGTGCCCGTGAACCTGCCCCGCACGGCGGCGGCCCGCTCCGCCTCCTCCAACCCGCCCGTCATCCTCAGCGTCGCCCCCGGCGGGAAGCTCTATATTGGCAAGGAGGAGGTGACCGAGGACGCGCTCACCCAGCGCCTGGTCGCCCTCCATGAGGCCGACCCCGAGGCCCCCGTCCATGTCCGCGGCGACCGCAGCGTTCCCTATGGCGACGTGCTGCGCGTAATGGGCCGCGTCTCGCGCGCCGGCATCAGCAAGGTCTCCCTGATCGCCGAGGCGGACCCGGCCGCGCCCGCGGTGCAGGCCCGCTAGCCATGCCGGTACGGGCCGAAAAGGCAGGGGCCGAAAAGGTGCTGGCCGAGAAGCCGCGCCCCGCCGGCAGGCCCGAGGCTCTGCCGCCCGCGCTCCTCTCCCCCCCGCCCGGGCCGGGCATCTCGCCCGCGGTGCTGGAAGCTGCCCTGCGCGCTGCCGCCGGCCCGCGCCTGCCCGCTCAGCAGCCCCACGGCCTGCGCCGCCTGCTGCGCCCGGCCGCCTGGGGCGTCTCCGCCCTCCTCCACCTTGCCCTGGTGGTGCCGCTGCTGCTCCCCGCTGGCGAGCCCGAGCCCCTGCCAGCGCCTGCGGTCGAGGTGGAAACCACCCCCGCGCCCGAGCCGCCGCCGGAACCGAGCCCGGCGCCCGTGACCGAGCAGGCCGCCACCCCCGCCGCGCCCGAGGCCACGGCCACCCAGCCGCCGCCGGACGCCGCGCAACCGCCCCCGCCGGACGCTACCCGGCCTCCCCCGCCGGACGCGGCCCCGACGCCGCCCGAGGCCGTGCAGCCCCCACCGCCGGAAGCCGCCGCCCCGCCGCCGCCCGAGAGCGTGACCCCGCCCCCGCCCCAGGCGGTGCAGGCCGCGCCCCCGCCCCCTGCCCTGGCGCCGCCGCCCGACCAGGTGGCGATAGTGGAGCCCGACCCCGTCGCGCCGCCCGAGCCCGAGGCCCCGCCACCCCCCGAACCGCAGCCGGCCGAGCCGCCGCCCGAGATGGCTGAGCCCGTGCCCATGCCGCCGCCCCCGGCCCCGCCGCCGCCGCCCCTGCCGCAGCAGGCGCGCACGCCGCCGCGCCCCACCCCGCCGGCCCCGCGCCGCCCGCAGGTGGCCGACACCGCGCCGACGCAGCCCTCGCCCCAGCCCTACACCCCGCCCTACACCCCGCCGGTGGCGCAGGCCCCCGCGGCCCCGGCGCCCGCCGCGGCGGCCCCGCGCGCGGCCTCGGCCTCTTCCATGCCGCCGAGCTTCCTCGGGCAGATCGCCTCGGCCCTGCGCCGGGTGCAGCGCTATCCCACGGGCGCGCGCATGCGCCGGGCGGAGGGTGTGGCGAACGTCACCTTCACCCTCAGCCGCGACGGCCGGGTGCTGAACGTCCAGCTCGCCCGCAGCACCGGTGACGACGACCTGGACACCGAGGCCCTCGCGATGTTCGAGCGCGCCTCCATGCCTTCCCTGCCCAGCGACACGGCCGGGGACACGCTGCGCCTCACCGTGCCGATCAACTTCAACCTGCGCTGAAGGCCGGGGCGGCAAGCCTCCCGGCCTTCCCCACCGCGCCCCCGCAGCCCAGACTTCCACCCCACGCAAGGGGCCACGCGATGACCGAAACCATCACCATCGGCGGGATGACGCTCGAGTTCCTGCACAGCAAGGACGACACCGAGGGTAGCCTCGACGCCTTCCGGATGACGGTGCAGCCCGGCGGCCGCATGCCCGTCCCCCACTACCACGAGAGCTGGGACGAGACCGTCTACGGCCTGGACGGCACCCTCACCTTCACCATCGACGGTCAGGAAACCACCCTGCCCCCCGGCGCCTCGCTCTTCATCCGCCGCGGCACCGTCCACGGCTTCAGCAACCCCTCCGGCGCGCCCGCCACCTGCCTCTCGATCCTCACCCCCGGCGTCCTCGGCCCGTCCTATTTCCGGGAACTCGCCGCCCTCGTCGCCACCGGCGCCCCCGATCCGGCGCAGATGAAGGAGCTCATGCTCCGCCACCGCTTGATCCCCGTGCCCGACGCGGCCTGAGGCACCAGCATGCGGATGGCCTTGGGGAGAGGAAGAAAGAATTCTTCCTCTCCCCAGACCCCTCACCATCATCCTTTTCTTCGAATGGAGCGGCTCGGCTGATGGTGCGCCTCGGGTCCACGACCCGAGGCGACTGACAGGGCAGGAACTGATCCACGGCAGCCAAATGGGGGTCCAGGGGCCTCAGGCCCTTGGCGGGTGAGGTCTGGAGAGGGCAGCGTCCTCTCCAGGGCCGAAAACGCCGGAACCCCGGCAGAAATGCCTCAGGTCGGCTCCGTCACCGGCCGCCCGCCCCCGCCACCCCCATCCCCACACAGCCGCCGCACATCGGCCACCAGCGCCGCCCCGTCCCAGGCCGCCGACCCCTCCAGCCGCCCGCGCTCCCGCCCTTGCCGGTCGATCAGCACCGTCGTCGGCAGCCCGCGCGCACCCAGCGCCCGCGTCGCCGCCGAGCCCGGATCCAGCCACACGCCCAGATTCTTCACCCCCGTCCGGGCATAGAACGGCTCCACCTGCGCCTTCCCACCCCGGTCGGACGAAGCGGGCACCACCAGGATTCCCTCCGCCGCCAGTAGCGCGGAAAGCCGGTCCAGCGCCGGCATCTCCTCCACGCAGGGCGCGCACCAGGTGGCCCAGAGGTTCAGCACCACTCCCTTCCCGGCGAAGAACCCGATCTCCCGCCGCACCCCGTCCGCATCCACCAGCCCGAAGGCTGGCAGCGGCTTCGGCCCCTCCTCCCGCAACCGCCCGGTCGCGGCCTGCGCCCGTGCTGGACGGGCATGGAGCCCCCCGCCTAGTGTCCCGCCCGCAAGCAGGCCCAGCGCATCGCGGCGGCCGAACATCACCACTGATCGAGATCCCTTCACCCGTGCCCGACGACCACGCCAAGCCCAATTCCAACGCCAATGCCGCCAACGCAGCGACCACCAACGCCGCCTGGGGCGGGCGCTACGCGGCCGGCCCGTCGGCCATCATGCAGGCGATCAATGCCTCCATCGGCTTCGATCGCAAGATGTGGCGCCAGGACATCCGCGGCAGCCTCGCCCATGCGGCGATGCTGGCCCATGTGGGCATCATCACCGCGGAGGACGAGGCCGCGATCCGCGACGGGCTGAACGCCATCGGCGCCGAGATCGAGGCCGGCACCTTCCCCTTCAGCGACGCGCTGGAGGACATCCACATGAACATCGAGGCCCGCCTCACCGACCGCATTGGCGAGGCCGGCAAGCGCCTCCACACCGCCCGCTCCCGCAACGACCAGGTCGCGCTCGACGTCCGCCTCTGGACCCGCGACGCCATCGACGGCCTCGACGCCCAGATCGCCGACCTCATGCGAGCGCTGGCCACCCGCGCCGCCGAGCACGCCGCCACCGTCATGCCCGGCTTCACCCATCTCCAGCCGGCCCAGCCCACCACCTTCGGCCACCACCTGCTGGCCTATGTGGAAATGCTCTCCCGCGACCGCGGCCGCCTCGCCGATGCCCGCAAGCGCCTGAACGAAAGCCCCCTCGGCGCCGCCGCCCTCTGCGGCACCGGCTTCCCGATCGACCGCCACATGACGGCGGCCGCGCTGGGCTTCGATGGCCCCACCCGCAACAGCCTGGATTCCGTCGCCTCCCGCGACTTCGCCCTCGAATTCCTCTCCGCCTGCGCCATCTGCGCCACCCATCTCTCCCGCCTGGCGGAGGAGGTGGTGATCTGGACCAACCCCTACTTCAACTTCATCAAGCTGTCGGACGCCTTCACCACCGGCTCCTCCATCATGCCGCAGAAGCGCAACCCGGACGCCGCCGAGCTGGTCCGCGCCAAGCCCGGCCGCATCGCCGGCGCCCTCGTCGGCCTTCTTACCGTCATGAAGGGCCTGCCGCTCACCTACGGAAAGGACATGCAGGAGGACAAGGAAGGCATCTTCGACGCCGCCGAGAACCTCGCCCTGGCGCTCGCCGCCACCGCCGGCATGGCCCGCGACATGCAGCCCGTCGCCCCCCGGCTGGAAGCCGCCGCCGGCGCCGGCTTCTCCACGGCCACCGACCTTGCCGACTGGCTCGTGCGCGAACTGAAGCTCCCCTTCCGGGACGCCCACCACGTTACCGGCCGCCTCGTCGCCCGCGCCGAGGCCCTGAACCTCGACCTCCCGGCCCTGCCGTTGGCCGAGATGCAGGCCGTCGAGCCCCGCATCACCGATGCCGTCTTCGGCGTCCTCAGCGTCACCGCTTCCGTCCGCTCCCGCACCTCCTTCGGCGGCACAGCCCCCGACAACGTGGCCGCCATGGCCCGCGACTGGCTGGAGCGCCTGGCATGAACCGCCCCCTCCTTCTCCTGGCCGCCCTCGCCACCCTCCCGGCCCTCACCGCCTGCGGCCGCGTGGGCCCCATCCGCCCCCCCGGCCCGGCCAACGAGATCATCTACCCCCGCCTCTACCCCACCCTGCCCCCCACCACGCCCGGTGCCGGCACCGCCGCCACCCCCACCAACCCGCAAACCCCGGGCGGCGTCATGACCCCCGGCCCCACCCCGGCCGACATGCCGATCGAGCGCAGCGACGTCCCCCTCGCCCGCCCGGGCAGCCCGCGCTGACATGAACACCCTGGCGACCCTGCTCTTCGCCGCCGGCGGCGTCGGCGTCCTCGCCACCTTCGCCCTCGCCTTCACCGGCGACACCCCCGGCGCCACCCGCATGGCCGGGATCGCCTGCTCGGCGCTGGTGCTGGGGCTGCTCATCCGCCGTCGCTAGAGCGGCCCCAAAGGGGGAGAAGGAATTCTCCCCCTTCGATCATCGCATCCGCGGTAGCCTCAACGCTGGGGCCAGGGGACCCCGCTGGGTCCCCAGTGGGGGTGCAGGGGGCTAGCCCCTTGCAGGCCACCAGCACCACTTCCCGTGCGATGCCGCCCCGCAGGGCTGGGATGCGAACCCACCGGTTGTGCCCGCCCCTCGCCGAGCCGATATGGGTGCCTTGCGAGGTTGCACGCCGCGCCCCGCCCGACAGCGCCGCCCCACCGCGTCCGAGACATGCCCCTGATGGGCATGCCGCCGCGTCCCAGGCGCCCTTTCCTTGGACGTCCCGGATGCCCTTCGATACCCTTCCCGCGCCGTTGCGTGAGGCGCTTGCCGCCCGCGGCTACGCCAACCCCACTCCCGTGCAGGCCGCCGTGCTGGCCGAGGGCACGGACGGCCGCGACCTGCTCGTTTCCGCCCGCACCGGCTCCGGCAAGACCGTGGCCTACGGCATGGCGCTCGCCGCGAACCTGCTGGGCGACGCCACGCGCCTGCCGGTGCCCGGCGCCCCGTTGGCCCTTGTGGTCGCGCCGACGCGCGAGCTCGCCCTCCAGGTGAAGACCGAGCTGACCTGGCTCTATGCCCCCGCCGGCGGCCGCGTGGCCTCCTGCGTCGGCGGCATGGACCCGGCGACCGAGCGGCGCGCGCTGCAGGCCGGCGTCCACATCGCCGTCGGCACCCCCGGCCGCGTGCGCGACCATATCGAGCGCAACAACCTCCGCACCGATGCCATTCGCGCCGTCGTGCTGGACGAGGCCGACGAGATGCTCGACCTCGGCTTCCGCGAGGAGCTGGAGGCCATCCTCGGCGCCTTGCCCGAGACCCGCCGCACCCTCCTCTTCTCCGCGACCGTGCCGCGCCCGATCGCGCAGATGGCCAAGCAGTTCCAGCGCGACGCGCTGCGGATCGAGGCCACCTCCGGCGACGAAGCGCATGGCGACATCGCCTACCGCGCCGCCCTGGTCTCTCCGGGCGACATCGAGCGCGCCGTGGTCAACGCCCTCCGCTTGGAGGATGCCCCCATCTCCATGGTGTTCTGCTCCACCCGCGCCGCGGTGAACCGCCTGCACGGCAACCTCTCCGAGCGCGGCTTCGACACCGTCGCCCTCTCCGGCGAGCTCTCCCAGGCCGAGCGCACCCGTGCCCTGCAGGCCCTCCGCGACCGTAAGGCCCGCATCTGCGTCGCCACCGATGTCGCGGCCCGCGGCATCGACCTGCCGGAACTCGACCTGGTCATTCACGCTGAGCTTCCGCGCGATCCGGAAACCCTGCTCCATCGCTCCGGCCGCACCGGCCGCGCCGGCCGCAAGGGCGTCAGCCTCCTCATCGTGCCGCCCGCCCGCCGCCGCCTGGCCGAGCGCCTGATCCAGGCCGCCCGGGTGGACGCCGTCTGGGGTCCCGCCCCCTCCGCCGAGCAGGTTCGCGCCCGGGACGCCGAGCGCATCGCCGCCCGCGCCACCGAACTCCTGGCCGAGGAAGCCGCCGAGGAGGATCTGGCCATCGCCCGCACCCTCACCGGCCTTACCGCCGGCTGGAGCGAGGCCGAGGCCGGCGCCTCCCCCTCCGGCATCGACCCCCTGGCGCTTGCCGCCGCGCTGGTGAAGCTCATTCGCGCCCCCCTGCCCGCGCCGGAGGAACTCTCCGCCCCCATGGACCGCCCGCGCCGCATGGACGACCGCGACGGCCCCCGGGATGGGCAGCGTGATGGTCCGCGCGACGGCTCCCGCGACCGGCGCGATGGCCCGCCGCAGTCCGAAGGTGTGTGGTTCCGCGTCAGCGTCGGCCGCGATGGCCAGGCCGACCCGCGCTGGATGCTCCCCTTCCTCTGCAAGCGCGGCGACGTCTCCCGCGCGGAAATCGGCCGCATCCGCATCCAGGGCAGCGAATCCCAGGTGGAGATCGCCCCCTACGCCGCCGCCCACTTCGCCACCAATGCCCAGCGCCCGGGCGGCGAGGAAGCCCATATCCGGATCGAGCCCATGCAGCCGATCCGCCGCGCGGCACCGCCGCGTCGCAAGCACGCGTGACAAGGCCGGGGGAGAAGGAATTCTCCCCCGGACTCCCTCGTCTCCCCTCTAGGTGGCTGCCGCGGAATGTGCGGCTGACCAAAATTCCCTAGGCCAGGCACCGCATCGCTGCCCCGTAGGCGGCAGCGATCGCGTCCCGTGCGACATGCCGGCCGTCCCGGACAACGGGCCGGCCGGCGCACCACACGGCGTCCACGCCGCGATCAGCAGCGGCGAAGATCCAGCTGTCCAGCGCCTCGTCCTCGTCGTTCCCACCGCGCAGCGCGACGATGTCGGCGGAGGCACCCGCGCGCAGCGCCGGCTCGCTCTCGCCGAGCGCCCGGGCCCCGCCCGCCAGGGCCGAAGCGAACAGGTCGCGTCCCGTCGAAACGCCGGGCGCGGAGGCCATGAGGTTGCGGCCACGCCGCACCAGCCGCTGCCCGTATTCCAGCATCCGCAGCTCGCCATTGGCGGCGATCGAGACGTTGGAATCCGTGCCCACGCCCCAGGCGCCACCGGCCCTGCCCCAGCCCTCCGCGTCGAAGACGCCATCGCCGAGATTGGCCTCCGTCACCGGGCAGAGGCCCGCGGTCGCGCCGCTGCGGGCCAGGCGCGCCGTCTCCTCCGGCAGCATGTGGGTCGCGTGGACGAGGCACCACCGGCGATCCACCCCGGCATGGTCCAGCAGCCACTGCACCGGCCGCGCGCCGCTCCAGGCCAGGCAGTCCTCCACCTCGCGGGTCTGCTCGGCCGCGTGGATGTGCACGGGGTCGCCCGGCCGCATCGCCGCCACCGCCGCCAACTCCTCCGGCGTCACGGCGCGAAGACTGTGCGGCGCGACGCCGAGCCCCGCGCCCTCCAGCGGCGCGATCGCGCGCGCACCCCCATCGAGGAGGCGCGCGAAGCCGTCGAGGTCGCTGACGAACCGGCGCTGCCCCGGCGTCGGGGGGAGGCCGCCGAAGCCGGCATGGGCGTAGAAGACGGGCAGCAGGGTGAGGCGGATACCCGTGGCCGCCGCGGCGGCCGCGACACGGAAGGCCATCTCCGCCGGCTCGTCATAGGGCGCGCCATCCGGCGCGTGGTGCAGGTAGTGGAACTCGCCGACGCGGGTGAAGCCTGATTCCAGCATCTCGACATAGGCGAGGGCTGTGATCGCCTCCACCTCCTCGGGCGTCATGACGCCGAGCGCGCGGTACATCACGTCCCGCCAGGACCAGAAGCTGTCCTCCCCCGGCCCGCGCCGCTCCGCGCGCCCGGCGATGGCGCGCTGGAAGGCGTGGGAGTGAAGATTCGGCAGGCCCGGCACGCCGATCGCATGGGTCTCGGCACCCGTGGCCGGCGGCACGCCCACCTCCACCGTGGCAATCCGCCCGCCCCGCACCGTCACAGCCACGTCGCGCGCCCATCCCTCCGGCAGCAGGGCCGCGCCGAAATGGATGATCATGCCGCGACGCCTCCGCCGAGCACGGCCTGGAGAAACTCGCGGGTGCGCTCCTGCCTCGGTGCGGTGAAGATCTCGGCGGGTGGCCCGCTCTCGATCAGGCGGCCCGCATCCATCACCACCACGCGGTCCGCGACCTCGCGCGCGAAGCCCATCTCATGGGTCACGATCATCATCGTCATCCCCTCGCGTGCCAGCGCCTTCATCACCGCCAGCACCTCGCCCACCAGCTCGGGATCGAGGGCGGAGGTCGGCTCGTCGAACAGCATGGCCTCCGGCTCCATCGCCAGGGCGCGCGCGATGGCGACGCGCTGCTTCTGCCCGCCCGAGAGGCTGAGCGGATAGTCCCCCGCCTTCTCCGCCAGTCCCACGCGCGCCAGCAGATCCCGCGCCCGCTCCGCCGCCTGCTCGCCCGTCAGGTCCAGCAGGCGGCGCGGCGCGATGGAGACGTTGTCCAGCACGGTCAGATGCGGAAAGAGGTTGAAGGACTGGAACACCATGCCGACGCGCCGGCGCAGCCGGTCCAGCGCCGCCCCTTCGAGCGCGCGGCCTTCCTGCACCAGCGGCTCCCCGCCGATGGTGATGGTGCCGCGCTGGGGAACCTCCAGCAGGTTGCAGCACCGCAGCAGGGTGGACTTGCCGGAGCCGCTGGGCCCGATCACCACCACCACCTCCGAGCGCGCGACATCGAGGCTGACATCGTGCAGCACGGCGCGGGCGCCGAAGGATTTGTGCAAACCACGGACGCCGATCATGCGAGGTGCCCCCGGCGCATCAGGGCGCGCTCCGCCCATTGCAGCGCCTGCCCGGCCGTGAGGGTGAGAACGAGGTAGATGCCGGCAATGGCCAGATACACCTCCAGCGAACGGTAGGTGACGCTGATGATGGCATTCCCCTCGAACATCAGCTCGTGGATCGTCAGCAGCGAGACGAGGGCGGAGTTCTTGATCAGCGCCACCACCTCGTTGCCCAGCGGCGGCACCATGCGGATGAGCGCCTGCGGCACGATGATGTCCCGCATCGCGCCGCGATACGACATGCCGAGCGAGCGCGCCGCCTCCATCTGCCCGCGATCGATGGACTGGATCGCGCCGCGCACCACCTCGGAAACATAGGCGGCGGAATAGGCGCTGAGACCGATCACCGCGCAGAGAAAGGCCGGCAGCTGCACGCCGAGCTGCGGCAGGCCGAAGAACAGCAGGAAGAGCTGCACCAGCAGCGGCGTGCCGCGAACCACCGTGACGTAGAGCGTCGCCGGCCAGTACAGGAGGCGGAGGGAAGGGCGCAGCCGCGCGAGGCCGATCAGCAGCCCGGCCACGAGGCTGATCGCGAGCGAGCACAGGGTGACGACCACCGTCGTCACCGTGCCGTTCAGCAGCGCGCGCCACCCCTCAAAGACAGGGGTGAAATCCACGGCCTCAGCCCGCCTCGCCGAACCACTTGGTGACGAGCGCGCGGTAGCTGCCATCCTCCCGCATCGCCTTCAGCGCGGCGTTCACCCCGTCGCGCAGCGAACCGAGATCCTTGTGGATCGCCATGCCGTAGTTCTCGTTCGTCAGCGGCTCCGGCATCACCACGAATTCCGGATTCGCGCGGGCGAAGAGAAGCGCGGCGGGACGCCCCGTCACGGCCGCGTCCACACGCCGCGTGCGCAGCATGTCGAACATCTGCGCGTTGGTCTCGACCTGCGTGACGCGCGTGCTCGTGTAGTTCTGCGCCAGGAAGCTGACGGACTTGGTGCCGACCTGCACGGAGACAGCCTTGCCCGCCAGATCCGCCGGCGCGTTCAACGTGCCGTTGTCGCGGCGCTTCAGCACCACCAGCCCGCCCTCGTAATAGGGGTCGGAGAAGTTCACCACCCGCTCGCGCTCCGGCGTGATGTAGATCGCCGAGACGGCCATGTCGAAGCGCCGCGCCAGCACGCCGGGGATGAGCCCCTTGAAGTCGATGCTGGTCCACTCGACCGGGCGGCCGATCCGCGCGCCGATGGCGTTCACCAGCTCGATGTCGAAGCCCACCGGCTTGCCGTCCTCCAGCGATTCGAAGGGTGGGAAGGTGGCGTCAGTGGCCACGCGAATGGGTCCGGACCCTTGGGCGAGCGCGCCGCGAGAGAGGGTGCCGGGGGCGGCCAGCAGGGCGGGAAGCGCGAGAAGGGCGTGTCGGCGATGCATGCTTGGTCTCCGGTAATCAGGATTGGGGGATCGGGATTGCGGGGATCGGGATTGATGGGGCGCGTCCGGTATTCCGGCTTACGCGTCCCCCTGCGCCGTGCGTTCCTGCAGCCGCGCCGAGAGCCGCGCGGCGGCCTCGGCGGTCGATCGGATGAGATTGTCCTGGCGCCCCGCGGCGCGCGTGGCCGGCGCCATCAGGGACAGGCCGCCCGCCAGCCGGCCCGGCCCGAAGACCGGGGCACTGACGCCCCAGACCCCTTCGTCCAGCTCGCCCTCGCTGGTGGCGTAGCCCTGGCGCCGGATCTCCTCCAGCCGCCGCCTCAGGCCGTGCGCCGCCTCCGGCCCGGCCTCGCGCAGCGCCGCCTCCTGCGCGGAGGCGGGCAGATGCGCGAGGATCGCCAGGGTGGAAGCCCCCTTCCCCATCGGGAACAGGGCGCCGCGCGTGACGGAGCAGCGCAGGCTCAGGGAACTCTCCACCGTCTCGGCGCAGACGACGTGCTGCCGGGCCGGCAGCATCAGGGCCACCGTCTCGCCGGTCTCCCGCGCGAGCGGTCGCATCTCCTCCGGCGCGATCCGCTCCAGCAGGCCATCCCCTTCCGCCGCGGCACGGAGGCGAAGGCAGACAGGGCCTGGCACGAAGCCGGTCTCCCGGCCCAGATCCGTGACAAAGCCGAACTGCCGCAGCAGCTGAAGCTGCCGGTAGAGCGTCGTCGTCGGCAGGCCGGTCCGCTCTGCCAACTGGCGGGCCGTCACGGGGCCGGCCATCTCCGAAAGGACGACCAGCGTCTGCAGGATGCGTTCCACCCCGCCCTTCGCCGCATCTGCCGTGACAGGATCAGACATATTTCCCGTCTAGCGGGCACAACATTGCCACACAACGGGAATTCATCACGCGTCGCGTCGAGCGTTACGCGCCGCGTACCGCTCCGCTCAGGGCCCCGGCCCACTCCCCTCCACCGGCTGCGGCCAGACCAGCACCGGCATCCGCGCCACCGGGATCCGCGCCACCGACAGCCCGCGCCCCTCCAGCGTCAGCGGCACCTCCAGCTGCGGCGGCTCGCCCTCCGCTGGCGGCCGCGCCAGCAGCGATACCACCCGCCGCGCCAGCGCCGCGTTGCGCTGGGTCACCAGCCCGGCCCCGGCCATCGCATCCACCACCGCCTCCGCCCCGGCCAGCTTCAGCGTGCCCGCCCCCATTGGCTGCAACCCATCATCCAGCGCCAGGGTGGCCGAGGCCTGGGCGCGCGCCGGCCCGTAATCCAGATCCAGCCGCCGCAATTCCAGCGTGCCCCCCGCGTCGCGCCAGGTGGCAGCGCGGTTGGTCGGGTTCCGGCCACCCGGCAGAGGCCCGGTCAGCGCGGCCTCGATCCGCACCACCCCGATCTGCCGGCCCAGCGGGGTCGCCATCGGAAGGGTCAGGTTCTCCGCCTCACCCTCCAGGCTCACCGCCGGCTCCCCCTCGATGGCGGACATCCGGCTGTCCAGCACCAGCCGCGCGGACCCGATCTCCACCCCGCCCGCCGAGGTGCCGATCCGCAGCCGGCTCGCCTCGAAGGTGCCGCCGCGCGGCAGCACATGGGCCTGCAGCGGCACGGTCGCCGTCAGCCGGTCGGCCGCGAAGGGGATGTCGGTGCTGCCCAGCCGCAGCCGCTGCGGCCCGCCGGCCCGGACCCGCAGCTCGCCCGGCCGGTGCATCGCCACCCGCAGCGTCACGGCCGGGGCCGACCAGTCCAGCCCACCCGGCACGCTCACCCCACCGCCCGAGAGGCGAAAGTCCCTCAGCCGCAGCGTCGCCGAAAAGGGCCAGCCCCCCCGTACCGGCGTTGCGTGCTCGATCCGCCACCCCTGCGCCCGCCGCGCCGCCGCCCAGGCGTCGTATCCGGCCTGCAGCCGCCCGGCCATCCAGTTCCAGGCCAGGCTGTGCAGCACCGCCAGCACCACCAGCAGCAACCCGGCCCCGAGCAGGAGCCGCCGAGGCCGCAGCCAGGCGCGAGAGGAACGGGGGGTGGGGGCGGGGAGATCGCTCACGGTCCCGGCATATGGGGCCGCCCCACCCGGCTTGCCCATCCCCCGTGCCGAGACAGCTGCATCGACCCCCGGCCGACCCGGGAATGCCTGCCCTTGGGTCCAGGCCCCGTGAACCCGCGCCTGCGATGCCCTATGTTAGCGGCTGCCGCATCATGACCGCCCAGCCCCATCCCACCACGATCGACCCGGCCGCCCTCGACCCCGCGCCCCTGCTGGACCCGGACGGCTCGCTCTACGTCTTCGGCTACGGCTCGCTGATCTGGAAACCGGGCTTCGCCTTCGAAGCCGCCCATCCCGCCCTGCTGCGCGGCTTTCACCGCCGTTTCTGCATCCGCTCCCACCGCTACCGCGGCACGCCGGAGGTGCCCGGGCTGGTGCTGGGCCTGGATCGCGGCGGTGCCTGCCGGGGCGTCGCCTTTCGCGTGGCGCCGGAGCGCGCGGCCGAGGTGCTCGCCTATCTTGAGGAGCGGGAGATGTCGGGCGATGTCTATCACCGCCGCCTCCTGCCCGTCCGCCTGCTGGACAGCGGGGCCACCCGCCGCGCCGTCTCCTTCGTGGCCGACCGGCGCTCCGGCGCCTATTGCGGCGCACTCGCCCCCGATGCCGCGGCCGCCACCATCGCCCGCGGCCATGGCGTGATGGGCCCCAACCGCGACTACCTGCTGAACACCGTCGCCCATCTACGAGAGCTCGGTGTGCGCGACGCGGGGCTTGACCGGATCGCCGCTCTTCTCACCACCGCGGGTTAGGCTGGGCGGAATCAACGACCTATCCCCGGGCGGTCATCCACACGCCCAACCCGCTGCGGCGCACGGGTCACGGGAGGGCTCCGAAAAGTTTTCCCGAAACTTATCCACAGACAAAGGGATTGACCGCGGCGAAGAGGCCTTTCCGCCCCCCCTTTGTTCTCCGGAATCCCGCGATTCCCGCAATAACCGGCTTATCACGTTGTTAAAACTAGCGATTTTGATATCCACAGCCGCATCACAGCCCCAGGAAACACAGACTCCACAAGGCTTTGCTGCGGACTCCTCCAGCACGACCGAAGCCGCGCCGTCCCGCTAGTCCACTAACTTGTCCACACCCCCGGAAAGCGCCGCCGAAGCCTCCCCCACCGCCGCCTCCGCCCGGCGCGTCAGCTCGGCCCGCGGCAGCCCGGGCGGGATCGGCGGCAGCACGGCGACCGTCAGAACCCCCGCCCGCTTGGTGAAAGCCCGCTTGCCCCAGAGCCGCCCGGAATCGGTCGCCACCGGCACCACGGGCAGGCTCGTCGCCCCTGCCATGGCCGCGAAGCCGGGCTGCCAGGGCTGCACCTCGCCGGGGGCGGAGCGCGTGCCCTCCGGGAAGATCACCACCTGGTACCCCGCCGCCGCCGCGTCCCGCGTGCCCCGCACCAGCCGCTTGAGCGCGGAGGCCCCACCCTCCCGGTCCACCGGGATCGAATGGACATGCCGCGCCATCGCCCCCCAACCGGGGATCCGAAGCAGCTCCTCTTTCATCACGTAGGCCGGGCGCGGCAGCAGCGCGTGCCAGACGATGGTGTCGAAGGCCGACTGGTGCTGCGCCGCGATCAGCGCCGGCCCGTGCACGGGCAGGTTCTCCGCCCCCACCACCCGCAGGCGGATGCCGCAGACCACCCGCAGCAGCCACAACACGATCCGCGCCCAGCCGCGCAGGTAGCGGTGCATCACATCAGGGTGGAAAGCCAGCAGCGGCAGCCCGAACAGCACCGTCAGCGCCGTGACGGTGAAGAACAGCAGGTTGAACAGGCCCGAGCGGATCGCCGTCATCGCGCCTCGCGCTCCCCTTGCCCATCCGCCGCCCGGCCAGGGGCTACCCGGCCGTCCTCCACTCGCCCGCCCGGTGTCCGGGCGCCGCCCTCGCCCGCCCGAACCTGGTCAGCTCGCACCGGCCCATCCTGGCCTGCCGTCCCCTGTGCCACCGCGTCCCGCCCTTCCTCGCCAGCCGCCCCTGCCTCATGCCGGGCGGCGCGGGGCCGCTCCGGTGCGCCCGTCACCCGCTCCACCAGCGCACGGCCACCCGGTGGCCGCTCGGTCAACGCAGAAGCCCCCAGCACGGCGCCCACCAGCTTCACGTATTCCCGAACCATGGGCAGCGGCCGGGCCAGCACCGGCTCCACCGGATGCGGCCGCAGCGTGACCTCCGGCAGGGCGCGCCCCAGTTCCAGCATTGCCCGCGGCATATGGAAGCCTGCCGTTACCACCGTGATCTCCCGAATCCCTGCGGCGCGCGCCCAGGCCGCCACCTCGCGCGCATTGCCCCGCGTGCTCGTCGCCTCATGCCCCAGCGCCAGCCGGGGCAGCAGCGGCCCCGCCTTCGGCACCGGCCCCCGGATGATCCGGAACAGATCCGCCGGCCCCAGATCCTGGCCCACCCCCGAGACGATCAGCCGCGCCTCCGGCCAGGCTGCCAGCAGCGCCAGCCCCGCCTCCAGCCGGTCCGCCCCGCCGGTCAGCACCGCGATCCCGGCCGTGGGCGGCCCGCCCGGCGCGGGCTCCGCGCCGCGGTGCAAGAACCACAGGAACCCGCCCGACCCCGCCAGCACCACCACGGCCATCGCCGCCGAGAGCCATGGCAGCCGCCGCACCAGCCGGCCCAGCGCGCGACGCCCCGCACCCCGGCGGCCAGGCCTCTGCCCTGCCCCCTGACTTTCCTCTTGGCCTTCCCCTTGGCCACCCGCCCCAGCCGGCACGCGCCCCGAGGCGCCGTCGCCATCCCCCTGGCCGGTGTGCTGCCAGACCGCCCGGGGCACCGCCCTCGCCAAACCCTTCACGGCAGGCGCCGCAGCCAGCGCCGCACCGTCGCCTGCGCCGTCCCCCAGCCGATCAGCGCCGCCACCGGCGGCAGCGCAGCCAGCGTCGCCCAGGGCAGCTGCCCCAGCACCCCGCCGGCCGGCATCTCCCCGCCCGAGAGAGGCAGCGCCAGCCCCGAGAGCGCCGCCAGCGCCGGCACGGCCAGCGCCGCCCCGGCCAGCGCCCCCAGCCCCGCCAAAAGCGCCACCCGCCGCGCGAAACGCCCGGCAATGGCGCGATCCGTCGCCCCCAGGTCGTGCAGCACGTCGATTGCCTCCCGCCGGGAGGCCAGCCCGGCCCGCGTCGCCACCGCGACAACCGCCACGGCCACGCCTGCCACCAGCGCCAGCACCGCCAGCGCCACCCCCTGCACCGAGCGCGCCAGGGCCGCCAACCGCGCCACCCACAGCCCGTGCGATTCCAGCTCCGCCCCCGGCACCGCCTCGGCCAGGCGCTCCGCAAGCCGCGGCAGGCTCTCCGGCGCCGCCGCCAGCCGCAGCTCGATCACCCCCGGAAGGATCAGCGAGGGCGCATCCCCCAGCCAGGGCCGCAGCAGCTCCGCCACCCGCTCCGCGCTCACCTCGGTGGCGCGCGCCACCACGGAATCGCCCCGCAGCACGGAAAGCGCCGTCTCCATCCGCGCCCGCGTCGGCTCGGGCACCTGCACCGTCACCGCCGCCGCCGCACCGGCCTGCCAACGATCCGCCAGGCTGTCCGCCCCTTGGGCACCGGCCAGGGCCAGCGCCGCCAGCAGGGCCATGGCCGCCACCAGCCCTGGCAGCAGCCGGTCCGACAGCGCCCGCCGCAGCCCCAGCGGGTCCCGCGCGATCCGCCGCCCGTTCGGGGACCTCCGCTCAGCCACGATCGCCCCCCAGCCCCCGCAGATTCGGCCAGATGCTCCGCCCGCGGCGCGGCGGGGCAGCGGGTGCCGGCGCCTCGGCGGCGTCCTCCGGCTCCTCCTCCTCCTCCTCGGGCAACAGGCCCGGCGGCCCCTCCTCCACCCAGCCCGCCTCCGGCTCCGGCGCGTCCAGGTCCAGCCGGAACCCCTCCGGCAGCGCCTCGGCGGGTGCCTCCGCATAGGGGTCCTCGGCCATCGATCCGGGCACCGCGCCGGGCATGTCGGGCACGCCCTCGCCCTCCCAGCCCTGCGGGGGGTCGAGCGCGACGATCCGCCCCGCCTCCACCTGCATCACATGGCCCGGATACTGCGCGATCAGCTCCCGCTGATGCGTCGCCACCACCACGGTCGCCCCCAGGCGGTTCATCTCGGCCAGCAGCAGCAGCAGCCGCCGCGCCTGCACCGGGTCCAGATTGCCCGTCGGCTCATCCGCCACCAGCAGCGCCGGCCGCGTCACCACGGCGCGCGCGATCGCCACCCGCTGCTGCTCCCCGCCCGAGAGCTGCTGCGGCAGGGACGCCTCCTTCCCCTCCAGCCCCACCCAGCGCAGCATTTCCGCCACATCCGGCCGCAAGCTCGCCTCGGCCCGCCCTGCCAGCCGCAGGGGCAGCGCCACGTTGTCGAAGGCGGTCAGATAGGGCAGCAGCCGGAATTCCTGGAACACCGCCCCGATCCGGCGGCGCAGCTTCGGCAGATCGGCCCGGCGCGCGCGGGAGAGCGGCACCCCCAGCACCTCCACCTCCCCCCGCGTCGGCCGCAGGGAGAGCTGCATCAGCCTGAGCAGCGAGGTCTTCCCGGCGCCGGAAGGCCCGGTCAGCCAGGTGAAGGAGCCCTGGGGCAGGGTGAAGGAAAGGTCCCGCAGCGTCTCCCGCTCTCCCGCTCCGCCACGGGTGGGATCGGGATAGCGCAGGCCGACCTGGCTGAAGCGCACCATGGCCGCGATGTGCCATGCCGGGCCGGGAAGCGATAGCGCCGCCTTGCCGCGAGGGGGCCAAGCGCCGCCGAAGCGGCGCGGAAAAGCGCAGCCACCATGGCCCGCCCTCCCGAAAGCGGGGCCGGGGACGTTGCCTTAACCCATTCCGGGCGATCATCCTGCACCATGCGCGTCGCCTGCCCCGAATGTGCCGCCGAATACGACCTGCCTCCGGCCTTCGTCGCCCGGCTGGGCGGGGGGAAAACCGTGCGCTGCGCCCGCTGCGGCACCACCTGGGCGCCGCCACCCCCCGCGGAACCGGCACCGCCCAACCCACCGCCCGAGACCCCACCCCCGGCGGCCCCGTCCTCCTCCGAATCCGCCCTTCGCTTTCCGAACCGGCCGCCGACCGACATGGCGCCGCCCCCATCCGCCCCGGAACCGCCCGCAGCCCCCGCCGGGGAAAGGGCCGACACATCCCGCTTCCTCGTCCTGGGCTGGGCCGCCTCCCTTCTGCTCCTCGCCGGTGCCGCCGCCGCTGCGTGGGTCTGGCGGATCGAGCTGGTGGAAGCCTGGCCCCCCGCCGCCCGCGCCTTCCTCGCCCTCGGCCTCGCCGGCTGATCTGCGGGACTGAAACCCGCCGCCCTGGCCCCCCGCTACCCCGGCACGCTACCCTCCGCCCAATACGAGAACGGAGGACCACACGGCCATGAACCGCCGCACCCTGCTGAACCTGCTTCCCGCCCCCGCCCTGCTCGCCGCCCTGCCCGCCCGCGCCCAGGCTCAGGCCCAGGCAGCCGGAGAGGAATGGCCCAGCCGCCCCGTTACCATCATCGTCCCCTTCGCGCCCGGCAGCTCGTCCGACATCGTCGCCCGCGCCATGTCCGTTCCCCTTACCCAGGCGATCGGCAAGCCCGTGGTGGTCGAGAACCGCCCCGGCGCCACCGGTGAGCTCGGCGCCCGCGCGGTCATCCGCGCGGCGGCCGACGGCCATACGCTGATGCACGCGCCCATCTCCACCTGGGCCATCAACGTCGCCCTCCGCCCCAACCTCGGCTACGACCCGGTCAAGCAGCTCGCCGGCCTCAGCCAGACCGTCCGCACCCCCAACGTGCTGGTGGTGAACCCCGCCCAGGTCCCCGCCAACGACCTCCCTTCCCTCGTCGCCTGGCTGAAATCCAGCCGCGCCTCCTACTCCACGTCAGGCGTCGGCTCCTCGGACCACCTGACGATGGAGATGTTCAAGCAGCTCACCGGCACGGACATCACCCATGTCCCCTATGC
The DNA here is from genome assembly GCF_054165765.1 of Roseomonas sp. WA12. Taxonomy (NCBI): domain Bacteria; kingdom Pseudomonadati; phylum Pseudomonadota; class Alphaproteobacteria; order Acetobacterales; family Roseomonadaceae; genus Roseomonas; species Roseomonas sp. WA12. The sequence continues at coordinate 4,244,873 of NZ_CM135108.1, read as the reverse complement.
CGGCGGCGCACCGGCGACGACCGACCTCATCTCCGGCACCGTCCAGCTCTCCTTCCAGAACCTCGGCTCCATTGCGCCGCAGATCGCCGATGGCCGGGTGAAGCCCATCCTCATCACCGCCGAGACCCGCCACCGCCTGCTGCCCAACGTCCCCACCGCGGCCGAAGGCGGGCTGCGCGACCTCGTGGTCTATTCCTGGCAGGCGCTCGGCGGCCCCGCCGGCTTGCCGGAGGCGCTCGCCACCCGCATCCACGCCCAGGCCGCCGCCGCCCTCCGCTCGCCCGAGGTCACCCGCCGCATGGACGAGATCGGCTTCGAGGTGGTCGCCAGCACCCCCGCCGAATTCGTCGCGTTCCAGGCGGCCGAGATCGCCCGCTGGAAGCGCGTGGTGGAGGCCGGGAACATCACCCCAGCCTGACGCGCCGGCGGCATCCCGGGGTGGCAGCAGCCACCCCGGCACAGGCTCACCTCCAGCAGGGAGTCCCTGGCCGCTTCCCCGGCCCGATCGCCTCCGACACCGCACGCACCAGCACCGGCACGGGCACAGCCGAATCCAGCCGCAGCACCGGCGCAGCCTGGGATGACAGCCACGCCTCATGCGCCACAAGGCTGCGCTGCTCCGGCCCCGCACTGTCATAGGCGGTCGCCCAGGCGAGGAAGGCCGCGCTCGCCCTCTCCATGTCGCCGCCCGGCCCGATGCGCGCCCCATACCGCGCCACCTCCCGCCGCCGGATCCTCTCCATCCGAAGCGCCGGATCGAGCTGCAGGAAGACGATCAGGTCGTAGAACGGCTCGATCGGTGTCGCCCAGTTCATCGCCGAGCCCGAAAGCACCCAGTCCCCACCCGCCGGCAGGCTGCCGGCCAGCAGCGTCACGCGCTCGGCCAACGGTCGGGGCGTCGTGAAGGGAGGATCGGTCGCCACCCAGTAGTAGCGGTCGGAATCATGGTGCTCGAGCCCGAGCGCCTCTGCCACGGCCGCGCCGAGCGTGGTCGTCCCCGAACCGGACGCGCCGAGGATGTGGATGCAGGGCATGGCGCCCTTCTATCCCGCCCCGCCCAACCCTCCACCACCCCCATTCCCCCGGCCAGCGCCCCACCCCATAACCGGGCCATGCAGACCGAAGGCGCCCTCGTCCTCTTCTCCGGCGGCCAGGATTCCACCACCTGTCTCGCCTGGGCGCTCGACCGGTACCCCCGCGTCGAAACCCTCGGCTTCGACTACGGCCAGCGCCACCGCATCGAGCTGGACTGCCGGGACACCCTCCGCACCCGCCTCCGCGCGATGAACCCCGACTGGTCCACCCGCCTCGGCGAGGACCACAGCCTCGCCCTCCCCACCCTCGCCGCCCTCTCCGACACGGCGCTGACGCGCGACACCGAGATCGCGATGGCGGCGAACGGCCTGCCCAACACCTTCGTGCCCGGCCGCAACCTCCTCTTCCTCACCTATGCCGCGGCACTCGCCACCCGCCGCGGCCTCCGCCACATCGTCGGCGGCATGTGCGAGACCGACTTCTCCGGCTATCCGGACTGCCGGGACGACACCATCAAGGCCCTCCAGGTTGCCCTCAACCTCGGCATGGCCAGCAACTTCGTCCTCCACACCCCCCTCATGTGGATCGACAAGGCCGAAACCTGGCGCCTCGCCCAACAGCTCGGCGGCGACGCCCTGGTGCGCCTCATCGTCGAGGAAACCCACACCTGCTACCGCGGCACCCGCGGCCCCCTGCACCCCTGGGGCCATGGCTGCGGCACCTGCCCGGCCTGCGAACTCCGCGCCGCCGGGTGGCAGCGCTTCGTGGCGGACTGAGACGCGGGTGGCCCCCGGGAGGGAGAAGGAATTCTCCCTCCCGGACCCTCCCTCATCTTTTTCTGGGTTGCTGCCGCAGAATGCGGGGCTTGCGGTTCGCCGAGGGTCCGTGACCCTCGGCGTGGGACACTGCCGTTCGTGCCGCCTGAAATCACAGCCTACGGCGCCGCCCTTTGATCATCGTATCCGCGGCAGCCCGATCGCTGGGGTCCGGGGAGCCCGAGGCTCCCTGGCGGAGGGTCCGGGAGGCTGGCCTCCCGGGACAGACCACCACCAACGAAAAAGGGCCGCCCCGAAGGACGGCCCTCTCCCAATCTCAATCCCGAAAGGGATTACTCGTCCGAGGACAGGTTCCGGCGACGGATCGCGGCGCCCAGGATGTCGCCCAGCGAAGCACCGCTGTCGGACGTCCCGAACTCCTTCACCGCCTCGCGCTCCTCCTCGATCTCCTTGCCCTTGATCGTCAGGGCCAGGCGGCGGGCGGCGCGGTCCACGGCCGTCACCTTCGCATCGACCTTCTCGCCGATCGCGAACTTCTCGGGGCGCTGGTCGCCACGGTCACGGGCCAGCTCGGCGCGGCGGATGAAGCCGGTGAGGACCTCGTCCACCTTCACCTCGATGCCGTTCGCCTCGACCTTGGTCACGATGCAGGTGACGACATCACCCTTGCGCACCTTGTCCAGGACCTCGGCAGCCGGATCGGCCTCGAGCTGCTTGATGCCGAGGGAGATGCGCTCCTTCTCGATATCAACGTCGAGCACCTTGGCCTTGACCATGTCGCCCTTGTTGTAGTTCGCCATCGCCTGCTCAGGCGTGAGATCCCACGACAGGTCGGACATGTGGACCATGCCGTCGATCTCCGGGGCCAGGCCGACGAACAGCCCGAACTCGGTGATGTTGCGGATCTCGCCCTCGACGACGGAACCCGGGGCATGGGTCTCCATGAAGACCTCCCACGGATTGCCCTGCGCCTGCTTGAGGCCGAGCGAGATGCGGCGCTTCGGCTCGTCCACATCGAGGATGACCACCTCCACTTCCTGCGAAGTGGCGACGATCTTGCCGGGATGGACGTTCTTCTTCGTCCAGGACATCTCGCTCACATGGACGAGGCCCTCGACGCCCGGCTCCAGCTCCACGAAGGCGCCGTAGTCGGTGATGTTCGTCACGCGGCCAGAGAACTTGCCCTGCACCGGGTACTTGGCAGCCACGCCCTCCCAGGGGTCGGACATCAGCTGCTTCATGCCCAGCGAGATGCGCTGCGTCTCCGGGTTGAACCGGATCACCTGCACCTTCACGGGCTGACCGATCGTCAGCGCCTCGGACGGATGGTTGATCCGGCGCCAGGCGATGTCGGTGACATGCAGCAGGCCGTCCACGCCGCCGAGATCCACGAACGCACCGTAGTCGGTGATGTTCTTAACCACGCCGTCGAGAACCATGCCCTCCTTCAGGCCCTGGATAAGCTCGCTGCGCTGCTCGGCGCGCGTCTCCTCCAGCACCGCGCGGCGGGACACCACGATGTTCCCGCGGGCGCGGTCCATCTTCAGGATCTGGAACGGCTGGGGCGAACCCATCAGCGGCCCGACATCGCGCACGGGGCGGATATCGACCTGGCTGCCCGGAAGGAAGGCCACGGCCCCGCCGAGATCGACGGTGAAGCCACCCTTCACGCGCCCGAAGATCACGCCGTTGACGCGGACCTGCTGCTGGAACTGCTTCTCCAGGTTGGTCCAGGCCTCCTCGCGCCGCGCCTTCTCGCGCGAGAGCACGATGGAGCCGTCCCGGTCCTCATAGCGCTCGACGAAGAGCTCGATCAGGTCGCCCGGCTTCACCTCGGGCTTCTGGCCCTGGGCGGCGAACTCGCGCAGGGGCACGCGCCCCTCGCTCTTGAGGCCGACATCGACGACCGCGACGTCGTCATCGATGCGGATCACCTTGCCGGTGACGACCGACCCGGCAAAACCGGTGTCCGCGCCCAGCGTGGCGTCGAGAAGGGAGGCGAAATCCTCGCCGCCGGCATCCGGCCGGTCGAGGGTGGTGGCAGAAGCCATGTAGCGATGTGTTCCTGGATGGCCGCGCGCAACGCGCCGCCGGGGTCCTGCGCCCCATCCCCATCGCCGCGGCAAAGCCAGCGGCCGGAATGGCACGTCTTGCCCGGGAGCGCCGGGCCGAGGGGGGAAAGCACCCGGATACGGGTGAGCGACCGAAGGATGGCCCTCGGCTGCGATGCTGCGTTTACCCCAGCCGCCCGGGCCGATGCAAGCGTTCCGGCCGTGCCCTCAGGCCGCCGTCTCCTCCGGCCCCGCGGCCTCCGCCGCGTCCTCGGCTCCCTCCGGCCGGCTGCGGACGATCCGGCCCTCGGCATTCTCCGCCCAGTTCCAGCCCGGCGGGATGCGCACCCCGCGGCCATCGCTCCCCACCTCAACGGTCTCGCCCTTGCGATACGCGACCAAGCGACCATCCCGCCCCTCGGTCACCCGCGCCCTCGGCGGGACGGGAATGATGCGCCCATCCCCGCCCTGCTCGGCCCGGTACTCGCGCCGCACGGCCACGATCCGCCCATCCCGCCCCTGATAGCCCACGCTCCCTTCGGAGATCCGGACCCATACCCCGTCCGCGCCAGCCATCATGAGTTCCATCAAGGTCTCCATCGCCATGCCGCCACAGCCGATGCTCCTGGCCAGGCCGGAGGGAGAATGCCGGCAGACCTGCGCTTGCGGTGAAGCATTCCGCCGGCCAGCCACCCGTATCAACCCATTCGCCGCGCCCGGCGACCCCACCATTCCGCGCAGCGCACCCGCATGCGAGGCTGGCGCGCCTACCCTACCGGCAGCCCCCGCGCCGTCGCCGCCGCCTGGCCGAGATCCTCGACAAAGCGATCATACTCCCGCGCCTTCGCCTCCGGGTCGGGCAGCCGCAGCAGGTAGGAGGGATGCACGGTCGGGAAGAAGGGACGCCCCTCCGGATCACGCAGCAGCGACCCGCGCATTTTCGTCACCGGCATCGCCCGCCCCGAAACCGCCCTCAACGCCGTCGCACCCAGGGTCACGATCAGCCGTGGCTCCACGATCCCGATCTCCCGCTGCAGGAAGGGCCGGTAGAAAGAGATGTCGCCCGCATCCGGCGACTGGTGCAGCCGCCGCTTGCCCGTCGGCGTGAACTTGAAGTGCTTCACCGCATTGGTGACATAGGCCTCGCCGCGCGGAACCCCCGCCTCCTCCAGCGCCTTGTTCCACAGCCGCCCCGCGGGCCCCACGAAGGGCCGCCCGGCAATGTCCTCCTCATCCCCCGGCTGCTCGCCGATGAACATGAGCAGCGGGCGCTCCGGCCCCTCTCCCATCACCGGCTGCGTCGCCTGCGCCACCCAGGGCGGCAGGTCGTTGCGCGCCAGCAGGTCGCGCCGCAGCGCAGCCTGGGCCTCGGCGAAGTCCATCGGTTCGGTCAGCAGATCGGCAGCCATGTCCGTTCCAACGCCTGGAATCTGACGAGGCTGCGCCGCCTGCGAATGCCCTTCCTGCAAATGCGCGGGCAGATGCACCGCCCGCTGCCGCCGCGGTGAGGCCGGCGTCGCCCCCCGCGCCACCATCTCGGCCACCCGCTTCGGCGCCTCCGCCATCAGCCGGGGGATGTCCTGCGCCTCCGGCAGGTTGCGCCAGTACTTCTTCGGCATCTCCGCCCGCATCGCATCCGGCTTCAGCCGCGCGGGATTGAAGACCGAGGCGAAATAGGCCCGCCACAACCCCTCCGCCGCATCCTCCGCCGGCGCATCACCCCGCCGCGCCCCCGGCCCGAAGCGCACCTCCACCCCGTCCCAATGCGCCGAGACCTCCGGCGTCAGGATCGACCAGCGCATCCCCGCGAAGCGACGCACGAAGAACCCCGCCTCCGCGCGCAGGATGTGATGCTCCGGCTCGAACCAGGCGACGTAGCGAACCCCCGGCAAGCCCGGCGCCACCACCACCGCCGTCTCGCCCGCATCCCCCTCCTCCAGCGCGCCGAGATCGCGCAGCAATGGCGGTACGCCGAGCGCCGCCTCGGGCAGAGGCGCGACCGGCACCTCCCCCTCCACCCGAACCTCCCGGAAGCGGACAAAGGCGTGCATCTTGTGCGCGTCCCGCCGCACCGAACGCGCCATGGCATTGGCCCGCCCCACGGCCGGGTCCGCCGCATCGTCCAGCAGCCCGCGCTCCGTCTGCAGCCGGTGCAGCAGCCCGTGCAGCAACGCGAAGCGCTCGGGATCCCGGTGCTGCACCACCCGCCGCGCCAAGTCAGGAAAGTCCCTGGGCACCCGCGGCGCCGGCGCATCCGCGCCCGGTATTGGCGGTGCTCCACCCGCGAACAGCGGCACGGGATCGCCCGGCACCAGCCAGGCCACATCCTCAGGCGCCACCCCCGCCATCACCAGCGCGCGCGACGCCTCCCGCCAGCCCTCGAAATCATCCGGCGCGGCGAGCGCGACGCTAAACAACCGCCGCCCCGAACAGCGGAAGCTGCACCGGCCGCGCCAGCACCCCGGCGGGCATGATCGAGGCCCGCTCCGCCAGCCCGTCCTTCGGCAGCAGCAGCGCCCGCAGATCGGCCCGATCCAGCAGCCCGCCGCGCGGATGATGGTCCACCGCCGTGATGAAGGGCCCCACCTTACGCAGGTTCACCCGCAGCCGCGCCAGATCCGCCGCCCGGAAGGACCGCACGCGCCGCGAGGAGATGATCTTGTCCACCGTCTTCGCGCCCAGCCCCGGCACCCGCAGCAGCATCTCCCGGTCCGCCCGGTTCACATCCACCGGAAACACCGCGCGATGCTTCAGCGCCCAGGCCAGCTTCGGATCCACCTCCAGGTCGAGCATCCCGCCCTCCCCGCCCGACAGCACCTCCGGCGCGGTAAAGCCGTAGAACCGCAGCAGCCAGTCCGCCTGGTACAGCCGATGCTCCCGCACCAGCGGCGGCGCCACCGGCGGCAGAATCGAGGACGCATCCGGGATCGGCGAATAGGCCGAGAAATACACGCGCCGCAGCTTGTAGGACCCGTAGAGCGTCGCGCTCGTTTCCAGCACCGTCGCATCCGTGGACGCATCCGCCCCCACAATCATCTGCGTGGACTGCCCCGCCGGCGCAAAACGCGGCGCCACCCCGCGACGCCCGCCGGCCACCGCCACCTTTACCTGCGCGGCCTCGGCCCGCGCCTCCTTCGCCTCGTCGATCCGCGCGCGCAGCCCCGCCATCGCCACCCGAATCTGCCGCCCGTCCTTCTCGGGGGCCAGCGTCTTCAGGCTGCCCGCATCCGGCAGCTCCACATTGATCGACAGCCGGTCCGCATGCCGCCCCGCCTCCGCCAGCAGCGCGGGATCGGCATCCGGAATCGTCTTCAGATGGATGTAGCCCTTGAAGCCATGCGTCTCCCGCAGCTCCCGCGCCACGCGCACGATCTGCTCCATCGTGTAGTTCGGAGACCGGATGATGCCGGAGGAGAGGAACAGCCCCTCGATGTAGTTCCGCCGGTAGAAGTCGAGCGTGAGATCCACGATCTCCCGCACCGAGAACCGGGCCCGCCGCACATTCGAGGACGCCCGGTTGATGCAGTAGGCGCAGTCGAACACGCAGGCGTTCGTCAGCAGCACCTTCAGCAGCGAGATGCAGCGTCCATCCGGCGCATAGGCATGGCAGATCCCCATGCCCTCGGTGCTGCCGATCCCGCCATCCCGGCTGTCCCGCTTCTCGGTCCCTGAGGACGCGCAGGACGCATCGTATTTCGCCGCATCCGCCAGGATTTCGAGCTTCTCGCGCAGCTCCATGTCGGGCCCTTCCGGCTGGCCCTCGGATATAGGCTCACCTCCGGAATCAGCAAGCACAAAGCACGAACGAACCGCCCGATGTCACACCCGCGCCGCTTGGGGAATCGCCGCCATGGCCCTATGTGCTGCGGCGAATCATCGCCGAGCCGGATATCCATGCCCGACAACACCTACCCCCAGCTCCACTTCATCTGGGGCGGCATCTTCACCGACGCGAGCTTCTCCACCCTCGAGCCCGGCTCGGAGGAAAGCTACGGCCCCTTCCACGACGTGAAGACCGCCGAGCGCACCTGGAACGAGAAGGCCCGCCGCAACATCGATATCGCCAATCACCGGCTGTTCGTGATCAGCGTTCCCCGTCCGGGTGGCATGCGCACGGCTTGAAGGTTGGGGGAGTGAACTCCCCTAAACCCCCGCCTTCTTTTGAGGGATAGCGCTGGCGAACCAGCGACACCGGCGCGACGACAAACTCGCAAAAATAGATGAGGGGGTCGAACGCATGCGTTCGACGGGAGAATACCTTCTCCCCGGCCTTTTCTATGCGTCCAGCAACCGCTCGATCTCGCCCGAAAGCTTCTCTGGCGCCGTGGCCGGCGCATACCGCGCCACCACCCGCCCGTCGCGCCCCACCAGGAACTTGGTGAAGTTCCACTTCACCGCCTGCGTGCCCAATGCCCCGGGCGCGGCCTGCTTCAGGTGCTGGAACACCGGATCCGCCCCCGCCCCGTTCACCTCCACCTTGGCGAAGACCGGGAAGCTCACCTCGTACTTCGTCGTGCAGAAACTGGCGATTTCCGCCGCATCCCCCGGCTCCTGCCGCCCGAACTGGTTGCACGGGAAGGCAAGCACCTGGAACCCGCGCGACCCATACCGCCGCTGCAACGCCTCCAACCCGGCATACTGGGGCGTGAAGCCGCACTGACTCGCCGTGTTGACGACCAGCAGCACCTGCCCCCGATACGCCTCCAGCGGCTGCGCCCCACCGCCCGGAAGCGGCGCCGTCAACGAGAGAAGATCGCTCATTCCGCCGGCTCCAGCCGCAGCACCCGCCCGCGGTCCTCATCCGTCAGGACGTAGAGCAGCCCGTCCGGCCCCGTCAGCACCTGCCGGAACCGCGTCCGCCCCCAGAGCAACCGCTCCTCACCCGTCACCCGATCCCCATCCATGGTCAGCCGCACCAGCCCGGGCGGCCGCAGCGCCGCCACGAACAGATTGCCCCGCCATCCCGGGAACCGGTCGCCCGTGTAGAAATTCGCGCCCGACGGACTCACCGCCGGCGTCCAGTGCCGCAGCGGCTCCTCGATCCCCGGCGCGCTCTGCCGCCCCGTCCCGATCGGGCTGCCATCATAATCCACGCCATAGGACACCAGGGGCCAGCCGTAATTCGCCCCGGCCCGCAGCAGGTTCACCTCGTCCCCACCCCGCGCCCCGAACTCCACCTCGATCACGGAGCCCGTCGCCGGATTCACCGCCAACCCCTGCGGGTTCCGGTGCCCATAGGTGAAAATCTCAGCCCTCGCGCCGTCCCGCCCGACGAACGGATTGTCCTGAGCCGGCCGCCCATCCCGCTCCAGCCGCAGCACCTTCCCGGCCAGATCGCCCAGCCGCTGCGCGCGCTCCTTGTCCGTGTAGCGATCCGCGGTGGAGAGCAGCAGCTTCCCATCCCGCCCGAACACGATCCGGCACCCGTAATGGTTCCGCCCCGAGGCCTGGGCCGGCGTCGCATCCAGCAGCGTCGCCGCCCCTTCGAGCCGCGTCATATCCGCCGAGAATCGCGCGGTGGACAGCCGCGTCAGCACCCCGCCCTGCGCCGCCCCCGCCAGGCAGAAATACACCTGCCGCGAGCTGGCGAAGTCCGGCGCGAGCGCAACGTCGAGCAACCCGCCCTGCCCCTGCGCCACCACCTCCGGCACGCCCGGCACCGGCGCCGAAACCGCCCCGTCCGTGCCGATGATCCGCAGCCGCCCCGGCCGCTCCGTCACCAGCAGCCGCCCGTCCGGCAGAAACGCCGCGCCCCAGGGATGATCGAGCCCCGTGGCAAAGTCCCGCACCCGGAACCCCGCCCGCTCGCTCCGCACCACCTCCTGAGACGAAACAGGGGCCGCGGCACACGCCGCGAGCCCCCATCCCATCACCAGGGCAAGAAGGCGCCCAGCGCGCAACCGCATCAGCCCGCGATCGCCTGATCCACCCAGGCCCGCAGCTGGCCGCGGGGCATTGCGCCCACCTTCATGTCCACGGGCTTGCCGTCCTTGAACAGGATCATCGTCGGGATGCCGCGCACCGCATACTCGTTCGGCACCATCGGATTCTCGTCGATGTTCACCTTCGCGACGGTCAGCTTGCCCTGATAATCCTTGCCGATCTCATCCAGGATCGGCCCGACCATCCGGCACGGCCCGCACCACTCCGCCCAGAAATCGACCAGCACGGGGCCCTCGGCCTCCAGCACATCGGCCTTGAAACTGTCGTCGCTGACAGCCTTGGTGTTCTCGCTCATCTCGATCTCATGTCCCGAAAGGGGTTGGTTGGGAGAGAAAGTCGGGACGCGATGGGCACCGGTCAAGCCTGCCGCCCGGGGGAAGCGCCGAAGGCCAAGAACCAAGGCCACGCAAACCACCCTGCCAGCCGCCTGAGGTCATCGACCTCAGGCGCACCCACCCAGACAGATGGAAGGTCCAGGAAACTCAGTTTCCTGGTGGAGGGTCCAGGGAGGCGAAGCCTCTCTGGGGGCCTACCCGAACAACCCCGGTCCCCGCCGCCCCGGCGGCACATCCGTCACCCCCGCCGCCCGCGGGTTCCACCACCACCGCCCACCGGGCCCCAGGGCCACCCCGCCCTGGAACCGGGGCCCCGGCACATAGCGCTCCTCCCCCGCCAGAACCGCCGCCCCGCGCGGCGACAGCCCATGCGGCGCCTCGCGCGAAAGCAGCCGGCGCGTCCCGGTGGAAAGCCGCGCCACCACGTCCCGCACGATCAGATCGGTGACGTGGAACGCCGGATCGGCCGCGCGGAGATGCCGAAACAGCGCGCCCTCATCCCCCGCCCCGGAAGCGGCCCCTTGCATCACCAGCCGCTCGGTCAGCCCCAGCCCGTCCGTCACCCAGGGCAGGTCCTGCAGATGCCGCCGCATCGCCCGCGCCAGATGCGGCAGGGGCAAGGCGCGGCGCGAAAGCCGGTCCAGCGCCGTCGGGTCCGGGCTGGCGAAGGCACGCCACACCTCCGCGCCCGCTTCCACCGCCGCCCAGTCCAGCGGCACCGGCACCAACGCCTCCAGCTCCTCCTGAGGCATCTCGGGGAAGGATCGAACCCCGTCGGCCGGCACCAGCCACAGCTTCCCGGCCAGCACGGGCCAGTCCGCCAGCAGCGAGAGCAGCCGGATCAGCACCGCCTGGTCCCACAGATCATGCTCGAACCACAGCAGCACACGCCCGTACCCGGATAGCCCGCGCAGCGCCGCATACTCCCCCAGCAGCCGCGTCCGCACCGCACCCACCCCGGGCGCGTAATGCCCCGCCACGAAGCCCGCGCGGCGGGAGACATATTCCTCGGGAAACGCGCCATCGACCGGCCCCTGGCACACCGGATCGGCCAGGCAGAGGTAGTCCCCGGGCACCCGCCCCCGCAGGTCGTCCCCGCAGCGGATGGAGGCGATGCGCCCCTCGCTCAACCCAGCCCCCTCGAAGCGCCCGGCTTCACAGTGCCCGGTACGCGATGTCGCGCCGGAAGAATCCGCCCGGCCAGTCCAGCGCGTCCACGGCCGCATAGGCCGCCTCCCGCGCCGCGCGCAGGTCCGGCGCCGAAGCCCCGATCCCCAGCACCCGCCCGCCCGAGGCCACCACCGCCCCATCTTCTCCGCGCGCCGTCCCCGCCTGGAACACCCGCGCGCCCGGCACCGCGGCCGCCTTCTCCAGCCCCCCGATCCGCTCGCCCTTCACCACGGCGCCCGGATACCCCCGCGCCGCCACCACCACGACCAGCGACGGCTCTTCCGACCACTCCAGCGAAACCCCCGAGAGATCCCCGCGTGCGGAGGCCACCAGCGCCGGCAGCAAATCACTCCGCAGCCGCATCATCAGCGCCTGGCACTCCGGATCCCCGAAGCGCACGTTGAACTCGATCACCCGCGGCCCCGTGGCCGTCAGCATCAACCCCACGAACAGCACCCCGCGGAAGGGCGAACCCCGCCGGCTCATCTCCGCCAGCACGGGCTGCACCACGCGGGCCAGCACCTCGTCCCGCATCGCGTCCGTGAAGGCCGGCGGCGGCGAATAGGCGCCCATCCCGCCCGTATTCGGCCCGGTGTCGCCATCGCCGACGCGCTTGTGGTCCTGGGCGGCGGCCAGCGGCACCGCGCGCACGCCGTCGCAGAGCGCGAAGAAGGACGCCTCCTCCCCCATCATGCACTCCTCGATCACCACGGAAGCGCCCGCCGCGCCATGCACGCGGCTCTCCATGATGTCGGCGATCGCCGCCTCGGCATCGGCCACCGTCGCGGCGACCACCACGCCCTTCCCGGCCGCCAGCCCATCCGCCTTGACCACGATCGGCGCGCCCTGCGCCCGCACATAGTCCCGCGCCGCCGCCGGATCGTCGAACCGCGCCCAGGCCGCCGTCGGCGCGCCGGCGGCATCCAGAACCTCCTTGGTGAAGGCCTTGGACCCCTCGAGCATCGCCGCCGCCGCGCTCGGCCCGAAGCAGAGGATCCCCACCGCCGCGAGGGCATCCGCCAGCCCCAGCGTCAGCGGCGCCTCCGGCCCCGCCACCACCAGGTCCACCCCCTGCGCGCGCGCAAAGGCCACCAGCCCCGGAACATCCTCCGCCCCGACGCCCACGCATTCAGCATGCTCCGCGATCCCCGGATTCCCCGGGGCGCACCACAGCTTCGTCAGCAGGGGGCTCTCGGCAATCCGCCACGCCAGCGCGTGCTCGCGACCACCGCCGCCGACCAGCAGAACCTTCATGCGCGCCCGAACCCCCGGATGACCTGCGCCGCCTTATGGCGCGGAAGCCTCCCGTCCGTCAGGGGCCCCTTTGCCTCCCAATCTCTCAAACGGGGAGACCCGGGCTCCGCGGCCCCACGATCAGGCTGCCGCGGATACGATGATCAAGGCACAGCGCACTGGCCGGGAGGCTGAGGACCGCCGGCCCCGCAGATCCGCCCTACGCCGCCACGGGGAAGGTCACGCAGAATCCCGTCCCCCGCTCCTGCGGCTCCTGCTCGATCCGCCCGCTCACCTGCTGCACCAGCCGCCGCACCAGCTCCGTGCCCGAGCTGCCGGCCCGCGGCGGCCCCATCCCCATCCCGTCATCCCGCACGCAGAGCCGCCCCTCGCCCCCGGGCAGCACCTCGAACTCCACCCGGATCACCCCGCCCCCACCCTCGGGGAAGGCGTGCTTCAGGGCGTTCGTCACCAACTCGTTCACCACCAGCCCTAGCGGCACCGCCCGCCCGTGCGGCAGCCCCAGCGGGGCGAGATACGTCTCGATCACCACTCCCTCCCGCCGCTTGGAAAGGTTCCCACACAGCGCCGCCAGGTAACCCGCCAGCTCGATCTCCCCGCTGCCGCGCCCGAGATTCAGCTGGTCATGCGCCACCCCGATCGCGGCCACACGGTCCAGCACATGGCCAAATATCCGCTTCCCCTCCGCATCCGTCAGGCGCCGCCGCTGCAGCACCAACAGGGAGAGGATGAGCTGCAGGTCGTTCTTGCTCCGGTGCTGCAGCTCCACCCGCAGCATCCGCTCCTGCGCCAGAAGCCGCGCCGCATCCGCCGCCGCGTCCAGCGCCACCGATTCCCTGTTCCGGCCGCGCAGCGCCAGCCCCAGCATGCTCCCCAGCGTCGAGAGGAACTGCACGTCATCCGTCCCGAAGGCTGCGAGACGCTCGCTATCGGCCTCCAGCACGCCCCAGACATCCCCATCCACCGCCACCGGCACGTTCACCACCGAGACGATCCCGTGCTCCCGCAGCACCGGGGAGATGCGGAAATCCGGGTCATGGGGCAGGTCGTTGATCACATTCGCCACCCGCGTCCGCAGCGCCTGCCCGGGCGGCGAGGCCAGGTCGGTCGCCAGGCTCACATGCCCCACCACCCCCGGCCGCCACCCTACCCCCGCCACGATCAGCAGGTCCCCCATCTCGGGCCGGTGGCGCATCGCCTTGGTGTGCCGGATGCCGATCCCACGAGCGGCCTGCACGCAGGCCAGCTGCACCAGCACCTCCGGCTCCCCGCCCTCCCCGACCAACCGGCCGAAATCAGCCAGGATCTCGCCATAGCGACGCAGCCGGGTGAGCCGGTCGACCGTCAAATCCTGGGCGTCGTCCATGGGCATAGGCGGCCATCGTCTCCGGGCTGTTCCAGAATCGCAAGGGCCCGGGCGGGCGGCGCATTCCGGGGGAAGGTGTCGTCCCCCGCGTGGCGCGCAAGGTCCCGAGCCCCCATAATGCCCGAATGGACGGCAGCGCCACCAACATACCCGAATACAGCGTCTCCGAGATCTCGGGCGCGGTGAAACGCACGCTGGAAAGCGCCTTCGGCCGCATCCGCGTGCGCGGCGAGATCTGCGAGTTCAAGACCTACCCCTCCGGCCACTCCTACCTCTCCATGAAGGACGAGAGCGGCACCATTCGCGCCATCATCTGGCGCGGCGCCCTCTCCAAGCTCCAGGTGAAGCCCGAGAACGGGGTGGAGGTGATTGCCACAGGCAAGATCACCGCGTCGGACAAGCGCTCGGATTACGCGCTGCAGATCGAGAAGCTGGAATACGCCGGCGAAGGCGCCTTGCTGGCCCGCATCGAGAAGCTGCGCCTTCGCCTCGGCGCCGAGGGCCTGTTCGACGAGGCGCGCAAGCGCCCCCTCCCCTTCCTACCCGAGGTGATCGGCGTCATCACTAGCGAGAAGGGCGCGGTCCTGCACGACATCCGCACCACCCTTGCCCGCCGCTTCCCCCGCCGCGTCCTCCTCATCCCCGTGGCCGTCCAGGGCCAGGGTGCCGCCGAGCAGGTCGCCGCCGCCATCGCCACCATGGCCACCCTCTCCCCGCTCGGCCGCATCCCCCGCCCCGACGTCATCATCGTCGCCCGCGGCGGCGGCAGCCTTGAAGACCTGATGGCCTTCAACGAGGAGATCGTGGTCCGCGCCGCCGCCGCCTCCCCCATCCCCCTCATCTCGGCGGTGGGCCACGAGACCGACACCACCCTCATCGACTTCGCCTCCGACCGCCGCGCCCCCACCCCCACCGCCGCCGCCGAGCTCGCCGTCCCCTCCCGCGAGGAACTGACGGCCGCCCTCCACCAGCGCGGCACCCGCCTCGCCCGCGCGGCGCATTCCGTGCTGGAACGCGGCCATCTCCGCCTCTCCCGCGCCGGCGCCGGCTTGCCCGACCTCCCCGCCCTCATCGCCGCCGGCCGCAACCGGCTGGAGGACCGCACCCACCGCCTCGGCCTCGCCCCCCGCGCCCTCCTCGCCGCCAAGCGCCGCGCGCTCGAAGGCACCGCCGCCCGCCTCCCCCGCCCGCAGGAAGCCATCGCCGCCCGCCGCGCCGCCCTCACCCTGCTGGAGCTTCAGATCGCCGGCGCCGCCCGCACCCGCATCGCCCACGGCTCCCGCGCCCTGGCCCGCCTGCCCGACCCCGCCCCCCTCCTCCGCGCCCGCCTCCGCGAATCCCGCGCCAGCTTCACTCGCGCCGCCGAACGGCTGGACGCCGCCCGCCAGCGCCGCCTCACCGAGCGCGCCACCGCCCTCGCCCGCATCCCCGACCCCACCCCTTTCCTCGCCGCCCGCCTCCGCGAATCCCGCGCGGCCCTCCACGGCCTCGCCGCCCGCCTCGAAGGCGCCTCCTACGGCGCCCTTCTCGAACGCGGCTTCGCCCTGGTGCGCGACAGCAACGGCCAGCCCGTCACCGCCGCCGGTCAGGTCGCTGCGGGCCAGAAGCTGGAGCTGCAATTCGCCGATGGCAGCATCAGCGTGACGGACGACCGCGCGAAGCGGCGCGGCAAGGCCGCCGTGCCGCAGGACACGCTGCTGTAAGCAAGGCCGGGGGGAAGTATCCCCCATCGGACGCATGCGTCCGATTCCCTTCTATTTCTATCAGTTTGCTGGAGCGCCCATGGCCACTGTCCGCGGCAGCCTTGAAAACAAAGATGAGGGGTCCGGGGAGAATTCCCTATCCCCGGCCTTCCGGCGCCGCACCGCCCTGGCCCTCCCCACCCTCCTCCTCGCACGCCCGGCCGCAGCCGCCCTGATCCTCCCCGAGCGCATCTCCCAGGGCGCCCTCGTCACCGGCCGCACCGAGCCCGGCAGCCGCATCGCATTCGAGGGCCGCCCCTGCCGCGTCTCCCCCCAGGGCCTTTTCGTCTTCGGTCTCGGCCGGGATGCCGCGCCGCAAGCCACCCTCACCGTCACCGGCCCCTCCGGCACGCGGGAAGAGCGGCGCATCGCGGTCGCCCCGCGCGAATGGGACATCCAGCGCCTGAACGGCCTGCCCGGCGGGATGGTGACCCCGGACACGGAGGCCATGGCCCGCATCCGTGGCGAGCAGGAGCGCCTGAACGCCGCCCGCCGCACGGATACGGCGACGCCCCATTTCGCCGAAGGCTTCGAATGGCCAGCGCGCGGCCGGATCAGCGGCGTCTATGGCAGCCAGCGCATCCTGAACGGCCAGCCCCGCGCGCCGCATCTGGGCCTCGATGTCGCCGTGCCCGTCGGCACCCCGCTCACCGCCGCAGCAGGCGGCCGCGTGACGCTCGCCGAGGATCTCTACTTCACCGGAAACACGATGCTGATCGAGCACGGCCACGGCGTGACCACGCTCTACGCCCACATGTCGCGAATGGATCTGCGGGAAGGTGATGCCGTGTCACGCGGCCAGATCATCGGCGCGTCCGGCGCCACCGGCCGCGTCACCGGCCCGCATCTGCATCTCGGCCTGTTCTGGCTCTCGACCTCGCTCGATCCGCGTCCCGTCCTGCCCGGGCAGCCCTAGGTCAGGCTGCCGCCGGGCGCATCCCGATGGCGGGCACCGGCGGCCAGGCCGGCACCATGCTCGGCCCCGGCCGCAACGCGACCAGTCCGCCGCGCGGATCCTGCCACGGCCGGTCCAGACCCGAGGCCAGCACCGGCACCATGGCCGCGCGCGTCGCCCCGCGCAGGAGAACCCGCGGCGGGAAGTAATCGCGGCCGGGAAGCGGAACGCGCATGGAAACCGAACTCCAATCCAAGGCGGGCCCCGAAAGGGGTTGAAGGCCGCCGTGCCCGAGGTGTTGCCCCGGATGCCACCCCGCAAGGAGGAGGTGCCGTGACAAGACGGTGAAGGGGTTCCCATGCCGCCAGCGCCCGAACGCCGTGTACCCGAACGCGTTGCGCGTCGCCGCAGCCCTTCCACAAGCGGCACGACGGGCCGGTTAAGTCTTCATTCATAAAACGTCTCGAAATTGCGACCCATGCCGTCGCCCGCATCCGCCCACGCCACAGCCGAGGCACCGATCGTCGCCATCTTCCCCAGCGACGACCACGCCCTTGCCGCCGTCACCGAAACCAGCGCCGAACTCCTGCGCAGCCCCGCTCCGGGCGTGCTCCTCCTCCGCCCAGCCCGTGGCCTCAGCGAACGTCTCTACGCCGCCGGCGCCATCGTTGTGGTGCCCGGACAAAACCCGCCACGCGATCGCGCTTAACCGATCACCTGCAGCGCATGGGCAAGCAGCAGAATCATCCCGGCCAGTGAGACCAGGATCGTCGCCAGATCCCATCCTGACGGCGAAGCGCCGCGCATCGCCAGACCCGCCGCACGGCGCTCCGCGATCGCGGTCAGCTGCCCCGCGGCGAAACGCGCGATCAGCCAGAGCAGCACGGCATTCACCACCAGCCAGAACCCACCCGCCGGCTTCACCCCGGCCAGGAGCAGGAACAGCGGCGCGGCTTCCCAGTGACGAAGCGTGGCGAAGGCGCCGCCCGGCGCAAGCGCATCCGCCGCCCCGAAGCCGCGCGTCAGCGCCGCCCGGTTCCGCCAGGCGGAGAGAATGCCCGCCACCGCTCCCAGGATGGCGAGCATCGCCGCGAGAAGGCCCGGCGCACCCATCAACACGACCAGGCCCTCTGCCGTTTTCGGCCCCGCGAACCCCGCCAGCCACCCCTCCACCCCGCCGCGCACCCGCATCGCCAGCGGCCCCAGCCCGGGAAGCCAACTGTCGCGATCGGCGCCGAGAAGGATGACGCCAGCCATGACCCCCAGCCCGGCCCAGGACACGGCCGAGGCCGCGCGCTGCGGGGCCGCCGCACCCGGCCCACCCGCGGCCAGGAAAGCCGCCCGGGCCAGCCGCCGGTCGGCCTGCGCCGGCGCGGGCTCCGGCCCCGTCCAGCCCCGGCTGTCCACTCCCGGCGCGGCCTCCTTGCTCATCACACCCCGCTATCCCGTCGCGTCACCGCCCAAAGTCACGCCCCGGGCCGGCAAACCCTAATTCAGCACCACCCCGTTCAGCGCGATCCGCCGCACCGACACCTGCACCATCACCTGCGCAACACCGGCCGCGGCGGAATGGGACGCCGTGAAGGCCAGCACCTTCGCCCCCTCCATCTCGTAGCGCGTCACGACCGCGGCGCCCGAGGCCTGGGGCGCAGTCATCGTCACCACCGCCTTGCGCGCCGCATCCGGCCCCACCTCTCCCTGCCGCGCCCATTCCAGCAGGAAGGTGTCGATCGGACGGATCGCGCCCAGCGACACCATCACATCCGCCCGTGAATCCCCCCGCGCATCCATCGACCGGGTGACCGAGACCGAGACATCATCCACCTGGTACTCGCGCGCGCTCCCCCCGCCCGGCGCCTCCAGCGCCAGCGTGACCGTCTGCGCCGGCGTCACCTGCTCCGGCGTCACCTGCATCGGGGCCGTCTGCTCCGCGGGCGCTCCCTCCACCACCGGCACCTGCGCGCCCACCGGCCAAGCCGCGGCCAGCAGGAACCCCAGGGACAGCATCGCCGATCGTTTCATCACACTCTCCATCCAGCCACGCCCCAACGCGGCGCCCCACCCGCAGGATGCCCGCCCGATGACCGGACCCGCCTCTCAGCACCCGTGAAACCCACCCCCTGGCAGCGGCGCCAGTTCCAGCACCCCCAGCACCCGGAACCCGCCCCCGGGCTCCACCACCGCAAAGGTCCCCTCCGGCAAGGCCCGCCCGCCCACTGCCGGCCCCGCGATCAGGATCAGCGGCGTCCGATGCCCGACCACCACCCGGTTCACCCCCGGCGCGACCGGCGCCGACAGCAACCGCCGATGCCCCGCCATCACCTCCGCCAACCGCGCGCCGGCATAGTCATCCGCCAGCAGATCATCCGTCACCCGCACCCGATCCGCCCCGAAGACCGCCTCCGCCGTATCCCGCGCCCGGAACACCGGCCCCACTGGCACCGGAAACTCCACCGGAATCCCCAGCTCCCCCAACCGCCGCCCGATCGCCGCCGACTGCGCCCGCCCCTCCGCCGAGATATTCCGCTGCCCCGCCCGATCCCCCACGGCGAAGGACCGATCACA
The DNA here is from genome assembly GCF_054165765.1 of Roseomonas sp. WA12. Classification (NCBI taxonomy): domain Bacteria; kingdom Pseudomonadati; phylum Pseudomonadota; class Alphaproteobacteria; order Acetobacterales; family Roseomonadaceae; genus Roseomonas; species Roseomonas sp. WA12. The sequence continues at coordinate 4,225,741 of NZ_CM135108.1, read as the reverse complement.
CGCCTCCCCCCGGGTATCCGCGTGCCGCAAGAACATCACGAGCCCACCCGCCCGCAGCCGCGCCACCAGCGCATCCCCCTCCGGCATCCCCGGCCGCACCGGCGCCAGCTCCTGCGCCAGCACAGGGACCGAGAGCAGCAGGAAGATGAGGATGCGCCGGATCATGCGGGGCATCCTGGCCCTGGGGAGAGGAAGAAGGAATTCTTCCTCTCCCCAGACCCCTCACCATCATCTTTTTCTTCGGATGGAATCGCTTGGCGGACGGTGCGCCTCGGGTCCACGACCCGAGGCGACGGCCAGGGCAGGATCGCACCGCGGCAGCCAGACGGAGGTCCAGGGGCCTCAGGCCCTTGGCGGGAGAGGTCTGGAGAGGGCAGCGCCCTCTCCAGCGCCGCCCAGCCCCCCGTCACGCGCCATTCCGGCCCCGCTCCCTTTCCGCTAAGCCCTCCGCATGCGCTACGTCTCCACCCGCGGCGAGGCCGCCCCCCGTTCCTTCGAAGCCGTCCTCCTGGCCGGGCTGGCCGAGGATGGCGGCCTGTTCCTGCCGGAGACCTGGCCCGTCCTCACGGCGGACGAGTGGGACGCCCTGCGCGGCCTCCCATACCCCGACCTCGCCGCGAACATCATCGCCCGGTACACCGGCGACACCTTCGAGCCCGGCGTGCTGCTGACCATGTGCCGGGACGCCTATGCGGGCTTCACCACGCCCGCCGTCGCCCCGCTGATCCAGCTCGACGAGCGCCGCTTCGCGCTCGAGCTGTTCCACGGCCCGACGCTCGCCTTCAAGGACTTCGCCCTGCAGCTGCTGGGCCGCATGTTCGACCATGTGCTGGCCCGCCGCGGCAAGCGCATCACCATCGTCGGCGCCACTTCCGGCGACACCGGTTCCGCCGCCATCGAGGCATGCAAGGACCGCACGAATCTCGACATCGTCATCCTCCACCCCGAAGGCCGCACCAGCCCCGTGCAGCGCCGACAGATGACGACCGTGCTCTCCCCCAACGTGCGCAACCTCGCCATCAAGGGCGATTTCGACACCTGCCAGGACATGGTGAAGGCCATGTTCAACGACGCGCCCTTCCGCCGCGAGATGAACCTTTCCGCGGTGAACTCCATCAACTGGGCCCGCATCGCGGCGCAAATCCCCTACTACGTCTACGCCGCCCTCGCGCTCGGCGCCCCGCAGCGCGAGATCGCCTTCGCGGTCCCCACCGGCAACTTCGGCAACGTCTTCGCCGCCTGGGCCGCGCGCCGCATGGGCCTGCCCATCTCCACCCTCATCATCGGCTCCAACCGCAACGACATCCTCGCGCGCTGGATCACCGCCAACGACATGACGGCGCAGCCCGTCATCCCCAGCCTGTCGCCGAGCATGGACATCCAGGTCTCCTCCAACTTCGAGCGCCTGCTCTTCGAACTTCTCGGCCGCGACGGCGCGGGTACCGCCGCCACCATGCGCGCCTTCCGCGACACCGGCCGCATGCCCATCCCCGACGCCGCTTGGCGCACCGCCACCGCCCTCTTCCGCGGCGTCGCCGTCTCCGACGAGGACACCATCGCCGAGATGCGCCGCCTGCACGCGCAAGGCTACCTCGCCGACCCCCACACCGCCGCCGGCACCTTCGCCAGCCACGCCACGGCGCCGGACTCCCCCACCACCCCCATCATCATCGCCGCCACCGCCCATCCCGCGAAGTTCCCCGACGCTGTGGAACAGGCCACCGGCACCCGCCCGGACCTGCCGCCCCACATGGCCGACCTCTACGAGCGCGAGGAACGCTTCACCGTGCTGCCGAACGACCTGGCGGCGGTGGAATCGGCCGTGCGCGCGCACGCGCGGCGCAACGCGGGGTAGAAGGCCGGGGAGAAGGAATTCTCCCCGGACCCCTCATCTTCTTTTGCAAGTTTTTCGTCGCGCCAGTGCCACCCGCGCGCCAACGCACCAGACAGGAATAGAAGGGGGCCCGGGGGGATACTTCCCCCGACCTTCCCACCTATGCTCACGCCCAAGGAAACGTCCAAAGGCACAGCAAACATGCCGGCCCCCTCACGCCGCCAGCTCCTCACGGCCGCCCTCGCCGCGACCGCAGCACCCGCCCTCGCGCAATCCGCCTGGCCCGCCCGCCCCATTCGCGTCGTCGCCTCCTACGCCCCCGGCGGCGGCGTGGACGTGCCCACGCGCATCCTCGCCGAAGCCATGGGCGCCACGCTTGGCCAGACAATGGTGGTGGAGAACCGCGCGGGCGCCACGGGCTCCATCGGCGCCGCCGCCGTCGCCCAGGCCGCGCCCGATGGCTACACAATCCTGTCGGACGCCTCCGGCCAGGCGCTCAACCCCGCGTTGATGACGAATCTCTCCTTCGACTACGCCACCGCCTTCGCCCCCATCGGCCGCGTCTGCACCCTGCCGCAGGTTCTGGTCGTACTGCCTGCCGGCCCGCAGAGCCTGGCCGCGCTGATGGAGGCCGCGCGCAAGACGCCGGGCATGACCTACGCCTCTTCCGGCATCGCCTCCGGCCCGCATCTCGCGGGCGCCGTGCTGTCGCGCCGCGCCTCGCTCGGCCTCGTGCACGTCGCCTATCGCGGCTCCGCGCCCGCGATGCAGGATGTGCTCTCGGGCGCGGTGGACATGGCCTTTTCCACCACGCCCCAGGCCGTGCCCCTGATCCGCGAGGGCCGCCTGCGCGCCCTCGCCGTCACCACCCGCGAACGCCTTCCCTTCCTGCCCGATGTCCCCACCGTGGCGGAACAGGGCTTCGACGGCTTCGACGTGAATGATTGGGTGGCGATGTGGGCCCCCGCCGCCACGCCGACGCCGATCCTCGATCGCCTGAACACCGCACTCAACGAAGCCCTCGCCGATCCTGCGCGGCGAGACCGCCTGCTCAACGGCCTCGGCGTGCTGCCGACGGGCGGCACCCGCGAGGAACTCGCCCGCTTCGTCACCGAACAGCGCGCCGCGATGCGCGAGGTGGTGCGCGCGGAAAATATCCGCCTGGAATGATCAGGCGGCGCTACGCCCGCAGCGCCATCACCCGGTTCTCCTCCCGCCCGAAGCCCTGCACCTCGATCCGGTCCGCATGCACGGACAGGATCGAGTAGGCCGTCGTCGTCGGCGTATCCACCATCCCCTTGAAGTTCAGGAAGTGCAGCCCGTCGCGCTCGCCGTAATTGCCGGCGTGATTGTGCCCGTTGAAATAGGCGACGACATGACGCTGCGAGGCTAGCAGCGCGACGATCCGCTCCGCATCCCACATGTTGTGCATGTTCGCCGGAAACACGGGGTAGTGATTCATCACGATCACCCGCTCCCCCGCATCCCGCGCCCGCTGCAACACCGCCTCCAGCCACTGGAACTGCGCATCGCCGAGCGACCCGTTCCAGCCTTGCGCATTCTCCGCCCCCGCATCCTTCAGCGTCTGCAGCCGCTGCGCCGCCAGCACCCGGCGCGCATCGCCGGCGGGCGGCGCGAACAGCGACACGTCATTCCCGTCCAGCACCACGAAACGGAACCCGCCACCCGCGAAGTCGTAATAGGCCCGCGGCATCCCCACCGTCCGCACCACCGAATGCAGGCTCTCGCGCCCCACCTCGAAGTCGTGGTTCCCGAACAGGAAGAACCGCTCGTGGCGCAGCGTGTCGTAGAGCGGCAGGATATGCGCGAAGCTCTCGAACCCGCGGTCGATGATGTCGCCCAGCGTCACCACGAAGCGCAGATCCGCTTCCGCGTTCAGCGTCGCGATCGCCTCCTGCATCTTCCACAGGCTGTTCGCGTAATACCGCCCCGTCGCCAGGTTCGGCGGCACCGGCGCGTATTGCGGGTCCGCGATCACCCCGAAGCGGAACAGCGGCGCCCCCGGCGCGGCACCCTGGGCGCCACCCTGGGCGCCACCCTGGGCGGCAGCAAACCCCGGAAACTGCGCCACCAGCGCGGCGGCACCCACAGAAAGCACGGATCGGCGGTTCATCACGGCGGCACTCCCGACATCAGCGCCGCACCCTACCCACCCCCCATCATGCCCCCATGACACCCCGATGACCGCCCGAAGACGCTTCCACCACCCAAACCGCTGATTTCTCACGCCCAACTTACCGCACGATGTTGAAGTATCCTGTGAAGAACGGCACCTAATGACTCTGTCAGCCCCGCCTGCGCCGAGTCGCAAGCCCCTGACAGGCCGCCCGGCGGCCCGCCGGAGACGTCAAGCCGGCCGGAGGGGTCATGGGAACGGGGCTCCTGCTCGCCGCGCTCGCGCTCCTCGCCCTCGCCGCCCTCCTCATCCTCGCCCACGGCACCGCGCCCGCCCCCACCCCCGCGAAGCCGGTAAAACCCGCCAAACCCGCGCCACCCACCATCACCCCGCGCGAATTCGAGCAGCACTGCGCCGATGCCCTCGCCGCCCGCGGCTGGTCCGTCACCCTCGGCCGCGGCTCCGCCGACCAGGGCGTCGACGTCTTCGCCCGCAAGGGCGGGCGCTCCGTCGTGCTGCAGTGCAAGCTCTACACCCGCCCCGTCGGCAACAAGGCCGTGCAGGAAGCCCTCGCCGGCCGCGGCTACGCGGGCGCGGACGGCGCCGCCGTCGTCTCCAACGCCCCCTACACCCCCGCCGCCCACGCCCTCGCCGCCCGTGTCGGCGTCCTCCTCCTCCACACTGCCGACCTCGCCCGCGCCGACACCCTCTTCCAGTTCCCCGCCACCCCGCCGCCCAGCGCCGAACCCACCCGCGCCCGCCGAGCCCCATCCCGCCGCGCCCGCACCTGGCGCCTGCGCCTGCCACGCCCCACCTGGGCCCTCCCCGCCCTCGCCCTCGCCGCCCTCATCCTCCTCGTCCCCCGCCTCGCCCCCAACCCGCCGGAGCGCCGTCAGGTCGCCAGCCCCAGCCTCCCGCTTCCGCCCCCCAGCCCGCCGCAGCCACCCCGCCGGGCGTCGCCCGCCTAGCCCCTGGGAAGGCGCCGCCGGCCTGCGGCGTTCGAGGCAGTGCCTCGAACCCCAGACCCATCCGCCAGGAGCCTGGTTGGACCTATAGGTCCAACCCTGGACCTGCATCGGGCTGCCGCGGCACGGCGATCAAAGGCGCCCTGAAAACAGATCACTCGGCGGCACGGACCGCGCTGCCCCACGCCGAGGGTCCTGGACCCTCGGCGCCCGCCACAGCCCCGCATTCCGCGGCAGCCCTGAAAAAGAAGATGATGGGAGGTTCCAAGGAGGGGAGAATTCCTTCTCCCCTCCTTGGGGCCACAAGGCGCCACACCCCTCAACCTCGCGCCAACCCACCGGACACCCTACATTCACACCCAGAACAGCCCCCGCTCCCGGAAGCCGCCGAACCCGCATGACCGAACACACCCTCGCCGCCGCCACCGACCCCGCGCTCGGCGGCAGCATCCGCCTCACCCGGCTCGACAACGGCCTCACCATCGTCTCCGACACCATGTCCCGCGTGGAGACCGCCTCCATCGGCGCCTATGTCCACACCGGCACGCGCGACGAGACGGCCGAGGAGAACGGCGTCTCCCACTTCCTCGAGCACATGGCCTTCAAGGGTACCGAGAAGCGGGACGCCCAGGCCATCGCGCGCGAGATCGAGGCGGTCGGCGGCCACCTCAACGCCTACACGGCGCGCGAGACGACGGCCTACTACGCCAAGGTCCTGAAGGAGGACCTGCCCCTGGCCGCCGACATCCTTGGCGACATCCTCACCCATTCCACCTTCATCCCCGAGGAGGTGGAGCGCGAGCGCGGCGTGATCCTGCAGGAGATCGGCCAGGCCAACGACACGCCTGACGACATCGTCTTCGACCACTTCCAGGAAACCGCCTACGCGCAGCAGCCCATGGGCCGCCCCACCCTGGGCCCGGCCGAGATCATCGAGAAGCTGCCGCGCGACGTGCTGACCAACTACATGCGCCGCCATTACGGCCCGTCCCGCATGGTCGTCGCCGCAGCCGGCGCCGTGGACCACGACGCGCTGGTCGAGCTGACGAAGCAGCACTTCGCCGACCTGCCCATCACCCACCAGCACGAGGCCGAACCCGCCCGCTACACCGGCGGCGAGTTCCGCGAGGAGCGCGACCTCGACCAGGTCCACCTCCTCCTCGGCTTCCCCGGCCCCGCCTATGGCGACCCCATGCACTACCCGACGATGCTGCTCTCCACGATCCTCGGCGGCGGCATGTCCTCCCGCCTGTTCCAGGAAATCCGTGAGCGCCGCGGCCTCGTCTACTCGGTCTACTCCTTCCACTCCCCGTACCGGGACCACGGCCTGTTCACCATCTACGCCGGCACCGGCGAGGAGCAGGCGGCCGAACTCATGCCCGCCACGCTGAACGAGCTCCGCCGCGTCCAGCACGACGTGACCGAGGAAGAACTCGCCCGCGCCAAGGCCCAGCTCCGCGCCAGCGTCCTCATGTCGCTCGAATCCACCGGCTCGCGCTGCGAACAGCTCGCCCGCCAGCTGCAGGTCCACGGCCGCATCATCCCGGTCGAGGAAACCAAGGCGAAGATCGCTGCCGTCACCGTGGAGCAGATCCAGCAGGCCGCCACCCGCGCCTTCCGCGCGTCGCCGACGCTCGCCGCCCTCGGCCCCGCCGGCCGCGTGCCCCACCTGCCGGAAGTGATCGAGTCCCTCGCCGCATGAGCGACACGCTGACGAAAGCGGATCCCCGCGAAACCCTCGCCACCCTCGTCGCCGCGGCACGCGCGGCGGGGGCGGACGCCGCCGACGCCATGCTCGCCGCCGACGCCTCCCTCTCCGTCCAGCTCCGCCTGGGCGAGGTGGAGAATGTCGAGCGCGCCGAGGGCTTCGACATCGGCCTCCGCGTCTTCCTCGGAAACCGCCAGGCCATCGTCTCCACCACGGACGCCGACCCGCGCGGCTTCGCGCAACTCGCCGAACGCGCCGTCGCCATGGCCCGCGCCGTGCCGGAAGACCCCTACGGCTCGCTCCCCGATCGCATCCCCGCCCTGGCCGGCCTCCCTCTCGACATGGAGGACCCGACAGAGCCCGACGTGGCGTTCCTCACCGACCGCGCCCGCCGCGCCGAGGACACCGCCCGCGCCATCCCCGGCGTCACCAACTCCGAAGGGGCGGATGCCGGCTGGAGCCGCACGGTGATCGCGCTCGCCGCCTCCAACGGCTTCACCGGCACCTACGCGCGCACCGGCCACAGCCTTTCCGTCACCGCCGTCGCCGGCCAGGGCACCGGCATGGAGCGCGACTACGACTACAGCAGCGCCACTCACCTTGCGGACCTGGACGACCCCGAAACCCTCGGCCGCAACGCCGCCGAGCGCGCCGTCCGCCGCCTGAACCCCATCCGCCCCGCCACGGCCCGCCTGCCCGTCCTCTACGACCCGCGCGTGGCGGTCTCCATCCTCGGCCACCTCACCGCGGCCGCCAACGGCGCCGCCGTCGCCCGCGGCACCAGCTTCCTGCGCGAGAACATGGGCCAGCGCATCCTCGCCCCCGGCCTGACGGTGCGCGACGACCCCACCCGCCCCCGCGGCCTCCGCTCCCGCCCCTTCGACGCCGAGGGCATGCCCACCGCCCCCCTCGCCCTCGTCGAGGACGGCGTGCTGCAGCACTGGCTGCTCGACTGGCGCTCCGCCCGCCAACTGGGCATGGCCTCCAACGGCCGCGCCTCCCGCGCCGTCGGCGGCCCGCCCTCCCCCTCCACCACCAATCTCTGGCTTGAACCCGGCACGCTCACGCCCGAAGCCCTGATGGCCGACATCACCGAAGGCCTCTACGTCACCGAGATGATCGGCAGCAGCATCAACGCGCTGACCGGCGACTACAGCCGCGGCGCCTCCGGCTACATGATCCGCAACGGCGCCCTCGCCGAAGCCTTCTCCGGCGTCACCCTCGCCGGCAACCTGCGCGAGATGTTCCTGCACATCACGCCCGCGAACGACCTCCGCTTCAAGCGCGGCACCGACAGCCCCACGTTGCGGATCGATGGCCTGACGATGGCGGGCGCATAAGGAAAGGCCGGGGAGAAGGAATTCTCCCCGGACCCCTCATCTTCTTCTTCAAGGCTGCCGCGGAATGCGGACCAGGGGTCTCGCCGAGGGTCTAAGACCCTCGGCGCACCACAGGTTCAGCAAGCGCCGCAAAGACCCTCATCCAAACAGCCCCCACCGCATCTGCGGCAGCCCCCTGCAGGTCCAGGGTTGGACCTATAGGTCCAACCAGCCTCCTGGCGGATGGGCCGGGGAAGGCAGCGCCTTCCCAGGGGCCACAAGCGAAACCCCGATCAGGCCGCCTTCCGCCCCGTCAGGCCCCACTCCGCCAGCCGCTGCTCCAGCAGCGACTGCTGCCGCTCCGTCAGCGGCCAGGCGCCGGGCGGACGCACATGCCCGCAATCATTCCCCATCAGCTTCAGCGCCGCCTTCACCACGGAAACATTCGTCCCGTTCCCCTCTTCGGCGCGCAGCTCCTCGAAGGTGCTCATCGTGCCGATCAGGGCGTTGGCCTTGGCGTAGTCGCCCGCCGCCAGCGCCGAATGGATGGCCACCGAATGCTCCGGCCACACATTGATCAGCCCGGAGGTGAAGCCCCGCGCACCAACGGCCGTCAGCGGCGGCGCCCACACCTCGGCCAGCCCACCCACCCACACGGTCTTCGGGTCAGCGCGGCGAATGGCCTCCGCCAGCTTCAGCGGCTCCGGCGTCGCCCACTTCACGCCCGCCACGCCGGGAATGGCGCAGAGCTTCTCGATCGCATCCAGCCCGATGCCGGCATTGCGCAGATACAGCACGAGAGGCAGCCCATCCCCCGCCTCGGCCACCCGCTGCACATAGGCCACCACCCCGCGCGGCGCGACGAAGGGGTCCGGCGGCTGGTGCACCATCAGCGCTGCGGCGCCGGCCTTCTTCGAAGCGCGCGCCAGCGCCACCGCATCCCCGATGCTGCGCCCCACGCCGCCGATCAGCGGCACGCGCCCATCGATCAGCTCGGCCGCCGCATGCACCATCGCCTCGGCTTCCGCGGTGGTCAGCCCGTAGAACTCGCCCGTGTTGCCGTTGGCGGTCAGGATATGCACCCCGGCCTTCACGGCCCGGTCGATCACCGGACGCAGGAGCTGCGGCGCGATCTGGTCATTCCCGTCGAAGGGCGTGACGAGAATGCCGGAAATGCCGGGCAGCGCGCCCAGGACATCGGGATGGGGTGCGGGCATGTCTCGCCTCCAGGTCTTCGTAGCGGGCGGGGGTTCCGTCGCGGCCCGGAACCTGACAAATTCCCTTCCAACCTGTCAACCTGTAAGACAGGTGCGTTCGTCAGCGGAGGGCAGCATGGCCAGTCTCAAGCTCGTCCCCGGGCGAAAGGAAAGGCTGGGCGACCAGCTCTACGGCCAGATCCTCGAGGGCATCGTGTCCGGCACTTACCGGGAGGGCGACAAGCTCCCTTCGGAAAGCCAGATCTGCCAGGCCTTCCAGGTCTCCCGCCCCACCGTGCGGCAGGCGCTGATGCGGCTGCACGCCGATGGGCTGGTCGCCACCCGCCAGGGCTCCGGCACCTTCGTGCAGCACCGCCCCTCCGGCCACCTCACCCGCCTCGCCCCGGTCTCCGACATCGCCGGCATCCTGCGCTGCATGGAGGTCCGCATAGCGCTCGAAGACCGCGCCGCCGCGCTCGCCGCCGAGCGCCGCACCGGCCCGGACCTCGACCGCATCGAGAAGGCCCTGCAGGCCCTCCGCACCAGCCTGGAAGCCGGCGCGGTCCCCGTGCAGGCCGATTACGATTTCCACCGCGCCGTCGCCGCCGCAAGCGGCAATGCACTCTTCGCCGAAGTGCTGGAGATGCTGAACGAGACCATCCACCAGTCCATGACGGTCGCACTCGGCATCACCCATACCGGCTCGAAGGAACGCGCCCGCCGCGTGGTCGAGGAGCACGAGGCCATCGCCGAGGCCATCCGCCGCGGCGATGCCGAAGGCGCGGGCCTGGCCATGCGCTACCACCTCCACCGCGCCCGCCAGCGCGTGACGGACGGCCAGAGAGACGTGTGATCGGGACGTGTGACGCCACCCGTGCTACTGCCGCTTCCACCAATCCGGAGGAGAGGCGAATGGCCCTGAAGATCTACGGCGTCCTGCGCTCGCGTGCGACGCGCCCCGTCTGGGCCGCCATGGAGCTCGGCCTCCCCTTCGAGCGCATCCCCGTCATCCAGGCCTATCGCCTGACGGACCCCGCAGCCGCCGACGCCCCCCTCAACACCGCCTCCCCGGAATTCCTGGCCATCAACCCCAACGGCCTGATCCCGACGGTGGAGGATGACGGCTTCATCCTGCATGAATCCCTCGCCACCACCCTCTATCTTGCCCGCAAGACCGACAGCGCCATCGGCCCGCGCGACGCGCGTGAGGAAGGGCTGACCGCCATGTGGTCCCTCTGGGTCCGCGGCATCGAGGACGACTGCCTCGCCATCGTCCAGAAGAAGGACGCGAAGGCCGCCGCCGCCCGCCTTCGCGCCCCCTTTGCCGTGCTGGACGCCGCGCTCGCGGAAAACGGCCACCCCGTCGGCGGCCGCTTCACGGTCACCGACATCAACCTCGCCGAGGTCCTCCGCTACGCCCAGCCCGATGCCTCGCTGTTCGAGGCCGCGCCCCACATCCAGGGCTGGATCACCGCTTGCCAGGCCCGCCCGGCCTATCGCGCAATGATGGCGGAACGGAACGCCGAGCCGGCCTGAAAAAGAACCTGCGCCCTGGGCGGCTTCCCCCGGTGAAACCGGCCGCCTTTCCACTATATTACATCCCTGACAGAAACCTCTTCGGGAGAATTCGTCCCATGCGCCGCCGCGCCCGTCTTCTGGCCGCCTTCGCCACCCTGGCGCTCGCCCTCGGCCCCGCCATTGCCGAAGCCCGCCCGGGCGGCGGCTTCTCCTCGGGCAGCCGGGGCGGACGCAGCTACAGCGCGCCGCCCGCCACCCGCACGGCGCCGGGCACCGCCAGCCCCTTCAACCGGAGCGAGGCACCCCGCACGGCCCCCGGCACGGCCGCGCCCGGCTATGCCCCGCGCCCCGCGCCCTCCTACACCACCCCCGGCCGGGGCGGCATCTTCGGCGGCGGCTTCATGTCCGGAATGATGGGCGGCCTGCTCGGCGCCGGCCTCATCGGCATGCTCTTCGGCGGCGGTGCTTTCGGCGGCATGTCCGGCGGCGCGGGCTTCCTCGGCCTGCTGCTGCAGCTCGCCCTCATCGGCGGCATCGTCTGGCTGGTGATGCGCGTCCTGCGCAGCCGCCGCGAAGCTGCCATGGGCGCGCCCGGGATGGGTATGGGCATGGCCGGCGCAGGCCCCGGCCCGCGCACCCTGCCCGGCGCTCCCGGCGCCATGGCGCGCACCATGCAGGACAGCGGCAACCCCGCTGCCCGCGGCCCCGCCGGCATCGCGCCCGCCGCCTCCCGCCCCGTGGAGGTGACCGAAACCGACTTCGCCGCCTTTGAGCGCTCGCTCGTCGGCATCAACGAGGCCTGGTCGCGCGGCGATGTCGCCGGCCTCCGCCGCCTCGCCACGCCGGAGATGGCCAACTACTTCGCATCCGATCTGCGCGACCTCTCCGCCCGCGGCTGGCGCAACGAGACCCGCGACGTGAAGCTCGAGGCCGGTGATCTCTCCGAGGCCTGGGCCGAGGACGGGATGGAATACGCCACCGTCGCCATGCGCTTCAGCCTGGTCGACGTCACCCGCGACACCGCCGGCCAGGTGGTCGAGGGCGACCCCACCGCCCGCCAGACCGTGACCGAGGTGTGGACCTTCGTCCGCCGCCCGCGCGAGGCGTGGCTGCTCTCCGCGGTCCAGCAGGTCGGCTGACCGCAACACCCGCTGAACGAGAAGGGCCGGATCCCGCAGGGGATCCGGCCCTTCTCATGTCCGGATTCCGCCGTGGCCCGGTCCCGCCCCGCCCCGATCTGCCCTAAACTCCCGCGAAACGAACCTATCCCCGGCGAGGAAACCGCATGACCCGTCCCACCCCCCTCATCGCCCGGCGCGCCCTCCTCGCCGCCACCGCCTTCGGCACCGCCGCCACTTCCGCGCGCGCCCAAGCCCCGGCCGAACCCTGGCCCACCCGCCCCGTCCGTCTCGTCGTCCCCTTCCCGCCCGGCAGCACGCCGGACACCGCCGCCCGCGCCCTCGTTCCGCGCTTCACCGAGGTCTTCGGCCAGCCCTTCGTGGTGGACAACCGCCCCGGCGCTGGCGGCAATCTCGGCACCGACACCGTCGCCAAGGCGCGGGACGGCCACACCATCGGCGTCAGCATCAACGGCCCTCTGGTCACCGCCCAGGCCCTCTTCCCCCGCCTGCCCTACGACGCGGCCACCGACCTCGCGCTCCTTTCCCAGCTCGTCCAGGGCGCGCAGTTGCTGGTGGTCCACCCCTCCGTCCCCGCGCAGGACCTCGCCGGCCTCGTCGCCCATGCCAAGGCCAATCCCGGCGCCCTCTCCTATGGCTCCGTCGGCCCCGGCTCGGCCGGCCACCTGGCGATGGAGGAGATCAAGGCCCGCCTCGGCATCGACCTCGTCCACGTCCCCTATCGCGGCTTCCCCGAGGCCACGCTGGACCTCGTCGCCGGCCGTATCCAGGCGATGATCGTCATCGCCGCCGGCGTCCTGCCCCAGGTGACGGACGGCAAGATCCGCGCCCTCGCCGTGACGGCCGAAACCCGCCTCGCCCGCCTGCCCGACACCCCCACCCTCGCCGAAGCCGGCCTGCCCGACGCCAGCAGCTACGCCTGGATCGGCCTCATCGCCCCCGCCGCCACCCCGCCCACCATCGCCACCCGCCTCGCCACCGAAGCCCGCGCCGCGCTCGAGGAACCCCGCATCCGCACCGTGCTGGAGACCGCCGGCTTCGAGGTCGTCGCCTCTGACCCCACCACCTTCACCCGCTTCGCCGCCAGCGAACGCACCCGCTGGAACGGGTTGATCCAGCGCCTGGGTGTCACCGCAGAGGGCTAGCGACAGCCCCAAGGGGCAGAAGGAATTCTCCCCCTTGGATCCCCCTCATCTTCTTTTCTAAGGCTGCTGCAGCATGTGCGGTCGGAACTTCGCAGGACCGCGAACGGCAAGGGGAATGTTGTGAGGCCAATCAGCACTCGTAGAGGTGTGGCCCGATCCGTATCACCGGCCCAGACCCTTTGACTGTTTTGGTTTATTGGTAGGTAATGAAACGAATAACCTCGCGGCAGGCAGTCACCTCAATGTCAGCCGTGGGATAGTCACCTGAGCTCGGCCAGAGTGACCCGCGCCAGACCGGTGCACGGTACCAGTATGACCACGTTGATACTCCGTAACCCCGCATCGACAAGCGCCCGGCACTCTGCAGCTCGTTGAAGAAACTGGCCATATATAACCGATCTGACGGCCAATACTCTCTCACGAACTTAAGGACCTCATCCCAACTCCGCAGGCCGTTGGAAGCACACTCCGCTGGCGTGATGCGGTGACAGATCACTGCACCGAAGACCAAAACCGAAAGGGTAATGGACCGATACCTCAACACCAGCCTCTTGGATCTGGATTAGGGAGAGCTTTCATCCGACTGCACTTGGCCCCCTCCTCACGAGTCGAAGCGCAGGGATCGCACCTCCTAAATCAGCCCCTTCAACCGCAGCAACCCGAACGCCGCGATGCTCATCGCATCCGCGATCGCCCCCTCCCGCAACAGCCCCTCCAACTCCGCCACCGAAACCTCCCGGCACACTAGGTCCTGCTCCGTCGCCTCCCGCGCCGTCTCCCCGCGCGTCAGCTCCGTCGCCAGGAACACATGCCCGCGCTGATTGCAGTACCCCGCGCCCTGGAACATCTCCCCGGCATAGGTCATCCGCCCGGCAATCAGCCCCGTCTCTTCGCGCAACTCCCCCGCCGCGATCAGCCCAGGGTCCGTGCCGGGCCGCGTCTCCCACATGCCCATCACGAACTCCAGCATCCTTCGCTGCACGGGGTAGCGGAACTGCTCCACCAGCGTCACCCGCCCGTCCTGCACCGGCACGACGACGACGAAGTCTGACCGCTCGACAACACCGTACAACCCCTCCGACCCGTCCTCGCGCCGGATGATGTCCTCGCGCACCCGCGTCCACGGATTCTCATACGCAACCCGCGTCGATACCGTCTCGATCGTCACGCCATGCCCCCGTTGATGGAAACCACCTGCCCGGTGATGTAGCCCGCCCGATCGGAAGCCAGAAACGCCACCAACTCGGCCACCTCCTCCGGCTTCCCCGCCCGCCGCGCCGGCACCATCGCCCGGATCTGCTCCGCCGAAATCGCGGCCACCGCCGGGCTCTCGATCACCCCCGGCGCCACCGCATTTGCCGTCACCCCACGAGACGCGCACTCCATGGAAAGCGACTTCACCGCCCCATGCAGCCCCGCCTTCGCCGCCGCATAATTCGCCTGCCCGCGATTCCCCATCACGCCAGACACCGACGAAATCGCGATGATCCGCCCCCGCCGCGTCCCGATCATCGGCAGCAGCAACGGCCGCACAAGATGAAAGAACCCGTTCAGCGACACATCCACCACCGAATGCCACTGCGCCGCCGACATCCCCGCCATCGGCGCATCGTCATGCGTCCCCGCATTATGCACCACCACCTGCACCGCACCGCCCTCCAGCACGCGCTGCAATGCCACATCACACGCCGCCGCATCCGTCAGGTCGAACACCACGGCCTCAGCACTGCCGCCCGCCGCGACAATCTCCGCCGCCACCGCGCGCGCCCGCTCCGGATTGCCGCTCCCATGCACGATCACATGCAGCCCATCCCGCGCCAGCGCGCGTGAGATCGCGGCCCCGATCGGGCTCGCCCCACCACTGACAATCGCGCGCATCAAGGCAAGCAAGGCCGGGGGAGAGAACTCCCCCAGACCCCCTCCTTCCTCTGATCCATGGCGCCGGGCATCAAACGTCCTCCGGGATAATGATGGCAGCCTGCCCCGACAGCAGCTCAACGCCATCCGCCAGCACGCGAAACGCGTAAACGAACCCGCGCGCCGCGCGCGACAAGGCCCGCGCCTCCACGCGCAACTCCCCCGCAACATCGTCCAACCGCGCAACATGCATCGCAACACCCCGCAGGCTCGCCAGATACCCCGCAGCCTGCGCCGCACCGTCGCCCGTCAACGCCCCATGCGCCGCCATCGCCTGCAACGCGTACTCAACCCCGCACACCGCCGGCAGCATCCCGTCCCGCCGCAACGGATTCCCGAAGTCCCGATGCGACACCGCCGCACAAACAATCGCGTCGTCATCATGCGCGACAACACGCGAGAGCAACCGCATCGCCCCCCCATGCGGCACGACAGGCGTCACAGCGGCCACATTCCACGACAATCCCAAAAGAGGCCCGGGGACCAGTAGTCCCCGGCGGGGGTGCAGGGGGCAGCGCCCCCTGCGATCAACACGGCTCCACCCCCAGAACCACCGCCCCACCATCCACCAACGGCAACCCCACCCGCGCCGCCCGCCCCGCCGCCAGCGCCTGCAACAACGGCAAGGCCCGCGCCGCCGGATTCCCGGCCATCAACGCGCCGAACGCCCCCGCCGAAGCCGCCTCCGCCCGCTCCGCCATCTCGACGGAAAGCACCACCCGCGCCGCAT
This sequence comes from Roseomonas sp. WA12, assembly GCF_054165765.1. NCBI lineage: Bacteria > Pseudomonadati > Pseudomonadota > Alphaproteobacteria > Acetobacterales > Roseomonadaceae > Roseomonas > Roseomonas sp. WA12. The sequence continues at coordinate 4,210,133 of NZ_CM135108.1, read as the reverse complement.
CCTCCAGCGGCACCAGCACAAGCGCCGCCCCGAACACCACATCGGTGAACCGCCGCGAGTCCAATGGCGCAATCAACGGCGCGTCGTAGCAGCAGAACAGCACCGGCACCCCGCGCCCCACCACCGCCGCCACCGCCTGCATCAACCCGGTCGCGAAGCTGTCGTCATGCCCGCCCAGGCTGACCGAGGCCCGCATCGACCCCACGGCAATGCCCCAGTACCCCGCCGCCGCATTGTGCACGGAGTTGTGGAACTGCGTTGGCGAAATCGCCCCACCCGGCGTCGCCAACGCCTCCAGGATGGACCCCACAACAGCCCCGTCCCCATTGGACGAAGCGAACACCGTCTCCAGCGTCTCCGGCGCCATCCCCGAATCCGCGGCCGCCTCTGCGGCCACTGCCAGCGCCAGCCGCACGGCCGCACTCGTCCGCCGCCGCTCCGTCGGCGGCAGCACCGCGGGCGGCGGCAGGCTCACCGGCCCCGGCTCCCACGCCGCTTCCCCCGTCAGCACCGCCCGACCCGCCGCCCAGCCGGCCAGCCCGGGCCCGAGCAGCCCAACCCCCGCAATCCCGCAGCGCATGATGCTCAGGCCCGCCCGATCACGAGCGCCCGATCACGAGAGCCAAATTGCTGCCCCCGAAGCCGAAGGAATTGCTCAACACCCGCTGCACCGGCCGCGCCCGGTTTTGGGTGGCCACATCCACCCCGAACCCCGGATCGGGCGTCTCCACGCCCAGGCACCCCGGCACCAGCCCATCCGCCACGCAGATCGCCGCGATCACCGCCTCCAGCGCGCCCGAAGCCCCCAGCGTATGCCCCGTCCACCCCTTGGTGGAGGAACACGGCACCCGGTCCCCGAACACCGCCCGCACGGCATTCCCCTCCATCGCGTCATTCGCCCGCGTGCCGGTGCCGTGCAGGTTGATGTAATCCACCTCCACGCCCCCCGCCGCCTCCAGCGCCGCCCGGATCGCCGCCACCGCTCCCAGCCCATCCGGATGCGGGGAGGACATGTGGTGCCCATCCGCGCTCGCTCCCGCGCCCAGCAGGGCCACCGTCCCCTCCGGCGCATCCTCCGCCCGCACCAGCAGCGCGAACCCCGCCGCCTCCCCGATCGAGATCCCGTCCCGATCCGCAGCACAGGGCCGGCACGCCCCCTTGGACAGCAGCTCCAGCGAGTTGAACCCGTGCAGCGTCATCCGGCACAGCGTATCGACGCCACCCACCACCACCGCGTCGCACAGCCCCGCCGCGATCATCGACTGCGCCTCGAGGAAACACCGCGCCCCCGAGGTGCAGGCCGTCGAAACCGCCACCGCCGGCCCCCGCAGCCCCAGCCGCGCCCGCACGTACCGCGGCAGCGCGTACAGATCATGCGTGTGCGTGAAGTCGAACCCCGCCGGCAGCACGCCATCCCCATCCCGCGCCGCATAAGCCGCCTCGGTCTCCGCGATGCCGGACGTGCTCGTCCCCAGCACCACGCCCACCCGCGCCGCGCCATACCGCGCCGCCGCCTCCGCCACCGCCTCCACGAACCCGTCCTGCCGCAACCCCAGCTCCGCCAGCCGATGGTTGCGGCAGTCATACCGCCCCAACCCCTCCGGCAGCGTCACCCCATCCAGCCCCGCCACGCGCCCGACCCAGACCCCCTCCGGCATCCCAGGCAGATCACACGGCGCCAACCCGCCCCGCCGCGCATGCAACGCCGCCCGTGTCTCCGCCACTCCCGTGCCCATGGCACTGGTGGCGGTAAAGGCGGTCATCGCGAGGGTGGGAAGCATGGAGGGCATCTGGCCGCTGTATCGCATCGCGCAACGCCGATGTGCAGCGGGAATGACACAGGAATCGCCGCAAACCCCTGGCCTGCGCGGGCTGCCCCCGGAAGGCGCCGCCTCCCGGACCCTCCGCCGGGAAGGCACCGGCCTCCGCGGACCCCGCGTCAAGTTTTCACGGGAACAGTGTCTACAGACAGCGCCGCAGGCCAAAGCCCCGGCCACCCAAACAGCCATGTCCCTCGCCTGAGGTCGTGGACCTCAGGCGCACCAACAGACGGAAGGTCCAGGGAACTCAGTTCCCTGGCGGATGGGTCTGGGAAGGCAGAGCCTTCCCAGGGGCCACCCCCGGCGCCATCAGCAGCGCCAACCCGAACGCCGCCGCCACCCCCACCGAAACCGTCACCCCGATCCCCCGCAGCACCGGCGTCTCGCACAGCGCCAGCATCCCAAAGGTCAGCAGCGTCGTCACCGTGCAGGTCAGCACCGCCGCCATCACCCGCCCCGCCTCCTCGGCGTCCCGCCCGGGCGTTCCATGAACCGGCCGCGCGAGGAACAGCGCGTAATCCAGCCCCACCCCCGCCATCAGCAGCAACGCGGCCAGGTGGAACGGCGTCAGCCGCGCCCCCATCGCCGAGAGCACCGCCAGCACCACCACCACCGCCCCCGCGATCGGCGCCACACGCCACAGCGCGGCCCGCAGCCCGCCCAGCCCCACACCCAGCAGCACCAGCACGCCAACCGCCCCCACCCCGCACCAAGCGAGCGCCCCGCGCGTGGTCGCCGCGATCATCCCCTCCGTCTCGCCCTTCACGTCCACGAACAGCACGCCCGCCTCGCCGAGCCCCCGCACCGCCGCCCGCACCGCCTCCACGTCCCGCACGCCCGAAACCAGCCCCAGCCCCCGCCAGCCCTCTCCATGCCGCGCCAGCATCGGCGACAGCCGCGTCGAGATCAGCGGCGCCCCCGCCATGGCGGCCGAATCCAGCGGCGCCAGCCCTCGGCTCTCCTCCACCCCGGCCAGGAAGGACGCGAAAGCTCCGGCCCGGAAGGGCAGCCCCTGCATCGCCTCCGCCAGCCGCGCCTCCAGCACCGCCGGGTCCGGCAACCCCGCCTGCCGCGCCGCCTGGGTGGCCCGGCTCGGCAGATACCGGCTCGGCAGGTCCAGCCCGCCCAACCGCCCATCCGCCAGCAGCGGCGCCAAGGCCCCCGCCACCCGCTCGGAGGCCAGCAGAACCGCCTCCTCGCTCGCCCCGCGCAGCGCCACCAGGTGTCGCACATCCGGCGCCCCCAGTTGCCCGCGCAACTCGGTATCCAGGTTCCGCTCCACCTCCGGCACCGGGCTCAGCCGCGCGATGTCATCCTCCCAGCGCGGAGGCCCCGCCAGCACCATCCACCCCAGCGCCAACCCGACCACCCCCGCCGCCACCAGGGGCCGCCCGGCCACACGCCCCAACCCCCGCAGCACCGTCCCCGGCAGGGGCCGCGCCACAACCTCCCCCCGCACCAGCGCCGGCAGCCCCCAGCGCGTCACCGCCGCCCCCGCCAGCAACCCCGCCGCCCCGAACAACCCCAGCTGCGCCAGCCCCGGAAAGCCGGACGCCATCATCGCCACCAGCCCCAGCGCCGCCGCCCCCGCCGCCAGCCGCAGGGTCGGCCAGATCCGCCGCGCCGCCTCCTCCAAGGCCTCCCCGGGCCGACGCCCCGTCAGCAGCAGGATCGGGTAGTCCACCGCCACCCCCAGCATCGTCACCCCGAAGCCCAGCGCCGCCCCCTGCACCCGCCCGAACACCAGCGCCACGGCCAAGGCCCCCGCCAGCGTCCCCGCCAGCAACGGCACCCCCGCCACCAGCAACACTGTCACCGACCGGTACCGCCACAGCAGGAACCCCAGCAGCAGCGCGCCCGACAGCACCGAGACCCGCTCCACATCCGCCTTCACCGCCGCCGCCGCACTCGCCGCGAACACCCCCGGCCCCGAGAGCAGCAGCCGCGCCCCCCTGGGCTCCGCCACCTCGAAGGCCGCCCGCACCGCCTCCGCCGCCAACCGCTGCCCCTCGGTATCCGTCCCCAGCGCCCGGCTCCGCGCCACCATCAACGCCCGCGGCGGCCCCTCACCGCCCGCGAACCAGGCCCCCTGCCGCACCTGCACCGAGCTCCCGCCCAGCCACCCTTTCAGCGTCCCAAGAAACACCCCCGTCGGATCCGCGAACCCCAGCCGCGAGAACATTCCGGACATCGAGGACCGCAGCCCGTCCAGCACCTCCTCCAGCCCCCGGCGCAGCCCCGCCACCTCAAACCGCCCTTCGGAAGCGCCAAGCAGGTACCGGTACCGGAACAGCAACACCTGCTCCGGCTCCGTCAGATCCGCCGTTCCGTTCCCCACGAAGGCGAACCGCCCGCTCCCCCGCATCGCCTCGCCCATCACCCGCGAAACCCGCGCCAGCTCCCCCTCCTCGGCCCCTTCCAGCCCGACAAGAAGCAAGGTCGTCGCCGCCCCTTCCCGCAACTCGTCCAGCAGAAACCCCGCCTCCGGCGTCGCCGCCGGCGGCAGGAAATCCGCCATGTCCGTGCGAATCTCGATGGCGCGGAACAGCAGCACGCCCAGGACGGCCAGAACCAGCAAGGCAAGGGCAGGACGCGCGGCGGGAAAACGGGTCATGGGTCAGCAAGGCCGGGGGAGTGAATTCCCCCAGACCCCCTCCTTCTTTTGAGGTGAAGCGCTGGCGCGCCAGCGAGAACGGCGCACCTGGAAAACTCGAAAAAGAAGATGAGGGGTCCGGGGAGAATTCCTTCTCCCCGGCCTTCCTTTCTTCAAGGCCGCGGCGAAATCCGCATCACCGAGGACTCATTCCCCACCGTCTCGAACCGGGTGATCGCTCCCCCCGCCCCGCGGATCTCCACCCGCTGCACCACCGCCCGCACCCGCACCGAGAGCGGATCGAGCCGGATGGTCCACCCCGCCAGGGCCCCCTCGAAGCCCACGGTGTAATGCCGCCGCAGTTCCGCCAGATCCCCCGCCAGGGTGGAGCGGATCGCCTCCACCAGCGCCCGCACCTCCGGCGCCTGGCCCAGGTTCACCTCCTGCCGGTCCCGCCCTCGCTCATAGACCAGCCGCTCCCCCGAAACCGTCACCCGCTCGGAGAACGGCTCCACCACCCGCTTCTCCAGCGTGGACGGCGCCTGCCACAGCAAGGTCCCCCGGCTCGACAGCGTATCCGCCAGCCCGGCGATGGACTTGCTCTCCTCGAACTCCGCCTCGCTCCGCTGCACCGCCTTCAGCGCCGCCATCACGGCTTCCACCCCGTCCGCCTGGGCCAGAGCCGGCATCGCGAGCAGCGGCAGCCCGAACACCGCCCGCCGCCCCACGCCGCGTACCGGCGCCGCGGCCGGAACCACGACCGGGGCCGGCGCCTCCACCACCCCCATCTCCTCCCAGAAGTCGTAGAAGTTGAACCAGTTCTCCGGATGCGCCCGCGCCACCTCTTCCAGCCGCGCGGCATAGGCCTGCGCACTCGCCCGCAGATCCTCCTCCCGGCTCCCCCGCCCCAGCACCACCCGGTCGGCAAAGGGCTCGAAGATGATCTCGTAGCGCCGCGGCCCCCGCCACACCCCGAAGGCCAGCATCACGGGCGCCCGCAGCACCGCCGCCAGGATATGCGGCCCCGCCGGAAACGGCGCCGTCGCCCCCAGGAAGGAAACCGGCACCACCCGGTCTTCCCCCACCGCCGGCCGCCGATCCGCGAGGATGCCCACCAGCCCACCCCGCTCCAGGCACTCCTTCGCCCGCAGCATCGAATCCGGCTGCCCCAGCGGCACCACCATCTCGGCCTTCTCGGGCGAAAGCGCCGCGAACACCGCATTCGCGAGCTTCGCATTGGCCTCGTACATGAAGGCCATCACCTCCACCGGGCAGCCCCCATCCGCCAGCGCCCGCATGGCCGTGAAGCTGCCCAGATGCGCCCCCAGCAGCACGCAGCCCCGCCCCTCCGCGATCCGCGCGTCCAGCGCCTCCAGCCCGGACACGGTGATCTCGAACCGCGCCGTATCACCGCGCAGCAGGTAAACCCGGTCCAGCATCGTCGCCGCGAAGGCGAAATACTGCCGCCACTCGTCCCGCCAGCCCGGCGCCCGCCCCAGCGCCCGCGCCTGGAACCGCCGCACCGCCTCCCGCTGCCGCGCTGGCGCGGACAGCATGAAATACGCCGTCACCGGATAGAGTAGCGCGTAGGAAAACCCCCACCCCGCCCGCCGCGCGATCCAGGCCATCAGCCGCAAGGCCGCCCCGCCGCGCTCGCGCTCCTTGAGCCAGCTCATCGGGCAAAGGCCGAGGAGCCGCGGACCAACGGCCAACGCGCCCCAGAAAACACACCAAGAAAAGGAGGGGGACCGGGGGAGTTCACTCCCCCGGCCTTACGGCGCTTCATTCGAACTCCCCCCGAAACGCCACCACCCCATCCACCGTCCCGCTGAACGCCACCCGCCCCGCCGCCACCCGCCGCAGCGACACCACAACCTCCTGCCCCGGCCCGACCGGTGCCAGGAACTTCGCGGAGGGCAGCGAAACCACGCCCAGCCCCGCCGCCCGCGCCGCCTCCATCACCCCGTCCAGCAGCACCACGCCCGGCACCACCGGCCGCCCCGGGAAATGCCCGGGCAGGCAGGGATGCTCCGCCGGCACCGCGAACCGGCTCTCCCAGGCCTCGCTCACCGCGCGCCCCGCTCCGGCAAGGCATCCCGCAACGCCTCCAGGGAATGCCGCGTGATCTTGCCCACCGCATTGCGCGGCAAACGCTCCACCAGCACCACCGGCCGCGGCAGGAACACCGCCTCCACCCGCTCCCGCAGCGCGGAAGCGATCTCCGCAGCCGTCCGCCCGGGCGCCACGACGTAAGCCGCTAGCCGCGCGGAGGGATTCCGCTCCAGATCCTCCGGCGCCAGGAACACCCCGTCCTCCACGCCATCCACCTCGGTCAGCACCCGGTTCAGCCAGGCCAGAGACGCCCGCTTCCCCCCGCGCTTCACCACATCCCCGCGCCGCCCGATCAGCCGGAACCGCCCATCCGCCTCGAGCGAGATCAGATCCGCCAGCGGCACCGCCGCTTCCAGCCCGGGCACCACGGCCTCGAAGGCATCGCCCTCGCCCCGCAGCGCCACCCCGTCATACAGGGTCCACCTCTCGCCCCCGACCGTCCGCCGGCTGGCGATGGACCCCATCTCGGTCGCGCCATAGATCTCCAGCACCGGAGCCCCGAGCACCGCCTCCGCCTCCGCCGCAAGATCAGGGGAAAGCGGCGCCGTCGCCGAGATGAAGGCCGACACCCCCGCCACCTCGCCCGCCACCAGCGCCCGCAGCTGCAACGGCGTGGTGACGACAACCCGCCGCCCCGGCGCCGCCGCCACGGCCTCCGCCACCTCCACCGGGTAGAAATGCGGTCCGGAATGGATGGCCACCGGCGCCTGCAGCGGCAGCATCATCGTCGTCTCGAAGCCGTACATGTGCTGCGCCGGCACCGTCCCGACCACCGTCGCATCGGCCGCCGGGTCATCCAGCCCGAAGCGCGCCGCCGCCGCCCGCGCGGCCGCGACAAGCGCCCCCCAGGGCTTGGCATGCGCCGCCGGCTCCCCCGTGCTGCCCGAGGTGAAGCCGATCGCCGCCACCTGCCCTTCCGGGATCTCGAAGCCGGCCCCCTCGCCCACCCCGAAGGACCCGGCCAGCACCGCCGGCACCACGGTCTCCACGGAATCCGCGATCGCATAGGTCCCCGGATACCGCCCCGCCAGCTCCCGCTGCCGATGCGCCGACCGATCCGCCGACAGCAACGTCACCTGCCCCCGCGCCAGCGCCGCCCCGAAAGCCACCAGCGCCAGGTACCGGTCCTCGCAGAGGTTCAGCGCCACGCCGTCCTCCGGCAACCGCGCCGCCAGAGCCCGCACATCCGCCAGGTACCGCCCCGCGGTCACCACGGTCGCGCCGCGCCGCGCCACCACGGCCCCCGGCGCCCGGTTCAGGAAGGAAAGGTCACGCATGGCCGGCCCGCTCCGCCCGGATGATGGCCCGCAGGGTCTGCGTCGGCCAAGCGATGCCTCCGGCTGGGAAGCGCAGGCTCCGCACCGCATGCTCGCCCAGGAACAGCCCCAGCAGCACCAGGTCGGGCACCCAGCCCGGCTCCACCCCGGCCGCGAAGCACCCCAGCTCCAGCACCGCCGCCATCCCCAGCACCACGGCCCAGAACAGCGTCAGCCCGCGCGCATACCCCGCGCATTCCTGGGAATCCCGCGTCTCGTCGAAGCGGGTGTAGCGCGCGATCAGCGGTTCCTGCCCGGCCCGCAGCGTGCGCGCGAAACTCCAGGCCATGCCCGCGCTGACAGCGGCCGGCATCAGCGCCCAGAAGGCCGCGATCGCCCGCCCCAGCCCCGCCGGCCAGGCCGCCTCCGGCACCGCCCAGACAAGCAGCAGCACGCCGCCAAGGACGGGCCGCCACATCGCCAACCCGCCCGAAAGCGGCATGTCAGCCCACCCGGTTCTTCTCGATATGCGCAGCAAGGCTGCGCAAGGAGGCGAAAATGCGCCCGTTCCGCTCGTCATCCGAGCGAAGCTGGAACCCATATTGGCGCGAGATCGCCAGCGCCATCTCCAGCGCGTCGATGCTGTCCAGTCCCAATCCCTCGCCGAACAGCGGCGCCTCCGGATCGATTTCCTCCGGCGCCACCTCCAACTGCAGCGCGCTGACAACCAGCGCCGCAACCTCCGCTTCCAACCCTGTCATCACGCCCGTCGCACTCACCCGTCGCGTCTCCACCCTGGTCGCGTCAGCCACGAGCGGATAAAGCACACAGAATGGTGAAGCGCCTCAAAAATCCGGAGTGAGCCCGCCACCGCCCCCTCGCGGCCCCGGCGAAAGCCCGCCCGCCACACGCGCCCTCCACCCGGCCACCCCGCACGGCTCCCTGCCATCCGCAGCCCCGAGCCACACCCCGGACCCGACCGGCCACTCCCAATGCGCCGCCGCGAACACCCGCGCCACGCCCGGCTGCCCCTTCGCCGCCCTTCCCGCCCGCCTCACCTTCACCGCGGATATTGAGCGCAGCCCCACGGACGTCACCGGCACCCGCCACCTCTCCGCCACCGAAGCCCTGCTGGACCTGCTGGACGAGAGCGGCGCCCGCGGCACCTTCTTCATCCTCGGCGAAGTCGCCGATGCCGACCCCGCCCTGGTGCGCCGCATCGCCGCCCGCGGCCACGAGATCGCCTCCCACAACCAGACCCACCGCCCCCTCGAGGCTCTCGGCCCGAAAACCCTGCAGGAGGAAGCCCACCGCGCCCGCGCCACCCTGCAGGACCTCTCCGGCCAGTCCGTCCCCGGCTTCCGCGCGCCCTACTTCTCCCTCACCCCCCGCACCCCCTGGGCGGCCGAAGCCCTGCTCGCCGCCGGCCACGCCTATTCCTCCTCTGTCCTCCCCGCCCGCGGCTTCCTGCACGGCCATCCCGGCGCGCCCCGCCGCCCCTTCGCCTGGCCCTGCGGCCTGCTCGAGCTCCCCGCCCCCATCGCCCGCCTCGGCCCGCTGCCCCTGCCCGCGCTGGGCGGCATGTATCTTCGCTACCTGCCGGGCTGGGACCTGCGCCGCATCCTCCCTGCCCTCGAAGGCCCCCTCGCCTGGACCTACTGCCACCCCTACGACATCGACAGCACCGAGCCCTTCCGCTGGTGCGGGGAACTCGGTCTCCTCAGCAGCGTCTTTCTCTGGGCCAACCGCGCCACGACGGCCGGCCGCCTCCGCGCCATGCTCCGCAGCCGCGTCTCCATCCCTCTCGGCGAGCGCCTCGGCGAGGCCCGCTCCCTCACCGGCGCAGCGCAAGCGGCCGAATAGCCACAGGCCACCGCAGCCCGCCCGGGCGGGTTGGAACGACCCACGGGCAACGGCGTTCCAGTCGCCGGGCCAGCCAGGCCACCAGGAACCATTCGATGCCCGTCGGCCCGTCTTTCCCCATCGCACGCCGCCAGGCAGCCCGAATCGCCCTCGGCGCAGCCGCCGCCACGACGCTCGGCGCCCTCCGCCCGGCCCAGGCCCAAGCTCAGGCCCAGCCCCAACCGATCGCCGGCGGCCGCCCCATCCGCCTCGTCGTCCCCTATCCGGCCGGCGGCGCCGTGGACCTGGTCGGACGCCTCTACTCCGAGCGCATGGAACCCCTCCTCGGCCAGCAGGTCGTGGTGGACAACCGCTCCGGCGGCGCCGGCATCGTCGGTGCCGAATACGTTGCCAAAGCCCGCCCGGACGGCACGACCCTCGGCGTGATCGGCATGACCACCCTCTGCGCCTACAAGACCCTCTACAGCCGCCTTCCCTTCGACCCTGACCGCGACTTCGCCCCCATCAGCCAGCTCAGCGCCGGCACCGTCGTCTGCGCCGTCAACAAGGCGGCCGCCGCCCGCCACGGCTGGACCGACTTCCGGTCCCTCATCAACTGGGCGCGCGAGAACCCCGAAGGCCTGCGCTACGGCACCGCCGGCATCGGCACCACCGCCCACCTCACCATGGCGGCCGTGCAGAAGGCCACGGGCATCAAGGCACTGCACGTCACCTATCGCGGCGCCGCCCCGGCAGTGACGGACCTGCAGTCCGGCACGATCGACATGATGTTCGAGCTGACCCCGGCCCTGATGCCGCTCATCGCCCAAGGCGAGGTCACCCCCCTGGCCGTGGGAAGCGGCCAGCGCGTCGCCCTGCTGCCCGCCATCCCCGGCATGTCCGAATTCGCCGATCTCGGCCTCGGCGCGCTCGACATCGGCGCCTGGGAAGCCCTGATGGCCCCGGCCGGCACCGCCCCCGAGCTGATCGCCCAGCTCCACGCCGCCGCCCTGCAGGCCGGCAAGGACACCCGCCTCGCCGAGCGCATGCGGGATGTCGGCTTCCTCGCAGAACCCTCCGCCTCCCCCCAGGCGCTGGCCGAGAAAATCCGCCACGAAACCCCGGTCTGGCGCCAGCTGGTCGAGGCCTCGGGCGCCAGGCTCGACTAACCCACGGCCGGGGGGGGCCTGCGCGCGCCCCTACCCCGCCGCCAGCACCGCCTCCACCACCTCCTGCACCTCCAGCGCCTCCCGCAGCGTCGCCAACCCGTGCGGCGCCCCCCGAGTCATCGCAGCCACCTTCTCCAACTGCCCGCGCAGCACCAGCGGCCGCATGCGCTCGTTCGGCAGCGCGTCCGCCGCCGTGGCCCAGCCAGCATCCCCTTCCGAACCGGCCCCCTCGCGCTCCGCGATCGACCAGTCCCGCAACCGGATCGCCCCCGCCGCCCCGCGCAGCGTCCAGCTGTTGGTGTCGTCCCGATCCGTCGTCCCCACGCCGCCGCGCAGCACCACGGGCACGCCCCCCGCCGTCAGCCGCGCCTCGATCGCCACCTCCGACGCATCGCCCCCCGGAAACCGCGCCCGCGTCTCCTGCAGCACCAGCGGCCCGAGCAGCCGCCGTGTCAGGAACAGGAAGTGCGACACCACCTCCCGCGTGAACCCGCCCTCCGCCCGGCGCGACAGCCAGCCCGACGCATCCACCTGCCAGGACCGCGGCCAGTTCGCGAAATCCACCGAGATCTCCAGCGCCTCCGCCCCGCCCACAGCCCCCGCGTCCCGCCATTCCCGCAGCTGCGCCACAGCAGGCGAGGACGCCATCGGGAAGTTCACCCCCGCCCGCGCCCCGGCCGCTTCAGCCCGCGCCACGAACCCCTGCGACGCCCCCACATCCGACGACAACGGCTTCTCCAGGAACACCGCCCGCCCCGCATCCAGCGCCGCCTGCGCCAGCGACAGATGCGCCGCCGGCGGCGTTGCCACATACAGGCAGTCGCACGCCGCAATCACCGCCGCCGCATCCCCCAGCATCGGCACATCAGGCGAGACCCCCGCCAGCCGCCCCGCCGCCTCCGCCGACGGATCCCAAGCCCCCGTCACCCGCACCGGCCCGCCCGCCTCGCCCAGCGCCGCCCGCAACAGACGCTCGCCCATGATGCCGAAGCCCACGATGCCCAGCCCGATCTGTTCCAACCCCGTCCACCCCTGTCTCGAATCGTGACGCCTCCGTCGCACGGGCGGCCCCCGGGAGGCCAGCCTCCCGGACCCTCCGCTGGGGAGGCAACGGCCTCCCCAGACCCCGCGAGAAGGCTGCCGCGGATTCGATGATCAAGGGATGGCGCCGCAGGCAAAAACCATCGGCCGCACACACCGCAAGACCAGTCGCCTGAGGTCATGGACCTCAGGCGCACCGCAAGCACAGCATCCCGCGGCAGCCAGATAGAAAAAGATGAGGGAGGGTCCGGGAGGGAGAATTCCTTCTCCCTCCTGGGGGCAACCCTCACCCCAGAGGCCGCGCCCCCGCCCGCGCCGGCGTCACCCCGAAGGCCGCCCGGAACGCCGCCCCGAAAGCCGGCGCCGACGCATATCCCACCGCCGCCCCCGCCCGCGCTGGTGGCACCCCCTGGGCCAGCAGCGCCGCCGCCTCCGCCAACCGCAGCCCCTGCCGCCACGCCCCGAAGGACAGCCCCGTCTCCGCCCGGAACAGCCGCGACAGGCTGCGCGGCGAGGCCCCGATCCGCCCCGCCCACTCCTCCAGCGACAGCGGCGAGGCCAAATCGGCCCGCAGCGCCGCCGCCAGCCGCGCCAGCCGCGGCTCGCGCGGCTCGGGCACGCCGAATGGAAGGCTCGGCGCCCGGCGGATCTCGTCCAGCACCAGCGCGGCCAGATGCCCGCCCCGCCCGTGCTCGTCCCATTCCAGCGGCTCCTCGCAGGCCGCGAGGATGAGGGCGTGCAGCAGGGGAGAGGTGGCCAGAACCGTCACCCCCTTCGGCCCCGCTTGCGCGGCATCCGCCCGCAGGAACAGCGCCCGCATCGCCACCGCACCGACGATCTGCACGGCATGCGGCTCGCCAGCCGGCACCCAAAGCGCCCGCCCGGCCGGCACCACGAAGCTTGCTTGGTCGGTCGTGATCCGCATCACCCCGCGCACCGCGTACAGCAACTGCACCCGGGCATGGCGGTGCCGGTCGGTCGCCTCGCCATCCCGGTAGTCGCGCTGGAAGGCTGCCAGCGGGCGATCCACCTCGTCCTGCGGCAGGGTCCGGCTCAGGATCAGATCCTGGCCGATCTTCTGGCCCACTCTCTGGCCCACTCTCTGGCCCATCTGCGACAGCATTTGGCCGAACATCTCCTCCCGGCCAGCGTAATCTCACTGCGAGGAGAACGTCCATGCCCCCCGCCCTGACCATGGCCCTTCCGCAGGACCCCGCTACCCGGCAGATCTGGCTGATCAACGCCGCCCACCTGCTCTGCCACTACACGCTGCTCATCCTGGCCACCGCCGTGCTCGGCATGGTGGCGCTGAACAGCAGCACCTTCGGCACGGAATACGGGCCGGTGCTGGCGCTCGGCACGGGCATGTTCGTTCTCTACGGCGCGGGCTCGCTGCCCACCGGCTGGCTGGCAGACAAGCTGGGCCGCCACACGCTGATGATCATCTTCTGCTTCGGCGTCGGCGCCGCGCTCGTGCTCGCCGGCTTCGTCTCCGGCCCCTGGGGCCTGGCCGTCGCGCTCGGCCTCGCCGGCCTGTTCAACGCAATCTATCACCCGATCGGCACCGCCATGCTGGTGGAAGCCGCCGGAGACCGCGTCGGTCGCGCCATGGGCAACAACGGCGTCTTCGGCAATCTCGGCGTCGCCTCCGCCCCGGTGCTCACCGCCCTCCTCGTCACCCAGGTCGGCTGGCGCTGGGCCTTCATCGTCCCGGGCCTCGCGGCGCTTGCGCTCGGCATCATGTGGCTGCGCGAACCACCGCTCGACGCCCATGGCCGCGCCGCCCAGGCCCGCCCCTTCCCGGTCATCCCCCGCCACATCGTGCGCCAAGCCGTGATCTCGCTGATGCTGATGGCCGTCGCCTCGGGCTTCGTCTTCAACGCCTTCACCCTGCTGCTGCCGAAGCTGATGCAGGAACGCATGGCCGACACGCCGGACCTCCTGCCCATGGTCGGCGCGCTCGCCTTCACCGCCACCCTCTTCGGCGGCCTCACCCAGTTCACAGTCGGCCGCATCATCGACCGCACGACGCTGAAGCGCGCCTTCCTGCCGCTCGCGCTCGCCCTCGTCCCCGCGCTCCTCGCGCTCTCCTTCCTCCGCGGCTGGGCCGTGCTGCCGGTGGCCGCCGTCGCCGCCGCCGCCCTCTTCGGCCAGGTGACGGTGAACGAGACGATGACGGCGCGCTACGTCGCCCCTGCCCTGCGCGCGAAGCTCTACGCCATCCGCTTCTTCGTCGGCTTCCTCGGCGCCGCCGCAGCCTCCCCGCTGATCGGCATCCTGCACGACACCTTCGGCGACCTCGGCGTTACGCTCGTCGTGCTCGGCGCCTTCGGCACCATCACCCTCGGCTGCGCCCTCTTCTTCCCCGACCGGCCCGAGGAACTGAAGCCCGAGCTCTGGTCCTCCGCCGCCGTGCCAGCCGCGGCGGAGTAGCGCAGGACCGGCGCCTGACGACTGGCCTCGCCATCGTTCCGCGCTAGAGTGCTTCCGCTTCGTTCGCAGCGGTGCGAGCGGCGTAACGAGAGGCGACCATCATGTCCTGGACAGAGATCGACGGTCCCGAGGAAGTCCTTCCCTACGGAACTTACGTCAGCACCGCCAAGGTGGTCACCATCCAGACCGGATTCTACGGCTCGGGAGGAGGCTTCAGCTACGGCCTCCTCTACACCAGCTACCCGCGTGGCCAGACCATCTCCTACTACCCGGACGTCGAGACGGTGATCCTTGACCAGCGCCCGATCGGCCTGTTCCAGGGCACGGCGCTGATCAACGACGTCGCCTACCTCCTCAACAACCGGGACGTCCTCCTCTCCGGCATGGACGCCGAGCAGCACTACCTCCAGTTCGGCTGGAAGGAGGGCCGCGGCACCGGCTCCCTCTTCGACGCAAAGTTCTACCTCGCCCAGAACCCCGACGTCGCCGCATCCGGGCTGAACCCGGTGGAGCACTACCTCTCCTTCGGGTGGAAGGAGGGCCGCGATCCCACGGCCCTCTTCGACACGGACTTCTACCTGCAGTCCAACGCCGATGTCGCCGCTTCCGGCGTGAACCCCTTCGAGCACTACCTGCGCTACGGCTCGCGGGAAGGGCGCGACCCCAACAGCCTCTTCGACGCCGACTTCTACCTCCGCAACAATGATTTCGTGCGCGAGATCGGCGGCGATCCGCTCACCGCCTACATCCAGTCGCCAGGGTCGGACGCGACCTCGGCCAAGTTCATCGCGACCGTCTATCTCGATCAGAACCGGGACGTCGCCGCCTCCGGCATGAACCCGCTGGCGCACTACATCCAGTACGGCCGCGCGGAGGGCCGCACCATCGGAAGCGGCATCCCGGCCATCATCACCGGGCCCGACACCGGCACGGTGCGAGAGGACGGGCTGAGCACCGTCTCGGGCCGCCTCATCGTCTCGGATGTGGACCAGGCGGAAAGCCCCTTCGTGACGAGCTACACCGGATTCCCGGGACCTCTCACCGGCCGCTACGGCAACCTCCAGATCGATACGAGCGGCTTCTGGACCTACCGGCTGGACAACGAAGGCAGCGCGCAGACGCTGCGCGGCGGCGAGGCCGTCATCGAGAGCTTCACCGTCCGCACCCTCGGCTACGACGAGCACACCATCCTCGTCACCGTGCAGGGCGAGAACGATGCGGCCCTCATCGGCGGCGGCACGGAGGCCGTCCTCTCCGAGAGGGCCGGCCGCTTCGCCTACGGGCAGCTCAGCATCAGCGATGCCGATACGGACGAGGCCGGCTTCGCCGCAGGCCCCTATGGCGGCACCTACGGCACCCTCGTCCTCTCCGGGCAGGGCACCTGGACCTACGAGTTCAAGGGCAACGCCTCGCTCAACGTCACGCCGGGCACCACCCACTCCGCGCTCGAAGAAACGGTGACCGTGGAGAGCCTGGACGGCACGGAGGCGATCCTGCGCGTCCACATCGCGGCCTACTCCGCGGACGCGGTGGTGTAAGCCTCCCCATCGCCGGCCGGTTCTCACCGGGGGCCAGTGCCCACGACCAGAAACGCGAAACCAGCGGCGGGAGAACAGTCGATGCGCTTGCAGGACTGCCACAACTTTCATGACTTCCGCCGGATGGCGAAGGGGCGTCTCCCCGGCCCGATCTTCAACTACATCGACGGCGCCGCGGATGACGAGGTGACCTACCGCCGCAACACCGCCGCCTTTGAGGAATGCGACCTCATCCCCAGCGTGCTGCAGGGCGTGCGGGACGTGGACCTCTCGGTCACCGTGCTGGGCCAGAAGCTCGCACTGCCCTTCTACTGCTCCCCCACCGCGCTGCAGCGCCTGTTCCACCACGACGGCGAGCGCGCGGTCGCGGCGGCGGCCGCGAAGCACGGCACCATGTTCGGCGTGTCCTCCCTGGGCACAACGAGCCTTGAGGAAGCGCGGCGCATCAGCACGGGGCCGCAGGTCTACCAGTTCTACTTCCACAAGGACCGCGGGCTGAACCGCGAGATGATGGCGCGCGCCAAGCAGGCCGGCGTCGAGGTCATGATGCTGACGGTGGACAGCATCACCGGCGGCAACCGCGAGCGCGACAAGCGCACCGGCTTCGCCATCCCGTTCCGCCTGAACGCCGCGGGCCTGACCCAATTCGCCATCAGGCCTGGCTGGGCCATCAACTACCTCCGCCAGGGCGCCTTCCGCCTGCCGCAGCTCGAGAGCCATGTCGACATGGGGCGCGGCGCCATCTCGATCAGCCATTACTTCACCGAGATGCTCGATCCCGCGATGAACTGGGACGACGTGGCAAAAATGGTGGAGGAGTGGGGCGGCCAGTTCGCGCTGAAGGGCGTGATGACCGGCGCCGATGCCAGGCGCGCGGCCGAGATCGGCTGCACCGGCGTCGTCGTCTCCAACCATGGCGGACGACAGCTCGACGGCTCCCGCGCATCCTTCGACGGATTGCGCGAGGTGGTGGATGCGGCGGGGGACCGGCTCGACGTGCTGATGGATGGCGGCGTGCAGCGCGGCACGCATGTGCTGAAGGCGCTGTCCCTCGGCGCCAAGGCCGTCGGCCTCGGCCGCTACTACCTCTTTCCCCTGGCCGCGGGAGGACAGGCCGGCGTCGAGCGCGCCCTGGAACTGATGCGCCACGAGGTCGAGCGCGCGATGAAGCTGATGGGCTGCACCACGATGGCGCAGCTCGATCCCGAGAAGCTGCGCTTCCGCCGCTGAAGCCCGGCCACCGTCCCGCGCCACCTTGCAGGACGACAGGACCGGCCGCTTCGACCGCGCTCGGCCCGTCCTCCCGGCCGGACCGCCGCGCGACGCCCTCCGCCAACCCCCGCTTCAGGCGTGCAGCGCCGGACCAGCCCCTGTGCCATGCCGCGGCGCCGCCACGCGGACGCGCGGCACCACCAGCACGGCCGTGAGCAGCAGCATGGCACCCGCCGCGGCGAAAACCCCGGCAACGCCGCCGAAGCCGAACACCACGCCACCCCCGGCCGCGCCCGCCGCGATCGCGAGCTGCACCGAGGCCACCACCATCCCGCCCGCGCTCTCCGCCTGATCGGGCACCGCCCGCGCCACCCAGGTGGACCACCCCACCGGCACGCCGCCGAAGGCCATGCCCCAGAGCGCCACCAGCACCGCCTGCCCCGCCACGCCGACGGGCAGCAGCGCCAGCGCCAGCGCCGCCCCGCCGATCAGCACGGGCATCAGCACCAGCGTCCCCGCCAGGCTGCGCTCCAGCAGCCAGCCCGCCAGCAGCGTCCCGGCGAAATTGGCCAGGCCGAAACCCAGCAGCATCAGCGACAGCCCGTCGAGCCCGACCCCCGCCACATCCTCCAGGAACGGCCGGATATAGGTGAACAGCGCGAAATGGCCGCCGAACACCAGAACCGTGCCGAGGATCCCGATCCCGATCCCCGGACGCAGCAGAACTTCCAGCAGCGTCCGCAACCGCGCCGCACCGCGCGGCTCCAGCCGCGGCAGCGCGAACAGCTGGAAGGCCAGCGTCACCGCGCCGATCGCCGCCCCCAGCAGGAAGGTGCTGCGCCAGCCATACATCCCGCCCAGATAGCTGCCGAGCGGCGCCGCCACGATGGTCGCCACCGAGACGCCGCTGAAGATCATGGACAGGGCACGCGGCAGCAGCGCCGAAGGCACCAGCCGCATCGCGGTCGCCGCCGCCATGCTCCAGAACCCGCCCAGCGCGATGCCCAGCAGGATGCGCGCCAGCAGCAGCACCGTCAGGCTGGGCGCGAAGGCCACCAGCAGGTTCGACGCGATCAGCAGCGCGGTGAAGCCGATCAGCACCACCCGGCGATCAATCCCGCGCGTCAGGCTCGCCGCCAGCAACCCGGAGACCAGCGCGACCAGCGCCGTCACCGTCACCGCCTGCCCCGCCAGCGCCTCCGAAACCCCAAGATCGAGCGCCATCGGCGTCAGCAGGCTCGCGGGCAGGAACTCCGCCGTCACCAGCCCGAACACCCCCAGCGCCAGGGAGAACACAGCCGCCCAGGCCGGCAGCGCGGGCTCCATCTCCTCCACGGTGTCGAGGACCTCGAGCCCGGCCTCCTGAACACGATCGGTCATCGCAGCACTTCCCCGAAACAGGCGTCGGCGCGGAAACTAGGCGGGGCAGGCCGGACGATCTATGCTAACCCATCCGCATTCCTTGACCGAAACACCGGAACTGCGCCCCTGGACCAGCTCGCACCCGCCTCGGACCTGATGAGCGAGCTGCTGCTCGGCATGCGCCTCCGCGGCATCCAGTACCGCCGGATCGTGGCCAGGCCGCCCTTCGGCCTCGGCTTCGGCGCGCGCCCCGGCCACGGCTACTTCCACTTCCTGGCCGCCGGCACCGCCGTGCTGCGCACCGGGGACGGCACCCTGCACGAACTCACGGCCGGCAACGCCGTCTTCCTGCCGCAGGGCGAGGCCCACCAGCTGCTGTCGGGGGCCGATGCCGCGGTACAGGACATCGGCAGGTTCAGCACCGCGCCCCTCTGCGACACGGTCTGCGCCGTGGATGCCTGCCCCTGCGCCACCTCCACGCCCGACACCATCCTCTTCAACGGCTGCATGGAGTTCGAGCTCGGCGGCATGCAGGGCCTCGTCCGCCTCATGCCCGGCCTCATGCTCGTGGACGCCCTGGGTCAACACCATCCGGAGCTCATGCCCATCCTCGCCGCCATGGAGCGCGAGGCCTGCGCGGCGCGGGTCGGCTTCCCCGGCATCCTCGCCCGCCTCGCCGATGTGGTGGCGGCCGTGATCGTCCGCGGCTGGGTCGAGAGCGGCTGCGGCAGCGCCTCCGGCCTGGTCGCCGCGCTGCGCGAGCCCCGCCTCGCCCGCGCCATCCTCGCCCTGCACCGCCAGCCCGGCCGGGACTGGAGCGTGGCCGAACTCGCCGCCGAAAGCGGCATCTCCCGCTCCGTCTTCGCGGAGCGCTTCCAGGCGACCATGGGTACGCCGCCGCTGCGCTACGCCGCGGAACTGCGGATGCGCCTCGCCAGCCAGTGGCTGACCCAGGAGAGGCTGCCCATCGAAGCGGTGGCGCAGCGCCTCGGCTATGCCTCCCAGGCCGCCTTCAGCCGCGCCTTCAAGCGCATCACCGGCGTGCCTCCGGGCGCGAGCCGCGCGGCGCCCCCGCTCGCCTTCTCCTGAAGCCAGGAGAGGGCCGCAAAGAAAAAGGGCCGGAGGAGATCCCCCGGCCCTTCGTCATCACGCCGCCTCGCTCTCCGAGCGACGCGCATGCTTCTTGCGCTCATGCGGATCGAGGTAGCGCTTGCGGAGCCGCACCGCGGTCGGCGTCACCTCCACCAGCTCGTCCTCCTCGATATAGGCGATGGCCTGCTCCAGGCTCATCTTCCGCGGCGGCACCAGCAGAAGCGCCTCATCCTTGCCCGCGGCCCGGATATTGGTGAGCTTCTTCTCCTTGATCGGGTTCACGTCGAGGTCGTTCTCGCGCGAGTGCTCGCCGAGGATCAGCCCCACATAAACCTTCACGCCCGGGTCCACGAAGAGCTGCCCGCGCTCCTGCAGCGCGAACAGCGCGTACTGCACCGCCTCGCCGTCGGAGTTGGAGATCAGGCTGCCCTTCACGCGCCCCTCGATGGCCCCGGCCCAGGGCTGATAGCCCAGGAACAGCCGGTTCATCATGCCGGTGCCACGCGTGTCGGTCATGAACTCGCCGTGGTAGCCGATGAGGCCGCGCGACGGGATGTGGAAGGTCAGGCGCACCTTGCCGCCGCCCGAAGGCCGCATGTCCTGCATCATGCCCTTCCGCTGCGCCATCTTCTCGACGACGACGCCCGAATAGGCCTCGTCCACGTCGATCAGCGCCTCCTCGAAGGGCTCCTCGCGCTCGCCCGTCTCCGGGTTCACCTGCGTCAGCACGCGCGGCCGGCCGATCGTCAGCTCGAAGCCCTCGCGGCGCATCGTCTCGATCAGCACGCCCAGCTGCAACTCGCCGCGCCCGGCCACCTCGAAGGCATCCACCTCCTCGGAGACCTTCACGCGGATGGCGACGTTGCCCTCCGTCTCCTTCATCAGGCGGTCGCGGATCTGGCGCGACGTCACCTTCTTGCCCTCACGACCGCCCAGCGGGCCGTCATTGATGCGGAAGGTCATGGACAGCGTCGGCGGGTCCACCGGAATGGCCGGCAGCGGCTCCGTCACCTCGGGGGAGGCAATAGTGTCGGGGATCGTCGCGTCGGACAGGCCGGCAATGGCGCAGATATCGCCCGCCTGCACCTCGTCCACCGGCACGCGGTCCAGGCCCGAGAAGGTCATCAGCTTCGTCAGGCGGCCCGTCTCGACGATCGAGCCGTCCTGCCGCAGCACGCGCACCGGCATGTTGGTGCGGGCGATGCCCTGCTCGATGCGCCCCGTCAGGATGCGGCCCAGGAACGGGTCGGCCTCGAGGATGGAGGCGTTCATGGCGAAGGGCGCGGTCGCATCGACCGTCGGCTCCGGCACATGGCTCAGGATGAGGTCGAACATCGGCGACAGGTCCTTGCGGGCCCCGTCCATCGTCAGGTCGGCCCAGCCCTGCCGGCCGGAAGCGAACATGGTGTGGAAGTCGAGCTGCTCGTCGCTGGCGCCAAGCGCCGCGAACAGGTCGAACACCTCGTTCAGAACCTCGTCGGCCCGCGCGTCCTGGCGGTCGACCTTGTTGATCACCACGATCGGCTTCAGCCCGCGGGCCAGCGCCTTGGTCAGCACGAACTTCGTCTGCGGCAGCGGGCCCTCGGCCGCGTCGCACAGCACGATCGCGCCGTCCACCATCGACAGGATGCGCTCCACCTCGCCGCCGAAGTCGGCGTGGCCAGGCGTGTCCACGATGTTGATCTTGGTGCCCTTCCACTCCACGGCCGTCGACTTGGCCAGGATCGTGATGCCACGCTCCCGCTCCAGGTCGTTGCGGTCCATGGCGCGCTCGGCCACCTGCTGGTTGGCGCGGAAGGCGCCCGCCTGCTTCAGAAGATTGTCCACGAGCGTCGTCTTGCCGTGGTCGACGTGGGCGATGATCGCCACGTTGCGGATGCTTTGTGTCATCGCGCGGTGTCCTTCGTCTGGCCGGGGCAAGGCAATGACGCCTTGGCCCGGTGCGCGCGATGCAGGCCCCAGGGGATCCGATCCCAAGCGGTCCATCGCGCCCGTTTCGTCCCTCCCGACGGGAAGGCGGCCTCCGTCCGAAACCTCATCCATATGGAAGACCCCGCGCGCGCTGGCGGCGGGGTCCTGTTTCGGCGGGTCGGCTGTTGCAGCGCACACATAGCGCGCCGCACACCGGATTGCGAGGGTTTCCGCACTGCCCTCCGCCCACCCCGCCCATGCGGTGCGAGCGGGGCGCCGAACCCCACCGCCGCTTCGGCTGGCGGAACGGTCCGGCTCCAACCAGGCCCGTCCCGTCCCGTCCCCCAGGCCTCCGCGGCGCGGCGGGCCTTAGCCGCGCGGCATCGTCTCGGCCGGCATCCCCGGCCCCGGCGGCACCGCCGGGCGCGCGCCCTCGGGCCGCATCCGCCGCGGCGCCCGCATCTGGGAGGGCGGCACGGGCGGCGGCGCATCCACCGCGGTCGGCACGCTCTCGGGCAGCGGCTGCACGCCAGGCCCGGCCGGGGTGGCGATCAGCGCCGCCTCCGCCCGGTCCAGCGCCGCCAGCGCCGAGCGCGCGTCGCCCTGCCCGGCCAGCCGCCGCGCCTGGCCGATCTGGCTCAGCGCCGCGCTGCCCTGCGGCCGCGAGGCCTCGGTCGCCACCACCGAATTCGTCAGCAGCCGCGTCTCCGCCCGCTCCATCGCCTCGATCGCCCGGCCCGGGCTGCGGCGGATCAGCGCGGCCCGCGCCTCGGCCAGCATCCCGCGCGCGGTCTGCACCCCATCGGCATCCGCCTCGGCCGCGTTCCGGTTCTGCGCCGGCACCGCGGGCACCGCCGGATTGGAGCGCTCGCGCCGCATCTCCCGCAGCGCCGGGTCGGCCGGCTGGGCCAGGGCAGGCACGGCAAGCATCAGGGCCGCAAGGGCCGGAAGGGTCGCACGGATCATAGAAAGTCTCCTCAGGTCGTCGGGGCCCGAACGCATCGGGGCGCCATCGGCTTCGCCGGGCTGTCAGGCAGCGGCCCGCAGGGGGCTAGCCCCCTGCACCCCCACCGGGGACCCCAGCGATCAGGCTACCGCGGATACCCTGATTGCAGGGATCGCTTGTGAAAAGTTATCGGCGACGCGAGCCGCCCTTCCCTACGCCGAGGCCCATGGAGCCCCGGCGAACCCCAGCCCCGCATTCCGCGGCAGCCCCTCGGAAGAAGATGAGGGCGGGTCCGGGAGGGAGAATGCCCTCTCCCTCCCGGGGCAACCCGCTCAGCCCTTCGCCACCAGCCCCCGCAGATCCGCCTGGGGCCGCGCCCCGAAATGCGAGATCGCCTCGCTCGCCGCCACGCTCCCCCAGCGCCCGCACTCGGCCAGCGCCATCCCGCGCGCATGGCCCGCTAGGAACCCGGCCGCATAGGCATCGCCTGCCCCGGTGGAGTCGATCACCGTCGTCGATACCGCCGCCACCTCGATCACCTCGCCCGAGGGCGTGATGATCCGGCTGCCCTTCTCGCTCCGCGTCAGTGCCACCAGCTTGCCCGTGGCGGCGAAGGCCTGCGTCGCCGCCTCCACGTCGCCCAGCTCGAACAGCGACAGCGCCTCGTCCTCGTTGGCGAAGACGATATCGGCGTCGCGCGCGATGAAGTCCCGGAACGCCGCCCGGTGACGCCCCACGCAGAAGCTGTCGGACAGCGTGATCGCCACCTGCCGCCCCGCCCCGTGAGCGATCGAAGCCGCGCGCCGGAAGGCCGCCTGCGCCGCCGGCGGGTCGAACAGATAACCCTCCAGGTAGGTCACCCCAGCCGATTCCACCGCGGCCTGGTCCACATCCGCCTCGCCGAAGGTCACGCAGGCGCCGAGATAGGTGTTCATCGTCCGCTGCCCGTCGGGCGTGACGAGGATGAGGCACAGCGCCGTCGGATCGCCGCCCTTCAGCGCCGTCGTCGGGAACGCGATCCCGAGCTTCTTCAGGTCCTCGCCGAAGGCCTTGCCGGCGGCATCATCCGCCACCTTGCCAAGGTAGCCCACCCGCGCGCCCAGCGCCGCCGCGACCGCGCAGGTATTGGCCGCCGAACCACCGCCGGTCTGCACCCCGTCGCTGCCCAGCGAGGCGCGGATCGCGCCATGGATCGCCTCGGCCCGCGCGGTGTCGATCAGCGCCATGCCGCCCTTGGCCATGCCCCACTCGACCAGCATCGCCTCGGTCGCGGGCGCCACCACGTCCACGATCGCATTGCCGATGCCCAGGATGTCCAGCGCCTGCCGATCCGCCATACCGCTTCCTCTCACCCGGCACGCCGCCGGCCCGTCATCCCGCCCGGCACGATGCCGGCCGTCGCCTCTTCCCGGCACGAGACCGCGCCGCGCGCGTCACCGGCACGGGACCATGCCGCAACCTGCCGTCGGGCCGCCCCGTGCCTCCCGGCCCGTTGCAAACCCGCGCCTGACCGGCACGTCGCAACCCGCACCTGACCGGCACGAGACACGCCCCGCACCGCACCGGATCAGCGCAAACCGGCCCGGCACGACCGCGCCGCCGCCATACCACGCGGCGCGGCAGGAGAAACCGCCGGGAGGCCGATTTATCCGCGGGTTCGCGTATCCGGACGTTGTGTGGGGTCTCCCGCCCGTGATAGCCCGGAGCACGGCAGGCGCGGGCCGGGGGGGTTCCATCCGCGCCGGTCTCCGGACCTGCCGCCGCCGAAACCGCCGGCCCAGGGCCGGCTCTACCGCCGGCCGAACCGCCGCGTCCAAGCCCTCGGGCCGGACCGCCCGGCGCAAGGCCACGACCGTATCGCGCAGGGGAAACTGCCATGTCCGGAATTTTCCGCCGTCGTCCCGCCGACCAGGGACCCGCCGACGCTGAGCCCGCGACCGTGCCCGTCTCGCGCGATCCCGACCTGGCCGTGCCCCCCTTCCGCCCCACTCCGGGCCAAGCCCCCAAGGACCCTGCCATGAGCCTGCCGCCCAAGCCGACCGCCCCCTCCG
The DNA here is from genome assembly GCF_054165765.1 of Roseomonas sp. WA12. Classification (NCBI taxonomy): domain Bacteria; kingdom Pseudomonadati; phylum Pseudomonadota; class Alphaproteobacteria; order Acetobacterales; family Roseomonadaceae; genus Roseomonas; species Roseomonas sp. WA12. The sequence goes on along the minus strand of NZ_CM135108.1, from coordinate 4,185,755 downwards.
CCCCGGGCGCGCCCGCCACCCCCGGCGTCACCATGCCACCCCGTCCCGCCGCCCGCCCCGCCGCCGCCGAGCGCCGCACCCTCGTCGTCGGCAAGGGCATCTCGCTCCAGGGCACCGTGGCCGATGCCGAGCGCCTGGTCGTGGACGGCACGGTCGAGAGCCAGATGATCCATGCCCAGGAACTGCAGATCACCCATTCCGGCGTATTCAAGGGCGAGGTCCAGGTGGATGACGCCGAGATCGCCGGCGTGTTCGACGGCACGCTGACCGCCCGCAACTCGCTGACCATCCGCGCCACCGGCCGCGTCCTCGGCGTCGCCCGCACCCGCAAGCTCTCGGTGGAGGAGGGCGGCCAGCTCTCCGGCCGCATGGAGATGCTGACGGACGCCCAGGCCGCCGCCCCGATGACGCCGCCCGCCAGCCCGCAGACCGCCCAGGCGTCCCCGCAATACGCGACCCCCAACCTGGCCCCGCTGCGCAGCTGAGGCACTGAAACCCCGGGCGCGCGGCCACCCCGCGCGCCCGGACAGGCTCCCCCAACTGACGCCCGGCCCGCTACCCGGGCCAGCCCACCCCCGAACCACGCCTCGAGCCATGGGACCGGCAATGACCGCGTCACCCGGCGGCCCCGCGCCGTCCGCCACCCGCCTCCCGCTCCTGGCCCCGCTTCTGGCCTCTATCCTGGCCCCCATCATGGCCTTGGCCGCCCTCCTCGCCTCCTGCGCCCCCGCCGGCCCCGACCGCGCCGCCAGCCAGGTGCTCGAGGAGGTGCTGGAATCCCACCGCGCCACCGTCGCCGGCATCACCCCCGCGCCAACGCCTAGTCCCACACCCAGCGGCCCCGCCACCCGCCGTCCCGCCCCCGGCAGCGTCGCCGCCCTGGTCGGCCAGACACCCGACGGCGTGCTCGCCACCCTCGGCCAGCCCACCCGCCGCCGCCCCGAAGGCAACGCCGAAATCTGGCTCTACCAGGGCCGCAACTGCGCCCTGGACGTCGTTCTCTACCGGGAAAGCGCTTCCGCCCGCGTCGCCTGGGCCGCCGCCCGCGCCTCCGGCACCGAGAACCGCACCGAAGCCGGCTGCCTCTCTGAACTCGTCGCGGGCTGATCGCGCCCGCAGGGAACTAGCCCCTGCACCCCAGGGCAAACGCAAAACGTTTGTCTCCCACCGGATCCCGGGATCCCCGGACCCAGCCGATCAGGCTGCCGCGACACGATGACCAAAGGACGCCACCACAGGCAAAATCCATCGGCCGCGCCATCCGCCACGCCCTCCGCCGAGGCTCATGGAGCCTCGCGAACCGCAGCCCGAACATTCCGCGGCAGCCCCCAAGACAAAGATGAGGGAGAGGCCGGGAGGAAGACTTCCTTCTCCCTCCCGGCGGCCACAAGCACCCCCTCACCGAAGCAGCAGATCCACTCCCCAGATCACCCCCAACCCCACCGCCAGCCCCGGCATCAGCCGCCGCCCGCACAGCAGGAACACCGCCAACCCCGCCCCTGCCCCCGCCACCCGCGCCACCACCGGCCAGGGCCCCGGCGAGACCAGCGCCAGCACCACCCAGGCCGAGAGCGCCGCCTCGCTCACCGCCGCCGCCCAGAGAATGGCCGGATGTCCCGCCGGCAGCCGCCAAGCCAGCGCCATCCCCAGCCCGCGCAACAGCAGCATGGCCAGAACGGCGACGAGCAGCGGCCCCCAGCCCTCCATCACCGCCGCCGCAACAGGAAGGCCGCAGTCCCGCCGATCAGCGCGGCGCCAAGGATCCCCCAGGCCGGCGGCACGCCATCCGGCAGCAGAAAGGCCAGCGGCGCCGCCACCGCCCCGGCCAGGGACGCCCGCCAAGGCCCCCCGCGCGCCAACCCCGCCGCGATCATCAGCCCGAAATAGAGCACGTTCACCATCAGCAGCAGCCGCAGCACCACCGGCGAGAGATGCCCGGCCACCGCATAGCCCAGCGCCGTCGTCGCCAGCCCCATCGTCCACACCGTCAGCGCGAAGCCCAGGAACCACCGCGCCCGGTCCGGGGCCGGCAGCTCCGGCAGCCGCCGCATCGCCGCCGCCCAGGGCGTGATGGCGACGAAGGGCACGCAGAACGGCGCCAACGGCCCGCGCACCAGCGGCGCCAGCGCCGCCGCCATCGGCAGGAACCGCGCATTGGCCATGATGGCCCCGACCACCGCCGCCGCCTCCGCCCCCGGCCGCGCGCCCAGCAGCACCATCTGCCCGGCCATCCCATACACCCCGGCCGAGGAGGCCAGCCCCCAGCCCAGCCCGAACCCCGAGGCCCGCACCGCGGCACCGAAGGCGATGAAGGTGGCGCCCATCGCCAGGCTATGGGCCCCGAAGGCCTCCCGGAAGCCGGCGCGGACGGAAGGATGCATCCCCCAATCCTGCCACGCCCCGCCACCATTCGCGACCCGCCGCGCAAACGCTTGACCACCTCCGCGTCACGGCCGAAATCTTCCCTCCATGGAACAGAGCGCGACCCCTGACGTCCTCGTCGTCGGCGGCGGCCCCGCGGGATCGACCGCGGCCGCCCTCCTCGCCCAATCCGGGCGCGACGTGGTGCTGGTGGAAAAGGAAGCCCACCCCCGCTTCCACATCGGCGAAAGCCTGCTGCCCCGGAACCTCGATATCCTCGAACGCCTCGGCATGATCGAGACGGTGCGCGGCATGGGCGTGCACAAGCCCGGCGCCGAATTCGTCTCCGACCGCACTGGCCGCTCCTGCGCCTTCCCCTTCGCGCAGGCCCTCAACCGCCGCCGCACCCATTCCTGGCAGGTCCGCCGCTCCGACTTCGACGCTGCCCTCTTCAAGAACGCCGAGCGCCTCGGCGCCCACACGCTCGAGGAAACCCGCGTCACCGACATCGCCTTCGCGGCAAAAGGCGAGCGCGCCACCGTCACCGCCCGCACGCGCGAAGGCGTGGACCTCACCTTCCGCCCCCGCTTCGTGCTGGATGCCTCCGGCCGCGACACCTTCCTCGCCGGCAAGCTCCGCCTGAAGGAGAGCAACAAGCACAACAACACCGCCGCCATGTACGCCCACTTCACCGGCGTCGAGCGGCGGGAGGGCGAGCTGGACGGCTACATCTCCATCCACCTCGCCGAGGACGGCTGGTTCTGGCTCATCCCCCTCCCCGGTGACGTGATGAGCATCGGCTTCGTCGGCAACCAGTCCGCCTGGAAGGGCCGCAAGGGCAGCGCGCAGGACATCTTCCGCGACCGCATTGCCAGCAGCCCCACCGTCTCCGCCCGCACCCGCAACGCCACCATCGCGTCCGAGATCTACAGCACCGCCAACTACTCCTATCGCGCCACCTCAGGCAGCGGCGAAGGCTACCTGATGATCGGCGACGCCTTCGGCTTCGTGGACCCCATGTTCTCCACCGGCGTCCTTATGGCGATGACCGCGGGCGAACTCGGCGCCAAGGCCGCCGACACCTGGCTCGACGACCCCATCCGCGGCGCCGCCGCCTGCCAGGCCACCAACAAGGAACTCGCCCGCGCGATGGACCGCATCGGCTGGCTCATCTACCGCATCAACGACCCGGTCATGCGCAGCCTCTTCATGGCCCCCAAGAACACGCTCTGGATGCGCGACGGCATCATCAACATGCTCGCCGGCAACCTCGCCGGCGGCCGCTTCGGCGACCCGCGCGCCGTGCTGCCCATCCTGTCCTTCAAGGCCGTCTACCACACCCTCTCCTGGCTCCACCGCCGTGGCCTGGGGCCGGACATGCCCGAGAAACCGCCGGTCATGGTCGCCGCCGAATAAGGGCGCACCCAGCCGCCCCTGATGAGGCCTTGCCTCCCCAGACCCCAGGGCAAAAGCAAGCTTTTGCCCGCATCGGGGAGCCACCGGGCTCCCCGGACCCCGCGTCAAGTTTTTCAGGAAATCCAGCGATCAAACGCAGCGCCGCAGGCAAACGCCTTCGGCCGCAAATCCGCCCTGTCAGTCGCCTGAGGTCATTGACCTCAGGCGCACCCCCTAAAAACAGATGGTGGGGTCCGGGGAGCCTCAGGCTCCCCGGTCGGGGTCAGGGGGCGACGCCCCCTGGGGCCGCCAGCGCCTCAACCGCCGTCAGCCGCCCATCATACAGCGCCCGCCCGATGATCACCCCCGCGATCACCCCCGTCGCCCGCAGCGCATCCAGATCCGCCACCCCCGCGACCCCGCCGCTCGCAATCACCGGCGTGGACAACCGCGAGGCCAGCGCAGCGGTGGCCGCCACATTCACCCCGCCCAGCATCCCGTCCCGATCGATATCGGTGTGGATGATCGCCGCCGCTCCCGCATCCTCCAGCATCAGCCCGAGGTCGAGCGCCGTCAGCGTCCCCGTCTCCGCCCAGCCCTCGGTCGCCACGAACCCGTCCCGCGCATCGATCCCGATCGCCACCCGCGCCGGATGCGCCCGGCACGCCGCCCGCGCGAACTCGGGGTTCTTGGCAGCCGACGACCCCAGGATCACCCGCGCGACCCCTGCAGAAAGCCAGGCCTCCACCGTCGTCATGTCCCGGATGCCCCCGCCGAGCTGCACCGGCCGCGACGTCGCGCCAAGAATGGCCCGCACCGCCTCCACATTGGCCGGCTTCCCCGCGAACGCCCCGTCCAGATCCACCACATGCAGCCAGGGGAACCCGGCCGCATCGAAGGCCGCCGCCTGCACCGCCGGGTCGCCGTAAACCGTCGCCTGCGCCATGTCGCCGCGCTTCAGGCGCACGACCTGCCCACCCTTGAGGTCGATGGCGGGATAGGGAACGAAGTCCATCAGGTATCCTGCGAAAAAACGGCCCCGGTCGGGCGCCCCCGCACCGGCTCCAGCGTCTTGTAGTAGTGATGTCCGGCCACCGTCCGCCCATCCACCCGGGCATAGGCGGGGTGCGTCCCCCAGCGGATGTAGCCCTGCCCCTCGAACAGCGCGATGGCGGTCGCCTGCGTCTCGCGCACGTCCAGGTTCAGCACCCGGTGCCCCAGCGCCGCCGCCCGCTCCTCCACCCGCCGCACCAGCATCCGCGCCAGCCCGTGCCCGCGCGCATAGGGCGCGATATAGGCGTGGGTGAGCTGCGCGGCCCAGGCCTGCGCCTCGTTGTTCCGCACCGGCCGCACCAACTGCGCCGATCCCACGGGATGCCCGTCCAGCCGCGCCACGAACAGCTCGCGCTCCGGCACCAGCATCACGCCCCGGAAATGCCGCGCCAAGGCCTCGCGCCCCTGCGCCGCCAGCCAGCCGAAGCCGCCGCCCTCGATAATGGCGGCATCCGTCGCCTCACAGAGATCCGCCATATCGGCGTCCGAGAGCGTGTCCACGCGCTCCACGGAAAGGGATTGCGCCACCTGCATCATGGCGCCCAGCGCAGGAAGTTCCGGAGGATCCGCAGCCCCACCGGCCCGGACTTCTCGGCGTGGAACTGCGTCCCCGCCAGATTGTCCCGCCCCACCACGGCCGCCACCTCGCCGCCATAGGACGCACTCGCCAGCAACTCCTCCCGCCGCCCGCCCGACAGCGCGTAGGAATGCACGAAATACGCGTAAGGCTCGGCGTCCAGCCCCGCCAGCAGCGGATGCGCCCCATGCGCCTGCAGCCCGTTCCACCCCATCTGCGGCAGCGGCAGCGCGGCCCCGTCCGCCCCGCGCGGATCCATCGGCGCGATCTCGCCGGCGATCCAGCCCAGCCCGGGCGTCACCCCATGCTCCAGCCCGCGCTCGGCCATCAGCTGCATGCCCACGCAGATGCCCAGGAACGGCCGCCCGCGCAGGATCGCGGACTCGCGCAGCGCCTCCTCCACCCCCGGCAGCGCCCGCAACCCGCGCGCACAGGCCGCAAACGCCCCCTGCCCCGGCAGCACCACCCGGTCCGCCGCCAGCACGTCCTCGGCATGGGTGGTGACGGACAGCTCCATCCCCACCCCCTCCTCCGCCGCAGCCCGCTCGAAGGCGCGCCGCACGGAGGCCAGGTTGCCCGACCCGGGATCGATGACCGCGATCCTCACAGCGAGGAGACCTTCACAGCGGCACCGTCACGCCATCATCCCCCGCGCCAGCCCCGGCCGCGCCCGCACCGCGCGCAACAGGGCCTCCTCCTCATCCCCTGCGGCCACCACCCCCGCCACCGCATAGCCGCGCCGCCGCAGCGTCCACCGCTCCAGATCCCGCGCGTGGAAGCCCAGCAGCACCTGCAGGGCCAGCGCCGCCACACCCTCCCAAGGGTCGGGCAACACCGCGATCAACCCGGCCAGCAGCAGATACCCCAGCAGCACCAGCCACAGCCCGCGCCACAGCAGCCACAGCGGCCCGAACAGGAAGGCCAGGAACGAGCCGCCCTCCGGCACCAGCCGCGTCCGCGGCCGCTCGCCATCCCGCGCATGAATCGTGAAAACGCGCATCAGCCGTCCAGCGTGCCCTTGGTGGAGGGAATGGCGCCCGCCGCCCGCGGATCCGCCTCCACCGCCATCCGCAGCGCGCGCGCAAAGGCCTTGAACAGCCCCTCGGCAACATGGTGCGCGTTGGTGCCCGCCCGCTGCGTCAGATGCACGGTCATCGCGGATTGCATGGCCACGGCGCGGAAGAACTCCTCGAACAGCTCCGTATCCATCTCGCCGACCTTGTCGCGCGAGAAGGTCGCCGACCACACAAGGAAAGGCCGCCCCGAAATATCAATGGCGCACTCCGCCAGCGCCTCGTCCATCGGCACCAGCGCCTGCCCGTAGCGCCGGATCCCCCGCTTCTCCCCCAGCGCCCGCCGGATCGCCTGCCCGAGCACGATCCCCACATCCTCAGTCGTGTGGTGGAAGTCGATATGCAGGTCCCCCTCGGCCTTCACCTGGAGATCCACCATCGAATGCCGCGCCAGCGCCGTCAGCATGTGGTCCAGGAACCCAACCCCCGTCGCCACCTCCGCCCGCCCGGTCCCATCCAGGTCCAGCGTCAGGTGAATGCGGGTCTCGGAAGTCTCGCGGCGGATCTCGGCGCGGCGGGGCATGGCGTCCATCGCCGTCCTTTAGACCGCGACGCGCCGGGGTGGAACCAAGCCGTGTTAAGGCCGCCCCTGGAGAGGGCGCCGCCCTCTCCAGACCTCGCCCGCCAGGGGCCTGAGGCCCCTGGACCCCCATCGAGCTGCCGCGGACCCATCCTGACTTGCCAGTCGCCTCGGGTCCTCGACCCGAGGCGCGCCGTCAGCCGAGCATTCCCAGCCGATAGAAAAAGATGATGGAGAGGGGTCCGGGGAGAGGAAGAATTCCTTCTTCCTCTCCCCGTGACATCCCGCCCCGACCCGTATCAGCGCCGCCTGAGGATGTAGTTGATCGTCAGGTCGATCTCCGCATTGTCTTCCCGCGTGCTCGACGGGAAGGCCGGCACAGTCCGTCCCCGCACCAACGCCTGTGCCCCCGCATCCAGCCAGATCGACCCCGACCGCCCGATCAGCTGCACCCCACTCACCTGCCCGCTGCGATCCACGGTGAAGCGAATCACCGTCGTGCCGTCCTCCCCCGCCTCCGCCGCCTGGCGCGGGTAGTATCCGTGCTGGCGCAGCCAGGCCATGAAAGCCGCCCGCCATTCCGCCCCGAGTTGAGCGCCGCGAATTCGCATCTGCGCGTTCGGCGCATCCGGGTTGGCCGGAGCCGCTGACAGCGCAGACTCCCGGTCCCGTCGCACTCCCGAGGACCCCGACGACCCCGGCGCCGGGGCCGCCCGACCGCTAAGCGTGACAGGCCCGCCCTGGCTGAGATCCAGCGCCCCCGCAAAAGGATTGGCCGGCGCCGCCGGACGCGGCCGGGGCTGCGCCTGTTGCTGGGAAGCCGCCCGCTGCGGCGCGGGCGGCTGTGCTGTCGCCGTCTCGGGCGGTGCGGCCGGCGGCTCCGGCGCGGGCGGCGGCGGAAGCGGCAGCGCGGCCACACGGGAGTCCTCCCGCGCCTCGGCCACGGGCGGTGGAGGCGGCAGGGAGAGCTCGGCGGGCGCCGGCAGCGACGGCAGGGGCACGGGCAGCGGCACCGCCTGCGCGAGCGGCGGAACCGGCACGGTCGGGGCCGGCGGCGCGACAGGCCCCTGCGCCACCGGCGGCGGCACGGGCGGCACCGGCGCAGGCGGCGCGGGGAAAGGCACGGCCGCAACGGGCGGAGAGGGCAACGGCGGCGACGGAGAAGGCGGCGGGGGCGGCACCGGCAAGGGCGGCGCCTCCGCCATCCGCGGCATCCCCGGCGGGGGCGCGGGCGGCAGGGAAGGCGGCGGCGCCGGCAGCGCGGCCGCCTCGGGCGGCTCCAGCGGCGCGGGCGGCGCATCGGCGGGCGGCACCGGCAGGCTCTCCGCAGCCCCACCCTCGAAGACGACATCCATGGCCGAATCCGCCGCCGAGGGCTCCTCCACCGGCCGCCGCTCGAACCCGACGAACAGCCAGATTCCCGCTGCCAGATGCAGCAGCAGCGAGAGCCCCAGCGCCACCCCGCGCCAGCCCCGCAACCGCGAAGGCCCACGCCGCGCCGCCCGCGGCAGCCGCGGCCCGGTCAGGCGAGGACCACCAAGGCCCAGCCCCGAACGGCCCGGCACCCCCAGCACGGACCCGCCCAGGACAGGCCCCGCAAGCCCCGGCCCTCTCGGCCCGGCCCTGCCCAGCCCGCCCGTTGCGGAAAGCCCCGCCGCGCTCATGCCCCGCCTTCGCTCACACCCAGCCTTCGCTCACGCCCTGCCATCGCTCAACGCCGACCCATGCCGATCGGCGGGTCCACGGACCGCAGCAGGAACCGCAGCACCAGATGGGGTGCCATGCGCCCCACCGGAACCAGCCCGCGACCGCCCCGATTGCACCGTCCCCGCCGGATATCCACATGACGCCCATCATGGACAACACCACCACACCACACGATCCGCTGGGCTGGCACGGCACCACCATCCTCTGCGTCCGCAAGAACGGCCAGGTGGCCATGGCCGGGGACGGCCAGGTCTCCATGGGCCAGACCATCGTCAAGAACAACGCCCGCAAGGTCCGCCGCATCCACGACGGCCGCGTCATCACCGGCTTCGCCGGCGCGACCGCCGACGCCTTCACCCTGCTCGAGCGCCTGGAATCCAAGCTGGAACGCTTCCCCGACCAGCTCGAGCGCGCCGCCGTCGAACTCGCCAAGGACTGGCGGACCGACCGCTACCTCCGCCGCCTCGAAGCCCTGCTGGCCGTCGCCGACAAGGACCGCTCCCTCCTCATCACCGGCCAGGGCGACGTGATGGAGCCCGAGGACGGCATCATCGGCATCGGCTCCGGCGGCAACTTCGCCCTCGCCGCCGCCCGCGCCCTCATGACCGTGGACGACCTCACCGCCGAGGAGATCGCCCGCCGCTCCATGACCATCGCCGGCGAGATCTGCGTCTACACCAACGGCCGCTTCATCCTCGAAACCCTCTGAACGGCCGTTCCACGGGAAACAGGCCCCGGGCGGGGGAAGCCCCGCCCGGCCCTATTCGCGGACGCACCTCGTCTGCCAGCAATGCGCCCAGGCGCGCTCATTCGTGCTGTCCGACATCTGGCCGCCGGTCCGATAGGCGAGGAAATCGCCGCCCGCGCGCGCGAACTGAAGGGCGTAGTCCTGCGCCGTCATCTGCGAGGCGCATCCGCCAACGGCCAGGGCAAGGAACGCGGCAAGAAGACGCACGGGTCGACCCTCGATCGGAAAGCCGAACAATGCTCGGCCGCCGCCCCCTGTTCAACCCCGCATAGGCCTGAAAACCCGGCCCCGGCCGCCCCTCAGACCGAGAGCTTTGCCTGCACCAGCAGCCAAGCCTCCCGGAACGCCGCCTCCGCATCCAGCGCCGTCGTATCCAGCATCACCGCATCCTCAGCGGGCCGCATCGGCGCCACGTCCCGCGCCGAATCGCGCGCATCCCGCACCGCCATCTCCGCCGCCACCTCCTCGAAAGGAATGGCCTCCCCCTTCGCCTGCCGCTCCAGCCACCGCCGCCGCGCCCGCGCCTCGGCGGAGGCCGTGACGAACAGCTTCACCCGCGCATCCGGGCACACCACCGTGCCGATGTCGCGCCCATCCATCACCCCGCCGCTGCTCGCCGCGAAGCCGCGCTGGAACTCCAGCAGCGCCGCCCGCACCGCCGGCTGCGCCGCCACTTGGCTCGCCCCCTGGTCCACATCCGGCCCGCGCAGATCACCCCGCGCCAGATCGTCCGGCACCAACCCCCGCGCCGCTGCCTCCGCCGCCACCGGATCGGTCGGCACCCCGCTCGACAGCAGCACCCGCCGCGCCACCGCCCGGTACAGCAGCCCCGTATCGAGGTAGGGCAGCCCCAACTCCGCCGCCAGCCGCCGCGCCAGCGTCCCCTTGCCCGCCGCCGCCGGCCCGTCCACCGCGATCACGACAGGCGCGGTCAGCCCCTCCGGCACCACCGCATCCGGCGCGCCCCCGCTCGTGCCCCCACTCATGACCCCACTCATGACAGCGCCTCCGCCGGGGCGATCGCATTCCCGCCCGCCAACCCGTTCATCAGGGCCACGAAGCCAGGAAACGAGGTGTCGATGAACGCCGCATCGTCCACCGCCACCGCCCGCGCACTCGCCAGCCCCATCACCAGCGCCGACATCGCAAGCCGGTGGTCCATATGCGTCTCCACCATCCCGCCCCCAGGCGCCGGCGCCCCCGTCCCGGTGACGATCAGGTCATCCCCCTCCACCACCGCCGCCACGCCGTTCGCGTGCAGCAGCGCCAGCGTCGCCGCCAGCCGGTCGCTCTCCTTCACCCGCAGCTCGGCCAGGCCCCGCATCCGCGTCACCCCGCGCGCGAAGCCAGCCGCCACCGCCAGCACCGGATACTCGTCGATCATCGAGGGCGCCCGGCTCGCCGGCACATCCACCCCCCGCAGCTCGGATCCCCGCGCCACCAGGTCGCCCACCGGCTCCCCGCCCTCCACCCGCTCGTTCAGGACGGTGAGCTCCGCCCCCATCTCCCTGAGTGTCCCGAACAGCCCGGCCCGCAGCGCGTTCAGCCCCACCCCGGTCACGGTCACCTCGGACCCCGGCACGAGAAGCGCCGCCACGATCGGAAACGCCGCCGAGGACGGGTCCCCCGGCACAACCACCGGCGCCGCCACCAGCTCCGGCTGCCCCTGCAGCTCGATCACCCGGCCATTCCCCGGCCCGGGCCCCACGGTTTCCACCCGAACCGTCGCGCCAAAATGCCGCAGCATGTTCTCCGTGTGGTCCCGCGTCGCCTCCGGCTCCTCCACCCGCGTGATCCCCCGCGCGCAAAGCCCGGCTAGCAGCACCGCGGACTTCACCTGCGCCGAGGGCACCGGCACCCGGTAATCCAGCGGCATCGGATCGGAAGCCCCCTCCACGGCCAGCGGCAACCGCCCGCCCGCCCGCCCCGAGAACCGCGCCCCGCAAGCCGCCAGCGGATCCGTCACCCGCCGCATCGGCCGCTTCCGAAGGGACGCATCCCCCGTCAGCACCGCAAAGATCGGATGCCCCGCCAGCAACCCGCAGATCAGCCGCGCCGCCGTGCCCGAATTGCCCATGTCCAGCACATCCGCGGGCTCCACCAGCCCGCCCACGCCGCGCCCCGCCACCCGCCAGTGCCCGGCGCCAACCCGCTCAACCTCCGCCCCGAGCGCCCGCATGGCGGCGGCCGTGCGCAGCACGTCCTCGCCCTCCAGCAACCCGGTGATCTCGGTAGTTCCCACCGCCAGCGCCCCGAACATCAGCGCGCGATGGGAAACGGACTTGTCGCCCGGCACCGCCAGCCGCCCCCGCAACCCCTGCGGAGGCGCCGAGGCCCGCATCGGCACCACCCCGCCATGGCCGGACAAGGGACCGGAAACGGGGCCCGAAACGCCCGCCGGCTGCACGGAATCATGGGGCATCGGCAACACTTGCGCTGGGAAAGAGGCCCGGGCGTTTGACACGCCCCGGCCCCCATGGCAATGCGCGCCGCCCTTTCGCACACCCCCGGCCCGCCCCGCCCCGGGAAGACTGGGCGGACCCATCCGTCCCGCCCACTCTTCCCAGTTCGGGGCGGGCCAAACAGAGGCTTCCCTGATGGCCCTTGCCGAACTCGGCCTCAAGCGAACCTGCGTCGCCTGCGGTGCCCGCTTCTACGACCTGACCAAGAACCCGGCCGTCTGCCCGAAGTGCGGCACGGAACAGCCCGCCGAGCAGCCCCGCCCCCGCCGCGCCGCAGCCCCGCTGCCGGAGGAGAAGGTCCGCAAGCGCCCCGCCGCCGTGGAGGGAGCCGACGCCGACGAGGTGGAGGTGGACGCGGACGTCGCGGATGACGCCGAGGACGCCGACGACATCGAGGACGCGGACGAGGACATCGACGCCGAGATCGGCGTGGACGCGGACGGCGACGAGGAAACCTGATCGGTCGCACCGGTCATCCCAGGAGGGAGAAGGACTTCTCCCTCCTGGATCACCCTCACTGTCTTCCGAGGGGCTGACGCGGAATGCGGTGCCGGGATCTCACCAGGGCTCCATGAGCCCTGGCGGCCGGACAGCGCGGCCGGCGCCGCAGGCCCATCAGGATCTATCGCGGCGTCCCGGGCTAGGCGCCCTCATACCACCCACGCGGATGCCTACCGCCCGCGCACCCGGTGCCAGACCGCCAGCGCGGCGTCATAGGGCAGCGCCGGCAGTTCCCGCAGCCGCCAGCGCCACTCGCTGAACCCCGGCCCGGCATGGGCCGCCCGACCCCGCCCCACCGGCAGCCCGCACAACCGCAGCAGCATCGCGCAGCGCGCCAGGTGATACCCGGACGAAACCGGGTGAACCCGCGGCACCCGCCCCCGCAGCATCGCCGCCACGGCCCGCGCCGAGGACAGCGTATCCACCCCCGTCGGCTCCTCCAGGATGCGCGAGGGGTCGATCCCCCAGTCCCGCAGCAGCTTCGCCATCACGGCGGATTCCGCCGGCCCGTGCCGCCCCACCCCGCCCGTCGGCACGAAGATCGGCGACTCCAGCCGCTCCCCCAACTCCACCGCCGCCGTCACCCGCCGCCGCATCGTCTCGCTCGGCCGACTGTCAGGGCGAACCGCAGCACCGAAAATAACAACAGCCGGGGGAAGATCTTTCCCCGGACGCCCATCCATTCTTGCGGTGTTCTCTGGCGCGCCCTGCATCACCGGCGCCCCCCAGAGCCGAAGAAGAAGGAGGGGGCCCGGGAAAGTCCGCTCCCCCGGCCTTGCTGCACAGCCCTCACCCCCGGGGCGCCGAGAGCAGCAACCGGTTCAGCGGCTCCATCGCCGCCCGCAGCGCCGCCATATCCCTGATCACCGCACTCGCCGAGGCCCCGCCCGCCTCCACCGCGCGCGCGATCTCCGCCAGCGACGCCACCCCATCCACCCGGCCCAGAATGGCCCCCGCCAGCGGCGGCACCGGCAAGTTGATCTTCAACCCGTCATAGGTCACGGGCAGCGCCCCGCCCCGGATGCCCTTGGCCCAGGACGCCCCATCCCCGCTCCGCAGCACCGGCACGGCGGAGGGATCCTCCCAGTCCGCCGCCACCACCGGGTCCGCCCCGCGCGCCAGATAGGCAATGTGGATGCCCATATTCCCCGCCAGCGCCTCCGCCAGCGCCGCCCGCTCCACCATCCCCATCGCGGCCGTGCGCGCCCGCAGCTTTGGGTCCGGCAACAGGAAGTCGGGGTCGTAGCGCACCGGCTCCACCAGGCAGGAGAGGCGCATCCCCGCGTCCCGCACCAGCGCATCCAGCTGCGGCACGGTGAAGGCCACGTCCCGCGGGTTCAGCAGCAGGTCGTACAGCCCGGAATCCCCGCCGCCCTGCGGCAGCGGCAGGTGATCGCTGATCCAGGGATTCCGCCGCAGCCAGGCCGTCTCCGGCAGGTGCCGCATCACCCGCTTGGCCACCTCCACCCGCGCCGCCGGCGCCTCGGTAGCGGGCGCGATCATCCGCAGCGCGTCCTGCAGCATGTACACGCCCGTGCGCCCATGCGGCGCATAGACCATGATCCCCATCCCCCCGCCCGGCGCCAGCAGGGCGGAGAGATTTCGCAGCCCCGCCAGCGGATCGGGCAGGTGGTGCAGCACCCCGCAGCAATCGATGTAGTCGAACGCCCCCAACCCCGCCGGAAGGTCGAGGATCGACCCCTCCACGAAGCGGATGTTGGAAAGCCCCCGCACCGCCGCCCGCGCCTCGGCCACCTTCCGCGCCGCCCCCGAGCGATCGAGCCAGACCACCTCGCCCGGCCGCCCCGCGCTCGCCATCTGCTGCGCCAGCATGATGGCCCCGTCCCCGGTGCCCCCGCCCGCCACCAGCGCCCGCAGCGGCAGCGCCGCGGGGCGCTGCGCCCCGAACACCCAGTGATCCACCTCCGATAGATGCGAAGGGCTCCCCACGATCAGCCGCTTCGCCTCGTCGCGCGGGTCCCGCGCGGGATAGGGAAGCGCCTCGTACTGCGCGGCAAGCTGGGCATCGGTCGCATCGGCCATGCCTTGGGAATAAGGGCGCCCACGCCGAAGCGGAAGGGCAGCCCCCGCCCCGAAGCGCCCGGCCCGCCGCTTGCACGCCCTCCCGCCATGCCCAGCCGCCCCGGCGGGACATCACGGCGGAGAACCCGCGCATGCAGCCCGGCATCGGCCATAACGGCGGCCCCCCGCTGGAGGAGGAACCCGGCGCCACCGCCCGCCTCCTCCTCTGGCGCCGCGCCCATCGCCGCGCCTGGAAGACACCCCCGCCCGAGATCGCCCTCCGCCGCCTCGCCCGCGCCGAGGAACTCGGCCTCACCTACCGCGAGTACACGCTCGAGATCATGGAACGCGGCCGCCATCTCTGACCGTCCGTCCTCGACCGTCGGGCCCAAGCGCAACGCCATCTGCCCCGCCCCGGCTGGCGGCCCCGGCACCAAAAGGCGGCGCCACCTCGGATCATCCTGCGGCCGAGGGGGCACCCCCCAGCCCCGTCATCCCCAGCCCAGCCGCAGCGCCCGCGCCACCTTCCGCGCGCCCGCCGGCTTCTCGCTATACGGCACATCCGCATAGGCCGCCGGGATCGCCGCGTGATCGTAGCCCGTCGCGAACATGAAGGGCACGCTCCGCGCCCGCAGCGCATCCGCCACCGCGAAGGCCCGCTCCCCGGCCAGGTTCACGTCCAGCACCGCCCCGTCCAGCACCTCGGCGGCGACCAGCGCCAGCGCCTCCGCGACCGTCGGCACAGGCCCCACCACCAGGGCCCCGGCGCGCGCCAGATCCTGCCGCAGCTCCTGGGCAATCATGTAGTCGTCCTCGACCACGAGCAGCCGCCGCCCGGCCAGCACCTCGGCGGGGGATGGCTCAGCCACCGCCCCCTCCCTCAGCCCCGAGCTCAGCCCCAGACCCAGCCCCGAACTGCGCCACGGGCAGTTCCAGTTCGCAGCGCACCCCCTCCGGCCCCATCTCGTACAGCGTCCGCGCCTTGAGCTGATACGGCAGCGCCCGCTCGATCAGCTCTCGCCCATAGCCCCGCAGCATCGGCGTGCCGGCGGCGCGGGCCGGCATCGCCACCCCCGTCTCCTCCCACACCACCCGCAGCCAAGGCCCGCCCTCCTCTGCCGCCTCCATCATCCCCCACGCCACCCGCACCCGCCCCTTCGGCGTGGAGAGCGCGCCGTATTTCACCGCATTGGTCGCCAGCTCATGCAGCGCCAGCGCCAGGGTCTGCACCGTCGCCGAGCGCAGCCGGATGCCCGAAGGCCCGTCCAGCACCACCTGCGCGCCCCGCCCGGCCGCATCCACGGCCCCATGCGCCGCCAGTTCCGCCCGGATCAACCCGTCGAAGCTGATCCGGTCCCCCTCATCCAGCCGGGACAGCAGCCCGTTCACGCGCGACAGCGCCTCCAGCCGCGTGCGGAACCGCTCCCGGTACTCCTCCAGCGAGCCGCTGCTCGACAGCATCCGGTTGGACAGCGCCCGCACCACTGCGATCAGGTTGCGCGTGCGATGCTGCAGCTCCGCCACCAGAACCTTCTGCCGCTCCTCCCACTCCCGCCGCTCGGTCGTCTCCACCATCGCGCCCACCATGCGCACCGGCTCGTCCGCCTCATCGACGAAGAACCGCCCGCGGGCCGAGCACCAGTGGATGGAGCCGTCGGGATGCACCATGCGGAACTCCCGCACGAACTCCTCGCGCGTCTCCCGCGCCCGCAGCAGCGCCGCCTCCGCCCCGGCCCGGTCCTCGGGATGCAGCCGCGCGATCCAGGCCCCGTAATCCGGCCGCACCTCGCCCACCGCATGGCCCGCCATGCGGAAATACTCGTCCGACCAGACGATCTCGCCCGTCCGCAGGTCCCAGTCCCACAGCCCCAGCCGCCCCACCTCGGCCGCGCTGCGCAACCGCTCCTCGCTCGCCCGCAGCGCCGCCTCGGCCGCCCGCCGCTCCGTCACGTCCTGCCCGATCTTGAGGAACCCGCGCAGCGTGCCATCCGGCCCGCGCAGCACCGTCCGCATCCCCTCGATGAACACGCGGGACCCGTCGCGCCGGACATGCCAGCGCACATTCGGCGCCACCCCGTCGCGCCGCGCCATCCCGGCTTCCCGCTCGGGCACGCCCCGCTCCCGGTCCTCGGGCGTGTAAAGCACCGCGCTCGGCTGGCCGAGAATCTCCTCCGCCGTCCAGCCGAAGATCGCCGCCGCCCCCGGATACCAGCCGGAGATCCGGTCCTCCGGATCGGTCGTGAAGATCGCGTAGTCCCGCGCATTCTCCAGGATCAGCCGCAGCCGCTCCTCGCTCTCCGTCAGCGCCCCCCGGCTCGCCTCCAGCGCGGCATTGCTCGTGCGCAACGCCTCGTTCAGCGCCTCCGCCCGCGCAAGGCCCGACCGCCCCGCCGCCATCTCCCGCGCATGGCGCTCCGCCACCAGGCCCGACGTGTCGCCATCTCCGTCCGCCTCCGCACCAGCCGCATGCGCCAGCGCCGCGCGCAGCCGGGCGACCTCCGCCTCGAGCGCCGCGATCCGCCCGGGCCCCTCCGCGCTCACCGCAGGCCCCATGGCAGAGCCGGGCCGGGATGCCGAAGCCGGTCACGCTCCGGACGGCCAGGCGAACGGAGGAACGCCATGAAAAAGGGCCTCAGGAGCTAGGGTTGCCGAATAACCGGCCGGATAGGAATCGCCCCGTGACACACAATCGACAGGGATCACACCCCGGCCAAAGTCCCGGAGCCGGAACGAGATTGCGCCTCGCCACCGCGCCGCCGCAACCCCGCGCATAACATCCCTGCCACGCGCCGCCGGGCCCGCCCGCGCGGTCCGCCGTCCCGGTCAAACGCCCGGGCCCGAAGAGGCCCCCCCGGCAGGCCGAAGCCCGCCGGAAGCGCCCCGGCATTTGCCGCCCGTTAGAGCAGCGCCTCCTTCGTCGCATTCACCGGCTTGTCCTCGCGCAGGGCGCGCTTCTGCCGCCGAAGCTGCTTCGCCACCCGCTCCAGCGCGGTGGAAAAGGCGGTGTAGGCATTGCGCGGATCCTCACCATGCCCGTCGAAGAACAACCCCTTCGCCGCATGAACCCGCACGTTGCACCCGAACCCCGCCCCCTTCCCGCCCGGCGAGAAGGTGATGGTGATGTCCTCCGCGCCATCGAAATACTTGGCCGAGAGCCGCTGCGCCTGCTCCGTCGCATGGCTGCGCAACGCATCGCCAACATCCGTCTGATGGCCCGACACAATGATGCGCCCCTCGCGGGTGGTGTCCTCGGGTGCGGCCATTCTCGTCTCCTCTTCCAGTTCCACAGGGGTGGAGAGGACGTAACGCCCCACGGCCGGACAGGTTCGCCCCTGCCCGCCTCCCCCCGCAGCCGCCATTCCGCACCGTGGGCGCCAGCACACCCCCAACTCACCCACCCCACCACCGCCCCGAACGGCCGCCCCACCCCCGAATCACCCCGAAATCACCGCCCCAGCACCATCAATCCCCCCAGATGCACCGCCAGCGGTTGAAGCCGCCCCCGCAGGAGGACTATCTCCCGCCCATGATCCGCAACGCCCTCGCCCCCGCGGCCGTCCTTGCCGTTGTCCTGGCCCTCGCCGCCCCGCCGGCCCCGGCCCAGACCCGCAACGCCGCCCCCCAAGGCGGGGGCGCGGCCGCCAACCAGGCCGCCCAGCCCAGCGGCCCCCAGCGACTCGGCACCTTCAACGACTGGACTGCCGCCACCCATGAGGAAGGCAGCAACAAGGTCTGCTACGCCTTCACCCGCCTCGAAGGCCGCCAGAACGCCCTCCTCACCGTCACCCATCGCCCCCAGGGCCGCGATCAGGTCGCCCTGCGCATCGGCCGCCCCTTCCCCCGCAACGCCGAGGTGAAGGTGGACGTCGGCTCCAACGACCTCGACTTCTACACCGCCGGCGACAACGCCTTCGCCCGGGACGGCCGCGCCACCGTCGCCGCCTTCCGCAACGGCCGCGAAGCCGTCGCTAAATCCCCCGCCGCCAACAACCGCAGCACCACCGAGACCTTCTCCCTCGCCGGCTTCAGCGCCGCCTACGAAGCCATCTCCCGCGAGTGCCCGCCCGGATCCCCCCGCAGATGAACGCCCGCACCCCCATCACGCTGGCGCCCGCCGACGCCCTGACTGAGGCCGAACGCACCCGCATCCTCGCCAAATCCGCCCTCTTCGCCCCCCCGGCCCAGACGGATGAGAGCGGCCGCACGGACCTCGTCGGCCTCTCCCGCGAAGACCTCACCGCCGCCATCGTCGCATCCGGCGAGAAAGCCTTCCGCGCCAAGCAGATCTGGCACTGGATCTACCACCAGGGCACCCGCGACTTTGCGGCCATGACCAGCATCGCCAAGCCCACCCAGGCGAAGCTGGCCGAACGCTTCACCATCGGCCGCCCCACCGTCACCACCGAGCAGACCAGCACCGACGGCACCCGCAAATGGCTCTTCGCCATGCGCGACCGCCAGCAGGTCGAAACCGTCTACATCCCCGATGACGACCGCGGCGCCGTCTGCATCTCCACCCAGGTCGGCTGCACCCTCTCCTGCCGCTTCTGCCACACCGGCACCCAGAAACTCGTCCGCAACCTCTCCGCCGGCGAGATCGTCGGTCAGTTCATGGCCGCGCGGGACAGCTACGCCGAATGGCCTACCCCGCAGGACGGGTCCTCCCGCCTGCTCTCCAACATCGTCGTCATGGGCATGGGCGAGCCCCTCTATAACTACGAGAACCTCGCCATCGCCCTGAAGATCGCGATGGACCATGAGGGCATCGGCCTCTCCCGCCGCCGCATCACCCTCTCCACCTCGGGCGTCGTCCCCATGATGGACCGCGCCGGCGCCGAGCTCGGCGTCAACCTCGCCGTCTCCCTCCACGCGGTGACCGACGAACTGCGGGACGAAATCGTCCCCCTCAACCGCAAATACCCCATCAAGGAACTGATGGCGGCCTGCCACCGCTATCCCAGCGCCAGCAACGCCCGCCGCATCACCTTCGAATACGTCATGCTCGACGGCATCAACGACAGCGAGGCCGAGGCCCGCGAACTCGTCCGCCTGCTCGACGGCCTGCCCGCCAAGGTCAACCTCATCCCCTTCAATCCCTGGCCGGGCTCCCCCTACGCCACCTCCAAGCGCGCCCAGATTGAGCGCTTCGCCACCATCCTCAACGATGCCGGCTACGCCTCCCCCGTCCGCCGCCCCCGCGGCAAGGACATCATGGCCGCCTGCGGTCAGCTGAAAACCGAGAGCGAGCGCGCCCGCCGCACCCCAACCCCGGTGACCTGACCCCCCTCAACTCGAGAAGCGACGGTCCCGGACCCCTGTCGGAAAATCTTACGCCCACAGAAGTAAAGGACACAGTTTACGCGTAAACCATTGGTTACCTGTGCTGTTTCCGAATGGTACGACACTTGCCATGGCGACCTCACGTCATCTTGAGGAAACCAATGAGCATCCAGTCTATCCTGCGCGCGGCCGGCTTCTGCGCGCTGCTTCTCACCGCCACCCACGCCTCGGCCGCGACGATCGTGACCTCGCCCGAAGGCCTCTTCACCAACAACGGCCCGACCAATATGGCCGGCCCCGGCCAGGGCCTGGACACCTGGTTCGCCAACAACGTCCGCGCCGGCGGCAGCGCCGGGATCACGGACCTCAACCCGCGCGCAGGCAACGGCTCGATCGAGTTCAACGGCCCGGCCAACGCCAAGGCGGATTTCGAGTACCTCTTCTCCCCCGCGAACCAGTTCCTCCTCTCGAACCTCGGCTCGCTCTCCTACGAGTGGTACCGCGACGCAGCGAGCGAGGCGGCCGCGCATTTCCACCCGTCGCTGCGCCTGCTCGTCACCGACGGCACCAAGAGCGGCTACCTCGTCTATGAGGGCATCTACAACAACAAGCCGACGACGACCGGCACCTGGAACCAGGTCAGCGTGGTCGACGCCAACGGCCCCGACCAGAAGGTCTGGGGCACCGGTTCGCTGAACGGCATCTACTCCGGCTACGAGTGGACCGTGGCCGATTGGACGGCCCGCCTGCCCAACCTCACGGTCCTCGGCCTGAGCACGGGTATCGGCTCCGGCTGGAACGGCTCCTTCCTCGGCGCCGTGGACCTCATCTCCTACTCCGTCAACGCGCCCGCAGGCGCCGCCGGCGGCCGGACGGAAACCTTCAACTTCGAGACCTCCGCCGTGGCCGTGCCGGAGCCCGCCTCGATGGCCCTGCTCGGCTTCGGCCTCGCCGGTCTCGCGATGGTGCGCCGGCGCAAGTCCGCCTGAACGACGGACAGGGCACGGGGAGGCCAGTGCGCCTCCTCGTGCCTTTTTAACGGCGGCGCCAGAACACAGGCGCACCGCCCCACAGCAACGCCCGCCGCATCACCTTCGAATACGTCATGCTCGACGGCATCAACGACAGCGAGGCCGAAGCCCGCGAACTCGTCCGCCTGCTCGACGGCCTGCCCGCCAAGGTCAACCTCATCCCCTTCAACCCCTGGCCGGGCTCCCCCTACGCCACCTCCAAGCGGGCACAGATCGAGCGTTTCGCCACCATCCTCAACGACGCCGGCTACGCTTCCCCGGTCCGCCGGCCGCGTGGGAAGGACATCATGGCGGCGTGCGGGCAGTTGAAGACCGAGAGTGAGCGCGCCCGCCGCGCTGTGGCGTGAATTCAAGGTGAGCGAGGTGAACTCCCCCAAGATGCCCTCCTTTTCTTACTGAATACCTTCGAAGCTTCCCCGGTCAGCGCCCTTTTCGCTTGATCAGCCGCTTCCTGGCGGGCCCCGCCCGCCGCCGGCGCAAAAGTCCTGCCCTGAAGTCTCTTCACCCCTGGATTGGTCAGCCCTTCAATGGGTAGTTTGCCGAGTCTGGTACAATCGGTCAGAGTAGGCGAATGTAAATACTGTGATCGATGTTGGTCGTTTCGAGTATGAAAGGGAGGTTCCTTGTGACCATCCGGCCAAGTCATAAGGGCGGCGGCATAAGAGCTATGAAGCCGCAGGGTCTTCGTATTGTAAATGTACGGACAGACGTAAAAAAACTGTTTTCCAAGCTTGGAGAAGCTCTTGCAAGAGCTTCACTGGCAGCTCCCGCAGGCGCTGACCCTGTTTCTGTGTTTGTGGCCGGTGCGGTAGGGTCGATAGACGCATTTGGCATCAAGACTCCACCCGAAGAAAAGGCTTGGCACTTAGTTCGACGAGCCATCGCAACAAGCGTAGCTCAGATAATGAGTGAATGGCCTGGCTCGGGTCAGCCCTGGGAGGGAGATGTTGAGTGGCTAAATAATACACTTGAACTGAAATTGGAGAGCGAAGAAACGCACTTAGACTTGGCGTTTTTCAAGAATCCAAAGTCATTTCCGCTTCTGGAAGTAGTATCAGATTACTTTGGAAGTTGGCTCAAACACTTCGGCCTTAGTGCCGAAGATGCATTGTCTTTATCTGGACGCTTCACCACTTATTTCACGTTTGCCATTCATGACGAATGGCGAAAAGATCGTACATTTTACCACGAAATACTAGAGAAAATTGACAGCCCAGCGGGAGCCGCAGTTCAGACGGAAGCTGATTGGGCCCGCTACGAAAACTACCTCCAAAAGATGGCTGATGCCCCGGTTTTTGGCGAAACGTTCTCGCTTAGGAGCATATACGTTCCAGTCCGCGCGACCTTCCAAGTTAAGGAGGATCGAGGGCGTAGGCAGGACAGTACGGATCGTCCTGAGGTACGGGACGCGATTGTCATGCTGCATGATGAGATCGAGAGCTGGGTCGACAATTCCTCGTCGGGCGACGCAATAAAGGTGATTAGAGGCGGACCAGGCTGCGGAAAATCTACGTTCCTGAAAATGTTGGCTACAAGCTTAGCCGGAAATGGCCGGCATCGAAGCCTCTTCTTTCCACTTCAACGTTTTTCAACTTCCGAACAACTTGTAAGTGCAATCGGAAGTTATTTGAGAAACACGCAGGCGTTCGAATCAAATCCAATCAATGAGTCATCCTTTTTTCCTGTAAACGGCAAAATTGTCTTGCTCTTTGACGGTTTAGACGAAATTACGAAGCCAGGGGAGACCGCAGAGGTTGAGGCAAGACGGTTCTTGTCGGAACTGCGTACGACTTTAGGGCAGTGGAACCACTCGTCTCGCCGAGTTCTGGCAATTGTAACGGGTCGGGATGCGGTAGTTCAGGCCAGTCGCGACACACTAAGAGTGCATCCAAGGTCAGAGCTGCGTATCCTTCCGCTGTTCTTTCGCACTGAAGCCTCGCCACATCGGCTTGATCCCGATAATCTTTCGCTTATCGATCAGCGATTAGATTGGTGGGGGAAATACAGGGCGCAGAAGCCGAACGAACCGCAGAGTATCCCTCCAAATCTGCTTCAGAGGGAGCTGAATGAGATAACTGCGGAGCCGTTGCTGCTGTACCTGTTGGTTGTAAGTGGTTTCCACAAACAGGATCGGTCAGTCGAAAACTTCAACCGGAATGATATTTATGAGACAATGTTTTCTGAGGTACTAAGGCGCCCCTATGACAGAGATGCGAACACCTCCCCAAGTAAGCCAGCATCCGATATGGAGGAAATTCTAGAGGCAGTAGCGACAGCAGCGTGGTACGGCGATGGACGAACGGCATCTCTTCAGGATGTTAAAATGCGCTGCTCGGAAAGACTGCGAAATTCTTTAGATCAAATCATAGTCGAAACTGGTGGCGTACATCGGCTCGTCGCAGCTTTCTATTTCCAAGAAGCAGAAGGAACTAAGCTTGCGGGAAAGGAAGCTTTCGAATTCACTCATAAGAGCTTCGGCGAATATCTGACTGCTCGCCGCATCATCCGCGAAATTGCTTCTTTGCATGAAGCATTGTCTCTCCGTAGGGATTACTTCACAACGCGTGACGCACTCAGAATTTGGTATGATCTCTGCTCCACAATGCCGATAGATTTCGAGCTTAGGCGATTTATCTACGACGAAATGCGTATCCTTCATGCCCAAATCCGTCCATGGATAAGCACACTGAGCGCCATGCTCCAGTTAATGATAGATGAAGGCATCCATATCAGTCAGGGTCCCTCGATATCCTTTAGAGCCGCCGAAGCACGAATGAGAAACGCAGAAGGGGCTCTACTCGCCTGCCTTGTATGCTGTGCTTCTGTTTCGGGTACGATGGTCCCGCTGAGGTGGGATGACGAACATGCGGCAGGCTCGATGGTCTGCCGACTGGTTCAACAAAGGTATCCAGGAACGGATTCTTTGTATCTCGCGCTGAATTATTTGAAGCTTGACGGACAAAACTTTATGGCTCAGAGCTTCGCAAATTCGAGCTTTATTGGCGCTTCTCTAGTCGGCGCCAGACTATTTCTCGCCGACGTTAGAAACTCAGATTTTTCGCGGGCAGATGTCAGAAATACCGACTTCAGCGAGTGTACCATTGATGGAGTGAACTTCTCGGGTTCGAATTTGACTAACGCCAGTTTTTTCCGGGCGCGACTGGCCCAATTAGGAATTGCGGCAAGCGATTTCACGTCCCTTAACGGCATCGTAAGCCTTTCCGATATAATGACCGCCTGGAATAAAATAGATCATTTCACTCAGGCTTCGTTTGCGCAAGCCGTTATGGTCCGTTCAAATCTGTCACACGGCATGTTTATCGGCACTGACTTTAGATCGGCTGACCTAACTAACTGCAATCTAAGTCATTGTCACTTGGCACTTGCCAAGTTTGAGGGAGCGATTGTTCATGGCGCTGACTTTACATATGCCAATCTCTTTGGTGTGGATGTAGAATACCTTCGAGCCCGGGGGGCGATTATAGATCATGTAGATATCAACTTCCCGAGAATTGAGGATCTATTGGCAGAAGATAACTTCATGGAATTTGATGCTGAGGAACACGAAGATTAAGCTGCCACTGCGGCAACAGACGTGCAAATTTGGACTTGACACAAAGAACATATTCCTATAATGACAGGCCTTCCGTTGTCGTGAGGCCTGTCATGCACCACACCTCCCGCCCCACCCCACCCCGCTCCTTCACCCCCCTCACCGACGACGCCTGGCAGGCCCTCCTCCCCTACGTCCTCCCGCGCGCCCCCCAGGGCCGCCGCATCGGCGATCTCCGCCACCGCATGAACGCCATCTTCCACCTCGCCTCCACCCCGGGCGATCCCTGGCGCACCCTCCCCGCCCATTACGGCCGCCCGGATACCGTCTCCCGCTTCTTCCGCCGCGTCACACACAACGGCCTCTGGCACCGCCTCCTCGAAGTCCTGGCCGAAACCGCCCCCAACCACCCCCTCCGCACCATCGAATACGCCATCTGCCGCGCCACCCGCCGCGCTGCCCGCCTCGGCGGCATGCCCCTCCTCCTGCTCATCCGCCGCCTGAACCTCCGCACCGCCCTCAACGGCCCCCCCTGGCTCCTGCCGGACCCCCTTTTGTCCGAAATGCTCACCCGCTGCCCCGCCCCACCCCTCGCCGCCAGCAAACCGGCGATCGAGGCCGCGAAACAGCACCTCAAATCCCTCACCTGGCTCGCGAAAGCGGCGCTGGGCCGAAATTCCATGCCCCGGGTGGTCCGCTATGGCTGGCCCTGAAGCCACCGGCATCGCCCGGCACCCGCCAGCCCCCGTCCCGCATCCTGCACCGCGGGCGGGGCGGGACGATGCTCCGCATCGCCCTGGCGTCGCCCTTCCCATCCCCACTGGGCGACAGCGCTCCGCGCCGCGCGCGCAGCGCGGCCCCCGCCTTGCGGGCGGGGCCTTGCTGCGGCACATCCGCCCCCAGCAGGGCGCCCCGGCGCCCCGAGGCGGCACGCCCCGGCGTCCGCACCAACCGGCCCCGGAAGGTCCCGCAAAGATGCCTGTGAAAGACGTAAAGAAGGTCGTCCTCGCCTACTCCGGCGGGCTGGACACCTCCGTCATCCTCAAATGGCTCCAAACCACCTACAACGCCGAAGTCGTCACCTTCACCGCCGATCTCGGCCAGGGCGAGGAACTCGGCCCCGCGAAGGACAAGGCCCTGCTCCTGGGCATCCGCCCCGAGAACATCTTCATGGATGACCTGCGGGAAGAATTCACCCGCGACTTCGTCTTCCCGATGTTCCGCATGAACGCCCAGTACGAAGGCACCTACCTCCTCGGCACCTCCATCGCCCGCCCCCTCATCGCCAAGCGACAGATCGAGATCGCGGAGCAGGTGGGCGCAGACGCCGTCAGCCACGGCGCCACCGGCAAGGGCAACGACCAGGTCCGCTTCGAGATCGCCTACTACGCCCTCAAGCCCGACGTGAAGGTCATCGCCCCCTGGCGCGAATGGGACCTCACCTCCCGCACCCGCCTCCTCAGCTTCGCCGAAGAACACCAGATCCCCATCGCCAAGGACAAGCGCGGCGAAGCCCCCTTCTCCGTGGACGCCAACCTTCTCCACTCCAGCAGCGAAGGCAAAGTCCTCGAGGAGCCCTGGGACGAACCGCCCGAGGCCGTCTGGCAGCGCACCGTCGCCCCCATGGACGCCCCCGACCGCGTCACCGAGATCACCATCGAGTTCGAGCGCGGCGACGCCGTCGCCATCAACGGCGAGCGCCTCTCCCCCGCCACCCTGCTCACCAAGCTCAACGCCCTGGGCAAGGAAAACGGCATCGGCCGGCTGGACCTCGTCGAGAACCGCTTCGTCGGCATGAAGTCCCGCGGCGCCTACGAAACCCCCGGCGGCACCATCCTCCACGTCGCCCACCGCGCCATGGAATCCATCACGCTGGACCGCGAGGCCGCCCACCTCAAGGACAGCCTGATGCCCCGCTACGCGGAGCTCATCTACAACGGCTTCTGGTTCGCCCCCGAGCGCCGGATGATCCAGGCTATGGTCGATGCCTCCCAGGCCAGCGTGTCCGGTGAAGTCCGCCTCAAGCTGTACAAGGGCAACACCATCGTCACCGGCCGCCGCAGCCCCCACAGCCTCTACTCGATGAAGCACGTCACCTTCGAGGAAGACCAGGGCGCCTACGACCAGTTCGACGCCCAGGGATTCATCAAGCTCAACGCCCTCCGCCTCCGTCTCGGCGCCATGGCCGGCCGAAAGGGCGGCGCCCTTTGAATGAAGCACCGCCTGGCGGGGATCTCCCCCGCCCGGCGGCCCTCGCCCTCGCCACGGCCGCCCTCGTCGCCTCCCTCACCTATCTCTTCTGGCCCGAGGTCTCCACCGGCTTCCGCCTCTTCTCCGGCGAACGCTACGATGGCTTCATCGCCCTCGCAATCCATGAGCACTGGTGGCACGCCCTGCGTGGCCTCGCCCCGGTTAACAAGGTCGCCTGGTTCCACGCCTGGCCGAACACCCTCGCCTACAACGACGGCTATCTCCTGCACGGCCTGATCTACGCACCGCTCCGCGCACTCGGCGCAAATCCCTTCCTCGCCTACGACCTCTCGCAGATCCTCCAGAAGACAGTCGGCTTCGTCGCCCTGCTCCTGATCGGCCGCCGCGTCATCGGCCTGCCCTGGCTACCGACGATCCTCGCCGCCACCCTCTCCACCACCCTTCCCGCGCTGGTGCAGGAACTGCACCACGCCCAGTTCGCCGCACTGGGCCCCGCTTACTTCGCCGCCTGGATGGGGCTCGAGGCCGCGCGCGCGCTCCTCGCGGGCTGGCGCCAGGCAGGCCTGGCCTGGAGCGCGGGCGCCGCGATCCTGTACGGGCTCGTTCTCCTCACCTCCTTCTACGTCGCCTGGGGCGTCGGCCTCGTTGCCCTCGTTGCCACGGTTCTCTTCATCCTCACCGCCCCGCGCCGGAGCTGGCAGGCACTCCGCCCCAGCCCGCGCGGCCTCGCCACACTCGCGGCAGCCGGTATCCTGCTCGTGCTCGCGATCACGCCGGCCCTGCTGCTCTACCTGCCCGTGGTGAAGCAGACCGGCCTGCACAGCCGCGAGATGGCCCAACTCCATGGCGGGCACTTCCAGAGCCTGATCGCCCTCGGCGAAACCAGCCTTCTCTGGGGCTGGATGCACGACTGGGTCACCTGCTGCGAGCGCTCCCCGCTCGTAAACGGCCTCGCACCCGTCTTCCTCACCCTTTCGGTCGCCGCTCTCGCCGTCGCGGCGTATCGGGCTTGCAAGGGCGGGGAGCAGGCGCGACTGCTTCTGGCCATGGGCAGCGCAGCCCTGCTGCTCTCGCTGATGAGCTTCAGCTGGGGCCTCCTATGGCCCTGGAGCGTGATCTGGACAGCAGTCCCCGGCGCTGGTGCCTTTCGCGTGCCGTCGCGCATCATCTTCATCGCCGCGCCCGCCCTCGCCTTCGTGCTCGCCTGGATGGTGTGGCGGCTCGGGCGCCGGTCTCGGGCTCTTGCGCTCGGGCTGGTGGCGCTGCTCGTCGCCGATGGGTGGCGTGGCCACATGCGGCTGATCGACACAACGGTGGAGCTGGCACGGCTACACGCCCTGCCGCCCCCGCCGGCAGCCTGCGCAGCCTTTGCCGCCACTCGCCCGCGGGAGGGAGTGCCGGCAGACGAGGTAGCGGCCCTCTACAGCCACAACGTGGAGGCGATGCTGCTGGCCGCCTACCTCAATCTCCCTACGCCGAACGGCTACTCTACCTTCCTCCCGCCCGGCTGGGACCTGAACCATCCGGAACAGCCGAACTACGCCGCGCGCGTGCGTGACGAGGCGGAGCAGCACGGGTTCGAGAATGCCCTCTGCGGCCTCGACCTGAAGGAGCTGCAGTGGTCGGGGCCGGCATGGCCTCCCGCGTCCGACGAGGTTGAGAGGATGCCGGTGCTCCACCCCGGCGCGCCCATTCTGGCAAACTCGTCCCAGCCCGGACTCGACGCGCTGCTTCGCCAGGGCTGGAATGCGCCGGAGAACTGGGGCACCTGGACCAAGGGCAGCACCGCCCGGCTGCGCATCCGCCTGCCCCCGGATTGGACGACAGGCGGCACCCTGGAGCTCATGGGTTCCGGCTTCGCTCCGCCAGGCACCATCCAGACCGTTCGCGCCAACGCCGCCCGCATGCCTCGCCAGGGCTCCTGGGTCGAAGGACGCTTCCCTGCCGAGCCGCCCCGCACTCTCGCCCTCCCCTTCACGCCGGCGGATGTCGAGGAAGGCGTGCTTCGGGTCACCCTGCAGGTCGAGCGTCCCACAAGCGCCGCCAGCATTGGTGTGTCGGCGGATACGAGGCCGATCGGCTTCGCTCTGCAGCGGGTCTCGCTTGCTGCGGGCGCCGACTTGCCAACAGGCTCTGCTGTTCCTGGCCGGACCGAGGAGTAACCAACCGCCATGTACACGCCCCTCGCCTTCCGTGAGGACGACCCCGCCGCGCTGCGCGCCCTCATCGCGGGCGCGCGCCTGGCGCTGCTCACCACCAACGGGGCCGATGGCGTGCCGCTGGTCACGCCCCTGCCGCTGGTGCTGGAGGGAGACCACCTGATCGGCCACCTCGCCCGCGCCAACCCGCACGCGAAGGCCCTGCCCGGCACCGCGCGCGCGCTCGCCGTCTTTCTCGGGCCCGAGGCCTATGTCTCGCCCGGCCTCTACCCCTCCAAGGCGGAGCACGGGCGCGTGGTGCCCACCTGGAACTACGAGGCGATCACGGTGGAGGGCACGCTCGAGACCTTCGACGACCCGGACCGGCTGCTGGACGCCGTCTCCCGCCTCACCGCGCACCACGAGGCCGGGCGGGCGGAGCCCTGGGCGGTCTCCGACGCGCCGCCCGAATTCACCGCGGCCCAGCTGCGCGGCATCATCGGCCTCCGCCTCTCGCTCGATCGGGTGACGGGCAAGCGCAAGCTCTCGCAGAACCGTAACGAAGCGGACCGTGATGGAGTGCAGCAAGGGCTCGCCGCCAGCCCGGACATGCGGGATCAGGCACTCGCCGCGGCGATGTCGCGCCCATGATCCCCCGTCCCGATCGCGCCGGCATCATTGCCGCGCTCGACACGCAGGACCCCGCGCGGGCGGAGGCCTGGGCGGAGTCGCTGGCGCCGCATGTCGGTTGCCTGAAGCTCGGGCTGGAATTCTTCGTCGCCAATGGCGCGGCGGCGGTGGCGCGCGTCGCCCGGCACCGGCCGCTGTTCCTGGACCTGAAGTTCCACGACATCCCCAACACCGTCGCGGGCGCGGTGCGATCGGCGCTCGCGCTGTCGCCGGCCATGCTGACCATCCATGCGGCGGGCGGGCCGGCGATGGTGGAGGCGGCGCGGCGTGCGGCGGAGGAGGCGGGGGATGCGCGCCCGGCCATCCTGGCCGTGACCGTGCTGACCAGCATGGATGCGGCGACGCTGTCCTCCACCGGCGTCTCGGGCGGGCCGGCGCAGCAGGTGCTGCGGCTGGCGCGCATGGCGCTGGAGAGCGGGGCGGATGGGCTGGTCTGCTCCCCGCGCGAGGTGTCGCTGATCCGCGACGCGCATGGTGCGGGGCCGCTGCTGGTGGTGCCGGGCATTCGCCCCGCCGGCAGCGCGGTGGGCGACCAGTCGCGCATCGCGACGCCGGAGGAAACGGCGGATGCGGGGGCGGACTGGCTGGTGATCGGCCGGCCCATCACGGCGGCGGCCGATCCCGCGGCGGCAGCGGCGGCCATCGCCGCCTCGCTCGCCCGATGACTCTCGCGAAGATCTGCGGCCTGAACGACGCGGCCGGGCTGGATGCGGCGGTGGCGGGCGGGGCCGAGATGATCGGCTTCGTCTTCTTCCCGCCTTCGCCCCGCGCGGTGACGGCGGAGGTGGCGGCGGCACTCTCGGCGCGCGCGCCATCCGACGGCGGGCCGCTGCGCGTCGGGCTGTTCGTGGATGCGACGGATGAGGCGATCGCGGCGGTGCTGGATGCGGTGCCGCTCGACATCCTGCAGCTGCACGGAGAGGAGACGCCGGCGCGCTGCGCCGAGCTGCGGGCGCGCTTCGGGCGGCCTGTCATGAAGGCGCTGGGCATCGCCTCGGAGGCCGATCTGGGCCTGCTGGAAGGTTACGCACCGGTGGTGGACCGGTTCCTGCTGGATGCGAAGCCACCACCGGGCGCCACCATCCCCGGCGGCAATGCCGCGGTGTTCGACTGGTCGCTTCTCACCGGCCGCGTCATCCCGCGGCCCTGGCTGCTGGCGGGCGGGCTGACGCCGGAGAACGTGGCGGATGCGGTGCGTGGGACGGGTGCGCCGGGAGTGGATGTCTCCTCGGGCGTGGAGCGCGCGCGTGGGGTGAAGGACCCGGCGCGGATCGCGGCCTTCCTGCGCGCGGCACACGGGACGTGAGCCCCGCCCATATCGGCCTGGCCCTGCTGACGGCGGCGCTCTGGGGCTTCAACTTCGTCATGATCCGGGTAGGGCTGGATGCGGGGCTGCCACCCCTGCTGATGGCGACCCTGCGCTTCGTGGTGGTGGCGCTGCCCGCGCTGTGGCTGCCTCGACCGAGGATCGCGCCGGGGCGGATGGTGGCGATTGGGATGACGCTGTTCGTCGGTCAGTTCGCGCTGCTGTTCACCGGCATGGCGGCGGGGATGCCGCCCGGGCTGGTCTCGGTCACCCAGCAGTCCCAGGCCTTCATCACCGCGTTGATCGCCGCCGCCGTGCTGCGGGAACGGCCGACGGGGCGGGCGGTGCTCGGCATGGCCGTGGCCTTCGCGGGGCTGGCGCTGATCGGCACCACCGTGGGGGCGGATGGGGTGACGGGGCTAGGGATGGCCCTGTGCCTGGCCGCGGCGGCGAGCTGGGCGCTGGGGAATGTGCTGCTGCGCGGCGCGGGCTCCTCTCCCGGTGGGCCGATCGCCTTCGTCTCCTGGCTGGGGATCGTGCCCATCTTGCCGCTGTTGGCCATGTCGCTCGTGATGGAGGGGCCGGAGGCGATCGGGCAGGGCTTGGCCGGGCTGAACGCGGCCGGGGTGGCTTCCGTGCTGTATGTGGCGGTGGCGGCGACCACGGTGGGCTACGGCATCTGGGGGTATCTGATGGCGCGCTACCCCGCGACCACCGTCGCGCCCTTCGCGCTGCTGGTGCCGGTGACCGGCGCGGCCTCGGCGGCGTTGGTGCTGGGGGAGAGTTTCGGGCCGATGCGTCTGGCGGGGATGGCGCTGGTGGTTGCCGGGCTGGGCGTGACGGCGCTGCGATGGCGACGCGCCGAGCCGCTGCCCCGCGCCTGAGCGCCTTCTTTCCAGGGGACCGCTTGCAGCGCCCCGGCAAAGGCTTAGGTGACCGGACCCCGGCCCCACGCTAAAGAAACGCCGCCTGTCCCTTCCGGGCCAACCAGACACGGGAAACCCCGCTGTGAACAAGCCGCTTCCCAACCCCCTCCGCCCCAATTCCCTCAGGAGCGGTCCCGACAGCCGGGGCCGGTACGGCGATTTCGGCGGCCGCTTCGTCGCCGAGACGCTGATGCCGAACATCACCGAGGTGCAGGAGGCCTATGACGCCGCCCGCAAGGATCCGGAGTTCGACCGGGAGTGGCGGCGGCTGCTGAAGGACTATGTGGGCCGTCCTTCGCCGCTGTGGTTCGCGGAGCGGCTGACGAAGCATCTGGGCGGCGCGCGCGTGTACCTGAAGCGGGAGGAGCTGAACCACACCGGCGCGCACAAGATCAACGCGGTGCTCGCGCAGATCATGCTCGCGCGCCGCATGGGCAAGACGCGTATCATCGCGGAGACGGGCGCGGGGCAGCACGGCGTTGCGACCGCCACGGCCTGCGCGCTGTTCGACCTGCCCTGCACGGTGTTCATGGGCGCGACCGATGTGGAGCGCCAGAAGCCCAACGTGTTCCGCATGAAGCTGCTGGGTGCGGAGGTGAATGCGGTCACCTCGGGCGCGGCGACGCTGAAGGACGCGATGAACGAGGCGCTGCGCTACTGGGTCTCGAACGTGCACGACACCTACTACTGCATCGGCACCGTCGCCGGCCCCGCCCCGTATCCGCAGATGGTGCGCGACTTCCAGTGCGTGATCGGCGAGGAGACGAAGGAGCAGTGCCTGGCGATCGAGGGCCGGCTGCCTGACGTGGTGGTGTGCGCCGTTGGCGGCGGGTCCTCGGCCATGGGCATCTTCCATCCCTTCCTCGACGACGTGGATGTGAAGCTGGTGGGCGTGGAAGCGGCGGGGCATGGCATCGAGAGCGGGCAGCATGCGGCCGCGATCAATGGCGGCTCGCCCGGCGTGCTGCACGGGAACAAGACCTACCTGCTGCAGGACCGGCACGGGCAGATCACCGAGGCGCACTCCATCTCCGCGGGGCTGGATTACCCGGGCATCGGGCCGGAGCATTCCTGGCTGCACGAGATCGGGCGCGTGGAATACACGGCAGCGACCGACACCGAGGCGCTGGAGGCCTTCCAGCTGTGCTCGAAGCTGGAGGGCATCATCCCCGCGCTGGAATCGGCGCACGGGCTGGCCGAGGTGATCAAGCGCGCGCCGACCATGCCGGCGGACAGCATCATCGTGCTCAACCTGTCGGGGCGCGGCGACAAGGACATCTTCACGGTGGCGCATCACATGGGGGCGGATCTGTGAGCGCGGGCGCGTCCGACATCACGGCCGCCGGCTGCGTGGAGGCGCCGCGGGGCGGACGCATCGCGCGCCGCTTCGCCGCGCTGCGCGCCGAGGGGCGGGGCGCGCTGATGCCCTTCCTCGAGGCCTATGACCCCGATCCCGCGACGAGTCTGGCGATCCTGCGCGGCATGCCCGGCGCGGGGGCGGACCTGATCGAGCTGGGCGTGCCCTTCACCGATCCGGCAGCCGACGGGCCCGCCGTGCAGAAGGCGGGGCAGCGCGCGCTGAAGGCGGGTGGGACGCTCGCGGGCGCGCTCGCCATGGTCAGGGACTTCCGGCGCGACGAGGACGACACGCCGATCGTGCTGATGGGCTATCTCAACCCCATCCTTGCCTACGGCCCCGAGCGCTTCTGCGAGGACTGCCGCTGCTCCGGCGTGGATGGGCTGATCGTGGTGGACATGCCGCCCGAGGAGGCGGAGGAGCTGCAGCCCTTCACGCACGGGCTGGACATGATCCGGCTGGTGGCGCCGACCACGCTGGAGAACCGGCTGCCCGTCGTGCTCGATGGGGCGGGCGGGTTCATCTACTACATCCCCATCACCGGCATCACCGGCACGCGCTCGGCCGGCGCCTCGGACCTCGCCGCGGCGATCCCGCGCGTACGGGCGGCGACGGACCTTCCTGTGGCGATCGGCTTCGGCATCCGCACGCCGGAGCAGGCGGCGGAGGCAGTGCGCGCGGCGGATGGCGCGGTGGTCGGCTCGGCGCTGATCGACATCCTGGTGGGGACGCTGGATGCGGAAGGGCGTGCGACCAACGGGACCGTTCGGGCGGTGCTGGACGGGGTGCGGGCGCTGGCGGATGGGGTGCGCGGAGCGCGGTGAAGGCCGGGGGAGGTATCCCCCCGGACCCCCTCTATTTCTGCCGGTAGCGTTGGTGCGCGAGTGGTGCCGGGGCGACGACAAAACTTTAAGAAAAAGGAGGGGGTCCGGGGGAGTTCATCTCCCCCGGCCTTCTCTAATCCACGATGAACAGCTTCGCGCCTGTTTCCGTCGACGACCGATGCGCGGCGTCGCCGAAATCCGATACGGTGTAGCCCTCGCCCGGGCCGAATGTGAACGTCCGGCCGTCTTTCAGCTCGGTCTTCAGCGCGCCTTCCAGCACGTAGATGACATGCCCGCGGTCACACCAGTGATCGGCCAGGTAGCCGGGCGCGTACTCCACCACGCGCATGCGGACGTCGCCGTTGTTCAGCGTGCGCCAGGTCGCGGCGGCCTCGGTTTCGCCGGGATGGTGGGTGGCAGGCAGGGCGGTCCAGTGGACGGGGGTGAAGGGCAGGTCGGGCAGTTTCACGGCGGGGCTCCCTCCGCGGCACGGCGCGGCGGGGGAACGATAGGACGCGGCGCGGCGCGGGCGAAGGCGCTGGACCGCCGGGCCATCCCGCCGCTTTAATCGCGCATCGGCGCGACGCGCCCGGGAAGGAAACCAGCCATGTCCTCATCTAAGGCCCGCGGGCTTGCCCTCGCTGCCGCGCTGCTGCTGGGCGCGGGCGCCGCGCAGGCGCAAACACCCGCCGCTCCCGGGGCCGCGCCGCAGGCTTCGGCCCGGCCCACCGTGCAGGCGCTCGATGAACGGCCGACCTCGGCGATTTTCATCGGGAACAGCTTTTTCTACTACAACAACTCGATGCACGGGCACATCACGAACCTGCTGCGCAGCGCGGGTCAGCCGCCCGTCCGCAGCGTGTCCGTCACCATCAGCGGCTCGGGCTTCGAGTGGCACGATGTCGGCTCCTACTTCCGGCCGAACGCCGTCGGATCCTATTCCTTCGACAACGACAACAACATCGTCTTCAACAACAACGCCCGGCTGTTCGATGTTGCGGTCATGATGGATTGCAGCCAGTGCCCGATCCATCCGCGCCTGTCCTCGGTGTTCACCGACTTCGCCAAGCGCCACAGCGACACGGTGCGGCAGCACGGCGCGAAGCCGGTGTTCTTCATGTCCTGGGCCTATGCCGACAAGCCGGAGATGACCGAGCAGCTCGCGGCCGCCTACACCCGCGCGGGCAATGACAACGACGCGCTCGTCATCCCCGCCGGCCTCGCCTTCGCGCGCAGCATCCGGGACCGGCCGGCGCTGAATCTTTATGTCGCGGACAAGCGGCACCCGAGCCTGGCGGGCACCTATCTGGCGGCGGCCACCACCTATGCGGCGCTGTTTGGCGTCTCGCCCGAGGGGAACAGCTACACCGCGGGGCTGGATGCCGATACGGCGCGGCACCTGCAGACGGTGGCGTGGCAGACGGTGCGGGATTACCTGGGCACGCGGCGGGCTGCGAACTGAAGACAAGGCCGGGGGAGGTGAACTCCCCCGGACCCCCTCCTTCTTCTCCGAGCTTTTCGTCGCGCGGGCGTCGCTGGCGCTCCAGCGCTAAACCCCAAGAATAGAAGGGGGTCCGGGGGGATACCTCCCCCCGGCCTTCCCTACCCCGCAAGCGGCAGCACGATCGTGCAGGTCAGCCCGTCGGGCCCTGTCTCGAGCCGCGTCTCGCCGCCGAGTGCGAAAGCCAGCGCCTCCTCGATCACCCGCCAGCCATGCTCCGGCCGTGGGCCGGCCGTGCCCCGCTCATGCCATGCGATGTACAGGCGGCGCTCGCTGCCGGCGCCGTCCAGCCGCCAGGTGACGGTGAGATGGCCTTCAGGGGTGGCGAGGGCGCCGTGGCGGGCGGCGTTGGCGGCCAGTTCGTAAAGGGCGAGCGACAGGGGTTCGGCCACGCCGCGGGGAAGCGGCACAGGCGGGCCCTCGATCGTCACCTGGCCAGGGGCGGGGGAGAGCTGGTCGATCTCGCCCCTCAGCAGGGCGGCGAGGTCGGCACCCAGCTTTGCGCCGGGGCCGGCAGCCAGGGCCTGGGCGCGGCCGAGGGCGGCGAGGCGGTCCCCGAAGCTGCGGTCCTCCTCACCGGCGAGGCTACGGGACGCGATGGCGCGGACGGAGGCGAGAAGGGCCTCGGTGCGGCGTTGCAGCGCCTCGGCGCCGGGATGCGGCACGCCCGGGATAGTGGAGTCGCGCTGGATGGAGAACCAGTGCGTCACCCGCCCGTCGGGGGCGAGGATGGGGGTGACGACCCACTCGTTCAGATAGGGGCTGCCATCCTTGCGATAGTTGATGGTGGCGCCGATGAAGTGACCCGTCTCGTCCAGCGCGCGTCGCAGGCGGCGCAGCTCGTTGGGATCGGTGTCGGGGCCCTGGAGAAGGCGGGGCGAGCGGCCGAGCAGCTCGGCGGCGGGATAGCCGGTGATCGCCTCGAAATGCGCGTTGGCGTAGCGGATGATCGGGCCGGGCGCATCGAGCGGCGCGTCGGTCATCACCACGGCCAGGCCGGCCACGTCCAGCGCGGCGCCGAGAAGGGCGGCGCTGAGCGCGCCCACGCTGCCGGACAGGTCGGGCGTACTGGCCGGGTCAGCCATGGGACGGTCTCGTGGTTTCCAGGGCGGCCACCACGCGGCGGAGCTGCCGGCGGGTACGGTGCAGCTGGTCGAGCAGGCTGAGAACGACGGGGATGGCGGATTCGTTCACCTCCAGCTCCTCCCGCAGCTCGAGAATGAGGCGGCAGCGGGCGATGTCGATCTCCTGGAAGACCGGGCGGCCGGCCTGGCGCTCGGGGCGGATCCAGCCCTGGGCGATCCAGGTTTCCAGGACCTGGGCGTCGAGGCCGGAGACGCGGTGAAGGACGGATTCGAACGGGATCATGCGCGCCTCCGCATCTCCGCAAGCATCTCGGCCCTGGGGTCGGCGCCAGGGGCCGTGGCAGGGCCGGTAGGCACCCAGTCGCGCAGGAAGTCGGCCAGCCGATCGTCCACGGGGCCGAGCACGAGGCGAAGGGTGACGAGCAGGTCCCCGGCCGGGGTGCCGCCGGCCTCGGCCACGCCGCGGCCGCGCAGGCGCATCTGGGTGCCGGCATCGGCTCTCGGCGGAATGGTGAGAGTGACCTCGCCGCGCGGGGTCGGGACGGGAACCTTGGCGCCCAGCACGGCCTCGGTAAGGGTGACGGGAAGTTCCATGCGCAGGTCCCGGCCGGTGCGCTCGAAATAGGGGTGCGGGCCGACGGCGACCTCAATCAGCGCGTCGCCATCCGGGGCACCACTGCTGCCGGGGGATCCGCGGCCGCGCAGGCGCAGCACCTGACCGTCTTCAAGGCCCGGGGGGATGCGGACGTCGAGGTCCCGGCCGTCCGGCAGGGTGATGCGGCGGGTGGCGCCGTTGACGGCGTCCAGAAAGTCCACGGAAAGTCGGTACTGGGCGTCCCGGCCGCGGCGGGGCCCCTGGCCACCGCCCCGGCCGCCGAACATGCCGAGGATGTCCTCCAGCTCGTCCGGATCGAAGCCGCCGCCGGGCCAGGGGCCGGAGCGCGGGCCCCCGGCGGCGTCGCCGGCGCCGGCGCCGTAACGGGCGCCCTGCGTGCTCTCGGCATAGTCCCGGTAGTAGCCGCGCGGGGGCACATCCTGGCCGGCGGCGTCGATCTCGCCTCGGTCGAACCGGGCGCGGCGATCGGGGTCCGAGAGGAGATCATGCGCGGCGTTGGCGGCTTTGAAGCGCGCCTCCGCGGCCGCATCGCCGGGGTTGAGATCAGGGTGGTCCCGCTTGGCGATGGCCCGGAAGGCGCGGCGGATCTCCTCCGCGCTCGCGGTCCGGCTCACGCCGAGGGTCTGGTAGGGATCGTCAGACGCCATGATGTCCAGCATAACGCCGTTCGGGCCGAATCGGTCCATGGGTGGGCGGCATAGGTCGCCGTGCCATTTTGCAAGGGTGCCCCCTACCGTCTCCTGGCACCAGAGGCCCGGCCCCTTGCGCCGGATGGGCGGACGCGACTACCTCCGCCCTCACGACGCGAAAGGGCGGCGGCCATCGGCCACCCCTGGGCAGGCCGGGCCGGATCGGGCCCGCGGATGGGACACGGATGAACTGGATCTCCGACTGGGCGCTGCCCAAGATACAGACGCTGTTCGGCACCAAGCGCGACGTGCCGGAGAACCTCTGGATCAAGTGCCCGCATTGCGGGGAGATGGTCTTCCACCAGGACCTAGAGCGGAACCTGCACGTGTGCCCGAAATGCGGGCACCACATGCGGATCTCGGCCACCCGCCGGCTGGACTACACCTTCGATCCGGGCTGGCAGCGCATCGAGCTGCCGCGCGCCCCCGCCGACCCGCTGCGCTTCCGCGACCAGCGGCGCTACGGCGACCGGTTGCGCGAGGCGCAGACCAAGAGCGGGATGGATGACGCGATCGCGGTCGCGCACGGTGCCATCGACGGGCGGCCCGCGGTGGCGGCGGCCTTCGAGTTCTCCTTCATGGGCGGTTCCATGGGCGCCGGCGTCGGCGAGGGCATCGTCACCGCCGCGCGCCTGGCCGTGCTGCAGGACGCGCCGCTGATCGTCTTCACCGCCTCCGGCGGCGCGCGCATGCAGGAGGGAGCCGTTTCCCTCATGCAGATGCCGCGCACGGTTATCGCGACCCGCATGGTGAAGGAGGCGGGGCTGCCCTTCATCACCGTGCTGTGCGACCCGACGACGGGAGGCGTGACGGCCAGCTTCGCCATGCTGGGCGATATCCAGATCGCCGAGCCCGGCGCGCTGATCGGCTTCGCGGGCGCGCGGGTCATCGAGCAAACCGTGCGCGAGAAGCTGCCCGAGGGCTTCCAGCGGGCGGAGTACCTGCTGGAGCACGGCATCCTCGACATGGTGGTGCCGCGGCCGGAGATGCGAGCGACGCTGGGGCGGCTGATCGGCTTCCTGCGCCCCGCCGCCGTGGTGCCCGCCGCCAAGCCGGACGCGCCGATCGCGCCCGCGCCGTCCCCTGCCCCGGTTCCCGCCGCGGAATAGGCCCTCCGCCCCGCCGTGCGCGGGGCGGCCCCCGGCCGGGGGTTCCGGCCGGACCCGTTTTCCGGAACCGCCGGCCATGTCCGATACGCCTTCTCCCCCCTGGGGCGCCCCGGCGGGGCTGCAGCTTGCGGCCAGTCGTGTCGAGGCCGGGCGGTCGGAGCGGATCATCGACCGGCTGCACGCGCTGCACCCGAAGCTGATCGACCTCAGCCTGGACCGGCTGCAGCGGCTGCTGGACACGATGGGCAACCCCGAGCGCCGCCTGCCGCCGGTGGTGCATGTGGCCGGGACCAACGGCAAGGGCAGCACCTGCGCCTTCCTGCGCGCGATTGCCGAAGCCGCCGGGCAGCGGGTGCATGCCTACACCTCGCCGCATCTGGTGCGCTTCCACGAGCGCATCCGGCTGGCCGGGCGGCTGGTGGAGGAGGAGACGCTGGCCGCCGCGCTGGAGGAGGTGGAGGCGGCCAATGCGGGGCTGCCGATCACCGTCTTCGAGATCACCACCGCCGTCGCGCTGCTGCTGTTCAGCCGGGTGCCGGCGGACCTGCTGGTGCTGGAAGTGGGGCTCGGCGGGCGGTTCGACGCCACCAACGTGATCGGGCGGCCGGCGGCGAGCGCCATCGCCTCCATCTCGATGGACCACATGGATTTTCTGGGCGACAGCCTGGGGAAGATCGCAGGCGAGAAGGCCGGGATCATCAAATCAGGCGTGCCGGCGGTGACGGGCGCGCAGCCGGTCGAGGCGCTGGCCGTGCTGGAGGCCGAGGCCGCCGCCCAGGGTGCGCCCTTGCTGGTGCGTGGGCGGGACTGGTGGGCGGAGCTCGACGCGGATGGGCTGCTGTACCGCGACGGACGCGGCGCGCTGCACCTGCCCCGGCCGGGCCTGCCCGGGCCGCATCAGGCCGACAATGCGGGGATTGCCATCGCGGCGCTGCGGGCCTGGAACCCGGGCTGGCTGACGGATGAGGCGATCGCGCGCGGCGTGGCGGGCGCGACCTGGCCGGCGCGGCTGCAGCGCCTGCACGGGGCGCTGGCGGCGCGGCTGCCCGAGGGCTGGGAGCTGTGGCTGGATGGGGGGCACAATCCCGGCGCCGGGCAGGCCCTGGCCGGGCAGCTTAGGGGCTGGGCGGATCGGCCGCTGCATCTGGTCGTGGGGATGAAGAAGTCGAAGGCGGTGGGGGAGTTCCTGGCGCCACTGCTGCCCTTCGCCCGCACCGTCTGGGCGGTGGCGGAGCCGGGGCAGCATCTGGCGGTGGAACCGGCGGAAATCGTCGCGGCCTCGGGCGGGGTAGCGCGGATCGGGCCGCGCGTGGCGGATGCGCTGGCGGGGGTTGGTGGGCCGGCCGGGCGGGTGCTGGTCTGCGGCAGCCTGTATCTGGCGGCCGAGGTGCTGAAGGCGGAGGGAACGTTGCCGGACTGAGGGTGTGTGGGTGGCCCCAGGGGGGAGAAGGAATTCTCCCTCCTGGACCTCCCTCATCTTTTTTCAGAGGGCTGTCGCGGAAGGTTCGGCTGTCGTTCGCCGAGGCTCCAAGAGCCTCGGCGCGGGACATGACCGCCCGCGCTGGGGAGAAAACGTAAACCCGTTCGATCAGGGTATCCGCGGCAGCCTTCTCGCGGGGTCTGGGGACCCCGTTGGGTCCCCAGTGGGGGTGCAGGGGGCTAGCCCCCTGCGGCCACCGTCACCCAAAGATCAGAACGGCACCGTCAGGCTGATCGAGCCAAAAGCCTGACCGCCGCGCTGCTCGTTGAATTCCTTGGACTGCCAGACATGGGTGTAGGCCAGGCGCATGCCCCGCCAGAGCAGGGCGGCGCCGATCTGGGCTTCGGCGACCACGTGGCGGCGGTCGACGCTCGGGCTGTCGCGGAAGGTGTTGCCGTCCAGGAAGAGGTTGCGGGCGACGACGCGGCCGCCGAGGCCGCCGAAGGCGTACCAGCCCAGGTCGTGCTGCGGGCGCGAGAGGGGGGAGTTGCTGATGGCCGGGCGAATGCGGGCCGGGCCCCAGTCGGCGCCAAGGGAATCGCCAATGCGGAGGAGCGCGCCACCGCCGGCATAGGTGTAGGCGGTGCCGAGGGCGAGGCTGGTGCTGGGGATCAGCTCGGTATCCAGCCCGGCGATGCGGCGGCCGGGGATGCGCCACTGGCGTTCGGCGAGGACGCCGAAGGTCACCTCGTCGCCCAGCTGATGGTCCCAGCCCTCGGCGTGGTACTTGTTGATCACGTCGTGCCAGCGGTTCTGCACGAATTCGCCGCCCGAGGCGGCGCCGGTGACGCCGAGCTGGAAGGAGAGCGCGGTGCGCACCCGCTCGGTCGAGCGCTCCAGGTTCAGCGAGCCGACGAGGTGGCCGGCATAGGGGCGGTCCCGCGGGTCCGGCACGCGGCGGCGGATTTCCTCGGGCGTGAAGATGCTCTGCTCGAGGGCGAGGCCCCAGCGGAACTCGCCGGGGCCGAGCAGCCAGGAGAAGCCGCGGTCGAGCCAAGCGACGGGGCCCTGGGGCGTGGTGGCCGGGGAATCCCAGCGCAGCATCAGGCCGTTGGTGTAGTAGCGGTCGGTGCCGCCGAACATGTCGTTCTCGTCGCCCAGGGTGAGCGAGCCGCCGGCATAGGGGGACACCCGTGGCGGTTCCGCCGGGGGGCGCTGGGCCAATGCAGGCTGGGCCAATGCAGGCTGGGCAATGGCGGGGAGAAGTAGGCAGAGGGCGATGGGATAGCGCATGGGCGCTTCCTGCCCGCCCGGCCGGTGGACGGCCAGACGGGACGGGCCCGCAAAATCGCGCGGGCGGTGAATGTTCCGTGAGGCCGGGCTAGCCGGCGATGCGGACGGCACGGCTGCCGGTGCCGGAATACATGGCTTGGTCGGCCGCCATGGTCTCGGCCTCCACCCGCTTGGCCTCGCGGGCACGGAACCCGGCCAGTTCGGCCTGGGCAGCCTCGCCGTCGCGGATGCGGGCGCGGGCGCGGCGGCGGGAGGGGCCGCCGGCAGCCCAGGCGATGAAGGCGCCGAGCAGGAAGGCGAGCGCCGCGATCAGCAGCACCACAATCGCCAGCGGCGCCTGCCAGGTGAGGTCAAAGGGCCAGAAGCCGACGCCCACGGGCTGCATGTTCGAGACGGCGAACAGCACGAGGACGAGCAGAAGCGGCAGGATCAGCAACAGGCGCCACATGGGCGGAACTCCCGAGGTATCAGCCTTCCGCGGCCTTGGCGGCAGCGGCGGCGCGGCGCGATTGCAGGGGGCCGCCATTGACCCTCTCCCGCAGCTCCTTGCCGGGCTTGAAATAGGGGACGGCCTTGCCGGAGACCGCAACGGACTCGCCGGTGCGCGGGTTGCGGCCCGTGCGGGCATCCCGCTTCTTGGCGGAGAAGGCTCCGAAGCCGCGCAGCTCCACGCGATCCCCACGCGAGAGGGCGGCGGTGATTTCCTCGAAGATCGTGGCCACGATCAGCTCCACATCCGGCTGGCGGAGATGGGGATTGGCCGCAGCGAGGGATGCGATGAGTTCCGACTTCGTCATCCGGCGCGCGCGTCTCCTGAAGCCTGGCGCGAAGGGGCGCTGCTCAATTCCCGCGAGGCTGCCAAAGCGCCCAGGCGCCGTCAACGCCCAGCCGGCCGCCAAGCCCTTCTGAAATCAGGCTTTTCATGGATTCTCCGATGACTGTGCCCGCGGCCTCACCCAAGGCGGCGCCGAAGCTGCGCTCGCGCAGGTCCCGCGCGCGCAGATCGCGCACCGGAAGGTCGGCGGCGATGCCATGGGCAGAGGCGAGATGGGCGCGAGCCTCAGGCTCGCCGCCGATGGCATCCACGAGGCCCGCGACGAGCGCCTGGCGGCCGGTAAGGACGCGGCCGTCTGCGATTGCGCGCACACGGTCCTCGGGCATGCGGCGGCCCTCGGCCACCATGCGCACGAACTGGTCGTAGAGGTCCTGCACCACGGCGCGCAGCGCCGCGCGGCCTTCCTCGGTGAGGGGGCGGAAGGGGCTGGGCTGGTCCTTCAACGGGCCCGATGTGATGGCCTCGGCGCGGAGCCCGAGGCTGCGCATGGCCTCCTGCCCGTCGAAGGTCTGCATGATCACGCCGATGGAGCCGGTGACGCTGCCCTCGCGGGCGAAGATGCGCTCGGCGGGCATGGCGATCATGAGGCCGGCAGAGGCCGCGGTGCCGCCGAAGACGGCAACGAGCGGCTTGGCCTCGCGAAAGCGGCGGAGAGCGGCGTGCAGCCCCTCCCCGCCCGAGACGGTACCGCCGGGGCTGTCCACCGAGAGGATCATGCCGCGCACGTTGTCCGACTTGGCGGCGCGGTCGATCGCCTCGAGCAGGCGGCGGTCGTCGGTGATGGTGCCCGACACGGTGAGCCGGAGGACATGCGGGCCGCGCAGCCCGGCCAGCCCTGGCGCGTCGTCGCCCATGCCCAGGACGCCAGCGACGGCCAGGCCGCCCAGCAGCACCAGCACGGCCAGGGCCCGCCACAGGCCGCGGCTCCGCTTGAGGCGGCGGCGGTCCAGCAGCAGGTCGGCCTCGAACCCGCCCAGAGTGCTACCCGGGGCAGGCTGCGGCGGAGCGGCGGCGGGGGCCGGCCAGGGCGAGGGCGTCGTCGTCATCTCGCGGATATGCGCGCGCCCGGCGCCGTGCGCCAGGGCCACCGCACGGCGTTGTCGCGCAGGATCGCGGAAGCGGGGATGTGGCCAGGCGTGTCGCGGAACGTGCGCGTCGTCGCGTGACATGGGACCGCCCGGCGGGATACGATACGCGTGGGCGGATTCCGGGCGGCGACGATGCGCCCCGGCCATCCCGGCCCCTTCCTTCGCGGCCCATGGCGGCCCGCACCTGATCGGGACATCACCCATGCGCTTCCTGCCGCTGGTCCTGCCGGCCCTTCTTCTCGCAATGGCCTCGCCGGCGCTGGCGCAGGCCCAGCTCCGTTCGCGTTCGGTCACCCAGGGCGCGACCCCGTCCTCCACTGGGGATGCGACCTGCGACGACGCGGTTTCCGCTTGGCGCACCTGCATCGCCGCCTCGCCCAAGCCGCCGGCGGACAAGGCCCAGGCGAACACCGAGGTGGACAAGTTCGTGCGCGACGTCTTCGATGCTCGCGGACCGCATCGCGACAACCTGATCCGTGCCTG
This sequence comes from Roseomonas sp. WA12, assembly GCF_054165765.1. Taxonomy (NCBI): domain Bacteria; kingdom Pseudomonadati; phylum Pseudomonadota; class Alphaproteobacteria; order Acetobacterales; family Roseomonadaceae; genus Roseomonas; species Roseomonas sp. WA12. The sequence continues at coordinate 4,141,901 of NZ_CM135108.1, read as the reverse complement.
CGGGCCCACTGCCTCCGGCTATCGGCTGATGGTGGAGAACGGGACCTGCGCATCCAACATCACCGGGGCACGGGATGATCAGGCGACGCGGGTCGGGGCACCTTCGGGTGCAGTGACGGTGCAGCGGCGGTCTCAGCGCTAGGCGGTCCCTGGAGGCTTTCCCCAGACCCCCACCGGAGACCCCAGCGTTAAGGCTGCCGCGGATACGGTGATCGCAGGAGTCTCTTAGAAGGGATGGCTGGGTAGCCCGAGCTGCACTGTCGGGGCGTCGAGGCTCATGGAGCCTCGGCGAGGCCCCAGCCCCGCCTTACGCGGCAGTCTTCTAGAAAAAGTCGAGGGAGGGTCCGGGAGGAAAAACTCCTTCTTCCTCCCGGGGCCACTCAGACCTCCATGTCGGCCGTCTTCAGCAGCGTCGCGAAGGCAAGTTGCATATCGTGCAGCGTCTGCTTCGGTTCCACATCCACCCATTCGTCCAGCGTATGCGCCCCGGCACCTGCCCCTGCGCTGACCGCAATCCCGGGGATGCCGAGCGAGATGGGGATGCTGGCGTCGGTGGAGCTGGCGACCGACTTGGGCGCGAAGCCGAGGGCCTTTGCCGCAGCAGTGGCGTTGGCGACCAGCGCACTGTCGCGATCGATCGCACCGGCCGGGCGGTCGCCGATCTTCTTCCACTCCACCGTGATCGTACCCTTGGCGGTGCTCCGGGCGGCGTTCTCGGCTTCCACGGCCTTCTGCACGATGGATTTGAAGGCCTGGTCGATGCGGCCGAGCTCCTGGGCGGAGTCCGAGCGCAGGTCCACCTCCATCCACACCTCGTTGGGGATGGAGTTCACGGAAGTGCCGCCGCCGATGACGCTGGCGCTGAAGGTGGTGCGGGGCTCCTTCGGAACCTCCATGCGGGAGAGGCCGGCGATGGCCTCCGCCATCGCGAAGGAGGGGCTGACGGTACCGAAATCCATGAAGGAATGCCCGCCGGGGCCGCGGAAGGTGACGCGGTAGCGGAGCGAGCCGGTGGCGCCCGACACGATGGTACCCATGCCCATCGGGCCCTCCACCGAGATGAAGGCGGCGATGCGGCCGGCGTAGCGGCCCTTGGTGAAGAGGTAGCGGATGCCGCGCAGGTCGCCGAGGCCTTCCTCGCCGACATTGCCGACGAAGAGGATGTCGTGGCGCGTGCTGATGCCGGCCGCATCCATGGCGCGGAGGAAGGCGAGGTTCATCGCGAGGCTGCGCGTGTCGTCGCCGACGCCGGGGGCGTAGATGCGGGTTCCCTCGCGCCGCACCTTCAGGTCCGTGCCGGGGGGGAAGACGGTGTCGAGATGGGCGGCGACGACGACCAGCTGGCCGTTGCCGAGGCCGCGGCGCAGGCCCATCACGTTGCCCTCCGCATCCATCTCGCACTCCTCGAGGCCGGCTTCCTGCAGCATGGCGAGATAGGCGCGGCCGCGCTCCTCCTCCTGGAAGAAGGGGGCGGGGATCTCGGTGAGGCGGATGGTCTCGTCCACGAAGCGCTCGTGGCCGGCGGCCAGGTGGCGCAGTGCCTCCTGATAGGCTGCGCTCTTCATCACCTGCTCGACCATGGCGGTACCCCCTCGCGGAACGCGATGCCCATGCGACGGAAGGGGCAGCTTGTCCAGCGCTACAGGCCCATTGCGCGCCGCGTTGCCCGGTGCAGCGGGTTCAGCGGGTCGCCAAAGTCGAAGACGAGGTCGAAATGGTTCGAACCGGGGCGGGGCGGGACGACTTCGGCCGCGCAGCCGGCGCCGTGCAGGGCGGCGGCGAAGTCGGTGGTCTGGAGCTTGAACTCGGCGGTCTCGGTGTCGCCATGGGCGAGCACCACGGACATCGCCCTGGGCAGGGGCAGCAGGGCCGGGCTGTTGCGCGCGGCGGCGGCTTCGTCCAGCGACAGCCAGGCGTTGATGTGGGTGTGCGGGATGGGCGTGAGATCGAACAGGCCGGAGAGCAGGGTGGCGCCCGCGACGGCGCGCTCCGGCAGCCCCAGCGCGGCCTGCCAGCCCGGTGCCATCAGCATCGCGGCCAGATGCCCGCCCGCGCTGCTGCCGGCGACATGGATGCGCGCGGGATCACCACCAAAGCGCGCGATGTTCGCGTGCACCCAGGCCAGGGCGCGGCGGCATTCCTCCACGATGCGGTCGAGACTCGCGGTCGGGGCGAGGGTGTAGTTCACCGAGACGGTGCAGGCGCCGGCCGCGACGAAGGCGGGCGCCATGGAGCCGCTATCGGCCGCATCCAGCGCGCGCCAGTAGCCGCCATGGATGAAGACGAGGACGGGGGCGTTCCTGCCCGCCGGGTAGATGTCCAGGCGCTCGGGCTCGGTGGGGCCGTAGGCGTGGGTGGACCAGGGCAGCACGGCTTTCGCGGCGTCCGTGCGCGCGCGGTACTCGGCGAGGATGTCGAGGACGTTGGGGGTGGTGGCGCGGGCGTTGTACTCGGTGTCGAGCGTCGCCGGGTTCATGCCGCGATAGGTCATGTGGTGGGCTCCTCGGAAGAAAGGTGGGGGGAGATGAACTCCCCCAAGCCCCCTCCTTTTCTTGGCTAGTTTTCTGGCGAGCGATTGATCGTCATTCCGCGGCAGCCTCGAAGAAAAAGGAGGGGGTCCGGGGGAGTTCATCTCCCCCGGCCTTCACACTCCAATCCAGGCCCGAACCTTCGCCGAATCCCGGTCCAGCTCCTCACCCGTGCCGGACCACACCGTGCGCCCCTTCTCCAGCACCGTGTGCCGATCGGCGAGGCGGCGGAGGGCGGCCAGCGTCTTGTCGATGAGGAGGATGGCCTGGCCTTCGGCCTTCAGTGCGGCGAGGGTGGACCAGATCTCGGCGCGGATGACGGGGGCGAGGCCTTCGGTGGCTTCGTCCAGGATGAGGAGCTGGGGGTTGGTCATCAGCGCGCGGCCGATGGCGAGCATTTGCTGTTCGCCGCCCGAGAGGGTGCGGGCGGATTGGTTCGCGCGCTCGCGCAGGCGGGGGAAGAGGGTGAAGACGCGCTCGAGCGTCCAGGGGTTCGTGGCGCGCTCGCGGTCGGCGGCGGTGGCGACGAGGTTCTCGCGCACGGAGAGGGTGGGGAAGATCTGACGGCCTTCGGGGACGAGGCCGATGCCACGGCGGGCGACGCCTTCGGGCGGCAGGCCGGAGACGAGGGCGCCGCGGAAGGTCACGCGGCCGCCGCGCGGGGGGTTGAGGCCCATGATGGCGCGGACGGTGGTGGTTTTCCCCATGCCGTTGCGGCCGAGAAGGGTGACGACCTCGCCGGGGCCGACGCGCAGGTTCACGTCGAACAGCACTTCGGCCGAGCCGTAGCCCGCGCGCAATCCTTCAACGACAAGCATCAGACCGCCTCCTCCTCGGAGAGATAGGCGGCACGCACCTGGGGATCGACGCGGATCTGCGCGGGCGTGCCGGAGGCGATGCAGTGGCCGTAGACGAGGACGGAGACACGATCCGCGAGGGAGAAGACGGCGTCCATATCGTGCTCGACGAGGAGCATGGGGATGGTGTCCTTCAGCTCGCGCAGCACCTCGGTCATGCGCAGGGATTCGCTGGCGCCCAGCCCGGCCATGGGTTCGTCGAGCAGGAGCATGCGGGGCTGGGTGGCGAGCGCCACGGCGAGCTCGAGCTGCTTGCGCTCGCCGTGCGAGAGATCGGCCACGGGCTGAGTCCAGCGGGTGCGGGAAAGGCCGACGCGGTCGAGCGCGGCGCGGGCGGGGTCGCGCAGGCGGGCGTCGCGGGAGGCGTCTCGCCAGAAGCGGAAGGAGTGGCCGGCGCGGGCCTGGACGGCGAGAGCGACGTTGTCCTCCGCCGTGTGGTCCTCCAGCAACTGGGTGATCTGGAAGGTGCGGGAGAGGCCACGGCGGATACGGGCGGGGGCCGAGAGGCGGGTGACGTCCTCGCCCATGAACAGGATGCGGCCCGCATCGGGGGTGATCTCACCCATGATCTGGCCAATGGCGGTGGTCTTGCCGGCGCCGTTGGGGCCGATGAGGGCGTGCAGCTCGCCGGGGAGGACATCCAGCGACAGGTCGTCGGTGGCGGCGAGGCCTCCGAAGCGTTTGGCGAGGTGTTGGACGGAGAGGACGGGATCAGCCACGGGCGGCAGGCTCCGCGCCCTGAAGATCGACTGGAGGGAGTTCACCGGGGGGCAGCGGCTGCGGTGTGCGGCGCGCGGAGAGACGGCGTAACCCGCCGAGCAGCCCGCCGCGCGCGAAGAGCACGACGAGCAGCAGGATGGGGCCGAGGAAGAACTGCCAGTGCTCGGTCATGCCGGAAAGGGTGTATTCCAGCGCGACGAGGGCGGCGGCGCCGGCCACGGGGCCGAGCAGAGTGCCGAGGCCGCCGAGGATGACCATCACCATCAGCTCGCCGGACTTGGTCCAGTGCATCATGTCCGGTGAGACGAAGCGGAGCAGGTTGACCATCAGCGCGCCGGCCATGGCCGCGCCCATGCCGGCGATGACGAAGCCGGCGAGCTTGTAGGGATAGGTGCGCACGCCGATCGCGGCCATGCGGCGCTCGCCCTGGCGGATGCCGGCGAGGATGCGGCCGAAGCGGGAGCGCGCGATGCGGTCCATGATGAACAGCCAGACGGCGAGGCAGCCGAGGCAGATCCAGAACAGCGTCGCGGGATCGCGCAGGTTCATGCCCAGCACGGGCGCGACGCGGCGGATGGCCAGCCCGTCATCGCCGCCATAGGTCTTCAGCGAGACGAAGAGGAAGAACAGCATCTGCGCGAAGGCGAGGGTGATCATGATGAACTGCACGCCCGCGGTGCGGAGCGACAGCGCGCCGATGATGGCGGCGCCGATCCCGCCGGCGAGGATGGCCGCGGGCATGGTCACCAGCAGGTCGTTCGAGCCGGGGATGAGGCCGAGGAAGAGCTCGCCCGAGACGTGGTGCGCGTAGAGGATGCCCACCGCGTAACCGCCCAGGCCGAAATAGGCCGCATGGCCGAAGGAGATGAGGCCGGCGCCGCCGAGCAGCAGGTTCAGGGACGAGGCGGCGATGGCGTAGATGGCGATGCGGGTGGCGAGCGACACCGTCGCGGGGCTGCCGAGCATCGGCGCGAGGATGGGAACCAGCGCGGCGAGCGCCAGGATGATGACGGCCCAGAGCCGTTCGTCGTGCAGCCAGGACTTATGCATGGGCGGGGAACAGTCCGCGCGGCTTGGCCAGCAGCACCAGCGCCATGAGCAGGTAAACCCCCATCGAGGCAAGGCCGGCGCCGAGCGCATCGGCATCCGACCCCTCCATCACGCCGCGGAGCAGGCCCGGGACGTAGGCGCGCAGCAAGGTATCCACCACGCCGACCAGTACCGCGCCGAACAGCGCGCCGCGCACCGAGCCGATGCCGCCGATCACCACCACCACGAAGGTCTGGATGAGGATCTGTTCGCCCATGCCGACCTGCACGGAGAGGATCGGGCCCGCCATCAGCCCGGCCAGCCCCGCGAGCAGCGCGCCGAGGCCGAAGACGAGGGTGTAGAGCAGTCGCACATCCACGCCGAGCGCGCGCACCATCTCCCGATGCGTGGCGCCGGCGCGCACCAGCATGCCCGTGCGCGTGCGCTGGATGAGGACATAGAGGCCGAGCGCGACGGCGAGGCCGACGGCGATGATGAGCAGCCGGTACACCGGGTAGTCCACGCCGGGCAGCACGCGCACGGCGCCGCGCAGCCCCTCGGGCACGTTCACGAACAGGGGCTGGCGGCCGAAGAGCAGCACCATGCCCTCGTTGAAGAAGAGGATGAGGCCGAAGGTGGCCAGCACCTGATCCAGATGGTCCCGCGCATAGAGGCGGCGCAGCACGATCAGCTCCACCGCCATGCCCGTGATCGCGGCGGCAGCGAGGCCGGCGATAAGCGCGAGGAGGGCGGAGCCGGTCGTCGTGGCGGTGATGGCGGCAGCATAGGCGCCGACCATGTAGAGCGAACCATGGGCGAGGTTGATCACGCCCATGATCCCGAAGACGAGGGTCAGCCCCGCCGCCAGCAGGAAGAGCATGACGCCGAGTTGGACGCCGTTCAGCAACTGCTCCAGCAAGAGCGCCATGCGGGGTGCCCTAGAACCGGCACTGGGAGGCGTAGGCATCCCCGTGATCGGTCAGCACGCGGTCCTTCGTGACGAGCGCGGGCTTGCCGGCGACATTCTCCACCTTCAGCGCCCACCAGTCCTGCACGGGGTGGTTGTTGGACCCGAAGCGGAACTTGCCGCGCGTGCTCTCGAAGCTGGCAGGGCGCATAGCGCGGAAGAAGGCTTCCGTATCGTCCACCTTCCCGCCCGTGCCCTTCAGCGCGGCGCCGATGGCCAGCGCGGTGTCGTAGCCCTGCTGGCCGTAATAGGTGGGCAGGCGGCTGTACTTGCGCTGGAAGGCCTCAACGAAGCGCTTGCTGGCGGCGTTGTCGAAGTCGCTGTTCCAGTGGGCGGTGACGTTGATGCCCACCGCGGCATCGCCCACCGCGGTCAGCGTCGTGCTGTCCATCGAGGGCGAGGCGAGGACCATCGGCACATTCGCCAGCAGCCCGGCCTGGATGTACTGGCGGACGAAGGCGATGCCGAGGCCGCCGGGGTGGAACTGATACACGCCATCCGGGTTGGCGGCGCGGATCTGCGCCATCTCGGCCGCGTAGTCCGTCTGGTCGAGGCGGGTGTACACCTCGCCCACCACCTGGCCCTTGTAGAGGCGCTTAAAGCCGGTGATGGCGTCGCGCCCGGCCTGGTAGTTGGGGGCCAGGATGAACATGCGGCGCTGGCCGAGATTGGTGGCGAGCTGGCCCGCGCTCTCATGCAGGCTGTCGTTCTGCCAGGCGATGGACCAGAAGTTCTTGTGGCACTCGCGCCCCGCGAGGTTCGAGGGGGAGGCGTTGGGGGAGACGTAGATGCCGCCCCCATCCAGCACGTCCGGCGCCACCGCGCCGAGGACGTTGGAGAAGACGATGCCGGTGAGCAGCCGGATGCGCTCGTTCTTCATGAACCGCTCGGCGATCTGCTTGCCCTGGCCAGGGCGCAGGCCGTCATCCTCCACCATCACCTGCACGGCCGCGCCGCCGAGCGTGCCGCCTTCCATCTCCATCGCCAGCATGAAGCCGTCGCGGATGTCCTGGCCGAGATAGCTGCCGGGGCCGGACAGGGAGGTGATCATCCCGATCTTCAGCGGCGCGTTCTGCGCGATGGCCGGGCGGGCCAGGGCGCCGAGCCCCAGGGCGGCGCCCGAGGCCAGGAGGCCGCGTCGATTCAGGGTCACGCGCTGCAGGGTCATTGGAAGCCTCCGGGTCGTTTCGTTGAAGCCTAAAATACTTTTCGGGCGTCAGTCCACCACCGGTTATGCAGGTTCCAGGCCGCCCTGGAGGACGGCGCGGGTGCCCGCCGGCTGTTCCTAGAGGCTCACCCAACCCTCGGGCGGGGTCTTGCCAGGGTGCAGCGCGCCGCAATGCGGGCAGGTGCGCTTCTCCTCGCTGGCGTAGAACTCGGCGTAGAGGGGCGGCAGGTCGCGCACGATGTCGGTCACCACCAGCTCGATGCGATGGACGCGGCCGTTGCACGTGAAACAGTACCACTCGAAGGCATCGCGGGCGCCTTCGGGGCGGCGGCCCTCCACCACCAGGCCGATGGAGCCGGGCTGCGGGCGCTGCGGCGAGTGCGGCACATGCTTGGGCAGCAGAAAGACCTGACCCTCGCGGATGGGGATGTCCTGGATGCGGCCGTCCATGTGCACCTTCAGCACCATGTCGCCGCGCAGCTGGTGGAAGAACTCCTCCACGGGGTCGTCGTGGAAGTCCACGCGCCCGTTCGGGCCGCCGACGATCTGCACGACCGTCTCCGCATCCTCGAAGAGCAGCTTGTTGCCGACGGGCGGCTTCAGCAGGTGCTCGTTCTCGGCGATCCAGGCCTTGAAGTCGAAGGGCTTGCGCATCGGCGTCACTCCGCAGCCTGTCCGGGCGCCTGCCGCTTGGGCATCTTCAGGCCGCAGGCGTTGAAGGCGGCGCGGGTGGCGGCGCGCTCGGCTTCCGTCAGGTTCAGCATGGGCGCGCGCACGGGGCCGCCGGCCTGGCCGAGCAGCTCCATCCAGTACTTCGTGTGGGCGGGCGGCTTGCCGCCGGGCTTGGTTGATCGGATGGCCTGCCGCACGGGGGCGAGGCTGTCGAAGACGCGGCGGGCTTCCTCGGCGCGGCCGGCGAAGGCGAGGTCGGTGTATTCGCGCATGCGCGTGTCGGCCGAGGTTTGCAGCAGGGCGGGCGGGGCGGAGCAGAGATAGAGGCGCCAGCCGAGCTCCAGGATGTTGTCGAGCCACTCCTCCTCGCTGGCGGTGCTGACGAGCAGCGCGTCGCCGGCGTGACGGGAGAGCTCGGCATACATCTCGCGCGGGACGGAGTATTTGATGGCGACGACGCTCGGGATCTCCGCGATGCGGAGGCACAGGTCGGGGCTCATCAGGTAGCCGCTGTCGGGATGCGACCACAGCGCGATGCCCAACCGCGTGCGCTCGCTGATGTGGCGGTAGTATTCCACCAGCGTCTCGTCGCGGTCGTGCAGGAAGTGCAGCACGGGAGCGTGGACGACGATGAAGTCGGCGCCGCAGCGCTCGGCATGGGCGGCAAGCTCCAGCACCGTGTCCAGGTTCTGGTCGGAGCAGGACATGATGGTGCGGCGGCCCGTGTCCCGCGCCACCTCGGCCGCGATGGTGAAGAGGCGCTTTCGCTCCTCCAGCGAGAGGGAGAAGAACTCGCCCTGCTTGCCAGCGACGAAGACGCCGTCCACGCCCAGATCGGTGAACCAGTGGCGCAGGTTGGCGCGGAAGCCGGCCTCGTCCAGCGAGAGGTCCTGGCGGAAGGGTGTGGGGGCGGCGCACCAGAGCCCGCGCAGGTGTTCGCGCGCGAAGGGCTTCGCGCCTGCCCGGTCGTAGTCCATTGCCCCGCCTCCCGCCTGGATCGGCGAGCCTATCGCCCGGTGCGGGCGGGCGAGAAGTCCCCCCCGGGGCTGTGATGCCCGGAGTTCCACATTCAGCGTGCAAATCCCCACACGCCGTCCTTATATGTCACGCGTCGTCTGGAGGTTGTTTTGGACGCATTGCGGCTGCTGATCGAGCTGGCGGGCGAGGCCGCGCTGCTGCTGTTCGGGCTGCACCTCGTGCAGCGCGGGATCGAGCGTGCCTTCGGGGCGGATCTGCGGCGCGTGGTGCGAGTGGCGCTGGGGTCGCCGCTGCGCGCCTTCCTGGCCGGGCTCGGCGTCACTGCGGCGTTGCAGAGCAGCACGGCGGCGGCGCTGATGGTCGGTGGGCTGGCGGCGAACGGCGCGCTGGCGCTGGTGCCGGCGCTGGCGGCGATGCTGGGCGCCAATGTGGGCACGGCGCTGATCGTGCAGCTCCTCTCCTTCGACGTGCGCGCGGTTTTCCCCGCGCTGATCCTGCTGGGCTGGGCGGCCTATCGGCGGCCGCGCATCCGCCAGCGCGAGGCCGGGCGGGCAGCCATCGGGCTCGGCATGATGCTGGCGGCGCTGCATCTGATGCTGGAGAGCATGGCGCCGCTGCAAGCCTCGCCCGCCTTCCGCGAGGTGTTGCACCTGCTGGAGGGCTCGCCGCTGCTCAACCTCGTTGCGGCGGCGGCGCTGGCCTGGGCGATGCACTCCTCCGTCGCCGCGGTGCTGCTGATCGGCTCGCTCGCGGGCGCCGGCGTGCTGGGGCCACAGGCGGCAGTGGCTATGGTGGTGGGTGCCAATCTCGGCAGCGCGGTGACGCCCGTGCTCGCCGCGCGCGGCGACGTGCGGGACCTGTCGCGGCAGCGCATGCCGATCGGCAACCTGGTGAACCGGCTGGCGGGGGCGCTGCTGGCCCTTGCCCTGATCGGGCCGGTGACGGAGGCGCTGCGCTGGGTGGATGCCTCCCCGGTGCGGCTGGTGGCGAACGCGCATCTCGGCTTCAACCTGATCCTGGCGCTCGTCACCCTGCCCTTCCTCGGCCCGCTCGGCCGCGTGCTGACCCGGCTGCTGCCCGCGCCCCCGGCCGCCGCCGATGCCGCGGCGCCGCGCTACCTGGATCCGGAGGCGGTCTCCATGCCCGCCGTCGCGCTCTCCAACGCGGCGCGGGAGGTCCTGCGCATTGCCGACGAGGTGGAGGCGATGCTGCGCGATGCCGCGGCCGCGCTGCGCCGCGCCGATATGGACCGGGCGAAGGCCACGGCCCGGCGGGACGATGTGGTGGATGGGCTGCACCGCGCCGTGCACAGCTACCTCGCCAACCTGCCGCGCGAGAGCCTTACCCCAGCCGAGGTGACGCGGCTTGAGGAGATCCGCGACGTCGCCATCGTGCTGGAGCATGTGGGCGACATGGTGGAACGTGGCCTGGCCCGGCACGCCACCCGCGCGGCCCGTCGCGGCACGGCGTTGCCGCCGGAACTCGCGGAGGAGCTGGGGGCGCTGCACGGGCGTGCCATCGCGCAGCTGCGGCTGGCGGTGGCCGTATTCATGGGCAACGACCCCGCCGCCGCGCGGCAGCTGGTGGTCGAGAAGGAGGGTTGGCGGCAGGCGGAGCGCGCGGCGGTGGAGCGGCTGGGGCGCAGCGCGGACGATGCCTCGGCGGCCACCGCAAGGCTGGCGCTGGATGTGACGCGGGACCTGAAGGGGATCGCCGGGCATCTGGCGGGGCTCGCCCATCCGCTGCTGGAGCGGGAGGGGTTGCTGCGGGTCAGTCGCCTGCGGACGGCGCCAGCGGCCTGAGGCGGCCGGCGGATAGCCCGGCTGCGATGCATATTGATTTGCGAGCGCTTATCAGTTGCGGTAGATCATAGGGCGCAGCCTCAGGAGGATGCGGATGACCCTCGCCCGCCCGTGCCGGCCCGTCACGCTCATGCTCCAATGAGCGGCGGCGTGTGCGACGGATGCCACCCGCCCGTGCCGGGCGAGCGGCCCACGATGGATCTCGGCGCTGAGGAGTTGTTCGTCGTCGGCGCGCTGCGCGCCTGGGTGGCGCCGCTGCAGGTGCCCTCGGCCCCGCATCCGGATTGGCGGGAGATCATGGGGCTGGCCTCCATGTCCTCCGCGGCTGTGGTCGCCTTTGATCTGTTCATGACCATCATCGCCCAGGGCGCGCGCCGGCTGCTCGACGTGCGGCACCCGCCCTGCACCTCCCTCGGCGAAGCGGAGCTGGGCATGCTGCGCCTGGTTACGGCGCTGCAGCGGGGCGACCGGGCGACGGCGATCGACCTGCTGAAGGACTGGCTGACGGGGGAGGCCGTGCCCGCAGCACTGCGCGCGGCCGAGCAGTTCGCGGAACTGGCCGCCAGTGGCGGGATGCGGCTGCCCGCGGCACCACCGCCGCCACGCTTCGTCTTCGCGCCCAGCCCGACGCTGCACTAGGTCTCCTGGCCTTCGATCACCGCGCGCAGGGCCGCGATCTTTGCGGGCGGCAGGGTACGGATGGTATCGGCGAGGCGGTTGGCCAGGGCGGTGGCCTCCGGCGTAAGGCCGGCGGTGTCGAGCACCACGCGCGGCCGCGACAGCCGCGCGAGGCGGTTCAGCTCATCCGCATCATCCCAGATCAGGCCGAGATACTCGCAGACCTGATGCACCAGCCCGTCCGAGGGCGCGCCGCGCCGGCCGTGTTCCAGCGCGGACAGGTAGGCGGCGGAGACCTGCATTGCCGCCGCCATGTCCTGCAGCGCGACACCACGCTCGGCGCGCCATTGCCGCAGGCGTGCGCCGAAGGGCGTCACGCCGCTGGCGAGGGGGCCGGCGCGAGGCCGAGCATCCGGCGCGCCTCGGCCGGTGTGGCGGGACGGCGGCCGTGGCGAGCAGCGGCTTCCACGGCCATCCGAACCAGCTCCGCGTTGGAGGCGGCGAGGCGATCGCGCGAGACGCGGATGTTGTCCTCAAGCCCCGTGCGGACGCCCTGCGCGCCGCGGGCCAGCGCCCATTCCATCACGCGCGCCTGGTTCACGCCGATTCCGGCCGCGGTCCAGCTCGCATCGGGCAACACGCGGCGCAGCTCGCCCAGCATGAGGTTCAGCAGGTGTTCCTCCGCGGGCATGGCGTTCTTCACGCCCATCACGAACTGCACATGCGGGCGGGCATTCATCAGCCCGGCCTCGTGCAGGCGCTTTGCGCCGTGCAGGTGGGAGAGGTCGAAGATCTCGATCTCCGGCAGCACGCCGTTGTCGCGCATGCCCGTCGCCAGCTGCTCCACCAGGGCGGCCGAGTTCTCGTAGACGATGGTGGGGAAGTTCACCGAGCCGGTGGAGAGCGAGGCCATGTCCGGCTTGAGAGGCAGCGAGGAGCCGCGCGCGGCGGGATCGCGCCCACGGCCGCCGGTGGAGAACTGCACGATCATGCCCGGGCAGTGCTTCCGCACACCCTCCTGCACCTGCGCGAACAGCACGGGGTCTGAGGAGGAGGATTCATCGGGGTTGCGGACATGAATGTGCACGAGCGTCGCGCCGGCCTCGAAGGCCTCATGCGTGGATTCCACCTGCTCGGCCGGGGTGGTGGGGACCGCGGGGTTGTCCTTCTTGCGCGGGACGGAGCCGGTGATGGCAACGGCGACAACGACGGGGTCCATGGGCGTCTTTCCCGGGGTGGTTCGGCGGGAAGCTTAGGAGAAAGGCCGGGGGAGTGAACTCCCCCAGACCCCCCTCCTTCTTTTGGGGTGTTCTGCTGGCGCACCAGTGGCCGTTGTTCCGCGGCAGCCCGATAGAAAAAGGAGGGGGTCCGGGGGAGTTCACCTCCCCCGGCCTTCACCGCCGCCTTCGCAACAGCAGATGCACCGCGCCCGTGTTCGCCCGATGCGGATGCGCGGCACCCAGGATTAGTGGCCGCACGGAGGGCAGGTTCAGCCAGTGCGGCAGCTCGCGGCGCAAGATGCCGCCCTCGCCACCGCCCTTGCCAGTGACGATGGCCACGCAGCGCAGCCCGTCGGCATGGGCGCTGCGGAGGAAGGAGAGGGTGGCGCCATGGGCTTCCTCGGCGCGGCAGCCGTGCAGGTCCAGCGTGCGCTCGGGGCGGGTCTTGCCGCGGCGGAGGTCGCGCCAGCGCTTCTCGTCCAGCCCGGCGCCGGGCTGGCCGACGGAGACGGTCGGCACGCCGGGGGTGGGTTTCGGGCGCGGCGGGGGCGTGACGGCGGCGGGGGCCGGGGCGGGTTCGGGCGGTGGGGCGGGCGGCGGCGGAGGCGGGGGTGCGTCGCGGCCGGGCAACGCTTCCACCGCGTTAAGCGACAGATAGGCGTGCCAGAGCGCCCGCTCCGACGGCGAGACGATGCGGGAGCGGCGGGCCATCTAATCGGCCGGGTTGGCGATCTCGCCGGGTCGGGCCACGGGTTCCCGCGCTGCCTCCGGGCGCGGATCGGCGATTTCGGAAAGGAGGGTGCTGGCGGCGGGCTCGTCCTCGACTAGCACGACATGGAGGCGGCGCGGGCCGTGGGCGCCGAGTTCCAGCGTCTGCTCGATATCGGCGGAGCGGGAGGGGCCGGTGACGAACATGATGTTGCGCGGCATGAAGCCGCCCGAGGGTTCCGCGCCGCTGCGTTCGGCGCGCAGGCGGTCCCACGCTTCCTCATAGGCGCCGACAATGGCGGAGGCGCGGATGACGGCGATCTCCGTCTCGGGCAGCAGGTTCAGCGTGGTGGGGCGCGTGGGGTCCGATGGGAACAGGAGCGTGCCGGTTTCCGCGACCGCAGCCCAGGCGTGCTGGACGGAGACGGGGTCGTCCGCTTGCGCGCGGCGCGTCTCGAATTGCAGCATCGGTCGGTCGGACCAGGGCAGGCCCGTCAGCTCGGGATGTGGCGCCATGACGAAGCGCGGTTCGAGATTCTGGGCGGCCAGGTAGTCGGCGATGGCGGCAGGGACGGAGGCGGCGGTCTCCACGCGCTCGACAGTGCCGAACTCCTTCTCCACGTTCTTCACGAAGAGGGAGATCTGCTCCGCGCGGGAAACGCGGGAGCGGGCGGGGATGAGGTGGCGCGGATGGGTGGCGAGGCGGCCGTCCAGCATCGCGCGCTGATCCGCCGGCAGCGGGCCGCGATGCAGGCCGCGGCGGATGGCACCGAGGATGTGCTCGCGGCTGTTCCCTGGGCTGCTCATCGGCGCCTCTGTGTTGCAGCGTAGCGGGCCATGAAGGTGCCGCCGGGTTCGGGGGCGGGAAGATCGCGGCTGCGCGTCCAGCCGCCGGCGAGCGGCAGGCTGCGGAAGCGGCCGGTGCCGCGGCCGAGCAGGGCCAGCGCGCCCATGCCGAGGCAGGAGGCGGCGCGGTACCAGGCGGGGCGGCGCGCGAACCAGGCCCAGATGTTCAGCCCGCTGCGGATGGTGGACGGGGTGAGGTGACGCTCGAACTCGCGTTCGCGCCAGTGGCGCATCATCTTCGGCAATGGGATCTTTACAGGGCAGACGCTTTCGCACCGGCCGCAGAAGGAGGATGCGTTGGGCAGGTGGCCCGACTTCTCCACGCCCACCAGCGAGGGCGTGAGAACGCTACCCATCGGGCCGGGATAGACCCAGCCGTAGGCGTGGCCGCCGGTGACGCCATAGACCGGGCAGTGGTTCATGCAGGCGGCGCAGCGGATGCAGCGCAGCATGTCCTGGAAGTCCGTGCCCATCATGTTGGAGCGGCCGTTGTCGATGAGGACGACATGGTAGGCCTCCGGCCCGTCCAGGTCGCGTTCGCGGCGGATGCCCGTGCTGAAAGTGGTATAGACAGAGAAGTCCTGGCCACTCGCGGAGCGCGCGAGGACACGCAGGAGGCTCGTGCAGTCCTCCAGTGTGGGGACCACCTTCTCGATACTGGCAAGCGCGATGTGAACGCGCGGGAGCGTCTGCGTCAGGTCGCCATTACCCTCGTTGGTGACGATGACGGAGCTGCCGGTCTCCGCGATGAGGAAGTTGGCGCCGGTGATGCCGACATCGGCGGCGAGGAAGCGCTCGCGCAGCTTCTGGCGGGCTTCCACCATGATGTCGCGGCGCTCATTGAAGACGCGGTCCTTTGGAAGGTCCGCATGGGCGGCGCGGAAGCGGCTTTCCCAATCCTCGCGGTTCAGATGGAAGGCGGGGGCGATGATGTGGCTGGGCGGTTCGTCGACCAGCTGCAGGATATACTCGCCGAGATCTGTCTCGACGGGAGTGATGCCGTTTGCCTGCAGGTGCTCGTTGATCCCGATCTCCTCGGAGATCATCGACTTGCCCTTGGTCACGGTTCGGGCATCGGCGTCCTGGCAGATCCGCAGCACGACGGCGCGCGCCTCGGCGGCGTCCGCGCACCAGTGCACCTGGCCGCCGTTGGCCTGCACGTTGCGCTCGAACACCTCAAGGTAGTGGTCGAGATTGGCGAGGGTGTGGTTCTTGATATCGCGGCCGATGTCGCGCAGCTGCTCGAATTCCGGCAAGGCCGCGACCGCCAGGGTGCGCTTGGAATTGAAGCCGGACCCGCCGCGCTTGAGCGCCTTCTGCAGCCCCGGATCGGCCAGGGCGCGCGCGGCGCGGCGCTTGAAGTCGGGGGAGGTGAGCGCAACCATTCCCCTGTGTAGCGCGGCGGAGCGCCCTGCGGAATGGCTGGGTTG
The DNA here is from genome assembly GCF_054165765.1 of Roseomonas sp. WA12. NCBI lineage: Bacteria > Pseudomonadati > Pseudomonadota > Alphaproteobacteria > Acetobacterales > Roseomonadaceae > Roseomonas > Roseomonas sp. WA12. The sequence continues at coordinate 4,126,358 of NZ_CM135108.1, read as the reverse complement.
GTGCGGGGATTGCTTGTAAACGGCCCCATAAGGCTGTTTTGAGAGTTCCCATGCACCGCCGCTCGCTGCTTGCCGCCTCCACCCTCCTGGCGGCCCCCGCCTTCGTCCCGGGCCTGGCCCGCGCCCAGGGCGCGTCCCGCGCCACCACCCTGCGCGTGGTGCCGGAGACGCTGACGACCATCCTGGACCCACATTTCACCACCAGCTTCACCACGCGGGACTTCTCCTACCTCGTCTACGACACGCTGCTGGCGGTGAACGACAAGTGGGAGCCCACCCCGCAGATGGCCGAGCGCTGGGAAACCAGCGCGGATGGGCTGGAATGGCGCTTCTTCCTGCGGGAGGGGCTGACCTTCCATGACGGCTCGCCCGTGACGGGTGAGGATTGCGCCGCCAGCCTGCGCCGCTGGGGCGCGCGGGATGCGCTGGGCAGCGTGATGATCAGGGCGACCGAGGTGCTGGATGCCCCGGATGCGCGCACCATCCGCATCAAGCTGAAGCAGCCCTTCGGCCTCGTGCTCCAGGCGCTGGCAAAGCCCGGCGCGATGGTGCCGATGATCATGCCCAAGCGCCTGGCCGAGACGCCGCCGAGCCGGCCGGTGACGGAGCCGATTGGGTCCGGGCCGTACAAGTTCGTCGCCGCCGAGTACCGGCCGGGCGACCGGATCGTGCTGGTGCGGCATGAGGATTATCGGCCGCGCGCCGAGCCCTCCGTCTGGGCCTCGGGCGCCAAGCGCGCGACCTTCGAGCGCATCGAGCTGATCGCCATGCCCGATGTCTCCTCCCAGGTGAGCGCGCTCGCGACCGGGGAGGTGGATTATCTGGAGCGGCTGCCGGCGGATGTGCTGCCCATCCTGCAGCGCAACCGCGCGGTGAAGGTGCAGGTCGTCTCGCCTTTCGGCTACCAGGGCATCCTGCGCTTCAACCACCTGCTGCCGCCCTTCAACGACGTGCGCGTGCGGCGCGCGGTGATGATGGCGGTGGACCAGAACGACTACCTGCCCGGCGTGGCCGGCCTGCCTGAATACGCGCGCGAGTGCCGCTCCATGCTCGGCTGCGGCACGCCATACGAGACCACGGCGGGCATGCCGCTGAAGCCCGATCTGGAGGCGGCGAAGCGGCTGCTGCGGGAGAGCGGCGTGGACCTGTCCAAGCCCGTGGTGATCCTCCACCCCGCGGATGCGCCGGGCATCGCTTCGCTGGGCCTCGTCACCCAGGACCTGCTGACGAAGTTGGGCTTCACCGTCGATCTGCAGAGCATGGATCTGAACACCTTCTTCGGCCGCCGCGGGCGCCCGGAGGGATGGAACATCTTCCACAGCACCAACACCGTGCCGGACATGCAGACGCCGCTGCAGAACAGCTACATGGAGGCGTCGGGTCCGCCGAACGGTTTCGCGGGCTGGCCGAAGGACGACCAGGTGCAGGCCGAGCGGGCCGCCTTCGCCGCCACCTCCTCGGAGCCGGAGCGCAAGCGGCTGTCCGAGATCATCCAGGCGCGCGCGGCGGAGCAGGGCTTCTACATGCCGCTCGGCCAGTTCGTGGCGGCCTCGGCCTGGCGGGCGGAGCTGAGCGACGTGCCGGTGGGCCCGGCCATGTTCCTCTGGAACATCCGGCGCGGCCGCTGATGCTCAGGTACTCCGACTGGCTCGACCTCGTCCCCAAGGTCGAGCTGCACCTACACATCGCCGGCGCCATGCGCGCGACCACGCTGCACGACATCGCCACCGCCAACGGCGTGCGCCTGCCGCGCCCGGCGGAGACGCTGTACCAGTGGCCGGATTTCTACGGCTTCCTCGAGGTGCTGCGCCTCGGCGCGCTGGCCGTGCGCCAGCGCGAGAATTTCGAGCGCGTGGCCTATGAGTGCATCGAGGACATGCACCGGCACGGCAATGCGCGGCATGTCGAGATCTTCTTCAACCCGCATTACTACACGCCCAATGGCGCGACCTATCCGCTGATCGTGGAGGGGTTGGCGGCCGGGCTGGAACGCGCCGAGCGCGACTTCGGCGTCTCCTCGCTGATGATCGCCTGCATCGACCGCAGCGTGTGCCTGCCCAGCGAATCCCTGGAGATGCTGGAATGGGTGCGGGCCCATCCGCATCCGCGCGTCGTCGGCATCGGGTTGGATGGCGCGGAGCGCGCGGGGCCGCCGCTGGTCTGGGTGGAGGCCTGGCGCCGCGCAGGCCGCATGGGGCTGCGCCGCACCGCCCATGTCTGCGAGGACAACCAGACGCTGTTCGAAGGGCCGCCCGCCCACATCACCCATTGCCGCGACGCGCTGGGCTGCGACCGCCTCGACCACGGCTACAACATGCTGGCCGACCCTGCGATCATGGCGCGCATGGCGCGCGAGGGCACGCCCTTCACCATGGCCTGCTGGTCTTCGATCGTGCCGAACCGCCTGCCGCGGATCGAGCGCATCCGGCGCATGTTCGAGGCGGGGCTGAATATCGTGCTCGGCACCGACGATCCCACCATGTTCGCCACCACCATCGGCCATTCCTGGCGGCAGGTGTTCCATCACACCGGCTGGGGCGTGGCGGAGGCGCGCAGGCTCAGCCTGGCGGGGGTGGAGGCGAGCTGGCTGCCGGAGGACCGCAAGGCGGGTCTGCGCGCGGAGTTCACGGCGGCGCTGGATCGGCTGGAGCCGGCGCTGGATCCGTCGGACCGGGCGCTGGATCTGGCGATCGAGCGGGAGCGGCCGCGCTGGTGACCACAGGGGAAGGCTCTGCCTTCCCCAGACGCCATTCGTGAGGAACCTGAGGTTCCTCGACCTCCCGTCTGTTTGTAGGCCCGAGAGGCAAAGCCTCGCGGGACAGACTTCACGCGGCGCGCTTCTGCCGCTGCAGCCCCAGCCGGTCCCACACCGCCGAAAGCGCGCCCGCCAGATGGGCGATGGCGGCGTCGTCATGCAGCGGCGTCGGCGTGATGCGCAGGCGCTCGGTGCCGCGCGGCACGGTGGGGAAGTTGATGGGCTGGATGTAGATGCCGTGGTCCTCCAGCAGCATCTCGCTGGCCTGGCGGCACAGGGCGGCGTCACCGACCATGACGGGCACGATGTGGCTGGGGTTTTCCATCACCGGCAGGCCTTCGGCGTGAAGGGCGGAGCGGGTGGCGCGGGCGCGTTCCTGGTGGGCGGTACGCTCGGCGTCGGAACCGCGCAGGTGGCGGATGCTGGCCAGGGCACCGGCCGCGACAGCCGGGGTGAGTGTGGTGGAGAAGATGAAGCCGGGCGCGAAGGAGCGGATGGCGTCGATCAGGGTGCGGCTGCCGGCAACATAGCCTCCGCCGACACCGTAGGCCTTGCCCAGCGTGCCTTCCACGACGTCGATCCCCACGCCGTCGCGCGCGGCAACGCCGGCGCCACCGGGGCCGTAGAGGCCCACCGCATGAACCTCGTCGATATAGGTCAACGCGTTGTGGCGGCGGGCGAGGTCTGCGATGGCGCGGATGGGGGCGATGTCGCCATCCATGGAGTAGACGGATTCAAATGCGACGACCTTCGGCGCGTCCAGCGGCAACTCGGCCAGCAGCTCAGCAAGGTGGGCGACGTCGTTGTGGCGGAAGACGCGCTTCGGGCCGCGGCCGTTGCGGATGCCGGCGATCATCGAGGCGTGGTTATCGGCATCCGAGAGGATGGTGGCGCCGAGCAGGGTGGCCAGCGTCGAGAGCGCGGCCTCGTTCGCGGTAAAGCCGGAGTTGAAGACGAGCGCGGCCTCCTTGCCGTGCAGGGAGGCGAGTTCCGCTTCCAGCGCCACGTGATGGCGGCCGGTGCCGGAGATGTTGCGCGTGCCGCCGGCGCCGGCGCCGTCCTGCTGGATGGCGGCGATCATGGCGTCCCGCACCTTTGGGTGCTGTCCCATGCCCAGATAGTCGTTGCTGCACCACACGGTGACCGGGCGGCCATCGGCGCGCAAGGCACGCGGGAAAGCGCCGGGTTGGCGGTGGAGCGTCAGGAAGTGGCGGTAACGGCCCTCGGCGCGCAGCGCGTCGAGATGGGAGGCGAGGAGGGCGTCATAATCGGGCATGGCGGAGGGCATATGGGGCCGGCACTGCAGTTCTGATGGGGTTGCGTAAGCCCCTGGCCTTGCGGAATCAACAACGCAGGGGCCGGCCCGGCGAGAGACTGCTGCCGTGCCCTGACTCGAAGAGGACGGTGAGGGGTCCGGGGAGAATTCCTTCTCCCCGGCCTTTCCTCAGCTCAGGCCGCCTCGACGCACATCGCGACGCCCATGCCGCCACCAATGCAGAGCGTGGCCAGGCCCTTCTTGGCCCCCTGCCGCCGCATCTGGAACAGCAGCGTGGACAGCACCCGCGCGCCCGAGGCGCCGATCGGGTGGCCCAGCGCGATGGCGCCGCCGTTCACGTTCACCTTGGAGGGGTCCCAGCCCAGGTCCTTGTTCACCGCGCAGGCCTGGGCGGCAAAGGCCTCGTTCGCCTCGATCAGGTCGAGGTCGTCGATCGACCAGCCGGCCTTCTGCAGCGCCTTGCGGGACGCCGGGATCGGGCCGGTTCCCATGATGGAAGGGTCCACGCCCGCAGTTGCCCAGGAAACGATGCGGGCCAGCGGGGTGACGCCGCGCTTGGCCGCTTCCGCGCCGCGCATCACCAGGATGGCCGCCGCGCCGTCATTGATGCCGGAGGCGTTGCCGGCCGTAACGGAGCCGTCCTTCGAGAAGGCGGGGCGCAGCTTCTGGAGGATCTCCAGCGTGGTGTCGGGCTTGGGGTACTCGTCGTTCTCCACCACCGTGTCGCCCTTGCGGCCCTTCACGGTGACGGGGGTGATCTCGTCGCGGAAGCGGCCGGCCTTCATGGCCTCGCCCGCCTTGCGCTGGGAGGCAGCGGCGAACTCGTCCTGCTGCTCGCGCGTGATCTGGAACTTCTCGGCCACGTTCTCGGCCGTGCTGCCCATGTGGTAGCCGTGGAAGGCGTCCCACAGCCCGTCGCGGATCATGGTGTCGACCATGGCGAGGTCACCCATCTTCTGGCCGGCGCGCAGATTTGCCGCGTGCGGCGCCTGGGTCATGCTCTCCTGCCCTCCCGCGAGGACAATGCTGGCATCGCCGGTCGCGATCTGCTGGGCGGCCAGCGCCACCGAGCGCAGGCCGGAGCCGCAGAGCTGGTTGATGCCGAAGGCCGTGCGCTCCACCGGGATGCCGGCGAGCACCGCCGCCTGGCGGGCCGGGTTCTGCCCGGCGCCGGCGGCCAGCACCTGGCCGAGGATCACCTCGTCCACCTGCCCGGGCTCCACGCCCGCACGCTCCAGCGCCGCCTTGATGGCGATGGCGCCGAGCTGATGGGCGGGCAGGGTGGAGAAGGCGCCGTTGAAGCTGCCCACCGGGGTGCGGGCGGCGGAGGCGATGACGATGTCGTCCATGACCGGCTGTTCCTGTGCTTGTCCGGGCGCCGTGCGGCGTCTCGTTCCGTGTGCGGTGCTGCGAGAGTGCGTCCGGCGCCGGGAGCGCACAACCTCGTTCGCGGTTTGATGTGGGGCGGGAGGAAGGCCGGGGGGAGGTATCCCCCCGGACCCCCTTCTATTTCTGAAGGTTCTAGTGGCGCGCGTTCATCGCCGTCCGCGGCAGCCCTGCTGAAAAAGGAGGGGGTCCGGGGGAGTTCACTCCCCCGGCCTTCGCAGCCAGTCTCGGAGGGGCGACCACAGCACGGTCTCCGCCTTCATTCCCGCCGCCATCCCGATATGCCCCGCCGAAACGTCCAGCACCGAAGCGTCAGGCAGCTGGCGGGCCAGGGCCCGGGCGCTATCGGGCGGCACGATGCGGTCGCCGCGCGGGATGGCCAAGAAGGACGGGCCGCGCCAGGCGGCGGGGTCCACTGAGGCACCGGCGACGCGCCATTCGCCCTTGGCCGGGGTGTTGGCGCCGTACCAGCCGGCCAGGCATTCGCGGGCGACAGGGGCGGACAGGGGGATGCCGTCGTTCAGCCAGTCCTCAAGCGCCACGAAATGGGCAGCGCGAGGAGAGGAGGGGTCGAGCCGGCCGAACGTGCGGAACTTCCGCGCGATGCCGAAGGGATCGAGCCCGGCGAAAAGAAGCTGGAGGGCATCGACGGGCAAGGCGCCGGTGGCGGCCATGGCCGGTTCCAGCGCCGGGAGAAGTTTGGCGACGGCCTGGGCGCGGGGGGCGTCGGCGGCGTGGAAGTTCCAGGGCGTGGCGAGGAGAGCGAGGCCGCGGACGCGGTCCGGCCGGCGGAGGGCTGCGGCAAGGGCGAGCAGCCCGCCCATGCAGTAGCCGACCAGGGTAACGGGACCGCCGGTGGCCTGAGTGGCGGCGGCAATGGCGCGTTCGAGGCGGCCGGCGATCCAATCGGTGAGGGTGAAGCCGCGCTCGGCGGAGCCGGGGGTGCCCCAGTCCAGAAGGAGGGTTCGGGTTCCCTGGGCGGCCATCCAGCGGAGCATGGAATGGCCGGGCATCAGGTCCAGCACCGAGGCTCGGTTGACCAGGGAGGGGATGAAGAGGGCAGCGTGGCCGGCTCCGCCGTAATCCAGCAGGCGGGAGGGGCTCTCGGACCAGAGGGCGGGCGGGTCGGGCAGGTCGCGGCGCCAGGGGTGAGTCCGGTAGGCCAGGATGCCGCGGATCAGCGCGGCGTCGTCCTGCCACAGGCGCTGCCAGACGGCGGCACGGAGGGCGTCAGGCCCTGCGCTTCCGCTTTCGCGAAGGATCCGGTCCCGCTCCGCCAGACCCGCCGGCGAGCGCGGCGCGAAGCCCGGCCAGCTCGCGCTCCAGGGCGTCGAGCCGGGCGGCGAGGGGGTCGGGATCGCGGCCAGGGACAGCCAGGCTCGGTTCATCGAGAGGGCGAGATGTGCCGGGAGGGGGCGGGGGCCGCGGCGGGGGGTCATGCAGCGGGTCCGGGGTAACTGTCTGGAGCGGGGATGGCGGCGCCGCAGCCATGCCCGGTGCGGGCCATGCTGGTGCCCCGGGTGGAACGGGCCAGCCCGGCGGCGGCGGACCGAACGGTGCTGGGCTGACCGGGGCTTGGCTGAACGGCATCGCGCCGAATGCAGCGTGGCCGAACGGGGTGGGGCCGAACGGGGTAGGAGCGGGCGGGAAGAGGGCGGACTGGCCCCATCCGGGCGGCCATGAAGCGGAGGCGGGCGGGGTGGCCCAGGCGCGCATCCAGGCGGCCCAGCCGGAGGCCGAGACGGTGGTCCATTCGGGGTCCGCGGCCATGGCGGCGAGCTCGCCCTGCCAGAGAGCGATCCAGTCCTGGGCCAGCTGCGCAAGATCCGGCGATGGGCCCGGACGCTGGTCGGGATCCTGACCCTCGCCCCCTGCCCCACCCGACCCGGCGCTTTTCGAACCGCTCATTCATTCTCCGGCTGGCATCCCCGACCCCGCGGCACGCCCGCTGAAAACCCGGCCAGCGGCTTCCTCGCCGTTCCGGCCCGCGGTCCGTGGCGCGGACGCCGCGCCGCGAATCCCGATGCGAGGCGCCTTCCGCAGTGCGGCATGGCAGGTCTAGCATTGCATCCTGGCCGGTCATCAAGGCTGCAACCCGCCCCGGGCGCAAGAACGACACATCACGTCCGGGCGATCCCCGGAAGAGGAACACCGTACCATGTCCGAATCCGCCGCGCCCCAGGATCCGACGCCCGACGTGCCGGCCCGCCCGCCGGTCGTGGTGAAGAAATACGCCAACCGGCGGCTCTACAACACCGAGACCTCCTCCTACGTCACGCTCGAGGATCTAGCGGGAATGGTGCGGCTGGGGCGGGACTTCACGGTGTCGGACGCCAAGTCGGGGGAGGACATCACCCGTTCCGTGCTGACGCAGATCATCGTGGAGGAGGAGAGCAAGGGGCAGAACTTGCTGCCGATCCCCTTTCTGCGCCAGTTGATCGGGCTGTACGGGGACAGCCTGCAATCCGTCGTGCCGCGCTACCTGGAGGCGACGATGGGCGCCTTCGCGCGGCAGCAGGAGGGGATGCGGCGCGCGGCCCAGGGCGCGATGGGGGGCACGATGGGATCGTCGATCGGCGGGATCGCGCCCTTCAACGCCTTCGCGCCCTTCGAGGAGTTGGGCAAGCAGAACCTGGCGATGATGGAGCGGGCGATGAGCCTGTTCTCGCCCTTCCCGCGCGGCGGGGCGGCCGGCGCGCCCGGCTCGACGCCGGAGGAGGGTGCCGTGAGCGAGGTCGAGGCGATGCGCGACGAGATCGTCGCGCTGCGCGAGGAGCTGGCGGAGCTGCGGCGCAAGAGCGGCGCCGGCTGACGCAGGCAAAAGCCGTCGCGGCCCGAACGGGCTGACAGATCCCGGCCCAGGAGGGCCGGGCGCGGCCGGTCAGGCCGCCATGCGCCGCTGCGCGCCGTCCTGCGCCAGGGAGGCCGCGGCCTCGGCCAGATGGCCGGCGGCGTCCTCGGCACCTATCTCCAGGCAGCAGCGCTCCAAATGCGCCATCAGGCGCATCAGGGCGGCCATGTCGCGCCGGGCGTGGTCGGGCCAGAGGACGGCAGCGATCGGGGTGTCCATGGCGGGGCGATCCTCGGCGGGCGGTCGGTGCGGTGCGGGCGGGGGCGACGCGGACCGTTGGGTGCGCGGGCGGGCGGCCCTCTACACCCGCCCGGTGCGGAAATGCCAGCATTTGTTTACGCGCAGGCCCGCATCCGGAGGGCTCCGGCACAGGCTGACCACGCAAATCGGCGTTGTGCGGTGCGATCTTGCTCGCCGTACCCTTGATGCCCCTCCTTGCCCACGTCAGCTTTGGATGCGGGAGACAACGGACTTGAAAGGGCGCAGGAAATGGCACGAATCGCACTCGTGACGGGTGGGCAGCGCGGCATCGGCGCGGCCATCAGCGAGCATCTGCAGAAGGCCGGGCGCACCGTCGTCGCTTCCTATGCCGGGAATGACGAGGCGGCACGCGCCTTCACCGAGCGGACGGGTATCCGCACCTACAAGTTCGACGTCTCGGACTGGGAGCAGTGCGCGGAGGCCACGCGCCGGATCGAGGCCGAGGTGGGGCCGATCGAGATCCTGGTGAACAACGCCGGCATCACGCGCGACAACACGATGAAGCGCATGGACCGCAAGCAGTGGGACGACGTGATCGACACCAATCTCGGCTCCTGCTTCAACCTGTGCAAGCTGGTCTGGGACGGCATGTCGGCCCGCAAGTTCGGGCGCATCGTGAATATCGGCTCCATCAACGGCCAGGCCGGGCAGTACGGGCAGGTGAACTACGCCGCCGCCAAGTCCGGCATCCACGGCTTCACCAAGGCTCTCGCCCAGGAAGGGGCGCGGGCCAGCATCACGGTGAACGCCATCGCCCCCGGCTATGTAGACACGGAGATGGTGCGCGCCGTGCCGGCGGATGTGCTGGAGAAGATCATCGCACGTATTCCGCGCGGGCGGCTGGGCACGGCGGACGACATCGCGCGCGGGGTCGCGTTCCTGACCGCCGACGAGGCCGATTTCATCACCGGCTCCACGCTCTCCATCAATGGCGGCCAGCACATGTACTGAGCCGCACGGGCCGGAACCGGCGGAGGCTGCGGCCGTTATCCTTTTCCAGCCAATGGAACGGGAGATGAGCATGACCGCATCGAAGCACCCCAAGGGCGGCATGGGCGCCAAGGAACGGGGTGAGGATGGGCTGGGGGACGGCATCCCCCGCCCGCCGTCGGATGACGAGCGCAATCCGGGCATCGGGTCCTCCAAGGGCACGTTCGGCCGGGGAACCGATCCGGAGGCGCTGCAAGCCGACAACACCGATGAGGGTGACGTGGCCAACGACACGACACCCAATGGCGGGATCACGCCGGGTGGCGGGTTTGGGCGCACCAACAAGTAGGTGGCTCTTCGGTGGTCGTGCGGGAGGGTCTGCCTTCCCCGCGACCACCAGGGGGGCAGCGGCCACCCCGGACCCGGTGAAATCTTGCAGCAGGGGAGCGGCGCTCCCCCGGGGCCACCCGCGTGCTTGCGCCACCCGTCGCCCCGCGCAAGCCTGAGGCAGCTCGGAGGGCGATACGATGACCGAATGCCGGATGGTCCTGGCGCGGGCGACGGCGGAATCCGCCGCTCGGATCGGGGCGGTGAGGGAGGCCCATCTGGCGCTGATCGGGCCAATGGCGGAGGCGGGGGAGTTGATCCTGGGCGTTCCGCTGCTGGACGAGGCGGGCGCCAACCGCGGTTCGCTGATGCTCGTCACGCCCGAGGCGCTGGACCGCTATCTGGAGGCCGAGCCGTTCCGGCGGGAAGGGGTGTGGGAGGGCTTCGAGGTGCATCCCTTCCGGGTGGCGCCGCTGCCCTATCGCCCCTTGCCGGACGGGCCGGTGCCGCCGCAGCCGACCCATGCCGTCGCTATCGGTTGGGATGGGCAGGATGCCGATGCACTAGCCCGGCGGCTCGCGGTGCGGGATGCGCATTTGGCGCGGGTGCGGCCGGCGGCGTTGGACGGTACGCTGACAGTCGGCGGGGCAATTCTAGATGCGCCAGGGGGCGCGATGCGGGGTTCCGTCGCCATCACCGCGCATCCTGATCTGGACACGGCCCGCGCCTGGTGGGCGCAGGACCCCTATGTCACGGGCGGGGTGTGGCAGAGGGTGTCGTGGCACGCCACACGGTTCCCCCCGCTGCCCTACCGTCCGCTGCCCGGCTCGGTATAGGGCAGCGGCACGGGGTACCGGGACAGCCGCCGAGGCGGCTTGTCCCGGAAGGGCTCAGGCGGCCGCGCGGTCGCCGACCAGCTTGTTGGCGATCCAAGAGACCAGCCAGATGATGATTGCGCCGAAGAAGGCTGCGCCGAAGCTGGTGATGCGCATGCCCGGCATCAGCAGTGCGGTGAGGCCGAGCATCAGCGCATTCACAACCAGGGTGAACAGGCCAAGCGTGAGGACCGTCAACGGCAGGGACATCGTGGCCACGATCGGGCGAATGACCGCGTTCACCAGGCCGAAGATGATGGCCGCGATGATCAGGTTGGTCAGGCTCGGGAAATACAGCCCGGTGACGACGTTGGCGGCGATGTAGAACGCCACCGCCGTGATCAGCGTACGAATCAGGAAACCCACCTTGCTCTACTCCTTTGCCAATGCGGCGCCGGACAGAACCGGCGGGACGCGGGGGCAACGCTGCCTTCCCGCACCGGTTGCGGCCTGTTTCGCAGGTGCCGTTCCGTGAGCCGCGCGGCAGGCTTCGTCCTCTCCGCGCCCACCCTCTCCGGCATCGGTGCGTTGGTGCTCTGGGCCTTCCTGGCGCTGCTTGCGCGGTTCGGTGCCGGGCTGCCGCCGCTGCAGGTCACGGCCATGGCCTTCTGCACGGCGGGGCTGCTGGCGCTGGGCTGGCTGGCCCTGCGCGGGCAGCTCGGCGCGCTGCGGCAGCCGCCGATCGCCTGGGTTCACGGGGTGGGCGGGCTGTTCGGCTACCACGCCCTCTATTTTGCGGCCCTGGCCTGGGCGCCGCCGGTGGAGGCGAGCCTCATCAATTATCTCTGGCCGCTGCTGATCGTGCTGCTCTCGGCGCCCATCCTGGGCATGCGCCTCGGGCCGCGGCGGCTGGGCGGGGTCGCGCTGGGCTTCCTGGGCTGCGCGCTGGTGGTGGGGCCGGGCGCTGCCTTCCCGCCTGGCGCGGCGCCGGGGTTTCTCTGCGCAGCGGCAGCGGCGCTGACCTGGGCTGTGTATTCCGTCACCGCCCGCCGCCTCTCTACCGTGCCGACCGAGGCGGTCGCGGGGTTCTGCCTGGCCTCCGGCATTCTCGCCACACTCGCGCATCTCGGCTTCGAGACGACCGTCATCCCCTCCGCCCGGCAATGGGCGGCGGCGGTGCTGCTGGGGCTTGGGCCGGTGGGGGCGGCCTTTTTTCTATGGGATGTCGGGATGAAGCGGGGCGACCCTCGGCTGCTCGGCACCCTGGCCTATGCGGTGCCTGTCGCGTCCACGCTTCTGCTGCTGCTGGCCGGGGAGGGCACGCTCGGACCGCGGCTGGCGGTGGCGGCGGGGCTGGTTGTCGGGGGTGGGTGGCTGGCGGCTTCGGCGAAGGGGTAGGGAAGAAAGCCGGGGGAGAAGAATTCTCCCCGAGACCCCCTCATCCTTTTCTGTGAGGCTGCCGGGGAACGGTGGCGACTGGCGCGCCAGAAAGCCAGCCAGAAGAAGCAAGGAGGGGGTTTAGGGGAGTTCACTGCCCCGGCCTTCTGAACACTCCTCGCACCACCTCTGCCGGTCCTTGGTGCTTCGGCCCCTCATCCAGCAGCACCGTCCCCTCCACGCATTCCAGCAGTTCCAGCCCCGCGAAATGCTTCCGCATCAGCGTGCCGGACCAGAGCAGCGCCGGCTCGCGCGGCCCGCCGGAACGGCGGCCCTCCTGGGCGGGGGTGAAGCCCTCCAGCACCAGCAGCCCGCCCGGCGCCAGTGCGGCGGTGGTGCGGGCGGCAACCAGCGCCCGGTCGGCGGGGGGCAGGTGAACGAAGATCCAGGCGATGAGGTCGAAGGCGGCCAGAGGCCAGTCCCAGCTCGTCAGGTCCGCGGTGACGGTACGCATGGAGACGTGGCGGCTGGTGGCAAGGGCGCGGGCCTTGGCCAGTCCGGCCTCGGACCAGTCCAGGCTGGTCACATCCAGGCCGCGCTCGGCGAGCCAGACGCCGTTGCGGCCCTCGCCGTCACCGATGGCCAGGGCGCGCATGCCCGGACGCAGGCGGGGGGCCTGGGCTTCGAGGTGCCGGTTGGGGTCCTGGCCGAAGGCGAAGCCGCCGCCGACGTAGCGGGCATCCCAGGCGGCGGCGTCGCTCAAGCGGCGGGATAGGGACGGGCGCCGAAGATCGCGCTGCCAACGCGGACCTGGGTGGCGCCGCAGGCGATCGCGGCCTCGAAGTCGCCGCTCATGCCCATGGAAAGGGTGGACAGGCCGTGCGCCGCCGCGAAATCGGCGAGCCAGCGGAAATGCGGCATCGGGTCCTCGCCCTCGGGGGGGATGCACATGAGGCCGGCAATGGTCAGGCCGTGCTCCTCCCGACAGGCACGAAGAAAGCTCTCGGCCTCGTCCCGCGCGACGCCGGATTTCTGCGCCTCGGCACCGGTGTTCACCTGCACCAGCAGCTCGGGCGCGCGGCCCTCCTTGGCGATCGCCTCGGCAATGGCGGCGGCGAGCCTGGGGCGGTCCAGGCTCTCGATCACATCGGCCACGCGCACGGCATCCCGCGCTTTATTGGTCTGCAGCCCGCCGATGATGTGCAGGCGCATGGTGGGATGGGCGGGGCGTAGGGCCGGGAACTTGCCGGCGGCTTCCTGCACGCGGTTCTCACCGAACATCGTCTGGCCGGCGGCCAGCGCGGCCTCCACCGCATCGGTAGGATGGGTCTTCGAGACGGCGACGAGGGAGACGGTGGCGGGGTCGCGCCCAGCGCGGTCACAGGCCTCGGCGATGCGCGCCTTGATCCGGGCGAGATTCGCGGCGATGGCAGCCGTGTCGATGGGGGGCAGGTCGGTCATGCGGGGGCGTAGGCTAGGGCAGAACGGGGCGTCGGGGAACGCGGGCGGCCGCGCGATTCCGCCGCTCTGGCTGCTCAGCGATGCCCGGCGGCTGCCGGATCCGCGGGCGGCGGCGCGGCACCTGCCACAAGGCAGCGCGGTGCTGGCGCGAGACCTCGATTCCGCCCTGCTGCGCCCGCTCGCCGAGCTGGCGCGGCGGCATCGGCTGGTCCTGCTGGTGGCGGGGGATGGACGGGCGGCGCTGGCGCAGCGAGCGGGGCTGCACGTGCCGGACCGGCGGCCCGTATCCGGGCTGTTGCCGGTGTTGCTGGCCCGGCGGGGCGGGGGCGGGCCGTTGCTGTCGGTGGCGGCGCATGGGCGGGCCGGGATCTCCCGGGCCCGGCGGCTGGGGGCGGATGTGGTGCTGCTCTCACCGGTTTTCCCCACCGCCAGCCATCCTGGCGGGGCCACCCTCGGGGTGCTGCGCTGGGCAGCGCTGGCGCGGCGGGTGGAGCGGCCAGTGATCGCACTCGGGGGGATGGACGGGCAGCGGAGCCGACGTTTGCCGCCCCTTGCGGCCGGCTGGGCCGCTATAGCCGCCCTGGCCGCCACGCTGCGGCAATGATCAGCCCGGGTTTATGCCCGATCCCCGGCTGCTCACGGGGTTGTGGCGGAACGGACACAGTGTTTCGCGCATGTCGCGTTCTGCGCCATTGCCTGATGGACGCCCTTCAAGCGCTTGAACCATAGTCCCCGCGGGCTCGGCCAAGGGGGCGCATCCAATGGGATGCCAATCCGCGGCAAACCCGCCGAGGGGGGCGGGCGGGTCGCGTGAAGCGCCGGGACAACCCCCGGTACGTCAGGAGGATTTGGGATGCGCAAGCTTCTTCTTGGCAGCACGGCCGTTGCCGCCGCTGCCCTTTTCGCGCCGGTTGGCGCCTCGGCACAGGGCGTCAACTTCGCCGACGGCTCGATGGGTGCGCCCGCCGTGTCGATGCGCGGCCTTGAGGTGCGCGTGGGTGGCTACTTCCGCGCCATCTACAACTACACCGACCAGGACGGCTCCAACAACGCGACGACTCGCCTCGGCAAGTCCGACTTCAGCCAGGAGATCGAGATCCACATCCTCGCCTCCGGCAAGGCGGCGAACGGCCTGCGCTACGGCGTGGCGCTCGAGATCGAGAACGACGCCTACCGTCAGCCGCAGGCTGGCAACCCGGCGACGAACGTCACCACGAACGGCGCCAAGAACACGCTGAACTACGACGAGGCGTGGGCCTACCTCGCCGGTCCCTGGGGCCAGATCCGCTACGGTGACGAGGACGGTGCGATCCAGCAGCTCGCCTCCGGCCACATCACGGGCTTCGGCATCGGCGGCCTCGACTCGGGCGACGCCTTCCAGCAGGTCGTCGGCGGCAACTACCGCATCGCCCTGAACAACCCGAACGACCTCGGCGACAACACCAAGCTCATCTACATGTCGCCGCAGTTCCTCGGCTTCGATGCGGGTGCGAGCTTCTCGTTCAACACGCAGGAAGGCCCGCTCTCGGGCTGCGACTCGCTCGCCAACGCCGCGCTCTGCGACCGCGTGAGCGCGCTGCCCGGTGGCAGCACCCGCCGCCGCAACGAGGTCCAGGCCGCGCTCCGCTGGCGTGGGTCCTTCGGCCCGGTCGGCCTGGCCGCCACGGTCGGCTACATCGGCGCCGACTCCGTGAAGAACACGACCTTCCCGGCGATCTCGGGCCAGCGCATCGACATGGTGTGGGCCGGCGCCGCGGTGACCGGCTTCGGCTTCACGGTCGGCGGCTGGTACACGGGCGGCAGCGCCAACGCGAACTACGCCACCCTGACGGAGAGCCGTACGGGCGCCCTCACGGACGATCGCAACGTCGGCGCCTACCTCGTCGGCGCGACCTACACGATCGACGCGATCACCGTCGGTGGCCACTTCACGCAGGTCCTCTCGGCCGGCAGCCAGACCTTCGGCACCGGCGGCCGTCGTGAGACCGCCTTCGCCGTGGGCGGCAACTACCGCGTTGCGCCGGGCCTCGACTTCTTCACCGAGTACCTGCAGAGCCAGCGCAAGGAGCGTAACTTCAACATCGCCACGGGCACCGTGGGCGCGACGGACGGCATCAATGTCGCCACCGTGCTGGCGGGCTTCCGGGTCGCTTTCTGATCCGAACCGGCCTTCCGGCCGGATCGAACGGGAACGGGGCGGCGGGGAAACCCGCCGCCCCATTCTTTTGGCCTGCCTTTAGCGCTGCTTTCGCCGGGTTCCGCGCGATTTCTCCCTTGCGCAGCAACGGGCGCCGGCTTTACCTCCCGACGCCATGCGCCATCTCCGTCTCGCCATCCTCGCCCTGCCCGTTCTCGTCGCCGCCTGCGGTCAGACCCGCGAGGTGATGAACGACGAGTACAACGACGACAGCCGCCGCTCCCGCGTCGCCGGCCGGCTCTCCGGCAACCAGGACGGACTGCTGATCCTCGGCACCGACCGCAGCAGCCGCAACCGCGAGGGCGGCGCCGGGGCCCCGGGCGATGGCAGCGCGTTGGGCGTGAACGCCTATCTCTGGCGAGCCAGCCTCGACACCCTGTCCTTCATGCCGCTCGCCTCGGCCGATCCCTTCGGCGGCGTGATCATCACCGACTGGTACTCGCCGGCCGCGGCGCCGGGCGAGCGCTTCCGCGCCACCGCCTATATTCTCGGCCGCCAGCTGCGTTCGGATGGTGTGCGCGTCTCCGTCTTCCGCCAGGAGCTGCGGAACGGGATGTGGGTGGACGTGCCCGTCGCCAACTCCACCGGGACCGAACTTGAGGACAAGGTCCTTGCTCGCGCCCGTGAGCTGCGGAGCCAGTCCGCGGCCCTTTAAGGCGCAGCGTGCGACCGGGGGGCTTACTCCCCCCGGTGCAACAACTCAGTAGTTGATGGCGGGCAGCGAGCGGATCTCGCTCGAGGCCATGTTGATCGTCACGCGGCGCTCACCGGGCACGATGCGCAGGCGGTCCAGGGGTACGGAGACGCGGCGCTGCGTCAGTCCCAGCCGGTTCTCGACCTCGATGACGACCATGGTGATGCGGCCCTGCGCGGGGTCGATGATCAGGTCGTCGACCTCGCCGATCTCGACATTGTCGGTGGAGTAGACGTCGCGATCCATCAGCTGCTCCGCCCGGATATGGCCCGCGGGGATGCCCTGGGCTGCGGCGGGCGGCGTGGCCGCGGGCTGCGCGGCGGCAAGGCTCGGCAGGGCCAGGGTAGCCAGCAGGGCAGCGGTCGTCATGAAGCGCATGTCATGATCCTCTCAATCGCGGGAGCCGTAGGAACCATGAGGCCCCGCTTGGGTTGCGCGCTGCCCTAAGCCTCTTCCCACCCTGCCCGGCCCGGCATATCAGGACGGACCACCGACAAAGGCCCATATTGGCCCCGATGACCGACGGCCCGCCCGACGCCCCCGCCCGTTACGACTTCGCCGCTGCAGAGCCGCGCTGGCAGCAGGCCTGGACCGATTCCGCCTGCTTCGCCGCACCGGACGTACCGGATGGCAGCCGCCCGAAATACTACGTGCTTGAGATGTTCCCGTACCCCTCCGGCAAGATCCACATGGGGCATGTGCGGAACTACACGCTCGGGGACGTGGTGGCCCGCTACAAGCGCGCGCGCGGGATGCAGGTGATGCATCCGATGGGCTGGGACGCTTTCGGACTGCCTGCCGAGAACGCGGCCCGCGAGCGCGGCACGCATCCGGCGGCCTGGACCTACGCCAACATCGCCAACATGCGGACAGAGCTGAAGAGCATGGGGCTCTCGCTCGACTGGTCGCGCGAGTTCGCCACCTGTGACCCCGAGTATTATGGGCAGCAGCAGGCCATCTTCCTGGACTTCATGGCTGCTGGCCTGGTGGAGCGCCGCAAGTCCTGGGTGAACTGGGACCCGGTGGACGGCACCGTGCTGGCCAATGAGCAGGTGATCGACGGCAAGGGCTGGCGCTCCGGTGCCCCGGTGGAGAAGCGCGAGCTCTCCCAGTGGTTCCTGGCCATCACGAAATACGCGCCCGACCTGCTGGGCGCGCTCGACACGCTGGACCGCTGGCCCGAGCGGGTCAGGACCATGCAGGCCAACTGGATCGGCCGCAGCGAAGGCGCCCGCGTGCGCTTCCCGCTCGCCGAGCCGGTTGAGGGCACCAGCGAGGTGGAGGTCTTCACCACTCGCCCCGACACGCTCTACGGCATGTCGTTCTTGGCGGTCGCTGCCGAGCATCCGCTCGCCGCCGCAGCCGGCGCGCGCGACCCCGCGGCTGCTGCCTTCATCGCCGAGTGTCGCAGCCAGGGCACCAGCGAGGCCGCCATCGAGCAGGCGGAGAAGAAGGGGTACGACACGGGCTATCGCGTCGCGCATCCCTTCATTCCGGGTGCGACCTTCCCGGTCTGGATCGCGAATTTCGTACTGATGGAGTACGGCACGGGCGCGCTGTTCGGCTGCCCCGCGCATGACCAGCGCGACCTCGACCTCGCGCGGAAGTACGACCTGCCCGTGCCGCCCGTGGTGCTGCCCCCGGGCGAGGATCCCGCGACCTTCAACGTCGGCAAGACCGCCTGGACGGGCGACGGCACGCTGTTCCACTCCGAGTTCCTCGACGGGCTGGGCAGCGAGGCGGGCAAGCGCGCCGCCATCGACGCGTTGGAGGCCAAGGGGCTGGGCCAGGGCGTGGTGAACTGGCGCCTGCGCGACTGGGGAGTTTCCCGCCAGCGCTACTGGGGCTGCCCCATCCCGGTCATCCATTGCGACGATTGCGGCATCGTGCCCGTGCCGAAGGACCAGCTTCCCGTGCGCCTGCCGGAGGATGTGGACTTCTCCCGCCCCGGCAACCCGCTGGATCATCATCCCAGCTGGAAGCACGTCGCCTGTCCGTCCTGCAGAAAGGCGGGGCGGCGCGAGACCGACACCTTCGACACCTTCGTCGACAGCTCCTGGTACTTCGCGCGCTTCACGGCGCCACATGCCGCGACGCCGCTGGTGGCCCAGGCCGCAAATGGCTGGCTGCCGGTGGATCAGTATATCGGCGGGATCGAGCACGCGATCCTGCACCTGCTCTACTCCCGCTTCTTCACGCGGGCGCTGGCCGGCATGGGCCAGCTGGACACGCCCGAGCCCTTCGCCGGGCTGTTCACCCAGGGCATGGTCCAGCACGCCTCCTACAAGGCCCCTGACGGCCGCTGGCTGGCCCCGGACGAGGTGGAGGCCACCCCCGATGGTAGCGCCATCGAGAAGGCTACGGGCGTCGCCCTGACGGTCTCGCGCAACGACAAGATGTCGAAGTCCAAGCGCAACACGATCGACCCGGGCGCCATCATCTCCCGCTACGGCGCCGATACGGCGCGCTGGTTCATCCTGGCCGACAATCCGCCCGAGCGGGACATGGAGTGGAGCGAGGCCGGCGTTTCCGGCGCGCATCGCTTCGTACAGCGCGTGTGGCGGCTGGCCGCTACGCTCGAGGCCCGTAGCGGCGATGGCGAGGCGCGGCCCCTGCTGCAGGCCACCCACCGCACCATCGCTGCAGTGACGGCGGCGCTGGAAGGGTTCGCCTTTAACGTCGCAGTCGCACGGCTGCATGAATTCGCAAACGCCATCGAATCCTCCCCTGCCCCGCTCGAGACCCGGCGCGAGGCCGTGGCAGTCTTCGCCCGGCTGGTCGCGCCGATGATGCCGCATCTGGCCGAGGAGCTCTGGTCCATCCTCAGCCCCGGCCAGGGTGGGCTGGTGGCGCAGATGCTCTGGCCGGAGGCCGACCCGGCCTTGCTGGTTGCGGACACGATGACCATCGCCGTGCAGGTTCTCGGCAAGCTGCGCGCCACGCTGACCGTGCCGGTGGGCATGGCGGAGGCGGAGCTGCTGGCCATGGCCGAATCGGAGGAGAACGTGCAGCGTGCCATCGGCGGCAAGCCCATCCGGAAACGCATCCATGTCCCAGGCCGCATCGTCAACTTCGTCGTCTGAGGGGCGCCCGACGCGGCGGCTCCTGCTCGCCGGGTTGGCCGCCTCCCTCGGGGGTTGCGGCTTTCGCCCGCTTAACGGTCCGCCGGCGGCTGGCGAGGCCGATATCGCCCCGCAGCTCGCGGCCGTTCGGCTCGGGCGCAGCTTCGGCCGCAGCGGGCAGCTTCTGCACCAGGCGCTCGACCGGCGGCTGGCCGCGCGCGACCGCAGCGGCCCGCCGGCGCGCTACGAGCTCGTCGTTTCCCCGTCCCCGGCCTATGAGATCCAGGGTTACCGGCGCGACGGCTCACCCTCGCGCTTCCGTATGGTGCTGACCGCGCCCTGGACGCTGCAGACCCTTTCCGTGCCGCCCCGGCCGGTAGCCAACGGGGTGGTGCGCGCGATCGACTCCTACAACTTCATCGACAACGAGTTCTTCGCCTCCCTCGTCAGCAGCGAGGCCGCGGAGCGGCGGCTGGTCGAGCAGGTCGCGGAGGAGGTGGTGCTCCGCCTCGCCATGGCCTTCCGCGACAACCCGGCGGCCTGACGCCCACCGACCGGCCTGCCACATGAAGCTGGATGCGCGCCGCCTTCCCGCCTTTCTGAAGGACCCGGGCGCGGCCCGCGCCGCGCTGCTGTTCGGCGAGGATGCCGGCCTCGCCCGCGAGCGCGCGGACGCCCTGCAGGACGCCGTTGCGCCCGGCAACGACCCCTTCCGCGTGGCCGAGCTGCCCCGTGACGTTGCCGCCCGTCCTGGCGCCCTGTCCGGCGAGGCTGCGGCCCTCTCGCTGATCGGTGGCCGCCGGGTCATCCGTATCCGCGACGCCACCGATGCCCTCGCGCCCGCGCTACGCGACGTGCTGGACGCACCGGGTGATACGCTGATCGTCGTGGAGGCCGGGGAGCTCCCTGCCCGCTCCAAGCTGCGCCAGTTGGCCGAGGCCCATGCGCGCGCGGCGGCCATCGCCTGCTACCGCGAGCGTGGCGCCGAGTTGTCCTCCACCATCGCCGCAGTGCTGAAGGACAACGGCGTCACCGCCGAGCCTGCCGCCCTGGCCTGGCTGGCCGGCCGCCTGGGCGACGACCGGCAAACGCTGCGGCGGGAGCTGGAAAAGCTTGCCCTCTATGCCGGCCCGGGCGGGCGTCTGGCCGAGGAGGATGTGCTGGCCTGCATCGGCGATGGATCGGCGCTGGAGCTGGACGAGGCGCTGGTGGCGGCCACGGCGGGGGATGTGGCAGGGGCGGACCGGGCGCTGGAATCCGCGATGTCGGAGGGCGCCAACCCCGTTCAGGTGATCCGCTCCCTGCTACGGCATGTGCAGCGGCTGCACCTTGCCTCGGTGGCCGGCATGCAGGCTCTGCAACCGCCGGTGTTCTTCCGCAGCCGTCCAGGCTTCGAGAAGGCCTTGCGGATCTGGCGGGCAGAGGCGCTGGAGACGGTGCTGGCCGGGCTGTTGGAGACGGAACGGCAGAGCAAGTCGGGTGGGACCGGGCGGCCGATGCCGGATGCAGCGCTGGCGCGGGTGGCCCTGCTGACGCTGGCGCGACAATCGGCGATCCTGGCGCGGCGGGGGTAGTGCGGGCGGCCCGGGGAAGCGCTGCCTCTTCCTCATCGCTGGAGAGCTATCAGGCTTCCTGGACTCCACGTCGGGTTTTCGAAAGCCCAGTGATCAAGGGCAGCGCCGCAGGTTAGAGCTTCCGACCACGGAAGCCGCCTGTTAGTGGGCCAAGGTCGTGAAATTCGGGGGTAGCACACCCAAACAGATGGTGGGGTCCGGGGAACTTCAGGTTCCTCGATGGAGGGTCCGGGAGGTAGCGCCTCCCGGGACCACTATCCCTGTAGCAGCCGCACAACCCCGTCGAGCTGGTCCAGGTCCCGGTAAGCGATGGTCACCTTCCCCGCTTTCCCACGATGCTCGATCGAGATGCGCAGCCCAAGCCGCTCGGACAGCTCGCGTTCCAGCGCCCGCGTCTCGGCATCCTGGGCCTGACGGGCGGCGCGGGGGCGATCCGCAGCGGCGGCGAGCGCTTCCGTCTGGCGCACGTTCAGGCCGCGGGTAACGACCAGTTCGGCGAGACGAACCGGGTCGGGCGAGGTCAGCAGAGCGCGGGCATGGCCGGCGGTGAGGCTGCCACGGCCGAGCATTTGGCGCACGCCGGGCGGCAGGCCGAGCAGGCGCATGGTGTTGGCGACATGGCTGCGGCTCTTGCCCACGGCGTTGCCTAGCGCCTCGGGCTTGAGGCCAAACTCGTCCGTCAGGCGGCGGTAGCCCTCGGCCTCCTCCAGCGCGTTCAGGTCCTCGCGCTGCAGGTTCTCGACGAGACCGGCGGCCATGGCGGCGCGGTCGTCGAGGTCCCGTACGACGACGGGCACCTCGTGGAGCCGAGCGGCCTGGGAGGCGCGCCAGCGGCGCTCTCCGCCGATGATCTGGTAGGCACCGCGGGCACCCGGTTTGGGGCGCACCAGGATGGGCTGCAGCACACCGTGCTCGCGGATGGAGGCTGTGAGCTCGGCCAGTGCCTCCTCATCCATCGGGCCGCGGGGCTGAAAAGGGCCGGGCTCCAGCGCCTCGACGGGCAGGGTCTGGGGGGTGGCCGCCATGGCGGTGCCCTGATCGTCGCCGAGTAGGGCGGAGAGGCCCATGCCAAGGCGGTTGGGCTTGCGGCTCATGCGGCACCTGCCTTGGTGCCCGGCTTGGCAGCGCTGGCCTTCGCGGCCTTGGCCCGCGCGCGGTCCCGCTTCAGCAGCTCCGCCGCGAGCTGGATATAGGCTTGCGCGCCGGAGGAGCGGACATCGTAGAGCAGCACAGGGAGGCCGTGGGACGGCGCCTCGGAGACGCGGATGTTGCGGGGGATCACGGTGTCGTACACCCGGTCCTTGAAGAAGCTCCGCACGTCGCGCGCGACCAGTTCGGAGAGGTTGTTGCGACGATCGAACATGGTCAGCACGATTCCGTCCAGCGCCAGTTCGGGGTTGAGGCGCTTCACCCGGTCCACCGTGCGCGTCATCTGGGAGATGCCTTCCAGCGCGAAGAACTCGGTCTGCAGGGGCACCAGCACGGATTGCGCGGCCACCAGCACGTTAAGTGTGAGCAGGCCGAGCGAGGGCGGGCAATCCATTAGCAGGTAGTCGTAACGGGCCAGGACATCGGCGCCCTTGGCAAGGGCATTGGCCAGGCGACGCTCGCGGTCCTCCATGCCGACCATCTCGATCTCGGCGCCGGCGAGGTCGTTATCCGCGGGCAGCAGGTCGAGGCCGGGGATCTTGCTCGGGCGGATTAGATCCTGGATCGGCTTGTCCCCGACGAGCAAGGCGTAGGTGCCAGCGCCGCGCTCGTTGCGCGGTACGCCGAGGCCGGTCGAAGCGTTGCCCTGTGGGTCCATGTCCAGCAGCAGCACGCGCCGCGTGGTGGCGAGCGCGGTGGCCAGGTTGATGGCCGTCGTGGTCTTGCCCACGCCGCCCTTCTGGTTGGCGAGCGCGATCCGCCGCGGCCCGGCGGAGCGCGCGGGGGGTGAGGTATCAGGTGCCGGCACGTTGGATTCCGGAGATCTTAAGGATGGTGGCGCCCGGCTCGGTCCGGCTCTCGTAGCGCGTGATGTTCATTGTCCAGTCCGCCGCTGCAGCGGTCAATTCGGCCTCGGCGGTTCGGCCCTTGGGGAAGATCGCCGTGCCACCGGGGCCGAGCAGGCGGGCGGCGTGGCCCAGCAGCACGGTCAGGGGCGCCAGCGCGCGGGCCGTGACGAGGGCGAGCGGAGGCAGTGCCACGGCTTCGATCCGTTCGGCATGGACGCGCACATGGGCGAGGCCCAGCTCGGCCGAGGCGGCGAGCAGGAAGGCGGCCTTGCGCCGATCGGATTCGACGAGGTGCCAGGGGCGTCCGGGATCCGCGATGGCGAGCACCAGCCCCGGGAAGCCGCCGCCAGTGCCGAGATCGGCCGCCTCCCCCTCTCCCGCTGACAGCAGTGGAAGGAGCTGAAGCGAGTCGGCGATGTGGCGTGTGCGCAGCGCCTCTGAGTCCTGGCCGGCAACAAGGTTAATGCGGGCGTTCCAGCGCAGCAGCAGCGCCAGAAAGCCTTCAAGCTGTGCCTCGGTTTCACGTGAAACGACGGGGACCGGGACCTTCACGCCACCCCCGCACGGGCCTGGGACCGCCTGATATGTCCGGCCAGGGCGACCAGCGCGGCGGGCGTGATACCCGGCACGCGCCCGGCCATGCCAAGCGTGGAGGGGCGTGCCGCCGAGAGCCGCTGGCGCATCTCGGTGGAGAGGCCAGCAATGGCGGCGAAGTCCACCTCCTCCGGGATAGGGAGCCTCTCCTCTCGCTCCAGCGCCGTGAACTCGGCTTGGTGGCGCGCGAGATAGGGAGCGTAGAGCGCCTCGGTTTCCAGCTGCTCCCGCACGCCACGTGGCAGGTCTCGCAGCCAGGGGAACGCAGCCTCCAGGGCGGGGCCGGCGGCTGCGGGCAGGGCCATGACCTCGAGAAGCGAGCGGGGCACGCCATCCTGGTTCACGGCGATCCCAGCAAGGGCCAGGGCGGCGGGAGTGGCAATCTCGGCGCGGGCGCGGGCCAGGGCGTCAGTCACCGATGCGGCGAAGGCCCGGTGCCGCCCGGCGCGCTCGGGGCCGACGCAGCCCCAGCCGATGCCACGCTCGGTCAGCCGCAGACCGGCATTGTCGGCGCGCAGCCGCAGCCGGTGCTCGGCGCGGGCAGTCAGCATGCGGTAGGGCTCGGTAATTCCTTGGGTGACAAGGTCATCCACAAGCACGCCCATATAGGCTTCGGTGCGTAGCAGGACACGCGGCTCCTGCCCGCCCGCAGCGCGGTGGGCGGCGTTCAGCCCAGCCAGCAGGCCCTGGGCCGCAGCTTCCTCGTAGCCCGTGGTGCCGTTCACCTGGCCGGCCAGAAACAGCCGGGGCACCCCGCGCACCTCCAGCCCCGATCGCAAGGCACGAGGGTCCAGGTGGTCGTACTCGATGGCGTAGCCGTGGCGGAGGATGCGGGCGCGGGAAAGGCCGGGGATGCTGGCGATCACCGCTTCCTGCACGTCGCGCGGGAGACTGGTGGAGATGCCGTTGGGATAGACGGTCGGGTCGTCGAGCCCCTCGGGCTCGAGAAAGATCTGGTGCCGCTCGCGCTCGGCAAAGCGCACCACCTTGTCCTCGATGGAGGGGCAGTAGCGCGGGCCCGCCCCCTGGATCTGGCCGGTGTAGATCGGGGCGCGGTCCAGCGAGGCGCGGATGAGGGCGTGGGTCGCGGGGGTGGTGGCGGTGATGCCGCAAAGCACCTGGCGACCGGTGATGCGATCGGTCATCCAGGAGAGCGGCTCGGCCGGCTCGTCGCCGGGCTGCGGCTCAACCGCGCCCCAGTCGATCGTGCGTCCGTCCAGCCGGGGCGGTGTGCCGGTCTTCAACCGGCGCACGGGCAGGCCGAGCGCGGCGAGGGACAGGGCCAGCCCGACCGAGGCTGGGTCGCCATGCCGGCCTGCCGGGTGACGCTCCGCGCCCAGATGGATCTCACCGCGCAGGAAGGTGCCGGCGGTGATCACCACCGCGCCGCAGCCGATCCGCGCGCCGTCAGCGGTCAGCACGGCGTCGATCCCGCCGTCAGGCCCGCGTTCCAGCCCCTCCACCACACCTTCGCGCAGGGTGAGGTTCGGCGTCGTCTCCAGCAGCCCACGGATGGCAACACGGTACAGCCCGCGGTCGGCCTGGGCACGGGGACCACGGACGGCCGGCCCCTTGCTCCGGTTCAGCAGCTTGAAGTGGATGCCGGCGGCATCGGCGGCACGGCCCATCAGCCCGTCCAACGCATCCACCTCGCGCACCAGATGCCCCTTCCCCACGCCACCAATGGCAGGGTTGCAGGACATCTCGCCGAGCGCGTCGAGCCGGTGCGTCAGCAGCAGCGTGCGCGCACCACAACGGGCAGCCGCTGCGGCCGCCTCGGACCCGGCATGCCCGCCGCCCACCACCACCACATCGAAGAGGGAAGCCATGGCGCGCCTATACCGCCGCCGCTGCGCCGGGTCACTTCCCGATGCAGAACTCGGCGAAGACGCGGTCCAGAATTTCCTCTGCGCCCACGCGCCCAGTGAGGCGGCCGAGGGCACGGCGGGCCTCGCGCAGCGAATCCGCCCGCAGTTCCGGAAGCGTCGCCTCCCCGGCTTCCTGCAACCAGCGAAGCGCGTCGGCGATCGCGGCCCGGTGCCGCGGGCGAGTGAGAAGGGCCGCGCCCGATTCGGGCGCCAGCCGCACGGCCTCCGCCTCTAACCGCAAGCGCAACAAATCCAGCCCTGCCCCGGTCCGGGCGGAGACGGCGACCGCATCTGGGGGGGCTGTACCGCCCGTGTCGCATTTTGAAGCCACGACCAGGCATGGATGCCGGGCGATCAGCGCAAGGGTTTCCGCATCGGGTGGGGCGTCGCAGGCCAGGACAGCGAGGACAATGTCCGCCTCCTCGCCACGGTGTAGGGCCCGTCGCACGCCTTCGGCCTCGATCTCGTCTCCGGCCTCCCGCAACCCGGCTGTGTCGGCCAGCACCGCGGGAAGGCCGGCCAGGACGATCCGCGCCTCCACAACGTCTCGCGTCGTTCCTGGGCGTGCCGAGACGATGGCGGCCTCTCGCCCGGCCAGCGCATTCAGCAGGGACGACTTACCGGCGTTTGGGGCGCCGAGGATGGCTACCTGCAGCCCGGTGCGAATCCGCTCCCCTCCCCGGTCGGCCGCCAAGCGCACGGTGATCCTCTCGGCCAGTGCCGCGATCCCATCGGCCACCTGCCGATCCAGCGCACCGGGAAGATCCTCGTCCTCGAACTCGATCAGGGCCTCCTGCCTGGCCAAGAGGGAAGCCAGCTGGTCGGCCCAGCCCTCGGCGAGAGCTGCCAGCCCGCCGCCCGCCAAGCGCAGTGCCTGACGGACCTGGGCGGCGGTCTCGGCCTCAATCAGGTCAATCACGCCTTCGGCGGCGGTCAGGTCCATCCGGCCAGCCAGCACTGCGCGGCGCGTGAACTCACCGGGTTCAGCCGGGCGGGCACCCAGGGCAACGAGTGCGATGCCGACTCCCTCTACCACCGCCGGGCCACCATGCAGGTGGAGCTCCGCCGAATCCTCGCCGGTGTAGGAGCCGGGACCGGGAAGCCAGAGCACCACGGCCTCGTCCAGCACCGCGCCGCCAGTATCCTGCAAGCGCCGGACCGAGGCGCGGCGGGGCATGGGCACGGTGTCGCAAAGAGCGGTCAGTACCGCCCGGCTGCCGGGGCCGGAGACCCGGATCACGGCAATGGCCGCCCTTCCCGGCGCGGTCGCCAGCGCAAAGATGGTGTCCATGGCCGGATCAGCCCTTCGGCGGCACGTCCTGCTCGGTCAGCATCAGGCGGCCCACACGGCCGCCTTCCTGGACATGCACCGCCAGGATCTCGTCCACATCCTCGCGCGTCTCCGCGCGGTACCAGACACCCTCCGGGTAAATCACCAGGACGGGCCCGAACTCGCAGCGATCCAAGCAGCCGGCGCTGTTCACGCGGATGCCCGGAATGCCCAGTTCCTTCGCACGCGCCTTCATGTAGTCCCGCAGCGCTTCGCCCCCGCGCGCGGCGCAGGAACCACGGCGGTGCCCATCTGGCCGACGATTGGTACAGGCGAACAGATGCACCCTGAACCAGGGCGGCGGGTCGGCCGGCGTTTCACGTGAAACAGCAGGGTCGGCGTCGGGCAAGGCGGGCGTCCTCGGCGGAGCTGGGATCGGGCTGCATGTAGAGCCCGGGCTGCCACGAAGCGAGGGGCTGCGGACCGCCCCCACGCAAACCGCGCTTGACGGCAGCCCCGGCTCGCCCGACGAATGCCCCCAGGCCAGCCCATGCCCCAGACCTTCCTCCATACCCCCCTCGGAACCGTCACCCTGTCGGAGGAGGACGGCACCATCGTCGCCCTGGATTGGGGGCAGGGGCGCGACCGCGATGAGACGCCGCTGCTTCGCCGCGCAGCCGATCAGCTGCAGGACTACATGGACGGGCTGCGGACGGGCTTCGACCTTCCGCTGAACCCGATGGGCAGCCCCTTCCGCCAGCGTGTCTGGGCGGCGCTGCGGGAGATCCCGCATGGCGAGACCCTGTCCTATGCTGATCTGGCCCGGCGAATCGGCACCGCCTCCAGAGCCATTGGCGGGGCGAATGGCGCCAACCCGATCCCGATCATCATCCCCTGCCACCGCGTGATCGCCGCCGCTGGTGGCATCGGCGGCTATTCGGGGGAGGGTGGGGTCGCCACCAAGCGCTGGCTGCTCGCCCTTGAGCGCCGGACCCGTGCCTCCCATTCCCCTGGCCGTATCCCAGGCCAGGCCGACCTGCTGGACCAGGCGCAGACTCAATCCCAGAAGGGGTATGCCGTGCGCAGCCCCGATGAGACCTAGGAACCTCTCCATGAACCACGCTATTCGCCTGCACGAGCCGGGCGGCCCGGAGAAGCTGGTTTGGGAGGAGGTGCCGCTTCCCAGCCCGAAGCCCGGCGAAGCCCTGGTCCGCCACGCGGCCGTCGGCCTCAACTTCATCGACATCTACTTCCGCACCGGCCTGTACAAGGCGCCCTCCCTCCCCGCAGTGATCGGCATGGAGGCGGCCGGCACCGTCGAAGCCGTGGGCGAAGGGGTTGAGGACCTGAAGCCAGGCGATCGTGTCGCCTATGCCATGGGCCCGATCGGCGCCTATGCCGAGGCTCGCACCATCCGCGCGGACGTGCTGGTGAAGCTGCCGGACGACATCTCCTCCGAGACCGCGGCGGCGATGATGCTGCAGGGTCTCACCGCCCAGTACCTGCTGCACCGGACCTACAAGGTGAAGGCTGGGGAGACGATCCTGGTGCATGCCGCGGCCGGCGGCGTCGGCCTCATCCTCACCCAGTGGGCGAAGGCGCTGGGCGCCCAGGTCATCGCCACCGTAGGCACCGAGGCTAAGGCCGAGATCGCCCGCGCCCATGGTGCCGACCACGTCATCCTGCAGGGCGAAGACCTCGCGGCCCGGGTGAGCCAGATCACCCGCGGCGCCCGTCTTCCCGTGGTCTATGACAGTGTCGGCCGCGACACCTTCTCCGCCTCGCTCGACTGCCTGGCGCCCTTCGGCCTGCTCGTTTCCTACGGCAACGCCTCGGGTCCCGTCACGGGCGTGGATCTCGGCGTGCTCGCGGCCAAGGGCAGCCTCTATGTGACCCGCCCGACGCTGGCGACCTACACCGCCAAGCGCGGCGACCTGCTCGCCATGGCGGAGGACCTTTTTGCTGTCGTGCGTAGCGGCAAGGTGAAGATCGAGGTCAATCAGACCTATGCGCTGAAAGACGCCGCGCAAGCGCATATCGACCTCGAGACGCGCAAGACGACTGGCAGCAGCATCCTCGTCCCGTAGTTTTTCCTGAATTCCCGCTCCTTTTCAGAGGCAGGAAATTTTACGGTTCGTGCCGATTTGGCCGCCGGCCCGTGTAGTGGCAGTGGCCGCGCGATATCATGCGGCAGAGTGGCGCATGGGGCGGGCTGTGACGCGGCCCGTGTCTTGCCCTACCCCTTAATAAGGTAGCGGTAGCGATACACCTCGGCGAAGCCGGCAGCCTCGTACACACGCCGGGCAGCCGTGTTGTCCGGCGATACCTGCAGCCAGAGGCGTGGCGCGCCCTGCCCCGGCACCTGCGCCGCACCCCAGCCCGCCAGTGCCCCCACGAGCCGTCGCCCCAGTCCGCGGCGGCGGAACTCCGGGCGCACAGCCACGTCGAAGATCCCGCACAGCCCGCCATCCAGCACCGCATGGCCGCAGGCCGCGTCCACCCCGTCCTCCTGCAGCACGAGCCAGGTTGCCGGCCGCGCCAGCAGCGCCACTGCCTCCACCTTCTCCGCCCGACGCGCTGGCCCCTGGTACTCCGCGGTGCCCAGCACCGAGAGCCATCCCTCATCCGGGTCCGCGCACCACCGCGTCGCCGCCTCTGTGACAGGTGGCACCGTCCCCACCATCACCAGCGCCCCATCGGTCTCGCGATACCCGCGCGCCAGCAGCAGCGGCAGCAACCCGGGCGGATCAAGCGGGCCGGAGCGGAACCGGCAGGGCAGTCCGAGTCTGGCGTAATGCGCCTCGATCCGGCCCACCCGCGCCTCAAGCCCCGGATCGGCGGCTGAGTCGAGCGAGCAGGCGGCATTTGCCCGGCCCGTGCCGCCGAGAAACCCGCGGATCACGAAAGGCCCGTCCCAGGCCACACGCGGCGCAGGCACCGCGTTCAGCGCCGCCCGCTCCAGCAGGGCAACCTCGGGGGCATCGCTCAGGGCAGGAACCACGCTCGCATCCTTCTCGCGCCCGCATGTCCAGGCACACCGGCAGCATGCCATGGCAGGACTCCGCCCGCACGTCGTCAGCAGGCGGAACGGGCTGCACGAAGGCGTCACGCAACCGGTGCCGAAAGGACGCGTTGCTCCCCCGCTGACACTTCCGATCAGGAGAAGACAATGACCAAGACCAGCCTCGCCCTGGCGCTCGCCGCCGGCCTCATCGCCGCCCCCGCTTTCGCCCAGGTTTCCACGGCCCCGACGCCGAACGCGCCGTCCGGCGTGACGCGCGACCAGGGCGCCGGCGTCCCCGGCATGTCCGCTTCGCCTGCCGCTCCGCTCGGCACCGCCGGCGGCCCGCCTAACCCCTCTGCCGGCGAGCCCGGCACGCAGCCCCCGTCCCAGCAGGGCGGCGGCAGCGGCGGCGGCGCCGGCGGCTGATCAGCCCCGAGTTGCGAGCGTAAAAAAAAGGCCTGTCCCGAAAGGGACAGGC
Source organism: Roseomonas sp. WA12 (assembly GCF_054165765.1). Taxonomy (NCBI): domain Bacteria; kingdom Pseudomonadati; phylum Pseudomonadota; class Alphaproteobacteria; order Acetobacterales; family Roseomonadaceae; genus Roseomonas; species Roseomonas sp. WA12. The sequence continues at coordinate 4,096,181 of NZ_CM135108.1, read as the reverse complement.
CTTTTCCTTGTCCGGAAGCCGGCTGGCCTCAGGTGTTCATCGCGTCGAAGAAGTCCTGGTTCGTCTTGCTGTACTTCAGCTTGTCCAGCAGGAACTCCATCGAATCCTGCGTGCCCATCGGGGCAAGGATGCGGCGCAGCACCCACATCTTCGACAGTTCCGCGCGGTCCACCAGGACCTCCTCCTTGCGGGTGCCGGACTTGGTAATGTCGATCGCCGGGAAGACGCGCTTGTCCGAGAGCTTGCGGTCCAGGATGATCTCGGAGTTACCCGTGCCCTTGAACTCCTCGAAGATCACCTCGTCCATGCGCGAGCCCGTGTCGATCAGCGCGGTCGCGATGATGGTGAGCGACCCGCCCTCCTCGATGTTGCGCGCGGCGCCGAAGAAGCGCTTCGGCCGCTGCAGCGCGTTCGCGTCCACGCCGCCCGTCAGCACCTTGCCCGAGGAGGGCACGACGGAGTTGTAGGCGCGGCCCAGGCGCGTGATGGAGTCCAGCAGCACCACCACGTCCCGCTTGTGCTCGACCAGGCGCTTGGCCTTCTCCAGCACCATCTCCGTCACCTGCACGTGGCGCGTCGCCGGCTCGTCGAAGGTGGAGGCCACCACCTCGCCGCGCACGGTGCGCGCCATGTCCGTCACCTCCTCGGGCCGCTCGTCGATGAGCAGCACCATGAGGAAGACCTCGGGGTGGTTGGCGGAGATAGACTTAGCGATGTTCTGCAGCATCACCGTCTTGCCGGTGCGCGGCGGCGCCACGATCAGGGCGCGCTGGCCCATGCCGATCGGCGCGATGAGGTCGATCACCCGGTGGGTGTTGTCCTTGGTCGGCCCCTTGCCGACGCTCTCGACCTCGGCATTCTCCATCTTCAACCGGCGCGTCGGGTAGAGCGGCGTCAGGTTGTCGAAGTTCACGCGGTGCCGCACGGCCTCGGGCGGCTCGAAGTTAACGGTGTTGACCTTCAGCAGAGCGAAGTAGCGCTCGCCATCCTTCGGCGCGCGGATCTGCCCCTCCACCGTGTCGCCGGTGCGCAGCGCGAAGCGCCGGACCTGGGCGGGGGAGACGTAGATGTCATCGGGGCCCGGCAGGAAGTTCGACTGCGGGTTCCGGAGGTAGCCAAAGCCGTCCGAGAGAATCTCCAGCGTGCCATCCCCGAAGATCGCCTGGTCGTTCTCGGCGAGCTGCTTGAGGATGGCGAAGAGCATGTCCTGCTTGCGGAGCGAGGAGGCGTTCTCGACCCCCGTCTCCTCCGCGAAGGCGAGCAGGTCGCCCGGTGTTTTGGCCTTGAGTTCGGATAGGTGCATTCAGCTGGTCTCGATCGCCAGGGCACAGACCACTGGCCGAAGGGGAAGGGGTGCGCGGAACCTGGATGGGAGCTGAAGCGGGTCAGTTCCTCCGCCGGGCGGCGGGATTCCGATGGCGATGCACGGGGCGGTGGCGGCCAGGGGCACCCTTGAGAGGAACCGCGGCCCAGCACCAGCAGGAACCCTAGAAGGGGGTCGCGCCATGCGTCAACCCGGAATATGCGTGAAAATGGCTGGGAATCAAGGACTCCCGCTCCCTGGTACGGCGCGGGCAGCCCTCGGGGAGAGGAAGAAGGAATTCTTCCTCTCCCCGAACCCCTCTCCATCATCTTCTTCTATCAATCGGGGATTACTCGGCTGACGGTGCGCCTCGGGTCGATGACCCGAGGCGACTGCAAAGGCAGGACAGGCCGCGGCAGCCGAATGGGGGTCCAGGGGCCTCAGGCCCTTGGCGGGTGAGGTCTGGAGAGGGCAGCGCCCTCTCCAGGGGCCAACCTCACACCACTGGCAGCCGCACCACGAAGCGCGCCCCGGCCACGCTGCCATCCGCGTTCCGCCGGTTCTCCGCCATGATCCGCCCGCCCAGCCCCTCGACGATCTGCCGGGAGATGGAGAGGCCCAGGCCGGAGTGCTGGCCGAAGCGCTCGCCGCTCGGGCGCTCGGTGTAGAAGCGGTCGAAGATGCCCTCGAGCTTGGCCTCGGGGATGCCCGGCCCCTCGTCCTCGATCGAGATCTCGGCCATTGCGCCCGTGGGCCGCGCCCGCACGCGCACGGCGCCGTTCGGGGGCGAGAAGGACTGCGCGTTGCCCAGAAGGTTGCGGAACACCTGCACCAGCCGCCCCTCCACCCCGCGCACGACGAGATGGGCGGGCGCGTCGATCTCCATCACCGGGTCGCCATCGCCGCGGGTGGCGGTGTGCAGCTCCACCAGCGTGGCGAGGATCGGCCCGATATCCACCGGCTCCGACACGGCGCGGGAGAGTTCGGCATCGACGCGGGAGCTGTCGGAGATGTCGCCGATCAGCCGGTCCATACGCACCGCATCCTCGGCGATAATGGCGAGCAGCCGCTTCTGTTGGTCCGGGTTCTCGACGCGGCGCAGCGTCTCGATCGCCGAGCGCACGGAGGTCAGCGGATTTCGCAACTCATGCGCGACATCGGCCGCAAAGCGCTCATTCGCGTCCACCCGCGCCCAGAGCGCGTTGGTGCCGCTCTGCAGCGCGCGGGCCAGGGTCCCGATCTCGTCCTGCCGCCCCATCAGCGGTGCCGGCACCGAGCCGCCCCGCCCCTTCCCCGCCCGCATGGATGCGGCGGATGCCGCCAGCTCCAGCATCGGCGAGGCGAGGGTGCGCGCGAGATAGAGGGAGAGCGCCACCGTCAGCGCCAGCGCCATGACGAACAGCGCCAGCACCGAGCCGCGGATCTCCATCACCCGGCTGTCCACCTCCCGCGCCTCGCGGGTGAGCAGTACGATGCCCACAGGTTGGTTCGCCCGTCGCGCCGGCTCCGCCACGGAGACCAGCAGGCGGCCGTCGGCGGTGCGGCGCACATAAGGGTTCACACCGCCTTCGAGGGCCAGGCGCAGCTCCTCCCGCCGGTCGGGGCCGAGATCCGGCTGCCAATCGAAGGAGGGAGCGCCGGGCGTCTCGTCCACCACCACGGCGGGGCCGCGCACGCGGGGGCGCGGGAACCAGTCCAGCACGCGCTCGTAGATGCGGCCGATGGCGCCGGCGACGGGGCCGGGCTGCTCCGGCGGGGGCAGGGGCTCGGTCACGATCGCACCGCCCGGACCCTCCCGCACACGGCTATCGGCTACAAGCAGCCCGTTGTTGTCGAAAAGCTTGGCCTGGGTGCCCGCGCTCGGCTCTGCCAAGCGACGCAGCAGCGGGCGGGACACCTCGGGAACCAGCGTCGCGCGGTCGTCCTGGATGCGGACGCCTGCTTCGGCGATACCGTTGGCGTAGATACGGGCCTGGGTGCGCAGCCCCTGTACCTCGGCGGCCAGAAGCCCGTCCTGATACTGGTCCAGGTAGAGAAGCGTGGTCACCAGCAGGACGGGCGGCAGCATGTTCACCAGCAGGATTCGTCGCAGAAGCGGCGAGATCCGCCGGTTCGTGCCGCGCCGTTCCAGGGGAACGGCCGGGGGAATCTCAGTGGCGATGGGCCCGCTCGCATCCGGCATGGCGGCATCCTAGAGCGGATTCGGTGCCGCGCGTGAGGCCGGGTGATGGCAAAGCCGGGGCGCGCGCCTGCGAAAAGGGCCGCCGGCGCGTGCCGGCGGCCCCTGCCGCATCCTCGCTGAGCCCTGGGGCCCCGCGGATCGTTCGTGACGCGGGTTCAGCCGTGCTGGCCGTTGCCGCCCGTGGCGCCGCTGCGCTCGAGGAAGTTGAGCTCGCTGTCGCGCAGGCTCGGGGCCGACTGGCGGGCGGGCGCGGCGGCCTCGGTGGCGCGGTAAGCGCCGAAGGCGGAGGGGCCGTCGAAGGGCGAGGTGCCCTCGGCGCGGGCGCCCGAGACGGCCACCGTGCCCAACAGGGCGGCGGCGAAGGCGAGGGTGCGGAGGCTGGTGGAAGCGGACATTGGTCTATCCTTTCGATGGATGGCGGCGGCTGTCTGTCGTCGTCTGAACAGAGCTATGCTCCGCATCCCGCCGGCCCTCCAACGCAGGGCACGGATAGCCTTTATCCACGCCGTGGATGCTTCCCTCACGCCTCCTTGTAGCGGTAGCCAATGCCGTAGAGCGTCTCGATCTGACCGAAGCTGTCATCCACGGCCCGGAACTTCTTGCGCACGCGCTTCACATGGCTGTCGATGGTGCGGTCATCGACATAGATGTTCTCGCCGTAAGCGGCATCGATCAGCTGGTCGCGGTTCTTCACCATGCCCGGTCGCACAGCCAGCGCCTTTACCAGCAGGAACTCCGTCACGGTCAGCTGCACCGGCTGGCCCTTCCAGTTGCAGGTGTGCTTCGTCTCGTCCAGCACGAGATCGCCGCGCGCGATCACCCCGCCCGACGGCGCGCCCGACCCCTCGGCCCGGCTCGCCTCGTTCCGCCGCAGCAGGGTGCGGATGCGCTCCAGCAGCAGGCGCTGGGAGAAGGGCTTCGTGATGTAGTCGTCCGCGCCCAGGCGAAGGCCCATCAGTTCGTCCAACTCGTCATCCTTGCTGGTCAGGAAGATCACCGGCATGCCGCTGCGCTGGCGCAAGCGCTGCAGCAGTTCCATCCCGTCCATGCGCGGCATCTTGATGTCGAGCACGGCGAGGTCCACCGGCCGGGCCAGCAGGCCCTGCAGCGCGCTCTCCCCATCGGTATAGGTGCGCACGGTGAATCCTTCCTGCTCCAGCGTCATGGAGACGGAGGTGAGGATGTTGCGGTCGTCATCCACCAGGGCGATGGTGTGGGGCATCGGGTGTCCCTAAAGGGCCCGTTTCGGGGCGTCGAGGCGGGCGTTGCACCCGAAGGGACGAGAGGATGCCATGACGGAGCCCCCTATGGGAGAGGCCGGAGAAGAAGGCGGGGAGTCGACCGCGGAGGTCACCGCACCGGCCCGGCGCGCCGGGCTGGCGCTGGAAGCCCGCCTCCTGATGCGCGAGGCCGCCTCCGCCACCCTGGCCACGCTCGGCCGCGAGGGTCATCCCCATACGGCGCTGGTCACCCCCGCCATCGCACCGGACGGCGCGCCGCTGCTCTTCCTCTCCACCCTGTCCGAGCACACGCGCCAGCTTCTGCGTGATCCCCGCTGTTCCCTCCTCTTCCAGGGCACCGCGGCAGAGGAGAATCCCCAGACCACGCCCCGCATCAGCGTCTCCGGCACGGCAGAGCGCGCGGAGGATGCGGCGCTGAAAGCCGTCTGGCTCGCCCGCCATCCCTATGCGGCGCCCTATGCCGATTTCGGCGATTTCTCGCTCTGGCGCATCGCCCCGCGCTCGGCGCTGATGGTGCTGGGCTTCGGCCGGGCGCACCGGCTCGCCGGCGCCGAGCTGGCCCCCGCGCCGGGAGAGGCCGAGTGACTCCCCTTCCCGACTTCATCGGCCAGGTCGATGTCGCCGTCGCCGCGCCCATCCTCATCGGCCACACACCGCTCGGCGAGCGCCGCCTGATCCCTATCCTCGGCGGCCGTCTCACTGGCCCACGGCTCGAGGGCGAGGTGCTGCCGGGCGGCGCCGACTTCCAGCTCATCCGCCCCGACGGAGTCGCCGAGATCGAGGCGCGCTACGCCATCCGGCTGACCGACGGCGCCATGCTCTACGTCGTGAACCGCGGCCTACGCCACTCCGCGCCGGAGGACATGGCCCGCCTGCTGCGCGGTGAACCCGTGCCGCCGGAGCGCGTGTACTTCCGCACCAGCCCGGTCTTCGAGACCGCCGCGCCCGATCACGCCTGGCTCGGGCGCAGCCTGTTCATCGGCTATGGCGAACGGCAGCCGGATTCCGTGCGGGTGCGGATTTTTGCCGTCTGAGCCTCCGCCCGCACGGGCCTGCCCGAGGGGCCGATTCGATCCCGGCTCAGGTCTCGCGCGGCGGATGCCTGAACCCGATCTTTCCGCTTTGGCGCGGCCCGGTCCCCAGCGCCGTCGCCTGCCTCTCGGTGCCTGGAGCTTTTTTGGAGGACTGCAACGTCCTGCACCTCCGGCTCGCAGGCGCCGGCCACGAATATGTGGCCGCTCAGTGCTTACTCTATATGGCTTCCAGGCCGGGCGATCGGGCTGATGGCCGCGACCCCTCCCTGGATACCCTGCAGTTCATTCTTGGAGCCGAATTCGACCAGGTTCTGGGCCGGACAAGACCAGCCGAAACCGGAGGGTCGAAGAAGGTGAGTACAACCAGGGCCACCCTCGGTGGCATCGCGACCGCATGCGATCCAACTGATCGGGGGTGTCGGTCCCCTGGCCCGCAAGAGAGGCCAGGGTTCGGCATTGGCAACTCGTCTCGGTGGAGGAACAGGTTCCTCCGGCGCCATGCCCAGCCTCACTCGATGGCGCGGAACCCTGTCGCCCGCACCACTCCCGCCCAACGCGCCGTCTCCTGCCGCATCAGCGTGCTGAATGCGGCCTGGCCGTTCCCGGCCACGCGGAACCCGGCCTCCTGCATCCGTGCCCGCAACGCCGGCGCCCGCAGCGCGGCCAGGATTGCGCCTTCGAGCGCCGTACGCACCGGCGCCGGCGTGGCGGCCGGGGCGACGACGCCGAACCAGGCGCTGAAGGCGAGGTCCGGCTGCGCCAGTTCGGCGACCGTGGGCACGGCGGGCAGCAGCGGCGAGCGCTCCGGTCCGGTGACGGCCAGCGCGCGGATCCGCCCGTCCCGCACCTGCGGCGCGACGAGGGCGACGGTGCCGAACATGCCCTGCACGTTGCCGTTCAGCACCGCCGTCATGGCATCCCCGGTGGAGCGGAAATGCACCGCCTCCATCCGCAGCCCCGCGCTAGCGGCGAGGATAGCCGCGCCGAAATGGCCGGGCGTGCCGGCGCCGAAGGTGCCCATGAAGAGCGAGGGCTGCGCTCGCGCCCAGTTCAGCCAGTTGGCAAAGCCATCCGCCTGAGTCGCGCCGGGAATGACGAAGGCGAAGTCTGCGGCCGCCACCTCGGCGATGGGCGCGAAGTCGCGCGCGGGGTCGTAGGGCAGGCGGGCATAGGTGCTGGGCGCCATGGCAAGCTGCCCGACTTCGCCGAGCAGCAACGTGGCGCCGTCGGGCGCGGCCCGCGCCACTTCCTGCGCCGCGATCGCGCCGGCGGCGCCGGGCTTGTTGTCCACCACCACCCCCGCCGGCACCCCCTCCTTCAGCCCTTCCGCAAGGAGGCGCGCGACCAGGTCCGGCCCGCTGCCTGGCGGGAATCCGAGGACGAGGCGGAGCGGCCGGTCTGGCAGGGAGGCGCGCGCTGCAAAGGGAAGCAGGGCTGCGGCGACGAGGGACGCACGGCGTGTGAATGGAATCATGGACGAACTCCCCAATTTTTGAACATCATGCCGGGGATGAGACAGATTGACGAGCGTCGGATGAGCCCCGCAGCAGGCGCCCAAACGGCCAAAGTTAAGTAACCATCCGGTTATTTTTTGTGGTCCTCGCGGGAACGCCTTAATCTTGCTCTCCGCACGGGCCAAAAGCGTCCATGTACAAAGCGGTTCCCTATCGAGCGGGACCGGTCAGCCGGAGGCACCAGCTTAACAAATGACTGATACTACCCATGCCCGCGCCCTCTCCGGCACCGGCGTGTCCGCCCCGAAGACGGTCTATCCGAACCTGACCGCCCCCGGCCTGACCACGCACGCCCTGCGCCGCAACGAGGGCCGTCTCTCCGCCGATGGTGCATTCATGGCCATCACCGGCGTGCATACCGGCCGCTCCGTCGCCGACAAGTTCGTCGCCGACGACCCCGAGGTCACCAAGGAGATCTGGTGGGGCAAGGTGAACCAGAAGCTCGATCCCGCGAAGTTCGAGTCCTTCACCTCCGATGTCCGCGCCTTCCTTGGCGCGCAGCCTGAGCTCTTCACCCAGGACCTCTATGCCGGCGCTGATCCTGCGCACCGCATCAAGGTGCGGCTGGTGACCACCAATGCGTGGCACGCGATGTTCGCCCGCAACATGTTCATCCGCCCCCCGGTGGAGGACCTTGCCGGCTTCGAGCCGGACTTCGTCATCCTCCACGCGCCGGAGATGGAGGCGAAGGCCGAGCATGGCGGCCGCCCGAACTCCACCACGCTGATCGCGCTGTCCTTCGCCAAGAAGATCATCGCCATCGCCGGCACCAGCTACGCCGGCGAGATCAAGAAGAGCATCTTCACGGTGATGAACTGGCTGCTGCCCGCCAAGGGCGTGCTGCCGATGCATTGCTCCGCCAATGTCGGCAAGGGCGGCGATACGGCGCTGTTCTTCGGCCTGTCCGGCACCGGCAAGACCACGCTGTCCTCCGACCCCGAGCGCGCGCTGATCGGCGATGACGAGCACGGCTGGACGAAGACCGGCGTCTTCAACTTTGAGGGTGGCTGCTACGCCAAGGTCATCAAGCTCAGCCAGGAGGCCGAGCCGCAGATCTGGAACGCCTCCCACCGCTTCGGCGCCGTGCTGGAGAACGTGGTGGGCGACGAGCGCGGCAATCTTGACCTCGATAACGGCTCGCTGACCGAGAACACGCGCTCCTGCTACCCGATCGAGTTCATCCCGAACACGCAGCCGGGTGGCCAGGCGGGCCTGCCGAAGAACGTGGTGATGTTGACGGCCGATGCCTTCGGCGTGCTGCCGCCGATCGCCAAGCTGACGCCGGCGCAGGCCATGTACCACTTCATGTCCGGCTACACCGCGAAGGTGGCGGGCACGGAAAAGGGCCTGGGCAAGGAGCCGCAGGCCACCTTCTCCACCTGCTTCGGCGCGCCCTTCCTGCCGCGTCACCCCGAGGTGTACGGCAAGATGCTCGCCGAGCTCATCGAGCGTGACGGCGCCCAGGTGTGGCTGGTGAACACGGGCTGGACCGGCGGCTCCTACGGCACCGGCCAGCGCATGAGCATCAGGCACACCCGCGCCCTGCTCCGCGCCGCGCTCGACGGCAGCCTCGCCAAGGGCGAGTTCGTGCAGGAGCCCTTCTTCGGCCTGGCCATTCCCAAGGCCCTGGAAGGTATCCCCGCCGAGGTGCTGAACCCGCGCGACAGCTGGGCCGACAAGGCCGCCTACGACAAGACGGCCCGCGACCTGCAGTCCCGCTTCGAGGCGAACTTCGAGACCTTCGCGGGCGCGGTGAGCGAGGACGTGAAGAAGGCGGCGATCAAAGCCGCCGCCTGAACGGCCTGATCCAGGCCCGAGATTGAACTGGGGGCCGCGAGGCCCCCTTTTCATTTCGGGGGAGAAGCTTCCGTGACAGGCGGAGGCCCCCCTCCCCGGCCCGCGTTCCCCTCTCGCCACTCGCAGCGAGAGAACCGATGCCCCCGATCGCGCCCATTCGCTGGATCGCCGCCTTCGCGCTCCTCTTCCTCCTCACCGCCGGCACTGCGCTCGCGCAGGACGGGCAGGGGCCGAAGCTGGACTGGGTGGAGATGGCCATGGGCTGCCTCGGCGGCCTCGCGCTCTTCCTTCTCGGCGTGTCGGAACTGGCCGAGGGGCTGAAGGTCGCGGCCGGCGACCGCGTGAAGCGGCTGCTGCACCACGCCACCAACGGCCCGATCCGCGGCCTGGGCACCGGCATCGCCGCGACCACCATCCTCGACAGCTCCTCCGTTACCATCATCCTCATCATCGGGCTGGTGGATTCCGGGGCGATCGGCTTCGCGCAGACCCTGCCGGTGATCCTCGGCAGCAATATCGGCACCACCATCTCCTCGCAGGTTTTCGCCCTCGGCGTGGACGAGTACGCGCCCGTGATGCTCGCCATCGGCCTGCTCATCCGCGCCTTCTCGAAGTCGGAGCACCTGACGGGCTGGGGGCGCGTGATTTCCGGCCTCGGCCTCGTGCTGTTCGGCCTGCACATCCTTGGTGAGGCGGTGGAGCCGCTGAAGGAGCATCCCGGCATCACCGAATGGCTGCGCGCCACCGAGACGCCGCTGCGGGGCGTGCTGATCGGGGCGGTGTTCACCCTCATCATCCAGTCCTCCTCGGCGACCTTGGGCGTGATCATCACGCTCGCAGGCCAGGGCATCGTGGACTTGCCGACAGGGCTCGCCATGATGCTCGGCGCCGAGATCGGCACCTGCTCGGACACGCTGATGGCCACCATCGGCCGCTCACGGGCCGCGGTGCGGGCGGGGATCTTCCACCTGGTGTTCAACATCGTCACGGTCGCGGTCGGCGTTGCCCTCATCCAGCCGCTGGCTGCTCTCGCCCGCTGGAGCACCGGCGAGACGCCGCAGCAGATCGCCAATGCCCATGTCGCCTTCAACGTGATCGGGGCGCTCGCCTTCCTCTGGCTGGCGCCGTGGTGCGCGCGGATGCTCGAGCACGTCGTGCCCGACCGCGACGGGGCACCTGGGGCGAGCCCGGCCCCGGCCGACTAGCGGAGGTCGGAGCGCCCGCTCCCGGCCCCCTCCCCGGGCTCAAGTTGCCCCACCTTCAGGTCCAGCTCCCGCATCTCTCCGGCAAGGGTCCGGGCGACCTTGCCGCCCGGAGCCGTTCCCCGCGCCGGCTACGTCGTTGCCGTCGGAGAGAGTGGGCGCAGTTCGTCCCTGCTTTGGTCGTAGGCGGTCATTAACAGGTCCACCATCCCGAACCCGCCGGGATGGCGGCCGGCCTCCGGCCTCCAGCCCCGGTTCTTCAACAGCGAAACGTTGCTGCCCTCGATCGCGCGGTGGAAGGTCTCGGCGACGATGCGGCCGCCGATCGGCCCGAGCTTGCCCCCGTGCGTCTCTGCCTCCCGCAGCACGTAGAACCAGAGCGGGGTCTCGGTCGTCACCTCCTGCAGCAGATCGCCGCTTAGGTCGGTCAGGTCGATGCCGCCATCGCCGGGGCCGAGAATCTGCTGGGAGGTGAGGGTCGGCGTTGCAGCGCCGAGGCGGCTGAAATGCGTGGCCACCTCCTGCGCGGTGGCCAGCTTCACCTGCCGCCCGCGCAGCAGGTTCCGGAAGGCGAGGTTGAGCTCCAACGGGTCGGCCGTGGGGCCTCCGCGCCCGCCGAAGGAACCGAGCGGCAGCTCCGCCAGCGGATCGGTGAGGCGGGTGTCGATCCGATGCGCGAAGTTCAGCCTCCCGGGTGCCTGCGGTGCCAGGGAGGGGTCGCCCGCATCGGTTGCGAAGTCGAAGAGGCGAGTAAAATCGGCCACCCAGTTGCTGGGCAGCTGGTCGAAATCCCCATCCGTGGGCTTGTTGATGTCGCTCGGCGTCGCCGCGGGATCCGGCGGCGGCGGGCTGCCGCTGGCAAAGGGCGAGAGATTGCCGCTGGTGCCGGAGAAGCGGAACAGGTTCTCGAGCGAGCCCGGGGCCAGCGCATCCGCACGGTTATGGAAGAAGACGTTCCAGTCATAGCCGGCGCGGATCATCGAATGGCCGAGCCGGTAGGCGGCGACGGAGAACTCGATCGGCATGGTCGGCGGATCCCCGGAGCCGACCTCGAACACCTTCCGCCCGTTGTGCAGCACGTCGTCCAGCACGGATTGCGCGACGATGCGGGGCAGGAAGTCGTGCAGGACCATCCACTGGTAGTGCAGCACCACCTCGCGCCGGATCTCCCTGAAGCTGCGGCCGGGATGGCGGGCCGCGATCGCGTTGTGGAAGCGCATGAAGGCAAGGTGGATCTGCGCCACCGCCAGGTTCTCGTCGTTGCGTCGGTCCGGGATGTTGGCGAGGCGGGTCTGCAGCACCTCCGTCGCCAGCGCCCCCATCCGCGGCAGATCGAAGCCCGGCAGCGGCTTGTCCGCCACGGGCGGCGGGCCGGAGGCCTGCGTGGTGCCGAGGCGCAGGCGGATGCCATCCGCCTCGTAGAAACGCCGGCTGTCCGCGTCCTCCGGACCCTTGCCGTAGACGCTGTCGAGGTCGAGCGCCGGGCTGCGTTCCTGCACGGTGGGGATGCCCGTCGGCGTGCCGCCGCTCAGCTTGCTCGGGTCTCGCGTCAGGTCGTGGTCGATGAACTGGCCGAGATAGGTGAAGCCGGCCGGAACCGGGCCGTTCGCCTGCTGCCCGGATGTCATGCGAGTGGCGAGCAGCCGCAGGAGACCATCGCTCTGCACGGGCGCGCCGCGCGTGACCATCTCCGAGAAGCGGAAGGCGCTCTCCTCCTCCGCCCTGGTGAAGGAACGCGTCACGTCCCCTCGGAGCTCATGCCGGTTGACCACGAGGTAGACCGGCCGCGCGTGACGTTCCGCCATGACTTCTTCCTTGTTTCCCCGGAAAGGCAGGAAGAAGCGTGATCGAAACGAAAACAGGAAGTCCAGCCCGTTGTTTTCGACGTGACTCCGGTTAGTGCTCTAGGTCACACGAAACGTATCCGAGGCGAGAAACAGTCCAGTACAGGGAGGATTTGTTCAGCCTCCTCTTCTTTCCTGCCTGTTTTGATACATATCCAGTAATCATTCCGAATTCGCATAAAATAGCAGTGAGCTGCCGCGGCCAGGCCGGGTGTAACCCCACCCGGCCGGACAGCACGCCGCTACTCCGCCTTCAGATCCAACTCCCGCACCTTCTTGCCCCAGAACTCGTATTCCTCGCGGATCGCCGTCGCGAAGCCCGCGCGCGGCTGGGCGGCCGCCACCTCCAGCCCGTCCCTCTCCAGGCTGCGGGCGAAGCGCGGGTCGCGGATGGCGCGGTTGGCCGCGGCCTCCAACCGGTTCATCTCCGCCTCCGGCACGCCGGCCGGGGCGAAGATGCCGTGCCAGCCGAGGATGACGATCCCCGGAAGCCCGGCCTCCGACAGCGTCGGCACGTCGGGCAAAGAGGGCAGGCGGTGGTCGCCCGTCACCGCGATCGCGCGCAGGCGGCCATCCTTCGCCAGCGGCACGGCCGGCGGCGGTGAGGAGAAGTTCATCGTCACCCGCCCGGCCACCACGTCCTGCAGCGCCGGCGCCGTGCCGCGATAGGAGATATGCTCCATCTCCACCCCGGACGCCTCGCTGAACAGGATGCCCGCCAGGTGGTTGTTCGAGCCGACGCCACCGGAGGAGAAGGTGAAGCCGGCATTCGGCCGCTTCCCGGCCGCGATCAGCTCCTGCAGCGTGTTGGCCTGCACCTTCGGGTCGATCACCAGCACGTACTGGTAGGAGCTGGCCTTGGTCACCGGCGCAAGCGCGGTGGAGAGGTTGATGCGGTCGTTCCGCTGCAGATGCGGGTTCACCACGATGTTGGTGGAGACCGCGAAGAGCAGCGTCGTCCCGTCCGGCCGCGCGCGGGAGACGGAGACAGCGCCCACATGCCCGGCGGCACCGCCACGGTTCTCCACGATGACATTCTGGCCCAGCACCTCCATCAGGATCGGCGCCAGCTCCCGCGCCACGATGTCGGTGCCGCCGCCGGCCGCATAGGGCACGACGAGGGTGATCGGCCGCCCCTGAGGCGTCCCCTGGGCCGAGGCGCGGGTAATGAGGGCCGGGGCCGCGAGGAGCGGCAGGATCTGTCGACGTTGCATGGCGCGTACACCCTGGTTTCGCCGGAATGGGCCACGCTCGCGGGCCCGCCGCAAGCACCCTTCACCCGAACGTGCGGGATGCCATGATGGTCCCCCAGTGTCCGGAGGCGCGCGTGACCAGCGATCCCCTCGCCCTTCGCGGCCCCGCCCTCACCTTCCGCCACGATCCTTTCGCAGGCGATGCCGACACCGCCCTGGTCCACTGGCCCGACGCGCTGGTGGTGATGCAGGACGGCCTCATCACCGGTTTCGGCGATCACGCCACCGAACGCTCCCGCCACCCCGGCGATATGCCCGTGCACCACCACCCCGAGGGCCTTATCACCGCGGGCTTCATCGACACCCATGTCCACTACCCGCAGCTCGAGATGACCGGCGCCTTCGGCGAGACCCTGCTCGACTGGCTGACGCGCTACACCTACCCAACCGAGGCGCGCTTCGCGGATGCGGCGCATGCCGCTCGCATCGCCCGGCTGTTCCTGCGGGAGATGCTGCGCGCCGGCACCACCACCGCCTGCATCTACGGAACGGTGCACGAGCACTCCGCTGACGCGATCTTCGCCGAGGCGGAGCGGCTTGGCCTGCGCATCGTCGCCGGCAAGGTGCTGATGGACCGCAACGCCCCTTCCGCGCTGCTGGACGGCACCGATCATGGCATCCCCGCCACCCAGCGCCTGATCAACCGCTGGCACGGCCGCGGCCGCCTGCTCTACGCCATCACCCCCCGCTTCGCCCCCGCCTGCACCGACGCCGCGCTGCGGGCCGCCGGCCGGCTGTGGTGCGACAATCCCGGCACCCTCATGCAGACCCATCTCTGCGAGACCGAGGCCGAAATCGCATGGGTGCGCGAGCTGTTCCCCGGCGCCGCCTCCTATCTCGATGTCTATGCCAGGGCCGGGCTGACGGGCCCGCGCGCCGTGATGGGGCATGCAGTGCATGTGACGGAGAGCGATCTCTCCACTCTGCACCACACCGGCTGCGGCGTGGCGCACTGCCCCAGTTCCAACCTGTTTCTCGGCAGCGGGCTGTTCCGGCTGCACGAAGCAAAGGATGCCGCGCTGCGTGTCGGCCTGGGCAGCGATGTGGGCGCCGGCACCGGCCTCTCCACGCTCCGCACCCTGGGCGATGCCTACAAGGTCGCCCGCCTGCGCGGCGCCCGGTTGCACCCCGCCCAGGCCCTCTGGCTCGCCACCACGGGCGGCGCCGAGGCCCTGCGACTTGAGGACCGCATCGGCACGATCGCGCCGGGGATGGAAGCGGATCTCGTCGTGCTGGACCCGCGCGCGACCCCTGCCCTCGCGCTGAGGACCGAGGGACGCGACCCGGCTGACACCCTCTTTGCCCTCACGGCGCTCGGGGACGAACGAGCGGTGCGGGCCACCTATGTCGCGGGGCGGCTGGTGCATGATCGCGATGGCCCTGAAGAGGGCTCTGCCCTCTCCGGACCTCACCCGCCAAGGGTCTGAGGCCCCTGGCCCCTCATCGGGCTGCCGCGGATCGATCCGCCCTGTCAGTCGCCCCGGGTTTTCGACCCGGGGCGCACCGCCAGCCGAGTATCCCCACCTGATAGAAGAAGATGATGGAGAGGGGTCCGGGGAGAGGAAGAATTCCTTCTTCCTCTCCCCGGTGCCAGCAGAAGCCGATCTGCGCCACCGTCCTCCGCACGGCTCGATGCCCTCGCCCGTAGGAGCCTGCACCGGACGGAGGCATAGGAGCGCGGCCCGAAACGGAACCGGCCCGTCCTCCTTACGGAGAACGGGCCGGCGATCGGCTCGATGGGGCCGGGCTCAGCGAGCGCGGCGGCGGCTCGTGCTGTTGGAGCGCGTGGTGGCCGCCGGGCGCTCGGGCTCGGGCGCCGGGGTGGCGCTGGCCGGGGTCACGCCGCGGGACTTGTCCAGCTCCTCATACATGCACTTCGAGATGGCGAAGGGCGTGGCGCCGGGGAAGCGCTGCTCGCAGGCCGGGCGGAAGGCCTCCTCGGGCAGCGGGGAAACGGCGGGGGCGGCGGCGGGCGGCGTGGTGCAGGCGGCCATCAGCGCCAGCGACGGCAACAGCACAGCCTTGAGGATCGTCTTGGTCACTGGATCGTCCTTGGATCTGGAACCCCGGCTCGGGGGCGGTCGCTTTCTAGGGCGGCGCGCGGCGCGCGTCACCGGAGTTTTCCTCAACTTGCGGGGCGGAATTGCGGCGAAGGGTGAGGACGCGTGCCGCAGGCCACAGAGAGCCCCGGAACGACCTCGGGGGAGAGGAGCTCTCGCTCCCCTCCCCCGAGGGTGGTCACGGCGTGGCGGAGAGGGCCCGGCCCTCCCCGTGGCCTGTCAGCGACGGAGGCCGAGGCGCCCGATCAGCGTCTCGTAGCGCTGCTGGCTCTTGCGCTTGGTGTAGTCGAGCAGGCCGCGGCGCTGGCCGACAAGCACGAGAAGGCCGCGCCGGGAGTGGAAGTCCTTCGGGTGGGCCTTCATGTGCTCGGTGAGCGAGGTGATGCGCTCGGAGAGCAGGGCGATCTGCACCTCGGGCGAACCGGTGTCGCCGGGGGCGGTCGCGTATTCCTTGATGAGCGCCTGGCGGCGCTCAGGGGAGATCATCGACATCGTGGTATCCTAAGAAAGGGGGTTCAGCGATCGCCGCGGGCGAGCCAGCGTTCGGGGCGGAGAAGCCCCTCCCCCAACCGGCACAATCCCATCAGGCGCTCCCCCGACAGCACGCGGACCAAGCCCCCATCGGGGTTGGCCGCCTGCGGAACCCGGCCCATGAACTCGACCAGGGACAATTCCTGGCCGAATGACAGGCGGGCGGCTTCGGCTTCGGTGACGGCCAGGGCCGGGATGTCGTCCAGCGCGGTCGTCACCGGCAACAGAAGCGCCGGCGAAGGGGGCGGGGTATCCCCCGTAACGATCAGCGAGTCCAGTGGAATCGCGTGCTCCTCCCGGAAGGGCCCGACGCGCAGCCGTCGCAGCGCCGCGATGTGCCCCACCGTGCCCGCGGCGCGCGCGAGATCCCGCGCCAGCGAGCGCATGTACACGCCCTTCCCGCTCTGCACGTGGAAAATGGCGGTGTCGTCGTCGACGCGCTCCACCAGCTCGAACTGGTCCACCCGCGCCGGCCGCGCCTGCAGCTCCACCACCTGGCCCTCGCGCGCGAGGTCATAGGCGCGCTCGCCACCGATCTTGATGGCGGAATAGATGGGCGGCACCTGCATGATATCGCCGCGGAAGGCCGGAAGCGCGGCTTCCAGCTGCGCGTTCGTCGGACGGTATTCGGAGGTGGCGATGGTCTTGCCGTCCGCGTCGTCGGAATCCCGCTCGTCGCCCATCTTCAGCGTGAAGCGGTAGATCTTCGTGCTGTCCATCACGTAGGGCACGGCCTTGGTGGCCGCGCCGAAGGCAATGGGCAGGATGCCGGTGGCCAGCGGGTCCAGCGTGCCACCATGGCCCACCTTCTGCGCATCGAAGGCGCGCTTGAGCTTGGTGACCACATCGGTGGAGCCCATGCCCGTGGGCTTGTCCACGATGAGCCAGCCATCCATCGGCTTGCCCTTGGGCTTGCGGTTCTGCCGCCCCCGATGCCCGTTCTGCCCTGCCATGCGCGGCCGCCCCCTGTTCCGGACCAGCGCGAACGCGGTCATCGAATTCCGGACCGACGGACGGACCGGAGGGCGGGCGTCTAGCACCACGGGCGGCGCGGCGCCCAGGGGGGACAGCACGGGCATGACGCGGATGGCACGCGGGCGAGGGTGCGCTCCGCGGGTCGCGCGGCGCACCGGCCCGTCAGCCCCGCAGCTGCAGCACCCCGTCCTCATGGGTGATGTGCCCGATCGTGGGATCGGATTCGTGGATGGCCAGCAGGTTGATGCCCATCGGGTACAACCGGTAGCCATGACCCGCCAGGATGCGGCCCAGCGCGTCGCGGTCGGTCTTGATAACCTCCACCACCAGCTGCGGCCGGCAGCGCCGCAGCGTCTCCGCCGCGCCCTCCAGCACCTCGATCTCCATCCCCTCGACATCGATCTTGATGAGGTCGAGGCGGGACAGTTCGAAGGCGTCGATCGGCACCACCGCGGTATCCACGCCATCCGCGTAATCGACTGCCTGGCCGATGAACTCGGTGCCATCCCGTCGCCGCAGCTCAAGGCTGCCGAAGCTGGCGGGGCGGTGGTAGTCGGGGGCCGGCACGGTGATGCTGCCCGTCGTTGCGCCCACCGCGGCCCAGCGGGCCTGCACGTTGAGGCAGTTGTTCAGCGCGATGTTGCCGGCCAGCGCGTAGAAGATCTTCTCCTGCGCCTCGAAGGCGATCACGCGGCCCCAGTCATGCATCATGCGGGCCCATTCCACGGTGTGGACGCCGATATTCGCGCCGCAATCCATGGCCACCACGCCCGGGCCGAAATGATGCCGGCGGAAGCGAAGCATCGCCTTCACGAAATCCACCTCCTGCCCGTCGAAGGAGGAGGTATTGAGAAGCTGGAAACCGACGCCGTAGCCGCGTGCGCCGTCCACCATCCGGTAGTCGTTGCGGTTGACGATCATCGAACCGTGGTCCGTGCCCGCCAGCACAAAGGCGATCGGCCTGCTCACCTGCTGCATCGCGCGCATCCCCCAACGCCCTCCGTCCTGGAAGGCCGGGGGTGATTGTGACGCAGGACGTCTTTCCGGAGGGCTAACGGCAGGGTGTCCCGGGGAGAGGACGAAGGAGTTTTTCCTCTCCCCGACCCCTCACAATCCTCTTCTTTGCCTTGGAGTCACCAGGCTGACGGGGCCTCGGCTCCATGAGCCGAAGTGACTGCAGAGGAAGAAGGCCGAAGAGAAACCCCGCCTGCAAGCGGGCGCCGTGGCAGCCCGATGCTGGGTCCAGGAGCCTCAGGCCCTAGTGGGGGTCCAGGGGGCAGCGCCCCCTGGGTGGGCCTCAGGCCTCTACCGGCACCGGGAAGCACACCCGCGCGAAGTCTTCGGTGGCCAGGTTCTTCTCCTTCGCCTCCACCTCGATATCGGCCCAGGCCAGGTGTCGCGCGGCCCATTCGGCATGGGGCCGGTTCCACAGCCGCGCCGAATGCGCGCGGAGATCGCGGGCGGAGATGCCCGCGGCGATCAGCGCGACGCGGTCGGGCAGCACGTCGGGGTCCTGCCCTGCCACCAGGTCGTGCTTGGGCGCGCTGATATGGATCACCGGGCGCACGCCGCGCCAGGAGGCCTTGATGGGCGCGATCCGGGGATCATCCGGCTCGAGATACTCGCCGGTGACCACCCAGTGGTGGTGCAGGTCCAGCACGATGGGAAGGTCCTCGGCCAGCGGTAGCAGGTCGTCGAGGCCGTAGGCGGTCTCCTCGTTCTCCACCGTCAGCAGGTTGCGCGCATCCTCGGAGAGCATCCGGAAGCCCTCGCGGAAGCCCTCGATCCCCGCCGGGCGGCCGCCGGCATGGACGTTGATGTGTGCGCCATGCGGGTGCCAGCCGCCGGCATGGCCGAGATAGCGCATGACGTCGGTGTGGTACTCGATATCGGCCACCGCGGCGGCGCGCGTACCCGGGCGCTCGGTGGAGAGCACGGTGTACTGGCCGGGATGCATCGAGAGCCGCACGCCGCCCCGCAGCGCCGCCTCGCCGGCCGGCTTCAGGCTGGTCTCCACGATCCGGCGCAGCGCGGGGTCATCGTAGAGCGGGCGGATGGCGGGGTGGCTGTAGGAGGGCAGCACGTTGCTCACCATCCGCATGGCGCGCTGGCCCGGGGGTAGGCGGGCGGTGCGGGCGATCTGGGTCAGCAGCGTCTCGCCATTGATGCGGACGAGGCCGATCAGCTTCTCGATCGCGGCAGCGGGCTCCATCTTCTGCAGGTAGGTGACGGTGGTGTCGCGCAGGTTCAGCGCGGCCTGCTCCTTCACGGAGAGGGAGGGGTCGAGCCATTGGCAGACCCAGGCGATGCGAGGCGGCGTGTCCATGCGGTAGGAACGGGGGAGGGCCGCCATGGTTCGCCCCCTGTCATCCCCGTGTCAGCGCCGATGCAGGCGCCCCTGCCAGAATCCTGTCAGGCCGCCGAGCACGATGGCGACAAGGACCATGATGACGACGTCGCCCGGCTCCCGCCACGCTGCCAGCGGCCCCATGAAGCTCAGGAGCAGGGCAGGAATCCAGAGCAGGGAGGCCAGGCGCCGAGCGCGCGGGCCGCCGCGCAGGATGAAGTACCAGGCGAGGAAGGTCGGCAGCCAGAAGGGGGCGTCCTTGATGAGGACGTAGAGCGCCAGCCCCAACTAGCTTCCCTCGGCCGGTACTGGCCGCGGCCGTCCTGCGTCGTCGAGCGAGACGAAGGTGAAGGCGGCTTCTGTCACCCGCTCGCGCAGGTCCGAATGGCGTTCCCGCCGCCAAGCCTCGACCTGGATGCGGATGGAGGTGCGGCCCACCGAGAGGATGCGGGCATAGAGGCTGACCTCGTCGCCCACATGCACGGGGCGGTGGAAGGTCATCGCCTCCACGGCCACGGTCGCGCAGCGGCCGCGGGCGCGGCGGGAGGCGGCGTTGCCGGCCGCGAGATCCATCTGCGCCATGAGCCAGCCGCCGAAGATGTCGCCGGCCGGGTTGGTATCACCGGGCATGGCGATGGTCCGGATCATCGGGGCCATCTCGGGCGGCTGGGGAGCGTTGGTCACGGCGCGTGGCGGTCCTTCTCGGCCTCGTCCCCGTCATCCTCGCCAGGCCCGGCATCCGGGTCAGCGTCCGGGCTGGCGGCCAGCCCGTCCTCGGGGCCGGGGCTGTCGCCGGAGAGCAGCAGGTCGCGCGCCACGGCGGGCTGGCGCATCAGCGCGTCGATATGCATCGCGTGCTCGAGCGCGGTGTCGGCCTGGAAGTGCAGCTCCGGGGCGAACTTCAGGCGAACGCTGCGGGCCACCAAGCGGCGCAGCTCGGGCTGGTTGTCCTTCAGCAGCCGAAGCAGCGCCTTGTCCGCGGTCTGACCAAGGCGGGAGACGAAGACGGTCATGTGCCGGAGGTCGGGCGAGGCGCGCACCTCGGTCACCGTCACGCGCGCATCGGCGAGATCGGGGTCCCGCACGTCACCGCGCGCGAGAAGGGCGGAGAGCGCGTGTCGCACTTCCTCGGCCACGCGGAGCATGCGCTGGGAGGGAGCGTTGGTCGCTGAAGAGTGCTTTGGCATGGAAAGAGCCCTGAAAAGCAGCCGCCGCGCCGCGGATGAACCGGGCGCGGCGGCATCGTCAAACCGGGAGAAGAAGGGGGCGGATCAGACCGCCGCCACCGTCTCCGTCTCGTAGCACTCGATCTGATCGCCGACGCGGATGTCGTTGTAGTTGTAGAAGGACATACCGCACTCGTAGCCGTTGGCGACCTCGCGGACATCGTCCTTGAAGCGGCGCAGCGTGGAGAGGGTGCCGGTGTGGATGACCACGCCGTCGCGGAGCAGGCGGACGCCCGAGCCGCGCTTCACCACGCCCTCGGTCACGCGGCAACCGGCGATGTTGCCGAGGCGCTTGACCTCGAACACCTGCAGGATCTGCGCGTAGCCCAGGAACTTCTCGCGCTGGATCGGGGCGAGCTTGCCGCGGACCAGCTTCTCGATGTCGTCGGCCACCTCGTAGATGATCGAGTAGTAGCGGATCTCGACCCCGTCGCGGTTCGCCATCTCACGCGCCTGCGTCGTCGCACGCACGTTGAAGGCGATGACCACGGCGTTCGACGCCTTGGCGAGCTGGATGTCGCTCTCGGTGATCTGGCCGACCGCCGAGTGCAGCACCCGCACCTTGACCTCTTCGCGCGAGAGCTTGCCCAGGGTGACGCCGAGCGCCTCCGAGGAGCCCTGCACGTCCGCCTTGACGACGACCGCCACCTCCTTCTGCTCACCCGCCTGGATGCGGGCCAGCATGTCGTTCAGCGTGCCGCGGGCGGCGCTGACGGCGGCCGTCTGCTTCTCCCGCGCCTTGCGCTGACGGAACTCGGTGATCTCGCGCGCCCGGGTCTCGTCCTCGACGGCCACGAAGGTCTCACCCGCGCCCGGCACGCCGGACAGGCCGAGGATCTCCACCGGCTCCGACGGCTCGGCACCCGTGAGCGGGATGCCCATGTCGTCGATGATCGCGCGGATGCGGCCCCACTCGGCGCCGGCGACGACGATGTCGCCGGTGTTGAGCGTGCCCTTCTGCACGAGCACGGTGGCCACCGGGCCACGGCCCTTGTCGAGCTTGCTCTCGATCACGGTGCCCTCGGCCGCCCGGTTCGGGTTGGCCTTCAGGTCCAGGATCTCGGCCTGCAGGGTGATCGCCTCCAGCAGCTTGTCGAGGTTGGTGCCCTTCAGCGCAGAGACCTGGATCTCCTGCACGTCGCCGCCGAGGCTTTCCACCACCACCTCGTGCTGCAGGAGTTCCTGCCGCACGCGGTCAAGGTTCACGCCGGGCTTGTCGATCTTGTTGACCGCCACGATCATCGGCACCTGCGCCGCGCGGGCGTGGCGGATGGCCTCGATCGTCTGCGGCATCACGCCGTCATCGGCAGCCACCACCAGCACCACCATGTCCGTCACCGAGGCACCGCGGGCGCGCATGGCCGTGAAGGCCTCGTGGCCCGGGGTGTCGATGAAGGTCACGCGGTCGCCCGTCGGGATCTGGATCATGTAGGCGCCGATGTGCTGGGTGATGCCACCCGCCTCGCGGCCCGCCACGTCCGTCTTCCGCAGCGCGTCCAGCAGGCTGGTCTTGCCGTGGTCGACATGGCCCATGATCGTCACGACAGGCGGGCGGGGCTCCAGCTCCGCCTCGGCATCCACCTCACCCTCGAGACCCTGTTCCACATCGGCTTCCGAGACGCGGCGCACGCGGTGACCGAACTCGGTCGCCACCAGCTCCGCCGTGTCGGCGTCGATCGACTGGGTGATGGTGGCCATCACGCCCATGCGGAACAGCGCCTTCACCACCTCGCCGGCGCGGGCCGCCATACGGTTGGCGAGGTCCTGCACCGTGATGAGATCGGGGATGATCACGTCGCGAACGACGCGCTCCTGGCCCGAGCGAAGGCGGGCAAGCTCCGCCTGGCGCCGCTCGCGCTCACGGGCGCGGCGGACGGAGGCGAGGCTGCGGCCGCGGTCGTCATCACCCTCGATGGCGGCCTGGACGTCGATCCGGCCTTCGCGCTTCCGGTCGGCCGGGTTCATGCCCTTCTTGGCAGGGGCCGCGACGGGCTTGCGGGCAGCCGCCGGCGGCGGACCGCCGAGGCGGCGCGGCGGCAGGCGACGGCCCTCATCCTCCATGCCCGGAACCGGGGCATCGCCCGGCGCGCGCGGACGGAGCGAGAGCTTGCCGGCACCACCGCCACCGGCGGGGATGCTGCTCGGCACGGGGCCGGGGCGACGGGCCGCCAGCGGAGCGCCAGCGCCACCACCGAAGCCGCCCGGGCCACCGGCGCGCGGGGCACCGTAGCCACCCGCACCACCGCCGGCCGGACGCGGGGCGTAGCCGCCGCGGTCACCGCCGCGATCGCCACCGGGGCCGGCGGGACGCGGCGCGTAGCCGCGATCACCACCCGGGCCACCGGCCGGACGCGGGGCGTAGCCGCCGCGGTCACCGCCACGATCACCACCGGGGCCGGCGGGACGCGGCGCGTAGCCACGATCACCGCCCGGGCCACTGGCCGGGCGCGGGGCGTAACCGCCACGGTCACCGCCGGGGCCGGCGGGACGCGGCGCGTAGCCACGATCACCACCGGGGCCACCGGCCGGGCGCGGGGCGTAGCCGGCGCGGTCACCGCCGCGATCGTCGCGCGCGCCGTAGCCGGGGCGATCCGAACCACGATCCGCGGGGGCACCACGATCCTGATAGGGAGCGCGCGGCGGCGGCGCGGCGCGGGGCGCCTCCTCGGCCGGTGCGGCCGGGCGCGCGGCCACTGGGGCCACGGGGCGCGGCGCCGCGGGCTGCGGGGCCTCCTCGGGCTCCGGCGCGTGGCGGGCCTCCTCGGCGGCGCGGCGCGCATCCTCGGCAGCCTGGCGGCGGGCCTCGGCGGCGCGCTCGGCGGCCTCCTCGGCATTCCGGCGCTCATCCTCGGCGCGGCGCGCGGCCTCTTCGGCGGCGGAGCGCACCATCAGGGCCTGCTGCTCGCGCTCCTGGCGCTGCCGCTCGGCCTCCTGCCGGCGCATCTCCTCCAGCACGCGCAGGCGGTTGGCCTGCTCGCCCTGGGTGAGGGGACGACCGGGGGCCGCCGGGGCGGGGCCGCTGGCGCGCGGGCCACCCGCGCGCGGCGGGCCACCGGCACGGGCCGGGCCGCCGGCCTGCGGACCGGCCGGGCGCGGGGCCGCGGCGCCGACGCTGGGCGCCGAGGGCGCGCCGCCGGGGCCGCCGGCCCGCTTCTTTACCACCTCGACCTGCACGGTCTTGCTGCGGCCATGGGAGAAGGACTGGCGCACGCTGCCAGCCTGCTCGGTCTTACCGAGCTCCATGCGTCCACCGGGGCGCAGCGAGAGCCGCCCCTTGCCCTGATCCTGTCCGTTCTCGTCGCTCATCCGTCCGCCCGCGCCCGAGACATTGCCCGAGCCCTCATCAACCTTGCTGTCAGCCACACCGATCTCCAAGGCGCCGGGGGGTTCCCCATGGCGCCGGCCGCGCGACATTCCGTGCGGCCACCATTCTTTTCGCGCCTTCAGGGGCACGCATCCCTCGGGCCGCGCCAGGGGCACGGTCCCATGGGGCTCCGAGAGGACTGATCCCCCCTGACCCCGTCGCCATCCGGCCGACTAGCGGCTCATCGCTCTTGCGTCACTGGCACGGCCGGCTCCCCTCCGCGCCGAGGGCGCGTTCCCTGCCTGCCGCCCCGGGGGGACGTCGGGCCGTCGCCCCGGTGGGGCGGCTCCTTGTCAGCGCCCTGAACGGGCGCAGCGCCCCGGCGGGGCGCCTCGTTGTCGGCGCCCTGGCGGGGCACCTTGCTGCCGGCACCCCGATGGGGAGCCTTGCCGTCGGCGCCCTTTCGGGGCGCCCGCTCCTCGGCGCCCGCGCGGGGTGCCGCTGCCTGGCCACCCGTTCCCGGGCGCACCCTGTCCGCCTGATGTGGCGATGCGGAGCCGGAGGTGCCAGGACCCCTGTTGCCAGAACCCTGGCGTCCTTGCCCCCTGCCCCGCCTGCCTGCACCCGGCGCATCGCTTGCGGCCGGATCCGTGCGCAGCATGCCGGCGAGGCGCCCGGCCTCGGCCAGGATGCCCTGAGCCAGACGGCCCGACGCCACCGCCACATGCACCGCGTGATCCCGACCGAACACCGCACCAAGCTCCGCGGCCCCGAGCACCGAGACGATGGGAACACCATGGCTCCCGACCAGCCTCGCCCGCTCCGGGGCGCTTCCATCCGACGCCTCGACCAGCAGGGCGGCGCGGCCGTTTTGCAGCCATTCGCGCGCCTGCTGGAAGCCCACCACGGCCTGCCCCGCACGTCGCGCGAGGCCCACCTGGTCCCGGATGCGCCGCCGGAGTCCGTCGAGGATCGTTTCACGAAGCTCGGGGATGGGGTGAACCGGGCCGCGGGCGGCCTTCATGAAGGCGCCACGGGTCAGGGCGCGTTCTAGCACATCGCCGCGCGCGCTCAACCACATTCCCCGCCCGGGCATGCGCCCGGAGAGGTCCGGCACCAGGACGCGGTCCGGGCCGAGCACGAAGCGGATCATTGCCTCCTTCGGCAGGGACTCCCGCGTCGCCACGCAGCGGCGAAGCGGGCCCTTCTCCTCGGGGTCCGGGAGACCTGGGGTCTCCCGGGGTGAATCGGGGAGGCCGGGGGTGCCGGCCTCCGTTTCCCCAGGTACATGAAGGGGGGCTTGGGGATCAGGCGCGGGCGTTGCCGTTCTCCTCGCCGTCCTCGGCGGCCGGCTCGGCATCGGCCGGGGCCTCGCCCTCGGACTCCGCCTCGGTGCCGTCCTCGTCCGACTCGCCCTCAGCTTCCGCCTCGCCCT
The DNA here is from genome assembly GCF_054165765.1 of Roseomonas sp. WA12. Taxonomy (NCBI): domain Bacteria; kingdom Pseudomonadati; phylum Pseudomonadota; class Alphaproteobacteria; order Acetobacterales; family Roseomonadaceae; genus Roseomonas; species Roseomonas sp. WA12. Next base: position 4,070,933 of record NZ_CM135108.1, on the reverse strand, counting down.
CGGACTCGGCGCCCTCGGCAGCGGCCGCCTCGTCGAAGGCGGCCTGGGCGGCGGCCTCGGCCGCGGCCTTCTCCTCCTCGCCGAACCAGCCGGCGCGCTGGCGCGCGGCCATGATGATGGCGTTGGCGGTTTCCTCGTCGACGCTGTCCTCGCCGAGGATCTCGATCAGCTCGTCGGCGGCCAGATCTCCCAGGTCGTCGAGCGTCTTCACGCCCTTCTCGCCGAGGGAGACCATCATCGCGGGGGTGAAGCCGCCGGTCTCGCCGACCTTGTCGTCCACGCCCATCTCGCGGCGCTTCTCGTCCAGCTCGGCGTCGCGGCGCTCCAGGCTGGCCTGGGCGCGGCGCTTTAGCTCGGCGGCGACGTTCTCGTCGAAGCCCTCGATCTCGGCGAGCTCCTCGTCCTCGATCTCGATGATCTCCTCGAGCGAGGTGAAGCCCTCGGTCACCAGCAGGCCGGCGATCACGTCGTCCACGTCCAGCCCCTCGACAAAGAGGCCGGTGCGCTTGTTGTAATCGGCTTGGCGGCGCTCGCTCTCCTCGGCCTCAGTCAGGATGTCCACGTCGTAGCGGGTGAGCTGCGAGGCGAGGCGAACATTCTGGCCGCGGCGGCCGATGGCGAGCGACAGCTGATCGTCCGGCACCACCACCTCGACGCGACGGCCCTCGTCATCGAGCACCACCTTCGTCACCTCGGCGGGGGCGAGGGAGTTCACGATGAAGGTCGGCGTGTCCTGCGACCAGGGAATGATGTCGATCTTCTCGCCCTGCAGCTCGGCCACGACCGCCTGCACGCGCGAGCCGCGCATGCCGACGCAGGCACCGACAGGATCAATGCTGCTGTCACGCGAGATCACGGCCATCTTGGCGCGGCTGCCGGGGTCGCGGGCGACCGCCTTGATCTCGATGATGCCGTCATAGATCTCCGGCACTTCCTGGGCGAAGAGCTTGGCCAGGAAGCCGGGATGCGTGCGGGAGAGGAAGATCTGCGGCCCGCGCTGCTCCTCACGCACGTCGTAGATGTAGGCGCGCACGCGGTCGCCGTTGCGGAAGGCCTCGCGCGGGATGGTCTCGTCGCGGCGCAGCAGGGCCTCGGCACGGCCGAGATCGACCATGAGGTTGCCGTACTCGGTGCGCTTGACGACGCCGTTGATGATCTCGCCGACGCGATCCTTGTACTCGTCGAACTGCTTCTTGCGCTCCACCTCGCGCACGCGCTGCACGATCACCTGCTTGGCGGTCTGGGCGGCGATGCGGCCGAAATCGATCGGCGGCAGGGGATCGACGATGAACTCGCCGACGGTGATGCCGGGCTTGATCTTGACCGCGATGCGAACGGGGATCTGGTTCTCCTCGTTCTCGACCGGCTCGGCCTCCACCACCTCGGTCCAGCGAGAGAGCCGGACCTCGCCGTTCTTGCGGTCGATGGTGGCGCGGATGTCCTTCTCCTGGCCGTACTTGGCACGGCCGGCCTTGGACATGGCCTGCTCCATCGCCTCGAGCACCTCTTCGCGCTCGATCATCTTCTCGCGGGCCACGGCATCCGCGACCTGGAGAAGCTCGGGGCGGGCGATTGCGACGTCCACGGCCATGGTTCAGTTCCTCTCAGACGGGGGACGCCAGCGGCGGGGGGCCTTCTTGGGGGCCGGCTCGCCATCGGCGTCTTCAGGTTCGGGCTGGGCGGTGGCCGCGATCAGCTCATCGGTCAGCACCAGCTTGGCGCGGCGGATGTTGCTGCGCGGCAGGGTGATCTCGGCGCCCTCGTCCAGCTTCAGGCGGACCTCGTTCTCGTCCGCGGACAGGATGCGGCCGCGGTAGCGCCGGCGTCCCTCATACGGGACGTTCATCTCCACCGTCGCGACCTGGCTGGCGTAGCGCACCCAGTCCTTGGTGCGGGTCAGCGGGCGATCGATGCCGGCCGACGACACCTCAAGGTTCCAGAGACCCGGGAAGGGATCGTCCACGTCGAGCACGGCGCCGACGGCGTGGCTGATCGCCTCGCAGTCCTTGACGTTGATAAGGCTGCCATCGGCGCGGTCGGCCATGACCTGGACGGTCGGCCGTTCCTTGCCCTGGATCTGCACGCGCACGATCTCATAGCCCATCTGGGCCAGCGCCGGCGCGATGGCGGCGGCGATACGGGCCTCAAGGCCCTCGTGCTGAGGAAGGTCGTCGCTCAAAAACGAAAAAAGGCGGCCCGTGAAGGCCACCCCCCTAAATCGGCGGATTGTCTTGAATGCCTGATATAGGGCGCGGCGTGGGTTGGAGCAAGGTTCTTTGCGGGAGCGGTGAAGGCAGGGGGGAGGTATCCCCCCGGACCCCCTTCTATTTTTGTCTGCAGCGCTGGCGCGCGGGGGATTTCATCTCCCCCGGCCTTACTTGCGTTGCCAGACCCACCAGCGCGGCGACCGGCCCTCGCGCATCGCCTTGGCCTCGTAGCGGGTGTGGGGCCAGCCCTCAGGGTGGGTGTCGTGGTGTTCTGTCAGGGTGAACAGGTCCTGGGCGCCCATCACCTCGTCCACCCAGGCCTGGTAGGTCGGGTCGTCGCTGGCGATGCGCCACTCGGCGCCGGGGCGCAGCTTCGCGCCGAGCAGGGGAAGCAGGGCGGGGTGGGTGAAGCGGCGCTTGGCGTGGCGGGCCTTAGGCCAGGGGTCGGGAAACATCAGGAAAAGGCGGTCGAGGCTCGCGTCCGGCAGGGCCTGGAGAAGGTGGCGGGCGTCCTTCGGCCAGAGCCGGAGGTTGGGGGGTAGAGGGGCAGTGGCTTCTTCCTCCTCGGGGACGAGGTGGGTGAGGAGAGAGCAGAGGCCGTTCTCGAACACCTCGGAGGCGATGAGGGCAACCTGGGGATTCCTGGCCGCGAGCTCGAGGGCGTGTTCGCCGCCGCCGAAGCCGACTTCGAGCCAGAGGGCCTCAGGGGTGTTGGCGAAGCCGGCGCGCGGGTCCTCGGGGGTGGCGAGGGTGATCCGCGGGAGGGTGAGGTCGAGGAGGCGCTGCTGGCGGGGGCGCAGGGGGTGGCCGCGGCGGCGGCCGTAGAGACGGTCCGGGATGCCTTCGGCGGGGGGGATGGGGCGGGGGGGGTCGTAGGCCATGAAGCGGGGTGCCTGAATGGGGGAAGGGCCGCCACGCAGGGGGTGCGGGGCGGCCCTTTGCTAAGTTTTAGCACCAGTTCTCAGCAACCTGAGGGGGATCAGGCCTCTGTCAGCCCTTGGGGAAGGGCCGGTCAGGCAGGGGGGCGCCTGACGAGGTGGAACCTAGGTTAATGAGAACAAAACGTCAACACGATTCGGCGTTCAGCGGCCGAAGGCGCGCTTCAGCTCGGCCGCGAGGTCAGTGCGTTCCCAGGTGAAGGTGCCCTTCTCCGCATCCGGCGTGCGGCCGAAATGGCCGTAGGCGGAGGTGGGGACGTAGATGGGGCGGTTGAGGTGCAGGTGCTCGCGGATGCCGCGGGGGGAGAGGTTCACCAGCTCACCGATGACCTGGACCAGCTTGGCCTCGTCCACGTCGTGGCCGGTGCCGTGGAGGTCGAAATAGACCGACAGGGGCTTGGCGACGCCGATGGCGTAGGAGACCTGCATGGTGCAGCGATCGGCCAGGCCGGCGGCAACGACGTTCTTGGCGACGTAGCGGGCGGCGTAGGCGGCGGAGCGGTCGACCTTCGTGGGGTCCTTGCCGGAGAAGGCGCCGCCGCCGTGGGGGGCGGCCCCGCCATAGGTGTCCACGATGATCTTGCGGCCGGTGAGGCCGCAGTCACCATCGGGGCCGCCGATGACGAAGGTGCCGGTGGGGTTCACGTAGATCTCGCCGGCCTGGGGCATCCAGCCGGGGGGGAGCGAGGTCTCGATGAAGGGGAGGACGAGGGCCTTCACGTCCTCCTGGGTCATCCCCTCCTCATGCTGGGTGGAGACGACGACGGAGGTGGCGCCGACGGGCTTGCCGTCCACGTACTTCAGGGTGACCTGGGACTTGGCATCCGGCAGGAGGCCGCGCGCGGAGACATCGCTGTTGCGGCGGGCCTCGCTGATCCGGCGGAGGATCAGGTGGGAGTAGTAGAGAGGGGCCGGCATGAGCTCGGGCGTTTCGCGGCAGGCGTAGCCGAACATGATGCCCTGGTCGCCGGCGCCTTCATCCTTGTTGCCGGCCGCGTCCACGCCCTGGGCGATGTGGGCGGACTGGGCGTGGAGGTGGCATTCCACGGAGGCGTTCTTCCAGGAGAAGCCTTCCTGGTCGTAGCCGATATCCCGCACGGCCATGCGGGCGGCGTGCATCAGGAGTTCCGGCGTGATGTCACCGGGGCCGCGGGTTTCGCCGGCGATGACGATGCGGTTGGTGGTGACGAGGGTTTCGCACGCGACGCGCGCGTAGGGATCGGCTTCCAGGAAGGTGTCGAGCACCGTATCCGAGATGCGGTCCGCCACCTTGTCGGGGTGGCCCTCGGAGACGGATTCCGAGGTGAAAAGGTACTCGCCCTGGTCGCGCATGGCGTGATTCAGCCTCTTGTCGCGTGGAAGGAAGCCGGGATCCCGGGTTCCGGGCGGCGCGCGGGTTTCGCAGGCGCGAGAGGGGGGGTCAAGGCGGGGGTCATTGCGGGTGCAGGCAGAGGGGGATGCGGCGGCGGCCGCCGGCGGTGCGGAGAAGGGCGCGGCAGGTGCGGAGGAGGGGGACTTCGCGCCGCGTGAGGGGGCCGTTGAGGATGGATTTTATCGCGCGGAGGACGAGTTCGGACAAATCGGGGTTGGGGAGGAGCCAGGAGGGGCCGGGGAGGGCGTTCGGGAGGTTCAGGCGGCGGGCCAGGGCCAGGACGGGCATTCCCAGCAGGCGGTAGGTGCGGCGGTGGGCGGCGCACAGCCAGGCGAGCACCGCCTTCAGGGGTTTGGGCGCGCGGCGGCGGGCGGCGAGGGCCAGGAGGCGGGACCAGATGCCCATGCGGGCCCAGCGGCGGAACTGGCGGTGCAGGGTATCGGTGCGGGCGGCGGCGCTGCGGAAGTGGTGCCAGGGGAGGGTTGTGGTGACGGCCTGGAAGATGGCGTCCACCCGCGCGCGGGGGTTGGGGATGGGGCGGCCGGCGCCGGTGAGGGGGAGGTGGGGGGCGAGGGCGGACCACTCGGCGTCGGTGAGGGGAGACCAGGGGCGGAAGTGGGGCATGGGGGGCATGAACAACTCCTGATCACTCAACCGGAACTAACACAGAACATTCAAAACCGTCAAGGACTTTATGCCTAAGGCTGCCGGTGGGCGTCGTTGGGCTGCCGGATAGACATACAGGACCGAGTGGCAGATGCTCGCGAGCGCTCGCCAAAGAGCATGGCTTTAGTCGCAGGATCCTGATGCCCCTCGATCCAATCGCCGAAGTACTGCAGATCGGCAACCGAAAGGACCTTGCAGAAACCGGCGGAGGGCACGGTCAAAAGGGTATCGAATATCAGCGACATTGGGCGCTGATGCGGATGTTCCAACTCGAGCAGGATGGTGCGCCCGACTTTCTGCTACTCTTTGAAGCTATTCAAGACATCGCAGTTCTCGATTCCGAGATAGCTCCGACCGCGATCTGCGTATACCAGATCAAGAAAAAAGAAAGGAAAGAATGGCGTTGGGCTGAGTTAACGTTGCTCTCGGCGCCCGACGATCCCCTCTGTGTGCCACAAAAAAGCCACCCAAAGGCGCGCGGAGCCACAAAGCAAAAAAAGCCTCCCGAGGCTATCAAGGAAAGCCCTCTCGGAAAGCTCTATGCGACTGTTCGTGCGTTTCAGGCGTTAGGGAGTACCGGGCGTTTCGTCTCGAACATGGGCTGCGATTTACCCCTGCATCAGGGAGGGAACGCCGCAACTTCTCTGCCCGTGGCGCTGGAGAAGCTTTCGAAGGGCCATCAGGAGCTTCTTAAAGAAGGTCTGAAGACCTTGCATGAATCGGCGAACGAGCCGAATCCTGATCTGTCAAAGCTATATATAGAAAAAGTTGTTCTGCCGGTTAATGACACCGGCACTCATCTGGTGGGCATAGTCCACAAGTTTCTCGAGGAGCGAAGCCCACGTCACGCAGGCCAAGCGCGTGCGCTTGTCGACGCGCTCTTAGCGAAAGTTAGCCCGCTGGGAGCCAAAACTGACACGTGTGGATCCTTCCAGGAGCTTCGCCAGGAGCGAGGATATTCTAAAGCTGAATTCTCAGAAGCCTTGGGCGACCTTGAGAGTGTACCGGATCTGGTCGCCGAACTCGACAGATGGCTCTTAGCACTTCAGCTGGAGGGAATGGGCTTCAGAGAACTAAGCGGCATCAGGACGGCTGCCGCCGCTATTTTTCGAAGACAGTTGATGGGAAGAATCTCAGATGAGGAGCGGCAAATAATGGAAGAATGCGACAGACTTGTTGAAAGCCTTGGAGATCCCATCGCACTCCGACCCTTCTTTGCGAACGCGCTCGACCATTTGAGCGCGAAGTTCACCAAAACCAAAGCTCGAGAACTACAAGCCCTTTTCGCTTTGCAGGCGCTAAAGACGTGCGTGGCCCAGACCTAAAGAAGCTTGTAAGGAGCTTGCGGACCAAGTCCTATGAAAAACTTCCGATTCACCGATATATCGATTCTGTCCCCGATAGAGAAGAAGGCTCGCGCGTTCAAGTTTCATCCGCGGAAGAACCTCTTCGTCGGAAGGAATCACACGGGGAAGTCTACCGTCATCAAACATCTTTTTTTAACACTTGGGGCGACCCCTGAGGGGAAGCTGACCAAGCTGAGTGATGACATCATCTCGGCAGTATCGTTCTCAGTCAATGGCGACGCTTTCACGGCTGTTCGTCAGCACTCTTTCCGCGCTCTGTTCTCTGGCAACGGTAAACTGCTGGGAGCGGCTGATAACGGTAAGACTTGGGCATCTGCATTTGTCGATTGCACCGGCTTCAATCTCGTGCTGCCCAACAAAAAACTTGAGACTATTCCGGCCGACGCGCGCTGCTTCTTTCTTCCATTCTACATCAATCAAGACGGAAGTTGGCAGTCGAAGTGGGACACTTTTGTCGGCCTTCAACAGTACAGAAATCCCGTCGAAAGCGTTCTAGAATATTTCAGCGGCATCAAACCTCCAGAGTATTACGATCTCAATTCGTCCAAGCTCAGAGCGCAGAACACTTTAGCCGAACTATCTAAAGAAAAGGGATTTCTTGAGAAGGCAAGAGATCGCTTCTCCGGTTCTCTGTCACTCACTGGACCGAAAGCAGATCCGCAGGTTTTCGAGCAAGACATCGATCGTCTTACGCGCGAGTACAACGATCTTAATGTAAAACAGGAGCAGCTGCGGGACACGGTTGTCCGAGAAAAGGAGCAACTTGCAGACGTTCGCCTCCAAATACAGCTCGCTGACGAAGCACTCTCGCACTACGATCGTGACACCAAGTTTCTACGAGAAGATAGCTCACCTGAGCTGCGCTGCCCGACATGTGGGGCTGAACACGACAGAACTTTTATTGATATTCTGGGCTATACTGAAGAGGCGCGTAGGCTGCGGGAACTAGTCGTAAGGCTGAACAGCGACGCTGTAGCGGCTGAGGACAGATTCGAGAGTACGCGAACGCGTTTACGTGTCCTGGAGGAAAACTACAAAAAAGTCGGAGATGTCCTCGCCGTAAGACGAGGTGAAATAAGCTTTGGAGATGTGGTTGCGAGTATGGGCGCGGAACAAGCGTTTCGTGCTTTCGAGGGAGAGTTGATTGAACTTCAGCTGCAAGTCGATCAGGAGGCTGGCGTCTTGCAATCCTTATTGGCGCGCCTGAAGGATCTCGGAGATTCCGAACGGACACGCGAAATAACGAGAGACTTCAAAACGGCCTATACTGACGCCCTCGTTAAGCTAAATTTATCACCAGTAGACACTCGAAGGATGAGAATAACTTCTCGTCCAACTCTCTCGGGTAGCGGTGGCCCAAGATCAATGCTCGCATATTATGCGGCTCTTTGGGCAGTTTGCCGCGGCCGATTTGGCTCCTTCGATATACCGCTAGTGATTGATGCGCCGCAGCAGCAAGGCCAAGATGATGTAAATCTGCCGAAAATCCTGTCGTTCATAGCACACGACTTACCCCAAAATGCGCAGGTTATAGCGGGTATCGAAATGGAAACGGATCATCACTTCGACCAAAGGTTTGAATTAACCGAACAATATGGCCTTCTTCGGTCTGGTGAATACGAAAGCGTCCAGGCCTCCTTGGGACCGCTCACTGACGCCATGTACGATTATCTGCGAAGCCGTGGCAGGGAAACGTCGTAAGATTATCAGAGCAAAAACGCCGCCCCACTCTCCCCGCAAACCGCCCGCACCTCCTCCACCAAGGTCTGCACCATCGGAATGCCGTGGCGGCGGCGCTGGATGAAGGTGTCGTGCTCGGGGTCGCCGGGGATGAGGACGGGGTGGGCGGGGTCCACCGGGGTGTTGGCGCGCATGCGGGCGAGGAGGTCGTCCAGGTCGGCCTGGAAGCCCTCACGGTCCCGGAAGGCGGTGGGGTCCAGGGTGAGGAAGAAGTGGCCGGTGGCCATCTGGGCGCTGCCGGCCCCCGTGAGGGTGGCGCAGAGGATTTCGACCATCAGGGCCAGGCCGTAGCCCTTGTGGGCGCCCTGTTCACGGGTGCCGCCGAGGGGGGCGAGGCGGCGGTCCTCGGCCGCGCGGGCGCTGTCGGTCTCGGGGCCGCCCTGGGGGTTGATGGCCCAGCCCGGGGGAAGGGGTTTGCCGGCGCGGCGGGCGATGGAGACCTTGCCGTAGGCGACGGTGGTGGTCGCCATGTCGAGCAGGACGGGGCGGGCGGTGTCCTTCGTGGGGGCGGCGAAGGCGATGGGGTTGGTGCCGAGCGCGGGTTCGGTGCCGCGGACGGGGACGAGGAGGTGGGAGGCGTTGGTGAGGGAGAGGGCGATCTGGCCTTCTTCGGCTGCCATGCGCGCGTACCAGCCGGCGGGCCCGTAGTGGTTGGAGTTCATGACGCCGGCGACGCCGATGCCGTGCTGGCGCGCCTTCTCGATCGCCTTGCGCATGGCGAGGTGGGAGGGGACGTGGCCGATGGCCTTGTGGCCATCGATGAGGACGGCGGGGCCATTGTCCCGGGTGATGGTGGGGACCGCGCGGGGGTCGAGGCGGCCTTCGGCGAAGAGGCGCTGGTAGTGGGGGAGCATGCCGACGCCGTGGGAGTCCACGCCCGCGAGGTCGGTTTCGACCATGATGGTTGCGGTGATGTCGGCGTCGTCCTGGGACATGCCCCAGGTGGTGAAGACGGTGGTGAGCTGGCGGTGCAGCAGGTCCGCGGGGATGGTGAGGGCGGGTTGGCTGGGCATCGGTGTGTTCATCCCCGGTGTTCTGTTGGGTGACTTGATCCTGCGGGGCGGGGCCGTTGTCCAGTGGGGGTGGGATGCAACCTGCGTCCGTTCGGGTGCGTCATCTTCCCGTGGTTCGGCGTTCGGTTGATCCTTTCCCGGATGGCGGGGTGGGGCGGCCGGGAGGGCGGGCCTTTCAGGCGCTGCGGCGCGGGGGATTGGGCATGACGATTCTTCTGATCATTCTCGTGTTGTTTCTGCTGTTCGGCGGCGGCGGGTATTACGGCTATCGCTCGGGCTATTATGGGGGCGGTGGGTTCGGCGGCATTCTTGGGCTGCTGGTGGTGATTCTGGTGCTTTATCTTGTGTTCGGCGGTGGTTTGGCCGGGCCTGTCGTTCGCCCGTGATCGCGGGGTCCGGGGGGTGCGGTCACCCCCCGGCGTGGGGGTATCGGGGGAGCGGCGCTCCCCCGGGCTGCCTGGTCAGGCTGACGGGTTGATGCGGCTGATTTTGGTGCCGTTCAGGGCGAGCGCGGCCATGAGGCCTTCCTGGTTGAAGGTGATGGCGTAGACGGGTTCGCGGAGGGTGGTGGAGGTGGCGTTGGCCTGGACGCCGCGGTCGAGCACCACGACGGAGGGGCCGGTTCCGATTTCCCAGCCATCGGTGTTGCGGATGGCGGAGATGGATTCCTCGGTCATGAAGAACATGGCGAGGCCGGAGGACTGGGCGCCGGCGAGGAGGCCGAAGGAGACGCCGGCGATGTTGTAGTAGCCGGCCGGGGTGCTGCCGATGAGGAGGGCGCCTTCGCCGTACTGGCCGCCGACGATGAAGCCGCCCTGGATGATGCGCGGGAAGACGAGGGTGGCGCGGGCCTGGGCGAAGAGGGGCGCTGCGTTGGGGAGGTTGCGGAGGCGGGTGAGGGCGGCCGCGACGTCGGCGTCGATTTCCGTGCGGGTGGCGGCCTGGGCCTTTGTGGGGCGGAGGAGGGGGGTGGCCGTTGCCAGGGCGAGGGCCGCGGCAGGGAGGAGGCGGGTCGCGAGGGTGCGTCGGGTATGGGGCATGGGGTGCGGTCCTTCCGGAGCTGGGCCCGCGTGGTGCTTGGGCCCGGTTGCGGCGGAACGCTTCTGTGGGGCGTGGGCTGCGGTGGGTCAGGCCATGCCGAGGACGTGCTTCATGCCGTAGAGGCCCGGGGGTTGGGTGGTGGCCCAGAGGGCGGCGCGGACGGCGCCGGTTGCGTAGACGCGGCGGTCGAAGGAGCGGTGGGTGAGGGAGATGTGCTCGGAGGCGCTGGCGAAGAGGAGGGTGTGTTCGCCGACGACCTGGCCGGCGCGGAGGGAGGCGAAGCCGATGGCGCCGGGCTTGCGGGGGCCGGTGTGGCCGTCCCGGCCGGATTCGGTGCCGGCGGCTTCGAGGGTGGTGTGGCGGCCGGCGGCGACGGCGCGGCCGAGGGCGATGGCGGTGCCGGAGGGGGCGTCGATCTTCTGGCGGTGGTGGGTTTCTAGGATTTCGGCGTCGTAGGTTTCCGCGGGGAGCGCGGCGGCGAGGCGTTCGGCGAGGGCGAGGACGAGGTTCACGCCGGGCGCGAAGTTGGCGGCGTAGACGATGGGGATGTCGAGCGCGGCGTCGCGGAGTGCGGCTTCCTGGGCGGGGGTGAGGCCGGAGGTGCCGAGGATGAGGGGTTTGCGGGCGTCGCGCGCCGCCTGGAGGTGGGGGAGGACGGCGTCCGCGGTGGTGAAGTCGATGAGGACGTCGGCGGTGCGGGCGAGGGCGGCCGGGTTGGTGGGCCACTGGTCGCCCGAGCGGGCTGTGCCGCCGGCGAGGGTGGCTCCGGCCGCGGCCACTTCCTCGGCGAGAAGGCGGCCCATGCGGCCGGAGATTCCGAGGATGCCGATGCCCGTCATGTGCTGCGTGTTCCCCCGCCCGCGTTCCCCCGTGTTTTGCGGTGGAATGCGGGCGGGGGGAAGTGGGGCGTTCTAAGCCACGTCGAGCCAGAAGGGCTGGGCCTTGTAGTAGTCGTAGACGCGGCGGCCATGGGTGTCGGACAGGTCGATGTTGTCGGCGGCGGCGTAGGCGGGGGCGCCCTCGAGCTGCTCGCGGGTGAGGTCGACGACGTAGCCGGCCTTGGTCGTGTCGTAGGTGAGGACGGACCAGGGCAGCGGGTGGTGGTTCTCGCCGAGGCCGAGGAAGCCGCCAAAGGACATGACGGCGAAGGCGACGCGGCCGGAGATCTTGTCGATCATCACGGTCTCGATGGTGCCGAGGCGGTCACCGTTGCGGTTGTAGACGGCGGTGCCTTCCACCTTGTCGGCGGAGATGAGGCGGCGGCCGCTCTCGGGGAAGTCGGCCTTGCTGGTGCCGGTGGGGGCGATGTCGGACATCGGTTGGCGCTCCTGGCGTGTATGGGGTGAAACGCCTGGCGGGCGGTGCGGTTGAAGGGCGGGGCGGCCGGGCCGTAGCATCCTTCGCAACAGGCAAGAGCAGGAGGGATGTCCATGCGTCGTGGGTGGTGGGGGCGGGTTGTCGCGGCCGTTGTGCCGATGCTGTTGGCGGCAGGGATTGCGGGGGCGCAGGAGGCGTATCCGGCGCGGCCGATCCAGCTGATCGTGCCCTATCCGCCCGGCGGGAACACGGACCTGATGGCGCGGGCGCTGCAGGCGGCGCTGTCGCAGGCGCTGGGGCAGAGCGTGGTGGTGGTGAACCGGGGCGGGGCTTCGGGGACGATCGGGGATGCCGAGGTCGCGCGGGCGAGGCCGGATGGGTACACGATCGGGCTCTCGCCGAACACGCCGCTGACGGCGCAGCCGCATCTCGTGCCGCTGAGCTATTCGCTCGAGAGCTTCCGGTATCTGTGCCTGGTCTATGACAACCCGCAGGTGCTGGTGCTCGGGCGGGAGGCGCCGTTCCGGGACATCGCTGGCATGGTGGCGTACGGGCGGACGAAGCCGGAGGCGCTGGTCTATGGCTCGCCCGGGCAGGGCAGCACGCAGCACATCCTGATCGCGCGGTTGCTGCGGGCGGCGGGGGTGGAGGCGTTGCATGCGCCCTTCACCGGCGCGGGGCCGATGGCGGCGGCGGCGCTGGGCGGTCAGATCATGGCCTTCGTCGAGAGCCCATCGATCCCGGCCTCCACCGGGCTGCCGGTGGCGGGGGTGTTCAACGCGGCGCGGGTGCAGGGGCTGGCGGAGGTGCCGACGGTGACGGAGGCGGGGTATCCGATCGTCGGCAGCTCGGCGGGCGGGCTGGTGGCGCCGGCGGGGTTGCCGGATGCGGCGGCGGCGGTGCTGGAGCGGGCCTGCGGCGAGGCGGTGGGGAGCGAGAGCTTCCGCGCCGCGGCGGGGCGGCTGAACTCGGTGCCGAGCTTTGCCACGGGGGCGGCGTTCCGCGAGCGCTTCGCGCAGGAGAGCGCGGGCAACCGGCAGGTGCTGCGCGACCTGGGGATGGCGCGGGAGTAGGGCTGACAGCCCCCGCCGCAGACTGCTGCGCGCGTGTGTCGCGCGATGGTCACGCGGCGGTCATCCGGCTGTGCGTTTCGTGGCGGTAAGGCCCGGGCACACGGATGGACGGGGCTCCAATGCACCACACCGATGCGAGCAGTGGCCAGGTCAGGCGGTACCGCAGCGTGTTTCTCTCCGACCTGCATCTGGGCACGCGGGGGTGCCGTGCGGATTTCCTCGCGGACTTCCTCAAGCAGGTGGAGTGCGAGCGGCTCTACCTCGTCGGCGACATCGTCGACGGGTGGCGGCTGCGGAAGAGCTGGTACTGGGACCCGCAGCATGACGAGGTGATCCGGCTGGTGCTGCGCATGGCGCGGCACGGGACGGAGGTGGTCTACATCCCCGGCAACCACGACGAGATGTTCCGCGACTGGCTGGGGCTGGAGATCGCGGGCATCAAGCTGGCGGGCGAGGCGGAGCACCTGACCGTCGATGGGCGGCGTCTGCTGGTGATCCATGGCGACGCCTTCGACAGCGTGGTGCGCTACGCCAAGTTCCTCGCGCTGCTCGGTGACTGGGCCTATGACGCGGCGCTGGAGCTGAACCGGGTGTTCAACCTGGCGCGGCGCCGCTTCGGCTATCCCTACTGGTCGCTGTCGCAGTGGTTGAAGCGGCAGGTGAAGGGGGCGGTGAAGGCGATCGACCGCTTCGAGGAGGCGCTCGCGCATGAGGCGCGGCGGCGGGGCTTCGACGGGGTGGTGTGCGGGCACATCCACCATGCCGAGATGCGCGACATCGGCGGCGTTCTGTACATGAACGACGGCGACTGGGTGGAGAGCTGCACGGCGCTGGTGGAGCATGCCGACGGGCGCTTCGAGCTGGTAGACTGGGCGGCGGAGCGGCGGTTGTCCTTCTTTCGGCCGCGGCGCGCGGCGGAGCCCCGGCGTGCGGCGGACCCCGCCGCCGATCTGGTGGGGTGAGGACGGCTTCGCGTGAGGGCGGTGCGCTGCGCATCCTGATCGTCTCGGATGCCTGGCATCCGCAGGTGAATGGCGTGGTGCGCACGATGGAGACCGTCCTGCGGCATCTGCATGGGGGCGGCGACGTGGTGGAGGTGATCGGGCCCGCCGCGTTCCGCGCCGTCCCCGCGCCGGGCTATTCGGAGATCCGGCTGGCGGTGCTGCCGGGGCGGCGGCTGCGGAGGATGGTGGACGCCTTCGCGCCGGATGCGGTGCATATCGCGACCGAGGGGCCGCTGGGCTGGGCGATGCGGCGGCTGTGCCGCGCGCGGGGCTGGCCCTTCACCACCTCCTTCCACACGCGGTTCCCGGATTACCTGCACGCGCGCACGGGTGTGCCCACGGCCTGGAGCTGGGCGGTGATGCGGCGCTTCCACGCGCCCTCCGCCGGGGTGCTGGCGGCGACGGGGTCGCTGGTGCGGGAGCTGGTAGAGCGGGGGTTCGGGCCGGTGCGGCGATGGTCGCGCGGGGTGGATCTGGCGCGGTTCAATCCGGCGGCGGCGGCGGTGCATGCGGACCTGTTCGCGGGGCTGGCGCGGCCGGTGTTCCTGTATGCGGGGCGCGTTGCGGTGGAGAAGAACATCGCGGCCTTCCTTTCGCTCGACCTGCCGGGGACGAAGGTGGTGGTGGGCGACGGGCCGCAGCTGCCGGCGCTGCGGCGGCGGTTCCCGGATGCGGTGTTCACGGGGTATCGCGAGAACGGCGAGCTGGCGGCGCATTACGCGGCGGCGGATGTGTTCGTGTTCCCCTCGCGCACAGACACCTTCGGGCTGGTGCTGCTGGAGGCGCTGGCGAGCGGAACGCCGGTGGCGGCGCTTCCTGTCAGCGGGCCGCTCGACGTGGTGGGGGATGCACCGGTCGGGGCGCTGGACGAGGATCTTCGGGCGGCCTGCCTGCGGGCGCTGGGGGCCGACCGGGGCGCCTGCCGGGCGCATGCGGCGGGGTTCTCCTGGGAAGCCTGCGCGGCGCGGTTTCGCGAGGCGCTGGTGCCGCTGGTGGGCGAGCCTGCGGTGGAGGTGCCGGTCGCGTCGCCGGCGATGGGGCCGGAGCCGGACGCGCGGATGCGGTCGGTGGCGGTGCCCCAGGTGGGATCGGGCAGCTTGCCGGCGGTTGGGCTGGCGGCTGGGCCAGAGATTGCGCCACGGTTTGCGCCGGGGACGGCGCTCGGGCGCCAGGGAAGGATGGGGGATGATGATGCGTGATGCGTGGGACGATGCCGAGGCCTGGGCCGTTGCGGCCGGCCAGGGCTGGGGCTGGGTGGTTCCAGCGGGGCTGAATGCTGAACCCGCGGCGGATGGCTGGCGCGGGGCGCGTCTTCCGGGTGCCGCGACGGATCACGCAGCTGTTTCCGTGGGGTGGGGCGGTTTGCCCGGGTTTGGTGGCGGGCGGCGGGACGCTGGCGGGCCTGCGGGCAACGCGATCGCGGCGCTGCCGGCGCGCTGATCTGCGCGGGGCGGTCATGAACCCGCCGGGGTGTTCCGGCGGGTTTATCGGCGCGCCCTGGGAACTGCCCTGGGGGTTGATGGCGCGGGGCGGCGGGCCTTGCCGGGCGGGGCGATCCTGGCTATTGCGAATTAGTCGCAAGCATCCGTGGCCTGTCCACCGTGCCGCGCCCGCCCCGCCGTTGGGGCGCCATGTCCAGAGGGCTCCCCCGATGCCGACCGAACAGATCCTTTCCCGCCCGATGCTCTCGCGGCGCCACATGATGGCGCTGCTCGGCGGCACCGGCCTCGCCCTCGCGTCCTCGCCCGGCCGGGCGGCGGCGGCGGTGGAGCGCAGCGCCAAGGTGGCGCCGGGGCTGTACGAGCTCGTGGTCAGCCCCAGCCGAGATCTTCTCTACGTCGCGAGCACAGGTGCGCGGGGAAGCAATGCCGCGAAGATCATCGGCCTCGACCTCCGCACGCTCGAGCCGCGCGCGACGATCGAGCTGGGCGACGATCCGGCCTTCGGCCTCGCGATCAATGATCGCACGGGCACGCTGTTCGGCACCGCCACGCGCGACGGCAAGCTGCTGGCGATCGACCTGCAGAGCGGGACGGTGAAGGCGCATATCGGCGAGGGCGAGGGCGCGCATGTGCGCCAGGTGATCGTGGACGAGGCGCGGAACCGGGCCTTCGTCTCGATCTTCGGCTATCGCGAGAAGCCGAGCGCGATCTGGGTGGTGGACACGGCCGCCAACACCGTCTCCACCGTGATCACCGAAGGGCTGGAGGGCGGCATCAGCGGGCTGAGCTACGACGCCGCGGGCGACCGCCTGTTCGCCGCGGCGCTCACTGCCAACGAGGTGGTGGAGGTGAGCCTGGCGCGGAAGGCGGGCGTGCGCCGCTTCGCCTCGGGCGGTGACGGCGCGATCAACCTGGCCTTCGACCCGGCAAGCGGGCGGATCTTCTGCGCGAACCAGAAGAGCGGCAGCGTCGCGGTGCTCGACGCGGCGTCCGGGGGGGTCGTGAAGATGCTGGAGACGGGCGCGGGCGCGCTCAGCATCACCCTGACCGCCGACGGGGCGACGGCCTATGTCGCCAATCGCGGCGCGGGGACGGTGAGCCTGGTGGATGCGCGGAACCTGACGGTGACGGCGAGCCTGGCGACGGGGACGCATCCGAACACGATCGCGCTCGATCGGCGCTCGGGCGTCGCCTACGTGACGAACAAGGCGCGGATGGCGCCGCGGGGGCAGCCGCCGGTCGAGGATCCGAACGGGGATACGGTCAGCATCATCCGGGGCTGATTGCCGGGCTGGGGAACCGGGAGGGAGAAGGAATTCTCCCTCCCGGACCCTCCCTCATCTTTTTCTGGGTGGCTGCCGCGGAATGCGGGGGTCGTGGTGCGCCTGATGTTCATGACCTCAGGCGATTGGCGTTGCGGTGTGCGCGGCCGATGGCTTTTGGCCTGCGGCGCTGTCCTTTGATCATCGTATCCGCGGCAGCCCCATCGCTGGGGTCTGGGGACCCCCGTGGGGGTTCCCAGCGGAGGGTCCGGGAGGCTGGCCTCCCGGAGGCAGCCCGCGCGTCACTCCCCCATCAACCGCCGCAGGGCCGGCGCGATGACCGCGGTGGCGGTGGCGCCCATCATCTCGCCGTGCAGGGCGGGGACATCCACGACATCAAGCTGCGCGGCGAAGGGCGCCCACATGCCCGGGGTGAGGGCGCGGCCGGCGTGGTCGTGGGCGGCGCGGAAGTGGGTGAGGGGGCCGTTGTAGCGGCGGTGGTGGTGGGTGCGGACGAGGCGGTTGTTGCCTTCGACGACGCGCACCACGCCGTCGAGCGCGGCCTCGGGGAGGCGGCCGAGGGGGGTGCCGCCGCGGCGGAGGAAATCCATCACGGCGGTGCGGTTCAGGGGCAAGTCGGGGTGTTGCGCGGGGTCATGGCCGGCGATGGCGAGGAGGGCGCGGTACACGGCGGCGGCGTCGGGTTCGGGTTCGGCACGCCAGGCATCGGCGGGGTAGGCGTCGAGCAGGGCGAGGGTGCCGACGGGGTGGCCGAGGTCCTGGAGGCGGACGGCCATGGCGTGGGCGATGATGCCGCCGACGGACCAGCCGGCGAGGTGGATGGGGCCGGGGTGGGCCGCTTCCAGGATGCGGTCGGCGTAGTCGGCGGCGAGGGCTTCGAGGCTGGCGGGCGGGGGGGTGTCGGCGTCGAGGGATGGGGCCTGGAGGGCGAGTGTAGTGCGGGTGGGCGTGAGCGCGCGGGCGAGGCTGCCGTAGCACCAGGCGATGCCGCCGGCGGGGTGGATGACGACGAGCGGGGGGCGCGTGTCGTCGCCGGTGCCGAGGCGGATGAGGGGGCGGAGGCCGTTGTCGCTGGGGGGGAGGGCGGCGGCGTCCAGCAGGGCGGCGAGGCGGGCGACGGTGGGGTGCTCGAACAGGGCGCCGAGGCCGGGGTCGCGGGCGAAGACCTCCTGCACGCGCAGCATCAGGTCCACGGCGAGGAGGGAGTGGCCGCCGAGGGCGAAGAAGTCGTCGTCGGCGCCGATCCCGGGGAGGTCCAGGACTTCGGCGAAGAGGGGCGCGAGGCGGCGTTCGGTTTCGGTGCTCGGTGCGCGGGTCCCGGCGGCCTGCATGTCGGGGGCGGGGAGGGCGGCGCGGTCGAGCTTGCCGCTGGTGTTCACGGGCAGGGCGTCGAGCGCGACGAGGGCCGAGGGGACCATGTAGTCCGGCAGGCGGGCGGCGAGGTGGGTGCGGAGGGCGCCGGGGTCATAGCCGGGGTTTGGGACGAGGTAGGCGACCAAGCGGCGGTCGCCGGGGCGGTCCTCGCGCGCGATGACGCGGGCCTGGCGGACCATGGGGGATGAGGTGACGGCGGCCTCGATCTCGCCGAGCTCGATGCGGTAGCCGCGGAGTTTTACCTGGGTGTCGGCGCGGCCGAGATAGAGGATGGGACCGTCCGCGCGGTAACGGGCGAGGTCGCCGGTGCGGTACATGCGCTCGCCGGGCCTGAACGGGTCCGCGATGAAGGCGCGGGCGGTGAGGTCGGGGCGGCCGAGATAGCCTTCGGCGAGCTGGATGCCGGCGATGAAGAGGTGACCGGTGACGCCTGGGGGGACGGGGCGCAGGGCGTCGTCCAGCACGTAGAGGCGGGTATTCCAGACGGGGCGGCCGATGGGGATGGGGTGGCTGCTGTCGCCGGCGGAGGCGTCCCAGAAGCTGACATCCACGGCGGCCTCGGTGGGGCCGTAGAGGTTGTGCAGCTCGGCCTGGATCGTGGCGTGGAAGCGGTCGCGGATGTCGGGGGTGAGCTCTTCGCCGGAGCAGAAGACGCGCGTCATCGCGAGGCCGCTGGCGTCGGGATGGGCGAGGAAGGCGGCGAGCATCGAGGGGACGAAATGCGCTGTCGTGATGCGCTCGTCGTGGATGAGGCGGGCGATGGCGGCGGGGTCCCGGTGTGCGCCGGGCGGGGCGAGAACGAGGGTGGCGCCTGAGATCAGGGGCAGGAAGAATTCCCAGACCGAGACATCGAAGGTGGCGGGGGTTTTCTGGAGGATCCGATCTTCCGGCGTGATGGCGTAGTGGGCGCGCATCCATTCCAGGCGGTTGACGATGGCGCGGTGGGCGATGACGGCGCCCTTGGGCTCGCCGGTCGAGCCGGAGGTGTAGATGGCGTAGGCGGCGTCCTCGGGCCCAGCTCTCGTGAAGGCGGGGCCTTTCGGGGCGGTGCCGGTATGCGGCCAGGTGGGCGGGAGGAGGGTTTCGAGTTCGCCGGGGAGCGGCGCTTGCGCGAGGGCGAGGCGGGGCTTGGCGGAGGCCAGGATGCGGGCGAGGCGGTCGGTGGGGTGGGCGGGGTCCAGCGGCAGGTAGGCGGCACCGGCGCGCATCGTGGCAAGGAGGGCGATGACGAGTTCGAGGGAGCGGTCGAGGAAGATGGCGACGAGATCGCCTCGGCCGATGCCGCGCGCGAAGAGGGTAGCGGCGAGGGCGGCGCTGCTTGTGTCGAGCTCGCGATAGGTGAGGGCCGTGTTCTCGAAGCGGAGCGCGACGGTGTCGGGGTGCGCCTGCATCGCGGCTTCGATCAGGGCTGGGAGCGTGGTGTCGGGGACGGGGTGGGCGGTGCCGTTCACCGTCTCGATGAAGTGGTGCGCTTCCTCGGGGGTGGCGGTCGTGACGTCGGCGAGGCGGCCGGTGGTGAGGGCGGCGGCGATGAAATGCGCGGCGCGGGTCGCGTGGGCGGCGGTTTCCTCGGGCGTGTAGAGGGTGGGGTTGGCCTCCACGTCGAGGCGCAGGGTGGCGGCGCCGGGATCGGTGCGGAGGTCGAAGGTGATGTCGTCCACGGGGCCGGTGCCGAGCAGGTGCAACTCGGCAGTGAGGCCGGGGAAGGCGGGGATCTCGTGGAAGGGCTGGATGTTGATGATGGCGCCGTGCAGGCGGCGGCCGGCGCCGACGCGGCCGAGGTCGCGCCGTAGCTGTTCGCCGCGGTAGCGGCCGTGGCGGCGGAGGCGGGCGAGCTGGGCGACGATCGGCTCCGCGGCCTCGTGCAGGGGCAGGGATTCGTCGAGTGTGACGCGGAGGGGGAGGACGTTCATCAGCGTCGCGGGGACGCGGGCGGCGGCGCTGCCGAAGCGGTTCATGAAGGTGACGCCGAGGACGGCTTCCGGCTCGCCCGTCAGGCGGCGGCAGTAGGCGCCGAGGAGGGCGGTGAGGAGGTCGGGCCAGGCGAGGTCGTGCGCGGCGGCGGTGCGGCGGAGAGCTTCGCCGGTGGTGGCGCCGATGGTGGCGTGGGCGCGGTGGGCGGTGCGGGCGGTGAGGGCGGTGCCAGCAGTTGCTCCCTGGGCGATGCCGGTGACTTCGGGCGCGTCGGCCATGGCGGCGCGCCAGTAGGCGGCATCGGTCTCGCGGCGGGGGGAGGCGCGGTAGGTGGCGTCCTCCTGCACCGTCGCGGCGAAGGGGGCGAGGGGCTTGCCGGGATCGGCGCCGGTGAGGCGGGCAGCGTAGAGCGCGGCGACGCGGCGGACGAGGAGTTCGGTGCCGAAGCCGTCCAGCGCGAGGTGGTGGGCGCGCTGGTACCAGAGGTGGTGGCTGGGGGAGAGGCGGTACAGGTGCTCGGCGGCGAGGGGGCCGCGGGCGGGGTCGACCGCGCGGGCCATGTCCTGCGCCATCGCGGCGCGGGCGGTGGCCAGGGGGGTGGGGTCTCCCGTGAGGTCCACCAATTCGAGCCAGGGGCGGAGGGCGGGATCGGGGCGCTGGGTGGCGCTGCCGGGGGTGTCCTGGATGCGGAGGGCGAGGGAGTCCGCCTCGGCCACCATCCCGTCCACGGCCTCGCGGAAGGCCTGCACATCGAGTGCGCCGCGGAATTCGAGGTACTGGCCGGTGTTGAAGACCGGGTTTCCGGGATCCAGGCGCTGCGCGTACCAAAGGCCGGTCTGCGCCTCGGTCAGCGGCAGCGCGGGCGGGGCCGCGGCGCCGCCGTCAGCCACGGACGGGGCCGTTCGGGTCGAGGCGGGCCATGGCGTGCTCGGCGGCGGTCCACCAGGCGTTCAGCGTCAGCGCCTCGGCGAGCTCGCCGAAATCGAGGGGAAGTCCGGCCTCGGTCCAGCGCATGACAAGGCCCATGGCGCGCAAGGAATCCAGGCCGAGATCGGCGAGGTCATCCTCGTCGCCGATCTCCTCGGGATCCATGCGCAGCAGGCGCGCGAGGTCGGCGCGCATCCCTTCGCGCGTCATCGGTGCCCGCGTCATCGTGTCCCGCATCTGGGGCGGGTTCGTCTCGTCGGTCATCCGCCTCTCCTCAGCCCGCGCCTTCTTCGGCCATGAGTTGCGCGCGCAGGCGGGCGCGCAGTTCCTTGCGGCTGATCTTGCCGGCGGCGGTGGTCTCGAAGCTGTCCACCAGCACGACCTGATCGGGCACCTTGAAGTCGGCGATGCCGCGGGTGCGCATCCAGGCCTTCAGCGCGGCGGGGCGCGGGCGTTCACCTGATGGGATGACGAAGGCGCAGCTGCGTTCGCCCAGATACTCGTCGGGCACGGAGACGACGGCGGCGTCGAAGACCTGGGGATGGGCGAGGAGGTGGTCCTCGACCTCTTCCGCGGAGATCTTCTCGCCGGCGCGGTTGATGTGGTCTCCGGCGCGGCCCTGGACGACGAGGTAGCCGCCGGGCAGGCGGCGGACGATGTCGCCGGTGCGGTAGTAGCCGTCCGCGGTGAAGGAGCGGGCGTTGGCGGCCTCGTCGTTGTGGTAGGCGCGGATGGTGTAGGGGCCGCGGGCGAGGAGGTGGCCGGGCTCGCCCTCGGGCACGGGCTCGCCGAGGTCGTCGAGAATCAGCACCTCGTCGTCGGGGGAGATGGGGCGGCCCTGGGTCTCGAGGACGGTGTCCTCGGCGTCGCTCAGGCGCGTGTAGTTCACCAGGCCTTCTGCCATGCCGAAGACCTGCTGCAGCTGCGCGGGCAGGCCGTCGCGCACGCGGCGGGCGGCCTCGGGCGTCAGCTTCGCGCCGCCGACGAGGAGAACCTTCAGGCTGGAGAGGTCGTGCTTCGTGGTTGCCGCGGCCTGGGCCCAGAGGAGGGCGAGCGGGGGAACGAGGCCGGTGATGGTGACGCGCTCGCGCTCGATCAGCGGGAAGGCGGCGTCGGGGCTCGGCGTGGGGCTGAGGACGACGCGGGCGCCGGCGTAGAGCGCGCCCATATGGCCGGGCGAGCTCATCGGGAAGTTGTGCGCGGCGGGGAGTGCGGTGAGGAAGGTGCTGTCGCGCGTGACGCCGCAGATCTCGTTGCTGGCGCGGAAGCTGTAGATGTAGTCGTCATGCGTGCGCGGGATGAGCTTCGACAGGCCCGTGGTGCCGCCGGAGATCTGCAGGAAGGCGACGCTCCCCGGGTCCGGATCGCCGGGCAGTGCGGCGCGGTCGCCGTCCAGCGACGCAAAGGGGGTGAACTCGGCGGCATCGCCGACGATCACTACATGGCGCAGGTTGGGCGAGGCCGCGCGCAGGTCGCGCGCGAGGGTGCGGTAGTCGAAGCCGTCCTGCCGTTCCGCGGCGATATAGGCGGCGGCTTCGGATTTCGCGGCGAAATGGGCGAGCTCGGTCAGGCGATGCGCCGGGAGGGCGTAGACCGGGATCATGCCGGCGCGGAACAGGCCGAAGACAGCGGAGAAGAACTCGGGGATATTGCCGAGCTGGACGACCACGCGGTCGCCCGGGCGGAGGCCGAGGGCGAGGTAGCCGGCCGCCGCAGCCTCGGCGCGGGCGTGCAGCTCCGTATAGGTCCAGCGCTGGGGGCCGCCGATGATCGCCACGGCGTCCGGGTACTCAGCGGCGCGCTGCCGGAGGAAGGCCGGGAAGGTCTCGCCGCGCCAGTGGCCGGCGGCGCGGTAGCGCGCGGCGAAGTCGGCGGGCCATTCCTGGCGAAGCGGGATCACTGGGGGCGTCCTGGGATCGTATTTGATAAGCATTCTCAATAGAACGGGTGGGCGGCCGCGGCAAGGTCGTGCGGTGCGGGTGGCCCCCGGGAGGCCAGCGTCCCGAACCCTCCGCTGGGGACCCCACCGGGGGTCCCCAGACCCCAGCGATCGGGCTGCCGCGGATGCGATGGGCAGGTGTTGCGCCGCAGGCTTGGGGGCGCGGGGGCCATGGCTGTCGCCGAGCGGCGTGGCCGCTCGCGTGCTTCCAGCGCCGCATCCCGCGGCAGCCCCGGAGAAAAAGATGAGGGAGGGTCCGGGAGGGAGAATTCCTTCTCCCTCCTGGGGGCGTCAGGTGCCGCTGTCGTCGCCCAGGGCGTGGCGGACGAGGCTGACCCAGTAGGCGGCGCCGATGGGGATGAGGGCGTCGTTGAAGTCGTAATGCGGGGTGTGGACGTGGTGGTAGCTGCCGTCCTCCGCCACGCCGTTGCCGACGAGGATAAAGGCGCCGGGGCGTTGTTGCAGCATGTAGGCGAAGTCCTCCCCGGCGGTGATCGGGGGGAAGTCGGTATCGACGGTGCCGGGGCCGGCGAGGGCGGCGGCGGCGCGGGCGGCGAGTGCGGTTTCGTCGGGGGTGTTCACCAGGGCGGGGTAGTCGTGGCGGTAGGTGACCTCGGCCGTGCAGCCATGTGCGGTGGCGAGAGATTCCGCGAGTTCGCGCAGGCGGCGGCCCATGGTTTCGCGCACCTCGGGCTTGAAGGATCGGCCGGTGCCGGTGACGAGGGTGGTGGCGGGGATGACGTTCGGCGCGCGGGCGTCGCCAGCGGCGATGTGGCCGATGCTGAGGACGCCGGTTTCGCGGGCGGGCAGGTTGCGGCCGATGACGGATTGCAGGGCGGTGATGAAGGCGGCGAGGGGCTGGGTGGGGTCGGTGGCGCGGTGGGGGACGGCGCCGTGGCCGCCGGTGCCGCGGAAGGTGACGGACCAGGTGTCGACATTGGCGAGCATGGGGCCGGGGCGGATGCCGAAGCGCCCGAGGGCCAAGCCGGGTTCGTTGTGGAGGCCGAAGACGGCGTCCACCGGGTAGCGCTGGAACAGGCCCTCCTCGACCATGCGGCGGCCGCCGCCGAGGCCTTCCTCGGCGGGCTGGAAGATAAAGTGGACCGTGCCGGCGAAGTCGGGGTTGGCGGCCAGGTGGCGGGCGGCGCCGAGGAGCATGGTGCTGTGGCCGTCATGGCCGCAGGCATGCATGACGCCGGGGTTGGTGGAGGCGTGGGGGAGGTTGGTGGCCTCGGTGATGGGTAGGGCGTCCATATCGGCGCGGAGCGCGATGGCGCGCTGGCCGGGGCGGCGGCCGTGCAGGGTGGCGACGAGGCCGGTGCCGGCGAGGCCGGTTTCGACCGTGAGGCCGAGGTCACGCAGGTGGGACGCGAAAAGGGCGGCGGTGCGGTGCTCCTCGAAGCCCATCTCGGGGTGGCGGTGGAGGTCGTGGCGAAGGGCGACGAGGCTGTCGGCGTCGGCGGCGAGCTGGGCGATCAGGTCCTGCACGGGGGCGGTGGCTCCGGGGGGTCAAGCGGGCGCGGGGGCGCGGGTGGTGCGCAGGGCGGTGAGGAGGAAGACGGCGAGGAGGAGGGCGCAGACGAGCAGGTAGGGCAGCACGGGGCCGAGCATGTAGAGCAGGCTGCCCGCGATCGGGCCGAGCATCATGCCCAGGCCCTGGGCGCTGCCGGCGGCGCCCGCGGCGCCCCCCTGTTCGGACGGGCCCACGGCATTGGCGGCCATGGCGGCGAAGCCGGGAAAGACCCAGCCCATGCCGGCGGCGGCGATGAAGTAGGCAGCGGCGAGCATCCAGGGCTGGGTGGCAAGGGCCACGGAGCCGAAGCCGAGGCCGGCGACGAGGGTGCCGATGGCCACCATGCGTTCGGGGGCGAGGGTGAGACGGCTGGCGATGCCCTGGGAGAGGACGAGGGCGACACCGACCATCGCCAGCGCGGTGGCGGCGGCCTGGGCAGCGGCCTCGGGCGCCAGGTTCAGGCGGTCGAGCGCGAAGAAGCCGATGGAGACCTGGGCGATGGAGACGCCGAACATGGCGGCGAAGGCGACCAGGAGCGGGTGGCGCAGGCGGGGGTCGAGCAGGCGGAGGGCCACCCGCGGCGGGCGTATCTGCTGTGGCGGGGCGGGGACCTTCCACAGGATGGCCAGCAGGGCGACCACCGGCAAGGCGGCGGTGGCGAGGAGGGGGGCGCTGAGGCCGAAGGGGACGAGCAGGGCGGCGAGGGCCGGGCCCATCACCAGCCCCGCGCCGCTGCCGGTGCCGAGCAGGGCCATGGCGGAGGCGCGGCGGTCCGGCGGCGTGCGGTCCGCGATGAGGGCGCCGCTGGCGGCGGGGATGGCGGCGTAGAAACCGCCGACAAGGGCGCGGCCGAGCACCAGCCCGAGGAAGGCGGCGGTGGGGGGGAACTGCCAGCGCAGCACGGCGTCGATGAAGAGGCAGAGGGCCCAGTAGGCAAGGGCAAAGCCGATGGCGCCGGCGAGGAGGACGGTGCGGCGTCCGTAGCGGTCGCTGGCCAGGCCCCAGGGGCGGGCGCCGAGCATCCACATCACGCCCGAGGCGGTGACGGCGAGGCCGGCCTGCCAGGGCTGCAGCCCGGCGACCCGGGCGATGGGGCCGATCAGCGCGACGAAGGCCATCATGGCGAGGCTGCCGGAGAAGGTGGCGACCATGAGGGAGAGCAGGACAGGGTCCCGCATCGGAGGGGCGGGGGCGGCCTGGTCTGGGGTGGGCATCGGGCCTCCTCGGCGGGTGGAGCGGCCCGGCCTGGGCTCGGGGGGGGGGGGCCGGGCCGGGGCGGGGCTCGTCCGTCGCTGGGGCAGCTATAGAGGTGGTTGCGTTTGACTCGCAACACGGAGCGAGGAGAGGTGGCCGCCTCGTCTCATGAGCGAAGGGAGCAGGGGAAGGTCAGTGGTGCGCCTGGGCGATGGGGGCGGGCATGGCTTCCGGGCGCGGGGTGGTGGCGGCGGGGCCGAGCGGGACCTCGACCTCGCAGACCAGGCCCGTGGCGTTCCAGCGGAGGAGGACGGCGCCGCCGAGCTGGCGGCGGACGGTGCCCTCGAGCACGCGGGAGCCGAAGCCGCGGCGGGTGGGGGTTTCGGCCACGGGCGGGCCGCCATTCTCGGCCCAGCGTAGGCACAGCAGGCCCGGCGGCGGGCCGGCGAGGTGCCAGGAGACGGAGACGCGGCCGGTGGGCACGGAGAGGGCACCGTATTTGAGGGCGTTGGTGGCCAACTCGTGGATGGCCATGGCGAGCGGCTGGGCCATGCCGGCGGGGAGGACGACCGGCGGGCCGTCCAGGTCCGCGCGCTGGCCGGAGAGGAAGGGGGCGAGCTCGCCGCGCAGGATGGCGTGCAGGGCGGCGCCGCTCCAGCGCTCCTCGGCCAGCAGGGTCTGGGCGCGGGCCAGCGCGCCCACGCGGCCTTCCACGGCGGCGGCATAGGCGGCGGGGTCTTCCCGTGGGGTGAGGCGGAGGGCGGTCTGCACCACGGCGAGGGCGTTCTTGGCGCGGTGGTCCACTTCCCGCGCCAGCAGGGCCTGGCGGTGCTCGGCGGCGCGGCGCTCGGTGACGTCCTGGCCGATCTTGAGGAAGCCGCGGACGGTGCCGTCGGCATGGCGGAGGGCGGTGACGCTGCCCTCGATGAAGACGCGGGTGCCGTCCTGGCGGAGGTGCCAGCGGATGTTGGGGGCGGTGCCCTCCTGACGGGCGGTCTCCAGCTCCTCGGCGGGGATGCCGCGCGCGCGGTCCTCGGCGGTGTAGAGCAGGGCGGCAGACTGGCCGAGGGCCTCCCCCGAGGTCCAGCCGAAGACGGCGGCGGCGCCGGGGAGCCAGGTGTCGATGCAGTAGTCGGGGTCGGTGGTGAAGATGGCGTAGTCGTGCACGTTCTCGACGATGAGGCGGAGGCGTTCCTCGCTCTCGCGCAGGCGGTGCTCGGCCCGGGCGCGCTCGACGGCGGCCCAGAGGCGGTCGCAGGTCTCATCGACCAGGGCGAGCTCGGCGGGCTGCCATTCGCGCGGGGCGGGTTCGTGGATGAAGAGCATGGTGGCGAGGCGGCCGTTGCGGATGCGCGGCACGTCGAGGATGGCCTGCACGCCGATGGCGGCGAAGGAGGCGGCGGTCCCGGGCTCGCTGGTGCGGGGGTCCAGGGTGATGTCGGGGATGGCGACGGTTTCGCCGCGGTGCAGGGCGGCGGCGAAGTTGGGGCCGAAATCGTCCAGCAGCCAGAGGCCGGCGACCGAGGGGATGCGGCCGTCCGTCCAGTCCCGGTGGACGGCGACATGGGTGCCGGCCTCGTTCAGCTCGCCGAAGCCGACCTGGGCGACGGACAGGTGCTCGCCGAGAAGGCGGCAGGCCTCGGCCTGGATCTCCGCCGCGTCCGCCAGGGGGGCGAGGGTGTCGCCGAGGCGAAGGAGGAAGCCCTGGCGCGTCTCCATCGCGCGCAGGCGGGCCTCGGCGTCCTTGCGGGCGGTGATGTCGCTGAAGAGGACGGCAACATGGTGCGCGCCGGGCTCGCCGATGCGGAAGGCGTTGACGTCGAACCAGCGGCCCATGGCCTGGGTGTGGTTGGCGAAGCGGATGGGCTTGCCGGTGAGAGCGACCCGGCCATAGGTCTCGATCCAGAAGGATTCCAGGTCCGGCACCAGGTCGCGAGCCCTGCGGCCGAGGACGTCCCGGAGGCCGGTCTGGCGCTCGAACACCTCGTTCGTCTCGAGGAAGGCGTAGTCGGCGGGCCGGCCGTGCTCGTCGAGCAGCATTTCGATGACGCAGAAGCCCTGGTCCATGGAGTCGAACAGGGCGCGGTAGCGAGCCTCGCTCCGGCGGCGTTCGAGAACGACCCTGGTGGTTTCGCGGCAGACGACGATGACCCCGCCGACGCCGGTGGCGGCTTCGTCATCCGCGACGGGGCTGATGCTGTAGGTCCACCAGGTGTCGCGGCGCTGGCCCTGGCGGGTGATGGGGAGGAGCTGGTCCACATGCCGGGTGGCGCCCTGGCCGGCCATGACCGCTTCGATCTGCGGGCCGATGATGTGCCAGAGATCGGCCCAGCCCTGCTGGCCGGGAATTCCAAGGACGGCGGGATGCGTTTCCGGATCGAGGGTCTCGCGGTGGGCATCGTTGTAGAGCTGGATGAGCTCCGGACCCCACCAGAGGACCATTGGGTGGCGGATGCCGAGCATGAGACCGGCGGCGGCGCGCAGGCTTTGCGGCCAGGCCTCGATGGGGCCGAGAGGGGTTGAGGCCCAGTCATGCGCACGGATGAGAGCGCCCATCTCTCCCCCGCCCGTGGGCCAGTCGGACGTGGTATGGGTGCGTGTTTGCATCGATAGGCCGAAGTTAGTGCAAACTCGCGGAATGCAAAGCCACGGTGGCGCGAGCGGGAGTCCGGCCCCCTGCGAGGGAGGCCGGGCGCATCACCGTTGGCGCGACTTGCGGCCTTGGCCGCAAGCGCAGCGGATGGCGGCTCAGGCCGCCAGCGCAGGGTAATCCGTGTAGCCGTGGTCGTCGCCGCCGTAGAAGGTGGTGCGGTCGGGCTCGGCCAGCGGGGCGCCGGACGTCATGCGCTCGACCAGGTCGGGGTTGGCGATATACGGGCGGCCGAAGGCGACGAGGTCGGCGCGGCCTTCGCGGAGCGCGGCGTCGGCCATGGCGAAGTCGTAGCCGTTATTGGCCATGTAGGCGCCGCGGAAGAGGCGGCGGAGCTCCATGAAGTCGTAATCGGGCACGATGTCGCGCGCGCCGCCCGTCGCGCCCTCGATCATGTGGAGATAGGCGAGGCCGTAGCGGTTCAGGCCTTCCACCGCGTGGCGGAAGAGGGGGGCGGGATTGCTGTCGCTGGCGTCGTTGGCGGGGGTGACGGGGGAGAGGCGGAGGCCGGTGCGGTCGGCGCCGATGGCCTGGGTGACGGCATCCAGCACCTCGAAGAGGAAGCGGGTGCGGTTCTCGATGCTGCCGCCGTAGTTGTCCGTGCGCTTGTTCGTGCCGTCGCGGAGGAACTGGTCGATCAGGTAGCCGTTCGCGCCGTGGATCTCGACACCGTCGAAGCCGGCCTGGCGGGCAGTGGTGGCGGCATGGGCAAAGTCGGCGACGATCCCGCGGATCTCATCCACCTCGAGCGCGCGGGGCTCGCCATGGGGCTGGAAGCCGGTCTCGGTGAAGGCCTGGCCCTTGGGCGTAACGGCGGAGGGGGCCACGGGCTGGCCGTTGTTTGGCTGCAGGCTGGGGTGGGAGATGCGGCCGACATGCCAGAGCTGGGTGACGATCTTGCCGCCCTTCTCGTGCACCGCATCGGTCACGCTGCGCCAGGCCTTGGCCTGTTCCTCGGTGAAGACGCCGGGGGTGAAGGCGTAACCCTTGGCGGTCCAGCTGATCTGGGTGGCCTCGGTGATGAGAAGGCCGGCAGAGGCGCGCTGGGCGTAGTAGGTGGCGGCGGACGGGCGCGGGACATCGCCCTTGAGCGCGCGGCTGCGCGTGAGGGGCGCCATGGCGACGCGGTTGGCGAGGTCGAGGGCGCCGATCTTCACGGGCTGGAAAAGCGGGCTGGCGCTGTTGTCGGGCAAGGGGGTCGTCCTCTGTCGGCGGACCGAGCTCAGGCCCGGTGGTCGGGGCGATAATTGGGGGCGGGGGCGGCGCTTCCGCCGTTGCAATGCAACATGGCAGCCATGTAGTGCGCGGCAACCCGCGCCCTGGAACGACCGTTCTGCCCGGGATTTCAGCGCAGGAGAGACGATCGGTGCCCTTCATCAAGACCCGCGACGACGTGGCCATCCACTACACCGACTGGGGTGCCGGCAAGCCGGTGGTGCTGATCCATGGCTGGCCGCTGAGCGGGGCGATGTGGGAGTACCAGGCGCTGTTCCTGGCCGAGCACGGCTATCGCGTCATCGCCTATGACCGACGGGGCTTCGGGGAGAGCGGCAAGCCCTTCACGGGGTATGACTACGACACGCTGGCAAACGACCTGTCGGACCTGATGGAAGGGCTGGACCTGCAGGGGGCGGCGCTGGTCGGCTTCTCGATGGGCGGCGGCGAGGTGGCGCGGTATCTGGCGCGGCATGGGGCTTCGCGTGTCTCCAAGGCGGTGCTGGTGAGCGCGGTGACGCCCTTCCTGGTGAAGACGCCGGACCACGAGGACGGCGTGCCGCGCGCGACCTTCGACGACATGGTGAAGGGGCTGCGCGACGACCGGCCGAACTTCCTGGCGACCTTCGGCAAGCAGTTCTTCGGCGCGGGGATGCTGAACTTCACCGTGACGGCCGAGATCATGCAGTGGGCGCAGATGCTGGCGCTGCAGGCCTCGCCCAAGGCGACGATCGACTGCGTGCGGGCCTTTTCGGAGACGGACTTCCGCGCGGATATGCGCGCCTTCACGGTGCCGACGCTGGTGATCCACGGGGATGCCGATGCCACCGTGCCGACCGATGTGAGCGGGCGGGCGGCGGCGCGGATGATCACCGGGTCGAAGCTGATCGAGTATGGCGGGGCGGCGCACGGGCTGTTCTTCACGGAGAAGGATCGGCTGAACGCGGATCTGGTCGCGTTCCTGGGGGCGTAGGGCTTCGTGGCCTCCGGGAGGGAGAAGGAATTCTCCCTCCCGGACCCTCCCTCATCTTTTTCTGATCCTTGGCGCTTGTGGCCGATGTCGTGCGCCGAGGGTCGTGGACCCTCGGCGAGACCCCTGATCCGCATCTCGCAGCAGCCTGTTAGAAGAAGATGAGGGGGTTTTCAAAGGGGGGAGAATTCCTTCTCCCTCCTTTGGGGCGGCCTGCGCGGAGAGCGTCGATGGAAGCGGTGGTGTTGAACCGGGCCAATCTCGGGCGGATTGCCGCGCCGGTGCGGGTGCCCGGGTACGACGTGGCGTCGGTGCGGGCGGGGATCCTGCATCTCGGGCTGGGGGCATTTTACCGCGCGCATATGGCGCGTTACGCGCACGCGCTGATGGAACGGGAATCATCGGCGCTGGAGTGGGGGATTCTCGGCGCGGGGCTGCTGCCCGGGGATGCGCGCGTGGAACAGGCGTTGGGGCCGCAGGATGGGCTCTACACGCTGGTAGAGCGGGATGGGGTGACGGAGGCGGTGTCTGTCATCGGGTCGCTGGCGGGGGTGGTTTACGCGGGGGACTCCACGGCGGGGTTGCTGGGGCGGATGGACGATCCGGCGATGCGGATCGTCAGCCTGACGGTGAGCGAGAACGGGTACCTCCTGAACCCGGCGACGCGGCGGCTGGATGCGGGGCATCCGGCGGTGGTGGCGGATCTGGCGGAGCCGGCGCGGCCGCGGAGCGCGATCGGGGTCATCGTGGAGGCGTATCGGCGGCGGATGTTGGCGGGGGCGGGCGCCTTCACGGCGATGAGTTGCGACAACATCCAGAACAACGGCGACGTGCTGCGCGGGGCGGTGCTGGATTTCGCGCGGATGCGGGATGCCGGTGAAGGAAATCTGGGCCTGGCGGAATGGATCGCCGAGCGCGGGGCGTTTCCGAACACGATGGTGGACCGGATCACGCCGGCGACGCGGGCGGATCATGTGGCGCATCTGGAGAGCGCCTATGGCGTGCGGGATGCGTGGCCGGTATTTTCCGAGAGCTTCACGCAGTGGGTGGTCGAGGATCGGTTTGCTGCGGGGCGGCCGGACTGGGCTTCGGTGGGGGCGCAGTTCGTGGGGGATGTGGCGCCTTACGAGATGATGAAGCTGCGGCTGCTGAACGGGAGCCATCTGGCCATCGCGGCGCTGGGGCGGCTGATGGGGCATCGCTTCGTGCATGAGGTGATGGGGGATGCGCGGATGCGGGCCTTCATGGCCGCGCTGATGGAGCGTGAGACGGGACCGACGCTGGCGCCGGTGCCGGGGGTGGATCTGTCGGCGTACAAGCGCGCGCTGATCGAGCGGTTCGCCAATCCGGCGATCGAGGACACGGTGGAGCGGATCAACACCGATGCGCCGATCAACCTGCTGGTGATGCCGATCGAGGCGAGCCTGGCACGGGGCGGGCCGGTGGAGCTGCTGGCGCTGGGGCTGGCGGCGTGGATGCGGCGGATGCGCGGGGTGGACGAGGCGGGGGCGGCGATCGGGATCCGGTATCCGCAGGCGGAGCGGCTGATGCGGCTGGCGGCGGAGGGCGGGGCCGATCCGGGGCCGCTGCTGTCGGTGGAGGAGATGTTCGGCGGGTTGCGGCATGACGAGCGGCTGGTGGGGCCGCTGCGGCGGTGGCTGGCGTCGCTGTACGAGGTGGGGGCTTCGGCGACGCTGGATCGGGCGCTGGCAGCGGGGTGAGGTGCCGGCTGCGGGGGCCGGGGCCTACTCGCGGCGCTGCCGGGATTTCAGCGTCTGGGCGAGCACGCCGCCGCCGATGACGAGCAGGGCACCGAAGAGGCTGGCCGGCACGGGCATGACGTGGAGGAGGATGGCATCCAGCGCCATGGCCCAGAGCAGCCCGGAGAATTGCCAGGGCGCCAGGCGCGATGCCTCGCCCCGGTGCAGGGCGGCGGCGATGCAGGCCAGCGCGGCGGTCTGGACGACGGTCACCGCCACGACCAGTCCGGCGGCGAGGAGCGTGACAGGGTGCCAGTCGGCGGCGACGGGCACGGCCAGCAGGACGACCCCGACAAGCGCGACCTGCATGATGGTGTCCTGTGTGGTGGCGACGTCCCGCAGGCGCCGGATCACGATCTGGTAGCCGGCATAGGTGAGCGCGCCCGCGAAGGCCGCTGCGATGCCGAGAGGGCTCGCCTCCCCGCCCGGCCTCACGATCAGCAGCATGCCAGCGAAGCCGACCAGCGTTCCGAGCCAGCGGCCGAGCGAGACCTTTTCGCGCAGGAAGAGGCCGCCGAGCAGGGCGAGCAGGAGCGGGGCGGTGAAGCCGAGAGCCGAGGCGGCGGTGACGGAGAGGAGCGTATAGGCGAGCACCGCGAGGGCGTTGGAGGCCACGAGCGCGGCGGCGGCCGCTCTCTGCTCCCAGGCCCGTTCGGGCCGGAACAGGCGGTGCCAGGTCAGGCGGGTGCCGGGCCAGGCGGTGGCGGCCAAGGTGGCGACAAGGATCGCGGCGCAGCGGAGGAAGGTGACCTGCAAGGGGGTCAGGCCGTGATCCGTAACCAGGGTCTTGGAGAGCGCGTAGCCCAGGACATAGAGGAGGCCGGAGAGGATGGTGAGGGCAATGGCGGCCGATGCCGTCGAGCCCGGCGCGGCGTCCGCTTCGTTCTTCCGCAGTTCCACGCGCCCACTCCGCCAATCCGGGATCGGCTCGGTGCTGCGCCGTCACGCCGCACCATAGCCGGGGACGCGGCCCAAGGGGATGGCGGGCGATGGGCCGGACGCCGGTTCCCGAGCTGGGGGCTGATGCTGCGGACTGCTGCCGGGGGCTGCCGGATGATATTGCGGGGGCGAGGGCGGCGGGGCATGGCCGTTGGGCCACCCTTGGCGATCGGGCCGACGCGACAAAGAATGGGGCATGACGATGGAACGACGTGCCCGCGGCTGGACCCTGCATCGCGGGGGGGGCCGGGCCACCCAGGCCGAGGTGCTGCGCAAGCTGACCCGCGCGATCATGTCCACCTGCCTGTGGGATCCGCAGGAGGAGGGGACGTCCTGGTCGCTGGGGGACATGCGGTTCCTGACCGTCTCGGCGATGATGCCGGATGTGGGGGAGGCGGCCTATGCGCAGGTGTTCTCCGCCCCCTACGCGAGCAGCGCGGTGGAGGTGGCTTCCGGCCGATTCGCGCCGCGCGGCGTATTCGCGAAGCTGCCGGTTTCGGCGCGCAAGCGGGCGAGCGTGCTGAAGCAGCTCGGGCTGACGCTGGCGCCGCATGGGCGGGAGGACTGGTCGCGCGACCTGCCGCCGCTGGACGAGGCGGGATGCGCCTCGCTGGCGCGGATGGCGCTGGACGCGATCACCGGGGGGTTTGGCTGGGATCCTTCCGTGTCGCTGCAGGCTTCCGTGATCCATGAGACGGCGCTCGGCGATGCGGAGGCCTTCCTGGAGGGGCTGCGGCCGATCCATGTGGAGGGGCTGCTGCGCGAGGCCGGGCTGGAGATCGTGGAGGGGGAGCCGGAGGATGACGAGGAGGCGCCGGCCTTCCTCGTGCAGCACGGCGCGCCGCTGCCCTTCCAGGTGGAGCTGACCGATCCGGTGGAGGAGGAGGATCCTCCGGCGCTGGCCTGGCATTACGGGACGATCGTGTTCTCGCTCGCCATCAATGTGGAGGAGGGGGATGCGCTGGCCCTGGCGCTCGCCCTGCACGGGCTGACGCGCTGGGCGCGGGTGGAGCTGCCCGAGGAGAAGCGGGTGGTCGTCTCGCGCCTGGACAGCGTGGAGGGGGTTACTCCCGAGGGGCTGCGGGCAATGCTGGATCGCTGGCTGGAGGAGCTGACGGCGGTGCGGAGCCGGCTGGAGCGCGGGCCGGAGGGGATCGGCGAGGAGGATTAGGCCGGGACGCCGTGGCCGGAGGTTCCGCGTTAAGGCCCAGGACGGACCAGGAGACGGGCCTTGGCCTATTTGCTCGCAGCGATCGCCGGCATCCTCAACACGCTGCAATCCGGGGCGAACGCGACGCTGCACGAGCGGCTGGGCGCGGGGCCGGTGGTGCCGGCGCTGGTGGTCTATGCCGCCGGGGCGCTGGGGGTGCTGGCGGCTTGGCCGTTCCTCGGCGGGTTCGGGAGTGGGTCGGGCGCCGCGTTGCGGCAGGCCGGCGAGGTGCCCTGGTGGGGGTGGGTCGGCGGGCTGATGGGGGCCTTCTACGTCGTGGTCACCCTGACCCAGGCGAAGGCGATGGGGGCAGGGCCCTTTACCGCGGTGACGCTGACGGCGGCGGTGGTGGCGAGCCTGGCGATGGATCATTTCGGGCTGCTGGGCTTCGAGGTTCACCCGGCCTCGGCCATGCGGCTGCTGGGCGGGGCGCTGATGGTGGTGGGGGTGGTGCTGGTCGCGCGGTTCTAGGGGCGCTGGCCGCATCCCGCCGCCGGGCCTGATCGGATGCGGCTTTCCGGCGTGCCCTCCCTCACCAGCGGCTGGCCCGCTTCGGCCCGGCGCGGGCAGGGCCCCGCACAACGGAGGCGCAGCCTGCGCGTTGCCGGACGGGACAGGCGATGGAGCTGTGTGCGTGGACGCGATCGCGGTGGGAAACGTGGCGGTGGTGACAGGCGCCGCGGGCGGCATCGGCCTTGCAATCGCCGAGCGACTGGCCGGGGCCGGGATGCGGGTCGTCCTCGCCGATAGCAGCGCGTCGGTCATGCAGGCGGCGCAGTCGCTCGGCGATAGAGCGGCGGGCTTCGTGGTGGACGTTGCCGATCGCGCGGCGGTGGAGCGCTTCGCCTGTGAGGTGGCGGACCGCTTCGGGCCGGTGTCGTTCCTGATGAACAACGCCGCGATCCATGGCGGCGCCGATGCGCTGACGGGCGCCGGGATCTGGGACCGTACCCTTGCCGTCAACCTCATGGGCGTGCTGCACGGGGTGCAGGCCTTCGTGCCGGCGATGGTCGCGCATGGCCGTCCGGCCGTGGTGGTCAACACCGGGTCCAAGCAGGGCATCACACAGCCGCCCGGCAACACCGCCTACAATGTCAGCAAGTCCGGCGTGAAGGCGCTGACCGAGGGCCTTGCGCACACGCTGCGCGAGGAGACGGGCGGGCGGGTGACGGCGCATCTGCTGATCCCCGGCTCCACCTTCACCGGCATGACCGGCGCCAAGGGGCGCCCGGCGGGGTCTTGGCTGCCAGGGCAGGTGGCCGACTTCCTGCTCGCCGGGCTTGGCGACGGCGACTTCTACGTGCTGTGCCCGGATGACGAGACGACGCGCCCGATGGATGAGAAGCGCATGGCCTGGGCGATGGGCGACGTGATCCACAACCGCCCGGCACTCTCGCGCTGGCATCCGGCCTTCCGGGACCGGTTCGCCGCCTTCCTTTCCGGCGAGGGGCCGAACGACTGAGGGCGAGGTTCGCAGGGGCAGACGGCCGGGGCGGCACCGGCTCCGGAATCGGGTTGCCTGCAGTGCCTTTTGGCAGCGGGCTGTTCTAGGCGCCGCTCCGTGGCGGGGTTCCCTCCGGCGCCGGGCCGGGAAGGGCGGCCAAGAGGTCGAGGGAGCGGTCGAGGGACTGGCAAGAGCGTGCCAGGAGGCGGCTGACCAGGGCCGTGGTCTCGGCCGCGCGCGTCACCGCTTCCTGAGCCACCAGCTGGCGTCGCGCCATGCCGGTGGTGGTCCAGTTCCCTTCCATTTCCGTCCTCTCAGCCTGTCGCGGGAGGAGTTCGTGGCGATCCGCCGGACGGCAATGGGGGATGGGGTGTTCGCGTTCAGTCCACCCGAATGAAGATGAAGCCGACGGCGGCGATGAGGCAGGCCATGGCGGCCAGGTAGTTCCAGCGCAGGGGTTCCCCCAGCACCGCCACCGAGAAGCCGGCAAAGACGGCCAGTGTGATCACCTCCTGCATCACCTTCAGCTGCTGGCCGGTGAAGGTGCCGTAGCCGATGCGGTTGGCGGGGACGGCCATGCAGTACTCGAAGAAGGCGATGCCCCAGGAGGCGAGGATGGCCAGCCAGAGCGGCCAGGATGGGCGCTTGAGGTGGCCGTACCAGGCGAAGGTCATCAGCACGTTCGAGCCGATGAGGAGCAGGGGCGTCCAGATCGCGGCGGGGGTCATTCGGGCCTGGGTGGTTCCGGGGGCTCGGCGGGGGTTTCGACCCGGCCGCGGCGTTGCAGGGTGACGGCGGCGAGCCAGCAGAGCAGGGCCCAGGCGGCCCCGAGGCACCAGCCCGCCAGCACGTCGGTCGGCCAGTGGACGCCGAGATAGACGCGGCTGGCGCCGACGAGAACCGTGGTGAGCACGGCGACGAGGATGACGTAGCTGCGGGTGCGCCAGCGGGCCTGCACCTGGGCGATAAGGGCGCCGAGGGTGAGGTAGGTGGCGGCCGAGAGCATGGCGTGGCCGCTGGGGAAGCTGGCCGTGTAGACCTCGACCGCATGGGGCACGAGGTCCGGCCGGGGGCGCTCGAACAGGATCTTCAGGCCCGCGCTGATGAGCATCGCGCCGGCGATGGAGCCGAGGACGAGGAAGGCGGCGCCGCGCTTGCGGTTGAGGGCGAGAAGGATCGTCACCCCGAGGGTGAGGCCGATGAGGATGGTGTGGCTGCCCAGGCCGGTGACGTCGCGCGCCGCTTCCTCGAACCAGGCGGGGCCGATCGGGTCGGCGGGGTTCGCGGGATCCCGCAGGGCGAGGAGGACCGCGCGGTCGAAGGCCAGGGTCTCGCCTTCCAGCACCTCGCCGGCGAGGCCCACGAAGGCGAGGACGCCGGTGATCGCGAGCAGCAGGGCAGCGAGGCGGGTGAAGGCGGCGGCGCCGATGCGCTGGGGCGCGCGGGCGAGGGCGGAGAGGGCGGCGGCGAGCCGGCCGGGGGGCTCGGGGGCCGTCACAGGACGGGTTCCGCCAGCTTGTTCGGCCCGGGCGCGGGTTCTGCGGGGGGCAGGCGCCAGAGGAGGAAGAGCATGATGGCCATGGCGGGCAGGGCGGCCGCCGTGGTCATCAGGAAGAAGGCGGGCCAGCCGAGGGCTTCCGCCATGGCACCCGACGAGGCGCCAAGGGTTCGCAGCGGGACGGCGGCGAGGGAGGACAGCAGCGCGTACTGCGTGGCGGTGAAGGCGCGGCTGGTGAGGCCGGAGAGGTAGGTGACGAATGCGGCGTCGGCCAGGCCATCCGTGAAGTTCTCGATGCCGACCTGGGCCCAGAGCATGGGCATGTCGTGGCCCGCATGGGCGAGCGCCACATACATCAGGTTGGAGAGCATCTGGCCGAGGCCGGTGAGGACGAGGGCCTTCGCGGTGCCGAGGCGGGCGACAACCCAGCCACCGGCCAGCGCGCCGCCCAGGGTGGCGAAGAGGCCGAAGACGGTGCCGACGGCGGCCACCTCCTCCCGGGTAAAGCCGAGGGATCGGTAGAAGGGGGTGGTCATCACCCCTGCCAGGGCTTCGCCCAGCTTGAAGAGGGCGATGAAGAGCAGGATGGCCAGCCAGAGGCGGCGGCGGGTGAAGTCGGCGAAGGGCTGGACGACGGAGGTGCGGAGGCGCTCGCCCCAGGGCAACGGCCGGGCGGCGGGGGTTGGGGCCTCGCGAGAGGCGAGGGTGGCGATGACGCCGACGAGCATGAGGGCCGCCGCATAGGCGTAGGCGCCGCCCCAGCCCAGGGCGCCCACCAGCCAGAGCGTGCCGCCGCCGCTGGCGAGCAGGGCCAGGCGGTAGCCCCAGACATAGCAGGCGAGACCGTAGCCCTGTTCCGTCTCCTCGAGGATCTCGATGCGGTGGGCGTCGACCACGATGTCCTGGCTGGCGGAGAGGAAGGCGACCAGGGCCGCGAGCGCCGCGGTGCCGAGGGGGCCGGTGCTGGGGTTGCTGTAGCCGGTGGCGAGGATGGCCAGGATCAGCAGGGGCTGGATGAGGAGGAGCCAGCCGCGTCTCCGGCCCATTCGCGAGAGGAAGGGGGGAGCCACGGTGTCCAGCGCGGGGGACCAGAGGAACTTCAGGGAATAGGCGAGGCCGATGAGGGCGGTGAGGCCGATATCGGTCAGCGACAGGCCGGACTCGGTAAACCACTGGCGGAGGACCTGGCCCGCAACCAGGGGCAGGGGCACGCCGGCGGAGAAGCCGAGGGCGAGGAGAATGAGAAAGCGGCGGTCTCGAAGTGCGGGCATCGCTTGGCAGCGTGCCATGGGTGGGGGTGGCGCGGGAGACCCCTGGAGAAGGCTCTGCCTCTCCAGGCCCATCATCAGGGAACCGAGTTCCCCTGAGCCCTCATCTGTTTAAAGGCGGTGCGCCTGAGGTCCGCGACCCTATGCGATCGGCACGGTGGAGATGTGGCCGGGGTTTACGGCCTGTGGCAGCGAGTTCGGGCGTCGTTCCCCCGGAAACCGATCGCAGGGTCCGGGGAGGCCGTTGGCTCCCGGGCGATGGGGGAGAGGAAGCGGCGCTCTCCCCCGAGCCGCCCTTATGTCCCGCGGCCGGTCTTTTCCTGCAGTTCGTCGATGCGCTTGGAGGCATCGGCCTTGTTCAGCTTGTCGTCGAACTCCTCATGCGCCTCTTCGGAGAGGGTCTTGAGGTAGGAGGCCTGGGCGCCGGTCATGGGCTGGTCGCCCGTGGTCCAGTCACTCGGGTCCTTGATGGTGTTGGAGCCGGGGTTGGGGTCGGTCTTGGGGTTGTGGTCGTCGTGCTCGGGCTGCTTGGCCATGGTGAGTCCCCTCTCGTGTGTGTTCTCTAAACGTTCGGGGGCGGCGCGGGTTGCCGGCGTGGGACGATTGGCGTGGGGGGCCGGGCGGCCTAGCGTCCTGGCCCTGCGACGCCTTCGGGAGGAAAAACCTGTGAATCTCGCCCGCTTTCCCCGTGTCCGCCTGGGCCATCTGCCGACGCCGCTGGAGCCGATGGAGAACCTGTCCCGCCACCTCGGCGGGCCGAAGCTGTGGATTAAGCGGGATGATGCGACGGGGCTTTCCACCGGCGGCAACAAGACGCGGAAGCTGGAATACCTGATGGCCGATGCCCTGGCGCAGGGCGCGGATGTGGTGATCACCCAGGGGGCCACGCAGTCGAACCATGCCCGGCAAACGGCGGCGGCGGCGGCGAAGCTGGGGCTGGCCTGCCACATCCTGCTCGAGGACCGGACGGGATACACGGACCCGGCCTATACGCGGTCTGGCAACGTGCTGATGGACAAACTGCATGGCGCCACCGTGTCCCGCCGGCCGGGTGGGGCGGACATGCAGGCGGAGATGGAGACGCTGGCGGCGGAGCTGCGGGCCTCGGGCAAGCGGCCCTATGTGATCCCGGGCGGCGGGTCCAACCCGGTGGGGGCGCTGGGCTATGTGGGGGCGGCGCTGGAGCTGGTGGCGCAGGCTTCCGAGCTCGGGCTGCGGATCGACCATGTGGTGCACGCCACGGGCAGCGCGGGCACGCAGGCGGGGCTTGTCGCCGGGCTGGTGGGGCTGAACAGCGGGATCCCCGTGCTCGGCATTGGGGTGCGGGCGCCGCGGGAGAAGCAGGAGGCGAATGTGCTAGCGCTGGCCCAGCGCACAGCCGCGCATCTGGGGCTGCCCGAGGGCACGGTGCGGGCGGAGCATGTGGTGGCGAATTGCGACTATGTCGGCCAGGGCTACGGCATCCCGACCGAGGGCATGGTGCGGGCCGTGAGGTTGCTGGCAGAGAAGGAGGGCATCCTTCTCGACCCCGTCTATTCCGGGAAGGGCATGGCGGGGCTGATCGACCTGATCGCGCAGGGGCGGTTCGGGGCGGAGGAGAACGTGGTGTTCATCCATACCGGCGGGCAGGTGGGGCTGTTCGGGTATCCGGAGGTGTTCGACCTGCCGGCGGAGGTGGGCTGAGGGCGGCGGTAGCGCGGCGCTTCTCCTCGGGGCGGGCTCTTGCGAAGCGGTTCGTTCCGCCTCCCAATGGCCCGATCGGATGGAGGATTTGCCCGGTGCACCACGGACTTCGCGCGATGGCTCTCGTCGCGTTCCTGCCGCTTGCCGCCTGCGGGACAGCGGAGCTGCCCATGACCTACAACCCCCTGACGGCGCCGCGACCGGTCGCGATGGCGCGGCCGGTGGTGGCCGTCGGGCCCGTGACGGACGAGCGGACGGACGGGCAGGCAAATACCAGCCAGTTCGGGACCATCCGCGGCGGCTACGGCAACCCGTTGCGTCGTCTGGCGGCGCCGACGCCGGTGAGCGATGTGGTGGCTCAGGCGTTCCGCGACGCGCTGGCCGCGCGCGGGCTGCTCGCCCCCGGTGCGGGCGGCGGCTACGAGCTGCGGGTGCGGGTTCTGCAGTACAATGCCAGCAAGCTGATGCGAACCGAGGCCAACGTGCAGTTCCAGGGAAGCCTGGTGAACCGCGCGACCGGCGCCGTGGCCTGGACGGGCGAGGGGCGGTCGGACCTGGTGGAGAGCGGCGACATCCTGGCGGGCGGCATCCTGGCGAACCCTGAGGAGCTACGGGGGACGACGCTGCGAGCCATGGCGGCGGCGATCGACGCGATGCTCGACCGGCCGGATTTCGTGGCGGCGCTGCGCTGATTCTGGGTGGGGCGGGTGGCCGCTAGGGGCGGCTTTTCCTTCCCCACTCTCCCTCCACCGGGGATGCATCGGCCTCCCCGCACCCCGCGTTCGGCTTTTCGGAGTGCCCGGACAACGCGGGCTGAGATGGCCGGTGCCAGGGGTCTGTGACCCTCAGCGAGACCCCTGAAAACAAATGGTGGGGTTCAGGGGGGACGCCCCTGGCGCAACACTCTCACCAGGCCGGTAAAGGCGCCTTGGCCCAGGCCAACCCCGCCGCATCCGCGCCGGAGGGGAGCGGGGCGGCCGGGCGGTCCATCCAGGCGAGCATGTCGGCGATGACGGTGGGGGCCGCGAGGTCGCGCAGCGGCATGTGGTGGACGGCGGTGTAGTAGGCGATGCGGGCCGGGGCGTCGGGTGAGATGGCGCTCAGCAGGGCGCGGGTGGCGACGGGGGGCACGAGCTGGTCCCGGGCGCCGTAGACCAGCAGCATCGGCGGGGTTTGGGCGCGCAGGCGCGGGCCGGCGGCGAGGGCGTCGTCCATCAGGTCCACCAGGCCGCGCGTGGTGTCCACGCGGGTTTCGCGGATGGTCAGCGGGTCCCGCGCCAGGCGGTTGAGGGCGCGCATGTTGTCGGTGGGTGCGAGGCCCGGGACGCTGGAGGCCACCGCAATGCGCGGGATGGTGTGGGCGAGCACCTCGAGCAGGCCGACCGCCAGCCGGGGCATGGTGACGCGGCCCCAGACGGCGGGGGCGAGCAGGACGTAGCCGGTGACCTCGGGCGGCGCCTGGCGGGTGGCGGTGAGGAGCAGGACGGCGCCGCCCATGCTTTCGCCGAGCAGGAACAGCGGCACGCCCGGGTGGCGGGCGCGGAGGAGGCGGGCGGCGGTGGCGGCGTCCTCGGCCAGGGTCTCGGCGCCGGGCCAGACCCCGCGGTGGGGGGCGCCGCCGAAGCCGCGCTGGTCGTAGGCGTAGACGGCCAGGCCAGCGGCGGTCAGCGCCTCGGCCGGTTCAATCATGAAGTTGCGGCTGTCGTTGAACCCGTGGAGGCAGAGGAGGACGGCCTTCGGGGTGCCCTCGGGCTGCCAGGCGCGGAGCGGCAGGCGGGCGCCGTCCGGCATGGTGAGGGCGTCCTCGGCCAGAGCGGCGTCGGCGATGCGTGGGCCGGCGGGGATGAGCTGAGGGGTGCAGGCGGCCAGGGGCAGGGCGAGCAGGGCACGGCGGGGGAAGGGCATCGTGCGGGGATGTGGGGCGGCGGGGGCTTGGCGTCCATGAGGGGTGCGGGTGACCCCAGGGGCGTCGCCCCTGAACCCCGACCGGGGAGCCTGAGGCTCCCCGGACCCCACTATCTGCTTTGGGTGGGTGCGCCTGAGGTCTTGGACCTCAGGCGACTGGCAGGGCGGCTTCAGTGGCCTTGGTTTTGGCCTGCGGCGCGTTTGGACGTGGTTTTTGAAACCGATCGCGGGGTCCGGGGAGGCCGTTGCCTCCCCGGCGAAGGGGGAAGGGGGGAAGCAGCGCTTCCCCCGGGCTACCCGCGCTTTACCTGCTCGACCAGCGCCGCGACGTTCTCGATCGGCGTGTCGGGCGTGATGCCGTGGCCGAGGTTGAAGACGAAGGGGCGGCCGCGCATGGCGGCGAGGATCTCGGCGGTGGCGGTGCGCAGGGCGTCGCCGCCGGCGACGAGGATGCGAGAGTCGAGGTTGCCCTGGAGAGTGACGCCTTGGGGGAGCGGGCCGCGGAGGTCCACGGTCTCGTCCAGGCCGACGGCGTTGACGCCGGTGCGGGCGGCATAGGCGGGGGTGCCAGGGCCGGCCAGGCGGGGGAAGCCGATCAGGGGGTAGTCGGGGCCGAGGCGGGCCCTCAGCCGGGCCGTGAGCGCGGTGGTGGGGGCGATGACCCAGCGCTCGAACCCGTCTGGGGGGAGGAGGCCGGCCCAGGAGTCGAAAAGCATCAGGGCTTCGGCGCCGGCCTCGGCCTGGGCGACGAGGTAGGACTCCGCGGCGTCGAGCAGGGTGGCGAAGAGGGCGTCGAGGAAGGCGGGGTTGGTCTCGGCCATGCCGCGGGCGATGGGGAAGCCGTGGCCGCCGCGCCCGTCGATCATGTAGCAGGCCACCGTCCAGGGGGCGCCGGCGAAGCCGATCAGGGCGGTGCCGGGGTGGTTCGCCTCGAGCCCGGCGCGGATGCGGGCGACGGTTTCCATAATGGGGGCGGCCCGCGCTGCGGCGCCTTCGGGGCGGAGGGCGGCGAGGGCGGCGGTGTCGCGCACGGGGTCGAGCATGGGGCCGACTCCCTCGGGGCCGCCGGTGCCATAGCGGAGCGGCTGGCCCATGGCCCAGGGGAGCATGGGCAGGTCGGTGAAGAGGATGGCAGCGTCCAGCCCGGGGAAGCGGCGCAGCGGCTGGAAGGTGACCTCGGCCGAGAGCTCGGGGTTGAGGCAGAGCTGGAGGAAGCCGCCGGCCCTTTCCTTCGTCGCGCGGTACTCGGGCAGATAGCGGCCGGCCTGACGCATCAGCCAGATCGGCGGTGGCCAAACGGGGTCGCCTGCCAGGGCACGCAGGAAGGGTTTGTCCACGGGGTCCATCGGGCCCCTTTCACTCTAATTGGATTCTTAAGGAAAGGAGGGGGTGTAGAGGGTCCCTGTGAGTCCTGTGGACGCAATCCTCGGGGTAATCTGTCCAGAGGGTTGTCCACAGGGGTCCGAGGCAGGGACTCGGTGAGTCGAGCCGAGTCGGCGACTCACGGTGGGGGTTATGGAGCGGGGCGGCTGGATTCTATTCAGGGTGGCGTGAGTCGTGACTCACCCTCCCCGTGACTCAGGGAGGGGGGATGAGTCGGGAGATCTATCCCCAGGACTCACCTTTGGGAGTCGTATCCTCCCCAAGGGTCACGGGGTTGGGCTAGGGTCCGCGGATGCCACGCACCACCAACCTCCACCTCGTCTCCGACAGCACGGGGGAGACGCTCAACTCGATGGCGCGGGCGACGCTGGCGCGGTTCGAGGAGCCGAATGTCATCCAGCACCGCTGGTTCCTGGTGCGCTCGCGCTTTCAGCTGGAGCAGGTGCTGGAGGGCATCCAGGCGGAGCCCGGGCCGGTGCTGTTCACCATGGCCGACACCTCACTCCGGCACAGTCTGGAGGAGTTCTGCGGGCGGCTGGGGGTGACGCATCTCTCGGTGCTCGATCAGACGCTGGACCTCCTCCAGAAGGAGATCGGCGAGGCGGCGAAGGAGAAGCGGGCCGCGCAGCACGTGCTGGATGCCGACTACTTCCGACGGATCGACGCCATGCATTACGTGCTGGCCCATGACGACGGGCAGGGCACGGCCGGGATCGCGGAGGCCGATGCCTGCCTGGTCGGCGTCTCCCGCAGCAGCAAGACGCCGACCTGCTTTTACCTGGCGAACCGCGGGATCAAGGCGGCGAACGTGCCGATCGTGCCGGGTGCGACCCTACCGCCCGAGCTGGAGCATCCGCCCTGCCCGGTGATCGGGCTGACGATCGAGGCGAACGCGCTGCTGGAGATCCGGCGGCATCGGATGAAGCTGATCGGTCAGGGCGCAGTGCGGCAGGACGCGACGGATTACGTGGACCCCGAGGCGGTGCGGGCCGAAATCCTTGCGGCGCGGCGGTTGTGCACCTCGCGGGGCTGGCCGGTGATCGACGTGACGCGGCGGAGCATCGAGGAGACGGCGGCGACCGTGCTGCAGCTGATGGAGGCCTGGCACGCGCGGATGGCGCCGCAATCCGTGCAGGGCGTGCCGCGCGGGGCGAACCAGGGGCCGCCGGCGCGATAGGTGGGCGTTCGCGGTCGGGTGGCCCCGGGGAAAGCGCTGCTTTCCCCAGACCCCTATCGCCAAAGGCCTGAGGCCCCTGGACCCCCATCCGGCTGCCGCGGATTGGTTCCTGATCTGTCAGTCGCCTCGGGTCGTGGACCCGAGGCGCACCGTCAGCCCAAGTGATTCCGAATATCAGAAGAAGATGATGGTGAGGGGTCCGGGGAGAGGAAGAATTCCTTCTTCCTCTCCCCGGGACAGACCGGAAGAGGCGATAGGCATGGCGGGTGAAGGTTTGCAGGTGGAGGCGCCTGTGGTGGTGCTGGCCAGCGCGTCGGCGGCGCGGCGGGCGGTGCTGGCGGGCGCGGGGTTGCGCTTCGAGGCGGTGGCGGCTGCGGTGGACGAAGGGGCAATCAAGGAGGCTGCGCGGGCCGAGGGGATTCCGGCGGCGGATGCGGCGCTGATGCTCGCCGAGGCGAAGGCGCGGCGGATCGCGGCGCGGTGGCCGGAGGCGCTGGTGGTCGGCTGCGACCAGATCCTGGTGCTGCCGGAGCCGGACGGGGA
This sequence comes from Roseomonas sp. WA12, assembly GCF_054165765.1. Classification (NCBI taxonomy): domain Bacteria; kingdom Pseudomonadati; phylum Pseudomonadota; class Alphaproteobacteria; order Acetobacterales; family Roseomonadaceae; genus Roseomonas; species Roseomonas sp. WA12. The sequence goes on along the minus strand of NZ_CM135108.1, from coordinate 4,025,964 downwards.
GGATCGCTGGTTCGACAAGCCGGAGAGCGTGGCGGAGGCGCGGGCGCATCTGCTGGCGCTGCGGGGGCGGACGCACCGGCTGGTGACGGCGGTGCTGTGCTGGCGGGGCGGGCGGCGGATCTGGCAGCACGTGGCGGCGCCGTCGCTGGCGATGCGGCCGTTTTCGGATGCGTTCCTCGACGCCTATCTGGCGATGGAGGGGGAGGCGCTGACGGCGACGGTGGGCGCGTACCGGCTGGAGGGGCCGGGGGTGCAGCTGTTCGACACGGTGGAGGGGGAGCACGCGGCGGTGCTGGGCCTGCCGCTGCTGCCCTTGCTGGGCTTCCTGCGGCAGCACGGGGTGCTGGTGGGCTGAGGCCGTCCGGATGGAACGGCCCGCGCGATGGGGCGGGCCGTTCCGGTGTTGCTCAGGAGAGCATCGTGCCTTCGGGCAGGCCGCCGGGGGCGCCGCCCTGGCCGCGGCGGGACTGCCACAGGGCCACGAAGTCGATCGGCGTGAGGGCGACGGGCATGAAGCCGCCATCGCGCGTGACGTCCGAGAGGATGTTGCGGGCGAAGGGGAAGAGCAGGCGCGGGCATTCCACCAGCAGCACGGGCTCGAGCACGTCGGGCGCCACGTTCACGGTGAAGAGGCCGGCATAGGCAAGCTCGGCAATGAAGGCGGTGGTGCCGTCGGAGGTCTTCGCGTCGCAGCGGATCTGGAGCGTGACCTCGAAGACGTTGCCGCCGTCCTGCAGGGCGCGGGCCTGGACGTCGAGCGCCACGTCGATGCGGGGCTGCTCGCGCAGCGAGGTGTAGATGCCGGGCGCGCCCGGAACCTCGAAGGAGAGGTCGCGGACGTACTGCAGGTTCACCACCAGGGGGCCCTGGGGCTGGTCGTTCGGAAGGCCATTCGGAGGCTGGCCGTTCGGGGGGAAGTCGGCGGGCGGCGGCAGGTCGGACATGGGATCGGGCCTTGTTCGGCGGGGATGGCGGCGGCGGGGTAGCACGGGGCGGGGCGGGCTGTCAGGCGGGGGCGGCGCGGGGTTGCCGCGCTTTTGGCCTCCGGCGGCGCGGGTTCAGCCGTGGTGCCAGTTCACGCTTTCCGGGCCGTCCTCGGTTGGGTCCACGCGGAGCCACTGGCCGTTCATCAGGGACTGGCCGGTCATCGCCATGATGAACCCCCAGTGGCAGACAACGACGGTGTGGGCCCAGTCCGGGCGCTCGCGCATCTCGCCGCGAAAGAGGCGGGCGCGGGACATGATGGATTCCGCGGGTTCCTCCTCCTGCGGCCACCAGATGGCGTCGAGATGGGCGAAGTCGTGCTCGGGCCAGGCCTCGGTGAGGCTTTCGCGGGGGGAGCCGACATCGCAGGCGAAGGCGTAGCGTTCCCGCACCAGGGAGTGGACCTCGACGGGCAGGCCCAGGCGGCGGGCGAGGGGAGCCGCGGTCTGCAGTGCGCGGGTATAGGGGCTGGCGACGATGCGTCGGACGCCTTCGTTCCCGAGGGCCTCGGCGGCGGCCTCGGCCTGCTCCTGGCCGAGCGGGGTGAGGCGCGGGTCCTCGATGCCCGGGTCAACGCGGGTGGCATTGAAGTGCAGGTTGAACTCGCTCTGGCCGTGGCGCAGCAGGATCATGGCGGGGGCCTCCGGGAGGATCTTGGGGTCGGCGATAGCGGGTGGGGTTGGAGGGCACAACGCCTGGGATGGGGAGTGGTCGGGAGCCATCCTGGGCTGAGGCGCGGGCGGCGACGGGGGGCCAACTTCCCGAACTCCAGGGCAGTCGCCGAGCGTTTGTCCCACCGCGGGGAAGTGGCGGCACTCCCGGATTCTGCGAGGGGGTTGCTGCCGGGGGAGGAAGGGATCTGGCAGCGCGGGCTGCCACGCCGGTCGCCCGAGATCATGGGCTTCAGGAGCCCCCAGCCGTGACGTCCTGCGACAGCCCCGTACAGGAGTTTGAGGGAGGGTTCGGACAGGGGAATTCCCTCCTCCTTCCGGGTGCAGACCCTCTCAAAGGGGGCGCGGCTGTTGCGGCGGGGGGCTGCCGCCCCTACCTGTAACCGATCAAGGAGAGAAAAATGCAGGGCGGCGGCTTCCCGATTGATCTGATCCTGTTCGGGATGGTGGCGGCCTTCCTGGTGCTGCGCCTGCGCAGCGTGCTGGGGCGGCGGACCGGTTTCGAGCGGCCTCCGGGCGAGCGCGGGCCGGTGGCGGTGCCGCCGGCGGTGGGCGATGCGGCGCCAGTGGCGGCCGGGCCGGTGCGCGGTGTGCCGGACCCGCGCGGGCCGGTGGGCCAGGCACTGGCGCGGATTCGCGCGGCGGATCCGAATTTCGACCCGGCGGGCTTCCTGGGTGGGGCCGAGGGCGCGTTCCGTATGATCGTGGAGGGCTTTGCCGCGGGGAACCGGGTGGTTCTGCGCGACCTGCTCTCGGACGAGACCTATGCGGGCTTCGAAGGTGCGATCACCGAGCGGGAGTCCAAGGGCGAGGTGCAGCGGACCGAGATCCGCGACATTCGCGAAGCCTCGATCGACGGGGCGGATCTGCGCGGGACGGTCGCCGATGTGACGGTGCGCTTCGTGTCGGATCAGGTGAACCTGACCACCGATGCGCAGGGCAAGCCGGTGGCCGGGGCCGATGCGGTGACCGAGCTGACGGATATCTGGACCTTCCAGCGCGACGTGCGGAGCCCGGATCCCGCCTGGAAGCTTGTGGGGACGCGCTCGGCTTGAGGGCGGCCTGAAGGTGGTGCGGCGCGCCCCTGCGGGGGCGCTTCTCCTTCTTTCACTGGTTCTGTCGGGCTGCGGCGGGTTGCCGGGCTGGGAGCGCGACCGGGTTTCGGAAGCGCTTCCGGCCTTTCGGGCGGGCTGCGCGGCGACGAGGGACGCGGGTGCGTTGGCGGCTGCCTGTGCCGAGGTGGCGCGGGTGCCGGCGGGCGATGAGCGGGCGGCGCGGGCCTTCCTGGACCGGCATTTCGAGCCGGTGCCGGCCGGCGAGGGGCTGATCACCGGGTATTACGAGCCGGTGCTGCGCGTTTCAGCCACGCCTGGGCCGGGATTTTCGGCGCCACTGCTCGCGGTGGCGCCAGGCGCGCCGAATCTGGACCGTGCGGGGATCGAGGCGGCGGTGGCGCGCGGGCAATGGCCGGGCGCGGTGCTGGCCTGGGCCGATCCGGTGGATGCGTTCTTCCTGCAGATCCAGGGATCGGGCCGCGCGGTGTTCCCGGATGGGACGGTGCGGCGGCTCGGCTATGCCGGGAAGAACGGGCATCCCTATGTGCCGGTGGGGCGGCTGCTGATCGAGCGCGGGGCTTTGACGCGCGAGACGGTCTCGATGCAGACCATTCGCGCCTGGCTCGCGGCAGCGCCGGCCGCGGAGGCGCGGGCGTTGATGGAGGCGAACCCGTCCTGGGTGTTCTTCCGCTGGCGGGACGACCTGGCCGTGGAGGGCGGGCCGGCGGGGACGCTGGGGGCGCCTCTCGTGCCCGGGCGGTCGGTCGCGGTGGACCGGGCGCATGTGCCGCTGGGAACGCCGATCTGGATCGCGACGCGGGACCCGGTGACGGGCGCGCGGCTGGAGCGGCTGGTGGTGGCGCTGGACACCGGCGGGGCCATTCGCGGGCCGGCGCGGGCGGATCTGTTCTGGGGCTGGGGCGACGAGGCCGGGGCGGCGGCCGGGCGGATGCGCGAGACCGGGCGGGTGTGGGTACTGCGGCCGCGGTGAGGCGGCCGGCCCCGGTGGTGAGCGAGTGGTGACGCGCATTCGCGGTGGGGTTCTTTCGCGATAGGCGCGGCCTGCCTAGCCTTGGTGCCGAGATGCGCCGCGACCGGCGGTGCCAAGGGATGCGTCAGATGCCGGCAGGTGAGCCGAACCCCGTCGATCCGCCCTCGCCCGAGGTGGTGGCCTTGCAGCGCGAGCTGAAGGCGCTGCGGGCGCAGATGAAGGTGCAGGCGCACAAGATGCTGCTGATGCATCGGGCGCTGGCGGCGGGCGGCGTGCTCGGCCCCGCGATCCTCGATTCACCCACCGCCGAGGGAGCGGCGGAGGTGTTGCATCGGGTGGGCTCGCCGCATGCCGTGTTCTCCTTCGGATCGAAGGGGCAGGGCATCTATTCGCCGCGGCCGGAGATGGCGGCGACGCTGACCGAACTGGGGGTCGATGTCCTGTTCTACCGGGATTTCCAGCAGGCCTGGTGGTGCCAGGGGCTGATGGGGTTGAGCCGCGACGTCGCCTCCACGGCCGAGTATCTGCGCGGGCGGGTGCGGGCGTTCGGCTACAGCCGCGTGATGACCACCGGTACCTCGATGGGCGGCTACGCGGCGATCCTGTTCGGGGTGAAGATCGGGGCGGAGCGCATCATCGCCTTCGGGCCGCAGACGCGCGTCAATCTCGCGGCTTTTGAGCAGTACGAGGGCACGGATGCGCGGGCGGTGAAGTTCGACTTCCGCGGGCGCGACGCGGATCTGGCGCGGGTGCTGGATGAGATCCCGTATGACGGGCGTATCGAGATCCACTTCAGCACGCGCAGCGGCACCGATGCGCTGCAGGCGCGGCATCTGGCGCGGTTTCCACAGGTGTCGCTGCATGCCTATGACAGCGAGGAGCACAACACGGCGGCGGTGCTGAAGGCCGAGGGGCGGTTGGCGGGGTTGTTCCGCTTCGACTGAAAGGCGCTTGTGGGCTGCTGGGGGAAGTATCGTTTCCCCCAAGGGCGACAGTGAGCTTTTGCCCGCGCCGGCGAGCCACCAGGCTCCTCGTATCCCGCGTGAAGTTAGCTGGGGCGTGCTGATCGAGGGCGGCGCTTCAGGACAAAGATCTTGGCGGCTTGAGCGGATCTGCCAGGCACCGAGGGTCGCTGGCCCCTGGCGAAGCAACCGGAAACAGATGGAAGTCCGGGAAACCTGGTTTCCTGGTGGAGGGGTTCAGGGGAGGTGACGCCTCCCTTGGGGCAGCCCGTGGTTCGTGTAGCGCCGGGTCTGGCGCGGGCCTATTCTGCGGGGGATGTCCGAGATCCTGTCCAAGCCCCGCGTCGCGCTGTTCGTCACCTGCCTGGTGGATCTGTACCGGCCCAGTGTGGGGTTTGCCGCGATCCGGCTGCTGGAGGAGGCGGGGTGCCAGGTGGAGGTGCCGGCCACCCAGACCTGCTGCGGGCAGCCGGCCTACAACACGGGGGACCGGCGGACCGCGGCGGACCTTGCGCGGGCGGTGGTGGATGCTTTCCTGGGATATGATTTCGTGGTGGCGCCCTCCGGGTCCTGTGCGGGGATGATCGCGCATCATTATCCCGCGCTGTTCGCGGATGATCCGGAGTATCGGGGGCGGGCGGAGGCGCTGGCCGCGCGGACACATGAGCTGACCGCGTTTCTCGTGGATGTGCGCGGGGTGGATGTGGCGCGGGCGCCCTATGATGGCGTGGCGGCCTATCACGATTCCTGTTCGGGGCTGCGGGAGCTGGGAGTGCGGGCGCAGCCGCGGCGGCTGCTGTCCCGCGTGCCGGGGCTGACGGTGAAGGAGCTGGCGGAACCGGAGGTGTGCTGCGGCTTCGGCGGCACCTTCTGCGTGAAGTATCCGGACATCTCGACGCGGATGGTGACGGACAAGGTGGCGGATATCCGCGCGACGGGAGCGGACACGCTTCTCGCGGGCGATATGGGCTGCCTGCTGAACATGGCCGGGCGGCTGAAGCGCGAGGACAGCCCGGTGCAGGTGCGCCACGTGGCGGAGGTGCTGGCGGGGATGACCGGGGATGTGCCGCCGATCGGGGAGACGGTGGGCGAGCGGCGGTGATCCTGCCGCGGCTCACGCGCCGGCCCATCCTGATGGGGGCGCTGGCGACGGGTCTGGTGGCCGGTGTGCTGGCTTGGTGGCTGGGGGCGGGCGGGGTCTCGGCCGGGCTGTTCGGCTGGGATGCCTCGGCGCTGGTGTATCTGGTGGCGATCCTGATCTGGCTCTGGGGTGCCTCTCCGGAGGATCTGCGCGACCGGGCGGCGCGGCTGGACGAGGACCAGTGGGCGATCCTGCTGCTCTCAGTGACGGCGGCGCTGGTGGCACTGGTGGCGGTGGGCGCGGATCTGGTGCTGGCAAAGGGTACGCCGCGTGCCGGGGCGGCGGCGGCGCTGGCGGGGGCGACGGTGCTGCTCTCCTGGGTGTTCGTGCAGGTGCTGTTCGCGCATCACTACGCGCATGTGCACTGGCTGCACGGGGAGGCGCTGGACTTCCCGGGAAACGAGCGGCCGGACTTTCCGGAGTTCCTGTACTTCGCGATGACGGTGGGGATGACGGCGCAGGTCTCGGACGTGACGACGCAGTCCGCGGGAATGCGGCGGCTGGTGCTGGGGCACGCGCTGCTGGCCTTCCTGTTCAACGCCGTGGTGGTGGCGGCGGCAGTGAACCTGGCGGCGGCGCTGGTGGGATAGCGGCGCCGGCCCGTTGCGAGCGCGCGGCTTGCGGTACATGGCACGCCTTCAAGGCCTATTCCGCGAAAGCGGTATCCCGGCCCCTGGGTGGGAAGCGTGGCTCCCCCGGCTTGGCTCCCGTCCGGGAGCGCGGGGCAGGGATGGGGGAGAGGCTTTGCTAACCTCGGACCCACATCCTAAAGAACGCGGCGAAACGGCCGGAGATCGTCGATGCGCGAGGCGCAGCCCGTCCTTGACGCCTTCGGCCCGCGATTCGGCCATGCCTCACGGGGGGTGCCGTACCAGGCATGGGGCCCGGCAACGGGCCTTGCGCGACGAGGAGCGGCATGATGCGCGCTGCGGGCGGCATGGCGGGTTCGCCGGAGGGTTCGACGATGGAAACGGACGCGCAGCAGATGGATGGCGTGGACGCCGCAGCCGATGCCGTGCGCGACGAGGCGCGCCGGACCCTGCGGCTGGAGGCCGAGGGGCTCGAGGCGCTGCGCGCGGCGCTGGACGGGCCGCTGGGCGAGGCCTTCGGGCGTGCGGTGGCGGCCATTGGCGGCGCGGGCGGGCGGGTGATCGTCACCGGCATGGGCAAGTCCGGCCATGTCGGGCGCAAGATCGCGGCCACCCTCGCCTCCACCGGTACGCCCGCCTATTTCGTGCATCCGGCCGAGGCGAGCCACGGCGATCTCGGCATGATCGCGGATGACGACGTGGTGCTCGCGCTGTCCTGGTCCGGGGAGGCGCCGGAGCTGGCCGATGTAATCGCCTATGCCCGCCGCTGGAGCATCCCGCTGATCGCCATCACCTCCCGCGTCACCGGCACGCTGGGGGCGGCGGCGGATATCCCGCTCGTCCTGCCCGTGATGCCCGAGGCCTGCCCGAACGGGCTGGCGCCCACCACCTCCACCACCATGCAGATGGCGATCGGCGACGCGCTCGCCGTCGCGCTGCTGTCCCGCCGCGGCTTCTCGGCGCAGGACTTCCGGCGCTACCACCCCGGCGGCCGGCTCGGGTCCCAGCTGCGCAAGGTGCGCGAGGTGATGCACACGGGTGCCGACGTGCCCACCGTGGCGGAGGACGCGACGCTGTCCCGTGCCATCATGGAGATGACGGGCAAGCGCTTCGGCACAACGGCGGTTGTGGATGCGGGCGGCCATCTCGTCGGCGTGGTGACGGATGGCGACTTGCGGCGCGCTTTCCAGACCGGGTTCAACGACGGGCCGGTGCGGGAGGCGATGTCGCGCCAGCCGCGCACCATCGGGCCGGACGCGCTGGCAGAGGAGGCGCTGCACCTGATGAACGAGCGGCGCATCACCAGCCTGTTCGTGCTGGAGCACGGGCGGCCCGCGGGGATCCTTCACCTGCACGACCTGCTGCGGATCGGCGTGGCCTGAGGGCCGGCCTTCGCGCATCCCTTACGCGCATTCTCAACGTGCATTCCTAATCCGGGCGCGCGGCTGCCGCCCGATGCTGATGGGCGAGCTGCATGAGTGTTCTGATCGTCATTCCCGCGCGGTGGGGATCGACCCGGTTTCCCGGCAAGCCGCTCGCGCCGCTGCGCGGCGTGCCGATGCTGCAGCGGGTCTGGGCCATTGCCCGCGCGGCGGCGCCCGGAGCGCGGGTGGTGATCGCGACCGATGACGAGCGGATCGGCGCCTTCGCGGCGGGGATCGGGGCGGAGGCCGTCATGACGGATCCGGCGATCCGCAACGGGACGGAGCGCGCGGCCGCGGTGCTGGCGTCGCTCCCGGCGTCGCCGGGCGGCACGGCAGGCGCCACACCGGGCGTCGTTGCAAGCGCAACGCCGGACTTCGTCGTCAACCTGCAGGGGGATGCCGTGCTCACGCCGCCCTGGGTGATTGCCGCGATGATCGAGGCGGCGCGGGACCCGGCGATCCGCATGGTGACGCCGGCGACGCGGATGCTGCCCGAGGCGCTGGCACGGCTGGTGGCGGCCAAGGCAGCGGGGGAGGTCGGCGGGACGACGGTGGTGCGGAACCAGGCGGGCGACGCGCTGTACTTCTCGAAGTCGATCATCCCCTATCGGCGCGCGGCGGATGACGTGCCGGTGCTCAGGCATATCGGGCTGTACGGCTACCGGCCGCAGGTGCTGTCGGCGCTGGTGGCACTGCCGATGGGGCCGCTGGAACGTGCGGAGAGCCTGGAGCAGCTGCGCGCGCTGGAGCACGGCATCCCGATCCGCGTGGTGGAGGTGGATTACCGGGGGCGCACGCATTGGGGCGTGGACACGCGCGGCGACCTGGAGCGCTGCGAGGCGCTGATCGGGGAGGAGGGTGAGTTGCTCTCCGCCTGGGACGGCACGGGGGTGGCGGCATGATCCTCTTCGCGCGGCACGGCAACACCTTCGACCCCGGCGAGCGGGCGGTCTGGGTGGGAGCGCGGACCGATCTGCCGCTGGTCGAGGAGGGGCGGCGGCAGGCGGAGCGGCTGGCGGCGGGGCTGGTCGCCGAGGGCTTCGCGCCGGCACGGATCGTAGCCGGGCCGCTGCGCCGGACGCGGGAGTTCGCGGCCATCCTGGCGGGGGCGCTGGGCGGCAGCGTCGTGATCGACGACCGGCTGCGGGAGTTGGATTACGGCGCCTGGGAAGGGCTGGACAGCGCGGAGGTGGTGGCCCGCGAGGGCGCGGCCGTGCTGGAGGATTGGGAGAAGCGGCTGCGCTGGCCGCCCGCCGCCAGCGGCTGGGGCGAGGGCGAGGCGGCGGTGCGCGCGCGGGTGGAGGGCTTCCTGGCGGAGGCTGGGGCGGCGACGCCTGTGCTGGCCGTCACCAGCAACGGGATCCTGCGCTTCGTGCGGGCCTTGCTGGAAGGGCCGCCGGCGGCCGGGGAGGGGAAGGTGCGGACCGGCGCAGCCTGCCGGCTGCATCGGGTGGGCGAGGCGTGGCGGATCGAGAGCTGGGACCAGCGCCCATGAGAGGGACGCCCCTGGCCGCGTAACAGGCCTGCGTCGCGGGGCGTCGCCCGGGCTCTCTGGTGTCAGCCGCTGGTGTCAGCCGTCCGTCGCCGCCACGCGGCCGATCGCCCATTGCACATGGCCTGACCCGGCCTCCGCCGAGACGACGACCTGGGTGGCGGGGCGGGCCTCGCCGAACATCTGGATGCTGTCCTCGACCGAGACGCGGCCGCCGCGGGCACGCAGGCGCCAGGGGCTGCCGGTGGGAGGCCGCAGCAGCACCGAGGCGCCGTCCTCGCCCATGGTGGCGGTGACGGCGGGGTGGAGGTGGAAGCGGACGGTGAAGGCGGGGATTTCCTCCGCCTCCACCAGGTCCTCGCCGCGCAGGTCGTCCCCGGATTCCGCGAGGTAGAGGCGGCGGCGGTGAATGGCGTTGAACCCGCGCTTCCAGCCGTCATGCGTGGCTTCCAGCCATTGGGCGCCGCTGGCCTCGTGGCGTTCGGCTTCCACATGCTCGGGCCGGCGGCCGAGGCCGTCCTCGGTCAGCTCACTGCTGTTGGTATCGGCTAGCGTCAGGGTGGAATGGGCGGCGGTGGCGCGCAGCGCATCGCGCCAGGCGCCTTCGGCGGCCGGCGCCGCGCCGCAGTTGATGATCAAGCGGTCGCGGCCGATCGACATCTCGAAGGAGAGGGTGCCGGCATGGTGCATGCGGTCGGCGCCGCGGGGCAGGCCGCCCGGGGCGGGGCCGCCGCCGAGCCCGGCGCCGCGGGCCGGGGGCGGGCCGCAATCGGCAATGACGAGGGTGCGGCCGGCCTGCAGGCGCTGGAAACCGGCATCGCCGAGGATGAGCGGCGCGCGGCCGCGGGCCTGGGCCTGGGTAAGGACGAGGTCCAGCAGGCTCGCGGATTCCTCGCGCGTGCCGTTGAAGGCGGCGAGGCCCCCGTCGCCGTGGCGGAACAGGCGCAGCGCGGGCGCGGCGCGGTCCAGCGCATGGGCGAGATGGGGCGGGGCCTCGATGCCGGCGCCGTGGAGGAGGTTGCGGATCTCGATGAGGTCCTGCAGCGCCAGCAGCAGGATGCCGGGGCTGCGTTCCACATGCGCGCCGTCGGGCAGGATCTGGCGGTCGATCTCGGCGGGCAGCAGCTTGAGGCAGCGGGTGAGCCAGGGCTCCTCCTCGAGCGCCACCGCGGCGGCGAGCGCGCCCTTCAGTGACACCAGGGCGCCGCGATGGCGGGCGTCGGCGGGGAGGATGGCGACGAGGGCGCGGGCGTCGGAGGCCAGGCGGGCCATCATGGCGCGGCGGAAGCCGTCCTCGGCCGTGGCGGCGATGAAGTCCCAGTGGCCGAGCCAGGCGGAGAGGCGGGCGCCGACCACTTCGGGGGCGTTGGCCAGCGGGTCGGCGACCGGGGCCTCCAGCCAGGCACGGGCGATGTCGCGGGCGTGCATGCGGGCGGAATCGGTACCGAGCGCCCGGAGGTCGCGCAGCCAGGCGAAGCCGTGGAGTGCGGCGCGCCAGGGCGGGCTACCGGCGGCGGGGCCGAAGGCGGCGGGGTCGTCGGGCAGGGGACGGACGGTGCCGGCCACCTCCAGCTCGCCCTGCAGGAGGCGCTGGCCGCGTTGCGCATCGCCCGGCCAAAGGTCGCGGAAGGCGCGGGAGGGCGCCTCGGGCACCCGGATGGGCTTGAGGGTGGAGAGGGTGCGGCGGGCGCCGCGGAGCCAGCGGCCGCTCATGCCCAGACTCCGGTCTTGGCGCATTGGGGGCTGCGGAGGGCGGCGATGGCCTGGGGGCGGTCCGGCGCACCGAACACGGCCGTGCCGGCGACCAGCACGTCGGCCCCGGCCTCGAGGCAGAGGGGGGCGGTCCTGATGGTGACGCCGCCGTCGATCTGGAGGCGGATGTCGCGGCCTCCCCCGGCAACCTGCGCGTCGATCATGCGGCGCAGGGTGGCGATCTTGGGAAGTTGGCTTTCCAGGAAGGACTGGCCGCCGAAACCGGGGTTCACCGTCATCACGAGGATCAGGTCCACGAGGTCCAGCACATGGGCAATGCTCTCGACGGGGGTGGCGGGGTTCAGCACCACGCCGGCTTTCCTGCCCAACGCCCGGATGGTCTGCAGCGAGCGGTGGAGATGCGGGCCGGCCTCGGGGTGGAGCGAGATGAGGTCGGCGCCGGCCTCGGCGAAGGCGGCGAGATAGGGATCGGCGGGCGCGATCATCAGGTGCACGTCGAAGGGCATGCGGCTGAGGGGGCGGAGCGCCTTCACGATGGACGGGCCGAAGGAGATGTTGGGGACGAAATGGCCGTCCATGATGTCCAGGTGCAGCCAGTCGGCGCCGGCCGCCTCGATGGCGGCGACCTCCTCGGCCAGCCGGGTGAAGTCGGCCGCGAGCAGCGAGGGCGCGATCAGGACGGGGTGTGGGGCGCGTGTCACGCGGGGGTTATGCGGCAGAGGGGAGGGGGCATCAACACGCGGCGCTGCGCTTCGTCTCGCGAGATGCGGCCACCGGGCGCGACGCGGCTCATCAGACCGGCAGGGCCGTGGTGGACTTCACCCGTTCCATGGCGAAGCGGCTGGTGACGTTGCGCAGGCCCGGCACGGCGGCGGTGAGGCGGCGGTAGAAGGCGTCATAGGCCGGCATGTCCGCCACCGCGACGCGGAGCAGGTAGTCCACGTCCCCGCCCATGCGCCAGCATTCCAGCACCTCCGGCATCGTGGTGACCGTCTCGGCGAAGGCGTCGATCCAGGCGGCGGAGTGATCGCCGATCTCGAGCGCGACGAAGACGGAGAGGGGCAGGCCGACCTTGGCGGGGTCGAGCAGGGTGGCGCGGCCGGTGATGACGCCGGCTGCCTCCATCCGGCGGATGCGCTTCCAGCAGGGGGTGGGGGTGAGGCCGATCTCGGCCGCGATGGCGGCGAGCGACAGGGCCGCATCCGCCTGGATCAGGCGGAGGATGGCGCGATCGGTGGGGTCCAACTCCGGCTGTGCCGACATGGGCCAGATCCTTCTCCCGTTGCCGCTCGTACGAGCAGAAAAATCTTTGTGTTGCGGGCATAGCCGAGGGAGAGGAGAAAAACCATCTCCTCCTCAGATCATTTCGCTGGACTACCGCCCAATGCGCGACCTTTCCCGCCGCCGTCTTCTCGCCCTGGCGGCCGTCCTTCCTGCTCCCCTGGTTCTCCGCCACGCCGAGGCCCGGCCCGCCTTTGCCCAGGGTGAGGTCCCGGCGGCCGCGGCCTGGCCGGACCGGGCGCTGCGGATGATCGTGCCGGTGGCGCCGGGCGGCAGCCTCGATATCCTCGGGCGCACGGCTGCCCGCGCGCTCACCGGGCCGCTTGGCCAGCCGGTGGTGGTGGAAAACCACACGGGCGCGGGCAGCAACATCGCTTTCGAGCTGGTGGCGCGCGCCCGGCCGGACGGGCTGACCCTGCTCGTCGGGTCCGACCCGCTGACCATCAACCCCTCGCTCTACGCCAGGATCGGCTTCGATCCCGTGCGGGACTTCGCCCCAATCGCGGAGCTGGTGCGGGCGCCGCAGGTGCTGGTGGTGAAGAACGGGTTGGAGGCGCGGAGCCTCGCCGAGTACCGGCGCCTGGCGCAGGAGACAGCGGGGGCGACCACCCTGGCCAGCCAGGGCAATGGCAGCATCGGGCATCTCGGCGGCATCGTGCTGGGCCAGGCGATGGGCTTCCAGACCACCCATGTGCCCTATCGCGGCGGCGGGCCCGCCGTGGTGGACCTCGTGGCCGGGCATATCGACAGCCTGCTCGTCACCCTGCCCGCCGCCATCGAATATATCCGCCAGGGCCAGATCCGGGCGCTGGCCGTGACCGGCAGCAGCCGCGCCGCCTCCCTGCCCGATGTGCCGACGGTGGCCGAGAGCGGGTTCCCCGGCTTCGAGGTGGTGACCTGGCAGGGGCTGCTGGCCCCGGCCGGCACGCCGGAGCCGATCCTGGAGCGGCTGCATGCTGAGACGCGCCGGGCCATGGCGCGGCCGGAGGTGGCGGACGGGCTGCGGGCGCAGGGCTTCGACATGGCCTCGGGCAGCCGGGCCGATTTCGCGGCGCTGGTGCGGGCCGAGGCGGCGCGGTGGCCGGCGATCGTGCGGGCCTCCGGCGCCCGGGTGGACTGAGGGGCGGCCTAGCCACTCGCCTCGGCAGGCTGGACGTAGCCGCGCGCCGGCATGAGCCCATGCCGGTCGAGGCTGGCCAGCACTTGATCAATCGCGCTGCGCGGCAGGCTGGAGCCGGCATGCAGCCGGGGTGGCGGCATCGTCCCGGCCTCCCGGCCGAAGGCCATGGCATGGGCCAGCGCCTTGTTGGCGTTGGTGAAGCCGTTGCCGTCCGGCAGGCCCTCAACGGCGGCGAAGGCATCGGCGACGACGGCGGAGAGGCGAGCGGAGCGCTCCGTCGCCCGATCGGCCTGACCGTCGCGCAGCGCGTGGAGGATGCCAGCCAGCTCGCCGGGGAAGGCATTGGCTGTGCTGAGCAGGAAGCCGTCATAGGGGCCACCCAGCGCCGCGTGCCAGCGGGCGTAGTCGCCCTCGGCGCCGCGCAGCAGGGTGAGGTCGGCCGGTAGGAGGCCGGAGAGGGCTACCTCGTCCGTGCCGCCGCTGTCTTTGAAGAGCAGGAAGTTGGGGTGGCGGTTCGCGAGCTCTGCCACCAGCTCGGGCGTCATGCGGTTCCCGGTGACCTGGGGCAGTTGGTACAGCGCCACCGGCAGTCCGCGCGCGAAGAGCGGCGAGAGGGCCGCGGCGATGGCGGGCTGCGCCAGCGGTGTCTCCGTGGTGGGCGGGGCGATGGTGATGCCGCGCAGCCGGCACGCCGCGAAGGCGTGGGGGACGGAGGCCGTGCCCGCGCGGTTGCAGACATGCCGCACCACGCGCTCGAGCAGCGTCTCCATCGCGGCGGCATCGGGGCGCAGCACGCCGGCGAGCAGGTCGATGCCGCGGGGGACCGCGAAGTCGATGGCGAGGTCGAGTGCTGCGACCGCCTCGTCGTCCTCCATCTCCCAGGCATCCCCGGTGGAGCCGGGGATGAGGAGGCCCTTCACATCCGGCGCCATGAAGGCGAGATGCGCCGCCTGGCGCGCGCGGTCGAAGCCGCCCTGCGGGTCGTAGAAGAACAGGCTGGGCGACCAGAGCTGCGGCACGCCATCGGGGAACAGCGCGGCCCGCAGCGCGGCGCGGTCGGTGGGGAAATGGTCCATCGGTGCTGTTCCGTTTGCTGTTCGGGCTTCTATTCGGGGCGGATGTTGTGTTCGCGGATGATGCTGCCCCAACGCTGCCGGTCGGTCGCGATCTGGCGGATGAAGTCCTCCCGCGTGCCGCCCAGGCGTTGCAGCCCGTTCTCAGTGAAGCGGCGCTGCACGTCGGGGGCTTCCATCGCGCGGTTCAGCTCGGCGTTCCAGCGCGCCACCATCGCATCCGGCGTGCGGCCGGGGATCACCACGCCGAACCAGCTGGGGATGACGAAGCCGGGCAGGCCGTCCCTGGAGATGACGGGGAGATCGGGCACCAGGGGCGAGGCCTCGGCGGCGCCATAGGCGACTGCGCGCAGCCCGCCGTCGCGGATCTGGCCCATGAATTCCGGCATGTTGCCGAACATCACGTCCACGCGGCCGGTGTTGATGTCGAGGATGGCGGGGGCGCCGCCGCGATAGGGGATCTGCGTGATCTGCCCGCCGGTGAGGGCGGCAAACAGGATGCAGGAGAGCTGCTGGCTGGAACCCGCGCCGACGGTGGCGCAGGTGGTGGTCCGGCCGCGATCCTTCGAGAGCTGGACCAGGTCCTGCCAGCTGCGGATCGGCGAGCGCGGGCCTGTCACGAGGATGTTGTAGACGGAGGCGATGTTGACGACGGGCACGAGGTCCCGGTCCACGTCATAGGGCGTGGTCTGCATCTGCGGCGTGACCGCCAGGATGCCCATGGAGGCGAGCAGGATGGTGTGGCCATCGGGCGCGCTGCGGGCGAGTTCCTGCGCCGCCACCACGCCGCCGCCGCCGGTGCGGTTCTCGACCACCACCTGTTGGCCGATCTGCTTGCTGAGCTGCTCGGCCAGGATGCGGCCAATCAGGTCCGAGGTGCCGCCGGGGGCGAAAGGGTTGAGGAAGCGCACCTCCCGGGTGACGAAGGGCGGCGCTGCCGTTTGGGTTCCTGCCGTTTGGGCGGCGGCGGGGCCGAGCAGCGCGCCGAAGGCGAGCGCCGCAGCGGCGATGTGACGGGCGATGCCGCGCCGGTTCTTGTGCCTCATGGAAGTCCTCCTCGTGGTTCTTGCGCCGCCCTCGTTCCGGGGCGGTCGTCAGGGATGCGGTTCAGACGTAGCCGGGACCCTCGATGGCGGGGTGGGCGCGCAGCCAGTCCTCATCCACCTCCACGCCGATGCCGGGGGCCTCGTTCGGGCGCACGCAGCCATCGGCGCCGATCGTCCAGGGCGTGGTCACCAGCGCGTCGCGGAAGAGGTTGGCGCGGGAGATGTCGGCCTCGAAGTAGCCGGGGTTGTCGATGGCGCAGAGGAAGTGGATCGTCGCCGCCTGGTTCAGCCCGGTCATGGAGCTGTGCGGGTGAATCGGGATCTTGTGGGCGGAGGCGATGGCGGCGATGCGCAGCGCCTCGGTGATGCCGCCGCATTTGGACAGATCGGGCTGCCAGATGGCGATGCTGTCATCGGCGAGAAGCGGCGCGAATTCGTAGCGGGTGAAGTGGTTCTCGCCCACGGCGAGCGGGGTGCGGCCGAAGCTGCGGGCCTCGCGGTAGTTGCGGTGGTCGTGCGGCGGGAAGGGTTCCTCCAGCCAGCCCATGGAGAGCGCGTCCATCGCGGGCATGACGCGGCGGACATCGGAGAGGGTGTAGGCGGTGTTGGCATCCGCCAGGATGTCGATGCCGTCGCCGAAGGCGTGGCGCACGGCCTCCATCCGGGCGATGTCGTTCGGCACGGTGTCGCCGATGCGGAGCTTCACGGCGCGGTAGCCGGCCTCCATATGCGGGCGCGCCTCCTCCACCAGTTCTGCGGGCGGCTGGTAGCCGAGGGCGACGCCGCCGGCATAGGCGGGCACGGCACGCGACGCGCCGCCGAGCAGCCGGTAGAGCGGCATGCCCAATGCCTTGGCGCGGATGTCCCACAGCGCCATGTCGAGGCCGGACATGGCGAGCGCGCAGCCCGCGCCCATGCCGTGGCTGGCGAGCTGGCCGCGATAGATGCGGTTCCACACGCCCACCACGTCATCCGCATCCATGCCGGTGACGAGGCGGCGCAGGGTGGTTTGCAGCAGGGCGGCGACGGCGGTGTGGGCGCGGCCGTGATGGCTTTCCCCCCATCCGGTGATGCCGTCCTCGGTGGTGACCTTCACCACCACCGCGTCGCGCTTCACCGCGCGGCCGACGCCGAGGGAGACGCTGCCGCCCTCGGGCACGGGGAAGGAGGTCGGGAAGGCCTCGACGGATGCGATCTTCATGCCCGAACTCATGAGCGGGCCCCCTGGCCGTACTGCGTGAGGAAGGATTCGCGCACAGTGATTCCGAGGCCGGGGCGGTCGGGGATGAGGACATGGCCGTCCTCCACCGGGAAGTCTTCCTCGATGAGGTCGTGCAGCATCGGGTTGTGGCCGAGCGAGTATTCCAGGATGAAGCCCGCGCTCTGGGTTGCTGCCAGATGCATGCCGGCGGCGAAGGCGGGCGCGCCGGACCAGAGATGCGGGGCGAGGCGGAGGTTGAAGGCGGAGGCGAGGGCGGAGATGCGCAGGCCCTCGGTCAGGCCGCCTGCGATCGCCAGATCGGGTTGCAGCACGTCGGCCGCGCGCAGCTCGCAGATCTCGCGGAAGTCGTGCCGGGTGAACTCGCTCTCGCCCGCGCTGATCGGCACGGAGGAGGAGCGGCGGACCTCGGCCATGCCCGCCTTGTCGTCGGCGCTTACCGGCTCCTCGAACCAGAAGAGGTCGCAATCCTCGACCATGCGGGCGAAGGCGCGGGCTTCGGCCACGGTCCAGGTGCCATGCGCGTCGGCCATGAGGCGGATATCCGGGCCGAGGGTCTCGCGGGCGGCGCGCACGCGGGCGGCGGAGCGGGCCGGGGAGCCGTCCATCACGCCGACGCGCATCTTCACCGCGCGGAAGCCGGCCTTGTCGCAATAGCCCTGGAGCTGGGCGCCGATATTGGCGGCATCGGCCCAGCCGCCGGAGGCGTAGGCGGGCATGCGGTCCACGCGCTTGCCGCCGAGCAGGCGCCAGACCGGCACGTTGAGCGACTTGCCCAGGATGTCCCACAGCGCGACATCGACACCGGCGATGGCGGAGATGGAGAGGCCGCGGCGGCCGACCTGCGGCAGGGCGTAGCCGCCGGCCACCGCGTAGCCCTCGCGCGGGGTGTTGTACATCACGTCCCACAGGCGGGAGATGTCGCGCGGGTCCTGGCCGACCAGCAGGGGCGCGTAGTCGTCGTTGATGATGGCGGCCAGCCCGGCGCAGGCTGCGGCGCTGCCGACGCCCGCCTTGGCCTCGCCCCAGCCGGTGATGCCGCATTCGGTCCCCACCCGCACGATGACGGAATCGAAGGTGGGGACGCGGCCGAAGTCGCTGGTGTGCTGGCGCTCATAGGGGATGGGCACGCGGCACCAGGTGGCCTGGACGCTGCGGATCCTCATGCGGCATCGGCCTCCCCGGCCCGATAGCCGAGTGCCGTGCGGCGCGCGCGCGACGCGGCCCAGGCCTCGGGGTTGATGAAGGAGCGGGGGCGACTCCCCGCGAGAATGAGCACCACCTCCTCGGCGGCGCCGGTGCTCATCCGCTCCACCGCCTCGGTGCTCAGCCCGGCGGCGTGGGGGGTGAGGATGACGTTGGGCAGGGCCCGCAGCGGGTGGTCGGGCGCGAGGGGCTGTTCGTCGTACACATCGAGGGCCGCGCCGCCGATGCGGCCCGCGCGCAACGCTTCAAGCAGCGCGGCGCCGTCCACGACCGGGCCGCGCGCGAGGTTGAGCAGCCAGGCGCCGGGCCGCATGCGGGCGATGCGCGCGGCCGAGGCGAGGCCGCGCGTCTCGGGCGTCAGCGGGCAGGCGAGGGCGATGAAGTCGCTCTCGGCGAAGAGGGTGTCGAGATCGGCATAGGTGATGCCCGGCGGCATGAAGCTGGCGTTGCGGCGGTTGCCGAGGACCTGCATGCGGAAGCCGGCGCCTGCGATCTCGGCCAACCGTGTGCCAATGGCGCCGACGCCGACGATGCCGAGCGTGCGGCCGCGCAGTTCGAAGGCGCGGGCGGTGCGGGCGCGGGCCGTGTCCCAGCCCTTGTCCATCTCGGCATGCATGGTTTCCACGCGCCGTGCGATGGCGAGCATCTGCGCGATGGCGAATTCGGCGACGGAATCCGCATTGGCGCCGGGGACGTTGGCGACGAGCACGCCGTTGGCCGTGCAGTCCTCCACCGGGATCATGTCCACGCCGACGCCCTGGCGCACGGCGGCGAGCAGGCGCGGGGCGCGGGCGGAGAGGTCGTCGGGCAGCTTGCGGCGGACCACCACGGCCTCAGCACGGGCGAGCAGCGCATCCAGCCCATCGGGGCCGGGGAGCGCCACCTCATACCCGGCGGCGCGCAGAACGGCCTCACCGGTGGGGTCGATGGGATCGGTCAGGGCGACCAGCATCGTCAGGCCACCTTGTACTGGGCGAGGATGGCGGGATCGATCTCGATGCCCAGCCCCGGTCCGTCCGGCACGCGCACGATACCGCCGCGCTGCACGATCGGGTCCTTCGCCAGGTGGTCGCGCAGCGGGTTCGGCGTCTGCTCGAATTCCAGCATGGGCGGCATCGGGCGGAAGGCGGGGGGCGTGTCGGGCAGGGCGGCGAGGAACTGCACGGTGGCGGCCAGGCCGATGGCGGAACCCCAGGCATGGGGCACGCATTCCACCCCGTGGGCGGAGGCCATGGCGGCGATCTTGCGGCACTCGCTGATGCCGCCGGCGGCGCAAACATCGGGCTGGACGATGTCCATCGCCTTGCGCGCGATCACATCGCGAAAGCCCCAGCGGGTGAAGTCGTTCTCGCCTCCGGCGACCGCCATGTCGAGCGCGCGCGTGACCTCGACATAGCCGTCATGGTCCTCGGGGGAGATGGGCTCCTCGAACCAGAGGATGTCGTGCTCCTCCATGGCGCGGCCGAGGCGGATGGCCTGGGGGACGGTGAAGCAGTGGTTGGCGTCCACGGCCAGCCTCACATCGGGGCCGATCGCCTCGCGCACGGCGGCGACGCGGCGCAGATCCAGCTTCGGGTCGCCGAGGCCGATCTTCATCTTGATGGCGCGGAAGCCCTGTTCCGCGTACTCGACCGCCTCCTCCACCGCTTCCTCGACGAGGCGGTCCATGTCGATGAAGTAGAGGCCGGTGGCATAGGCCGTGACCTCGGTGCGGTGCGCGCCGCCGATCAGCTTGTGGATGGGCTTGTTCACCGCACGGCCGATGATGTCCCACAGCGCAATGTCGATGCCCGACAGTGCCGCGATGGTCATGCCGGTGAGGCCGTAATCCTTGATGCGGTTGTACAGGTCCTCCCACACCACCTCGACATCGAAGGGATCGCGGCCGATGACGCGGCTGCGGTACTGCGTCTCGATGATGGTGCGGTTCACCGCGGCGGGGCCGTAGCACTCGCCCCAGCCGGTGATGCCCTCATCCGTCCGGATCTCGACGATGCAGGAGGCGCGCGTGGTGTAGAGCCAGCCGCGCGCCGAGGTGAAGGGCTGCTCCACCTTGGATTGCAGCACGTGGCAGATGACGTCCGTGACCTTCATGTTCTTTTCCGTTTCCCCCGTCCTCGCGCCGCCGGTTCAGTCCCCGCGTGCGCGCCGTTCCAGCAGTTGCATCCAGTAGCTCTCCACGCCGCGCAGATGGCCGCCCATCGCGGCCTCCGCGCGGTCCGCATCGCCCGCCTCCACCGCGTCTCGCATCGCCAGGTGCTGGGCCTGCGAGTGCGGCGCCCGCGTGCCATCGGCGAAGTAGGCGCGGCGGCGGTTGCGGGACATGAGGTAGAAGGCGTTCACCACGCGCAGGAAGACGTGGTTGCCGGTGGCCTCGACCATGGCGAGGTGGAAGGCGGCGTCGTTGTCGGCCAGGTTCTCGCCGGCGGCGATGGCGCGGTCGCCATCGGCGAGGATGGCGTCGAGATGCGCGATGTCGTCGCCGTGGCGGCGCTCGGCGGCCAGGCGCATCGCCTGCATCTCCAGGATGCGGCGCAGCTCCACCACCTCCCGCACCTCCGCCTCGGTCAGCGGGATGCCCAGCTCGGCCTGCAGGACGATGGCCTCGATGGAGCCCTGGCGCTCGACGGAGCGCAGGTAGATGCCGGAATTCGGGCGGCGCTCCACCACGCGCAGCGTCTCGAGCACGGCGAGCGCCTCGCGCAGGGCGCCGCGGCTGACGCCGAAGCGCTCGGCCAGCTCGCGCTCGGAGGGCAGGCGTTCACCGGGTTCGAGGCGGCGATGAGCAACGAGGGAGAGCAGCTGGCCGATGAGGCTGGCCCGCTCGTCGGGCTGGACGGCGGCGACGTCCGAAGGGCCACTTTGACGGCCGGATAAATTGGTCATACCAAATTGGTAGGACCAAAAAGGGCCGGGACGCAAGCGGCCCATGCTGGAGGAGCGCCGAATGATCGTCGAGGAGCGGATCTACACGCTGCAGGCCGGGCAGGCGGCCGCCTATGTCGCGGCCTATGAGGCGGAGGGGATGGCCATCCAGAAGCCGATCCTCGGCCGGATGGTCGGCTACTACACGACCGAGTTCGGGCCCCTGAACCAGGTGGTCCATCAATGGGCGTACGAGGATCTCGCGGAGCGCACGGAGCGCCGGGCGCGGCTGCTCGCCCATCCGGGCTGGCGGGCCTATGCGGCCAAGGTGCGGCCCATGGTGCTGACGCAGGAGAACAAGCTGCTGGTGCCCGCGCCTTTCATGCGCGTCGCCTGGCAGGGGGGGTGATGGCGCCGGCTCAGAACGGCCGGACGATCACCATCACCACGATCAGCACGAGAAGCAGCGTCGGCACCTCGTTGGCGATGCGCCAATAGCGTTCGGTCTTCGGGCGTTCGTCGCGCTCGAAGCGCTTGCGGGCGGCGGAGAGGTGGCCGTGGAAGGCGCTCATCCCCAGGAAGCCCGCCATCTTTCCGTGCCACCAGCCGGCGGACCAGTCGACGATGCCGGGGGTGAGGACGAGGGTGATGCCGAGCAGCCAGGCGGCGGCCATGGCGGGGTTGATGATGGCGCGCAGCAGGCGGCGCTCCATCACCTTGAACATCTCCGAGCTCTCGGAGCCGGCCGGGACGGTCGAGTGGTACACGAAGAGGCGGGGCAGGTAGAACATGCCGGCCATCCAGGCGAACACCGCGATGAGGTGCAGCGCCTTGGTCCAGGGATAGAGGTTCAGCAGCCAGGGGATGGTCATGCGGCGGCGCCCAAGGGCGCGATGCCGAGCAGGCCGGGGAGCGCCGCGTGGTCGGCGAAGGTCTCGGCGACGCCGGCGGCCAGCAGGTCGGCCGCCGGGGTGTCGCGCGCGAAGCCGAGGACGCGGCAGCCGGCGGCGAGGCCGGCACGGGCGCCCGCGATGCTGTCCTCCACCACCACGCAGTCGCGCGGGTCGGCGCCGCAGAGCTTGGCGGCGGCGATGTAGAGATCGGGGTGCGGCTTGGGGCGGGCGACATCCTCGAAGCAGAGGAGGCGGCCCTCGAAGTGACGGAAGAAGGGGAGGAGGGCCGCCTTGTTGCGCAACTCGTCGCGGCCGGAGTTGGAGGCCACCGCCATGGTGATGCCGGCGGTGGCGACGGCTTCCACGGCGGCCTGGGCGCCGGGGATCGGCTCGAGTTCGCCGGCGCGGTAGCGGCCGACGATGCGGGCGACGATCTGGCGCGGCCAGTCATCGGGCAGGGGCCGGCCGAGCTGGCGTTCGACCACCTGCATGATGTCGGGCAGGGCGGTGCCCATGAAGGTGGCCTTGGCGGCCTCCATGGTCATGGGCCAGCCGCGCTCGGTCAGGTCGTCCGCGATGGCACCGTTGGCGGTGGCCTCGGTGTCGGCGAGCACGCCGTCACAGTCGAACAGGACAGCGGCGGGGCGGGTATGGATGCGCATCAGGCGGCCACCCGCAGCGGCTGGGCGGCGCCGTGGGGGCAGTCCTTGTGCGCCTTCGGGCATTGGCGGCCGCCGGCAAAGGAGCAGAGCTTGCCGCCCTGGGGGTCGCGGGAGCCGCGGGTTTCCTCGCGGGTGCGGGCCACGAGCGCGGCGAGCGCGCGGATGAAGGCGGGGTCGCTGTTCTGGGCGGGAACACGGAAATAGGCGGGGACGCCCTTGTGTTCGGCCAGCTCGCGGTACTCGACGTCCAGCTCCACCAGGGTTTCCGAATGCTCGGAGACGAAGGCAATGGGGCAGATCAGCAGGGCGACCTTCTCGGCGCCGGCTTGGGCAATGGCCTCCTCGGCGCTGGGGCCCAGCCATTTCTGCGGGGTGACGCGGGACTGGTAGCAGAGGGCGTGGTCCAGCTCGGGCATAGCCAGCGCCTCCATCACGGCGGCGACGCTGCGCTCGACCTGCCACTGGTAGGGGTCGCCCTGGGTGACGATGGTTTCGGGCAGGCCGTGGGCGCTGAAAAGGAGACGGAGCTTCGTGCCCTCCGGCAGCTTGGCGCGCGCCTCCGTCAGGGCATGGCGGATGATGGCGGCGGTGGCGCCCGCATAACCCTCATCCGAGTGCCAGCAGCAGAGGGTGGTGGTGGGGGCGGCGAAGCCGGCCTTCCTTGCGGCATCGTGCCAGGCGGTGAGGCTGCTGCCAGTCGTGGTGGTGCTGAACTGCGGGTAGAGGGGCAGCAGCAGCACCTCGTCGGGCGACCATTCCATCACCTCGCGCAGCGCCTGGTCCGTGAAGGGGTGCCAGTAGCGCATGGCGACGAAGCAGCGGGCGTCCACGCCATCCTGTGACAGGACGGCTTCAAGGGCGCGGCCCTGCTCCTCGGTCAGCTCGCGCAGCGGGGATTTGCCGCCGAGGATGGCGTAGTTCTCGGTGGCCGCCTTGGTGCGGCGGGCGGCGACGAGCCAGCCCAGCGGCTTCCGGATGATGGCGGGGAACCGCAGGATCGCCGGGTCGGTGAACAGGTTGGTCAGGAAGGGGCGGACGGCGGCGGGGCTGTCCGGGCCGCCGAGGTTGAACAGCACCACGGCGAGCTTGCGGCGGCCGATCAGGCTGCCCCCGGGCTGGTCGGGGCGGGGCTCGGCCGGGGGGGCGGGCCGATCGGCGGTGCTGCTGCTCATCAGGGGGGCAGATGCCATCTGGGGCACCCGGGTCAAGGGGCGGGGCGGGAATGGCGGGGTCCCGCAGCGGGGGTGTTCGCGGGGGGCGGCTGTTGGCGGGCGGCCACGCCGGGCTTCGTTCCGCGGGCGGGGCGGCGGTTTTGCCCTGCCGGAGCGGGCGGGATGGGGCAGGATGCGGGTTCTGCCATCCAGGGATCGTCCCACCTTCCATGCCCGCATGCCCGCCCGGTTCGTCCCGTTCCCCTGCCCTCCTGGCGGTGGCGCTCGGCCTTGCGGCGCTGCTGGCAGGCTGTGCCGGGGCGGGGTCCTCGGCCGTGAGCTGGGATGGGCGGCGCGGTTACGACGGCAATGGGGATTACGGCTACGTGCCGGGTTCCCCCGCACAGGCGGAGGCGGGGGCCTACCGGGCGCAGGCGGCGCGGAACTACGCGGTGCCGGGGCCGCCGGAGGACCCTTGGGGGCCGCATATCCGCGAGGCCGCGGCCCGCTTCCGGGTGCCGGAGCGCTGGGTGCGCGCGATCATGCGGCAGGAGAGCGGCGGGCGGCTGTACGATGCCAGCGGCCTTCCCATCACCTCGCCCGTGGGGGCGATGGGGCTGATGCAGGTGATGCCGCGCACCTACGACACGCTGCGGGCGCGGCACGGGCTGGGGGACGATCCCTATGAGCCGCGCGACAACATCCTGGCAGGCACGGCCTATATCCGGGCGATGTATGACCGCTTCGGCGCGCCCGGCTTCGTCGCGGCCTATAACGCCGGGCCGGAGCGAGTGGAGGGCGTGCTCTCGGGCGCGATGATCCTGCCGGACGAGACGGTCAACTACCTGGCCAATGTCACGCCGCGGCTTGGGACTGAGGTGGCGATGAGCGGGCCGCTGGCGGGCGCGTCCTCGGAGCTGGCGTTCCAGGGCGGCGGCTATGGGGTGACGGCGGTGGCCGATGATCCCTCGCTTCGGGCCTTCGAGGGAGGCGGGCTGGTGATGCCGGGTGCTCCGACGGGGCTGTCGCGCTAGCGCAACTAGCGCGGTATGGTGGCGTTGGGTGTTCCGGTGACCGCAACGGCTGGATCGCGCCGATCCATGCGATGACGGGTGCCTAGGCTGCCGGGCCGGTCCTTGAACGGGTGCGGTTTCGGCCCTGCCGCGATGAAGGATCCACGCCGTGAAAGCTCTCGTTTGGCATGGCAAGCAGGACATCCGGTGCGACACCGTGTCCGACCCCGAGATCGAGGATCCGCGCGACGCGATCATCAAGGTGACGAGCTGCGCGATCTGCGGCTCGGACCTGCATCTGTTCCACAACTTCATTCCGGCCATGCTGCCCGGCGACATCATGGGCCATGAGGCCATGGGCGAGGTGGTGGAGGTGGGCTCCGCGGCCAAGGGCAAGCTGAAGAAGGGCGACCGCATCGTCGTGCCCTTCACGATCATCTGCGGCGAGTGCGACCAGTGCAAGCGCGGCAACTTCTCGGTCTGCGAGCGCACGAACCGCAAGAAGGACCTGGGCGACAAGGTGTTCGGCCATACCACAGCCGGGCTGTTCGGCTACACGCATCTCACCGGCGGCTATCCCGGCGGGCAGGCCGAGTACCTGCGCGTGCCCTTCGCGGACGCGACGCATATCAAGGTGCCGGACGGGCTGACGGACGAGCAGCTGCTGTTCCTGAGCGACATCCTGCCCACGGGCTGGCAGGCCGCCGTGCATTGCGACATCGAGCCGACGGATACGGTGGCGGTGTGGGGTTGCGGCCCGGTCGGGCAGATGGCGATCCGCAGCGCGATCCTGCTGGGCGCGAAGCAGGTGGTGGCGATCGACTGCGTGCCCGAGCGGCTGTCGATGGCGGCCGCCGGCGGCGCCATCACCATCAACTTCGAGGAGGAGAGCGTCGTCGAGCGGCTGAACGACCTCACCGGCGGCAAGGGGCCGGAGAAGTGCATCGATTCCGTGGGCCTCGAGGCGCATGTGTCGATAAGCCAGCCGGACACGCTGCTCGACCGCGCGAAGCAGATGATGATGCTGGAGAATGACCGGCCGCATGTGCTGCGCGAGATGATCTATGTCTGCCGGCCGGCGGGCATTATCTCCATCCCCGGTGTCTATAGCGGGCTGGTGGACAAGATCCCGATGGGGATGCTGATGAACAAGGGCATCACCATCCGCACCGGCCAGACGCATGTGAACCGCTGGACAGACGACCTGCTGCGGCGGATCGAGGAGGGGCAGATCGACCCGTCCTTCGTCATCACCCACACCGTCAGCCTCGAAGAGGGGCCCGAGATGTACAAGGTGTTCCGCGACAAGCAGGACAGCTGCATCAAGGTCGTTCTCAAGCCGTGATCGCCGTCATTGTGATCTCTCAAGCCCTGGGATGTTCGTCATGAACCTGCTGGCACGTGCTGCGGGCATTGCCCGGTCGCCGGGCGACCCGGTGGTGCAATCCTCCGGACCGAGTTCGCTCGGCGCCCCCGACCAACTGGCGCGCGGGCTGGGCTGGTTCAGCTTCGCGCTGGGCGCGGCGGAGCTGTTCGGCGCCCGTCCCCTGGCGCGTGCACTGGGCATGCGCGGCTTCGAGCCGCTGATCCGCTTCTACGGCGCGCGCGAGATCGTGGCGGGCATGGCGACCCTCTCGGCGACGCCGCAAATGGGGGTGGTCAGTCGCATCGCGGGCGATGCGATCGACATCATCACGCTGCTGGCCTTCCTGCGGCGGGACAACCCGCGGCGGAACAATGTGGAGGTGGCGCTGGTGGCGGTGGTGGGCGTTACGTTGCTCGACATCCTGTGCCAGGCCGGGCTCTCCGCACGGCATTCCCGCCCGTCCGGGCCGGGGCGCGACTACAGCAATCGGTCGGGCTTTCCCAATGGGGTGGCCGCGGCACGCCGGGCTGCGGCATCGAAGGCCATCGAGGCGTCTCCGGTTGGGGCGCCGTAACTTCTGCGCTGGCGGTATCGGTGGCCTCCGGGAGGCCAGCCTCCCGGACCCTCCGCTGAGGTCCCCAGACCCCAGCGATGGGGCTGCTGCGGATGCGATGATTGATTGCGGCGCCGCAGGCCTTGGTTTGTGCGGTTCGGGCTGACCTTTCCCGCGGCGGGGATCGTGTGTCCTCAGAGAGCCGTAGCTGCGGCATTCCGCGGCAGTTTTCAAAAGAATGAGGGAGGGATCGGACGTATACGTCCGATGGAGGGAGAATTGCTTTTCTCTTAGCGCCACCGCCCTGTCATCTCACGAGGGTGCCCGCTTCTCTCGAAGCGCGATGCGTAAGGCCACCTGACCGATGACGCCCGCACCGGCCAGCACCAGCGCTGCCGAGAGGGCCGGGTTTCCGCCCAGGCCGGCGAGGGCGGAGCAGATTGCGCCGACTGCCATCCGGGTGAAGCCGTAGAGGCCGGAGGCGGAGCCGACCACGCG
Source organism: Roseomonas sp. WA12 (assembly GCF_054165765.1). Taxonomy (NCBI): domain Bacteria; kingdom Pseudomonadati; phylum Pseudomonadota; class Alphaproteobacteria; order Acetobacterales; family Roseomonadaceae; genus Roseomonas; species Roseomonas sp. WA12. The sequence goes on along the minus strand of NZ_CM135108.1, from coordinate 3,998,995 downwards.
GGGGTTAAGGCTGATGGCCTGAGTGAGGGCGGCGGGGCTGCCGATGCCGACGCCGAGGGTGAAGGCGAACATGCATCCCATGGCCCAGGCGACCGAGAGTTGGCCGGCCAGCACGATCGCGAGCAGGAGGAGGGTGGCCGCGAGGCTGAGGGCTCCGGCGAGGAGGAGCACGCGATCGATCGGCGCGCGGGCGACGAGGCGGCTGGCGAGCCAGTTGCCGATGGAAATGCCGATGATGAGGATGGCCAGGTAGAAACCGGCCTCGTGCTCCGGGCGGCCGAGATCCCGGAAGATGAAGGGGGCAGAGCCGAAGAAGGCGTAGGCCGCCGTGGTCATGCAGCCGCCGCAGACGGCGTAGCCGAGGAAGACGGGGGAGGAGAGGAGGCGGAGGTAGTCCTGGAGAAGGGTGCGTCCGTCGGGCGGGGCGTCGCGCAGGCCGGTTTCGGGCAGGAGGCGCCAGGCGAAGGCGAGGTTGGCCAGACCGAGGCCGCAGAGCAGGAGGAGGACGGTGCGCCAGCCCGCGGTGGTGACCACCGCGCTGCCGACCAGGGGGGCGAGGCCGGGGCCGACGGTGACCATGAGGTTGAGGAGGGCGAGGCGCTGGGCGGCGGCCTTGGCTTCCGAGGTGTCGCGCACGATGGCGCGGCCGAGGACGAGGCCGGCGCAGCCGCCAAGGGCCTGGAAGAAGCGGGCCGCGATCAGGGTTTCGGCGTTGGGGGCCAGCCAGGGTGTAGAGGACGAGGCCCCCCATCAGGACGGGGCGGCGGCCGAAGCGGTCCGATAGCGGGCCGTAGACGGGTTGGCCGAGGGCGAGGCCGAGGACATAAAGGCTGACGGTGAACTGCATGGCGCCGGTTGTGGCGCCGAGGGAGGCCGCAGCCGCGGGCAGAGCGGGGACGAAGACATACATCCCGACCGTGCCGCTGAAGGTGATGAGCGCCAGCATCCACATAGGTACGATGGGGCGCCTTCGCTCGGCGCCGCCGCTCATGCGCGGGTTGTCCGGCGGGGGGCGGGGATGCTTGGCCTGGCCTGTGCCGGGATGGGGATGGCCTGGGCGCCGCCTCCGGGCGCGGCCTGCCCCGAGAGTGTAGGGCAGGCGGCGCGGAGCGTGGAGCGAACTGGCATGGACCCTATGGGAGACCAAGCGATGCTGCGGTGCAACGCGGTAAGGCGCCGTTCCGGCTTGTCCCGCCGCCGCGCGGACCCTAGGTGAGGCGCCGAGATATGCCCCCCATGGTTAGAACGGACCGGGCCAGGAAAGATCAGATCCCACGATGAGCGACACACCGAACAGCACCACGCCCGACGATGCCGTGACGGATGCCGGCGCGGCTCCCGATGCCCAGGCCCAGACGCCCGACCTGGCCGCGCAGCTCTCCGAGATGAGGGACAAGTGGCTGCGGGCCGAGGCGGAGATGCAGAACCTTCGCAACCGCCACAAGCGCGAGCTGGAGGATGCGCGGAACTACGCCGTGACGAAGTTCGCGCGCGACGTGGCGGATGCGGCCGAGAACCTGCGCCGTGGCCTGGATGCCCTGCCCGCGGTGGCGGAGGGCGAGGACGGGCCCGTCGCGAAGATGCGCGGCGGCTTCGAGGGGGTGGAGCGCGCCTTCATCGCCATGCTGGAGCGGCATGGGGTGAAGGCCGAGGATCCCACCGGCAAGCCCTTCGACCCCGAGCTGCACCAAGCGATGTCCGAGCAGCCTGCGCCGGAAGGGGTGGAGCCGGGCTCGGTCATCACGGCCTGGACGCCGGCCTGGACGATCAACGGGCGGCTGCTGAAGCCGGCCATGGTGGTGGTGGCCGGGAAGGCGGGCTGAAAACCGCCTTTTAAGACCGCGTACCTAACCTGCGTTGGATTCAGGGTCGGCAGGGTCTTGTCCCGGTGCCTGCCCCTGAATACATCCTGGGCCGACGGGGCGAGCCCCGTCCCCCAACCCCATCCGCGTTGAACAATGGGGCCGCGCACGGTGCCTGATCACGGGCCGTGCCCCGGCCGCCGCGAAGGAGAGTGAACGGATGAGCAAGGTCATTGGTATCGACCTCGGCACGACCAATTCCTGCGTCGCCATCATGGAAGGCGGCGACACCAAGGTGATCGAGAACGCGGAGGGCGCGCGCACCACCCCCTCCATGGTTGCCTTCGCGAAGAACGGCGAGCGTCTCGTCGGCCAGGCCGCGAAGCGCCAGGCGGTCACCAATCCGACCGACACGCTGTATGCCGTGAAGCGCCTGATCGGGCGCCGCTTCGACGATCCGACGGTGCAGAAGGACATCAATCTCGCGCCGTTCCAGATCGTGCGCGGCGACAACGGCGATGCCTGGGTGCAGGCCGGTGGGTCCAAGCAGGCGCCGCAGCAGATCAGCGCCTACATCCTCGGCAAGATGAAGGAGACGGCCGAGGCGTATCTCGGCGACAAGGTGACGCAGGCCGTCATCACCGTCCCGGCCTACTTCAACGACGCCCAGCGGCAGGCGACGAAGGAGGCCGGCCGCATCGCGGGCCTCGAGGTGCTGCGCATCATCAACGAGCCGACGGCGGCCGCGCTCGCCTACGGCCTCGACAAGAAGAACGGCGGCACGATCGCCGTGTACGACCTGGGCGGCGGCACCTTCGACGTGTCCGTGCTCGAGATCGGCGACGGCGTGTTCGAGGTGAAGTCCACCAACGGCGACACCTTCCTCGGCGGCGAGGACTTCGACCAGCGGGTGATCGACTACCTCGCGGACGAGTTCAAGCGCGAGAACGGCATCGACCTGCGCGGCGACAAGCTTGCCCTGCAGCGCCTGAAGGAGGCGGCCGAGAAGGCGAAGATCGAGCTGTCCTCGGCCAAGCAGACCGAGATCAACCTGCCCTTCATCACCGCCGATGCGTCCGGCCCGAAGCACTTGGTGCTGCAGCTGAGCCGCGCGAAGCTGGAGAGCCTGGTCGATGACCTGGTGCAGCGCACGCTCGAGCCCTGCCGCGCCGCGCTGAAGGATGCCGGGCTGAATGCCGGCGAGATCGACGAGGTGATCCTGGTCGGTGGCATGACGCGCATGCCGCGCGTGATCGAGGCGGTGAAGCAGTTCTTCGGCAAGGAGCCGGCCCGCAACGTCAACCCGGACGAGGTCGTCGCCATCGGCGCCGCGATCCAGGGCGCGGTGCTGAAGGGCGAGGTGAAGGACGTCCTGCTGCTCGACGTGACCCCGCTCTCGCTGGGCATCGAGACGCTGGGCGGCGTGTTCACCCGGCTGATCGACCGCAACACCACCATCCCGACCAAGAAGTCCCAGACCTTCTCGACCGCTGACGACAACCAGACGGCCGTGACGATCAAGGTTTTCCAGGGCGAGCGGGAGATGGCGGCGGACAACAAGCTGCTGGGCAACTTCGACCTGCAGGGCATCCCGCCGGCGCCGCGCGGCGTGCCGCAGGTGGAGGTGACCTTCGACATCGACGCGAACGGCATCGTCTCCGTCTCCGCCAAGGATAAGGCGACGGGCAAGGAGCAGCAGATCAAGATCCAGGCCCGCTCCGGCCTGTCGGATGCCGATATCGAGCGCATGGTGAAGGACGCCGAGGCGAATGCCGAGGCCGACAAGCGCCGGCGCGAGGGCGTGGAGGCGAAGAACAACCTCGAGGCGCTCGTCCACTCGACCGACAAGGCCCTGAAGGACAATGGCGACAAGCTCGCCGATGCCGACAGGGGCGAGGTCGAGGCCGCGCTCTCCGCCGCGCGCAGCGCGCTGGAGGGTGACGACGCCGATGCCATGAAGACGGCCGGGGAGCGTCTCTCCGCCGCCGGCATGAAGATCGGCGAGGCGGTGTACAAGGCGCAGTCCGAGGCCGCCCAGCCGGGCGCCGAGGGCGAGGCCAATGGTGGTCCCGGTGCGGGGGCCAGCGGCCCGAGCAACGCCAACCCGAACGGGAAGGTGGTCGACGCCGAGTTCGAGGACGTGGACCCCTCGAAGAAGAAGCAGGGCTGATCGCCCCCTTGCGGTAGAATGAGGCGCCCGGCATCGCGAGAAGCGGGCCGGGCGCTTCTTTTTTGCGGATTCAACCCCTCAGGGCACAGATGCGCCCCGCACGGGAACCAAGATGGCCAAGCGTGATTATTACGAGGTGCTGGGCGTCGCCCGCGACGCGAACGAGGACACGCTGAAGAAGGCGTTCCGCAAGCTCGCCATGCAGCACCACCCCGACCGCAACCCGGGCGACAAGGCGGCGGAAGCGAAGTTCAAGGAATGCAACGAGGCCTATGACGTCCTGAAGGACGCCGAGAAGCGGGCCGCCTATGACCGCTACGGCCATGCCGCCTTTGAGGGCGGTGGCGGGGGGGGCGGCGGCTTCGGTGGCGGCGGCTTCGGCGGCGGCGGGTTCGAGGACATCTTCGAGCAGATGTTCGGCAACCTGAACGCGCGCGGCGGCCGCGGCGGTGGCCAGGCGAGCGGGCGCGGATCCGACCTGCGGACCGAGGTGACGATCACGCTGGAGGAAGCCTTCGCGGGCACCAAGCAGACAATCCGCGTGCCCTCCTCTGTCACCTGCGACAACTGCACCGGCACGGGCGCCGAGGGCGGCAAGGCGCAGACCGAGACCTGCGGCACCTGCAAGGGCGCCGGCAAGGTGCGCGCGCAATCCGGCTTCTTCCTAGTGGAGCGCGCCTGCCCGACCTGCAACGGCCAGGGCCGCATCATCAAGAACCCCTGCAAGGTCTGCCACGGCGCCGGCCGGGTGGAGCGCGACCGCAACCTCAACGTGACCATTCCCGCCGGCGTCGAGGAGGGCACGCGCATCCGCCTTTCCGGCGAGGGCGAGGCCGGGCTGCGCGGGGCGCCGTCCGGTGACCTCTACGTGGATATCGGCGTGAAGCCGCACCCGATCTTCCAGCGGGAGGGGAACAACATCTTCATCCGCGTGCCGCTGCGCATGACGCAGGCGGCGCTGGGTGGGGCGGTGGAAGTTCCGAGCATCGATGGCGGGCGCGCGCGCGTCTCCATTCCCACGGGCACGCAGGCGGGCGACCAGTTCCGGCTGCGGGGCAAGGGCTTCTCGGTGCTGCGTTCCGCCGCGCGCGGGGACATGTATGTGCAGGTCTCCGTCGAGACGCCGCAGAACCTGACCGCGAAGCAGCGCGAGCTGCTGGAGCAGTTCGAAGCGGAGGCAGAGGCGAACAGCCGGACTAGCCCGGAGAGCGAGGGGTTCTTCTCTCGCGTGAAGGAGTTCTGGGAAGGGCTGGGGCGGTAGGCCGAAGGTTGGGGGAGATGAATTCCCCCAAGCCCCCTCTTCTTTTTCGGCTAGTTTTCTGATGCGCGTTTTGGCCGCTGTTCCGCGGCAGCCTTGAAGAAAAAGATGAGGGGTCCGGGGAGAATTCCTTCTCCCCGGCCTTTTTCTATTTCAGCGGCAGTTCCACCGAGGACGCCCGATCGCCACCCCGCAGCACGCCCAGCACCGGCGGCCGCCCGTGGGGCACCTGCACGCAATGATCGGCATCCGCACCCGCCAGCGACAGGCGGATGCGGCTGCCCGCGCGGAAGGTCCAGGCGGTGGGCAGGAGCGGGATGCGGAGGCGGGTGGGTTCGCCCGGGGTGAGCGGGGCGGCGTCGGCGCGGCGGAAGGAGCGGAAGGGCCAGGTGGTGCGGTAGGTGTCCGGCGTTGGGCTTTCCTTGCGGTGCAGGGCGCGGAGAAGGCCTTCGGTGACGTAGCGGACAGTGCCGTCGCCATCGACTTCGGAGAGATAGACGAAGAGGGCGGCGTCGGGCTCGCTGGAGGTGATCCAGAGATCGGCGATGGCATGGCCCTGCAGCTCCTGCGCGGCGGCGAGGACGGCCGAGGTCCAGGAGAGCATGTTGGCCGAACGCTCGGCCCAGTCCGGATAGTAGGTGGTGCTGTTGATGCCGGCGATGCGCTCGTAGCGCGTGCCGTGGCCGGTGCCGGCGGCGAAATCGGCGCGGGTCTCGTCGGTGCCGGGGGCGACGGGCTCGGTGGTGAGGGTGGCGTCGGGGCCGAGATACAGGCGGTCGGTGTCGCGGATCGGGGGCCAGGATTCGGCGGCGCGCCATTCCTCCGCGTGCAGGGCGAAGAAGTGGATGCGGGCTTCCTGGCGCAGGCCGGTGTCGCGGCCCATCAGGTACTCGTCGAGGAAGCGCAGCAGGGCGGCGAGCAGGTCGAAATCGGGGGTGACGTTGTCGCGCCAGGGGGAGACGTTGCAGCGCGCGCCGTGATCCCAGGGGCCGAGCAGGAGATGCACGGGGTTGTCACGTAGGGTGAGCAAGCGGCTGATCGCGCCGTTGGCGTAGCCCGCGCCGTCCATCCAGCCGGAGACGGCCATGACGGCGACGCCGGGGCGGATGCCCGGGCTGACGGAATAGGGGCTGAACGACGCGGAGGAGAAGCCCGCGTCATAGGGGAGCGGGTCCTCGCGGAAGCGGAACTCGCCCATGAAGTCGGGCTGGCGGAAATTGCCGAGGTGTTCGTGGATGGCCTGGGCGAGCAGCGTGCCGTCGGCATCCTCGTCCACGGGGTGGGGGCCGCGCAGGTCGGGGTTGGCGTAATAGACGTAGTTGCGCAGCAGGTCGCGGCGGTCATGGTCCATGGCGACCATCAGCGCGTCGTAGGAGCGGGCGAGTTCCTTCAGCAGGATGCCGCCGGGGTAGTAGTTGTCCATGTAGGTGTCCCACACGGCGAAGAGGGGCGCGATGGCCTTCACCGCCGGGTGGCCGGTGCTGGCGAGGAAGTCGGACGCCGCGCCGGGATAGGAGATGCCGGTGGCGCCGACGCTGCCGTCGGACCAGTCCTGCGCCACGATCCAGTCGGTGATCTCGCGGCTGTCCTCGCGCTCCTTCGGGGAGCGGAAGCTGTCGCGCGTGCCGAAGCTGGCGCCGGTGCCGCGGACATCCACGACCACCACGGCGTAGCCGCGCGGGACGAGGTAGCGGATGAACTTGCCGGCGTTGGGGATGGCGTCGGCGTCGCTGCCCTCGGCCACGGCGAAGCGGCGGTAGTAGGGGGTGAGGATGAGGATGGCGGGGACGCGGTCGGTTGCGCCCTCCGGCAGCCAGGTGTCGATGGCGATGCGGCAGCCGTCGCGCATCGCGAGATACTGCGAGGCGGGCCTGGCGGGGAGGGCGAAGGGCACCTCCCGGCCGGCCGCGTAGAGCGAGGGGGCGGTGCGCCAGGCGGCGCCGCGCCAGTCGCCATCCGCCATGGCTAGCGCTTCGCCTCGATCGCGTCCCAGATGGACTTTTCGAGATGCACGCCGTCGAAGCGCGCCACCTCCTGCAGGCCGGTGGGGGAGGTGACGTTGATCTCGGTGAGGTAGTCGCCGATCACGTCGATGCCGACGAAGATCATGCCCTGGCGCTTCAGCTCCGGGCCGATCGCCGCGCAGATCTCCTTTTCGCGGTCCGTCAGCACCGTCTGCACGGCCTTGCCGCCGACATGCATGTTGGAGCGCGCCTCGCCCTCGGCGGGCACGCGGTTGATGGCGCCCATCGCCTCGCCATCCACGAGGATGATGCGCTTGTCGCCCTGGCGCACGGCGGGGACGTATTTCTGGATGACCAGCGGCTCGCGCGACTTTTCCGTGAACATCTCGATTAGCGAGTTCATGTTGGGGTCGTCAGGGCGCAGGTGGAAGACGCCGGCGCCGCCATTGCCGAAGAGCGGCTTGATGATGATGTCGCCGTGCTTTTCGCGGAAGCGGGCAATGAGGCGGCGGTCGGCCGTGACCAGCGTCTCCGGCATCAGCTCCGGGAAATGGGTGACGAACAGCTTCTCGGGCGCGTTGCGGACGCTGGCGGGGTCGTTCACCACCAGGGTCTTGGGGTGGATGTGCTCGAGGATGTGGGTGGCCGTGATGTAGGCCATGTCGAAAGGCGGGTCCTGGCGCATCAGCACCACATCGGCATCGCGGCCGAGGTCGAGCTCCACCTGCGCGCCGAAGGTGAAGTGGTTGCCCTTCTCGCGCCGCACCTCCACCGGATGGGCCCAGGCCGTGACGCGGCCGCCCTGCAGGGCCAGGTCCCGCACATGGTAGTGCCACAGGGCGTGGCCGCGCGCCTGGGCTTCCAGCATCAGGGCGAAGGTGCTGTCGCCCTCGATCCCGATGCTCTCCATCGGGTCCATCTGCACTGCCACTCGCAGGGTCTTCGCCATGGCCGTCCGTATCCGTGATCGCGTTGCTGGCTTTGGTGGCATTCCTCGCGCCAGCGCGCCAGGGGGGGCGAGCGCGCGGCTGAACCCTGGAGAGGGCGCTGCCCTCTCCAGACCTCTTCCGCCAGGGGCCTGAGGCCCCTGGACCCCCATTTGGCTGCCGCGGATACGATGGGAGCAGGGGCCGCTTACCCCTGATCCTGCCCTGTCCGTCACCTCGGGTCATGCACCCGAGGCGCACCGCCCGCCGGGTGATCTCCACCGCTAGAAGAAGATGATGGTGAGGGGGACGGGGAGAGGAAGAATTCCTTCTTCCTCTCCCCGGGACATCCCGCATCCGCCCGGGCTGGGCTATGCCTTACTTCCATGCAGCCCCTTCCCCGCACCCTCACCGGCAAGACGCAGCTCGCGGGGCTGCTGGGCTGGCCGGTGTCGCATTCGCGCTCGCCGCTGCTGCACGGGACCTGGCTAGCCCGGCACGGGATCGATGGGGCCTATGTGCCACTGCCCGTGCGGCCGGAGCGCTTCGCGGGCGCGGTGCGGGCGCTGGCCGATCTCGGTTTCCGTGGCGCCAACGTGACCATCCCGCACAAGGAGGCGGCGCTGGCAGCCTGCGATCTGGTGGAGGAGGAGGCGCGGCGGATCGGGGCGGTGAACACGCTGGTCTTCCATCCGGACGGACAGATCGAGGGCTGGAATACAGATGGCTGGGGGTTTCTGGAAAGCCTGGCCGAGCAGGCGCCGGGCTTCTCCGTGGCATCCGGGCCGGCGGTGATCCTGGGTGCCGGGGGCGGGGCGCGAGCGGTGGCGCATGCGCTTCTCTCCGCGGGCTGCCCGAGGCTGACGCTGGTAAATCGCAGCCCGGCGCGGGCGGAGGCGCTGGCCGAGGAGCTTTCGGCGCATGGGGGTCGTGTGGCGGTGGCCGAGGCGCCGCCGCTGGAGGCCGCGGCGCTGCTGGTGAACACGACGAGCCAGGGGATGCGCGGGCAGCCGGCACTCGACATCGACCTGGCGCCGCTGCCCGGCCATGCGGTGGTGGCGGATATCGTCTACGTGCCGCTGGAGACGCCGCTGCTGGTGGCGGCGCGGGCGCGTGGGCTGGTGGGCGTGGACGGGCTGGGGATGCTGCTGCACCAGGGGCGGCGGGGGTTCCAGGCCTGGTTCGGGGCGATGCCGGCGGTGGATGCGGAGCTGCGGGCGCTGGTCGCGGCGGATATTCCCTCGTGAAGGTCTGGGGCCTCACCGGCGGCATCGGGATGGGCAAGTCCACCGCGTCCAGCACCTTCCGCCGGTTGCGCGTGCCGGTCTTCGACGCGGATGCCGCCGTGCACCGGTTGCAGGGGCCGGGAGGCGCCGCCGTGCGCCCGATCGAGGCCGCCTTTCCCGGCACTGTACGCGAGACGCCGCGCGGGCGGGCGGTGGACCGCGAGGCGCTGCGCCGCGCCGTGCTGGGCCATGACGCGGCACTGAAGCGGCTGGAGGCGATCGTGCATCCGCTGGTGCGGCGGGAGGAGCGACGGTTCCTGGCCGCCGCGCGCCGCCGGGGCGCGCGGCTGGCGGTGCTGGATGTGCCGCTGCTGTTCGAGACGGGGGGCGAGCGGCGGGTGGATGCTGTGGTGGTGGTGACCGCGCCGCCCGCCATCCAGCGCGCCCGGGTGCTGCAGCGGCGGGGCATGACGGAGGAGCGGCTGCGCGCCATCCTCGCGCGGCAGGTGCCGGATGCGCTACGGCGGCGGCGGGCGGATCACATCGTGCAGACCGGGCTGTCGCGGCACCACGCGCAGCGGGCGGTGCGGCGGCTGGTGGCGGCTTCCGGCATCGAGAGGGATTGCGGATGAGCGAGACCACGCCCGGTGTGCCCGCGCTGCCCACGGGCGCGCCTGCGCTGCCCTCCTTCGCGGAGGCGTTCCGCGTGTGGCTGCGGATCGGGCTGCTCTCCTTTGGCGGGCCGGCGGGGCAGATCGCGCTGCTGCACCGGGAAGTGGTGGATGAGCGCCGCTGGGTTTCCGATGCGCGCTTCCTGCACGCGCTGAACTTCTGCACGCTGCTGCCGGGGCCGGAGGCGCAGCAGCTGGCCACCTATCTCGGCTGGCTGCTGCACGGGGTGCGCGGCGGGGTCGCGGCGGGGGTGCTGTTCGTGCTGCCGGGCATGGCGGTAATGCTCGCCCTGTCCATTCTGTATGCCACGCTGGGCACGGTGCCTCTCGTTGCCGCGCTGTTCTTCGGGCTGCAATGCGCGGTGCTGGTGCTGGTGCTGGAGGCATTGCTGCGCGTCGCCCGGCGCGCGTTGCGGACGCCGGCGGCCTGGGCGGTGGCGGCGGGGGCGCTGGTCGCGCTGCAGGCGTTCGCGATCCCGTTTCCCGTCGTGGTGCTTGTGGCTGCGTTGATCGGCGCGGCGCTACCGAGCGCTTTCCGTGTTGGCGCGCATGGTTCGGTGCAGGAGGGGCCGCCCGCACTTCTGGATGCCGTGCTGGCGGCGGATCCGGGGCGGCCGGCGCGGCAGGCCGCGAAGGCCTGGCGGGCGGGCTGGGTCGCGGTGGGCCTGTGGCTGCTGCCCGTGGTGGCGCTGCTGCTGCTCGAGCGCGGGGTGTTCGCGGACATCGCCCTGTTCTTCTCGAAGATGGCAGTCGTGACAGTGGGCGGGGCCTATGCGGTGCTCGCCTATGTCGCGCAGCAGGCTGTGCAGGGTTACGGCTGGCTGACGCCGGAGCAGATGCTCGTCGGGCTCGGCCTCGCGGAGACGACGCCGGGGCCGCTGATCCTGGTGCTGCAATTCGTGGGCTTTCTGGCCGGCTATGGCCAGGGCGGCGGGCTGCTGGGCGGGGTACTGGCCTCGGTGCTGACGGTGTGGGTGATCTTCGCGCCCTGCTTCGCCTTCATCTTCCTCGGCGCGCCCTATGTGGAGCGGCTGCACGCGCATCGCGTGCTGACCTCGGCGCTGGCGGCGGTGACGGCGGCCGTGGTGGGGGTGATCGCCAATCTGGCGCTGTGGTTCGGGATGCGCGTGCTGTTCGCGGAGACCTGGCGGGCCTCGGCGGGGCCGCTGGCGCTGGACCTGCCGGTGCCGGCGAGCCTGGACCCGCTCGCGCTGCTCCTGGCGGCCATCGCGGCGGCCTGCCTGTTCCTGTTCCGGATCGGGCTGCTGTGGACGCTGGCGGTGACGGCGGCGCTGGGGCTCGTCGCGCGGCTGGTGCCGGGGATGTGGTGAAGGTGTGTGGTGACCGGCCGGCGGTGACCCGCCGCCCCGGATCGCCTATCTTGAGGGCACCATGACGCGCGCCCTTATCCTCGACACCGAGACCACCGGCCTCGACCCCGCCACCGGCGACCGCGTGCTGGAGGTGGCGGCGATCGAGGTGGTGAACCTCATGCCCACCGGCCGGCATTTCCACCGCCTCATCAACCCCGAGCGCGACGTGCCGCCCGAGGCCAGCAAGGTGCACGGCTTCACCGCCTCCATGCTGGCGGACAAGCCGCTGTTTCCCGCCATCCTGCCGGAACTGCTGGAGTTCCTGGGCGACGATCCCGTGATCGCCCACAACGCGCCCTTCGACTTCAACTTCCTCGACCACGAGTTCGACCGCTGCAAGGCGCCGCGCATCTCGCGCACACGGATGATCGATACGCTCGAGATGGCGAAGAAGCGCTTCCCCGGCCTGCCGAACAGCCTGGACGCGCTGTGCCGGCGCTTCGGCATCGACCTCTCCGCCCGCACCACCCACAACGCGCTGCTGGACGTGCAGCTCCTCGGCCAGGTCTATCTGGAGCTGATGGGCGGCAAGCAGCCCGGGCTGGCGCTGGCGACGACCATCGGCGGGGTGCGCGGGGGCGGACGGGCCGAGACCGGGCCGGTGGCGCCGCGGGTGCCGCGGCCGATCACTCCCTCGCCGGAGGAGCTGGAGCGGCATGCGGCCTTCGTGGCGACGTTGAAGGATCCGGTCTGGGCGACGATGGAGGGCGTACCGGGCTGATCCGGACGGCGCTTGTGGCCCCGGGGAGACTTTGCCTCCCCAGCCCCGCGTCGGGTTTTTCGGTGCGCCTGATGATGGGTGGCGGTGCTGCGGGCCATTTTTCCCAGCCGCAAGGGCTGACACGGCCGGCGCCGAGGCTCATCGACCCTCGACGGAAGCTCTAGAAACAGATGGTGGGGTCCGGGGAGCCTCAGGCTCCCCGGTGGAGGGTTCCAGGGAGGCAAAGCCTCCCTGGGGACCATCAGCGCGACCTGTTGAACCCGGGCCGGGTCCCCAGGCCACGTTCCCAGTGGCATAATCGGCTACCAGCCCCATTTGCTGCCGGGCGCGAAGGGCCTGTTCCCGACCAGCAATACGAGAGAGCGGCCATGCACCCCCTGGGGGGAGCCGGCCGGGAGCAGAGGTGTATGGAGCCACAGGACGCGGCGGAAGGGCCGGGGCATCCCTTCCTCGCCGGCGGCGGCGCGCTGGGCGTGTTGATCGCGGCCCATGACTGGTCGGCCACGCCGCTGGGGCCGATCGAGGGCTGGTCCGCCGTGCTGCGCTCCACGGTGGCGCTGATCCTCCGCTCGCCCGTGCCGATCGTCACCCTGTGGGGGGAGGACGGCGTCATGATCTACAATGATGCCTATTCCGGCTTCGCGGGCGGCCGGCATCCGCGGCTGCTCGGCTCGAAGGTGCGCGAGGGCTGGCCCGAGGTCGCCGACTTCAACGACAACGTCATGCGGGTGGGGCTGGCCGGGAACACGCTGGCCTATCAGGACCAGGAGCTGACGCTGCACCGGAGCGGGCGGCCGGAGCAGGTCTGGATGAACCTCGACTACTCGCCGATCCTGGGCGAGGACGGACGGCCCGTGGGGGTGATCGCCATCGTGGTCGAGACCACGGGCAAGGTGCGGGCCGAGGGCGAGCTGCGCGTGGCCGCCGAGGCGCTCGCCGGGTTGAACGCCGAGCTGGAATCGCGGGTCGCCGCGCGCACGGCCGAGCGGGACCGGATGTGGCGCCTCTCCTCCGACATCATGCTGGTGGCGGATTTCGAGGCGCGGATCGTCTCGGTCAACCCGGCCTGGACTGCGCTGCTGGGCTGGAGCCCGGAGGAGTTGATCGGCACGGATTTCATGCGGCTGATCCATCCCGACGACATGGCCGCGACCCTGGCGGAGGTGGGCAAGCTCGGCCAGGGCATCGCCACGATGCGCTTCGAGAACCGCTACCAGTGCAAGGGCGGGGATTACCGCTGGCTGTCCTGGACCGCCGTGCCGGACGAGCGGTTCATCCATGCGGTCGGGCGCGACATCCAGGCGGAGAAGGAGCAGGCCAGGGCGTTGCACCAGGCCGAGGAGGCGCTGCGCCAGGCGCAGAAGATGGAGGCGGTCGGGCAGCTCACGGGCGGGATCGCGCATGACTTCAACAACCTGCTCGCCGGCATCACAGGCAGCCTGGAGCTGCTGCACAGCCGGTTGCGGCAGGGTCGGCTGACGGAGGCGGAGCGCTACGTCACCGCCGCCCAGGGCGCGGCCTCGCGCGCCGCGGCGCTGACGCACCGGCTGCTGGCCTTCGCGCGCCGCCAGACGCTCGACCCGAAGCCGACCGATGTGAACCGGCTGATCCATGGGATGGAGGAGTTGATCCGCCGCACCGTGGGGCCGGCGATCGCAGTGGAGGTGGTCGGGTCCGCGGGCGCGTGGACGGTGCTGGTGGATCCGAACCAGCTCGAGAGCGCGCTGCTGAACCTGTGCATCAACGCGCGGGACGCGATGCCCACGGGCGGGCGCATCACCATCGAGACGGCGAACAAGTGGCTGGACGAGCGCGCAGCCGGTGAGCGTGACCTGCCGCCCGGGCAGTTCCTGTCGCTCTGCGTGAGCGACACCGGCACGGGCATGGCGCCCGAGGTGGCCGCCCGCGCCTTCGACCCCTTTTTCACCACCAAGCCGATCGGCCAGGGTACCGGGCTCGGGCTCTCCATGATCTACGGCTTCGTGCGGCAGTCGGGCGGGCAGGTACGGATCTATTCCGAGCTGGAGCAGGGCACGACCATGTGCCTGTACCTGCCTCGCCATCACGGGGCGGAGGCCCCCGATGCGCCGGAAGCCGCACGGGCCGACGCGCCGCGGGCGGAGCGCGGCGAGACGGTGCTGGTGGTGGATGACGAGCCGGTGGTGCGGATGCTGGTAACGGAGGTGCTGGAAGACCTCGGTTACACCGCGATCGAGGCCGGCGACGGCGCGTCCGCGCTGCGGGTGCTGCGTTCGGACGCGCGGATCGACCTGCTGATCACCGATGTGGGGCTGCCCGGCGGGATGAACGGCCGGCAGGTGGCGGATGCGGCGCGGGTGATGCGGCCGGGGCTGCGCGTGCTGTTCGTCACGGGCTATGCCGAGAACGCGGCGCTCGGGCACGGGCACCTGGAGCCTGGGATGCATGTGCTAACCAAGCCCTTCGCGCTCGACGCGCTGGCCAGCCGGATCGGGCAGCTTCTCACAGGGTCCTAGGGCGCGCTTGTGGCCCGCAGAGGGCTAGCCCCCTGCGCCCCCACCGGGGTCCCCGCGGGGCGCCCGGACCCGGCGATCGGGCTGCCGCGAACCCGCATCAGCTCTTCTGGGTATCCCCTGCCGCCGTCGCCAGGCATTCCACTGCCTCGCGGAGAGAGCGGGCCTCGCACACGCCGCCGCCTCCCTCCCGGAGGGCAGCCATTACCGCGCTGTCCCGTTCGGCGCCCCAGAGGCCCGCGACGAGGGTGGCCTCGGGGAAGCGGCGGCGCAGGCGGCGCATGGTGTAGCGGGCGCTGGCGGCGCCGCTGCCGCCATCGAGGGCGGAGAGCACCACCGCGCGCACGCCCGGGCCATTGGGTGATGACGCAAGGGCGTCCGGGGCGGTGGCGCCGGATTCGGTGGGGCCGCCGCGCAGTGCCTCATTGGGAAGGGCGGCGGCGCCGAAGCCGTGCAGGGTCAGGACCTGGGCCAGCATGGCGGTGGCCTGCTCGTCCAGCCGGCCTCGCCCGGCGACGCAGAGCACGGCGCCCGGGGCCTGCCAGATGGGGGGCAGCGGGGGCAGGGGAACGGGCTCGGCGACGTTGGGATCGGGGTTCTCCACGGGACCGTCGGTGACGAGGGCGGGGATTTCCGCGTCCTCGTGCTCGGAGAGGTCGTCCAGCAGGCCGTCCACGCGGGTGCGCAGCACGCCGAGGCGGGTGCGATCGATCGCGCCGCGCGCGGCATCGCCCTGGGCGAGAAGGAGGCCGGGGAGAGCCACCGTGTCGTAATAGGCGCGCAGCGGCAGGGTGCGGAGCTGGAGCTCGGCCTGTTCGGCCAAGCCGTCGCCATCGCCGGAGAGGGCGCGCTGGTAGAAGGCCTCGGGCGGTTGCAGCGCCGCGCGGTCGCCCAGCAGCACGTCGAGGAATTCCAGCCGGTCCACGTGGCGGCCCATCACCACGAGCCCGACGGTCAGCGGTGTGGCCAGCAGCAGGCCGACCGGGCCCCAGAGCCAGGCCCAGAAGGCGGTAGCGAGGAGGATGGCAACGGGGGAGAGGCCGGTGGAGTGGCCGTAGACCAGGGGTTCGAAGACCTGGCCCATCACCGGCTCCATCACGCCGAAAAGCACGACCACCCAGATCAGCATGGTCCAGCCGGGATCGACGGCGACGGCCAGCAGCACCGGGAAGGCGGCCGCGATGAAGCCGCCGATGAAGGGCACGAAGCGCATCAGCCCGGCGATCACGCCCCAGAGCAGCGGGTTGGGGATGCCGATGATCCACAGGCCGAGGGCGATGATCACGCCGAAACCGGTGTTCAGCGCCGTCTGCGCAAGGAAATAGCGTGAGAGGCGCGAGGCGGCCTCGTTCAGCGCCGCGGTGGTGCGCTGCAGGTCGCGCGAGCCGATCAGCTTGATCAGCCGGTCCCGCAGGTCCTCCCGGTACAGCAGGAGGAAGGCGACGAAGACGATGACGATGCCGGTATGGGCGACCGGGCCGAGCAGGGGGCCGACAACGCGCTGCAGGACGGTGATCACGCCGGGGGTGGGCTCGCGCAGCTCCACAGGCAGGGGGGGCAGGCCTGCGGGGGCGTTCGCGGCGGAAGGGCTTTCCCCGCGGCGGGACAGGTTCTCGCCAAGGTCGTGCAGCAGCTCGGAGGCGCGGCCGATCAGCCCGTGGTCCCCGAACAGCCCGTTCAGCTTGCGGGCGATGGTGAACTGGTAGACCGGCAGCTCGTTGGCCAGATCCGCCAGCTGGCGGCCCACCAGCACGCCCACGCCGGTGAGGAGGCCGACGGCGAGGATCACCCCCAGCAGCTCCGCCGCCACGCGGGGGACATGGATCTTGCGGAAGCCGCGGACCACGGGGGCCAGCACGAAGGCCAGCAGCACCGCCATGGCCAGCGGCACCAGCAGTTCCCGGGTGAAGTAGAGGACGCCCACCAGGGCGATGCCGGCATAAAGGATGCCCGGCCCTCCGGTGGGGACGCCGGCGGCGGGGACGGCGCCGGAGAGGCTGGACCCGGACAGTGCTCCGCCGGTGAGCGTGCTCCGGCTGGGGCGGGGGGCGATCGGGTCGGGCATGGTCTCCGCACGGAATGAGGGCGCGGGGGGAACGCGGGATGTTGCTGTTGGTCACAAAGGTTAAAAGGCGGCAGGCGTGGCGCTGAGGTGGCGGCGCTGGCCGGATGGCCGCACCGACCCTATCTTCCGGCCCAGCCCCCTCCAGCACTGCCGAGGCCCCGATGCGCGACCCCGATTTCACCGGCTACACCCCCAACCGCGTTGCCGGCGTGACGGGCGAGGAGGTGATCCAGGTCACCTCCCGCCACGTGTTCTGCGACGGTGGCGGGGCGGGCGGGCATCCCGGCATCTGGATGCGGATCGAGGGGGAGGAGATCACCTGCCCCTATTGCTCGCGCACCTATCACCTCGAGCCGGGTGCCGGGGACGACAGCCACCATTGAAGGTGAAGGCCGGGGGGGCCGAGGCACTGCCTCGGACGCGATCCCGGGCCCCCTCCTTTTTCTTCGAGTTTATTGGCGCGCCGGTGTTGCTGGCGTGCCAACGCTAAACCCCAAAAATAGAAGGGGGTCCGGGGGGATACCTCCCTCCGGCCTTGCCGACGGGATCAGGCCAATGGACCGCGAGAACGCCGACGAAGCCGCCGACAAGGCCCCGGTCTCCGACCCCGTCCTCGACGAGGTGAACACCGACCGCCACCTGATCCTGGTGGATGGGTCCGGCTATATTTTCCGCGCCTTCCACGCGCTGCCGCCGATGACCAATCCGGCGGGGGTGCCCGTGAATGCCGTGTTCGGCTTCACGCAGATGCTGGCGAACTTCCTGAGCAAGCATGCGGGCAGCCACATGGCAGTGGTGTTCGATGCGTCTAAGAGCACCTTCCGCAACGAGATCTACCCCGAATACAAGGCGCAGCGCCCGGAGGCGCCGCCGGAGCTGGGGCCGCAATTCGCGCTCATCCGCGACGCGACGGACGCCTTCTGCGTCGCGCGGGTGGAGCTGGACGGCTATGAGGCGGATGACCTGATCGCGACCTATGCGACGGCCTTCGCCAAGGAGGGCGGGCAGGTGACCATCGTGTCCTCGGACAAGGACATGATGCAGCTGGTGGATGACCGCATCCGCATGCTGGACCCGCTCAAGCAGAAGCCGATCCACGCCGCCGAGGTGATGGAGAAGTTCGGCGTGCTGCCGGAGAAGGTGGTGGAAGTGCAGGCGCTGGCCGGTGATTCCACCGACAACGTGCCGGGCGTGCCGGGCATTGGCATCAAGACCGCGGCGCAGCTGATCGACCTGTATGGCGACGTGGAGACGCTGCTGTCGCGGCTGCACGAGATCAAGCAGCCCAAGCGCCGGCAGGCGCTGGAAGAGAATGCGGAGAAGGCGCGCATCTCCCGCCGCCTGGTGGAGCTGGACCGCAACACGCCGCTGCCCTGCCCGATGGAGGAGCTGGCGATGCGCTCGCCGGAGACGGGCCGGCTTTCCGCCTTCCTCAAGCTGCACGGCTTCCGCAGCGTGCAGCACCGGCTGGGGCTGGATGCGACGGGAGAGGTGCCGAAATCCCGCCCCGCCGGGCCCGCCCCGACGCCGGTTGCGCTGTCCCTGCCCGAGGAGGGCGCGGCTTACGGGCCGTACCAGACCATCACCACCATCGACGCGCTGCACGAGTTCGTCGTGGCCGCGCGCGAGGCGGGGGTGATGGCGCTGGATACCGAGACGAGCAGC
This sequence comes from Roseomonas sp. WA12, assembly GCF_054165765.1. NCBI lineage: Bacteria > Pseudomonadati > Pseudomonadota > Alphaproteobacteria > Acetobacterales > Roseomonadaceae > Roseomonas > Roseomonas sp. WA12. The sequence goes on along the minus strand of NZ_CM135108.1, from coordinate 3,980,662 downwards.
CTGGATGCGCTGAACGCCTCGCTGGTCGGTGTCTGTATGGCGGTGGCGCCGGGGCGCGCGGCCTATCTGCCACTGCGGCACGAGGGGACCGACATGCTCACCCCCGCGCCGGAGCAGCTGCCCTTCGACTCCGCGATCGAGGTGCTGCGGCCGCTCTTCTCCGACCCCTCCGTGCTGAAGGTGCTGCACAACGCCAAGTACGATCTTGAGGTGCTCGGGCGCGAGGTGAATGGCGGGTTCGAGGTGTCGCCGATCGACGACACGATGATGATCTCCTACTCCCTTGATGCCGGGCGGCACGGGCACGGGATGGACGAGCTCTCGCGCCGACATCTCAACCACCAGCCCATAACCTATGACGAAATCACCGGCACTGGCCGCGGGCGCAAGCCCTTCGCGCAGATCCCGCTCGGCGACGCCACGCGCTACGCGGCCGAGGATGCGGATGTGACGCTGCGGCTGTGGCAGGCGCTGCGGCCGAAGCTGCGGGAGGAGAAGGCGCTGGCCCTGTATGAGCAGGTGGAGCGCCGGATGATCACCGTGCTGCGCGACATGGAGGTCGCGGGCGTGAAGGTGGACGGCCCCGCGCTGAAGCAGACGGGCGCCGAGTTCACCGAGCGCATGGCGGCGCTGGAGAAGGAGATCCACGAGATCGCCGGGCGCCCCTTCGCTGTGGGCTCGCCCAAGCAGCTCGGCGACATCCTGTTCGGCGAGATGGGGCTTCAGGGCGGCAAGAAGGGCAAATCCGGCGCTTACTCTACCGACGCGGCGACGTTGGAGGAGCTGGCGGCGAGCACGGGCCATCCGCTGCCGCGCAAGGTGCTGGACTGGCGGCAGCTGTCGAAGCTGAACTCGACCTATGTCGAGGGGCTGCAGGCGCAGCTTGCCGCAGATGGGCGCGTGCACACCGACTTCTCGATGGCGATCACGAGCACCGGCCGCCTCTCCTCCACCGAGCCGAACCTGCAGAACATCCCCATCCGCACCGAGGAGGGCGTGCGCATCCGCCGCGCCTTCGTGGCGGAGCCCGGACATCTGCTGATGGCCGCCGACTACTCGCAGATCGAGCTTCGGCTGTTGGCGCATGTGGCGGGCGTGCCGTCTCTGCTGGAGGCCTTTTCCACGGGCCAGGACATCCACGCGCGCACGGCGTCCGACATCTATCGCATCCCGCTGGATCAGGTGGACCGCGAGGCGCGCAGGCGCGCGAAGACGATCAACTTCGGCATCATCTACGGCATGTCCGCCTTCGGTCTGGCGGGGCGGCTGGGCATCGGTGCCGCCGAGGCGCGCGGTATCATCGACGCGTATTTCGCGCAGTACCCGGGCATCCGCGACGCGATGGAACGCTTCAAGGAAGACGCACGCACCAACGGCTACGTGACCACGCCCTTCGGCCGCAAGCTGTGGATCCCCGAGATCGCATCCCGCAACCAGGGCCTGCGCGGCAATGCCGAGCGCGCGGCCATCAACGCGCCTTTCCAGGGCGGCGCGGCCGAGGTGATCAAGCGCGCGATGGTGCGCGTGCCAGCCGCGCTGCGCGATGCCGGGCTTTCGGCGCGGATGCTGCTGCAGGTGCATGACGAACTGCTGTTCGAGGTGCCGGAGGGCGAGGTGGCCGCGACGGAGCCGGTGGTGCGCGCGGTGATGGAGAATGTCGCGACGCTGCGCGTGCCGTTGGCGGTGGAGATCGGGACGGGGCATTCCTGGGCTGAGGCGCACTAGCCGCCTCTAGGAGGGAGAAGGAATTCTCCCTCCCGGGCCCTCCCTCATCTTTTTCTTATTGGCTGCCGCGGAATGCGGATCAGGGGTTTCGCCGAGGGTCGATGACCCTCGGCGCCCGACATCGCGGCGCGCGCTGCCAATGGTTTTTAAGCCTGCGGCGCCGCCCTTCTTGCATCGTATCCGCGGTAGCCTTTTCGCGGGGTCCGGGGAGCCCGTTGGCTCCCCGGTGCGGGCGAAAGCGAGCTTTCGCCTTGGGGGTCAGGGAGGAGGCAACGCCTCACCCCTGGGGGCCCTTCTCGCAGCGGATGAGGAACACCGACCTTCCCGCAATCTCCCCCACCTCCACCGCGCCCAGCTCCGCGCCGCCATTCCCCGCCAGGCGCGGCGTGATGCCGGCCGCGCGTAGGAAGGCCACGGCGCGGTCCGCGCGCACGGCGAAGTTCACGTTCTGCGGGGGCACGCGGCCCGAGCCGCGCAGCACGGCGGTGTTGATGCCCACCAGCCGTCCCTGCATGTCCAGCAGCGGGCCGCCGGAGTTGCCAGGTTGCAGGGGCGCGCTGATCTGAATCTGGTTCTGGTCGTCGCGGATGCCCGCGAGGCCGCTCACCTCGCCGCGCGTCAGCTTCGGGTCGGAGGAGAGGACGGCGTTGAGTGGGAAGCCGTAGGTGACCACGCTCTCGCCGCGCCGGGGCAGCTCCTCGCGGAAGGACAGGGCAGGGGCGGAGAGGCTGGGGACCGAGAGGACAGCGAGATCGAGGTCGCGGTTGGTCTGCACGGGCGGCACGGCCTCGTAGCGGTAGCCGCTGGGGGCGCGCAGGGTGATGCGGGTGCAGCCGTCAACCACGTGCTGGTTCGTCATCACCCGGTTGGGTGCGACGAGGAAGCCGGTGCCGGAGGAGCCGCGTGGCGCGGCGCCCTGTTCCGGTGCGGCGGCCCCGACTGCCGAGGCCTCGACGATGACGGCGGGTGCGGCGCAGACATCATGGCCCTGCATCACCGCCTCCCGCCCGTCGGCCAGGCGCATGCGGATGTCGAGGCGGCAGGGCTGGTCGGCGCGGCGGCGAAAGCCCTTTTCCGCGCCGTTCGCCACGGGCTCGCGCAGGCGGTTGCGGCCGCGGGTGGAGCCTGGTTCGGCGGCGACCAGCGCCACCACCTCCTGCCCGGTGCGGTTCACCACGCGCCAGGCGCTGCCGCGTTCGGCGGCCAGGGCGGGGGTGATAAGGAGAAGGAGCAGGACGGGAAGGGCACGGCGCATCACGCGAGTGTGAGGCCCACCTAACGGGCTGAAAAGAGGGTTTTAGGGGGCAAGTTGGTTCCGGAGGCAGACGTAATAGGAAAAAAGGCGCTTCGTGCGAATCCAATGTTCTGTTTATGTTCCTGCAGATGCGAACCGGCTTAGCGCATCCTCCCCGTTCTTCAGCCCAGGCCCTGTCCGATCTGCGGGACCGTGTCTCCCAGTTGGGGGCCGAGGTTGCCCGCGCTGCCGGTCACCAGCCCTTCGGCCATCCGGAGCTGGATGCGGCCCTGCCCGGTGGCGGCTTGGCGCTCGGGGCGCTGCACGAGGTGGCCGACACCGGGCCGGATGTCGAGCACGGGGCGGCGGCGGCCCTGTTCGCCGCGGGGTGCCTCGCCCGCCGGCCGGGCGTCGTGCTGTGGGTGCTGGAACGGGCCGACCTGTTCGCCCCTGGCCTGGCCGCGGCCGGCCTGCCCCCGGCCCGCGTGCTTTATGCCGAGGCGGGGCGGGCCGCGACCGTCCTTCTCGTCATGGAGGAGGGGCTGCGGGAACCCGGCCTGGCGGGGGTGGTGGGGGAGGTTTCCGGCCGGCTGACCCTGACCGCCTCCCGCCGCCTGCAACTCGCGGCCGAGCGGAGCGGCGTGACCGCCTTCGTCCTCCGCCGCAGCCGCCGGCCGGACGACCCCGCCCTTCTCGAACCCTGCGCTGCCGTCACCCGATGGCGCGTCGCCGCCCTGCCCAGCGGGCCACCCCTGCCCGAGGCGCCGGATGTGCCGGGCCTGTCCCGCGCGCGATGGCGGCTGGAGCTGGTGCGGTGCCGGGGTGGCGAGGCGGGCGGTTGGATGGTGGAGGCGTGCGATGCGCAGGGTCGTCTCGGTGTGGTTTCCGATGCTGCCGACCGACAGGCTGCGCCGGTCCCCTGGCGCGCCACCGGCTGACGTGCCGCTCGTCACCCGTGCCCATGATGGCGGGCGGCAGGTGATCGCGGCCGCGGATCGCGCGGCGCTGGCCCTTGGCTTGCGGCCGGGCCTGCCGCTGGCCGAGGCGCGGGCGCGGCTGCCCGGCCTTGTGGTGCAGGATGCGGATCCGGTGGGGGATGCGGGCGCGCTGCGGGGCCTGGCGGGCTGGGCGCTGTGCTACGGGCCGCTTGCGGCGCCGGCGCCGCCGGACGGGCTGCTGCTGGATGTGACGGGGTCCGCCCATCTGCGCGGCGGCGAGGCGGCGCTGCTGGAGGATCTGCTGACGCGGTTGGGACGGCGGGGGCTGGAGGCGCGGGCAGCGGTGGCGGGGACGATCGGGGCCGCCCATGCGCTGGCGCGCTTCGGCCCCACCGGGCGCGACATCGCGGCGCCGGGGGGGGAGGAGGCGCGCCTGGCCGGCCTGCCCCATGCCGCGCTGCGACTGCCGGAGGAGGTGCGGCACGGGCTGCGGGTGCTGGGGATCGAGACGGTAGGGCAGTTGGCGGCGATGCCACGCGCGCCGCTGGCGCGGCGCTTCGGGTCTGCCCTGCTCGACCGGCTGGACGCCGCGCTGGGCCGGCGCGCGGAGCCGCTGGAGCCCTGGGTGCCGCCCGGGGTGCCCCAGCACCGGCTGGCCTTCGCGGAGCCACTGCTGACGGCGACTGCCCTCGAGATCGCCATTCACCGGCTGCTCGGCCCCGTCTGCGCCACGATGGAGGCGGCCGGCACGGGCGCGCGGGCGGTGGACCTGCATTTCGAGCGGGTGGATGGCGGTGCGCAGGTGGTGCGGATCGGCACGGCGCGGCCCTCGCGCGATGCCGCGCATCTCGGGCGGATGCTGCGGGACCGGCTGGAGCGCGTGGATCCGGGCTTCGGGATCGAGGCGATGCGGCTGGTGGTCGGCATCGCCGAGCCGCTCGCCTGGTCGCAATCCGCCGCCATGCCGGGAGAGGCCGGGGAGGCGGATGTCTCGGCACTGGTAGACCGGCTGGGCAACTGGCTGGGCAGCGACAAGGTGTTCCGGGCGATGCCGGTGGAATCCCGGGTGCCGGAACGGTCCCAGCGTCGGGCTGCCCCTCTCTGGGACGACAGGCGGGCCAGCTGGCCTGCGGCCCTGCCACGCCCGGTGCGGCTGATGACCCCGCCCCAGCCCGTGGAGACCATCTCCGCCCTGCCGGACCGGCCACCCGCCGCCTTCACCTGGCGCCGGCAGCGCCGCCGCGTGCGCCGCGCCGATGGGCCGGAGCGCATCACCGGCGAGTGGTGGCTGCGGGATGCCGAGACGCGGGCCGTACGCGACTACTGGCAGGTGGAGGACGAGGAGGGCCGACGCTACTGGCTGTTCCGCCGCGGCGACGGCGAGGATCCGGCGACCGGCGATCTCGGCTGGTTCCTCCATGGGCTGTTCTGAAACCCTGCGGCGCGGGCTGCGACGCGCGATGCCGATGCGGCGCTGAAGCCCGTGGCCCTGCTTTATGCCGAGCTGCAGGTCACGACGAACTACTCCTTCCTGCGCGGCGCGAGCCATCCGCAGGAGCTGTTCGCCGCCGCCGCCGTGCTGGGCCTGCCCGCGCTCGGCATCACCGACCGCAACAGCGTCGCGGGCATCGTGCGGAGCTGGGATGCGGCCAAAACCACGGGCGTGCGGCTCGTCGCGGGGTGCCGGGTGGATCTGGATTGCGGCACGGCGCTGCTGCTGTATCCAACCGATCGCCCGGCTTGGTCGCGCCTCACCCGGTTGCTGACGCTGGGCAAGGGGCGCGCGGGGCATGGCGGCTTCGATCTGGGTTGGGCGGACCTGGCCGCTGAGGCGAAAGGATTGCTCGCCGCTCTCCTGCCTGAAGAAGAGGAGGAGATCGCGCCCCGGCTGGCGCGGCTGCGGGAGGTGTTCCGCGACCGCGCCTATGCCGTGCTGACGCCGCGGCGCTTGCCGGGGGATGCCGCGCGGCTGGAACGGATCGCGGCGCTTGCGCGCGCGGCGCGCGTGGCGGCGCTGGGAACGGGCGACGTGCTGTATCACGCGCCGGGGCGGCGCATCCTGCAGGATGTGATGTCCTGCGTGCGCGAGGGCTGCACGATCGACACGGCGGGATTCCGGCTGCAGGGCGAGGCCGACCGGCATCTGCGCCCGCCCGGGGAGATGGCGCGCCTTCTCGCGCGGCATCCGGAGGCGGTGGCGCGCACGGGCGAGATTCTGGAGCGCTGCCGCTTCGATCTCGGCGAACTGCAGTACCAGTATCCGGATGAGACCGAGATGCCCGGCGAGACCGCGCAGGAGACGCTGGAGCGGCTGACCTGGGCGGGGGCGGCACTGCGCTATCCTGTTGGCGTGCCGGATGACGTCGCGAAGCAGCTGCGGCACGAGCTGACGCTGATCGCGCAGCTGGATTACGCGCCCTACTTCCTCACCGTGAACGCCATCGTCCGCTACGCCCGCTCGCAGGGCATCATCTGCCAAGGGCGGGGCTCCGCGGCCAATTCGGCGGTCTGCTACGTGCTGGGCATCACCAGCATCGACCCGACGCAGTCAGGGCTGCTGTTCGAGCGCTTTATCTCGGCCGAGCGCCGCGAGCCGCCCGATATCGACGTGGATTTCGAGGCCGAGCGGCGCGAGGACGTCATCCAGTGGGTCTATGCCCATTACGGCCGTGACCGCGCCGCGCTCTGCTGCACCGTGATGCGCTACCGGCCCCGCGGGGCGGTGCGCGACGTGGGCAAGGTTCTCGGCCTGTCGGAGGATGTGACCGGCGCCATCGCCGCACAGGTCTGGGGCGGGGAGGAGGAGGGGCTGGCCGAGGAGCGCACGCGCGAGCTGAACCTCGACCCCGGCGACCGAAGGCTGCGCATGACGCTGGATCTGGCGCGCGAGCTGATCGGCTTCCCGCGCCAGCTCGGCACGCATCCCGGCGGTTTCGTCCTCACGCGGGACCGGCTGGACGACCTTGTGCCGATCGCGCCCGCCGCGATGGAGAACCGCTCCGTCGTCGAGTGGGACAAGGACGATATCGACCTGCTGCGGATGATGAAGGTCGATGTGCTCGGGCTCGGGATGCTCGGTTGCCTCAGGCGTGGCTTCGACTTGCTCGAGGCGCATCGAAGCCTGCCGATGACCCTGGCGGATGTGCCGCAGGAGGATGACGCCACCTATGCCATGATCCAGCGCGCCGACACGCTCGGCACCTTTCAGATCGAGAGCCGGGCGCAGATGGCGATGCTGCCGCGGCTGAAGCCGAAGACGCTCTACGACCTCGTCATCGAGGTGGCGCTGGTGCGGCCCGGCCCGATCCAGGGCGACATGGTGCATCCCTATCTGCGTCGGCGCGAGGGGCTGGAGGAGGTCAGCCATCCGACGGCCGAGCTGAAGCGCGTGCTGGGCAAGACGCTCGGCGTTCCGCTGTTCCAGGAACAGGCGATGCAGGTCGCCATCGTCTGCGCCGGCTTCACGCCGGGCGAGGCCGACCAGCTCCGGCGCTCCATGGCGACCTTCAAGGTCACGGGTGGCGTCGGCATCTTCCGGGACAAGCTCATCGGCGGCATGGTCGCGCGCGGCTACGAGCGCGATTTCGCCGAGCGCACCTTCCGCCAGATCGAGGGCTTCGGCAGCTACGGCTTCCCGGAGAGCCATGCGGCCTCCTTCGCGCTCATCGCCTATGCCTCCGCCTGGCTGAAATGCCATCACCCCGATGTCTTCTGCGCGGCGCTGCTGAACAGCCAGCCTATGGGTTTCTACGCGCCCGCGCAGGTGGTGCGCGACGCGCGCGAGCACGGGGTGGAGGTGCGGCCGGTCTGCGTGAACCGCAGCGACTGGGACTGCACGCTGGAGACAACGAAGGAGCAGTACCTGGCCGTGCGGCTGGGGCTGCGAATGGCGCGCGGGCTGGACGGCAAGCATGGCGAGGCGGTCGTGAAGGCACGGGGGAACCTGCTCTACCGCTCGCCTGAAGACCTTCAGCGCCGGACGGGATTGCCCGCCCTCTCGCTCCGCCATCTGGCCGAGGCGGACGCCTTTCTCGGCCTGGGTTTGGGGCGGCGCGAGGCGCTCTGGGCCGTGCGGGGTCTGGGCGACGCCCCGCTGCCGCTCTTCGCCGCGGCCGATGCGGCGGAGCACGCCCCTGCGCCGGAGGCGGACGAACCCGCGGTTTCGCTGGCGGCGATGCCGGAGGGGCGGAAGGTCGTCGAGGATTACCGCGCGGTCGGGCTCAGCCTCCGCCAGCACCCCGTCGCCTTCCTGCGCGGGGAGCTCTCCCGCGCGGGAATGCTGCCCTGCGGCGCGTTGGCGAATACTCCTGCCGGGCGGGTGAGCGTGGCGGGGCTCATCCTCGTCCGCCAGAAGCCCGGCAGCGCCAAGGGAGTGATGTTCCTCACCATCGAGGACGAGACCGGGGTCGCCAACCTCATCCTCTGGCCGAAGCTGTTCGAGGCGCAGCGGCGCGTGGTGCTCTCGGCGGGCATGATTGCCTGTCGCGGCCGCGTGCAGACGCAGAACGGGGTCACCCATCTCGTCGCCGAGCACCTGACGGACCTCACCCCCCTCCTCAACAGCGTGGGTCAGCGGGATGAAGACTTCCCACTCTCCCATGGCCGCGGCGACGAGGCGCGGCGCGGGAGCGGGCCGGACCGGCGGGGGGAGGCGTTCGTCGCGCGCGACGTGGCGGAGGGGGCGGCACAGCCCCGTCGCGGCCTTCGGGTGGCGACGCGGGATTTCCGGTGAGCGATCTGCTGCGCTTGCGGCCCCAGGTGAGGCTTTGCCTCCCCTGAAACCCCTCCACCAGGAAACTGAGTTTCCTGGACCTTCCGTCTATTTTTGGTCGTGCGCCTGAGGTCGATGACCTCAGGCGACTGGCATGTCAGAACCGCTGCTCAAGAACATGGCCTGCAGTGCTGCCCTCGGGTTATGGCGCGCCCCGAAAAACTGAACGCGGGGTCCGGGGAGCCCGGTGGTTCCCCGGCGAGGGGTCCAGGGGAGCGGCGCTCCCCTGGGGCCACGAGCGCTACTTCTCGCAGCGGATGAACACCGTCGCCCGCTCCGCGATCTCCCCCACATCCGCTGCCGAGCGATCCGTCCCGTTGCTGCGGGCGGCGGCCGGCGTCACCCCGGCCGCGCGCAGGAAGGCGGCCGCGCGCTCGCCGTGGATGGCGAAGTTGATGTTCTGGGCGATGTCGCCCGTGCGGCCGGCCACCGCCTGGGCGTTCAGCTTGGAGACGATAACGCCGACCACGTTGCCCTGCATGTCGAGCAGCGGCCCGCCGGAGTTGCCGGGCTGGACGGGGGCGCTGATCTGCATCTGGTCGGGGTTGTCGCGCAGGCCGCGCAGGCTGTTCACCTCGCCGCGGGTCAGCTTGGCGTCCGAGGAGAGGAGGCCGGTGAGGGGATAGCCATAGGCAATCACGCTCTCGCCGCGGCGGAGCGCCGGGTCCTGGCGGAAGGCGAGGACGGGGCCGTTGAGGCCGGGCACGGTGAGTACCGCGAGATCCAGCCGCGCATCGGTGCGGGCGGGCGGGGTGGCGGCGTGGTTGCGGCCGTCCGAACCGCGCACGAGGACGCGGTCGCAGCCATCCACCACGTGGCGGTTGGTCAGCACGCGCTCACCGGCAACGAGGAAGCCGGTGCCGGTGGCGGCGCGCACGCCGGGGCGGGGCAGGGCCTGGGGGGCGGTGGGAGATTCGGGCGTGGGGCGCGGGGTGGCGCCGGCGGGGGCGATGGCGTCGGCGCCCATCTCCACCTGGCGGTCCGCGCAGATGTCCTGGTTGCGCGTCACGGCCTCGCGCCCGTCGGCCAGCACCAGGCGGATGTCGAAGCGGCAGCCGGCCTGGGGATTGGGGCGCAGGCGATAGCCGGCATCATCCGCCAGGGGGCGGGGGAGGAGATTGTTGCCCCAGTCTGGCCGCCCGCTGCGGACGGCGTGCAAAGCCCTGGCCTCCTGGCCCGTGCGGTTGAGGACGCGGAAGCCCTCCTCCGCCGCGGTCGCGGTGGGTGGCGTGGGGGCCTGCGCCAGCGCCGAGGCGCCCAGGAATGGGGTTCCCAGGAGCGAGGCCCCCAGGAGCGGGGCAAGAAGGGTGGAGGCGAGGAGGAGGGAGCGCATGCCCGGTGGATGTGTGGAACAAGGCGAGTGCAGTCAATGAGGCGGGGTCTCGGACCGGCAGGACGCGCAGGAGCGGCTTGCCAGGTCGGAACGGGCGAGATACGACAACAAACAATTGAATCTATTACACAATTACTGCACAGGTCGTAAGATGAACAGCTGTTCACCCGTTGTCATTCCAGAGGGCACGCCGATGCCCCATCCAATCGGCCGCGCCGCATGAGCACCGGACCGCGCCGTTGGCCGCTCCTCTGGGCCGCCCTTCTCCTCGCCCTGGCGGCACCTGCTGCCGCGCAGCAGGGCGCCAGCCCCGGCGGGGGCGACACGGACAGCCCGGCCCTGTTTCCCGAGACCGCCGCGCGGCTGCGGGCGCTGGAGCAGCAAGGATGGCTGGTCCATGGTCAGGCGACCTTCGTGCTGCAGGGCCATCCGCGCTTCCGCTCGCCCTACCAGGGCGAGGGCAGCATGAAGCCGGAGGCCTCGGCGGCGAACACCTTGTCGACGGACCTCATCCTCGGCCGGCGGCTGTGGCGCGGGGCGGAGGCGGTGGTGGACCTCTCCGTCACCCGCGGCTTCGGGCTGTCCAACTCCACGGGCATCGCGGCCTATCCGAACAACGAGGCCTTCCGCCTGGGCTCGACGGAACCGACCTTCTTTGTGCCGCGCGCCTTCTTCCGCCAGACCATCGGCCTTTCCGCCGACACGGTGGAGGCCGAGGACGACCCGCTGCGCTTCAACGAGCCGCTGGCCCGGGAGCGGCTGACTATCACCGTCGGCAAGATGTCGGTCTGGGACATCTTCGACCGCAACAGCTACTCCCATGACGCGCGCACGCAATTCCTCAACTGGGCGCTCGTGGGCTCGGGCGCCGTAGACTACGCGGCGGACGCGCGCGGCTGGACGATCGGCGCCGCGGTGGAGTGGGAGGACGGGACCTGGGGCCTGCGCGCCGGCGCCTTCCAGGTCTCCCGCCGCGTGAACGGCCTGTTCCTCGACCCCGCGCCCACCCGCGCCTATCAGTTGCTGGGCGAGGTGGACCGCTACACCCGCATCGGCGGCCGGCCCGGCGCCGTGCGCGTCATCCTCGGCCTGTCGCGCACGCGGCAGTCCAGCTGGGGCGAGCTGCTGGACGTCGACAACCCCGTGAGCTTCGAGCTGAACCCCCGCGGCTACCGGACCAAGCAGATGGCGGCGCTGAACCTGGAGCAGGAGATCATCGACGATCTCGGCGCCTTCGCCCGCCTGTCCTGGAACGACGGGCGCACGCAGAACTGGATGTTCACCGAGATGGACCGCGCCGTCTCCGGCGGCCTCTCGCTGAAGGGCACGCGCTGGGGGCGGGCGGAGGACACGGTGGGGCTAGCCGGCAATGTCGGCTGGGCCTCCACCGGCCGCCGCCGCTATCTCGAGGCAGGAGGGATCGGCTTCATCACCGGCGACGGACGGCTGCGCGGCGGGCCCGAATACGTGGCCGAGGCCTTTTACGACGCGGCGGTGGCCCCGGGCGTGAACCTGGCCTTCGACGTCCAGCACGCGGTGAACCCGGCCTACAACCGGGACCGGGGGCCGGTGACGCTGTTCGCTCTGCGGGCTCGGGTGGCGTTCTGAGTGGCCCCGCAGGGGCTCTGCCCCTGCACCCCGCCAGGAAACTGAGTTTCCTGGACCTTCCATCTGTTGGACGTGGTGCGCCTGAGGTCCAAGACCTCAGGCGACGGCCATGGGCGGTTTAGCGGCCTGCGGCGCTGCCCTTGATCGCTGGGCACCCCGAAAAACTCGACGCGGGGTCCGGGGAGCCCGGTGGCTCCCCGGCGCGGGCGAAAGCACGCTTTCGCCCTAGGGTCTGGGGAAGCAGAGCTTCCCCAGGGGCCGCCCTAGCGCCCCGTCCAGACCGGCTTCCTGCGCTCCAGGAACGCCGCGACGCCTTCCTTGAAGTCCGCGCTGGTGAAGGTCAGCGCCACCATGTCGTCGGCATTCGCGCCCTGGATGGCGTGCTCGCGCAGGCGCTTCAGCGTGGTTTTCGCGGCCTGCAGCGTGAGGGGCGCGTGGCCGGCGATGGTGCGGGCGAGGGCTTCTGCGCGGGCGAGGAGGGCGGCCTGGTCGGGCAGCACCTCGGTGACGAGGCCGAGGGCCTTCGCCTCCTCGGCTTCCACCAGGCGGGCGGTGAAGATGAGCTCCAGCAGCCGGCCGGGGCCGAGCAGGGCCGAGAAGCGGGCGTAGTTGCCCAACGAGAGCGTGTTGCCCAGGGTGCGGGCGATCGGCACACCGAAGCGCATGGAGGCGGAGGCGATGCGGATGTCGCACACGCCCGCGACCCCCGCGCCGCCGCCGGTGCAGGCACCGTTGATGGCGGCGATGGTGGGCTTGGGGCAGTCCTCGATGGCGGAAAGGACGTGGCCGATCCGCTCCTCGTAGTCCAGCGCGTGCTGGGCGGTGGTGAAGGTGGTGAACTGCTTGATGTCGGTGCCGGCGGCGAAGGCCTTCTCGCCGCCGCCGGTGATGATCCAGGCCTTGATGGCGGGGTCCTGCCCGATCTCGGCGGCCTTGGCGGCCAGGCCTTCATACATGCCGAATGTGAAGGCGTTCATCGCCTGGGGGCGGTTGAGGGTGGTCAGCAGGATGCCGCCCTCCTTCACCTCATGGATCAGCTCGTCTTCGGCCATGCTGGCGCGTCCTCTCCGTCGTGTTGGGACGGAGCCTGCCCGCCTGCGGCGCCCGGGGGAAGGGTGGCCGCGTTGCCGCCCCGTGCCGGGACCGGCATGGTCGGGCCCATGGCGGCTTCCTCCCTTTCCTCCCTGGATTCCGGCGCGCTGATCGACGCGGTGGCCGCGCGCTATGCCGGCGCGTCGCGCTTCACGCGCAGCTATGTCGGCTCAAAGCTGCGGCGGGACCCGGCCACGGCCGCGATCCTGGCGCTGGCGGCGCGGGCCGGCGGGCTGGGGGAGGTGGCAGATCTCGGCTGCGGGCGAGGGCAGCTGGCGCTGGCACTGCTGCTCTCCGGCGCGGCCTCTCGCGTCATCGGGCTGGATTACGAGGCGGGGAAGGTGGCCGAGGCGCGCGCGGCGGCGGAGGGGATGCCGGCGGAGTTCGCGCGGGCGGACCTGACCACGGCGGCGGTGCCGGCCTGCGACACCGCAATGCTGGTGGATGTGCTGTACCAGTTGCCGGAGGCGTCCCAGGTGCCTCTGCTGGACCGGATGGCCGGTGCGGCGCGGCGCCGCGTGGTGCTGCGGCTGTTCGACCCCGACCGGGGCTGGCGCAGCACCTTCGGGATGGCGATGGAGCGCGCTGGCCGGGCCATTCGGCGCGATGGGGCGGCGGTGCGGCCCATGCCGGTGCCCGCGGTGGCGGCGCGGCTGGAGGCAGGGGGGTTCCGCTGTGCGGTGTCGCCCTGCTGGGTGGGGACGCCGCTGCCGAATGTGCTGCTGGTGGCGGAACGCGAGGGGTAGGGGCGGTGGCCCCAGGAGGGAGAAGGAATTCTCACTCCTGGACCTCCCTCATCTTCTTCTGGAGGGCTGCCGCGGAATGTTCGGCTGGCGGTTCGCCGAGGCTCCATGAGCCTCGGCGTGGGACATGGCAGCTCGCGCCGTAGAGAAAACGAACCCCCCCTTGATCAGGGTATCCGCGGCAGCCTGATCGCAGGGGTCCGGGGACCCCGCGGGGTCCCCGGTTCGGGACAAACGCTGCGCGTTTGCCCTGGGGTGCAGGGGGCTTAGCCCCCTGCGGGCCACGCGGTGCTACCCGTGATGGGCCTCTGCCGTCCGCGGCGCTGCCACATCCGGCGCCACGATCGGCCGCCGGGCGATGGCCCGGGCGACGACGTAGAACACCGGCGTGAAGAGCAGGCCGAAGAGCGTCACGCCGAGCATGCCCGCGAAGACCGCGGTGCCGAGGCTCTGACGGATTTCCGCGCCGGCGCCGGTCGCGATGGCCAGGGGCAGCACGCCGAGGATGAAGGCGAGCGAGGTCATCAGGATCGGGCGCAGGCGGGTGCGGGCGGCGGCCTCGGCCGCCTCCCAGCGGGTCATGCCATCCGCTTCGGCGGCGCGGGCGAACTCCACGATCAGGATGGCGTTCTTCGCGGCCAGGCCGACGAGCACGACGAGCCCGACCTGCACGAGCACGTTGTTGTCGAGCCCGCGCCACACCACGCCCTGAAGTGCGGCCAGCACCGACATCGGCGCGATCAGCACCACCGCGATGGGCAGCAGCCAGGATTCGTAGAGCGCGGCCAGCAGCAGCACGACGAAGACGACGGCGAGGCCGAAGGCGACCGGAGCGGTGTTGCCCTGGGTGGTTTCCTGCAGCGCCAGCTCCGTCCACTCGTAGGAGAAGCCCTCCGGAAGTTCGGCGAGGATCTCCTGCATGGCGGCAATGGCCTGGCCGGTGGAGACGCCGGGTGCGGGCGTACCCTGGACCTCGGCGGCCGGGAACAGGTTGTAGCGCGGCACGCGGTAGGGGCCGCTGTCATCCTGGAAGCTGGCCAGGGCACCGACGGGCACCATCTCGCCCTCCGTGTTGCGGGTGCGGAGGAGTGCGACGTCGCGCGGGGTCTGGCGCTGGGATTCCTCAGCCTGGGCGGTGACGCGGTAGGTGCGGCCGAGGATGTTGAAGTCGTTCACGAAGGCGGAGCCGAGATAGACCGAGAGCGTCTCGGACACGCGGGCAAGCGGCACGCCGAGCATCTCCGCCTTGGTGCGATCTACCTCCACCCGCAGGCGGGGCGTGGAGGTGTTGAACAGGGAGAAGGCGAAGCCGATCTGGGGCGTCCGCTGCGTGGCGACGAGCACCTGGCCGGTCACGCGCTCCAGCTCCCGCGGGCCACGGCCGGCGCGGTCCTGGATGTAAAGCTTGAAGCCGCCGCCGGTGCCGATGCCCGGAACGGAAGGCGGCGGGATGACCAGGGCCATCGCCTCCCGGTCCTCGCCCAGGCGCGCCTGCAGCTGGCCGATAATGGAGGCGTAGGACACGCCCTCCTCTGCGCGCTTCGCGAAATCGCTGAGGCCGACGAAGATCACGCCGCTATTGGGGGCGTTGGTGAAGGTGGCACCGTCGAAGCCCGCGAAGGCGATGGCGTGCTCTACGCCGGGGACCGTCAGCACGGTTTCGGAGGCGCGGCGGATCACCGCATCGGTGCGTGCGAGCGACGCGCCGGGCGGCAGCTGGAAGGCGGCGATGAGGTAGCCGCGGTCGAGCGGGGGGATGAGGCCCGTCGGCGTGGAGAGGACGGTTTTGCCGGTGAAGGCGAGCAGCCCGCCGAAGAGCAGCAGCAGGATGAGCGAGAGCCGCACCAGCCGCCGCGTGAGCGCGCCGTAGCCGATGGAGAGGCGGTCGAACACCGCATTGAAGCCGCGGAAGAACAGCCGGGCCGGCGCCGTCAGCGCACCGCGCAGGCCGCGCGGGGGCTCATGCGAATGAGGGCGCAGGAGAAGGGCGGCGAGGGCGGGCGAGAGGGTGAGGGAGACGACGGCCGAGATCAGCGTCGCCACAGCGATGGTGACGGCGAACTGGCTGTAGAAGGCGCCGGCAATGCCGGAGATGAAGGTCGTGGGGATGAACACCGCGCAGAGCACGAGCGCGATGGCGATGAGCGCCATGCCCACCTCGTCCATGGTGCGCTTGGCGGCCTCGCGCGGGTCCATGCCCTCGGCCAGATGGCGCTCGACATTCTCGACCACGACGATGGCGTCATCGACCACGATGCCGATGGCCAGGATCAGCCCGAACATCGACAGGGTGTTGAGGGTGAGACCAAGGGCTGCCATCGCGGCGAAGGTGCCGATGATCGAGACGGGGATGGCGAGCAGCGGGATGATCGCCGCGCGCCAGGACTGCAGGAACAGGATCACCACGATGACGACGAGCAGCACGGCCTCGGCGAAGGTGTGGATCACCGCCTCCATCGACTGCTGGATGAAGAGCGTGGTGTCGTAGACGATGCTGTAGGACAGGCCGGTGGGGAAGGACTTCTGCAGCTCGGTCATGGTGGAGCGCACATCAGCGGCGAGCTGCAGCGCGTTCGAGCCCGGGCGCTGGAAGATCACCATGGCGGTGGCGACGCGGTTATCGAGATAGGCGTTCAGCGTGTAGTCCTGGCTGCCGAGTTCCACCCGGGCAATGTCGCGCACGCGCACCGGGGCGCCACCCTGGCCGGTGGCGACGACGACATCGGCGAATTCCTCCGGCGTGGTGAGGCGGCCGAGGGCCTGGACGTTCAGCTCGAAGGCGCCGCCGCCGACGCCCGACGGGGGCTGGTTCAGCCCGCCGGCCGCCACCTGCAGGTTGGCGCGGCGGAGCGCATCGACCACTTCGCCGGCGGTCAGGTTGCGGGCGGCGACCTTGGCGGGGTCGAGCCAGATGCGCATGGCGTAGTCGCGCGCGCCGAAGACCTGGGCGTCGCCGATGCCCTCCAGCCGCGCCAGCCGGTCGCGCACGTTCAAGGTGGCGTAGTTGGAGACGTATTGCTGGTCCCGCGAGCCGTCGGGCGAGGTCATATGCACGACCATCAGCAGGTCGGGGGAGGCCTTGCGGACGACGACGCCGAGGCGGCGCACCTCTTCGGGCAGGCGCGGCTCCGCGATGGCGACGCGGTTCTGCACGAGCACCTGGGCGTCATCGACGTTGGTGCCCTGGCGGAACACCACGTTGATGGTGATGCGGCCGTCGCCGGTGGACTGGGAGCCGACATAGAGCATGCCGTCGACGCCGTTGATCTCCTGCTCGATCGGCGTCGCCACCGTCTCGGCCACCACCTGGGCGGAGGCGCCGGGATAGTTGGCCGTGATGGTCACGGTGGGGGGCGCGATGTCCGGGTACTCGCCGATCGGCAGGCGCAGCCCGGCGATGGCGCCGATGAGGGTGATGGCGATCGAGATGACGGCCGCGAAGACCGGCCGCTCGATGAAGAAGCGGGAGAGGCGCATGGGAGGAGCTTTCTTCAGCGCGCGTCGGAGAGCTGGGTGCCCGAGATCTGGGCAATGGGAGCGGGGCCGATGCGGCTCATTTCGGCCGTGACGCGGGTGCCCGGGCGGGCGCGGTGCAGGCCGGCGATCACCACGCGGTCCTCGGGCGCGAGGCCGCTGCGGATCACGCGCAACCCGTCCACCACGGGGCCGAGCTGGACGGGCTTGGGCACCACCGTGCCGTCCTCGGACACGGTCAGCACCATGCGGCTGGCCTGGTCGGCAGCCACCGCCGCATCCGGCACCAGCAGCGTGTCGGCCTCGCCGGTCCAGAGGCGGATCCGGGCGAAGACGCCGGGGGTGAGGAACAGCTCCGGGTTGGGCAGGACGGCGCGGGCGCGGACGGTGCCGGTGCGGGGATCCAGCGCGACGTCGAGGAAGTCCATGCGGCCCTGGCGGTCCCAGCCCTCCTCATCGGCGAGGCGGAGGCGGATGGGGTGGCCCTCCTCGCGGTCCGAGCCGCGGGTGCCGGCACTGGCGAGGCGGGCAAGGCGGAGGTAGTCGGCCTCACTGGTGTCGAAGGTGGCGTAGATGGGATCGAGGCGGAGGATGGTGGTCAGCACCGTGCTGCCCTGCTGCACCAGGTTGCCCGCATCGACGCGGCGATCGGAGACGCGGCCGCCGATGGGGGCGCGCAGCTCGGTCCATTCCAGCTCGAGTTCCGCGTTGCGCAGCGCCGCGCGGGCGGAGAGGAGTTGCGCCGCCGCTTCGCGCTGCGCGCCGCGCCGGGTGTCGAGCTGAGCCTGTGGGACGATGCGGGAGGCGATCAGGGGCAGGGTGCGGTCCACCTCCTGTTGGGTGAGGTCGAGCCGGGCTTGGGCGCGGGCCACCTCGGCGCGGGCGATGTCCACCGCCACCTCGAAGGGCCGGCGGTCGAGGGTGAAAAGCAGGTCGCCGGGGCGGACCACCTGGCCATCGCGGAAATGGACGCGGTCGACCTGGCCGGAGACGCGGGCGCGGAGCTCCACGCGGGCGGAGGGTTCCAGCCGGGCGGTGTGCTCGTCCCACTGGGTGACGCTGCGGCGAAGCGGCTGGGCGACCGTGACGGCGGGCGGCGGGCCGCCCTGCTGGGCCAGGGCAGGGGCGAGGGGGGCGGGGGCAGCCTGCAGGGCGGTGGCGAGCGCCAGGGCTGCAACCACCTTGGTGAAACGGGCCTTGCGGGAGGGGGTGGGCATCGCCTATCTCCGGGGTCAGATGATACCGACCGGTTCGTAACGTGCCCTATTGATACGAACCGGTCAGTCGCATTGCAAGAGGGCGGTAATGCAGTGCGAAACATGAGAGGAGCAGAAGCGGTGAGCGAGGCTGATCCCGGGGTGACGCAAGGGGTGCCGCAGGACCGGCGCACGGCTGCCCAGCGGGTGCGCGATGCGGCAAAGGAGCTGTTCTATCGCCAGGGCATTCATGCCACTGGCGTCGAGGAGGTCTGCCGCGCCGCCGGTGCGACGAAGATGAGCCTGTACCGCGCCTATCCTTCGAAGGACGCACTGGTGGAGGCGATCCTCAGGGACTCACGCTCCACCATGGATCAGGGCTTCGCCTGCTGCTGGGATGATTCGGTCGAGACGCGGGAGCGGCCGATGGCCTTCGTCCGCGGTGCGGCCGCGCTGTTGCGCACGCCGGAGTTCCGGGGCTGCCCACTGGGGCTGGCAGTGGTGGAGTTCCCCGATCCGGCCCATCCCGTGCGGCAGCTGGCCGATGCGGCGAAGCAGGAGAACCGCGACCTGCTGCGCCGGCTTTGTGCCGAGGCGGGGGCGGCGGCGCCGGATGCGCTGGGCGACGCGCTGCACCTGCTGATCGAGGGCGCCTATGCCGTCGCGCCCTCGCTCGGGAACGAGGTGGCCGCGCAGTCGCTGGAAGCCTCGGCCACGGCGATGCTGGCAGCGGGGCTGCCGGCGAAGGGCTGAGGGCCCGGCCCGCTACGCCCGCTCGCCTGCCGGGCCGTAGCCGCCGCCGGTGGGGGTGACGATGGTCACGGCTTCGCCGGCTGCCAGGGCGGAGCGGGCGCAGCCGGGCAGGGTCTCCACCGTGCCATCCAGGCGGCGGACGAGGTTCTGGCCGCGTTCGCCATCCTTGCCGCCGAACAGGCCGGGGGGCGGCACCTCGCGGTGGCCGGCGAGGATGGCGACCTCCATTGGCTCGAGGAAGCGGATGGTGCGGCGGGTGCCGTCACCCGCGCGCCACTTACCACGGCCGCCTGAGCCTTCTCGGATCGAGAACTCCTCCAGCACCACGGGGAAGCGGGTTTCGAGGATTTCGGGGTCGGTCAGGCGGGAATTGGTCATGTGGGTCTGCACGCCGGGGGCGCCGTCGAAGCCCTCGCCGGCGGGGGCGCCGGAGCAGATGGTCTCGTAATACTGGTAGGTGCTGTTGCCGAAGGTCAGGTTGTTCATCGTGCTCTGCGCGGGCGCCAGCGTACCGACGGCGGCGAGCAGGGCGGAGGTGACTGCCTGCGACACCTCCACATTACCGGCGACGACCGCGGCCGGCCATTGCGGGGAGAGCATCGAGGATTCCGGCACCAGGATGCGGATGGGGCGGAGGCAGCCCGCATTCATCGGGATGTCGGAATCCACCAGCAGGCGGAAGGCATAGAGGACGGCGGCGCGTGTCACCGGCCTCGGCGCGTTGAAGTTGTCGGGCTGCTGCGGGGAAGTGCCGGTGAAATCCACAACCGCCTCGCGCGCGGCGTGGTCCACGGTGATGCGCACCTGCACCTGGCGGCCGGAATCCATGGCGTAGGTGAAGCCAGCCTCGGGCGGCAGACGGTCCAGCGCGCGGCGCACACTTTCGGCGGCATTGTCCTGCACATGGGACATATAGGCGTGCACGACATCGGCGCCGAAGCTCTCCACCGCGCGCAGGAGTTCCGCCGCGCCGCGCGCGTTGGCGGCGACCTGCGCCTTGAGGTCCGCGATGTTCTGCGGCGGGTTGCGGGCGGGGTATTTCGCGCCGGTCAGCAGATCGAGCGCAGCCTCTTCCTGAAAGCGGCCGCCCTGCACCAGCAGCAGGTTGTCTATATAGACGCCCTCCTGCTCGATGGTGGTTGCATCCGGCGACATGGAGCCCGGGGCGGTGCCGCCGATATCGGCATGGTGGCCGCGGGAGGCGACCCAGAAGATCAGCTTGCCGTCCGCGCCGAAGACGGGGGTGCAAACCGTGATGTCGGGCAGGTGGGTGCCGCCGTTGTAGGGCGCGTTGATGGCCCAGACATCACCGGGGCGCGGGTTGGGGTTGGCGCGCGCCACGCTCTCCACGCTGCCATCCATGGAGCCGAGATGGACGGGGATGTGGGGCGCGTTGGAGACGAGGCCGCCCTCCGCGTCGAAAACGGCGCAGGAGAAGTCCAGCCGCTCCTTGATGTTTACGGAAGAGGCGGTGTTCTGCAGCGCGACCCCCATCTGCTCCGCGATGGAGCGGAAGAGGTTGTTGAAGATCTCCAGCATCACCGGATCCGCCTCGGTGCCCAGCGCGTGTCCGCGGGGCAGCGGCTCGACGCGGTCGAGCACGAGGTGGTCGGCTTGGGTGAGGACCACGGACCAGCCGGGCTCGACGACGACGGTCTGGTTGGGCTCGATGATCAGCGCGGGGCCGGCGATGGGCTGGCCAGGCGTGAGAGATTCGCGGCGAAGAGCCGCGGCCTCGTGCCAGGTGCCGCCGGAGAAGAGGCGGGTCTGGCGCAGGGCTTCGGGCTGCGCGCCCTCGGCGGCGCGGCTGGGCTGCGGGGCGGTGGCGCCGCCGCCGGCGGCCTCGGCCAGCGCGGCCTCGATCACCACGTCCCGCGAGGGATCGGTGAAGCCGAAGCGGGCGAGATGGGCGGCCTCGAAGGCCTCGCGCAGGGAGGCGGCGCGCAGCGCGGCGGTGGTGACCTCGGCCTCGCCCTGGATGTCGAGGGCGGGCACCTCCAGCGGCGTGTCGGTGCCGGCGTAGCGCAGCAACAGGGCAATGCGGGTGGTCAGCTCGTCCGGCGTGACGCCCTGGCCGAGGACTTCGGTGCGTGCCTCGGCGGCGAGCGCCGCGAGGGCGGGCGTGGCGGCGGCGAGCGCGTCATCGGCCAGCGGGCGGTCCAGCGTGCGCTGACGGACAGCGCGGATATCAGCGAGGCCCATGCCATAGGCCGAGAGCAGGCCGGAGAAGGGGTGGATGAGCACGCGCGTCATCGCAAGCGCATCCGCCACCAGGCAGGCATGCTGGCCGGAGGCGCCGCCGAAGGCGTTGAGCACGTATTTCGTGATGTCGTAGCCGCGCTGGACGGAGATGGTCTTGATCGCCTCCGCCATGCCGGCGACCGCGATGCGCAGCGCGCCATCGGCCACCGATTCCGGCGTGCGATCGCTGCCGAGCTCGGCCGCAAGCGCCGCGAAGCCCGATCGCACGGCCTCCACGTCCAGCGGCTGGTCCTGCTCCGGCCCGAAAATGGAGGGGAACAGGTCCGGCACCAGCTTCCCCGTCATGACATTGCAGTCGGTGACGGTGAGCGGGCCGCCGCGGCGATAGCAGGCGGGGCCGGGATTGGCGCCGGCGCTTTCGGGGCCGACGCGCAGCCGCCCATCCCGGTACTGCACGATGCTGCCGCCTCCGGCGGCGACGGTGTGGATGAGCATCATCGGCGCGCGCATCCGCACGCCCGCCACCTCGGTTTCCAGCGCGCGCTCGAACTGGCCGGCGTAGTGCGCGACATCGGTGGAGGTACCGCCCATGTCGAAGCCGATGACCTTGTCGAACCCCGCTTCCGCGCCGGTGCGGGCCAGGGCCACCACGCCGCCCGCAGGGCCGGAGAGGATGGCGTCTCGGCCCTGGAACAGGGAGGCGGCGGTGAGGCCGCCGGCGGAGGTCATGAACATCACCCGCGCACCGGTGCGGGCGACGTGCAGCTCCTCCTCCACCTGGGCCACGTAGCGGCGCAGCACGGGGGAGAGATAGGCATCCACGACCGTGGTGTCGCCGCGGCCGACGAGCTTGATGAGCGGCCCGACCTCATGGCTGGCGGAGACCTGGGCGAAGCCCATGGCGCGCGCCATGGCGGAGGCACGCGCCTCGTGCTCCGGGTGCTTCCAGCTGTGCAGGAAGACGATGGCGAGGGACCCGAAGCCATCCGCGCGCAGGGCACCCAGCGTGGCGCGCAGCGCATCCTCGTCCAGCGCGGATTCCACCGTGCCGTCGGCGCGCACGCGCTCGCCGATCTCCTCCACGCGGGCGTAAAGCAGCTCGGGCTTGATCACGCGGCGGGCGAAGATGTCGCGGCGGGCCTGGTGGCCGATGGCCAAGGCGTCGCGGAAGCCACGAGTGGTGATCAGGGCGGTGCGCTCGCCCTTGCGCTCCAGCAGGGCGTTGGTGGCGACCGTGGTGCCCATCCGCACCTCGCCCACCGCGCCCTCGGGGATGGGGGCACCGGCGGCCAGGCCGAGATGCTGGCGGATTCCGTGGACGGCGGCGTCGCGATAGGCGCCGGGGTTTTCGGAAAGGACCTTGCGGGCGTGCAGGCGGCCCTGGGGGTCGCGCCCGATGACGTCGGTGAAGGTGCCGCCGCGATCCACCCAGAAATCCCAGGATGTGTCGGTGTATGCGGGCATGGGGATTCCTTGCGGCGGGGCAGCGATGCTTAACCCGTGGCCGGGCAGGCGGCGAGAGGGCCGGGCGAGAGCGCGGCAAACCGGGCGTTCTCCCAGGCGTTGCCCCAGCCTGAACAAGGCGTCCGCGCTCCGCGACCGCCAGAATGTCGAAGGGCGATACCCATGATCCCGCTGCGCGCCGTGCTGTCCCTCTCGGCCCTGGCCGTTCTTGCGGGCCTGGTCTCGGCCTGCTCGCCGACCGCCTCCCCGGCCTCCAGCCCGTCCGCGACGATGCGCGCCGAGCCGCCGCCGGGGCTCGTCAGCCCGGGCAACACTGGCATGGGCAATCGCGAGCGGGTGTTCGACTCCAACCGCGGCGCGCCGCTCTGAGACTGAGGCGCGGGCCGGTCAGCCCGCGCCCGGTCCGCGCGCCAGCCATTGCCCGGTACCGGGCCGGGCCAGCACCATCCCGTCCTGCATCACCACCTCGCCGCGGCGGATGGTGGCGGCGGGCCAGCCGGTGACCTGCATCCCCTCATAGGGCGTGTAGTCGATGGCGTGCTGCATCAGGGCGTTGGTGATGGTCACCGGGCGCTGCGCGTCCCACAGCACGAGGTCGGCGTCGCTGCCCACCGCGATGACACCTTTGCGCGGGTAGAGGCCGGCGATGCGGGCGGGGTTTTCCGCGATCAGCTTGGCAAAGATCGGCAGGTCGATGCGTCCCTTCGACACGCCTTCGGAGAAGATGAGGGGCAGGCGCGCGGCGAAGCCGGGGATGCCGTTGGGAATGGCGTCGAAAGCGGCATCGCGGCCGTTCTTGGCCTTGCCGCGCGTGCCCTCGTACGAAAAGCCGCAATGGTCCGAGGTGACCATATCCAGCACGCCGCGGCGAAGCATGGCCCAGATGCCCTCATGGTCGGCGGCAGTGCGGGGTGGCGGGCTGCACATGAATTTGGCGCCCTCGAAGCCCGGCCGGTCCATGTCATCCGCCGTCAGCACCACGTATTGCGGGCAGGTCTCACCGCGCACGGGGACGCCGCGGGCCTGCGCGCGCGCGATTTCCTCGGCGACCTCTGCGCAGGAGACGTGGAAGATGTGGATCGGTTGCCCCACCAGCTCGGCCAGTGCGATCGCGCGCGCCGTCGCCTCGCGCTCCACAACCGGCGGGCGGGAGAGGGCATGGTATGTCGGCGCGGTGCATCCATTGGAGAGCAGCGTGCCCACCGCGAGATTGATGGCGTCGTAATTCTCGCAATGCACATGCACCATCAACCCGTGGCGCTTGGCCGCCTGCAGCACGCGCAGGAAGGCGGCGTCGTCCAGATGCACGTTGTCATAGGTGAGGAAGGCCTTGAGGCTGCCCACCCCATCCGCGACGAGGGCGGGGATCTCGGCCAGCGCGGCGTCGCTCGGGTCAGCGACGATCTGGTGGAAGCCGTAATCCACCATGGCCCCAGCCGCCGCGCGCTCGCGGTTGGAGCGGTGCCGCGCCATCAGCGGCCCGCCCTTGTCCTGGGTGGTGTGGCAGACGACGCTGGTGGTGCCGCCGGCGAAGGCGGAGCGGGAGGCGCTCTCCCAGCTCTCCTCCTGGTGGCCGCCCTCGGGGAGGGGTTCCTCGATATGGCAGTGCGTGTCCACGCCGCCGGGCAGGACGAGCAGGCCGGAGGCGTCGATCACCTGTCGCGCCTCCCCGATCCGGTCCGCGATGGCGGTGATTCGGCCGGCGGTGACGCCGATGTCGCAGCGGGCGACGGCGCTGCCGAGCACGGCGGTGCCGCCGCGGATGACCAGGTCGTGCATGCCCCAATTCCCTCGATTCCCGGGCAGGTTAGGGGGAGCGTGACCGGTCGTCAGCCCGGGGATTGAGACGGGCTCTTTCAGGGTTCGGCGCCGTCTCGTGTCCCCAAGGGAGGCCTTACCTCCCTGGCCTCCGCTTCGGGTTTCCTAGGGAATGACGATCAGGCACCTCAGGGGGCGATGGCCCCTGCGGCGCACCCTGTCACCCGCGCTTCGACCAGACCGGCCGCCGGTTCGCCGGCGCGCGCATCCAGAGCGCGGCGTCACGGACAAGGCGGAGCTGAACGCCGCTGTGAAGCTGCCATCCCGTCAGAAGGGCGCGGAAGATGGGGGACATCTTGATGGTCACGGACGGCATTGCGGAGGACCTAGGCGCCACCATTGGCGCGCGATGGACGCAATCTGCAACGGAATGCTGACGGGCCGCTTACGTTCTTTCACCTGCCTTTCAGGTCTGATTTGCGGCGCCTACCACCCCATCTCTGCGCGGCCGGACGGGCGCGGCCCCTATGCCTTCCGGCAGGATCACGGACGGAGCGGATGCAGAGCTGGTTCACCGCGGATACGCATTTCGGCCACGGGTCGCTTCGCGCCCTCCTGCGGCGCCCCTTCGCCACCACCGCCGAGATGGACCAGGGGCTGGCGGCGGCATGGAACGCGGTGGTCGGGCCGGAGGACGAGGTGTGGCATCTCGGCGATTTCGCCGTGGGGCATCCTGATCCCGCCGGGCTGCTGGCAGGGCTGCACGGCGTGAAGCACCTGGTCTGGGGCAACAACGACCCGCCGAAGATCCGCGCGCTGGATGGCTGGGCGAGCGCGCAGCCCTTCATTGAGATGGAGCGGGAGGGGCGCGCGCTGGTGCTGTGCCACTATCCCCTCCGCAGCTGGAACGGGCAGGGACGGGGCGCGTGGAACCTGCATGGCCACTCGCATGGGCGGTTGAGCCGGCTGCCGCGCCAGTTCGACGTGGGGGTGGACCCCCGCGGCTATCGGCCTATCCGCCTAGCCGAACTCTCTGCCCGCGTCGCACGCCGCACGGCGGCTGCAACCCCTGCCACGACCGGCCTGGATGCCTGAGCCCCGCATGAACCGTCTTCCCGCGCTTCGGATCGTGTTTCCCCTGCTGCGCCCGCACCTTCCCCGCGTGCTGGGGGCGATGCTGGCCATGGGCATGGCGGCGGGGCTGCTGCTGCTGCTCGGCCAGGGGCTGCGCCGCATCATCGATGACGGCTTCGCCGGCCAGGGCGGCGCGTCCAGCCTTGATCAGCACGCGCTGCTGATGCTCGGGCTGGTCGTGCTGCTCGGGGCCAGCACGGCCAGCCGCTTCTATCTCGTCTCCTGGCTCGGCGAGCGGGTGGGGGCGGCGCTGCGGCGCAAGGTGTTCGCCCATGCGGTGCGCCTGCCGCCCAGCCATTACGAGCAGCGCCGCACGGGCGACGTGCTGACGCTGCTCACCGCCGATACCGAGATCCTGCGCGGCCTGGTGGGCGCCGCCGTCTCGCAATGGCTGCGCGCGGCGATCATGGCGCTGGGCGCGCTGGGAATGCTGTTCTTCACCAGCGCGCGGCTCACGCTTCTCGTCGTCGCGGTCACGCCGCTGATCGTGCTGCCGCTGGTGATCTTCGGGCGGCGGGAACGGCGGCTGAGCCGGGTGGCGCAGGAGCGCGTGGCCGATCTCGGCGCCCAGGCCGAGGAGACGCTGAACGCCATGGCCACCGTGCAGGCCCATGGGCATGAGGCTGCGGATGTGGCGCGCTTCGTGGACCGCGCGGAGGGCAGCGTCGCTGCCTCGCTCGCCCGCGTGCGGGTACGCGCCTTCCTGATGCTGCTGATCATCCTGCTCGGCTTCGGCGCCATCACGCTCAGCCTGTGGGTGGGCGGGCATGCGGTGCTGGCCGGGCGGCTGACGGGCGGCGAGCTGTCGGCCTTCGTCTTCTACGCGGTGCTGCTGGCCACCTCCGTCACCTCGCTCTCCGAGCTGTGGAGCGAGGTGCAGCGCGCCGCGGGCGCGGCCGAGCGGGTGGGCGAGTTCCTGGATACGGTGCCGGACATCCTGCCGCCCGCACAGGCCGTGCCGCTTCCCAGCCCGGGGCCAGGGCGGCCGGTGGGGCGGCTGGAATTCAGGGGCGTCCGGCTGCGCTATCCCAGCCGCCCCGACCGGCCTGCGCTGGACGGCGTCTCGCTCGCGGTGGAGCCCGGGGAGACGGTGGCGCTCGTCGGGCCGTCCGGCGCGGGCAAGACCACACTGTTCCAGCTCGCGCTGCGTTTCCGGGATCCCGAAGCGGGGCGCGTGCTGCTGGATGGCGTGGACCTGCGCGCGGCGGACCCCGCGGCGATTCGCTCGCGCATCGGGCTGGTGCCGCAGGACCCCGTGATCTTCGGTGCCGATGTGTTCGAGAACATCCGCTACGGCCGCCCCGATGCGAGCGACGCGGAGGTGCGGGCCGCTGCCCGCGCGGCGGATGCGGAGGGCTTCGTCGAGGCGCTTTCGGCGGGCTATGCCACCTTCCTCGGCGAGAAGGGCGTGCGGCTCTCGGGCGGGCAGCGTCAGCGCATCGCCATCGCCCGCGCCGTGCTGCGCGACCCGCCGCTGCTTCTGCTGGACGAGGCGACGAGCGCGCTGGATGCGGAGAGCGAGGCGGCGGTGCAGGCGGCGCTGACGCGCCTCGCGCGCGGTCGGGCGGTGCTCGTCATCGCGCACCGCCTGGCCACCGTGCGGCGCGCGGACCGGATCGTGGTGATGGAGGACGGTCGCATCGTGGCCGAGGGCACGCATGATGCGCTGGTGGCGGAAGGCGGGCTTTACGCGCG
Organism: Roseomonas sp. WA12; assembly: GCF_054165765.1. Taxonomy (NCBI): domain Bacteria; kingdom Pseudomonadati; phylum Pseudomonadota; class Alphaproteobacteria; order Acetobacterales; family Roseomonadaceae; genus Roseomonas; species Roseomonas sp. WA12. The sequence continues at coordinate 3,953,542 of NZ_CM135108.1, read as the reverse complement.
GCTGGCGCGGCTGCAATTCGCGGCGGCGTGACGGGACGGCCGGAGGGCGAGCCTTTCCGGCCTCCGCCTTCTTCCGGGCTGTTCGCTAGCGCGCGTTCCGGTGCAGCGGGAACGGCCATTCGTAGACGTGCTCGACCACCAGGAAGATTACCACCAGCGCGAGGGCGATGAGCGCGACGGTGAGGTTCGTGCCGCGAAGCGGGTGCAGGACGCTGGTCATCTGGGCCTCCCATTCCGGATTGGCCTGGGCTCCCTTTCGGTACCCCGGGCCACGGAAGCCTAGCACCAGACCTTACCGCCCCGTCATCTCCTCTCCACTTTTCGTGATCACCCCTATCGTCCCTGCCGCGAGATCACCGCCAGCGCCGCCGAGCTAATGGAGATCTGCCCGAGCACGGAGGTGAGGTCGCGGATGAAGCCCCAGGTTTCATAGGGCGACGGATCCTGCGGCACGACGACGAGGCTGCCGGGCGGGATGGGCGGCCCGCCCTGCTGCCAGCTGCCCAGCCCCGCCGGCACGCTCTGCCCGTTGGGCAGCACGACGAAGGCGCGGGAGATGTCGGCGAAGCGCTGCTCGCCGCCGGCGGCGCGCACATACTGGCTGGCCTTCCAGCCCGTCGAGAACTGCAGGCTGCCCGGGTTCAGCACGGCGCCCACCACCGTCACCTCGTTCGGGCGCTTGGGAATGACGACGAGGTCGCCCGGTTCCAGCAGGACATCGAGCTCCGGGCGGGAGGCGAGGACGACGGGGTTCGCCTCCACCACCATGCGGCCGGCGGCGCGCGCCTCGCGCAGCGTGCCGGCCAGCGCCTGGCCGGCATTGATGGCGCCGCCCAGGTCGAGGCTGCCCTGGCGGCTGCCCGCCACGGCCTGGCCGGCGGCGACCTGGATGAGGCTCGTCTCCAGCTCCCGCGCCGTGCGTTGGAAGCCCTCCTGCTGGCGCTGTCGAACGCTCTCCCGCGTGAAGACGGCGCCATAGGGATAGGCCTGGGCGGTCAGCCCGCCGGCGCGGGCCAGCAGCTCCGACAGGCGCTCGCCGCGGCGGATGTCGTAGGTGCCGGGGCGCAGGAACTCGCCCACCAGCGTGACGGGGCCGGTGTCGCGGTCACCGAAGCCGCGCGGCACGCGCACGGCGTCGCGGGGGGAGAGGCGGACGGCCGCGAAGTTGCGGGAGCGCAGGTCGAGCCGCGTGCGGGAGAGCGGGATGGCGCCCGCATTCTCCAGCGGCTCGCGCGCGAATTCCACGGCGGAGAGATCGGCGGTGTCGGCCGGGCCGCCAGCGGCGGCGAGCACCATGTCGAGGCCCGTGTCCTCGATGATGGGGAACAGGCCGGGCAGGCGCACCTCGCCGGCCAGCAGCACGGATTGGTCGAGCAGGAAGGGCAGCAGGGCCGGGTAGTCCACGAAGAGCTGCGGGCAGCCGGGGGCGCCGATATCGGGGAAGCCGGCACTGCGGGCATGGGCGAAGCGCAGCGGCGAGGAGCGGGCGGCAACGGCGAGCGCGGTGAGGGCCGGGCAATCGGGTGCACCATGCGAAATCGGGCCGGCCATTGCCGCCCCGGGCAGGCCGCCCGGCATTGCGGCCAGTCCGTTGGCCATGCCGTTCGGCATTCCAGCGACCTGGATGCCCCCGGCCTGGATTCCTCCAGCCTGCATTCCTCCGGGTTGCATTCCTCCGGGCTGGAAGCCCCCGGCTGCGGTTCCCGCGACGGGCTGGGCGGCCATGGGTGCCGCCGTTCCTGCCTCACCGCGCAGGGCGCGCTGCACGGCGGGGGAGGCGAGCCAGAGCACATCGGCCTGAGAGAGGAGGATCACCTCATCCCCCTCGCGCAGCGGCAGCTCCGCCCCTCCGTTCATCACGCGGCCGAGGTCGAAGGCGATGAAGCGGCGCACCCGGGTGCGATCGTCCATCCGCCAGGCGACGCCCATGCGGACATAGGGGTCTGGCCGGATCACGCGTGGATCGGCCAGCAGGGCGCGCAGCCCGGCGCCGCGCGGGCCGACGCCGCGGGTGATAGGCGCCACCACATGCCCGGCCAGGCGCAGCCCGCCCGAGATGACATCGACGCCGGGGGAGACAACCACCGCGTCCCCGCGGCGGACCGCCGAGCCCGGGGCGAGCTCGGACACGGCGCGGCGGCCGCCGGCATCGGTGCCGGTGGAGAGGAACCGGTTGCCGGCCGGGCGCAGCGCGCCGCCGGCCAGCGCCAGCATGGCGGAGAGCGGGGCGGAGGCGGCGCCCGCGGGCAGCTCGTAGATGGCCGGCCGCGTCACGTCGCCGCCCAGCGCCACCACCCCGCCCAGTGGCGGCACCACCACCCGCTCCCCCTCCCGCAGGGTGAGGTCGGGGGTACCCGGGCTGCCGGCGATGGCGGCGTAGAGATCGACCACCCGCGTGCCCTCCGGCCCCTCCACGCGCAGGGCGCGAAGGCTGCCGGTGCGGCGGATGCCGCCCGCCGCGCCCAGCGCATCGAGCAGAGAGGAGATGGCAGGCAGCGGCACCAGGCCCGGCCGCACCACCTCGCCCGCCACGAAGATCGCGATCTGGCGGGTCTGGCCGATGGAGACGAAGGCCTCCGACCCGCCGAGTTCGCGCGCCACCCGGGCCTCGATATCGGCGCGCAGCTCGCCCAGGCGGCGGCCGGCAGCGGGGAAGGGAGCAAGGTCTGGCAGGGTGAGCAGCCCGTCCCGCCCGACGCGGAGCGAGAGCGACTGGCGGGAGCGGCCGCGGATGGAGACCACCAACTCGTCATCCCGGCCCAGCACGTAGCTGTCGGGCAGGGCGCCGACCACGGCGGCGCCGGGATTCGGCAGGGGGCCGAGGTTGCGGAAGGTGTCGTAGCCGAACTACTGTCCGCAGGCGTCCAGGGCCGTCCGGAAATCCCTGTTTGACTGCAATAGGATAGAGGGTGACTGTCCGGGGGCGTTCGGGAGTGTTCGGGTAAATCCGGCTCTCTCTTGTGGGCTGAGATGGGGGCTGGGCCGGAGCCCCTCAGTTCGCCTCTCCTTGTGGGCTGGGTGATGAATGGCTGGGAAGCTAACCGCCTTGAAGATCAAGGCCCTGACCTCTCCCGGACGCTACGGGGATGGCGGAGGACTTTGGCTACAAGTTCGCGACGCAGAGCACCGGTCTTGGCTCTTCCGGTACACCCGCCACGGCAAGGCCCGGGAGATGGGGCTGGGGCCCTTCCCTGACGTGTCCCTCGCCGACGCCAGGCAGCACGCCCAGACCCAGCGTGCCCTGCTTCGGGACGGTGTGGATCCGCTGGTTCGCAGGCAGGAGACGAAGGCTGCTGCAGCAGCCGAGGCGCAGAAGACCACCCTGACCTTCAAGCAAGTGGCCGAGCGCTTCCATGCAGCGCACCAGGCGAGCTGGCGCAACGAGAAGCACCGGGCGCAGTGGCTGACCCAGATGGAGGCCTATGTGTTTCCGGTGTTCGGCAGCATGCCGGTGGAACGGGTCGGCACTGCCGAGGTGCTGAATGCTCTGGAGCCCATTTGGCACGAGAAGTCGCAGACTGCCGTGGTGCAGCGTGGGCGGATCGAGGCGGTGCTTGACTACGCCAAGGCCCGGGAGTGGCGGACAGGAGAGAACCCGGCCCGCTGGCGGGGGCACCTCGGGAAGTTACTTCCGCCACGGAGCCGGATCACGAAGGTGGAGCACCACGCCGCCCTCCCCTGGGCCGAGGTGGGTGCCTTCATGGCATCGATACGGGCCAGCCCCGACCTAGCCGCCCGCGCCCTCGAGCTGCTGATCCTCACCGCGGTCAGGACGAACGAGGCCATGGGCGCCGAGTGGGCAGAGATCGACATGGCTAAGGCGCTCTGGACCATCCCGGCTGATCGCATGAAGGGGAAGAAGGAGCATCGGGTACCCCTCTCCAAGTCAGCCCTTGCTCTGCTGGAGTGCCTCAGGGAGGCCGGAGAGGGCCGGTACCTGTTCCCCAGCCCCCGAGGTAAGAAGCCCCTCTCCACCCGAGCCTGCGCCGTCCTACTCGGGCGGATGAAGCGTACCGACCTCACTGTGCACGGCTTCCGCTCCACCTTCCGCGACTGGGCAGCGGAGCGCAGCACCTTCCCGAGGGAGGTAGCCGAGGCCGCGCTGGCTCACACCCTCCGGAACCAGGTTGAGGCCGCCTACCAGCGTGGGGATCTGCTGGCGAAGCGTGCCCAGCTGATGGAAGCCTGGGGACGGTACTGCGGGCAGGTAGCGAAGGCTGGAGAGGTGGTCCCAATCCGGCAGAGGAATGCTGTTTCCAACCCCACCCTCTGATTTCCGGTCGGACAGGTCGGACGGGTCGGACAAGCCTTATTTTCCGGGTCTAAACCGCTGTCCGACCTGTGTGGCGGCGGTCGGACAGGTCGGACAGGGGGAGGGCCGGAACGCTGTTTCCAACCCCGCCCCTCAATGCCCGGTCGGGACAGTCGTGGCGGTCGGGACAGAATTATTTTGCTGGGCTTTTCGCGTCCCGACCGGTCGGGTCGGGGTCGGGACGGTCGGGACAGGGATGGGGCGGGCCACTGCAGCGCTTCTCGCCTGCCGACCTGAGTGCGAAGGTGAAGGCCTAGAACGCAGGGCGGCGATGACCGAGGACCAAACCCTTTTCGACGTGTACCCCGACCCGCTCGGCTCCGAGGTCGTCCCTACCGAGGGCGGCACCCACCCCGCCTATGGCCAGGTCGGCCAATGATTGAGGACGCGTCCAAGAAGGAGCTCTCGGCGGGCGCCATAGGCCGGATGGAGATGCTCCGGGCTTGGGACAGCCTACCGGCGGACGGACGCAAGGCGCTGGTGAAGGCGGCTCGGGTGCTGCTGGCGCGGGAGAGTCGAAATGGAGAAAGCCAAGAATGAGCGGTGCCGCACCCAAGGGGCAGCTCCCGCTGCCCTATACCCTGCACAAGGTGGAGGGCGAGATTGTCAGCCAGCGGAAGCGCGACGGTTACATCAACGCGACCGCCATGTGCCAAGCCGCGGGGCGGCGGTGGAGCCACTACGCTGAGAATGCGGGGACTAAGGCATTCTTCGCTGAGCTTTCGAGCGCCGTCGGAATTCCGACGGCGGAGCTAATTCAATCACTTACAGGCGGCATTCCCCACCTTCAGGGGACCTGGGTTCACCCTCAAGTGGCAATCCACCTCGCCCAGTGGCTCTCACCAAAGTTCGCGGTGATGGTGACCAAGTGGGTGTACGACTGGATGAGCGGTGGGCCGAAGCCCTCCATGCCGTTCCATCTCAGGCGCTACGTAGCCAACAGCCAGAACGTGCCGAAAGGTCACTTCTCGGTCCTCAACGAAATTACCCTCGGCCTGATCGCTCCCATGGAGTCCCAGGGCTACACGCTACCGGAGAGCCTTTGGCCGGACATTTCACAGGGCAAGATGTTCGCCAACTATATGAAGTCAGTCCACGGCGTGACTGCCGAGGATTGCCTGACTTACCCGCACGTTTTCGAGGACAAGCGCCCGACGGTCCAAGCTCGGGCCTATCCCGATGAGTTCCTGCCAGCATTCCGAAAGCACTTTGTGGAGGTATGGATCCCCCAGAGGGCGCTGGACTACTTCAAGGAACGTGATCCAAAAGCGATCCCATATCTGACCCTGCTTCTGCCGCCTCCTACCAGTTCAGAAACGTAGCTCCATCCTCGACCTAACGGCGACAGAAGGTAGTTAGGAGAGCCGCACTCAATGCATTTAGCCTTAGCAATGGCCGGGTTTGTGTTGGCCAGTTACACCGAGCCGCTGAGTCCGCACACCCTCTACCGCACGTCGCCCGTTTTCCCTGAAGCAAGGATTCACGTCGCTACGTTCGACTCTGCTGAGGGCGACCTTTTCAACCGTGCCAACTGCGAACAAGCGGCTCGCCTACTCACTCGAGATCAGGCCATCCCCAGGCGGTACTGGTGCGAGAAGGGGCGGTTCCTCCCCTAAGAGCCCGCCCTAACCGGCGGGGCTTCGTCGTTGTTGGTTCATGCTGCGGGCTCTTGGCCTAGGAACAATCCTCGCCTGAGAGGGGTGCCGCATCCACGCTGAGCCCCCCACTTTGGCTGCGCTTCCCCGCACGCTTGAGACCACGACACCCGACTTGGTCCACCTCCTTGCGGAACTAAGCAGGGCGCACAGGGACACAAATTACTACCTCGGGGAGATTCTGAAGGCGCTTTCGAGGGAGTAGCGTCGTTCAACTCAGCCCCGTTTTTGAGTTGCGCATCCGGAACAGTAGTCTAGGCTTCCCCAATGCGACTTGCGCTCTTAGCTCCCGTGTTGGCCTTAGCAGCCTGCTCCGCACAGCCCTCCTCGCAGGGCGGCGCCGGTGCCTTCTCGTGTCCACCAGCAGGAACGATTGTGCGGTTTGAACGGGGTTCTCCTCAGGAGTGGCTTGGCGCTGACCCAAACGATCCCCGGGTTTGCCTCCGAAAGCAGGGCCGCCAAACCGTCCGGCTGACGACTGTCCTCCCGACCTTTGAGGCGGGGTCTCTGTTCGACGCAGCACTATCAAACCTACCCAGACTTTGGCCTCTCGAGGTTGGTAGAGAGATAAGCTACAGCGGTTTCCTTAGATCTGCGGAGAGTTGGAACCCCGCAGAGGAAGGTTTGTACCGGAACAGAGTGGTAGTTGAGAGCGAGGGAACACTGCGACTGCAAGAGAAAGAGCGCGCAGTTTGGATTGTGCGTCGCAATGCGGGCCCAGCTAACGGGGCAGGCGGCCAAGTTAACCGATTCTGGATCGACAAAACGACCAATACAGTTCTACAGGCTTTGACGGAGCCGCATCCGCCACGGGCTGCCATTTCAATTGCAGTCCCACCTGCTGGACCAGGTCTTCCGGAGCCTATCTCCAATCCTGCGCCAGCACAGCCGACAGCACCTCCTTCGGCAGATAGGGGCACTTAGGGCTTCTTCCGTCCCACACCAGCCAGCACCAGAGCCGTCCAACTCCGCCGCTGCTGCCGGCAGCGGCGCTACACTCTACCCTCGCGCGGATCCCGGCTGATCCGGCTCAGCACTTCGACAGCCTTTTTCAGTCGCTCCTGGGCGGCAGGCGCGTCCCCGCGCTCAAGGGCCTTGGCGCATTGGGCGAGCGGCCCGGTGAGTACCCCGAGGATCTAGTCGGCGGCAAACACGGCAGGATCAATTTAAGACATGTTGGGACTATGCCCGACCTCACCTTCGTAGCCAGCGGGACCTGCCTAACTTCGCCCGCGCTGCTGGCGGGGTTTCGCGGATCTAGCGCTATCGACACAGCGTCTCACACGGCACCCCATCCCCGTCCAGCCGCGAGAGCCCGCACTGGCTGTGGTAGAGCCGAGCCTCGGCGCAGCTCGTCATCTCCCGGCAGTACCGCTTGGCGCCGCAGGTAAAGCCGCTGAAGGCCAGCGTTCCAGCCGAGGAAGAATTTAGTCCAGCCCGCGACCTGAAATGCGCGCTGTCCAGTCGCGAGCACCAGACTTCGCGAATCGGCAGCGCCACGTTATCCGCAGTGGCGCGACACATCGGAAGCAGCCATGCATCAATTCAGCTCAATCTATCTCGCGATAGCCATCTCTACAGCGACTTCGGTGGGAGCGCTCGCTCAGCCTCGCAACAACCCTGCGCCGCAGTCCACGCCCGCAATGGTGCCTCTTAACATGATTCCGGTGAACGACACGCCACAAGCACTCATCCAAAAAGGCGCAGAGGTCTTAGGGTATAGTACGACATTCGTACTGAACGCATTAGCGACAACCATGATGCTGAAATCCGGGAGCGATGTTTTCGTTTGCACCATGCTGTTCGCCGACCGGAATAACAATACTGTAGGCTGCGCAAAATTGGTGTAAGAAGGGGTAGATCGGGCCCGCAATACATCATCGGCCGGGCACGAATACACCAGATCCTGCTGTATGGGTTGAAGCGGAATGCTCCAAACCATACACATTGCTAAGCAGAATGCTCGACCAGTTCATTCGGTCTTTGACCCTTAATGCGGTTGATGTTCATGACCCACTGTTCAGCATCAGCAGCACGTCCAAGCGGCAGGACAAATATTTTGACCGCCTCATTATTAGTGTCTCGGTAGGCAACATGCACACTGAAGTGCTCCCAGGTTGAGGAGTGGGCACTGTTGTGCACCGTAGCGGAATGGGTTCCGCCGTTTTTAAGGCCGTACCCGTCAGCAGACGATCTAAATGTTGCGGACGAAGTAACTGTCGAGATGGAAGAGGAGGAGGACCGGACTTCTCTGTGAACCTTCGCTGATATGATACCAGAACCACTCAGTCTGGTCGGTACATAGGCCTGATCTTTCGATATCATGACGATTGTAGCGTCTGACAACAATATTGCTGCAGATGCCGGATATCCGAACCTTGATTTCGCTATGGCGGGAACCCGATCAAAATAGTCATCAAGTAGCTGGTTCATTTTGGCGAAGTTACGCTCCACCTGTTTGACGACATCTCTGGATACAAAACTCGAAACCAACTCTGCCACAAATGCCCCCATCCAGTATGAAATGACCGAGAGCACCAGCCATACAATAGAAGAGACGTAAATGTTTGCAGTCCCATCTATCCAAAAGATGTACACAGCAAAGAGTGCGGGAAGAATTAGAAGATAATATCGAAATCCTCTTTTTTCTACTGAAGGATACTCACATCCTTTCGCCAGCACCCGAGCTTCGGCGGTAGGAAACTTATAGACCTCTCCTGCATATACCTCGAGCTTCTCAATATTTGTGGTAGACGGCACTGCACTCATGAAACCTCGCCAACCCTTTCGTAGCCGCACCTTGCCTGCCCCGCGCGATATGCCATAAGGCATCTTCCGGCCGAGCATAGACACGCACAGTTTTTGGATGAATCAAGCCTGCTGGCGAGCTCCGTTTGCGGAGGATTCCGGCGGCCGAGATCTCCCTCTAATCTGCTTATGGTCTCCAGCGATTCTACCGCCGAGATCGAGGGCACTGAAAAGCTACGGCCACGGCGTTAGCAACCAGGTCAAATGCTGGCAGGCTTCGCTGTTGTGGGTTCCTGACGAGAGCTTCCCTGACCACCGCCTCCAGCTGCTGTGGTGGGACACCCTGTGGGATGCATGCGCGCCAACCTTGATACCCGTTCGGCTCCGTTATTACTTGCGTGACTGCAAGGACGTAGCCCCTACAGAATGCTGCCAAGTGGGTCGTGGTACAACCTTCGTAGATCTGATGGCCTGACACTTTTGGAACTTGCCAGTCTTGGGCCTGCGGCCTCTCGGAAAATGCCAGTAAGCAAACCGCGCCAGCGAATAATCCAGCACATTTCTTGAAGTGTTTAGCGGAAAACACGAAAGCCACTGAAAATCTTCCCTCTCGTTTTGCAAATACACTTGAGCCCGGCGCAATATGCCGCCATTCCGTTTGGGTCCGATCAGCTACGCCCGCGGCTGCCGGTATCCCGATTCGGAGAGTATATTGGCCACCGCTTGGAAACTCGAGTAGAGGCGCAGTTACGCTTCCACAAATGCACTACGGCCTACCGGCGTCCCTCGCGCTGAACTCGGCCCTGGCGCGGGACTCTAGCAACGGCGGCAACTAGCTTTTGAAGCGGTACTGACGCCGGGAACGGCTGCTAGAGCGCTGGCGGCTTGCCGGTCAGAGAGGGAGGCGGCTCCACCGGAGATGGCTGGCCTACGATGGCAACGGCGCGTGCAGACGCCACGATACCTTGCACGCATGCGTCCCGGTTTCGAGCGCCTCGGCAGTCGCGGTCGGCCCGCTGGCGAGCATCGTTTTCGGCTGCGTTTGCAGCGATCACCGCCGCAGCTGCATGGGCGCTTCGTTGATCGGCTAGGCGAGCGTCTTCAAGACGTCTTTCCTTCTCGGCGACGGTGTCGAGGCGCCATGCTTGCATGCACAAGTTCTGCACTTCGACCTGCGTCACTGCACTCTCGATGACGTTTCGAACCGGAGCACCTGCTTGGCGACCCTGAGCTTGGCAGCGTGCCCAAGCGGCAGCTTCGGCGGTAGTCGCCGGTTGGTATGGCTGCCCGCAGGCGGCAAGCAATGTCACCACAGCCAAAACCGCAACGAGTCGCATCCGGACCTCCACACTCAACCGGAACGATACCAGCATCACGGGAGCGTGAGTAGGTGTTCTGTGCGCTTACAGTCCGAAAGTGTTCTTCAGCCCCACCCCCATTCTCGGCAATGAAGTCCACGCTTGCGGATTGGCCTGGAGCTGTTACGTGCACAGAGTCTCACAAGGCACCTCATCCCGATCCCCAGCCAGCCGCGAGAGCCCGCACCGGCTGAGTTAGAACCGAGCCTCCGCGCAGCTTGAGAAGGCGGGTACCCGCGACATGTATGTCCGCCGGGGAGCAGCCAAGTATGGTGCATACTTCTACACTGTAGCAGCCCAATTTCCTTAGGCTGCCCCGGGCCTCAATCAGCGGCGGGTAAGCTCGTAGTCGACGACACATCGTCCTCCGAAGGAATTGTCGGACCTATTAAAACCGCGCCAACCATCCTGTGAGAAGCCCGCTATACGGCGACCCGTTGCGGAGTTTATTGCATAACCTTCAGCATCCAATACGCCAGCGCCTACCCGGCGTTCGAACGATGTGGCGTACCAGCGACCGTCGTACACTTGCATCGTGTAAGGAAACGGTGATGACAAGCCCGGGCAGTATGTGCCCTCTCTGACCCGCCCAATGCCTACGTAATGACCCTCCAGCGCTGGCAGCACCGGGATAACTCTGCGCTCGCCTTCACCGCTGCCTTGGCTTGTCGCTGAGGCAGCTGGGCTGACCGGGGCATTTGCGCAAGACGAAAGAAGGAGCGCGAAAGCCAGCACAACTGCCCACCTCGAGTCGTGATGTTGAGAACACATGGCCACCACTCGAATCGGATTGGCAACACTACAATCAATCCAACCGTAAGGGTCAACCAGTCCTGGTTCTCGGCTCACTCATCCCGCCTAGAAACATCACCCGCTCTGCCGCTCGCCGCTTCACCAGCCCATTCAGCACCCGCCCGCGGTCGCTCCACCGCTCAAACATCGCCCTTCCGCAGCCGTACCCCAGCTCCGCCCCCGTTCTCCGCGATGAACTCTACGCCGGCTGCCTCTAGAGCGGCGCGGATTGCTGCGAGGTTGTTCGCCATCGGCTGGCGGCGCCCAGCCTCAAAGTCCTTTACGGTACTCAGGGAGACGGCCGCCGCTTCGGCAAGGCGCCCCTGAGACCAGTCGACAAGGCCGCGGGCGGCCCGGATTTGCGCTGGTGCCACTATGTCCAACTAAAATGGTTGACCTGACCAGCATAGCACGCCATTTTGGTTGTCGTCAGCCTTTATGGTTGACGGCCGACGAGTGGGGGTAGGAGCCCGCCCGCCGGCCTAGCCCCACCAGCTGAAGGGATCAGCAGGCGATGACCATGCACGCCCATATCATGCCCGACGCACTGCCCAGAAGAGTTCTCGCAGACCTGGCGCAGGGCCCGAGAAGAAGACAGCTCCCCTTCGCCGCCCTGGTGATGACCCCAGAGCTCCGCGCCGCGATCGAGCGGGAAGCGCATAGCCTGCTCGACGCCGCCACATTCCTGATCGACTTCCTCAATGCGGCCGATCGGCCGACCCTGGACATGGAGCCCGACGCCGAGGGCGAGGCCGAGCCGGACGAGGCGAGCGCCCAGCCCGTCACCCTGGCGCCCGATTGGGTGCGCCCCGTCCAGGTGATCCGCCCCACCCGTCGCCAGATGCGCCAGGCCTACCGCCGCAACGGCGACCCGATCCCCGCCAATCTGTGCGGCCTGTTCGGGAGGGCGTTCGCATGACCCTGCGTCCGTTCCTCGAGCCGGGCCAGCAGCCCCCGGCAATCCCCCCACGCTTTCCCGGCAAGCCTGCCCCTGGCCGTCCGCCGCGCCGCAAGCCGTCCAAGGCGCTCGCGCCCCTGCCGATCCTGCCTTCCGAAGCCGCCATTGGTCGCCCGGAGATCGTGCAGCCCGACCCGAATCCACGCGGTCACGCGCCGCGCATCTTCCGCATGGTCGGGGATGCGATGGCGCCCAGCGTGCAGCGCAATGACCTCCTAATCGCGGTGCCGGTCTCGGCATACCACTGCGAGGGCCTTTACCTGCTGTCTTTCGCGGCTGGGCATCTCTCCCTTTACCGCTGCGAAGCGAGACAGGGCGCCGTCCACGCCTGGAAGGACAACAAGGCGATCGGCTTCGAAAGATTGGTGCTCACCCGCGCCGTGTTTGAGGAGGCCGTGATGGCGCAAGTCGCCATGACCGGCCGCCTGATCGCGGGCGGGCTGCTGCCCGAGGTAGTCGGGGAGATCGTGGCATGAGCCGCCGTATCCCAACCGGCTGCGTGGTGTCTGAATTGGATGGCGCGCTGATCGCGTTACTGGCTGATGCCAGAAGAGCATCCGAACAGCATTGCGCGGGCCTGCAAGCACGGCACAATTCTGGCGTTCCCGTCAGCTTCGCAGAGCATACCGCACCGGATCCCGGCGTCGCCCTGATCGTCCAGGCCTGCGCGATCCCGGCCCGTACTGCCGAAGGCCTACGCGCCAAGGCCGAAGCCGCGCGATGGTGGACCCTGCGGGGGACCATGGACCTCTGCAGCCGCTTCCACGTCCCCCAGGAGTGGCTGGCCGTCTCCTTTGCCGACGACCTGACGGGGAGGACTGGCGCATGAGCCGCGCCAGCCGCCGCGGTGTCCTCTGTGGCATCGCCACCCTCAGTGCGGCGGGCGCCTTGCCTGCCGTGGCTGCTGTGCCCCCGGGGAGGGTAGAAACTCTGTGGCAGCCTGTCCCGGCCCTTCAAACGGCCTTCTATGCCACCCAGGACGCCATAGACCCCAGCGTGTCCGAAGCCGAGCGTGTCAGGTTGTGGGAGCAGTCGCTGGCCGCGACCAATGCCATCGGGCGCATTGAACTCGAGGTGATGAAAACGCCGCCCGAGACAACCGCCGACGCGCTGCTGATCCTCGGCCTGACAGCCTCCTATGCGGGATACGCGGGCGACTGCGACATGGAGGACGAGGCGACCGCCGAGAAGTTCCGGGGCTATGCGCGCGCAGCTCGCCGGGCTGCCGACTTCCTGGCCGCCCGTCTCGGCTACGACCTCCGGGGCGCGCTGGGCAGATACTACGACGAGCGGGGAGGGGTGGCATGAGCCGCCAGAAGACCGGCGGCGTCCCGCCGGTCATACCAGCAGATCAGTCGGCGCATCGATATCGAGGCATCTGGCTCAGCAGCAGGGACTTCTGGAGCGCAATCCGTGCTCCGACCTGCGCTGCCACGAGTACCGCTATTCCGGCGAGGAAGAGGATTTCGAACATAGGTAGGACCCCTAATGTTGTTCCTCCCTATCCCGACCTCACCCTGCATGGTGCAGTGCAGCATAACAACGCACGACACCGCGATCTGGAAAGATCAACCCAGGCGGGGTCAGGTGCGGTCCTCACGCACCAACGTTGCCTCGCCGCAATCCTTGCCACCGGCGCTACCTACCGAGACTTGGGCGCCGCGCTGGACCTCTCTCGAGACGCTGCCAGGATGCGCGCCAGGCGGGCCGGGCTGCGGTCCCTACACCGGAAGCGCCCACCCGATCCCGATACGCCCAGGCGCGTCCGGGTGGCGCGCCAGATGTTGGACGATGGTCACGACATTGAGGCGGTCGGGGAGCGGCTGGGCATGAAGCCGCCGGCCGTGCGGATGATGCTGCGGAGGGCTTCGGCGTGACCGGCTCTCTCGCCGCCACACTCGCGCCTGCTACAATCCCCATCGGCAGGGCGGGGGTGGCCACCCCTTGCGCCGGGATCTCCGCCCCGGCCGCCCTGCCGCTCACATGCGGGATGCGCTGCGGGGGCGATGATGGACGAGGAAACAGAAGCTCTACTGCTGAGCGCCGACGTGGACGAGACGTGGGAGCGCTCGCCTCTATCCCGCGAGGCTATCGCGCGTATTTTCGCTGCGCCGGCAGGCCCGCTGACCGACGAGCCTCTGGACGTGGAGGCGCTGTATCTCACCCTCGCGCGCATTTCCGACTGGCTGATGCATGCTTCATTCGACCGTCCGAAAGCACCCCGAAAAGCAGCGCAGGAAGTTGCCGACAGCTATATCCGCTTGTTCAAGGCCTACCCGGCAGTGATGGACTTTGCGAGCCCACCGCCGCTTCCGCCTGTCGAGTGGATGGATGCTATGAGGTCGTGGATCGCGGCAGAAGCTGTCAGGAAGAACCCTGCTGGCCGCCCGAAGAACGATTTCGACCGGTTTGCATATCCGACGCTCCTGGCAGTGTATCAGTACGCCTTCCAGCGCAAGCCCGCAGCCACGGTCGACGGACCAACCGAACGGTTCATGATGACCTACCTCCGGGAGTTGCACGCGGCCGTTGCGCTCTGGACTGTCGAGCCGGCCGACAAGGCGCGGCTGCTTCGCGAACGCTGGCGGTTACCGGAGCCCGATACTTTACGTGTGCGGATCCGGACCTACGAACCGTTCAGCGAGGAGCAGGCCGCCCTGCCAGCGTACTACTGGCCGCGCTTTCGAAAGGAACTCGAAGCCACCGCAGCCGCCAAACCACCTCACCTGCACTAGGCTGTGTGGCATTTACTTTTCTGAGGGAAACCAGTTTTTCCAATGGTGTTTATGGGTGCGATCACCCTGAGTTTTCTCAACTTACGCTAGGCATGATGGGCCCGCATCTTCGCCTTGTTCACGAGGACAAGGACGAACGGAAGTGCACATGGCCCCCGCCAAACTGGCCTTCACGATCCCCGAGGCCGTTAGCAGCTCGGGCATCGGTCGCACGGTGCTGTACGCGATGATCAAGCAGGGAAGGTTGGAGGCCCGCAAGCTGGGCAACCGAACGCTGATTCCTGCCCCGTCGCTTCAGGCTCTCGTAGATGGCCTGCCCCGCCTGACCAAGACCGCCGCCTAGAAACGCAAAAACCTGCCGCGGTGGGGCTCACCGGGCAGGCTGCGGAACTCAACGCTACTAGACTACGCGGGCAATCGACACCCCGCATGTAGCGTACCGCACGCCGGCTTTCCAGCCCTTTCCGTGGCCTCCTCGACGGAGACCACCGATGCCGAAATCCGCTGCCGATTACGCCCGCCAGTCAGACCCGGAGTGCAACGCGCACTTCCGCCGACGCTGGATCGAGACCGCCTGGCCGATGGACCACTCGCCTGCCCGCATCTGCGGCCAGCGCGTGCTGCCGATCGACGCCATGGTGCAGCACTCCGCCGATCGCAGCCGCCACGTCCTGGCCGGCCGCAGCCTGGAGGCGCGCTGATGCTGCACTCCCATCATCGCCAGGCCGCGTTGCCGCCGCTGGCCTTCATGGACCTGCCGCCGGCCACGATCAGCGAAGCCATCCGCCGCATGGAGGGGGCACGCGGCGACTTCGCCGTCCCGCTCTGGCGCGGCTCGCTGACGGGGGACTACCGCATCGCGGTGGCGCTGCCGGGTGGGCGGCTCCCGGCGAAAGTATTGGACCGGACTAGGCCGGCGACCGTGATCGTCCTCTCGGGTGATCCCGACTTTCCCGCGCCGACGCCGCCCCCGTCCGCCTTCCCGAAACTGTCCCGCTACCTGGAGTGGGCAGCCTCGATCGTCGTTCACGCTACGGGCGGGACGCGGGACCACTACGCCGCGATCGCCGCGGCCGTGCCGATGATGCGTCGGGTCCTGCTGATTGAGACGGCAACGGTTCAGGAGGACGCCTGGATCGCCCTGGCGCAGACAGAGGCGGAGCGGCGCGACAGGCAGGGCCAGCGCCTTCCCTGCCTGTGCTGGAGCGCCACGCCACGCGGCGGCATCCATCCCGTGCAGGAGGGCGCTCGATGAGCGCTGACAACCTCACCATCCTCCGCAGCCGTGGCCGGCGCCTGGCGAAGCTGATCCGCCTCGGGGCCGAGGCGCAGAGCTATGACAGCGCCAAGCACTACGACATGCACGCTGTCACCTTCGACGGGCTCGACGGGCTGCGCGATCACTTGGCCGCCCTCGCTCACCGCCCCGAGCACTGCGTGGTTCGCGGCGCCATCCTCGATCCCACTTACACGGTTGGCGTGCGGCGGCTGGTGCATCCCGACAAGGAGACCGGCGAACTCCCGACGCTGACGGACGCGCCGCGCCGCTGGGTGGCGCTGGACTGCGACGGCATTCCGGCACCCGACGGCATGGACCGACGCGACTTAGAGGCCTGCGGCATCCTGGCCCGGCTGACGATGCCCGACGCCTTTCACGGTGCCGCCTGCATTGTCCAGGCAACCGCCAGCCACGCGATTAAGCCCGGCCTGCGGCTGCGCCTTTGGTTCCTGTTGGAGCGGGCGCTGACAGGGGCTGAGTGCCAGCGCTGGCTGCGCGGGGTGCCGGGGGTGGATCCGTCCACCCTCCGGGCCGCGCAGGTCACCTACACGGCCGCACCGCTGTTCGTGGACATGGCCGATCCCCTGCCGCGCCGCCTGGCGATGCTGCCGGGCGCCGAGGCCGTAGACTGCCCGAACGAGGCTGAGCTGCAGCCGCCGCCCCGGCCGACCTTCGAACCGTCACGCGTCGCCACCGCGGCCAGCACCGACCGCTACGTGCGGGCTGCCCTGATGCGGGCCTGCACGAACATCTCGACCGCCCCGATCGACAGCCGCCACCCCACCGCAGTCTCCGAAGCCTGGGGACTGGCCCGGTTCGTCGTCGCGGGCCTGATGACCGCCGACGAGGTGATCCGGGCCGTGGACGGCGCGCTTGAGCAGGCCGGCAAGCCGAAGGGGGAAGGCGCGAAGATCGCTGCCTGGGCGGTCGCGCAGCGCACCGACGCCGGCAACTTGCCCACGGGAGGGCGCGGCTGATGGACGCTCGCATGGAAGAGGATCCGATCCTCCGCGGCTTCGCCAACGCCTCCACCGATGCGCCGGAGGAGGAGGCATTCACCTCCCGCGCCGACATCGCGCTCGTGGTGGTGCGCCTCGCCGGGATGACCGAGGCCGAGTACCAGCAGCACCGAAAGGCTGCGGCGCGAGAGTGCGGCCTGTCCCTCACCGCCCTCGACAAGCTGGTGAAAACTGAGCGTGCTCGCCGCCGCCGGGAGCAAGCCACCACCACCCGTCGCAAGACCCCGCCCAAGCCCGGTGAGGTCCGCTGGCCCCACGGCTATGACATGGAGCGGGATGGCCTCTACGCCGATCAGGGCGAGGCAGGGCAGGTCTGGCTTTGCGCCCCGCTGGAGGTGCTGGGCGAGGCCCGGGACGCGGCTGGAGAGGGCTGGAGCCTGTGGCTGCGGTGGAAGGACCGGGACGCCCGGATCCACACCTGGCCCATGCCGGCCCGGCTGCTGGTGACTGCGCCCGGCGAACTCGAGGCGGCGCTGCTCGAGCGGGGGCTGCGGGTCTCGCCCAACCCCTCCGCCCGCATGCTGCTGCGCGAGGCCCTGGGCGGCGTCCAGGCCGGCTCCCGCGTCACGCTGGTATCCCGGGCAGGCTGGCACGCCATCGGCGCTGAGGAGGCCGCCTACATCCTCCCGGACGGCACGGTGATCGGTGCCACGGCCGAGACTCTGGTGATGAAGGCGCCGCCCGAAAATGCGGCGCAGATGGTGGCGCAAACCGGCACGCTTGAAGGGTGGAAGGAGGAGGTGGCCGCGCTCGCCGCCGGAAACCCAATGGCCGCCTTCCTGCTCGCCGCCGCCTTCGCCGGGCCACTGCTGGATCCCTGTGGCGAGCCGTCAGGCGGGTTCCACATCGCGGGCCGCAGCAAGGTCGGTAAGACGCTCGCCGCGCGCATCTCGCTCTCCGCCTACGGGCCGCCCGTGAAAGGCGCGATGCTCCGGGACTGGCGCAGCACGGCCAACGGGCTAGAGGGCGCCGCGGAGGAGGCCGGCGACGGGGTGCTCGGCCTGGACGAGCTGCACCAGGCCGACCCGCGGGAGGTGGCTTCCGCCTGCTACATGCTGGCCAACGAATCCGGGAAAGGCCGGATGCGTCGCGACACCACCGCCCAGCGCCGCCGCACCTGGCGCACCTTCATCATCAGTACGGGCGAGCTCGACATCGCATCCGTCGTCTCCAAGACGGGGCAGAGCCTTCCGGCCGGCGCCGAGGTGCGGCTTCCCTCCATCAACGTGGACGCTGCGACCGCCTGGCCGGACCTGCACGGGCGGGCAACGCTGGGCGCGCTGATGACGGACCTGCACGCCGGGGTGCGTCGCCATCACGGGCACGCTGCGCGGACTTTCATCGCCAAGCTGGCCGAGGCACGGCGCGACGATGCTGCTGGCCTGGCGGAGGCGGCGGCGGCCATGCGGGACCGGATGGCTGCCACCCTGCCAGCCAGCGCGGATCCGCAGGTCCGTGACGTGGCCCGCCGCTGTGCCCTCGTGGCGCTGGCCGGCGAGCTCGCCACCCTCTGGGGCATCCTGCCCTGGGCCGCGGACGAGGCCTTCCGCTCGGCGGCTGTCATGCTGGCGCGGTGGATCGAGAAGCGCGGAGGCGGTGGCGCCACTGAGGAGGCCCAGCACGTCCGAGCGGTGCGGCTGTTCCTCACCGAGCATGGCGCGTCGCGCTTCGTCGCCATTCACTTCGAGCGCGGCCTGAACAGCAGCGGGTGGGTGGAAAGCCACCCCGATCGTCCCGTCATCAAACGGGCCGGCTGGCGCCGTCGGCAGGAGGACGGACGGGACGAGTACCTGATCGCGCCGGAGGTGTGGCGCGAGCTCTGCCGCGAGGCAGGCATCGATCCGACTGAGGCGGCGCGCACGCTCCGGGCTGAGGGCTTCTTGAATGCCGGCGAAGACAAGAACCTGGCCCGGCGTGAGACCGTTCCGGGCGTAGGGCGGCCCAGAGTCTACGTCATCAAGGCCGACTTGGTGGATGATCCGGAGCCGCGGAAGGAGGGTGCCCGATGAGCACCCCCTGTCCGACCTGTCCGACCACGCCCGAGGCGGCCGGACAGCACTTTATGCCCGGTTTCATTGGTCAGTCCGACCTGTCCGACCTGTCCGACCGCAAACCGCTGGGGCGGGGTAAAAACAGCATTCCTCTGTCTGCCCTGGCGGCTCGCTGGAGGGCTGGTCTGGACCACGACGAGGCCGAGGCTAGGGCGATGGCGGAGCACTACGCCGCTTCCGTCGTGCCTGACCCGGCAGAGCCTGACCCGCTTCGGGACGGGCTGTTGCGCGGCTTCCACGAACATCGCGCCCGGTTGACCGGCCGCTGACCCCTTTGCCCGGACGGCGCCGCCGTCACCTCCGGGCCAACCTCTCCACGGCAGTAAGGAGTCCATCATGGACCTCACGACACTCCGCCCCGCTGACACCTCCTCGGCGGCGATCATGGAAGCCCTGGCCCGATCCCAGGCAATGCAGGACACCGCTCAAACGCAGGTCACGAGTGCAAAGGCTGCGCGCGACGGTCTCCTGCTGGACGGCGACGCCCAGCAGCTCTCCGTTGCGGAGAAGGCGCTGACCGAGGCGCGTGGCGACTGCGAACGGGTTGAGGCCATCGTCACCGAGCTTGGGCACCGACTAGTAGCCTCACAGCGCGCTGAGGTGTTCGGCAAACTCAGCGATGCCTTGGACCGCACTCGCACCGCCAAAGCCGCTCGCCTGGCCTGGTGGCGAAAGAATGGTCCGAAGATGCAGGCCATGCTTCGGGAGGTATCCACTCTGCATGAGCAGGCTGAGCGTGGCACGGGAGAGGTAAGGGAGACGCAGCGGCTTGCACTGAGCCGCTACGAGGATGCCGAGGCGGAGATGAGCGCCATCTTCGCAGGCAAGGAGGACATCGAGGGCGACAGCGATGCGTGGCGTTTCGGGGATATGCTCGCCGACTGGTGTGCTGGCCGTGGCCTTAACGAGCAGGTGCGCTGATGAGCAAGGGAATGCAAACCCGTAAGGCGCCGGTAGGCGCTGTCGTATCCGCCGCGATCGCATCAGGGCGGGCAGGCCGTCCGACAGAGCGCCTCTCCGAACAGGAGATCGCCGAGATACGCGCCAGCCGCGGGCGCGCCGCGGAGCCTGTGTCCGCCGAGACATTGGCTGTGGCAGAGGAGATCGAGGATCGGGATGCACGAGCGAGGATAACTCATCCTGCGTTCGACATGCGGGCGAAGAGTGGGGCACCAATCTCGCCGCCGCCGCGCAGGTCTGTACCTGCCCCGGCTGCACTCCCCAATGTTCACAGCCCAGCCGACGCCACATTCGTGGCCCAGGCCTGCACGGATGGCGGACACCCCGAGCTGATCTCTAGGCTTCTGTCGCTCGGGGCGACGCAGGCCGGCGTGGCGAAGGATCTCGACCGGGCGCAGATGATTGCAGGGATCGGCCGAAACCTTGGACTGCCGACCGCTGCAGCAAAGGCGATAGTCGGAGGGATGGAGGTGGACAGCTTCCGCGAGATCGCCTTCGGCGCGAAGGCAGATGCAGATGCCGCCATCGTCACCGACACTTCACACCATAGCGGTATGCCGGTTCCCACGGCCAAAGCCCCTGATCCTGACAAGGTCTATGCCCGGCTGAACACGAGTGAGTCCGTCGCCCGGGGCTGAACCGCGGGGCAGGCGGCGGGGGAGGCGAGGGCAACCTCCGCCTCCCTTCGCCTCCTCGAGGTGGCGGGGCCCCTGAGGTCCTGCAACGTATGCGGGTGGCGATAGCGCGCGAGTTCGCTAGCGGCAGGGCCGCACAGGTATTTCGGAAATAGGAGGGCGGCTTGTCCAAGGCCTGTGACCCTCAGGCTTTGCTACTCTCTCGCCGAAAGCCCTACCGATGAGAGGCCTTCGTAAAGCCGATTTCCGACAAACGGCGTCGCTCTCAACGCTTCGAAATGTCAGCAAACGTTGGGTATTCTCGCAAAGTAGGCGGCGGAACCCTTAGGCATCGGGCACTCCCTAGCGAACTCGCGCGCTATTGCCACCCGCATACCATAGGAGCGGTCAGGGGCCCCGTCGGGGTTGGGAGCTACCGGGTTATCAGGCTCTCAGCCACCCAACCTTCTGGCTCGCTCTTGCCCACACGGACCCAGCCCCGATCTCGACCAAACTCGATCAGCTCTTCGCCTGCCTGGGCCACCCGGACCACCGGGTTGCTCTGCCCTGCCCCTGCCCTAACGTTGCCCGTTATACGCATCCTCAGGCTAGCGCCCGAAGCTGCAACGCTGGGAGTAGCAGGGGGAGCCATTGCTGGCCGCGCCAGGGCCGGCGCTCGATCGGGCCTCGGCGCCTGAGTGGCTACGTATGCTTGAAAAATGTGGTCAAGGTCCGGGCAGGCCTTCACGCCAAGGCGCATCATCGCGTCCATAACTCTCGTGCCCGCAACCAGGATCTTCACATCGCGACCAAAGGTCGCTGCGCCTGGAACGTTGCTCCAATCTGAACCGTCGAGCCATCGCGCCGCTCGGTCATTAAAGTTCTGACCGGACATGCACTGACCAGTGGCGAGATAGCCGACTGTATAACGGTCACGATCATCCTGGGTCTCCTCCCGCTTGGGGAGGAGCGACCCCAGGATAAACAGACCCACAAGGCCGACGAGCATGAACTTGAGGATCTTCATCGCCTGATATCTTTGCGCCAGAGCAATGCTTGCGGCAACGCTCCTCGACCACTGTCAGCATCCGTGCGGGGTGCTGGCCGGCCTAACATAAACGCAGCGGCGGCTCGCTACTGCCTTACCACGCGGACCTCTCACACTTGCTAGGCAGATCATTTCGGGGCGTGCTTAGATCGCCGCAGAGAGGGCCGCTCTATCTCCAGTAGCTTGTTCCTTCAAGCAAACGGCCTGGACCGGCGGTTGGGCAGATGTCCGACGCCGGTCCCCCTCTACCTCAAGCACAGCGTCCGCATTGGTGCGAACAACCCCTTAGGCGTGCAGCCTCGCATCACTCTCAGCTAGGCGACCCAGCGGCAACCGACCGCTCACCGGCCGCACGTTGCCAGCCAGCCTCCAGGCGCCGCGGAAGACGGAGACTGCACCGGCTCCCATCCCCTCCACCCGCATTGATGCTCGCATGCTCTCCGGCGTCTCCGGCGTGCTCAGGTCCACCAGTAGGTCGAGCGGGATCCTGTTCGCCGACTGCTTCGCCTCGGCCTCGGCGGCTGCAAGCTGGTTGAGGACGAGAGCGCCCACAGTCCGCGCAGCCTCGCGCTCCACCAGCGGCATCGGCCAGCTCGGATGGTGAGCGCCGAAGTCGGCTACCGCCTGCTCCCAGGCTTCCCACTTCGGACAGCCGCGGCCGACGGCTAGTCGATAGACGAGCTCGGCATGCCGGGCGGCCAGCACGTCCAGGTCAGCGGGAGGGGCGTGGGTGTCGTGGAGGTGGCTCATGCGGCGGACGCTAAACCGACGGAGAACGATTCGGGAACACCGATTCTGGGGCCAGCCCGATCACGAAAAATGACGGCCCTTGTCTGGGGCCCTCTCGCATGAGGAAGCTGGGAGGGGGTTCGCAGATGCTCCCCGCGCGCGTGAGGGATTTGCTGCGCACTTGGGTGCGAACCCCCCTGCGAACCCCTCTGAAGGTTCGCATGGGCTGGGATGTGGGCTGAAAGAGATAACCCAGCAAGAATTCAGCAAAATGAGGACTAATCAGCCCTGATCGTCAGAAGGTGTCGTAGCCGAACTGGCGGAGCGGCGGCTGCTGGTCCGGCAGACGGGCGGCGAAGAAGGCCTCGGTGTTGGAGAGCGGCTCCCCCGGCTCGGCACGCGGCGCGAGCGGCTGTGGGTAGGTGGTAGGGCCGGGGTTGGAGCTGCCAGGGTTCGAATAGGTGGAAGGCGGGGCGGCGAGGGAGGGCGCCGGCACGGGCGTGGCGGCCATCCCCGCCGCACGCCCGCCCGCTGCATCCAGGATGCGTTGGAGGACATCGGCCTGCGACCCGGCCGAAAGCCCGGGCAGCGGCGCGCCGCCGGGCAGGGTGGAGCGAGGGGGGCAGCAGCGGCTGGCCCTGCGCCAGGGCCATCGACGGAAAGACGGATGGAAGCGCGAGGACAAGGGCCATGCCCACCCGCCCCGCCCGACTTGCTGCGTCCCGGATCGACAATCTACCCCCGCTTGGCTGTGCCGCCCCCGCCGCCGCAACCGGAGGGCGAAAAACAGGGCAATGACAAACCCGTGATCGTGCTAGCACGCAGAACAATGGCTTTCCAAGCGCGCCAGATCCCCCTTCGGCTCGACGCCGCTGCCCGGTTGGGTGCGCGGCCGCTGCTGTGGCTGGCATGGCACAGGATCAGGCGGGCTGCCGGAATGCCCGGTCGGGCCTTGCGGGACATGGCGGTGCCGTCCGGGCCCTTCCTGCCGGATGTGGCGCTGCCGGCCCCGTTGCTGGCGCCGGGCACGCGCGCCGCGGTGCTGGCGGCGGCGGGCCGCCTCCTGCCGGCGGTCGCGCACGGGCCCTTCGATGCGGCGGCGCCGGCGATGGGGCTGGATCTCTTCGCGCCTGGTGATGTCCGGCCGGTCTGGGAGGCCAACCGCCTGGCTTGGTTGCCCCTTCTGGTCCAGGCGCATCGGCTGGAGCCCGCTTGCGGGCATCTGGCCTGCGCCGAGGCGCGGCTGGCGGAATGGGCGGCGGCGAATCCGCCCTTCCGCGGCCCGGTCTGGGCCTGCGGGCAGGAGGCGGCGCTGCGGGCGCTGCATCTTCTTCTGGCCCAGGCACTGCTGGGTGGTGAGGCGCCCCGGCCTGGCATGATGGCGCTGCTGCGGCTGCACGCGCGGCGGATTGCGGCCACGCGGGCCTATGCGGTGGCGCAGGACAACAACCATTCTGTGAGCGAGCCGGCCGGGCTGCTGGCCCTCGGCTGGGCGCTGGATGACGCCGTGATGGCCCGGCACGCGGCGCGGGATCTGGCCACGGCGATGGGGCGGCTGGTGGCGCCGGACGGGGGCTTCGCGCAGGTTTCGACCGGCTATCACCGGCTGTTGCTGGACGTGCTCTCGGTGCTGGAATGGTTGCGCCGGAAGCAGAAAGCGCCGCCGTTGCCGGAACCCGTGAGCCAGCGGGCGGTGGCGGCCACGCGCTGGCTAGCCCGGCTGGTTGACGGGGTGACCGGCGCCGTCCCCCGGCTGGGGCATCAGGACGGCTCCGCCTTCGCGGATCTCTCCCTCGGTGGGCCAGGGGATGCGCGGGGCAGCGTGGAGCGGGCGGCGCGGCTGTTCGCGGGCGCCTCGGCCGGGGTGGCGGAGGATGCCGGCTGCGCCTGGCTGAGCCTTTCGCCTGCCGCGCCGATGCCGCCCGAGGCGGATTGGGTGGCGGCGGGCACGCGGGGCTGGCGGCGGGGGGCGGCGCGCGCCCTCCTCCGCACCGGGCCCCTGCGTTTCCGGCCAGGGCAGGCCGACCTGCTGCATTTCGACCTCTGGCAGGGCTCGCGAAACCCGCTTCGGGATTCCGGTACCGGTGCCTACAACCCGCCGGCCGGGTCGGCTTGGTGGACTGCGCATTTCGCGTCCGCCGCCGCCCATAACCTTGTTCTGTTCGACGAGGCGGAGCCGATGCCGCGCGCCGGGCGGTTCCTCCTCGCCCGCTGGGTGGTGACCGAGACGCTGGCGGACGGCGCCGCCACACGGGACGCCTGCGGCAACCGCCATGCCCGGCGCGTGGTGCCCCCGGAGGATGACAAAGCGGACTGGGCGGTGGAGGACCGGGTATCCGGGCCCTTCCGCCTCGTCACGCTGCGCTGGCATCTCTCGCCCGGCCCCTGGAGGCTGCTGGAGGATGGAGTGGAAGGGCCGGAGGCACGCATCATCCTCTCGGCCGACGCGCCGCTCCGCCTCTCGCTGGACAAGGGCTGGAACAGCCCGGGCTATGGCGATGTGCGGCCAGCACCGGTGCTCGTGGTCCGTGCAGCGGCGCCACTCACTGCCATCATCACGCGAATCCAGCTTTTCGGCGATTGCACCGGCCCGGGACTCACGGAATAGAATGCACCACACACATTCGTGAGTATTGATGCCGCTCGAACTGTTGCTGCTCGGGGTTTGGGGATTGCGCTGGCGCGTCATCGCGGCGGTCCTGGTGCTACTCGCGCTCGGGGCAACGCTGGTGATGACCTGGCCGCGGCAATACGTGGCCGAGGCCGTGGTCGCGCCGGCCGAGACCACCGGCCTTGCCGCTTCCACCCTCATTCAGGGCGGGCTGGTGATGCCCGGTGGGCTGCTGGACAACCGGGCGGGCGGGAACTTCGCCATCTACCTCGCAAGCCTGCGCAGCGCCGAGGCGGTACGAATGCTGGCGCGTGACACCGCCATTCTTGAGGACCTCACGCTTCGCAAGCGGGAGGGGATCATCGGCCAGCTGCGCGTTCTTCTCGGCATCCCGCCCGCGCCCGCGGACCTGGACGACCTGGACCGCTGGCTCGACCGCAACCTGGCCGTGACCCAGTCCCTCGCCACGGTGACAACAAGCCTCTCCCTGCCGCATCCTGACCGCGACACCGCGCTCGACCTTCTCACCCGTCTGCACGCCTTCGGGGAGCAGCGGGTACGCGACAGCCTGGACGACCTGGCCCGCCGCCGCGTTGCCGCGCTGGAGGCGAGGCTTGCCGCCGAGCGCGACATCTTCATGCGCAACCCGATGTACGAGCTGCTGGCCCAGCACCAGCGCGCCGGCGTCATCGCCCGCGCCGACGAGGCCGTGGCCGCGCGCCTGGTCTCCGCCCCCAGCGTGGGAATCTGGCCCGCCCTGCCGAACCGGCCGCTGCTGCTGATGCTGCTGGGTGTGGCCGTGCCGCTGGCCTGCCTGCTGCTGGCTGCCTGCCGCGTGCTGCTGTTCGGGGTGCCGGCGGAGCGGGTACGGCGGGTGAGGGGCGCGCGGGTGGCGCCGCCGGAGTTCGCGCGGAAGCTGGAGGAGTGAGCGCGGGCGGGCCCGGGGGAACCGTTGCTTCCCCCCTTCCCAGGGCGAAAGCTTGCTTTTGCCCGTGCCGGAGAGCCACCGGGCTCCCCGGACCCTGGGCGGCTCCTCTGAAAACAGATGGGAGGTCCAGGAACCTCAGGTTCCTGGCGAGGGATCCAGGGGAGCGGCGCTCCCCTGGGGCTGCCCGATGACCATCCCCCGCCCCACCACCGCGACCCTGGCCGCGATGGCCGGCCTGCCTGCTGCCGGGATGCAGTTCGCCGGCGCACTCAAGTCCGCCCCGCCGCTGGCCAACCTGCCCTTCGACCTGACGCTGCTCTGCACCTCGGCATTGCTGCCCGGCCTGCTGCTGCTGGCCGCCGGTACGCGCTGGCGGGCGCGGCCGGTGCTGGCGGGGCCGCTGGCCTGCTGCGGGCTGCTCTGGCTCTGGCTGGTGGTGGCGTCGCTGTGGAGTCCCTCGCGGGAGGTGCTGGCGGACAAGCTGCCGGAGGTGGTGCTGGTAGCGCCGGCGATGTTGCTGGCCGGGCTGGCCGTGGGAGGCGATCCCGGGGCGCGGCGAGTGCTGGCGGGGGCGACCCTGGTGCTGGGGCCTTTCGTCGCGGCCTCGATCGCCTGGGGGCTGATGCACGGGGAGGTGGTGCTCGGCGGCGCGGTGGGCGCCAACCCGGACTTGGTGCGCGTTCAGTATCAGCTGGCGGGGCTGGCCATTGCCTGCGCTGCGGGGCTCTCGGCGCTTCGGGTGGTGGAGGCGCGAGGAGCATGGCGGCTGCCCTGGATAGGGCTGACCGGATTTCTCGGCGTGGCGGGGCTGCTGCCGGGCGGGCGGGCGGGGCTGATCGCGCTGGGGCTGGCGGTGGTGCTGGCGCCGGCGGCGCATCTCTGGTCGGCCGGGCGGGGGCGGGCGGCGCTGGGCTGGGTGGGGCTGGCCGCGGCGGCGGGCGCGCTCGGGCTTGCGGTGGTGCTGGCCGATCCGTCGCGGGCGGAGGGGCTGCGGACGCTGGAGCGCTTCACCGGCGACGGGCTGGCGGCCTCGGCCCGGCCCGCGCTGTGGGCGGAGGCGGTGCACTGGGCGGGGGAGACGATGCCCTGGGGCCTGGGCACGGGCGGCTTCACCCTTGCGGCAGGGAACGGAGAGCGGCGGGGGTTGTATCCGCACAACCATCTGCTGGAGGCGATGGTGGAGGGCGGGTTGCCCGGGCTGCTGCTGTGGCTGGGGGCTTTCGGGGGCGGGGGGGCGCTGCTGCTGGGGCGGCTGCGGGCGATGCCGCCGGGGGCGGCGGGGCGGCTGGTCGCGCTGGTCTTGCCGGTGGCGCTGGGGGCGATGGTTTCGACCGATATGGGCAACCGGATGGTGTGGTTCGCGCTTGGCCTGGCACTCTCGGCCGGGCTGGAGGCCGAGGCGCGCGGGCCGGGCATCGAGGGTTCCGGGGGACGGGATGTCTGAGGGGTTCTACGCGCGGTGCGGCAAGCGCTGGCTGGATGCGGCGGCCGCGGCGGCGCTGCTGGCCGTGCTGTCCCCGGTGCTGGGGGCGGTGGCGGTCGCGGTGCGGGTCGCGCTCGGGCCCGGGGTGGTATTCCGGCAGGAGCGGGCAGGGCGGGGTGGGGCGCCCTTCACCCTGTTCAAGTTTCGCTCCATGCGCGCGCCCCGGTATCCCGGGGAGCCGGACGAGGCGCGGCTGACGCGCTTCGGGCGGGTGCTGCGCGCCTCGGCGCTGGACGAAGTGCCGCAGCTGCTGAACGTGCTGCGCGGGGAGATGAGCCTGGTAGGGCCGCGGCCACTGCCGGTGGCGTATCTCGCCCGCTACACGCCGCGCCAGGCGGAGCGGCTGCGCGTGCGGCCGGGGCTGGCGGGGTTGGCGCAGTCTCGCGGGCGCAACGCGGTGCCCTGGGCGGCGCGGCTGGAATGGGATGCGCGCTATGCCGAGCGGGTGACGGCGCGGGGGGATCTGGGTTCGGCGCTGGGTACGCTGCGGGTGCTGTTGTCCGGCCGGGGTGTCTCTGCGCCGGGGCACGCGACCATGCCGGAGCTTCCGGCCCGCCCGCCCGCCAGGGGTGATGCGGCAGGGCCCTGGGCGGGCTGATTCGGCCGGGACCACGTGGGCAAGGTCTCTTGGCCGGGGGTGACTCAGGGGTTCTGAAGAGCGTAATGTGAGGCGCGGTTGCACCACTTCCGAAAATGCAACACGGAAAGGTGAGAAATCCCTACCGGAGGTTGAGCAGGGCCTTGCCGACTCGCTCAGTGGCAAGACAACGTAAGATGAAGATCACGATTGGGGGGCAGAATGGCCCTGCAGCTCATCCCGCCTGCTGAGCCCGCATCCACGGCCCTGGCGCTTTCGGGGCCGAATATTCTGCGCTTCTGCCGCCCGGCCGCGGAGGCCGGCCAGCTGGCCCGCATTCATCTCTCCCCGCCCGAGCTGGCGGGTGGCGAGATGCTGGCGCTGGAGGAGACGCTCCGCAGCGGCTGGATCGCCCCGGCCGGGCCGATCCCCCGCGCCTTCGAGAAGGCCTTCGGCGAGGCCTCGGGCTTCAGCGACGTGCTTGCCACCTCCTCCGGCACGGCGGCGCTGCATCTCGGCTACCGCGTGCTGGGCGTGCAGCCCGGGGACGAGGTCTGGGCGCCCGGCCTCACCTTCGTTGCCACCGTGGCGCCGGCCGCCCAGATGGGCGCCAAGATCACCTTCCTGGATGTCTCGCCCGAGAGCTGGACGCTGGACCCCGACCTGCTGCGTGACGCCCTGGCCCAGGCGGCGCGGGAAGGGCGGCTGCCGCGGGTGGTGGTGCCCGTGGATCTGTACGGGCAATGCGCGGATCTCGACGCCATCGTCGCGGCCTGCGATCGCTGGGGCGTGCCGGTGCTAAGCGACAGCGCCGAGAGCCTGGGCGCGGGCGGGCGGCCGGGCAGGGCGCGCGGCTCGCCTGCTTCTCCTTCAACGGCAACAAGATCATCACCGCCGGCGGTGGCGGGGCGCTGGTGTCCGACGATCCCAGGCTGATCGCCTCGGCCCGGCATTTCGGGATGCAGGCCAAGGAATCCGCGCCGCACTACCAGCACGAGACGATCGGCTATTCCTACGGCTTCTCCTCGGTGCTGGCCGCCGTGGGGCTGGCGCAGCTGCGGGCGCTGGAGCCGCGCGTGGCGGCGCGGCGGGCGGTGTTCGCGCGCTATGTCGCGGGGCTGGCGGATCTGCCGGGGATCTCTTTCATGCCCGAGCCCGCCTGGGGCCGCTCCTCCCGCTGGCTGAGCGCCATGCTGATCGACCCCGTGCGCTTCGGCGCCGACCGCGAGGTGGTGCGCCGCGCGCTGGATGCGGCGGGGATCGAGAGCCGGCCGGTCTGGAAGCCACTGCACCTACAGCCGGCCTTCCGCGGCGCGCGCAGCATCGGGGGCGAGATCGCGGCCGGTTTGTTCGAGCGGGGGCTGTGCCTGCCTTCGGGCAAGATGACGACCGCCGAGCAGAGCCGCGTGATCGAGGTGATCCGCCGGCTGGCCCGCGCCTGAGCCCTCGGCCGACGACGCTGCGCCTTCTCTATCTCCACCAGCACTATTCCGGCCCATCCGGCGCCACCGCCACCCGGGCCCATGCCATGGCGCGGGCCCTGGCCGCGCGGGGCCACGACGTCACCCTCGCCTGCGGGCGCTACGA
Source organism: Roseomonas sp. WA12 (assembly GCF_054165765.1). Lineage (NCBI taxonomy): Bacteria > Pseudomonadati > Pseudomonadota > Alphaproteobacteria > Acetobacterales > Roseomonadaceae > Roseomonas > Roseomonas sp. WA12. The sequence continues at coordinate 3,924,098 of NZ_CM135108.1, read as the reverse complement.
GGGCGCGGAGACCGGGCTGGACGGCCCTTTCCGGCAGGGCCGGCGAGAGGGGAGGGTCGCGGGCTTTCGTGTGGTGGAGTTCGATATTCCGTGTTCCAACGCCCAGGGGCTGGGTGCGCGCAGCGCCGTCTTCCTGCGCTACGCCCAGCGCGCGGCGCGGCTGGCGCTGAGGGGGACGGACCAAGGCAGGGGAGGGCGGGGCGGCTTCGACCTGCTGCTCGCCTCCTCCACCCCGCTGACGGTCGCGCTGCCGGCCCTGGCCGCGCGGCGGCTGCGCGGGCTGCCCTTCGTGTTCGAGATCCGCGATCCCTGGCCCGAGCTGCCCCGCGCGCTGTCCGAGGCGCATCTCGGGGGTGCGGTGCCCGGCCCGGTGCTCGCCGCGATGGACCGGCTAGCCGATGCCGCCTGCCGGGGCGCCGCCGCCGTGATCGGGCTGACCGAGGGCATGGCCGAGACCGCCATTGCCCATGGCGCTCATCCCGCCCGGGTGCATGTGGTGCCGAATGGCTGCGACCTGGACCTGTTCGGGCCGCACATTGCCCCCTGGCGCCCGCCCGAGGCGCAGTCCTGGGAGGTGCTGGGCGTCTATGCCGGCGCGCATGGCCGGGCCAACGGGCTGGACGCCGCGATTGAGGCCGCGACCATCCTGCGCAACGCCGGGGAGCGCCGGCTGCGCCTGGTTCTGGTGGGCGAGGGGGGCGAGCGGGCCCGGCTGATGGCCGAGGCCAGCAGGCGGGACCTGCGGAACCTCACCCTCCTTGATCCGCTGCCCAAGACCCAGCTGGGAGGCCTGCTCTCCGCCGCCGGGATCGGGCTGCACCTGCTGGCGCCCATCCCCGCCTTCGCGGAATGGACGGCGCCGAACAAGCTGATGGACTACCTCGCCGCCGGGCTGCCGGTCGTCACCAACGCCCCCGGCCGCGCCGCGCGGCTGGTCGAGGCGGGGAGCGACGGCATCGCCTGTGGCATCGCCGCGCCCCCCGGCGACGCGCCGGCCCTGGCCGATGCGCTGGCGGCGCTCACCGCGGATCCGGGCACCCGGACCGTGATGGGTGCCGCCGCCCGGGCGCGCGCGGTGCGGGACTGGGACCGGCGGCTGCACGCGACCCGGTTCTGCGAGGTGCTGGAGGGGGCTGTTGCCGTGAGGCAGGCGGCCTGAAGGAGACAAGGCCGGGGAGAAGGTATTCTCCCCGGACCCCTCATCTATTTTTCCGAGTTCTAGGATGCGCCAATGCCGCTGGCGCCCCAACGCTTTAACCAAAACAAGGAGGGGGTCTGGGAGGTTCGCTCCCCCGGCCTTTGACCCGTGCGACCCGAAATCCACCTGATTGCCGCCGCGCGCCCCAACCTGCCAAAGCTGGCCGCCCTGATGCATGCGCTGGCCGAGGCGCCGCCTTTCTGCACCCCCGTGGTGGTCCATACCGGCCAGCACCACGATGCCCGGATGTTCGGCGGCCACCTGGCCGATCTCGGCCTGGCGCCGCCTGATGTGTCGCTGGGGGTCTCGGGCGGCGGCCATGCCGGGCTGACCGGGCGGACGATGATGGCCTGTGCCGAGCTGTGGGAGAGCCGCCGCCCTGCGATGGTGGTGGTGGCGGGGGATGTGGACGGCACGCTCGCGGCGACGCTGGCGGCGCGGAAGCTGGCGATCCCGGTGGCGCATCTGGAGGCCGGGCTGCGCTGCGGCGACCTGGACATGCCCGAGGAGATCAACCGCCGGGCCGTGGATGCGGTCAGCACCCTGCTCTGGGCGCCGGACGAGGGCACGGCGGTGCGGCTGCTGGCCGAGGGGCATGACCCCGGGACGGTGCGGGCCGTGGGCAATGCGATGATCGACAGCCTGCTGCGGGCGCTGCCGGCCGCCCGGGCCCGGGCGCTGCCGCCGGGGTTGCAGGCCGGGGGTTATGGCGTCCTCACCCTGCACCGCCCGGCGAATGTGGACACGGCGGAGGCGCTGCGTGGGATGCTGGGGGCGGTAGCCGAGGCCGCGCGGCGGCTGCCACTCGCCTGGCCGGTGCATCCCCGCACCGCACAACGTCTTTCGGAATTCGGCCTCCTCGTGCCAGAAGGGGTCATGCCCTTGCCGCCGCTCGGATACCTGGATTTCCTGGGCCTCCTCGCCCACGCCCGCCTCGTCGCCACCGATAGCGGCGGAGTGCAGGAGGAAGCCTGGGCGCTGGACCTGCCCTGCCTGACGCTGCGCCCTTCGACCGAGCGGCCGGTGACGCTGGAGGCCGGGACCAACCGGCTGGTGCCGCCGGCGCGGCTGCCCGAGGCCGTGGCGGCGGTGCTGGAGGGCGACCGGCCGCGGGCGCGGCCCATCCCGCTCTGGGACGGGCGGGCGGGCGCGCGGATGGTGGAGCACCTGGCGGCGTATCTGGCGGTGCCGGTCGGCATGGCGGGCCCCCGGGCATGAGCGAGGCCCGCAAGGTGCCGCAGCAGGGGGTGCCCACGAAGGCTGCCGCCCTGAGGCGCGCGGCCTCGCGCGAGGCACCGCTGATCCTGATGTTGTCGGCCGCGCATCCGCCAACGGATCTGCGGATCGTCGGCAAGGAGGGCGCGGCGCTGGTGGAGGCGGGGTGGCGGGTGACGCATCTCGCCCCCGCGCCGCTGCGGGGCGCGAAGGACGTGCCGGCGAGCCATGCGGGGGTGGAGATCGTTACCTATCCGCGGACGTCGGGCTGGATCGGGCGCCTGCGCGCCGCGCGGGCGCTGGCCCGGCGGGCGGCGCGGCTGAAGCCCGACGTGATCCACGCGCATGAGCCGGACAGCTGGTATGCCGCAATTCTGGCCGCGCGGATGACGGGCGCGGCCGTCGTGATCGACGTGCACGAGCACTATCCGTCGCGCCTCGACAGCCGCCTGCCCGGGATCTTCCGCGGGCTGGGGCGGCGGGCGGTGCGCGCGGCCTGCCAGTGGATGGCGGCGCGGGCGGATGCCGTGGTGGTGGCCAAGGACGGGCTGGAGGACGCCTTTCCCAAGGCGGAGGTGGTTCCCGTGCGGAACTACGCGGCGGAGGTGGCCGTGCAGCCGCGGACACATCGGCACGGGCCGGTGACGCTGGTGCATCTGGGCGCGCTCACCCGCGAGCGCGGTGCTTTCGAGATGCTGCGGGCGCTGGCGCGCTCCCCGGAGGGGACGCGGCTGTCCCTCATCGGGCGGTTCACGGACGCGTCGGAGACCGAGTTCCTCTCGGAGGCCAAGCGGCTGGGCGTGGCGGGCGCGGTGGAGCGGCATGGCTGGTTGCCGCATGAGAATGCGGTGCGGCTGGCGGCCGCGGAGGCGGATATCGGTCTGGTGCTGTTCCAGCCCGGTCATGAGAATCACCGCCTCGCGCTGCCGCACAAGCTGTTCGACTGCATGCTGGCCGGGCTGCCGGTGATCGTGCCGAACTTCGCGGAGGAGGTGGCCGCGGTGGTGCGGGAAACCGGCTGCGGCGTGCTGGTGGACACCGCCGATCCCGACACGGTGGCCGAGGCGGTGCGCGCCCTGACGGACCCGCATCTGCGCGCGGAGATGGGCGCGGCCGGGCGGGCCGCGGCGCGGGGACGGTATGGCTGGGCCGGCGAGGCGGCGCGACTGGTTTCCCTGTACCAGGAACTGGCGCCGCTGCCCGCGTCCGACCGGACACGCGAGCCCGCGGACGCGCCCGTGGCCGAGCCGGAGCCGCTCCGGCCGGCGGCCGCCGTGCCCCGTCCGGAGCCGGTGCACGTACTGAGTCCAGTGCGGATTTCCGATCCGATCCGGCCCAAGGTGCCTGCTGCGATGCCCGTCGCGGCGCCCGTTGAGACACACATTACTGCGCCGCAGCGGCCCGTACCTGACCCTGTGCCGGCGCCCGCGGTCGCCCCCGCGCAGCCCTTCATATCGCCGGCGCCGGTTCGGCCCGTGCCGATGCAGGCCGTGCCTGCCGCTGCAGCGCCCGCGGCGGCCATCGGTCCGGCCGATGCCTTCGCCAGCCTTTCCGCCGCCATCCGGGGCACCCGCCCCACGGTGAGCCCGCCTCCCGCCACCGCGCCGGCCCCGATCGTGTCCCAGCCGGCCGAGGTGCCGCGGATGCTGCTGGATTCTGGGCTGGGCGGGACGCAGGAAATGCCGGCCTCCCTGGCGGCCATGCTCGCGCGCCAGGTGCCCGGGCCAGCGCCCGTGGCCAGCAGGCCCGTCCCCGTTCCGCCCCCCGCGCAAACTCCGCCGGCCGCCGAGGCCCCGCGGTTGCTGCTGGATGCGGCCCTGGGTGGCGGGCAGGAGATGCCGCCAGCCCTGGCCGCGATGCTGACGCGCGAGGCGCCGGAGCCGCCGCCCGGGCCGCCGCCCGTCGCGCCCCCGCCGGGCGAGCTGCCGCCGCCCTCTCAGGTTCTCGGGCCGCTGCCTGCCGAGGAAGAGGGCCCGGTCGCGCCGCTCGCGCCTGCGCCCACACCCACGGCGGCGCTGGGCTCGATGGTGCAGGCACTGCGGGTCTCGCCCGCGCCGCGGCCGGTCGCGCCGGCTCCCGTGGAGCAGCCTTTCTCCATGCTGGCCGGGATGGTCGCGGCGCCCGAGGCACCGCCGCTGCCGTCCTCACCGCCGCGGCCCGTGCCGCCGGCGCCCACCGGCCCCGCACTGACGGGGCAGTTCATCCAGCTTCCGACGAAGAGCCGCGGGATGCGCCTGCTGGACGAGGCAGGGCTTTCGAGCGTGCGGGGGGTGCCGGCCTCGGTGGCCGCCCTGCTGGCGCGTGAGCCGGAGATCGCGCCGGAGCTGCCCGTGCCGCTGCTCATCACCTCCGACGTGCCGCTGGTGGAGGCGGGGTTGCGGGCCGCCGGCCCGCGCGGGCCGGAACCGGTGCCCCCGGAATGGCGGCTGCTGCAGCCCGGGGCGGTGACGCCGCCCGCGGCAGGGGCCTAGGCTTACTCCCATGGCATCGCCGCGCATCCTCCTGAATCTCGGGCTGGACCTGGCGCTGGCCGCGCTGGCGCTGCCGGTCGCGCTGTGGCTGGCCACGCCCGGCGTCTGGCCAGGGGCCGGGTGGTGGCCGGGGGCCGTTCTCGGCACGATGCTCACCTTTGCGGCGGCCGCGCTGCCGCTGCGCCTGCCGCGTCAGTACTGGCGCTATGTCGGCCTGCCGGACCTGATGCCGGTGGCCGGCGCCTCGGCGGTCGCCGCCGCGCTATTCTGGCTGGGGCTGCTGGCCAGCGGCGCCTGGCGTCCGCCCAGCATCGCCTTTCCGCTTCTCCACGCCGGGGTGCTGGCCGCCTTCGTGGGTGGGGCGCGGCTGCTCGGGCGCGCTCGCTCGGCGCACCGGGCTGGGCCAGTCTCTGACGTGCCGGCACAGCCCGTGCTGCTGGCAGGCAGCGTGGATTCGGCCGACCTGTTCCTCCGCGCCCTGATCGCCCAGCGCGCGCCCGGCTATCGGGTGGAGGGCATTCTGGCGCCGCGCGCGCGGCAGCGGGGCCGGCGGCTGCTCGGCGTGCCGATCCTGGGCACGGTGGAGGAGGCGGGCGGCGTGCTGGACGCGCTGCGCGCCGAGGGGCGGCTGCCCGCGCTGCTGGTGCTGGCCGATCCCGCGATTTCCGGCGCCGGGCTGGAGGCGCTGCTGGACGCGGCTGACCGGCATGGCGTGCCCGTGCGCCGCGCGCCGCGCCCGACTGCGCTCGACCCCGCGACCGCGCGTCCCCAGGGCGTGACGCAGGGTGCGATCCAGGCCGCCAGGCGGCTGGACCTGCGCCCGGTTTCGATCGAGGAGCTGCTGGACCGTCCGCAGGTGCCGCTGGACCGCGAGGGCATGGCGCGGCTGATCCAGGGGCGGCGGGTGCTGGTGACGGGCGCGGGCGGGACGATCGGCAGCGAGCTGTCGCGCCAGATCGCGGCGCTGGGCCCCTCGATGCTGACGCTGCTCGATCACGGGGAGTTCGCGCTCTACGAGATCGACCTGGAATTGTCGGAGACGCATTCCGGCGTGCCGCGCCGCGCCGTGCTGGCCGATGTGCGTGACGAGGCACGGCTACGGCGGCTGATGGAGGAGATCCGGCCGGAGCTGGTCTTCCACGCGGCCGCGCTGAAGCACGTGCCGATGGTGGAGAACGATCCGCTCGAGGGGCTGCTGACGAATGCGCTGGGCACGCGGCTGATCGCCGACACGGCGCGCGCGAACGGGTGCCGCGCGATGGTGTTCATCTCCACCGACAAGGCGGTGAACCCGACGAGCGTGATGGGCGCGTCCAAGCGCCTTGCCGAGATGTACTGCCAGGCGCTGGACGTCGCGGCGCGCCAGGAGAGTGACGAAGCGCGCTCCGCGCGCGGGGGCGGGATGCGCTGCGTGACCGTGCGCTTCGGCAACGTGCTGGGCTCCACGGGTTCGGTGGTGCCGCTGTTCCGGCGGCAGCTGGAGCGGGGCGGGCCGTTGACGGTGACGCATCCCGACATGCGCCGCTACTTCATGACGGTGCGCGAGGCCGTGGGGCTGGTGCTGCAGGCGAGTGTGATCGGCGCGGAGGACCGCGACGACCAGCCGCCGGAGCTAAAGGATGGCGGCATCTTCGTGCTCGACATGGGCAAGCCGGTGAAGATCGTGGATCTGGCGCGGCGGATGATCCGGCTGGCCGGGTTGCAGCCGGACGAGGAGGTGGAGATCCGTTTCACCGGCCTGCGCCCCGGCGAGAAGTTGTTCGAGGAGCTGTTCCACGGGCAGGAGCCCCCGCGGCCGACGGGCTTCGCCGGGCTGCTGGTGGCGACGCCGCGCACCTCGGATGCGGCGCTGGTGGGGCGTGCGATCGACGAGGTGTCCTCGGCCGCGAAGGGCGGGCAGGCGCGGCTGGCGCTGGCCGGGCTGGCGCGGCTGGTGCCGGAATTCGAGCACGCGCCGAACACGCCGGCCGCGGGGCGGGCTTGAGCGGATCGGCGCGGCTTCATCGACGCAGCTTCATCGGCGTCGGAGGACTTGTGACATCCCTGGCCGCCTGCACGGAACCGGTGCGGCCCATCATCAGGACCGGCGGGCCGGACTATGCGCGGTCCCTGGTGCTGCTCTTCGAGCCTGGTAGCACTGAGCTCACGCCGCGGGCACAGTTCACCGCATTCGGCATGCTGTACAACTTCCTGGTACCCCTCGCGGGCCAGCCGATGAGGGTGGAGGGCCATTGCGACGGGGCCGAGGAGTCCAGGGGCGGCCTGCGCCTCAGCCGCAAGCGCGCCGAGGCCGTGCTGGCCTTTCTCGCGCTGAACGGTGTTCCATCCGATCGGATCACCGTTACTGCCTTCGGCGCCTCCCGGCCCATGATCCCCACCGCCCGCGGCGCGCCGCAGCAGGAGAATCGCCGGGTGGAGGTCTGGGTGTGATGATGGACAGCCCTGAGGGCCCTGCTGCCCGCTGCGATATCCTCATCGCCCGCCTCGCCGCACGGCAGGCCCGCATCGGCGTTGTGGGCCTCGGCTATGCCGGCCTGCCCCTAGCGCTGCGCTTCGCCGAGACAGGTTTCGCGGTGGATGGGTTCGACATTGATCCCTTGAAGGTCGAGGCGATCAATGCCGGACGCAGCCCCGTGCACGGCATCGCGGATGATCGCATCGCGGCCTCAGGCATGCGCGCGCATGCCACGGCGGAGGCGGCCGCGGGCTGCGACGTTCTGGTGGTATGCGTGCCCACACCGATCGGGCCGCACAAGGAACCCGACCTGACCGCGGTGCGCGAGACCCTGTCCGCGCTGGGGCCGCATCTGCGCGCAGGGCAGGCGGTGGCGCTGGAGAGCACGACCTATCCCGGCACGACGGAGGAGTTGGTGCTGCCCGTGCTGGAGCGCGCAGGGCTGCGGGTGGGAGTGGACGCCTTCGCCATCTATTCGCCGGAGCGCGAGGATCCCGGTAATCCCGAGGGCACCGTCGCGCGGGTTCCGAAGCTGGTCGGCGGCGCGACGCCCGCCTGCCTGGCGGTGGGGGAGGCGCTTTACGGGCCGGTGGCGGGGGGTCTCGTGCCCGTATCGTCGCTGGCCGTCGCCGAACTGGCGAAGTGCTACGAGAACGTCTTCCGCGCCGTGAATATCGGGCTGGTGAACGAGCTGAAGCGCATCGCGCACGCCATGCACCTGGATGTGCACGAGGTGATCGACGCCGCGGCCACCAAGCCCTTCGGCTTCATGCCCTTCCGCCCGGGCCCTGGGCTCGGCGGGCACTGCATTCCCGTCGATCCCTACTACCTTGCCTGGAAGGCGCGGGAGTTGGGCGTGCCGAGCGACTTCGTGGAGCTGGCGGGGCGGGTGAACGACGCCATGCCTGGCTACGCCATCGCGCGGCTGCGTGATGCGCTGGACGATCGCGGCGTGACGCTGCGCGGCGCGCGCATCCTGCTGCTGGGGCTGGCCTACAAATCCGGCGTGCCGGACACGCGGGAAAGCCCGGCGGTGGAGATCTTTCGGCTGCTCGAGGAGCGCGGCGCGGTGCTGTCCTACCACGACCCGCTCGTGCCGCGGTTCCCGGCGACCCGGCGGCTGCACGGAACCTCGCCGGAGTTGGAGAGCGTGGTGCTGGATGAGGCGATGCTGGCGGCGCAGGACGCAGTGGTGGTGGTGACGCCGCAGCCGGGGATGGACCTGGCGCTGGTGCGGCGGGCGGCGAGGCTGGTGGTGGATACGCGGGGGGTGTTTCGTGGGGATGGGCCGGGAGTTGTGGTGACGGCCTGAAGGTTGGGGGAGCGAACTCCCCCAAACCCCCTCCTTTTTCTTCAAGGCTGCCGCGGGCGGGTGGCCGAGGCCGCGCCTCAGAAAACTAATCAGAAAAAGGAGGGGGTCCGGGGGAGTTCATCTCCCCCGGCCTTCCTTGCTGGCCAGCCAGGCGCGCCATCCGCCATGCACGGTGATGTCCGGCGCGCCCTCCACCCCCGCCGCCTCGGCCAGGAAGCCCAGGCAGGGGCCGGATTCGAGCGAGACGGTGCCGAAGCCGAGCGGGGCGGGCACCTGGGCCAGCAGCGGGCCGATGGCGGCGGCGGGAAGGGCCCAGACCTCCCCCTCGATGCGGGCGCCGCCTTCGGTGCGGATCAGGCCGGGGCGATTCCCGAGCGCATGGAGGCGGTAGGCGGGGGTGGTGCGGTCGACGCGCAGGAAGCGGCCGCCGAGGGAGGTGACCTGCCCGTTCAGGGGCAGGCCGGACATATGGGCGCCGATACAGAAGAGGAGGATTTCGCCCTCGGCGGGGCCGGTGGCGGGGGTGGGTTCGGGCGTGGGTTCGCCGGTGGCGCCGAGTGGGAGGCCGGCGGCGTGGTGCAGGCGGGCGGCCAGGGCGCAGAGGCGGGATTCGGTGAAGGCGGAGGCGATGAGGGTGATGCCGGCGGGGCGCCGGTCCGCCCGGAAGCCGGAGGGAAGGGCGATGGCCGCCAGGTCCAGCAGGTTCACGAAGTTGGTGTAGGTGCCGCAGCGGCTGTTGGCGGCGATGGGCTCGGCGGCGAGCGCTTCCAGCGTGGGGATGCCAGGGGCGGTGGGAACGGCGAGGAGGTCGTACCGAGCGAACATCGCGCGGGAGAGAAGGCGGGTTTGCGCCACCGCGTGGAAGTCGTCGAAGGCGTCCACGGTGAGGCGGGCGAGGCCGCCTTCCAGGATGGTGCGTGTCGTCGGGTGGAGTGAGGCCGGGTGGTTCACCACCATGTCCCGCAGGGCGGAGGTGCGCTCGGCGACCCAGGCGCCGTCGTAGAGGCGGCGGGCCAGCGCCAGGAAGGGGGCGATGGAGACGCGCTCGAGGGTCGCGCCCATGGCTTCCAGGCGGGAGAGGGCGGCGGCGAAGAGGGCGGCGTCGTCCGGGGTGTCGAAGAGGAGGTCGGTTTCCTCCGGTACGGCGACGCGGAGGGCGGGGGGGACGGTGCCGCCCGAGGCGCGCCAGCCAGTGGGGGCGGCGCGCGAATAGGGGTCGGCGGGGTCGGGGCCGGCCATGGCGTCCAGCACGGTGGCCGCGTGCTCGGCGGTGAGGGCGAAGATCGAGACGACGTCGAGCGAGCGGCAGGCAGGGACGACGCCGCGCGTGGGCACGAGGCCGAGGCTCTGCTTGAGCCCCACGATGTTCTGGAACATCGCGGGCACGCGGCCGGAGCCGGCGGTATCGGTGCCGAGCGCGAAGCCGGCGATGCCGGCCGAGACGGCACTGGCGGAGCCGGAGGAGGAGCCGCCGGGGACGCAGGCGGCGTCGATCGCGTTGCGCGGGGTGCCGTAGGGGCTGCGGACGCCGACCAGGCCGGTGGCGAACTGGTCCAGGTTCACCTTGCCCAGCAGGATGGCACCGGCGGCGCGCAGGCGGGCGACGCAGGGGGCGTCCTCCGCAGGGGTATAGGCATAGTCGGGACAGGCAGCCGTGGTGGGGCGGCCGGCGACGTCGATATTGTCCTTCACGACAAAGGGAATGCCGTAGAGGGGGCGGCCCATCGAGCCCTCGGCGGCGAGGCGGGCGGCCTCGGCCATCACCTCATCGGCGGGGATGCGGTGGAGGAAGAGGGCAGGGTCGGCCCAGGCCTCGATGCGGTCCAGCGCGGTACGCGCCGCCGCTTCCGGGCCTTCGGACCGTGCGATGTTCCAGAGCATGCAATTCCCCCTGACCGTTCTGACCAGGGGTTTAGCAAAAGGCAGGCCGCCCGTTTGCCGCCTCGAACGATCCGGGGATTGCGGCGTTAGCGGGGGAATGCTGACCGAAGCTCCCACCCGCGCGCGGGCCCGTCCGGCGCCGCCGCGCACTATCCCGCCTGCCTCCCTTCTTGAGGCCGGCCGCAACGCCTGGAAGGTGGCGCGGGCGCCGCGGGCCGCGGTGCTGTCGGATGGCGCAGCCTATTTCGGGGCAGTGCGGGCCGCGATGCGGAACGCCCGGCACAGCATCCACATCGTCGGCTGGGATATCGACAGCCGTGCCCGGCTGGTGGGCGAGATGGCGCCGGATGACGGGCTGCCGGAGGAGCTGGGCGCCTTCCTGACCGCGCTGGTGGAGCGGCGGCCGGAGCTTTCGGTGAAGCTGCTGCTCTGGGATTACTCGGTCCTCTACGCGCTGGAGCGGGAGATGTTGCCGGCGCTGCACCTGCGCTGGAACGTGCCCGAGGCGGTTGAGCTGTGCCTCGATGACCGCACGCCCTTCGGCGCCTCGCATCACCAGAAGGTGGTCGTGGTGGATGGGAAGCTGGCCTTCTCGGGCGGGCTGGACCTGACGATCCGCCGCTGGGACCGCAACGCGCACGACCCCGCCGACCCCGCGCGGCTGGACCCGGCGGGCAAGGCCTACAAGCCCTTTCACGACGTGCAGATGATGGTGGATGGAGAGGCGGCTGCCGCGCTGGAGGAGCTGGTGCAGGCGCGCTGGAACCGGGCCTGCGCGGAATGCCTGCCGGTGGTCGCGCCGCCCGGAAGCGACCATGACCTCTGGCCCGCGCATGTGGAGCCGGACCTGCGCGACGCCACCATCGGCATCGCCCGGACCATGCCGAAATGGAATGGCGAGGCGGAGGTGCGGGAGGTGGAGGCGCTGTATCTCGACATGATCGGGGCGGCGGAGCGCATCATCTATGTGGAAAACCAGTTCCTCACCTGCGGGCGGCTGGCGCGCGCGCTGATCCGGCGGATGAAGGAGCGGCCGGCGCTGGAGGCGCTGATCGTCGCGCCCAAGACGCATCACACCTGGCTGGAGCACCGCACGATGCTCGCCGGGCGCATCCGCTTCATGCGCGCCATCCGCCGCGCCGGGCTTGGTGAGCGCGTGCGGCTGGTTTTTCCGCATGTGACCAATGGGGAGACAGAATCCGAGGTGATGGTGCATGCGAAGGTGATGGTCGTGGACGACCGCTTCCTGCGCGTCGCTTCCTCCAATCTGTGCAACCGCTCCATGGGCACGGATACGGAGTGCGACCTGATGGTGGAGGCGCGGGATGGTGGACAGGGTGCGGCGGTGGAAGCCGTGCGGGACCGGCTGATCGCCGAGCATACGGGGGCCTCGCCCGGGCTGGTTTCGGCCCGCATCCGCGCGACGGGGTCGATCTTGCAGGCCGTTTCCGGGCTGTCCGCGAATGGCAAGAGCCTGCGCGACGTGGAGGACGGCGACCAGCCCGCGCGCAGTCTGCTGCCGGGCATTGAGCGCGCCGCCGATCCGCGCCGGCCGATCGAATCCGGCGAGTTCCTCTCGGACTATCTCGGCAATCCCGATATCGCCCCGCCCTCGGGCAAGCCCTGGCCGCTGCTGGCGCGCGCGGCGCTGATGCTGGTGCCGGTGGCGCTGCTGATCCTGCTGTGGAAGGTGACGCCGATCGCCGGCTACATGACGCCGGAGGCGATGCGGAACGCGCTGACCGCCGGCGGGTCCTGGGGGCCGGCAGTGTCGGTGGGGCTGTTCCTGCTGCTGGGCTTCGTGGCCTTCCCCGTGAACGTCCTCATCCTCGGCACGGCGGCGGCCTTTGGCACCTGGCCGGGGCTGGCCTATGCGGCGGTGGGGGCGATGGTTTCGGCGGCCGCCACCTATGGGCTGGGGCGGAAGCTCGGGCCGAACCTGCTGCGCCGGGCGCTGGGGCCGCGGATCAATCGCGTGAGCCAGACGGTGAACCGCAACGGCATCCTGGCCGTCACCACCATTCGGTTGCTGCCGGTGGCGCCCTTCACGCTGGTCAATCTCGTTGCCGGCGCGATGCGGATCCGCTTCCTCGATTATATGGTGGGGACCGCGCTCGGGCTGCTGCCGGGGATCGCACTGCTGTCGCTGGTGGGAGAGGGGCTGTCCCGCATCCTCGAGCATCCGACGCCGCGAAACATCGGGATGCTCGTTCTCGTGCTCGGCGCCTGGGCGGCGGTCACCTGGGGGCTGCAGACACTGTTCCGGCGCCTTCGCCGGGAGTAGCCGGACTTGCCGACGAGCGGTTTCCTGTTCCGGGCGATGACCTGGAACATCCATGGCGGCGTGTGCCCGTCCGGGCGGCACGACCTGCAGCGCGCGATCGACCTGATCCGCCGGCACGACCCGGACGTCGTGGCCATCCAGGAGGTGGAGGGGCGCAGCCGGCCGGGCAGCCTGCCCTTCACCACGCTGCGCGACGCGCTGGGCGGGCATGCCGTGGAGGCGCCGACGCTGAGCGCGACCGATGGGTGCTACGGCCACATGCTGATCAGCCGCTGGCCGCTGGAGGAGGGCGTGCTGCACGACCTTTCCGTGCCCGGGCGGGAGCCGCGCAAGGCGATCGCCGCGCGCGTGCAGACGCCTGCAGGGCCGTTGCGGCTGCTGGCCGCGCATCTGGGCCTGGGTTGGCGGGAGCGGCGGACGCAGGCGGCGAAGCTGGCGGCGCTGGCGCGTGCTACCGCGGACCCGCTGCTCGCGATGGGCGACTTCAATGACTGGGAACCGCATGGCCCGGTGGACCGGGCCTTTCTGGGGGTGCTTCCGTCCCGTACGCGCGGGCGGACCTTTCCCGTGGGGCGGCCGCTCTTCGCGCTGGACCGGATCTATGCGCGGCCGCGCGCGTCCCTGTTGCGGAGCTGGACGGACAAGGCGGCGCGCCTGGCTTCCGACCATTTGCCGATGATCGTGGAAGTATGCCTGACGCCGGAAGGCGAGGGGCGGGTGACGCGGCTGGCCGTCGCGTAACTCCTCCCGCCCCAACGGAGCGTTGAAACACAGCTGGCGGGTTCCCGGGGCGCCTCATGCTCCCCGGTCGAGGGCACCGAGAGGCAACGCCTCCCTGAGATCATGGGCGCACCGCGTGCTGCGGAGCAAAACAACGGCCAGGCGTTGCGACGGCCGCTGAGTCGGGCGCGTAACCCTGGCAGGGTTCCGCCGTTGAGACCCCGCAATGCCTGGGACCCCGACATGCCCTCACTTCAACTAAAGCCCCTCTCGGAGCAGGTCATCGTCATCACTGGCGCGACCTCCGGCATCGGTCTGGCAACCGTTCGAATGGCGGCCGAGCGCGGTGCGGCGCTGGTGGTCGTGGCGCGCAACGAGGAGGCGCTGAACGCACTGGCCGACGAGATCCGCGGGCAGGGCGGGCGCATCGAGCCTGTCGTGGCCGATGTGGCCGACATGGCGCAGGTGGAGAAGGTGAGCGAAGCCGCCATCCTGCATTTCGGCGGCTTCGATTCCTGGTGCAACAACGCCGGCGTCGCGATCTACGGTGAGATGGAGGACGTGCCGCTGGAGGATCAGCGGCGGCTGTTCGACGTGAACTACTGGGGCGTGGTGCACGGCACCCTGGTGGCCGCGCGGCACCTGAAGGGCAAGGGCGGCGCGATTGTGACCACGGGCAGCGTTCTGTCCGACCGTGCCATGGCGCTGCAGGGCCCGTACTCGGCGGCGAAGTTCGCGGTGAAGGGGGTGACGGAGGCGTTCCGCACGGAGTTCGACGCTGAAGGATACCCGATCAGCCTGACGCTGGTGAAGCCGGGCCCGATCGACACGCCCTATATGGAACACTCCCGCAACCTGATGGGCACACCGGGCGTGCGGAATCCGCCGCCGGCCTACCACCCGCGGGTGGCGGCGCGCGCGATCCTCTACGCGTGCGAGACGCCGGTGCGTGACCTCGTCGTGGGTGGCGGGGGTTGGATGGTATCGGCCATGGGCCGGTTTGCCCCGAGATTGATGGACCTGATCATGAGCAAGATCGCCCGGCCGAGTCAGGCCTCCGACCAGCCCGGCCGCGCTGAGCGGCGGGACAACCTCTATGAGCCGAGGGAGGACCTGGCGGAGACCTCGTCCCTCTCCGGCCCGCCCCCGCGCAAGACCAGCTTCCTGCTGGAAGCGCAGATGAACCCGCTCGGCCCGGCCGGGCTGATGATCGGCGCCGCGGCGCTGATCGCGGGTGCCGCGTTCGGCATGTACACGATGCGCCGCCCGAAGCCGGTGCAGGACCGGTTGGCCGATCGCGCCTGGCGGATCGGGAACTCGGTGGCGCGGGATGCCGGGCACGGCATCGGCACGCTCGGGCATGAGGCAAGCCGCATTGCGCATCGCGCACTGGACTATGCCGAGAAGGCCGAGCGCGAGGCGCGGCCGCATCTCAGGCGCGCTCGCAAGGGCGCCGAGCGTTTCGCCGACCGGGCGAGCCGCTATGCCGCTTCCGCGTATGACGATGTGCGCGAGCGCGGGACCGATCTTTACGACGGTGCGCGGGATCGCGGGCGCGGCGCCTACAAGAACGCGCGCGATCGCGGCGAGGACCTTTACGACGACGCGTCCGATCGTGGCTGGAGCCTGTTCAAGCGGGCCCGTTCCGACAGCCGTGACGCGTATGAGGATGCGCGCGATACCGGCTGGAGCCTGTTCGGTCGCGCCCGCGACCGGGGCGAGGACCTGTACGACAAGGCGCGCCGGCGTGGCGCTGCTGCCGCGGAGGATGCGCGCGACGAGGGGTGGAGCCTCTTCAAGCGGGCGCGCTCGGAGGGCCGTGATGCCTATGAGGACACGCGCGACCGCGGCTGGAGCCTGTTCGGCCAGGCGCGCAAGGAGGTTGAGAAGCGTGGTCGCCATGCCGTGCGCGAGGGCGACGGGCTGCTGGACCGTATCAACGCTTTCCTGAAGTCGCGCCTGTAACAGGAAGGGGCGCACCAGCCCACTGGTGCGCCCCGTGCTGTGAGATGAGGTCCCGGGAGAATTCCTTCTTCCCGGGCTTTTCTATTTCTGCGCCTGCTCGTCCATGTAGGTCTTGAAGAAGGCCGTCGGGGCGACGATCCGGTTCTCCATCTCCTGCAGCACGCCGAGTTCCGCCACCTTCGCCAGATAGGCCTGAAAGCCCGGATCCTGCGCGATGGCGGTGCGGCGCTGCTCGCGGTCCGCCTGGCTGTCATAGCCCCAGAGATGGACGACGCGGTTCAGCGGGCCTTCCAGCGTCGTGTACCAGCCAAGGCAGCGGCCGAGATACTTCTTCTGCAGCGGCCAGGCCATGGTCTCGTACAGCTTCACGAACTCGGCCATGCGGTTCGGTTGGCAGGTATAGATCCGCAGGTCCACGATCATCGTGTTCGTCCCATCACTGATTGGGCCTGGCCGGGATCAGGCCCGCGGTCAGGCCGCCGCACGTTCCCCGACAGTGAGCAGCGCGTCCAGGGTGCGGGCGGCATTTCGCAGCACCACCTCATCGCCGCTGCACATCAGCCCGGCGGAAGCCCCGTCGATGAGGATGAGCAGCTGCCCGGCGAGCTCTTCGGGTGCGGCGAAGCCGGCATCCTGCGCCAAGCCGCCGAGGAAAGCGCGGCAGGCAACGTGGTGCTCGGCTGCGAGTTCCTGCAGCCAGGGCTCGCCCTTGGTGTGCTCGGCCACCGCGTTGATGAAGGCGCAGCCGTAGAAGCGGCCGCTGTGGAACCACTCGGCCAAGGCGGGGATGATGGCGCGCAGGCGGCCCTCCGGCGTGTCGGCGAGGGTGTTGATCCGTGCAGCAAAATCTTCGCGCCAGACCTGACCCTCCTCGCGCAGCGCGGTGCGGACGAGGGCCTCCTTGGAGCCGAAGCGGGCGTAGAGGGTCATCTTCGAGGCGCCGGCCGCGGAGAGGATGCGGTCCACGCCGGTGGCGTGGATGCCGTCGCGGCAGAACATCTCCCGCGCGGCGGTGACGATGCGCTCCTGCGGCGAGGCGCCCTGAGTCGAAAGCGTCGTGTCGGGCGCGGCCTTCGGTGTGATGGGACTGCTCCTGTCCTTCGCAGGACGCCGCCCCGGAAGGGCAGTGCCGGCGAGTGATCATGTATTTCCCAGATCCGTGCCGGGCGGGTCTGGGGATGCAAAACTGGGGTGCGGAGCGATTGGCACGGAGCTTGCTCAAATTCAAGCAATGAACGGTCTGTCCATCCTCGCTCAGCAAGGGGTGAAGAGACAGAAGCTCATCGGTGCTTCTGGCACCTGCTGGAAGGGAGCTAGGGTCGAGAACCCTGCCTGAGGTTGTCGCGCCCATGTGGGGCGGACAGGTCCTGAATCGGGCCGAGGGGCACGACCCCTGTTGGATTGATGTTGGGATGGCTCTCGTAATAGTGGCGCTTCATATGCGCGAAGTCACAGGTCTCACCGAAGCCCGGTGTCTGGTAGAGGTCGCGTAGATAGGGGAACAGCGCCGGGTAGTCGGCGATGCGGCGCAGGTTGCACTTGAAGTGCCCGTGATAGACGAGGTCGAAGCGCACCAGGGTGGTGAAGAGGCGGATATCGGCTTCGGTCAGGCGTTCGCCCAGCAGGTATCGCTGCGTCGAGAGGCGTGCATCCAGCGTATCCAGCGTCTCGAAGAGCGGGCGCACCGCGTCCTCGTAAGCCTGCTGCGTGGTGGCGAAGCCCGCCTTGTACACGCCGTTGTTCACCGTGTCGTAGACAGTGGCGTTGAGGGCGTCGATCTCGGCGCGAAGCTCTTCGGGCAGGTGGTCGTTGGGCGTGGCACCGACGCCGTCGAAGGCGTGGTCGAGCATGCGGATGAGTTCGGCGGATTCGTTGTTCACGATGGTGCCGCGCCGCTTGTCCCACAGCACGGGCACGGTGACGCGGCCGGAATATTGCGGGTCAGCGGCGGTGTAGACCTGGTGCAGGAAGTCCGCGTGGTTCACGTCATCGGGGATGACGCCCGGACCCTCGGCGAAGGTCCATCCGTCCTTGCCCATATGCCAGTGCACGACGGAGAGGGTGATGGCGTCTTGCAGGCCCTTCCGCGCGCGCATGATGAGCGCGCGATGGGCCCAGGGGCAGGCCAGGGACACGTAGAGGTGGTAGCGGCCGGGCTCGGCCACGAAGCCGCCTTCGCCCGAGGGGCCGGGGGCGCCATCCGGCGTGATCCAGTTGCGGTAGGCGCTGTCCTTGCGGATGAAGCGTCCGCCGCTGGCCTTGGTGTCGTACCACTGGTCCTGCCAGCGCCCGTCCACGAGCAGTCCCATCGTGTTTCTCCTGTGCTGCCGGTGGAACGCCGGGCGCGGCGCTTCGGTCAGCCCGCGCGATAGGTGGCGAGGATTGACTGGCCTTCAGCGCCGGCGCGGGCAACCCAGGCCTCCACCACGGGGCTGGCGGCGGCGGTCAGCGCCGCGCGCAGGGGCGCGTCGCTGGCAACGGTGACGCCGTTGGCGCGCATTCGCGCCTCGTTCTCGGCCAGGCGGGTGACGATGGCCTGGAACTGGCACGCTTCGGTGTCGCGACCGGCCTGGGCGATGGCATCCTGCGCCGGGGCGGGCAGGGCGCGCAGGGCAGCGGTGTTGCAGAAGGCGAGACTGAGCGGGGAGGCGTAATCCAGCACGGTGAAGTGGGGCAGGATCTCCCATAGCCGCGCGCCGGCGCCGCCATCGCCGGAGGAGAGGACGGCGTCCATCTCGCCGGAGCGAAGGCGGGGCATGGCATCGGCAAAGGAGATCTGCGCGGGGGCGGCGCCGGCGGCCTGCATCACCGCGGTGCTGGCGGCGTCATAGGTGCGGATCTTGAGGCCGCGCAGGGTATGCGCACCTGTGACGGGGTGGCGGGACCAGAGACCGGTGGCAGGCCAGGGAGTGGCGTAGAGCAGCGTCAGGCCGCGGGCTTCCAAGGCCGCGGCATAGGCTGGTCGAGCAGCGCGCAGCAGCCGGGCGGTGTCCTCGCCCGAGGCGGTGAGGAAGGGCAGGGCGGAGAGCTGGAAGATGGCGCCTTCCGCGGCCAGCGCACCCGTGAAGGCGTCCGCGGCCTGCACGCGACCCTCGGAGGCGGCGCGGATCATGGCGGCGGAGCGAATGCCGTCCGGTGCGTCAAAGGCGGCGGTGACGGTGAGCGCGCCGGCCGCAAGGCGCGTGGCGGCCTGGGCAAAATGGGCGATGCCTTCGCCGGGCATGGCGGTGGCGGGGTACTCGGTAACAATGCGCCAGGTCGGCTGCGCCCCGGTCTGCGCCCGGGCCGGAAAGGCGAGGAACGGAGCGGGCAGAAGGGCGAGCAGGGCGCGGCGCGGCAGCATCGTTCAGGTGACTCCGAGGAACAGGATGAAGGGAGTATCCTGTCCGCAGCAGGATCAGGGCAATGTTCCCGTCCGTCGGACTGCTCCGGGGCGCACGACATGAAAAAGGCGGGACCTTTCGGCCCCGCCCCTTCCAGTTCCCTTGCGGGAGGTCGTGCTGCTTAGCGCAGGACGATCTCGACGCGGCGGTTCTGCGGCTCACGCACGCCATCGGCGGTCGGGACCAGCGGACGGCTCTCGCCGAAGGCCTGGATCGACATTTGGCCGCGCGAGATGCCGCGGCGGGCGAGCTCGGCGGCAACCGCCTCGGCGCGGCGCTGCGACAGGCGCTGGTTGTACTGCGGCGTGCCCGAGCGGTCGGCATGGCCAGCCACTTCGATGCGCGTCGTGCCGGTGGAGTTCACCGCCTGGGCGGCCTCGGCGATGATCTGGCGGGCGCGGTCCGTCAGGTCAGCGCGATCGAAGTCGAAGAACACCAGGTAGGTGCGGGCCGGGGCCGGCTGAGCGGCAGGCGCCGGAGCGTAGGCGGCGACGGGCGCCGGGCGCGGCTGGCCGAAGGCGTAGCGAACGCCGAGCATCACGGAGTGGTTGTAGTTCTCGACCTCGGTGCGGGTGGCGGAGGCGACGCCGCCGGCCGGGGTGAAGCGGGAGGCGATCCGCGGCTCGGTCGTGCCGAGGAAACGGTACTCGGCCGTCAGGCTCAGGCCGGGCACGGCGGCGATCGGCAGGGCTGCGCCCGCAATGCCCTGATAGGCGAAGTTGCCGTCCGTCCCGAACAGGTCCAGCCGGGTGGCGCCAGCGCCCGCACCCTGGACGCGAACGCCCTGGTAGTTGGTCCAGACATAACCGGCGCCCGCGCCGAGATAGGGCTGCACGGGGAAGCCGGGGATGACGAAGTCGTAGAAGACGTTGCCCATCACGCCGTAGTTGAGCACGTGGCCGCCAGTGTTCAGCGGACGGCTCAGCCCGCCGAAGGCGGACGCACCGTCGACGTTGTTGCGGCGGAAGTTACCCTCGACCTCGGCGCGGAAGCCGTTGCCGAAGCCCCAGCCGATGCTGGCCAGGCCAACGAAGCCGGTGTCGAAGCGCAGTTCACCGCCGCGGCCGAGGCCGGCACGCGCCGCGGCGCTGCCCTGGTCGAGTTCGGAGTCCATCAGCCAGTTCGCACCGGCGCCGCCCGCGATGTAGAGGCCGGTCACCGGCTGGAACGGCGTCTGTGCTATGGCCGTGGCCGGCAGCGCGAGAATGGTGGCGCCCAGAAGGGCTTTGCGGAGCGACATCGATTTCCTGTCCTTCGTTGCACGGGACGCGCTTAGCGCGCCTTTATGAGATAGTTCAGGAACCAAATGCGGGACTACCAAGCTGGTTGTCACGGTTGCGCAGGGATGACCGTATTCAGAGCTGCTGTGGCAGTACAGCCACAGCGAGTAGAGTCGTAGGTTCGTACAACCTTCCTTATGTCACACCCGAACAGAGCACCTTGGGAGCGTGCTAACCGAAGATACCCAAGTTACTCGAAAGCCGAGACGCCCATTTCCAACGCCTGCTGAATGCGTTCGCGCGCAGCAAGGCGCACGCGGGTTGCTAAGCCGATGATATCACCAAGGGACGGCATGACGTGCTGCGTGGGCATTGTCAGCGCGGCAAGGCACCGTCCCGCGGCCTGAGCAGCGGCCAAACTGTGGGACAATTCGGCAAAGAGGACGGATCTGCGTGGATCCGCCTCCGCGGCGGCCAGTCTGAACAGGGCAACGCAGCGTTCCCAGCACGCCCTTGCCTGCTCGACCTCGCCGAGGCGCCACTCGAGCCAGCCCGCAAGCAGGAGCGACTTGCTGGCGGAATAGGCGAGTGTCCAGTAGCTGGCTCGAACGCGCGTACGTGCCAGCAGCTGTTGGAGCGTTAGCCGGGTTCCGTGCAGATCACCCAGTGCCGCCTGAAGGTGCCAACGCGTGGTGAGAAGGGAGATCTCCAGGTGCTCGGGGTTGCAGCGCGGATGCGAGCTGGGCCCTAGCGTGGCAAGCAGTTCGAACGCGGAACTGTTCACCTTGAGAGCGCGCAACATGTCCCTGGTATTGCCGACCTCAACAGCCTTGTAGGCCATGATGAGCGCGGCCCCGATGCTGTGTTCCGGGGCGCCAGTGAAGAAGCGGGAGATTTGCTCAGCGAGAAAGAAGCGGGTGCGGACATTGCCCCAGCGGCGAGTGTTGCTCTGGAACATCTCCACATAGGCGTCGTCATCGCACGGGAAGATGTTGGCCAGGCGGCGATCCAGGCCATTGGCAAAGGCGAGCAGGATGTCGGGGCTGGCGGAAACGAGGGAGAGCCCATGCAGGGCATGGGACGCCGGTGGCAGGGGGATGATGATACGGAAAGAGTCTTCCCGGTACGGCTTCATCGCCCTGGCAGAGAGGGCGAAGGGCGCGACGGGGTCGGTCGGGCGGTTCCAGACAACCCAGGCCACAGTCGACGGCAGCGCGAGATCCACGCCGCGCGCCCGTTCTTCGGCCATCAGGGTGAGGCGAAGGCGCGGACCATAGAGCTCTGCATCGACCAGCGTCAGAAGCATTTAGCCCAGGTCTCCGTCGTTCTCACCCGGAACTCCAGGAACTGTCGCCCTTTGGCATCCACGGCCTCATGTACAAAGGTGAGAGGCGACGTGGAAGATGGCAAGCCTGAGTTGGAAGGGCGCTGGCCTGCTACCACCCCAAGGGCACCGTAGCTACGGCGGGCAACTGCGCGCACCGTGATCCAGGCGGTATGGCGGCGACACACCGCGTCCTGCGTGCCCTTCCTCTGGCAGATCTGGTTTCCTGGCCAAGGAAATGGGGCTTGGTCCTCCTGTGCCCCCGGGGATTATTGCCGGCGGTAAATCATTCTCCCTCGTCTTTCGTGAAGTGGTTCCCTTCACGTAATCAGCCAGTCAGTCGTGAAAGATGTCAGCAGCGGTCTGCTCGGGAGGCCCGCTAACCACCGCCCCCCGGCTCTGAACAACCAGTCATGAGAACGGCCCCCTGCGCGAGGCGCAGGGGGCCGTTCCGGGCGGCGCTTAGGGCGAGGTTCAGGCCACGCCGATGAAGTCGCTGGCCTGGACGGTGTGAAGGCCGTTCAGCTGGATCATCATGTCGCGGTTGCCGTCGCCATCGAGGCCGATGTCGATATAGGTGTTGCCCTGGAACTGATGGACGAACACCTCGCCGGCCCCGGCCTTCTCGGGCGCGGTGCTGATGCCGCGGAACACGAAGCCCTGGATCCCGTCGGCGTCGGGATCGGTGTCGATGGCACTGAGGTCGATGAAGTCGTCATCGCTCCAGTCCGTGATGACGTCGCGCCCGGCGGTGGTGGTCAGGGAATCCGCGCCGCTGGTGAAGGCGAAGATGTCGCTGCCGGCACCACCGGTCAGCGTGTCACGGCCCGTGCCGCCGATCAGCGTGTCGTTGCCGGTGCCGCCGTTCAGCCGGTCGTTGCCGGCAAGACCGCTGATCACGTCATCACCCGCCGAGCCGGTCAGCGTGTCGTTCCCCGGCGTGCCCGTCGGCGTCGTGTCCACGGTCGCACCGACGAAGTCGGCAGCGTCGAGGGCGTGCAGCCCGTTCAGCTGGATCATGATGTCACGCGTGCCATCACCATCGACGCCGATGTTGATGAAGGTGTTGCCTTCGAACTGGTTGATGAAGATC
Organism: Roseomonas sp. WA12; assembly: GCF_054165765.1. Taxonomy (NCBI): domain Bacteria; kingdom Pseudomonadati; phylum Pseudomonadota; class Alphaproteobacteria; order Acetobacterales; family Roseomonadaceae; genus Roseomonas; species Roseomonas sp. WA12. The sequence goes on along the minus strand of NZ_CM135108.1, from coordinate 3,901,577 downwards.
TCGCCGGCCATCGCCTTGTCCGGCGTGGTGCTGGTACCGCGGAACACGAAGCCCTGGATGCCCGCGATGCTGGGGTCGGTGTCGATGGCACTGAGGTCGATGGTGTCGCCATCGCTCCAGTCCGTGATCACGTCGCGCCCGGCAGCGGTGGGCAGGGAGTCCGTGGCGCTGGTGAAGGCGAAGACGTCGTTGCCGGCGCCGCCGGTCATCACGTCACGGCCGGTGCCGCCGGTCAGCGTGTCGTTGCCGCTGCCGCCACTCAGCCGGTCATTGCCAGCGAACCCGCTGAGCTGGTCGTCGGCCGACGAGCCGGTCAGCGTGTCGTTGCCGGGCGTGCCGGTCAGGGTCTGGCTCGTCGCAATGCCAGAGAAGTCGCTCCCGTCGAGCGTGTGGAGCCCGGTGAGCTTGATCACCATGTCGCGGTTGCCGTCGCCATCGAGGCCGATGTCGATATAGGTGTTGCCCTGGAACTGATGGACGAACACCTCGCCGGCCCCGGCCTTCTCGGGCGTCGCGGTGATGCCGCGGAAGATGAAGCCCTGGATGCCCGCGAGAGTGGGATCGCCATCGAGGCCGCTGAGATCGATGCTGTCGCCCTCGGCCCAGTCGGTGATGGTGTCGCGACCCGCGAAGGCAGCCTGGGAATCCGTGGCGCTGGTGAAGACGAAGCGGTCGTTGCCGTCACCGCCGGTCAGCGTGTCCCGGCCCGCGCCACCCACGAGCACGTCATCGCCCGCATCACCGAGCAGGGTGTCGGCGCCCGTGCCGCCATTCAGCCTGTCATTGCCGATGCCGCCGTCCAGCGTGTCGTCGCCGGCGTCGCCGTTGAGGGTGTCATTCCCCGCGAGGCCGGACATGGTGTCGTTGCCGCCAAGGCCGCTCGCGACGTTGTCCTGCGCCGCCTGGAGAATGCCGAGGGAAACCTGCGGGTTCAAACCCAGGGTGACCTTGGCCTCCAGAACGCTGTCGCCTGTGTAGGTGTCGTCACCCTGCGTCGCGCCGCCACTGACGACGTCCACCCGGAGCGGTACGAGCGACCGGATACCAAGCACTTCGTTCCCGAAGGAGCCGTTCTCGCCAACGGTCAGATTAACAAGGGAGCCGCTCATTGGATTTTCCTCATGAGTTGGTTGTCCAAACCTACGGGTGGGTCTCACCCGCAAGAGTGAGTTGCACCGCCGTGGGGCAGTGCCCCCTTTGGTGAGACCGCGTGTGTCTTTTTGAGTTCAACAGTCCCTGCTCACGCGTCACCACACCATTAGTGGTTTAGTAATCTTTCGATTGCAACCATGAATTGTATTTCGGCCTTATAGTTGGATTTCCAAACAACTTGTGGTTGCAGTGCGAGATGCATTACTCTGTATAATTGTCAGACAATCATCTCGTCAGATTGGATAAAGAAGGTGCGTTGGTGCCCTGTAGCGGACAAATCTCATGGGTGGAGCAAAGCTGAAGTGAGCGCCGCAGCGCTCCTGCCCCGCATTCAGCCGTTGCTGATTGTCGGACCCAATTTGGGCAGAGCGATCCACCTCTGCCGCTCAGCTCTGACCGAAGCCACGTCGCTGACGCGCTCCAACACCGCGCTCTCAACCTCGGAGACCGGGATCGCAGCGATGCAACTGCAGGCCTGCCGGTAGAATGGCCCTGCCGTGCCCAGGAGTTCGCAGGGCGCACAATCGCCTGACAGGGCAAGGCAGATGCTGCGTGGGCCGAGTGGGCCGCGCGTGCGAACCTCAGTAGGGCCGAACAGTGCGACGAGAGGAATATCGAGGGCGTTCGCGACGTTCATCAAGCCGCTATCATTGCTGACGAAAGCGCCGCAATCCTGCATTGCCCGCGCCATCTGCTCGATCGAGCCGCCCGTGCGGTTGATCGTGCCTTCGACGTGCTCATCCTCGCTGCCGAAGGACGCGACTTTCAGCCCGGCCAGCTGGAGGCGACCGGCAAGTTCGGCAAAGTAGGGCCAGCGCTTTGCGGCCCACTTCCCTGATTTCGAGCCAGCATGAAACCCAACAAGGCCAGCCGAACCGGGGCGCTGCTTGATGCCAGCAATGAAATAGCGCGCGACATCTTCCGGTGCGTAGGGGACGCCCAGGAGCTCGCGCAGCGCCGCCAGGTTGAATTCGGTCTCATGCAGGTGGTGACCGGCGTGGAAGCTGTCCCAGTCGCGGGAGTGGACCACGCGCGAGGCACGAAATGGCGGCTGCAGGGCGCCGAAGCTGTTGGTGAGAAAGACCGTGTCATAGGCGCGGCGTACTGGAACGTCGTTGAGGGCGAAGACGTGCCGGATGTAGCGGGGGTCGGCTGGGATGGCCGTGGCGCTTCGAGAATCTCCGGCGACCACGACGTCGATGCGCTGGCCGAGATGCTCCGAGAGGCGACGGAGCATCGGAGTGGTGTGAATGATGTTCCCAAGGCCTGAGCCGACGCCCACGAGCACGGGCGTGAAAAGCCCCGAAAGCAACCCCGATAGCCGCGCCGGCTGATTGGCGAAGGGATGGCGGGCGGCGTTTTCCAGGGATGCTGCCGAGCGCGCGTCCCAGTAGCCGGGATCGGTGAAGAGGCGTCGCACCTCCTCGGCCCAGAGGTCCTCGTCCTCGGGAAGGCTGACGCCGCTCTCGTGCAGGAGAAGAGGAATGTTGCCGCGGTCGGAGCCGATGACGGGAATGCCGTGGCGTTGCGCCTCGAGAACGACGCGGGAGAAGGTTTCGACAAACCGGTAGCTCGGGGCAAGGACGACGCGCGCCGTGGCGTAAAGCGCGTCCATCTCGTCCTGTCGGCCAAGGATCGTGACGTTGACGACGCCGGATGCGTCAAGCAGGGCCTGGGCGACCTCACGCCCCGACTGGCTGGCAAGGGCGACGAAATGGACCTCCGGCACTTTGGGCGCGACCCGCAGCAGCATGTCAAAGCCCTTGTCGAACCGGCTGTTCGCGAGCAGCGCGACCTCCCGGCCCGTAGATGAAGGCAAGGGCGAGGCGCGATCGTCGGGGAGGGACGGAATCACGCCGACGCGGGCGCCGAAGCGGGTCTCCAAGATCTCGCGCGTGAACGCGGAATTTGCGTAGACCGCATCAGCATCCGTCAGGAGAAGCGGCATGTTCCGGCGGGTGGCGTAGCCCTCCGGGCAGTCCGGGTAGTAGCCGGGATGGGAGGTGGGGGGCTCGAAGATCTCGCGCCAGAAATGGACGCCGAAAATGATGCGGGTTTGAAGGTATCGTAACGTCGCAGCGACCTCGTGACCGAGCCCCGAGACGACATGAGCGATGCGGGCCCGCTCCGCAACGGCAAAGCGGAAGAGGGCAGCGGGGGTTGGCTGCAGGAATACGTAGCGCAGCCCGTCGATGGTGGCGACTTCGCCGGCGCGGCGGGACAGAAGGCCAACCACCACCGGCTCGTAGCCGAGATCCCGGTAAAGCCCGGCCATCTGCTCCAGGAACCGCTCCGCCCCACCAAATTTCTCGAAGCCGAAGGCAGAGATCAGGAGCACCGTCCCGCCATGGGCCTCGGCCTCACCGATGCGAGCGACCGGGGGGCCATGCGGGGCGTGAAGGTAGTGGTGCAGATTGGGGAACTCGGCCGCGCGAGCGAGGATCCCCGCCGGGTCTTTGGGGTCGGCGAGGTTGTACTCGGCAAGTTGGCGAAGGTAGTCCCGCCGCCAGAGGATGACGCCGCGTTTGCGCCCTCCCTCGATCAGCGCAATGGCACCGGCGCGGTCCGGTGCGGTGCGGATGGCTGCGGCTGCGACGTCAGGCCGGACCGGGTGGGCGGGATCGGCGATCCAGTCAGGAAGGTCGGCGAGAGGAGGGGCGACGCTTCCCACATCGTTAGCGCTCAATGCGGCCTCGGCCATTCGCCAAAGGAAAGTGGGCCCAGGCGGCGGGCGTCCTGCCACCGCTCGAGCACGCGGACGGTGAAACCGGCGGAATCGCTTTCGGGATCGGTGGCCAGGGCATCACGCGCTTCGACCAGTGCCTCCTCGATGCGGTCGAGGCGGACGAGCAGCCGGGCGCGTTCAAGCGCGAGGGCCACGAGGCCAGGCGAGCGACGTCGGGCCTCGTCGAGCGCGTCAAGTGCCTCCACGAACAGGCCCTTCTGCTGGAGGAGGGCGGCAATCTCCCGGTGCGGGCGGCCGTCCCTGCGCATGACGGCGGCCGCACGGGTCAGGAGTTGGATCGCATCGTCGATCAACTCGGGCTGCGGGCGGGAGGCGCCGAAGCTGCCGTTGCAGCACTTTGCGGTGCAGCGGCCAGTCTCAAAGAGGTAGCGCGCCTCGCGCGGGCGCCGCTCCAGGCAGCGGAGCAGCAGGGGGCGCGCCTCGTCGTTACGGCCCTGTCGCTGAAGCGCAACGCCGAGCAGGTAGTCCGACTCCTCTGTCTCGGCTGACACGATAAGGAGGCGGCGAAGGACCAGTTCGGCCTTTGCGGGGCTGCCGGTCTCGATCAGGGCGCGCGCGATCGCGATGGCAGCGGCCGGCTCGGCCAGGGCCTCCTCGGACCCCTCCGCGGCAAGGGCGAGGACGGTGGTCCAATCGCGGCCGGCCGCCGCCGCGCGAAGAGCCTCCGTGAGGGAGGGGGCAGAAGAAGTTCCGGCTGGTGCAGCAGGAGGAGGGTTTGTTGCCGGTTCCTCCGCCATGCGGGCGCTGACCGGGTTGGGGGCGTGCTGCCGCTCGATGGTCCGTGGATGGACGGCTTCCGGGGCGCCGCGGATGTCGCCGCAACGGTCAAAGGTGGCGGCAGCCGCGGCAGTGCGAATGATGACCCCGGCCTCCCGGAAGGTAAGATCCACGGCGAGATCCCGTGGAACTTCCGGCGCGCCAAGGCCAAGGCGGGTCTCCTTGCCCCACACACCGGCCGGACAATCATTGATCACCAGTTCCGGCGGCTGGAGGCGAACCTTCAGGTGCAGGAGGACGGTTCCGCCGGCGAGATAGTCTACGCTGTGCCCCCGCTCGACCGCTTCGCGCGAGAACAGAAAACGTACCTGGTCGGGATGCTGGGGGCCAGTGACGTGCTCCACATCCATGGAAGGCAACTCCAGGGCGGCGAGGGCGCCGCCGTAGCAAGGAAAGAGATCTCAAGAGGGCCATTATTATAAGGCGACAGCCCGCGACGCTATGGGATGCCGTTCCATTCCACAACGTTGGGTTGCATTGATTGATTGACGATGACGGGCGGTTGTCTCATCTTGTCTTTCAGCAGGTAGGCACGGTCCGGTAGCGGGCACGGTGCCGGTTCTGCCGCCACGTTGATCAGGAGGATCGATTGGAACGCGAGGTGATGGTCGCCATCTCCGTGGGCGAACTGGTCGACAAGATCACAATCCTCGAGATCAAGCAGCAGCAGATCTCAGATCCGGTCAAGCAGCGGAACATACGTGCGGAACTGCAGGCGCTGCGGCCCGTGTTCCTGCAGCTGAGCGCGGCGGCGCCGGACGGAACGGATGCGCTGATCGATCGCCTGAGAGTAACAAACCGGACACTCTGGTGGATTGAGGATGAGCTTCGGTCGCTGGAGCAGGACCAGAATTTCGGAACGGAATTCATTCGGCTTGCGCGGGCTGTGTACATCAACAACGATGAACGTGCGGCGCTGAAGAAGCGGCTGAACCTTCTGTTCGGGTCTCGCCTCGTCGAGGAAAAGTCCTACCACACGGCCTGACGCCGCCGTCAGCCCCTCAGGCGGAAGCTGGCCATCAGCGTGCTGCCAAGGGTTTGACGGAGGTCGACGGTCAGCTCGATCGTATCCTGCGTCAGACTTGCGGCCATCCGCTTGTCGCAAGACAGAACGGCCCCAGCAGTGGCCCTGACCGTGAGTGCCAGGGGCGCAGCGAGTTTGTGGGTGGGGTCGCAGACACCAAGCCGGAGCATGCCGGTGCTTCGGCGCATGATGACCGCGCAAGGTGCGCTGGCCGAAAACGGGCCAGCGGTGGTGGTGGAGCGCCAGGCGGGAACGCGCCAGATCGCGGCGGCCGTCACCTGCGCGACGGCGTGCTCGGCCACATGCGCCTGTCCGCTGGCTTCCAGGATCCGGAATCCGTCGTCAGCGCGGGCCCGGTTAGCGGTCCGCTCGGCAGATGCCCCGGGCAGGAGAATGTAGGCGTAGGACGCGTCGTCGGGATCCGCGCCATGATCGATCCAGGCAGTGCAGTACTCGCGCTCAAGCTGTGTGTCCGGGGCCGCGGGGTCGCGGGTCTCGTTCCGCCAGCTTCCTGTGCGCCGCTCGCGTAACACGTGCAGGGCAGGGGCGCCTGGGAGGAAATAGCCTCCCGTTCCCGCCAGATGGATCCAATCGACGCCTTCGTGGAGCATGGCCGGGCCGGCTTCGATCCGAGCAATGCGGCCATCGGCCTGGCCGATCACGCAGGAGATGTCCGGGCGGACGATCTGGTTCGCGATGATCGTCTCCACAGTACTTCCCATGCGGCCCTTGATGGAGGAGCCAAGGGCAAGGATCTCGCTCCCGACCATCAGCCAGCTCTTCCGGGCGGCGAGGCGGCCGTCCTCGGCATAGAGATGCATGGCGGCGAAGCCGACATCCTCGAGCGCGGCACCGCCGACCCAGGAGGAGCCGCGGCGGGCAGCCTTCGGCCCCGTGCCGTCCGCCCAGGTGCTGACGGTGGTGCCCGGCAGCCGGTGCGCATCGATGGTTGGGGCGAGGTTCTCTTCCGCCGGTTCGGTCGGAGGGCCGTAAAGGTGGGTCTGACCATAGGCGGAGAACCAGCCGCGCAAGTTCTCGCCATTGATGGATTCAAAATTGGCAGTGCGCATGGAGTGCATCGCGAGGCCGAACGAGAAGCCGGGCCCGCGGTGCACAACGCGATCCATGCAAGGGTACTGAACGTGCTGACTCACGGGATGGGCCGTAGGCCTCCCCCGCATCGCAGAGACGGCGAGCGCTGCGGTGCCCGGGGTGATCTGGTGGGCAAGGCGGGATGGATCGTGGCGGATGACGTTCTCGACGCCACCATCCGTGATCCACCGACAGGCGAACGCGCGGAGGAGGCGGGCCTGGGCCGGTGGTGCGGCTTGGGCAAGCCACAGCGCGGTGGCGATCAGGCCGCGCCCGGCGACAGTGGCTGTGACAAGGGGGCGGGAAGCTTCCCGTCCGCGCACCATGTCCATGATGCCGGAACCGTGCACCAGGGGCGCGAAGCCTGAGGTGAGGGCGCGGCGAAGGCTGGACCAGGCGCCTTCAGGAATACGCCAGGAGCCTTCATCGAGCAGGTGAATGATCTCGGCCGAGTGCCTCAGGTAGTCGATGCCATAGCCGCCGCTGTAGGCGAAGCTGCGATGCTGGATGAAGGATCCGTCGCGATAGAGGCCGTCTCCGGTGGTGACATAGCGAAGGGCCGGGTACAGGGCGAGGCGGGCACGGCGGAGATGGCCGGCGTCGCTCGCCAGGATGGCGCAGCGAACAGCGACCGCGCAGCACCAGACCCGATTGGCGGCCGTGGAGACGGCGTGGCCGTTCAGGATGCGAGGATCGGGAGCGAAGTGGCGGCAGGCCGCGACGAGACGCGCGGAGAGGTCCTTCTCCAGATCTTCACCCAGGAGGAGGGCGGCATCCAGCAGGTGAAGGGGAATGCCGATCTCCCAGTGCCACCAGTTGCCGGTCTTCTCCCGGCCGGCTGCGTAGGGACCGTCCAGCAGGGAGCGCATCGTCTCCTCGGCTCGGGCCAGCAACTGATCCTGGCCGAAGAAGCGCGAGCGCGGCCAGCGCAGCGCGATGGCCAGCAGGCGGAGGCGCTGGGCCGTCTGAGCGATAGCCGCGGGCTCTTCCGCTGGACTGTCCCGGGTATCTCCAACGATCGCGCTGACATGGGCGTCCAGCCCTGCAACCAGCCCGTCGATCGCCGGATGCGTCGGGGCGGGCTCCCGGCCGAGGATCATGGCGACGAAGCGATCGCGAAGCAGCGGAAACCGAGGATCGTCAGGCACCGGCTCCGGCCGGAGACGGGCGATCATCACACCCTCAGGGTGTTAGGAACCGAGCCAGGGGGGCCGCCCATTCCGGGCGGCGTTCCGCCCGGTCCCGAGCCATCAGCGCTGCGCCAGGGCTGCACCGATGGCGTTCCGGAGCTGGGTCAGCATATCCACAGCGCCGTCGCGCAGCCGCTCCACCCAAGCAGGATCTATCGGCTCCGGGAACGGCTTGAAGCGGTCCACCAACTCGGGGGAATCGAAGCGGCAGAGAAGGTCGTTCCGGTCCATGCGCCGCATGAAGTTGCGGTTCTTGCTCGTCGGAACGAGCACCATGGAAGGCACGCCGTACATGGTGGCGACGACGCTTCCGTGAAACTTCATGCTGGCCTGGGCGGAGCACTCGCCGATGGCGCGGCTGAGGTCGTCGAGACTCTCGCTGTACACAACTTCCTTGCCGGGGATGGGCACGCGCTCGGCGTTCACCACATCGACCTGGCCGACCCGGCCGGTTCCAAGAATGATGTGACGGACCTTCCAGCCCTGCGAGATCGCGTAATTACCAAGCTCGACGAGCTTCGAGTAATCGTCGTCCTGGTCATGGCCGGGACGGTGACGCGTAACGATGCCAAGGATCGGCGTCCCCGGCTTCTGCACAGCGGGAAGCGTGAGGCCGCATACGAGATCCGGTGACTCGATGATCTCGACTTTCGGGTCGATTTTCGACCGGATCCAATTGGCCGATTGGCCATCGCGCACATTCAGAAAACGGATGTTCTCGTGCTGAAAGAAATTCCGGTGGCGCGCGATGATATGCGGCTTCTCGACCTGGTTCGCGGTGCCCTGCGCACGGATCGGCACGCCAAGGCCGGCGAGGAAAACCGGCTTCTGCAGGTAGACGGAGTTGAAATAACGGGAGTCGATGGACCAGGGGAGGACGAGATCGCCTCCTCCGATGAGGATGGCGTCCACCTCCTGAATCCGCTCCTCGACAGGGACGGAGAAGTAGGGCTTGTCCAGCGTATCGGGCAGCACCTGCAGCCGGAATTCCGTGCCGAGATGTTCCTTGAACACTTCGAGGAACAGCTCGTCGCCGTAATTGCCGTAGCCGAAAAAGCCGCCCAGCCCGATGACTGGACGGGTGTCGCCATCGGTGTCTCCGGCATTCAGGTACTTCGCCATGCTCGACAATCTCTCGACCTAGCTAGCGGTGAGCGGGAGTTGTGAAGCCTGATAGCGTCTGGGCCGAGTCACCAGGCACCGCAGCACGCCCGAAAGCCCCCGACTACCGCAGGTGATGGCTCTCGCTAACCTTTCAAAGCCGTTTTGTCCATGACGCCGCCACCCGGCCCCTTGATGCAGTGGGTCTGCTTCGCCGGACGGTTCGGGTTTGCTGTGCCAGCTCTGCCCTTGGGGCGTGGTTTGGTTTCGTTCCCTGAGCTGCTGGCCCGGCCGGAGTATTCGTCGCTTTCAGTAGGACTGGCCGCGGGAATCGTGTTGCAATGCAACCCGACGTCATTCGCGCGCCAGGGTGCCTGTTCCAGCGGAGAAGCCTCCATGTCTGTCGCAGCCCAGGTGAGCCTGAGGGCACTGAACGGCTTCGGGCTCGGCGCGGCACCCGGTGAGCACCGCGCCGTGGCGGCGGACCCGCGCGGCTGGGTACTGTCGACCCTGGCGGACGGCTCGGGCCAGCCCGCGCCGGGGCTCGCGCTCACATCGGAACAGGCGGTCGGTCACTTCACCCGCTGGCAGGCAGTCCGCCGCGGGCGCGCTCGGGCGATTGCCGCCGGCGCGACATCGGCGCAGATCGCAGACCAGGTTGCTCGGCCGAGCTTCGCCGATGTCGTCGAGCAGGCATTCAAGGCGCGGCTCGACGTGGCTACCACAACCGGGGCCCATCTGCGCGAACGGCTGTCCCTGTTCTGGATGGACCATTTCACCGTCAGCAGCGGCGGTGCCGTGGGGTTCTTCATCGGGCTGATGGATCAGGAAGCGATTCGTCCGCACATGTTGGGGATGTTCGGTGACCTTTTAAGGTCGGCCGTTCTGCACCCGGCGATGTTGTTCTACCTCGACAACCGAAACTCGGTCGGGCCTGGTTCTGCGCTCGGGGTTCGGTCGCGCGGGCGGCGCGGCCTGAACGAAAACCTTGGGCGAGAGCTTCTGGAGCTTCACACAATCGGGGTGGACGGAGGCTATGGCCAGGCCGACGTTGTTGCGATGGCCAAGGTGCTCTCAGGCTGGAGCATGGAGGTGGCGAACGGGGCTGCCGGTCCACGGGTGGGCTTCTTTGCTGACCGGCACGAGCCTGGTCCGCAAACCGTGCTGGGCAAGACCTATGCCCAGGAGGGGCCGGATCAGGCGCTGGCAGTGTTGGACGACCTCGCGCGCCATCCAGCAACGGCGCGGCATGTCTCGCGCCGCATGGTACGCCACTTCGTGGGCCATGGTCTGCCAGGGCTCGAGGAGCGCGTGGCCGGGGTGTTTCTCCGAAGCGGCGGCGACCTGGACGCGGTGACGCGGGCGCTGGTGACGGATGCGGAGGCCTGGGGTGCGCCGCGCAAAGTTCGCTCTCCCGTTGAACTCGTCTTTGCGACCGCGCGATTGCTGGGCGGCCTACCGCCACAGCCGCAGGTGCTGCGGGCGCTGCAGACCATGGGGCAGCCATTCTGGGCGGCACCTTCCCCCAAGGGCTGGCCAGCGGAGGACGAGGCCTGGGCAGCACCGGATTCGATCAAGACGCGCCTTGACTGGGCTTCCGAACTGACGGCCCGGCTGCCGGCGACGACCGATGCGCGGGCCCTGCTTGAGGCGGCCCTCGGCGCGGCGGCGAGCCCAGAGACGCGCCGAACGGTGGAGCGGGCGGCCGACGGGCGGCAAGCGCTTTCCTTGCTTCTTCTCTCGCCGGAATTCCAGAGGCGGTAGAAAGCGCGTGTGATGAGCCAGCGAGCACGTGATTGCCGATGGACCGGGCCTCGCGCTTGGTGGTCAACGAGGGCCGCACCAGCCCAGCACCGGAAGCCGTGCCGGTCCGAATGTTAGCATGCGCCAACTCCCGGACTGTCCAAGCCAACGACTTCTGCCGTATTGCCCGGCGGCACTGCATGTCGGTCCGATGCGACAGGCATGACCAACAAGGCCCCGGTAATCGCTCGGGGAAGGGGCGGCTTATGACCATCGGCCAACGGAGTATTTTGCTGTCTCCTTCTCGGGACTTTGCCAGAATTATTTGCAGGATCCTGGCCGGCCGTATCCGCAACGGCTCCGAACAGGTTATTCGACAGAACGAAACATGAGGTCTGAACCAGAGATGAAGCCGAAGGTTCTATTTGTTCAGTGCTTCGTGACGAACCGCGAGACGGCGCCGCGTGAGCAGGCCTTCGCCCGGGTTCTGCGGGATCTGGGATACCCGCTGAGCATGTTCACGATGACCCGCGGAAAGCCTGATACGCGGACGGTCGATGACATCCTGATGCAAACCTTCCGAGTGGATGACCGGACGGCCCCGAAGCACATGCAGTTCTCCTCGGATCTCGTCGAGGCAGCGCGAGAGTATGCGCCGGATGTTGTCGTCTTCAAGAATATCGGCTTCGCGATTATCGACCAGTTGGCTGCCGTGCTTCCGCCAACCGTCGTCTACGGAACCATTCTCGGCGGCGGTCTGAAGTCGAAGCAGATCAACCTGATGGATATGTTCTTCGTTGAGTACAAGGCGCAGATCGGGCTGCTCGAGGATCGGCCGAAGCTGAAGGAGCCGCTGCTTCAGCTGATGCCCAAGCTGGTTTTCTGGTCGTTGATCGAGAAGGTCGGGCGGCCGGAGCGCATCTACGATGTCTGTGTCGTTGGCTCCTTTAATCCGCGGAAGAACCAGAAGGCGCTCATTCCGCTTTTCGACGATGTTTCCATCGCCTTTGCAGGGAACGGCTCCACGCTCGAGGAAATCCAAGCCGCGGCGGCAGGGCGGCCCAATGTTCACTTCCTCGGGCGAGTTGCCCACGAGGACGTCTTCCCCGTCATGTGCCAGTCGAAGCTCCTGGTTCATCCATCCTTCTGGGAAGGTGTCCCTCGGGTCTCGGCGGAGGCCTTCGCTTGCGGAACACCGATGGTCGCTTTGCGGAGCACGCTGGGGAAGGCCTATGCGAACGAGTCCTTTGTCCAGCTCGTCGATGATGATTCGGAGATCAGGGATGCGGTGCTCGCCATCCTGAACGACCCCGCCCGGCTGGCCGAGATGTCCAGAGCAGCGCGGGAATACGCCGAGACAGTCCACGGGCCGAACCGGATCCAGGAAATGGGAACTCTCTTTGACGAGTTCGTGGCGAAGCGAATCCCATGGAAGCAGCGCGTGGTGGCGCGGCGCGAGAGGAAGAAGGCGTTGTCCCAGCAGGCAGCGCTCGTACACGAATGAGAGGAAGGCCGGGTGCAGGGGCGGGTCACGCAATGCGACAGCACGGTACGGCCGTGATCCCCGACCAAGTGACCTGTCTCACCGGTGACGTTTGGCCGACGCTAACACGTAAGGCCAGAGACTGTCCGCGGATTTTGAGATCGGCCTGCCCATCCAAACGGCATCTTGGTCCGGCTCCTTGTCCAGACTCCATCCGTGCACCGTGTTGTCGCGGCTAAGTGTCTCAGGTTAATTTGCACTGGCGGCATCTCCGGTGAGCACGATGAATACGGCTACCGCTTCCATCCTCGACTCAGAGGCACTGCCCGACGACATCGTCACCATCTTCGAGCTCGTCCTGAACCGGAAGCTTTCGAAGGAGGCGGACATTGCCTTCCATGCGGGCCGGACGATCCGGCACGTTCTGTTGCACGTTTCCAGATCCGCCGAGTTCCGCCGCGAAATCCTGCCACAGCTGGCCGAGAGGGACACGAACTCCAAGCTTGGTCGCGAGACGTTCAAACCCGGTGTGACGTCCTGGCTGAACCGCGTGCTGCCCGGAGGCAAGTGGGAGCGAACCGAGACGAAGCTGGACACGCTTCTTAAGGTCGCGGCGCTTGTTCCGTTGCCGGTCGCGGCTGGCTTTGCGCCGGTGCCTACCGCTCAGGCTTCGGCCCATTCTATGCCCATGCCGCCGCTGAGGAAGCCTGCCCCGACATCAATTGCCCCTGCACCGCCAAAGGCCGGCCCAGTGCGGGTTGCTCCGACAGCCGTGTCATCGCCAGCTGCTTCTGAAGAGCAGGCCCGGGCCGCCGCGCCCACCCAGGATAAGCGCGCGACCGCGGTGGACCGGAATATGATCCGGCGCATGATCTGCGGAGAGACGGGCCAGGTCTCCGCCACTTCGGGTGAGGATGCGGTATTCTTCGCGCGTTCGCTCATCCTTGAGACAGGTGCGGATGTATTTCGCGCCCTTTCCGAAGGACGGCCGGTGCCGCAGGAGGCAGTGTTCGGCGAGCAGGTTCCGCCTGATCTTCAGGTGCTTGCCAGAAGCCTGTTCAGCCGGACGAAGCAAGTGGCGCGGACCGTAGTGCCGGAAAGCTGGGGGCGCTTCCTGCTCGGCCTTGTCTCGGGCAGCGATTCCGACCTCAATCTCGACGACCCTGCCTTCGCATCGCATGGACGCGTGGCGGAAACGCAGAAGCGTCTCGTCGAATTGAAACTGCTACGGCAGCAAGCAACCGAGACGGTCGGAAGAGCGGACCCCTTCGTTAAACATCCGATGTTCACCGCGCCAGTGTCGGTCACCGGCATCGAGACCCTCTTCCGTTTCATCCTGGGTCGGGCACCCACAAAGCAGGACGATCTGAACGCCGCGGTGGCGGATGGCTACCTGGCCTGCATGAAGCGGTTCTTCCTGTCTCCCGAGTTCGAGCGGGAGGTCTTGACTCCTCTCTGGGCCGGTAAGTCGCTCCGCCACGTGACCAACGCAGCGCTGGGCGAGGAGAGTCTGCAGCTTCTCACCGCGATGTTCGGGCGGCCCGGTAGCGGACCGGTCAGCTGGCCAGGCGACCTGATCCGTTATGCGCTCGATCCCCGGATTGTGGAGGCTGCTCTCGGGCCGGTGGCCGATGGGGAGCCGGACCCCCGGCAGGCGCAGGTCCATGCAAGCCTGAGAGCCCTGGCGGAGCTGGCCAGTCATCATCCGGGTTGGAGGTCGCCCTTCACTGTCGAGGCCAGGGAAGGCCGGCGGTATCGCGTGCGCCTGGAGCGGGCGGAGGCCCGCGGCCCGATGAGGGGAACGCTGGACTTGGGGGCACTCTCGCCCGCCGATCCCCCGCCAGAGATCCTGTTCACTGGTGAGCCGCCGCAGGCGACGTTCACGATCCCGGTGATACAGAACGACGGCTTCGCCTATGCAGGAACGATCACCGTGGCCGGGTTCGGCGAGGAGCCGGTACGGCTGCCGATCGCTGGCCGCGTTACCAGGGAGACCGTGCAGGACGTCCTGAAGAAGCAGTCGCCCGAGGTGGGGAGAAGTCACTTCCTTGCCGCGCGCGGCCGTAACCGGGAGTCTCAGAACCTTCTTCGCCGCATTCTTGCGGATGTGCCGGTGCTGGTGGACGGGTGGTGCCTCCTTGCGGAGCTGCATGCCGTATCGGGGCGCTTTGCAGAGGCTGCCGCGATCGTGGGGCGGTGCGACCGCTATGTGCCGGACAGCCCGAAGGCGGCCGAATTGGCCGGGCGCATCGCACTCGCGCAGGGGGATGTGGCACAGGCGTCTGAGCACCTTGCGAAGCTGGCCAAAGGCCAGGATCTCTCGCCCGCGGTCCGGCTGCTGGAGGCCGCAGCCGCGTGGCGGCCGGACAAGCCGCTTCCGGCGCTCGCCGGGGTGAACCCCTGGGTGCAGGAACAGCTCTTTCGTCTCCTGCATGATCGCGGGCGGCCCGTTGGCTTTCTTCTGACGGCGCTCAGCAACGCCAGGGCGGGCGCCGAAGGTGGGCAGCAGATGCGCCTCGCGATCGAGGTGCTCGCACTCGCCTTCATTCCGGCTGACCAGCTGATGGAAGTGGTACGGGAGTGCGACCGGCAGGGGATGAACATCGTCGCGCTGGCAGCGGAGATGTCGAAGCGAAACGCGCTCTTCCTGCTGTTGCCAGGCCTGATCGCACTTCCACCGTCGCGCTTCCAGGACGAGACGATGCTGCTGGCCGTGGCGAGGACGGCCGACCATCTGAGCGACCATGTGACCGCGCTGCGGTTCGCCGAGGCTGCGATCGAGCGCAAGCCGGATGACTTCGACGCCCTGAACCTGGCAGCGAACATGCAGCGCCGGCTTCGGCGACTTGATCCTGCGATCGCGCTGATGGAGCGGGCGCTCGCACTCAAGCCAGAGGATGCGAAGCTGCGCGAACGCTTGATGGCCGCCGAGTTGGACGCGATCAAGCAGAACCCCCTGCGCCCGAAGGCCCGCGCGACCGAGTTGCTCGATTGGCTGATGAACCTGCGGCAGAAAGCCCTGTTCGAGGCGCCGGCATCAGTGGAGGTGCGGTTCGACTATGCCCGGGCGGCGGTGATGAAGGGCATGCTCGACGAGGCGTCGATCATCCTCGAGCAACTCACCAAGGAGCGGCCGGACTGGCGCGAGCCAAAGGCGTTGCTGGTACGGATTGCGCAGCTGCGGGGCGACGAGGAGGGCGTGCTCCGCTGGTTCGGCACGATGTCCGAGGCGGAGAAGGATGCGCGCCTCATCGTGGCGGCCCTGAAGTCCATGCGGGCCGTCGGGCAGTTCGAGGATGCGGAGGCACTTCTTCTTCGGTACGCGGATATCGAGGATATGGAGCTTCGCCGCGAGTCCGTGCGCAGCCTCTTCTTCGTCGGGGAGTTCGAGCGGGCAACGGCGCTGGGAGAGCGGTATCTAAAGCTCTATCCCCGTGACCTGGAACTGCGGCTGCTGATGGCTGCGGCACACCAGGAACTCGGCCGGCACGAGACGGCGTTCTTCCATGTTTCCTGGGTGTACATGAACGGCGGGCTGGAGGCGTTCCCGCTCGAGATGCCGCTCTTCCTCTATTCGGTCGCGCACAAGACGGGCGATACGAGCATGGGGCTATCGCATCTCGACCCGATGTTTGGGCGAGTGGGCGCGCAGTCCGTGCGGATCGATCGCCGCTATGGGCATGATCCGTTCGACTCCTTGATGGGCACCGGGATCTATCCCGTCGGGGAGGATGTGCCGCAGCCGGTTTTTGATGGCCCGAAGGTGTCGGTGATCATGACGTCCTACAACGTCACCCGTTACCTTCCCACGGCGGTGCGCTCGATCCTGCAGCAGAGTTATCGCAACCTGGAGCTGATCATCGTCGATGACGCCAGCACGGATGCAACCCCCGACCTGCTGATGGAAATTGAGCGTTCCGACCCGCGGGTGAAGGTCATCCTGAAATCCACCAACGACGGAACCTATGTGAGCAAGAACCTTGGGATACTGCAGTCCCAGGGCGAGATCATCGCGCTGCAGGATTCCGATGACTGGTCCCATCCGGACCGGATTGCCTGCAGCGTGGGAGTGCTGATGCGGCATCCGGAGGTCATGGGCCTGACGACCGACTGGCTCCGCATGACCACGGATGGTGACATCGTCATCAAGGCGGGCGGGCAGATCTCGCACCGTTGCTGCATCTCGCTGGTATTCCGGCGGGCACCCGTGATGGACCGGCTGGGATTCTTCGACAGCGTGCGGATCGCAGCCGACCTGGAGTTCATACAGCGTATGGGCCTCGTTTTCGGCGAGAACGCTGTACCCAGGCTGCGCTGGCCGCTGCTCTTCGGGCGGGCGCGCTCCGACTCCCTGACCGCGAGCGAGGAGTTCGGTGTGTCCCGCACCGGCTTCACCGAGCCTCGACAGGTGTATCACCGCCACTCCGAGGAGTTCCACGCCCGGATCGTTGCGGGAGGGCCGGCCTATCTGCCGTTCCCGCAGCTGGAGCGCGAGTTTAAGGCTCCGGCCATCATCCTTCCGTCGAAGGGGAACGACTGAGGTGCAGATCATCAACTGCACCCTGTACCGGGACAATCCCTATCAGTCCGCACTCTACTCTGCGCTGGAGGGCCGGTACGAGGGCGTGAAGGGAACGATCGACGACGGCATTGCGGGGCTTGCTGCGGACGGACGGGCTCTCGTCCATGTTCACTGGGAGGAGCACGTCGTTCGCGGGCGGCGCACAGCTGCCGAGGCGCGCGCAGCGGCGGACTACTTCGTGCGACGGCTGAGGGAGTTCGTCGAATCCGGAGGGCGGATCCTCTGGACGGTGCACAACAGCATGCCGCACGAGCTCGAGTACCCGGAGGTATTCCAGTATATCCGGGAAGTCCTGGCTTCGACGAGCGAGCGGATCATTGTGCACAACACGGAGGGGATCAACGTCCTCTCGGCGCAGGTCCGGCTCGATCGCCGCAAGCTGTATTTCCTCCCGCATCCCTCCTATCTCGGCGTCTACGAGCCGGAGGAGGCGACTGAGCGCGCTGTGGAGGTGCCGACGGCGCGCCAGATCCTGGCTTTCGGAAAGCTGCGCCGGTACAAGGGCCTGGGACGGCTGATCGACATGCTGCCGGCCGAGTTCCTCGCCGGCGAGCAGGCGATCCTTCGGATCAGCGGCGAGCCTATCCGGGATGATCCCTACCTTCCCGAGCTTCGGAAGCAGTACGCACCCAGGCAGGACATCGTCTGGGATGTGCGGAGCATACCGGACGCGGAGGTTCCGACGCTGCTTCGCTCCGCCCGCTGCCTGGCGCTGCCCTATGAGCGATTCCTGACCTCGGGTGTCGCGCTCCTGGCGCTGAGCGTGGGAACGATCGTGGTGGGTCCAGCGACGATGCCGATGCGCGAGGTGCTGCCGGTGGAGGCACAGCGTTTCCTCTTCAAGCCGGATTCCACAGAGGACTTTCAGCGCGCGGTGCGTGACGCCATGGCGCTCGGCACGGAGGAGGTGCAGGAACTGCGCCGCGCCTTGCTGAAGCGCGCCCGATACCTGCACCCGCATCGGATCAGCCGGCAGCTCGGGGGCCTTTACGACCAGATGCTGGCGATGGCCGGCGCCCCTTGAAGTGCCAACGCTTTGGTGATGGGGCGGCCCCTACCTCCGTGGTAGAGCGCTGGTTCGCGTGGACGTCGGCATAACGGGCCTGGATTTGGATTTGTGCCGCGACCTGCGCGTTCCAAGATCGCAGGCGCAAGCGGCACCACTGCTTCCGGGTCGGATAACAGGTGGGCCGCCTGTGTAGTAACGCGCGCCAGTCATTCTCTCTCGGCGGCTCCATGATCTGCAGTTTACACGGCGTCTGTGGCGAGTGGACGCCCCTCTCTCTTGCGGGACCGTGCGTGGCAGGAATGGAGTGCATTGAATGACGCGCATGACGATCCTCGATGCGGAACTCTTCGATGGCCAGCTCACGCTGCGACTGACGCTTGGGCCCGGGGCGGATGAGGAGGCGGTGCTGGCGCTGGTCGGCTTTGACCGGCCGGCCGCGCCGGTGCCGGCCTTGCCGCTGCGTCGCGATGCGCTGCGGGTGGCCGAGGACGGGGTGTTTCTGGCCACACTGCCGCTGCCACCGCCGGATTGCCCTCTCCACGGCATCTCGGTTCTCCCTGCCGGCGCGGGGGAGGAGGTGGCATTCGCAGGCGATCTCGAAAGGCAGCTGGCGCGCCTGTTCCCTCAAGGCCGCGAGACCCGCACGGAGTTGCCTGAGCATCGCGCCCAACATTGGGAGAGCGGGCGGATGCGCTACTTCCTGGCGGAGCAGGTTGTGCGGTTTTTCCGGACGCCGAGGGAGCGCCGGATCAGTGCCGTGCTTGTTCTTGCCTATGAGGCAGTGGAGATCGGTGGGTCGGCGCAGGTGGCACGGGCGCGTGCAGCGTTGCGAACGGCCTTTTCCTGGCTCCCACGCCTGCCCTTGGACATACAGCCGAGGCGTAATCGCGAGCACCGGGAAATCTCGCTTCTGAGTGCGCAGTGGCACCTGGAGCTGGCAGCAGGAGAGGTGGAAGCGGCGCGCAGCACATTGCGACGGGTGCTGGCCCTGGCGGATAGTCGGACGAGCTACGCGACACTAGCGAGGTCCGCCTCCAGGTCGCTGCTCATGGCCGGATGGATGGAGTGGCGCTCCGGTGACGTGTCGGCGGCGCTGGCCTGCTGGGAGGCGGGTGTCACGATGTTCAAGCGGGCGTCCCGCGACGCCGACCCTCTGCAGCCTGCGCTCTTCGGCGAGCTGACCCATAGCCTTGAGGCCGCGCAGCTTGCCGGACTGTGCATCCGCACCATTGAGGGGCATGCAGGGGCGGAGATGCCGTCGTTGGAGCGCGTGCTGGAAACGGCAGCCCGGGTAGGGGTTGCGGGGCGCCGGCTGCTTCTCGCCAATCTTGTCGACTATTTCGGGACGGAAGGTGCCGGGCCGGCGATGGCGAGCGAGGCGTGAAAGCCACCGCGGACGTCAACGACTTCGCTGCCCAAATCGACGAGTGCCGGAGGACGGCAGGTACCGGCCCTGTTCACGCAAACAAGGCTCTTCAGCCACGACGACGTATGAGGCCGTCGCCGAGGGTCGTGGACCCTCGGTGCGACCCCTGAAACAAGATGGTGGGGTCCGGGGAGCCTCAGGCTCCCCGTCGAGCGGTCCAGGGGGGCAGAGCTCCCTTGGGGCCGGATAGCGCCACAGGTCCGCTCAAAGCCGATAGGTCGCCCGCGCCGTATTGTGCAGCACGGCGTGCCGCTCGGCCGGGGTGAGGCCGGATAGGCATTCCAGCATCACATCCAGCAGCTCGTCATAGCGGGTCCACAGCATCTCGATGGGATAGTTGCTGCCAAACAGGCAGCGCTCGGGGCCGAAGAAGCCCAGCGTTTCCTCAACCACGGGTTTCCAGAGCTCCACGGAGCAGGTCCGCTCGAAGGTGCCGAGACCGGAGAGCTTGCTGACGATGTTCGGGCAGCCCGCCAAGGCGCGCATCCCCTCGCGCCACTGCGCCCAGCCCTCCGGGCTGCGGTCCTGGAGCATGCCGGCATGCTCCAGGATGAAGCGCGTCTCCGGGAAGTCCTGCACGAGGCGCAGCGCGTGATCCATCTGGCCGGGGAAGACCTGCAGGTCGAAGGCAAGGCCGCGGCGCGTCACCTCGGAGAGGCCGGCGCGCCAGGCGGGGTCATTCATCACGTCCGGGCGCGGGGCGAAGCGGTAGAGGGGCGTTTCGTGCCAGTGGAGCTGCTGGCGGATGCCGACGATAGGGCCTGCGGCCATCTGGCGGTCCAGCACCGTGGCCACATCGGGTGCGGCGAGGTCGGCGAAGGCGACGATGGCCATGGGAAAGGACTGCGTGGCGGCTTCGGCCTTCACCCATTCCACCTCGGCCACCTCGTCGCCGGGTGCGACGTTGATCTGAATGTAGACGGAGCCCACCACCCCTCGGCGCTTTGCGGCGGCGATGAATTCGGCGGCCCCGTAATCGCGGCGGAGGGCGCCGTACTCGCCGAAGATGCGCGGCACGGGCGGGCCGGAGAGCCAAGGCACGCGGGCCAGCGCCCAGATATGGTGGTGCGCGTCGATGATGGGGTCCATGGCTGCCCTCCCCCGTGCCGCCACCAGGCGGTCTTTCGCCATGGGTGCCGCGCCGGGGATGATGGCGCAAGATGCCGTCCTGCGCTGAGAATGGCCCGCGCGCCCCAATCGTCAGAGGTGACCATGCCCCGTCTCGTTCTCGATCCCGCCCAGGTCCTGCCTGCCGACCGGGGGGAGGCCTGCCTTGTCGGCCGGGTCTGGCGGCCTGAGCTGGAGGGGCCCTCCGTCGTCGCGCTGCGGGGCGATGACGTGATCGACGTGACGGCGAGCTTCCTGACGGTCAGCGAACTGTGCGAGCGGCAGGATCCCGCGGCGGCGTTGGCGGGCGCCACGGGCGAAAGGATCGGCGCGATTGGCGACATCCTGGCCAACACGCCGCCGGGTGCGCGCGATGCGGGCCGTCCCTGGCTCCTGGCGCCGGTGGACTTGCAGCCGATCAAGGCCGCGGGCGTGACCTTCGCGGTCTCGATGCTCGAGCGGGTGATCGAAGAGCGGGCGCGGGGCAATGCGGATGCGGCTGCGGCGATCCGGGCCGAGGTGGTGCGGCTGGTGGGGGACGACCTGTCGCGGCTGAAGCCGGGTTCGGCGGAGGCAATGCGGCTGAAGGAGGTGCTGATCGCCCAGGGGGCCTGGAGCCAGTACCTGGAGGTGGGCATCGGGCCGGATGCGGAGATCTTCACCAAGGGGCCGCCTATGTCGGCGGTGGGCACGGGGATGGATGCGGGGCTGCACCCGAAATCCTTCTGGAACAACCCGGAGCCGGAGGTGGCGCTGGCGGTGTCCTCCACCGGGCGGATCGTCGGGGCGATGCTGGGGAATGACGTGAACCTGCGCGACGTGGAGGGGCGGTCCGCGCTGCTGCTGGGCAAGGCGAAGGACAACAACGCGGCCTGCGTGCTCGGGCCGTGCCTGCGGCTCTTCGACGCATCCTTCTCATTGGACGACGTGCGGCAAACCACCGTGACGCTGGTGGTGGAAGGGGAGGATGGGTTCCGGATGGAGGGGTCCTCCTCCATCGCTCAGATCAGCCGCGACCCCGAGGATCTCGTGGCGCAGATGATCGGGCCGCATCATCAATATCCGGATGGCGCGGTGCTGTTCCTCGGCACGATGTTCGCGCCGGTGGCGGATCGTGGCGCGCCGGGCAAGGGCTTCACCCATGCAATGGGCGATACTGTCACCATCGCGGCGCCGAAGCTGGGCGCGCTGGTCAACCGCATGCGCTCGACCGACGATTGCGAGCCCTGGACCTTCGGGACGGGCGCGCTGATGCGGGCGCTGGCGCGGCGCGGGTTGCTCGGGGCAGTTTAGAACGGCGCACCGCGCGGCTCAGGAAGGGGCCGCGCGGCGCGCATGCGACTCACTCGGCCGCGGGTGCCGCCGAGAGCACGCCGCGGCGGAGCTGATCCTCCTCGATGCTCTCGAACAGCGCGCGGAAGTTGCCCTCGCCGAAGCCGTCATCGCCCTTACGCTCGATGAACTCGAAGAAGACGGGGCCGATGACGTTGGCAGAGAAGATCTGCAGCAGCAGCCGCGCCTTGCGATCCTCCACCACGCCCTCGCCATCCACGAGGATGCCGTTCTTCTTCAGCCGCACCAGGTTCTCGCCATGGCCGGGCAGGCGGGCGTCCACCCTGTCGTAATAGGTGTCGGGCGGGGCGGGCATGAAGTTGAGGCCGGCCTCGCGCAGGCCCTCGATAGTGCCGTAGATGTCGTCGCAGCCGCAGGCGATGTGCTGGATGCCCTCGCCCTTATAGGCGCGCAGATATTCCTCGATCTGGCTCTCGTCATCCGCGCTCTCGTTCAGCGGGATGCGAATGCGGCCATCCGGGCTGGTGAGGGCGCGGGAGAAGAGGCCGGTGTACTCGCCCTTGATATCGAAGTAGCGGATCTGCCGGAAGTTGAAGATGCGCGCGTAGAAGTCGTACCAGAAATCCATCCGGCCGCGGAACACATTATGGGTCAGGTGGTCGATGTAGTAGAGGCCCGCGCCCGTCGGCCAGGGATCGCGCGCGCCGAGCCACTCGAACTCGGCGTCATAGGCGGAGCGGCCCTCGCCATACTGGTCGATGAAGTAGAGCAAGGACCCGCCGATGCCCTTGATGGCCGGAATGTCCAGCGTCTTGCCCGAGGTCGCGGGCTCGGCGCCGTTCTTCAGCGCGTGGTCAAAGGCGTGCTGCGCGTCCACCACGCGGAAGGCCATGGAGGGAACGCAGGGGCCGTGCGAGCCGGCGAACTCCACGGCGTGCGAGCCGGGCTCCTCGGTCAGCAGGTAGTTGATGTCGCCCTGGCGGTAGAGGGTGCTGCGCTTGGTACGGTGCCGGGCGACGGCGGTGAAGCCCATCTGCTGGAACAGGGCGTGGAGCTTCTCGGGCTCGGGGCTCGCATACTCGACGAAGCCGAAGCCATCGGTGCCGGCCGGGTTGTGCTCGGTGATGGTGGCGCGGGGGGCATCGTGGGGGAAGGGGCCCATGGGAAGTCTCCTCTGATTGCGTCCAGCCTAGGCGCCATCGGGCGCGAGAGGCGTGCGAAAGCAGGAAGTTTCGGCTGTTGGATGCACGCTTCTCGCGGGTTAGGCTCCTGCCATGCACGGAACCGTCACGCTGGACGCGATCGACCTGCGGCTGCTGGCTGCGCTGCAGCGGGATGGGCGGCTGACCAACCAGCAGGCCGGGGAGGCGGTCGGGCTCTCGCCGTCCCAGTGCTCGCGCCGGCGGCTGGCGCTGGAGGCGGCGGGGGTGATCCGCGGTTATCATGTGGAGCTGGCGGCGGAGCCTCTCGGGCTGCGGCTGCTGGTCTTCGTGCAGGTGACGCTGGCCACCCATAGCCGCGACAACGCCCAGCGCTTCCGCGAGCTCGTCTCGCGCCTCGAGGAGGTCCAGGAGGCCTATGCGATGACGGGGGATGCCGATTACCTGCTGAAGGCCGTGGTGCCGGATCTGAAGGATCTCTCGGCGCTGGTGAACGACGTGCTGCTGCCGCATGAGAGCGTGGCGCGGGTGCGGTCCTCGATCGTGCTGGAGCGGCTGAAGGAGTCGAATCGCCTGCCGCTCGGGGCGCTGCGACGGGGGTAGAAGCCGCTTCTATCGTTTCCTTGGATGGAACCTTCTCCTCGCAAATCGGTTCTTTCCCTGTGGCGTGTCGGACCCGGTTGGGTGCGCCAGCAGGAGGCATGCGATGAGCGACAAGCCGGGAGCGCAGCCTCCCCCCACCCATCCCTTGGCCGACATCAAAGGCGACGCCCAAGCTGCTGCCGCGAAGCTGCAGGCCGGGGCCGGACAGGCCGCGGACTCGGTTCGGGACACGGTGGCGGGCGCGGCCGAGGATGCCGCCTCCACCGGTGCGGAGATCGCCGACGCCGCGCGGGAACGTGCGGAGGGGCTGGCTGACCAGGGCAAGCAGGCCGCCGCCGAGCAGGCCACTGGCTTTGCCCAGGCCATCCGCCATGCGGCGGAGGACCTCGAAACCTCCTCCCCGGAAATCGCTCGCCATGTCCGCACCGCGGCCGATTCCGTGGAGGGCATTTCCGCGGCCCTGCGAGATCGCAGCGCGGGCCAGCTTGTGCAGGACGTGACGGATTTCGCCCGCCGGCAGCCGGCGGCTTTCTTCGGCGTGGCGGCAATCGCGGGCTTCGCGCTGGCGCGCTTCGCCAAGAGCTCGTCCGATAGTGCCTCCGCCAGCGCGGGCCGGCATGGCGGCCCTGTCTCGGTCAGCCCGAATGCGGCTCCGGGCTGGGTGCCGATGCGGGGTGACGACGTGCCACGGCCGGCAACGATGGCGGCGGCCTCGCTGGGCGGCGCTGTGGCGCACCGGCCGGGCGACGCGATGCCGGGCAGCATGCCGGAGGCGCCGGCATATCAGCCCGCCACGGTGGCACCCGGCGTGACCTCGGGCGCTTCCTCTGGCGCGGCCTCCCCGCAGCCAAGCGACCGGTCGGGAACGCCGCTATGAGCCAGCACACCGATCGCTCCATCCCTGACCTCCTCGGCGACCTTGTCGACCAGACCTCGACGCTGGTCCGCAAGGAGGTGCAGCTTGCCCGCGCCGAGTTTAGCGAGAAGCTGGCCACCATGGGCGCGGCGGGCGCCTCGCTGGCAGTGGGCGGCGTGCTGCTGCTCGCGGCGCTGATCGTGCTGCTGCAGGCAGTCGTCGCGGCATTGGTGGAATACGCCCATCTCTCCGCGACCGTCTCCGCGCTGATCGTCGCGGTCGTCGTCGCGCTGATCGGCTACTCCGTGCTGCGCGGCGGGCTGAGCCGCCTCAAGGCCTCCAACCTCACACCCGACCGGACCGTCGCGCAGCTGTCGCGAGACGCCGAGGTCGCCAAGGAGCAGGTGCGATGAGCGGGATGGGCACGGACCCCGGGAGCAAGTCGCCCGGGCAGATCGAGAGCGAGGTTGAGCGGACCCGCGCGGATGTCTCGGGCACGCTGGACGCGCTGCGCGGCAAGCTGGCGCCGGGCCAGTTGATGGATCAGGTTGTGGACCAGGTGACGGAATATGCGCGGGGATCGGGCGGCGCGGAGTTCGCACGCAATCTCGGCGCCTCGGTGCGGGACAACCCGCTGCCGGTCGCGCTGATCGGGGCCGGGATCGCCTGGCTGCTGCTGTCGAAGAACGGGTCCGGGACGTCCACCACCGCCCCGGCCCCCGCCTCCGGGCAGCGGCTGCTGCCAGCGCCCCGCCATGAGGGGGCCTATCTCGGCAGCATGCCGGTCGGCGGCGCGGATGGTGGGTCGGATACCGGGCAAATGGGAACCGCGCGGGCGCGGGTCTCGGATGCGATGGAATCCGTGCAGGACCGTGCGGGGCAGGTGGCCGGGGCGGCGGGCGACGCCGTCTCCCGCGCCGGGTCTGCCGTGGGCGATGCGGCATCCCGCGTCACCGCGGCCGGGTCCGACC
Organism: Roseomonas sp. WA12; assembly: GCF_054165765.1. Lineage (NCBI taxonomy): Bacteria > Pseudomonadati > Pseudomonadota > Alphaproteobacteria > Acetobacterales > Roseomonadaceae > Roseomonas > Roseomonas sp. WA12. Next base: position 3,876,262 of record NZ_CM135108.1, on the reverse strand, counting down.
TTGCGGACAGCGTGTCCGACGCCGCTGGCCGGGCGGTGCATGCGGTCGGGGCCCTGGGCCATCACGCGGCCGGTGTCGTTGGCGGCGGAATCGACTCGGTGCAGGGTGGGGCGTCCTCCATGGCCCGCGGCGTGTCACGGAGCGTCGAGGATCTCGCGGGGGCGCAGCCGCTGCTCCTCGGTGCGCTCGGGCTCGCGCTCGGTGCGGCGCTCGGGGCCATCCTGCCGCGCACCCAGGCCGAGGACCGGCTGATGGGCGAGGCGCGCGACGCGGTGGCGGATCGCGTCGGCGACGCGGCCCGCGAGGGATATGAGAGCGTGAAGGCCAGCGCCGGCGAGGGGCTCGGCCAGGTGCAGGAACGCGTGGCCGACACCTATTCCGAGGTGAAGAACCGGCTGGACCAGGGCGGGCTTTCCACAGCGGGCGAGACGCTCGGCAAGGCCGCCGGCGATATCACCCGTGCGGCCGGTGACGCGCTGCGCGGCGTGGCGGACGAGGCGAAGCGCAGCATCGCCGAAGGGCCGGACGGCAAAGGCGGTTCGGGCCAGGGCTAGGCGCGGGCTGCCTCCGGGAGGGAGAAAGAATTCTCCCTCCCGGGCCCTCCCTCATCTTCTTGCTGTAGGCTCCCGCGGAGAGATCTCCCCAGGCGGTTCGCCTGGGGATTTTTCGTCAGGCTAGGGCTTGGCGCATCCATTCTGCCCAGCGCAGGGCGTCGCGGTCACGGCCCGGCGCGGCGACGATCTGGATGCCCAGTGGCAGGCCGCGCGGGCCCGTGCCGGCGGGCACACTCACGGCCGGTGCGTGCAGGGCGGTCCAGAGGAGGTTGAAGGCCGGGTCGCCGGTCCAGCCGAGGCCTTCGGGAGCCTCGCCAGGGGCGCTCGGCGTCAGCACGGCGTCGTACTCCGCGATGGCGGCCGGGAAGGCGGCGCGGGCGGCGGCGAAGGTGGCACGGGCCCTGTCCAGCACCTCGGCAGGCATGGCGCGGGCGGGTTCCAGCTTCTCGCGCAGGACAGCGGAGACGCGATCCGGGTGATGCTCCAGTTCCCAGGCCAGAGCCTGGGCACTTTCCATGTTCATGACGGTTGGATGGACTTCGGCGGCATCGGTGAAGACGGGCGGAAGCTCGCCCCGCACCACCGTGGCCCCGGCGGCGGTGGCGGCGCGCTCGGCGCGTTCCATCAGCGCCAGGGTCTCGGGCGCGGCCTGGCCGGCATGCGGGCCGAGGGCGAGCAGCAGCCGCGGCGCACGGTCTGGCCGCGCCGTCGGGTCGCCAAGGTCGCGGCCAGTCACGGCGCCGATCAGCAGGGCGCAGTCCTCCACGCTGCTGGCCAGGGCGCCGATCGTGTCGAGCGATTCGCTCATCACCTTCATGCCCGCGCGATGGATGGAGCCATGAGTGGGCATGAAGCCGACGATTCCGCAGAAGGCCGCCGGGCGCAGAACGCTGCCCGCTGTCTGCGTGCCGAAGGCCAGCGGGAACAGCCCCGCCGCCACCCCAGCCGCAGAGCCGGAGGAGGAGCCGCCGGGCGTATGGGCGGAGTTGACGGGGTTGGTGGTCGGCCCGGGCTCGCGGGTGGCAAATTCCGTCGTCACGGTCTTGCCCATCACCACCGCCCCCGCGGCGCGGGCCAGTGCCACCGCTGCAGAGTCCGCACGGGGCACGTAACCCGCCCAGATTGGGGAGCCGTAGCCGGAGGGAAAGCCTGCTGCATCCAGCACGTCCTTCACGCCCAATGGCAGCCCGTGCAGCGGGCCGAGGGGGGCGCCCGAGGCTGCCTGCGCATCCGCGGCGCGGGCGCCGGCGAGGGCAACATCGGCGTCCAGATGGGCGAAAGCACGCAGCACCGGCTCGCGGGCCCGGGCGCGTTCGAGGCAGGCCTCCATGACGGCGACGGCGGTCAGCGTGCCGGCACGGAGGCGGCGGGCGGTTTCGGCGGCGGTGAGGTCGGTCATCCCGGGATGTTCGGTCGCGGAACGGTCGGGGGGAAGTCCGACGGCAGCGGCGATCCCCGAACTTGAAGAAAAAGGAGGGGGTCTGGGGGAGTTTGCTCCCCCGGCCTTCGCTCTCCGCTATACCGGCCGGGTGACCACGCTCCCCGACCCGCTGCTCGACCCACTGATCCTGGCCGCACCGCCCGCCATCGCTCCAGCCCCGCTGACGGCGGCCCTGGCCGCGCATTGGGGCCTGACAGGCACACTGCATCCGCTGGGCGGGGAGCGAGACCGCAATTTCCGGCTGGATCGGGCCGAGGGGCCGCCGCTGCTGGTGAAGCTCTCCCATCCCGACGAGGAGGCGGCGATTACTGGCTTCCAGACCGAGGCGCTGCTGCATCTCGAGGGAGCCGATCCGGCCCTGCCGTTGCCCCGGATGCTGCGTGCGCGAGGCGGAGAAACCGCCCTCTCCCATCCGGCCGATGATGGGCGGCCCTGCCTGTTGCGGGTGCTCACCTACCTGCCGGGGCGGCCGATGACGGGTGCGGTTGCCTCCGCCCGCGAGCTGGGTGTGCTGACGGCGCGGCTGGACCGGGCGCTCGCGGGCTTCGAACATCCGGCGGATGGGCGCCGCCTGATCTGGGATTTGCGGGAGGCGCCCGCGCTACGCACCTTCCTCAGCGATGTGGAGGATGCGGGGCTCCGCGCGCTGGCCGCCGCGGCGCTGGACCGGTTCGAGGAGGAGGCTGCGGCAATGCTGGCAGCACTTCCCGGCCAGGTGATCCACAACGACCTCAACCCGCACAACGTGCTGGTGGACGAGGCGGGCGCGCTGTCGGGGATCATCGATTTCGGCGACATGGTGCGCGCCTCGCGGCTGCAGGAGGTGGCGACGGCCTGCGCCTATCTCGTGCGGCCCGGGGATACGCTGCTGGCCGGGCCCGCGGCGTTTCTGGCGGGGTACCGCACGGTGCTCGATCTGCCGGAGGAACAGGCGGCGCTGCTGCCCGTGCTGATCGCCGCGCGCATGGCGATGACGGTGCTGATCACCCATTGGCGCGCGCGGCGGCAGCCGGAGAACGCGCCCTATATCCTGCGCAACATGCCCGGCGCGCGGGCGGGGCTGGAAGGCCTGGCGCGGCTCGGCCCTGCCATGATCGAGGAGTGACGGCGATGCCCGATACCGGCCCCAAGGGCATGGCGATGATCAACGCCTTCGACCCGCGCCATGCCGCCGCGCTGAACCCGCGCGAGCAGGCGATGGTGGAGCGGCGGCAACGGCTGCTCGGCCCCGCTTACCGGCTGTTCTACGAGCATCCCGTGCATCTCGTGCGCGGGGAGGGCGCCTGGCTGTTCGATGCGGAGGGCAACCGCTACCTCGACTGCTATAACAACGTCGCCTCCCTCGGCCATGCGCATCCCCGCGTGGTGGAGGCGATCGCGCGGCAGGCGGCGCGGATCAACACCCACACGCGCTACCTGCACGAGACGGTGCTGGACTACGCGGAAGCGCTGCTGGCCACACTGCCCGCCGCGCTGGGCCATGTGATGTTTACCTGCACGGGTTCGGAGGCGAACGACCTCGCGCTGCGGATCGCGCGCGCCCATACGGGCGGCGAGGGCATCGTCGTCACCTCGCTCGCCTATCACGGCGTGACGAGCGCGCTGGCGCAGCTGTCGCCTTCCCTCGGTGAGGGCGTGCCGCTGGGGCGCCATGTGGCAACCGTGGCCGCGCCCGACCTGTATCGCGGCGGCGCGGAGATGCCCGCGCGCTTCGCGGCCGATGTCGCGGCCGCCTTTGCGGATTTGCGCCGCCACGGCATCCGCCCCTGCGCGCTGCTGGTGGACACGATGTTCACCTCCGACGGCGTGTTCCCCGATCCCGCCGGCTTCCTGGCCGGTGCGGCCGAGGCGGCGCGAGCGGCCGGGGCGCTGTTCATCGCCGACGAGGTGCAGCCGGGCTTTGGTCGCACCGGCGCGATGTGGGGCTTCCAACGCCACGGCGCAGAGCCGGATATCGTCACCATGGGCAAGCCGATGGGCAACGGGCATCCCCTCGCAGGGCTCGCCATCCGGCCGGAGCTGCTGGAGCGCTTTGGCGGCCAGGTGCGCTACTTCAACACCTTCGGCGGCAATCCGGTCTCTGCCGCCGCCGGCCTGGCAGTGCTGGAGGTGCTGCGGGACGAGGGCTTGCCCGCGAACGCGGCGGCGGTGGGTGCGCATATGCTGGACGGGCTGCGGGCGCTGTTGGCACGCCACCCGATCATCGGCGATGTGCGCGGCGCCGGCCTGTCGATCGGGGTCGAGTTGGTGCAGGACCGGGCGACGAAGGAGCCGGCGACGGAGGCGACGGCGCGCATCGTGAACGCGCTGCGCGAGCGCCGCGTTCTGATCAGCGCCTCTGGCCCCGGTGCGAATATATTGAAGATCCGTCCGCCGCTCTGCCTGACGCAGGAGCAGGCGGGGCTGTTCCTAGAGACGCTGGACGCGGTGCTGGGGGAGGTCTGACGGCGCTGGAGAGGGCGCTGCCCTCTCCAGACCTCGCCCGCCAAGGGCCTGAGGCCCTTGGAACCCCGTTTGGCTGCCGCGAAGGCGATGCCGGCAGGGGTTTCTAGCCTCCCTTTAAAGACTTCGCCGTCGTTGCAGTCGCCTCGGGTCACTGACCCGAGGCGCACCGTCAGCCAAATGGATCCAATCCGAAGAAAAAGATGATGGTGAGGGGTTTGGGGAGAGGAAGAATTCCTTCTTCCTCTCCCCGAGGCCATCAGCACCGAATGCTCAGGACGGCCTCGCCGAACCGCCGCCGAGGGCAAAACCGGCGGCGGTGGCCACAAGGCAGAGCAGGACGGAGCCGGCAATGTTGGCGAGGGCACTGACGGTGCGGCCCTCCCGCAGCAGCTCCAGGGTTTGCAGGCTGAACGAGGAAAAGGTGGTGAAGCCGCCGCACAGGCCGATGATGACGAAGGCGCGAAGGTCGGTGCTCTCAGCGAAGCGTCCGCTGCTTGCGGTGAGGGCGGCGAAAAGGCCGATGGCAAAGGAGCCTGCGACGTTGATGCCGACCGTTCCCCAGGGAAAGCCGGGGCCGGTGAGGCGGGCGATGGCAAGGGCCATCCAGCCGCGCGCGACGCTGCCGAGGGCGCCGCCGAGAGCGATGAGGAGCACGGCCCGCGGCGTCATGCGGCGATCCACTCCAGCACGGGTGCGGCCGGGCGTTTCAGCCTGAAGGATGCGGCCTGCGCCAGGGCTTTCGGCGCCAACGCGGCGGCGCTGTTGGGATTGAAATTCGCGCTCAAGGAGGATTTCAGTGCGCGGGGCAGATGCTCGGAGTGCCTAGCCGAAGTGCCCGCGCCACCACCCGACGAAACGGGTGAGGCCGGTGCGCAGGTCCGTGGTGGGCTGCCAGCCGAAATCGCGCAGCATGGCCGAGGTGTCGGCGAAGGTGGCGGGGACGTCGCCGGGCTGCATGGGCATCAGCACGCGGCGGGCGGGCACATCCAGCAGCTCCTCCAGGATCGCCACCATGTCGAGCAGCTTCTCGGGGTTGCTGTTGCCGATGTTGTACAGCCGGTGCCCGCCATCGGCGGGCGGATGGTCGAGGGCGGCGATGATGCCGGCGACGATGTCGTCCACGAAGGTGAAGTCGCGGAGCATGCGGCCTTCGTTGAAGAGCTTGATCGGTTCGCCCTTCAGCATGGCATCCGTGAACAGCCAGTAGGCCATGTCGGGCCGGCCCCAGGGACCGTAGACGGTGAAGAAGCGCAGGCCCGTGAGCGGCAGGTGGTAGAGATCCGTGTAGACGCTGCTCATCAGCTCGCCCGCGCGCTTGGTGGCGGCGTAGAGCGAGGCCGGGCGGTCCACGCGGTCGGTCTCGAGGAAGGCGCCGCCCTCGCTGCGCGATCCGTAGACGGAGCTGGTGGAGGCATAGACGGTGTGGCGGATGCGGCCCTCGGAGCGGCGCACGCCCTCCAGGATGCCGAGATGGCCGGTGACGTTGGCCGCCGTGTAGGCGAAGGGCGCCTCCAGCGACCAGCGCACGCCGGCCTGGGCGCCGAGATGGGCGACGCGGTCGATATCGGGGTTCGCGGCCATGAGGGCGAGCAGGGACTCGGTGTCCGCCAGCTCGAGCCTGTGCATCTGGAAGGCACCTGGGCGCGCATTGCCGGTGAGGGCGTTGACGCGCGCCTCCTTCAGCGCGGGATCGTAGTACGGGTTGAAGTTGTCGAGGCCGATCACCTCCTCACCGCGGGCGAGAAGGGACTGGCAGAGATGGGCGCCGATGAAGCCGGCCGCGCCGGTGACGAGGATGCGGCCCATGCTCAGGCCGGCATCGCCGAGCGGTCGGTGGGGCTGGAAAGGGGCATTGCGGGGCTCCGTCGGCGGCCACGGGGGCATGCTTTACCGCAACAGTCCTAGCGGAGCCGGGCCGGAGCGGCCATCCCGGGCGGGAGGCGGTGTCGCAGCTTGCCTTTTCGACAGGCGGCGCGCCATACCAGCCGCGGACACCGGGGGGAGCCCATTTCGGGCTGAGAGGCGGGACTTTCCCGCGACCCCTGGAACCTGACCCGGTTCGGACCGGCGTAGGGATCGGTGCACCATGACGACCATGCGCCCGCAACACGCGAGCCCGCCAACCCTCCATTCCGCTCCTCAGGCGGTTGGTCGGGGAACGGCGTGCCCGTGGGCTGGTGCGTCGCGTCCGGGCCAGCCGTCTCCGCCCCCGCCTGGCGGGAAGGAGGAGACCCCATGCAACGCCGCTCCCTGCTGACAGGCGCCGTCCTTTCGGCGCTTCCACTGCCCAGCCTGGCCCAACCCACCCTTGCCCAGCCGGCGCGCGCCCGCACGCTGCGCTTCGTGCCGCAGGCGGCGCTGACGGCGCTGGACCCGATCGTGCAGAACGCCACGATCAGCACCACCCACGGCTTCTGCGTGTTTGACACGCTCTACGCCACGGACGGAAAGCTGCACCCGCGCCCGCAGATGGCGGCCGGGCACGAGATGAGCGCGGACGGCCTGCTCTGGACCATCCGCCTGCGCGACGGCCTGCGCTTCCATGACGGCGAGCCAGTGCGGGCGCGGGATTGCGTCGCCAGCCTGAAGCGCTGGTGCGTGCGGGACCTGTTCGGGCAGATCCTGGCCCGCGCCGTGGCCGAATGGGGCGCGCCGGATGACCGGACACTCACCATCCGGCTGAACCGCCCTTTCCCGGCGATGCTCTACGCCCTGGCCAAGCCCGCCGGCATCCCGCCCTTCATCATGCCCGAGCGCCTGGCGAACACAGATCCGGCGCGGCCGGTGCCGGAGATGGTGGGCAGCGGGCCGTGGAAGTTCATTGCCTCCGAGTTCAACCCGGGCAGCTTTGTCGCCTATGCGCGCAACGAGGCCTATGTGCCGCGCGATGAACCCGCCGAGGGCGCCTCGGGCGGCAAGCGCGTGCATTTCGATCGCCTGGAGTGGCACATCATCCCCGATGGCGCGACGGCTGGCGCGGCGCTGCAACGGGGCGAGGTGGATTGGGTGGAATATCCGTTGCCGGACCTGCTGCCGCTGCTGGCGCGGGACCGCAACATCCGCACGCAGATCTACGACCCGATCGGCTTCCTGGGCGTGATCCGCTTCAACCACCTGCACCCGCCCTTCGACAAGGTGGAGGTGCGTCGCGCCGTGCGCGACTGCATCAGCCAGCCCGACCACATGGCCTCCGTCGCCGCCCCTGGCGACTGGCGCGAGTGCCACGCGCTGTTCCCCTGCACCCTGCCCGATGTGGTGGAGTTCCCGTCCCCCCCGCGCGACTTCGCCCGCGCCCGCGCCGCCATCCGCGCGGCAGGGGCGGAGGGGGCGAAGGTGGTGGTGATCAACCCCACGGATTTCGCGGCCGTGGCCCCCCAGGGCCGGCTGGCCGCGGATGTGTGCCGCCAGCTCGGCTTCCAGGTGGACCTGCAGGAGATGGACTGGGCCGCGATGCTGACGCGCCGCAACTCGCGCGAGGATGCGAGTCATGGCGGCTGGAGCATCTACCCCACTAACTTCCCGGCCGCTTCCATCGCCAATCCGGCGGTGAATTCCGGCATCCGCGGCGACGGGCCGACCGCCTGGTTCGGGTGGCCGACCGATCCGGCGACGGAGGCGAATATCGAGCGCTGGCTCTATGCGCCTGACCCCGCCGCGCAATCGGCCGCCTTTGCGGAGGTGCAGCGCACGGCCTGGGACCATGTGGGCTTCGCGCCCAGCGGGCTCTTCGTGCTCAAGACCGGGTTCCGGGCGGACCTGTCGGGTGTGCTGCAGGGCCCCAACCCGTATCTGTGGAACCTGCGGCGGGGCTGACGCGCGAAGGGGGCCGCCGGACATGCCGGCGACCCCCTTTCACGCGTTGGCAGGCATCGGCCCGCTCAGCTGTGCTGGCCGTCGCCGCCCGTCGCGCCGCTCTCCTCCAGCGTGTTCAGCGCCGGGTTCACATCGGCCGTGCCCTGCGGGGCGGCGTTGCGGGAAACCGCGGGCAGGTCGATCGGGCCATCGACGGTCCAGGCGGTGCGGGCAAGCGCGCCCTGACCGAGGGCCGGGCCCATTAGGGCAGCGGCAAGGCCGAGGGTACGGAGGGTCTTGGTGAGCGAAGTGGACATCGCGCTATATCCTTGGTGAATGGCGGCGGCACTATGTCGTCGTCGTCTGGCCGGGATATGGACCCCCGCGCGGGGCGGATCCAACGCATGCGGCGGATAGGCCGTATCCGTCTAGTGAATGGAAGTGCCCCGTTGCATGATACGGCCGGATCGGCACGGAAGGCTTGTGGGGCAGGATGAACCAGCGCGCGGATGAGGCCGGGCTCCGGCAGTTCGACCTCAACCTGCTGCCGGTTTTCACCGCCCTGATGCGGGAACGCAGCGTGACCCGGGCCGGCGAAACGCTGTTCCTCTCGCAGCCTGCCACCTCCTCCGCCCTCGGGCGGCTGCGCGCCATCTTCAAGGATGAGCTGTTCATCCGGAACGGCCGCGTGCTGGAGCCGACGCCGCGGGCGGAGGCGCTGATGGAGCAGCTCGCCCCCGCGCTGCAGAGCATGGCCGGCGCCATCGCGGGCGCCGTGCCCTTCGACCCGGCGACGGACACCCGCACCTTCCGCATGGGCATGAGCGAGGACGTCGCGATGACGATGATCCCCTTCCTGCCGATGCTGCGGCAGGCCGCGCCGCACTGCCGGATGATCGTCCGCAGCGCCAGCTTCCGCACCATCCCGCACATGCTGCAATCGCGCGAGATCAACCTGGCGCTCGGGCATGTCGTGGAGCTTCCGGCGGCGGCGAAGCTGCGGGTGCTGCGCCGCGGCGGCTGGCGCGTGCTGCGCGATGCCGCCTCGCCCGGGCCGGTGGACCTGGACGCCTATTGCGCCCGGCCGCACATGCTCGTCACCCCACGGGGCGACCTCACGGGCTTCGCGGATGAGGAGCTGGCAAAGCTGGGCCGGAGCCGGCAGGTGGTTCTCGGCGTGCCGGATTTCGCGCTGATGCCGCGCACCCTGATGGGCACGAACCTGCTCTGCCTGGTAACCGAGGCGGTGGTGGATGCATTGCAGGCGCTGGGGGAACTGGATCGCCTCGCGGTGGATACGCCTCCCTTTCCCTGCCCTGAATCGGTGCTGCACATGGCCTGGCGGGCGGCGGTGGACCAGGATCCGGGCGAGGCTTGGCTGCGCGGGCAGCTCGTGCAATGGCTGGCGCGGCGTTGATCCTGGAGGGGGCTGCGGGCCATGAGTGGTCCGGCCCCCGGCTGTCCATCGCCTTCCCACGGCGCGCGGGGTAGAGGGGGCGCATGGCCGACGCCCCCGCCCTGCTGGCAGCCGCCCGCGCCCATTTCGCCACCGGCGCCACCCGCCCGTTGGAGGCCCGCCGCTCCGCGCTGCTGGCGCTGCGCGACGGGCTGGCGGCGATGGAGGACGACCTCCTGGCGGCCCTGGCGGCCGATCTCGGCAAGTCCGCCTTCGAGGCCTGGACCTCCGAGATCCTGCTGGTGCGGCAGGAGATCGCGCTCACGCTCAAGCGCCTGCCCCGCTGGGCGGCGGAGCGGCGCGTGGGTGGGCGCTGGTTCCACCTGCCCGGCCGCGCCGCGCTGCGGATGGAACCGCGGGGCGCGGTGCTGATCCTCGGCCCGTGGAACTACCCGGTGCAGCTCTGCCTCGTGCCGCTGGTCAGCGCCGTCGCCGCAGGAAACACGGTGGTCTTGAAGCCCTCCGAGGTCGCGCCGCGCACGGCGGCGGTGCTGGAGGTCATGGCGGCGCGCTGCTTCGCGCCCGGCCATGTGCAGGTAGCCCAGGGCGGCCCCGATCTCGCCGCAGCCCTCACGACCGAGCCCTTCGCCCACATCTTCTTCACCGGCAGCACCGAGACCGGCCGCAAGGTGGCCGAGGCCGCGGCGCGCAACTTGGCCACCACCACGCTGGAGCTGGGCGGCGCCAATCCCTGCATCGTGGACGAGAGCGCGGATGTCAGGCTCACCGCGCGGCGCATCGCCTGGGCGAAGTTCATGAATGCCGGGCAGACCTGCCTCGCCCCCAACCATGTGCTGGTGCATGAATCCCGCGCCGAGGCGCTGACCGCCGCGCTGCGCGAGACCATCCGCCGCTTCTACGGCGCCGATGGCCGCGGGATGCAGCGCGTGGTGGATGCGCGGCATCTCGGCCGGCTGGAGGCCGTGCTGGCGCGGGGACGCGTGGTGCAGGGCGGCGGCGTGGACAGGAACGCGCTGCACATCCAGCCGACGCTGATGCTGAATCCCGATCCCGCCCTGCTGCGGGAGGAGATCTTCGGCCCCATCCTGCCCATCGTCCCCTGGCGCGACCGTGGCGCGCTGCTCGCGGAACTGTCCACGCAGGCTGAGCCGCTGGCGCTGTATGTCCACACGCGGGATCGCGGCTTCGCCGATGCCGTGGCGCAGGCGCTGCCATCAGGCGGGTTCTGCGTGAACGAGCACATCGTGCACTGCACCGTGCCCGACCTGCCCTTCGGCGGCGTCGGGCCGAGCGGGCAGGGGCGGTATCACGGGCAGGCAGGGTTCGAGGCCTTCTCCAACGCGCGCGCCGTCTTCCGCCAGCCTGCCGGGATCGATCCGCCCATGCGCTACCCGCCCTACACGACCCCGCTCTCCGTCATCAAACGGCTGATGGGATGAGCGCCTTCGACGCCATTATCCTCGGCGCCGGTGCCGCCGGGCTGATGGCCGCCTTCACCGCGGGGCAGCGCGGGCGGCGCGTGCTGCTGCTCGACCATGCCGATGCGCCGGGCGCCAAGATCATCATCTCCGGCGGCGGGCGCTGCAACTTCACCAACACCGGGACCGAGCCGTCCCGCTTCTTCTCGGCCAACCCGCACTTCGCGCGCTCGGCCCTCGCCCGCTACACGCAGGACGATTTCATCGCGCTCGTCGAGCGCCACCGCATCCCGTATCACGAGAAGACCCTCGGCCAGCTCTTCTGCGACGGCTCGGCGCGCGCGATCGTGCAGCTGTTGCTGGACGAGTGCGAGACGGGCGGCGTGGACCTGCGCCTGCGCCACCGGATTATCGACGTGACCCGCGCCGATACCTTTCGGGTGGAGACGGATCGCGGCACCTTTACCGCGCCGGCCCTCGTGCTGGCCACGGGCGGCCTTTCCATCCCGAAAATGGGCGCGACGGGCCTCTCGCTCGACCTCGCGCGCCGCTTCGGCCTGGCGCTGGTGGAGCCCCGACCGGGGCTGGTGCCGCTGACCTTCGGCGAGGCCGAGCTGGCGCTGATGCGGCCGATTTCGGGCGTCTCCCTGCCCGTGGAGGCGCGCGCGGGCGCGACGCGCTTCCGCGAGGCGATGCTGTTCACCCATCGCGGCCTGTCCGGCCCCGCCATCCTGCAGGCCTCCACGCCCTGGCGGGCGGGGGAGACCGTCCAGCTCGACCTGCTCCCGGATGTGGACGCCACCGCCTGGCTGCTGGCGCGCAAGGAGGAACGGCCGCGCGCCGCGCTGCACACGGTGCTGGCGGAACGCCTGCCGCAGCGCCTGGCCGCGGCGCTCGGCACCACGCGGCTGGCGGGGCACACGCGGCCGATCGGGGAGCTCGGGAACAAGGCGCTGAAGGAGGTCTCGGCGATGCTGAAGGGCATGGCCGTGACGCCGACGGGCACCGAGGGCTACGCGAAGGCGGAGGTGATGGCCGGTGGCGTCGATACCGCGGCCCTGTCGCCGCAAACCCTGGCGGCGAAGGCAGTGCCGGGGCTGCATGTGATCGGGGAGGCGGTGGACGTGACGGGGTGGCTGGGCGGCTACAACTTCCAATGGGCCTGGTCGTCCGGCTGGTGCGCGGGGATGTCGGTCTAGCGACCCCTCCGCGCACCGACCGGTTTTAGGCTCGTCAAGGTCAGGCGACAGGATCCTCGCTCAGCAGCCCGTGTGGCCCCTCCTCCCCGGCTTCCGCCGAGGGCGGGGCCTGTTGGTCCCGGAGCAGGCTGCGCAGGTGGAGATCGATGCCCGTTCCGGCCGGGTGCGCCAGCATCGCCGCGCGTGCCGCACGCCGTCCCTCCCGGCCCAGCGCCGCGCGGCGGGGCGTATCGACGGAAAGCTCTGCCACTTGGCGCAGCAGCACGTCCCGCGCCAGATCTGCGGCTACGGGATCTTCGCCGGCGAGGGCGGGCGGGATAGCCAGCACCGGAAGGCCCGCCGCCTGCATGGCCAGCAGGGCCGGCCCGGCATGGGCGAGGCCGAGATCGTGGTCGCGTGCCGTGCGGCGCAGGGCCGCTACGCCGTCCATCTCCGCGACCCCGAGGGCCTGATACCAGGCCGCCGGCAGGGCACCGAGCACGCCGAGCGTTGCCACCCCGAGCGCCGTCAGGTCATCGAAGACGGGGTACAGCGCCGCGAGCTGGGCGTCGTCCCCGGTGGTGGCGAAGAGCACGCGGCAGGGCACGCCGGCCTCCGGCCCGGCCGCCGACGCGGCCCCGGGCACGGCAGGCGGGCCGTCCGATAGCCAGGATGCCAGATCCAATCCCTCGCCCAGGAAGATCTCCTCGCCCGGTGCGCCCGTTTCCGGCTCGCCGACAGGCGCCGCGATCACCGGCAGGCCGATGGCGGCGCAGCGTTGCCGCAGCGCCGCCAGATCCTCCGCAGGCAGCGCATCGGTCGCGACGAGCACGGCATCGGCCGTCCCCGCGGAGGGGTCGCCAAAGGAGAAGGAGGGCAGGATGGGGCGGAAGATGAAGGGGCGGGACACCGCGTTGCGCGTGGCGGCGGCGAGCGGCGAGGGCAGGGCGCCGCGGGGCGCATCGAGCGTCAGCACCACGCGGGGCCGCTCCGGCTCCGCCCGGAAGGCGCGGCGGCGGTCGAGCACCTCGCGGTACAGCCGGTCGTATTCAGCCGCCATGGCCGTGGTGGTGCGGTGGCGCCCGGTGCGCGCCTGCCAGTCCAGCACCTCGTCACGGCGCGCGCGCACCTCGGCCGGGTCACGGCGCAGGCGCAGCAGTTCGGCGAGCATTGCCTCGGGCTCCATCCAGCGATCGACAAGCCAGCCGCCGCCGCTCTCGCCGATGCGCTCGGCCAGCGCGCCCAGGGCAGTGGCCATCACGGGGAGACCGGCGGCCCAGCACTCCGTGAGGGTGTGGCAATAGGTCTCCGGCCAGAGCGACAGCACGGCGCCGAGATGCGGCCGGATGCGCGCGACATGCGCCGCGAAGTCCGCGCGGTCGTAGCGGCCGTGCAGCACGATGCCCGGCGCGTTGGCGAGGGTGGAATCCACCCCGCCCAGGACGTGGAACTCCACCTGCCGCCCCCGGTCGATCGCCGCCATGGCCGCGACCAGCCCGCCGCCCTTGGCGCCCGAGACATTGCCCGGCACCAGCACACGCAGCTTCTCATCCAGGCTCGGCTCGGCACCCAGCCCCTCCATCCGCGCGAAGCTGCGGCCATGCGGGATGACCCGGAAGTCGCGCTCCGCCAGGAAGGGGAAGTTGTCGGTCATCACGCGCTGTGCGGAGGGCGAGGTGGTGACGAAGGCATCGCAGGCCCGCAGCGCCTCCGCCATCATCTCCTGCCAGCGATGGACGAAGCGGTGGCGCAGCGGGGGGACGGCTTCCGCCGGCCACAGCTCCGCCGTGCAATCCGCCTCGCCCTCGGTGCAGGGGCCGCCGCAGAAGCGCCCCTCGGCGTCCAGAAGCTTCGTCACAGGGCAGGCCGTGTAGAAGTCATGGAAGGAGAAGACGACAGGGACGCCCAGGCGCCGGCATACCCGCGTCAGCCCCGTGCCGTGCCAGGCGATGTGGCGCACATGCACCAGCTCGAAGCCGTGGCGCAGGATGAGGTCGGCGGCGATGCGGTCGTACTCGGCGCTGCCATGGGTGGCGGGCGCGATCCGGCGCTCCAGCCGGTGCTCCTCCACAGGCTCTGCGACCGGCCCGCCCTCGGCCCGCAACTCGGCAGGGATGTGGCGGGAGAGGGTGAGGGCCCGGGAATCGCAGCGCAGCACCCAGGGCTCGTAGCGGTCCGACAGCGCGTCCATCAGGTCGCGGTTGGTCTGCGGCGTGCCGCCGCTCTCGGTGGAGATGACGAAGAGCACGCGCGGGCGCGGTACCGCTCCCACGGCTCGCGCCCTTGCCTCGGCGCGTCGCACGCGCCAGCGCACGGCGAGGATGGCCGGGTCCCTCTCGAACAGGCCGATGAGCGTGCGGTAATCCGGGTAGCGCTCGTCCACCACCTGGCTGCCGGCCGCGCTCAGCCCTTGCTTCTCGGCACCGAACGAGGCCGATCGCTGGTGCCAGACGAAGGTCCGGTCATCCAGCACATTCTCCCAGCCCGCGCGCCCGGCGCGCATGCAGAGGTCGTTCTCCTCGCCATAGCCGCGGGGGAAGGCGGCCTCGTCCAGCACGCCCACCTCGTCCAGGCAGTCGCGGCGGATATACAGGCAGAAGCCGTGCCCGGTCGGCACAGTCGGGTACAGGGAGAGGGCGGCGCCGCGCACCAGCCGGGCCATCTCGTCCACGCCGAACCAGGGCGGCATCGGGTTGTCGATGCCCAGCTCGGGCACGGAGAAGGCGCCGGAGTTGTTCGATATGGCGGTGGCGGTGCCCGTGCGCGGCCCGGAATAGGCGGCAGCGCGCAGCCCATCCAGCCAGCCTGGCCCGACCGCGGTGTCCGAGTTCAGCAGCACCACGTCGTCCCGCCCGGCCAGCGCCATGCCGCGATTGGCGGTGCGGGTGAAGCCGAGATTCCCGGGGTTGCGATGAATTTCGATCCCCGGCGTGTCCGCCCAGCGGCGCAGCACCTCGGCCATCTCCGGCTGCGGGCTGGCATCGTCCACCAGGATCAGCCGGGCAGGGGCGGTGGTGTGGCGCACGAGGCTGGCGATGCAACGGTCCAGTTCGGCGGCCGCGTTGTAGATCGGGACGACGACGACAACGCGCGGGCCGCCCTCCTCGGGCAGGCGGAAGGCCAGGTCGCCGCGGCCCTTTCGCCAGGCCGGGACCGCCTCCTTCACCACCTCGCCCGCCAGCGGTTGCACCGCGAGCCGCGGCATGGCCGCGATGCCCAGCGGCCCGCCCTCCCCGGGATGGAGATGGGGCAGGGCGATGCGGAAGCCGCCGCCGCGATGGACCACCCCGGCCCGGGTGAGGTCGGGCCGGTCGATATCGGCGGTCACCGTCGCCCAGCGCGTGCCGTCGAGCAGCAGGTCCACGGCCTGCATGTCCTGCGGCCGGCCGCGCTCCGCCACCCAGCCCTTCGCCTCCTCGTTGTCGGTGCGCTCGAGCTTGCCGATGATGTCGCGCCGGAAGGCGAGGGTGCGCCGGACGATCACGACGCCGGAGGAGAGAAGGACGAGGTCGCGCGGCTTTCCGTCGAAGAGCAGGGCACCCGGGTCGCTGTCGCGCAGGCTGTCGGTCAGCGCCTCGATGGGCAGGTGGAAGCCGAAGAGGAAGCTGTCCGTGCCGTTGTCGAAGGGCAGGTCCGGGCGCTGGACGGTGAGCGGGACCGGGATCGGCTCACAGTCGTCGAGCACGAGGAAGAGCGGTGCCCCGGCCTCGTCCAGCACCCAGCCGCGCACCCCCTCGCGGTCGCCGACATCCATGGTGCCGCGCGGGGTGAAGGGCGTCGGTTGCAGGGCTGGCGGATTGAGCGGCGAGAGGTCCTCTCCCAGGCGCAGCGCGGCCGTGGCCGCATCGCCGGTCTCGGGGGCTTTCAGCAGAAACTGAAAGCCGCGGCCGGCCGGCAGGTCGCCTTGGGCGGGCAGGTCGCGCCGGTTCCGCAGGCGGCGCAGCGGCATCTCAAGCTGCTCCTCGCCCCAGCGCAGGATGAGGCACGGCGTCTCGGCGGCGAGCCGGTCCTCGGGGGCGCGGAACCAGCCAACAACGAAGACAAATCGTCCCCGGCGCGCGAAGATCTCGACATGGCCGTGGATGCGCGCGCCCTTCGGCCGGGGCGTCTGACCCGGAACGGCTCCGGGCGCGGGCCCGGGGGCAGCGGGGGGCACCAGCACCAGCGTGCCCTGGGCGAGCTCGACCCCGGAGGCGACGAGGACGACCTCATGCGGCTTTCCGTCCGTGAGCACGGCGTCCGGCCGGATGCGGCGCAGGGCCTCGACGGAGAGATGGAAGCCAAGGAGCAGCGTGTCCGAGCCGTCGTCGAAAGGCAGATCGGGGCGCGGCAGCGTGAGCGGCACCGGGATCGGTTCGCCCCCGTCGATGCGGACCAGAGGCTCCTCCCCCGGAATGTCGAAGACCCAGCCGCGGATACCCTCGCGGTCGGGCGCGTCCATGCCGCCGCGCGGCCTGAAGGGCCTGGGCTGAAGGGCGGCAGGATTCAGCGGCACCGCCTCCTCGCCCAGGAGCATCGTGGCGGAAGCGGCGTCCTCCGTCTCCGGAGCCTCGATCAGCACCTGGAAGCCGTGGCCGGGGGGAAGCTGGCCCTGGGCGGGCAGGTCGCGCCGCTCGCGAAGCCGCCGTAGCGGCATCTCGCGCCGCTCCTCCCCCCAGGCCAGCACGAGACGCGGTGTCGCGGCCGCGAGCTGCTCTGCGGTGGCGCGGAACCAGCCGGCCACATGGAGAAATCGGTCGCGCCGGCCGAAGACCTCGATATGGCCTCGGCTGGCCGGGCGGGCAGCCTCGATTGGCGGCGGCGTCGCATCCGTGCTCACGAGGCGTGCTCAGGCGGCAGCCCACCTCCCTTACACGGGCGCTCTAGAATGCGTGCCAAGCTGCCATTTATGAGACCGGTCGGCCGGCCGCTTCCAGATTGATGCCGCACGATCTTATGCAAGCTCCCAGGAGCGCCGGAGATCAACGAGATGGCGGCGCATCCGCTCATCATTCATCGTATCGCGGCCGAGAAGGTGGCGCAGGTTGGCGTGCATCGCGACTACCTCCGCAAAGTGGCGGGGGCGAGGCAGCGCGCCGGTCACGCTCGCGCCATGGCGCCGGTGCCGATTGAAGGGCCGCGCGTCGTAATGCACCGGCCCGCCGGAGGCCGCTGCCTCGGCGTAGATCCGCCAATCGCCGGCCACTCGCCAGCGGTCGATCATATCGCCCAGCCTCTCCAGCGCTGCGCGCAGCGCCTGCGTGCGCCATAGGACGGCGCTGGCGCTGACCACGAGGTTGCGCGGGCAGAGGCACCGCCGCAGGAAGTCCGTTCCCGACAGCGTCGCGTCACGGTCCAGGACATGGTCGCCCAACGCGGATGCGTGGGTCTTCGTGCTCTCGGCGACAACGGCGTCGTCCGGCCCGACCCCCACGGAATCGGAGAAGGCGAAAACGGCGGCCTCGTCTTCGGCCAGCCGTCTGGCCAGGGCTTCCAGCATCCCAGGCTCTGCACCGTCATCGGCCTCGGCGATCCAGAGGAGAGGCGTATCGGCGCTCTCCAGCCCGCGCGCCCACTGGCGAAAGACCGAGCCCGAGTTCACGGCGTTGCGCAGCACCGTGACCGGGCAGGAGAAGCGGGCCAGCAGGGGCTCGGCCACGGCCATGCTGTCGTCGGTGGATGCGTCATCGAGGAAGATCAGCCGGCCCACCAACTCCCCTTGCGCCATGATGGAGGACAGGCGTCCCGGGAGGTAGCGGGCATAATTGTAGTTCGGCACCACCACCCCGACCGAGCCGGCGAGCGCGAACCCTGCTACGGCGGAGGTGAGCGCAGGCTGCTGGCCGGGGTTGGTGCCGGCGCCCGAAGCCGCGGGAGGGGAGGCCGTGCCGGACGGAGGGGGCGTACTCATCTCATTCCTCACCGAGGCCGTGCCCCTTCACCCCGGACAAACAATCCCGGAACCGGATGGTTCGGCTAGCCAGGACGGCAAGGTCGGGGAGCGAAAGGAGTTTGCGCTCAGGAGGATGGATCATCAAGCGATACCGGAACACGTGTCCAGCATGGGGCCAGAAGAGGGAAGCGGCCTGACCCGTCGCCCGCTTTCCGCGGTGCGACCCTTCGGCTAGCCTTGGTGGACGCCGCGGGCAGGATCTTCTCATGCAGACATCCGACGACTTCCGCCCGAAGCGGATCGCGACACTTTCCCGGACTTCGTGGTGACCGGAAGCCGCCCGCCTGGCCGGATCCCGGAGGACAATCCTGGCGGGCCAGGGGAGGCCGGGGGCGCCGCACCGCCGAGCATCGGCCGGGTCCGGCGCCTGCTGCACGACGTGGACCCCTATGCCGAGCTGCAGCACAGCTATCCGCAGGACATGCAGGGCTGGGGGTCGAAGGACCCGATCTTTCGCCGGACGATCACTGCCCAGAGGCCGAAGCTGATCGTGGAGGTCGGTACCTGGAAGGGTGCTTCCGCCATCCACATGGCCGGAATTTGCCAGGAGATCGGGCTGCAGGCGGAGATCGTCTGTGTCGACACCTGGCTGGGCAACTGGCAGCACTGGAAGCGAACGGAGGGGACGGGCAGCCGGGCGGACCTGCGGATGCGGAACGGCTTCCCCACGCTGTACTTCCAGTTCCTGTCGAACGTGATCGCGACCGGCCACCAGGCCCGGATCACGCCGCTGCCGCTCACCGGCGTGGCGGCCGCGAAGCTCTTCGCCGCATACAGGCTGCGGCCCGACCTGATCTATATCGACGGCGACCACGAGTATGAATCGGTGATCGGCGACCTGCGCGGCTGGCTTCCGCTCCTCAACGAGGGTGGCATGCTGATCGGGGACGATCACGATTTCTCCGGCGTCAGCGCGGCGGTGCGCGAGGTCATGGCGGAAGGCCGCTACGCGGGCGAGGTCGGCGGGAACAAGTTCTGGTTCCGGCACAAGGCGCCGTGACGCCGGCCTAAAATCAGGCGGTGCTCTCCCCCTCCTGCCTGTTGCGGATCAGCCGTGCCGGGTTGCCGCCGAGGACGCTGTAGTCGGGAAAGGAGGCCGTGACGACCGCGCCGCCGGCGACGATGCAGTGCTGCCCGATGGAAACCCCGTCCACGACCAGGCTGTTTGCGCCGATCCAGCTACCGTCCCCGATGACGATGCCCTTGGAGGTGCGGGGCTGGCGATGGATCGGCTGATCCAGGCGGCTGCTGCCGTGGTTGAAGCCGTAGAGCGCGACGCCGCCCGCGATGCGCACCCCGCTGCCGATCGTCACCCGCCCGGCGATGTGGGCGTAGGGATTGATCGTGCTCTGTGACCCGATCCGGATGATGCCGCGCAGGATGGCCCCCGCCGCGATCCAGCTCCGGTCACCGAGCACCAGCCGGTCCGTGAAGATATTCGCCAGCGCCGAGACGAAGCAGCCCTTGCCGATCTTCGCGCCGGCATGACGGGCGAGGATCCGCTGCACCTCCTCCTGCTCCCGCCGCTCCTCCTCTCCCGCCCGGCCCGCCAGCCATGGCTGGTACTCCAGGCGGCGGCGGAGATAGTCCCGCTCCAGCTCGGAGGGAGGCTCGTCCGTCGGGGGAAGCGGCTCGCTCACGCCGGCAGGCCCGGTCAGCGCGCCTCGAGGGCGTAGAGCTGCACGCGGCCCTCGAACCCCGTCCGGCTCACCACCCCGGCCCAGACATCCATCACCGAGCCGACATCGACGGCGATGCCGCCCGCCAGCCGGGCTTCCTGGCAGTAGACCTTCCCGAGCACGCCCGCGCCGACGAAATAGAGGCCGCCGCGCCGCGCCTCCCGGATACGGGCCACAATCGCGTCGAAGGCATCCGGGTAGTGGCGCGTCACTGGCAGGTCGCGCGGCCGCGTCCGGTAGGCTTCGGGCACCGGGATGTGCTCGACATCGGCGAAGCCCAGCCGGCGGAACTGCGGGCGCAGGTCGCGGCAGCCGATCAGCGTCAGCGCCGGGGCCACCGCCGCCATGTGCTCGAGGAAATTGCTGTCCTGCAGGCGCAGATGGATGTTCGGGGAGGTGATGGTCGTATCGGCATGCAGCAGCCGGTGGCGTTGGCAGGCCGGCGCGACCTCGTTCCAAAGGCGCAGGTTGTTGTCACCCGCCTCCATCCGGGCCCGCTCGTCCTTGGTCAGCACGGGCACGCCGACGATGTCGGAGCAGGCGACCGCGGCGCGCATCATGGCGGCGATCGCGTCGATGTCCCGGTTCTCGATGTCCACATAGCCGAACTGCCGGCGGAGGGACTTGTTGATCTCCTCGCGCGTGAAGACGTCGGGCCAGTTGATGAACTTGGACTCGCAGTGGCTGAGCCGGACGAGGCTGCTCGGCGTGCCCGCCCGCAGGTTCCGGACGAGGGTGTCCGTCACCTCTGCCGCATTGGCCTGGCGCGGCAGCCCGGAACTGCCCGGCGCCTCGGCGCGCGGTGCAGCGCCGGCGGCCTGCTGGCGGTCGGCGACTTCCTTCTTGAGCTGGCTGATACGGCGGATCAGCCGGGTGTAGGTGACCCTGTGGACAAAGGTCGCGGGCTCGCCCGTGATCCGGAAGGGCTCCAGGCTCTTCGGAACGGGCTGGTCGCGGCGGAGGAACAGCAGGGCGTTCTGCTGCATCCAGGGCTCCACATCGGCATCGCCCCAGAGCGTCCGCCGGATGGGGTCGAAGGCGTCGAATCCTTCGGCGGCGAAGAGCTGCGTCCAGCTCTCCGGCCAGCACTCGTTGACATGATCGGCCCCGCCCTGGCCGGGCAGGGCAGCCGAGAACAGAATCTGGTCGCCATGACGGGCGATCGAGGCGACGAAGCCCGCCGCCGCGACCGGGCGCACATGCTCGCCGGTTTCCAGCGAGACGACGAGGTCGAAGCGGCGCCCGAGGTCGAAGGCTTCGTTGAGCTCGATCTGCCGGAACAGGCCGGGATCGAAGGCGAGGAGCTGCGGGTCCGCCCAGGCCCCGTCGATCCCGAGGACGTCTTCCGCGCCGCCCTCAATGACGGCCGAGAGCAGCGCGCCCGTGCCGCACCCGACATCGAGGACCGAGCCGAAGCGGAGGTGCCCCCGCAGGAGGTCCAGCACGCGGCGCGAGGAGAGACGGGCCGCGTCCAGCTGCCGGAGATGCTTCGATTCGGCGGTGGGATGATCGAGGCCTGCGTTCATCTCAACTTCCCGGGCGCCTGATGTGCTTCAAAGGTGGTCGGCCCCACACCCCTCATCCGGCCGCGACGTGCGGCAGCACGCCGCTATGCCATCACTCGACAGTACTGTCCTTCGCTGGCCAGTCCAAGACGCATGGCACAGGTCCGCGGGCGGGGGAGTCAATCGCGTATGAATTCCCGGACGGAAACCCTATATCCCGCCCTGCCATGCTGCGCCTGACCGAGATCAAGCTCCCCCTGGACCATGCCGACGACGCGCTGCGCGACGCCGTGCTGGCGCGCCTTGCCGTGTCCCCGGACGAGGTGCTGGACATCACCGTCTTCCGCCGCGGCCACGATGCCCGCCGCCGCGGGGCGATCGCGCTCATCTACACGCTGGACGTGGCGTTGCGGGACGAGGCGGCGGTGCTGGCGCGGCTGGGCGGGGGCACCAAGCATGTCCTCCCCACGCCCGAGACCGCCTATC
Organism: Roseomonas sp. WA12; assembly: GCF_054165765.1. NCBI lineage: Bacteria > Pseudomonadati > Pseudomonadota > Alphaproteobacteria > Acetobacterales > Roseomonadaceae > Roseomonas > Roseomonas sp. WA12. The sequence goes on along the minus strand of NZ_CM135108.1, from coordinate 3,854,415 downwards.
GGCTTCCGGCGCCCCCGGCCGTGCCGCCACGGCTACGGCCCATCGTGATCGGCGCCGGGCCCTGCGGGCTCTTCGCCATGCTGATCCTGGCCCAGATGGGCCTGCGCCCGATCCTGCTGGAGCGCGGGAAGGTGGTGCGGGAGCGCACGCAGGACACATGGGGCCTGTGGCGCCGTTCCGTGCTGACGCCGGAATCCAACGTGCAGTTCGGCGAGGGCGGCGCCGGAACCTTCTCGGACGGCAAGCTGTGGAGCGGGATCGGCGACAATGCCAACCGCATCCGCAAGGTGCTGGAGGAATTCGTGCGCGCCGGCGCACCGGAGGAAATTCTCTACGTCTCCAAGCCGCATATCGGCACCTTCCGCCTCGTCTCCATGGTCGAGCATATGCGCGCCGGGATCGAGGCGCTGGGCGGGGAGTACCGCTTCGGCACGCGGGTGGAGGATGTCGCGCTCGGCCCCGATCGCGCCGTGCGCGGGCTGCATCTTTCCGACGGGTCCTTCCTGGAGGCGGATCACGTCGTGCTCGCCGTCGGCCATTCGGCGCGCGACACCTTCACCATGCTGCATGACCGCGGCGTGTTCATGGAGGCCAAGCCCTTCTCCATCGGCGTGCGGATCGAGCATCCGCAGGGGCTGATCGACCGCTGCCGCTTCGGGCCGCAGGCCGGGCATCCCGTGCTCGGTGCGGCGGACTACAAGTTGGTGCACCACTGCAGCCCGGCGGTGGCCGAGGGGCGGGCGGTGTACTCCTTCTGCATGTGCCCGGGCGGCACGGTGGTGGCCGCGGCTTCCGAGCCAGGTCGCCTCGTGACGAACGGGATGAGCCAGTACTCCCGCAACGAGCGCAACGCGAATGCCGGCATCGTGGTGAGCGTCACGCCCGAGCGCGATTATCCCGGTTCGCCGCTGGCCGGCATCGCCTTCCAGCGGCACTGGGAGGAGCGCGCCTTCGTGGCCGGCGGCAGCGACTACCGCGCCCCGGCGCAGCGCGTGGAGGATTTCCTGGCGCGGCGACCCTCGACGACGCTGGGTGAGGTCATCCCGTCCTACAAGCCGGGCGTCACGCCCACCGACCTCGCGCAGTGCCTGCCGGATTTCGCGGTGGCCGCCATCCGCGAGGCGCTGCCCGCCTTCGACCGCCAGATCAGGGGCTTCGCCATGGGCGATGCCGTGATGACGGGAGTGGAAACGCGCACCTCCTCGCCCCTGCGCATCCGGCGCGACGAGACCGGGCAGAGCCTGAACACCCCGGGCCTGTACCCGGCCGGTGAGGGCGCGGGCTATGCGGGCGGCATCCTCTCCGCGGGGGTGGACGGCATCCGCGCGGCGGAAGCGGTGGCGGCGCGGCTCTCGGCGGCGGCGCTCGCCTGAACCGCCCCGCATCACCCGCATCAATGAGGGTGATTGACGGTGCCGCATCGCAGGACGGACGGGCCATGGCTACCTCCGGCTGCATCTGAAGCGCACCACCGACAGAGGACATGACGTGGCAGCCCCCCTTGAATTCGCCCTGGATACCTTCGGGGATGTCACCACCGGCCCGGACGGCACACTGCTTCCGCACGCGCAGGTGATCCGGAACCTCGTCGACGAGGCGGTGCTGGCCGATGGGCTCGGCATCGACTTCTTCGGCATCGGCGAGCACCACCGCGAGGATTTTGCCGTCTCCTCGCCCGAGGTGCTGCTGGGCGCGATCGCCGCGCGCACGGACCGCATCCGCCTTGGCACCGCCGTGACCGTGCTCAGCTCGGACGATCCCATCCGCGTCTTCCAGCGCTTCTCCACTCTCGACGCCGTCTCCAACGGACGGGCTGAGGTGATCCTGGGGCGCGGGTCCTTCACGGAATCATTCCCGCTCTTCGGCTTCGACCTGCAGGATTACGAGACGCTGTTCGAGGAGAAGCTGGACCTCTTCGCGGCGCTCAGCAGGGGAGGGCCCGTCACCTGGCAGGGCAGCATCCGCCCCCCGCTGCGGGACCAGCGCGTCTTCCCGCCGATCGAGAACGGCGCGCTGAAGGCCTGGGTGGGCGTGGGCGGCAGCCCACAATCGGTGGTGCGCGCCGCGCGCCACGGCCTGCCCCTGATGCTCGCCATCATCGGCGGCGACCCGAACCGCTTCCGCCCCTATGTGGACCTGTTCCATCAGGCGCTGGAAAAGCTCGGCCAGCCCGTGCAGCCCATCGGCATTCACTCGCACGGCTACATCGCCGACACGGAGGAGGCCGCGCGGGAGGAGTTGTTCCCGCACTGGAAGCGCACGCATGACCAGATCGGCGGTGAGCGCGGCTGGCCGCCGGCGCAGCGCGCGGGTTTCGAGCGCGAGATCGAGGGCGGCTCGCTCTATGTCGGCACGCCGGAGACGGTGGCGCGCAAGATCGCGGCGACGGTGCGCGCGCTCGGCCTCGCGCGGTTCGAGATGAAGTACAGCGCGGGGTCGCTGCCGCATGAGAAAATGATGCGGAGCATTGAGCTGTACGGGAGCAAGGTGGTGCCGCTCGTGCGTGACATGCTGGGGTAGGAGCGGGGTGCCCCAGGGAGGCATTGCCTCCCTGGACCCTCCACCAGGAAACTGAGTTTCCTGGACCTTCCATTTGCTTTGCGTGGCTCGCCGGGAGGTCTGAACGCTCGGCGCTCTGAGATGCGTTCTCGCCAGAGCCTTTGGCCCGTAGCGCGACGACGATCAGCCTTACCCTGAAAACTCGACGCGAGGTCAGGGGAGGCCGGTGCCTCCCCGGTGGAGGGTCCGGGAGGCAAAGCCTCCCGGGGCCACCCGCGCTACGACTTGTCGTGCTCCGGCTCCGCCATGCCGCGATGCATCTGCGCCGTCACGGCGGCCGGCAGCACATTCGCCACCGCGGACTGCAGCTTGTTCTTCCAGCCGCTGACGATGTCGCCATCGCCGCGCATCATGGCGTCGAAGCCGTCCTTCGCCACCTTCGCCGGATCGTCCTTCTCGGCCTGGCCAACCGGCGTGTCCATCAGGTCGCCGCGCTCGAAGAACTCGGTCTCGGTCGGGCCGGGCATGAGGCAGGTGACGGTGATGTCCGTCTCCTTCAGCTCGTTCCGGATGGCCCAGGAGAACGAGTTCAGGAAGGACTTCGTGCCGTTGTACACGGCCTGAAAGCTGCCGGGCATGAATCCCGCGATCGAGCCGGTGATGAGGATCTTGCCGGCATTGCGCGCGCGCATCTGCTGCCCGACCTTATGGACCAGGTAGATCGTGCCGGTGATGTTGGTGTCCACCACACGCCGCGCCTCGTCCCAGTCCTGGTCGAGGAAGCCCTTGCCGAGGCCGCGGCCGGCATTGGCCATCAGAATCTCGATCTGGCGGCCCTGCGCGGCGGCGAGGAGCTTGTCCACGCCCTCGGTGGTGGACAGATCGGCCTGCACCGTCTCGACCGTGGCGCCCAGGCCGCGCAGCTCGGAGGCGGCGGCCTCGATCTCGGGCTCGTCCGCCGCGATCAGCAGGTCGTAGCCATGCGGGGCCACCTGCTTGGCGAGCTCCAGGCCGATACCGGTGGAGGCGCCGGTGACGATGGCGAGGGGGCGGATGGAATCAGCCATGCTGGCTCTCCTTACCGAAGGGGTTGGGATCAGGGCTTGAGGACGACCTTGATGCAGCCGTCCTTCTTGTCGCGGAACGTCTTGTAGAGGTCCGGTCCCTCCTCAAGATTCGCTGTGTGGGTGATGACGAAGGAGGGGTCGATCTTCCCGCTCTCGATCAGCTCCAGCAGCTTCGGCAGGTAGTGCTGCACCGGGGTCTGGGCCATGCGGAAGGTCAGGCCGCGGTTAATCGCCGAACCGAAGGGAATCTTGTCGAGGAAGCCGCCATAGACGCCGATGATCGAGACGGTGCCGAAGTTGCGGCAGCAATGGATCGCCTGGCGCAGCACATGCGGGCGGTCCGTGCCCATGAAGGTGGCGACCTTGATGCGGTCGATCACGGAATCGAAGCTGGCGGTGCTGTCGGCCTCGGTGCCGACGGCATCGATGCAGGCATCGGCGCCGCGGCCCTTCGTCAGGTCCTGGATGGCGTCATAGATATCCACTTCCTTGAAGTCGAGCGTGTGCGCGCCGGCCGCGCGCGCCATGGCCAGGCGCTCGGGCACGGTGTCGATCGCGATCACGCGCTCGGCGCCCATCAGGAAAGCGCTGCGGATCACCATCTGGCCTACCGGGCCGCAACCCCAGATGGCGATCGTCTCGCCGCCTTGGATGTTGCAGAAATCGGCGCCCATGTAGCCGGTGGGGAAAATGTCGGACAGAAACAGCACCTGCTCGTCCGTCAGGTGCGACGGCACCTTGATCGGGCCGACATCGGCATAGGGCACGCGCACATATTCCGCCTGGCCACCGGGGATGCCGCCGAGAAGGTGGGAATAGCCGAACAGCGCGGCCGGCGAGTGGCCCCACAGCTTCTCCGCCATTCCCTTGTTGGGGTTGGACCGCTCGCAGCCCGAGAAGAAGCCCTTCTGGCAGAAGAAGCACTCGCCGCAGGAGATGGTGAAGGGCACCACCACGCGGTCGCCGACCTTCAGCTTCTTGTTGTCGCGCCCGACCTCGACGACCTCGCCCATGCATTCATGGCCAACGATGTCGCCGCGCTCCATAGTCGGGATCACCCCGTCCATAAGGTGCAGGTCGGAGCCGCAGATCGCGCAGGACGAGACCTTGATGATGGCGTCGCGGCCATCCTCGATTGTCGGGTCCGGAACGGTGTCGCAGCGCATGTCGCCTTTGCCATGCCAGGTGATCGCCTTCATGCGCGCTGTCTCCGTGCTGTTGTCTTGTGGGATCGGCTGTCGAGCGCGTGAGCCCGCAGCATTCGGACAAGCACAACGCGGGGAAGGGCGGTGCGCTGCATGGGCGACGCCGTGGCGCCGCCCGTGGGATCAGGCGTTCACGACGTCGCCGCCATTCGGGTGCAGCACCTGGCCGTTGATGTAGGAACTGTCGGCCTCGGAGGCGAGGAAGATGTAGGAGGGCGCGACCTCGTCCGGCTGTCCCGGGCGGCCCATCTTGGCGGAGGAACCGTGCTTGGCGGTGCTCTCGTCGTCGAAGCTCGCAGGGATCAGCGGCGTCCAGATCGGGCCGGGTGCCACGGCGTTCACGCGGATCTTGCGGGAGTTGTACAGCTGCTGCGACAGGCTGCGCGTGAAGGCCAGAATGGCGCCCTTGGTGCTGGAATAATCGATCAGCATCGGGCTGCCCTTGTAGGCGGTGACGGAGGTGGTGTTGATGATGGCACCACCCTCCGGCATGAATCGCAGCGCGTTCTTCGCCACCCAGAAATAGCCGAAGATGTTGGTGCGGAAGGTTCGCTCCACCTGCGCCTCGTCGATGGTGACGAAGTCCTCGTTGGTGTGCTGCTCGGCGGCGTTGTTCACCAGCACGTCGATGCGGCCGCCGAGGAACCCCGCGCCGCGCGAGACGGCGTCCTTCACGAAAGCCGCGTCGCCCACATCGCCCGCGATGGTCTCACAGCGGCGGCCGGCGGCCTCAACCAGCCGCTTCGTCTCGGCCGCGTCCTCGTGCTCGTCCTTGTAGAGGATGACGACATCGGCGCCCTCCTTGGCGAAGCCGATGGCCACCGCACGGCCGATGCCGGAATCGCCGCCCGTCACGAGCGCGGTTTTGCCCTGCAGCTTGCCGGCGGGTTTCCAGTTCTCCATCGAGGATTGCGGCCGTGGCGTCATCTCTGCCTCGATGCCTGGCTGCCTGTCCTGGTGCTGGGGCGGCTGGGGGGTGGGCTTCTCGTCAGACATGCGTCGGCTCCTCGGGGCGGTGGAGAAACGGGGTGCCGGACCGGGCAGTTGCGCTGTCGCGGCGAATTAACCCTTTGATTAACCTATGTGGTGCAGACTTCCCGGCATGAGCACGCAGGCAGTGCAGGCGGCCGCGTCGCGCGCGTCCGGCGCCGGGAAGGCAGTCGCCAAGACGGCGGACTTCAAGGGCGCGCTCGCGCGGGCGCAGGTGCCATTCACCCCCATGGCCCAGGCCGCCTGGCCCGCGCCGCAGATCGCCATCGCGCAGGCGGCAGTGCCGCTTCCACGGGCCGAGGCGGAGCCGCGCGGCGCAGCGCGGGTGGGGGATGCCGCCTTCCGCGGCCGGATCGCGGCGCAGGAAAGTGCGGGCGCCGGCTGGGCGGCCCGCAACGCCAGCTCGGGCGCGCTCGGCCGCTACCAGATGCTACCGGTCGCCTTGCGCGATATCGGCTGGCAAGGCGCGGATGGCAGCTGGACCGGGGGCGCGAGCCGCTACGGGATCGGGAGCGAGGCCGATTTCCTCGCCAACCCCGCGGCGCAGGAGGCCGCGATGAGCCAGTACCTGCAGCGCACGGAACGGCAGCTCGCCGCCAATGGCGCGCTCGGTGCTGCGGGCCGCACCGTGACAGCGACAGACGGCCAGCCGCTCGCCATCACCGAGGCGGGGCTGGTCGCCGCCGCCCATCGCCGCGGCGCCGGCGCGGTCGCCCGCTGGCTGGACCACCGCACCCGCACCCCCGATGCCCCGGTGCCCGAGGCCAGCCGCGCCGCCTTCACCAGCGTGGAGCAGCGCCTGCGGGATTTCGTGGGCGTGGCCTACGCCACAGGCGATCGCAGGATCAGTCCTTCCGCATGAACAGCACGGGCATGGAAACGCCCGCGGCCAGGGCCCGCTCGCCGGGCCGGTCCGCGCGATAGCCCAGGCTCTCATAGAGGGGCACGGCGCCGAGATAGGCGCGCAGCACGAAGCGCGAGTGGCCCGCCGCGCGCGCCCGGTCCTCCGCCGCCCGCACAAGCCGGGTCGCCAACCCCTGCCGCGCCGCGTCGGGATGAACAAAAACCTTGCGGATCCGGGCCGTGCCGTCCGGCTGGGGGAGCCATCCCCCGCTGCCCAGCAGGGTTTCGTCGTGGACTGCCACCCAGATGTCGCTCGCCAGCACCTCCGGCGGGTAATCCGGCGCATGCAGCATGGTGGTGTAGGCAGGGACCAGGGAGGCCGGATAGGCGGTGGTCCCCAGGGCGGCGAAGGAGGCTGCGTGCAGCGCCACCAGCTCCGGCATTTCATCGGCGCGCAGCGGGCGGAGAATGGGGGTAGTCATGCGCGCAGGGCTCCCTCGGCCTCGACCGGGGCGGCGGGGCGGCGCACCATCACGGCAATGATGGGGCCCGCCAAGGGTCGCTTCGATGACAGAGGAGCCTCCATGGCATTGAACCCACGGCCGGGCATCGGCCGCCGCATTGCCTTGGCCGGAGCCGGCGCCCTCCTGGGCGCACCGGCCGTGCTGGCGCAGGGAACCGGGACCTTTCCGAACCGCCCGGTCCGCGTCGTCGTTGCCTTCGCCGCCGGTGGCAATTCCGACACCATGGCGCGGCTGATCCAGCCCAGGATGTCGGAATTCCTCGGCCAGCCCGTGGTGGTGGAGAATCGCGGCGGTGCGGGCGGCGCGCTGGCGGCCGGCCAGATCGCGGCGGCCCCGGCAGATGGCCACACGCTGCTGCTCGATGCTGCCTCCTTCATCATCGCGCAGTTCATCCACCGCAACCTGCCCTTCTCCTATGAAAGGGACTTCCAGCCGGTCGGCATGGTGGCGGAAGTGCCCTACATCCTGGCCGTCTCCAGCGGCACCGGCATCGAGGACATGAAGGGTTATGTCGAGCAGTCCCGGATCGCCCAGGGCGGGATGCCCTACGGTTCCCCGGGCATCGGCAATATCGGCCATCTGGCCGGCGCCCTGCTGGCGCATCGCACTGGCGCGAGGATGGAGCACATCCCCTATCGCGGCGGCTCCGAGGTGGCGCGGGACCTCGCTGCGGGCACGCTACCCTCGGGCTATCTTTCGGCCAGCTCCCTGGCTCCGGTGCTCGATGCGGGGAAGGCGCGGGCCATCGCGCTGACCTCGGGCGAGCGGCGCGGCGGGATCGAGGGCGTACCGACCATCGCGGAATCCGGCTTCCCCGGCTTTGACCTGACGAGCTGGAATGCCCTGTTCTGCCGCACAGGCACGCCCGAGCCGGTCCGGCGACGGCTGGAAGAGGCGGTGAACTTCGCCAATGCCGATGAGGAGGTGCGGCGGCGCCTGGCCGGGATGGGTGCGGTGGCCACGCGGGCGGAGGCGGACAAGCTGGCGGCGCGGCTGGTGAGCGAGCGGACGCTGGTGCAGGGGCTGATGCGGGATACGGGAATCAGCTTCGGGTAGGGAATGCCGGGGGGAGGTATCCCCCCGGACCCCCTTCTATTTTTGTCCGTAGCGCTGGTGCGCTGGTGGCACGGGTGCGCCCGGTAAACTCGAAGAAAAAGATGAGGGTCCGGGAGAATTCCTTCTCCCGGCCTTTTTTCTTCAGCCGACGATCTCAGACCCGGCAAAGAAGAACGCAATCTCGGTGGCCGCGTTCTCGGCGCTGTCCGAGCCATGGACCGAGTTCGCCTCGATGCTCTCGGCGAACAGCTTGCGGATGGTGCCCTCGGCCGCGTTGGCGGGGTTGGTGGCGCCCATGATCTCGCGGTGGGCGAGCACGGCGTTCTCGCCTTCCAGCACCTGCACGACCACGGGGCCGGAGGTCATGAAGGAGACCAGGTCCTTGAAGAAGGGGCGGTCCTTGTGGACGCCGTAGAAGGTCTCGGCCATGTGCTGGGACATCAGGATGCGCTTCTGGGCGACGATCCGCAGACCCTTCTCCTCGAAGACGGCATTGATCTTGCCGGTGAGGTTCCGGCGGGTCGCGTCGGGCTTGAGGATGCTGAAGGTGCGCTCGGTGGCCATGGTGGCGGATTCCTGTGTGATTCGGAGGGGCGGGTAGCGGCGTGGGCGCCGTTCCGCAAGGGGGAGGGATGTGAACCCTTAGCGGGAGGGGGTTCCCGGGAAGTCGTTCCGCGCCACGCGGAGCAGGGCGTAGCCGAGCAGACCCGAGACGAGGGAGCCCGCCAGGATGCCGATCTTCGCCTCCGACTGGAGGAGGGCCTCGCCGGGGAAGGCCAGCAAGGTGATGAACAGGCTCATGGTGAAGCCGATGCCGCAGAGGAGGGCGGTGCCGAAGAGCTGGGTGCGGCTGGCATAGGCGGGCATGTCCGCAAGCCCGAGGCGGATGGAGAGGGTCGCCGCCCCGAACACCCCGACCGCCTTGCCGATCAGCAGGCCGAGGCCGACGCCGAGGGTGGCGGGCGCCGTCAGGGCGGAGGCCGGCAGGCCGAGGACGGGCACCCCGGCATTGGCCAGGCCGAAGATGGGCACGATCAGGAAGCCGACGGGGATGAGAAGTGCGTGCTCCAGCCGGTGCAGGGGGCTGGCCACCTCGTCATCGGGGGCGGCGGCGCGGGAGCGCAGGGGGATGGCCAGGGCCAGGAACACCCCGGCCAGGGTGGCGTGAACGCCCGAACGCAGCACCAGCACCCAGAGCACGAGGCCGAGAACGAGATAGGGCGCCAGCCGCAGCACCCCCGCCCGGTTCAGCCCGAACAGGAGCGCCAGCACCACCGCGGCCCCCGCAAGATCCGGCAGGGAGAGGCCGGAGGTATAGAACAGGGCGATGATGATGACCGCGCCGAGGTCGTCGATGATGGCCAGCGCCGCCAGGAACACCCGCAGCGAGGCCGGGACGCGGTTGCCGAGCAGGGAGATGACGCCGAGGGCAAAGGCGATGTCGGTGGCGGCCGGGATGGCCCAGCCATGGGCGGTCTCGCCGGGGTTCAGGGCCAGGTAGACGATCGCAGGCACCGCCATGCCGCCGGCGGCCGCGATACCCGGCAGGGCCCGGCGCGGCCAGGTAGAGAGCTGGCCGTCCAGCGCCTCCCGCTTGATCTCCAGCCCCACCAGCAGGAAGAACACGGCCATCAGCCCATCATTGATCCAGTGCTCGACCGAGAGGGGACCAAGATGGGCGTGCAGGGTGGCCTGGTAGGCGCCGAGCAGCGGCGAGTTGGCGATGAGCAGCGCCAAGGCCGCCGCCGCCATCAGGACGAGACCGGCGGAGGACTGCCCTTCCAGGAAGCGGCGGAGGGCGCTGGGCCGGGACTCGTGCTGCGAGGTCATTATGCGTCCTAGATCGTGCGGGCATGGCCCTAACACGGGCGGGGGCGAAGGTGAGCGCAGATCGAGGGTTGCTCCCGGAATGATGCACCGCATCATGGCCGTTCCAACGGGGGCCCTGGCGGTCTAGAAGCCCTTCATGACTGTTCTGGCCATCCGCGACCTCACCATCCGCATGGCGGGCCGCACCCTGCTCGACAATGCCAGCCTCCAGCTCGACCCCGGCCGCAAGGTCGGACTGGTCGGGCGAAACGGCGCCGGCAAGTCCACCCTGTTCCGGGCGCTGACCGGCGCGCTGCAGCCCGATGGCGGCGAGATCCGCATCGCGGCCCGCGCCCGCATGGCCCATGTGGCGCAGGAGCAGCCGGGCACGGACGTGTCCCTGATCGACACGGTGCTGGCCGCCGACACCGAGCGCGCGGCCCTGCTGGCCGAGATGGAACATGGCGACCCCTCCCGCGTGGCCGAGGTGCAGGAGCGGCTGATCGCCATCGGCGCCGATGCTGCCCCGGCGCGGGCCGGTTCCGTGCTGGCGGGCCTCGGCTTCGACGGCGAGGCGCAGCTTCGTTCGGTGAAGGAATACTCGGGCGGCTGGCGCATGCGCGTGGCGCTCGCCTGCGCCCTGTCGCTCGAGCCCGACCTGCTGCTGCTGGACGAGCCGACAAACCACCTCGACCTCGAGGCGACGATCTGGCTGGAGGGCTGGATCAAGCGCTTCCCCGGCGCCGCCATTATCATCTCCCACGACAGGGAGGTGCTGGACGAGTGCGTGGACAGCATCGCCCATCTCGATCGGGGCAAGGTCACCCTCTATCCCGGAGGCTATTCCGAGTTCGTGCGCATCCGCACGGAGCGCATGGCCCAGCAGACCGCCGCCAACGCCAAGATCGTGGCCGAGCGAGCCCATATGCAGGCCTTCGTGGACCGCTTCCGGGCCAAGGCCAGCAAAGCCCGCCAGGCGCAGTCCCGCATCAAGGCGCTGGAGAAGCTGCCGCCCGTATCCGCCGTGGTGGAGGACGGGGTAACGCGGTTCGAATTCCCCGACCCGCCCTCCGTCTCGCCGCCGATCCTGACGATGTATGGCGCCTCGGTCGGCTACGGGAACCGCACCATTCTGCGGAACCTGGAACTCCGGCTGGACCAGGAGGACCGGATCGCGCTGCTGGGCGCGAATGGCAACGGCAAGTCCACGCTGGCGAAGCTGATCGCCGGCAAGATGGAGCCGATGTCGGGCGAGGTGCGCCGGGCGCCGCGGCTGAAGATCGGTTATTTCGACCAGCACCAGGCCGAAGCCCTGGACATGAACGGCACGCCGCTGACCCATATGCAGGCCGCGATGCCGCAGGCGACCGTGACCCAGGCCCGCTCCCAGCTCGCCCGCTTCGGGCTGGATGTGGACCGGGCGACGACGAAGATCAGCGACTGCTCGGGCGGCGAGAAGGCCCGGCTGCTGCTGGCGCTGACCACCCGTGATGCCCCGCAGCTGCTGATCCTGGACGAGCCGACCAACCATCTGGACATCGACGCGCGCGAGGCGATGGTTCGCGCCCTGGCCGACTACAAGGGCGCCGTCGTCCTCATCACCCACGATCCTCACATGGTGGAATTGGCGGCCGACCAGCTCTGGCTGGTAGCGGATGGGGTGGTGAAGCCCTTCGACGGCGATCTGGCCGATTACCGCGCCTGGCTCGCCGGCCGGGCGCGCGATGCCCGCAGCGAGGCGCGAGCCGCCGCACGGGGGGATTCCGACGCCCCGGCCAAGCCCACCGCCGCCAGCCGTGCTGCCACCCGCGCCGCCATGGCCCCGATCCGGGAGCGGGTGAAGGAGATCGAGGCGCGGATGGAGAAGCTGCGCCTGGAGGACCGGCTACTGGAAAAGAAGCTCTCCAACACCGAGACCTATGCCCGCTTCAAGCCCTCCGACATCGCCTGGGCCAATACCCGCCGGGCCGCGATCGCCTCCACCATGGCGAAGCTGGAGGAGGAGTGGCTGGAGCTCTCGGAGAAGCTGGAGGCGGCCTAGCCCGGCGGCGCATCCCGCGGAACGGATCCTGGCTCGCCGCGCTTGAAGGAGGCGGGCCGCGTGGTCAGCTGCCGCGGGGACGGGGCGGCTGCAACCGCCACCTCACGGGGAACCGCCATGCTGCGACGCCGCCTGCTGACCGCCGGACTTGCCGGGCTGCTGCCCGCCCTGCCCGTGCTCGCCCAGCCTGATCCGGCGCCGGAATTCGTCGGGCTGGAGGGCTGGATCAACAGCGACGCGCCGCTCACCCTCGGCGGGCTGCGCGGCAAAGTCGTGCTGGTCGATTTCTGGACCTATTCCTGCATCAACTGCCGCCGCACCGTGTCCTATCTCAACCGCTGGCAGGCGGAGTTCGGGCCGCACGGGCTGCAGGTGATCGGCATCCACACGCCCGAATTCGGCTTCGAGCGGGCGCGCCGCAACGTCGAGGATTCCGTCCGCGAATTCGGCATCCGCTATCCCGTCGGCCAGGATAATGCTCGCCGGACCTGGCGCGCCTGGAACAACCGTGCCTGGCCCGCCTTCTACCTGCTCGACCGGGGTGGCCGGGTCGTGCTGCTGCGCGAGGGCGAAGGGCATGCGCGGGAGATGGAGGGAGCAATCCGAGGGCTTCTCGGCCTGTCCAGCCGCGCCTCGGTCTGGCAGGCCGAAGACGATCCGGACCTGTCCCGCATCCGCACGCCGGAGATCTATTTCGGGGCTATGCACCCCACACCGCAGGACCGTGCCCAGTCGCCCCGGCGGGGGGAGGCGGCCTATCAATACGGCCGTGGCGCGGGGCCCATGCTGAATCGCTACGAGCTGGACGGCAGCTGGGATCGGCAGGAAGAGGAGTTGGTGCTCCGTTCGCCCCAGGGCGGCCTTCGCATGCGCTTCTCGGCCGCGAAGCTGCATCTGGTGGCCGCCGCGCCCGGGCCCGCACCGCTGCGCGTTCGCGTCGACGGCGGCGAGGCCCGGGTGATCGAGGTGGGCCGGCCGACGCTCTACACGTTGCTGGACGGCAGCCTGTATGGCGAGCACCTGCTGGAGGTCGAGGCGACGACCCCCGGCCTGTCGCTGTACAGCGCCACCTTCGGCTAGGCCGCGCGGCGCTCCGCGCCCGTCGCAGCCGTTGCCCGCACCCGGTTCAGCACCATGCGGTCATGCAGCTGCGTAACGGTCGCCGAGCCCGTGCGGGTGAACAGGAAGGGCAGGATCGCGTGCACGAAGCAGGCGAAGGAGCCCAGCAGCATGCGCCAGCCGAACCAGGCGGCGGTGTGCATGTGCTCCGTGTAGCTCTCGCCGACCGAGGCCGGATGCTCCGTGAAGGAGGGGCGCGCCATGTCCGTGATTCCTGGATGACTTTGGGCAGGGTAGGGGTACCGGGCCGGTAAGGGATTGCGTTCTGTTCCCTGTTTTCCCAGGATTGCGCGATTCTGTGCCCCCGGTTACCGATCTCGCGCAAAAGGATTTCCATGGACGCGTTCGACCGCAAGATCCTGGACCTTCTGCAGGAGAATGCGACCCTGTCCGTCGCCGAGGTCGCCGAGCGGACAGGGCTGTCCCCCTCCCCCTGCTGGCGCCGGATCCGCCGGCTGGAAGAGGAGGGGGTGATCCGCCGGCGGGTGGCGTTGCTGGATGCGGGCAAGATGCGGGTGGGGGTGACGGTCTTCGTGACGATCCGCACCAACCGGCACAGCATGGACTGGGCGGAGCGCTTCTGCCGGGCGGTGAGCGACATCCCGGAGGTACTGGAGTTCCACCGGATGAGCGGAAGCGTGGATTACCTGCTGCGGGTCGTGGTGCCGGACATCGCCGCCTATGACGGGGTGTACAAGCGGCTGATCGAAATGGCCGACCTGTTCGACGTCAGTTCCAGCTTCTCGATGGAGCAGATCAAGTACACCACCGCCCTGCCCACGGCTTACGCGCCCTGACGGGATTTGAAGCGGGCCCGATCCGCACTACCCTGCCGACAGGAACGGGAGGGAACGCATCATGTCCACAGGCCTTCGCAAGGGTCTCACCAGCTACGGCGATGCCGGCTTTTCCCTGTTTCTCCGCAAGGCCTTCATCAAGGCCGCGGGATATTCGGACGACGCGCTGGACCGGCCGATCATCGGCATCACCGACACGGCGAGCGACTACAACCCCTGCCACGGCAATGCGCCGCAGCTGATCGAGGCTGTCAGGCGCGGCGTAATGCTCTCGGGCGGGCTGCCCATGGCCTTCCCGACCATCTCGATCCACGAGAGCTTCTCCCACCCCACCTCCATGTATCTCCGCAATCTGATGGCGATGGATACGGAGGAGATGGTCCGCGCCCAGCCCATGGACGCGGTGGTGCTCATCGGCGGCTGCGACAAGACGCTGCCGGCCCAGATCATGGGTGCGGCGTCTGCCGGCATTCCGGCCATCGTGGTGCCCGTCGGCCCCATGGTGGTCGGCCATCACCGGGGCGAGGTGCTGGGCGCCTGCACGGATTGCCGGCGGCTCTGGGGCCAGCACCGCGCGGGCAAAATCGACGAGGCCGAGATCGAGGTCATCAGCGGCCGGCTCGCGCCCAGCGTCGGCACCTGCATGGTGATGGGCACGGCCAGCACCATGGCCTGCATGATCGAGGCGCTCGGCCTCTCCCTGCCCTACAGCGCCGCCATTCCCGCCCCCCATGCCGAGCGCTTCCGCTGCGGCGAGGCGAGCGGCCGTGTGGCGGTGGAGATGGCCCGCCGCGGCGGGCCCGCGCCCAAGGCGCTGCTCACCGAGGGCTCGCTGCGCAACGCGATGACGGTGCTGCAGGCGATTGGTGGCTCCACCAACGGCCTCGTGCACCTGGCTGCGATCGCTGGGCGCGTGGGGCTGCGCGTGGACCTTGAGGAGTTCGACCGGATCGGCCGCGAGGTGCCCGTGCTGATCGACCTGAAGCCTTCGGGCGACCACTACATGGAGCATCTGCACCATGCCGGCGGCGTGCCGCGCCTGCTGCAGGAGCTGGAGCCGCATCTGGACCTTGACGCGCCCACCGTCCTCGGCGGCACGCTACGCGACTACCTGGCCCTGGCCGAGGATGTGCCCGGCCAGACCGTCATCCGCTCGCGGGCCAACCCGCTGAAGTCCACCGGCGGCATGGCGGTGCTGCGCGGCAACCTGTGCCCTGATGGCGCCGTCATCAAGCACGCCGCCGCCACCGCCGCCCTGCTGCAGCACACCGGCCGCGCCGTGGTCTTCACCAGCGTGGAGGACATGACCAACCGGATCGACGACCCCGAGCTCGACGTGACGGCCGACGACGTGCTGGTCCTGCAGAATGCCGGCCCCAAGGGGGCGCCGGGCATGCCGGAGGCGGGGTACCTGCCCATCCCGCGCAAGCTGGCCCAGGCCGGGGTGAAGGACATGGTGCGCATATCCGACGCCCGCATGTCCGGCACCGCCTTCGGCACCATCGTGCTGCACATCACGCCCGAGGCCGCCGTCGGCGGTCCGCTCGGCCTGGTGCGGGATGGCGACCGGATCACGCTGGATGTTGAGAAGCGCCGGATCGACCTGCTGGTGGACGACGCGGAGCTGGAGCGGCGCAGGGCCGGGTTCACCCCACCCCGCCTGGCGCCGAAGCGCGGCTATGCCAAGCTGTTCCACGACACCGTGTTGCAGGCCGACCGGGGCTGCGACTTCGACTTCCTGGCCGGGGAGGATGACGAGGCCTGAGACCGGCCGGGTCTGGTCCCCTGGCCCTGGAGAGGGCGCTGCCCTCTCCAGACCTCGCCCGCCAAGGGCCTGAGGCCCCTGGACCCCCATCTGGCTGCCGCGACCCATTCCTCTGACCTGTCAGTCGCCTCGGGTCATGGACCCGAGGCGCACCGCCAGCCGAGTATCTCCACTCGAAAAGAAAGATGATGGAGAGGGGTCCGGGGAGAGGAAGAATTCTTTCTTCCTCTCCCCGGGTTCACCAGCGCCGCCGACGCCTACTGCGAGGCGAGGCTCCGCTGCAGCCGGGCAATCGCACCGGGCAGGCCACGCACCTTCAGCACGCGGCCGTTCTCGTCATAGTCCTCGGACAGGACGCGGGCGCTTTCGTACACCTCGCCGATGAGGCCCTGCTTCGCGTAGGGCAGCACCAGCACGTCCTCCACCATCTCCGCCTCGAAGAAGGCGATGATGGTGTCGCGGAGTGCGCTTACGTCTTCAGGGCGGTGGGCAGAGAGCAGGATGGCGTCCGGGTGCTTTTCGATGAGGGCGGCGCGGCCGGCGGCGTCCACGCGGTCCATCTTGTTCAGCACGAGGCGGGAGGGGACTACATCCGCGCCGATTTCGCGCAGCACGCTGCGGCTCACCTCCAGCTGCGCCTCATAGGTCGGGTCCGAGGCGTCCACGACGAAGAGCAGCAGCGAGGCTTCCAGCGCCTCCGTCAGCGTGGAGCGGAAGGAGGCGACGAGGTCGTGCGGCAGCTGCTTGATGAAGCCCACGGTGTCGGAGATGAGGACGCGGGGGCGGGTTTCCGGTTGCAGAATTCGGACGGTAGTGTCGAGGGTGGCGAAGAGCTTGTCCTCCACCAGCACCTGACTGCCGGTAAGCGCCCGCATCAGGGAAGACTTTCCGGCATTGGTATAGCCGACGAGGGCCACCCGCAGCTGGTCCCGCCGGGCGGAGCGGCGGTTGTCGCTGTCGCGCTGCACCGCCTCCAGCTGCTCCTTCAGCTCGGCGAGACGGTCGCGGATCTTGCGACGGTCGAGGTCGAGATTGCTCTCGCCGGCGCCCGGGCCCTGCCGCCGCTCGCCGCCGCCCGAGGATTCGCGCAAACGGGGCGCGACGTATTTCAGCCGCGCCATCTCCACCTGCAGCTTCGCTTCGCGGGTATTGGCGTGGCGGTGGAAGATCTCGACGATGACGCCAGTGCGATCCAGCACCTGGGCGCCGGTGGCGCGCTCGAGATTGCGGATCTGGCTGGGCGAGAGCTCATGGTCGACGATGACGAATTCGGGCTTGCGGGCCGCGTCCGCATCGGGCTCGGGGATGTCAGCGGCCTCGGCGGCGCCTTCGAAGCGGGCCCGCGCCTTGGATCGCGGAGGCGGCGCCATCGTGCTGACCACGCCGGTGCCACCCGTGAGCGCCGCAAGTTCGGCCAGCTTGCCGGTGCCGAGAAGCGAGCCGGCGCCGGTTCCTTCGCGCCGCTGCGATACGGTACCGACCACCTCGTAGCCCAGCGTCTTCACTAGGCGCCCCAGCTCCTCGAGGCTGGCCTCATGGGCGACATCGTCGACCTCGGGTGTCTGAATGCCGACGAGAACGGCGCGCGGGGTAGGGGGCTTGGTCTCCATTGTGGTCATCTAGCATGGAACGGCGCAGGTCCGGCACGGCTGCACGCTTATCCCGCCTTTCGCGCGGGCGTAGCCCAGGCTGCGAACGTCCGCCGAAACCGATCTCTACGCCTGGATGGGCGCCGCCCAGGGAGGCACCGGCAATGTCACGATGGTTGTCGTGCTGAGCCGTTGCGCTCGGCCCGTTTGCATGTGGTGGGTGACCGCACACATTCTTGCTGGCCGCGGACGCGCGAGGACGTGGACGGCGGTGGTGTTCTCCGTGCGGGGCTGCTGCCAGGGATTGAGGCGAAGGCGCGGCTCGCGGTCCTCACGCGTAAGCCGCATGAGAACCGCGTACTGATCCGACGGGGCGAGGTCTTCAACCCGGATGGGCTGCGGCTTCGACTCGTGGAGCAGAAGCCGCATCAGGTCACGCCGGGCGGGGAACGGCCTGACGGGCGAGCAGCTTCCAGGCGCCGCCCTGCTTCTGCCATACCAGCAGCACGCCGATCCGCACGTTGCCGGGCCGCCCGCCATCGGCGGTCTCGGCTGTGAGGATGTGGCGGACGAGGGCGACATCGCCGGAAAAGGCCACGGTCTGCTCGGAGAGGGTGATGCTGCGGAAGACGCTGCGGCCTTCCACGATGGCCGCGACGAACTGCGCCTTGTCCTCCACCCGTCCGGAGGAGTGGCCGTAGCTGAGCCCGTCGGCCGCGATCGCCTCCAGCTTCGCGCGATCGGCCGAGACCATGGCCTCGCGCAGCGCCTCCACAGCCTGGGTGACGGCGGCTTGGTCCGTGGACTGGGCTGAGGCGGGCGAGGCGGCGAGCAGCGCGAGGCCCCCGGTGGCGATGGCGAGATGGCGGCGGGACTGGGGCATCGTATTCCTCCTGAAGGGCTTGGGCGGCGTGCGCCGCGAGAGAGCCTAGGGGGGCAGCGGGTTGCCCGCCATGGGGGATGCGCTCAGCATCGCGCTGGGCTGCCATCACACCAGCCTGCGGGCCATGGGGGCTGGCAGCTCGGGACGCTGTCCATGGCGGCGCCGGGATTGGTGCCGATCTGCGACGCGCCTTTGCCACGGCTCCACCTCATGGCGCCGGCATTGCGGGGCGGTGCCGTTGCGGATGCCCGCCTCGGTCTCCGGGTGAGGATGAGCGCGTCACTGGGCCAGGCACGGCTTGGGATCGGGTTCCGGTGTATTGCGCTGGCCGCCGCGGGCCGGGCGGGCCTCGTCGGGGCGATCCGGCCGATACTAGCCGGGATGGGGGCTTGCGATTAAGAGTGCCCGCATGTTCGAGAACGTTCCGCTCCCCGGCCCGCGCCAGGCGCCGCTTCCGGAAAAGGCCCGCGCGCGCCGCATGCCCGAGCCGCTGGTTGGATCCTCCCCATGCGCGTGATCGTCACCGGCGGCGCCGGCTTTATCGGGTCCGCCCTTGTCCGGCTGCTCGTGCTCGAGCAGGGGCATGAGGTGCTGGTGATCGACAAGCTCACCTATGCCGGCGACCGCCGTACGGTCGCCACCTGCGAGGGGCGGCCCGGCTTTGCCTTTCTGCAGGCCGATATCTGCGACGCCGAGGCGATGCGTACGGCCTTCCAGGATTATGCGCCGGATGCGGTGATGCATCTGGCGGCCGAGAGCCATGTGGACCGATCCATCGCCTCGGCCGCGCCCTTCATCCAGACCAACGTCATGGGCACCTTCGCCCTGCTGGAGGCCGCCCGCGCGCTGGTGGCCGGGTATGAGCCCGCGCGGCGGGAGGACTTCCGCTTCCTGCATGTCTCGACGGACGAGGTGTTCGGCTCCCTCGGCCCCACGGGTGCATTCACCGAGACCACGCCCTACGATCCGCGCTCGCCCTATTCGGCGAGCAAGGCGGGGTCCGACCACTTGGCGCGGGCCTGGCACGAGACCTACGGCCTGCCGACCATCATCACCAACTGCTCGAACAACTACGGGCCCTACCACTTCCCCGAAAAGCTGATCCCGCTGGTCACGCTCAATGCGCTCGAGGGCAAGCCGCTGCCGGTCTATGGCGATGGCGGCAACGTGCGCGACTGGCTCTTCGTCGAGGACCATGCGCGCGCCCTCCTCGCCGCCGTCACGCGCGGCGTGCCCGGGCAGACCTACAATGTCGGCGGGCGCGCGGAACGGACCAACCTGCAGGTCGTCCACGCCATTTGCGACACGCTGGACCGGCTCCGCCCGGCAGCAAGCGCCCGGCGCGAGCTGATCACCTTCGTCACTGATCGTCCCGGCCATGACCGGCGCTATGCGATCGATCCTGTGAAGGCAGAGCGGGAACTGGGCTGGCGCGCCTCGGTCACCTTCGAGCAGGGGATCGAGCGCACCATCGCCTGGTACCTGGAGAACGAGGCCTGGTGGCGCCCGCTGCGCGACAAGTACGGCGGGGAACGGCTGGGGCTGCTGCCCGGTACGGAGAAGACGCAATGAAGGGCATCATCCTCGCGGGCGGCAGCGGCACGCGGCTGTATCCCGCGACGCTCGCTGTCTCGAAGCAGCTTCTGCCGGTCTTCGACAAGCCTATGATCTACTACCCGCTCTCGGTGCTGATGCTCGCCGGGATCCGGGACATCCTGCTGATCTCCACCCCCCACGACCTGCCGCTGTTCTGCCGGTTGCTGGGCACCGGGGAGCAGTGGGGGATCAACCTCACCTATGTGGAGCAGCCGCGGCCGGACGGGCTGGCCCAGGCCTTCATCCTCGGCGAGGAGTTCCTCGCGGGCTCCCCCTCCGCCCTCGTGCTGGGGGACAACATCTTCCACGGACACGAGCTGGACGAGCGGCTGCTGGAGGCCCGGGTAGAGGGCAACGGCGCCTCCGTCCTCGCCTATCGCGTGGCGGATCCGGAGCGCTACGGCGTGGTGGAGTTCGACGCCGACTACCGTGCCCTGTCGCTCGAGGAGAAGCCCCTCAAGCCGCGCTCGGACTGGGCAGTGACGGGGCTGTATTTCTACGACGGCCGCGCCTCTGAACTCTCCCGCTCCCTCAAGCCCTCGCCGCGGGGCGAGCTGGAGATCACCGACCTCAACCGCCTCTATCTCGAGGAGGGCACGCTGCGGGTGATCCGCCTGGGCCGTGGCTATGCCTGGCTGGATACGGGCACGCATGACAGCCTGCTGGAGGCCGGCGAGTATGTCCGCGCCATCGAGAAGCGCACGGGCATGAAGGTGGCGGCACCGGAGGAGGTAGCCTGGCGCGGTGGCTTCATCACCGACGACCAGCTGCGGGCGCTGGCGCGCAGCCAGAGCAAGAGCGGCTATGGAAAGTATCTCGAGGGCCTCATCGGCCAGGTCTGACACGCCTGGCTGCCCGGCGGCCGCAACTTCGCCGGGGGCGAGCGTTTCCAGAGTAGATGGGGATGCGTCGCGGGCGGGGCCGCAGGACGGGATGAGCGAGGGGCGGGGTTGTGGTTAGGGCCTCCGGGTGCGGGCGGGCGCTGCGCCTCGCGCTGCTCGCGCTAGCCTGGATGGCGGGACCGGTGTCGGCCCGGGGCCAAGCGGTTCCGTCGCCCGGTGCTACCGCTATCGCCCCGGCCGCCATCACCCCAGCCACAGTCGGCGCTCTGCGGCCGGTGCTGGCCATCTCGACCGGGAGCCCGGAGCGCCACCTCGCCGCCCCCGTCACGGTGGAGGGGCTGGTCTTCGTCCTCACGCCCTTTCCCCACACCCTCCTCGCGATCGATCCTGCATCGCCCTCCGCACCCATCCACTGGCAGTTCACGCCGGAGGCCGCCCAGATGGCGCGCGGCCTTTCCCTCGGGCAGGCGGCGGGTGGGGTCACGGCGGAAGGCGGGCGCCTTTTCGTGGCGACGCTCGACGGGCACGCCATGGCGTTGGAGGCCGGCAGCGGCCGCGTGATCTGGGATGCCCGCGTCGCCGATCCCGCGGCCGGAGAGACCCTGGCGGCCGCCCCCCTGGTCACGGGTGGCCGGGTGCTGCTGGGCAATGGCGGCGACGATTTCGGGGCACGCGGCTGGATCGCGGCGCTGGATGCCGGGACGGGGCGGCCCTTCTGGCGGCAGCACAGCACCGGGCCGGATGCGGAGGTGGGCATCGGCCCGGGCTTCCGGCCCTTCTATCCGACCGAGCGCGGGGCTGATCTGGGACAGGCGAGCTGGCCGCCCTCGGCCTGGCGGCAGGGCGGTGGCGGCGTGTCCGGGCCGATCATGTTCGACCCCGTGCTGAACCTGATCTTCCACGGCACCGGCCAGGCCGCGCCCTGGAACCCCGCGCGGCGCCCGGGCGACAACCGCTGGACTGCCGGCCTCTTCGCCCGTGATCCGGAGACGGGCGCGGCCCGCTGGTTTGCCGGCTTCAACCCGCACGATCCGCACGCGCTGGGCAGCGCGACCGGCAATCTGGTGGCGGAGCTTGACTGGCGCGGCAACCGGCGCCGGGTGCTGATCCATCCCGACCCGAACGGGCGCGTCTATGTGCTGGATGCCGCGAGCGGCGAGATGCTCTCGGCCGAGCCTTTCGTGCCGGTGAACGCTATCACGGGCGTGGATCTGGCCTCCGGTCGGCCGCGATACGATGAGGCCCGGCGACGGGACAGCAACGGCACCGTTGGGGGTGTCTGCCCGGGGCGACCGGGGGCGCTGGGCGGCGATGCGGAGTTCCGGCCGGAAACCGGGCTGCTGTATCTGCCCGCCAGCCGCATGTGCATGGACATTGAGTTCCGCGATGCCGGCTATATCCGCGGCACGGCCTATACGGGCGCCAATCTCCGCCTCATCCCGTCTTTCGGCGTGTCACGCGGGGCGCTGGTCGGCTGGGATGTCGCGGCGGCGCGCCCCGCCTGGGTGGTAGATGAGCCCTTTCCGCTGGGCGGCGGTGTGCTGGCCACGGCGGAGGGGCTGGTGTTGTACGGCACGCGGGACGGGTTCCTGAAGGCGCTGGATGGGCGAAGCGGCCGGGAGCTCTGGCGATACCAGGCCGGCACGGGGGTCATCTCCCGCCCCGTTGCGTTCCGCGGTACGGATGGGCGTCCCTACCTTGCTGTGGTGGCGGGGGATGGCCGTGGGGCGGGGCGGGAGATCGATATGCGCGACGCCAGCGCCGATTCCGGCCTTGCCCAGGCCCTGCGCGACCTGCCCCCGCCGCGGGAGCCGGGCGGCACCATCCTGGTCTTCGGCCTGCCATGAGGGGCTGGCACGCGGGCGTGCTGGCGCTGCTGCTGCTCGCGGGCTGCAAGCGAGAGGCGCGCGAGACACGGACGGACCCGCCCGTGGCCGAGGCGCTGGACGCGGTGGCGGCCATGCCGATCGGGATCAATGGGCGCCCGCCGGCGGTGCTGGCCGTGATGGGCGAGCCCTACCGTGGCAATGCCTATCAGCTCTCCCAGGGAAAGCGGCTCTATGCGGGGTTCAACTGCCAGGGCTGCCATGCCGATGGCGGCGGCGCCTCCGGGCCCGCGCTAATGGACGGTTGGTGGCGCTACGGGCCCGATGCGGTCTCGATCTTCCTCTCGATCCGCGATGGCCGGCCGAACGGCATGCCCGCCTTTCGCCACGCGATGACGAGCGAGCAAATCTGGCAGCTCACCGGCTATCTGCAGAGCCTGGGCGCGACGCGGGGCAGCGCCGCCGCGACCAGCCGGAACGACGCCCTGCAGACACGCCCCTCGGAAAACCGGGTGCCGAGCATGGGCGCGCTTCCGCCACCATGAGGCGGCTCCTTCCCCTCACCGCGCTGCTCTGCGGGGGCTGCTCCGGCTGGCAATCCGCGAATGATCCGGCCGGGCCGATGGCGCGGGAGCTGGACGGGCTGTTCTGGCTGTTCACCGCCAGCTGCACGGTGGTGTGGCTGGCCGTGATGCTCGTGCTCGCCGCCGCGCTGCTGCGGCGGCCGCCAGCGAGCGAGGACGGGGCGGCGCGGGCGTCCCGGCGCTCGGCCCGGGTGGTGGGCGGCGCGGTAGCGGCGACGGTGCTGGTCATCATCGGGCTGACGACCGCGAGCTATCTCGCCACGCGCAGCGTCGCCAGCGACCAGCCGGACGCGCTGGTGATTCGCGTGCGCGGCTATCAGTGGTGGTGGGAGGTGACCTATCCCGACCCGCGCCCGGACCGCGTGCTGCTGACCGCCAACGAGATCCACATTCCCGTGGGCCGCCCCGTGCGGATCGAGCTGGGGGCGGCCGATGTCATCCATTCCTTCTGGGTGCCCAACCTCTCGGGCAAGCAGGACATGATCCCCGGCCGCAGCAACAGCCTGGTGCTGACGGCCGAGCGGCCCGGCACCTATCGCGCGCAATGCGCCGAGTTCTGTGGGCTGCAGCACGCGCATATGGCGCTGCACGTCGTGGCCGAGCCGGAAGAGGACTTCGAGCGCTGGCGCGACGCCCAGCTCGCCGAGGCGGCGGCGCCTGGAAACGCGGAGGAGGAGGCGGGGCGCCGCATCGTCGAGAGCCGCGCCTGCGCCGCCTGCCACACGCTGCGCGGCACGCAGGCCGCCGGCAATCTCGGGCCGGACCTCACCCATGTCGCGGGCCGGCAGTTCATCGCGGCGGGGATGCTGCCCTCTACCCGCGGCGCGCTGGCCGCCTGGGTCGCCGACCCGCAATCCGTCAAGCCCGGGAACAACATGCCGATGGTGCCGCTGAACGCGGAGGAGTTGCAGGCGGTGTCCGCCTATCTGGCGAGGCTGCGGTGAATCCGGACCGCGATTTGCGCGACGTCGCGCTCGACCCTGCCGGCACCAACACGGCGGCGCTGGAGGCGCGTCTGGCGCGCACCTGGCACACGCCGCCGGGGCTGTGGGGGTTCCTGGCCACCGTGGACCACAAGCGGATCGCCATCCGCTACATCGTCACCGCTTTCGCCTTCCTGCTGCTGGGCGGCGTGCTGGCGATGCTGATCCGCTGGCAGCTCGCCCAGCCCGAGGCGCGGGTGATGGGGCCGGATTTCTACAACCAAGTCTTCACCGTCCACGGCTCGACGATGATGTTCCTCTTCGCCGTGCCCGTGATGGAGGCGGTGGGGGTGTTCCTCGTGCCGCTGATGCTGGGCACGCGCAACATCGCCTTTCCCCGGCTGAACGCCTTCTCCTACTGGGTGTATCTGGCGGGCGGGCTGGTGTTGTGGGTGGCTTTCATCCTCGATATCGGGCCGGATGTGGGCTGGTTCGCCTATGTGCCGCTGTCCGGCCCGCAATTCGCCTCCGGCAAGCGCGCCGATATCTGGGCGCAGATGATCACCTTCACCGAAATCGCGGCGCTGGCCATCTCGGTGGAGGTGGTGGTGACGGTGCTGAAGCAGCGCGCGCCGGGCATGACGCTGGACCGCATCCCGCTGCTCGTCTGGGCGATGTTCGTGACCTCCTTCGTGGTGATCCTGGCGATGCCGGCCATCGTGCTGGCGACCACCATCCTCATCCTTGATCGCCTCGTGGGCACGCATTTCTTTAACCCGGCCGAGGGCGGGGACGTGCTGCTGTGGCAGCACCTGTTCTGGTTCTTCGGGCACCCCGAGGTCTACATCATCTTCCTGCCCGCTGTGGGCATGGTCTCCTCCATCCTGCCGACCTTCGTGCGGCGGCCGATCTTCGGCTATCTGCCGCTCGTGATGGCGCTGGTGGCGACCGGGCTGCTCGCCTTTGGGCTGTGGGTGCACCACATGTTCACCACCGGGCTGCCGCGGGTGGGGGAGAGCTTCTTCACCGCCTCCTCCATGGCGATCGCCGTGCCGTCGGGCATCCAGATCTTCTGCTGGCTGGCGACGATCTGGCTGGGGCGGCCGGTCTTCCGCGTGCCCTTCCTGTTCATCCTCGCCTTCTTCTTCACCTTCGTGCTGGGCGGGCTGACGGGGGTGATGGTGGCTTCCGTGCCGCTCGATACGCAGGTGCACGACACCTATTTTGTCGTCGCCCATTTCCACTACGTGCTGGTGGGCGGCGCCGTCTTCCCGCTGCTCGCGGCGGTGTACTACTGGTTTCCCAAGGCGACGGGGCGGATGATGAGCGAGCGCCTCGGGCGCTGGGTCGTCGGGCTGCTCTTCCTCGGCTTCAACTTCACCTTCTTCCCCATGCATATCCTGGGCCTGCAGGGCATGCCGCGGCGGGTCTACACCTACCAGGCGGACATGCCCTGGGGCGGGATGAACCTCTTTGTCAGCCTGTGTTCCATCGCGCTGGCCGCGGGCTTCGTGCTGTTCTTCATCGACCTGATCCGCAGCGCGCGGCGTGGCCCACCCGCCGGCGACAATCCCTGGGGTGCGTCGACGCTGGAATGGGCCACCTCCTCGCCCCCGCCGGCCTACAACTTCGCGCGCATTCCCGTGGTGACGGGCGCCAACCCGCTCTGGGAGGAGCGGGAGGCGCTTCCCGTGGCAGTCGGTTTGAGCGTGAACCGGCGGGAGCTGCTGGTCACCACCACGGCCGAGGTGCGGGAGACCTCGCCGGGCGATTCCATCTGGCCGTTCCTGGCCGCGATCGCGACCACGATCATGCTGGTGGGTTCCATCTTCACGCCCTGGGCCGTGGTGTGGGGCGCCATTCCCGTCGCCGTCACGCTCATCGGCTGGTTCTGGCCGCGCGGCACGGCGGAGGATGATTCGTGAGGCCGCGCATCGTCCAGGACCTGTCCGACCTGCCGCTGCACGGCTCGGGCACCGCGAGCATGACCTGGTGGGGCACGCTCGCCTTTATGCTGATCGAGGGAACGGGCTTCGCGCTGGCGATCGGCGTGTATCTCTACCTCGCTGCCCTCGCGCCGGAATGGCCGCCGGGCAATGCGCCGCCCGACCCATTCTGGGGTACGCTGATCACAGCGACGCTCGTCGCCAGCGTGGTGCCGAACGTGATGCTCTCGCGCTGGGCGGCGGCGCAGGACCTCCGCCGCGTGCGCATCGGCATCGTGGTCATGTCCGTGGTCGGGATCGTGCCGTTGGTGATGCGAATCTACGAGTTCGGCGCGCTCAACGTCTCCTGGGACAGCAACGCCTATGGCTCGATCACCTGGGTGCTGCTCGGGCTGCACACGACGCATCTGGTCACCGATGTGGCGGATACGCTGGTGCTTGCCGCCGTAATGTTCACGCGCCACGGCGACAACAAGCGCCGCCACGGCGACGTCCAGGACAACGCGATGTATTGGAACTTCGTCACGCTCAGCTGGCTGCCCGTCTATGCCTGCCTCTACGGGCTGGCGAGGCTGTGATGGGTTTGCGCCCCCAGTCCCTCCTGGCCTGGGCCGGGCTGGTGATCGGGCCGGCGGCCTGGGCGGCGAACACGCAGCTCGGGCAGATGCTGCCCTATCCGGGATGCGGGGCGGGGTTCCGCTTCAGCCTTCCTCTCTCGGCAGTGGCGGTGCTGCTATCGGTGCTGGGGTCCGGCCTGTCCTGGCGGGTCTCGTCATTCCGGCGGCGGGATGCGAGCATGCTGGGTTTCCTGGGCTCCCTCGGCGCACTCACCGGACTGCTGGTCGCCTTCGCGCTGCTGTTGCAGGCCCTCGCCTCCGTGCTGGTCAGCCCGTGCGCGCGCTGATCGTCGCCTTCGCCCTCCTGCCCGGCGCCGCCGCGGCGCATGGGGGTGAGGCGCACGACCACGCCGCGGGATGGACCTTTGATCCCTGGGTGGTGACGCCGCTTCTGTTCTCGCTGCTGCTCTACGCCGCGGGCACGCTGCGGCTGTGGCGACGCGCGGGCTTCGGGCGCGGAATCGGCGTGCCGCAGGCCGCGGCCTATCTGGCCGGGTGGCTGTCCATGGCCGGCGCTCTGCTCTCGCCGCTTCACTGGTTCGGCGAGCGCGTCTTCACGCTGCATATGATCGAGCATGAGATCGTCATGGCCGTGGCCGCGCCGCTGCTCGTCCTCGCGCGGCCGGCGGGGGCACTGGCCTGGGCGCTGCCGCGTCCCTGGCGGCGTTGGCTGCGGCATGTCCGCTCCCTTCGCGCCATTTGGGCCCTGGCGACGGTGCCGGCCGTGGCGACCATCGCCCATGGCGTGGCGATCTGGGCCTGGCACATCCCCCCGCTGTTCGACGCCACCGTGGGGAACGTGCTGCTGCACCGGCTGCAGCACCTGAGCTTCATCCTCACCGCGCTGGTGTTCTGGTGGGCGCTGCTGCGGCGCTGCCACGCGGGTTCCGCCGTCTTCCACCTCTTCGTTACCATGATGCACACGGGAATCCTGGGCGCGCTGATGGCCCTCGCCCCGCGTGTCCTCTACGCGACGCAAACCGCTCAATCCGACATCTGGGGGCTGACGCCGCTCGAGGACCAGCAGCTCGCCGGGGTAGTGATGTGGATTCCGGCCGGCACCGTCTATGCCGGCGCGGCGCTCGGCTTCCTGGCCGCCTGGATCGGGCGCTCGGGGCAACGGCAGGAGGGTACGCATGCGCTCCCCGCGCCCTAGCCTCGGCTGGCGCCCGGCGGCGCGGCTATTAGCGCTCGGCCTGCTCGGCTTGGCGACGTTGCGCGGCCGTTCCGCAGCCCCGCAGCCCGCCAGCCCGGCACCCTTGCCCGCCCGGCGCACGCGGTGGTGGCTCCTGTTCAGCCTCGCCGCAGTGCTGGCTCTCACCGCAGCCGGCGCGGCAGGCTGGCAGGTGATGCAGCGCCGTGAGGCCGAGACGCTAGCCCGCGCCCTGACCGGCGGCGAACCCGACCGCGCCATTCCGCTGATGATCCGCTACGGCTGCGGCGGCTGCCATGCCATTCCCGGCGTACCCGGCGCGGATGGCCGCGTGGCGGCGCCTCTGTCGGGCCTGCGCGAGCGCGTCTATGTCGGCGGGGTGGCGCGCAACACGGCGGCGAACATGGTGGCCTGGATCGTCGATCCGCGCGCGATGTCGCCGCGCACGGCCATGCCGGCGACGGGCATCACCGAGGCGGAGGCGCGGGACGTGGCGGCGTATCTGTACGCGCGGTGAACCTGGTGCCTGTGGCCCCAGGGTGAGGCCTTGCCTCCACCCCCTCCACCGTGGAGCCTGAGGCTCCCCGGACACCACCATCTGTTTTGAGTCGGGTATGCCGAGGGTCGATGACCTTCGGCGCCCGACATGTCAGGCGGGGTGCCCGAAGCAACTGCGTGCAGCGCTTCCATTGATCGTCTTGCTCGACGCGAAACCGATCGCGGGGTCCGGGGTGGCCGTTGCCACCCCGGCGTGTGGTCTAGGGGAGCGGCGCTCCCCTGGGGTCGCCCGCGCAAACCTCAATCGGAAAGCCCCGGCGTCGGCCGCGCCGGCAGGGTATGCACGAAGCGGGCGATGGCGCGGCGGTCGTCCTCGGGCAGGGTCGCCATGTTGGCGACGACATCGGCCATGGAGCCGCCGAGTTTGCGCAGGTCCGGTGTCTGCCCGGTGGTGAGCAGGGCGAGGATGGCGTCCTCGGACCAGCCGCCAATGGCTTGGGGCGTGATGTTCGGCACGAAGCCCGTGCCCTCCTGGTCCGGCCCGCCGGCGAAGCGCGCGCTCTCCTTCACGGCATAGAGCAGGTTCCGGGTGGAGTGGCATTCGGCGCAATGCGACATCGCCTCGACGAGGTAGCGGCCGCGGTTCCAGAGGGGGTCGCGCGTGGGGTCGTCGGGGATGGGCGAGCGGTCGAGGAACAGCAGTTTCCAGAGGCCGATGCCGCGGCGGATGGTGAAGGGAAAGGGCAGGTCGTGCGGCGGGGCCTTTCCGGAAACGGGCGGCAGGCCGCGCAGATAGGCCATGAGGTCGCGCAGGTCCTCGGGCCGCATATGCGCGTAGGCCACGTAGGGCAGCGCGGGATAGTAATGGGCGCCATTGGGCGAGATGCCGGCGGCAAGCGCGTTGGCCAGGTCGATGCCGCGCCAGCGCCCGATGCCATCCTGCGGGTCGGGCGAGATGTTGGGCGCGTTGAAGGTGCCGAGGGGCGAGGCGAGGGCCAAGCCGCCGCCCAGCCGCGTGCGGTCCGGCTGGCCGGGCGAGGCGTGGCAGGAGGCGCATTGCCCGGCGAGGAAAACGGTGCGGCCGTGCTCGGGATCTCCGCCCTCGAAGCGCGCCGCCTCGGCCTCGGCGAAGGCCGGGCGCGGGGCGGAGAGCACCCATGCCGCGGCCCCGCCGAGCACGGCGACAAGGAGGGCGGTAGCGAGGAGCAGGGCACGGCGCGACATCCACGTTTTCTGCCCGTGGTGCGGGCCGTGCGACAGGGGGGACCCCGCCGTCACAGTCCCGTCGTCGGGAAGGGCGCGGCACCCATGGCCTCCCGCGGCGCCGTTTCCTGGGCGGAGAGAGCGCGGTCGAGATAGTGCGCCGCGCTGATCAGGGCGAGATGGGTGAAGGCCTGCGGGAAATTGCCGAGATGCTCGCCTGCCGGTCCCAGCTCCTCGGCGTAGAGGCCGAGATGGTTGGCGTAGCCGAGCATCTTCTCGAACAGGAAGCGGGCCTTCTTCACGTCGCCGGCGCGGGCCAGGCACTCCACGTACCAGAAGGAGCACATGTTGAAGCTGCCCTCGATGCCGTCGAGCCCATCCACCGAGGCGTCCTCGTAGCGGCGCACCAGGCTGTCATCCACCAGCCGCTCGCCGACGGCCTTGAGGGTAGAGAGCCAGCGCGGATCGGTTGGGCTGATGAAGCGCATCAAGGGCATCAACAGGCAGGCGGCATCCAGCGTGGTGCTGCCGCGGCTCTGCACGAAGGCGCCCTGCTCCTCGTTCCAGAAGTTCGCGTGGATGTCGTGGTAAATCGCGTCGCGCGCGCGCAGCCATCGCTCCAGCGGCCCGGGGAGAGAGCGCTTGCGCGCCAGGCGCAGCGCACGGTCCAGCGCCACCCAGCACATCAGGCGGGAATGCAGGAAGTGCCGGCGGCCGCCGCGCACCTCCCAGATGCCCTCGTCCGGCTGCTCCCAGTTCTCGGCCACCCAGTCCATGGAACGGGTAATGCCGCGCCAGCCGTCGTGGGAGATCTGCTCGCCGTACTTGTCCGAGAGATAGGCGGCGTCCATCAGCTCGCCGTAGATGTCGAGCTGCAGCTGGCCGGCCGCGCCGTTGCCAATGCGGACGGGGCGTGAATCCTGGTAGCCGTCGAGATGCGGCAGCACCGTTTCGGTCAGCTCCTGGTGGCCGTCCAGCCCGTACATCAGCTCCAATTGGCCATCGGGTCCGCTCTCCTTCTCCCGCGCGGCAAGCCAGCGCATGAAGGCGTCCGCCTCCGCCGTATGGCCGAGCCGGAGGAAGGCGTAGACGGTGAAGGCGGCATCGCGCAGCCAAGTGTAGCGGTAGTCCCAGTTGCGGGGGCCGCCGATTGTCTCGGGTAGGCCGAAGGTGGGGGCGGCGACCATCGAGCCGTGCTCGGCCGAGGTCATCAGCTTCAGCGCCAGGGCGGAGCGGTTCACCATGTCGCGCCAGCGGCCGCGATAGGTGGAACGGGCGCTCCAGCGGCGCCAACTGTCGGAGGTCTGCTTGAAGGATTCCGCCACCTCGGCGGGATCGACGGGGCAGGCATTACCGAGTTCGGCGGCCTCAAGGATGAAGGCGGCGGCCTCGCCGGATTGCAGGTCGAACTCGGCCACGCCGTCGCCGCCCTCAATCCGCATCGGCACGGTGGCACGTAGGCGCAGCGCCGTGCCATCCGCCCCTTCGAAGACCAGGGTTCCCGCCTCCTCCAGCACCCTGTGTTCGGCGCGGGCGTAATCGAAGCGGGGGGCGCAGCGCATGCGGAAGCGCATGGGGTCGCGCACCGCCTTGGCACGGCGCACCAGTCGCTGGGCAGGGCCAAGCGCCATGAAATCCGAGATCTCGGCGACGCCGTGATGCGACAGGAAGCGGGTGAGGAGAACGTTAGTGTCGGGCAGGTAGAGCTGGCGGTGGCGCGCGCCGTCCAGTGCGGGCAACAGCTCGAAGCATCCACCCTTCGCCGTATCAAGGAGGGAGGCGAAGACGCTCGGGCTGTCGAAGCGCGGCCAGCACAGGAAGTCCACGGTTCCATCCAGCCCGACCAGGGCAGCGGTGCGCAGGTCTCCGACGATGCCGTGGTTCTCGATCGGCTCTCCCATCATCCGTTACCGACGAAGCCGGGATAGAGCGACATGCCGCCATCCACGAAGAGGGTAGCGCCGGTGACGTAGTCGGCCTCGTCGGAGAGCAGCCAAGTCACCGCACGGGCAATATCCTCCGGCTCGCCGATGCGGCCATAGGGAATGAGGCGGAGGAGCTCCTTCAGCGCTTCCTCGGTGCCCCAGGCCTCCTTGTTGATGGGCGTACGGATGGCGCCAGGGGCAACGGCGTTCACGCGGATGCGGTCGGGCGCCACCTCCTGGGCCAGAGTCTGCATCATCATGTGAATGCCGCCCTTGGAAGCCGCGTAGTTCACATGCCCCGCCCAGGGGATGATCTCGTGCACTGAGGACATGCAGACGATGCTGCCCCGCGCGCCCCCGGGCCGCTCCGGCCCCCGGCGGAAGGCGCGGATCGCCTCGCGGCAGCAGAGAAACTGTCCCGTGAGGTTCACGGAGATGACAGCGTTCCACTGGTCCAGGGTCATCTCGGCGATGGAGGCGTCTTTCTGCATGCCGGAATTGGCCACCAGCAAGTCGATGCCTCCAAACGCCCTCTCCGTGCCCTGGACGAGGGCCACCGCCTCCTCCTCCTTCGAAACGTCGCCGCCCAGCGCCACGGCCTGGCCACCGGCGGCGTGAATCTCTGCCACCAGCGCCTCGGCCGGCTCGCGGTTGGAGTGGTAGTTCACGGCCACCGCCGCCCCGGCCGCCGCCAGCCCGCGCGCCACCGCCAGCCCAATGCCGGAGGAGGCACCGGTGACGAGGGCGCGGCGCCCGGCAAGAAGAGGGCGGGGGGGCAGGTCGGTGGGAGCGGTCATGGCGCGTCGTTCCGGGGGACCGGGATGGCCCGAGCCGAGGAACGCCCCTGCCGGGCCGGGGTTGGACCTGGGTTGGGCAAGTGTGACACGGGGAGGGTGGCTGGCCGGGTGTTCCGGCCGCCCCGAGTCGCAGGCCGAACACATGCCGAACGGTGGCTTACAGGAATTGCGCCGAATCAGAGCCCTCCTCCGAGTCGCGCGAACGAATCGCTGACGGGCGTTCCAAGGCAGGGAACTACTATCCTTGGTAGGTAGCCAGCCCGGCGAGACACAAGATGATTCACGGCTTGTTCCCATTTTCCCCTGAGCCGCCGCTCCCCCAAACGGGTCTCTGTCTGTCGATCAAACCAGCCCCGCGCCCGTTTCGCCTTCCGTCCGGCGTCGCCCCGCGCTATCCGCCCGCCCATGTCCACCCTCCCGATCCGCCGTGCCCTCCTCTCCGTCTCCGACAAGACGGGGCTGGTGGAATTCGCCCGCAGCCTCGCCGCTGGGGGGACGGAAATCCTCTCAACTGGCGGCACCGCCAAGGCCCTGCGTGAGGCGGGCATCCCCGTGGTGGAGCTCTCCGACCACACCGGCTTCCCCGAGATCCTGGACGGCCGGGTGAAGACGCTGGTGCCCGGCGTGCATGGCGGGCTGCTGTTCCGGCGGGACGTGCCGGAGCATGTGGCGCAGGTGGTGCAGCACGGGATCGCGCCGATCGACCTGGTCCTTGTGAACCTCTACCCGTTCGAGGCCACGGTGGCCCGCGGCGCGAGCTACGAGGATTGCGTCGAGAACATCGACATCGGCGGCCCGGCCATGATCCGCAGCGCCGCCAAGAACCACGCCCACGTGGCAGTGCTGACCGAGCCCGAGCAGCTGATCGAGGTGGCGAAGGAGATCGCGGAGAACGGCGGCACCACGCTCGCCACCCGCAAGCGCCTGGCCGCCGCCGCCTATGCCCGCACCGCTTCCTATGACGCCGCCATTGCCCGCTGGTTCGCAGGCGAGCTGGAGCAGGACTTCCCGCCGCGCCTCTCCGTGCCCGGCCTGCTGAAGCAGACGCTGCGCTACGGCGAAAACCCGCACCAGAAGGCCGCCTTCTACGTCGACGGCAGCCACCGCCCCGGCATCGCCACCGCCGAGCAGGTGCAGGGCAAGGAGCTGTCCTACAACAATCTCAACGACACGGACGCCGCCTATGAGGCCGTCGCCGAGTTCGAGCAGCCTGCGATCGTCATCGTCAAGCACGCCAATCCCTGCGGCGTGGCCACGGCCGCCGACCTGAACGCCGCCTGGGACGCCGCGCTTCGCTGCGACCCCGTCTCGGCCTTCGGCGGCATCATCGCCGCCAACCGCGCGCTGAACGCCGAGGCCGCCGAGCGCATCACGCAGATCTTCACCGAAGTGGTGATCGCGCCGGATGCCGATGACGCCGCGCGCGCCATCTTCGCGAAGAAGAAGAACCTGCGCCTGCTGCTGACCGGCGGCCTGCCCGACCCCGTCGCGCCGGGCATGCTGTTCCGCAGCGTGGGCGGCGGCTTCCTGGCCCAGTCCCGCGACGCCGGTCGCGTGGCGGTGGCTGATCTGCGCGTGGTGACACAGCGCCAGCCGAGCGCGCAGGAGATGAACGACCTCCTCTTCGCCTTCCGCGTCTGCAAGCATGTGAAATCCAACGCCATCGTCTACGCCAAGGGCGGCGCGACGGTGGGCATCGGCGCAGGCCAGATGAGCCGCGTGGACTCCGCCCGCATCGCCGCCTGGAAGAGTGCCGAGGCCGCCAAGGCCGCCGGGCTCGACACCCCGCTGGCCCAGGGCTCGGTCGTCGCATCGGACGCCTTCTTTCCCTTCGCGGACGGGCTGCAGGCGGCGGCGGCGGCCGGTGCGACGGCGGTCATCCAGCCCGGCGGGTCCATGCGGGATAATGAGGTGATCGCGGCGGCCGATGAGGCGGGGCTGGCGATGGTGATGACGGGGATGCGCCACTTCCGGCACTGATGGCGCTGGGTGAGGCTTTGCCTCCCCCAGACCCCCTCCACCGGGGAGCCAACGGGCTCCCCGGACCTCGCGGGAGGGCTGCCGCGGATACGATGATCGAAGGGCGGCGCCGTAGGCTGGATTCAAAGGCTGCGCAGGCTGGCCTGTCAGTCGCCTGAGGTCTTAGACCTCAGGCGCAGCTCAATAGACGGAAGGTCCAGGAAACTCAGTTTCCTGGCGGATGGGTCTGGGAAGGCAGAGCCTTCCCAGAGGCCACCGGATCATCCCTTCGGCGGTTCCTTATGCCCGCCGAACCCGTCCCGCATTGCGGACAGCATCTTCTCCGCAAACGTATGCTCCTGCCGCGACCGGAAGCGCGTGTAGAGCGCCGCCGTCAGCACTTCTGCAGGCACGGCTTCCTCGATGGCGGCCTGGACGGTCCAGCGGCCTTCGCCGGAGTCGTTGACGTGGCCAGAGTAGGAGGAGAGGGCCTCGTCTTTGGCCAGGGCGGCTGCGGAGAGGTCCAGCAGCCAGGAGGTGACGACGCTGCCGCGGCGCCAGACCTCGGAGGTGGCGGCGAGGTCGAGGTCGAGGCGATGTTCCTCGGGCAGGGTGTCGTCGCCGGCGTGGCGGAGGATGTCGAAGCCCTCGGCGAAGGCCTGCATCATGCCGTACTCGATGCCGTTGTGGATCATCTTGGTGAAGTGGCCGGCGCCGACGCGGCCGGCATGGAGGTATCCGCGCTCCACGCGGGAATCGCGGGCGTCCCAGCCCTCGTGGCGGGGGATGGTGCCGAGGCCGGGGGCAAGAGTGGCGAAGATGGGGTCGAGACGGCGGACGGGCTCCTCCTTGCCGCCGATCATCAGGCAGTAGCCGCGATCGAGGCCCCAGACGCCGCCTGACGTGCCGATGTCGAGATAGTCGATGCCCTTGGGGGCGATCTCGGCGGCGCGGCGGATGTCGTCCTTCCAGAAGGAGTTGCCGCCGTCGATCAGCACGTCGCCGGGGGAGAGGAGACCGGCGAGGGTCTGGATGGCGGTTTCGGTCGCTTCCCCGGAGGGGAGCATGACCCAGACGGCGCGGGGGGCGGTGAGCTTGGAGACGAGGTCTTCGAGGCTGCTGGCACCGGTCGCGCCCTCGGCGGCGAGGGTCTGCACGGCGCCCGCGTCGCGGTCGAAGGCGACGCAGTCATGGCCGCCGCGCATGAGGCGGCGCACGATGTTGGCGCCCATCCGGCCGAGGCCGACCATTCCGAGTTGCATGCGCTGTCCTCATCATCAGGGGATCGGCGCTCGCCCTAGCAGCGGCGGCGCGATCCGGGAAAGGGTGGGATCGTCGGCCAGGCTTCACAGGCCGGCTCAAGGAGGGGGCGGGTTGCCCTGATCCAGCGCCTGCAGGATGGCCGCGACGATCTCCTGCGGGGCGTGACGGGCGGAGACAACGATCGGGTTCTCCTCCGGCGCCGGTTCCTCGAGGGTGGCGAGCTGGCTGTCGAGCAGGGAGGGCGGCATGTAGTGGCCGCGGCGGCCGGCTAGCCGCTCCTGCAGCAGGGTGCGGTCGCCCTGGATGTAGACCAGGCGGACGCCGGGCCGGTCGCCGATGATGATGTCGCGATAGACGCGCTTGAGCGCGGAGCAGGTGAGCACGGCGGAGGTGCCCTCCGCGAGCCAGGCATCAATCACGCCGGCAATGGCGCCGAGCCAGGGCCAGCGGTCCTCGTCGGTGAGCGGCGTGCCGCCGCGCATCTTCTCGACATTCTCTGGGGGATGAAGGCTGTCGCCCTCCTGGTAGGTCCAGCCCATGGTGTTGGCGAGCTCGATGGCGGCCGTGGTCTTGCCGCAGCCCGCGACGCCCATGATGACGAGGACGGTGGGTGCCCCGCTCACAGCGCACCGTCCTGCCGCAGGCGGGCGATCTCCTCCGCGCTGTAGCCGAGCTGGGCCAGCCAGCGGTCGGTATCGGCGGAGAGGGTGGGGGCGGGGGAGGCGGGAGCCGGATTACGGTCGCCCAGGCGGAAGCCGGCACGGGTGACGCGCTGCGTGCCGTCCGGCCCGTCCAGCTCGGCGACGAAGCCGCGGCCGGCGAGCTGGGGGTGAGCCATGATCTCGGGCACGGAGAGTACGCGGCCGACCGGAACGCCGGCATCGGTCAGGATTCCCTCCCACTCCGCCGCGCCGCGGGCGGCGAGCGCCGCCTCCACCTCAACGGTGAGGGCCGCACGGTTGACCTTGCGGGACTGGCGGGCGGCGAAGCGCGGGTCCGCAATCAGATCCTCGCGGCCGATCAGGCGACAGAGGGTGGCGTACTGGCGGTCCTCATTGGCCGCGATGTTCAGCAGCCCGTCGCCGGTGCGGAAGGTGCCCGATGGGGCGGCGGTGAAGTTGTCGTTGCCCATGGGAACGGGATCGACGCCGGCATTGAGGTGGTTGGAGACCACCCAGCCCATGGCGGAAAGGGTGGATTCCAGCATGGAGACGTCGAGGTAGCGGCCCTGGCCCGTGGTGCGGGCGCCGAACAGGGCGCTGGCGACGGCGAAGGCGGCGGTGAGGCCGCCCGTGGTGTCGCTGACGGGGTAGCCGACGCGAAGGGGGGCGGAGGCCGCATCCCCGGTCACGCTCATTACCCCCGCGATGCCCTGGATGATCTGGTCATAGGCCGGGCGGGTGGCCATCGGGCCGTCCGCGCCGAAGCCGGAGATGGCGCAGAGGACGAGGGAGGGGCGAAGGGCCGAGAGCGTGTCCCAGCCGAG
Source organism: Roseomonas sp. WA12 (assembly GCF_054165765.1). Lineage (NCBI taxonomy): Bacteria > Pseudomonadati > Pseudomonadota > Alphaproteobacteria > Acetobacterales > Roseomonadaceae > Roseomonas > Roseomonas sp. WA12. The sequence goes on along the minus strand of NZ_CM135108.1, from coordinate 3,817,610 downwards.
GCCGAGGCGGTCCATCACGCCAGGCCGGAAGTTCTCCACCACCGCATCGGCTCCCTCGACGAAGCGCAGGAAGGCGGCTTTGCCATCGGGGTGCTTGAGGTCGAGGGTGACGGATTGCTTGCCCGCGTTCACGGCGACGAAGGAGGCGCCCATGCCGCGCGCCGCTGCCTCGGGGTCGGCGCCCAGGCGACGGGCAAGGTCGCCGCGGCCGGGCTGCTCGATCTTGATGACCTCGGCGCCCATTAGGGCGAGGAGATAGGTGGCGAAGGGGCCGGCCAGCACATTGGTCAGGTCCAGCACCCGCACGCCCGCGAGGGGAAGGGGTTGGAGGCTGGCGGAGTGGTCCTGCATCGATCCGATCTGCCCCGAGGGGTCCTTCACCGGGCGGCGCCCGGGCCGCCCCTCTTGGGAGGGCCCGTAGCACAGTCCCGCCGGTGCGTTCAGACCCCCCAAGGGTCAGGCACCCAGGGATCAGGCCAGCACGGCAAGCCCATCCGCCGCGCGCACGCCCTGGCCTTCCGGCAGGACGAAGAGCGGGTTGATCTCGGCCTCCAGCAGCCGCTCGCCCATTGCCTCGGCCATGGCGGAGAAGGCGAGGATGGCGTCCACCAGCGCCGGCACATCGGCCGGCGGGGCACCGCGATAGCCGGTAAGGAGAGGCGCGGTGCGGAGTTCGGCGACCATTCCCTCCGCATCGGCGCGGGTGAGGGGCGGGAGCCGGAGCGCGGTGTCCTTCAGCAGCTCCGCCGTCACCCCGCCCATGCCGAGAAGGATGACGGGGCCGAGCTGCGGATCGCGGTGTAGGCCGAGGATCATCTCCACCCCGCCGCGCACCATTTCCTGCACGAGGAAGCCCTCCGGCTGCGGCGCGCCGGCCTGGCGCAGACGGTCCAGCATCGTGGCGGCGGCAGCGGGCAGCTCGGAGGCGGTGAGGCCGAGCTTCACCCCGCCGAGGTCGCTCTTGTGCAGGATCTCGCGGGACAGGATCTTCAGCACCACGCGATCCCCCAGGCCGACGGCAGCGGCCTCGGTGCCTGCGGGGTCCGTGGCCACGGCCTCGCGACCCGCGGGCAGGCCGAAGCGGGCGAAGAGGGCCTTGCTCTCGGCCTCGTTCAGCGGGCCGGAGGGAAGCGCCGAAAGGGCTGCACTGGGGGCGGGCGGCGGGGCGGCGGCCGGGGCGGGCGCGGGGCGCGGCTGCAGGGCCGCGAGCACGGCGGCGCAGCTTTCCGGCGCGGTGAAGGCCGGAATGCCCTGAAGGTTCAGCAGCCGCGTCACAACAGGCGCATGCGGGCTGACATAGGCGAGGATAGGCTTGGCCGTGCGTGCCTGGCACTCGACGATCGCGTCGGCGACGAGATTGGGCTGGGCGAGCGCCGAGGAGCCGACGATGACGACCGTGGCGTCGTAGCTCGGGCTTTCCGCCAGCGCATCGATGCAGCCGCGGAAGATCTCCGGCTTCAGCCCGGCCAGCGTCACGTCCACCGGGTTGCGGGAAGCGGAATCCGCCTCGCCCGTCAGCTCGGCGATGCGGCCGGCGGTGGCGGCGTCGGGCAGCGGCACCTCGAAGCCGGAGAGGCCGAGGCTGTCGGAGACAAGGGTGCCCGCGCCGCCGGTGGAGGTGAGGATGGCGACGCGCCGGCCCTGGGGCCGTCGGCCGGCCGCGAGGGCGGCAGGGATGTCGAGCAGGTCGGCGAAGGTCTCGGCGCGGATCACGCCGCATTGCCGGAACAGCGCGTCGAAAGCGCGATCCTCGCCCGCCAGCGCGCCGGTATGGGAGCTGGCGGAGCGCGCGCCAGATTCCGAGCGGCCGACCTTGAACACCACGATGGGCTTGCCGAGCTCCGCCGCGCGCCGCGCCACCTGGCGGAAGCGCTCGGGGCGGCGCAGGCCTTCGAGATAGGTGGCGATGACGCGGGTCGCCTCGTCCTCGATCAGCTGCTCGATGAGATCGGTGCTGTCGAGATCGGCCTCGTTGCCGGTGGAAACCAATTTGGCGAAACCGATGCCGCGATCGGCGGCACGCGACAGCATCGAGCCGAGGATACCGCCGCTCTGCGAGACGACGGAGATGTTGCCCGCCGGCAATTCGCCAACTTCCAGCGCGCCGGTGGCGGAGAGGGTGATGCGGTCCGTCAGGTTCACCAGCCCGATGGTGTTCGGGCCGAGGAGGCGCATGGAACCGGCCGCTTCCTTCAGCGCGGCCTGGCGTCGCGCGCCCTCCTCGTTCGATTCGCCATAGCCGCTGGCGAGGACGATGGTGGCGGCCGTGCCGCGGGCAGCGAGGTCGCGCACCGCGGCCTCCGCGCGATCCGGCCCGAGCAGCACGATCGCGGCGTCCGGCGCTTCGGGCAGGGAGGCGATGTCGGGGAAGCAGGGCATGCCGCCGATCTCGGCGGCGCGCGGGTTCACGGGATAGATCTGGCCGTTGAAGCCGTGCTTGCGGAGATAGGCGACCGGGCGACCGGTCATCTTCGTGGGATCGGCGGAGGCGCCGACGACGGCGACGCTGCGCGGGCGCAGCAGGCGGGCGATGGCGTCGCTCACGACTTCGCCTCCTTCCGCGCGGCGCTGCGGGCGAGGAAGGCGGCGACCGAATCCAGATGGTCCTGCGAGGAGTAGCAGATGCCCTGCGCCTGGCTGCCGAGGGAGAAGACCTGCTCGGCGGTGAGTTCGAAGGACTGGTCGAGGATGGTCTTGCTCAGCGCGATGGCGCCGGGCGCCATGCGGGAGAGCTCGGCGGCCCAGGCCTGGGCATCGGCGACCAGCGTGTCGGCGGGGGAGACGCGGTCGATCATGCCGATCCGCAGCGCCTCCTCCGGCGCCACGTTGCGGCCGGAGAAGATCAGCTCCTTCGCGCGCGACAGGCCGACGCGGCGGGGCAGGAAGTACATGCCGCCGCCATCGGGGATGAGGCCGCGCAGCACATAGGTCATGGCGAGCGTCGCGCTATCGGCGGCGACGACGAAGTCGCAGCACAGGGCGAGGTCGCAGCCCAGGCCCGTGGCCGCGCCGTTTACCGCGGCGATGGTGGGCTTGGGCAGGGTGTGCAGCGCCGAGATCATATGGTGCGTGCGGTGCTGGCGGCGCCAGCCGTTGATGGCCACCTCGCCGGGCGGGACACTGAGGCGCTGCTGCATGCCCTTCACGTCGCCGCCGGAGCAGAAGCCCTTGCCCGCCCCGGTGATGACGAGGGCGCGGATGGCGTCGTCGCGCGAGACATGGTCGAGGGCTGCGATCATCTCGTAGCGCATCGCGTCGTCGATCGCGTTGCGCACCTGCGGCCGGTTGAGGGTGAGGGTGGCAACCGCGCCCTCGGTGGTGAGCGTGATGGCGTCGTAGGCGGGCATGATCGGGTCCTTCATGACAGGGGGCGCGGCAGGGGAAGCCCGGCGTTCCAGGCGCGCAGGGCTTCCACGGCCCCCTCGAAATACAGGCGGTAGTTCTCGGCGGTGACGTAGCCGAGATGCGGGGTGAGGATGGTACGCGGCGCGTCCAGCAGCGGGTGACCGGGCGGCATCGGTTCGGTGTCGTGGACATCCAGCGCGGCGCCGCCGAGATGGCCGGATTGCAGGGCGGCGATCAGCGCGTTCTGGTCCACCAGCCCGGCGCGGGCGGTGTTCACCAGCAGGGCGCCAGGCTTCATGGCGGCGATCTCGGCCGCGCCCACGACGCCGCGCGAACGCTCGCCCAGCACGAGATGCAGGGTGACGATATCGGCCTGGCGGAACAGCGCCTCCTTCTCCACCCGGCGCGCGCCGGCGGCCTGCGCGGTTTCGTTGGTGAGGTTCGCGCTCCAGGCGATCACCTCCATGCCGAAGGCGACGCCGAGTGTGGCCACCTGCCGGCCGAGCTTGCCCAGCCCCACCACGCCCAGCACCGCGCCGGAGAGGCTGCGGCCGAGGCCGGTCTGCCAGTGCCCCTCGCGCAACGCGCGGTCCTCGAAGGGCACGCGCCGGGCAAGGCCGAGGATGAGGGCCCAGGTCATCTCCACCGTCGGTGTCTCGAGGGAGCGCGTACCGAGGACGGGGATGCCGCGCTCGGCGCAGGCCTCCAGGTCGAGCGTGCGGTTGCGCATGCCTGTGGTGATCACGAGGCGCAGCGCCGGCAGCCGCTCGATCAGCGAGCGCGGGAAGGGCGTGCGCTCGCGGATGAGGATGACGGCGTCGTACCCCGCCAGCCGCTCGGCCAGCGCATCCTCCGCGAGGTGGTCGGGGAAGAAGGTGACGGGCAGGCCGGACCAGTCGGCGCAGCCGCGCGCGGTGCTGCCGAAATCATCCAGCACCGCGATGCGTGCGAGTGGCGCTTGGGGGGACATGCGCGGCCGCCTATTCGGCGCGGATCCCGGCGCGGCGCACCACATCGGCCCAGCGCTCGCGGTCCTCGGCCAGGAAGCGGCCATAAGCGGCGGGGGTTGCGCTCGGCTCCACCTCCACGCCCTCGTCCAGCAGGCGCTTGCGGGTGGTCTCGTCGGCGAGCGTGGCGTTGAGCGCGGCGTGCAGCGCCGACACGCGATCCGCCGGCATGTCCTTGGGCCCGACCAGCCCGTACCAGGTGGAGGAGACGATGCCCGGGAAGCCCTGCTCCGCAGTGGTGGGGATGTTCGGCATCACGGCGGAGCGCGTAGGCGCGGCCAGCGCGATGGCGCGCAGCGAGCCGGATTCGATATGCGGCTTCAGCGGCGCGAGCGCATTGGTGATCATGGTCAGCCGCCCCGCCAACACGTCGGTCAGCGCCGGGCCCGTGCCGCGATAGGGCACATGCTCCAGCTCCACGCCGAGGGTGAGGGCAATCATCGCGGGCAGCACATGCCCCGTGGTGCCGACGCCGGGCGAGCCATAGGTGAGCGGCGGGTTGGCGCGCTTCGCCACCTCCTGCAGCTCCGCCATGGTGCGGATGGGCTGGGACGGGTTGACGGTGATGACGTTGGGCGCCTGCCCGACGAAGCCAACTGGGGTGAAGTCGGCCAGCACGTCATAGGGCACGCGCGGCTGGACGAGGCTGCTGATGAGGAAGCTGCCGCTGCCCGCGAGAAGCAGGGTGTATCCATCCGGCCGGGCCTTGGCGACGACGTCGTTGCCGAGGATGCCGCCGGCACCACCGCGGTTCTCCACCACCACCGTCTGGCCGAGGCGCGAGCCCAGGCCTTCGGCGATCAGGCGGCCCACCACATCGTTGCTGCCGCCCGTGGCGAAGGGGATGACGAGGCGGATCGGGCGATCGGGGAAGCGGTCCTGCGCCTGGACGAGGCCGGGCAGGATCAGGGCGGGCAGTATCAGGGCGGCGCGGCGTAGCATCAGGCGTTCCTCCTCGCCCGGGCAGAGAGCCCGGTGCGTTCTCGCCCGGGCAGAGCCCGGTGCGTCCGGCCGGCCTGGACGCCGGCGGTCCCGTTTCATGGGAGGAGGCAGCATGGCGCGGCGGGCGCCGTGGCACGAGGCTGGAATTCTTGCCCTACCCCAACCCTCGGTTATGCTGGGCCATGGACGACTTGCCGCCTCTCGCCTCGCTGCGCGCCTTCGTGCTGGTGGCGGAGACAGGCAGCCTGAGCGCCGCGGCCGCGCGGCTGAACGTGACTCAGCCCGCCATCAGCAAGCGTTTGCGGGAGTTGGAGGCGCGGCTGGGCGTCGCGCTGCTGCAACGCGGCCCGAACGCGGCGCGGCCGACCGAGGCGGGCGCCGCCTATGCCGCCGCCCTGGCTGGTGCCTTCGCCCGCATCGGGGAAGCGACCGCCGCCCTGCCCGGGCAGGCCAGGCCGATCCGCGTGCTGGCCTACACCACCTGGGCGCTGCGCTGGCTGATCCCGCGCATGCCGCGCTTCCGCGCCCTGCATCCCGGGCTGGAGGTGGAGGTCTCCACCTCCACGGATACGGGCGCCTTCGCCGCGAGCGGGGCGGATGTGGCCGTGCGGACCGCGCCGGCCGACCAGCCGCCCGTGCCGGGCGCGCTGCAGCTGCAGCCTGTGCTGCTCACCCCCTTCGCTGCGCCCGGGCTGGCGCGAGAGGGCGGCCGGGCGCGTCCCCTCTCGTCCATGCGGCTGCTGGCGAGCCGAATTCGCCCGAGGGATTGGGCGCGGTGGCACGCGGCACACGGGCTGGAACCCGCCGCGGCGCCCCTGGTGTTCGAAAGCACCACCCTGGCCATCCAGGCGGCGCTGGAGGGCATGGGCGCGGTGATCTGCCCGCCCGCCTTCGTGGAGCGGGAGGTGAGGCGCCGCAGCCTGCGCCGCCTGGCTCCCGACACGATTCCCTCGGGCGACCATTACTGGCTGATCCTGCCCCCCGGCGTGCCGCGGCCGGGAGTGACGGCCTTCATTGAGTGGCTGCGGCGGGAGGTCTCGGCCGTTGAGACGTCGGCCTGATCGGGTGCGCGGGTAACCCCAAGGAGGCTTTGCCTCCCTGGACCCTCCACCGGGGTGGCAACGGCCACCCCGGACCCCGCGTCAAGTTTGAGAGGCGCTTGGTGATCGAGGGCTGCGCCGCGGGCTATTCTCCTGGTCGCGAGGGCTGACATGGGCGGGCGCCGAGGGTCGTGGACCCTAGGCGGAACCCCAGAAAACAGATGGTGGGGTCCGGGGAGCCTCAGGCTCCCCGGTGCAGGGTCCAGGGAGGCAAAGCCTCCCTGGGGCACCCGCCTCAGCTCGTCGGCGACCCGGCCGAGGTCGCCTGCACGGCGGCGCGCACCTTCACGCGCTCCTCCGGCAGGGGGATGAACTCCTTGTCATCCCCGGGCACCAGGCCGAAGCGGCCGGCCTTCCAATCCTCCTTCGCCTGCTCGATCCGCTCGCGCGAGGAGGAGACGAAGTTCCAGAACAGGTGGCGGGGGCCGTCCATGGCCGCGCCGCCGAGCATGAGCAGGCGGGCGCCGTTCGGGCCGGCGCGAAGGGCGAGGCCGTCGCCGGCGCGGAAGACGAGCATGCGCCCGGCCTCGAAGCGGTCGCCCGACACGGTCACCTCGCCTTCGACCACATAGGCGCCGCGCTCCTCATGGTCCGGGAGGGGGAGGGAGGCGCCGGGGGCGAGGACGGCGTCGGCGTAGAACAGCTCGGAGGGGGTTTCGACGGGGGAGCGGAGGCCCCAGCCATGGCCGGCGATGAGGCGGAGGCGCGTGCCGCCATCCTCGATGACGGGCAGGGTGGCGGAGGGATGGTGGACGAAGCCGGGGGCGGTTTCCTCCTGTTCCTTGGGCAGCACGACCCAGGACTGGATGCCGTAGAGACGGTTGGAATGGCCGCGGAGCGACTGGTCCGTGCGCTCGGAATGGGCGATGCCGCGGCCGGCCGTCATCCAGTTCACGTCGCCCGGGCGGATCGCCTGGTCGGAGCCCAGGGTGTCGCGGTGCTGGATCTCGCCGTCGAACAGGTAGGTGACGGTGGAGAGGCCGATATGCGGGTGCGGGCGCACGTCGATCCCCTTGCCGGTGAGGAACTCGCCGGGGCCCATCTGGTCGAAGAAGATGAAGGGGCCGACCATCTGGCGCTCCTTCGCGGGCAGGGCGCGGCGCACCTCGAAGCCGCCGATGTCGTGGGTGCGCGGCAGGATGACCTGGCCGATGGGGCTGCCGGCCGGGCATTCGGGCATGACGCCCGCGGGGTCGTTCTCGACGCTCATTGTCCGTGTGTCCTTAAAGGGCCGCGAGCCAGTTGCGGGTGAGGGCGACATCCATCTGCGACAGGCCGTGGCCGACGGGCAGCTCATGCTGCGTCACCGCCGCGCCCTTGTCTTGAAGCATCCGCACCAGGGCGGCGCTGTTCGCGGCCGGCACGATCGGGTCGGCGGTGCCGGAGAGCAGCAGCACATCCGTGCCCTCCAGCCGAACGGTTGGCGGGTCGCGGAACGGCACCATGGCGCGCAGCAGGGCAGCGCCTCGCAGCAGGCCGGGGTGGCGCAGCAGCAGGCTGGCCGCGATGTTCGCGCCGTTCGAGAAGCCGAGCGCGACGGGTGCGGCGACGCCGTGTTCCGCCTGGGCCTCGCGGATGAAGGCGGCGAGATCGTCGGTGCGGCGGCGCAGGTCGTCCTCGTCGAACACGCCTTCGGCCATGCGGCGGAAGAAGCGGGGCATGCCGTTCTCCAGCACCTGTCCGCGCGGGGAGAGCAGGGCGGCGCCGGGCGCGACCATGCGGCCGAGGGGCAGCAGGTCATTCTCGTCACCACCCGTGCCGTGCAGCAGCAGGAGCGGCGGGAGCGCGGCGTCGGTGGCGGGTTCGAAGCGGTGGGTGAAGCGGGCGGTGGTGGTGGTCATAGTCGGGTGCTCCGGGGGCCGCGCCGGGAGGCGACGGCCCCGCATCGGGTGTTCAGGCAAGGACGGGAAGCGTCGCCTCGATCTGGTCGCGGTGGCGCTCCAGGAAAGCTGGCAGCTTCAGCGCGGTGCCGAGCTGACCGGCCGGCTCATCCACGTCGAAGCCGGGGATGTCGGTCGCGATCTCGAACAGCACATGGCCGGGCTCGCGGAAGTAGACGGAGCGGAAGTAGTCGCGGTTCTTCTGCTCCGTGGTGTGCAGGCCGTGATTGGCGGCCAGCTTCCGCGCCATCTCCATCTCCGCCGCATCGTCCGCGGCGCGGAAGGCGAGGTGGTGGACGGAGCCGCGGCCTAGGCGGGCGGGAAGGAAGCCGCCCACCGCGCGCAGGTCCACGATGCCGCCGATCGCCGTACCCTCGACGGCGTAGCGGGTCGTGTCGCCCTCGCGCGCCAGTTCCCTGAAGCCGAACACGTCGGTGAGGATGGCGCCGGTGGCCTCGGTCTTCTCCAGCATCAGGCTGACGCTGTGGAAGCCGCGGATGGCGCTCTCCACCGGGATCTCGCCGTTGTCCCACGCCGTCTCGGCCTCGATGCCGGGGATGCCGACCAGCGCCAGGCGGAGCCCGTCCGGGTCACGGAAGGTGAGCACCGTCTCGCCGAAGCGCGTGCTGCGCTCCAGCTTGTGGTTCACCAGCCGCGTGGTCCAGTAGCCGATCGCGCTCTGGGGGATGCGGAACACCGTCTCCTGCAGCTCGCCCGCGCCGGCACGGCCCTCGGCGGCGTGCTCCCAGGGGAAGAAGGTGAGGATGGTGCCGGGGCTGCCGGCCGCATCGCCGTAGTAGAAGTGGTAGGCGCCGGGATCGTCGAAGTTCACGGTCTTCTTCACCAGCCGCAGCCCGAGGGTGCGGGTGTAGAAATCGAGGTTCCGCTGCGCGCTGCCGGCGATGGCGGTGACGTGATGGATGCCGTTGCGGGTCATGGTCGGGTTCTCCGGGGAGGAGCGTCTGCCGCTCCGGTGGCCCTAGAGAAGGGGAGGAAGGGGCGCCACGGCTAGGGCAAAGCGATTGCACGGATGCAATCGAACCCTTGCGTGCTTCGGAATGGCATTGCGGCCCCAAGGGGGACAGCCTCCGGCCAAACGATCCCGCCACGGGGTCCTCAGCCGGAGCAATTCCCATGATCGATCCTCGTCTTGCCCCCTATGCTCTCCTTCTCCTCCGCGTCTCGCTGGGTGTGATGTTCATCGCTCATGCCTGGCTGAAGATCGGCGTCTTCACCGTGCCGGGCTTTGCTGGCTTTCTCGGCCAGGTCGGCCTGCCCGGTTTTCTGGCTTGGCCGATCGTCCTGGCGGAGCTGATCGGCGGCGCGGCCCTCATCCTCGGCCTCTACTCCCGCGCCGTCTCGGTGGCGCTGCTGCCGGTGCTGCTTGGTGCATTGATGGTGCATGCCGGCAATGGCTGGGTGTTCAACGCCCCTAATGGCGGCTGGGAATACCCCGCCTTCCTGGCGATCGCTGCCCTGGTACAGGCGCTGGCCGGCGATGGCGCCCTGGCGCTGCGCACCACCCCCGTGCTGGTTGCCAAGGCGGGGCCGGGCCTCGCCGCCGCCGCCTGAACCGCCTAGCATCCCGCGAATTGACCGGCGGCACGGTTCCCCCGTGCCGCCGGTTCCGCGTGTTCGGGACACCGCCTTGAAGGAACCTGCCCGCACCCTCGCCTGGGACGACTTCCGCCTAGTCAACGCGGTGGCCGAGGCGCGCAACCTACCGGCCGCCGCCGCGCGGCTGGGCATCGACCATTCCACCGCCTTCCGCCGCCTCAGAGCCGTCGAGGCGCTGCTGGGCACGCCGCTCTTCGAGCGCCACCGCAGCGGTTATGCCCTAACCCCGGCCGGGGAGGAGGTGGCCGCCCTCGCCGCGCGGGTGGACGAGGACATCACCGCCGTCACGCGTCGCCTCTCCGGCCAAGCACCCATTCCCTCGGGCGAGGTGCGGATCGCGACCAGCGACAGCCTGCTCTCGGACCTGCTGATGCCCCTGCTGGCGCGGTTCCGACAGGACAACCCGGCCATTCGGCTCGACCTCGTGACCGGCAACGCCGCCCTGAACCTCTCCCGGCGCGATGCTGACGTGGCCGTTCGCGCCACCGATAGCCCGCCCGACACGCTGGTCGGCCGCCGCGTCGCACGCATCGCCTGGGCGCTCTACGGCGCCGAGGGGAAGGCGCCCGGGGATCCGTTCGCCGAGGCGGACTGGGTGTGCCTGGGCGAGAACCTGGCGGCACTCAAAGTGGTGCGCTTTGCCCGTGCTGCCGTGCCCGCCGGGCGGCTGGCAGGGCGGTTCGACACGGTGCTCGGCCTGGCCCATGCCGTGGCGGCCGGGATTGGGGTGGGGCACCTGCCCTGCTTCATCGGAGACGTGTGGCCGGGCCTGGTGCGGCTGGCCCCGCCGGAGCCGGACTACGCCTCCGACCTGTGGCTGCTCACCCATCCCGATCTGCGGAACACGCCCCGGGTGCGCGCCCTGCTCGATAGCTTGGCCGAGGGAATCGCGGGGCAGCGGGCGCTGATCGAGGGGGCGCTGCCGCGGGGAGTGGATCCTGCGCGGCTTTGACGGTGGCCCTGCCCCAGGGGAGCGCCGCTCCCCAGGATCCCGCGATCGGTTGAGGGAGATTCAGCGATCAAGGGCAGCGCCGCAAGCAGAGGCTTCAGTCACCCGAACCCGCCCTGACCCTCGGCGCGAACCCTGAAACAGATGCTGGGGTCCGGGGAGCCTCAGGCTCCCCGGTGGTCGGTCCAGGGAGGCGACGCCTCCCTGGGGTGTCCGCGATGGCGGGGATGTTGCAAGGCCGCGCTGCCCGGGGAAGCCTGGGGGCCTCCCGCAGTGGCGGGGCATGCGCGATCGGAGACGAAAGATGACGGTGCGACCCTTCCATCTCGGCTGGTTCCTGCAGGGTTCCAGCGCGCAGGCCTGGGGCGAGCCCTGGACCGGCACGATCGGGCAGGATTGGATGCAGCCCGACCTGTTCGTCGACATGGCCCGCGCGCTGGAGCGCGCCTGCTTCGACTACATCCTGGTCGAGGATAGCTCCTATGTCGGCGAGGCCTATGGCGGCTCGCGCGAGATCTATCTGCGCAACGGGTTGTCCGTGCCGCGGCAGGACCCCTCCATCGTCTCGACATTGCTATTCGCGGCGACGAAGCGAATCGGTGTCGCCACGACGCTCGCCACCTTCACCCATCACCCGTATCTGCTCGCGCGCATTATCGCGACGCTGGACCAGGTCTCGGCCGGGCGCGCGGGATGGAACATGGTGACCGGCAGCAGCGACATGGCGGCGCGCAACTACGGCATGGATGGGCTGCCGGAGCACGACCTGCGCTACGACATGGCCGACGAGTACATGGCCTGCGTGAATGCGCTGTGGGACAGCTGGGAACCGGGTGCGCTGGTGGCGGATCGCGAGAGCGGCTTGCTGGTGGATCACACGAAGGTCCACACGGTGGATTTCAAAGGCAAGTGGTACTCCTCGCGCGGGCCGCTGAACTCGGGGCCCTGCATCCAGGGGCGGCCGGTGATCGCGCAGGCCGGCGGCTCGCCGCGCGGGCGGCAGTTCGCGGCGACGCATGGCGAGACGGTGGTGGCCAATCCGAAGGGTCTGGCCGCAATGAAAGCCTATCGCGACGACATCCGCGCGCGCGCCATGGCAACGGGACGTGACCCGGACAGCATCAAGGTGCTGTTTCTTATCAACCCGATCATCGGCGAAAGCGCGGAGCATGCAGAGATGCGGCGGCTGGAGCGCCTCGCGAATGCGGATCGCAAGATCGCGCAGCGGCTCGCGCATTTCAGCAAGGTGACGAATATCGACTTCGGCGGCATGGATCTCGACAAGCCGATCGACGAGACGCTGCACACAAACGGCCACCAGCAAAACCTGGAGACACTGAAGCGCATGGGGGCGGGCGGAAAGACGCTACGCCAGGCCTTCACCGAATACAGCGGCACCGGTCTTTCGGTTGATCTCTGCGGTACGGTGGATACGGTCGCCGGGCAGATGGCCGAGGTGATGCAGGAGGTCGGCGGAGACGGCTTCCTGTTCTCGATGGGCGATGTCAGCCGGCGTGTGGTGGCAGAGGTGGCGGACGGGCTTGTGCCGGCGCTGCAGGCGCGCGGGCTGGTGCGCAAGGCCTATGGCCACGCGACCTTCCGCGAGAACCTGGTGGAGTTCTGAAGGTAGCCGGGAGGTCCCGCGAGGGACCTCCCGTGTCGTCGTCAGGCGAGCGGGGCGGTGGGGCTGCCCATGGCGCCGGCCAGCGGGTCCGTCGTCGTCTGCTCGGCCTGGGCTCCACCGTCCGGGCGGGCCGGGGCGAGCTGCGGCATCTGGCCGAGCGGCTTGGAGATCATCGCCTCGAACTGGCCCTTGCCATCCACCGAGGGGCCTTCGGTCCAGCGGCCCTGCGGCGCGGTGCCGTCGGCGCTGTGCACGAAGTAGGCATAGGCGAACTCGTTCTTCTGCTGCGATTCCGGGAAGCTGTTCGGGATCGGCAGCTGCGCGGGCGCGCCGCCCAGTTCCTCGATCACGGCGAGCCACTGGTTCTGGTGCATGGTATCGCGCGCGATGAGGAAGGAGAGCATGTCCTTCATCCCTGCATCATCCGTCATGTTGTACAGGCGCACGGCCACGGCGCGCCCGGTCGCCTCGGCCGCGACGTTCGAGTACATGTCCGCGGCGATGTTGCCGCTGGCATAGACGTGGCTGGCGTTGAACGGCACGCCGTTCGAATCCTCAGGCGTCGCGCCCAGGCCGGTCGAGAGGATGTGGCGCAGGTTCATGCCGCCCAGCACGGCGCCTGCGATCGGGTCGGCCGCGGCCTGCTCCTGAAAGGAGAGCGGCGCGCCCTCAAGGTTCAGCGCGACGGCGGTGGCGAGCATCTCAATATGGCCGATCTCCTCTGTACCCGTGTTGAGCAGCATGTCCCGGTACTTCATCGGGCCGCGCGAGCCCCAGGACTGGAAGAGGTACTGCATCATCACGCGGATCTCGCCCTCCACGCCGCCAATCGCCTGCTGCAGGGCGCGGGCGAAGACGGGGTTCGGGGTATCGACGCGGACGGGATACTGAAGGCGCGGGTTGGCGAGAAACATGGTGTCTCCTGTGCTGTCGGCCGGCTTCTTGGCCCCGCGCGGTGTCTACGAGCGGGGCACGGAGAAACCGTCTAACCTGCGATGCACCACACGTTTGTTTGAGGGCTACGCCAAGCAGCTGCTGACCACAGGCAAGGTCGCGGTCGCCAGCATCATGGGCGACAGCGCGACGCTGCCGGCCATGCGCTCGAACGAGGAGGATACGGTGACGGCCTATGACCGCGCCTCCCGCCACGAGGTGGCGACAGCGGAGGCGTTGCCGATCTTTCAGCGCGCCCTAGCGGACGAGCTTCGCCACCGCGAGTGGATGTCCAGCACCGCAGCCAATGGCTGAGCGGCCCAGCACGGCAACGGCGCCGGGCCCTTTGGTGCGCGGATCAGACCGGCACGCGCGTCCAGCTCAGGCACCCGCCGGTGATGGCGAAGCGGCCGACAAGCAGCGCGCCGCGGCGATAAAGTTCCAGCACGGATCCCCCGTCGCGCAGGTCGACCGCCAGCATCCCGGCGGAGGGATCGGTCCAAGCGACGCGCCCGCCTGCCGCGATGGCGGCGGCGAAGGCCTCCTCCGGCCTGACATCGGCACGGAACAGCACGAGGGCCGTGGTCGCACCCGCCGGCGGAAGCGCCGCGGTCGGCGCGGCGGCCAGCACCAGCGCGGCCAGGGAGGCCGCCACGGCCACGCCGCCGTTGCCCCCGCTCGATGGCGGGGACGTGCGCCGCAGCAGCCACAACCCCGCGAGGAGTGGCGGCATTCCCGTCACCACCAGCCAGCCGATATCCCAGGTCAGCGGGTCCGGCACGTCCACGCGGATGCGGTGGATGCCGATGATCCAGTGGAACACCACGACGTCCACGATCTGCCAGACAGCAAAGCCGAGCAGCGCCGCACCCAGCAGCCATCCGCCCGCACCGAGTTCCCGCCTTGCGCGCCAGAGCAGCCAGAGGCCGGTCGCCGCGATAAGATAGACGGCGACATGGAACATGCCGTCCGCCAGGATCTGCGCGCGGATGTCGCGAAGCGCCTCGCCCGGCACGAGGGAGAGGAAGTGGTGCCATTGCAGCACCTGGTGCAGCAGGATGCCATCGAAGAAGCCGCCCAGCGCGAAGCCGAGCACGCCCCCCGAGAGCAGCAGGCGCCGCGTGGGATGATCGGGCTGCATCGTCATCCCCGCCTCGCCAGGGCGGGCCGGGCGCCCGGCAGTGATCTTGAGCTGGGCATGACGCCTCCGCAAAATGAGATTGCGCAGGCTCCCACGCGTCGGAACGACTGCGCGCTAACCTGCATTACCGCGCGCGCACTTCGCGCATGCTTGATTGTGTCCCGCACCAGAACCGTCGCTGCCATGCGGCGTTTTCGGGATGCATCCCAACGGGAGACGACGCATGACAACGGCGAAGAAGGCGAACGAGCATGCGGAGAAGACCGGGTCCGGCAAGGGCGGCACCAGCAACGAGGAAGGCCCGGGCGCCGGTGCCGGCCGCGCACCATCGCAGGAGGCTCGGCACGACAACCAGCGCGATATCCGCGGCACCGGTTTCGCCAAGGCGGATCGCGGTCGCCCCGGGCACAAGACAGGTGGCTGAGCGGTGCGGGCCGAAGGCTCGGGCATGACGGGACGCGATGGCCGGGGCCTGTCGCTCCTGCTCTCCGGCGGAATCGCGTTGGGGGCCTATGAGGCCGGGGTCTATGCGGCGCTCGCGGAAGCGGGCGGGCCGCTGCCCGACTGGCTGCTAGGCGCCTCGGCCGGCGCGATCAACGCCGCCATCATCGCGGGCAATCCGCCGGAGCAGCGCGTGGCGCAACTCCGGCGCTTCTGGGACTCCACCGCTCACGACCCCACGCCCTGGACCTCCTTCTGGCTTGGCCCGCCACCCGCATCGGGGGCGTGGCGCAGCCACTACAACCAGTTGGCCGCGCTGCAATCGCTCCTCCTCGGTCGCCCCGGGCTGTTCGCCCCGCGGCGGCCCGGCGCGGGCGAGGCGCCGGCACTGTTCGACCTGGAACCGCTGCGGCGCCGCCTGCCGGACTGCACGGATTTCGAGCGTATTAACCACCCTTCCGCCCCGCGCCTGACGGTCGTCGCCACCGATGTCGTGGCCGGGGAGCGCGTGGTGTTCGACACGGCGCACGGGGCGCGGATCGGGCCGGACCACGTGCTCGCCTCGAGCGCGCTGCTGCCGGTCTTCGCGCCGGTAGAGGTGGAGGGGCGGTTGCTGGCCGATGGCGGCTTCTCCTCCAACCTGCCGCTCGACCTCGTGCTCGACGAGCCAGAGAAGGGCGAGCGGCTCTGCATCCTTGTGGAGCTCTTCGCGCGTCGCGGCAGCGTGCCGCGCAGCCTTGGCGCCTCCATCGCCCGCGCAGGCGATCTCGGCTTCGGCAACCAGACGCGCCGCATCCTTGATGGCTGTGCGCGGGAGTTCCGGATGCGGGACGTCGTGCGACGCCTGGGCGAGCACCTACCCCCCGCGCTGCGCGAGGACTCGGAGGTCGCGCCCCTGCTGGCCGAGGGAGGGGAGCGGGCGCTGACCGTGCTGCTGCTCGGCTACCGCGCCGCGCTGGACGAGGCCGGCCCGGGAAAGGCCTTCGACTTTTCGGAGGCGACGGTTGCCGAGCGATGGCAGTCCGGGCTGGAGACGGCGCGGAAGGGGCTGGCGCTGCTGGGCGGGGCGGAGCCTGGTAGCCCCCTGGCGCCCGGGCTGGTGCTGCACGAGGTGGAGGGCTGATCGTCGTCAGCCCGGAGCGTTTTCCGCCGCCTGCCGCCCGGCCTCGCTGAGGCGGTACATCCCGCGTCCCTCCCGCTCGAACCAGCCATGGACGTTGCGCAGCAGGATGCGCCCCGCATCCGGCGCCAGCGCGGCCATGTCGCGCGGCCGCGCCGGCCCGGCGACCAGGACGCGGGCGCAGGCCAGGGCGCGCTGGCGGTAGGCGGTCATGATCGGCTGGCGGGTGGTGCCGCCGGGGCTGGGGTCGCCCTGGCGCAGGTCGTGCTCCCGCAGCAGCCGGCGCCTCCGGCCGGAATCCGGGCGGGGGCGGTAGGGGGCGGGCTCGGCGATCACCTCGACGCCCGCTCCGCCGGGACCGACGGCGAGGAGGCCGAAGCCGAGCAGGCGGCAGAGCTTCCTCACGCGCCGGTCCCGGTCCCGGCCGCGGCGGGAGGCGCGGACGGCAAGCCAGACCTCATCCGCGGCCGCCAGCCGGTCCACGCCCTGCAGCAGCAGCTCCAGCGTGAAGCCCAGCTTCATCTCGGTGATGACGAGGAAGGGTGGTTCGCCCGCGCGCACAGCCACGATGTCGCAGCCGCAAACCTCGCCCTTGGCGGCGTAGCCCAGGGATTCCAGATGCGCCTTTACGGCAGCGTAGAGCGAGGCCTCGGAGGGCAGGCCGCGGGCCATCAGGCTTGATGCCCCCTATCCGCCGCTGGCGGATAGGGGAGGACGCGGGAACGAATGGCTCAGCCGATCCCGCACAGGGCCTGGAACAGGCGCTGCTGCTCAGCCAGTTCGGTGGCCAGCGCGGCATCCACCGGCCGCTTGTCGCCCTCCTGCCGCAGCTCGAACAGGCCGTTCGGGCAGTAGCGGTCGTCGTCCCAACCGGGATGCGAGAGCACGGGGTAGAGGCAGATCCCTTCGATCGGCACGCCGGCCTCGATCGCGGCACGGATCTCCTCGCCGATATAGCGCAGCCAGGGCGCGCGCTCCTCGCCCTCAATGCTCGTCTCGGCCAGGAAGATCGGGCGGCGGTAGCGCTGGTACACGTCCTGCAGCAGCAGGCGCAGCGGGCGATGGCGCGGGTCGGAAGGCGTCAGCGCCTCGCGCTCGCCGCCATGCAGCCACTGGTTGTTCCAGTAGTAGTTCACGCCCACGATATCGAGGGTGTCGGAGGAGCCGCCGAGCTCGGGCGCGATGCGGCCGGCGATCATGTCCCAGGCGTGGTACTGGCCCTCGTTGCGGTCGGCGGCATCGGCCGGGTCCTGGTCTGGGCGGGCCACGATGTTGATCATCGGGTCAATCACCACGATGCGCGCGCCCGGCGCCGCTTCCCGCACAGCGCGGGCGCCGGCGATGGTGGCGCGGACGAGCTGGGTCTTCAGATCGTCGCTCCGGCCGCGATCGGTGAGGAAGGGATTCATCAGCCCGGCCTCTCCGCCTGCCCAGGAGAAGAAGGAGATCTCGTTCACCGGGCAGACCATCGGAGGCTCACCCATCTCCTCCAGATGGAGGCGGGCGAAGGCGCCGGAGAAGGCGGCGAAGCGTTCCACGAATTCGGGGGAGAACACGTCCAGGTCGTCCGGCCAGCCATAGTGGCACAGGTCCCAGGCCACCTGGGTGCCGGTCTTCTTCGCGGCGCGCAGGGCGGGCAAGACCGAGGACCAGTCGTACTGGCCGGGGGAGGTCTCCACCAGGTGCCAGCGGATGCCGTCCCGGGCTGCGCGCATGCCGTGCTCGGCGAGCTGACGGTAGTCCTCCTCCACCAGCTCGTCATGCCGGGTGCTCTTCAGCACATCCAGCCGCCGGCCGTCGCGGCGCCGATGGGTCGAGCACTCGAAGCCGCCCATGAAGAAGCTGCGGAACAGGCTCGGCCGGAAGCGCGCGCCCTCGCTGGGCGGCGCCTCCGCGACGCGGCTCGACAGCGGCGCGCCCGGCGCACCGGCCGGCCGCTCCTGTGTCTCGGTCATCGCGGCATCGGCCTCACCCGTGTCCGCAACAGCCGCATTCTTCATTCCGCTCGCTCCAAAGGGGACAGGGTCGCGCGGGGATCGCGTGCCCGCCGCTTCGCGCCGATCTCCAGCACCAGCCGGGCCGCAGCCTCGACGCCGCCGCCGCCAGTGACAAGGGACAGGGCGCGTGCCGTTGCTGCCTCGGTCCGCGCGGGATTGTCGAGGATGGTGCGGAAGGCGGCGGCCATGGTATCGGCCGCGATCGCCTCGGGCGGGAAGCTCGGGGCGGCGTCGTGCCGCGCCAGGGCCTCGGCCAGCAGCAGGGTTTCCGAGATGGGGCCGGGCGTCAGCACCATCGGCGTGCTCAGCGCTGCGGCCTCGTGCATGGTGCTCGTGCCCTCGCCGATCACGATATCGGCCGCCTTGATGTAGAGCAGCGCATCGGGCTGCGGCACGACGCCGCCCGTGATCACCCATTCCGGCAGGGCGTCGATGCCCAGGGCGCTCCGCAGCTCGCCCTCGTCCGGCACCGCGAGGAGATGCAGGCGGAGACCGGGGTGGGTGCTGTGGCGCAACTGCTCGGCCGCGCCGTAGAGGCCGCGCAGAACCTTCGTGCCGAACTCCCGCCCGAAGGGGAAGCTGCGCACGGCGTAGAGGATCATCGGATCGCCCGGCACGATGCCGAGGCGCTTCCGTGCTTCCGCCTTACCCGGGACAGCCTCGAGGTCGAGAAAGGGGCCGGTCTTGGTGATCTTGTCGGCGACGAGTGACATCTCGGCCGGCATGGTGACGAGCGGCGCGTAGGCCCAGATGATGGCATCCATCTGCGCCATGAACGGCCAGTCGCCGAACAGCTCGTCCCCGACCGGCGGGATGGGGATGGAGACCCAGGCCGCCTGCGGCACGCAGGCGCGCAGCGGCAGCAGGTATCGCGCGGTGTCGTCCACGATCACATCCGCATCGCCGAAGCAGGCGCGGGTGACGGCATCGCGGTTGGCGCGGCTGATCGGGGGCAGAAGGCGCGGGCGGTAGCCCATGCGCATCGTCATCTCGACGTTGAGCGGACGCAGCCGGCAGGTGTCGAGCACGAACTCGATCTCGACCGAGGGATCGATCCGGCGCAGCGCTTTGGCCAGGGTCGCTGTGCGGGAGACATGCCCGATGCCGCCTTCCACGCAAGGAAGCATGACAATCTTCACGTCAGCCCACCCTCGCCGGAGACGCCCCGTCTCGTGAGACCTGGCTCCATGCGCCCGGAATCCTTCCTTGCTGGTATCCGCCGGCGGGCAATGCCCCGGCGATGACATCGATGTCCAGAGGGTGCTGTCCCGGCCGGCCCGGACCTGTCGCCCATCTCCGCGCGGTTGTTCGGGACCACACCGGACATTCGGCATCATGCCTGCAAATCCGGGCATGATCGTGGCGGAAGCGCAGGGTTCCTGAGGGCATCAGCCCGTCTGGAATCGCGGGTTGCACAGAGCTTTCCGGCACGGCAATAACACAGTTGAATTTTCAGCGATGACGCAGAAGTTCCGAAACTTTGCCCCTGGAGACGGAAACAAAGGTGGGGAATCTGCGCTAGCAAATCTGACCTGCCACGAGCACCGGGCTACGATGCCCGGCGGAGAGCCTGACGGATGACGAGCCTGGAGATGTGGGGCGGTGTCGAATGCACTGTTCTTCGCGCCAGAGAGACATGGCGTGACCAGATGCGCGAAACCGGCCATCACGACCGCCCGGGGGACCTGGATCTCATCGCTTCTCTTGGGATTCGCAAGCTGCGCTACCCCGTGCTGTGGGAGCGCGTGGCGCCGAACAGCCTCGACGAGCTCGACTGGGAATGGTCCGACGCCCGGCTCGCGCAGCTACAGGCGCTGGGGATCGATCCGATCGTCGGCCTTGTGCATCACGGCTCGGGGCCGGTGTACCGAGACATGCTGGATCCCGGCTTCCCGGAGGCGTTGGCGGAATACGCCGCGCTCGTTGCCGCGCGCTATCCCTGGGTGCGCGACTGGACACCGGTGAACGAGCCGCTGACCACCGCGCGCTTCTCCGGCCTCTACGGCCACTGGTACCCGCACGGGACAGACGGCCGCACCTTCCTCACCGCGCTGATGAACGAGTGCCGCGGCGTTGCGCTGGCCATGCGGGCCATTCGCCGGGTACGGCCGGATGCGCGGCTGATCCAGACCGAGGATCTCGGCCGTGTTTTCTGCACCCCGCCGCTGCGCGACCAGGCAGCGCATGAGAACGAGCGGCGCTGGTTGAGCCTCGACCTTCTCTGCGGCCGCGTGAACAAGGATCATCCGTTCTACGGCATCATGCTGGCCGAAGGCGTGCCGCAGGCGGATCTGGACGCGATGGTGGCGGAGCCCTGCCCGCCGGATATCATCGGCATCAACCACTACGTCACCAGCGACCGCTTCCTGGACCATCGCACGGCGCTCTATCCGCCGGAGACGGTGGGCGATGCGGATTACGCGGATGTCGAAGCGGTGCGGGTGCCCTGGGTGCCGGGCGAGGACATCGGCCCGGAGCCGCGGCTGCGCGAGGCCTGGGAACGCTACGGGCTGCCCATCGCCGTCACCGAGGCACATCTCGGCTGCAAGGAGACGGAGGAATCCGTCCGTTGGCTGATGGAGATGTGGAACGCCGCCGGTCGCTTGCGGAAGGAGGGCGTGGATCTGCGCGCCGTGACGGTCTGGTCGATGTTCGGCGCGATGGACTGGTGCTCGCTGCTGCGCTGCCAGGACGGTGAGTACGAGCCAGGCGTGTTCGACGTGCGCCACACCCCACCGCGCCCGATGCCGGTAGCCGAGGCGGTGCGTGCGCTGGCGACAACTGGCCGCTACGACGACCCGGTGGCCGCGCTCCCGGGCTGGTGGCGGCGGGAGGATCGCTTCGTGGTTGAGTCCAAGGCGGCGTAAGCGATGTGGGGCCGCCTGCCCGCACTGGGGCAGGCGGCTCGCGATCTGCGACACCACGACCTAAATCCTGCTGGCACCGGCGATCAGTTTGCTACTGCTCGGCGTGATTCCGAGTCGTTTGGCCTGGACCGGACGTTGCGATCTTTGGCCTGCCCACTTCGGAGGGGCTGACACGCGATTACCTGCCCACGCTCGGCATCCGCGACATCTCTTTTGGGGACCAAGACATCGTGCTTGCCGTCCTATCCGGACGGTGTGCCGTGGGGACCGGCTACCGGTGACAGTGCTGATCCCCGCCGGCGACATCGCCCGGCTGCTGGCCGAACGCAGCCTGTTCGGGCCGGAAGCCTCGCCGCTGCACCTGCTGGTGCATGCGGCGAGCGGTGCTTAGGTGGGCTGCACCGGGCTGTGGGCGCTGAGCATGACGCCGGACATCGATTCTGCCGGGACCTGACCCACCGAGGACTGGCTGGACGAGGAGATGCCCACCATGGACTGGCTCACCGCGGTGGTGGTCTGGCCGATAGAGGGTTGGCTCACCGAACGCCCGATTGCAGGGCGCTGGACGCGGTGCGCGACGGAGGCCGTCGTGCCGCGCTGCTGCGCGGACATGGTGGCCGCCGGGATATCCCGGCTCGGCGCCGCGCGCGGTGCCTCGGCCGGGGCCGAATGGCGAGCGCCGTCGATCAGCGCGCGCATGGCAACCCAGGTCTTGTCCCAGGAGATGCGGGAGAGGTGCTGGTCCACCTTGGCCAGCCAGGGCTCGACAGGGCGGGCCATGACGCGCTCGATCGCGGCAACAGCCTCGTCCGCATCGCGCACGATCTCGACCAGTCCTTCCTCACCCCAGGGGCGCACCACGTCCTTGATGGCCGTGGACACTACCGGCACGCCGGCCGCCAGGTATTCGGGCGTCTTGGTCGGGCTGATATACCGTGTGGCTTCGTTCAGCGCGAAGTTCATGAGCCCCACGTCCCAGTGCGCGAGGTAGGAGGGGAGCTGCGCATAGGTGCGGCCGCCGATCCAATGGATGTTCGGGCGCTGCGGCAGATCCGCCGGGTCCAGCTTCACCACCGGGCCGATCATCACGAAAGACCAGTCGGGGCGGAGATCGGCGCAGGCCTCGAGCAGTTCGAGATCCATCCGCTCGTCCACCACGCCGAACCAGCCGATTCGGGGATGCGGCAGGGCGGCCAGCTCGGACGGCTCCTCGATGCCGGGCAGGCGCGCCTTGGCGTAGTGCTTCGCATCCACCGAGGAGGGGAAGCAGTGCACATCCGCATGCAGGCCCTGCTTCGCCTCATACAGCGACTGTCCGCCGGTGAAGACGAGGTCGGCGCGGCGCAGCAGGCGGCGCTCCTCGAGCAACAGCTGCGGCGAGGCGCCTTTGAAAGCAGCCAACTCGTCCATGCAGTCGTACACGGTCACCCTGGGCGTGAGGTGTCCGGCGAAGGACTGCGCCAGCGGCGTGTAGTACCACACGACGTCCGGCTGCCCCTCGTCGGCGAGCATCGCGTCGAGCATCGGGCGCTGCATACGTTCCACGCTGCCGGGAATTCCATCCCAGTAGGGCAGCACGGGCGTGACCACCTCGACACCCTCGGCCACCATGCGCCGCTGTAACCGCGGCAGATCATCGGCGGGCGGTTCGAAGCGAGGCTCCTCGAAGAAGACCACGCGCCAGTCGCGGACGGCGCGGGTGAGGAGGTGCTGCGGTCGCTGCAGGACAAGGTCCCAGCGCAGATGCGACAGGCAGAGGAGGAGGGGGCGGCCGCTCACGGCGTCGATTCGGGTCGTCACTTGCCTGAAGTGCTCCCTACACGCGTGCAGTGCAATAATGTTTGTTTCTTGTAGTCATGAACTGTTGGTGTGCAGAACGGCGCGAGCGTTTGCCCAACTGCTGACACGCTGTGGCGAGAATGAGGCATGTCCCTCTCCGCAATGACAGGGGCGCAATCCACATGCTCTGCGGAACGGCGCTTTCTTCTCTACGTAACGGGCGGAGGGCCGTGTGGATGCGTTCCTGTCAGTCGTGACAGAACACACGACCAGCGATACAGGCATCGTCGCTGATACTCACGACGGTGATAGCCGCACATGTCGCGAAGCCTTGCGCTCGGTTAAGGCATTCGATGACACAGTTGAAATCTACAACGGTAGAAAAGGTGAATCGACGAGCCCGGCGTCGACGCTGTCCAGCGTCCGCATGTCGGTGAGCAATGCTCGAGTGGTGGGTTGCATTCAGGCGTTTCGTCAATCGCAGCACTGAAGTGCTGTATCTCCTCATGTGTCGGCGATCCATCATGCGTACGAGAGACGGCTCAGAAACCAGTGCAGTCATCGATACTGTGCTGTGCGTGCTCGGTGGTCAGCGCGTCTCCTTTTTGACGCTGGTGTTGCGCGATACAACCATCGCGTGTCTTGATTGAACCTTTAGCAGAAAACTGACGCGACAGAGGGCTCTGATGCAAACATAGGTTACAGTCTGCTCACTCCTCGGCGCGTGTTATTGGTTTGATTGAGCGCGACCGGCCATGTCGGATGGAGGCACTGTTGACCGACCAGCAATCGCACGTTCCATCCGACAGCCCCTGCGAGATTGAGGCGTGATGCTGCTCCTGCCGCGCCGAGGCTTGCTACGTGCCGGCCTCGCCATGCCCGGGCTCGCGCTCCTCGGCCAGGTCCGTGCCCAGGGCGCCGACCCCTTCCTGCTCGGCTTGGCCTCGGGCGAGCCGGGACCGGATTCCGTGGTGCTCTGGACACGGCTGGCCCGACGGTGGCGCGACGGCGGCGGAATGCCGCCCGAGCCGGTGCCGGTGGATTGGGCGGTGGCGCGCGACGAGGGGATGCGTCAGGTCGTGCGCACGGGCCGGGCCATCGCCGTGCCGGAGGATGCGCACTCCGTCCATGTGGAACTCTCAGGGCTGGAGCCTGACCATCTCTACTGGTACCGCTTCACCGCGCTCGGCGCAGAGAGCTCGATAGGGCGCACGCGCACAGCGCCGCGGCCCGGGACGGTTCCGCCGCGGCTGCGCTTCGCCGTCGCCTCCTGCCAGCAATACGAGCAGGGCTTCTTCGGCGCCTATCGCCACATGCTGGCCGAGAACCCGGACCTCATCGTCTTCCTCGGCGACTACATCTACGAGGCGAGTTGGGGCCGCGATCTCGTCCGCAGCCACGAGGCGCCGAGCGCGCGCGACCTGGCCGGCTACCGCGACCGCTACGCGCTGTACAAGACCGATCCCGACCTGCAGGCGATGCACGCCGCCTGCCCCTGGCTCGTCACCTGGGACGATCACGAGGTGAGCAACGACTACGCGGACGACCGCGGCGAATACGAGAGGGAGGCGCCTTTTCTCGCGCGCCGCGCGGCCGCCTACAAGGCGTTCTGGGAGCACATGCCGCTGCCGCTCTCGGCACGGCCTTCCGGCGTCGCGGCCCGGATCTACCGCAGCGCCGGCTTCGGCGATCTCGCGCGCTTCCACATGCTGGATGACCGCCAGTATCGCGGCCACCAGCCCTGCCAGCCGCCGGGACGCGGCGGCGGCGGCTGGGTGACGCGGGAGGAATGCGCGGCGCTCGAGGATCCCGCGCGCAGCATGCTGGGCGCAGCGCAGGAGGCCTGGTTGCAGCAAGGCCTGCGGGATGGCCGCGCGCGCTGGACAATCCTCGCGCAGCAAACGCGAATGGCGCGGCTGGGCTCCGCACGCACCCCGCCCAGCTTCTGGACCGATGGCTGGGACGGCTACCCGGCCGCGCGGCGACGGCTGCTGGAAACGGTGGCGGAGAGCCGCGCATCCAACCCGCTGGTGATCGGCGGTGACATCCACGCGCATCTGGTGGCGGAGCTGCGACCCGATTTCGCGCGGCCGGAAACGCCCGCCGTGGCGGTGGAATTCACGGGCACCTCCATCACCAGCCAGGGCCGACGGATGCCTGCACACTTCCCGAACGACCCGCACATCGCCTACGCGAATGGCAGTTCGCGCGGCTACATCATGATGACGCTGACGCCCGAGGCGGCCACGGCCGAGTTGCGCGCGCTGGACGACCACCGCGACCGCGACACGGGCATGAGCACGCCGCGCCGCTACGTGGTGGAGGCTGGGCGGTCCGCCCTTCTGCCGGGCTAGCGGGTCAGCCCCGGCCCGGCCGCCCCCCGCGCAGGATGCGGGCGACACCGCGCCGGGCCGCACCCACGGCCGAACCGCCCGCGCGGCGCCGGCGCGGGCCGACCACGCGCTGGATGTTCGGCGAGGTGAGCCTGGCGCCATCGGGCGACCGCACGAGGGTGAGGGTGCGGTCGTGGAACAGGTCCAGCCCCGGTCGATGACCGATGGAGATGAGCGCGCTGCCCGCCAGCTCCTCCCCAAACAGGCCCATCATCGCGTCCTGGTTCGCCTCGTCGAGCGCGGCGGTGGCCTCGTCCATGAACACCCAACGCGGGCGGTGCAGAAGAAGGCGGGCGAAGGCGAGGCGTTGCTGCTCGCCGAGCGAGAGCATCCGGTCCCAGCGCGCCTCCTCATCCAGCCGCCCCGTGATATGCGCCAGCCCGCAGCGCTGGAGAGCCGCGATCACGGCGGCATCGGGGAACTTCTTGGGCGCTGCAGGGTAGGCGATGGCGCCGCGCAGCGTGCCCAGCGGCAGGTAGGGGCGCTGCGGCATGAACATCATGTGGTGGCGTGGCGGCACCCGGATGTCGCCCGATCCCCAGGGCCACACGCCGGAGATGGCGCGGAACAGGGTGGACTTGCCCGTGCCGCTCTCGCCGATGATCAGCACCTTCTCGCCGGCCTGGATCTCGGCATTGGCTTCGCCGACCAGCACGTTGCCGTCGGCCTGCGCGATCTGAAGGTTGTGGAAGGACAGCACCTCCCGGCCGTCGGGCAGCGGTCCCTCGGTCACGTTGATGCGGGACTCGGCCTTGTCCAGCATATCCGCGGTGTCGAGGCTGTCCTCCAGCGCCACCACGCGCTCCATATGCGAGCGCCAGTCGGCCAGGCGCGGGAAGTTGTCCACGAACCAGTTCAGCGCACGCGTCACCTCGCCGAAGGCCGAGCCAATCTGCATCAGCACGCCAAGGGTGATGGCGCCCGCGAAGTAGCGCGGGCTGGCGACGAGGATGGGGAACACGCCCGCGATCATCCCATAGGCGGAGGTGAGCCACATCAGCCGCCGCTCGGTCCGCATCAGGTCCTTCATGACCGTGACGACATGACCGAAGGAGCGGCGAAGCCCGCGCTCCTCATCCGCCTCGCCGCGGATCAGGGCCACGCCCTCGCTGCTCTCGCGGATGCGGATGAGGGCGAAACGGTGGTCGGACTCCGCCTCGTTGCGGCGGATGTTGATGTCCACCATCGGCCGGCCGATGAAATAGGTCAGCGTCGAGCCGATCACGGCGTAGATCAGCGCCGCGAAGACCATGTAGCCGGGGATCTCGAACTGGTTGCTGCCGAAGGCGACCTGCAACGGCCCGGACAGTGTCCAGAGGATGCCGACGAAGGAGATCAGCATCACGGCGGACTGAAACAGCCCCACCGCCATGTCCACGGCCATCGCCGTGGCCCAGCGCGTGTTCTCGCTGATCCGCTGGTCCGGGTTGTCCGCGCTGTCGGGCAGGAAGTTCATCTGGTAGTGGCGGCTGCCGGCCAGCCAGCGTCCCTGCAGGCGGAAGACCAGCCATTCGCGCCAGCGCAGCTGCAGCAGCTGGCGGACGTAGAGCTGGAAGACGGCGACCACCATGCTCGCCGCGGTCAGCAGCAGGAAGGTGCCCATCTGGCCGAAGAAGGCGCCACGGTCGCGCGCTTCGAGCGCGTTGAAGAAGTCGCGGTTCCAGAGATTGAAGCGCACCTGGATGCCGATCTGCACCAGGGTCAGCCCGATCACCCCGGCGGTGAGCATCCAGGCAGTGCGGCGCTCCTCCCCGGCATAGTAGCCGCGGGCCAGGCGCCAGAAGCGCCGGATGAACCCCTCCTGGCCGATGGCCTCCTCCTCGGGCGTGGCCTGGGTCTGCACCGACTCGTTCATCGGGCAGACAGGCCCGCGAAGGGCCGGGCAGGGCCCGACATGCCCCGTTCCCCGGGCAGCGCCGGGCGGCCAGGCTGGCCAAGGGGCGTGACGGTCATCGTTTGCTCAACTCTTTGGTTCAGGCCGGGAACGCGGGACGGGCTCTCCGGCTTCATAGGATGCTTCATAGGTTATACCGCCGCCAGCCCTGCCGGGCTGAGCGCCGCCTCCGGCCCGCATCTGGCGTCTAGGCCGGTCCCGGCCATGCCGCCATGCAACCGCCTCCCGGGCCGCCGCGCTCCTCTTGGGTCACCATCATGCGGCGGAGCTGAGCATGGCAGGGCAGAACAGCGACAATCCCGGCCACGACCCCGGGGACTCCGTGCCGCCGGGCGTCGCGCCCAGAGACCCGGCCCCGCTGACCGGGGAGGACCGGGCGGTGAAGCGCAAGCTGGAGGAGCTCGGGCACAAGGCGGGCCAGGAACCCGGCAAGGGCCAGCCCCAGGGCCGGACGGAGACGACGGGCCCGGAGGATCGGGAGGACTGAGCCGGCCTGTCGGCGCAGCGTCCCCTGGGGCCGCTGCCCGACAGGATTCAGCATGGGGCCTCGCCGCCTAGCGCCTCCCACCCCAGCCCGCCGGCCCGGATCCGCTCCTGCACGAGGGACCGCAGCGTCTCCCCCAGCGGAAGCGCCAGGGTCTCGGCCAAGCCGGGCCGGGTCAGCAGCGTCAGGGTGCGGGAGATGCGGGGCCGCACCACACGGCGCGCCGTGAGCCGGCCGGCCCTGATCTCATCAAGGAACAGGCCGTAGGGCACGAGGGTGGCGCAGCCGCCATGGGCTTTCATGACGGCGCGCTTCATGTCCACCGGCCCGATCTCCAGGCTAACCGAGAGCGCCACGCCCTCCGCACTCGCCAAGTGCTCGATCATGCGGCGCGTGGCGTGGGCGCGCCCTTCCAGCAGCAGGGGAATGCCGGGCAGGTCGGTGAAGGCGATGTCGTCGGGCGGTCCCAGCAGGGTGCGCGGGCCGACGAGGAACAGGTCCTCGGCATAGAGCGGCAGGGCGGTGCCGATCCCGGAGAGAGGATCGTAGCAGAGGGCGGCGTCCAGCCCTCCGGCCGCGACCTCGGCGCCCAGCTCGTCGCTCATGCCCTGTCGCAGCGTGAGCTGAAGGGGGGTAGGGCCCAGGGCGAGTAGACGCAGCAAGTCCGGCACCAGCGCCTGGCCGGGGGTGGGGCTGACGCCGAGGCGAAGGCTACGCGGGGCGGCGCCGCGGAAGCCCTCCATCGCGCGCTCGGCCGCCTCGGCTGCGGCCAGCACCGCCTGTGCGCGGGGCAGGAAGGCGGCACCGACGGGGGTGAGGCGGATGCCGCGCGCATGACGCTCGAACAGGGTCACGCCCAGATGCTCCTCCAGCCGCCGCACCTGCCCGCCCAGCGCGGGCTGCGAAAGGTGCAGTCGGGCGGCGGCGGCGGTGAAGGAGTGCGCGCCCGCCACGGCAAGGAAGCAGCGGATCTGGCGCAGGAGCATCATCGGGCATCCCGGGCGAGCGGTAAGCTTTCCTTATAGCACCGTGCCGCAATCTGTATTGGTCGGCACCCGTGCACGCGCGGATAAGTCCCGCAACACGGGAGGACGCCGCCGATGCGCTACATCGATGCCTTCAACCATTTCTTCCCCAAGGCCCTTTGGGACCGGATGCTGGCCTCGGAGGGCGCGGCGCGGGACATCGGCAGCCGGATGCGCGGCATTCCCGCCATCTACGACCTGGACGAGCGCTTCCGGGTGATGGACGGG
Organism: Roseomonas sp. WA12; assembly: GCF_054165765.1. NCBI lineage: Bacteria > Pseudomonadati > Pseudomonadota > Alphaproteobacteria > Acetobacterales > Roseomonadaceae > Roseomonas > Roseomonas sp. WA12. Next base: position 3,788,844 of record NZ_CM135108.1, on the reverse strand, counting down.
TTCAGCCAGCACGACTACTCGCAGATCCTCTCGCTCGGCATGCCGCCGCTGGAGGCGCTGGGCACGCCCGAGCAGTCGCTGGAGCTGGCGCGGCTGGGCAATGACGGCATGGCCGAGCTGGTGCGCGACCATCCCGAGCGCTTCGCGGGCTTCGTCGCCTCCCTGCCGATGAACGGGCCCGATCTCGCGGTGCGCGAGGCCGAGCGCGCCTTCACGGAGCTGGGCGCGAACGGGCTGCAGATCCACAGCAACATCAACGGCGCCCCGCTCGACGAGGAGCGCTTCTTCCCGATCTTCGAGATGGCCGCGCGCCACGGCAAGCCGGTGCTGCTGCACCCCTCGCGCGGGTCGAACATGCCGGACTACGCGACGGAGGATAAGTCGCGCTACGAGATCTGGTGGACCTTCGGCTGGCCCTACGAGACGAGCGCGGCGATGGCGCGGCTGGTGTTCTCCGGCTTCATGGACCGGCTGCCCGAACTGAGGGTGATGGCGCACCATCTCGGCGCCATGGTGCCGTATTTCGAGGGGCGCGTCGGGCCGGGCTGGGACCAACTGGGCAAGCGCACCACGGATGAGGACCTGTCCGGAGTGCTGACGCGGCTGAAGCGCCGCCCGGCCGACTACTTCAAGGACTTCTACGCGGACACCGCCGTGTTCGGCTCCCGCCCCGCCACGGTTTGCGGGCTGGAGTACTACGGCGCGGATAAGGTGCTCTTCGCCTCGGACAGCCCCTTCGATCCCGAGCGCGGCCCCGGCTATATCCGCGACACCATCGCCATCCTCGAATCACTGGACCTCTCCCCCGAGGCACGGGACAAGATCAGCTTCCGCAACGCCCAGGCCCTGTTCGGCCTGACGCGCTGAGGCCAAGCGAACGGCCGCGCAAAGCGGCTGTCCCGGAACGGGACGGAGGAAACAGTCATGGTCACCCGCAGACAGCTCGCGGCCGCGGCCGCCGTCCTGCCCCTGGCCGCCGCACGCCCCACGCGCGCGCAGCGCGGGGTGGACGGGCCCGTGACGATGATCGTGCCCTTCACCCCGGGCACGGGGCACGACATCCTGGCGCGCCTGCTCTCGCCCTATCTCACCGGCAGGCTCGGTCAGCCCGTGGTGGTGGACAACCGCGCCGGCGCCAGCGGCAATATCGGCAGCCAGGCGGTGGCGCGTGCCGCACCCGACGGCCGGGTGCTGATGCTGCAGGGCGACGCCTTCGTCATCAACCCGAGCCTGTTCGGCCAAGTGCCCTACGATCCCGTGGGCAGCTTCTCCCCGATCGCGAAGCTGACCACGGCGGAGATGGCGCTCGCAGTGCAACCAGACTTCCCGGCGCGGGATGTGGCGGGCGTGGTGGAGTATATCCGCGCCCATAAGGGAGAGGTGGATTACGCCTCGCCGGGTATCGGCACGCCGCAGCACCTCTCCATGGCCCTCTTTGCGCTGACCGCGGGGGCGGAGCTGAACCATGTGCCCTACCGCGGCTCGGCGCCCGCGGTGCAGGACCTGATCGGCAAGCGCGTGGGCATGATGTTCCTGCCCGTGCACACCGCGATGCCGCTGGCCCAGGGCGGGCAGATCCGGATGCTGGCCGTGGGCGGCGCGCGCCGGGCAGAGGCGGCGCCGTACCTGCCCACCATCGCCGAGACCGGCCTGCCCATGCCGCCGGTGGCGCTGTGGTACGGCCTGCTCGGCCCGGCTGGGATGCCGCCGGAGCTGGTGGCGCGGCTGAACGCCGAGTGCAACGCCTGGCTGGCGGATCCGGCGACGGCTGTGGTGCTGAAGGCGCAGGGCATGACCGCGGCCGGCGGCACGCCTGGTGACTTCGCGCAGCTGATCGGCACGGACCTGCGCCGCTGGGCCGGGGTGATCCGCGAAGCGAAGATCACCGCGCAATAGGCGTCAGCCGGAGGACAGCGCCTCCGGCACGCGTAGCGTGAGCGACAGGAGGCGGAAGGACAGCGTCTTGCCGTGCCCGTCGAGGTTCAGCGCGCCGTTGACGCCGCCCTGCAGCACGTCATCCACCACGAAGTTGAAGCCATCGAGATTGGGCAGGTCGTAGCGCCGCACGCGGGTGGCACCGCGATGAGCGAAGAGCTCCATCACGCGCGCCTCTGTCACCTGCTCCGCGATCAGTGGCCAGATCTCGGGCCGGTAGGCGAAAAGGCCGAGATTCAGGCGGTTGCCCTTGTCGCCCGCGCGCGCATGGGCCAGGCGGTGCAGCGGCAGCTCCACGATCGCGCTCATGCGACGTCCCCCATTTCCAGCATCGTGACGCGCGGATGCACGCGGTCCCGCGGGACCATGAAGGAGAGGGTGCGGATGCGGTCCACCACCCGCGTGCGCGCGCCGCCGCCGCCAGCTGGGCCGCAGCAGAGCAGCGACAGCACCTCGCGCGCCGCGCGCTCCGCGGCGTCCTTCGTCTCGGTCGCGACCGATAGCCGCAGGCGGACATCGGCCGGATCGGTCACGAAATCCGCCTCGCCCAGCGCGCCGGCATCGCCGTCGAACACGCTGACGACGCCGATCAGGTCCACGCGCACCCGGCCCTCGATGCCCAGCATCGGCAGCCGGTCGCGCAGCGTGCGGCCGGCCAGCGCCGCGCGGGCGCGGGCATTCGGCCCGGCATAGGAGATCTCGCCCTCGCCCAGCCAGCCGCCGGGCAGGCTTACCGTCGCCTTCAAGCGTTCGGGGCGCGCCACGCCGCGGGCGCCGAGCACGCGCACGCGGTCCGGCCCCTCCTGCGCCAGCATCACGCCCGTCACGTCCAGCGTGACGTCCGGGGTGAGATAGGCGGCGGGATCGTGCAACTCGTACAAGAGCTGCTCCTTCACCGTGCGCAGATTAACTACCCCACCCGTGCCCGCGGGCTTGGTGATGGTGAAGCCGCCATCCGCGTCCATCTCGGCGATGGGGAAGCCGATCTCGTGCATCCCGGGCACGTCCTTGAAGCCGGGGTCGGCAAAGTAGCCGCCCGTGACCTGCGACCCGCATTCCAGCAGATGTCCGCAGGCCGTGCCGGCCGCGAGCCGATCCCAGTCACTCTCCCCCCAGCCGAAATGGGCGATCATCGGCCCGAGCGCCAGCGCCGGATCCGCCGCGCGGCCGGTGATCACCACCTGCGCACCGCCGCGCAATGCTTCCGCGATTGGGGCCGCGCCAAGATACACATTGGCCGCGATCACCTGCACCGGGTCGAGCACCGCGCCCTCGTCGCCCTCCCAGGGCTGCAGGTCGTCCAGCGCATCCGTGCCGCGCACGTCGTCGCCCTCCACCACCGCCACGCGCAGCGCGGGAAGGCCGAGGTCCGCCGCCAGCCGCAGCACCGCGCGCGCCGCACCACGCGGATTGGCCGCACCGCCATTGGTGACAATGGGAATGCCGTGCGCCGCGCAGCGCGCGAGGATAGGGCGCAACAAGGCCTCCAACGCCGGCTCGTAGCCGCCATCGGGGTTGGCGCGGCGGTCGCGCTGGGCCAGGGCCAGGGTGCGCTCGCCCAGCACCTCCAGCATCAGCGCGGCGGGGCCGCCGGCGGCGATGAGGGCATCCACCACGGGGCCGGGGGCGTCGGTGCGGTCGCCGGAGAAGCCGGAGCCGCAGCCGATGCGGAGCATTTGGTTCATGTCGGGCAAAAGGCCGGGGGGAGGTATCCCCCCGGGCCCCCTTCTATTTTTGTGGTGTTTGCTGGCGCGCCATCGTCACTGTCCGCGGCAGCCTTGAAGAAAAAGAGGGGGGTCTGGGGGAGTTCACTCCCCCAGCCTTCTCTCAATCCGCCCGAGCCCCTGAGACACGCACCACTTCCGCCCACTTTGCGATATCGCCCTGCAGAAAGGTCCGGAACTCCGCCGGCGGCATGCCCACAGGCTCCAGCCCCTGGTCCAGCAGCTGCGGCCGCAGATCCGGCGCCTCCAGCGCGCCCTTCAGCGCGGCGTAGATCGCGTCGCGGATCGCGTCCGGCGTGCGGGCGGGGGCGAAGAGGCCGTGCCAGGCGGAGACGTCGAAATCGGCGATGCCCTGCTCCATCGCGGTGGGCACGTCGGGCGTCCAGGGCAGGCGGCGCGCGGAGGTGGCGGCCAGGGCGCGCATCTTGCCCTCGCGCACGAAGGGCAGCACGGCGGTGACCTGATAGATCGTCATCGGCACATGCCCGGCTACCACATCCGTCAGGGCCTGGGCGGCGGCGCGATAGGGAACGTGCTCGAGCGGTGCGCCGGTACGCAGCTTCAGCAGCTCGCCCGCGAGATGGGAGGATGTGCCGTTGCCGGCGGAGGCATAGGTGACGGAGCGCTGTGACTTCGCCCAGGCAATGAACTCCGGCAGCGTGTGCGCGGGGACCTGCGGGTTGATCACCAGCAGGTTCGGCGCGTTGGTGACGAGCGAGATGGGCACGAAGTCCCGCAGAACGTCGTAGGGCATGCTCGGCATCAGCGAGACGTTCACGGAGTGGGACGCGATGGATCCCATGACGAGGTTGTAGCCGTCCGGCGCGGACTTCGCGATCGCGTCCGAGCCGACGATGCCGCCCGCACCGGGACGGTTCTCCACCACGATGGGCTGGCCGAGCGTCTGCGACATGCGGGGGGTGACGAGGCGGCTCATGATGTCGGTGGAGGTGCCGGCGCCGAAGGGCACGATCATGCGGATCGGCTTGTTGGGCCAGGCGCCCTGGGCGGCCGCGAAGCGCGAGAGGGCGGGTATGGCGAGGCCGCCGAGCAGCAGGCGACGGGGGAGTGCGGTGCGGGGCATGGGCGGTTTCCTCGTCTGCGCGTCGTCTGGCGCCGTTGCCGCGCATGCTGCACGCGGCCGGTCATCAGGCAATGGAAAGTTCTCGATGCGTCCAATAGTGTTTCGTTATGGATGTCAGCATTCGACAGGCGCGTGCCCTGGTGGCCGTGGTGAGGCTGGGCAGCTTCACCCGGGCTGCCCGGGCGCTGGGCGTGTCACAGCCCACCCTCACCGTGCAACTGCGCGGGCTGGAGGAGGCGCTGGGCCTTGTCCTGCTCGACCGCGGCGTGCGCGGCAGCCTGCCCACGGCCGAGGGGCTGCGACTGGCCGAGGCCTTCGGGCGGCTTGTGGGCGATTTCGACCTGCTGGTGGGCGAGGCGCGGGAGGTGGCGGGGCGGCGTGCGGGGTTGGTGCGTCTGGCAGCCTTGCCCTCCGTCGGGACCACGGTGCTGCCGGAGGCGTTGGCGCGGCTGGGGATATCGAGTCCCGGGATCCGGGTGCTGATCCGGGACGCGGTGGCGCACCGGATCGCGGCGCTGGTGAAGGCGGGGGAGGTGGAGCTGGCGATCGGCACCGATGTGGGGCCGGAGCCGGAGCTGCAGGCCGAGCCGCTGTTGCGGGACCGCATGGTGGCGGTGCTGCCCGCCGGCCACGCGCTCTGCGGCGCCGGGCCACTTTCCCTGGCGGCGCTGGCGGGCGAAGCCCTGATTCTGACCGACCCGCAGAGCAGCGTGCGGACGCTGGTGGACCGCGCCTTCGCGGCCCGCGGCCTCTCCGCCGTGCCGCGGTATGAGGTGACGTATATGAGCACGGCGATCGGGCTCGTGCGCGCCGGGCTGGGGGTGGCGGTGCTGCCCTCCTCGGCGGTGAGTGCCGATCTGGGGCCGGCGGTGCCGATCGATGCGCCGGAGCTGGAACGGGAGGTCCTGCTGATCCGCCGAGCCGGGCGGTCGCTCTCCCCCGCCGCGCAGGCGCTGGTGGAGGCGTTGCGGGCCGTGGTCGGGGGTACCCCGGGAGAGGGCACGCAAAAAGAAGGCGGTGCCCGAGGGCACCGCCGAGTTTAGGGAGGAAACGTCCAAGAAAACGGCGGGGCAGCGAGGCCGCCCGGCCGCCAAGGCGATGATTACACCCTTTTTGCTGCACTGCGAAGAGCGGTTTCGCCGTGGTGCCGAAGTTGGCATTGGCTAATTCAGCGTGATCCCGAACTCGCGGGTCAGGGCTGTCCAGCGGGCGACATCCTCGGCCACATAGGCGGCGAAGGCGGTCGGGCTCTCGCTAGGGGTCGCGCGCACGGCCTGGCGTCCGAGATTGGCGAGCACCTCCGGGTCCCGCAGGATGCCGGTGACATGGCGGTGCAGCGTCTCGACGATGCCGGCCGGGGTGCCGACCGGGGCGAAGAGGCCGTTCCACAGCGTCGTCACCAGATCGGGGAAGCCCGCCTCGACCGTGGTCGGCACATCCGGCAATTGCGGCATGCGCTGGCGGGAGACCACGGCCAGGGGCCGCAGCCGGCCCGCCTGGATGTGTGGGAAAGCGGCGGAGAGATTGAACTCCGTCAGTTGCGCGTCTCCGCGCAGCATCACTGGTACCATCTCCCCCGCGCCGCGCAGGGGCAGGTGGGTGAGGGTGATGCCGGCCCGCCGAGCGAAGGTCTCCAGGTCGATGTGCTGGTAGGAGCCGACGCCGGCCGAGGCATAGACCAGCGGCGCGGGGGCCGCCTTGGCCCGGGTGACGAAATCCGCCAGCGACGTTGCCGGGAAGTCCGTCGGGGACATGAAGAGCTGCGGCGCCTCGATCAGGTTGGTGATGGGGAGCAGCCCGCGCACGGGCACCAGCGCGCGGTCCGGCCCGGCCATGGCGGAGTTGATGCCATGGGTGGAGACGTTGTTGACGATCAGCACATGCCCGTCAGGCCGCTCGCGCATTACGTAGTCATTGGCGATCCAGCCATTTGCGCCCGGCCGGTTCTCCACCACCACATTCGCCCCGATGAGGCGGGAGAGCGGGTCGGCGATCACGCGCGCGATCAGGTCCGTGGTGCCGCCGGGCACGAGCGGCACCACCAGCCGCACCGGTCGCGAGGGCCAGGCCTGGGCGAGGGCAGGGCGGGAGAGGCCGGGCGCGAGGCCGGCAAGCGCGGCGGCGAGGACGCGTCGGGTGATGGCCGGCATAGGGGTTTCCTCCCTGGAAGGGTCGGCCCGCCGGCTCTTCGGCCGGTTGCGGGCCTGCGATTCAGACGGCCGGCGGCCGCATGATCTTGTCGGGCGCATGCTCCGCCGCCACGGGGCGCGTCTCGCCGGTCGTGACCAGCGTGCGGGTCGCGGTGACGGAGGCGTAGGTCCAGAAGATCCGCATGGGCGCCTCGGCGCTGGCGTTGCGGAAGAAATGCGGCAGGTTCGCCGGGATCCAGGTGGTGTCGCCGGCGCCCAGCCGGTGCTCCACCCCGTCGAGCACGGCGACGGCGTCGCCCTCCAGCACCATCACGCTCTCCTCGCAATTGTGGAGATGCTCCCCGATGGCGGCGCCGGGATCGAAGATGGTGATGCCGTTCAGCAGCTGGGTGGAGCCGATGCCCGGCGTGACGAGCGGGATGGTGCGCGCGCCGCCGCCGCGATCCGCCATGGGGCGCTCAGCGGGGCGGAGGACGGCGGGTTGGGCCATGATGCGGTTCAGCCTGTGCTGGAGGTCGGGAAAGGGCGCGCTATTCCATGCGAATGCCGGCGCTGCGGATGATCTCCGCCATCGCCTGGTGGTCCCGCGCCAGGGCCTGGGTGAACTCCTCGGGCGTGTTGCCGACCACCTCGTAGCCCAGCCCCTCCAGCCGCTCGCGCACGGCCGGCACCGCCAGCGCCTCGCGCAACGCGTCGTTCAGCCGCGCGATGACGCCGGGTGGGGTGCCGGAAGGGGCGAGGAGGGCGCCCCAGGTGAAGAAGGCGAAGCCGGCCATGCTGGCATCGGCCTCGGCGATGGTGGGCGCATCGGGGAAGCTGTCGATCCGCGTGGGGCCCGCGGTGCCGAGGATGCGGAGTTGGCCGTCGCGGATGAAACCGTTCGGGGTGGGCAGGCCGAAGAAGCCGAAGGGCACCTCGCCAGCCGTGACGGCGGTGAGCGCCGGCGTCGCGCCGCGATAGGAAATGTGGTTCATCCGCACCCCTGCCTTCTGCAGGAAGCTTTCCATCGCGACGTGCTGCGGGCTGCCAGCGCCGCCCGAGGCGTAGTCGATCATGCCCGGCCGCGCGCGGGCGGCGGCAATGAGGCCGGGGATGTCGCGCGCGGGCGCGTTGGGATGGGCCACCAGCGCCCAGCGGATGCGCGCGATCTGCCCTATCGGGGCGAAGTCGCGCAGCGGGTCGTAGCCGACCTGGGAATTCATGTTGGGCAGCATGGTCAGCACGGCGTCGTTCACCGCAACGAGCGTATAGCCATCGGGCGCCGAACGGGCCCCGGCGCGCATCCCCACCATGCCGGAGGCGCCTGTCTGGTTCTCGATCACCAGCCGCTGGCCGAGGAGATCGCCCATGCGGTCGGTGACGATGCGGGCGACCACATCCACCGCGCTGCCGGCCGCGAGCGGCATGATCACGCGGATGGGGCGGCTGGGGTAGGACTCCTGCGCCACGGCGCAGCCGGGCAGGGCGGCGGCGCCTGCGAAGAGGGCGCCCATGGTGAAAGCGAGAAGCCGCCGGCGCATCGCGCATCCTCCCGTGCCGCGGTATCCCGCGTGTCACTTGCATTAAGACGATACAGGACATATCCGTCCGGCCCGGCTGTCAAGCCGGAGGATCGAAGGGGTCGGTGCATGGCGTTGGAGGCACGGGCGGAGGGTGGCGCGCCGCGGCTTCGGCCGCTGCGGGGCGGGCCGGTCATGCCGCTCTGGCTGCAGCTGAAGCATGCCCTGCGGGACCTTATTACCTTCGACCTCTCCCCCGGGGACCGTCTCGCCACCGAAGCGGAGCTCTGCGCTCATTACGGCCTGTCCCGCATCACCGTGCGCCAGGCCGTCACCTCGCTGGTGGAGGAGGGGCTGCTGCACCGGCAGCAAGGGCGGGGCACCTTCGTGCGTCTGGCCCGGCGGGACGCGCCGCTTCTTCATTCCGGCCATTTCCTGGCCGGCCCCTTCGAGGACGGGCCGCCCGGCGCCGTTCGGCTGCACGCCGCCGAGACGGTTCCGGCGCCGAGCTGGGTGGCGCAGCGTCTCGGAATTGCTGCCGAGGCCCAAGTGCACAAGCTGCGCCGCGTCCTGCACCGGGACGGGGCGCCGGTGGCCATCCGCACCTCCTTCGTGCCCGCGGCGCTGGCGCCGGACTTGCTGGGCACCGGACTGGCGCAGCCCCTGCACCAGGTGCTGGAGGGGATCTTCGGCCTTGTGGCGCAGGAGGCGCAGGAGCGGATGGAGGTGATCCGGGCCGATGCCTTCCGCGCCGGGCTGCTGGCGATCGCGCCGCATGAGCCGCTGGTGCTGACCGAGCGCGTGGCGGTGGATGCCGCGGGGCAGGCGCTGGAATACGCGCGGAGTTACTACCGGGCCGACAGCTTCTCCTTCACCCGCACGATGCGCCGGGGCGAGTTGCGGGCGATGCGGGTGCCGGCCGGGGAGGCTTGACCGCTTCCCCGCATATTGTCTTATGACGTCATAAGGCTTGGCGACCGACCGGGCCGGGAGAAACGCCGTGGCCGTGATCGACGCGCACACCCATGTCCTTACCGAGTCCATGATCGCGGCCATCGCCCGCGACGTTCCCTCCCTCGCGCCGAAGCTGACGCGCCTGGATGACGAGGCCGGGGTACTCGAGATCCTGGATGTCCGGCAGAACCCCTTCCCCCGTGCCGCCTGGGACCTGGAGCGGCGCTTCGCCGATATGGCGGCGCAGCGGGTGGACATGCAGGTGGTCTGCAACATCCCGCACACCTTCCTCTACGAGGCGGATGCGGGCGCGGCCGATACGGTTTCCGAGATCCAGAACGAGGCGATTGGCGCGCTTTGCCGGCAGTACCCGAACCGCTTCCTGGGCCTGGCCACCGCCGCCATGCAGGACCCGGCGCGCGCGGCCGCGACGCTGGAGCGTGCCATCACCGCGCACGGGCTGCGCGGGCTGCATCTCGGTTCCAATATCGGTGGGAGCAACCTCGACGACCCCGCGCTAGACGCCGTGTGGGCGGTGGCGGAGCGGCACCGGCTGCTCGTGCTCGTGCATCCGCACAAGGTCGTCGCGGCCGAGCGGATGCGGAGCTACTACCTGACCAACCTGATCGGGAACCCGCTGGAGACGACGATCGCGGCCACCTCCCTCGTCTTCGGCGGGGTGATCGAGCGGCATCCGAACATCCGCTTCCTGCTCTCCCATGCCGGCGGCTTCGTGCCCTTCCAGGCCGGCCGCTTCCGCCATGGCTGGCGCGTGCGGCCGGAGCCGAAGGCGCGGCTGAAGGGCGATCCAACCGAGAGCCTGGACCGCCTTCTGTATGACAGCATCACCCACGCCCCGGGCGCGCTGCGCTTCCTGCTGGAGGAGGTGGGCGCCGAGCGAATTCTGTTCGGCACCGACTATCCCTTCGACATGGGCACCACAACTGGCGTGGAGGATGTGGAGGCGGCGATCCCCGATCTCGCCGCGCGCGACGCCATCCTGTCGGGCAATGCCCGCCGTCTCCTCGGGCTGGAGGGTTAGTCCATGGCGTCCGAGGAGCATGCGGGCCCGCGCCACCGCGCGGAGGTGATGATCGGCTTCGCGGCCGACATCCTGGCGGCGCAAAGACTGCGCGAAGCCGATGCGCGGCGCGCGGCCGAGCTGATGGTGGAGGCCGACCTGACCGGCGCCGACGCCCATGGCATCTTCCGCCTGCCCCAGTATGTGCGCCGCCTTCGCGCGGGCGGCGCCAATCCACGGCCGGACATCACCGTGCGTCGCCTGGCGCCGGCGGTGGCGATGGTGGAGGGCGATAACGGCCTCGGGCACCTCGTCATGTCGCAGGCGGGCGAGACGGCGATCGCCATCGCGCGCGAGAACGGCATCGCATGGGTGGGCGCGCGCCGGTCGAACCATGCGGGATCGGGCGCGGTGCATGCCTGCCTACCACTCGCGGCGGGGATGGTCGGCATCTACACGGTGGTGGCGAGCGCCAACCACATGGCGCCCTGGGGCGGCACGGAATCGCTGCTGGGCACCAACCCGCTGGCCATCGCGATCCCGATGGGCGAGGCCGATCCGGTCGTGCTCGACATGGCCACCACCGTCGTCTCCTACGGCACGGTGAAGGGCCATGCGATGGTGGGCAAGCCGATGCCGGAGGGCTGGATGATCGATGCCCGCACCGGCGAGGCGCTGACCGACCCCAACCGCAGCCATGAGGGCATTCTGCTGCCCGTCGGCGGCTATAAGGGCAGCGGTCTGGCGATGATGCTCGGGTTCCTGGCCGGGACGCTGAACCGGGCGGCCTTCGGGCGGGACGTGGTGGACTTCAACGCCGATGACCGCACGGTAACAGAGACGGGCCACGTGCTGATTGCGCTGGATGTCTCGCGCTTCCTCGACCCACGAGACTTCCAGGCGGAGGTGACGCGGCATCTGGACGAGTTGCGGAACTCCGCGCGGCTGCCCGGGGTGGACCGTATCCGCACGCCCGGGGAGTTGCGCGCGGAGCGGCGGCGACAGCGCGCAGCGCAGGGCGTTGCCTTGTCCGCACCGCTGATGGCCCAGCTCGACCGCCTGGCCGGCGAGGCGGGGGTGGTGCCACTCGGCCAGCGCTGAAGGCGCCAGCGCGGCCCCGGTCAGAAGTCCATCCGCAGCGAGACATAGATCCGGCGCTCCGCTTCCGCCCCGATCCCCTGGCGCTGCCGCTCATGCAGGAGGCTCGATCCCTCCAGCGCCAGGGTGGCCTTGTCCGTCACGCGATAGCCGATCCGTGCGGCCAGCGAGGCATAGTCCTCCACCCGCACCGGCAGGATGGCTTTCTCGGTCGTCCGGTAGCCCTCCATCGTGGTGGAGTAGCGCCCGAACAGATCCAGCCGCAGCGGCCCCTGGCCCCAGCCCAGCCGCGCCGAGACCAGGTGCCGGGGCGAGGCGTGCCCCAGATTCAGGAGGCTCGGCCGCTCCCCCTCCTCGACGACGGCCAGGCGGTACTCGACGCCCCAGTCGAAGGCATCGAACGCTTGGCCGGCGGCGGAGAGCTCCACCCCGTAGGCGTGCGAGGGTTCGAGGTTGTAGGGGATGATGACCGGCAGCGTCGGCAGGGCCGGAAGCGTCGTCGGGGCGGAGCCGAGCGAGGCGCTGATGCCGCGGCTGACCTGGTAGAACCCTGTCGCACCGATGCGGCCGCGGATCGCCTCGATCTGGCGGCTGTAACCGATCTCATAGTCGTCCACCGTCGACGGTTTCAGCAGGGGTGACCCGACCGTCGCGATGCCCAGGGTGGAGGAGATGGTCCGCGTCCCCATGTCGAAATAGCTCGGCACGCCAACGCCGCGCGCTACCGAGGCGCGCAGCGTGTCGGCCTCCGTCGCCCGCCAGACCAGGCCGGCATTCCAGGAGACGGTGCCGTAATCGCGGCGATAGTCGCGGTCGCCGAAGGGGAAGACCGGGCTGTCGTAGCCGCGGGCATTGATCCAGATGTGGTCGTATCGCAGTGCGCCCGTCCATTCGACATCCGGCGTGACTGCCCAGTTCCACATGGCACCGGCTGCCGCGACGTCGTAGCCGCCCGACAGCCCGCGCAGCAGGGCGGTGTTCAGCACGCTGCCCCCGCCCGTGCCGCCATCGCCGCTGATGGTATTGTGCCGGTACTCCAGGAAGGGGCGCAGTGTGTGCGAGGCGCCAATCTTCACCGTGTCGCTCAGCTGCGCGACCGTCACGCCTTGTTCCAGCAGTGGCGTGCCGAGAAGGCGGGCCTGCAGGGCGTTGTGGTACAGCGCCGCCCCGATCGTGCCCAGGCCCGTCTCGGCCGTGATGCGCCCGCGCACGCTCCAGGTCTTCACGTCCCAGGGCGGCAGGAAGCCGGGCAGCTGCATCTCGGCACCGATGGAGCGGGAATAGCTCGCATCGAGGCCGGCCTGCACCGTGTCGCTCAGGCGGAAGGAGGAGTCGGCGGCAACCTGCCCGTGCGACACGTCCCTGTCCGCGCCCAGCGCCCGCTCGAAGGGCTGGTAGCCGCGGCGCCAGGCGTCCTGGTTGCGGAGCCCGGCCGAGAGCCGGATCCCGGAGCCCTCGCCGAGCGGGGCGGTCGTGACCCCCGACAGCTCTCCGTAGCCACCCGTGCCGCCGCGCATCACGAGGCTGCTGACGCGATCTCGCGCCGGATCGAAGGTGATGATGTTGATCACGCCGGCAGCGGCGTTGAAGCCGAACAGCGCGCTGTTGGGGCCGCGCACCACCTCGATCTGCCGGATCTCGGAGAGCTGGACCGGCAGGTTATCCCAGGAGGTGCGGCCGAAAGCGTCCAGATAGACCTGGCGGCCATTGACCAGCACCAGAACGCGCTGGGTGTTCGGGGCAGCGTAGCCGCGGGCACTGACCGAGAAGTCCTCCGGCCCGTATTGCTGCACGTCGAGCGAGGTATAGCGGGCGAGTACGGCCGGGATGTCGCTCGCGCCCGAGCGACGGATCTGCTCGGCAGTGATGATGTTCATCGCGACAGGCACGTCCGAGGCGCGCTGCGGCTTGCCGGTGGCGCTGGTCGTGACCGGCTCCCCGAACAGCTCCTCCAGCGCGCTGTGGTCGATGCCCTGCGCCGCCACCGGGCCCGGGAGGGCGAGGGCGAGGAGGCCGGCAAGGGAGGCGATCCGCCGGGCGGGACATCCGCCTCGAGTCTTGCGTGCGTTCACGATCAACGCTCCTGGATCATCATGCGGAAGGCGGCGGCGAAGTTGACGCCTGCGGTCTGCGCGGCGGCCCGGTTCACGAGGATCTCGACCCGCGGCTCGCTCCGGACGACCATCACGACCGAGCCGGCATCGATCAGCCCGCGGTCGGAGCTCACGGTCAGGACGGAGCGGCCGGCGACGACCCGGGCCACCATGGCCGCCTGGGCAGCTGCCGCATCGGTCAGGAGCAGCGCAGCCGGCCCTGCCTCACCCACCTTCTCCAGCGTCACGAGCCTGGGGCGCACGAGGAGGTTGCCGGCTCGCAGCCCATCGCCGAAGAAAGCGGCGATCCGGTTCGCCTCGGCCATGCCCGCTGTGGATTGCTGGGGATAGACGATGCCGATCTCGGCCGCGCCGCTCGGTGGGCGCTCGAGAAAGCCGAGCGCGCGAGCAAGGACCTGGAGGTCGCGCAGCGTCGGCTCTGCAACGGCGGGCCGCGTTGGCCCGGCAAGTGCCAACAGAAGCGGGAGGGCGGACCAGAAACGGGCGGGCAGGCCCCTTGTCGCGCGCGCCCGCGTCCGAAGCCGGGATGGCGGAAAGCCGCACTGCTCGAGAGGGATCATGCGCGGCAAACGGGTCGCCCCATGCTGGAAATTCGCCAAGGGGACAGGGCATGTCCCCGGCTGGCCGGCCGATGCCGGTTTCGGCGATGGTGGCCGTACAAGCTGAAGAAAAAGCGAATGCGGCCGGAAAGATCCTCGGCGCCATCTTGAGGATTCGTTTGCGAAGTCGGGCGCAACATCCTGGCGATGTCGTTCAGCATGCTCACCGACTCCGGTCCGATGATGCAGCTCCGGGCCCACATGGCCTGGGCCAGAGGCTGTGTGCGCGCCATGTTGACGGCCGGTACGGAGGAGGCATCGGCCCCGAACAGCGCAGTGACCCTCACCGTCACCACCCTGGCGGGGCTGGCCGCCCTGGTGATCGCGGCGACGATTCCCGTGACCTATCTCTCGGCCGCCCGCTACCGCGTCCTTGGCGCGCTAGAGGCGAGCGCGACGCTGCACGCGGCCGAGATCGGGGAGATGGCGCGGGTGAACCCGGCCTTCTGGGAGTTCGAGGGCCTGCGCGTCTCCGCCCCGTCCCAGGGGCGGGCCTCGGCGGAACTCCGCCGCGTCCTCGACACCGGGGGCCGGCTCATCATCGAGTCGGTACCCGGAGAGGAGCTGGCATGGCCGGTCCTCACCCATCGCGAACCGGTCATGGAAGGGGAGCGCCTGGTCGGACATGCCGAGGCCGCGCGCTCCATGCGCGATGCGCTGGAGACGACGGCGCTGCTGGCCTTGGGGTCGGCCATGCTGGGCGGTCTGATCTTCACGGTACTGCGCGTGCTGCCGCTCCGCCTGCTGAACCAGGCGCTGACGCGGGCGAGCTATCTTGCAGCCCATGACCTGCTCACGGGGTTGCCCAATCGCAGCCTCTTCGGCGACCGGCTGCACCAGGCGCTCGCCATGGCGCGGCGCGAATCAACGCCGCTCGCGGTGCTCTGCCTCGACCTGGACCGCTTCAAGGAGGTGAACGACACGCTCGGCCACGCGGCGGGCGACCGGCTACTGAAGATCGTTGCGGCCCGCATGGTGGGCGTGCTGCGAGAGAGCGATACGCTGGCCCGGCTGGGCGGGGATGAATTCGCCGTGGTGCAGCCTCAGGCCGTCCAGCCCGAGGCCGCGGACGGGCTGGCGCGCCGGCTGATCGCGGTTCTGGAAGAGCCCGTGGACCTCGATGGCCACTGCGTGACCGTCGGCGTCAGCATCGGCATCGCCATGGCGGAACGGAGCGGCTCGGCCGATCCGATGCAGCTGATGCGGGACGCCGATCTCGCGCTCTACCAAGCGAAGGAGAGCGGGCGGGGCGGCTACTCCTTCTTCGCGCCGGAGATGAACCGCAAGCTGCGCGAGCGGCGGGCGCTGGAGGCCGATCTCCGCACCGCGCTGGCGCAGGGCGACTTCCGGCTGGCCTATCAGCCGCAGGTTCATCTCGACACCGGGGAGGTGACCGGGGCGGAGGCGCTGCTGCGCTGGGAGCGGCCCGGCGTGGGCAACGTGCCGCCGGACCAGTTCATCGCGCTGGCCGAGGAGACCGGGCTGATCGGGCCGATCGGCACCTGGGCCCTGCAGGAGGCCTGCCGCGAGGCGGCGGGGTGGCCCGGGCACATCACCGTTGCCGTCAATGTCTCGCCCGTGCAGTTCCGCCAGACGGGCCTGTTCGAGGCGGTGGTGGCGGCGCTGGAGGCCAGCGGGCTGGCGCCCGAGCGGCTGGAGATCGAGATTACCGAGGGCGTGCTGCTCAAGGACACGGATGGAACTCTGGCCACGCTGCGCCGTCTGCGCGAGGTCGGGGTGAAGATCGCGATGGATGATTTCGGCACGGGCTATTCCAGCCTCGGCTACTTGCAGAAATTTCCGTTCGACAAGGTGAAGATCGATCGCTCCTTCGTCCGCCACCTTGGCGATGACCGCAGTGCCGAGGCGATTGTCCGGGCGGTGGTGGGAATGAGTCACGCACTGGGCGTGCGCACGATCGCCGAAGGTGTGGAGACCCAGGCGCAGGCGGAGATGCTGCGCCTCAAGGGATGCCAGGCCGTTCAGGGATACCTGTTCGGCCGGCCGATGACGGCGGGAATGCTCGCCCGGTTGTTCGTCGGGGAGGAACCGGCTCAGGGCGCCGCCTGAGCGGGAGCGCTGGTGCAGCCCCATGAAAAAGGGGCGCCCCTGAAAGGGCGCCCCTCTGTCCGTGCAGCCGGTGTAAGGCTCAGGCGGCGGTGATGTTATTCGCCTTCACCACCTCGCCCCAGCGGGCGTGGTCGCGGCGGACCATGGTGGCAAATTCCTCCATCGTGCCGCTGCCGGGCTCGTCGCCCTGGCTGGTGATGCGCTCCCGCAGGCCCGGATCCTGCAGTGCGGTGTTCTGCGCCGCATAGATCTTGCGGAGGACGTCGTCGGGCGTGCCCTTCGGCGCGAAGAGGCCGATCCAGGCGGTGAAGGTGAAGTCCGCAAGTCCCTGCTCAGTCGCCGTGGGGATGTCGGGGAAGGCGGGCGAGCGGTTCGGGCCGGTGACGAGGATGCCGCGCAGCTGGCCTGCCTTGATGAAGGGCGCCATGACGGAGGCAGCGTCGAACATCGCGCTGAAACGGTTGGCGATGAAGTCCTGGATGGCCGGGCCGCTGCCGCGATAGGGCACGCTCTCCATCTCCGGCTTGCCAATCCGCTCGCGGAACAGCTCCATCGCGCAATGCGACAGGCTGCCGGCGGCGGGGGAGCCGTAGTTCACGCCGCCGCGCTGCGCCTTGATCCAGGCCGTCAGCTCCTGGACGTTGGTGGCCGGCACGGAGGGATGCACGCAAAGGATGAGCGAGCTCTGCAGCGTCAGCCCGATCGGAACCAGGTCGAGCGGGTTGATGGTCATGCCCGGGAAGGTGTGCGGGTTGATGGCCATCGGGCTCGAGTTGCCGGCGAGCAGAGTGTAGCCGTCCGGCCGGGCGCGCAGCACGGCTTCCGTGCCGATATTGCCGCCAGCGCCGCCGCGGTTGTCGATGACCACCGGCTGGCCGAGGGCGGCACCGAGGCCGGGCTGCACCACACGCGCGGCAAAGTCGGTCTGGCCGCCCGGCGGGAAGCCGACGATGAGGTTCACGGGGCGGTTGGGGTAGGCACCTTGGGCATGAACCGCGGAGGGCAGGGCCAGGCCGCCGGCCAGGCCACCCAGGCCGGCAAGCGCCATGCGGCGCGTCAGATTCTCGATCGTCACGTCTGTCGTCTCCCTCGCGGTGCTCCGGTTCTCGGTCGGAGTCGGCGGGCCGGACGCTAGTTTGGACTGATCCAACCGACAAGGGACTTCTCCGGCCGGATCGATCCGGTCAGATGCTCATCAGCCACATCGAGTTGACGGACAAACCGGCCGCTCGTATCGACATCGTTGGATCAGTCCAAAACGAGCGGGATCACGCCCGCCGCGCGGGAGTGGGAAAAACGCCATGGTCAAGCTTCGCAGCCAGTCCTGGTTCGACGATCCCCACGACCCCGACATGACCGCGCTCTATCTCGAACGCTACCTGAATTACGGGATCACCCGCGCCGAGCTGCAATCCGGCAAGCCCATCATCGGCATCGCCCAGACCGGCAGCGACCTCGCCCCTTGCAACCGCCATCACCTCGTACTGGCGGAGCGCGTGAAGGCGGGCATTCGCGAGGCGGGCGGGATCCCGATGGAATTCCCCGTCCACCCCATCCAGGAGACGGGCAAGCGGCCGACCGCCGCGCTGGACCGCAACCTCGCCTATCTTGGCCTGGTGGAGGTGCTGTTCGGCTACCCGCTGGACGGCGTCGTGCTCACCACCGGCTGCGACAAGACCACGCCCGCCTGCCTGATGGCGGCGGCCACGGTGAACATGCCGGCCATCGTGCTCTCGGGCGGGCCGATGCTGGACGGGCACTACAAGGGGCGGCTCGCGGGTTCCGGCACCATCATCTGGGAGGGGCGGCAGCGCCTGGCGGCCGGCGAGATCACCTACGAGGACTTCATGGACATGGCCGCGGCCTCGGCGCCGAGCGTCGGCCATTGCAACACCATGGGCACCGCGCTCTCGATGAACTCGATCGCGGAGGCGCTGGGAATGAGCATTCCCACCTGCGCCTCCATCCCCGGGCCGTATCGCGAGCGCGGGCAGATGGCCTATCGCACCGGACTCCGCATCGTGGACATGGTGCGCGAGGACCTGACGCCGCGGAAGGTGATGACGAAGGAGGCTTTCGAGAACGCGATCATGGTCGCCTCCGCCATCGGCGCCTCCACCAACGCGCCGCCGCATCTCATCGCCATCGCGCGCCATGTCGGCGTGGATCTCACCCTCGATGACTGGCAGCGCGTGGGGCATGACGTGCCGATGCTGGTGAATTGCCAGCCCGCCGGTGCCTATCTCGGCGAGTCCTTCCACCGCGCGGGCGGCGTACCGGCTGTCATGCACGAGCTGCTGGAGGCCGGGCTGCTGCATGGCGGCGCGCTGAGCGTCACCGGGCGCAGCGTGGCCGAGGAGATGGAAGGTGCGGTCTCGCAGGACCGCGACGTCATCCGCGCCTTTGAGGCGCCGCTGGTGCCGCAGGCCGGGATGTTGGTGCTGCGCGGCAACCTCTTCGATTCCGGCATCATGAAGACGAGCGTGATCTCGCCCGAATTCCGCGAGCGCTACCTGTCCAACCCCGATGATCACGATGCCTTCGAGGGCCGCGCGATCATCTTCGAGGGGCCGGAGGACTACCATAAGCGCATCAACGAGCCGGGGCTGCAGATCGACGAGTTCTGCATCCTGTTCATCCGCAATTGTGGCCCGGTCGGCTATCCCGGCTCGGCAGAGGTGGTGAACATGCAGCCGCCGGACGAGCTCATCCGCCGGGGCATTCATTCCCTGCCCTGCATCGGCGACGGGCGGCAGAGCGGCACATCCGCCAGTCCTTCCATCCTCAATGTCTCACCCGAGGCGGCGGTGGGCGGAAACCTGGCCATCTTGCGCATGAACGACCGCGTGCGCGTGGACCTTCGCGCTCGGCGCGTGGACCTGCTGGTGTCGGAGGAGGAGATCGCCGCCCGCCGCGCCGCGCTGAAGCTTCCCGAGTTGCGGAATCAGACGCCCTGGCAGGCGCTGTACCGGGAGACGGTCGGCCAGCTCTCGACCGGCGCCTGCCTGGAAGATGCTGTGCCCTACCAGGATCTGGTTCACACGGCGGGCCTGCCGCGCCACTCGCACTAGGCGCGGATATGGCCCACCCGCCCGACCTCTCGCCGGGCCGGCACGGGCCCGCCCCGGCGCGGCCGATTCCGGCGGCGCGCGCGCGGCTGACGCTGCGCGAGGTGGCGGCGCGCGCGGGGGTTTCGCGCGCGACCGTTTCCCTCGTTCTGCGCGAGAGTCCGTTGGTCGCGGCCGAAACGCGGGCGCGGGTGCGGGCGGCGGTGGATGCGCTGGGCTACACCTACAACCGCGGCGCCGCGATGCTGCGGGCCAGCCGCAGCCAGACCATCGGCCTCATCGTTACCGATATCACCAACCCCTTCTTCGGCGAGATGGCAGTGGGCGTGGATTCCACCATGGACCCGGCGGGCTATGTCTCCTTCCTCGTCAGCACCGGCGAGGATCTGGAGCGGCAGGATCGCTTCCTGCGCCGCATGCGCGAGCAGGGCGTGGACGGGGTGGTGCTGTGCCCCGCCGCGGGCACCCCGCCCGAGCTGATGCGCCGCCTGCACGAATGGCGGCTACCCTGCGTGCAGGCGCTGCGCCACGTCTCGGCGCGGGACGGGGAGGCGGAGGACCATGCGACCGCCGATAACGGCTTCGCGCTGGAGCAGGTGGTGGAGCACCTGGTGCGGCTCGGCCATCGCCGCATCGCCTATCTCGGCGCCGAGCTCGCCCATTCCGTCAGCCGCGCCCGGCGGCTGGGCTTCACCGCGGCCATGCGCCGCCACGGGCTGGAGACGGGGCTGATGCTGAAGGTGGCGGTCTCGCGCCGCGCCGGGGCGGAGGCGATCGGTGCGCTGCTGGACGGGCCGGCGCCGCCCAGCGCCGTGGTGTGCTTCAACGACGTGGTCGCGCTCGGCGCCATGCTGGGACTGGAGCGCCGGGGCCTGCGCCCCGGGCGCGACATCGCGGTGACGGGGGTGGACGACCTGCCCGAGGCCGCGCTGTGCGAGCCCGGGCTCACCACCGTCTCCACCCTGGCGCGGCTGGTGGGCGAGGAGGCCGGGCGCCTGCTGCTGCGCCGGATTGCCGAGCCTGAGGGAGCGCCCGAGCAGGTGATCCTTCCCGCACGGCTCGTGGTTCGCGGCTCCTGCGGCGCGCCCCGCGGTGGGGCTGCCTATATCCGGGCCGCTGCCCCGGCGGAGACTGTGCTGTGACGCGTACCGCCTGGAAGGTCGCCTGCATCGGCGAGTGCATGATCGAACTGCGCGAGCGGCCGGATGGGCTTCTCTCCCGCGCCTTCGGCGGGGACACGCTGAATACCGCCATCTATCTCGCCCGCGTCGGCGGGCCGGGGCTGGCGGTGGATTACGTCACCGCGCTCGGGGACGACGCGCATAGCGAGGAGATGCTGCGCGCCTGGGAGGCGGAGGGCGTGGGCACCGGTCTCGTGCCGCGGCTGCCCGGCCGGGTGCCCGGCCTCTACCTCATCCAGACCGATGCCAAGGGGGAGCGGCGCTTCTCCTACTGGCGGGGCGAGGCCCCCGTGCGCCAGCTCTTCGACCTGCCGGAGACGCCTGACATCGAGGCGGGGCTGGCGGCGGCCGATCTCGTCTATCTCTCCGGCATCACCCTCTCCCTTTTCGCGGGCGCCGCGCGGGAGCGGCTGTTCGGCGCGCTACAGGCGGTGCGCGCCGCCGGCGGACGGGTGGTGTTCGACAGCAACTTCCGCCCGCGCGGCTGGCCGGACCCGGAGGAGGCGCGCCGTGCCTTCGCCCGCGCCATCGCGCTCAGCCACACCGTGCTCGCAGGGGTGGAGGATTTCGCGCTGCTGGAGGACGGTGCCACGCCCGAGGCGCTGGTCACGCGGCTGCGCGACGCCGGCGTGGCCGAGGCGGTGGTGAAGCGGCCGGAGCCCGGCTGCATCGTGCTGTGCGGCGACCGCGAATGGGACGTGCCCCCGCCCGAGCCTGTCACGCCCGTGGACACCACGGCGGCCGGGGACAGCTTCGCCGCCGCCTTCCTCGCCGCCCGCCTGGCCGGGCTGCCGCCCGACGCCGCTGCCCTGGCCGGTCATCGCCTGGCCGGAGCCGTGATCCGCCATCCCGGCGCGATCATCCCGCGCGAGGCCATGCCATCAGGCATCCTCGACCACCCCGACGCCCCGGAGGCCGCATGACCGTGCCCAACACCACCGCCGATCTGCTGCGCGCCGCCCGGATCGTGCCGGTGCTGACCATCCATGATGCCGCGACCGCCGTGCCGCTCGCCCGTGCGCTGGTCGCCGGCGGAGTGCGCACGCTTGAGATCACGCTGCGGACCGAAGCCGGTGCGAAGGCAGCGGAGGCGATCATCGCCGGGGTGCCGGATGCCGTGGTCGGGCTGGGTACGGTGCTGACGCGGCGCGACCTCGCCCTTGCCCGCTCGATCGGCGCGACCTTCGCCTTCTCGCCCGGCGCGACGACGGAGCTGCTGGACGCGGCCGCGGAGGACGGTATCCCCTTCGTGCCCGGCATCGCCACGGCCTCCGAGCTCATGGCCGCGATGGCGCGCGGCTTTTCCACGGTGAAGCTGTTCCCGGCGGCGCAGATGGGCGGCATCGGCGCGCTGAAGGCGCTCGGCGCACCCTTCCCGGAGGCGCGCTTCTGCCCCACCGGCGGCATCGGGGAGAAGGAAGCGCCGGACTACTTGGCGCTGCCGAATGTGGTCGCGGTGGGCGGGTCCTGGCTTGCACCGGCGGCGGAGGTGGCAGCGGGGAACTGGGAGGCCATTAAGGGCCGGGCGAGGCGGGCTATGGAGTTGGCTGGAGCCTGAGTTAGGTCGGGCGGGTTGCCCCCGGGAGGCTTTGCCTCCCGGACCCTCCACCGGGGAGCCACCGGGCTCCCCGGACCCCGCGTCAAGTTCAACGGGCCGCCCAGCGGTCAGGGGCAGCGCCGCAGGCAGGGGTTTCAGACGCCGGGACCGGCCTTCTCAGTCGCCGAGGGTCATCGACCCTCGGCGTGACCACTGAGGTTCAGATGGTGGGGTCCGGGAAGCCTCAGGCTTCCCGGCGGAGGGTCCAGGGAGGCGGCGCCTCCCTGGGACCCCGAGCGCACCAGATTCCACTACCTCTGCCACCGACCTGCTCGCCTTGCCACGTCTCCGGAGCTGCGATCTACTTCGCGCAAAGAAGCCCCGGGGAAACGCATCCGATGAAGCCTTGGACCCGGCGCCCGCTGCTGGCCGCGCTGACCGGCGCGCTCCCCCTTCCGGCCCTGGCGCAGACCGCAGCGCCGGAGGCCGCCTGGCCCGCCAGCCCCATCCGCATCGTGGTTCCCTTCGCGCCCGGCGGCTCGACCGACGTCGTGGCGCGCCTTGCCGCGCCCGGGCTGCAGCGCGCGCTGGGCGTGAACGTGGTGGTGGAGAATCGCGGCGGTGCGGCGGGCACGCTGGGCACGGATGTGGTGGCCAAGGCGCGGCCGGACGGGCAGACCTGGCTGCTGACCTTCGACAGCCATGCGGTCATGCCGGCGCTGGTGCCGCGCCTGCCCTTCGATCTCAAGGGCGACCTCGATCCGGTGACGCTGATCGGCGGCGCGCCCTATGTCGCGGCCTGCCGGCCCGACAAGCCCTTCCAGGATCTGGCCGGCGTCGTCGCGGCGGCGAAGGCGCGGCCCGGTGGCGTCACCTTCGCGACGCCTGGCAACGGCACGCTCGGTCATTTGGTGATGACGCAGCTGGGCGGCCGCGCCGGCGTGCAGTTCCAGCACCTGCCCTATCGCGGCGGCGGGCCGGCGGTGAACGACGCGGTGGCGGGCCATGCGGACATGGTGGTGGGCAGCGCGGCGCTCGTCGCGCCGCAGATCGCGGCGGGCACGTTGCGCCCGATCGTGCAGTTCGGCCCGCAGCGGCTGCCCGGCCTGGCCCAGGTGCCGACGGCGGAGGAGTCCGGGTATCCCGGCCTGCTGGCGGAGGCCTGGTGGGGCGTTTTCGCACCGGCGCGCACCCCCGCGCCGGTCGTCGCCCGCTTCCACGAGGCCCTGGTGGCAGCCTTCCGCGAGGAACGTGTGACGCAGCAGATTACCGAGGGCCAGCAGGCCCGGCTGGTGCTGGCCGGCCCGGCGGAGCTGGGCCGCTTCCTTGACGGGCAAATCGAGACCTGGAGCCGGGTGGTGCGCGAGAACGAGATCAAGGCAGACTGAGTCCATCCCGCCGGGCGCGGAGCCTCCGCCCCGGCCCGCATCGTGGAACCCGTCCGCGCTGCCATTCCTCTCCACGCGCTCAAGGAGCGAACCCAATGCGGATCGCAGTGCTCGACGACTATGCGGATGCCTTCCGCGCCGCCCCCGCCTCCGCGCGGCTGGCCGGGCATGAGGTGACGGTGTTCCGCGAGACGATGAAGGACCCGGAGGAGCTGGCCGCGCGGCTGCAGGATATGGATGCGGTGGTGCTGACCCAGCAGCGCAGCACCTTCCCGGCCGCGGTCGTGGAGCGGTTGCCGCGGCTGCGGCTGATCAGCCAGACCGGGCGCAACTTCAGCCATCTCGCGGTTGATGCCTGCACGCGGCAGGGGGTGGTGGTCTCGGCGGGCGGCGCCGGTGGGCCGGATTCCACGGCGGAGCTGGCCTGGGCGCTGATCCTGGCCGCGCTGCGCCACATCCCCGAGGAGGCGCAGCGGCTGAAGGACGGGCTGTGGCAGGGCTCGGTCGGCACGCGGCTGAAGGGGCGCGTGCTCGGGGTGTATGCCTATGGGCGGATCGGATCGACCGTGGCCCGGGTCGGGCGGGCTTTCAACATGCGGGTCGTCTGCTGGGGGCGCGAGGGCAGCACCGAGCGGGCGCGGGCGGATGGCTACGAGGTGGCGACGAGCCGCGAGGCCTTTTTCGCCGAGGCGGACGTGCTGAGCCTGCACATCCTGATGAACGAGGCCACGCGCGGTATCGTCACCGCGGCCGATCTCGCGCTGATGAAGCCGACGGCGCTGCTGGTGAACACCTCGCGCGCGCAGATCGTCGAGGCGGGCGCACTCGTCGCGGCGCTGAAGGCCGGGCGGCCCGGATTCGGGGCGGTCGATGTGTACGAGGAAGAGCCGGTGCTGGGTGCGGCGCATCCGCTGATCGGCATGCCCAACGTGCTCTGCACGCCGCATCTCGGCTATGCCGAGCGGAGCGTGTTCGACGCGATCTACGAGGTGGCGGTGGACCAAATCCTCGCCTTCGCCGCCGGGGCGCCGATCAATCTTGTGAACCCCGAGGCGGTGCGCGCGGGGGGCTGATCCCGAAAGGGATGGCCGGCGCGAGCGGCCCCGGCCGCTCGCGCTGACGGGACCGCAGGATGGGAAGATGCGGCCGGCAAGGCCGCATGGAGTTCCGTCCGGGCAAACTGTCTTCAGGGTTTGTTTGCGTTGTGCCACGACAATGAGCGCCCAACATCCGATCAGGGGCGCAGACGCCGATGTTCACCCGTGGCCTCTTCCGCGACCGCAACCGCGCCCTTGTTGACGCGGCGAGCCGGTCGCAGGCCATCATCGAATTCGCGCTCGACGGCACGATCGTCGATGCGAACGAGAACTTCCTCGGCGCCATGGGCTACACGCTCGACGAGATCCGCGGGCGCAATCACAGCCTGTTCGTGGACCCGAAGGACGCGGCCAGCCCCGAATACCGGGCCCTCTGGGACGAGCTACGGCGCGGCGAGTACCGCTCCGCCGAGTTCCGTCGCCTGGGCAAAGGCGGGCGGGAGGTGTGGATCCAGGCCTCCTACAACCCCGTGTTCGGGCGGGGCGGCAAGCCGGTGGGCGTGGTCAAGTTCGCGACGGACGTGACCGCGGCCAAGCGGCGCGCGAGCTCGGACGGTGCGCAGATCGCCTCCATCCGGCGGTCCCAGGCGGTGATCCACTTCCTGCTCGACGGCACCATCACCGACGCCAACGATATCTTCCTGAACATGATGGGCTATGAACGGGGCGAGATCGTCGGCAAGAACCACCGTCTCTGCGTCACGCCGGAATATGCGGAGAGCGCCGAGTACCGCACCTTCTGGGAGAGGTTGCGGCGCGGCGAATACCAGGCAGCCGAATATAAGCGTCAGGGCAAGAGCGGCCGCGAAGTCTGGATCCTGGCGACCTACACCCCGGTCCTCGGCCTCGACGGCCGGCCGGTCGAGGTCGTGAAGTTTGCCACCGACATCACCGCGACGAAGGTTCGCAATGCGGATTTTGAGGGGCAGATCGAGGCCATCAACAAATCCCAGGCCGTTATCCACTTCACCATGGATGGCACGATCCTCAACGCCAACCAGAACTTCCTCAAGGCGCTCGGCTACAGCGCGGAGGAGGTACGCGGGCAGCATCACAGCCTGTTCCTGGAGCCGGGATATTCCAGCTCACCGGAATACGGGGATTTCTGGGCCAAGTTACGCCGCGGCGAGTTCCATTCGGCCGTCTACAAGCGTATCGGCAAGGGCGGCCGGGAGGTCTGGATCACTGCCACCTACAACCCGATCCTCGACCTGAACGGCAAGCCCTGGAAGGTGGTGAAATACGCGAGCGACATTACCGCCCGCATGGAGGCTCGCGCCAAAGCCATCGGCTTCGCTGGCCAGACGCTGAGCAACGTGCAGTCCGTCGCCGCCGCCGTCGAGGAGATGAGCGCCTCCGCCGCGCAGATTTCCGAGACGATGCGGCGGTCGCATGCCGTAGTTCAGGAGATCACGAAGCAGGCGGGCGATGCCAACACCGCCACCCAGCGCCTGCGCGAGGCGGCCGGGGCCATGGACCGCGTGGTGCAGCTGATCCGCACCATTGCCTCCCAGATCAGCCTGCTCTCGCTGAATGCCACCATCGAATCGGCACGGGCCGGCGAGGCGGGCAAGGGCTTCGCGGTGGTGGCGCATGAGGTGAAGCAGCTGGCCAACCAGACCACGGCCGCCACGCAGCAGGTTGCACAGGAAATCGAGTCGATGCAGCTCGTCTCCTCTGAGGTGGCGAATTCCCTGAGCGAGATCGGCAACTCGGTGGAGACGCTGATCCAGTTCGTCAGTGCTGCGGCCGGCTCGGTGGAGGAGCAGAGCGCCGCCACGCTCGAGATCTCGTCGAACATGCAGGCGGCCTCGATCGATGTGGCCGGGATCAGCCGCAGCCTGCACGAGGACACGGAGCTGGTGGCGTGAGGCAGTTCGGGCCTCGGGTGAGCGTTAACGAAGGGTTCATCGCCCCTGCTTAGGCCATGTCCTCTCGGCGCAGAGGCGGGAGGCGAGGCCAGCACCGTGAACCCGCTCCACATCATGCCGGCGCGCCACTGGCGGGGCCGCGCGCGCGCCGCGCTCCGCAGCCGTTCGGGCGCGACCGCGGCCGCGATTGCCGTCAGCGGCAGCGTCCTTCTCGGCATGGCCGGCTTGGCTGCCGAGGGAACGCTGCTGTACCTCACGCGGCGGGATGCACAGAACGGCGCCGATCTCGCGGCCATGGCGGCGGCCTCCGCCTATCAGTTCCGCGGACGCGGCGCGGCCCTGGCAGCCGCGACTGAGATTGGGATCCGAAACGGGTTCACCTCGCCGGCCATCACTGTCCGCAATCCCCCCGAGACGGGCGCAATGGCGGGGAACAGCAATGCCTTCGAGGTACGAATCACCGGCCAAGTGCCGATCACCCTGGGCCGCGCCTTCACCGATCGCGACCACGGGACTGTTGCTGCGCGGGCGGTGGCCTTGCTGCATGGCACGACGCCGGCCTGCCTGCTGGCGCTGACCGGCGGCGTGACGATTCAGAACTCAAGCTCCTTCGAGGCGGTGGGCTGCGCCGTGGGGTCGAACACCCCGGGCGTTTCGGTCACCATTCCGCAATCGAATTCCTCGGTTCGGGCCCGCGCAGTGGTGGCATTCGGGACCTGTAGCGGCTGCAACAACACGCGCTGGACCCTCGCCGAAGGCTTTCAGGAACACGCGGCCCCGCTCAGCAACCCGTATGAGCAGCTGGACCGCAAGCCCGTGCCGCCCGGCTGCATGCCGCCCCCGACCATGGATGCCGCGGGTGCTATTCCGGTGACCGGCGTGACACGGGCCTATTGCGCGGATGTCGAGGTGGGCAACCGATCGTCGATCACCTTCCGGCCAGGCACCTATGTGTTCAAAGACGCAGCTCTGCGGGTGGGCAGCACCGCATCCTTCGCCTGCAACGGATGCACCTTCATCTTCACGGGTACCAGTCCGCGCAACTTCAATCTTTCCAACATGGCCAGCATTACCATCTCGGCGCCTTCCATGAATGCCGACGACTCGGATTACGACGGCATCGTGATCCACCGCGGCAGGGGTGCTGTCGGGAATGCCGGAAACCCGAACCTGATCATGCAGAGCTCGGCCAGCTTCAATATCAAGGGCGGGATCTATGCGCCGGACAGCTACGTTCGGGTTGGTAGTATTTCTTCGAACACAACGACGAGCTGCCTCGCTCTCGTTGGTGGCACACTTGAGATTGGCAGCCTCAGCAGCTTCCGGTTCAATACCTCGGGCTGCGCGGACCTGCGCACGCCAGTCCCGATGGCGCGCGTTGCGCGTCTGGTGGAGTAAGTCGGTGGAAGTACGCCCCGGTACCCTGCGCCGCGCGCTGCGCGACCGGTCGGGGATCGCAGCCAGCGAGTTCGCGCTCGCACTGCCCGTCCTTACCCTCATGCTCTTCAGCCTCTACGATGTCTCCAACGCCCTGTGGCGCCGGACACGGCTGGAAATGGCGGCGCGGGCCGGGGCGCAGTATGCTTTCTCTCGCCCTCAGGACAGCGCAGGGATCGCCAGTGTGGTGCGCGGCCAGCTGGCGGGTTGGACCGACATTACGGTCGCCCCGGCCACCATGAGTTGCAAATGCGACAACGGCACCGCCGCGGACTGCACGACGGGCCTGTGCCAATCGGGCGCCGTGGTCAATGCGCCGATCGGCTATGTCTCGATCACGGTGACACAGCCCTATCGCTATGCCTCGCCCATCACCGCGGCGCTCTTCCCCTCGCTGGCGACACTTCGCGGCAATGCCGAGTTGCGCGTGCACTGAACGTCCGGGCGGTCAGAAGATCGTAGCCATTGCCTGTTCTCGCAGCAGCATCCTACCCGCTGTGATCCGCGGGACCAGATGGTTGAACGGGTAGGTAACCGTCACTGTCACGGAGGTCATGCCGCCGGCTGTCGCGCAGTCGCTCAGGGTGACTGATAGGTCGGCAAGCCGCAGCATCGGGCCGCCGCGCACCGCGCTGCCCAGGCTTCCGGAAAGGTTCTGGCACGGGGCTGCACCGCTGTTCATGTTGGCGGAGCCGCGCAGGGTGGCCAGTCGCACGGCATCCGCTGTCACGCTCCGTACGGCCTCCCGCGTGATCATGTATCGCCCGACCTCGATGATACCGATCATGAAGACCATGAGCAGGCCGCCCACCAGGGCGAACTCCACGGCTGTCGCGCCGCGGCGAGTCCGCAGAATGCGACCTGCGCGGATGATCAGCCCGTCGTCAATCAAGGGAAGGTGATGGAGGGGTGTCGCAGCCGCAGGTTCTGGAAGCGACCGCCTTGAGGGCTGCACGAAAGCTTTGATCCCAACAGGATCTGACAGTTGGGGCGAGCGCTGAACAGGGCGCATGGGACAGGTCCTTGGAACCGTCCGGGAAATTAGGCCCGTGCCATGAAGGCAGCATTAACCATTCGGGCGCTTCGATACCTGCGACCCGCGGCGCCGATCCCCGGCCGCCGATGGTCCGGTTGCCCGACCCGACCCGGGCATCCGAGTCCCGCCGCACGGAGGTTCCATGTTCGACCACATCATCCCGCTCGCCGTCGCCACCTTCCGCAACCGCAAGGGCGTCACCGCGGCCGAGTACGCCATCCTTGCTGTCGCCATCGTCGGTGCCGTGGGCGCCGCGGTAACTGCTTTCAAGCCGCTGCTGGTAGCCAAGTTCTCCGAGCTGCTCGGCTCGTGACGTGGCGAGGCTGTCCGCGCTTTGCCAAGGAGCGTGGATGGCCCCGTCGTCCCCGCACAGACCATGCTCTGGATGCTGATCCCATGCAGAACGTGCTGCTCGTCCTCGTCCTCGCCCTCCTCGCCCATGCGGCGTGGCGCGACATCTCCACGCGCCTGATCCCCGACCAGAGCTCGTTGGCGCTCCTCGCCTGCGGTCTGGCCCTGCGCGCGCCGTATGGACCGACCGCGCTCGCCGCCTCCTTCGCCGTGGCCGCGCTGCTCTTCATCCTCCTCTTCATTCTCGCCATGGGCGGCCTGCTCGGGGGCGGAGATGTGAAGCTTGCCGGCGCCATCGCCACGACCCTGCCGGCGGCCACCATCCCTGATTTCGTCATCGCGACCGCTATCGCGGGCGGCCTGCTCGGTGGGGGCTATATCCTCGCCGCTCGTGTCGTGCCCCCCATGGCCGCGGGGCCGCGCCTTGTCACCCGCGTGATGGCAGTCGAAGCCTGGCGGATCCGCCGCCGTGGGCCGCTTCCCTATGCCGTCGCCCTGGCGGCCGGCGGTACCTTCGCCCTTATGTCCGGTTCGGGTGTCTGAATCGGGATGCTGCGCGCCCTCGTCATCTTCTCCCTCATGCTCAGCGCCTTCGGGCTGGGCACGCTCGGCCTTTACGCCCTGGGTGGCGAGACGCCCGCCCCGGTTGCCGCGACTGCGCCTGCCCCGGCGGAGCCTTCCCGCGCCCGAGTGCTGGCGGCGGCGCGCGCCCTGCCGCCCGGCACGCTGCTGAAGGACGAGGACTTGACCGTGCGCGAGATGGCGCCCGATGCCGTCCCGCCCGGCGCCGCGCCCGAGACGATGCGTGGAGAGCTCCGCGGTGGCCTGCTGCGCCGCTATGTCGAGGCTGGTGAGGCGATGCCAGCCGCCGAGGTTCTGCGGACGCGGGACCGGGGCTTCCTGGCCGCCGTGCTGCGCAGCGGCCATCGCGCCATCTCGGTCGGGGTGGATGTCGTCACCGGCACCGCGGGGCTGATCTGGCCCGGCGACCAGGTGGATGTGATCCTGACCCAGGAGTTGACCGCGGGCGAGGCGCCGCTCGGCCGCCGCGTGATCGGCGAGACGGTGCTGTCCGATCTGCGCGTCATCGCCGTGGACCAACAACTCACCCAGGGCACCGCGGGCGCCGAGACCGCCCAGGGCCGCGTCGCCCGCACTGTCACGCTCGAGGTGACGTCGGAGCAGGCGGAGCGCGTGGCTGTTGCATCTCGCCTTGGTCGCATCGCCCTGACCGTGCGCGCCATCGAGCCCCCGAGCGACGCCTGGCCTGTCGGCGCCCCGGTCTTCGGCGGTGATGTCTCGCCGGCTCTGGCCGGATCGACCGTTTCCCAGGGTACGCGGATGCGCGTGATCCAGGGCGAGCAACAACAAGAGGTTGTTTTTCGATGATCCGTGCAGCCCGCCTCGCGGCCATGGCCCTGCTTCTCCTGCCGGGGGCGGCTGTAGCGCAGTCCACACTCCCACGAGCGCCGGCCTCCGCGCGTCCGGCCTTTTCCGACCTGCAGACGCCCGCCCCGGCCGCGGTGGTGCCGCCGGTTGCCCCGGCCATGGTGGTGACGATGGAGGCAGGGACCGGGCGGCTGCTGAACCTGCCCCGCCCGGCATTGACCGTGCTGGCGGCCGATCCGCGCGTCGCGCGCATCCAGCCCGCCTCGCCCACCAGCCTCTTCCTCATGGCTGTGGCGGCCGGGCGCACCACCATTGTCGCCACGGCCGAGGATGGCGCGCCCGTCGCGCAGTACGACGTCACGGTCTCGCCCAGTCAGGCGGCCGCTGCTGCCACAGCCGTCTCGATGCCCGCTTCCGGTCCCGCCCCCGGCACCACGGCACCGCAGCCGCCGCCCTCCGCCTCGTCGGTGGAGGGGATGATCCGCCGCATGGTCAAGGGTGGGGAGGGGGTGCGCGTCGCTGCCGCCGGGCGCAACGGCTACGTCATGTCGGGCGCGGTGCCGACGGCGGCGGACTCCCAGCGCGCCGAGGCCATCGCCCGCGCGGCGCTGGGCACCGGGCCGGAGCTGGTGAATTCGCTCTCCCTGCTCTCCTCGGTGCAGGTGAACCTGCGTGTCCGGGTCGCCGAGATTTCCCGTCAGGTCACGCGAGACCTCGGCTTCAACTGGCAGGCCCTGGCGAGCGACGGGACCAACTTCATGCTCGGCCTGCGCACCGGCGGCGCGGGGACGCTGCTGAACGCGATCACCGCGGGCAGCGCCTCCTTCACCGACAGCGGCGTGGGCCGCGTCGGCGGACGGTTCGTCTCCTCGCGCTTCGATATCAACGCGGTGGTGGACGCGCTGGCGACCGACCAGCTCATCACCATCCTCGCGGAGCCCAACCTCACCGCCCAGTCCGGCGAGGTGGCGAGTTTCCTTGCAGGTGGCGAGTTCCCGGTGCCCGTCGCCGCCAATAACAGCAGCAACTCGATCTCCATCGAGTTCAAGCAGTTCGGCGTCTCGCTCGCCTTCATCCCCACCGTGCTCGGGCCAGAGCGGCTGAACCTGCGCGTGCGGCCGGAGGTGAGCGAGCTGTCGGATAACGGCTCGATCTCCGTGCCGCTCTCCAGCGGGGTGGTGAAGATCCCGGCGCTCACGGTGCGCCGCGCCGAAACGAGCGTGGAGCTGGGCAGCGGGCAGAGCTTCGCCATCGCGGGGCTGCTGCAGCGCAACTCCAGCGTCGCGAACACCGGGGTGAACGGGCTCGGCGACGTGCCCGTGCTCGGCGCCCTGTTCCGCTCCGACCGCTTCCGACGCAACGAGACGGAGCTGGTCATCATCATCACGCCCTATCTCGTCCGGCCGGTCTCCGATCCGCACGCCCTCGCCGCGCCCACCGACAACATTCGCCCGGCCTCCGATCTCGACCGCGTGCTGCACCGGCGCCAGATCGCGCAGGGCCGACCCGTCGAGCCGCTGCGCGGTTCGGTCAATGCCGGGTTCCTGGTGGAGTGATGCGCCGCCTTTCTCTCATTGCACTGCTCCTACTTGCGGGCTGCCAGCCGGGCGGCGACTTCGCTCGCCCGGGAACCTGGCAGGCGACCGGCGTGAACGACCGCAATCTCCGGTCCATGCTGGCCGAGCCCGCCCATGCCACGCGCGGCGTCGCGGCGCAGGAGGAGCGCGGCTCAGCGGGGTCCATGCCGGTCGGCCGGCTGCTGCGGGACGAGCGGCGAGCGCTTCCGCCACCTGGCCGCGGATTCGGACCGGGAGGCGGCGATGGGCGCTGAGCGCGTCGCCCCACCGGCCGAGGAGGCGCGCCTCAGCCCGGCTTCGGCAAGGCAGCGCCCGCCCTTTCTCGCCTTCGTCACGGATGAGGAGAGCGAGGCGGCGCTGCGCGGCGGGCTGCTTGATCTGGGCGATGCCCTGCAGCTTCGCCGCGGCAATGCCGACGCCGCTGCACGCGCCCTGGCCCAGGAGCCGACGCCGGCCGTGCTGCTGGTGGACGTCTCCGGCATGCCCGATCCGCTGGAGGCGCTGGACGCGCTGGCGCGGGTGTGCACCCCCGATGTCCGCGTGCTCGTGGTCGGGGAGGCGGCGGACCTCACCCTGTATCGTCGCATGACCCGGGACCTGGGCGTCGCAGACTACCTGGACAAGCCGCTGACGCGCGATGCCGTCGCGCGGCTCTTCGCGCCCCACATCGCCGGGCGGGACGGGGCCGCGGGCGGGGAGCGCGGCGGCCGCGTCATCACCGTGTTGGGCGCGCGCGGCGGCTGCGGCGCGACCACGGTGGCGACGAGCCTCGCCCTGCACCTCGCGGAGGTCAGCCACGGCCATGTCGCCCTGCTCGACCTGCATCTGCGCGGCGGCACGACGGGGCTGCAGCTCGGGGTACGTTCCGGCACGGGGCTACGCGTCGCGCTGGAGGAACCGGACCGGACGGACGCGCTGTTCCTGGACCGCTCCTCCGTTCCGGTCACTGAGCGCGTCCGCCTGATCGCGGCCGAGGAGGCGATGGACTCCAACCCGCAACCGACCGAGGTGGGGACGAAGCGGCTGCTGGAGCTGCTCGTCGCCCGGTTCAACTTCGTCGTGATTGACACGCCGGCGCCACCGGGCCTGGCGGAGCGCATCGCCATCTCCGCGGCCCGTCACCGCGTGCTCGTGCTCGGCCCTGACATCGCCGGCATCCGCGACACGCTGGCCCTCCGCAAGGCTCTTGCGGGCGCTGGTGCCGGGCAGGTCCTCACGGTGCTCAACCGGGCGGGGGCGCCGGGCGGGTTGAAGACGAAGCTCGTGGAGGAGGGGCTGGGCGGCGCGCCGGACGCGGTGATCCCGGACCTGCCGCGCCACGTTCCGCGCGCCGTCCATCTCGGCCGGCCCGCCCTGGGCGAGAGCGCTGCGCTGCGCCGCGCCCTGGCGCCGCTGACGCAGGAGGTCGCCGCGGTCCGCACCGCCGGCCCCGCGCGCTCACGCCTTGCGCGCCTGCTCGGCCGGGTGCCGGCCTGAGATGGAGGCGTTGACGCCCTTCGAGGGACGCGCGGCCAGGCCGTTCGGCCGGCGTTGGGACGACGTGGTTCCGCAGGTGGAGGAGGTGCCCCTGGCGCCGCCGCCCGCCGAGGCAACCGTCTCCAATCCACCGGCCGTTCTTGCCGCCCCCTCGAGCTCGGGCGCGGTGTCCGATGCTGCCATCCGCCGCCTGCGCGCCCAGGTGCTGGAGCGGGTGGATCCGCTGGTGGCCGGTGAGCTGACTGGTGCCGCCCTGCGCGCGCAGCTTCGCACCCTCGTGCACGATGTGGCCAACCGCGAGCGCGTCGAGATCTCCGGGCGCGACGAGGCCCGGATTGCCGAGGAGCTGGCCCACGACATGGTCGGCTACGGCCCGCTGGAGCCTTTGCTGCAGGATGACAGCATCAGCGACATCATGGTGAACGGCCCGGACCGCGTCTTCGTGGAGGTGCGCGGCCGCGTTCACCTGACCGATGTGCGCTTCCGCAGCGCGGCGCAGCTGAACGCCATCGCGCAGAAGATGGCCGCAACCGTCGGCCGCCGGGTGGACGAATCCAGCCCGCTGGTGGATTGCCGCCTGGCTGATGGCAGCCGCGTGAACGTGGTGTTCCCGCCGCTGGCCATCGACGGCGCCTGCATCTCGATCCGCAAGTTCGCCAAGCGCAAGGCGGGGTTGCAGGAGCTGGCGGCCGGCGGGTCGATGTCCACCCCGCTCGCGCGCGTGCTGGAGATTGCCGCGCGCTGCCGGCTGAACGTGGTGATCTCGGGCGGCACCGGCTCGGGCAAGACCACGATGCTGAACGCGATGAGCCAGATGATCGACCATGGCGAGCGCGTCGTCACCATCGAGGACGCGGCCGAGCTGCAGCTGCAGCAGCCCCACGTCGTCAGGCTGGAGACACGCCCGCCGAATCTGGAGGGCAAGGGCGAGATCAATCAGCGCGACCTGGTGAAGAATGCCCTTCGTATGCGCCCCGACCGCATCATCGTCGGCGAGGTGCGCGGGGCCGAGGCCTTCGACATGCTGCAGGCCATGAACACCGGCCATGACGGCTCCTATTGCACCGTCCATGCTAATACGACCCGCGACGCGCTCATCCGCATCGAGAACATGGTGCAGATGGGCCAGACCAGCCTGCCCAGCCGCGCGATCCGCACGCAGATTGCGAGCGCGGTGGACATCATCGTCCAGGTGCAGCGCATGCGTGACGGCGGCCGCCGCGTCTCCCAGGTCTCCGAGGTTTGCGGGCTGGAGGGGGAGGTGATCACGATGAACGAGGTCTTCACCTTCGAGTATCTCGGCGACACCTCCGAGGGCCGCATCACCGGCCGCTGGACCAGCCCCGCCGCCCGCCCCGGCTTCCTTGAGCGGTTGGACTATTTCGGCCTTGGCGAGGCCTGGATGCGCGCGGTGCGGGAGGCCTGAAGCGTGGGC
Organism: Roseomonas sp. WA12; assembly: GCF_054165765.1. Classification (NCBI taxonomy): domain Bacteria; kingdom Pseudomonadati; phylum Pseudomonadota; class Alphaproteobacteria; order Acetobacterales; family Roseomonadaceae; genus Roseomonas; species Roseomonas sp. WA12. The sequence goes on along the minus strand of NZ_CM135108.1, from coordinate 3,753,753 downwards.
AAGGCGCCGCTCCTGCTCCTGGCCGTGTCGCTCCTGGCAGGCCTGCTGGTGGGCGCGCTGGCGCTGGTGCAGCTGCGCCGCGCAAGGCAGCTACGGGAGCGGGTGCTCGGCCTGGGTGGGCCGGCGCTTCCCGTCGCCCTCGTCGCGCCGAGCATCCGTCTGGCGGAATCCCGGCACGGCGCCTTCCAGCTTCGCCTCCTGCGCCTTCTCCGCTTCGAGGCCGAGGTGCCGGAAGCGCGGATCATTCCCTGGCCGGTGGTGGCCGCCATCGGCACGGCGGTGGGACTGCTGAGCTTCTACCGCCTGTCCTCCATGCTCGGCACGCCGCTCGCCGTGCTGGGCGGAATGGCCGGTGCCGTCTTCGCGGCGCGCGGGGTCTTCTCCTGGCAGATGTCGCGCTACCGCGACGCCGTCTTTCAGCAGATCCCGGACGCGCTGGGCCTGATGGTGCGTGCAATCCGCGCCGGCCTGCCGCTCGCCGAGGCAATGCGCGGCATCGCGCGGGAGGGCGTCTCCCCCATCCGGGGGGAGTTCGCGCGCGTGGTGGGCGATGTCGCCATCGGCCGCCCGGTGGATGCGGCGCTGATGCGGCTGCACGACCGCACGGGGCTGACCGAGTTCTCCTTCCTCGCGGTCACGCTCGGCCTGCAGGCGCAGACCGGGGGCGCGCTGGCCGAGACGCTGGACAACCTGGCCGACATGGTCCGCAAGCGCGTGGCCATGGCCAAGCGGGCCAAGGCGCTGGCGGCCGAGGGGCGGATGCAGGCGGGGCTGCTCGTGGTGCTGCCCTTCATCGCGGCGGCAATGATGTCCTTCATCCAGCCCTTCTACCTGCGCACCTTCACGGGCACCGCCACGGGCCAGCGCCTCGCCCTGACCGGCTTCGGACTGATGGCACTGGGGATGCTGACCATCCGCCGGATGATCCGCGCGGCCGGGCGGGACTGATGGGGGCGGTGCCTGTCTGGCTCCTGGCGACGGCCGCGGCCGGGGGCGCGCTGGGCCTGGCCATCCTGGCCGCCATCCTGCTCGCCCGCTTTGCCGAGGAGCGCGACATGGCCGCGCGGCTGCGCGCGGTCACCTCCCCGGCGCAGGCCGTCGCAGCGCCGCGTGCGCGGGACCGCGCCGCCTCCGCCCTGTTCCGCCCCGTGCTGCGCCTCGGCGAGGCGATCCGCGACAGCGCGCTCATCTCGGAAAAGGAGGTGGTGGAGTTCCAGCGCGCCGTGGCTGCGGCCGGGCTTGATCCCCGCCAGGCCGTGCCCATCTTCCTGGGCGCGAAGGCGATGTTCCTGATCGTTGCGCCGCTGGGCGGCCTGTTCCTCGCCCTCAGCCTCGATCTCGAGATGGTTCAGGGCGGCTTCGCGGTCTTCGCCGGCGTCGCCGCCGCGATCTACGTACCAAACACCGTCATGGGCTGGCTGCGGCGGCCCTTCCACGACCGGCTGCGGCGCGGGTTGCCGGATGCGCTGGACCTTCTCGTCGTGGCCGCAGAGGCCGGGCTGGGGCTGGAGACCGCGATCGAGCGGGTGGCGCGCGAGATGGAGCGATCGAACCGCGCCATCGCCATCGAGATGAACACCCTCGTGCAGGACATGCGGATGCAGACCGACCGCCGTATCGCCTTCGAGCGGCTGGGCGAGCGGACGGGGATCGAAGGCTTCAAGCGGCTCGGCAGCACCCTGTCGCAAACACTCCGCTTCGGCACGCCGCTGGCCCAGGCGCTGCGCGTGCTGGCCACCGAAATGCGGCAGGAGCGCATGCTGCGTATCGAGGAGAAGGCGATCCGCCTGCCGGCCCTGCTGGTCGGGCCGTTGATCCTGTTCATCCTGCCCGCCTTGTTCATCGCTCTGATCGGCCCTAGCGTGATTGAAATGGGCAAGATGTTTAATGCAGGACCGTAAGAGACGGCTTTTCCCTGTCACCCGGTCCCAGCTCCGGGGGCTGATCAGGCCGGGCCTGCTGCCCAGTTTCCGTCCTATTCTCATCGGCGCCCTGTTCGGCGGCCTGGGTGCCTGTGCCTCCTCAGGCGGTAATGCCGCCGGCGGCCCACGTGACCCGGACAGCGCCTCCCGCCTCCGCGTCGCCGCCGCCGCTGAGGCTTCCGGCCAGACCGAGGTCGCGCTCTCGCTCCTCGCCTCCGCCGCAAGCGCGGATCCGGGCAATGCCGAGGCCCAGGCCCGCTTCGCCGGGGCCCTGTCCCGCTCCGGTAACACCACGGAAGCGCAGGCGGTGCTGCAGCGGGCGTTGGAGCGCCGTCCGAACGATCCTGCCCTGCTGGACCAGCTCGGGCGGCTGGAACTGCGCGCGGGCCGGTCGGAGGAGGCGCTCGCCATTTTCGACCGGCTGCTCGTCGCCGCGCCGCGGGACGTGCGGGCGCTCGATGGCCGCGGCGTCGCGCTCGACATGCTCGGGCGGCACGCGGAGGCGCAGGCGGCCTATCGTACGGCCCTGGCCGTCTCCCCGACCGCCATGGGGCCCTCGAACAACCTGGGCATGTCGCTGCTCCTTTCAGGGCGGGCGCAGGAGGCGCGGACGGTGCTCGAGCCTCTCGCACGCCGCCCTGGCGCGCCGCCGCGCGTGGCCACCAATCTCGCCGTTGCCCGCGCCGTGCTCGGCGAGCGGGACGCGTCGCGCGACCTGCTCGGCCAGGGTGCGAACCAGGCGGATGTCGATGCGATGCTGCGCGAGCTGGGGACGCAGTCCGCCGCCCGGCCGGGCGCCACGGCGGCGGGGCTGGCCGCGGAGTAGCGCCGGGTTCCCGTCAGCGCGGGAAGGGGCGGCTGAGGAAGCGCGATCCCTCCAGCCCGTAACGCCAGGGCGCCTCGATTCCGCGCGTGATCCCGATCCGGGGCCCGGCGACGATCGGCGGCTCGTCCCGGCGCGCCTCTAGCACGAAAGGCGGGCGGTCCAGGGGCAGGCCGTCCAGCGCGCCCGTCACGCCCAGCGCCTGGCACAGCCGGCCCGGGCCGCTGCACAGCAGCCGCGTGGACTCCATCCCCCGCCGCCCCTGCATCGTCTCCAGCCCCGTCACCGGCTCCAGCGCGCGGATCAGCACGGCGCTGCCGCCGCGCCCGTCCCCACAGACAAGGTTGAGGCACCAGTGCAGGCCGTAGGAGCGATAGACATAGGCGTGACCCACCGGGCCGAACATCGCGGCGTTGCGTGGCGTCGGCCCGCGAAAGCTGTGCGAGGCCGGGTCGTCGGGGGCATAGGCCTCGGTCTCGACGACAAGGCCGCCTACACCGTCCACGAGCAGGGTCATGCCGATCAGGTCGCGCGCCACCTCGGGCGCGGTTCGCTGGAAGAAGGCGTTGGGAAGGACGGTCACGGCTTCGCCTCGATACAGGCAGAGCCGGCGCGCGGAAAGGGAACGGTAAGGCCCCGGCCCCGCGGTCCTCTGCTTCGGTCTCGGACAGGGTGCCGCTGCCTCTTGCCGTTCGGCCGCCCCGGCCGCATGAACGGCAGGTAACCTGGCTGCAACCCTCGCGTTGCCGTCCCGGTCGGTGCGGGAATCCATGGCGCAGCTGTTTTCCAGACGGGCGGATACAAGGCTTCGCCTCGCTATCGGCTTCGTGGTCGCCCTGCTCTTGCTGGCGGGCGGGACAGGTTTCGCGCTGGTGCGGTCCGGCCAGACCTGGGCGATCGGCGTCCCCGCAGAGCAGCCGATCCCCTTCAGCCATGCCGTCCATGCCGGCGGCCTCGGCCTGGACTGCCGCTTTTGCCATGCCGGGGTGGAGCGGGCCGCGGATGCCGGGATGCCCAGTGCGGAAACCTGCCTGGGCTGCCACGACCGGGTCTGGAACGTCGCCGCACAATTCGCACCCTTGCGGGCCGCGCTGGCCGGAGGGACGGCGGTGGAATGGGCCTCGGTCAGCCGCCTGCCGGATCATGTCCGGTTCGACCATGCGGCCCACACCACGGCCGGGGTCGGCTGCGGCTCCTGCCACGGGGCGGTGCAGGAGATGCCGCGCACCGTGCGCGCGGAGACGCTCTCGATGGGCTTCTGCCTGGACTGCCACCGGAACCCCGCCGCCAGCCAGCCCGAGGCGGTGGCGGCCACGACGGGCGGGCTTCCGGCGGGGGAGGCGGTGTTCGCGCCGCGGCCGCACGGGCTGCGCGCCCTGCGCTACGAGCATTTCGGCGTGGAGGTCTCCCCGATGACCCGCTGCTCGACCTGTCATCGGTGAGGGGTCATCGATGAGGCACCACCCATGAGCGCTCCCCCCCGCCGCGGCCCGGATCCCGCCCCCGAGCCCCCGCAGCCCGCGGCCCTGGCTGCTGGCGCGCATGCCCCCGTGGAGCGGCGCGACGCGCTACTGCTGGCGGGCGCCTCGCTGGCTCTGGCCGCGCTGGGCGGCTGTGATGAGGCACCGGAGCACGGCCACCCCCTGCACGCCCCCGCCCGCGCCGCCGATGGCGCGGCGGCCTCGGCCGATTACGCGACGGTGCTGGAGCTGGACGGTCTGGCTCGCGGCGTGGTGGTCCGCACCCGCGGCGGGCACGCGGTGAAGCTGGAGGGCAACCCCGCCCATCCGGCCAGCCTGGGCGTCACCGACATCTTCGCGGAAGCCGCCGTGCTGTCCCTGCACGACCCGCACCGCTCCCGCCGCATCCGGCGCGACGGCCGCCCGGTGCCGGGGCCGATGCTCGACGCCGCCCTGGCCGGCGCGCGGGAGGAGCTGGCGGCGCGCGGCGGCCGTGGTTTGCGGATCCTCACCGGCCCTGTCTCCTCCCCGACCCTGGCGCGGGTTATGGGGGAGGTGCTGGCCGCCTTCCCTGAGGTCGTCTGGCACCAGCACGACCCGCTGGCCGCCGATGGCGCGTTGGAGGGTGCGGTGCGCGCCTTCGGCCGGCCCCTGGCCGTGGTGCCGGACCTAGCCCGCGCGCGGGTGGTGCTGTGCCTCGGCGCCGATCCGCTGGGCGACATGCCCGGTCACCTTCGCCATGCGCGGGACTGGATCACGGCGCGCCGGGATGGTCGGGCGGCGCGGCTGATCGTGGCCGAGGCCGCGCCGAGCATCACCGGTGCCCGTGCCGACCGCCGCATCCCTCTCCACCCCGCCGAGGCCGAGGCGTTTGCCCGCGCGGTGGCCCAGGCCCTCGGGGTGGAGGGGCTGGCCGCTTCCGGCACGCATCCGGCGGCGGCGGAGATCGCGGCGGAGCTGACGGCTGCGGGGCCGGACGCGCTGGTCCTGGCCGGGCGCGGGGAGGGGGCGGCGGTGCACGCCCTGGCCCATGCGATGAACGCCCGGCTGGGCAGCGCCGCGTTGCGCCACATCCCGCACCCGCTGGCCCGGCCGGAGCCGATGGCGGCCTCCCTCGCGGCGCTGGCCTCGGCCATGTCGGCGGGGGAGGTGACGCATCTGCTGATCCTCGGGCCGAACCCGGCCTATGACACGCCGGCGGTCCTGGGCTTCGCGGCGGCGCTGCGCGGGGTGCCCTTCGCGCTTCATCTCGGGGCCCGGCAGGAGGAGACGGCGCGGCTCTGCGCCTGGCATGTCCCGATGCCGCATGATCTGGAGTCCTGGGGCGATGCCCAGGCCTTCGACGGCACCCCCTCCATCCGCCAGCCCGTTACCGCCACCCTGGCCGATGAGGCGCGGGGACCGGTGGAGCTGCTCTCGACGCTGCTCGGCGCGCCCGCGGCGGCCCGGGCGGCGGTGGAGGCGACCTGGCGCGCCCGCTGGGCCGGGCGCGATTTCGACGCGGCCTGGGCCGAGGCGCTGGAAACGGGCGTGGCGGGAGAGGCACCGGCTCCTCTGTCCGTCGCCCTGCGGGAGGGTTGGGACCAGCCCTCGCCGCCGATGCCGGCCGGGCTGGTCGCGGCCTTTGCGCCGGATCCGGGCACGCGCGGCGGGGCGGAGGCGCATGAGGCCTGGCTGCAGGAACTGCCCCGGCCGCTGACCAAGATCACCTGGGGCAATGCCGCGCTGATGGCGCCCGCGACCCTGGCCGAACTTCGCCTGCAGCCGGGGGACGAGGTGGAGCTGGCGCTGGAGGGGCGGACGGTGCTCGCCCCTTGCTGGCCGGTGCCGGGCCACGCGCCGGGCTGCGTCACCCTGCCGCTGGGCGGTGGCCGCCGAGCCGGCGGGCCGGTGGGAGAGGGTCGCGGCTTCGATGCCTACGCCCTCCGCCCCGCCTCAGGCGCCTGGGCCGTGCCGGGCCTGTCCCTGCGCGCGACGGGGCGCCGGATGCCGCCGGTGACGACCGATTCCCATCATCGGATCGACCCCATCGAGGCGGTGCGCAGCGTCGCGCCCGGCGGCGCCCTGCCGCAGCCGGAGCGGGACGCGTCCCTGCACCGGGACTGGCCCTATCCCGGCCATGCCTGGGGCATGGCGATCGACCTGGATGCCTGCATCGGCTGCAACGCCTGCGCCCTGGCCTGCCAGGCGGAGAACAACGTGCCCGTGGTCGGCCCGCTGGCCGTCAGCCAGGGGCGGGCGATGCACTGGCTGCGGGTGGACCGCTACCATCACGGCGCGGAGGAGAACCCCGCCGCCAGCTTCCAGCCCGTGCCCTGCATGCATTGCGAGCAGGCGCCCTGCGAGCCCGTCTGCCCCGTGAACGCCACGCTGCACGACCATGAGGGGCTGAACGTGATGGTGCATGCGCGCTGCATCGGCACGCGCACCTGCTCCAACAACTGCCCCTACAAGGTGCGCCGCTTCAACTGGGCGGATCACCGCCGCAGCCTCGACACGCCGGCGCGCAACCCCGAGGTATCGCTGCGCCCGCGTGGCGTGATGGAGAAATGCACCTACTGTAGCCACCGCATCACGGCCGCGCGGAGCAACGCGGCGAATGAAGGCCGCGCCTTGCAGGATGGCGAGATCGAGACCGCCTGCCAGCGCGCCTGCCCGACCCGCGCCATCACCTTCGGCGACCTGAACGATCCCGCCAGCGCTGTCTCCGGTGCGCGGCGGGACGGGCGGCATTACGCGATGCTCGGGCAGCTCGGCACGCGGCCGCGCACCACCTATCTCGCTCGCGTGGCGCCTGACGGGGAGCCGTCGTGAGCGACGACACCATCCCCGTCGCCGAAGCCGCGCTGCGGCCGGGCGCCTGGGGCTTCCGCCTCGCCATGGCCGGGGCGGCGGCAGGGGTGGTGGTGCTGGCCGCCTCGGTCGCGGCCGTGCTCGTCCGCGGGGTGGGGGTGTGGGGGAACAACATCCCCCATGTCTGGGGCTTCGATCTGATCGCCTATGCCTGGTGGATCGGCATCGCCAATGCCGCGAGCCTGTTCGCCGCCGTGCTGGTGCTGCGCCGGCACGGGCTGCGGACGGCGGTGAACCGCTTCGCCGAGGCCGCGGCGCTTGCCGCCATCCTTGCCGCCGCCGCCTACCCGATCCTGCATCTCGGCCGGCCCTGGCTGTTCCTGTGGACGCTGCCCTACCCGGCCTATACCGGCCTTTGGCCGCAATTCGGCAGCCCTCTCGTCTGGGACTTCTGGGGCATCATGTCTCATGTCGTCGTCACCTCGCTGTTCTGGTTCATCGGGCTGATCCCGGACCTCGCCTCCATGAGGGACCGGGCGGCGCGGCACGGTCGGGTCGGGGCGGCGCGGGCCTATGGGTTCTTCGCACTGGGCTGGCGCGGCTCGGTCGCGCACTGGCACCGGCACCAGGCGGCGTATCGGCTGGTCGCGGCGCTGGTGCTGCCGCTGCTGCTCTGGGCGCAGACGGTGGTGGCGCTGGAATTCGCCACCACCCTCGTGCCGGCCTGGCATCAGGCGCGGCTGCCGCTGCATGTGGTGGTGACCGGCCTACCCTCGGGGCTGGGCGTCGTGCTGGCTTTGGCCGCGGTGCTGCGCCACGCCCTCTCGCTCGAGCGGTACGTGGACGAGCGGGACATGGATCTGCTGGCCTGCCTGCTCGCCTCGGCCGGGCTGGCGACGGCCCTGGCCTATTCGCACGAGCTGCTGGTCGGATTCCTGGAGGAGGATTCCACCACTCGCGACGCGCTGGCCGCCCGCGTGTTCGGCGGCGGGGCGCCGGCCTACTGGGGCGCGGTGCTGCTCTCGGCCGCGCTGCCGCAGCTGCTCTGGTTGAAGGCACTCCGCACGCGCGCTCTGGCCGTGGTGCCGATCGGCGTGCTGGCAGCGGCGGGGGTGTGGCTGGATCGCTGGTCCATCGTGGTGGACGGGCTGCTGCGGGACCACATGCCCGCGGTCGGGCCGGGATACACGCCGAGCGTCGCGGAATGGGGGCTGCTGGGCGGCTCGGTGGCGCTCTTCGCGATGGTGCTGCTGCTGTTCGGCCGTCTGGTGCCGGCGGTGTCCATGTTCGAGACGCGGCATGAGGAGAGCGAGGCCGAGGCCGAGGAGGAGGAGCGGTGACCGAGCACCCCACCTTCGGCCTGATGGCCGAGTTCGACGACCCCGAGCCGCTGACGGTGGCGGTGCGCGCCGCGCGCCAGGCCGGGTGGCGGCGGCTGGAAGCCTATTCACCCTTTCCCGTGCCGGAAGCGGCCGAGGCGCTGGGGGTGAGCGCCGCGCCGATCGGCTACATCGCGCTCGGCGCCGGCGCGGTGGGGGCGGCGCTGGCGGCGGGCACGGCCTGGTATACGTCGGTGCATGTGTACCCGGTGAATGTCGGCGGGCGGCCGCTGAACGCCTGGCCGGCCTTCATGCCCACCACCTATCTCGTCGCCATCCTCTGGGCCTGCGCGGCGGCGCTGCTGGGGATGCTGGCGCTGAACGGGTTGCCGCGGCTGCACCACCCCGCCTTCTTCGCGCGCGGCTTCCACCGGGTGAGCGAGGACCGGTTCTGCCTGTTCCTCTCGGCCGAGGACCCGCTCTACGAGCTGGAGGATACGACGCGCTTCCTGCGCGGCCTGTCGCCGCTGCGCGTCTCGGAGGTGCGGGGCGCGTGAAGCGGCTCCTCCTTCTTCTCCTGCTCGCGGGCTGCGATGCCTGGCCGGAGAGCCCGAAACCGCCGGCGCCGCTGCCCCCGCCCGAGGGCGCGGTCTCGCGCGGGGCGGCGGCGCGGGCGCGGGCCCTGGCGGTGCCCGGTCCGCCTGTCGATGCCGCGCTTCTGGCCGAGGGGGCGGGGCGCTACGCCATCTTCTGCACGCCCTGCCATGGCGCGCGCGGGCTGGGGGACGGGGTGGTGGTCTCCCGCGGGCATCCGCCCATCGCGCCGCTGCCGGGCGACCCGGCGCGGAGCATGGCCGCGATCGCGGGGAACCATCTGGGTGCCCACCCCCTGGCCGATCGGCTCGATGCGCGGCAGCGCTGGGCGGTGGCGCGGCATGTGGAGGCGCTGATGCGCGCCGCGCCATGACCGCCTTCGCGGAGGCCTGGCTGCTCGCCTTCCTGCTGGCGGCGACGCTGGGGGCCGGGGCACTGGCCGTGCTGGCGGCGGGGATCCTGATGCAGGAAGCCTGGGTGGATCCGCTCCGGCCGGTGCTGGTGCCGGTGGTGCGGATGACTTGGCTGCTGCCGGTGCTCGCCCTTCCGCTGGCCGCCATGGCGGGGGAGCTCTATCCCTGGGGTGGCCGGAAGGCGCTGGCCGTCGGCCTGGCCTCGGCGGCGATCCTGCTTCTCTGGGCGGGGATCGGGCGGGTGCTGGCGCGGCCGGGCGCATCGCGCGCGGTGGCGGGGCTTTGCCTGATGCTGGTGCTGCTCTCGTCGACCATCGGCCTGGAGGATTGGGCCCTTTCGCGCGATCCGGGCTGGACGGGTAGCCTTCTCGGCCTCGCCCTGTTCGCGGGCGGTGCCGCGGCCTCGCTCTCCCTGGCGGTGCTGCTCCGGGGCTGCCCGGAGACGGACGCGGCGCGGACGGGGATGGAGCGCGCCCTGCTCACCTTGGGCGTCCTCATGCTGTGGTTGTGGTTCGTGCAGTTCCTCACCGTCTGGGCCGCCGACCTGCCGCCCGAGGCGGCCTGGTACCTCCGCCGGCAGGAGGGCGCATGGTTGTGGGTGAAGGTGGCCGTCGCGGCGCCGGCGCTGATGGGCGCGCTGGCGCTGGCCGTCGTGCCGCAGTGGCGGCCCTGGCGGATGCGGATCGTGTGCGGGTTGCTGATCCTGGGCCATGGCGCGCTGCTGGTCTGGACGGTGCGGCCGGACGCGGCGCTAGCGCCGGGCGCGGCGCGGGGGGAGCCGCAGGGCTGGCTGGACGCGATCGTGATCGTCGCGGTGGCGCTGGCGGTGCTCCTGGCCGCGCGGGTGGCGAGCCGCGCCGGGCGGAATCCTGTATGATCCGTCATCTTCGAGGGGAGGGGCGCGCGTGACCGGAACGGAGCTGGTGCCCTTCTGCGGCCTGCCGCCACGGCCGGGCGAGCTGGGCTGGAATTTCGACCCGCTGCTGCTGGCCGCCCTTCTGGCCGGGCTGGTGCCGGGGCGCTGGGCGGCGGATCGGCGCGCCTTCCTGGCGGGCTGGAGCGTGCTGACAGCGGTGCTGGTCTCGCCGCTCTGCGGGCTGGCGGTGGCGCTGTTCTCGGCCCGGGTGGGGCAGCACCTGCTAGTGGCGCTCGTGGCGGCGCCGCTTCTAGCCGTGGCCTTCCGTGCGCGGGCAGCCTCGGCTGGCGGGATGGCGCTCTCGGCCGCGGCCTTCGCCGTCGTAATGTGGCTGTGGCACCTGCCCGGGCCCTATGCGCTCACCTTCGTCTCCGATGCCGCCTGGTGGGCGATGCATCTCTCGCTGCTGGGCACGGCCCTGTGGCTGTGGCGGGGCGTGCTGGGGGAGGGCCGGGCGGATGCCGCGCTGCTCTCGGGGCTGGGCACGGCGGCGCAGATGGGGGCGCTGGGCGCTTTCCTGACCGTGGCGCCGCGTCCTCTGTTCTCGCCGCACGCGCTCACCACCCTTCCCTGGGGGCTGACGCCGCTGGAGGACCAGCAGTTCGGCGGGCTGCTGATGTGGGTGCCGGGCGGGGTGGCCTTCGCGGCGCTCGCGCTGCTCGCCCTGTCGCGGGCGCTGCGCGGTACGCCGGATCATCGCCCGGCGTGACAGGGATCGTGAGGCCGATCGCGCCGTTCCTTCTGCTGGGTGCCCTGGCCGGGTGCTCGGGCGCGCAGACGCCGCTCGATCCCTGGGGGATCCAGGCGGATCGGATCGCGACGCTGACGCATGTGCTGTTCTGGGGTGGGGCAGTGGTGTTCCTCATCACCATGGTCGCGCTCGCCATGGCAATCCTAGCGCCGGCACGGCTGCGCGAGGCGATGGGATCCCGGCGCTTCCTCATCGGCATGGGAATCGCGTTTCCCGCGACCGTGCTGACGGTGCTGCTTGGCTATTCCCTCGGCGTCTCCCGCGCGCTGACGCAGCCGATGTCGGACGCGCCGCTGCGGATCGAGATCATCGGGCGGCAGTACTGGTGGGAGGTGCGCTACCCCGATCTCGGCGAGGGGGCGGTGACGGCCAATGCGCTGCACCTGCCGCTGGGGCGCGAGGTGGAGCTGAACCTCACCTCCGGCGACGTGATCCACAGCGTCTGGGTGCCGAACCTGCACGGCAAGCTGGACATGATCCCCGGCCGCGTGAACCGCCAGCGCCTGCGCGCGGACCGGCTGGGCACGCTGCGCGGCCAGTGCACGGAGTTCTGCGGCCAGCAGCACAGCCTGATGGCCTTCGATGTCGTCGTGCAGGAACCGGCCGAGTTCGACGCCTGGATCGCCCGCCAGCGCGCGCCCGTGCCGGAGCCGGAGACGGAGGAGCACCGGCGCGGCAAGCAGGTGTTCGGCGAGGCCGGTTGCGGCGCCTGCCACGCCGTGCGCGGCACGCCCTGGGCCGCGCGCATCGCGCCGGATCTGTCGCGCGTGGGGTCTCGCGCCACGCTTGCCGCCGGTGCGCTTCCGAACACCCATGGAAACCTGGCGGGCTGGATCGCGGCGCCGCAGGACATCAAGCCCGGGAACGCCATGCCCGCCTATGCCCGAGCCCTGGAGGGTTCCGACCTGCTCGCCATTGCCTCCTGGCTGGGATCGCTGCGTTGAGCGATCTGCCGAATTCCTCCTTCCCGAATCCGCTGCCGCGCCCGCCCGAAGAGCTGGGGCGTCTGCAGCGCGCCTGGGCCTTCCCGCCCGGCTTCCGCGTGGTCACCGAGATCAACAACAACCTCATCGGGCCGCTCTTCCTCGGCACCTCTCTGATGTTCCTGCTGCTGGCCGGGCTGCTGGGCGTGCTGATCCGGCTGCAGCTCGCCTTTCCCGGCCTCACGATCCTCGACGCGAACACCTACAATCAGGTCTTCACCACCCATGGCGTGGTGATGATGTTCCTCTTCGCCGTGCCTGTGGTGGAGGCGGTGGGGATCACGCTGCTGCCGGCCATGCTGGGCACGCGGGAGATGCCGACGCCGCGGCTTGGCGCCTATGCCTACTGGATCTACCTGATCGGCGGCAGCGCCTTCTTTCTCTCGCTGTTCTTCGGCGCGGCGCCGGATGGTGGCTGGTTCATGTACCCGCCGCTGACGGGGAAGGCCTACTCGCCCGGCATCAACACCGACATGTACCTGCTGGGCATCGGCTTCATCGAGATCTCGGCCATTGCCGGCGCGATCGAGCTGATCACGGGCATCCTGCGCTGCCGCGCGCCGGGGATGACGCTGGGGCGGATGCCGATCTTCGCCTGGGCGATGCTCGTCTTCGCGGCCATGGTGGTCTTCGCCTTCCCCGCCGTCATCATCGCTTCCACCCTTCTGGAGATGGAGCGGGCCTTCAACTGGCCCTTCTTCCTGCCCGAGCGCGGCGGCGACCCGATGCTGTGGCAGCACCTGTTCTGGTTCTTCGGGCACCCCGAGGTCTACATCATCTTCCTGCCGGCGGCCGGCATGGTCTCGATGATCGTGCCGACCATGGCGCGTGCGCCGCTGGTCGGGCATTCGCTCGTCGTGCTGGCGCTGGTGGGGACGGCCTTCCTCTCCTTCGGGCTGTGGGTGCACCACATGTACGCCACGGGTATTCCCGGGCTGAGCCTGGCCTTCTTCGCCTCCGCCGGCTTCGCGGTTTCCGTGCCCTCGGGCCTGCAGGTGTTTGCCTGGATTGCCACCTTCGCCTCTGGCCGGCGCGTGCGGATCGCGACGCCGACGCTCTTCGTGCTCGGCTTCCTGTTCATCTTCACGCTGGGCGGGCTGACGGGGGTGATGGTCTCCGTCACGCCCTTCGACTGGCAGGCGCACGACACCTACTTCATCGTGGCCCATCTGCACTACGTGCTGATCGGCGGCATGGTGTTCCCGATCCTCGCCGCGCTCTACTACTGGGCGCCCTGCATCGGCACGCCGCTGTCGGAGCGGCTGGGGCGGTGGGTGTTCTGGCTCACCTTCCTCGGCGTGAACATCACCTTCTTTCCCATGCACATGTCGGGTTTCCTCGGTATGCCCCGGCGCATCTACACCTACCCCGCGGGGATGGGGCTGGAGATCTGGAACCTGATCTCGACGATCGGTGCGCTGGTCGTGCTGGCAGGCGGCGTCGTGCTGTTCGTGGACCTCGTGCGGAATTTCCGCACCACGGGCGGCAGTGGCAATGCCTGGGATGCCGGCACGCTGGAATGGCTGCCGAACGAGGATTACGGCCCGCGCAGCATTCCCGCCGTGGACGGGCGTTACCCGCTCTGGCGCCATCCAGGCCTATCCGAGGAGGTGGCGGCGGGCGCGCACTACCTGCCCGGCACGATCACCGGGCTGCGGGAAGGGCTGGTGGTCAGCCCCGCCGAGGGCACGCCGCAATATGTCGCCGTCCTGCCCGGGCCGTCCTGGGCGCATCTCGTGGCCGCCATCGGCACGGCGGGCTTCTTCCTCGTGCTGACGGTGGAGTGGCTGGTGCCGGCGGTCGCCTTCGCGGTGCTGGCGCTCGGCGGCTTCCTGCGCTGGCTGTGGACGGGGACCGATCTCGGTCCGATCGGCGAGGGCCGCGGCGATATCGGCGGCGGGATCGTGCTGCCCACCTATGTCACCGGCCCGCTCTCCACCTCCTGGTGGGCGATGAGCGTGCTGATGCTGGTGATGGGGTCCTGCTACGCCTGCCTCATCGGCAGCTACCTGTTCCTCTGGCTGGTGAACGGGGACGGGATGTGGCCGCCCGCTGGGCTCGGCCTGCCGCGGGTGGAATGGGGGACGGCGGCGCTGGTGCTCTATCTCCTGGCCGGGGCGGTGTTGCCGCTGGCCGGGCGCCTGCTGCGACGGTCCGGCCGGATGCCGTTCTGGGCGATGCCGCTCGCCCTGCTGCTCCTGCTCGCGGGTTTCGGCGCCGACTTCACCGCGTTGCAGGCCGCGGGGCTGCGGCCGGAGAGCCATGCCCATGCCGCCATCTCCTGGGCGATCCTGTTCTGGCAGGGGGTGATCGTCGCCGTCGCGGTCATCATGGCGCTCTACACCCAGGCGCGGTCCTGGGCGGGGATGATCGACGGCACGCGGCGGCTGACCTTCGACAACACGATGCTGTTCTGGGTCTACGCGGCCGGGCAGGGGGTGGTGGGGCTGGTGCTGCTGCACGGCTTCCCGCGGCTGCTGTGATGCCGGCCGCCTCCGTCACGCGTGCGGTGATCCTGCCCTCGGCCGGGTTCCTGGTCTGGGCGGCGCATTTCGGCGCGCTCTACGCCGTGCATGCCCATGCCTGCGAGCGCGACATGGCGGCACGCCACCTGCTCGGCATGCCCTGGGTGGCGGTGCTGGTGGTGGGCGCCACCGTGCTCTCGCTGGCGGTGCTGGCGGTGCTGTTCCGGCTGACCTGGCCGGGGACGGGTCCGCGCGGGGCGACCGAGGCCAGGGAGGCGGAGCCGGACTTCACCCGCTGGTTCGGCGCCACCGCCTGCGTCATGGCAGGCTTCGCGGTGGTGTTCGAGGCGGTGCCGGCGCTCGTGCTGCCGGCCTGCCGCTAGGCGTCAGCCGCGCGGGCGGATCCTCGGCTCCTCGCGCGGCCCGGCCCCATCCGGGCCCAGCGGCATCCCGGCGGGGACGGGCGGCAGGCGTGTCGCGCCAAGGGTGAAGAGGTAGGCGGCCGTGTCGCGCGCCTCCGCCTCCGTCAGCCCGAGATTGGGCATGGCAGTGCCGGGCACCATGGCCTGGGGGTCTCTCAGCCAGGCGATGAGGGTTTCCGGGCGGTTCGGGAAACGCCCGGCCAGATAGCCGCGCCGGGCCCATTCCATCAGTGGCGGCCCGGCCCAGGACTGCGCGCCGCGCACGCCGGGGATCACATGGCAGGCCCCGCAGCCGCTGGCCTGGGTGACGGCACGCCCGCGCTCGGGGTCGCCGCCCGCCACGCGCAGCGAGGCCGGGGGTGCGTCGTCGCAACCGGCGAGCAGCAGCAGGAGAAAGGGGACGGCGCGGATGGGGCACCTCCGCATCGGGGCCGCCGGGCGAACGCCGGGGCAGCGAGCGGGTTGCGGAAAGCTGTGCGATGGCCCGCAGGGCTGGCGGTCGCTACGGGCGGATTCAGGCTTTCCGCGGCAGGACCAGAACGCTGGCAGGCTCCGCCGAGACAGGCAGCGGTGCGCGCAGCACCTCCGCCGCCAGGTCGAGCATGGCCACCAGCTCGGCCAGCGGGACGAGATCCTCGGCTGGCATGGTGAGGCCGATCGCGCGCAGGCGGTCCTCGATCATCGGGCTCTCCGTGCTCATGCCGCGACCGTCTCCAGCACCGGGCGGCGGGTGCGGGTGCCGAGCGCGCGCTCCACCGCATCGCCCACGCGCAGCACCACATGGTCGTCGAAGGGCCGCCCGGCGATCTGAAGGCCGGTGGGCAGGCCCTCGGGCGAAAAGCCGTTGCAGACGGACAGCGCCGGCCCGCCCACCAGGTTGAAAGCGCGCGCGAAGAAGGCGACCGGGCTGGCGGGGGAGAGCGTGTCCACCCCCATCGGCTCCGCCGTGCCGCGGGCAGTGGGGAAGACGATGGCGTCCACATCCGCCATCGCGGCCAGGGTGCGCGCGATGAGCTGCGCGCGGCGGCGCTGGGCCTGCACGAGGTCGCCGGCGCGAATGAAGGCGCCGGAGGCGAGGCGCTGGCGGCCATAGGCGCCGTAGCGCGAGGCATCTGCCCGCAGCCAGGGTTCGTGGATGGCCCAGGATTCCGCGCGGGCGATGATATGGGCGGGGGCCGCGTACTCGCCGAAGGCGGGGAGGGTGACGTCGTGCAGCTCAGCCCCCAGCTCGCGCATCACGCGGAGGGAGTCCTCCATGGCGGCGAGGACGGGCGCGGTGCAGGGCACGTCCACCTCGTAGAAATGGCGCACCACGCCGATGCGCAGCCCCGCCAGTCCGTGGCGACGGCTGGCGGCGATGGTACCGGCGAAATCGGGGATGGGAACTTCGGCACTGGCCGGGTCCTGCGGATCATGGGCTGCCAGCACGCCCATCATCATCGCGCAGTCCTCGGCGGTCCAGGCCATGGGACCGGCATGGTCGAGCGACCAGGAGAGCGGCAGCACGCCGCGGCGGCTGACCAGCCCATAGGTCGGCTTGTGGCCGGCGATGCCGCACCAGGCCGCCGGGTTGCGGATGGAGCCGCCAGTGTCCGACCCCATAGCGCCCGGCAGCAGCCCCGCGGCGACCGCGACCGCCGAGCCGGAAGAGGAGCCGGTGGGATCGCGCGTGCGGTCCCACGGGTTGCGCGCGGGCGGCCAGGGCAGGTCGAAGGAGGTGCCGCCGATGGCGAACTCCCAGGTGGAGAGCTTGGCCGGGATCACCGCGCCGGCTTCCCGCAGCAGGCGCACCGTGGTGGCGTCCTCCGCCGGCACATAATCGCGCAGCACGGCGGAATGGGCCGTCGTTGGGATGCCCGATGTCTCGTAGATGTCCTTCAGCCCGATCGGGATTCCGTGCAGCGGGCCGCGCAAGTGGCCGGCCGCGATCTCCGCCTCCGCCGCGCGGGCCTCGGCCATGGCGCGCTCCTCGAGCAGGAGGAGCACGCTGTTCAGCCCACCATCGAGCGCCTTGATCCGCGCCAGGCAGGATTGCGTCAGCTCGACGGGGGAGAGGACGCGCGAGGCGATCAGCCGGGAGAGATCGGCGAGGCTCGTCTCGTGCAGGGGTGCCGTCATTGCAGGTCCACCGTGGTCAGGTCCTGAAACCAGGATTGCGCGGGGGTGAAGCCCGTCACGCGGCGGGTCATGGCGCGCGGGTTGAGGTCGTGGACCACATAGAGCCAGGGCGCGCCATCCACCAGCCGCTCATGCGCGCGGGTGACGGCGGCGTTGATGGCGGCCGGGTCGGCCGCGGCCTCCACCTGATTGAAGGCGGCATCAAATTGCGGGTCCACCCAGTGGCCGGCATTGGAGCCGCGCGGGGAGACATTGGCGCCAAGGAACCAGCGCGCCATCTGCGACGGGTCCGAGGAGACGAGGGAGATGTTCAGCGCATCCGCCCCCAGCCAGGCCGGCTGGTCGGGCGACGCGCGCAGCCCGCCGAGCAGCGTATTCCACTCGACGACGCGGAACTCCACCTGCACACCGCAACGCTCGCGCAGCGACTCCTGCAGCGCCTCGTTCATTGGCTGCGGCAGCATCTGGCCGGAGCCGGAGGTGGAGATGCCGACGGTGAGCCGCAGCGGCCGCTGCGGGCCGTAGCCGGCTTCCGCCAGCAGCGCCGCACGCGGGCATCCGGTCCCTTCAGGCTGGCGGAGCTGGGGCTCAGCCGGTTTCAGCCCGCGCAGCGTGAGGAGGCAGCGGAGCAGCGCCGGCTCGAGCAGGATCTCGGCCTGGCGCTCGCGCGCGGCGAGCTGATGGTGCACTTCCAGACCCGCGTATGCATGCGGTCCGGCCGCACGGTCGGGGCGGAGGCGCTGCTGCGCTGGCGGCATCCCCGGCGTGGCATGGTGCCCCCTTCCGCCTTCATCGCGGTGGCGGAGCACTGCGGCCTGATCACGGAACTGGGCGGCTGGGTGTTAGGGAAGGCCTGCGCGGAGGCCGCGCTCTGGCCCGATAGGATCGGGCTGTCGGTCAATGTCTCGGCCCGGCAACTCGTCGATGCTGCCCTTCTGCGGCAGGTCTCGGCGGCGCTCGCCGGTTCGGCTCTGGCGCCCCGGCGGCTGGAGGTGGAGCTGACGGAATCCATGCTCGTTAGCGCGAGCATCGAGAACCTGCTGACGCTGTCCGCCATTCGCGACATGGGGGTGGGCATCGCGCTCGACGATTTCGGCACGGGCTATGCCAGTCTCGCCAGCCTCAGGCACCTGCCTCTGACCGCGCTCAAGCTTGACCGCTCCATGATCAGGGGCATGCTGGACGAGCCCGAGAACCTCGTCATCATCCGCGCCATGATCCAGATCGGGCACGCGCTCGACCTGAAGGTGGTGGCGGAGGGCGTCGATACGCCGGAAGAGCGCGACGCCCTGGCTGAACTCGGCTGCAACGAAGGGCAGGCCTATCTGTTCGGTCGCCCGATGCCCGGCGAGGCGCTGCGAGCGCGATTGGCCGAGGAGGGCTGATCCAGTCTCCCGTGCCCTCGCTTAACCGGAGCTCGGGTGCGCGGCTTTCGGCGGTGCCGAAATGGCGGCGTGGGTGCGGAACCGGCCATGCCGGAACTCCGCCATCAGCAGCCGGCCGGTCCGGACGCAGCCGGCGTCAAGGCCGATGCGATGGCCGAGCACCACCGGCGCCGTCTTCTCGATAGTGTGGCCGTGCACGACAAGCTGGTTACCGGGCAGGGGTCGCGGCCAATCCAGGAACTCGTCGCGGATCCAGTAGGGGCTCATCGCCCCGGTTCGCAGGCCGTAGTCCCTCCAGCCCTGATCGAGGAACCGATCGGGGTCGATTACCGGGTTCAGCCCGGCATGGACGAAGACCAGGCCGCCTTCCAGCACCACGGCGGTCCGCAGCGACAGGAGAAGGTCGATACGCTCCCTGCCGAGAAATTCCTGTAGGAGCGGCCGGAGGAGGCGCAGCTGCCTGGCCTCCGCGAGCTCGGGTTGGACGCCCAGGCGGAGGCACAGGGCGCGCCCGCCATTGTTGAGCCAGACGCGGGCGGCGTGACCGGCGATCTCCCGGTCCTCGGCCAGAAGGGTGTTGAGCAGGAGCTGCTCGTGGTTGCCGAGCAGGTTCACCTCCTCGACATCCGGGAGGCCGAGCCCGTCGCGGACGAGGTCGAGCGCGCGCAGCGTATCCGGGCCGCGATCGATGTAGTCACCGAGGCGGATAAAGAGCGGCCGCGAGAGGCCCTCGGCCGTGATGCTGTGGCGGGCGGCGCTGTGCAGGGCTTCCAGATGCCTGTCGCAGCCATGGACATCCCCGATCGCGAAGACAGGGCGGGACACGGAGCGCCCGCCGGGCAGGATCTGCCAGGCGCTGGTCGTGACGGCCGGGAGGATCGGGTCGGGCATTGCGGCAATCATGCCTCGTTCTGCTCTACAAATCCTTGATTCATGCACAGGAGATGTAATCGCGCGATGAGGGCAAGGCCACACGGCTCGGGCTCCCGGTCGCGAGGGTACCGGCCGAGCCGGACTCCCGCCTTCCCCACGTGCTGGCAGGGCGCTAGGCGGCGGTGGTGAGTTCCGGCGGTCGCGACCCTGCATGCGTGTTCAGGAGCATCGCCGCCACGTCCCGCACCGGCCTGGGATGGCTGAACAGATAGCCCTGCAGCTCGTCGCATCCCTCTGCGCAGAGCGCTACCAGCTGCTCGGGCGTCTCGACCCCTTCGGCATTCACCGTGATGCGAAGGGCGCGGCCCATGCCGACCACGGCCCGGATGATGGCGGAACAGTGCTCGTCCCGGCCGAGGCCGCGGACGAAGGACTGGTCAATCTTGATCTTGTCGAAGGGGAAGCGCTGCAGGTAGCTCAGCGAGGAATAGCCGGTGCCAAAGTCGTCCATGGCGATGCGGACACCCAGGTCCCGCAGCGCATGCAGGGTGGACAGCACCGAGGCATCGTCCATCAAGAGCAGCGATTCCGTGATCTCGAGTTCCAGCCGGTGTGCGGCGAGGCCGGATCCCTGTAGGGCATCCGCCACCTCCGCAACGAGGGAACCGCCCGTGAACTGGGCCGGCGAGAGGTTGACCGCCACCTTCAACGCCTCGGGCCAAGCGGCTGCAGCCGTGCAGGCCGTGCGAAGCACCCAGGCGCCGATCGGGCGGATAAGCCCGATCTCCTCGGCCATGGGGACGAACTCCGCGGGCGAGACCATGCCGCGTTCAGGATGTTCCCAGCGCAGCAGCGCCTCGAAGCCGCTGACCTTCCGGCCCTCGGCATCGATGACCGGCTGGTAGTGGACCTCGAACTTCTGCTCCTGCACCGCCCTGCGGAGATCCCGCTCGAGCTTGCTGCGCGCCTGCATGAGGACGTTCATCTCCGGCTCGAAGAACCGCCAGGTTCCGCGGCCGTCGCCCTTGGCGCGGTACAGCGCCAGGTCGGCCCGCTTCAGGAGCTCGTCCGGGTCGTTGAGCCCCTCCTCGCCGAGCGCGATGCCGATGCTGGTCCCGATCGTGACCTGCTGTCCCTCGATCAGGAAGGGCTCGGCAAGGGCCGCGAGCAGCCGCTGGGACAGCGCCGTCGCGTCATCGGGCTGGCCCGTCGCCTCCTGCACCACGGCGAACTCGTCTCCCCCGAGGCGTGCGACGAGGTCGGTGCTCCGGGTGCAGTTCTGCAGCCGGTCGGAAACAAGGCGAAGCAGCGTGTCACCGGCGGGATGTCCCAGCGTGTCGTTGACGGCCTTGAAGCGGTCGAGATCCAGGGTCAGCACGGCGGCCCCGTTGCCCCGCGAGGCGCCGCCGAACAGGTGTTGGACGTGCTTGTGGAACAGCGTCCGGTTCGGCAGTCCGGTCAGGGAATCGTGATGCGCCATATGGGCGAGCTTCGCCTCCGCCCGGCGCCGATCGGTCACGTCCTCATAGGTGGCGACCCAGCCGCCGCCCTCCACCGGACGGTGCGCGACGGTCAAGGTCCGGCCGTCGGGCAAATCCCGGGAAGTCTGCGATTCGTCGCCGGCATGCCGGGACAGCAGCTCGGCCAAATGCCGCTCGGGGAAGACCTCGCCGGGCGGCGCGTGAAGCTTGGGGGCGCCAAACATCTCGACGAAGCGCCGGTTCACCACGGCCAGCCTGCCATCCGGCCCAAACAGGCAGAGGCCCTGGATCATATTGGACAGCGCCGCGTCGAATCGCGCCACTTGCCCGGCCAGTTCGCCGGCATGGCTGGATTCCTGTGCGGCGATCAACGCCTTCAGGCTGGCCTGCATGGCCGAGAGCGCGTGCAGGAGCTGGGCGGTCTCGCTCTGTCCCCGCCCCTCGGTCGCGATGGCGTTGTCGAGCTGGCCTGCGGCGATCGAGCGCGCGACTCCGACCGCCGCCCGGATCGGCGGCACGATGGATCTGGCCAGCGCCGCCGTGATCACGAGCGCGACCGCGAGCGAGACCGCGATCGCCATCCAGCCATGCCGCTCCGTCGTCTCGATCAGCTGCGCGACGCTTCGGCGCTGGCGGAAGCCGTCTGCGGCGTAGATCTCGACCAGCCGGTCGAAGCCGGTGCCCAGGTCGTGAAGGCTGGCGGCCACCTCCGGGGTGGAGGGAAGGCCGCCCGGCGCCTGCAGGGCGGCGAGCCCCGCGGCGAGCCGTGTTGCCGCCTCGCGTCCGCCGGGTGAAAGCGCCCGCTCGAGCGCGACGTTCAGGTCGTCCGCAATCTCGGGCAGGGTGCCGAGGAGCGTGCCCCGCGCGGCCGCCTCCGCTGCCGCGATGCTGCCGGAAGCCTGGAAGGCCACCTCGGCGCGGGTCAGCCCGTTCTGGGCGGAGCGGAGATAGCTCATCGCCAGGAAGGTCTCGTCGTAGAGCGAGACGGCGATCCGGCCGAGCTCGCGCTGGGCGCCGCGGTTGAAGGTGCCCAGGAGTACCGTCACCGCTGCCAGCGCGAGACAGCCGAGGAGGAGCTTCAGGCGGATCGTCATGCGCCGATGTTGCGGGGTGAGGCTTTACGGCCGGCTAATTCGCCGGTGGATTAAGCCTTCTGGCGCCTTGGTGATGCGCGGCGGGTCAGCGAACCTTCACGCTCATCCGCATCCGGGGATGCACGCCGCAGCGCACCTCGAAGAGGCCCGCACCGGGGAAGGCCAATTCGGTGAATCGCTCTGCCTCGATAAGGTCGGAGTCGTAGGCTATGCCCGGGCCCTGGACCGAGATCTGGTGCGGATAGTCGTCCTCGTTCGTGAACCGCACGACCGTTCCCGGCGTGATGCTCACCTGCGGCACCGAGAAGTTACGGTCCCGCTGCACCACGGTGACGAGAGCGGTGGCGGCAGCGGGCAAGGCGGCCAGGAGAAGCCCGGCCACGGCCAGCCAGGATGGCGTCCTCATGGTGCTGGCATCCGCCGGTCCGCGGAGATGCGGTAGGACTGCGTCCGCGCCGTCAGCATCGGATCGGCCGAGGGCGCGATGCCGCCGACCAGGTTGGTGGGCACGAAGGTCAGGTCGCGCTGCCTCTCGTCCCCCTCGGGTACGGCGTGCAACAGCGCGAGGGTGCCGATCTCCACTTCCGGCCGGCCTTCAGGCCAGGGCTGCGAGCCGTCATCCACGGGGTCGCCTTCCTGCGCGAGCTGCACGGCCAGGCGGAACAGGACCGGCCCCTGGCCGAGTCGGCTTTTCAGCTCGGTAGGCAGATAGGCGGGTGGGCGTGCGGCGGCCTGCTCCGGGGTGAGATGCGAGAGATCGGCCAGGGGCGTGATGCGGTATCGCCCGTGCCGCAAAACGCCGGCCGCATTGGTGAAGTGGAGGGCACTGACGCCGAAGAAGGCCTCGGTGGCGTAGCTCTCGGGCGCCGGCTTCGGATGCTCCAGGAACGCCCGAGCCGCGCTGTGCTCCGCGGCGAAGGCGGCGCGCTGCGCGTGATCCGGCAGCGCGCGGAGGAAGGCGAGGAACTCCTCCGGCGTGGCGGCCGGGAAGCCGTCATAGGAGTGGGCGACGATGTCGGTGTCGATGCCGCCGGGCAGGAGGAACTTGATCGCCATCCCGCGCGGGCTGGCATCGGGGTGGCCGTCTGGCAGGCCCGGCACGGCGGCGAAGTTGGAAAACCGCACGAGCACCGGGATCTCGGGGCCGCCCAGATGCGGGGCGCGGGAGAGCTGAGACGCCCCGGGCGCGGGGGTAAAGCGGCCCTCCACCAACGGGCCGAAGGCGTGCACCGCCCGGCGTCCGGCATATGGGCCGCTGAACAGGGCGTCGAAGGCCCCGACCACCGCCGCAGGCACCGAGGGGGGGGAAGGACCAGCGCCGGGTGCCTGGGCCGTGGCGGCGCCCGGCGCGGCCAGCACCGCCGCGAGAAGGGCTGCCCGAAGGCAGGCGTGGTGCGGTGGCGCGCGGCGTCTTGGCATGGCGAGGGCTCTCACACGGTCGGCTGTGCCTGAGCCTTCCATGGGGCAGCCCAGTGTCACGGGCGCAGAGTGCCAGCACGGGATTACCAGGACCTTGCCGGCGCAGGCGGGCGAGACGGGACCGTTGTGGGCCGGCTTTGCCGTTCTGGTCCGGTGCTGGGCCAGGCCCGGGGCGTAGAGCCGGTGTCAGCCCTGCTCGAGGAGCTGCCCGGCAATGGCGAGCCCCAGGAGGTGGGCGTAGCCGCGGGCATCATCGAGCGGACAATGCGAGTGGGCGTTCTCGCCGAGCCAGTGGTCCGGATAGGCGTCCCGCCGGCACTGGCGGAAGTCCCGGCCCGTGCGGCCCATGACGAGGGAGGGGATGTCCAGCCCGTCGAACCGGCAGAGGCCAGGATCGCGCGGCCGGTCGAACAGGCGGCAGTCGGCAAAGCGCTGGAGATAGGCATCCATCCAGGCGCCGTCGAAGGCGACCGGATGGGCGGCGAAGACCGGGGCGCCGGGAAGGGCGCGGACCCATTCCGCCCAGGAAAGGATGGCGGTGGCGGGGTCTTGCGGGTCGCGCGTGCTGCTGTCCCAGGCCTCGGGATGCTGCTTCCACCAGCTCATGGCGCCGGCATCCTGCGCGGCGCCGGGCAGGGGGGCGAGATTGACCGTGAACTCGCCGTGCTGGCTGCCATCCGCACCCAGGGCCACGGAGCCGAGGCTCAGCATGGAATGGCGCTCCGGATCGGGCCCGTCCGCCTCAATATCCGTGACGATGAAAATGGTCGGCTGCGTCATGAGGCAACAGGTTCCGAAAATGTGCCGGCACGCCGGTGCCGTGGGCGAGCGGGACGCTTGGCCGCTGCCGCGCTGCATTGCAACAACCTGGGCAGGGAGGAGGGTGAGAAGCTGGCTGGGCGACTGCCTGGGACGAGGGCCGGCCAGATCGGCCCTGGGCTGCGTAATGCGTGCCGGCCCCGATTTGGTGGCCGGTGGTGCCGGCAGGAGGCGCGGAGAGACGCTGCTACAGCGGGCGGAGCCGGTCTCTGCCCGGAGGCGTGATCACGCGGCGGTCCGAAGGTCCGGACCGCCGCGTGAGGAGAACGGCTCAGGCGAGCCGCAGGCGCTCGATCAGCGGACGGAACAGGGCGCGGTCGCGGGCGATGGCGGCGTCGAAATCCGCGGCCTCGGCAAAGTTGAAGCCGAGATTCGCCTTTGCCATGGCCTCGCGGAAGCCGGGTTCGGCGGCGGTGGTGCGGGTGATGGTGGTCAGCGCGTCGACCACGGGCTGCGGGGTGGCCTTCGGCACGGCGAGGCCGCGCCAGGTGCCGATCGCCAGGTCGTGGCCCAGCTCCTTCAGCGTGGGGACGGAATCGTAGGGCGCCATGCGGCGATCTGACATGATCGTCAGCAGGCGGAGCTTGCCGCCCTGGACATGGGCGCTCACCTCGGCAGGGCTGGTGCACATGGCCTCCACATGGCCACCCAGCAGCGCGACGATCCCCGGCGCGGCGCCGGGGAAGGGGACATGCAGGAAGCTGGCATCCGCCTTCTCGCCCATCGCGGCCGCGGAGAGGTGCCAGATGGAGCCGACGCCGGAATCGCCCACCGTCAGCTGCCCGGGGCGGCGGCGCGCATCGGCCAGGAACTCCTCCAGCGACTTCCAGGGTGCCTCGGTCCGCACCACGATCGAGGCGGGGTCGGCGTTCAGCCGCGCGATCATGCGGAAATCATCCGCCGAGAAGCGGATCTGATTCAGGAAAGGCAGGATCGCCAGCTCGGCGATGACGACCGCCACCTTGTGGCCGTCGGGCCGGGAGTTGAGCACCTCGCCCATCCCGACCGCGCCGCTGGCACCCGGGCGGTTGAGCACGACGAAGGGCTGGGGCGAGTGGCGGCGCACGTTGTCGGTGAAGGCGCGGGCGAGGGAATCGGTCCCACCGCCGGCGGAAGCGGGCACGACAAGCTCCACGCTGCGCGTCGGGAAATCGGCCGCGCGTGCCGGGGAGATAAGGCGTGAGGCGGCAGCGAGGGTGGCGAGCCCGAGCAGGTCCCGGCGAATGGGAGGCATGGTGACGATTCCTCAGATTTGTTTCGTGTCTGAGGCGAGGGTAATGCGCCGTACGGCGGGCCGAAAGGCCGAAGACGGGCCCCGGGGCGCCGCTGATTGCGCCTCCCCGGCATGGGCGACCGTGTCACCCACGCGCTGGCGGACAGACCGCCGGAGCGGCCCGTCCTTCGGATCAGCCCAGGCTGGCGGCCAGCGCGGCCGTCACCCGGCGGGCGAAGCCGGCGGGATCGCGCGGGCTGGCGCCGTCCTGCACACGGGCGAGGTCGAGCAGCAGCCCGGCCGCATCTCCCAGGCCCGCCTCCGTCTCCGCACGGGCGGCGAGGCCGCGGATCAGCGGATGGCGCGGGTTGATCTCCAGCACCGGCTGGTCGGCGCCGAAGCCGCGCCCGGCGCGTTCCAGCAGGCGCCGCATCTGCAGGTCCGGCCCGCCCTCGGCGGCCGCGAGGACGACGGCGCTGTCCACCAGCCGGTCGGTCGTCCGCACCTCGGCCACATCCTCGCCCAGTGCGTCCTTCAGCAGCGGGATGAGGCGGGCGACATTGGCGGGTTCCTCGCGCGATGCGTCCTCCGGGGCCGCGACCTTCGACAGGTCGATCGAGCCCTGGGTGATGCTGCGGATCGGCTTGTCCTCGAACCGATCCAGCCGCTCCGGCCAGAAGGCGTCGATCTGATCAGACAGCAGCAGCACCTCCACGCCGCGGGCGCGGAAGCCCTCCAGCTGGGGCGAGTTCGGCAGGGCTTCCGGGTTGTCGCCAGAGAGGACGTAGATGGCCTCCTGCCCCTCCTTCATGCGGGAGACGTAGTCGGCCAGCGAGGTCCAGCCCTCCACGGCGGAGGAGCGGAAGCGCAGCAGGCCGGCGAGGTCCTTGCGGTGCTCCGCATCCTCCCACAGCCCCTCCTTCAGCACGGGGCCGAAATTCTCCCAGAAGCCGGCATAGGCTTCGGCATCCTTGGCGCGGGTCTTCAGCTCGGAGATGACGCGGTTGGTCACGGCGCGCCGGATGCGGGCGAGCACCGGCGTGGACTGCAGCATCTCGCGCGAGACGTTCAGCGGCAGGTCCTCGGTGTCCACCACGCCCGTCACGAAGCGCAGCCAGGGCGGCAGCAGCCCGGCCTGATCCGTGATGAACATGCGGCGGACATGGAGCCGCACGCGGCTCTCCCGCTCGCCCTCCACGGGCTGGAAGGGCTTCATGCCCGGGATGAAGAGCAGCGCGGTGAAGTCGAGCGCGCCCTCGGCCCGCCAGTGCAGCGTGGCCCAGGGCGCATCGAACATGTGGCCGAGATGGCGGTAGAACTCGGTATAGGCCTCCTCGGTCACCTCCGACTTCGGCTTGCGCCAGAGCGCCGTGCCCTCGTTCGCCGGCTCCTCCCGCCCGTCCTCGGTGATGGTGATGGGGACGGTGATGTGGTCGGCCCATTTGCGGATGATCGTCCGCAGCCGGATGGGCTCAAGGAACTCATCGGCCTCGGGCCGGATGTGCAGGACGATGTCAGTGCCGGGCTCGGCGCGCTCGGCGGGGGCGAGGGTGTAGTCGCCACGGCCCTCGGAGGCCCAGCGCCAGGCTTCCTCCCCATCCGCGCGGCGCGAGGTGACCTCGACGCGCTCGGCCACCATGAAGGCGGAGTAGAAGCCCACCCCGAACTGGCCAATGAGGCTGGGGCGGTCGTCGGGCTTGGCCTCGGACAGCGACTGGGTGAAGGCGCGGGTGCCGGAGCGGGCGATGGTGCCGAGATTCTCGACCAGCTCGGCCTTGCTCATGCCGATGCCGGGATCCGACAGGGTGATGGTGCGGGCGGCCTTGTCGGGGATGATCCGCACAGCGGCGCCCTCGGGCAGGGCGGGCGCTGCGCCGGTCAGCGCCTCGAAGCGGCGGCGATCCACGGCATCCGCCGCGTTCGCCACCAGCTCGCGCAGAAAGATCTCCCGGTCCGAGTAGAGGGCGTGGACCACCAGATCCAGTAGGCGCCCCACCTCCGCGCCGAATTCGTGCCGCTCCACCGTCTCGCTCACGCGCATCCTCCAGGCCAGAAAGGAACCGGAGGGGCGATATGCAAGCAGCCGGGCCCGCCTTCAAGATGGGCCTTCAAGACCGGCCTATGCGCCGCGCAGCGCTGGCAGGACCCTTTCGCCGAAGATGTCGATGAAGCCCCGCTGGTCGGTGCCGACCTGATGCAGGTCGATGCTCTCGAAGCCCAGCGCGGCGCATTCGGCGAGCTGAGCGGCGTGCCGGGCGGGATCGGCGGAGATATGCACCGTCTCGTGCATGTCCTCCGGCCGGATGAAGCGCGTGGCGGTCTCGAAGTCCTCGGGCGAGCGAAGGACCCAGTTCACCTCTCCGCCCAGCAGGTTGAAGCGCCATTGCGCATGAGCCTGGTGCAGCGCCTCGGCCTCGGTGGCGGCCCAGCTCAGATCGGCCTTGAGGTAGATGGGCTTGCCCTCGCCGCCGCCGCGGCGGAAGGCCTCGATCGTGCGGCGTAGCTTTTCCGGCTTCGTGCCGACCGTCAGCAGCCCGTCGGCCCAGCCGCCCAGCCATTCCGCCGTAGCCTCCGTCGTGGCGGCACCGACGAGGCGCGTGGCCGTCTCCGGCCGCGACCACAGGCGTGCGCCCACCACGGTGACGCGGCCGCGATGGGTGACGGTCTCGCCCGCCAGAAGGGCGCGCATGATCTCCGCCCCCTCCTGCAGCCGGGCGTTGCGCTCGGCCTTGTCGGGCCAGGGCTGGCCGGTGACCGCCTCGTTCATGGCCTGGCCGCTGCCCAGCGCCACCCAGGGAATGCGGCCGGGGAACATCTCGCCGAGGGTGGCGACGGCCTGGGCCAGCACCGCCGGGCTGTAGCGCCAGCCGCCGGGGACGCTGATCGCGCCGAAGCGGAGGCGTTCCGTGGCCTGCATCGCCGCGCCGAGCCAGGCCCAGGCAAAGCCGGACTGGCCCTGGTCCGGCGACCAGGGCTGCAGGTGGTCGGAGGAGAAAGCGGCGTCGAAGCCAGCGGCCTCGGCCTGGCGCACCAGGCCGAGGAGGTCGCGCGGGGAGAACTGCTCGTGGGAGACGTGGTAGCTGAACAGGGTCATCGCGCGCGGAGCGTCCGACCATCGTGGCGGGAGTGAATGGCGGCAGGTGAACGTGGCAAGGCGGAGCTCCCCGATATCGCGGGACTTCCGCGACGCGCCCCTCTTCTCACGAACTGGAGGCACGGCGCCTCTAACCCTTGGCAGGTCTCTGCCGCCTGGGCTCCCGTCTCGCCGAACCGTGATCCCGCCGGCCGGGGTTCAGCCCCCTGTCAGATCCTCGAGCCGGTCGACATAGCGCAGCCCCGCCGTTTCCAGCGCTGGGCGCATGTCATAGAGGTCGAGGCCGAGCACGCCCGAGGCCAGCTTGGACCGCTTGCTCTCCTCATTCGCCTGGCGCTTCTCGGCGGCGGCGAGGGTGGCGGCAATGTCGGCGGCGGGAACGACGACCACGCCGTCATCATCCGCCACCACCACGTCGCCGGGACGGACCGAGACGCCTGCGCAGACCACGGGGATGTTCACCGAGCCCAGCGTCGCCTTCACCGTGCCGCGGGCGGAGACGGCGCGGGACCAGACGGGAAAGCCCATCTCCCGCAGCACCGCCACGTCGCGCACGCCGGCATCGATGACCAGGCCGCGCACGCCGCGTGCCTTGAGCGAGGTGGCGAGCAGGTCGCCGAACATGCCGTCCGTGTTGTCGGTGGTGCAGGCAACGACGAGGATGTCGCCGGGCTGGCACTGCTCCACCGCCACATGGATCATCCAGTTGTCGCCGGGCTGCGCCAGTACCGTGACGGCGCTGCCCGCGGCCGAGGCGCCGGCCCAGGCCGGGCGCATATACGTCTTCATCAAGTTGGGCGCGCGGCCGCTCGCCTCATGCGTGGTGGAGACGCCGAGCGGCGTGAAGCGGTCGATGGTGGCGAGATCGGCGCGCGGGTTGTGGCGGATGACGACGGGGGTCATGCCAGCACCTCCACCGCATCCGGAAAGATGGTCTGGTAGGCCTCGCCGTACTTCATCGCCTTGCCGGAGTTACGGCCGCCTTGCATGCCGCGGTTCAGCGCCACGCGTTCGTAGTAGTCCCAGAGGTGGCGCTGGGCGGGAAGCTGCTCGAAGGCCTTCCACTTCCTCTCCCACACCTCGGTGATGTTGAGGATGCGGTTCGGCTTGAAGTCGCACTGCTCGGGCTGGTGCGGCTCGAACTGGAAGACCTGCGGGGCGGAGTAGGTGACGCCCTTTGGGCCGGGCTTGTGGCCGGCAGCCTGGGCGACGATGCGGGCCTCCTGCGCGATGCGGGATGCCTCGGGGTGGTCCACGTTGTACGGGTCCTTCACCGCATGGGTGAGGACGAAGGACGGGTTCACCTCGCGGTAGATGTCGATCAGGCGGTCCATCATGGCGGGGGTGATGTGCAGCGGGTAGTCGCCGGCATCGAAGAACTCGATCTCGGCGCCAAGGATGCTGGCAGCCGCCTCGGCCTCGGCGCGGCGGCCGGCCTTGCAGGCCTCCAGCGTCATGCCCGGCTGCTTCCAGGCGCCCTGGCTCTCACCGCGCTCCCCATAGGACATGCAGACGATCTTCACGTGGTAGCCCATCTTTGCGTGCAGCGCGATGGCGCCGCCCGCGCGCCAGACGAAATCGCCGGGATGGGCGGTAACGACGAGGCCGGATTTCTGGGACATGGCGTCCTCCTCTAACGCGCCCAGTACAGGCGGCTGGGGTTGTCGATCAGGATCTTGCGGCGCACCGCCTCGTCCTCCACGGCCAGGGCCAGGATATCCACGAGGTCGCCGTCATTCGGCATGTCGCCGGCGATGTTCGGATGCGGGAAATCGGTGCCCCACAGCGTGCGATCCGGCGCCACCTCGGCGAGCCTGGCGGCGAATGGCACGGCATCGTGGAAAGGGCTGCCGGCGGAGGAGACGCGCTCCGGCCCGCAGATCTTCACCCAGGCCAGCTCGTTCCGCATCAGCTCCAGCAGACGGCGAAAGGGCTCCTGCTCCAGCCCGTTCTTCGCCTGCACACGGCCCATATGGTCGATGACGAAGGGCACCCTGATGCGGGCGATGCGATCCGCGTGCTCCAGGATGTCGCCGGCATCGAGATGCAGGACCACATGCCAGCCCAGCGGCTGGATCCGGTCCAGCACGCGGTCGAACACGTCGAGATCCTGCGTGCCGCCGAGATGCTTGACGAAGTTGAAGCGCACGCCGCGCACGCCGCCCGCGTCCAGCTCCTCCAGCCCCTGGTCGGTGACCGTGCCGTCCACGATGGCGACGCCGCGATAGGCGCCGTTGCTGCTCCCGATCGCGTCGATCATCGCGGCGTTGTCGGTGCCGTGGCAGCTCGCCTGCACGATCACCGCGCGCTCCACGCCGATGGCGGCGTGCACGCGGCGCAGGTCCTCCACCGGCGCGTCGGGCGGGGTGTAGGAGCGGTCGGGCGCGTAGGGGAACTTACCCGCAGGGCCGAAGACGTGGCAGTGGGCGTCGCAGGCGCCCGCGGGCAGACCGTAGGCGGGGGTTTTCGGGTTGGGGTCCGGCGCCTTGCAGGTCTTCATGCTCACTGCCTCTCGATTCCGGCGCGCTCGATCACCGCGCGCCATTTCTCCGCCTCGCCTGCCATCAGCCCGCCGAGATGGGCGGGGCTGTCGCCCCTGGCCTCCACCCCGGCCTCCAGCAGCTTCGTCCGCACCGCCGGATCGGCCAGCACGGCGTTCAGCTCGCGGTTGAGGCGCTCGATCACGGGCGCGGGCGTGCGCGCCGGGGCGACGATGGCATTCCAGGAGGTCACGTCGAAGCCCGCCAGCCCGGCTTCTTGCAGCGTGGGCACGTCCGGCAGGTTCGCCGCGCGCTGGGCGGAGGTGACGGCGACGGCGCGCAGCGATCCGTCGCGGATCTGGCCCATGATCGGCGCCACGATCTCGAAGGCGGCCGTCACGTCGCCGCGCAGCAGGCTGGTGAGCAACGCAGGCGTGCCGGAGAAGGGCACGGTGGTCGCCTCCAGCCCCGCGGTGGTCTTGAACAGCTCGGCCGCCAGGTTCTGCGTGCTGCCGACACTGATCGTGCCGATGTTGCTGCGGGCCGGATCGCGGCGGAGCTGCGCGATCAGGTCCTGCGCTGTGCGGATGGGAGAGTTAGGCGCCACCAGGATGGCGATGGCGAAGGTGCCCATCAGCCCGACCGGCGCGAAATCCCCGATGGGATCGAAGGGCAGGGAGCGGAAGAGCGACTTGCTGATCGCGTTGGCGTTGGTGGCCACCATCAGCGTGGCGCCATCGGCCGGTGCCGAGAGCAGCGTCTGGCCCGCGACGATGCCGCCCGCGCCGGGGCGGTTCTCGATCACCACGGGTTGCCCGACGCGCGGGGAGAGCGCCGCGCCCACCGTGCGCGCTGTCAGGTCCGCGACGCCGCCGGCCGCGTTGGGAACCAGCAGGCGAATGGGTTTGTCGGGCAGGGTGGACTGGGCCCAAGCCGCCCGGGGAAGGGCTGCGAGACCGCCGAGCCACAGGGCGTCGCGGCGCCGGATCTGCATGGGCGTGTTTCCTCTCCGGCTATTCGGCCGCGGCGCGGTGGTGCATGGCGGCCGCGATCCCATCCAGCAGCGTGTCGAGATCGGTGGTGCCGAGCAGCGCGGGGCCCATTTCGCGGCCGCGCGCGGCGGCCCAGTCCTGGCGCTCGGCGATGGAGCGGCTGAGCAGCGGCTCCACCCCGGCTTCCTCCACCGTGCGGGCGACCTCGCGCACCTCCTCCGCCCGGCGCTTGCCGTGGATCAGGGCGCGGCTGATGACGTAGCGGGCCAGGCCGCGCCAATCCTCATGCGGCAGCGTGTCCGAGAGGGAGGCGAGCACCTCCTTCTCCACGCCGTAGTGGCGGGCTGCCAGCATGCACTCGGTGGTCAGCGCCTCCAGCCCCTTCACCATCACGCTGCGGCACATCTTCACGCTGCTGGCCTTGCCGATCTCCGGGGAGAAGACGGTGAGGTCCATGCCGAAGGGCGCCATGATGTCGATGAAGGCCTGGGCGTCCGGCCCGCCGAGCAGGATGGGGGAGCGCAGGCCGCGCGGCGGCACGCTGCTCATCACCGCCGCCTCGACGTAGCGGCCGCCGGCCTCCGCGACGACGCGCGCGGCCGCCTGCTTGGCGGCGGGGGAGATAGAGTTCACGTCCACGACGAGCGGCGCGTGGGACAGCCCGCCCGCGAGCGACTGCGCGGCCGCCAGCGCCGAGCCGGCAGTGACGGAGATGAACACGACATCCGCCTTTGCGGCCGCCTCGGCGGCCGTGGCATGCGCGGTGACGCCGGCGGCTGTGGCCCTTTCGCGCGCGGGCTCGAGGAGGTCATGGGCGTGAATGGCGCGGGCGCCGCCCGCGCGCAGGTCGCGGGCGAAGATGCCGCCCACCTCGCCGAAGCCGATGATAGCGAAATCGGTCATGCGCAGGTCCTCATTCGATGCCCGGGGGAAGGCCGTCCCAGACCTCCTCGGGGGTGAGCGGGCGCGGCAGCATGTCCTGCTCGGTCATGTAGCGGAGCGCGAGCTCGAGCACGGGGCGCAGCCCGGCGCGGTCCCGCGGCGCGTCGCGCGCGCCGGGCGGCACCGCGGCGGCGGAGGTGCGGACCATGCGGACGACTTCCTGCACCTGGTCGGGATGGCTATCCGCCAGCGCGCGGGTGACGCAGAGCATGTGGTTCACCGGCACGAGCTGATGGCGTGACCAGAAAGCCTCGATCGAGGCGGCGGGGTCGGGAAAGACGGGGCGCAGGCCGGGATCCTCCGGCATGTCGTTGCCGACGATCACGGCGTCCAACTCCCCCGCGCGCAGCATGGCGATCATCTCTTGGCCCGGCGCGGCGCGCTCCGCCCAGGGCGGGTCGGCGATGCCGGCGACATGGGCGTCCTCGAAGGTGACCCAGCGGCAGTCCTGCGGCTTCGGCCCGCCTTCCTCGGCGATGATGCCGCGCAGCCACATGCCCGTGGTCTGGCTGTAGGCGCGCACGCCGATGCGGCGGCCGGCCATATCCGCAGGGCCCTTGATGTCGCTGTCCATCCGGCAAAGCAGGGCGGATTGCTGGAAGCGCGCGGCGAGCACCACGGGCAGCAGCACCAGTGGGCGGCCCATGGCGCGGGCCTGCAGGAAGGTGGCGATCGCCATTTCCGACACGTCGAACCGCAGCTCCCGCACCATCGGCGCGAAGGCGCGGCTGATGACGGGGATATCGGCGAAGTCGAGCCGGAGAAGCGGGGAGGGGTGCCCCCCTTCCTTCAGGGCGCGGGTCCGGGGCGTGGTGCCCAGGGCAGCGCGCAGCACGGCCTGGCCTTGAGATGCCATGATGGGACGTTCCTTCCCCCGGGTTCAGGGTTCCCTAGTCCCCGGACCGGCGCGGCGTCCTATCCTTTTTCCCGGGCGGCCTATCAGCTCCGGTTATAGCGGCCAGCCCGCGCTGCCCGATCTCAGCGACATGGGCGCGCAGGCAGGCCAGGAAGGCGTGGCCAGCGGGCGGCAGCGGGCGGTCGCGCGGCAGGATCAGCCCGGCGGGCCGGGGTGGGGCCGGGACGGGCAGGGGCACGACGCGCAGGGTGCCCCGCAGCAGGTCCCCCGCCATCATCAGCCGCGGCATCACCGAGATGAGGTCGGTTCCGTGCAGCATCTCCCGGATGAAGCCGTAGGAGCTGGAGCGGAGGGAGTTGGTGGGGGAGAGCGCCAGCAGCTCGAGCAGCGTCTCGATCTCCTGCCCCACGCGCTGGCTGACGGTGGGCAGGATGAGGTCGTGGCGGCGGAGCTGGTCCAGCGTCGCCACGCCCTTCGCGAAGACGGGGTGATCGGCCCGGGCCAGGATGGAGATCGGCTCCTCCCACAGCGGCTCGCGCGCGAAGCCGTCGGGGATGGCGGGCTCGTAGAGGCGGCCGACGATGAGGTCGATCTCGCCCGCGGCCAGCTTGGGCAGCAGCTCCTCGGTGCGCCCCTGTTCCAGGCGGACGGCGATGCCGGGATGCTCGATCTTCAGCCGGGTGAGCGCGCCGGGCAGCACGCCGGTGGCGGCCACGGGCAGGGTGCCGATTGCGACCGTGCCGCCCGCGGGATCGGCCAGCCCGTCCAGCGCCTCGTCCAGCCGGCCCAGCTCGGCCAGGATGCGGCGTGCGGATTGCGCGAGGAGAAGCCCGGCCTCGGTTGGCCGCACGCCGCGGGCCAGGCGGTCGAACAGGCGATGCTGCAGGATGTCCTCGAGTTCCCGCAGGGTGCGGGTGAGCGCGGGCTGGCTGACGCCGATCACCACCGCGGCCTTGAGCAGGCTGCGCTGGGCGACGATGGCCTCCACCGCCCGGAGGTGGTGCAGCTTCAGGCGCTGGGGGAGGTAGCGGCGGACCGTCATGGGGGGCCTTCGGGCGCAAGCTATCCAGTCTGCTGATAGCTCGCGCGGAAGAAAAGATGCGGCGCCGGCTGCCTCTCCCGCCTAGCCTGCGGCACCCGACGGAGAGCGGGAGGAGGACGTCCCATGCATCGGCCCGAAGCCCGTCACCCCCTGGCCGCGCCCTCGCGCCGCGCGGCCCTGGCCGGCCTGCTGGCCGCGCCGCTGCTCGCTATGCCGCGCCTCTCCCGCGCCCAGGCCACCTGGCCGGAGCGGCCGGTGCGGGTGATCGTGCCCTTCACCCCCGGCGGGTCCAGCGACATCATCGGCCGGGCGCTCGCGGCCGAGCTGCAGGCCGAGTTCGGGCAGCCCTTCGTGGTGGAAAATCGCGGCGGCGCCGGCGGCACGATCGGGACCGAGGTGGCGGCCCATGCGCCGGCCGATGGCTACACCCTGTTCGTCGGCCATATCGGCACGCTGGCCGTGAACCCCTCTCTCTACCGCAACCTGTCCTTCGACACGGTCGAGTCCTTCGCGCCCGTCATCCTGGCCGCGGTCGTGCCGAACGTGATGGTGATCAACCCGCGCAAGGTGGCGGCCACCGACATCGCCGGGCTGGTCGAGTTGGCGAAGCGGCGGCCTCGCGGCCTCAGCTACGGCTCGGGCGGCAATGGCTCGGCCGCGCATCTCGCCATGGCGGCCTTCGGCCTCGCGACAGGGACGGTGATGGAGCACATCCCCTATCGCGGCACGGCGCCGATGATGAACGACCTGATCGGTGGTGCGATCGACCTGACGCTGACGGGCGGCCCGCCCGCCCTACCGCCGGTGCGCTCGGGGATGCTGCGCGCGCTCGGCGTGTCCTCGCCCCGCCGCCTTGCCACCGCACCCGACATCCTGACCATCGCGGAACAGGGGGTGGCGGGTTTCGAGGCGACGCAGTGGTACGGGCTGCTGGCACCTGCCGGCACGCCGCGCCCGATCGTGGAGCGGTTGAACTCGTCCTCTGCCCAGGCGCTGCGGGGCGAGAAGCTGCGGCCACGACTGGAGGCCGAAGGGGCCGAGCTTGCGGCGGGGACGCCGGAGGCGTTCCGGGACTTCATCGTCGCGGAGCGCCTGCGCTGGGGCGATGTGGTGCGGCGCGCCGGGATGCAAGCCGAGTAATTGGGTTCCAACTGTCCCAATATCTGTGTTGGGACAGTACCGCCCGGAATGGTCTGATTCGCCCCTTTCGCCCCCGCACCGGTCGGGACACCCTGTCGGCAACGACAAAACACAGGGAACGCCCGATATGAAGCGCCGCATCCTCCTCGGTTCGACACTCGCCCTGCCCGCGCTCGCTCTGTCCACGCAGTCCGGGCGCGCGCAGCAGGCCGCCTGGCCCGACCGCGCCATCACCCTCGTCGAGGGCTATCCGCCCGGCGGCGTGACCGACCTGGCCTCCCGCGCCGTGGCGGAGCCGATGTCGCGCAATCTCGGCGTGCCCGTGGTGGTGGAGAACCGGCCCGGCGCCGCGACCTCCGTCGCCGCAACCTATGGCGCGCGGGCGCGGCCGGACGGCAACACGCTGGTCATGGGCACCACGACGCTGGCCATCAACCAGACGCTGCAGCCCAACCTCACGCCGAAGGACCCGGCGCGGGAGCTGGACGCCATCGGCATGGTCTTCCGCACGCCCTTCATCCTGCACGTGCATCCTAGCGTGCCGGCGCGGAACACGGCGGAGCTGATTGCGCACTGCAAGGCCAATCCGGGCAAGGTGCTGTTCGGCTCGCCCGGCACGGGTTCCGTCAGCCATCTGGCGCTGGAGCTGTTCCGCGCCCGCGCCGGGGTGGATATCGTCCATGTCCCCTATCGCGGCGGGGCGCCTGCCGCGCTGGATCTTCGCCAGGGCCGCATCCATGCGGTGTTCCAGGCGATCCAGGAGGCGAAGACGACGCTGTCCGATGGCGGCACGCGCGGCCTTGGCGTCACCGCGAGCGCGCCCGTCGCGGGCTTCCCGGAACTGCCCCCGATCTCCCAGACCCTGCCGGGCTTCGAGGTGTTCTTCTGGCAGGGCCTGTTCGCCCCGGCCGGCACGCCCGCGCCGGTGATCACGCGCGCCGCCGCCGCCCTTCGCACCGCGACCGACGACCCCGCCCTGCGCGCCCGGCTGGCCGAGCAGGGGGTGGAGCTGGTCAGCGGCGACGCCGCCATGCTGCGTGCCGCCCTGGCCGACGACACCAAGCGCTGGGGCGACGTGATCCGCGAGGGCAACATCAAGCTGGAGTAATCCGGCCCCGCTTCCGACCCGCCCTTTCGGCCCCCCTTCTGGCACGGGCTGGAAGGGCACCCCGCATCTGCACGTCCCTACCGGATACGCCCATGACCATCAGCAATCTGACCTCCCGCATCTCCGGCTTCCACCGCATGTGCACGGCGGAGCGGCTGGAGGCCGTGGCGGCCTTCTCCGGGCTGGACGAGACCACCGTCGCGCAGCTTTCCGCGCCGGGGAACATCGACCCGCATCTGGCCGACCACATGATCGAGAATGTGGTCGCCACCCTCTCCATCCCCATCGGCGTTGCCACCAACATGCGAGTGGACGGGCGGGACGTGCTGGTGCCGATGGCGACAGAGGAATCCTCCGTGGTCGCCGCCGTCTGCAACTCCGCGCGGCAGTGCTACGAGTCCGGCGGCTTCTCCACCTCCGTCTCCGGCAACCTGATGATTGCCCAGGTGCAGCTCATCGGCGTGACGGACCCCGAGAACGCGCGCCTGCGCATCCTGGAGAAGCGCGACGCCATCGCCGCCATCTGCGACGGCTGCGATCCCCTGCTCGTGCAGCTCGGCGGCGGGTTCCGGGACCTCGAGGTGCGCGTCGTTGCCTCGCGCGGCGGGCCGATGGTGGTGACGCATCTGATCGTCGACACGCGCGACGCCATGGGCGCCAACACCGTCAACACCATGGCCGAGACGCTGGCACCCTCCATCGAATCCTGGACGGGCGGGAAGGTTCTGCTGCGTATCCTTTCCAACCTTGCCGACCGGCGCCTGGCGCGCGCGCGGGCCGTGTGGACGGCGGAGGCGATCGGCGGCGAGGCGGTGCGCGACGGGATGGTGAGCGCCTACCACTTCGCCGAAGCCGATCCCTACCGCGCTGCCACCCACAACAAGGGCATCATGAACGGCATCTCCGCCGTCGTGCTCGCCACGGGCAACGACACGCGCGCGGTGGAGGCCGGGGCGCATGCCTATGCCGCCCGCAATGGCCGCTACTCCAGCCTGACCAACTGGGAGGTGACGGCGGATGGCAGCCTGGCCGGCTCCATCGAGATCCCGCTTCCGGTCGGTCTGGTAGGGGGCGCCACCAAGATCCATCCGACCGCCCGCGCCTGCCTGAAGATCCTCGGCGTGACCACCGCGGCCGAGCTGGCGCGGATCATCGCGGCCGTGGGCCTTGCCCAAAACTTCGGGGCGATGAAGGCGCTGGCCACCACCGGCATCCAGAAGGGGCACATGGCGCTGCACGCCAACAACGTCGCCATTGCGGCCGGCGCGACGGGCGAGGAGGTGGCACGGTTGGCCGCGCTGCTCGTCGAGCGGCGGCAGGTGCGGCAGGACGTGGCGGTGGCGGAGCTGGAGAAGATGCGCGGGGGCTGAACGCCCGGGTGGCTCCGGGGAGAGGAAGAAGGAATTCTTCCTCTCCCCGGACCCCTCACCATCATCTTTTTCTATCTGTTGAGGATGCTTCGCTGCCGGTGCGCCTCGGGTCCACGACCCGAGGCGACTACAACGGCAGGATGGTCCCGCGGCAGCCAGAAGGGAGTCCAGGGGCCTCAGGCCCTTGGCGGGAGAGGTCTGGAGAGGGCAGGGCCCTCTCCAGGGCGGCGCGAAATCAGGCTCCAGCACTCTCCAGGCGGGCCCGCATGAAGTCCAGGAAGCGCGGATCGCTGGCATGTGCCACGTTAAGCCGCAGCATCGGCGGTCCCGTCGCGCGCTCGGGGCTGAAGACCGCGCCGGGGGTGAGGAAGATGCTGTGCGCCGCCGCATCCCGAACGATCGCGGCTTCCTCGACGCCCTCGGGTAGGGGAGTCCACAGATAGAAGCCGCCGCCGGGCGGGCGGGGCGGTCGGAGGCCGAGCGCGGCGAGATCGGAGAGAGCGGCATCCGTCGCGCGCTCGACCCGTGTGCGCAGGCGGCGGAGGTGGCGGAGGTAGTGGCCGCCGGCGATCAGCCCCGCGACCATCCGCTCGGCATATTGGGAGGTCGCGACCACCGTCAGCAGCTTCATATGGGCCAGTGCCCGGGCCGTCTGCGGGGCCGCGGCCACGAAGCCGACGCGGAGGGAGGCGGAGAGGGTCTTGGAGAAGGTGCCGACATGCAGGACCCGCCGCAGTCCATCCAGGGCGGCGAGGCGTGGGGCGTTGGCCGGCAGGAGATCGGCAAAGGGGTCGTCCTCCACGATCTGGAAGCCGTGCCGTTCCGCCGCCTGCAGCAGCCCATAGGCCACGGCGAGGGAGAGCGTGCCGCCCGTGGGGTTGTGCGCAAGGGACTGGGTGAAGAAGAGTTTCGGCCGCGTCTGGGACAGCTTCGCCGTCAGATCCTCCAGGTCCGGCCCGTCCGGCCGGCGGCGCACGCCGACGATGCGGGCGCGGGCCAGGCGGAGCTTGCCGAAGAGCGGGTAGTAGCCGGGATCGTCCACCAGCACCGTGTCGCCCGGCTCGATCATGTGGCGGACGATCATGTCCAGCGCATGGTTGGCGCCCTGGGTGAGCAGCACTTGCTCTGGCGTGCAGGCGATTGCCCGCTCCTGCAGGGACAGCGCGATCCGCTCGCGCAGCGGCGCGTAGCCCCAGGCGCTGCCGTAGTCATGCGCCTCCCCGTTGCCGCCGAGGCGGGCGGCGCGGGCGAAATGCGCGCCGAGCTCGGATTCCTCCATCCAGGCCGGGGGCGGGCGGCCCTCGCCGGGGCGGACCGTGTAGTGGGCCTCGGTCTGCTCCCGCAGGAGGGAGACGAGGTCCAGCGCCTCCTCCACCTCGGGGCCTGGGCGCTGCACGGCCAGCCGCATGCCGGACGAGACGAAGTATCCGGCGCCCTGCCGTGCCTCAAGATGCCCGGAGGCGACGAGCTGGTCATAGGCGCCGGCCAGGGTGTTCTTGGAGACGCCCTGTTCGCGCGCACCCTCCCGCACGGAGGCGAGGCGCTCGCCGGGCTGCATCACCCCCGCCTCGATGGCGGCGGCCAGCCGGTCGACGATCGCGCGCGCTTTGAGACGGGGTGCCATGCCGGGGGATGCTGGGGGAGGGAGGCGGTTCAGGCCACCCCTCCCCTGCATTGGGGTGCGGGCTAGAGCGGATTGTCCTCGGGCGTCGCGGCCCGTGCCTCCGCTTCCGCCTCGGCGGGCGCGGGCGTGGGCACCGGCCGCGGCACCCGGCGGATCGGGACCCGGCGCGCCGCGGGCAGATCGAACCCGTAGGGGTCAGCGTGGAAGGCGAGCCGGCCGTTGCTGTCCGGCCAGGCGGTCAAATAGGCGAGGACCACCTGCACCTCCTGCTGCGGCATCAGCTCGATCGTGCGGCCGGTCGCCAGCGCTGCCTGAACCGCGAGCGGCGTACGCTCGGTTACCCAGGCCGCGAGGTCCCGGATGCGCTCCACGCGCACGCAGCCATGGGAGACCGCCCGCGACGGGCGCGCGAAGGCGGCCGGGCTGCTGGTGCCGTGGAGGAAGATGCCGTCCGAATCCAGCAGCCCGATCCGGATCGGCCCGAGAGGGTTGTTCGGCCCGGGCGGCTGGATCAGCCGCCCGTTGACGACCTGGAAGCCAGTGAGGCCCTTGGCGCGGATCTCCGGCTCGATGCTGGCGGGGACGTACCAGGGCGGGTTGCAGCGGGCCGAGGTGACGAAGGTGGTCATCTGCGGCGTGCGGGTCTTGTCCGCGCCGACCACCACCCGCGAGCGCAGGACCTCCCGGCCAGCCTCATAGGCGATGACCTCGGCCGCGGCGATGTTCACGAGGATCAGGCGCGGGGCCGAGAATTCGATGGCGAGGTCGGCCGCACGGTCCAGCGTCCGGTCCAGGTTCGTCCGGCCGCGCTGTCCGGCAGGGAGGGCCTGGCGGGCGAGGCGGAGGCGCGCGACGGGATCGAGGCCGGCCGGGGCAGCCACGCCCTGGGCCAGGGCGGTAGCGGGCCGGAGCGCAGTGCCCAGGGAGGCGGAGGCGGCCCCGAGCAGCAGGGCCCCTGTGAGGGAGCGGCGGGTGTTAAGCATTGTGGGGCCGGAATGGTTCGCCTTCATTGTAGCAGGCGATTACCAGAAATGCCCCTGGCAGAAGGCCGCTGACGCCGTTCCGTGCGCGGCTGACGCATTCGTGCATCAGCCGACCGGTCCTCGGCCCCCTCGGGACTGCGCGGCAGGATGACATTCGCCGCCAGAAGGCCACCCCGGGATCGGTCAGCGTAATCAGCTTGGCCCGGCCGCGCAGGATGGATGGCCTTGCTGGGGGCAGCGCTTTCGACCCGATCTGCCCGCCTTCGCTCGCAGATAGGCCGGGCCCGCCCCAGCCGAACCGGCCACCAAAGGCCCCATGGCCAGGATGGGCGCCGTGGCTTCCGCGTCGCCACCCACTCCGGGGTGCTGCTTTCACACCGGGCTTCGGCGCGGACAGGTCGAGAGCCTCTCGAGACGGGTCCCCGGTTCAGCCGAAGACGCGGAGGAGGTCGTCCACCTGTGCCGGCGTCAACTCGCGTGCGTTCTGGCCGCGCAGCAGCAGAGCCAGCCGGGCCGCCTCCTCCAGCTCCTCCGCGGCATTGACGGCATCGACCAGCGACGCGCCGGACACGACCGGGCCGTGGTTGGCGAGGAGCAGGGCGGGCCCGTCCTTCGCGGCCTGGTGAATGTCTCCCTCCATCGCCGCGTCGCCGGGGCGATAGTAGCGGATTACCGGCAGGCGGCGCCCGATGCGCATGACGAAATAGGGGGTGAGCGGCGGGATTGGCGCGGCGTCACCGGGGGTGGCGAGGCAGCTGATCGCGGTGGCATGGGTGGAGTGCAGATGCACGACGGCCCCGGCCTGCGGGCGGGCATCGAGCACGGCGCGGTGCATGAACACCTCCTTGGAAGGCTTGTCGCCGCCGATATGGGCCCAGCCAAGGTCGAGCTTGCTGATCCGGTCCGCCTGCAGCCGACCGAGGGAGGAGTTGGTCGGCGTCATCAGGTAGCCGTCCGGCAGGCGCACGCTGATATTGCCGGCGCTGCCCACGGAATAACCGCGCGCGAACAGGCTGCGCGCGAGATCGACGAGGAGGGCGCGGAGCTCGGCTTCACTCATGATCCGGACGGTCCTCGTTCTGCCGTGTCAGTCAACATAGGCGTCCTTATACTGGCGCACCGCCGCGTCGAAATCCCGGTCGCGCGTGAAGCCGAGGGCGAGCGGCCTGGCGACGTCGAAATCGCCGGGCCAGGAGCAGACGATGTCGATGATGCGCTGGTCCTGCTCCTGGCTGACGAGGGCGCGCGCCGCGGCGCCGCCGATGCGTTCCAGGCTGGCCAGCATCTCGGCGGCCGTCACGCAGATCCCCGGCATGTTCAACGTGCGCCAAGTGCCAATGCGCTCGCCGTCCACCGCGAGCGCATGGCGCAGGTTGGCGACCACCGTGTCGGGCGAGGAGAGCCACAGCCGCGTGTCCGGCGGCACCGGAAGGTTCGAGGCAATGCCCGCGAGCGGCTCGCGAATGATGCCGCTGGCGAAGGAGGAGGCGGCCGAGTTGGGCTTGCCCGGGCGCACGGAGATGGTGGGCAGGCGGCAGACCCGGCCATCGATGTACCCGCGGCGGGAGTAGTCGTTGACGAGCAGCTCGCCGATCGCCTTCTGCGTGCCGTAGGAGGAGGCGGGCAGCAGCGCCATGCTCTCCGGCACCACCTCCGGCATCCTGCCGCCGAACACGGCGACGGAGCTCGCGAAGATGAAGCGCGGCGCCCGGCCGGTGGCGCGGGCGGCCTCGAGCAGGGCCTGGGTGCCGCCAAGATTGACCCGCATGCCCAGGTCGAAGTCCTGTTCCGACTGTCCGCTGAGGACAGCGGCCAGGTGGTAGATGCCGATCACATCCGGGCCGATGATCTGCCGTGCGAAGGCGGGATCGCCGATATCGCCCGTGACGGAGAGAACGCGCGGGTCCTCCACGGGGCAGGGCGCGAGATCGACCGACAGGATTTCGCGGAAGGACGGCATGCCGTCCGCCTGGCCACCTACCGCCAGGAGGGCGCGGATGAGGCGGCTGCCGAGAAACCCGGCGCCGCCGGTGACGATGATCTTCATGATGGCTTTGTTCCGTTACCGGCTCAGGCAGCCACGCGCTGCGCGTCGAAGAAGAAGCGTTCCTGCCCGAAATTGCCGGATTTCAGCGCGAGCGAGAGCGGCTTGCCGATGGCCCGCACCCAGGGCACGCCCGGCGCGATCTGCGGCCCGATCTGGAAGCCGCCGACGCCCAGTGACTGCGTGACGGCGCCCGAGGTCTCGCCGCCCGCAACGATGAAGCGGCTGAACCCGGCCGCCGCGAGCCGCTGCGCGAGCTCCCCGAAGAGGCGCTCCACGGCCTCACTGG
This sequence comes from Roseomonas sp. WA12, assembly GCF_054165765.1. Lineage (NCBI taxonomy): Bacteria > Pseudomonadati > Pseudomonadota > Alphaproteobacteria > Acetobacterales > Roseomonadaceae > Roseomonas > Roseomonas sp. WA12. The sequence continues at coordinate 3,710,526 of NZ_CM135108.1, read as the reverse complement.
CCTCGGCCGCACCGAAGCGGGCCTGCATCTCCTTCAGCACCGCCGGTGCCGCGGTGGCATAGACCAGGGGGGCGGGACCGGCCGACGGTTGCGCCTGCACCCAGGCCGCGAGCTCGTTGGCATAGCCGGGGTCCTTCAGGCAGCGCTCGACCGAAATCGGGACCGACGGCGCCTCGGCGCGATAGGCCGCGACCTGGGCATTGGTCGCTTGCGAGCAGGAGCCGGAGAGCACCACGGCCCGCCCCTGCACGGGCGCGCCTTCCTGTGCCGCTGCGGCGGCATCCACCGTGCCGCCCCAGTGGCGCGCCATGCCATCCGCCAGGCCGGAGCCGCCCGTGACGAGGCGCATCCCTTCCACGGCCTGCCCCATCACGGCCAGATGGCCGTCGTTCAGGGCATCGAGGACGGCGTAGCGGAAGCCCTCGGCCTTCAGCGCGGCCAGGGCGGCGCGCACGGCCTCCGGGCCCCGGTCCATGATGCTGCTCGGGACGTTGCCGGTGCGTCCCTGGGACTGTCCGTCCATCAGCCGCATCAGGTTGCTGTCGGTCATCGGCGTCACGGGGTGGTCGCGCATGCCGGATTCCGCCAGCGGCACGCCGTTCACGAAGAGATAGCCGTTGTAGATCGTACGGCCGTTCACGGGCAGCGCCGGGCAGATCACGGTAAAGCCTTCGTCCAACGCGGCGAGCAATGCGTCGGTCACCGGGCCGATATTGCCCGAGGGCCGACTGTCGAAGGTGGAGCAGTACTTGAAGTAAAATCTTTCGCAGCCCTGTGCGCGCAGCCAGTCCAGCGAGGCGAGGCTCTGCGAGACCGCTTCCTCCACGGGGCAGGACCGGCTCTTGAGGCTGATGACGACGGCGTCGGCAGGCGCCTGCAGCCCGGCCGGTGGCACGCCGTTGATCTGCACGGTGCGCAGCCCGTTGGCCACCAGGAACCCGGCGATGTCGGTCGCGCCGGTGAAGTCGTCGGCGATGATGCCCAGGCGCATGCTCAACGCTCCCCGACGCCCGGGAGCGGAATGCCGGCGAAGGTCTTGATCACCGCCGCGTCGTCCTCGCGCCCGAAGCCGGCATTGCTGGCATTGGTGAACATGGCAAGCGCCGTGCTGGCGAGCGGGACAGGGAAATTCAGCGACAGGGCTGCCTCCGTCACGAGCCGCAGGTCCTTGACGAAGATGTCCACCGCCGAACGGGGGGCGTAGTCGCCCTCCACCACGTGCCGCATGCGGTTCTCGAACATCCAGCTGTTTCCGGCTGCGTTGGTGACGACCTGGTACATCGTTTCCAGCGGCACGCCGGCGCGGGCGGCCATTGCCATGGCTTCCGCGCCCACTGCGATGTGTACGCCAGCCAGGAGCTGGTGGATGATCTTGACGGTGGCGCCGAGGCCGATCTCCTCCCCGATCTCGTAGACCCTGCCGGCGACGGCATCGAGCACGGGGCGCAACCGATCGAAGGCGGCACGGGAGCCGGCGGCCATGACGGTCATCTCCCCGGCCGCGGCCTTCACAGGGCCGCCCGAGACCGGCGCGTCCAGCACAAGCAGGCCCAGCGGCTCCAGCTCGCCGGCAATGGCGCGGGAATCGGCGGCGGAGATGGTGGCGGACAGCATGACGCCGGTGCCCGGGCGCAGCTTTGCGGCAAGGCCCTCCGGCCCGAGTAGCACCGAGCGGCACTGCTCGGCATTCACCACGAGCAGCAGGACCGCATCGAGATCGCCTGCGAAAAGGGAGGCATCAGCACCGGTCGCCTCCCCGCCCGCCTGCTGCAGCGCATCGCGGACGGCGGGGTTGAGGTCGATGCCATAGGTCGCCAGCCCGGCCGCGACGCAGGACCGCGCCGCCCCCATGCCCATGGAGCCAAGGCCGACGACGCCGACCCTGTACCGATTGCTGCCCATCGAACGTCCCCGACTATGCACGCTGGCCATGGAGGAACACCGGAACGCGCGCCGTTTCAAGTCGGCCCCCGAGGTTGCACTGCAGCATGATCTGCATGGATTGAAGAAGTTGCATTGCAGAACCGAGCTTGCGTAGGCTCGCCCCAACAAGGGAGGACGGTTCGATGCGAAGGTTCCAGGCGCGCATTGCCGTGCCGGCGTAGAAGGCGCTTTCATGGCCTCGGTCGAGATACGCGACGTTCGCAAGAGTTTTGGCGGTACCCCGATTCTGCATGGCGTGAACCTGGACATCGCCGATGGCGAGTTCTGCGTGCTCGTCGGTCCCTCGGGCTGTGGCAAATCTACCCTGCTGCGCATGATCGCGGGGCTGGAGAACATCACAGCCGGCGAGATCGCCATCGGCGGCAAGGTGGTGAACGACATGCCGCCCAAGGACCGCGACATCGCGATGGTGTTCCAGAACTACGCGCTCTACCCGCATATGACGGTGCGGGAGAACATGGCCTTCTCGTTGCGCCTGGCAAAGGCGCCGGCCGCTGTGGTGGAGGCCGAGACGGGCCGCGCGAGCCGCATCCTCGGGCTGGATCCGCTGCTAGAACGCTACCCGCGCCAGCTTTCGGGCGGGCAGCGGCAGCGCGTGGCGATGGGGCGTGCCATCGTGCGCAACCCACAGGTCTTCCTCTTCGACGAGCCGCTGTCCAACCTGGATGCCAAGCTTCGCGTGCAGATGCGCGGCGAGATCAAGGACCTGCACCAGCGGCTTCGCACCACCACCGTCTATGTCACCCACGACCAGATCGAGGCGATGACAATGGCCGACAAGATCGTGGTGATGCAGGCCGGGCGGGTCGAGCAGATCGGGACACCGCTGGAGCTGTATGACCGGCCGGCCAACCTCTTCGTCGCCGGCTTCATCGGCAGCCCCTCTATGAACTTCCTGCCCGGGCAGGTCAGCGATGGCGGCTTTCGGCCTAATGGCGTGAACGGCGCGACGCCGGCCCTGCTGCCCTTGCCGGCAAAGGCCACACCGGGCGAGCCCGTTGTCTACGGCATCCGGCCGGAGCACTTCCGCCTCGACGAGCGCGGCGTGCCCGTGACGGTGCAGCTCGTCGAGCCCACGGGATCGGAGACGATGGTGACGGCGCGGATGGGCGAGACGACAGTGGTCGGCGCCTTCCGCGAGCGCATCTCGGCGCGGGTGGGCGACACGCTGCATCTCATGCCCGATCCGGCGCTGGCGCATCTGTTCAGCCAGGGAACCGGCATGCGCCTTTCCGCCTGAAGCGGCGAGACGATCAAGAAAAACACCAAGGGAGGATTGCGGAATGGAGACCTTCACCCGGCGCGGCACGTTGGCGCTCGGCGCCGGTGCCCTCGCGGCAACGACGATCGGCGGCAGGGCTGCGCGCGCCGCAATCCCGATGGGAAACGCGACGCCGCCCCAGGCCCGGATCGAGAGCGGCGCGACGCTGCGTGTGCTGCGGCCAACCAAATTCGTCGATGCCGACGAGACGATCTTCCGCGAGAATACCGCGAAGTTCACAGCCCAGACGGGCGTGCAGGTGCGCGCGGACTTCGCGGGCTGGGAGGACCTGCGGCCACAGACCGCGGTGGCCGCGAACACCGGCGCTGGCCCGGACGTCGTGGTGGGCTGGGCGGACGATCCGCATATCTACTCGGACAAGCTGCTCGACCTGACGGAGCTGGCCACCTATCTCGGCCAGAAATACGGCGGCTGGCTCGCCCTGCCGCAGCGCTTCGGCAAGAAGTGGGGCACCGACCAGTGGATCGCCATCCCCATGGGCGGCACCGGCGCGCCCTGCGTCTATCGCATCTCCTGGGCCAAGGAGGCGGGATACGACAGCATCCCGACCGACCATGACGGCTTCCTCAAGCTCTGCCAGGGGCTGAAGCGCAACGGGCACCCGGCCGGCTTCGCGCTGGGCAATGCGGTGGGCGACGGCAATGCCTATTGCAACTGGCTGCTCTGGTCGCATGGCGGCATGGTGGTTGACGAGGCGGGGAAGGTCGCGATCAACAGCCCGCAGACCTTGCAGGCGCTCCGCTACGCCAAGGAACTGTACCAGACCTTCATTCCCGGCACGCTGTCCTGGGGCGATGTGAACAACAACCGCGCCTATGCGGCGGGCGAGGTCGGGCTGACGCAGAATGGCGTCTCCATGTACTTCGCGCTGAAGGGCGACCCGCGCACCGCCGCCGTGGCGGAGGACACCGGCATGATGCGCATGCCGACCGGGCCCTCGGGCAAGATGGCGGAAAACGTGCTGTTGCTGAACGCCATGGTGTTTAAGCACAGCCGCTATCCGAACGCCGCCAAGGAGTATGTCCGCTTCATGATGGAAGCGGAGCAGTACGACCCCTGGCTGGTGGGCTGCGGCGGCTACTGGGCGCATCCGCTCGCGGCCTATGCCGAGAGCGAGGTCTGGAAGACGGACCCGAAGATCGCGGTGTACCGGGATTCCAACACCGTCGAGTTCTGGTCGGGCTACAAGGGGCCGATCAGCGCGGCTTCGGGTTCGGTCGCGGCCGATTACGTCGTGGTGCAGATGTTCGCGGCCGCGTCCTCGGGCCAGTCCTCGCCGGAGGATGCGCTCCGCGACGCCGAGCGCCGGGCGCGCCGCTACTACCGCTAGGCTCCGGGGCGCCGCGGGACGGCCCGCGGCGCCTTTCGAAAGTAGAAGAGGAGCAGCATGTCCGAAGCGACGAGCGCCGTCCCGTGGACACCCGCGCGCACCAAACCCGGCGGGATCGCCAGGCTGCTCGACAGCAAGCCGGTTCTCGTCGTCCTCTGCCTTCTGCCGGCGGTCGGGCTGTTGTTGACCTTCCTGACCTATCCGCTGGGTCTGGGACTCTGGCTCGCCTTCACGGACACGCATATCGGGCGCGGCGGCGTCTTTGTCGGGCTCGAGAACTTCGAGTCGCTCTGGTACGACAACGTCTTCTGGAACTCGGTGTTCTACACCGTGTTCTACACGACTGTAGCGACGGTGCTGAAGTTCGGGCTTGGGCTATGGCTTGCCCTTCTGCTGAACGAGAACGTGCCGTTCAAGTCGCTCATCCGTGCCATCATCCTGATGCCCTGGATCGTGCCCACGGTGCTCTCGGCCATCACCTTCTGGTGGATCTTCGACGCCCAGTTCTCGATCATCTCCTATGTGCTGGTGGATGTGCTGGGCTGGCGCAGCAGCTATATCGACTTCCTCGGCACGCCCTGGCACGCGCGCTGGTCTCTTGTTTTCGCCAATGTATGGCGCGGCATTCCGTTCGTCGCCATCTCGCTGCTCGCGGGCCTGCAGACCATCTCGCCCTCGCTCTATGAGGCGGCGCTTCTGGACGGCGCCTCCTCCTGGCAGCGCTTCCGCAAGATCACGGCGCCGCTGCTGATGCCGATCCTGTCGGTGGTGCTCACCTTCTCCGTGCTGTTCACTTTCACGGATTTCCAGCTGGTCTATGCCATCACCCGGGGCGGGCCGATCAACTCGACCCATCTCATGGCCACGCTGGCCTTCCAGCGCGGCATCCCCGGCGGGCAGCTGGGCGAAGGTGCGGCCATCGCGGTCTCGATGATCCCGTTCCTGATCTTCGCCACGCTGTTCAGCTACTTCGCCCTTTCACGTCGCAAGTGGCAGCAGGGAGGCAGCGATGAGTGATTCGACGCAGGAGGGCGCGATCCTCTCCTGGCAGTCCGGCCCGCGGCGGATGCTGACGGTCTACCTGCCCCTGGCATGCTTCATCTTCGTCCTGCTCTTCCCCTTCTATTGGATGACGATCACCACCTTTAAGCCCAATGCGGAGCTCTACGACTACAAGGCCTACAACCCTTTCTGGGTGGTGGAGCCGACGCTCGCCAACATCCGCAAGCTGCTGTTCGAGACCTCCTATCCGCGCTGGCTGATGACCACGATGCTCGTCGCGGTCTGCTCCACGGTGCTGTCGATCTTTGCCTCGGTGCTGGCCGCCTATGCCATCCAGCGGCTGCGCTTCCGGGGCGCGAATGCGGTCGGGCTCGCCATCTACATCGCCTATCTCGTGCCGCCCTCGATCCTGTTCATCCCGCTTGCGACGATGGTGTTCCAGCTCGGCCTGTTCGACAGCCCGCTCGCGCTGATCCTGACCTACCCGACCTTCCTGATCCCGTTCTGCACCTGGCTGCTGATCGGCTACTTCAAATCCATCCCCTATGAGCTGGAGGAGTGCGCGCTGATCGATGGGGCGACGCGGCTGCAGATCCTCCGCCGCATCACCCTGCCGCTCGCGGTGCCTGGGCTGATCAGCGCGGGGATCTTCTCCTTCACCCTGTCCTGGAATGAGTTCATCTACGCCCTCGCCTTCATCTCCTCCTCGGAAAAGAAGACGGTGCCCGTCGCGATCCTGACCGAGCTGGTGCAGGGCGACGTGTACCAGTGGGGATCGCTGATGGCTGGGTCCCTGCTCGGGTCCTTGCCGGTGGCAATCTTCTATTCCTTCTTCGTGGACTACTACGTCTCGTCGCTCACGGGTGCGGTCAAGGAGTAGGGGCGGGGGATAGGAGGGGGGACCCATTTGGCGCTATCCCGATCCTGGACAGCGGCGGTCAGACGCCCCAGCCTCAGGAGCCCCCTTGCCGCAAGACCACCAGGACGCCCCGGACAATCTGCTCGTTGCGGGCCGGCTGTATCAGGACGGGGCTGACGAGCCGCGGAAGGCCGGGCTCGTTCTGCAGGGCCTCCTGCTGGACCGGCCACTTGCGGTCAGGCCGCTTTACTGGACGCTTCGGCAGGCGGATCGGGCGGTGGAGGCGGACACCGAGGAAGGGCTGCTGCAGGTACCGCCCGGCGCGGTGCTCGGCTTCGACACCTATTTCAACGCCTTTTACGAGCAGAACTGGCGGCTCCACACCGGCCTCGGCGCGCTCTCCCTGCGGCTGGATCTTCGGGGTGCCTGCACGCTCCGGGTCCGGCGCCGCACCGCCATGGGCGAGCGGCTGGTGATCGAGCGGCGGCTGGACGGGGCCGGGCCGGTGCTGGTGCCCATCCCCAGGGAGACCCTCAACTTCCGCCAGCACGGGATGGTCGTCTTCGAGATCGAGGCGCTGGAACCCATGCGCGTGCTGGGCGGGGCCTGGGTTACCGAGGCCGCCTCCGCCCGTCCTGTCGGCCTGGCCCCGGTTTTCTGCACCTTCAACCGCGAGACGGACATCGCGGCCGTTCTTCTGTCCATCACCGGGGATGCGGCGGTGCTCTCCCGCCTCGCGCGCATTCATGTGGTGAACCAGGGCCGCCCGGGCCTGGCGGCGCATCCTGCCATCGCGCCTATCCTCGCGCGGCACGCGGACAAGCTGCGCATTATCGAGCAGGCGAATTTCGGCGGGGCCGGCGGCTTCGGGCGCGGTCTCCTCGCCGCCATTGACGATCCGGCCGCCACCCATGCCGTGCTGCTGGACGATGACATCCGGATCGAGCCGGACAGCCTGCTGCGCATGGCCTCCTTCTTCGCGCTGGCGACGGAGGACTTCCCTGTCGGCGGCCAAATGCTCGACATGGTGCAGCCGACCCAGGTCTATGAAGGCGGGGCGCTGCTGCGGCCGGAGAACTGGTCCTTCAACCCGCAGCATCACCGGCTGGATGCGGGCAGGCCCGAGAAGCTGACGGAGATGCTCGCTCCGCAGGCCATTCACTACAACGGGTGGTGGTGCCTGGGCGTCCCGCTCACCCTGGTGGAGCGGGAGGGAATGCCGCTGCCCTGCTTCATCCGGGGCGATGACCTGGAATTCGGGATGCGCCTGTATTTCCGCGGCATCCACACCGTCACCATGCCCGGCATCGCCGTGTGGCACGAGCCCTTCTACCTGAAGATGGGCGGCTGGCAGCTCTACTACGAGACACGGAACATGCTGGTGGCCGCGGCGCTGCATTTCGGCGTGGACGGGCGCGGCATGGCGTCCCGCATGATGCACCACTTTTTCTTTCACATGCTCACCTTCCGCTACTACAGCTCGGCCCTGATCCTGCAGGCGATCGTGGATTTCCTGCGCGGGCCCGAGATCCTGGAGGGCGACCCGCTGCCGCTTCATGCCGGCCTCGCCTCCATCCGGGAGCGCTATCCGGCGGAAGCCGTGGCGCGCGGCGTGGCGCTGCCGGAGCAACCTACACGCCCCGAGCCCAAGGGGCCGCGGCGCGGGTTGATTGCCCTTGCCCGCAACGTCCTGGAGAACGCGATCCGTCCCACGGTCCCGCACGCGGCGCCGCACCGGCTTCCCCACGAGTCCTTCGTCTGGACCCGGCTGGGCCGCGCGGACTGCCTGGCCATCGAGACCTTCTGGGATCGCAAGCTTCCGGTCTTTCGCCGCTCGCGCGAGGTCTTCCGCGCGCTCCTGCGCGACGCGATTCCCGCGCTGCTGCGCCTGCGCCGGGATGGGTCTGCGGTGTCGCAGCGCTGGCGCGATGCCTTCCCCCGGCACAGTTCCACCGCCTTCTGGCGCGACTATCTCGGCCTGGTGCCGGACGGGGATGCAGGCGCGCCCGTGACGCCCGCCGCGGTCGCGCCGGGTGACCGGGCGACGGCACCCGGGCCGTGATCCGGGGCCGGGCCCTCTCACCGGGTTCGGCGGTAGAAGCCCGAGAAGGTGACGTTCATGCCGCCACAGCCATTGTTGTCGCGCACCACCAGATACGGACCGCGCCGCAGCATCCGGATACGGCAGTCAAACTCATCGCCGGTGGCGTAGGGCAGGGTGGCGCCGTCGGGCCCCATGGTGAAGGCCAGCACGCCGCCCTCCGGCCGCGCCTCGCCGGCCATCTCGCCGATATGGACGCCACCCCGGCGCAGGCGCTCCGGATTGCCCATGCCCCAGGTCGCGTCACCCTTCACCGTCAACCGGCCGTCGCGGGCGGGGCGGATCGTGATGTCCTGCTCCGGCGCCGCCCAGTGCCCGGCCCAGTCGGCGGGCGACTGCTCCGCCTCCGGCAGGGGTGCCAGCGCGGCTGCGGGAAGCCAGCCGATGGTGGCGGCCCCCTTCGCGCCCGCGAAGCCCGCGCAGACAAAGGCGCCCTGCGTCGGGCCTGTCAGCACGACATCGCCGGGCACCAGAAAGGCCCGGGCCCGGCAGGCCGCGCTGTCATTCGGGCAGCCGCGCACGAAAACCTCGTCCTGGATAAAATGGGTTCTCGGCGCGCCGGGAAGGACGGAAGCGGCACGGGCCTCATCGCGGACGAGGTCGGACCAGACGCAGCCGGCATGGGCCGAGGCCGGCATCCCGGCCAGAACCGCGATGACCGCGCCGATGGTCCGAAGGCGTCCACCCAATCCGCGCGGCTGCGTCGTCCGCCGGTCTTCCAACCCGTCCATCACTTCCGGTCCCGCCTCAGATAGTTGTCACCATCGATCACCAGCAGCGCGTCGCCGCTGGCATCGGGCAGAATAAGGCTGAAGGTCTCGCGCCGGCCGTCATCGCCCACCAGGACCAGCCGGTAGCCTTCCGCCTCGTAGCGCCCGCTCTCGGCCGGGCGGTCCCGGCCCGTCGTGACGCCGGTGCGGCCGCCGCCCGTCTCCACCGTCGAGGACGCGCCGCTGAAGCCGGTGCGGCGAAACCGCCCGTCCCGCGTCAGCGTCAGCACCCGCTCCACCGCGACGCTGCCCGAACCGGCGGCGCTGCTGCCGGAGGAGGCAAAGAAGTAGCGCCAGGTTCCGTTGAACACCGTGCCACGCGGCAGGGGGGCGAGGCGGCGATGCACCGCATCGTCAATGCGCAGGTTCTCGCCCTCGCGCGCGAAGGGCTTCTCCGCCACCTCGATCAGGCCGTAGCGGCCGGTCATCTCGCGCAGCTCGATACGGTCCGCGCCGCGCAGCATGCCACCGCCGAGAAGCCGGTAGGTGCCGCAATCCGCTGGCTTGTCGCGGCAATGCGCGGGAACGCCGCCATCGCCCGCCGGAACCACGCGGCTGTAGAGGCCGCCGCGGTCGAACACCATGATCCGGTTCTCGGACTGGAAGTCGATACCGCCGAACACATTGGGCGTGAGACCCGTGTGGAGATGGGTGAAGCTGCCTTCCAGGCCACCCGCGCCCTCGGGCGGGGCGAATGCGGTGGGACTATCGGCCTCGTTGAGGCGGAAGGAGCGGACCAGCGCGTCGAAATCCGCCCGCGCCTGGCGTGCGGCATCCCGGCGCAAGCCCATGGTGACGAGCATGAGAATGGCGTGCCGCCGCCCGTCGCTGATCCCGACCGTCTCCGTCCCCACCGAGACGTCGTTGCGCCGGGCGCAGCAGCGTGTGTCGTAGCGGATGCGGTGGCCGGCCGCCGTCACGCCCTCGCCCCGGGCGGTCGGCCGCTTGTCCTCCAGGCCCTGCACGCTCCCCGCGAGGCGGCCGAACACCGCGTCGAACTCTCCCGCCGCGGCTGGAATGGGCCGGGCGAGCTGGATGGATGCGGCACCGCGGTCCCGGCCGTCCTCGAACCGGCGCTGAACCTGCCAGATGCCGGGGCGGGCGTTGGGGTTGGCCGTCCAGCCGGGGGGTGGCTCGAAGGCTGTGCCCTCGAAGCGGAACTCCGGGGCGGCGCGGGCGGGAAGGGACATGCCGACCAGCAGCATGGTGGCCAGCAGGATGGCGGCAGGGCGAGGCGGCATGGCGGTCCCTCCGTGGTGCCGCACCGGGATAGCGGAGGCCGCGCCGGAGGGCACGCGGCCGGCGATCAACTCGCGCGGCGCGGGGCGCCGGCCGTGGCCGGCCGGGGCCGCTCAAGGGGGGATGTTGCCCTCGGCCAGGGCGATGAACTCGGCGCGCCGTCCCTCGAACCCGGCGCGCTCGCCGACGCAGACCGTGGAGGTTCTTCCCCGAGGGGTTTCCTGGATGACGAACAGGGTCCGAATGTCGCGCGCCCGGGGCGGCATGCCCGGCCGATCCTTGAAATCGCCAATCATCACAAAGCCCTCACGCTTGCCGGGCGGCAGTGGGAAGGTCTCGGCCAGGTCATAGACGCCGGACAGGGCGGAGCGGGCCGCCTCCCGCCAGGTCTCGCCGCGCATGAGCGCGTCGATCTCGGCCTGGGAAAGGCGGTTGTTCTGCGGGGCCGGCGCGAAGGCCACCTGGCAGCCTGTGTCCTTGTCGGCGGGGGTCTTCACCTCGAAGCGGGCGGTCTGGCCGCGGCCCGGTGCGATCGCCCGGGCCGCGTAGCCATCAGGTGCGGTGATCTGCAGTCCTGAAGCCTCGTCGCGCAGCGTTTCCGCCCGGGAGACAGACGGAAGCGCCAGCGCGGCGGCCAGGGTCAGGCAGAACAGGGCTCGCATGGGTCGATCCTCCTCGGCATTCCCGTCGGAACGCTGGAGGTTCGCCGCCGTTCCCCGGGCGGGTGCCGCGGGACCGGGGTGGAGAAGGGTGTGCGGGAAGGTGCCCCTAGCGGGCGGCGTTCATCATGCTGTCGACGGTCGGCGGCTCGGGATCGGAGGCGAAGACGGATTTTGTCGTGCCGTCGGCCGCCTGGATGACGACGAAGGTCTCATGGCCATTGCGCCCGAGCTTGGACGCGACGGCGATCGCGGCCTTGGTCGCGCCGGCTTCGGACTTGTAGCCGGTATAGGCATCCTGGCCGGAATGGATCACCCACTCGTCGCCGCTCTGCACGACAGTATAGGTCATCGTCGCCATGCGCGTTTCTCCGTGAGCTACGACCCCCAATCTAGAGGAGGCCGTGCCAACTGGCGAGGCCGGTGGGTTTCGCGGGCCCGGCGCGGTGTGGCGGAAGGCTTATTGCTGCACCAGCTCCACCCGGCGGTTGCGGCTGCGCCCCTCCTCCGTGTCGTTCGTGGCCAGCGGCGCCGCCATGCCGACGCCCTGGGCTGCGAGGCGCGCGGCCGGGATGCCCTGGCCCGTCAGTGCCGCAGTGACCGCCTGGGCGCGCCGGCGCGACAGGTCGATGTTGAGGTCGAGCGTGCCCTGGTTGTCAGTATGGCCCACCACCAGGACCTTCATCGCGGGGTTGGCCCGCAGGAAGGTGACGATCTCGGCCAGCTGCGGCTGGCTTTCGGGCTTCACCTCGGCCCGGCCGGTGTCGAACAGCACGGCGTAAAGCGCCACCCTGCCGTCGCGCGCAAGGCCCTGGCCCAGGGCCTGCGCGCCCACCGTCTCCATGCGCTGCTCGCGCGGCGCGGTCTCCACCACGTTCACCAGGGCTACCACGCGGCCGATCCAGGGCTTGCAGTCGCCGGCGATGTAGGAGGCGTCGGCCACGGTGAAGGCCATCACGGCCGCCGTGCCGCCGTTGTTGCCCAGCTGCATCAGCGCGTAGCGCTGGCCGGACCGCACGATGTTCAGCGCGCAGAACACGGGGTTTCCGGGCCGGCTGGGCATCTCCACCTGGGGGTAGAGGCGCTGGAGCAGGCCCGCCTCGGACCCGCCCGAGGCGAGGGCGGTGGAAGGGCTGCCCCCGCAGGCCGTCTCGGCGCATTCCCAGGTGATGCTGCCACCGCCCTCTCGCACCGCCTGCTGGTAGCCGCGGATGACCTCCAGCGAGGAGCGGCCGGCGGGCAGCACATAGACCAGCCGCGTGTGGCGCCCCTCCACCCGCAACGGGTCGGGGGACATGTAGGAGACGTTGTTGCGCAGGTCGCGCTCCGGCTGGCGCTCAAGCCGGGCATTGGGGAAGACCATCTCGTCGAAGGCGGTGGACTTGGCTTCGAGCAGGATCGCGCCGGCGTAGCGCGGCAGGACGGCAGCGTCCCGCGCGCCGGCGGCATCCTGTGCGGGGATCTCGCCGGGAACGAAGGCGGGAGCTGCCGGCGCGGCAGGCTGCGGCCGTCGGTTCTGCGCGGCTGCTGGGTCAATGGCCGAGAGCAGGGCCAGCAGCAGCGGCAGGACGAGCGGGATGGTGACGCGCATGGGGCGTTTCCTCAGTGCAGGCGCACCAAGGCTGCCACAGCCAGCGGGTCGTTGCGAAGATGTTCCTGATAGGGTTCCGGAGCATTTGCTGGGCGTGTTGGTTGGGATGGAACGGCGCCGCTCCGCCGGTTCTCCCTGGACGAGTGGCGGCTAGTCCATCTTCAGTCCGAGCTGGCGGATAATCTCGCCCCAGTAGGTGCTCTCGGCGCGGACGAAGGCGGCCATCTCGTCGGGTGTCATGCCGCCGGCGGCATAGCCCTGCATGGCCAGGGTTTCCGAGACGCGCGCCTCCCGGGCCGTTTCCCGGGCTGCCTCGGCGAGGCGGGCAATGATGGGTTCGGGGGTGCCACGGGGGGCAAAAAGCCCCATCCAGCCGCTACCGACGATCCCCGCCAGGCCGGCCTCCGCCGCGGTGGGAACCTTCGGAAGGATGGGAATCCGCTGCTCACCGGTCTGCATCAGGGGAACCAGCGTGCCCTCGCGAAGATGGGCCTGCATCTGGCCGGGCAGCGCGATCATCGCCGCCACGCGGCCGCTGAGTAGATCGGCCAGCGCTTCCGGCGTGCCGCGATAGGGGATGTGCTCGAGGTCGATGCCCGTGCGGATCTTCAGTGCCTCGAACAGCAGGTGAGAGGCGGAGCCGATACCGGTGGAGGCATAGGACAGGCCGCTCTGCGCCCGGGCGGCCGAGAGGAAGGCGCTGAGATCCGGGCCGAGCCGCGGGCTGACCACCATCACCAAAGGAGAGATGGCGAGCATCGCGACGGGGCAGAGGTCGCGCTCGGCGTCGTAGTTCATCCGGTCATAGAGGTGCCGGTTCACGGAGATCGGGCCGTTGATCGAGACGAGCAGGGTGTAGCCATCGGGGGCGGCGCGGGCCCCGGCCTCCGTACCGATCATGCCGGCGCCACCCGATCGATTCTCCGCCACGATCGACTGGCCAAGCCGCGCGCGCATTCCCTCGGCATAGAGGCGCCCGACATTGTCGGGTGCGGAGCCGGGGGAATAGGGAACGACGAGGCGGATGGGGCGGGCGGAGGGCCATCCATCCTGCGCCCGTGCGGGATGGGGCAGCCCCGGGGCGACTGGCGCCAGCGCGCCGAGCAGGGCGCGGCGGGACGGCCTACGCATCGACGGGTGTCCGGCGGGATGGGGAGACGGGCGCCGGCATCTGCGCGGGGTCCAGGATCGCGCCCTGTCCGGCGAGAATGCGGCGGACCTCGGCGGCATCCACCCCGCCCTGGCCTGACCCCTGGCCCGCCTTCAGTGCTGCGGCGACGCCTGCGGCCTGGCCTGTGGCGAAGGCCGTGCCCATCACGCGCAGCGAGGCGCCGGCCTCGCGGTCCCCATCCGCCGTCCGGCCGGCGGCGAACAGGTTGGGGGTGTCGAGGCTCATCAGGCAGCGCAGTGGGATGTCATAGGTGCCGCCGCCCCTCTCGTCCTTGCGCGGCGGGTACATGAAGCTGCTCTGCAGCGTGGCGCGGTCGTGCCACTCCACGCCCCAGGCGCCGAGGGCGATGCAGTCCTCGAACCGCGCGCCCTCGGTCACGTCCCGCCAGGTGAGCTGCCCCTGGCTGTCGATGTGCCGGCTCTCCCGCGTGCCGAAATCCGGGCCGGTGGAGGCCAGATACGCCCTCTCCCAGCCCGGCAGCGCGCGCAGCACCTCGAGATAGGTCCAGGCCTGGGTGCGGCCGTCCATCTCGGCACGCGCCATGCTCCGGGCATCACGCGCGTCGTAATCCTCGCTTGCCAGATAGGCGATGACGTCGCCGGAGAGGGGCAGGCGGGTGACCACGCTGCGGGTCTTGCTCAGCGGCGCCACGCCGCGCGCCCTGGCGGCCTCGATGGTGGCGGTGAGGGCCTCCGCCGAGACCTCCGCATCGGGCGCGACGCCCCCGAAGCGCGTGCCCAGCGTGGCGAGGTTAACCGCGCCGTTGTTGCCGTAGCGGGTGGAGGCGCCGGCGAAAAAGGCCAGGTCGCAGTCGCCGGTCGCATCCACGAAGGCGCGCGCCTCCAGTGCATGGAGGCCGGAATGGTCGGCATAGTGAATGCGTTCCACGCGATCGCCGTTGCGGTCCGCCGCGCTGACGAAGGCGTGCAGCAGGACGTCCACTCCCGCCTCACGGCAGACCTCGTCCAGCGCGCGCTTCGCGCCCTCGGGGTCGAAGACCACGAAGACGCCGCGATGGCGTAGCGGCGGCGTGATGGCACCCCACTGGCGCAGCTTGGCCATCACCTCCTCAGCCACGCCGGCCACTGCCTGCTGCGGGTACTCCCCGAGGGTGTAGATGCCGCAATAGGTGAGCACATTGCGCATGGTGCCCGCGCCGCCGAGGCAGCCGGCTGACTCGATCAGGCCGACGCGCGCGCCCGTCTTCGCCGCGCCCACCGCCGCACCCACGCCCGCCGCGCCACCGCCGACGACCAGGACGTCATACTGTTCCGGCTTCATCCCGTTTCGTGCTCCATCTCTCATTCCCGGGCTCTCATTCCCGGGCTCTCATTTCCGGACCTTGCTGGCCGGCGCGGTAGGGCCTTCATACCCGCCTGGCCCCGGCCGTCGTATCCCGGTGCCGGGGCGTGGTGGGGGGATGCGGCGATCAGGGCCGCATCATGCTGCCGCCGTTGACGTCAAGGATCGCGCCCGCGACGAAGCTCGCCCCAGGGGAGAGAAGGAAGGCAATCGGCCAGGCGATCTCGTCCGGCGTTGCCATGCGGCCCATGGGATGGCGTGCGAGGGCCGGGGCCATGTCGTGCCGGTCCATCATGCGGGTGGCGGTCACGCCCGGGGCCACGCCGTTCACCAGAACGCCCTGCGGCGCGTGGCGCGCGGCGAGCCAGCGCACCAGCGTGTGCAACCCGCCTTTCGAGACGGAGTAATGCGGCCCGACGCCGGGAAAGGAGCCGCCGGTCGCGGCCGCGATCGAGCCGAGCATCACGAGGCGCCCCGCGCCGCGCGCCGCCATGGCGGTGCAGAGCCGGCGAGCGAGGCGGATGGGCGCGACGAGGTTGATGGCCAGCGCATCGTCCAGCGCGCGGTCAAACTCCGGGTCCGTCCAGTCCAGCGGCTCGTAGAGGCCGGCGGCGATGACGGCGCCATCCGCAGGCGCCGCCCAGTCGCCCAGGGCTGCCAGGGCGTCGCGGTCGCTCAGATCCGCGATGCGGGAGGCGGCCGTGCCTCCGGAATCGCGGATGGCGGCCTCGGTCTCGGTGGTGTCCCGCGCATCGGTCAGCAGCAGGCGCGCGCCGAGGCCGGCGCAGAGCCTGGCGGTTGCGGCACCGATGCCGCCTGCGGCGCCGGTCACCAGAATGGTCTGGCCGGTGAGGTCCCAGGGGCGGGGGAGGAGGGGTGGATGACTCATGGCCCGCCACCCTTGTCCGCGGCTGCCGCGCCGTCCAGCGCGCCGCGCCTGCTCCGCTCCGTCTCTGATCCGTCTCTGCCGCGTGCGAGGAGGCGGTTCCTGCTGTCGGGCGTCGGGCGGGAACTTGCGTTCCATTGCCGTCTGGCGGATCGCCCCTGCCCGAAGCGACGACGGCGCGAGGATCTCAGCGACACCTATCCGTGATGACCAAGCCGGAGCCGGTGCCCGGGCTGCGTTGTGGCCTGTGGAACCAACCGGGACCGCCTACCGGACCAGCACCCATTCGCGGGCGGCGGAGACCGGGATCGGCCCGCCCCCTCTTGCGCCCGGCGAGGACTTCCCGCTAGCGCGGCGCCAGACCGCCCAGATTCCCCGACGGACGAAGCATCCATGCGCGACCTCCTGCCCCTGCGCCGCCGAGACCTGTTGGCCGGCAGCGCCGCCACGACCCTCCTGCCCTTGGCCCGGACCGCGCGAGCACAGGGCGCGCGGCCGTTGCGGATCGGCATGGTCACCTCGCTGTCCGGCCCCTTCGCCGCGCTGGGTGAGAGCATGCGCGCGGGGATGCAGCTCCTGCTCTCGCAATCCGGAAACAGCATCGCGGGCCGCACGGTCGAGTTCCTGGTGGAGGATGATGCGGCGCGGCCCGAGGAGGGCGTGCGCAAGACGCGCAAGCTGATCGGGCAGGACAAGGTGGATGTGGTCTGCGGCGTCATCAGCTCCGGCGTCGCCCTGGCCATGCGCGACGTGGTGACCGAGGCGAGGATGCCGACCTTCCTGCTCGGCTCCGCCAACGATCTCGCCCGCAAGGCGGCCAGCCCCTTCATCGTCCGCCCGACCAAGACGAACTGGATGCTGGGCAGCACGGCCGGGCGCTGGGCCTATGAGAGGGTGTCCAAGGCACGGGTTCTCACCGTTGCCTCGGATTACGCGGCGGGCCGGGAGTATGTGGGCGATTTCGCGGGGGTCTATCAGGAGATGGGCGGGCGGCTGGGCCGGCAGCTCTGGACGCCGCTGGGCAGCGCCGATTTCGGGCCGCTGCTAACCACGATTGCCGCCGAGCGCCCAGAGATGGTCTATGGCTTCTTCGCGGGCAGCGATGCGGTGCGGTTCCTGCGGCAATGGAAGGAGTACCGCTTGGCCGGGCGGATCCCGCTCGTCGGCCCGGGCGCCTTCTTCGACCAGGAGGACGTGCTGCCGGTGGTGGGCGATGCCGCGCTGGGCGCGGTCAACACCTTCAACCAGTCGCCGATGGCCCCGGCCAGCGCCGCGTTCAACCGCGCCTACATGGCGAACGGCAAGCCGCTGCCGGGCGAGTTCAGCACCAACGGCTATGTCTGCGGCCAGACCATCAAGGCCGTGCTGGAGCGCATGAACGGCGACCTCTCCGACTGGGAAAAGGCCCGCCAGGCACTGTTGGACCAGCCGGTGGACACCGCTTTCGGCCGCATCGCCTTCGATCCGCGCAACGGCCAGGCCGTGCTCGACATCCATGTGAACGAGGTGCGGCGCGGTGCGGACGGGAAGATGATCAACACCGTCGTGCACACCTATGAGGCGGTGCGCGACCCTGGGCCAGGGGAATGAGACGAGGGGAGCCGCCATGGGCTATGCCGCCATCCAGGCCCTTAATGCCTTGTCCTTCTCGGCGCTGCTGCTGCTGACCGGGCTTGGCCTCTCCGTCGTGCTCAGCCTGATGAATTTCATTAACCTGGCGCATGGCTCCTTCTACCTGCTGGGCAGCTACATCGCGGTGTTCTGGTTCGGCTCGGGCGCGCCTTGGTGGCTGGCCTTTCCCGTGGCCTTCTTGGCCACGGCGCTGGCCGGCGCGCTGCTGGAACGCTTTCCTTTCCGCGGCTTCTACGCGCGCACGCATCTCATGCAGGTGCTGCTGACCTACGGCCTCTCGGTCATCTTCGCCGATCTCATGCGCTGGGGGTTCGGCGCGCAGATCCTCACGCCCGAACTGCCGGAGGTGCTGCAGGGCGTTGTCTTCATCCTCGACATCCCCTTCCCGATCTACCGCCTGTTCATCATCGCCGCCGGCTTCGTGCTGGCCGGGCTGCTCTGGGTGCTGCTGGACCGCACGCTCTGGGGGGCGGTGGTGCGCGCCTCGGTGGTGGATCGCGGCATCGTCGAGACGCTGGGCATCGACACGCGCCGCGTCCTCGCCGCCGTGCTCGTGCTCTCGGCGGGGTTGGGTGGCGTCAGTGGGGCGCTGGGCGCGGGGATGTTGGCCGCCTATCCCGGGCTGGACGAGGAGGTGCTGATCCTCGCCCTCATCACCGTGGTGGTCGGCGGGCTTGGCACCTTTCGCGGCACGGTGGCCAGCGCGCTGGTCGTCGGCTTCGCCCTCACCTTCAGCAAGGTGTGGTTCCCCGAGATCGCCAATGTGGCGGCCTTCTCCGCCATGGCGGCGCTGCTGCTCCTTCGCCCCAACGGGCTCGTCGCCCCGCGGCTGCGGCAGGTGTGAGGGCATGTCCGCCCCCCGCACGCCGCCTTCCCGGCGGCTGATGCTTCTCTGGTGGCCGGTGCCGCTGCTGCTGGCAGTGGTGGCGATGCTCGCAGTGGCCTTCCTGGCCGGGGAATTCCATCTGCGCTTCCTTGCCGAGATCCTCATCCTCGGCACGGCCGTGATGAGCCTCGATCTACTGGTCGGCTTTGGCGGGCTGGTTTCGCTGGGCCATGCCGCGCTTTTCGGGGCGGCGGCCTATGCGGCCGCGATCACGGCGCAGCACCTCGGGGGCAATGTCGTCCTGATGCTGGCCGTGGGCACGGCCTCGGGCATGGCGGTCGCGGCGGTGATGGGCGCCGTGATCGTGCGCACGAGCAGCCTGTTCCTGCTCATCCTCACCCTTCTGCTCGGGCAGATCGTCTGGGAGATCGCCTTCCAGTGGCGCGATGTTACGGGCGGCGCGGACGGGCTGCGCGGCCTTCCCCCGCTCGTTTTCGGCCCCTGGCTGCTGGGCGATGCGCGCTCGCTCTTTCTGCTCGCCGGCGCGCTGGCGATAGGCGCCCTCTGTCTCGCCCGTTCCTTTGTCGCCGCCCCGCTGGGGCGCGCGCTGGTCGGCACGCGGGAGCAGCCGATCCGGATGAGCGCGCTGGGCTACAGCATCCCGCGCATCCGTTTCCTTGCCATGCTCGCCTCGGGTGCCATCGCCGGCGCCGCGGGCTCGCTGCTTCCCTTCGTGAACCTTTATGTCGGCCCGCAGAGCGTGCACTGGACCCTCTCGGCCACGATGATCATCATGCTGGTGATCGGCGGCGTCGGCTCGCTCTGGGGCGCCTTTCTCGGCAGCGCCGTCCTCCTCACCATCCAGACCTATCTCAGCTCCTACACCGATCGCTGGCAGCTCTTCGTCGGGCTGATCTTTGTGCTCACCGTGCTGCTGCTGCCCACCGGGCTCGCCAGCGGGCTTCGCGGCCTGGCCCGGCGCGCTGGGCTCCTGCGGGAGGAGCGGCCATGACGGCGGTGCTCGAGATCTCCGGCGTCGGCAAGAGCTTCGCCGCCTTTCAGGCGCTGGACGATGTGAGCTTCGCGCTGCGGGAAGGCGAGACGCTCGGGATGATCGGCCCGAACGGCGCGGGCAAGACGACGCTGTTCAACGTCATCACCGGCTTCCTTCGCCCCGATGCCGGCAGCGTGCGCTATGCGGGCGAGGCCATCGACCATTTTTCGCCCGCCCAACGCGTCTCGCGCGGGCTGGTGCGCACCTTCCAGAAGGCTATGGTGTTCCCTGATCTGACAGTGCGCGAGAACATCGCCATGGCCGCGCGCCAGCGGGCCGGGCATGGGCTGCGCTGGTTCGGCGCGCGGCAGTTCCAGGCAGAGGCGGAGGCGCGCGCGGACCGGCTTGTGGCCGAGAGCGGCCTGGCGCGCCGGGGCGGAGAGCGCATGAGCGACCTCTCCTATGGCGAACAGCGGATCGTGGACGTGCTGATCTCCCTCGCGCTCGAGCCGCGCGTGCTGCTGCTGGACGAGCCGACGGCGGGGCTGGCGCGCGGCGAGGCGGACCGGGTGCTGGAGATCGTGCGGAACCATGACGCCCGCACCTCGGTCGTCCTCATCGCGCATGACGTGGAGATCGTCTTCGCGGCCTGCGACCGGATCGCGGTGCTGAATCTTGGCTGCATGCTCTGCATCGGCACGCCGGAAGCCGTGCGGGCCGATCCCTCCGTCCGCGCCGCCTATCTGGGGGGCCTAGCCGACCGATGAGTGCCGCCCCCACCCCTGAGGGCCAGCCGCTTGTCTCCCTCTCCGGCGTCTCGGCGCATTACGGGGCTGTGGAGATCCTGCGCGGAATCGGGCTGCAGGTGGCGCCGCGCGAGGCGGTGGCCATCCTCGGCCGCAACGGGGTGGGAAAAACGACGCTGGTGAACGCCCTGTTCAACCTGGGCCCGCGCGTCGGCGGCACGGTGCGGGTGATGGGGCAGGACGTGACCGGCTGGCCCACGCACCAAATCGCGCGGCTCGGCGTCGCGCTCGTCCCGCAGGGGCGCGGCGTCTTCCCCAATCTCACGGTAACCGAGAATCTTCGGCTGGCGACGCTGCGCAAGCGGCCGGGCGACTGGACGCTGGAGCGGGTGTTCGGGCTCTTTCCCGGGCTGGCGGAGCGGCGGACCTCCTTCAGCAGCTCCCTCAGCGGCGGCGAGCGACAGTTGCTGGCCATCGGCCGCGCCCTGCTCACCCAGCCCCGGCTCCTCGTGCTGGACGAGCCGAGCGAGGGGCTGGCGCCGATGATGGCGGAGGAGATCATCCTCGGGACTGTCGGCAGGCTGGCGAGGGAGGGGCTGACGGTGCTGCTGGCCGAGCAGAACGTCGCCCTCGCCCTCCGCCTCTGCCCGCGCGCGGTGGTGCTGGCGGGGCGGGGCGTGGTGTTCGACGGTCCGTCCGGGGTGCTGCTGGCCGACCGGGACCGGGTGCGGGAGCATCTGGGCGTCTGAGCCCCGGCGCCGCCCGATGTCATTTCTCCGGCTGACTGTTGCAGGACCATGCGCACTGACGCGCGTTGTGCGTCTTTCCCCCCGACAGGATAGTGATGCCGCCCCTGAACCCCCTCCTCCTCGACACCGGCAGCCCGCCTATCCCGGAGATCCAGGCCTGGGGCGCCCGCTACGCCGCCACCCGCGACACCAGCCAGGGCAAGGCGCTGCTGAATATGTGCCAGGCGGTGCCGTCCTATGCGCCGGCGCCGGGTATGCTCGATCGCCTCTCCCGCGCGGCGGGCGACCCCGCCTGTGCGGTTTACGGCCCGATCATGGGCGACGTGGCGCTGCGGGAGGCCTATGCCGCCGACCTCGCCGCCATGTATGGCGGCCGGCCGGACGCGTCCCGGGTGGTGATCACCGCCGGCTGCAACCAGGCCTATTTCGTGGCGATGATGGCCCTCGCCGGCCGCGGGGACGCGGTGCTGCTGCCCACCCCCTGGTACTTCAACCACCGGATGGTGCTGGACATGCTGGGGGTGGAACCCCGCCCGCTGCCCTGCCACGCCGAGCAGGGCTTCGTGCCCGATCCGGAGGAGGCGGCGGCGCTGATCGACGACCGGGTGCGGGCCATCGTCCTCGTCACACCCAACAACCCGACCGGGGCTGTCTATCCGCCCGAGGTGATCGCCCGCTTCCACGCCCTGTGCCGGGAACGAGGGATCTGGCTGGTGCTGGACGAGACCTACCGGGACTTCCTGCCCGCCGGGCAGGACCGGCCGCATGACCTGCTCTCGGGCGATGCTTGGCCCGAGGGCGTCATCCAACTCTACAGCTTCTCCAAGTCCTTCGCGATTCCGGGGCACCGACTTGGCGCCCTGGGCGCCCCGGCGGCGATCCTGCCCGAGATCGGCAAGGTGATGGACTGCGTGCAGATCTGCGCCGCGCGGGCCGGGCAGGTCGCGCTGGCCTGGGGGCTCGGGGCGCTGGGAGACTGGCGGGCTGAGAGGCGGGCGGAGATGCAGGAGAGGACAGAAACCGTCCGCGCCGCCTTCTCCCGCCTGCCGGGCTGGGAACTGCAGTCGCTCGGGGCCTATTTCGCCTATGTGAAGCACCCGTTCGGGGAGACCTCGGCCTGGACTGTGGCGGAGCGGCTGGCCACCGAGCATGGGCTGATGTGCCTGCCCGGGCCCGCCTTCGAGGGGGAGGAGGCCCATCTGCGGATCGCCTTCGCCAATGTGGACGCGGCGGGGATCGTGGCGATGGAGGAGCGGCTGCGGGCGGCTTCAGCCTGACGATTGGCGGCTCGCTCCGGGGAAGGCTTCGCCTTCTCCCGGAGCCCTGATCGCCCAGGACGCACGCTTGGCGTTCGTCCCGAGGAAGCGGGGTGCACTCCGTCTGGCGGGAGCCTTCAGGGCGTCAGGCGTTGGACGTGGCGGGCGGCCTGGCGCACCGCGTCCCAGCCATAGAGCATCGGCATCATGCGTGCCTCGGCCCATTCGGCGTGCTGGTCCATGTAGTAGGGGCTGCCCGGCCGGCCCGAGACGCCGTGGAACACCGCCCAGCGGCTATTGTCCCAGTTCCCCACATCGAAGACGTAGCGCGCCAGGGCCCCGTAGGCCGCCGCCGGGCCCGAGGCGGCCAGGAGGCCGTTCGCCATGACCGTGTCGCCGTCGCCTCCGAGCGGGAGGGCGGGCGGGTCCAGCAGGGGGGCGGCTTCCGGGAACAGGGCGGAGAGCGGGTGCGTGAAGCGTGGGCGGTGCGCCTCGCCCCAAGCCGCGGCGGGCGCGCCGGCCACCTGCTGCAGCGCCGCCGCGATCGCCTCGTCCCAGCTCCACCCGGCCAGCAGCGAGGCGTCGTTCCGCCGCAGCAGGTTCGGCAGCGTCCACCAGAGCTGGTTCATCGGCGCCACGCCGGGCGCCACGGCCAGCCAGGGGTGCGTGCCCGCGCCCTGGAGCCCGCTGCGCTCGGCCAGGATCCGCGTCAGCGCGCGCCGCAGCGCGATGTACTCCGTCGGCGCGGTGGCGCCGGCCTCCATCTTTCCGTCCCAGACCAGCAGGCGGGCTCGTAGCGCGCCCGCCTCGCCCTCCGGCGGCGCCATGGCGCCCAGGCGTTCCCGCAGCAGCAGCGCGTTGACGGAGAGCGTGTCGCCATGGATGGCATCCGCGTCCTCCGGGCCGAAGCCGGGGCCGTCCCGCAGCCGGTCCAGGATACGCTGCGCGCGATAGGGGGGGTGGCAGTCCGTGCAGAGGTAATCAGGATGGTCGTCCGCCACCACGCGGTTGTTGGCGGTGACGATCAGCCCCTCCGCCGGGTCGATCGCGCGCGGCATGTCGTCATGCGGGATCCAACTCTGCCAGGCGTGTTCGCCCGTCCATCCCGGCATTGGAAGCCAGCCGCTGTCGCGCCCGCGGCGCGGAACGCGAGCGCGCACGAGATGGCCGATATGCCCGGCCGTATCGGCCGCGACCAGGTTGTGGTCGATCAGCCCCCAGCCGCGCGTCGCCTCGAACAGGCCCTCGACGCTCTCCGCCCCCGTCATGCGCGGCAGGCAGTCGAAGGAGAGGTCCGTTTCGGCGAACTGCACGGACCGCAGGGACAGCGCGGTGCCGTCGCGCGCATCGCCCGCGATCACCGGCCCGTTCGGCGTCTCCAGCACCTCGAAGCGGCGCGTCTCGCCGCCGCGCACGGCGATGCTCTCCTCGCGCCGGCGCACCGGCACCCATTCGCCGGCCTGCATCACCTGCGCGCCACGCTCGTCGAAGCGCTCGAGGAAGAGGTCATGGATGTCCATGAAGGCGTGCGTCACGCAGTAGGCCACGCGGCCGTTCTGCGCGAAATGCGGGAAGCCCGGCACGCCCGGCACGGTCAGCCCGATCATGTCGAAGGCATCGCAGGCGACGTGGTGCTGGGTGTACATGTTCGGAATCTCGAACACGCGGTGCGGATCGCCCGCGAGGACGGGCCGCCCCGTGCTGCTGCGCGAGGGCCCCACCACCCAGTTGTTGCTGCCGCCGCCAGTCTCGTCGCCGGGCAGGCCGAGCGATTCCAGCAGCGCGCGGATGGCGGGGGCGAGTGCGGACAGATCCGCCTCATGCCGCGCCGCCGTCTCGCCGGGCGGAATGCAGAGCAGGTCCTCGCCGCCATCGTCGTAGCGCAGTTTTCCGACCTGTTCCGCGCCCACGACGGGAAGGGCTGCCGCACGCCAGAGCTTGAACCACACCGAACCCATCAGCAACCCGAGCCGCCGCATCACCGCAATGCTGTGCCAGCCCTCCCAGGGCTCCGGCTGTGCGTCCAGCAGCGTGTACTCGATGGGAACAGGCGCGCCGGAGGTGAGGAAGGCGTTCACCCCCGCGGCATAGGAGTCCAGCATCGCCCGTGCCGCCTCGCCCAGCGCCTGATGGTCGCGCCGGCAGGCCGCCTCCATCCCCAGGCGCCGGACGAGGATGTCCGCCTCCGCCGCAGGAGCGCCAAGCCATTCGGCCGCGCGGCCCAGTGCGCGGCGACGCGTCAGCTCCATCTGGAACAGCCGGTCCTGCGCATGGACGAAGCCCAGCGCGAACCAGGCATCCGGCACCGTCGCGGCGCGGAGATGCGGAATGCCATGGGTGTCGCGCAGCACCTCCACGGGGGCGGAAAGCCCGGGCACGCGCAGCTCGCCCTCGATTGGCGGCAACGCATCCTGCAGCATCCGCTCGTTCAGTGCCGGCATCGTCGTCCCCTTCCCCCATGACTTGAGAAGTGTGAAACGAGGTTGCGGCGATGTCGATATATCAAATAGCATCCTCGGGAATCGCAGCCGATGGAGCCGGATTTGGCGGGTGGGGACGTGTCGCAAGGCCGGGTGGCGGTGCAGGGGCTGGTCAAGCGCTTCGGCCCCGTGAACGCCGTGGACCACGTCTCGCTGGAGGTCGGCGCCGGCGAGTTCCTGGCGCTGCTCGGCCCGTCCGGCTCGGGCAAGACCACCATCCTGATGTCCATCGCGGGGTTCGAGTACCCGGATGAGGGCCGCATCCTGATCGGGGGCGAGGAGGCGACCTGGGCGCCGCCGAACAAGCGGAACCTGGGCATGGTGTTCCAGCGCTACACGCTGTTCCCGCATATGAGCGTGCTGGAAAACATCGCCTTTCCCCTGAAGATGCGCGGCATCGGTCGGGCAGAGCGAGAGCAGCGCGCCCGCGCGGCGCTCGACACTGTCCGCCTCGGCGGCATGGGGGACCGCAAGCCCGCGCAGCTCTCGGGCGGGCAGCAGCAGCGCGTGGCGATCGCCCGCGCCATCGTCTACCAGCCGCGCGTGCTGCTGATGGACGAGCCGCTCTCCGCGCTGGACAAGAACCTGCGCGAGGAGATGCAGATCGAAATCAAGCAGCTGCAACGCCGGATCGGCATCACCGTCATCTTCGTCACCCACGACCAGACGGAGGCGCTGACCATGGCCGATCGCGTCGCGGTGCTGGACCACGGGCGGCTCCAGCAGCTCGGCGCTCCGCGCGACCTCTACGAGGCGCCGGCGACGGTGTTCGTCGCTGGCTTCATCGGCGAGACCAATTTCTGCGAGGGGCGGCTGAGCCAGCCAGCCATGCCGGGCGAGGCCGTCTCGGTCGCGCTCGACGGTGGTGGCAGCATGCAGGCCACCGCGGCGCAGGTAATTCCGGCGGGCGCGCGGATCAGGGTCGCGCTGCGTCCCGAGCGGCTGCGTGTCCTTCCCGCCGGTGGTGACGGGCCCGGGGCGCGGGTGACGGATGCCATCTACGCGGGCAATGCCACCACGCTGATGCTGGAAGGGGAGGGCGGGCAGCTTCTCCGCGCCCGCATCCCCGCCGGCGCCGGGCTGCACGAGCCCCGCCCGGGGGAGGCCGTGCGCCTGGCCTGGCAGGCCGCCGATGCCCGGGCTTTTCCCGCGTGAGGCGCCCCTCTCCGTTCTTCCTCGGTGGCCGCCGCTACAGCCCCGCCTCAAGCCTCCTGCTCGCGGCACCTTTCCTGCTGCTTATCGCAGTCATCTTCATCCTGCCGCTCGCGACGCTGCTGCATGAGAGCCTTTTCGTCCCCGGCCCAACCACCGCGCATTACGCGCGCGCCTTCGACGAGCCCGTCTATCTCCGGGTCATGCTCCGCACGCTCTGGATCGCGGTGCTGGTCACGGCGTTGGCCCTCGTCCTCGCCTGGCCGCTGGCCTGGGTCATGTCGCGCAGCCGGGGGATCGTCCTCGCGCTCCTTGCGGCCGCCGTGCTGCTGCCGCTCTGGACATCCGTCCTCGTCCGCACCTATGCCTGGATGGTGCTGCTGCAGCGGAACGGCGTCATCAACCAGCTGCTGCAGGGGGCCGGGATCATCGATGCGCCGATGCAACTCCTCTACACGCAGGGCGCGGTGGTGCTCGCCATGGCGCATGTGCTGCTGCCTTTCATGGTGCTCCCCATCCTCTCCGCGCTGAAGGGCATCCCCGAGGACCTTTCCCGCGCCGCCCAGATGCTCGGCGCCTCCTCCTGGTCGACCTTCCGGGAGGTGATCTGGCCGCTCGCGCTGCCAGGGGTCACCTCGGGATGCCTGATGGTGTTCCTGCTGGCCCTCGGCTTCTTCGTCACCCCCGCGCTGATCGGCGGGCCGAAGCAGATGATGATCGCTACCCTTGTCTCGCAGCAGGTACGGGAAATGCTGGACTGGCCTTTCGCCGGTGCGCTGGTCGGCCTTCTCCTGCTGTTCGTGTTGGCCATCACCATCCTGTTCAAGCGGGCCGTGCGGCTGGACCGCTTCGTGGGGTCGGCATGAGCCGCCCGCAGGCCCCCAATCGCGCCGGGCGCATGGCGCTGAACGCGGCGGCCTATGCCGTCACCGTCTTCCTGTTGCTGCCCACCCTCATCATCGCCCCCATGTCGGTGGGGCCGGAGCGGCTGCTGAGCTTCCCGCCCAAGGGCTTCTCGCTCCGCTGGTACGCCGCGTATTTCGAGGATGGTGAGTGGATCCGCGCCACGCTGTTCAGCGCCGAGGCCGGGGTGATCTCCGCCATCTGCGCCACCGTGGTCGGGACGATGCTGGCCCTGGCCCTGGTGCGCGGTCGGCTACCCGGAAAGGGGCTGATCGAGCTGCTGGTGATCGGCCCGGTGATCGTCCCGCATATCGCGCTGGCGGTGGCCATGTTCCTGGTCTTCGAGCAGCTTCGCCTCACCGGCTCGCTGCTCGGCTTCGCCATGGCCCATACGGTGCTGGCGCTGCCCTTCGTGGTTTTCACCGTGCTCGCCGCCCTCTATCGCTTCGACGCGGAGCTGGAGCGGGCCGCGCTGTCCTGCGGGGCGGGGGCGTTCCGCACCTTCCGCCACGTCACCCTGCCGCTGATCGCGCCAGGTCTCGTCTCGGCCGCCCTGTTCGCCTTCATCATCTCCTTCGACGAGGCGGTGGTATCCTTCTTCATCTCGGATCTCGACCGCAAGACGCTGCCGCGGAAGATGTTCGAGGATATCGACTTCAACATCTCGCCCACCCTGGCCGCGGTCGCGACCATGCTCACCGCGCTCACCATTGCCGCGCTTCTGCTCGGCTACGCGTTGAAGCGCAGCATGGAGCGGCGGGCGCGTGCGGCCGGAACAGGATCGTCAAACCCATGACTGCCCCCGCCAAGGTTCTTGATTTCGTCGCCCCGGTCGGCCGGGAAAACCTGGCAGGGCGGGTCTATGACGAGTTGCGCACGGCCCTGTTCGAAGGCCGCATGCGCCCGGGGCAGCGGCTGAAGATCCGCGACCTGGCGGCCGCCATGCAGGTCTCGGAAACCCCGGTGCGGGAAGCGGTGGTGCAGCTTGCCCGCGAGCGCGCGCTGCGGCTGGAAGCGGCGCGGTCCATCACCGTCGCGGGGCTCAGCCTGGAGCAATATGTGGAGCTCCGCACGATCCGCGTGGAGCTGGAAGGCCTGGCGGCGGAGGCGGCCGCGATCCGCATCACCCCCGGTGACCTGGACGCGCTGGAGCACGCCAACGCCGCGCTGACCACCGCCGAGGAGGCGGAGGATCCGCTGGCCGCGAACCGCGCCAACTGGGCCTTCCACCACACTCTCTACGCCGCGGCCGCAATGCCCGAGCTGCTGTCGATCATCGAGAGCATCTGGCTCCGAAACGGCCCCATGCACGCCTTCCTCTACCCGGATGCGCGGCCGACCTATCCCGGCCGTCATCGCCATCTCGACATCATCGACGGCCTGCGCGCGCGCGACCCCCGCGCCACCCGCGCCGCCCTCTGCGCGGACCTGATGGAGGGCGGCGCCAATCTCGTCGCCCTTCTCGGCCGCATGGAGCGCGACGCGGCCTGGTCCAACCCGGGCTGACCTTCAACAACAGAGGAGACAGGGCATGGGCGTGAATCGGAGAGGGTTCCTCGCGGCGTCGGCGGTAGCCGGGCTGGCGCGGCCGGCCCTGGCGCAGCGCGGCTCGGGCGAGGTGGTGGTCTGCGCCACGGGCGGCCTGATGGAGCGCAGCCTGCAGGAGCATTTCTACCGCCGCTTCGAACAGGAGGCGGGCATCCGCGTCCGCTCCATCCCCATCGAGCTGCCGGACCAGTGGGCCCGCGCCCGCGCCGGCCAGCGCAGCGGCAACATTCCCTTCGACGTCGTCACCGCGACCCCGCCGGACCTGATCCAGCACGCCGACATCCTGGCGCCTGTGGACTGCACGACCCCGGCGATGACACAGCACGCCCTTCCCGGCGGCTGCTTTCCCACCGGCATCATTCGCACCGCCGGTGGCATGGCGATCACCTGGAGCAAGAAGGCCTACCCCAATGGCGGCCCGGCCAACTGGGCGGACTTTTTCGACGTGGCAAGGTTCCCGGGCGCGCGCTCCCTGCCGGACACGGGCGATCGCGAGTGGTGGCTGCCGCTCGCCGCACTGATCGCGGATGGCGTGCCGCGCGACAGGCTCTTCCCGCTGGATCTGGACCGCGCCTATCGCAAGCTGGACGCGATCAAGCCGCATGTGGCGGCCTGGTGGAAGAGCGGCGACAACTCCATGCAGATCCTCCGCGGCGGAGATGCTGTCATGAGCGTGCTGTACTCCTCCCGCGCTGTGCCGCTGGCCAAGAGCGGCGAGTTCGACTTCACCTGGAATGGTGCGATCCGCGACGTCGGCAACTGGGCCGTGCTGAAGGGCGGGCCGAACACGGCGAATGCCATGCGGTTCCTCGACTTCTTCGTCCAGAACCCGCGCGAGCACCTGCCCTTCAGCGACAAGGTGTCCTTCGATTCCAACAATCGCGAGACCGCGGCGCTGGTGCCGGAAGGCGAGCGCCGCTACCGCGCTTCCTGGCCCGAGAACTGGGACCGGCTCGTCATCGCGGATTACGAATGGATTGCTACCAACCGCAACGCGATGCGCGAGCGCTGGGTGACCTGGCTCACGCGCTGATCGGCCGGGGCGGGTCATCAGGGCCCACCCCGTTCTCCTCCTCCTTCGCCGGAATCTGTCCCTCATGCTGGTGAACGATCCCGAGGCGGCGCACTGGCCGGTCGACCCGGCCCGCCTCGACCTTGTCGAGGAATTCCGCCGCAAGCCCCGCGGGCCGCATACCGACGCGTTGCAAAAGCTGCTGCACCGCATGCGCTGGTCCGGCGTAGGCCGCCGCTACGTGCTGGTGGTGCTGGAACCCAACCGGCGCTGGATGCTCGGCCGCCTGCCCGGCGGACGCGGCGTGCCGGTGGAGACCTTTCCGAACCAGGTCTTCACCAGCCTCGCCGAGGCCGAGTGGGCCGTCTTTGTCATGCGCTGGGAAGCGCTGACCGGCCAGACGATCGAGAACGCCGGGGAGACCGCATGACCGACACCAACTCCGTCCTCGGCTATGCCTGGCCGCTCGTCGTCTCCCCGGGCGAGGAGGTCGCCTTCCACCTCTCCAGCGCCACGCTGGAGGGGGCCGAGGCGACACTGCTTCGCGTCCGCTGCGCCGATCCGGATCCGGACGGCCCGGGCCTGCGCTTCCATCAGCCCGGCACGCCCATCGACGGCCCGGTCGCGTTGCGGCACCAGCCTCTCCACCCCGGCTCCTGCGCCATCATCCCCGATGCGCCAGCGCTAAACCGGCCGGGGTCTCTCTCCCTCGGCCTGTTCCTCTATCCCACGGCGCCGACGGCCGGGGCGCAGACGGTGCTCTCCCGCTGGCGCGAGGACACGGCGGAGGGATGGCGCGTCGGGCTCAATGACGAGAGTCGGCTGGAATTCATCGTCGGTGCCGCCGGCCGGCTCTGGCGCGTCACGGCACCGAAGCCGGTGATCGAGCGCGAGTGGATCTTCGTCGCTGCCGTGCTCGACCCGCTTGCGGGGCACATGACAGTCACCCAGACCAGCCTGGACCCCCAGGCCGGCCGCGACACGAGCTGCAGCGCGACGGCCGGGGCGCCCCTTGCGGTGACCTGGCCCGCCGACACGGCCCTCGTCATCGCCGCCCACGCGCTGGAGCCGGGCGATGCGCCCCGCACCGCCGCGCATTTCGACGGCAAGATCGACCGCCCTCGCCTTCTCTCCGCCGTGCTCGGCACGCCCGCCCTGCGCGCCATTGCCGAGAGCCTTTCGCCCAACCCGGCTGAGCCCGATCTGGTTGCCGCCTGGGACTTCTCGCGCGACATCCCGACCGACACTGTCCGCGACCTCTCCGCCAACCGGCTGGACGGCACCCTGCGCCACATGCCCATGCGCGCCGTCACCGGCGCCAACTGGGATGGCCGCACGGTCCAATGGACGGAGGCGCCGGAGCTCTACGGCGCCATCCACTTCCACAGCGACGACATGCAGGATGCAGGCTGGTCGCCGGACCTGCGCTTCACCATTCCCGAGGACTGGCGCAGCGGCTTCTACGCGCTGCGCCTCCGCGCGCGCCAGGAAAGCGACGATCCCGTCGAGAGCTTCGTGGCCTTCTTCGTCCGCGCGCCACTCGGCAAGCCACGGTCCGAACTCGCCTTCGTCGCCAGCACCGCCACCTTCCTCGCCTATGCCAACAGCGCGCTGCGGCTGGACCAGGTGCATGCGGAGGCCATGCTGGAAGGTCTGATCGCTCTCTCGCGCGACGATGTGTACCTGCAGGAGCATCGCGAGCTCGGCCTGTCCACCTATGACACGCATAGTGACGGTAGCGGCTGGTGCTACTCCACCGCGCGCCGCCCCATCCTGAACATGCGGCCGCGCGGCGCCACCTTCAACTACGGCAACGACACGCACGTCATCGACTGGCTGGAGGAGACGGGCCAGGATTACGACATCATCGTCGATGACGACATCCATCGCCACGGCGCCCAGGCCCTAGCGCCCTATCGCTGCGTCATCACCGGCTCGCACCCCGAGTATTTCAGCCGCTCGATGATCGAGGCCTTTGATTCCTACCAGCGTGCCGGCGGGCGGCACATCTATCTCGGCGGCAACGGCTTCTACTGGCGGATTGGCTGGCACCCAACCCAGCCGCACAGCATGGAGATCCGCCGCGGCATGAACGGGCTGCGCACCTGGGAGGGGGAGGCGGGGGAAAACGCCCTGTCCTTCACGGGCGAGCCCTCCGGCCTGTGGCGCAGCAACGGCAGGCCGCCGCAGCGCCTGGTCGGTGTGGGCTTTGACGCGCAGGTTTTCACCCGGTCCTACCCCTATGCGTGGCGGGAGC
Organism: Roseomonas sp. WA12; assembly: GCF_054165765.1. Taxonomy (NCBI): domain Bacteria; kingdom Pseudomonadati; phylum Pseudomonadota; class Alphaproteobacteria; order Acetobacterales; family Roseomonadaceae; genus Roseomonas; species Roseomonas sp. WA12. The sequence continues at coordinate 3,678,835 of NZ_CM135108.1, read as the reverse complement.
CCGCGCGTGACCCGCGTATCACCTGGGCGGTCGAGGGGATCGATCTCGATGCGCCGCTCGGCGATTTCGGCCTGCGCGGAGGTGGCGCAGCGGGGCTTGAGGTGGATCGGGTGGAGCCCACCCTTGGCTCTCCGCCGCATCTTCTCTGGCTCGCCACCGCCGATCGCCTGGACTATGGCGGCGTCCCCACGCTGGAGGAGCTGCGCACGCTTCATCGCGGCACCATGGGCGACCAGAACGCGCAGGTGCGCGCCGATATTGCCTTCTTCCCGACATCCCGGGGCGGCGCGGTCTTCTCCACCGGCTCCATCGCCTGGGCCTGCTCGCTCTCCCACAACGGCTACGACAATTCCGTCAGCCGCCTGACGGGCAACGTCCTTCGCCGCTTCCTGGATCCGACACCCTTCGACGGCTTCGACACCTAAGCGCCGGAACAAGGCGCATCCGAGGAAACGCCCGATGCAGCGCTCCCCCATCACCACCGCCACGCCCTGGTTCCGGCTGGAGGTGGACGAGGCCGATTGGGCGGCGGAAGACCCCGCCGAGCTTGCCCGTTGGATGGAGCAGCTGCTGGTGATCCGCCGCTTCGAGGAGAAGATCCTCGAGCTTCACGGGCAAGGCCTCGTCCACGGCCCTGCCCACGCTTCCATCGGGCAGGAAGCCGGTGCGGTCGGGGCCATGTCGGTACTCGGCGTCGGGGACAAGCTGAACGGCACCCACCGCGCGCATCACCAGATCCTGGCGAAGCTGCTGAACAGCGCGCTGCCCGAGGATTATGACCCGCGCCGGGACGAACCGGTGGCGGAGGCGGGCGATCTTGTTCGCCGCGGCATGGCGGAGATCATGGGCCTGTCGGAGGGCTTCTGCGGCGGGCGCGGCGGCTCGATGCATATGCGCTGGGCCCCGGCCGGCATCGTCGGCACCAGCGCCATCATCGGCGGCAACCTGCCCCATGCCGTCGGCTACGGCCTGGCCGACAAGGTGTTGGGGCGGGACCACGTTTCTGTCGCCTTCTTCGGCGATGGCACACTGATGGCCGGCCAGTCGATGGAGGCCATCAACCTCGCCGCCCTCTACAACCTGCCCGTCATCTTTTTCCTTGAAAACAACTTCTACGCCGTTTCCACCCATCTCCGGGAGCAGACGCGAGAGACGCGGTTGACGACGCGGGGCGCCATGTTCGGCGTGCCCTCGGTCGAGTGCGATGGCATGGACCTCGTCGCCGTGCGGCGCGCCATGCAATGGGCGGTGGAGACCATCCGCGAGACCGGTGGCCCCGTGTTCGTGGAGGCCATTCTTTACCGCTTCCTGCACCAGAGCGGCCCGCTGCTGGGCAGCCAGCTCGGCTACCGTAGCAAGGAGGAGGAGGCTGAGTGGCGCGGGCGGGATCCGCTCCTCACCATGCCAGCCCGGCTGAAAGCCATGGGCGTGCTGGACGACGCCGGCCTGGCCGCTCTCGACGCCCGCGCCCGCCGCCTGGTGGAAGACGCGGCCGCCGCCCTCACCGAGGTTCCGCGCGAGTCCAACGCGCTTCAGATTCGTGTGGGCGCCCTGCCCGAGGTGACGGAGATCGAGAGCGGCATCCGCGGAGATCTTTCGGAGCTAGCGGGCGAACGCTTTCTTGAGGCCCCCTCCGTCCCTGCCGAGGCGCGGGTGGAGATGAAGTATATCGACGCCATCGCCGCGACCCTGCTGCGCAACATGGAGCGGGACTCCCGCATCGTGGTGATCGGCGAGGATGTGCACCGCCTGCGCGGCGGCGTCTCCGGCTCCACTCGCGGCGTGATGGAGCGCTTTCCCGAGCGCGTCTTTCCCACCCCTATTTGCGAGAACGGCTTTACCGGCATGGCGCTCGGCGCTGCCGTCTGCGGGCTGCGGCCGGTGGTGGACATCATGTTCGGGGATTTCTGCATCGTCGCGGCCGACCAGATGTTCAACGGCATCGGCAAGTTCTCGCATATGTTCGGCGGCGGCTTTGGCGTGCCGATCGTCGTGCGCGCCCGCGTCTCGCCCCAGGCCGGCTACGGGTCTCAGCACTCGATGGACCCTTCGGCCCTGTTCTCCCTCTACCCGGCCTGGCGGATCGTCTCTCCCTCCACCCCGCACGACTATATCGGCCTGATGAATGCGGCACTGCGCTGCAATGACCCCGTGCTGGTCATTGAGCATCAGGACCTGTTCCAGACCACCGGCCCCGTGCCGAGGGACGATCTGGACTACCTCATCCCCCTCGGCAGTGCCCGCACGGCGCGCCCCGGCACGGCCTGCACGGTCCTCACCTACGCCGCCATGGTCTCGGCCAGCATCCAGGCGGCCGAGACCGCCGGCATCGATGCCGAGGTCATCGACCTCCGCAGCCTCGACCCCGGTGGCCTTGATTGGGCCCTTATCGAGAGGAGCGTGCGGCGCACGAACCGCGTCCTTATCGCCGAGCAGACTGCTCGGGGCACCAGCCATGGCGCCCGCATCGCCCAGGAGATTCAGGAGCGCCTGTTCGACTGGCTGGACACCGAGATTCTTCGCGTCACCGGCGGCGAGGCCGCCCCTGTCGTTTCCCGCCCGCTCAATCTGGCCGCCCTGGGCAATGCCACCGCTATCGAAGCCGCCTTGCAACGCCTCACGAGCTGACACGAACACGCTTCCGCCCGGCATTCGTCATATGATATATCAAGACCACGAAGACGAGGAACCGTCCATGTCGCAGGCCCTTCTCCCCGAGAAGCAGACCGCTACGTCGTCAGACGCCGCCCTGCGCGCCCGTGCCCGCGCCGTAATTCCCGGCGGCCTCTGGGGCCATCTGAACGCGGCCAAGCTGCCGGAAGGGTATCCGCAATACTTCACCTCGGCCGAGGGTTGCCGCCTCCGCGATGCCGATGGCCGCGAATACATCGACTTCATGTGCTCCTGGGGGCCCGTGGTCCTCGGCCACCGTCACCCCGTGGTGGAGGCGGCCGCGCGTCAGCAGGCCGAGCAGGGCGACTGCATGAACGGCCCTGCCCCCGTGCTGGTGGAACTGGCCGAACTGCTGGTGGACACCATCCCGCACGCGGACTGGGCGCTTCTTGCCAAGAACGGCACCGACGCCACCACCGCCTGCGTGACCATCGCCCGGGCCGAGACCGGCCGCCGCAAGGTCCTCGTGGCGCGCGGCTCCTATCACGGAGCAGTTCCCTGGTGCTCCCCGTCGCTGGCCGGCGTCACCGCCGAGGACCGCGCCCATCTCGTCACCTTCGACTACAACGACACCGCCAGCCTGGATGCGGCTGTTGAGCAGGCGAAGGGCGACCTTGCGGCCGTCATCGTCACAGCCTTCCGCCATGACTTCGGCCGACACCAGGACCTGCCGACACCGGAATTCGCGCGCCACCTCCGCACCCTCTGCGACGAGACCGGCGCTGCCCTTATCCTCGACGATGTGCGCGCGGGCTTCCGCATCGACCTCGGCGGCTCCTGGGAACACCTCGGCGTCCGCCCGGACCTCTCCGCTTTCAGCAAGGCAATTGCCAACGGCCATGCGCTTGCCGCCGTCACCGGCAGCGAGCGATTCCGCCAGGCCGCGACCCAGGTCTACACCACCGGTTCTTTCTGGTGTGGCGCCGTGCCGATGGCCGCGGCCCTCGCCACCATCACTGAGCTACGCCGCATCGACGGCCCCGCCCAGATGCGCGCAATGGGCGAACGCCTTCGTACGGGCTTCGACGCCCTCTCCCGCCAGTACGGCCTGCCCATTCGCCAGACGGGCCCGGCGCAGATGCCGCTGATGATCTTCGAGGACGATGCGGACTGGGCAAAGGGCGACCGCTTCTGCGCGACCGCGCTGAAGCACGGCGCCTACTTCCATCCCCGGCACAACATGTTTCTCTCCTGCGCGCACACAGAAGCGGATATCGACCGCGCGCTCGAGGCGGCCGAAGCCGGGTTCCGCGCGGTGGTGGGACGGTAGAAAGAGGCCGGGGAGAAAGTATTCTCCCCGGGCCCCTCACTTACTTTTGGCGAGTTTGCTGTTGCCCCGGTGTCAGACCCGTGACGGGGCGGCGCTGCCATAGGTTTTGTACCGCTCGCGTGTCGCGTCCATCTGCGCGCCGTCCAGCAGGCGCGGCGTGCCGGCGGACCGGGCCAGCAAGTATTGCCGCGCCAGCGTCTCAAGACGGACGGCGGCCGAGAGCGCGGCCTTCACGTCGCGTCCCGTCACGATCATCCCGTGATTTCCCAGCAGGCAGGCGGTGCGGCCCCGCAAGGCTGCCACGGCAACCTCCGCCAGTTCGGGCGTGCCGAAGGTGACATAGGGCGCGCAGCGCACGTCGTCTCCGCCGAAGCCGGCGATCATGTAGTGGAAGGCCGGCAATCCCTCCCCGAGACAGGCCAGCGCCGTGCAGGCGTCGGCATGGGTGTGCACCACGCTGCCGGCCTCCGGGAAGGCCCTCAGGATCGCCGCGTGCATGGGCCATTCACTCGATGGCGCCGCGCTGTCCTGCGTCGCCCCGTCCAGCGTCATCAGCACCGTGTCGCCGTCCGCCGTTGCCTCGACGGTGGTGCCGGACCGCGTCACGACCATCCCGTCAGCCACGCGGCAGGAGACATTGCCGGCGCTGCCGAAATTCAGCCCGAGCCGCCCGAGCTCGCGATAGCACTGCGCAACCTGTTCGCGCGCCCGCGCCACCTCGCTCATGCGCGCATCCCTTCGAGCACCGTCCCGAACATGTCCACCGGCCCCAGCTTCCCCGATTTGAGGCACAGTGCCAGTGGCACCGGCGCCTCCGCCGCGCAGAGCCCGATCCCCGGCGAGACATAGGGTGCGACCGAGAGCCGCGAGATCCCGAGCGCCCGGATCACCGCCCCCGAACTCTCACCTCCGGCGACGAGGATGCGCCGCACGCCCCCATCCACCAGTGCCTTCGCCAGCCCGCCCAGCAATCCTTCCGCCGCGCGCGCCGCGCCATCACGCCCGAACCGCGCCTGGGCGGAGGCCACGACGTCGGGGTCTCCCGCGGTTGTCACGCAGACCGGTCCAGCCTCCAGCCGCGGCAAGGCCCATGCGACGGCTTCGCGCAGCGCCGCCTCGGGCGATTCCACCCTCGCCAGATCGACCCGCAAGGCCGGGTGCTGCGCGGCGAAGTGCTCCACCTGCTCCCGCGTCCGGTCCGAGCAGCTTCCCGCCAGCACCGCACCGTGGCCATCCGCGCTGGGGGGCGAAACCGCAGTCGCGGCGGAGAGCAACCCCTTCTCCCGCCAGATTGCCGGAAGATGGGAGGCCAGGTTCGACCCGCCCGTCAGCAGCTTCCAGTCCCAGCTCGCCCGCGCGAGCGTGGCAAGATCATCCTCCGTCCCCGCATCGGCGATCGCGAGGGTCACGCCCTCCGCCCGCAGGGCCGAGACCTGCCGCGCGACCGCCCCCTCACCCCTTGCGATCACTGGCAGGGAGATCAGCCCCACGCGCCGCGCCGTCTGCGCTGCCAGCACCTTCACCAGGTCCGGCTCGGTCATCGGCGTCAGCGGATCGAAGCGCTTCGGCGAGTTGGAGACGAGCTGCGCGCCGACGAAGAGGTGCCCCATGAACACCCGCCGTTCCGCCTTCGGGAAGCTCGGCGCAAACAGCGTGAACGCCGCACCGGCTCGTTCCATCAGCACATCCGCGCAGGGGCCGATATTGCCCGCCGGCGTGGAATCGAAGGTGGCGCAGTACTTGAAGAACAGCCGCTCGGCGCCCGCGCCCAGCAGCTCATTCGCGGCACGCCGGAACGCCTCGCGCGCCTCCTCCACCGGAGCTACGCGGGAGGGCAGGGCGACGACCACCGCGTCCTGTCCGGGTGGGACGGGGGCGTCGTCCAGCACCAGCGCCACCCGCATCCCGCCCCCGGCCAGCATCCCCGCGAGCTCCACCGCACCCGTCAAGTCGTCCGCAATCGCACCCAGCAGCATCGCGCGGCCTAGACCTCGACCTGCCAGAACATCGGGAAGCTTGAGGGAATCAGGTTCTTCAACCGAGCGCGGTAGCCTGCTGGCCGGGAGAACTGCCCCCACATCACGCTCGGCGTCAGCTCGTAGGCGGCGCGCTGGATGGTCTCGGCCACGCTCTTGCGCGCGGCCGCGTCGGGCGCCCGCACGAAATCCTGCAGCAGCGTCGTGATGTTCGCGTCGCAGCTCCGCCCCGGATAGTCCGAGCAGTTGTTGGCCACGTAGAAGTGGTTGAGCGGGGAGGCCATGTCCACGCCGTTGGCGTAGACCGGGAAGAGCGACCAGCCATCCGGCCGCGCCCGGCGGGCCAGCACCGTGCCCCAGTCCATCACCTGCTCATCCACGGTGAAGCCGGCCTTCTTCATGTTCTCGGCCAGCACCTGCGAGGCGGTCTGCGAGATGGACGCATTGACCTGCAGCATGATCACCGGCTCACCCTTGTAGCCCGTGCGCGCCAACGCCGCCTTGGCACCCTCGAGGTCGAAGCGTGCGGCCTCCGACCCCGCCGCGGTCTCCAACGGGGTGCCGCACATCCAGTAGGAGGGGCAGTTCTCCACGCGGAACTCGGCAGGAATGCCGATCGCGTCCATCACCACCTTCTGGTCCACCAGCTTCCACAGCACCTTCCGCACCGCCGGATCGGCGAAGGGGCCGCTGGCATGGTTCAGGCGGAAGTTGCCCTGGAACATGTCGAGGCCCTTGAGGCCCATCAGCCGCACCTCGCGGTTGCGCCCGAGCGGCCGGAGGAAATCGAAGGGCAGGTACTGCATGTAGTCGATCTCGCCGGCGGCGAGCGCATTCGCGCCGGTGGCGTCGTCCGCAATGGTCTTCAGCACCAGTTCGTCGATCTTGACGACCTTGCCGCCCGCCAGGAAGTCCGGCGGCTCGGCCCGGGGCAGGTAGCGCGCGTTGCGGCGGAGCACCATGCGGTCGCCCGTGCGCCACCCGTCCTGCACAAAGGTGAAGGGGCCGGAGCCGATGATCTGCGTGATTCGCCCGTCGCCTGCCGGCAGGATGCGCTCGGGCATGATGAAGGGCACGGGCGCGTTGGGCTTGCCTAACACGTCCAGCATCAGCGGGAAGGGCTCCTTCAGCGCGATGGTGAAGCTGCGCGCATCCTCGGCCCGCATCTCCCGCGTCGCCGCCGTCAACATGCGCCCGAGACTGTCCCGGGAGGCCCAGCGGCGCAGCGAGGCGACGCAGTCCGCCGCCGTCACCGGCGCGCCGTCATGGAAGGCCAGGCCGTCGCGCAGGGTGAAGCGCCAGGTCAGGCCATCCGCCGAGACGCTGTGCCCCTCCGCCATCTGCGGCCGGATCTCGCCCTTGGAATCCTGCGCAAACAGCGTGTCGAACACTTGGTAGCCGAAGCTGCGGGTGATGGCGGCGGTCGTTGCGTGCGGGTCGAGGATCACCACCTCGGATTCGAGCATGACGGTGACGGTTCCTGCGGCGCGCGCAGGGGAGGCGGAGAGGCCGGCCAGGGCCGGCACTGCGAGTGCCCCCGTGGTCAGGATCCGACGTCTGGTGGGACCGTAGACACTCATGCAAGCCTCCTTTCCCGCGCGATCGGCCGTATCGCGACCACGCCCCTCCGTCCGGCCGGTTCAGTCGGGCCAGTTGCGGCAAGGATATGATATATCAGGAGGGCCCGCCAGTTTCTTTGCGGAGGCGCAGGGAACGACCTCGCCATCTTGCCCGTGATCGGCGGGGCGGGGGCGCCGGGGTTTCGGCAGGAACCGCTTCAGAAGCCCGGAACCATTGCGGGCAGGCGGCTCAGCCCAGGAATATTCGAACGAACATCGCGATGATGACCAGCAGCACGATGATGCGGCCGGGACCGTCCACGAAGGCGACCAAACGGCGCATCTCAGGCGAACCCCGGCCCGTTGGCCCCAAGGCTGGCCAAGCTCTCACGCTCCTGGCGTAAGCAGGGCGCGCAGCACGTCCTGGCCCTGGCGGTGGCAGAAATCGCCGAAGCCCTCGCCCGCGACGCGACCTGTGGCAAAGGCAGCCAGGACTGGGGCCAGCGTCTCGCCGACCCGTTCCGTCGCGACCTTGTCTGCCAGTGGGAAGGACAGACGCGTGCCCTCGAAGTCGCCTCCGACGAAAAGGGCGTAAACCCCCGGCGAGCGGCCGACCACGCCGATGTCGCCGGCATAGGGTCGGGCGCAGCCATTCGGGCAGCCCGTGAGGCGCAAGGAGATGCGCTCGTCCAGCAGCCCGTGGCGGGCCATGGCCCCCTGCACCTGCGCGACGATCGGGGCGTGCACGCGCTCGCCTTCCGCCAGCGCCTGGCCGCAGGTCGGCAGCGCCGTGCAGGAGAGCGACCAGCGCGCGAGGGGCGACAACTCCTCGGCAAACACGACGCCGTGCTGGCGCAGCAGGGCTTCCAGCGGCGCCTGATCCTCCGGGCGCAGGTTGGAAAGGATGAGATCCTGCTGCGGAGTCGCGATCGGGTCGGCGCCGAAGCGCTGCACGGCCTCGCGCAGCGCCGTGCGCAGGGCGACGCCCGGCCGGTCCGCGATGCGGCCGGAGGGAATGGGAAGGCCAAGCCAGCAGCGACCGTCGCCCTGGTCGTGCCAGCCCAGCAGCTCCGGCATCACCAGGCGTGGAAGGGGCGGTGCGGGTGGAAGCGGCCGGCCGAGATCCTCGGACAGGCGCGCGCGCACCCAGTCCACCCCGCGCTCGGCGACGACGTATTTCAGCCGGGCGTGGCGACGGTCCGACCGGTCGCCGTGATCGCGCGACAGGCGCACGACGGCGCGCGCCATCCTCTCCACCTCGTCCGGCCCGATCACGGTGATCGGGTCGGCCAGGCGCGGGTAGGTGGCGGGCTTGTTGTGCGTCATCCCCATGCCGCCGCCGACCGTAACGATCCACCCCGTCACCTCGCCCGCCGCATCGGTCTGCGCGATGAAGCCGAGATCGTTGGAGAGGATGTCCGGCGTGTTGTCGGAAGGATGTGCGAGGGAGGTCTTGAACTTGCGCGGGAGATAGGTGGGGCCGTAGAGCGGCTCCTCCCCGTCACCCACTGGCTCTCCGTCGAGGAAGATCTCGTGATGCGCGCGCGTGCGCGGCAGCAGCGCGGCGGAGAGGTTGAAGGCCTCGCGTTCCAGCCGCGCGTGCAGCGCGTCCCGCCGCGGCGCGGGAGAGGTGGTGATGTTGCGCGCTACGTCGCCGCAGGCGGCCATGGTAGTGAGGAGTGCGGTCTCGATGCCGGCGATGCAGCGCTTCAAGTCGCCGCGCTGGACGGTGTGGAACTGCATGCCCTGGCGCGTGGTGAGGCGCATGGTGCCGTCCGCGTCGCGGTCCGCGAGTGCGTCGAGCGCGAGCCATTGCGCCGCCGTCAGCCGGCCGGCGGGCGCGCGCACGCGGACCATGAACTGCCACTCCTTGTCGAGACCGGCCTGCTTGCGCGGCGTGGCGGTGTCGCGGTCGAACTGCTCGTAGGTGCCGTGGAATTTGAGCAGCGTGTAGGACGCCTCGCTCAGCCCGCCCGGCGCATCAGCGGCTGCGAGCTCCTCCGCGATCGTGCCGCGCAGCCCTGCGCTGGACAGCTTGATGCCTTCGGCCCCGCTTGGCTGGCCCGTCATCCTGCGCTCCTCATCTCATGTTGAGAGGAAGCGGAAATCCGGCTCGCTCACAAGGGAATGGAATTCCCTATTCCTGCTGATCTTTGACCGTTTTCATCCCCTCCCGATGCGGCGGACCGGCCGGTAAGGTCGCAGATCGGATGCGTCACTTTCCTGCCTTTCTCGACCTGCATGGCCGCACTGCCTTTGTCCTTGGCGAGGGAGAAGCGGCGGACATCAAGGCGGCGCTGCTGGCGCGTGCCGGGGCGTTGCTGGTACGGGCGCCGCGCTTCACGGGCGCACTTCCCGAGGGCTGCGCGGTGGCGATCGGCGCCGGCGCGCCGGAGGGTGATCTGCAGGCGCTCTCCACCGTCTGCCAGACCCGCGGCATCCCCGTGAATATCGTCGACCGCACCGCGCTCTGCTCCTTTGTCATGCCCGCTATTGTCGACCGCGCGCCGGTCACCATCGGCATCTCCACCGGGGGTGCCGCGCCCGTGCTCGCCCGGCTGGTGCGCGCACGGATCGAGGGCGTGCTGCCGCCCGCGCTCGGTCGGCTTGCGGCATTGGCGGACCGCTTCAAAGCCGTCATCCGCGCCGCCCTGCCCGATGTCGCGGCCCGGCGCCGCTTCCTCGACGCGACGCTCACCGGGCCCATCGCCGACCTTGCCCTCGCTGGCCGGGAAGTGGAGGCCGAGGCGGCGCTGGCCTCCGCGCTCGAGGAGGCTGAGGCAAGGCCTGCCGGCATCGTCCACCTTGTCGGCGCGGGGCCGGGCGCGGCCGACCTGCTGACCCTGCGCGCGCTGCGCCTGCTCGGCGAGGCAGATGTGATCATCCATGACCGGCTGGTGGGGGAGGGCGTGCTGGACCTCGCCCGGCGAGACGCCGAGCGCATCTATGTCGGCAAGCGGCGGGCCGAGCACTGCGTGCCGCAGGAGAGCATCAACGACCTCCTCATCTCCCTTGCGCGCCAGGGCAAGCGGGTGGTGCGGCTGAAGGGGGGCGATCCCTTCATCTTCGGCCGGGGCGGAGAGGAGATGGAGGCCTGCCGTGCCGCCGGTATCGCCTGCGAGGTGGTGCCGGGGGTGACAGCCGCGCTCGCCTGTGGGGCGGCCGCCGGCATTCCGCTCACCCATCGCGACCACGCCCGCGCGGTGACCTTCGCCACCGGCCACACACGGGAAGGGCGGCTCGATCTCGACTTCACGTCGCTCGCCCGGCCCGGGCAGACGCTGGCGATCTATATGGGGGTCTCCACCCTGCCCGCGCTGCGCGATGGGCTGGTGGGCGCGGGGATGAGCCCCACCACTCCCGCTGCGCTGATCGAGGCGGGGGGAACCGAGGCGCAGCGCGTCCTCCGCGGCACGCTCGACGCCATCGTGGAACAGGCGCGGCGCTGGCAAGCGGGCGGGCCCGTGATGATTCTCGTTGGCAGCGTCACCGCGGCCGGTGAGGAGGGCCGTGCGGGCGCGTCCGCTCTCGCACCCGCCTCGCATCGCCAGGGAACGTCAGCACCCGCGGAGGACGCCCTGGTTTTGTCAGGGTGAGGAGCGGGGGCCTGCTGCGGACTGCAGGTGCCTGATCAGGCCAGCAAGCCCAGCGCGCGCAGCCGCTCGCGCTCGCCCTGCAGGAACCGGTCCCCGATATCGGCGCGCCAGCGCAGCTCGGGGGCGACGACGTTGCGGGCCCGGGCGCGGGCATTCTCCTGCGCGGCCTGTACCGTCGCGCCGGTGCCGGTGACGATCATCAGATGGCCGGAGCGGCGGTGGCCGAGCAGCTGGCCGTCCTCCCTGCGCATATCCACGAAGTGGTAGCTGCCCAGCTCCGCGCCCTCGGGGGGATGCAGGAAGAAGACGGGCGGGTCCTCCTCCGGGCGCGAGGTTTCCGTATGGGCGGGGAAGGGCGGCACGGTCAGCACAATGGCGATCGAGAAGCCCGGGCGGGTCGCGAAACCCGGCGCGCCGCCCGAGGCCATGCGGGCCATCAGGTCGCCCCAGCCATCTGGCTGCAGGGCCGCCAGGACCGCGAAGCCGGGATTGCCGAAGCGGCAGGTGAATTCCAGCGGCCACACGCCGCGCTCGTTCACGATGAGGTTGAGGTTCACGTAGCCGACATGGCCGGCCTCGGCGAACCGCGGCGCGATGCGGTCGAGGGTCGCGGCGAAGAGGGGTTCGGAACCGTCATAGGTGGCCAGCGTCCCCATCTCACCGGTCATCTCGCCCATCTCGCCGGGGAAGAATCGCTTGTGCTCGAAGTCGATGCAGGCGGGGCGCAGGAAGCGGGTGCCGTCGAAATACGCGCCGACGCCGACCTCCACCCCCTCCAGCCGCTCCATCAACAGCACCCGGCCGGTGCCGGCGCGGCGGAGCATGAAGGCCAGGTCCGCACCCTCGGGATGGTCGCCGACGAAGGTCGTGCGCGCGGTGTCGTCATGCTTGAGGACGTAGCGGCCGGGATGCTGCGCCAGCCAGGCCAGGGCCAGAGCGGGGTTCGCGAAGGAGTGGCTCTCCGCGATGGCGAGCCCCGCCTCCTGCAGGACGGACTGGCCGAACTCGCGCTCCTGCTCCAGCCGGTCGCCGAAGGCGCTGCCGCCGACGACGCGGTACCCTTCGGCCCGCAACGCGTCCTGGATCGCTCCGCGGCCGATGCGCTCGAAGAAAACAATGCCGTCCCGGCCCACCCAGTCCAGTTCCGCGCGCCAGTCCGGCACGGTGTCGATGATGCCGCCAAAGGCGCGGCGCTCCGGCGGGTCCTCGGCGTGAACGCGGACCTCGTGGCCCTCGCGCAGGAGCGACAGATACACGTCGCCGAGATAGGCGCGGGGGCCGATGGCGAGGATCCGCATGCGTGCTCGTTCTCCTGGTCCGGGCCGCCCTCGGGGCGGGCGGAGTTCATGTGAGCGGGGAGCGCGGATTGCTCAAGCCTGCCCGCGCGCCGGCCGCGTCAGTCCTCGCCGAAGCGGTAGCCGATGCCGGGCTCCGTGCGGAGCAGCGACGCGGCCTCGCCCAGCTTCTGCCTGACATGGCCGACATAAACCCGGAGATACTGCCCGTCCTCCGCATGGGCGGGGCCCCAGACGGTGGTCAGGATCTGCCGGTGGGTTACGACCCGGCCCCTCGCCTTCGCCAGGGTGAGAAGCAGGGCCCACTCCCGTGGGGTCAGCTTCACCGGGGCGCCCCCCACCCGCACCGCCCGCCGGTCCGTGTCGATCTCCAGCGTGCCGATCCGCAGCACGGGCGTCTCCTGCCCGAGGCTCGAGGCGGCGGCCCGGCGCAGCGTGGCGCGGGCGCGGGCCAGCAGCTCCGCCATGGCGAAGGGCTTCTCGACATAGTCGTCGGCCCCGGCATCCAGGGCGGCCACCTTCGCCTCCTCCTGGCCGCGGGCGGAGACGACGATGATCGGCACCCCGGACCGTGCGCGGAGCAGGGGGATGACCGCTTGGCCGTCCATATCGGGCAGGCCGAGGTCCAGCAGCACCAGGGCCGGATCGCGCGTCGCCGCGAGGTCGAGCGCCATGGCGGCGGTGTCGGCCCGGAGCGGCTCGTAGCCCGCTGCCATCAGGGCCGGCCCGAGGAAGCGATGGATCTGCGGCTCGTCATCGACGACGAGGACGCGCGGGCGGGAGCTGCTCATCGCGGGAAGTGTAGCAGCATCCGCGTTCCCCTGGTGCCGGACACCGGGCTCTCCGCTGTGATCCGCCCGCCCATGGCGTGGGTGAGGCCGCGGCAGATGGCGAGGCCGAGGCCGCTGCCCGCAGGCGCCTTGTCGCCCCGCCGCACCCGGTAGAAGGGGTCGAAGATCTGTTCGAGCTGTCCGGGCGGGATGCCCGGCCCGTCATCCTCCACCGCGATGGACACGCCGCCGCTGCGCCGGACGCGCGCGGTGACCGTGCCGCCGGGCGCGGAGAACTTCAGCGCGTTGTCGAGGAGGTTCGCCAGCACCTGGTCGAGCAGGATGGGATCCAGCGACAGCAGGGGAAGCCCATCGGGGATGTCGAGCCGGATCGGCCGGCCGGAGGCGCGCGCGGCCCGCTCGGCGGCCGTCCGCACCGCCTCGCCCGCATCCACCGGCAGGCGCTTGGGCTCGATTTGGCCTCCCTCGATGCGCGTGATGTCCAGGATGTTGGAGAGATAGCGGCCCAGCCGCACCGTCTCCTCCTCCGCCGTGCTCAGCAGGTCGTCGCGCGTCTCCTGCGGCAGGGCGGCGCCAGAGAGCCGCAGGGTCTCGAGCGCCCCGCGGATGGAGGTCAGCGGCGTGCGCAGGTCGTGGCCGAGGGAGGCGAGAAGGGCGGTGCGCAGCGCCTCGGTCTCCACCCGGGCCTGGTCGCGGGCGCGCTCCTCCATCAGCTGCGCCCGCTCGATCGCGACGGCGGCCTGGTCGAGCAGGGCATCGAGCGTGCGGTCGCGCTCGTCATCCAGCGGCCGGCTCCCCTCCGTGCCGCCGACCCGCAGGCCCAGCAGGCCGACCACCCCATGGCCCGTGCGGATCGGGCGGAACTGCCAGTGGGCGAGCGGGAGGGCATCGGTGCCAGCGCCCGCGCGGCGGCCGGTCCTCAGGGCCCAGCGGGCGGCGGCCATGGAATCCCCATCCGGCTCCGCCTCCAGCGGCACGGCGGCGCGCAGCACGGGCTCGCCATCCAGCGGCATCAGCACGCAGCTCGGGCTGCCGCTGACACGCTCGGCCTCCTGCGCCACGGCCACCAGAAGGTCGCCGGTGGAGCCGGGGGCGGCGAGGCGGCGGGCGAATTCCACGAGGCGCCGCAGCCCGAACAGCCGCGCGCGCGCCGTGGTGACGGAGCGGCCGAGGCTGCCGGTGGTGCCGGTCAGTAGCAGGGCGACGGCGCCGAAGACGATGACGCCCACGACGTCCTGCGGGCCGGCGATGGTCAGGGTGTAGCGTGGCGGCAGGAACAGGAAGTTCCAGGCCGCGAAGGAGAGCACCGCCCCCACCGCCGCGCGCACCGGCCCGAACCAGGCCGCGAGCGCCACGACGACCGCGAGATAGACCATGCCGAGCGCGCCCTCGGGGATCACCTCGTCGGTGACCAGCCCGATCCCCGTGGCGGCGGCGACAAGGGCCGGGATGGCTGTCCAGCCGACCCAGTTCGGCAGGGGCTGGGCCACACGCTGCGGCCGGGGCGGGGTGGAGGTGGCCGCGGGCAGGATGTGCAGGGTGAAGTCGCCGGCCTGGCGCAGCAGGGCATCGGCAAGGGTGCGCGAGGCGAGGCGCCGCCACAGCGAGGGCCGGCCCCGGCCGATGACGATATGGCTGCAGTTGCGTGCCCGCGCGTGCTCCAGGATGGCCTGGGGCAGGTCGCGCGCGACGGCGGTCTCCACCTCCGCGCCCAGGCTCTCGGCCAGCCGCATCGCGGGCGCAGGGTCAGCCGTGCTTCCCCCGTCCGGCAACTCCACATGGAGGGCAACCAGCGGCGCGCGCAGGGCATCCGCCACGCGACGCGCCTGGCGCACCACGCCCTCGGCTGAGGCATCGGCGCCGACCAGCGCCAGCACGCGCTCCCCCGATGGCCAGGGGCCGGCGATGGCGTTGGAGCGCATGTAGCCCGTGACATCGGCATCCGCCCGCTCGGCGGTGCGGCGCAGCGCCATCTCGCGCAGGGCGGCGAGGTTGCCCTCTCGGAAGAAGCCCTTGAGGGCGCGGGCGGCCTGATCGGGGCGGTAGACCTTGCCTTGCCGCAGGCGCTCCAGCAGCTCGCCGGGCGGAATATCGACCAGCTCCACCGCATCCGCCTCCGCCAGGATGCGGTCGGGCACGGTCTCCTGCACGCGGATGCCGGTGATGCGCGCCACCTTGTCCGACAGGCTCTCGAAATGCTGGATGTTGACGGTGGTCCAGACCTCGATCCCGGCGTCGCGCAGCTCCTCCACATCCTGCCAGCGCTTGGTGTGGCGGCTGCCCGGGGCGTTGCTGTGCGCCAGCTCGTCTAGCAGCAGCACGCGCGGGCGGCGTGCCAGCGCGGCGTCGAGGTCGAATTCCTCCAGCACTTGGCCGCGATAAGTCAGGTGCGCCCGCGGCAGCACCTCGAGCCCGCCGATCTGGGCGGCGGTCTCAGCCCGGCCGTGGGTTTCCAGCAGGCCGACCACGACATCCGCGCCCGTGGCCCGCAGCTGCGCCCCCTCGCGCAGCATCTCGTAGGTCTTGCCGACACCGGGAGCCGCGCCGAGGAAGACCTTCAGCCGCGCGCGCCCCTCCCGGGCCGCAACAGCCAGCAGCAGGTCCGGATCGGGTCGCCTCGGCTCGGTCACCATGCCCAGGGGTTACAGCACCGGCGCGCCGCGACCCAGCGCGGCTTTGTGGCGGAGGAGGCGGACCAGCGGCGGTGCCGCCGCGATGACGACGGCACCGCCAAGCCAAATCCAGGGCGCGACGGGGCCGGCGGAGGCCGGGCCGGTCAGTCCGAGCCCGAGCGAGCCGACGAAGGCCCAGGCCAGCTCCGCCACCACGATGAGGGAGAAGATGGCCTCCCCGGCCGGCGGGGCAGGACGCGCCGCGTCACCGCTGCGCTCCGGTGCGGGGTGCCCCGAACCGTCCCGCGGGAAATCCCTGGCGAAGGGTGTGGCGCGGGCCGGCATGCGCCGCTCGGCCGTCCAGGCGATGGCAAGCAGGGCGGATCCGAGAAGGGTGGCCCAGGCGAGAGAGCTGTAGGTGAGGAGAAGGTCGTGCAACGGCATGGAACGTATTGTCCGCTCGGCTTCGGTTCCCGCAGCGCGCGCCCTGACACGGGGATCGCTCGATCGGGACCGAAGCACTAGGCCGGAGCTGCGTAAAAACGCTGTATGGATTTGCTGGTGCGTGGACAGGCCCGATCCGCCCAGTCTTTGCGGATTCTTTGCACGCACGCACCCGGTCTCGTATCGCGCCTTTACACGGGCCAGGCCTATTGAACCGACCGCGCATCAGAATCACCGGCGCGGGACATCCCATGATCGACATCCTTCTGCTGGGGCTTGGCCTCGGCTTCTTCGGCTTGATGGCGGCCTATCTGTCGGCCTGCGAGCGGATCTGAACGCCATGTTCGATCTCCTCCTCGGCGGCGCCGTTTCGGCCGGCCTGCTCGTCTACCTGCTCTGGGCCCTGCTGCGGCCGGAGGCGCTCTGATCCCATGACCCTTCTCGGCTGGGCGCAGATCGCGCTCGTCCTCCTGCTCGTCGTCGCGGCCGCTGTGCCGCTCGGGCGCTACATTGCCGCCGTGGTGGAGGGCCGCGTCCGCTGGCTCGCGCCGGTCGAAGCGGCGTTCTTCCGCGCCGGCGGCGTCGATCCCTCAAACGGCCAGTCCTGGCGCGGCTACGCGCTCTCCATGCTGGCCGCCAATGCGGCGGGCTTCCTGCTGCTGTTTGCCATTCTGCGCCTGCAGGGCGTGCTGCCGCTGAACCCGCGGGGCTTCGACGGCATGTCGGCCTGGCTGGCCTTCAACACGGCGGTCAGCTTCGTCTCCAACACCAACTGGCAGGCCTATTCGGGCGAGGCGGCGGTCTCCTATCTCGGCCAGATGGCCGGGCTGACCGTGCAGAACTTCCTCTCGGCCTCCACCGGCGTCGCGCTGGCCATCGCGCTGACCCGCGCCTTCGCTCGCGGCGGGGCGAAGGACCTGGGCAACTTCTGGGCTGATTTCGTCCGCGTCACCCTCTACGTGCTGCTGCCCATGGCCGTCGTGCTCGGCTTCGCCTTCGTCGCGCTCGGCGTGCCGATGACGCTCTCCGACTACGCGACGGCGACGACGCTGGAGGGCGGCCAGCAGACCATTGCGCTCGGCCCCGTCGCCTTCCAGCTGGCGATCAAGCATCTCGGCACCAATGGCGGCGGCTTCTTCGGCGTCAACTCGCTGCACCCCTTCGAGGGGCCGGGCGCCATCGCGACCGCGCTGCAGATCTGGGGCCAGGCCGTGATCCCCTTCGCTCTGTGCCTCACCTTCGGGCGCATCGTCGGAGACATCCGCCAGGGCCGTGCGCTGCTGGGCGTGATGCTCGGCTTCGTCCTCGTCGCCACTGCCGCCATCTACGCCGCCGAGGCCGCGGGCAACCCGCTCCTCGCTGGGCTCGGCGTCGACCCCGCCATGGGCAACATGGAGGGCAAGGACATCCGCTTCGGCCTGCCTCTCGTCGCGCTGTTCACCGCCACCACCACGGGCGCGTCCTGCGGCGCGGTGAATGCGATGTTCGACAGCTTCACACCGTTGGGCGGGATGGTGCCTCTGTTCCTCATCCAGCTTGGCGAGGTGCTGCCGGGCGGCGTGGGTTCCGGCCTCTACGGCATCCTCGTCTTCGCGCTGCTGGCCGTGTTCGTGGCCGGGCTGATGGTCGGCCGCACGCCGGAATACCTGGGCAAGAAGGTGCAGGCGCGGGAGATCAAGCTGGCGATGCTTGCCGTGCTGGTCCTGCCGGCGACCATTCTCGGCTTCACCGCCGTCTCGGTGGTGCTGCCCGCGGCCGTGTCCTCCATCCAGGATGGCGGGCCGCACGGGCTGACGGAGATGCTCTACGCCTATACCTCGGCCGCCGGGAACAACGGCTCCGCCTTCGGTGGGCTCACCGCGGATACGCCCTGGCTGAACGTCACGCTCGGCCTGGCAATGCTGCTCGGGCGCTTCGCCTATGTCGTGCCCGTCATGGCCATCGCCGGCTCGCTCGGGGCCAAGGTGAAGGCACCGGCCAGCGCCGGCACCTTCCCCACCCACGGGCTGCTCTTCGGCGGGCTGCTGGCCGGCGTCATCCTCATCCTCGGGGGGCTGCAGTTCCTGCCCTCCCTCGCTCTCGGTCCCCTGGCGGAGCACTTCGTCATGCTCGCCGGCAAGACCTTCTGAGGTCATCTCCCATGCTGGACACCACCCTCAACCCCGGCGAGGTCCGGACGCGCGACGGCCGTAACGCCTCGCTGTTCGACCGCGCCATCCTGCTGCGCGCGGGCGGCGACGCGCTGCGCAAGCTCAACCCCGTGCAGCTGGCGCGCAATCCCGTCATCTTCGTCACCGAGGTTGTCTCCGCCCTCGTCACCGTGCTGGCGGCGCGCGCGGCCCTGGCCGGCGAGCCCTGGGGCTTCTTCGCGGGTATCGCGGCCTGGCTGTGGTTCACCGTGCTCTTCGCCACCTTCGCGGAAGCCGTGGCCGAGGGACGCGGCCGTGCCCGGGCTGAAAGCCTGCGCAAGGCCCGCACCGAGGCTCAGGCGAAGGTGCTGGCACGGCCCGAGGACCGCACGCGCTGGCAGCCGCGCCCCGCAACCGCCTTGCGGGTGGGCGACCTTGTGCTGGTGGAGCCGGGCGACCTCGTCCCCTCAGACGGTGAGGTGGTCGAGGGCATCGCCAGCGTGAACGAGGCAGCGGTGACGGGCGAGAGCGCGCCGGTGATCCGCGAGAGCGGCGGTGACCGCTCCGCCGTCACCGGCGGCACCACCGTGGTTTCGGACTGGATCGCGGTGCGTATCACCGCGGCCCCGGGCTCCACCTTCATCGACCGCATGATCGCGCTGGTGGAGGGGGCGTCCCGGCAGAAGACGCCGAACGAGATCGCGCTCGACATCCTGCTGGCCGGCATGACGATCATCTTCCTGATCGCGGTCGCCTCCCTTGTCGGCATCGCCTCCTGGAACGGGCAGCCGCCCGGTGTGCCGGTGCTGGCCGCGCTGCTCATCACCCTCATTCCGACGACGATCGGCGGCCTGCTCTCGGCCATCGGCATCGCAGGCATGGACCGCCTGGTGCGCTTCAACGTCATGGCCACCTCCGGCCGCGCGGTGGAGGCGGCGGGCGACGTGGACGTGCTGCTGCTGGACAAGACCGGCACCATTACCCTCGGCAACCGCCAGGCCGCGGCCTTCTTCCCTGTGACCGGCGTGGAGGAGGCGGCACTGGTCGAGGCGGCGGTGCTGGCGAGCCTGGCCGACGGCACGCCGGAGGGCCGCTCGGTGCTCGCCCTGGCGCGCGACCGGCACGGCATCACCCCGCCGACCCTGCCTGCGGGCGCGACGGTCATCCCCTTCACCGCGCAGACGCGGATCTCGGGGCTGGACATCGAGGGCGGGCAGTACCGCAAGGGCGCGGTGGAGGCGCTGCTCGCCGGCTCGGGCGCGGAGGCCGCGGCCGATGTGCGCGCGGCAGCCGACCGCGTCGGCCGTTCGGGCGGCACCCCGCTGGCAGTGAGCCGCAACGGCCGGCTGCTCGGTGTCATCGAGTTGAAGGACATCGTGAAGCCCGGCATCCGGGAGCGCTTCGCGGCGCTGCGCCAGATGGGCATCCGCACGGTGATGGTGACCGGCGACAACCGCCTCACCGCCGCCGCCATCGCCGCGGAGGCGGGGGTGGACGACTTCATCGCGGAGGCCCGGCCCGAGGACAAGCTGCGCTACATCCGCGATGCCCAGGCCGAGGGACGGCTCGTTGCCATGGCCGGCGACGGCACCAATGACGCGCCCGCGTTGGCCCAGGCCGATGTCGGCGTGGCCATGCAGACCGGCACCCAGGCCGCACGCGAAGCCGGCAATATGGTGGACCTGGACAGCGATCCCACGAAGCTGATCGAGGTGGTGGAGATCGGCAAGCAGCTGCTGATCACCCGCGGCGCGCTGACCACCTTCTCCATCGCCAATGACGTGGCGAAGTACTTCGCGATCCTGCCGGCGATCTTTGTTGCCTCCTACCCCGAGCTGCAGGCGCTGAACCTCATGCGCCTGACCAGCCCGGAGAGCGCGGTGCTCTCGGCCGTGATCTTCAACGCGCTGATCATCGTGGCCCTCGTGCCGCTGGCGCTGCGCGGGGTGCGCTACACGCCGGTGGGGGCGGCCGCGCTGCTGCGGCGCAACCTCCTCATCTACGGGCTGGGCGGCGTCGTCGCGCCCTTCGTCGGCATCAAGATCATCGACGTCATCCTCACCCTCCTGGGGCTCGCCTGAACCATGTCCGGCATCATCCGTCCCGCTATCGCCACGGTGGCGCTCTTCACCGCCCTTCTCGGGGTCGCCATGCCGCTCGCCATGACGGGGGTGGCGGGCGTGGTCCTTCCCGCCCAGGCCGGCGGCAGCCTGATCGAGCGCGATGGCCGCGTCGTCGGCTCGGCGCTCATCGGGCAGAACTTTGCGGAGGCGCGCTACTTCCACCCCCGCGCCTCCAATGCCGGGACGGATGGCTATGACGCCACCGCCTCGGCCGCGACCCAGTTCGGCCCGACCAGCGCCAAGCTGATCGATGCCGTGCGCGAGCGGGTGGCGGAGGCGGGTCCCGCGCCCGTGCCGGCCGATGCCGTCACCGCCTCGGGCTCCGGGCTCGATCCCCATATCAGCCCCGCCAATGCCGAGCGGCAGGTCGCCCGCGTGGCCGAGGCGCGCGGCTGGCCGGCGGCGCGGGTGCAGGACCTGCTGGCCGCCCATACGGAGGGGCGCGAGTTGGGGCTGCTGGGCGAGCCGCGTGTCAACCTGCTGCGGCTGAACCTGGCGCTCGACGCCGCGCGCTGAGCGAGGCGGCCTGCCGGGGGTGCTGCCCGCGGCAGGCCATGCCGAACCCGGCAGGGTGGCCCCGCGCCGGGGTAACGCGCCCCCTGGCCTAGTAGGACTTCGGCAGGCCGAGGACTCTTTCGGCAATGAAGCAGAGGATGAGCTGCGGGCTGACCGGGGCGATGCGGTTGATCATCACCTCCCGCAGGTAGCGCTCGACATGGTATTCCTTGGCGTAGCCGAAGCCGCCATGGGTCATCACGGCCTGCTGGCAGGCATCGAAGCCCGCCTCGGCCGCCAGGTACTTGGCCGCGTTGGCGGCAGGGCCGCAGGGAAGGCCGTTGTCGTACTGCCAGGCCGCCTGCATGGTCATGAGATACGCGGCTTCCAGCTCCATCCAGTTCTTCGCTAGGGGATGCTGGATGGCCTGGTTCTGCCCGATGGGCCGCCCGAAGACGCGGCGCTCCTTGGCGTAGGCCGTGGCCTTGCGCAGCGCCGCCCGGCCGAGCCCGATTGCCTCGGCCGCTACCAGCACCCGCTCGGGGTTGAGGCTGTGGAGAATGTAGCGGAAGCCCTGGCCCTCCTCGCCGATCCGGTCCTCCACGGGCACCTCGAAATCCACCATGAAGGTCTCGTTCGAGTCGACGGCCTTGCGGCCCATTTTCTCGATCACGCGGATATCCACGGTGCGGCGGTCGATGGTCGCGTAGAACAGGCTCAGCCCCTCGGTCGGGTTCCGCACCTCTTCCAGCGGCGTGGTGCGCGCCAGCAGCAGGATCTTGTCGGCGACCTGCCCGGTTGAGGTCCAGACCTTCTGGCCGTTGACGACGTAGCGGTCGCCCTTCCGCACTGCGCGGGTCTTCAACTGCGTGGTGTTCAGCCCCGTATCCGGTTCCGTCACCCCGAAGCAGGCTTTCTGCTCACCGCGCGCGATCGGCGGAAGCATGCGCGCCTTCTGCTCCTCCGTACCGAAGACGACGACGGGATGCAGGCCGAAGATATTGGTGTGAATGGCCGAGGCCCCGGACATGCCGGCCCCGGATTCCGCCACGGCCAGCATCATGGTCGTTGCCGCGCTGACCCCGAGGCCCGCGCCGCCGTAAGCCTCGGGGATGCAGATGCCGAGCCATCCATCCTTCGCCATGGCGGCGTGGAACTCATGCGGGAAGCCGCCCTCGATATCGTGCCGGAGCCAGTAGTCGTCCCCGAACCCCTCGCAGATCCGGAGCACCGCCTCGCGAATGGAGGTGAGGTCGTCGGGCAGGGAGAAGTTCACGTGTTCTGTTCCTTCCTGATGGCCCTGGTGTTGCGCCGCATCGTTCCTCCGCGGGGTGGAACCCTGCGGTGGGCTGCGGCAGCCAAGGTCCGGCCGTTAGGAACCCGTTAACCTTTTGGGAGGAGTTTACAAACCATTGACGACCGCCGCCCGCAGCGGCCCCCACAAGGAAGGAGCACAGGATGTGCTATTCGACCGGGCGTGCCGTCCCCCCAGCTCATGCAGCGAGCCCAATCCGCGCCCTGTACAGCCTGACCGCCGCCCAGGTTGCCGCCGTACGCTCGGGCCTGCGCCGGTTGCAGATACCCTGGAACCTGGACGAGCAGGAGGGGTATGATGGTGAGCTGACGCTCATCCTGGCACCGCAGGACGGGCAGTCCGACCTCTCCTTCGCGCTGTGGCGGTCCCCTGCCGGGTTTCATCTTTGCAGCCTGCGCGAGGATGAGCAGATCGGCTGCGAGATCTTCGCCTGCCTTGATGATGCCCTGAGCGAGATTTCTTCCACGCTGGGGCTGGGTTGGCACCCGGCCTGAAGCGGCCGCTTCCCGGCGTTCAAGCATCCCAGACGATGTGCGGGGCATCTTTGCCCTTGCAGCAAAAGGCTGCGCGCGCGACCGACCGTCTCAGGAAGGAGTTCAGGTCACCCTTCTTGCTCAAAACCGTCCAATGCCCTGGGTGACGATGGTTAATCGGCGACGCTGCCCGGCAAGATGGCGAGGCTGACATTATTTTGATGTCGTATGGTTACGATCCCTTCT
Source organism: Roseomonas sp. WA12 (assembly GCF_054165765.1). Classification (NCBI taxonomy): domain Bacteria; kingdom Pseudomonadati; phylum Pseudomonadota; class Alphaproteobacteria; order Acetobacterales; family Roseomonadaceae; genus Roseomonas; species Roseomonas sp. WA12. Next base: position 3,655,838 of record NZ_CM135108.1, on the reverse strand, counting down.
AAGACTTGACGGCATTACGCTCGACCATCGAGGCCCCGATATGTCGAACCAGGTCGTGACCACGGCACAGCTTACGTGCAACTTCGGCACCACGCCGGTGCCGCTGACGGCGCTGCCGGCAAAGCGTATCAAGGTGGGCAACATGGATGCCGCCAACATCCTCGACCATGTGCCGGCAACGAATATCAAGTCCTTCGGCATGTGTTCCAGCCTCACCAACCCAACGACCGCCACCGCCACCAGCGCGGCATTTGGGGTGCTGACGCCCACACCCTGCGTGCCGGTGACTGCCGCGCCCTGGGTGGCGGGTTCCCCAACCGTGCTGCTGGCGAACCTCCCCGCTCTCAACCAGACGTCCAAATGCATGTGCACCTGGCTCGGCGCGATCACCATCAGCACGCCCGGCCAGACAACCACGCAGATCCCGTAGCGGCGGACCGCTGCTCATCCGCCCTCCGGGGGACGATATGACCGACAGCGTCCAGCACAACAGCAAAATCCAGATCGACACCGCGCTCGAGCGCGACGAATTCCTCGCTGTCGGCGTGGTCGGCACCGAAGCGATCTCGCGCCCCTTCCTTTACACGATCACGATGCTGTCCAAGAACTTCCACGTCACGGCCGACAGGATGCTGGGCCGCATGATCGGCCTTCGGATCAAACGCTCGAAGGACGAGTACCGGGGCTACCATGGCATTGTCCACGCCTTCACCGGCGGCGAGCTGCATCCCAAGCGGAAGGAGTTCCGCAGCTACACGGCGAAAGTGGTGCCCTGGCTTGCGCTGCTGGACCAGGGCACGGGTTATCGTATTTTCCAGGACCGGGACGTCCTGCAGATCATCGATGCGGTGCTGAAGGATTCGATCGGAAACATCTTCGCCGGCGCCAACCAGTCCCTCTACTACTCGATCCGCGTGGAATCGAGCGCGAAGTACCCGCCGCTGCAGCACTGCGTGCAGTACGACGAGACCGACTTCAACTTCATCTCCCGCCTCATGGAGCAGCACGGGCTCCACTACTTTTTCCAGCAGACCGATGTCAGTCACAAGATGATCATCGTGGACGGTCCGCCCTACCAGGTCTGCCCGGACTCGCCTTTCGCCTTCGTGCCATCACCCGATGCCCGCGGCATCGTGCGGAGCTGGACGCATAGCTTCACGCCGCAGCTACGCAGCTTCACCTACCGGGACCGCGAGTATCGCCGCAATCCGGCACTGGCGGAGAAGACCGAGAAGACCATCATCCCGGAGGTGGCAGCCTCCACCCAGGGCGATCACTTCGAGCATCCTGGTGCCTTCGCCGTGCTGAGCGATCCGTCGAACGCCAGCGCCTATGGCGCGTCGCTCGTGCGCATCCGCATGCAGGAGGAAGAGACGCGGTTCGAAGCCTTCTCCGGCAACTCCGTCCGGGTCGCGCTGGCCGCCGGCACGCGGCTGAAGATCATCGGCGTGGACGAGCAATCCAGCGATGAGCGCATCACCACCGAGGAGGAACGCGAATATCTCATCACCTCCGTTACCTTCTCGGTCACCGAGGAATCCTACACCGGGGACAAGGCAGGCGAGATCGTCCTCCGCATTCTGAAGGAGACGTTGCTCGCGGGGGCGGAAAGCGGCGCCGGCGCTCTCAGCGAGCCGGCCAAGGCGCATCTCCCCGATGTCAACAAAACCATCAACTCGCTGCCCGGGATCGTCAGCATCCTCGGCGTCTTCGGTGGCGGGGCGGCGAGCGCCGCGGCCGGGCTGCTCGCGGACCTCGCCTCGCCGATTCTCGGCGACATCCCCATCATCGGCCCGTTCCTGAAGAAGGCACCGAAGCCACCCGCCTATACCAACAGCTTCACGGGTGTGCCGATCCTGCAGGGCCGCCAGTATCGCTCCCCCAGCATCAGCCCCAAGCCCCGGGTGCTCGGCCCGCAGACGGCGATCGTGCATGGCCCGACGATCGGCGATGTCTGGTCGGATGAGCTCGGGCGCGTGCTGCTGAAGTTTGACTGGGACACGACTCAGAAGGGCGACAAGGGCGGGGAGACCACCTCCTGCTGGGTTCGAGTGGTGCAGGGCAGCGCGGGTCCCCGGCTCGGCATGCAGTACCTGCCACGGGTGGGCGACGAGGTCGTGGTCGAGTTCATCGACGGCGACCCGGACCGCCCGCTGGTCACCGGGCGCGTCTATAGCGCCGCCCACAAGCCACCCTTCGAACTCACCAAGTACCGGCTGCAGAGCGGCATCAAGACGCGCTCCGTCCCGCTCGAGGAGGGGGACAAGGACCGCTATCACATGCTCCGCTTCGATGATTCGAACGGGAAGGAGCAGCTTCTGCTGCGGTCGCAGAAGCGGATGGATGTTCGCGCCTTCGGGTCGCTCTTCGAGACCACCGGTGGCAACCGGCACGAGATCGTCGGCTTCAAGGACCCCGACAGCGACAAGCAGGGCGGTGACTACGACATCACTGTCGGCAACGACTACCAACTGCACATCAACGGTGGTCACTATCAGCGCATCGAGAAGGACCGGAACCTCACGGTCGTCGGCAAGACCGTGATGGACCTGCAATCGGACGCGACCGTGATGGTGAAGGGCACCGCCGCGCTGAACGCGGCCAAGATCGTGCTGGAGGCGAAGCAAAAGATCAGCCTGAAGGTGGGCGGCAACGCCATCATCATCGATCCATCCGGCGTCACCATCATCGGCACGGTCGTGAAGATCAATTCCGGCGGGGCCGGCGAGGAAACCCCGGATGCCAGCATCGAGGATCCGGAGGATGCCGCCGCCTCCGATACCGGCGAGCCCGGTTGGCTGGAACGCCACAAGGGTGGGCCGGGCGGCGGAAGGAAACGGCGCGGGCTGAAATCCCAGCACGCTATCGCTCCGCCGCGCCCGGGTGAATCCGCGGCGATGACTGCGCTGCGCAACCGGCTGAACCAGACGACCAGCGGGCGGAACGCGATGAACGTGTATGACCGCAACAACGTCATCCCGGTGGTCGGCGTACCCGGCGGCGGCACCTTCTACACGCCCCCCTATAGCAACGGCCTTGGCAACACCGTTACGCTCGACCCGACCTCCTCGGTGCCCGCTTCCGACTTCGTCCATGAGATGAACCATGCGGATGCACCGAACAGCGGCCTCACCCCGGACATCAACACGGTCAGCCGCCAGGACTACATCAACCGCATGCTCGCCGAGGAGGCCCATGGCGAGGTGCTGGGGCAGGAGGCGCATAATGAGCTCGCCGCGATCGGCGACCCGGAAGCCGGGTCCCGCAACGTGTTCACCGGGCCGGTCTATGACGCCGCTTCCCAAGCCGGTCAGGCGAGCTACCGCGCCGCGCATCCCGATGCGACCGAGAGCGACGTGGTCGAAGCGGGGCGAGCGGCCGGGGAACAGGCCATGCTGAATTCCTTCCAATCCGGAAACGTGCCCACATCGAACAGCGGCCAACCCTATCCTGCATATTACGGCTTCGAGTGGGACAAAGTGCATCCGCCGGCGCGGCCATGACGGCCGTCGGCCGGCGCGAGGCTGCCGCGGCACTCTTTCCGGGATGGTGCGGGGCATCGCGAATGGCTGCGGCGCAAGGGAACACACAGATGGACGATCGATCGAGCCTTGCGATGCTGCTGGACACGGTGCAGCCGGAAGCGGCCCGCATGGTGCGCGACAGCAGGACCACGGTCCGTCGCGTCCCGACGCCCTTCCTCCGCAACGGACTGATCTTCCGGGCCGATCATGCCTTGCCGCAGCGGACGGTGGCCTTCACCGTCGGCTACGCACGGCCGGAGAATTTCATCGTTCTTTTGTCCGACAACGTCCCGGGCTTCCAGACCCTCGTTGCGCGCGCGGGTGCGCTGGTGGACACCCATGAGCAGCGCCTGGCCTATGCGCTCGCCTGGATCGAGACCACGCGTCGCTTCGACCGCAGCTTCGTCGTCCTGAAGAGCTTTTCCGATCTGCGGCCCATGGCAAATCCCAGCCCGGATCAGAGGCAGGCGTTGCAGGCGCTTCGGGCCAAGTACGAGCCGCTGATCGCCCTTCCCCCGCCTCTTGGGGCTGCGCCCTGGGTGCTGCCAATCTACGCGCTGGACGAGAACAGCCTCGTCCTCCTGACCGTCACGATCCAGGCGAGTGGCGCGGGCAGCCTCTCGCGCGCCGTGATGGACGCGAACACGCCCCTGCTGCCCGCCATGCGCTGATCGCCGCCGCGCACGGCCCATGTGCAACGGGCCGTGCTGTCCTCGGCGGCAACCCTTACTCCGGCAGGAAATCCGGCACGGAGAGGTAGCGCTCGCCGGTATCGTAGTTGAAGCCGAGCACTCGCGCCCCGGCCGGCAGTTCCTTCAGCTTCTGCGCGATGGCCGCCAGCGTGGCGCCGGAGGAGATCCCCACCAGCAGCCCCTCCTCTCGGGCCGAGCGGCGCGCATACTCCTTGGCGTCCTCCGCCGAGACCTGGATGACGCCGTCCAGCAGATCGACATGCAGGTTCGCGGGAACGAAGCCGGCACCGATGCCCTGGATGGGGTGGGGTGAGGGCTGTCCGCCGGAGATCACGGGCGAGGCCTCGGGCTCCACCGCAAAGACCTTCAGCCCAGGCCATTTAGCCTTCAGCACCTGTGCGCAGCCCGTGATGTGGCCGCCCGTGCCGACGCCGGTGATCAGCGCGTCGATCCCCTCGGGGAAGTCCGCCAGGATCTCCTGCGCAGTGGTGCGCGCATGCACCTCGATATTGGCGGGATTGTCGAACTGGCCGGGGATCCAGGCGCCCGGCGTCTCGGCAAGCAGCTCTGTGGCCTGGGCGATCGCGCCCTTCATCCCCTTCTCGCGCGGGGTGAGATCGAAGCTGGCCCCATAGGCCAGCATCACCCGCCGCCGCTCGATGGACATGCTCTCGGGCATGACGAGGACGAGCTTGTAGCCCTTCACCGCGGCGGCCACGGCGAGGCCGATGCCGGTGTTGCCCGAGGTCGGCTCGATGATCGTGCCGCCGGGCTTCAGGCGGCCATCGCGCTCCGCCGCCTCGATCATGGCGAGCGCGATGCGGTCCTTGATCGAGCCTCCGGGGTTGGACCTCTCGGACTTAATCCAGACCTCCGCATCGCCGAACAGGCGCTGCACCCGGATGTGCGGCGTGTTGCCGATCGTGGACAGAACGCTGTCAGCCCTCATAGCCGCCGCCTCCGCGCATGGAAGCAGGACGCCCGGCCATGATGGCGGCGCCCCGCTCGTGATTTGCTGAACGGATCCAACCGATCCCGGGATCGCGCGCCCGGCGCTCCGTGAGATCAACCGGATCCTCAGCACCGAAGTGGATCACACCGACCCCGATCGAACAACCATCGCCGAGCGGCGGCCGAAGTGCGGCGTCGATGCAGCAGACCGCGCATGCGGGCGCCTTGGGCCGGGACGGAGCCGGCGAGTTTCTGGTTGCGCAGGAGACCCCCGAGCCGCCCATCCAGCACGATGCCCACTGCCGCACCGCGCCGTGAGCCCCGGAGACACGGCCTCAGCGGTCCTGAGCCGCCGTCAGCCCGCCCTGCCTCTCCGCGCCTCCGCAGGCCTGGCAACAGCCACCAGGGCCGAGGCCGGGTCGAGCCCGACGCGGCGAATGCGGTGGGGAAGATGGCCGGAGAACTGCGCGCAGTCCCCCGCTTCCAGAACGAAACCCCGGTCGGCGAAGCGCAGCTCCACTGTGCCCTTCAGCACGAAGAACAGCTCCTCCCCGGCATGCTCGGCATGGCCCTCCGCGCTGAACTCGGCGGCGGGGTGCAGGACGAAGGCCTCCAGCGCGGCGCCGTCGCGGCTCAACGCCTCGATGCCATGCGCCGAGGCGCCGGCGGGCGAGACGGAGAGGCGGTCCGGCGCGCGGGTGACGCGCACGGCGTGCTCGGCCAGGCGTTCGCCGAACAACTCGGCCACCGGCACATCCAGCGCCTCCGACAGGCGCAGCACCGTGGCGATGGAGGGGTTCTTCAATCCGCGCTCGAGCCGGGAGAGGTACCCCTTGTCCAGGCCCGCCATTTCGGCCAGGGCTTCCAGCGTCAACTCGCGGTCCTGGCGCAGGGCCCGCAGGCGGGCGCCCAGCTCGGCGGTGCGGGCCGCATCCCGCGGCGCCGCGCCCTTCGGGGCGGTGGCGCTCATACGTCGAGAACCAGCCGATCGGAGGCGCAGCCGGCGACGCAGGCCATGAGGTGGGTCCCGCGCTCGGCGGGGGTCAGCACCCGGTCGCGGTGGAGCGGTTCGCCCTCAAGCCAGCCGACCTTGCATGCGCCGCAGATTCCGCCCTCGCAGGACGCGTCGACCTTGGCACCGAGGGCCCGCAGCGCCACCAGCATGCTGCCGCCGGCCGGCACCTCGGCCGAGGCGCCGGTGCCGGCCAGGACGAGGGTGTAGGGGCGCGCTGCGGGGTCCGGCGGCAGGACCGGCGGCACGAAATGCTCGGCGCGGGCTGTGCCGGCGGGCCAGGCGGCCGTGGCTGTCTCGAAGGCGTCGATCATCGCCATCGGGCCGCAGCACAAGGCCTGCAACCCCGGCTGATAGGGGCCGAGCAGCGCGCTTAGGGAGGGGCGGAGAATCACCGCCGTGTCATGCGCGACGGCACGGCCACGGGCAAGCCAGGGGGCGAGGTCGTCGGGGCAGGGCAGGGCGCCTCGATGCAGCAGGTGCAGGGTCCAGTCCGCCCCCGCGCGTTCCAGCGCCGGCGCCATGGCGAGGAAGGGGGTGACGCCGATTCCGCCCGCAATCATCACATGCCGCGTCGCGCCCTCGGCCAGCGGGAAGGTGCAGCGGGGCATGGAGGCGGCAACGGGATCGCCCTCTCGCAGCCCGTGCACCCAGGCGCTGCCGCCGCGCGATTCCGCCTCCCGCTTCACCGCCACCGTCCAGGCATCCTGCACCGCCGGATCGCCGCACAGGCTATAGGCGCGCGGGCCGACACCCGGCACGTGCAGATCCAGATGCGCGCCGGGCTTTACCCGCGGCAGTGGCCAGCCATCCGGATCTCGCAGGGTGAGGCGCAGGATGCCGGGGCCCGCTGTACGGGCCTCGGCGACGCGCAGCTCGATATGGCGGGCCATGGGTCCTAGAGCGAGCGGACAGTGTCGCCCACGCGCAGCGTCCCGCCCTCTAGAATCCGGCAGTTCAGGCCAGAGCGGTGGACCATCGGGTCGAAGACCGGCTTGCCCAGGATCTCCTCGATATGGCGGCAGGGGATGGAGAGGCGCGTCGCCTCCACCAGGCACTCGCCAAGGCGGAAACGCTTGCCGACCAGCTGGTTCAGCGGCACGCCAGTTGTGGTGACGTTGCGGCGGTGCTCCTCGGGCAGGATCTCCATCTTGTAGTCGCGCAGGATGGTCTCCAGCACCTCCGCCTCGAACAGCGTGATCTGCCGGCCGTCCTCGGGCTTCTCCGAGTAGAAGCCGGTCTCGGTGCCGATGCGGTAGCGGTCGCCGACGATGCCCTCACCCGCCACCAGCTCGATCGCCTGCTGCGCCTGCATCGGCAGGAAGGCGCGAGGGGTGATGTGGAGGTGGGACACCACGCCGTTCCAGGCCGGGGACACGCTCATCTGTTTCTGCTCCGGTTTTAGGCAACTTGTTGCCCAGAGATCATCACTCTTACTGGGAAACCGAATTTCGGCAAGCAATTCGCGGATTTTCGCTGGGCAACAGCTTGACCCGGGTCTGTAATGTCCTGACCCGCCCCGAGCAGCCAGGAGCATCCCCGATGCGTCGTCGTCACCTCATGGCCGCGGGCTCCGCAGCGCCCGCCCTGGTCCTCCCCGCCCTTGCCTCCCCGGCGCTGGCGCAGTCCGCGCCCGAGATCCGGTGGCGCATGACCAGTTCCTTCCCCAAGGCGCTCGACGTCACCTACTCCGCCTGCGAGTACCTCGCGCGCGTTGTCGGCGAGATGACGGACGGGCGGTTCCGCATCACCCCTTTCGCGGCCGGCGAGATCGTGCCCGGCCTGCAGGCGCTGGACGCGGTGTCCTCGAACAGCGTCGAGATGGCGCATACCGGCGGCCTGTTCTTTACGGGAAAGGACCCGGCCTTCGCCTTCGCCACGACGGTGCCCTTCATGCTGAACCCGCGCCAGCAATCGGCCTGGCTGCAGCACGGCGGCGGCAACGACATGCTCAACCGGCTGCTGAGCGACTATAAGGTCTACGGCCTGCCGCTCGGCAACAGCGGCAACCAGATGGGGGGCTGGTACCGCAAGGAGATCCGCTCAGTCGACGACCTGAGGGGCCTCAAGTTCCGTGTGGCAGGACTGGCCGGCAACGTCATGGCCAAGCTCGGTGTGGTGCCGCAGCAGATCGCGCCCGGCGACATCTACGCCGCCCTGGAGCGCGGCACGATTGACGGCGTCGAGTATGTCGGCCCCTATGATGACGCGAAGCTCGGCTTCGAGAGGGTCGCGCGCTACTACTACTATCCCGGCTGGGGCGAGGGCGGTGCCATATTCCACGCCTTCATCAACCTCGATCGCTGGAACGAGCTGCCGAAATCCTACCAGAGCGTGCTCACCACCGCTGCCGCCGCCGCAACGCAGTGGATGCTCGCGCAGTACGACTGGAAGAATGTCGAGGCGTTGTACCGGCTCGTCGCCAACGGCACGCAGCTCCGTGCCTTTCCCAATGAGGTCATCGACGCGTTCTACCGCACCACGCAGGAGGTGTTCGCCGAGATGTCGGCGCAGAGCCCGCGCTTCAAGGAAATGCTGGAGAGCCAGATGGCATTCCGCGACCGCTCCTACGGCTATCACCAAGTGGCCGACTACGCCTTCGACAGCATGATGCTGCGCATCCGGCGGGCTGCTCGGTGAGGAACTTCGTGAGGCGGCGCGGTCTTCTTGCGGCAGGCCTCGCCGCAGCACCCTGGCATCCTGCTGCGGCGCAGGCTTTCCCGTCCCGGCCCGTGCGAATGATCGTGCCCTTCGGGGCGGGCGGGATCAGCGACGTCGTCGCCCGCATCGTGGCCGAGGCGGTGGGACCGATCCTCGGGCAGCCTGTGGTGGTAGAGAACCGCACCGGCGCCGGCGGCAACATCGCGGCGGAGGCCGCGGCGCGCGCGCAGCCGGACGGGCACACGGTGCTGTTCTGCAGCGTCGGCCTGCTGGCGGTGAACCCGGTCCTCTACCGCCGCCTGCCCTTCGACCCCGCCAAGGACTTTGCCACCGTGGCGCCGCTGGCGAACACGCCGCATGTCCTGGTGGTGCGCCCCGGGCTGCTGCCCAGTGGTGCCGGCCTCGACGCCTTCCTTGAGATGGCGAAGGCCAGGCCGGGCGCGCTGGCCTGGAGCACGGCGGGCGCAGGGAGCTCGCCGCACCAGACGCTCGCCCTGCTGCAATCGCTCGGCGGGGCCGAGCTGATGGCCGTGCACTACCGCTCGGGTGCCGCCGGAGTGCAGGCCGTGCTGGCCGGCGAGGTTGCCGCCACGGCGGAGGCGACGCCCGTGGTGGTGGAACATATTCGCGCCGGCACGCTGCGCGCCCTGGTCGCCGCCGCGCCGGAGCGGCTGGCGCTGCTGCCCGAGGTGCCGACGGCCGCCGAGGCCGGAATGCCCGGGCTGGTGAACGGTTCCGCCGGTGGCCTCGTGGTGCCGCGCGCGACGCCCGAGCCGTTGCGTGCCGTGCTGGAAGCCGCCTTCACCCGTGCCATGGCCTCGCCCGAGCTGCGGACGACGCTCGCCGCGCAGGGCACGGTGGCGATGACGGGCGGCGCGGCGGCTTTCGACGCGATCGTCGCCTCGGAGGCTGCGCGCTGGCGTGCCGTACTTGCCGGGATGACGTTGGACTGAAGGGCGCGGTCGCAACTCCCCCGTGGTGAAGCGGCGCCATCTGCCCTAGAGACCGGCAGTGCGCCCGATGGCGCGGGCTGAGCAAGAACCTGAGGAATGGCGACCCCAGACAACACGGAGCCGGGCGCGCCCGCCTCATCCCCGCCGCGCGAGATCCGCCAGCGCGACCCCGACCAGACGCGGCAGGAGATCCTGGAGGTGGCGACGACTGTCTTCGCTGAACGGGGCCTCGCCGGCGCGCGGGTGGACGACATCGCCGGCCGCACCCGCACGACGAAGCGCATGATCTACTACTATTTCGGCTCGAAGGAGGGGCTGTACGGCGCCGTCATCGAGCGGGCCTATGGCGGCATCCGCGATGCCGAGCGCGGCCTGCAACTCGATGCGCTGCCGCCTGCCCAGGCCATGCGCCGCCTGGTGGAAAGCACCTTCGACTACCACAACGCCAACCCCGCCTTCGTGCGCCTGGTCTCGGTCGAGAACATCGAGGAGGCGCGGCATGTTCGCGTCAGCGCGACGATCGCGCAGCGGAATGCCGAGGTGGTGGTGACAATGAGCCGGCTGCTGGAGCGCGGGGTAGCGGAGGGCTGCTTCCGCACCGGCGTCAACCCGCTGGACCTGCACATCCTGATGAACGGGGTGAGCTTCCACCGCGTGAGCAACCGCCACACGCTGCAGGCCATCTTCGGGCGCGACCTGCGGGACGCCGGGGTGACGCGGGCGCAGCGGGAGATGCTGGTGCAGGCGGTGCTGGCCTTCCTCCGGCCGGACTGAGCGCCGCGCCTAGACCGCGGACCTCTCGCCCAGCGCCGTGAAATGCGCCTCCATGCGCGCGGCATCGGGTTCCAGCCCGGTGAAGAGTCTGAAGGCATGGACGGCCTGGAACACCGCCATTCCGCCGCCATGCGCCGTGCGGCAGCCCAGGTCCCGCGCCGCCCGCAGCAGCGCCGTCTCGAGTGGGAAGTAGACGATCTCCGAAACCCAGAGGCCCGGATGCAGCATCGCCGCCGGCAGGGGCAGGCCGGGATGGGCGGCGGTGCCGGTCGGGGTCGCGTGGACCAGCCCGTCCGCCACCGCCATTGCCACGGCAAGGTCGGGCGGTGCCTCTGCCCGGCCAGCACCGAAGCGCTCGCACAAGGATTGCGCCAGGGATGCGGCGCGGAGGGGATCCTGGTCGAAAACCGCCAGATGCCCGGTGCCCATCGCCAGCATCGCATGCGCAACCGCCGAACCGGCGCCACCGGCGCCAAGCTGGACGACGCGGCCCAGCGGCACGTCCGGAAGCTGGCGGCGGAAGCCCTCGGTAAAGCCGGAACAATCGGTGTTGTGGCCAATCAGCCGGCCGTCCCGCAGCACCACCGTGTTCACGGCATTCAGCGCCGCCGCCTCCTCCGACAACTCGTCGAGCAAGGGGATCACGGCCTGCTTGCAGGGGAAGGTGATGTTCAACCCCGTGAATCCCATCCGCGCGGCCGAGGCCAGGAGATCCGGCAGCGCCTCCGGCCCGAGGCCGAGACGGGTGAGGTCGATTAGCCGGTAGACGCAGCGCAGGCCGAGCGCCTCCGCCTCCGCCTCGTGCAGCGCGGGCGTGCGCGACAGCCCAATCCCCGCCCCGATCAGCCCGAGAAGAGCGGAGTCGCCGCGCGTGTAGGGAGCGGCTGCGGGGGATCGCCCGGCAGGGATCAGCATTGGCGCCTCCATTTTTTCTCTTGAGGGCGTAATGTACCAACTAGTACATTCGGGTTCAACGCGCTCCCAACGAGCCGGAAGGAGGAATGTCCAATGACCATCACCCGCCGCATGATCGCGGGCGGCCTCGCCGCTGCGACCGCATCCCGTATTGTCCCCGCCCAGGCTCAGGGGCAGGCCCAGGCGGATTATCCGAACAGGCCCGTCACCCTCGTCATCGGCTGGGCGCCGGGCGGTTCCACGGATTTCGTGGCCCGGCTGCTCGCCCAGGGGATGAGCCGCACGCTCGGCCAGCAGATCGTGGTCGAGAACCGCCCGGGCGCTTCGGGCACGATCGGCCACGCCTCCGTCGCCCGCGCGCGGCCCGACGGCTACACCATCCTGCTCGGGGTGAATTCCACCTACGCGATGGCCACCCACCTGTTCCCGAATAAGGGCTATGACGACGCCCGGTCCTTCACCCCCGTCGGACGGGTGGCGGAGACGCCGATTTTCCTGTGCACGACGCCGGCCACAGGGGCGAAGACGATCGCCGAGCTCGTCGCCCTGGCGAAGCGGCAGCCCGGGAAGATGTCCTACGCCTCCTCCGGCGCCGGTTCCTCCGCCCATCTGGCGACGGAGCTGTTCCTGCGGATGGCCGAGATCGACGTGCTGAACGTCACCTATCGCGGCGGCGCGCCCGCCGTGCAGGCGCTGCTGGCGGGCGAGGTGCAGATGGCCTTCGTCGATGCCGTGACAGCGCTGCCGCTGATCCAGGCAAAGAGCGTGGTGCCGCTGGGCGTCTCCAGCCAGCAGCGCTCTCCGCTCGCGCCCGAGGTGCCGACCATCGCGGAATCCGGCCTAGCGGGCTTCGAGTGCTCCTCCCAGTTCGCGCTGCTCGCCCCGGCCGGCACGCCCGCGGCGGTGACGCGCAAGCTGAACGAGGCGATGCTGGCGACGCTGAAGGACCCGGACATCCTGGCGCGCCTGCAGGCCGCGGCGAACACGGCGACTCCCGGATCGCCCGAGGAGTTCCCCGCCTATCTCGCCGCCGAGAGCGGAAAGTGGGGCGAGGTGATCCGCACGCGCGGTATTACCGTAGAGTAGGCTGGACCGGCGGCCTGCCGCGACGCGGATTTCTCAGCCGCGGCAGGTTCCGGTTCCGAACTGCCCGTTCCCCGCCTCGCCATTCTGGCGATGAATCCGTGCGTTCTGATGCGGCCTCGGGCCGGGTAGGGAGACAGGCAAGTGACCACGCCAACCGCGCCGCTTCCCAAGTCGATCGCCACCGTCTGCCTCTCCGGCAGCCTGCCCGACAAGCTGGAGGCGGCTGCCAATGCCGGGTTCCAGAGTGTGGAGATCTTCGAGCAGGATCTCCTCACCCATGACGGCCCGCCCGAGGATATCCGGGCGATGGTGGCGGAGCTCGGGATCGGGATCTCCATCTTCCAGCCCTTCCGCGACTTCGAGGCCATGCCCGAGCCGCAGCGCCGGCGGAACATGGACCGCGCCGAGCGCAAGTTCGACGTCATGCAGGCGCTGGGAACCGACCTGATCCTGGTCTGCAGCAATGTGCAGGCCACCGCGATCGACGACCCCGCACGGGCCGCGGCCGACCTGCGCGAGATGGCCGATCGGGCCGCGGCCCGCGGGCTGCGCGTCGGCTACGAGGCGCTGTCCTGGGGCCGCCATGTGAACCGATGGCGGCAGGCCTGGGACATCGTGCAGCGCGCCGATCACCCGGCGCTCGGCCTCATCCTCGACAGCTTCCACACCCTTGCTCTGGGGGACACGTTGGATGGGCTGTCGGGGATGGTGCCGGGGGAGAAGATCGCCTTCGTGCAGCTGGCGGACGGGCCACGCCTCTCGATGGATGTGCTCAGCTGGTCCCGCCACCACCGGAACTTCCCGGGGCAGGGAGAGCTGGACGTCGCGGGCTTCACGCGCGAAGCGCTGGCGGCCGGCTACCGGGGCCCGCTCTCGCTCGAGGTGTTCAACGACGAGTTTCGCTCCGCCGCGGCCCGGCGCATCGCACGGGATGGGCACCGTTCCCTGATCTGGCTGGACTCCGTGCTTGCTGCACCCTCCGTGCCTGCCGCGCCTCTGCCTCCGGCACCCGAGCTGGGCGGGGTGGAGTTCCTTGAATTCGCGGTGGACGAGGCGCGCGGCCGGAAGCTCGGGGGGTTCCTGTCCACGCTCGGCTTCCACAAGGCGGGCGAGCACCGGTCGAAAGCGGTGGAGCTGTGGCGGCACGGCCGGGTGAACCTCGTGCTCAATGCCGAGCCGGACAGTGCCGCGGCCGGGCATTTCGAGCTGCACGGCGCATCGGTCTGCGCGACCGCGCTGCGCGTGGACAATGCGGACCGCGCCATGGCACGGGCGGAGACGCTGCTCTGCTCGGTCTGGCGGGAGCGGATCGGGGAGGGAGAGCGGCGCATCCCCGCCATCCGGGCGCCGGACGGAACGTTGATCCTTCTCGTCGAGGCTGGCGCGGAGGGCGCCAGAGGATGGGAGAGCGATTTCCGCATGTTGCCGGCCGGTCCGCAGCCCGCGGTACCGCTGGATGCCGTGGACCATGTGGCGCACGCGCTTACGGAAGGGCAGATGGACGGTTTCGTGCTGTTCCACCGCTCCGTCTTCGGGCTGGTTCCCAACGAGCCCATGGACCTGCCCGATCCCAAGGGCCTGGTGCGGAGCCGCGCCATGTCCGACAGAACAGGGCAGGTGCGGATGCCCCTGAATGTCTCGGAGAGCCGGAACACGGCCACAGGGCGCTTCATCTCCGCCATCGCCGGGGCCGGAGTGCATCACATCGCCTTCTCGACCGCGGACCTTGCCGGCTTCGTCGCCGGACGGGCAGCGCCGATGCTGACCATCCCCGAAAATTACTATGAGGATCTCGGTGCCCGCTTCGGGCTTGAGGACGGGAAGCTGGCCGATCTCGAGCGCGGGCACCTGCTCTATGACCGCGACAGCAGCGGCGGCGAGTTCCTTCACGCCTATACCCTGCCCTTCGAGGACCGCTTCTTTTTCGAGATCGTGGAGCGGCGGGGCGGCTACGCGGATTACGGTGCGCCCAATGCGGGCGTGCGCATGGCGGCTCAGGCACGCGTGAGGAACGATCCGGACTGACGGGGTGTCAATTCCCTCAGGGTCGCCCGGTCAGGGCCCCAGATGGCCCGCAGGGCCGTTTGTCGGCCTAGCTTGCGCAGAGGGGAGAGAAGCCTCCTGGTCACCTCTTCGCGAACTGCTCGACGGGGCCGGCCTGCGCGACCCATGTCAGGGGCAAGTAAGGTCTTTCCAGGGCTTTGCGCGATGCCGCTGGCAGGCACATGCCCGATGCGCGAGACTTGTCGGATGAGCACCGCCTACCCCCTGCTTGCCCATGAAATGGTCGCCGCGAATGCCCCTTGCGGGCTGCCGGGCCATGCCGGGCTGAGAGGATACCGGGGCCGCGGGTGCGCGGCGCTGCTCGGGGCGCTGTCCGGCCTGTTGCTTGCCTTCTCCGGCCCGGCCATGGCGCAGCAGCGCGGTGGCGGCGCCATTATCGAAATCGCCCCCCGCCCGGCTCCCCGTCCGTCCCCGCGGCAGGGCGAGGACCGGTCCGGCAAGGCGCGGCAGGCCCAGGCTGCGGTGCTGAGCGACCCGGCCCTGGCCTCCGCGGCGGCGGTCGGGGTCAGCGGGATCCTGCCTCCCGGCACCACGGCCCGGGTGCAGAACCTGCAGAACGGACGCTCCACCCTGGTTCAGGTTCGTGGAGGTGGTCCGGCGAGCGCGGGCCGCCTGCTCGACATCACGCCACCCGTCGCGCGCGCCCTGGGAGTAACCGGCAGCAGCGCGGAGATCATGGTCGCTCCCCTGGCCGTACCGCAGCCTGATGGGAGCATCCGGCTGGGGGAAGGGACCCGCTTGGCCGGAACCCTGGCCGCACCGGCGCTCAGCGAGCGCCCGCAGGACTGAACCGTCCCGTGCTGACCGGTGCCGTCTGGTGCGCGGGGCTGCACGAGGGGAAGGACGCGCGCACGACCTCGCACCCTGCGATGGAGGGCAGTGCCGCGGCCCTGCCGGTTCGTTAACAGCATCACACAAGGTTCATGCCGGGGCCTTCTGCCCCTGCGTAAGGACAGTCGCAGACCGTGCGAGGTGCGATGCGGCTGCCCGACCCGACCCCCAAGCCGCCAGGATGGCGAGATGCCCGCCATTCCCTTGCTGCGCCGGCGGCAGCCTCGCTTCGCGTGTCAGGCCGCCCGACTGTCCTCCGGCAGGCGAAGCAGCGGCTGCCCGGCGCGGATCGTGCCGCCCTCCCGCACATACTCATGCAGGCGGAAACCTGCCGGCGCGAAGAGCACGATCGTCGAGCCGTGCTGGAACCACCCCATCTCCTCGCCCTTGCGCAGGGGCACGTCGCAATCGATGCGGCGCGGCCCGCCCTGGCGCAGGTCCAGCGCCGGATCGAGGAAGCCCAGGCGGATGCTGGCCACCAGGATGGCCGCGACCGGGACGAGGGTGATGAGATGGCCGGTGCCGGCGAGGCGTGCCCGGATCGGCGCGCGCTCGTTCTTGCAGAACAGCTGTTCGATGCGCTTCAGCGCGATGGGGTTCACGTTCCAGGTGTCGCCGGAGATGTAGGTCACCGCCTCAACCCGGATGTCGTGCGGCGCGTGAAAGCGATGGTACATCGCCGATGTGAGGCGAAGTGTGACGTAGCTGCCGCCCTCGTATCGGGCCGCCTCCTTCTCATCGCCCAGCAGGTCGCGCAGCGGGTACGGGAACCCCTTCACCTGCAGCACCTGCCCGCTCTCCACCGTGCCGAAGGCACCGACGATCGCGTCCGACGGGCTGGCCAGGATCGCGGGGTCGGGATCGACGGGTCGCGCGCCCTCCTTCAGCCGACGGATGAACAGGTCGTGCAGGCTGCGGAACCGCGTCTCCCGCGCGTCGCTCAGGTCGAGATCGGCGAAGAGTTGCCAGGTACGGATCGACAGGTCGCGCACCAATGGGTGCTCGATCTTGCTGAACCAGCCGATGAAGCGCGTCGCCAGGCGGCGCGGGATACGGTTCGTGAGGAGGAAGTTGAGATCCTCCTGCTGCGCCACCCGGGCAAGGGTGGAACGAAGTGTCGGCATGATATCAGCCTCGTGACAGGACCATAGGATGGTGATGACTCAAATCGGCGCCCTTGCGGCCGGCGCCAGCGCGATGGCGGCGCTCTTCGTCAAGGGGCGCGCGCGGCTCGCCTTGTCCCGCGCGAAGCACCGGTCGCTGACCGGGCACGCGCGCATGGCGCGCCGCGTCGCCTCGATGATCCCCTTCTACGAGTTCGGGGAGGAGCAATTCTTCAACTCGGACGGCGCGGCGGAGGAGGTGGTCGCGCGCCGCCGCGAAGGATTCCATCGCCTCTCCGACCTCTACCGGCAGCGCTTCGCGCGCACGGCGGCCCTGACCGAGGAGGCAAAGGCGGGGCTGTCCGACTTGCAGTTCACTGCCGCCTACCGCGTGCCCTTCCAGTACAGCAACTACCTGCGCCGGCATCTCGCGGGCGGGTCCTTCCTTGCCTCCTCCGCAGGGGTGACGGTGACGGACCTCGATGGCAACGTCTTCCTCGACCTCACCGGTTCCTACGGCGTGAACCTGCTGGGCTACGACGCGTACAAGGAGTGCATCGAGGAGGGTGCCGCGCGGGTTCGCGAGCTCGGCCCGGTGCTCGGCGCCTACCACCCTGTCGTCGCGGAGAACGTCGCCCGGCTGCGCGGCATTTCGGGGATGGAGGAGGTGTCCTTCCACATGTCCGGCACCGAGGCGGTGATGCAGGCGGTGCGCCTGGCGCGCTACCACACCAAGCGCTCGCATCTCGTGCGCTTCTCCGGCGCCTATCACGGCTGGTGGGGAGACGTGCAGCCAGGCATCGGCAACCCCGTGCCGGCGAACGGCACCTACACCCTGGCCGAGATGTCCGAGCGGACGCTGCATGTGCTGCGCACGCGGGGGAATATCGCTTGCGTTCTGGTGAACCCGCTGCAGGCGCTGCACCCGAATGCGGGGGCGCCGGGGGATTCGTCCCTGGCCGATAGCGGCCGGCGAGCGGGCTATGACCGCGCGGCCTATGCCGAGTGGCTGCGCAAGCTGCGCGCGGTGTGCACCGAACGCGGCATCGTCCTCATCTTCGACGAGGTGTTCGTCGGCTTTCGCCTGGCACCGGGCGGTGCGCAGGAGTATTTTGGCGTGCAAGCCGACCTGGTCACCTACGGCAAGACGCTGGGCGGCGGGTTGCCGATCGGGGCGCTCTGCGGGCGGCGCGCACTGATGCGCCGGTACCGGGACGACAACCCCGTGGACATCTGCTTTGCCCGCGGCACCTTCAACTCCCACCCCTATGTCATGGGCGCGATGGATGCTTTCCTGCGGCGTCTGGAAAGCCCGGCGGTGCAGGCCCTGTATGACGGGCTGGAGGAGCGCTGGAACGGCCGCGCCGCTGCGCTGAACGCGCGGCTGGACGGAGAGGGGGTGCCGGTCCGCCTGGCCAATCTCTCGACCATCTGGACCGTCCTCTACACCCGCCCGTCCCGCTACAACTGGATGCTGCAATACTACCTTCGGGCTGAGGGCCTGGCGCTGAGCTGGGTGGGGACGGGGCGGCTGATCTTCAGCCTGAACTACGGCGATGCGGAGTTCGAGGCCGTGACGGAGCGCTTCGTCGCTGCCGCGCGGGCCATGGAGCGGGACGGCTGGTGGGACGGGCCGGAGACGACGAACAAGGCGATCAAGCGCGGGATCCTGCGCGAGATGTTCCGCCACCGCGGCGGGCGAGGGGCCAAGCCGGAAGCGGGCTGACAGGTCCGGGAGGAAGAAGGAATTCTCCCTCCCGGACCCATCCTCGTCTTTTCCTGAAGGGCTGCCGCGAGATGCCGGGCAGGGGTCTCGCAGATGAGCGGTAAGGTCCGGCGGGAGGTGGCGCCGCTTTCTGGCTGTCGCGTCCACGCCGGTCACCAAGGGGCCGCGGCGCCCGGGCTGCCCCGGGCGCGTCGGGCTCAGGCCTTGCGCTCCTCGGCCTCCCACTCGTCCCCATGGTGATGGCGGCCATGGGTGGGATCGATCAGCTGGCCCTGCAGCAGATAGCCGGGCGCGCGGTGGTACAGCTTGATGTCGTGGAACGGGTCGGTGATGATCTTCGTCGCCCAAACCAGCGCCGTGCGCACGTCGCGGATGAAGCAGAGCTGCACCACGCGGAACAGCAGCCCGGTCGCGCCGAGGAAGAGCCACAGATAGCCCATGTTCCGCACGAAACCGCCTGCCGTCTCGTGCGGCTCCACTGTGCCGAGCAGCGACGGATCGAGTACCAGCAGCAGCGGCGACAACGCCCAGAGCGACATCAGGACGATCTTGCGGAACAGGTTGTAGCCGACCTTGATCTCCTCCTTGTGCTCATGCGTCGCGTGGTTCACGGCATCGTAGCCCTTCGGCTCAAAGAACAGGTGGCCGATCTGGCGGCTGGTCATCGCCACGAGCCAGCCGATCAGCGCGGCCACCGCGGGATCCTTGAACAGCAGCATGTAGGCGCAGACGAAGCTGACGGCGCTGAGCAGGTGAAGGCTCTGGTTGATCCGGCTGTGGTGGTAGTAGCGGTGATCGTCCCAGCGCTGCTCCCGCAGGTGCTCGACAAAACCGTTCATCACGACTCCTTCTCGGTTGACGAGACCAGTTGGTGAACCATCGGCCGTCCGGCCCTGGACGCGGGCGTGGCGGATGCATCGGCGAGCGCGCGAGCGCTGTCCGGTGCGGCCTTGGTGAGACGCACCAGCGAGAAATGACCGAACGGCGGAAGCGGCCGCCGTTCGATCAGGCGCGCGCCGGGTGCGCCCGCGACCCAGTCGGCGTAGCGGCGCCACGGGAACTCGGTCCGCCAACCCAGCCGGCTGGTCACCGGCATCAGCAGGCGTTCGATCTTGCCGCGCAGCCCGCCCTCGGCGCCGACGCGGGTGGTGATGACGATCTCGCCGCCCGGACGCACCACGCGCAGGAACTCGTCCAGCGCCCGCTCCGGATTCGGCACGGCGGTGACGACGTACTGGGCGACGATCACGTCGAAGCTCGAATCATCGAAAGCGAGGCGCTCGGCATCCATCACGGCAAGGCCGCCGACATGCCCCAGCCGCTGTTGCGACACGCGGCGGCGCGCCTTCCAGAGCATGGGTGCGGAGATGTCCATGCCGAAGATGGTGTTCTCCCGCCGGTAGCCGGCGAGGGATAGCCCCGTGCCGACACCCACCTCCAGAATCCGCCCGCCGACGCGCTCGGCAGCCTCGGTCGCCACGCGGCGGCCCTCGCGGAAGACCGGCCCGAAGACGAGGTCGTAGACCGGGGCCCAGCGGTCATATGCAAGGGCGACGCTGTCGGCCCCAGGCTGTTCCGTCAACTCGTCCACCCTCAGCAGCCAATGGCGCGTGCTGGCATCCGGTGCTGCCCCTGCATCAAGCGCCGCCTGCGTCGGGAACCGTCGTGAAACGGCGCCCGGTCACGCCGGAGGGCAGCATCATGCGGGGGCCGCTTCGGCCAACCGTCTCCAAACGGGTGGACGAAGTGTCACGGAACGAGATGGGTTACCAGAGACGGAATTCGGGCAGAACCATTGCGGCTCCATGACGGCTTGAAGGGACGCCGCGCTCGCCTTCCGGGTTGGCGCGCGCGGCGTCAAGACGGGCCGGAAAACGCCTTCCCTTGCCCCCTACAGCTTCCGCCCGAGCGCCGCGACATAGGCCCGGTTGTGGGTGGGCGTCAGCCAGACCTCGTTCATCGTCACCCCCGGCGGCAGCGTCGCGACGTAGAGGATCAGCTCCGCGCAGTGCTCCGGCTGCAGCATGCGGTTCAGCTCGTCCTGGCTCAGCGGGTTGGGTCGCTTCTTCAGGATCTCGGTGTTCACCTCGCCCGGGCAGAAGGCGGTGCTGCGAATGTTGTGGACGCACTCCTCCATGTTCAGGCTGTGGCTCATGGCGACGACGCCGTGCTTGGCGGCCTGGTATCCGGGGCCGCTCATCACGCCGAGATTGCGACCGGCCATAGAGGCCGTATGAATCATCACGCCGCCGCCCTGCGCGCGCATGACCGGCAGCACGGCCCGCGCGACGTAAAAGGCCGAGGAGAGATTGCCTTGGACGAGCTGGTCGATCCCCTTCGTCGTGAGGTTGGACCAGCTCCGCTCCGTCACGTTCAGCCCGGCATTGCTGACCAGCACGTCGAGTCTCCCGAACGCGCTGCCGATCCAGTCGGCGACGCCTTGCACCTCGTCTGCCGCCGTCAGATCCGCGGGCTGTACCTCGGCCGTGCCGCCCTTGCCCCGAATGCGCTCCGCGACACTCTCCAGCCGCTCCCGGCGGCGGCCGGTGAGCACCACCGTCGCCCCCTCCGCGCCGAAGCGCTCGGCCACCGCTTCGCCGATGCCGCTACCCGCGCCCGTGACCCAGGCGATCCTGCCGTCGAGCCTGCCCATGGAGTCCTCCCCTGCTTGTCCGTCCAGGCTAGGGCAGCGGAGGGTCCGGTGTCAGCTGAGCGGCTGACGGCGAGGGCGGGTCCGTCAGCGCGATGCGGCCATCCCCTCCGCACCGACCAGCTCCAGAGGCATGTCGGTGTCCTCGACCAGGGCGATGTCGTTGGCCGGCTCGGCAATCTCGGTGGCGACGAACTCCACCGCCGTCACGACCTGCGCCATGTTGACAGTTGCCAGCGTCGCCCCCGGGACCGGCGCGCCGAGATAGTGCTTCGGCTGCCAGGCGAGATCGATGCCGTCGGGCGCCCCGGCATGGTCGAGCAGCACGTCGAGCAGGATGGTGCCGTCGGACGAAAGATTTGCCGCCGTGATGGAGGTGATGCGCAGCACGTCGCCGGTGGTGAGCAGGAGCCCGAATCTTCCACGCGCCCCCACCATTCGCGCGGCAACCCAGGCGGGCAGGGAACGGGCAGCCTCGTCGGCGTCGATAACGCGAGTCCAGGCCATGGGATCAATCCTCTTGCTCCGCGCATCAAGCCACGAAAGCCCCCATGCCGTCAGCAACCGTTGCCGCGGGTGCAGGCGCAATCGCGTGTTCGTCCCCGGCCTTGTGGCCTGCAGCCACATCCGGCCGGACGACTCCGGGCGCGCCGGCTTCGGCCCGCCTGGCTGGGCGGAGCGTGAAAGCGGTGTAATGCGTTGAACAGGATGGCACTCCGCCCGCCATCCGCGCGTTGGCCCCGATGTTCGGAAGGGAACGAGGGCAGGGATGACGGTTGTCGCGGCGCAGCTTTACCGGGAGGGGGAGCGAGTCAGCGCCCTCGACATCGACCAGCCAAATCCCTGCTCCGGCCATGCCTCGGAATTCGCCTGGATCGGGCTGATCGACCCGACGCCGGAGGAGCTGAAGCGTCTGCAGGAGACCTACGGCCTCCACCCGCTCGCCGTCGAGGATGCGTTGAAGGCGAACCAGCTGCCGAAGGTGGACGTCTATGGCGAGCAGCTTTTCGTCCTGGCCCGCACGGCCCAGTTCGAGGCGGGCCAGATCACCTATGGCGAGACGGCCATCTTCGTCGGGCGCAATCACATCATCACCGTTCGCCACGGCTCGGGGCGCGGCCATGCCGACCTTCGGGCCCAGCTGGAGGCAGCCCCCAGGCTGCTCGCCCATGGCGTGGACTACGTTCTCCACGGCGTGCTGGACTTCATCGTCGATGGCTATCTTCCGATCGTGGAAACCATCGAGGAGGACGTGCTGGAGATCGAACAGCGCGCCATCGACGCCTTCCTGGACCGCGAGCAGGTCACGCACTTGTTCCACCTGCGCCGGCAGCTGACGCGTTTCCAGCGGGTGCTCGGGCCGATGAGCGAAGTCTGCTCGAAGCTGGTCCGCCTGGACTTGCCCTGCGTCGACGCCGAAGCCCGCCCCTATTTCAGCGACGTGCTGGACCATGTCCGGCGCGTCCAGACCATGGTGGACGCCCTGCGGGAGGTGCTGACCTCGGTCTTTGAGGTGAGCTCGCTGCTCGAGCAGAAGCGGCAGGGCGTCATCACGCGGCAGCTTGCCGCCTGGGCCGCCATCCTGGCGGTGCCCACGGCAATTGCCGGCATCTACGGGATGAACTTCGAGAATATGCCGGAATTGAAGACGCAGTACGGCTACTTCATCGTCCTCGGCGTTATTGCCGCGCTCTGCATCACGCTCTTCCTGCGTTTCAAGCGCGCCCGCTGGCTGTAGGATCCCTGCCATGAACAGCATTCCCCGAAGCGAGACGGCAGGGCGCGAGCTCCGGCATGGCGGCTTCCTTGCCGGGGATGCCGTCACGGCGCCGACACCGCAGGGCCGGAATGCCGCCATCCTCGTGGCGCCCTCTCCGCCGATGACATCGGCGAGGAAGCCTGCCTTGCGCCCGACCAGGGACATTCTTGCAGTGGGGGCGCTGGGCCTGTTGCTGGCAGGCTGCGTGCCGCCGCCCGCCTATTACTACGACAATGCACCGGCCTACGCGCCCTATGGCCGCGCGCCCGCTCCGCAGTCCTACACGCTGCCTCCGCCGGTTCCGCCCGGCGGCTACGCGATACAGCCCTCCTACGAGGCCGCACCGGGCTATCGCTCCTACGGTCCCCCTCCAGGCTATCCCCCCGAGGACGGCCGGCTGGGCAGGGGGCAGGACTACGGTGCCCAGGAGGACCCGCGCCAACAGCCGTGGCCGCCGGGTGGGCCCGGGGGCTGGAACGCCGGCTACGGGCGCGAGGACGCCCCGGCTTACCGGCAGGATGAGGGCGCGGCTTATCCTCGGCCGCTTCGCAACCGCCTCGACGACCCGGAGCCGGACGGCACGCCCTATGGCCGACCTTACGGCAGTGGTGACGAGCCGCGGGAGGAGCCGGGCCGGGCCGGAGGCGGGCCGTCCGGCCTCGGTCAGCCGGTCTGGCGGTGAACCACGGATGCGGCAGTGACATGGGCGCGGGCAGCCCAGGCCGGCGCGCCCGCCATACCCACCTCTCCAGGCTGGCCCCATCTTCCGGAGGCCCGGGAGTCGGCCCGTGCGGAGGAGCGGCATGCGTGATCTGATCCCGGCAACCGTCCCGGGCGACGATCGCATGGCGGGCCACGCCGGGCATCTTCGCCTTCAGCGGATTGCGCGGCTGCTCGACAGCAAGTGGCACATTCCGGGCACCCGAATCCGGTTCGGGGCGGATGCCGTCCTCAGCCTGATCCCGGGCGTCGGGCCCATAGTCCCGACTGCGGTGTCGGCCTATCTCATCTGGGAGGCGCGCCGGCTCGGCGTGCCTGCCGGGACCCTGTTGCGCATGGCCGCCAATGTCGGCCTCGATGCGGTAATCAGCGCGGTGCCCGTCGCGGGCTCGATCGGGGACGTCTTCTTCCGCGCCAACCTCCGCAACATGGAGCTGCTGCGGCGTCACATGGAACAGCAGGAACGCTCGCCAGGCGGACGCTAGCCGGTCGCCGCACGGCAATGGCCGCATGCCTCCCGGAATGGCGTGAGCCCGATGGACCAGTGGCAGGGCAGCGCCGGGGCTACACACACCGCCCCTCCATGCATAACCTCGCCATGTGCTGCCGAATCAAGTTCCCGCCCTGGCGTCCCCCCCGCGGCTGGTGGTCGTCTCGGCCATCGGCATCGCCCAGATCCTGGCCTGGGGTTCCTCCTACTATCTCCTCGCGGTCCTCGCCGGGCCGGTCGCGGCGGATACCGGCTGGTCGCTCACCTGGATCATGGGCGCCCTCTCGGTGGGGATGCTGGTCTCGGGGCTCGCCTCCCCACGCATCGGGCACCTGATCCACGGGCGGGGCGGCCGCCCGGTCCTGGCGGCGAGCGCGGTCCTGCTCGCGGCGGGGCTGCTGATGCTGGGTCTCGCGCCGAACCTGTCCGTCTTCGTCCTGGCCTGGGTCGTGATCGGGCTGGGCATGGCGACGGGGCTCTACGATCCCGCCTTTTCGTCCCTCGGCCGCCTCTATGGCGATGAGGCCCGCAGCGCGATCACCCATGTCACCCTGTTCGGCGGCTTCGCCAGCACGGTCTGCTGGCCTCTGAGCGCCCTTCTCGTCGAGCAGCTGGGCTGGCGCGGCACCTGCCTTACCTATGCGGCCATCCATCTCGCGGTCGTGCTGCCCCTCTACCTCCTCGGCGTCCCGCGGGAGGCGCGGCGCGCGCCCGATGCGGCGAAGGGCGATGGCATGGCGGCCGGGCAGGTAAGGCCGGAGCAGCGGCTGGCCTTCGTTCTGCTGGCCGGGGGCTTCACCTTGGCGGCCGTGGTGATGACCGTCGTCTCGGTGCACCTGCTGACCCTGCTGCAAGCGCGTGGGGTCGGGCTGGCTGCTGCGGTCGCGCTCGGGGCCCTGATCGGCCCCAGCCAGGTCGGCGCGCGAATCCTGGAGATGCTGGTCGGCCGCAGGGCGCATCCGGTCTGGAGCCTGGTGGCCTCGGCCGTGCTGGTCGCGATCGGGCTGGGGCTGCTGGCCGGCGGCGTCACGGCGGCGGGCGCTGGAATCGTCCTTTACGGTGCAGGCAGCGGCATCCGCTCCATCGCGCGCGGTACCGTGCCGCTGGCCCTGTTCGGCCGTGAGGGTTACGCCGTGCTGATGGGCCGCATCGCCATGCCGACGCTGGTGGCGCAGGCCGCCTCGCCCTCCTTCGGGGCCTGGCTGCTGGACGGCTTCGGGCCCAGCACGACACTTGCCGTGCTGTTCGGCGGGGCCGTGCTGAACATCCTTCTGGTTCTGCCGCTGGTGCCGATCGCGCTCCGGCGCGGCGGACAGGAAAAGGTTTCGGTGCCACCGCCGCGCTAACCTTTCGGAAACCACCCCGACCCTAACCATCCCCTGTCGAGCGACCCCAAAACAGGTGGATGTCTCCATGCGCAAGAATGCGGCATTGGCCGATGTGCAGATCGTCGTCGAGCGCCGCGGGCGCGGCACTGCCGCGTGGTGCTGGCGCTTGGTCGAGGACGTGCCGGGCGCCGACCTGCGGCCGCTCGGTGCCGGGCCGCGCGCCTATCCCAGCGCGCAATGCGCCTATGATGCCGCAAGATTGTCACTGAGAGATCTGCGGCATGTCGGCCGCTGACGCGCCGGGCGGTAACCACTGCTGAACCGGGACCGATTATGCGTGCCCCATGCTCATGCCGCTGCAAGCCGATCTCTCCCTCGCCGATGCGCAGATCGTGGTCGAGCGGCGAGGGCCCCCGTCACGAAGCTGGTGGTGGAAGCTCGTGAGGGATGAGCGGCCCCTGATCGAGGGGCGGCACGCCTACCGCGGCGCGGAAGAGGCCTATGAGGCCGCGCGCGCCGAACTCCGGCGCGACACCGGTGCCCCGATCGCAATGGGCCGGCCGGCCGTGCTGTTCAGGGACTGAGGTCCCGTCAGGTTCCGTGAACCCTTGGCAATTGCCGCGGGACGTTTCGCGTTCCGGTGTCCCGCCTCTTTCGGGGCGGGCCGGCATGCGAGGATTCCCGTCGCCATGCCGGCCCTGGCTGCCGCCGCGCCTGCGGAGGTCGCGGGAGAGCCTGTGCGCATCCTGCCCATGGTGCCGTTAAGGCCGGGTTGCCGCGGTGGCACGCAGAGCGAATGGCCCGGCATGGAAGGCATGGGGAGCTGGTTCCTATTGCCTCGTGAAGGCGAGGACGCTTCGGGCGAGGGGGTGAGTGGCGGGTCTTCAATTTTCTACGCGGCCCGGCCGCGGGGCCTGGACCCAGCCGATCGTTGCGCGCCTACTGCCCGGGCGGCGCTGGCTGAGTCTGCGGCACACGCAGGAAGGGAGGAGCCGGGTGGTGAAGAACCAGAGCGTTTGGGCTGTGGTCATCGCCGCGGCGGTCGCGGCATCCATGGCCATGGGGATACGCCAGACCTTCGGGCTATTCCTTCTTCCCCTCGGGGCCGAGACGGGGATCTCGCTCGTCACCCTTGGCCTTGCCGTCGCTCTTCACAACCTGACCTGGGGGCTCGCCCAGCCCATCACCGGTGCGCTTGGCGATCGCTACGGCGCCGGGCGTGTCGCTGCCGTGGGCGGGCTTCTCTACGCCGCCGGCCTCGGCCTCGTGGCGGTTTATCCCTCCCCGGTCACGGTTCTTCTGGGCATCGGGATCATGACGGGGCTGGGCGTTGGCTGTGCCGGAACGGGCAGTGTCATCGCCGCGGTGGGGCGCGCCGCGCCGCCCGAGCGGCGGGGCAGCCTACTGGGGATCGCCGCGGCCGGCGGCTCCGTTGGGCAGGCCCTGCTGGTGCCCTATGCGCAGATCGGCATGGGCTGGTTCGGCGCGGTCGCGACGCTGGGGGCGATGGCGCTGATGGCGCTGCTCATCCTGCCGGCCGCGCGCGTGATGGAGTGGTCGCCCCGCAACGCCCTGGCGCCGCGCCGCCCGCTGTCGGACCTGCCGGCGCTGGCCCGGAGCGCGCTGCGGGAACGCGACTTCGCGCTGCTCACCCTCGGCTTCTTCGCTTGCGGCTTCCAGCTCGCCTTCCTCACCACCCACTTGCCGGCGCATCTGGCCCTGTGCGGCATGCCACCCTGGCTCGGTGCCACCTCGCTGATGCTGGTGGGGCTGTTCAACATCCCGGGCTCCTGGCTCTGCGGCAGGCTGGGCGGTGTTATCCGGCCGGAGGTGGCGCTGGGCGGGGTGTACCTAGTCCGGAGCGTGGCCATCGCGCTCTTCGCGGCGCTGCCCGTGACGGAATGGGGCACGCTGCTTTTCGCTGCGGTCCTCGGCTCCATCTGGCTCGGCTCGGTGCCGCTGACGGCGGCCGCGATCGCTCGGCGCTTCGGCGTGGCCGATCTGGGGGCGCTCTACGGGGTCTGCTTCTTCAGCCACCAGATCGGCGGCTTCCTGGGCGCGGGCGCGGGCGCGGTCCTGGTGGATGCCACGGGAAGCTACGCCGCTTTCTGGCCGGTGATGGTGCTGGTCGGGCTGGGCGCGGTCGCGGCGAACTGGGCCACGCGCGGGCCGATCCGCGCGACCGCGGCAGCCTAGGCCTCCGCTCCGGGATCGCTCGCCCGCGCTTCGGCAGGGTTGATCCGAGGACCAGGGCCAGCCGGCTCCGCATCGCGGCAGGGGCCTTGCCGCCCGTCAGTCGCGCATTGCGATTCGCGTCCGGGGTGCCGATGGTCTATAGGCTGTTCCAAGCCGTCGCGTGCTCCTCCAAGCACCGGCGGTTAGGGCCGGCTTGAGGCGCCCGCCCGCGCCTCGCCGGCCCGCCTTCCCCAAATACTACGCACAAGCTGGTTCAAGCCGCTGCTCTCGGATCGGGAGCGCCGCGCGGGAAGCGAGCCCCGGCTGCGGGCAGCCGAGGCCATTCGATCAGCGGGCCGAGATGCCGCGCTGCGTCGCCACGATCTCGTTGGTGCTGCAGATGTCGATCCGCCGGAGCTCGGCCGTATCGCCGTTGTCCCACACCACCCTGAAATCCTGCGGCCCGCTCTGCGCGGTACGGAAATCCTGGGTGCGGCCCGGCGACAGCACGTTCTCACCGAGGCGGTCACGGCCCCAGTTCGGGTTGCTGCTGGACCCGAAATAGAACTCGTTCACCTGCACGCCGGAGCTGTTGCGCAGCGTGAAGCGGGTGTCGCACTGGGCGGAGGCCGAGGCCGCCGAGGCGAGGAGTGCGGCGAAGGCGAGGGCAGGGGCAAGGCGACGGAACAGCATGGGAAGGATCCTTGAAGGAGGCTGAGGGCCGACGCATCGCGCTTTGGTCCGAACAGGATCGACGCGCATCCGGGCCGGAACCGCCGCGGTGGCGGGCAGCCGCATCCTGCACGGGGGTTCGTCACGGGATCGTTAAGGTCGGCGCTATCGGTGGCTGAACGAGCACCGGTGTGGCCGCCCGAACAGATTCCCGATTGCGAGGCAGTTGCATCTGTGGCAAGGCCAGCTCTGGCTTGTTGCGAGACATTCGCATGGCGTTCCCATCGCTCCGTTACCCGTCGATCGTGTCCGCGCCCGGCAGGCCCTCGGTGCCTCCGGCCTTCCTGTGTTCCCTCGTCCCGGCCGAGGCGCCGTCGGTGCGCCGCGGACGGCACCTGGAAGGCCAAATCACATGACTGCCCTCATCGCTGAAGCCCGCGCCCGGGCCACGATCCCCCTGGTGCTGATCTCTCGCTTCCGGGAGTGCATGGCCGAGAACGGGCTCAACGTGACCGGCCCGGTCGCTGACTCGCGGATCATGTTTCCCGGCGTGATCGCGAGCCTGCGGGCCGAGCCGGGCTCCGTCGCGCTGCGCATCGAGGCCTCGGATCCCGACCGGCTCGCTGATGCCAAGAACGTCGTCTCCGGCCAGCTGGACGCCTTCGCGCCGGAGGAAGCCCTGGGCATCCGCTGGTCCGGGGATGGCGCCGTCTCCGGCCCGGACGCGCGGCCGCACAACTTCCGCGCCCTGCAGGTCGTCCGCACCCTCGACGTGACGCCCCGCCTGCGCCGCATCACCCTGCGGGGGGAGCGGCTCGAGCGCTTCGCGCCGGCCGACCAGATGCATGTGAAGGTTCTCATCCCCGCGGCCGGCACCCGGCCGGGGCAGGAGCCGGCCTGGCCGCGCGTGAGCCCGAGCGGCCAGCCGATCTTCGACGATGCCGCCCTGCACCGCCGCAGCTACACGATCCGCCGCCTGGACCCTGCCGCGGGCACGCTCGATATCGACTTCGTCCTGCACGGCGACGGCAGCCCCGGTTCCCGCTTCGCCACCCATGCCGCCGCCGGCGACTGGCTCGGCATCATGGGACCCGGCGGCGGTGCCGTTCCGATGGAGGGCTGGGTCCTCCTGGCCGGGGACGAGACGGCGCGGCCCGCGATCGCACGCGGCCTGGAGGAGATGCCGGCGGATGCGCGCGGCCTCGTGCTGCTCGAGGTGGAGGATGCCGCGGAGGAGGAAGACCTCCGCTGCCCGCCCGGCGTCGTCGTGAGATGGCTGCACCGGAACGGCGCGCGGCACGGTGCCCGGCTGGAGGCGGCGGTCCGCGCGGCCGAGTGGCCCTCGGATGAACCGGTCTCGGCCTGGGCGGCCTGCGAGGCGCAATCCGCGCGGGCGATCCGCGAGCACTGGTCCCGAGAGCGCGGCCTGCCGAATGGCCGCTGCCGCGCCGTGGGCTACTGGCGGCGGGAGGGCGGGGATGGCGAGGCCCACTGAACGGCCTCTCCTCTCGATCACCATTACCCGGAGCCAGCCCGGCCCATGACCCGTCCGGGCCTCTCGCGTCGTGCTGCCCTGGCGTCGCTCTCGGCTATGGTGCCGGCGGCAACGCTTCGTCCGAAGGGCGTTTCCGCGCAGCCGGCGTCAGGCTGGCCGCGGCAGGTGACGGACATCCTGGGGCGCCGGATCACCCTTGCCGCACCGCCGCGCGCGGTGGTCCTGGGTGAGGGGGCGCATCTGCCCAACCTCGCGCTGATCCACCCCGATCCGGTCTCGATCCTGGTGGGGATGGGCGGGGAGTGGAAGCAGGTCGACCCGGTCGCGGAGGAGGCCTACCGGCGCCGTTTTCCCTCGCTGAACGCCGTTCCGGCACTGACATCGGCGGTCGGCCAGAGCCTTTCGGCGGAGAGGCTGCTGGCACTGAAGCCAGACCTCGTGCTCCTCGGGACATGGCAGGCGAACTCCCCGGAGATGCGCCGCGCGGTCGAGCTGCTCGATGCATCGAGGGTACCGGTCGTTTATATCGATTTCTTTCAGCAGCCCGGGCGCAACACGCTGCCAACGATGCGTCTGCTCGGCGCGGTGCTGGGCTGCGAAGAGAAGGCCGAGGCCTATGCCCGCTTCTACGAGGAACGGCGCGAGCGGATCGTCCGGCACGTGGTGGAGACGGGCCGCCCCGGCCCGCGCGTGCTGTTCACGGCTTATGCCGGGCGCTGGCCTTGTTGCTGGTCACCGGGCGTGGAGGGAAGCGGCGGGGAATTCCTGGATCTGCTCGGCGCACGGAACGTCGCGGAGCGGGCGCTGCCCAATGCGCAGGGCGGTGTCCTCGCGGTGGAGCAGGTGATCCTCTCCGGCGCCGAGGTCTTCGTCGGTACCGGCATCCATCTGCCGGGCGACGCTGCGGGAATCCAGCTCGGGGCGGGCGCCCCGGCCGAGGCCGCGCGATCGAGCCTTGCCGCCGTGCTCCGCGCGCCGGAGCTGGCCGCACTACCCGCGGTGCGAACGGGGCGAGCGTACGGCCTGTGGCACGCCTTCAACAGCGCGGCTATCAACATCGTGGCGCTGGAGGCAATGGCGCGCTGGATCCGGCCGGAGCTGTTCGGCGGGTTGGACCCGGCGGCCACGCTGGCCGAGATCAATGCGCGCTTCTCAGCGGTGCCCTATGAGGGCACTTACTGGACGGGGCTCTAAGAGGCGAGGCGCCGCCTTCGCGGACGGCGCCCTGGGCCTTACCAGCGGTAGGAGATGCTGCCGATCACGTTCAGCCGGTTGCCGTAGAAGCAGCCGGTGTCGCCGGCGCAGCGGCTGACGTAGCGCGTATCGGCCAGGTTGCTGGCGTTCACCGCGAGCGTAAGGCCCTTCAGCGTCGTCGCCAGCTTCGACAGGTCGTAGCGCATCGTCGCGTCGAACAGCGTGGTGGAGGGCACGACGTTGCCGGCCGCATTCGCTGTCGTTGTATTGCCCAGGTAGCGAACGCCGGCACCCAGTGTGAGGCCGGACAGCGCGCCAGCCGCCTGCACGAAGGTGTACTCTCCGTAGAGCCCGGCATTGTGGCGCGCGACGCCATTGGGGCGATTGCCGATCTCGGCCGCATTGGTGCTCTTCGTGACCTCCGGGTCGAGCAGCGTGTAGGAGCCGGTCAGGCTGACGCCGCCGCCCAGTTCCGCCACGGCTTCCAGCTCCAACCCGCGCACGCGGATTTCGCCGACAGAGACCTGCTGAAACGCGTTCAGCGGGTCGGGCGTCAACGTGTTCTGTTGGGTCAGGTTGAAAAGGCTGGCCTGCACGAAGCTGCGCATCCCCGGCGGCTGGTACTTCAGCCCCACCTCATACTGCTCGCCCTCGAGCGGGTCCCAGGAGAAGCCGCGGCTGTCGGTGCCGATCTGCGGCTGGAAGGAGCGCGCATAGGAGGCATAGGGTGCGAAGCCGTTGTCGAAGAGGTAGAGCGCGCCGGCGCGCCAAGTGAAGGCGCTGTCGTTCTGGTAGCGACGGGTGTTGCCGGCGTCCCGGTCGTTCACATCCGAATACGCCCAGTCCTGCCGGATGCCGCCGAGCAGGACCAGCCGGTCGAGGCGGATCTGGTCCTGCAGGTAGAGGCCGTACTGACTGTTGACCTGGCGCACGCTGTCATAGGGCGTCGTGAGCGCCGGGACGGGGCTGCCATAGACCGGCGCGAAAAGGTCCAGCCCCGCCGCATTCGCGAAGTACTGGGCGTTGCGGTAGTTAATCTGGCTGTAGTCGAAGCCTGCCAACACGGTGTGCGAGAGCGGGCCGGTGGTGAAGTCGGCGCGCAGCTGATTGTCCACCTGGAAGGTGCCGACATTGATGTCGGCGCGGTAGGCGAAGCGGTTCAGAGTGCGCCGATCGTCCTGCAACCCGCCGCCATAGACCTGGCGCCAGTTGATGTCCGTCTGGCTGTAGCGAAGGTTCTGTTGGAAGGAGAAAACGCTATTGAAGCGGTGGTTGAACTCGTAGCCTAGGCCGTACTGCGTGCGATTGAACCGGTCGTAATCCGTCTCGCCGGTAAACAGGTCGCGGCTGACGCGGCCGAAGGGCGTGCGCCGGACGGTGGCGTCATAGGGAAGGAACTGGTTCCCCGAGGTCCGGTCCGCCTGATAGTAGCCGAGCACGGTCAGCGAAGTGTTCGGATCCGGCCGCCAGGTGAGCGCGGGGGCAATGAAGGCGCGGTCGTCATGCACCTCGGACACCGCCGTCTGGCTGGCGCGGCCGAGCGCGGTGAGATTGTAAGACCACACCCCGTCCGCGGTCAGCGGCCCGCTCGACGTGCCCTGCACCTGCGTGCGGCCGTAGCTGCCCGCCGTCAGCCGCACCTCGCCCTGTGGCGAATCTGTCGGGCGGCGCTGCACCATGTTGACGAGGCCGCCCGGCGCGATCTGGCCATAGAGCACCGAGGTCGGGCCGCGCAGCACCTCGTAACGCTCGAGGCCATAGGTCTCGAACACGCTGCCGGCGTAGCCGGTGTTGTAGCGCAAGCCGTTGAGGAAAAGCCCATTGTCCTGCGCGTTAAAGCCGCGAATCTGGAACCAGTCCGTGCGGCTGTCCGTGCCGTAATTCTCTCCGCGCACGCCGGCGGTGTAGCGCAGCGCCTCGCCTAGCGTCTGGGCCTGGCGGGCGTCGATCTGGTCCCGCGGCACTACGGAGATGGATTGCGGGTTCTCGATCAGCGGCGTGTCGGTCTTGGTGCCGGTGATCTGCTGCTGGGCGACGAAGCCGCGCACCGGGTCCAGCGCGCGCTCGGCCGCGCCCGTCACGTCCACGGAGGGCACGCTCACTGCCCCTTGTTCCTGAGCCAGGGCCACGGGGGAGAGCGCGGTCGCGCTCAGCAGCCAGGCAGCGAGCTGGGCGGCTCGGGGATTGAGGGAATGCATGCTCTCTCCGGGTGCGATCGCGTCTGCCGACAATTCAGGGCAGTCGCTCACTTCTATACAATTGATAATCACTTGCAAGATAGCGATGAAACCTTTGCGGCACCGGGGGCAGTCCGTGGCGCCATTGCCTCAGTTGGGCCAGTCCTGAAATGGAAGCCTCCGCGCCCGGACACCCCGCGCCCGTCTGGCCTGCCATGCTGCATTCACGCGGTTGCAACGCGATCGTCATCGGCAGCCCCTAAGGCCCCGCCCCGTGATCAGGGGCTTGAGAGTGGACGGAATAGCGATCGAGGGGCTGGCCAAGCGGTTCGGCGGCACGGATGTGCTCCGCGGGATATCGCTGCAGGTTGCGGCCGGTGAGTTCGTGGCGCTGGTCGGCCCCTCGGGGTGCGGCAAGTCCACACTGCTCCGCTGCATCGCCGGGATCGAGTCGGCCGATTCCGGGCAGATCCGGATCGGCGCCCGCGAGGTGACCGGGCTACGCCCGTCGCAGCGTGACGTGGCCATGGTGTTCCAGTCCTACGCGCTCTACCCGCATCTGACGGTGGAGGAGAACATCGCCGTTCCGCTGGCCATGCGGCGGCTGAGCGCGGCCCAGCGCCTGCCCTTCCTGGGCGCGGTGATTCCGGGCACGCGGGCGGTGCGGGACGGCATCGCGCGCGATGTCCGGCAGGCCGCGGAATCCATCGGCCTGGGCGCGCTGATGTCGCGCCGGCCCGGTCAGCTTTCGGGCGGGCAGCGGCAGCGCGTGGCCCTGGCCCGGGCCATCGTACGCCGCCCCGCCGCCTTCCTGATGGACGAGCCGCTGTCCAACCTCGATGCCAGCCTGCGCGTGCAGACGCGGCGGGAGATCGTGGCCATCCACAAGGCGGCCGGGGTCGCCACCGTCTATGTCACGCATGACCAGTCCGAGGCGCTGACCATGGCGGATCGGGTGGCGGTGATGCAGGCCGGCGAGATCCTGCAGGTCGCCTCTCCGTCCGAGATCTATGCGAACCCGCAGGACCTGCGCGTGGCGGCCTTCATCGGCTCGCCCCGTATCAACACCTTGCCCGCCGAGGCCGATGCGGACGGCGTGCTGCGCGTGGCCGGCCAGGCGGTGGGCCTGCGTGTGTCGGGCGCCGGCGCCATGACCCTGGCGCTGCGTCCCGAGGACCTGCAGCCGGCCGGTGCCGGCCTTTCGGCCAGGATCGAGGCGGTGGAGTTCCTGGGCGAGAGCCTTCTCGTGCATCTGCGACACGCGCCGACCGGCACGCCGCTGGCCCTGCGCCTGGCGCCGGAGGAGCGCGACAGCCTGCCGCCCGGCGGCGAGGTGACGCTGGGCTTCCCTCTCTCCCGCGCGCTCGTCTTCGATGCCGCCGGCCGCCGCGTGGCGGTGCGTGCCCTCTCGCCGGAAGCGGCCCTTGTCTAGCGCCACCCTCTCGGTCACCTCGGCGCCCCGCCTCTCCACCGGGGAGGCGCTGGCAGGATGGATGCTGACCGCCCCTGCCGCCATCGCCTTCATGGCGATGCTGCTGCTGCCGACCCTGGCAAGCATCGCCCTGGCCTTCACGGATTACGAGCTGGGCGCGGCCGGGCTGAACTGGATCGGTCTCGACAACTTTGCGGAGCTGCTGCGTGACCGCGGCTTCGGCATCGCGCTGCGCAATACCATCCTCTACGTCGCGCTCGTCGCGCCGCTCTCCGTGTTGGGCGGGCTGGGGCTGGCGCTGCTGATCGAGGCGGGAACGCGCGGCAAGGCGCTATTCCGTGCGGTGTTCTTCCTGCCCGTTATCTCCCTGCCCGTGGCGATGGCGGCGGCATGGCAGTACCTGCTGCACCCGACGATCGGGCCGCTCAACGCCGCACTCCGTGTGGTGGGCATTGAGGGTCCGGCCTGGCTCTCCTCCTCCGACACGGTGCTGATCTCGCTCGCGGCCATCGGCGTGTGGGAGAACATGGGGTTCAACCTCGTCCTCTTCCTCGCTGGGCTGACAGCAATCCCCCGCGAGCTCTATGCCGCAGCTGAGGTGGATGGAGCGGTAAGGGGCTGGGACCGGTTTCGCCTCGTCACCTGGCCGCTACTGGGGCCGACCACGCTCTTCGTCGTCACCATTACCATGACGCGGGCCGTGCGCGTCTTCGACAGCGTGGCGGTGCTCACCCAGGGTGGGCCGAACAAGGCGTCCGAGGTGCTGCTCTACGCGATGTACGAGGAGGGCTTCACCTATTTCCGCCTGGGCTACTCGGCGGCGATCACCCTCGTCTTCCTCGCCATCGTGCTCGCCCTCGTCTGGCTGCAGACGAAGGTGCTGGAGAAGCGGGTGCACTATGCGTGAGCGCTCGCTGATCGCGGACCTGCCGCGGCTCGCTCTGCTGACCCTGCTCGGGCTGCTCGTGCTGATGCCCTATACCTGGATGATCTCCGCCAGCCTGAAGCCGCTGGACGAGATCTTCCGCGCCTCCCTCGCCCTCATCCCCGAGCGCTTCCACGCGATCGAGAACTACGGGAAGGTCTTCGCCCGCGTGCCGGTGTGGCGCTACCTGTGGAACGGCGTCGTCGTCTGTGGTGGAATCCTGGTGTTCCAGCTGATCTTCGCGGTGCCAGCGGGCTATGCGCTGGCGAAGCTGCGGTACCCCGGCAGCGGAATCGCCTTCGGCGCGGTGATGCTCGGGTTGCTGGTGCCCTATCACGTGCCGGCGCTGCCTCTCTATGTCGGCTTCAGCCAGCTCGGCCTGCTCAACAGCTACACCGCGCTGATCGCGCCCGCGACGATCTCGGTCTTCGCCATTTTCCTCTTCCGCCAGTTCTTCAAATCACTGCCGGATGACCTGATCCATGCCGCGCGGATGGATGGGCTGGGCGAGGCGGAGATCGTGTGGCGCATCGTGCTGCCGAACGCCTGGTCGGCCGCGACCGCCTTCGCGATCTTCTCCGTCGTCGCGCATTGGAACGACCTGTTCTGGCCGCTGATCGTGGTCAGCGGCCCGGGCTACGCCACACCCGCCCTCGGCGTCCTCTACTTTCGCTCGGACGAGGCGGGGGACGATTTCGGCGCGCTCATGGCGGCTGCGGTGCTGATGACCGCGCCCCTCGTCATCGCCTTCCTGCTGGCCCAGCGCCGCTTCATCGAAGGCATCGCCACCACCGGCCTCAAGGGTTGAGGCCCATCATGGAGACCACCATGCTCACCACGACCACCCGCCGCGTCGCGCTGACGGCACCTGCCGCCATGCTCTTCGCGCCGCGCGTCCTGCGCGCCCAGGCGGGGACCGAGATCACCGTCCACTACGCGCAGCCCTTCATCTACAAGGAGGCCTATGACGCGATCCTCGCCGCCTTTGCGCGCCGCGAGCCGAACATCAAGGTCAACATCGTCACCACCCCGAACTACGAGGAGGGCGCGCAGCTCATCCTTCGCCAGTCGGCGACGAACCAGCTGCCCGATCTGTCCTACCAGGGCTTCAACCGCCTGCGCGTTTTCGCCGAGCGTGGCATCGCCCAGGACCTGACGCCGCTGCTCAAGGCCGAGGCGGCCGACCCCGCCACCATCGGCTACACGCCGAACCTGCTGCAGCTCGCCCATTTCGGCGGCTTCCAGTCCGGCCTGGCCTTCGCCGCCTCCAACCCCGTCACCTACTACAACGCGGATCTCGTGCGCCGCGCGGGCAGCGACCCCGACAACTTCCCCACGGACTGGAACGGCGTGCTGGAGCTGGCCGGGAAGATCGACCGCCTCGGTGACGGCAATGAGGGCATGTGGTTCACCTGGAACGGCGACGACTGGATGTTTTCCTCGCTGCTGTTCGGCCATGGCGGCCGGATGCTGACGGAGGATGAGCGCGATGTCGGCTTCGCGGGTCCTGAGGGGCTGGGCGCCATCCGCCTGATCGACCGCATGGTGAAGGAGGGCGGCATGCCCAACCTCTCCGCCACCGCGGCGCGCCAGGCCTTCACCGCGGGCAAGCTGGGCATGATCTTCCAGACCACGGCGCTGGTGCGCGGCATGAAGGAGGGCGCGGGCAACAACTTCGTCATGCGCACCACCGGCATGCCGGTGATCGACGCCGGGAAGGGCCGCCTGCCGACCGGCGGCGCGGCGGGCATGCTGACGGCGAAGGACCCGGCGAAGCGCGACGCCGCCTGGAAGTTCCTACGCTTCTCCACCGGGCCCGAGGGCCAGGCGCTGATGGTCCGGAACACGGGCTACCTACCCTGCAACCAGATTGCCATCGACGACCCCGGCTATCTCGGCAGCTTCTACCGCGAGAATCCGCTGTTCCTGGCCTCGGTGAAGCAGATCCCGCTGTCGATCCCCTGGTACGCCTTCCCCGGCACCAACAGCGTGCGCGTGACGCAGACCATGGTGGACAACCTGGCCCGCATCGTCGAGCAGCGCGCGACGCCGGAGCAGGTGCAGGCCGACATGGCCGCCGAGGTGCGCCGCCTTCTGCCGCGCCGTGGCTGATCACCTTGCGGGCGCCGGCCTTCCTGCCGGCGCCCGCTTCCCGCCCCCTACTGCTTCAAGGACGGCCCGATGAGCTTCCGCCTGACCCAGATCAGCGACACCCATCTCTCGGCCCGGGTTCCCGGCTTCGCTGCCAATTTCGACCTGCTGGCAGGACATCTGCGGGAGTCCCGGCCAGATCTGGTGGTGAACACGGGCGACCTCTCGCTGAATGGCGCGGACGATGCAGCGGACCTCCTGCTGGCCCGCAGCGCGCATGACGCGCTCGGCCTGGACTGGCTGGCGGTACCTGGCAACCACGATGTGGGCGACGACCCATTGCCTGGCTGCCGCCAGCCCGCCGATGCGGCGCGGCTGGCCCGCTGGCACGCTCATCTCGGGGCCGACCGCTTCGTCAGGGACGTGCCGGGCTGGCGACTGATCGGGCTGGACAGCCAGATCACCGACACTGACCTGCCGGAGGCCGAGGCGCAACTGGAGGCCCTGGCCGCAGCGCTCGACGGCGCGGGCGGCCGCTCGATCGCCCTTCTCATGCACAAGCCGCTCTGCGAGGAGCGGATGGACGAGACGGACAGCACCTACTGGTGCATCCAGCCCGCACCTCGCCGGCGCATGCTGGAGCTGCTCTCGCGCCATCACCCGGCCTTCGTCGCCTCCGGCCATGTTCACCAGTGGCGCGATCGCGGCGTCAGCGAGGGACTGCGCCAGATCTGGGCGCCTTCCGCGGCCTTTATCGTGGGGGATGCCTATCAGCGCACGGTAGGCGAGAAGGTGGTCGGCTTCGTCGAGCACATCCTGCATCCCGATGGCGGCTTTGAGAGCCGGATGGTGCCGCTCCCCGGCCTCCTCCTGCACGATATCGGGGAAATGCCGGAGGTGTACGGCCCGCAGAAGCGCCTCGCCGCCTAGGCTGGGCGGCTTGGCGCACCGAACGAAGGGCCGGGCCGCCGCGTGCCGCCCGGCACCTACCGGTCAAGCTCCTCGCTCACCTGGCGGCATGCGCGGGCGAGACCGCCCAGGGATCGCCGCAAGGCGCCGCCTGGAAACTCGATCTCGTAGCGGTCGTGCGGCTGGAGGCGAATCGTCGCTGAGCGGAAGACATAGGTTGGCCCGCCATGGGCGCCGATGCGCTCAACTAGGCGAGCCCCGGCCATGTCGGGCCGCGCGGCAAGTTGTGAGGCGGTACTCTGCGAGAGCATGCGCTGTGATCCAGCCGGGTGCACTCTCCGTCCTGGAGTCGGACAGCCTGTTTGGTGCGGCGCTGGTGAATCAACCGTTAATGGCCCGCAGTTTTGGACGGGTGGGCCCACGTCCATGCCCGGTTCGCCACCCTAGCCGTTTTATTAAGGATTGCCCGGCGATATGCGGAGCATGGATCCCGGCTCCCGCCCTGCGAGGCAACTCCGCAAGGTACACGACCAGGGGCCGCATGGCGGCCCGACCTACGGCTATCGAGGCGCGGTCATCAACGCCAGCCGAAGGGGAACGGTGTTCACCTTCCGCATGAAGGGCTTCCCCAATGGCGGCTGGACCGGTGCCCGGGACCTGGGCTTCATCGTGCGGCTGGTCGATGTCTGGCTCGATGCGGCCGGCCGTGGCGCGGCCAGACGAACCGGGAAGTCCGCCTGACCGGGCCGGAGCGCGGCCGCCCTGGCTGGGGAAGGGCGGCCGGCCTGATTGCGCTTCCGACGGCATGGCCGGCTGAACCCACGCCGCCGATCCGCGTTGAACGCGAAATCCACTGTGGAGGTCCTCGATGTCGAAGGCAGGCATTTTCGCGCGTCCGGTCGATGCGGACGGCAAGCATCACCCCCACTCCACCCGGACGGAGGGGCAGGACAGCCCCCGCTGGTCCGATGCCGTGCACAAGGTCGCCGATACCGTTCGCGGCTGGCTGCCCGGTGCGGCGGCCTCGAAGGAGAAGTAGGCGGCCTTCGGCCCCGCTCGTCAGCCAGCTTTCTGTGGGAGCGTGGCGGGCGGCTCAGGGCTGCCGGACCTGCCGCCCCTGGGGCTCGTAGGGGAGGGCTACCGCGACCTCCAGGCCACCATCAGGGCAGTTCCGCAGCGTGACGTCGCCACCGTGCTCACGGATGATGGAGCGCGCGGTGGTCAGCCCGAGCCCCACCCCGCCCGTCGCCCTGTTGCGGGAGGGGTCGAGCCGCTGGAACGGCAGGAAGACCTGCTCCAGCTTCGCCTCGGCGATCCCGGCCCCATGGTCCCGGATGGACACATCGGCCCCCGCCGGGCCCATCTCCAGGGTAACCAGCGGCGGCGTGGCGTACTTCACCGCGTTGTCGACGAGGTTGACGAAGGCGCGCCGCAGGGCGAGGGGGCGGCCGAAATGCACGGCGTGGTCCGGCCCGGCATACTGCACAGCAAGGCCCTGGTCGCCGAAATCGTCCACGATCGACTTCAGCAGCTCTGGTAGGTCGAAGCCCGTCGCGGGCTCGTGGCTGGCGTCGTCCCGGAAGAAGGCCAGGGCGGAATCGACCATGCCCTGCATCTCGTCCACGTCGCGGAACAGCTTGGCCTGCATCAGCGGGTCCTCGATGAGTTCCGCGCGCAGGCGCATGCGGGTGAG
The DNA here is from genome assembly GCF_054165765.1 of Roseomonas sp. WA12. NCBI lineage: Bacteria > Pseudomonadati > Pseudomonadota > Alphaproteobacteria > Acetobacterales > Roseomonadaceae > Roseomonas > Roseomonas sp. WA12. The sequence continues at coordinate 3,615,836 of NZ_CM135108.1, read as the reverse complement.
CGGCGTCCGGAGATCGTGCGAGATGGCCGCCAGCATCATCGTACGGTCCTGCACGAAGCGCGCGATGCGGGCCTGCATGGCGTTGAAGGCCCTGATCGTCTCTCGCAGCTCCGCCGGCCCCTGGAGCTTGATCGGCGGCGCCTGCGGATCCGTTCCGAACCGCCGGACGCCCTCCGCAAGGCGCTCCACCGGCCGGGCGAGGCTCCTGGCGGTGATGGTGGCGAGGACCAGGATCGACACCGCGGCGAAAAGGCCCTTCAGCGTCCGGCGCGTGGCCGGGGACATGCCCCAGCGCCTCTCGGGCACGGTGAAGACGAGCCAGCTCCGGTCGCGCAGCTCCACCGCCATGAAGTAGGTGGAGCTGTCGCGATCCGGGCTGAAGCCCAGCCGCGCCGTCGAGATTTCCGGGCTGTCCGCGTCGAAGAAGAGGGCCGTGCGCCTTTCGTCCCGCAGCAGTGCCCTGAGCTGATCCAGCGCCTCGGTGTTGTTGCTCTCCAGCCGGGCGGACGGCTCGATCGGCGCGCCGTCCGCATACCAATCGACGCGGTAGTTCGGCGTCTCCGCGGCCGCGACGATGGCGCGCCGGACCTCCGGCGGCTGGGCTTCGGTCACGCGGATGATGGCTGCCGCCTCGTTGATCAGCCCGGTCTCCGTGATCGGCGGATTTCCCCAGACGCCCGAGACGGAGACGAACACGGCATTCATCGCGGCGGTCGCGGCGAAGGCGAGGATGATCGTCAGCACGAAGCGGCGGGCGATCGTGTCACCCATCCAGCGCCGCGTGTTCATGAGCGGGTCACGTTCGCCGCCAGCATGTACCCGCCGTTCCGCACGGTCCGGATGATCTCGGGGTTCTTGCGGTCCGCCTCGAGCTTGCGGCGGAGGCGGCTCACCTGCACGTCGATGCTGCGATCGAAGGCCGTGTAGGAGGTGCCGCGGGCCAGGTCCATCAGCATGTCGCGCGTCAGCACGCGCTGCGGGTGCTCCGCGAAGGCCAGGAGAAGGTCGAACTCCGCGCCGGAGAGAAAGACGAGCGTGTTCTCGGCCGAGCGCAGCTCCCGGCGGGTCACGTCGAGCCGCCAGTTGCCGAAGTTCAGCATCGGCCGCGTCTCCTGCGGCCGCGGCTCGGGGCCCGTCTCCGCGCGGCGCAGCACGGCCTTGATCCGCGCCAGCAGCTCGCGCGCGTTGAACGGCTTGGTGATGTAGTCGTCCGCCCCGATCTCGAGCCCGACCACGCGGTCCGTGTGGTCGCCCATGGCAGTCAGCATGATCACCGGCAGCGAGGAGGTCGCGCGCAGCCGCCGGCACAGGTCGAAGCCATTCTCCTCCTGCAGCATGACGTCGAGCACCACGACATTGACCGGCGCCGCCTCCAGCGCCGCGAACATCTCGCGCCCTCCGCGTGCGACCGTCACGGTACAGGCGTGGTTACGCAGGAACTGCGTCAGCAGGGAAAGGATATCCTCGTCGTCATCGACGATCAGCACGTGCGGCATCGGTGTCATCCCCTGTTCTAACCCGGGAGAGGGCAGTCCGTATGACAGGTCTTGCCGCCAAATGTTTCCACCTGGATACATCGTGCCAGGACCGATGCAACCGGCACATCATCGGGCAAAACCGGGCTCCTAGGGTCGCTCCCGCCGAACAGGAGCCACCGACATGCCCGCCTCCGCATCCTCCCGCCGCACCGCCTGCCGCACATCCTGCCTGGGCACCGCCCTCATTCTCCTCAGCGCTTGCAGCTCGACCGGCGCCTCCACCAATGCCGACGACCCGGCGGAGCCGGTGAACCGTGGCGTCTTCGCGGCCAACCAGTTCCTCGACCGCAACCTCGTCGCCCCCGTTGCCCGCGCCTATCGTGACAGCCTTCCGCAGGTGGTGCGCAGCTCCGTCGGCAACTTCGCCGGTAATCTGCGCGAGCCGATGACGCTGGCCAACGACCTGCTGCAGGGCAACACGACGCGCGCCTGGAACACCACCCAGCGCTTCGTGGTCAACTCAACCGTCGGGGTGGCGGGCCTGATGGACGTGGCCAGCGATCTGGACCTGCCGCGGCACAGTGCCGATTTCGGCCAGACCCTGGGCGTCTGGGGGGTGGGGCCAGGGCCGGCGGTGCAGCTCCCGCTGCTCGGCCCCTCGAATGCGCGGGACACCATCGGCACGGTCGTCGGCTTCGTCGCCAACCCGCTCTCCTTCATCCCGGGCGGCGCGATCGCCGTGATCGGCCAGGTCGGCACGGGCGCCCGCCTGATCGACGGGCGGGCGGAGCTGCTCGACACCACGGATCAGCTGGAGCGCACCTCACTCGACTACTACGCCACGCTGCGCAGCGCCAACGCGCAGCGCCGGGCCGCCCTGGTGGAGGAAGGCATCCGCGGCGGGACTGGAGCCTCGGTGACGGTCATCCCCGGCGGCGCGGAGACACCCGCCCGGCCTGCTACGCCGTGACGGGCAAGGGGGATGCCGTGCCAATGGCGGGCTGCGGCCGCCCGCCGGCGTTGGACGCCGCCATGCCCCCTGCAGCCGCAAGCGGCTGTCGGGCATCCGGTCAGAGGGCCATCATGCGTGTCTTCTCCAGGGGCGCCGCGCTCTGCCTCGCCCTCTGCCTTCTTGCCTGCGACGATCCGGAACGGGGCAATGCCGCCAGCACGGAGGCGAGCCCGCTCGTTCCGGCCGTCGCAGCGCCGGGGGTGGCCCATACCTTTGCCCAGACGCACACCACCGACGGAAGGGTCGCCACGCTTCTCGTCGCCTCCCTGGCCGGGGAAACGGTGGAGGCGATGGACCTGACGGCCATCGGCGCGCCGCTGGATGCGGATGTCTTCGAGGTGCTGTCGGCGCTGGGCGAGCTTCGCCTGCAGGAGGCGCTCGCCGGGCCGTCCCTGCGCCGGAGCTACCGGGTCGCCGATCTGCTGCCAGCCGCCGGCACTGCGGAGCGGCACCTGGCATCCGGCACGAACTTCCCGGAACATGCACGCGAGGCGGCCATCGGTGAGGTGTTCAACTTCCCCAAATTCGGCCCTGCCTCGCCGGCACGGACGACGGTGGAGCTGCGGCCGGGCGCCCTTCTCGACTATGAGGTCGAGATCTGCACCCGCTTCGACCGCGACATCCGTTCCGTGGCGGATTTCGACGCGGCCCGGAAGGGTTTCTTCCTATGCGGGGACTTCAGCGAGCGCGCGACGCTGATGCGGATGATCGACCCCGACGATGTCGCATCGGGCCAGGGCTTCAGCGACGCCAAGAGCGGAGCGGATTATTTCCCGACGGGTCCGTTCCTCGTCGTCCCCCACGATTGGCAGGCCTTCGTGGGGTCGGAGCGGATCACCACGCGGGTCAATGGCCGGATCCGCCAAGACGCGCGCGGGGGCGAGATGATCCTCGATTTCCGGGCACTGGTGGAGAAGGCGCTGACCCATGGAGGAAGCGGCCAGTACGTCTATCGCGGGGCACCTGTGCCGCTGCTCGAGAACGAGACCATCCCGCGGGGCGCGACCGTGATGTCCGGGACCTCGGAGGGCGTGATCTTCATGCCGCCCGGGATCACCGACCTCATCGCCGGTGGGATGAACCACCTCTTCACCGGGCCGCTGTTGCGGGGAGAGCGGCTGGCCCGGACGGTCGTCAAGACCTACATCCGCCGGGAGCAGAGGTCAGGCCGCTACCTCCGGGCGGGCGATGTGGTCGAGCACGCGTCATCCTCGATGGGCGATGTGAGGATCCGCGTCCTGCCGCCCGCGCCCGCCCTCGCGCGCATCGGCCGCCGGGACATCGTCCGGCTGTGCTGCGCGCCGGGTGCGGAGGACAGCGCGCATTGAGAGGCTGCCCTCGCCTGATCTGCGAGGGCAGCCCTTAAGGGCAGTTTAGCCTGGGGATGCGGCAGAGCCCGCGTGCTTGCTGGACATCGCAACGGCCGCAGGTTGCGTTCGTGCGGCCTGCCATTGCCGCTGAACCTCCTCGTTCACCTCCTCGGCCGTCTTCCCGGGGCGGACGATCACCTCGGCGCCGTTCAGCTGGAAGCGGTGTGGCACGCCGTCCCGGTTCGCCTTCTCGACGCACCGGGCGATGACATGCGGCAGGTAGTCGGTTTCGGTCGTGGGATAGTCCCGAACATTCTGCACCAAGGCTGCCTCCCGTTGCTGTCGCGGAGAAGCTTAGGGAAGGACGAAGGCGAGGTCATCCGGATCATGTTGCCAGCTGCGTGATCGGGCATCCTGCTGCAGCGCAGCGAGAATGGCCGCTAGAGATCTGCCGGCCGCAGCGGCAGGAGGACCTCGAACGCCGCTCCCTCTTCCCTCGGGACGTAGCGGATGGTGCCGCCGGTTCCCTCGACCAGCGAGCGCGCGATGGCGAGCCCGAGCCCCGTTCCTCCCTGCTCCCGCGCCGTGGTGAAGAAGGGGTCGAAGGCGCGCACGGCGTTGGCTGCGGACAATCCCGGCCCGTCATCCGCAACCAGCACCGCTGCCATGCCGTCCCTCTCACCGATTGTCACTGTCACGCGGCTGGCCGCGCCGGCATGGGCCAGGACATTGCCCAGCAGGCTGTCGAGCACCGTGGCCGCCGCCTCCGGCGCGATCGCGGCCTCGGCGTCGCCCGTGACCGCGACCTGGAGTGTGGGGAAGCGCCTTGCCGCCGTCTCGGCCAGAGGCCGAAGCGCCGACCGGCCGCCCGCCGCGGCCATGTCGGCGCGCGCCAGATCGAGCAGGCCGCGCACCAGCCGGTTCAGCCGTGCCACGCCGTCCTCGATCGTGCCGGCAAAGCGGGCGCGCTCCTCGGCCGACATCGCCTCGCCATGGTCGGCCAGCAGCTCCGCCGCGCCGCGCATGGCGGCCAGGGGTGTCTTGAACTCGTGGCTGACATGCGCGGCCAGGCTCCGCACGTAATTCGCGCGTCCCTCGAGCGTGGCGGTCATGCGGTCGATCGCTTCCGACAGCTCCGCCGCCTCGCGCGCCGCGGTGCGCGGCACCGGCGGTAGCGGCGCCTTGCCGCCGGCTGCTACCTGCCGCGCCGCCGCGACGACGGCATCCAGCGGACGGGTGATCAGGCGGGAGGCGAGCACCGCGAGGGCGGCCACGAGCAGCAGCAGCAGCAGCGCGACCGCCGCTATTTCCGGCACCTTGCCCACGACCGTCTGCATCACCGTGGCGGGGGTGCGGGAGAGCAGCACCACCGCATCCACCCGCGTGCCGTCCAGCACGGGCGTGGCCAGGTGCACGCGCAGCCCCGCCGTCCGGCTGATGCCGTTCGGAACGTCGGTCGCGATCTTTTCCCGACGGCGCAGCACGGTCAGCGGGCGCCCGGCCCGGGCGGCCTCCACCTCCTCCAGCCCGGCGAGGGTGAGGCCGGTGTCGGTTCCGGTCGAGGCCACCACCACGCCCTGCGCGTCGAGCACCCGCAGTGCGGCGAGGGTCACCGCCTGGGTGTCCAGCAGCACCGGCCGCAGCTGCGCCCCGGCCTCCGCCGTCTCCGGCAGCGGCGGCGGGCCCGGGCGCGGATCGGGGGCGAGGGGCAGGACGGGGTCATGCGCCAGGTCCAGCCCGCGCCGCCGCGCCGTCTCCAGCGCGCGGGGCGTCAGGCCGTTCGCCAGGCTCTCCCCGGCGATGCCGCGGGCCGCGCGCCAGGCGCCGGCCAGGACCGCGGCCTGGGCGCGCAACTCCGCCTCCGTCTGCCGGACCAGCGCGCTCTCATAGAGACGCAGCGCCCAGAGGCCGGACAGCGGCAGGGCCAGCACGACCAGGTTGCTCAGCAGCAGCAGGGTCCGCAGCCGGGGCCGCTGGAAGCGGGGCATGGGCGCTATGTCAGAGTCCTCTGCTCTCCCCGTTTGGCGCTGCGGGGTTGGCGCGGCTCCTCGGCCGTGCTGATCGGGCCCTTGCCGAAAGGTGGCGGCGCCGCGCGGATTTGCATCGGCAGACCCTGTCTGTAAGGGCGCGCGGGCTTGCCGGGCGCGCCGCTGCGGTTCCAGCGCAGGCCCAGGATGAGGACGGCCACGGTGGCGACACCTAGGGTGACCGCAATGCCCCGGTCGACCTCCGGCCCATCCATTTGGTGCAGCACGATCATGGGCAATATCATGGCCGGGAAGGCGATCCAGGTGCCCCACCCCCGGCCCTGCCAACTGATCAGCATGCGGCGTCCTCCATCAGGCAGCCCGGGCTACTCGCAGGAGCCGAGCCGGTAGCCGAAGCCCGGCAAGGTCTCGATCGGCGCCGCGCCCAGGGCGGCGAACTTGGCGCGCAGGCGGCGGACATGGCTGTCGATGGTACGGTCGGAGACGGTCCGCTCGACCGCATAGGCGCCATCCATCAGCGCGTCCCGGTTCAGCACGCGGCCGGGGCGGCGCAAAAGGGTTCGGAGCAGACCGAACTCGGTCGCGGTCAGGACCACCTCCTGCCCGTCCCAGCTCACCCGCGCCGTTGCGGGATCGAGGGTGAGGCGCCCATGCCGCAGCGCTGTCTCGGCCGGCGGGGGAGGGGGCGCGGCCGGTGCCCCGCGGCGCAGCACGGCCCGCACGCGCGCTACCAGCTCGCGCGGGGAGAAGGGCTTGGTAAGATAGTCGTCCCCGCCGATTTCGAGGCCGACCACGCGGTCTACCTCGTCGTCCCGCGAGGAGAGGAACAGCACGGGAATCGCTGCGGCGGGGCCGCCGGAGGCCCGCAGCGCGCGGCACAGCTCGGTGCCGTCCATCTCCGGCAGCATGACGTCCAGCACGATGAGATCCGGGCGCGTCTCGCGGGCCGCCGCCAGCCCTGCGGCGCCGTCCGCGGCCTCCTGCGTCTCGAAGCCGGCACGGGACAGCGCGAAGCGGACGACCTCGCGGATCGCCGGGTCGTCGTCCACGATCAGTACCTGCGGCATGGTCCTCTCGTTCCGCCTGCACCGGATTTGCACCGTCCCGGCACCGGCTTTCCTCGCCCGCGTCATCCGTCCGGCATGGCGCGGGCGGAGGATGACGGCCTCAACCCAGGAGGCCAAGCCCGTGAGCGACACCCCCCACCCCACCATACCCCCAGGCCTACTGCCGCGCCCGCCATTCCGGCTGAGCCGGGCCGGCAAGCTTGTCGCCATCGGCGGACTGCTCCTGCTGCTGCTCGTGCCGCATGTGATGATCGAGGGCGTGATCGAGGAGCGCCAATCCTACCAGGAGAGCGTGACGGAGGGCATCGCGCGGGCCTGGGGACCGGCGCAGTCGGTGCTCGGCCCCGTGCTGGTCGTGCCCACCCGCATGCCCATGCAGCGCACGCCGAACGAGGTGGGACCGCTGCGCTGGGAACGCGGGGCCGTGGCGGTGCTGCCGGCCCGGCTGGAAGCCGACGCCCGCCTGGCGCCGAGTCGCCGCCGCCGCGGGCTGTTCGAGGCGGTGATCTACGACGCGGAGATCGGGATGACCGCGGAGCTTGTAGTGCCGGAGATCGGAGCCGAGCCGGGCACGGATCTGCTGTGGCCGGAAGCCTTCCTCGTGACCGGCGCGACCGATCTGCGCTCGGCCACCGCCGGGGCACGGCTCTCGGTGGACGGGCGCGACCTCGCGGCGCGCGACGTGGCCGCGGCGGGTTGCGTCGGGACCGAGCTGATCCGCTGGGACCTGGGCCTCACCGGCCCGCCCGATACCGGGCGGACCCTGGCGGTCTCGGCCGGGCTGTCGCTGCGTGGCACGGGCCGGTTCGGCATGCAGCCCCTCGCGCGCCGCACCGAGCTCCATGTCGCGGCCCCCTGGCCGACGCCGAGCTTCACCGGCACGGGCTTGCCCGTGCAATCGGACATCACCGCGGAGGGCTTCGACGCGACCTGGCGCGAGGGCACCGGCCAGGCCCTGGTGCGCCACCTGGGCGCCAATTGGTGCAGCACGCTTCCCTATGCAGAACAGCAGGTCGGCGTCGATCTGCTAGAGGCCGTGCCGACCTATCGGATGGTCACCCGGGCTGCGAAATACGGCGCCATGTTCCTGGCCCTCGCCTTCCTCGCCTATGTGCTGTTCGAGCTGGTCGCGCGCGTCCGGATTCACCTCGTTCAGTACGGGCTGCTGGGCCTTTCCGTCGTGCTCTTTCCCCTGCTGCTGCTGGCCTTCGGGGAACCGCTCGGGTTTTCCGTGGCCTATGCGATCAGCACCGCGGCGGTGGTGGGACAGGCCTCTGCCTATACGGCGGCGGTGACGCGACAGGCGCGGTTGACAGCAATTTTCGCGGCCCTGCTGGCTGGCCTGTTCGGCTTTCTCTACGTCGTGCTGAGCCTTGAGGCCTACTCGCTGCTGGCCGGTGCCGTCGCGCTGTTCGCTGCGCTCTCAGCGGTGATGGCGATCACCCGCCGCGTGGACTGGGCCGCCGACTGATGGCCCTGGTCCGTGCTGTCCGGTCCGGCTTGGCACGGGCCGGGCGGCGCGGGCCTGCCGCGATCAGGGGCTGTCCAGCACCGTCCGCAGCACATCCAGCTGTTCGCGCCTCACCATGACCTCCCGCCCGGGATCGTTATCCGCGGCGACATCGGCCAGTTCCCCTACCGTGAGCAGGGCCAGGCCGATGCCCTCGAGTCGGCGGGCGTGTTGGAGGCCGGCCTCGGAACGAAGGGAGACCTTGATCCGCCGCGCCTTGCTCCGCGCTTCGGTCAACACCGTCTTCGCCCGCGCGCACATTGCGGCGAGGTCGCCGGCGGGAATCCGCAGCTGCAGGACATAGGAGGTCGCGATCGTCACGCTGAGGTCGGATCGCTCCTCTTCCAGCGTGGCGTTCAGCTCCTGCGTAAATTCCTCGGCAACCTCATGCATCACGGTCGCGAGCATGGCCCGTGTGCGGAGGTCGGACATGGCGTCGGCACCGGACGATGCGTTCGCGAGAACGTCGTCCAGTTCCGTCCGGATACGCGCCAGGACCTCTTGTCTCTCGCGGGCCGTCCTGGCCGTTGAAAGCTGCGCGCGTAGGCTTTGACGCATGGCGGCAGCAATGGCCTGCCGCAAGGCGGAGTCTGGATTGGGCACCCGCACTCTCCAGCGGACAGCACGGCCGAACCGTGCTCGCGTTTGAAGAGGCGCATGTTTAGGCCCGTCACAGGACAGTCTGCAAGACCACTGGATTGCGAAACGACAACAAATTCGGGCCGATGCGACAAAGCCTCGCTTGATCCATGGTCAAGAACAACGCGCTGCCCCCATAGGACCCAAGAGCTGAACAGTTTCCAACCAGTTGGTTGAGGCCGAAGGTGGCCGCAGCTTGTGACGGGCCGAGTGACGGTTTCGTCACTCGTCTCAGCGAAGTCAGGGATGTTCTCGATTCGATCGGGTCTGATCACCATCGCTAGCGATGCAGGCCGACGTCAGGCTTCGATGAGAGGCAACACACAAGGAGTGGATCAACGTCAGCAGACAGTTCCACAACTATTCCGCGATAGGAAACGTACTGCGCAACCTATTGCGCAGGTTCTGCCTCGCTTGGCTTCCCCAAAGGCGCAACGTTACCCTCCCAGGATGCGCGAACGATGGGAAGCGCCTTCTCGCAACATGGCACGGGCCATGCAGGCCAAGGCAGGAAACCTGCGGCACTGCCGTTCCATCAGACTGGGCTGCAGCATCCGGCCACGCGGCCGCCGGGAGATTGAGGCACGGCGTATCGGCCTCAGAACCCTGTCAATGAGCAGCAAGGGGCCGTCATGAGGCTTGCGATCATCGGGAACGGCATCCTCGGCAGCTGCTGTGCCGCTTGGCTTCAGCGTGACGAGCACGAGATCGTCTTCATCGATCCGCTCGGTCCGGCCGAGGCCACCTCCTTCGGCAATGCGGGCTCGCTCTCACCTTCCGCCTGCCTGCCCGTCGGAATGCCCGGCATGTGGCGAAACGTGCCGCGCTGGCTGCTGGACCCGATGGGTCCGCTCTCCGTCCGGTGGCGCTACGTGCCGGTGGTGGCGCCCTGGCTGATGCGCCTCCTGCGCGCCAGCGAGCCGGCGGAGGTGATCCGCATCGCAACCGCCCTGCGCGGGCTGCTGGAGCCGATCTTCGAGTGCTACGAGCCCCTTCTGCAGCGCGCTGGAGCCATCGGGCTGATGCGAAGGAGCGGATGCCTCTACGTGTACTCCTCGCCCGAGATGGCGCGGCGGTGGCAATGGGGCATGGACCTGCGCCGTTCGCTCGGCGTCGCGCTGCACGAGGTGGACGAGGAGGAACTCGTCGCCCTGGAGCCAGACCTGAAGGGCCGCTTCCGCTTCGGCCTGCTGGCGCCGGAGAACGGATCGGCGACCGACCCTGCAGCGTTGACCCGCGCCATCTACGACCGCTGTGTGGCGGATGGCGCGACGGCGATACGCGCCCTCGCCACAGGCTTTCGCCGCCGCGGCACGGAAGTTGCGGCGGTGCGGCTCGAAGGCGGGCAGGAGGTGGCATGCGATGGCGTGGTGCTGGCGGGAGGAGCCTGGTCGGCGAAGCTGGCGCGCCAGCTCGGCCCGGCGATCCCGCTCGAGACGCAGCGCGGCTATCACGTCACCGTCGGCAGCAACAATCTCGCGCTACGCCACACCGTCATGGCGGTGGAGCACAACATGATGGTGAACCCGATGAGCATGGGCCTTCGCCTTGCCGGCTCGGTGGAGTTCGCCGGGCTCTCCGCAGCCCCGGACTACGGGCGGGCCGATGTGCTTCTCGCGCGGGGGAAGGAGATGTTTCCGCATCTGGATACCTCCAGCACCACGCAATGGATGGGCCATCGTCCCTGCCTGCCGGATAGCCTGCCGGTGATCGGCCAGGCGCCGCGCGCGGGCAATGCGTGGTTCGCCTTTGGTCACGGCCATGTCGGCATGTGCGGGGCGGCGAGCACGGGGCGGGAGGTGGCCAATCTTGTTGCGGGCCGTGCGCCCGAGATCGACCTCGCGCCCTTCTCCCCGACACGCTTCGGCGCCTCCTGACCGCGTCCGGACGCTCCTTAACCCGACCCCGTCACCCCTTGGGAGAGACGCCTGCATGAGCCCCATGATCGCCCGCCGCGCCCTCGGCCTCAGCGTGGTCGGTCTGGCAGGGGCGGCCCACGCCCAGGCTCCGGCCTGGCCGAGCCGGCCCGTGCGCATCGTCGTGCCCTTCCCACCCGGCGGCAGCACCGATGCGCTGGCGCGGCGCCTGGCGGAGCGGATGACGCCCGCGATCGGCCAGCCCGTGCTGGTCGAGAACCGGCCGGGCGCGGGCGGCACAACGGGGGCGGACCTCGTCTCGAAATCCGCGCCGGACGGCCACACCCTGCTCATGGGCGTCACGGGCAGCAACGCCATCGCGGGCAGCCTCTTCCCCAACCTGCCCTATGACCCCGTCGCGGGCTTCGCGCCGATCTCCCGCGTCGTCTCCGCCCCGCTCGTCATCGCTGTCAATCCGGAGATCGGCCTGAGCGATCTCGCGGGTTATATCGCGTCCGCGAAAGCCACGCCGGGCAGCATGACTTATGCGACACCGGGCAATGGCACCTCCATGCACCTCACCGGCGTCATGTTCGGCCTCGCGGCAGGGGCGGAGCTGACGCATGTGCCCTATCGCGGCACCGCCCAGGCAACGACGGACCTCATCGCCGGGCGGGTCAGGTCCAGCTTCGGCGATCTCCTGATCCTCCTGCCGCATCTTCGCGCCGGCACGATCCGGGCGCTGGCGGTGACCGGCGCGCAGCGCCACCCGCTGCTCCCGAACGTTCCCACCGTGTCCGAGGCGATGCTCCCCGGCTTCGAAGCGGAATCCTGGCAGGGCGTCTTCGCCCCGCCCGGCACGCCGCCCGCCCTGCAGGCCCGCCTGCACCAGGAAGTGGCGAAAGCGATGGAGGCGCCAGACATCCGCGACTCTTTCGCCCAGCAGGGCTTCCGCGTAGAGGCGACGAGCCCTACCGATTTCGCCGCCTTCGTGCAGGGCGAAGTCACGAAATGGGGCAAGGTGGTGCGCGAGGGCCGGGTGCGGCTGGACTGAGCGCGCTGCTACTGAACCAAGAGGAGCCGGACGGCTTGGATATCGACACTGGCACCGAGATCGGCATCGACATCGGGGGCACCTTCACCGATGCGGTGCTGCGCGGCGCGGACGGCGCGCTGCGCTCCCTGAAGGTGCCGAGCACGCCGGACGACCCCGCCCGCGCCGTGGGCCACGCGCTGCATCGCCTGCTGGGCGAGGACGGCGCCGCGGGCGTGCACCGGTTCCTGCACGGCACCACGGTCGCTACCAACGCCATCCTGGAGAACACGGCCGCGCCGGTCGGACTGATCACAACGCGCGGCTTCGCCGATGTGATCGAGCTCGGCCGCATGACGCGCGCTTCCAACTACGACCTGCTCTTCGGCCCGCAGACGCCGGTGACACTGATCCCGCCCGAGCGCCGGATGGAGGTGAGTGAACGCATCGGTGCGGACGGCACCGTGTGGGAGCCGCTGGATGAGGTGGAGGTGGCCGAGGCCGCGCGGGCGCTGGAGGTGACGGGCGCCACGGCCGTGGCGATCTGCTTTCTCTTCGCCTTCCTCGACCCGACGCATGAGCGGCGCGCGCGGGAGATCGTGCGTGCCACCTGCCCGGCAATGGCCGTCTCCCTCTCCTCCGAGGTCGATCCCGCACCGCGCGAGTACGAGCGCACCTGTGCAACCGCCTTCGATGCGGCGCTGAAGCCGGTGATGAGCGATTATCTCGGGCGGATCGAGACGATCCTCGGCGAGGCGGGGCTGAGGGCGCCGTTACAGGTCATGCACTCGCGCGGCGGGCTGCTCGGCAGCGCCGCGGCGCGGAACCGGCCGATCCGCCTGACCCTGTCCGGCCCTTCGGCCGCCGCGATCGGTGCGGCCGCGGTGCTGCGGGAAGCAGGGTTCCCGGACGGCGTCTCGATCGATGTGGGCGGCACCAGCGCGGATGTGGCGGTGATCCGCGGCGGCGCACCGGCGCTGCGGATGGACGGGATGATCGGCACCTTCCCCGTGCGCGTGCCCACCGCCGACGTGCTGGCGGTCGCGGCGGGCGGCGGCTCCATCGCCTGGATCGACGATGCGGGCGGGCTCCGGGTCGGGCCGCGCTCGGCCGGTGCCGCGCCCGGCCCCGCCTGCTACGCCCGGGGCGGCACGCGCCCGGCGGTGCTGGACGCATCCGTGGTGCTGGGGCTGGTGGACCCGTCCCGCTTCGCCGCGGGGCAGCTGCCGCTGGATGCGGACGCGGCGGCCGAGGCGATCGGGCGCGACATCGCCACTCCCCTAGCCATGGGCGTGCGGGAGGCCGCAGTCGCCATCCACCGCATCATCAACGCCACCATGGCGGAAGCCGTGCGCGCCGTGACGGTGGCGCGCGGCGTGGATCCGCGCGAGCTGCCCCTGGTGGCTGCGGGCGGTGGCGGCGGGTTGCACGCCTATGCCATCGCGGAGGATCTCGGCCAGACCCGCATCGTCATCCCCGCCGCGCCCGGTGTGCTGGCCGCCACCGGCCTGCTGGACGCGCCGCTGGAGCATGACGCTGCCCGCGGTTTCGGCCGCGTGCTGGACGAGGTGACGGAGGACGACCTGCGCGTCGCCATCGCCGCGCTGGTGGCCGAGACCCGCGCGGCCATGGCGGCGGAAAGCGTCGATCCCACGGGGGCGGAGACGGTGCTGACAGCCAGTGCCAGCTTCGTGGGCCAGGGCCACAGCCTGGAGGTGCCACTGTCCCCCGAGATAGCCGACTTCCGCGCCGCGATCCGGGACGGCTTCATCGCCCTGCACCGCGCCACCTACGGCCACGCGCGGGAGGCCCCGGTGCGGCTGATCGCCATCCGCGCCGTGCAGCGCCTGCGCGCGGTGCCGGTCGCTCCCCGTGCCGCCATCGGCATCGATGCCGCCCGTACCCGCCGCCTCGCCGTGATCGGCGGCCTGGCCGGGGAGGTGGATGTGGTGCCCCGCGCCGCGCTGCGCGCCGGAGAGGTGCTGACCGGCCCGGCCATCATCGAACAGGACGACACGACAGTCGTGGTTCCCGCCGGCTGGCACATCACCGCCCATCCCGCCCACCTGCTGATGGAGCGCGCCCCGTGAACGCCCCTCACCTGAACGCAGGGCGACTTGACCCGGCAACGGTCGAGATCGTCCGCCGACGCCTGGAGACTATCGCCGAGGAGATGCAGGCGGTCATGCTCCGCTCCGCCGTCTCACCGATCGTACGAGAGGCGAACGACGCATCCGCCAGCCTGTTCCTGCCGGATGGCACGCTGATCGCGCAGTCCATCTCCCTGCCGCTGCTGCTGGGCGCGCTGATGCCGGCGGTGCGGCGCATGCTCCGGGAGTTCCCCGTGGCGGAGATGCGCCCCGGCGATGTGCTGTTGATGAACGACCCCTATGACGGCGGCACGCATATCCCGGACGTATCCGTGATGGTGCCTGTCTTCGCGGAAGGGCGTGTGATCGCGCTCGCGGGGGCGATTGTGCACCACCAGGACCTCGGCGGCATGACGCCGGGCTCTCTTCCCACCACGGCGACGGAGATTTTCCAGGAAGGGCTGCGCCTGCCGCCGCTGCGGCTGCGGCGGGACGGCGTGACGGACGCGCAGATCATGCGGATCATCGCCCTCAACACCCGCACGCCTGAGGCCTTCGCCTGGGACCTGGACGCTCAGATCGCCTGCTGCACCCTGGCCGCAACGCGGATGGAGGAGCTGGCCGGGCGCTACGGCGCCGACCCGCTCGCCACCATGATGGCGGAGTTGGTGCGTCGGGCCGAGGCGGCGACGCGCGCCGCCATCCGCGCCATCCCGGACGGCAGCTGGACCTATGAGGACGCGCTGGACAATGACGGGGTGGAGCTGGACCGCCCCGTGCCCATCCGCGTGCGCGTGACGGTGGCGTGCGACGAGATGCGCTTCGACTTCACCGGCACCGCCCCTCAGGTGCGCGGCCCGGTGAACGCGGCGCCCGCCGGCGTCATGGCCGGCTGCTTCTTCGCCCTGCGAGCCGTGACGGGGCCTTCCATCCCGAACAACGGCGGCTGCGCCATTCCGCTGACGGTGGTCCTGCCCGAGGGATCGCTGCTGAACCCGCGCATGCCCGCCGCGCTGAACGCGCGCACGGGCACGGTGAAGCTGGTGACGAACGCCATTCTCGGCGCCCTGGCCCAAGCGCTGCCGGACCGCATCCCCGCTGCGAATTCCGGCTGCTCCACCGTCATGGCGCTCTCGGGCCGCCGGGCGGATGGATCGGCCTGGGTGGTGACGGAGGTACTCTCCGGCGGCAGCGGGGGATCGATGCACGGGGCGGGGGTGAACGGCGTCTCGACTGATGTCGGCAACACCATGAACCTTCCGGTGGAGGCGATGGAGACGGATGCCCCGGTGCGCGTCCACCATTTCCGCGTGCGCCGCGGATCCGGTGGCGCCGGGCAGCAGCCGGGTGGGGCCGGGATCGACCGGGAATACGAGGTGCTGCGTGGCCCGCTCACCCTCACTTTCCGCGGCGAGCGGCACTACCACGCGGCAAGGGGCAGCGCCGGCGGCGAGGATGGCCGCGTGGCGGAAGCCCTGGTGATCCGCGCGGACGGCGCGCGGGAGGAAGTGCGGTCGAAGCTGACCACGGTGTTGAACACGGGCGACCGGCTGCGGATGGGCACGGCCGGCGCCGGAGGCTGGGGAGCCCCGACATGAGACGCGCCTTCGCATCGCTGACCCTCGGCACGCTGGTCCTGGGCTTCGCGCTCGCGCCGCCGGCCGCGGCGCAGCTCGACCCCACACGCACGGTGCGGGTGATCGTGGGCTATGCGCCCGGCGGCTCCTTCGACGTGAACGGCCGCATCGTGACCGATGCGCTGCGCGAGCAGCTGGGCATCACCGCCATCGTGGAGAACCGCCCGGGTGCGGGCGGTACCATCGCTTCCGACTACGTGGCCAAGGCGCCGCCGGACGGCTCCGTGCTGCTGGTGGGTGGGGCGGGCTCCCACGGCGTGACGCCCGCCATCCGCCGCAACCTGCCCTTCGACGCAGCACGGGACTTCACCGCGGTCGGGCGTATCGCGGAGTTCGCCAATGTCATGGTGGTTGGCGCGGAGTCGCCGGCGCGCACCGTGCAGGACTTCATCGCGCGCGGGCGCACCAGGCCCGACGGCATCAACTTCGGGTCGCAGGGCGCCGGCACCTCCATCCACCTGACCGGAGAGATGTTCCGCCTGCGCTCGGGCCTGGCGATGACCCATGTGCCCTATCGCGGCAGCGCACCGGCAGTGCTGGACCTGCAAGCCGGCCGCATCCAGGTGATGTTCGACAACCTGCCCAACGTCTTCGGCCAGATCCAGGGCGGCGCGCTGCGGGCCCTGGCAGTGACGAGCCGCGACCGCCTGCCCTCCCTTCCGGACGTGCCGACCATGGCGGAGGCGGGGGTGCCCGACTTTGTGGTGACGAGCTGGGTCGGCATCTTCGGGCCGGCCAGGATGAACCCCCGCACGGTGCAGCAGCTCTCCGAGGTGATCGTGAAGGCTGTCAACGCGCCCGAGGGGCAGGCCCGGCTGCGCACCATCAGCGCCACTCCCGCGCCGGCCTCCGCGGCCGAGTTCGACACGGTCTGGCGTGCCGATATGCGGCGCTGGGCCGAGGTGGTGCGGGACGCGAAGGTGGAGGTGGAGGAATAGCCCGAGCCAGGGCTTGCGGGACGAGAACGGCGTAAGCCGGGACAGCATGGCGTTTACTCTTCCTCAATGAGGAGGGCGTAGACAGGTGCCATGCCGATCGCTGCCCCCACCGGAGATGCGCGCGACCTTCGTGATCGGTTCCTGGCCTTTGCCTTCGCCGCAGCCGACCTGCTGGTGGAGGCGGATGCCGAGGGCCGCGTGACCTTCGCCGCCGGCGCCTTCCACAGCCGGCTGGGTGAAGCGCCGGAGACTTTCGTGGGCGGCCCGGTGCAGGCGCTCGTCGCGCCCGAGGACCGGGCCGCACTCTATCTGGCCGTGCGCAGCCTTTCCGCTGTCGGCCGCCTTCCGCCGACCGCGCTCCGGCTGAATGACCGGCGGCGAAGCGATGTCGTTGTCTCCGGCCTGGCGCCACCAGGGCCGGGGATGCGGCTCTTCCTCACCTTCGGCCCGCATCCAGGCCCGCGCCCAAGCAGCGGTGCCATCGCGCCCGAATCGCTGTCGCTCCAGGCGGAGGGCCAGGTCCGGGACGGCTCGGGCGGCACGCTCGGCCTGCTGGAGCTGCCAGGTGGCGCAGATGTGGCGCTGGCCCGCGCGCCGGCTCTCAGGGATGCGCTCATCGAGGGGCTTGGGAATGCGGGGGAACTGGCCCCCGGGCGCTACGGCATGCTGACGGCCGGCGAGGATGCCCTGGCTGCCCTCGCAGGCACGGTGGAGGAGATCCTGGCCGCCCATGGCGTGCGGGGGCCCGTCGCCACCCGCTCCCTGTCCCTGGAAGCCGGATCCCTCACCACGCTTCAGGCCACGCGCGCCCTGCGCCACGCCCTGGCAGCTTTCGCGCGGGAGGGCGTCGCGGGCGCCGATGGAGCCGGTGTTCCGGCCGGGCTCGGAGGCGCCGTCGCCCGGCTCGCATCGGATGCCGCGGCGGTTCGGCGCGCCGTCTCGAGCCGCCGCTTCGGGCTTGTCTTCCAGCCGATCGTCCGGATCGCGGACGGCGTGGTCCATCACCATGAGGCCTTGCTGCGCCCGCCCGCCGGCCTGCCGGAACCGCTATCGCGAGCCGACGGCTTCGTGCGCTGTGCCGAAGCCGTCGGCATGACCGAAGCGTTGGACCTTGCCGTCGTCGAGATGGCCCTTCGCGCATTGGCCGGCTCTCCCGCCGCATCCGTCGCCGTGAATCTGTCGGGCCTTTCCGTGCAGAGCCCGGAGTTCCGCGCTGGCCTGTTGGCCATGCTCGACGAGCACCCCGCCTCCACGAGCCGCTTGCTGATCGAGGTGACGGAATCGGCCGAGATCGAGGACGAAGGGGAATCGGTCCGCACCCTCGATCGGCTGCGCGAACGCGGCGTCGGTCTTTGCCTTGACGATTTCGGTGCGGGTGCCGCGGCCTTCCGCTATCTCCGCGCTTTCCGGGTCGATTGGGTGAAGATCGACGGACTCTATGTTTCCAACGCCGTGCATTCGGAACGGGACCGCGCCTTCATCGCCTCCATGGTCGATCTGTCCGCCGCGGTGGGAGCGAATGTCATTGCCGAACGGGTTGAGACCCAGGCGGAGGCCGCAGCCCTGCGCGAGTTGGGCGTAGCCTTCGCGCAGGGTTGGCTTTACGGCCGTCCCGGCCCACTCCCCCGAACGGGTGCGACCGCGCGCCGCGGCACCGGCGCGGAGGTCTGGGCCTAAGGGCAGCCGGGAGTGGGCCTCGGGGCCAACAAGTCCGGCGGATCGGCCCAGCCTGGCGCCCATGCTCAGGCCGGCATACGTAGCCCAAGAATGGTGCGCGCCTCGGCCGCGCTGGCCAGCTCCCCGCCCATGTCGTCCACAATCCGCGCCGCGCGCTCGCAGAGCTGGGCGTTGTCCCGCGCCAGCTCGCCACGGCGGAAGTAGATGTTGTCCTCCAGCCCCACACGGACATGGCCACCCAACGCCCAGCTTTGCGCGACGGCCGGGAAGGCCCAGCGGCCGATGCCGAAAGCGGCCCACATGGCGTCTCTCGGCAGCAGGGAATGGGCATAGGTGAGGGTCTGCGGCGCGGTGTCGAAGCCGTAGCGGATGCCCAGGACGATCTGGAAGAGCGGCGGCCGATCCAGTGTGCCATCTTCCAGCAGCGCGCGGGCCAGGTGGATGTCGCCGCTGTCGAACACCTCCAGCTCCGGCTTGGAGCCTGCCTCGCGCATCGCCTGCGCCATGATCCGCACGTTGTCGGGCGTGTTGATCACCACCGAGCTGCCGGCGAACATGGTATTGAGGTCGAGCGTGCAGATCTCCGGCTTCAGGGCGACGACATGCTCCACGCGCTTCAGCGGGTGCATCAGCGTGGTGCCCGGTGCGGCCCTGCTCGGGTCGTCCGCGGCCGGGACGAAGCGCTGGCCCGGGCCGGTGGTGAGATTGATGACGATGTCGGTGCCGGAATCCCGGATGCGCTGCATCACCTCGCGGTAGTGCTCCAGCTCCATGCTCGGCCGGCCATCGGGATAGCGGACATGGATATGCGCGATGGCGGCCCCGGCTTTCGCGCTTTCGACCGCGGCCCTGGCGATCTGCTCCGGCGTGCAGGGCAGGCCGGGGTGCTGCTGCACCGTGGTGATGTTGCCGGTGACCGCCACCGTCAGGATCGTCTTCGCCATGCCTGCCTTCTCCGATCAGTCGTGTGCCGCACGGCCCCTGCAGAGGGTGCGGGTGCCGCTAGTGAGGGCTTCCGAGGATCGCCTTCACCTCCAGGTACTCCTCGAGGCCGAAAACCCCGAACTCCCGCCCGTTGCCGGATTGCTTGTAGCCGCCAAAAGGCAGGCTGCGGTCGAAGGGGGCGCCGTTCAGGTAAACCCGCCCCGCTCGGATCCGGTTGGCGACGGCGCGCGCGCGTTCGGGATCTCCCGATTGGACGAAGCCGGCCAGCCCAAAGGGCGTGTCGTTGGCAATGCTGATCGCCTCCTCCTCGGTGTCGTAGCTCATGATGGACAAAACGGGGCCGAAGATCTCCTCCCGCGCGATGCGCATGCCAGAGGTGACATCGCCGAAGACGGTGGGGCGAACATAGTAGCCACGATTTGGTTCGACCGGCCGCCCCGGCCCGCCCGCGACCAGCGTTGCCCCCTCCTCGATGCCCGACTGGATGAGGGCCTGGACCTTCTCGAACTGGCCATGGCTGACCAGCGGCCCCATCGTGGTGGTGGGATCGAGCGGCTCACCCAGGCGGATGGCACCGACCGCCTCGCGCGCGGCATCGAACGCGGCCTGCCGTCGAGCGCGAGGGATGAGCATGCGGGTGGGCGATTGGCAGTTCTGCCCGGCATTCGTGTAGCAGGCACGGACGCCCTGGTTCACCGCCGCCGGCAGATCGGCGTCGTCCAGGATAATGTTGGCGGACTTGCCACCCAGCTCCTGCGCCACGCGCTTCACCGTCTCCGCTGCCAGCTTCGCCACGCGCACGCCGGCCGCTGTCGATCCAGTGAAGGACACCATGTCGATTCCGGGATGGGAGGCGATCGCCTCGCCCACTGTGGGGCCATCCCCGTTCACGAGGTTGAAGACGCCGGGCGGAAGGCCGGCCTCGTGCACGATCTCGGTGAACAGCATCGCGCTGAGCGGCGCGATCTCGCTGGGCTTCAGCACCACCGTGCATCCTGCGGCCAGGGCCGGCGCGACCTTGGAGGCCACCTGGTTCAGCGGCCAGTTCCAAGGGGTGATCAGGCCGCAGATGCCGATCGGCTCGCGGCGGATGATCCCGGCGCCCATCCGCTCCTCGAAGCGGTAGTTGGCCAGCACCCGCGCCGCCTCCTCGAAGTGGAACAGCGCGACCGTCGCCTGCCGTTCGGTGGAGAAGGTAATGGGCGCGCCCATCTCCAGCGTCATGGCGCGGGCCAGTTCCGGCAGTCGCGCGCGAAAGCCTGCGATGATGCGGCCGAGATAACCCAGGCGGGCTTCGACGCTCGCCCCGGAATAGCTGCCGAAAGCCCGGCGTGCCGCTGCCACGGCCCGGTCCACGTCCTGCGCGGCACCCAGGCTGATCCGCGCAAAGACCTCCTCCGTCGCCGGGTTGACGACCCCCAGCGTCGCCGGCGTGACCGGATCCACCCAGGCACCGTCGATGTAGAAGCCTAACCGATCCATGACGCCCTGCCCCTAGAGATGCCGGCCCTCGTCCACGGGCACCACAATGCCCGTCGAGCTGGTCAGGTGGATGATGCAGGCGACCACCGCCCGCGCCACGTCATCGGGTGTGGTGACATGGGCGAGCGGGAGCCGCTCGGCGGTCTGCTGCAACTGCTCGCGCGTCCGGCCCGGCACGAAGCCCGTGTCGACACCGGCCGGCGAGACGGAGAACACGCGGATTTCCGGCGCGAGCACCTTGGCGAGCGCAATGGTGAGCGCATCGAGCCCGCCCTTGGCGGCGAGATAGGCCAGGCTGCTGCCGAGCCCCGTGCGGGCGGCGATGGAGGAGATGTTCACGATCGCCGCGCCCCTGCCGCGTTCCAGCAGCGGGCGAAAGCCACGGATTACGGCAAAGGGTCCACGCAGGTTGAGGGTGACGGTCCGGTCAAAGATCTCGTCCGTCAGCCCGCCGAGATCGCCGGCGGGAATGGGCGTCGTCGCGCCCCCGCTGTTGACCAGCGCATCGAGCCGCCCGTACCGCCGCTCCACCGCCGCCACCGCATCCCGGACGGAATCCGGATCGTCGATCGCGATGCGCAGGGCGAGATGACCGGAGCCTTGCAGCCCGCTGGCGACCTCTTCCGCCTCCGCGCGGCGGCTGTTGTAGCCGACCACGACGGTGGCGCCCAAGGCGGCCAGCCGCGCCGCCGTCGCCCGGCCGATCCCACCGCTGGCACCCGTGACCAGCGCGACCTTCGGGACGGAAAGCGCGGGAATCCCGACGCCCGTCATTGTCGTGCACCGAGAGCGTCGCGCAGCCCTGTCCCCGTCATCTTGGCGTCTCTCCCCGTGCTTCGCCGCGAAGCTAGCGAAAGCGAAAAGCGCGTCGACCGGCGCCTGCCGGAATTCCGCATCTCGGAATTTCTGCACAAAGCCGCTGCCGTACGGGCCGGGGCGGCTAGGTTGCCCGCAAGGGGCAGCACAGCCTCGGCCCAGAGTGGAGGACATCATGAGACCGCGCGTCACTCGAAGGGCCGCGCTCGGCATCGCCATGGCCGCGCCCTGGGCGTCGCCGGCCCGTGCCCAGGCCTGGCCGGCGCGCCCGGTCACCATGATCCTGCCCTTCTCCGCCGGTGGGGGAACCGACCTTCTGGCGCGCGCCCTCGCGCAGCATCTCGGCGAGACGCTGGGGCAGCAGGTGATCGTGGACAACCGCAGCGGCGCGGGCGGCAATATCGGCGCCGGCTTCGTCGCCCGGGCCGCGCCCGACGGCTACACGATCCTGTTCGGCACGCCCGGGCCGCTGGCCAACAACAAGCTAATCTACCGCAATCTGGCCTTTGACCCCGAGCAGGCCTTCGCGCCGGTCGTGTTGATCGCAAAGTCGCCGCTGGTGGTCGCGGCGAGGACGGCACTTCCGGTTAGGAACCTCCAGGAGCTGACGGCCCATGCCAAGGCGAACCCCGGAAAGCTCACGGTCGGGGTGCCCGGGAACGGAACGCTGGGCCACATCACCGCTCTGCTGCTGGAGCGAGAGCTCGGCATCAGCCTGACGAGCGTGCCCTATCGCGGCACGGCCGATGTGGTGAAGGACCTGCTCGGCGGGCAGATCGATCTCGCGATGGATTTCCTGCCCTCTTATGTGCCGCTCGCGCGGGAGGGGAGAGTTCGCGCGCTCGCCGTCACCACGGCCCGGCGCTCGGTCGAGCTGGCGGAGGTCGGGACGGTGCAGGAAGCCGGGTTCCAGGGGTTCGAGGCGTCGGCCTGGTACGCGCTGGCGGCGCCCGCGGGCACGCCGAGCGAGATCGTCGAGCGGCTCAACACCGCCACCAACGCTTTCCTCGAGAGCCCGAGAGGCCAGGACGCGCTCGCGAAGCTGAGCATGCAGGCCGTCGGCGGCTCCCCGGCGGAGCTGCGGGCCTTCATCTCGTCCGAGCTGCGGAAATGGGGCCCCGTGGTGCGGGAGGCGGATATCGCGATGTGACGCGATTGAGCCCAAGGAGACTGGGCCCAAGGAGAAGGCCGGCGCTCCGCAATCCGCGCTCGACGTGAGCCCTCAAACCGGCAAGCTGGTGCTAGACTCCATCTCCCCCGCCGCGACCGTGCCGGAGTCAGCTTGAGCAACCCGCCCGTCCAGTCCGTCCTCCGTGCCGTCGCGATCCTGAAGGAGCTGAACCGGCAGCGCAGCACCACCGTGGAGGAGCTCTACCGCGCGATCGGACTGCCGAAGCCGACGATCATGCGCCTTCTCGGCACGCTAATCGTCGCGGGGCTGGTGACGAAGGCGAGCCGCGGCCTCGGCTACCAGGTCACCTCCACCGTCCTGTCGCTCAGCGCCGGCTACCATGGCGGCCCGCTGGTCGCGGAGGCCGGCCGCCCCTGGGCCGCAGACCTGACGCGTCGGCTGCGCTGGCCCGCCGCCATCGCCGTGCTGGACGGAGCGCGCATGGCGATCAGCGTCAGCACCATCGCGGACAGCGCGGTCTCCCCCTTCCACAGCTCGGTGGGGTCGCATCTCAGCCTCGTCACCCGGGCGCTCGGCCGCGCCTATCTCGCCTGGTGCCCGGATGCGGAGCGTCGCATCCTCCTCCGGATGCTGACGGTCTCGCCCGACCCGGAGGACACGCCGCCGAACCTCGAGCGCGCGATCCGGGGCATCGTGTCCAGCGTGCGGCAGCAGGGCTACGCGCAGCGTGACCCGAAGGTGGAGCCGCGCTCCTCCGATACGGTGGCGGTGCCGATCTCGCTCGGCGGAACGGTCGCCGGCACGATCGGACTCAGCTACTTCCGCTCCGCCGTGAACCACCGCGTCCTGACGGAGGAGCTTGTGCCCGCGCTGAAGGAGGCGAGCCGGGAGATCGTTGTCTCGATGGAGCGGCTGCAACGGGGTGCCGAGGCTCCCTGAGAGGGGCCGCTCGCCGTCCTACTGCGCAAGGTCGGCCCTGAGGGCCTGCATCGCCGCCACGAGCATCGCGGTGCTGTTGAAGCACACCATTCCCGTCCCGGCAGCTTCCAGCTGCCGGACGTCCTCCGCCGTGCGGCCCACCGTGGCCCGCGCCACCCCGGCCCGCTTCGCCGCCTCCGCGATGCGGGACACCGCCTCCTGCACGGCGGGGTGCCTGATATCGCCGGCATGGCCGAGCGAGGCGCCCAGGTCGCCAGGGCCGATGAACACCGCATCGATCCCGGGCACGGAGACGATCTCGTCCACCACGGGAAGCGCCTCGGCATCCTCGACCATGATGATGACGGTGGTGTGCCGGTTCCGCGTTGCGTAATACGCCTTGCTGTCACCCGTGCCGTAGGCGGAGGAGCGCGACAGGGCCACGCCCCGCCTGCCCTTGGGCGCGTAGAGGGCGCGCTCCACCACCTCCCGCGCGATCGCGGCGCTGGAGACATGCGGCACAAGGACTCCGTCCGCGCCTGCGTCCAGCACGCGCTGGATGCTTGCCACTGATCCGTCCGGCACGCGGACCAGCCCGGCCATGCCGTGCATGGCGGCGGCGCGCAACATGTTCTCTATCGTCTCGAGATCCGCCGGGCCGTGCTCGGTGTCGATGATAACGAAATCATAGCCGCAGAGCCCCGCCATCTCGACGGTTGCGGCCGAGGGGATGCCGACGAAGAAACCAAGCAGGCGGTCGCCCCGGCGCATCCGGTCCTTGAAGCTGTCGGGCATGATGATCCCCCTCAGGCCGTGGCGTCGAGGCCGAGGAGCTGCGCCGCGTTGGACGAGACAAGCTTGCGGATATCCGCCTTGGGCACCTGCTGGTCGAGCAGCAGCCGGACCACCTGGCGGAATCCGTCCACCGGTCGTGGCGAGCCCACCAGCCCGAGATCGGAGGACAGGATGGTGCGATCGACCCCGGCCACCTCGATCAGGTGCACGAGTTCCTCCGGTGTGAACTTCTTTGACCGCCCCTCCACCCACATGCAGATCGAGTGCTCGATATGCGCGCCGATCGACACGAGTTCCCGGATGTCGTCATCCGTGCAGCCGATCATGTAGGTGGGATGGTTGACGAGCAGGCGGTTCACGCCACGCCGCCTGGCCTCGGCGAAGACCTTGATCATCTCGGCGGCGTCGAGATGCCCGCCGGCGAGGATGATGTCAGCCTCGGCGATGACGTCGAGCACCCGCTTGGTATCATCCAGCAATTCCCCATTGCTGTCGGTCGCCCGAAGGGGCAGGGGGTCGAGCATCTTCTTGGACGTCTTCGGGAAGGTCTTGCCCTGCCCGAGGACCTGCTCGATGTGGTTGGCCGCGGAGAGGGTGGGCATCCACACAATCTTCGCGCCAAGCTTCGCCGCATGGTCCACCGCATGGGGGTTGATGCCGCCCGAGGCATTGTTGAGTGCAATGCCCGAGAAAAGCTGCACGCCGAGATCGGGGAACAGCTTCTCCAGCAGGATCGCGTGGGCGGTGCCGAGGTAGAAATGGTCCTTGTAGAGAAGGGCGCGGAACCGTGCCGCGGCGCAGTCCAGCAGCGCCTCGTGATGGTCCAGGATCCGCGGCATCGCGGCGGGGCCGCTATGGCAGTGCAGATCGACGGCGCCGACCAGGAGTTCGGCCGCCTCCGTGTCCCGGGCCAGGGTCTCTTCGATGGTTTCGCTCATCGGTCTCGTCCTGCTCAGGCCTCGTCGGGCATCGGATAGTCGTCGGCGTTCAGGACCCAGCCTGGCTTCTTCGAGAAGTCGAGGCGGGGTGGGCAGAAGATGTCCACCAGCTGGTTCAACCCGTGGCGCTGGGCGCGGGTGGTGTGGATGGAGGGGGGCGGGATCACCGCGACGGAGGGGGAGCCGCAGAACTCGTGCTCGTCCTCGCGCCACTGGTTCATGTTGGGCGTCCAGGGCCACCGCAGGTCGTGGATGAACTCGCCGTCCAGCGCCAGCGAGCACTGCTCGAAGCTGTCATGGTGATGCGGAGAGAGCTTCGTGATGTCCCGCGGCTCGTGCCGGGGATCGAGGTAGTTCACCATGAAGGTCGAGCCGCGAAGGATGCGCCCGAAGCGTCCGGGCTCCACCGGCACATCCAGCCCGTAGCGTCGTATGCGGTACCCGTCCTTCGGCGCCGGCCAGGCCTTCAGGGGAGGGATCAGCGGGTTCGGCGTCGCATAGGCGTCGTTGTTCGGGCAGCGCGCGACGAGGTCCTCGGACAGGGTGGTGAAGAGGCGCACGAGGCGTCCTCCGCCCCGGATTTCCACGCTGCTGTCGCCGGGCGGGACGAAGACGACCGCGTCGCCCGCACAATCCTGCACCTCGCCATTGGCGGTGACCCGCGCTCCCGTGCCGGCATCGGGCAGGATGAGGACGTACTCGTCCTTTTGTCCCCTGCGTTCAAACCGCGCACCGCCGCGGGCCGCCGTGTAGACGACGATGAAGGTCTGGCCGCGGGCGTACCAGCTCTGTCCCTCGGGTCCGTCCTCCTCGGGCGGCCTCTCGTAGAACTTGACGTAGCTCGGCGGCGCATAGTCGCCGGGCGGCAAGGCATGGCTGGCGGCCGAGGGCGTCAGGGCCGCGCGGGGGTCGGATCTGTCGTACATGGTCTGCTGTCCCTAAGCCCCTGCCGATCGGTTGCGCGGGCGGCCCTGGTGGCGCGCGAACTGATGCATGCGGTCTGCATGGCCCGTCGGCGACGCCTTCGTCCCCGCAGGGCATTCGTGTGGATGACGCCGGGCACCGTATCCCCGGCTTTCCAGCTACTCCCGGCCAATCTGCCGTCTTTCCGGCATGCGGAATTCCATCGAGCGGCCAAGGCTGGCCGGGCGCAGGTCTCAGACGGGCTTCGGCAGAAGATGGGCGCGGGGGATTAGGCCTGCATGCGCCGGCTCGCGACCAGGTCCAGAAAGGCTCTCATGGCGGCGCTGGGATGCCGCCTGTTCGGATAGTAGAGGAACCAGCTCGGCAGCTTCGGGCTCCAGTCCTGCAGGAGCTCGACGAGAGAGCCCGCCGCGACGGAGGGCCGCACATAATCCTCGAGAAGATGGGCGATGCCTTGTCCGGCCAGCGCGGCGCTGAGTTCGTGATGGGCGGAACTCAGCGTCAGGCGCCCCTCGGGCGCGACCTCCACCGTCCTGCCGCCCTTCTCGAACCGCCAGCTGACGAGCGTGCCACCCGGGAAGCGGCGCCGGATGCAGTCCTGCCCAACAAGCTCCTCCGGGGTGCGAGGCTTGCCGTTCCGTCGGAGATAGGAGGGCGCCGCGACGATCGCGTAGCGGAGCGAGGGCCCGAGCGGGACGGCGATCATGTCCTTCGCCAGCTGCTGCCCGAACCGGACGCCCGCATCGAAGCCCTGGGCCACGATGTCGATGATGGCCGCGTCGCTTACGAGCTCCACATGAACCTCGGGGTAGCGTTCCATGAACTCGAAGACCAGCGGACAGAGAAGGTGATCCACGGCTGGCGGGGGAGCGTTGATGCGCAGCGTCCCCGAGGGCCGCTCGCGGAGTCCATCCAGATCTTCCACCGCCGTTCTGATCTCGTGCAGCGCCGGGGTGAGGCGGGCCAGCAGCCGCTCGCCGGCCTCCGTCGGTGCGACGCTGCGGGTGGTCCTGTTCAGCAGGCGAAGGCCAAGCCCGTCCTCAAGCGAACGCATCGTCTGGCTCAGCGCCGCCGACGAGACGCCGCGTTCCGCCGCGGCCGCCCGGAAGCCGCCGCACCGAACGATGGCCGCGAAAACATCTAGGCTGTCGAGCCGAAGTGACCTCATAGTAAACCAGAGATTATCAAAGTGGTCAGCATTAGCCAGCTTATCCGGGCATCTCCGGGGTGTCATCTCCGCGGCACGGCTCCCGCATCCCGCGGCGGCTAGGATGGGGACGGCATGCCGTGGCAGGCCTCACGATCAATCGCCGGGCGATCATGCTGACAGCCGCCGCCGGCGCCGCTGGTCTTGCGCCAGGCCTGGGCCGGCAGGCCGGGGCGCAGGCGGTGGTGCAAAGCGCGGGCAATGCCGGGCATTACCGCTTCAGGGTCGGCGAGATCACCGCCACGGTGCTCAGCGACGGCGTGATCGGCGGGCCGCCCCGTGTCTACGCCATCGACGCGCCGGAGGCCGAGCTGGGGTCGGTGCTGCGGAACGCCTTCCTTCCCACTGATCACATGACGCTGAACCTGAATACGCTGCTGATCGAGACGGGCGGACGCCGCGTCCTTCTCGAGGCCGGGGCTGGGCAGAGCATGGGGCCGAATGGCGGCCGCCTCTTCGCCAGCCTCGCAGCCATTGGCCTGGCGCCGAACGATATCGACGCGATCGTCGTCTCCCACGCCCACCCGGACCATGTCGGCAACCTCCGCGCGGCAGATGGCGGCCGGGCCTTTCCGCGTGCGGCGGTATTCGTGCCCCGTGACGACTGGAACTTCTTCGTCCGCGGTGAGCCCGACCTGTCCTACATGCCCGTGCCCGCGGAGTTCCGGCGCAGCTTCGCCGCCGCTATCAAACGCAGCGTGGAGCCTGTTGCGGGCGATGTGCAGCTTTATGAAGCCGGGCAGGAGATCGTGCCGGGCCTCAGCACCATCGCCGCCTCCGGGCACACGCCGGGCATGGTCGCCTTCCTCGTCCATTCCGGGAATGACGGGTTGCTGCTCACAGCGGACCTCGCCTACCAGCCGGTCATCAACATCGACCGCAACTGGCGGCCAGGGCCGGATCGCGACAGGGATGCGGCGCTGGAGGCGCGCCGACGCATCTTCGATCGGGCAGCGGCGGACCGGCTCCTCGTGCTCGGCTTCCACTACCCCTTCCCGGGTCTTGGACGGATACTGCGCACCGATACGGGATACGCCTGGGTCCCCGCCCACTGGCAGTTCTGACCGGCTGCCGGACCATGAGAAAGGAGAGAGCGCGTGACTGGTCCCGTATGCATGTCCCGCACCGGCCGGATCATGGCGAGCGGCGCGGGGACGGCGCCCGGTGTCCGGCGCGCGATGAGAGGTCTGTTCCGTTCCCCGGCGCTCAGATCGGCCTCTAGCCTGGCATGATGCGAGAGGATCACCACGCGGCAAGCCTGGCGGCGCATGCGCGGGCGCAGATCGCGCTCGCGGCGTGCAGCAAGGCCGATTGGCGATCCATCCTGCTACGCCGCTACACGGCACCCGCTGTCATCGAGGAGTTCGTGGTCCCTCCCTCCGCGGACCAGGTGATCGTCCTCGTGACGAATGGCTGCTTCGACATCGAGTCCCGTGCTGGTGGCCGTTGGCGCGGTGCGCGCTACGGAACGGGCAGCCTCGGCATGACGGCTCCCGGGCATGAGGCCACCCTGCGCTGGCGGGGCGAGGAGCCGAACGAGACGCTGCACCTGCACCTGCCGGCCTCGACGCTCCGCCGGGTGGCCGGGGACCTCTCGGCCATGGACCCGGCGCGGCTGGCCATGCCGAACGATCTCGCCTACCGCGATCCGCTTGTCGCGCAGGTGATGCTGAGCCTGTCGGAGGCGCTGTCCTGCGGGGCGCCGGAGCTCTATGCCGAGGCCGCGTGCGAGCTGCTCGCCAGCCATATCCTCCTTCGGCACGCCAGGCTGACGCCGAGGTCGCCGGCCTCGCTGCCGCATCCGCGGTTGCGCCGGGTGGAGGACTTCATGCGGAGCAACCTCGCGCGGCCTCTCACCCTCGATGAGCTGGCGCGCGAGGCGGGGATGAGCCCGTTCCATCTCCTGCGCGTCTTCCGGAAGATCCATGGCGAGACGCCGATCCGCAGGCTGACACGCCTGCGCATGGAGGCGGCACAGCGGCATCTTGAGGCCGGGCGGGAGCCTGTTTCCTCCATCGCCTTCCTGTGCGGCTACGAAAACCCTTCCCATTTCGCCACCGCTTTCCGCCGCATCGTCGGCGTCTCGCCCAGCGCCTACCGAGCCGGGGTGCGGTAGGCCCCTGCGACGGCAATTCCGCGAGGGACTTGGGCAGGATCGCGAGCGCCCGGTGCCGTGACGGAAGTTTAACCTTGCGGCCTGAATGCCTTGCCTGACCGGAGACCGACGCGATGGACGAGATGCCCCATGAACGAGGCGACATCCCCGTCAGCCGCCGTGGCCTGGTAATCGGCGCGACGCTCGCCGGCGCTCCCATGGTTCCGGTGGACGCCACCGCGCAGGCGCCTGCGACGCTGGGCGGCGTGCCCGGCGGCCTGGAGGTGAGCCTGACGGTGAACGGTGAGGCGCGGCGGCTCATCCTGGACCCGCGCGCATCCCTGCTCGACACGCTTCGGGAAGGGCTGGCGCTGACAGGCGCCAAGAAGGGCTGCGACCACGGCCAGTGCGGCGCCTGCACGGTTCATCTGGACGGCCGGCGCGTCGCCTCCTGCCTGACGCTCGCGGTGCAGGCCAACGGCCGCGCCGTGACGACGATCGAGGGCATCGCGCCGCCGGAGGGTGAGCTGCACCCCATGCAGCAGGCCTTCATCGACCACGACGCCTTGCAATGCGGTTACTGCACGCCCGGGCAGATCATGGCGGCCATAGCCTGCGTGCAGGAGGGCCATGCCAGCAATCCCGAGGAGATCCGCGAGTATATGAGCGGCAATCTCTGCCGTTGCGGCGCCTATGCCGGCATCCTGGCCGCGATCCAGGATGCTGCGCCCAAGATGCGGGTGGGCTGAGCCGATGCGCCCCTTCACCTATGCCCGGGCGGATGACCAGGCGGCCGCGATCCGCGCTGTTGCCGCGGGCGGAACTGGCACGCGCTTCCTGGCCGGCGGCACCACCCTTTATGACCTGATGAAGCTCGGCGTCGAGGCACCGGAGCGGCTGGTGGACATCAACGCACTGCCCGCTCTCCGCGGCTTCGACACATCGGGGCCGCGCGAGCTGGTCTTCGGCGCCGGTGCGCGGATGAGCGACGTGGCGGCCGACCCCCGGCTGGTTGCGGACTACCCCGCCCTGTCTGAGTCGCTCTGGAAGGCTGCCTCGCAGCAGCTGCGGAACATGGCCAGCCTCGGCGGCAACCTGCTGCAGCGCACGCGCTGCGCCTATTTCCGCGGCGGTGAGCCGTTCGCCTGCAACAAGCGCGTGCCCGGAAGCGGCTGCGCGGCGCGGGAGGGGATCGATCGCGGCCATGCCGTGCTGGGCGGAAGCGAGGCCTGCATCGCCACCTATCCCGGCGACTGGGCCGTCGCGTTGGCAGCCTTCGACGCGGTGGTGGATGTGGCCGGGCGGAGGGGCAGTCGCAGCATCCCGCTCGACGCACTGCACCGGGAGCCCGGCACGACGCCTGAGGTGGAGACGAGCCTGGCGCGGGACGAGATGATCCTGCGCATCCGGGTGCCGATCACGCCACTCGGCCGCGCCTCGACCTACCACAAGATCCGGGATCGCGAGTCCTATGCCTTCGCCCTGGCCTCCGCCGCCGTCGCGCTGCGCATGGAGGGCGAGGTGGTGCGGGAGGCGCGGATCGCGCTGGGCGGTCTCGCCACGCGCCCCTGGCGGGCGCGGGAGGCGGAGCGCGGCCTGGTCGGGCAGCGGCTCACCGCCGAGGCGGCCCGCGCCGCGGGCGATGCCGCCCTGCGCGGCGCCCGCCCGGGACACCACAATGCCTTCAGGATCGAGCTCGGCGCCCGCACGGTGGCCGATGCCCTCCTGATCGCCCGGCAGAGGGCCTGACGCATGAGCGATACCTCCTACCCGGACGCGCCCCGGATCGACGCGCGGGACAAGGTGCGCGGCGCGCTACGCTATGGCGCCGACGACGCCCGGCCTGGCATGGCCCATGCTGCGCTGGCCACCGCGACGATCGCGCGCGGCACTGTCCGCAGCATCGACACCGTTGCTGCCCGCGCCGTGCCCGGCGTGCGGCTGGTGCTGACCCATGCGGAACTGGCCGGGGTGAAGCCGCCGGGCTTCCTCATGGGTGGTGGCTACGGCTTCCAAAGCATCCAGCCCGTCACCTCGCCGCGCATCGCTTATCGCGGCCAGCCCATTGCCGTGGTGGTGGCGGACAGCCTCGAGGCCGCGATGGAGGGGGCAAGGGTGGTCCGCGCGGAGTACGCGGCCGAGCCGCATCAGGTGACGCTGGACGCGCCGCCGGCGGATGTTGTCGCACAGGCCGATTCCCCGCTTCCCAAGCCCATGTTCGCCGATGTCACCGCCGGCGAGGCCGACGCCGCCTTCGCCGCCGCCCCCGTGCGGATCGAGGCCGAGTTCCGCCATCCCGCGCAGCACCAGAACCCGATCGAGATGCTCTCCACCGTTGCCGAGTGGCGGGACGGGCACCTGACGGTGCATGAGGGCACCCAGAACGCCGAGGCGATCCGCCACGGGCTGGCGCGGCAGCTGGAGATCGAGCCGGCGCGCATCACCGTGCTGTCACCCTCCGCCGGCGGCGGCTTCGGGCAGAAGAACTCGCTGCAGGCGCATACCGTGCTGGCGGCGGAGGCGGCGCGGCGATTGGGGCGGCCGGTGAAGCTCGTCGTCACCCGGGCGCAGGTCTTCCACGACAGCAGTTTCCGTCCGGCCAGCCGCCACCGCATCCGGCTGGGCGCGGATGCGGAAGGCCGGATGCAGGCGCTGATCCACGAGACAGATTCGCAGACATCGCGCCACGACCTGTTCCCCACCCAGTATACGGAGCTCTCCGCCCGCCTCTACCGCGTGCCGAACTTCCGGGGTCGGGAGCGGCTGGTGCGGACCGACGTTCAGACACCCGGCTACATGCGTGCGCCCTATGAGCACCCCGCCGCCTTCGCCGTAGAGAGCTGCGTGGACGAGCTGGCCTACCGTCTGGGCCGGGATCCGGTGGCGCTGCGGCTGGCAAATGACGCGACGGCCGACCCGATTACCGGCCGGCCCTACTCCTCCCGCCATCTCGCCGAATGCCTGCGCCGCGGCGCGGCCCGGTTCGGCTGGGACCGGCGCAGCATGGCGCCGGGCTCCATGCGCGGCGAGGACGGGTCACTGATCGGGTGGGGCGTGGCCGCGGGCGCCTACAAGGCAGCGACCGCGCCGGCGGTCGCGAAGCTGCGTCTCCTGGCCGATGGCTCGGTCACCCTCGGCGTGGGTGGGCATGAGATGGGGCAGGGAATCCGCACCGCGATCACCGCCGTGCTCGTCCGGCGGCTCGGGGTGGAGCCCGGGCGGATCGCGCTAGAGATCGGCAGCACCGGCGCCACGCCGCAGCACCTCACTGCCGGTTCCTGGGGCACGGCGACGGTCGTCCCGGCCACCGAGGATGCCTGCGATGCCCTGCTGCGCGCGCTGGACGCGCTGCCACCTGGCTCGGCGCCCGCGGACCGGCTGCGCGCGGCCGGGCGCCCCTTTCTGGAGGTGGAGGTGAGCAGGCGGGCACCCGGGCAGCCGGAGGCGGTGATGGGCCGGCTGAACACCGGCCTGCCGGCGGCGGCGGGCCCGGCCTATCCGGAATTCGTCAGCTTCAGCCATGTGGCGCATTTCGTGGAAGTGCGGGTGGAACCGGGCACCCGCCGCATCCGCGTGCCGCGCGTGGTCAGCGTGGCCGATTGCGGCCGCGTGGTCAGCCCGCGCACGGCGGCCAGCCAGCTGCGCGGCGGCGTGGTGTGGGGGATCGGCGCCGCGCTGCGGGAGGTGAGCGAGGTGGACCCGCGCCATGGCGGTTTCCTCAACGCGGATCTCGCCGAGTACGTGCTGCCCGTGCATGCCGATATCGGCACGATAGAGGTGGAGTTCGTGGACGAGCCCGATCCGCGGCTCAACGGGGCGGGGGTGAAGGGGCTGGGCGAGGTGGCCATGGTGGGCGTGGCCCCGGCCATTGCCAACGCCGTGCACCATGCCACGGGGAAGCGCCTGCGTGCCCTGCCGATCCGGGTGGAGGACCTGCTGTAGAACCGCCCGCCCGCAACGCCGGGACGGGGGCCGGCATGGCCGCAGGGCGGCAGCGCTCCGTGCCACGCCATTGCCCGGGCGGGCAGATCCTGCGCCGGATGGACCGGAGAAGTCGGACTTCGTAATGTCCGGATCGTCTCGATCAGGATCGTGCGGCCATGGCATCTGTCAACGTGCTCCCCGGCGTGCCGAAGGTGGAGTCGCCGCTTTTTGAGACGCTGTTCCAGGACGCGGATCCCGAGACGCTCCGGATCGCCCGCGCGCTGCACGAGGACGGCTTCGCGCTGATCGACTTCCCCGAGCCCGACTTCCCGGCTCTCGCGGATGCCATCATCGCCAAGCTCGGGCCGCAGATGCCGCTGGAGGCGTGGCGGGCGGGCAGCGCCTCGGGCCCGCGCACTGAAGGGGCTTGGCGCGACGTGCCGGAGGTGCGGCGGATCGCGACCAACCCGGCCATCCTGGACCTGCTGGCCCGGCTCTACGGGCGGCGCGCCTTCCCCTTCCAGACGCTGAACTTCCCGGTCGGGACGCAGCAGCACCCGCACACGGATTCGGCGCATTTCAGCTCCATGCCCGAGCGGTTCATGTGCGGTGTCTGGGTGGCGCTGGAGGACATCCACGCGGATTCCGGGCCGCTGATGTACTACCCCGGCAGCCATCGCCTCCCGGTCTTCACTAACGAGCATGTGGGCTTCGCCGCCCATGCTGCCGAGACGGTGCCGAACCAGTCGGTGTTCGAGCCGATGTGGCGGGCGCTTGTCGAGGCGCGGGGGATGAAGCCGGCGCATTTCCTGCCCAAGCGCGGCCAGGCGGTGATCTGGACGGCCAACCTCCTGCATGGTGGCTCGGCCCAGGCGGACATGAACCGGACCCGCTGGTCCCAGGTGACGCACTACTACTTCGAGGACTGCGCCTACTACACGCCGATGCACTCCGACCCTGCCTTCGGCCAGATCGCCTACAGGCAGGTGCAGGACATCACGACGGGGGAGGCGGTGCCGAACCGCTATCTCGGGCGGGAGGTGCCGGCGCGGCATATCGCCGCCACCCGGCCGGCCGGCTCCTGGGCCGGTGGCCCCACCATGGGCGGCATGGCGCCCGCCGCTGCGCCGCCGGCCGGGCTGGTCCCGCGTGCGCGCCGGGCGGTCGGGCGGGCGCTGCGCAGCCTCGGGCTGAGGTGACCGCGGCGTAGCCGCTGCCCGCCGTCGTTCCTACATGAGCGCGATGAACGACAGCGCGCCCCTGCAGAGCTTTATCGAACGCCACCGGCGGATCTTCGTGCTGACCGGGGCGGGGTGCAGCACGAACTCCGGCATCCCCGACTACCGGGACGCTCAGGGGCAGTGGAAGCGGCCCCAGCCCATGACCTTCCAGGCCTTCATGGGCGGTGCCGCGGCCCGCCAGCGCTACTGGGCACGCAGTCTGATCGGTTGGCGCCGCTTCGGTCGGGTGCGCCCGAACAGCACCCACCACGCGCTCGCGCGGCTGGAGGCACGGGGTAAGAGCGAGTTCCTGCTCACCCAGAATGTCGATCGGCTGCACCAGGCCGCGGGCAGCAACCAGGTGGTGGACCTGCATGGCCGGCTGGACCAGGTCCGCTGCACCGGCTGCGGGGCGACGATCCCGCGGGAGACGCTGCAGGCGGAGATGGTCCGGCTCAATCCCGGCTGGGCGGAGCGGGAGGCTTCGGTCGCGCCGGATGGCGACGCCGATCTCGAAGCGGCGGACTTCGCCGACTTCGCCATCCCGCCCTGCGCGGCCTGTGGCGGCGTGCTCAAGCCCGATGTCGTGTTCTTCGGCGAATGCGTGCCGCGTGAGCGGGTCGATGCCGCCCGTGAGGCGCTCGACCAGGCCGATGCGGTGCTCGTCGTCGGCTCGTCGCTGATGGTCTATTCGGGGTTCCGCTTTGCCCAGGCGGCCGCCCGGGTGGGAAAGCCGGTCGCGGCGGTGAATCTGGGCCGCACCCGGGCCGACGACCTGCTCGCGCTGAAGGTGGAGCAGCCCTGCGACGAAGCCCTCGCCTTCCTGCTGTAGGCGGACGGGCCGATGGCCAGCCCGGCTCTGCAGCGGCTCCGGCGGCATGCCCGCCGGAACACGCTGTTTCCGCCTACGACGCTGGCCGATGCCGTCGCGCGGCTCGGCTTCGTGCAGGCCGACCCGATCCGCGCGCCGGCCCGGGCGCAGGACCTCATCCTGCGGCATCGCGTTCGCGGCTACCGCGCGGGCGAGCTGGAGCGCCGCTTCGCGCGGCTGGGGCTGGAGAAGGACTTCCTCTACGCCTACGGCTTCATGCCGGCCGAGACACGGGCGCTGCTGCATCCCCGCCTGGACCCGCAGGGCGCCCTTCAAGCGGAAGGGTTGGCGGCCGATGTCCTGGCCTTCGTCCGCGCCCGCGGCCCGACCCACCCGCGGGACTTGGAGGAGCGCTTCGGTCGCGAGCGCGCCGTAAATGGTTGGGGCGGCTTCTCCAAGGCGACGACGCGGGCTCTGGAGGCCTTGCACCACCACGGCCTGCTGCGCGTGGCGCATCGCCAGGATGGGATTCGCCTCTACGAGGCCGCCCGCCCCGCGCTACCCGCGGCAGAGGCGGCCGAGCGGGCGAGACAGGCCGTGATGCGGGTGGCGCGCATTCTGGCCCCGGTCTCCCCCGTCGGCCTGCGGGGCGCGCTGGCGCTGATGGCCCGACGCAATCCTGATCTCGGGCCGCTGGGCCCGGTGGTCGCCGCCGCGCTCCGGGACGGCGAGCTGGAGGAGGACATGATTGAGGGCGAGCGCTATCTCTGGCCCACGCCCGAGGGTGGCGAGGACGGCGGGGCAGGGGTACGGGATGTCCGCCTGCTGGCGCCCTTCGATCCCCTTGTCTGGGACCGGCGGCGCTTCGAGCATCTCTGGGGATGGGCCTACCGGTTCGAGGCCTATACGCCCCCGCCGCAGCGGCTCTTCGGATATTACGCCCTGCCGCTGCTCTGGGGCGATGCCGTGATCGGCTGGGCCAATCTCGCCCTGCCGGGAGGAAGGCTGGATATGAGCCTAGGGTTCATTGAGCGCGAGCCGCGCGGCCTGGTGTTCCGCCGTGCCCTCGATGCCGAGCTGGCACGGGTGGAGCGGTTCCTCTCGGCTAGGGCGGCCAGAGCCTGAGCATCCGGATCTTCCGCGATGGCTGCAGGTGTCCGCCGTTGCGAAGCAGAGCCCGGTGCAAGGGGCCGCAGCCCCCGAACGATGTCCTTACCCCTGCCTTTTCCACCAACTCGTTTTCGGGCCCTTCTGTTTCTGGGCCAGGGCTGCTTTGGCGTCCTCAATCAGCTGGGTGAGCTCCGCGACGTCCATGGTGGCCAGGTCGGCCGCTTCGCTCGTCATTCCACGATCCATTACTGGCGGATGGGTCTGACCGGTTGCATGTCGCTCTGTCTGGCCGCGGCCCACGCTGCATTTCTCCGGCGTCAAAAGAAGGGTTGCTTGCCGCGCCGACCAGGATCTCGCCGCCCCGGAACGGTCGTCGCCGAGTTCGTGGCGGTGTTGTCGGTCAGCATCCCTGTTGCTCATCCAAACTGCCCCAAGCCACGACCCGGGCAGAGGCCAGCGCCTCCACAGCCGCCTCTCCGCCAAGGGCGGCGCAACATGGAGTGCTGCCCTGGCAGTGTCCATTAGCGCCAACGGCCGCTTATGCCGACTGAAAGAATGCGATCACACGGACGTGAGCGGTGCGTCCAGGAGGCAGTCTGGTCCGTAAGTCCCGGACACAGCCGACAGGATCCATTCCCTTGCCCAAAAGGAATGTCGAAGTCTTCGAGCGAGGCTTTCTGAAATGGATTGCGCAGGACGCAATGGCTCGCGCGGTTCGCGGGGTTCCGGCGAGCCGCCAGGACGCTGTCGTGAACCAGATGCGTGACGAGATGAGAGAGCTCCTGATCCATGCTCCGGCTGAGAAGGATGCCATCCTGGATGTCCGGGCCCGTGCCGAGATCGCGGTGGCTTTCGGGGTGCGGTTTCCGGATAGCTGAGGCTCGAACTGGCCCCTCAGACACGTCCCGCGACAGGCAGCGGGGGGCGGTGCTGACCGTGACCGCATAGGGCGGCTGGCCAGGAACATACCCGTCATGGGTGCATGACGAGTTGCCCTCCAGCTGGCCCGCCGCCCACCGTGCCTGATCAGTCTCCTGACGGGTCCGCCGCGATCCGGTCCAAGGCCGGCATCATCTCGTCCGGCAGGTTCAGTTCGGCGGCGGCAAGGTTCTCCCGTAGATGCACGACGGAAGAGGTGCCAGGTATCAGCAGGATGTTGGGCGAGCGGCGGAGCAGCCAGGCAAGGGCGAGTTGCATCGGCGTGGCGCCCAGGCTCTGCGCCGCCTCGGAGAGGGCGGAGGACTGCAGCGGGCTGAAGCCGCCGAGCGGGAAGAACGGGACATAGGCGATGCCGTCGCGGGCGAGGCTGTCGATCAGCGCGTCGTCGCCACGATGGGCAAGGTTGTACTGGTTCTGCACGCAGACGATGTCGCAAAGGCCGCGGCCCTGCTCGACCTGGGCCGGAGTGACGTTGCTGAGGCCGATATGTCGGACGAGGCCGCGCTGCTGGAGTTCCGCGAGGGCGGCCAGCGGCGCCTCGATGGAGCCCTCTACCGGGCCATGCACGTCCAGCATGATGCGGAGGTTCACGACCTCCAGCACCTCGAGGCCGAGGTTGCGCAGGTTGTCGTGGACTGCCCGGGTCAGCTCCTCGGGGGAGAATGCCGGGAGCCAGCCGCCCCTCTCGTCCCGCCGGGCGCCGATCTTGGTGACGAGGGTGAGCTCGGCGGGGTAGGGCGCCAGGGCCTCACGGATGAGCTGGTTGGTGATGTGGGGGCCGTAGAAGTCGCTGGTGTCGATATGGTTCACCCCGGCGGCGATAGCCTCGCGCAGCACGGCGACGGCGGCGCCATGGTCCTTCGGCGGGCCGAAGACGCCGGGTCCGGCGAGCTGCATGGCGCCGTAACCGAGGCGGTTCACCGTGCGGCTGCCGAGGCGGAAGGTGCCGGCCTGTTCGATGCGGGTCATGGTCGATCTCCTGTGGGTGTCCTGTAGCTAGGCCCCTTGGCTTTGCGCGATAACCCGGCACAATCTGCACGACCTGTGCGGAATGGCGGACAATGCGGGCCGATCTCAGCGACCTGAACGCCTTCCTCGCGGTGGCGCGGGCCGGAGGGTTCCGGGACGGGGCGCGGGCGATCGGCGCCAGCGCTTCGGGTGTGAGCGAGGCGGTGCGGCGGCTGGAGGCCGGGCTCGGGGTGCGGCTGCTGCACCGGACGACGCGCAGCGTGGTGCCCACGGAAGCTGGGGCACGGCTGCTGGAACGGCTCGGCCCGGCGCTCGGCGAGGTGGAGGCCGCGCTGGACGTGGTGAACGGGTTCCGCGACCGGCCCGCGGGCACTCTTCGGCTGAATGTGCCGGTCAGCGCGGCGCGGCTGGTGCTGCCGCGCATCGTGCCGCCCTTCCTCGCGGCCTATCCCGACATCCAGCTGGAGGTGACGGCCGAGGACAGCTTTGTGGACCTGCTGGGCGCCGGCTGCGACGCCGGCATCCGCTACGACGAGCGGCTGGAGGGGGACATGATCGCGGTGCCGATCGGGCCGCGGGTGCAGCGCTACGCCCTTGCGGCTTCGCCGGACTATCTGCGCTGCCACGGAAGGCCGGAGCATCCGCGCGAACTGCTCGGCCATGCCTGCCTGCGCGGCCGCTTCAGCAGCGGCGCGATGATGGTGTGGGAGTTCGAACACGGCGAGGAGATGGTGCGGGTGGAGCCCAGTGGTCCGCTGCTCGTGAGCGTGGGGGCTGCGACCGACCTGGCCGTCGAGGCAGCGGTGGGCGGCACGGGGATCATCTACCTCTTCGAGGACTGGCTGCGGCCGTATCTCGACGCTGGCGCGCTGGAGCCCATCCTGGAACCGTGGTGGCAGGCCTTCTCCGGGCCGTTCCTCTACTACCCCGGGCGGCGGCTGGTGCCCGCGCCGCTGCGGGCCTTCATCGACTTCATCAAAGGGCCGGCAAGCCAGGTGCCGCCGGCGCGTTGAGCGAGGCCTAGACCGTATCGCGCTGGTCACCTGGCACAAATCCGGCGGTGACCAGCACGCCGGTGCGCAGCCGAGCACCTGCCCGTCGGCCACGCGGTTCCCCTGGGGTTTGCCGTTGGCTAGAAGGCCGGCATGGACAACAGCATGGCTGCCAAGCCCTACAGCAAGCTGAAGGGTGATCCGTACCAGGCGTATCAGGAACTGCCGGCCGAGGTGCGCCGGGCGCTGCAGGAGGCCCTGGTGGACTGGTGTCCCCTGCGCGCCCGCGAATGGCATCTTCACCTGCTGCGCCGGCAGCGGCTGCGGCCGGCGCAGGCGGCGTCCGTCCTCGTCGAGACCATCCGCAAGCACGACCATGCCGAGGTGGCCGCCTTCGCGCGGACATGGCCGAAAGGCGCCGAGGCCTATCCCCACCTCGCGGCCGGCGCGACGCTGCAGCGCTATGTCGGGGCGGACGGCATTCCCGAAGCCAATCCGATTGTCCTCGCCCCAGCCGTGAGGCCGCCCAACGCACCAGCGGCGAAGCCGGCCAAGGCACGGGCGGCGAAATCATCCCAGGCGCGGGCAGCGAAGCCGTCCAAGCCACGGTCCGCAAAGCCATCCAAGGCGCAGGCCAAGCGCTCGGCAGGCCGTCGCTCCCGGCGCTAGGCTCGGAGAGGAAGCGGGCGCTGGCGGAAGGGCGGATCGGCCTTACCGCCGCCCTTGACGCCCTCATCCTCCATCCACGAACCATGGAGCATGGCAGCGCGTACCCTCGAATACCGGCACCTTGAGATCTTCCGCGCCGTCATGCGGACCGGCAGCGTTACGGGTGCCGGCGCATTGCTGGGCATGTCGCAGCCCGGCGTCAGCCGCCTCCTGGCACAGACTGAGACACTGGCGGGCTTTCCTCTTTTCCAACGAGTCGGTGGCCGGCTTGTTCCGACGGAACACGCGCACGCCCTGCACGAGGAGGCGGAGAGGGTCTTCATCGGGGTGCAGGAGATCGCGGCCCTGACCGAGCGGCTGCGGCGCGGCACGCCGCGGCGGATCGTCATCGCCGCAATCCCTCTGCTGACCCTGGCGGTCCTGCCCCGTGCCGCGGCGGAGTGGGGACGGGCGGAACGGAGAGAGCAGCTCATCATCCATTCGGGGACGGTCGGGCGCGTGATCGGGATGGTGGCGTCCCGGCAGGCGGATCTCGGGCTCGTCACGGAAATCCCAGATATTCCGGGGCTGCGAACCACCGTCCTGGCCCGGAACAGGGCCATGTGCGCCATGGCGCCCGGCCATCGCCTGGCCAGGCACGCAACTGTCCGCGCCGCCGACCTGGATGGCGAGCCCTACATCGCGCTCTCGCGAGAGGAAGGGCGGCAGGCCAGGGTGGATGCCGCGCTGGAGAGTAGCGGCGCCCGGCCCCGCGAGATCGCCGAGTGCCGCATGACCAGCGGGGCGGCAGCCATGGCCGCGGCAGGGGCTGGCATTACGGTGGTGGACCCGTTGGCGGCCGCGCCCTCCATGGGCGCCGGGCTCGTGCTTCGCCCCTTCGAGCCCGCGATCGAAGTGACCTACCGATTGATCTGGCCGGAGGAGGCGCCGGACAATTTCGGGCGCGCCGAGCTATTCCAGGCCATCCGGTCCTCTGTGCGATCGGTGATGAGCGAGATGAAGCGTAAGACGCGGATCTGACCAAGTATTTCGCGAAGAGGAATCTCGCGCCATAAGCGGGGCGATACCGCCATGCCGATTTGATATGACCGCAATGCCGCTGTCACATGTCAGCATCGCGTCTCATGAGCGACCCCTTCGGCCCCGGCTTCTTGGAACGCCCTTATTGGTGGGAGGCGGCACCGCCCCCTCCGCCGGTGCCGCTGCCCCTGCCGGACACGGCCGATGCTATCATCATTGGAGCCGGTATCGCCGGGCTGTCCACGGCGATCGAGCTGGGGCGGAACGGTGTGCGCCCCCTGGTCCTGGACCGTGAGGCGATCGGCTGGGGCGCCTCCTCCCGCAATGGCGGCGCGCTGGGGGGCGCCGGGAGCCTGGGCAAATCCCGCTCCGACCTTGTGGAGACCTTCGGCAGGCAATTCGTCTCCGAGCTGATGGAGGAGGGCGAGCAGGCTTTCGAGGATTTCGAGGGCTTCGTCGCGCGCGAGGGACTGGAGTGCGACTACGTGCGCTGCGGCCGCTTCGTCGGCGCCCACGCGCCCGCTGCGCTCGATGGGCTGAAGCGACGCATCGATCTGATCAACGCCGCCGGTGGGGAGGAGGCTTTCTTCGTCCCGCGCGACCGCGTGGCCGAGGAGATCGCGACCGACCGCTATTTCGGCGGCATGATGCTGCGCCGGGCAGGGTCGCTTCACCCCGCGAAGTATGTGCGCTCCCTCGCTGCGGCCGCCGAGCGCTTGGGCGCAACGCTGATGGGCGGCGTCGAAATGCGCGGTTATCGCCGGGAGGCCGATGGCGGCTTCGTGGTCGAGACCAGCCACGGGACGCTGCGCACCGCCCGGCTGATGATCGCGACCAATGGCTACACCGGCGGGGCCACGCCGTGGCATCGCCGGCGTCTCATCCCCGTCGCCAGCTACATGATCGCGACCGAGGAGATCGGCGAGGAGCGGGTGCGGAAGGCGCTGCCGCAACTCCGGGTCTATGGCGACACGAAAAAGGTGCTCTACTACTTCCGGCCCTCACCGGATCATCGCCGCATCCTCTTCGGAGGGCGCGCCAGCTTCGTAAATGCCGATCTCCGCGCTTCCGGCACGACGCTGCATCGCTACCTGACGCATCTGATCCCGGCGCTGCGCGATGTCCGCATCTCGCATTCCTGGAAGGGGAATGTCGCCTTCGCCTTCGACATGATGCCGCATCTCGGCGAGCAGGACGGCGTGCACTACGCCATGGCCTGCAACGGCAGCGGCGTGGTGACGATGACGCATCTGGGCACCGCCACCGCGCGGCAGATGCTGGGTTCCGCCAACAAGCCCTCCGCCTTCGCGCGCCTGCCCTTCCCGACCCGCCCGCTCTATACCGGCCATCCCTGGTTCCTGCCGGTGGTCGGCCTGTCCTACCAGCTCAAGGACCGGCTGGACGGCTGGCGCGTGCCGAAGGGCGCGGCCTAGTGGGGGCGCATCCCCACTTCACCGCGGCGGAGTTCGGATTGCGGCTCGACCGGCTGAAGGCGCGCCTGCGCTCGGCCGGTGTGGAGGTGGCGCTGTTCGACGAGATCGAGGCGATGACCTGGATCTCCGGCTTCGGCAGCTCCGCCAATCGCTGGCGCTGCGTTGCCATTCCGCTCGAGGCCGAGCCCTTCTTCCTCATCCGCGCGCTGGACGCCTCGGTCTGCCGCGAGCGGAGCTGGATCGCGGATGTGCCGACCTTCCGCGACTGGGAGGAGCCGGTGCCGGTGCTGGCCGAGGCGCTGCGCGCGCGCGGGTTGGAACGGGCCACGATCGGCCTGGACTTCGAGAGCTACGGCACCTCCATCGCCCGGATGCGCGCCATGCAGGCCGCCCTGCCGGATGCGCGCTTCGTCGATATCGGCCCCGTGGTGGCGGAGCTGCGGCTGATCAAGTCGCCCGCCGAGATCGCGCTGCTGCGCAAGGCCGCCACTATCGGGGACGAGGCGCTGCGCCGCGCCGCGGCTGCCTGCGTGCCCGGGGCCTCGCAGCGGGACGCGGCGCGCATCGCGCAGGCCACCTTCATCGAGATGGGCGGCGATCCCTACCGCCCCGGCCCCATCACCGCAGGCCGCGGCTGGGACTTCCTGCACGGCCATCTCGGCGACGAGCCCCTGGCCATGGGCGACGTGGTGCATATCGAGCTGACGCCGCGGGTGTACGGCTATTCCAGCCGCATGATGCGATGCGTCGTCCTCGGCGAGCCGGAGCCGGAGCGTCAACGGGCTGCGGAGGTCCTGGCGGAACTGCAGGACCGGCAGATTGCCGCGATGCAGCCCGGTACGGTGGCCGGCGAGGTGGATGCCATCATGCGCGAGGGCGTGCTCGCCGCCGGGCTGCGCGACA
This sequence comes from Roseomonas sp. WA12, assembly GCF_054165765.1. Taxonomy (NCBI): domain Bacteria; kingdom Pseudomonadati; phylum Pseudomonadota; class Alphaproteobacteria; order Acetobacterales; family Roseomonadaceae; genus Roseomonas; species Roseomonas sp. WA12. The sequence goes on along the minus strand of NZ_CM135108.1, from coordinate 3,572,359 downwards.
GCTACGACAACATCACCGCCTATACGCTCGGCCTCTACGGCGATGCCGGGCCACGCACCAGCGACTTCACGCGCATCTTCCACCCGGGCGCCACTTGGCGGTTGGAAGCGGGCATGGTGATGCATGTCTACGCCTCTGCCGGCGGCGCGGCGCTGAGCGAGACGGTGCTGGTCACGGAGACCGGCCCGGAACTGCTGACCGCCCTGCCGCGCGGCCTTCTCGTCAACCGATAGGGATACCATCCACCATGTTCGACGTCGTCGATACCGGCATCGTGCCCTCCAAGGGACCGATCAGCGGCACCGTGAAGAAGGGCAACCTCGTGATCACCGCGCAGGTTCCCAAGGACCCGGTGAGCGGGGCAATCATCCAGGGCGACATCGACGTGCAGACGCGCCGCACGCTGGATAACCTGCGCATGGCCCTGAAGGGTGCGGGCGGCAGCTTGGCCGATGTCATGCTTTGCCAGGTCTATCTGATCGATCCGGCGGATGCGGCCGGGATGAACGCCGTGTATCGCGAGTACTTCCAGGAGCCCTATCCCTGCCGCGCCACGGTGGTGGCCAGGGAACTGCTCGCGCCTGGCATGCGGATCGAGCTGATCGCCACGGCGCATCTGGGCTGATGCAATCGGCGGGGATCATCGTCCTCGGCGCAGGCGTCGCCGGGCTTTCCACCGCGCTGCCGCTGGCGCGCGCGGGGCGCCGCGTGACGGTGATCGACCCGCTGGGCCCGGCGGGCGGCGCGTCCTTCGGCAATGCCGGGCTGATCAGCGCCGAAACGGTGGTGCCGATCGCGCTGCCGGGCATGCTGCGCAAGGTGCCGTCCTGGCTGGCGGATCCGCTCGGGCCGCTGGCGGTGCGCCCCGCCTACCTGCCGAAAGCCGCGCCCTGGCTGGCGCGGTGGATCCGCGCCGGCCGGATGGACCGCGTGCACGCCATATCGGATGCCATGGCCCGCCTGCATGGCGGCGCCTTCGATGCCTGGCGCGACCTTCTGGGGCCGGACTTCACGGCGCTGATTCGCCGCAGCGGCCAGGTCCAGCTCTGGGACGAGGCGGAGGAGACCGCCGGCGCGGTGCTGGAGCGCGGGCTGCGCGCGCGACACGGGATCGAGGCGCAGGAGCTGGGCCAGGACGATATCCGCCAGATCTTCCCCGGCATTGCCCGCCATGTCACGCGCGGCCTCCTGATCCCGGGCAATGGCCACACCGTCAGCCCACCCCGTGCCGTGCGCCGCCTGGCCGAGCTGCTGCTGGAGGCGGGCGGCACCATCCTGCCGCAGCGGGCCATGAAGCTGATCCCGGACAGCAGCAGCGGGTGGACGGTGATGACCAACACCGACAACCTGCGGGCCGGGCAGGTCGTCGTCGCGGGTGGCGCCTGGTCCCGCGCGATGCTCGATCCGCTGGGTGTTTCCGTCCCACTGGAGACGGAGCGCGGCTACCATCTCATGCTGCCGTCCCCCAGCATCGAGCCGCGGCTGCCGATCCTCTACAAGTCCCGGAACTTCGGCGTGACGCCGATGGAGGAGGGGCTTCGCGTCGCGGGCACGGTGGAGATCGCGGGGCCGGAGACACCGCCGGACGAACGGCGTGCGGCCCGGTTGATGCAGCACCTGCTCCAGCTCTTCCCGGAGATGCAGGCGGGCGAGCCGCGGCTATGGATGGGCTTCCGGCCCTCCACGCCGGATAGCCTGCCGGTGCTCGGCCCCGTGCCTGGGCATCCCGGCCTGCATCTCTGCTTCGGGCACGGCCATTTCGGCATGACCGGCGGCCCCCCAAGCGGCGCCCTCGTCGCCGGCACGATTCTTGGTCAGGTTCCGGCCATCGACGTGGCACCCTACTCCATCACCCGCTTCCACTGACTCACCCACAGAAAGGGCGAACCATGGCTTCCGCGACCATCCCCAGGCGCCTGCTCCTCGGCACCGCGCTCGCCGCACCGGCCCTTCTCTCGCGCCGCGCCCATGCGGCGGGCGAGGTGATCGTCCGCACGCCCGGCGGCACCTATGACGACGTGATGCGGCGCGTGGTCTACGACCCTTTCACGCGGGAGACCGGCATCCAGGTGCGCCCGGTGGCGGCCACCGCCGCCAAGCTGCTCGCCATGTTCCGCGCGGGGAACGTGGAGCTGGACCTGATCGACACGGGCGACCACCAGCTGATGCGGCTGGAGCGAATGGGAGCCCTGGCGCCCATCGCCTATGACAGCTGGACCCGCTCCAAGCCCGAGGACATCAACCCCGAGGTCAAGCTGTCCCACCGCGTCGGCAACTTCGTCTATGCCAGCGTGCTCGGCTACAGCACCGAGCATTTCGGCGCGAACCCGCCGGCCTCCTGGAAGGACTTCTGGGATGCCGGGCGCTTCCCTGGCCCGCGGATGCTGACGGACATGGCCGCGGGCTCGGCCAGCCTCGAATTCGCGCTGCTGGCCGATGGCGTGCCGCGCGACAAGCTGTACCCGATCGACGTGGACCGCGCGCTACGCGTGATGGACCGCATCCGCCCGCAGATCCGCCGCTTCTGGGACACCGGCGCGCTGTCCGGCCAGATGCTGTCGGACAAGGAGGTGGTGGCCGGCTCCATCTGGAACGGGCGGTTGCAGGTGCTGATCGATCGCGGCGCCAAGCTCGGCTACACCTGGAACGAGCACATGATCCAGGTGCAGGCGCTGGGCGTGTTCAAGGATGCGCGCAACGTCGAGGGCGCGCAGAAGCTGATCGACTTCATGATGCAGCCCGCGGTGCAGGCGGAATACGCCAAGCCGCTGATCTATGGCCCGACCAACCTGAAGGCCTTCCCGCTGCTGACCGCGGAGGAGCGCGAGCGCATGCCGGGTGGGGAGCAGTCCCTTCGGCTGGGCTTCTACCAGAACATCGAGTGGTGGGAGGACAACCGGGACCGCGTCAGCCGCACCTGGTCGCGCTGGGTGCAGCGCTGATGGAGGGCTCCGTCGCCCTCGAGGGCGTGACGAAGCGCTACGGTTCGGAGACGGTGGTGGCGGATGTGTCCCTCGCCATCCCGCCGGGGGAGTTCTTCACGCTTCTCGGTCCGTCCGGCAGCGGCAAGACCACCACCCTCTCCATGCTGGCCGGCTTCGTCACTGCCGATGCAGGGCGCGTGATGCTGAACGGGCAGGACATGACGCATGTCCCGCCCCGCGGTCGCGGGCTCGGCATGGTGTTCCAGAACTACGCGATCTTCCCGCATCTGGACGTGGCAGAGAACGTGGCCTTCCCGCTCTCGGTGAAGGGCGCTCCCAAAGCTGAAATCCAGACCCGCGTCGCCGAGGCGCTGGCGATGGTGAAGCTGACGGGCTTCGAGCGGCGCTATGCCCGCCAACTCTCCGGCGGGCAGCAGCAGCGCGTGGCGCTGGCGCGCGCCATCGTGGCCCACCCGCGCGTGGTGCTGATGGACGAGCCGCTTGGCGCGCTGGACAAAAACCTGCGCTACCACATGCAGGTGGAGATCAAGGAGATCTCGCGCCGCCTGGGCACGACGGTGATCTACGTCACCCACGACCAGGAGGAGGCGCTCACCATGTCCGACCGGATCGCGATTATGAATCACGGTCGGATCGCGCAGATGGGGCCGCCGCGTGAGGTGTATGAGCGGCCGGATTCCACCTTCGTCGCCGCCTTTCTCGGGGAGGCGAACCTGCTTGTTGCGCGCCGGGATGGCGACCGCGTCGCGGGGCCGGGCGGGATGCCGATCCAGGCCGGCGCCGGGCGCGTCGAGGCGGCCGAGGGGAGGCTCTTCGTGCGCCCCGAGAAAGTCTCAATCGCCGGCGAGGGCGCCGGGGCAGGCCCGAACTCCCTGCCGGGCCGCGTGCGACACGCCTCTTTCCTCGGCAACGTCGTCCGCTATGAGGTGGAGGTCGCCGAGGGCGCACTCATCCTCTGCGATGCCGCCAACGCGGCGGGGATCACCCTGCATCCGCCTGGCGAGGCAGTGCAGCTGACCTGGCGCGCCGAAGACAGCCGGCTGCTGGCGGCCTGATCCGATGCCCATTCGCCTTCAAGGGGCCTTGCTGCTCCTGCTGCCCTCATTCCTGCTGCTTGCCGCGCTGTTCCTGATTCCGATCGCATGGTTTCTCATCGGCTCGATGCAAGAATTCGCCACCTGGGCCGAGTTCGTGGAGGAGGCGGAGGCGGTGCTGTTCTCCGGCGGCGTCGGGCGGTCGCTGGTAAACACAGGCTGGATCGGGGCCGTCGTCACGCTGCTCGCGCTCTTGATCGGCTATCCCATGTCCTACGTGCTGTCCCGCGCGCGGGGATTGGCCTTCACCGCCATCCTGCTCTGCATCGTGCTGCCCTATTTCACCAGCACCATCGTGCGGACCTATGCCTGGATGGTGCTGCTGGGGCGCAACGGGTTGATCAATCAGATCCTGCTAGGGCTGGGGATCGTGGAGGAGCCGCTGCAGCTTCTCTACAACCGGCTCGGCGTCGTGATCGGCATGACCTATGTCCTGCTGCCCTATATGGTGCTGACGCTCTACGCGGCCATGAAGGCGGTGGATCACCGGCTGCTTCAGGCGGCCGAAGGAATGGGCGCGACGCCCGCGCAGGTGTTCCGCCGCGTCTTCGTGCCGCTGACCATGCACGGGGTGGTGGCCGGCATCCTGATCACCTTCATCCTGGCGATCGGCTTCTTCGTGACTCCCGCCCTGATGGGTGGTCCGTCCGACGTGATGATCGCCATGCTCATCGAGCGGGAGGTGGAGATCACCCAGAACTGGCCCGCCGCGGCCATGATGACGGTGGTGCTTCTCGCCGTGACCCTCACCCTCTACGCGGTCTACAGCCGCTTCGCCGAGCCTGGGGAGGCCGCACGATGATGGGCCCGGTCCTACGCGACACCCTGCTGAAGGCGTTGGTGACGCTTCTCTGCATTGGGATGCTGGCACCGATCGTCATCGTCGCGATCGCCTCCTTCTCCGGCGACGGCTACCTGAAGTTCCCGCCCGAAAGCTTCTCCACCCAGTGGTACGAGCGGTTCCTCGGCGACCCGCGCTGGCGGCAGGCGATCGTCAATTCCGTGATGATCGCCGTCATGGCCTCCCTGATCTCGACCACCCTTGGCTTCCTCGCGGCCTATGCGATGGTCCGGGCGCATTTCCCGCTCAAGCGCGTGGTGGCAGCACTGTTGCTCACGCCGGTGATCGTGCCGCATGTGATCACGGCTGTGGCGGTGTACTTCCTCTCCTCGCGCCTCGGCCTCGTCGGCGTCCGGCCGTGGATCGCCGTCGCGCATTCTGTTGTCGCGCTGCCCGTTGTTCTGGTGATTCTCCAGTCCGCGCTCCGCACCGTGGATCCCGCGCTGGAGCGGGCGGCGATGGTGTTCGGCTGCACGCGCTGGGGGGTGTTCCGGCGGGTGGTTCTGCCGATTGCCCTGCCGGGGGTGGTTTCAGCAGCACTCTTCGCCTTCCTGACCTCCTTCGACGAGTTGGTCATCTCGATCTTCCTGGCGGGTTTCCGCTCGGAAACCCTGCCGGTCCGGATCTGGAACAGCCTGCTGCTTGAGGTGGAGCCGACCATTGCTGCCGTATCGAGCCTGCTGATCGCTGTCACGGCGCTCGCCCTCGGGATCGATGCGCTGCTCCGCCGGCTGCGCGGTGGAGCTGGAGGCATGCCCACGCGCTAAAGGCGAGCTGCCATCCCCGAGGGACCTTTCGGCTTCAGGGAGACGGCGGTGACCCGTTCAGCGGGAGTCGGGGAAAGCCGGCGGGGGCGGGAGCAGCGAGGACGCGCGACGGATCGTCAGCTGTTGGAGGACAGGAGGAGGTTCAGCAGGATCTGCAGCATCGGGCCGCCCGCGGAAACGGACAGGATCAGCAGAAGCCCAAGGAACAGCACGACCAGCAAAAGCGCCCGTCCCAGGCATCCGGCCCTTGCCGGGACCGGCGGGGTGTCCATGCCATAGGATCCGGCGTCCGGCACCCGTCTGGACCGGGCTGCACCCGCGAGCATGTCCCGCAGGCGCCCCATGGACACGTCGCGCTCCATGCCTCCGGAAGGCGGGATGACCGGCCCCCACGGGCTCCTTTTACGCCTCGGCGCAGGGGCAGGCATGGGCGCGGGTGCCGGGACCCTGGGCCGGGCCGAGAGGGCGGCCCGCCTTTCCGGCTGGGGAGACGGCGGTGGAGGTGGTGGGGCAGCTCGTCGCACGGGATCGGCCACGCCGAACTGTGCGCCGCATTGCGGGCATTTGGGCGATGCCAGCCACTGCCCGGGATTATGGTTGGTGCAGAAGTAGCGGACCTGCGCCTCGTGGCAGGCGTCGCACTCGCCCGGTGATGCCTGGGTGGTTCCGCAATTCGGACAGCGCAGGACAACACTGGTCACGGTCGGGCCTCCGGGGTTGGCGGCGCAGCTCTGCCGCCGTCGGCCGGCGGTTCCGGATAGAGTGCGTCGATCATCGGCGCGGGAATATGCATCCGATAGACCTGGGGCAGCGCGCCCTCGATGTGGCGTGCAAGGGTCGGCACGCGCTCGCGCGGACCGAATGCCTCACGCGGCAGGCGGCGCGACAGCGCCACGGTCGTCAGCAGCGGACGTGCGCGGTAGGCGGGAGGGATGGCGTAGCGTTCCTCAACGTGGTCATGCCCGCGGACCATATGCGTGACAGGCCGCCCGAGGCGGGTGCTGAGCTCGCAGAAGGCGGCGAAATCCTGGTAGCCGAACTGGCTTCCCCGGGAATACCGGTTGGGCAGTTTCCGCCGCGCCGTCGGGTGGGCCCGGGTCCAGGTGAAGTCCGCGAGGCAGGCCGGGTCGTTCCAGTCGCCGCTTCCGGCCAGTCGCTCGTGCAGATCGGCCAGCGGGAACCCTGCATGAGCGATCAGCAGTCCGTCGGGGAGGAAGAGCGCGCGCGGCGCCGCCGCGAAGAACCGGACAGCGGCCTTTCCCGCGCGCTCGATCCACTCGTGGTTGAGATGCGCGTTCAGGAAGTCGGCGAAGTCGGCGGGTGAGACGCTGGAGGAGAAGTGAACCCCGTCATAGGACAGGGCCTCGTCATGGTTGCCGGCAACCACGCAGATCCGTTCCGGCGCATCGAGGATGAGCTCGAACACCCGTAGGAGGACCTCCAGGCCGTAACCCTCATCGTCGAACAGATCGCCGAGGAAGACGATGCGCGGCCGCTCCGCGCCGGAGCCGGGCGTCTCCTGTGCGATCGTGGCCAGTGCCGCTTCCAGGGCCAGTAAATCGCCGTGCAGGTCTCCGATGATCCAGAATGGGCTCTCGGCATTCAGTGCCTTCACCTGGATGGCCCGATCGCCTGGGCCGGCCCGGTCACCGTCGAAGAGCAAGCCGGGTCCACCAGCCTGGTCGAGCAGGCCTTCTATGGCTTCCACGGACAGGCGCATCCGGGCACGCAGCGCGGCGGGATCAACCAATTGGCGGATTCTATCCCAGTCAAGGTCACGTAGATCCCGTGGCTCCGGTATCTGGATCTCCGCCGCGGTCGCTGCGGCGGGAATAGGGGCGGTTGGCGCTGGCTCGCCTTGTACCGGAACCTCGGCGGTCATGGGCAGAACCGTGGGCTCCGTGCCAGCCCCGGCCGTACTGGATGACGCCGGTGCCGGCGATGCGCCGGTTGCCTGTTCCGGCACTGCAGGTTCCGGGCCTGGCTCATCAGGAGCCGGCGCGGCAGGATGCTCCGGCGCCTCGGTCATCCGGCGGCGCGCAAGGTCAACGGCAGCTTGGCCACCTTCTTGGCCTCGCGGCCAACGGCGATCACGTCACCCTGGTTCAGGGGGCGGGGCGAGGTCAGGGCGCGTCCATTCACGAGGGTTTCGTTGGTGGTCGGGCCGACGGGTGCCAGCACCCACTGCCCGGCGGGCCCGCGCTCGATCACGCACTGGCGGTTGTCCCAGAACTCCGCCTCCGGACCGAACTGCCTCATCAGCACCTTGCCCAACTCCGTGCGGACCCTGATCCGCAGCGAGCGGCCATCGCCCCCCAGCAGTTCGATGCCTTCGGAAAGGAGCGGGTTCCGGGGTGGCGAAGCGGCGGGCGTGGCGGAGACGGGAGCCGGAGCAGCCTTCGGCGGCACCAGCGCCGCCGCGGGCTTACGGTCGCGGCCGCTCAGCACGGCGCGAAGCTCCTCCGCCGTGGGCCGGGCCGCCGGGTCTGGGGAGAGGCAGCGGTGCAGGGCGGCGCTGACATCGGCGTTGCGGGAAGGCTCCGGCATCATGCCCACCAGGGCCGGCGGCGCCGCTTCATAGGCCTGAACCCGCCTAGCGTATTCCCCGGGTTCGTCGGACCAGTAGGGGTGCTGCCCGGCCAGCAGCTCGTAGAGCATCAGCCCACAGGTGAAGATGTCCGATGCAGGCTGCGGGATCCCTCCCCGGACGAGATGTTCCGGCGACCGGTAGTTGTCGGTGCCGACATAGCCCTGGAAGCCGTGCCAGGGTGCCCGCTGATCCGCGAGCAGCGAGAAATCCATATCGATCAGCTTCAGCTGGTAGCCGGAGCCGATTGTCGGGTCCTTGATGAGATAGGCGTTCGCGGGCTTGAGATCGGCATGGACGATCCGCGACGCGTGCAGCGCCGCGATTCCGGCCATGAGCACCTTCGCCCAGGTCACGTGCTGCGCCCACACCGCGGGATCGCTGGTCGCCGGTGATCCCGTCCGCCGGTGCTGCTCCCGCTCCTGGTCGAGGACCTGCTGCAGGTCCGCGCCGTTCTCGACGAACTCATAGGCCTGGAAGTAGCAGCGTCCGCCCCAGGTCTCCTCGAAGGCATCGATCTGGCGGACTGCGAAATGGGCAGCCTTGCCGCTTACGACACGCGCGGAGAGCTCCTTCTGGTAGGCGACAAATGCCTTGTACCAGACGACCGTGGGAGCGGGCGACTTGTACTGCTTGAAGAAGACCTTCTGGCCTGCCGGAGCCTGCGCCGCATAGGAAATCGCCATCATCCCCGGCCCGAACACCTTGGTGATCCGGTAGCCGCGGATGATGTCGCCGACCTTGAGCTTCTTCGCCATGGCCGGGCCTCAGGCTCCGTGCACGGTCAAAGCGCCACGGTCTCGGCCGAGCGCGACACGCTTGCCGCGAGCTGCTTGAGCGTGTTCCGGAAGTTGGCGGGATCGGCGGTGAACTTCTGCAGGGCCTCCTGCGCGTTCAGGCCCTCATACTCCACCACCTCCCATTCCGACTTGTCGATCTGGCTGAGGCGATCGTAGCCCTCGAAATTAGGGGCGAAGAGGCTGAGGATGATGCGGTTGGCCATGACGACGTTCGCGACATCCTGCAGCGATCCGCCCTTGGCCTCGGGGATGCTCATCGTCTCCTTGAAGGAGGCGTCGGTGAACACGACGACGACCCGGGCGGCATCGCTCCTGTAACGCCACTTGCCGGGATCGATGCTCTGGCTTCCCTTCGGCAGCGCTTCCATCGTCGCGATCTTGTAGAGAGCGTCCAGCAACGATTCCGGCTCGTCGCCGCCGCCCACGGCTTTCAAAGCGCCGAGTTGCGACTTCAGGGCCGCCACATCCCGCACGAAAGCATTGTCCTCAAGCCAGGGAAGCCCCTCGGACACGGAACTCTCCAGGTCCCGGTAGCCGACTACCTTGGCGCGCCAGTCCTTCACCGGGGCAGCGTTGTTCGCATCGCCGCGGCTCAGGGAGTCGACGAAGGCCTCGATATTGAAGCGGAGCGCATCGATGCATGGCGCCATGCTGCCACTGACATCGACGACGAAGACGATATCCGCCACGCCTTTCGTCTTGCCCCGGGGCTGCGGAGCCTGGAGCTCCGTCGCGAGCTCCGCGACACCGGACGAGGTCTCCGATGCTGGCGCTGCATCCGCGGAGGTCTCGCCCGAGGTCGGCGAACCGTCGGACATCGCTCCACTCTCCGGGACCGTGACGGCGCCGGGCGCCGTGACGGGAACCGCCTCGGAATCCGGACCGGTAACGGGCGGGGTGGGCGAGTGCTCAGTGCCGCTCATTCATCTACTCCAAGAACAAGGCAGAACGACGGGTATTCGACCTGCGCCGGCATGTAACGGAATGGGAAGGTGGAAGTTCACCCGGCTGGCAGGCGGAAGGGCGGTCTGGTCTCCGCGAACCAATGGTGGAGGGCATCGCCGCCTCCACTTGCGGAATGAAGGGACGCGGCGTGTTGCGGGAGGCCAAGGCCTGTCGAAGGCCGTGCTGGATGCCGCCGAGCCACTCACGCCCGGGCGCCTGAAACCTTTATCGAAGGATCAGCCGCACAGTTTTGTCAGATCGAGAGCGTTCCGGGTGGCTTCGCCAAGGGCCGTGTTGTCGAAGATGCACCACCGTTCCTGCACCCCCGGCGCCGGTTCGCCCAAATGCCTTGCCACGGTCTCGATCACGTCGGGCGGGTAAGCTGAATAATAGACCTTCGGGCTGCCGTGCAGGCGATGGTAGGCGAGGCCAGGCCACCCGCCCGGCTGGGCCGCCCGGGGCACCACCGCCGGATCGGCCGCAACGCGCGCCACCTGGAATTCCGAGAGCAAGGCATCCACGGAATCGGTGAACCAGCTGGGGTGGCGAGGCTCGCAGGCGATACCGTCGTGGGAACGCTCGCGCAGCTCGGCTAAAAAACGCCGTACCGACGCGGCGTCAAAGGCCAGGCTGGGCGGAAGCTGGACGAGAAGCGGACCCAGGGCTTCGCCGAGGGCGGCGATCTCACCAAGGAAGCGCTCGAGCGGCGCAGCCGTGTCGACCAGCCGTCGGTCATGGGTGATCTCGCGCGGCACTTTCACGGCGAACCGGAAGCCGGGCGGCGCGCTGGCAGCCCATCGGGCATAGGTGGACGGCCGGTGAGGCCGGTAGAAGGAGGAGTTGATCTCCACCGCAGAAAGCTGGCCCGCATAGCGCTGGAGATGGCTGCCTTCCACAGGGAAGGCAGAGGCGCAATGCTTCGGGATGCTCCACCCGGCTGTCCCGACGAAGATACCCACGGTCTTTCTGTCTCCTACGTGCCGATGATCTGCCTCGGGCTGCTCGTCCTACATGGACGCGGTGGGGGCTGGGCTTGCAGATCGCCATGTTCGACAACGGTACCGTCCAGTGTGTGTTTCCCGAACCGCTGGCTTGACGGAAGGCTTTTCCGCCCGGAACTGGCACTGTCGGCGCGCACTGTCGCGAGCGCAAAGTACCTTGGCGCAGATCGTGGGCGAGGGGATCCGGCCCTCTTGCGGCAGGTCAGTGCATGCCGAGCTGCGCGTAGATCCGCTTCACATAGACGCCGAAGGCCTCCGTCGTCTTGATGTCCAGGCCGCGTGCGGCCGGCAGGTCGATGCTGAAGTAATCGGCCATCCGCGCCGGACCAGCGGTCAGCACCGCGCAGCGCGACCCGAGGAACACGGCTTCCTGTATGGAATGCGTGACGAAAAGGATGGTCTTGCCGCTCTCCTGCCAGATGCGCAGCATTTCCAGGTTCATCTTCTCCCGCGTCAGCGCATCCAGGGCACCGAAGGGTTCATCCATCAGGATGAGCTTCGGGTCGTGGACCAGGGCCCGGGCGATGGCGGCGCGCTGCTGCATGCCGCCGGAAAGCTGATACGGATAGCTATCCTCGAAGCCGCGCAGACCCACCATGGACAGCAGATGACGCGCCCGCTCGCGCGCCTCCTGTTTCGGCAACCCCAGGATCTCGGCCGGGAGCGTCACGTTCTCCAGGATGGTGCGCCATTTCAGCAGAAGGGCCTGCTGGAACACCATGCCCACATCGCGCCCGGGCACGAAGCCGGAAGTGGCGTTGCCGATGCGCACGACGCCGTCGCTGGCCTCATGCAGCCCGGCGAGGATCTTCAGCACCGTGGTCTTGCCGCAGCCGGAGGGACCGACGAGGGAGACGAGATCCCCCTCGTTCACCGTCATGGTGACGTCGGAAACGGCGGTGAAATCCTCGCCGTCCGTGCGATAGGTCTTGCGGACCTTGTCCAGCCTGATCAAGGGTTCCGTCACGACAGCCAGCGCTCCCGGTTCGCGGCGACGAATTCGTCGTCGGAGAACTCGGGATAAAGGCGGCAGATGCGGTCGATCGCCTCCGCTTGGCCCGGGCTCAGGCCCTCCGCCGGGTTGAGGCACCAGGTGCCCTCCAGCAACCCCTGGCGGCGCAGGATCTCGTGGCAGCCGGCGATGCAGCCATGGAAGTCGTTCGCCACATCGAAGAAGGCGGCGTTGCAGTCGGTCACGGCGGAATCCAGCGCGAGAATCTCGGGCGGGAGCGGGCCGGCTGCCACCGCGGCCTTCAAGCGTTCCAGCAATCCTACCGCGCCGCGGGTCCAGACCGACCAGTGGCCGAGAAGGCCGCCCTGGAAGCGCAGCGTCACCGCCTCGCCGTCCCGCTTCACGGTGAAGGGGGTAATGAGGTCGAGCACGATATGATCGTCATTGCCGGTGTAAAGGGTCACGCGCTCCTCGGCGCGTGCCTCTGCCAGGCCGCGCACCACGTCCAGCGTGCGGTAGCGGTTGAAGGGGGCGACCTTGACCGCGATGACGTTGTCGATGGCGCAGAACGCGCGCCAGAAATCCACGCCGAGCGGGATGCCACCGACAGAGGGTTGCAGGTAGAAGCCAACCAGCGGGATTTCCGCCGCGACGGTTCGGCAGTGCTCCAGGATCTCCTCGGGCGAGGCGCCCTTCATGGCGGCCAGGCTGAGCAGGCCGGCATGGTAGCCGAGCGAAACGGCCGTGCGCGCCTCCTGCACCGCCTGCGCCGTGCGGCCGGCAAGCCCGGCCACCATCACCATCGGCCGCTCCGTCCAGCCGCGCGCATCCTGCATCGCCGCTTCCAGCACGGGGGCGTAGAGGCCGATATCGCGGATCTCGAACTGCGTGGTGTGCACACCGACCGCGAGCCCGCCCGACCCCGCATCGACGTAGTAGCGCGTCAGGCCGCGCTGCCGGCGGCGGTCGAAGCGGCGCTGTGCGTCCAGCGCCAGCGGATGGGCGGGGATGGCGATACCCTGACGCAGCAGGGCGAGCGTCTCGGGCGGCAGCTCCGTGCGGTGCAGCGGCATGGTGGTCCTCTCAGCCCAGCTCGGGCCCCGCCACCGCCATGAGGCGGGACGGGTCCCCGAAGGGTTCGGCATGGCCCAGCGCCATGCGGGTATAGGGGCGCTCGGGGGCGAAGCCGCGGGCGCGAAGGGCATCGGCCAGTTCCGTGCAGCGATCGGCAAGGTCAACGATCACCTCGCCCCGCGCATGGGCCAGCGCGGACTGCAGCAGCGGGAGCGCCGCCGCCTCGTCGGGTGCAACCAGCGGGCCGATTTGGATCGCCCGGGCGCCGTCCCGGCCGAGAACGAAGCTGCTGCCCTCCACGAAGCCGAGCGCCGGGGCGCGCTGCATCAGTTTCTGAAGAAGCGGGGCGCGGGGAGCGCCGAACGCAGCGCTGTCCAACGACGCCAGAAGCGGCAGATCGCCCCTCGCTGCCGGGCGCGGGCCGATGGGCGCTCCGCCGCCCCCTGGGCCCCGCCAGCGTGTCAGTCCGAATTGCTCGACGAAGCCGAGGGGACGATAGATGCGCGCTCCGGCCGGCGTGGCATCAAGTACTGGGCAGAGGCCCGTCTCGGCCAGCAGGGCAAGGCCGTGGCGCAGGATCAGCGTCCCCAAGCCACGCCCGCGCATGGAGGCCGTGACGAGCACCATGCCGATCCAGGCGAAGCCACCCTCCCGGTAGGGCAGGATGGCCACGGTCGCAACCGGCCTGTCGCCGCCGATGCCGAAGACGCTGCCCTGCTCGAAGAACAGCCGCCAATCCGCGTCCACCTGGTTCCACCCGGCCTCGCGCGAGAGGGCGAGGCAGCCGGCCATGGCGGATGCGTTCAGCGCGGCAACCGCAGGGGCCTCAGTAAGCGCCATCCCGCACCTCGAAATGCGTCGGCTTGCCCAGCGCCTTGCCGCCACGCGCGACCCAATCCGCCACCCAATCGATCATCCGCGCCAGCGGCACGACGGGATAGCCGAAGAGGCGCGCCGCCTCGGCCGCGTTGTTCAGCCAGGCCGTGGGCGCTTCCTGGCCGGTGACCGTCGCGGGCTTGCCCAGCCGCTCGGCAAAGGCCTTGGCGAGCCAGCGCACAGGGATGGTCTCCGGCCCTGTCACGTTGAGCGGCGCGGCGGGCACGGTGGCGTGCGCCAGGCAGCGCAGCGCTTGGGCATTGGCGTCGCCCTGCCAGATCACGTTGACATGGCCCATCGTCACGTCGACCGGCTCGCCGCGCATCACCTTCGTCGCCACGTCGAACAGCACGCCGTAGCGCAGGTCGATCGCGTAGTTCAGGCGGAACAGGCGGCCCGGCGTGCCGTGCTGGGCGGAGAAGTGCTGGATCATCCGCTCCCGCCCGATGCAGGAGAAGGCGTACTCGCCGGGCGGATCGAGCGGGCTGTCCTCGGTGGAGCCGGGGCCGGTGACGGGCACGAAGGGGTACACGCAGCCCGTCGAGAAGGCGACGATGCGGGAGGCACGGAAGGATTCCGCTACCAGCGCCGGCACATGGGTGTTCATCGCCCAGGTCAGGGACTGGTCGCCGCTGGCGCCAAACTTCCGCCCGGCCATGAGGATGACGTTGCGCGCGCGCGGCAGCTTCTCCAGCGCGTCGCGGTCCAGCAGGTCGCAGGCGATCGTCTCGACGCCATGCCGCTCCAGCCCCTGCTGCAGCCCCGCCTCGCTGAAGCGGGCCACGCCGAAGACGCGCTTGCCCGGTGCCGCGCGGCGGGCAAGGCGGGCGAGGGTGGGGCCCATCTTCCCGCCGACGCCAAGGACCATGATGTCCCCATCCAGGGAGGCCAGGTCGGCGGCCAGCGCGCGGCTGGGGCGTGAGAGGAGCTCGTCCAGCTCGGTCTCGTCCGCGACGCGGTCGGGCAGGTCGGCGGCGTCGAGCCAGTGCTGGCTGCCGGTGGTCTCGATGGGCTTTTCGGTGTCGGGGGCGGACATGGCCTATCCCTTCCTGGCGTCCTTCGGGACGAAGCGGTGCTCGAGCCCCAGCACGAGGAGATAGAGGGCAAGGCCGAGCAGGGTGAGGATGATGACGGCCATGAACATGGACGCCGTATCGAGCGAGCTCTGCACCTGGATCATCAGATAGGCGAGGCCGCGTTCGGAGGCGACGAACTCGCCCACCACCGCGCCGGCCACCGCCAGGATTGAGGCGACCTTCATGCCGGAGAAGATGTAGGGCAGGGCGCCGGGCAATTGGATGTAGCGGAACACCTGCCAGCGCGAGCCCTTCAGCGAGTGCACGAGGTCCAGCAGATCCGGTTCCACCTCCTGCAGCCCGCGCACGGTGGTGAGCAGGATCGGGAAGAAGCACAGGCTGAAGGTGATGAGCATATTGGTGAAGATGCCGTAGCTCAGCCACACGATCATGATCGGGCCGAGCGCCACCTTCGGAATCATGTTGAGCGTGACGAGGAGCGGGAACACAAGCAGCGATAGGGTGCGCGACCAGGTGAAGAGAAGCGCGCCCGCGACGCCGAGCACAATTGCCAGCACATAGCCGCCTCCAATCTCCGCCAGGGTGACCAGCGTGTTCGACAGCCAGGCATGGTTCGGGTTGCCCAGGGTCGCTACTACTGCGCTCGGTGCGGGCAGGAGAAAGGCGGGCAGGCCTGCCATCCGTGCCAGCACCTCCCAAAGCAGGATAGCGGCGAGATGCACGAGCAGGATGATGCCCCAGCGCCGCCGCATGGCCCTGGCGGCGGCATCCCGGCGCGGGTCGCGCACAGCCATATCGGCTGCTCGGTCGGTGCTCGCCTCCGCTGTCATGCCGGACCCTTCTTCCCGAGCCGAAACGCTAGGAGGAGGGGAGGAAGCGTGTCAACCGGACAGTTGATAAGGGAAGGTCAGGGGCGGAGGGCGGCCAGGACGAATCGGATCACATGAGCCCGATGACGCGAGATAGCGGGGCGGGTGTCCAGGCGCTTGCCGAAGATGGCGGAGAGGGTCCGGTTGTTGGAGAAGAAGAAGTACGAGATGCCGGCGATGGTGATGTAGAGATCCACGGCATCCAGGTCGTCCCGGAAAAGCCCCTCTCGGGCTCCGCGGTGAAGCGTTTCCTCCACCATGCCCACCAGTGGTGAGTGCATCTGCCGCAGCCGCGCGGAGGCGCGCACATGGCGGCCGCCGTGCTGGTTCTCGTCGTTGAGGAGCGCCACGAACTCGGGATGAGTGCTGAGATAGTCGAAGGAGAAGCCGACCAGCTTTTCCATCGCCTCCCGCGGCGGCAGATCGTCCAGGTGCAGCGCCTGCTCCTCCTGGCGGATGTCGGCGTACACCGCCTCCAGCGCCACGGTGTACAGGTCCTCCTTCGTGCCGAAGTGGTGGTAGACGAGCTGCTTGTTGACCTCCGCCCGTGCCGCGATCTCGTCCACGCGCGCACCCGCAAGGCCCTTTTCCGCGAATTCGCCGATCGCGGCCTCGAGCAGGGCGCGGCGCGTGCTCTCCGGGTCCCGCCTGCCGGGTTCGCGGCGCGGGGCCGGCCGCCGGGCGGTGGCTCGGTTCGGCATGCTGGCGTCCTTACCAACCATTTGGTTGGAAAATTGTTGCGGCCCGATACTAGCGTGATAGCCTCCGCATGACAGCCCGCGGAGCCGGGCCTGGGAAGGGGATAACCGCGCATGCCCAGCGACTTCGCTGCCGTCCGGCGCCGCGGGCTTTTGCTCGCCGGCCTCGCTGCTCCTCTCGCCGCGCCGGGCGTTGCCCGTGCCCAAGCGAAGGAGAAGCTGACCTTCGTCCTCAACTGGACACCCTATGCGGATCACGCTCCCTACTACCTGGCCAAGGCGAATGGCTGGTACGATCAAGCCGGGCTGGACGTGACCATCGAGGCAGGGCGCGGCTCCGGCCTGTCCTCCCAGCGCGTGGTGGCCGGCACGGCACAGCTCGGCATCTCCGACATGGCGACCGCGCTGCTGGCCCGCGGGCGCGGTGGCAACCTCGTCGCGGTGATGACGGTTTTCGCCAATTCCCCCCAAACCTTCTACTGGCTCAAGAGCAACGGCATCGCCGGCCCGAAGGACTTTGTTGGCCGGTCCATCGGCAACCCGCCCGGCGATGCTTCCCGCATCATGTGGCCGATCTTTGCCCGCCGGGTTGGTATCGACCCCTCCTCCGTCCGCTTCGTGAACGTGGCGCCCCCCGCGAAGATCCCTTCGCTAAAGAACAAGGTGATCGATATCACCTCGGATTTCTGGAATGAGCACGACCTCAAGGTGCGTGAATTCGGCTCCGATCTCGGCTTCCAGCGCTGGATGGATCTTGGCATCAACCCCTATGGCAATTCCATTGTCGTGAATGGGGATTACCTGGCCCGGCAGCCGGAGATGGTCCGCAAGTTCGTGCAGGTGTCGCAGCGTGCCTTCGCGGCGTCGGTGGGCGATCCGCAGCCGGCAATCCGGGCGCTCTTCGCTGCGGCCTCCGGCCTCGATGACTGGACGCAGCAGCGCGTCTGGGAGCGCGTCGTCGAACTGCAGCGCGACCCCACGACGACGGGCGTGGCGCTTGGCGCCTTCAGCGCCGAACGGATGAAGGCGGATTACGAGCTGATCCAGAGCAATTTCGAAGGAGCGCAGCCCTTCGATGTGGAGAAGGCCTACACCAACGCCTTTCTCAACACCTCCGTCCGCATGACGCCGGCCTGAAGGGCGGGGCTGGACTGCCGGTATTGAGGATCAGGCGTAGCGCGTGATGGCCTGGAGGACCGGGCTGTCCTCCGCTGTGTACTGGTCCAGAATGTCGAAATGGTTGTGCCCTGGTAGCACATGCACCTCCGCGTCGTTGTCATGTCTGCGCAGATGGTGTGAGTAGCGAAAGGTCTGGTCGATCCAGTGCCAGGGCTCCCGCCCACCGGCAAAGAGATGGGCAGCGGCACGTAATCGGGGCGTGGCACGTTCGTAGTCGTGGCGCTCGACGATCTCCGGGGTGAGCTGCAGGTCCTGGTTGATCGTGGTCAGCATGGCGGGTGCCGGGTCGTAGATGCCGCTGAGCATGACCGCGGCTTGTAGGAGAGAGGACGGGAGTTCCCTCTCTGCCCAGTTCGTGGCCAGTGCCGCGGCGCAGAGATGCGCTCCTGCGGAGTGGCCGGACAGCGTGATCCTGCTCGAATTCGCGCCAGTATCGCGGACATGCCGCGCGACCCACTCGACGGCAGCAAGGGCCGAGTCCACCGTGCCGTCCAGGGTTGATCCGGGGCATAGCTCGTAGCTCGGGATGACGACGGTGAAGCCGCGCTTCACCAGTGGCGCGGCGATGAAGGCGAAGCTGTTCTTGTCGTTCGCCAGCCAATACCCGCCATGGAAGAAGATATGGACCGGGGCGTCGGGCCGCAGCGCCCGGTAGATGTCCAGCCGACGGCGGGGATGTTCGCCGTAGGGGATGTCCGCATCGCTCCGCAGGGCCAGCGCAGCGTCGTTCAAAGCGGTGCGGCGCAGCCGGTGGCTCGCGTAGTCGGGGAAGGCTTGTTGGGGATTGTACTGGAATTCGTGCTCTTCGCGGGTGAGCGTTGCCCAGGGACGTCCTGAGGTCATGTCCTGTACGTCTCCATCGGTCGGGGCGCGGGTTGGCGAGGGATTCAGCCTTACCTGCTTCGCGGGTTCGAGGTCGCGGATGCGGAGGCTGGTACCGAAGGTCCCGTTTCGGGACAGGCAGCTGGCCAAGCTGTCAGGGCGAAGCCGACCACCTTCAACAGCGTCTCGCGCGTCGCGCCATCCCGTGCCAGCGTCGACAGGCCCTGGATGACGGAGGTGACAAAGGCCGCGAGTGTGGCGGCGTCGGTATCTGGAGGAAGAAGGCCGGCCGCGACATCGGCGGCGATCTTGTCCCTCAGCGCCTGTTCGACGCCCCGGCGGATATCGGCCAGCTCCCGGCGCAGGTCGTCGGCCTCCGCCGACACGGCAATGGCCGAGCTGGCGAGAAGGCAGCCGGGCGGCGTCGTCTCGCCGGTGAAGGCCGACGCTGCGCCCTCGAGCAGCCAGCGGGCGGCCGCCTCCGCACTCTCGGCCCGCACCACCATCTCGGCGGGTGCCAAGGGCTGGGCGAGGTAGCGCGCGACCGCTTCCCGGAACAGGCCCTTCTTGTCGCCATAGGCCGCGTAGATGCTCGGCGGCGTCACGCCCATTGCCCGGGTCAACTCCGCCAGGGATGTCGCTTCGTAGCCGTGCCGCCAGAACAGGTGCATGGCTTTCTCGAGAGCGGCGTCACGGTCGAAGGAGAGGGGACGGCCGGTCTTGCGACGCGACGGGGATGCAGCCTCTTTCATAGTGCTCAATATGAAATTGTTGACGGACCGGGGCAACGGGAATACGACTTTCATATCGACTGATACGAAAGATCCCCATGCCCCTGACCGATTACCGTACCCTCGGCCGTTCCGGGCTCGCCGTCAGCCCCTTCGCGCTGGGCACGATGACCTTCGGCACGGCGCGCTGGGGTCTGGACGAGCAGGGTAGCCGCGCGGTGCTCGATTCCTATGTTGAGGCCGGAGGGAACTTCATCGACACGGCCGATGTCTATGCCGGCGGCCAGGGCGAGGCGATGATCGGCCGCTTCATCGCCAATCGGGGTCTGCGCGATCGTCTCGTGCTGGCGACCAAGTCCGGCTTTGCGACCGGGCAAGGCGCGCATGCCGGCGGCAACGGCGCCAAGCATGTTCATGCCGCTCTGGAGGGCTCGCTTCGCCGGCTGGGGACGGACGCCATCGACCTGTACTGGCTCCATGTGTGGGACGGTGTGACGCCGGCGGAGGAGTTGCTGGAGACCATGGCCGGCCTCGTGCGGGCCGGGAAGATCCGCTACTGGGGCCTGTCGAACACCCCGGCTTGGTATGCTGCCAAGCTCGCCACGATCGCTTCCCTGCGCGGCCTGCCGGGCCCGATCGCGATGCAATATTTCTACTCCCTGGTGAGCCGGGAGGTGGAGGATGAGCACATCCCGCTCGCGGCCGAGTTCGGCATGGGAATGGTGCCCTGGTCCCCCCTGGCCTACGGGCTGCTGACCGGGAAATACGACCGTGCCGTGGTGGAGGCGGCGCCGGCGCGCGGGGCCGGCCTGCCGAAGGATGCGGCAGAGGCGGGGGAGCAGCGGCCGGCCGAGGACAAGCGGCTGGACGGCGCCAATCCGTTCGGAGACAGCCTCTTCACCCCGCGCAACTGGAGCATCGTGGACGCGGTGCGCCTGGTGGCAGACGAGATCGGCCAGACACCGGCGCGCGTGGCCCTGGCCTGGGTCGTCAGCCGTCCGGGCGTGGACTCGACCTTGATGGGGGTGAGCCGGGCGGCCCAGGTGGCCGACAACGTCGCGGCGCTCGACCTCGTTCTGTCGGCAGAGCACCTCGCCGTCCTCGATGCAGCCAGCGCGCCCGCCGAGCCGCGCCTGATCTACGGGCTGTCCCGGCCGGCTCTGCGGCAGCATGTCGTGTTCGGCGGTAGCACGGTCCGGGCATTCGCGGAGGGGCCCGCTTCGCGGAGCTGAGAGGGCTGGCAACGCAGAACCAGCCAGTCATCAGGGCTGCCTCCCGCCTGGTTGGTCGCTGCCGCTGGCGATTATGCCCGGGTAACCAAAGAGGGTAGTGTCCAGCGCGGCGACACCGGCCCTCCGGCAGGGACGGTGCGCCGCAGCGCCGGGCAATCACCTTGCCCCTGCACACCGTCCGCCTGGTGACCGCTGCGCCGGCTGGAGTGCCCAACCCATGCGAGAGTGCTGCTTTTGATCGAACAGTACGGCTGGTCCGATGCGTTGCGGCTTGCCTTCGAGCCGCATGCGTGCGCCGGCCACATCCCCGGCCGCATCATCGTCCAGCAGCGCGAGGCGCCTCTGGTGGTGACGGATGGCGGCACCCTCAGCGCCAGACTCTCCGGCCGCCTGCGGCATGAGGCGCGGGAGGCAGGCCATCCGGCCGCCGGCGACTGGGTAGCCCTGTCCGCAAACGCCGCGGAAGGCACGGCCACCATTCATGCCGTGCTGCCTCGGCGCACGGCCTTCGTGCGCCGTGCGGCCGATAGCGTGCAGACGCTGCAGGTCATCGCCGCCAATATCGACGTTGTCTTCGTCGTCACCTCGATGAACGCCGACCTCAATCCGCGCCGGCTCGAGCGCTTCCTCGCGGCGGCCTGGCAGAGCGGTGCGCGGCCGGTGGTGGTGCTGACCAAGGCCGACCTGTCCGAGGACCCCGAGAGCCAGGCCGCCGAGATCGCCACCCTCGCCGCGGGCTGCCCGGTGCTGACCGTTTCGGCGCGGCAGGGCCTGGGGCTGGACGGGCTGATGGACCACCTCTCGCCGGGCCAGACCTGCGTGCTGATCGGCTCATCGGGCGTCGGCAAATCCACCCTGGTGAACGCCCTGCTGGGCGAGGAGCGAATGGCGACCCAGGAGATCCGCGCGGCGGATGCGAGGGGACGCCACACCACCAGCCACCGCCACCTCGTTCTGCTGCCTGGCGGAGGGCTGATCCTCGATACGCCCGGGATACGCGAAGTGGGCCTGATCGACGCGGATGCGGGCCTTAGCACGGCCTTCGACGACATCGAGCAACTGGCCAGGAACTGCCGCTTCAGCGACTGCGGGCACAGCACCGAGCCGGGCTGCGCGATCCGTGGCGCGATCGACGAGGGCCTCCTCGACGCCAAGCGTTGGGAGCACTTCCAGAAACTGAGTCGGGAACTCGCGGCCCTGGCACTGGCGAAGGATCGGGTGGGTCAGGAGATCGAGCGCCGTCGCTCGGCCGGGCAGCAGAAGGCGTATCGCTCGACGAAGAAGGACCTTCGAGACGAGCGCTCATAAGTTCTCTGGGCAGGGAGGGGTGTATGAGCCTGCCACCCCCAGGATCACGCCGCGCGCAGACGCCATAACGAAGTCGTCTCGTTCAGCCTTGCGGTGTGCAGCGGGTCGTTGACGTCGGAAGCCTTGCCGTGGCGCGGCCGGGTGTCGAGCCGCCCGATGACCGCCAGCCCGGCCGTCTCGATCATTCCCATCAGCTGCTCGCGGCTGCGGAGGCCGAGATGTTCCGCGAGGTCGGAAAGGATCAGCCAGCCCTCTCCGCCCGGCAACAGATTCGCCGCCAGCCCGCCCAGGAAGCCGCGCAGCATCCGGCTGTCCGGATCATACACCGCCTGCTCCAGTGTTGAGGACGCCTTGCCCGGCAACCAGGGCGGATTGCACACCGCCAGCGAGGCGCGCCCCGGCGGGAACAGGTCGGCCTCCTGTACCGTGACCTGCCCGGACAGGCCCAGCCGTTCGATATTGGCGCGCGCGCAGGCCAAGGCCCGCGGCGACAGGTCGGAGGCGAGGATGGCCGGCACGCCGCGGCGGGCCAGGATGGCCGCCAGCACGCCGGTGCCGGTTCCGATGTCGAAGGCCGTCTCGCCCGCCGGCAGCGGCGCCTGCGCCACCAGGTCGAGATACTCTCCGCGGATCGGCGAGAACACGCCGAAATCCGGGTGAATGGTCGCGCCGCCCAGTGCCGCGATCGGTACACCCTTTCGGTGCCATTCAAGGGCACCCACCATGCCCTGCAGCTCGCGCAGGGGGACCACGCCGTCGCCCGCTGCGGTGCCGAGCGCGTGGTGTAGGGCCTCACTCAGATCCGGGGCGCGCCGGAGGGGAATGGCCTGGGCCGCGTCAACGGGAATCAGAAGCATACCGAGGATGCGCGCCCGATGCGCCTGGCCTTGCCGGTAGCGGTAGAAGCGCTCGCGCATGGGCATGCCGTCCGGCAGTCGGTTGCGGGCCGCGCTCCTGTCGAGACGGCGGGCCAGCGCTTGCAGCAGCTGGCGGGCATTCTGGAAATCGCCGCGCCACAGCAGCCCCACGCCCTCGCAGGCCAGAGGAAAGGCATCGTCGGCACGCAGCGTGTCATCGACGGCTCTGATGCGCTGGGGAGGAAGGGCGCCCGACCCGGATAGCCAGGCAGCCTCGAAGGGGGTGGTGCCTTCGGTCCACTCCACGCGGGGCACACTCATGGGCACTGCGGCGCGCACAATGCGCTGAAGGTGGAAGAACGAGGCATTGGCAGCATCTCTCGCAGCGGGAAGCGCATCTAGCGCGATTTGGCCCGCGCCGACCGGATTGCCGCCCTGACCTGGGCAGTTTCTTCCGTGATGGCAGGCAGAGAGGCGCTTCGTGTCAGGGAACGGGATCAGAATACCACGTCCCAGGCCGGATCGACTGGGCCCGGCTGGCGAGACACCAGACCGACCCCATGCCGGGCCACAGGTGCTGGCCTGCTTTTCTCAGGCGGTGGTGGAGAGCGCGCGCCGGTACATCTCCGGATCGACATTCGCGCCCGTGAGCGCCACGGCCACGACGCGATCCCGGACAGGCAGGCGTCCGGACAGGGCGGCCGCGAACGCGACGGCACCGCCCGGCTCCACCACCAGCCCGAACTCCTCGAAACCCACGCGCATGGCCGCGAGCGCCTCGGCATCGCTCACCACCAGGCCCCCTCCGAGGCGCGGGGCGTTGATCGAGAAGGTCAGGGCACCCGGCATCGGTGCCAGCACGGCATCGCAGATCGAACTCGCCCCGGGTGCGTTGCCCAGCCTCGTCCCGGCCACGAGGCTGCGGGCGGTGTCATCGAAGCCCTCGGGCTCCACGGCGAAAACCCGCGCGGCGGGTAGAACCGCCTCCCAGGCCAGGGCGCAGCCGGCCGTCAGGCCTCCGCCGGCGCAGCACACCAGAAGCGCCTCCGGTACCGCCCCCATCGCCTCCGCCTGCCGCGCCACCTCCAGCCCGAGCGTCGCCGCCCCGGCGATCACGCGCCGGTCGTCATAGGGGGGCACCAGGATCAGCCCGCGCTCCGCCGCCAGCCTCCGCCCCAGCGCCTCGCGGTCCTCGGTGGCGCGGTCATAGAGCACCACCTCCGCGCCCCATCCCCGCGTCCGCTCGATCTTGGCCGCGGGGGCGTCCGCCGGCATGGCGATGACCACTGTGCCGATGCCCAGGCGCTGTCCGGCCCAGGCCACGGCTTGGGCATGGTTGCCGGAGGAAAAGGCGACCACGCCGCGGGCGCGCTCATCGGGGGCCAGCAGCGCGAGGCGATTCCAGGCACCGCGCGCCTTGAAGCTGCCGGTTCGCTGCAGCCCTTCCGCCTTGACCAGCAGGCGCCCACCGAGCCGCGCATTCAGGCGCTCGCTTTCCAGCAGCGGCGTTTCGACCAGAACGCCGTGGATACGGGCGGCGGCTTCCTGGATGTCCTGGAAGGAGGGCGCGGTCAGGTGCCAGGGGATGGGAGCGGTGTCGTTCATGGCCGCAACTTGAAAGCCGTCGGGAGCTGAGGCAATCGAAGCATTGTCGCAGAGACAATGACGGGACGATGAGCAAGGGCGCGCAGGACATCGCCACGATCCTGGAGACGGAGATCCGGGAGGGTGGACTCCTGCCGGGCACGCGGCTGCCCACGCACCGGGACCTGGCCTTCCAACACGGCGTGGCGCTCAACACGGCATCGCGCGCCATGCGCCTGCTCGAGGAGCGCGGCCTGGTGGTGGGCGAGGTGGGGCGCGGCAGCTTCGTCCGCGCGCCCGGACATATCGATGCGGCGTCCTTCCGGATCGAGGAGGCCGCGTCGGACGTCGTCGATCTATCCCGCAACGTGATGCCCCTGCCGGGCCTGGCGGACCGGTTCGAGCGAGCGGCCCGCCTCGTCCTGCGTCGGGAGCGGGCGGCGGTCGCCGACTACCAGCCCCATGCTGGCCGGGCGGCAGACCGGGCGGCCGGGGCCGCCTGGATGTCCCGACGCGGCCTGCCCGACGACCCCTCCCGCGTCGTCATCTGCGCGGGCGCGCAGCACGCCGTCACCGTCGCCCTCATGGCCAACACCCGGCCCGGCGACACAATCGCGGTGGAGGCATTGAGCTGGCCGGGCATCCGGGCCAGCGCGGCGGCCCTGGGGCTGGAGGTGCTGCCCGTCCCGATGGACGGGGAGGGGCTGCGCCCGCGCGCGCTGCTGCGGCTGGCCCTGCGGCACCGGATCGCCGCGCTCTACTGCATGCCGTCCCTGCAGAACCCCACGGCCGTGACGATGCCCGCGCGGCGGCGCGAGGTGGTGGCTGCGATCGCCCGGCGCCTCGATTTCCGCATCATCGAGGACGATGCCTACGGCTTCCTGAC
Organism: Roseomonas sp. WA12; assembly: GCF_054165765.1. NCBI lineage: Bacteria > Pseudomonadati > Pseudomonadota > Alphaproteobacteria > Acetobacterales > Roseomonadaceae > Roseomonas > Roseomonas sp. WA12. The sequence goes on along the minus strand of NZ_CM135108.1, from coordinate 3,547,274 downwards.
CGAGGGCGACCCGCCTGTTCCGCCCCTCGCGGCCCTTGCCCCGGAACGGAGCTGGCATCTCCGCTCCACCTCCAAAGGCTTCACCCCCGGCCTGCGGGCGGCCTGGATGCTCGTGCCACCAGGGCGGGAGGAGCAGGCCGCGAACCTGATCCGCGCCACTATCTGGACCGCGCCGCCGCTGGGTGCCGCGATCGCCTCCCTCTGGGTCGGGGATGGCACCGCCGCCCTCCTTGAGGCCGAGAAGCGCCATGAGGCCCGGTTGCGACAGGCGCTCGCCGCGCGCCTGCTGCCGCTTCGCGCATCACCCTCCGCCCATCCGGCATCCATGCATCTCTGGCTCGCCCTGCCGCGGGGGATGGCGGCGCAGGAACTGATGCAGCGGGCGGCCGTTCTCGGCGTGCGGATCACGCCAGGGGGTGCCTTTGGCGTCGGCAGCGCGCCGAACAGCATACGCCTTGCCCTGGGCGCCCCCGTGAACCGTGACGAGCTGGAAAGGGCATTGCGCGTCCTTGCTGAGGCCCTTTCAGCTTAGAAAGCACCGCCGCCAGCGAAGACGGGCCTCAGAGCCCCCGCGGCTTCCAGGCGCTGGGTCCCCGCATCCCCGATCTCGCATGGGGCCGATCTGCCCTAGCCCCGAAGCCGCTTGTCGTCGGCTCTCGGGAACCAGGGGGACGGCAGGCTGGGCGAGGCTGGCTGGGCCGAGGACGAGGCCGACGGATGGATCACGGCGAGCTTGATGGCCTGCACACGCCGCAGCTCCGCGGACAGGCGGTCCAGCTCGTCCGCCTCCGCACCTTCACGAAGGGCCGCCTTGAAGGTGTCCAGCGCGGCCCTGATCGGGTCGTCATACTCGGGGGAGTAGGACGCCCACCAGGGCTCGACGCAGACAGGGGTCGGGTGCAGCGGAACCCTGACGCCCCGGCGCTTGGCTTCGGACAGCAGCACGTCCCGCCGTGACGTCAGGAGGGCGAGGTTGACCACCGGAAGGTCTCGGTCACGCGCCGACTGCAGAGCGTCGAAGGCGTCCCGGATCGCCGCAATCAGGGCGTCGTCGGAGAGAATGCGGGGGCTCATCCGGCCAAGCTGCCACAGACGCCGGAGGCTGGGGCATCGCATTCGCGTGGGCTAAAAACGTGGATTACGCCGATTGACCGACGGGGCTGCTGCCACGGGTCTTTATCTTCCCGCCGTCCCGCGCTGGCACAACTGCAAGCGACGGCGGCGCGTTGAATGCGCTCAACTCCGAGGCACTGATGATACGGCCCGCGGCTTTCCTCGCTTTCTCCGCTCTGCTCGTGGCCGCACCTGCCGTCGCGCAGCCCGCAACCACTCCCGATCCCTCTGGCCAGGCCAGGCGCGGCCAGACCTCGGTCTTCGCGCCAAACTCGGCCGGTCGCCGCATGGCGGATGGCGGCCGCGTCGAACTCAACTCGGACTCCGCCGCGAGCGACACGCTGCCGCTCGGCACGACGGCCCGGGTGCGGAATCTTCGCACCGGCCGTGTGGCGATGGTGCGCGTGCGTGACCGGCTCCCTGCGTCGGGCAATCGCATCCTCAGCGTCGCCCCGAAAGTCGCGACCTTCCTCGGGATGGGGACGGCTGGCGTTGCCGAGGTCGAGGTCGCACCGCTCGCCGTCCCCCAGCGGGATGGCAGCGTTCGCCTGGGTTCCGGGACTGCCCTCCGCGGGCGCCGGGCCTATGTGACCGACGCGGCGCGCTGAAACCCGGCAGGCTGGCCGTCCAGCCTGGTCGGGCTTCCTCTCAGGCTGCCTTGGCGGCTGCCCGTGCGGCGAGCTTCTCTTCCTCGGTCCATACTTTGCGTTCGCGCTTCTCCTGCGGCTTGATCTCCTTGACCGGCCCACCGCCGAGCACGGGCGGGCGCATGGTGGAGTTCCGCGCCGCTTCGGAGTGCCAGGGGTGGTCGGCCTGCACAGTCAGGGCGCGCCCGATCTCCCGCTCCACATCGCGCAACCAGGCACGCTGCTCGGCATCGCAGAGCGTGATGGCGAAGCCGCTGCGCCCCGCGCGGCCGGTGCGGCCAATGCGGTGGACGTAGCTTTCCGGCAGGCTCGGCAGGTCGTGGTTGAAGACATGCGTCACGGTGTCCACGTCGATGCCGCGCGCCGCGATGTCGGTCGCCACCAGGACCTGCACGGTGCCGGCGCGGAAGGCGTCCAGCGCTCGCTCCCGCTGGCCCTGCGACTTGTTGCCATGCAGAGCCTCGGCAGCGATGCCCGCCTCGGTAATGAAGGCGCAAACCTCGTTGGCAATCGTCTTCTGCAGCGTGAAGACGACGGCCTGGCCGATCCCCGGCGTGCGAAGCAGCGAGAGCAGCGCCGCCTTCTTATCGGCCGCATCGACGAACATGACCAACTGCTCGATCCGCTCGACGGTGGTCGAGGGCGGGGCGATCTCGACCTTCGCGGGATCACGCAGCAGGCTCTCGGCAAGGGAGGCGATGGATTTTGGCATTGTGGCCGAGAACAGCAGGGTGTGCCGGTCCTTCGGCAGCCTTGCGACGATGCGCTCGATCGGCTTCGCGAAGCCCATGTCCAGCATCTGGTCGGCCTCATCCAGCACCAGCGCCTCGAGCTGCGACAGGTCGCAGAGGCCCTGGCTGATCAGGTCCAGCAGCCGCCCGGGCGTGGCCACGACGATGTCCACACCGGTGCTGAGCGCATTGACTTGGTGGAACTGGCTGACGCCGCCAAAGATCGTCGTCACGCTGGGCTGCAGATGGCGGCCGAAGCTCTCGAAGCCATCCGCGATCTGGGATGCCAGCTCGCGCGTGGGCGCGAGGACCAGGACGCGGGCGCCGCCCTTGGGTGCCGGGCGGGGGGCAGCGGCCAGGCGGTGCAGCAGGGGCAGGGCGAAAGCCGCGGTCTTGCCGGTGCCGGTCTGGGCCATGCCCAGCAGGTCGCGGCCTTCCAGCAGCATCGGGATCGATTGCGCCTGGATCGGCGTGGGGTGGGCATACCCTTCCTCGGCCAGTGCGCGCAGCAGGGCCGGCGCCAGGGAGAGGTCGGCAAAGGTGATGGGCATGGGCAAGCGGCGCCTCCGGCGCTGGGTAAGGCTGCGCCTGTTCGGGCTTCGCTGATCGGGAGGGCGGTTCTTATGAGCGATGCTGCACTGCGTCAACGCGGGTTGAAGGGCAGCTCGGTGCTGCTGAAGGCGCGGCCGTTGACCCCTCCTGCCCCGCATGGCAGGCCGGGTGCATGCCCAAGCTCCAGGCCGCCCAGATCCCGGTCACGCCCTTCCAGCAGAACTGCGCCCTAATTTGGGATGCCGAAACCGGGCGCGGCACGGTGATCGACCCGGGCGGCGATGTGCCGCGCATCCTCGCCGCACTGGACAGGGCTGGGTTCAAGGTCGATCGCATCCTGCTCACCCATGGCCATTTGGACCATGCCGGCGGCGCGGCCGAGCTGAAGCGCGCGCTGGAAGCGCGGCAGGAGGAGGTTGTGCCGATCGAGGGGCCTGACCGACGCGACGCCTTCCTCCTGGAAGGCCTGGCAGAGCAGGGCGCGCGGTTCGGCATCGAGGGGATGGAGAATGTGACCCCGGACCGTTGGCTGGCGGAGGGCGAGACGGTCTCTATCGCCGGGCAGGACTTCGCCGTGCTGCACTGCCCCGGGCACACGCCCGGTCACCTGGCCTTTACCTCGACGGCCCTGGGCCTTGCGGTAGTGGGGGACGTGGTCTTCCGCGGCTCGGTCGGGCGGACCGACTTCCCCTATGGCGACCATGCTGCGCTGATCACGGCCATCAAGGACAAGCTGCTGCCGCTGGGTGATGAGATCCGCTTTCTCTGCGGCCACGGGCCGGGCTCCACCTTTGGCGAGGAGCGCCTGTCCAATCCCTTCCTTAACGGCCGGGGCTGACCGCCTGGCACGCGGCAGCAGGTGATCCGCCGCCCGCATGACCCCTGAAGGGCATGCAGTGATTCTAGCGGGACACGAACCCGGTTTCGGTCAGCCGCATGCGCGACAGGTCGAGCCCCATCCCGGCGGCACCCTGGGCCGCGGCGGTAGCGATGGCGCGCCGTTCCTCCGGCCGCCGCGCCTGCTCGACCATGCCATCCAGCAGCATCGTCTGGATTAGCAGCGCCTCGGCAAGGGCCTGCCGGCCCGCGTTGTCGGCATTGGCCAGTGATGGCGTCGTTGCCATTGCCCGCATCACCTGGGCGCGCACGGCCTGCATGGTGGCTCGGCTCGGCGTCGGATTGGTGCCCTGGGTGGCTTGCCAGGCCGCAACCCACCACAGCGCATAGGCATCCGCCAGGTCGTCCAGCCTGAGGCCAAGCGGCGCGATGGCGGCGCCGATCCGCTCGATGATGACGCCGCTGGCGAAGAGCTGCGCCAGGCGCTCGGCGCCGGCCGGGTCGGCCGACCGCGAACGCGCGACGAACTGGGCGAGATTGGCGCGCCTCCGTGCCGCATCCGGTGTGTAGCGCAGGTTGGCGGAAACCGGGCTGGCACCTGGGTTCGCGCCCGGGGCTGGGCGCGCATCGCGCTGAATATGCTGTCTGAGCGCAAGGCCGAGGACATCCGTGCCGGCCATCGAGGGGAGGACGCTGCTCCACCCAAGATTCTGCGCTGCTGCCGCCCCGCCGGCGAGCGTAGCGACCGCCAGAGCCAGCGCCGAAAGCATCATGCGTCCCATGCTTGCCCTCTCGACTAGACTCCTGTGTCCCGCGCAAGGCCGGGAACCGCAAGCAACACCCGCGGCACCACCATCTTTTCGCACACAGCCGCTGCCAGCCGATTTTGTGTCAGCCTTGATGCAGAGTGCAGGCGCTGACGCAACAGCCACATCATCCGGCAAAACGTGCTGCCTAGGGTCGCTTCCGACAGATAGGAGCACCCCACACCGTGTTGTTCAGCCCTTCCGGTCTTCCTCGCCTCGCGCGGCCGCTGTTCCTCCTGGCCCCACTCCTTGCTGCGTCTCCGGCCTTCGCTCAACAAGGTGCGGGCTCCGATCCAGTGACCGGGTGGTCCGGCTTCCTCGGGCTCGGCCCGGCCATGGTGCCGGAGTATGCAGGAGCAGATTCGACCAAGATCGCCCCGTTCCTGCTGGGCGATGTGAATTACGGCCCGTACTTCCTCCAGCTTCGCGGACTGACGCTTCGGGCCAACGTCGTGCCGTCACGCCACTTCGTCGCGGGGCCGCTGATCCGAATCAACTCGGGCCGCGACAGCGATGTGGACAGTGACCGCGTTGCCCGAATGCGCGAGATCGACACAGCCATCGAGGCCGGTGGCTTCATGGGTGTTCGCCTTGGTGGAGATGCCCGCGGGCAGGGCCAGGTGGAGCTGTCCCTTGCCGCTACGGGATCAAAGAGCGGCTTTCTTGGCACGGCCGGAATCTCCTATGCCGCGCTGCGCGGGCGCAGCATCTTCGTGAACCTCGATGCCGAGGTGAACTTCGCCAATGGCGAGTACACGCGCACCTATTTCGGCGTCACGCAGTCGGAGGCCGTACAATCCGGGGTGCAAGCCTATAGGCCGGGTGGCGGATTGCGGGATGCAGGGCTTGGCCTCACCGCCGGCTACCAATTCAACGCGCACTGGGGCCTGACCGGACGGCTGGCTTACAGTCGCCTCCTGGGGGATGCCGCCGATAGCCCGATCGTCACTGGGGAAGGCTCCAGGAACCAGCTGATGGGCGGTCTCGCCGTATCCTACCGGTTCTGAAAGCGCTCGCGACGAGCAAAGGCCGCGGGACGAGGCTCTCAGCGAAGGCGAGGCCGTTCGCCCGCAGCGAAACCCAGCCCTGACATCTTCATCCCGTGCCTGCGCCGCAGACCCGCTCGATGAGCGCATGCCGCGCACGAAGCCAATGATGTCGGCCCGCCGATACGATCGGCCCCTCGCGTATCGAGAGCAAGTGGCCGGCCGCAAGACCTCAACCCTTTGCACGACAGGACACGCCCATGAACCCGCGCTCCCTCTTCCTGGTTGCCAACCTGCTCGCCCTCTCCGGATGGGGAGCGTTGATTCTCGGCATCCTCGCGAACCAGGCCTGGCTACGGGTGGTTGTTGCCGGCCGCGCTGTACCACTGCTTCTGTCGGTCCTCTACGCGGCGCTCGTCGCCATCGCCTGGCCCACCTCCGAAGGCGGCTACGACACCCTCGACGCCGTCGCTCGCCTCTTCGAGGACCCGCGCATGCTGCTCGCGGGCTGGGCGCACTACCTCGCCTTCGACCTGCTGGTGGGTGGCTGGATCGCGGACGAAGTGGACCGGCGGGGACTGACGCGCTGGCTGCTTCTTCCCGCGCTGCCGCTGACATTCCTGTTCGGACCGATCGGCCTGCTGGTTCTCGCCGCCGGCGTCGCGCTGCAGCGCGCGACATCCCGCATCGCCTGACCGGGGAGCTCGGCGATGTCCGACATCATCACCAGCACCGCGCGACTGCTTCGGCAGGAGCGGGTTGTGGCCGCGGTGGGCCTGCTCTTCCTTGCCATGATGCTGCCGGCCCTGTTCGGCCTCGCCCTCGATGGCCGGACGATCAATGCCGTTTCCGTCTGGCTGAAACCCTTCAAGTTCCAGCTGTCCTTCGGCGTTCATGTCCTGACCGTCGCGCTGGCCCTCGCCGCGCTCGACCGAAGCGCAAGGGAGGGCTGGGCCGCCAGGGCCTTTCTCCTCGCCCTCCTGACGATGTCGCTGTTCGAGGTGGTCTGGATCACCGTGCAGGGCGCCCGCGGACTGCCCTCCCACTTCGCGGTGAGCCGGTTCGAGTTCGTGATGTACCAGCTGATGGGCGCTGGTGCGACGCTCATCGTCCTCGCGACCGCGCTGCTCGGCGTGCTGGTATTGTCGCGCCCGGCACGGCAGGTGCCCCGGCTCGTGAGCCGTGCGGTCGGTATCGGGCTGCTCGTCTCCGGTATCGCGGGGTTGGTCACGGGCTGGGCCATTGCCGTGAACCATGGCCCGGTCATCGGTGGCGGCGGGCACGGCCCTGGCGTCCCGCTTCTTGGTTGGTCTGGAACGGGCGGGGATCTGCGGGTGGCGCATTTTGTCGGGCTTCACGCCGCGCAAGTGATCCCGCTACTTGGCCTCATGCTGAACGCCTGGAATGCACGTGATACGCGCCCGGTCCTTCTGGCGGCCTCGGTGGTCTGGTCGGCTGCCACTCTGGGTCTTTTCATCCAGGCGCTCGCCGGCCGCCCTTTCATTCCGCTCGGTTGAGAGGTTGCGATTGGGCGGCGCGAAGGCATGCCGCGCGGCTCTTCGGGCGCGTGTGCAGTAACCAGCAACGGCCGGCGCTGGGTGTTGAACAGCCCGGCTGGACGTGGGTGCCGAACGCCCCACGTCCAGCTTCGCTTCGGTCACCTCTGATGTTGGAGGTGACCGCGCCTGGCGGGCATCAATCCAGCGCGCGGAGCAGCGCCTCGTGGAAGCGGGCCGGTGCCTCGACCTGCGGTGAGTGGGCCAACTCAGGGAATTCCAACAGCTGGGCGCCGGGAATCGCGGCGGCGGCACGGCGGCCGAGCTCGGCGTAGCGGCCCAGGCGATCCTGCACCTCTCGCGGTGCGCGCGCGGCGCCGGGCGCTGTGCGGTCGCGGCCACCGATCATGAGCAGCGTTGGCACCCGGATGCGCCCGAATTCATGCACCACCGGTTGGGTCTGGATCATCTCCGAGGTCAGTGCCTGGTTCCAGGCCACGACGTCGCGGCCCGGGCCGGCGTAAAGGCCGGCTGCCATCCGTGCCCATTGCTCGTATTCGGGCTTCCATTGGTTGTCGTAGTAGAAGCGCAGCTGGTAGGCGCGGATGCTGTCGTAATCGGTGCGTAGCTCGCCCTGCATGTTCTGGTCCGGGCTGCTGTAGGGCACCCCCTCGGCCTGCCAATCCTCCAGCCCGAGCGGGTTGACCATCACCAGCCGTTCGGTGTTCTGCGGGAACATCAGCGCATAGCGGGCGGCAAGCATTCCGCCCATCGAGTGGCCGAGGATCGTGGCCCGCTCCACCCCACGCGCCGCCAGCAGAGCGCGGGTGTTGACGGCAAGCTGGCCGAAGCTGAACTGGTAGCGCTCCGGCTTGGTGGAAGCGCAGAAGCCGACCTGGTCGGGGGCGATCACCCGGTAGCCAGCGCCTGCAAGGGCAGCGATCGTCGTTTCCCAGGTGGCGGCGCAGAAATTCTTGCCGTGCAGGAGCACAACGGTGCGGCCGTTCGCGGCCCCGGTCGGGGCAACGTCCATGAAGGCCATCGACACCTCCTGTCGCTGCGACGGGAAGCGGAAGCGCTCGACAGGGTAGGGATAGGCGAAGCCTTCCAGCTCGGCACCGTAGGCTGGCTGGGATGGTGTGACGGTCTGACCGGTTGCTGGGGCAGCGGCCAGCAGGGTGGCAAGGGCTAGGCCGAGCGCGCGGCGGAGCGGCCAAGTGGTATGAACGAGGGAGAGCTGCATGGCGGGATATCCTCGTCGCAGTTGCGGGTCGGGTCGCGGGCGGCGGGCAACGAAGCGGACCTGACTGGCCCATTGCTATGCCGAGGCCGGGATACCTTGAACGGCTCACCGTTTCCAGGATTGACCGGGCGGATGCTGACTAGCGGTGTCTTCGTGCCATGTGCGGGGCGTCCCCGGCTCAAGGCGACCGCTGACGAAGGTGCCCTTGCCGCGCTTGATGCTGCAGGAGAGTGCCGCTGTGCAGCATCGAGGCTGGGAGAACTGATCCATGCCTTACATCAGCGGGGCCAGCTTATTACCCCTTTGCTGGCGCGACCTACGGGAACAGACCTGGGCGGGCCCTGTACCTCCGCGCAGGGTGCTGTCGCCGCCCTGCGGCCTCTGGTTCGTCCTCATGTGCCTGAGCTGGAGCTGTCGTGGTTGATTAGAGCCCCCGCATTCAGTGCGTTGGTGCATGGAGGATGAGACGCGCCATGCGCGGGGTGGCTTGGGCCTCCACCAGCACGCTGTCATCGCCAATGATGCCGCCCGCAATTTTCTCGGCAGGGTCGTTCGTGCCGGCAAAGCCGGACACGGCGGGTTCCTCTACGCGCCGATCGCCTCGGCATTCGTGCGCGCGGTGGCCACGTCGGATGTCCCGGCCATATGCCTCGCGGCGATCCAGCCGAAGGTGAGCGCGGGGCCGAGCGTGATCCCACCACCGGGGTAGTTGCCGCCCATGATGCTCGCCATATCGTTGCCTGCGGAGTAGAGGCCAGGGATCGGCTTGCCCTCCTCGTCCAGCACCTGCGCGTTCCCGTTGGACCGCAGGCCGGCAAAGGTGCCGAGATCGCCTACCACCAGCTCGACGGCGTAGAAGGGCCCTTTCGCGATCGGCGCCAGGCAGGGGTTGGGCTGGAACTCCGGATCGCCGTTGAAGCGGTTGTAGGCGGTGGAACCCTTGCCGAAGGCGCGGTCCTCTCCCCCCTCCATGTCGCGGTTCCACTCGGCAAGCGTCGCTTCCAGCCCGGTGGGGTCGATGCCCGCGTTGCGCGCCAGTTCCGCGGCGGTCTTGCCGGTCTTTAGGTAGCCGGACCGGATGTTTGGCCCGACAGGGACGGGGAAGGGCTTTACGAAGCCGAGGCCGAAGCGGCTCAGGAACGGCTGGTCCACGACGAGATAGGCGCGCGCGGCCTCGCCCGGCTTGGTGCTGGCGAACAGCGCCTGGATGAAGTCGTGATAGGAATTCGCCTCGTTCACGAAGCGCTTCCCATTCGGAAGCACCGCGATCAGCCCAGGCTTGGCGCGGTCGATGAAGTGCGGGAACACGCCCCAGCTTCCGTCTTTACGCGGCACGCGGGAGACCGGGACCCAGGCTGCGGCGTTGGGATAGCCCTGCACCACCGTGGCGCCCACGCCCTCGCCAAGCCGCAGCCCGTCGCCGGTGTTGCCGGCAGGGGCGGGGGAGAAATGCCCGGTGTTATCACGGTCATGCGGGAACATCGCGCGGCGGCGTTCCTTGTCCTGCGGAAAGCCGCCGGCCGCGAGCACCACGCCACGTTTTGCGCGCACACGGACCTCCCGGCCCTCATGCCGCACCATAGCGCCGCGCACGGCCTCCCCCTCGCGCTCGAGGCGCAGGGCGGGCGCATCGGTCCAGACCTGCACGCCGCGATCGAGCGCGCTGCGGAAAAGACGCGCGGCAAGGGCATTGCCGTTGGTCAGCAGCATGCCGCGCCCGTTCGTCACCAGGTCCCGCGCATGGGACGCCAGCCGCCCCGCCACATAGGCGGCCGAGGCCAGCGACCGCGTGACGTTGAAGAAATGCTTCAGCTCCGGCCCGGAGCCGATCATCAGCCCGACGAAGGTCAGTTCCGGCAGCGGCGGCCGCAGCCGCTTCAACTCGCTGCCCAGCCCCTGCGCGCGATAGGCCTGCGCCTTGATGGATCGCCCGCCCGAGCGGCCGCCCGGCGCGGTGGGATGGTAGTCGGAGAAGGCCGAGGCGGGTTCGAACTTCACCGCCGTCTCGCGGTCGAAGAAGTCCACCGCCTCCGGCCCGGCCGCCAGGAAGGCGTCGACGCAGTCGGCTTTGAAGTGGTTGCCAGCCTCATGGCGCAGATAGGTGCGGGCGGAGTCCACGCTGTCCTCCACCCCGTCGCGCTGCGAGACCGGGTTGTTCGGCACCCACAGGAAGCCGCCCGAGAGCGCGGTGGTGCCGCCGACATAGGGCTCCTTTTCCGCCACGATCACCGAGAGGCCGCGGGCCGCCGCCGCCACCGCCGCCGAAAGCCCGCCGGCGCCGGAGCCGACCACTAGCACGTCGCATTCCACCGTATCGGTCACGCCGTTTCCCTTCCCTTCTCCGTGGCAGCGCGCGCCAGGGCGGCCCGGCGCGCGCGCAGCACGCCGCCCATCCCCTGCTCGCGCTTCGCCAGCCAGACGCCATGGCGTTCCGGCCAGTCCGCGTAGTCGTCCTCGATGCCGAGCTGCTCGGCCGCCCGGCGCGGCCAGTAGGGATCGCGCAGCGCCTCCCGCGCGATGGCCACCAGATCGGCCTGGCCGTCCTGCAGGATGGCCTCGGCCTGGGGCCCGTCGAGGATCATCCCGACCGCCTGGGTGGTGACGCTGGCACCGCGGCGGATCGCCTCGGCGAAACCGGCCTGGAAGCCGGGGCCGCGCGGCACGGCGATGCGCCGCGTCTCCTCCGTCAACCCGCCGGAGGAGACATCGATCACATCGACCCCTTGGGCCTTCAGCGCCTCTGCCAGGGCGATGGAGTCCGCGATGTCCCAGCCACCGTCGGCTCCGTCCACGGCCGAGATCCGGCAGAACAGCGGCTTGCCATTCGGCCACTCGGCGCGGACACGGGCGGCAATCTCCAGCGCCAGCCGCATCCGCCCCGCGCGATCGCCGCCATAGCTGTCCGTGCGCCGGTTCGAGAGGGGCGAGAGGAAGCTGGCGGCGAGATAGCCATGGCCGAAATGCAGCTCCACCACATCGAATCCGGCCGCATCGGCGCGGCGGGTGGCGGTGGCGAAGTCCCCGATCACGCGCACGATGTCGGACGCATCCATTGCGGCCGGATCGCTCCATTCCGGCCCGGCCGCGATGGCGCTGGGGCCGATACGGGACCAGCTGCGCGCCGCCAACTCGTCCGCGGTGAAGGCGCGGCCGCCATGCCAGAGGGGATGGCTGCCCGCCTTGCGCCCGGCATGGGCGAGCTGCACGCCGATTGCGGAGCCCTGGCCCTTCACGAAGGCCGTCACGCGGCGCAGTGGCGCGACATGGGCATCCGACCAGAGGCCGAGATCGGCCTCCCCGATCCGCCCCTCCATGGAGACGGCCGTGCTTTCCGTCAGGATCAGACCTGCACCGCCCAGGGCGAACTTGCCGAGATGGACGAGGTGCCAGTCCGTCGCTGCGCCATCCTCGCCCGCGTGCTGGCACATGGGCGAGATGACGATGCGGTTGCGCAGGCGGAGCTCCCGCAGCGCGAGCGGAGACAGGAGAAGCGGCGCTGCCGTCATCCCACCACCGCGTGGGGTTCGACCAGGAAGGTGGTGATGTCCGCGATGAACTCCTTCGCGTGCCGCTGCGATATTTCAGCGGCGGGGGAGGCGAAGGCGGTCTTCAGGTCCTCGACGTTCCGGAACCACATCTCGACCACGCCATCCACGGGCAGGTCGGCGTAGTCCGTGGCCCCGCCGGCCTGGCGCGCGACGACGAGGTTCTGCGTGTAGCCCGCCAGACCCGGAAACCGGCCAACCGCCTCGGCATGGAAGCCGAACCACTCCTCCCGGAACCGATCGGCGTCGATATCGGGGCGGCGCCGCAGGAGCGACATGCGCTTGACCAGCGGACCCTCCGCCACCGGCACCACCGGATTGGGCTGTGTGACGAGGATGCCGCGCAACACCGCGAAGCGGTCGTTGTCGGGCCCGATCGGGGTCATTTCGGGCGAGGCAGCGGCCGCGTCCATGGCGGCGCGGTCGTCGAAGGTGAGCTGCGAGATGCCGTCGAGGTCCCAGCCTCCCCGGGCATGGTCGATGGCGAGCTGGGACCGATCCGTGACGAGGTTCTGCGCGTAGCGCCGCAATCCCGGAAGCCGCGCGGCGAGGGGGCCGTGGACCTCGCGCCAGTACCGGCGAAACGCGTCAGGTGCGGTGTCCGGGCGCCGGCTGAGCAGGCCCATGCGGACGACCATCGCGTCAGGTCGCAAGATAACCGCCATCGACCACCAGCGTGCTGCCGGTGACGTAGCTGGACATGTCGGAGGCGAGAAAGACCAGCGGCCCCACCAACTCCTCCGGCTCGCCATAGCGACGCATGGGTATGCGGGCGAGGAAGCGTTCGGACCGCTCGGGGTTGAGGCGCGTCGCCTCGGTCATGCGGGTGGCGAAGGTGCCGGGGGCGATCGCGTTCACCCGCACCCCGTCGGGCGCCAGTTCCTGCGCCAGCGCGCCCGTCAGTGCCCGCACGCCTGCCTTGGAAACGGGATAGCTGACCGAGGTGTTCGTCGAGACGAAGGAAGCGATGGAGGCGATGTTGACGACCCGCCCCTTGGTCCGCCGGAGCGCGTCGAGAAAGGCGCGGGTGACGTTGAGCGTGCCGCGGAGGTTCACGTCCATCGCGGCGTCCCAGGCACGGTCCAGCGCCGGGTCGTCCACCGTGTGACGCGGGCAGAGGCCGGCATTGTTCACGAGGATGGAGACATCGCCCCACTCCGCGGCGAGCCGGGCTGCGAAAGCGCGGCAACCGTCCAGGTCCGTGACGTCCAGCGCGTGGGAGACGGCCTGGCCAACAGCCTCGGTGATCCGCGCGGCGGTTTCGGCGGCAAGGGCAGCGTCGAGATCCGTCACCGCCACCAGCGCCCCATGCTGCGCCAGTCCTAGCGCCATGGCGGCGCCATTGCCCTGGCCGGCCCCGGTGACGAGCGCGCGTTGTCCTGACAGCAGCATCCGGGCAGTCCCTCCTTGTGCCGCGGGGTGTCGTCGCACACCTGCTGGCCGGCGGCCCATTCGAGGGGGCACCGCGGAAGCAGGCAAACACGCACCGAAATCATTCGCAAGGGACAAATTGTCGCGGCCAAGAGGTTTTGTTTATTGCATACCGCTTCGGTGGCACTTAGCCTTCCCTGAGATCGGGCATCCAAGACCCGGCCAAAGACTGGGGGAGAGGCAAGCCGCAGTGCTCCATGCCGCGCCGTCCATCCTCTCTTCCGTCTTCAATCATCCCGCACAGACGGGCGCCGCGAGGCGAGAGAGGAGGACGTGATGCAAGAGTTCCGGCCCACACGGCGTGATCTCGGGCGCGGCGCGCTCGCGGGCCTACTGGTCACACCGGCCCTGTCCGGGCGGGCGCTGGCCCAGGGGCAGCCCATCAAGCTCGGCTTCAACGGCGATCTCGCCGCCTCTCCCTCCGCCCAGTCCGGCCGCGCCGCCGTCGTCGGCATTGAGGCCGCGATTGAGGATGTGAACAAGGAAGGCGGCGTGCTTGGCCGTCCGTTCTCGCTGGTGATCCGCGACGACCTGTCCCAGCCGCCCAAGTCGATCCAGAACATGAGCGACCTAATCGACAATGAGCGCGTCGTCGCCGTGCTCGGCCCGACCAATTCCGGCAATGCGCTGGCCTGGCGCCACATCCCCAACCAGAAGCGCATCCCCGTGATGGGCTGCATCGGCTCGGCCACCGACATCACCAAGCCGATGCGCGAGGGGGCCGACAACTACATGTTCCGCGTCGGCAGCGTGGATCGCACCCAGGTCGTCACCATCATGGGTTATGCGAAGAAGCGCCCAGGCACCGGCAAGATCGGCTTCCTGACGGAGACGACCGGCTACGGCCAGGGCGGGCTGAAGGACCTGACCGAGGTTGCGGCCGCCCAGGAGATGACGCCGGTCGCGAACGAGAAGTTCAACGTCAACGACACGGACATGACCTCGCAGCTCTCCAAGCTGCGCTCGGCGGGCGTTGAGACGGCGCTGGTCTGGGCGCAGGGCACGCCGATCGGGCAGCTCATGCGCAGCATGGAGAAGATCAACTACTTTCCCACCGTGCTGACGAGCTGGGCCGCCGATAATCTCAGCTTCATCAACGCCGCCGGCCCGCAGCTTGCTGAGAAACCGATCTTCCTCCGCACGGTGTCCGAGGACCGCACGCCGCACCAGCAGGCCTTCTTTGCCCGCATCCGCCCCAGGATCGATGCGGATTCCGCCTTCTCCTTCGCCGTGCACGGCTATGACGGCACCATGCTGCTCGCCCGCGCCATCGCCCAGGCCGGCCGCACCGACGGCCCCGCGGTGCGCGAGGCGCTGGAGGACCTGCGCGGCACGCTGCAGGGCTATGCCAAGACCTACGACAAGCCCTTTAGCAAGACCGAGCACGAGGCGCTGACCGCGGCCGACCAGCGCTGGACCTGCTGGCGCGACGGCAAGCTCGCCGCCTTCAGCGACGAGGTTGTGCGCGGCCTGCAGCCCGGCGACTTCAAGGGCTGATTCCTCCCCGCGGCCCCGCCCTGTGCGGGGACCGCGGCCCAACCGGCCCAGGAGAACCGAGCCGTGCTGGCGACCATGTTGCAGGCCCTGGTGAGCGGGCTGGCGATCGGGGGGGTTTACGCCCTCATCGCCCTGAGCTTCAGCATCACCTTCACCACCACCCGCACCCTGAACTTCGCCCAGGGCGAGTTCATCGGCGTGGGCGCCTTCCTCGGCGTCACCGTGCTCTATGCCCTCTCCTCCGGGGAAAGCGGCAGCTTCGGCGCGCTGGCACCCGCGGCCTCTGAGGGCTTCCGCTATCCCGTTGCGGCGCTGGCGGTGGGCGCGGCGCTGGGTACGCTCGGCCTGCTGCTTTTCCTTGCCGCTATCCGCCCCTTCGCGGGCAAGCCCGGCATGTCCTGGGTAATGAGCACAATCGGCTTCGGCATTATCCTGCAGTCCCTGGGTCTCGCGGTCTGGGGTCCGGCGCCCGTGAACATGCCGTCCCCCTTCGGCGACGGCGTGCTGCGCCTCGGCGGGGCCGGCGTGCGGCCGCAGGAGATCGCGGTGTTGGTCGTGGCCGTGGTGCTGATGGTCGCGCTCGACCTCGTCATGCGCCGGACGCGGCTGGGCAAGGCGATGCGCGCCGTCGCCTATGATCCGGATGTCGCGGCGCTGATGGGCATTAACGTCACCGCCGTCATGCTCGGCGCCTTCGCCCTGTCCTCCGCGCTGGCGGGGGTGGGCGGTGTGCTGGTGGCCCCCATCGCCTCGGCCTCGCTCTTCATGGGCATGGGCATCGCGCTCAAGGCCTTCTCCGGCGCCATCCTCGGCGGCCTGGACAACCCGCGCGGCTGCATCTTCGGCGGCTTTGCCCTTGGTCTGCTGGAATCGGGCGTTGCGCTCTGGCAGGCCCAGTGGCGCGAGATCGCCGTGTTCCTCCTCATCATCCTCGTGCTCGCCGTGAAGCCGAACGGGCTGTTCGGCCGGCGCGCGTTGGACAAGGTGTGACGCCGATGCGCCATGCTCTCCTGGCCGTGCTGTTCGCAGCGGCGGTGGCCCTGATGGCCGCCGTGGTAACCAACGACTTCTACCTGCGCGTCCTGTTCAACATCGGCATCTACTTTCTCTGCGCCTCCGGCATGAACGTGCTGCTCGGCTATGCCGGGCAGAAGTCGCTCGGCCAGGCCGGGCTCTTCGCGGCAGGCGCTTATGGCGCGGCGCTGCTCACCACCTCCTCCTGGGATCTCGGCCCCTGGACCGCGCTGGTGCTCGCCACCGTCATCGCGGCGCTCTGCGGCGTGCTGATCGCGGCGCCCTCGCTCCGTGTGCGCGGGCCGAGCCTTGCCATGGTCACCCTCGCCTTCGGCATCGTCGTGGAGAAGCTGGTGACGGAGGCCGAGGTCTTCGGCGGGGCCATGGGCATCTACGCCATCAAGCCTCTCACCTTCGCCGGCCAGCCGCTGGACATGACACAATGGGTCTGGCTCGTCGTCGCGCTCGGCCTCGGTCTGCACCTGTTGCTGCGCAATCTGCTCACGGGTCGCTACGGCCGCGCCTTCCTCTCGCTCCAGGCGGATGAGGTGGCCTCTGCCGCTGTGGGCGTGCCCGTGCTGCGGACCAAGATCCTCGCCTTCGTCATCGCCGCCGCCACCTGCGGGCTAGCCGGCGCGCTGGTGGCGCAGCAGAACCAGTACATCAACTCCGACTTCATCAACTTCAACCTCTCGATCTTCATCCTGCTCCTCGTCCTGTTCGGCGGCGCCGGATCGCTGCTGGGCCCCATCCTCGGCGCGGTGACGCTGACGGTGATCACGGCCCTCGTCGCCCGCTGGTCCTGGATCGAGCACTTCGTGCAGGGCGCGCTGCTGCTCTTCGCGCTCTACGTCATGCCTAAGGGGTTGGCCGGCGTGATCGATTCCCTGTTCCGCCGCCGAGACAGCACCGAGGCCTCGCGGCGCGCCGAGACCCCGAGTCCTGACGCTTGCCTTCCCGTCCGGGCCGCGGCTGCCGCGCCCAATGCGCCGATGCTGACGGCGGACCGGCTTAATAAGGCCTATGGCGGCGTCCGCCCGGCACGCGATGTTTCGGCCAGCCTCACCCGCGGGCATATCCACGCGCTCATTGGCCCGAACGGCGCGGGCAAGAGCACCTTCATCAACATGCTGTCCGGCGTGGTCCGCCCGGATTCCGGCAGCATCCTCTTCCAGGGCGAGGCGCTGGGCCGCACGGCACCGCATGTCATCTGCGCCCGCGGCATCGCACGCAGCTTCCAGAACCTCCGCCTGTTCCGGGATCTTTCGGTGCGGGACAACGTCCTGCTCGGCCAGCACGCCCGCATGCGCAACGGCTTCCTCTCCTCCCTGCTCGGCTTACCCCTGGCGTGGCGGGAGGAGCGGGCGGCGGAGGTGCGCGTCGGCGAGATCCTGCGCTTCCTCGGCCTCTCCGGCCTGGCGGAGCAGCCCGCCGGTGCGCTTCCCTACGGCCTGCAGCGCCGGGTGGAATTGGCGCGCGCGCTCGCCACCGAGCCGCATCTCCTGCTGCTTGATGAACCGGCCGCCGGGCTGAATCCGCAGGAGACCGCGGAACTCGGCCAGCTCCTGCTCCGCATCCGCGACCAGGGCATCACCATCCTGCTCGTGGAGCATCACATGGACCTCGTCATGGCGATCTCCGACCACGTGATCGTCCTGGACTATGGCGCCACCATTGCCGAGGGTCCGCCGATGAAGGTGCAGGCCGATCCGCGCGTCATGGCTGCCTATCTCGGCACCGAGGAGGACGAGCCCGAACAAGCCCGGCCCGAGCCGGAACTGGCGGTACGGGCATGAGCGTGATGCTGGAGGTGCGCGGGGCATGCATCGGCTACGGCCCCATCCAGGCCGTGACCGATGCCTCGATCCGCGTGGAGCAGGGCCAGGTCGTCGCCATCGTCGGCGCGAACGGTGCGGGCAAGACGACGCTGATGAAGGCCATCGCGGGGCTGCTGCCGCTCTCGGCCGGGCAGATCCTGTTCGAGGGGCGGGACATCACCTCCCTGCCGCCAAACCGCCGCGTGCAGGCCGGGATCGCTCTCTCCCCTGAGGGGCGGCGGGTCTTCCCGGATCAAAGTGTCCGGGACAATCTCGAACTCGGCGCCTGGTCCCGCGATCTCGCGCCCGCCGCGATGGCCGCGGCCGTGGAGGCGCAATATGCCATCTTCCCGCGCCTGCGCGAACGGCAGGACCAGATGGCCGTCACCCTTTCAGGCGGCGAGCAGCAGATGCTGGCCATCGCCCGCGCCCTGATGGGTGAGCCGCGTCTGCTGCTGCTGGACGAGCCCTCGCTCGGCCTCGCGCCGCTGATCATCCGGGAGATCTTCGGCATCATTCGCGCGCTCCGCGCGCGCGGCATCACGGTGTTGCTGGTGGAGCAGATGGCAAAGCTGGCGCTCGGCGTTGCCGATCAGGCCTATGTGCTGGAAACCGGCCGCGTCACCCTGAACGGGACTGGCGCGGCGCTGCTGCAGGATCCGCAGGTGCGCGCGGCCTACCTCGGCGCGGGACACTGACCGGGGACGCAGGCATCGGGGCGAGGTAGCCCAGCTCGCTCGAGAGGCGCCGCGCCAGGGCGAGCACAGCGGCGGGCTGCGGACTGTCCGGCCCGCAGTCCAGCGTACCTTCGTTGCCGATGGCGGTGATGGCGTGCTGCAACTGGCCTGTATGGTCGAAAACCGGTGCGCTGATCGCGTTGATCCCTGGCACCGGGACGCCCTCGGTCGTCGAGTAGCCGAGGCTGCGGATCGCGGCGATGTCGTGCTCCAGCCGCCCCTCGGTCGTGGCCTTTCCCACCTTGCGGCTGGCCGCCCCGCCCTCGCGCAGCTCCTCCATCAGCAGAGGCCTCACCTGCTGGGCCGGCAGGAAGGCGGCGAAGAGCCGCCCCGTCGCGGTGCCGGTGATGGTGTAGACTGATCCCGCACGCAGGTTTACATGGATCGGCTGGTTGGATTCATGCACCTCGATGATCGTGGGCCCGTGCGTGCCCCAGACGGCGATGGTGACCATCAGCCCCATCTCCGTCGCGAATTCCGCCGCCGCGCGGCCGGACATGCGCAGCGGATGGGCGCTCCGAAGCCGCGCCAGGCCGATCTCCAATGCGAAGGGCCCGAGGTAGTAACGCCCACTCACCTCGTCCTGCTCGACCAATCCGAGCTTACGGAAGCTGACGAGGTAGGCATGTGCCTGGGCAGGTGTCAGCTCGGCGGCGTGAGAAAGGTCCCGAAGCATCGCTGGCTGGCCGACATCGACCATCGCCCGCAGCAGTCGGCCGCCAACCTCGATGGACTGTACGCCCCGGCCTTCCACCATTGCCTGAACCCTCATTTCCGCCGCATCGATTGGATTGGACGATAACACTTCTTGCGTTCTAGCTGACAGCAGGGCGGCCTATCCTTGGACGGCAGGGGCGATTGCAGCCTGCAGTCGCTGTAACTCCGGCTGTGGCAAGCCGGTCAGGCCGCAATACCTCCACGCGGCGGATAAGGGCCGCAACATGGAAGCCGGACGGGCGGCCGTGAGACGGGGTGGCTTGACCCGTTCACATAGGTCTTCCCGGACCACGTCAGGCGCGGAATAATCCTCAGACCGACACAAATTGGCCATTCCGTCCGTCGATACAGCGCCGGACCTGATCGGGTCGTGATATTCGGAAGGCAGTGCAGATGCATTCCCAACTGGATCTTGCCGTGTCCGCGATCCGGCATCTCGCGCATTACGCCGAGATGCATGATCTGTCGGATGCTGACCAAATCCTGACGGATATCCTTGCCTTCCTGTTCGGGCAGCAGCTGCAGCATCGCTGCGCTGCTAGCGCCCCCTGAGCCGGTCGAGCCGCTTCAGGCAGGCCTTGCATGTCACCTCGTGATGCGGAGGTTCCTCCCAGCCGGACCCGTTGCCGGGCTCGTCCGCGCACAGGGCAGGGCGGCAGTAAGGCGTGACCGCGTGGTAGACGCGGGTGCCCCCACCGACCGGCCGGCCTGCCTTTCGCAGGGCGACGAAGGTGCGGCCGGATACGGTGATCGCGTTCAGCATTCCTGGAGGAACTCGCCTGAGGACAGGAGGGCGGCAACCAAGCCTGGAAAGCGTTCGGATCCAAGCATTTTCCTCGTCATAGCGGCTCCCACGCCGGGGTTGGCCCGCCGCCCGGGTAGGGCCCGGATGCCGGTGGCTAACAAATGTAATGTGTGGGGGGATGCGCAATTTGAGCGCCCCCCCAAGTGCGCGCACGATGGACCTTGCTTTCGACGCCCACGCCCCGGCCGCCTTGGACCGGAGCGCTTCCTTGCTGGCGCGCTTGCGCGCGATCGGGCCGGCTGTCGGGAGCCGGGCGGGCGAGCTGGACGAGACCGACGGCGGATTGCCTGAGGCGGATGTCGGCCTTCTTGCCGCCAAGGGCCTCCTTGCCGCTCCGCTTCCCACCGAGTTCGGGGGCGTCGGCTGGGGCACGGAGCCCGGCGGCGGTGAAGGTGCGTTCGAGGCGCTTCGGCTGGTGGGGCGGACCAGCCTGCCACTTGGGCGGCTGTTCGAGGGGCATATGAACGCTCTTCGTCTGGTGATGACCTACGGCACGCGCACCCAGCAGCGCTCTGCGGCCGAGGATGCCCGGGCGGGCTGCCTTTTCGGTGTCTGGAACACCGAGGGCAGCTCTGTCTCGCTTCGCATGGAGGACGGCGTCCTGCGGGGTGGCAAGATCCTCTGCTCAGGGGCGGGGTTGGTGGAACGGGCGCTGGTCACCGGCCGGCAAGGCGGGGAAGGGCCGCCGCAGATGCTCGTCGTCCCGCTCCCGCGCGGGACGGAGCGGGCCAGCCTTGCGGGCTGGACACCGCATGGCATGCGCGCCTCGGCGACGGGAAGCATCGACCTGGATGGGATTCCGGTCACCTCCGACATGCTGCTCGGTGAGCCCGACATCTATTTTCGCCAGCCGGATTTCTCCTCCGGCGCCTGGCGCTTTCTCGCCGTGCAGCTCGGCGGCATCGAGGCAGTGGCGGAGGCCTTGCGCGCGCACCTGCTGCGCACCGGCCGTGGCGAGAACCCGCATCAAGCCGCGCGCTTCGGGGAGGTGCTGACGGCGACGGAGACGGCGCGGCTGTGGGTCCACCGCGCCGCCCTTATGGCGGAACAGCGGACGGCACCGTCGGACCATCTCGTCGCCTATGTGAACCTCGCGCGCGGCGCGGTGGAACGGGCAGGGCTTGATGTCATGGAAGTTGCTACCCGCTCGGTCGGGCTGCAGGGGCTCATGCGGCCGCATCCGCTGGAGCGGCTGATGCGGGACCTCGCCACCTACCTCCGCCAGCCAGCGCCGGACCATGCGCTGGTCTCGGGCGCGGCCGCCGGGCTCGCCTTCGCGGAACCGGTTGGGGAGATGTGGCCGGACGCGGTTCGTTGATCGCTGCCGATTACCTCCGCGCAGCGGAGGATCTTCCCCTGGTCGGGCTGGAAGCGCTCATGCCGTCCGGCGGCGCGGTGGTGCTGGCCCCGCATGCGGATGACGAGTCCCTCGGCTGCGGCGGCCTGCTCGCCGCGCTCGCCACGGCTCGACGTCCGGCACGCGTGGTGGTGATGTCCGACGGGGCCGGGTCTCATCCGAATTCGCGTACCCATCCCGGCCCTGTGCTGCGCGCCCTGCGCGAGGAGGAGGCGCGGGAGGCCTGCCGCATCCTGGGCGTGCCGGAACCGTGCTGCCTGGGCTGGCCGGACGGAGACGTGCCCGTCTTGGGCGAGCGCTTCGAGCGGGCCGTGGAGGCGGTGCTGGCGGCATCGGCCGGGATCGGCACCCTCGTCGCCACCATCGCGCTGGATCCGCACAAGGATCACGAGGCCAGCTGGGCGATCGCACGCGCGGCCGCGGCGCGGGGCGGGAAACGGCTGCTCGGCTATCCCGTCTGGGCTTGGCGGCATCTCTATCCGGCCATGGCGCCCATCGCGCCGGTTGAGGTGCCGGAGCCGCCCCGCGGGTTTCGGCTGGATGTCGCGCCGTGGCTTGAGACGAAGCGCCGCGCGGTGCTGGCGCATCGCAGCCAGACCACCCGGCTCATCGCCGACGATCCCGACGGTTTCGTGCTGACGGAGCCCGTGCTCTCCGTGCTGCTGCGCCCCTTCGAGGTCTATCTGGAGAATCCTGCGTGACGCGCGCGACACCGCCGGCGGAATCCCTGCCGGCCACCTTCTTCGAGGACTTCTACAGCCGAGACCCCGATCCCTGGGGTTTTGCAAAGCACGAGTACGAGCGGAACAAATACGCCGCCACCTTGGCCGCCCTGTCGCAGCCCCGCTACGCCAATGCCTTCGAGGTGGGCTGCTCGATCGGTGTCCTCACGCGGCAACTGGCCGAGCGCTGCGACCGGCTGCTCTCGGTGGACGCCGCCGAGGCACCGCTCGGGGCCGCGCGGGAGCGCTGCGCGGATGCGCCGCATGTAACGATCCGCCGCGCCCGCGTGCCCGAGGACTGGCCGGTAGGAGAGAGCTTCGACCTCATCCTGCTCTCCGAGGTCCTGTACTACTTCAGCCCCGCGGACCTCGCCGTGGTGACAGATCTCGTGCTCGGGTCGCTGCGGCCAGGTGGTGAGGTGGTGCTGGTGCACTGGCTGCCGGTGGCGGATCCGCCCTATCCGCAGACAGGGGACCAGGCGGTGGAGGGCTTCCTTGCTGCGGCCGGCCCCGCCCTGCAGCCGCTGACCATCAGGCGTGAGGAACTCTACAGGCTGGATGTCCTTCGCCGTGCATGACGTGCCGTCCTCGCGCCAGCCGCCCGTCGCAGCTTCGCCACGATCCGCCTCCAGTGATGCGCTCCGGGATACTGGAGACGTTCCATTGCATGTTCGGCCGCCCATGAAGATCGCGATCATCGCCCACCTCAAATACCCGATCGCCGAGCCCTTCGCGGGCGGGCTGGAAATGCATACGCATCTTCTGGCGCGGCATCTGATCGGCCGCGGGCACGAGGTCACGCTGTTCGCCTCGGCGGGCTCCGATCCCGCCCTTAACCTCCGGGCGGTCTGCCCGCCCACGGGCACGCCGACGGAGGCGCTGGAAGCGGAGCGGACGGCGCTCGCGGAGCACCGGGCCTACGTAGCCATCATGGACGCGGTCTCTTGCGGCGGCTTCGACGTGGTGCACAACAACTCGCTGCACTACCTGCCGCTGCTGGAGGCGCATCGCGTTTCGGCGCCGATGGTGACCTCCTTTCATTGCCCGCCCTTCATGGAACTGGAGAACGGCGTCGCCGAGCGGTCGCGCCGGGACATGCGCTTCGTCGCGGTGTCGGACGTGGTCGTGGGCATGTGGCAGGGGGTGGTGCGCGTGGATGCCGTGATCCCGAACGGCATCGACCTCGACCTGTTCCAGCCCCGGCTCGAGCGGACCGAGGCGGCACACGCCATCTGGTTCGGCCGGCTGGTGCCGGAGAAGGGCGCGCATCTCGCCATTGCCGCCGCGCGGCTCGCGGGCATGCCGCTGCGCATCGCCGGGCCGATGAACGACGCCGCGTACTGGCGCGAGGAGGTGGCACCGGCCCTCGGTGGGGATGTCACCTATCTCGGTCATCTCGACCACGCCGCCCTCTCCCGTGCCGTGGCGGCGGCATCGGTCGCCGTCATCACCCCGCGCTGGGAGGAACCTTATGGGCTGGTCGTCGCCGAGGCGCTGGCCTGCGGCACGCCGGTGGCGGGATTCGCACGGGGCGCGCTGCCGGAACTGACAGACGCCGCCACGGGCCGCCTGGCTCCGGCCGATGATGTCGGGGCGCTGGCGCGCGCGATCCGCGCCGCCGCCTCCCTCTCTCGCGCCGACTGCCGCGCGCGCGCCGAGGCGATCTGCGATGCGCGCGTGATGGTGGGCGCTTATGAGGAGCTCTACACCGCGGAGATGGAGCGCCATGCGGCCCGGGCGGGCGTGACTGGCAGCGCCGCGCCATGAACGGCCCGCCTTGTGCCGTTTGCGTGCCGGCGCGAAACGAAAGGGAGGCGGTGCCGCACCTTCTGGCGGCATTGGCGGCGCAGGAGGTGTCGGGCCCGCTCCGGGTAGTCGTCGCGGCGAACAACTGCACGGACGGAACAGCCGCGCGCCTGCGCGAGCTGGCGGAGGAGGAGCCGCGCCTGGCACTGCGGGTGATCGAGGCGACGCTGCCGCCGGACCGCGCTAAGGTCGGTGTCGCGCGCGGCATGGCGATGGATGCGGGCGCGGCCTGGCTGGAAGCGGACGGTGTCCGGGGCGGTGTGCTGATCGCGACCGATGCCGATGCTGCCCCGCCGCCGGGCTGGGTCGCTGCAAATCTGCGCGCGATCGGGGCGGGGGCTGAGGCCGTAGGCGGTGAGATCCGCCTGTTGGAGGATCCCGCGCATCCCCTGCCGGCCTGGCTGACCGCAACGCGCGCCCGGGTAGCGCGCTACTGGTCCGCCGTGCGGGATCTTGCCCATCGCATCGACCCGCTGCCGCATGATCCGCCGCCGCGGCACGGCGACCATACGGGCGCGAGCCTGGCCGTCACGGTCGCCGCCTACCGCGCCGCAGGCGGCGTGCCCGCCCTGGCGAGCCAGGAGGACCTTGCTCTCGTCGCCGCCATCGAGCGGAATGGCGGGCGTCTGCGTCACGCGCCCGATGCCTGGGTGGCCGTTTCCGCCCGTGAGGAGGGCCGCGCGAGCGGCGGCATGGCGGAGGAGATGCGCAAGTGGCGGCGCATCGCGGAGGGTGCCGAGCCGCATCTCCTGCCCGATGCCGCGCATTGGCAGGCGGTGTTCCAGCGGCGCCTCGCGCTGCGCCAGGACTTCGAGGCTGGGCTGGGCACCACGGCGGCGCGCACCGGCGCCGATCCGGGCTTGCTGGCGAGGATCGCGCGGGAGAGCGCGAACAGTATCGCCTTCGTGGCCCGGGCCGAGCCGGTGCTGCCGCCGCTGGAGCCCCGCTGGGAGCCGATCGGCCTGGCAACCCTGGCGCTGGAGCGGCTGGCGGCGCGCGCCGAGGCGGCATGAGGCCCATCGGCTACTACGTGCACCATCAGGGCGTTGGGCATTGGCAGCGCGCGACGGCGCTGGCCCGGCTGATGCAGCGGCCTTGCGTGCTGCTCGGGACCGTTGGCGCCGAGATGATGCGTGGCGCGCCCTGCCCGGTGGTGGCGCTGCCCGATGATGCTCCGGCCGGCGCGGATCATGGTGACGTGGGTGGCGTGCCGGGGCTGCACTTCGCGCCCCTGGGGCATGACGGGCTCCGGCGGCGCGCGGCGATGATGGCGGGCTGGATCGCCGAGGCGCGGCCCGCGCTCATGGTGATCGACGTATCGGTGGAGGCGGCCATCCTCTCGCGCCTGCTGTCCACGCCCTTCCTGTATTTCCGCCTCGCCGGGCTGCGGGACGACCCGCCCCATCTCGCCGCGTTCCGGGCCGCCGAGGCGCTGATCGCGCCGTATCCGCCCGAGCTGGATGCGGAAGGCGTACCGGACTGGGTGGCCGCGAAGTCCTTTCATTCGGGCTTCCTGGCACCGCGGCCGGCCGGCGCAGCGGGCGGGGGCGGGATTGTCGCCGTTTTCGGCCAGGGCGGGACGGGAGGGGACGGCGTGGCGCTGGCCGCGGCCGCGCGCGCCATGCCGGGCCGGCGCTGGCGCGTGGTCGGACCCGTGACCGGTGCCAGCGCGCTTCCTTCCAATCTGGAGCTGCTGGGCTGGCGTGACGATGCCCCTCAGCTGATGGCCGGAGCCGATCTGGTCATTGGCGGGGCAGGGGACGGGCTGGTTTCGGAGGTGGCGGCGCTCGGGAAGCGCTTTCTCTGCCTTCCGGAGCCGCGGCCATTCGGAGAGCAACTGCTCAAGGCCCGGCGCCTCGCGGCACTTGGTGCTGCCATCGTGCTTGAGACCTGGCCCGGGGAGGGGGAGTGGCCGGCGGTGCTGGGCGAGGCGGAGGCGCTGGATCCTGCCCGGATCGCGGCGCTGTACGATCCTGGCGCCCTCGCCAGGACGGCGGCCTTCATCGATGCGCAGGCGGACCGCGCCGAGCGCTACGGTCAGTAGGCCCGCTCGGGCGGGCATGCGGCGGCCTCGATCTCCGCCGGGGTTGGGTGGCGCAGGACGGTCAGCGTACCGGCATCATGGAAAGGGGCGATGAGTCCCATCGCCGCGAACGCATCCAGCCATCCGTCCATCGGCCAGAAGCCATGCCGCGCCCGGAAGCGCTGAGCGTTCGCCACGATGTCAGGGAAATGCTGCAGCGGCGGGTCATAGACGCGGTGGTGCTGGTGGAAGGCGACGGTGCTGCCGGTGAAGAGCAGCGGGACCCCGGCGGCCCTGGCCCGGAAGGCCAGGTCGGTGTCCTCCGCACCATAGCCGGTGAAGCTCTCGTCGAAGCCGCCGAGGCGCCGGAAGGTGTCCTGCCTGACGGCGAAGGCGAGGGACCAGAACAGCCCTGTATTCGGTTCCTCCCGGAGGCCTGCCTGCGGGAAGTGCCGGACGGCATGGCGCTGGCCGACCGCCCGCAGCCGCGCCTCGTCCCAGCCATGCGCAGTGGCACCGGCAGGCAGGTAGAGGATCTCGCAGCAGATCAGCGCGTCCTCCGCCGCGGCATCGGCCGACAGGGCCGCGACCAGATTGGCAGCGGGGATGCAGTCCACGTCGAGGAAGATCAGGATCCCCGCATCCGCCCGTTCGGCCGCGGCGTTGCGCGCCCGGGCGAGTGGCAGGCCGGGCAAGGGCATGCGGTGATGCAGCAGCGGAAAAGGCATGGGCGGGATGGCCGCGATGCTCTCGCCCATATCCACGACCACGCAGCGGCCGGGATGCGACGTGCCGCGCGAGAGACCGTCGAGGAGATTGCCCAGATGCCCGTCCCGGCCCTTCACCATGGTCAGAAGGCTGACTGCCGGCACCTGCATCGCCCTCTCATCCTGAGGGCGCATAGCAGCGGCGGGCTGCATGAGCCACCCCTGTCGGCCCGCAGGAATGCCCTATGTTAAAGCCTGGATCAGTGGGGGAGCGAGGGCATGGCAGGTGGCACCGGACGTTACGACGGCGTGGCGCAGGTGCTGCACTGGGGAACCACGGCCCTGCTCTTTCTTATGCTGCCTTTTGTCTGGGTGGCGGAGAACTTTCCGGAAGGGCCCGTTCGGGTCTTCTGGTACCTGATGCATGAGTCCTTCGGGATCACGATTTTTCTGCTGGTGATCGCGCGACTGACCTGGCGGTCCGCCCATCCACCGCCAGCAATGGGCCAGGCCGACGGTCTGCCGCTGCGTGTGCTGGCCCAGGTCAATCACTGGCTGCTCTACGCGGTTCTCCTCGTGATGCCGGTGACGGGCTACCTGATGGCCGGGAATGGCCAGCCCGTGCCGTTCCTCGGCCTGTTCTCCCTTCCGGGGTTGCCGAAGAACGAGGCGCTGGGTGTCATCGGGAACAGGATTCACGTGGTCGGCCAGTTTGCCGTCTATGGGCTGGTGCTTCTGCACATCGCTGGAACGGTCTGGCACGTGGCCGTGCGGCGCGACGGCACTCTGGACCGGATGTTGCCACCGCAGGACAGACAATCCGGGCTGCCGTGAGGATCTGAGTGGCTGTCCGTCGCCGCAGCCCGGATCGTATCACCTCGGTCCATACCCAATTCGTCTTATGAAACCAGAGAGACGCTTCGCTGTGGAATCCCGCGTCAGGGTTCCGTGTCGCTTCCAAAGGCGGAACGCCCCGGAGGGCGGTCCGGCCATTCGGCTCTCCCGTCGGGCTCAGATCCGACCCGTGGCCACAAGTTCGCGGGTGCGCGTCAGCGTGGACAGCAGGGCAGCCTTGTAGCCCTTGTCCCCGTCGAACTGCGCCTGCTCTGCCTTCTCCTCGGGGCCATTCGGCTCCCTGCCGCGCAGGCCTAGGAAGCAGTAGAACCTGAGCTGCAGCGCTCCCACCTCATCCTCGAACAGTTCGTTGACGATGGCGCCCTCGCGTGGGCCGGTCGCCTGGAAGAAGGTGACCTTGCTCTGGGGCTCGAAGGTGATGATCTCGCGCAGGTCGCCGCCCGCGATCGTGGCTTCCCGCACGACATGCGTCGCACTCTCCTCCACAACCTCGCAGCGGGTGCAAAGGCCGGGCGGGAGGAACAGGCGGGCATCGTGGGCCTTGAGGACCAGGCCCTCCCATAGCTGCGCGCGGGTCAACTCGGTTTCGCCTTGCGGGTTCACCGGGACGGTAGCGGTCGAGTAGATCATGGCGATGCTCCTGATGCGTGTCGCTCGGTCAGCTACGCCGAGACCGCGATTTCGGCCGCGAAGTCGCGATAGGAGCGCAGCGGGCGCCCCAGCAATTTGGTGAGGCGCTCGACATCGCCGCTTTCGGGCAGCATCCCGTCGGTGAGGAAGCGTTCCGCCATCAGACGCATGTCGTAGGCCATCCAACCCGGCATGAACTGCTTCAGGTTGCGCTCGAAGCCGGCAGTGTCGTCTCCAGGAAAGGCGACGGGGCGCTGCAGCACATCCGTCCAGGCAGCCGCGACAGCGGCACCGGTCAGCGTCTCGGGGCCGACCAGGTTGATCCGGTTGATCGGGAGCGGTGCGACGGCCCGCTCGCGGCGGATCAGCTCGAGCGCTGCGATCTCGGCGATGTCGCGCGCGTCGATCATGGCGAGGCCCTTGCTGCCGATCGGCATGGGATAGATGCCGTGCCCGAGCACCACGTCCTTGATCATGAGATCGTTCTGCATGAAGTAGGCCGGGCGCAGGATGGTGGCGTTGAACCCCATCCGCTCGACCATCCGCTCGACAGCGAATTTGCCCGCGAAATGCGGCACGTTCACGTAGAGGTCGCTGTGAATGACCGAGAGATAGACAACCCGCTCGATCCCGGCCTCCCGTGCGAGGTTCAGCGCGATCAGGGCCTGGGAGAATTCATCGGGCACGACGGCGTTGAGCAGGAACAGGGTCGAGATGCCGGAGAGCGCGCTGCGGAGGGAATCGACGTCCAGCAGGTCGCCCTGCACGACGGTGACGCCCGCCGGGAGCTGTGCCTTTGAAGGGTCGCGAACGAGGGCGCGGGTGTCGGCGCCGTGATTGACGAGGTGTTCGACGACTTGCCGGCCGATCGTGCCAGTCGCGCCGGTGACGAGGATGGTCATGGGGATCACTCCTGAATGGTGCCAAGGAACATCCCGAAAATGAGTGATCCACTTGAGAGCCGATAGACGCTAAGTCTGGACGCCTCGTCCCACTGGTGGAACACATGGATCTGCTCGCCCTTGCCGACTTCAACCTTGTCGCTCGGCATGAGGGGTTCGGGCGCGCTGCGCGCGCCGCAGGTCGCCCGAAAGCGACGCTGTCTCGCCGGGTGGCGGAGTTGGAGAGCAGCCTCGACCTGCGCCTGTTCGAGCGCGGCGCGCGCACCCTGAAGCTGACACAGGAGGGACGGGCGCTTTACGAGCGCACAGGGGCCTTGCTCAGTGAACTCGACGAGGCGGCCGCCGCCATCGCATCGGGCGTGGACAAGCCCAGGGGCCGGTTGCGGATCAGCGCACCTCTGGTCTTCTCCCTGGTCGCGATGGGACGGCTGGCTGCTGGATTCGCATTGAAATTTCCGGAAGTCCGGCTGGAGGTCACAACGGAGGACCGGGCCGTCGACATGGTGGAGGAGGGCTACGACCTGGTTATCCGGGTCAATCCGGATCCGGATGAGAGCTTGGTGGGCCGGGTGTTCCTGCGCGACCGGCTGGTCGTCGTGGCGAACCCGGCCCTTATCCGGCCGGCGAATGGATCGGCTATCCCGGCCGTTGTGCGCGGGTCAGGCGATGGTGTCGCGGCCTGGAGGGTGAAGACGCAGGAGGGACCCTCGAGCATCGCCATCCAGGCGGTCCTTGGCCTGTCGTCGCTCATCATGGTCCGCGACGCGGTCCTGGCAGGGGCGGGTGCCGCGCGGCTGCCGATCTCGCTTGTGAGCCACGACCTGGCAGCTGGAAGACTGGCGCACTGGGGCGAGGTGGACGGTCCGGATATCGCGCTGTGGGCGCTGTATCCATCAAAGCGGCTGCTGAGCTCTCGCGTCTCCGCCTTTCTCGACCATCTGAAGGACGCCTTTCCGAAGGGGAGCCCTGACGAGCTCGCGGCCTTCATCGAGGGGTGAGAAGGCTCCAAGATCCTTTGCTCGCGGGCCTGACTCGGCCGTCAGGCTCGCCAACCTCTTCCAAGCCGGCCTGCTTGGCTGGGGACGGCGGAACGGGTGCCTCAAACAGCCCTGTAGCGCAGCTGCCGCTTGCCATTCGTCAAAGGCTCCACCTTCTGACGGCACGCACCCCGGAAAGCTTGGCGAGTCATCACAACGCGAGTGCTACGAGGGCGGCGTCAGGCAGGTGCCTGTCGAAGCTGCCCCCGTTTCGTCAGTTCGCCACGCGCCGTCGCATGATCCGGGCGAGGCATGACACGACCTCCGCAGGGCCGTAGGGCTTGGTGATGACCGGGGCGTCCGCGTGCTGCCCCTTGTTCACAGCCGAGGCCTCGTAACCGGTCGCGAACACGAAGGGTACGCCCAGCGTGGCAAGGCGGTCGGCGACCGGGATTGCCGACTGACCATCGGCGAGGCTGTAATCTATGACGGCGGCATCGATCCCGCCCTCGGACAAGGCCGTCGTGATCGCCGACAGGGCCTCGTTGACCCTCGCGGCCTGCACGACCGTCTCGGCGCCCGCGATCATCAGGGCGTCTTCCAGCAGGAAGGTGATTAGCGGCTCGTCTTCCACGACAAGGATGCGCCGCCCCTGAAACTCCGAAGTCATGCTGAACTCCCTGGTCGAGAAAACCCGTATGGCTGAACCTGGATCGGCGGGTGCATGGGGGCTCGGGACAAGCCCGCTCCCGGAATGGCCTGCAGCCCTGTCCCTCCGTCACAGCACGATCCTGCGCGATGATCCAGCACCCATGCTGCATCTCGGCGCGGTTCAGCCCCTGGCAGAAAGACGTGACGGTTGCGGTGTGGCCGGGACGGTCAGCGCCGCTTGGCGGCGGGGGATGCCGGCGCCCGTGTGGGCTGGCCAGCCGGGGGAAGATCCTCTTCCAGGATGGTGAGATGTGCGGCGTAGGACACCTCTCCATCCTCTGCATCACGGTGGAGCGTGCCGATCACCTCCCCCCCGGCCTCGATCTCGACGCTCATCCCCGCCTGCTTCGGGGCTATGACGCTGATGCGCTCCGTCCCCAGCAGCCGGCGCAGATAGGCCTGCACACGCTCGATCTCAGACTTCGTCACTCTGCAAAAACTCCCACCGGCCCGGGCGCCGACACGGGCCCTCCCGCCCGAGAACCGCTTCGCAGCGGCGTTGACTTGATTTGGTGAAGGGACCCGATGCGCTGTCCCGTCTTCCGAGGAGGCGGGTCGGTACTGCGACGTCGGTTGGCATGCTGTTGTAACATGCGTTGGACATGGGGCATTCAGAGCCAGTCGCGCAAGAGCAACCTGTTCTCTCCCGTCCCCCAATGCTGGCATCGCCTCCGGTTGCCGCCCAGTTCCTGAGCAATGCGGCCTCCGTGGCCGGCGGAATGGTACTCACGAAAATCGCCATTCCATTGCCCTTGGTCAGGGAGGGCAATGGAATGTCCGGGCCAAAGCCGAGACCCGCCTGTTCCTTCGATCAGCCGCGCGATGGCGGGACGGTCGGGGCGCCACTGCCGAGCAGCTTGCTCATCATGCCGCTCAGGCCACCCTCGCCCAACTCGCCCTCATGCTGGGGAAGGCTTCCCTGAGGCGTTGCCTTGTCGACGAACTGGGGAAGCAGGCCGCTCAGCTCCGCCAGCACGCTGTTCCGGTCGGTGCCCGCGTGACGAGCCGCTTCGTCGAGATCCTGCGGATCGAAGCTGCTCTCCAGATCCTGGGGTGATATCTGCTGGTTGGGTCCGGGCGTCATCCAGGAATCGACCTGGTGGCCGAGGCCCTGGCTGCGAAGTCCCCCGAGAAGGCCGCCGAGGCCGCCAAGCAGCCCGCCGAGGCCCCCTGCCGCACCAGCGCCACCGAGCAGTCCGCCCAGGCCGCCAGCAGAGCCCCCGGCCGGCGAGCCTCGGGAGCCGAGCAGGCCACCCAGCAGTCCGCCGAGACCACCCCCTGATCCGCCGCCTGCCATGGGCGAAGTGGCGCCCCCACCAAGCAGGCCACCCAGAAGGCCGCCGAGTCCGCCGCCCATGGGCGCCGCGGTGCCGCCCTGCATACCGCCCGCCTGCGCGCCACTGGCCTGGGAATGCTTGAGGAGCTGCTGGATGAGCAGGGCCACGGCCGCCATTTTTACGCCGTTCGACATGCCGCCGGTGATGCCGCCGCCAGACTGGCCCGAAAGGTGGTCGCTCATGATGACTGGTCTCGCTGGATGCTGTTCGGGGTCACAACGCCCCGTGCGATGGCGGCGTTGCGAGTGGCCGGAGTCGACCCGCCTGCGGCCACGCGAAGCGCTCGCGGTTCATATGCAGGAACGGATGGATGGCGAGGATCACGCCCGGCTCGTGCGCAACCTCCGGAAGGTGAGGGAGTAGCGCAGGCTGCTCACCGCCGGGATGCTGTGCTCCCATTCGGTCCGGGACAGGCCGGACAGCAGGTAAGCCGAGCGTGGCTCCAGGGTTCGTGACGCTCTCTCCCACCCGGAGCCGGTCTCCCGTCTCAGGCGGAAGACACAGGGCGAGACGAGCGAAACGCCAACAACTTCCTCGAACACCGGCTTGTCCCTGTGCCAGCCGATCGCTGCACCGGCCGAGTACTCGGTGACCAAGACCTGCTGCAGCTCAGCGGCTTTCAGTTCAGCGAAGGCTGCTACGCGGTCCCGGAGAGGAAGCAGGAAGGGCGGGATCTCGTCCGCCTGCCGCAGCTGTTCCCGGCTGAAATCGTAGCTGGATCCAAAAGAGACGATACGTCGCTTGCCGACATACTCCCTGAACTCGAAGGCGGCGAACGGGAGGTTGCCGAACTGCTCTACAAGCTCATGCTCCTGCTCGGGCGTGATCAGGCCAGGTTGGTACCGGAAACCCTCGGGTAGGGACGGGGGCTCAGGCGCAAAGAGGCTTGGCTGTACGGGCTTCATGGTTCTGCTGAAGGAGGATGGCTGGAGGTGGTTTCAGCGGATTGGGCGCAGCGGTTCCCATGGTGAGAATAACAACGGACAAGGACGGGAGTGGCCGGTCGCAGTCTATCGGCCCGGGTTGTCGGGCGGCTGGATGACCTCTATCCGATTCCTGGACCCAGTTCAGAGCCGCGGTGACCTCGTTCCGGGGCAGGGCTGCATTCGCACCGACACTGGGTCGTCCATCAGGACGGGAAGCGGCATGGGCGACAGCGATCTTGAAAGCACGGCGTGGCGATTGAGCCCGAGTGC
This sequence comes from Roseomonas sp. WA12, assembly GCF_054165765.1. Lineage (NCBI taxonomy): Bacteria > Pseudomonadati > Pseudomonadota > Alphaproteobacteria > Acetobacterales > Roseomonadaceae > Roseomonas > Roseomonas sp. WA12. Next base: position 3,514,077 of record NZ_CM135108.1, on the reverse strand, counting down.
CTACTCAGCGGGCCGCTCGATCGAGCACGCAATGCCGCCGCGCCCGCTCTCGCGCTACCTGACGATGCGGGACGGTTGCCGGATTGCGGTGGACGCCTGGGTGCCGGACGGCGTCACGGGGCCAGTGCCGGCGGTGCTCATCCTCACTCCCTACTACCGCCGCTTCGCCGTAGCTGCCGGAAGCGACGCTGATCCCATTCCCAATGCGGGCAAGTTCGTCCGCCACCTCGTCCCGCGGGGCTACGCGGTGGTGGTGGTCGATGTGCGTGGTACGGGCGCCAGCTTTGGCACTCGAGACAGCTTCCGGTCACCAAGGGAACGCGAGGACAGCCGCGAGATCGCGGATTGGGTCGTGGACCAGCCATGGTGCAATGGCCGCCTCGGCGCCACTGGCATCTCCTATCCCGGCGCTGCCTCCGACTTCCTCGCCAGCACCGGGCACCCAGCGGTGAAGGCCATCGCGCCGCTCTTTGCGGTCTGGGACACCTGGCAGGACCACTACTACCCGGGAGGCGTGTTCCTGAACCGCCTTGCACGCTCCTACGACGACCTGATGATCGCGATGGACCACGACCGGCGCGATCTCCTGAAGAACATCGCATATTACGCAAACCCGGATCTCCAGGGGCCGGCGCCGGTCGATGAGGATCCGGATGGCGTACTCCTCGGCGAAGCGGTGCGGGAACATCTTGGCAGCTTCCACATGCCCGACTTCATCACGGAGTTCCGCTTCCGCGAGGAGCCGCTGCCCTATGATGCGGGATTCAGCTCGGCCTCGTTCAGCCCCTATGGCTATCGCGACCACCTCCGAAAGGACGTTGCGGTGTTCGCCTGCTCGGGTTGGATGGATGGCGCGGGCTTCAGCAATGGCGCGATTGCGCGCTTCCTGACCCTCAAGGAAAACCCCGTTCATCTTCTGCTCGGTCCCTGGGACCACGGGGCCCGCAGCAATGTCTCCCCGTGGCGCGACGGGCCAGGATCCCGCTTTCCCTTGCTGGACGCGTTGCTGCGCTTCTTCGACCACTACCTGATGGAGCTCGGCACAGGACTGGCGACGGAGTCTCCGGTCCACTACTTCTCCATCCATGCCGAGTGCTGGCAGGAATCGTCATCCTGGCCGCCCGTCGAGGAGAGGCAGCGTCTGCATCTCGCCTCGAACGAGTTGGAAGCTGCTGTGGGTGATGCCGGGTCTCGCATCTTCCAGGTGGACTTCACGGCTGGCAGCGGAACGAACACACGCTACGAGAGGCTCGCCGCGGTCGATACCACCACCTACTACGCCGACTGGAGCGTAACAGCGGCACGCCTGGCCTCATGGACCAGCGCACCGCTGCAAGCCAATATGGAGCTGACCGGGCACGGTGTTGCGGACCTCTGGATCGAATCTTCCGAGCCGGACGCGGCGCTCTTTGTGTATCTGTCCGAGGTAGAGGCGGACGGCGCCGTACGCTACGTCACCGAGGGCGTGCTGCGCGCCCTGCACCGTCGGGAAAGCCCGCCACCACGGTCCTACCAGACGGCATGGCCCTCCCGCAGCTTCGCGCGTGCCGACGCGGTGCCGCTTGTTCCAGGACAGGCCGCGCGGCTGCGGATCCCGCTTCTGCCAACCTCGTGGATGTTCCGGGAGGGCAGCCGCATTCGCCTCTCCATCGCTGGCGCGGATGCCGATCATTGTGCGTCGGTGCCCCATGGGCGCCCGCCTGTTCTCTCCATCCTGCACGGTGGCGAGCGTGCTTCGGCACTGGACCTTCCGATGCGACCATTTGCCCGTCGATCCAAGGAAGGATCCAAGCCATGACGATCAGGCGCCGCACCCTGGCCATCGCAGCCATGGGAATGGGGAGTGGGTTGGCGCCGCTCCGGGCGACGGCGCAGGGCACCTTTCCCACGCAGCCGATCCGCCTCATCGTCTCTCAGGCGGCCGGTTCCAACACGGATGTGGTCGCACGGCTGATGGCCGAACCCATGGCCCGTAAGCTGGGCCAGCCTGTCGTCGTGGAGAACCGCGCCGGCGCCAATGGCGTGATCGCGACGACCTTCATCAAGCAGCAGCGGCCGGACGGGCACACGATCGCGCTGGTCGGGGTCTCGTTGCTGACCTTCAATCCCTATCTGTACAGCAATCTTCCCTATGATCCCGCGCGCGACTTCACCTATGTCGCCCCGGTCTCGGATACGCCTTTCATCCTCGTCGTCAGCCCTAAGAGCCGCATCACCTCGCTTGCAGAATTCATCGCGCGCGCGAAGGCGGAGCCTGGGCGTCTCACTTTCTCCAGCGCCGGCATCGGCAACTCGACCCATCTCGCCACCGAGATGCTCGCTGATCGCACTGGCGTTCAGCTCACCCATGTTCCGTATGCAGGCACCAGCCAGGCCCTGACCGCCGTGATGACCGGGGAGGTGGATGCGATGATCAGCGTGCTTGGCAATGCCCTGCCGCAGATCCGCGACCGGTCGCTCGTGCCCCTTGCCGCCGTTGCCGCGGCCCGCTCGCCTGACCTGCCCGAACTGCCCACGCTGACGGAGGCGGGAGTGGACGCGCCGGTCATGCCGGGGTGGCTTGCCCTGGTGGGGCCGGCTGGGATGCCGGGGCCGGTCGTGATGCTGCTCAACGCAGCGGTGCGCGAAGCACTGGCGGACCAAGCTGTCACTCGGAACATGGTCACATCCAGCATCGTACCCATCCCCGGTTCAGCGGACGATATTCGCGGGCGTGTCGCGCGGGATGGAGAGGTCTGGGGCGGGTTCATTCGCGCAAAAAACCTGCGGGTCGAGTGAGGCTGCCGTTGGTGCGTCCATTCGGGCTTTGGCCACGGCCGGCCCATCGGACGGCCGGTTCCGAGCGGAGATAGGTGGGCGGCGTTAACCGCAGCCCGGGCCTGAAGAGCGATGATCGAGAGGGCAGGCGGTGGCGGTTCCCCTTGAATCGTGAGTCGCAGCGGCCGCCACGACATCGAAGCTTGGGGCAACGCGCAAGGCACCTCGGCTCGCGATGGAGGTGCTGAGGGGAGGGGGCGGACTGTCTGCCGGGCGTAAAGGTCTCAGGGGTGCCCGGGACCAGAGACTGCGGCCTTCAGGATGTCCCCGTGATCAGGGGGAACGATGCGCCGGTAGGCTGCTTCGGCGAACTCGAACGCCCCGAAGGCCATCAGTCCAAGGGCAACGAACCCGAAGAGGACGCGTCCAAAGGGCTGCTCCTGCAGGGCAAGCAGGGCGCCGCCAAGGCCGCGGGCCTCGCTGGCGTCTGACTGCCATGCCGCGGCAATCAGGAAGCCGCCGATGATGAGGAACACCGCTGCCCGTGCGGCATAGCCGGCACGGCCCAGCGGGATGATCCAGGAGGCGACCTTCGGCATGCAGGAGAGGTGTTTCCGGAAGGATGCCGTCCAGGCCTTGGCGGCCATGCCGAGGGACGCTCCGAGTACGGCCAGCCCCACGGCGCTGACAAGCCACCGGCCGAGGGGCTGGCCGAGGAGCCAGCGCGTCCAATCTCGGGTGGCCTGCTCCTCCTCCCCGCCCGACGCTGTCCCCGCCACGAGGCTCAGGGCGAAGGTACCGAGGCCGACATAGACAATGGCCGAAACCAGCTGCCCGGCCCGCGTGGCGATCGCCTTCCACGAGCGGCCCAGTCCATCGGCATCCAGGAGTGATTGGAGTGCACGCCAGAGCGCGAAGCCGAAAAGGCCGAGCGCCACAACCGCGAGGAGGACGGCCCCCGACGGCTGCGAGAAGATCGTCTGCAGGGCCCCCTTCGATCCGGTTACCTCGCCGCCCTGACCGATCGCGGCCAGCAACGCCAGAAACCCGATGAGCAGGCTGACGAAGCCACGGGCTGCATATCCACCACGAGCAAGCAGTTCGAGGCGATTGCGATATGCTAGCATTGTGATTCCAATCCTGTGCAGGCACCGCGACCTGACGGTCATGGTGCCTGCACGATTCTTTTCCGGACCCTTTCAACGCCTCAGGACGATGCCGGTTCGGAGTGCTGGGCCCGCTTCGAGAAGGGCAGCAGCATTCAGCGCCGCGCGGCAGTCACCTCGATTTCCACGAGCCAGCCTGGATTGACGAGCCCGGCAACCTGCATGACGGAGCGCGCTGGGACATTCGGCTGCGCTGCCGTGCCAAAGTGCTCCGAATAGGCCGCCATGAAGCCATCGAAATCCATGCGCCCTGCCTTGGCGGGATCGCCGACGAGGAAAACCTGCATCCGCACGACATCGGCAAGGGAGAGGCCGATGGATTTCAGGCTCGTCTCGATCCGGGACAGCACGTTCGAGGTCTGGGCCCGCGTGTCGCCGAAGCTGGCGAGGCTGTTGCGCGGCGCGTTGGCATCCGCGACCGCTGGCACCATGCCGCTGACCATGACGGTGGTCGCGCCCGCCGGCACCTCCACTGCCATGGCAATGGGGAAGTTTGAACCGGGGTTACGGTGCCGCACGATCTCCTGCGCAAAGGCCGGCGCGGCGCTCGCGAGGAAAACGGAGGCGAGCAGCAATCGTCTCATGGCTCTGGCTTTCCCTTTCGGGGTCTCAGGGTGGCTGGGCATCATGGGCGGGCGGTCTTCACGCTCTCGGGCGTGGCAGGATCATTCCGGTAGTTGTTCCCGAGATTGGTGCGAACCCAGTTGACCACGGCCGCCACCTGCTGGTCGTCGAGTTGGTTGGCGAAGCCTGGCATCCCGTGCAGCCCGTTGAGGACGATGCTGACCGGATAGTCCGGGAACTCGAGCTTCTCGTTGCCGGCCAGTGCCGGATAAGCCCCGGCCCCGACCGCTCCACGTCCGTCGGGCATGTGGCAGCCCGCGCAGATCGCGCCGTAGAGCGCGCGGCCATCCTGCTGGCCGAAGCGCGTCGCCGAAACGAAGCCGTGGCTGTCGGAGGCCGCCTCGCCCTGGCGTTGCTGCGCCGATTGGGGCGGGGAGGCTGCGCCTGCCTGGGAGAGTGCCGGCAGAGGCAGAAGCGCCGCCCCTGCAGAAGTGAGGAGGACGGCGCCGAGGACGCCCTGGTACAGCGGGCGCATCACGCGGCCACCACGCGGCGGTGCAGGCGCGAGATCGCGTCGAGCGAGGACAAGATGGCACCCTCCTGCCAGGCCGGGATGTAGGAGGCGTGCTCGCCGGCCAGCACGATGCGGCCATCGAGCGCGCAGAGGTTGTCGTAGTGCTCGTCCCGCATGGGATCGGTCCAGGCCCCGTTGCAGCCCATGGCGCCGGGCACGCGATGCCAGCCGACCGAGACGCCGCCATCGAACTCGTCGCGGTACTGCGGATGCAGGGTGGCGCCCCATTCCAGGGCGCGCCGCACGCGCTCCTCATGCGGAAGCGCCGTGAACTCGTAGGCATAGGGGCCGAAGGCGTAGGCCCCGAGCAGCACACCCTTGCCGGTTGAACCATAGGCGGTGGAGGGGTAGGAGATCATCCGGATCGGCAGGTCGGTGTAGGAGATGCCGCCATAGATGTGCTCGTCCTGCTCCCAGAAGCGGCGCTTGAACTGCAGCCCGACCTTGACTGAGGCGGAGTAGGGCACCGCCCCGATCGCGGCTGCCATCGGCCCGCTGACATTCATCTCGATCTGGCTGAGGATCGAGAGGGGGAGGGTGCAGACGCACCAGTCGGCGCGCACCTCCTCCGGCTGCGCCCCGGCGCGCTGCGTGTCCTGCACCGTCGCGGTCACGCCGCGCTCATCCTGGCGGATGGCGGTGACCTTGGTGTTGTAGCGGATCAGCCCGCCCACCTCGCGCGCCATTGCCTTGGCGATCATGTCCATGCCGCCGACCGGCTGGAACATCGTCGTCTGGAATTCGTAGAGCGAACCGGTGACGAGGAAGGACCAGAGCCGTGAGGACAGCACGTCCTTCAGCGCCACGGGTTCGGACGGAACGGGCCGTGCCGTCAGCCCGCCGCCGGGATCGCGCTCGAAGCCGCGCCGGTCGGAGGTGAGGACCGATTTCGAATAGGTCATGTCGCGGTTGAGGGCGCCCCAGGCGCGCAGCGACTCCAGCAGGATTTCCTGATCCTGCTTGGTGACCATCTCGTCCAGCTTGCCCTGGCGCGTTGCCTTGGCCAGCAGTTCCGCGATACCGCCCTGATAGTCCGCGTTGATCTCGCGGTAGCGCTGCGGCTTGCCGCCGAACGCGTTCCGCCCATGCACAAGTGTGTTGTAGTTCACCTGCACGAAGGGCTCGAGCGCCACGCCCAGCCGCTTGCAGTAGTCGAGCACGGCATGATGATTGTACGGAATGCGCCAGGGGCCGGGATTGAAGTAGAGGTCGCGGTCGAAATTCACGGCCTGGGTCGTGCCGCCCAGCTCCGTGTACCGATCGCCGCCACGCAGTGACCAGCAGCGGCCGCCGGCGCGATCGGAATACTCCAGCACCTGCACGCGGTATCCGGCTTTCCGGAGCTCCATCGCCGCGACCATGCCGGCGAGCCCGGCGCCGAGGATGAGAACAGAGGCGCCGCGTGGGTCACCCTCAAGCCTGATCGGGCCGGAATAGGCGGATTCGGCCGCTACGCCGAGGGCGCCCATCATTTGGTACATTGCGGCACCGCCGGCAGCTGCGCCGATGCGCGCCAGCAAGGCGCGCCGGCTGGGCGTGCCGGTGCCAGGCTCGCTGTGTTCTGCCATTTCGGCTTCCTCCGTCCGGGCCTTGCTGGTCCCGTTCCTGCTCTCGTGAATTGGTAGCAGATACAGGACAAAGCAGATCACGCGACGGACACGCCTTCAAGCAAACTGTCGCGTCGTTCCGCGTTCGGATCGGCGCTTAAGGTCCTCAAGCTTGTGGCCGGTACACATGCCCACTCGCGCGAAGCGGGAAGGGTTGCATCGCGACATGCGCGATGCTTGCAACGGGCATATGTTGCTGGTGGACTGTGAACGGGGCCGTGAGACCCAGCGGGGCAACCACGCTACTTCGCTTCTCGTCGCTTTTCTCAAAATCGTTCCAACGCCTGCAATGCAGGGACATGATCTGCCTGTTGGCATACTGCTGCGCGTCACCATTGCGGCACGGGAGCGGTGCCTTCTCGAATAGCGGGGTCTCGGTTCAGCAAGAGCTGCGGCTCACCCTTCTCACCGTGCTGCAGGACATTAGTGGGACGCCCGGGGCTGACCTGTTGCCGGAGAGGTGAGCCGCACTCAACCATATGTGAGTCGCTACCCGGTCTTCTGGGCTACGCCCTCGCCGCGGGCATCCTGCTGGACGCCGTAAAACGCCTGCCCGATGTCCTCGAAGCGGATGGATGATTCCTTGAGGGCGCCTAGCCCAAGGGTGTGAGGCGCCCTTTTCGTCCACAGGGATGGCGGCCCGCTGCCCTATGGAGGGCTCAGGGCCGCCTACCTGGAGGTAAACATTAACTCCGTGACATGTATGGGCGCCGCGTGCTAGCGCCCGCCCATGGTTGAAGACTGGGCGACGGCTGTCGCGGCCTGGATGCAGGCCAACACCGCTTGGGCGGCTCCCGCCACCTTCCTTATCGCGTTCCTGGAATCATTTCCGGTCGTCAGCATCGTCGTGCCCTCCACGGCGCTGCTGCTGGCGCTGGGCGCTCTCATAGGGAGCGGGCTGGTCGAGCCATGGCCCGTTCTCCTAGCCTGTGCGATCGGGGGGATCCTGGGTGACGCGGCGGGATACGGGCTCGCCCGCCTCTTCGGGCCCTATGCCATCCGACGTCGCCTGCCGCGAACCTGCTGGCGCGCTTACGCCTGGTCCGTTGCGGTTTTCCGGCGCTGGGGCTGGTGGGCAGTGTTCTTCGGACGCTTCATCGGCCCGATGCGGGCCGTTACGCCCCTGGCGGCCGGCGTAACGGGCATGCGGAACCTTCCCTTTCAAACGGCCAACATCCTCTCCGCTCTTGTCTGGGCACCTGTCGTGCTGATGCCGGGGGCGGTTGGCGGGTGGGTCGTCCAGCGGCTCGGCACCCAGCCGAGTGCGGCTGTCCTGGCCACCCTGGCCGGGATCGGTTTCCTCCTTTGGCTCGGCCGTGGCCGGATGCGCCCGCTGCTCTCGGCAACGCGTGCCTCTGGCCGCGGCTGATCCGGGAACTGGGACCGGGCGCTTCGCAGCCACCGACCTCCGGCTGCAAACCGAAGTCGCCCTGTGAAACGCCGATGCCTGAAAGCCGGGTGGTGGAACGGCTGCTAGGCCGCGGACTGCCGAATTGGCGTAATCGTCAGGGAAGAACCTGCCGGCAACCGTGGCTTCGGGGTTTCTGCCCCTGTAAACCTCCTCCGCGTAGCAACCGGCAGCCGATGTGAATGCGGGGCAGGCCCTGGCCAGCCCCAGGCCCTTTGATGGGGCGGAGCTTGGAGTACCTTATGGTGATCGCCGACCTGTTCTCCTCCTCCGATGGCATCCTGAGCATCGGTCCGTCGAACAAGGCGGAACTGCTCGACATGCTCTCGTCCGAAGCCGCCAAGCGCCTCGGTCGCAAGAAGGAGGACATCCACCAGCCCCTGCTCAACCGGGAGAGGCTTGGCTCCACCGCCCTCGGCCGCGGGATCGCGCTGCCGCATGCAAGGCTGGACTGGCTTGAGGAACCCTTGGCCATACTGGCCCGCCTGGACCCGCCGATCGACTTCGAGGCCCGGGACGGAGAGCCGGTAGACCTTGTGTTCCTCGTCCTGTGGCCGGAATCGGCACCTGAGGGCTTCCTCCCCGCCCTGTCCGGCATCTGCCGCGCGCTTCGCGATGACCGCATACCGCGCCAGCTTCGCCAGGCCGGCTCGGCCGCCGAGGCATTAGCCAGGCTGAGGGCAGCGGACGATCCGGACCCCGACGTCCAGCCCTGACGTCACCCTCTCCGGGCCAGACCGAATGGCCCGCACTCCCCGCCCCGGATATTAGGACGGCGCCTCATGCCCGACGCCCTCTCTCTTTCGGCTGTCATCGGCCTTCCCTATCTGGGCGCCCTGGTCGCAGCGCTGCTTCCACGCAACCACCGCAACCTGGAATCCTGGCTGGCGGGCGGTGTGGCGCTTCTGTCGCTGGTGATGGTCTGGCTTCTCTGGCCGTCCGTGTCCCAGGGGGAGGTGCCGCGGCTCGAGCTGCCCTGGGTGCCGGAACTCGGCCTGACCTTCGTGCTGCGCATGGACGGGCTGGCCTCAGTCTTCGCCGCGATGGTGGCGGGCATCGGCTTTCTCGTCGTGCTCTATGCCCGCTACTACATGTCGCCGGACGACCCGATCCCGCGCTTCTTCTCCTTTCTGCTGTTCTTCATGGGCTCAATGATGGGGCTAGTGCTCTCGGGCAACCTGATCCAGCTCGTCTTCTTCTGGGAACTGACCAGCCTCTTCTCCTTCCTGCTGATCGGCTACTGGCAGCATTCCGCCGCTGCACGCGACGGAGCGCGTATTGCGCTGACGGTCACCGCAGGGGGCGGGCTGGCGCTGTTTGCCGGCATGCTGCTGCTGGGCCACATCGTCGGCTCTTATGACCTGGACCGCGTGCTGGCGTCCGGCGACGTCATCCGCGCCCACCCGCTCTATGTCCCGACTCTTGTGCTGGTCCTGCTGGGCGCGCTGACGAAGAGCGCGCAGTTCCCGTTCCATTTCTGGCTGCCTCAGGCGATGGCGGCGCCCACCCCTGTCTCGGCCTATCTGCACTCGGCCACGCTGGTGAAGGCCGGCATCTTCCTGCTTGCACGGCTCTGGCCCGTGATGGCCGGCACGGACGAATGGTTCTGGATCCTGGGCACCTGCGGCACGGTCACGCTGCTGCTGGGCGCCTATGTCGCCATTTTCCAGCACGACCTGAAGGGGCTGCTGGCCTATTCCACGATCAGCCATCTCGGCCTGATCACGCTGCTGCTAAGCCTGAACAGCCCGTTGGCGATGGTGGCCGCCATCTTCCACACCATGAACCACGCGACCTTCAAGGCGTCGCTGTTCATGGCGGCCGGCATCATCGACCATGAGACCGGCACGCGCGACATCCGGCGCCTGTCGGGCCTCAACCGTTCCATGCCCTTCACCGCGCGGTTGGCACTGGTGGCTGCCGCCGCCATGGCCGGGGTGCCGCTGCTGAACGGATTCATCTCCAAGGAGATGTTCTTCACCGAGGCGTTGACGGCCTCCTCCTCGCCCAGCCTGCTGCACAGCGTGCTGCCCCTAGCCGCGCTGGCGGCCAGCGTGCTCGCAGTCGCCTATTCCCTGCGCTTCATCCACGGTGCCTTCTTCGGCCCGGATACCGATGATCTGCCGCGCACCCCGCACGAGCCGCCACAATGGATGCGGCTGCCCGTGGAGGTGCTGGTCTTTCTCTGCATGGTGGTCGGCATTCTGCCGGCTGCCACGGTCGGCCCGTTCCTGGATGTCGCGGTCCGCTCGGTGCTGCGTGGCAGCACCCCGGAATACAGCCTTGCCGTCTGGCACGGCTTCAATCTGCCGCTGGTGATGAGCCTCTTCGCGCTGGCACTCGGGGTGCTGCTCTACCGGCTCTTGCAGAGCCACTTGGTCGCCGGCGTGGAGGGAACGCCGCTGATGCGCGGGCTGGATGGCCGCCGCATCTTCGATCGCACCATGGTCTTCCTGTCCTGGCGCTTCGCCCGCACGCTCGAGCGCCTGCTGGGGACCAGCCGGCTGCAGATGCAGTTGCGGCTGATGGTCTGCGGTGCCTTCCTGGCCGCCACGCTCGCGCTGATGCCCTATGGCTTGCGCCTGGGCGGCGTGACCCTGACGCCCGTGGATCCCGTCGTGGCGTTGATCTGGCTCGTCGGTGCCGGCTGCGCCATCGGCGCCGCCTATCAGGCTAAGTACCACCGGCTGGCCGCGCTGGTGCTGCTAGGCGGTGCGGGCCTGGCGACCTGCCTCACCTTCGTCTGGTTCTCCGCCCCGGATCTGGCGATGACGCAGCTGCTGGTAGAGGTCGTGACCACGGTTCTTCTGCTGCTGGGCCTGCGCTGGCTGCCGAAGCGGCTGGAATTCACCCGGGCATCCATGGCGCTGCTGCCGCGGCTCCGCCGCGCGCGGGACTTCGTCATCGCACTGGGTGCCGGCGCCGGGCTGACGGCCCTGTCCTACGCCACCATGACCCGTCCCTCGCCCGAGGGCCTTTCCCGCGACTTCCTCGAGCGCGCCTACACGGAAGGCGGCGGCACCAATGTGGTCAACGTCATCCTGGTGGATTTCCGTGGGTTTGACACGCTGGGCGAGATCACCGTGCTCGGCATCGTGGCGCTGACCGTCTTCGCGCTGCTGCGCCGCTTCCGCCCGGCGCCCGAGAGCGTCAGCATGCCGGACCAGCAGGACGGCGAGGCAGGGGACTGGCTGCTGGTGCCGGGTGTCATCATGCGGATGATGTTCCCCGTCATCTGCGCGGTCGCAATTTTCCTGCTGCTGCGCGGGCATGACCTGCCAGGCGGCGGCTTCGCGGCGGGACTGATGATGTCCATTGCGATCCTGCTGCAATACATGGCCGGCGGCACGCGCTGGGTGGATGACCACCTGCGCGTCCATCCGTTGCGCTGGATGGGCGCGGGCCTGCTTCTGGCCGTCGGCACGGGCGCCGGGGCCATGGTGGCGGGGCGTCCCTTCCTGACATCATACTTCGCCTATGCGGATCTGGGGTGGCTGGGCAAGCTGCCGATGGCCAGCGCCGTGCTGTTCGACCTGGGCGTTTTCGCCCTGGTCTTCGGCGCGACGGTGCTGATGCTGATCGCGATCGCGCACCAGTCGGTCCGCAGCCCGAAGCCGGCCCGCCCCGTCCTGCCCGAGCGCATGCCGGCCAGCCCCGCGATCGCAGGAGACGACTGATGGAACTCATCCTGGCCATCTCCATCGGCGTGCTCGGTGGTTCCGGCGTGTGGCTGCTGATGCGGCCACGCACCTTCCAGCTCATCATCGGGCTCTCCCTGCTCGCCTATGCGGTGAACCTGTTCATCTTCAGTATGGGGCGCTTCCCCGTCGGCCGGCCGCCGATCCTGGATCCCGGCACGTCGGGCGACCCGGCCGTCTTCGCCGATCCCCTGCCGCAGGCCCTGGTCCTGACAGCCATCGTCATCAGCTTCGCCACCACCGCGCTGTTCCTCGTCGTGATGATGGCCTCCCGCGGGCTCACTGGTGGCGACCATGTGGATGGAAGGGGGCCGGGGCAGTGAGCGGCTGGATGCAACATCTGGCGATCCTGCCGATCGCGCTTCCGCTGCTGGTCGGCGCGGTCATGATCCCGATGGACGACCAGCGCAGCCGGGTGCGCGCGGCGCTTGGCATCGCCTCGGCGCTGGCGCTGGTGGTCATCGCCGCGATGCTGGCCTGGCAGGCGCATATGGGCGCGGGCGTGGTCACCATCTACCGCCTCGGCAACTGGCCCGTCACCTTCGGCATCGTGCTGGTGGTGGATCGGCTTGCCGCGCTGATGCTGGTGCTGACGGCGGTGCTGGGCCTTTCGGCGCTGCTGTTCTCCCTCACGCGCTGGCAGCGGATGGGGCCGCACTTCCACGCGCTGTTTCAGTTCCAGCTCATGGGCCTGAACGGCGCTTTCCTGACCGGCGACCTGTTCAACCTGTTCGTGTTCTTCGAGGTGCTGCTCGCGGCCTCCTACGGCCTGGCGCTGCACGGATCGGGCGTGGCCCGTGTGAAGGCGGGGCTCCACTACATCTCCATCAACCTGGCCGCATCGCTGCTGTTCCTGGTCGGCGTGTCCATGATCTATGGCGTGGCGGGAACGCTGAACATGGCGGACCTTGCCAGCCGCATTCCGGCGATGCCGGTGGAGGACCGGCCGCTGCTGGAAGCCGGCGCCGCCATCCTCGGGATGGCCTTCCTGGTCAAGGCGGCCATGTGGCCGATGGGCTTCTGGCTGGGGCCGACCTACGCCGCCGCCAGCCCGCCGGCCGCTGCCATTTTCTCCCTGATGAGCAAAGTTGGCGTGTATGCGGTGCTGCGCCTGTCGCTGCTGCTGTTCGGGGCGGAGGCCGGGGCCTCTGCGGGCTTCGGCGGGACCTGGCTGTTGGCGGGCGGGATCATGACCATTGCCTTCGGCGCCGTCTCCGTCCTGGCCACGCAGGATCTGTCCCGCCTCGCCGGGGCCTGCGTGCTCATCTCCTCCGGCACGTTGCTGGCCGCGATCGGCGCGGGGCAGGTCGCGGTGACCGGCGGCGCGCTGATCTACCTTGCCAGCTCCGCCCTTGCGATTGGCGCCATGTTCCTTCTGATCGAGCTGCTGGAACGCGGACGCGAGATCGGTGCGGATGTTCTGGCGGTCACGCTGGAAGCCTTCGGCGACGGTGACGATGATGACGATGACGAGGATGAGAACGAGGTGGGCACCGCCATCCCCGCCACCATGGCCATCCTGGGCGTTTCCTTCCTGTGCTGCGCGCTGGTGCTGGCCGGGCTGCCGCCGCTCTCCGGCTTCATCGGAAAGTTCGCCATGCTCAGCGGTATCCTGAATCCGGGCGGGCTGGGCAGCGGGCCTGCTGCCCTCTCGACGGGTGGCTGGGCGCTTCTGGTAGCGCTGGTCCTCTCGGGCTTCGCCACCGTGCTGGCCATGGCGCGCGCAGGCATCCGGAGCCTCTGGGCAACGACCCGCAGCGTGCCGCATGTCAGTCTGGTGGAGATCGCGCCGGTGCTGCTGCTGATCGGCCTTTGCGCCGCCATGACGGCCGCGGCAGGGCCGGTCACGCGCTACATGCAGGCCGCCGCCATCTCCCTGCACGAACCGCAGGACTATGTCCGTAGCGTGATGGAAACGCGCCCATGAGGGCGCTACTGCCGCACCCGCTGCTCTCGGCGGGCCTGTTCATCATGTGGCTGCTGCTGCAGCAGACCGTCATGCCCGGCCCGGCGCTGGTGGGCGCCGTGGTTGCGGTGCTGGGCGGATGGGTCCTGGCTCTGCTGCGCCCTGGCCGTTTGCGCCTGGCCCGTCTGGGCACCATCCTGCGCCTCACGGGGCATGTAGCCGTGGACGTCCTCCGGTCCAACCTCGGCGTGGCACAGGTCATCCTGCTCCGGCGCAAGGATCGGCGCGCCGGCTTCGTCCATATCCAGCTGGCGATGCGCGATCCGCAGGCGCTGGCCGTGCTCGCCATCATTCTCACCGCAACTCCCGGAACGGCCTGGGTGGAGTTCGACGCGAAGAACGGATGGCTTCTGCTGCATGTGCTCGACCTGATCGATGAGGCCAGCTGGATCCGCATCGTCCGGGAGCGGTACGAGCAGCCGCTTATGGAGATCTTCCAATGAGTGAGGCCGTGCTGCACTGGTCGCTTTTCGCGGCCCAGATCATGCTCGGGATCGCGTTCATCTGCTGCGCGTGGCGGGTGGCGCGCGGGCCGCGCGCGCAGGACCGCGTGATTGGGCTGGATACGCTCTACGTCAACGGCATGCTGCTGCTGCTGACCTTCGGCATCCGCTCGGGCACGGATGTCTATTTCGAGATTGCCCTCGTCATCGCGCTGCTTGGCTTCGTCAGCACCGCTGCCCTGGCGAAGTTCCTAATGCGCGGGGAGGTAATCGAATGAGCCATGCTGCCGATCTGTCGATCTGGGTGGCCGTGCCGGTCGCGCTGCTGCTGCTGGTGGGTGCCGGGCTTGCTCTGGCGGGCGCGATCGGGTTGCTGAGCCTCAAGTCCTTCTACGAGCGCCTGCACGCTCCGACTCTTGCCACCTCCTTCGGGATGGCCTTCATACTGCTGGCCTCGTCGATCTTCTTCTCTGCTCTGCAGAGCCGGCTGGCAGTGCATGAGGTGCTGATCGGCATCCTCGTCCTTGTCACGACGCCGGTGACGCTGATGCTGGTCGGCCGTGCTGCCCTGCATCGGGACCGGCTCGAAGGCAGCCCGGATGTTCCGCAGGCAGCCGCACCGGACCCACCGCGCGCCTGATCCGAGTTGCCTCCCGGCGCTGTCATCGGGCAGGCAATGCGGCTGGCCGGGGACGAAGGAGAGCGTTCCCGATCTTGAGCGATGCACCGGGAGATGATGTCACATCCTCTCCCGGTCGAGATCTTGAGGAGCGACCTCGAAGCGTTCGGCTACCCGGCCTTCGTCTTCGCGGCCTTCCGCTTCGCCTTCTTGGCCCCGGCGAAGGCCGCTACCTTCATTGCCGGACTTGCCTTGAACTTGACCGTAGCCCCTGCCTTGACCGCGACCTTCTCGCCGGTGCGGGGATTCAGGGCTGAGCGCTTGGCGGTCTCGCGAACGGTGAAGGTGCCGAAATCCGGGATCGAGAGCCGCCCGTTCTCGGTGATCTCGGCCTTGATCGCCTCGATGATGTCCGTCGCCAGACGCCCGGCCGCAACGCGGTTCATCTCGGCCGACTGCTGGATGACGTCTGTCAGGAATTTCTTAGACACTGGTTACCTTCTCTGCTCTGTCGTGCCACCCCAAGCCACGGCTGAGCGCCACTCGGCGGCAGTCGCGGGCTGATAGGACAGCTCCGCGTCACCGTGAAGCCGTTCCAGGCCTGAGAGCCAGCGGAAGCGCATGCTGCGAAACGCGACAGAGGCGACTTGCCATGCGCGGGCGGTGCCGCATCGGCGCAACATCTCCTGGCCGAGAAGCGATAAGCTCGACGGGCCGGCTTCCCGCCTGGCGCGCTCGGTTCTATGCCGGGGCTCGTTCTGCGCAGGGCATGCCGTATGAGCCGTTCCCGACTGATGGGTGCTTCCCTTCTGCTGCTGCTCGGCAGTTTGGGCGGCGCGCAGGCGACCACCTGCAGTTCCTCCACCCTCGTATCCCGCGCCTATTCGGTTGCGCGCTGGTGCGGAGACCCGCCAAATGCCGGCACCCTGCGGATGACACTCCGCAGTGGCGCTTTCGCGGAATACGCCAACGTGCCGCTCGACATCTTTCGTGCGGTGGTTCGGACGCAGGACGTGGCGGGTTACGTGACCAACACTATCCAGCCAGGCTTCGAGCGTCTTTCGGGCCCGACAGCGCTCGAAGCCAGGGCTCGCCAGAGGGAGCAAACTCAGCGAGCTGAGGTGCCCGCCGCTGCCCCGGCACGCAGTGCGGTGGTGGCGCGTCGACCGACACTCACCCAACCGGCGACGGATCCTGGTCGCGCGCCTGCAGCGCGCTTGGTCACGCCTGTCTCTGCAGCCGCCGCGCCTCGCATCAACCCCGTACAAGCTGCCCCGGCCGCCCGCAGCGCCCCGGCGGCGGCCCGCCCAACAGCCGAGGCTACGCCGCTGCATTGGCGTGGCCGGCCCGTGACGGTGCCGGCCCAGAGCAAGGCTCGCCCGGCTTGCAGCACTCTGCCGCGGGCAGGGACTTTGCCATCACGAAGCCCCGACTGCCCGGGCTGAGCGTCAGGCGTAGCTAATCCTTGGGTGCCAGCCTCGCACGGGCCAGCATCGCAAATGCGGAACTCGCTGCAGCCCCGGAGCGGTCACTGTGGACCGCCCCGAGGTTCGGCCTCTTCTTACAGCGGGGTTCCAGGTTCCGCCGGCTCAGGCTTGGTATCAGGCAAGGCCCTGCGCTGCTCAGCAAGCCGGCGTTCCATCTCGGCTGACTCTCTGCGAAGGCGCTCCAGCTCGGCAGTGGCACCCGCAACATTTGCGGCCAGCGCAACGGCTCGAGTCTCAAGGTCCTGAACCCGGGCCGAGGTTTCCTCGGCGGCTCGCGCCGCTTCGGCTGTGCGGGCGGCGGCCGCCTCTGCAGCAGCACGGCCGGTGGCCAGTTCAGTCGCCGTCGTGCCGACTGCCTCGCGCAAGGAAGCCAACTGCCGCTCCGCCTCGGCGGCGGCCGTCTGGCGGCTCCGCAGGGCTGCGTCGGCCTCATCTGCTTGGGCGCGAAGCGCGCTCAGCCGCTCCTCGAGAGCAGTTGCCTGTGTGGCTGCCGTGGCCTGCCGCTCGGTCAAGGCCTGCTGCGCCTGATTGACCTCAGCCGTCAGCGCGGTGAGACGCCCCTGGGCCGCTTCGGCCTGCTGGCCAAGTTCCGTAAGCCTTGCCTCCGCCTGCGTCGCCGCTGCGGCAAGTTCCCGGTTCCGGTTCTCGGCGACGGTACCGGCCGCGCGGGTCGCCTCCGTCCGCTGGTTCAGGGCCGCAAGGTCCCCGGCGGCCCGCCGCTCCTGGGCCAGCGTGCTTTCCAGTTCAGCTGCTCGGGCCATTTGGGTGCGGCTCGCCGCCTCGGTCCGAACTAGCTGGCTGCCTCGGGACAGGGCAAGGGACCAACCCAGAATCAGGAGCACAAGGCCGGCCGCGGTGCCCGCGAGAATGGGCCAGGACAGGCCGAAAGGTCCCTTCGGTGCCCGGGCACGCAGGGGCGACGAGGAACTTATGGGCGGAGTGGGAGCAATCGCTCCCAGCTTGGAGCCTGGAATGGGCCCGCTCACCCGTGCCCGACCGCTACGACGCTTACCCGCCATGCCCTAGAGCCTCACTGCAATACTGCAGGGGAGGTAGCACGGCATGCGCTTGAGAGGACCAGGGACTACAGAGAGTCGCGCTATGCTAATTGTCACAGCCACCATCGGTCAGGACGCTGCGAGAAGGTGGACACGCTCGCAAGCTGCGGAGCTTTGCACGCTCCCTCCTACTAGTCCCAAACTTCGGAGATTCATGATCTCCGAAGTGAAGGGGCCTGACCGGTCCACGTTCATAAGATAGAGACAGAAGTTATCCGCTGAAAAATGGACGCGGGCTGCTCCACGCAGCCTACTTCAAGTGTTGGGCGAGGTACTTGTTCATCTCGAACATCGTCGCCTTGTCCTTGCCGAACACCGCGCGAAGCTTGTCGTCGGCCAGGATTTCACGCCCGTCCTCCGGGTTCTGCAGCTTGTTAGCCTTGATGTACTCCCAGACCTTGCTCACGACCTCTCCGCGAGCGAGCTTGTCCTGGCCGACGATGGCTGCCAGCTCTTCAGACGGCTGCAGGGGCTGCTGAAGCGCGTTCGGCTTGTTGCCCTTGGCGGGCTTCGCGATCTTGGTCCCCTTCACCTTGGCGCCTTCGTCCGGGGCTGCCTTCTCGGATGTGTTGGCTTTGGCCTTGGTGGGCATCGACATACTCCTGCTGCGTTCAACGGCGCCGTTACAGGCTGGGCGCCAGTGTCTTGGGTCCGCAACGGCCATCGTGACTGGTAGGTTGCGGTCGCCATGTCGTGGACGCGCCGCGTGACGGTAGATGCGACATTTGCGCAGGGCCATGTCCCACCTTCCCGGGAAGGCTGCATCAACCTCTTCGAGCAAGCCCCGAAAGGCTTGGGGTATGACGGTGCATCTGGCCTTGCACCCGGAAGACTTGGCAAAGGGCCTGGGGAACCTTTAGAGAACATCTGAAGGGCCGCCATGACCGACCAGATCGTCATTACCGAGAAGACCAGCCAGGCAAAGGATGTCCGTGCGGCGGTGGGCCATCGCTACGGCGCGATCCTTCCCGCCGAGGGCCACTTGTTCGACTTGGCGGAGCCGGAGGATGTCGTTCCAGACTGGAAGCGCTGGTCGCCGGTGCTGCTGCGGCCGGACGCGCTCTATCCCACCAAGCCCGCCTCGGGCGGCAACAAGGCGTCCAAGCTCCAGGCCATCCGCGCGGCGCTGAAGGGAGCCAAGCGTGTCTGGCTCGCGACCGATTGCGACCGCGAGGGGCAGCTCATCGGGCAGGAAATCCTGGAGCACCTGAAGTACCGGGGCGAGGTGATGCGGGTGATCTTCACCGCCCAGGACCCTCAGACCATCCGGGAGGCCTTCTCGCGCGCACGGCCGAATGCCGAGTTCGCCCGCCTTTACGCCGCCGCCGTCGCGCGACGGCAGGCGGACCAGATCTACAATCTCTCTCTGACCCGCACGGCGACGGTGACCTTGGCCCGCGGTGCGCGCACGGTGATCGGCGTGGGCCGCGTGAAGACGCCGACACTGGCCATCGTGTGCCGGCGTGAGCTGGAGATCCGCGACTTCGTCCCTCAGGCCTATTTCGAGGTTGTCGCGACGGCTGAGGCGGAGGCCGGCTCGCTGCGGATGCGCCACGCGCCGAAGGAGCGGATTCTGAAGCGCGAGGACGCGGAGGCCATCGCTGCGCTGGCAGAGGGGTTCGAGGGGCCACTCGCGGTGAAGGTGGAGGACAAGCGCCAGTCGCCACCGCGCCTGCATGACCTGCCTTCGCTGCAGAAGCTCTGCGGCTCGCGCTTCGGCTGGTCCGCGGCGCGCACGCTGGAGGTGGCGCAGCAGCTCTATGACGGCGAGGGCAAGAAGGTCATCACCTATCCCCGGGCCGAGACGCGCTTCCTGCCGGAAAGCCTGATCTCGGACGCGCCGCGTATCGTGGCGGGGCTGCGGGCTGGCCGCGCCTATAGCGAGGTGCCGGTGCCTGATCCGCCGGTGATCCGCCGCGGCGCCAGCGGCCATTTCAACGACCGAGGCCTGGCCGGGGCCAGCCACCACGCCGTCATCCCGAATGTGAACACGGTGGCGACCCTGCGGGAGGTCTGGCCGCGCCTCTCGGCCGATGAGCGCAAGCTCTTCGACGTCATCGCCCGTTCCTACCTCGCGGCGATGATGCCGGATTTCCGCTACCGTCAGACCACGGCGACACTCGACCTGCGCGGCCACGTCTTCCGCGCCACGGGGCGGCAGCCCATCGAGCTCGGCTGGCGCGCGGCCTTTCCGAACTGGCAGCCTGCCGATGAGAAGGGCGAGGACGCCCAGCTTCTTCCCGCGCTGCGCGACGGCGAGCCGGCCCGGCTGCACGACGCGGAGGTGGAGGCGAAGGAGACCCGGCCGCCGCCGCGCTACAACGAGGGCACGCTCATCGAGGCGATGCAGAACGCATGGCGCTTCGTGGCGGACGAGGCGCTGCAGGAGCGGCTGAAGGAAGCCAAGGGCATCGGCACGCCCGCGACCCGGGCCGAGGTCATCCGCGGGCTGAAAACGCAGGAATTCCTGGCCATCGACGGCAAGCACATCGTCCCGACAAGCCGGGGACTGTCGCTCCATGCGGTTCTGGAGCGCGCTGACCCAGCCCTGGTCGATCCAGGCGTGACAGCACAGATGGAGCGCTTGCTGGACGAGGTGCTGATTGGGCAGCAGGAGATGGTGGGCGCGATCGATGCCGTCTGCGCCCAGGCCAGCCGCATTATCGGTCGGCTGCAGGCGGGCGCCTACCCGATCGATGCGGCCCTCGCTGGCGGCCCTGCGAGGAAGGGTGGCCCCGATCGCCCGCCGACGCCGGCCATGAAGCAGTTCGTGGACAGCCTTGCCCGGCAGAAAGGCCTCAAGCCGCCGCGCGGCTACACGAAGTCGGGCGCTACCTGTCGAGCCTTCCTCGAGCAGCACGCTCCCCAGAAAGGCAACCGTTCGGCCGGGGTTGGGGAGGAGCACGAGCAGCCAGGATCAACGCGTTCAGACACGCCTCCTCGATCGGCACGGGCCCCGGCGCGGCGAAACGGATTGGTCCGGAGCAAAAAACCGGGCAGCACGGCCGATCGAGATAAGCGGCCGGGCGCTGCAGCGGCCGACCGCATGGCTTCGAAAGGGGCGGCTTCAAAGGGGGCGGCGGACGATACGCCGCTGAAGATTCCCTTCGGCAACAAGGAAGCGGCGCTGGAGTTGGGCGCCCGCTACCGCGCAGGTGGCTGGTATGCGCCGTCCGGTGTCGATCTAAGCGGGTTCCAGGAGCGCGGCTGGCTGTGATGATCACCGCGATGCAGCCCAGTAACGGAGCGCGGTGACGCCTCTCCCGGCGGTGCGTTCACGCCATCGATGATGCCGGGGTCCGCAGGGCGGCTCCGATCGCCTCCATGAGCAAGGGCGGGCTCGCCAGCACCGGGATCGGGAGGGCGGCCCCTAGCTCCGCCTGGAGATGCGCGAGTGATGCCTGGGCCAGGACGATCACATCGACCTCCCGTCCCAGGTCGCGCGCGGCGGCATGAACGATATCGTCATGCCGGGTGCGGTCGCCGGCCATCAGTGCCTCATAAGCATCGGGCTTCACCAGGGGCGTGATTAGGACCTCACGCCCCTGCAGCGCCGCGTGCTGGCGGAGGAGGGCGCTGCTGGGCTCCACCGTGCTGGATGCGGTGCACAGCAGGCCGATGCGCGTCCCGCGGCGGACGGCTTCGGCCGCCATGGGATCGTCGATCTTGAGAACGGGCTGCCGCACCAGCTGCCGCGCGATGTCGACGGCCGGGGAGGTGGAGGAACAGGTGACGACGATGACATCCGCCCCGGCCTCGGCTGCCAGCAACACCTGCGTCACCACGCGGCGGTAGACCAGCTCCTTCGGGGCGCCCCGCAGCAGGTCCTGCAGCAGGCTCTCGTTGAGGATGTGGAAGCCGTCAGCCTCCGGGTAGGCCGCCTTCATTCTTTCCCGGAAGCTGTCGACCAGAAATCCGACCGTGTGGATGAACCCCAACCGCTTGGCCATGAACGCCTCTCCCTCATTTTTGGATGATTTATTCCATTCTTCCATACTTGGAAAATATACGCCATAACCACCGCATCGGTACGGGGGAAACGATGCAGATATCCGCAGGCAAGCTCTGGTCGCTTCGGCGTCTATCCGATGCGCGGGGCTTCTTCACCATGATCGCGGTGGACCAGCGTCCCGGGGTTGAGCAGCTGGTTGCCGAGCGTCACGGAAGCGCTGATTGGGAAGAGATCGGCAAGATCAAGCGCCTGCTGATCCAGGAGCTGTCACCCTACGCCTCTGCCATGCTGCTGGATCCGCAATACGCCTTCCCCTACGCGCATTTTGCCGTCGATCCCACGCGAGGCTTGCTCATCACCCTCGAGCAGTTCGCCTGCGAAGAGGGCCCGGGCGGGCGCAAGACGCTCATCTATCCGGGCTGGTCGGTCGCCAAGATCAAACGCCTGGGCGCGGATGGTGTGAAGCTGATGCTGTGGTACCGGCCGGATGCCTCGCCCGAGGTGCTGGCGCATCAGCACGCGCTCGTCGAGCAGGTCGGGCGGGAGTGCCGGGAGCACGACATCGCCTTTTTGCTTGAGCCGCTGGTCTATCCGCTCGGCGGCAGCGCGGCCGGCGATTCCTACCATGAGGATTCGGAGAAGCGCCCGGAGATGGTGATCGCGACCGTCGAGGAGTTCCGCAAGGAGCGCTACGGCGTCGACATCTTCAAGCTGGAGACCCCGATCGCAGCGAAGGTGATCGTCGATCCCGATGACGGCAGCGCCGAGGCCGCGGAGACGCAGGCCTGGTTCAGCCGGATCGACGCCATGCTGGACCGCCCCTGGGTCATGCTCTCGGCCGGCGCGGCGATGGAGCCCTTCCGGCGCATCCTGACCTATGCCTTCCGGGCAGGCGCCAGCGGCTATCTGGCCGGGCGTGCGATCTGGTGGCCGGCAGCACTCGAATACCCGGATTGGGACGCCTTCCGAAGCCGCGTGCGCGAGCACGGCCTGCCCTATGTCGCCCTGGTGCAGTCGCTACTGACGCAGCACGGGCGCCCCTGGACCGCCAAGCCGGCCTTTGCGGGAGAGCCGGTCATGGCCCATGGCGGGCCGGACTTCCTGCAGAACTACCAGGGCTGAGCCAGCAGAGCCTCGACTTCCGGCCGGGAGGGGACGCCCGCGCGTCCCCCTGGCCGGGTGCATTTCAGCGTGGCTGCCGCGATGGCGAGCCGCGCAGCGTCCTTCACCAGCAGCCCTTCCGCCAACCCAAGCGCATAGGTGCCATGGAAGACATCTCCCGCGCCCAGCGTGTCGACGACGGCAACCGTCGGCGGGCGCAGCCGGTGCAAATCGTTCCTCTCCAGCCATAGGTAGCCGCCGGGCCCGGTGGTGACTCCCAGCACCGCGTCGCCCAGGCGGGAGCGCAACGCGCGTAACCCGGCCTCCGGCTCCGGCTGGCCGGAGTGGAAGCGCAGTGCCGGCTCCGAGAAGACCACATGCCCGGCCTGGCCGATCAGCGCCGCGGCCTCGGGCAGTGGCCCCAGATCGGCATCGAGGACGGAGGGTACGCCATGCGCGGCGGCGATGGAGAGCGCCCGCGCCGCGCCGGCGGGCCAGCCCATATCTACCAGCACGGCGCCGCAACCCGCGATCCGCTGAGCGTCAAACCAGCCGGGTTCCACCTGCAGGCCGTGGCCCGGAAAGTTCAGGATCAGTCGCTCGCCGGCGGGATCGATGGCGACGGCCGACCAGGCCGATTGCGCACCTTCCAGCAAAGCCAGCCCGCCGATGTCCACGCCGTAGCGGGCGAGTTCGGCGCGGATCACCTGCCCGGTGTCGTCCGCCCCGACGCGGCCGAACAGGAGCGCCGTGCCGCCCATCGCGGCAATGGCGACAGCGGCGGTGGCGGCGGGCCCACCGCCCGCTTCCGCCACCCCCGTCGCGTAGAGCTTGGTCGCGCCGTCCGGGATGCGGGGGACCGACAGGATGCGGTCATGCACCGTCATGCCGACGCAGGCGACCGAGCCCATGCGGATTAGGCATCCGCCAAGGGCAGCAGGTCGACGCCGGTGAAGCGCTTGAAGGCCTCGGCCAGGCGGCCGTCGGCCTTGGCCTTGTCGATGAAGCCGTTCACGCTCCGCAGCAGGTCGTCGCTGCCATGGCGCATGCCGATTCCGATCATCTGCGTGCCGAGGGACAGCTTCTTCTCGTAGTTCCGCCCGCGCTGCAGGCGGTTGGTCTGGGCGGGGATGAGGAAGCCGGTGGCGGTGGCATCCACCTGGCGGGACATCAGCGCCTGGATGGTGCTGGCGTCGTTGTCGTAGCGCATCATCGTCGCGCCCGGCGCGCGCTCGACCACGATCGCGTCCTGGATCGCGCCGCGCACCACAGAGACGCGCTTTCCGCGAAGATCCTCGAAGCTGCGGATGGCCGTGGCCTCCGGGGCCATGATGATGCTCTCCTGCGCGCAATAGGGCTTGGAGAACAGGATCTGCTCCGCGCGCTGCGGCGTGATGGTCAGCGTCGCCATCACCAGATCCGCCTTGCCCGTCAGGATGAAGGGGATGCGGTTCTGGCTGGTCACGGGCACCAGCTCCATCGGCACGCCCATCTCCTGCGCGAGCAGGCGGCCGACGACGATGTCGTAGCCATCTGGCTGCATGGCGGTGTCCAGCATGCCCCAGGGCGGGTTGTTGGTGTCCATCGCGATCAGGAGCTTGCCGCGGCGCTTTATGGCATCGACCGTCATCACGGCGCCCTGCGCCCGGGCGGCGAGCGGCAGCAGCGGCGCGAGTGCCAGCGGGGCGAGAAGGCTGCGGCGGTTGATCATTGTTTCCTCCGTTTCTTGTTGGTCAGGCACGAATGCCGACGGCACGCACGAACTGGATGAGCTCCGGCGTGCGCGGCCGGTCGAAGATCTCGGCGGGCGTGCCTTCCTCATGCACGCGGCCGGCATGCATGAAGATGACGCGGCTGGCCGCGTGGCGCGCGAAGCCCATCTCATGGGTCACGAGCAGCATGGTCATGCGACGGGAGGCGAGATCCTGCACCACCTCCAGCACCTCGCCCACCATTTCCGGGTCGAGGGCCGAGGTGATCTCGTCGCACAGCAGCACCTTGGGCTCGAGGCCGAGCGCGCGGGCAATGGCGACGCGCTGCTGCTGCCCGCCGGACAGGGCCGAGGGATAGGCATCAGCCCGCGGCAGCAGCCCCACGCGCTCGAGGAGCGTCTGCGCGGCCGCCTGCGCTTCCGCCTTGCCGCGCCCGAGCACCACCGTCTGCGGCAGGGCCACGTTCTCCCGCGCTGTCAGGTGCGGGAACAGGTTGAAGCTCTGGAACACCATGCCGACGTCCTGGCGAAGCGCGCGCAGGGCCCGCGGTTCCCGGCTGACTTCATGTCCCGCTACGAGGATACTGCCGCCATCGATCGTCTCGAGCCCGTTGATGCAGCGGAGCAGCGTGCTCTTGCCGGAACCGCTGCGCCCGATGATCGCCACCACCTCGCCCTCGGCGACCTCCAGCGAGACGCCGTCGAGCACGGTCTGGCTGCCATAGGCCTTACGAAGCGACTGGACTTGGACGATCGACATGCAGCCTCTTCTCCAGCCGGCGGCTGAGCAGGGTGAGGGGAAAGCAGAGGATGAAGTAGATGGCCGCGGCCACGAGATAGACGCTGATCGGCTGGAAGGTGAGATTGTTCACGAACTGCGAGGCCTGCGTCAGCTCCTGGAAGCCGATGATCGAGGCAAGCGAGGTATTCTTGATGATCTGCACCATGAAGCCCACCGTAGGCGGCACGGCGATGCGCACGGATTGCGGCACGACGACGTGGCGGAACTGCTCGTAGCGGGTGAAGCCGAGGGCGGCCGAGGCCTGCCACTGCCCGCTCGGCACGGCCTCGATCGCGCCGCGCCAGATCTCCCCGAAATAGGCGCCGGCGTAGCAGGACAGGGCGATGGTGACGGCGACATAGGCGTTCTGCCCCCATCCCGTCAGCGCGAAGCCGAAGAAGACCAGGAACAGCAGCATCAGCAGCGGCGTGCACTGGAACAGCAGGATCCACAGCCGCGCCGCGCCGCTCAGGACGCGGTTGCCGGAGACGCGCATGAAGGCGAGCACCAGGCCCAGCGCGCCGCCACCGAGATAGGCGATGACGGACAGGATCACCGTCCAGCGCGCTGCCTGGAGCATGAAGAGGAATTCGAGCGTGCCGAAGCTGCGCATCAGAGGCGGCCCCGCCGTGCGAACCATGCCGTATCGATCCAGGCGAAGAGCAGCTTCAGCGCGAAGGCGATCGCCAGGTACATGAGCGTGACGACGATGTAGACCTCGAAGGGCCGGAAGGTCTCGGTTTCCAGCACATGGCCCACCGCCGTCAGCTCCTCCGCCGAGATGGTGGAGACGACGCTGGAGCCGAGCATGACGAGGACGAACTGGCTACCCAGCGCAGGCGCCGCGACGCGGAGCGCGGGAAACAGCACGATGTGGCGGACGATATCCGTGGTGGAGAAGGCCAGCGCCCGCGCCGCCTCGATTTGCCCGCGCGGGACCGACATGATGCCGGAGCGGATGATCTCCGTGGTATAGGCCGCGCAGTTGACGGACATGCCGATCAGGGCTGCGGTGACAGGATCGAGCGAGACGCCGAGGGAGGGGAGGCCGAAATAGATGAGGAAGAGCTGGATCAGGAAGGGCGTGTTCCGGATCACCTCCACATAAGCCGCGACGGCCATGCCGGCCCAGCGGCCGCCGAAGCTGCGGATCACGGCGAACAGCGCGCCGAAGACCAGCCCGGCAACCATCGCGGCGACGGAGAGCTGCACTGTCAGCCACGCGCCCTTCGCGAGCACGTCGATGCTCGCGAACACGGCTCCGAACTGGAACGTGTAGGCCATTCTTCCCCTGAGTTTCCTTCCCGACCAGGAGGCTACCGGGATGAAGAGTATTTTTCAACTTTCCATTTGTGGAAAATTAGTTCCAATGGGCGGCATGGGGAGACGCGATGACGCCGGATGACAGGCGCAGCAGCCTGCTGGAGGAGTTGAAGACCCGCCACGCGGCCCTCAGCCCCCGCCTGCAGCAGGCGGCCCGCCACATACTGGATCACCCGAACCAGGCCGCCCTGAGCACGGTGACGGAGTTGAGCGCTGCCGCCGGCGTGCAGCCTTCCACCCTCATCCGCTTGGCGCAGGCCCTGGGCTATGCCGGCTTTTCCGAGATGCAGAAGGTGCTGGTCACGGCGCTGGCGACCTCTTCGCCCAGCTATGGGGAGAGGGTCCACCGCCTGCGCGCGGCCGGGGGGGACTCCGGGGCGGCCGGGCTGCTGCGGCAGGCCACCGCTCTCAGCGAGATGTCCGTGCAGAACCTGATGGAGACCGTGGACGAGGAGGCGCTGGAAAAGGCGATCTCCATCCTTCATGGCGCCCCGCTGGTCCATGTCGTCGGGCAGCGCCGGTCTCACCCGGTGGCCGGCTACATCGCATACGGCCTCACCCGTTCCGGCAAGGCAGCGCGGCTGATGGCCGGGGCGGCTGGCATGCTGCGGGACGAGGCGGAGACGATGCGTGCGGGGGATGCGCTGGTCGTTATCAGCCTTCACCCTTACTCGCCGGATGCCATAGAGACGGCGGCCTGGGCTGCGGCAAACGGTGTTGCCGTGGTGGCGCTGACGGACGGCCCGCTCAGCCCGCTGCTCGCCTTCGCTTCCGTTGCGCTTGACGTCCGAGACTCGGAGCTCTTCGGGTTTCGCTCCCTGGTTGCCCAGATGTGCCTGGCGCAGGTGATCGTGCTGGGCGTCCTCACCCTGGGCAAGGAGCCGGGACATGCGGTGGGGTGATGGCAACCTCCCCGCGCTGCGCCATGTGGCCGGCCGATCGCCGTGAGGACCGCCGTCTCGCTTCTCGTCGTCCTGGGCTTCGTGGCCCAAGGTCTCCTTGACTATGCCCTGCGGCACGATATGGCCGCGCTCCGTCGATATGACGCAGGTGGGTTCTGGCTTGGCGGGGTCCTGCTCTCCTTTGTCCCAATCCTCCTGGCTTTTGGAGGCGCGGCGGCCGCCTGGGCGCTGCACGGTCGGGGGGCCTGGTGGGCTTGGCCGGTCGTCCTGTTGCCCCTGGTGGCGCTGATCCTGGGCTTTGGGGCAGGGGCGTATCTCGCCGTCTACCCACTCCCGCTACCTGGAGGTTACGGGGGCCTGCCCCTGTAGCTGGACGGGACCTTCACGAGGAGAGGTGACAGGGTAGGGCGGCTGTAGCGCGGCGGGCATGGCGAATCCCGCCACACTTTCCAGGCCAGCAGAGCGACGCAGGCCCGGGCGACGGCGCTTCTCTCCCGCGCCACCCTGACCGGCAATTGTCAGGGTTCCACCCCCACCACTGGGGTGATGCAGAGGCATCACCGGCTCGGAAGCCCACGCGCATAACCTTTGATGGCTAGCTTCGTTAAGTCTGCCCAAGGGGGCGCGGCGATACTCGCTGCGGCCCCCTAGCAACGCGCAGGAGGGCTATCATGGACGAGGATCGGGTTGGCGGCATGGCTGACAAGGCGGCTGGAAGCATTAAGTCGGCCGCCGGGAACGTGACCGGGGATGCCAAGCTGCAGGCGGAAGGGTCGGCCGACAAGGTCGCTGGGACCGTCCGGAACGCCGTTGGCGGCGCGAAGGACGCGGTGCGCGACATGGCCAGCGACGTGTCGGAGAAGGCGTCCGACCTGGGTGAACGGGCCAGCCGTGCGCTGGACGAAGGGACGGGGCCGCTGCTCGATCAGGTCGGGCGCAAGGCTTCGGCTTACGGCCGCGAGGCGCGGGATGCCGTGGTTGCCGGTGCCGAAGGCGCCTCCAACGTTGTGCGCGGATACCCGATGGTGACGGTCGGCCTTGTCGCCGTGCTCGCCTTCCTGGTGGGTCGTGTCACGGCCCCGGAGCCGAAGGCCTGGTACCAGCGCGACTGGGTCTGAGCCATCTGTGTGACGCCATCGCCACGGGGCCCAGTGCTCTATGGCGATGGTGTGGTAGCGGTTCCGATGGTGTCGGCTTCGTGACACGCCATGCGCCGGTCTGCCAGTCTCGGCAGCGTCTACCTTCCAATCACATGCCTTGTTGCCGAATAAGGAAGAGAGCCCGTGGACGATAAGACAAAGCCCATGACCGGCAATTGGGAAGAGGCTGCCCGGAAAAGCGAGAAAAGCTGGGACAAGGAAGCAGACAAGCATCGGGACGCCCCGGAACAGTCAATCGAGGAATCGATGGAACGGACCGAGGAAGGTTATGGATCGGGCAAGGACGGCGCCGATCCGAGGCGCGACGATGATGGAACGACGCCCTCAAAACCTGCTGGTTGAGCGCGCTGCTGCAAGTGCTGGCAAGCGGACGCCATCTGGCCGACTGGAGGCGGCCGTTCGTCAGCGATTGGCTGCTTTGTTTGACCCCACATTCTCATGCCACTCGACCGGCATGCCGTCCCAGCTGGTGATCTGCTTGCCAGCCCATTTCTTGCGGACATGCACATGGAAGCCGTCGGCGGTGGCCTCGACATAGCCGGATTTGCCGTCGGTAAGGCGCAGGTGTTGGGCGAGCGCCTCGCCCTGGGTGTTCATGTACTCGTCGCTCATGGCCGGCGGTGTCCTGATGCTCCGCCCACTATACGCGGAACAGCATAAAAGTTCCTGCTGCACCGCTGCCTCGGCAGCGACTTGCAATCATTTTTGCAGCAGCGGGCTCTACGGCGTTTCTGCCCGCATAGTGTCGGCTCTGGTTACCGCATCTTATTGGCCAGCCCTCTCATACGATCCGGTCTGTACAGAGAGGTGGCCGTCGAGCGCCGGGCCAGTTGTCCGAGGGCAGCTGGCTGGATCCATCTTGCGTCACCTGACCGGTCCTCGGAAGCACCCTGGACCCCAGCACCCGCTCATCTGGTTCTCCCCGGCACCCCGTTCCCTATCTCCCGGCACGCTCGATATTCCAGAGCACGGGGAAGCCGAAGTCGATCACTCCACGCAGTTCTGACCGCCAAGCGGCGGGGCTCGCGAACTGCCCGGTGATGGGGAAGGTGGCATTCTCTGTTGCCAAGCGTTGCAGCTCAGCCGCGAGCTCCCGGCGGCGGGCCGGATCGCTTTCGGCCGCGAAGCGCTCGAGCACCGGCGTCATCTCCGGCACGCAGTAGTTCCAGGGCTGGTTGCCTGAGCAGTTGTAGCCGATCCCCGGATTGCTCAGCGGGTTTGCCATGTCGAAGCCGGTATAGACCACGGGCAGCAGGTTCCAGCCGCCGTTCTCCGGCGCGTCATTCCGCACCCAGCGCTGGGCAAGGGTGCTCCAATCCGCGGTCACGATATCCAGGTTGAAACCGGCGCGCTTCAGGCGGTCGATCACCACCAGCGCCGCGGGGTTGATCAGCATGGAATCGGCGGGCTGGCCGATGACGACGCGCTGGTTGGCATAGCCCGCCTCGCGCAGCAGCGCGCGAGCACGGTCCAGGCTGGGGCTGCGGATGGAGTCGCCCCCGGCCTCGCTGGTGAAGGGCGTGCCACACATGAGGAGGGAGACGCAGCCGGGCTGGCCCACGCCATCCGGCAGGCCGAGCCCCGCCAGCACCTCATCCCGGTCCAGTGCCTGCTGCAGGGCGCGGCGGACCAGGAGGTTGTCGAAGGGCGGCTGGCGGTGGTTCACGCTCACCGCCCCCATGATGTTCGCGACACCTCCCGCGCGGGCGATGACGATGTTGCGGTCACGCCGAAGGAGGGGGAGCAGGTCGAAGGGCGCGTATTCCAGATAGTCCACCTCGCCCGTCCGCAGCGCGGACACGCGGGTGGAGGGATCGGTCATGGTGATCAGCTCGGCGCGCTCGACCTTCACCACCTTGCCGCCGGCCAGGCCGTCGGCCGGCTCGGCGCGCGGGCGATAGCGCGGGTTGCGGCGGAAGCTCGCGCGCTCGCCGGCGATCCATTGCTCGCGCTCGAACAGGAAGGGGCCGGACCCGACCACCTCAGGCACCTGCGCGGTGGGGGCGGTGGCGGAGGCCAGGCGCGCGGGCATGATGAAGGGCACATGCACGCTCGGCTTGCCCAGCGCCTCCACCACCCAGCCGAAGGGCTGGGAGAGGTGGATGACGAAGGTCCTGGGATCGATGACGGTGATGTCGCGCGTGGCGGCGATCAGGCGGCGGCCGATGGAATCCCGCGCGCCCCAGCGCCGGATCGAGGCGGCGGCGTCCTCGGCCGTAACGGGCATGCCGTCGCTGAACTCCAGCCCGTCGCGCAGGCGGAAAGTCCAGGCCATCCGGTCGTCACTGGCCTGCCAGTTCTCCAGCATCTGCGGGCGGACCTCGCCCTTGCTGTCCATGGCGACGAGCGTGTCATAGACCATGTAGGCGAAGTTGCGCGTGACGAAGGAGGGGCTGGAGATCGGGTCCAGGTTCTGCAACCCGACATTCAGCACGAGGCGAAGCGGGCGGCTCTCCTGCGCGAGCGCCGGGAGCGAGGCCAGGGCCAGCGCCGCGGCCCCCGCGAGGGCCATGAACCGTCCTGCGATACGCATGCTCCGCCTCCTTCGTTGCGCGGTCAGGCCCCGTTCTCGTCCGGGGGCGCGTGCCGCGCGGCCAGCCAGCCGCCATCCACCGCGATCACCTGGCCCGTCACGAAGGAGGCATCCTCCGAGGCGAGAAAGGCGATGACGGAGGCCACCTCCTCCGGCCGGGCGGCGCGGCGCAGCGGCGCCACCTCCAGCACGGCGCGCCGGTAATAGGGGTCCTGCAGGCGGGCCTCCGTCATTGGCGTCTCGATCACGCCGGGGGCCACCGCGTTCACCAGGATTCCATCGGGCCCGAGCTCGGCCGCCAGCTGGCGCGTGAGCTGCGCGACGCCCGCCTTGGCGACCGCGTAGGCGGTGGTGCCCGGCCAGCCCGCGAGGCCGAAGGTGGAAGAGACGCTGACGATCCGCCCGCCCGGCCGGGGCAGATGAGGCAGAGCGGCGCGGGTGATGCGCAGCACCGCCGTCAGGTTCGTCCCGATGATGCGATCCAGCAGGGCGTCGTCGCTGTCGGCCAGCGCGCGGGAGCCGCCGATGCCGGCATTGTTCACGAGGATGTCCAGGCGGCCGAAGGCGCCCAGTGCCGCCGCGGCCAGCCTCTCCCCGGCGCCGGGTTCCGTGATGTCCAGGCGGAGCGCGACGCCGCCGATCTCGGAGGCTACCGCCTCGACCTCCTCCTCCCGATCCGTCAGCAGGACCCGCGCGCCTTCCTCGGCGAACCGCCGGGCCGTCGCGGCACCGATGCCGCGCGCGGCACCGGTGACGATGGCGGCGCGGCCGCGCAGGCGTTGCGCCTCAGGCAAGGCGACCGCCATCCACCGGCAGCGCGACACCAGTGATGAAGCCCGCCGCCTCGGACAGGAGGAAGAGCACGGTTTCCGCCACCTCCTCGGCCGTTCCGAAGCGACCGAGCGGGTGGCGGGCGCGGAAGGCGGCTTCCCGCATCGCGCGCGCCGTCTCGTCACCGGCGGAGGCGAAGGTGGCCTCCAGCATCGGCGTCTCAATGGAGCCCGGGCAGACGCAGTTCACGCGGATCCCTTCCGGCGCGTGCGCCACGGCCAGGCTGCGCGTCAGCATCACCACCGCACCCTTGCTGGCGGAGTAGGAGGGCAGCGTCGCCGAGCCGGCAAGGCCGGCGGTGGAGGCGAAGGTGACGACGGAGGCGCGCTCCGCCGCCCGCAGCAACGGCAGGCAGGCGCGCACCGCCAACCAGGTGCCCTTCACGTTCACGGCGAAAAGCCGGTCCCATTCCTCTTCCGAGACCTCCTCAACGGGCTTGGCGGGGCCGAGCATGCCAGCGGCGGTGACGAGCATGTCCAGGCGACCGCCCGGAACGACGGAGGCCGCACGCGCCAGATCGGTGGCGGAGGTGACATCGCCCGCTAGGGCGCTGACGTCAGGGCAGTGCGATGCCGTCTCGGCCAGCCCCGCTGCATCCCGGTCGAACAGAATAAGGATGGCGCCTTCCCGCGCCAGCCGAATGGCCGTGGCCCTGCCGAGGCCGGAACCCGCGCCCGTGATCAGCGCCGTCCGCCCCGAAAAGCGCGCGGCCCCTCCTTCCCCGGTCATCGCCGTTGCCATCCGCGAGAGAGGGGAATGCCGCATGGAGGTCTTCAGCCCGCGACCCGCTCCCGGAACGCCTGCTGCGCCTGATCGAGCGTGAGGAACTCCGCGCCCATGCCGCGGAGTGTGTCGATGAGCTTCTCCAACATTAGCATGCGGTGGCCACGGCCGATGACATAGGGGTGGAAGGTGAAGGTCAGCACACCCCAGTCCACCGTGCGCCGCATGTACTCGAAATCGGCGACCCAGTTCTCGAGCACCGCATTCGCATTGGCCAGGCCCGGCATGATCGCGCCTTGCACCCGGAAGAACTCGAAGTGGGGATGGTCGTCGAGCGACCAGCTGATCGGCATCTCCACGAGATCGGTCCTTTCCCCGAAGACCATTGGGGCATCGACCGCCACCTTGTCGCCGCGCCGGGCGAAACAGGGCTCGCAGTCATGGCCCATCATGCTGCTGTCGTAGCGGCAGCCATGCCGGATCGCGAGGTCGAGCGTGCGGTCGCTGATATCCCAGGAGGGGGAGCGATAGCCGGCAGGGCCTTGGCCGGTCAGCCGCCGGATGCTCTCGATCGCGCGCTCGAACTCCTCGGCCTCACGGTCCGCCGGCAGGTCGGCGGGCGGCACATGGCTCCAGCCGTGATGGCCGATCTCGTGGCCGCCGGCGATGACGCGCGCGCAGGCTTCCGGATAGGTCTCGATCACAACGCCCGGCACATACCAGCTGGACCGGATGCTGCGGCTGCCCAAGAGGTCAAGGATCCGCCCGGCACCGACCACGCCGAACTCGCCGCGGGAGATAGGGGTGGGCGTCATCATCCCGCGGGCGGCGAAGCCGGACCAGGTATCGAAGTCGAAGGAAAGGCAGGCGATGTGGCGCGGCATGGATTGGGCCCTCACGAGTGAAGCCGAATGCTATGATGCTGAACGTTCCCACCCTGGGCAAGGCGATCACCGGGCCGACCCGGCGAGGAGCATGGAGCCGGTGACCGACCAAGCACTGGCATCCTGCGCAGGGTTGGTATCAGCTACGCGCCTCCAGAAAGCGGACTTTGCATAGGACTGGAGTAGCGCCAGGACCGGGACCCCAATCCTCTCCGGGGCGTCAAAATTCAGAAGCGTCGCTCGCGAGTTCCGTGCGCCAGTCATATCCGTCTCACAACGGGCCGCCCGGGGCATGCCACTCGCCCTTCGCCGCCACGATCCGGCCCTTGTGAAACACGAGGTGCCTCGGCGGATGCTTGCCGATCGCCTCCGGCACGCCCTGGGCCGGTAGTGTGAAGAAGGTCGCGGGGGCACCCGTCGCAATCCCGTGCTCCTCGATGCCAAGGACGGCCGCGCCGTCGGTGGACACCATGGCGAACAGCTCGTGCAGTAGGTGATCGTGGCGAAGGTCCTCCCTCCAACCAATCACGGAAGCTCGCTCCAGCATGTCGGCAGTGCCGTAGGGGCTCCAGGTGTCGCGTACGTCGTCGTTGCCGCAGAAGACGCGGACGCCGGCGCGGCGTAGCAGCATCAGGGGCGGCATCGTCGCGCTGCCCGCCCCGTGAGTGACCAGCGAGACGCCTGCTGCGGCCATCGCTTCCGCAGCGGCCTTCTGCTTCGATTCCGAGATGCCGCCCAGGCAGAAGCCGTGACTGACCGTGACCTTCCCCTGCATTCCGGACGCCTTGGCCCGGGCGCAGATCTCCTGAAGGCTGAACAGCCCCATCTCACCCGGCTCGTGCAGATGGATGTCCACCCCCACCCCGTGCCGCTCGGCCAGGGCGAAGATGCCGTCCAGCTGGCCCTTCGGATCGCGATCGACCTCGCAGGGATCAATGCCACCTACGAGATCGGCCCCGGCCCGGAGCGCTGCGCCCAACAGATCCAGCACCGTTGCGCTGCCGGCGCGCATCACCCCAGCCTGGGGGAAGGCAACCACCTGCACTGTCACCGCATCGGCATGTGCATCCCGCGCACGCAGCACGCCTTCGAGCGCCGTCAGGCCGAAGGCGGGCGTGACGTCAGCATGGGTCCGTATATGCGCGGTGCCATTCGCAACGCAGCGGCGCAGGAGGTGGCCCGCGCGCGCTTCCGTATCAAGCGGCAAGGAGGGCAGGAGCCGCTGGTCCGTCTCGATACGACTAATGCGTGACGGCCCGGCCTGATGGGGGACCCAGGGAAGGCCGGACAAAGTCTTGTCGAGATGCATATGCCCATCGACCAGTCCTGGCAGGAGAAGATCACCTTGCAGGTCCAGCACCTGACATGCGCTGGGATCAGGTTGGTTCGGCAGGACGACTTGTAGGACGCGTCCGCCGCGAATGGCGATGCGGCGCCCGTCCGGTCCGCCATCAGCCAAGCGCAGGTTGGTCAGGAGCGTGTCGCAGAACTCGGCGGTCATGATTGTGTTGGACTTCCTGCTGGTCTTTGCAGGCAAACCTGGCACGGAAGACACCCGACCATCGAGGTGCCCGGCAATCCGGACAATGGCTCGCGCACTCCTCGCAAATACCGTCTCGGCAGCCTGCCTGTCATGACCGTGTCACGCGTCAAGCGGCTAGGCCAAGCGTCATGCGTGAAGGAAGATTGTCAGCCTTTTTGCATCACTACGGACTCGGAAACGCGAATGCCATACGATTGGAGATATTGTCAGGACAAACTGCACATCGCAGGCAGCAATGGTTCTGCAGTTTCGAGCTCTTGAGGAGGTGAGGCGTCGCGTGTCAGGCTTAATGGGAGAGCGCTGTTCCTTACCCAGCATGGCAATGCGCTTGCTTAAGGACCGACAATGATCATCATGTCCGCCGGGCTCAAGATCGACATTGGGCATCCGCTCGTAACGCCAGAAATGGCCGAATCCTTCCGGAGGGAGCGGTTCGAGAATCATGAGGCCCGGATCACACGCCACGTGCTTCAGCCCGGCGACAGGGTCATCGAGATGGGAACCTGCACTGGCTTCGTCGCCATGGTGGCTGCATCGATTGTGGGTGCAGAGAACATCATGAGTTTTGAGGCAAACCCTGTGGCCGCAGGACTAGCCAGGCATCATTTTGAACTGAACGGTTTACCCATCAAGCTCACCAACAAAGTGCTCCTTCCTCGTTCCATGACATCCCCTGGAACCAAGACAATTCCATTCTACGTTGGTGATCAGCTAAACAATAACAGCTTGAAAAAGAAGCGCGGCGAAGCAATCGAAGTTGAAATCCAGGTCCTCGAGGATGTCGTGGCTGAATTCCAGGCCAACGTTCTGGTCATGGATGTAGAAGGCGCGGAAATAGACATTTTGTGCAATGCGGATCTTGATGGCATTGACCACATTGTCATGGAGACCCACTACCGGAAAATGGGCAGAGACAAGACCGACAGGATGATCCGCAATTTGTACATGAAGGGCTTCTGTATCGATTTGCAGACCTGTCAGGCTGGCGTGATTCACGTCGACAGGCTTGGGAAGTCGCGTCAGAAGTTATGATCTGGCCACACGCAGCTGTTCAGCTACGCGGGCCTTCTCTCGCAGCAGCATGTCGTAGCAGCACAAGCCTATTGCTACTGACGTTTCGCAAAGCCTTAAGCAACGACAATATCGGGGAGTTGATTCGGAAGGCTTCCTTCCTGCAGGAGGCTTAAAGTTGATTGAAACGCGCGTCCTGCACAGGCGTGCTGCCGCCGACTGAGACGGGCAGACATGGCCCGATCGGAGCTAGTCTGGATTTACGTCGCGATTGCTATGTGGGTGGCGGCAAGAACGTCGATCGGAAGGAATTTGTGACCGACAAGGAATACGAGTTCCGATAGCGCTCGACTAGAGCTCACGCGTCTCTGTGTGGATGCGCGAAGCGGACACTTTTCGGCGTGGGATCGTGGTGCCTCATTGCCGCCGAAGAGGACGCAAGCCGGGGTGGTCCGGAATGTGATCCTAAAAGTGTGGGTCAAGGGAAACGTTGTAGGGCCTGACCAAAGCACGTTTGAAGC
This sequence comes from Roseomonas sp. WA12, assembly GCF_054165765.1. Lineage (NCBI taxonomy): Bacteria > Pseudomonadati > Pseudomonadota > Alphaproteobacteria > Acetobacterales > Roseomonadaceae > Roseomonas > Roseomonas sp. WA12. Next base: position 3,477,754 of record NZ_CM135108.1, on the reverse strand, counting down.
ACAGAGGGGTGGCGAGCATCGACGTAAGAGTCTGTGTTGGTTGTGCCCAGCAACCCCTTCGTCAGGATACCCAGGCAGGCGGCCTCCATCGCCGCTGCGAACTCTGCACGATGCTCGGCCTCTCGGTTCACGTCGCCGCTGTATGGAGCGATCTGAAGAGGGCTGGCCATCTGTCTACGCACCTCGCCCATTTGGGTCGGCTGCTTTGACCTGTCAGGTTAGATGCCGGGAGAGGCGAGCCTCAACTAAGGTATCGCTAGCTGGCCTGAGCCCATGGCAGTGCCGAAAGGCAGCTTGCCCGGCCAGCCATGCACTTCCCAGCTGAGGGCCGCCGCTGCGACCGGTTGCGGTCCATCTCCTGCGCGGCTCTGTTTCAAAATTTAGTGCATCTTCCCTGCGCGAAGCCTGCTGATTAACATTGCGCAACATCTCTGCGCATGAAACGCTATCTCTGCTGGCCTGCTAAAGGGGTGGCGTACTCGAGGCATGTACTCTCGGGAAACAACAAGCGAATAGTCAGGGAGGATGATGGCATGGAAGTCGGGACCAAGACCTTCATTAGGCCTGGTGAGAAGCTGAGCCAGCAGCAAGTCATCGAAGTGATCCATGATCTTGCTGTTTTTGCCAGCAGCAAAGGCCTGACAGGCGCTGACGAAATCCTGACGGAACTACTCTGTAGTCTCCACCGACGACTTCCGACACGGACAGATTAGGCAACTGGCTGCCGGGCAGACTGCGGCCACTGTCGTGCCCGCTGTTGCACCCGGCCGCCTGAGACACCTTACGAGGGCTTGCCGCTGCTCTAGATCCTGATTGGACTGGAAGTCGGATTGTGTGACCCAGAAGGCTACCCACAAGCGTCTCGCGGCGAGCGAATTTAGCTGGGTAAGGGGGTGCGCCAAACGCGCCTCGGCTTTGATCTCGGGTAAAATTTCTCAGCTAAATCACATCCCTACTAAGTGGGATGGGTCAGATTTACTGTCACTTCGTTCCGAGGGTGAGCCCGACTTCGGTCGTTCGGCGACACGATCACCGAAAAGTTTCCGCTAACCTATTTTACTACACTCGCTAAGGTTGTATTCATTTTTGGCACTCTTTCAGAGGTTGTGATGGCCGTCACGGTGGATACGTCCCTCTCCGGAAGCCCCGAGAACTCCAATGTTACCCGATTGAATCTCGGCACTTCCACGAGCAACGGCTTCGTGACGTCACAGACCTTGAGCTTCGGGTCTGGCAACAGCATCGCTTTCAGCGGTACCTCGGGCGTCTATAAGGGTACAACGAGCGGGACCGCGGCGACGCCATATGGTGAAGCTGGCAACTATCTGGCGGCCGAGCCCGGTGCCGGTATCACGATCTCCTACGCTGCACCGCAGAAGTACTTCGGGATACTCTGGGGGTCTGCCGACGCCAACAACATCGTCGAATTCTACAACGGTAGCACTCTGGTCTACCGAGTTACGGGCAGCAGCATTTCCAGCAACCCGAATGGTTCGCAGGGCGCGGACGGCTCCGTTTACGCGAACATCAACTTCGGCGACCTGTCCTACACAAGGGTGGTGCTGACGGCGACCACTCCGGCCTTCGAGTTCAGCTCGGTTGCCTCAGCCACATCGAATGTTCCGACGACACCAGGTCAGAACGGGACGCCCACAGTTGTCACGGCGACCACAAGTACGGGCAAGACTATCGGCTTCGATACGCAGCCGGCGACACTGTCCGGTACTGTTTTCCTTGATGCCAATGCAGACGGCACCAATGGAAGCGGCGACGCCGGCGTGAGTGGCGTAACCGTGCGCCTGTTCAATTCGAACGGTATCCTGGTCAGCACGGATGTGACGGACTCGACCGGCCTATACCGCTTCAATAATGTCGCGGCGGGCAGCTACTCCGTATCGGTTGTACCTCCCTCCGGAAACAGCTTCTCCCCGACGGCGGCCGGAACGTCTGGCAGCCAGGTCAACAACTCGGGTGTTGCGACCATCGCCGTTGCCGCCGGAAGTAGCAGCGCGGTCAATGCTGGTATCTATGTGCCCGTCACGATCAGCGGGTTTGCCTTCTCAGACCTGAACGCGAACGGCATTCGTGAGCTGGCAGACCTTGGGGCAGCTGGCGTGACAGTGCAGCTGTTGAACGCGGCCGGAACGGTTGTGGCGACGACACTCACGGGATTGACGGGCGCCTATAGTTTCGCGAACCAGGTTCCGGGAACTTACCAGGTTCGGTTCACAACACCTGCCGGCACGATCTTCTCCCCGCAGAACCAGGGCACGAACGACGCTGTCGATAGTGACGTAACGCCCGCCACGGGGCTCACGGCTCCCATAACGCTGACCTCGGGGCAGTCGGCGACAAACATTTCGGCCGGCGTCTTCACGGCAGCCTCGGTCAGCGGCGTGGCCTTCGCCGATACGAACGGCGACGGCGTGTTCGGGACCGATGAGGTGGGCGTAAGTGGCGTCAGCGTCCGCCTAGTCAATGCGCTCGGAGTCGTTGTGGCGAGCACCACCACGGGTGCGGGCGGCGCATACAGCTTGAACACTGCAGTGCCAGGCACTTACCAAGTGCAGTTTGTGACGCCGAGCGGCTCAGTATTCACAGTGCAGGATCAGGGCAGCAACGACGCTGTCGACAGCGACGTGGCACCTTCCACGGGGTTTACTGCCGGCTTCAGCCTCGTGAATGGGCAGAGAGTGTCCGGTCTGTCCGCTGGACTGTACACGCCGGCCAGCATCAGTGGCACGCTGTTCACGGACAGCAATGGCGACGGGCTGCGCGGCACCGGCGAGACTGGGCCCGCGGGGGTCACCGTGCGGCTGATCAACGCCGCCGGCACGGTGGCCGCGACCACCACCACCGGCACGGGGGGTGCCTACAGCTTCGCGGGTGTTGCGCCCGGCACCTATGCCGTGCAGTTCACCGCGCCCAACGGCACGGTGTTCACCGCCCAGGACCAGGGCAACAACGACGCCCTCGACAGCGACGCCGCCCCGGGCACCGGGCGCACCGCCAGCCTCACCGTCGCCTCGGGCGCTGCCATCGCCAATGTCTCGGCGGGCGTCTACACGCCGGCCAGCATCAGCGGCACGCTGTTCACCGACAGCAACGGCGACGGGCTGCGCGGCACCGGCGAGACCGGGCCTGCGGGGGTCACCGTCCGGCTGCTGAACGCGGACGGCGCGGTCGTGGCCACGACCACGAGCGAGAGCGGCGGCGCCTACAGCTTCGCGGGCCTTGCCCCCGGCCAGTACCAGGTGCAGTTCACCGCCCCCAGCGGCACGGTGTTCACCGGGCAGGACCGCGGCAACAACGACGCCCTCGACAGCGACGCCAACATCACCACGGGCCAGACCGCCCTCATCACCCTCGCCTCGGGCCAGGCCGTCAGCAACGTCGCCGCGGGCTTCTACACGCCGGTGACCTCGGGCACCGGCGACGTGGTCTTCCTCGACGCCAACGGCAACGGCCTGCGCGATGCCGGGGAGACCGGTGTGGCCGGCGCCACCGTGCGCCTGCTGGACACGACCGGGGCCCTCGTCACCTCGACGACCACCGCCAGCGACGGCACCTACAACTTCGGCAGCCTCGTGCCCGGCACCTATCAGGTCGAGTTCGTGGCCCCGAACGGCACGGTGTTCACCGGGCAGGACCAGGGCAACAACGACGCCCTCGACAGCGACGCCGCCCCGGGCACCGGGCGCACCGCCAGCCTCACCGTCGCCTCGGGCGCTGCCATCGCCAATGTCTCGGCGGGCGTCTACACGCCGGCCAGCATCAGCGGCACGCTGTTCACCGACAGCAACGGCGACGGCCTGCGCGGCACCGGCGAGACCGGACCTGCGGGGGTCACCGTGCAGCTGATCAACGCCGCCGGCACGGTGGCCGCGACCACCACCACCGGCACGGGCGGCGCCTACAGCTTCGCGGGTGTTGCGCCCGGCACCTATGCCGTGCAGTTCACCGCGCCCAACGGCACGGTGTTCACCGCCCAGGACCAGGGCAACAACGACGCCCTCGACAGCGACGCCGCCCCGGGCACCGGGCGCACCGCCAGCCTCACCGTCGCCTCGGGTGCGGCCATCGCCAATGTCTCGGCGGGCGTCTACACGCCGGCCAGCATCAGCGGCACGCTGTTCACCGACAGCAACGGCGACGGGCTGCGCGGCACCGGCGAGACCGGGCCTGCGGGGGTCACCGTCCGGCTGCTGAACGCGGACGGCGCGGTCGTGGCCACGACCACGAGCGAGAGCGGCGGCGCCTACAGCTTCGCGGGCCTTGCCCCCGGCCAGTACCAGGTGCAGTTCACCGCCCCCAGCGGCACGGTGTTCACCGGGCAGGACCGCGGCAACAACGACGCCCTCGACAGCGACGCCAACATCACCACGGGCCAGACCGCCCTCATCACCCTCGCCTCGGGCCAGGCCGTCAGCAACGTCGCCGCGGGCTTCTACACGCCGGTGCGCATCGGCGGTACAGTCTTTGCCGACACAAACGGCGACGGCCTCTTCGGGCAGGGCGAGAGCGGCTCTGCCGGCGCCACGGTGCGCCTGGTGGATCAGAGCGGGGCCGTGGTCGCAACGACCGCGACCACAGCCTCCGGCACCTACGCCTTCACAGGCGTTGCGCCCGGCACCTATCGCGTGCAGTTCATCGCGCCGGACGGGACCGTCCTCACGGCCCAGAACCGGGGTGGCAGCGACGCGATCGACAGCGACGCCGATCCCTCCACGGGCCTCACCGCCCCGATCACCGTAATCTCGGGCCAGACCGTCGGCACGATCTCGGCCGGCGTCTTCAACCTGGCTTCGACCGGCACGGGCAACGTCCTGTTCCTCGACGAGAACGGTAACGGCCTGCGCGACGCCGGAGAGGCGGGCGTGGCTGGCGCCACGGTCCGACTGCTGGACGGCTCCGGGAATGTGGCAGCGACCACGACCACGGGGGCCGACGGGGCATACGGGTTCAGCAACGTGACCCCCGGCCAATACCAGGTGCAGTTCGTTCCCCCGGCCGGCAGCGTCTTCACCGCGCGGGACCAGGGCACGAACGACGCCGTGGACAGCGACGTCGATCCTGCCAGTGGCCTGAGCGGGACGATCAACCTCCTCTCCGGCGGTATCGTCACCAACGTGGCGGCAGGCATTTACCGCCCGGCCACGATCAGCGGTTCCGCCTTCACGGATCTGGACCAGAACGGTATCCGCGGAAATGCCGAGGGTGGGTTTGCCGGCATCGCCGTGCAACTGATCGACGCCTCCGGTGAGATCGCTGCCGCGACGAACACCGGTGCGGACGGCGCTTATTCCTTCTCCGGGATCGCGCCGGGAACGTATCAGGTGGCCTTCGTCTCGCCGTTCGGCGGGCGCTTCAGCCCCAAGGACCGGGGCAGCAACCAGGCGGTCGACAGCGACGTCGACCCGACGACCGGCCGCACCGCACCGATCACTGTCGGAACGGGGCAGACGGTGGCCAATATCTCTGCCGGCCTTTACGCGCCGCCGCGCGAGATCGGCGGCACTGCCTGGCTGGACAGCAATGCGAATGGCGTGCGCGACAGCGGGGAGCAACTGCTGCAGGGGGTAGCCGTCCGGCTGCTCAGTGCCGATGGCCAGGTATTGGGCCCGACAGCCGTCACTGATGCCTCCGGCGCTTACAGCTTCCGCGGGCTGGATGCCGGCACATACCGCGTCGGCTTTGCACCGCTTATCGACACCGCCTTTACCCTGCAGGATCAGGGAACAAATGAGGGACTGGACAGCGACGCCGACCGCTCGACCGGCGTGTCGAGCCTCCTTGTCACGCTTGGCGACGGCGGTGTGGACCTGCGGAGTAGCGTGGGGCTGGTTCTCAACGTGAACCGGTCACCCGCCTATGCGCCGACGATCATCCTGGACGACACGGCCAACGGCTACCCGGGCGGTGCGAACGGCGAGATCATCGTTGGCAACGGAGGTAACGACAACCTCAACGGCCTTGGCGGCAACGACACGATCTCCGCCGGTACCGGCATCGACACGGTCAACGGCGGCAACGGCGACGACGTTCTCGACGGCGGCGACGGGAACGACAACGTCCAGGGCCAGGAAGGCAATGACATCATCATCGGCGGTGCCGGAGATGATATCGGTGAGGGTGGCAACGGCAACGACATCCTGATCGCCGGCCCAGGCAACGACAACATGCAGGGCGAAGGCGGGGACGACTTCCTCTTCGGTGGTGCCGGCACGGATATCCTGACCGGCAACCAGGGGAATGATCTGGTCGCGGGCGGAGCCGGGACGGACACGCTGCAGGGCGCTGACGGGACCGACATCGTCATCGGCGGCCAGGACGGCGGACGGATCAGGCTCGATGCGAATGGCCGCGTCACGGGCGTCGTTCTCGGCGATCAGCTCGAGGGCAATGGGGGAGCGGACGCCTTCGTCTGGCAGGCCGGCGATGGGGTGGACTTCCTGCTGGACTTCAACCCGGGCGAGGGCGACACCCTCACCATCTACGGCTATGAGCGCTTCGAGGTGATCCAGAGGACGAATGACGGCCGCATGGCCCTCTATCTCGGCCAGGACGCCGGCTTCATTGCTAACAATGGCGTCTTCCAGGGGGCGGATCCCTCGGGCCCGCTCGCGGGCGTACGCTTTGTGCTCTCGACGGTGAACGCGCCGGGCAACCTCGTCGGTGGCGACACGGTCGTGCCGGTCCTGGCACAGAACTGGGCCGCTACCTTCCAGACCGGGGTCGGCATTGCTGTATCCCAACCGTATTTTGGCCAGACCGATACGCGGCCCATCGTCGATACCGATGACAACATCGTTGGGACCGGAGGGCCGGACACCATTCTGGCCGGAATCGGGAACGACACCGTCGTTGGCGACAGCGGCAACGACACGATCGATGCCGGGGCCGGGAACGACCTTGTCAATGCCGGCGCAGGCGACGACGTGGTCGTCGGCGGTGACGGCAACGACACGGTCTTTGCTGGTGACGGCAACGACCGCGTCCTCGGTGGGATCGGGGCCGACATCCTCAACGGCGACGGTGGCGATGACACGCTCGACGGCGGCGCTGGGAACGACATCCTTCGCGGCGATGATGGCAACGATGTCCTCAGCGGCGGCGACGGTGACGATGTGTTCGCCTCGGGCAACGGCAATGACCGTATCTTCGGCGGGGCGGGCACGGACCGCCTTGTCTACAGCGCTGACCGCAGCACCGTCTCCGCCAGAATGGGTGCGGACGGTACGATCATCCTCACCAGCGGGTCTGGAACTCAGACCACGAGCGAGGTGGAGGTGTTCCAGTTCGGCCAACGAGCTTACTCGGTAGCCGAGCTTCTCGGCGAGGCGAACTTCGGCGCTCCTACACTGAGGCTCGGTGCCTTCGGCCAGGGCGACATCGCGGGTGGCTGGCTCAGCAACGATGGCTACCCGCGTGAGCTGGCCGATGTGAACGGGGACGGTCGCGCCGACATCGTCGGGTTCAGCGGAGCCGGCGTGGTGGTTGCACTCGCCACGGGCGACGGCGGCTTCGGTGCTCCCACGCTGAGGCTCGGCGCCTTCGGACAGGGCGACATCGCGGGCGGCTGGCTCAGCAATGATGGCTACCCGCGTGAGCTGGCCGATGTGAACGGGGACGGTCGCGCCGACATCGTCGGGTTCAGCGGTGCCGGCGTTGTGGTCGCGCTTGCCACGGCTGATGGTGGGTTTGGTGCACCCACCTTGAGGCTCGGCGCCTTCGGCCAGGGCGATATCGCCGGTGGCTGGCTTAGCAACGATGGCTATCCGCGTGAGCTGGGAGATGTGAATGGCGACGGGCGCGACGACATCGTCGGGTTCAGCGGTGCCGGCGTTGTGGTCGCGCTTGCCACGGGAGACGGCGGCTTTGGTGCTCCCACGCTGAGGCTTGGCGCTTTCGGTCAGGGCGACATTGCCGGCGGTTGGCTCAGCAACGATGGCTATCCGCGTGAGCTGGGGGATGTGAATGGCGACGGGCGCGACGATATCGTCGGGTTCAGCGGCGCCGGCGTTGTGGTCGCGCTTGCTACGGCTGATGGCGGGTTCGGCACGCCCACGCTGAAGCTCGGCGCTTTCGGCCAGGGCAACGTCGCCGGCGGTTGGCTCAGCAATGACATCTACCCGCGTGAGCTGGCCGACGTGAACAGGGACGGGCGCGCCGATATCGTCGGGTTCAGCGGCGATGGCGTGGTGGTGGCGCTTGCCACGGCTGATGGCGGGTTCGGCACGCCCACGCTGAAGCTCGGCGGTTTCGGCCAGGGCAATGCCGCGGGCGGCTGGCTCAGCAACGATGGCTACCCGCGTGAGCTGGCGGATGTGACAGGGGATGGAACGGCTGACATCATCGGCTTCTCGGCAGCCGGCGTGGTTGTTTCCATCGCTGACTACAACGTCTAACCGCCAGGAGTGCACGTAGCTCAAGGCCCCTCGCGGAGGGCGTAGCCTGACGCGAGGGGCCTCCCGAGAGGGCCTGGTTCGACTTTGGTTGCTCGAACCAGGCCGCGGTTGCGGAGCGGGCTAGCTGCTAAGGGTAGCGACAGTGGCGCCGACCATCGCGATGCTCCGGCTCGTGCTCTGCTCCGGCGCGAGGATCTCGGGCTTGCGTCGCTCTCTTCGATGGAACGGGCATCGCGCGGTGGAGCATTTGATCAAGCCCAACCGACACCTTAGCCCTGCATCGTCCCGGCGCCGCTGCTTCTCGTCAGCTGGCAGCAAAGTAGCGACAGCAAGCATCAACACCGCCTTCGCTGCATCGCGACGCCACAGAACCGGTTCGGCGCTACCCCAGGTTGTCTGGCGCCGATATTCGCGTCACCGAAGCTATTGGCACCGCGGAACAGACGCGGACCTTACGATCCACTGACAAATGGATGCTGGTTGAACCTGATGCCCAAGAGTGCGTTGCGGGCCTGCATTCCAGAGAAGATCCATGTCCCGTTTCGCGCCGCCTCCCCTGACCACGCCCGGGGAGCCGACCAGACAAGTCACCCGTGGCCTGGACGCCCTCAACTTCTTCCTGGCCGATGTGCGGGACGGGCTCGGTCCCTACCTCGCCATCTACCTTCTCGCGGTGAGAGGACCGGAGCAGGGTTGGAACGAGGGCACGATCGGGCTGGTGATCACCATTTCGGCCATCGCGGGCCTGCTGGCGCAGACGCCCGCGGGGGCACTCATCGACCGCACACATCGCAAGCGAGCGGTGGTCATCGCCGCTGCTGTGGCGGTCACCCTCAGCTGTGTGACGCTGCCATTCATCTCCGGCTTCTATGCAGTGGCAGCGACGCAATCCCTGGCCGGCATCGCCGGGGCGATCTTCCCGCCCGCGCTCGCGGCGATCACGCTCGGGGTGGTGGGACCCAAGGCCTTCTCCCGGCGTATCGGGCGAAACGAGGCCTTCAACCACGGCGGCAACGCCACGTCGGCCGCGCTGGCCGCCGTCACGGCCTATGCGTTCGGGCCGGTGGTGGTGTTCTGGATCATGGCCGGGCTGGCGGCCGCGAGCATCGGTGCAATCCTGATGATCCCGGCAAAGGCGATCGACGACAACCTTGCCAGGGGATTGGATGAGGAGGCAGGCGGGAGCGAGGGGCACGAGGAGCCCTCGGCCTGGAAGGCCCTGCTCACCTCCCGGCCGCTGCTGGTCTTCGCGGGGCTAATGGCTACATTCCATCTCGCGAATGCAGCGATGCTGCCGACGGTGGGGCAGAAGCTCACGCAGGTGGTCGGGAAGGATTATGCCACCTCCCTGATCGCCGTCTGCATCGTGGCGGCACAGTGCGTGATGGTGCCGGTCGCGATGCTGGTAGGCGCCCGGGCAGATCGCTGGGGCCGCAAGCCGATCTTCCTGGCCGCCTTCGGCGTGCTGGCCCTGCGCGGGCTGCTCTTTCCGCTGTCCGACCATCCAGCCTGGCTGCTGGGCGTGCAACTGCTGGATGGGGTGGGAGCTGGTATTTTTGGCGCGCTCTTCCCCGTGGTGGTGGCGGATCTGACGCGCGGGACGGGGCGGTTCAATGTCAGCCAGGGGGCGGTGGCCACGGCGCAGGGGCTCGGCGCCGCGCTGAGCGCCAGCCTGGCAGGCGGCGTGATCGTCTGGGCTGGGTACTCCGCTGCTTTTCTGACGATGGCCGCGATCGCCGCGGCCGGGCTGCTGGGGTACCTGCTGCTGATGCCGGAGACGCTGCCGCGCGGCGCCGATGCCGGGGGATCAAGGCCGCCGACGGCGGCGGCGCTCCAACCCTCCGCATAGGCGCGGGGCATGCTGGACTTGCCGGGCCCGGTGCTCGCTTCCTGGATCATCGTGGGGCTGGCGACCGCCGGCGTGATCCTGCGCCCCTTTCGCTGGCCGGAGGCGGTTTGGGCCGTGTTCGGCGCGGCGGCGCTGGTGCTGGCGGGGTTGCTGCCCACCGGGGAGGCCTGGCGCGGGGTGCTTCGCGGGACGGATGTCTATCTCTTCCTGCTGGGGATGATGCTGCTGGCGGAGGTGGCGCGGCGGGAGGGGCTGTTCGACTGGCTGGCGGTGTTCGCCGTGCGCGCCGCGGGTGGCTCGGGCGCGCGCCTGATGGCCGTCGTCTACTGCGTTGGCGTCATGACCACGGCATTTCTGAGCAACGACGCGACAGCGGTCGTCCTCACGCCGGCCGTTCTGGCGGCAGCGCGGGCAGCACGGGCAAATCCGATGCCGCATCTCTACGCCTGCGCCTTCGTGGCCAATGCGGCGTCATTCGTGCTGCCCATCTCCAACCCGGCAAACCTCGTGGTGTTCGGCGAGCACCTGCCGGCGCTCGGGGCTTGGCTGCAGCGCTTCACCTTGCCCTCGGTCGCTGCGATCGCCGCGACCTACGGGATTCTGTGGCTGACGCAGCGGAAGGTCCTGGCCATGCCGATCGCGCCCTCAATCCCGCCGTTGGAACTGCCGCGGGGTGGTCTGGTCGCGGGGCTTGGGATCGGCGCGACGATCGTGGCGATGCTGGTCGCCTCCGCAACCGGGATTGAGCTGGGCTGGCCGACCTTCCTCGCCGGAACCGGGACGACGCTGGCCGTGGCCTTTTCCACGCGCCAGGGGATCGGGCCGGCTCTCGGCGGGATCTCCTGGGGGATCCTGCTATTGGTAGCCGGGCTTTTTGTGCTCGTGGAGGCACTGGAAGCTACGGGCACTGTGCGGGCACTTGCCGGTCTGGTGGGGGGTGGAGACACCGGGGCCGCTCTCGCCACAGGCGTGCTCGTGGGTTTCGGGACCAACCTGGCGAACAACCTGCCTGCCGGGCTGCTGGCAGGGGCCGTCGTCCAGGCCGCAGGTGGTGCCGGGATGCTGCCAGAGGCTGTCCTGATCGGGGTGGATCTGGGACCCAACCTCTCCGTCACCGGCTCACTGGCAACTCTCCTGTGGATGTCGGCCATCCGGCGGGAGAGTTTGGCGGTCAGCGAGGGGCAGTTCCTGCGCCTGGGCGCGCTCGTCATGCCGCCGGCACTGCTTCTCTCCCTCGCAGTGCTTGCGCTGCAGCCCTGGCACCCATGAGGACGGGCGTCGCTGCCATCGAGAAGCCTGACGAAGCACAGGAACGAGCGAGGACGTACTGATTTCCCTGCATTCAGCGCTGGGGTGTCGCCAAGACGCGGATCCGTGGCGTCGCAGTAGGGAGTAGGCTGCACGACGGAAAGGTACGCACGCCGACGGGCCGCACGCGCCCTGCATCCTGCTCGTCTACTGCCCCTAGTCCGGCGGTGCGACCCGTACCGTCATCAGCACCGTTACCGACAGCGCGGAATCCCCAGTTGCCGAGGCGATCGGTGCCACGGGCGGCGCGGGGCGCGCGACCCGTTCCGCCATATAGGCCATCGCCGGGTTCCGGAGCTCCGCCGGAGGCGGGTCGACCTCGACCATCTCAATGCCGGCGACACGCTGGCCCACTGCAACGGCGATCGCCCGGGCCTGGGCCACCGCCACCCGTGCCGCCTCCTCCACCAACTCGCGCCGCGCCACCTCGACCTCCTCCTCGCGCGGGGAGGAGCCGAAGGCGCCCAGCGCCGTCGCCCCGTTCTCCAGGCTGCCGGCCAGCACGAAAGGCAGCCCGTCCGGATTGGTGCGGAAGGAGACTGTGATGCGGCCGGTGTAGCCCTTGATGCGATCAGGCTGGCCACGCAGTTCCTGGATCTCGGGCTCGAAGCTCGTGCCCTCCGTCCGCAGCCGCTCGACATTCTGGGCCCTGAGGAACCCGAGCAGGGTTTGCGCTTGCCGGCCGAGCTGCGTTGCCGTGCCGCGCAGGTCCCGCCCGTGTACCTCGATGGAGACGCTCGCGTCGGAGACGGTGTTCGGCAGGCGGCGGCGCGCCTCGGCGTGGGTGGTGATCAGGCCGGCCCGGTCCCGCGTGGGGGAGGGCTGGTTCGAGGGTGCTACAACATTCCCCGAAACCTGGGCGCTGGCGCTCCCGACCGTGAGTACCGCCAGCAGCATCGCCCGGGAACTGATCGCCCGCATCCGCGTCGTCATCACCACCATTGCCTCCCATCGTTACGTGAGCTGTCCCGCGAGGCACGTCGCCGGTCAAGCAACTGGGCGCCCGATCCTCCATTCCCGATCGGCTCGCCATGGCCGGCGCTGCCAGCCTCAGGCGGCGTGAGACTTCCGCTCCTTGGCTTCCGCCTCCGAACGGGCCTTCCAGAAGGCCATATCAGCCTCCTTGCTGAACATGACCCGCACGCCTGTGGCTCCCTTGCTCATCCGAAGATTCCCGCCGTTCTGGGCTCTGTGTTCGGCAACCCAGCGCTTGAACACCGGGTCCTCACTTGTCATGCCCGCGAACTCGAGGACTCCAGAAATCTCTTCCTGCTTGCGACGCTTGACCATCGGTCAGATTCCTATCGATTGAAGGCGGAGAGCGCTGGAGCCATGACGGCCAGCGATTGTCCGACTCAGACTGTTTGAGGGAAACGATGCGGCGAGGCAGAAGACACAGCCCTGCGCAAAGCTGGCGGGAAGGAACATCCGTGGCTCGGGGCTGAGCGACGGGGAGTTGATGGCAAAAAGGCACCGGCTCAGGTGAGTGATCTTTAACTCTGGGCGATGTTGGTGTGAGAAAGCTGCGGGATTACAGCTTCTTAGATCTTGCTGATTCAGTCGCCCCGCCTTTGAGCCAGCGAAGACGCACGACTCTCCGCAAGGTGAAATCGCGCTAGTTCCATCCTCATTGTTTCAAGATACACGCCAGATACCTCCGTGCGGGCACAGCAGAGTAAGCTGTGTGCGCAATGCGGACAGAGAGGACGACCGGTTGGAGAGGCTCAGATCCTGATGAACCGGCCCGGAGCATTCCTTCGCGGTCTTACAGTCGTGGCGTTGGTGGGATCGCCAACGCAGCCGAGGGCAGCTGACCCGCTCCGCCCTGGCGGCAGTTTCGTGCACGGAAACGGCGTGGTGAGCACGTCTGATCTCCAACGAGTGATGCGGGGAGTACCTGAGGGATGGTCCGCCTCAGCCACCTTGCTGGGCATCCTCTTCCTTGTCCCGGCTCTCAGCCTACTTGGAGCTTGGATCGGGTCTCGCCGGCCATCTGGGGAAGCCTGCAGGCTTCGTTTCGGGCGCGTTCTTCAGCCTTGCGGTTGTGCTGGTCGCGGCGGTTATCCTCGGCGTCTAACTTCAGGCCGCGTAGTCGCGGACCTCTCCCTGGCCCCTGCGCGGCGGCTTCGCATGTCAGAAAGGGGAGGGCGCTAGTCTTTCTGCAGCATCGCCGGCGCCACCGTGGCCGTGCTCCGCGGTGGCTGCCGTTGCGGCTCTGAGTCGGTCAGCAACAACGCCCCGAAGGCGAGCATCAGGATCGACCACCACTGCATCGCTAGGCCACAGAACCGGTTCGGCGCTGGGCCCAGGTTCCCACGGCCGGCGTCCGGATCAGAGGCGGTTCGCACAGATCGGCGATTCAGCCACAGCCCAAGAGGCAGAGTTAATGCCCCGACGAGCGCGAAGCCGAGCGAGAAGGGCCAAGGCCCGACAGTGCCGAGTCCGGCGCCCGGCGCCCGCGCGAAGAATGCGATCACGAGCCCGACAACAATCGCAATGACGCCGAACGCAGGTACCAGCGACCCGCGCCCCGACCAGGATACCGGAAAGATCAGCACGGTGTTCTCCTCATTCCGTCGTGCCTGAGCGGCTCGCATCCGCAGGGTTCGACTTCATTGCAGGTTGCTGCGCCGGTATCCGGGGTGACTCAAGGGGCTGCTCCTGCTCTCCCTGGCAATGACCGATATGCGGCAGCCCTTGGCGGACATGCGGGCCACCACAGCAGCAAATCTGGGAGACGGTCACGTCGGGTGATACGGGGCGCTGCTGACCAACGGCTCATGACTTGTCCGGTTCGGGCGGCTTCCATCCCCCCCCCCCAGGGCCGAACAGGTCACCGATCGAGTGCGGGACTTGCGAAGCCTGGAGGAGGCGCTGGCTCTCGAGGATGAGCCACTTTGTTTCGGCAGCTCGCCTTCGGATTTCAGTCGCCGATGTACGGGCCTTGCGGGCCTGCTCGACGGAACCTCGACCTAGAAGCCTCGGGGACATGCCTCACCCGCTCCAATCCGCAGGGAGCATATTTCGCGCGCGCGGCCCGCGCCATGTCATTGGTTGGCTAACCGGGCAGGCATGCGCCAGCGTGGAACGGCGATGGTCATGTTTCCCAGGTCGGAGGCCGGAGGTGAAGACAGCCCTCGCTGACGAGACCGGCGAGCGTGAGAGCTGCAGGGAGGATGTGAGGACCAATCAGTGCCCAGCCATTTGCGGGATCGGGTTGCCACCTGAAAACAGTTTGGCCGACCTGGTCCGTGATCCGGAATACCAGGTGTCCGCCATCGCCACTGGCCTCGACACTGAGCTGTTGCCCTGCATGGAAGAAGCGATGCTCGACTGTGGGCTGCTCTTTGGTCGTCATCGCTCTGGCCCGCCACTTCAACACAGAACTTTGTAGGCGCTGAGAGCGGGACAGGTTGCACAGACCCAGGTCATCCGCCTCTGTTTCCCAGGGTCAACCACGGCCGGTCAAACTCCTCGCATATTGAGGCTCTGTCCCCGGCATCCCGGCTTGCTCGCGAGTAACCGGCATCGCTTCAATGGGTGTCTGCCGGCCAGTCCTCCTGCAGCGAAGGCCGCCACCGGCACCTCGGCGGCCGCTGGCTGTTACACCTCGGTCAGGGCTACGGTCTCGCCATGTGCAATCTTTACAGCATCCGCACGAACCAGGCGGCCATCATCGGTGCCGCCAAGGCGACGCGCGACCGCGCCGGCAACCTGCCGCCTCTCCCGGACGTCTTCCCCGATTACCGGGCCCCGATTGTCCGTACGGCCGAGGACGGTGTGCGCGAATTGGCCATGGCGCGCTGGGGCATGCCCTCCCCGAGATTCGCGCTGGAGGGCAAGAAGACTGACCCGGGTGTGACGAATGTCCGTAACACCAGCTCCTCGCACTGGCGCCGCTGGCTCTCGCCCGAGCATCGCTGCCTCGTGCCGCTGACCGCCTTCAGCGAGCCGGACCGTATCAATGGCAAGCACGTTCCGGCCTGGTTCGCGCTGGGGGAGGGGGATGATCGCCCTCTCGCCTTCTTCGCCGGCATCTGGGTGCCGCAATGGACATCGGTCCGGAAGCTGAAGGAAGGCGAGGTGACCACCGACCTCTTCGCCTTCCTCACAACCGAACCGAACGCGGTGGTGGCGCCGATCCATCCCAAGGCAATGCCGGTGATCCTGACCGAGCCGGACGAGTTCGAGGCCTGGATGACGGCGCCCTGGGCAGAGGCAAAGAGGCTGCAGCGGCCACTGCAGGACGGCGCGCTTCGCGTGGTCGGGCATGGGAGGGCGGACCAGCCCGACGAGGAGGACCTGCCGGGCGGGGATGTGCAGCCCGCGCCGGTCCAAACGAACCTGCTGTAGCGACGATGGAGCTCGCACCGCCCGTGCCGTCCCGCATTGTGCTGGCCGCCCGGCTCGGCATCGGCATCGCGCAGGGGCTCGGACTTCTGGCGCTGTCGCTACTCGTGGACGGGGACAGCCCGCACCCTTGGGTCGCCGCCAACCCGACGGGCTTCGGCCTGCTGGTGCTGCTGGCGACGCTGCTGCCGCTGCCCGTCCTTCTGGGCCTGGGCCACATCCGAATGCGGGTGCTGGCCGCCTGGACCCTGGCCGCGGCCGGGCTGATCCTGCTGCTCGGCGGCCATGACCTGTGGCAGCACGGGGAGGCGACGATGAACCCCGCGAGCAATGGCCTGCTGGCGAGCCTCTGCGCGATGCTCTTCATCGGGCAGGCACTTGTGGCAGCGGCCGATACCGGGCGCCGGTGGTGGCCGCGCTACGCCGACTGCTTCGAGGCCGCCTGGCGCGCCGCGCTGCAGCTCGCGCTCGCCGCGTGCTTCGTGCTCGGCTTCTGGCTGCTCTACTGGGTCGGCTCAGAGCTGTTCCAGGCCATCGGCATCGACGCGCTGGACCGCCTCGCTGGGCGCCTCGGCTTCGTTCTTCCCGTCACCACGGTGCTCGCCGCCGCGGCCCTTCACCTTGCCGATGCGGGGTGGCGGCTGACTCTCGGACTGCGGAACCTTCTGCTCGCCCTGAAGGCGTGGCTGACGCCGGTCTTGGCCGGGCTCGCCGCCGCCTTCCTCCTTGCCCTGCCCTTCACGGGGCTAGAGATCCTGTGGCGGCGAGACGAGGCCTTCGGCTGGCTGATCGTGGCCGCTGCGGCGCTGGTCACGCTGGTCAGTGCCGTGCACGGGGATGGGCGGGGCTTGCCGCCCATCGTGCTCCGCCTCTCCGCCCGGCTGGCCTCCTTTCTCGTACCCGTACTTCTGGCCCTCGCCGGCTGGGCGCTGGCGCGGCAGGTCGGTGAACAGGGGCTGAAGGACGGGCGGGTCGTGGGCGTGGCCGCGCTGGCGGGGCTGGCCATCCATGCCATCGCCTACCCCGTTGCGGCGATGAGGCCGGGCATGCGGCTGCTAGAGCCCGCCAACATCGTCGCCGCGCTTCTCGCCTTCCCGATCCTTGCCGCGCTGAACCTGCCGCTCGCCGATCCCGCGCGCCTGGAGGTGCGGAGCCAGACCGCCCGCCTGCTGGGCGGCGCGGTGGCGCCCGACGATTTCGATTTCAGCCACCTTCGCCATCTGGGCCGGGACGGGAGGAGCGCCCTGGCGGACCTGGCCGGTCACGCGGACCCGGAGATCGCCCGCCGCGCCAGGCAGGCCTCCCAGCCGGCCGAAGGAACCGCGCGGGAG
Source organism: Roseomonas sp. WA12 (assembly GCF_054165765.1). Classification (NCBI taxonomy): domain Bacteria; kingdom Pseudomonadati; phylum Pseudomonadota; class Alphaproteobacteria; order Acetobacterales; family Roseomonadaceae; genus Roseomonas; species Roseomonas sp. WA12. The sequence continues at coordinate 3,460,508 of NZ_CM135108.1, read as the reverse complement.
TACACGGGGGAGGAACTCGCCCTTTCAGGTCTGCGCGCCCTACCGGACGGCGCGGCCCTTCCGCCCGGCTTGGTCGAGGCGATGCCGCAGTGTCGCCGATCCGAGACGTGTCTCGCGCGTGCCGTCCCGCCCCTGGGGGAGGATGTCTGGCTGGTAGGGCCCATCGATGGCCGCTTCTGGGCCATGCGACCGCAAGGAGCCGGCTGGCGACACCTGGCCATTTACGACGCGCCGTATGGCTGCGGGTACGGTGATCGGGCCAGGCTCCTGGAGAAGGAGGTGCGGGCCGTGCCGCAGCCCCTGCCGGACCTGGACCTGGCCGGCAGCCTGTTCCGCCCTGTCATCCTGTCGGAGAATTGTCGGTAGGGCTTCTGGCGCCCCGCCTGCACGGCCACACTCGTATGCCGGTCGTGTTGCCGCTTCCGCCCGTTTCCTGCGCGTCCGCTAATCCTCGGATCAGCAGGCTCTGAGTCAGTGGCCACCTGCCTGGGGAGGACGCAGGTCTCCTACGCCCCCCTCATCAGCAGCCGGCTGTCAGAAGGTCAATGTCGCGAGGAAGCGGACGGTCCGGCCGGGCAGCAGCACCTCGTCCTTCTTGAAGGACGCGACATTGCGGATATCGGAGTCCAGCAGGTTGGTGCCGACGATCGAGAAGTTGGCTGTCCGCACCTGGTCCAGGCGCGCGGTGTAGCCGATCCGCGCGTTCAGCAGCTCGTAGCCCTTGGTGGACGTCTCGTTCTCGCCCACGCGGTTCTGGTTGAAGGCGTGAAGATAGTCGACGCTGCTCTGGAAGCTGCCCTCGCGCCAGAACACGCCGCCTCCCAAGCGGTGCGGCGGGATGCGCGGCAGGTTGCCGCCGCCGCCCTCGAACCGGGCGCGCACGAAATCATACCGACCGGACACTCCAACCTGCCCGTCCCCGAGCCGGAACAGATCCTGCTCCACCTTCACCTCCAGCCCGTAGAAGCGGGCATCGCGCTGGCCATAGGCGGTCTGGAGGAAGTCGCCCTCCTGCCCAGGTGCGCAGGAGCCGAACTCCTCGCCGCAGCTGTTGCCGGTCAGGGAGCGGAAGATGAAGTCGTCGAAGTGGGAGTAGAAGGCGCTGGTGTCGAAGCGGAAGGAGCCAGCCGTCCGGGCAAAGCCCAGCTCCGCCGTTGCGGCCCTCTCCTTGCGCAGGTTGGGATCGCCCACATCGAAGGTGCCGGAGGCATCGTGAGCCCCGCGGGAGAAGAGCTCGGCCGAACTCGGCGAGCGCTGCACGTACTGCCCGGTCAGGCGCGCCTGAACCGCCCGCGGGAGGTCGTAGAGCGCGCCGAGGCTGACGCTAAAGGGGGTGTAGGTGCGGCGCCGCCCTGTGTTGTCCAGCTCCGCATCGGGATCGATGGGCAGATTGTCGCCAGGAAAGGTCGCCGTCGAGCCGGTAATGCGCGCGAGCTCCAGCCGTCCGGCCGCCTGCAGCCGCAGGCGAGGCGTGAGCGTGAGCTCCTCGAAGAGGTACCCGGCAAAGCGGTTGGTGCGGGCGGGCGGTAGGAATTCCAGGAACTCGCCGGTCGTGCGGAGCCTTTCCTGCTCGAAGGAGAGACCGAAGGTGCCATTCAGCGGGCCGATGCCCGTGCTGATGGGAACATGCTGCAGTTCCAGCCGGGCGTCCCAGCTGCGGTTACGGAAGCCGCCATGGACCACACGGCTGCCTGCGGCCTCGACCTCCTCCTCCGCACCATGGTCGTGATCGTGATCATGCCCGTGCTCGGCCCCGATCTCCTCGTGATGGTAGGTGGTGAAGCCGAGCCAGCCGCTGATCCGCTGGATGGGGCCGGAACTCGGGCGATACTCGCCGCGGCTGGACCAGCGCACCTGCTCGGAATCGATCGCGGTGCGCGCCTCGGCCTCCTCGCCGCCGGGAATCTCGTAAAGGCTCCGGAAGTGCGAGACGGAGGTGCCGATGAAGCCCTGGTCCCAGATGTAGCTCAGCCCGGCCGACTTGCCGTCGGTCCGCACGCCGCTGTTCTCCTGCCGCCGCCCACCGGGGATGCGATAGTCGCTGTCATAGCGCCCGAAGATGTCGAAATGCGCGACCCAGTTCCCCACGCGAACGTCGGTCGTGCCTACCCCGTCCCAGCCGCGCGAGCCGGTGTTCCAGCCGCCGGTGATGCGCCCCTGCACGGCCCGGTCCGGGAGAGTGGTGGGGATCCGGTTATTGATGACGTTCACCACGCCACCGATCGCCTGCGATCCCCAGCGCAGCGCGGCCGGGCCGCGTACCACCTCGATCCGGTCCGCCGAGAGCGGGTCCAGCGGCACGACATGGTCCTCGCCGAAGGCGGAGACGTCGCCGGAGAGGAAGCCGTTCTCCTGCAGGCGCACGCGCACCCCCTCGAGGCCGCGAATGATGGGGCGGCTGGCGCCAGGAGCGAAGGTGCTGGAAGTGATCCCCGGCTCGGTGAACAACGCGTCACCGAGGCTGCGTGCCGGCTGGACCGCGATCTGGTCCTGCTCCAGCGTCGTCACCGGCAGGAAGCTGCCGAGCTGGTCCGTGTTGATCGGGCTGGCAGTGACCGAGACTGAAGGGACAGAGACGGGCGGTGCGGGGATTGGCGCTTCCGACACGGAGGCCTGTGCCAATGCTTCCTGCCAGGGTCCAGCGCAGGAGAGGACTGCGACCGAGGCCAGCAGGACGAAACGATTCGATGTCATTGTACAGACCTCAGCATTCGGCCCCTCGATTTCTCGTTCCGGAAGCCTTTCTGAGTTAGGTTATAACATATCACTTCAATGGTGGCACAAGGGCCCGCGCTATGGGCTAGATCAGTCCTAAGCCGTCTTTCCGGAGGTGTGGCTTTGCGGCACCGCCCGGCGATGACCGTGAAAGCAGGCTCTGACCTATGGGTTACCAGGGCAGGAGGTGAGGGTGGAACGCGTCTGCGCCAACGAGAGACCGCACCTGATCTCCGCGCGGAGTTGGCAGCGCTGCCGTTCGCGCCGAGCCGCTGAAAGTGACAGAACAGTCGCCGCGGCTGCCCAGAACATGATGCCTCGTTCAACTGGGTGCTGCAGCTCGGGAAGCCTGTGCGCGGCCGCTGCCTGTTGATACTTCGACTGCGCACGGCAACAGCCCCATCATGCGACTGTAACACCACCCGCTTAGACACATTCCACACGGCCGGCTCGAAACCGGCCTCAGGGTGGAGAGTGTCATGACCGCGACCTATTGGTCCCTTCGCAGCCAGGGCAAGTTGAGCCAGAGCTGGACGGATAACGGCTTGATCGGTGCCGACGACGACTGGTCCGGCGTACCCTCCATCATCGGCTATCGTGGCGACGACATCACCGGCACGACCGGCGCAGACCCCGCCACCCTGACCGGCGACGGCACTCCGGTGGTGGACGTGATCGCCAACCAGGCCAGTACCGCAAGCACCAGCGGCGGCGTGGCCGAGTTCCAAATCGACAACCCCACGGTGGCTCTCCAGGGATCTGGCACGGCCGATGCACCCAACCTTGTGCTTCATCTCGACACGACCGGCGTGCGCGACGTCCGTCTCAGCTTGAACGCGCGCGACATCGACAGAAGCGGCGACAACGCCGTCCAGCCGCTGGCCGTACAATATCGGGTGGGCGCGAGCGGCAGCTGGACCAACCTTCCCGCCGGCGCAGTGCCGGACGCGACCACCGGCCCGGGCCTGGCGACGCTGGTCACGGCCGTCTCCGCCGAACTTCCCCCCGAGGCCTGGGGCCAGTCCCAGCTCCAACTCCGCATCCTCACCGCCAACGCTGTCGGCAGCGATGAATGGGTGGGCATCGACGACATCGCCGTCACCTCCACCCCTGCCACGGGTACCAGCGTCTCCGTTTCCGATGCCAGTGTGGTGGAGGGAAATGACGGCACGCAAAGCCTCGTCTTCACGGTGACGCGGAGCGATGAGAACAGCGCCTTCACCGTGGATTACGCCTCCGCCGCGGGGACAGCTGCCGACGGGGCGGACTTCACGGGGACCGCAGGCACCGTGTCCTTCGGCCTGGGCGACGGGCTGACCCGCACCGTCACAGTCGCCGTCTCTGGAGACACCGTCATCGAGCCGGACGAGACCATCACCCTTGCCCTGTCCAACCCCACCGGCGCGGTCGAAATCGCGGATGCGGCGGGAACGGGCACCATCCGCAACGATGATGCCTCAATCACCAGCATCTTCGATATCCAGGGCGCCGGCCACACCTCCGGGCTTGTTGGTCAGGCCGTCACCACCGAGGGCGTGGTCACCGGCATCTACCGCAAGGCGACGGGCGAGCGCGGCTTCTTCATCCAGGACCCCGAGGGCGACGGCAACGACGCGACTTCGGACGGCATCCTTGTCTTCACCGGCGGTGCCTACGCCGATGTGAAGGTGGGCGACGTGGTGCGTGTCGGCGCCACCGTCACCGAGTATGCCCGCGCCGGCCAGGCCGCAAATCTCTCCGTCACCGAATTGACCCAGGCGACGGTCACGAAGCTCGGCGAGGTGGCCATCAACCCCGAAACCGGTCTGCCCGTCACCATCACCCCCGTGGTGATCGGCAGTGGCGATGCCGGGGAGCGTGTTGCCCCCACCGGCGACTTCGGCGACAGCCCGGCCACCGGGACGTTCGACCTGGCCAACCACGCCATCGACTTCTACGAGAGCCTGGAAGGTATGGCGGTGACGCTGGAAGACTTCCAGGCTACTGCCCCCTCCTCCTCCTTCGCGGAGAGCTGGGGCGTCACCAACGGAGGCTCCAACCCCGACCGTACGCCCCGTGGCGGCGTGATCGCCAGCGAGGAAGCGCCCTTCGTCAGCCACGCGCCGGGCGAGACTGGCAGCTACGATTTCAATCCCGAGCGCGTGCAGCTCGAGAATGATCTCGACAACAACAAGGATGGCACGCTCGACTTCACCTGGACCAACAACACGGGCGCCCAGTTCGGCGACGCCACCGGCATCCTGCATTACGATCGCGGCGCCTTCGAGGTGCACGTCACCGAGGGCCAAGCCCCGGTGGACACGCTGACGCAGAAAGAGGTCACCACCATCGAGGCCCATGCGGACCGCATCCGCATTGCCAGCTTCAACGTCGAGAACCTCTCCCCCGCGGATGGCACTCCGGCGCTGGATACCACGCCCGACAAGCTGGACCGGCTCGTCATGGCCATCCGAGACAACCTGAAGCTGCCCGACATCATCGCGCTGCAGGAGGTGCAGGACAGCAACGGCGCCACCGATAACGGTGTGGTGGACGCGACCCAGACCCTGCGCGAGCTGATCCAGGCCATCTACAACCAGACCGGCAAGCTCTACGCCGCGATCGACGCGCCGCCCGAGAACAACCAGGATGGCGGTGCCCCCGGCGGCAACATCCGCGTGGCCTATCTGTTCGATCCCGAGGCGGTGCGCGCTTCCGGCACGGCGGAGCTGGACGGGTTCAACAACCTCACTCTCGTCGCCGACGGTGACGACTCCACCACCGCCTATGCCGAGCGGATCTACACCTTCCCGGTCGAGAACCGCATCGGCGTGGATGCCGCAGAGTTCGAGCCCTACACGGACGCGAACGGCGCCAACCAGGGCGGCACACGCAAGTCAGTGCCCGTGGTGTTCGAGAGCGTGACGAGCGGCGAGAACTTCCTGGTCGTCAACAACCACTTAAATTCCAAAGGCGGCTCCAACGCCCTGTTCGGCACGGATCAGGACACTCCTCTGCCAAATGAGGACATGAACCAGTCCGCCTACCGCCGCGAGGCGCAGGCCGAGGCTGTGCGTAATTACATTGAGGGCAAGCTCGGCGCGATCCCGAAGGTGGTGGTGACCGGTGACTTGAACGAGTACCAGTTCTTCCCCGCCACCAAGATTCTTACCGGCGAACTGGAAATGACCAGCAGCTGGCAGGGCGGTGCCGCCGAAAACACGCCGCCTACCCTCGTCCCCGGCACGCAGATCCTGTACCCGACGATCGAGAGCCTGCCCGAGAACGAGCGCTACACCTATGTCTTCGAGGGCAACTCCCAGGTGCTGGACCAGATCCTGCTCTCGGGTGCGGCGAATGCCGGCATGCTCTATGACGCCGTGCACATGAACGCCGAGTTCGCCGATCAGATCTCGGACCACGACCCCTCCGTCGTCTCCTTCGTCATGGCCCGCTCGGCCGCCATCGCAACCGAGGGCGATGACAGCATCGACGCGCGCAGCTTCCTGCAGAAGCTCGGCAGCACCACGAATCTGAACGGCGACGATATCCTTCAGGGCCTTGGTGGCAACGACCGCATCACCGCTGGCACGGGCAACGACATGCTGGATGGCGGTGACGGCGACGATACGCTTGAGGGCGAGGCGGGCAGGGATGTCCTCCTCGGTGGCTCCGGCAACGACCGCCTCATCGGTGGCGCCGGGGATGACCAGATGTTCGGTGGCACCGGAGACGACGGCTACAACGTCAACTCCGCCGGCGATGTTGTGGTCGAGCTTGCGGGCGAGGGCTACGACCGCGTCACGGCTTCCATCAGCTACACGCTGACCGACAACGTCGAGAAGCTGATCATGGAGGGCGCGGCGGTCGAGGGCACGGGCAATGCGCTCGGTAACCGCATCCTTGGTAACGCGCAGGACAACATCCTCTCGGGTCTCGCCGGGAACGACACGCTTCACGGCAACGGCGGTGACGACCTGCTGATGGGCGGCACGGGCGTGAACCACCTGTTCGGTGGCGAGGGTGCGGACCGCTTCCGCTTCGATGCGCCGGGCGGCCAGGGCAACCTGACCCGCGTGATGGACTTTGTCGGTGGCGAGGACCGGATCGAGCTGGACGGCGATGTTTTCGCGGCGCTGTCGGGTTCCGGCCCGATCGCGGCCGGGGAGTTCGCGGCCGGGCGCGTGGCGACCACGGCGGACCAGCACGTCCTCTACGACCAGGCTTCCGGCACCCTGCTCTACGATGCGGATGGTGCGGGTGGGGCCGCCGCGATCCGTATCGGCACGCTGGTGGCCGGCACGGCGCTGGCCGCGTCGGACATCTGGGTGGTCTGACCTCTAGGCCTGAAACGCGAGCGGGCCGCCATCCCCAGGGATGGTGGCCCCTTCAGTCGTATTTGTGAAGGAGCGACGTCGCGTGCGCGGCGGCACCCGAGAAAGGCTGATGGCCGGCGATATGGCTGCGTTGAGGGATAGCGAAGTAAGGCAGCGAACATCCCGCATCTAGCATATGCGGTCGATTGGCCCGAGTGTTCGATCAGTTTGCGGGACAGCGCCAAGCGGGCTTACCCGCGAAGTAAAGCACCGACAGGATGCTGAACTTCCAGAGATTCACGGCCGAAGCGCAATGCGGGATGTGCGCCAGCCGCCTTGCTTGCCTCGTCAGCCAGCCATCCGGTGAAGGCCATCATCGCGGGGCTGCCGGCGGCTTCGCTGTGGTGAAGCAGCGTGAAAAATCGCGTTGTTGCTCGCACATAGGGATGGGGGGCCACCACGCGGCCCGCTGCCAAGTCCGTTTCCACCAGCGCCCTGATCGCGAGCGCTATGCCGAGGCCTTCCGCTGCAGCATCCAGCGACAGCGCGATGCTCTCGAAGCTTGGGCCGGCCGCGGGATCGACGCCTGTAATCTTCGCAGCGTGCAGCCACCGCGCCCAGTCTTCCGGCCGCTGCCGCGAGTGCAACAGCGTCGCCCCATACCAGTCGAAACCGTGTGCGATACGCGGGGCGCAGACCGGCATCATGTCGATGGGGACCAGCGGCAGTTTGGTCAGCCCAGGTCGCGGCTGTGCATCCGCCACCGCAATCACCGCGTCGAAGGCGCCAGGCACCAGCTCCAGCGGATCGGCACTGGTTTGCAGTTGAACATCAAGCTCGGGATGCCGCTCCCGCAGCCGGTTCCAACGCGGGATGAGCCAGCGGCTGGCGAAAAGCGTGTAGGCGCCGACCCGCAGGCGCGGCCGTGGTGTCGCGTGCCGCATGGCCACTACTCCCGCCGCGATCCGGTCAAGCCCGTCCCGTGCAGCGGCAAGCAGCACATCGCCGGCCGGCGTGAGCGAGAGACCGGCGGCGCCGCGGCTGAAGAGCGCCGTGCCCAACTCCTCCTCCAGTGCGCGCACGCCGCGGCTTACCGCGCCAGGGGTGACCGAAAGCTCCCCGGCGGCGCGGGTGACACTGCGGTGGCGCGCCGCCGCCTCAAAGCTGCGGAGAGCCGCCAAGGAGGGAAGGCGCCGGTATGTCATGCCCGTTGAGCCTAGCTCAACTGACCGCGCGAATAAATCGATTGGCAGCAGCTGCGGCACTGGCGAGCTTTCGGGCCGCCCCGTTGGCCCAGAAAGACGCGTCCATGCATCTCCATGCCCCCGGCCCGCCCGCCGGTGCCTCTGCCATCCCGGACGGCCACGGCCTCAACCTCTTTCGCGCTGATCCGGACCTCGCCCGTCTCGCATTCCTCTATCTCCCGCCCGAACTCGCCGCTCATCTGGAACCGCATCTGGATCGGCTCGGGGCGTTGGCGGGCGGCACGCTCGATGCGCTGGCGATGACCGCCGACCGTAACTCGCCCGAGCTGCATCAGCGTACGCGGCGCGGCGAGGACCTACAATCGATTACCTACCATCCAGCGTATCGCGAGATGGAGCGCCTGGCCTTCGGCGAGTTCGGTCTCGCCGCCCTCTCACACCGCGGCGGCGTGCTGGGTTGGGACGCGCCGATGCCCCCCGCGGCCAAGTACCTGCTGACCTACCTCTTCGTGCAGGCGGAGTTCGGCCTGTGCTGCCCCGTCAGCATGACGGACAGCCTGACCCGCACACTGCGCAAGTTCGGCGATCCTGCCCTCGTCGCCCGCTACCTGCCAGCCCTCACGAGCCAGGACATGGACGTCCTTCACCAAGGCGCGATGTTCATGACCGAGCAGGGGGCCGGCTCCGACATCGCCGCTACCGTCGTGCAGGCCGAGGCGCGCGAGGACGGCACCTGGGCGCTGACAGGCGACAAGTGGTTCTGCTCCAACCCCGATGCCGATCTGGCAATGGTCCTCGCCCGCCGCAGGGACGGCCCGCCCGGCCTCAGGGGCGTTTCCCTGTTCCTGCTGCCCCGTACCCTGCCGGACGGGACGCGCAACAGGCACCATATCGTCCGGCTGAAGGACAAGCTCGGCACCCGCTCCATGGCCTCGGGCGAGGTCGCCATGAACGGCGCGATTGCCTGGCTAGTGGGCGAGCCGGAGGCCGGCTTCCGGCAGATGGCCGACATGGTGAATAACTCCCGCCTCTCGAACGGGGTCCGCGCCGCCGGGATGATGCGGCGCGCCACGACCGAGGCGCTGTTCATCGCTCACCGCCGCGTTGCCTTTGGCAAGCGGCTGGCGGAGATGCCGCTGATGCAGCGCCAGCTTGCCAAGATGCTGGTGCCCACCGAGCAGGCGCGCAGCATGGTCTTCCAAGCGGCCGAAGCCTTGCGCCGCGCTGATGCCGGCGAGGAGGGCGCCTACGCACTGCTCCGCATTCTCACGCCACTCGTCAAGTTCCGTGCCTGCCGTGACGCCCGCAAGGTGACGGGCGATGCGATGGAGGTGCGCGGCGGCTGCGGCTATATCGAGGAGTGGTCGGATGCGCGGCTGCTGCGTGACAGTCACCTCGGCAGCATTTGGGAGGGGACGAGCAACATCGTTGCTCTCGATGTCCTGCGCGCTGCTAAACGCGAGAAGTCACTGCCTGTCCTGCGTGACCACATCCACGGCCTTCTCGGCAATCGCGAGGACCTGCCCGAGGCCGCCGCCGCGTTGGAGCGCGCCATTGCACTGGCAGAGACCGCGCAAGAGGACCCCGCCCTCGCACGCCAGGCTGCCTCGGCGCTCTACCACCTGACGTCAGCCGCTGCTCTCGCCTGGGAGGCGGCGCGGCTGAACCTGCCGCACCGCCTCACCATTGCGCGGCTCGTCCTGCAGCACCGCGTGCTGCCGCGCGACCCGCTCTCGGCACCCGCGGACAGCATCGATCTCCGGGACCTGCTGAACGATCCCGACAGCCACCAGGGAGAGAACGCATGATCACCCGCCGTCACCTGCTCGGCACAGCCGGAACCGGCCTGGGCGCCGCGACCCTCGTTCGCGCGGCCTCTGCCCAGCCCGGCGGCAGGCCCGTCGTGCTTGTCGTGCCTTTCTCGCCCGGCGGCCCCACCGACCTTATCGCCCGACGGCTGGCCGTGAGCCTGGGCGAGCACCTCAACCAGCCCGTCGTCGTGGAAAACCGTGCCGGTGCTGGAGGAAACATCGGCGCGGAATACGTGGCCCGCAGCCCCGCGGACGGGCACACCATCCTCTTTGGCACCTCGGGTCCGCTGGCCATAAACAGGATGCTCTATCCCAGCCAGGCCTATGACCCCGTGAGGGACTTCGCCCCGATCGCGCCGCTCGGGCGCATTCCCAACGTCCTCGCCGTCCATGCCGGCGTGCGTGCGAGCACCGTGCCGGAGCTCATCGCCCTCGCCAAGAGGGAACGCCTCTCCTTCGGCTCGTCCGGAAACGGCGCGTCGTCCCATCTCGCCGGCGCCCTGTTTAACACGATGGCCGGCACCACCATAGAGCACATTCCCTATCGCGGCACCGGGCCGGCGCTGAACGACCTGCTCGCCGGGCATATTGCGATGGTCTTCACGGACGTGCTTACCGCGCTTCCCCATATCCAAGGCGGGCGTGTGCGTGGGCTCGGTATCACCACCCTCCAGCGCTCTGCCGTGCTGCCCGATCTTCCTACCGTCGCGGAACAGGGGCTGACGGGTTACGACGCCTCCGTCTTCTTTGGTCTGACCGTTGCCGGAGCTACGCCCGAGGGGGAGAAAGGTCGCCTCCGCACCGCCTTCAACCTTTCGCTGGCCCAGCCGGAGATGCGCCGCTTCCTTGAGAGCCAGGGTATGCAGATCGCGCCTGAGCTGACGCCCTCCGCCCTGACCTTGCTCATGGCGACGGAATCCGAGCGCTGGGCCCGGGTGATCCGGGATGCAAATGTGCGGGCGGACTGAAGGCGGTCCGGCCAAGGAGAAGGCGTGACCGATCAGGGCAGGCACCCGGAACGCCACGGTCAGCGTCGGCGTAGCGGGTGCCTGCCCTGCCTGCATCTCGTCCCTTCACGGGGCAGCGCCGTTCTGAGCCCCAGGGCTGCCCGGATGGCCAAGTCCTAGCGCTCGGCGCGGCACAGCAAGCCTTCCGGAAGTGCAGCGAGGAGTTGGCGCGCTCCTACTCACGTAAGGCAACCCTATCGGGCGGGGCTCGGCATGCCCGGCGATTTGAACAGACCCGTGCCCATCATATCGTCACCGAGACACGCGTAATCCGCCTTCGATCAACGATGCGAAGTTCTGTGCAGCTTCAGCCTCGCCGAACAGGCCGCGTACCAGGGCAGTCGAGAGAGCCTCGCCCGCGCCCACCAGGCCGATGCAGCGCCGTTCCAACTCGGCCGGCGGCAGGGTGCTGTGAGGCTTCAATACCGATACGAACATCTGAACGGAATTATCGAGCAGCTCCTGGAAGACCTTGGCCTTCTCCTCGCTACCCGCCAGCGCAGCCCCGACCGCGTGGAACTCGTCGGTCTTGTCGGCGGCGCAGTGGATGTACGCGGAGGCAAGGACCCTGGCGCATTCCTCAAGGCTTCGCTTGCCACCCGTCATCGCGTCCCGGAACGCATTTACCCGTTCCAGATCGATCCATCTGTAAAGCTCGATCAGCAGGCCCGACCGTGTCCTGAAGTGATCGTAGGCTACCGGCTTTGAGACACCAGCGCGCGCGGCCAAATGCCCCAGGGTGAGCCGGTCTGCACCTTCCTCCCGAACGATCAGGAGCGCCGTGTCGAGCAGCTGGCGACGCCGCTCCGCTTTCGACATCCGGCGTGACCCTGCGGCTTCTTCGCCCTCTTGCACGACCTTGTTCACGGCATCGCTACCTTGCGTAACCTACCATTGGTAGATTATCTATATCCTACTGAAGGTAGGTTCATAGCCTGCGACGAGGAGGCTCAGCAATGTCATCAGCTCCCATTCTGCTCATGGGCGGCTCCGGCGCCATCGGAGGCTGGACCACCCGGTTCCTGCGCGCCGCACATCCCGGTCTGCCACTGCTGATCGGCGGCCGTGATCTGAGCAAGGCCAAGCAGGCCGCAGACCGGATCGGCAACGCCCAGGCCGCGGTGATCGATCTGGCCGCCGACGACCTCGGCCTCGGCGACCGCCCGGTCAGTGCGGTCGCAGTCCTCTTCTCCGACGAACGCATCGCCGGGCTCCGCTTTGCTCAGGCGCGCAGGGTTCCGCATCTCAGCATCTCATCCGGCATCTACGAGATCGCACCTGAAATTGCGGCCTTCATGCACCGGCCGGACGCCGCGCCGATCGTCCTCGGCTACGAATGGCTCGTGGGCGCGACGACCGTCCCTACGCTTGAGTTCGCTAAGGCCTTCCGCCAAATCGACGATATCTCAATCGGTGCCCTGGTCGATGAGCAGGATACTGGTGGCCCAGCAGTGGCTGCCGACTTCGAGCGGCTGAACAGGACTTTACCCGCCGCGCTCACGCGCCGCGACGGCAGTTACATCTGGCGCGCCGGGCAGGACGCCGAGGCCGCGTTCCACGCCGTCGACGGGACCAGGATGGAAGCATCCGGCTTCTCGTCGATCGACGTCGTCGGCCTGGCGACCGCGACCGGCACACCCAATGTTCAGTTCAACATTGCCACCGCGGTCAGTTCGAGCCGCCGTCGCGGCGGGCCGATGTCGACCGAGATCGTCGTTGACCTCGCCGGAGAGGATCATGCGGGCCGGGCACTCCGCACCCGCCACGCCGTTGTCCACCGGGAGGGAGCGGCGCCTCTGACCGGGCTCGGGGTTGCCATGATCCTCGAACGCCTTCTGGGGCTGGACGGCAAGCCGGTGACGCCAGCCGGACTTTACTTTCCCTACCAGCTCCTCGATCCCGCTGCCTACCTCGCCCGCCTCGATCAGACTGGCGGCGAGGTTCTGACACTGGAGCCATGCTGATGCGCCCGGATCCGCTTCCGCCCGATGACATCAACGACCGAGTTCGAGCGGCGGGGGGGAGGGGCGCGACCGGGCTGGCCCGTAGAGCTGCTCGGCGGCTCCTTCGAGGCGATCAAACACAGGCTGGTCTGGCCGTACTGCGCGCTAAGACGGGGTTAGGGTGCGGCTGCGTGGGACTAGCATCGACCCGAAGGGCTGATACGATGCCGCCATGAATCGCCGCGCACTCCTTGCCGCTCTGACCGCCCCAGCCCTCGTAGCCCCGGCCCTCGCACAGGGAGCATGGCCCAATCGCCCGGTGCGGGTGATCGTGCCCTTCACTCCCGGCGGCTCGACCGATGCGATGGCACGCGTCACCGCTGCAAAGCTGACCGAAAAGCTGGGCCAGCCCTTCGTCGTGGAGAACCGGGCGGGTGCCAACGGCGCCATCGGTGGGCGCGCGGTCGCCGAAGCGACACCTGATGGCTACACCCTGTGCTTCTCCGCCTCCATCCAGGTGCTGGCCCGCCAGGTTATGCGGAACCCCGGCTATGACCCCGTGGCTGACCTTCAGCCAATTGTCCGCACCGGGCGGGGGCCGTTGCTGCTCCTGATGAACCGGAACCGATTACCGAACACGCTGCAGGAACTCCTGGCTGCGGTTCGCGCCAATCCGCGGGACTGGCCAGTGGCTGTTTCCTCCCTTGGAGCAGCCGGCCACCTCGCTACGATCGAGTTCATTCGCCAAGCCGGCGTGGAACTTGTCCAGGTGCCCTATCGTGGCACGGCCCCCGCCATCACCGATGTGGTTGCGGGCAATGTCGCGCTGGTCTTCGAGCCCATTCTCGCGACATGGCCGCCCGCGCGCGACGGGCTCGCCAAGGCTCTCGCCATCACCTCGGCCACCCGCAGTGACGCCGCCCCGAACGTACCCACGGCGGCCGAGGGAGGGATGCCGAATCTCGACATCCAGTCGTGGTGGGGGCTCTGGGGACCGCGGGCGCTACCGGCGGAAATCGTTTCTCGGATCGGGGATGCATTGCGGACGGGGATGATGGAACCCGACGTCTTCGCGCGTGTTGGCACACTTGGCATCGTTCCGATGGCTGAGGTCGGCGCCGACTTCGCAACCTTCATTCGAAGTGATGTCGAACGAGCCGAGAGCCTTTTCCGGTTGGCGAACTTCCAGCCTGAATAGATCGCGTTGGCGCCGTAGCTGATTGGTTCGACCCGAGCTCAGACGGTGGGATCGAAAGCAAAACTCAAGGACTGGACTGGGCCCACCCCGTCTCCTTGCCAGTTGCCCAGACTACTGCACCAGTCGGCAGCACCAACTCAGGTTTCGGGGCGCGACTGCGTCAGCGCGGCTGCAAGGGCGCGAAGATGGCCGGCCGGGATGGCAGCCTCCACGAAGGAGGCGTTGCCGGTTAGCCGGATCCTCATGGCCGTACCTCCTTCCGCAGCCCGGCTCAGATCCGGTTCGGAAACGGTGAGCAGCAGCGTTTCTGTATAGAGGCAGGAAGCGGCGGCCTGGCAATCTGCAGCCCGCCCGAGAGCCTGCAAGCCGATGTTGCTCGCCTGCTGGCTCTCGGCCCGAGAAAAGCCGCCGTAGCCTCGGGCATTGCTGATGACCACAAGCAGGCTGAGCCGCACGATGCCGGTCCGCGCCTGACGTTCGGCGCCAACGCTGGTGACGATCAGGGGAAGGCTGGCCGGCGAACCCGTCTGGAGACGCGGAGAAACTGTGAAGATCGTGGCCGCGCGATCGGCCGTCTGCTGGATCTGAACACTCGCTGGCCGCGCCGCTGCCTGCCCGCGCCCCAGGCTCCGCGCATCCAGGCTGGCCTCTGCCGGAAGCGCCTGGATCGCCTCTCTGTCGGGTGGGGCCGCGCGCCCACCAACAACCAGAAGCAGTGTCGCCGCCCATGAGATGTTGACCGTCATGTACCCATTTTTGCACCAGTCACGGGGCGCGATAAGCAGAGCGCAGCCGGCGTCTTTCCCAGCCATTTCCGGCAGAGACGCGGCTGGGCAAGTCTTGCTTTCGCTCTATAGCGCGAGAAGGCTAAGCCCCCGATTTGCACCCTAGCCGGCGCTCTGAGCGGGAAGCCGGCTGGCCGCGCTGATGATCAGGGCGGCAACCGCCAGCAGGACCGGGGCAAAGGACAGCCATAGCACCGTGTCCCACCCATAGGTGCTGAGCAGGCCGCCGGAGAGGAAGGAACCGAAGGCCATTGTCCCGAACACGGCGAAGTCGTTGAACGACTGCACCCGCGCCTTCTCCTCGGGCCGGTGGCATTCCAGCACCATGGCCGAGGCGCCCACGAAGCCGAAGTTCCAGCCGATGCCGAGCAGGATCAGGGTGAGCCAGAAGTGGCTGACATCCACGCCCAGCAGCCCAACAGCGGTAGAAGTGGCGGTGAGGACCAAGCCGACCATGACCACACGCGAGGCCCCAAAACGCGTGATCAGCTGCCCCGTAAAGAAGCTCGGCGCATACATCGCGATCACGTGCCACTGGAGCCCGAGATTCGCCGACTCCTGCGACAAGCCGCACATGCGCATCGCCAGCGGGGCGGCGGTCATAAGGAAGTTCATGAGCAGGTAGGAGACCACGCCGCAGATTACGGCGGTGATGAAGCGCGGCTGTCGCACGATGAGCGCTAGCGGGCGTCCACGGGCGGCCCCGGCCGCTCCGGCGGCCGCGGGCGGCGGAAGCCGGATGCCGGTAAGGACGACGGCGGAGAGAGCCGCAACAGCCGCCTGGGCGACGAAGCTGGCCGCGAAGATATAGGGCAGCCACAAGTCCATGGTGTGGTTGACGATCTGCGGGCCGATGACCCCGGCAAAGACGCCCCCCGCCATCACGGCGGAAAGCGCCCGGGCGCGTCGCTCCGGCGGGGCGCAGTCCGCGGCGGCGAAGCGGAAGGACAGCACCACGGCGGCGTAGGCGCCGCCGAAGAAGGTGCCGGTGCAGAACAGCGGGAAGGATCCCAGCACCACCGCCAGGGCCGCGAGCAGCCCCGCCAGCACGCCGCATCCTGTCCCCGTCAGGAAGGTCGCGCGGCGGCCGTGGCGCCCGGCGATCATGCCCGCGGGCAGAGTGCAGGCTGCCATGCCCACCACGAAGATGGAGATGGGCAGGGTCGCCAGCGCGGGGCTGGGGGCCAGAGTGCTGCCGACGACGGCGCCCGTCGCGTAGACGACGGTGGAGTTCGCGCCCGCGAGGGCCTGGGCGATGGCCAGTCGGAGGATGTTGCTCCGCTCCTGGCTCGGGGTGACCTTGGGAACTGCTGTGGTGGTGGCGTCGGCGTGTGACATGGGTTTCCTCAGGCCGTGAGCAGGCCGTGCCAAGCTTTGTCCCGCGGCGACGGACGACGATGCAGCCGGCGGTCGAGCAGCGCGCGTGCCCGAACCGCCTTGCCGCTCCGAATAAGTGCAAGGAGGAGCATGTCCTCCACGATCTCCCGCTGCGCGCCGCTGCCGCCGATGCGCGCCACATCGGCCGCGACCGGTTCCAGGATGCGCGAGCAGCCCGCGTAATCCTCCTCCGCGAAGGCGAGCGCCGCGCGGCAGATGGCGGGCACCACCGGTCCCGCGGCCAGCGTCCCCGCCTCGACCAGGCCGTTCAGCGCCGCGACGCGCTCCTCCAGCGCCGCGCTGTCGCCGGTCGCTGCTGCCAGAAGGGCCATGTGAACGTCGGCGAAGGAGAAGCCGGCTTTCGGAAATGCGGGCGCGGCATAGGTGGCCGCCGCCTCCCAGAGCGCTTTCGGCACGGCATGGCCATAGGCCTGGACCCGCCAGAGCAGGGAGGCCGCGTCGCTCACCACGTTCACCGGCATCCCGGCCGAAACGGAGGGCTGTACGTGCTCGGAATAGATCACCAAGGCCCCCTCCGCGTCGCCGCGCTCCAGGGCGGTGAGAGCGGAGTGCCAGGCAATGTGGCCGTGAAGGGTGCCGCTACGGTCGTAGCCTGGTAGCCAGCCCGCGATCAGCCGCTCCGCATCCTCGCCCGCCCCGCTCTCATGCATGGCGTGGGAAAGCGCGTGGACCGCGTTGGCGTTGGTGGGGCGCAGGTCGAAGGCGCGCTGGGTCAGGGCCCGGCCGAACCCGACCTCGCCGTTCTCGGCATAGGACCAGCCGCGGTAGGTCAGAAACCACCAGTCATCCGCCCCGAAATGCCGGGCGTGGCGCTCGCAGAATGCCACCCGTGCCCTGTCGTGGTCCGCCATGCCGGAGAAGGCGAAGAGTCCGAAGGCGCCCAGCGGCAGGGAGAGGATCAGGACGTCGCGGGGCCAGGCATCGGCATGGGCCTGTGCCCGTTTCAGCGCCCTGGCAGACTGGCCGTTGATGGCCAGGGAAAGCACCTCGACATGGCTGCGCTCCCGTTCCGTCCCCCGCCGGGCGGCGCTCGCCGCCGTCGCGATCCGTGCCCTGGCCTGCGCGGGCTCGGCCCTGATGGCGTGCAGGCGGGCACGGGCCGCATGGGCGAGGGCGAAGTCCGGATCGGCCGCGACTGCCTCTTCCAGTGCTTCGGCGGCGCCGGGCCAGGCGGAGAGGAGGAGATCGACGCCCTCCCGGTAGCGCTCGGCCGCAAGGTCAGAGGTCGTCGAGAGTGGCAGGCCGCGGCTGTCGAGGCGAGCCATGGCGGAGTCCTCGTTCTGGGATGGGGACGGACAGCGTGCTGCCATGCGAGTGGTATCCCATCTCGCGCTGTCCGTATTTCGGTGAGCCGACAATCTGTGTAGAACAGAGGACAGAGAGGGGACGCGCCATGCTCTGGGAAACGATCATGGCGCCGCCCGGCCTGCCGTCCCCAAGCCCAATGATCGTCCGGGCTCAGTCGATCCCGGCGCGCCACCAGTTTCCGGAACACGCCCATTGCTGGCACCAGGTGGTCTACGCCATCTCGGGGGTGCTGACCGTCGCGGTGGAGGGGCGCTCCTTCGTCATCTCGCCGGAGCAGGCGGTTTGGTTGCCGACCGGCCTTTCGCATCGCGTTGGATCCCTGCTCGGGGCCGAGTTCCGCAGTCTCTGGATCGCCGAAGAGGCCGGAACAGGCCTGCCGGACAGCCCCACCGTCTTCAGTGTCCTCCCACTGCTGCAGGCCCTCATCGTTGAAGCCGCAGCGATCGAGGGCGAGGACGGCGCCGACGGCTATTCGGGCCGGATCACCGCCCTCATTCTCGACCAGCTCCGGCGCGCGAAATCTCTCCCGTGCTCGCTCCCCTGGCCACGCGGCGGCTCCGTGCTCACAGTGTGCGAGGCCCTCTACGCCGATCCGGCCGACCCGCGCGGACTGGAGGAATGGGGCGCGGAGCTCGGCATGTCCGGGCGGACTCTGGTCAGGCGCTTCGAGGCCGAGCTGGGCATGGGCCTTCGCTCCTGGCGCCGGCGCCTGCGGCTGTTCAAGGCAATCGAATTGCTGGGCGGCGGCCTCGGGGTGACCCAAACGGCGATGGAACTCGGCTACGGCTCGACATCCGCTTTCGTGTACGCTTTCCGCACCGAAATGGGATGCGGTCCTCAGGCCTATATAAGGGGGCGACTGCCCGGCTGCCGTTCGTCCTCTGCTAATTCGGCCCTCCTTGATGAGGCTTAGTGCTCGCCGCAGGGCAGGAGGCTGCCGTCCGGTTCCGGCAGTGCGGAGAGACCATGTGAGCGGGCGCGGACACATGAGGAACCTCGTCCAGCGTCGAACGGCAGGCTGGGACCGGACCGCAACCCTCGCGCAGCGCCCGCCACCACCTGCCCTCCACCCGCGTTAGTCGGGGCGTCCCATCGGGAGAGCCGATGGGCGCGCGCGGAGAGGAGCCATCGTGAACAGGATCGACGAGATGCCGCGGTGGCGCCTGATCGTTACTCGCACCTTGCGGCAGGCCTGGGTGCGGGCCGCGATCTACTGCGCCGCCGGCGTGCTCACGGCTCTCCTCGCCTGGCGCTTCCAGTTCAACGTGCCGGACGATTTCGCCCTGCAGGTCGGCGCCGATGCGGTGGGCAATGTGCTGAGCATTGTCGCCGCCTCGATGCTGACCGTGACAACCTTCTCCCTGACCGTGCTGGTGAACGCGCTCGGCTCCGCCTCCTCCGGCATCACTCCCCGTGCGACCACCCTCTGGAGCGAGGACCGCCGGGCCCACAATGCGCTCGCCACCTTTCTTGGCGCCTTCATGTTCTCGATCGTGGGAATCATCGCTCTCTCCACCCGCAGCTACGGGCCGGGCGGGCGACTGGTGTTGCTCGGCGCGACGGTGGTGGTGATCGTCCTGATCGTCGTGACCCTGCTGCGTTGGATGCAACAGCTCACCGTCTTCGGTCGAGTGGGGGAGACGATCCGCCTTGTCGAAACGGCTGCCTCCAAGGCCCTGCTGACCCGGCGGAACCGGCCCCATCTCGGCGGCGTGCCGCCGGACCCAGCCCACCGCCAGTCTAACCCGATCTTCCCCAAGGAAATCGGCTACGTCCAGCATATCGATATGCTGGCGTTGTCGCGCGCGATGCACGGGCAGAACGCGCCGCTGGACGTGGCGGTCCTGCCAGGCGCCTTCGTGCACCCGGCCACCCCGCTGGCCTGGGTGCCCGCAGGATCGGGCCCGGGTCAGATCGAGGCCGTGCGCGATGCCTTCATGCTGGGGCACGAAAGGAGCTGGGAACAGGACCCGCGCTTCGGGCTGTCTGTGCTGGCCGAGATCGGGTCCAAGTCCCTCCCGCCCACCGCGGCGGATTACGGCACCGCCATCGCGGTAATCGGCGCCGGGCTGCGGGTGCTTGCCCAATGGGTGCCCGATCCGGCTGCGCCCGCGGCAAAACCTGAATACCCTCTCATCCGCGTGCCGGGCCTTTCCACGGACGACCTGCTTGAGGACTTTTTCCAGCCTCTGGCCCGAGAGGGTGCTGGGATCGTGCAGGTCCCGGTCCGCCTTCTGAAAGCACTCGCCGCCCTGAAGGCGCTTTCCCCCGAATGCTTCGGCGAACCGGCGCGTCGCGCCTCGTCCCTCGTGACGCAGCACGCCGAGCTGGCCCTGGTGCTTCCATCTGAAAAAGCAGCCGTCGTAGCCTTGGCATTGCACGGTTAGCGCCCAGTCATCCCTCGTGGATGTCGTTAGCCGAGCGGCGTGCCACTAAGGACGTGGCCAACAGCGTCTGCTTCCATTGATGTGGCAACAGCCCGTTGCGCTGGTCTGACGCAGCGCGACGTTACTGGCCGTCGAGCCATCCTGCTTCGCGTTCTTGCTCGCGACTCCAGGCAGAGCTGGACGTCTCCGGCCACAGGTATGCGCCTGCACGCTGGAGGGACGGACCCTGTCCGGAAAAGCTGATGGGCGGACGCTTCTAGTCAATAACGTCCGCCGTCACGTCCAGTGGGGCTGCGACCACGTCACCCGCGACGGGCACGATCTTGACCACGGCGCTGGTTGCCCGGAACGGTAGCGCCACAATGCCGCACCCGGCCAAGCCAGCCGCGGCGGTAACGAGGAGCGCAAGGCGCACCAAACGGCCGGAAAGCATCATAGCTGATCTCCTCTACTTCCAGGTTGAGCAACGCACCACGGTACTGTCCGCCCGTGTGTGCAGGATCTGATCACGCTTGAGGTGATCCGAGGTTCCGTTGAAGTGTGCCTGCAGCCTTGGCCTAGGCACAAGGTGGCTGCGGCGCTGGACGGAATGGTCACCGTAGGCGCCACAGCCTGCTGCTTCGTTCTTGCTGGTTTGCTGGACTTACTCCGGCAAAGTCACGCGTACGAAGCGGTTGCCCAAGTCATCTGCGTTCCGTCCGTGGGAACTGCTGACATGCCAGGATGCTCGCTAGAACTGCCGCTACGCTTATAGCTTCACCCCTCCCGCATCGGCGGGGGTTCGAACGGGAAGAAATGCATGTCGTGGCCTTTAGCGATTGTCGCAACCCGAGCCATTGCTTCGGAGAATGGCATACTCGCAAAGGGGGCGAGTTGATCGGCTTCCGCCACGGCGTCGAAGAAGCCTTGATGGAGCTGGTTGGAGATGCTGAGGATCCGAGCGGGATTGGCCGTGCGGTTGTAGAAGGCGTGCAGCCCGTTGATCGGAACGATAACCGTTTCCCCTAATGTCGCCGGAACCCATTCCTTCCCGCGATCGCTGATCTGTAAGAAATCGACCTCGCCTGTCAGGACGTAGAAGACCTCGGCATAGGGATGGCTATGCAACGGTACTCCGTCACCGGGATCCAATGTCATCTCGAACATGGACAGTGCGTGACCGGAATCCCTGTTCTTCACCTTCCAGGTGAAGCGCACTCCCGCAATGTCGAAGCCCTCGCCCTCGTCACGGGCGAGTTTCCGAATCCCGCCGCCGGCGGGAATCTGTCGCAATGCTTCCACTATGCTCTCCACTGGCCTGGGTTGGTCGTAGGGTTAAAAATGCTCCGCTACTGCGTCATCAAATCCGACAGCGCAGTTCAGGGCCGGCGCGAAGACCACCTCGGCCTGGGACCGGCACCAAGTGCAACGTCAATTCACACAAGCGAGTCAAGCCCGCACGCCGGTTGTAAGAGCCATCGATGTCATGTGTCTGACGGGTCGGTTCGGTGCTGGTCATGTCTCGTCGGCCTGAAACTCGTGTTGCGCGCTGGCCAATGCGCCGCAGGCGGTGTGGCCTGTTCGTGCTCAGCTCACAACAGGCGGCGTGCTCACCGTTCCTTTGCAGCAACGCTCAGCTCAGTTCAACGAGCACGATCTCGGTATCGTCGATTGCGTCGATGGTGAGATGCGCTTCGTCGGTCACGGCTGCTCCGTCACCCCGGCCCAAGGGCATGCCGTTCAGCACGATGCGGCCGGGCGTGGTGACCAGATAGGCCGAGCGGCCCTCCACCAGTTCGTGTGTCGTGGTTTCACCGGCGCGCAGCGAGACGCCGAGCAGCCTAGCATTGGCGTTGATTGGCAGCGCTCCCGTCTCGGCCGGATCGCCGCTTGCAAGCGCGACGAAGCCGCTGCCGCGTTCGCCGCGAGGGAAGCGGCGTGTACTCCAACGGGGCTCGGTGTCGAGGGTGCGGGGCGTAAGCCAGATCTGGAACAACCGGGTGGGCACGCCCTCGGCATTGTACTCGGCATGGCGGATTCCACGGCCGGCACTCATGACCTGAACGTCTCCCGCCCCAATGCGCCCCTTGTTGCCAAGGCTGTCCTCATGGGTAATCGCACCCTCGCGGACATAGGTGACGATCTCAACGTTCCGATGTGCATGCAGCGGGAATCCGGAGGTCGAGGCGATCTCGTCGTCGTTCCAGACGCGCAAGGCACCGAGCGCGCCGTGCACGGGGTTGCCCATTCCGCCAATGGCGACGTGCAGCCGGGTTTTCAGCCAATCACGATCGGCGCCCCCAAGGGTGGCGAAGGGGCGGGGCGTGATCATTGATCGTCATCCTGTTTCGGAGCGGCGGGAGTTGGCGAAGCGGGTACTCCGGGCCGCCGCGGGGTGACCGGCCCGGTGCTGGACCGGGCCGGTCATGTCGGGCGATGTCAGACCTGCGCCTCGCCTCCATCGACGAAGAACTCGGTGCCGGTGACGAAGCTGGCGTCGTCAGAAGCGAGGAACACCGCGGCGCGGGCCACCTCCTCCGGCTCGCCAACGCGGCCCAGCGGCACCTTGGTCCCGAGATGGTCGAGCAGGCCCTGCTGCTGCGCCGCGTCCGGGCCCGCCAGTCCCACGAGGCCCGGCGTGCGGGTCGGGCCGGGGCTGAGCGTGTTCACCCGGATACGGCGGTCCTTCAGGTCGAGGATCCAGTTCCGCGCGAAGGCGCGCACGGCGGCCTTGGACGCGGCATAGACGCTGAAGCCCGGCGTTCCGACGCTGGCCGCGGTGGAACCTGCAAGGATCACGGATGCACCGTCAGCGAGCAGAGGAAGCGCCTTCTGCACCGTGAACAGCACGCCCTTGACGTTCCTGTCGAAGGTCTCGTCGTATTGCTCCTCGGTGATGGAGCCGAGCGGCAGCATCGAGCCGCCGCCGGCATTGACGAACAGCACATCGATGCGGCCGGCCTGGGCCTTGATCTGCTCGTAAAGGCTGCTGAGCTCGGCGAGGTTGGACGCGTCCGACCGGATGCCGCTGGCCCTCGGGCCGATAGCGGCGATGGCGGCATCGAGCACATCCTGACGGCGGCCGGTGACAAAGACCTGCGCACCTTCGGCAGCAAACTGCTTGGCGGTGGCGAGGCCGATGCCGCTGGTCCCCCCCGTGACGACGGCGACCTTGCCCTCAAGTTTGCGAGACATGTCCGGAACTCCATGCTGGTTGGCTGCACGGAAGATGTCGTCAAAGCCGGGCTTTCAAAATAGAAAGGTACGCAAGGCAACCTTGCAGGATTGTGCATGTCGAACCTGCCAGATTTCGAGGGCTTGGCCATGGTCGCCAAGGTCGCGGAGGAACGCTCCTTCGCCGGGGCCGCCCGCGCGCTGAACGTCTCGGTTCCGACGGTGTCGCGGGCGGTGAGCCGGCTGGAGGAGCGCTTAGGCGGCCGCGTCTTTAACCGGACGTCGCGCAGCCTGGCACTAACTGATCTCGGCCGCTCCGTCGCGGAACGGGCAGCACGGATCCTCGCCGAAGCCGAGGAGGCCGAGAACTCGGCCCGCGACCTGTCGAACCGGCCGAAGGGAACGATTCGGCTGGCAGTGCCGATGTCGTTCGGCCTGCGCTGGGTCGCGCCGCTCATGCCTGCCTTCCTGCGGCTGTATCCGGAGATCAAAGTCGATCTTCACCTGGGTGATGCGCAGGTTGATGTCGTGGGCGACGGCTTCGACGCCGCGCTGCGGATCGCAGTGCTGGAGGAGTCGTCGCTGGTCGTCCGCCGGCTTTGCCCGATGGGGCGTTCGGTGGTTGCCTCCCCCGCCTACATCGCGCGCTATGGGCGACCGCAGCATCCCGGCGAACTGGGCGCACATCACTGTCTCGGCTACGCCTACAAGCCAAGGCAGGATGTGTGGCACTTCACTGGACCGAAGGGGGAACAGGTGCTGGTTACGCCATCGGGTCCTTTGCGCGTCACCAATGTCGATGCGCTGATGCCGACGGTTTTGGACGGTCTCGGCATCGCGGAACTGCCGGAGTTCATCGCCAGCGAGTACCTTGCGAGCGGCCGTGTCGTGGAAATCCTGCCGGGCTGGACGCTCGCCTCCGGCGGGCTCTACTTCGTGACCCCGACAGCGCGGAACCGTCCAGCGAAGGTCGAAGCGCTCGCAGCGTTTCTCACGCAGAGGCTTTCCACTCCACAGTGGGTCTCCTCCCCGAACCGCGCGTCCTGAGCGGCAACGGTGCGAAGGCAAGTTGGTTAACTTCCTGTTCCCCCGCGCGGTTCACCAGAAGATGCGCTCCAAACTCCCCGGATAACCGTTGTTTGGGATGGATCTGAACGGCGTTAGAAGCGGCGCGCAGACCTCCCCTCGGCGCCTCTCAACCCGGCAAGGCGCGCTCAGAGATCAAGCTGCCCTTGCAGCCGAATGATCAGGGCGTCCGAGAAAACGATGCTTCCTCGCCGACCATATCCCGCCGCTTCGGTCAGCAGGAAACGTGCCTCGGCCCGATTACCGGGAAGATGAAGTTGCGCCAGGAGCGCCAGGCCGAGAGGCTGAAGCAGCCCCGCCCCCATCTCCTCATACGCGCGGAGGCCGCGGCGCAGTTCTGCCTCGCCGGCGGGCCGGTCGTACAAGGACCCGCTCGCCCACCCTCCGAGGATGCTGGCCCAGGCCGACCAGTAGGCGAAGTCCTGGGCCGCCGCGATCGCCCGTAGTTCCTCCGCCGCGGCCAGCGTCGCCTCCGGCTGCCCGGCAAGCTGAGTCAGGACGCAGCGGAAGGCCAGGGCGAAGCAGAGGCTGTGCGCATGTCCCAGCCCACGTGCGGCTGCCACCGCCGCCGCGTCCATGGCGAAGGCTGCGTCGGCATCCCCTTGGAACCATAGCACCCATCCCAGATGCGCCCGCGCCAGAACGGCAGGATCCGACCCGTAGTCGAAGCGATGCGGCTCGTCCCGCGCAGGATCATAGAGCTCAAGCACGCGCTCGAGGTGCCGGTGTGCCTCCGCATAACGGCCGAGATAGAGGAGCCCGAGCCCGAACGGGCGATGCGCCTGGAGAAGCGCGGCTTCGTCCCGCTCGCCCACCATCAGCGCCATGATGCGCTCCCCGATCGCGTGGCCCTCCGCCACGGCGCCGCGGACGAGGTGGAAGGTCTGCAGGCCGCGCAGGGTTCGCAGCAGCAGCGGCCGGTCGTCCAGGCGCAGGGCGGCGGCGTGGGCGGTCGCGAAGGCCTCGCCCACCTGTGGGGCCGCGTTGCCTCGCACCAGCGTCGCCTGTGCGGCCAGCCCGATATGCAGCCTCGCTTCCAGCGCGTCCCGCGCCGGTCCCTCCGGCATGTTCGGCAATTGCGCGACGGCGGCGCTGAAATGACCGCCGGCCTCGCCATGTGCCCCGGCGCGGCCGGCGCGAATGGCGGCCCTCTCATAGGCCGCGATCGCCTCGGCAGCGGCCCCGCCGGCCGCGAGATGACGTGCCAGCAGTTCCGGCCGGGCTGCCACCGTCTCCGCGAAGCGGTCCGGGAGTAGCCGTCCGAGTGCGAGGTGCAGGCTGGCGCGTCGGCTCCGGAGCAGGGTCTCGTAGGCCATGTCGCGCATCAACTCGTGTCGGAAGGAATAGCCGGTCGGGGCCTCCGGCGGGCCTTCCGGCTCCATCAGCCCCGCCTCCACCAGCCGGCGCAGCGGCCGCCTCGTGGCTGGCAACCCCACCGCTTCGGCCAGGGCCGTCAGCATGTCCTCCCGGAAGGAGCGCCCGATCACGGCCGCGAGCTGGGCGACGGCTTTGGCCTCGGGCAGCGCGTCGAGCCGGGCAGTGAGGCCAGCCCGGAGGCTGAGCGGCAGCTCCGCCTCGGCCAGCACGTCCCGCGCGGCTTCCACCAGGAAGATTGGCACGCCGCCCGCCCGCGCGATGATGCGGGCGAGGAGGCTGGGGTCCACCCCCTCGGGCGCGGCCGCGGCGGCAAGGTGACGCGCCGCCGCATCGCCCAGAGGGGCCAGGCGCAAGGTGAGGGGGGCAGGGCCGGGCAGGCCGTGCCCCTCCGGGCGGCGGGTCAGCAGCAGCAGCCCGGGCGTGTCCGGGGCGGCGACGCTCTCGGCGAGGCTCCGCAGCACGGAGAGGGTGCTGTCGTCGGCCCAGTGGATGTCCTCCGCGATGAAGAGGGGCACCGGGCCGGCAGCGGCCTGCAGCGCGGCGAGGAGGGCCGCCATGTTGCGCCGCCGGCGCCGGCGCCCGGCCGCCTCCATCTCGGCTGCCTGGGCAGGCGAGGCGAGGTCCAGCAGGACGGCCAGGGGGGCGGCGTGATCGGTGCCGGAGAGGCCGTGGCGCGTCAGCCAGTGCCCGAGCGCCGCACGGGCCTCGGCGGGAGTCGCGCGCGGCGGAATCCCGGCCGCAGCGGCGATCCAGGCCAGCAGCGGGCGGAAGGCGCTCGCCTCCTCCTGCGCGTTGCAGGCGATCGTCACTGCGCCCTCTCCCGGGGCACCGAGCCGGGCACGGAACTCCTCGATCAGCCGGCTCTTCCCGTGGCCTGGCTCCGCCTCGACGAGCACCGTGGTGCCAGCGCCGGCCTCGGCGTCCCGCCAGGCGGAAAACAGGCTTCGCAACTCGTTCTCCCGCCCGACCAGGGGCAGGGCGGCGGTGGAGGGCACGAGGGCCGATCCGGCGGGAAGCTCCGCCTCCACCCGGTGGGCGAGGACGGGCCGGGGCAGGCCGGGCAGTTCTATTTCCCCGCAGGAGACATAGCGGAACCGGCGCGGCGCGAGCCGCCGGGTGGCCTCGCTCGCCAACACCTCCCCCGGGGCGGCCGCGTGCTGAAGGCGCGCGGCAACCGTCGTCGCCTCGCCGACCATGGCGCCGGGCTCCCCCGCCGCCCCGTGGCCGAGGGTGGCGACGACGAGGATGCCGCTGTGCACGGCCACCCGGACGCGAAGCGCGATGCCCAGCCGGCCGCGCAGCGCCTCCACCTCCGAGACGAGCTCCAGCCCGGCCCGCAGGGCCCGGGCGGCATCATCCTCCCGCGCGGTGGGAAAGCCGAAGCGCGCCAACAGCCCGTCCCCCTGGTGCTGGGACAGGCTGCCGCCCTGCCGCATCACGGCCGCACCCGCCGTCTCGCGATAGGTGAGCAGGACGTATCGCAGGTCCTCGGGGTCCAGCCGGGCTGTCAGGGCGCTGGACTCCACCAGGTCGGCGAAGAGGACGGTGACGGGCCGGCGCTCGCCGGCCTCGGCCGCGACGGCCTCAGCGGGTGGGCGAAGCCGCTCGCCGCAAGCCCCACAGAAGCGCATGCCCTGGAGGTTCGCGAAGCCGCATGCGGGGCAGGGTGGGACCGGGGTCAGGTGGCTATCTCCGGCAGGCGGCAACACGGCGTGATCGTGATCGTGATCGAAATCACCGCGCCGCAACAGCCAGCGCTGCTACCTTCATTGCAGATAGAGGAGGAATCGGCTCTGGCCCCGGACGGCTCTAACGGCAGAAATGACGGCGTGTCGGCTCTCGATCCCGTGCTTCGCGCGGCGGCCCTTGCCCTTGCCCTGGCGCCGCCTCAGGCGGAGTTCGGGGTGCTGGCACGGATTCCGAAGGGCGCTGCCGTCCGCGCGCGGCCGGATGTCCGCTTCGGCCATGCGGTGCGGGAGGCGGACGGGGTGATCCTGCCGCCGGATGGCCAACCCCCGCGCGCGGATGGCGCGATCTTCGCGGCGCTGCGGATCGACCTGACGGCGCTGTCCCGGGTCGGCTTCGGCGGCCTGCTTCCGCAGTTGCTCGAACGGCTTGAGGATCTGGCCCAGGAGGGCTGGGACATGCAGGTGGAGAGCCTGCCAGGAAGCCCCTTCTCCACGACGCTGGAGGCGATCCACGCCAGCCCCGAACACCTGTCGCTGCCGGGCGGGGCGCTGGACGGTGCGGGCGTACTGGTCGGCGTCGTGGATTTCGGCTGCGCCTTCGCCCATCCGGCCCTCCGGCAGGGCGCGGACGGGCTGGGTGGGACACGGCTGCGCCTGCTCTGGGACCAGAATGGCCCGACGGCGCCGGAAGCGGCGCTGCCGGGCCACTTCTACGGCACGGCCGAATTGGATGCCCTGTTGGCAGGCGGCGATCCCTATCCGGCCGGCGGCTACATGCCCTGGGAGAACGGCTACGAGGCCGAGCCGACTGGCCGCCCGCCGAGTGAGCTGGAGCGCCGCCTCTCCATCCACGGCACCCATGTCCTCTCGATCGCGGCGGGTCGGCGGCCGGCAGAGGGGGCCTGGGCCCGGGGCACCCCGGCCGGTGTGGCGCCAAGCGCCGCGCTAGGCTTCGTGCATCTGCGCCCCCGCGCCCTCGTCTCGGAGGGCGACGCCGTGGACGTCTTTGACGGTGTCTGCGCCCTCTTCGACCTGGCGACGCGGGAGGGGATGCCGGCCGTCGTCAACCTCAGCGTCGGCGCCAATACAGGGGCGCATGACGGGCAGGGGCTGATGGACCGCGCGCTGGACGCGCTGCTGCAGGCGCCGGGGCGCGCCATCACGGTGGCGGCCGGGAACATGCGGGATGCCGGGCTGAACCGCTCGGGCAGCGTGACGGCGGAGCGTCCGGCAACGCTGCGCTGGCGCTTCGAGGCCGGCGACCCCACCCCCAACATGCTGCGGATCTACGCCCCCATGCAGGAGGGGATGCCCGCGCTGGACCTGGCGCTGGGCCGGCCGGGGGGCACCCCGGATTCCGCCCTGGCGCCGGCGGCCCTGCGCGGCCAGGCCTCGCTGGTGCTGAAGGATGCCGAAGGGGTGAAGGAGATCGGCACCGCCGCCAGCACCACACGCCCGCCGACGACCGAGGTGCCGCTCCAGCACTTCGAACTGCGTCTGCGGCCCTCCGGCGCAGAGGAGGTCTGGCAGGTGACGCTGAGCCTGGGGCCCGACGCGGCCTCCGCTCGCGTCTTCTTCGACGCCTGGATCGAGCGCGACGACCTGCGGCGGCACAGCGGCTCGCGCTTCGAGCCGCCGGATCCCGGGGAGGAGACGCTGAACGCGAATGACGGGCCGGGCTGCTCCCTCGGTTCCCTGGCCTGCGCGGACGGGCCAGTCTGCGTCGCGGCCCTCTCGCTGCCGGATGGCGGGCCGGCGCCGTTCAGCTCCATCGGAGGCACCCGGATCGGGGGGGAAAAGCCGGATGTGGCGGCACCTGGCGTGGCCGTCGCCGGGGCCTCCGGTCTCGGCGGGCTGCGCGATGCGGCCGGCCAGACCTTCGCCGCCAGCATCCGCATGAGCGGGACGAGCGCGGCCGCGCCCCAGGTAGCGGGAGTGGTGGCGCTGATGCTCCAGCTCCGGCCACGGCTGACGGCGCAGCGCATCTGCGCCATCCTGCGCGCGACCGCGCGGAACCAGAAAGGGGAGACAGGGGCGGAATGGCAGCGGGACATCGGCACCGGCCGGGTGGATGCTGCCGCCGCCCTGGCCATGGCTATGGATGAACCGGAATGAGCGAGTTGGGCGTGAGTCCTGCAGGAAGGCTGATCGGCGGCTCCCCGCCGCTGCACCGGCCGATGAAGGTGACGATCGGCTACACGCAATCCTGCAACCTGAATTGCCGCGTCTGCTACGCGGACTGTACGCGGGAGCCCTCTCCGCGGGAGCTGCCCGCGGCAACCTGGATCCGCCTGCTCGACGAGTTTTTCGAGGCCGGGGTGATCTCCGTGATGATCGAGGGCGGGGAGCCGCTGCACCGCCCGGACGTGCTGGAGGTGATCGGCCATGCCGCGCCGCGTGCGATGACCCGGCTGCGGACGAACGCGACGCTGGTGGACGACGCCATGGCGGCCCGGCTGAAATCCATCGGGCTGGGCGACGCCATGGTGGACCTGCTGGGTGCGACGCCAGAGACGCACGATGCGCTGACAGGCGTGCCCGGCAGCCATGCCCGCAGCATCGCCGGCATCCGTGCGCTGCGCCGCGCCGGGCTGCCGGTGACGGTGCTCGCCATCATGAATCGCGGGAACCACCAGGAGCTGCAGTCGCTGCTGGAACTCGCGAAGGCGGAGGGCGCGGAGGCGGTGGGCGTGTTGCGTCCCTATCCGCTGGGCCGCATGCGCCGGGACTGGGCGGAACTCTCCCTCTCGCTGGAGGAGATGACCGCCGCGATCGCCGCGCTGCGTCCACCGGAGGGGTTGCGGCTGATGCAGTCCTGGCATCCGAACGACGCGAATTGCTGCTGGCAGATGGCGGCGGTGAACGCCTATGGCCGTTCCATCGGCTGCATGTACCTCCGCGAGTACGTGGACTACGGCGATGTCACGAGGATGCCCTTCCTGGAGACCTGGGAGGACCCGCTCTACCGCCATCTGCGCGCGGGAAAGGTGGAGGCGAGCTGCGGGGGCTGCGCTTCCACCCAGCACACACATGGCGGCTGCCGCTCCACCGCCTTCGCCTTCCACGGCCGCTGGGACGCGCCGGACCCGTTCGATTCCGGACTGAACGGCGGCGTGGACCTGCGGGTTCTGCCCCCGCCGATGGCGGCCGGCGATCCAGGGACGAAGGGGGCCGGCGATGCGCCATGAGCGCGCGCCGGGGCTCCGGCTTCGTCCCCTGCCCGAGCTGGGCGCCTGCCTCGCCTACATCCCTGCCGCACCGCGGCTGCACCAGCTGAACGCGACGGCCTGGCTGATCCTCGAGCTTGCGGATGGGCGGGACGATGCGGCGCTGGCAACGGCCTTCGCCGAGCGCACCGCACAGGCCCTTTCCGCCCCGGCTGCGGGACGCACGCTGGAGAACGGGCTGGCGGAGCTGCGCGCCTGCGGGCTTCTGCACCGCCCCGCCGAACCGAACACCGAGGAGAGAAGTCCGCCATGACCGAACCCTTCAACCCCGATGCCGCCGAGGCACTGCTGCGCGCGCAGGGCCGGGTAGCGCCTGCCAGCGCCACGCCGCTCGTCTCCGTCGTGCGGAGCGGCGAGCAGTTCCTGATCCTGCCGCCGGACGGGAACGCGGCCGATCTGGGCCCGCTCGGGCGCCTCGTCCTTGAATGGGGTTACGAGGTCCCGCGCGAGCGCCATGCCGAGTTCCAGGCCTTTCTCCGCGACAGCAACGGCCTGCTCAGCGCCTCCTCCGTACCGGGGCTGCGCTACCTCGGCACCTACACCGTGTTTCAGCAGAGCGAGCGCAGCCTCGGCAGCTTCCGCACGCTCTGGGATTTCCAGCGCCTGTCGCAGATGGAGGATATGAGCGCGAGGGCGGCGGATGCCCGGGACGAGTGGGGCCAGGCGGTCAAGGCACTGATGGCGTTCCGCGATTCCGACTACGCGGCCGGGCGCAGCCAGGTCATTCTTCAGCTGGCGGCCGCGACCATCATCTGAGCGCCGTCGGGGGCCGGAGCCGCGCCGCCTCCCCACCGGGCGGGGCGCCGTAGCCGGCCGCCACCTCCGCTTCCAGCAGGGCGGGCCTCGGCAGCACCAGGCCTCCCCTGGTCATCTCCGTCATGCCCTCCCGCCCCATGGCGCTGAGCGTGCGGGAAACCACCTCGCGCCGCGTACCAATGCGCGCGGCCAGTTCGTGGTGCGGCGGCGGCGGGGAGACAATCCGCCCGCCGCCCTCCCGCGGGCGGGAGAGGCGCAGGAGCAGCGCCGCAAGCCGGGCCCGCACCGGCAGCACGGCAAGTTCCAGCAGCCGCTCATCCTTCTGCCGCACCAGCGCGGCAAGGCTCCGCATGAGGTGGTGAGAGGCTTCGGGCGTCGAGAGGGCGAAGGCCATGAAGGGCGCCGCCGCGATCGTGCAGAGGCGGGTGCGCGTGAGCGCGACGATGCTGACCGAGCGATAGCCGCCGTCGATCGCCGCGATCTCGCCGAAGATGTCGCCGGCGCGCAGTTCGTTCAGGATCATCTCGTGGCCGCCGCTGCTGCGCGAGAGCACGCGAAGCTCGCCCTCCGCGACGAGGCTGACTTCCTGCGTCAGGTCGCCCGCCTCCAGCACCGTCTGCCCGGCCGAGAAGCCGCGCCATCGCGCCGCGGCAGCCAGGGGTTCCAGCGCGGCGCGGCCGAAGGGCCGGAAGAAGGCGAGTTGATCTAGCTGGTCCATCGGGCAGGGCTCATCCAGCCACAGTGCCGACGCCGCGGGGCGCCGTAAACGCATGTCCATCGAACCCCTGTCTATCGAACTCCTGTCCATCTCCGGGCATCCCCTCCCGGCGCAGGGGACCCGCGCCCAGGAACCAGTCTCTGTCCCCGGAAGGTGGCGCGCTGTGACTTTCGGCACCGCGCGCCGCGGGGTGGAAGGGCCAGCTTCGCGGCCTTCCGCAAGAGGTGCCAGATGACGCCGCACGCTCGCCCATGCTTGCCCGACCGGGTGAAGCCCGTTCTCTCCCGGGATACCGGACCGGCCCCCGTCGTGCCGCGCCCGCCGTTGCGCTTCCGGGGCTGGGCGGTGGTCGGGGGTTCCTTCGTGGTGCAGGCGCTCTGTTTCGGGGCGGTCTACTCCTTCCCCGCCTTCGCCGCCTCTCTGCAGGCCAGTTTCGCCACTTCGGACGCTTCGGTCAGCCTCATCTATGCGGTCAGCGGCGCGATGGTCTTCGCCATGGGCGCGGTGAGCGGACCCCTCGCGGATCGCTTCGGTGCGAGATTACCGATCGCGCTCGGGATGGCCGTCATGGCGGCCGGCTTCTTTCTCGCGGGGGTGGCGCAGGATTTCTATCAGGTGCTGCTCTGCTACGGGCTGCTTGTGGGGGCCGGCGCGGGCCTGGCCTATGTGCCGGCGGTCGCGGCCGTGCAGCGCTGGTTCGTCGTCTGGCGCGGCCTGGCCTCGGGCATCGCAACCTCGGGGGTGGGGGTTGGCACCGCGATGGTTCCCGTCTCGGCCTCGCTGCTGGCTCTCTGCGGGGACTGGCGGGTCTCATTCCTGATCGCGGGGAGCTTCATCGCGGTCATCGGGCTACTGGCGGCCCAACTCCTGACCCGCTGGCCCGAGGCCTGCGGGATGGGGCCGGACGGCACGACACAATCCGCCCGGCCGGACCCGGCATCATCGCTGGAAGGTGCGCGGCTCCGGGAGGCACTGCGCGGCCGGCGCTATGCCCTGTTGCTGGCGGGCAGCCTTCTGCTCTCCGTCCCTGTGGCGCTGCCCTATGCAGAAATCGTGGCAACGGCGCGCGGGGCAGGGCTGGCCGCCTCGGATGCGCTCTGGCTGCTGAGCCTGGTCGGGGTGGGCTCGATTCTCGGCCGGCTCGTCGTCGGCACCCTGGCGGACCGAGTGGGGCGCGACCGCATCCTGCTGGCCTGCTGCCTCGGGGTTGCGGCGTCGATGGCGTGGTGGGCGGAGGCGCGCAGCGCCATCGGTTTCATCGCCTTCGCGCTCGGCTTCGGCCTCGCCCAGGGCGGGTTCGTGGCGCTGCTGCCGAGCGTGGTCGTCGATCTCTACGGCCGTCGCTCTGCAGGCGCACTGATTGGCGTGCTGTTCACCGGGCGCGCGCTCTCCGTGCTTCTGGGAGCCCCCGCCATGGCCGTCCTTGCGGAGACGACCGGCCATGCTGTCCCGCTCTGGACCGCCTGCGGCCTGGGCCTGCTCGGCACATTCCTGTTATCGCACGCCCTACGGCAGGGGTGCGGGCCGCGCGATGCCGCGCACCTCAGCCCTGTTCCTGCGGCGTCCTGGCCGAAGGCCATGCCCGGAGATTCGGACCAAACCTACAGGAACGGGCGCCCGCTGCAGATCTGAGCCGGGAGCGCCATTCCCTCTCGGCCGGCTTGCTGCCGCAAGTTCCATGACCGCCCAAGCAACCGTTCCCACACCTGCTCCGCTCCATCTGCCTGCGCGACGCCGTCCAGCCGCTCGGGGCGGCCAATGACGCAACGCGTGCCGCTCGGAAGGATTGGCAGTGCTGGTCTGGCGGCCTGAAAACCTGACGGATCTCCCTTCGGGAGCGCGCTTGGCTTCAGCGACGGCCTATCACGGCCCAGAGCGGATCACCTGCAGCCGGTCGGTGTGTCTGTCTCTCGATGGCTGCGAACCCGGCCGCTGCCATGTAGGCGGCCACGAGGCGTTGCTGCTCCTCGCCACCGCCGAGCGCCTGCCAAATCGCGACTGCCTTGGTTGGGAAACAGCGATTGCTGAAGGAGACGACGAAGGGAGCGCCCGGCCGCAGCACCCGGGCCACATCACTGAACACTGCGACCGGCTGCTGAAGATACTGCACCGAGACGCAGAGACAGGCTGCATCGAAAGCAGCATCCTCCAATGGCAGGATGGGGTTGCGATTGAGATCCTGCGTGAAGCGATGCGACAGGCGTGGGTTCGCTGCGAGCTCGGCTGCATTCATGCCGTGCCCGGTCACCTCGCCGTAAGCGACCTCCTCAGGCAGGTGGCTGACCCAGCTGCTCATCAGGTCGAGAATGCTTCCGCCCGCCGGCAGCACCGAGCGGTACAGCGACGTCACGGCGGCGATTGCGCCATCGTCGATGTGCGTCACGAAGCGCGGTTGCTGGTAGAAGAGATCGTCGGGCGACGAATCGGCTTTGCGGAAGGCTTCGGGCGGTAAGTCGAGGGTCTGCGGCATGGTTGCGATATGGGGCCTCTGCCTAGTCGCGGAAGGAGGCGGGGGAGGATCGGCCAACCCATCCGGCTTTACGACGGTCATGGCTTTCTCTGGTCAGGCCCCTGGTGGTCGTAGACCTGGCGACCGAGCGCACATGCCCGTCCCGCCACTCAGCTTCGTCCTGCGTCCGGTGGCACCCGGTCCTCCTGACCAGCTCCTCGCCGAGATGGCGGCGGTGATTTCCGGACAGGCGCTTTAGAAAGCCATGTCGGCCTTCTGAGTATCACCTGGACACCGCTGCCGGCCTGGAGCGTCCGGCGAGCGCGCTGTCGAACGCCTGTGGCTTCCTCTTCCTCGCCGAACGGGTAGGATCGCGGCATGTCCAGCACCACCGATCCCGCACCCCTGCAAGCACTTCCCCCGCCGGGCGGGGGGAAGCGCGAGCTTTTCTGGACCCTTTTCGGCGCAGCGGTTTGCGCCGTCCTGCTCGCTGGCATGGCGATCTTCATGGTGCCGAACATCGCGAGCGACTGGCAGGTGAGGGGGGCGGCCCAGCCCGTCGCGGATGGGCGGGTGGTCAAGGGCCGCTGCAGCACGCGCCTGGTGATTACCACCTGCGACGCCACGCTCTCGCTTCTCGGCAAGTCCGGCCCGATCACGCGCGATGTCGATCTTCTGTTCCTCGGCGTCGGCGGCGGCGACTACACCGTCTCCGTTCTCGCGGATCCGGCACGGCCCGAGCTGGTGACAACCGATCTGGGCCTGGAGCGGCTCTGGAACCGTACCCTCACCGCGCTTGCGATCGGTGCTCTTCTGCTGGTTGGAGCGATCGTCCCTATTACCACACTCCTGCGGCGCCGGCGTGGCGTTGCCTGAGAGGGGTAGAGCGATAGGAGCAACGAGAGCTTGCTTCCTCGCTGCATGCGCCTGAGAAACCGTCGCCGGGTGCTCCAGGGCTTCCCCACAGGGCAGGCAAGCCTCGGCACCTTTCCCATATCCGGTCGCGGCGGCTTGTGACGAGGCAGAGGCCGCCCGCCTGTGGCGCAGAGCAATCTCGGCAAGCTCTACGCCGAGGGACGCGGCGGGCTCAGGCGCGACATGAACGAGGCGGCCCGGCTTTGGCGTTTCCCCGCCGACGGCGGAGTGGCCGAGGCCCGCAACAACCTGCGCCGGGCCGGGCGGAGCTGATTGTCGTGGAGGGGAGTGTCAGCCTCAGCGACCCTCCTCTTTCACGGCTCGGCCATCCTTCCTGCACCAGCCTGACCTAAGCTAGTTTCTGGCTTTCCCACCACCGGCGTTCCGCCGTGGCCGCAGCGGCCCGAAGAAGCCGCTCCACTCCATGCCCATGGCACTCGCCCGCTCGGCGATCAGGCTTTGGCCGTGCAGCAGTCCCGAGATCGGCGCCGCGAGCAGTTCGGGGTCGTTCAGCGCCTCGGCAACCTGCCGACCTCGCCATCGGAACAGCCCGAACAAGCATGCGAGCAGAAGGATGAGGCCCCACGACGTCAGGCCCGTCCCGAGGATGTAAACTCCGTAGGGCGGCGACAGGGCAGTGCTGATCATTGGGAGCACAATGAGCGAGCCGGCCAGGACGAGCAGGAAAACCAGCAGCTCGAGAGGCAAGCGGCGATAGACGCGTAGCGCTGCATTGAGGTCCTCGACCGAGGACTGGTCGAGCCGCAGCGGCGAAGTTGGGTCAGGAGAGTGCAACGAAGCCTCCGATCGGCGTGAATGAGCGGGCCCGGCAGGTCCATGCGTGCAGCTGCTCGGAAGGAGATTTGGACGTTAGTGCGACGATGTGGCCGTGGCCCAGAGAGGGCTGAAGTCAAACCTTCGTATTCGGAAGGGCCCGACGCCTTTGGAAGCTCGACTGGAAGCGCCTGGCCGTAACACCGAGGACCCGTATCGGCGCTGGCAGAGGCGGCAATATAATTTCTTGGTTTGCGCGCTATCGCGAAGGCTGGGCGCGCGGCGGCCGCCCGCAATGTCCTTATCCGTGGCGCCAATCAGGTCTCCGGCAACAGGAGGAGTTCGCGCATGGGGTGCTCCGGGCGCCCGGACGATCTATAAGCGTGTGTTCGTTCTTCGTTCTGGACGCTTCGGAGTTGCCCTGAGCCATGCCCCCGTTCTCCCCAGACCCGGGCGGGTCCGATGACGGAGCGTGGAGCAGGGGTGGGTATGCCGTGGTCGGAGTATTGGACGGGTGCAACACCGACGCTCCACCGCTGTCCGGTTGGATCCTGTGACCTCCCGCAAGATCATCCACGTCGACATGGACGCCTTCTACGCGTCGGTGGAGCAGCGGGACGATCCGGCGCTGAAGGGTCGTCCCCTGGCAGTGGGCGGCTCGCGGGAGCGCGGAGTCGTGGCGGCGGCCAGCTACGAGGCGCGTGCTTTCGGGGTGCGTTCAGCCATGCCATCCAGGACGGCGGCCCGGCTCTGTCCCGATCTGGTTTTCGTCCCGCCACGCTTTGATCGCTACCGGGAGGTATCGGCCCAGATCCGGGAGGTGTTTCTCGAGCACACACCGCTTGTGGAGCCGCTCTCGCTCGACGAGGCCTATCTCGACGTTACCGAGAACCGAACGGGGCTGCCCACCGCGACGGCGGTCGCCCGTACGATCCGTGCCGAGATCCTCGCCCGGACCGGGCTAACCGCCTCGGCGGGGGTCTCCTACAACAAATTCCTGGCCAAGCTCGCGAGCGACATGCGCAAGCCGAACGGGATGTTCGTCATCACGCCCGAGCAAGGACCGGGCTTTGTCGAGGAACTGGCGGTCTCCCGGTTCCACGGGGTCGGGCCGGCAACGGCGGCCCGCATGGAGGTGCTCGGGATCCGCACAGGGCGGGACTTGCGCGATCGCAGCCTCGCCTTCCTGCAGCAGCATTTCGGCAAGGCGGGCGCCCACTTCCACGCCATCGCGCGAGGCGAGGACCACCGGCCCGTGGTGCCGGACAGGCCTCGCAAGTCCTCCGGCTCCGAGACAACCTACGACCGTGACCTGGCCCGCCCCGAGGAGGTGGAGGGCGGCATCGGGGTGCTCGCTGACGAGGTCTGGGCGTGGTGCGAGAGCACGGGGCAGCGGGGGCGGACGGTGACGGTGAAGCTGCGCTGGGCGGATTTCCAGCAGGCCACGCGAAGCCGCACGCTGCCGAGCCCAGTGAGCGACCGCGCGGCGCTGGTCCGGATTGCGCTCGAGCTCCTGCGCAGTCTCTACCCTCTCACGCGCAAGGTGCGGCTCCTCGGCGTGACGGTCTCCGGCTTCGATCACGCTCCGAGCCGAAACCCGAGCGGGGAGCAGACGCGCCTCGAATTTGACGCGAAAAAGTAGCGCCGAGCGCGCCTAGCTTATCCTGCCGAACGGAGCGAAGCGCACAGCGCGCCGGGCTTCTCTCCTCATGCCATCCTGACTGGTCCTCGTCAGGGCTCCGGGTCGTAGACCACCCGATGACCGGGGCCGATCAGGAACCCCAGCCACGCCGTCAGCGAGGCGCCTGCCGTGACGAGGTCATTGCTGCCAGGGGGTCTTCTCCCAGATCTGGCGATAGCGAGCTTCCTGCGCCGGCATCTGCGCCTCCCACTCCGCACCGGGCAGATAGGCCATGGGCAGCTCCAGCTGCCGCGCCTTCTCCGCCCATTCGGGCTTGGAGACGATGCGCGCAATCGCTCCCTGCAGTTGCAGGGCGATCTCGTCGGGCACGCCGCGCGGCGCGCCGACGCCGCGCTCGCTCGTCATGATCACGTCGTGGCCCGCCTCGCGGAAGGTCGGCACGTCCGGCATCAGGTCCCAGCGGTGCTCGCCCATGCCGGCCAGCGGCCGCAGCGGTGGCTTCTCCTGCCCGAGCATGCCGATCTCACCGAGGTTCAGCCCGGCCACGTCGATGGTGCGGGACAGAACGGCGTTCTTCACCAGCCCCGCCCCGGCATAGGGCACGTGGATGAACTCCGTCCCCGTGGCCGCCTGGAACAGGGTGAGGCCGAGATGGTCATCCGTGCCGACCCCGGATGAGCCGACGCTGATCGCGCCCGGGCGGCGCTTCGCATCGGCCACAAGGTCGGCAAGGGTCCTGTACGGCGAGTCCCGGTGCACGACGAAGGCGGTCGGGTCGTCCACGAGGCGGGCGATGGCGCGGATCTTCGTGCGGTCGTAGCGCACGCGTCGCTCGATCGGTACGGAGAGGTAGCCCGGCGTGTTCAGCCCGCCGATGGTGTAGCCGTCCGGCCGCGCGGCCTGAATGGCGGCATAGGCCGTTTCCCCGCCCGCGCCAGGGCGGTTGTTGATGATGAAGTTGGCGCCCGGCAGCTCGGCCGCCATGAACAGCGCGAGCGCGCGCAGCATCACATCCGTGCCCCCGCCAGGGGCGAAGCCGACGATGATCTCGATGGGCCGCCCGGCGGGCCAGGGTGCCTGCGCCAGGGCGGGGCGGGCGAGTGCGGAGGCGGCGAGCGCCGCCCCGGTCGCCAGCACGGTTCGGCGCTGCAGGGGGCATGGGGGGGATAATTGGTGCGTCACTCGGCGTTCCTCCTCGTTCTTTTTCTGCTTCCTGCCGCGTGGCTCGCTACCCTGAGGCGCTCAGGCCGCGGGCAGGAGGTCCGCGGGAAGTCCGCCCGGCACGACCACCGCGCCTTCCAGCGCGGGCAGGTGGCCGGCGAGCACCGCGATGATGCTTTCCGCCGCGCCGCAAGCCATGCCGGCCGCGCCCCGCGGCGTGTTGGCGGCCAAGTGCGGAGTGGCCACCACGCGCGGATGGGTGCGGAAGGGGCTGCCCTCCTCCAGCGGCTCCATCGCGAAAACATCCACGCCCGCCCAGCTCAGCTGCCCGGAGTCGAGGGCGGCGAGCAGCGCGTCCTGGTCAACGATGCCGCCCCGGGCGGTGTGGACGAGGATCGCGCCGCGCGGCAGCAGCGCCAGCTCCGCCGCGCCGATCAGGTTGCGCGTCTCCTGCTCCAGCGGCAGGTGCAGGGACAGGACCTCGGATTGCCGCAGCAACTCCGGCAACGCTTCGACCCGCTCCGCGGGGCCGGAGAGCGGGCCTGCGGGCAGCAGGGGATCAAGGGCCAGCACGCGCATCCCGAAGGCGGCGGCCATGCGCGCGACCTTCGTGCCGATGGCGCCGTAGCCGAGGATGCCGAGCGTCATTCCGTCGATGTCGCGCGTCATGCGGGAGGTCTTCTCCCACAGCCCGTCCCGCATCCCGGCGGTGACGGAGGGCAGGTCCTTCAGCATGGTAAGCATCAGCGCCATGGCGTGCTCGGCGACGGAGCGGGAATTGGCGCCCGCCGCGCGTGTCACGGTCAGGCCGCGCGTGCGGGCGGCGGGAATGTCGATCCCGTCGATCCCCGCGCCGTGGCGCGCCAGCACCCGCAGCTCCGGCGCGGCAGCATCCATCACCGTGCCGTCGATGCGGCCCTGCCGGTGCAGAATCGCCACCGGCCGGTGCTCCCGGATGGCGGCGAGAAGCTCCACCTCGCCCGGGTAGCCGCTGGTGCAGCGGACGGCGTAGCCCGCCTCCTCCAGCATCGTGACGGCTTCCTGCGCCAGCCAGGCGGCGGAGACGAGAACATTGGGACGCGCGGCGCTGTCGGTCATGGATCGGCTTCCTGGAGAGAGGGGGAGGGGGCTCTAGTCGAGCCCTTCGCAGCCCAGCTTGCGGAGCGAGACGTCCACCCAGGACGCGTCATGAGTGCCGGCGGCGATGTTCGCCATCTGCCCCTCCTCCGCGGCGTGCTTCGCGCTGGCGGCGGCGTGGATCGCCTCCGCCTCCTCGAAGGGGACGCAGAGCAGGCCATCATCGTCGCCGAGGACGAGGTCGCCCGGCGCGATGACCATGCCGTCGATGGCGACCGGCACGTTGATCTCGCCCGGGCCGTCCTTGTAGGGCCCGCGATGCGTGACGCCCGCGGCGAAAACCGGGAAGTCCTGCGCGCGGATGGCGGCGCTGTCGCGGATGGCGCCGTTGATGACGACACCGGCGAGGCCACGGCGCACCATCTGCGCCAGCATCAGCTCGCCGATCAGGGCATTGGTGAGATCGCCGCCCGCATCCACCACGATCACGTCGCCCGCCTGCGCGAGGGAGATGGCCTTGTGGATCATCAGGTTATCGCCAGGGCGTGTCCGCACCGTCAGGGCGGGGCCAGCGAGGACCGCGCCGGGGGCCTGCATCGGCCGCAGCCGCGCGCCACCGGCGGTCATGCGCGACATCACGTCGCTGACATTCGCGACGGGAAGGTCACGGAAGTGGGTGACGAGGGTGGCGTCAACCTGACGGATGCGCCGATGGATGCGGAAGCCGATCGCCACGGCCGTCCTCCCGGATGCGGCGCGGTTCCGCGCCCATTTGTTGACACCGATCTTTCCGCGGTGCCAGAACGGCACCAAGAAAATGCAACGTCGTTTCGAAATAACCGAACGGGAAAGGGAAGCGCAAGTGTCCTGTCACCAGACCCACCGCATCGCCCGCCGCGCCCTTCTCGGGGCCGGGCTCGCCACGCCCTTCGCCGGGCTCGCGCGCTCTGCCCTGGCCCAGGGAACAAATGCGGGGGAGTACCCGTCCCGGCCAGTCCGGGTGATCGTGCCCTGGGCGCCGGGCGGGGCTGTGGACACGCTGGCGCGCCGCATCGCCCAGAAGCTGACGGAAGCCATGGGCCAGAGCTTCGTGGTCGAGAACAGGTCCGGCGCCACCGGCACGATCGGCGCCAGTGAGGCCGCGCGCGCCGCGGCGGACGGCTACACGCTGATGGCGATGGACAACACCTACGCCATGCTTCCCTACCTTTTCAGCCGGCTGCCCTTCGATCAGGCGACGGCCTTCCAGCCGGTCAGCGTCACGGCCTTCTCGCCGATCCTTCTCGCGGTTGGGGAGAAGTCGTCCCATCGCGATCTCGCCTCTCTTATCGCTGCGGCGAAGAAGGATCCGGAGAAGCTCACCTACGGCACGGGAGGCAACGGCAGCGCCCCGCACTTCGCCACGCTTGCCTTCGAGCGGGCGGCGGGAGTGAAGCTCTACCACGTGCCCTTCCGCGGTGCGGGGGAGGCGGTGATCGGCGTCCTCTCGGGCAATGTGGACCTGGTGATGATTTCGCCCGGCTCGGCGCTGGGGAACATCCGCGGCGGCCAACTGCGCCCGCTGGCCATCAGCGGCGAGCACCGGGTGGCCGCCCTGCCTGACGTACCGACCTTCGCCGAGGCCGGTCTGCCGGGCTTCAGCGTGATCAACTGGTCGGGCTTGGTGGCGCCGAAGGGCACGCCGGACGCGATCGTGGCGCGGCTGCACGGCGAGATGGCTCGCGCCCTCGCCGCACCGGACATGAAGGGCTTCATCGCCGATCTCGGCTCCGAGCCCGGTGGCATCCCCTCTGCCGCTTTCTCCAGGTTGTTGACCGAGGAGGCAGCACGCTGGCGCGAGATCGCGGCTTCCGGCGGCATCGAGCGGCAGTAGGGGCGCGACGATGAGCTTCTTCGCCCCGCCGCCGCGCATCGAGACCGAGGTCTTCACGCGCCTGCCCGACCGGTATCGCAAGGCCCGGCGAAGCGCCTGGAGCGACGCCAACCGCGCGGGCAAGCCGGTGGACAGCTTCCTCGAGGGTCCCTCCTTCGACCGGCAGGGGCGGCTTTACGTCACCGACATCCCCTTCGGCCGCGTCTTCCGCATCTCCCCCGAAGGGGAGTGGGAGCAGGTGGCCGAGTATGATGGCTGGCCGAACGGGCTGAAGATCCACCGCGACGGGCGCATCTTCATCACCGACTACAAGCGCGGGATCATGCTGCTGGATCCCGGCAGCGGCGCGGTAACGCCCTTCCTGGAGACGGCGCGTTCCGAGAGCTTCAAGGGCGTGAATGACCTCGTCTTTGGGCCGGGCGGCGAGCTCTACTTCACGGACCAGGGGCAGACCGGCCTGCAGGACCCGACCGGGCGGGTGTACCGCCTGGGCAGTGATGGCCGCCTGGACCTCCTCATCGATACGGTCCCCAGCCCGAATGGCATCGTGGTCGCGCCCGACGCCTCCTTCCTGCTGGTGGCAGTGACGCGGGCCAACCAGATCTGGCGCCTGCCGCTGCACGCAGATGGCAGCGTGACGAAGGCGAGCATCTTCTGCCACCTTCACGGCGGCCCTAGCGGCCCGGACGGGCTGGCACTGGACGCGGAAGGCGGCCTGCTGGTGGCCCATGCGGGCTTCGGGACCGTCTGGCGCCTCTCCCCACGGGCCGAACCCCTGGCGCGCATCGCCTCCTGCGCCGGCTGGTCCACCACAAACCTCGCCTTTCGCCCCGGCACGGGGGAACTCCTTGTCACCGAGTCCGAGACCGGGAGCGTCCTTCGCGCCGTGCTGGAGGTGCCGGGCCTGCCGCTCCACTCCCACGCCGGCTGATAGGTCGAGGCATGGCCGGCCGGCTTGCCGTGCCGCGGGGCGGACCGTAACGGTGGCGCCATGACGACCCCCACACGCCTGAACGCCTCGCTGGAAGGCGTTGCCTCGGCGGGCCGCGCCCTGACCCTGCTCTCGGCCTTCCGCAAGGGCGACGACGCGGTGACCCTGGCCGAGCTGACTGGCCGGACCGGGCTGGTGAAGACCACCGTCATGCGGCTGGCGATCTCGCTGGAGGAGCACGGCTACCTTACCCGCTTGCCTGACGGCGCTTACCGCCTCGGCGTGGAAGTGTTCCGGCTCGGCTCCGTCTACCAGCAGTCCTTCCGGGTGGAGGCGTATGTCATGCCCGCACTCGAGCGGCTGGTGGCAG
Source organism: Roseomonas sp. WA12 (assembly GCF_054165765.1). Classification (NCBI taxonomy): domain Bacteria; kingdom Pseudomonadati; phylum Pseudomonadota; class Alphaproteobacteria; order Acetobacterales; family Roseomonadaceae; genus Roseomonas; species Roseomonas sp. WA12. The sequence continues at coordinate 3,417,259 of NZ_CM135108.1, read as the reverse complement.
AGACAAGCGAGAGCGCCTCTTTCTACGTGCGCAGCGGGGAGCAGCGGCTCTGCTTGTACCGCGTCGACTCGCCGCACCGGCTGCGACTGCATGTCCGTCAGGGTGACATGCTTCCGATGGACAACTCCGCCATCGCCCAGGTGCTGCGGATCTTCGGGGCGAATCCTCTGCAGCCCCAGGCCTTTGCGACCGAGATTCCGCTCTATACGGGCGGCGAGAGGGATCCCCATGTGGCGGGCATGGCAACCCCCGTCTTCGGGCCGGGGGAGGGCTTTGCGGGCGCGCTCTGCCTCACCGGGCCGGTGACCCGGCTTACGCGGGTGTCGGCAGAACGGGCAAGCCCGTTGCTGCTCAGCACAGCAGCAGATCTGACGCGCTCGCTTGGCGGTCTATCTCCACTCCGGTAGCGCTGAAATTCGTCAAAGCGGACGGGCCTGATAGCTACCTAAGTCCCCGGCACGGAGAGTGCCGCGGGGTTGAACCCGAACATTGCGGCCTGCCCGCTCCAGAGGTGCAGTAGCCGAGGCTACATTTCGGGTCCGGGAGCTACAGAGGGCTTCGACTGCTTCTCATGCGTCGCACGAGTATCTTATCGGGTCTCCGTATCAGCTGAGGAGGCTCGGGCTGGTTGAGCCTCGCTACGGAAGTGAGTGCACTCGCAAAAATTTTACCTCGTTAATAAAACTGTCTCATTCTTGGTCGTCGCTAGCTTGAGAGAAATGGTCTCTACTCGAAATGATCTCTCCCAGGGCATTTGTCTTGGATCAACCGACGGGAAGCTTGAACATGTCGGACGTGGTCACAGCGCCAGTATCTGCCGGGCAGGATCGACTGCCCGGGACAATCGACATCCATGTGGGATCCCGGGTTCGGCTGCGACGGATGCTGCTCGGCATGAGCCAGGAAAAGCTGGGAGCTGCCCTCAACCTCACCTTTCAGCAGATCCAGAAGTATGAGCGCGGTGTAAACCGGATTGGTGCAAGTCGCCTGTTCGATCTGGCACGCATCTTGGACGTACCGATCGGGTTCTTCTTCGACGATATACCACCGAGCCTACAAGGCAGGCCGGTTGTTAACGGCTTCCAAAATGCTGGTTATGACGAGCCATATAACGGAGTTGACGACGGCGTTTTGCACAAGCGCGAGACACTAGAACTTGTCCGAGCGTACCATCAGATCAGCGAGCCTGAAATTCGGAAGCGTGTTCTGGACCTGATCAGGAGCCTCGCTTCGGCCGAGTAAGAGGTAACTGTCGCGATTATCCTGCCTCGTCCATCAATGATGAACTGTTGCTGAATCGCAGGTGGCATAAGGCTTTCGCTCGAAGCGCAAGCGGTTGGCTTAACGGCCGCCTGCGTGTCGCTGCTCCGGTGTCACCTACTAAGCATTTATTGGCCCTAGCAATTGGCCGATTTTGAAATAACCTCTAACCGCGACACTTTCGGTCGCCACAAACGCCGGTGTGGCATAAATAGTTTGTTGAAGAATCGCACGATCACTCACGGCGTCGCTGCGTGCGCCTGGGCTCGGATAAAATTCGTGGCTATGGATGCCTCAACGGTCCTGATCCGCGCCGATTGAAACTATCTCGCCCCCGCGAGGCGAAGACCCGCCTCATAAATCTCGCGATCCTCGACGCGGTTGAATGGATAGGACTCGACAAAGCTCTGGACCTTGAACTCCGATTCATGTTTCAAAAGCCTGTCCAGAAGCGGCTTTGCTTCGCGGCGCATGCCGAGATGTCCCAAGGCCGCGAGAACATGTTTATAACCGTTGACGAAGCCCGGGCTTGCTCGGACGGACCGCCGGCCGATAATCACGGCCTCCTCGTACTGCCCCGCGAGCAAATGCGCCGCTGTGAATGTGTGGCGAAGAATACGGTCGTGAGGGTGAAACGGCGCTAGCGTCCGGTAGTGCTCCATGCGCCGCATCGCCTCTCGCAGATCGCCGGAATAGACATGAGTTGCACCGGACATTGCCCAAGCGAAAGCCTGATGGGGGTTCAACTCGAGCGACTGCGCGAAGTAATGTTTTGCACTGTCGAAATCTTTGTGCAGGAAGGAGTTTACGTGGCCATAGATGGCCAAGCCCTCGGCGTTCTCGGGGTCGAGGCTCATTGCAAGTGTCGCGAGGCGCTCCGCCTCCTCTAATGCGCCCCGGGGATCCGTCGCCCAGCCCTGGCCTATCTGAAACACGTGCCAATGGGCGGCCCAGGCAGCGGCCATGGCACTTTCCGGGAACTGGGTGACTGCCTCCGCCAGAAGTTGGCCAGCCTCCATAAAGCGCGAGGCCTCCATGCTGAAGAGGCGCGGAATCGCACGCAAAACGGTGGCGCCGGTCCCGGTGGCGTGCCGCGAGATCGGGCGTGTTCCTTCCGTATGCAGGATTACGGGCTCTAGGCGCGCAACGAGGCCGTGCAGCACGTCGTCTTGCACTTCTCCCGCGGCTTCGGGACGGAGCGGGGCGCGAACGCTCCAAACCGGGCGGGCAAGTTCTGCAGCATCGACCAGCGATACGAGAAGGTGCCGGTCCAGCTCTGGTCCGCGGAGCGATACGTTCACGATGTAGTCGAGATTCAATCCGCGGAGCATTTCCGCATCCGGCTGTTGGGCGTACCAAGGCCCGAGACCTATAGGCGAGATGACATCGAAATGATGATACCGCGCAAGTTCCAGGGCGACGTCCCCGACATAAGCTGTCGTAAGTGCGTCCGGTTCTTCCCCGCGTTGGAGTTGGGCCGGAAGCACTCCAACCCGTAAGGGCTGGTCGCCGATTGGTGCGGGAACAGTCGGGTGGGGCAGAGAAAGAGCGGGTGGGGTAGAAGTGAGCGTGGGCGTAGCCGGCCGCTGGATACGGATACGCTCTGCTAATTCCCTTGTCTTGGAAGATGGGGAGACATCCAGCGTCCTGCGCAGCGCATCGCAGCAGCGCTCATAGGTCTGCAGCGCGAGAGCACGTTCGCCTGCAGCTACATGCAGCCCGATAAGCCGGCGCCAGCCAGCCTCGTCGGAAGCGTCGGACTCTATCGCACGCCGGGCAAGTTCTATGGCCTCGGCCTGTTTGGCGGGGTCATTCGAAAGACGGTCCGCCTCTTGGCCGAGCAAATCCCGCAGACGGACGCGGACTGCATCGCGCTGTCCCGCCAGCCACTCGCCGAAGCCCTCCCCGATGTCCTCCAGCCCGTCCATGAGCGGTGCTACCGGCCAATCGGACGGCACTTGGCCGTCCAGCAGCGCTAATGCGTCAACCTCGCAGAACCTGGCATCAGCCCGGATACTTTCCCGATCCACGACCAGGATGGGGGAGGGCGCTCCCTGTAAAGCGCGGGCAACCTCGGCCAAGGCTTGACGAAGGCTTGCCCGCGCCTCGATCTCGCCCGACCTTTCCCAGAGCAGCGTCGCCAGACGCAGGCGGCTGACCGGCCGTCCGCGAGATAGAAGGAGGTAGCCGAGCAACGCGCGTCCTTTGCGCGTGCGCGGGGAAAGGTCGCAGCCTGCTGCGTCCCAGGCGCGTACCGGCCCGAGGAGGGTGATACGGGCCCAAGCTTGGGTCTCAATCGAGGGCTGCTGTAACCTCATGTCGGAACTGGTCCGAGCCTGTGCGGACGGAAAGGGCGTTGGTACACGGCGAGATCGTACCTGAAAGCCGCACGCAGGCGAAGCGCCCGCCAATGCCTGGATGGGCCCGCGTTAGGCATAACTCACGCCAGGCTGCGCAGCTCCCAACTGTCGCAACAGAGCGTCCGCGACCATCCGACCCGGTAAGAAGGGCAGGCGGTCCCCCGATGCACGGGGTCGCTTCCAGGCCGGCTCCAGGAGAGGCGCCGGCCGCGCGGTCTGGCCTCCTGTCGGGCGAGAGATGTCGCCTGCCAAAGCTTCAACAAGGCCGAGAGGCGTGAAACGGTCCCCCGATGCGAGAACGAGTTCACTCAACGCCCAGCTCTCTCCGGCCGGCACGGTGACTTCCAAACGGTCAATCCACCCATCCCCGCCGTCCCTCGACACCTGCAGCACCTCCCCGGTCATGTCCACTCCGTCGAGAAACAGAAGACCTTCCTGAGGCAGCCGCAGTCGGAGACGGGGCGGGGTGCCGTTTGTAAAGCCGCTGTCAAAGCCGCCCCGCGCGGAGCCGTTTATGTGCACTGCGCCGCGCACCGTGTTCCAGGCGTTCAGCGGGTTGTAGGAGCCAGCCGCGAAAACAAGTTCGTAGTCCTCGCCGTTTCGTGCGTAGACGTCGGCGCGCCAAAATAGATCGTTCACTGGGATATCGTGACGGCCCAAGATGCCGCGATAAAGCTCCACCACCTCCTCCGGCACTGTCTCGGCCAGTGTTACCCACTCCTCCAGTGACTCGCAGGTGATTCCGACACTGACGAGGCGGCCCTCCGCCCGACGGCAATGCCACTCACACCCGGTAAACTGTTGCCGCCGATGTACAGGCACCCGGATATAGGTGGCGCCACGCCGCTGGTACAAGCAGCCCAGGACAAGCGTCTCTGCGGCAAGGTGCGCGACCGCCCGGTCTGACAGGGCTGCTGGGGGAGAGAAGGGCGAAACGCCAGCTGCGGAGAGACGCGTGTTCTGGAAAGGGTTCTGCACGGGGCCTTCTCCTGGTGCGGTATGGCATTAGCGCGGCGTTGCCAGAGGTGGCCGGCCGAATGCCGTCAGGTATGACAATCCATTCGACTCGCGATGGAGTTGGTGAGAGCCGGCGGACAGTTGACGAGGGAGGACGGAGGCTGGCCTCTTAGTTCTCACGCTTTGGACTGAGACGGTGCGCCAGAATGCTGCGCTGCACCTCCTCCAGTATGTCCCCGGCCAGATCGAGCTTGGCCAGCCGCGCTGTCGTGGTAAGCCGTCGTACCACCTGGTCTATCTGCTCGACGTCGTTCGGGAAGTCTCGCTCGAGAGTGCTCATTTTGCCTCGCATGCGGGTCTCCAGGGTTATGCTGCCCCAGCCCGGCCAGTGGCCAGGCGGAGGGCTAGCTTGAAAGGCCTCATCCAGGCGCAGCGTCGTTCTGGCCGGCTCGGAGTATTGCCGGTATCTGACGGAGGCCTCGTGGGCCGCCGCTCGCAGGATGTGGCCAGGGCGGCACCGAGCACCATGGCGGCGAAGGCGAGCCACTCGCCAACCGAGGAGGCCTCGCCGAGAACCGGTACTGCGAGGACGGCCGCAGTGGTGGGCACGAGGGAGAGGCAGACCGTGGCGGCGATGGGGCCAAGCAGGACAATTGCCTGGTTGAGGGCCACCATTGCGACCACGCCCACCAGTGCGCCCTGGAACACAGCCTGAAGCAGCAAATCCGCCGGCGCGACCTGCGCGACGCGTCCAAGCTCACCCATCAAGGTCAGTACCAGGACGCCGCCGACCGCGGAGAGGCCAGCCACGATTGCGGCGCCCTCGGTGGGAGTGAAGCCGGAACGCCGGAGACGCAGGAAGTAGGCGGAACCCATCAATGCCGCGAGGACGAACATCCCGTGGCCGAGCAGGGCATCGCCACCCTCCTGCAAGTCGAGACCTGCGAGGCTTGCGGCGCCGGCTGCAATCAGTGTTGCGCCCAGGAAGGCACGTGGGGCGAAACGCTCCCCACTCGCACGACGCAGACAAATGGTGATCGCCGGCATCAGCCCAAGGGTGAGTGCGGAGCCGTGTGCCGCAGGAGCCAAAGCGAGGCCGCCGGCGATGAGGGTGGCCAGCGGCGTGCCCTGGAAGAGAGTGAGGAGAGCCGCCTCCATCCAGGCCCGCCGGTCGAGACGGCGGAGCACGACGACCAGAACGGGGGAAAGAAGGAGGGCCGCCACCACGAACCGCAGCGTCGCCAGTTCAAGTGGAGTCATTGCCTGCCGGGTGACGCCGAGGCGGGTGATCACGGGGTAAATGGCAGCGATGAGCACCGCTAAGGAGGCCCAGAGTAGGCCGCGCAGCATACCAGGAGGGGCGGCGCTCAAACGCCCTCCTGCCCACGGCGCTTGCCGCGGCGACTTTCGGCGCCGTAGGCGCCGCGGACCCGGTTAGGATCCTGGTTGGGTCGGACGACGGTGCGACGAAAGGCCTCCCAGTCGGTCTCAGACAAGGAGGCAAGACCATCGGAGACCTCGAAACTGTCCACGAGGCCGAGCGTCTCCCTCCGTACCGGCTGGACCTGCATCACCGGATAACCGGCACGGAATCGGACGGGAACCTCTGTCCGGGTCAGGCGGACGTTGAAGAAGAGTGGACCAAACCAACGATCAGTCTCCACGATCCCTTCGAAGTGCTCGTAACCGAGGTCGCGGGGAACGTTGGCCGGAGGCCGGAGAAGGAGGTTCCAGCCCGGCGCCGTGCGGGCAACCAAGCCAGTCCAGATCTGCACGACGCCCGGCTCGACAAACGCGGTCAGAAAGGGGGGCGAAAAACCCCGAGCGTCGTCCGGAGCATCCTCATCGAACTGGTCGGCGAAATAGGGGAACTGCGCAACATCGAGAGGGTACCAGCCCTCTGCGTCGCCGTAGGTCCATTGGATCTCGGTGCTGCCATCCCAGACGAGTTGGAAATCCATGGGCGGGAACACGTGCCACCCGAAGGCGGCTGCGGAGCACAGCGCCTCGCAGTGGCGGTAGGCTCGGATGGGTATCGTGCCGTGGCCGTCGCGCGCGGCTCGCTGCGGCGGACGGCAGCCCGGGAAAAGATTATAGAAGTGTACTGTCTTCTCGGAAGGAAGGCGGGATTCCAAATGGGACAGAGCTGGCGCGTTGAGATCTGCTGACATGCTGCCGCGTGCTCCGGTTTCTAGTTACGACAAGCTCTTTCGTCGCACGCGATTGGGCTCCCGGCCGGGAGGCTGGTTGAGACTCCCGGCCGGAGGGCAGAGGCAATCAGATCGAGCGCTGCATTCCACCGGTGGAGACGCGGCCATTGTCGCGGACCGACTTCGGAAGGGTCCGCACAATGGCGCGCTGCATGCCGCCCGTGGACACGCGGCCGGCGTCGGCCACCGCCTTCGGCGTGGAAAGAACCACGGTCTTGGAGGCGTTTGTCTTGGTCATGGGATGTTGTCCTGCTGGCTGGATAGAGGGCCTGTGCCGACGGCCATCGGCATCAGATGGAGAATTGTGAGCACAGCATCCGTAGATCAGTGTGAACTGCGCGCAAAATTCGCGTTAAAAATGAAATGCTGCACCTCGTAGCTGCTTGCTGGGGCATGACCCGTCTGCTCCGGCATGTCGCGGAGCTGCTGGACGAGGGCAGTGAACCCAAACTGCGGCGCATCTATCGCGATCTACGGAACGGGTTTAACGAAATCCTGACGCGTGGTGTGTCCTTCGTCACATCTCGAGCTGGAGCGCCAACCCCAAACTGCATGGAAGATCGCCTGGCTCGCTGCGGGCTGTTCGGAGATGCCGATGAGGATTCTCACACCCGGCCGCACGGCCCAATTCTTCCCAGATCAGGAGGTGGGCCTCGTCAATATCAGAACCGGTATCTTGGAGGACGTGCTGACGGTCAGCGCCGTGTTGCCGTCCGGGGACGTCGCGGTTAGGGGCTGGAAAGGCTTGTTCTCTCCAAACGGTCTCGAGCTGAGACAGCCCGACGGGACTCCCGCTGCAACGCGGCATTCCACATGTGAGGTCATCTCGCTGCAAGGCCACATCCTGGCTCGTCTGCCAGCAGCGCCACCCCGTACCCGGGCAGCGAGACGGCTTTCACCACGCTGGTTGATCCGGGCTGCTACAGCGGAGGACCGTGCGTTCCTCATCGCCCGCGACAACGATTTGCAGCTGATGCGGATGATTGCTCATCGTCTCACCCGCGCCGCTCGTTCGGCAGAACCCCTACCCCGAGCCGCGCTCCTCGAAATCGCAAAGCTCGCCGATCAGCTTGTCGATCCTCGTTAACTTCCTGAAAGACTCGGGCAGTAAAATGTGAGTCCAGCAGATCGGGGGACCTGTCCTTGCGGAACTTGCCGGATGACCGGGTCTGAGGTGAGAGGCTGTCACGAAGCTCCTCCGCTCGCGATGATGTTCAAAGAGGGTTCGGGCTGCACCAAGACGCTTCCAGCGTGGGGCACCAACCTACTCCGTCGCTAAGGAGGTGGACTGTCCGCGACTTGCTCAGCAGGGAAAGTGCGCGTGTGCTGAACATCCACAGCAGAGGAGGCTGTGCGAGCGACAATCTGCTCGATTTCGCTTCTTAGGCACCTGTCTCAAAGACAGCCCGACTGCCAAGCAGCCACTGTCGTGTCGCTGACGTCCTACGGGATAGCAGATAGGCGCCCGGCCACCACAAGGCCACTGGCCGGTCGAGACGCAGGGATACAAGTGGAAAGCCGTCCCGAAGGCTAGGAGCGGACGGAGTGCAAGAGTGGCCGACCGCTCCCACTACGTCAGTCAGCCTAAGCGGTGCTGTCTGACCAAGATGAGCCCAGCAGGGCCAAGGGCAAGAAGGGCAGTGAAGGCGCGCTCTGGTAACGGCGAAGGGGCGGTGATGCTGGCATACAGGCCAATTTTCACTCCGGCGTGAGAGACAGCCATTGAAGACGAGGCGGCCAGGAGAACGCCGTCCCGGCGTTCGTCGCTCATTTGCCTGCGGGATTCCCGGGGCCAGGTATCACCCTCGGGGCGATCGTGATCAGTGCCGCTACTACCGGGTCTATCTAACGGCCAGTTTGGACCGACAACAAGAGTGATTGCGACGATCGGGACGAGGAATGGAATCAGGCTGCGATGAGGTCCCTGACACGACTGACAAGGACATCGAGGCTGAAGGGCTTGGTCATGACGTGCATCCTGTACTCCAGCTTGCCATCCCCGAAGGCGGCAGTCTCGGCATACCCTGTGATGAACAACACCCTCAGATCGGACCGTAAAACGCGGGCTGCGTCAGCGAATTGCCGCCCGTTCATCCCTCCCGGTAAGCCCACATCGGTGATCAACAAATCAATCCGGGCACTGGTTTGCAGAACCTGCAGTCCGGAGGCGCCGTCGGCGGCATCGATGACCCGGTAACCCTGGTCCTGCAAGACTTCCGTGATGAGGCTCCGCACGGTGAGCTCGTCGTCGACGACCAGCACCGTCTCACCCGCTTCCGCTCGAGGGGCGCTCTGCAACACCGGCGATTCCTCCTCCGCAGATGCCGCGCCGTCATGGCGCGGCAGGTAGAGACGGACCGTCGTTCCGTGGCCCACCTCGGAATGGATCCGCACCTGCCCGCCCGACTGCCGCACCAGTCCATAAATCATGGACAGGCCCAGCCCCGTGCCCTGGCCAATGGGCTTGGTCGTGAAGAACGGATCGAAGGCACGTGCGATCACGTCTGGCGGCATCCCCGTCCCCGTATCGGTCACGCTCAACGTGACGTACTGGCCCGGTAGGAGGTCGCGTGGCTCGGCCTGTTGCCGGTCCAGGGTGACGTTCTCCGCCCGGAGTGCGATGCGCCCGCCTTCAGGCATGGCATCCCGGGCGTTGATGCAGAGGTTCAAAAGGGCATTCTCGAGCTGGTGCGGATCCACCAGCGTGGTCCAGAGGTCCGGCACCCCGCTCATCTCCATCGCGATGCCCGGGCCGACCGTGCGGGTGATGATTTCACCCATTCCCGTCGCCAAGCGGTGAACGTCGGTCGCTCTGGGGTCGAGTGTCTGCCGCCGGGAGAAGGCCAGAAGACGATGGGTCAGGGCCGCCGCGCGGCTGGAGGCTTCCTGCGCCAAGGTGATGAACCGGTCCAGTTCACCCGTGCGGCCCTGCCGGACCCGCTTGCGCAGGAGTTCCAGGCTGCCGGCGATACTGGCCAGGAGGTTGTTGAAGTCGTGAGCGAGGCCTCCCGTGAGCTGCCCGACCGCCTCCATCTTCTGCGCCTGGCGGAGTTGGTCTTCCATCAGCTCGCGCTGCGCGACCTCCGCCAGCACGGCGTCGTGTGCCTGCCGCAACTCAGCGGTCCGCTGAGCGACGCGTTCTTCCAACGTCCCGTTGAGCTGCCGGAGGCGATCCTCGGCCGTTTTCCGCTCTGTAATATCGGACGAGACGCCGACCAGCCGCGGCCTGGCCCCGTGCCGGTCGCGCACCAGGCGGGCGCGGATCTCCGCCCAGTGAAGCCCGCCATCCGGCCAGAGCGTCCGGTACTCGATGGCATAGTCGGTGCCCTCGGCGATGCTGGCCCGCACGGCGGCCTGCATCCTGTCGCGGTCCTGCGGGTCGATCCTGGCCAGCATATCGTCGTAGGTGAAGGCTGCATCCGGTTCGATGCCGAAGACGGCCTTGCAGGTGGCCGATGCCGTCAGGACTCCAGCCTCGACGTCGAACTCCCACGAACCAAGCCGGCCGGCCTGCAGGGCAACCTGCAACCGCTCCTCGCTCTCCCGCAGCTCGTCGATCCGGGCGCGGGCCTCGAACTGCCGCTGCCTGCCCTTCAGGGCCGAGCGGGCAATGCTGACGAAGGTCGTCGGGTGGAACGGGCGCTCAAGGATGGAGACGTTGCCCAGAATGTCCTGCAGGCGTGCGGCGGCCGGATTGCGCTCCGGCCCGCCACCGCTGCGGGTGAGGACAATGAAGGGAAGGTCGGACCAGGCGGATTGGTTCGCCACCCAGGCGGCCATGCTGCCGAGGTCGGCGCCGTTCAGCGCTTCCTCGGTGACCACGACGAAGGAAGCCTCATCGCCGAGTGCCGCTTCAAGGCTTCCCAGGTCGGGGCAGGTGCGGCACTCGGCACCAGCCTCTCGCAGCAGCGCCTCCGCGATCGACGCATCGCGGCCAAGCGGCGCGAGGATCAGCGCGTGCGGCGGGTGATGTGCCGAGGGACGGCTCATCTGCTGGCGGGCGCGCCTAGCAGCGGCGCCGCTGCCCCGACAAAGGTCGGCACGCCCCTGAGCACGCCCTGGAACTGCTCCAGCGGTGCACCCAGGCTGAGGCCGCCCTGTCCGATCCGGTACTCCCGTATTGTATCCTCATGCGCCCCGGTGCGCTTCTTGATCACGGACACGGCGCGGCGCACCTTACCCAGGGCCTCGAAGTAGCGAAGCAGGATGACCGTGTCGGCCAGGTAGGTGATGTCCACCGGGGACTTCATGTCCCCCACGAGCCCGTGCTGCGCGACGGTGAGGAAGGTCGTGGCGCCCTGGCGGTTGAGGTACTGCAGCAGTTCGTGGACGTGCAGGATGAGCGCGTTCTCGTCCGGCATCGCGGCCTGATAGCCGTTGAGGCTGTCGATCACCACCGTCTTGGCCTGGGCGAACCCAACCCGGTCCCGCACGCGGTGGGCGAACTCGCCGGGCGACAGCTCGGCCGCGTCCACCTGCTCGATGTGCAGCATGCCGCTGTCGCGCATCGCCTCCAGGTCAAAGCCCATGGCGCGGGTGCGATTGAAGAGGAGCCCGAGCTCCTCGTCGAAGACGAAGATCGCGGCCTTCTCGCCGCGCTTCAAGGCGGCGGCGACGAACTGGAACGCAAAGGTGCTCTTGCCCGTCCCGGCGGGGCCCAGCACGAGGGCGCTGGAACCCTGCTCCACGCCCCCGCCCAGAAGGGCGTCGAGCCCCGCGATGTCGCTCGTCATGGCGCGCCGCTCGAAGCCGGTTCGGTGCTCCGCTGCGACCAAGCGGGGAAACACCTGCACGCCGCCATGCTTGATGCAGAAGTCGTGGAAGCCACCCCGGAAGGCCTGGCCGCGGTACTTCGAGACGCGAAGCCGTCGCCGCTCGGCCCCGTACTCCGGTGCCAGCTCCTCCAGGCGGATCACGCCGTGGACGACGCTATGCACAGTCTTGTCCAGCGTGTCCGAGGTCAGGTCGTCCAGGAGCAGCACGGTGGCGCCGAGGCGGGCGAAGTAGTGCTTCAATGCCAGGATCTGCCGCCGGTAGCGGAGCGAGCTCTGCGCCAGAAGTCGGATCTCCGAGAGACTATCCAGCACGACGCGGGTTGGCTTGACTCGCTCGAACGTCTCGAAGATCTGCTTCGTCGCCTCACCCAGTTCGAGATCAGACGAATAGAGCAGGCTTTGCTGCTGCGCGGCGTCGAGGAGGCTCTCGGGCGGCACCAGCTCAAAAACTTCGATGTTGTCCGGCAGCGTCCACCCGTGCGAACGCGCGCCCTCTCGCAGTTCCCGATCCGTCTCAGAAAGAGTGATGTAGAGGCCCTGTTCGCCCCGTCGCGCTCCATCGAGCAGGAAGCTGAGCGCGATCGTGGTCTTGCCGGTGCCGGGGTTGCCCTCCAACAGGAAGAGGTGACCTGGAGCCAGACCTCCGACCAGAATATCATCGAGCCCGGCAACGCCGGTCCGCGCTTTTTCCGGAGCGCGAATGTTATCGTGCATCGGTCGCTCCGATATAAGTCAGGACGGTTGCGGGCAGAGCGTGGCGGGGCGTATCGGCCAGCGAGTCAGCGAGCGCCCGCTGAGCCCTCGACAACTCGCAGGCCTGCTGACGGGCGAGCCAGAACACGGCGGGGACGCCACAGAAGCGTTCCAGCCGAACGGCCATTTCCGGACTGATCGCGGACTGCCCGGAGAGGATACGGTGGAGGTTCTGCCGTGTGGTCGCGAGGTCCAGGGCGGCTTTACTCACCGTCAGCCCCAGCGCGGGCAGGACCTGCTCGCGAAGCAACACGCCGGGGTGGCCTGGATCATCCAGCGGGCACGACTTAGGCACGTTTCGAATCATTGGCGAGTTGTGTAAAGCGGCAATTGACAACTGGCAATTGCGAGAAGAAGGCCGGAGTGGAACCTTTTATCTGACTTCTTGAGAGAAGGATCTAAAATCGAGTGCTGTAAGTCGTACCGTTGGAGCCTGCCAGGAGCATGTAGCCGCCGGCTAGCGAGCGGCCGGTCTGTCCGGTGCCCGGGCTTCCTCCTGCACCAGGGCGATTATCTACCATCACCGACTGGCCGAGGCATTCAGTGAGCCTGGGCGCGGGAGGACGGGAGTTCTGGCGAGGGCCAGGATATGGCGGCGGCACAGCATTGCGTGGCATCTAACCGCGGCTGGCGGCGGGATGCGCGGCCAGGAAGCGCTCCAGCGCCGCGACGAATTCCGGGCGCACCGGCGCCGTATTGTGCGAGGCACCCTCGATCGTCACCAGTTCGAGCTGCGGCATGGCGGCCTTGAGCTGCTGAAACTCGCGCAGATAGGGATCGGCGGTGCCGACGATGCCGAGAGAGGGAACGGTGACGGCGCGCATCTGCGCCTCCGTCACCACCTGGTCCGGGTTGGAGCGGCGGACGGCGGCGAGCGCTCGCGGATCCTTTCCCGCCATCTGCCGTGCGGAGCGCTCACGGATCACTTCGTCGGAAGGCGGCGGCTGGTCGCGCGGCCAGAGGCGCCGGATCTGGGAGCGCAGCATGCCCTCGTCCATCTCGTCAGACTCGATGTCCACCCTTCGCTGGTCTTCGGCGCTCCAGTTGCGCCGGCCTGAAGCGCCACCAAGCGTCATCGTGACGAAGCGCTCGGAATGCAGGGTGACGAGTTGGGCCACGATATGCGCGCCCATCGAATAGCCGACAATGTGAGCACGTCGAATTCCGAGATGGTCCATCAGCCGGATGACGTCGAGCCCCATCTCCGGACCGTAGGCGGTGCGCTCGTGCGGCTTTCCGCTCTGCCCATGCCCGCGAGCGTCGAGAGCGATGGTCCGGTAGTGCCGGGCCAGGATCGGGAAGATGCCGGATTCAACAAACTGGCCTTGGATGTCGGTTGTGTAGCCGTGAACCAGGATGACCGGTTCCCCTTGGCCCTCCTCGATGTAGTGGATGCGGACGCCAGCGGAATCGAAGAAGCGGTCCTCCGTTGCCCGCGTAGCCGACGGTGCCAGCGCGAGGCCGCCGACGACAATCAGGCCGAGGTGGCGGCGGGTGACCTTGACCATGTTGTCCTCCTTTGCTTTTGGAGGAAGCTCACGACCGCCGGCCGTTGCGGTCAAGTCGTGAGGAAGCACGAAGTGCCGAGTCGTCGCGCTGAGCTCCACTTGTGGAGAAGTCTTCATCCTGAAATTTGATCTGATTTCGAACGGGACAACTCAGTGCTTTCAACTTGCTTGGCTTTCCGGCCGAACGGAGCGAAGCACACCAGCGCCGCGGCACCTTCGCTAGGGCTCTGTATCGTACCCTGACAGGATTAGCGCTCTGACACCCGGCCTAGGGCGATGATGAACCTTGCTGGTTTTCACCTCTACGAGCGCTCTCGCCCGGGCCGCCTTCCCCTTCGGCTCCCACCGTGCCACGGCCCTGGGCGGGCCGCCGCTCAGGAAACGATAAGCTCCCGGATGCGGGCTGCCAGCGTTTCCATGGCGAAGGGCTTGGTCAGGATGTGCATGCCCGGTTCCAGGTGCCCATTGCCGATCACCGCGTTCTCCGCATAGCCGGTAATGAACAGGATCTTCAGGTCCGGGCGCAGCGCCCGCGCCGCATCGGCCAGCTGACGTCCGTTCATGCCCCCGGGAAGGCCGACATCGGTCACAAGCAGGTCGAGCCGCAGATCGGACTGCACCACCTTCAGCCCCGACGGCCCGTCACCGGCCTCAACGGCCGCGTAGCCCAGATCCTCCAGCACCTCCGTGACCAGCATGCGCACCGTCGCCTCGTCATCCACCACGAGCACGGTTTCGCCTTCTCCAGCTCTCGGCGCATCGGCAAGGTCGGGCTGGATTTCTGCCTCGCCGGTGGCGCCGTAGTGCCGCGGTAAATACAGGCACATGGTCGTGCCCTGCCCGACCTCAGAGTAGATTCGGACCTGCCCTCCGGATTGCCGCACGAAGCCATAGATCATGGACAGGCCGAGACCCGTGCCCTGACCGATGGGCTTGGTGGTGTAGAAGGGGTCGAAGGCACGGGCGATCACGTCCGGCGTCATGCCCGTGCCAGTGTCGCTGACGCAAAGGGAGACATACTGGCCGGGAGGAAGGTCCCGCTCCGCCGCCGCCCGGTCGTCCAGCCACTTGTTGGCGGTCTCGATGGTGATGCGGCCGCCGTCAGGCATCGCGTCTCGCGCGTTGATGCAGAGATTGAGTAGCGCGTTCTCCAGCTGCGGCGGGTCCACCAGGGTCGTCCACAGTCCGCCTGCCTCGGCCACCTCCACCACGATCTCCGGCCCCACGGTGCGGCGGACAAGGTCCACCATGCCAGAAACCAAGCGGTTCACGTCGGTCGGCTTGGGATCGAGCGTCTGGCGGCGAGAGAAGGCCAGAAGACGGTGGGTCAGAGCCGCTGCGCGCTTGGCGGCACCCTGGGCGGCATTGACGTAGCGGTCCACGTCCTTCAGCCGCCCCTGGGCAATGCGGGTACTCAACAGTTCCAGGCTACCCGTTATCCCGGTCAGCAGGTTGTTGAAGTCGTGCGCCAGGCCGCCCGTCAGCTGGCCGACAGCCTCCATCTTCTGGCTTTGGCGCAGCTGCTCCTCGGCGCGCAGCAGCTCCGCCGTGCGGTCGGCGATGCGCTGCTCCAGCGTCTCGTTGAGCGCACGGAGATCGGCGGCGGCGCGGTCGCGCTCCGCCGCTACGGCGCGCCGCTCCTCAACGTCGAGCAGAACGCCCGGGAAGGTCAGGGGAGTGCCGTCATGACCGTGGTCAACCCGGCCATTCGCCTCGATCCAGTAATACTTCCCGTCCGCGCGGCGCACCCGGTACTGGTGGGCGTAGGCGCCGCCCCTGGCGATCACCTCGTTGATTGCGGCGACCAGTCCGGGCTTGTCGTCAGGGTGGACGGTCGCCACCACCTGCTCGAGGCTCAACCCACTGCGCCCGACGGCGGGATCGAGCCCGAAGCTGCGGGCGAAGGCCTCGTCCACGGTGAAACGGTCCGTCGGCAGGTCCCAATTCCACGTGCCGATGATGGCTCCGGCCGAGAGCGCAAGCTGCACCCGCTGGACGTTCTCCCGTGCCAGTGCCTCGCTCGCCTGCAAGGCGGCCTCCGCCTCTTTGCGCCCTGTCACGTCGCGAAACAGCACGGACACCTGCCTCTGGCTCATGTCCTCGACGCGGGCGGACGACACCTCGATGTGACGGCCCGCCGCCGCGAAGTAGCGCTCGAGGCGGATCGGCTGCCCGGTGCGCAGTACCTTGCTGTAAAGCTCGACCCAGGCATCGGCCTCGTCAGGGGCGAGCTCCCGAATGCTCTTGCCAACGACGTCGACGATGCCGGTGTGCCGCGCGTAGCCGGGATTTGCGGCGACATGGACGTAGTCGCTCATCGAACCATGCGGACCCTCGGTAAACTCGATGATGCAGAAGCCGTCGTCCACGGAGGTGAACAGGGTGCGGTACCGCGCCTCGCTCTCGCGCAGCGCCTCCTCGGCCCGCATTCGGGCCGTGATGTCGAGAACGGTCCCGACCAGCCGGACCGGCTGCCCCGCCTCGAAATGGGTCTCCCCCTGGGCCGAGATCCAGCGGAGGATCCCATCCTGTAGGCCGATGGTGCGGTACTCGGCGGCGAAGCGGCCCGACCCCGCCGGGTCCATGGACTGCCGCACTGCCAGGTCTGCCCGCTCCCGGTCCTCCGGGTGCAGCCCCGCCAGGAAGGTGCCCTCATAGGTCACGGGCGCACCGGGCGGCAGGCCGAACAGCGCGCGGCAGCGGTCGTCCCAGGTTAGTTGGTCCGCCCTCATAACGTAGTCGAAGGTGCCGATCCCGGCTGCACGGGTCGCGAGACGCAGGCGGTCGTCGACGTCCTGCAGCGCGGCCTCTGTCCGCTTGCGCTCGCTCATGTCGAGCATGGCGCCGATCATCCGGACCGCTCTGCCATCCGATCCGCGGATCACGTAGCCGCGGTCCAGCACCTCGGCGTAGCTGCCGTCGGCGCGGCGGAAGCGGTACTCGTCCGTCCAGCTCGTGCCGGAGCTGTCGATCACCGCGTGGATGCTCCGGTCCACCCCAGCCCGGTCCTCGGGATGGATCCGGGTGATCCACCAATCCCCGGTCGGCTCCACCTGCCCAGGTGCCCAGCCATAGGCATCCTCCAACGCCTCGTTCCAGAGCACGCTGTTGTCGCTGAAGTTCCAGTCCCAGATTGCGTCGCGGGTGGCCCGCTGGGCCAACCGGAGGCGCTCGTTGACGGCCTCCAGCGCCTGGCCTGCGAGGTGCTGCTCCGTGCGGTCCCGCAGCATTTTGAGGTAGCCGACATGGGCGCCCCGCTCGTCGCGGAGCGGCATCATCTCTCCCGAAGCCCAGAAGCGCGAGCCGTCCTTACGCAGGTGCCAGCGCTCGTCGGCGGCGCGGCCATCGCGCGCTGCCCCGGCCATCTCGGCGTCCGGGATGCCGGAGGCCCGGTCCTCCGGCGTGAAGAACAACTCTCCGGGGTGGCCGAGCATCTCGGCCTCGTTCCAGCCCAGGATGTCCTCGGCCCCGGCGTTCCAGCCGGTGACCCTGCCGTCCAGGTCCATGCTGACGATGGCGAAGTCGACCGCGCTGTCGAGTATCTGCCGCCGGAGGGCCTCCGAACGGGCCTGCTCCGCCCGAAGGCGCTCCTGCTCCGCTAGGCTCTGGCGCAGGTTCAGCTGGCTCATCACCTGCCGAGCCAGGGTCTTGAGCACGAAGCGCTGTTCGGGCGTCAGCCCCTCGGGCCGAGGTGCCGTGTCCAGGACGCATAGGGTGCCCAGAGGCACACCCTCGGGCGTTTCCAGCAGCTCGCCCGCGTAGAAGCGAAGCCCGGGTCCCGCGGAGACCAGCGGGTTGCACCCGAAGCGGGGATCGTCCTTGAGGTCCGGGATGACCAGCTCGCCGGGCTGGAGAAGGACGCGGGCGCAGATCGAGTTGTCGAGCGGCATCTCCCGCACGCCCAGGCCCACCTCGGCCTTGAACCACTGCCTGTCCGCCGCGATCAGGTTCACTGCGGCGAACGGCGCCCCGAGCAGATCTGCAGCCATGCGGGCGAGGTCGTCGAAATCCCGCTCCGGCGGGGTGTCGAGGATCGCGTAGCGCTCCAGCACGGCGAGACGATCTGCCTCGGTCCAGGACGGACTGTCGTTGTTCTCGGTCAAGGATCAGCCTTCCCCGGCAGGCCCGGATGCAGGCTGGACGGCGATGGGAGGAGCGGATCCGGAATGGGCCAGGCAACGATGGAATGGCACGACGACATCGGGCCGATTTAGCAAGGAGCTGCTCGCGACTAAATCCAATTTCTCGCTGCAGCAGTTCGATCCCCGGCGGTCGGGCGCCTAAGGCACGCTTACAACCCGCTTAAATCGATCCGGGAACGTGTTGGGGCTCCTGAGCGGGGCCTGATTCTATCGACAGCGGTTCGGTTTAGAGAAACTGCCGATGTGGACGAGCGAGAACCGTGGCCGCTGTGACCGCGCCAAGCTGAGCTATCCGAGCGACCTGACCGACGTGGAATTGGCGCCGGTTGCTCCATTGATCACGGCCCAAAGCACGGTGGCAACAAACGGACCGTCAACTTGCGCGAGGTGCTCAATAGGCTGCTCTGCACCCTGAGCATGGGATATCAGTGGGCAGAGATCCCCAAGGATCTGCCGCCGCGAAGCACCCTGCAAAACAAGTTTGCTCGGTGGGAGGAGGCGCCTTATCGAGGGCTGTCCGGGATCAGATGAGCGGATTCGGGGCGCCAGGAGAGCGGGAGTTCAGTTCCCTCTGCGATGCCGAGCGCGGCGTGGCCGGGCAGGCGGGCCCGGAGGGGGATGCCGTTGGCTGTGCCGATCAGTAGGGCGCTGTCGCCGAAATGCACGACGGTCTCGACACGCAGGCGGAGGGGGTTGCGGCCGTCGCCGGGGCTGAAGACCTCGGGGCGGAGGAGAATGGTGACAGCCTCGCCGGGGTGACGGCCAGCTTGCGGGGGAAGGCGGGCGGGGCCGATGCCGTCCAGCTCCACTGCGCCAGTGGCAGGGTCGGTCAGCCTTGCGGGGAGCAGGTTGCTGTCACCGACGAAGCGGGCGACGAAGGCGTTGACCGGGCGGTTGTAGATCTCAAGCGGAGTGGCGGCCTGCTGAATGCGGCCGCCTTCGAACACCACGATACGGTCGGACATAGCCATGGCTTCGGACTGGTCATGGGTGACGAAGATGGTGGTGACGCCGAGGGCGCGCTGGATGCGCTTGATCTCGATGCCGAGCTGCTCGCGCAGGTTCTTGTCGAGCGCACCGAGCGGTTCGTCCAGCAGGAGCAGGGTGGGGTCGAAGACGAGGGCGCGGGCGAGCGCGACGCGCTGCTGCTGGCCGCCGGAGAGCTCGCGCGGGTGGCGGTCCGCGAAGCGTTCCAGGCCGACGAGGGCGAGCATGGCCCGTGCCTTCTCGGTAGCGGCGGGCCTGGGCATGTTCCGCATCTCGAGCGGGAACATCACGTTGCCCAGCGCGGTGCGGTGCGGGAACAGGGCATAGTTCTGGAAGACGACGCCGATGCCGCGCTTATGGGGCGGGGTTCGACCGATGGAGACGCCGTTTACCAGGATGTCGCCGGATGTCGCGCTCTCGAAGCCGGCGATCAGCATGAGGGTGGTGGTTTTGCCCGAGCCGCTGGGGCCGAGGAAGGTGATGAACTCGCCCTTCGAGGCGTCGAGATTCACACCGTCCAGCGCGCGGGTGCGGCCATCGTAGCTTTTCGAGAGGTCCTGTAGCCGGAGATAGGGCGCGGTCAACGGGCGGGCTCCGTGCGGCGGCGGCGTGAGAGGGCGCGCCAAATGGCCGGCGCTGCGACCAGCAGCGTCACGGCGAGGATGAGAAGGGTGGACACCACGGCGATGACGGGGTCCGCGGTGCTGCGGATACTGTCGAACATCTTGCGGGGCAGGGTCTCGGTGGACTGGCCGGAGATGAAGATGGCGACCACGGTTTCGTCAAAGCTGCCGACGAAGGCGAAGAGGCCGGCGGCAGCGAAGCCCGGCCAGAGCACGGGCAGCGTGACGAGGCGGAAGGTGGTGGCGGGCGAGGCGCCAAGGGAAAGCGCCGCGCGTTCCAGCCCGCGGTCAAAGCCTTTGAGATTGGCGGAGAGCACGAGGAAGGCGACAGGGACCGAGAGGGCGGTGTGGGCCAGCACGATCCCCGGGAAGGTCTGCAGCAGCCGGAGATCCGCGAGATAGGCGTAATAGCCGATGGCGATGACGATATGCGGCACCATCAGCGGCAGCATGAGCAGGGCGTTCACCACGCCCTTACCGGCGAAGCGGTGGCGAACGAGGGCGAACGCGGCGGGAGTGACGAGCAGCAGGGTCACCACCGCAACGGCCGCCGCGATACCGAGCGAATTGAGCGTCGGCCGCGTCCAGCGCTCATCGCCGAAGTAGGCGGCGTAGTAGCCGAGCCCCCAGCCAGGAGGCGGGAACTCGAGCGAGGCCGCTGTGGAGAAGGACATCGGCACAACAATCAACAGCGGCGCCGCCACGAAGGCCAGCACCAGCGCGCCGAGGAGGAGGAGGGCGGTGCGCATCGTGCTCAGCCCCAGAGCCGGTCAAGGCCGAAGCGGCGGTGATAGAGGCCGAGCACGAGGAGTGTGCTGGACAGCAGCACGACCGAGAAGGCGGAGGCCTCGCCGAAGCTGAGGAACTCCTCGACCTGCTGGCCGATCACGCCGGCCACCATCTGCTCGCGCGGTGATCCCAGCAGGATGGGAGTGACGTAGAAGCCGAGGCAGAGGACGAAGACGAGGGTGAGGCCATTGGCGATGCCGGGGGCGGCCAGCGGCAGCACGACATGGCGGATGACGGAGGAGGGCGGCGCACCGAGGCTGGCGGCGGAGCGCGGCAGGGAAAGGTCGATACGCTTCAACACGCCGTAAAGGCTGAGCACCATGTAGGGCAGCAGGATGTGGGTCATCGCTATGGTGGAGGAAAAGCGGGTGAAAAGCAGCTCCGGCGCGGGCAAGTCG
Organism: Roseomonas sp. WA12; assembly: GCF_054165765.1. NCBI lineage: Bacteria > Pseudomonadati > Pseudomonadota > Alphaproteobacteria > Acetobacterales > Roseomonadaceae > Roseomonas > Roseomonas sp. WA12. Next base: position 3,396,497 of record NZ_CM135108.1, on the reverse strand, counting down.
AGCCAAGCGGCGAGCTGCGCGACCGGGCCGCGATTACCGAGGATGACCATCCAGGCATAGGTGCGGACGAGGAAGCTCGTCCAGAAACTCATCGTCACCACCACCATCATCGCGGCGGCCATGCCGGGCGGCACGGCGGCCATGGCGTAGGCGAGCGGAAAGCCCAGCAGCAGGCAGCAGGTGGCAACCAGCAGCGCGGTGAGGAAGGTGTCCAGCAGCACGCGCAAGTGAAAGCCGTCGGCCGCGATCTCGGCATAATGGCCCAGGCCCCATTCCGGCTCGGACACGCTCATCAGCACGACCTGGCCGAGCGGCACGAGGAAGAAGGCAGCCAGGAAGGCCAGCAGCGGCGCCAGCAGCAGCCAGGGCCGGGCGCCGCCGCCGCTCACGCGCCGATCCAGCGATCGAAGCGCTGCGTGGCGGCGTTCACATCCCCACCGAAGTTCAGGATGTCCTGCTCGAACACCCGGGAGGCATAGGCAGGCGATGTCGGCATGCGCATAGCCTCGGCCTGGCTGACGAAGTTGAAGGCCGCCGGGTTCAGCGGGCCGTTCAGCGAGTCCCGGCAGAATCCGGCGACGCGCTCGGGCTTCAACGCGGCCTCGAGATAGCGCATGGCGGCATCACGACGAGGCGTGCCGCGCGCGACCACCCAATAGGCACGCTCGATCTGTGCCTGATCCCAGACGATTTCGACCTGCTTGCCCTCGTCGATCAGCTCCAGCGTGCGGGCGTGCCACAGGGCGATGAGGTCGATCTCGCCGTCCCTCAGCAGCTGCTGGGACTGCTGGCCCTGCGTCCACCACACCCGCACCGCCGGCTTGATGCCGTCCAGGCTGCGGAAGGCACGGTTCATGTCGAGCGGGTAGAGCTTGTCGGTGGGCACGCCATCCGCCGCCAGGGCGATCGGGAGGATGCGGGACGCGTAACGCTGCATGCAGCGCGAGCCCGGGAACTTCTGCAGATCCCAGAAATCCGCCCAGCTCGTCGGGCCGCCATTGGGGTAGCGCGACTTCTGATAGGCCATGACGGTGGCAAAGGCGTGGCTGCTCGCGCCGTTCTGGAAGGCGGCGCCCGGGAAGGGCGGGCTCCTTACCAGGTCGGTGTTATCCAGCTTCTCGATCAGGTTTGCCTGGTTTGCGCGAATGATCTCGCCGGCGCCGAGGGTGGTGACATCGAACTCATAGGCGCCGCTGCGGACCTGCTGCGCCAGCTTGGCGAAGGACACGGGCGAGACCGGCCGGATCTCAATCCCGGTATCGCGCGTAAAGGGCTCGAACAGGTTCTTGATGGCGGCGCGTTCCCAGATCCCACCCCAGGTGTTCACATGCAGCACCTCGGCCGCCCGCACGCGCCGGAAGGCGGGCACGGACAGTGCGGCACCGCCCGCCAGGGACAATGCCGTGCGCCGGGAAATCCCTGTCTGAGCCATCCTGGTCTCCATCAGTTCGCGCGGAAGGTTGCGCTGTAGAGCCGCATCCAGTTGCCGTGGGTAAGCTTCGCCACCTCGTCCTCGCCGAAGCCGACCGCGCGCAGCCCGTCCGGGATGGCGCCAAGGCCGGAGACGCCCTCCGCGAGCCAGTCTGCCCGCGCCGGGCGGGTGGTCTGGCCGACGGGAGCAGCGCCGTAGTTGATGCCGCGGCTCCAGCGGCCCATGCGCATCCAGGCATAGTCCTCGGGCTGGTTGTCATGGCCGTAATCGGTGCCGATGCCGACGGAATCGATGCCGGCGATGTCCACCGTGCGCGCCATCATCTCGCACCAGTTGCGGACGGAGGCGCAATAGTGGTCTCCGGTGATGTTCCGGTACACGGCACAACCAATCACGCCGCCGCTGTCGCGCAGAGCGTGCAAGATGTCGTCGCCCTTATTGCGGCTGTGCGGAACGAGCGTGCGGGCATTGGCGTGAGTGACCGCGATGGGCCGCTCGGAATGTGCGATGGTGTCGAGGGTGGTGCGCTCGCCGACATGGGAGCAGTCGATGAGGATGCCGGCGCGGTTCATCTCACGCACCACCTCGCGGCCGTAGCGGGCGAGGCCGCTGTCGGATTCCTCGTAGCAACTGCCGCCGACGGCGTTCTGGTTGTTGTAGGTCAGCTGGACGACGCGCACGCCGAGCTCGGCAAACATCTCGACCAGGCGGATACGGCCGCCGAACAGGTCGGTATTCTGGTAGCCGAGAATGATCGCGGTGCGGCCGGAGGCGGCGACGGCCTCGATCTCGGCAGGGGTGCGGGCGAGAGCCACGGTGTCCGCATTGGCGGCGATTAGGTCACGCCATTTGCCCAGGGAGTCGAAGGACTCCATCGGGTCCTCCCAGAAACCGCAGGTGACGGTGACGGCGGAAATGTTGCCGCGGCGGAGCTGGGCAAAAACCCCGGTGTTGAAATGGCCGCACTGCAGCGCGTCGATCAGCATCTAGACGGCCTCGGGGTTCTGCGCCGAGCGAGCGGCGGTGAGCAGGGACAGGTCGGTGTCGTCATCATGGTCGCTGCGGCCGGTGACGCGGCCATCGGCTTCCACGATCACCGGCCCGGCATGCCGGCGGGATTCCGGCGTGTCGGCGGAGAGAGACCGGTTGGAGAGGTGGTGCAGCGCCCACCAGAGATCTGAGGGGACCGGGATGCCGTCGCGCAGGGCGCGAGCAAGAATGGGGTCCTCCGCCCCGGCAGCGGGAGCGGCGAGGAGGATGAGAGGGGCGTCCGCGCGCAACAGGGCGCGCTCCTGCCCGGCTGCGGGCCCGGTGCAGGGGCCAGTGGCGGCAAACACGGCGAGGCCCGCGCGGGCGCCAAGGGCACAGGCTGTGCGAAGTTCTTCCGCGTCCTCCACGCCCGAGATCGTGGCCATGGCGGCGCCGTGACGGGCGACCATCTCGCCCAGCGCGTCCATGACCATGGGCAGGATGGTCCAGGCGTGCTGGCCGGAGGCTTCCACGGCCAACTGGCCCGGCGCGGGCTCGGAGATACGGATGGCGGAGAGGTCGGGGGTGAGCAGCGCTTCGAAGCGCTGCTGTAAAAGCGCAAGGCCGCCCAGTCCGCTTGCGGCGGAATAGAGCACCGCGTCGCGGATGGCGGGGACGGCCCCGACGGGCAGGGTGGTGAGCAGGAGGATGCGCTCGACCACCAGCCGCACCTCGCGCGGCAGCAGAATGGTTAGGGTGTCTCCAGCCTCCGAGCAGGTCGTCATGGCTGTGTCTCCACGGGCCTTGGCTCCGGGGGATAGAACCAGTCGGGATCGGCGCCGCCGGCCAGCTCGGCGGCTAAAGGAGCGCCGTGGAACAGCACGCCGCGCAGGTTGCGGCCGAGATAGTCGCGGGTCTTGTCTACGCCGTGCAGGGTCACGTTCATCAGGCGCACGAGATGCGCGGGGACGAAGTCGTCCGCCATGATGTTGGTGTGGGGAGTGTGGTAGCGCAGCCCGTCCAGCCCCTGCACACGGGCGACGATGCCGCGCAGGTCGGGCCGGGCCAGCAGCAGGCGGGCGACAGGTTCGGCGGGATCCCGCGCGGCCAGCGCCGCGTCGAGTTCCAGCACGAGGCCGGGGATGTCGAGGCCGAGATTGATGGCGTCGGGCGCCTCGGCGCGGGGACCACGGCGGGGCTCCTCGGCGGTGGCGGATTTGTACCAGACCTGGGCGCGCGCGCCGGGGGTGTCCATGTCCCAGGCGAGGGCCCAGGCGTAGTCGCGGCGGAGGATCGCGCGCAGCGCGCCGGAGGGCATGGCTGGGCGCACCTCCGTCTCCTCGGAGACGACCATGGCCATGGTTAGGCGATCCGCCACCTCCGGCACGAGTTCGACCAGCAGGGAGAGGAGGGTTTCCTCGGTTTCCGGGTGAAAGCGGGCGCCAACCTCGCGAGCCAGGCTGTCGAGCGGAAAGGGGATGTCGGTGGGCAGGGTGGCGACCATCGCGGCCACCTCCTCGAGCTCTGCGGCGATGAGGGCGGAGGGAGCGAAGGCCTCATAGGCCATGCGATCCTCGCGTCGGAAGATGGCGGCGCGGCGGATGAGCGCTTCGAGATGGGTTAGGCGGGGGTCGCCTGCCGTGACGCGGAGGGCGCGGGCGGCGGTGATGGAATCCTCCCGTGCCGCGATCCAGGCATCGATCAGGCGGGGGTGGTTGCCAATGAAGAGAATAAGACCGAGGGCGGAGCCGTTGCCGATGCCGAGGAAGCGCCGGATCTCGGGTGCCAGTTCAACGGCGTTGGGAGAGGCGAGGGCGGCGAGGTGGTTCGCGAGGTCGGCGGCAAACTCACGCATCATGTAGGCGCAGAGCATCTGCGCGGCGAGCGGGTGGCGCAGCGGGTGGTCCGGCTCGAGCGCGAGGAAGGAGCGGGTGCCGAAGGTGCCGTTGCCGTCCAGCCCGGTGTTGCGCATGAGGTAGCAGGATTCGGCAGCCAGGCCGGGGTCCGGCTGGCGTCCGGCGGCGAGTGCGGCGACCACCGCATCGAAGACGCGCATGCTGCGATTGGAGCGGCACCAGACAAGGGTGCCGGGCACGGCGCGGCCGGCGTAGAGCTTGGGCAACTCGCGCCGGGTGGCCTCAATGGCGGCGTCGTCGGCAACGCCTTCCAGCAGCGCGCCCTGCATGTCCCAAGCGCGGCCGATGATGCGGCCGGTGCGGCCGGCGCGCTGCGGCGCCGCGGAGAAGGCGAGGAAGGAGAAGGTGCCGCGCGGGGTTTCGATCTTGTAGATGGCGGTGCCGAAGGATGCGGCGTCGATTTCGAAGCGGCGCGTGGTGATGCGCCAGCCCTCGCGCAAAGCCTGGGCGATGAGGGCACGGGAGGCGCTGACCCGGCTGGGCTGCATCGCGGCCAGGCGCTCAGGGCGCATCAGCAGTTCGGGGGGGCGAGGCCGTGGAGTCTCGGCCTCGGAGTGACGGGCGGCGCTCATGCCGGGTGGCCCTCCATCACGGCGCGGAGCCGGGCGGCGGCGGCGCTCAGCGGACCGATCCAACCATCGGAAGCGAAGCGTGCCACGGGTGCGACGAGGGAGAGCGCAGCTACGCAGGCACCTGCACCATCGAGGACCGGAACCGCGGCGGCGCGGATGCCCTCCATTGTTCGGCCCGAGGAGATCGAGTGGCCGGCCGCTCGGACAGCGTCCAACTCCGCCGAGTCCATCTCGGTCGCAAGGCGGGCGCGCGTCGCTGCATCGGCATAGGCGAGCAGAACGCGGCCGGAGGCGCTCTCAGTAAGCGACATGGTTGCGCCTACCCGCATCTCGACCCGCAGCAGGCCTTTCGGTTCCACGCGTTGGACAATGCAGGGCTCGTCGCCCTCCAGAACGGCGAGGGAGGCGGTCTCCCCAGTCTCTGCGCAGATCGCTTCCAGGATCGGCAGCGTGCGAGCGCCCAGACCAGCCTGCTCTGTCGCCGCCTTGGCCAGTCGCGCCGGGCGCAAGGTCAGGCGGAAAGCACCGGCCGGTGTCTGCTCCACCCAGCCTGCCGCGATCAGTGTGACAAGGCGCTGGTAGATCGTTGCGCGTGCCTCCCCGACCTCGCGTGCCAGAGCAGCGAGCCGGACGGCTTCCGCGCTTCTGCCGAGGTGATCGAGCAGGGCAAGGGTCTTCAGGGCCGAGCCGAGAGGGCGGACCCCACCATCGGGTCGGTCACTGGTGGAAGAAGCGAAACCGTCCGGCATCAGTATTCCATCTGAATACATCGTATTCTATTCAAATCGATTCGTAGGACGCCAGCTTTGCTACGTCAATTGATGTCTGATCTGTGCTGCCCACCGCCTTGGAGGTGCTCAGGGCCGCCCTGGGGTGGCGCACTGGCCAGGGCCGGATGAAATGGATCCAGACGCGCCACGCACCTCGCGAGAAGGAACCAAGCGGCAGGTCGTCCTCAATCTCCTGCGCCGGTGGTAGGGCGCCACCATCACCCAGATCATGTACGCGACTGGCTGGGCACAGCACACAGTCCAGGGCTTCCTGGACGGGCTCAAGAAGAAGGGCCGCGCGGCCGCGGTGCTGGAGCGACTGCGCCAGGTTGGACGGGGGTACAGGTCACGAGAGTCAGCTACTCAGTCTACGGCATTGGCACGGGGCAGATCTGATGGCCGCCCAGCTTCGCTCCGCGACCCAGCCCCACTACGCCGTCGCGCTCTATCGCGTCCCGAGCGCTGAGAAGGAGCGCTCCGGCCTAGGGCTGACGACGCAGTAGGCGAGCGTCCGTGCCTATCGACGGATGTGGTTCCCGCCGCGTGAACGATCGCATGGGACGGGACCGATCATTGCTGGCTGAGCGCCTGCCCGGTTGCAGTGAAGTACGCTGGGGTGATGTCCTTGCCTTCCGAAACAATGTTGATGGCATCGTCAAGCGCTTTGCAAAGGTCAGCACGTAGTTCGGCCTCCTTGGCCATGTCCGCCCTGTAAGGTGCTGCGCGGAGCACCTCGATCATCTGACTTCGAATTTCGCTCAACTTGGCAATCTGCTTAGTTCTGTCGAGTTCGCCTGAGATGGCTTGGCGCAGCGCCGCGACAAAGCCGGACGCAACTTCGTCTTCAAGGTGCAGATTTATCATCTACGTGTTCCCCTCCCGGCAACTCGTTCCAGCAACAACCTTTCCCAACCGAATTAGTCTGACTTTGCTTGCGCCCGTGAAATGGTAATTTGGGCTACTGGCATGAGCAAGAAGAATCCACCTCTGTTTCTCTACAGAAGCATGCTGGTTTTCAGTGACTTTGTCGGTAGCTAAGCTTGGCATGACATGGTGCCCCACGGTGTCTTTGGCCCGGGGAAGAGCCACAATCATCACCTGCAACACGTTCCGGAACTACGGTCGTCCTCGGCGATGAACTCGTCTCCAAGTATGCGAAGAACTGCCGTCAGGGGATGCCCTGACGGCAGCGGGGCGTCGTTGATAGTGCACCCGGTGCTTAGCGGGTCCGCCGACGCAGCCCGGCCAAGCCGAGCAGGCCGGCTCCGAGCAGCGCCATTGAAGCCGGCTCGGGAACAGCAGTGGCAGGCGTCGTCAGGTACACCAGATCGGCGATGACGTCCTTAGAGGGCGTGAAGCTGGACTCGAACTGGAAGGTGAAGGTGTCGCTGATGGACAGCGCCTGGAACGTTGCGGAGTACTGTCGCCACACGCCGACATCGGCGGGATTGTTGCCTTGAGCTTGCGTCACGACCAGTGAGCCAAAGGCGCCCGACAGGCTGAAGGAGCCTGGGTTCGCCGCCCCTGACAATGTCTGAAAGAGGCTGAATCCGATTTCGTAAGTGGACCCAATAGTCAGGCCCGTGACGAACTGAGAGAGTGACTGCGTGGCATTGTCTGCGACGAAATATGCGCCCTGGACGCCAGGAGCATCCGGAGAGTTGCTGGCGGGCGCAGGCGGAACAACGTCACCGAACTGGCCGGGGGTGGAGCCGTCGGTCGGGTGTGGTGTCGCGTATTGCGGGGGCGTGGTGCCCGTGTTGCCGCCGTTCGTCCAGCCCGTGAAGACGCCATTGGAATAGGCTTCAAAGCTGCCGTTCGTGATGAGGTTGGGTCCGGCAGACGCAGCAGTCGACATGCAGATGATGCAGGCCGCGAACGTCGCGGGCAAAGCAGCTATTCGAGACATCTTTTTTCCTCCATTGCTCTCGTCGTGGCGAGGCCAAGAGGTCGTTGCAGGAACGATGCCAAAATCGGAACAGTAACAATGGCAATGACTTAACAGATCCGGCCAGCGTCCTCAGTGCAGGATCGTAAGGAATCCTGACAACTGCTATTGCCATCGTCAGGGTGCAGCTCAGCAGTCGGCATCGGTCGAGGCGAAAAACTGTGGTGACGCTGTGGGCGAACTCGGAGGCTGCAGCGCCTTCAGTCCAGACGCACGCTGACCCGGCGTTGTTGAAGGTGCTGGCTCGGGCATCACGGTATTAGAAGCTGCTGGATGCGGGCGGCATGTCTCGCTGTCGACCATGTCCGTCACCGAGCGGATCGAGCGGGAGGGCGGTCGTAGAGATCCAGCGAAACGGTCGTCTTGGACAAGCTTCACAATCAAGACCTGAATCCGCTGCTCGTCGACGCAATCTGAAGTATCGGGGCTGATCGATGATGGACAGGCGGGGGCTCGGCCTGCGCCGCAACCGCTCGGCAGCGCAGCGGGATCAGATCGCGCATCATGCGCCCGAATAGAACAAGAGCGGTCGCCTCAGTTCCGGCCGCGCGCGGCACGCACCGCCGCCACCGGGCCTTCGAGGAAGTTGCGCAGTTCGGTACGCCGTAGCGCCTGGTCGGTGACCTGGGTGTCTACGCCCAGTGCCCAGGCGAGGTCACGGCGTTCCGGCTCACGGCCCAGCTCCTCGAACAGTGCGGCATGAGCTTCCACGGCAGCCTCGTCGCGAGCGAGGCCGTGCTCGATCAGCTTGGCGGTCTGCCGACGCAGGGCGAGACCGATCTCCTCCAGGGACAGTTCAGGGTGGTACTGCACACCCCAGAACAGGCCGCCCTCGCGCCGTATCTCGGCCGCCTGCACTGCCGACACGGCGTTGCCGGCCAGCAGCAGCGCACCCTCGGGGAGCTCGTCCACCTCGTCGCCGTGGATCGCGGGAGCGTCGAAGGCGGCCGGACGGCCGCGCAGCAGGGGGTGGGTAAGGCCGGCCTGGGTGGGCGCGATCCGGCGGGCGAAGCCGGCCTCGTGCCCGCCCTCGTTGGACCGCACCGTGCCACCACAGGCCGCCACCGCGACCTGCAGGCCGGCGCAGGAGCCGAAGCCGGGCGTGCCCGAGCTGAAGACCGTGCGCATGAATTGCAGCATGCGCTCCGCCTCGGGCGTGCGCTCGTACACGTGCATCGGCGAGCCGGAGACGAATACCGCGTCGAAGCACCGCAACGCAGCATGGTCATGCGCGGGGACGTTTTCCTCGGCGGGCCTCACCAACTCGCATTGCGCGTCGGGCACCATCTGTCGCAGCGTCTCAGCGTAGCTCTCGCCGGATGAACGGCCAGTGCGGGCGCGGCGCTCCTCGCGCTCGTCGGGAGCCTCGCTTTCGGCGACGAGGAAGCGGTGTGGCAAGGTCATGAGCGCGTGTCCTGGAGCGGGCCGGCCGACCTCCGCCCACCAGGTCTGGCGCGGGGTGGATCGGAAGGCAATGCGGGTCGGGGTATCCCGGCATGTGGCAGCAGCCGATGGTTCGCCAAGGGCCGCCATGCGGCCATTAGATCCGGCCCAAGTGCTGAGGCGGAACGTTGAAAGCTGGCACAAGTCCCCGGACGGCATCCGAAGCCTGTCACGCTCGATTGACTTTGATACCTATTCGCAAGTAGGGCATGCGGGACATTGCCCGAGAGGAGCGGCCCCGTGAGCGGAGCCCAAAGCCAGCCCGTGTCGAGTTCGCCCGGTGGCCCTGGTAGCAGGAAGAGGGCGCTGAGCCTTGCCCCACGGGTGAAATCCCTGACGGGGGCGGTGGTGACCGTCGGGCTCGGCCTCGCCTCGGCACTGCACGCTCAGGCTCAACAGTCCACGGTATCTGCGGCTGAGCCTGGGGTGGGCGTATCCCCTGAAGTCTTCGCCGTACCGACGGTGGATGTGACCGCAACCGGCGCACCGGGCGCCTTGCCTCCCCCTTATGCTGGGGGCCAGGTGGCGCAAGGCGGATCGCTCGGCCTGCTCGGCAATCGGAACCTCATGGACTCACCGTTCAGCACAACGAGCTACACCTCCGAGCTGATCGAGCAGCAGCAGGCGCGCACCGCCGCAGATACGCTGGTGAACGACTCCTCCGTCCGGCTAACGACGGGCGCTAACGGCTTCGACGACACCTTCGTTATCCGCGGCTTCGGGGTGGGGTCGTCGAATGTCGGCCTGAACGGGCTCTACGGGCTCATTTCGTCCAGCCGCGCTCAGGCCCAGTACATCGAGCGGATCGAGCTCCTTCGTGGGCCCGGTGCGCTCCTCTATGGAATCGCGCCGGAAGGCACCATCGGCGGGACCATCAACATCCAGACCAAGCGGGCCGGCGAGCTGCCGCTGACCCGCCTGACGCCGACCTACATTAGCAACGGCAATTTCGGTATCCACGCCGACGTGGGACGGCGTTACGGCGCCAACAACGAGTGGGGCGTGCGCTTCAACGGCCTGTACCGGGATGGCGAGGTCTCGGTTCGGGACGGCAACGTCCGCAGCGGCCTTGCTGCGCTCGGGCTGGACTATCGCGGGGAGCGGCTGCGCTGGTCGATCGACGCCATTTACCAGCGCGACGACACCGACAACTTCAGACCGCAGCTCACCTTCTCACCCACCATCCCCTTCATTCCCTCCGCGCCGGATTCGCGCAGCAACTGGTACCCGGGAACCCGGCTCCGCCAGCAGGACAGCACGATCACCACGCGGCTCGAGTACGACGTGGCGGAATGGATGACGGCCTACGCCGCGATCGGCTACCGCGACGGCTGGAACGAGCAGACCTTCCCCGATTCCCGCATCCGCGGCATTGGCGCGAACCAGTTCGGCGACTTCACGCTCACCAATGCCTTCTACGACTCCTACACGGAGACCGTGAGTGGCACCGTCGGTGCGAACTTCCGCTTCAACACCTTCGGGGTCGGGCACACCCTCAATATCGGCTACTCCGGTCTCCAGCAGGAGGCAGGCAACGCCTACGTCACCTCCTCCGTCACCGTCCCATCCAACATCTACCGCCCGGCTCCACTGCCGCCCGTCACCGCGCCGCGCAACGATCCCCGCCGTGCCTCGCTCACGGAGTTCTCGAGCGTGGCGCTCGCCGACACGCTGTCCTTCTTCGGTGACCGCGTGCTGCTCACCGGCGGCGTGCGGTTCCAGAGCGTCTCGCTGAACAGCTACGACACGGCCACCCAGGCCCGGACAACGCGCTACGACGCCGATGCAACCTCGCCGCTCGCCGGCATCGTCGTGAAGCCCTGGCAGAACGTGTCGCTCTACGCGAACTACGCCCAGGGTCTCAGCCGCGGCCAGATTGTTGGCGCCGGCTACCGCAACGTCGGCGAGGTTCTCGCCCCGTTCAAGTCCGAGCAGTACGAGGCCGGGGTGCGGGTGGACTGGGGCGCGGTCACGACCGCCGCCTCCGTCTTCCAGATTGCCCGCCCAAGTGCCCTCCGCACGGCGACCAATGACCTCGCCTACGACGGAGAGCAGCGGAACCGCGGGCTCGAGTTCTCGGCCTTCGGCGAGGTGGTGCCCGGACTGCGCGCCCTTGCCAGCGCGACATTCATCAAGCCCGAGCTGACAAACACGGCCAACGCGGCGGAGCGTGGCAACGACGCCCCCGGCGTGCCTGACCGGACCTTCTCGGGCGCACTCGACTGGGAGGTGCCGGGGGTGCCCGGCCTCGCTCTCAATGGGCGACTGATCTACACGTCAGGATCCTACCTCACGAGCGCCAACACCCTTCGCTTCGATGACTGGACGCGCGTGGACTTCGGCGCCCGGTACAGGACCGAGATCGTCAACAAGCCGGTTACCTTCCGCGCCAATCTTGAGAACGCGTTTGGCGCCAACTACTGGCTCACAACCGGCAATTTCGTCACGGTCGGCTCGCCGCGCACGGTTGTCGTTTCCGCTTCCTTCGACTTCTGAGCCCGTGAGTGCCTGTCTCGGTAGGGTCCGGGAGAGGAGAAGCATTCTCCTCTCCCGGGTACCAACCGCCCGCGAATACCCGAGGGGGAAGCCGCGTCGGTCCTACCGCGCCAGGATGAACCGCAGACCGCGCTGGACGGCTACGGGGAAGGCCGACATATGCCCGTCATCGGGTAGGGTCTCGAAGTTTAGTTCCAGCCCAGGAAGTTGCCTCAACCGATCGGACAACTCGCGGGCGTGATCGACCATTCGCATCATCTCCATGCGCGGGCGCCAGGCCGGGTCGTGCCACGGCGCGAGGCTCTGCTCGTAGGCGCCCACCGTCATCAGCAGGCGCAGCGGCGCGGGCCGGTCTGGGCGAGCAATGAAACGCTCGGCCGACTTCAGCACCGCGCTCTCCTCCCACCAGGTGGCGGGGCTGCCGGCCACGTGGTCCCGGAAGGCACCGGGCCGAGTGAAGAGGGCGTGCAGCGCGAACAGGCCGCCGAAGGAGTGGCCGAGCACCGCATGGCGCGAAGGGTCGATCGGTGCCGATCGTGCGGCCAGCGGCTTCACCACTTCCTCGATGAAGTCGAGCAGTTCGTCCGCGCCGCCCGTTCGCGCTCCGGGACGGCCCTCGGCAGCCGGCATCTCCCGCCCCGGTGGCGGCGTGAGGTCAAAGGAACGGCGGACGAGGTCGTACGGTCCGTCCGTCTTGTAGCCGATCCCAGCCACAACCGCAGCCGACCGTATCCCCGCCTCGCGCGGCAAGAAGGCGAGGATGCGGATTGTGTCCACGACCATTCCCATGACCGCGTTGGCGTCGAGCACGGTGATCATTGGCCAACCACCCGGCGGCGGATCGCCTGCCGGAACGTGCAGGAACACGCGGAAGGGATGGCCGCCGCGCGATACCAGGTCGTGCTGAACGGTGCCGGGAAGGAGCACAGGCGCGACCTCCTGCGCGTGCGCCGCGGGCGGCCAGGCGAGCGCGGCGAGGAGTGGCGCGAGGTGGCGTCGACGCAAGGAAGGGGAGGAGACTTGGGGGAGAGCCGTGTGGTGCATAGGGCCAATATTGCCACAGGCCGCCTCCGCCGTGATCGGACCATCCTGGCATTCGGGTGCATGCGACGGAACGCATTTGCCCGGCGCTGCGACTGGAAACCCACGTTGTACGACCTGGCCCCTGACGCGCGCGGCAGGACCTACTACGGACAGTCAGGCCAGGAGGAGATCAGCGTCTGCCCGATCTGGCGTGCAGTGCCTGCACTCGTGCGCGACCACGGGACGCCCGACTGCCTGTGATGGCGTGGATCGGAACGTAAAGCTGCACGGGCAGTGTTTTGCAGAACTGAAGTGGTCGCATTGTGGAGACATGTCAGCTGGAGTGGTTGAAAATGCCCCCGATCCTGTCAGCGTCCTGTGCTGCCGGAGCCTGCCCGGTGACGAGCTCCCGGATCAGTGCGGCATTGGCGGATGAGACCGGGTTGTAGACGAGCAAGCCGAGATCGGGCCGCTCCTCGACCGCAAACGAGGAATACTCGAGTTCTATCGTGCCGAGCGTGGGGTGGCGCAGGCGCTTGGTTCCGCCGCCATGGGCACCGACGTCGTTCTCCCGCCAGAGCGTCGCAAATTCCGGGCTCATCCGGCACAGTTCGTCCACGAGTTGGCCGACCTCGGACATGGCGCCGGCCCGCGCCGCATCGGCACGGAAGGCGCTCACGACGAAGCGGGCGACGCTGTCCCAGTCGTGCTGGGCGGCGCGGATCCGGGACTGCCCGAACATCAGGCGCAGGATGTTACGTTCGTCGGGCGGAAGCTTGCTGTAGTCCGTGAGCACCACTGAGGCAGCCTGGTTCCAGGCCACGATGTCCCAAGTGGCCGTCTTGATGATCGCAGGGCTGAACTCCATGGCGTCGAGCAGGCGTTGCAGCCGCGGTGAGACGCCTTCGGCGGCCCGGTATCGCACCTCTGGTTGGCGCCCCAGTCCGAGGAGGAAGAGGTGTTCGCGCTCGACATCCGTCAACATCAGCGCCCGGGCAATCCGGTTCAGCACGTCCGCCGAGGGCGCGCCGCCTCGTCCCTGTTCCAGCCAGGTGTACCAGGTAACACTGATGTTCGCGCGCTGGGCCACCTCCTCCCGGCGCAGGCCCGCCGTTCGCCGGCGGGAGGCGGAGAAACCGAGCGCGGCGGCGTCCAGGCGTGTGCGCCGGTCTTTCAGGTAAGCACCCAGCCTGCTTCCAGTCTTAGCCATGCCGTTAAATCTTATAACCGGATAAGGTCACTACTTTAACCCTGTGCTGGTGCGGCGGATATCGGTCTCGGAAAGAAATGGGGCCTCAACATGCGTGTGTTCGTCACCGGCGCGACCGGTTTCATCGGCTCGCGGATCGTGCCCGAGCTTATCGGGGCAGGGCACCAAGTGGTGGGCCTTACACGTTCGGAAGAAGGGGCCGAGAGGCTTGCCGCCATGGGCGCGCAGGCGCATCGCGGCGCACTGGAAGACACTGACAGCCTCCGCCGCGGCGTCGCGCTGGCAGATGGCGTGATCCACTGCGCCTTCGACCATGACTTCCCCAACTTCGTTGCTAATTGCGAGAAGGACCGGCGGGTCATCGAGGCGATGGGCGCAGAGCTCGCCGGCTCCGACCGCCCGATCGTCATTACTTCCGGCATTGGACTGGGCGATCCTGGACACGGGGAACTGGCGCGCGAGGACGTGTTCAACCCTGCCCACCCGAACCCCCGAAGAACCTCCGAGATCGCGGGTGCGGAGCTGCTGGAGGCCGGCGTCAACGTCTCGATCATGCGGCTGTCGCAGATTCACGACACCTTTCGGCAAGGCCTCGTCACGCCGATGGTCAATGCTGCCCGCGCGAAGGGCATCTCGGCCTATCTGGGCGACGGCCAGAACCGTTGGGCGGCCGCGCATGTCACCGATGTTGTCCGCCTCTACCGCTTGGTGCTGGAGAGAGCGGAGGCGGGCGCGCGGTACCACGCGGTGGACGAGGAAGGCGTGGCCGCCCGCGACATCGCCGAGGCAATCGGGCAGGGGCTGGGTGTGCCAGTGACCTCCATCCCGCCCGAGGAAGCGCAGAACCAGTTCGGATGGCTCAGCATATTCGCCGGCCTCAATATGTCGGCCTCCAATGCCTGGACGCGCGAACTGCTGGGCTGGCAGCCGAGCGGACCTGGGCTGCTCGCCGATCTTGAGGCGATGAATTATCGAGCAGCGTGAGCGGAAGGGCCGGCCCATGGCCGAGGTGCTGTCTGCCCGGGCCCGCATCGAGGAATGGAGGTGCCACTACAACGAGGAACGATCTCAGGCGGCTCTGGGGAACTCGAGCCCGAATGCCTTCGCTGACCAAGCTCAACCAACCCAAGCACTTGCGTAGACCCCGAACCTAAGTCGGGGGCGAGACCAGTGCCCAAGAAATTCGCGCTCCTGCCGAATCAGTTTCTGGGGTCAGGACCACTACGCAAGGGTGCGTCGTCAGCGCTGAGTAACTGAGAGGCGCAGGCAAGCGCCTTTCTGGATTGTCCAAAAGAATGGCACCGACGACGCAGTTCAGCAGGCGGTTGTTTCCCGGCGGAAATGCAGCTAGAGGTAGTAGGCTTCTAACCATCAATTCCTTCGAGGCGTGGGTGCTGCAGGTCTACCCCTTAGTGACGAGGGATAGAGGCCTTCTACGGGGTCTAAGCGGGGATGCAGGTTGTTATGCATGAAGGTCTTGTACTCCTCACAGCATTGCTTGCTTTCGGATCTTTTGGGTGGGGTATGAGGGGCCACTTCCGAGTTGAGGGCAGTATGCCGCGCCGGATGAAGAATCTATCCCTCTGCAGTACAGCCGCCTTCATCCTCTTCGGCGCGATTGTCATCCTGTCAGGTGTGGGGTCTACGGCAGCGGCGGTCGCACTCGTGCTCTTTCTGGGGAGTGCATTTCTGTTCTGGTGGGCGGTTCGGACCACCAGGGCGCGGCCGCCAGCTATCGCGCATACGGACAACGTCCCGACCATGATCCACATGGATGGGCCTTACGCCCTCGTGCGGCATCCGTTCTATCTGGCGTACTGTGTGGGTTGGCTCGGCACCGCTGTGGCCGCCGGACCAATCCAGTGGTTGCCAGCCTTTCTTATCGTCGCATGGTATTACAGGACCGCGCGTGAGGAGGAGGAGCATTTCGCGCGCTCCGCGGTGTCCACGCAGTACGCGCAATATCGGAGGCGAACTGGGCTGATCCTCCCGCGCGTTTTCTGACCATGCAGACCATTCGCGAAGGGCTTCTGGCCCGTCTTCGGACTGCCCTGGACACGGTTCGACGCGCGATGCGGCTTCGGCCTCCCACCACCGACCAGGAGGCGGCGGTCATGCGTGACCAATGCAACCTGCTGGTCCTCCTCTGCCTCCTCTTCAGCGCGGCCGGGAGCTTCAACGCCGGGGTCAACGCGTTCGCTTTCGGTGTGACCGAGTACCCGCCCCTGATGGCGATGGTCGCAGTAGTTTTGGGCCTCTACGCTGCGATCACCGGGATCGCTATCCGGTGGTGGCGCCGGAAGGACGATTACCGTTTCCTCCGCCATGCCCGTATTCTCTACGCCTGCCTCGGCCTCGCGTGGGGGACGACCATCGTCCTCTTCGCGATCAATGGTCGTCCTGACCAGACTGTTCTCCTCTTGGGGCTCGCCTCCGGGGTTGTCTCCACTCCCATTATCAGTGTTCCCATGGCGGTGGCCTTCGCCTTCTTCATCCCCAATGCTATTCTGTCCATCTACGCGGTTGGTTTCGCCATGCCGCACGCCGATGCCTATTCTGCTACGGCCTTCATCTCTTTCTGCGCCTACGCGACCTTCGGCATTATCTTCACCAACGTCACTTTCACCGGGCGGTCCGAGGCTCGGGCCGCACTTCAGCGCGAGATCGAGACTGTCAACGTATTCCTGCGGGAGTACGAGGAGGGATCTTCCGACTGGCTGTGGCAGACGGACCGCGACGGCCGCATCACCGAAGCAACGGCCCAAATGGCCGAGGCCATTGGGCTGACAACCGAGCAGGTGAACGGTCGCCTGCTGGTTGACCTCATCTCCACCGTCCCGGACGCCGAGCGGGGTGAGGAGGTTCTGTATCAGGACCTGGCTGCCTGTCTCCAGGACCATCAGGCCTTCCGCGATCTGCTCGTTAAGCGCGAGGGCGTGGGGGGGCGCCGATGGTTCCGGCTGACCGGGCACCCGGTCTTTGGCGAGGGCGGCAGTCCCGCCGGCTTCCGGGGCATCGGCCGTGACGTCACGTCTGGGCACGAAGCAAGCGAGAAGGTCAACTACCTCGCCCACCACGACAGCCTGACCGGATTGCTCAACCGTCGTTCCTTTGTCGAAACTGTTCGCACACTGTGCCGAGAGAAGCGGTCGTTCGCCCTGGTCCTCATCGATCTCGATAACTTCAAGGGCGTCAACGATACCTACGGCCACCAAGTCGGTGACCGGTTGCTTCAGGAAATAGCGGGCCGCATTCACCAGGCAATCCGTCCGCAGGACGTCGGGGCGCGGCTTGGCGGCGACGAGTTCGCGGCGCTGATCGCGGGTGCGGACGGGGAAGAAGGCCTTGCAGTGGCCCAGCGGCTGGCTCAACGCCTCGGTGAGATCTTCGAGGTGGAAGGGATCACGATCCAACCCGGCGCCAGCCTCGGCGTCAGCTCCCACCCGAAGGACGGCCAGGAATCCGAGCGTCTGATGATGTTGGCCGACCTCTCCCTCTACAAGGCCAAGGAGCGCGGCAAAGGCCAGGCCTATCTCTTCGACCGGTGGATTGAGGAGGAGCACCGCAGCCTGATCAACCAGGAAGGCGAACTCGCTGAGGCCATACGCAGCAACCAGATCGGCCTTCTCTACCAGCCGATCGTGGACCTGAGGTCTCGTCGCATCGTCTCGGCCGAAGCCCTCGTCCGCTGGAACCATCCTACGCGCGGCACAATTGGACCGAGCGAGTTCATCACGACGGCTGAGCGCTCGGACCTGATGGAGGAGCTCGGTAAGATTGTCCTCGCAATCGCCTGCCGCGATGCCGTCTCCTGGCAGGAGCCCATCCAGGTCAACGTCAACCTCTCCCCACGACAACTGCGCTCCGGTCGCTTCCCGCAAATCCTCGCCGGGGTATTAGAGGAGAGTGGCCTTCCTCCAGAGCGCCTCGCCATCGAGATCACGGAGAGCGTTCTTCTCGACCAGGATGACAGGACCCTGCGGCAACTCGACGCCATCCGGGAAATGGGCGTGAAGATCGTCCTCGATGACTTCGGTACAGGGTATTCGTCCCTCACCTACCTACATGAGGTCGAGGTGAGCGGCATTAAGATCGATGCCACCTTCACCCAGAAGCTGCCAGAGCGAAAAGTCGTGGTGATTTACCGGATGATCGCCCGTATGGCGCTCGATCTGAATATCTACGTGGTCGCCGAGGGTGTGGAAGATGCGAGCCAGCTCGAGTGGCTTAATCAGAACGGGATCCGCTTTGCCCAGGGCTACCTTCTCGGCCGCCCGACACCCTCTCCGCCCGCGATCCAGTCCGAGTATCTGGCCTGACGGGCGGCCCCGATTAGAAGTTGTAGGAAAGGCCGAGCGTCAGGGATACGGGGTCGGGGTCTATGCTGACACGCACAGGGAGGTTCCCCGCAACGCCTTTGGCATCAAAAGAAATCCAGGTTTTCCGAACGTCCACGAAGGCGGAAAAGCGATCGTTGAAATGCAGCAGTCCGCCGACCTGCAGATAGGGGCCAGCATTGTCCGCAACCCGAAGCTCTGACATTGAGCCACCACGCGTCCTGAAGACCGCGGTGTAGTTCAGACCGGCACCGACGAAGGGCTCGAAGCGGCCCAGGGTGAAGGGGTGATACTGAAATCCCACTTGCGCCGCGCCGTAGGTCACCTTTCGCAGAAGTCCCTGGTCCGAGAAGTCGCCGCGCCCGCGCAGCGCGACGGTCGGGGGAAGTCCGCCCAGCACCGAAACGCTCCAATCGGGCGAGAAGCGCCAGCCAAGCTCCAAAGCCGCGAATGATATGTCGTCGAGCGCCACCCGTGCCCCAGGTACCGGCTGGCCAGCGACCGAGGCGCGCCCGGTCGTGCGGTAAGATGCCAAGCCATAACCCACGCGAGCGAAGAAGGCTTCACTCCGGTCTCCGACGCCCTGCGTCAAACCAGGGCGCGGGACGGCAATCGCGATGACAGTGCTGGCGACAAGGTAACGAAGGCGGAGAGATGGTGGCACGTTCACTATTCCACTGCTCGCACGATCTTGCCACACGTTCCGATTGAGTGGAACCAGGCAAGTTCGTGCGAGGGGTGTGGTATCGGGCTGCCCGGGACAGTTTTCTTCCTTAATCAGCCAATCAGGGACAGTTGCACCGGTTCTCCCCGATAGAAGCCTTCCAGGTTGCTCGTGGCGTGCGTCATGGGATCCATCATCGGGACCTTGGTACGCACTGCGTCATAGCGCTGACGGTCGCTGGCCATGAGCAGCATCGGGCAGCTGAGACCGGGATAAGGCTTCAGCTCGGAAGCCGCGGAGTAACCCAGGCGCTTGTAGAAAGGAGCGTGATTCGACCGCACGCAGGCAAGAAAGATCTGCGTGTGGTGGCAGAGCGCAACGTAGCCAGCGATCCGATAGAGCAGGAAGACGAGCCCCTGGTTGTTCTCCGCCTCCGGGCTGCGGACCAGGCGGGTGACCTCAATGGCACGGCCAGCAAAGGCGTCGTTCGGATGCGCATTGAGCAGGCCTCCTACCTCCTCGGGAAAGGTATCCAGGGCTGGAGACGTGTAGCTCGTTCCACGTTCCAGCATGCAGATACGAACCGACGCGATAGGAGCGTCGTCGTCGTACAGAACGACAGTCTCGGCGTTGGAAGAACCGTCGTAGCGATCGTGGAAGAGGCCCGTCGGGTTTTCACTGATGAAGCCGCCGGCGAGGTAGCTGCGGTAGCGGAGCCGGTAAGCATCCTCCCGGACCTCGTCGGAGGTAGCTAAACGCGCCGTGTAGATGGCGCCACGGGCCGACGTGCCAGGGACGACCCTTCGACGCGGCGGCGGCGCAACGTGAGAGCCGCGGTAAGATGCCACGGTGCTCGCCGGATGGTCGAGCGCGGGGGTAACGTTGCGCGTGTTGGTACGGTGAAACATCGGAGTTCTCCTGTCGGGGTCGTTGCCCTGAGGAGATGGTAGCTACCGCATGCCAGCCGGGCATCACCGCAGAGCTCTCTTTGCCTAAGGTGGATCAAAGCACACCTATCAGCCCCTCGAGTTGATGGGGCCGATGCCAACTTTCGGTTGTTACGGCAGAGTTCTCACAACCACGTAGATCGATGCTCAACGCACCTGAGTGTATAAGCCTCGCTTGGAACCTGCCGACGTACTGCGGGCCGGAGGCGTGGGTCTCCTTGTGGGAAGGAACGGGATGTTTGACGCCGTCAGAACCGTTGCGGAGTACCGCCTCCTCGACGAGGCGGAGGTCATGATCGGCTACATGGACGGCATGGCCGGCTTAATGGGCGAGACGGATATGACGCGATCCTACTGGCATGGCTGGCGTAACGGTGTGGTGGACGCCGGCTTCATCGAGCCCGATGAGGCGCAGCTGCTGATCGAAGCAGAGTTCGCGAGCTTGGCCCGGCCCTAAAAGCCCGGATTCGGCCAGCACCAGAAGGCATCAATGGCAGCCTTGCGCCACGCAGCAGTCCACGACGGCCGTACAGGCTGTCTGCGCCGGGAGCCCGGCAGAGGTGGTGCCGGCCGGTGAACGCCCTGTGATGGAGAGGGCGCGGTGTGAGGCGGGGCTATGCTAGCTGTGTCGGTCTCGCCTCAGGCCTTCCTCGTCGAGGAGGCGGTGAGGATGACGCGTGCCTTGCTCACAGCAACCGCCAGCAGCAGCACGGTGGCAACGAAGACGCCCCCGGGCTCGCTGATCACGGCTGCCGGCCCGTCCGGCGGGAGCCATGTCCCTGGGAGATTTGGCAGGCCGCCCGGTCCGGGCAGGCTGGGAAGACCTGGGCCGCCAAGCCCAGGCGTCAGCTCTGGCACATAGGGGGACGGGGCGACATCGCCGTTGGGCGCGGTAGGAAGCTGAGTCTGGAACTCTTGGACGCTTGTCTCGTACCAAGTGCCTGTCAGGGCGTCGCGCACGAGCAGACCTCCGCGGCCTGGCGGAGAGCCCTCGGCAAAGCTGCCAGGGCCAACGGCGCTTGACGGGGAGCTCCCGAGGCGACCGGCGCCTAGCGGGGAGCTGCCCACAGAGCTCCCAAAACCACCGCCATCTCGCGAGGGGCTCCCGACAAAGCCTCCAGGGCTACCGCTGAACGGGGAGTATGCAGATGGGCCGGCGGTCCCAGGCGGAGGAGCGACAACTGCCATGCCGCCACTCGGTATGTGGGCTAGGTCGGCCTGCATCAGGTCGGACACCGAGGCTACCGCTGCATTCTGGCTGGAGCACTTGTCATGGAACCGATTGGGCGAGACGCCGTCGATGCAGCGCATGCACCCGCGGACCATCATCCACTTGCAGGCAGGCATCAGTCCTCCGTCTCTTTTCTTGCCTAAGGAGCGTCTTTGTATCTTTTCTTGCCCCATCAACGCAAATCGCTGCTCGGGGGTGTGGCTCCCGCGCTACTTCGGGGAGGTGGTTAGGCCGGGTCGAGGTGTTGGCGAGCCCTGCTCGGTCGCTGCGCGGAGGTCCTGACGTAAATAGCGCAGCGGGCATGTCTCATCGCAGACCACGCGAACGCTTCAGGACTGCATGAACGGCAAACCTAGGCAGACATGGGTGGCGGAAACGCGAAACAGGGCGTGTAGTGCCGAGTGCGGGCCGGGCTCTAGAAAATGTACACGCACCGGGTCCAGCGGCCCGATTTTTCGCCTCTATTGCCTCGCGCCAGCTCGCTGCACGTTCGTGGGACAGGCCGTAGCCGAAAAAGTTTGGAAGCTGGCGTAGTCTCGTTCCTACCCTGCGCCATCACGGGATCGCTGCGCACGCGAATGCTAAGCGAGCAGAGCACGCCGGTGAGAGATCTCTGCGAAAAGTGTTCTGCTCGCAGTCCGATGCTCTCGCACAGTTAAGATGATGCAACCGCATCGGTCTGCCAGTTCGCCTCAATCAGCGGGTAGTAAACTGCATATTCCAACCCCGGACTTTCTTGTCGAAGATGAGTGTTCGTTAGTGGTCAGGGCCGACCTGCATGTCATCGTCCCAAAACTCGCAAAAGCACATCCTCGACTTGGAGTTGTTGGTGTTGCAGGCGGTTCGAAAGGTGATGGGAGAAGTAGCTGCGGAGAACCAGGTCAAAGCCCTTCTGAACCTTCGGGCCGAGTTGGAGTTCTGTCTGCACGAGGCGTTGATGTCGGGCGGTGTTGTTGACGCGATGAACATTCGGGCCGAGTTGGCCGCAGCATTCGATAAGGCTCTGCGTTCCATTCAGGATGGCAGCTAAAACTTGCGACTAGATTCTGCATCTCTTGTGAGCTGCTGTCACATTCACTTTCAAGACGAACTCGAAGACACGCTGCTCCGCCCCAACACGCAGGCTGGGGCGGTTCTGGGTCGAGGTTGCGCTAATAGGTGCTACGGAGCGCCAGACGGTCGCGTGTGCCACGCCGCGCGCCAACGATGGTGACTAGCAGCCCCAAGAGCATCGTCAGGAAGATGGAGAACGTGGCCACAGATGCGCCCTTTGCAGCAGCGTCGGCTGCCTGGCGAGCGCGCTGCTCGGCCTGTTGCAAGGATTGCCTGGCTTGCTGCTCCGCCTGTGCCACGCGCTGCTGCGCCTCCTCCGGGCTGACATTGTACTCGGCCGCTACAAGGGCGTTCAGCCGATCCCGGTCACCGCCAGACAGGTTCCCGTCCGACACCCATCGCCCGACCACTGTTGCGATCTCGGCCTTGCGCTGGTCCGATGTCATGGCTGCAGGAGCATTGCCAGCGCCGGCGAGGGCGTTCTGTGCCCGTTCGACGATGCGCTGTGCAGCCGACTGCGCAGCGTCGGTGCTTGTGCGGTTGGCGACCTGTCCACCGACAGCGGAGGCTGCGGACCCGATACCACTCGCGATGCCGCCGATGGCTCCCGTCACGCCGCTTGCTGCGGTCGAGGCAACGCCGGCGACAAGATTGCCAAGCAGCATGGCAGAGATCAGGAAGGAAGCCGCCCACATGGCCATGCCGTGGAGCGTCGCATCGGTGTTGCTGGCCGTACCGGACAGGCGCGCTGCGGTGTAACCTCCCACGCCGAGGCCGATCAGGTTGGAGACGAGCAGCCAGATTCCGGCGCCGATGCCGAAGCTGGAAGCCGCCGGGGTGTCGCGCGCCGTCGTGTCCACAAGGGTCGCGCCCACAGCCGCGCCAAGGACGTTGAGCATGAGGCCGATCGCCAGGGCCACGATGGCGCCGGCCAGGACCGCGCCCCAGGACACGCGCGGCAGGGAGACGGCAACGGTCGGCGGCACGGCGCTTCCCGCAGGTCCCAGGCCTGGGTAATTGGAGGACATACAATCTCTTTCGCTTGGCCGCGGTAAGGCGGCTCCGGACTGCAGAGCGGCCCGGCGTGCGGCCGGGCCGTGTTGTGTCACCTGTGGAGCGGCTTACCGGTCCGCCGCGTCGCGCACGCTGTCCTTCACGCTGCCAGCGGCATTTTGAACCTTGCCCTCGGCTTTCTGGGCCGCGCCCTCGGCCTGGGTCTTGGCATCGCCAGTAAGCTTGCCGAAGACTTCTTTAACGGAGCCTACGGCCTGCTTGGCCGCGCCTTCAATGCGATCCTTGTCCACGCTCTCGTTCCTTCGAAGAGGCCCGGACCGCGATGGCCCGGGTTGCGCTCAACCAACGGTCCCCTTCGTGGCAGGTTTGAGCTGCCCTCCCAGAACGCACGCAGCACCTGATGCATTCGCATCAGCGGCATGATTGAAACAGCTTGTTCAGACTGCCGTGGTCTAACTCTCGTCAGGTGCCCAGGCCGCGTTCGCGCGCCCAGACGACCAACTGGGCGCGTGAGCCGACCTTCAGCCTTCTGTACAGCCCGTTCACATGGTTTCGGACGGTAGTCGGGCTGATGCCGAGTTGCCCGGCGATAGCCGCGTCGTCCAACCCACGCGATACCAGCTCCAGCACCTCCCGCGCCCTCGTCGGGAGCGCCGAGATAGCAGCCGGCGCGCTGTCCTTGGACAACACGGGCCCCGATCGGGCGAGGTGGTCCAACACCCGCGCCGTGATGGTTCCTGTGTCGGTCATGGCTGCGGCAATAGCAGCTGCGATTTCGCCCCGTGTTCGCGCTCGCTCTGGGGCGCGGGGCGCGACGAGGAGCATACAGGGCTCGCCACCAAGTTCCACCGGCGTAGCGGAGACTGCACAGGCCAGGGCGGTGCCGTCCTGCACATGCAGGAGGACTTCCTCATCGGCCAAGCGCGCCTCCCTCCGGAACTTTTCAGCTAGGTTGTCCGCCACGACTGGATCGGCCCAGAGCGGCAACTCCTCAGCTGTACGGCCCACTACATCCGCCTCCTTGCGGTTCGTGCTCCAGCAAAACGCGTCATTGGCAAGCAAGATCCGAGCTTCGTGCGCAGTGGCCAGTAGCGCCGGCACGGGAAGGGCACGGAAAGCCAGGGCGAAACGCTCCTCGCTCTGCCGCAGGGCCCTCTCGGCGTTCCGGCGCCCGTCCAGATCGGCGAAGGTGAATAGCATGCAAGCCGTGCTGCCAATCTCAATGGGCTGGCCGGCCAGCACGACGCACTTCTCACGCCCGTCAGGCAGCTGCAGCGTCGCCTCCATTTGCGGGATGGTGCGTCCCTCTCCCAAGCGCTCCACCGCCAGCTCCCGTCGGGCCGCCCCTTCCAGTACATCCACGTCATAGGCAGAGCGCCCAATCACCTGATCTTCCCGATACCCTGTCATCTCCAGAAAACCGCGGTTGACCCGGATGTGACGGAGGTCGGAGAGGCGCAGGATGAGGGCCGGGGCCGGGTTGGCGTTGAAGGCTCGTTCGAAACGCTCCTCGGCGTCGTAGCGCTCGGTCTCGTCGCGCAGGATTAGAACCAGGAGGTCAGGAAGTCCTGCCTCGTCGGTCAGCACCAGACTGCGGACCCGATGCGTCCAGCGAGCCTCAGCCTCGCCCGCGGGCGCGACTTCCACCACAACCTCGTCGAAAGTCTCCCCGGACATGATCCGCTCGAGCGGGTACTCGCCCTCCGGCAGGCGATGCCGGTTTCGGTAGCGCAGATCGAAGCGCTTGCGGTAGCCGGCAGCGGTGCTTCCAAGCTCGCTGAGTTCCGCCACGCCGTGCATGGCCAGGGCGGGCCCGTTGGCCCAAACGATACCCCGATCCGGAGCGATCAAGACCACCCCATCACTCACCCCTGCGATGATTGAGCGGAGTTGCTGGGTGTCGGCATGGTGCGGAGGGGTAGGAGAGGTCATGGACGATGAACGGCTGCTACAGCACCGAGTTCATGCACCGAGGATCAGCCGCAGCCGCAGGTAGAGACCTGTTCTGGTAGCTGGCCCAAGCTGAAGCACTCCGGCTCTGACAGCTGATGCACAGCAAGGATTGACCCGGCCGGTGGCTCGGCCCAACAGCCAAGTCGTCGGGTGAGGAGATAGATGATTCGATACTTGTGAAGGGGGCGAAAGCCTGGCCAGCAATGAGCAGTACCATCGCAATGCAAGTAAATGGGAAGTCATTGTAAGAGAAGCGGTGCCTACCCGTTTCGGTAGTTGGATTTGGGGCAATGCCTCGCGCTGCTCCAGCCTGGACATCGCCGCTTGGTTTCCAGACCAAAGAATGCAAAGCGCACCAGCTCAGAGGCGATTTTCTTTCCCGCCGCCCTGACCCTCCCCAGCTCCTGACCTCGGCCTTCAGCACTCCGGGCGACTTGCTTAAGTGCCTCTGAACCTACCCGCAGCCGCCTGCAACGCGGTGTTCCAGAGCTTGCTCAGGACCGGGCTGCTTGGATGTGGTGCTCGTGATCTCCGACGACTGACACGCAAGGGAGCCCTCAGGAGAGCATCGTCACCACGGCTGGTCTGAAGCAGGGTCTTCTCAGGACGGCCAAGCCCAGGGCCGGCAACTCGCCCCGTCCATCGTGAGGCGGTGAACCTGGTCAATCTCTCACTCGCAGACATTCCAAAGGTGAGGAGGCTTGTCAGCTCTCAAAGAGTGACCCAGAACGATGCTCGTCATAAAAATGTAACGGAGGGAGTGATGCCTAAGAAGCTTGGGAAGGCTGGGCAGACCGCAATCAGCCGCCGCGCACTTGGTGCTCTCATCCCGTCCATTGCCGGCGCTGCGCAGGCCCAGAGCGCAGGGGTGTCCGGAAAAGTCAGCGTTGTTACCTCCTTCTCGAATGACGTGACTGGCCCGTTCAAGCGGGCCTTCGAAGCCGCGCATCCCGGCATCACGCTAGACGTCCAGAACCGCAACACCACCGCCGGCGTCCGCTTCGTCCAGGAGACGCGCACGAACAACGCCGTGGACCTGTTCTGGGCCTCCGCGCCCGATGCATTCGAGGTCCTGAAGACCGCCGGCCTGTTGGAGGCTTACCGTCCAACAGCGCAGGGCATTCCGGAGAGGATCGGTCCCTATACGATCAACGATCCGGAGGGGTTCGTCACGGGCTTCGCGGCCTCGGGCTACGGCATCATGTGGAATGAGCGCTACACCCGTGCCAACCGTCTGCCCGAGCCGAAGGAATGGGCTGATCTCGCGAAGCCCGTTTACCACGACCACGTCATCATCACCGCGCCATCCCGTTCCGGCACCACGCATCTGACGCTCGAGACCATCCTGCAGGGCGAAGGGTGGGAGAAGGGCTGGGGCACGGTGAAGGGCTTTTCCGGCAACCTGCGGCAGATCACGGAGCGCTCATTCGGCGTGCCGGATGCCGTCAATTCCGGCCAGGTCGGGATTGGCATCGTGATCGACTTCTTCGCCTTCTCGGCGCAAGGCGCGGGCTTCCCGGTGAAGTTCGTTTATCCGTCCGTCACCACGGTGGTGCCGGCCAACATCGCCATCGTGAAGAACCCGCCGAACTTGGCTGGCGCCAAGGCCTTCATCGATTTCCTTCTCTCCACCCAGGGGCAGGAGATCCTGCTGGAGCCGACGATCCGCCGGCTGCCGGTGAACCCGGCGGTCTATGCCAAGGCACCGGCCGGCTATCCGAACCCCTTCACCGGCTCCATCGGCATGCCGAGCCTGCGTTTCGATGTGGTGGAATCCGGCAAGCGCTACGCAGTGGTCGATTCCCTTTACGACCAGACCATCGGCACCAACCTGGAGGGTCTGAAGCGCGCAACCAAGGCGATCGGCGATGTCGAGACACGGCTCGCCCGCAGGGACAATCCCGCCGCCCGGGCGCTGCTGGTGGAAGCGCGCGCCCTGATCAGCGCGATGCCGATCACCGAGGCGGAAGCCTCTTCCGACGCCATGACAGGCGCCTTCAGCGGCCGCGCCGGCAGCCCACGCCAGGCGGAGCTGGAGCAACGCTGGTCCGCCTTCGCGCGGGAGAAGTATCAGGCAGCCGCCGCCAAGGCGGCTGATGCAGCGAAGGCGGCGGGCTGAAGCGCGTGACGACGCCGGTCACTGCCGCCATCGAGGCCACCGCCTCTGCACCGCCCCGCCCCTCCGCACGCGGCTTCTGGCCGGCGCGACCGGGGGAGGCGGTGGCCTTCGCGCTCGTGGCGCTGTTCCTGCTCGCCTTCCTGGTGGTGCCGGTGCTCACCGTCGTGACGGTCGCCTTCCAGGACCGGGTGTCGGGAGGCATCACCTTCGCGCATTTCGGCGACTTCCTGTCCAACGACCTGTTCCGGACGAGCTTCCTGAACTCGCTCTACGTCTCGCTGATGTCCGTGGCGGTGGCGAGCCTCATCGCGCTGCCACTGGCGTACTTCACGACACGCTTCGAGTTTCGCGGCGCCATCCTCGTCCAGACGCTGGGCGTGCTGCCCTTGATCATGCCGCCCTTCGCCGGCGCGGTGGCGATGGGGCTGCTGTTCAGCCGCACCGGCACGGTGAACCTGCTGCTTGGCGACTGGTTCGACATCAACATCCCCTTCATGGAGGGGCTGAACGGAGTGATCTTCGTCCAGTCAGTTCACTACTTCCCCTTCATTCTGCTGAACCTCGTCGCCAGCCTGAAGAACATCGACCGGGCGATGGAGGAGAGCGCGCAGAACCTGGGCAGCCACGGCTTCCGGCTGTTCCGTCGCATCGTGCTGCCGCTGGCCATGCCGGGCTATGTCGCCGGTGCCAGCCTCGTGTTCATCAAGGTCTTCGACGACCTCGCAACGCCGCTGCTGCTGAACGTGCGCGAGATGCTGGCGCCGCAGGCCTATCTCCGGATCACCTCCGTGGGGCTGGAAGACCCCATCGGCTACGTCATCTCCGTCGTGCTGATCCTGTTTTCCGTGCTGTCCCTCTGGATCTCCTCGCTTGCGCTGCGGGGCAAGGACTACGCGACGATGCAGCGCGGCGGCGGTGGGCTGGCGCGGCGGCGCATGTCCCGCGGCCAGGCCGTTGCGGCCTATGCGGTGATCATCCTGATCCTGATGCTCGTGCTGGCACCGCATCTCGGGCTATTCCTGCTCTCCATCGCCACGATCTGGTCCTTCGCGCCGCTGCCGGATGGTTACACCCTGGCGCATTACGCGCGCGTTTTCGCGGAGAGCTCGCAGTACATCACCAATACGCTGATCTATGCGGGCTTGGCGGGGCTGATCGACGTGATCCTCGGCACCACCATCGTCTATCTCGTGCTGCGCACGAAGATGGCGGGAGCGCGCTGGCTGGACTACCTGGCCATGTCGGCCCTTGCCGTACCGGGATTGGTGCTGGGCATCGGTTATCTTCGCACCTTCTTCGGCCTCACCCTGCCGGGCGGCACCTCGCTCGCCGCCTTCTGGGGGATCATCGTCCTGGCACTGGCCGTCCGGCGCCTGCCCTACGCCCTGAGGGCCTGCATGGCGGCGATGCAGCAGATCTCGGCCAGCCTGGAGGAGGCTGCCGAGAATCTTGGGGCCCGTCGCCTGAGCATTGTTCGCCGGATCGTGCTGCCCCTCATGGCTGGCGGCCTTGCGGCGGGCTTCATCACCTCCTTCGCCACGGCGGCGGTGGAGCTCTCGGCCACGCTGATGCTGGTGCAATCCAGCAATGACGCACCGCTGGCCTATGGCCTGTACGTGTTCATGCAGTCACCGGCCGGCCGGGGCGCTGGGGCTGCGCTCGGCATCATCGCCGTGGTCATCGTTGGCCTGTCTACCCTTCTGTCCCATCTGGTCGCCGAACGCGGCGGCGGGAGGAGATCCGCATGAGCGAGCTGCTGGCCCGTGAGCCCGCCGGTATCCGCGTCGAGGGGGTGGACCTCTCTTACAGCACGACGCGCGTGCTGAAGGACGTGAACCTGGAGATCCGGCCGGGCGAGTTCTTTGCCTTCCTCGGCCCCTCGGGCTGCGGCAAGACCACGCTGCTGCGGCTGATCGCAGGCTTCAACACGGCCCAGCGCGGCCGCGTGCTGGTAGGCGGCAAGGACATCTCCGCCCTACCGCCGTGGAAGCGCGATGTCGGCATGGTGTTCCAATCCTACGCGCTGTGGCCGCATATGACGGTCCGCCGCAACGTGGCCTTCGGGCTGGAGGAGCGCCGCGTGCCCCGCGCCGAGATCGGCCCGAAGGTGGATGCGGCGCTGAAGCTTGTCGGCCTTGAGGGCATGGGGGATCGGCGGCCCGCCCAGTTGTCGGGAGGCCAGCAGCAGCGGGTGGCGCTTGCCCGCACCGTTGCCGTGCGCCCGATGGTGCTGCTGCTGGACGAGCCTCTCTCCAACCTCGATGCGCGGTTGCGGGTGCAGGTCCGGCGGGAGCTGCGAGAGCTGCAGCAGGGGCTTCGCCTGACCACCATCTTCGTCACCCATGACCAGGAGGAGGCGAACACGGTGTGCGACCGGATCGCGGTGATGAATGACGGCGTGGTGCAGCAGGTCGGCACACCCATGGAGTTGTACGACCACCCGTCCAACCTCTTCGTTGCCGGCTTTCTGGGAACGGCCAACATCATGCTAGGCACGGTGCTACGGGATGGTGGCGTCGCCGCTTTCGAGATCGCTGGCGGAACCCGTATCCCGCTGCCGGCCGGACTGGCGGCGCCCGAGTGCGCGCGGCTGGTCTTCCGTCCCCAGGATGTCTCCCTCCTTCCACCCGGCGCAGACCCCGCCGGCAGACGCCTGATTGAGGGCGAGATCACGCATCGCGAGTTCCTGGGCGCCAGCATCCGTTACGGCGTGCGGGTGGCCGGGGCGGAGGTGTTGGTGGATGCGCCGCATACGGGCGGGGAGGGGCATCTGGCCGTCGGTGGGCGCGCCG
Organism: Roseomonas sp. WA12; assembly: GCF_054165765.1. NCBI lineage: Bacteria > Pseudomonadati > Pseudomonadota > Alphaproteobacteria > Acetobacterales > Roseomonadaceae > Roseomonas > Roseomonas sp. WA12. The sequence goes on along the minus strand of NZ_CM135108.1, from coordinate 3,366,608 downwards.
CACTGGCGTTGGATGCGGCGCGAGTGAAGTTGCTGGCTGGCTGATTGCCTGCATGACGTATTTGTTGCATCTCGATGACAGGCGGCGCTCAGTCCGGCCGGGAGGGAATGGTCTATGCTGCTCCGAGTCATCCAGACCGTCGCGATAGGCGCGGCTCTTCTCGCCGGTGGTGGAACTGCCCGGGCGCAGGGGACGCTGAACCTCTACTGTTCCGTGCAGGTCGAATGGTGCCAAGCGGCCGCGAACGCCTTCCAGCGCGAAACCGGCGTGCGCGTGTCGGTGGCTCAGAAGGGCTCGGGCGAGGTCCTCGCCCAGATCCGGGCCGAGGCGCAGAATCCTCGTGGTGACCTCTGGTTCGGCGGCACGGGCGACCCGCACCTGCAGGCGGCTGAGGAGAACCTCTCGGCAGAATACCGCTCCCCCGCACTCGATCAACTGCATGACTGGGCGCAGAAGCAGGCGCGAGACAGCAATTACCGAACAGTTGGCATCTATGCCGGCGCGCTCGGCTTCGGGTTCAACACCGAACTGCTGGCCCGCCGCAACATCGCCGCGCCCGCCTGCTGGCGCGACCTGCTGGAGCCGCGATTCCGCAACGAGATCCAGATGGCCAACCCGCAATCCTCGGGCACGGCCTATGTCATGATCGCGACAATCGTGCAGATCATGGGAGAGGAGCCGGCCTTCGAGTACCTGAAGGCCCTGCACCGCAACATCAACGCCTATCCGCGCCAGGGCACCGGACCGATCAAGTCCGTTGCCCGAGGCGAGACGGGGGTGTCGATCTCCTTCGTGCATGACGCAGTGACAGAGCGTCTCGGCGGTTTCCCCGTGGCCAGCGCGGTGCCTTGCGAGGGCTCGGGCTACGAGGTTGGCTCCATGTCCATCATCCGGGGCGCACGGAACCTCCGGAATGCCCAGCGCTTCTACGACTGGGCGCTGACCCCCGCTGCCCAGGCGCTCGGCGCGGAGACCAAGCAGTTCCAGACGCCGTCGAACCGCGCGTCACCGGTTCCGGCCGAGGCGCCGCAAATGTCCCAGATCCGGCTTATCGACTACGACTTTGCCAAGTACGGCGCCTCGGCCGAGCGGCGGCGCCTCATTGAGCGATGGGACCGCGAGGTAAACACGCTGCCGCGCTGAGCGTGCCATGCGCGCAGCCGGCCTCTGGAGCAGCGCTCTCGCCCTCGTAGCGGCGCTGCTGCTGCCATGGTACCTGACGCAGGACGGCATCGGCGCTGTGCCGTTCGCAGCTGCGGCCTGGTTGTTCGACCCCGATTTTGCACCCGCTGCCGGGCAGGTTTTGAGCCAGGGTCGCTGGTGGCTTTGGCCGGCCGTGCTCGCGCCACTTCTCGGGCTGCTCGCGGCGCTGCTGCCCCTCGATCGTCCGACACGGGCGGGACTGTTCCTGCTGGTGGGTGGGCTCGGCCTCGGGCTGCTGATTGTGCAAGGCTATGCCATCGGCGTGCAGGGCTGGTCGGCGACTTGGCTGGAAGCGCTTCTCGGGCCGCTGCAGGACCGGCAGTTCGGCATCGGTTGGGGCGGCGCCCTGGTGCCGGCGGCGTTGGCTGGATTGTTTGCGTCTGGTCTGGCCGGGCGGGGGGCCTTCCGCGGCGACGCCTTTACCGCAACAGTGGCAGTCACAGTCACTCTCTCCATCACGATCTTCACCGCACTGCCGTTGCTGCTGCTGTTGGTTGACGGCTTCCGCGATCCCGGCGGTGCGGTGACAGCCGGCGCCGTGTTCGGGCGACTTGCCGACGACCGGCTCTGGAGTCTGGCCTGCCTAACCGGCGCACCGCGCTGCGGGGTGGTCTGGAACACGCTGCTGCTCGGCACCCTCGTCGGGGTCGGCACCACCGCGCTCGGCCTCGCTTTCGCATTGCTGGTTGTGCGTGGGCGCCTGCAGCTGGTCCGGCCGCTGCGGTGGCTGACGGTGCTGCCGATCGTGACGCCTCCCTTCATCCTTGGCCTGGGATTGATCCTGATCTTCGGGCGTTCGGGCATCGTCTCTGCCGCTGCCTCCTCCTGGTTCGGGTGGGAGCTGGGGCGCTGGATCTACGGGTTACCGGGCGTGCTGCTCGCGCAGCTCTTCGCCTTCACGCCAATCGCCTTTCTCGTGCTGATCGGTGTGGTGGAGGGCCTCTCCCCGACGTTGGAGGAAGCCTCCGCGACGCTGCGCGCGACGCCGCGCGAGACCTTCCGCACGGTTACGCTTCCACTTCTGTTGCCGGGCATCGCCAATGCCCTTCTGCTCGGCTTTGTGGAGAGTATGGCGGATTTCGGGAATCCGGTGGTGCTAGGCGGCCAGTTCGGCGTGCTGGCGACGGAAATCTTCTTTGCTGTTGTTGGGGCGCAAGCGGATGCGGGGCGGGCGGCGACACTGTCCCTCGTTCTACTTGCCCTGGCGCTCGGCGCCTTCTCGCTGCAGCGCTGGCTGACAGCGCGCAAATCCTATGTCTCGATTGGTGGCAAGGGCGACGGCGGGCTCGCGCCGCCGCTGCCCGCCGGGGTGCGCCGTCTCTGCCTCGCCGTCGTGCTACCCTGGGCGGGGCTGACGGTCGCTCTCTATGTGCTGGCCATCTCGGGCGGCTTCGTCGAGGTCTGGGGGCGCGACTACACGCCCACGCTGCGCCATATGGTCAAGGCCTTTGAGATCAATGACGGGCAGCTCACCGGCCTCGCCTGGAACAGCGTGATCACCACTGTGACGTTGGCCGCCATCTCGGCGCCGATCACGGCGGCTTTGGGTATCGCAGCGGCCTGGCTGTTCTCGCGGACGCGGTTCGCGGGCAAAGGGCTGCTGGAGTTCGCCGCCATGCTGTCCTTCGCGGTGCCGGGTACGGTGATCGGCGTCGCGTATCTGCGCGCCTTCAACTTGCCTCCGCTGGAACTGGCTGGGACGGGCGCGATCATCGTGGCGTGCTTTGTTTTCCGGAACTTGCCGGTTGGGCTGCGGTCGGGCATGGCAGCGATGGCGCAGATCGACCCGTCGCTTGACGAGGCTTCCCATACGCTGGGCGGCGGCGGGGGCGATGCCTTCCGGCGCGTGCTGTTGCCGCTGCTGCGACCGGCGATCGTGGCGGGGCTGGTGTATGCCTTCGTGCGGGCGATGACGACCATCTCGGCGGTCATCTTCCTGGTCACGGCCGATACGGAGCTGGCAACCGTCTTCATCGTCAACCGAGTGATCAACGGTGATTACGGGTTGGCCATCGCCGTCGCGGTCGTGCTGATCGCTTTGATGATCGTAATGCTAGGGCTGGCGCAGCTTCTCGTCGGCAGGCGGCAGATCGGCCGACGGACGACGGTGGCGCTGCCCGTCCAGCCAGGAGGAGTGGTCGCATGAGCCGCGCGGCAGAGGTGCGCTTCGAGCACGTGTGGAAGCGGTTCGGTGCCGAAAGTGTCGCCGTTCGGGACGTCTCCTTTACCGTGCCGGCCGGCACGCTTTGCACCCTGCTGGGCCCTTCGGGCTGCGGCAAAACGACGACGCTGCGGATGATCGCAGGGCTGGAGTATCCGAGTGAAGGGCGCGTGCTGATCGGTGGCCGGGACGTCTCCGCCCTGCCGCCCGCTGAGCGCGACGTCTCCATGGTGTTCCAGTCCTACGCGCTTTTCCCGCACATGACCATGCTGGAGAATGTCTGCTACGGCCTTACCGTCTCGCGCCGCCCGAAGCGGGAAGCGGTGGAGGCTGGCCGAGCGGCACTCGAGAGCGTAGGGCTGGCCGGCTTCGAGGCCCGGCTACCCTCGGAACTGTCAGGCGGGCAGCAGCAGCGCGTGGCGGTCGCGCGCGCCCTCGTGCTGGAGCCTTCGGTCCTCCTGTTCGACGAACCCCTCTCCAACCTTGACGCGAGGCTGCGCCGCAAGATGCGGGAGGAGATTCGGGATCTTCACCAACGGCTCGGTGTCACCGTGGTCTATGTCACGCACGACCAGGCGGAGGCACTGGCCATCTCCGACAAGATCATCGTCATGAACCAGGCTGTGATCGCGCAGGAGGGCACCCCGCGCGAGCTCTATGCGAGCCCGGCGAGCGCCTTCGTGGCAGGCTTTGTGGGTGAGGCGAACCGCATTCCCACGACGGTGCGCCGTCTGGATGACGTGGATGCCGAAGTCTCGATCGGCGAGGCGCGCCTGATCCTTCCTCATCGAAACCTGCCGGACGGGCCGGCGGAGTTGGCGCTGCGGCCCGAGGCGATTGCCCTGCTTGGCCCGGCGGATCCAGAGGCGATGCTGGCAGGCACGGTTTCGAAGGCAGCCTATCTGGGCGGCGTAATGGAATACACGGTCGCCACGACGCTCGGGGAAATCTTCGTCGTATCCTCCTCAGCCGGGTCCCCTCCGCTGTCCGGGGATACCGTCGGGCTAGGTTTCGGACGGCATGGCGCCGCGCTCCTGCCCGGCAGACATGAGGCGCCGTAGTGGGCTCCGCTACGCTGCATCGCTGAACAAAGGCCGCCGAGGGCTTCCCCGTAAGGTGTGCATCACCCGGTTCGTCCCCGGTGCTGTCCCAACGGCTGTACCGCTATCGTTGGCGTGGGGCTTTCGCGTCGCGGCCGCTCCAGCATTGGCCTGAAGAAGAGGCCGGGGCTACGCGGGACCGTTAAGGCCCGGATGAGTTGAACTGGAATACTTCGCGTGGCTCGCCGCGATCCTGGTCATTGCATGAGATGGACAAGCCTGGCCGTCCACCGTCGAGCCGAGGTCTAATCTATGTCCGGACGGGTACTTCGTGGGAGCGTGCACAGCGCGTGCGGCAGTGGTTCTCGCTGCCAGAGGCGGCCGGGAAGGTGAACGAGTCCGATCTGTGTCTGCTCGTTAGACATCTGGCGAGGCAGTACGGAGATAGCGCCGTTCGATCAGAGTAGCACGCTATCCCCAGTAGTGAAGACGAACATGCCCCGGATTGACCGAGGCGTGTTTACGCCCTTGTCTCAGCTTAAGAAACCCGCCCCCAGCCAGTAGCCGAGCGCCCCCACCGCGGCAGAGGCGGGAAGAGTGACGATCCAGGCCCAGACAATACGCCGCGCAACGCCCCACCGGACAGCAGACGCGCGGCGCGCGGCGCCGACGCCCACGATGGCGCCAGTGACCGTGTGAGTGGTGGAGACGGGGATGCCGAGCCAGGTGGCGCCAAACAGCGAAAGGGCGCCGCCGGTCTCTGCGCAGAAGCCCTGCACAGGGCGTAGCTCGGTGATTCGCGAGCCCATGGTGCGGACGATGCGCCAACCGCCCATCAGCGTGCCGAGGCCCATGGCGGCATGACAGGCGATGACGACCCAGAAAGGGACGTGGAAGGTCTCGCCGATCATCCCCTGGGAGAAGAGGAGGATGGCAATGATGCCCATGGTCTTTTGCGCATCGTTGCCGCCGTGGCCCAGACTGAAAAGGGAAGAGGAGAGGAGCTGAAGCACGCGGAAGCGCCGGTCCACCGCGTAGGGAGTGGAGCGGCGCGCGGCCCAACTGGTAATGAGCACAAGCAGCAGCGCGAGCAGGAAGCCGAGAAGCGGTGAGATGACGATGAACGCCGCGATTGTGCCGACGCCGCCCCACAGAACGGCCGAGAAGCCTGCCTTGGCGATCGCTGCCCCGACTAGCCCGCCAACCAAGGCATGGCTGGAGGAGGAGGGAATGCCCCAGATCCAGGTGGCGATATTCCAGGCGATGGCGCCGGTGAGCGCGCCGCCGATGACGGCGGGATCGACAGCCTCAGCTGCGATGATGCCCTTGCCGATGGTATTTGCGACGTGAAGGCCAAAGAAGAGGAAGGCGATGAAGTTGAAGAAGGCGGCCCAGGCCACGGCCACGCGCGGCGCCAGCACGCGGGTGGAGACGACGGTTGCAATGGAATTGGCCGCGTCGTGCAGCCCGTTCAGGAAATCGAACAGGAGGGCGATGGCGACGAGGGCCACGAGGAGTGGTAGTCCGATGCTGACGGCGGTCACGCAGTATGTCTCTCAGACCTGCTCGACCATGACAGCTTGGATGAGGTCGGCCACATCCTCGCAGCGGTCGGCCACGTCCTCGATGCCGTCATAAACCATTTGCACCATAAGCTTGTAGCCGGGGGAGGCTGTACTATCCTCGGCGAAGAGCGTGTCCATGCCGGCCTGAAGCGCGCGATCCGCCTCGCTCTCGATAGTGTCCACTGCCTCGCACATCGCACCCAGTGCGCGAGCATTGCCGGAGATGTCGTCGAGCAGAGGCATACCGTCACGCAGGCGTTCGCACGCGCGGATGATGCAATCCGCCATGGTCAGCATCTCTGGCGTGACAGGTACCTTGTAGAGGGTCAGGCGTCGCCCAGCGTCCTTCATGCGGTCGATCACGTCGTCCAGTGCATCCGTCAGAGCGAGAATATCCGTACGATCGAAGGGCGTGATGAAGGTGCGGTGGATGGAGCGGATCGTGGCACGGTTGATCTCGTCGGCCTCGCGCTCAATCCGACTGAGGTCGGCGTAGTGCCTCGCAAGGCTCGCGGGCTCGGCCAGCATGGCGCGGAATGCCATGGCTGCATCCACCGTACGGGCGGCTTGGCTAGCGAAGGCGGCTACGAAGGTGTCGTCCCGCGGCATGAGCAGGCGGAAAAGCTTCAGGACCATGCGGCGGCTCCGGGGTGCACCCCGATGTTATTACCGCATGGAATGTGACGCTTCGACGACAAAAGACGCGTCACGGCCTTGGAAAGCTGCCGGGAGTAACCTCGCCGAATTCCCAGGACCGCTTGGCTCACCTGGCGAACAGAGCGAAGCACAGCAGCGCGGAGGAGATTTCGTCCCCCGCCACCCTGACCATGACAAAGCTGCTGTCCCTGACCCAGGCGCAGATCCTCACCACTGCCGCCCGGCATTCGACGCGACTGGCGAGGCGCAGCAGGCCAGCGTTCGGGCCTTCGTTGAACGCGAGGGCTGGACCTTGATCGGCGAGCATCAAGATGTGGCGTCGTGCAAGGACGATCGCTGGCCGGGGTTCCAGGCTGCGCTGACGCGATGTCGGCAGCTCGGGGCCGTGCTCGTCGCGGCGCATTTCGATCGGATCACCCCGCGCGCCTACAGGCTTTCATGGCTGTTGGAGGGCGGGATGTCGCTCCGAGCCACAGCTATGCGCGGCGCAGACGACCTGATGATGCGGGTCAATGCGGCGATAGCGCAGAAGGAGCGGAGGCTGACTCCGGAGCGAACCCGGGCGGCGCTGTCCGCGGTGGGGGCGAGGGGAGCAATGTTGGGTGGGGTCAGGGAGGACGGGTGCGTACCCGGGCCTCAATCCAGGGTGATGTTCAACTCCTGCACCTTCCGCTTCCAAAAAGCGCTCTCCTCCCGGATTTCGGTGGCGAAAGCGGCGCGCGGAGGTTGGTCTGTTTGTTCGCAACGGCTACGCATTCTGCATTGCTGGGGAAACGCAGCCCAGCGATGTTACCTCGTCCACTGACTTCACGTCGGTACGCTTCACAATCCGCTAGCGCTAACAGTGACAACTGTCGACTTAGCCCGGTTTAGGCAGCGCGTTAATCCACTTGCGGCAGTGCGGGCATGGCGGCGGCATTCGGGCGTGGAGCAGATGGGCGACGAGGGCGGCCCGCACGGCGTGCAGGTTGGACAGGTGGTACTTTTGCGCGATCCGAGTTCTTAGTAGTCTTGCTCAGCGAGCACGACCACGCCTTCGGTATCGCTCCCGGAGTAGGTGACCGTGGACAAACCTCTCTCCTGTCCAGGGGCTAAGCATTCCCTGAACACTGACGATACGAACCTGATCGGCTAGGCCTTCGGGCATGCTGTGCCCAAGACTGAAAATAGAACCTGGTCCGTCGCAGCTCTTAGAGCCGAATGTCTGACGTTATGAACTGTCATGTCAGCTCTGACCAATCATTCCCGCGCACCATCAGCTCCAGAGCATCTTGAAAAGTCATGGGCTTTCCAAAAAGATACCCCTGTGCATCATGGCAGCCGCTGACTTCCAAAAGCTGGCGCTGTTCCTTGTTCTCGACGCCTTCCGCCGTTATTTCGATGTTAAGCGCATAGCACAGGCTGATTACACAGCGCACGATGGCATCGCTGGCCCCGGCATGACCCAAAGGAAAAACAAAACTACGATCGAGTTTCACTCGGTCGAATGGGAACCTTTGAAGATATCCGAGCGATGAGTAGCCGGTTCCGAAATCATCAAGCGCGATGGATATACCCAGCGACCGCAACTGGTGCAATGTGCTGAAGGTGGTCTCAGTTTCCCGCAGTAACGCAGTCTCAGTTACCTCTAGCTCAAGGCGCTCTGGACGAAGCCCAGAGGCCTCCAGAGCACCGGTTACGACATCGGCGAGAGACCTGCTACCAAACTGGATGGCAGAAACGTTCACGGCAACCCGCAACTCGTCTGGCCATTCAGCTGCATCCGCGCAGGCACGCCGTAGGACCCATTCTCCAAGAGGTACAATCAGTCCTCCGTCTTCCGCGAGAGGTATAAATCGGTCTGGCATTATCAGCCCGCGTTCTGGGTGATGCCACCTGATGAGAGCCTCAAACCCGACGATCCTCCCGGACTTCAGCTGGACGACCGGCTGGTAGTAAAGTTCAAACTGTCCAGCCTCCAAAGCGAGACGGAGTTCGGCCAGTTGCTGTAGGCGGGACTGAGCGTGGTCGTTCATTTCCGGTTCGAAAAAGCAGAAACGAGATCGCCCCGCAGCCTTGCTCCGATAGAGTGCCAAGTCGGCACTGCTCAGAAGCACGTTGGCGTCGAGGCCGTCACCTGGTGAAACAGCAATACCGATACTTGTGCCGACGAAAACGTGGTTCCCGCATATATCGAACGGAGCACTAAGTGCCTCGACTAAACGCTGTGCAAGCGCACCGCCGTCATGCGGCTGTGTGGAACTGGTCTGAATAATGGCGAACTCATCGCCGCCGAGCCGGGCTATCGTATCGGTCTCACGTACGGATTCGCGCAAACGCTCGGCTACAGCGCAAAGAAGAGTGTCCCCGGCCGGGTGGCCGAACGTATCGTTAACGTCCTTGAAGTGATCAAGGTCCAGGCAGAGCACCGCGCAGGCCTGCCCGTGCTCCGCCTTAGAAACAGCTTCATCTAGCTTCTTCCGCAGCAAAATTCGGTTCGCGAGCCCGGTGAGCGCGTCATGGTGCGCTAGGTAATCTATTTCTGTGGCGGCACGTTGGCGCTCTCTCAAGATGGTCAGGTCTGTTCGGGTCTGTTCGAGAAGATCTCGGCTACGTAGATACCGAACTCCAACAGTTACGGTAGCGGCTATAATAAGTCCAGCCATCGCCAGCGCTGCGCCGAAGTACAAGGCTTGCTGCCGCCAAGGAGCGAAAACTTCCGCAACGCTGCGAGAGACCGTCACGACAAGCGGATGATAGGAGAGGGCGCGGAACGCGGTAAGCCGGTCCGTGCCATCAACAGCGCCCGCGCTGCGATAGATCCCAGCATCGGTCGCATGGAGATCTTGAAGGAAACGTGGCTGGCTGAATCGATCAGAGCGTCCCGCGAGGCTGCCTGCGCCCACTGGAAAGCGTGCCATTAGGACTCCGTCGCGTCGCCAGGCAGCGATTGCACTTCCAGGACCCAGAGCGATGCTGCCGAGGAACGCCTCGAAGCGAGCGAGATCGAGGCCAACACCTGCAACGCCAAGGAACCGGCCGTCTGCACCACTGATCCGACGAGTAAGATAAATATTCCAAGTGCCCGTTTGCGCATTTTGGGCAGGGGGAGCAAGGTAGTTCACCAGATCCTGGCTCTGCTGCAGCGCTTGAAAATGAGGACGGTTTGCAATTGAGAAAACGGGCTGGGGCCATGCCCTGGTTGAGGCGATGGTCTGTCCAGCGGAGTTTGTGAGAAAAGCCGCATCAATCTGCGGCAAGGCTGCAATCCACGCGTGCAGTTGCTGATTGACCTCCTTAGTCGCCACTAATTCATTGAAGTTCTCGTCGCTTTCGATGCCCATGTGACTGACCATCGAAAGCAAGCTGTCTTGTAGTAGCTGGACGGAATCAAACAGGTTTTCGGAGTACCTGGAGAGTACCATGGCGATGTTTGACATCTCACGTTCAGCAACCTGCGTAGTTCGATGGTGGAGATGCGTCAGGATTACTGCTGTTCCTATGCACGCGCACGCGAACACGCTGATACCAAGCACCACAAGCCTGCGACCCCCACGGGGAAGTCGGTCCACTACTTTCGACATTCGCTGGAAGAGTTGCCTCTCGGGCTGCAGAGATGCCAAACGGGGCTCTGCGATCCGCTTCTTGCGCGAGAACAGCATCGGCGAGTACCCCACAGTAGCCACCTGAAGTTTTTTAAGCTCCTCGGTGGACTATTAACGACGCCTGAAATCTGACCCGGTTAGAAGTATAGCCGTCCAAGGAGGTAGGCCACGAAAAATTAGTATTCGGTTGTTTGTGGTGTCGTGTTTTGTTGAGTGGCAGACTGGAGCGCCGTTATGTAACTTCAAACGGCACCAAGTTTATATCGTCCATGCAGCTATCATGGCCGTCGCCGAAATCTTGAAGGCCGCTGATGGGCTGAATGATGCGTGTGACCACTTCCAAGTCCTCAGGTTACAGCCGCGTGGCATTCTGCAACTAGAAGTTGTACGCCACAAGACCGTTAGTTCGGTCGGCGCTTAGTCTGCGTCTTAGCTCGTGGCCTATTCCTCAGGCCGAGTGGCGGCGACACAGCCTGGGGTGGCACGTCGGGATCACACATTGGAGGAGTTCGCCCACTGGCGGCGAGCAGCGGAGCGGGCGCGTGCGAGACGGCACTTGGGGTAGGCTGAGTCGCTTGGGACGGGCAGACTGCCTGCAGCCGCGCGCCCCCCTGCTCCTTACTTCGGCGAGGCGGTTAGGCCGGGCCGGGGTGTTGGAGCGCTCCGCCCGGCCACAGCATCGAAGCGCTGATCTAACTGGCGCAGTTGGCATGCTTCTGCGGCGGCACCTTGCGCACATATATTAACGCTATACAGTTTCTCTCTTGGACTACGCCTGACACAACGGACGGCGGCGCCCACCCACATGAAGGGCGCGCCGTGCCCCGATATTTCTTCCACGTTCACGACGTGCAAAGTTCTCCTGACACCGAGGGGATTGACCTACCTAGCGTGACGGCTGCCCAGGTCGAGGCGGTCAGGTTCTCAGGCGAGGTCCTCAGAGGGTCCGCAGAGACCTTCTGGAATGCCGGGCAGTGGACCCTTGAGGTTACAGACAGCGCCGGGCTGACGCTCTTCATCCTGCAGGTCTTGGCAACAGAAGCGCCAGTCTCAAGGATGACGGTCAGGACGAAGTAGGCGCTCGGGGACGAGACCTCCTTGTGAGCGCGCCCAGACGGCGTTGCCCTGGCATCTGCTGATCAGCCATTCCGTAAGTTCGGCAGGCCGGTGATCTAGAATAGCCTGGGCCTCATGACTGCCGCTCGCGCGCCGTCCACAATAGCTGCCCTCTTCGTTGTCACCCGAGTAGATGAGACCGAGAAAAATAAGAGTTCGCGCCACCAGTCGATGACCAAGAACCTCGTCGCTGGCATAGACGCCCTGAAAGCTGTCAGGATCGCGTTCATTGCTGAGAATAGAACGGACGCTGGCGTGCGCCAGCAACAACCTGCACAAGGTGTCTGACCATGCAAAGTCACGCGATCACCGCCTTCGGCGGCCGACTTGCTCCCGCGACCCTCCTTGCCGTCGGCCTCACTGACGCGAACCGCGCGAAATCTGGATTCGAGACAGTCGGCTCGGGGCGCGCTCCCCGTCCTCCATTCGGTCGGATCATCTTCGGGGCGTTCGCGATCGGCGCGGCTTGCTTGTACATGTGCAGCTGAGATGCGCCTGACAGGCCTTCGGATCGGACACAGTGAAGGGCCCAGCATGCACCTCCGGCAGCCCAGCCCATGACCCGCAGTCGTCGTCCCGGGTCCGCCAAGAAACTCTCTGGCCCACGCTCCGGCGATCTCGTTGCTGAGGTCGCCCGCCTCACGAGAGATCTGGATGAGACACGCGCCAAGCTGGCGCGCATCGAGAAACACGGAATTGCAGCAGTCACAGCCCAGCGAATTGCGGCCTTGGAAGAGGGGCAGCAGATCGCACGCGGCCAAGCCGTGGATGCGACCCTAGCGAAGTCCAAGGCCGAGGCAGAGCTGCGCAACCTGCAGAAAGCCATCGCGGAAGCGCCAGGTCCGCTAGGGTGGCTGGTCCGCAGGGCGGCACAACGTCTGATGCTCAGTCGCTAACCCGTCGAGGGCACGGCGAAGGCGCTACCGTAAGTCCCTGCACCCGGAATGGACCAAGGCGGACAGGTATCAGGCGGTTGCGCTATCTGCGGCTCGTACTGCCTTTCGGTTGGCTGAGGCTTCTGCCTGGTCCGCAGCGGCTTCTGCAGAAGCTCGCCGTTCACACATGCCCCGAATACTCTCGAGCTCCTCCTCGGTTAGCCGCTCAATCCCGATGAAGGCATTCTGGGCTGCGCTGGTCCGAATTAGCTCATCGAGTTTGGCCTGAATGGCCGCGCCATCCCTGTTCTGGGTATTCTGGGTCAGAAAACGTAACGATGGTCATGCCCGTGTTGATGATGAGCTGCCATGTATCCGAGACGCCGAGGAAGGGGCCGGAGAGAGCCCACACCAGAACGACACCGAAGCAGATGGCGAAGGTCATAGGTCGGCCGGCTGCGTGTGCGACTTGGCCTGACACTTCATTGAAGAGCTTAGAAACCGACATACGTTCCTAGCGGATGTTCCGAGAACGTATCATGTGGAGCGAGCTGGGCAGCTTGGCGCCGTTGCTTGTGGGTGAATTCTTTCCACTAGACCAAAGGGAGGCAACGCAGGTCATGCGGCGAATGCATGGCTCGGTTGAAACGCCACTCACCTTCGCAACTGGGAAGTGTACTGGCCGTTCTCGAGGCAGCATCTAACATGCTGTTGCCAGCGATAGTCGCAAAGCGCTCACAAAATGGCTCAACTGCTTACCGTCGATCTAGTCCCAGCCTTTGTCGACAGTCTTCGGAACGTGATGGCCGAAGAGTTTGACCCGGCATTGCGCCTAAAGAGAATGCGCGAGATGCGGGCGCAAATGAATGCCGTGTTGCAACTTGCACCTAATGGAAAAGATCCCGAAGGGGAAGCCCGATTTCGTGCTGAACTCACCTCCTCAATGGAGGCTGCCTACCTCAGTATTCTTGGCGACGAAGCGGCGAGCTGCTTGCTGCCACCCGGCGCTCTCGCCATGGAGACCGCCGCTCGTCACTGAACTGTTGACGCGTGGCCGTACGACGTCGTGTCTTCCACTCCAGATTGCGCGCTGCAAGAAAGCAACTTATATCTGAAATGCGCCGGAATTACTCGCGCATCTCCGATCCGAGTGCCCCCGCCTCACCCCCCGAGGCGGCGGATCAAATTTCATTTGCTTGATGGACCTGCCCAGCGTTGTTTGATGAGCGCTTGCTGCTCTCAATGAAAGACACGCCGGGATGCGGACGACCACCGCCGGCCTCGCGCTGCATCAGGCGCCGACCACCTACTTGGGCGCTACCAAGGACGGCGGCGGCGCCCGGCGCGGGAGCCTACTCGGACTGCTAAACCCTCACGGCTCCTAGAACCCCATAACGAGCTAGAGGCAACTGCCTCTAGTTGCTGCCGAGTTGCCAAGCGCTGTCGCCAACCCGGCATTTCCAGATAGTCGCTAAGAAACGAGCGGGACGGCTTATACATGTCGCTCCCGCTCACTGACTTTGAGTGCACTTGGCTTCTCAGCTGAAGAGAGCGAAGCACACCAGCGCGGAGGCACTCCTCTCCCGTACCACCCTGACCATCGATCGTCAGGGCTCTGGGTCGTAGGACCCGATTTACGGGTCCGGACTAGCGACCCTGACCATGACGAAGCCGCTCTCCATCACTCAGGCGCAGATCCTCACTTCTGCCACCCACCATCCCAAGCGACTGGCCGAGGCGCCATCGAACCTACCCGCGGCCGCCCGCAACGCTGTGTTCCAGAGCATGCTCGGGGCCGGGCTGCTGGAGGAGGTGTCTGGCGATGAGGACACCGTGCTGCGGATCACCGAGGCCGGGATGGTAGCGCTGAGTGCGCAAGGATCCTCTGAGACGGGCGGAGAGGCCGCTGTGAGCGCGCAGGAGGGCGGTGCAGCGCAGCCGTAAGGCAGCGTACCGCCAGCCCAAGAGGCGCCTAGGGAGCCCGCTGCGCCACAGCCCCGCACCTCGCTCCGAGACGCCGCCAAAGCCTTGTTGGCGGCCTGGGACGCCGGCATGGAGCGTCCTACCCTGCCTACCTCCATAGAGGCGCTCAGGGCGGCCTTGATGCGCGGTGGGGCAACCCGTCCATCTCGCGACCCCTCCACTTCCGCTCCTTCGCTTCCGCCTCGGCGCGAGCTTTCCAGAAGGTCATGTCGGCCTCCTTGCTGAACATGACCCGGACACCGGCGGCGCCCTTGCTCATGCGCAGGTTCCCGCCGTTCTGGGCCCTGCTCGGCGACCGAGCGACTGAATGTCTCGTCCTCACTGGTGAGGGCCGGGTAGCGATTGTAGTGCTTCGGTGAACAATTCCAACAGATCAGACGCGAAGGCGCACATGTTCGCCACGCGGTCTGCGCTCCCGGTTTCGATGGTCCTTACCAGATCGACTGGGCCACTCACTGCAATACAGGTGTGGCCCGCGGCATCACCGTACCGGTTACCGCTGGGGCCAGCCGCCCCGGTCTCGGCGATACCCCAGGTGGCATTAAGGCGACCCCGGACGGTTCGGGCTAGCAGAGAGGCATAGGGCTGAGACGACGGCCTCAGGCCGTTCATATGGTCGGCGGTGATGGCGAGAAGGGAAGTCCGGGCCTGCTGCGTATAAATCACGCCACCACCCAGGTAGTAGGCGCTAGCGCCGGGGACGGCCAACAAAGCGGCGGAAACCAGCCCGCCAGAAGCGGACTCCGCAACGGCGACTGTGTGCCTGCGGGCCGTGAGTAGGCTGGCGAGCTTCTCAGCTGCGGGTGTGAGACGTTCCATGGCGCACCGATCTTGCCTGAGTGGTGGGCAGCCTATTACTCCACGGCAGGCGTTAGCGCTCGTACCTAGGGCCGTTCTGACCGCTCGCGCCTGATTGTCAACGCCAGCCCAGAAGACATGACCCACCTCGCCTACATCGACTGCAGCAATCTCTTCATCGAAGCCCAGAAAGTCAGCGCTGTCGAACGCGGCATGGCTCACAGCCTGCACGACGCCAAGCAGCGGGCCGTGATCGACTTCGAGTACCGCCTCGATCTTTACCGCCTTATGGACCTGCTGGTCGGCGCTGAGGGGCCGACCAGGGCGGCTGTATTCGGCAGCGTCACCGACACGAACGAGGGCCTGTGGAGGCACGCCGCCAGCGCCGGGTTCGAGGTGGTGACAGTCGAGCGGGGCTTCTCGGGCAAGGAGAAGCGGGTCGACACCAGCGTGGTGACCCGTATGTGCCGGGACGCCTATCGGTTTGCCGACCCACGGTGGGATCGGATCACCCTGGTAGCCGGCGACGGGGACTACGAGCCTACCGTGCGGCAACTCGTGGCGGACGGCTTCCCGGTCACGGTGCTGTATTGGGCGCACGCCAGCCGGGAGCTACGAGAGGCGGCGACGGTGTTCCACGCGCTGGATGCCTACATTGCGGATCTGGCGCTCAATTAGCCACTTAGCCCAAGGCGCTCTTATTCGCGCTGCGCCAAACGACCGGAGTCCAGCCGCTCTGTGCACTGTCACCGGCGCACAAGCAGCCCCTCCAAGTCTCAGGCCGCCTGCGACTTCCGCTCCTTGGCTTCCGCCTCCGAACGAGCCTTCCAGAAGGTCATGTCGGCCTCTTTGCTGAACATGACCCGGACACCAGTCGCGCCCTTGCTCATCCGCAGGTTACCGCCGTTCTGGGCCCGGTGCTCGGCCACCCAGCGCTTGAACACCGGATCCTCGGCGGTGAGGCCCGCGAACTCGAGCACTCCGGAGATCTCTTCCTGCTTGCGACGCTTAACCATGGCTTAGATCCCTAGTGATGAAGGTGGAGAGCGCTGGTGCGATGCCGCTCAGCGATCCCCCTGGCTGCGGCCGCTCTGCGTGGCCTTGCTGACACCGCTCTGGTTGCCCTTGCCGGCCCCGCCATCGGAGCGGGCGTCCTTGGGGTTCGCCGAACTGCCGGCGGCACCCTTGCCGCCCTGGGGTGCACGACCAGCGGGCGGAAGGGGAGGGAGCTTAGCCATGAGAGAGCCTCGTGATACGGATGCAGGATGAACGAAGGGGCGAGGCGGACGTCGCAGCCCTGCGCAAAGCTGGCGACTGGTGACGTGTGAAGCTCGGGCAGAACGGCCCAAAGTTGGCGATCAGACGCGACCGCCCCAGGAGAGCGAACACCAACTCCGGGCGATGTCTGCCAAAGAAGATCGAGCGATTACAAGGCGATAAACCTTGTAGACTAGATCGCCCGAGTCCCAAGCTTCGGAGACGAATGCCTCTCCGGAGAGAGAAAACGCCGCTCGTTGCACCCTCGAAGTATCAAGGTGCACGCCAGAAATGTAGGGAAAACACACGGAAAAGCGCGATCCAAACGACCCCAGAGAAACGTTCCCTTGGAGAAGATTGGAGCAGCAGTAGGAGCTGGGCGCGAACCTTCTCTGGCGGGTGGCGCCAACCAGCGCGGGCGGTGCACCGGGCAGATGCCGTACCTTCTGGGAGGACGATGCTGGCCGCTCGCAGTGGGCTACGACCGGCGGGGACGCCCTGACCCCGGGCAGTGAAGCTCCAGGTGACAGAGCGGGCGATGTGTAAGACCGGGCTGCCCTAGCTCGGCCACCCGACTGGGTTCCCTGCAGCCGGACGTTATACGGGACAGAGCTCGTGGGCCAAGACCAGGCTTAAGGGTAGTCAGCCCCGTAGAGTGGCGAGCAGTTGAGCCGCAAGCGGGTGAGGCATTGATGGCAATTCGTTGGAATGAGCCGTTGGCCAACGGCTCCTCCATTCCGCGATCATCTCTCTGGCTTCGGCCTGCGGCGCCAGGCGATTAATGACCAGCACACCCGTATCGAGTAGCCAACTGCACGGAAGCTCAAGCTCGTGAAACTGTTCGGAAAGTGTATCTAATGCGTGGCGCGCTGCTCTGCAGAGTGCAGCTGCTTCGATTGTGGAAAGACCGCGCATATCTACTCCAGGTTGCAACTTGAATATCCCGCACGAAGCGGCACGGCCTGACAACCCACAAAGTGGGGGCGGCTATGATTTGCCTGAGTGCAAGCTGATAGCCCCAGTTGTCACTGCTACCTTCGCTATCGTCCCGAGCTTCGAGGATTTGCGCCTGGTCGGCTACCTCGGCCCAATTGGCATCCCGACAAAGTGCATGGGGGACACCACCAACGTCCTGATCGGCCACCGCTGTACGAAAGCCGAGTGCCAGGCCTCCTTGGAGACGCAGCTGGTTGTGCACGCCGCGCCCATGCTGGCCTGCGTGCCGGGGCGGACTAACCAGCTCGCGGCCGCGACTTCCTTTGCCTACAACGTCGGCAAGGGTGCTTGATGTCGCTCGACATTGTCGCGTTCGGCGTAGCGAGGCTGAGACAACAGATACTTCAATATTGTCCGGAGACACCCGAGTGGTTGAGATAGCCATCTCTGCCATGTTTGCCGGAAGCCGCTGCAGGAGCAGCACCCTCTGATTGACAGAAACTAAGTGAAGTGCAATCGCCGCTGAGAGGGTGGAGCGGTAGTATGGCATTTCTTTCCTACGCCCAGAATTTTGAGGATGTCCTCCTCTGGCGCGCGTTGAAAACAGTTCAAAACGGCTTCTATGTAGATGTCGGAGCAGCCGATCCGACCGATGACTCGGTTACAAAGGCTTTTTACGATCGTGGGTGGCGCGGTCTCAACATCGAGCCGGTACCCGAGTTTGCAGCCCGCCTTGCCGCTGCTCGCCCCCGAGACGTAAATTTGGGCGTCGCGGCTGGAGACAGAGCGGGTGAGACACAGCTTCACGTTATCCCTGGAACAGGGCTCTCCACGCTCCACCAGTCCGCTGTCCGGGAGATCACCGAAGGCTGGGAAGTGACGGTTCCACTCCGAACCTTGACCGACATTCTGACGGAACACGCTCCCAACACCATCCACTTCCTGAAGGTCGACGCCGAGGGTTCCGAATTGGCGGTGCTGTCCGGCTGCGACTTCACTCTGTTCAGGCCATGGATCGTGGTGATTGAGGCCACAGTTCCCGCAACCACCACTCCTGCCTATGCGGACTGGGAGCCGATACTGACACGGGCGAAGTACCGCAATGTCTTCTTCGACGGATTGAATCGCTACTACGTGCCCGAAGAGCGGTTCGAGATTTTGGCGCCGCACTTCCAGACGCCGGTCAATGTCTTTGACGATTTCGAGCGATATGTTGACGTGCGCGCTACCAGGCACGACCGGTCGGAAGTGCTGACCGCTGTGATGGCGAGGGCGCAGGTGGCCGAGGCCTCGGCGCGTGATGCTTACGCCCACGGTTTCGAGCTCGCTAGGGAGCTGGCGGAGGTAAAGCACACTGCGGAAGCCCGGTTTGCAGAGATGCAGGCGGGGATCGAAGCCCGAGATGAACATGTGGCGTTCAGGGACGTACAGATCGCGACACTGCATCGGCATATCGATGCCATGGATGCCCAGGCCGCCGCTCTGCGCCAGCAGCTTGACGCCATGGAGAGGCAGGCGGCCTTGGGGGATCACCTGGTTCGCGCCATGCGTGGCAGCCTGTCATGGCGCATCAGCCGACCTCTGCGGGTCGCCGGAACCACGGCTCGCAAGCTCGGCCTCCTGCAGCGCCTCCAAGAGCCTGAAGAGGTGACCAGTGATCCTCTGGAAGGGGCCGATCCGGTTGCCGTGATCGGGGATCAGCCGAAAGTTGGTGAGCGCGACGGAACCGTCGCGCATGGTGCCCCTGGTCATTCCGACGGACAGGCGGACTGCAAGTCGGATCGAGTGCTCGCCGGGACGGTGCACGTTCCTCGGCCGCTCACCGCCGTCCATCAATTTCACTCCGGCTCCGCCTACGGAGACGCGGTCACCGGCTCCATGCTGCTGATACGCGGCCTCCTTCGAGAAATGGGATACCGGAGCGAGATCTTTGTCGAACACCGCGACACCCGGCTGGCAGACGAGCTGCAGCTCCTCGACGATCTACCCCGGCACGCGGACCACGTCCTGATCGTCCATCACTCGATCGGCCACGACGCCCTAGACCGCATTCTCTCGATGCCGGCGCCGAAGATCCTGATGTATCATAACATCACGCCGCCGGAGTTCCTCGCCGGCTCGCCCCATGTGCAGCGCTATGCACGGCTGGGCCGCGAGCAGCTGAAAACGATGCGCGCGCACTTCATCGCCGCCCTTGCGGCGAGCGAGTATAATGCGAACGAGTTGCGAGTGCTCGGCTATGCGCCCGTTCGGGCCTGCACACTCCTCTTCGATCTTGAGGCGCTGCGCCGGCAGGCCTCGGTTTGGCGTGCACCGAGCGAGACCCGGCCTTTTACTGTCCTGTTCACCGGCCGCGTGGCCGGGGCCAAAGGCCAGGCCGAGGTTGTTGAAGCCTATGCCCGCTTCCGCACTGCGATGGACCAGCCGTGCCAGCTCGTCTTCGTGGGGCGGCTGGACGGCGCCGGCCCCTATTTGGCGGAAATCGACGCGGCGATGCGGCGGTACAAGCTTGAGGCGGAGCTGGTGCTCACTGGTCTCGTCTCTGAGGAGGAGCTGCACGCACGGTTCGCCGAGGCCGACCTGTACCTTTCCCTCAGCCACCACGAGGGCTTCGGCATTCCGCTGGTCGAGGCAATCGTCCATAGCCTGCCGGTTTTGGCTTGGCCGAGCGGCGCCATTCCCTACACACTGGGCGATAGCGACGGCCTGCTGGATAGCCGCGATCCGGACCGGGTTGCGGCCCGAATGCTGGCGATTGCTCGAGATCCCACGCACCGTGCCGCGCTGATTAAGGCCCAGCGTGCCGCGATCGATCGCTTCGCACTGCCGCGCCAGCTGCCGGCCCTGCACGAGGCGCTGGCCATGGCTGGCGCAGTGCCGCCGGCGGACGATAGGACCCGCGAAGCACTCCGCGACAACCTGCAGTTCACCGTCACCGGCCACGCTGCAGGCAGCTACAGCCTCGCCGCTGTGAACCGCGGCCTCGCGCGCGCGATCGAGGTGGCGCGCCCCGGGACCGTCCGCTTGCGGCCCGTCGAGGGCCAACGCACCGACGACCTGTCGGGCGTGCCGGCGGCGGAGCGGCCGGGCATCGCCCCGCTAGTAGAGCGTGGGCCCGCGGAGACCGGGCCCGAGGTGGTGATAAGCCAGCACTACCCTGTCCATGTCCCCGAGCACCCGGGCGACCTGCCTCTGGCGATGCTCTTTTGGGAGGAAAGCCTCCTACCCGCCGCCACGATCGAGGTACTCGCGGCGGGATTCCGCGCCGTCCTGGCGCCGACTGCCGTGGTCGCCAAGGCCCTCGTGGATTCCGGCCTGCCAATCCCGGTGCGCGTCACCGGCTACGCGCCAGAGCTGGACGCGATGGCGGCGATCGGGCGCGAGCGCGGAATGGCGCCTGAACCGGCCGACGGCCGCGTGCTCACCTTCCTGCACGTGTCCTCTTGCTTCCCGCGCAAAGGAGTAGACTTGCTACTGACGGGCTTCGCGCGCGCCTTCCGGCGCGGGGATGCGGTGCGGCTGGTCATCAAGGGCTTCCCCAACCCCCACAATACAGTCGCGGCTGATCTCGCCGCGATCCAAGCCTCCGACCCCGACGCGCCAACCATCGAATTGATCGACCGTGACCTGCCCGAGGCTGAGCTCCTAACGCTGTATCGCGAGGCGGATGCCATGGTCCTACCTACGAGGGGCGAGGGCTTTAACCTCCCAGCTGCGGAGGCCATGGCGGCCGGTCTTCCCCTGATCGTCACCGGCCACGGCGGCCACCTGGACTTCTGTGACGTGGAGACCGCACGCCTGCTGCGCTGGCGATTTGCCCCGTCCGGCAGCCATCTTGCCACTCCGGGCTCGCTCTGGGTGGAGCCTGACGAGAACGACTTGGTGGATGCTCTACGCGAGGTTGCATCCGCCCTTCGCACGCCGGCCGGCCGAGTGGTCCTGGCGGATAGAGTGCGTCGGGCCCGCCTCCAGGTGGCACAGCGCCTCCGGCCCGGAAGGACGGTGCGGAGGTTGGAGAAGGCAGCCCTCGATCTCCTCCTAGCACCGCCGATGCGACCCATCCGCGTGGCCTGGGTAACGAGTTGGGAGGTGCGCTGCGGTGTCGCGGAGTACGCACGGCAGCTTCTACAGGCCATGCCCGCCCATCCTGGAATTGCCTCACACGCCATCCTGGCGGATGACCGCTGGTCGGTGCAGAGCGGTTCGTCTTCCACCTCGCCACACGGTGTTCTGTCATCCTGGCGCATTGGCGACCCGGCGAGCTTGGCCGGCCTAGGCAGCGCCATTCAGGCCGAGGATCCGCAGGCAGTGGTCGTGCAGCATCAGCCAGGCCTCGTCAGCTGGGAAGCGCTGGCACGACTGCTCAACGCCCCGGCTCTCAGGGATCGCGCGGTCGCCGTGACGTTGCACAACACGCAGCATCTCCTTGAGCAGGAGGAGCCAAGCCGCGGGCAAACTCGCGATGCCCTGGCGCGGGTCGATCGGGTGCTGGTGCATTCCGTGGCCGATTTGGAGCGGCTGCGGACCATCGGGCTTTCCGGCAACGTCGCCTTGATGCCGCACGGGGTGAAGGCGCCGGCTGCCTCCTGGGAAGAGCTCGTAGGACCGCCTGTCATCGGCTGCTACGGCTTCTTCCTGCCCGGCAAGGGGATCAGCGAGCTAATCGGGGCCCTGGCGCTCCTCCGCCGCATCTGGCCGGAGGCACGGCTGCGCCTGGTGAACGCCGAATACGGGTCTCCCCTCTCGACGGAGGAAATCGCCCGCTGCCGAGCGATCGCGGTCGCCGAGGGAGTGGAGGCAGCGATTGAGTGGCACACCGACTTCTTAGCTGGCGAGGAGTCGCTCGCCCTCTTGGCTGGCTGCACTGTCATCGTGTTGCCGAACCAAGCCTCAAAGGAAAGCTCCAGCGCCTCCGTGCGAGACGCGTTGGCAGCCGGGCCACCCGTGATGGTTACCCCGCTCGCCATCTTTGACGAAGTCGGGGAGGCAGTGTTTCGGACCAGCGGCACGGATTCCGCCGACCTCAGCGTTGGGTTGGACACGCTTCTGCGCGACCCCACCCTACGCGAGACGTTGAGAGGGTCGGCTCGGGGCTGGCTGGCAGCCAGGTCCTGGGATTTGGTCGCGCGCCGGATGCAGAGCCTAATCCTTGGTCTTGCGGCCACTCGTCACCTCTACAATGGGCGTCTGGCCATGGACAAAGATGACGTTGTTGAGAGAACCGAGGGATAACGAACTTTAAATCTTTGGGGCTGCATCTAATACCCCTGCTCGTCAGTAATTCAGCAACAGCCGCTGGCTGTGCCCGTCACCCTCCATCACGCCTGACGGCGTCGGGCGGCGGTCCCGAACGTCCGGAGAATCCTAGTGATGACGAGCAAGACAGAAGTCGCGTCCGTGCCGGCCAAGACGAATTTGGGCCGCCGCTCGCTGGCTCGGCAAATCGGTGCGGGCACGGCCGCAGCCGTTGCGGTGACGGCGCTGACGACGGGCGGCCTGACCGTGGCGAGCAGCCCGGCCCAGGCGCAGTCCATCACCGACCCCGACATCTTCAACTTCGCGCTGAACCTCGAGTACCTCGAGGCAGAGTATTACGTGCGTGGCGTGACCGGCCAGGGCCTGTCCGACGCTGACGTAGGCGGCACGGGTACTTTGGGCGGTGTAACGGGCGGCCGCGCCGTTCCCTTCCGCTCTGACTACCTGCGCCAGTACCTCACCCGCATCGCGGTGGATGAGCAGGCGCATGTCCGCTTTATCCGCACGGTGCTGGGCTCTTCCGCCGTTGCGCGTCCGGCAATCGACTTCACGACAGCTTTCACCACGTTGGCGCGGGCCGCTGGCCTGATCAACAACAGCCAGACTTTCGATCCCTTCGCCGATGAGGTGAGCTTCCTTCTCGGTGCCTCGGTGTTCGAGGATGTTGGCGTGACCGCCTACAGCGGCGCTGCCGCTCTCATCACCAACCGCGACCTTCTCTCTTACGCCGCCTCGGTCCTCGCGGTCGAAGCGTACCACGCGGGCGCGGTGCGCACGCTGATCGCCAACATCGGCGGCGGTGAGGCCTTCAACAAGATTGCGGCTCTCCGTGCCGTTCTCTCCGGTCGCAACGACGAAGTCGGCATTCTCGTCCCCGGCAATCAGTTCAACTTCGCGCCGACGGACGACCAGGCGCAGACGTTCCGTCGCACGCCGCGACAGGTGCTGAACATCGTTTACGGGGCGCAGAACGCGGCGGCCGGTCTCTTCTTCCCGGCCGGCGCGAACGGCACGATCCGGGCCTGAACGGGGTGGGGCGGCGGTGGCCGCCCTTTCCATCTTCAGTAGAATGCGGCGGCGGCTTGTGGCCGGCGCCGCATCTGCCTATCGAACCACCTGTCGTGAGACAAACAAACGCGTCGCGGCGCCGACGACCCGCGCGCGATAGGACTGGTGGAGTACCGGCGTATGGGAATGGTAGTTACCGACCGCGCGCATCAGGTCGCCGCCCGAGGCATCCAAATGTGTGCGCAAAATGAGGCCGGCCGCAGCGATATTGAAGCAGGGTCGGTCTATCAACCGCTTGCGCACCTCCGCCCGATCGAGCCCGGTGTAGCGGACCAGGGCAGGCAGCCAGACGCTGTTGATCTGCATCACCCCGTAATCTTCGCTCCCGTTGGTGTTGGTCATTATCAGCCCCGGTCGCCCGCCCTCGACCGAGTGGATGGAGGGGAGGACGCGCGGCGGCAGGGCGTAGATCTGGGCGACGAGGGCCATGCAGGAGAGGAAGGGGACGCTCACGCGCTGATCCTCCCATCGTGCCCAACATCAAGCAAGGCGAGCGATGCTGGCTTTACCTTGCTTGAGATCCTCGTGGTAGTCGCCATCCTCGGCCTACTGATCGGGCTGGTCGCGCCCGCGGCCCTCCGCCAGCTCGGTGGCGCCCGCAGTTCCGTCGCCCGCCAGTCGATCGAGCGGATCGTCGCAATCCTCGACCTCTACCGCCTCGACGCCGGCCGCTATCCGACGAGCGAGGAGGGTCTCCAGGCTCTTGTCCAGCGCCCATCCGGCGCGGCGGCCTGGAATGGTCCTTACCTCCGGGGTGAGGGCCTTCCGGTGGATCCCTGGAACCGCCCCTACGAGTATCGTAGCCCTTCCACCCGCAGCGGCCGTGATTTTGACCTTTGTTCGCGGGGGCCTGACGGCACGGGTGCGGGCGACAGCCTGATCTGCAATCAGTAGGGGTGCGCGGCAGGTCAGTCGTCCAACCGCTCCCAGGACAGGATGCGGTAGGGCCGCTCTGCCAGGGCGCTGCCGAGGCGCACCACCGCGCGCCGGGTGAACCGCCCGCCCTCGCGCGCGGAAGCTGCGGCAGAGATGGCGAAGACCCGCAGCCCGGCGCCGCTCGCGCGCGGGAAGTCTGCCTGCCCTGTCACGTCCCGGATTGCCTGCTGCACCAGCGGCGGGGCCAGCGCCCCCTCCGGGTCGCCCTCCCGCAACACGGTGAGGTTCGGCGCCAGCCGCTCGAGCAACGCCGACGTCATGCCCAGAACGAGACCGAGCTCCGCGACGGAGCGGAAGGGCGCCTCCGGCGGTCCGTAACCGAGCCCGGCCTGACGGTATTCTGGTGCCTTGGCTCCGAGTGGCCGCGGGGTGGTGGAGCGGGTGCGCCAGTCGGCGATGGCGGCGGTGATCGATTGCGCCTGGCGCTGGTCGGCCCCGGCGCGGCGCAGCAATGCCTGCATCAGCGCGTCAGACACCCCGTTCGGGTTCACCAGCCCGGCCTGATCCTCCACGCTCACGCTGGCGCCACCACCGGGCAGCGCAAGCTGCCGCTCGAACCTCCGAACCGGGCTCTCTCCGCGCCAGCCGGACTCGCCTGGGGTGAGCAGCCGGAAGATCGCCTCGTGGATGGCGGCATCGGCGATCGCCTCGGCCGTGGCGGCCGCCCGCAGATTGGCGGAGAGCCGCACCTCCCCCCGCCCACCGGCGACGAGGGAGGAGACGATCAGCGTCAACAGCACCAGCGTCCACAGGACGAGGAGAAGCGCAAACCCGCGCTCCCCCGGCTGTACGGACCTAGCGCTGATCAAGCCCAAGCCGCCGCCGCACCCGTGCCTGCGGATCGGGTGAGCCGGACAGGGGAAGCGATTGCAGCTCACCCGGCAAGGCGGCAGCGTTGGAGAGGCTGTCGCGCAGATCCTCGGTCAGGGCCCGGGCGTCGCGCTGGTCGTTGATGACGCGGGGCGTGATCAGCACCAGCAGCTCCGTCCGCTGCCGCTGGTTGTCCTGGCTGCTGACGAGCGAGCCTAGGATCGGGATGTTGCTCAGCCAGGGGATACCCTGGTTCCCTCGGGAGGCGTTGTCGCGGATCAGGCCGGCCAAGCCAACGGTCTGGCCGTCCTGCACCGCAACGCGCGTGCGAACCACGCGCTGCGAGAAAGTGGGCGAGTTCAGGCCGGTGGTGGTGGTGCCCGCGACGACGTCACTCACCTCCTGGCTGATGTCGAGAGTGACGAGCCCCCCGGAGTTTACCCGTGGCGTGACCTCCATAATCACGCCGGTCTCCCGGTAGTCCACCGAGGAGACGATGGGCGCGCCGGTCGTCAAAGTGCTTTGCGCGCTTTGCGTCAGGAACGGGACAAGCTGGCCGACCTGGAGGCGCGCCGGCTCGTTGTCGAGCACCACGAGTTGCGGCGAGGAGAGCACGCGCACGTCCGTCACCGCCTGCAGCGCCGAGATCGCCAGCGGCGCCCCGGTGCCCGCGCGCCCCGCAACGACGAAACCGGGGATGGCGGTGTTCAACCCGGCGGACGCCGCGGTGGCGACGGCGGTGGAGAGCACGCCGTTGAACTCGCCGGCACGGAAGAAGAATTGTGTGCCGTACTGCAGCTGGTCGTTCAGCGTCACCTCGGCGATGGTGGCGTCGATCCTCACCTGAAGCGGCAGGATATCGAGCCGTCGGAGGGTCGCCTCCAGCGTCTCCCGCTCCTGCGGCGTGGCGTATACGAGCAGAGAGTTGTTCTGCGGGTGCGGGATGATCCGCATGCTGTCCGGTGCCGCCCCGCCACCCCCGCCGCCGGTATCCCCGGGCTCCAGCCCGCCAAGCAACGGGTTGGCCGAGCTGTCCGCCGCGGCCGGGGCCGAGGGGGCCAGCACCGAAGCACCGCCCGAGGCGCTGCCGCCCGACTGCCCGAGTCCGCTCGAGCCGCCACCGCTGCGCCCTCCGATCCCCGCGCTGGTGCCGATGCTCGATCCGCCGATGCCGGTGCTGCTGGTGCCGCCGCCCGCGCCGGAAGACACGCCTCGGGTCTGCCTGCCCGGCGCGGTTCCGCCCACCGGCGTTGGTTGCGCCGTCACACGACCAGGGGTGAAGGCTTGCTGCAGGACGTAGGCGATGTCGTTGCTGCGGCCGTTCTGCAGATAGTAGACGCTCCATCCCCGCACATTGGCGCGACGTGTGCGCTCTACCAGGGAGTAGACGCGGCGGGCATCTTCAACGTACCGGGGCTGGGCCGACACGACGAGCACGGCATTGATCCGCTGCATCGGCACTACGCGCACCAGTCCAGCTAGCGAGCCTCCACCCTGGCCGCCGCCGGCCGACTGCCCACGCAGAGCTTCTTGCAGGGCGGTCGCGTAGTCGCGCGCGTCGCCGGCCGCCACGGGGAACACGGCGTAGGACTGTCCGGCAAGGATGTTGATGTCGAAGGCCGCGATCAGGCTGAGCAGCGTGTCCCGTGTCGCGGGATCGCCGCCAACAAGCACGGCGTTGCGCCCGGCGTCGGCAACGATACGTCCGCCGCCTGCCACGAAGGGCTGCAGCACCCGGGCGAGATCCTCGGCCGCCGCGTAGCGCAATGGCACCGCCGTGCTGCCGGCCATTCCGGCTAGGGTGCCGCCTGCTGCCGGTGCCGCCACTGCCTGGGCGGCGCCCTGAGCTGCGGCGAGGGGTGTCACGCGGTACAGCCCCCCATTCTGCACCAGCGTCGCGCCGTTTTGCGCGAGCAAGGTGTTCAGCGTCGCCAACGCCTGCACGCGGTCGAGGCGCTGCGGGGTGCGCAGCGTGACGGTGCCACGAACCGACGGGTCGATGGTGTAGTTCACCCGTAGAATGTTTCCGAGGACTTGGGCCACGACCTCGCGGATGTCGGTGTCGGCGAAATCGAGCGCGATGTCGGCGGCGCCTGGCGCGATTCCCTGCCCCAGCCCGGCCGTACCCGCCGCCGCTGTGCCAAGGCTGGTGGGGGTGCCGAGACTGATCTGGGGAGACAGGTTGGCGGCCGGCGTGCCGAGCACCCCGTTCACACGCGCCGTAGCCGCGCTGGTCCCCGCGGCAACCGGAGGCAGAGGTTCCAGCAGCGAAGGCTCGCGTGTGGCGCAACCGGCGAGCAGGGCGAGCACCGGCAGAAGCCGCGGCGCCACGGCCCCGGGGTTCATCGGCTGCCCCCGGCAGCAGCACTGGGAGCGTTGCGGTTCATGTTGCGCAGGATGTCCATTCCGGACGGGGTGGCGTTCTGCTCGAAGGGCACCGCCTCTTCTGCCGTGCCCGGGGCGCCGGGGCTAGAGCCACCGGGCAGCGGGTTGGCAGACTGTCCGGGAATCGGTGGGCCTGGAGAGGGCGGCAGCACTCCTGGAGCGCCGAGGCCCGGTGGCCCCTGTCCGGCGACCGATCCTGCAAGCGACCCACTGGCTGGCACCGGGGACCGGGCTGCGACGGGTGCGGCCGGCCGGGTCGGGTCAAATCCCGGATTGACGGTCCGGGCTCCGCCCGGCCCTGTCAGCAGAACCTGCCCCGGCTCGATCCGCATGACCGTGTATCCGCCGATCCGGCCACCCTCCTGCACGACCACAGGGGCCGGGCCGCTGGCGAAGATGGCGCTGCGGCCAGCCGAGGTGACCAGCGTGCCTGTCAGACGGGGCAGGGCAGTGCCGGATGTAGGTGCCACCGCGCTGCCCTGCATCAACGGCCGGCGGTCCGGGTTGAACAGGGGGCGGGCCAGGACCGTCGCGGCCCATTCCGCCGTCCGGCCCGGACCGCCACCCGCCGAAGCGGGAGAGGTGGCGGGGGCCACCCGGCGAGGGGCCGCCTGCGGCAAGTTGGCTTCCATGTTTCCAGTCGGATCCAGATCGAGGAGGATGATGGCTGATAGGGCCGAGGCGAGCAGACCGAGAAGGAGGAAGGGAAGACGGCTCATCGGGCTACCACCTCGCCGCCCGCTCGGAATGCGAGGACGGTCAGGCTGGCGGAAACCGGCCGCCCCGCACCGGGCGCGATTGAGGGAGCGTTCTGCACCTGCAACTCGTCCACCAGCATGCGCGGCGTGCCCTCCTCTAGGGCCTGCAGCAGCCCGACAAGCGCTGGCCAGGAACCGCTGACCGAGAGGCGAAGGCTGACTCGGCGGTAGCGCCCGGCCGCTTCGGCCGGCAGCAACTCCGCGCTGGCGAGCGCTAACCCGGCGCGCGAGGCCATCTCCTGCACTTGGCCCTGGAGCGACGCGCCCGCGATGGAATCGGAAGCGCCCTCTAGCAGAGCAGGGGGCGCACCGCCGCCGGCCTCCGCCTCTTGCCGGATCCGCGGCAGGGTTTCTGCGACCATCGCCATGCGCGTCGCGAGGGCGGTCCGCTGGGCCAACCGCTCCGCCCGCGCTGCATGCCAGTCTATCAAGGGCGCCACCGCGCCCAGCCAGATCGCGGCCAGGAGCAGCCCCGTGATGCCCAGTGCCAACAGCCTCCCGCGCCGGCCCGTGGGCAGCGCGTTCACGAGCCGAACTCCACTCGTATGGTAAAGAGCTCGCTCTGGCTGCCCTCCTGCCGCGTCACCGGGGCGGCGAAAGCGGCTGCGCGAATGGACGGATCGGAAGAGAGCGCCGCAATTAGCCGGGCCGCGCCGCCGGACGGGCCCGTTGCGGACTGGCCGGTCAGTGTCGCCACCCCCTGGCGTAAGGCCAGCGCCGTCAGATGGGTGTCGTCCGGCAGGATGGCGGTGAGGGCGGCCAGAGCCTCCAGCGGCCGGCCGAGCCGCGATGCTTCCGCCGCCAGCGCGTCGCTGCTGCCGGCGCGTTCAGCAGCCCGGCGTCGCAGCGCCTCGACCTGCGTCACAACGGGACGCGCTGCGGCGATACGCGCCTCGGCCTCGTCCAATGCGCGTTCCTGGCGAAGAAATGGCAGAATGACAGCTGTTACACCGAGCGCGGCGCAAGCGGCGGTCGCCAGTCGCAACGCCCGTCGCCGTCCGGCCGGAGCTTGAAGCGCACCGGGCGCTGTCAGTCCAAAGGACCAGGTGCCCCCCTCGGCGCGGGGCGCGGTGAGGCCGTTCGGCGTAAGTGAGGCGGCCCGCAGTACCTCCAGCACTTCGCCATGCTCCGCGCGGGGAACCAGGGCGAGGCGTAGGTGGAGCTGGCTGGTAGCAGCGTCGCGGCGCTCTACCGCATAGGTCCAGAAGACCTCATCACTGGCGAAAGGGGACAGGCGGTCCAGTTCATAAGCCAGGACACGATCCAGCTCCGGTTCCGTCGCCAATGGCAGGGTTACCGGGCGCTCCAGCACGCCACCGGCGGGAAGGCGCAGCAGCACGCGCGGCGATCGACGCCCGAGCCCGGCTGCGCGCCGCATGGCCGTCACCCCTGCTACGTCCGTCGCGAACGTTCCGATCGGGGCTTCGCGCCCGCGCCGGCGACGGGACAGGGCCAGGGCACCACCGGGGAGTGGCGAGGCTAGCACGGCATCGGTACGGTCCTCGGCCTGGCGCAGGCCGGCGGGCAGCAAGTCGCGCAGCTGCACGGCCCACCACACGGCCAAGTCGCTCACCAGCCCCACCTGCGCATCCCCCCGGTCGCGCCCGAAATCTATACCGACCCCGCATCGGGCGCCATGGAACCGTCCTACCCGCCATCCCGATCCCGCCGCGGCGCGACGACAATGTCCGGCCAGTGCCGGCCGCTGCCGGCCGGAAAGGTGAGCCTCAGTCGGATCAGAGCCGGCAGCAGCGGCTGCGCCCAGGATCCCTGCCACGTTGCCGTACCGCCCCCCTCCGGCCGGCCCCAATAGGCAATGTCGAGCGCTGCGACCCCCTCCAGCAGCATGGCCCGCTCCGACGGCGGAGCAGCCGCCAGCAGTACGACGTGACGCGCGGGGGCCCAACGCATGACGAGCCGTCCTCCCTCAACCGCGAGCCGCACCTCCGCCGTGCCGTCCCCCAGGGCCGCCGCGGCCGCGCCGAGATCGGTGACCATCCGCAAAGCGCGCTGGTCTCCCTCGACGACTGGCTCTTCGCGGGCATTGCCGGGGTCCATGCCCTCCACCAGGCGGCGCAGAACGCGGTCCACCGCCTCCAACTCCCCCGCCGTTGCGGCACGGGCGGCTTGACGGTCCAGCGCCCGCAGCCCGAAGCGCGTGCCCTGGGTCAGCCCAGCCATGAGGAAGCCGAGCACGACTAGGGCTACAAGAACTTCGAGCAGGGTGAAACCGGCGTCGCGTGGCGAAGCGGGCACAACCGGGGGGAAGTCTCCCCCGGACTTGCGTTTTGATCCCGCCCACTTCTCGGGCGCGCCACGGATTATGACGTCGCGATTCCTCGAGAAACGAAATGAAGGTCTGGGATAACTCCTTCCTCCAGCCTTGCTCGTGTTCGCCGTCACGGCGCGCGCGCCGTCGGCGGCCCCAGCCGGCGAGTTTCCAACTGCACGTTGCGCGATCCGTTGCCCTCGCCCCAGGCGACGGCGACCGCGATCCCGTAAAGGGACGGCGCGGGAGGCCCCTCGCGGACGGGGGCGCCCTCCGACACGAGCGAGACCCGCACGCGCCAGCGATAGCCGCCACCCTCCTCGCCCTGCCTGTCGCTGGGCTGGAGCGGCATGGCCTCGGTGGCCGCGAGGCGTGAGCGGGCGCGGGAGAGGGCTTCCTGGTAGCGCGCGGCCGTGTCGGCGGCGGCCTGGCCTTCGATGGCCGTGCGAAACAGCACCGCGAGCGCCATCGCGGCGATGAGGAAGGCGATCAGCACTTCGAGCAGGGTAAAGCCTGCCTCCCGCTCAGGGCGCATCGGCCACCGTTACCCGTCCCGTCAGCCAGTCCACTGAAACGAGCCGGCGGACCGATCCGGCAGCGATGCGGATCCGTCCGCCGGAGGAGCTGCCATCGGGCGAGAAGCCAATTCCTGAAGCGGTGCGGCTCTCGCCGGCTTCCCCGGAGGCGGCGGTCATGGCGAGGTCGATGGCGGGCGGCAAAGGCCTCACCGGACCGTCACCGATGCGGTATGCATGGCGGGCAACATCCAGCACGAAGGTCACGCGGCGATTGGTGGCGATCGCGAGACCGCGCGCTTGCCGCAGCGCAAGAGCCACCTCGCCGGCGGCCTCACGCGCCTCCAGTGATGGGCTTCTGACAGGGCCGCGCTGGGCGACAAGGCCGAGAGCCAGGCCGATCACGGCCACCACCACCAGCACCTCCAACAACGTGAAACCGGCCTGCCGCGCGACGCCCATCCTAGCCGGCGAGATCGTTGAGGCTGAGCATGGCAAGCAGCAGCGAGGCGACGATGCCCGCGATCAGGGCGCCCATTACCACGGTGATCCCTGGCACGAGCAGCGAGACCAGCCGCTCCATCCCGAGCCGCGCGGCCTCCTCGTGGATTTCGGCGGCCCGCAGGGCCATGGGGCCGAGTTGAGCGGTCTCGTGACCCAGACGCAGGAGTGTGGTCAGGCGCGGTGGGAAAACGCCGGAGGCCTGGAGCGTGGCGGAGAGGTCCTCACCGCCGCGCGCAGTGAGGGCGGCACGGTTCACCACCTCCTCTGCCTCACGATTGCCGAGGGTGCCGCGCGCCACCTCCATCGCGCCAATCAACGGCACGCCGTTGACTAGCAGCGTGCCCAGCGCCCGGCCAAAGCGCGCCGCCAGCACGTCCCGGATCAGCCCGCCGAGAACGGGCACGCGCAGCAACAGCCGGTCCCGCGCCAGCCGCGGGCCGGGTTGGCGCATCAAGGCGCGGAAGACGACGACGCCGGCCAGCAGCGCCAGCAGGCCGTAGAGGCCAAAGGCTGAGACGGCTTTCCCGGCATCGACGAGGAACTGCGTCGAGGCAGGCAGGGAGGCGCCGCTCTGCTCAAACAGCGGCACGAACTGCGGCAGCACGGAGGTCAGCAGCAGCGCGATGGAGCCGATTGCCGCCACCAGCAGAATGGAAGGGTAGATCATCGCAGAGCGTATGCCGGCGGCCATGGCTCGCTGCCGCTCCATCAAGCCAGCCAACCGCTCCAGCGTCGGCGCCAGCCGCCCGCCGACTTCGCCTGCCCGCACCATGCCGAGATAGAGGGCCGGGAAGGTGCCGGGGTGGCGGGACAATGCGGCGGTAAGGGAGGCGCCGTCCCGCACCGTGGCTCGAAGCCCGTCCAGCAGGGCGGCAACGCGGCGGCTGGGCGCCGTTTCGATTAGGAAGCGGAGTGAGCGGTCGAGGTCGAGCCCCGCACCGAGCATGACGGCCAGGCCGCGCGTGAAGTCTGTCACTTCCTGCCGCGAAACACCGGAGCCGCCGCCCAGCGGCGTGTCGAGCAAGGTGCGAAGCCGCCCGCCGGTGTCGGGCTCGGCTTTCATGGGGATGGCTCCCTCGCTCTGCAGTCGGCGAATCACCGCGGCCTCGTCGGCGGCCTCCATCACGCCATGCCGCATGTCGCCGGCCGGGGTAACGGCAGTGTAGCGGAAGGCGGGCATCAGGCGCCTCTCATCAGGCGTCGGAGGCGCGTATGCTACGGACCACATCTTCAAGCGCCGTCTCGCCTGACAGTGCCGCATCCAACCCGGCATCAAGCATCGGCACCATGCCATTGGCGACCGCGGCGCGCTCTATTGCACCCTGGTCGGCACGCTCAAAGATCAGGCGCTCAATCGCGACGTTCGGCTCTAAAAATTCGGCGATTGCCATTCGGCCGCGATAACCGGTGCTTCGGCAGTGCTCGCATCCGACGGGGTGCCAGAGGCGGATCGGACCTTCCGGTTTGCGGCGGCGCAGGTCGAAGCGCTCCACAAGCGCGGCGGGCGCATCCTCATGGCGTCGGCAGTGCGGACAAAGGCGGCGCACCAGGCGCTGCGCCAGCACGCCGCGCAGCACGGCCGTCAGCAGGTAATCCTCCAGCCCCATGTCGCGCAGGCGTGCAATGGTGGCCGCCGCCGAGTTGGTGTGGACGGTGGAGAGCACGAGATGTCCGGTCAGCGCCGCCTGAACCGCGATCTGCGCCGTCTCGCCGTCGCGGATCTCGCCGACCATGATGACGTCGGGGTTGTGGCGTAGCTCCGCGCGCAGCAGCGAGGCGAAGGTGAGGTCGATCCCCGGCTTCACCTGGCTCTGCACGATGCCGGCGAGCTGGTACTCGATCGGGTCCTCGATCGTGACAACCTTGCGCTCCACCGCGTTCAAGCCGAGCAGGCCAGTGTAGAGTGTAGTGGTCTTGCCCGAGCCCGTTGGACCACTGACGAGCACGATGCCGTTTGGCAGCTCTAGTGCCGTGCGGAAACGTTCGACGACGCCCTTCGCGAGGCCTAGCGCGTCATAGTTCAGCGCCACCGCGCTGCGGTCGAGCACGCGCATCACCACCGTCTCACCATGTAGCGACGGGATGGTGGCGACGCGGAAGTCGATCTCCTGGCCGCGCACGGCCATCTTGATGCGCCCGTCCTGAGGCATCTGGCGCTGCGCGATATCCAGCCGCGCCATGATCTTGATGCGCGAGACGATGGCCGCCGCCAGCCGCGCGGGAGGCGGCTCTATCTCCTGCAGCAAGCCGTCGTTGCGAAGTCGGATGCGGAGGCGATCTTCGAAGGGCTCGATATGGATGTCGGAGGCCCTCGTCTCCACGGCGCGTGCGATGATGCCATTCACCAGGCGGATCACCGGCGCCTCGCTTGCAAGGTCCTTCAGCCGCTCCGCGTCCTCCTCGAGCGGCCCCTCGTCGCTTTCCGTCTCCGGCGCGGCGGTCGGGCCGTCGGGGTAGAGGCGGTCGATAGCGGCCTCCAGCTCCACCGGAACCGCGATCTCGGCCACCACCACCCGGCTGGTGGCAGCTGCGATTGCAGCAGGAGTGAAAGGATCCAGCGGGTCAGCCAGCGCCACCGACAGCACCTCTCCGTCCAGAGACAGGGGCAGGGCGCGGGCCTGGCGCAGGAAGCGGGCGGTCAGCCTATCCGGCAGCACGGGGGTGACAGGGTATCGAGAGGGCGGCGCGACCGGGAGGCCCAGCAGATCGGCAAAGCCTTGGGCCAACTCGCGCTCGGTGATCAAGCCGAGCTGGATGAGGACGGCGTCGATCCGCCGCCCTGTGCCTGCCGCCATGCCGCGGGCCCGCTCCACGGCCCGTGCGTCGCACCGGCCCTGAGCGACAAGAAGTCGCAGCAGCCTCTCCGCATTTGGGGCCTCGGCGTCGGAAGCCTGGTCGGGGGTCTCGATGGTTCGTGCGGCCGATGGCATAAGGACGGGGCACCTTGCGGCATTCTGCCGAGGTAACCATGCGGACCGGCGGGCGCAAGGACCGCGCCGGGGAGGGGATGACTCTGCCCGACTGGCTGGCCCCGCTGCTACTCTCACCCTTGGTCGGCAGCTTCCTTGGCGTTCTGATCCGCAGGCTTCCGCGCGGTGAGCCGGTGGCGCTGTCCCGTTCCCGTTGCGAATCCTGCGGGCGGACCCTGAGCGCGGCTGAGCTGGTCCCGCTGCTGAGCCATCTTGCCTCTCGTGGCCGCTGCCTCGGCTGCAGAGCCCGGATCGCGTCATTCCACTGGAAGGTGGAGCTCGCCGCGCTCGGCGTTGCGCTCTGGGCCGTGCTGGCCACTGGCGAGCTGGGTTCGGCGGCCCGACTCTGGGCTGATTGCGCCATGGGGTGGACCCTGCTGGCCCTCATCTGGATCGACCTAGAGCATGGCCGCCTGCCGGACGTGCTGACCCTTCCGCTTGTAGTAGCGGGCCTCGCCGTCACCTGGGCGCTGGAGCCCTGGGCCGTGACGGACCATGCCATCGGGGTCCTGACCGGCTATGCCGCCTTTCGACTTCTCGCCGTCGCCTACCGCGCTTGGCGCGGACGCGAGGGGCTCGGCGGCGGTGATGCCAAGTTGCTCGCGGCGGCGGGCGCCTGGGTCGGGTGGCAGGGACTGGACCTGGTGCTACTTATCGCGGCTCTGGCCGGCCTAGCCACCGCCCTCATGCGCCGGCGGCCGGGCGAGCAGCTAGGCGCGGCCACCTCGGTTCCCTTCGGGCCGGCGCTCGCCCTCGGCTTGTGGCTCGTGCGGCTCCACGCCGGTATCCTGCTGAGTTAGGCCCGGCGCATTGCCGCGCTACGATCCGCGCGGCAACATGCCGTCGGGGGCGAAGGAGCCGAGCATGCAACGACAAATGCGGGCTGCGATCGCGGCCTGCGCCGTGCTGGGCACCGTCGCGATCGGACCGGAGGTGCGGGCGGGAACGCCCACGCTCCTATGCCAGCGTGACGAGGTGCTGAGGATTGTCGACCGCACGGTGCGCCGCTGGAACCTGTACAACCGCATTGTTGACGGCAGCGCGGTCGAGACGCCAACCACCGTCAGCAACGCGGTGATCTGCCACGCCACGATGACGAGCGTCGCCTATGAGCTGACGCCGGAAGGCTGGCTCCCCCGCCCGGTGCAGGAGCTGCGACGTTTTGACGTA
This sequence comes from Roseomonas sp. WA12, assembly GCF_054165765.1. Lineage (NCBI taxonomy): Bacteria > Pseudomonadati > Pseudomonadota > Alphaproteobacteria > Acetobacterales > Roseomonadaceae > Roseomonas > Roseomonas sp. WA12. The sequence continues at coordinate 3,330,793 of NZ_CM135108.1, read as the reverse complement.
CAGGTGGTCGGCAACCGCCTCTTCGTGCAGGTCCCGCCATGAGGACTGTGCGGCCGGCGGACGACTTGGTCCCTGCTAGACAGGGAGCTATCCCAGCGCGCCCAGGTCGGGCGCGCCGCGTCGGGCTTGTAGATGGGGAGTGCTACTGACGTGTCGTTGCCATCGGAACGCGAGACCACGCCCTGGACAATCCCCTATGACGGCCGCGCATCGCTCGACGACATCTTTCATTGTTTTCGTCTGCTGTTGGGCCGCCATCCTAATCAGGAGGAATGGCCGGGCCACTCGTCCCGCGTTGGCGAACCGTTGGAAGCTGTCGTCGGTAGTTATGTAAACAGCCTCGAGTTTGCGCGGCGCGCTCTGTCGGAGGCGGATGCAAGCGCGAATTACGCGATCGCGGAGGGGGAAGGCTTCCGCCTCTTCGCCTCGCCCTCCGATGCCGCCGTGGGCCGGCATGTTCTTGCCGGCGAGTACGAGAACGAGGTCGTGGCGGTGTTCCGTTCGGTGCTGCGGCCGGGCATGGGCGTGCTCGATATTGGCGCTAATATCGGATACTTCAGCATGCTTTCGGCCATGCTTGTTGGGCCGTCCGGCCGGGTTTTTGCGGTCGAGCCGAACCCTGGCAATGCGCGGATGATTGAGGCTAGCCGAGTGTTGAACGGCTTTGGTCAGGTTACAGTGCTGCAGGCTGGCGCAGGCCGGGCGGTGGGGCTGCTGGCCCTCAACACCTCACACTCGAACGGCACGACTTCCACGCTTGAGGCGAGGAGCGCGTCGATCCTGGAGGCTCGAACCGTCGCCTGTTTGCCCCTGGACAGCGTTGTTCCGATTGCCGATTCGATCGACCTGATCAAAATTGATGTCGAAGGGGCTGAGTACAACGCCCTATTCGGATGTCGGACGATCATTCAGAGGCACCGCCCTGTCATCATCAGCGAGTTCAGCCCTGGCCTGATGGCCGGCATCTCCGGCATCTCCGGAGAGGGGTACCTGAACTGGCTATCGGACCTTGGCTACGATCTCTTCTCCATCGAGCCTGACGGCTCGCTTTCTGCGGCTAATGGCGATCCGGAGGTAATCATGGCCACGTATCGGCGGCGGGGAACCGATCACATAGACATCGTTGCCCGTCCCCGCCCTCGAGGGTTCTGGAAGCGCGCACTTGGCTATTTTGTTCAACCGAGCAAAGCATAGTCACGCGAGGAGGTTGCTTTACCCACGCCACCCTGACCGTCCCTCGGCAGGGCTCCGGGTCGTAGGACCCGATGATCGGGTCCGACCAGGGACCTGACCATGACGAAGCCGCTTTCCCCCACCCAGGCGCAGATCCTGACCTCGGCCGCCCAGCATCCAGCGCGATTGGTCGAGGCGCCTTCGAGCCTGCCCGTGGCTGCCCGGAATGTGGTCTTCCAGAGCATGCTCAGGGCCGGGCTGCTGGAGGAGGTGTCTGGCGACGATGGGACCTTGCTGCGCATCACCGCGGCGGGGCTGACGGCGGTGGGTGCACCGGGCGCTGCGGAGCCGGCCAAAGAGGCCGTCGTGGGCGCGCAGGAGGGCGGGGATGGGGAGCAGGCCAACATCGGCCCAGCAAGAGGCCCAAGGGCGGCCAGCGCCGCCCACTGTGCCGCAGCCCGCATCTCGCTCCGAGACGCTGCCACCGCCTTGCTCGTGGCCTGGGACGCCGGCTTGGAGCGTCCTGCCCTGCCCACTTCCATCGAGGCGCTCAGGGCGGCCCTGAGGTGCGGTGGCGCAACCCGTCCACCTCGCGACGCCGCCATCCTGCGCACCCCACGCCAGGGCACAAAACAGCAGGCCGTCCTCACCCTCCTGCGTCGTGAGAAGGGCGCCACCATCGCTCAGGTTATGGACGCGACCGGCTGGGCCCAGCACACGGTCCGGGGCTTCCTGGCAGGGCTTAAGAAGAAGGGCCACGCGGTCGAGGTGCTGGAGCGGGTGCGCCAGGTCGGGCCCGGAGCGCAGGGCGCGAAGGGTAGCTACTCGGTCTATCGCATCGGCTCGGGAGAGCAGGGCTGATGACCACCCCGCGTCGCTCGCCCACCCAGCTCCGCTACGCTGTCGCCCTCTATCGCGTCTCCACCGCTGAGCAGGGGCACTCCGGCCTGGGGCTCGAGGCGCAGCAGGTCAGCGTCCGCGCCTTCGTCGAGCGCGAGGGCTGGATGCTTGTCGCCGAGCACCAGGACATTGCGTCGGGCAAGGACGACCGCAGGCCGGGGTTCCAGGCAGCCCTAGCCCGCTGCCGTCAGCTCGGGGCAGTGTTGGTGGCCGCCCGCCTCGATCGGATTACTCGGCGCGCCCACACGCTGTCCGGCCTGCTGGAGGAAGGGATCTCGATCCGGGCAGCCGACATGCCCGGCGCTGATGACCTGATGATGCGGGTCTATGCGGCGATGGCGCAAAAGGAGCGGGAGCTCATCTCAGAGCGGACCCGGGCTGCGCTGGCCGCGGCACGGGCGAGGGGGGCAGTGCTGGGCGGGGATCGGGGGTGGAGGCCGCCTGTGCCGCCCTGTACTGCAGCGGCGGCTGCCAGCAGGGGTGAGCAGGCTATTCGCACGGCACACCGGCTCGCGCTGGAGGTCGAGAGACTGCAGGCTCAGGGCGTCACTACGCACCAGGGGATTGCGCGAGCACTGACCGAAAGAGGAGTGGCGACGCCTCGAGGTGGAGTGGTCTGGACGCACACGACGGTGGCGCGGGTGCTGGAACGGCTCGGGGCGTAGCGGCCGACTTTGGCCGGAAGCTGCCCGACCGCTTTGAGCTGGGGCACGCGAGAAGCGGATCTCAAATCCGAAGACGTCTTTGGCGGATCCCGACCCATGCCGAAGCTTTGCTGTGATGCCGGCAGGGCTTCGGTGACCCCCGCGATGCGGCGCTGCCGGGCGGGGCGACCATGACGCTTGCTGCTGGCAAGCCTGTCCGTCCTGGCGCAAATATTCTCCATGGAGCACCAGGACGACGACACCCATCCAGAGGCCGCGGTCGCGCCGGGCTACCTCGCCAATCATGCGGCCCGCATGTTCAACCGTGGGGTGGATAGGACCCTGCGCCCGCATGGACTGTCGCTGGCGTTGATTGGTCCGCTCCTGCTGTTGTCGTGGAAAGGGCCGATGCTTCAGCGTGACCTCGTGCGGTCGTCGGCGGTGAAGCAGCCGGCGATGGTAGCCTTGTTGGATAAGCTCGAAGCCATGGCGCTCATCGCCCGCGCGCCGGCCCCTGCGGACCGGCGGGCGGCGATGGTGCGGTTGACGGATAGGGGACACGAGGCCGCGCGGATCGGTGGACAAGCTTTGATCGACGCTAATGGACGCGGGCTCGACGGCTTCTCGGCCGACGAGGTGTCCGCCCTCGTCTCCCTGCTTCAGCGATTCATCGCGAATTCGGAGGAGAGGCAGGAAACAATACATCACGAGTGATGTTATTGGTGGGAAGGAGTTTTCCCACATGTCTCGCCGCATTCTCATCTCCGGCGCCAGCATCGCCGGCAACACCGCGGCCTGGTGGCTCGGCCGCCTCGGTTTCGACGTCACGGTGGTGGAGCGCGCGCCCGAGTTCCGCGACGGCGGGCAAAACATCGACGTGCGCGGGGTCGGGCGCGAGGTGCTGCGTCGGATGGGGTTGGAACAGGCCGCACTCGAGCACGGCACGGGGGAGCGGGGGACCGCCTGGATCGACGGCGACGGAAGGGTTGCCGCGGAGTTCGTCACCAGTGACCTCGGCAGCGACGGGCCGACCGCCGAGATGGAGATCCTGCGGGGCGACCTCGCCCGGTTGCTCTATAAGCCGGCCCGCGAGCGCGCGACCTTTCGGTTCGGCGACACGATCGAGCGGATCGACGATGAAGCGGATGGCGCGAAGGTCACCTTTGCCAGCGGTACCGTGGAAACCTATGACCTGGTGATCGTCGCGGAAGGTGTCGGGTCGCGCACCCGCGAGAGGATCTTTTCCGGAGAGAATGACCCGCGCTGGATGGACCTCACCATCGCCTATTTCACCATCCCGCGCGCCGCCGGCGACGACCGGATGTGGCGCTGGTACAACGCGACGGAGGGGCGGAGCATCTCGCTGCGGCCCGACATGCACGGCACAACCCGCGCCAACCTCACGATCCAGCAGCCCCCGGACGGCGAGCAAGAATGGGACGCAGACCGCCAGAAAGCCTACATGCGCGAGCGCTTCGCTGATGTCGGCTGGCAGGCGGATCGCGTGCTCGCGGGCATGGAGACGACGGAGGACTTCTACTTCGACGTGCTTCGCCAAGTGCGGCTGAAGCGCTGGTCGAAGGGCCGCGTCGTGCTGACGGGTGACGCCGCGTGGTGCGCGACGCCGCTGGCCGGCATCGGCACGACGCTGGCCGTCACCGGCGCCTACGTACTGGCAGGTGAGCTACGGCGTAGTGACGACTTGCCAGCCGCCCTGGCCGCCTACGAAGCGGCCATGCGGCCGATGACCGAGGAAGGGCAGGGTGTTCCCAAGATCGGGCCCCGAATGATGAACCCGCAAAGCCGGCTCGGCATCCACCTGCTGCACGGCGCGCTAAACGTGGCCAGCAAACCACCCATCCGCGATCTGACGGCAAAGCTCTTCGCGCGCGAGCCGAAGTCTCCCGATCTGTCCCGCTACCCCTTCCTCCCGGCCTGATGCCTCAGCGGACGATCAGACCGGCAGGCCACTGAGGCGTATCTCCGCTGTCTAACCAACCCGGCCATTAGTCTTACCGCAAGTCATGTCAGCTTTCGGGGAAGCGACCCCGGTGCCTGGACGGCCGACGTGGGCGCAAAGCGTACCCGGGTGGCGCTGGTGGCGGCACGGGCGCGTGGGGCGGTGCCGGGCGGGGATAGGGACTGGAGGCCGCCAGTTCCGCCCTGTGTGGTGGTGGCCGCCATCTCTCGTGCTGAGCAGGCGACCCGAACTGCGCACCGGCTCGCGCTGGAGTTGGAGGCTCTCCGGGCGGAGGGGATCACCACGTGCGCCGGGCTCGTGCGGGTGCTCACTAAGCAGGGGTGCCGACGCCGAGAGGTGGCGTGGTTTGGACCCGAACAACGGTGGCGCGGGTCATTGAGTGGCTTGCCGCATAGCCGAGCCGGCCGAGACGCTGCCATCGCTCGAGCGTCCACGACTCTGATTCGCCGACGTATGAGGCCGCGGGTGCTGGTTGGCATCGCGCAGCAGCTCAGCGATTAGGGCTGAGCAAATTCTGATACTCACTCTGCGAAGAGGTCAGCAATCACCGTCTCTGTAACATTGGACGTCTGCCCGCGACGCTGTAATTCGCGCAAAGTCAGAGCCGGAGCGAGGACGCGGAGGCGAAACTGCGCATCGTGGGTAGCTCTGCGTACGGGAGGGCGCTCAGTCCACCGTTGCGCCCGAGGCGCGAATGACCGGCGTCCAAACCGTAAGTTCATTGCGCACATATCGCTGCGCATCCTCAAGGAAGAGGCGCCCAGGGGCGGTGGAGGTCTCCTTGTAACGCCGTAACAACTCAGGCGAGGCAAGGGAGTCCCGCGCCGCCTCGGCGAGCTTCTCAAGAACTACCCGGGGCGTGCGAGCTGGGGCCGCGAGACCCGACCACCCATCCACGATCAGATCAGGATAGCCGAGTTCCTTAAAAGTCGGGATTTCCGGGAAATCCTGAACGCGCTCGGGCCAGGAATGTGCAAGGGGGCGGAGCGCGCCAGAGCGAATGTTGGCGCTCGCAGCAGTAAGACTGTCCACCATCAGCGGCAGGGTGCCCGACATCACGTCGGTCGCAACCTGTGCCGCGCCGCGATACGGGGCGTGCTGCATGGTGATTCCCGCGGCCTGGCAAAAGCGTACGGCGGTGAGATGCGGCATGGAGCCGATGCCGGAGGTGCCGTAGGTGAGCCCGTCCGGTCGCCGTCTTGCCTCCGCCACTAGATCCGCCACGCTGTGGATCGGCAGGTCGGGCCGGACGAGCCAGAGGTAGGGCGTGCTCATCAGCATGGCGACATGCGCGAAGTCCGTGTTCGGGTCCCAGGTGACGCGCGGGCCGTAGAGCACCTTCCCGACTACCATGGCGCTGATGACCGAGAGCACAAGCGTGTAGCCGTCCGGCGCCGCGCGGGCGACCTGGCCGGTGCCAAGCGTCGCGCCTGCCCCCGGGCGGTTCTCCACCACCATGCTCTGGCCGATGCGACGAGACATTTCGGCCGCTACGATCCGTGCGATGATGTCTGTGGTACCGCCAGGGCCAAACGGCACGACGAAGCGGATGGGGCCTGCCTGCGGCCAAGGCGGCGTCTGGGCGAGAGCGGGCATAGCAAGGCCACCAAGGCTGGCGAGACCGAGGCCGCGTCGGGTAGGGCTCATCTCTTTCTCCTGCTACGGGCGTTTTGGACGGCTTGATCGCGGCAGGGCGGGCCTACTCCACTCGCAGGTTGCGGCGGCGGATGAAGGCGCCCCAATCGGCACTGTCCTCGCCACGCTGTCGCGCACGAATTTTGCGCTGCCCCGCATTATTTCCAGGTATTGATCCCGCAGTGCCTTCGCGCCGGTGGGGTCTTCCAGAGCCGCCGCGACGGCGCCGTTGATCCGCGCCACCACGGCGTCAGACATCCCACTAGGGCCAACCAGCGCTGGGTTTCATGGCGCGGCTTCCGTCCAGTGACCGGTGATGTGCAGCAAGGCGGGCACAGCCAGCGCGGCGAAGGTGAGTAGGAGCGGAGTCTGCTCCTCGTTGTAGCGCCCCGCTTCGTCCAGCAGGTTCAGCCCGCCCAGCGTCTTCCCGTTCCAGCGCACCGGCACGTTCACGGCGCCTTCGCAGCCAAGCGAGAGAATGAGTGGATGGTCGGGGAAGGCGTGGACGATGTCGGCGCGGTCATGCAGGAATCTCGGCCGACCCGCTAGCACCACCGTCTCATGGTACTCGCCCAAGGGCTCGATCGGCTTGTGCCCGCCGGTCGGATAGGCATCGGGCTGGTTGGAGTAGTAGCGCTGCTTCTGCCCGGCCGCCCAATTGAGCACGAGGACGGTGAAGAGCTTGTGCCCGACCGTCGCTGCTAGCGCGCAGTCCAGGGCCCGCAGTCCGACCAGGGGCTGCTCCGGCTGCGCCATGCTCGCGGCAACGGCGGCCAGATGCGGGGAAGGATCGGCAGTCGCCGGCATCAGAGGAGCGTCTGCGAGGCGAGGCTCTTTGGCGCCTTGGTCAACACCTCGGGCCGCGCGCCGACCACCACGGTGTCGTCGTGCCTGAAGCCGCCAAGGCCCCACTGATAGAGGCCGGGCTCGGCGGAATAGACCTCGTTCTCTAGGAGGAGACGATTGTTAAAAGCCGTATCCTCCGGGAATTCATGCCCCATCGTGCCCATGCCATGACCCGTGCGGTGCAGGATCAGGTCGGCGCAGCCCGCGCGCTCGATCACCTCCTGCGCCGCGGCGTCGATGTCCGACACGGGGTGACCGGTCACGGCCGCCTCACACGCCGCTTCATTGGCAGCGCGGGCAGTCTCGAACAGGAAAGCCTGGCGCTCATCCGGGCGACCGCAGAACCAGGTGCGCTCATTTTCCACCACCAGCCCGTTCACACGCGGGATCACGATGTTAACCAGACCATGTCCCTTCTCGATCCGTGCGCCGGAGGAGCGGCCGTCGCCATGGGGCGCGCAGCTCGCTGGGCCGGAGAGCGTCCAGCAGCGCATGATTTCAAGATTCTCGCCGGGAAAACGACGTGCCGACTCTTCGGCCAGCAAGGCAGCCATCGACATGTCCATCTCCTGCACTAAACGGCCGGGGCGGATCGCCTCCCGATAGCGATCTTGCAGCCAGTCCGACAGGGCGGCAATCTCGCGCATCAGGGTAATTTCCTCTGAGTGCTTCACCCAGCGAAGGGATCGGCAGCCGGCTGTGAGGACCTCCAATTTCATCTGTGGCAGTAGTGCCGCGGCGCGAGAGAGCGGACCGCTGCCTGCATCCACGCCAATGCGCGAGCGGGCCAAGCCAGCGCGGGTCAACCGGTCTGCCACCATCTCGGGCCATTGCGGCAGCAGCGGTGCGCGGCGTCTCAGGCGGGGATGCTCGGCGTAGGTCTCGGTGTCCGTGACCCAGAGTTTTCCAGCCTCAATTCCGAAGCGCCAGTGATTTGTCGAGAGTTCATTCAGGATAGCAAAAGGTTTGCCGTTGCGCGGCACAACGCAGAGGATGGGCCGTTCCCAGGTCTGCACGTCGGTGCCGAAGTTCGTGGCGAACTGGAAGAAATCAGCACTGGTGAAAGCTAGCGCGTCCAGACCGTGGCGGTCCATCAGGGCGAACATCATGTCCCAGCGGTGGTTACGGACAGCATCGCCCAGAACGGCCATATTCGGGATGTCCCATCGTCAGAGACGTTAGACTGTGCTGCTTGTTTTTTGCAGGTCAAGGGTTGCTGTGACACGGGTCATCTTCCGATCTCTTGCCTATCAACGGGCTGAATTCATACCTTCTGGCTTGCTCTCGATGCTGAACTACGGCTGGAGCGGCGGCTCGATGAGGATGTTCACCACCCATCAACGGTCGTTGGTCGGTGGTGAACATGGTGCGGCGGTACAGGTGTTGGATGCCTCTCAGGTCAGCCGGTGGACGCTGATGGGGATCCCTCGTGAGATTGAATTGCTTACAGTGGAAGTCGCCGTTGCCTGCTCAATGAGGCTGGCGAGATCGGCCGCTTCGTCAGTCGCCTGGACAGCCACGGAGACCGCGGCAGCGGTGGCGAGCAGCGGCTCACCGTCGAAGGTGACGGACACGTCAACTGCGAGCGCCGTAAGACGTATTCCCATTCTTTCCGCAGTGTAGTGAAGGTCGTTACAGAGACAGCCGCCGATCGCCAGGCCGAGGAGCTGGCCGCCGTTGAAGCCGAGATCTCTGCCTCCAGCGGTGCCGTCGGGGCGATCAACGACAACCGAGTGATGTCCCGCCCAGCCCAGAGCTGCGTCGGTATCAGGAATGCTACGCAGCATCACGGTCATGATGGGCATGTTGTCCCTCCTGCTCCGGTGGCATTGGCGGCCGCGAGCGTACCCGACTTAGCCGTGTGAGTATTGCTCATAGGAGAGCTCCGGTGTGTGCGCCTCGCACTGCCGGGATCTCAAATGAGGTGTCACGCCGTCTTCCACGACACTCTCTCGTCGTCCTTGTCGAACCACCGCGCGTACCCGTCTCTCCGCTCAGCCTCCTCCCGCTTCGCCGGTGTCCCCCGCACCATCTTGTCCAGCAGCTGCCCGACCAGCCCCAGCGCATCCACTTGGTCGTCGTGCTTGCCCGCGGGGAACGACAGCAGCTCCGCCTCGAACGCCTGCTTCCACACTGCCGTCCGTGGCACCCGCAGCCCTTCCAACGCCATGCGCCCGCGGATCGACTGCGCCCTGACCGCCTTGTCCCCCCGCGTCGGAAAGGGGTGCCGCGCGACATAGGCCCGGCGCTCCCGCATGCGCCGCTCGAGAAACGGCCCGACGCCCGCCCGGATCTGCCCTGCCTCCTCCGCCCAGCCGATCGGACGCCAGCGCAGCACCAGGTCACAGAAGGCCTCGATCCAGGCATCCGCCGCGGCCTGCCCGCGCCACAGGTCGAGCAGCCAGAGCTTGCCCTCCGGGTCCATGCCGACCACGACGTGCACGGTCCAGTCGCCCCCACCCGCGGTGACGGCGTAGTCCGAGCCGCCGTAGACCCGGAGTGTGGCCCGGTCGGGGAGGGCGTCGGCTTGGTGCAGCCAGTTCGCCTGGAAGTAGTCGCCCGTGTCGGGCACCGGCCGCTGCTGGTAGAGGGCCGACCAGCTCCGGGTGCTCGCCTCGGCCTTCACGCGGAGGAGGGAGGCGGCATAGCCGTAGCGGTCATCGCCCCAGAGCATCTCGCCGGGCTTTCTCCCCAGCGGGTCGTCTTCCTCGGCCTCTGCTGGGAGGGACACCACCCGCCACTGGTCGCTCTGGGCCTGCAGGAGGCGCCCTGAGAGGTCGTCCTCGTGCCAGCGCGTCTGGACCACCACGATGGCGGCCCCTGGCCTGAGGCGCGTCCTGAGGTCGTCGCCGAACCACTCCCACACCCGGCTGCGACGGGCGGCGCTGTCCGCCTCCTCCCGCGACTTCACGGGGTCGTCGATCAGGGCGAGGTCGGCACGCAAGCCGGTGATGACGCCACCGATGCCGGCGGCCCGGTACTCCCCGCCGTTGCTGGTGGTCCAGAGATCCTCGGCCTCCCGGTCCAGCCGATAGCCGAGGGTCGGGCCATGGCTGCGGATCCGGCCCCGGACACGGCGGGAGAAGGTGCCGGCGAGCTCGGCCGTGTTGGAGGTGGCGATGACGCGCCGGTCCCGGGCCTGGGCGAGGAACCAGGCCGGGAACAGGTCGGAGGTGTAGGTGCTCTTGGCCGAGCCCGGGGGCATGAACACCATGAGCCGATCGTGCAGTCCGTCGGCGACCGCCTGCAGCTCGCGGATGAGCAGGCGGTGGTGTGCGGCAGGCGAGAGGTCCTGGGGAGCCAGGGCGTGCTCGCACCACAGCCCGAAGTCGCAGCGGATAGCCCTGCGCTGCCCGAGTTCCCAGGCGGGGTCAGCCTCCATCGCTGGAGTCCTCACCCTCAGCAGGCCCGTCCCGGTTCAGCACCAGCCGTGCGGCCCGGGCGCGCGCGATCTCCTCCTCCAGTTCGGCGTCCGTCATCTCACCGGCAGGTTTGGCCGACAGCACCACCTCGTGCTTTTCGCGCCAGCCCGCGCGAGCCTTCATCCAGAAGATCGACGCCGCGGTGTTCTGTCCGGAGGTGGCCATCTGGAACAGCGTTTGCGCGACCTTCACCGTGGCCTCCACCGACCCGCGATCGAGCTCGCGGCGGAAGTGCAGGCGCAGCGTCTTGGGGTCGATCTCGAGCAGGGTAGAAATGTCCGTGTGGGGGATGCCGAAACCGGACATCACCCGTACCGTCTTGCGCTGCTCGTCGGTGGGTTGGAAGGCGTGGCCCTGGGGCATGTCAGGCGCCCTCCGCGGCCCGGGTGGCGCTGACCTCGCCGAAGGCGACCCCATTGCCCTCCAGCCGCGCCTTCTGGCCTGTGAAGGCCTGCCAACGGAGCACGGCCACATCGACATAGGCCGGCGAAAGCTCGACGGCGTGGCAGGCGCGGCCTGTCATTTCCGCCGCAATCAGCGTCGTGCCGGATCCGGAGAAGGGCTCGTAGACGGCCTGACCTGGGCTGCTGTTGTTCTCGATCGGCCGGCGCATGCACTCCACGGGCTTCTGCGTGCCGTGCACCGTCGCATTGTCTTGCTCGCCGGTCCGAGAAGGGATGGACCACAGCGTCGTTTGCTTACGGTCCCCGGCCCAGTGCCCGCGTGCGCCGTTCCTGACCGCGTACCAGCAGGGTTCGTGCTGCCAGTGGTAGTGGCCTCGACCCAGCACCAGCCGCTCCTTGGCCCAGATCACCTGCGCCCGGATCTGGAAGCCGCAGTCGGTGAGGCTCTCGGCCACAGTCCCGGCGTGAAGGGCGCCGTGCCAGACATAGGCGACATCGCCCATGAACAACGCCCAGGCCTCGGTCCAGTCCGCCCGGTCGTCGTTGAGCACCTTGCCCGTGCGCGCGGTCTTGCCTCCGTCCAGCGCCTCGTTGCGCCAGGCCGGGTCGTAATCCACTCCGTAGGGCGGGTCGGTGACCATAAGGTGGGGCCTAACTCCACCCAGCACCGCATCGACTACCCCAGCGTCGGTGCAGTCGCCGCAGATCAGGCGGTGGCGGCCGAGGATCCATATATCACCCACGGTGGATACAGGCGTCTCCGGTGCGGGAGGGACAGCATCGGGGTCCGTGAGCCCCGACGAGGGCTCGGTGAGGAAGGACGCGATCTCCAGCTCATCGAAGCCGGTCAGCGCCAGGTCGAAGCCCTCGGCGCCAAGCTCGGCCAGCTCAACGCGCAGGAGGTCCTCGTCCCACCCGGCGGAGAGGGCGAGGCGGTTGTCGGCGAGGACGTAGGCGCGCCGCTGTGCCGGCGTGAGGTGGAATAGCTCCAGCGTCGGCACCTCCTGCATCCCGAGCTGGCGTGCGGCGAGTAGGCGACCGTGGCCGGCGATGACGCCGCGCTCGCCGTCGACGAGGATCGGGTTGGTGAAGCCGAACTCGCGGATGGAGGCGGCGATCTGCGCGACCTGGGAAGGCGAGTGGGTGCGCGCGTTGCGGGCGTAGGGGATCAGTGACGAGACAGGGAGCAGCTTGTAGGGCGGAAACTTCGCCGCCAAGGGATGGCTCACAGGCTGCCTCCGTCGACCGGTCCCTCGAGCAGCGGATCACCGGGGTACCAGGCATAGACGATCCTGGCCGGCTCGAGCGGCTTGCCCTCGGGACCGCTGACCTCATGCACCTGCTTTTCGCGCCAGCCTGCGCGGGCCTTGAGCCAGAAGATCGAGGCGGCGACGTTCCCCGGCGTGGTCGCCTGCTGGTAGAGGCACTGCGCCACCCGGGCGTTGGCCTCGTGCACGGCGGTATCGAGCTCGAAGCGGAAGGCCCGGCGCAGCGTCGGCTCGCTGCAATGGACGACCTTGGCAATGGCGTCCTGCGGGATGCCGTAGGCGGCCATCGTCTTGACCACGCGGCGCTGGTCCTCGGTCGGCGTGTAGCGCGGCATCGGCATCAGGGGTGCCCCTTGCAGGGCGGGAGCATGGCGCTGGTCTGAACGGGCATCACGCGCCTTCTCGGAAGCACGCTGCAGTGTACCAAACGGGCCTAGGCGAGAGCGATACGACAGCTTTTCGCTCGTGTTCCTTTGTTTGCGCGCCAGTGGCTATGCCGAGCTTAACGCGTGTAATTCGCGTGGTCGGGCCTCACCCGCTACACACCGTGCAGCCGCCGCTTGCACCTCCCTGCAGGGCGGCGGTCAGGGTCGGCTTGTAGGCACCCGCCCGTGCCTCGCCGGCCCGTCTAACTCCCGTGTCGGTACCAACGTGTTGCGAAGGGCGCGCCCGGTCCCTGTGGCTTTCGGCGAGTGTCCTTGGTGGGTTTGGTGGGTTTTGGTGGGTTTCTCCGGGTCACCATCCCGAAACTGTCAGATGCATCCGTCCGTGTCAGTGAAAGCAGAGAAGGGGCCTCTGACAGTTTGCGCGGGGTAGCGAGATCAAACCCACCGAAACCCACCAAACCCACCAGCGTCATGCTGCCTCACGCTGCTCCTCCACCATGGTCGTGAGCTGCCACTGAAGGTTGCCGCCACTGAGTCCAAGGCGATCGATGCGACGGCCGTTGACGATCCGGCCGTGGTGGGTGCCGAGCCATTTACCGAGCCGCCGGCTGTTGATCGCGCCACTATCCCCGGCGACGGCAAGCAAAGCCTCGCGAAAATCAGGGTGCCGAAAGGCGTATCGGGGTGCTGCTATCGTCCCAACACCCGCGACCGTCACCTGGTCAGCGGCCGCATCAATGATCTCGCGGACGGTGACTTTCTTGCCGCCAAGAACCTGGGACCAGTGGATGATGACCGCCACCAGCGCGTCCAGGCCGGGATCGCTCGCCCGCAGCACATCCATCGTCTCCACCGGATCGGACAGGTCGAGCCAGACGAGGGCGTCGCGAACCGTGCGGCTCCATTCCTCGAAGGAACCGAGCGGGTTTCGCTGCTTTGGCCGGCCAGCAACATGATACGCGCGAAGCACGGTGAGTGCCGCAATCAGATAGCGGGGTCGGTTCACCCGGATCTCTGCAAGAGGGTCGATCGAGAAGACGCGAAGCTCCGGTCGTTCACAGCCCGGGTCCAGTCGCGCCATCACCGCCCGGCGTGTCATGTCTCCACTGAGCACGAGGTTGTTGCCGGTTGCAGTGATGAGCGCGTTTGTCGGGAGCTCCGGAGTCTCCGATCGACCGAGGATCCGAGTGCGGGCCTTCGTCTGAGTCAGGACCGTGCAGAGGAACTCGCCCCCGAGCGCCGCCTCGCAGTTGTCGATCGGGATGACCGTCTCGCCGGCGAGGAGCAGGGAGCCGAGCCGTTTCTCGAACTCCTCCTCCGTCTTACCCTGCGACATGACAGCTGCTTCGCGCCCGGTGGCGATCAGGCAAGCAAGGTCCACGAGCTTGGACTTACCGGATCCCATGACCGGTGCCGTGAAAGCGTGGAGGGGCGCGGTCGGCAAGGAGCGCCGGATGCAGGCTGTCAGGATCGTGGAGAGGGCGACAGCCCGATCCGTCTCCTCCATGAACGGGAATGTTTCAATAAGGCCCATGAGCACGGAGATCGCTTGCCGTCCCTCCTCCCAGTCCGGCGCCTCAGGCACGCTGGGGAACTGAACTCCTCCCGTCTCCAGCAGCAGCCCGGTCGCTCGGTCATAGCCTGGCTCGGCGAGAACACTACCGTCTGGCCTTAGGGTCGGTGCGTTGATCAATCCGGACAGGACCGGCAGCCGCCAAGCTCCTTTGCGCTCGCGATAGGTCGCGGCGACCTTGAGGGGAGCATCTATCGTGACCCAGCTCTCTGAGCGCGCGTCGAACTTTTCCCACCCAGCAGCTCGTGTCAGGGCCTCGGCCAGGGCATGCTCCTCGACCTCAAAGATCTGGCGACCCATGACGTCCCGCTCCTGCGCGACCTTCACCATGACCGTTCCCGGCCGGACGATGTATGGACCTCGCTGGTAAACACCGAGCTCCGCGTGCAGGAGAGCGTCCTCCGCGGCGTCCACGATGGCCGGGATCTCACCACCGGCGAGGCGGATCACTGGGCGCTCTGTTCCAGACAGGAACTGCCGATCTGTCAGGTCCGGGATCTTGAGCCAGCCTTTCTCCAGCATCTGCCGAAGAAATCCGAGGCGGTCCTGCCCGTCGCAGTGACCGTGACGGCAGTGGTAGACGAACGACTTATGGCTGCCCTGGCTGGCATTGACGACGAAGGTGGCGGCGTCCGCCCCGGCCTGGGTGTGGGCGTCCTCGTTGACGCAGCGGATGTGGCGCTTGGGGCTCTCACCCAGGCGCGGGACGAAGGTCTCTGGCCGACGGGTTTGCAGGGCGGTGACGATTTCAAAGCGGGCAGCATAGCGGCGCGCCCAGGCCTTGAGATCGACCACCTCGCCGGTCTCGGGATCGGTGAACTCGGGCTTGACCGTGCGTGACCTGGGCGGAGCGGACCCACGCGGACCGGAGGAGGCGCGGGCACGGGAGGCGGGTTCTGGGCTCGGCGCGGCGGGCAGGCTGAACAGATCGCACGGCTTGCCCTCCAGCACCGCCGTCTCGGGCGACGGACCCTCGGCTGGCCGACGCGGGAGGTAGAACAGCCGGGAGGTGTCGGTGCAGGCCTGGTCGTGGTCGAGGTGCAGCACCGCGGCGAGCGCCTCGATGCGTTCCTTCCAGGCGGCGTTCGCCTCTGTCTGCTTGTCGTAGCTGGCCGCGAGCCAGGGCCGGAGCAGAGGCAGAGCGATGCGGAACTTCGGGCAGGGCTGGTGCGCGAAGAAGACGTACTCGTCGGTGAGCTCGGCGACTTCTGCCCCGTCCGCCACCTCGGGCAGGAGGCCCTTGGCGACAAGGAAGGCCGCGGGGGTGGGCTCCTGGTCCGTGGCCGACAGCAGGAACTTGTCCCAGTTCCCGCGGCCAGCCCTCGTCCGGGTGGACAGGTGCGAGTGGGTGGACGAGATGACGGCCGCCCAGCCCTGGGCGGCGATGGCGTCGCGGATCTCGTCCAGCGTGAAGCCGGCGTCGCTGTCGAGCACGACCACGTCGATGCGGGCCGCGTCGTTCTTGTGCCGGCGGTCACCGGTGAACGTGGCCGGGACAAAGCAGGTCCCGTCCTTGGAGCCGACCTGGTGGTCGGTAAGGATCGTGGCCAGAGCATCCCAGGTCAGCCTGCGTCGATCGGTCCAGACCTTGTCCGTGTAATTCCCGAAGGTGCAGGCGTAAGTCCGGGCCGTCACCTCCGGCTCCTCCTGCACGGGATGTGCAAAGCCGTCCATCAGCCCGGGATCCCGCGCGCGAAGCGCTCTTCCGGGGTGAGCGACTGGTCCGCCTGGGCCTGGGTGGAGCGGCGCTGGGCGGCCTCGTAGGCGAGGACGTCCTCGAGGCGGTAGGCGACCGAGCCGCCGAGTTTGAGATAGGCCGGGCCCTGACCGATCCAGCGCCACCGCTCCAGCGTGCGGGGAGAGATGCGCCAGCGGCGGGCTAGTTCGATCTGATGCAGAAGGGTGATGGACACTAAGGAATTCCTCGCAGCGGCGTCATTGCCTGCGGGGAAGGTCGCGGAGTGGACGGGAGAAAATCGATGTAAGAGATGGGAGAAGAACCGGGAGAAATTCATGGTTAAGCCGTTGTCGGACCCGCTGAACAGCCCAGAGCCGGCCGCGTCACCGCTGGCCCGGCAGCTCGGGCTCGACCGCGCCGTGATCCTGCACGTGGACGATCTCGGGATGTGCTACGGCAGCAACCAGGCCTTTCTGGAACTCGCGGCCGCAGGGCTCGTGACCTGCGGCTCGGTCATGGTGCCGTGCCCGTGGTTCCGGGAGATCGCGGAGGCGGGTGCCGCGAATCCGTCCCTCGATCTTGGCGTCCACCTCACGCTGACCAGCGAGTGGGAGCACTATCGCTGGGGACCGATCTCAACCCGGAGCCGCGCCTCCGGTCTGGTGGACCCCGATGGATACCTCTGGCGTGACGTCACACAGCTCCGCCGGCATCTCGTGGTCGAGGCAGCGGAGGCCGAACTTCGAGCCCAGATCGAGCAGGCCCTCGCTGCCGGCCTGCGGCCCACGCACATCGACGCCCACATGGCGGCGGCGATGCTGCCGGAGCTGCTGCCCTGCCACCTATCGCTGGCGCGCGAGCACGGCCTCGTGCCCGTGCTGCCGCGACGGATCAGCTTTGCGCCGGACCAGCAGGCCTATGAGAAGGCGGTCACGGCCATCGAGGCCAGTGGCCTGCTGCTGCCGGATGGGCTCCGCGGAACCCTACCCGTCGAGGCCGACGCGACGCGCGCAGGCTACCAGCAGCTGATCGAGACCTTGCCGCAGGGTGTCACCCACGTTGCTCTGCACTGTACAAGGCCCGGTGACATCGGGGCTATCGCGCCGGTCCATGCTGGCTGGCGGACGCGCGAGTACGCACTGTTCGCGGAGGGCGCGGTCGAGAGCTGGTGCCGGGCGGCAGGGGTGACGCCGATCGGCTACCGGGCGCTGCAGGCCTTCTGGCCTGCCAGCTAGACGTCAAAGCCCCACCGACCGCTCACCGAGGTCAGGAAGGGCTTGAGCTGCTGCCACTTCTCCGCTCCGAAAAGCCGTCGAAGGGTGCCGTGCTCTGTGAGCTCTGTTGCTCGAAAACGTCGGCGCAACTTTCGCGCTGCCACAAGTTTTCGAACCACTGCAATTTGTTCGGTCGAGCGGAAGTAGATTGGCTCACCGCCAAGTATGATGAGTGTGCTTCCATCTTCGGACAGGTGGATCGGCTCGCTTAGATCGAGCGGTACTACCCCCGAGATCCGTGCACTGAGAACCTCACTGGAGACGCAGAGGGCATCCTGTGTTGCGAGCACATCCCGAAGTGGGGCCACAGAAGTGCCAGGTAGGGCGAAGCCGTCCAGGCGCTCCCCACGGCTGCTGGTCAGCAACACACGCAGGCGGGGGTGAGGCCGGGCAGCGATCGCAGCTTGGACCTGCTGTTGGACTGCTCGATCCCCTAGGCGCCGTACGAACCAGAGCGAGTGTCGCTGGGGGCGGCTGCCGAGACGCACGTCCCCCAGCTCCCAGACGAGGCCTTCAACACGTTGATGCGGCTGCCAGCCCGTGGGCAGATCAAGGGTCGCCGCCATACCCATGAGCACGGCCGAGACGTCGACCCGCCGCCGCACGAGCTGCTCTGCCGGGACGAGGACGGGACCGACCGTCGGGCTGAATGCCGCAAGCCCGCCCAGCGTGTCCGACCAGAACAGCGAGACGGGGACGTCGTCATCATCGCCCGGGCGCGCAGCGGCATCCTCGTGGTCGTGGGGCACCAGCAGCCCTGCCTCGGCGATCAGGGCGGTTTCTTGCTCACACATCGCCGCCGCGGCTCCGGAGAGAAGGGGCTCGCGCTGCTCCAGCAGCGTGAGGAGCAGCGCGACAGCCTCCGGCGTCAATGATGACGGCACCTTTGCCTTAGCCACCTCAGAGATCCCGCAGCAGCCCCCAGCGACGGAGATACTTCTCGCCGATCAGGCGCTCGCGCTCCGTCCGGTCCTTGAGGTCGCAGCCCTTCGGCATGGAGATCCGCACCGGGAGCGTGCGCTTCCCACGCTGGCCTGGTGTACCGCGAAAGCTGATGGTGAACTGCGCCTGGACGATCAGGTAGTTCTCAATGCGCTGGCCCTGATCGCGCAGGCGCTCCACAGCCACGTCCCAAATGTTGCGCTCCGAGTTCCGCCGGCACTCCAGCGTGATGCGCTCGGCCTGACTGTCGTACGGCATCAGGCGCAGCTGGCTGACCCTGACCCCCTCGATCCCATCCTCCAGGTCTGTGGGGAACAGGAAGGGCGCGCGCAGGGGCTCCAGGCTGTACTGTCGCACGCGTAGCCGGTCACCGAGGAAAAGGCTGCCGAGCAGGTGGCTGGCGAACATACGCACCAGCCCCTCGCGGGTCTCTGCAACAGGCGCAACCACCTCGACAGTGCCAGTTTCGGGCTCATAGGTCAGGGCGGCCTCGATCACGGGACGCCATGCCCTGCGGTCGAGCTTGCCGTCGATGAATTCGCGGATGTCGCCGGCGCGACCCTCCCGATAGATCGCGACCTGAACCAGGGGCGTGTCCTTGCTCCCAAGCACGGGGCGAGCCCGGTCACAGATCTCTACATGCACGTGACGGCTGTCGAACCGCTCGGCGATGGCCTTCTCGAACTCGAAAATTGATGTGCCGTCTCGAGCCACGCTGCAATCAGGTTGCAGCACGAACCCCTCCCAGAGCCGGCCGTAGCGCTTTTCGTCGGCGTAGCGGACCTCCTCGGCGTGCATGAACCCCGTCTGGTCATGCTGGTACATCCAGAGAGCGCGAGCGTGGCCGTTCTCGAGGCTGTCGAGCAGCGACTTCGCTGTGGCGACAGAATACAGCGCCGCCTCTCCGGCCTCATCCGCCATAGAGCCGACCCGATCGGCGTCACTCATGACCTTGCCCCGAGAGAGGTCGTCCAGGGCACCAACCGCCTCGAGGAGGGGCGCGACAACCGCGTGCCTTGGACCCTCCCAGGGGAGTTCGGGAGGAAGGGGTGCTTCGAGGGAGGCGAAATAGCTCCGGAGAGCGTCTGGTGGGGTGCTGCGGAGGAACTGGGCGACAGTTGGCACGGTGAGGGGCTCCGGTGCGGGCGAATCGGGCTGGGGGAGGGCCCAGCTGATCTAGGCAGATCGGCCTACCCGTTTCTACTTTGTTCTTCTTGGTCCTACGCTAGAGGATTGTTTTCGCTGTTCTCACCTCATTGGGAGGGCGATCATCCCATCCACAAATGAGCTCTCAGGCCCCAGCCCCGACCCTGAACCCCCACCTCCCACCCTACCTCCGCGAGGTCTGCACCCTGCTCGCGACCGGCCTCCTGCGGCTCCGCGCCCACAGTGCCGAGGATCTCGCCCGCGACACCCAACATGCCCGGAGCAGGGGAGAGAGTTCGCTACACTTCCTTCCCGAACAGAGCGGTGGTGCGGCTCCCCAAACGCGGAGACACGCATGAGCCAGAGTTCCCCCGAGTGGCGGGGTAGGGGCATCGGCCAAGGCCTGGCAGCCCAACCGCTACCTCCCCCGCGCCCTGTACCGACCTTCCCCGTCATTCCCCCCGCCGATGTCCTGGGGCGCCTGGCAGCCCTCCAGGGCACGCCCACGGCGCAGCTGAAGGAGCAGTGGCGGGTGCTGTTCGGTAAGGAGCCGCCCCCGTTCAACCGCGCCTACCTTCAGAGCCGGCTGGCCTACCGCATCCAGGAGCTCGCCTATGGAAGTCTGAAGAAGGAAACGGTCGATCGCTTGGTCGCGCTCGGGGAGCAGCTGGACGGCGGCAACGTGGTCCTGCGCCGGATCCGGGCGGACAGCCGACCGCTCGCCGGCACGCGGCTGATCCGGGAGTGGCAAGGCGTCGAGCACACCGTCACCGTGCTGCGGGACGGCTTCGAGTTCGAGGGGCGTCCCTACCAGTCCCTCTCCGCGGTGGCACGCCACATCACCGGCACGCGGTGGAACGGGTGGGTGTTCTTCGGCCTGAAGAACCAGGGGAGGGGAGCATGAGCCGCCGTCAGGGTCGTGTTGAGGCAGCGACGCCTTTCTCGCCATCACGCCGGCTCCGCTGCGCCGTCTACACGCGCAAGAGCACCGACGAGGGGCTCGACCGCGAGTTCAACACGCTCGATGCCCAGCGCGACAGCTGTGAGGCCTACGTCGCCTCTCAGCGCGCCGAGGGCTGGACGCTGGTGCGGGACCACTACGATGACGGAGGCTTCTCGGGCGGCACCCTGGAGCGACCGGCGCTGCAGCGGCTTCTGCGGGACATCGAGCAGGACCGGGTGGATGTGGTGGTGGTCTACAAGATCGACCGCCTCTCCCGCTCACTGATGGACTTCTCCCGGCTGGTCGAGACCTTCGACGCCCACAACGTCACCTTCGTCAGCGTCACCCAGAGCTTTAACACCACGACCTCCATGGGCCGGCTGACGCTGAACATCCTGCTCAGCTTTGCCCAGTTCGAGCGCGAGGTGATCGGCGAGCGGATCCGGGACAAGTTTGCGGCCTCCCGGGCGCGCGGCATGTGGATGGGGGGCAAGGTCCCGCTCGGGTATGACGTGCGGGAGCGAAAGCTGATCATCAATGACACCGAGGCCGAGACGGTCCGTCGCGTGTTCGAGCTGTTCCTCAGCACGCGATCCGGCACCGAGACGGCCAGGGTGCTTCAGCAGGAAGGCAGGACCAGCAAGATGGGCCGGCTGCTGGATAAGGGCGATGTCTACAAGCTGCTGGCCAACCGCACCTACGTTGGCGAGGCCCCGCACAAGGGGAAGGTCTATCCTGGTGAGCATCTCCCCATCATCCCTCGCGCCCACTGGGACCGGGTGCATGCCGTGTTGGCAGAGCATCCAAAGCTCCGCGGCAACGCCAACCGGAACCAGACGCCGGCGCTGCTGAAGGGGCTGCTGTTCGGCACCGATGGACGGGCACTCTCACCGACCCACACCCGCAAGCGTGGACGGCTATACCGGTACTACGTCAGCCAGGCGGCGCTGAAGGGTGCGGAGGACACCGACCCCACCCTCGTGCGGCGCATCTCTGCCGCGGAAATCGAGGGAGCGGTGGTCGGGCAAGTGCGAGCACTCCTGCGCCAGCCGGAGATCATTGTGGGCACCTGGGCGGCGGCGCGGGCCAGCGACCCCGGCCTGACCGAGGGCGAGACGCGGGACGCCCTGCACCAGCTCGAGCCGCTGTGGGACGAGCTGTTCCCGGCCGAGCAGGCAAGGATCGTCGGGCTGCTGGTCGAGCGGGTCACGGTGTCCAGCACGGGGGCTGACATCCGGATGCGGGTTGAGGGACTAGCGGGGCTGGTCAGGGACCTGGGGGCGAGCCGGCCCGTGCTGGAGGCGGCGGAATGAGTGAGGTCCACCCCGCCAGCCTCACGGTCCAGGTCCCACTGCGGATCCGGCGTCGGCCAGGGCGGAAGACGGTGGTGACACCGGAGGGCATTGGGGAGTCCGCGGTCCGCAGTCCAGCCACCCAGACGCATGGTGACCCGGCGCTCGTGAAGGCACTGGCCCGTGCGTTTCGATACCAGCGCATGCTCGACGAGGGGCAGTACGCGTCAATCACAGAGATGGCTGAAGCTGAGAAGCTCGACCGTGGATACATGGGGCGGCTGTTGCAGCTGACCCTTCTCGCACCGGAGCTTGTCGGCAGGATCCTAGACGGGGAAGTCGCATCGCTCAGCCTTCCCAGCTTGCTTGATCCGTTGCCGACCGACTGGCTGGTGCAGCGGCGGCGGCTTCTCGACTGACACACTCTACGTTCCGTAGCCGGCCGATCTCCCCTTGGTGGCGGAGCCCAGCGCCAAGAAGTTCGCGAGATCCTACTGTTGAAACGGCTTTGCCAGGAGCAGCAGTGCGCTTCTGGATCCCGAGCGCCAGTGGTCCCAGGTGACTACAGGCTCGCCCGCATGCTGGACGGAGCGGTGTACGTCTCCAGCACAGGTCCTCACGATCTCGGCGTGGCTTTTTCGGGTTGCTGGAAGGGGACCCCGGTAAGGCTGGTGATCTCAAGGGAGAACTAAGGCGGAACATGTGCCTTGCGCCCGACCCCTAGATCTCTAGGGTGGAAGCACGCCGAATCGGGGGGTGGATGCTCCAGGGTCACACAAGGGAGACGTTTGAACGTGCTCTCCAGCGGAGCCTATCACCTTCAACCCCTATTCGAAACGCCGACTATCTTCGCGGCCGAGAAAAGAATTTAGAGCAGGTCAGACGTGCCTTTGTTCAGCCCGGCCGCCAGGTATTTATATACGGTGATCGTGGCGTTGGAAAAACCTCTTTGGCTCTGACGGCCGCACTCGAGCATGATAGATCGTACCATGAGCCTCTAATTCTAAACTGCCGAGGCGCTTTTTTTGCAATCATGCGCGACTTGATCAATAGGTTGGCAGAGAAAGGTCTATTTCTTACGAAAGACGCTAAAGCTGTCGACTTCTCGCTAGCGGGGGTTCTGGGACTTAAGCGTGGCACAACTAAAGAAGAGGGTCGCGCGCCGGAACTCAAGACCCTAAACGAGGTTGTAGAGGGCCTGAAGCAAGTTTGCCGCATCGGACGAGCGGATCATGTCGTCGTTTTTGACGAGTTCGAGCTAGTCGACACTGCCGATGATCGAAAGCTGTTTGGAGACCTCATCAAGGCATTATCAGACCAGCAAGTTCCATTGAAGGCGATCTTCTGTGGCATTGGTGAGTCCGTCGCGGGGCTCCTCGATAACCATCCATCAGCACCGCGGTACCTTTCTTCGGTGGAGCTGTCACGCCTGAGCTACAGCGCGCGTTTGGAAATTATGGACGGAGTGCAGGCGGCTTTCGGAATCGAAATTGAACACAACACTCGCTACCGGATAGCATTGATCAGTGATGGTTTTCCGCATTACATTCATTTGATATGTGAAAAGCTGCTTTGGTCTATATTGGACGACCCGTTGATCATCGGACAGTCGACCGTGGCGCATTACAAGTTGGCAGTAGCTGGTGCAGTAGAAGATGCGCAACCTTACCTCAAGAGCCTCTACGAAAAGGCTGTGAAGAAGTATGAGCGCGACTATGCCCAGGTACTTTGGGCTGCGGCCGATCACCAAGATCTCGAAAGGCGCAGCAAGGATATTTTTGAGACATATATTGAATTGGTTGAAAGTGCGCATCTCGGGGCAGCAATGGACCGGGCGAGGTTTAATCAACGCCTAAATGCGCTGAAGTCGCCCAGCCATGGCCAAGTTCTCGAGGGAACTAGGCAAGGCTGGTATAAATTTCGTGAAAGTATGCTGCGTGGCTTCGTAAGGCTTATGGCCGAAGAGGCAGGCGTCATGCTGACGGTCGACCATCCGCTTGCACCGAAAGCTAGCCGCTAGCTTACACTGTTACGGCCAGTGCAGAAGGTGGGGAGATGCCCATCAACGAATTCCTCCGAAGGATTCGAATCTCCCCTCGCAAAGTTTGCAGTAGAACAAATACTGCTCGACAAACTCGCGATACTGCTTCGGCACCTCGGCGTGTGCGCTGTAATGTCGGTTTGCCGGTCGGCATGGACTTATGGCTGACAGTTGAAGGCTGCCGTTAAACAACCTTGCGCCGAGCTGTCCCGCGGTTTCAAGCTCTATAATCCGTATCTTTAAATCTTCTCCTGCAATGGTGAATATGTAGTACGTACTATATCCACTGTGCGGTAAGCGCCCGATGCCACACCGGCGGGGCACCTGTGTGCCTGCGGGCCGTGAGTAGGCCGGTGAGCGTTTCAGCTGCAGGTATGAGACGTTCCATGGCGCACCGATCTTGCCTGAGTGGACGCGTTGCCTATCACTCCACGGCAGGCGTTAGCGCTCGTTCCTAAGCCCGCTCCAACCGCTCGCGCCTGATCGCCAACGCCAGCCCAGAAGACATGACCCACCTCGCCTACGTCGACTGCAGCAACCTGTTCATCGAAGGCCAGAAGGTCAGTGCCGTCGCCCGCGGCATGGCTCACAGCCTGCACGACGCCAAGCAGCGGGGTGTGATCGACTTCGAGTACCGCCTCGATCTCTACCGCCTCATGGACCTGCTGGTCCGCGCTGAGGGGCCGACCAGGGCGGCGGTGTTCGGCAGCGTCACAGACACAAATGAGGGCCTATGGCGGCACGCCGCCAAGGCCGGCTTCGAGGTGGTCACGGTCGAACGGGGCTTTTCAGGCAAGGAGAAGCGGGTCGACACCAGCGTGGTCACTCGCATGTGCCGGGACGCCTACCGCTTCGGCGACCCACGGCGGGATCGGATCACGCTCGTGGCCGGCGACGGGGACTACGAGCCCACCGTGCGGCAACTCGTGGCGGACGGCTTCCAGGTCACGGTGCTTTACTGGTCCCATGCCAGCCGGGAACTACGAGAGGCCGCGACGGCCTTCCTGAGGTTGGACAGCTACCTTTTAGAACTCCGTCTTATTTGAGGAAGCTTCGGCTGATTTAGTCTGCCTCCCGGCAAGGTTGTGCACGCGGCGAGTTCACTACTTGTTGAAGTTTGTCTCATTTTTTCTCTTCGGTGACTTAGTGTAGACGGGCGTTAGTTAAACTCATCTTCCCCAGGGCCCCTGTCTTGGACCAACCGACTGGAAGTCTGAAGCATGTTGGACGTGGTCACAGCGCCGGTATCTGCAGGGCAAGAGCGGAACCCAAGCGCAATCGACGTGCATGTGGGTTCCCGCGTTCGGCTCAGGCGGACGCTGCTCGGCATGAGCCAGGAAAAGCTGGGATCCGCGCTCAGCCTCACCTTTCAACAGGTGCAGAAGTACGAGCGCGGTATCAACCGTATCGGGGCAAGTCGCCTGTTCGATCTGGCCCGCATCCTGGACGTGCCAATCGGCTTCTTCTTCGACGACATGTCGTCGAGCGTGAAAGGCGGGTCGGTTGTTAACAGCGTCCGGACCGCCGCTCATAACGAAGCGCTGAACGGCATCGATGAGGATCTGCTGCACAAGCGTGAGACGCTGGACCTCGTGCGAGCGTACCAGCAGATCAGCGAGCCTGCCGTCCGAAAGCGCGTCCTCGATCTGATGAGGAGCCTTGCTCCAGCCGAGTGAGGCAGAGAACCCTCTCTGGTTTCCTGCCTCGCCCATTGGGGACGAGCCGCCTCCAGGCTCAGGCCGCCTGCGCCTTCCGCTCCTTGGCTTCCGTCTCCGAGCGGGCCTTCCAGAAGGTCATGTCGGCCTCCTTGCTGAACATCACCCGGACACCAGTCGCGCCCTTGCTCATGCGGAGGTTCCCGCCGTTCTGGGCCCGGTGCTCGGCCACCCAGCGCTTGAACACTGGATCCTCGGCGGTGAGGCCCGCGAACTCGAGCACTCCGGAGATCTCTTCCTGCTTGCGACGCTTAACCATGGGTGGGATCCCTAGTGATGAAGGTAGAGAGCGCTGGGGCGATGCCGCTCAGCGATCTCCCTGGCTGCGCCCGCTCTGGGTGGCCTTGCTGACACCGCTCTGGTTGCCCTTGCCGGCCCCGCCATCGGAGCGGGCGTCCTTGGGGTTCGCCGCGCTGCCGGCGGCACCTTTGCCGCCCTGGGGCGCACGACCGGCAGGGGGAAGGGGAGGGAGCTTAGCCATGGCAGTGCCTCGTGATGCGGTGGCAGGATGAACGAAGCGGCGAGGCGGACGACGCAGGCCTGCGCAACGCTGGCGACTGGTGACGTGTGAAGCTCGAGCAGAGCGGCCCAAAGTTGGCGATCAGACGCGACCGCCCCAGGAGAGGGAACACCAACTCCGGGCGACATCGGCCAAAGAAGATCGAGTAATTACAAGGCGTTAAACCTTGTAGACTAAATCGCCCAAGTCCCGAGCTTCGGAGACGGATGCCTCTCCGGAGAGAGAAAACGCCGCTCATTGCACCTTCGAGGTATCAAGGTGCACGCCGGAAATGCAGGGAAAACACACGGAAAAGCGCGATCCAAACGACCCCAGAGAAACGTTCTCTTGGAGAAGATTGGAGCGGGCGAAGGGATTCGAACCCTCGACCCCGACCTTGGCAAGGTCGTGCTCTACCCCTGAGCTACGCCCGCGCTCCGTGCGTGGCGGCCGTATGTCATGGCCCGCCGGGGCTTGCAACCCCCCTTACGACACCCGATCACACCTCGATGCCGGAATCCCTCAAATCTCTCCTGACCATGCTGGAAGCGCAAGGATTTCAGGCGCTCACCCACTATCATCCGCCCTTGCACACGGTGGCAGAGAGCCAGGCCCTGCGCGGCGACCTCCCGGGCCTGCACGTGAAAAACCTCTTCCTCCGCGCAAAGCCGCCCCACCCGTATCTGCTGATCGTGGCGGAGGAGAACACCCCGCTGTCCATCAATGCCTTGGCCCGCCGCCTCGGCACCGGCCGCCTCTCCATGGCCGATGCAGAAGAGCTGTACGCCCAACTCGGCGTCCGCCCCGGCTCCGTCACCCCGCTTGCCCTGGTCAACGCGCCCCCGGGCAGCATCCGCCTGGTCATGGACCACCGTCTGCTCGAAGGCCCCGGCCCGGTGAACATCCACCCGCTGACGAACGAGGCCACCACGGCCCTGGCCCCCTCAGACCTCCGGCGCTTCCTCGGATCCCTCGGCCATCTCCCCGAGGCAATCGACCTAACCGCCCCGCTTGCTTGAGAGCCCGCGCGACGCATCTATGAGCATAACGAGACCACCCGAATCGCCCGCCCGCCCGGAAGGCCCCCGATGAGCACCCTCCTCGACCAGACCCCGCCCCCCGCCGACGACATCATCAAGGACGGCGACCAGAAGACCTTCATGCAGGACGTCGTCGCGGCGTCTCGCGAGGTGCCGGTCCTCGTCGATTTCTGGGCAACCTGGTGTGGCCCCTGTAAGCAGCTCACGCCGACGCTGGAGAAGGTCGTGCGCGCCGCCGGCGGCCGTGTGCGGCTGGTGAAGATCGACATCGACAAGAATCGCGCCCTCGTCCAGCAGCTCGCCCAGCTTGGGCTGCCGTTGCAGTCCGTGCCCACCGTCGCTGCTTTCTGGCAGGGCCAGATCGCCGACATTTTCCAGGGCGCCCTTCCCGAGAGCGAGGTGAAGAAGTTCACCGAAACTCTGCTGAAGATGGCCGGTGGCCAGATGCCTTCCGCCGATCTGATGGCCGAAGCGAAGCAGGCCGCCGAGGAGGGTGACCACCAGGGCGCGCTGGAGCTCTACGGCGCGCTGGCCCAGCAGGAGCCCGAGAACGCCGCCGCCATGGCCGGCATCCTTCGCTCTCTCATCGAGCTGGGTGAGGAGGACCAGGCCTCCCAGGTGCTTGAGAGCCTGCCTCCCAAGCTGCAGGAGCACGCCGAGATTAACGCCGTCCGCAGCGCGCTTGAGCTGGCCCGCGCCGGACGCGAGGCTCGTGGCAAGCTGGCGGAGTACGAGGCCCGCCTCGCGGCCGACCCGAACGACCATGCCGCCCGCATCGACCTCGCGGTCGCCCTCAACGCTGCCGACGACCGCGCTGCAGCCGTGGACGCCCTGCTGGAAGCCTTCCGTCGGGACCGCGAGTGGAACGACCAGGCCGCCCGCAAGCAGCTCCTGAAGTTTTTCGAGGCCTGGGGTTTCGAGGACCCGGCGACCAAGGCGGGACGCCGCAAGTTGTCCTCGATGCTGTTCAGTTAGAAATTCGTGGCCACCTGAGGTTCCCCAGGGGAGTGGCGCGCGTCCTCCCCCCTTCTCAAGCGGTGAACGGGAACCGACCGGCCATGCCTTTCCATCCCGCGGGCATCGCAGCCCTGCCGTCCGAGATCGGGATTTTCCCGCTCACGGGCGCACTCCTCCTCCCCGGCGGTCGCCTGCCGCTGAACGTCTTTGAGCCGCGATACCTTGCCCTGGTGGAGGCCAGCCTCGGCCAGGGGCGCAGCTTCGGCATGATCCAGCCGGATCCAGCGGCGCCGGAGAGCTCCTCGGGCCCCGGCCTTTACCGCATCGGCTGCCTTGGGCGCCTTTCCTCCTTCGCCGAGGCCGAGGATGGCCGCTTCCTCATCACCCTGATCGGCACGATCCGCTTCCGGGTGGCCGAGGAGTTACCGGGCCGAGACGGCTACCGCCGAATCCGGCCGGACTACGCGCCCTTCGCTGCGGACCTGAACCGCGCGGCACCCGGCCAGCTCCCGAGCCTCGACCGCCCGACCCTCCTCGATGCGCTCCGCACCTATTTCCGCGCCAAGGGAATCGAGGCGAACTGGGAGGCCATCGACCGTCTGGACGACCAGGCCCTGATCACCACCCTGGCCATGCTCTGCCCCTTCGAGCCGGCCGAGAAGCAGGCCCTGCTGGAGGCGGAGGATCACGTCGCGCGCGGCGCGATGCTGACCGCCATGTTGCAGATGGACAGCCTGCCCGGGCCGGGCCAAGACATGCGCCCGAGCTGATATGCCCGAGCTGAGGACGACCCATCCATGACCGAGACCCTGGGCGAGACCGCCCCCGCCGTGGATCCCCGCCTGCTGGAGATCCTTGTCTGCCCCGTCACCAAGGGCCCGCTCCGGTATGATCGCGCCGCCAGCGAGCTGGTGAGTGAGGGTGCCGGCTTGGCCTACCCGATCCGCGACGGCATCCCCATCATGCTGCCCGACGAGGCCCGCCGCCTGGCCGGCTAGGCGCTGCACGCTTGCCGACCCCGACCGAGATCCGCCTGAACCGCGCCGAGCGCCGCCTTGACATCGCCTTCGACGACGGCAGCGCCTTCAGCCTGCCCGCTGAATACCTGCGGGTGGAGAGTCCCTCCGCCGAGGTGCAGGGCCACGGCCCAGGCCAGAAGACGCTGGTGCACGGCAAGCGGGAGGTCGGGATCGTCGCGGTGGAGCCGGTCGGCCACTATGCCATCCGCCTGGTGTTCGATGATCGGCACGACACCGGCCTCTACAGCTGGGAGGTGCTGCACCGGCTCGGCCGCGAATACGTGACGCGCTGGCCGGAATACGAGGCGGAGCTCGCAGCCCAGGGCCTCTCGCGCGACCTGCGCGGGCGGGCCGCGAAGGGGAGGGAGTGATCCCCCTCCAGGCGCAGTCCGCCCTCGGCCTGCTCGCGCTCGCGGCCCTCGCCTGGGCGGTGGGCGGTTTCCGTCGCCCTGTGCCCTGGCGGGCCGTGGCCGCGGGCCTGTCTCTGCAACTCGCCCTCGGCGCCGCGCTGCTGCACTTCCCGCCGCTGCGTGCCGCCTTCTCTCTGGTGGGCGATGCCGTGAACGCCCTGGCCCGTGCGACCCAGGCCGGCACCAGCCTCGTCTTCGGCTATCTCGGCGGCGCCCCGCTCCCCTTCGCCGAGGCGCGGCCCGGCGCCTCCTTCGTCCTGTTCTTCCAGGCGCTGCCGATCGTGCTGCTGGTCGGCGCCCTCTCCGCGCTGCTCTATCACTGGCGCGTGCTGCCGACCCTGGTGCGCCTGATGTCCCGCGCCCTGCGCGCGGCCTTCGGTATCTCCGGCGCCTGCGGCGTCTCGGTGGCGGCCAACGTCTTCACCGGCATGGTGGAGGCCACGCTGTTCATCCGCCCCTGGCTCGCCTCCCTCTCGCGCTCCGAGCTGCTGGTGGTGATGACGGCGGGGCTGGCAACCATCTCCGGCAACATGCTGGTGGTGTACGCCGCCATGCTGGCGGGCGCCGTGCCCGATGCGGCGGGGCAGCTCCTCGCCGCCAGCCTCGTCAGCGCCCCGGCCGCTATCCTCGCTGCGCGGCTGATGATCCCCGGCGGCACCGCCCCGGAGGCTGCCGACATCCAGGCCCCACGCCTCTACGACAGCGCCATGGACGCGCTCACCACGGGCACCGCCGACGGTCTTTCCCTGCTGCTGAACATCATGGCCGGGCTGATCGTCTTCGTGGCCCTTGTCGCCCTCGCCAACATGATCCTGCAGCCGCTGACGGGCACCACGTTGGAAGCGATCGCTGGCATCCTCCTCTGGCCGTTCGCCTTCGCCATGGGCATCGCGCCCGAGGACGCCACCGCCGCCGCGCGGCTGCTGGGCATCCGCGGCGTGGTGAACGAGTTCGTCGCCTATCTCGACATGGCCGGCGAGGGCGGCGCGTTGCTCGCCCCACGCACGCGCCTCATCCTCTCATGGGCGCTCTGCGGCTTCGCGAACTTCGCCAGCGTCGGGATCATGGTCTCCGGCATGGGCGCCCTCTGCCCGGAGCGGCGGGCCGAGATCGTCCGCCTTGGCCTGCCCGCGCTGCTGGCCGCCACCATCGCCTGCTGCATGACCGGGGCAACGGTGGGCCTGCTGTCGCCCTGAAAGGACTTCAGGCCAGCCCGGCGATCCGCCTGGCCTCGGCGAGCGAGGCCACATCCTGCCCCATCCCCGCGACCACCGCCTCCGCGCGCCGGGCTGCCGGGTCCGCCGGCCCAAGGCCAAGGCTTCTCAGCGTCGAGAACAGGTGCCGCCGCGCCTCGCGCCGGGGCCGGTCCGCCACCACCGTCTCCAGCAACGGCAGCAGCGCCTCCGCATAGGCGGCCGGCGCGTGGCGGGTCAGCGCCAGCGCCTTGCCGCGCGCGGCCAGCGCGGCCCCGTCCTCCGGGCGCGCCAGCATGCCCTCAAGATGTCGCATCGCGTCCAGCGCCTCCGCCTCCGGGCGGCAGGCCATCACCGCGTCCTTCGGGATCTCGGCATAGCAGCCATGATCCGTCACCAGCGTTGGCCGGGCCGAGGCCATGGCGGTGATGACGGAGGCCGAGGCGCCCTCCAGCACCGGGTTCCGCAGGCAGGCGATGACATCCACGTCCCGCAGCTGCCAGCGCAGCGCGTCGTCGTCCACCCAGCCCGTAAAGGCCGGCGGCTCGATCCCCAGCACCGCTGCCAGCCCCTCCAGCCGCGCCCGCTCGTCTGCTGTCGCCTCGCCGATCACCCGCAGCCGGCACCGCCCGCGCAGCCGGGCGGAGGAACCGATGGCCATGATGATCTGGTCGATGCGCTTGTTCGGGTTGGCATGGCCGATGGCCGCCACCGTCAGCCGCCCGCCCGGAGGCGGCGGAGCGGGCAGGCCCGGCGCGACGAAGGCCAGCGGGATGGTCGTGACCGGCCCGGGGCAGGAATCCCGCAGCCGCGCCTCGTAGTGCCCGGCATGGGCCACCGCCGCCACGCAGCGGCGCGATAGCCATTCCAGCATCGGCCGGCGCCGGACCATCTCCGCCAGGTCGGTCCAGAAGGGCTCCCCGTCCGGCATTCCCTCCGGTCCGTACAGGTCCCGCGCTGCCTGCAGCACGCCCATCGGATTGCCGGCATGCTCGAACCAGCCGGCCGCGAGATGGGCGAGGAAGAGGTCGTGGAACACCCCGACCATCCCCACTCCGTCCAGCCGCGCAACCTGCGCGCCGTGATAGGGCTGATGGTTACCCAGATGCGCCACGACCACGTCGAAGCGGCGGCGCAGAGCGTCGTCGTCCAGCTCGTCCAGGTGGAAGACCGGAAACGGGCCGGGCCGGGGCGGCATAGCCGCCGCTTCACCCGCCTCGCTGCGCAGGATCGTCACCTCATGCCCGCGCGCGAGCAGCACCTGCCCTACCTCGCCCGCGAAATCCGCGATCGCCGAGCGCTCGTTCCAGGGCGTCGACCAGCCGATGCGAAGTCCCGTCACGACACCAGCCTTTCCACCGTTGTCGGCCAGTCCAGCCGCTGCGCGTCCATCGCCTCCCGCCCGGCCAGGCCCATGAGCCGCGCTCGTGCCGCATCGGCCTGCAGCTGCGCCATGGCCCCGGCCAGCGCCTCCGGATCGGGGGTAACGACCTGCCCGTTCTCGCCGTCGCGCACGATGTCCAGCACGCCGCCGGAATCCGTTGTCGTGATCACGGGCTTGGCGGCGCGGAAAGCCTCCATGGTGCAGTAGCCCAGGCTATCCTCGTCGAAGGGCAGGTAGGCCACGCCGAGCGCCCCGTTCACCATCCGCGCGAGGTCCGCGCGCGGCACGAAGCGCAGGTCCAGCACCACGCGGTCCTCCACCCCTTCCTCGGCCGCCAGCCGTCGCAGCGCCTGGGCATCCGCCGCGCTGTCCGGCGGGCCCGCCACGACCAGACGCAGTCCGGGCACCCGCCGCAGCGCGCGCACCAGCAGGGTCTGCCGCTTGGCGTCATTCACCCGCCCGGTGGCCAGGATGTAGCCTTCGGATTCTCCGCCCGGGAACAGCTCCGGGTCGTTCAGCGGCGGGCGCAGCACCTCGCTGTCGAAGCCGTTGTAGTGCTTCAGCCGCCGCCCCGTGATGGGAGCGTTGGTGTAGATCCGCCGCGCCTCCGTGAAGGCCAGCGCGTCGCCCGCACGGATCGCGGCCAGCACCTCGCGGCCGCGCGCGTCGTCGGGGATGTTGCTCTGCCCGGCATCCAGCAGGTCGTAGGCCTGGCGGTACTGGTGCAGCAGCCACAGCACCTTGTCCTCCGCCGGGATCATGTAAGCCGGGAACTTCAGCGCGATCACGCGATCCACCTGGCTTACCCGCAGCCGCCGGGCGATCAGCATCTCCTCGATCAGCTTCTCCGCGGGGTTCCAGGAGAAGGGGATGCGCATCCCCTCCGCCTCCATCCCCTGGCGTCGCAGGTTGAGCACGAGATGGTCGTACAGCTCCTCCGCGCCGCCATGCACGAAGGGCACGAGCGTGCTCAGCACGAGAACCTTCATGCGAGCAGCCTTTCCACCACCACGTCCCAGTCGATGCCCAGCTCACGGACATGCTCGCCGGCCGCGCGCCCCAGCCGGGCTGCCAACGCACGGTCAGTATGCAGCCGGTCGAAGGCCTGCGCGATCGCGAGGGGATCCGGCGGCACCATCAGGCCCGTCTCGCCATCCGTCACGAACTCCGCCACGCCGCCGGCGTCGGTCGTCGTCACCGTCGCCCGTCCCGCATGCGCGGCTTCGAGCGTGGGATATCCGTAGCTGTCCTCGTCGAAGGGCAGATAGGCCGAGGCGAGTGCGTGCTCCAGCAGCCCGGCCTTCTCCTCCTCGGTGATCCAGCGCTCCTCGATCGTCACGCGGTCCGCCACGCCCAGCCGCCGCGCCGTCTGCCGCAGCCGCTCGACATAGTCCGGATTCATGCTGGCACCGCAGAGCCGCAGCCGCACGGGGCTGCGCACATGCCCCATCGCCTCGACCATCAGGTGCTGCCGCTTGTGCGGCTCCATCCGGCACACCGACACAATCTCATCCCCGTGCGCCCCCGAGCGGAAGCGCTCCGGCCGCAGCACGGGCGGATACAGCACCTCGCTCCCGATGCCGTTGAACCGCCTGAGCCGGTCGCCCACCACGCGGGAATTGGTGAAGACCCGATGTGCTTCGCCGAGGGCCTGCGTATCCGCCGCCATGATTGCCGACCGCAGCGCCCGCCCGGCCGCGTCGTCCGCCACCGGCCGGTGCTCCGTGTCCCACAGGTCGTAGAAGACGCGGAGGTGGTGGATGAACCACACCACCTTGCAGCGATGCGTCACCGCATGGGCCGGCGGGCGGAAGGTGATCACCCGGTCGAAACTGTCGTCCAGCCGGATCATGCGGAAGGCCGCCATCTGCGGCAGCACCTCCTCCGGCGCGTCCAGGAAGGGAAGGTATAGCACCTCCACCTGATGCCCGCGCGCCACCAGCTGCTCGCGCAGCCAGTCGACGATAAAACGATATCCGCCCCCCACCAGCGGCACCGCGGAGGAGATCAGCCCGATCCTCATGCGAAGCGCAGGCCCGGATACAGCTCCGGCGGTTCCCGCAGCATCAACAGATTCACCGAATGCACCTCGCTCAGCGCCTCCAACGGACGAACCGGCCGCAGCACGCCATCCTCCTCGCCCACCTCGAACACGCGGAAGCCCGCCCCAGTGAAGGGTGCCATCCATTCCTCGGGCGTGATCCCCGCGCGCCGCAGATGCTCGGGCCCGAACTCCACGAGCAGGGACAGCCCGGGATTGTCAGCCACGATCCGCTGCATTCCGCGCCAGGCCTCGGGCTCGTAGCCCTCGACATCGATCTTCGCGAGCCGCAGCCGCGTGCCGGGGGCGACCAGCATATCCAGCGGCCGCACCGCCACGGTTTCCGTCCGCTCGGCACCGGGCAGGCCCAGCAGGGAGGAGTGTCCGGAAATCGGACCCATATTCAGCACGGCCTCGCCCGCCTCGGCCCCGGCCGCGCAGGAGTGCAGCTCCACCCGCCCGTCCAGGCCGTTGAGCGCCAGACTCCGCCGGAGCAGCCCCGCGATCCGCGAGGCCGGCTCCACCGCGATCACCCGCCCCGTGGACCCGACCTGGCGCGCCGCGGGCAGCACCGTCAGCCCCAGATTGGCGCCCACATCCAGCACCACGTCGCCCTCGCGCAGCAGGGCCTGAATCACCGCCACCGTCCCGGGCTCCAGCCGCCCGCCGCTCTCCAGCATGGCGGCGATCAGCGCGACATCCTCGGACGGCACCAGGAGATAGCCCTCGGGCATCCGTACGAGGACCTCGTCGCCCAAGGGAATGGCCAGGCGGCGAAGCAGCGCCTCCGTGCGGCTTCCTACCAGCCCCGTCAGTGCATCTGCGTGGTCGCCCACCAGCCGCGCGAGCATATCCGTGCGCTCGCCCGTCTGGCCGGCCAGTGTATCGGCGCGTTCTCCAAGCAATCGCGCAAGCACGTCGGTGCGCTCGCCCACCTGTCCCGCCAGCGCATCCACGCGCTCCCCGAGCAGCCGCGCGAGCATGTCCGTGCGCTCGCCTGTCTGTCCGGCCAGCGCATCGGCGCGTTCGCCGAGCAGCCGCGCGAGTACGTCGGTGCGCTCGCCCACCTGTCCCGCCAGCGCGTCCACGCGCTCCCCGACCAGCCGCGTCAGCAGATCCGTCCGTTCGGACAGCGCATCCGAGCGCGCCCCAAGCAGCCCGGCCAGCTCATCTGCGGCCGCGCGCGACTCCTCACCCAGCCGCCTCAACCCGGCCTCCAACCCCTGGGTCGCATCGGCCCCGTCCAGCCGCAGCGCGTCAACCGCGATCCGCAGCCGCTCCAGATGCACCAGGACTGTCCCTGCCAGTCCCTCCGACCGCCCGTCGCGCAGGCGGCTCTCCGCGCGCATATGCGCCTCGACCCGCTCCAGCCGTTCCGCCACGTCCTGCGTGGCCGCTTCGCGCGCAGCCCGCTCCTCGCGCAGATGCGCCTCGATCCGCTCCAGCCGTTCCGGAAAGTCCCGTGCCGAAGCCACTTCCTCGATCGCGCCGCGCATACGACTCTGCAGCCGGTTGAGGATGGGCAGCGCAAGCGGCCGCAGCCCCTGCAACATGCTTCGCCCGGCGCGGCGATGCAGCGGCCGGGGATCGTCGGATGGTGACACGGGCGCCCCCGGAAGCTGCCTGGCCGGTCCGCACCACGCGACACGACCCACCTGCCTTCTGGGCGATCAGCCCGCCCGCCGCAAGCTGCGCGCCGGCGCGGCGCCTCAGGCCGGGCGACGCGCCCGCAGGGCGGCCGCCAGGGTGCCGTCGTCCAGCACGTCCAGCGCCCCGCCCATGGGCACGCCCTGCGCCAGCCGCGTGACGGGCACGGAGAGCGGCCGCAACCGGTCCGCCAGGTAATGGCCGGTGGTCGCGCCCTCGACCGTGGCGGGCAGGGCGAGGATCACCTCCTCCACCCCGCCGCCCGCGATGCGCTCGACCAGCGGCTGGATGGAGAGATCCTCCGGACCCACGCCGCCCAGTGCCGAGAGAGTGCCGCCGAGCACGTGATACAGCCCGCGATGCGCCCCCGCCCGCTCCAGCGCCCAGAGATCGGACACCCCTTCCACCACGCAGACCAGCCCGCGCTCACGCCGGGGGTCGCGGCAGATGCCACAGGGATCGCGGCTGTCGAGATTGCCGCACTCGCGGCAGGGGCGCACCGCCTCGGCTGCCGCATCCAGCGCGCGGGAGAGCGGCCGCATCAGCCGCTCCGGGTCCTGCAGCATCTTCAGCACGGCCCGGCGCGCCGAGCGGCGCCCGAGCCCAGGCAGGCGGGACAGCAGCAGAACCAGCTGCTCCACCGGATCATTTGGCGGCGGGGAGGAGGGTCCGGTGGGGTCGAACGGCATCCGTTTCATATGGTGACGACGCCCCCCGGCCGCATCGGTTCAGCCCCCGGCAGCGGCCATCAGAAGGGCAGCTTGAACCCGCCCAGCCCGCCGCCGCCCATGCCGGGGATGTTGAGGCCGGAGGTGGCCTTGGACATCTCCTCGGACATCATGGCCTCCACCTTCGCCTTGGCGTCGGCATGGGCGGCCACGATCAGGTCCTCGAGCACCTCGCGCTCGTCGGCGGCCATCAGCGAGGGGTCAATGGCGATGCCCTTCAGGTCGCCCTTACCGGAAAGCGTCACGCGCACCATCCCGGCGCCGGCCTGGCCCTCCATGGTGGCGGCCTCCAGCTTGGCCTGCATCTCGGCCATCTTGGACTGCATCTGCTGCGCCTGCTTCAGCATGTTGCCCAGGTTCTTCATCGGCATTCCTTCGCGAGGTCTCGGGAGGGGGCAGATGGGCCAGCCCCTAGGGCCTGTCCATCCCCGCGGGCTCGGCGTCGAGTGGCGCGAAGCCGGGGTCGTCGTCATCGGCGGGGGCAAAGCCCACCTCGTCCTCGCCCACCGGCTCGCCATCGCCGGCCGCTTGGCCGGGCTCCTCCGGCGGCGGCAGGCCATAGGCGTCGAGCGAGGCGTCGCGCACCTCCCGGATCTGGGCGCCGGGGAAGGTCTCCATGGCTGCGAGGACAAGGGGGTGGCTGCGCGCCACCTCCAGCCGCGCCTCATCCGCCGCCCGGCGCTGCGAGGCCAGGGTCGGCTCACCCTCAGCGTTGGAGAGGGAGACCGTCCAACGCGCACCCGTCAGCTCCTGCAGCAGGGCGGTGAGCTGGCCGGGCAGGTCGCGCGGTGCGTCGGGCAGCATCCGCAGCTCGATCCGCCCTTCCGCAAACCGCACCAGATGGACGCTGTGGACGAGATGCGCGTGCAGTTTCGGCCGCCGCCCGGAAGCCAGCGCCGCCACCTCGCGGAAGGTGGTGGGTGCGGGCGGCGGGGCAGGTTCCGGCACGGGCTCCGGGGCAGGGGAGGGGGCCAGTTCCGGCTCGGGCGCCAGGGCCCGCATCGGTCCACCGCCCGCGATCGCGCGCAGCCCGCCGGAGGGCATGCCACCGCCCACGGCAACCCCGCCCACCGCATCCGCCATCGCGGCACCGCCGCCACCTCCACCGCCGGATGGCGCAGGCCCGCCGGACCCGCCGCCGCGCGGAGGCGTCGCACCCGACAGCCGCCGGACGATTTCCCCGGGAGTGGGCAACTCGGCCAGATGCGCCAGCCGGATCAGCACCATCTCCGCCGCCGCGCGGCGATCGGGGCTGTCGGCCACCTCGTTGATGCCCTTGAGCAGCACCTGCCAGGCCCGGCCGAGCACGGGGATGGTCAGCGTCTCCGCCAGCGCCCCGCCGCGCACCCGCTCCGCCTCGGGGATGGAGGGATCGTCGCGCAGGGACGGCACGGCGCGGAAGCGCGTCAGCGTATGGGTCAGCTCGGCCATATCGGCCAGCACCACGCCGGGATCGGCGCCGCGCTCATGCGCGCGGTCCATTGCTGCAAGCACGGCGGGCAGGTCGCCGCGCATGGCGGCCTCCATCAGCTCCAGCACCAGCGCGCGATCCGCGAGACCCAGCATGTCCCTGACCTGGTCGGCAGATACCGCGCCACCCGCCTCTGGCAGCGCGATCGCCTGATCGAGCAGCGACAACCCGTCGCGCACCGAGCCATCGGCCGCGCGGGCGATCATCGCCACCGCCTCCGGCTTGATGCCGGCCCCTTCCTTCTCCGCGATGCGGGCGAAATGCGCGCGCAGCACCTCCTGCGGCACGCGTTTCAAGTCGAAGCGCTGGCAGCGGGAGAGGATTGTCGCGGGAACCTTGCGGATCTCGGTGGTGGCGAAGAGGAACTTCACCTGCGGCGGCGGTTCCTCCAGCGTCTTGAGCAGCGCGTTGAACGCCGCCCCCGACAGCATGTGGACCTCGTCGAGAATGTAGACCTTGTAGCGCCCCTGGCTCGGGCGGAAGCGCACGGCCTCGCGGATCTCGCGCACATTGTCGACGCTGTTGTTCGAGGCCGCGTCCATCTCCACCACGTCCGGGTGGCGGTCCGCCAGGATGGCCCGGCATTCCGGGCACACCCCGCAGGGATCGGCCGTAGGCCCGCCCTTGCCGTCCGGCCCGATGCAGTTCAGCGCGCGTGCGATGATGCGGGCCGTGGTGGTCTTGCCCACCCCGCGCACCCCGGTGAGCATGAAGGCATGAGCCACGCGGTTCTGCGCGAAGGCGTTCCGCAACGTGCGGACCAGCGCCTCCTGCCCGATCAGGTCATTGAAGTCTTGCGGCCGGTATTTCCGCGCCAGCACGCGATAGGGCTGGGATGGCTCGGCGGCAGCAACGGGCGCGGGAACGGCGGGCGGCACGGCAGGTGTCAGGGCGGCAGCTACCGCGGCGGCAGGCGCCGGTTCACCGAACAGCCCGGGACCCTCCATCGGGGGCTCGGGCAGCTCGTCGATCTGCTCTGCGGAAAGGTCGGTGTCGCTGGTCATCCGGGCCGCGGGTTGGGTGCGGCCTGGGCCGCCAGGCATGAGAAAGGGTGGAAGACCGGACCGCAACCCGAGCGGTAACCCGCCTCGGCTGCTTCCTTCCGGACCTGACCGGGTCGACAGGGCGCCCGTCCGCGACCGGCCTTCCGGGGCGGAATATGGGGGGAGGGGGCGCCAGAGTCCATCGGGGGAGTCCATCGGGGAGTCGGCGAGGTTCCGGCGCGTCCCCCAGGGATTGGCCTCAGCCGAGCTCCTTCAGCACGTCGATGAAGGCCCGCAGCCCCGGCGGCACATGGCGGTGGCCGGGATAGTAGAGGCAGAGGCCGGGAAACCGCGGGCACCAGTCCTCCAGCACGGTCACCAGCGCCCCGCTTCGAAGGAGCGGCGACGCCGAGGCCTCCGGCACATAGGCAATGCCCAGCCCGTCCCGCGCGGCCTCCGTCATCAGCTCCACATGGTCGAGGGTCAGCGGGCCCTGCACCTCGACCGCCATCTCCTGCCCCTGCCGCTCGAATTCCCAGCGATAGGGTTTGCCACTCGGCATGCGGATCCGAATGCAGGGGTGGTCGCGCAGGTCGTCCGGCGTGCGCGGTGCCAAGCGGGTGGCGAGATAGGCGGGTGAGGCGACCGCCAGGAACCGCGTTTCCCCGCCGAAGCGCACCGCGATCATGTCCTGCGGCACCGATTCGGCGAGCCGGATGCCGGCATCGAAGCCCTCGGCCACCACATCCACCAGCCGCCCCTCCGTCACCAGGTCCAGCGACATGCCGGGATGCCGCGCCAGGAAGGAGGGAACCACCCGCTGCATCAGCAACCGGGCCGCGGTCTCGTTGGCGTTGATCCGCAACGTCCCGCTCGGGCCGCCGCCGCGGAAGGCGTCCACCTCCTCCAGCGCCTGGTCCAGATCCCGCAGCACCGGCCGCAACCGGGCGAGCAGCGTCTCCCCGGCCTCGGTCGGCGAGACGCTGCGGGTGGTCCGGTGCAGCAGGCGCACGCCCAGCCGCGTCTCCAGCGCCCTGATCATGTGGCTGAGGCTGGAAGGCGACAGGCTCAGCTCATCCGCCGCCTTGCGGAAGCTGCGATGCGCGGCGATCGCAGCGAAAGCCGTTAAATCGTCCAGCGCCGGCCGGCCATTCATGGGCATTCCTCACCAACTCATCCCAGATCATCCCGATGATAGCAGGAGTGGGAGGGATTAGCTCCTGACCCTCACGGGCCGCACCCCTGCGGCCCCGATGCGAAGGAACACCACCATGGCCAAGACCTGGTTCATCACCGGCACCTCCTCCGGCTTCGGCCGCGCGCTCACCGAAATGCTGCTGGAGCGCGGTGACCGCGTCGCGGCCACCCTGCGCAGGCCCGGTCGGCTTGACGATCTCAAGGCGCGCCACGGCGACCGCCTGCTGCCGATTATCCTCGATGTCACGGACACCGCCGCCGTCCGCCGGCAGGTCGACCACGCCTTCGCAGCGCTCGGCCGCATCGACGTGGTCGTGAACAATGCCGGCTACGCCGTGTTCGGCGCCGCCGAGGAAGCGAGCGACGAGCAGGTCCGCGCCCAAATCGACACTAACGTCATCGGCTCCATCGCCGTCATCCGCGCGGCCCTGCCGCATCTGCGCGCCCAGGGCGGCGGCCGGATCCTGCAGGTCTCCTCGGAGGGCGGGCAGGTCGCCTTCCCGAATTTCAGCCTTTACCACACCAGCAAATGGGCGGTGGAAGGCTTCGCCGAAGCGCTGGCGCAGGAGGTGGCGCCCTTCGGCATCGGGGTGACCATCGTCGAGCCCGGCCCGGCCCAGACGGATTTCGGCGCCGGCCTGGTCACCCCGCCCCCGATCGCGGCCTATGAGGACACGCCCGCGGGCGAAATGCGCCGTGCCCTGGCCTCCGGCGCCTTCGCCGTCCGGGGCGATGCCGGAAAGATGGCGCGCGCCATGATCGAGGTCGCGGACCGCGATCGGGCGCCCCTCCGCCTCACCATGGGGCGCGACGCCTATGAGCGGGTGCATGCCGCGCTCACGGGCCGCCTCGCCGCCCTGGAAGCGCAGCGGGAGATCGCCTTCTCCACCGACAAGGATGAGTGATCCCCGAGCGCGGCGCCGGTCCCTTCCGGCGCCGCGCGTGGCCACCCCCGGTTGCCCCGCCCACCCCCGCATGCGACTTTCCCTGGCCCCATGCTCTCCATCCCCGCCAGCCGCCCCAACGCCTATACCGGCAGCCCGCTCGACCGCGTCTCGGACCGCCGGGACGACGAAGAATTCGTCGCGGCCGCCCTGGCCTCCCCGGACAGCCTCATCACCCCCGTCTGGCGCTCGAAGAGCCTCATGCGCGGCGTCGAGGCCGGCGCGCCGGAGGCCGTTCTGCTCACGCGGGAGGCCGCCGAATCGGTCCTCATGGCCGGCGGCCCCTGGGCACTGCTCGGCCTGCGCGACGGCACCGCGGTCTTCACCGTCGATTGCAGCGCGGCGGAGGACCCGCTCCCCCTGCTGCCCGACGGGCTCGGCGCCTTCCACGACCTCCGCGCGGTGGCCGGCCTGCTTCCGCCGGGCGAGGCCTCGATGCTCGCCCATGCGCGCGGCCTGATGCACTGGCGCACCCGACACCGGTTCTGCGGCGTCTGCGGCCACCTCTGCGAGCCGCGCTCGGCCGGCAATGCCATGCGATGCACGAACTGCGACGCCCAGCACTTCCCGCGCACGGACCCTGCCGTGATCATGCTGGTGACCGATGGCGACCGCTGCCTGCTCGGCCATTCCACCCGCTTCCCGAACAGCACGATGTACTCGACCCTCGCGGGCTTCGTGGAACCGGGCGAGAGCCTGGAGGAGGCGGTGCGGCGCGAGGTTCTGGAGGAGACGGGCGTGCGCGTCGGTGCCGCCTGGTACCATTCCTCCCAGCCCTGGCCCTTCCCGGCCTCCATCATGCTCGGCTTCCATGCCGAGGCGCTGAGTGAGGAGATCACCGTGGACCCGAACGAGCTGCGCGACGCGCGCTGGTTCACCCGCGACGAGATCCGCAACCACCAGAGCGCCAACTTCTCCCTGCCGCGGGTCGATTCCATCGCCCGCCGCCTGATCGAGGACTGGCTGGAAGCCACGCCATGACCCGCGCCGCCCTCTTGCTCCTGCCGCTGATCGCCCTGGCCGCATGCCGCGCCAATGATCCCCTCCCCCCCGCCGCCACCCCGGCCGAGGCCGCCTGCCGGTCGGAGGCGCAGAATGCGCCGGGCGTGAAATCCGCGTTCCAGCGCCTGTCGGACCAGAACGTGACCCAGCGCAACCGCGTCATGGGCGAGGCCGCCGCGGCTGAGCGTGCCGCCTATCTCCGCTGCCTGCGCGCCCGTGGCCTGGCGGCGCCGGGCGGCGTCGAGGTCGAGCGCCCGCTGCAATAGCCGTGACCGCCGCGGCGATTTCAGCGGCGGGCCGGTTCTTCCGGGGTATCCTGGTCGCGACGCCTCTTCTCGCCGTCCTCATTCTCGTGGTCCGGCCCGCATCCGCGCAATGCATGGAACCCGGGCCGGAGATCGAGGCGGCCTGGGCCGCGCTCGGCCCGGCAAGACGGGGTTGGGTCCTCGACGTCTCGCCGGCCTTTCCTGCTTCCTGGCCTCCGGACGGCACGCTCCGCCGCTACGCCCTGGCCTGGCGGCACCAGCCCGGCATCGTGGACGGGGTGGAGGTCGCGGAGCCCTGGGCGCAGGTGGAAACGCGGCCGGGCTCCCCGGCGCGCCTGATCCCTCTCATGCCGGAGCTTCGGCCCCTCGGCATCCAGGGGGTGCGCCCGATGAGCGCCGAGGAGCTGCGCGTCGCCCGGAGCGGGGCCGAGCTGGACACTCGCCTCGCCACCCCTGGCGATTCGGAAAGCGCCGCGCTCATTCGGGCCTTCCACTGCGGCTGGGCGCGCCGCCAGGGCGTGGTCGCGCGCGCCATTCTGCCGCGCCATCCCGAATTCTCCGCCTGGCTCGGCTGCGGCTGAGGACGGGCCAGCCCCTCAGGGAAGCTTGGTCGTCTCGCCCGCCTTCAGGATCCCGGCCAGGGAGAGGTTCTGCCGCGCCGCTTTCTCGGCAATGCCGCTGAGCCCCTCGCGCCGCACCAGCTCCGCCCACACATCCTCGGGCCGGATCCCCGCATCCACCCATACGACGATCAGGTGGTAGAGCAGGTCCGCGCTCTCGCCGATCAGGCCGCGGCGGTTGCCGGCCATGGCCTCGATCACCGCCTCCACCGCCTCCTCGCCCAGCTTCTGGGCCACCTTGGCCGTACCGCGCGCGAGCAGGCGGGCCGAGTGAGAGGTCTCGGCATCGCCGTGGATGCGACGCTGGTCCACGGTGGACCAGAGCCGGTCGAGCACAGCCGCCACCGGCTCGCCCCGTCCGGGATCGAGCGGCGCCAGATGCCGTGCCTCGGCCCGGCGCACACGCTTGGGCGCGCGCGCGCCGGCCTCGATCGGGGCGTCGGCCAGGTCCTCGGGCACGGGAAGCGGGGGGACGCGCGAGTCCTCCTTCCACTTTGCCGGCTTCAGCTTGGGCATTTTCACCTTGCCACGCGCCTTGGCGGGCTTGGCCTTCACCGCGCGCCTCGCCTGCTCTGCCTCGGCTGCGGGCGCCTTGCCCTTGGCGCTGGGCTTTGCCTTGGCCTTCGCGCGCGCACCCTCCGGCCCGGCCGTCTTCACCTTGCCCGGCGCCTTCCCAACCGCGCCGCCCGCGGCCCGCTTGGGCTTCACGTCCTTTGCCATCACGCCACCTCCCGCAACCCCGTGGCCGGGCGCACGGGCCACCCGGCCGCCCCCAACGCCGCCTTTGCCTCCGCGATGCGGAACTGGGCGTAGTGGAACACGCTCGCCGCCAGCAGCCCGGTCGCACCGGCCGCGGCACCCTCCACGAAATGATCGAGCTTGCCCACGCCCCCTGAGGCGACGATGGGCAGCCGCACCGCCGAGCGCACCGCCCGCAGCAGTTCCAGGTCGAAGCCCTCGCCCGTGCCGTCGCGGTCCATGGAGGTCAGCAGCAGCTCGCCGGCGCCCAGGCTCTCCACCCGGCGCGCCCAATCCACCGCATCCACCCCCGTCTCGCGCCGGCCGCCATGGGTGAAGATCTCCCACCGGCGCGGCGCTACCCGGCGTGCGTCCACGGCGACGACAATGGCCTGGCTGCCGAAGGCCTCGGCGCCGCGCCGCACGAGCTCGGGATCGGCCAGCGCCGCGGAGTTCACCGAAACCTTGTCGGCGCCGGCCAGCAGCAGCCCGCGCATGTCCTCCACGCTCCGCACTCCGCCGCCGACCGTCAGGGGGATGAACACCTCCGCTGCCGTGCGCGAAACAACATCCAGCATCGTGCCGCGATTTTCATGCGTCGCGCCGATATCGAGGAAGGTGATCTCGTCCGCGCCCTCGCGGTCATAGGCGCGCGCCTGTTCCACCGGGTCCCCGGCATCGCGCAGGGCCACGAAGTTCACGCCCTTCACCACGCGGCCGTCCTTCACGTCCAGGCAGGGGATGACCCGAAGCGCCAACATGTGGAACCTTCCAATCCGATAGGGGCCGATTGCGCCCGAACCCCCGCATGGTCAAGCACCTGTCTCGCGCGTCCGGCAGGTTCC
Organism: Roseomonas sp. WA12; assembly: GCF_054165765.1. NCBI lineage: Bacteria > Pseudomonadati > Pseudomonadota > Alphaproteobacteria > Acetobacterales > Roseomonadaceae > Roseomonas > Roseomonas sp. WA12. The sequence goes on along the minus strand of NZ_CM135108.1, from coordinate 3,286,546 downwards.
TAACCGGCTCAGTTCAGCCGCCCGCGCCACTCCTCGATCATCTCCCGCCCGCGCGCGGCAGCATCGCCCGTGGGCACCAGCTCGAGGAAGCGCTCCATCCCCTCGATTGCCGCTCCGAGCCGCCCCAGCCTCGCGTTCATAACCGCCGCCTCCCGCCAGAGCGGGGCGGCATCGGGTGCAAGCCGCAGCATGTCGAGCGTGCAGGCGAGCGCGCCCTCCAGGTCGTTGTCGCGCAGGCGGCGAAGGCGGATATTGGTCTGCAGCCGCAGCAGAACGGCGCGGCGGCTCATCGGTGCCAGCATGCCCGGGCGCAGTTCCGCCTCTGGCCCCTCCACCCGCTTGATCAGCGCGCGCAAGGCCGGCGCCAGCAGCGGGGTGCCGCCACCGAACGGGTCCACCACCACCGAGGATCCCTTCGCCTGACCATCCAGGGCGATGAGGAAATGGCCGGGAAAATCCAGCCCACGCGCCGTCCAGCCCGCGGCCTCGGCCGCGTGCAGCCAGAGCAGCCCGATCGCGACAGGCAGGCCGCGCCGGCGCTCCGTCACCTGGATCAGGTTGGCGTTGCGCGGGTCGTCATAGGTCTCGGAGTCTCCGGAATAGCCGGCCTCATCATGGATAACGCGGGCGAGCAGGGCGCGCCGCCCCTCGGCATCCTCCGGCGGCGGCTCCTCCAGCACCGCCCGCACAAGGGCGGAGATGCGGCCGGCGGCTGCGCGCCAATCGGTTTCCGGCGCGTCGATGCGCGCGAATTGCAGCGCGACCGTGGCCAGATCCAGCTCGTCATCCGGCAGCCGGCCGGCCGCCTCGATCGCCGCGCGCGCCTCCGCGACGGACGCCGTCATCCGCCTTCCGCGCCCGCCGGCACCATCCGCCCGAGCCGCCGCCCACCGAAAAGATGGACGTGGAAATGCGGGATCTCCTGCCCGCCCTCAGGGCCCATATTCGTCAGGGCGCGATAGCCATGCGCCTCGAGCCCCAGCTCCCTCGCCACCCGGCCGACCGCGCGCCAGAAGCCGCCGATCTCGGCATCCGAGGCGTTGGCGCTGAAATCGGCCAGCGACACATAGGCCCCGCGCGGGATCACCAGCACATGCACCGGCGCCTGCGGGTTGATGTCGTGGAAGGCGATGGCGTGCTCGTCCTCGTGGATCCGCTTGCTCGGGATCTCGCCGCGCAGGATGCGCGCGAAGATGTTGCTGTCGTCATAGGGCGGAAGGCCGGTGACCGCGGGCATATCGGCTCCTCGGGCGGTGAACCACCTTCCTGCGGCGGCGGCCGGCGCGGCGCAAGGCCCCGGGCCGTTCGCATCTGCGGGAGCGCGTGGTCCGGCTGTGCTTCGGCGTTGACCTGTGGCGCAGGCGACCCCGAGAGGACAGCCGCCCGGGCCGCGTGTTCAAGCTGCCGCGGACACGATGATCGAAGGGCTGCGCCGCAGGCCAGTGGCTCATCGGCGGCAGGAAGCGCCATGTTCCACGCCGAGTAAGGCCCAGGAGGAAGAATTATTTCTCTCTCCTGCGGCCTCGTCCCGCCTACCCCCGGCTGATCCGCCCATCCAGCACCGGCGTCACCCGCCCGCGCGCCTCGAGGTGATCGGCCACCACCTCCTCGATCAGCGGCCCGTCGTCATAGGCTTCCAGCGCCGCGTCGCGCAGCGCGGTGTAGCCGTCGCCGCCCAGGCGCATGAAGTTGATGGTCGCCACGCGATAGGCGCGGTTCGGGTCCAGCGGCCCGTCCGCGGTCCGCGCCGTCCGCACGCGGTGGCCGACCGGCGCATCGGGATCGATGGTGATGCGCAGGCCGGCGAGATGAGGGAAGCGCCCGGCCGGCGTGGGCAGGCGCGACAGGCCGTTCTCCAGCGCGGCGAGAAGCGCCCCGCCGCGGATGGTCAGCGTTGCCAGCGTGTTGCCGAAGGGCAGCACGGCGAGCACGTCGCCGAGGGTGAGGGGGCCGGCGGGAAGGGGGCCACGCAGGCCGCCAGCATTCACCAGGCCGATTTCCGCCGAGGGCACGCGGGCCAGCACCGCCTCGGCCACGAGGCTCCCCAGGGCGCATTCGCCCAGGCGGCAACCGGCATCGGGGAAGGGCGCCTCGGCCAGACCGAGCGGGCGGCGGCGGATGGCCTCGAGCGGCGCGGCGTACTCGGCCACCACCGCCGCAACGGCCGGGTCCTCCTCAACATCGGGCGCGATCGGGCGCACGGTGCCGCCATGGGCCGTGACGCGCCCGTCGCCGGCGAGATCGAGGTCCATCCGCCCGAGATAGCGCCCGTGGCAGGCCACCTGGCCGATCCGCACGTCGCGGCCTCGCCCGGCCACCAGCTCGGGATGCGGGCCGACGGCGCCGGGAAGGCCGTTCGCCAGCAGCAGGTGGGAATGGCCGCCGATGATGGCATCGATCCCCTCCACCTCCGCTGCCAGCCGCCGGTCCAGCGGCAGGCCGAGATGGGACAGCACCACCACGGTGCCCACGCCCTGGCGCCGCAGCGCATGAGCGGCGCGCTCGGCCGCCTCCATTGGGTCGGTGAAGACCAGGTTGGGGCCGGGGGAGGAAGAGGTGGCCGTCTCCCGCGTTGTCAGCCCCACCACCCCGATCCGGGCGCCTGCGGATTCCAGCATGGTGAAGGCGGTAATCCGGTCCCGCAGCAGCGGCTCCGCGCGCGTGTCGAGATTGGCCGAGAGGAGCGGGAAGGGCACGTTCGCGGCGTAGCGCGCGAGGTTCTCCGGCCCGTTGTCAAACTCATGGTTGCCCAGCGACATGGCCATGGTGCCCACCGCCCGCTGCACGGCGGCCTCCGCCAGGCCGCGATGCTGCGTGTAGTAGAGGCTGCCCATGAACTGGTCGCCCGCATCAAGCAGGAAGGGCGCGCGGCCCTCGGCGATGGCAGCGGCGCGGGCCTCGTGGATGGCACCGGCCAGTCGGGCGGCACCGCCGGCGCAGGGCCGGTCCGCGCGGCAGATGGTTCCGCCCTCGCCCACGCCCTCATGCTTGGAATGGAAGTCATTCATGTGAAGCAGCGCGATGCGCCCGCCTCCATCGCTCGCGGCCGCACGGCGGATCGCTGGGGAGGCGAGCGGGAGTGCCACGGGGAGGGCGAGTGCCGCGCCCAGCAGGCCGCGGCGGGAAAGCGGTGGGTTGGCCGGATCGTGCCGCATGGATGCCCTTTTCGCCGGCCAGGATGCTCGGCGTCCACGCGCCGGCCCGGTTCGGGGTGCTGTCCGGTCCATTCTGCGCCGCCCTGCGCCGGACCGGAATGCACCTCGCCTCGGAGGCATCCTGAAGACGCTGCACGGGAGCCCTGATAGGGCCTTGCGCAGGGGCTGGGCCGGGTCCAAACGGCCCCGTCCCCGACCAGGGATTCCATCGGCGAATCCGGTGCGGGACCGCAGCCCGCGCCGCGCCAGGCCCGTGCCTGACGCGGCCCCGCCCGCGCGCGGTCCGCGCGGAACCAGCGTGCCCCGAAGCGGGGCCGGCACGGGATGAAGCGGCGACCGCATGCCCGTCTACCTGCCCATCGCCGAGATGTCCGTGGATGCCCTGCTGCTGCTGGGCATCGGCCTTGGCGTGGGCTGGCTTTCCGGCCTGTTCGGCGTGGGTGGCGGCTTCCTGCTGACGCCGCTGCTCATCCTCATCGGCATCCCGGCGCCCGTTGCGGTGGCCTCGGGCGCGAACCAGACGATCGGTGCCTCGGTCTCCGGCCTTATCGCGCAGTGGCGACGCGGCAATGTGGATATCCGGATGGGCCTGGTGCTGCTGGTGGCAGGCCTCGCGGGTTCGGCGGCGGGCACGCAGGTTTTCGTGCTGCTGCGGCGCCTGGGGCAGGTCGATCTCGCCGTCTCGCTCTTCTACGTCGTGGTGCTGGGCACGGTGGGGCTGCTGATGGTGCGCGAGAGCGTGCGCGCCATCCTGCGCCGCCGGAAGGCGTTACCCGCCCGCACGCACCAGCATTCCTGGCTGCACGGCCTGCCCTTCAAGATGCGCTTTCGGCAGTCCCGCCTCTACATCTCGGTCATCCCGCCCATGCTGGTGGGGTTCGGTATCGGCATCCTCTCGGCCATCATGGGCGTGGGTGGTGGCTTCATGCTGGTGCCGGCGATGATCTATCTGCTGGGCATGCCCACGGGCACGACGATCGGCACCTCCCTGTTCCAGGTCACCTTCGTCAGCGCCAACGTCACCCTCCTTCAGGCCCTGCAGACCGGGTCTGTGGACATCGTGCTGACCCTGCTGCTGCTCGCGGGCGGAGTGGCCGGGGCGCAGTTCGGCGTCGCCATGGGCACGAAGCTGCGTGGCGAGGAGACGCGGGTGCTGCTCGGATTCCTCGTGCTCTCGGTTGCGGCCGGGCTGCTGGTCGAGCTGGTGCGGACCCCGGCCAGCCTCTACCTCCTCGGCCCGGCGACGTGAGGCGAATGCCCAAGTCGGCCACCGCCCCGCTGGCCGCCTTTCTCGTTGCCGCCCTTCTCCTCGCCAGTCCCGCCCGGGCGCAGCGCGATGGCCAGCCCGCCCCGCCGCCTCAGGCCGGCCCGGCGCTGGCCGCCGAGATCGCCCAGCCCCGCATCGCCGTGGACACCGCCTTCACCGGCGCCGACCTGCTCGTCTTCGGCGCCACCGACCGACTGCTGGGCCCCGCGGGGGACAATGTGATCGTGCTCGGCATCGGCCCCGCGCGGGACGTGGTGGTGCGCCGCCGCGTCCGGCGCCTGGGCATCTGGGTGAACGGCCCCGCCGGCCACTTCCGGGAGGTGCCGAACTACTACGCCGTGACCTCCACCGCCCCGGTGGCCGAACTGCTCGAGGAAGCGGCGCGGCGGGAGCGGCGGCTGGGGCTGGAGGTGCTGACCGCGCGCCTTCCCGGCCCGCGGGACCCGGCCTTCCGCACCGCCCTGATCGACCTCAAGCGTGCCTCGAACCAGTGGAACGAGGAGGAGGCGCCGGTAGAGGTCTCCGGCGGCCGCCTGTTCCATGCCCGCCTGCCGCTGCCCTCCACCATCGCGACGGGCGACTACGTGGTGCAGGTGATGCTTGTGCGCGCCAACCGCATCATCGCCCGCCAGGAACTGCCCTTCCGGGTGGACCGGGTGGGGGCGACCGCCCGGATCGCCGACATATCCCGCGGCCGGCCGCTGCTGTATGGGCTGGCCTGTGTCGTCCTGGCGGCGCTGGCCGGCTGGCTCGGCAGCGTCATCTTCCGCCGGGGCTGAGGCCGGACCGAGAGGAAAGAACGGCATGCCGCAGGATCGCGTCTTCCTCGTCGTGGTGGATGACAGCCCCGAGCGGGCCGTGGCGCTCCGCTATGCCTGCCTGCGCGTGCGGAAATCCGGCGGCCGCGTTGCCCTGCTGCGGGTGACCGAGCCACCCGAGCTGCAGGAATGGGCCGGTGTCGGCGCGCTAATGCAGGAGGAGCGGCGGCAGGAGGCCGAGCAGCTCCTCTCCGCGCTGGCTGCCCAGGTGCAGGAGATCACGGGCGGCCTGCCGCTATTGATCATACGCGAGGGTGACGCGGTGGAGGAGGTGCTGGCCGTGCTGGCCGAGGACCCCCGCATCTCCATCCTCGTCCTCGCCGCCGCCACCGAGGGCGGCCCGGGTCCTCTCGTCACGGCCCTAACCGGGCGCCACGCCGAATACCTGCGCTGCCCATTGACCATCGTGCCCGGCGGCATGGACGACGTGGCGCTCGACCGGGTGACCTGAGAGGGGTGACCTGAGCCCGCCGCAGCCCACCCCCGCGCGGGGAATGGTTGCACCCCCGCCTGGCCTGCCCCACATCCATCCGCATCAGGGCGGCGCCTGCGCCGCAGAGGGAAATCCCATGTTCATCGAGACCGAGGCGACGCCGAACCCCGCGACCCTCAAGTTCCTCCCCGGCCAGGAGGTAATGGGCCCGCGCGGCACTGCCGACTTCATCTCCGAGGAAGCTGCTACCCGCTCCCCGCTCGCCGCCCGCCTGTTCCAGCTGGACGGCGTGGCCCGCGTGTTCCTCGGCGCCGATTTCGTCACCGTGACTAAGACGAATGATGCCGACTGGGCGGATCTGCGTCCGCAGGTCCTGGGCGCGCTGATGGAGCACGCCATGGCCGGCCGCCCGGTTATGGCAGGCGACGAGGCCGAGGAGGACGTCGAGGACACCGACCCCGCCGATGCCGAGGTGGTCGCCCAGATCAAGGAACTGCTGGACACGCGCGTGCGCCCGGCGGTGGCCGGCGACGGCGGTGACATCGTCTTCCGCGGCTTCCGCGACGGGGTGGTGAAGCTGCGCATGCAGGGCGCCTGCTCCGGCTGCCCCTCCTCCCGCGCCACACTGAAGCACGGGGTGGAGAACATGCTGCGCCACTACGTCCCCGAGGTGGTGGCCGTGGAGCAGGTGGAAGCCTGATCCTCTCCAGGGAGGCTTCGGCCTCCCTGGGCCTCAGCCTCTATTTCTTGAGGCGCGGGCGTGTTTGCCCGGTTTCGCTATTCATCGCGCCGATAACGGCAATGCTGTTGAGGGATTGGCCGCGTACCCTGGGTCGGACCAGTATCGCGGCCAAGGAGATCCCTCATGCCCGATACCAACATCCCCGACACCGCCCGTCTCGACGACACCGCGATCAATCGCATCTTCCGCCAGGCCCGCACCGCCAATGCTTGGCAGGACCGGCCAGTGACCGACGGGACGCTGCGCGAACTGTACGACCTCGTCTCGCTCGGCCCGACGAGCGCCAACCAGCTCCCTGGCCGCTTCGTCTTCATTCGCACGCCCGAGGGGAAGGAGAAGATCCTCTCCACCGTCTCCGCCGGCAATGCCGAGAAGACCCGCACCGCGCCGGTCACGGCCATCATCGCCTACGACCCGGAGTTCTATGAGCAGTTGCCCCGCCTGTTTCCGCATGCGGACGCGAAGGCCTGGTTCACCGGCAAGCCGGAATTCGCCGAGCGCAGCGCCCTCGTGAACTCCACGCTGCAGGCCGCCTACATGATCCTGGCCGCGCGCTCGCTCGGGCTGGATGCCGGCCCGATGGGCGGCTTCGATTCGAAGAAGGCGGACGAGCTGTTCCTGGCCGAGAGCGGGTGGAAGTCCACCATGCTGATCAATCTCGGTTACGGCGACCACAGCAAGACCTTCGGCCGCCTGCCGCGCCTGGGCTTTGACGAGGCGGCGCTACTGGCCTGAGAAAGAAAGGCCGGGGGAAGGTATTCCCCCGGATACCCATCTATTTTTTGTCTGTCTTGCTGGTGCGCCAGCGACATTGGCGCCCCCTCAACTCGAAGAAAAAGGAGGGGGTCTGGGGGAGTTCACCTTCCCCGGCCTTCTTCAAACCGCCTTCAAAAACCCTCGCAGCACGAAGGCGATCGCCCCCAGCACAAGAATGCTGACGGCCCAGAGCCCCACGAACCAGAGTAGCCGCCGCCCCCACATCAGTGATAGCCGCTCTCGCCCGTCACCTTCCCGCGGAATAGCCAGTACACGTAGCCGGTATAGGCGAGGATAATCGGGATCAGCACCGCGGCGCCCACCAGCAGGAAAGCCTGCGAGGAGGGCGGCGCAGCGGCCTGCCAGATGTTGAAGGCCGGTGGGACGATCATCGGCCACATCGAGATGCCCAGCCCAACATAGGAGATGCCGAACAGGGCCAGGGCGAGGAGAAAGGGCCGCACATCCGCCATGCCGCCCTTGCCAGTGTCCTCGCGGAGGGCATGGAAGAAGCGCCATACAAGGAAGGCGACCAGAACGGGCACCGGCAGGGCATAGAGCAGGTGCGGAAAGGTCAGCCAGCGCTCGGCGAAGGCCGGTTGCAGGAAGGGCATGATGGCCGAGACGAGCGCGATGGCCCCCACGGTGCCGAGCGCGAAAGGCCAGGCCAATGCCACGGCGCGGTGGTGCAGCGCCCCTTCCGTTTTCCACAGCAGCCAGCAGGCGCCAAGCAGCCCGTAGCCGACGATCAGCGCCACCCCGGTCAGCACCGAGAAGGGGGAGAGCCAGTCCCACCAGCCCCCCGCATAGGCGCGGCCCTGCACCTCGATCCCCTGCACGAAAGCGCCGAGCGCGATGCCCTGGGTGAAGGCGGCGACCATCGAACCCCAGGAGAAGGCGCGGTCCCACCACATCTGCTGCGTCTCGTTCTCCGCCCGGAAGCGCATCTCGAAGGAGACGCCGCGGAAGATGAGGGCGAGCAGCATAAAGATCAGCGGCATGTAGAGCGCGGGCAGGACCACGGCATAGGCCAGCGGGAAGACCGCAAGCAGCCCGCCGCCCCCCAGCACCAGCCAAGTCTCGTTCCCGTCCCAGACGGGGGCGACGGAGTTCACCGCCACGTCCCGCTCCGCCTTTTCCTGCAGAAACGGGAAGAGAATGCCGATGCCGAGGTCGAACCCGTCCATGCAGACGTAGAAGAAAACAGCCAGTGCGATCAGCACCGCCCAGATCAGCGGTAGCCAGAAGGGCCAGCCCGTGAGTTCCATGGCCTGTTCCATCGCCCCTACTCCGCCGGGGCCGGCTGCGGGCCGGGATCGGCGCCGGCCGCCACCGAGGGGCCCGGCGTGATGCCGGCGCTGCGGATCGGCTGGCCCTGGGGTGGCGCGCCCTCATGGTGGCGTGGGGTCTGCTGGAACAGTTTGAACAGGTACCAAATGCCCGCCCCGAAAACGAGGAAGTAGACCACCGCGAAGGCTGCGAGCGAGGTGGCCACCGCCGGAAGGGCAATGGGCGAGACGCTGTCCGCCGTGCGGAGATGGCCATAGACGGTGAAGGGCTGCCGCCCCGCTTCCGTCACGATCCAACCCGCGGTGACGGCGACCAGACCGGCCGGCCCCATCGCGATCGCGGCCCGCAGCAGCCAGGGCGTGTTGTAGAGCCGCCCGCGCAGCCGCATCACGCCGCTTGCCAAGCCGAGCGTGATCATCAGCAGGCCCAGTCCCACCATCACGCGGAAGGCGAAGAAGACGAGGGGAATGTTGGTCGGCCAGTGATCGCGCGGGATGTCCTTCAGCCCGCGCACCTCTCCGTTCCAGTCGTGGGTGAGATAGAGGCTGGCGAGGTTGGGGATGCCGATCGCCAGCCGCGTCCGCTCCTGCTCCGCATCGGGGATGCCGAAGAGGATGGCGGGCGCGCCGCGCTCCGTCTCGAAATGCCCCTCCATCGCGGCCACCTTGGCGGGCTGGTGCTCATGGGTGTTGCCACCGTGCAGGTCACCCAGCACGGCCTGTACGGGCGCCACGATCAGCAGCATCCACATGGCCATGGAGAACATGACCTTCGCGCGCGGATTGGGGCCGCCCTCGGTCGCCTCCTGGCCGCGATCCGCGCCGGCGCTGCCGGGGGAGGGACGGTGCGGCTCCTCCGCGCCCTGCACCAGCGTGCGGCCGGGGTCCTGGAACCGCGGGGCGGAGGCGCTGTCCATCCCGGCGTCGCGCACGGGGGCGCGGTGCTGCCGCTCCCGCAGCAGGTGCCAGGCGCCCACCGCGCCGACGATCAGGGCAGTGGTGAGATAGGCGCCGGTGACGGTATGGGCGAGGCGATAGGGGAAGGAGGGGTTGAAGATGATCGCCCACCAGTCCTCGGGCATGAAGCGCCCGTCCGGCGAGACGCTGAAGCCCTGGGGCGTGTGCATCCAGGAATTGGCGGAGAGGATCCAGAAGGCCGAGAAGAAGGTGCCGATGGCAACCAGCGAGGTGGCGAGCATGTGCAGCCCCTTGCCCACCCGGTCCATGCCGAACAGCATCACGCCAAGGAAGCCGGCTTCGAGGAAGAAGGCCGTCAGCACCTCGTAGCCCATCAGCGGCCCGATCACCGGCCCCGCCTTGTCCGACAGCACCGACCAGTTGGTGCCGAACTGGTAGGACATCACCAGCCCGGAGACGACGCCCATGGCGAATGCCACGGCGAAGATCTTCAGCCAGTAGCGGAAGGTGTCGAGATAGACGGCCTTTCCCGTCCAGAGCCACAGCCCTTCCAGCACGGCGAGGTAGCTTGCCAGGCCGATGGTGAAAGCCGGGAACAGGAAGTGCCAGACCACCACGAAGGCGAACTGAAACCGCGCGAGGTCGAGCGCGCTGGGTAAAAGGGCATCGATCATCACGCGTAGACTCTCCTTGCACAGAGAGTGGGCATGAATCGTGCGGGAACCAAGCGTTCCCGCACGATTCACGCAGCCTGGGAGATCACCCGCCCGTGCTCCACCTCAAGCCGCATGACACCGACGACGGAGCGGAGATTGCCTGCAACGAGATGCACCATCCCCTCCGGCAGCGTGACGCCGATCTCCACGCGCATCACCTGACCTTCGCACGCTGCGCGGAAGCGCTCCGGCACGAGGTCACGCTTGGCCAGCGGCTGGAGGAGGCGCGGCAGGAGGCCGGGAGACGGATCCGCGCGCAGAAGGTAGCGCACGCAGAGGGTGCGCTCGGCATCCTCGGTCACGGGGGCGGCAACGGGCGCCTGCAGCAGGGCGCCGGGAACGGAGTCGAACATGAGAAGGGCATCTTTTCCGAAGGAGGGCGGGGGCGGCTTGCCCGGCCGCCCGCCCGCGCGACGCAGGCAGAAGCCTGCGCGCCGGTCAGGCGACCGGGCGGCTAATTCGGCGCATTCGGCGCCCGCTCATGCTTCGGAAGAACAACATGTGGTCCACACTATGCGGCCGGCGACGGAGCGCAAGCCCCATTGATCGGGGCAGGCATGCGCCCTGCGCAGGGATGGATCGCTATTCGGCAGCAGCGGCCTGGAGCTGCGCGGCCTCGGCAGCCTCTTCCTCCGGCGTCTTGCGCCAGGGGGAATTGATACGGATGCCATCGGCCTCGAAGCGCGCCTGAATGCGGCGATACAGCTCCCGCGTCACCGGCCAGCGCTGGGAGGGGTCGGTCTTCATCCGGGCACGCATCACCACGCCCGTCTCCAGCAGCTTGTCCACGCCCATCACGTCGATCTCGTCCCGCGTCGCGCTCGCCCAGCGCGGCTCGGCCCGCATCTCCGTGGAGATCTCCTTCAGCACCTTGGCGACCCGGTCCGTGTCCTCGCCATAGGGGAGAGAGACGTCCACCACCGCGAAGGCGAAGTCGCGCGTCATGTTGGTGACGAAGGTGACGGTGCTGAAGGGGATGATGTGGACCGCGCCATCCAGCGCGCGCAGCCGGATGCTGCGGATCGAGAGCTGCTCCACCACTCCGGTCATGCTGGCGATGGTCACCGTGTCGCCCACCGCGACCGCATCCTCCAGCAGCAGGAACAGGCCGGTGATCACGTCCTTCACCAGGGTCTGCGAACCGAAGCCGATGGCGACACCGACGACACCGGCACCGGCGATCAGCGGGGCCACGTTCACTCCGATCTCGCTCAGCACGTTCAGCGCCACGAAGACCAGGATCACGATGAACAGCGCCGTCCGCAGCATGGGCAGCAGCGTGCGGATCCGGGCAGAGCGCGCGGCCTGGGTATCGCGGGACAGCTTGGTCAGCCGCCGCTGGATGGCCGCGTTCGTCACCTCCCACACCGTGACGGCCGCCAGGATCGTCAGCCCCACCGAGACCACGCTGCCGACCACCCGCGCGCCGAGCTGCCCGCGCCCGAACCAGGCAAAGGCCTCGATCCCCCAGGTCTCCAGCAGGAACAGCAGCGCGATCACCACCACGATGGTGGAGATGACGCTCTTCAGCACGGGCAGGTAGCGATTGGCCCGCAGCTCCAGCCCGGGATAGCGCTTGGCGAGGTCCGGCGAGATGCGGAAGCCGCGCTCCAGCAGCCGCCGCAGCCCATAATCCGCCAGCTTGGCGACGCCGAGCACGGCCAGGGTCAGCGCGCTGGCCCGCAGCAGCCGCTCGAACCCGTCCCGCACCTCCAGCGCCCAGACGCCCCAGAGCGCGAGGAGATAGAGGATGGCCAGCACGTGCCAGACCTCCGCCAGCCGGTCGCGCAGGGCGCGGAACAGGCGGCGGGAGCGATCGGGGTGGTCGCCCGGCTTCAGTTCCGGCGCGCGCAGCTTGTCCGCCACCACATGCCGGTTCTGCATCACCACGATGATGAGGAAGAGCGAGACGATCAGCAGGCAGATGCGCGAGATCGCATCATACACCGCCCAGGGCACGCCGAAGAGCAGCCCGGCTTCCGCCACCGCCCAGCCCACCACCAGCACGGTGACGATGCGTCGCAGCCAGATGGTGATGTAGGCCGCCGTCTCGTCATGCATCGGCACCAGCCGCAGATGCGCCGAATTGGGCGAGAACAGCATGCGGGAGGTGACCATCACCGCGCGGATGGCGATGTAGGCGTTGTTGGCCAGCAGCAGCACCAGCTCGGTCGTCGGCAGCGGCTGCACCGCGCGGATCAACCCGTAGGAGATGATGGCGAAGGCGCCCACCGGCAGCAGGTCCAGCACCAGCCGTCCGAGGACGAAGGGGATGCGCCGCAGCCAGGTCCAGAGGTTGGCGCGCTCGGGCGCATGGGCATCCAGCTTGTCGCGCAGGCGGACCAGCCCGCGCCAGACCACCCATTCGGCCAGCAGGCCCAGGCCGAAGAGCAGGGCGAGCTTCCAGGAGGCATCCACCACCCGCGCCTGCGTTACCGGATCCCGCGCGACGCCGGAGGCCCAGGAGACGATATTGGGCAGGTCCGTCATCGCGTTCGCGCCGGCGACAATCTGGTCCGACAGCGCGGCCAGCCGCTGAGAGGCTCCCATCAGCAGCTGCGCGCCGAGCGTGTTCGGGGCCAGCAGCCCGGCCTCGGCCTCGGCAGGCGGGGTGGCGGGCGCTGCCGGGGCTGCGCTTCCAGCGGCAGGCGCGGAGGCGCCGGGCGTGGCGGCGGCAGGAGCAGGCAATGCGCGAGAGGCGGCCGAGAGCGCCTCGAGGTTCCGGATCAGTTCGGCCCGCCGGCCATCGTCGCGCAGCACGCCAAGCAAGCGGTCCGCTTCCGAGACGGCCGGAGCAGCCGTTGCCGGTGCCGCTGGGGCAGGCGTCGGCGCCTGGGCGCGGGAGGGCGCGGCGAAGAGCAGCGCCAGCAGGACGAAGAAGGTTGAGGTCAGCCGCATGGGACGGGGTTGGACCCCACCCGGTCCGCCAAGGTCAAGCATCTCACTGGTTCCGCCGGTTGCGGCGGCGGGCGCCACATGATTGTGTCCGGCCATGCCCCCCGCCCCGCGCGCGGCCCGGTCGGCCGAAGCCGGCCCGCGGCTCAGTATCCGGCTCGACCTCGGCAACGGCCTGCGGATCGGCCCGGGGAAGGTGCGGCTGCTGGAGGAGATCGGCCGCGTTGGCTCCATCTCCGCGGCTGGGCGGGCGCTCGGCATGTCGTATCGCCGCGCTTGGGAGCTGGTGGAGGCGCTGAACCGAGGTCTCTGCCAGCCGGTGGCGGAGACGGCGGCGGGCGGCGCGGGCGGTGGCGGCGCGAGGCTGACGCCGCTGGGCGAGGCGGTGGTGGCGGGCTACCGCGCCATCGAGGCGGAGGCGAACGCCGCGGCGGCCACCCGCCTGGCCGCGCTGGCGCGGCGCGAAACGGGCTGAACCTCGCGCGCAAGCGATCAGCCCCTGCCTTGTTTCAGCCCCTCTGCGACGCGATCTCCCCTGGATGAGCATTTCGGACACCGGCACGCTCGAGGCGGCCAAGACGGGGGAGGGGGCAATCCGCTTCCCCTTCCACAACTCCTATGTCCGCCTGCCCGATCGTTTCCGCGCCCCGCTGGACCCGACCCCGGTCGCGGCGCCGCGCCTGCTGAAGCTGAACGCGGCCCTGGCCGTCCGGCTCGGCCTCGATCCCAACGCGCTGGCCACGCCTGAAGGCGCCGCCATCCTGGCCGGCAACCGGGTGCCCGAGGGCGCCGAGCCGGTCGCCACCGCCTATGCCGGCCACCAATTCGGCAACTTCGTCCCGCGCCTCGGCGACGGCCGCGCCATCCTGTTGGGCGAGGTGGTGGCACCGGACGGCAAGCGCTTCGACATCCAGCTCAAGGGCTCCGGCCGTACCCCCTTCTCACGCGGGGGCGATGGCCGTGCTGCAATCGGGCCGGTGCTGCGCGAATACCTGGTGAGCGAGGCAATGGCCGCGCTGGGTATCCCGACCACCCGCGCCCTCGCCGCCGTCGCCACCGGCCAGCCGGTGATGCGCGAGACGCCGCTGCCCGGCGCCGTGCTCACCCGCGTGGCCTCCAGCCATATTCGCGTCGGCACCTTCGCCTTCTTCGCCGCCCAGGGCGATGCGGAAGCGCTGAAAATCCTGGCCGACCACGCCATTGCCCGACATGACCCCCAGGCGGCCGAGGCCCCGAATCCCTATCGCGCCTTCCTGGATGGCGTGATTGCGCGCCAGGCCGATCTCGTCGCGCGCTGGATGCTGATCGGCTTCATCCACGGCGTGATGAACACGGACAACACCTCGGTCTCGGGCGAGACGATCGATTACGGCCCCTGCGCCTTCATGGATGCCTACGACCCCGCGACGGTGTTCAGTTCCATCGACCAGTACGGCCGCTACGCCTATGGCAACCAGCCTCGCATCATGCAGTGGAATCTCGCCCGCTTGGCCGAGACGCTGATCCCGCTGCTGGCGGAGGACGAGGAAGCCGCGCTGGCCTCAGCGAAAGAAGTGCTGGCTGGCTTCGCCCCGGCTTTCGAGGCCACCTATCTCGGCGGGCTGCGCGCCAAGATCGGCCTGCCCGGGGATGAGATGGGCGACGTCGCCCTGGCCGGCGACTTGCTGAAGCTGATGGCCGAGAACGGGGCAGACTTCACCCTGACCTTCCGCCGCCTCTGCCGCGCGGCGGAGGCGCCCGAAGGCGATGCCGCGCTGCGGGCGCTCTTTGCCGATCCCGCGGCGATCGACCCCTGGCTCGCCCGCTGGCACGCCCGTCTGGAGGAGCGCGGTGGCGACCCGGCCGCACATGCGTCCGCCATGCGCGCCATCAACCCGGCCGTGATCCCGCGCAACCACCTGGTGGAGGCCGCGCTGCAAGCCGCCGCGCAGCGCGACGACCTCGGGCCGTTCGAGGCGCTGCTGGATAGCCTGGCCCGGCCCTTCGAGGACCAGCCCGGCGCGGACGAACCGCCTGCCGCGCTCGAAAGCCCCTACATGACCTTCTGCGGGACCTGAAAAAGAAAGGCCGGGGGAAGGAATTCCCCCGGACCCCTATCTTTTTCTGCAAGTTTTCTGAGGTGCGCCCTGTCCGCTGGCGCACCAGCCAAGCAGACAAAAAGAAGATGGGAGTTTGGGGGAATTCCTTCCCCCAACCTTCCCTCTACATTCCGCCGATATAGTTCGGCCCGCCGCCACCCTCGGGCGTGCGCCAGTCGATGTTCTGCGACGGGTCCTTGATGTCACAGGTTTTGCAGTGGACGCAGTTCTGCGCGTTGATCACCAGATGCACGGCAGCGTCACCCGCTTCCGTCTGCGCGCCCGCACCCGTCGCTTCCGCATCGGGCGTGCCGCGCAGCTCCCGCTCCGCCTCCGGTCCCACGGCCTCGTACACGGCGGCGGGGCAGTAGCGGCTTTCGGGGCTGCGGAACTGATCCCAGTTCACGCCCTTCCAGCGCGTCGGCTCGCGTAGCACGAGATGCGAGGGCTGGTTCTCCTCGTGGTTCGTGTTCGAAAGGAACACGGAGGAGAGGCGGTCGAAGGTCAGCTTCCCATCCGGCTTCGGGTAGACGATGCGTTCGGCCTTCGAGGCGGGCTTGAGCGTCTCGTTGTCCGCGTGGTGCACCCAGGTCCAGGGCGCCTTGCCGCGGAAGACATAGGTGTCGAGCGCGGCCGCAGCCATGCCGCCGAAGAAGCCGAATTTGGAGAAGCCGGGCCGGATGTTGCGGACCGAATGCAGCTCCGCCCAGACCCACGACTTGCGGATGGCCTCGGGGTAGCTCTCCAGCACCTCCGGGCGCTCGTCCTGCGCCAGCACGGCGGCGATCGCCTCGGCCGCCACCATGCCGCTTTTCATCGCGGTGTGCGTGCCCTTGATCTTCGGCACGTTGAGGAAGCCGGCGGTGTCGCCCACCAGCATCCCGCCCGGGAAGACCAGGCGCGGGATGGACTGCGCGCCGCCCTCGTTCAGCGCGCGCGCGCCATAGGCGATGCGCTTGCCGCCCTCGAGCATCTTGCGCACCGCCGGGTGTGTCTTGAAACGCTGGAACTCGTCGAACGGCGAGAGCCAGGGATTCGGGTAGTCCAGCCCAACGACGAAGCCGATGGAGACCAGGTTCTCGCCCAGCATATAGAGCCAGGAGCCACCATAGGTGTCGCTCTTCATCGGCCAGCCCGTGGAGTGCCACACCAGCCCGGGCGTGTGGTTCTCCTTCGGGATCTCCCACAGTTCCTTGATGCCCAGCCCGAAGGTCTGCGGCTGGCAGTCCTTGCGCAGGTCGTACATGTCGAACAGGCGCTTGGTGAGCGAGCCGCGGCAGCCCTCGGCGAAGACGGTGTAGGTGGCGCGCAGCTCCATGCCTGGCTGGAAGTCCGGGCCTTCCTTGCCCTCCTTCGTGATGCCCATCACACCGGCGACGACGCCCTTCACCACGCCGTCCTCAACCACGAGGTCGGAGGCCGCAAAGCCCGGGTAGATTTCGATCCCCATGGCCTCGGCCTTCGCGCCGAGCCAGCGGCACACATTACCGAGCGAGACGATGTAGTTACCGTGGTTGTTCATGGCCGGCGGCGTCGGCAGCTTGAAGGCGCGCTTCTCGGTCAGGTACATGAAGCGGTCGTCGCCGGCCGGCGTCATCAGCGCAGGCGGGTCGTCGCGCCAGTCCGGGAACAGCTCGTCCAGCGCCCGCGGCTCCAGCACCGCGCCCGACAGGGTATGGGCGCCGATTTCCGAGCCCTTCTCGACGAGGCAGACGGTCGCGTCCGGGGCCACCTGCTTCAGCCGGATGGCCGTGGCCAGGCCGGCGGGGCCGCCGCCCACCACCAGCACGTCGAATTCCATGCTCTCGCGTTCGGACACGGGCTCTCCTCCTGATCTGGGCATGGATGTAGCGTCGCCTCCCGCCTTGCGTAACCCGTCATTCCCAACGCGGCCATTGCGCGATGCGGCGCCTGGGGGCGATACCCCTTTCATGGAGCTGGACGAGGCCGAGACAGCGGCCCTTCTCGCCGCACTGGATTTGCAGATCGCCTGGGGCGCCGACGAGGCGCTGGACGAGGCGCCGCTCGACCGTACCCTCCCACGCCCTGCCATCGTCCCTGCCGCTGCAGCCCCTGCCGCAACGCCCCCGGCATCGCCCGCCATCCCGGCCCGCCCGGCCGCATCACCGACAGCGCCACCGGCCGCCGCCTTCGCATCCTCCGCCCTCCGAGCCGGGGAACTCGCGGCCGGCGCCGACAGCCTGGACGCCCTGCGCGCCGCCCTGGCTGCCCTCGATCACCCGCTGCGCGAGACGGCCGGGAACCTCGTCCTGGCGGATGGCGTGGCAGAATCCGGACTCGTCCTGGTCGGGGAGGCGCCGGGCGCGGATGAGGACCGGCAGGGCAAGCCCTTCGTTGGCGTCTCGGGCAAGCTGCTGGACCGGATGCTGGCCAGCATCGGGATCGAGCGCGCTCGCAACGCCTATCTGACCAACATCCTTCCCTGGCGTCCGCCGGGGAACCGCACCCCCACGGATGCGGAGATGAACCTCTTCACCCCCTTCGTGCTGCGGCACTTGGCGCTGGTCCGGCCCCGGCACATCGTCCTGCTGGGAGGGACGGCGGCGAAGGCCCTGCTGCGCCGGAATGAAGGCATCACCCGGCTGCGCGGGCGCTGGCATTCCCTGGATGTCCCGGGCCTCGGCCCGGTTCCCACCCTGGCGACGCTTCACCCCGCCTATCTGCTCCGCCAGCCTGCCGGAAAGCGCGACGCTTGGACGGACCTGCGGCTGCTGCGGCGGGCGTTGGATGCCGACATGGCCGATGAACCGAAGGGCTGAGCGCGGTCATGAACGTATCGTGAAGACCGAATTCCAGCTAAGTCTTTGATATCCGGAGTCACGGCCCCCGGCGCTCGCGCTCCATTTGCTTGCCCTGGCCGGGGCGCGCTTCTAACCCTGCCGGCCCATGCGAGCTTCCCCCCTCGGGCTCGAACGCCGTCCCCCACGGCGAACGCGCGCGATGCGGGTGGTCCTGATGCTGGCGCTCGCCCTGTGCGCGCCCGCTGCCCAGGCCGCCCGTCATCCCGTGCCGGAGAGCACATCCCGGCGTGAGCAGGCCCTGCCACGCGACCCCGGCCGTTCGGTCCGCCACGCCCCCGCGAGGGCCGAGCTGGCGCGCGCGCCCCTGCGTGCTGCGCCGCGCCAGCTTGTGCGCAGCCCGGTCCGTCCTGCGCCTGCCCGCCTTGCCGGCCGGTCGTCCGCTGGCCGCGCCCCGATCGACACGACAAGGCGCGAGCCGGTCCTCGTGCTCCAGCGCGGCGCCATCGGGGCGCTCGGACAGGACATCTCCCGCGCGCTGCCCCGCGGCGCGTCCACCCGGCTCGCCGCCGCATCCCTCCGGCCGGCTGCCAAGCCGTCGGTGCGCGCGGTCCCCAACTCGTCGCACCTGGTCGAACCCGTCTCCTTCGGCCCCGCCGCCTCCACACGGCTGGCGGAGATGGTCACCCCGCAGGAGATCGCCCTCTCCTTCGCCCGCACGCCGCTCGCCGGCGTTGCCCCCGCGGCCCCCGGGCTTCGCCAACCCCTTGCCCCGTCCGACGCCGCCCGCCTTCGCCGCATCTTCGAGCTGCAGGCGCGCGGCGAGATGGCGCAGGCCATGCGGGAATCCGAGCGCCTCGACGACCGCCGCCTAATCGGCCATGTGCTGGCCGACCGCTGGCGCGGGGGACCGAACGTGGGCGGGGTGGAACCCACCATCGCCGAGCTGCGCGCTTGGCTGGTGGACCATTCGGACCACCCGGACGCCCAGCGCCTGCACGCGATGCTTGTCGCCCGGCTGCCGCGCGGCGCCGTCGCCCCGCCGCTGGCCGGAGAGCCGGCCGCGGAGGAGGTGCCCGCCCCCGGCCAGGAGGTGCCGCCCGAGGAGCGCGAACCGCCGGCCGCTCGCGCTGCCCTGGTCCGCAATCCCTCCCTCGACCGCACCGTGCGCGAAATGGCGGGGCGCGGGGACGTGCAGGACGCGCTGCGCCACATCGCCGGGACCCGCGGCATGACCCCGGCCTATGCCGCCGCGCTGCAGGCCGATGTCGCGCAGTCCCTGTTCACCACCGGCAAGGACCAGGACGCCTTCCGCATCGCCTCCCAGGCGGCCCGCGCCCCGGGCGCGCCCGCCCAGGCGGCCTTCATCGCGGGCCTCTCGGCCTGGGGCCTCGGCCAGTACGAGACGGCGCTGCCCTATTTCGAGACCGCGGCCCGCAACGAGGCGGCCCCCGCCGTGCTGCGCGCGGCCGCCGCCTTCTGGACCGCCCGCGCCGCCGTTCGCGCCCGCCGCCCCCAGGGCTATGTGCCTTGGATGCTGCAAGCAGCGCAGGAGCCGCGCACCTTCTACGGGCTGGTTGCCCGCCGCGCCCTCGGCCTGCCCCCCGGCTTCGCCTGGGAGGGCAGCGACGTGGCCGGCGAGGCGGAGGGCGCCGCCCTGGCCGAGACGGCCGGCGGCTGGCGGGCGCTCGCCCTTATCCAGATCGGCCAGAAGGCGCGGGCCGAGGCGGAGCTTCGCCGGCTTTGGTCGGTCGCGGGCGGCAATGCCAACCTGGCGCGCGCCATGCTCGCAGCCGCCACGGGCGCGGGTATGACGGAGCTGGCGACGATGCTTGCCTCCCAGGCGCAGGCCGCCGATGGCCGCCCGCGCGACCTCGCCCGCTTCCCCGTGCCGCGGCTGGAGCCGCAGGGTGGCTGGCGGGCCGATCCGGCGCTGATCTACGGCCTGGCCCGGCAGGAATCGAATTTCGATCCCGATGCCGTCTCCCCCGCCGGTGCACGCGGGCTGATGCAGGTGATGCCGGCCACGGCCGCCTTCATCACCGGCGACGCATCCCTGCGCGATGGCGGCCAGCGCCGGCTGCATGATCCCGGCCTGAGCCTGGAACTCGGCCAGCGCTACCTCCTGCATCTTTCCACGCAGGAAAACGTGAAGGGCGATCTGATCCGTCTGCTTGCGGCCTACAATGCCGGCCCGGGCAACCTCTCGCGCTGGATGCCGACGAACAGCCACCGCGAGGATCCCTTTCTTTTCATCGAGAGCATCCCGTTCAACGAAACGCGCGCCTATGTGCAGCGCGTGCTCGCCTATTCCTGGATCTATGCCAGCCGCCTCGGCCTGCCGGCGCCGAGCCTTGATGCGCTGGCGGCAGGAAGCCCACCGCGCTTCCTGGGCGTTGAGGAACTAGCGCGGCTCGTGGCCCGCAACCGCGGGGTGCGCTGAACGCGCGTTCCATGCGTTATGGACAGAAGGCCCGGACGGATCACCCGTCCTCGCCACAACCGCGGCCCCCTGGCGCTGCGGACCGAGCACGCGCATGTGTGGCCGGTCCTGGTTGGGGAGGCAGGGGTCCCTATCTAGAATGATCGGATTGGCGTGGCGGGTTGGGGTATGGCGACAGGGCGGCAAGGTAGGGGAGCAGGCGTGCTGTTGTCCCCGGTTTCGGCCGGCGTGAACGACGCGACGGCCGCCGCATGCGCCACGTGAACCGCACGGCGTGAACGCTTCACCTCAACCGCAGCGCCTGCGCGGCCTCTCCGCGCAGAGCATTGCTCCCGCAGTGCCGGACCGCGCCGATGCTCTCTGTGCGCAGGAGCCGATCCATATCCCCGGCGCGATTCAGCCGCATGGCGTGCTGCTGGTGGCCGATCCGGCGCGTGGCCTGTCCATCGTGGCAGCCAGCGAGAATGCCGGGCTGCTGGCGGGTGACATCCCGTCGAACACCCTGCTCGGCCGAACGGTGGAGGAGGTGCTGGGCGCCGATTTCTCCGCCACTCTCGTTGAGTTGGCGGCGGCAGGAGACCTGCCCGGCGAGGCTCCCTGGGAGACCGGGCTGACCCTGCCCGGCGGCGCCTTCGAGGCGACCTCTCATGCCCAGGACGGCATGGTGCTGATCGAGCTGGAGCCGGTGGCGCCGCTCGACGAGCAGGAGGCACTGGCCGCCGCCCGGTCCCTTCAGCGCATGATCGCCCGGCTGCGCGCCGCCGGAGCGCGCCTGCAGGACCTCGCGCGCGTGGCCGTGCGCGGCATCCGCCAGCTCACGGGCTATGAGCGCGTGCTGATCTACCGCTTCGACAAGGACTGGCATGGCCAGACCCTGGCGGAGGACAAGGTGGAGGACTGGGACCAGTCGCTGGACGGGCTGCACTTCCCCGCTTCCGACATTCCCGCCCAGGCGCGGGAGTTGTACCGGCGCAGTCTCATCCGCTGGGTTCCGTCGCGTGACGCCCTGCCGGTGCCGCTGCACAAGGATGCCTCCTGGGAGAATGCGGCGCAGCCGGACAAGCCGATCGACCTCTCCTTCTCCCGCCTCCGCAGCCTCGCCCCGGTCCACTTGCAGTATCATCGCAACATGGGCGTGGACGGCTCCATGTCGCTCTCCATCCTGCATGAGGGGCAGCTCTGGGGGTTGATGGTCTGCCATCACCGCCGGCCGCACCGCCCCTCGCCCGGCCAGCGCGCGGCGGCGGCGGCGCTGACGGACGCCTTCGCCCTTCGCGTGGGCGGGGCGGAACAGATAGGCTCGGACGAGGCGCGCCGGGCGGATGCGCAGCGCCTGGCCGAGCTGCTGGCGCATATGGCGGAGGCGGAGGACGTCACCTCCGCCCTCACCGCCGGCTCGGTCACCATCGCCTCTCTCTTCGGATGCACGGGTGCTGCAGTGATCCGCGGTAGCGTGGCGGAGCTGCTCGGCACCGTGCCACCGCGGGCCGAGGTGCTGCGCCTCGCCGCTTGGCTGCGGGTGCATGATGGCGGCAAGGGCGTGGAGGAGATCTTCCACTCCGACCATCTCGGCGAGGACGTGCCGGACTGGGCGCCGCATGCCGCGATCGCCAGCGGTCTCCTTGCTGTCTTCCTGGTCGCCGACCGGGCGGACATGATCCTTTGGTTCCGGCCGGAGGAGCCGCATCTCGTCAGCTGGGGCGGCAACCCGCATAAGGCATTGCAGGGCGGCGAGGATTCCATCCTGCCGCGCCAGTCCTTCGAGCGCTGGGTGGAGGAGCGTCACGGCCAGGCCCGGCCGTGGGCGCGGTGGGAGCTCGAGATCGCGGCGACGCTGCGCCACGCCATCACCGAGGTGATCGTCCGCAGCCTCGGCCGCATTTCGGAGCTGAATGAGCGGCTGCGCCAGGCGCAAAAGATGGAGGCCGTCGGCCAGCTCACCGGCGGCATCGCGCACGACTTCAACAATCTGCTCGCCGGCATAGTCGGCAGCCTCGAGATGATGAAGAACCGCGTGAGCCAGGGGCGGGTAGGAGAGCTGGACCGCTACCTCGCCGCGGCCACCACCTCCGCGAACCGCGCGGCGGCGCTGACCCACCGCCTTCTTGCCTTCTCTCGCCGCCAGACGCTCGACCCGCGCCCGACCGATGTGAACCGCCTCGTCTCCTCGATGGAGGAGCTGATCCGCCGCACGGTCGGCCCGGCCATCCATGTCGAGACGGTGATGGCGGGCGGGCTGTGGACGACGCTCTGCGATGCCAACCAGCTCGAGAACGCGCTGCTCAACCTTTCGATCAACGCGCGGGACGCCATGCCCGAGGGCGGGCGGCTGACGATCGAGGCGGCGAATGTCCGGCTCGACGATGCCTATGCGCGGCGTCACCACGACGTCGCGCCCGGCCAGTATGTCGCGGTCTCGGTCACCGACACCGGCACGGGCATGCCGCCCGAGGTGGCGGAGCGCGCCTTCGATCCCTTCTTCACCACCAAGCCGCTGGGACAGGGAACGGGCCTTGGCCTGTCCATGGTCTATGGCTTCGCAAAGCAGTCCAACGGCTATGTCCGGATCTATTCCGAGGCCGGGCAGGGCACCACGGTCCGCCTTTACCTTCCGCGCTCCGTTGCGGAGGTCGAGCACGACGCCGATCCCGCCGCGCTGCCCACGCCGCCGCCGGCGGTAGATGGCGGCACGGTGCTGGTGGTGGATGACGAGCCGGTGGTGCGGATGCTGGTGGGCGAGGTGCTGCGCGAACTCGGCTACGGCGTGGTTGAGGCGAATGATGGGGCGCAGGCCCTGCGCGCCCTGGCCACCATGCCGCGGGTGGACCTGATGGTGACGGATGTGGGCCTGCCCGGCGGCATGAACGGCCGCCAGCTGGCCGATGCCGTGCGCCAGCGCCGCCCGGGGCTGCGCGTGCTCTTCATCACCGGCTATGCCGAGAACGCGGCCATCGGTAGCGGCATGCTGGAGCCGGGAATGCAGGTGATGACCAAGCCCTTCGCGATGGACGCCCTGGCCACCAAGATCCGGTCGATGATCTGACCGTGCCGCGTCTCGACACCGCTTCCATCCGGGACCTGCTGCGGGACGGCACGCGCCCGGAGCACGACCGGCTGGAGGACGGGCTTCGCCTGACCGATCCGGCCCTCACGCCCGATCGCTACCGCGCGGTGCTGTCGCGCTTTCATGGCTTCTGGGCGGGATGGGAGCCGCGGCTCGCGGCCGAGCTGGGGGATGACGCCTTCTTCTTCCCGCGCCGGCGGCTGGCGCTGCTGCGGGACGATCTGCGCGCGCTGGACGTGGCGCCGGAAGGCCTCCCGATCTGCCCGCCGCCGCCCCTGCACGGGCGCGGCGAGGCGATGGGGTCGCTCTATGTCATGGAGGGATCGACCCTTGGCGGCCGGGTGATCCTGAAGGGGCTGGAGCGGATCGGCGTACCGCAGGACGCGCGGTCCTACTTCGCCGGGAATGGCGAGAGGACTGGCGCGATGTGGCGCGCCTTCCTGGAGCGATTGGAGGCCGAGCGCGACGCCTCGGCGGTTCTGCGCGGGGCGAAGGCCACCTTCACGACGCTCGGCAACTGGATGCTGGCCTGAAGCAGGGCCCGGGGAGGCTTACGCCGCCCCCGCGATCGGCGCATCGGCCAGCACCAGCAGGCTCCCCTGGGAGCAGCGCTCGATCCGCGCCTCCACGCCATAGACGCGGGCGAGCAGATCGGATGTCAGCGTTTCCGCTGGCGTGCCATCGGCCTGCACCATGCCCTCGGCCAGCGCCACCATCCGGTCCGCGAAGCGGGCGGCAAGGCCGAGGTCGTGCAGCACCACCACCCCCACCAGCCCGCGCCGCAGTACCGTCTCCCGAACCAGAGCCATGACGGAGATCTGGTGGCGCAGGTCGAGCGCGCTGGTGGGCTCGTCCAGCAGCAGCACCTCGGGCTCGCGCGCCAGCGCCTGGGCCAATCCGACGAGCTGGCGCTGGCCGCCCGAGAGCCCGTCCAGCCGGTGGAGGGCGAGATGGCCGATGCCGAGCCGCCCGAGCACGGCGATGGCGTGGGCAGTGGCCGCGGCGCCGTCAGGTGCGAGGGTTGTCGGCACGGCGCGGAGGGCGCCGACCAGGGTTTCCATCACGGTCAGCGCCACGCCGCCGGGCAGGCCCTGGGGCATGTAGGCGAGGTGCCGCGCGCGCTCGGGGATCGACATGGCCAGCAGGTCGCGCTCGCCCAGCAGCACCTGCCCGCGCGTTCCGGGAACCAACCCGGCGATACCGCGCAGCAGGGTGGATTTCCCGGCCGCGTTGGGCCCCACCAACGCGGTCAGCGTGCCGGGCCGCAGCGGGGCGAGATCCAGCCCGTCCACGATGACGCGCCTGCCATAGGCGACGCGCAGGCCGGAGACCGAAAGGGCGGCGTCGGAGAGGGCGGCGCTCATGCCATCCGCCCCCGCCCCATGACGAGGGCGAGGAAGACCGGCACGCCGACCAGCGCGGTGACGATGCCGATCGGCACCAGCAGCCCGGGCACGACAAGCTTGCCCG
Organism: Roseomonas sp. WA12; assembly: GCF_054165765.1. Classification (NCBI taxonomy): domain Bacteria; kingdom Pseudomonadati; phylum Pseudomonadota; class Alphaproteobacteria; order Acetobacterales; family Roseomonadaceae; genus Roseomonas; species Roseomonas sp. WA12. The sequence goes on along the minus strand of NZ_CM135108.1, from coordinate 3,261,743 downwards.
CGACCGAGGAGAGCGAGAGCAGCAGCGCGCCGCAGAGAGCGGAGGCTGGCAGGAAGAAGCGGTGGTCCTCGCCCACCATCAGCCGTGCAGCGTGCGGGCCGACCAGCCCGACGAAGCCGATCGTGCCGACGAAGGCGACCGAGACACCGGCGAGAAGGCTGACCCGCAGCAGGGAACCGCGCCGCGTCGCCTCCGTGTCCACGCCGAAGGAGCGCGCGCGGTCCTCGCCGAGGCGCAGCGCCGTCAGACGCCAGGCCGCACGGGCGGAGAAGGGGAGGGCGACGAGCATGACGAGGGCGAGGATGCCGATCTTGTCCCAGCTCGCGCGCGCCAGGCTGCCCATGGACCAGAAGACGAGCTGCTGCAGCGCCTGCTCCGTCGCCACGAACTGAATGAGGGCGACAAGGGCGTTGAAGGCGAAGACAAGGGCAATGCCGAACAGCACGAGCGACTGCACTCCCGCGCCCCGCAGACGCGCCATGAAATGCAGCAGTGCCATGGCCGCGAAGGCGAAGACGAAGGCGTTGGCGGGGATGAGCCAATCCTGCGGGATGAAGGGGATGCCGCGCCCGAGCACGATTGCCAGCGCCGCGCCGAGCGAGGCGGCGGAGGACACGCCCAGAGTGAAAGGGCTGGCCAGCGGGTTATCCAGCACCGTCTGCATCTCGGCGCCCGAGAGGGCGAGGGCGGCGCCGACCAGCACGGCCATCACCGCATAGGGCAGGCGCACCTCCCAGACGATGACCGACATGGCGCCGCCCGCGCCACGCCCGGCCAGCAGCGCATCCAGCACCGTGGAGAGCGGCAGGCGGGCAGGGCCGGTGGCAACATCGAGCAGGAAGGCAGCGAGCAGGCCGACGGCCAGCGCCGCAAGCAGCGCGGCGCGGCGTAGCACCAGCCGACGATAGCCCGAGGCGGCCCCCTCCGCCGTGAGGGCGGCGGTGCTCAACGGAGGAGGGCCGGGACGAGCAAGGCGGGAGGCAGCGCAGCGGGGCGCAGCGGGCTGCGACGGGTCATGACGGCTCCGGGGGAGGGGGCGCAGAGGATAATCATTCGCAGCCGCAGCGACAAATCCTGCTCGGGCTGCGTGTGCGGAAAGCAGGGTTGCGAAAGGCGCGACCCTGGCAAGAGGTGATGCTGGTGGGCCACAGCGAGGCGGCTGCACCACAGAAGCAATTGCGAACGATTAGCATCTGTGACAGAAGCGCCCATCGTATTTGCGGATTATTCGCATGTCCTGCCCGTCCCCCTCCGGTACGCTCCGCCATCTTCTTCTGGCCACGGCCGCCTTGGGCGCCTTTTCCCTGCCCGCGCGCGCGCAGACCGAAGCGGTGGTGGTGCCCGAGGTGGATGTGCAGGCCACCGCCTGGCGGTCCTGGCAGCCGGTGCAGGGCTATGTCGCCCCCGTCACCACCACGGGCAGCAAAACTGACACGCCGTTGATCGAGGCGCCGCAGTCGCTGGGCGTCGTCACCCGCGACCAGATCGACGACCAGCAGCCACAGAGCATCTCCCAGGCCCTGCGCTACACCGCGGGCGTGCTCTCCGAGATCCGCCCGAGCGCACGCTTCGACAGCGTCTTCGTCCGCGGCTTCGGCGGTCAGGGCACGGGGGCGGCCTTCGTGAACTTCCTGGACGGGCTGCGCGTCGGCCGCGGCGCCTCCTTCGCGGTGCCGACCTTCGACCCGTTCTTGCTGGAGCGTATCGAAGTGCTGCGCGGCCCGGCCTCCGTCCTCTACGGGCAGACGGGCGCGGGCGGCCTGGTGAACCTCGTCAGCCGCCGGCCGACCGAGACGCCCGTGCATGAAGTGCGGCTGGAGGCCGGCAGCGATGCGCGCCTGCAGGCCGCCTTCGACTTCGGAGGCCCGCTGACCGCCGACGGCCAGTTCCTGTACCGGCTGACCGGCATCGCCCGGAAGGCGGAGACGCAGTACGACTTCGTGGGCGAGGAGCGCGTGGCCATCGCCCCCGCCTTCACCTGGCGGCCGGACAGCAACACCACCCTGACCCTGCTCGGCTCCTACCAGGACGATCCGCGCGCGGGGTTCTACAACTTCGTGCCGGCGACCGGCACGGTCCTGCCCAGCCGGTTCGGCCGCATCGGGTCCAACTTCTTCGGCGGTGACCCGAACTGGAACACGGAGGCGCGGCGGCAGGCCTCGATCGGCTACCAGTTCGAGCACCGCTTCGACAACGTGTTCACCGCGCGCCAGAACTTTCGCTACATGCACATCGATTCCGAGCGGCGCGTGCTTTCGGTACAGGCCGTCGCGCCGGATGGCCGCACGGGCAACCGCACGCTGACGCACGCGATCGAGCACGCGGACACCTTCGCGCTCGACAACCAGCTGCAGGCTGATTTCAGCACGGGACCGCTGCGCCACACGCTGCTGACGGGCCTGGACTGGTCACGCTCCTCGGCCAAGCGGCGTCTGGGCAGCGCGGCGTTGACTGAGACACCGCGCTTCGACCTTTTCGCGCCGACCTACGACCGCGCGTTCCGCGCGCCCGTGCTTGGCCTCGCACAGACCGTCGGCCAGATCACCGACCAGCTCGGCGTCTATGCGCAGGACCAGATCGCGATCGACCGCTGGCGTTTCAACATCGGCGTGCGGCAGGACTTCGCGACCAGCGAGACGGTGCAGCGTCTGAACAGCAGCCATACCAGCCAGTACGACGAGGCCTTCACCTGGCGGGCCGGCGCGCTGTACCTGTTCGACAACGGCATCGCGCCCTATGCCAGCTACTCCACCTCCTTCCTGCCGAATGCCGGGACCACGGCTCCGTCGCGCGGAGGCACCACCTTCGACCCGACCACGGGCGAGCAGTTCGAGATCGGCGTGAAGTACCAGCCGCCCGGGATGAACAGCTTTGTCCAGGCCGCGCTGTTCCACATCCGCCAGGAGAACGTGCTGACGGCGGATCCGCAGAACAACACCTTTTCCGTGCAGACCGGCGAGATCCGATCCCGCGGCGTGGAGCTGGAAGGCCGGGCGAGCCTGACCAGCAACATCGACCTGATCGGCACCTACACCTATCTCGATACCAAGATCACCAAGTCCAATGTCGCGGGCGAGCGCGGCAGCCAGGTGCCGCAGGTGCCGAACCACATTGCCAGCGGCTGGGGCAACTACAGCTTCCGAGAGGGCCCGCTGCGCGGTCTCGAGCTCGGCGGCGGCGTACGCTATATCGGCGAGACCTTCGGCAACAGCACGAACACCTTCAAGGTGCCCGATGTCACCCTCTTCGACGCCGCCATCCGCTACGACTTCGGCCAGCGCTTCGACACGCTGCGCGGCCTCGACTTCTCGTTGAACATGCAGAACATCGCGGACAAGGAATACGTGGCGAGCTGCAACAACACCAACAACTGCTACTACGGCAACCGCCGCCTGGTACTCGGCTCGCTGCGCGTGCGGTGGTGATGGAGGGCGCGCCGCCCATCGCCCTGCCGCGCACCGCCTGGTGGGACATGCAGGCCCACCGCATCCTGCTCGCCTGGCCGGAGGGGGAGGCGCCGCCCGGCGGGTATCCCGTTCTCTTCCTGGCCGATGGGAACGCCACCTTCGCCACGGCCGTCGAGGCCGCCCGCACCCGCGCCCGGCTGTGGCGGGATGCGGCGGCGGATGTGGCGCCTGCCGTCATCGTCGGGCTCGGCCATGCTGGCCCTGGTCCCTATGACCGGGCCGCCCGGTCCCGCGACTACACTCCCCCCGCGGAAGCGGCGCCGGAAGGCACGGGCGGAGCGGACGCCTTCCTGGATTTCATCGCCGACACTCTCCTCCCCGAACTGGAGCGGCGCCTGCCACTGGACCGCGCGCGCATGGCCCTGTTCGGCCACTCGCTCGGTGGGCTGCTCGCGCTGCACACGCTTTTCACCCGCCCAGCCCTGTTCCGCCGCATCGTCGCCGCCAGCCCTTCCCTTTGGTGGGCCGACGGCGCGCTCGTGGCGGCCGCGCAGCGCTTCGCGGCCTCGCCCCCGCCGGATGCAAGGGGCACCGGCTTGCACATCATGGTCGGCGGGCTGGAGGAGACGGATGATGGCAGCCCCCGCGGCGCCCGCCGCGCCGAACGCCGGATGGTGACCCGTGCCCGGGAGCTCGCGGCGCTTCTAGAGGGCCGCATCGCCCCCCTTGGCTTCGTGGAATTCGCCGGCGAGAACCACGGCTCCGTGGTGCCCGCCGCCCTCTCCCGTGCTCTGCCCTTCGCCCTTCCGCCCGATCCGGAACGCCTCGCATGAACCGCCGCCTGCTTCTCGGCTCCCTGCCGCTCCTCGCGGCGCCCCGGCTCTTGCGCGCGCAAGGTGCCCAGATCCGCGTTACCGATCTTGTGGGGCGGCAAGTGACGCTGCCCGGGCCGGCGCGACGCATCGTGCTCACCCAGGCCCGCCACGTCCTGGCCATGGCGCTGCTGCACCCTGACCCTGTCTCCCTCGTCGTGGGTTGGGGCGACGATCTCCGCCAGCTCAACGCGCCCAGCTACGCCGCCCTGCGCGCCCGCTTCCCGCAGGCGGATTCCATCCCGATCGTCGGCCGGGCGCAGGGGGACGGGATCTCGATGGAGACCGTCCTCGCGGCACGGCCGGACCTTATCGTGATCAGCCGAGGCGCGCTGCAGGGGGCGGGGTCCGGGATGGTCGAGCGGATCGCGGCTCTCGGCATCCCCACGATGGTGATCGACTTCTTCAGCGATCCGATGCGCGACACCCGCCGCAGCATGGCCATCCTCGGTCAGGTGCTGGGCCAGGAGGAGCGCGCGGGCGCCTTTGACGCCTTCTATGCCGCCAAGCTGGAGGGCATCGCTTCCCGCCTTTCCGGACTGGGCGAGGCGCGGCCGAAGGTGCTGGTCCATGCCCATGCCGGCGGCGTGCCGTGCTGCTCCTCGCCGGGGAAGGGCGCCTTCGATTCGATGATCCGCTTCGCCGGCGGCCACAATATCGGCGCCGACCTGCTGCCGGGCGCGCTGGGGCAGCTCGCCCTCGAATACGTCCTCGCCCAGAACCCGGATGTGGTGGTCGCCACCGGCGGGCCCTTCGCGGGCCGCGGCGGGATCGCCCTTGGCCCGGGGGCGGATGCGGAGACGGCGCGGCGGGATCTCATCGCGGTGCTCCGGCGCGAGCGGCTGGACGTGCTGCCGGCGGTGAAGGCCGGGCGCGTCCACGGCATCTGGCACGGCTTCAACGACACGCCGGCGCATGTGGTGATGCTGGAAGCACTGGCACGCTGGTTCCACCCCGAGCGCTGCGCCGGGCTGAATCCTGCCGCGACGCTGGCGGAACTGAACTCCCGCTTCCTGTCCGTGCCGATGGAAGGGGCCTACTGGGCGGACCTGCCGCCCGGTGCCATCCGGTAGAGGGCGCGATCCGATAGGGGCCGTCCCGGCGATCCGGGGCGGCCCCTGCCGTTCCGGCGTCAGCCGACGCCAAGCAGTTCCACGTCGAACAGCAGAGTCGCATTCGGTGGGATGACGCCGCCGGCGCCGCGCGCGCCATAGCCCTTCTCGGGCGGGATGGTCAGGGTGCGCTGGCCGCCGACCTTCATGCCCAGCACGCCCTCGTCCCAGCCGCGGATGACATGGCCCATGCCGAGAGGGAAGGAGAAGGGCTCGCCGCGGTCGCGGGAGCTGTCGAACTTGCGGCCCTTGCTGTCGGGCTTGGAGGGGTCAAGCAGCCAGCCGGTGTAGTGCACCGTGACCTCCTTGCCGGACACCGCCTCGTCGCCCGTGCCGGCCTTGCGTTCCTCGATCATGCGTCCTGTTCCCTTGGTTGACGGCGCCGTTTCTATCCGCGCGCGACGGCATGGCCAAATCCGGGGGCGGCATCTTCTTCATGCCCCGCCGGCACTGGCGACATTTGCGTGAATTCGCGGTGCGCAACGCCGCTTATGACCGTGCCTCACGCCTTGTTGCGCCGGATACGGGCCGCGCGGGGTTGGCCCGCCGCACCGGGGCTGCGATCCCCTGGACCACTGCTGATCGACGAAGCCGGAGACGGGAACCATGACCGCCGACCACCGTTCCTCGCCGATGCGTCCCATCGCCCTTTATCATTTGAACCCCCTCCTGCTCGGTCCCCTGTCGGGCTGGCCGGCGGAACTGGAGCGCGTGGCCGCGCTCGGCTTCAGCGGCGTGTGCCTGCCACCGCCGCTCTCTCCTGGCCGTTCCGGCAATCCGCTGGACGTCGCGGACCATGACCGCGCCCATCCCATGCTGGATGCCGGCACGGACGGAACGGCCGCCATTGCCGCCATCGCCGCTGCTTGCCGCTCGGCGGGGCTGGAGCTGTGGCTCGACCTCTCCCCCGCCAATGTGGCGGCAGAGGGCGCGCTGCCGGCCCTGCATCCCGACTGGTTCCTGCGCCCTGGTGCCGCACTGCCCGATCCGCGCGGCGGGCCGGTACCGCTCGGCCTCGCGCGGCTCGATTTCACGGCCGAAGGTCCGCTCGCCTTCTGGGAGGCGCGGCTGCGCGACTGGGCGACGGCGGGCGCCGCAGGCTTCCGCGCCACGCGCCCGGCCGAGGTGCCCAGCCAGGCCTGGGGCCGGCTGGTCGCGGCAGCGCCCGAGGCGCAATTCATCGCCTGGAGCGCAGGCATGCCCTGGCATGAGGGCGCCGCGCTACGACAGGCCGGCTTTGGCTGGCTTACCTCCTCCATCGCGTGGTGGAACGGGCGCGATTCCTGGTTCCTGGGCGAACGGGAGGCGCTGGGCGCCCCGCTGCTCGGCTTCCCGGAAGCCCCCTTTGGCCAGCGTGCCGCGGTGGAGGAGGGCGACGAGGCCGCGCGCGCCCGCGCCGCCGCCCTCTCGCTCCGCCTTGCGGCGACGCTCTGCGACGGGCTGCTGGTGCCGCAGGGCTTCGAGTATGGCGCCCGCCGTCCGTCCGACCCCGCGCAGGGCCGCCCGGGAGACTGGGCCTGGGCGCGGGAGAACGCGCCCTACGATCTCTCGGCCGAGATCCGCGAGGCGAACTCGATGGTCGCCCGCCTGGCGCCGCTGACTGGGACGACGATCCGGCCGTTGAGCGGCCCTGGCGCACCCGTGCTGGCCGTGATGCGCGCGGCGGAAGACCCGCGGGTGGCGCAATCTGCCACGCTGGTGATCGCCAATCCCGATCGCCGAGCCTCCGTTACCCTGCTGCCCGAGACGGTGCTGCCCGCGATCGGTGGCGGCCCGTCCCTCTTCCTCGGCGTGGACGGCACGGAGAAGCTGACGCCCGGCGAGGCCGTGCTCCTCTCGCCCGGCGAGGTGCGCGTGATGGAAGCGGCCGCACCCAACCCGGTGATCCGCCCCGCCGCTACCCGGATCACGCCCGAGCAGGGCGTCACGATTCCGCGCATCGGCATCGAGGACGTGACACCGCTGGTGGAGGGTGGGCGCTTCCCCGCCAAGCGCATCGTCGGCGAGGTGGTGACGGTGGAGGCCGATATCGTGGCCGACACCCACGCCACCTTCGGCGTCGCGCTGCTGTGGCGGCCGCTGGACGAGAAGGGCTGGCGCGAGATTCGCATGACGCCGCTCGGCAACGACCGCTGGACCGCGAGCTTCCCGTTGGAGCGCATGGGCCGGCACGTTTTCGCCGTGGAGGCTTGGCTCGACGTCTTCGCCGGCTATCGGGACGAGCTGTCGAAGAAGCATGCCGCCGGCGTGCCGGTGACGCTGGAGCTGGAGGAAGGGCGCCGGCTGGTCGCGAAGGCCGCCAACCGCATCGGCGTCACCAAGCGCCCGCTCACCCTGCTGGCCAAGTCGCTGGAAGCGGCGCCGGATTCCGAGCGGCTGACGGCGCTGCTCTCCCCCGAGACCGCACGGTTGATGGCGCTGGCCGACGACCGGCCGCACCGCGTGCGCCAGAACCCGCATGGCGGGATCGAGGCCGAGCGGATCGCTGCGCGCTTCGCCAGCTGGTACGAGGTGTTCCCGCGCAGCCAGTCCGGCAGCGAGACCCGCCACGGCACGCTGGACGACGTGATCGCCCAGCTGCCACGCGTGAAGGCGATGGGTTTCGACGTGCTCTACTTTCCGCCCATCCATCCGATCGGGCGGAAGAACCGTAAGGGGCGCAACAACACCCTTACCCCCGGGCCCGACGATGTGGGCAGCCCCTATGCCATCGGCTCGGAGGAGGGCGGGCATGACGCGCTGCATCCTGCGCTCGGCACGATCGAGGACTTCCACCGGCTGCGCGATGCCGCGCACGCGCACGGGCTGGAACTGGCGCTGGACTTCGCCATCCAGTGCTCACCCGACCATCCCTGGCTGAAGCAGCACCCGGAGTGGTTCGACTGGCGCCCCGACGGCACGATCAAATACGCCGAGAACCCGCCGAAGAAGTACGAGGACATCGTCAACGTCGACTTCTACGCGGCCGGCGCCAAGCCGTCCCTGTGGGTGGCGCTGTACCAGTCCGTGAAGTTCTGGGTGGAGCAGGGGGTGAAGACCTTCCGGGTGGACAACCCCCACACCAAGCCGCTGCCCTTCTGGGAGTGGATGATCAGCGAGATCCGTGCCCAGAACCCGGAAGTGCTTTTTCTGTCGGAGGCCTTTACGCGGCCGAAGGTGATGTACCGCCTGGCGAAGTCCGGCTTCAGCCAATCCTACACCTACTTCACCTGGCGCGAGACCAAGGCGGAAATGGCGGAGTACCTGACGGAGCTCTCCACCACCGCGCCGCGCGAGTTCTTCCGCCCGCATTTCTTCGTCAACACGCCCGACATCAACCCGCGCCACCTGCAGACCGGCGGTCGCCCGATGCATCTGGTGCGCGCGGCCCTGGCCGCGACGCTGTCCGGCCTGTGGGGCGTCTACCAGGGCTTCGAGCTCTGCGAGGCCACGCCGATGCCGGGCAAGGAGGAGTATCTGGACAGCGAAAAGTACCAGATCCGCGCTTGGCCCGATCGCCGGCCTGGCGACATCGTGGACGAGGTGACGCGGCTGAACACCATCCGCCGGGAGAACCCCGCCCTGCAGACGCATCTGGGCGTGACCTTCCTGCCCGCCTGGAACGACAACATCCTGTACTACGAGAAGGCCACCGAGGACCGGTCCAACGTGGTACTGGTGGCCGTGAGCATGGACCCGACCGCCGTGCAGGAGGCCGGGTTCGAGCTTCCGCTCTGGCGCTGGGGCCTGCCCGATGGGGCCGGGCTCGAGGCCGAGGACCTGATGCGCGGCCAGCGTTTTGCCTGGACCGGCAAAGCCCAGCGCATGCGGCTCGACCCCGGCGACCTGCCTTTCGCCATCTGGCGCGTTCGCCCCTTCGGCGCCTGAGAATACGAGACAAGATATGCCCGACGACGCCGCCCTGCCGACCAACGACGCCCTTCCGAACCACCAGCCCGACCCGCGCGATCCGCAATGGTACCGGGATGCGGTGATCTACCAGCTGCATGTGAAGTCCTTCTTCGATGCCAATGACGACGGCGTCGGCGACTTCCCGGGGCTGATGGCGAAGCTGGACTACATCGCCGAGCTGGGCGTGGACACGCTGTGGCTGCTGCCCTTCTATCCCAGCCCGCGCCGTGACGACGGCTACGACATCGCCGAGTACACCGGCGTGCATCCCGATTACGGCGATGTGGAGGACGCGAAGCGCTTCATCGAGGAGGCGCATCGCCGCGGGCTGCGCGTGATCACCGAGCTGGTGATCAACCACACCAGCGACCAGCATCCCTGGTTCCAGGCCGCGCGCAACGCTCCCAAGGACTCGCCCGAGCGCAACCTCTATGTCTGGTCCGACACGGATGAGATCTACCAGGGCACGCGCATCATCTTCCTGGACACCGAGAAGTCCAACTGGACCTGGGACCCCGTGGCCGGCCAGTATTTCTGGCACCGCTTCTTCTCTCATCAGCCCGACCTGAACTTCGACAATCCGGAGGTGGTGGACCGGGTGATGGGCGTGATGCGCTTCTGGCTGAATGCCGGGGTGGACGGGCTGCGGCTGGATGCCGTGCCGTATCTGATCGAGCGCGACGGCACCAACAACGAGAACCTGTCCGAGACGCATGACGTCCTGAAGCAGATCCGCTCGGAGCTGGAGCGCGGCTATGCCGGCGCCGGCAAGATGCTGCTGGCCGAGGCCAATATGTGGCCGGAGGACACGCAGCAGTATTTCGGCCAGGGCGACGAATGCCACATGGCATTCCATTTCCCCCTCATGCCGCGCATGTACATGGCGATCGCGCAGGAAGACCGCTTCCCGATCACCGACATCCTGCGCCAGACGCCCGACATCCCCGAGGGGTGCCAGTGGGCAATCTTCCTGCGAAACCATGACGAGCTGACGCTCGAGATGGTCACGGACAAGGAGCGGGATTACCTCTGGAACACCTATGCGGCCGACAAGCGTGCCCGCATCAACCTGGGCATCCGCCGCCGCCTCGCGCCGCTGCTGGAGCGCGACCGCCGTCGCATCGAGCTGATGAACGGGCTGCTGATGTCCATGCCCGGCACGCCCGTGATCTATTACGGCGACGAGATCGGGATGGGCGACAACATCTATCTCGGCGACCGCGACGGCGTGCGGACCCCGATGCAGTGGTCGCCCGACCGCAACGGTGGCTTCTCCAAGGCCGATCCCGCGGGCCTCGTGCTGCCGGCGATTCAGGATCCGCTCTACGGCTTCCAGGCCGTGAATGTGGAGGCGCAGTCGCGCGACGCGCACTCCCTGCTCAACTGGATGCGGCGGATGCTCGCCACCCGCAAGCGTAGCCAGGCCTTCGGGCGCGGCTCCATGCGTCTGCTCTATCCAGGCAACCGCAAGGTGCTCGCCTATCTGCGCGAGATGGATGGCGAATCCATCCTCTGCGTCTTCAACCTTTCCCGCTCCGCCCAGGCGGTAGAGCTGGACCTGTCCGACCTCGCCGGCCGTGTGCCGGTTGAGATGCTGGGCGGCACGGCCTTTCCGGCGATCGGGCAGTTAACCTATCTGCTCACGCTTCCGCCCTACGGCTTCTACTGGTTCGTCCTCGCAACCGAGCAGGCGCTTCCGCCCTGGCATGTGAAGGCACCCGAACCCTTGCCCGACCTCCGCACCATTGTCTTCCCGACCACCGCGACCGAGATGGGCCCGGCGCAGCGCACCGAGATCGAGCGCGAGGTCCTGCCGGCCTGGCTGCCCAAGCGCCGCTGGTTTGCTTCCAAGGACGAGAAGCTCGAGAGCGTGAGCCTGCGGGCCCTCGCCCCCGTGCCGGGCAGCCAGCACAACCTGCTGGCCGAGGTGGAGGTGCGCCTTTCCGGCCGCACCGAGCGCTACTGCATGCCGCTGGCCGGCCTTGGCGAGGATGAGGCTGGGTCACTCGCCCAGCAACTCGCCCTCTCCCGCGTGCGGCAGGGGCGGCGCGTGGGCTACCTGACCGACGCCTTTGCCTCCGATACCTTTGTCCACCGCATTCTCGGTGCGCTCAGGGACGGCGCCGTGGCCGAGACGGCGGACGGGCCGGTGGTGTTCATCGGCGGCGAGCGCATGGCATCCCTCGAGCTTGGCGAGACGCCGACGGTGCGACGCCTACCCGGCGAGCAGTCCAACTCCTCCATCATCGTGGGCGAGGAGGTGGTGCTGAAGATCCTGCGCAAGGTCTTCTCCGGCATCCACCCCGAGGCCGAGATGACGCGGCATCTGACCGATGCGGGGTTCACCAACATCGCCCCGCTGCGCGGTGAGGTGGTGCGCAACGGGCGCGACGGCGAGCCCGTCACGCTGATGCTGCTGCAGGGCTTCGTTCGCAATCAGGGCGATGGCTGGGGTTGGACGCTGGATTGGCTGGCCCGCGCCGCCGACCAGACGGACGAGGCGGGTGATGCCCTGGCCGGCTATCTCTCCTTCATCGGCGCCCTCGGCCGCCGGCTGGGCGAGCTGCACGCCGTGCTGGCCCGCCCGAGCGACGACGACGCCTTCACCCCGGTGATGGCCGGCGAGGAATCCCGCACCGCCTGGGCGGAGGGCGCTATCGCGCAGCTCGACCCCGCGCTGGACCTGCTGGCTAAGGCTACGCTGGAAGGCGAGGAAAAGGTGCTGGCTGATGGGCTGCTCGCCCGCCGGGATGCGCTGAAGGAGGCCGCGCGGCGGCTGGCGCAATCCGCCGACGGTGCGCTGATGACGCGCGTTCATGGCGACTTCCACCTGGGCCAGGTTCTGGTGGCGCAGGGCGATGCCGTGATCGTGGACTTCGAGGGCGAGCCGGCGCGCACGCTCGAGGAGCGCCGCGCCAAGGGCAGCCCTCTGCGCGACGTGGCCGGGCTTCTCCGCAGTCTGGACTACGCCGCGGCGGCCGCGGCCGGGACGCAGACCACGGCGCCGGCCGAGCGGCGGGAAGCCCTTCTGTCCCGCTTCCGCGCGGAGGCGTCCGGCGCCTTCATGGCGGCCTATCGCGAGGCCGAGGAAGCTTCCCCCAACCAGTGGGCGCCGGAGGCGACGCGCGCCGCGCTGCTCGACCTCTTCCTGCTGGAAAAGGCGGCCTACGAACTGCGCTACGAGGCCGCGAACCGCCCGGCCTGGCTTCCCATCCCGCTGCGCGGCCTGGCCGCGCTGGCAGATCGACTGGTGACCGCATGAGCGACGCGATGAACGACGCGATCGGAGCTCTCGTCGAGGGGCGCCATGGCGACCCCTTCGCCGTGCTCGGCCGGCACGACGGGGTGGTTCGCAGCTTTCAGCCCGGAGCGAGCGCGGTGGAGATCGTGCCCGCGGGCGGCGCCCCCGTTGCGCTGCGTCAGCTGGACGACCATGGGGTATTCGAGGGCGAGGTGCCGGAGGGCCGCTACACTCTCCGCATCACCTGGCCCAACGGAGTGCAGGAGACGGAGGACCCTTACTCCTTCGGCCTGCTGCTCGGCGAGCTTGACCTCTACCTGTTTGGCGAAGGGCGCCATCGTGAGATGGGCCATGTCTTCGGCGCGCAAGCAATGAGCGTGGACGGCGTTCCCGGCGTTCGCTTCGCCGTTTGGGCGCCGAATGCGCGACGCGTCTCGGTGGTCGGCTCGTTCAACTCCTGGGATGGCCGCCGCCACGCGATGCGGCTGCGCGGCGCCACGGGCGTGTGGGAGATCTTCGTGCCGCGCCTCGCGCCGGGCGAGCACTACAAGTACGAAATTCTCGGCCCGCATGGCGTGCTGCCGCTGAAGGCGGACCCGATCGCCGCGCAGGCGGAGTTGGCCCCTGGCACCGCCTCCATCGTCGCGCGCCCGTCCCAGCACCCCTGGAATGACGCTGGCTGGATGGAGCGCCGCGCGGCGCTGCAATCGCCGGATGCGGCCATCTCCGTCTACGAGGTGCATCCCGGCTCCTGGTGGCGGGGCGAGGATGGCGAGGCGCCGGACTGGGACGGACTTTCCGCCCGCCTGGTCCCCTATGTGCGTGACATGGGCTTCACCCATGTCGAGCTGCTGCCGATCATGGAGCATCCTTTCGGCGGTTCCTGGGGCTACCAGCCGCTTGGCCTCTTCGCGCCCACCGCGCGCTTTGGCACGCCCGAGGGCTTCTCCCGCTTCGTCGATCACTGCCACGAGGCCGGGATCGGCGTGATCCTCGATTGGGTACCCGCGCATTTCCCGTCCGACCCGCACGGCCTCGGCCAGTTCGACGGCACGGCGCTGTACGAGCATGCCGACCCGCGCGAGGGGTTCCACAAGGACTGGAACACGCTGATCTACAACTTCGGGCGCACCGAGGTCCGCGGCTTCCTTATCGCCTCCGCGCTGCACTGGCTCGAGCACTACCATGTGGACGGGCTGCGCGTGGATGCGGTGGCCTCGATGCTCTACCGCGACTACTCCCGCAACGCCGGCGAATGGGTGCCCAACATCCACGGCGGGCGCGAGAACCTGGAGGCGGTGGCCTTCATCAAGGAGCTGAACGAGGCGGTGCGCGAGCGCTGCCCCGGCGCCATCATGGTGGCGGAGGAGAGCACCGCCTGGCCGGGCGTGTCCGCGCCCGTGTCCGAGGGTGGCTTGGGCTTTCACTACAAGTGGAACATGGGCTGGATGCACGACACCCTGCACTACATGCAGGAAGATCCGGTCAACCGCCGCTGGCACCACGGCCAGATGACCTTCGGCCTCGTCTATGCCTTCTCCGAAAAGTTCATGCTGCCGCTTTCCCATGATGAAGTGGTGCACGGGAAGGGGTCGCTGCTCCGCAAGATGCCGGGTGACGACTGGCAGAAGCGGGCAAATCTCCGCGCCTATCTCAGCTTCATGTGGACGCATCCCGGCAAGAAGATGCTGTTCATGGGGATCGAGCTCGCCCAGCCGACCGAGTGGAACCACGACTCCCAAATCCCGTGGCACCTGTTGGACAATCCCGGCCATCGCGGCGTGCAGGCGCTGGTGCGGGACCTGAACCGTGTCTACCGAGAGGTTCCCAGCCTCCATGCGAAGGACGCCGACCCCGCTGGCTTCGCCTGGGTCATCGGGGACGACGCGGCGAACAGCGTGCTCGCCTTCCTCCGCCTTACGGAAGGTGCTCCGCCCGCGCTGGTCGTCTGCAATCTCACCCCTGTCCCGCGGGAGGGCTATCGCGTCGGCGTGCCGCAGGGCGGCTGGTGGCGGGAGGTGCTGAACAGCGACGCAGCCGGCTATGGCGGCTCCAACATGGGCAATGGTGGCGGACTGGCGGCAACGGAGGAGGGGGCGCACGGTCATCCGGCGTCCCTCATCCTGACCTTGCCGCCACTCTCGACCATCATCCTGTCGCCGTAAGGAACCCCCCGCACCGATGACGACCGCACCGCCCCGCCTCGAGACCGGGAAGCCCTATCCGCTGGGCGCCACCTGGGACGGGCTGGGCGTGAACTTCGCGGTCTTCTCGGCCCATGCCGAGCGGATCGAGTTGTGCCTGTTCAATTCCGGCGGTCGTCGGGAGGTCGGGCGGCTCGACTTGCCGGATTGCACGGACGAGGTCTGGCACGGCTATCTGCCCGATGCCGGTCCGGGCACTGTCTATGGCTACCGCGCGCATGGGCCCTATGAGCCGGCGCGCGGTCACCGCTTCAACCCGACGAAGCTGCTGCTCGATCCCTATGCAAGGCAGCTCGTCGGCAAGGTCACCTGGTCCGACGCGCTGTTCGGCTACCGTGTCGGCAACCCGCGCGCCGATCTCACGATGGACCGCCGCGACAGCGCGGCCGCCATGCCCAAGGCCGTGGTGGTGGATGACCGTGCCTTCGAATGGGGCGCGGACCGGATCCTCGAGAGGCCCTGGACGAGCACCATCATCTACGAGGCGCATCTGAAAGGATTGACCCACCTGCATGAGGCGGTGCCGGAACCCATCCGCGGCAGCTTCCAAGCCCTCGGCCATCCGGTCGTCATCGACCATCTCGTAAAGATCGGTGTCACGGCGGTGGAGCTGCTTCCCGTCCACGCCTTCCTGCAGGACCGTTTCCTCGTCGAGAAGGGGCTGACCAACTACTGGGGCTACTCCACCCTCGGCTTCTTCGCGCCCGAGCCGGACTACCTCTCCACCGGCGCGCTGAACGAGATGCGCGCCGCCATACGCCGCCTGCACGAGGCTGGGATCGAGGTCATCCTCGACGTGGTGTACAACCACACCTGCGAGGGATCGGAGATGGGCCCCACCCTCTCCTGGCGCGGGTTCGACAACGCCTCCTACTACCGTTTGCTGCCGGATAACCCACGTCATTGCATCAATGACACCGGCACGGGCAACACGGTGAACATGTCGCATCCCCGTGTCGTGCAGATGGTGATGGACAGCCTTCGCTACTGGGTGGAGTCCTTTCATGTCGATGGTTTCCGCTTTGACCTCGGCAGCATTCTCGGCCGGGAGGAGGGCGGGTTCGACCCCGGCGCGGGCTTCTTCGACGCGCTGCGCCAGGACCCCGTGCTCTCTCGGGTGAAGCTCATCTCGGAGCCCTGGGACATCGGCCCGGGCGGCTACCAACTCGGCAACCATCCGCCCGGCTTCGCCGAATGGAACGATAAATTCCGCGACGGCGCGCGCCGGTTTTGGAAGGGCGACGAGGGCATGCGCTCGGACCTCGCCGCGCGGCTCACCGGCTCCTCCGAGCTGTTCGATCGCAGACGCCGCAAGCCCTGGGCAAGCGTGAACTACATTGCCAGCCACGATGGCTTCCCGCTGGAGGACATCGTCTCCTACAGCGAGCGCCACAACGCCGCGAACGGTGAGGACAACCGCGACGGCCATGGCGAGAACCACAGCTACAACTGGGGCGTGGAGGGCGAGACGGGCGACCCGGATATCGCGGAGATCCGCGGCCGGCTGAAGCGCGCCATGCTCGCCACCGTGTTCTTCTCCGCCGGGACGCCGATGCTGCTGGCGGGCGACGAGATGAACCGCACGCAGCGCGGCAACAACAACGCCTACTGCCAGGACAACGAGACCTCCTGGATCGACTGGTCCCGCGCCGCGACGGCGGATGGCGAGGCGCTGATCCGGTACACGGCGCGGCTGGCCCGGCTACGCCACCGCCTCTGCCCGCTGCGCCCGCCGCGCTTCCCGCATGGCCGCTCCGAGCCCGCGCCCGGCCTGTCCGACACGCAGTGGTTCGGCCAGGACGGCCAGCCCATGACGCCGGAGGCCTGGCGCGACCCCGTTGCCAAGACCTTCGCCATGCTGCGCGCCGACCAGGCCGCGGGCGACGGCCCGGATCGCGGCGTGGACACCGTTCTTTTGATGATCAACGCCGACAGCGCCGACCAGCCCTTCACCCTGCCCGCCACGGTGCAGAACTGGACCCTGGTGCTGGACAGCGCCAACCCCGACGAGGACGAGCGCGTGCTGGAGGAGGGCGAAACGGTCGTCCCGGTCAGCGCCCGCTCCGTCATGCTGCTCTGGAGCCGCTTGGACGCCTGATGACCACTTCCGACACCACCCTCTGGGGCCCGCTCCTGCGCCCGGACGGCGCGACCTTCCGCCTCTGGGCGCCCTCCACCGATTCTGTCTCGCTCGAGGTCGAGGAGATGCCGCCGATCCCGATGCGGGCGAAGGGGCAGGGATGGTACGCCATCGATGCGCCCGTCAGGCCCGGCGCGCGCTACCGTTTTCGCACCTCGCCCGACCTGCTGGTGCCGGATCCCGCCGCGCGTGCGCAGGCGGAGGACGTGCATGGCGCATCGGTGCTGGTGGACGACGCCTCCTATCAGTGGCGCAACACGGAGTGGCGCGGCCGCCCCTGGCACGAGACGGTGCTGTACGAACTGCATGCCGGCACCTCGGGCGGCTACAACGGCATCCGCGCCATGCTGCCGCGCCTGCGTGAGCTCGGCGTCACCGCCGTGGAGCTGATGCCGGTCGCCGCGTTCCCGGGCGGGCGGAACTGGGGCTATGACGGCGTGCAGCCCTTCACCCCTGACCCGTCCTACGGCACGCCGGACGAGCTGAAGGCGATGGTGGACGAGGCGCACGGCCTTGGCCTTTCCGTCTTCCTGGACTGCGTGTTCAACCACTTCGGGCCGGACGGCGCCTATCTGCACGCCTACGCCAAGGAGTTCTTCGACGAGGGCATCCACACCCCCTGGGGCGCCTCGATCGACTTTGCCCGGCCGGAGGTGCGCGCCTTTTTCGAGGAATGCGCGCTGATGTGGCTGCGCGACTACCGCTTCGACGGGCTGCGGCTGGACGCCGTGCATGCCATCGCCGACCAGCCCTGGCTGGACGTGCTGGCGCGCCGCATCCGCGCCGAGCTAACGGGGCGCGAGGTGCATCTCGTGCTGGAAAACGAGGGTAACACCGCCTCCAAACTCACCCCCGGCCTCTACGACGCGCAGTGGAACGACGACGGCCACAACGTGCTGCATCCGCTGCTGACGGGCGAGCGCGAGGGCTATTACGAGGACTTCGCCGATGACGGGGCGAAAAAGCTCGCCCGCGTGCTGGGGGAGGGCTTTCTTTTCCAGGGTGAGGAGATGCCGCATCTTGGCCGCGGGCGCGGCGAACCCTCCGCCCATCTGCCGCCCACCGCCTTCGTGCTGTTCCTGCAGAACCACGACCAGGTCGGCAACCGCGCCATGGGCGAGCGGCTGAACGCGCTGGCCGATCCCGAGGCACTGCGGGCCGCGACGGCGCTGCTGCTGCTCTGCCCGCAGATCCCCATGCTGTTCATGGGCGAGGAGTGGGGAGCCACAGCCCCCTTCCTGTTCTTCACCGGCTTCGGCGATCCGGAGCTCGCAAAGGCGGTGCGCGAGGGCCGGCGCAAGGAGTTCGCTCACTTCAAGGCCTTCCAGGACGAGGCCGCGCGCGCCCTCATCCCCGACCCAAACGACCCTGCCACCTTCGAGAAGTCGCGCCCCGATCCGTCCGAGGCCGGGCGCCCGCCGCATGACGCCATCCTGGCGCATCACAAGTCGCTGCTGGCCCTGCGCCAGGCGGAGATCGTCCCGCGCCTGCGCGGTGCGCAGGCGGAGGGCGCGGAACCCGTCGGCCCGGCCGCTGTCCTCGCGCACTGGCGCATGGGCGACGGTGCGCGGCTGACCATTGCCGTCAATCTCGGCAGCGAACCAACGCAGGTGAAAGCGTCGGCGGCCCGCATCCTGTTCGAGGGCGCGTCCGGCCACGCAGCGAGTCTCGCCGCGGGAACGCTGCCGCCCCACACGACCATCGTCCTTTTGGATCCCGCCTGATGAGTGACCACGATCTCCGCGATCTCGCCAGGGCCGCCGGCATCGCGGTGGAGTGGCAGGACGTGAACGGCAATGACAAGACCGTCGGGCCGGAGGCGATGCGGGCCATCCTTGCCGCGCTGGAACTGCCGGCCAGCAGCGAGGCGGAGATCCGCGAGAGCCGCGAGCGCCTGCGCCGCGAACAGGGTGGGCTCCCGCCCCTCTGCACGGCCATCCAGGGCCGCCCCGTGCTGCTCGGCCTGCCCGGCGAGCCGGAATTCCGCCTCACGCTGGAAGGCGGCGGTGTGCGGGAGGGACGTGCCTGGCAGGAGAATGGCCTCTGCACCCTGCCGGCTGTTGCGGAAGCAGGCTACCACCGCCTCGAGATCGGCGGGCACATCACCACCCTCGCCGTATGTCCGCAGCGCTGCCATGGCATCGCGCCGGGCACGCGGCCCTGGGGCCTGGCGGTGCAGCTCTACTCGCCGCGCCGGCGCGGCGATGGCGGGATCGGGGATTTCACGGGGCTGGCGCAGCTCGCCACCTCGGCCGCGCGCCGCGGCGCGGATGCGCTGGCCATCTCGCCCGTGCACGCACAGTTCTCCGCCGATCCCGAGCGCTTCTCGCCTTACGCCCCGTCCTCGCGCCTGTTCCTGAACGTGCTGCATGCCGACCCCGACGCGATGGGCGAGGAGGCCCTGCGTGCCGCCCTCGACGAAACCGGCTTGGCCGAGGAATTCGCGCGGCTGGAAACGCTGGACCTCGTGGACTGGCCGGCGGCCTCGCGCCTTCGCCTCGGCCTGTTCCGCGCCATCTTCGATCGCTTCACCGGCGATCCCGAGTTCGACCAGTTCCGCGAGGCCGGCGGCGAGGCGCTGGAGAGTCATGTGCGCTTCGAGGCGCTGCACGCGCATCTGTACGCGCGCGATCCCGCGCTCTGGCATTGGAAGGATTGGCCGGCCGAGTACCGTCGCCCAGATGCACCCGGCGTCGCCGCCTTCGCGCAGGAGAACGAGCGCGAGGTCACCTTCCACGCCTTCCTGCAATGGATCACGGATGCCGGCCTCGGCGCAGCACAGGCCGCGTTCAAGCAGGCGGGCGCGAAGATCGGATTGATCGCCGACCTCGCCGTGGGCACGGATGGCGGCGGCAGCCATGGCTGGTCTCGGCAGGATCAGATCCTGTCCGGCGTCGGCGTCGGCGCTCCCCCTGACATCTTCTCGCCGCTCGGCCAGTCCTGGGGCATCGCCGCCTTCTCTCCGCGCGGCCTGCGCGATGGCGGCTACACTGCCTTCCTGGAAATGCTACGCGCGGCCATGCGCCATGCCGGCGGCGTGCGCATCGATCACGCCATGGGCCTCGCGCGGCTGTGGCTGGTGCCGGAGGGCGTGGACGCGGCCGAGGGTGCCTATCTGCACTTCCCGGTGGACGACATGCTGCGGCTCGTCGCGCTGGAATCGCAGCGGCACGGCGCCATCGTGGTGGGCGAGGATCTTGGCACCCTTCCCGAGGGCTTCCGCGAGCGGCTGGACGAGACCGACCTGATGGGCCTGCGCGTCCTCTACTTCGAGCAGGAGAAGGACCGCAGCTTCACCCCGCCCGCGCAGTGGACGCCTGGTGCAGTCGCCGTGACCACCACCCACGACCTGCCCACCGTCGCCGGCTGGTGGAAGGGCCGCGACATCGACTGGCGCCGGGACCTCGGCCTGTTCGGCGAGGGCAAGGACGGCAGCGAGCAGCGCGAGGAGCGCGCGGAGGATCGCGCCCATCTCTGGGACGCCATGGTGAAGAGCGGCGCGGCCAGGGGTGAGATGCCCGGCGAGGAGGAGGGAGCCGTGGTCGCGACCGCCGCTGCCCGCCACGTCGCCTCCGCCGCCTGCGCCCTCGCCCTGCTGCCCTTGGAGGACGCCTTGGCGCTGGAAGAGGCGCCGAACCTGCCCGGCACCACCGAGGGCCACCCCAATTGGCGCCGCCGCCTGCCCGGGGAGGCCGCCACCATGCTGGACCAACCGGAAACCGCCGCCCGCCTCGACGCTTTCGCCCAAGCCCGCTGATTGGTCCCCCACAGATGCCCGCACCGATGACCCCGCGCGCCACCGCGCGCCTGCAATTCCACAAGGACTTCCCGATCGATGCGGCGGTGCCGCTGGTGCCGTATTTCCGCGACCTCGGCATCAGCCATCTCTACGCCTCGCCGATCCTGAAGGCGCGGCCGGGCTCCACCCATGGCTACGACATCGTGGATCCCGAGCGGATCAATCCGGAGCTGGGAGGGGAGGAGGCACTGGATCGCCTCGTCACTGCGCTGCGCGCCCATGACATGGGGCTGATCCTCGACATCGTGCCCAATCACATGGGCGTCGGCGGGTCCGACAATGGCTGGTGGCTGGACGTGCTGGAATGGGGCCCGCAATCCCCCTTCGCCCGGTTCTTCGACATCGACTGGAACCCGCCCGACCCCGCGCTGAACGACCGCATGCTCGCGCCCTTCCTCGGTGCGCCCTACGGCACCGTGCTGGAATCCGGCGACCTCGCGCTGCATTTCGAGCCGGAGAGCGGCAAGATCTACGCGGAGTATTTCGAGCACCGCTTCCCGCTCGCGCCCCGCAGCTACGCCACGCTTCTCTCCGCGACCGATGAGCCGCAGCTCGCCGGCCTCGCCCAGGTGTTCCGCGCGCTGGCCGTGGAGGGCGACCGCGACGCCATCCGCGCCGCCTCCGGCCTCGCGCTCGACATGCTGGCGCAGCACGGCGCCACCGCCGAAGGCCGCGCCCAGATCGATGCGGTGATTGCCGCGCACGACCCCAAGGACGAGACGGGCCGCGGCCGGCTGCACGCGCTGCTGGAGATGCAGAACTACCGCCTGGCCTGGTGGCGCGCGGCGACGGACGAGATCAACTGGCGCCGCTTCTTCGACGTCACCTCCCTCGGCGGCCTCCAGGTGGAGCGGCCACGCGTCTTCGAGGCGACCCACGCCCTCATCCTGCGCCTCTACACCGAGGGCAAGATCGACGGCGTGCGCGTGGACCATGTGGACGGCCTGGCCGATCCGCGCGGCTACTGCCGCAAGCTGCGCCGCCGCCTGGAAGGCCTCACCGCCCGCCGCCCGGCCGATGCGCCCAAGGGCCATCCGATCCTGCTGATCGAGAAGATCCTCGCGCCGCATGAGAAGCTGCGCCGCGACTGGATGGTGGACGGCACCACCGGCTACAACTTCATGGACGAGGTCTCCGGCGTCCTGCACGACCCCGCCGGCGCGGAACCTCTCGCCGCCACTTGGCACGCCATGACCGGCCGCCCCGCCGATTTCGGCGAGGAGGCGCGCGAGGCGCGGCGCCAGATCCTGCGCTACAATCTGGCCAGCGAGCTGAACGCCACCTCCTTCGCGCTGCGCCGCATCGCCATGCGCGACCTCGCCACCCGCGACTTCACGCTCACGGCCATCCGCCGCGCGCTGACCGAGGTGCTGGTCCACTTCCCGGCCTATCGCTCCTATCTCGGCATCGCCGGCCGCAGCGAGGCCGATCGTCGCCTGCTGGACTGGGCCATTGCCGGCGCCCGCCGCACCATCCGCGCCACCGACCGCCCGCTGCTGGACCTGCTGGATTCCTGGCTGGGGGGCGACCCGCCGCGCGGCCTGCCGCATGCCCAGCGGCGCGAGCGCCAGCGCGCCGCCATACGCTTCCAGCAGCTCTCGGCCCCCGTTGCCGCCAAGTCGGTGGAGGACACGGCCTTCTATCGCTACGGCCGTCTGATCTCACGCAATGAGGTGGGCTCGGAGCCGTCCCATTTCGCCATCACGCCCAACGCCTTCCACGCCGCCTGCCGAGAGCGCGCGAAGTACTTTCCGCGCGAGATGCTGGCCACCGCCACGCACGACACCAAGCGCGGCGAGGACACGCGCGCCCGTCTCGCCGTGATCTCCGAGATGCCAGAGGACTGGGCGGCCACGCTGACGCGCTGGACCCGCCTGAACTCCGTGCTGAAGAAGGAGGTGGAGGGCGAGCCCGCGCCCGACGCCACCGACGAGATCATGCTCTACGAGTCCCTCATCGGCGCCTGGCCGGTGGAACTGGAGCCCTCGGACGAGAGGGGCGTGGGCGAGCTGATGAAGCGCCTCGCCGCTTGGCAGGAGAAGGCGCTGCGCGAGGGCAAGCGACGCTCCGAATGGGCGGTGCCGAACGAGCCCTATGAGGCCGCCTGCCGCGACTTCCTCACCGCCATGCTGGCGGCCGACCGCCCCTCCCGCCTGCGGGAGGAGGTTGCGGCGCTCGTCCGCCGCCTCTCGCCCGCCGGCGCGGCGAACGGGCTGGCGCAGACCCTCATCCGCTGCACCTCCCCGGGAATTCCCGACCTCTATCAGGGCACCGAGTTCTGGGACTTCTCTCTCGTGGACCCGGACAACCGCCGCCCTGTGGACTTTCCCGCGCGCGCGGCGGCCCTGCAGGCGAACGAGGCTCCCGCCGACCTTCTGCCCCATTGGAAGGACGGCCGGGTTAAGGCGGCCGTCGTCGCCCGCGCCCTGACCCTGCGCGCCCGGCTGCCGGAGCTGTTCGCGGAAGGCGAGTACATTGCGCTGGAGGCCGAGGGCCCGATGGCGGCCCATGTGCTCGCCTTCGCCCGCCGCCAAGGGGATTCTGCCAGCCTCACCGCCGTCACTCGCCTGCCGGCGACCGTGCTGGGCGATGCCACCGATCCCCTGGTGCCGGCAGCGGCCTGGGGCGACACGGCGCTGATCCTTCCCCCCGCCCTGGCCAGGCTGGCCTTCCGCGACGCGCTTGGCCGCGATACGGTAGCAGGGCAGGGAGACCGCTTGCCCGTGTCCGGTCTCCTGGCCCGCCTGCCGGTCGCGCTGCTCGCCACGGGTTGAACGCGTCGCCCGCGTCGATTCCGGCCGATGGGGCGCGGGCCGGGCGGAATGGAGCTGAGTCGCGCCCCTTGTCTCCCAACCCGCCCACCGTCGAGACACGCCCGAGCTGGGCCGAGCAGCGCCTGGCCCTCGCGCTCGAGGCATCCGGAATCGCGGGCGCCTGGGACTGGGATGCGGAAACGGACCTGATCCACGGCGATGCCCGTGCCTGCACCTTGCACGGCATCGACCCCGGGTTCGGCGAGCGCGGCGCCCCAGGGCCGGAGCTGCTGGTCCATGTCGTCCCCGAGGACCGGCCGGCGCTGGACCGGGCCCTGGCCGCGGCACTGGCCGGCCGCGCGCCCCTCAACATTGCCTATCGCGTCTGGCCCCCCGGCGGCGACGTGGTCTGGGTGCTTCTGCGGGGCCAAGTGCTGCGCGACGCCTTCGGCTCCGCCACCCGCCTTGCCGGTGTCGCGCTCGATGTCTCGGAGCAGAAGGAGATCGAGGCCGCCCTGCGCGACAGCGACGCCCGCTTCCGCGCCATTGCCGACACCATGCCGCAGGCTGTCTGGTCCACGCGCCCCGACGGCTACCACGACTACTTCAATCGCCGCTGGTACGAGCTGACCGGCACGCAGGAGGGCCAGACCGAGGGCACGGGGTGGGAGCTCATCATCCACCCCGAGGACCTCGCCCTCACGACCGAGCGCTGGCACCACGCCCTGTCCAGCGGGCAGCCCTACGAGGTCGAGTACCGGCTCCGCATGACCGATGGCAGCTGGCGCTGGTTCCTCGGCCGCGCCCTGCCGGTGCGGGACGCGCGCGGGCGGATCACCCGCTGGTTCGGCACCTGCACCGACATCCATGACCTCCGTTCCGCCGCCGAGGAACGCGAGGTGCTGAGCCATGAGCTCAGCCACCGGATCAAGAACATCTTCTCCGTCATCTCCTCGCTCACCTCGCTCTCGGCGCGCGGCCATCCCGAGGCGGCGCCCTTCGCCGAGGAGCTGCGCGGCCGGATCAACGCGCTCGCTCGTGCACATGAGTTCGCGCGCCCACACAGCGACTCCAGCCGGCCCGGCACTGGCGGCTCCACCCTGTTCGATTTCCTGCGCGACCTGCTTTCCCCCTACGACCCCTCGCCGGGGGAGGAGGGCCGCATCGTCATCGCGGGCCGGGACCAAGGCTTCGATGACTCCGCCGCTACCCCGCTCGCCTTGCTGTTCCACGAGCTGGCGACGAACGCCGCGAAGTACGGCGCCCTCTCAAACCCCTCCGGCCGCGTGGCGATCGAGGTGGCGCGGGAGGGAAAGGAGGTGGTCCTGCGGTGGCAGGAGCGCGGTGGCCCGCCCGTGCCCGGACCGCCCGGCCATGAGGGCTTCGGCAGCCGTCTGGCCACCATCAGCGTGCAGGGTCAGCTGGGCGGCAAGGTCGTCCGGCACTGGCTGCCGGACGGCCTGAACCTAGAGGCGCGCCTGCCCGCAAACGCGCTCGAACGCCGCCGCGCCCGACAGCAGGCGTAGCTCGTCCGGCGGCACGGTGAGGCGGCCTGCCCGGAGCGACAGGGCAAAGCCCACCGCATTTTCCAGCGCGGCCAGGGTATAGGGCTTCGGCAGGATCCCCACCGGCCCGCTGATATCGGGGTTCACCTGCCGCGGATTGGCGGTGAGATAGATGACCGTCGCCCCGAACTCCTGCGCCAGCCGCTCGCCCAGCGCGGGCCCGGTCGGGCCGTCCCGCAGGTTCAGGTCCACCAGGGCAAGGTCCACGCCCTCATGCGCCACGGACAGCGCCTCCACGGAATCGGAGGCGGTGGCGATCACTTCATGGCCGAGTGCTTCCAGGCAAAAGGTGAGGTCGAGGGCGATCAAGGCCTCGTCCTCGACGATCAGAACACGCTGGGACATCCGATCTTAATCCAAGTGAATACGCTCGACAGAAACCAGGGCCCTGTGTGCGGGTTTCGCCTTGCCGATGAATTGCCGCGTTGCGTGCCCGCAGTGCCGCACAGGGTTCAGCGCCACATCATCCGCGACAACGTCACCACCCGCTCGTCCCGATCCTCCAGTTCGCGTGTCACCGGCACATGGTACCGCGCCACCGGCGACAGGCCCTCGCTCGGCACATAGGCGCGGCCCGGATCGGCCAGGATCACCTCTGCCCCTGTAGCGGCCAATCCGCGCAGCCAGGGTAGGATGTGCCGCGTCATCGGCGCCTCGTAGCAGACATCGCCGGCCAGCACCGTGTCCCAGCGGCAGGCGGCGCCCACCACGTCCCCAGGCGCCTCCGTCACCGTCACGCCGTTCAGCCGCGCGTTCAGCCGGGTGGCGGCATGCGCCAGCGGATCGATCTCCGCCGCCTCCACGGACGCCGCCCCGGCCAGCGCGGCCGCGATCGCCGCCAGCCCGCCGCCCGCCGCGAAGTCCAGCACGCGCTTGCCGGCCACCCGCGAGGGATCGTCCAGCACCCAGCGCGCCAGGGCTTGGCTGCCAGGCCAGGCGAAGGCCCAGAAGGGCGGCTCGATCCCCTGCTCCCCGAGCCAGGTCTCCGTTGCCTGCCAGATCGGCGTGATCTCGGTGGCTAGGTGGAGCGGGATCTCGGGCACCAGTGCCGGCCGGGCGATGGTGGTGTGGGTTGCGACGAAGGTCTCGGGGTCGGTCATCGGAAGAAGGCCGAGGGAGGGAAGTCCCCCGGACCCTCTCCTTTCTCTGGAGCGAGGCGCTGGCAATCCGGCTCAGCTGGCGTGTCCCAAGCCCGATGGACGCGATCAGGGGGCAGGGGGAATATCGCCGTCCCGAGCGTTCCGCGCTCCGTCACAGGCGCCCCAGCAGCAGCGCCAGCGCAATCAGCAGCCCGGCATCCCGGTTGGATCGGAACAGCCGCAGGCACAGCGCGGGGTCACGAATGTCCAGCCGCCGCACCTGCCAGGCAAAATGTGCTGCGGGCAGGGCCAGCCCAGCGAGAAATAGGGGGTTCAACCCAGCGGACAGCCCTGCCGCGGCCAGGAGCGCGATGCAAAGGGTGAAGGTGACGGCCAGGAAAGGCCTGGTTCGTTCCCCCAGCGTTAGCGCCGAGGAGCGATTGCCCACCAGCGCGTCGTCCTCGCGGTCCTGGTGCGCGTAGATCGTGTCGTAGGCGAGGGTCCAGAAGAAGCCGGCGGCCCAGAGCAATAGGGCAGGGGTGTCCAGGCCGCCCGTGGCCGCCGCCCAGCCTGTGGGTGCCGCCCAGGTGAACACCACGCCCAGCACCGCCTGCGGCCAGTCCGTCACCCGCTTGGCGAGCGGATACAGCGCGATCGGGATGAGCGAGGCGACGCCGAGAAGGATCGCGGCCGGCGGAAGCTGCAGCAGGATCACCAGCCCCAGCACCAGCAGCCCGGCCAGGAAGACCAGCGCCTGCCACGCCGAAACCGCGCCCGAGGCCAGAGGGCGCCCGCGCGTGCGCTCCACCTGCCGGTCCAGGTCGCGGTCCCACAGGTCGTTCACCACGCAGCCCGCGCCGCGCATGACCACCGCGCCCACGCCAAACAGCAGCGCCAGCCAAAGCCCCCGGCCCCAGGAGGGCGCCGCGACGGCGAAGGCCCAGGGCCCGGGCAGAAAGAGGAGCCAGGACCCGATCGGGCGATCCAGCCGCATCAGCAGCGTATAGGGCACCAGCGCCCCGGGCAGCCAGGCGGAGAGGCCTTCGCGGCGGATATCGGTGTATGGAGCCACGGCCTTCCTGTCCGACGGATCATCGCCCGTGTCCATCCCGCGCCTCTTCACCGCACATGACCTGCGCTCGGGCGAACCCATCGAGGGCGCACCGGGGCAGGGCCGCTATCTCGGCGCGGTGATGCGAAAAAAAGAGGGAGACGAAGTCCTTCTCTTCAACGGCCGGCACGGAGAATGGATGGCGCGTCTCACATTGATCCGGAAGGATAATGCCATCTTCACTCCGGAGACGCAGCGCCGCGCCCAGATCCCGGCCTCCGGCCCCGTCCTGCTCATCGCCGCGCTGAAGCGTGACGCGATGGAGTGGGTGGTGGAGAAGGCAACGGAACTCGGCGCCCGCGCCATCCGCCCCGTGCTGACCACCCGCGCGGTGCCGGACCGGGTGAACCGCGCCCGCCTCTCCCTCATTGCCCGGGAAGCGGCGGAGCAGTGCGAAAGGCTGGACGTGCCCGAGATCGCCGATGCCCAGCCCCTGCACAACGCCCTGTCCGGCTGGGACGGAACGCCCCTGGTCGTTGCCGCCGAACGCCGCCGCGCGGTACCGCTGGCGGCCCTGCCGCCCGGCCCCATGCCGGCCCTAATGGTCGGGCCGGAGGGCGGCTTCACGGGACCGGAACTTGACGCACTGGCAAGGCATCCCTTTGTTGCAATGGCCAGCCTCGGCCCCCGAATCCTCCGGGCGGAAACGGCGGCGGTCTCGGCGCTCGCGGTGATGCAGGCGATCCGCGGCGATTGGACCCACAAGACGGACGAGTAAAGAACAGCATGTCCAATCCTGGCGAGGCCGATCTCACGCCGATCGAATCCGCGCGTGACCTCGCCGGCTGGTTCGCCGCCGGCAGCAAGCCGCGCGACAAATGGCGCGTGGGCACTGAGCACGAGAAATTTGGTTTCCTCCGCGAAGGCTTCACCCCGCCGCCCTACGAGCCGAGCGGCATCGCGGCCCTGCTGGAGGGGCTGACGGCCAAGGGCTGGGAGCGCATCGAGGACACCGGCAAGCTCATCGGCCTCAAGCGCGGTGATGCGAGCGTCAGCCTGGAGCCGGGCGGCCAGTTCGAGCTCTCCGGCGCGCCCGTCGCCACCATCGGCGAGACCGAGGCGGAGCTGGATGACCATCTGCGCGACGTGCGGGAAGTGGCGGAGCCGCTCGGCATCGGCTTCGCCGGGCTCGGCTTCCACCCCATCGCCACGCGGGACGCGATGCCCTGGATGCCCAAGACGCGCTACGCGATCATGCGGAACTACATGCCGCGCGTGGGCGACATGGGCCTCGACATGATGCTGCGCACCTGCACCGTGCAGGCCAATCTCGACTTCGGTGACGAGGCAGACATGGTGCAGAAGCTGCGGGTTTCCCTCGCGCTGCAGCCGCTCGCCACCGCGCTCTTCGCCAACTCCCCCTTCCGCGAGGGCGAGGCGACGGAGTACCGCACGCTGCGCGGCCTGGTCTGGACGCGCACGGATCCTGACCGCACCGGCATCCCCGCCGTGGCCTTCGAGGACGGCTTCGGCTTCGAGCGCTTCGCCGACTGGGTGCTGGACGTGCCGATGTACTTCGTGATGCGCGAGGGCCGGTTCGTGGACGCCACCGGCACCACCTTCCGCGACTTCATGGCCAAGGGCCTGCCCACGGACGCCTCCGTCCGCGCCACCATGGGCGACTGGGCGGATCACGTGACGACGGTCTTCACCGATGTCCGTCTCAAGCGTTTTCTCGAGATGCGCGGCTCCGACATGGGCTCCGCGGCCATGGTCTCGGCGCTCCCGGCCTTCTGGGTTGGCCTGCTCTATGACGACGCGGCGCAGAAGGCGGCGGCGTCCCTCGTTCGCGGCTGGTCGGTCGCGCAGATGCAGGCCCTGCGCGCGGACGTGCCGACGCGCGCGCTGGATTCCGTGATCGGCGACGTGACGCTGCGCGAGGTCGCGCGCGAGGTGCTGACGATCTCCCGCGAGGGGCTGCGCGCCCGCGGCCATGGCGAGGAGCGCTTCCTCGCGCCGCTCGAGCGCATCGCGGCCTCCGGCGAGACGCAGGCGGACCACTGGCTGCGCCGCAATGCCGGCGACTGGGGCGGCGACATCTCCCGCGTGTTCGAGGAAGCGGCGCTGTAGGACAGGGCGTGGCCGGGCAGATCTAGCGCCCGTTCCCTGCCACGCCCTCCACCGCCGTCCGCGTCTCATCCGCCAGCCGCGACAGGTCGATCATCGTCACGGTGATCTCCTCCGCGGCTGTGGCGTTGGACTGGCCGATGCGCGTCAGCACCTCCACGCGCTCGGCGATGCCCGTCACCGTCGCCTCCTGCTGCTCCATGGCGATGGCGGTCGCGCCCGAGAGCCGCGCGCTCTCGCCCACCAGCCGCTCCAGCTCGTCCATCGAGGTGCCCACAGCCGCGGCGCCGCGCCGTCCCTCGCGGGCGCGGATGCCGGCCTGCACGACCACATCGGCGATCTCCTGCGCCAGCGCCTCGGTGTTCACCGCCAGCGCCCGCACCTCCTCGGCCACCACGGCAAGGCCGCGCCCGTGCTCGCCGGCGCGCGCCGCCTCGATGGCGGCGTTGATCGCCAGGATGTTCGTCTGCGTCGCGATGCGTCCGATCTGGCCGGCGATCCGCGTCACGCGCTCGGTGTCGTCGCCCACCGCATCCACCACCTCGACCAGCGCCGCGATCTTGCCCAGCCCTTCGGCCAGAAGGCGGCGGGCGGATTCCGTCTGGTCGTGCGAGCCCTGGGTGATGCGCCCGACCTCGCGGATCGCCTCCGTGCTGTGGCCCAGCATCTCGGCCAGCCGGCGCAGCTCCGCCAGCTGCGTCATCGCGCCGTCCGAGATCTCCCCGATCGCGTGTGACGCCTGGCCGGTCGCCACCGCCGTGCGCCGCGCCCCGTCCAGCGCCTGCTCGCCGAGGCGGCGGGTGGCGAGGAGGTTGTCGCGGAACACCATCAGCGCCCGCGCCATCTCGCCCACCTGGTCGCGGCGCTCGGTGCCCGGCAGCGCCGTCTCGGCCTGGCCATGCGCCAGCCGCTCCATCGCCTGCGCCACGGCCCCCAGCGGCCGCGCGGTGAGCCGCACGAGCACCAGCCAGGTGAGGAACAGCCCCAGCAACCCCACCGCCAGCCCGGCCATGTTCAGCCAGCGCCCCTGTTCGGACAGCCGCGTCGCGCGCTCGAGGTTGGACACCGCCTCCTCCCGCACCAGCCGCCGCGCCTCGCCCACCAGGCTGTTCAAGGTCACCGCCCGCACGCGCCAGGCGTCGTTCAACGGGCCGTAGCGGTCCCGGGCGTCCGCGGCGAAGGCCTGCTGCATCTCGCGCGCCAGTGCCGGCAGGCGCGCCATCATGTCCCGGGTGGTCTCGACCAGCAGCGGGTCCAGCCGCGGCCCGACGCGATCCAGCAGCGCGTTGTGGTAGCCGACCAGCAGCTCCGCCTGCCGCGTGACGCGCCGCGCCGCGACGGCCGGCCTTACCTCGCCCAGGATGACATTCCCGAGGAAGCCGCTGAAGGAGAAGAGGCTGGTAGCGAAGTCGTCCACCGCCTCGGTCTCGCCGCGCTGGCGCACGCCGAGCTCCTCGATGATGCCGGCCTGCCGCGCCCCGATCAGCGCCGCGCCGCCCGAGAGCACGCCGAGCACCAGCAGCATGAGCAGCAGGATCCCCGCCGCGCGCGTGCTGATCCGCCCCGTCCAGGCACCGAAACGTCCCTTCTGCCCGTCATGGCTCCCGGCCTGCGCCGGGCCGGGAGGCGTCGCGTCAGCGGGCACTGGCGCGGATCCCGAGGGTGGAGGCGACGGAGCGGTTCCAGCTGTCGGCGCAGTCCGGCCCGCAACGGTCGATCCAGCGCGGCAGCACCATCCAGGCCAGCAGCCCGCGCCGCCGCGCCTCGTCCGCCGGGGACATCGGCACGCGGGTGAGCTGCCCGCGCGGCCCGCCCGGGCAGTCCGGCGCGCCGGTGGCGCAGCGCATCCCGTCCACCGTCTCCCCCTCCGCCCCCGCCCAGACTGCGCCCTCCAGCGCCTCCAGCCCGCCACGGATGGCGGTGCGCAGGTCCTCCGGCAGGGCAGCCCAGGCCGCGCGGTTGGCGCCGAACATCGAGACGCCCCAGCTCAGCGCCATGTCCTGCACATGCGTCGCCACCTCCTGCAGCCCGATGGCATTGCCGGACAGCGCGCCCGTCACTGCGCATTCCACCGCGCCGTCGCGCATGGCGGGCACGATGCCGGCGAAGGGGATGGTCACGGGGGTGGCGCCCAGCGCCTCGAACACCTCCACCTGCCCAAGGGAGGAGGTGCGGATGCGCCGCCCTGCCAGATCCTTCAGCCCCGCGAAGGGCCGGCGGCACCAGGTGACCTGCGCGGGATAGGTGTAGATCGACAGCAGCTCGATTCCGTAACGCTCTGCCAGCAGCCGCTGCAGATGTGGGCGGTACAGCTGCACCGTGCGCCGCAGCGCCGGCAGGTCCGGGTTCTGCAGGGGCAGGTCGAGCGCCTGGAACTCCGGCTCTTCGGCTGCCGCCTGGGCGAGGAGGATGGTGCCGAAGGGCACGGTTCCGTCCTGCATCAGCCGCAGCATCTCATCCGGCCGGAAGCCGGATCGGTCTGAGGGCGTGATCTCGGCGCTGACTCGCCCCCGCGTCAATTCGGGCAGCCGTGTGCGCCAGAAAGGCTCCTCGTAGCGCAGGTACTGCGAGACCCCGGCAAGGCCGCCGACGACGCGAAGCTGCACCGGCTCCTGCGCCCGCACCCCTGTCCCGAGGAGAAGCGGGACCGCGACCAGGGCTGCGAAAGCCCCGGCCAGTGCCCGGGCCACGCCAACCGCCATCGCCATTTCCCGACTCCACCTCCGCCATCGAAACCATATCCCGGCGGGAGAGCGTGCCGCCAGGGCCCGGCCCCTAGCCGCGCCCCTACAGCCGGCGAAGCATGTGCACGCGCCGGAACCCGTCCGTCTCGCGCCGCTCCACCTCCAAGAAGCCAGCACGCGCATAGATCGCGATGTTCCGCTTCATCCGCTCGTTGGTCAGCAACCGCAGCGCAGGCAGCCCCAGCCGCCGCGCCTCCGCCTCGGCAAAGGCGAGCAGCATGCGCCCGATCCCCTGGCCGTGTAGCGCGGGCTCTACCGCCAGGTCGTCGATCCAGAGGTGGTCACCGCGCTCCTCGATCACCGCGAGCGCGACGAGGACGCCATTGCGCTCCAGCACATGCGCCTGCCCTTGCGCGATCCGCGCGGCGAAGTCGTCGTCCATTGGCGCCGGCCGCCGCCCGAGTAGCGGGACGTAGGCGGCATAGGCGCGCTCCACCAGCGCCTTGATGGCGCCCGCCTCCTCCGCCCGCGCCAGCCTCATCCCGCCACCACGAGCAGGCTGCCCGCGATCACCGCGAGCGTCACGATCCCCGCGCGCAGTCGCGGCCCCGTCAGCCAGCGCCGCGCCGGCCCGGACGCCGCCGCGCCCAGCGCCACCCCGGGCAGCAGCGCCAGGGAGAGCAGGGGCGTTCCCCAATCCGCGCGGCCGGAGGGGATCGCCAGCAGCAGGATCGTCCCCTGCGCGATCAGCCAGAACAGCCCCATGAAGCCCCTGATGGCGGCGGCCGGAAGATGGGCCATGGCCAGGCCGATCAGCGGCCCGTGCACGGCGGCCAGGCCCCCCATCACGCCGGAGACGAGCGCTACCCCGGCCAGCACCGGTGGCCGCGGCGGCAGCGGCCGGCCGAACAGGGTCAGCGCCGCCGCGATGAGGATCACCACCCCGCAGCCGCGCCGCGAGCCGAGCGCCGGCCACCAAGCCGCCAGCGCCATCCCGATCCCGGTCCCGATGACGACACCGATCACCGAGGGCAGCAGCAGCCCCCGGGGCACCTCCCCCGCATTCGCCCGCCACTGCCCGAACAGCAGCACCAGCGCCGCCCCCGCAAAGGCTGCCGGCACCAGCCGCGGGTCGATCGCCAGCAGGAGAGGCGCGCCGACCAGCGCGAGGCCGAGCCCGGCCGAGAGCTGCACGACGGTCGCCGCCGCCATCACCAGCGTGGCGAGAAGGAAGTCGAGCGGTTCCAGGGCCCGGGCCCGACCCGCGCCAGGGACCGCGCGGGCTAGACCGCCGTGCCGCCGATGGTCAGCCCCATCATCTTCAGCGTCGGCTGGCCCACGCCGACCGGCACGCCCTGGCCCTGCTTGCCGCAGGTGCCGATGCCGGCATCCATCGCCATGTCGTCGCCGATCATGGAAACCTGGGTCAGCGCGCTCGGCCCGTCGCCGATCAGCGTCGCGCCCTTTACCGGCGCGCCGAGCTTGCCATCCTCGATCATGTAGGCCTCGGACGCGGAGAACACGAACTTGCCCGAGGTGATGTCCACCTGCCCGCCGCCGAAGTTCACGGCATAGATGCCGCGCTTCACGCTGCGCAGGATCTCCTCCGGCGCGTGATCGCCGCCCAGCATCACCGTGTTCGTCATGCGCGGCATCGGCGCATGCGCATGGCTCTGGCGGCGCCCGTTGCCGGTGGGCGCCACGCCCATCAACCGCGCGTTCTGCCGGTCCTGGATGAAGCCGGTGAGGATGCCGTCCTCGATCATCACGGTGCGGCCGGAGGGCGTGCCCTCGTCGTCCACGGTGAGCGAGCCGCGGCGGTCGGGGATGGTGCCATCGTCCACCACCGTCACGCCCTTGCTCGCCACGCGCTGGCCCATCAGCCCCGCGAAGGCGCTGGTGCCCTTGCGGTTGAAGTCGCCCTCCAGCCCGTGCCCGATCGCCTCGTGGAGAAGGATGCCCGGCCAGCCCGGGCCGAGCACTACCTCCATCTCGCCGGCGGGTGCGGGCACGCTGTCCAGGTTCAGCACGGCTTGACGCAGCGCCTCGTCCACGGCGGATTTCCAGCTCGCCTCGCCCAGCACACGGTCATAGGCGAAGCGCCCGCCCATGCCGTAGCTGCCCGTCTCGCGGCGGCCATCCTTCTCCACCACCACATTCACGTTCAGCCGCACCAGCGGACGAAGATCGGCCACCTCGCGCCCATCCGCGCGCATGATCCGCACCGCCTGCCACTCGCCGTACAGCGAGGCCATCACCTGCACCACGCGCGGATCGCGCGCGCGGGCGAAGGCGTCGATCTCGGCCAGCAGCGCGGACTTTGCGGCGAAGTCCATGGCGTGCAGCGGGTTGGCGGCATCGTACAGCCGCGCATTCGTCGCGCGCGGCGGCTCGGCCACGCGGATCGTGCCATCGCCCGGAAGCCCGCGCACCGCCGCTGCCGCGCGCCGCAGCGCGGGCGCGGACACCTCGCCCGCATGGGCGTAAGCCGCCGCTGCCCCGCGCACCGCGCGCAGGCCGAAGCCGCGCTGGGTATCGAAGGTGGCGGAACGGATGCGGCCGTCCTCAAGGCTCAGCATCTCGCTCTCGCGGTACTCCAGGAATAGCTCCCCGTCCTCGGCGCCCAGGAGCGCCTCGGCGGTGATCCGCCCGGCCTCCCCGGCATCCAGCTCGCGAAAGAACAGGCGGGAGGTGGCGTCCAGCGGCGTATCGGCGGTCATGCCGTATTCTCCTCTACCGGCGGCAAGACGATCCGCGCGGTCGTGCCCTTTCCGGGCGTGCTGTCCAGTGTGAGTGTCAGGCCCATTGCCCCCGCCAGCGCGCGGGCGAGATACAGGCCGAGGCCAGAGCCCGGGTAGCGGCGGGTCAGCCCGACCTCGAGCTGGGTGAAGGCCTCGAAGGCGCGGGGGATATCCTCCGGCGCCATGCCGATCCCCGTATCGGCGACCGTGATCGTCGTCCCTGCCTCGCCCGGTTCGGCCGAGAGCGTCACGATGCCTCCCCTGGCCGTGAACTTCACGGCGTTGGAGAGCAGCGCGTCCAGCACCTGGCGCAGTCGCTGTTGATCGCCCCGGATCGGAGGCAATACCTGGGGGATCTGTGAGCGGAATTCGACCCCCGCATCGCGCGCCATCTTGCTCACGACGAGGGAGGCCGAGCGCAGCGTCGGCCCGGGGTCGAAGGCCGACAGCTGCAGCGACAACGCGTCCGCCTCGATC
Organism: Roseomonas sp. WA12; assembly: GCF_054165765.1. Classification (NCBI taxonomy): domain Bacteria; kingdom Pseudomonadati; phylum Pseudomonadota; class Alphaproteobacteria; order Acetobacterales; family Roseomonadaceae; genus Roseomonas; species Roseomonas sp. WA12. The sequence continues at coordinate 3,226,600 of NZ_CM135108.1, read as the reverse complement.
CGCGTCGCCTCCAGAAGTCCGTCCACAAGGCCGAGCAGCTGCCGCCCCGCCGCCAGAACCTCCTCCGCATGGGCGCGCATCGTCTCGGCCCGCCGCTCCTCCAGGATCGCCTCGGAAAAGCCGATCACTGCGTGGAGAGGCGTCCGCAGTTCATGCGTCATCGTCGCCAGGAAGCCGGACTTGGCGCGGGAGGCCGCCTCGGCCGCGTCGCGCGCCGCCTCCAGCTCGGCCCGGATGCGCCGCTCCTCCGTCACGTCGCGATAGGTGCGGATGATGCCGCCATCCGGCGTCGGATCGGTCCGAACCTCGAGCTGCATGCCGTTGGGTCGGTGGCGGATGTAGCGGCTGCCAGTGGCAAGCGGCTGCGCCCCGCGGGCTGCGATGAAGCCCTGCACCGCGCCCGCATCCCCGCCGAACTCGCCCACCGCGATCTGCTTGTCCCGCAGTTCCAGCAGGTGGCGGCCCGGCGCCATCTCGCCCTCCTGCAGCCCCGTCATGCGCTCTGCCAGCGCGTTGGCGGCGATCAGATGGCCGGAGGCGTCGAACAGCGCCACTCCGTCCGGCTGGTTGTCCAGCATGGCGCGCAGCGTCGCCGCGCGGCGCTCCGCCTGTGCCTCGGCGCGGGCGCGAGCGGTCACATCCGTCATCACCACCACAAGCCCACCGCCGGGTAGCGGCACGACCCGGACGGAGATGACCGTGCCGTTCGGCCGCACCCGCGTCCGCTCGAAGGGTTCGGAAGCGTCAGGCTCCTCCCGCAGCTTCTCCAGGGCGAGCGCCGACTCCTGCCCGTACTCGCCGGCCGCGACCCGCCGGGCCGCGATGTCCGCGTGATGCTCGCCAATCTCTACCTCGGCGCCGATCATGAGGCGCTGGTAGGCCGCATTTACCATCCGCACGCGCCAGTCCGGCCCGTAGACGCAGACGCCATGCGGAAGGGCGGCCAGGACGGCCTCAAGGGGGATTTCGGAGGCGACTGGACCGTTCAAGCGGACCGGCCTGCCGGCGCGGAGCCCGGATCGCGCCGGACGCCCGCGCCGGGCACTGCCGCCATCCTGCCTTGCGCCGGATCTGGGCGCCCGCCCTCCATGCCACCCCCGATCGAGCCACCCGCGGCCACTGCCAGGGCCGGCCGGGGCCGGCGAAGCGCGTGCAGCAGCACCATCACCGCCGCCAGCACCGCCACCGCCACCGTCTGGTGCAGCGTGCCCAGCCAGGCCGGCACCACGCTCAGCAGCGTGGCGACGCCCAGCGCGTACTGCGCCAGCACCGTCGCCAGCAACGCCACGGCCGCCTGGCGCGCGAAGCCCGCCGGCAGCCGCCGCAGCGCAAGCGCCCCGAGCGAGATGGCCGCGACCGCCGCCATGGTGGCGAGCAGCCGGTGGTTGAACTGCACCGTCGCCACGTCCGAGACCAGCGCATGGGCGAAGGACCCGGCGCCATACGCCCCGCCGTAACCCTCGGGCACGAGCTGCCCGCCCATGAGCGGGAAGGTGTTGAAGTCGAGCCCCGCCCGGATCCCGGCGACGAAGCCGCCCGCCAGCATGGTCAGCACCAGAAGCCCGGCCGTGGCATGGGCCAGGGGCCGCAACGCACGCGCCCCGGGAACATCCGCATCAGCCTCCGGCCGCGGCCGCAGCAGGCCGAGCGCCGTCCAGAGCAGCATGGCGAACAGGAACAGCGCGAGGCCGAGATGAATCACCAGCCGCCAGGGCGAGACCGCCGTCCGGTCCGCCTCGAAGCCCGAGGCGACCATGAACCAGCCCACCGCACCCTGTAGCCCGCCCAGGGCCAGCAGCATCAACAGCCGGGCGCCATAGCCGCGCGGAATGGCCCCACGCAGCCAGAACCAGACAAGCCCGGCCGCATAGACCAGACCGATCAGCCGCCCCCACAGCCGGTGCGTCCATTCCAGCCAGAAGATGCCCTTGAAGCCCTCCAGCCCGAAGCCGCGGTTCACCAGCTCGTATTGCGGGATGGAGCGGTACAGCTCGTAGAGCCGGTTCCACTCCGCCTCGCTCAACGGCGGCAGCGTGCCCCGCAGCGGCGCCCATTCCATGATGGACAGGCCGGAGCCCGTCAGCCGCGTCGCCCCGCCGAGCGCGACCATCACCCAGACCATCGCGGCCACGGCCAGCAGCCAGAGGGCCACCGCGCGCCCGCGCCCGGCCGAGGCGGCCAGGGTGGAGGGGTGAGGAGGGTGAGCGTCGAAGGGCATGGTCTCCCGCAAATGGTTCAGGCTGAAAGCAGCCGCAACCGCCGGGAAGTATGATCCGCCATGCGGCGCAAAAGCCAGAGGAACCCATAACCTTCCTATTATGACTTCACAACGAATGGGGGCGCCTGCGCTGGACGCATTCCCCGCCCCCTGCTACCCCCCGCCGCCGCATGTCCCCGCCTCCAACCCCGCCCGGCGCCCCCGCCACGGCGCCCCGCGCTGTCGGGGACGCTGTCACGGACAGCAACGGCGCCCCCCCTGCCATCAGCGTGGTGGTGCCCGTGCGGAACGAGGCACCGAACATCGCCCCCCTCGTCGCCGAGATCACCGCCGCCCTGGCCGGGGTCCCGCACGAGATCCTCTATGTGGACGACGGCTCGACGGACGACACCGCCGCAGCCGTCCGCGCCGCCTCCTCGATCGGTCCGGTCCGGCTGCTCCGCCACGCCTCCTCCTGCGGGCAGTCTGCCGCCATCGTCACCGGCATCCGCGCCGCCCGCGCCTCCTGGATCGCGACTCTGGACGGCGATGGGCAGAACGATCCGGCCGACCTGCCCCGTCTCTGGACCCGAGCCCGGGCGGAGGGGGCGGACACGCTCGTCGCGGGCTGGCGCACCACCCGCAAGGACACGGCGACCAAGCGCTTTACCAGCCGCATCGCCAACCGCGTCCGCGCCCGCCTTCTTGGTGACGCCACGCCGGATACTGGCTGCGGCCTGAAGGTCTTCCCGCGCGAGCTGTTCCTCGCCCTTCCGCATTTCGACCACATGCACCGCTTCCTGCCGGCTCTGGTGATCCGCGGCGGCGGGCAGGTGGTGAGCGAGCCGGTCGGCCACCGCCCGCGCACACGCGGCGTCTCCAACTACGGCACGCTCGATCGGCTGGCCGTGGGGTTAGTGGATCTGCTGGGCATGATGTGGCTGCAGCGCCGTTGGACGCGCCCCCGGCTGCTGCCGGACGAGCGCGCGTGAGCTCTTCGGCCGCCCCGGGCGGCCCCGACACCCCGGAAGGGCCAGTGCCCCGACGCGGGCTGGCCGCGGCCGGCCGGATGGCGCTGCTGGCAGGCGGGCTGGCCCTCGCCGGCTGGATCATCCGTACCCTCGGCCTCGGGCCGGGTGGCGAAACCGGCATGGCCTGGGTGGACCACTGGATCCGCGGCCAGGGCCTGTGGGGAGAGGCGATCTTCCTCGCCATTGGCACCGCCGCCGCGGCCGCCGGGCTGCCCCGCCAGGCCGTGGCCTTCCTCGGCGGCTACGCCTTCGGCGCGGCCCTCGGCGTGGTCCTCTCCCTCATCGCCCAGCTTCTCGGCTGCGCCGCCTCCTTCGGCTGGGCGCGGCTGGTGGGGCGGGACTGGGCGGCACGGCGGCTGGAGGGGCGCTTCGGCCGTCGGCTCCGCCCGCTGCACGACCGGCTGGTGGCCCGGCCTTTCGGCGCCACCCTCGCGCTGCGGCTGCTGCCTGTGGGAAACAATCTCGCCCTCAACCTGCTGGCCGGGCTGTCCGGCCTGCGGCTCGCGCCGTTCCTGGCCGCATCCGCCATCGGCTACCTGCCCCAGACCCTCGTTTTCGCCCTGCTCGGCGACGGGGTGGCGGTGGACCGCACGGCGCAGTTGGTCCTCGGCGGCGCGCTGTTCCTCGTCTCGGTCGTGCTCGGCGCCTGGCTGCTGCGGCGGGAGCCTCAGTCGGGCTGAAGAGGGCGGGCTGATCCGCGCGGCGATCGCTACTGCAGGCTGCCCCAGCGCGCCGTCGCCGGTTCCGCCGAGGCCCAGCGCCAGCGCCCGCCCTGCAGGCAGGCAGTGGTGAGGAACCACTGACGCGCCGCCCCGGGCTCGTCATCCTCGGCCACCGAGAACAGCGCCTCCCGGCAGCGGGCCAGCGCCGTGTCCATCTCCCGCACCAGCCGGACCTCGCCGCCCTGGTCACCGACCGGGATGCTGTGCTCGATCCGCCAGGGGCGGACCTCGCCGGGGGAGAGGCTGCCGATCACCTCCGCCACCGCGTCCTGCTCGCCGCGCTGCCGCACCCGCACCACCCAGTTGAGCCCGGCCGTTGCCGCTGCCCGCGTGGCGACGCCGACGCCGAAGCCCACCGCCGGGTTGGCGAAGGCCGTGCCGGCGGCGACGCCCGCGGCCGCGCCAGTCAGGTCCGCCGCCGCGCCGCAACCTGCCAGCGGTGCGGCGAGGAGGAGGAGCGCCAGGCGGACCTTCACTGCAGGCTGCCCCAGCGCTCCGTTGCCGGCTCGGCCGAGGCCCAGCGCCAGGCGCCGCCGTCACGGCAAATCGTGGCGGTGTAGAAGGCGCGGGGGTCCTCCGCCCCTTTCGGATCGACGGAGAAGACGATCTCCTTGCAGCTGATCGCCCCTGCCCCGATCAGCCGAGCCACCGTGACCTCGCCCGCCTCGTCCGGCTCGATGGGAATGGAATGGCTGACCGCCCAGCGCGCCACGCCGCCGACCGGCAGCGGCCCCGCGGCCTCCGCCACGCGCGACTGCGCCTCTCCGTGCGCCCGCCGCTGGGCGTAGCGCAGTCCGGCCCGCGCGCCCGCCTGCACGCCGAGGCCGATGCCCGTGGTCACCGTCGCGCTGGCGCCCACCGCATCCGCCACGGCCGCGCCGCCGAGGCCGGCCGCGGCCGAACTGCCTTCGGACAGCAATTCCCCGCAGCCGGGCAGGGCAAGGGCACCGAGCAGCGCCAGCAGGGGCACCCGTCCCCGCCATGCCCGAACGCCCGGGTATCCAATGCGATCCATCATCCCCTGGGCATGCCGTATTCCCAGCTCGCAAACAACGCGGCCGTCCATCACGGAGCGTTCAGCAGGCCCAGCAGCCGCGACAGCATCTCCCGAAGGTCCCACAGCCCCGAGGCGGCGGGGGGAGGGGCCGTGCCCTCGGGCTGGCGGGTGCGGAGGCGGGCCAGGGCGGCCGGGGTCTCGGCCAGGCGCAGCTCCGCCGGCTCCAGCATCGCCTGCGAATCCGGCACGAGCAGCCCGGTCACCCGCACCAGTATCCGGTCCGCCGCCGGCAGCTCCGATGCCGCCCTGGCCTGGTCGCCGTCTCGCGGGGCGCAGACGAGGGACCGGCCCTCCATCCCGCAGGGCAGCTCGAACAGGCGATTCGGCGGGAAGCGCAACTGCACGGTACCGGCCAGGGCCAGCACCCCGCGCGCCGCGCCCTCCAGCGACAGGTCGCGGGCGGTGATGAGGGGAACCAGCCGCCCGCCGCGCTCCTCCACCTCCAGCGCCAGGGCCGCAAGGCCGGGGGAGGCGGGTTCCACGGGCATCCGGTGCAGCATCCGGCAGCCGGACAGATCCGTCATCCGGTCGGTCGCGCAGGAGAGGATCCAGGACCCGATGGTCTCGGTTCCAGTCCCGGGGCCGCTCTCGGCAGCCGGGCCCTTGCCTTGGGCCAGCGCCGCGGGCGCCACCAGGAGGAGCAGAATCGGGAGAGGGGCGACAAGCCGCTTCATGCCGCCCATCTTCGCACGGACGCGCGGCCCCGTCGCGGATCACATCGGGCCGCGCGACCGCGTGAAGGAACCGCCATGAAGCATGTCACCCTGCCCGACGGCACCACGATCCCCGCCCTCGGCCAGGGCACCTGGCATATGGGGGAGCGCGGTGCGGACCGGCGCGCCGAGGCGAATGCGCTGCGCCTGGGCCTCGATCTCGGCCTGACGCTGATCGACACCGCCGAGATGTATGCGGATGGCGGTGCCGAGGAGGTGGTGCGGGACGCCATTGCCGGCCGGCGGGAGGAGGTTTTCCTCGTCAGCAAGGTCTATCCCCAGAACGCCTCCCGCACCCGCATGGCGAAATCCTGCGAGGCCAGCCTGCGCCGCATGGGGGTGGAGACGATTGATCTTTACCTCCTGCACTGGCGCGGCGGCGTACCGCTGGCCGAGACGGTAGAGACCTTCGAGCGGTTGATTGAGGCCGGGAAGATCCGCCGCTGGGGCGTTTCCAACCTCGATGTGGATGATCTGGAGGAACTGGGCGCCGCCCTGCCGGACTGCGGGACGGACCAGGTGCTCTACAACCTCGAGGCGCGCGGCCCGGAATACGACCTGCTGCCCTTCTGCGCCGACCACCGAATGCCCGTGATGGCTTACTCCCCCGTGGGGCAGGGCGGGCGGCTGCTGCGGAACCCCGCGCTACGGGCGGTGGCGGCGCGCCACAGCACCGGCCCCGCGGCCATCGCCCTGGCTTTCACGCTGCGGCGGGAGGGAGTGATTGCCATCCCCAAGGCCGGCGACCCTGCCCATCTGCGCGAGAACGCCGCGGCGCAGGACATCGTGCTGACGGAGGCCGATCTGGCAGAGCTGGACGCCGCCTTTCCGCCGCCGCGTCGCAAGCAGGCGCTGGCGATGCTCTAGCTTCGGGGTTCTAGTCGGCCGGGAGGGCGGCCACGTCCGGCGCGGGCGGGTTCACGCCGAGGCTGCGCATCGCATCCACCAGTTCCCGTGTGCGGAAGGGCTTGCGCAGGAACCGCTCGTTCGGCCCGAACAACCGGTTGTTTCCATAGGCCGGCTGGCCGGTGAGATAGATAATCGGGAGCTCGGGATGCCGGGCCTGGGCGGCCTTCGCGGCCTCGAAGCCGTTCGGCCCGGGGCCGAGGTCGATATCGGTCAACAGCAGGCTGCAACCGGCGCTCAATTCCAGATGGGCGAGGGCAATGTCCGTGGTCGCGGCGGGACGAACGGCGAACCCCTCGGCCTCGATGATGTCGGTCAGGACATCGCGAACCAGGTCGTCGTCTTCCAGCACCACTACGTCGAACATCGGTTCTGCCAAGGCCATCAGAAAACCCCTCTGCGGCCATTAACGCCTGATGGGTAGAAATGTTGGACCGTTGAGAACTGCAGGTCCAGGTGTGGCGGAGGTGTCACGCACGCCGTCCCCATGCGCCGCGGCCCGATCTCCGCTATGCCCGCCCGCGTGCCGGGCCATCCCGGAATTGAACGAGAGGAGCCATCATGAGCACCAGACCGCCCCTGCGGATCGCCGTCGCCGGTCTGGGCGCCGTCGGCATGGCTGTCGTCGCGGCGCTGGAGGCCGGAATTCCGGGCTGCGAGCTCACCGCCGTCTCGGCGCGGGACATGGAGGCCGCCCGGGCCCGCCTGCCGCGCCCGGTGCCGGTCGTGCCTGTGGAGGAGCTGGAGCCGTTGGCCGATATCGTGGTGGAAGCCGCCCCGGCCGCCTTGCTGCCCGCCATCGCCGAGCCCTTCCTGCGCGCCGGCAAGGGCGTGGTGGTGCTGAGCGCCGGCGCGCTGCTGCGGGCCGAGCACCTGATCGACCTCGCCCGTACCCATGGCGGCCAGATCACCGTGCCGACCGGCGCGCTGCTCGGGCTGGACGCGGTGGTCGCGGCCGCGGAGGGCACCATCCATTCCGTCCGCATGATCACGCGCAAGCCCGTACGCGGGCTGGTGGGCGCGCCCTACCTCGTCGAGAACAACATCGCGATCGAGGACATCAAGGAGCCGCTGCGCATTTTCCAGGGCACGCCGCGCGAGGCCGCGATCGGCTTCCCCGCCAATCTGAACGTGGCGGTCGCGCTGTCCCTGGCCGGCATCGGCCCGGACCGCACCGAGCTGGAGATTTGGGCAGACCCCGCGCTGACGCGGAACACGCACCGCGTTGAAGTGGACTCGGATTCCGCCAGCTTCTCGATGACGATCGAGAACATCCCGAGCGAGAACCCGAAGACCGGGCGCATCACCGCGCTCTCGGTCATCGCCTGCCTGCGCAAGCTGGGCGCGCCGCTGCGGGTGGGAACCTAGGCCACCACGCTCGAGAGGGGGCGGCCGGCGAAGAAGGCCGCAAGGTTGCCCAGCAGCACCGCCTGCTGGGCGGCCTGCGCGGATTCGGCATAGGCGCCCATATGCGGTGTCAGCACCGCGTGGCCGATGGCGCGCAGCCGCTCCGGTACCTCCGGCTCGTTCTCATAGACATCGAGCGCGGCGCCCGCGATCACGCCGCCCTCCAGCGCGTCGCACAGCGCGGCGGTGTCCACCACGCTGCCGCGCGAGACGTTCACCACATGCCCTGCCGCGCCCAGTGCGGCCAAAATGGGCGCGTTCACGGCGTGGCGGTTCTCCGGCGCGGCCCGCACGGTGACCATCAGCACGTCGCACCACCGCGCCAGCGACTCCAGCGTCTCGTGATAGGCATGGGTCACACCCTCGGCCGGGCGGCGATTGTGATAGCCGATCTCCATCCTGAAAGCGGCAGCGCGGGTGGCGACGCGCCGGCCGATCGCGCCCAGCCCGTAGATGCCCATGCGCCGCCCGAGCAGACCGGCCACCAGCGGCATCCGCTCAATCGCATGGCCGCGCCAGCGCCCGGTGCGGACGTACCGGTCACCCTCCGCGATCTTGCGGGTAGAGGCGAGCGCGAGACCCATGGCGAATTCCGCCACCGCCTCGGCATTGGCCTCGCCCGCATTGGTCACCGCGATGCCGCGTGCGGCGGCCGCGGCGCGGTCCACTCCCTCGAAGCCCGTGCCGTAGCAGAGGATGAGGCCGAGCTGCGGCAGCGCCCCGATCAGCACCTCGCCCGCGCCCAGGCTGCCCAGGGTGACCAGCGCCCGCGCCGCCTCCGCCCCTGGCGGCAGGCGGTCCACCGTGGCGCCCTCCATCGGGCCGAGAAGGGTGTAGTGCTCCGCCAGCCGGGCCACGAGCGGCTCGGGCAGGCGCGGGGCCATCAGGATCGCGGGCTTCATCGGGGCTTCCGGGCCGGTTGACGCGGCGCAACATGCACCCGCCGCGCTACCCCCGGAAGCGCCCGAGGAAGGCCACGACCTCCCCGAGGCTCGGCGGATGGTGCAGCACCGCCCAGCGATCCTTCAGGAAGGCGAGATAGGCCTGGCCCAGCGCCGTGGTCAGCCCGTAGGCCACCCCTGCATTCAGCGCCCCGCCGGCCACCGTACCCACGCCGGGGATGAATTTCAGCAGCGTGCCGACCGCCCGCGCCGCCACGCGCCCGCCCACCCCGGCGGCGGCGGGGCCGAGCAGGGCGGCGGCCACCGCCTTAACCGGCATCTCGGCCGCCGGCGTGCCCATCCGCACCGTCACGTCCACGATCATCTTGGCCTGCACGCCGAAGACCAGTGCGGCATCGGCAAAGGGAATTGGGGTGGCAGCCAGGGCAGCAGCGATCCGGGCATGGGCGGCAATGGCGGCCTCAGCCTCCGCGATCTTGGGGGCGAGGGTGACGAGGTTGGCCGCCGCGGCAGCCGCCCGGCGCGCCTCGGGCAGGGCCTCCACCGTCGCCTCCACCAACGCCTCCAGCCCCTTCGCTTCCACCCGCGCTCCGCCCGGGAACAGGCGGGGGGCCGAGACCACGCGCAGCACGGCCGAGGCCTCTGGGATCAGGCTGCTGACGGTGTCCGACAGCCGGTCCTCGCCCCAGGCCTTGGTGAGCACCACGATCACGGGCACGCCATTCCTCGCCAGCAGGCGTGCCAGGTCCTGGTCTGCCGGCTCCAATCGCTCGCCCGCCGCGTCGATGCACAGCCAGGCCAGGTGCAGCCGCTCCTCCTCGGGCAGGGTCGCCAGGCGGGCCAGCTCGGCCTCAACCGCCTCCCGCGTCTCCCGGTAGGCACCCGGCTCTAGCCCACGCGTATCAGCAAGGTGGAGCGGCGCGCAGGGATGGCGGTACCAGCTGGCGGCGGCGGAGACGGGCGCGCCTTCCCCAGTCTCGGCCACCACCCGGCCAAAAACGGCGTTTACCAGCGTGCTCTTCCCCGCGCCGGACCGGCCGGCCAGCAGGACGTTGCAGCGGCGCATCCCGGCCAGCCGCTCCTCGATTCCCGGCACCGCGCCCACTGCCTCATCCAGCAGGGTGGTGCCGCGGCCGAGCAGCCGCCCCACCCAGCTGCCCCGCCGCGGCGCCGGCCGGGTGAAGCCGCGCGCCACCGGCGAGGTATCGCCCAGGGCCGAGAGCTTTCTCACCCGCAGGGCCGTCAGCAGCGCCAGCAGGGCCGGGGGCGCGCCGGCTCCCTCCACCAGCAGGGGGCGCAGGGCGGTAGCGAGCGGCAGCGGCTCGGTCTCCACCAGGTTCGCGGCGGCCGCGATCTCCGCCCGCTCGGCCCGGGTGCAGACCAGCAGAAGGGGCAGCGGATCGCCGCCCGCCACGGCCCTGCGGGCGTGGTCCAGCGCGACGGAGATTGGATCCGGCTTGACGGTGTTGCTGAACATCGGGGAGGAGTCTGCCCGGCATGGCCCCACCCGTCCAACCCGAGACCTCCCGCCTCTCGGCACCCCTGCCGGAAGGGGGCAGCACATCCCTCATCGCCGCGCTTCTGGCGGGCAGCGAGGGGGAGCTGGCAGCCGAGCTGGAACCGGCGGTGGAGGCCTTCATCGGCAACGCCGTGTTCCGCTACGTCGCCGAGGAAGCGCTGGTGGCGATCGGCGTCACCGCGGTGTTCTTTGGCCTGGCAGCTATCGCGCCCTACCTGCCCAGCCTTACCTGGGCGGTGGTTGGGGCGGGGCTGGTGCTGTTCTGGTACCTCGTCCACTTCGCCCAGGGGCTGGTCTCCACCTGGCCGCTGGTGCGGGCGCTGGTGCTACTGCGCGGCGCGCCGGTGTTCCGCTTCGCCCTGTTCGTCCTCGCCCGCTACGCCCTCACTACGCTGGAGGCGAAGATGGAGGAGATCGGCCGCAACGCCACGCTCATCCCGCGCTTCGGGCTGCGGCTGGCGCGCGTGGTGTACCAGGACGACCGGGACCGGGTAGCCCTGGCCCTGGCCGATGCGCTGGGCAAGCCGGTGCGGCGCGAACTGCTGTGGACGGCGGCGCTGGGCCTACTGCCGATGCTGGTGGTGATGTTCGGCTTCCGCTCCGCCCTGATGTGGAAGGCGGGGCTCTACGGCGTGGCCCATATGGCGTGGTGGGAACTGCTCATGCTGCCCTTCCAGGGCGGGCTGCCGGGGCTGGGGCTGCCCTGACCGCGACGGGGGCGAGGCGCTGGCTGGCCCGAGGTGATCGGCAGAATGCGGCCCGGGCCGCCGGCGCCGTGGATCAGCCTGCCGCGGGCAGAAAGGGCCGGGAGGCCTCCCACAGCGCGTCCACCCCATGGGCGGGGATCAGCACCGTGCCATCTTCCCCGACCAGCGGCCGCGTGTTCACGGCGACCACCGGCGCCTCGCCCATCACCGCCCCGATCTGCGCTCGCAGCCCCGCATGGGCCTCGGCGCCCGGCTCCGCATGGGTCAGCACGACAAGGTAGGGGATCGATTCCCGCAGCAGCGTGGTGGCCAGGGCGGCCAGCGTGCCCTCGCCGGCGAAAGCCCGCCCGCCCTCGGCATTGATAACCAGCCAGACGAGATCGGGCCGCCTAGTGGGGCCGAGCGCGGTCAAGGCCGCCTCGAAGGCCGCCACCTGCGCCTCGCTCTCGGCGGCCTCGAGCCCGCGCGTGTCGCCGAGGGCGACGGGAAGGCCGGAATCCTGGCCATACCAACTGGTGCCCGCCGTCACAGGCGCCCCGGCGCCGGAGAGCGCCGTTCCCTCGCCGAGCAGGGCGTTCACCAGTGCGCTCTTGCCCGCCCCCGTCGGCCCGACGAGCAGGATCCTCGCGCGCCCTGCCGCCCAGTCGGGCGTTCGGGCGGATGCGGTGGTGCCGGAACGGAAAAGGCCCGGGATGGCGCCGCGAAGCGCCCCCCAGGCCCATCCAAGAGCTCCTGCCACTGGTGTCAGTTGAAGGTGATGGGCGGTGCGTCCTCGCCCATATCGGGCATGGGGACCTCGATGCGGACGGAGTTGGGATCCACGCCGGTCCCCTTGTCGATCCAATAGGTCACGCTCTCCGGCCACAGGATCACCACGCCCACCAGCACCACCTGCAGCAGCAGCCAGGGGATCGCGCCCCAGTAGATGTCGCGGGAAAGCACTGATTTCGGCGCGATACCGCGCAGGTAGAACAGCGCGAAGCCGAAGGGCGGATGCATGAAGCTGGTCTGCAGGTTGATGCAGAGCAGCACGCCGAACCACACCAGGTCGATGCCGAGCTTGGCGGCCACGGGGGCCAGCAGCGGCACGATGATGAAGGCGATCTCGAAGAAGTCGAGGAAGAAGGCCAGGAAGAAGACGAAGATGTTGACGAAGACGAGGAAGCCGATCTGCCCGCCCGGCACCTTCGCCAGCAGGTGCTCCAGCCACAGCCCGCCATCGACGCCCTGGAAGACCAGCGAGAAGACCGTGGCGCCGAGCAGGATGAAGATCACCATGGAGGTGATCCGCATCGTGTTGCCCATGGCTTCCCGCAGCAGCGGCCAGGAGTAGCGCCCGTTCGCGACGGCCAGCGCCACCGCGCCCACCGCACCCATGGCGCCCGCTTCCGTCGGTGTCGCCAGGCCCATGAAGATCGTGCCGAGCACGAGGAAGATGAGCACGATCGAGGGCACCATGCCCTTGGCCACGCGCCAGATCAGCGGCCAGCCGCGGGTGCCCAGCGCCTCGTCCGGCAGGGGCGGTACCTTGTGCGGCGCGAAGATCGACACACCCGCAATGAACAGGATGAACAGCACGATCTGCAGGATCGAGGGCCCGATCGCGCCGGCATACATATCGCCGACCGAGCGCCCGAGCTGGTCGCCCAGCACGATCAGAACCAGCGACGGCGGGATGAGCTGCGTGATGGTGCCCGACGCCGCGATCACACCTGTCGCGATCCGCATGTCGTAGCCGTACTTGATCATGATCGGCAGGCTGATCATGCCCATTGCGATGACCGAGGCCGCCACCGTGCCGGTGATGGCGCCGAGCACGGCGCCCACCAGGATCACGGCATAGGCGAGGCCGCCCGGGATCTTGCCGAAGAGCTGCCCGGTGCCCTCCAGCAGGTCCTCCGCCAGCCCGCAACGCTCGAGAATGGCGCCCATGAGCGTGAAGAAAGGGATGGAGAGCAGCAGGTCGTTCGACAGCGTGCCGAAAACGCGCAGCGGCAGGTTGCCGAGATAGGCTGTCGTGAAGAAGCCCAGCTCGATCGAGATGAAGCCGAAGAACAACCCGACCGCGGCCAGCGAGAAGGCCACGGGGAAGCCGATCAGCAGGAAGACCACCAGCCCGCCGAACATCAGCGGCGGCATCAAATCCTCGGTCATGAGAAGTCCGATCCAGTCGTCGTCCGGTGGTTCACTGTAGCGGCCGCTCATAGGCGACGACCGCGTCGCTCTCGGGCCGCAAGCCCCGCAGCAGGGCGATGCGCTTGATCAGCTCAGACAGGCCCTGCAGCGCGATCAGCGCGAAGCCGATCGGCAGGATGAGCTTGACCGGCCAGCGGATGAGGCCGCCCGCGTTCTGGCTACCCTCGCCACGTTGCCAGCTGTCGAGGAAGAAGGGCCAGGTCATCCAGGCCAGCAGAATCATCGCCGGCATCAGGAAGACGATGATGCCCAGGATATCCACCCAGAGCCGCGCCCGCTCGCCGAGATTGCCGTAGACGATGTCCACCCGCACATGCTCGTTGCGGAACAGCGTGTAGCTGGCACCCAGCATGACCATGCCGGCGAAGAGGTACCACTGCACCTCCAGCCAGGCATTGGAGGAGTAGGACACGCCGTAGCGCACGAAGGCGTTGCCCGCGCTGATCGCGCAGGCCAGCAGCGTCATCCAGTCGGCCAGACGGCCGATCCGGGCGTTCAGATCATCCACGACCCGGCTGAAGGTGAGCAGGGGCTTCATCGTCACTCCACATTCTCAGGGGCCGCACCCCGGGGGCGCGGCCCGCTTACCGTTCCGGCTCAGCGCCGCGGCTGGTTGGCCTGCTGCTGCTGCTCCTGCGCCTGCATCAGGTAGACGAAGCTGTCATAGGAGTTCTCGGCCACCCGGAACCACTGAAGCTGGGTATCGCGGAACGCCTTGAAGTGATCGTACACCTTCTTGAAGCGCGGGTTGGCGGCCGCCGTCTCGTCATACAGCTCGAAGGTCGCGCGGTAGCAGGCCTGCATCACCTCGCGCGGGAAGGCGCGGAGCTGGGTGCCAGCCGCCAGCAGGCGCCGCAGCGCCGGCGGGTTCTGCGCGTCGTACTTGGCGATCGTCTCGACAGTCGCATCGCGGCAGGCGCTCGTCAGGGCTTCCCTGTAGAGCGTCGGAAGCTCGTCATACTTCGCCTTGTTGATGTGGAGCGACAGGTTCAGCCCGCCCTCCCACCAGCCCGGGTAATAGTAGTAGGGCGCGACGCGGTTGAAGCCGAGCTTCTCGTCGTCATAGGGGCCGATCCACTCGGCGGCGTCGATCGTGCCGCGCTCGAGGGAGGCGTAGATGTCGCCGCCCGCGATCTGCTGCGGCACGGAGCCGAGCTTCTGGATGACGTTGCCGGCGAAGCCACCGATGCGGAACTTTAGCCCCTTCAGGTCATCGACGGTGCGGATCTCCTTGCGGAACCAGCCGCCCATCTGGGCGCCCGTGTTGCCGGCCTGGAGGGAGACGATGTTGTAACCCTCGAAGAACTCGCGCATCACCTCATGCCCGCCGCCGGCGTTCAGCCAAGCGTTGAGCTGGCGGAAGTTCATGCCAAAGGGGACGGTGCCATCGAAGGCAAAGGTCGGGTCCTTGCCGACGAAGTAGTAGGACGCGGTATGGGCGCACTCGACATTGCCCTGCTGCACGGCATCCACCGTGCCAAAGGCGGGCATGATCTCGCCGGCGGCGAAGGTGCGGATCTGGAACTTGCCGTCCGTCAGCGCGGCCACGCGCTTCGCCACGATCTCCCCGGCGCCATAGATCGTGTCCAGGCTTTTCGGGAAGGAGGAGGCCATGCGCCAGCGCAGCTCGGGCGCGGGCTGGGCAATGGCAGGGGCGGCGAGCGTGGTAACGGCCGCGGCGGCCAGAGGCGCGCCCGCGACGAAACGGCGTCGGTTCATCGGATGTTCAGCTCCCTCGCGGCCCGTCATTGCGGGCGCTCATTCCGCCATTAACGCTCCGGGCCCTCGCTGCCTAGCGCCCATCGCGCCCCCGAGAGGCCGGGGGCGGGTTACGGCTCGGTCATACTGCGAGAGGGCCAGGGAACGGTGCAGCCAGGCGCAAACCGCGCGCATCCGTTCACCCTCCGTTCATGATCGATGTGGAGACTGACCGGGCCGGAAGATCCGGCGACCTCTCAGGATGAGACCGACAGCCATGCTCCTGTCCCAGACCCGCTCGGCCCAGCCCGCCATCCTGCGGCCCGTCCATTCCGCCGCCCTGTTGGAAAGCCCCTCCGGCGTGGCGCTGCACCTGCACGGGGCCGATGGCGCGATGACCCAGGTGCCGCTCACCATCGCCGCCCTGCGCGAGATCGCCGCCCTGGCCGGCGCCGCCATGTCCGTTCATGCCGAGCTGCCGCCAGGCAGCTGAGGCGCCCGGCCGGGGCTCAGGCCAGCAGCGCCGCGACCTGCTCTGCCAGATCGGCTTGGCGATAGGGCTTGTGCAACACCGGAATATCGGCCGCCAAACCGGCCAGTTCGGCATAGCCTGTCACGAGCAGGATCGGCAGGTTCGGCCGCATCGCGCGCGCCCGCTCAGACAGTTCCGCACCGGTCATCCGCGGCATGGCGAAGTCCGCTACCATCAACCGGATGGAGGGATCGCCCTCCAGGACATGCAGCGCCGACAGGCCGTCGTCCGCCTCCACCGTGTCGTGGCCGAGATCGGAGAGAAAGCCGGCCGTCACCTCGCGCACGGTGGCGTCGTCATCCACCACCAGCACCCGCACGGGATCCTGGGCCGGGGCGATCTCCTGCACGTCGCCCGCCTCCCGCGCCGCTTCCGCACCGCCGGCAGGCAGATAGAGGGACACGCGCGTCCCAAGGCCGGGCGTGCTGTCGATGGTCATTCCGCCGCCCGACTGCCGTACCAGGCCATAAACCATGGGCAGGCCGAGGCCGGTGCCCTTGCCGACCTCCTTGGTAGTGAAGAAGGGTTCGAAGACCCGGGCCAGCACCTCCGGCGTCATTCCCGAGCCCGAATCGTCCACCGTGACGCAGACATAGTTTCCCGCCGGCAGCTCCGGCACTTCCTCGGCCCCGAGAACGGCATTCCCGGTGGCGAGGGTGATGGTGCCGCCAGCCGGCATCGCATCCCTGGCATTGATGCAGAGATTGAGGAGGGCAAGCTCCAGCTGCCCGGAATCCACCATGACAGTGCCCGGATCCGCCGAGAGTTCCCGCCGTACTGCGACGGTGCCGCCCAGGGTGCGGGCCAGCAGGTCCCCCATGCCCAGGATGAGGCGGTTCACCGAGACCGAGCTCAGCGACAATTCGTTCTGGCGTGAGAAAGATAGCAGCCGCCGCGTAAGGGAGGATCCCCGCTCCGCGGCCATGGTGGCGTTGCGCAGCAGCCGCTTCAGTCCCGACTCGTCGTCCGGCACCCGCCGCCCGGCGAGTTGCAGGCTGCCGAGGATGGCGGTCAGCAGGTTGTTGAAGTCGTGCGCCACGCCGCCGGCCATGGTGCCGAGCGCCTGCATCTTGTCCGCCTGGCGCAGCCGCGCCTCCATCTGGCGGGCCTCCGTCACGTCGCGCCCAATGGTCACCAGCACACCGCCGCCCAGCGCCACGCGGGTCACCTGCGTCCAGCGCGGCATGCCCTCGGGCCCCGGCCGCTCCTCCAGCTCCGAGACCGCGCCCTCCGCCATGGCCGCGCGCTCCGCACGCGCCAGCCGGGCGGCCGCCTCGGTATCCAGGAAGGCGTCCTCGCGCTGGCCGAGGCAGGCCTCCACCGTCGCCCCCAGCGCCGCCGCCTTCGTCGCGTTCAGCCGCAGGAAACGGCCCTCGGCGTCCTTGAAGCAGAGCTGGTCGGGCAGGTTCTCCAGCAGGCCGCGCATCAACGCGCGCTCGGTCTCCAGCGCGCGGCGCAGGGCGTGGCGGTCCCGTGCCGCGGCGACCATGGCCAGCAGCCCGGCGGGTTCCCAGGGCTTGGCGGCATAGCCCGCGATGCGTCCGCGGTTCACCGCGCCCACCACCGCATCCAGCTCGGCATAACCGGTCAGCAGCAGAGCCTCAGCGTCCGAATGCGCGCGGGCGCGCTCGAGAAAGGCGTCGCCCGTCAGCCCGGGCATGCGCTGGTCCGATAGAATGACGGCAGGGTCCAGCCCATCCGCCAGCATTTCCAGCGCCCGCTCCGGCCGGGTGGTCGAGACGACCTCGAACTCATCCTCCAGCAGGTCGGTCAACGCGGTGAGGATCTCCGCCTCGTCATCGACGAGGAGGATGGTGGCCCGCTGTCTGTCGAGCACGATGCTCACCCCGTGCCCTCCGCCGGCACGCGGATGGTGAAGCGCGCGCCGCCATCCGGCGCGTCATCCACCAGGATCGCGCCGTGATGCGCCTCTACCACGGCATAGGCGATGGACAGGCCGAGCCCCGTGCCGGACCCAACCGGCTTTGTGGTGAAGAAGGGCTCGAAGATGCGCGCGCGGATGGCTTCTGGCA
This sequence comes from Roseomonas sp. WA12, assembly GCF_054165765.1. Taxonomy (NCBI): domain Bacteria; kingdom Pseudomonadati; phylum Pseudomonadota; class Alphaproteobacteria; order Acetobacterales; family Roseomonadaceae; genus Roseomonas; species Roseomonas sp. WA12. The sequence continues at coordinate 3,208,980 of NZ_CM135108.1, read as the reverse complement.
CGCCCGGGCCGCTGTCGCTCACCTCGATGACGTAGTCCCCGTTCTCCAGCCGCGTCGCCACTCGGATTCGCCCGGATCCCGCGATCGCATCGGCCGCGTTGCCGACGATGTTCATCACCACCTGGTTCAGCAGGGCCGGGGAGCAGTGGAGGACGCGCGGCGCCGCCAGTTCCTGCTCCACCACGATGCGGTCGGAAAGCTTGTGGGTCAGCAGTACGAGCACCGTGCCGATGGCTTCCGGCACATCCACCTCCTGAGCGCCGCCCTCGTCGAGGCGGGAGAACTTGCGAAGGTTCAGCACCAGCTCCTGAATGCGGCGCAGACCGAGCGTCATGGACTCCGCCCGTGCCGATGCCTTTTCCACGGCGCGCGCCGCCTCGGCATCGCCGGCCACACGCGGCCCCACCTGGGCCAGCAGGCGCGTCACCGTGCCCTGATGCGCCAGGATGAAGGCGAGCGGGTTGTTGATCTCATGCGCGATGCCCGCCACCAGCTCGCCGAGCGAGGCCATCTTGGCCGCCTGAACCAGCTTGCCTTGGGTGTCGCGCAGCGCTTGGTTGGTCGACTCCAGTTCGGTGTTGGCACGCGCCAGGGCGCCGGCGAGCGCAGCGCGCGCCTCGGCGGAGGCAGCCTCGGCGCGGGCGCGTTCTACCTCCCGCAGGCGCTCGCGCATGGCGCCCTCGATATGTCGGTTCTCCTCGCGCAGCAGCTTGCGGCGGACCAGGGCGCGCACCCGCAGCCGGATGGCCTCCGCCCCGGCCTCTGCCGGCAGCACGTCGTCGGCGCCGGCCTCGAAAGCGGCGGCGGGGGTGGAGCGCGCACCCTCCAGCGCGACGATGCGGAAGTCTCCGCCCTCGCCGCGCGCGCGCACGGAATCTAGGCGGCGGCACAGCGCCAACCCCTCCGGCCCCAGTCCGGCCAGATTCACCAGCACCCCATCCCAGGGCTCCCCGGAGGCGCCGGCGCGGGTGGCCGCGGCCTCGGCGCCGGCGGTGCCCACGGCTTCCACGCTATCGCCATCGCCGCGCAGCAGGGAGGAGAGCCACAGCCGGTGCGTCGGACTGTCATCGACCAGCAGCAGCCGGGCGCGGCGGAAGCCGGCGCCGGGCGAATCCGGCATGGAATCGGCCTCGTCGCCGCCGCGCCGAAGCAGCGCGCGCAACCGCAGCAGGATCAGCTCCCGCCCCGCCGATTTCGGCGCATAGGCGTCGGCGCCGCTCTCCAGCCCCTGCCGCTCCAGCTCGCCGCCTTCGGCGCCGTCCGGCGCGTCAGTCAGCATCAGCACGGGCAAGGCGCGGGCGCGGACATTCAGCCGGATGCGGCGCACCAGCTCGTCGCCATTCATCCCGGGCAGGTGGTAGTCAGCGATGACAAGGGCAGGCAGGGGGCCGTTCAGCCCGTCCAGCGCCGCCTCGGCCGTGGCGGCGCGCGAAACGGAAAATCCCTCGGCCTCCAGCATCCGGCGGAGCTGAAGGGCCTGGGTCTCGGAATCCTCGACGAGCAGGATCCGCGGGGCCTCGCCCGCCGCGCCGTCCTGCCATGCCGCCTCTGCGCTCAAGATGGCTCCGTTATCACTGGGATTCAGTCCAGGCATCGGGCCTGGTGGCCTTCAGAAGCCGCGGCCCTATCAGGTCCAGCGGTAGTTGGGCCGAAACCCCGCCCATCCGCGCGGCGGCCGCCGGCATGCCATACACCACGGCGGTCGTCTCGTCCTCGGCCAGGGTCAGGCCACCGGCCTCGTGCAGGGCGGTCAGGCCGCGCGCCCCGTCCTCGCCCATTCCCGTCAGGAGGATTCCCATCCCGCGCGGGCCGAGATGGCGGGCCATGCTGGCGAACATCACATCCGCCGCAGGGCGCTGACCGCCCACCGGCGGCGTCTCACTCACCTGCATCAGCCCGCCCGCGGTGATGGCCAGGTGCCGGTCGCCGGGCGCGACATAGACATGGCCAGGGCGCGGAATGGCACGATCCTGGGCGATCTGCACACGGGGCGCCACCAATCCGTCGAGCCAAGCCGCGAAGCCCTCCATGAAGGGCGCGCCCATGTGCTGGACCAGCAGCACCGGCACGGCGAAATCGGCAGGCAATGCCCCCAGCACGCGCGCGAGTGCCGGCGGCCCGCCGGTCGAGGCGGCGATCCCGAGCAGGGCCGGGCGCGTCCTCGGCGCCGCTAACCACTGGGAGCCTGCCAGCGCACCGGGCGCGGGGCTGCCTGTGGCACCGCCGGCCACCCCAAAGCCGAGGCCCGCCGGGCGGCGCCGGATCACCGGCACCTGGCTCATGATGTAGAGCTGCGTGCAGATGGACTCCGCCACCCGCTCCCATCCCTCGCGGGAGGGACCGAGCGGCTTCTCCACCACCGAGAGCGCGCCCGCCCGTAGCGCGTTCATCGAGATGCGAAGCCCGGTTTCCTCCACCGCATCGGCGATGACCACGATCGGCGTCGGCCGCTCCGCCATGATGCGGCGCGTCGCCTCCAGCCCGTCCATCCCCGGCAGGCGAATGTCCATGGAGATCACGTCGGGTCGCACCCGCTCCAGCTCCGCAATTGCCTCCTCGGCCGAGGGCACGGCGGCGGCGAGGCGGAGGCGGGCATCGCGCGAGACGATATGGGCAAGGAGCTGCCGCACCACGGCGCTGTCCTCGACGATCATCACACGGACGGGGGCGGGCATCGCGCCAGAGGATCCGGTCAAGGCTCGGTCTCAGATCAGCTGGCCGATGGCGGCCAGCAGCGCGTGCTGATCGAAGCCCTGCTTCGTCAGATAGGCGCTCGCGCCCAGCTCCATGCCCCGCTGCACATCGCCCGGGCTGTCGCGCGAGGTCATCAGAATCACCGGCAGCCCCGCTAGGTAGGGATCGGCCCGGATCGCTTCGACAAGTCCGAACCCGTCCATGCGGGGCATTTCGACGTCCGCGAGGACGAGGTCAATCGTCGCACCGGGATCACGCAGAGAGTTGAGCGCGTCCACCCCGTCCACGGCCAGGGTCACGCGGTAACCCCCGGCCTCCAGGATGCTGCGTTCCAACGTGCGGGTGGTGATGGAATCGTCCACCACCAGCACATGGCGCCGCCCCATCGCCGCGGCCGGGGCGGGGCGGGGAGCGACCGTGCGGTTGGCCTCGCGCAGCCCACGTTCCAGAAGTCCTTCCGGCCGCAGCACGAGCGCGACGGCCTCCCCTTCCAGCAGGGCGGCGCCGGAAACCAGGGTGGTGTCGAGGCCAGGAGCGTCCACCTCGGTTACCACTAGGCTGCGGGCATCGCGCAGGGCTGTGACCGCCAGCGCCAGCCGCGCGCCCCCGCGCGACAGCAGCACCGCCGGCACCGGTCCCTCGGCCAGACGCTCCTGCGCGTCCTCCGGCCGGCCGAGCAGGCTGGCAAGATGGGCGACCGGCACCAGCGCCGAGGCGCCGTCCAGCACCAGCCGCACCACCGGCCGCCCCTCGGCGGTGGTAAGGGCGGCCGGATCCAGCCGCAGCAGCGGCCCGACGGAGACCAGCCCAGTGCCGCCGGGCAGTCCCAGCACCTGCCCACCCGCCTCGACCAGCACCAGGGAGCGTCGCCCGGTGGAGGGAGGCAGGGCGATCACCACCTCCGCCCCCACGCCGCCCGGCCCAGATGCCGAATGGGGGCGCAGGGCGGCCCCGCCATGCAGGGCCAGCGCGGCCTGCGCCACAACCGAGAGCCCCATGCCGCGACCGGAGAGGCGGTCCACCTCCGTCGCGGTGGAGAAGCCCGGCTCGAAGACGAGGGCGAGGAGCGCGTCGGCCGGCGGCGGCGGCGCTCCGGCCGAACGGGGCGCCAGCAGGCCCTGGCGGATGGCAGTTGCCTCAATGGCGGCGAGATCGGGGCCCGGCCCGTTGTCCCACACCGTCACCACCAGCCCGGCATCGCCTGCCGCCACCCGCAGCCCGATCTCGGCGCGCCCCTCCGCCGCCGGCCGCCGATAGGCGCCATGGCCAAGGGCGTTCCGCAGCAGGTGCAGCACCGGATCCTTCAGCGCCTGCAGCACGCGCCGCTCGGCCTGCGCCTCCATCCCCTCGGTGCGGACGGTCACCTCCCGCCCGGCCTCGCGCGCCATTTCCCGCGCCGCGGCGGCCAGCGGGCCGAGCACGGTGCCGGCGGGAACCAGGGCGATCGCCTCCACCTCCTCGCGCAGGGTGAGGGCGGCGCGGTCCAACGCGTCCTCCATCGCGCGGCCCTGGCGGGAGAGGCCGGCAACCCGCCGCGTCACCTCCCCCAGTGCGGCCTCGAAGCCGCGAAGCCGGGTGGCGAGGGCGGGATCCACCGGCAAGGCCGCGCGCAGCCCCTCCCAGCCCCGGCGAAGCGCGCGCAGCTCTGCCTCCACCCCGCGCAGCCCGGCGGCGGTGGAGTCGCCGCGCTGGATCAGCCCCTTCAGCCCGTAAAGTGCGGCGGAGAGCCGCTCCACCCGCGACGCCTCCACGCGCAAATAGCCTTCGCCGACAGCAGAAACGGCCGGCGTGGTGGCCGGGCCTGCCTGGCCGGATCCCGTTTCGGCCGGCGCGGGCGCGGGCTCGGGCGGCGTGGCTGCGGCCCGCGCCGGCACTGCGGCCTGCCCTGGCGCGGTCGCCGCCCGCAGCGCGGCGAGAACGGCCTCGACCGGCGGCGGGGCCTGGCCCTCGGCCATGGCGGAGGCCTGGGCCTCGATTGCGTCCAGCCCGCGATGCAGCAGGGCGAGGCGGGGTGGGTCCAGAGGCGCGGGGCCGCCGGCCGCCGCCTCCATTGCCTGCGCGAGCAGCGTCTCCACCGCATGCGCGACCGCCTCCAGCGCCGGCAGGTCCACAGCGCGAGCGGCGCCCTTCAGCGAATGGGCGCGGCGGAACACCTCACGCATCGCGGGCGCATCGAGCGTCACGCCGCCGGCGCCGTCCTCGGCCAGCAGCGTCTCGCGAATTGCGACCAGGTGCTCGCGGTGCTCGGCGGCGAAGGCGGCCAGCAGCTCCGCGCGGAAGTCGGACACGGGCGCGCCCTGGCTACAGCCGGTACCGCTCGGCGATCCGCACCAGCCCCTGGCTCAGCCCGGCCATGTTCGCCGCGGCTTGATCGAGCTGGCGCGTGCCGGCGGCGGTCTGCTGGCTCGCCTGGCGGATGTTGGTCAGCGCGCCCATCACCTGCTCGATGCCCAGCTGCTGCTGGTTCGTGCTGGCGACGATCTGCTGGAAGGTCTGCACCGCCTCCTGCACGCGGGCGGTCATCTCGCGGATCGTCTCATGCGTGGTCGCCGTGCGGTCGCGCCCGGCAGCGGCGCGCTTCACCGCCTCCTCGGTCAGCATCACGGAGGCGTTGATGCCGCGCTGGATGTCGCCGAGATTGGCGCGCACCTGCGCCGTCGCCTCCTTCGCCTGGTCGGCGAGCGACTTCATCTCGGAGGCCACCACTGCGAAACTGCGCCCGGCCTCGCCGGCGGCAGCGGCCTCCAGCGCCGCGTTCAACGCCAGAAGATGGCTGCGCTCGGAGATGTCGTTCACCGTTGCGGTGATCTCGCCGATCGCCTGGGTGCGCTCGCTCAGCGCCACGATGTTCTCTGCCACGCGCTCCGCCTGCTCGCGGATGTTGTCCATCGCGCGCACTGTCTCCTCCACGGCGCGCAGGCCCGTATCGCTGGTGCGCACGGTGGCCTGGGCAGCGGCAATCACCTCCTGCGCGCGCTTGCCGATCTGGGCGCCGGAATGGGTGATCTCGTCCACGGTGGCCGCCGTCTCCTGCACGGCCGCCAGCTGCTCCTCCACGCTCGCCGCCTGCTCCTGCGTGCTGGCGCGGATCTCGGCGGTCGAGGCATCCAGCTGCTGCGTCGCGTCCCGGCTCTGCCGGGCGAGGTCGCGCAGGCTCTCCACCATTGCGTTCAGCGTCGCACCCAGCCGGCCGAACTCGTCGCGCCCCTCGCGCGCCGCCACCCCGGCCAGCTCGCCGCGGCCGATGCGCTGGACAAACTCCATCAGCGCCTCCAGCGGCCGCGCGATGGCCCGGCGCACGAGGACGGAGACGAGAACGGCGATCAGCACCGCGACGCCGAGCCCCGCGAGGATGAGGGTGCGCGCGCCATCGGTGATCTGATCCACCCGCTGCTGGCCGACGGTGGAGAGGCGCTCCAACGCCTCCTCCACTCGCGTCACGGAGCCGTCCAGTTCGGCGGCGCTGGTGGCGACGCCCGGCTCGGCCGCCAACACCGCTGGGAGGTCGTCCGCCTCCATTGAGCGCAGCTTCGCCTCCACCCGCTCGCGGTGCCGGGCGAGGGTGGTGCCGACCTCGTTCAGCGAGACGACGACGCGCTGCCACGCCGCGCTCCGGTCGGCCGCGATGGCCTGGGCGGCGAAGGTCTGCGCGGCGCCGAGGGCTGTGTTCAGCCGAGAGGTGGTAGCGGCGCTTACGCGCTGCCATTCGGGAATCGGGACGGGTCCCGTCATCGTCCCCGGCGCGGCGTGGCGGCCGAGATAGGCGATCATCATCTTCGCCCGCACATCGCGCATTTCGATCTGCCCGTCCCGCAGGTCGCTCACCTGCCGCGTGACGGTGCTGTCGCGCGTGGCCACCATGCGGCTGGCGTTCCGAACCGTCTCGAACTGATCGAGCCCCCAGAGGCCGAGCAGAAGCGTCAGCAGCGTGAGCGTCACGAAGCCCAGCAGGGCGCGATTGGTAATGGACACGCGGGTCAGGCTCCGGGGTCGGGGAGAGGGGTCGGGACGGCGAGGGGACGCAGCAGGCGGTCGATATCGAGCACCGCGAGAATGGGGGCTTCCTGCCCCTCCGCGGCGGAGAGGGTGGCGTGGAAGGCGACCGCACCGCCCGGGCTGGCCGGCGCGCGGTCCGGCGGCAGGGGCACGGGCGATTCCGCCGAGAGAACCCGCCCGACCCGCAGAGCCAGGCGCCGCCCCGGCGGTGCGCCGGGCAGCGGCCGCAGCAGGATGTCATGCCCGGCTTCGGCCTGCCCGCCCGGGAGGCCGAGCAGCGCCGCCAGATCCAGCACCGCGTGCAGCCGCCCGGCGCGGGCGCGCAGGCCCAGCACCGTGGGCGGGCTGCCGGGCAGCGGGCATGGCGGCTCGGCGGAAAGCACCTCCGCCACGCGGTCCAGCGGGATGCCGAAGGTCTCGGCGCCGACAGCGAGGACGAGGACAGGGGGCGCCACGGGCGGCTCGGGCGCGCCGCGCCGGGCCAGCACCTCGGCTCGCTCATCGAGCAGCCGTGCCGCGCGGTCGTCATCGATGGCACCGAGGATGCCGGGATCGGGCAGAAAGCGCAGCGCCACCTAGCTGGCCCTCCCTTCGATACCTGCTGTCTGGCCCTGGCCGAGATGCTGCTGCGCGAGGCCGAGAAGGGTGGCCGCCGTCATGCCGTCTCCCTCCTCCAGCACCGCCCCGGCGGGCAGGGCGCGCGCCAGCCGGGCGGCGTTCGAGATGCTACGGCGCCCCGCCTCGGCCGCGCCGCGGTCCAGCAGCAGAAGGCCAAGCTGGTAGTGCGCTGCGACGAAGCCGCTGTCGAGGTAGAGGGCGCGCCGCAGCGCCGCCTCGGCCACCGCCGCCTCGCCCAGTGCGCGGGCGACCAGCCCGTCCAGCAGGTGCAGCGGCGCGGAGGTCGGGTGGGCGTGCAGGCCGTCGCGCAGGATGGCCCGGGCGGAATCCAGCGCCCCGGAATCCGCCTCCGCCCGGGCGCGGTCGAGCACGGCGCCCGCGGCCTCGATGGCTGGATCGGGGCGGGGAGCGGTGGGCGGGAGCGTGGCGGGGCGGGGTGCCGGTTCGGGTTCCATCCGGGGCCCGGGGCCGGGCAGCTCGCCGCGCGCGGAGGGGGCCGCAGCCCGCGCGGTCGGCGCGGCCCCCTCCCGGACCGGTTCGGGGAGTTCCCACGGGAAGGACGCCGGACCGACGGTCGTAGGGACTGCCTCCTGGGCATAGGGACGCCAAGCCGTCGTTCCGGCCAGGGCGACGGGCCGCAGGAAGGCACCAAAGGCAGGGTCGGGCTCGGCATGGCCGAGCAGCATCCAGCCATCGGGTGCCAGCCGCTCCCCAAGCGCGCGGACCAGCGCCGGCACGCGATTTCGTTCGAAATAGATCAGCACGTTGCGGCACAGGATCAGGTCGAATCCGGTCATGCCCAGGGGCAGGCTGCCATCCAGCAGTCCCAGCAGGTTCTGCCGTTCGAAGCGGAGGGTGCCGCGATGCTCGGGGCGGAGCTGCCAGGACTGGCTCCCCCCGAAGGACGCCTCCACCGAGATGAAGTCCTCGGCACGGGCGGCCGCCTCCATGCCGCGCAGCGCCCAGGGGCTGAACCGCGCTGCCCGTGCTGCCTCCAGCGCCGCCTCGCTGATATCGGTGCCGAGGATGGAGATGCTCCACTCCCGGTGCTCGGCGCCCAGCAGGCGGCGGAGCAGGATGGCGACCGAATAGGGTTCCGCCCCGGTGGAGCAGCCGGCGGACCAGATCCGCAGCCGCCTGGAGGACGCGCGCCGGGCGATCAGCCCGGGCAGGATGGTGTCACGGAGGGCAGCGAACTGCCCGGCATCGCGGAAGAAGAAGGTCTCCCCGATGGTGACGGCGTCCTCGAGCGCGGCCCATTCGGCCTCGCCCTGCACGGGGTGGCGCAGCAGGGCGGCGTAGCCCGCGGCGTCCCCCGCCGCCGTCGCCCGGATTCTCGGACGGACCCGCTCCCACAGGGCGGAATCCTTGTCCTCGTAATAGGCATGGCCGGTGCGGGCGATGATCAGGCGCTTCAGCTCGGCATAGCCGGCATCCCTGGCGCGTCCGTCGCCCAGATCACTCATGCGGTGCCGGCCAGGCCGCCTCCGGCGCCTCCCAGCGCGCCAGCCGCTCCTGGGCCTGGCGGGCCAGGGCGTCGAGCACGGCCGCCTCCTGCGTCAGCAGCAGCCGGGCGGGATCGAGAAGATGCGCGGTGCTGCCCCCTGCATCGATCGCGCCGGTGACGACCTCCGCGACCGAGAGCCCGGCTTCCGCCACGCGGAGCGGCTGGCCGGGCGGCAGCACATCGGCGACCCGGTCCACCAGAAGCGCGACAGGCGGGCCGGAGGGACGGTCGAGCAGAATGAGGTGGCGATAGGCATGTGGCTCACCCGCGGGCAGGCCGAGGAGGGGTGCCAGTTCCACCACCGGCACGGCGGTGCCGCCAAGGTTGAGAAAACCGGCCAGCGGCGGCGGCAGGCCCGGCGGCGTGTCCAGCCGCGGCAGGGGCAGCAGGGCGCGCACGGAATCGCGCGGCAGGGCGCAGAGCGTCGTCCGCGCTGTTCCGCCCAGGGCAAAGAGAATCAGCGCGCCCGAGATGGGCTCCTGAATCCGGGGCGGCGCGGCCATCGTCGTCCTCGTGTGGAACGAGGGCGGTAACACGGGGCCGTGGCGTCGGCCAAGCCGGCGAGGGAAGGGGCGCCCGATCCCGGCGCCCCCTCGGTTTTCAGGCGGCGCGAATCTCGCTGAGGAAGCCGTCGACGCGGCCACGCAGAGTCTCGGCTTGCCGGGCAAGCTCGCCGGAGGCGGTGCGGAGCTGGTTGGCGGCCAGGCCCGTGCGCTCGGCGCCTTCTGTCACCCCCGCGGTGTGGCGCGAGACGTCCTGTGTGCCGGACGCTGCCTCGGCCACCGCCCGCCCGATCTCGCGGGTCGCCGCCGTCTGCTCCTCCGCGGCGGCGGCCACCTGGGTGGTGATGCCGTTCATCTCCTCGATGGTGCGCACGATGCCGCCGATGGCCTGCACCGCCCGCTCCGTCTCGCCCTGCATGGCCGCGATCTGGCTGCCGATCTCCTCGGTCGCCTTGGCGGTCTGGGCAGCCAGCGTCTTCACCTCGCTTGCCACCACCGCGAAGCCCCGCCCTGCCTCGCCGGCCCGTGCCGCCTCGATGGTGGCGTTGAGCGCCAGCAGGTTGGTCTGGCCGGCGATGTCGTTGATCAGGCGCACCACGTCGCCGATGCTGCGCGCGGCCTCCGACAGACCCTGCACCGCGCCGTCCGTCGCCCGCGCGTCATCGGCCGCGCGGCGGGCCACCTCGGCCGAGCTGTTCACCTGGCGGGACACCTCGGCGATGGAGGCGGCCAGCTCCTCGGCGGAAGCCGCGACAGTCTGCACATTCGCGCTCGCCTGCTCGGAGGCGGCGGCGACCGAGGTGGCGCGCGCCACGCCATCCTGCGCCGTGCCGGCCATCTCGCCCGCGGTCGCGTCCAGCTGCACCGAGGCCGCCGCCACGCCGCGCAGCACCTCGCTCGCCTCCGCCTCGAAGTCGCGAAGCAGCGCATCCACGCGCGCGGCGCGGCCGGCCTTGGCCTCCTCCTCCTCGGCCCGGGCGGCGGTCAGCGCATCGGCCTCGCGCAGCCCGTCCCGGCAGGTGCCGACCGCGCGGGCCATCTCGCCAATCTCGTCCCTGCGCGCCGCCTCCGGCAGGTCGAAGCCGTAGTCCCGGCGCGAGAGGCGAAGCATCGTGGCCGAGAGGCCGCGGATGCCACCGCCGACGCTGCGCGCCAGCCAGGCGACGCTGACGGCCGAGAGGATGGCGGCAAGAAGGACGGTGCCAAGGACGATCCAGATCGCGCGGTCATAGATCGCCTCGGAACGCTCGCCGGCATCCCCGGCACCCTCCTTGGCATGGACACCCGAGCGGTCGAGCGCCTCGACCACCGCGCGGAACCTGCGGACGGATTCGCCATTGAACTGGGCGATGGCGGCAGGGGTGGCGCCGGACTGGAGCAGCGGGGCGGTGAACTCGCCATAGGCCCGGTAGGCGGCCTGATAGGCCTCGAACAGCGCGCGCTCCTCGGGCGAGCGGATCATCCCGGAATAGGTGCGGGAGGTGTTCTCCACCTCCTTCTGCCAGCGCGCGAGATCCGCCAGGACGCCCACGCGCTGGGCCGGATCCTCCGTGGCCATGATGCGCGCCGCATTGGTGCGCTCGCGGCTCACCAGCAGCTTCATCTCGGCGATGGTAACCATCGCGGGCATCCAGTTGTCCCGGATCTCGCGGGTCGCGCCGTTCATGAGGCGGAGCTGGAGGACCGAGAGGCCGCCCAGCACCAGGAACAGGAGGAACATGGGTCCGAAGGCGGCGAGCAGCTTGCCGCGGATGGACAGGGTGGCCTTGGGGCCGGATCGGGGCATGGGGCGGGCTTTCACGACTGCGATACCGCGCAGCATGCCCGACCGATATTGACGCCCCTTTAATCGTGCCCGGACAAGCCGGGCGCCTAGCCCCGGCGGCTGCGCCGCGCCGCGGGGCGCGGCTGGTACTCGGGCAGCGGCTCGGCACCGGCCGGACGCCCGGCATCGAAGCCCAGGAACCCGACCTCCGGACGCGGCGAGCCACCATCCCCGGCGAAGAGCCGCGCGCGCACGGGCGTGGCCGGGCCAGCGGAGCCCGCGCGATCCCCGCCGCGAGGGGGGGAACTCAGCGGGCCGGACGGGCGCAGGACGGCTTCCTCGCCCTCCTCGGCCGCGGCGCGGGCGACTGCGGGCGGCACCTCGCGCCCGCGGCCGCGGCGTGCGGCGGCCGGGGGCGGGGCCGGCTCGGCGGGGGCGGTGAGGGGACCGCTGCCGGCGCTGCCGCGGGCGGAGAGAAGGTAGAAGGCGATCTCGTTCCGCCCCTGGTCCACCGCAGCGTCCACCGGGGTGAGGCCGAGCTGGTTGCGCGCGTTCAGGTCGGCGCCGCGGGCCATCGCGTCGCGGGCCGCGCCCAGGTCGCCGCGGTTCACGGCGTCGAACAGCGCGTCGTTGGGGGAAAGATTGATGGCCGGCGTCTCGGCCGGGATGGGCTCCGCCGCGCGGCGGTTCGCTAGGCCCGGCAGGGCAGGCGGCGGCGGCCGGCTGGCGGGGCCGGCGCTGGGCGGCGGCGCGCTGCGGCCAACGCCCATGCCACCCTGGGCAAGGACGGGGCCGGGGAGGGCCAGCAGCGGGGCTGCGAGGGTGAGGAGGAGGGGGAGGCGGCGCATGCTTCCCTGCCTATAGCGGTCCTGCCGCCCCGGAGCCAATCCGGGGAGCAGGACAGGGTTCGGCAAGCGGGCAGCGCCGCGTTCCATCAGGCGCAGCCCTGACCGCGGAAGGTGTAGGCGGAGACCCGGCCTCCCTGCAGCGCGAAGGTCACGTCGCACTGCACGGGGGCGTAGGTGGTGGCGCCGAAGCCGCCGAACCCGCCATAGAAGCCGCGGCCGTAGGGGCCCCAGGCGCCGCCGGCGAAACCGCCGGGCAGGGCAACCGTGCGGCTCTCCTCGTACTGGAGGAATTTCTGGCCGCCGGTCTCGTAGCTGCGAGTCGGCACGCCGAGGGTGGACACGAGATCCAACTCGGACCGGCCGACGAAGGTGGAAAGCCGCTCGTTGATCGTGGGCCCGACCGCGCAGGCCGAGAGGGCGAGGAGGGGAAGCAGAAGGGCGCGTTTCATAGGCTGGATTTGGGAAGGCAGAGGCACAGGCGGAAGGGTGCCGCGCGGCTTTGGGATGCGTATCCTGGCATGCCGTTTCGTGCCGCTCAGGTCTCGGCCCAGCGCCGCAGTAGGGCGGCGCGGGACTTGGCCAGAAGATCGAAGGCGCGCGACTTTCCCTCCCGCGCGAAAAGGTCGCGGCGCGCGGTATCGAGGTCGAACAGGATCTCTCGCGCGGCCGGGTCCCGCACCAAGCTCTGCACCCAGGTCACCCCGACCAGCCGTTCGCCGGCGGTGACGGGCGCCACGCGGTGCAGAGTGCCGGCAGGATAGGCCACCGCCTCCCCGGCGCCGAGACGCACGGCCATCTCCCCCGCCGTGGTCTCGATCACCAGCTCGCCGCCTTCGTAGGTCGCGGGGTCGGAGAGGAAGAGGGTGACGGCGACATCGCCCCGCAACGGCGCCTCGCCGCGCGGGTCCGACGGCGCGCCGCCGCCCATCAGCGCATCGTCCACATGGGTGCCGTAGGTGCCGCCTGGGGCGTAGCGCGCGAAGAGAAAGGGGCGGATGCGCCGGGGCAGGGCGGCGGCGCGGAACACCTCGCTCGCTTCCAGGGCCGCCGCGGCGATCTCGCCGGCCTCCCGCGCCAGCGGGTCCAGCAGGTCGGCCTGCTCGTTGCTCTTCACGCCGCGGGCGTGCCAGCCGGCGGTGGCGCCGCCATCGCCGAAGGCGGCCCCGGCCAGCAGGGCGCGCAGCTTGCCGAGCGGGCCGGGCGGCAGCACATAGGGGATGCAAACGATCATCGCTCGCAGCGTGCCAGAGAGGAATACCTATGGGGAGTGGTCCGGTCCGTTTCGGCCCGCTGCGGCTCTGGCTGGGCGTGGGTGCCTTTGCCCTGGCGGGGGCCCCGGTCCCGCCTGCCGGCGCGCAGCCCTCCGCCACCGAGGAGGCGCGCCCGGCGGCCCCGGCCATTCCGCCCGAGGCCATTCCCGCGCCCGAGCCGCCCCCCGAGGACGTGCCCGTGACCTTCCCGGACGCGTCTGCCGCGCCCGCACCGCAGACAGGGTCGACCGCCGCCGACCAGGCCACGCCGCCCGTGGTCGCGCCTGCACTCCCTGCCGCCCCAGTCTCAGCCCAGCCTCCAGCGTCGGCCGGCTCCGCGCCTCCTGACCCGGCGCCCAGCCCTGCCCCGCTCGCCCCAGCGCCTGCGCCTGCGCCGACAACGGCTGAGCCGGCGACGACTGCGCCGACTGTGACCGAACCGACGACGTCTGCGCCGAAGACGCCCGGTGCGACGACTGCACCGACGACAACGGCGCCTGTCATGCCAGCCCCGGCCGCGACCACTCCCACCAGCCCGACGCCCGCTTCACCCCATGCCGGGCATGGTTCGATGGCCGGCCAGGGCGGCGAAGGGGGTGAAGGCGGTGAGGGAGGGGAGGGCGGCGTTCTCTTCGGTGCTTCGCCCGATGTCGCCTATGCCGGGCGGCTGATGCTCGTGCGCGGGCATCTCGCCGTCGGGATCGAGCTGGCGCGCGCCGGCGCTTGGGACGACGCGGTGGTGCATTTCCTCCACCCGCGCGAGGAAATCTACGAAGACCTCGCCCCCGAGCTCCGCCGCCGCCGCGTGCCGGGCTTGCTGCGCGAGCTGGACACGCTGGCCGCCCGGGTGCGCGCCAGGCGAGGCGGGCCGGGGCTGGAGAGTGCCTTTCGCCAGGCCGTGGCATCGGTGGACCGTGCCTTCACCGCCGGCCTGCCGCCGCGCGTGAGGAACTCGCCCGCCTTCACCGCCGAGGTCGCCGCCCGCGCACTCCGCTCCGCCGCTGCCGAGTACGAGGCGGCGATCGAGGAGGGCCGGTTCGCCAATGTGGTCGAGTACCAGGACGGCCGCGGCTTCCTGATCGAGGCCGATGCCTTCCTGAACCGCAACACCGCCGCCCTGCGCGGCGCGGCGGGCGGGCAGGCTGCCTGGGCCGAGGCGCAGGCCGCCCTGGCCGCGCTGCGCCCGGTCTGGCCGTCGGCGCGCCCGCCCGCCGCGCCGGTGCGGAGCGCGACCGAGGTGATTGCCCTCGTCTCGCGCTTCGAGCGGGCGGCCCTGGCCTGGCGGTGAGCCGGCGGCCTCTCGACGGGCTGCTGGCCGGGGCTCTGCTGCTTCTCGGGGCCGTCAGCCTTTCCGCGCTGGTGGTGCCCGCCGGTTCGGCCGATGCCGGATCGGCAGCCGAGAGCGCGGCCCTGCGCGCCTCCTATCGCCGCCCCGCCGAACCGCCGCCCACCCCGCTGGAGAACCCCTTCACCGCGGAAAAGGCGCAGCTCGGCCGGCGCCTGTTCTTCGATCCCTCGCTTTCAGCCTCCGGCGCCATGTCCTGCGCCACCTGCCACGAGCCGGCGCGCGGCTTCACCGACGGCCGCCGGCTGGCGCGCGGCCATGAGGGCCAGGACCTGCGCCGCCGCGCGCCCACCCTGTGGAACCTGGCCTGGGCACCCTTCCTGTTCTGGGACGGGCGCGTGGAGGGGCTGGAGGCGCAGGCCGAGGCCCCGATCGAGGCGCATGAGGAGATGGGCCAGCCGCTCGGCGCGCTCGTGGAGCGCATGGCCGGCGATGCCGGTTGGCGCGCCGCCTTTGCCGGCGCATTCCCGGGAGAGGCGACCCCGGTGACCCGAAACAACCTCGTCCGCGCGCTGGCCTCCTGGGAGCGCACGCTGGTTGCGCCGCGCACCCGCTTCGATGCCTGGGTGGAGGGAGAGGACGCCGCGCTGACCGCGCAGGAGCGCCGCGGCCTGTCCGTGTTCAACGGCCCGGCCGGCTGCGCGAACTGCCATGAGGGCTGGGCCTTCACCGACCACGCCTTCTACGACATCGGGCTGCCCGTGGGCGGCGCGCCGGATCTCGGCCGCGGCCCCGTGCTGGGTCTCGAGCGCGCCGATCACGCCTTCAAGACGCCGACGCTGCGCGAGGCCATGCGCCGCGCGCCCTACATGCATGACGGGTCGCTGCCCACGATAGAAGCGGTGCTGGACCACTATGCGGAGGGGGTGGTGGATCGCCCTACCCTGCCGCCGGAGTTGCCGCGCCGCCTGGCGCTCAGCACGGAGCAGCGGGCCGATCTGATCGCATTCCTCGGCACCCTGACCAGCCCGCCCGACACACCCCTGCCGGAAATGGCGACGCCGCCCGCGGCCATCCCGGCCGTCGTCGCGGCCGTTGCGCCCATGGCGCGTGTGCGCGTGTCCCAGCGCGGCCGACAGTTCACGCCGCTGCGTACGGCTGTGACCTTGGGAGGGGTGCTGGAGATCGCCAATGACGACAACACCGCGCACAACATCCGCATTGATTCGGCTGAGATGAAGCGCAACAGCGGCATCCAGGACCCTGGGCAGACGGTGACCTGGCCGATGACGACGGCCGGGCGGTTCGTGGCCTTCTGCGGGATCCATCCACGGATGCGGCTGGAGGTGACGGTGATGGCGCCGTGAACGCGGGGGAGAGGTGTCCCTCCGTGACGCTGATAAGCGGGTGTCACCGGCGCGCCCTCTAATCTGGCGGAAAAAGATGAGGGGTCCGGGGAAAAATCCTTCTCTCCGGCCTTTTCTCTACGCCGCCGCAGGGCCCACCATCAGGTCCCCACTGCCCAGGACGCACCCCCTTGCCCGACCAAGCCACCCTCGACCGCCTGCGCGCCGCCGTGGACAAGAACTTCGAGGCGCAGACCGCCTTCCTGGCCGATCTCGTCCGCTTTCCCAGCCTGCGCGGGCGCGAGGCGCCGCTGCAGGACTGGTTCGCGCGGCAGATGGCGGGGCGTGGCTACCAGGTGGATCGATACACCCTCGCCGATGTGCCGTTGGAGACGCATGAGAAGGCGGCGCCGATGGTGGATGTGGATCCCGCCGGTTCCGTGCAGGTGGTGGCCACGAAGCGCGCGAAGAATGCGGGCGGGCGCAGCCTGATCGTGCAGGGGCATATCGACGTGGTGCCGGAAGGCCCGGTGGAGATGTGGACGCATCCGCCCTATGCCGGCGTGGTGCGAGACGGCTGGCTTTATGGGCGCGGCGCGAATGACATGAAGGCGGGCGTGTCCGCCATGGTCTTCGCCATGGATGCGCTGCGCGATGCCGGGATCACGTCCGCCGGTGACATCCACCTGCAGACGGTGACGGAGGAGGAAAGCACGGGCAACGGCGCCCTCTCCACCCTGCTGCGCGGCTATCGCGCCGATGCCTGCCTCATTCCGGAGCCCACGGCCGGCACCATCACCCGCGCGCATACGGGCACACTGTGGTTCCGTATCCGCGTGCGCGGCGTGCCTGTGCATGTGGCGGTGGCGGACACCGGGACAAACGCCATTCTCTCGGTGATGCATCTGATCCAGGCGCTGCAGCAGCACACCGTTGAGCTGAACGAGCGCGCGAAGTCCGATCCGAACTTCGGTGGCAAGGTGACGAACCCGATCAAGTTCAACCCCGGCATTATCCGCGGCGGCGACTGGGCGTCCTCGACGCCGGCCTGGTGCGAGGTGGATTGCCGCATCGGCCTCACGCCCTCGATGGAGGTGGCGGAGGTGATGCGCGGGGTGGAGCGTGCGGTGGAAGCCGCGCGTGCGGGCGACAGCTTCCTCGCCAACAACCCGCCCGAGATCACCTGGCACGGCTTCCAGGCCGACGGCTATGTGCTTGAACCCGGGAGCGAGGCGGAGCGGATTCTGGCCGCTGCGCATCAGTCGGCCTTCGGCGGTGAGATGGAAGAGCGGCTGTCCACGGCCGTGAACGACACGCGCTACTACGGCCGGTACTACGCCATGCCCGCGCTCTGCTACGGCCCAGGCGGCGAGGGAAACCACGGTTTCGACGAGCGAACAGACCTGGAGTTGCTGAAGAAGACGACGCTCTCGATGGCGGCCTTCATTGTGGACTGGTGTGGCGTGGAGGAATGATGAGCACTCGCCTTGGTCTGCGCCCGAAAAGGCTTCTGCCTTTCCGATGGAGCCACGGAATGATACTGGAGTGTACTGTAGCGGTTGTTGGGGGCTGAGCATGAATACGTCGTCACAGGTGCGCTTCCTGGCAGCGGCACTCGCCGACCGTTTGATTTATGGATCCATGGAGACGTTCCACGGGGAGGAGGCGGTCGAACTCCTCGACCTGCTTCCCCGGCCGGGTCTGGGCGCACAACTCTTGGCATATCTCCCTGGCATTGAAATGAAGGGGACAATTCCCAGAGGCGGGGTCCGCGGCGCAGCTGCAGGTGGCCTTGGAAACGTTAGCTTCGATCAGGGGAGCCATTCCTTCGAGTTCGACTCAGCTGGGCGGCGGGTGGTACGGGCGGGGCAGTGGAAACTTACCCGGACGGCCAGCCTCATGGACCGTATCCGCCAGCGTGAAACCGTGAGCATCACGCAGGTGATGGGCGATGCGAAGGACGAGTTGGAAGCGCAGATCCTGTTCCAGGAACGCCGGCCGTCGATGATGAAGCGCAGCGTCTCTCATACAACGTTTTTCGGGCCCACAGCCGTTATCGTCACGACTTTCAAACCCTGGAAGACGCCTGTCTGGGGAGAGGATCGTGAAGCGTGGCGCTATGAAGCCAGTAACAGGACCAGATCTGCCGGGTGGCCCTGTTTGCAGATGTGATCTAATCCTGCTTGGTGCGGCCAGCATCATCGGTGATAGCACTCTGAAGTCGCTCGCCTTTTGATGGCAGCTACCGACTGGCCTTGAGCATCCCGGCTTCTCCTACGGAGTGTAGGGCGTCGGTGTACTCAGCACGCAATCGGGCAATCAAAGCTGCCGTCGGTTGTATGCCGTTGATAGCCCCGATCCCCTGGCCGGATCCCCAAACATCCTTCCACGGCTTCACGCGGGTAGAGGAAAAATCGATCTTCGAGGGATCCGCCGCCGGCAGCGCGTCCGGATCCAACCCCGCGCGCTCGATCGAGGCGCGCAGGTAGTTACCGCGCACCCCAGTGAACAGGTCGCTGTAGACGATGTCGCCGGCAGCACCTTCGACAATCATCGCCTTGTACGCCTCGGCCGCGCGCGCCTCCTCGGTGGCGATGAAGGCGCTGCCGATATAGGCGACATCCGCGCCCATCACCTGGGCCGCCAGAATAGCGCGCCCGGTCGCGATGGCGCCGGAAAGCGCGATCACCCCGTCGAACCAAGCCCGTGTCTCCTGAACCAACGCGAAGGGGGAGATGCTGCCGGCATGCCCGCCCGCACCGGCCGCGACGAGGACCAACCCGTCCGCTCCCTTCTCCACCGCCTTGCGCGCGAAGGTCTGGTTGATGACGTCGTGCAGCACGTAGCCGCCATAGGCGTGCACGGCCTCGTTCACCTCCGGCCGCGCGCCGAGCGAGGTGATGATGAGCGGCACGTGATGCTTCGCGCAGAGGGCGAGGTCGTGATCCAGCCGGTCGTTGGAGCGATGCACGATCAGGTTGATGGCAAAGGGTGCCGAGGGCCGGTCGGGATGCGCGGCGTCATGCGCGTCCAGCCGCTCCCGGATCTCGGCCAGCCAATCCTCCAGCTGCTCCGCAGGCCGGGCGTTCAGCGAGGGCATGCTGCCCACGACGCCGCTGGTGCATTGCGCCACCACCAGATCCGGCACGGAGATGATGAAGAGCGGCGAGGCGATCACCGGTAGGGAGAGCCGCTGCCGCAGCAGGTCGCGCAAGCTCATCGTGTTCTCTCCGGACATTTCGCCGAAGTCTACCGCCCTTCGCGCCGCCAGGCGATCACGGCCACCCCGAGCACCAGCAGCAGCGCCAGCCAGGGCGGAAGCAGCGGCAGGGCGGAGATGCCGGTGACGCTGTGGTCCTCCCGCCGCACCAGCCCGATCCAGCCCGGCCCGGCCGCATCGCGCTCCATGGAAACCCGGCGCAAATCGGGCAGGGCGGACCCGTCCCCGATCCAGCGCGCGGCACCGCCGGAGGCCTGGACCACCGCGCCCATCCGGCCGGCATCGGCACGCAGGTCCGCGACCTCGGGCGGGTTCGCGGCCTCGGCGGCGGCGAAGGCCGTGCGGGTGCCATCGGTTGCGGCCCACACCCCCGCGCGCGTCACGGGCATCTCCACCACGGCCCGCCCACCATCCCGCCGCTCCGGCGCGTGGCGGGACTGCGTGCCATCCGGCGCAGTGACCGTGATCTCGGGCGGCGGTGTGTCCGCGATGCTGCGGCGGGTGACCGTCAGCTGCCCCTGCGCGATGGCGGCGGTGAGGTCCTCCTCCTCCAGCTCCGGCTCGCGCATCAGCCAGTGCGCGATGCGCCGCAGCAACTCCGCCTGCGGCCCGCCGCCATCATGCCCGCGGGACCACAGCCAGATTTGATCCGACAGCAGCAGCGCCACCCGACCCTCGCCGACGCGGTCGAGCAGAAGAAGAGGATTGCCGTCGGGGCCATTCATCACATTGGCGCCGCTGCGCGCCTCGGCGCGCAGCATGCGGTACCAGCGGCCCCATCCGGCCTGCGCGGCGGCATTGGCATTGGCCCCGGTCAGCCCTTCCGTCACGGGATGGCGCAGCCCGGTCTCGCTCACCTGGGCGCGAAAGGCGCTCTCCAGCAGCGCCTGGCTTCCCGGCAAGGGCCGCGCCGGCAGCACGGCGCCGAGCGGGGTGTTGGCCAGGGAAGCCGGGCCGGTGAATTCCGGCCCCACCGACATCAGCAGCGCGCCGCCCTGGCGCACGTGTTCCGCGATGTTCCGCAGATATTGCGGCGGCAGGATGCCCCGGTTGGAGAAGCGGTCGAAGACGATCAGGTCGAATTCGCGCAGCTTCTGCTGGAACAGCTCGCGCACGGGGAAGGCGATCAGCGCCAGCTCGTTCAGCGGCGTCAGATCGTCCTTCTCCGGCGGGCGAAGAATGGTAAAGTGGACGAGATCGACATTCGGGTCCGCCTTCAGCAGCCGCCGCCAGGTGCGTTCGCCCGCATGCGGCTCCCCGCTCACGAGCAGCACGCGCAGCCGGTCGCGCACGCCGTTCACCGTGACGATGGCGCTGTTGTTGACAGTGCTGACCTCGCCGGGGCGCTCCTCGGCCGTGATCTCGATCACGCTCGGCCCGCCGCGCTCAATCGGAAGCGCGATCCGGTGTTCGCGCCCCGGCACCACGCTCTCCGTGCGCGGCGCGGCGCCGTCGCGGCGGATGGAGAGGCGCACGGGCGCGCCATTCGCCGGCGCGCCGAGATCCTCCACCACCAGCCGCAGCTCCACGCCGCGGCCGACGATGCCGAAGCCCGGCGCCTCGATGATGCGAAGCCGCCGGTCCACCTCCCCCGCGCGTCCGGGCAGCAGCAGGTGAACAGGCGCTTCCGCCGAGAAGTTGGCGGGCACGTCGTGCACCTGGCCGTCGCTCAATGCGATGATCCCGGCCAGCCGCGTGCGCGGGATGTCGACAAGCCCGCGCTCGATTGCGGCAAACAGCCGCGTGCCCTGGCGCCCGCCTTCCTCGGCGGTGACGGTGCGCAGCTCGAGATCGGGCAGCCGGCCCGCGCGCGCCTCAATCTGCGCGCGCGCGGCGGCGATGGCGGCCTCGCGCCCGGCCACGGTGGTGGAGGCGCTGTTGTCCACCGCCAGCAGTGCGATGTCCGGCCGCGTCTCGCGGGTCTGCTGCACCAGCCGCGGATTGGCGATGGCGCCGAGGATGAGCAGGAAGGCCAGCGCCCGCCACCAGGCCCCGCGCGCACGCCGCAGCAGCGCCGGCACCAGCGCCAGCACGGCGATCGTGGCCAGCACCACCAGCAGCCAGGCCGGCAGGATGGGCGCGAGGTCGATGGAGGTGAGGGAGCGCATCATCTAATTGCCCAACCTCTCCAGGATGGCCGGCACATGCACCTGGTCGCCCTTGTAGTTGCCGGTCAGCGCGTAGATCACGAGATTGACGCCGAAGCGGTAGGCCAGCACGCGCTGCCGCGTTCCCCCGGGCATCACGGCATAGGGGTTGGAGCCGCGCGCATCCACGGCCCAGGCCGCCGCCCAGTCATGCCCGCCGATGATCACGGGCGAGACGCTGTCATTCGCCCGGTCCGTGTCGCGCGCGATCCAGACGGGGCCGCCGGCATAACGGCCGGGCAGGTCGGGCAGCAGGTAGAAGGCACGCTTCAGCACATGGTCCTCGGGCAGGGGCGCCAGCGGCGGCACCTGCAGGTTGCGCGTCAGCCGACGCAGTGCGGCGTCGGCGCCGAGCGACACGCCCTCGCCCGAGCCCTCGTTGCGTGTGTCAAACAGGATGATGCCGCCGTTGCGCATGAAGGCGTTCAGCGCGGCCACGGCCTCTCCGCTCGGCGCCGGCGCATCGGGCAGCACCACCCAGTACAGCAGGGGGTAGAAGGAGAGATCGTCCTGCCCCGGCCGCAGTGGGACGGGATCGGCCAGCCCCGCGGCGGTGCGGCGGTTCACATAGTCTGACAGGCCGGCCAGGCCCTGACGCGAGACCTCATCCGCCTGCGCATCGCCCGTCACCACATAGGCCAACCGCGTGGCCAGCGCCGCAGCACCTTCCTGCGCAGAGGCCACCCCCGGCAGGATCAGCGCCAGCGCCACCGCCGCCGCGCGTGCCCGCAGCCCGAGGCCGCGGCTCTGCAGGGACAGCAGCAGGTCCGCCGCCATCAGCAGCAGCGCCGCCGCCAGCAGCCAGGGGCCGAGATCGCGCTCCGCCGGCACGCCGCCGATCCGCGTCTCCCGCGCGCCCGAGGGCGTCGGCGCGGCCGCGCGCGGCGGGGGCAGATGGGCGGAGAGGTTGAGCGCGCGGCGTTCCCCGCCCTCGGCCGCCGTGCCGTACCAGCCCGGAGGATGCCGCGGGTCGGGCATCGTGCCGTCGAGCCGCGCCGCGGTGATCGGCCCGGCGGCCGGCGGCGGGGCGCCGAGGCGGCCGTACCCGTCCAGCGTCTCGAGCGGCGCGAGCGGCGCCTCGCCCTCGCCGCCTGCAACCCCGGAGGAGAGGGCGACGACGCGGCGGAGCATGTCGATATACAGGCCCGAAAGCGGCAGGTCCGACCAATCCGCATTGGCGGTGACGTGGAACAGCACGATCCGCCCGGCGCCGCGGTTCTCGAAGGTGACCAGCGGCGTGCCGTCGGACAGCCGCGCCCAGCTCCGCTCCGCCAGCCGCGGCACCGGCTCGGCCAGCACCTGGGTGGAGACGGTCACCTCGGCGGGGGGCGTCAGCCCGGCGAAGGGGCTGCCCTCGGGGAAGGGGGCAAGGGTCTGCGGCCGTTCCCAGGACAGGGCGCTGCCGAGTGCGCGCTCGCCGGCGCGCAGCGGCACGGGCAGCAGGGAATCGCCGCGTTCGGCCAGGCGCGGGCCGGCAAAGCGCAGCAGAAGCCCGCCGCCCTCCACGAAGCGCGTCACCGCCTCCGTCTCCGGCCCATCGGCCAACGGCCGGTCGGCCAGAACCAGCACGGCGAGGCGGCGGGAGAGGAGTTGGTCCAGCGTCCCGCGCCGGATCTCGGCGGTGGGGGAGAGGGCGCGGTCGAGGTAGTAGAGCGAGCCGGTCAGCGGCGCGTCGGCCGCCTCCTCCTGCGCGGCCAGCAGGCCCACGGGGCGGCGGCGGTACCGCTCGTCCAGCAGCACCACGCCCGCGGCGCCGGGCGCATCCGATCCCGTGCCCTCCAGCAACAGCTGGGTGACGCTGTTGCGGACCTCCACCGGCAGCTCCAGCGCGCCCTCCGTCTCGGTGGCGCCGGCGGCGAGCGGCAGCACGGCGCGGCCGAGGGCGCGACCATCGCCGGTCATGGCCAGCACGGCCGCTTCGCCTGCCGGCCCACCCGGGGCGCGACGCAGGCCGAGAACGAGGCGATCCGCCTCCGCGCGCGGCGGCAGCAGCACGCGCGCCGAGCCCGGCGTGCCGCGCGCCACCTGCAGCGTGCCCGCTTCCGAAAGGGCTGCCATCAGCGTGGCGGCATCGTCGGCGCCATGGGCGAGGTCGTCGGTCACGTAGAGGCTGGCGAAGGCGCCGCCGCCCCAGCCACGCAGCGCGGCCAGGGCCGCCGCGCGATCCGGCGCCCAGGGCTGCGGCCGCAGGGCAGCGAGACGCGCGCGCGCCTCCTCGGCCGGCATCCAGCCGGTGGGGCGGGGCGGCTCGCCGGTCGGGGCGGGGGCGGTGGCCAGCAGCGCCACGCGACGGCCGGCGCGAGAGGCCGCGTCCAGCGCCGCCCCGGCTGCCGCCATCCGGTCCGGCCAATCCGTCGCCGAGGCCCAGCCATTGTCCACCACGACGAGAAGCGGCGCATCCGCGGCCTCCCCCTGGGCGGCGTTCCAGACCGGCCGCGCCAGGCCGAGCACGATCAAGGCCGCCGCCGCCAGGCGCAGCAGCAGCAGCCACCAGGGCGTGCGGGCAGGGGTCTCCTCCACCGCCGGCAGGTCGCGCAGGAAGCGGGCGGGCGGAAAGGCCTGCCGCCGCGGCGTGGGCGGGGTGACGCGCAGCAGCCAGTACAGCGCGGGCAGGGCGGCCAGCGCCACCAGCAGCCAGGGGGCGGCGAAGGAGAGTGCGCCCATCATAAAAGCCCTTCGTGGGGTCCGGTCCCACCCTGTCGGTTCATTTAACGCGCCCCCTGCGGGGCCAGCGCCTGCCACAACGCCATCAGCGCGGCCTCGGGCGGGTGGTCCGTGCGGTGCGACAGCACGCGGAAGCCGAGCGAGGCCGCGAGCGCCGAAAGCCCCTCGCGATGCGCGACCATCCGCTCCTCATACAGCGCCCGGATGCCCTCCACCCGCGGCACCAGCGCCGCATCCCCGCCATCCAGCGGCTCGAAGCGCACCCGGCCGCCATAGGGCAGGGTCTCCTCCGCCGGGTCGAGCAGCGCGACCAGCGTGGCCCGCGTCCCCGCGGCCGCGAGGGGGGCGAGGGCGGCGCGGGTCACCTCCAGCGGGGCCAGAAAATCGCCGAACAGCACCGCGCGGGTATGGCGGGGCAGGGCCTCGTCGGCGGGCGGGCCGGACTGGCCCCCCAGCTGCATGGCCAGCGCCGGCAGGGCACCGCGGCCCGAGATCCCGCGCCCGCCGCCGAGCAGCCGCACCCGCTCCCCGCCCCGCAGCAGGAGGGAGGAGAGCGCCAGCAGCAGCAGATCGGCCCTTTCCCGCTTCGTCGCCCGCCCGGGCGTGCCGGACCAGTCCATCCCCGGCGCGGAGTCCCGCCAAAGGGCGACGGTCTGGGCGGATTCCCACTCCGTCTCGCGCAGATACAGCCGGTCGGACTTCGCGCTCTGCCGCCAGTCCACGCGGCCGGCATCGTCGCCGGGCAGATAGGGGCGGAACTGCCAGAAGGCGTCACCAGGACCCGCGCGGCGGCGACCATGGACGCCCTGCATCACCGTCGCCGCTATGCGCTCGGCGGCCACCACCAGGGGCGGCAGCCGTGCGGCCGCCGCCTCGGCACGAAGGGAGAGTGGTCCCGCTTCAGCCAAGATCGGCCTTCAGCGCGCCGATCACCTCGGAAAGCCTGACGCCATCGGCGCGGGCGGCGAAGCCCAGCGCCATGCGGTGGCGCAGGATCGGCTCGGCCAGCGCCAGCACGTCCTCCACGCTGGGGGAGAGCCGCCCGTCCAGCACCGCCCGTGCCCGGGTGGCCAGCATCAGCGCCTGGGCCGCGCGGGGGCCGGGGCCCCAAGCCAGGTGCTGCTTCACCGCGGGCAGGGTGGCCGTATCCGGACGCGCACCGCGCACCAAGCGCAGGATGGCGTCCAGCACCGCCTCACCCAC
The DNA here is from genome assembly GCF_054165765.1 of Roseomonas sp. WA12. Taxonomy (NCBI): domain Bacteria; kingdom Pseudomonadati; phylum Pseudomonadota; class Alphaproteobacteria; order Acetobacterales; family Roseomonadaceae; genus Roseomonas; species Roseomonas sp. WA12. The sequence continues at coordinate 3,183,934 of NZ_CM135108.1, read as the reverse complement.
GGGCAAGCGGCGGATGAGGGTCTGGGCGGCGATCAGCTCATCGGCCCGCAGCGCCGCCTCGGGCCTTGCCTCGCGGGCGCCGGTGGTAGCGAGCAGCATGGCGCGCTCCGCCGCCTCGTCGGGGTAGCCGATCTCAATCTCAAGGAGAAAGCGGTCCAGCTGCGCTTCGGGCAGCGGGTAGGTGCCCTCCTGCTCGATCGGGTTCTGGGTGGCGAGAACATGGAAGGGAGCGGGCAGGTCCAGCACCTCGCCGCCCACCGCCACGCGCCGTTCCTGCATCGCCTGCAGCAGGGCGGACTGGGTGCGGGGGGAGGCGCGGTTGATCTCGTCGGCCATCAGCAGCTGGCAAAACACCGGCCCGCGCAGGAAGCGGAAGGCACGGCGGCCGCCCTCGGCCTCCTCCAGCACTTCCGAGCCCAGGATGTCGCTGGGCATGAGGTCCGGGGTGAACTGAACGCGGCGGGCATCCAGCCCCATCACCGTGCCCAGCGTCTCCACCAGCTTGGTCTTGCCCAGGCCGGGCACGCCCACCAGCAGCATGTGCCCGCCGGCCAGAAGGGTGACGAGCGCCTGCTCCACCACCTCCTCCTGGCCGAGGATCACCCGGCCGACCGCGGCCCGCACCCGGGACAGCCGGGCGGAGAGCGCCTCAGCCTCGGAAAGCAGCTTCTCGGCATCAACTGGCGCTTCCGTGATCCCGGGCCCTTCAACCATGCCTACTGCCTTTCCATATTGCCCGAAGGTAACGCCCGAGCCCGCCTCTCCCAGCAGATGGAGGCGGGAGAGGGGGATGGCGAGGGTAAGGCCCTTCGATGGCGCGGAGGAAGTCACATGGCGCTGGGGATGCATGACGTTACAGGCGGGGCGAAACCGGCTGCGCCGCCCATTTCGGGAGCGCTGGCGCGGGCGCCTCGAACCATCTGCGGCGACTTCCGCATGCGGATCGCGCGCGACGGATCCTGGCACTACCAGGGCAGCCCAATTGGCCGGAAGGAGCTGGTCTGCCTCTTCGCTTCCGTACTGAAGCGGGAGGCGGATGGCAGCTACTGGCTGGAAACCCCCGTCGAGCGCGGCCGGATCGAGGTGGAGGATGTCCCTTTCGTCGCGGTGGAGCTGACCTGGGGCCATTGCTGTGGGGAAGGGGCCTGCGACAGCGGCGCCACCCGCAAGCGCCCTGCCCGGCAGTGCCTGACCTTCCGCACCAATCTGGACGAGATGGTCACGGCCGATGAGAACCACCCTATCCGGGTGGAGATCGACCCCGTCACCCGCGAGCCCCGCCCCTATGTCACCGTCCGCCCCGGCCTTGAGGCCCGGATCAGCCGTCCGGTCTTCTATGAGCTCGTCGCGCTCGCCCAGCCCGAGACGGTGGATGGCCGCGAGGTGATGGGCGTGTGGAGCCAGGGCGTGTTCTTCACCATCGATGACAGCCCGGCCGAGGAGATCCCCGCCGAGGAATTCGACGACGAGGTGGCGTGACCGCCCCTCCCGCCGACGGCGTTCCCGCGGTTCTTGCAGCTGACCTGGATGCAGGCTTCAGCCCCGCCTGGGTGGAGGAGCGACTGTCGGACCCCGCCCGCCTCCTCCACGGCGCGGGGGACGCCCAGCCGCCGGAAGACATGCGCCGCTCCGCCGTGCTCGTGCCCATCCTGTTGCATGGCGCGCCCAGCGTTTTGCTGACCCTTCGTGCCGCCACGCTTTCGGCCCATGCCGGGCAGGTCGCCTTCCCCGGCGGGAGGATTGAGCCGGGCGAGACTCCCGAGGCCGCTGCCCTGCGCGAGGCCGCCGAGGAGGTGGGACTCGACCCCCGCCTGCCCCGGATCGCCGGCCGCCTGCCGTCGCTGATCACGGGAACTGGCTTCCATGTGGTTCCCGTCGTCGCCCTGCTGGACCCGCCGGTCACCCTCACCCCCGCGCCCGCCGAGGTAGCGGAGGTGTTCGAATACCCGCTCGCGCGCCTGCTGGATCCGGCCGGGCCGGAGAGGCGCAGCGGCGTCTTCGGCGGGCGGGAGCGGCATTACTGGGCCTGGCCGCACGAGACCCAGACCATCTGGGGCGCCACCGCAAGCATGCTGCGCAGTCTGGCTTTGGCACTGCGCGACTAGGCGGCGCGAGCCGGCCTTGTTCCACCGCCGCTTCGTACCCGGCCAGCCTGTCCCGCACGGCGGCATTCCCGGCATGCCGGCGCTTCAGCCGCGCCAGCTCCGCATCCGTGCCCCGGCAGTTGCGGCGGAGCTGCCGGGTGATCTCGGCCGCGCGGGCGGGATCCTCGGATTCCTCGCCGCGGAAATGGTCGCATCTGTCCCGCCGGGCGACGAAGGCGGCCACCTCAGGCGGCAAAGCCGACCCGGGCGGCCGGTCCGCCGCTTCCGACGTACTGGCCGCCAGCACAAGCGCGAGAAGGAAGAGGCGCGTGATCCAACGCATCCGGTATCTCCGATCCGGCCGGGAGATTGGGCCGCACATCGCAACGCCGCCAAGCCCGCGCCCCTACCGATGCCGCACGCGCGTCGGCATATAGGCGGGGCATGCCCTATCTCGCCGAGGCGATCCTCTTTCTCTCGCCCTTCGCCATCTACGCGCTCTGGCTGCGGTTCAATCCGGGCCGGGCCGTGGGGACGCATATGATCGCCCTCGCCCTGGTGGGGCTGGCCATCGGCATTGGCGGGGCGATTTTTTACGGGCTGTCGCGCGGGATGGAGCCGGGTTCTGCCTATGTGCCCCCGCGCGTGACGGCTGACGGGATCGAGCCCGGCCATTCCGCGCCGACCCGCCCTGCCCAGCCCTGGCCGCCCGGCCCGGTGCTCTCGCCCCCGCCGCCGCATGAGGGCCCGCCGCGCCGATGAGCGAGGCGGCCGACCCACCTGTCGGGCGCATCCCGCCGCCCACCTTCCTGGCCGATCGGGCACCTGCCGCCGTGCTCGCAGCCCTGCCCGGGGCGCGCGCGGTCGGCGGGGCGGTGCGCGATGCGCTGGCCGGCCGCGAGGTGGCCGACGTGGATGTGGCCGCGCCTTTCCCGCCGGAGGACATTGCTGCCCGGCTGGCCGCCGCCGGCCTGCGTGTCCACGAAACGGGACTGGCCCATGGCACCCTGACCGCGGTTCTGGACGGACAGCCCGTGGAGGTGACCAGTCTGCGCCGGGATCTGGTGACCGATGGACGCCACGCCGTGGTGGAATGGACCACCGACTGGCGCGAGGACGCGGCCCGGCGGGACTTCACGATGAACGCCCTCTCGCTCTCCGCCACCGGCGAGTTGTGGGATTATTTCGGGGGTCGCGCAGACCTTGAGGCCGGGCGGGTGCGCTTCGTCGGCGACCCCGCAACACGGCTGGCCGAGGACCATCTTCGTGCCCTGCGCTATTTCCGCTTCCAGGCCCGCTACGGCCGCGGCGCGCCCGACCCGGCGGCGGTGGCGGCCATCCGGTCCTCGGTGGGCAACCTCGCCCGGCTCTCGGCCGAGCGGGTCTGGATGGAGCTCAAGCGGCTGCTCCTGGCGCCGGACCCGGCGGAGGCCGTGGCGCTGATGGAGGAAACGGGCGTGCTTCCCGCGATCCTCGGCCCGGATTGCCTGGGCGCCGCGCGGCACCTGCGCGCCCTGGCCGAAATCGGCGCTCCGTCCGACCCGATGCTGCGCTTCGACGCGCTCCTTGCCCATGGCGCCGCCGAGGCCGCGCGGCGGCTGAAGGCCTCGAACGATGAGGTGCAGCGCCTGGTCGCGCGTTACCGCGCCGGGCACGACCTGCTGCCGTTGCAGCCCGCCATCGCGGAGGGCGGCCCGGATGACGATGCGCTGCGCCGCCTGCTGGCGGAGCAGCCCGCCGGTGCCTTGCTGGACGCCACCTGGCACCGGCAGGCGGTGAACCGCGCCTGGGGCTGGCAGGGGCCGGACGATGAGGCCTGGGCCCGGTTGCGCGATCGGTTGGCCGCCATGCCCGTGCCCGTCTTCCCCCTTCTCGGCCGCGACGCGCTCGCCCTGGGGGTAAAACCGGGGCCGGAGATGGGCCGGCTGCTGGCCGAGGCGCGCCGCTGGTGGCTGGAAGGTGGCTGCACCGCAGACGCGGAGGCCTGCCGCGCCCGATTGGCAGAGATGATGAAGCCCATTCACGGGAAGCCGCTTCCGGAAGGCTGACCGCTCGGGTTACGTCTGATTCATACCCGAATCGGAGCCACCGCCTTGTCCTCCAACCTAATCCTCTGGGCGCCGCGCGTGCTCTCGGTGCTGCGCATCGTCGCGGCGCTGATCTTCCTGCTGCACGGCACGCAGAAGCTGTTCGGCTTCCCGGCGCCGCCGGCGAACGGCCTGCCGCCGGTGATGTCGTTGTTCTGGATTGGCGCGATCCTGGAGCTGGTGGGCGGCCTACTGCTTCTGATCGGCGCCTTTACCCGCCCGGTGGCCTTCATCCTCTCCGGCGAGATGGCCGTGGCCTACTGGATGTTCCACGCGCCGCGGAACCTCTACCCCACGCTGAACGGGGGCGACGCGTCCATCCTGTACTGCTTCATCTTCCTCTACCTCGTCTTCGCCGGCCCGGGCCCGTGGAGCGTGGACGCCGCGCGCCGCCGCGCCTGACCCGGCGGCCGGGGAGGGACCCCCTTCCTCTCCCCGGCCTCTCTTCCCCGCCGGCCCTGGCCATGGGCCGGCAGTGGGAGTAACCGCCCGACCATGGCCTCCCCGTCCAAGCCGCGGCGCGTCGATCCCGATACGAGCCGCGCCCTCATCGCCCGCCTCTGGCGCGAGGAACTTCGGCATCATCCGCGCCGCATCCTCATCGCTCTGCTCTGCACCGGCCTCGTTGCCGCGCTCACCGCCCTGTATCCGGTGGTGATCCAGCAGGCCTTCGACCTCTTCACCGCGAACGACCAGCGGATCGTCTGGGCCATCCCGCCCGCCATCGTCCTGCTCACCGTCGCCAAAGCATTGGCCCAGTACGGCCAGGCGGTCTCGATCCAGTCTACGGTGCTGCGTGTGATCGAGGGCCTGCAGAACCGTCTGTTCCACGCCCTCACCCGCGCCGACTTCGCGATGGTGTCGCGCGAGGCCCCCGCCCGCCACGCCGCCCGTTTCACCGCCGATGCCGCCGCCATCCGCGAAGCGCTGACCAAGGCCATCAACGCCATCGCCGACGTGCTGACGGTGGTGGGGCTCGTCGGCTCCATGGTCTGGCTGGACTGGCGGATGTCGCTCGTCGCCGCGCTGCTCTACCCGGTGGCGGTGGTGCCGATCCTGCGGCTTGGCAAGCGAATCCGCCGCGCCTCGGGCGGCATGCAGGAGCGGGTGGGCGAAGCCGCCGCCGCGCTGACCGAGAGCTTCGCCGCCGCCCGCGTGGTGCGCTCCTACCGGCTGGAGGAGGCGGAGGAGGGCCGGGCGGCGAAGCTGTTCGCCAACCTGCGCGCCAGCCTTCTCTCCATCGCCCGGACGCGGGCGAGCCTCGACCCGATGCTGGAGGCGATCGGGGGCGTCGCCGTGGCGGCGATCCTGGCGATCGTCGGCTGGCGGGTCTCGCAGGGCGAGGGGACGGTGGGCGAGTTCACCGGCTTCGTCGCCGCGCTGCTGATCGCCGCCCGCCCCGTGCGCGCGCTGGGCAGCCTGAACGCGGCTTTGCAGGAAGGCCTGGCCGGGCTCGCGCGGGTCAATGCCGTGATCGACGCGCCGCGTGCCATCGCCGCCCCGCCCGGCGCGCCCGCCCTGCCGGACGGTGCAGGCCGCGTGGCTTTCGAGAATGTGCATTTCTCCTATGAGGACGACCGCGCCGCGCTCCACGGCGTGAGCTTCCTGGCCGAACCCGGGCGCACCCTTGCCCTCGTCGGCCCCTCCGGCGCCGGCAAGTCCACCGCGCTGGCCCTGGTGCCGCGCCTGTATGACGCGACCGCCGGCCGGGTGACTCTGGACGGGGCGGATGTGCGCGGCGTGTCGCTGGAGAGCCTGCGCGACGCCATCGCCTATGTCGGCCAGGACGCCACGGTGTTTGACGACACCGCGCTGGCCAACATCGCATGCGGCCGCCCCGGTGCTACCCGCGCCCAGGTGGAGGAGGCGGCCCGTGCCGCCGCCGCGCACGACTTCATCACCGCATTGCCCCAGGGCTACGACACCGTGCTCGGCCCGGGCGGCGCGCGGCTTTCGGGCGGGCAGCGGCAGCGCATTTCCCTCGCCCGAGCGCTGCTGCGCAACCCGCGCGTGCTCCTTCTGGACGAGGCGACGAGCGCGCTCGACACTGCTAGCGAGGCCGCCGTGCAGTCCGCCCTCGCCGCGCTGCGCGCCGGGCGGACGACGCTGGTGGTCGCGCACCGCCTCTCCACCGTGCGCGATGCCGATCTGATTGTGGTGCTGGAAGGCGGCCGCGTTGCGGAATCCGGCACGCATGATGCCCTTCTGGCCCGAGGTGGCGCCTATGCCGGGCTGGTGCGCGCCCAGGCTTTCACCGTGACGGAGACCGCATGACCCCCAGCCTCATCCGCGCCGCATCGCTCACCCCGCGCCCCTGGCCGAACGGGCTGGGCATCACGCGCGACGTTGCCGGGAGCGATGGCGAAGGGATGGGCTGGCTGATCAGCATCGCCGACCTGACCGGCGAGGCCGCCTTCTCGTACTTCCCCGGGGTGGACCGGATCTTCACCCTGATCGAGGGGGCCGGCGCGACGCTGACCGTCGACGGGATCGTCCTGCCCTGCCGTCCCTTCGTGCCCTCGCTGTTCCCCGGCGACCGGCCGACGCATTACGTCCCGCAAGGTGGTCCCGCACGCGCCTTCAACGTCTTCACCGCGCGGGAGGCCTTCGAGGCGCAGGTTTTCGTGCAGGCCATTTCCGCGAACCATCCCGCACCCAGCGGAGGGAAGACCCTGGCCGTCCATTGCGCCGAGGGCGTGCTGGCTATCGGCGATGCGCGGCTGGAGGCTGGCGATACGCTGCTCCACCCGGGCGACGCGCCCATCGAAGCCGCTGGGGCAGCAGCCATCGCCATCATCGTCGCATTGCGCCCTGCCAACCCGCGGACCAGCGCACTCCCACAAGAATAGAAGGGGGGCCGGGGGATACCTCCCCCCGGCCTTGCCTCACTCCCGCCGCAACACCCCATCCACCAGCCGGTCCGCCCAGGGCCGGCTCTGGAAATCCGCCCGCAGCGCGGCCTCGTCGTACTCGTCCCGAACCCAGTCCAGGAAGGGCAGCCGCCCCTCGGCCTTTTGCGCGTAGAGGCGGAAGAAGGCGTCCAGGATGCCGGTGCGGGAGGCGCTGACATGACCGTGCCGCCAGTGCAGCTGATCCAGCGCCTGCGCGCTCGTCCCGCCTTCCAGCAGAAGGAAGATTCCCGCCGCCAGGCCAGTGCGATCCGCGCCGGATTTGCAGTGAAGAAGAGCGGGCTCGGCCATATCGGCCAGGATGCCCGCCAAGCGCAGGATGCGGTCGCGGTGCGGGGCGCCGCGGCTCTCGAAGGGCGCATCGATATGGGTGAGGCCGAGCCTGTAAGCTTCGGCACGGGAGAGGGCATCGGAGCCGCAGCTCACCCGCTCTCCGCGGAGGTTGATCACCGTTTTTAGCCCGAAGCGCTGGGAGGCATCGCGCAGCTGCCAGGGGGAGGGGTGGTTCGAGCGGTACAGTCGCCCCGGCGCCACCACGCCCCAGTTGCGCCAGCCCTGGCGAAGGACGGCATGGTCCACGAACAGGCTGTTCATCAGTGCGGCCCGGCGTCCGGCTGGCGTTGTAAGGTCCTGGGCGGCGCGGGCGGGCATGGGCGGGAGATAGGGCGGGAAGGGGGGCAGGGGCAACGGCGGGTGAAACATGCCTGGGTACATTCCCTTGGGGGAAACGTCCGTCGTCGCCGCGGCGTTAACCATCCTCCACGGAAGAGTTGAGGAGGCTTGCCATGTCCAAGGCCCATATGCCGCCCGTCCCGCCCGCCAACCAGGCTCCGCACGGCGGCAACAACCCTGGCGAGGGTGAGGTCAATCCGAAGGACGCCCGCAACACCGCCGAGAACCGCGGCAAGTTCGACCCGGGCCAGCAGGGCCAGCAGGGGAACACCGGGATCAACACCCACCACCAGGGTTATCAGCAGGATCGTTGAATCATGGTCAAGGGAACCGAGGACAAGAACAACTCCGCCGGCGGTCCGGGGAGCAGCCACCAGGGTGGCAGCCACGGCGAGGCGCATCGGGAGAAGGGCAAGACACAGCCCGGCCCAGCCACGAACAGCGCCAAGAGCCAGGTCTCGGGTGGTGGTGGCGAGCTTGACAGCCACCACACGCACGATCCCGAGCTGAAGGGCGATCGTACCGGCAACTGAGCCGGAAGGCGGCCGGGGCGGCAGTACCGCCCCGGTTCTTCCCTAATCCGCCCGTGCGCCGGTGAGGCGAACCGCCTCCTGCCACATCGGCCGCTCGCGCTTGCCACGCTCCGCCGCCCCTTCCGGAGTGGACCAGAGCAGTTTGGTCCCGGCCTGGAGCGCGCGCCGCTGCATTGCCGGATCCTCCGCCACCGATTTCAGTGCGGCGTTCAGCCGGTCCACGACAGGGCGCGGGGTGGCTGCTGGCGCTACCATGGCGGCCCAGGAGGTGATGACGAAATCGGGCATCCCGGCTTCCGCCATGGTGGGGATGTCCGGCAAGCTCGGCCAGCGCGCGGCGTCGGTCACCGCGAAGGCCCGCATCCGTCCTTCCTGTATGATGGGGATGTAGGAGGCCAGGTTGTCGATCGCGCAGGTGAGGTCGCCCGAGAGCATGGCCGGGATGATCTGCGCCGCGCCGCGGAAGGGCACGTGCTCGGCGTTCAGCTTCAGTCGATGGGTGAAGAGGGCGCCGGAGAGATGCGCCGTGGTGCCCACGCCCGGGCTGCCATAGCTGATCCCCTGCGGCCGCTCCCGCGTCCAGGCGATAAATTCCTGCAGGGTCTTCGCCGGGCAGTGCTGGCTGCTGACGATGACGACGTTCGGTAGCTCATAGGTGAGGGCGACGGCGACGAAGTCGCGGTCGATCTCCCAGGGCATGCGGGAATAAAGGAACTGGTTGATCGAGAACTGCCCGATCGTGGCCATGCCCAGGGTATAGCCGTCGGCGGGCGCTTTCGCGATCGCGTCCATCCCGATATTGCCGCCGGCGCCCGGGCGGTTCTCGATGACGAAGTTCTGGCCAAGCTTCTGTTGAAGCTGCTCGGCGTAGATCCTGGTCATCACGTCCGTGGAACCGGCGGGAGGAAAGGGGACGATCACCCGGACCTGGCGGTTGGGCCACTCTCCGGATTGGGCGCCGGATTGGGCACCGGACTGGGCGAAAGCCGGGCGGATGAAGGGCAGGGCAAGTCCTGCCCCGAGAAGGGGACGGCGCGCGATCATGGAAGCTCCCGTGCTTTATTGTTATGGCCAGCTTGCCATTCGATAGACGCGATGGCCAAGCGCCACAGCGGCAGGAAGACCAGCGATGCACTTCAAACGAGGGCGGCCCAAAAGCCGTCGGGCCGGCTGCCTGCTCTGCAAGCCGCACAAGGCCAATGGCTGCTGCGCGGCGGACCGGAACATGCGGTTCGGCAATCGCCGCCGCTATGAGGCTGGCCGGGAGGAGCTCCGCTGCGCTGTCGTCACGGGTTCCGCCCGAGCTGGTGCCCTCTAGGGCCAGCGCACCTCCGGAGGCATCGACATGAGAATTGCCTCCACATTGCCGCCCGTGCGCAGGCCGAACAGCGTGCCGCGGTCGTGCAGCAGGTTGAACTCCACGTAGCGGCCGCGGCGGATGAGCTGGGCCTCCCGCTGTTCCGCCGTCCAGGGCTCGTGCATGCGGCCGCGGATGATGGTGGGATAGGCGGCCAGGAAGGCCTCTCCGACATCGCGGGTGAAGGCGAAATGGTCGGGCAGGCGCCGCTCGTCCGGCTCGTCCCGGCCCAGCCAGTCGTAGAAGATGCCGCCCAGCCCGCGCGGCTCGTTGCGATGGGGCAGGAAGAAGTACTCGTCGCACCATTTCTTGAAGCGGGGATAGTGCTCGGGGTCGTGCCGGTCGCAGGCCTCGCGGAAGGCGGCGTGGAAGGTCTCCGCATCCTCCCGTGACTCGGGAAGATCCGGGAACATCGGGGTGATATCCCCGCCGCCGCCGAACCAGCTGCGCCGCGTGGTGATGAAACGGGTGTTCATATGAGCGGCCGGCACCAGGGGTGACCGCAAGTGGGCGACCAGCGAGACCCCGGTGGCCAGGAAGCGCGGATCCTCCTCTGCGCCGGGGATCTGGCGGCGGAATTCCGGGCTGAACTCGCCCCAGACGGTTGAGACGTTCACCCCCACCTTCTCGAAGACCCGCCCCTTCATGACGGACATGACGCCACCGCCGCCTTCCGGCCGCTTCCATGGGGTGCGGACAAAACGGCCAGGGGCCATCCCGCCATGAGGCCCCGACCCGCCCTCGTCCTCGATCGCCTCAAAGGCGGCGCAGAGCCGGTCGCGAAGCTCTTCGAACCAGACGCGGGCCGTCGGTGCAAAAGGGTGAAGGGCGGGTTCGGCGCCGTCCTTGGCATGCTGCAGGTCAGGGCTATGTGTCATTTGCGCCATCGGGTGTTGCGGTGCGGGGCGCTGCCGTTGCCACCCCCCGTTCCGCACCGTTATATGGCGGCACAACCGGCTTGGCACCGCGCTCGCGCGCGCGCCAGGCCCGCGCCCCGCCCGGCCGAAAGCCGGTCTCCCGCGCAAGGATGCAACGGCCCCAGCCGGCGCCCCAACCCGGCGCCAGGGATGGGGACGGAGAACAGGACGAGCGATCGAATGGCCGATGTGCTGGCAAACCCGCCAAAGACGAGCCCCTCCGAACCTGGGCCGCGGCAGGCCGATGCCGTCGGCACCCTGCCCTATGGGGACCAGGACCATGGCCCGGTCCGCCGTGACTTCCTGAAGCTTGCTGCCGGCTCCTTCGCCGCGGTCGGCGTGGCCGTGGTTGCCTGGCCCTTCATCAACTCGATGAACCCGAGCCAGGACGTGCTGGCCCTGGCCAGCACCGATGTGGAACTGGGCCCGATTGCCGAGGGCCAGGCCGTCACGGTCATGTGGCGCGGCAAGCCGGTCTTCGTCCGCCGCCGTACGCCGCAGGAGATCGAGGAAGCCCGCGCTGTTCCGATCGGCGAGCTGCGCGACCCGGCGACCGACCAGTCCCGCGTGAAACCGGGCAAGGACCAGTGGCTGATCGTGCTGGGTGTCTGCACCCATCTCGGCTGCGTGCCGCTGGGCCAGAAACCGACCGACGACCGCGGCGCCTATGGCGGCTGGTTCTGCCCCTGCCATGGCAGCCATTACGACACGGCCGGGCGCGTGCGCCGCGGGCCGGCGCCGCTGAACCTTGCTATCCCCGATTACTCGTTCACCTCCGACACCCGTATCCGGGTCGGCTGAGGAGCCGCCACACATGGCCGAAGGCCTCTCGAACTCAGAAGTCAAGAACCCCGTCCTGCGCTGGGTCGATCGGCGGCTGCCGATCATCTCCATGGTGCAACGGGAATACGGCACCTTCCCGACGCCCCGGAATTTCAACTATTTCTGGAATTTCGGTGCGCTCGCGATGATCAGCCTGGTGATCATGATCGCCACCGGCGTCGTGCTCTCCATGCAGTATGCCGCCAACACCAACCTGGCCTTCGATTCCGTCGAGCGCATCATGCGCGACGTGAACTACGGCTGGTTGCTGCGCTACATCCACGCCAACGGGGCCTCGATGTTCTTCATCGTGGTCTACATCCACATCTGGCGGAACCTGTTCTACGGCTCCTACAAGACGCCGCGCGAACTGCTGTTCATGATCGGCGTGGTAATCTTCATCCTCATGATGGCCACGGCCTTCATGGGCTATGTCCTGCCCTGGGGGCAGATGTCCTTCTGGGGCGCGACGGTGATCACCAACCTGTTCTCGGCCATTCCCGTGGTCGGCAACAGCATCGTCACCTGGCTGTGGGGCGGCTTCTCGGTGGATAACCCCACGCTGAACCGCTTCTTCTCGCTCCACTTCCTGCTGCCCTTCGTGATCACCGGCGTGGTGTTCCTCCACATCGCGGCGCTTCACATCGTGGGCTCGAACAACCCGCTGGGCATCGAGCCCAAGGGCCCGCAGGACACCGTGCCCTTCCATCCGTACTACACGATGAAGGACAGCGTCGGGATCATCATCTACCTGCTGGTCTTCGCGATCCTCGTCTTCTTCATGCCGAACGCGCTGGGCCATCCGGACAACTACATCCCGGCTAACCCGCTGGTGACGCCCGCCCATATCGTGCCGGAGTGGTACTTCCTGCCCTTCTACGCGGTGCTGCGCGCTGTGCCGAACAAGCTGGGCGGCGTGGCCCTGATGGGTGGCGCGCTGGTGATCCTGTTCGTCCTGCCCTGGCTGGACAGCTCGCCGGTGCGCTCCATGCGCTTCCGCCCGATCGCCAAGTGGCTGTTCCTGCTCTGGACGGTGAACTTCTTCGTCCTGGGCTGGGTGGGCGGCAAGCCGGCCGAGCAGCCCTACATTCTGATCGCGCAGATCTGCACGGCCTACTACTTCGCCTACTTCCTGGTGGTCCTGCCGCTGCTGTCGAAGTTCGAGCGCCCGCTACCCCTGCCCGAGAGCATTGCCCAGGCAGTGCTCGGACGGCGCGGCGGCGGACCGCTGCCCGCAGGCGCCACCGCCAAGCCGATGGAGAAGGCGTGATGCGCCGCTTTGTTCCGACCCTGAAGGCGGCCGCCGTTGCGGCCGCCCTGGCCGCCGGCCTCTTTGCGGCACCGCAGGCCGCGCGTGCCCAGGGGCATGAGGTGATCCATATCCCGAACACGAATTTCTCTTTCGACGGGATTTTCGGAACCTTCGACCGCGCCTCCGCTCAGCGCGGCTTCCAGGTCTACAAGGAGGTCTGTTCGGCCTGCCACTCCATGCGGCAGCTCTCCTATCGCCACCTGACCGGTATCGGCCTGACGCCTCCGCAGATCGCGGCACTGTCCTCGCAGTTCCAGGTGCAGGATGGGCCGAACGACAATGGCGAGATGTTCGAGCGCCCCGCCCGTGCCTCGGACCGCTTCCGGCGGCCCTTCGCCAATGACGCCTCCGCCCGCGCTGCCAACAATGGTGCGCTGCCGCCCGACCTGTCCGTGATTGTGAAGGCGCGCGAGGGTGGGGCCGACTACCTGCACGCCCTGCTGACCGGCTACGAGGATCCGCCGCCCGGCGTGACCATCGCCAATGGGATGCACTACAACAAGTACTTCCCGGGCCATCAGATCGCCATGGCGCCGCCGCTGAACACGGATGGCCAGGTGACCTACGCCGACGGCACTCAGGCAACCGTGGACCGGATGGCGACCGACGTGGCCACCTTTATGGCCTGGGCTGCGGAGCCGGAGCTGGAGCAGCGCCGCGCCATGGGCGTGCGGATGATCATCTTCCTCACCATTCTCGGCGGTCTGGTTTATGCCGTGAAGCGGAAGATCTGGTCCGACCTGCACTGATCCCTGCGGGACGACGACGCGAAAAGGGCCGCCCCGGAAAACCGGGGCGGCCCTTTCTGATTCAGGGATCGTGGCGGCGCGGGCGTCTCAGGCGCCGATAGGCACATCCTGGCCGAGCGCGGCGCGGAGCCGGGCGGGGACGCCCGCGGCCACTTCTTCCAGCCGGTCCCAGGATACGGGGCGCGAGATCAGGAAGCCCTGCACCCGCTCCACCCCCAGCCGTGCCAACACGGCGAGCTGCGCCGCATCCTCCACACCCTCGGCCACGGCGGGCACCAGCATGGCATGGGCCATCCCGGCCACCGCCTCCATCAGTGCCCGGCCCTGCGTGTCGCGCGCGCAGTCGGTGATGAGGGAACGGTCGATCTTGATGGACGCGAAGGGGTAGCCGCGCAGCCGCGCCAGTGTCCCATGCCCACCGCCGAAATCGTCCAGAACCACGCGCACGCCCAACTGCCCGAGGCCGCGCATGTTGGCGAGCGCCGCATCAGGGTCGCCGGCCAGGGATCCCTCGGTCATCTCGATGATCAGCCGGTCGCCGGAAACGCCGTGCCGCCGGAGGATCGCGCCCACCTCGGAGTCGAATCCCGGCATGCCGAAGGTGCTGGCCGAGGCGTTGACGGCGATGGTGAAGGGCGGATGGCCGAGGGCGATCAGCCGGCAGGCCTCGTCCACCACCCAGCGGTCGAGCGAGCCGGAATACCCCATGCCCTCGATCACCGGCAGAACGTCGACGGGCCGGAGCGAGAGGCCGGTGCCGGTCCGCCAGCGCAGCAACGCCTCGACGGAGCAGACCTCCCCCGTCTTCATCTCCACGATCGGCTGGAACACGAGGTGAAAGGGCACAGTGCCGCCGGGCGCGAAGGCCTCGCGCAGCCGTGCCTCAAGCACAGTGCGGCCCACATTGTCGCTGCCCGTTGATGCATCGGCGGCGCGGGTGATGCCGCGGCCGGCTCGCTTGGCGGCATAGAGGGCCGCATCGGCCCGTTCCATCAGGCTGTGGACGTCGCCGGCATGCCAGGGCACGGCCGCGAAACCGATCGAGGCGCGGAGCGGCACTGTGGAGCCGTTCAGCACGAAGGTATCAGCCAGAGCCGCGTGTATGCGGGCGGCAAGCGCCAGCCCGACCTCCGTCCGGTCAATCCGGCGGACCAGCACGGCAAACTCGTCGCCGCCCAGGCGGACCACCATGTCGTCGCCGCGCACCGTCTCGCGCAGCCGGCGGGCCACCTCGACCAGGGCCTTGTCGCCGCCGCCATGGCCATAGGTGTCGTTAATGGGCTTGAACCCATCCAGGTCGATCATCAACACGCCGATCTGATGCGGGTCGATCGTGGCGATCGCCTCGTCCCAGGCCTTGCGGTTGCATACGCCGGTCAGCGGGTCTGTCCGAGCGGCGCGATGCACCTCATCGATTGCGTGGCGGAGGGAGAGCGCGGCCGAGACGCCGCGCGCCAGATCCTGGAGTCGCTCGATCGCCGTCGCGGAGACCATGCGCGGCACATGGTCCATCACGCACAAGGTGCCGATCGGCAAGCCGCGTGCGCCCAGCAGCGGCGCGCCTGCGTAGAAGCGGAGATTGGGGTTCTGCGTGACGAGGGCGTTGGCGCTGAAGCGCGGATCCTCCTTCAGATCCGGCACCACCATCACCTCCTGCGGGTTGAGGATGGCGTGGGCGCAGAATGCGTTATCCCGGGGGGTGTGACCCGCGGTAAGCCCCTTCACGGCAGGGAAGAACTGCTCACTCTCGCCAACCAGGGAAACGCCAGAGATTGGCGCACCCATCAGGTCGCTCGCCACTCGGATGAAGGCGCCGAGGAGATCCTGGGTCACCTTGTCGAACCGCGCCACCTCGGCCACGTCCAGTAGCCGCTCCGCCTCGTCAACAGGGCGAGACACGGGCATCTTGCCAATCCTCTCTGAGCTGCGAGTTGAACGTGAATATTCAACTACAGGTTGCGAAAGGCAACCTGTAGTTGCCGTAAATCCGGAACTGACGTTTTCGCCTGTGGCATGGCGCTGCATTTCTTGGGCAAAGTGGCAGGGTGGACGACTTGGCGGGACCGGATTCCCGATCGGCGTGATCTGTTCTAGACGGAAGCGCTCAGCCGGAACCGGAGCCTCCCATGTCCGACCAGATTACCCCCGTCATCGGCCTCATCGGCGGGTCAGGCCTCTATGACATCGAGGGCCTGGAGGACCGGCGCTGGCAGAAGGTCGATAGCCCCTGGGGCGAGCCCTCGGACGAGCTGCTATTTGGCACGCTCTCCGGCGTGCGCTGCGTCTTCCTGCCGCGCCACGGCCGTGGCCACCGCATCCCGCCGGGCGAGCTGAACTACCGCGCCAATATCGACGTCATGAAGCGCGCGGGCTGCACGGAGATCCTGTCCCTCTCCGCGGTCGGCAGCCTGAACGCCGACCTGCCGCCCGGCAGCTTCGTCATCCCCGACCAGTTCATCGACCGTACCTTTGCCCGCAAGAAAAGCTTCTTCGAGACGGGCTGCGTCGCCCATGTCTCGATGGCGCACCCGCTCTGCCCGCGCCTCGGCGATGCGCTGGAGGAGGCTGCGCGCGGCATCGGCCTGAAGCACAAACGTGGCGGCACCTATCTCGTGATGGAGGGCCCGCAATTCTCCACCAAGGCAGAGAGCGAGCTTTATAGGACCTGGGGCTGCGACGTGATCGGCATGACCAACATGCCCGAGGCCAAGCTCGCCCGTGAGGCGGAGCTCTGCTACGCGACCGTCGCCATGGTCACGGATTACGACTGCTGGCACCCCGACCATGACCATGTGACGGTCGAGGCGGTGGTGAAGGTGATGCACGCCAACGCCGGGCGGGCGCAGGACCTGGTGCGGGCCGTGATCCCGATGCTGGCCGCGCCCCGCGGTCCCTGCCCCTCGGGCTGCGACCGCGCGCTGGACAGCGCGCTCGTCACCCCGCCGGCCATGCGGGACCCGGCGCTGATGGCGAAGCTTGACGCGGTGGCCGGGCGGGTGCTGCGCGCGGCCTGATCGGGTCGGGGCGCTGGGGAGGCACTCTATCCCCGGCCCCTCGTGAGGCTTGCTCCGGGACGGTCAGGCGCTGGAACTGGTGCCCCAGCCACGGGCCCGGCGCCGGCGGCCTACGATGAAGGCCACCACAGCCGCAATCACGAGCAGCCCGATCATCACGAAGGGAGGCTCCGAAAAGCCGTTCGGCCACACGAAGGGCATCCCCACGAGCAGCGCGAGGAAAATGACGATTCCGACCAGCGTCTGGATCATGGGTGGCTCCTTCTGGGTCCAGGTGCAATGACGCCGGGCAACCCGCCCTAGGCTGGCCCGCCCAGATGCGCCGAGAGAAAGGCGATTGCCCGCTCCTCGGCCAGCGCGGTCGCGGCCGCATCATAGCTCGAACGGTCCTCGCAGGCGAAGCCATGTCCGGCACCGGGATAGACATGGACTTCGACATCCGGTTGCGCCTGCCGGACCAGTTCCACATCCGTGAGCGGGATGCCCCCGTCCGTCTCGCCGAAATGCAGCTGCACCGGGCAGTGCGGCGTCTCCGTCCGGGTGCCCGCGATACCGCCGCCGTAGTATCCCACCGCCGCGCCGAAGCTGTTGGAGCGGGTGGCGCCCCACCATGCGATGGTGCCGCCCCAGCAATAGCCGATGATGCCGCGCGATGCGCCTGCCGGCAGCGCCCGCGCTGCTGCCTCGATGTCGAGCATGACAGCTTCGTTCGAGACCTGGCCGCGGAGCTTCATGCCGCGCTCGCGGTCTGGCGCCTCGTAGCCGAGTTCCACGCCGCGCTCTGCGCGGTCGAACAGGGCAGGGGTGATAACGGCCCAGCCGAGGCTGCCGAGATGGTCCGACAGGCGCCGCATATGCGGGTTCACGCCAAAGATCTCCTGCACCACGACCAGCGCGCGCCGCGCATCGGCGGAGCCGGCGCGCCAGGCCGAGAGGCGATGGCCATCCGCCGCGGTGAGCTCGATCTGCATGGGGTGGCTCCGCCAAATCCAGGGGGCTATCCTGGGGCCATGGCCGAGATCGTCAACCTCAACCGGGCACGGAAGGCGCGGGAGCGCGTGGCGGCGGAGGCGGAGGCTGCAGCGAACCGTGCCGCCAATGGCCGTACGAAGGCGGAGCGGGCAAGGGACGCCGAGGCGAAAGCGAAGCGGGACGCGTTGCTGGACGGCGCGCGGCTCGATCCGCCGCGCACCGACGAGCAGAGATAGCGGAGGGCCTCAGCCCTCCTTCTTGGCCACCAGCCCGCGCACCTCGTCCATTGCCTCCGAGAAGCGGCGGTTCAGCACCGTCAGCGCCTCGGCATTTGACTTCTGGATGAGATCGGCCAGCTCCTTCATGTTGGTCACGGCCTTCTCATAGGTGGCCTTGACCATCTCGGCCTGCTTGGTGGCCTGGTCGGTCGGATTGCCCGAGGCGGCGCCGCGCACCGCGTCGGTCATCTCCGACATCGACTGCTGCAGGATCTCCATGTGGCGGCGAGCGACGGCCTGCGCGCCCTCGAGCGCCACGCGGTTGGCGGCAGACAGCGCCTCGAGGTTGCGGCGCTGGGCTTCCGCCAGCGCCTGCACATCGACCATGGGAAGTCGCATCTCGGACAGGAGGCGCATGGGGTCCATCTCCGGCGGAAGGGCAGGGCGGTCGGACATCGGCGTTCCTCCTTTTGAAAGTGCCCTATCCTGGCCCGGCGCACCCTGGTGCCGCAAGCGCGGCGCGCGGCCGGGTCAGGAGGGAAGCATGTCCCCAGGGCCGCCCGGCTTGCGCGGCGCGGCAGGTTCCGGCGCCGCGCCCGATGCGTCCGGCCCTGCCGAAGGGCCGGTGCCGGGGGCATTGAGGGTGTCCGCGCCGTTCGCGGGATGCAGGCCCGAGGGCGGCACCGGCGCGGAGGCGGCTGAAGCATCAGCCATCATAATTCCGGTATCGGCCAGCGGCGGCTCCACCATGCCGGGGGAGACCTCGCCGGTATCGCCGTCCGTCATCTCCGGCTCGGTCAGCCGCAGCGTGCGAGCGATGGATTCGGCGCGGTCCAGCGCGCGGTCGAGCGCGGCCATGGTGGCGCCGAGATCGACGCTCTCGTCACCCTCCCAGGCCCGGGCGGTGGCGAGCCAGACCCCGGCGAGGCCCTGCACCCGCAGCCCGCCCTGGAAGCCGGCGGTGGAGACCCCGGCGCCTTCCAGCGTCCAGGCCATGGAGGCCATCAGGATGGGGGAGAGAAGCAGGGCGGAAAGCGGGTCCCGCATCAGGTCCCGCCGCATGCGCAGGATGCCCTCCCGATGCGGCGCCAGCGCGTCGAAACGGCGCATCAGAAGGTCGAACACGCGGTCCCGCGCGCTGCCGAAGCCCATCTGGCCGGGCACCGTCCCCTCCAGCACCTGCTGGTCCACCACGCGCGCATGGGCGCGCAGCAGATCAACCGGCGTGGCGTAGCGGCCGCGCAGCTCCGCCAGGCTTTCGCCGCTGCTCTCAGCGATGCGGGCAAAGGTGGTGCCGTGCCAGCCATGCTGGGCGACGACCTGCCAGAGGGCGTCCAGAAGGGCTGGGGAGGGGGCATCGCGCGTATCCATCGCGTTGCAAGATGGCGCGTCCCGCCCGGGGATCAACGGCGGAAATGGATGGCGGGACTGATGGCCGGAACCGGCCGCGTGGATCGGACGCATTGTCAGGGGCGGGAGCGCCTGCCGGCCAGGGCGGCGGCGATGGCGGCCAGCTGGATGGCCCCGGCCGCCAGAAACAGCGCCTCGCCGCCTCCTGCCTCCCGCAGCAGGCCGAAGCCCGCCGGGGCGAAGGCATAGCCCGCCTGACCGGTGGCGGTGATCAGCGCCACCACACGTCCCGTCTCGGCCGGCGCGAACTCGGCCTGGGCGATGAGCGGGGGCAGGGAGGTGGCATTCCCGATTCCCAGCCCGAACAGCGCGAGACCGAGCAGCATCGTCGCGGCCTCCCCGCCCGCCAGCAGCAGGATGAGCGAGCCCACAACCTGCACGGACACGCTGCCTGCCGCCGCGAGCCGCCGGTCCGCACCCGGCTTCAGCAGCCAGCCCATCGTGGTGCGACCCAGCACAGCGCAGGCCGTGGCCATGCCCATCGCCACTCCCGCCCCTTGAGCACCCAGCACCGGCACCAACAGCGAGAAGAGATGCGCGATGAGTCCGATCTGCGCAAAGAGGCTGAGGGTGATGAGCGCGGCCAGAGTGACGAAGCGCCGGTCCTGCCAGGACCGGCCGAGCGGCGGCGCATCGCGCCCCGACACCGCGGCGGCAACCCCGGCGGCATCGCCATCCGGCCGCTGGCCCATCCCGGCCGGGCTGCGGCCGATCACCTGCCCTGCCAGCACCCAGAGGGTGAGCGCCATCACCCCGCCCACCAGCGCCACCGCGACCGGCAGTCCGAAGCCGCCGATCAGCGCGACCCAGAGCGGCGACATCACCACGCCGCCGATGCTCGCTCCGTTATAGGCGGCCGAGAGCGCTGCCGGGCGCCTGCGCACGAACCAGGGGGCGATGAAGGCGTTGATGGCTGCCGCCCCGGTGGCCGCCCAGCCCGTGCCGCTGACCAACGTGGCCGCGAAGAGCTGCCAGGGCGCCTCCGCCAACGCCCAGCCGAGCATTCCCAGCCCCGAGGCGATGCCACCCGCCCGCGTCACCGCCACAAGGCCGAAGCGTGCGTGCAGGGCCGGAAGACGCGCCACCACCAGCGCGCCCAGCAGGAAGTGGCAGGTCACCGCCGCGGAAACCGTGGAGAGTGGCCAGCCGCGGACCTGGCGCAGCGCCTCCAGCAGAATCGGCGGGCCGTAGAAGCCCACCCCCCAGCCAAAGACGGCGACGGTAAAGGCCGCCCACACCACGCGCCAGCCGTAGAAACCTACCTGCCGATCCATCCGCCCGCCCCTTATCCGCCAGGCCCGCACCCTGCCCTCGAAAGAGGCGCAGGTGCTTCGGTGCGGACCGTTGGATGGGGGCTTGCCAGGATCTTGCCCGGCCGCGCGCTCCGCCCGTTGCCCTGGCTTCAGCCGAGGGCGAGTTCGCGGGACCGCTTGGTGGCAGCGTCGATCGCTTGGGGGATCAGCGCGGGCCAGCCGTGCTCGGCCATCAGCACGGCTAGGGCCTGCTCCGTCGTGCCCTTGGGTGAGGTGACGTTCTGGCGCAGCACCGCCGCATCCTCGGCGCTTCGGCCAAGCAGCGCGCCCGAGCCGATGACGGTGGCGCGGGCCATGCGGCGGGCGAGGTCGGGCGGCACGCCCTGGGCGATCCCGGCCTGCTCCAGCAACTCGGTCAACAGGAAGACATAGGCGGGGCCACCGCCGGAGATGGCGGTGACGGGGTCGATCAGGCTCTCCTGATCCACCCAGGCGACCTCACCGGTCGCGGCCAGCAGCCGGTCGGCCAACGCCTTCTGCGCCGCCGTCACGCGGCGGCCGGCGCAGGCAACGGTGAAGCCCTGGCCGATCGCGGCCGGGGTATTGGGCATGGCCCGCACCACCGCCGCGCCGTCCAGCATCCCGTCCAGGCCGGAGATGGTCTTGCCCGCCATGATGGAGAGGAACAGCGCGCCGCCGCGCGCGAAGGGGCGGTAGGCGGGCAGGGCGTCCTCGGCCTGCTGCGGCTTGGTAGCGAAGATCACGGCATCGGGGACGAAGCCCGTGGGGATGGCGTCCACGCCCGGCACCACCTCCACCCGATGGGCGAAGGCCTCGGTGGACTGCTTGTGTGGCTCGACCACCACGGCGCGGGAGAGGCCACGCTCCAGCCAGCCATGGAGGAGCGCACCCCCCATCTTGCCGCAGCCGACGAGCAGGACGGGCGGCAGAATCTCAGCGGACATCAGGCGATTCCTCGAAACCTCGGACACCCCCGCCCAAGCCGGCGGGGGCGCGGAAGGTTTCAGGCTTCGCCGACGCAGTCCAGCATCGCAGCCGCCAGCGCCTCGGCCGGGGGCTTGCCCCCCCAGAGCACGAACTGGAAGGCGGGGAAGAAGCGCTCGCACTCGGTGATGGCGATGTCCACCATGTCCTCGAGGCTTTCCACGCTGGCCGAACGCGCACCGCGGAGCAGCACCGCGTGGCGGAAGACGGGGATACCCTCCTCGCCCTCCAGCCCGAAATGCCCGATCCAAAGCTTCTCGTTCGCCAGGGCCAGCAGCTCGTGCAACTTGGCCCGCGACCCGGCGGGCACCTTCATGTCGAAGGCGCAGGTGAAGTGCATGGCGCTGATCTCGGTGGACCAGGCGAAGTG
Source organism: Roseomonas sp. WA12 (assembly GCF_054165765.1). Taxonomy (NCBI): domain Bacteria; kingdom Pseudomonadati; phylum Pseudomonadota; class Alphaproteobacteria; order Acetobacterales; family Roseomonadaceae; genus Roseomonas; species Roseomonas sp. WA12. Next base: position 3,162,250 of record NZ_CM135108.1, on the reverse strand, counting down.
CAGGCCGTAGTCGCACCACTTGCCGGGAGCCTCGGCCGCCATCTCCCCATCGGAGCGGCGATCGAAGGCCCATTCGTTGGACGCCACAATCTGCTCGACGACATCGAGCGGATTAGCGGCCCTGTCCCGGTCGGCTACGAGGGTGGCTGACATGACGTCACCTCCTATCCCGAGACGGGCAGGCCCCCGAGTCTGGTAGCGAATCGGCGGGACAGCCCCCACAGATTGATACTGCGATGCCGAACGCAGCGGCAAGGCCGAAGGCTGCAAGTGATGGGCAGCACTTCGGCCCGCACGTCACCCCAATCAGACGATGATGGGGGCTGAACCACCGTCGTTCACCGGGCCCTGGGGCTCGGGCGGCGCGTCGCGGGTCATGTCGTCCAGCCGCGCTTCCAGCGCGGAGACACGGGCGGACAGGGATTCCGCCTCCTCCCGCGCGCGGCGGGCGACCTCGAGCGCCGCGTCCAGCTCTTCGCGCTTCACCAGGTTCAGCCGGGCGCTCAGCGCCTCTACCTGGGCCTGCACCGCGGCCTCGATCTCGGCCTTGGCGCCGGACAGCACGGAGAAGGCGCCGCCCGCGACACCGGCCAAGTCATCGAAGAACTTGCCGCGGCCGCCTGGGCCCGCACCGAAGCCGCCGAATCCCTTGAAGCCGCCAGCGCCGAAAGGCCCGCCCGTGCCGGAATTCCCGGCACCAGAACCACCAGCACCAGAACCGCCCTGGCCACCTTCCTGCATAATCGCCTCCTGAAATCCCCCTCAACATGGTCCCGGCACCCCGCCGGGCGTAGTCCCTGCCGCGCATTTCCCGTCCGCCTGCCCGGGAATGGCTGCTTGCTGCACCGCCGCCATCCGCCTACCTCTCGCCGGGCATGTGGCGGATGCGAGCGGGGGTGGCGATGAGGCGACAGGCTGCGCTGATCCTTTTGGTCGTCCTTGCCTGCCTGACCGGCCGGGATGCCGGTGCCCAGCTGCCAGATGCGGCTCCGTCGTCCCGCTCGGCGCTTCCGGGTGCCGCTGCCACCGGCAATTCTGTCGCCGGCCCCACGGGAGTTCCTGGACGCACGGATCCGGGGCGCGGAGGGCCCGGTGCTGTCCCGCCCGCGCCCGGATCCGGCTTCAGCGCCTTTCCCGATGCGGCAACCGGCCAGAACGGCGCCGCCTCCGCCCTGCCGGGCGCCGCGCGCGGGGCCACGCCCACACCACGAGGCGAATCCGGCAGTGGGGGCAGCCCGGCAGCGCCCGGCGGGGCTGCGCCGACGGTTCCGCTCATCGGCGCGGGCAATTTCTGCGCGCAGCCGGCGGGGCTGTGCGGCCCGGCCTGCAGCATCAGCTGCCGGGAGGGCCGGATTGCCTATTGCAGCGGCGGCCAGGGCGGCCCGACCAGCCCCACCGGCGCCGGCTCCTGCGTCTCACCGCCGACCTGCCGCTGCCGGTGAGCCGGCCGGCGGCCTGGGCGCTGCGGGCTTCGACGCGGTCCGACTTGAACGTCAGTCCCGATCGTCCAGCCGGGGATATTGGGCCCGCTTCCTGCTCCTGCATTCCCGCCCGCATTCCCGCCTTAGCCGATCGGCTTTATACCCGCGCGCCCGGTGCCTTCGCGCAGCGGGCGAGGGGGCGTTTTCCACCCCTCTCGGCACTCACGACCCGGCCCGGCCCTGCCGCGCCCCTTCCGACCCCTAGGCGACGCAGCACGGGCCCCCGATGATCCCCGCTATTCTCTTCCCCGCCTTCGACCCGGTGGCGATCGCCATCGGGCCTCTCGTCATCCGCTGGTACGCGCTGGCCTATATTGCTGGCATCGTGATCGGCTGGCAGCTGGCCCGGCGGCTCGTGCCGAAGGCACCGGTGGCCGGCACGCCGGAGCAGATGGACGACTTCATCACCTGGGCGACGCTCGGCGTGATCCTCGGTGGCCGCATCGGCTACGTGCTGTTCTACCGGCCCGACCTTCTCTGGACCGCGCCCTGGGAGATCTTCTATCTCTGGCACGGAGGCATGTCCTTCCACGGCGGCGCGGCGGGGGTGATCATCGCGCTGGCCTGGTTCTGCCATCGCAACCGCATGCCCTTCCTTCTCTTCTCCGACCGGGTGACGAGCGTGGTGCCGGTGGGCCTCGGGCTCGGGCGCATCGCCAACTTCATCAATGGCGAGCTGTGGGGCCGCACCACCGACGTGCCCTGGGGCGTGATCTTTCCCCATGCCGGGCCGGAGCCGCGGCATCCCTCGCAGCTGTACCAGGCAGCGATGGAAGGGCTGATCCTCTTCGTCATCCTGCAGATCATCGTGCGCACGCCGCGGTTGCGGGCTCGGCCGGGCTTCACGGCCGGCGCCTTCCTGGCCGGCTACGGCACGGCCCGCATCATCGGCGAGTTCTTCCGCCAGCCGGACGCGCAACTCGGCTTCCTCTTCGCGGGCGCCACGATGGGGCAGCTCTTGTCCATTCCGATGGTGCTGGTGGGAATTTGGTTGATGGCGCGCAGCCGGCCGGTGGCGCACCTGCCCGCCGCGTGATGGACATGCGGTGATGGAGCGGCTCGATGCCTTCATGGCGCGCGCCAACGCCGCCTATTACGCCGGGCGCGATCCCTTCGGCGCGGCCGGCGACTTTGTCACCTCGCCCGAGATCACCCAGGCTTTCGGCGAGTGCCTGGGCCTCTGGGCCGCCGTCACCTGGACGCTGATGGGCCGGCCAGACCCGGTGATCCTCGCCGAGGCCGGACCGGGGCGCGGCACGCTAATGGCCGATGCCCTGAGGGCCACTGAGCAGATGATGCCGGATTTCGCCCGTGCCGCCCGGCTGCACCTGATCGAGACCTCGCCGCTGCTGCGAGCGGCCCAGCGCACCCGCCTGCCCGGTGCCGTTTGGCACGACGAGGTCGCCGGGCTGCCTGATGGGCCGATGATCCTGCTGGCAAACGAGTTCCTGGACGCGCTGCCGATTCGCCAGTTCGTCCGGCGTGATGGCGCCTGGATGGAGCGCTTCGTGGCCGGCGGTGCCTTTCTCGAACAGCCAGTGACGGACGAGAGACTGCCAGATGATGGGGCCGAAGGAGAGGTGCGCGAGGTGAACGAACCCGCCCTCGCCCTGGCCGCCTCGCTGGGCACCCGGCTGGCGGGGCAGGGGGGCGCCGCCCTTTTCATCGATTACGGGCCGGCCGAGAGTGGGCCAGGCGACAGTCTGCAGGCCATCCGGGACCGCCAGGCGGCCGATCCGCTGGCTGACCCCGGCCGTGCGGACCTGACCGCCCATGTTGATTTCTCCGCCCTTGCGAGGAGAGGCCGCGCGACGGGTGCGGCGGCGTATGGCCCCATCCCGCAGGGCGTGTTCCTCGCCCGGCTCGGGCTGCACAGCCGCGCTGCGGCGCTGGCGGCCTCCGACCCCGGCCGGGGCGCGCGCCATCTCGAGGCCGCCAGCCGCCTGTCCGCACCGGAAGCCATGGGGCGCCTGTTCAAGGCGCTGGTCCTGTGTCACCCGGGCCTTTCCACCCCGCCGGGTTTCGAAGCCGAATGACCGCTGATTTCCTGACCGCCCGCGGCTTGGCCGGGACGCCGCATGGCTTCTTCACCCGCCGCGGCGGCGTCTCGACCGGCCGCTTCGCCAGCCTGAACTGCTCCTTGTCCAGCCCGGACGATCCAGAGGCCGTGCAGGAGAACCGGGCCAGGGCCATGCAGGCCATCGGCCGGCTGCCTCAGTCCCTGTCCGGCCTCTACCAAGTGCACGGCATCGACGTAGCCGTCGCGGACGCGCCCATCCCCCATGAAAACCGGCCCCGGGCCGATGGGGTGGTGACCAACCGGCCGGGGATCACGCTGGGCATCATCACCGCCGATTGCGGCCCCGTGCTGTTCGCCGACCGGCGGGCCGGGGTGGTGGGCGCCTGCCATGCCGGCTGGCGCGGCGCGCTGGCCGGGGTGCTGGAGGCGACGATCGAGGCGATGGAGGGGCTGGGTGCGAGGCGGGCGGATATCGCCGCCGCCCTCGGGCCCTGCATCCGCCAGCCGAGCTACGAGGTGGGCGCGGACCTGCGGGCCGAGCTGCTGACGAGCGACCCGGAGGGGGACCGCTTCCTCGCCCCCGGCCGGCGGCCGGAGCACTGGCACTTCGACATGGCCGGGTTGATCCTCGGCCGGCTGCACGCCGCCGGCGTGGCCGCCGAGGCGCTGCCGAACGACACGCTGGCGGAGGAGGCGCTGTTCTTCTCCCACCGCCGCCGCACGCTGGAGGGCGGCGGGCCGATCGGGCACCAGCTCTCGGCCATTGCCATCCCAGGTTAAGGCTCGCGCCGGATATCGCTGGCGCGGTGCCGCCCCGCCGTGGATAAGGGCGACGCCCATGCCTGGACGCTCCTTTCCTCCTGGCGCCGCGTTCCTCGCCCCTCTTGCCTCCTGTTTGATCGGCTGAGCTTCATGCGCCCCTTCCTGAGCCTTCTCCTGCCGCTGGCGATGCTGGCGGCCTGCGGGCCGCTGCCGCAGCCCTTCCGGGGCAATCCGGGCGCCGAGGGCCGCCGCCTCGCCGCCCCGCCCGCCTATCGCATTGCGGTGCCGCGCCCGAATGCCGCGCTGCTGCCCGACATGGCGTCCTCCGATTTCGCGGTGGCGGTGGCCGAGGCGCTGGAGGCGGCCGAGGTGCCGGCCGTGGCCGGTCCGCCCGCGCCGCTCGACTGGCGGCTGGACATCACCGCGGACCAGGATGGCCGGGGCGTGACGCCCGCCTATGCGGTTGTGGATGCCGACGGGAAGGTGCTCGGCCAGGCCCGCGGTGCTTCGGTGCCGGTGCGGGACTGGAGCGAGGCGCAGGGGGCGATGCTCCGGCAGGTGGCGGCGCGCGATGCCGGCGTGGTCGCGGGCCTGCTCGCGCGCGGCGAGGCGGCGCGGCGCGCGTCCGAGACGGTGGCCTTCAACGGCCAGGGCGGCCCGCCGCGGGTGCGCTTCGTCGGTGTGAAGGGCGCGCCGGGCGACGGCAACCAGGCACTCGCGACCCGCATGCGGGACTTCCTGGCCACCCGTGGCTTTGTGGTGCAGGACGGTGCCGAGGGCGCTGCCTTCGCCGTGACCGGCGAGGTGACGATGAGCCCCGTGGCCGACCGCAAGCAGCGCGTGGAGATCCAGTGGCGGGTCTCGCGCCGCGACGGGCACAGCCTGGGCTTGGCCGCGCAGATTAACGAGGTTCCGGCGGGCACGCTGAACGGGCTGTGGGGCGACGTGGCCTATGTGGTCGCCGAGGAGGCGGCGACGGCGGTGCGCGACATCATCGCCAATGCTGGCGGGCTCGGCGAGGCGGCCGCGCGCCGGCCGGAACCCGCGGCCCAACCGGCCCCGGCCGAGGCCGCGCCGCCGGTGCGCTGACCGGGTGCGGCAGGTGTGGCCGCATTGACATGCGTTAAGCGTGGGTCGGGTTTGATGCCCCGGTGGCATGGACTTGGCGGGCCCTGGTTGCTATCCCCCGGCCGCCCCCACGCTGCGCCATGCCCAGACCTGCCGGCGCGCCCGGAGATCCCACGCGGATGAAGATCCTCGCCTGCAACAGCAACCGCCCGCTCGCCGAGGCGGTGGCCGCGGCCCTCAACCTGCCGCTTACCCAGGCATCCGTCCGCCGCTTCGCCGACCTCGAGATCTTCGTCGAGATCCAGGAGAACATCCGCGGCGAGGATGTGTTCGTGATCCAGTCCACGAGCTATCCGGCCAACGACAACCTGATGGAGCTTCTGATCACGCTCGATGCGCTGCGCCGCTCCTCGGCCCGCCGCATCACCGCCGTGGTTCCCTATTTCGGCTATGCGCGGCAGGACCGGAAGTCGGGCCCCCGCACGCCGATCTCGGCCAAGCTGGTGGCGAACCTGATCACCCAGGCGGGCGCGGACCGCGTGCTGACGCTTGATCTCCATGCCGGGCAGATCCAGGGCTTCTTCGACATTCCCGTGGACAACCTCTTCGCTGCGCCGCTCTTCGCGCGCGACATCCAGGAGCGGTTCAAGGGCCGCGACCTGATGGTGGTGTCTCCTGATGTCGGCGGCGTGGTGCGCGCGCGGGCGATCGCGACCCGGTTGCACACCGACCTCGCCATCATCGACAAGCGGCGCCCGCGCGCCGGCGTGTCAGAGGTAATGAACGTGATCGGCGACGTGTCCGGCCGCGACTGCATCCTGGTGGACGACATCGTCGATTCCGGCGGCACGCTGTGCAACGCGGCCGAGGCGCTGCTGAAGAACGGCGCGCATTCGGTGAGCGTCTATGTCACCCATGGCGTGTTCTCGGGCGGGGCCGTGGCGCGCATTGGCGCCGCGCCGATCCAGCACATGATCACGACCGACAGCATCCAGGCCACCGAGGCCGTGCGCGTTTCCTCGAATATCAAGCAGCTGACCATCGCGCCGCTTCTCGCCGAGGCGATGCGGCGGATCAGCGAGGAATCCTCGGTCTCCACGCTCTTCAACTGAAGGCGACCCCGGGCCCTTCCGGGGCAATCCGTTTCAGGGGCGGCGGGCGTGAGTCTGCCGCCCCGACTGCTTCCTGGGCCTTCATCACGCGGGCGGGCGCGTGGGCTGCACCGGGGAGGCGCAAGATTGGGCAGGCCGGTGCGGAAAGACGCGCAACGGGCGACTCCCTGCAACGTTCCGGATGGGTATGAGCGACGAGCCATCACCCAAAGCCGTCACTCGGCACCTGGCGGAAGAGGTCGTCGCCAAGACCGCGAGCCTTCGGCGCACCATCGACCAGACCCAGGAGCTCATCGCGGAGAGTGCCCGGGACCGTGAGGAGCGGCAGGCCAGCGCCGGCCCTGGCAGTCCCTATGCTTCCGGCCTGATCGGCAGCCCAGGCGACGGGCCCGGCTACGAATAGGGCCGTCGCGTTGCCCTAATGCAGCCCGCGCAGGACCTCCCGCGTCGCTTCGTCCATCGGGAAGAACGTCTCCACGGTCAGTTCGGACAGCGCCACCTCATGCGCCGTGCCGAAGACCATGGTGGTGGTGAGGAAGGACAGCACCGCTCCGCCCAGTCGGAGGGCGAAGGGCAGGGCCAGCGCGTCCGGCTCCTCTGCACCTCCCGGCGGCGCGGGGAAGGCGCGCAACTCCCCCAACAGCTTCGGCAGCACTGGGTCCCCTGATATCGTGGCCTGCCGCGCCAGGCGGGCGAGCAGATGGCCCTTCAGCGCTCCGAGATCGACGATGCGCGGCGCCAGCCCGCCGGGATGCAGCACCAGCCGCAGCACGTTCAGTGGCGGTGCGAGCAGCGCGGGGTCGGCGCCGGCAATCAGCGCGCCGACGGACGCATTGGCCGAGACGAGGTTCCAGTGCCGGTCCACGGCCAGGGCCGGGTTTGGCGCATGGGCGGCCAGCACCGCCTCCATTGCGGCCCGGGCCGGGCGCATCGCGGGGTCGTCCAGCGCGCGTTCGGGATAGGCTGGGGCGAAGCCCGCGGCGGCCAGCCAGAGGTTGCGCTCCCGCAGCGGAACTTCGAGCTGCTCGGCCAGGCGCAGCACCATGGCGCGGCTGGGCATGGCGCGCCCGGTCTCCAGGCAGCTGAGATGGCGGGTGGAGATCTCGGCGTCGAGCGCCAGGTCCATCTGGCTCATGCGCCGGCGCTGCCGCCAGTCGCGCAGGTAGTCGCCGATCGGGGCGCGGTGCGTGCTCATCCACTCAGCCTAGCCGGGCAGGGCGCGGCGCCTCCATGACCTCCGAGGTCATCGACCCGGTGCGGTGGGGTGGATCAGCTTCGGGCCACCGGCAATCCCGCCGGGTGACTGGAACCGAACCCATGAACGCCTCCCCCCTCCTCCGCCGCGCCCTGCTGCTCGACGCGGTGGCGAGCGGCGCCACTGGCGCCTTGATGCTGCTGGCTGCCGGGCCGTTCTCCGGCCTAACCCATCTGCCGCCCGGGCTGCTGCGCGGGGCCGGGGCGGTGCTTCTGCCCTATGCGGCCTTCGTCCTCTGGCTCGGCCTGCGGACCGCGCCGCCGCAGGGGCTGGTGAGGGCCGTGGTTGCCATCAACGCGCTCTGGGTGGTGGAGAGCCTGGGCATCCTGCTGCTCGGCTGGGTGGTGCCGAACATGCTGGGCGCGGGTTTCGTGCTGGCGCAGGCGCTGGTCGTGGCGGTCTTTACGGGGCTCCAGGCCGCAGCCCTGCGCGGGAGCGCTGCAGTGGCTGCCTGATGCCGTATGGATGATCCGGGGGCAGCAATGCCCCCGGATCGGTCGCCTCAGAACAGGGCGGAGGGAGCCACGGTGGAGCCGGAGCCGCCCTGGATCTTCAGGGGCTGCACCGCGAAGGCGAATTCATGCTGGCCGCGCCGCGCCAGCACGTCGAGCTTCATGTTCTCCAGCAGGTGCACGCCATAGACCGCCAGCGCCAGCTGATGCACCGGCAGGCTGGCATCGGGCAGGGTCTTGGAGGGCGAGCACTCCACCGGCCAGTTGTCGGACCCCATCAGCATCGGGTTCTGGCGCAGGATCCACTCCGCTGCAGCCACGCCCAGCCCGGGGCAGGAGGCGACGAAGCGCGCGTTCTCCCGGCCCCAGAGCAGGCCCCAGCCGGTGTGGATGATCACCGCATCGCCCTCCTCCATCCGCGTGTTCTGGCGGGCAAGCGCGGCCTGCAGGTCGTCCGGCGTGATCTCATAGGTGTCGGGCAGGGTGGGCACGCCCTTCAGCGCTGCAACGTCGATCAGGATGCCGCGGGTGAAGATCGTGCCCACGGTGTTCACGCCCATTTCGGTGAAGCCGCCGCGGGACATGATCCGGGGGATCTGCACGCAGTTGTAGCCATCCTCGCCGATCGTCTGGTGGGGGAAGGCGTCGAGCTGGGTGCCGACCTGGCCGATCTCGGCCACCACCAGCTCCTCGTTCGAGCCTCGGCGGTTAGGTTCCGGGTTCATGAAGGTTTGCTTCAGGTGCTGGTCAAAGCGGCGGGTGCCGAAGAAGGGCATCTGCTGATTCAGCGTCTGGCCGCATTCCACGATCTCGCCGGTGCGGATCAAGGCGGCGGCCCGCTTGGCGCGCTCGGGCGTCATGAGGTTCATCGAGCCACGGCGGTCGGCGGCGCCCCAGCGGGAGGGGCAGCGGTCGGCGCTGGCGGGCGGGCTCCAGCGCTGGGGGGTCTGGGCGACGGCGCTGGCCAGCAGGCCGTGGCCGCCAAGGCAGGCGCAGGCTGCACCGAAGACGGCGCTGCGGCGGGAGAGGGCGTTCATGGGCGTGGTCCTCCGATGGCCACGCTCTCCGGCCGCGGGGGCGCGACGTCGGGCGGGCCTGGGGGGGAGGATGGCAGCCGGGCCGCTACCAGGGCCAGCCCGAAACGGGGCGACGCGTTGTTCCGCGCGCCGAGCCCGATCAGGCTCGGGCCGGACGGAAGCCCAGGGCCACACCATTCATGCAGTAGCGCAGTCCGGTCGGTGGCGGTCCGTCATCGAAGACGTGCCCGAGATGGCCGCCGCAGCCGGCGCAGTGCACGGATGTTCGCACCATGCCGAGCGACCGGTCGCTCTCGGTGGCGATGCCGCCTTCCAGTGGCGCCCAGAAGCTTGGCCACCCCGTGCCGCTCTCGAACTTTGTCGTGGACGAGAACATTGCTCGACCGCATCCCGCGCAGGTGAAGGTTCCCCGCCGGTGCTCGGACTGCAACGGGCTGCTGAAAGGCTGCTCCGTGCCGTTTTGCCGGAGCACGGCGTACTGAGCGGCTGTGAGCTGACGCCGCCACTCGGCGTCGGTCTTACTCACCTCAAAGGCCTGTGCGGCCTCTGAGGATCGGATAGCAGCCTTTCCAAGGAGGAAGGCCAGTACTCCTCCTCCGGCTTGATTCACGCGACGTCTCGCCAGCATGACTGGATCTCCACTCGGCAGGTGACCGAACAGCAGGAACAGACGGGACCAAACTCCTTCCCATATGGGATCAGACATAACGAATGGAATGGTCTCTTCGAGGCCTGGGCGAGGGCAGCACGGAACCTCGCCTGGAGAGTGATCGCTATCTGCGCTCCGTCTTGCCGCCGTGACGTCTGGCACGAAGGAAGCCGACGATCGTGAAGATCAGCCAGAGGCTTTGCGTGATGAAAGAAGGCAGGTTGAAGCTGTGGCTCAGGGAGACGAGGATCAGTACCGATCCGGCACCGTTCAGCAGCAGATAGAGATTGTCGCTGCCCCGCAGCTTTTCCAACTGCAGCATTGCGTAGGCACTGACATAGGCCACCACCCCAAAGAGCCCAATCACGTCCCAGATTGTTGTGTTCATCAACGCTCCCTCGCTCCACGGTAACTGTTCATAGACCTGGGCGGCCTGCCCTATACACCTCAACGGCGAGCAGCCGTCTCGTGCACCGGTGCGGGTCGCATGGTGGCTGGGTTGCTCGGTGTGCTTGCCTGCTCGCACCCGGAAACGCCCTTCGCCCCGAGAATTTATTTGCCTCTCTCTGCCGGACGCTTTCGTTCGATAATGTTTGCGCATGGGGTCCAACGGTCCGGCTAATATCCGCCCTGCATATGCGAAGGATGCGCCCGCCTGGTCGGGTCGGTGGAACAGAAGGGGCGGGCCTTGCATCATCGCCAGATTGAGGTCTTCAACGCGGTCATGGTCAGTGGCTCCGCCTCCCGGGCCGCGGAACTGCTGCAGGTGACCCAGCCTGCCGTGAGCCGTGCGATCGCTGATCTCGAAGAGGCACTCAGCTTTCCCCTGTTCAACCGGATCCGGGGTCGCCTGGTGCCGACACCCGAGGGTCAGCTCTTCTACGCGGATGTCCGCACAAGCTTCGTCGGTCTCGACCGCCTCAGGATGTCCGCCGCGAGGATCCGGGATTTTGGCGCCGGGAGCATCCGCATCGCGAGCCTCGCGGCATACGGCAACACTCTCGTCCCCCGTGCGATCAGGACGTTCCGAGACAAGCACCCGGAGATTGCCATCACCTTCCAGATCGCCTCCTCGGCGCAGGTCCGCGAGCTCGTCGTGAACGGGAACTTCAGCCTCGGCCTGGCTGCCGACGAGGTCGACCTTTCCGGGGTCGAGCACCGTGCCTTCTCCAGTGGTCGCGCCAACTGCGTCATGCCGCCCGGGCACCCGCTGGCCGTAAAGGCCGTGATCCGCCCGACCGACCTGGACGGCGTGGATTTCATCGCGCTGGCCCCCGAGGACCGGGCCAGGGCGCGCATGAACGCCGTGCTCGATGCCGCCGGCGTCCGGCCGAACGTGGTCGTGGAGACGCCCTTCGCCGCTACTGTTTGCGCCCTGGCGCTGGCAGGTGTCGGTGTCGGCCTTACCCAGGCGGTCACGGCCGAGGGATTCCTGGAGCGCGGCCTGGTGATGCGGCCCTTCGAGCCGGAGGTCTACTTCAAGACCTACCTGCTGTTTCCCCCGGACACCCAGCGATCCATCCTGGTGAAGGATCTCGTGGCGGCGCTGCTGGCCGCGCGGGACCGGGGCACCGCGGATCACCCGGCCCGCCAGCGAACCCGCTCAACGAAGGGTACAGATCAGCGCCCGGCGACATCCGTGAGGACGCGGTAGTCCACTCGGTTCCTGGATCGAGCGCCTTGATTACGATGTGTTCGCTGTTGCCGTGCATCCCACCCATGGTCTCGTTGTCCACGGGATAGAGGCGAATGCCGTGGACCGGGACGCCCCGCATGCTCCAGGCCAGGGCATCGGTCCCTGCCTCGGAAGAAGCGAGTGTCACCTCCGCCTGTGGCCAGCGCGGAGGTGCAAGACAATTGTGCTCCTGTCGCGCGTGGTGATGGTCACCTGGCGCGCGGGGCCGCTCCTGACAACGAAGGCGGTTGCGCTCAAGCTGCCGCTTGGACCCGGCCTGAGGCCAGGGTGCCAAGGAGGCTCTCAAGGTCGGACCAGAGGTCGTCCTCCTGCTCCAGCCCGACGCTGATACGCAGGATCGCGCCCTCATGGGTCCAGGGCGTGACGTTGCGGTCGCCCTTCACCGCCATGGGCGCGATCAGGCTGCGCGTCCCGCCCCAGGAAGCACCGATCGCAAAGACCTTCATCGCCGTCAGCGCCGGGTTGAGCGAAGCCTCGGCACCGGGCTTCAGGACGATGCTGAACACACCGCCCGAGCCCCTGATGTCCCGCGCCCAGACCTCGTGGCCCGGGCAGGACGGCAAGCAGGGGTGCAGCACGCGCTCGACGAGCGGATGGTCCTGCAGGCGCCGGGCGAAGGTTTCGGAGACGCGGCCGACATGGGCGAGGCGGACGCCCATGGTTTCGATGCCGCGCAGGGCGAGCGAGACCTCGTCCGGGGAGACACCCACGCCGAGGGCCCGCAGTACCACCTTCATGCGCTGGCGCAGCTCGATGTCCTTCACGGTGATAGAGCCGAGAAGCAGGTCCGAGTGGCCGCCCACATACTTGGTCAGCGCTTCCGACGCGAAGTCGCAGCCATGCTCGAGCGGCTTGAACAGCAGTGGCGTGCACCAGGTGTTGTCGCAGCCGACCAGGACGCCGCGGGCCTTCGCCGCGCGGGCGATGGCCGGGATGTCCTGCACTTCCATGGTGCCGGAGCCAGGCGATTCCACCCAGACCAGCTTGGTGCGGTCGTCGATCAGGTCGGCGATTCCCGCGCCGATCAGCGGGTCGTAGAAGGTGTATTCGATCCCCCGCGAGGCCAGGTAGTCGCGGCAGGCACTACGGACCCCGCTGTAGACGTTGTCCGGCACCAGCACGCGGTCGCCCGGCGCAAGGAAGGTCAGGAAGACGAGCATGACGGCCATCTGGCCGGAAGGAACGAGCACGGTGCGCACGCCGCCATGCAGCGCCGTCATCTGCGCTTCCAGCACCCGCATCGTCGGCGTGCCGTGCAGCCCGTAGGTGTAACCATCGAAACCGCGCGTGCCGCGGGCGGCGAAGCTCTCGGCGTCCGGATAGGTGATAGTGGAGGCGCGGTAGGTCGGGACGGTGAGGCTGCGGAAGCCCTCGTGCGAGACCTCGGGGTGCTGAACGCAGCGGGTCAGGTCGTGCATGGGTGTCTCGGTGCGGGAATTGAGGAGGTTAGTCGGGACGCGGCAGGGTGTCAGCGGATCGGCGGCGCGTATTGCAGGCCGCCCTGGGTCCAGAGCCGGTTCTGCCCGCGCGGGATACCGAGCGGCGCGATGGTGCGATCCCAGACCTCGCCGTAGTTGCCGACCTGCCGGATGACGTTGAAGGCCCAGCGATTGTCGAGGCCCATCGAGCGGCCGAGATCGCCGTCCACCCCCAGCAGGCGCCGGACATCCGGGTTGGCGCTCGCAAGGCTTTCCTGGACGTTGGCACTCGTGATCTCCAACTCCTCCGCGGCCAGCATGGCGTGGTGGGTCCAGCGGACCACGTCGAAGAACTTGTCGTCACCCTTGCGGACGAAGGGGCCGAGCGGCTCCTTGCTGATCACCTCCGGAAGGAGAAGGTAGTCACCGGCGCGCGGTCCCTCGCCGAAGCGGAAGGAGGCCAGGGCGGAGGCATCCGTCGAGTAGCTGTCGCAGCGCCCGGCCCGGAAAGCGGCCCGCAGCTCCGATACATTGTCGATGAGGACCGGGGTGAAGCGCATATTGGTGCGCCGGAAATAGTCGGCCACGGCCAGCTCGGTCATCGTTCCGGGCAGGATGCAGATCGTCGCGCCATCCAGCTCGCGCGCGGACTTCACGCCTGATGACGAGTGCACCATGAAGGCCGTTCCGTCATAGAAGGTGGTCCCGGCAAAGAGGAGGCCGAGGCTCGTCTCCCGCCCCAGCGACCAGGTCGCGGTGCGGACGAGCAGGTCGATCTCACCCGACTGCAGGGCAGTGAAGCGGTTCGTGGAGGTGAGGACGACGAAGCGGACCTTGGCTGCATCGCCGAGCGCGGCGGCGGCCACGGCCCGGCAGAAATCGGCCTCGCTGCCCCGCATCTCGCTCCGGCTGTCCGGGAAGGCGAAGCCGGGGTTGGTGCCGGACACGCCGCAGGCCACGAAGCCGCGGGCCCGTACCGCATCCAGGGTCGGCGAGCCGGACCCCTGTGCCAGTGCGGCCGAGGCCAGCAACGTGGCCGCAAGACAGGAGAGGATGGACCGGATCATGGGGACGTCCTGCGGTGATTGAGGCCCAGGGACAGTGACGCAGGAGAACCTTGGCAAGGAACTGACCTGGCAGGCGGAGTCTATGCACAGATGTTATACATGTGAGTATTCCGGGACCGGCAGGGAAACATGCCGACGGTTCTCTCTCACACGGATCTTGCGGGCCTGAACCGAAACCGCGCGCAGACAATTCCATGGTCGTTCGTCCCGTCAGCCTTGTGGTCTGCAGAGTCGAGGTGATCGTTCCGGACGGACATGCCGTCGAAGATCCAGAGGCGCCTGCGGCTGTTGTCGTAGAATTCCTGGCTGACAAGGATGTGGTCCAGGGATTCCATGATGTCCTGGTGGATATGGGTGTAATAGACGTCCCGGGTGTTTCGATACTCCTGCAGCGTCTGTGCGGTGTAGAGGGCGGTGTCGCCGCCGCCGCGCGCGTCTCCCACCAGGTAGCGCGGTTGCTCGGTCAGGATGTTCACGGTGTTGCTGTGCTGGCCATCGTTGATATCGCCCAGCACGACGACAGGGGTCCCTGTCCCCTTCATTCCCTGTGTGAGCATGAAGCGCAGCGCGGAGGCTTCAGCGGTCCTTCGGATCGTCGACAGGGCGGCACCCATATTGTTCCTGTGCGGCCGGTAGGCATCCTCGTCCCCGCGGTACCACGCCTCACTCCAGACCTGCGTCGGGGCTTTCGACTTGAAGTGGCAGACATAAACGTGGACCGGGTCGTGGTCGTCCCGCACCCTTGCCCTGAAGTGCAGCACTGGCCTGGAGAAGCTGCCGATCCGCACCTCGATGGCGGGAGTCTGCGGGTCATCGCCTGAGCTTTCCAGACGGAACTTGTCCGGGAAGTCCGCCACCCACTCTGGCTCGCCGTCGAGCAGCCCTTTGCGAAGAATGGCCGCGTTCACGATACGCGCGCCATCCGCATCCGCCGGAGCGAGCAGGTCATAATCGTCGGACAGCCCCGAACGATCGAGGGCGCGCTGCAATGCCGCGCGGTGCCAGAGCTCCTGGAAGCCGAGGATGTCGGGCCTGAGCGATGCGATGTGCGACGCCGTCCAGGCAATCTTACGCTCGTACTCCTCCTCGGACCAACCTTCCCGGTCTGTGTAAATGGCCCGACCGGGCTCGTTGAGATTGAACAGGTTAAAGGTTCCGAAACTCAGCCGGTCCAGGTTCATCGTGGTGCCCCCTCAGTCGGCCACCGATGCTAGGCGAGGCTCTTCGGAACGGTGAGACATTTGCGTGTCAGCGACCGATCCTCTGACAAGAAGCAGGTTTCGCTGGGTTCTTGGAATACGTCGATCCTGGCTGCTCCTTCGAATGCGGGCAGCCAGGTGGCCCTCGTCGCGTTCATCTCCTGCCCGGTGACCAGTTCCGGGACCGGATGGAAGAGGACTGTCACATGGCTGAAAAGACCTTGCGGGACGCGTTCCACGAAACGCTGAAGGACGTCTACTACGCCGAGAGGCAGTCGGTTCGGGCGCTCAAGAAGTCTGCCAAGGCGGCGAAGGCGCCGGAGCTCAAGGAGGCTTTCCTGACGCATGCCGAGGAAAGCGCGAACCAGGTCGAGCGCCTGGTTCAGGTGTTCGAGATCCTCGGCAAGCCCGCCCGCGCCAAGACCTGCGAGGCCATGCAGGGCCTGACCGCGGAGATGGAAGAGGACCTGGAGGATTTCGGCGGCACCGAGGCGGCAGACGACGTGCTGATCGGCTGCGCCCAGGCCATCGAGCACTACGAGATCGCCCGCTACGGGCTGCTAAAGACCTGGGCCCGTAAGCTCGGCCTGGATGACGCGGTAGACCTGCTGGAGCAGACCTTGGAGGAGGAGAAGAAGACCGACCTCCTCCTGACGGAGATCGCCGAGGCCCTGGATGACGCCGAGGGTGAGGACGGAGAGGAAGCCGAGGAGATGCCGGAGCCGAAATCCGCCCCCAAGCGCGCTTCCGGCGGCAGGAAAGCGAAGGGCTGACATCGACTTTGTGCCGCGGGCCTCAGTGAGGCCTGCGGCACTTCCAGGCAGGAGAGATCTGCACTGGCCACGACCGCCTTCCTGATTGTGTATCCAAAACTGCACCGTGACCCTTGTCATGCACATACCAGGTAGTAGTTCCGCTCCTCGGCCTGACGGCATTAACGGTCACGATCCGAGGGGTTGACGTGATGATGGCGAGTCCGGATGCGGGTGCTGGGCCTGGCGCAGAGCTCGCCTTTCCCTTCCTGGCCAGCGGCGGCTGCATGGGCGTACTCTTTCGCGGCTTCGACTGGGCGGCGACTCCTCTCGGCCCTGTCGAGGAATGGCCGCAGAGCCTGCGCACGGCTGTGTGCCTGATGCTGCATGCCAGGCAACCCATGTTCATCGCCTGGGGGCCGGAACTTACCTTCCTCTACAACGACGACTACCGTCCCGTGCTCGGCTCCAAGGATCCTGACGCGCTGGGGAAGCCCTTCCAAACCGTTTGGTCCGACATCTGGGCGCAATTTGGGCCCCTCGTGCAGCAGGTCATGGGCGGGGAGGCACTCTCCTTCGAGGACCTCCCGATTCCGATGCAACGGAATGGGTACCTCGAGGAAACCTTCTTCAGCTTTTCCTACACGCCGATCCACGACGAGGGCGGCCGGATCGTCGGCATCTTCTGCGCCTGCACGGAAACGACCTCGAAGGTCCGGGGTGAGCGCGCGCTGAGGGCGAATGAGGCACAGCTCGAGGCCCTGGTCACGGCCAGAACCGCGGAACGCAACCGCATCTGGCAGGTCAGCCGGGACATGCTGCTGGTGACCGACCAGGACGGCACCTGGCTCAGCGCAAATCCATCCTGGACCCGCGTCCTGGGCTGGGAGGAGCACGAGCTGCTCGGCCGCGTCTCGGAGTGGCTGGAACACCCGCAGGATCGCGAGAAGACCCGCCTTGAACGTGCGCGGCTCACCGCAGGAAAGGAGAGCGCGGCGTTCGAGAACCGCCTGCGTCGGCGGGACGGCACCTACCGCGTCCTGTCCTGGACCGCGGTGCCTGCGGAAGACCGGATCTACTGCGTGGCGCGCGACGTCACCGAGGAGAGATCACGCGACGCGACACTTTTCCTCTACGAGCACATCATTCAATCCGACGTTGCCCCGATCTGCGCTTTCGACACCGAGTACCGCCTGATTGCCTTCAACAAGGCCCATAGTGACGAGTTCTTCCGCATCTACGGGTACCGCGTGAGAGTCGGCGATGTCTTTCCTGACCTCTTCTTGCCAGAGCAGGCACCCACCATGCGCGCCCTCATGAAACGCGCCCTCACCGGCGAGATATTCCGGGTGGTCGAGGAGTTCGGTGACCCTGCTCTGGCGAAGCCCTATTGGGAGGTGTCCTACTCGCCGCTCAGGGACGAGAACGGCCAGATCATCGGCGCCTTCCATCACGCCCAGGACATCTCCGCCCGCCTTCGGGCCGAGGGAGAACTGGCGAGAACACAGGAGGCCTTGCGCCAGGCACAGAAGATGGAGCTGGTCGGCCAGCTCACCGGCGGTGTGGCACATGACTTCAACAACCTGCTGACGGTGATCAAGTCGTCGACCGACCTTCTCAAGCGGCCCGGTCTGTCCGACCTGCGCCGCGATCGCTATGTCGCCGCAATCTCGGACACGGTGGACCGGGCCTCCAAGCTCACCGGACAACTCTTGGCGTTTGCCCGTCGCCAGGCTCTGCGGCCGGAGGTCTTCGACGCGGTCGAGAGCGTGAGGTCGATGGGCGACATGATGGGGACGCTGACCGGATCGCGCGTGACAGTCACCACGCAGCTGGCGGACGAGCCCTGCTTCGTCAATGCCGATCCAAGCCAGTTCGACACGGCGCTCGTCAACATGGCTGTCAACGCCCGCGACGCCATGGACGGCGAGGGGCACCTCGCGATTCGCTTGCGGCCAGTGAACGAGTTGCCCGCAATCCGCTCGCATCCGGCGCGCCAGGGCTCCTTCATCGCGGTGTCGCTCACCGACACCGGGGCAGGCATCCCGCCCGAACATCGGGAGCGCATCTTCGAGCCGTTCTTCACCACAAAGGGCGTTGGCCAGGGCACCGGCCTCGGCTTATCGCAGGTCTACGGCTTCGCGAAGCAATCCGAAGGCGAGATCATGGTATCGAGCGAGGTCGGCAGAGGCACGACCTTCACGCTCTACTTGCCACGTGTCTCAATAGATGCCGTCAAGCCGGACAGCGAAGTCGAGCCTGAGCCACTCATGGACGGGCATGGCACCTGCGTCCTGGTCGTGGAGGACAACCCTGGCGTCGGCACCTTCGCGACCCAGACCCTGACCGAGCTCGGCTATGTGAGCGTGTGGGCGGCCAATGCCGAAGAAGCCCTCGCCGAACTGGAGAAGGACGCCGATCGCTTCGATGTTGTCTTCTCGGACGTGATCATGCCGGGAATGAACGGCATCGAATTGGGGCAGAAGATTCGGCAGGAGTACCTTGACCTACCCGTGGTGCTGACCTCCGGATACAGCCACGTCCTGGCCCAGAACGGGACCTATGGATTCGAACTCCTGCACAAGCCCTACTCCATCGAGCAGCTGTCGCGCGTGCTCCGCAAGGCCGCGACATGGCAGCGGCGCAGACGGATCATTGGTGCGGCCGAGGAGTAGCGCCGATCGGCAGGACGGTGACGGTGAAACCTTGGATGGCCGGTAGCCTGGATGACCTTGGATGCCGAAGGATCAGCCGAAGCGCACGGCTGTTGTCACATCGCGTGAATGATCATCGCAGGTACGACCGTCCGATCTCCGGAACTGCCATGCCCGGGAACTCGGCGCACCGATAGCTGCCGGCGCTTGCCGGATCGCCTGATCCGTCATGGATTGCGCGCTGCGGGTAGGGGCAGAGCGGACGGCTGAAGCGAAGCTGGCCGTTGGGCCGGTTGCCCTCGCGGTTGTGCGCCAGGATTTGGGCCGGTGGCGTGCCCTCGTCGACCCAGCGCTCGAGTGCCGCCTGGAGTTCTGGCTGGTTGGGCCCAGGGCCACCACGGCAATGCTCCATGCCCGGCACCAGGAACAGGCGGTAGAAGGAGCCAATCTCTTGCCCCGCCGTCGCCAGATCACCGCCCTGCGCCGCAACGGCCCGGTCATGATAGGCGATGGACTCGGCGAAGGGCACGACCGGGTCGGACATGCCGTGATACGCGATGAGCTTGCCGCCGCGCTGCCGGAAGGCGGAAAGGTTGGTGCTCATCGCATTGATGACGGGCGCGAGGCGCTCATCGACGGCGGCCATGTCCCGGTCGAAGTCGAAGCGCCACCAACTCCAGCCCGCACCAAACCCTGCCCAGTGGCGCCAGTAGTTCACCCGAGCGGGTGCTGTAGGATTGCCCGGGTCCGCCCAATACAGACTCCAGCCCGGCAGGTTCTGTGTGCCGCCACTGTTCTCGCTGCCGCGCGGGAAGGGAAAGTGGATCAGCTCGCCGGTGCGCGGGTTCCGGGGGCCGTCATACATGGTCCGCAGGGCGTTCACTTGCGGGTCTGTTAGGCAGCTTGCGCCATCCTCCCCCGTGCAGCGGAGGCGAGCCGGGTCAAAGCTGCAGGCCAGCGGGTCGTTCAGCCAGGTATCTCCTGGATGTCCTCCGCCGCGGGCGCCGTTGTCGGCCCGGCAGGCCGCCTGCACGGCGTCTCCGATCAGGCGCAGCTTTGCCGCAGGGATGATCTGGGCCGCGTCGTCGCCCGTGCGGTGGTTCCGCAGGTACTGCCAAAGGAAGCCCGCGTTCAGGTGGGTGCGATTGCCGCCCGAGGCCCCGGCAATGATGCCGTCGAAATCCTCCGGGTAGCGTTGGGCCGAACTCATGGCCTGGTGGCCGCCGGTCGAGCAGCCCGCGAAAAAGGTTTGGCGGGCGGACCTGCCGTAGAAGCTCGCGACGATCTCCTTGGCCCGGACGACGGATTCGTGCACCGCACGATGCCCCCAATCCACGATCGCTTCCGGTCGTCCCTCGGCGAAGGAGGGATCGTCGCCCTGATGCCCGGTATCCGTGCCCAGCGTGGCGTAGCCGCGCCGGAGGAGCCCGGCCATTTCGCCATAGGAGATGGCGGAGCTGTAGCCGCCGTTGCCGAACATCTGGAGACGCCCGTTCCAGCCATCCTTCGGCATCCAGAGCTCGAAGCCGATCCGCGAGCCCGGCACCGGCGTCACGACACCGTGGACGCGGCAGAAGGCCGGGAGTGCCTCCTGGGCCGGGCCGGTGGGCGGCCTGTACCCGCCCGCCGCCACTTCTTCCGCCACTTCCACCCGTGCCTGCGGAAGCGCCATCGAGGCAAGGGCTGAGCAATTCGCTGCGCGAGCAGCACCGGGCACGCTCGCGACGAGAGCAAGCAGGGGCACTGCCGCCAGCATGGAACCCGTCCACCACGGCTTCATCCGGATATCCTCCTCTGGGGGCTCATCGGCCCTTCTTGTTCCGCGTGCTGCGGCAGCAATCCGCCCGGCAAGGTTGGCTCGGTCAGTCCGGGATCGTGACCCTGCCCGCGCCGACGGCGATCCGGTTTCCGACCACGGGTTCCGCCTGCGGAGGCGGTACCGCCGCGGCCTGGAGGGGTGGTGCCGTTCCCGCGCTGCCACCCCGGGGCGCGGTCCGCACTACCTGGCTGGGCGGCAAGGGCGCCTGCGCGGTGAGATGCGCCCAGAGCGCGTCAAGACCGCGCAGCAGGTACAGGTTCAGGGGCACGAAGCGCGTGTCGAAGCCGGGCCCGGAAAGGCCGAAGTGCTCGGCATTCTCTACCTCCCAGTAGCGCAGCTTTCCCCGATCCCCCTCCACGAGGCTGTTCAGCGCGAGGTAGGGCCGCGAGGAGAAGGCCGCTGGCACGCGGTCGTCCATGCGGCCATGCACGATGATGGCAGGGCGGCCACGCAGGTTTCCGTTGGCGAGAAACTCGGCAATCCCTGCCTGGACACGGCGCGCCTCCGGGCTGCTGCCGACGGCCATCTCCCGCAGGCAGAGAGCCCCATCGAGGTTGTAGTCCTGGCGGCCCGTGGAGGGGGAAGCGGACATGCCGTTGCGCCGGGGGCCGGTCGGGTCGCGATCGTTCACGATGTCCACCGGCCCGAAGGGTGCGCCGCCGGGCGCCGTGGCGAAGCTCTGCGCCAGCACCTCGGGCGGCACGGGCATCGGCCGCCCCTCCGCGTTCACCGCGGCGAAGCTGAACCCGCAGACCCTATCCTCCACCCCGAAGCGGCCGTGGGCCGAGACGTATTTGGCAGCGGTAGCGTCCGGCACAACGGAGTAGTTGTGTGCGTGGAGGATTTCCAGCGCCCGGTCGTAGCCGTAGGCATAGACACGCTCGAGCGACTCCCGCGCCTGCGCCGCCGTGTCATTTGCCTCCAGCAGCCCCTTCTCGCGAAGCGAGGTGCAGCGATCGGCGGCACGGGTGATCCCGGCGCGGGCGGGGGCGTCCTCCGGCAAGGCCAGCACGGCGCAGGGCAGGTACAGGTTGCCGTAGGTGAAGTAGTCCAGCAGCGTCCTGCCGGGATTCCGCCTCTCCCGTTCGCCATAGGCCACGACGGTCCGGTCATCGGGCCGGACCTGCACCTGAGGCTCGCCTGCAAGGACCGCGTCCACCAGGCCCTCGTCATCGGCTTCCACCGCGTAGAGGGCCGCACCGCCGCCATTCGAGTTCCCGGCTACGATGACAAGGGTGTTGGCGCCGGTGAACCGCTCTGATTCGGCGCGCTCGTTAAGCTGCCAGAAGGCGAAGCGGATGGAGTGGAGCACATCTCGCCCCCAGCTCGCCTCTGCGTTGCGACGGGAGTGGGCGTGCTTGAAGGCGATCCGGTGCGGCGCCTCGGCCAGCAACCGCTGTCGTGCCTCCGCCGTCAGTTCCGCGGCGAAGTGAACGTGCTCGCCCGCCTCGGCAGCCGAGGCGCGGCTACCATCGATGCGGTGCACCGTGTCACTCTCGAGGTCGTGGACGCCGTTGCCCGCACCCTTGTCCGTGTAGACCACGGCGCAACCACGGCGCAGGCCCCAGAAGCCAAATTCGGTGATATCGCGAAACAGCGCCGAGGAGCCGTTCACCGGGACGGCGAGGATGCAGTTCCGCTCCCGAGAGAGCTCCTGCGGCACCTGCAGCAGCATCGCGACGTTGCGGGATCCGCGACCGGTAGGGTCGTCCGCGAAGGCTAGGTATTCCTCACCGGCAATGCGCCCATCGTCCTCCAGCAACTGACCCGTGAGGCTGTCTACGTTCGGCCCGAAGATCCGGCCGAACCCAGATCCCGCATCGCCCCGGCGGAACATGACGGCGCGCCGCAGCTCATCCGCGGTCGGTGCGCGTGGGTCGGCGTAGCCAGGTGGCGGGCCGGAGAGAAGGCGGGCGACGCCCAGCCCTGCCGTCACCAGGTCGTCCGCGCGACCATCGACCACGCGGTGCCGCTCGACACGAAGCCACTCGGGCTGCGGCGCCACTTCGGCCGCAGCCGGATGGAGTGGCGCCAGGACCGTGCCGGTCAGGACAAGGAGGTTCAGGAGTCTGACAATGCTCATCAACGCGTCCTCACCACTTCAGCGCCCTTGTGGGCGTCTTGCCGCAGCAGTCTTTCGAGGGTGGAAGTCCCGCATGGAAACGGGCATCGGACAATCGAAAGTTCCTGATCCCTTCTATAGGTTCGTTCTATGGGTGACCTCGGCTGCCCGTCTCCATGCCGCTATTCAGGTGGGCGATGGCGGCATCATGCCGACCGAGCGGAGACGTTAGGATCAGTTCGCGGCGGCGGACCGCTGGGAAGGTAAGGGCGAGCCGTTGCCGAGTGCTTGTCCCGGTCGGTGTGCCAAGGTGGGAGCGGACGCCGCCGCAACGCCGAAGCGTGTGCTGCAGCGCCGCCCAGCTTCCGTGAAGTCAGCCGGTCCCAATGGGCCTTGCTGGATTTCTACAAGTTGAGCCTAACGGAGAGGCCACGCATACATGAGACCACCTGCTGTCCAGAGCGCGTTGGGGCCGCGCTCCATGGCGAGCGGTGTTGCCTTGCCCAGGTTACGCTCAAAAATCTCACCGTAGTTCCCGACGGCGCGGATCGCATCATAGGCCCAGCTTGCAGAGAGCTTCAGGCCCTGGCCGAGCACCGGGTCGGTTCCGAGCAGGCGCCGAACCGCGGGGGCGGCATCGCTCGCACGGCGTGCCTCGGCATTGGCCGCGGTGATGCCGAGTTCCTCCGCCTCAATCAGGGCGTTGAGCGTCCAGCGGACCACGTCGAACCATTCCTGATCGTCGCGCCGGACCATCGGGCCCAGGGGCTCCTTGCTGATCCGGTCCGGCAGGACGATGAAATCATCGGGGTTAGGGAAGGAGGACCGCACCGCCGCGATCTGGGATGCATCCGTCGTCAGCGCGTCACACCGGCCGGAGCTGAAGGCAGTGGCAACCTGGTCGATGCGCTCGAACAGCACCGGCGTGATCCGGATGCTCGCGGCCCGGTACCAGTCCGCAAGATTGCCCTCTGTGGTGCTGCCCTGCTGGACGCAGACGGTCGCGCCGTCGAGCTGGGCGGCGCGGGAAAGCCCGGCATCCCGGCGCACCATGAAGCCCTGGCCGTCGTAGAAGTTGATGCCGACCGTGCGCAGGCCGAGGGTCGTGTCGCGGCCCATCGTTGCCGTGGTCTGGCGCACGAGGACGTCGATCTCGCCCGATTGGAGCGCCGGGAAGCGCTGCTGGCCCGAGAGCGGGACGAAGCGCACCTTCGTCGCGTCCCCGACTGTTGCGGCAGCAAGCGCGCGGCAGATATCGGCATCCAGGCCACGCCAGTTCCCCTGACTATCCGGCTGGGAGAAGCCCGCGACGCCCGTGTTGACGCCGCAGGTCAGCGTGCCCCGGCTCCGGATGGCATCGAGCGTCGCGCCCGCCTTTGCGGGTGCCGCAGCCATGAGGGAGAGGGCTGCGATCGAGGCAGCGGCAACCGTTTGTCTGATGCGAGCCATGTCGCGTTTCCATCCTCTTGTTGTCAGGCTGCTCGCGCCGGATAGGGCTCGCAGGCGACGCAGGCCAATTTTGGCAGAGTGCGCGCGCAGTGCATACTGGCGGGCGCGGACATGTGGCGTCTCGGATTGTCCAGGGCAGGCACCTTTTCGGGCCAGCTGCCGAGCCCAGTGTCCAACACTCGCGCGAATGCGCTTTCCGCGTCCTCGATGTGCCTGCTGACGGCCAGGCAAGGTGAGCCGCCTCGACAACCACATGGAGCGGCGCGTCCTGCAGCTGAACGAGTTGGTTGGCGGCGGCGCGTTGCGCGATCATGAAAGGCATCGGCTGCGCCGCAGCTCAGCCGACCAGGTGAAGGGGCGTTGGGACGGTTACGCTTGGATCGGCTTGGCGGACTTTGGAGGACGCGTGGTCTCCACTTCAGGTGGCTTGCTGGACAGCATCGGCGTCCGGGGGCCTTGCCCGAGGCGATCGGCCGCATGAACGAGGCCACAAATGCCGCGCTCGCCAGGGCGGAGCTCCGGGGCGACTGGAAGAACTAAGTGTCACCGTGGTGCCGGACAGCACTCCGGCATCGGTCGAGGCCTTTCTATCGGCCAAGGCCGGTAAGTGGCAGCAGGTACTCCGGGAGGCAGGGTTGGAAGCCGATCGATGAGTAAGGGTTGGGAGAGCCGGGCGAATGTCGGCTTCCTTTGGCTTCGGCGCGCATAAGCCGACATCGGCTCGTTACCGACGAGCAAGCAGCCTTCCGCGGAGGTAGGCTCGCCACCATCCCGGTATTCGTGAGAGGCTTGCGCTAGTCTGAGCCAGGCTTGAAAACAGCGGCAAGGACATCGCGCATCGTTTGAGGACGGCGGCCGAGCAGCGTCTCCAGCGTGGGGCCGGTTTCGGAGAAGTCACCACGCCGAGCGGCCCGAAACATTCCGAGCAGCATCTCCGCTACGGGCTCAGGAGTTCCCTGTGCCACCATTGTGTCGCGCCATTCAGCGTCAGACACAGTGATCCACCTGATCTCGCGCCCGGTCAGTTCGGAGGCGATGTTCGCCACCTCTGCCATTGTGAAAGCCTCTGGCGCTGTGAGCGCCGGCGTCACGCCCTCCAGGCTCTTCTGTCCGGCGAGCACGATTGCGTCCGCCTCCGCCAATTCCGCGCGCGCAGTCCAGCTTACAGGGCCGTCCTCGGGAGCACGGATCTCCCCTGCTTCAATGCCGCGGCTGATGAGGTGCAAAGCGCTTTCGGCGTAGAAGCCATGTCTAAGCGCTGTGAATGGCTGACCCGCCTCCACGAGAAATGCCTCGGTGGCGGCGTGATCTGCGGCTGGTGCAAAGAGCGCATCGTGCCGCGCACCCATATGGCTGGTATAGAGCACCCGCTGTGCTCCGGCCATTTGGGCGGCCTTGATCGCCGCATGGTGCAGCCGACGCGCTGGCTCCCCGACCTGGTTGGCGGAAATCACCAGCACCTGCTCCGCACCCTCGAACGCCGTGACCAGCTTATCGGGCTTGGCAAAGTCCCCTTGCCTGACGATGACCCCGAGTTCGGCGAGATAAGCCGCCTTGGTGACGTCGCGGACACTGGCGATAACGCTGTGCGGCTGAGTGTGGCGAAGCAGTTGCCTGACGACCTGCTGGCCGAGTGCTCCTGATGCTCCTGTGACAACGATCATCAATCTCTACTTCCCCAGCGCGTTAACGATGATAACACGGCAGAGTTAGCGATGGATGCCGCTGGAAGCAAGCGGCTGCTATCAGCGCTAACGGCCCGGTGATAGGATCCGGTATGCCTTCCGCGAAGCAGCCTGCGGCTGTTGCCCTTCCTCCGGGTGCCAAAGCCCGCATTCTTGCGGCCGCCACTCGCCTGATTGCCGAAGGCGGAAGCGAGGCTGTCACCACCCGCGCGGTCGCGGAGGCAGCATCGGTTCAGGCACCGACAATTTATCGCCTATTCGGCGACAAGCAGGGCCTCCTTGACGCCGTCGCGGAGCAGGCTTTCGCCCGATACGTGGCAGGCAAAAGCCAGCGCGTGCCAGATTCCGATCCTGTCGAGGAACTGCGTCAGGGTTGGAAGGCACACATCTCCTTCGGTCTCGAAAATCCGTCTGTGTTCGCACTGATGTGCATGCCGCGGTCAGATGGCCTGTCACCCGCCGCTGCAGCGGGCCTGGATGTCCTTCATGCGCGCATCCACCGGATTGCCCTCACCGGAAGACTGCGCGTGACCGAGGAAAGGGCGGTGGCGCTGCTTCACGCCGTGGGAACAGGCACGGTTCTCACCCTGCTTGGGACGCTGCCCGCGAAGCAGGTTGGCCTCTCGGATGCGGCCTTTGAATCAGTGCTGGCTGCCATTCTGGATCAGCCGGTACGGACTCCCGAAGGGGGCCCCGCGGGTATGGCTGCGGCACTCAGGGCGTGTCTGAACGACATCGCTTCTCTCTCGCCTGGGGAGCGGCATCTGATGGGTGAGTTGCTCCACAGAATTTCTGAGAAGGCCTAAGCTGAGCATTATCGACGCCTGCAGCGCTCGCGGCACTGGGTGATGTGGCTTCGATAGGGAAATGGCCGCCCTAAGCGCCGAGTCGAGTTGGCCGGGTCAGGCGAGAGCCGCCGGGCCGAGTCAATTGGCGGTGGGTGAGCGTGCCACGTTGGCACCGTCGTCCA
The DNA here is from genome assembly GCF_054165765.1 of Roseomonas sp. WA12. Classification (NCBI taxonomy): domain Bacteria; kingdom Pseudomonadati; phylum Pseudomonadota; class Alphaproteobacteria; order Acetobacterales; family Roseomonadaceae; genus Roseomonas; species Roseomonas sp. WA12. The sequence continues at coordinate 3,135,643 of NZ_CM135108.1, read as the reverse complement.
CCCGCCTCTCATCCTTCGGTAGGGCGCCGGACAGAGGCTCTGGAGGCGGGCTGTGGCGATGAAGTAACACCTACTCGGCAAGGACCATCTACCCGCGGCCGCCCCTCTAGGCCGGATGTTATGTTATAATGTATCGAGAATGGCCACGACGTAACCTTCTGGCCAGAAATGTTGTCTCCATGAATGTCCCGACCTCCCGTCGCCGCTCGACGGTCGCTGCGATCCTTCTCGTTTCCGGGTTGGCTGGCACTCCCGGGGCCGAGGCGCAGGAGGCGTTGCAGGTGCCGATGGTCACCGTGACCTCGACGGGCACCGACCGCTCGCTCGAGGATGCCCCGGCCAGCATGACCGTGATTACCCGTCAGGAGTTGGAGAGCCGTCCGATCCAGGATCTGGCCGACGCCCTCCGGGACTCCCCAGGCATCACTATCCAGGGCGTTGGCCTTGGACGCCAGGGTGTCAGCATACGCGGCATGCCGTCAGACCAGACGCTGTACCTGATCGACGGACGGCGTGTGAACGTGGCGGGCAGCGCTATCGCGCATGCCGATTTCGACCTGAACTGGGTGCCCAAGGAGGCGATCGAGCGCATCGAGGTCGTGCGCGGCCCGCTCTCGTCCCTGTACGGCTCGGACGCGCTCGGGGGCGTGGTCAACGTCATCACGCGCGCGGCGACGGACCGCTGGGTCGGGGCCTTTTCCGGCTGGGGCGGACTGGCCGAGCGTGGTGAGGGGAGCCAAACGCAGTTCGGCGCCTATGCGGGTGGGCCGCTCATTCCTGGCGTCCTGGGCCTGACCCTTTCGGCCCAGGGCCAGACCCGGAGCGAGGTGCCCGACGTGGTCAACCCGCGCGTGACCGCGCTCGAGAACCGGGACAGCATCAGCGGCAATCTCGGCCTGACCTGGACGCCGACGACGTCGCAGCGGGTCGACTTCAATTACAGCCGGGGCCATGACGACCGCTGGCGGAACCTGCTCTCCAGTGGTGCACGGCCCGTGCCCTACCGCTCCAAGGACGACATCGAACGGGAGCAGATCTCGCTCTCCCACCGCGGCGCCTGGGGGTGGGGTGACACGCTGATCCGGGGCTACCGTTCCCGCCTTCAGCGCGACAACAGCGTCTCCATCGGCACGCCGACCGGGCCACAGACCCTGACGGACGACGTGCTGGACGGCCGCGTCACCATCCCGGCCTGGGGATGGCATCGGTTCTCGGTCGGCGGCGAGCTGCGTGAGGAGCGCCTCGAGGATCGGAGCGTGAACGCCAGCGGCAAGGACCGCGTAACCCATGGCGCGCTCTTTCTGCAGGACGAGATCGCGCTCACCGAGCGCCTGTCCCTGACGGCAGGCGCCCGCTTCGATCACCACGAGGCATTCGGCTGGCACACCAGCCCGCGCGCCTACCTCGTGTGGCGGGCGACCGACGAGCTGACCTTCCGCGGTGGCGTGGGCAGCGGCTTCCGGGCACCGACGCTCAAGCAGCTCTCTCCCGGCTACAATGCGGTGGGTGGCGGCGGTCGCTTCACGATCACCGGCAACCCCGACCTGCGGCCCGAGACGAACACCAGCTACGAGGCCGGAGTGTCCTACGCGCCCGGGCCCTGGGAGGTGCGGGCCACGGTATTCCAGGCCAACTTGGAAGACCTGGTCGAGACGCTCTGCACCCGCTCCTGCGGCGTGCGCGGCCGCGAGCTGCGGACCTACCGCAACGTGGACGAGGCACGCATCCGCGGCATCGAGATCGGCGGCGGCGTCCGCCTGCCAGCGGACTTCCGCGTGGACATCAACTACACCTATCTGGACGCCCAGGACCTCACGGACGATCGTGAGCTGACCGAGCGCCCGCGCCACGGGATCAACGGGGTGATGCGCTGGGAGCCGGAGGGACCGTTCTCCGCACAGTTCCGGGCGAACTACGTGGGCCGCCAGACCGTGGCGCAGACGGTGGGTACTGGTACCGTCTACACCCCGCTCTCGTCCTATACGCTCCTATCGCTCGAGGCCGGGTACCGGGTCACGGACAAGGTCACCCTGCGTGCAGGTGTCGAAAATATCGGCGATGTCCGGCTGGCGAATGACCGCGAGCCGTACACCTACGCCGATGCGGGGCGACTCTATTTTGTCGGGCTGCAGGCGAGCTTCTGAACCGTGCGCGCCCTGTTCCTCGCGCTTGTCCTGTTCATCGCACCGGTCCTTGCCCGTGCGGAGGCGCCGCGAATCCGGGTGATTGCAAGCGACTTCGTCCTGCCCGGCAAGTTCGAACGCCTGGCCCGCTGGGCGAGGCAGGCCGGGTTTCGGGTCGAGGGCGCGCGCGTCGGCAAGGACGCGGGCGAGCCACGTGACTGGATCGCGGGAGCCGCGCTGGTCATCCTGGACACGCCGCGCCCTGCGGACCTGGCGCGGGTGCAGCAGCGCCTGGGCGATGCTTTGGAGGCCGAGGGACGGCCATGGATCCGCGTGGGGGGCGGCGCGCCTGGGTCCGGAGGACTGTCCCAGGAGCACGCGCGGCGGCTTGCGGCCTACTATGCCGCTGGTGGGGAGGCTAACCTCCGCACGCTGTTCACCTATCTTCGCGGCGTTCGCGACGGCCAGGACGTATCGAGCCTGCCACCGCCTCAGCGGCTGCCGCGGGCGGGCATCTATCACCCGGCAGCCCCGGCGGCCTTTGCGTCGGCTCAGGACTACCTTGCATGGGGACAGGACCGCTGGCCCGCCAATGTACCGCGCGTGGCCTTTGCCATCGGTGACGGCGTGCTGGCGGACGGCGACACGGGCCTGATCGACGCGCTCATCGCCCGCGCCGAGGCGAGAGGGCTCGCACCCGTCGCCTTTTGGTTTGACTCCGCGCGGGAGGACGGCATGCGCAGCGTGCTGGAGCCGGCCAGGCCAGATGTCCTGGTGAGCCTCACACACATGCAGAACGGCGAGGCCCGGCAGAAGGAACTGGCGGCGCTCGGCATTCCCGTCATCTCCGCTCTCACCCGGCGGGAGGGGGATCCTGCCGCTTGGGAGGCGTCCGCCTCCGGTCTGGGCGCCGCCACGGCAGCCGCCCTCCTCGTGGCGCCCGAGGCATGGGGCATGAGCGATCCAATGGTCGTCGCGGCCGTCTCGGGCGGCGAGGTGGTGCCGATCCCCGGGCAGGTGGAGGCGCTCATGGCCAAGCTGCGCCGCCTCGCCGTGCTCCGCCACCGGCCTGCTGCGGAGAAGCGCGTCGCTGTGATGTTCTGGAACTACCCAACGGGGGATAAGAACCTTTCCGCCTCTAACCTGAACCTTCCCCGCAGCCTCGCCGCCACGACCCGCGCACTAGGTCATGCCGGCTATGCGGTCCCGGAAACGGGGGAGGCGCGCGTCATCGAGGCAGGGCAGGCGATGCTGGGCGGCATCTATCGGCCGGATACGCTGCACGCGCTGCTGCGGGATGGCCTGGCCGACACGTTGCCCGTGTCGCGCTATCGCGCATGGCTGGACACGCTGCCGCAGGCCCGGCGCGACACCATGCTGGAGCGCTGGGGGCAGCCCGAGACCGACCGCGCCGTGCGCGAGGTCGAGGGCGAGCAGCGCTTCGTCATCCCGCGCCTGATCCTCGGCAACCTCACCTTCCTCCCGCAGCCACCGCGCGGCGGGGCGCCAGGCGAGGGGTACCACGACGCCGCCCTGCCGCCCCCGCACCTCTACATGGCCGCCTATCTCTGGGTCCGAGAGACCTGGGGCGCCGACGCCCTGATCCATCTCGGCACCCATGGCACGCAGGAGTGGCTGCCCGGCAAGGACCGCGGACTCTCGGCTGGCGACTTCCCCTTCCTGGCCCTGGGCGACCTGCCCGTCCTCTACCCCTACATCCAGGATAATGTGGGCGAAGCCATGCAGGCGCGGCGGCGCGGCCGGGCCACGACCATCAGCCATCAGACGCCCGCCTTCGCGCCCTCCGGCCTCTATGACGAGCTTCGTGACCTCCATGCGCTGATCCACGAGTACGGGCAGCTGGAGGTTGGCGCCGTTCGTGACGGGACGCGCGACCGGATTCTGGACGCCGTGCGCAAGGCGAACCTGCAGCGCGACATGGGGTGGGACGAGGCGCGGATCGGCGGCGACTTCTCCGGCTTCCTCTCGGCGCTGCACGACCATCTGCACACCCTGGCAGCCCAATCCATGCCGCTCGGCCTCCATACCTTCGGCGAACCCGCCGCGCCGGAGCACCGGATCGCGACCGTTATCCAGCAGCTCGGGCGTTCCTTCCTGGAGCGGGTGGAAGATGATGCGGACGAAGTTTTCGCCGGACCACCTGAGGCCTTCCGGGCGAGCGCGGCCTACCGCCTGCTGCACCGACATCTGCGGGAGGGAACACCCGCCGAGGAGGTCACGGACCCCGACCTGCGCGCGATGGTGGAGCGCGCGATCACGCTCGACCGGCACCTGGCCGAAACGGGTGAGATGGAGGCCCTGCTGACCGGGCTAGCAGGCGGCTTCATTCTCCCTGGCAGCGGTGGCGATCCGGTGCGCAGCCCCGAGGTCCCCAGCGGCCGCAACCTCTACGCCTTCGAGCCGGACCGGCTGCCGACCGCGGCCGCATACCAGGCAGGCGAGGCCGCCCTGCGACAGCTGGTCGATGCCTACCGGGCGGAGCATGGAGGACAAGCACCGACCAAGCTGGCCTTCAGCCTGTGGTCCTCGGAGGCGATCCGGCACCTCGGTGTGTTGGAGAGCCAAGTCCTGCACGCGCTTGGGCTGCGGCCCGAGTGGGACGCCGCCGGGCGTGTTCGGCGGCTGGCAATCATCCCCGCGGCAGAACTCGGACGCCCACGCATCGATGCAGTGGTGCAGGTGACCAGCGTTTACCGCGACCAGTTCGACGGCTTCATGCGGCTGCTGGCCGATGCCATTGAGCGGCTCGCAACACTGGACGAGCCGGGCAACTCCGTCTTCGCCAATAGCGTGGCGGTCAGAGAGCGGCTGATCGGACGAGGCTTGGCCACGGACCGCGCCAATGTCCTGGCGTCCTCGCGCATCTTCAGCAACGCGCCGGGCGACTACGGCAGTGGGCTGCCGGGCGCGGTGCTGGACTCCACAGCCTACGAGAACGACGCCCCGCTGACGGAGCGTTTTCTCGACCGCATGCAGCACGCCTACGGCGCGCGAGGCTGGGGGGAGCGCGAAGAGGGCGCCAACCTCTTCGCCGAGCAGCTCCGAGGCGTGCAGGCGGCGGTGCTGTCGCGTTCCTCCAATCTCAACGGTGTGCTCTCCACGGATCACCCCTTCGAGTATCTTGGAGGGCTTTCACTAGCTGTGAGGCACCTCGACGGGGCCAGCCCGTCCCTTTACGTCGCCGACCTCCGGCGCCCCGAGGCGCGGATGACCGGGGCGGCTGCCTTCCTGTCCGACGAGCTTCGCGGCCGCTACCTGAACCCGCAGTGGATCCAGTCCATGCAGGCCGAAGGGTATGCGGGCACTCTGGCCATGACGAACCTGGCGAACAACCTCTTCGGATGGCAGGTCTCCGACCCGGCGATGGTGCGCCCCGACCAGTGGCAAGCCGTCCACGACACCTTGATCCGGGACAGCCGGAACCTTGGCTTGGATGCTTGGTTCGAGCAGCACAATCCGACCGCGCAGGCGCAGGTCATTGCCCGCATGGCCGAGGCTATCCGCAAGGGGTACTGGAACGCGGACGCCCAGACCCGGCAGGAACTGGCCGAACGCTTCGCCGAGCTGGCGGAGCGTCACGGAGCAGAGGCGGGCGCCCCCGCCACACGAGCCTTCCTCGCCGCTGCAAGTGCGGGCTTCGGACTGGAGGCGGCGAGTGCGCCAGAAACAGCCTCTCAGTCCATGCCTGCCGCCGCGCCACAGCAGTCCGCTTCTGCGGGTGAAGCAACGGAGACCGTACGCGGCCAGATCCTGCAGCAGGCTGCCTCCGCGGCCCCAAAGCAACTGCCCTGGATGAAGTGGGCGTCACTCGCGGCGCTTTCCCTCTGCCTCCTGGCCGGTGGTGTCCGGCAGGCTCTTCTCACCCATCAGACCGAGGCCTGAACGCAGTCCCGATGAACGCACTCGAATCCGCACTCTACGATCTCTCCGGCCTGCTGCTCGTTCCCGTGCTGCTGCTTATCCTGCTCTCGCTCGCCTACGCGGTCTTCGCGCTGGGCGCGTTCCTGATGGAGGCGGTGCAGCGGTGGCGCGGAACTGCTGCCTCTCCATTACATGCCCACCAGCGCCGGACAGGTGCGGTGAGCGACGACCTGGAGCTGTGGATCATGAAGCGGCTGGAGTGGCTGCGCATCACGGCGCGCAGCGCTCCCATGCTGGGCCTGATCGCGACCATGATCCCGATGGGTCCGGCCTTGCTGGCACTAACGCGGAGCGACGCGCGCGGTGTGGGCGAGAATCTCGTTGTTGCATTCTCGGCCGTCATCCTCGCCCTGACAGCGGCCGCGATCAGCTTCCTGGTGCTGACAGTCCGGCGCCGCTGGCTGCTGGAAGAGCTTCGGGCCATTGAACGCGAGGCCGCCGTCTGATGCGCTTCCTGGATAACGACGAGGCAGACGACCCGATCCTCTCGGTGGTGAACCTCGTGGACCTCTTTCTCGTCGTCATCGGCATTCTGATGATCGTCATCGTCCGCAATCCGCTCAATCCCTTCGCGGCCGAGCGGGTTGTCGTGGTCGAGAACCCCGGGCAGGCCGACATGCGGATCACCGTGAAGGAAGGGCAGGAACTGACGCGCTACGAAGCGAGTGGGCAGATCGGCGAGGGACAGGGCACGCGGGCAGGGGTGACTTATCGACTGCCTGACGGAAGGATGGTCTACGTTCCGGAAGGCACCGCTCAACAGGCTCGTCCGTGACTATGCCCGGGCACTAACCCCCTCACGCATCACACATTTGACGCACCGGGAAGGGACTTCACCCTCCAAGATGAATAGGTGAGAGTTTGGGCGAGCCATGCTCGCTTGATACCCGTGGGCCCTGGAAGGCAGGCGCCTTGATACCTAGGCATTCTGCAATGCCTCACCAAATCCGGCCTCGATGATCCAGGCCACCCGTATCCAGTCCCTTAACGACCGACCCGGGAACGCTTCGGCGTCCTATGTCCTGTACTGGATGGGCCTGTCTCAGCGTGCGGCCTTCAACCCGGCCCTCGAGCATGCCGTCGATGAGGCGAACGCCCGCGGTCTTCCCGTCCTCGTGTGCTACGGCATTGCGGAAGGACTTCCTGAGGTCAACGCTCGCCATTGGAGCTTCCTGCTCGAGGGCATGGCGGAGATCGGGCCCGCTCTGGCGAGGAGAGGTATCGCCTTCGTTGCCCGCCGGACTCCGCCAGTGGAGACGGCGCTTCAGTACGCCGCCGATGCTGCCCTTGTTGTGTGCGACCGCAGCTACCTGAAGCCCGTCGTCCAGTTCTACGCCGACTTCGCGGCGCGGGCGCCCTGTCACGTTGTGCAGGTCGAGGGTGACGTGGTGGTGCCGGTGGAGACTGCTTCCCTCAAGCACGAGGTAGCCGCGCGCACGCTGCGCCCCAAGCTCAACCGGTTGCTACCGGACTACTTGGTGGGCTTGGAGGAGCGCGAGGTGGCGCATCCCGCAGGGGAGTTGCGGTTCGAGAGCACGCTCGATCTGGAAAACGTGCCGCGGGTGGTAGCGAGTCTGAAGGCTGACCAGAGCGTCAGGCCCGTTCGGCGCTTCAGGGGCGGCACCTCGAAGGCTGAGAGTAGATTACGCCAGTATCTTGGCTCCTCCTTCGCCCGTTACGCTACGGTGCGTGGCAGGCCGGAGGCCGGAGCGGCTTCGCATATGAGCCCCTATCTGCACTACGGGCAGATCTCGCCTGTGGCCATCGCACTTGCCGTGAGGGCTGCCGGAACCGGGGATGCGGAGGACAAGGCCGCTTACATCGAGGAGCTGGTAATTCGGCGTGAACTCGCCGCCAACCACATCCGCTACGAACCGCTCTACGACGACTACGCCTGCGTGCCCGGCTGGGCTCGGAAGACGCTCGAGCAGCATCGGTCCGATCCGCGCGTTCATCTGTACACGCCCGAGCAGTTCGAATTGGGTCTAACGCACGACCGGTACTGGAATGCTGCGATGATGGAGATGCGGGAGACGGGCTACATGCACAACCACATGCGGATGTACTGGGGCAAGAAGATCGTCCAGTGGTCTGCATCGCCCGAGGAGGCCTGGAATACCGCGCTGCGGCTGAACAACCGGTATTTCCTCGACGGCCGCGACGCGAACTCATTCACGAATATTGGCTGGCTTTTCGGCTTGCATGACCGGCCTTGGGGTCCTCAGCCGGTGTTTGGCAATGTGCGTTCGATGAGTGAGGCGAGCCTGAAGAAGTTCGATGCCGATGGCTATATACGGGACGTCGAGCGGCTTGCGGCTGCTGAGCAAGAGTAGTCAGGCTTGCAGCCGGCCTGGAACGCTCGACCTTTACGGCGCTCGTCTCCAACGCGCCGACGAAGTTTTGCGCCAGCCTCGACGCCAGGCGCAGGCGCGCCGTGACCAAGCGTGCGGTGCTCAGAAGGGTGGGCCGGAAGGGACGGCTGGACAGGCCGTCGGCCCGCAAGCCCATCAAACCGAAGGCGTCCATTAGCGCGACGCCTACCCCAGCCCGGACATGGGCGCGGGCGGCGTGGGTATGGGACACCTCCGCGGCAATGTGGAAGGGCACGGTCTGCCCCGCGAAGGCGCGCGCCAGCTGCTCGCTCAGGACAAGGTTGCGGCTCGGGCAGCTGAGCGGATAGTCGACCAGCGCTTCTGGCCTGATGCTGCGCTGGCCCGCTAGGGGGGACGATTTCTTTGGCGAGATGTGTCTCCCGGACGAACCGTCGGTGATGCGGCCCCCATCCACGCGGCGCCTACGGAACCGCATGGCCGCGGTCGCCTCCCACCTCGCCCGCAGCGACCAGCGCCACTGGGCCGGGGAGCTGGACGGGCTGGCGACGCGCCTGGCCCGTTGAGCCGGGCACCGTGGCTCGCGCCGTGCTCGCGCTGTTTGAGGGGCCGGGCGCCTGGAGCGTGAGGCCGACCGAGGGCGACTGGGCGTTGGACAGCATTGCACTGACCACCGACGGCGTGGCCAAGGACCGGCCCGGCATCACCTGGGAGGAGGTACTGGACTACCCCCGCCAGCGTCACCGCATGTACCAGGCCGCGGTGGACCTGTGGTTGGATGCGGGCGACCACGCGGCGCTGCCGCAGGGCGAAGATGGGCCGGTGAAGCTCGTGGATTACGGCTGGGGCTGCCAAATCTGGGCGCGCAGGGGCGTGTACTTCATGCGCTATGACCGCGGTGGGCATCAGTCCGCATGGCGGGAGGACACGATTTCGGAGAGGGAGGCGCGGTGGGGCCTGCTCGGCGGCAAGCACTTCAGCTTTCTCATTCTAGCACTCACTAATCGCCTGCGGGCGGCCGGGCTCGATGCCTGGCAGGGTAGCCCCACGCCGTTGCCTGAGCCGTAGATCCCGAGGAACAAGCGCGATTCAGAGGGCACCCGACTTGCAGCTTCTAATCTCGCAAGGGCGGTGCAGCCCGCAGCCACGAGAACACGTGCGAGACAACAGCATCCCAGCGCGATCGCTCCGCTTCGGTGGTGAGTGACAACGAGACTTGTGAGAATGCTGGGCGGGAACGCCTCCCGGGGTGCCAGGAAGGCATCAGTAATTGCCCTGGTTTTATTGGGTTGTCGTGGCTGATGTTCGGTCAGATCTTGGCGGCCGTGATCGAAGGTAATTGAGATCTTCTTAAAGTAGAGGTTCCGGTGCTTTGAGTGCGAAGGCGGTGTGGTTTGAGGTAGTGGGCTAACAGTTGGTCAAAGCCGTCCTCATGTCTTGGCAGACAACTGCTTGGTGGTGAGCCCCATCCGCGCGGCGGTCGCCAGCTTGTCCGCGCGCTCGTTCATCACGTCCCCCGCATGGCCGCGCACCCACTTCCACTCGATGTCATGCGGCTTGGCGGCGGCGAGCAGGCGTTGCCACAGCTCGTAATTCGCCACCGGGTCCTTGGCCGCGTTGCGCCAGTTGTTACGGACCCAGCCATGGACCCAGCGCGTCACGCCGTTGCGGACATACTCGCTGTCCGTGTGGATCACGACGCGGCAGGGCTTCTTCAGCGCTTCCAGCGAGGCGGCCGCGGCGGTCAGCTCCATGCGGTTGTTGGTGGTGGCCGGATCAAAGCCGGTCATCTCCTTCTCGATCGTGCCGAAGCGGAGGATGGCGGCCCAGCCGCCCGGGCCGGGATTGGGCTTGCAGCCGCCATCGGTCCAGATCTCGACGATGGTCTGGCCGGGAGCTTCAGCGGCGGGGGTGACGTTCTCAGATGCCATAGGCGGCCACCTCCGTGGCTTGGGCGTGGAAGCGCAGGCGGCGCAGGTATTCGAGCGGGTCCTTGCGGGTCACGAGGGCTCCGGGCGGGGTGTTGGTCCAGTCGTACAGCCGCGTCAGCAGGAAGCGCAGCGCGGCGCCGCGGCAGAGCACGGGAAGCGCCGCCAGCTCGGCCGGCGAGAGCGGGCGGGCGGCGTTGTAGCCGCGCAGCAGGGCGCGGGCCTTGGTCACGTTGAAGGACAGGTCCGGCTCAAAGCACCAGGCGTTGAGGCAGATGGCGACATCGAGGGCCAGGATGTCCGTGCAGGCGAAGTAGAAATCGATCAGACCGGAGACATGCGGCTTACCGCGTTCCGCCTCAAGGAAGAACACGTTGTCAGGGAACAGGTCCGCATGGATCTGGCCGCGCGGAAGGTCGCGCGGCCAGTCGCGCAGAATGCCCTCCAGATGTCCGTCCAACTCGGCGCAGAGGCCGGGCTGAACCGTGTCGCCATTCGGGCGGCAGCGGTCCAGCAGCGGGCCCCAGCCCTGGGGGCCAAGGGAATTGGCGCGCTCGGCCGTGAAGCCCTGGCCGGCGGCATGGAGGGAGGCCAGCGCCGTGCCGAGCGGGCCGCAATGCGCGACGGAGGGACGCCGGGGCCAGACACCGGGCAGGAAGGTGCAGATGGCGGCCGGGCGGCCGGCGAGCTCGCGCAGCGCCTCGCCATCGCGCCCCGCCACGGGCTCGGGGCAGGCGAGTCCATTGGCCGCGAGATGGCGCATCAGCCCAAGGAACCAGGGCAGCTCCGCCGGGTCCACACGCTTCTCGTAGAGGGTGAGGATGAAGTCGCCGCCCCCCTCCGGATGGGTGGTCTTCAGCGCGTAGTTGCTGTTCTCCACCCCCTCCGCGATGCCGCGGAAGGCAACCAGCTCGCCCAGCGCATAGTCGGAGAGGAAGGCGCGCAGCGCCTCGTCCGACACCTCGGTATAGACAGCCATGGCACCCCCTGGCCGGGGGGCATGCCCCAGCCCTGCCGGGACGGCAAGGTGCCGGGGCCGTGAGCTACTCGGCGGGGCTGGGCGCCCGGGCCGCGTTGGGCGTGCGGAGGGGGCGCGGCAGGTTGAAGACGATCTTCTCCTCCGCCACCGTCACATCCTCGGTCACCACATCGAAGCGCTCACGCAGCCGGGCAATCACCTCCTCGACCAGCACCTCCGGCGCGCTGGCGCCGGCCGTGATGCCGATGGTGGCCAGCCCATCCGCCAGGGCAGGGTCGAAATCCCGTCCGCGGGGCACCAGCACGGCGCGCGGACAGCCGGCCTTCTCGGCCACTTCCCTCAGGCGGACGGAGTTGGAGGAATTGGCCGCGCCCACCACCACGATCAGCTCGCAGCGCTCCGCGATCGCCTTTACGGCGGCCTGGCGGTTGGTGGTGGCGTAGCAGATGTCCTCCTTCACCGGCGCCGAGAGGTCCGGGAAGCGAGCCCGCAGAACATCCAGCACCTCGGCCGTGTCGTCCACGGAAAGAGTGGTCTGGGTGGCATAGGCCAGGGGCCCGGGTGGGGGCTGGACGGTCGCGGCCTGCTCGGCATCCTCCACCAGCGTCACGGCGCCCGCGGGAAGCTGGCCCATGGTCCCGACCACCTCGGGATGCCCGGCATGGCCAATCAGCAGGATATGGCTGCCATTGGTGTGGTGGCGCTCGGCCTCGCGGTGGACCTTGCTGACCAGGGGGCAGGTCGCATCCAGGTACAGCATCTGCCGCGCCTCGGCCGCAGCCGGCACGGATTTCGGCACGCCATGGGCGGAGAAGATCACGGGCCGGCCGTCATCGGGGATCTCGTCCAGCTCCTCGACGAAGACGGCGCCCTTGGCCTCCAGCCCCTCGACCACGAAGCGGTTGTGGACGATCTCGTGCCGGACGTAGACCGGGGCGCCGTAGCGCTCGATCGCCAGCTCCACGATCTTGATGGCGCGGTCCACGCCCGCGCAGAAGCCGCGCGGGCCGGCCAGCACGACCTTCAGCCGGGGCTTGGCGGCGGCCGGAACGGCGGGCTGGGTCAGGTTTGCGATCTGGTCCATGGCGTGCGACTTGGTCCTTCGGCGCCGGCGAGAACAGCCCCCGGCCGGACCGTGGGCACGTCTTTCTAGCGGCCCTGCGTCTCGCCGCCCAGGGCTTGCGCACCGCTCCGCCGATCCTGCCACTCGGCCGCGTCCTGCCGTATGGCTCCTGTTGCCCCGGAGTGCCCCGCGTGACCCGACCCCTCCGTCCCGCCGCCCTGCTGGGTCTTTCGGCGCTCATCCTGGCCGGCTGCGGCGGCCGGAACGTGATGAGTCAGCGGCCGCAGGCGCCCTGCCCACGGGTGGCGATGCTGGCCGAGGCGGTGGACCTTACCCGTTACCGTTCCGGCGCCAGGCCCGATCTGGGGGCGATGGAGGTGGATGCCCGGCTGCTGGGCTTCCAGGCACGCTGCGACTACGCCCCCCGGGATGGCGGGCTCGACGTGACGCTGCTGGTGGAGGCCTCCGCCGAGCGCGGTCCGGCCGCGACCGCGCCGGTTGCGGAGCTGCCCTTCCTCATCGCGGTGACCGAGGAGGGGGAGGGGCGCGTCTTGAGCCGCGGCAGCGACACCATCCGTATCACCTTCCGCGGCAATGAGAGCCGGGCCGTGGCCAGGAGCGAGCAGATGATGGTCCGCATTCCCGGCGATGTCCGGCGGGCGGCGGAGAAGGTGGTGCTGATCGGCTTCCAGCTGACGCCCGAGCAGCTGGCCGACAACCGCCGCCGCGGGGTACGCTGAGTTGAGCGTGATGGTGCAGGCCGGGGTGGTCCCGCCCGAGGCGCGGGCGCTGGCCGATTTCTGGCGGGCCGCCGGCTTCGAGCGCTGGTTCTCCCGGAACGACGATTTTGATGCCGAGCTGCGCGCCCGCTTCCTGCCGGCGCATGAGGCCGCCGCGAGGGGTGAGCTGGACGGCTGGCTTGAAACGCCGGACGGCGCCCTGGCCCTTCTTCTGCTGCTGGACCAGCTGCCCCGCAACCTGTTCCGCGGCACACCCCGTATGTACGCGACGGATGCCGCCGGCCTGCGGGCCGCCGAGAAGGCCATCACGCTGGGGCATGACCGACGCGTCGAGCCGGCCCTGCAGGTCTTTTTCTATCTGCCCCACATGCATTCGGAGGAGCTGGCGGACCAGGAGCGCTGCGTCGCCCTCACCGCCGGGCTGGAGGAGCGCGTGACCTCCGCGGCGCGGGAGCACCTGGAGATCGTGGCGCGCTTCGGGCGCTTCCCGCACCGAAACGCCATCCTGGGGCGGGAGACGACGCCGGAGGAGAGGCGCTTCCTGGACGAGGGCGGCTTCGCCGGTTGATTCGGCGCTGACCCGCAGGATGGTTGCGCCTGCCCGCGCCTTCGGGCACCAATGACCCACCCGTAGCTTCCGCGCGGGAGAGAGGGGCACCCGATGCCCCCGCCGAAGGCGCAACCGGCCCCCGGAAACGCTCAGGCAGAAGGACCGCGCGGCGAAGGGTCTCTGGAAAGCCCATGGCTGGATAAGGCCATGGCACCGACGGAGTAACGGAAGCCCCGCTTCCCGAATCTCTCAGGTCTCGGGACAGAGGGGGGCCACGATCTGAACCGGCCGCATCCGTGCGGCGATGGGGGATGCGTGGCCGAGAACGAGCTGCTTGAGACACCGCTGGCCGGGCTGCACCGCGAATTGGGCGGGCGCATGGTGGGCTTCGCGGGATATGCGATGCCGGTCCAATACCCGGCCGGGATCATCGCCGAGCACGGGGCCTGCCGCACCGGCGCGGCGCTGTTCGACGTCTCCCATATGGGCCAGGCGGAGCTGCGCGGCGAAGGCGCCGCCGCCGCGCTGGAACGGGTGACGCCGGCCGAGGTCCAGGCGTTGCGCGCCGGCCGCCAGCGCTACGCCCTGCTGATGAACGAGACTGGCGGGATCGTCGACGATTTCATGGTCGCCAATCTCGGCGACCGGCTGTTCCTGGTGCTGAACGCCTCCCGTAAGGCGGTGGACCTGGAGACGATCGGCTCGGCCCTGCCGGCCGGGGTCTCGCTGGTGCCCAGGCCCGACCGCGCGCTGCTGGCGCTGCAGGGACCGGGGGCGGAATCCATCCTGGCCCGGCTGGCCGAGGGCGTGGCCGCCATGCCCTTCATGGGCGTGCTCGAAACCCCGGTGGCGGGCATCCCCGCCCTTATCACCCGCTCCGGCTATACCGGGGAGGACGGGTTCGAGATCGGCCTGCCCGCGGAGGGCGCCGAGACGGTGGCCCGCGCCCTGCTGGCGGGTGGCGCGGCCCCAGCCGGGTTGGGCGCGCGGGACAGCCTGCGGCTGGAGGCCGGGTTGCCGCTTTACGGGCAGGATATCGACGAGACGACCTCCCCGGTGGAGGCCGCGCTCACCTTCAGCCTCGGCAAGCGTCGCCGGATGGAATGGGACTTCCCCGGCGCCGAGCGCGTGCGGGAGGAGCTGGATAGCGGCCCGAAGCGGCTCCGCGTCGGCATCCTCCCCGATGGCCGCCAGCCGGCGCGCGCGCATACCGAAATTGCGCTGAACGGGCTGCCGATTGGCGAGATCACCTCGGGCGGCTTCGGCCCCTCGCTCGGGGCGCCGGTCGCCATGGGCTACGTCGCCCGCGCCCATGCCGGGGATGGCACGGCGCTTGATCTGATGGTGCGCGGCCGGGCCATTCCCGCCAGCATCGCGCCCACCCCCTTTGTTCCCCATCGCTACAAGCGCATCGCAGGAGCCGTCGCATGAGCCAGACCCGTTTCGCCCAGAGCCATGAATGGGTGCGCCTGGACGGCGATGTGGCCGTGGTGGGTATTTCCGACCACGCCCAGGGCGCGCTGGGCGATGTCGTCTTTGTCGACTTGCCCGAGGTCGGGCGCGAGGTGGAGGCGGGCGATTCCGTCGCCGTGGTGGAGAGCGTGAAGGCGGCCTCCGACATCTACGCGCCCATCTCCGGCACCGTCGCCTCGGTGAACGATGCGCTGGTGGACAATCCCGGCCTGGTGAACAGCGGTGCGATGGGCGAGGGATGGTTCTTCACCATCACCCCGCGCGATGCCTCCGAGATCGAGACGCTGATGGATGCCGATGCCTATGCCAGGCATGCGGAGGAAGGTCAGTGAGCGCCCTCGACGAGCTGGCGGATCTCGAGCAGACCGCCGCCTTCGCCACGCGGCATATCGGGCCGACCGAGACCCAGATCGCCGCCATGCTCCATGTGGTCGGCGCGGAGAGCCTGGAGGCGCTGGCAGCCCGCACCGTGCCCGCCGGCATTCGCGACAGCCATCTGGATGCGCTGCCGTCACCCATTGGTGAGGCCTCCGTCATCGCGGAGCTGCGCGCGCTGTCCGAGAAGAACCAGCGCGTGAAGTCGCTGATCGGCTGCGGCTATCACGGCACCTACACGCCGCCGGTGATCCTGCGCAACGTGCTGGAAAATCCGGGCTGGTACACGGCCTACACGCCCTACCAGGCGGAACTCGCCCAGGGGCGGCTGGAAGCGCTGCTGAACTTCCAGACCATGGTGTGCGACCTCACCGGCCTGCCCGTCGCCAATGCCTCGCTGCTGGATGAAGCCACCGCCGCGGCGGAAGCCATGGCGCTGGCCCTGGCCGCGCACAAGGGCAAGTCCACCACTCTCGCGGTGGCGCCGGACCTGCACCCGCAGACCCTGGCCGTGCTGCGCACCCGGGCGGAGCCGCTGGGCCTCGCCATCGAGGTGACGGACGATGCCGGCGCGATCGCGGCGCTGAAGCCCTTCGCCCTCGTGCTCTCCTATCCCGGCACCACGGGCGAGGTGCGGGACCTCGCGCCCCTCATTGCTGCCGCGCAATCGGCCGGCGCGCTGGTCATCGTCGCCGCCGACATCCTGGCGCTCACCCTGTTGACCCCGCCCGGCGAGATGGGCGCGGATGTGGTGGTGGGCAGCACCCAGCGCTTCGGCGTGCCCATGGGCTATGGCGGCCCGCACGCCGCCTACATGGCCGTGAAGGACAATCTCAAGCGGCTGATGCCCGGCCGCCTCGTCGGCGTCTCGGTGGATGCGGCAGGCCGTCCGGCCATGCGCCTGGCGCTGCAGACCCGCGAGCAGCATATCCGCCGCGAGAAGGCGACGAGCAACATCTGCACCGCCCAGGTGCTGCTGGCCGTGATGGCCAGCATGTATGCCGTGTGGCACGGGCCGGAGGGGCTGACCCGCATCGCCCGCCGCACGCATCTCCTCGCCACGCTGCTGGCCGATGCCGCCCAGCGCGCCGGCTTCGCCCTGCGCCACGACTGCTTCTTCGACACGGTGGCCGTGGAGGCCGACGACCGCGCCGATGCGCTGGTGGAGGCCGCGCTGCGCGCCGGCTTCAACCTGCGCCGCGTGGATGCGGGCTGCGTCGCCTTCGCGCTGGACGAGACGGTGACGCGCCAGGATGTCATCGCGCTCGACACCGTGCTCTGCGAGGTGGCGGGCTGTGGGCGCACGGGGCTGGGCGAGCTCTCCGCCCCCGGCCGCATGCCCGCGGCGCTGGAGCGCCGCACGCCCTTCCTCACCGCCGCCGTCTTCCGCGCGCATCGTTCGGAACACGCGATGCTGCGCTACCTCAAGCGGCTTGAGGACAAGGATGTCGCGCTGAACCGCAGCATGATCCCGCTGGGCTCCTGCACGATGAAGCTGAACGCCACGGCGGAGATGATCCCCGTCACCTTCCCCGGCTTCTCCGACATCCACCCCTTCGCGCCGAGCAGCCAGGCGCGCGGCTATATCGAGATGATCCGCCGGCTGGAATCCTGGCTCTGCGCCTGCACGGGATTCGCGGCGGTCTCGCTGCAGCCGAATGCGGGCAGCCAGGGCGAGTATGCCGGGCTTCTGGCCATCCGCGCGTATCACCGCGCGAACGGGCAGGGGCACCGGGATATCTGCCTCATTCCCTCCTCCGCCCATGGCACCAACCCGGCCTCCGCCGTGATGGCCGGGATGCGCGTGGTGGTCGTGGGCTGCGACCGCGACGGCAACGTGGACTTCGACGACCTGCGCGCGAAGATCGGGCAGCATGCCGAGAAGCTCTCGGCGCTGATGATCACCTACCCCAGCACGCATGGCGTGTTCGAGGAGGGCATTCGCGCCATCTGCGATGCCGTGCACGCCGCGGGCGGCCAGGTTTACATGGACGGCGCCAACATGAACGCGCAGCTCGGCCTGACCAGCCCGGCCGCGATCGGCGCCGATGTCTGCCACCTCAACCTGCACAAGACCTTCTGCATCCCGCATGGCGGCGGCGGCCCGGGCGTCGGGCCGATCGGCGTGGCGAAGCATCTCGCCGCGCATCTGCCGAACCACCCGATGGTGGCGGAAGCCGGGCCGGAAACCGGCTTCGGCCCTGTCTCCGCCGCGCCCTTCGGCAGCGCGAGCATCCTGCCCATTTCCTACGCCTATATCCGCATGATGGGCGCCGCCGGGCTGACGCGCGCGACGCAGGTGGCGATCCTGAACGCCAACTACGTCGCCCGCCGCCTGGATGGCCACTTCCCCGTCCTTTACCGGGGCCGGCAGGGGATGGTGGCGCATGAGTGCATCCTGGATTGCCGCGGCTTCCAGCAGGGCGGCGGCGTGCTGGTGGAGGACATCGCCAAGCGCCTGCAGGATTACGGCTTCCACGCGCCCACCATGTCCTGGCCCGTGACCGGCACGCTGATGGTGGAGCCGACCGAGAGCGAGCCGCAGGAGGAGCTGGACCGCTTCGTGGATGCCATGATCGCCATTCGCGCCGAGATCCGCGCGGTGGAGCAGGGCGTGGCGGACAAGGCCGACAACCCGCTGAAGAACGCCCCGCACACGGCGGAGGAGGTGACGGCGGAGGGTTGGTCCCACCCCTACACCCGCCAGCAGGCCGCCTTCCCGCTGCCCTGGGTGATGGCGAACAAGTACTGGCCGCCGGTGAAGCGCGTGGACAACGTGTATGGCGACCGCAACCTCGCCTGCACCTGCGCGCCGCTGGAGGCCTATATGGACGCGCCCAGGGTGGCGGCGGAGTGACCGCCCCGCCTCTCTGGGAAATCCTGTCCTCCCGCACCGCGCTGCGCGACCGCTGGATCGATGTCACAGCGGATGCGGTGCGGGATTCCAAGGGCAACGTGCTCGATCCCTTCTACACCCTGTCCTACCCGGACTGGGTGCATGCGGTGGCGATCACGCCGGCGGATGAGCTGGTGCTCGTGCGCCAGTACCGCCATGGTAGCCGGTCCTGGGCGCTGGAACTGCCCGCCGGCGCCGTGGACAAGGCGGATGCGGACCCGGCCGTCGCCGCCGCGCGCGAGCTGCGCGAGGAAACCGGCTACACCGCGCCGGAATACCGCTATGTCGGCGGGATGAGCCCAAACCCGGCCACCCACCGCAACCGCGCGCATACCGTGCTGGCGCTGAACGCGACGCTGACCCACCCGACCGCCCATGAAGTGGGCGAGGACATCACGGTGGAGCTGCTGCCGGTGCAAGGGGTGCTGGACGGCCTCGGGGATGGCATCATCCATCACGGCCTGCACGTCTCCTCCCTGCTGCTCGCGCTCAGGGCCGCGGGCCGCCTGGATCTCCGGCTGAAGGACGCCTCATGAGCGACATCCGCATCCTCCCACTCGAGCAGCGCCACCGCGCCGACTGGGACAGGCTCTATGCCGGCTATGCCGAGTTCTACCGCGTCACCCAGACGCCCGAGATGCGGGATCGCGTCTGGTCCTGGCTGCACGACGCCGCGCATGAGAGCAACGGCCTCATCGCCGAGGATGCCGAGGGCCGCGCCGTGGGCCTGGCCCATTACCGCGCCTTCGCCCGCCCGCTTTCGGCAACGACCGGCGGCTATCTGGACGATCTGTTCGTGGATCCCCAGATGAGGGGCAAGCGCGCTGCCGATGCGCTCATCAATGCCCTGGCCGAGATTGGCCGCCAGCGCGGCTGGAGCGTCATCCGTTGGATCACCGCCGAGGACAACAGCCGCGCCCGTGCGGTGTACGACCGGGTCGCGAAGCTGACGCCCTGGAAGACCTACGACATCCCCCTCTGAACCGCCGGGCATTGCTCGCGGCGCCTGCCCTGCTGCCCTTCCTGGCGGCTTCGGGTTGCGCCGCGGCTCCGTCGGCAACAGTCCGGCCGACGGAGGCCCGCATCACCGAATCCCGCACCGTCTGGCGCGATGCCGCCCGCGCGCGCGACATCCCCGTCCTCATCCGTGAGCCTGCCGGCAGCGCCCCCGCGCCCACGGTCCTCGTCTCCCACGGTCTCGGCGGGTCCCGCGAGGGGCTCGCCTATCTCAGCCGCGCGCTCGCCGAGAACGGCTATCTCGCCATCCATCTCCAGCATATCGGCTCCGATGACAGCCTGTGGCGCGGGGGAGGGGACCGCATGGTCAGCCTCGCCGCCGGCGCGCTGAACGTGCAGGCGGCGCTGGACCGGCTGCTGGACGTGAAGTTCGCGCTGAACAACCTGCCGAATCGCGCCGATCCGCAGCGCCTGGCCATCGCCGGCCATTCCTTCGGCGCCTGGACCGTGCAGCACATGCTGGGCGAGCGCCTGCCCGGCGGCGATCGCGGCCTGGGCCTGCCTGACCCGCGGCTGAAGGCCGGCGTGGCGCTCTCCCCCATCCCCGCCATCGGCCTGCCGCCCCGCCTGGCCTATGCGGGGTACGCCGTGCCCATGCTGCACATCACCGGCACCGAGGATCACGGATTCATCGAGGGCATCCGCGCCCCCGCCCGCCGCGCGCCCTTCGAGGGGTCCCGCAACCCCGGCGCGCTGGCCGTGCTGGCCGGCGCCGCCCATGCCTCCTTCGCCGACGAGGCGGAAGCGGGCGGCCGCTACGCCGAAAGCACCTACCACGCCCGTGCGGCCGCGCTTTCCATCACCTTCCTCGACGCCGTTCTGCGCGGGGATGCGGCGGATCGGGCGCTTCTGCGGGGCGGGGCCACGGGGCTGCTCGGGCCGGGCGACGAGTTCGTGGAGCGCGGGCTGTAGGAGGGGCCGGGAAGGTTCGCCTCCCCGGCCTTGCCTCCCGACCCCAACCCGGCCGATTCTCCCGCGCCGGAGGAACAACCATGCCCCGCTACGACCTCGCCGGCCGCGCCGCCCTCGTCACCGGCGCCGCATCCGGCATCGGCCTTGCCACCGCGCGGGAACTGGCCGCGAATGGCTGTGCCGTCGCCCTGAACTTCCTGCCCGGTGACCCGCGCGGCCCCGAAGCCGCTGCCGCCCTGCGCGTGGACGGAGCGATCATCCTCGAGGCCCCCGGCGCCATCGGCGGCGGGGACGAAGCGGCGATGGTGGAGGCTGCCGTCGCCGGGCTCGGCCGGCTGGACCTGCTGGTGAACAATGCCGGCACCCCCGGCGCGGCCCGCACCATCCCCGGCAACGCGCTGGACGAGATCACCGACGCGCTCTGGGACACTATCCTGGACACGAACCTCGTCGGCCTGTTCCGCGTGACCCGCGCCGCCGTCCCGGCCCTGCGGGAAACGCGCGGGGCGGTGGTGAACCTGGCCTCTGTCGCCGGCCTGTCGGGCCGCGGCTCCTCAATGGCCTATGCGGCGAGCAAGGCGGGGGTGATCGCGCTGACCAAGCACCTTGCCCGCGGGCTGGGCCCGGACATCCGCGTGAATGCCGTGGCGCCCGGCGCGGTGGACAGCACCTGGCAGATCGAGTGGACGGAGGCGCAGCGCGCGCAGTCCATCCAGAACTGCCCGATGGGCCGCCGCTGCGTGCCCGAGGACATCGCGGAAGCGATTCTCTTCCTCGGCTGCGCCGGCGCCATGATCACCGGCCAGACGCTGACCGTGGATGGAGGGCTGATCCTCTAGATGGCGCGCGCGCCCCGCCCGAACTTCGCGCTGGAATCCGCCCATTCCGGCCATGTGGCCGGTGTGGATGAGGCCGGGCGCGGCCCGCTGGCCGGCCCGGTCATGGCGGCCGCCGTGATTTTTCCGGTGAAGCCACCGCGCCTGCTGGCCGCGCTGCTGGATGACAGCAAGCGCCTGGATGCCGCGCGCCGCGAGGCCGCCTACGCCGCGTTGCGCGAAGCCCATGCGGCAGGCACCGCCTTCATTGCGTTGGGGGCCGCGAGTGCCGCCGAGATCGGGCGGCTGAACATCTTGCGCGCCACGCATTTGGCCATGCTGCGCGCGGTTTCCCGCCTTCCTGTCGTGCCAGACATGGCGCTGGTGGACGGCAACGCGCCGCCGCGCCTGACCTGCGAGGTGCGCTGCGTGGTGGGCGGGGACGGCCTGTCCCTGTCCATCGCGGCGGCCTCGATCCTGGCGAAGGTGGTGCGGGACCGCGCGATGGCGCGGTTGCACGCGCGGTGGCCCGGCTACGGCTTCGACCGCCATGTCGGCTACCCCACCGCGATGCATCGGGAAGCCCTCGCGCGGCTCGGGCCTTGCCCGCATCACCGGCGCGGATTCAGTCCCGTCGATCAAGCCGTTCTGGCACTTTCTTGACCCGAAACTTGACCGGGCGACTCGGCCATGGGCATGGTGACCCAGGGGTTCGGCCCGGCGCGACGCGGGGGCGTGGCGCCACCGCCGACCTGATGCCGGGGGATATGGCGCGCGTGGGTACGACGGGTCTGGACCTGCCGCTGGACAGCGTCCTGCGCGGGGATTGCATCGAGAGCCTGAAGAGCCTGCCGCCGGCCTCGGTGCACGCCATCTTCGCGGACCCGCCCTACAACCTCCAGCTCAAGACCGAGCTTCGGCGGCCGGATGACAGCCTGGTCGATGGCGTGGATGACGCCTGGGACCGTTTCGACGACCTCGCCGCCTATGACGCCTTCACCCGCGAATGGCTGACCGAGTGCCGCCGCGTGCTGCGCAAGGACGGCACCATCTGGGTGATGGGGTCCTATCACAACGTTTTCCGCCTCGGCGTCGCGCTGCAGGATCTGGGCTTCTGGATCCTGAACGACGTGGTGTGGCGCAAGTCCAACCCCATGCCGAATTTCCGAGGCCGCCGCTTCACCAACGCGCATGAGACCCTGATCTGGGCCGCGCGGGGCGAGGAGAGCCGGTACCGCTTCAACTACGCCGCCATGAAGTCGATGAACGACGACAAGCAGATGCGGAGCGACTGGCTCATCCCGCTCTGCACCGGGCATGAGCGGCTGCGCGGCGAGGACGGGGTGAAGCTGCACCCCACGCAGAAGCCCGAGGCGCTGCTGCACCGCGTGCTCCTCTCCTGCACCGCGCCGGGCGATATTGTGCTCGATCCCTTCCTCGGCACCGGCACCACCGCCGCCGTCGCGAAACGCCTGGGCCGTCGCTACATCGGGCTGGAGCGCGACCCCGGCTACGCCGATGCGGCCGAGGCGCGGCTGAAGACAATCGAGCCGCTCTCGGAGAGTGTCGCGTTGACGCTGCCCGCGAAGCGCGAGCAGCCCCGCATTCCCTTCGGCGCGCTGGTTGAGCGCGGCCTGGTGCCGCCCGGTACGAAGCTGTGGGACCGGCACCGCCGCTGGCAGGCCGAGGTGGGCGTGGACGCGACGCTACGCTGCGGCCGCATCGCCGGCAGCATCCACCAGGTCGGCGCCGCTGTGCAGGAGGCGCCGACTTGCAACGGCTGGACCTTCTGGCATGTCGAGCGCCGCGACGGCACGCTGCGCGTCATTGACGAGTTACGCGCGGAGCTGGCGCCTGGGTCCTGATCCGGTCATCGGCCCGCATTGGCCCGGGGCGTTCCGCGGGATAGCCTGATCCTCCCGCTTCGCCGGATACACTGGAATGCGTCCTCTCCTCGCAGCCCTCGCTCTGCTTCTCCTGGCCGGATGTGCCGCGCCGGGGCCTGATCTCTCCGCGGGCCCGCAACGGACGGCCTTGCAGGAGGTCGAGGCCCTTCCGGCCGAGTTCGGGATGTTCCGGCGCAACGGCCCGCTGCTGAACTTCGAGGCCCAGCCGGGCGGGGCCGGGATGGGGGCAGGCGCCCGATATGTCCCCTCTAACGGCGAGCGGATGGCCGTTACTGTCTACGTCTATGATCGCGGTCGAAGCCGCGCACCCGAGGGAGCCGGCAGCCCCGAAGTGGCTGGGGAACTCCGCAATTCCGCGGCGGAATTGACTGTCGCTGCGCGCGCGGGGCTCTATCGATCCGTGAAGTCCGAAACGGCACTGACGGTCGGCAAGGCTGGCGTGCCGGAGGCGAGCTGCGCAAACTTCTCCATCGTGCAGCGCGACGGCACGCGCACGGGGGACAGTATCTGCCTGACGATCTGGCAGGGCCGCTTCGTCAAGCTGCGTGTGACCATCTGGAACCCACCCGAATCCGTGCTTGCGGGAACCCTCGCGGCCGCGGTCCTAATAAACGTCCGGGCGATCCTGAGCGGCGAGGGCGCGCCGGGCCCTGGCGCGCGCACCTGAAGACAGGCTTCGGAACGGAGGGCACGGCTCAGGGCCAGCCGACGTCGCCCGTCTCGCCGAAGATCTGGCCGGTCGTGGAGCTCGAGGTCGAGGCCGCGAGCTCCACATAGACCGAGGCCAGCTCCACCGGCTGCCCCGGGCGCTTCATCGGCGCCTCGGCCCCGAATTTCTGCAGCCCCTCCGGCGTCTGCCCGCCTGACACCTGCAGCGGCGTCTAGAACGGCCCGGGCGCCATGCCGTTCACGCGGATGCCCTTGTCGATCAC
Source organism: Roseomonas sp. WA12 (assembly GCF_054165765.1). NCBI lineage: Bacteria > Pseudomonadati > Pseudomonadota > Alphaproteobacteria > Acetobacterales > Roseomonadaceae > Roseomonas > Roseomonas sp. WA12. The sequence continues at coordinate 3,111,661 of NZ_CM135108.1, read as the reverse complement.
CTGCTTCGCCAGCCCGCGCACGAAGATCATGATCGCGCCCTTGGTGCAGGCGTAGTCGAGGATGTTGGCCGAAGGCGTCTGCGCGTTGATCGAGGTGGTGCAGATGATCGCGGAGCCCGGCTGCAGATACGGCATCGCCGCCTTCACGATCCAGAACATCGCGTAGACATTGGTCTTCATCGTTTTGGTCGAGCTGCTCGGTGCTGATATTCATTAGCGAGGTCTGCGCGTGCTGGTAGGCCGCGTTGCTCACCAGGATGTCGAGCCCGCCCAACTCCTGCACGGCACGCTCCACCAGGCTTTGGCAGAAGGCCTCGTCGCGGAGGTAGCCGGGGATCAGCACCGCCTTGCTGCCGGCCTGGCTTGCTCCGGTCGGGGCTGCTCCGGTCTGGGCCGCGGCGGGTATTGCGACCGCTGCGGCGATGCCGCTGGCCGCGACACCGCGCATAAGGTCGCAGCGGGAGGAGGACGTGTCACCGGTTACGGCGAAGGCTTCGGAAGGTGGGGGTTACGTTCTGTAGAACGGACTTAACGTCCAGGATTTAAGCCCGGGGCGCAAGACGTCCCCGCTAGGGGCCGCTTCGGTTTGCGTCCCGACGAATCCGCCCTCAATCTCCGGGCGATCGCGCCGGCCGCAGGGTCGGTGGATGCCGAAGGCCCTCTCGAAGGGCTATGGAAACCAGCAAGGGAAACCGCCCAGATGAAGCGCCGCGACCTGATCCGAACCAGCCTTGCCGCCACCGCGGCCTGCACCCTCGCCGCACCCGCGCTCCGGGCCCAAACCTTCGATCACACGATCCGCATCATCGTCCCGAACGCTCCGGGCGGCACGAGCGACATCCTGGCCCGGCTGATTGCGCCGGAGCTGACGCGCGCTCTCGGCCAGAACGTGGTGGTGGAGAACCGTGCGGGTGCTGCGGGCAATATCGGCGCCGATGTCGTGGCCAAGAGCCCGCCCGACGGCCACACCCTGCTGCTGATGGACGTGACCACCATCGCGACCAACCCGGCGCTCTTTCCCCGCCTGCCCTTCGACAATGCGAAGGACCTCGCGCCGGTCACGATGCTGATCTACGCGCCCTACATCCTCGGCGTCGCCAACACACTGCCCGTGCAGGACGGGCCCGGGCTTGCGGCCTTCGCCAAATCCCATCCGCGCCCGCTGAACGCCGGCAATGCGGGCGTCGGCAGCTCCTCCCACCTCACCCTTATCGAGCTCTCCGACCACTTCGGGAAGGAGATGACGCATGTGCCCTATCGCGGCGGCGCCCCGGCACTGACCGCCGTGGTCTCGGGCGAGGCGGACCTGACGCTGCAGGGCGCCACCCAGTCCCAGCCCTATGCGGTGAACAACCAGATGCGCGCAGTCGCCGTCACCGGCGCGCATCGCCTCTCCACCCTGCCCAACGTGCCTACCTTCCGCGAGCTGGGCTGGCCGGCGGCGGATGCCGGGACCTGGCAGGGGATCATGGTGCAGGGGAACACGCCTGCTCCGCTGGTCGATCGCCTGCACAAGGAACTGGGCACGATCCTGGCCCTGCCGCCGATCGCCGCCCGCCTCGCCCAGCTCGGCGCCGAGCAGCGCACGGACGGGCCGGAGGCCTTCAGGACTTGGCTAACGCAGACCACCGACAACTACACGCGGCTGATCCGCGCCAACAACGTGCGGCTCGACTGAGTCCCGGGCCCGGCGGGGTGGCCGTTGCCGCCCCGCCACCTGCTCACGGCACGGCATCGCGCTGTGCTGCGGGCCCGGCGAAGCCCAGCCGCCAGGCCGCGGGCGCCATGCCCGTGCGGGCGCGGAACCGGGTACGCAGCGTGGCCGCCGAGCCTAGCCCGCTCCTTTCCGCCACCACCTCCATTTTCAGCGCCGTGGTCTCCAGCAGGTCCCGCGCATGGGCCAGCCGTGCCGCGGCCAGCCAGGCGGCAGGGCTCTCACCTGTCGCGTCCCGGAAATGCCGGATGAAGCTCCGCCTGCTCATCCCGGCCTCCTCCGCCATGCGGTCCACCGGCCAGTCCTCGGCCAGTGCGATGCGCATCCGGTCCAGCAGAGGGGAGAGGCGGGAGCCCTCCCGCGCGCCGGGCACGGGGCGGGCGATGAACTGGGCCTGCCCGCCCTCCCGATGCGGCGGAACGACCAAGCGGCGGGCCACCGCATTAGCGGCGGCGGCCCCGTGGTCCCGCCGGATGAGATGCAGGCACAGGTCGATTCCTGCCGCCGTTCCGGCCGCGGTCAGTACCGGGCCGCCATCCACGTAGAGCACATCCGGCACCACCGTGACCGCCGGGTGGCGCGCGGCCAGTGCCTCGGCGTAGCGCCAGTGCGTGGTGGCCCGGGTGCCGTCCAGCAGCCCCGTGGCGGCGAGGACGAAGGCGCCGGAGCAGAAGGAGAGCAGGCGGGCGCCGCGCGCATGGGCCGCGCGCAAGGCCTCAATCAGGGCAGGGGGCACCGGCGCATCCGTGCCGCGCCAGCCCGGCACGATGATCGTGCCCGCCTCGGCCAGAAGCTCCGGCCCACCATCGGTAAGCACCTGGATGCCGCCTGCGGCGCGCAGCGGGCCGGGTTCGATGGCGGCGGTGGCGAAGCGGTACCAGCCCGGCCCCACTTCCGGCCGCGCCAGGCCGAAGACCTCCACCGCGACCCCGAATTCGAAGGTGCACAGCCCGTCATAGGCGAGCGCGACGACCAGGGAATTGGCGGGCGGCGTGGGGCGCGGCGTCTTTGGCACGATCCCGACGGTAATCGGCCCGCGTGCCACTCGCCAGCATCACGTGGGCCGGCCGAGGCTGCCCTTTGGAAGGAGCCCTGCCCATGATCAATCCCGTTACCGCTATCCCCGCCGCCCCTGCCACCGAGGCCAAGGCCCATTTCGCCCGCCGCCTGTCGCTGGAAACGGATTGTTCGGACGTGCAGGCCGGGATGACCGCGGGCGATCCGGGCTTCGTGCTGCTGGATGTACGCGGCCCCAACGCCTTCGCGCGCGGCCATGTCCTGGGTGCGCTCAACCTGCCGCATCGGGAGATGGAGGCGCAGCGTATGGCGGAATGGCCGGCGGGGACGCTCTTCGTCGTCTACTGCGCCGGACCGCACTGCAACGGCGCGGACCGTGCGGCGCTGCGGCTGGCGCAGCTGGGTCGGCCGGTGAAGATGATGATCGGCGGCGTGATGGGCTGGCTGGATGAGGGCTTCAGCCTGGAACAGGGTACCTGAAACAGGAACCGCCCGCCCCGGGATGCCGGGGCGGGCGGTTGGTGTCCGCAGGCGGCCCGGGGATCAGCCCCGGCGCAGGGCCCGCATGGTGGCGAAGGCCAGCGCCGTCTTCACCGCCGTGCCCGGCACGAACAGCAGGAAGCCGGCCATCCACGCCTTCTCGAACCCGACGAAGGAGGAGAGCCACAGCACGCCGGGGATGAAGACCACCAGATGCGCGGCGGTCAGCACAGCCGCCTGCCGCGCCGCGCCACGACCGGCAAGGCCGGCGATCCAGGCGGAGGCCACGAAGCCGAGCAGGAAGCCCGCCGTCGGGCCCATCAGCACCGCGGGGCCACCCGTGGCATGGGCGAAGACCGGCAGGCCCATCGCGCCCTCGGCCAGGTAGAGCAGCACGGCCGCGGCACCCAGGCGCGATCCGCCCAGTGCACCGAGCAGCAGCACGGCCAGGGTCTGCAGCGTCGCCGGCACCGGCCACATCGGCAGGCTCACCTGGGCCGAGGCGGCGAGCACGGCCGAGCCCAGCAGGGCCAGCGACAGGAACCGGATGGCAGCGTGGCGCAGCGGGCGGGCGTCCAGGGCGGGTGCGGTCATCTGTGCGGCGTCCAAATCTCTCGCGGAGAGAGCCTCCGCCCCCTCGCTGTGCCACGTCCGGCGCGGGGCCGTCCAGACCGCGCCGGTGCGATCAGCCCCTGTCGGGTGCGGCCAGGGCCAGCAGGCGCCGCATGACGGTGGGCAGGGCCTTCGCCGCCGCCTCCGGCTCCATCCAGGTGGCGCCGGGAGGGGCCGGCATCTCCGGCGCAGCTGCCTCCGCCAGCAGCATATCCAGATCCATATGGGTGAAGCCGTGCCGCGCAATGCCCGGGCGCAGTTGCCAATTCAGGCTTGGCAGCGGGGCATGGGGCAGGGCCTGCTCCAGCGACCAGGACTCCTCCCGCCAGGGGGCGCCGGGAATTTCCAGCATGCCGCCCAGCAGACCCTTGGGCGGGCGGTGGCGCAGCAGCAAGCGGCCGGCGGGGTCGCGGGCCAGGAAATGCAGACCGTGCTTCAGGCCACGCGCCAATTTGGGCGCCTTCACCGGAAGGGTATCCTGGATGCCCAGGCGCTGCGCGGCGCAATCCCCCCGCCACGGGCAGATCCCGCAGGCCGGGCGGCGCGGCGTGCAGATGGTGGCGCCGAGGTCGAACAGCGCCTGGACGAAATCCGACGGCCGGACCCGCGGCTCGTCTTGTTCCATGAAGCGCGCGGCGGCGGGGCCGATCAGGCGGCGGGCGCCGGGCAGGGGAGCCTGAATGGCCAGCAGCCGAGCCACCACCCGCTCCACATTGCCGTCCACCGGCACGGTCGGGCGGCCGAAGGCGATGGCGGCGACGGCGGCGGCCGTGTAGGCGCCGATCCCCGGCAGGTCCCGCAGCCCCGCCTCGGTATCCGGGAATCCCCCGCGCGCGGCGATCGCCTTGGCCGCCGCGTGCAGGTTGCGGGCACGGGCGTAGTAGCCGAGCCCGGCCCATTCGGCCGCTACATCCTCCCATGGCGCGTCCGCGAGGGCCTGCACATCCGGGAAGCGCGCCAGGAATTGGGCGTAGCGCGGGCCGACGGCCGCGACGGTGGTCTGCTGGAGCATCACCTCCGACAGCCAGATGCGGTATGGATCGGGCCGGGCCGCCGCGGCGCCCAGGCGCGTGTCGATTCGCCAGGGCAGGGTGCGGCGGTGGCGATCATACCAGGCCAGCAGGGGGCCGGCGGGGGGAGGGGCAGGGATGGCGTCGGGCAAGCGGGCAGGGGAGGGCGGGAATGGCGCCGAGGCAAGCCCCCGGGGGACCGGATCAGGGCGGGCGGCGGCCCCGCGCCGGCGCGCCGCGACCGGTGCCGCGCCCGGCAAGCCCGCCACGGGAGCCTCACCCACGCCTGCTCTGCGCACCGTGCCCGAGGATCCGCGCCGCCCCGATCTCGGCCTGCGCTCGCTCGGCGGCTTCATCCCACGCCTGACCCGCCCGGCCTTCAAGAAGCGCAGCCCGGCCGGTGCCCTGCTGATGGCGGACTGGGCGGGCATCGTCGGCCCGGCTATCGCGGCGGTGACGGTGCCGAAGCGCCTGACCGGGGGAACTCTGACCATTGGCTGCTCCGGCCCCGTGGCGATGGAACTGCAGCACCTGGCGCCGCAGCTCATCGGCCGGGTGAATGCGGCGCTGGGCACGGTGACGGTGGAGACGCTGCGATTCGTGCAGCAGGCCCCTTCCAGTCCCCCCGCGGCCCGGCGGCAGGCCGAGGCACCGCTGCCCGATGCGGTTCGTGGCGCGCTGGATACGGTTGGTAGCCCCGAGCTGCGGGATGCCCTGGCAAGATTGGCCCGCGGGGTTTATCGAGCCCGCTGAACCGACACGCCCAAAGACCAGGCCCTTTCAGGGTCCACCCTCAAGGACGGAACTCCGGACCGATGCCCATCGACCGCCGCAACCTCCTCCTCGCCGCCCCCGCCGTGGCGCTTGCCCCTTCCCTGGTGCAAGCCCAGGGCACGCCGGCACCGGGCACACCCGCGGCCGATCCGCGGCTGGGCGACCGCTCGGCCGGCCGGCCGGAGGCGCCGGTGACGGTGATCGAGTACTTCTCCCTCACCTGCTCCCACTGCGCCGATTTTCACAAGAACACCTGGCCGCAGGTGAAGGCGCGGCTGGTGGATACGGGCAAGGTGCGGATGGTGTGGCGGGACTTCCCGCTGGACCAGCTCGCCCTGGCCGGCGCGGTCGTCGCGCGCTCCCTGCCGGCGGAGCGGTACGAGGGGTTCATCAGCGCCCTCTTCGCCTCCCAGGACCGCTGGGCCTTCGCGCGCGGTGCGGACAGCATCGGCGAGATCGCCAAGATCGCGGCACTTGCGGGCATGTCCCGCGCGAAGGTGGACGAGGCGCTGGCCGACCAGGCGCTGCAGCGCGGCATCCTCGAGGGGCGGCTGAAGGCGCAGCAGGAGCACAGCGTGGCCTCCACCCCCACCTTCGTCTTCGGCAACCGCCCGACCCCTGGCGCCCTGACCTATGAGCGCTTCGCGGAGCTGGCGGGCGTCTCCGGCAGCTGATGGACAACAACCCCGTCGAGATGGCCGGGGCGGAGGCCCTGGAGAGCCCGGCGGGAGGGGCGGCGGCCGATCCCGCCGCTCCGGCGCCCATCGGCACGCCCGCCGGGGAGGCGCGGGCTGCCCCTGCGGCTGCCGACTCCGTGGCTGTCGGTTCGACGACGGCCGCGCCCGCGGATGCGGGCGGCCCGGCGGCCAGCGATGGCGTGTTTGCTGAGGGCACGGCCGAGGCTGGCGAGGAGTCGCCTGCCGAGGATGAAGGCCCGCGCAAGCCGCGCACGGCCACGCTCTCGCGCCTGCGCATCGCCGGCTTCAAGTCCTTCGCCGAGGCCACCACAGTGGAGGTGCTGCCGGGGCTGACGGGCATCGTCGGGCCCAATGGCTGCGGCAAGTCGAACGTGGTGGAGGCCCTGCGCTGGGCCATGGGCGAATCCAACGCCCGCCACATGCGCGGCGAGGGGATGGATGACGTCATCTTCGCCGGCACTTCCTCCCGCCCTGGCCGTAACCAGGCCGAGGTGACGCTGAGCCTGGAGGAGGCCGCGGGCCTTGCCCCGCCACCGAATGCCGAGGTGGCAGAGCTGGAGATCACGCGCCGCATCGAGCGCGGCTCGGGCACCGGCTATCGGATCAACGGGAAGGAGACGCGCGGGCGCGACGTCGCCACCCTGTTCGCCGATATCGGCTCGGGCGCGCGCGCCTCGGGCATGGTCAGCCAGGGGCGGGTCTCCGCGCTGATCGGCGCGAAGCCGGAGGAGCGGCGCGGCGTGCTGGAGGAGGCGGCGGGAACAGCCGGCCTTCGCGCCCGCCGGCACGAGGCGGAGTTGAAGCTGCGCCAGGCCGAGACCAACCTCACCCGCGCCGATGACCTGCGCACCCAGCTGGAGACGCAGCGGGAGAGCCTGAAGAAGCAGGCCCGGCAGGCGGCGCGATACCGCAATCTCTCCGGCCTGACGCGGGCTGCCGAGGCGGAGTGGATGGCCTTGCTCGCCGCCCGCGCCGAGGGTCAGCTCCTGTCCTCGCGTCACGCGCTGGAGGCCGCGCGTGCCGCGACCAAGGCCGCCGAGGCCGCGGCGGAAGCCGCCACCCGCCGTGCCCATGCCGCCGATATGGCTCTGCCCGGCCCGCGCGCCGCCGAGGCCCATGCCCGCACCGCGCTGGAGCGCCGCCGGGTGGAGGGCGAGGGGCTCGCCGCCGCCGAGGCCCGTGCCCGCGCCGCGCTGGATGCCGCGACGGGGCGCCTCGCGCAGATCCAGGCCGATCACGACCACGCCGCGACTGTGGTGCATGACGCCGAGATGGCCGAGGCGCGGCTGACGGCCGAGGCGCAGGAGATCGCGGGCGCCCTGGCCGCCATGCCCGCCCGCGCCGAAGCCGCTGCCGAGCGGCTTGCCCTGGCCGAGGATGCCGCCCGCGAGCGCGAGGCGGAGGCCGAGCGCGCGGCCGAGGCCGCGTCGGAGGCCGCCCTGGCCTTCGAGCGGCTGCAGGACGCTCGCCGCGCGGCCGAGAACACCGCCCGCCGCCTGGCCGCGGAGACCGCGCGGCTGGAGGAGGAGCGGGCGAAGGCGCTGGCCGCCAATGTCTCGCCCGAGGCGCTGTCGAGCGCCGCCACCGAGGCGGAGAACGCCGATACCGCCTTGGCCACGGCTCGGGCCGATTTCGAGCGCGCCGAGGGGGCGCGCGCCGCCGCCGCCGCCGCCGAGGCCGATGCCAAGCGCGCCGCCGCCGCCGCCGAGGCTGACGAGGCCGCCGCGCGTGAGGCCGCGCGCGCCGCCGCCGAGCGCGCCCGCCGCGCCGCCGAGGGCCATGAGCGGCTGAAGCGCGAGCATGAGGGGGCGCTGGCCGCCTGCATCCCCGCCGAGCGTCAGGAGGCCGCGCGCCGCGAGGAGGCCGAGGCTGCCCGCGCTGCCGAGACCGCCGCCGAGGCGATGACCGATGCCGAGATGGCCCGTGGGGCCGCCGCCGCCGCGCTTTCGCGCGCGCGCACGGCCGAGTCCGAGGCTGGCGCCACCCGCGCCCGCGCCGCGGCTGAAGCACAGGGCTTGGCCGCTCTGCTGCGCGCCGGGGATGGCGGCACGTCCGCGCCGATTCTCGATTCCGTGGCCGTTCCGCCCGGGCTGGAGGCCGCGCTGGGCGCTGCCTTCGGCGAAGGGCTGGAATCGCCGGCCGATCCGAAGGCGCCACGCCACTGGCGCGTGCTTCCCGCGCTGGATGGGGCGCCATCACTGCCCGAGGGCGCGACGCCCCTGGCCGAGCTGGTGCAGGCACCGCCGGAGCTGGCGCGGGCGCTGTCGCAGATCGGGCTGATCGAGGACGAGGCGCGCGGGCCGGAATTGCAGGGTTTGCTGGCACCGGGGCAGGCGCTGGTGGCACGCAGCGGCGGGTTCTGGCGCTGGGACGGGCATGGCGCCAATCCCGGTGCACCGAGTGCCGGCGCCGAGCGGCTGCGCCAGCGCAATCGCCTGCGCGCGCGGGAAGCGGCGCGGGATGCGGCCGAGGCCGCTTTGGTCACTGCCCGCGCTGAGGCGGAGGCCGCGAGGACGGCCGAGGCCGCGGCTTCGGCGGCGGAGCAGGCCGCGCGCAACACGCGGCGTGAGGCCGAGGCGCGGCTGGGGCGGGCGCGGCAGGAAGCATCGCGCCTCGCGGCCAGCGCGGCCCTGGCCGACAGCCGGCTGAGCGCGCTGGCGCCGGCCCTGGAACGGGCTGCAACGGAGCGCGCCGAGGCGGAGAAGCTGCTCGAAGCCGCGAAGGCGGCCCAGGCCGCCGTGCCGGATGCTGCGGCGGCGCGGGCCGCGCGCGATGCGGCCGTGGCGGCGCTGCGGGGGGCGAGCGCGGAGGAGGAAGCCGCACGGAATGCGCGCCGGGCGGCCGAGAACCGGCTGGATGCGGCCCGCAGCGCGCAATCCGCCCTGGCATCGCGCGCAGCAGCGGCCGAGGGACGGCTTGCGGCGCTGGAGCCGCAGATCGCGCGGCTGGCCGAGCAGCGGGCGGAAGCAGAGACAGCCCGGGCTGCGGTCGAGGAGGCCGGGGCCGGCAACACCGATCCCGAGCAGGCGCGCGCAGAAGCCCAGGCCGCGCGCACGGCGCTGGCCGAGGCGCGGCGCGAGGAGGCGGAGGCTCGTGCAGCGCGGCTGGCGCTGGAAGCCGAGGGCGAGCGGCTTTCCACTCGGCGTACGGCGCTGGAGGAGGAGGAGGCGTCCTGGGCCGGCCGGCGGGCCGATGCGGCCGCGCGCCTGATCGAGCTGCGGGGGCGGCAGGAGGCGGCCGCGATCGAGGCCGCCGCAGCCGCGGAGGCGCCGGAGGAGGCTGCCGCGCTGCTGGCGAGTGCCGCGCGGATGCTGGCCGAGGTGGAGGCCGCGCATAACGAGGCCGCCGCCGCGCTGGCCGCGGCCGAGACGGAGGCGCGGGATGCCGCCGAGGCGCGGCGGCTGGCCGATTCCGCCTTCGCCGCCGCGCGCGAGGCGCAGGCGCGGGCGGATGGCAATGCCGCGCGCGCCGAGGACGAGGGGCGCGGGGTGGCTGTGCGCATCATGGAGCGGCTTGGCCCGGATACGGAGCTGCCCGAGGCGCCCGAGGACCTGTCCGACGCCGCCGAGGAGAGGGCGCGGCGAAAGGCCGAGCGCCTGGCGCGGGAGCGCGAGGAGATGGGACCGGTCAATCTCCGCGCGGAAGTGGAGATGGAGGAGGTGGAAGACCGCCTCGCCAATCTCGAGCGCGAGCGGGACGAGATCGGCCACGCGATCGCCAAGCTGCGCGGCTCGATCGGGCATTTGAACCGCGAGGGACGGGAGCGGCTGCGCGCCGTGTTCGAGCGGGTGGATGGCGAGTTCCGCGCGCTGTTCACGCGGCTGTTCGGTGGCGGGCGGGCGCATCTGGCGCTGGTGGGATCGGACGACATCCTGGAGGCGGGGCTTGAGATCTATGCCGAGCCGCCGGGGAAGAAGCTGTCCTCGCTCTCGCTGCTCTCGGGTGGCGAGCAGGCGCTGACGGCGCTGTCGCTTATCTTCGCGGTGTTCAAGTGCCAGCCCGCCCCGGTCTGCGTGCTGGACGAGGTGGATGCGCCGCTGGACGACGCCAACGTCGAGCGGCTCTGCAACCTGCTGGAGGCGATGACGGAGGGCGGCACGCGATTCCTCGTCGTCACCCACCATCCGCTGACCATGGGGCGGATGCACCGGCTGTACGGGGTGACGATGCAGGAGCGCGGGGTGTCGCGGCTGCTTTCCGTGGATCTCGGCCGCGCCGTGGAACTCGCCGAGGCCGGCGCGGCCTGAACTCCGGCACCGCCGATCACGGGCGTTCATCTTTGGCCAAGATGGGCCGGGTAAGGTCTCCCCAGGGCTGGAAAGGCCCGGGGAGCTCGCGCCGATGCCGTCCGAAATCCGCCATGTCCTGTTTCGGCCGGCCGAGGTGATTGATGCCATCCGCCTTTACCATCAACGCCTCGGCTCCCCCCTGCCGACCGGGACAGTGAGCCGTTGCGGCCCGGAAGCCGACGGGGCAGGGGGCAATGTGCGGTTCCGCATCACCGTGCAGCCGGACCGGACCAGGGATGCACCGCCCTCGGCCGTGCAGGAGCTGATCGAGGTGGTGGTGGAAGGGTCGAACCTGGCGGCGGCCCTCATCCTGTACTGCCGCGAGCGGCAGGTGCCGCTGCCGGCCGGCGCCCATAAGTCCCTGCAATGCTTTGGGGAGCAGGTGGGGCTGGTCGCCACCATGAACACGCGGCTGGAGGTGTCGCAGCAGATCCTGCGTATCTAGCGCCGTCCGGTCCTCTTGCCCTTCGCCGGGGCGCCGCGCCGCGCTAAGGGAGAGGCGCGGGCAGGAGAGGCGGCGTATCATGGACCAGGCGATGCACCCCAGGCTGACCCTCCTCACCCACCCGCTGGTCCAGCACAAGCTGACGCTGATGCGCCGGCGCGAGACCTCCACGGGCGAGTTCCGGTCCCTGGCGCGCGAGATCAGCCTGCTGATGGCCTATGAGCTGACGCGGGACCTGCCGATCCAGCGCGTGCCGATCGACACGCCGCTGGAGCCGATGATGGCGCCCGCCATCGCCGGCAAGAAGCTGTGCATCGTCTCGATTCTCCGGGCCGGGGACGGGCTGGCCTCGGGGATGCTGGACCTCGTGCCCTCCGCCCGCGTCGGCCATGTCGGGCTGTACCGGGACCCGGCGACGCAGCGGCCGGTGGAGTACTACCTGAAGCTGCCCGAGGATGTGGCGGAGCGGCTGGTGATCGTGGTGGACCCGATGCTGGCCACCGGCCATTCGGCCGCGGCCGCGCTGGGCCGGCTGAAGGCGGCCGGGTGCAACAACCTGCGCTTCGCCTGCCTGCTGGCGGTGCCGGAAGGGCTCTCAATTCTGGCCGCGGCGCATCCTGACGTGCCGGTCTATGCCTGCTCGGTCGATCGGGCGCTGGATGAGCATGCCTATATCCGGCCCGGCCTGGGCGATGCCGGGGACCGGCTGTTCGGCACGAAGTGACCGGCCCAGTGACTGGCCCGTTCCGCACGCTGCCGGGCCTGGTCCCCGGCCTTCTGCTCTGTGCCGGCGTGACGCTGGTGGCGCTGGCGCTGGCGCGGCTTGAGGCGGCGCTGTTCGGCCGCGCCTGGCTGGAGGTGCTGGTGCTGGCCATCCTGCTCGGTGCCGCGATCCGCACCGCGTGGCGCCCGGGGCCGCGCTGGAAGCCGGGAATCGACTTCGCGGCCAAGACGCTGCTGGAGGTGGCCGTCGTGCTGCTCGGTGCGTCATTGAGCGCGGCCACGGTGCTGGCGGCGGGATGGCAGCTTCTTCTGGGCATTTCGCTGGTGGTCGCCGTCGCAATCCTGGCGAGCTACGGCATCGGACGCCTGTTCGGCCTGCCTGCGCGGGTGGCGGTGCTGGTGGCCTGCGGCAATTCCATCTGCGGCAACTCGGCCATTGCCGCGGTCGCGCCCGTGGTGGGCGCGGATGGGGAGGAGGTGGCCTCCTCCATCGCCTTCACGGCGGTGCTGGGGGTTGCAGTGGTGCTGCTGCTTCCGTTGCTCGTGCCGGTTCTGGGGCTGAGCCTCGGGCAGTACGGGGTGCTGGCGGGGCTGGTGGTCTATGCGGTGCCGCAGGTGCTGGCGGCCACTGCGCCGGTCGGGGCGCTGGCGGTGCAACTCGGTACGCTGGTGAAGCTGGTGCGGGTGCTGATGCTCGGGCCGGTGGTGCTGGTCCTGTCGCTGTTGGCGCCGCGCTGGAGCAGGGAGGGCGGCGGACCTGCCGCGGTGCGGCCGCCGCTGAGCCGGTTGGTGCCCTGGTTCATCCTGGGCTTTCTCGGCCTTGCGGCGCTGCGCTCGATGGGGATGCTGCCGGAGGCGTTGGTGGCGCCCGCCGCGCTGCTGGCGGGGGCGCTCACCACCCTATCCATGGCCGCGCTCGGGCTGGGCGTGGATCTGCGCAGCGTGGCGCGCTCGGGCGGGCGAGTGGTGGCGGCTGCCGTCCTCTCGCTGCTCGTGCTGGGCGCGATCAGCCTGGGGTTGATCCATCTGCTGGGCGTGGCGTAGCGCCGTTCAGGGAAGGGTCGGGCGGATCATCTCGAACATCTCGCCAATTTCGGCATAGTCGCCGCGATAGCCGCAGCGGCCTATGGGCTTGGCCGCCTTGGTGTCGAAGATGCCGTCCTTCAGGTAGGCACGGTCGATATGCACGCCGACGACCTGGCCGAGCACGAGATGCGTATCCAGCGCCTGCCCGTCCAGGCCGCGCATGGTGACGACCTGCAGCAGGCGACATTCGAGTGCGGCGGGCGTTTCCGCCACGCGGGGCGGGCGGATGAGGCGGGAGGGGGCGGCGGCAATGCCGGCGTGCTCCATCTCCGATTGGCCCGGGGGAAGCGGGATGCTGCTGCGGTTCATCGCGTCTGCGAGCGGGCGGGTGACGAGGTTGCAGACGAACTCGCCCGTCGCCTCGATGTTGCGCAGGCTGTCCTTGCGACCCTCGCTGGCGAAACCGACGATCGGCGGGTTGGAGTTGAAGGCGTTGAAGAAGCTGTAAGGAGCGAGGTTGACGCGGCCGGCTTCGTCGACCGTCGTGATCCAGCCGATGGGGCGGGGGGCGATGATCGCCTTGAACGGATCATGCGCCAGCCCGTGGCCGAGCCGGGGCTCGTAGAAGTGCTGGTCCATGCTGTCTCCCGGTCCTGTGCAGGAAATGGTCATCCAGCGCGCGGGATGCATGCAAGATGGGCGGAATAGGGATCCCGGCGGCCTTTTGGCCGCGCAAGGGGCGTCGAATCCTCTTCCCCTTCCGAATTTCATAACTGTACGCTCAGTTAGTTCCAGCGAGAAGGCACGGCGCGATGGCCATCAGCGACGCGGACATGATCGAGGCATGGAAGACCGTGCTCGGGCTGTCCCAGCTCAAGCGGGGCGAGGTGGTGACGGTGCTGACCGGGCCGAGCACCCATCCACAGACGCTCTCCACCGCCATGATCGCGGCGCGCGGCATGGGCGCGATCGTCAATCGGCTGGACCTGCCGGCGATGAATGGCGAGGCCTCGCTCAGCCGCGACGCGCTGGCTTTCGTGGGCGACACGCCGCTGACGGGGAACCCCGCGGGCATGGCGGCGCTGAAGGCGAGCGACATGGTCATCGACCTGATGCTGCTGCTGTTCTCGCCCGAGCAGGGGGAGATCCTGGAGAGCGGCACGCGAATGCTGCTGGCGGTGGAGCCGCCGGAGGTGCTGGCGCGGCTGGTGCCGACCATGGCGGACAAGGTGCGCGTGAAGGCGGCGGCCGAGAAGCTGAAGGCCGCGCGCGAGATGCACGTCACCTCCCCTGCCGGGACCGACCTGCGCTGCGCGCTGGGGGAGTATCCGCTGCTGGAGGAATACGGCTTCGTCGACGCGCCGGGGCGGTGGGACCACTGGCCCTCGGGCTTCCTGGCGACCTGGCCGAACGAGCGCAAGTCCAACGGCACCATCGTGATCGACCGAGGCGACATCCTGCTGCCGCAGAAATCCTATGTGTCGGAGAAGATCACGCTGACGGTGAGGGACGGCTTCGTCACCAAGCTCGAGGGCGGGCTCGATGCGGAGCTGCTGCAGGATTACATCGACAGCTTCAAGGACCCCGAGGCCTACGCCATTTCGCATATCGGCTGGGGGCTGCAGGATCGGGCGCGCTGGTCCGTGCTGTCGCTCTATGATCGGGAGCAGACGATCGGGATGGATGCACGGGCCTTCGCGGGGAATTTCCTGTTCTCGCTCGGCCCGAACACGGAGGCCGGCGGCACGCGCAACACGCCGTGCCATATCGACATCCCGCTCCGCCGCTGCACCGTGCGGCTGGATGGGGAGATGGTGACGCAGGACGGCAAGGTTCTGGACGCGGCCGCGCTGGCCGCCGAGTGACTGCCGGCCGCGCTGCGGCCGTTCCCCGAACCCAGCTTCAGGAGTAGCACCATGCAAGTGACACGGCGCCTTGTGCTCGGCGCGACCGGCACGCTCGCGCTTCCCGGCCTCCTGCGGGCGCAGGGGAACAGCAATCCAGTGCGCATCGGCGAGATCAACAGCTACACCTCTCAGCCGGCCTTCACCCTCCCCTATCGCAACGCGATGCAGCTGGCGGTGGAGGGGATCAACGCGCGGGGCGGCGTGCTGGGCCGGCCGCTGGAGCTGATCACGCGCGACGATGCGGGGCGCCCGCAGGATGCGGTGCGGCTGGCGGGCGAGCTGTTCAACGACCAGAAAGTGGACGTGCTGGCGGGCGCCTTCCTGTCCAATGTCGGGCTGGCGCTGGGTGAGTATGCCGCGCAGAACAAGCGCATCTATGTGGGCGGCGAGCCGCTGACGGATGCGATGGTTTGGGACCGCGGCAACCGCTACACCTTCCGCCTGCGCCCCTCCACCTACATGCAGGCGGCGATCCTGGCGGAGGAGGCGGCGAAGCTGCCGGCGAAGCGCTGGGTGACGGTCTCGCCGAACTACGAGTACGGCCAGTCTGCCGTGAAGTGGTTCAAGCAGCTCCTGTCGGCCAAGCGGCCGGACGTGCAGTTTGTCGCGGAGCAGTGGCCGGCGCTGGGGCGCGTGGACGCGGGCGCCACCGTGCAGGCGCTGGAGCAGGCACGGCCGGAGGCCATCTTCAACGTACTGTTCGCGACGGACCTGACCAATTTCGTCCGCCAGGGCAACACGCGCGGGCTGTTCGAGCGCCGCGCCGTTGTGTCCATGCTGACGGGTGAGCCTGAATATCTGGATCCGCTGGGCGACGAGGCCCCGGAGGGCTGGATCGTGACCGGCTATCCCGGCGAGGCGATCGATACCCCCGCGCACAAGGCCTATGCGGCCGCCTACCGCGCGAAGTTCAACGCCAAGCCGATGTGCGGGTCCCTGGTGGGCTACGCGCTGATCAACTCCATCGCGGCCGGCATCGCCAAGGCGGGTTCGACCGAGACGGAGCGGATGGTAGACGGCTTCCGTGGTGCGAGCTTCGACACGCCGGCAGGGCAGGCGACCTATCGCGCCGTGGATCATCAGGGCACGCTTGGCGTCTATGTCGGCAAGACCGCGCTGCGCCGGAACGAGGGCGTGATGGTCGATTGGCGCTATGTGGACGGCAAGGACCTGCTGCCCGGCGACGAGGCGGTGCGCGGCATGCGCCCCGCGAGCGCAAACTAGGCGGTGCCCCGGCGAGACCATGGACAGCATCCTTCCGCAGCTGCTGACCGGGCTCGCCGGAGCCTCGTCGCTGTTTCTTGTCGCATCCGGGCTGACGATCATCTTCGGCGTCACCCGTATCGTGAACTTCTCGCATGGCAGCCTGATGATGCTCGGCGCCTATATCGGATGGAGCATCATCACGCGGCTGCCGCGTGAGCCGGAGTGGTTCGTGCTGGGCATTCTGCTCACCGCGCTGGCAACGGCCGCGATCGGCGCGGTGCTGGAGCTGACGGTGCTGCGCCGCGTGTATCGCGCGCCGGAGCTGTTCCAGCTGCTGGCCACCTTCGGCATCGTGCTGGTGCTACAGGACGTGACTCTGTGGCTCTGGGGCGCGGTGGAGTTGCCGCTGCCTCGCCCGCGCTGGCTGCGAGGCTTCGTGGAGGTCGCGGGGGGGCGGTTTCCTTTCTACGACGTGATCCTGATCCTCGTCGGGCCGGTGGTGCTGGGACTGCTCTGGCTGCTGATGAATCGCACGCGCTGGGGCACACTGGTTCGCGCCGCGACGCTGGACCGGGAAATGGTCGCAGCGCTGGGCGTGAACCAGCGCACGCTGTTCACCACCGTCTTCGCGCTGGGCGCGGGGCTGGCGGGGCTGGGGGGCGCGCTGTCGCTGCCGAATTCCTCGGCCAATCTGAACATCGACCTCGCCGTCATCACCGACGCATTCGTGGTGGTGGTCGTGGGCGGGCTGGGCAGCCTGCCCGGAGCGTTCGTGGCCAGCCTTCTGATCGGCATCCTGCAGGCCTTCGGGATCGCGCTGGTGCCGAAGATCACGCTGGTGCTGGTTTTCCTCGTGATGGCTGTGGTGCTGGTGTTCCGCCCCAACGGGCTGATGGGCCGGCCGCAAGCGGAAGCGCGGGAAGCGAGCCTGGCCGCGCCGGTGATCCGGCCCGCACCGCCAGTGTTGCGTGCGGTGGGGCTGGTCGCGCTGCTGGTTGCGGCCATCGCGCCGCTTTTGGTGGGCGACTACTACCTGACGGTGCTGACAGATGCTTGCGTGGCCGTGATCTTCGCCACCAGCCTGCATTTCATGATGGGGCCGGGCGGAATGGCGAGCTTCGGCCATGCGGCCTGGTTCGGTATCGGCGCCTATGCGGCGGGGTTGCTGATGCAGTGGCTGGGCGCGCCGATGCCGCTCGGGCTGCTCGCCGCGCCGATCGTCGCCGGGATCGTGGCGGCGCTGTTCGGCTGGTTCGTGGTGCGGCTCTCGGGCGTGTATCTCTCCATGCTCACCCTCGCCTTCGCGCAGATCGTCTGGGCCATCTCCTTCCAGTGGGTGGAGGTGACGGGCGGCGATAACGGGCTGTTGGGGATGTGGCCGCCGGATTGGGCGCGTAGCCCTCGGGTATTCTACTGGCTCGCGCTGGTCCTGGCGGTCGCGGTGGCCCTGCTGCTGCGGCGGGCTCTCTACGCGCCCTATGGCTACGCGCTGCGGGCGGCGCGGGATTCGGCCTCGCGCGCGCAATCCATCGGGCTGGATGTCGCGCGACTGCGAATGGCGGCGCTGGTAATTGCGGGCGCGGCCTGCGGGCTGGCGGGGGCTATCTTCTCCTACGGCAAGGGCGGCATCTTCCCGACCTATATCTCCATCCCGCACTCGGTGGAGGCGCTGCTGATGGTGCTGCTGGGTGGGCTGCAGACGGTGGCGGGACCAATCATCGGCGCGCTTGTTTATACGGGGCTGGCCGATATCCTCGTGCGCTCCACCGATCTGTGGCGGCTGGTGCTGGGCGCGGTGATCGTGATCCTCGTCGTCGCCTTTCCGGAGGGCATCGCGGGCGCCGTGCGGCGGCTGTGGCTGCGGGGGCGCGAGGCATGAGCGTTCTCGTCGTGCAGGGCCTGAGCAAGTCCTTCGGCGGCGTGCAGGCTGTGTCGGACGTTTCTTTCGCCGTCGCCCCGGGCGAGATGCTGGCACTGATCGGGCCGAACGGGGCGGGGAAGTCCACCTGCTTCAACATGGTGGGCGGGCAGCTCAGGCCGGATACCGGTTCGGTGGTGCTGGACGGGGCGGCGATCACCGGGATGGGGCCACGCGCCATTGCGCGCCACGGCGTCGGCCGCACCTTCCAGATCACGGCCACCTTCGGCTCGATGACCGTGCGCGAGAACGTGCAGATGGCGCTGCTCTCGCACAACCGGGAGATCTGGCAGTTCTGGCGACCCGTGGCCGGGCGCCATGCGGCGGAGGCGGATGCGCTGCTGGCCCAGGTGGGGCTGAAGGCGCAGGCGGATCGCGCGACAGGGGTGCTGGCCTATGGCGACCTGAAGCGGCTGGAGCTGGCGATCGCGCTGGGCAACGCGCCGCGCCTGCTGCTGATGGATGAGCCCACCGCCGGCATGGCGCCGACCGAGCGCGTGGCGCTGATGCACCTCACCCGCCGGCTGGCGACGGAGCGCGGCGTGGCCGTGCTTTTCACCGAGCATGACATGGACGTGGTTTTCGATGTGAGCGACCGCATCCTCGTGCTGAACCGCGGCGTGCTGATCGCGGAAGGGGACGGCGCGTCCATCCGCACGAATCCGGCGGTGCGGGAAATCTATCTCGGGTCAGGCGCGACGAGCGGGGGGCATTAGGATGCTGTCGGTCCGCGAGCTGAACGCCCATTACGGCCGGGCGCACATCCTGCAGGGCATGGCGCTCGAGATCGGCGCGGGCGAGGTGCGGGTGCTGCTCGGCCGCAACGGCGCGGGGAAGAGCACGACGATGAAGTCCATCATCGGGCTGGTCCGGCCGAGCAGTGGGCATGTCACCTTTGGCGGGCATGAGATCGCGGGCGAGGAGCCTCACCGGATCGCCCGGCGCGGGCTGGGCTATGTGCCGGAGGACCGGCGCGTTTTCGCCGACCTGACCGTGATGGAGAACCTGGAGGTGGGGCGGCAGCCCGCGCGCGACGCGACACGCCCCTGGACCCCCGAGCGGCTGTTCGAGCTGTTCCCCAATCTCGGCCGCATGCGGGACCGGCCCGGCGGGCGGATGAGCGGCGGCGAGCAGCAGATGCTGACCATCGCGCGCACGCTGATGGGCAACCCGCGCCTAGTACTGCTGGACGAGCCGAGTGAGGGGCTGGCGCCCGTGATCGTGGAGCAGATGGCCACTGCCATCCTGGCGCTGAAGGGCGAGGGGCTGACCGTGCTGCTGGCCGAGCAGAACCTGCATTTCGCCGGCGGCGTGGCCGACAGCGCGACGGTGATGGAGAAGGGCCGGGTGGTCTGGTCCGGCACCATGGCCGAGCTGCGCGCGGACGAGGCGGCGCGCACGCAGTACCTTGCAGTTTGAATGGGCCGTGTGATGCCGGCACCGCGGGACGTCATGCTGGAGGTGAACGGGCGGCCGGAGATGCTGCATCTCGACCCCTCGGCGCCGCTGCTCAACGTCCTGCGGAACGACCTGGCGCTGAACGGGCCGAAATACGGCTGCGGGCTGGGGGAGTGTGGTGCCTGCACGGTGCTGCTGGACGGGCGCGCGGTGCGGTCCTGCGTGCTGCCCGTTTCCCGCGCCGAGGGACGGCGGGTGACGACGCTGGAAGGGCTGGGGACGATCGAGGCCCCGCATCCCGTGCAGGCTGCCTTCATCGCCGAGCAGGGCGCGCAGTGCGGCTACTGCCTGAGCGGGATGATCATGACGACGGTCGCGCTGCTGGACCGCAACCCGGCACCGAGTGAGGCGCAGATCCGGGACGCGCTGGCGCACAACCTGTGCCGCTGCGGCACGCATCTGGAGATCCTGGCCTCGGTGCGCCGGGCGGTGGCGGAGCGCGCGGCATGACGATGCGGGCGCGCCAGGACTTGACCCGCCAGGAGGTGCTGCAGGCGGACGGCGTGCTGGCCATCACCCGCCGGCGTCTGCCGGTTCCGGGCACGGAACCTGGCGCCAATGCACGGGATGAGGACGATGTCTTCGTCGCCATTTTCGATGATGGCAGTGTGGCCGCCTTCAACGGGCATGTGGACCTTGGTACGGGGGTCCGCACGGCGCTGGCGCAGATCGTGGCGGAGGAGCTGGATGTCCGCCTGGAGGCGGTGACGGTGGTGCTCGGGCACACTGCGCGCGCGCCGGATCAGGGCCCGACCATCGCCAGCGAGACGATCCAGATCGCCGCCGTGCCGCTGCGCCAGGCCGCTGCGGAAGCGCGGCGGGCGCTGCTGGCCCTGGCCGCGGTGCGGCTGGGGACGGAGGCGCTGACGGTCGCGGACGGTGTTGTCTCCGACGGCGCCGGGCAATCTGTTTCCTATGCCGAGTTGCTGCGCGGGGCGCAGCAGGTGCTGCCGCTGAGCGGGACGGCGCCGCTGAAACCGGTGGAGAGCTACCGCATCGTCGGCACCCCGGTGCCGCGAGTGGACATCCCCGCCAAAGCCACGGGCGGGCTGGTCTTTGTGCACGACATGCGTGTGCCGGGGATGCTGCACGGCCGGGTGGTGCGGCCGCCCTATGCCGGGCTGGATGCGGGCGCCTTCGTGGGCCGCAGCCTGCTCTCGGTGGAGCGGGATTCGGTGTCCCACATCCCCGGGCTCGTGGATGTCGTCGTGATCGGCGACTTCGTCGGCGTGGTGGCGGAGCGGGAGGAAGAGGCGGCCCGCGCGGCGCGGGACCTGCGCGTGGCGTGGAAGGCCTTCACCGTGCCCGCTGGGCTGGAGGATGTGGACCAGGCGCTGCGGTTAAACCCTTCCACCCGCCGCGTGCTGAAGGATACGGGCGATGTGGATGTCGCTCTGGCGAGTGCTGCGAAGCGGCTGACGCGCAGCTATTCCTGGCCCTACCAGATGCACGGTTCCATCGGCCCGTCCTGTGCGCTGGCGGATTGCGCGGAGGGGCGGCTGCAGGTTTGGTCGGGCACGCAGAACCCGCACATGCTGCGCGCCGACCTGGCGCGGCTCATGGCAATGCCGGAGGCGCGGATCGAGGTCACGCGCATGGAGGCGGCCGGCTGCTACGGCCGCAACTGCGCGGATGACGTGAGCGGGGATGCGGCGCTGCTCTCCCGCGCCGTCGGGCGGCCGGTGCGCGTGCAGCTGACCCGCGAGCAGGAGCATCTGTGGGAGCCGAAGGGCTCGGCGCAGCTCGTGGATGTGGATGGCGGGTTGGATGCGGGTGGCGGCGTGGCCGCCTACGATTTCGTCTCGCGCTATCCCTCGAATGACGCGCCGCTGCTGGCGCTGCTGCTGACCGGCATCGTGGAGCCGGAGCCGGCGGTGCTGCAGATGGGCGATCGCACGGCGATCCCGCCCTATGACTACCCCGCCCTGCGTATCGCGGTGGAGGACATGCCGCCGATCGTGCGGGCCTCCTGGATGCGGGGCGTCTCCGCGCTGCCCAGCACCTTCGCGCATGAATCCTGGATCGACGAATGCGCGGCGGAGGCCGGGGTCGATCCCGTGGAGTACCGGCTGCGCTACCTGCGCGACCCACGCGCCATCGACCTCGTGCGCGCGGTGGCGGAACGCGCGGGGTGGGAGCACCGTACCGGCCCGCGCATGGCGGGGGAGGGCGACATCCTGCGCGGGCAGGGCTTCGCCTATGCGCTCTACGTGCACAGCAAGTTCCCGGGCTACGGCGCCGCCTGGGCGGCCTGGGTGGCGGAGGTGGAGGTGAACCGCCGCACGGGCGAGGTGACGGCGACGCGCATCGTCACCGGCCATGATGCCGGGCTGATGATCAACCCCGACGGCGTGCGTCATCAGGTGCATGGCAACGTCATCCAGGCCACCAGTCGCGCCCTGAAGGAGCGCGTGCGCTTCGAGGACGGGCTGGTCGCCAGCCAGGAATGGGGCGGCTACCCGATCCTCGAGTTCCGGGAGGTGCCGGCGGTCGAGGTGATGATGATGCCGCGGCCGGAGGAGCCGCCGTTAGGTGCGGGAGAATCCGCCTCGGTGCCCGGTGCCGCCGCCATCGCCAACGCCATCTTCGACGCGACCGGCGTGCGCTTCCGCAGCGTGCCCTTCACGCCCGAGGTGATCCTGGCCGGGCTGCAACCGGCGCGGCAGGCGGAGGCGAAGCGAAAGCGCAGGCGGTGGTTCGCGGGCTTTGGCGCGCTGGCCGGCGGGTTGGTGGTGGCGGCAGGGGCGGCGATCGGCTGGGCTTCGGCCATAGCGCCGGTGAGGCCGCCCGGGGCGGATGTGTTTTCTGCGGCGCAGATCGAGCGCGGGCGGCTGCTGGCGGCCGCCGGCGATTGCGCGGTGTGCCACACGGCGCCAGACGGCGCGCGGAATGCGGGCGGGGTGGCGCTGGAGACGCCCTTCGGCACGGTGTGGTCCACCAACATCACGCCGGATGCGGAGACGGGGATCGGCGCCTGGTCCTTCGCCGCCTTCGAGCGCGCCATGCGCCAGGGCGTCGCGCGCGACGGGCGGCATCTCTATCCGGCCTTTCCCTACACCGCCTACACGAAGATGGCGGATGAGGACCTGCTCGCCCTCTACGCTTATCTGATGGCGCAGGCGCCGGTGCGGGCGGTGGTGCCGGAGACGGAGCTGGCCTTCCCCTATAACATGCGCCCGCTGCTGGCGGGCTGGAACCTGCTGTTCCATCACCCCGGTGCCATGCAGCCGGACCCGGCGCGGTCAGCCGAGTGGAATCGCGGCAATTACCTCGTGAACGCCGTCGGCCATTGCGGCGCCTGCCATACGCCGCGCAACGCGCTGGGGGCGGAGAAGGGCGGCGCCTCGGCGTTCGCGGGTGCTGTCGTGGAGGGCTGGGAGGCACCCGCGTTGAACGGGTTCTCGCGCGCGCCGGTACTGTGGACCGAAGCGGATTTCTTCGACTATCTCCGCACCGGCCATTCGCCGCGGCACGGGGTGGCAGCGGGCTCCATGGCGCCCGTTGTCGCGGAGCTTCAGGCTGTGCCGGACGCCGACATCCAGGCCATGGCTCATTACCTCGCCTCGCTGAACCCTGAGCCGGCGGCGGTGGACCCGGCCCCGTTGGTTGCCGCCGCCGCCATCGCACCGCGCCAGGGCGGCAGTGAGGGCGCGCGCCTGTTCCAGGGCGCCTGCGCATCCTGCCACGGGGGTGGAGCGCAGGAGGGGCCGGAGGTGGCGCTGGCGCTGAACAGCAGCGTCCATAGCGACCGGCCGGACAACCTGCTGCGGGTCATCCTTCACGGGATCCGCCCGCCCATGCCCGGCCATGGCGAGATGCCCGGGTTCCGCGACAGCCTGACCGACCGTCAGCTCGAAAGCCTGGCGCGCTTCATCCGCGGGAACTTCGCGCCGGGCCGCCCGGCCTGGGATGGCCTGCCCGAGGCCGTCGCGCGGCTTCGAAGCCCTGTCGCCGCGCACTGACGATTGCGCTTCTATCTAACTGAACGTACATTTAAATAGCCCGAGCTGTCCAGGAGACCGGATCATGAGCAAGCCGCGGATCGCCATTGTCGGAGCCGGACTGGGTGGCATCGCCGCCGGGCTGCTGCTGCGGCAGGAAGGCTTCGAGGCCACGCTGTACGAGCAGGCGCCGGCCTTCGCGCGGCTGGGCGCCGGCATCCATGTCGGGCCGAACGTGATGAAGATCATGCGCCGCATCGGGCTGGAGCCGGCGATGGAGGCGATGGGCTCGCATCCCGATTTCTGGCACAGCCGCAACTGGAACGACGCCGCGATCCTCTCGGAGATCCCGCTCGGCGAGTATGCGCGCAAGACCTATGGCGCCTCCTATCTCACCGTGCATCGCGGCGACTTCCACCAGCTGATGGTCGATGCCGTGCCCTCCGGCGGCATTCGCTACGACAAGAAGCTGACTGCGATCCAGGAGCGCGACCGCGACGTGCTGCTGCGCTTCGCCGATGGCACGACGGCCGAGGCCGATATCGTGATCGGCGCCGATGGCGTGAACTCGGTGATGCGCGAGCACATGCTGGGCACGGAGCTGCCGCGCTACACCGGCTATGTCGGGCACCGCGCGGTGTTCCCGGCCTCGGCGCTCGCCAAGTACAACTTCACCTTCGACCCGTGCGTGAAGTGGTGGTCCGAGGACCGGCACATGATGGTGTATTTCGTCACTGAGAAGCAGGACGAATACTACTACGTCACAGGCGTGCCGCAGGCCGAGTGGGACATGAGCAAGGCCTGGGTGCAGAGCAGCCAGGAGGAGATGCGCGAGGCCTTCGACGGCTACCACCCCATGGTGCAGTCGCTGATCGATGCCTGCTCCGAGATCACGAAATGGCCGCTGCTGGAGCGCGACCCGCTGCCGCTCTGGAGCCGCGGACGGCTGGTGATGCTGGGCGATGCCTGCCACCCGATGAAGCCGCATATGGCCCAGGGCGCGGCCATGGCGATCGAGGATGCGGCCATGCTCGCGCGCTGCTTCAAGGCGGTAGGGCTGGATGACTACGAGACGGCCTTCGCCCTGTACCGCGCCAACCGGATCGAGCGGGCGTCCCGCGTGCAGAAGGTGTCGCACGACAACACCTGGCTGCGCGAGAACGAGGACCCGTCCTGGGTGTTCGGCTACGACGTTTTCACCGCGCCGCTGGTCGAGCCGGCCCGCGCGGCGGCCTGATGGCCGACAGCGCCGCCCCGCCGCGCCGCCGCATCGGCCGCCGCCCGGCCGATCCGGAAGGCGTGCCGACGCAGGACGGCATCCTGGCGGTGGCCGCCCAGGTCTTCGCGGAGCACGGCTATGTCGCCGCCTCGCTGCGCGAGATCGCGGAGCGGGCGGATGTGACGCAGGCACTGATCATCTACTATTTCGGCAGCAAGCAGGCGCTGTTCGAGACGCTGTTCAAGCGCCGCGGCCTCGAGGTCTCGCGCGAGCGGCAGGCGCTGCTGGATGCGCTGCAGGCCCGCCCCGAGCCGCCCACCGTGCGGGAGCTGGTGACCGCCTATCTCACCCCGCAATTCGCGCTGCGCGGCGGCGGGCAGGAAGGGCTGGCCTTCGTGCGCATGCAGGCCCGGCTGCACCACGAGCCGGACGAGCTCGCGCTCCGCCTTCGCCGGGAGGTGTATGACCACGCCACGCGCAACTACATCGCGGCCCTGGCGCGCGCCGTGCCTGGGCTGGATGCCGGCGACGCGCATTGGCGCATGACCTTCGCGATCGGCACCTATCTCTACATGCTCTCGGGCTACGACCGGCTCGCCGAGATGTCGGATGGCCGGTTCACCACCGAGGACACGGCGGAGGTGGTGCGGCGGCTGACGGATTTCCTCGTCGCCGGCATCACCGCGCCCGCCAGCGCGTAGTCAGCCCAGCCACTCCGCCACGGCCTGGCGCAGGAAGGCGGTGTCCGTCGCGTTCCCCATCGGATTGCCGGCGCGGTGTCCCCAGATGCTCGGGATGGGGCGCAGCGCCGCGTTCCGCAGATGCGGCAGCTCCGCCTCGTTGTCGGCCACACGGAAGTACAGATCGGTCGCGCCGGGCATGAGCAGCACGCGGGCGGTGATGGCACGCAGGGCGGCCTGCAGGTCGCCGTTGAAGGCCGGGTTGTCGCTGATGTCGCCGGCGTCCCAGCAGCGCATCTGCGCCAGCAGGTTCGCGGCCTTCTTCACGTCGTACCGCGTCTCCCAGGTGCGGAGATAGGCTTCGAGGTCGGGCGTGGCGGGGGAGAGGTGCAGGCCGGCGCGGTAGAAGTCCTGGCTCATCGCCCAGCCCGCGTAGTTGCGGCCGAAGGCGCGCAGCGCGGCGGCGGGGTGGGCTGTGAAGCCACCATTCCCGTCGTATTCCGGCGCGGCTTCCAGGATCGCCATCTGCGCGCGCAGGAACACCAGGTTATGCGCGGCGGTGCGAGCGCTGCCGCAGTTGATCACCACGGCTTCCACTGCATCGGGGAACAAGGCCGCCCAGTGATAGGCCTGCTGCGCGCCCATGGACCAGCCGTAGACCGCCCGCAGCCGTTCGATCCCCATCACCTCCTGCAGCAGGCGACGCTGGGCGTGCACGTTGTCATAGGCGGTGACGAGGGCGGGATAGCCGGGCGTATCGGCGGGGGAGGTGGAAACACCGTTGCCGAACATGTCCACCTGCACGACGAACCAGCGCGCGGGATCCAGCACGCCATCCGGACCGATCAGCCATTCCAGCTCCGCCGTCGTCGCGCCATAGCTGGTGGGGTAGAGCACGGCGTTGTCCCGCGCGGGCGAGAGGGTGCCGTGCGTGCGCCAGTGCAGCACTGCACCCGGGATGGCCCCGCCCTTCAGCACGGGCAGGTCACCCAGGGCGAATTGCCCGCTTTCCTTGGCCCAATCGGTCATGAATCAACTCCGGCGGCGGCGCCCGGCATTTCAGCCCATGCCGGGCGCCGCCGCCAGAGAGGGCGCAGCTAGTCCAACTTCAGCCCGATACGCTGGACGATGTTCTGGTACAGCGCATATTCCCGGTCCAGGAAGGCGCGGGTGGAGGCGGGGGTGCTATCAAGCATCGGCGTGGTCCCGGTGCTCTCCAGCCGCTCGCGCACCCGCTGTTCGGACAAGGCGGCGTTGGCTGCCTTGCTCAGCGATTGCGCAACGTCGTCAGGCAGGTCCTTCGGCCCGACCATGACGGTCCAGGTGGTCAGCTCGTAATCGGGCAGCACGGCTTCGGCCACTGTCGGCACATCCGGGAAGTTCGTGTCGCGCGTGCGGGTGGTCACGGCCAGCAGCCGCAACGCGCCGTCCCGCACCTGGCCGACCACGGAGCCGAGCTGGTCCACCGCGTAGAGCGTCTCTCCCTTGATGAGGGATTCCGCCGTCTGCGAACCGCCGCGATAGGGGATGTGCTGCGCGCTCGTGCCGGCTAGGTTCGCCAGGTAGTCCGCGCCCAGATGCGATACGCCCCCAACGCCGGAGCTGGCATAGCCGATGCGGCCGGGCTCGGCCCGCAGCCGGTCCACCAGCTGCTTCACGGACGTGATGCCGGAGTTCGTCGGTACGACCACCCCCATCGGGCTGGTGCCGACAATGGTGATCGGCGTGAAGTCCTGGGTGGGATGGTAGCGCGCGGCGCTGGCGCCCGATGCTGGGGCGACGGCAAGGGTGGAGGCCGAGCCGACCAGCAGCGTGTAGCCATCTGGCCGGGCGCGCTTCACGTAATCGGCGCCGATCGCGCTGCCACCGCCCGGGCGGTTTTCCACCAGGGCACGGCCGTCTGCTGTCAGCAGCGGTCCCAGCCGATCGGCCAGCAGCCGACCCGCCAAATCGTTCGCCCCCCCAGGGGCGAAGGGGACGATGATGGTAATGGGCCGCTCGGGGAAGGCCGCCAGGGCCGGGCGGCTGAGGGT
The DNA here is from genome assembly GCF_054165765.1 of Roseomonas sp. WA12. Classification (NCBI taxonomy): domain Bacteria; kingdom Pseudomonadati; phylum Pseudomonadota; class Alphaproteobacteria; order Acetobacterales; family Roseomonadaceae; genus Roseomonas; species Roseomonas sp. WA12. The sequence goes on along the minus strand of NZ_CM135108.1, from coordinate 3,084,511 downwards.
GACCCCGCCGGCGGCGAGGGCAAGGGCGGCGGTTCGGCCGCCAAGATGGCGTCGGGTGAGCATGGACGGATCTCCTCGCCGGCCCTGTCCCGGCCGGTCTTAGGCCCATGATGGCGCAGGCGGGCGGGGGCCGTCACCCACCCGCCCGAGGTCACGCGTCGCCCACCGTGACCGTGACCATCCCCGTGCCCTCGCAATCCGGGCAGGGCTTGTCCTGCAGGCTGCCTGAGCCGCCACAGGTCGGGCAGCTGTTCTCCGCCGTCTGCGAAGCGCTGGGCTCCGTCTCATCCCCTGGGCTGGGCGTTCCCGTGGCGGCGGGCACGGAAATGCCGCCGCGCGCTAGATCTCCCGACATTAGACGCTCTCCCGCTGGTCGAAGCGGAACGCGGCGGCGCGGGGCGGCGTTGCGGCCGCCCGCGCGCGCCTCAGGTCCCGAAGCCCTCCAGCACCACCTTGCCGCGGGCCCGGCCGCTCTCAAGCAGGGCATGGGCGCGGCGGAGATTGGCGGCGTTGATGGTGCCGAAGGTCTCGCCCAGCGTGGTGCGCAGTGTGCCGGCATCCACCAGCCGCGAGACCTCGTTAAGCAGCGCGCCCTGTTCCGCGATATCGGCCGTGTCGAACATCGAGCGGGTGAACATCAGCTCCCAGTGCAGGGAGATGGATTTGCGCTTCAGCAGGCTCACATCCAGCGTTGCCGGATCGTCGATCAGGGCGAAGCGGCCCTGGGGCGCGATCAGCTCCGCGATCTCCGCCAGGTGCTTGTCCGTCTGGGTGGTGGAAAACACGAAACCCGGCGCGCCCAGGCCGAGTGCCGCCACCTCCGCCGCCAGCGGCCGGGAATGGTCCACGACGTGGTGCGCGCCGAGATCCAGCGCCCAGTCCCGCGTCTCCGGGCGGGAGGCGGTGGCGATGACCGTGAGGTCCGTCAGCTTGCGGGCAAGCTGGATGGCGATGGAGCCGACACCGCCTGCGCCACCGACGATCATAACGGCCCGCGCGGCGCCCGGGACGGTGTGGGACCTTACCTGCAGCCGGTCGAACAGGGCTTCCCAGGCGGTGATGGCCGTCAGGGGCAGGGCGGCCGCTTCGGCGAAGCCGAGGGAGGCGGGCTTTGCCCCGACGATCCGCTCATCCACCAGATGCAGCTCGGCATTCGTGCCGGGGCGATTCAGATCACCGGCATAGAAGACCGCGTCGCCCGGCCTGAAGCGGCTGGCCTCAGGCCCGACGGCCTTCACGATGCCGGCGGCGTCCCAGCCCAGCACCTTGTACTCCCCCGCGGCCGGGGCGGCGCGCTTCCGCACCTTCGTGTCCACCGGGTTCACCGAGACGGCGCGGACCTCCACCAGGAGGTCCCGCCCCTTCGGCTCGGGGGCGGGCAGATCGAGGTCGAGAAGGGCCTCTGCCCCGTCGATGGGCAGGGGCTTGGCGTAACCGATGGCGCGCATGGCGCTGTCTCCGATGCGTTGTTGGCCACGGAGATGCGCGATACCCTCGGGTGCTGCAAGAACGCACATGAATCGCCCATAGTGTCGAAAAGGATACCGTGATGGCCCGAACCCGCCACGCCTCCCTCGACTGCAGCCCGGGCTGCGCGGTGGAGGCGACGCTCGCCCTGATCGACGGCAAGTGGAAGGGCGTGATTCTGCACCACCTGGGCGAGGGCACGATGCGGTTCAACGAGATCCGCCGCCGCCTACCCAAGGTCACCCAGCGCATGCTGACCAACCAGCTGCGCGAGCTGGAGGCCGACGGGCTCATCACACGCCGCGTCTATGCGGAGGTGCCGCCGAAGGTGGAGTACAGCCTGTCCGAGCGAGGGCGCAGCCTGGGGCCGGTGATCCGGGCTTTAAAGGAATGGGGGGATACGCATGTCATGGCGGGGGTGACGGCGCAGGCGGCCTGAAGGCCGGGGGAGGTGAACTCCCCCGGACCCCCTCCTTTCCTATCGGTCTGGCGTGCGTCCGGTCCTACGCCTCTTCCATCACCAGCAGTGTCTCGCCGGCTGTCACGGGCCGCCCTTGCCGGCAGCGGATGCTGCGGATGGTGCCGCTGACCGGAGCGGAGACGCGGAGCTCGGTCTTCATCGCCTCCAGGATGACCACGGCATCGCCGGCGGCGACCACCTGGCCCTCCTCCACCAGCACCTTCCACACGCTCCCATGGATATCGGCGGCGACCTTCTGGCCGTCCGTCTCCTCCACCTCGGGGCCGTCCACTGCCTCAGCGGCGGGCTGCACGTCCTCCTCCTTCCAAAGCGCCACCTCGCGCTCGAAAGCGACAGCCTGGCGGGCCTTGAATGCGGCGATGCTGTCGGCATTGGCGGCAAGGAACGCCTCATGCGCGCCGAGGTCGAACACCTCCTCCTCGATGCGAATGGTGGCGCGGCCCTCGCGAAAATCTTCGCGCAGACGGTCGAGCTCGGCCTCGGTCACCTCGTAGTAGCGGACCTGGTCGAAGAACTTTAGCAGCCAGGGTTCGCCCGGGGTGAAAACAGGGTTGCGCAGGAACTTGTTCCAGATCGGCAGCGTGCGGCCGACGAGCTGGTAGCCGCCTGGGGAATCCATCCCGTAGATGCACATGTACACGCCGCCGATGCCCACCGTGCCCTCGGCGGTGAAGGTGCGGGCGGGGTTGTACTTGCTGGTCAACAGGCGATGGCGCGGGTCCACGGGCACGGCGCAGGGGGCGCCGAGATATACGTCGCCCAGGCCGAGGATCATGTAGCTGGTCTCGAAGATGGTGCGCTTCACCTCCTCCCGCGTGGCCAGGCCGTTGATGCGCTGCATGAAGTCCACATTGTTCGGCAGCCAGGGCGCCTGCGCACGCACGGTCTCGCTGTAGCGCTGCACGGCGCCGAGCGTCGCACTGTCCTCGAAGGCCATGGGCATGTGGACGACGCGAGTCCGCACCTTCATGGCGGCCACCGGCGGCAGTCTCGCCTCGAGCGCGATCAGCGCGTCCAGCAGCGCGCGCTGGTGGATCACGCGGCTGTCGTAGTTGATCTGCAGCGATCGTACGCCCGGCGAGAGCTCCAGCACGCCCGCTACAGGATCGGCGCGCAGCGCCTCCATCAGCGCGTGGACGCGGAAGCGGAACCGCAGGTCCAGCACCGGCGGGCCGTATTCCAGCAGGATGTAGCGATCCCCGGCCTGGCGATAGGTCACCGCGGGCCGGTCGCCCTCGGGCGGCAACTCGGCCAGCATGCAGGCGGAAACGGTCCCGGCGGGCTGCAGATTCGGCGCGGGCGTCGGCACCGGGGACGGTGCGGCAAGCGATGCCACGGCGGCATCCTGCGCGTGCTCCAGCGCGAGCGCCGCGTCGAAGGTCATGGGCACGAAGCGGATGCGGTCGCCGGGCTTCGCCTGGCCCACCTTCCACAGCTCCGCCTTGGCGATGGTCACTGGGCAGACGAAGCCGCCGAGGCTGGGGCCATCCCGCGTCAGGATCACCGGGCTATCGCCGGTGAAGTTCACGCTGCCGATGGCGTACTCGCAGTCATGCACGTTTGAGGGGTGCAGCCCGGCTTCGCCACCATCGCTGCGCGTCCAGCCGGGCTTGGGGCCGATCAGGCGTATCCCCAAGCGGTTGGAGTTGTAGTGCACCTCCCAGGCCGCACCGAAGAAGGTCTCGATGGACTCCGGTGTGAAGAAATCCGGTGCTCCATGCGGGCCGTAAAGGACGCCCACCCTCCATTCCGTGGGGTAGGAGGGCACCAGCGCATCGGGTGCGGCGCCGGGCGTACCGGGGGCTGTGCGGCCGAGCGGCAGCATGTCGCCCGAGCGAAGCACGCGCCCGGCATGGCCGCCGAACTGGCCGAGCACGAAGGTCGAGCGGCTGCCGAGATACAGCGGCACATTGAAGCCGCCGCGCACGGCGAGGTAGCTGCGGCACCCGGATGTCGCGCGGCCGATGGCCAGCACCTGCCCGGCGCGCACCGGCACGGGGGCCCACCAGTTCACCGCCACGCCATCCAGCGTGGCGGGGGCGGGAGCGCCGGTCAGGGCGATCAGCCCATCCGTGTGGAAGCGCAGCGTCGGCCCGGCCAGCGTGCATTCCAGCCCGGCCGCGTCCTCCCCGTTGCCGACGATGCGGTTGCCCAGGCGAAAGGCGAGGTCGTCCATCGGGCCGGAGGGCGGCACGCCCACATCCCAGTGGCCGACGCGGCCGGGATAGTCCTGCACGGTGGTGAAGGTGCCGGGCTCCAGCACCTCCGCCGCCATGGCATGATAGGCAAAGCGAGAGAGGGCGCGGGTGGAGACGTCGCCTGCCAGGAAGTCGGGGGATGCGACGACCTGGCGCAGGTAGTCGAGATTGGTAGCGATGCCGCCGAGGCGCGTGGCGTCCAGCGCCGCGCGCAGTCTGCCTATGGCGTCGTCGCGATCCGCGCCGTGGACGATCAGCTTCGCCAGCATCGGGTCGTAATAGGGTGAGACCTCGGTGCCCGTGGAGACCCAGCCATCCACGCGGACATTGTCGGGGAACGACACCTCCGTCAGCGTGCCCGGCGAGGGCTGGAAGCCATGCGCCGGGTCCTCGGCATAGAGACGCACCTCGATCGAGGCGCCCTTCGGTGTCGGCAGTGCGTCCAGCGCCGGCGGCTCGCCGGCGGCGGTGCGGACCATCCATTCCACGAGGTCGATGCCCAGCACCGCTTCCGTCACGGGATGCTCCACCTGCAGCCGCGTGTTCACCTCGAGGAAGTAGAATTCCTCGCGCTCGCGGTCGTAGATGTATTCCACCGTGCCGGCGGAACGGTAGCCGACCGCTTGTCCCAGCCGCGCGGCCGATTCCAGCAGCTTGGCCCGGACTGTATCCGAAAGCTTCGGCGCGGGCGTTTCCTCCACCACCTTCTGGTTGCGCCGCTGCAGCGAGCAGTCGCGCTCGCCCAGCGCGACGACCTTGCCGCGGCCATCACCGAAGATCTGCACCTCGACATGGCGCGCATCGTCGATGCAGCGCTCGAGGAAGACGCCGCTATCCTTGAAGAAGTTCTGCGCCAGGCTCTGCACCGCGTCCCAGGCAGCCGCCAGCTCCGCCGCATCGGCGCAGCGGGTGAGGCCGATGCCGCCACCGCCCGCCGTGCTCTTCAGCATCACGGGGTAGCCCAGCCGCTCCGCTGCCGATGTTGCCTCGTCCAGGCTGGCGAGCAGGCTCGTGCCCGGGGTGAGCGGCACGCCCGCCTTCTCCGCGATGGCGCGGGCGGCGTGTTTCAGCCCGAAATCGCGCATCTGCGCCGGCGTCGGGCCGATGAAAGCCATCCTGGCGGCCTCGCAGGCCTCCGCAAAGTCGGCGTTCTCCGCCAGGAAGCCGTAACCGGGAATGACGGCCTGCGCGCCCTCCGCCTTCGCGGCGGCGATGATCAGCTCCCCGCGCAGATAGGTGTCACTTGCCGAGGCGCCGGGCAGCTCCACCGCCGCATCACAGGCGGCCACATGGGCGCTGTTGCGGTCCGCGGTGGAATGGACCGCGATGCTGCGGATGCCCATGGCGCGAAGCGTGCGGGCGATACGGACGGCGATCTCGCCGCGATTGGCGATCAGAACAGTTTGGAACACGTGCTGCGGGGCTCCGGGCTCTTGGCGCGCCAGGCCCCGCCCGATTTCGGGCGGTACCGGGCCGCGGAGCCCCCGCAGCAAGCCTCATGCCATCGGGCGGATTGCCGACCTCAGCTTGCCCGAAGGCCGGAGCGGGTAACGGTGATGGTGCTGGCGACACAGACATCGATGTTGCGCAGTTCCGCCGCCCGGCCATCCGTCCAGACGACGCGGAAGTCGTAGGCGCCCTGATTCGACGCGCGATAGGAGTTGGACCGCCCCGGCGGCAGCACGTTGCGCCCGAGCTGGTCGTTGCCCCAGCCTCGGAGTGAGGCATGGCTGAAATACAGTTCCTGCACCGTGGTGGAGGAGGCGTTCACCACCGTGAAGCTGGTATCGCAGCGCTGCGGGATGCCGACATATTGCGGTGCCATGCCATATTGCGGATCCGGCGCGACGCAGGCCGCAAGCGAGAGCATTCCCAGAACGGGCAGGGCACGGCGCAGCATGGGCGATCCTCCGCGGGCCATCCTTCAGGTCGTGGCCCATGGCCTCAGGATATAACGGTTCCGTATCGTCAGCAACGTTCCCTCGCTCCCTGGCGGATCGCCCTGCAACGGCCTAGCCTCCCCGCCGCACGGGCGCGGGGTCTTGACGGCATGCTGCATGGGCGGGTCTGGCGTGGTCTGTTCTTCGGCCTGGTGGCCCTGCTCGCGCCTCCGGAGACGCGGGCGCAGCCGGTGCCCGGAACCCTCACCGTCGCGGTGGAGAGTCCTTTCGGCATCGACCCGCATTTTCTTTTCGTCGGCCCCAACATGGGCGCCGCGCGGCATATCTACGACAGCGTAATCAACCGCGATTCTGAAAGCCGCTTCATTCCCGGCCTGGTGGAATCCTGGGAGGCGACGGACGAGACGTCCTGGACGCTCAGGCTGCGCCGCGGTGTCACCTTCTCCGATGGCAGCCCGTTCACGGCCGAGGACATCGCCTTCTCCATTGCCCGCGTGCCGGCCGTGCCGAACAACCCGGGCCCCTACACCTCCAACCTGCGAACGATCGCTTCCGTCGAGGTGATTGATCCCCACACGGTGCTGATCAGGACGGACCGCCCGAACCCCACGCTGATGGGGCAGCTCACCAACATCTTCGTCGTCTCCCACATGGCCGCGCGCGGCGATGGCTCGCCGGCGGGCGCCGCCACCGTCGATTTCAACAACGGCCGCGCCGCGATCGGCACCGGCCCCTATCGCCTTGTGCAGATGCGCGGCTCGGAGGGCATGTCGCTCGCGCGCAACCCCACCCATTGGGGCCCCGCGCCTGCCTATGAGAAGGTGGAAATCCGCGTCATCGGCAACGACGCGTCGCGCCTGGCCGCGCTGCTGTCGGGCGACGTGGATCTGATCGAGAGCGTGCCGCCCGGCGATGTGGCGCGGCTGGAACGCGAGCCGCGCGTTTCGGTGTTCCGCCGCAACTCGGACCGCATCATGTACCTCATCCCGCATGTCGGCGCCGAGCGGCTGGCGATGCTGACCGACGCCGACGGCAAGCCCCTGGCCGTCAACCCGCTGCGCGAGGTGCGGGTGCGGCAGGCGATGTCGATGGCGCTGGACCGGGCCGCGATAGCCGCGCGCGCGCTGGACGGGCAGGCCGTGCCCACCGGGCAGATGGTGCCCGAGCAGTTCGGCGCCTACGACCCTGGCTTCGCGGTTCCCCGCGCGGACCCGGAAGGGGCACGCCGCCTGCTCGCTGAAGCGGGCTATCCGCGCGGCTTCGGTCTGACCATCGGCTGCTCCAACAACCGCTTCGTCAACGACGCACGCGTCTGCCAGGCCATTGGCCAGATGTTCACCCGCGCCGGCTTCCAGGCAAAGGTGGAGACCATGCCCGGCAGTGTCTTCTTCCCGCGCACCGTCGAAGGGCGGAATGACTTCCCGGTCATCCTCTACGGCCTCTCGCTCTCCTCCTCGCGCGATGCGAGCTACATCCTCTCCACTGCCGTGCACACGCGGAACATTCGCGAGGCCTATGGCCAGGGCAACCGCGGCTCCTTTTCGGAACCCGAGATGGACCAGGCCGTCCAGGCCGCCATCACCCGCAGCGGCCCTGACCGAGAGGACGGCCTGCGCCGGACGATGCGCGCCGCCATCGACCGCGTGCCCATTATTCCCATGTACAACCAGGTGACACTCGTCGCAGCGCGGCGCGGCGTTCTCTATGAGCCGCGCATGGACGAGCAGTTGCTGGCGCAGCAAGCAAGGCCCGCTCCATGACCACACGCCCCCTCGTCTCCGGCCCGCGCCACGCCATCAGCGCCGGCCACTACCTCGCAACAGGCGCCGGCCTCGCCATCCTGGAAGCGGGCGGCAATGCAATCGATGCGGGCGTCGCGGCCGGGTTGGTGCTCGGCGTCGTGCAGCCGGATATCGTGAACTTCGGCGGCGTCGCGCCCATCCTCATCCGCCGCGCGGACGGCCGCGTGGAAAGCATCGCCGGCCTCGGCCACTGGCCCATGTCCCTGCCACCGGACATCTTCATGCGGGAGCATGGCGGCAAGATGCCCCGCGGCGTGCTGCGCACCGTCGTGCCCGCCGCACCCGATGCCTGGATCACCGCCCTGCAGCGCCACGGCACGATGGGCTTTGCCGATGTCGCGCAGGCCGCCATCCGCTTCGCGGAAGAGGGCTTCCCGGTCTATCCCATGTTCGCGGAGAGCATCGCCTCCCACGCCAAGGACTATGCGGGGTTCCCCAGCAACGCCGCCATCTTCTTACCCGGCGGAAAGCCACATCCCGTGGGCGCGCTGTTCATCCAGAAGGATCTCGCGGCCACCATCCGCCACATGGCCGATGAGGATCGTCGCGCCGGCGCGCAGGGTGGCCGCGAAGCGGGGCTGCAGGCCGCGCATGATGCGTTCTATCGCGGCGACATCGCGCAGAAGATCACCGCCTTCATGCGCCAGGAAGGCGGCTATCTCTCTGCCGAGGACCTCGCCAATTTCCGTTCCCGTATCGAGCCCGCGGTCACGCGCGACTGGCGCGGGCACCAGGTGACCACCTCCGGCCCCTGGTGCCAGGGCCCCGCGCTGCTCGAAGCGCTGCTGCTGATGGAGACCGCCGGGTTCGACGGCCTGGCCCATAACAGCCCCGAGTACCTACACCTGATGGCCGAGTGCCTGAAGGTCGCCATGGCTGACCGCGAGTACCATTTCGGCGATCCCGCCTTTCAGGATGTGCCGCTCGACGCCCTGCTGGGCGAAGCACATCTGTCCGCCCGCGCGGCCGCGATCGACCCCACCCGCGCCCATCCCGGCATGCCAAGCCCGCGCCTGAACGAAGGCACTGGCCGCCACGAACGTAGCGAGCGCCTCGTCGCGGCAATCGAGCCCGACACCTCCTACGTCGCCGTCGTGGACCGAGAGGGGAACGCCTTCTCCGCCACGCCCTCCGACGGCACATGGAACGTGCCGGTCATCCCTGGCCTCGGCTTCGTCGCGTCCCCGCGCGGCACGCAATCCCGCCCCGATCCCGCGCATCCCTGCGGCGTCCGTCCCGGCGCCCGCCCGCGCCTCACGCCCAATCCCGTGCTCGTCGTCACGCGGGATGGCGCCGTCATCCCGCTCGGCACGCCGGGCGGTGACGTGCAGATCCAGGCCATGCTGCAGGTCATCCTCAACCATCTGCATTTCGGCATGGACCTGCAGGAAGCGGTTGAGGCGCCGCGCGTCGCCACCTACTCCTTTCCCTCCTCCTTCGCGCCCTATGACTACTTCCCCGGCCGTCTCGCCGTGGAAGCGCGCATCCCCGCCAGCACGCGCGACGCGCTGCGCGCCCTCGGGCATGAAATCCAGGACTGGCCGGACTGGACCTGGCTGGCCGGCAGCGTGGAAGCGGTGCGCTACGATCCGGCGACCGGTGTGAAGATGGGTGCCGCGGACCCGCGCAGGCCCGCTTACGCGATGGCGATGTAGGCAAGGCGCTCGCTCCGGGGCGGGAACTTGCCGGAAGTGCTTTCCGAAACACCTTCGCGGTTGCAGCATCCCCCTGCCGCCATTCAGGAGCGGCAGGGGACGGAGCGATGATGGCAAAACCTGGCAGGCCACCCGAAGCGCCGCTCGACCTGCCCTCCCTGGCCGCCGCCGCGCGCGCCCAGGCGGCCGGCGACCCTTTCGCGACTCCAGCCCTCGCCATGGCGCTGGCCATCAGCCGCCGCCTGGATAATGGCGAGCTCGACCTGCCCCGCCTACGCGCCGCCCTGCGCCAACTCGGCGGCGAGGCCTTCACCGACCGCGCCGCCCGGCTGGCGCGCAATGTGGGCGGCCCGGATCCCGCAGCCACCGACGCCGCCCTCGTCGCCGTCGCCACCCGCGCCGCCCGACCGGACCCGGCGGACAGCCCCGTGCCCTTCGCCGCCTTCCGCCAGGGCTGTGAGCGCCCGCGGGCGGCCGCCGTCTTTACCGCCCACCCCACCTTCTCCCTGCCGCGCGCCACGAACCACGCCCTGGCCGAGGCGGCCTGCGGCACGCCGCCGCCCGAGGGGCTGCCGCTCCGCCCCGTGCCGCCGGACTTGGAGGAGGAGTTCTCCCAGGCCGTCGCCGCCATCAACAACGGGCGCGACGCGCTGGACCGCCTCTCCGCCGCCCTGCTCGGTGTCGCGCGCGACACCTGGCCGGACCGCTGGCGCAGCCTGATCCCCACCCCCGTCATCCTCTCCACCTGGGTCGGCTACGACACGGACGGCCGCACAGATATCGGCTGGCAGGACACGCTGCGCCTGAGGCTGCGCATGAAGGAGTTCGGCCTTGCCCGGCTGGAGGCGCAGATCGCCGCCCTTCCCGAGGACGGCACGGCGCCGCTGCGCGAGCGCCTCGCCCTGGCGCTCGACGCGGTGCGCGCCCAGATCGCCGCCTGCCCTCCGCCCGGCGCGCCGGAGGCCGAGACGGCGCAGCGCTTCGCCCAGCTTCTCGTCGGCCGGCGCGAGGACGCGCTGACGACGCCCGAACCCCTTCTGGAACTCTTTGGCGGCGCGATCGCCGCGGCGCCGGACGATCAGGCCCGCCTTGCCCTCCTCGTCGCGCGTGCCGGGTTGGTCGGGCACGGCCTGTCGCTCGCCCACACCCATGTGCGGCTGAACTCCGCGCAGCTGCACAACGCCGCCCGCCTGCGCGCCCCGCATCTCGGCGGCGCGCCGGACGACGCCACCCAGCGCCGCGCCCTGTTCGGCGCCGTCAACGCGGCGCTGGAGGATGCGAGGCCCGAGCCCGTGGACACCGGGGGACTGCTGGCTGAATCCGCCAGTGCCATGCGGCTGATGATGACGGTCGCGCAGATCGCCAAGCATATCGACGCATCGCAGCCCATCCGCTTCCTCGTTGCCGAGACGGAGAGCGGCTTCACCTTGCTCGCCGCGCTGCTGCTCGCCCGCATCTGCGGCGTAGAGCGTCATGTCGAGATCAGCCCGCTCTTCGAGACCGCGGAGGCGCTGGAACGGCGCGGCGAGCGCGTGATCGAGGAGGCGCTGCGTTCGCCGCACTGGCGCGCCTATCTCAAGGGCCTCGGGCGCCTGTGCCTGCAGTTCGGCTACTCGGATTCCGGCCGCTATGTTGGCCAGCCCGCCGCCAGCCACCTCATTGAGCGGCTGAAGCTGCGCGTGGCCGACCTGCTCGCCCGCCATGGCCTCGCGGATATCGAGGTGGTGTTGTTCGACACCCATGGTGAAGGCCTCGGCCGCGGTGGCCATCCGGATGGGCTGACCGCGCGCTTCGACTATCTCGACCCGCCCGCCACCCGCACCACCTTCGCCCGCGCGCGCATCCTCACGCGGCTGGAAACCAGCTTCCAGGGCGGTGACGGCTACCAGCTCTTCGGCACGCCCGCCCTGGCCCACGCCACCGTCGCGCGCATTGCCGAACACGCCTTCGCCCCCGTGCCGGCCGAGATCACCGATCCCGTCTATGCCGAGGCCGGCTTCGCCGCCGATCTGTTCGCCGGCATGCGCGGCGCGATGGAGGCGTTGGTGGAGGATCCCGGCTATGCCGGCCTGCTCGGCGGCTTCGGTCCAGCCCTGCTGGACCGCACGGGATCGCGCCCCGCGGCCCGCCAGAGCGACACCGGCGGCCCCGCCACCATCCGCCACCCCCGCGAGCTGCGCGCCATCCCCAACAACGCCGTGCTGCAGCAGATGGGATTCCTGGCGAACCTCACCCAGGGCCTGGGCGCCGGCGCTGCGCGCGAGCCGGAGGGCTTTGCGGAACTCCTGCGCAAATCCCCGCGCTTTGCCGGCGCCATGGCCTTCGCCCGCGCGGGACTGTCGCTCTCGGACCCCGACGTGCTGCGCGGCTACGTCGCTACCCTCGATCCCGGCATGTGGCTCGACCGTGCGGCGAATGCGCGCAGCCCCGCCAATGCGGCGGCGCTGTCGGCCGTCGCCACTGCGCTGGAGGAGCAGGGCCTTGGTGACCCCGTGCGCCGCACCTTCCGCCGCCTTCTCGCTGATGACACCGCGCTTCGCGGCGCCTGGCCGGATGACGAGAGGCCGCGCATGTCGGACCGCCTCTTTGCCCTGCACGCGTTGCGCCTGCTGCTGATCCACCGCATCTGGATGCGCGCGGTGAACATTCCCGAATTTTCGCCCCGCCATGGCGTGACGCGGGATGGGCTACTGCGCCGCCTGCTGCGCCTGGATGTGGAGGAAGCGGCCAAGCTGCTCGACGAGGTCTTTCCCGCCCATGAGCCGCCCAGCGCCGCGCTGGATTACGGCGAACCGCCCGCGCCCCGCCACGGCGGCTACGGCCGCGAGCACGCCGAGCTGATGGCGCCGCTGCGCGAGCTGTTCGCCATGGTGCGGGAGGTGAGCGCGGTGGTGTCGCTCGAATGCGGCGCGCATGGTTGAGGGCATGCGCCGATTACCCCGGACGGCCACCCCAGCCGATGCCGAGGCCATCTGGGATCTCACCCGCGCCGCCTATGCTAAATGGGTTCCGGTGATCGGCCGCGAACCGAAGCCAATGGCCGCGGATTACGACATGGCGGTGCGGAACCATCGCATCGACCTGCTTAGCGACGACGGCGTCCTCGCCGCCCTCATTGAGATGATCCCCGAAGCCGACCACCTGCTGATCGAGAACATCGCGGTTGCCCCGGCACATCAGGGCAGGGGTCTCGGCCGGCAGTTGATGGCCCATGCGGAGGAGGTGGCCGCTTCCATGGGCCTCTCGCTCCTCCGCCTCTACACGAACACCCTCTTCGCCGAGAACATCCGCCTCTACACCCGACTGGGCTACGCGGTGGATCGCGAGGAACCGTTCAGGGGCGGCACCGTCGTCCATATGAGCAAGCGCGTCGCGGCATGAGGATCAGGGCGTACCCGGCTTGTCACTCCCCTTCGCACGCTCCTCCTCGGGCGTGTCGCCTGCCCATTCGTCGGTGATCATCCCCTGCTGCTCGCTGATGTCGTCCAGCGCCTCGGGCGAGGGAGGGCGGGGGATCTTGCTTTCGCTGGCATGGTTGGCATCAAAATCGGCCTTGGGGCCTTCCGGCGGTCTGGCAGCCATGGGTGGAACTCCCTTTCCCTGTCCTCCCCTGAACGTGCCGGCCCATGGAAGGTTAGCCCCGCCACGCTTCCGCCACCCCCCGACGGCATCCTTCCATCTGTGACTCTGCCCCAACCCTGGCCCGGCGAACGGCCCGCGCTCCGCCGCGCCGTCTTCCTCCTGCTCTGCACCTTCGTCGCCGCGCCCCTTGCCGCGCTGCTCTGGCGCGTGCTCTCCCCGGGCGGCTGGACGGGATGGGAGGTGGCCATTTCCCTTCTCTACCTCGGCACCCTGCCCTGGACGGCGATCTGCGTGGCGAATGCCGTCACCGGCCTCGCGCTTCTGCTCACGAAGCCGGACGCCCCCGCCTTTCTCGTCCCGCAGATTGCCGCCCCACGCACCGGCCCGCCGCTTCGCACCGCCATCACCGTCTGCATCCGGAACGAGGCGATGGACCATGTCCTGCCGCCCCTCGCGCGGCTACTGGACGGGCTGGAGCGGGCAGGGGAGGGAGCCCGCTTCACCTTCTGGTTCCTCTCTGACACGCGGGATGCCGCCCATGCCGCCGCCGAGGATGCCGCGATCGCCGCATTCGCCGCGGGGCGCCCGCTTCCGCCGGAGCGGGGCGGCATCCCCATCCGCCACCGTCGCCGCACCGACAACACCGGCTTCAAGGCCGGCAACGTCATGGACTTCCTCGACCATCACGCGGAGAGCCATGACCTCGCCCTGATGCTGGACGCGGATTCCGAGATGTCGGCCGGGGCCGTGCTGCGCCTGCGCCGCGGGATGGAGGCCGATCCCCGCCTCGGCCTGATCCAGCAGCTCATCGTCGGCCGTCCCGCCCCGCGGGCCTTCCCGCGCCTGTTCCAGTTCGGCATGCGCGCGGGAATGCGGATCTGGGCGACCGGACAGGGCTGGTGGCAACTCGATGACGGCCCCTACTGGGGCCACAACGCCATGCTCCGCATCGCCCCCTTCCGCGAGCACGCCCGCCTCGCTCCGCTGCCCGACGGAAGCGCCATCCTCTCCCATGATCAGGTGGAGGCGGTGCGCCTGCACGCCGCCGGCTGGCGCGTGCGCTGCCTACCCGCTGAGGATGGCAGCCTGGAATCGAACCCGCCGGCGCTTCCCGAATTCCTGGCGCGGGACGTGCGCTGGGGCGCGGGCAACATGCAGTACCGCCACCTCATCCTGGCCCCCGGCCTGCGTCCGATGGGCCGCTGGCAGATGGCACAGGCCATGCTGCTCTTCCTCTGCGCACCGCTCTGGGTGGCGATGCTGCCGGCGGCGGTGGGAAACGCCCTGACAGGCGGCGGCGCGAGCACCCCGATGGGTGCCCTGGCCGCGTTGCTCGTCCTCACCTGGCTCGCCAATGCCGCGCCCAAGCTCCTCGGCTATACGGAACTGCTGCTGCGCCCGGATCGCGCCGCGCCCTATGGCGGTCGCGCGGCGGTGCTGCGCGGGGCAGGGGCCGAACTCCTCTTCTCCGTGCTGATCGAGCCGATCGGCCTCATCAACAAGACCATCGCCCTGGCCAGGCTGGCGCTCGGCGCGCGCGACGGCTGGGCGCCGCAGAACCGGGCCGATCGCGGGGTGGCCTGGGCCGATGCCGCCCGCCTGCTCTGGCCGCACACCCTCATCGGCGTGGCCGGGCTGGGCACGCTGGCCGCGGTTACGGCGCTGGCGGTGCTGATGGCGCTGCCCTTTCTCGCCGGGGCCGTGCTGGCCATCCCCCTCTGCGTCTGGACAGCCTCGCCCGGCCTATCCGGCTGGCTGCGCCGCCATGGGATCGCTGCCACGCCGGAGGAGCGGGCCGAGGCCCCGCCAGGCCCGATAGCGCGCGGCGTCGCCCGCGCCCAGGATGCCGCCCATCATGGCTGATTCACCGACCTGGGTCGTCGACACCCACCACCACATCTATGACGGGTCCATCCCGCCCATCCCCGGCACACGCGCCCATCCGGACGCGCTGCTGCCGGCCTATGCAGCCATGCGGGCGCGGCTGGGCATCACCCACCACGTGCTGGTCCAGCCCTCGACCTACGGCTTCGACAACGCGCTGCACCTGGCCGCCCGGGCCGAGGCGCCGGCGATCTCCCGCGTCGTCGCGGTGCTTCCACCCGACAGCAGCGCGGCGGAATGCCGGCGGCTCTCCGCGGCCGGGGTGGTCGGGCTGCGCGCCAATCTCAGCCATGGCGTGCCCCTCGGGCCGGGCGACGTGCCCGCCCTCGGCCGCCTCTGCGCGGAGCAGGGCTGGCACCTTCAGGTCTTCGCCGATGCCGGCCTGTTGGCCGAACTCGCCCCCGCCCTGCGCGCGCTGCCCTGCCCCCTAGTGCTGGACCACTTCGCCATGCTGCCGCCGAATGGCTTCGCGCGGCACCCGGCCTGGCCGATGGTGCGGGACATGCTCGGCGCCGGCCGCGCCTGGGTGAAGCTTTCTTCCCCCTATGCGCTGCCGCCCGGCGATCCCGCCCCGCTGATCCGCGCCCTGGCCGAGGCCGGCGCGCCCGGACTTCTCTGGGGCACCAACTGGCCGCACCCCAACACCGACCAGCCGCAGGACGAGGCGGCGCTGCGCGACGCAGCCCTCGCGCCCCTCACCCCCGCCCAGCGCGCAGCGGTGCTGTGGGACAACCCCGCGCGCCTCTACGGCTTCACCCGGGACACGGAGGGGTGAAGGATCTCTCGGCCTTCGACCTGAACCTGCTGCGCGTCTTCGACGCGGTGGCGCGGGAACGCCATGTCACCCGTGCCGCCGCGCGGCTGAACCTTTCTCAGCCCGCCGTCTCCAACGCCCTGAACCGGTTGCGCGCCGCGCTGGGCGACGAGCTGTTCCTGCGCGCCCCCCAGGGCGTGGAACCCACCAGCCTCGCCCTGGCCCTGATGCAGCCCGTGCAGGAGATGCTGGACCGGCTGCAGGAGACGCTCGCCGCCACTGCGCCCTTCGACCCTGCGACGAGCGACCGCGTCTTTACCCTCGCCTTCTCGGAATATGCGGAGGCCGTCCTCGCCCCGCCGCTCTTCGCTCGGCTGGCGGAGGAAGCGCCGAACATCCTCGTCGCGATCCGCCATGCCGACCGCACCAACGCCGCCGCGCTGCTCGAGGGGGGCGAGGCGCAGCTCGCCATCGCCATGCTCGCCGAACCCGCCGCGCTCTACACGCGCCTGCGCCTGCTGCCCGAGGCCTTCATGGTCCTTGCTCGCCCCGGCCATCCGCTGCTGGAAGGAGAGCTGACGCTCGATCGCTACGTCGCCTTCCCGCATCTGCTGCACTCGCCCAACGGCTCACGCGACGGCGCGATCGACCGTGTGTTGCAGGAGCTTGGCCGCAGCAGGCGCCTCGGCGCGGTGGTGGCGCATCTCTCCGCCGTTCCGGGCATCCTGCTGCACACGGACATGGTGATGACCCTGTCCTCGCGCCTGGCGCGTCAGCTCTCCGCCGCGCACGGGCTGGCGCTTCGCCCTATGCCCGAGGAGGTGGCGAAGGCGACCAAGCACACCCGCCTCTCCATGATCTTCCACCGTCGCTTCGAGGCCGATCAGGGCCATGCCTGGCTGCGCCGCCTGCTGCTGGCCCTGGCGCGGGAGGTGGTGGCGGATTGTCCCGCAGAGGGGCGCAAGGAGAGCCGCACGGTCGCCGACTAGACGGCAGGCATGTCGCCCTCCGCAACGGGCTGCCCCGGGCGACGTTGGGATAGTTCTGTCCCGCGCAACATGCCCGTGAAGGCAGGCGCCGGGAGACCGCCACCACCCGATCACGGAAGAGCCCCAATGCGCGTGACCCCCCGCCTGCTCGCCGCTCCCGTCCTCTGCCTGGCCCTGGGCCTCGCTCCCGCCCTGGCGCAGACGCCGCAGCCGAATTCCGGCGGCGCCAACGCTCCGGTCCATCCGCCCTCCGCCAGGGACACGAACCCCGACACGCCCACCCCTGCCGCGGCGGACATGCCCACCTATCTCGGCATGCTGCAGAAGGCCGAGGACGACTTGCGCCAGCAGATCTCCCGCGTGGAGCAGGGCGTTCGTCCGACCCAGGCCGGCGCGGAATCGCCGGACTTGATTCATCTCATGCAATCGGCGCGCGATGCCTGGCAGACCGCCCAGCGCGCCCCTCGCGGCTTCGCCGGCACGCCGCCTCATGATCAGGCGATGCGCGAGATGCGCGAGCGCTTCGGCGAGGTCGGCCATGGCCGACCCACCGGCCCGGCCTCGCGCGACATCGAATCCGCCCGCGCCGTGCTCCGCTCCCTCGAGGGGCTGCGCCAGGCGGCCTCCACCGCCCAGCCGGCCTAGTCCCGGCAAAGGGGGCGGGCGCGCGGGCGCCGCGCCCCCTGGCGGCTCAGTCCATCCGGGCGCCGGAGAGCTCCACCATCTCCTTCCACATCGGTCGCTCGCGCTCCGCGCGCTCACGAGCGCCGGCCGGCGTCGTGCCCATGGCCTGCCCGCCCGCGACGAGGAAGCGCTGCCGGATCACGGGATCGGCCGCCACGCTCTGCACGGCGTTGGAGAGCCGGTCCTGGACGGGCTGGGACAGCCCGGCCGGCCCGATCAGCGCGGACCAGGCGGTGACCACGAAGTCGGGCACCCCTGCCTCCGCCATGGTGGGCACGTGCGGCATGGTCGGCCAGCGCTCCGCCGTTGTCATCCCGAGCGCGGTCATCTGGCCCTGCTGGATGATGCCGGCATAGGAGGCGAGGTTGTCGATGGCGAAATCCACGTCGCCCGACAGCATCGCCGGGATCACCTGGGCCGCGCTGCGGAAGGGCACATGGGTGCAGGCCACGCCCGCGCGCTTGAACAGCAACTCCGAGCAGAGATGGGCGGAGGTGCCCACGCCCGAGGTGCCATAGACCACGCCGCCCTGCTTCGCCTTCGCCCAGGCCATGAAGTCCCGCATCGTGCGCGCCGGGACGAACTTCTCCGACACCACCGCGACGTTGGGCACCTCGAAGGCGAGCGAGACGGGCGTCAGGTCCCGCACGGGGTCATAGGGCATGGTGCGGTAGAGGAAGGGGTTGATGACGAAGTTGCCCACGGGCGCCGTGCCCAGCACATAGCCGTCAGGGGCGGATTTCGCGACCACGTCCACGCCGATATTGCCGCCCGCGCCCGAGCGGTTCTCCACCACCACGGGTTGGCCCAGCCGCTCCCGCAGGCCCTCCGCCAGGATGCGCGTCAGCACGTCCGTCGCGCCACCGGCGGGGTAGGGGCAGACGAGCCGGATGGGGCGCTCGGGATAGGCGGATTGCGCGCCGGCGCGGCCAGCGAGAAGGGCGGCGCCGGTGGAGCCCAGAAGAAGACGGCGTGAGAACATCGAAAATCCTGAACGCTGATGGGTGAGTGAGTCAGTCGGCGCGATGGCCTGCGCCGTCTTGGTGCAGGCCAGTTCCGTGCCAGTGCCGCGGATCAGCAGCCCAGGCGCTGTGCCAGGGCGACAAAATCCTCCGCTACCACGTCCCAGTCCTGCTCCGGCGCCAGATCCTTGGCCTGCCCCGGCCCGTGCTCCGTCGGCCGCGCGACGAAGGCCGTGCGCAGCCCGCAGCGCCGCGCGGCCGCCAGGTCCCCGTTATGCGCGGCCACGAGGCAAACCTCCTCTGGCCGCATCGCCAGCACCTCGGCGGTGCGCAGATAGGCCTCGGGGGAGGGCTTGTAGGCGCGCACCACCTCGGCCCCGAGGATCGCGTCCCAGGGCAGGCCGGCGCGCTTGGCCATGTCGGTCATCAGGATGATGTTGCCGTTGGAGAGCGGGGCGATGATGTGGCGCGCCTTCAGCCGCACCAGCCCGGCGACCGAATCCGGCCAGGGGTCCAGCCGGTGCCAGGCGAGGTTCAGCGCGTCCAGCTCGGCCGCGGGCACCGTGACCGGGTCGATGCCGAACTCCGGCAGCACCCCCTCCAGGTTCTCCCGGTGCAGCACGTCCAGCCGGGTGAAGGGGCGGGCGCCGCTGCGAACGGCTTCCATGGCAGGCTGGTAGCGGCGCCGCCAGCCATCGGCGAAGGCAGCGGGATCAGCCGAGGACCCGTGCCGGGCCAGGAAGGGCGCCGCCTCCCGCGCCACACCGCTGCGCCAGTCCACCACCGTGCCGAACACGTCGAATACCAGGGCGCGCACGCCTTCCAGGGCCATCGCGGAACGATCCTCCTCAGCTGCCGGCTGGTGTCGCTCAGCGCGGCTTGCGGCCACGACGCCGCGTTTCACCGGCTTTGTCCAGCGCGGCACCCAGGGCTGGCCGGGGCGCGTCCAGTGTCCCCGCCTCGATCACCTGCGCAACGCAGCCATCCACATGCTGCCGCAGCACAGTCTCTGCGGCATCCGGATCGCGGGCGAGGGCTGCTTCCAGAAGGCGCCGGTGTTCCTCGGCGGCAATGGCGCCGCGGAACACCACGGCGACCATCTGGTAGCGCAGATAGCGGTCGTAGATGGCTGCATGGGACTGCAGCAGCGCCCCCGATCCGCAGGCCGAGATCAGCGCGTGGTGGAACTCCCAGTCATAGCGCTTCCACAGCGAGGTGTCGGCAGGCTCCCCCGCCAGCAGGCCGCGTTCCAGCGAGGCGAGCTTGTGATGCGCCGCCACCACCCCGCCTTCCCATTCCAGCCCGCCCGCCGCGAAGGAGCGCCGGAGGGCATGGGTTTCCAGCAGCAACCGCAGCTCCGCCAGCTCGCGGAACTCCCCGGCCGAGACCGGGGCCACCTCGAATCCGCGCTGCCCCTCGGCGGTCACCAACCCCTCGGAGGAGAGGCGGCTGAGCAGCTCGCGCAGGGTGCTGACGCTCGCGCCATAGGTCTGGCGCATCCAGTCCAGGCCTAGCCTCTGCCCCGGCGCCAGCCGCCCGAAGAGGATATCCGCCCGGATGCGCCGATAGGCGGCTTCCCCGATCGAACCCTCATCCATGTCCCGAACCTACCTCGAATGCGTCCCAACCTGCACGCTGCGGCCCGCAATGACAAACCGCTGCTCGGAAACCGGTAAAGACAAAATCATCATACGAAAATCCATTCATAGGTTGATTCGGTATTGCTTCTTGGCCATCCTCCCGGCCGAAGAGGAAGCCGAGCCAACAATGTTAAGCCCTGGTTCCAACCGCGCCTGCCGAGACCGAGCCGAGCGGGTCGCCTGCCCGTGAGCCGCGTCATCCATGTGCTGAACGGCCCAAACCTGAACCGCCTCGGCCGGCGGGAGCCCGAGATCTACGGGCACACCACCCTCGCCGAGGTGGAGGCAATGTGCCGGGAGGCGGCAGGCGCCGATGCGGTCGTCTTCCGCCAGACGAATTACGAGGGACAACTCGTGGACTGGATCCACGAGGCGATCGACGCGCCGGCCAGCGGCGTCGTCATCAACCCCGCGGGCCTCACCTTCACCTCTATCCCCGTGCTGGACGCGCTGAAGATGTTCCCGGGCCCGCTGATCGAACTCCACATCACGAACATCCACCGGCGGGACGCGATCTATCACCGCTCCCTCGTCTCCACGGCCGCGACGGCCGTGATCGCCGGCCTCGGCGCGCGCGGCTACGTCACCGCCATCCGCGCCATGCAGGACCTGCTCGGCTGAGGCGCCAAGGCGCCCGCCGCACTCCAGAAGAAATCACAACAGCGAGGAACGGACCGATGACAGAACACCAGCCACCATCCCTGCGCCGGCGGCATCTTCTCGGCGGTATCGGCGCGCTTGGCGCGGCGGGCGCCATGCCCGCCCTGGCGCAGCAGCCCTATCCCAGCCGCCCCGTCACCATCATCGTGCCCTTCGCCCCCGGTGGGTCCACCGACTTCGTCGCGCGGTTGCTGGCTCAGTACCTGTCCACCAGCCTCGGCGGGTCGTTCGTGGTGGAGAACCGCGCGGGCGGCAGCGGCACGGTCGGCCATGGCGCCCTCGCACGTGCGCGGCCCGATGGCTACACGCTCGATGTCGCGCCCACCGGCACCTTCGCCGTCGCGCCCTTCCTGTTCAGCCCGCTGCCCTATGACAACGCCCGCGCCTTCGCGCCCATCAGCCTGCTGGCCAGCAACGCCATGTTCATCTGCGTGCACCCGACCAGCGGCATGAACAGCTTCGCGGATCTCGTGACGGCGGCGAAGGCGCAGCCCGGCCGGCTCACCTATGCGTCGCCCGGCTCAGGCACCGTTGGCCAGCTCGCGCCCGAGCTCATGCTCGACATGGCCGGGATCGACATGCTGCACGTCTCCTATCGGGGCGGCGCCCCGGCGCTGCAGGCGCTGCTGACGAAGGAGGCGACGATGGGCTTCGTCGATACCGTCACCGCCATCCCCTACATCCAGTCCGGCGAGTTGCGCGCGTTGGCCGTCACCGGACGCACGCGCGACCCCAAGGCGCCCAACGTGCCGACGCTCGCCGAGAGCGGCCTGGCCGGCTACCACGCCACCAACGACTTCGGCTTCTTCGCCCCCGCCGGCACACCCGAACCGATCGTCCAGCGCTTGGCCACTGCCGCGCGCGAGGTGCTGAACAATCCGGAGGTGAAGGCCAAGCTCGACGCCGCCTCGATCGACGTGGTCGGCGGCACGGCGGAAGCCTTCCCGCCCTTCCTCGCCGAGGAAGGCAGGCGCTGGGGCGATCTCATCCGCCGCCGCAACATCAAGGCCGAGTAGCGGCGCCTCAGCCCCAGGGGCCGCGGCGGCCGCGGGAGAAACGCTCCCAGGGGCGGCCCGCCGGCCCTCTCGGCGCGGGGCTGCCGGCCCAGGGACCGTGCGCGGGCCCAGGGCTGGCCGGCAGGGTTGGGAAAGTGCCGCCCGCCATCTCCATCAGCGCGCGCACCCGGTTCTCAGTGCTGGGATGGGTGGAGAACAGGCTGTCCATTCCCGTGCCGGACAGCGGGTTCACGATGAACAGATGCGCGGTTCCCGGATTCGCCTCGGCCGCCGGGTTGGGGATGGCGTGCCGCCCCGCCTCCAGCCGCTGCAGGGCATTTGCCAAGCCGCGCGGATGTCCGGCGATTTGCGCGCCCAGCCGGTCGGCCTCGTATTCGCGGGATCGGCTGATGGCCATCTGCACCACCATGGCGGCGAGCGGCGCCACGATGATCGCCAGCAGCACGCCAATGCCGCCCAGCGGGTTGTTGCGGTCCCGGTGCCCGAACAGCCCGCCGAACTGGGCGAGCATCCCGATGGCACCCGCCAGGCTCGCGGTCAGCGTCATGATCAGCGTGTCACGGTTGCGGATATGCGCCAGCTCATGCGCTACCACCCCCGCCACCTCCTCCTCCGGCATCATCTGCAGCAGACCGGCCGTGACGGCCACGGCGGAGCGCTCGGGCGACCGCCCGGTGGCAAAGGCGTTCGGCTGGTCCTCATGCAACAGGTAGAGCGCTGGCATGGGCAGCCCAGCCCGTGCGGCAAGGTCCCCGACGAGCTGGTAGAGACGGGGATTGTCGGCCGGCCCGATCGGCTCGGCATGGTGCATGCGAAGCACCATCCGGTCCGAGTTCCACCAGGAGAAGACGTTGATACCGACCCCAAAAAGGAAGGCGATCACCATTCCCTGCCGCCCACCCAACAGGAAGCCCACCCCGGCGAAAAGGGCGACCATTCCCGCCATGAGGATTGCGGTGCGCGCGTATCCCGACACGGCCCTGTTCCTCCTTTGCCATACCGACCCTATCTGGTGGGCATGGCCCACACAGACGACACCAAGACCCAGCCCCAGCCCCCGGTTTCGCCGGAGGCCGGAACGCCGCCGGCAGGCAACCCCGCAGCCAAGCCCCCGCTGCCGCCCGAGATCGGCGGCCCGACCGGCCCGGAGCCGACCCGCTTCGGCGATTGGGAGCGCAAGGGGCGCGTGAGCGACTTCTGACGAGCCGGGGCTAAAGCCCCAGAAAGTTCAGCGTTCGCGCCACCACCACGCGCTCGTCATACAATTCGAGCGCACGGGCACGACCGGCCGCGCCCATTGCCGCGCGCAGGCCGGAATCGCCCGCAAGGCGGTTCAGCGCCTCCGCGAGCGGCCCCACGGTCGTGGGCGGCACCAGCAGCCCCGTCTTCCCGGGCAACACCTGCTCGCGCGGGCCGCCGATACTGGTCGCGACCACGGGCAGCCCTGTCAGCATGGCCTCGATCACCGACATCGGCAGGCCCTCGAAATGGCTGGGCAGACAGAAGATATCGGAGGCCGCCAGAACCCGCTCGGTGTCGTGGCGGTAGCCCAGCCGGTGCAACCTTGGGCCGAGCAGTTCCGCGGCGCGGGCGAAATCGGGTTCCAGATCGGCGCCATGATCGCTCGCCAGACGCTCGCCAACCACGAGGAGCGTCGCGCCGGGCACGGATTCCATCGCCCGCAGCAGCTCGGGATAGCCCTTGTGCCGCACGAGGCGGGAGACGGCCGTGATCACCACGGCATCGGGCGCCACGCCCAGCTCGGCGCGGATCGCGGCGCGGGCGGCTGGGTCGGGGTGGAAGCGCGCGGGATCGCGGCCGTTGCGGGCGGGGGTGGGGTGGCGGTGGATGCGCAGGCGCCTCGCGTCCCGCGCCTCCTCCTCGCTGACAGTGAGGAAGACGTCCGTCATCCGCCCGCCAAGCCATTCCAGCACAAGCGACAGGGTACGGCGCCAGGCCGGGCCGGGCTGATTGAACAGGAAGCCGTGGACTGTGTAAGCGGTGCGCGGCACCCCCTCCATCCGCGCGGCGATCCGGGCGAGCAGGCCGGAGATGGGGAAATGCGCGTGCACCAGATCCGGTCGCACCTCCCGCATCAATCCACGCAGCGCCCGCAGGGCACGCAGGTTCGCGCGTGGCGAGAGGCTGCGCGCCATGGGCAGGGCGACCACCGTGAAGCCCTCGGCACGCGGAAGGTCCAGAAGCGGGCCTTCGGCACAGGCCGCGATCACCTCATGCCCGCGCTCACGCGCGCCGCGCATCAGCGGCAGGATGAAGTGACGCAGCGCGAAATCGACATTGGCGACGAAAAGAACCCGCATCCCGCCCCCTGATCCGCGGCCAAACGACCGGCGGCTTGGCGCATTTCGGGTCGGCTGTGCAGCCCCTCGGACGCGAAAAGGGGCCGCCGGCATTGCCGACGGCCCCTTTCATTGGGCGATGCCGCGCTATGCGCGGCGCCGCATCAGGAGTGCTGGCCGTCGCCGCCGGTGGCGCCGCTGCGCTCGAGGAAGGTAAGCGCCGGGCTCGCATCGCCGGTCATGCCATCGAAGCGGCCAGCATCGGCAGTGACGGAAACCTCGGGCACGGCTACCGGGCCGTCCACGGTCCAGCTGCTGCGGGCGAGGGCGCCATGGGACAGGGCCGAACCCAGAAGTGCGGTAGCGAGGCCGAGGGCGCGAAGAGTGTTAATGGTCATCGGAGGTGATCCTGGAAAACAACGGCGACGGCGAAGTGTCATCGCGTTGACACAGAAGGTGAGACCTCCGGTGCTCCGCTTCCAGCAGGTGATCTGGCATGGCTTCCATTCGCAGCGTGAATGGAATCTCACTGGATTGTGTCCAAGAACTCTTGGACTAGAACCCTAGCCGCGGCGGAAGCGCGCGACGAAGAACCCGTCCATCCCGCCCCGATCGCCCCAGAAATCCGGGCGCGTCCGCACTGCTCCGTTGGCGGTGATGGCCTCCTCTAACCCCGGCACCTCCTCCGGCTGCACCGGATCGGGGCGGAGGCCCAGCCCGGCCATGCGAGCGAGGTGCGCTTCGCCCTCCTCGGGCTGGAGCGAGCACACCGCGACCACGAGCCGCCCACCGGGCGCGACGAGACCGGCCGCGGCGTCGATCAGCGTGGCCTGTGTCGCAGCCAGCTTCACCACGTCGCGCACGCGGCGGAGATGCGGCACCTCGGGATGGCGGCGGATCGTGCCGGTGGCGGTGCAGGGAGCATCGAGCAGCACGGATTCGAAGGCGCCCTGGTGACTGGCGGCCCAGGGGACGGCATCGGCGATCACCACCTCCGCCTCCATCTTCAGCCGGGCCAGGTTCTCGCGCAGCCGAACGGCGCGCCGCTCCTCCTTCTCCACGGCGGTCACCTGCGCGCCCATGGCGACGAGCTGCGCGGTCTTGCCGCCGGGTGCGGCGCAGAGATCGGCCACGCGCTGGCCGGGTGAGGGCGCCAGAAGTCGCGCGGGCAGGCTGGCCGCGGCGTCCTGCGCCCAGAAGCCGCCCTCGGCAAAGCCGGGCAGTTCGGTGATACGGGTTCCGGCGGGCAGGCGGGCGGTGCCGTTGGGCAGGATCTCGGCACCTTCGGGGGCCGCGGTGCCGGGGAAGAGGGAGAGGTCCAGCGGCGCCGGGCGCTCATGCGCCTCGGCAATCGCGCGCACCTTCGGGCCGTAGGCGCCGTGCCATGAGGACCAGAGCCAGGGCGGCGTGTCCAACCGGGCGCCATCCAGCCCCTCCAACGCCGCCGGGCCTTCGGTGGCCACCTTGCGGAGCACGGCGTTCACCAGCCCGGCCAGTGGCTTCGGCGCCAGGGCCACGGCATTGGCGACCGCGGCATGGGGAGGAGTGCCGAGCAGCAGGAGCTCGGCCGCGCCGATCCGCAGCGCCTGCAGGGCAGGAGGGGAGGGCTCCCGGCGCAGATAGGGTTCCAGCACCGCGTCGATGCTGCCCAGCCGCCGCAGCACGGCGGCGGCGATGCGGTGGGCGGCGGCGCGGTCGCGCGGCTCGATATGGCCGGGCAGGGAATCCAGCGCCTCGTCGAGGGCGCGGTGGCGCTCCAGCACGGCGGAGACGAGGAGGGCGGCGGCGAACCGGGTGGGATTGGCGGGCATCGCCGCGCGACTTGGCGCATTTCGCGCCGGATGGGCAGCCCTAAACGGCAAAGGGGCCGCCGGCTCTCGCCGACAGCCCCTCAGGGTCGCTCAGTCCAAGGTGCTGGTCAGCCCTGCGGGCTGGCCTGGCCGGCCCGGCTGCTCAGCAGCAGGAAGCGAACGGCCCGGACGTCGGAGGCATCGCTCAGATCCTGCACGCCGGGAATGGTCGGGCCGGCAGTTTCGTCGGAGGTGACGAGGCCGTCGAAGGAAGCGGGTTCGCGGACGGCGAGGGCATCCTGCGCGAAGACCGGGCCGAGCAGCGCGGCCGCGAGGCCGAGCGTCCGGAGGGCCCGGAAGGGGTTTAGGCGGAACATGTTGATTGACCTTGTACTCATCAGGAGCAGCGGCCGAGTGTCGCTCTCTGCCCCTGATGTGCGCCTGTGCACGCTTCGCTTCCAACTGGCAGATGACATGCCACCCATTCGTGCGGTGAATGGGACCTCCCGGTAACGTGCGCTAGGTCGGGCGGGTCTCTCGCGCGCGGGCGCGGAACAGCAGGGTGAGCCCGCCCAGGGTCAGCATGCCGCCGGCGAGGTCCGCCCAGCCCAGGATCTCCCCGAGCAACGCCCATCCGATAACCGCCGCGACCGGCGGGGCCAGCAGCTGCAGCGCTGCAGCGGTGGAGGGCGGGAAGCGGCGGAGCATGATGAAGAGCAACGCGTAGCCGCCGATCCCCACCACCGTGACGCTGTAGGCCAGGCCGAGCCAGGCTGGCAGGCTGGCCGTGACAGGCATCGGCCCCTCGACCGCAAGGGCAAGGCCGAGCAGCAGCGCGGCGCTGACCAGGCTCTGCCCGGCGCTGGCGGACCAGAGGTCCACCCGGTTTCGCGCCGGCGCGAAAACAAGCAACCCAGCCGCCTGGGACACGGCGCCGAGCAGGGCAAGGCCGATCCCCAGTACCTCTCCCGCACCCTGTGGCCCGCCCAGATGCCCCGCGAGCCGCGCCCCGCCCAGCACCGCGACCCCGGCCCAGCCGAGGGCGAGCCCGGCCCAGGCCATGGCCGAGGGCCGGCGCCGGAGGAACACCGCCTCGCCCAGCGCGGCGACGAGAGGGGTGGTCGCCGTGATCAGGGCGACAAGGCCGGAGGGGACCAGCGACATGGCCCACCAGGACAAGGCGAGGTAGCCGCCCGTACCCAGCAGCCCCATCAGCACTACCCGCCCGAGGTCGCGCGGCGCAGGCCAGCGCGAGCGCGTGGCCCAGGCAATGGCCAGCAGAAGCGGCGCGGTGAGGACGAAGCGGAGCGCCAGCGCCCAGAAGGGCGGCCATTCCAGAACCACGACCCGCGCCGCAGTAAAGGCCGAGCCCCAGATAAGGATGAAGGCGGCAGCGAGGGCGAGGTCGGTGGGCTTCATTCCCGGCCGGTCCGGGATCCGATCTGGGCCAGCTGGGCCGCGAGGGCAGCCTGCGTTGCCTCAAGCCGCCGCAGCGTCAGGCCGATACTGCCGATCGCGAGCAGGGAAAGGGCGGAAACCGCGCCTGCGGCGGCGTAGAGGATGCGCGCCCGCGACCACTCTACTCCCAGCAGCGGCGTCGCCTGCAGTGCCAGCACGGCGCAGCCGAGAAGCGCCACGATGCCCACACCCTGCATCACCCGGAACAGCATAGGATCAGGCCAGGCCCGGGCCGTGGCCGTAGGATTGCTCGGGCGTCGCATGCGCCTCAGCCACCCCGCCATTCGGCTCCAGCGGCGCCTTGCCGCGTCGGGCAAGGGCAGCGTCCAGCGTGTTCTCCAGCAAGCAGGCGATGGTCATCGGGCCGACGCCGCCGGGGACGGGGGTGATCCAGCCGGCGTGTTGGCGCGCGGCCTCGAAATCCACATCGCCCACCAGCTTTCCCTTGGCGGTGCGGTTGATACCGACATCCACCACCACCGCCCCGGGCGCGATCCAGTCGCCGCGGACCATGCCCGCGCGGCCGACGGCGGCGACCACCACCTCCGCCCGCCTGCACTCCTCGGCGATATTGCGGGAGCGGGAGTGCAGCACGGTCACCGTGGCGTCCGCGGCCAGCAGAAGGGCCGCCATCGGGCGGCCGACGATGGCGCTGCGGCCGAGCACCACGGCCCGCGCCCCGGGCAGGGCCACCCCGGCCTCGGCCAGCAGGTGCATCACCCCCTTCGGCGTGCAGGGCACCAGCCCCGGCAGCCCGGCGGCCAGGCGGCCGGCATTGACGGGGTGGAAGCCGTCCACATCCTTGGCAGGATCCACCGCCTCCAGAATTTTCTGCGGGTCGATATGCTTCGGGAGCGGAAGCTGGACGAGGATGCCGTCCACCGCGGGATCGGCGTTCAGGCGGCGGATCGTGTCCAGCAGCGCCGATTCGGCCACGTCCTCGGGCAGCAGGATGGTCTCGCTGTCATAGCCCGCTTCCTTCGCGGCCCGGTCCTTGGAGCGGACATAGACGATGCTGGCCGGGTCCTCTCCCACCCGGACAACCCGCAGGCCGGGGCTGAAGGGCAGGGCGGCGACGCGCTCGGCCAGCCCGGCGCGAAGCCGGGCGCCGATCGCCTTGCCGTCGAGCAGCCGCGCCGCCATCAGGCCGCCAGCCGCCACAGGGCGGGGAAGACAGTGACGTTGAGGAAGATCCGCAGCGCCTGCAGCAGAAGGATCAGCACCAGCGGCGAGAGATCCACCCCGCCCAGATCGGGCAGGAAACGCCGGATGGGCCGCAGCACCGGCTCCGTGACCTTCCAGAGGAAGTCGCCGATCGTCCAGACCAGGCGGTTACGCGTGTCCAGCACATTGAAGGCGGTGAGCAGGCTGAACACCGCCGCGATGATGAGTACCCAGACATAGAGGCCGATCACCTGATCGATCAGCCAGAAGATCGCCGTCATCCTCGCCCCCGGAACCGCGTCGCGCGTTGTGTATGGCCCCGGATGGGGCCCGTCCAGCATCACCCCGGCCGCAACCCTGCGTCTGCGCTTGACGCCGGGCGGGAGGCGGGGAATAAGCCCGCCACGCGCCGGACCCCAAGCCTGCGCGGGCGGTGGTTAAGGGGCTGTAGCTCAGTTGGGAGAGCGCGTCGTTCGCAATGACGAGGCCAGGGGTTCGATTCCCCTCAGCTCCACCATCCCGCCCCGGCTCTCATTGCCGACGGCCTGACCGCCCTCTCCTTCATCCGCCTGCCTATGCCTCTCGAGACACAACCTCGGGTAAATTCCGTTCCCGTGCCGATTGCGGACTGCGACGATGAAACCTGCTACATAGCCCCGCGCTCCCATCCCACAAGCTGGGAGCATCCCGTCATGGGCATCATTATCACCATCATCATCGGCCTTCTCGCCGGTATCGTTGCCAAGTTCCTGATGCCGGGCCGCGACCCCGGCGGGTTCATCATCACCACGCTCCTCGGCATCGTCGGTGCCGTGGTCGCCACCTATCTCGGCCAGGCGATCGGCTGGTACCGGGCAGGCGAAGGCGCGGGCTTCATCGGTGCGGTGGTCGGGGCGATCATCCTGCTGGTGATCTACCGGATGGTCGCCGGGCGTTCGACGACGGTCTGATCCGCGGCCCGAAAGGGCTGCACGAATGGCGACGGGGTGCTTCCATGCGCCCCGTCGCTTTTTGCAGTACCGGCC
Organism: Roseomonas sp. WA12; assembly: GCF_054165765.1. NCBI lineage: Bacteria > Pseudomonadati > Pseudomonadota > Alphaproteobacteria > Acetobacterales > Roseomonadaceae > Roseomonas > Roseomonas sp. WA12. The sequence continues at coordinate 3,055,099 of NZ_CM135108.1, read as the reverse complement.
CATGCATCAGGGCCGGGCGCGCAACGCATGAATCCTGCTGGGCACCGTCCCGTGTTCCTCAAGGCGGTGTCGCTCCGGTTTCTCCGGCCGAGGATCCTGTTGCGATCCTCGCGCCGGGATTGGCGGAAGAGGGGCGGCTTTGCGGCCCCATCTTGTCGCCTGTCAGAACGGGTCCTGGTTTCATCCTGACGACATGCCGGGGCTTGTCCCGCCGGCCGGCGCGCCGGCGCGCCGGCGCGCAACCTTCCCCTTCCTCCGCCGCTCCACGGTCGCAAGCCCGAGGGAGCCGACGCTATGTCCGCCACCACCATCCCGACCCCAACGGAGGGACGTTTCCGGGTGATTCGTGCCCTGGCCGGCGGCTGGTGGCTGTTGCTGCTGCGCGGAATCGTCTCCGTCCTGTTCGGTCTTTACGCCTTCCTCGTTCCCGGCCTGGGTCTCGCTGTGATCCTCGGCGTGCTGGCGGCCTGGCTGGCGCTGGACGGCATCTTCACCCTCACCCAGGCCTTTACCGGTCGCTCGGCCATGCCGGGGTCGGCGCGGCCGCATACGGGGTGGCTCTGGCTCGACGGGCTGCTCTCCCTCGTCGCGGCCGTCGTTCTGCTGATGATGCCGGTCGCCTCGGCGATCGTGCTGGTGTTGCTGGTTGCCGCTTGGTCCATCGCCACCGGCGTTTTCCGGATCGTCCTCGCCTATCGCAGCGGTAGCTGGCTGATGGGGCTCTGGGGCGCGCTGGGTGTCGCGATCGGGCTATGGATGGTGGCAGCGCCAGGGGCAGGGCTGCTGGCGCTGATCTGGGTGGTGGCGATCCAGGCGGTGGTGGGCGGAGTGCTGCTGGTCAGCCTGGCCTTCCGCCTGCGCCGCGTGCATTACGATCCCACGCCGGGCTGACCCGTCGGCCCGACATCCCGATCCCGCGGCCGGCACGCCGCCCGTTGCGCGCTCGCCAGTCCGGCGTTTCCATGCGCCGGCCGGGCCGGTGATTCGCCCCTGGCTTTTCCCGGGGGATCGCCGTGCTCTTCGCTATCGTCAGCCATGACAAACCGGACGCGCTGGAGCGCCGGCTGGCCGCGCGTCCGAAGCACCTGGTCTGGCTCGACGCTGCTGGGCCGCAGCTCCGCTACGTCGGGCCGCTGCTCGACGAGGAGGGGAAGCAGCGCGGCAGCATCGTGGTGACGGAACAGCCCGACCTCGAGACCGCCCGCATTTTCGCCAAGGCGGATCCCTTCTGGGAGGCCGATGTTTTCGCCACCCAGACCGTGCACGCCTTCCGCGAAATCTTCCGTGACGGGGCACGGGTGGCTTGACCGCCGCCCCACCCTCCTACTGGCTGGTGAAGAGCGAGCCGGACGCGTTCTCCTGGGACCAGCAGGTGACGAACGGCGTGGAGCCCTGGACCGGCGTGCGCAACTGGCAGGCAGCCAAGAATCTGCGCGAGATGAAGAAGGGCGATCTGTCCTTCTTCTACCATTCCAACGACGGTAGGGAGGTGGTGGGCATCGTGCAGGTGGTGCGGGAGGCCTATCCCGACCCCTCCGACGAGACCGGCCGCTGGATATGCGTGGACATGAAGGCCATGAAGCCGGTGCCGAAGCCGGTGACGCTCGCGGCCATGAAGGCGGAGCCGCGGCTGGACGGGCTGGCGCTGATTCGGCAGTCGCGCCTGTCCGTTGTGCCGGTCTCGGCGGAGCACTGGGCCGTCATCTCCGGCATGGCGGGACTCTAGCGCGGGGCTCAGCCATGAATGGGGTGCGAACCCTTTGCCGGCTGGAGGACATCCCAGACGGCGAGGCGCGGGGCTTTCCGCCAGTGCCGGGCGGCTACGGCCTCATTGCCGTCCGGCGCGGCGATCGGGTGCATGTCTATGTGAATTCCTGTCCGCATATCGGCATTCCGCTGGAGAGCCTGCCGGATCGCTTCCTGGACGGCGCGCGGCGACACCTTGTCTGCACCGCCCACGGTGCACGTTTCCGGGTCGAGGACGGGTTCTGCATTTCCGGCCCCTGCGCGGGCGATTTCCTGGAAGTGGTGACGGCGCGGATCGAGGCGGGTGCGGTCACGGTGCCTGGGGATGCCGGGCTGTAGCGCCCGCCGTTACCCTCCGCGACGATCCGCCCCCGCTCCGCCGCAATCCCGACGTGACCCTGCCCGCATCGCGACGTTGTATAGGACAGTGAAAGGGCCCTCCCGGCCCCCTGAAGAGAGGACGCCATGATGCGACAAGCCCTCGCCAAGCTCGGCCGAAAGGCCCTTATCCTGGGTGCGCTGCTGGGCGCGCCGATGATGGCCGCCGTGCCGGCCGCCCAGGCGCAGCCGATCCACGCCGCCCCGATCCAGGCCGCCGTCTTCGTCGGCGAGCCCGCCGCGGAGCTGGTGCCCGTGCAGTATTACGGCGAGCGTCGCCGCTACTACGGCCCGCGCCACTACTACCGCCCGCCGCCGCCGCGCTACTACCGCCGCCACTATGCCGGCCGCGGCTACGGTCCCCCGCCGCGCTACTATCGCCACGGCGGCCCGCGCTACTACCGCTGACGACGGCACGGGCCGGGGGGAGACCTCCGGCCCGCTTTGCGTTCGGCGGGTGGGGGCCGCGTACCCGCGCGCTCCGGAGACTTGACGCACCCGGGCAGGCGGCGACGATGCACCCCGAGAAGGGCCTAGCCCCCGGAGGACCGCTGCCGATGACCGACAACACCCTGATTCCGGTAAAGCCCGAGATTGCCGCCGGCAGCCATGCCGATGCGGAGCGCCGCGACGTCATGGTCGCCGAGGCCGCGCGCGACCCGGAAGGCTTCTGGAAGCGCGAGATGAACCGCCTCTCCTGGATGCGGGCGCCGACCAAGATCAAGAACACGAGCTTCGAGGGCGACGTCTCCATCCGCTGGTTCGAGGACGGGGTGCTGAACCTCACCGAATCCTGCCTGGACCGGCATGTGCAGGGCGGGCGCGGCGACGGGGTGGCGATCATCTGGGAGGGCGACGACCCGAACAGCCAGGCCCATGTCACCTATCGCCAGCTGCTGGAGCGTGTGTGCCGGCTGGCGAATGCGATGAAGCATCTCGGCGTGCGCCGCGGTGACCGGGTGACGATCTACCTGCCGATGATCGTCGAATCCGCCGTCGCCATGCTGGCCTGCGCGCGCATCGGAGCGGTGCATTCCGTGGTGTTCGGTGGTTTCTCGCCCGACAGCCTGTCCAGCCGCATCCAGGATTGCGAGAGCACGCTGCTCATCACCGCCGATGAGGGCCGCCGCGGCGGCCGCACGGTGTCGCTGAAGTCCAACGCCGACGAGGCGCTGAAGTCCTGCCCGACGATCCGCAACGTCATCGTCGCGAAGAATACGGGCGGCACCGTCTCCATGCAGGAGGGGCGCGACCATGACTGGGCGACGCTCTGCGACGCGCAATCCGCCGAATGCCCGGCCGAGCCGATGGGGGCGGAGGACCCGCTCTTCATTCTCTACACCTCCGGTTCCACCGGAAAGCCGAAGGGCGTGCTGCACACCACCGGAGGCTACGGCGTCTGGGCCGCCTTCACGCATGAGCTGGTCTTCGACTACCGCCCGGGCGAGGTGTACTGGTGCACGGCCGATGTCGGCTGGGTGACGGGCCACACCTACATCGTCTACGGCCCGCTCGCGAACGGCGCGACGACGCTGATGTTCGAGGGCGTGCCGAACTGGCCGGATTCCAGCCGCTTCTGGCAGGTGATCGACAAGCACAAGGTCAACATCTTCTACACCGCGCCCACCGCGATCCGTGCACTGATGCGCGAGGGCGAGGCGCCGGTAAAGAAGGCGTCGCGCACGTCGCTCCGCATCCTCGGCTCGGTTGGCGAGCCGATCAATCCGGAGGCCTGGCTCTGGTACTACCGCGTCGTCGGCGACGAGCGCTGCCCGATCGTGGACACCTGGTGGCAGACCGAGACCGGCGGCATCCTCATCTCTCCGCTGCCCGGCGCGGTGGCGCAAAAGCCGGGTTCCGCGACGCTTCCGCTGCCGGGCGTGATGCCCGCGCTGGTGGATGGGGACGGCAACAAGCTGGAGGGCGCGACCGAGGGCAACCTCGTCATCACCGATAGCTGGCCCGGCCAGATGCGCACGGTGTTCCGCGACCATGAGCGCTTCATCCAGACCTATTTCTCCACCTTCCCTGGCACCTATTTCACCGGCGATGGCGCGCGGCGCGACGAGGACGGCTACTGGTGGATCACCGGCCGCGTGGACGACGTGCTGAACGTCTCCGGCCACCGCATGGGCACGGCCGAGATCGAGAGCGCCCTGGTCGCGCATCCGAAGGTGGCAGAGGCCGCGGTCGTCGGTATGCCGCACGAGATCAAGGGGCAGGGCATCTACGCCTATGTCACCCTGAATGCCGATGAGGAGCCGACCGAGGCGCTGCGCAAGGAACTAGTGGCCTGGGTGCGCAAGGAGATCGGCCCGATCGCCAGTCCGGACGCCATCCAGTGGGCGCCGGGCCTGCCGAAGACGCGCTCGGGCAAGATCATGCGCCGCATCCTGCGCAAGATCGCGGCGAACGAGACCGACAGCCTCGGCGACACCTCGACCCTGGCCGATCCGACTGTCGTGCAGGACCTGATCGGCAACCGGGTGGGCTGACCTACCCGCCCTGCGCGAGCCGTTCGAGCAGGGCGGCAAGCGCATGGGCCTCGGCGGGCGTCAGCCCGGCAGTGATCCGGCGCTCATGCTCGGCGAGGATGGGGCGGAGCCGCTGCAGGGCGGCTCTCCCCTGCTGTGTTGCGTACAGGCCGAGGCTGCGGCGGTCCGTGCCGGCCCGACGCTCCAGTAGGCCGTCCCCCTCCAGCCGGTCGAGCAGCGGGGCGGCGCGGGAGCGGCCATGGCCCATGGCCTCGGCCAGATGCGCCGGCGCGATGCCGGGCGTTGCCTCCACGATGGACAGCGCGGCCAGGAGCGGCGGGGTGAAGCCCGCGGGCTGCAATGCGTCCTCCAGGTCGCGGATGACCCGGCGATAGGCCCGCTTCATGCTGTAGGACACGGTGCCGGACAGCAGCCCGTGGCCGCTCTCGCCGCCCTTATCGTTCAACTGTTGAACCTTCTCTCGTCGGCTGCCATCATCCGGCAAAACGGAGGAAGCAACCATGCGCGTGATCGTCTCCGGCGGCGGCATCGGCGGCCTGACCCTGGCCATGGCGCTGCACCAGGCCGGCATCGGGGTGGAGGTGCATGAGGCGGTCGCTCACCCCAAGCCGCTCGGCGTTGGCATCAACCTTCTGCCCCATGCCGTGCGGGAACTCACCGAGCTCGGCCTCGGCGAGCGCGTGCTGGCCGCCGGCGTTCCGACGCGGGAGCTGCTCTATGCCACCCGCCGCGGCGAGGAGGTGTGGCGGGAGGACCGGGGCCTCGCCGCCGGCTATCGCTGGCCGCAGGTGAGCATCCATCGCGGCACCCTGTTCATGCTGTTGCTGGAAGCGGCGCAGGAGCGTCTGGGGGATGCGATTCACCTCGGTTCGCGCGGGATCGGCGCGGAGTCCGACGCCGATGGCGCCACGCTGCATTTTGAGGGCGGCGGGCGCGCGCGGGGTGATGTGGTGGTGGCGGCCGATGGCATCCACAGCGCCATCCGCGCCGCATGGCACCCGCATGAGGGGGCCCCAAGCTGGAACGGCAGCTTGATGTGGCGCGCGGTGGCGGAGCACCCGGGCTACCTTACCGGCCGCACCATGGTGCAGGCGGGGCGGAGCGACCTCAAATTCGTCTGCTATCCCATCCGCGAGGCCACGGCGGAGCGCCCCGCCCTCATCAACTTCATCGCCGAGCGGCGAATGGACCCCGACGCGCTGCTCGCGCGGGAGGACTGGAACCGCCGGGGCCGGATCGAGGACTTCCTGCCGGACTTCGCGGACTGGGAATGGCCCTGGCTCTCCGTCCCCTCGCTGATCCGCGCGGCCCCGGATGTGTGGGAATTCCCGATGGTGGACCGCGATCCGCTGCCGGGATGGACGCGTGGCCGGGTGACGCTGCTCGGGGATGCGGCGCATCCGATGTACCCCATCGGCTCCAACGGCGCGTCGCAGGGCATCCTGGATGCCCGGGCTCTCGCTTTCCACCTTGCCACCGAGGACGGGGCCGAGGCCGGGCTGCGGGCCTATGAGGCCGCGCGCCGCCCTGCGACCTCGGCGCTGGTGCAGGCAGCGCGCGGGCAGGGGCCCGACCTGGTGTTGGACCTCGCCCATCAGCGCGCGCCGGACGGCTTCGACGCCGTGGGCGGGCGCGAGGCGGTGCTGCCGATGGCGGAGCTGGAGGGGATCTCGCGCGGCTACAAACGGGCGGCGGGCTTTGATCCTGTGCTGCTGAACGCGCGGCAGAGTTTTTCAGCCCGGCTAGATGGGGCGGCGCCCGCCAGCCGCTGAGGAAGCGAGCCGTCGCGCGGCGGCCGGATGGCCCGCCGCCGGTAGACGCGGCCGCGCCCGCGACACAGGATCGGGCGACCCTGCCGAGGAGAAGCCCTTGACCGAGCGCACGCCCCAGATCCTGCCGCGCGTGGAGGGGGACCTCCTCCTTACCGCCGAACCCGAGCCCTTCCCGATCCTGCCCTCCCGCACCGCGCTGATCGTGGTGGACATGCAGAACGCCTACGCGGCCGAGGAGGGCTATCTCGACAAGGCCGGGTTCGATCTCTCCGGCGCCCAATCTGTCATCGGCCGCGTCACCCAGGTGGTGGCGGCGGCGCGAATTCTCGGCATCACCATCGTCTGGTTTCAGAACGGGTGGGATCCCGAGGGGGTCGAAGCGGGCGGGGCCGGCTCGCCCAATTACTGGAAGTCGAACGCCCTTCGGCTGATGCGCGAGCGGCCGGAGCTGGATGGCACGCTGCTGGCCAAGGGCACATGGGATTACGCGCTGGTGCCGCAGATGCAACGCGCGCCGGGCGACATCCTCATCCAGAAGCCCCGCTACGGCGGCTTTAGCGGCACGCAGCTGGAGATGCTGCTGCGCGCGCGCGGGATCCGGGACATCCTGTTCTGCGGAGTCGCCACCAATGTCTGCGTGGAGAGCACGCTGCGCGAGGCCTTCCACCGCGAGTTTTGGCCGGTGCTGATCGAGGATGCCTGCTGGCAGGGCGGACCGCGCTTCGTGCACGACGCGACCGTGTTCAACACGCGCACCTTCTTCGGTTGGGTGGCGACGACCGAGGCGCTCACCACCCTGGCCGGCGGGGGCTGAGGGCGCTTCGCCCCCCACCTCCGCCGTCAAGGGAGCGTTTACGAAAGGGTCGGTAAGGTCCTCGCATCCGGCGTCGCCGGCCGCAGAGGAGTCGCGCGGTGCCCCTTCCGGTGCCTGCCCCAGGCGCGGGCGAGATCGCTGCGCGGGCCCCGACGCGCTCGGCCCCCTTCCGCTCGCTGTGGGAAATCCGCGGCGACCTGGCAATTATTCTGCTCATCCTGGCCATGCTCTGGGGCGCAATCGGCGCGCGGCTGGTCGAGGAGTGGCAGGAGATCGAGCGGGATGCCCGGCAGGGGGCGGCGAACATTGCCGGCGCCGCCGAGCAGGGCGTCGCCCGCACCATTGAGGCGATCGACCAGCGCCTGCGCTTTGCGCGCGACGCCTATGCGCGCGACCCCGCGGCCTTCTCGCTGGGCTTCGTCGCCAGCAGCAGCGGCTATGACGACGGCATGATGATGCAGCTTGCCCTGATCGATGCGGAGGGGCGGCTGCGGCAAACCAATCTCGGCCCGACGGAGGGCACGCTGGACCTCTCGGACCGGCCGCATTTCCGGGTGCACCGCGAACGGCCGGACGACGCGCTGTTCATCAGCGCACCCCTGATGGGGCGGGTCTCGCAGCGCTGGTCCGTGCAGTTCACCCGCAAACTCTACTCCCCGGAGGGGCACTTCGCCGGCGTCGTCGTCTGCTCGCTCGACCCTTACTGGCTGACCCAGTTCCACGAGCTGTTGGACGTGCGCGGCAGCATGCTTCTGATCGGGGATGATGGGATCGTACGGGCGGCGGCGCCGGAGCCGGGAATGCTCGGGCAGAATCTGTCGGGCCAGTCCCTGGGCCGCGCGGTGTCGGAATCCGGCCATGGCAGCCTGCGCTTGGCCGCGATGGGGGACATGCCCGAGCAACTCGTCAGCTTCCGCCGCCTGCGCCGCTATCCCGTGACCGTGGCGGTCGGGCTGGACATGGCGCCGCTGCTCGCAACCTATGGCCGCATCTTCCAGGTGACCACGGCACTCGGTACCGCGCTCACCCTGCTGGTGCTCGCGGCCGGGGGCATGCTGATCCGCCACAAGCGCCGCCTGCTCGCCTCGCGGCAGGTGCTGCGGGACGCGATGGAGAACCTGGACCAGGGCGTCGTCATGGTGGACCGGAACGGCCGGATCCTGCTGCAGAACGGCCGCTACATCGAGCTGCTGGACCTGCCGACGGAGTTGGCGCAGCCCGGTGCGGATTACGCAACCCTGGTGCGGTGGCAGGCCGCGCAGGGCGAGTTCGGGCCTTTGCTCCGTGATGCCAGTGTGGAGGAGCTGATCGCTTCGTTGGGGGGCGGCGGCATCCAAGGCGTGCAGCTGAAGGAACGGGTGCGGCCGAACGGACAGGCGCTGGAAATCCGGGTGCAGGCGCTCGCCGGCGGCGGGATGGTGAGCACCTTCACCGACATTACGGACCGCCGGCGCGCGGAGGCGGAGATCCATCACCTCGCCCATCACGACGGGCTGACGGATCTGGCCAACCGCACCTTGCTGGAGGAGCGGCTGACCCTGGCGCTGGCCGTGGCGGAGCGCAGCGGGGAGCGGGTGGCGGTGCTCTGACTCGATCTCGATCGCTTCAAGCCGGTGAACGACACCTTCGGCCACGCCGCCGGCGACGCGCTTCTGCAGCAGGCGGCGGCCCGGCTGCGCAATCTGGCGCGCGCCTCAGACGTCGTGGCACGGATCGGGGGCGACGAGTTCGTCGTGGTGCAGACCGGCGTGTCGGTGCCCGCCGATGTCGCGGCCCTGGCCGCGCGGATCATGGCCGATATCGCCATGCCCTATGACCTGGGTGGCCCGCAGGCGAGCGTCGACACCAGCATCGGCATCGCGCTCTTCCCCGCGGATGGCGGCACGGTGGAGGCGCTGCTGAAGAACGCCGACACCGCCCTGTACCGCGCCAAGAAGTCCGGCCGCGGTGTCGCGTGCTTCTTCGAGCCGGAGATGGAGGAGGCGCTGCGCGAGCGCAGCCAACTGGAGCACGACCTCAGGCGGGCGATGGCGCGGAGCGAGTTCTCCCTGACCTTCCAGCCGCTCTGGGGCTGCCGCACGCGAAAGGTGACGGCACATGAGGCGCTGCTGCGCTGGACCCATCCGCAACGCGGCCCGATCTCGCCTGCCGCTTTCATTCCGGTGGCGGAGGAGTGCGGCGTGATCCTGCCGCTCGGCCGCTGGGTGCTCGAGCAGGCCTGTGCCGCCGCCGCGGCCTGGCCAGAGGCGCTGACCGTCGCCGTCAACATCTCCCCCGTGCAGTTTCAGCGCGGCGACCTCCCCGGCGTGGTGGCTGAGGTATTGGCCGCCACCGGCCTGCCCGCCCATCGGCTGGAGCTGGAGGTGACGGAGGGGATGCTGCTGGAGGATTCCGATCGCGCCCTCGGCGTGATGCGGGCGCTGAAGGCGCAGGGTGTGCGGCTGGCGCTGGATGATTTCGGCACCGGTTATTCCAGCCTGAGCTACCTGCGCCGCTTCCCTTTCGACAAGATAAAGATCGACCGTTCCTTTATTCAGGCGATCGAGACGGATCCGGGCGCGCGGGCCATCGTGAACGCGGTGCTGGCGATGGGGCACAGCCTGAGGCTGCGAGCGACGGCGGAGGGGGTGGAGACCGAGCGGCAGCTCACGGTTCTGCAGGCGCTCGGCTGCGACGAGGTGCAAGGATACCTGCTCGGCAGGCCGGTGCCCGCGGTGGAGCTGGAACAGTTCTTCCGGCCCAGGCGGCTGGCGACGGTCTGAACGGCGTCCCGCTCCTTGCGCCCCCGCCCCGCGCCGCCGGGGCTGGTGCCGGGCCGCGCAGCGCCCCACCATGGTCCGGCATGTCCAGCACGTCCGACGAAGCCACGCGCACGCGCCGGCTCATCACCCTCTATGGCCTGACCGCCTTCACCACCTCCCTTTCGGCCCGCAGCCTCGACCCGATCCTGCCGGAGATCGCGCGGAGCTTCGTGGTCGCCACCGATTCCGTCGCCCTGCTCGCCTCGGCCTTCGCGCTGCCCTACGCGCTGATTCAGCCCTTCCTTGGCCCGGTCGGCGATGCGCTGGGCAAGCGGCGGATCATCGCGCTCGCCACCCTGCTGACCGGCCTGGCCCTCGTCGCCAGCGCGCTCACCCCCTCGCTCGGCTTGCTTTTCGTCTTCCGCGCGGTGGCCGGCGCCGCCGCGGGGGGCATCTACCCGCTGGTGATCGCCACTTTCGGGGACCGGGTGCCGCTGGAGGGGCGGCAGGTGGCGCTCAGCCGATTGCTGGCCTTCAGCACGGCCGGGCAGATCGCGGGCGGCGTGATCTCGGGGCTGGTGCACGGGCTGGTGGACTGGCGCGGCATCATCTTCGGTGGCGCGGCCTCGGTGCTGGTGATGGGGCTGGTGCTGTGGATGGATATCCGACGCGAGCCCGACCCGCCGGCCGGGCGGCTGGACGCCACCGCGGCCGCGCGGCGCTACGGCGAGATCGTTCGGCTGCGGGCAGCACGCATCCTCTACGCCTCGGTGGCCACCGAGGGACTGCTCGTTTTCGGCTTCTTCCCCTATCTCGCGGCGCTGATCGCGGGCTGGGGCCTGGGCGGGCCGGCCCAGGCGGGCTTCGCTATCGGCGCCTTCGGGGCTTCGGGGGTCGCATACACCTTCCTGGCGGGGCCCATGCTCTCGCGGCTGGGACTGCCGGCCATGCTGCGTCTGGCCGGGGTAATGGTGGGGATCGGCTACGCGGCCATTGCCTGGGCCGGGATGGGGCCCACCGCGATCGGGATCCTGCCGGTCGTCGCCGGCATGTTCGCGATCGGCCTGGGCTATTTCACCATGCACAACTCACTGCAGACGCGGGTGACGGAAGTAGCGCCCCGGGCCCGCGGATCGGCGGTGGCGTTGCACGCCTTCTCCTTCTTCGTCGGCCAGTCGCTGGGGCCATTGCTGTTCGGGCTGTTGCTGGCGCGGCTGGACGCGGTGACGGCGCTGCTGCTGGCCGGCAGCGGGATGGTGCTGCTCGGCTTCGCCCTCTCGCGGGCACTGCGGGTCCGGGCGGCGGGGCCCGTGTAGAGACCACCGTAACCCTCCGACACGATCCTTGATTTCGACGCCCCGGCCGGTTTGCGGTAAGGGGCGCGCCATGCCGCAAGACGCAAACACCCTTCCTCCCATCGGCCTGTTCGATGTCCGTGCCCAGCAGGCGCTGATCCGGCCCGAGATCGACCGGCGCATCGCCGCCGTGCTCGATTCCGGCCGCTTCGTGCAGGGGCCCGAGGTGGAGGAGGTGGAGCGCGCGCTGGCCGCCTTTGCTGGCGTCGGCCACTGCGTCGGCGTGTCCTCGGGCACGGATGCGCTGCAGATCGCGATGATGGCCGAGGGGATCGGGCGCGGCGATGCCGTGTTCCTGCCCGCCTTCACCTACACCGCGACCGCAGAGGTGCCGCTGGTGCTCGGCGCCACGCCGGTCTTCGTGGATGTGGACCCGCAGACCTTCAACATCGACGTCGCCGACCTGAAGAACCGCATCGCCCTGGTGAAAGCCGAGGGCCGGCTGCGCCCGCGCGCCGTGGTGGGGGTGGACCTGTTCGGCCTGCCCGCCGATTGGGAGGCGATCGAGGCGATCTGCGCCGATGAGGGCATGTTCGCGCTGGACGACGCGGCGCAGGCCTTTGGCGGCACGCTGAAGGGCCGCCGGCTGGGCAGCTGGGGCGGAGCGGCCGCGCTCTCCTTCTATCCTACCAAGACGCTGGGCTGTTACGGCGACGGCGGCGCGCTGCTGACGGATGATGCCGAGAAGGCCGAGCTCTACCGCTCGCTGCGCACGCATGGCGAGGGCAAGACTCGCTATGAGGTGATGCGCACCGGCATGAACGGCCGGCTGGATACGATCCAGGCGGCCATTCTGCTCTGCAAGCTGCCGCTGATGGAAAAGGAGCTGGCCGCCCGTGCCCGCATCGCCGGTCAGTACGCCGCCGCCCTGGACGGGAAGGTGCAGATCCCCGCCAGTCCCGAGGGCGCGGAGAGCGCTTACGGCCTCTACTCCATCCTGCTGGAGGACGAGGCGCAGCGGGGCCGGGTGCAGGAGGCCTGCAAGGCGCGCGGCGTCCCCACGGCGGTCTATTACCCGCTGCCGCTGCACCACCAGCCCGCCTATCGTGCCGCCCATGCGGCTGCCATCGGCCAGGCGCCGCCGCTGCCGGTGAGCGAGAGCCTGTGCAAGCGCATCCTGGCGCTGCCGATGCATCCCTACCTGGACGACGGCCAGGCGGCGCGGGTGACGGATGCGGTGATCGCGGGCCTCTAGCGCCGCCCTCTCAGGCGAGGCGGCGGCGTAGGAAGGCCGTGCGCTCCGCCGGATCGGCGATGCGCTGGGCCAGCTGGTCCCACAGCGCTGCAGCATCCGGCGCCGAGGCGGCTTCCCGCTGAACGAGGACGCGGCTGATGGGGCCGAGATAGGGCATGAGCGCCGCAGTGGCGGTGGCCAGCACCTCGGGGGGCAATCCGCCGGGTGCAGGACCGGCCAGGCTGGCCGCGGCCATGGAGCCGGACCCGGTGCGGAGGCCGGCCTGTGAGGCCGCCCCTGCCTCCCGCAGGGCTTCGTCGCGGAAACGCCGCCGCTCCGTCTCCTCCCCGATGTTGCGCGCCAGGCTGTCGCAAAGGTCTTCGAGGCTGCCCGCGCCGCGCGCCGCGCTGGCGACCAGCCGCGGCGCGATCGGCCCGATATAGGGCGTGAGCCGGCGGGCAATCCGGTTCAGCGTCTCCTCGGCGAAGGCCGGGGAGAGAACGGGGGCGAAGCCGGGCGCGATGGCCGGTGTTCGCGGCGCCAGCACGGTCCCATCCGCCTGGGCGTCTTGCAGCGCGTCACGCAGGGCGGCGGCCATGGCGTCGGCGCTGGCGAAGCGGTCCTCACGGTTGCGGGCGAGGGAGCGGGCGATCACCGAGGCGAGGCCGGGCGCCACGGCCAACACCTGATCCGGCAGGGTCGGGCGCGGGCCGTCCAGGATAGCGCGCGACACCTCGATAATGCTGCGGCCCTCGAAGGCGCGGCGGCCGGCCAGCAGCTCGAACAGCAGGACGCCGGTGGAGAACAGGTCCGCGCGGCCGTCCACCCGCTCGCCCAGGCACTGCTCGGGCGACATGTAGTTCGGCGTGCCCACGACATCGCCCACCTGGGTGACGTCCGAGCCCTCTACGCGGGAGATGCCGAAATCGGCCACCTTCGTCGCCCCGGTGCGGGCGAGGAGGATGTTGGCCGGCTTGATGTCGCGGTGGACCACGCCGTTCGCATGGGCGCAGGCGAGGGCCGAAAGAATGGACTGCACCAGCGCTGCCGCTTCGGGGATATTGGGCCGCAACCCGTTCCGCATCGCCTCCTTCAGGCTCGTCCCGTCCACATACTCCATCACCAGGAAGGGATGGCCCTCATGCAGGGCGTAGTCGTGGACGGCGACGATGTTGGGGTGGCTGCATCGGCCGGCGGCCTGCACCTCGTGCCGGAAGCGGTGCAGGAACTCCTCGCGTTCGGTGGAATCGAGCAGCTCGGTCGAGACGAGCTTGATGGCGACGACCCGGCCGATGACCGGGTCGCGCGCTTTGAGGATGGAGCCCATGGCGCCCCGGCCCACCTCGCCTTCGACGAGGTAGCGGCCGATCTGGCGCGGGCTGGCGGTGCTCTCGCTCAATGGCGCCTCACGGCGTGCCGAGCATCCGCATGGCGTTGTCCAGGCTGCGGCGCATCAGGTTGAAGGACCGGGCGAGGGAGGAGATCTCGTCATTCCCCGGCGGCTGGTATTCCGGGACGTTCTCCTCGCCTTCCGACACCGCCTTGGCCTGGGCGGCGATCTGCCGGACTGGGCGCACGATCATCAGGTGCAGCATGAGGTTGAGCGCGATCAGCATCACCAGGAAGACGCCGGAGAGGCTGAGCAGGAAGGTCTGCAGCGAGCCATTGGCCCGGGCCATCGCGACCTGAAGCGGCACCGAGACGATCTGCGCGCCGATCACGTCGTTCAACTGCCAGCCGAAGCCGTTGGATGGGCCATAGAGGTCCACCATGGTCCGCGGCGCGTTGACCGGGGTGGAGTGACAGGTGAGGCAGGCGGGATCGGTGATGCGGATGGGCTTGGCGAAGGTCAGCACCGGGCCCGAGATGGAATCGCGCTGGCTGACGAGTTCCGTCGATCCCTCATCCCGCTTGAAGGCGTTGATGATGTCCGCCTCCCAGTCCGTCGCGCGGTCCGCGGGGTTGGTGGGGTTCAGCGCGGCTTCCTTGTAGGCGTAGTCCGGGTAATCGCCGCGCAGCCCACGGAACACGGTCTGCGCCGCGAAGGAGGGGACCGTGTGCGGCAGGAAGCGCGTCGTCATCTGGTCCGACAGGAGCGGGTTCAGCTCCGTGGAGGTGTAGCCGCGCACCGCCGTGGCGTTGCGCATGATCATCAGCGCCTCGTTGAAGGTGCCGCGCCGCGCCTCCTCAAGGGTGAGGCCGTGGAAGACGACCGAGGCGACGCCCAGGCCGGCGACGAAGGTGCCGATCATCACGAGGTTGAACTTGGTGCGCAGCTTCACCGCGATTCTCCATCCCGCGCCTCGGCCGCGCGGTCCTAACCTGGCCTAGCGCGACAAACCCAGCAGCGCGGCGATCTGGGCGGGCGTCAGGCGCCCGCTGGCCTCGGCGCCCCCGGCGGCTTGATAGCGCCTTATGGCGGACCGAGTCTCCTGCCCGAAGGTCCCGTCCACACGGCCGCTGTAATGGCCGAGCACGCCGAGGCCCGCCTGGATGCGGCGGCGCTGCGTCTCGTTCAGCCCGGCCTCCTCGAAGGCAGGGGCGACTGCGACAGCGGGAGCGGCCGGGGCCGGCACGGCGCCCGCGAGCCCCGCGGAGGGCGGAGTGGCGATGGGCGGGGCGGCGACGGGCGGGGAGGTGGAGGCTGTGGCGGACGGAACAGGGGGTGGGGCAAGGCTCGGGCTGGCGGGCGGGGCAGGGGGCGGTGGGGCGCCGGCCAGGTACATGGGCCGTCTTGGTGCCACCGCCGCCAGGCGAGCGGCTTCCGGCACGCGGTTGCGCAGCGCGGCGCCGAGGGCAGTCAGTTCCACCGTCGGCCCGGCGAGTTCGGCGCGGAGGGCGGCGGCCAATGGGGTGACGGGAAGGTTGGCGGTGGTGCCGGAGGTGGCGATGAGGGCGGCATCCGCGGATGTGGCGCTCTCGGCCGCGGCAGCAAGGCCAGAGGCGGTGAGCGCGCTGCCACCCGGGCGCGGGGTCAGGTCGAGCACCGTGAGGCTGGGGCCGGTGGCGCCGCGGGAGGCCGCATCGGCCGCGTTGCGCGCCAGGATGCCCTGGGTAAGCGTGTCCGTCTCCCGCGCCAGGGTGGCTGAGGCCGGGACCAGGAAGGCGCGGTTGTTCCACTCCGTGGCCAGGCCGCAGACATAGATGACGGCCGGGGCCTCGGGGGCGGCGGCGCGGCCGCGGCTGAAGCTTCCCAGGGCGGCGTCGAACTCGCCCCGGCCGGGATCGTGGCGCTCGGTCACCGCGAAGCCGAGGGCGCGGAGGGCGCCGGCCACCGCCTCCGCCCCGCCGCGACAGGCCGGGACGGGCGGCTGGGAGGCGTAGGTGCTGCTGCCGATCACCAGGGCCATGCCCTGCGGCGCGGTCTGGGCCCCGGCCGTGAGCGGCGCGGCGGCGAGGCAAAATGCGAGAAGCCAAGCAGCGCCGCCAGGGCGAACTCGGTTCCGCACGGCCCCGGAAGGCTGTTCGGGGCGGGGTGGTCGGGCGGGGCTATCCGGCATGATCGTTGCGGCAACCTACGGGGGTTTGCCCCTGGGCGGGAGGGGCGGGTTCGCCCCGTGCGAAGGATTGCGGCAGGGATCATGCCGGTGTGGCGTTTGCGCTATGCTCGCCGCCTCACGGCCCGGAAGCCCGATGCTCGAGATCCAGAACCTTACTCGCCGATTTGGGGCGCGCAATGCAGTGGACGGCGTTTCGCTGAGCATCCCCGGCGGGCAGATGGTCGGTATCATCGGCCGGTCGGGTGCCGGCAAATCCACCCTGCTGCGGATGGTGAACCGACTGACCGAGCCCTCCTCGGGCCGCATCCTGCATGACGGCGTGGATGTCACCGCGCTCCGGGGTAAGGCACTGCGGGACTGGCGGACGCGCTGCGCCATGATCTTCCAGGGGTTCAACCTGGTGCAGCGGCTGGATGTGCTGACCAATGTGCTGGTGGGGCGGCTGAACCACCGGCCGGGACTGTGGGCGACGCTTAACTCCCTGTTCCTCCGCTTCACGCCGGAGGAGCGCGCCATGGCGCTGGAGGCGCTGGACCGCTTCGACCTGGCGGAGCAGGCGCTGCAGCAGGCCGACACGCTCTCGGGCGGGCAGCAGCAGCGGGTCGCCATCGCTCGCGCCATGCTGCAGGAGCCGAGGCTTCTGCTGGCGGACGAGCCCATCGCCTCGCTCGACCCGCGCAACGCGCGCGTGGTGATGGAGGCGCTGCGCGATGTGAACCGGCGGGACGGGCTGACGGTGATGGTGAACCTGCACCATCTCGACACCGCCCGCCGCTATTGCGACCGGATCGTCGCCATGCAGGCCGGGCGAGTGGTGTTCGACGGCACGCCCGCCGCGCTCACGGCGGATCAGGTGCAGTCCATCTATGGCGTGCCGGAGGAGGCGCTGGAGTCGGAGACGTCGCAGCCCTCCGGTGCCGTGCTCGCCTGAAGGGAAACCCCATGCCCAGCCGCCGCGCGCTCCTTGCCGGTTCCATCGCCCTTGCTGCCGCGTCGCCCGCGCTGGCGCAGACACGCCGCAGCACAGATCCCGGCGTCACATTCCCAGAGCCGGGACGCCGGGCCTGGGCGGATGGCATCCCCGTGCTGCGCATCGGGATCTCGGGCGGGGAGAACGAGACGGATCGCCTCGCTCGCAACGAGCCGTACCGGAAGCTGCTGGAGGAGACCTTCCGGTTGCCCGTGCGCCTCTATCCCAGCCCGGATTTCGCAGGGGTGGGCCAGGCCTTTGCCTCGGGCATGATCGAGATGGCGCAGATGGGTGCGGCGAACTACGCGGGCACCTGGATCGACACGCGAGGGGCGGTGGAGGCGCTGGTGGCGGCGGAGGGCGATGACGGGTCGCTCGGCTATGTCGCGGTCATGGTGGTGCGGGCGGATTCCGGCATCACCGACCTGGTGGGGATGCGCGGGAAGTCGCTGGCCTGGGCGGATCCGGCCTCCACATCCGGGTATTTCGCGCCGCGCGCGGCGCTGCGGGCGGCAGGGATCGAGCCCTCCTCCTACTTTTCCCGCACGGGCTTCGCGGGCGGGCATGAGCAGGCGGTGGTGGCCGTGCTGCACCGGCAATACGACGCGGGCTGCACCTGGGCATCCGGCCAGGGCGATCCGGCCGCCGGATACTCCCGCGGCGCGCTGCGGGTGATGGTGGACAAGGGGATGCTCGACATGCGCGAGCTGCGCGTGATCTGGCGCAGCGACCCTATTTCCGCCGGCCCCATCGCCTGCCGCGCCGACCTTCCGGAGGCCTTCAAGGAGGATATGCGTCGCTTCTTCCTGGCCATGCCGATCGCGCATCGCACCGTGTATGAGGGCATCGAGCGCGGCGGCGGCACCGGGTTTCGCACCGTGACGCATGCGGATTACGAGCTGGTCGTGCGCCTGCGCGAAGAGGAGGCGGCGGAGCGCCGGCGGCGGCGCTGAGCGCGGCACTCTCCTCCGCCGTTACGCGCGGTGAACAGGCTTTCAAGGACGCGCGGCGGACCCGTCGCACACGGCTGTTGCTGGGCCTGGCCCTCTTCCTTGCGGCCTTTCTCGCCAGCGCCTGGACGAGCGAGTTCTATCCCGGCGCCCTCCTCGCCGGGCTGCCGCGCGCGGGGGACTACTTCGTCCGCCTACTGCCGGACCTGCGCTGGGCCACGCTGTTCGGCGGGTGGGAGACGGAGGGCAGCATCGCCTTCTGGTTCTACCGCTTGGACAAATGGGCGCTGCTGCTGATCGAGACCGCGAACATGGCCGCGCTGGCGACGCTGGCGGGCGGGGTGCTCGCGCTGCTGCTGTGCTTTCCGGCCGCGCGCAATACAGCGCCCAGCACCTGGTCCTATCGCCTGGCCCGCCGCGGGCTGGAGGCGATGCGGACGGTGCCGGAGATCGTTTACGCGCTCATCCTCGTCTGGGCCTTCGGCATCGGGCCGCTGGCGGGGATCCTGGCCATCGCGCTGCATACGACCGGCGCCTTGGGCAAGCTGTTCGCGGAGGCGGTGGAGAACGCCGATCCCGGACCCTGGGACGGAGTGCGCGCCGCCGGCGGCAACTGGGCCCAGGCCTGCCGTTTCGCGATGCTGCCGCAGGTGGCGCCGAACATGGTTTCGTACTTGCTGCTGCGCTTCGAGATCAACGTGCGGGGTGCGAGCGTGATCGGCTTCGTCGGCGCGGGCGGGATCGGGCAGGAGCTGTATCTCGTCATCAGCCAGAACTACTACGAGGAGATCTCGGCCATCATCGTGCTGATCGTGCTGGTGGTGGCGATGATCGACCTTCTGTCGGACCGCATCCGGCGGCTGCTGGGCGGGGAAGCCCGGGCGTGAGCGGAGCGAACGTCCCGCCGGGTGTGAACGCGGTCGATGTGGCACGTTGGAAAGCGGCGCTGCCGGGTGCCTTCGGGCCCTCACCCCGCCAGCGCGCCTGGCGTATCGCGAGCGGTGTGGTGTTCCTGGGATGGCTGCTCTGGGCGCTGTGGCTGTTCGGCATCACGCCGGCCCGGCTGTGGAACGGGCTGTCCGGCCTGTTCACCATCGTCCGGCTGATGATCCCGCCCTCGCCGGGGGAGCTGTGGGGCGACATCCTGCGCGGCATTGCCGAGAGCGTGGCCATGGCCTTCGTGGGCACGGTACTGGCTGCGGTCGTCGCCGTGCCGCTCGGCTTCCTCGGCGCGCGCAACATCGTCACCTCCACCCTGCTGCGCTTCTCGCTGCGCCGAGTGTTCGACGGGCTGCGCGGGGTGGACCAGCTCATCTGGGCACTGGCCTTCGTGCGCGCGGTCGGCCTCGGGCCGCTGGCCGGCGTGCTCGCGCTGTTCGTGTCCGACTTGGCAACGCTGTCCAAGCTCTATGCCGAGGCGATTGAGAACGCTGAAAGGCGGCAGGCGGAAGGGGTGGTCGCGGCCGGCGGATCGCGGCTGATGGCGGTGCGGTTCGGCATCCTGCCGCAGGTACTGCCCATCATGCTGGCGCAGGCGCTCTATTTTTTCGAGAGCAACACGCGCTCCGCCTCCATCCTCGGCGTGGTCGGTGCGGGCGGGATCGGGCTGCAGATCGCCGAGCGCATCAAGGTGCGCCACTGGGACGAGGTGGCCTTCATCATCATCCTGATGGTGGTCACCGTCGCCGTGATCGACTGGATCGGCGGCAAGCTGCGGCGGCGGCTGATCGGCGGGCGGAGCGACTGAATGCAGAAAGGGCGCCGCTCCCCCTGAACGGCGCCCCTTCCTCTGCCGGTTGGAAACCTAGCCCAGCTTCCGCTCAGGCTGCATCCTCACGCCGGTCGCGCGCCTTCACGTAGGCGATGGACGAATGCTCGAGGCAGTAGGGCTTCCCGCCGAAGGCCTCGGAGGTGCAGAAGCGGAATTCCGGCGTGCCGGGCTCGCCGATCGGCCAGCAGCAGCTGCGGGCGGAGCTGCGCTGGAACGGCCGAACAACGGCAGGCGGCGGCGCGGAGCGCGTGGCGACCACGGGTGAAGGTGCGACAATGCGCGGAGCTGCCGGCGCCGCGGGCCGCGGCGCGGCAGTGGCAGGCGCGGCAACGCGCGGCGATGTATTGCCGGCGGTAGCCTGTTCGCGCTGGATGGGACTAGGACGCGCGGGCAGATGCAGGCGATGCGCCTTCCCCACCACCGCATTTTTCGAGATGCCCATGCGGCGCCCGATCTCGGCGGTGGAGTGACCCTCCGCCCAAAGCGCCCTGAGTTGCTCAATCGCTTCGGCTGACCAGTCCATTGCGCCCATCCCCGTCACCGTCGATACAAGATACGGTAGGTCAGGCAGTTGCTTTCCCACAAGATGCGGCGCACGAAAACTTGTGGACGGAAATGTGGGCATGTCTGTGGACAGGATTCGAGGGATGCATCGGATCAGCCGCTTGCCCCTCCGACTTCACACGCCGTCAGAAGAGAAGACCTTTCCTCAACATCCCGTGCACACCCTTCTCGCCGTTCACTGTCTGGGTCACACGGAAGTCCACCGCAAGCGAGCAGAACTGGTAGGCATCGGCTGGCGAGAGATTGGTGCGTGACGCAATGAATGCGATCATCTCGCGTAGCGCCTGCTTCATGGCGAGGTCCAGGTCCTCGTTCATGCCCATGGTGATGAAGTGGGTCGGCGTTTCGGCGCGCGGAAAACGCAGGACCGGATCGCGCGCCCCGCCGCCCTTCTCCACATCCAGGCGGAATGTGCCGGTGAGGCTGGTCTCCAGCGCGTTGATGCACACCTCGCCATCCCCCTGAACGCCGTGCCCGTCGCCGGCCGAGAAGCGCGCACCGGCCACATGCACGGGCAGCCACAGTGTGGTGCCCTCTACCAGCTCCTTGTTGTCGAGGTTGCCGCCATGGGCGCGCGGCTCCTTGGTGGAGATGCGGCCCCATTCGGCGGGCGGTGCCACGCCCATTACGCCGAAGAAGGGTGCGAGGTTCAGCTTGATGCCGCCGCCCATGGGCAGCACGCAGGTCTTAGCGGCCTGATCCACGGGGATGTGCAGCATGCGGCGGAAGGGGAAGTCCTCCGGCAGCGTGCCCATCAGCGGGCGGAAGCCGCAGAAGCCCCAATCGGTGCCGAGGTCGATTTTCTCGATCTCTACGCGCAGCGCATCGCCCGGCTCGGCGCCGCGCACCTCGACGGGGCCGGTGATGATATGGCCGGAAAGGCCCGCGGTGTTGGCCTGGGCGATGTCGCGCAGCGCCTGCGGCACCGTCATCCCGCTCTCCGGCCCCGGCACCGCGTCGCCCAGGCCCGAGACGCATTCCAGCGTCACCCGCTCGCCCGCCGCGATGCTCGCCACCGGCGGGAAGGCGGCGTCAAAGGTGCCGATGCGCGTGGTCTGCGGGCTGGCCGGGACGAAATGCGGTGCGGTCATGAGTCGGGCCTCCGTGCGGGCAGGCAGTCTCGCGCGCGCTGGCCGGTTTGGCGAGGTGGCGGTGTGGGCACCGGCCTGCGCAAACCGGCCCGGTGCGGCGTCAAAGCCTTGGCAACCCCTCGCCCTTACCCTCTTCTACCGGCAACGAAGAACGGGGACTCGTCCATGACTCAGCGCCACGGTCCTGGCCGCCGCACCCTCCTGTCCCTCCCGCTGGCGCTCCTGGCAGCACCCGCGGTGATCCGCGGCGCGGACGCGCAAGCCTGGCCGAGCGGGCCGGTGCGCGTCGTGGTGCCCGTGCCGCCCGGCGGGTCGATCGATGCGGTCGCGCGGCTGGGGGCGCCCGCTATCTCGGCGGAGCTCGGCGTGCCGGTGCTGATCGAGAACCGCGGCGGCGGGGCGGGCAGCATCGGCACGGGCATGGTCGCCAAGGCGGCGCCGGACGGCAACACCTGGCTCATCACCTTCGACTGGCACCCGATGATGAACGCGCTGGTACCGAACCTCACCTTCGACACGCGCACCGATTTCACGCCTGCCTTCCTCGTCGGCAGCGCGCCCTATGTACTGGTCGCGAAGCCGGATTCGCCCTTCCGCAGCCTGTCCGACGTGATCGCGGCGGCGAAGGCGCGGCCGGATACTGTCACCTTCGCCTCCACCGGCAGCGGCACGCTCGGGCATCTCGTAATGGTGCTGCTCGCGGCGCGCGCGGGCGTGCGGATGGTGCATGTCGCCTATCGCGGCGGCGGCCCGGCCATGACCGACACGCTGGGCGGGCGCGTGGACCTGATGATCGGCAGCGCGGCGCTGATGGCGCCCGCCATTGCCGATGGCCGGCTGCGCGCCATCACCCAGACCGGGGCCGAGCGCATCGCCGCCCTGCCCAACCTGCCCACGGCGGCGGAGGACGGGTATCCGGATGTCGTGGCCAGCGCCTGGTGGGGTTATTTCGGCCCGGCGGGCGTGCCCGCGCCCATCGTCACCCGCTTCGCCGGCGCGTTGCGTGCGGCCTATTCGGGCGATCGCGCCCGCACGATGATGACGGAGACCCAGCAGGCACGCCTGATCCTCGGCGATGCCCCGGCGCTGACCCAACTGGTGGACCGCGAGGCGAATCTGTGGTCCCGCGTGATCCGCGAACACGACATCAAGGCCGATTGAACCGATGGACAGCTTCCCCCGCCTGGATCCGGCGATCGTCGCCGCCTTCCGCGACCTCCCGACCTCCGCCATCTCCGACGCACTGGACCGCCAGGGGATCGAGTGCGCGGTCGAAGGGCTGCGTCCCATGCTGGCCGGGCGCCGCGTGGCGGGGCAGGCCGTGACCCTCGCCTACCTGCCCTGCGGCACCCGGCGCGGCACGATGGGGGATTTCCTGCATCTCGCCGCCCCCGGCGACATCCTCGCGCTCGACATGCGCGGCCACACGGAATGCACCGCCTGGGGCAACATCCTGACCGAGGCGGCGCATCGCGCCGGCCTGTCGGGCACGATCATCGACGGTGCCAACCGTGATATCGGCGAGAGCCGCGAGGTGGGCTACCCGATCTGGTCGCGCGCGCATTTCATGCGCACCGGCAAGGATCGCTGGCAGCTCGAGGCGACGAATGTGCCGATCGCACTCGGCGGCATCCGGGTCGAGGCCGGTGACCTTCTCTGTGCGGATGATGCGGGCGTGGTCGTCGTCCCGCGCGAGTTGGCGGCGCGCACGCTGGAGATCGTGCGCGAGATCGGCGCGAAGGAAACGCTGATCCAGGAGGCGGTGCGCGGTGGCGCGGAACTGGCCGAGGCCCGTGCCACCCACGGCTATTTCGGCCTGCAGGGGCGCGAGGGGCGGTAGCGCCGGCCCGTGGTAGAAGCGGGACGCCCACCTATCTAGGCCGAGCCGGTCTAGGCCGAGCCGGTCGCGGGCAGGCCCGTGACCGCGCGATGCGGCGGGCGGGCGAGAGGAGCATGGGCATGGCGCGAGACGATCTCCCGGCGAGCGGGTTGGACGGGGCCGCGGGGCCCCTCGGCGGCAGTTCGATGCCTGTCCTGTCGCCCCGTGCGGTGCTCCCGCGCCGTGCGCTGCCGCTCCTCGCGGCCGCCCTGCCTCTTGCGGCGCCCCGATCTGCCCGCGCGCAGGAGGCCCCGGCCGAGCTGAACGTTGCCGGCCGCCACCTGCTGCTCAACGGCACGGGGGTGCGCCGCTTCCTCGCTTTCGAGGTGATGCGCGGCTGGCTCTATCTGGAGCGGCGCAGCGGCGATGCCGCCGCCATCCTGGCTTCTCCTGGGGTCAAGCTGCTCCGCATCCGCTACCTTGTCGGCGTGCCGCGGAGCCGACTGGTGGATGGCTGGGAAGAGGGCTTCCGGGACGGCTGCGCCTGCGAGATGCCGGCCGATTTTCGCGCCCGCCTGCGCGACCTTCCGGCGGGCCAGATGGAGGACTGGCTGTTCCTGCCGGACCGTGCGGAGATCGCCTATGCCGGGGAGGCGCCGGTGCGCGTCGGCGGCCAGCAGGGGCGGATGATGCTGGCCAGCTTCATCGGGCCGGATGCCTCCAGCGCGGGGCTGCGCCGGGGGCTGCTGGGCGGGTAGCCGGCGAGCCTTAGACGCCGAACATCGCCCGCACGGCTGCCGGGTCCACCGCGCTCATGGTGGAAGGCTGCCAGTGCGGGGCGTTGTCCTTGTCCACCAGCACGGCGCGGACGCCCTCGGCGAAGTCCGGGTGGCGAGTGACGGCGCGGGTGAGGGCCAGTTCCATCGCCAGACAGGCCGGAAGATCCAGCCCGGCGCCGCGCCGCAGCAGTTCCAGCGTCACCGCCAGCGAGGTGGGCGACATCCGGTGTAGCACGGCCATCTGGGCCCCGGCCCATTCGGTGCCCTCGGCGGTGAGGAGCGCCATGATCGAGGCCATGTCGTCGGGCGCGAAGCAGCGTTCCACGGCCGCGCGCTCGGTCTCGATCCGGCCCGGGGGAACGGCGGCCGCGTGGCGGTCCACCACGCTGGCGTCGCCGGCCAGCAGGGCCTCGCGCAGGGCCGGCAGGCGGTCCCGTGGGACGTGATGGGTGGCCAGGCCCGCCTCCACCGCCTCGGCGCCGTGAAGCCGGGCGCCGGCCAGGGCCAGGTACTTGCCCATCGTGCCACGGGCGCCGGGAAGGCGAGGCAGCACGAAGGAGGTGCCGACATCGGGAAACAGCGCGATCGCGGTCTCGGGCATGGCCAGCAGCGCGTGCTCGCTCACCACCCGGTGGCTGCCATGGATGGAGACGCCGATGCCGCCGCCCATGCAGACGCCGTCGATCAGGCTGATCCAGGGCTTGGGGAACTCTGCGATCATCCGGTTCAGCGCATATTCCCCGGCGAAGAAGCGCTCGATGGTGGCGGCATCCCCGGCCAGGGCGGCATTGCGGACGGCGCGCACATCGCCGCCGGCGCAAAAGGCGCGGCCGCCGGCACCCTCAAGGATCACGAGATCCACCGCCGTGTCGTTGCGGAACCGGGCGGCGGCTTCGGCCAGAAGGTCGATCATCCCCTGGTCCAGCGCGTTCAGGGCGCGGGGGCGGTTGAGCAGGATGATCCCCGCCCGGCCCTCGATCCGCGCCGTCACGCTCGCTTCCGTCTGGTCCATCGCCGGTCCGCTTCCCTGTCCTTTTCTCCGGGCTAGACCCCAGCCGCGGTCTGAGCAAGCGGGCGCGGTTGACAGTGCCGCCCTGCGCCGCGATCCCTGCAATCCTTGGAGGGCCCCATGGCGCGGCAACTTGTGAGCTTCGGCACCGAGGGCACCGTCTTCGGGGGTGATACCGCCCCGCGCCCCGTTCAGCCCGCGCAGCCGCAGGCAGAGCCGCCCGTGCTGGTGATGGATGGTCTCCGGAAGTCGGGCCGGGCGGAGGGGACGCAGGCTCTCATCTGGCTCGACCTGAAGCAGGCAAAGGGGGAGTTCGTGACCCTGCTCGGCCCGGCCAGCGCCGGGAAGAGCGTGGCGATCGACCTCGTCGCCGGTTTTCTGCAGCCCGATGCCGGGCGGCTGCTCATCAAGGGCGAGCGGATGACGCAGCAGGCGCCCTGGCGGCGCGATATCGGCCTCGTCTCGGGCGCGCCGGACCTGTTCCCGGACATGACCGTGCTCGGCAACGCCGCCTTCCCGTTGGAGGCGCGCGGCATTGCCCGGGCGGAGCGGGAGGAGCGGGCGACGGCGATGCTCGAGCGCTGGGGCGTGCCGCCTGCCCTCGGTGCCGCGCGGCCGTCGGGGCTGTCGCTCGCGCACCAGATGCGCGTGGCCTTCGCGCGCGCCCTGGTGCACGCCCCCGCGCTGCTGCTGCTGGACGACCCGCTGCATGCCCTGGAGGGGGAGGAGCGGGAGCTGCTCGCCGCCGACCTGCGCCGCCATCGCGCGGAGCTGGGGTTGACGGTGCTGCACGCCACGCGTGACGTCTCCCTGGCCTTTGACCTTTCGGACCGAGTGGCGGTGCTGGAAGGCGGACGGATGCGCCAGCTCGGGACGCCACAGGCGCTGTACAACGCCCCTGCTGATCCGGTGGTGGCCGGGCTGACCGGGCCCTGCAACCGGCTGGCCGGCGCCGTGGTCTCGATCGAGGACGGCGCCTGCGTGGTGCGGCTGGATTGCGGGCTGGAGGCGATGGGGATGCCGGTGACCGGTCCGGAGGGTTCGCCCATGCCTGGCGGGCGCTGCGTCCTGGTGATCCGGCCGGAGCTGGTGGCGGTGGCGCCGCTCTCGGCCGAGGAGATGGGCGAGGACGCCGTGCCGGCGCGGCTGCTGGAGCAGCGCTTCGCCGGGGACCATCTGCGCCTGCGCCTGGCAGTGGGAGAGGGCGCCGAACTGGTTGCTCACCGCCCGCCCGGGCTCGCCTTGCCGGCCCTGGGTGGGGAGGCCTCCATCGCCTGGGACCTTTCCGCGGCGCGCGTGCACCGCGCCTAGAAATTCGCGCCGAAACGCGGGCTCGGCATCGCGATTTGCGCATCTCGCCGGTCGACTCGGACCCATCATGCGTTAGGGTGCAGCGCACACCGCCCAGAACGAGCGAGAGGCCGCGATGCTCTCCACGCGCCGCATCACGCGCAGGCTGCTGGCCTCCGCCCCGCTGGCGGCGGCCTCGCTCGGCCTTGCGCGCAGCGCGCAGGCCCAGGCGCGCGACCTGACGGTGGTCTCCTGGGGCGGCGCCTATCAGGACACGCAGCGCGAGGTGATGTTCCGTCCCTTCCAGCGCGCCACCGGCCAGCGGCTGCTGGAGGAGACCTGGGACGGCGGCATGGATTCCCTTCGTGATTCCGCCCGCACCGCGCGATGGGACCTCGTGCAGGTGGAGGGCGACGAGTTGCTGCTCGGCTGCGAGGAGGGGCTGCTGGAGCGGATCGCGCCCGACCAGGTTGGCGGGGCGGAGCGCTACATCCCCGGCGCGCTGAGCGAGTGCGGAGTAGGCACCATCCTCTACGGCTTCGTGCTGGCCTACCGGCGCGGCGGGGTGGCGCCCGATGGCTGGGCGGATTTCTTCGACATCGGCCGGTTTCCCGGCGGCCGCGCGATGCGGCGCGGGGCGAAGGTAACGCTGGAGATCGCGCTGCTGGCCGACGGCGTGGCGCCGGAGGCGGTTTACGCGACGCTCGGCACCGCGGCGGGGGTGGAGCGGGCCTTCCGCCGGCTGGACACCATCCGGCCGGTGCTGCGCTGGTGGGACCAGGGCAGCGAGCCGCCGCGGATGCTCTCCGCCGGGGAGGTGGTGCTCGCCGTGTCTTATAACGGCCGGATCGATGCCGCGAACCGCGAGGATTCGGCGGATCTCGGCATCGTCTGGGCCGGGCAGCTTCTTGCGCAGGATAGCTGGGCGATCCTGCGGGGCAGCCCGAACCGAGAGCGCGCCCTGGCCTTCCTTCGCTTCATTGGCGATCCCGCCCTGCAGGCCGGGCTTCCGGCGCGCATCCCCTATGGCGTAACCGCCCGCGGTGCCGAGGACGGGCTGCCGGACGAGGTGCTCGCAAACCTGCCGACCGCACCCGACAATGCCCGCGGCGCGCTGCAGATCGACGACGCCTTCTGGAAGGCCAATCTGGACCGTCTGGAGCGGCGGTTCGCGGCCTGGCTGGGGCGTTGAGGCTTTCCGCCCCACGGGCGGCGCTGCTGGTCGCGCCGCTCATCCTTCTCGTGCTGGCCGGGGTGGTGGCGCCGGTCGGGGCGTTGCTCTGGCGCGCGGTGGCGGAGCGGGAGGTGGCGCCAGCCCTGCCGCGCACCCTGCGCGAGCTGAGCCGCTGGGACGGGCGTGACCTGCCCGAGGACATGGCCTTCGAGGCGCTGGCGGCCGATCTCGCCGCCTTGCGCGCGGCGGGGGCGGTGGGGGTGGTGGCGATGGCGCGCGCCGCCAGCCGCCTGGCCGAGGACGTGCCAAAGCTGCGCGAGGCCCTGCCCGGCACCGCCGAGCGCGCGGGCGAGACGCGAACCCTTCGCTCGGTCGCTGTGCTCGTCGCCGATCCGGCCTGGGGCGAGGCAGAGAGCTGGGCCGCGCTGCGCCGCGCGGGTGCGCCGGCCTCGGGCTTCCATCTGCTGGCATCCCTGGGGCTACGGTTGACGGCGGATGGCGGGCTGGAGGACAGCCCGCAGGGGCCGCATGCGCGGGCGCTGCTGGTGCGCGGGATCGGCGGCGCGGTGCTGGCCGTGGCGGGCTGCTTCCTTCTTGCCTGGCCACTGGCGCGGCGGATCGCGGAGGCGGCGCCGGTCCGGGCCGGGCTGCTCGCGGGGCTGACGCTGCTGCCGCTGTTAGCTGGCGAGGCGGCACTGGCCCTGGGCTGGTCGGGGCTGGTGCAGGCGGGGCTGACGGAGATGGCATGGGGCGTGGCGCTAGCGGCCCTCATCCTCGGCGGATTGCCCCTGATGGCGTTGCCCGTCGCCTTCGCGTTGCGGCAGGCGGGGCCGCGCCTGCCGCGGGTGGCCTCGGCACTGGGCGTGTCGCCCTGGCTGGTGTTCCGGCGTATCCACCTGCCCGCCGCCCGGCGCGGCATCGCGGCCGGCTGTGCCCTGGTCTTCGCCCAGTCGCTGGGGGCCTTCATCGCGCCGGGGTTGCTGGCCCCTGAGGTGCCAGGCGCTGCGGCTGCTCTCGCCGCGACCGCGGGGGCCCGGGATTGGGGCTCTGCCGGCGCGCTGGCCGCCTGGCTGCTGCTGCCGGTGCTGCTGGCGGCTTGGCTACTGCTACGGGCCTGGAGGCGGCCGGCATGAGGCGGCTTGCCCCCTTCGTGCTGTTGGCGATGCTCGCGCCGCTGCTGGCCCTGCTCCTGGATGGCGCGATGGCCGGTGGGGGCGAGAGCGCGGCCTGGGCGCTGCGGCACAGCCTGCTCGTGGCCGCGCCGGCAAGCCTGGCGGCTACTGCCCTGGGTAGCGCGGCGGGGATCGGGCTGCGCGCGGGCTTCCTGGGGCGTGGGTTGGCCGTGGCGCTGATCGCCCTGCCGTGGCTGCTGCCCTCGGTGATCCCGGGCGCCGCGCTGCTGCTGGTCGCGGAGCGCACGGGCTATGGCGCGGGGCGGCCGGGGCTGTTGCTGTGGCATGTGCTGCTGGCCGCGCCACTGGTGGCCGCGATCGTCTGGGCAGCACTTGAGCGTGTGGATCCGGCGCTGTTCCGCGCGGCGGCGGCCTGCGGTGCGAAGCCGGCGCAAGCGGCGCAGCTTCTGCTGCGGCCGCGGGTGCTGCGCGCGATGGCGGCCGGGGCCGCGCTGGCCTTCGCCGTCTCGATCGGTGAGAGCGGTTCGGCCGTCCTGCTCGGGGCGGAGACGCTACCGGCATCGGCGCTGCCGAGTGCGATAGGCGGTGCTGCGGCGTTGGGCGGGGATACTGCGATGGCGTCTCTCTGCCTGCTGGTGGCCGGGGGCGCACTTGGCCTGGCGGCGCTGCTCCGGCCCCTGCGGAATGCCGCCTGACAGAACCCGGCCCTCGTAAACGGGCGGGCCCTCCCATGTCCTTCCGGCTGGGCGGGACGTTACCGCCCCAACAAGAGGAGACCTTTCATGATCCTGCCCCCGCGCCGCGCCCTTCTGGCCGGCCTGCCCGCCCTTGCCGCTGCCGCTATGCTGCGCCCCGCCCAGGCACAGACGCCCGCGGCGCCGGCCGCCCCGGCGGCCGGGCCGTTCCGCCTGCCGCCGCTACCCTATGCGGCCTCGGCCAACGAGCCGCATCTCGACGCGCAGACCATGGAGATTCATCACGGCCGCCATCACCAGGCCTATGTCACCGCGCTGAACAATACCCTGCGCGACCACGGCCAGCTGACGGCCATGCCGGTGCAGGACCTGCTCGGGAAGCTTGACCAGGTACCCGAGGCGATCCGTACCACCGTGCGCAACAACCTTGGCGGTCACGCCAACCACAGCATGTTCTGGGAGATCATGGGCGGCCGCGGCGGTCCGCCCACGGGCGAGGTGGCGGAGGCGATCACCCGCGACCTCGGCGGCTTCGATAAGATGAAGACCGACTTCAACGCCGCCGGCGCCGGCCGCTTCGGCAGCGGCTGGGTGTTCGTGACGGTGGCTCGGGACGGCAAGCTGGCCCTGACCACGCGCCCGAACCAGGACACGCCGCTGATGGACGGGCAGCGCGTGCTGTTCGGCAACGATGTGTGGGAGCACGCATATTACCTGAAGTACCAGAACCGCCGCCCCGACTACCTGGCGGCCTGGTGGAACGTGGTGAACTGGGACCGGGTGGCCGAGCGCTACGCTGCGGCAAAGGCGGGCACGCTGGGGATCTGAGACCCCGGCCGGCGAGGGGGCAGCCCTCCGCCGGCCATGCTGTTCGTCACCGATCTTTCGCGGAAGCTTCACCGGAGCGGGCGGGCAATTCATCCGGACGGGCAGGATGGTCGCCGCCCGATCTGTGGACCTTCCCGTGACCGATCCCGACATGCCCACCCGCGCCGTTGCCTCCGACCCTGACACTGCGGGAAAGGCGCTGGGTGAGGCGCCCGCGATTGATCCCACCGCCCGCGTGCGCGACAGCCAGTTCGGCCGTTGGTGCGAGGTGGGCGCGCGCACCCGCGTGGCCGAGAGCCGGTTCGGCGACTACGCCTATGTCGGCAATGACAGCGACATCATGCACACGCAGGTCGGGCCCTTCTGCTCCATCGCCGCGCAGGTGCGAATCAATCCGGGCAACCACCCGCTCGACCGCGTGGCGCTGAACCACTTCACCTACCGCTCCTCCGCCTACGGTCTGTGGGATGACGATGCGGCACTCTTCGAATGGCGCCGGCAGTCCCCGGTGGTGCTGGGCCCGGATGTGTGGATCGGGCACGGCGCGGTGATCTTGCCGGGCGTCACGATCGGCACGGGGGCGGCGATCGGGGCGGGGGCGGTGGTGACGAAGGACGTGCCGGACTTCGCCATCGTGGTCGGCGTGCCCGGGCGCGTGCTGCGCCTCCGCTTCGCGCCCGAGATCATCGCGGCGCTGCACCGCATCGCTTGGTGGACCTGGCCGGATGAGCGGCTGGGCGCGGCGCTGGCGGATTTCCGCGCGCTGGACGCCGAGGCCTTCTGCGCGAAATACGACCCGGCCCAGGCCTGAGGAACCCGCCATGAGCCCGACCGCCAGCCGCGTGCTGATCGTGCTGTTCGACGGGCTGCGGCCCGATCTCGTCACGCCGGAGCGAATGCCGGCGCTGTCGGCCTTCCTGGGTGGATCCAGGCGCTTCCCCGAGGCCTCCTCGGTGTTTCCCTCGCTCACCCGCGTCTGCGCCACCACCATCGGCACGGGGGTGCCACCGGCGGTCAGCGGCATCATCCAGAACGCCTTTCCGGACCCGGCGGCGCGGGAGGGGCGGTTCCTCGACACCGCCTCGGTGGAGGACATGCGGCGGGCGACGGCGCTGCACGGGCCGCGCTTCGTCGCGGTGCCGCGCTTCGCGGATTCGCTTGCGGCGGCGGGGCGGCGCTTTGCGCTCGTGCACAGTGGTTCGCCCGGCGGTGCCTATCTGCTCGATCCCCGCGCGGCGGCGAATGGCTCCTTCGTGCTGAGCCTGGCCGGGCGCGAGGCGAGCGAGACGCCGGAGGCCTGGGACCGGGTGGTGGAGCGGACCGGGGCGCCGCCTTCGGGGCAGGCGGACAAGCTTGGCCTGCTGGATTACGCCGGCCGTGCGATGGCGGATGTGGTCCTGCCGGAGGTGGCGCCCGATGTCGCGCTGCTATGGCTGACGGAGCCGGACTGGTCCTTTCACTACAGCGGCATGGACACGGAGGCGACGCGCATTGCCACGCGCGCGGCCGATGACGCCTTCGCGCGGGTGCTGGAAGCGGCGGAGCGCCTGCCGGAGGCGGAGCGGATGGCGGTGATCGCCATGTCCGATCACGGGCATGTCGGGACGGATGAGGTCTTCGATCTCGTTTCCGAACTGGCCGTGCAGGGGGTTTGACGCCTCGCTCGATCGAATGGGGGCGGACCTGTCGATCGCGGCGGGCACGATGTGCTGGCTGTGGCCCAGGCAACCCGACGCGGCGCGGCTGGAGCGGCTGGTGGCTGACCTGCGGGAGCAGCCCTGGTGCGGCGCGCTGCTGGCCGGCGGCGGCAACGGGGTGGAAGGACGGTTCCCCGGCACCTTCGACTTGGCCCTCGTGAATGCCGACCACGCCCGCTCCGCGCCGCTTCTTGTCGGGATGCGCGGTGGTGATGGGCTGGACCCGTTCGGCTTGCCGGGATGTAGCCCAATCGTGGGGAAGAACTTCCCGCGCGGGGGCGGCATGCACGGCGGGATCCATCGCCGGGAGATGGCGAACCTCATTGCCCTGCGGATGGCCGGGGTGGCGCCGGGCGAGGATGCGGCGCCGGTGGGGCTGGTGGATATCGCGCCCACCTTGCTCTCTCTGCTCGGCGCGGCGCCGGTCGCGCCCGTGGCGGGGCGGTCGCTGCTGTCGGATGGGCCGATGCGCGCGCGGCGGGTGCTGGAGACGGGCGCTGGCGGTTACGCGCAGCGCCTGGTGCTGGCCGGGGAGGGGCGCGGCAGCCTCGTGCGGGAGGGTGGGCGTTCGGGCTGAGACCAGTGTCCTGACCGCCCGATCCGTCGAGCAGCGCGGGCGGATCACGCCGCCCGCGCGCCGCGTCCCACGCTCGCTGACGCCGCTCAGCGCAGCGTCGGGTCCAGCCGGTCCCGCAGCCAGTCGCCCAGCAGGCTGACCGACAGGGTGGTCAGCACGATCACCGCGGAGGGGGCGAGCAGGATCCAGGGCGCCCGCGTTAGGTATTCCCGCCCGTAGCCGACCATGTTGCCGAGCGAGGTCATCGGCGGCTGCACGCCGAGGCCGAGGAAGGACAGCCCGCTTTCCAGCAGGATGACCTCGGGAAAGGCGAGGGTCATGGAGACGATGAGGGTCGAGGCGATATTGGGCAGCACATGCCGCCCATAGACGCGCCAGGGCGAGGCGCCGAGCTGGCGGACCGCCGCGGCATAGCCCTGCGCGCCGGCGCTGACCGCGAGGCCGCGCGCGATGCGGGCGTAGCGTTCCCAGCCATGGAGGCCGAGCAGGCAGATGAAGAGCGGCAGCGCATTGCCGAAGAAGGCCAGCACCGCCAACGCCAGGATGAGGAAGGGCATGGCGGCCTGGAAATCCACCAGCGCCAACACTGCTTGCTCGACGAGCCCGCGGAAATGCGCGGCGAGGAAGCCGAGGGAGATGCCGAGCACCGCCGCGATGGTGGTGGCGCCGAAGGCGATCAGCAGGCTCATGCGGATGGACTGGATGAGGCGGGACAGCACGTCGCGCCCCAGCTCGTCCGTGCCCATCGGGTGCAGCCATTCCCCGCCCATGCCGATGGGTGGCGTCAGGCGGTTGCGCAGGTCGAGTGCAGTGTAGGGGAAGGGGCTGATCAGGTCGGCGGCCAGGGCCACGAACAGCATCAGCGCCAGCCATCCCAGGGCGAAGACCACCAGCGCGGGCATGCGCGCGCGGCGGCGCTTCGGAGGCGCGGTGACGGCGGGCGCGGCGACGGGGGAGAGGGCGATGTCGGACATCAGGCGGTCGCTCCCCGGGGCGCCGCGCGCAGGCGCGGATCGAGCACGCCGTAGAGCAGGTCCACGGCCAGGTTGGCGGCGACCATCGTGGCCGCGACCAGCAGCAGGATACACTGCACCACCGCCAGGTCCCGGTTCGCCACGGCCACCACCAGCAGCCGCCCGACGCCTGGCCAGGAGAACACGCTTTCCACCACCACCGCGCCGGCGAGAAGGCTGCCGACCATGAAACCGACGATCGTGACGGTCGGGATGGCCGCGTTGGGCAGGGCGTGGCGCCGTACGGCGACGGACCAGGGCACGCCCTTGGCCAGTGCGGTGCGCATATAGGGCTGGCCCAGCACCTCCAGCATGGCGGAGCGGGTGAAGCGCGCCAGCACGCCGGCGCCGCCGATGCCCAGCGTGATCACGGGCAGGATCGCGTGCCGCCAGCTCTCCTGCCCGCCGGAGGGCAGCCAGCCGAGGGTGACTGCGAAGACCAGCACCAGCACCAGGCCGAGCACGAAGGAGGGCACGGTGAAGCCGGCAACGGCCAGCATCATCACCGCGCGGTCGGCGAAGGAGTTGCGGTGGAGCGCGGCATAGACGCCGGCGGGGATGCCCAGCCCGATCTTGATCAGCAGGGCGGGGATGGTGAGCGCGAGGGTGGCGGGCACGCGCTCGGCCACCAGCTCGACCGCCGGGCGGCCGTCACGCATGGACTGGCCGAGATCGCCGCGGAAAATGGCGGTGAAGTAACGGAGATACTGCTGCCAGATCGGGTCGTTGAGGCCCCAGGCTTGGCGGAAGGCGGCGACGGCCTCGGGCGGCGCGTCGGCCGACATGATGAGCAGCGCGGGGTCGCCCGAGAGGCGCAGCACGACGAAGGCGAAGGTGACCACCAGCGCGAGGGTGAGCAGCGCGCGGGCAAGGCGGGTGCCGAGGAAGCGAAGCATCAGGCGTTCATCCGTTCCGGCACGGGTTCGGAAATGGCGGTGGGCACCGCGCCGTCATTCGGCGCGACATCGCCATGGGCGACGTGGCAGGCCACCAGCCGGCCATCGGAGCTGCGGCGCTTCAACGGCGGCACCTCGCGCGCGCAGAGGGCGGCGGCGAAGGCGCAGCGCGGGTGGAAGGCGCAGCCGGGCGGGCGGGCGGCAGGGTTGGGCGGGTCGCCCCTGAGCACGATGCGCCCGCCGCGCCGGCCGGGATGCGGGATGGCGGAAACGAGGGCCTGGGCATACGGATGCGCGGGGTCGTGTAGCACCGCATCCGGATCGCCTTCCTCCACCACGCGGCCGAGATACATGACGGCGACGCGGTGGCTCATCTGCCGCACCGCGCGCAGATCGTGCGAGATGAACAGCATGGCGACGCCGGTGCGCGCCTGCACCTCCGTCAGCAGGTTCATCACCTGGGCCTGGATGGAGACGTCGAGCGCGCTGATCGGTTCGTCGCAGACCAGCAGGTCCGGGCCGGTGGCGAGCGCGCGCGCCAGCACCGCGCGCTGGCGCTGGCCGCCGGAGAGCTCGTGCGGGTAGCGCGTGGCGTGATCGGCGCGCAGGCCGACATCGCGCAGCAGCGCCTCCACCCGGCCGGGCCGGTCGGCGCGCGTGCCGATGTTGTGGATCTCCAGCGGCTCCGCGATCTGGGCGCCGATGGTTAGGCGCCGGTCCATGGCGCCGAGCGGGTCCTGGTAGACCATCGCCATCCGCGCCCGCAGGCGGCGCCATTCCGGCGAGGAGGGATGCGGCATCTGCTCGTTCTTGAAGGCCACGCCGCCGGAATCCGGCACCTCCAGCCCCAGCACCATCCGGCCGGTGGTGGACTTGCCGCAGCCGGATTCGCCGACCAGGCCGAGGGTACGGCCGCGATGCAGGGTGAGGGAAACGCCATCCACCGCGCGCACCTCGACGGATCTGCCGAAGAAGCCCTGGCGCATGGCGTAACGGCGGACGAGGTCCTGGGCGTGCAGCAGCGGCTCGGGATGGGCGTCGGTCATGCCGGGATGGGCTCCGGGGCGCGGGCGTGCTCGATGGGGCGGATGCAGGCGGCGCGATGGGCGGGCGCGACCGGGAGAAGCAGCGGC
This sequence comes from Roseomonas sp. WA12, assembly GCF_054165765.1. Taxonomy (NCBI): domain Bacteria; kingdom Pseudomonadati; phylum Pseudomonadota; class Alphaproteobacteria; order Acetobacterales; family Roseomonadaceae; genus Roseomonas; species Roseomonas sp. WA12. Next base: position 3,019,735 of record NZ_CM135108.1, on the reverse strand, counting down.
GGGGCGGCATCGCAGGCCGCGACGTGGCGTGGGCAGCGCGGCGCGTAGGGGCAGCCGGGCGGTATGGCCCAGGGCTCGGGCACGCCGCCGGGGATGGCGGCCAATGGGCGGCGCGGGCCGTCGATCGGCGGCAGGGCGGCGAGCAGGCCGGCGGCATAGGGATGGGCGGGCGCGGTGAAGAGTTCGGCGGAGGAGGTCTCCTCCACGATGCGGCCGGCATACATGACGCAAACGCGGTCGCAGGTTTCCGCCACCACGCCGAGATCATGGGAGATGAGCACGAGGGCCATGCCGGTGTCGCGCCGGATCTCGGCCAGCAGTTCCAGGATCTGCGCCTGAATGGTGACGTCGAGCGCGGTGGTGGGCTCGTCCGCCACCAGCAGCTCGGGTTGGCCTGCGAGGGCCATGGCGATCATCACGCGCTGGTTCTGGCCGCCGGAGAGCTCGTGCGGATAGGCGTCCAGGCGGCGCCGGGCATCGGGCATGCCGACGCGGTCCAGCAGGCGGCGGGCCTCCTCGCGCGCGGCGTCGCCGGAGATACCCCGATGCAGACGCAGGGCCTCCGTGATCTGGCGGCCGATGCGGTGCACGGGGTTCAGGCTGCTCGCGGGGTCCTGGAAGATCATCGCTACGCGGCCGCCGCGCACGCGGTCCAGCACGGTGGGGGCGGCGTGCAGGATTTCCTGGCCATCCAGGCGCACGCTGCCGCCGACAGTGGCCTTGCCCGGGAGCAGGCCGAGGGCGGCGAGCCAGGTGACGGACTTGCCGCAGCCGGATTCACCGACCAGCGCCACGGCTTCCCCGCGCCCGATGGCGAGGTCCACGCCATGAAGGGCGGGGATGCCATCGAAGGCGGCGGTGAGGCCGCGCATTTCCACCAGCGGGGCCATCACGCACCCCAGTTGCGGGCGGAGAAGTCCATGGCGAAGGACTGCCCGGCGCGCCAGGGCAGGTCGCGGCGCTTGGCGGTGAAGTTCAGCGTCTGGTGCAGCACGGTGTAGCCGGGGTCCTCGCGCTCGATGATCTCGAGCATGCGGCGGAAGGCGCGGCGGCGGTCATCGAGACTCATCGAGCCCTCCAGCACCGCGGAGAGTCGGCCGAATTCCTCGTTGCGCCACTCGTTGATCTGCCACTGCTGGCCTTCCGGACCATGGGCGGCGGTCAACGACGACACCGGGTCGTTGAAGGAGGCGGAGTTGGACCAGTCCCGCACGCCACGACCGGTCGCCGTGCCCGCACCCTGGTTCGAGAGAACCTGCGGGAAGTTCTCCTTCATCTCAATCACCACGTTCAGCCCGACCGCGCGCCAGCCCTCGACCAGGATCTGCGCCGTGGCGACCTGGGCGGTGTAGTAGTTGTTGAGCAGGCGGTAGGGGATCGGCTCGCCGCGGTAGTTGGCTTCGCGCAGAAGGCGGCGAGCCTCGGCAGGGTCGAAGCGCGGGGCTTCCCAATCGGCCTGCAGCATCGGGCCGTAGAAGTCGAACTGCTCGCCGCGCGGGATCGGTGCCTTGCCCGCCCAGAGAGCGTCCACGATCGACTTGCGATCGATGGAATGGGTGAAGGCGCGGCGGATGCGGGCGTCGCGCAGGCTGGGATGCGACTTGTCGAACACCGTGATGCGGTGGTTCATGATCGGGCCGCCCACCACCTCGTGACGCGCGGTGCGGTCCAGCCCGCCGATCTGGTCGGGCGGGATGTCGCAGGCGAAATCGGCCTCGCCGGAAAGCAGCATGTTGATGCGGCCGGAAACCTCGGGCACCTCGATGAATCGCACCTGGCGCAGCGGCGGGCGGCCGCGCCAGTGGTCGTCATGCGCCAGCAGGGTGAGGGACTGGTCCGGGCGGAACTCGGCCACCTTGTAGGGGCCGGTGCCGACGGGCTTGCGCGCCCAGTCCAGCCAGGAATTCGCGGCGTCGAACCCGGCCTGGGAGAGGATCATGCCGGTGGTGCGGGAAAGCCGCCCCTCCAGCGCCGGATCGGCCACCTTGTTCACGTAGCGGACGGTGCGCGCATCCACGACCTCGATGCGCTCGAAGCCCGGATAGGTGCGGCGCGCGATGGCGGCGGCCTCCGGCGGCGGCTCCTTGCCGCCCGTGCGGCCGGGGACGCTGCCGAAGAGGTTGCGCGCGGAGGCGGGGTCCGCGCCCCACATGCGGCCGGGGCCGAAGGAGAAGGCGACGTCCTCCGCCGTCATCTCCCGGCCATCGTGGAAGCGCACGCCGGGGCGCAGGGCGAATTCCAGCGTGCGGTCGTCCACCCGGCGCCATTCGGTGGCGAGGCCCGGCTTGAGGCCGAGATCGCCGAGCCAGTCCTGCTCGATCAGCGCCTCGCCATACAGGCCACCATGCCGCGTGCCGACGTTCGACTGCTCGCGCAGCGTCTCCAGCGTGTTGGTGTTCGCCACCTTCTGCACGGCGACCGTGACGGAAGGGCGCTGGTCGGACTGCGCGATGGCGAAGCGCGGCAGCGCCAGGGCACCGGCGGAGGCCAGCGCGGCGCGACGAGAGAGGACCGGCACCGCGATCAGCCCCAGTTGCCCTGGCGGAAGTCCATGGCGAAGGCCGGGGCCGCGCGCCAGCGGATGTCCTTGCGCTTCGCCGTGAAGGTCGCGTTCTGGTGCAGAACGGTGTAGGCCGGGTCCTCGCGCTCACAGATCTCAAGCATGCGGCGGAAGGCCCGCTTGCGCTCGGCGCGGTCCATCGAGGTCTCGAGCAGCACGGAGATGCGGTTGCTCTCCTCATTGGTCCAGATTCCGACCTGCTGCGGCTGACCGTTCGGACCCCACTGGTTCACGTTGCAGGACACGGGATCGTTGAAGGGGGCGCTGGCGGACCAGTCGTACACGCCGCGGCTGCCGTTGCGGTCGAGCACCTGGCTCCAGTTCTCCTTCATGTCGATCTGCACGTTCAGGCCAACCTGACGCCACATCTCCACCAGCACCTGCGAGGTCGGAGTCTGGTTGATGTAGTAGTTGTTCAGCAGGCGATAGGGGATCGGCTCGCCCTTGTAGCCGGCCTCACGCAGCAGGTTGCGGGCCAGCGTCGGATCGTAGCTCGGCACCTCCCAGTCCGAGACGAACATGTCGCCATAGTACTCGAACTGCAGCCCGCGCGGGACGACGGTCCGGCCGCCCCAAAGGCTGTCCACGATCGCCTTGCGGTCGATGGAGTGAGTGATGGCGCGGCGCACCCGCGCATCGCGCAGCGCGGGATTGTTCTTGTCGAAGACGGAAATGCGGTGGTTCAGGATTGTGCCGCCCTGCACCTCATAGGCACGGTCGCGCTCGATGCCGGAGATCTGGTCGGGCGGGATGTCGCAGGCGAACTGCACCTCGCCGGTGCGGAGCGCATTGATGCGGGCAGACACCTCGGGGATCTCGAGGAAGCGGATCTGGCGCAGCGGCGGGCGGCCGCCCCAGTACTCGTCATGCGCGGCAAGCGTAAGGGAGTGGTCCGGGCGGAACTCCACCACTTTGTACGGGCCCGTGAGCACGGGCTTACGCGCCCAGTCGAACCAGCCGGCTGCCTCCTGATAGGCACGGCGCGAGATAATCTCGCTGCCGAAGCGTGACAGGCGGCCCTCCAGCGTCACGTCCGGTGTGGCGTTGTGGAAGCGCACGGTCCGGGCATCCACGATCTCCACCCGCTCCAGCGCAGGCCAGGCACGGCGGGCGACGCCGGTCACCTCGGCCGGCAGCTCGCGCTGGGCGGGGGAGGGGATGATGTCACCGCGGATGGAGATGGTGCGGCCCTGGGCGGTTGGCTGCGTGTCACCGAACATGCGCTCGCGGCTGAAGGAGAAGGCCACGTCCTCGGCCGTCATCACGTCGCCGTTGTGGAAGCGGACACCCTCCCGCAGCGTCAGCTCGACCACGCTGTCAGACACGCGGCGCCAGGACGTGGCCAGGCCCGGCACGGTCTTCAACTCGTTCTGCCAGTCGCGCCCGATCAGTCCCTCCCAAAGGGAGGAGAAGAAGATGCGCTCACCGACATTGGACTGCTCGCGCAGCACCTCCAGCGTGTTGGAGTTGCTGATCTTCTGCACGGCGATATTGATTGCCGGGCGCTGGTCGGACTGGCCGATGGCGAAGCGCGGCAGGGATGCCGCAGCCGCGGCGGCACCGAGGAGAAGGGGGCGGCGGGAGAGGTTCATGCGGTTCGCTCCTCGAGGCGATCTTCGAGACCGGTGGGGGTCGCGCGGAAATGGGTCAGCGTGCGCTCGGCATGGCGCATGCGGTGGGACAGAGCGCGCTGCGCCATGTCGCGCACGGTGCTGGCATGGGCGGGGTCTTCGGCCAGGTTGTGGAAGCCGTTCGGATCGGCCTCCAGGTCGAAGAGCAGCGGCGGCAGGGCGGCGAAATGGACGTATTTCCACCTGCTGTCCTGCACGACGAGGAGCGAGCAATCATCCATGTGCAGGCCGAGATCGTCCTCGGGGCGCGAATAGAAGACGTCACGGAAATCGTATTCGTAGAAGAGGTGGTCGCGCCACCCGGCCGGCGGACCGCTCGCCAGCACGGGCAGCAGCGAGTGGCCGTCGCAGGCCCGGGGCGCATCGCCGCCCAGCCAGTCGAGGATGGTGGGCATCACGTCCACGCTCTCAGTAAAGGCATCCTCGATCCGGCCGGCGGCGGAGGCTGGCGCGTCGGGGTCCTTGATCACCAGCGGGATGCGGAAGCTCTCATCGTGGTAGCCGACCTTGCCGAGCAGGTAATGGTCACCGAGCTGCTCGCCATGGTCGGAGGTGAAGATGACCAGCGTGTCGTCCCACTGGCCCGTCTCCTCGAGATAGGCGACGACCTGGCCGAGCGCCGCATCCACCTCCGAGATCATGCCGCAATAGGTGGCGCGCATCTGCGCGATGGAACCGGCATCCAGCGCCGTCGCGGCGCCGCCGGCGCCGTGGAAGAAGGAGCCCTGGCTGATCCCGCGCAGGTAGAAGTCGAGTAGCGGGTGTTGCGCCGCTTCCTCCTTCCAGTTGCCGGCGCGGATCGGCGCAGGCATGTCCTCGGGCCGGTACATGCTGTTGTAGGGCGCGGGAGCGATGAAGGGCGGGTGCGGGCGGTAGTAGCCGAGATGCAGGAACCAGGGCTTGCCGTTGCGGCCCTTCAGGTAGCTCAGCGCACGCTCGGTGAAATAGGCTGTGTCGGAAAACTCGGCGGGGATGCGGCTGGGGCGGTTCGTGGCGCCCGGCACCTCGTCCTCGCCCTCGGGCAGCCAAATGTCCTCGCGGTTCGGCGGCAGCGGGTAGCCCTTCTGGGCGAGCCAGCCGAAATACCCGTCCATGCTCGGCTCGAAGGCACCCACGGCGCGGAATCCGTCCATCAGATCGCCCAGCGTGGTGAAGCGCGGGTCGAGCGCGCTGGTGGTACGCGGGTCCGGGGTGCTGGTGGTGTAGCCGATCAGTGCGGGGTCGTAGCCGATGCGCCGCAGCTCCTTCGCCAAGTTGGTGTGGCGCGCATCCAGCGGCACCGTGTTCTGCACGGCCCGGTGGTTCATCAGGTACAGGCCGGTCAGCAGGCTGGCGCGGGCCGGGCCGCAGGGCACGGTATTGGTGACGTGGTTGCGGAAGGTCACGCCCTCGCGGCACAGCCGGTCGAGATTTGGCGTTTTCAGGAAGCCCGCGCCGAGGGCGGGCACGAAATCGGCGCGCCACTGGTCGACGACGACGAGAAGCACGTTGCGGCGAGAGGAGCTGGGCATGTCGGCCGTGGGAGTCCCGGAAGGCGCGGGACGCTTACTGCGGATCGGCGACAGCTCTGCGTCGTCAGGGTGTCCGTCGCGTGACAGCGCGAGCCGCTCGCGCGGGCCACGGAAACGGCAGCACACGCGTAGCCTGTCACGGATGTTTCACGCCATTGCAAGATGCGTGTCGGCGGCCGTGGCGCAGGTAGGCGGATGATCGGAACCAAGGCACCGGCGCCGAGCGGCGCCTTCCCTGGCGACATGCTCAAGGCGTGCGCGACGCAATGAGCATTGTCGTCCTAGCCGGGGCCGCTGCGGCCGCCCTCTCGGCCATCAACCTCGCCAGCATCGGCCTTGCTTGGTCGCGTCTGCGGCCGCGCGGGCGTCCGGCGGCACCACTGGCGCATGCGCCTGCCGTGACGATCGTTCGGCCGGTCTGCGGAATCGAGCCTTTCATCGAGGAGACGCTCGGGACCAGCTTCGCGCTGAACCATCCCGAGCACGAGATCCTTTTCTGCGTCGATCACGCAGAGGATCCGGTGGTTCCCCTCATCCAGAAGCTGATGGCCGCCCATCCCGGCGTCGATGTCCGGCTTCTGGTGGGGGAGGACCGCGTCAGCGCGAATCCCAAGCTGAACAACTGCGTGAAGGGCTGGCGGGAGGCGCGGCATGGCTGGATCATCCTTGCCGACTCCAATGTTCTGATGCCCTCGGATTACGTGCAGCAGCTGTTCCGGGCCTGGCGCCCGGATACGGGGCTGGTCTGCTCCACCCCGCTCGGCGTACGGCCCGGCAGCTTCTGGGCGCATGTGGAATGCGCCTTCCTCAACACGCTCCAGGCCCGCTGGCAGTACGCGGGGGAGCGCGTGGGCCTCGGCTTCGCGCAGGGCAAGAGCATGCTGTGGCGACGTGACGTGCTGGACGCCCATGGCGGCATCCGGGCGCTGGGCGCCGAGATCGCCGAGGATGCCGCGGCGACCAAGCTGGTGCGCGCGGCGGGTCTGCATGTGCATCTGGTGGATTCGCCTTTCGATCAGCCCCTCGGTCCGCGCACCGCGCGCCAGGTCTGGGACCGGCAGGTGCGCTGGGCTCGCCTGCGCCGCGTCACCTTTCCCGCCTTTTTTGCGCCGGAAATCCTGAGTGGCGGCGCGGTGCCGCTCGCCCTGGGGCTGGGCGCGGCGGCCGGTGCCGGGATCAGCCTGCCGCTCGCGGCGGCCGTGCTGGCGCTGCTCTGGTACGGGGCGGAGGCTGCGCTGGCAGCGCGCAAGGGTTGGCCGCTGTCCTGGCGGCTGGTTCTGGCCTTCCTGGTAAGGGACCTGGTGATCCCAGCCATGTGGGTCGCGGCCTGGACAGCCGGGCAGACCGTGTGGCGTGGCAACGCGATGCGCATCAGCTTTTCGCGGGTGGCAACTGAGTCCCCGGGCACCGCGGGCGACTGACCCGGCGCAGGTGTCACAAAACCATGCATGAACGAAGTTTTAAGGCCGGGTAACTGCCCGCGCTGTCGCTCTCCGTGACGGAAAGGCCCGAGACCATGCCCGATATCAATGCGGACCTGCTCTGGAGCAGGGACAGCTCCGACTCCGCCGCCGGCAGCGCGGAGGTGATCGCCTATGACGCCGTGCGCGGCCTCGTGCTGGTTCTTGGCCCCAACGGGGTCGAGGCGTTGAGCGCCGCCGATGGCGCGCTCCGCTTCAGCCTTCCCTCCTCCGCGCTCGGCGCACTGGGGACCGGCAACAGCGTGGCGGTGTTCGGCGACGTCATGGCCGTGGCCTATGATAATGCGACGGACGGTGGCAACGGAACGGTCGCCATGTACCGCATCGCGGCCGATGGCAGCGCGGCGACCCTGATCCGCCAGGTCGAGGTTGGCGCCGTACCGGACATGGTGACCTTCACGCCCGATGGCAGCCGCCTGCTGGTGGCGATCGAGGGCGAGCCGAATGACAATTATGGCGTGAACGCCTCGGGCGACCCCGTTGGCGGCGTGGCCGTGATCGATGTGGCGACGGGCGGCAGCACCTTCCTCGGCTTCGGCGGGTTCGACACCGAGGCGCTGCGCGCCGCCGGCGTTCGCATCACGGGTGTGGACGGTGTCACCGCCGCGACCGATCTCGAGCCGGAATACATTGCCGTCTCCGCCGATGGCACGAAGGCCTACATCACGCTGCAGGAAAACAACGCGATCGCGACGCTGGACCTGGAGACCCTGAGCTACACCGGCATCTTCGGCCTCGGCACCAAGGACCATTCGGTCGAAGGCAACGGACTCGACACCTCGGACCGCGACGGCGGCGTGAATATCGGCACCGCCCCCGTCCACGGCATGTACATGCCCGACGGCATCGCCACCTTCGAGTCCGGCGGCCGCACCTACCTCGTCACCGCCAATGAGGGCGACGCCTCCGAGTGGGGCAGCTACAACGACGTGGGCCGGCTGAAGAACGCCAATCTCGACGCGGCCAGCTTCGGTGGCGCGGAAGGCATCGCCGCGCTGAAGAACGACGCCGAGCTCGGCCGCCTTAACATCTCCCTCGTTGACGGCGACACGGATGGGGACGGCGACATCGACGTCATCCACACTCTCGGCGCGCGCAGCTTCTCGATCTGGGAAGTGGGCGAGAACGGCCTGACCCAGACCTTCGACTCCGGCGACATGATCGAGAGCATGCTGGCCCAGGTCCGGCCCGATCTGCTCGACGATGGGCGCTCGGACGACAAGGGCCCGGAGCCGGAGAGCATCACCCTCGGCACCATCGATGGCCAGCTCTACGCTTTTGTGGCGCTCGAGCGGTCGGACGCCGTGATGTCCTTCGCCATCACCTCCCCGACCTCGGCCGAGTATGCCGGGGTGATCGAGACGAGCGATGCACCGGAGGCCATCCATTTCGTCTCTGCCGAGGACGCACCGGCCTCCGTGGGCGGCCCAATGCTGATCGCCCCGGCCGAGGGCTCGGGCGTGACGACGGCGCACAAGCTGGCCGCGAATGACGGCAGCTTCACCCTGCAGATCCTGCACGCCTCCGACTTCGAGGCGGGGCTCGCGGCCACCACCCGCGCCAGCCAGTTCGCGGCCATCGTGGACAAGCTGGAGGACAGCGTCGCCAACAGCATCACCCTGTCATCGGGTGACAACTACATCCCCAGCCCCTTCAACGCCGCCGGCACCGACCCGAGCGTGAAGAACGAGCTGCAGGACCTCTATGCCTGGCTGCTCGGTGTGCCCGCCTCCGACCTCGCTGGATTGGCGCTGAACCCGGCCACGATCGACATCGCTATCATGAACGCGCTTGGCGTGCAGGCGAGCGTCTTTGGCAACCATGAATGGGACTTCGGCCCGAACGCCGTCGCCGCCGCGATCGACTTCACCAAGGGCGCCGGCACCACGGCCTCTGCGGTCACCTCGATCGGCGGGATGTTCCCCTACCTCTCCGCCAATCTCGATTTCAGCGCCGATCCGGCGATGCGGGCGCTCTACACCGCCGCTCTGCGTGACGCGGCGAGCTATGCGACTGTGGCGGGCGACCTGGCCAGCGGCGATGCGCTGAATGCAGAGGCCGCGGACCAGCAAGTGGCTCCCTGGACCACGATCACCGAGGGCGGCGAGACGATCGGCGTGCTCGGCGTTACGACCCAACTCCTCGCCTCCATCTCCTCCATCGGCGGCGTGAAGGTGATGGACCCGGCCGGTGATGGCGGCGTGGACAACACGACCGAGCTGGCTGCCATCCTGCAGCCGCTGATCGACCAGATGACGGCGCAGGGCCTGGATAAGATCATCCTGCTCAGCCATCTCCAGCAGTACCAGCTGGAACTGGATCTCGCCGGCAAGCTGAGCGGCGTGGACGTGATCATCTCTGGCGGCAGCCACGCGGTCTTCGCTGATGATGGCGACGTTCTGCAGCCCGGCGACACGGCGGCCCAGGACTACCCGACCTTTGTCACCGGCGCGAACGGCAAGACCGTGGCGGTGGTGAACACGGGCAGCGAGTACTCCTATGTCGGTCGCCTTGTCGTCACCTTCGACGCGAATGGCGACATCATCCGCGACAGCGTGGACCCGGACGTCTCCGGCGCCTATGCCGTGAACGAGGAAACGGTCACCGACCTCTGGGCCGGCGAGGATGCCTATGCCGAGGGCACGCGTGGCGGCGAGGTCAAGAACGTGACCGACGCCGTCGCCGCGGTGATCGCGCAGAAGGACGGCAATGTCTTCGGGTTCACCGACGTGTACCTGGAAGGCCGCCGCGGCGAGGTGCGGACGGAGGAGACCAATCTCGGCAACCTCTCGGCCGATGCGAACCTCTTCGTCGCCAAGCAGCTGGACGCCACGGTCACCGTCTCCATCAAGAACGGCGGCGGCATCCGGGCCGAGATCGGTGCCATCGGCACCGGTGCGAACCCGGAAGAGCTGCCCCCGCAGGGCAACCCGGGTGCGGACAAGCCGGTGGGCGCGGTTAGCCAGCTCGATATTGAGAACTCACTGCGCTTCAACAACGCGCTGTCCGTCGTCACGGTCTCGGCCGAGGAGCTGGTGCGGATCTTTGAGCACGCGGTGGCCGGCGTCGCACCGGGCGCGACCCCGGGCTCTTTCGGCCAGGTCGGCGGCGTCTCCTTCAGCTACGACGCAACGGCGGTCTCCCAAGTCCTGAACCCGGACGGCACGGTGGTGCGGGCCGGTGAGCGCGTGCAGAACCTCGTCATCCTCGGCGAGGACGGCGCGGTGCTCGACACGATCATGCGGGACGGCGTGCTGGTGGGCGATGCGGGCCGAGACATCCGCATGGTGACGCTCAGCTTCATGGTGGATGGCGGCGACGGTTACCCGATCGGTGCCTATGCCGAGAACCGGGTGGACCTGCTGAACAACGCCGCCCTGACCGATGGCGCCGCCAGCTTTGCGGCCAAGGGCAGCGAGCAGGACGCGCTGGCCGAGTACCTGAAGGCCGAGCACGGCACGGCGGCCGAGGCCTATGACAAGGTCGATGCCGGCCAAGCCACGGACGAGCGCATTCAGAATGTTGCCGCCCGCGAGGACACGGTGCTGGGCGACCGCCAGGACGGCACGACGGGCGACGACCGCCTGCTGGGCGATGGCGGGCGCGACGCGCTCTACGGGATGGGCGGCAACGACCGCCTCATCGGTGGCGCCGGGGATGACCAGATGTTCGGTGGCACCGGGGACGACGGCTACAACGTCAACTCCGCCGGCGACGTGGTGGTCGAGCTTGCGGGCGAGGGCTACGATCGCGTCACGGCTTCCATCAGCTACACGCTGACCGACAACGTCGAGAAGCTGATCATGGAGGGCACGGCGGTGGAGGGCACGGGCAATGCGCTCGGTAACCGCATCCTTGGCAACGCGCAGGACAACATCCTCTCGGGTCTCGCCGGGAACGACACGCTTCACGGCAACGGCGGTGACGACCTGCTGATGGGCGGCACGGGCGTGAACCACCTGTTTGGTGGCGAGGGTGCGGACCGCTTCCGCTTCGACGCGCCGGGCGGCCAGGGCAACCTGACCCGCGTGATGGACTTCGTCGGTGGCGAGGACCGGATCGAGCTGGACGGCGATGTTTTCGCGGCGCTGTCGGGTTCCGGCCCGATCGCGGCTGGGGAGTTCGCGGCCGGGCGCGTGGCGACCACGGCGGACCAGCACGTCCTCTACGACCAGGCTTCCGGCACCCTGCTCTACGATGCGGATGGTGCGGGTGGGGCCGCCGCGATCCGTATCGGCACGCTGGTGGCCGGCACGGCGCTGGCCGCGTCGGACATCTGGGTGGTCTGACCTCTAGGCCTGAAACGCGAGCGGGCCACCATCCCGGGGGACGGTGGCCCGCTTTCGTGTCCGGCGCTTGGCGCATCAGCAAACGACCGCCGCTGGCGGTGACGGCTGCGCGGGTGGTCTGACCGGGTGCCCAGAAACGTAAACGGGCCGCCGTCCCCCGGGATGGCGGCCCGTTCGGTAAAAGGCTGGGCTAAAGGCCTTCCGGCTTGCCCACCACGGTCACCGCCAGCGCATCCGGCTGCAGCACCCGCGCCGCGACCTCCGCCAGCTTCTCGCGCGAGAGAGCCGCGAGCCGGGCAGGGCGGTTTGCCAGCCAGTCCAGCGGGCGATTGTTCCGCCGCAGCGCCAGCAGGATGTTCGCCACCTGCCGCGTGGAGGTGAAGGAGAGTGGCTGGCTGCCCGTGAGATAGGCGATGGCCTCCTCGCGCTCGGAATCGGTCGGGCCAGCGGCGGCCATGCGGGCCCATTCGCCCCGGAGCACAGAGAGCGTCTCGGCCATGCGCGCATTCTCGGACGCAACCGAGCCGATGATGATGCTCCGGCCGGCCACGGGCTCGGGCCCGGCCCCGATGCCATAGGCCAGGCCGCGCTCGACCCGCACCGCGTTCATCAGGCGCGAGGAGAACCCACCACCGGCAAGCACGCGCATCACGACCCCGGCCGCTTCCCAGTCCGGGTCATCCACCGCGAGGCCGGGCTGGCCGAAGACCGCCGCGGATTGCGGGCTGTCCATCGTCAGCACCTGCACGCCACGCGCGGCGAAGGGCGGGACCGTCGGCAAGCCGGAGGGCGCCTCTGTAGGCCAATCGCCGAAAATGGCGGCCAGCACGTCGCGCAGTTGGTCGGCCGTGATCGCGCCCGAAGCGGCGACGAGAAGGCCGCCGCGGCGGAACTGCCGGCCGGGCACGGATTTCAGCAGCTCGCCCGGCAGGGTGGCCAGGGTCTCCGCCGTGCCGCCGGGCGGGCGGCCGAAGGGGCCGGGCAGGGCGGCGGCCCAGAAGGCACGGCCGGCCTGCCCGCGCGGGTTCTCCAGCGCCTGGCGTGCACCGGCGATGGCACGGGCGCGCACCCGCTCGACGTCCTGAGCCTCCATCCGCGGGGCGGAGAGGGCGAGGCGGGCGAGGCGCGTGGCTTCCGGAAGAGCGTCGCTGAGACAGCGGAAATTGCCGGAGAACTCGTCCCGGTCGGCGGAGAAGTTGAAGGAGATGGCGGCATCGCGCATCGCCTCCTGGAAGGCGTTGGCGGAGAGGTCGCCCGCGCCCTCGGTCAGCAGGGCAGCGGCCAGGGCGCCGGCGCCCTCCCGCCCCTCGGGATCCAGCGCGGAACCGCCGGGGATGGAGAAGGCAAAGGAGACGACGGGAACCGCATGGTCCTCCGCCAACCATGCGGTGACGCCGGCCGCTTCCACCACCTGCACGGGCAGGGTGAAGCCGCTGGGAATGGTCTCGCTCATGGCGCGCGCACGCCTTCGGGCAGCAGCCATCCCGTCGTGGAGGGATGGGTGAAGATGGCGCGGGCTGAGGCGGTCACCGCCTCGGGCGTCACGGCACGGATGCGGGCGGGCCAGTGCTCCACGGCGTCGAGCGGCAGGCCGATGGCCAGCGCGCCGCCCAGCAGGCGGGGGGCGGCGCCGAGCCCGTCCAGCGAGAGAAGGGCGCCGGCGGTGAGCTGGCGCTGGCTGCGCGCCACCTCCTCGGTGGTCACGCCGCCATCCAGCAGGCGGGCGATCTCCTCCTCGATGGTGGCTTCCACCTTGGAAGGGAGCGTGTCGCCGCGAGGGGTCGCAAAGACGGCGAAGGCGTCTGCGCCGAGCTCGTCGCTGTCGTAGCTGGCGCCGGCCGCGACCGCGAGGCCGCTCTGGACCAGCGCCTTGTGCAGGCGCGAGCCGGGACCACCGCCCAGCAGATGCGCCAGCACTTCCAGCGGATGGGCATGGCGGATCCCCGCGCCATCGCGCCCCCAGGTCAGGGTAGGGGCGATCCAGGAGCGGACCATCTGCGCTTCGCGCACGCCGGCATCGTTGCGGATGACGCGAGCCTCCAGCGGGGCCGCGGGCGGCTCGGCACGGCGGCGGACGATCGGCTCGCCGCCCTCGGCGCCACCATACTCGTCCTCCACCACCCGGCGCAGCGCGGCCTCGTCCACGGCCCCGGCGACGACCAGCACGGCATTGGCCGGATTGTACCAGCGGCGGTGGAAGGCGAGCATATCCTCGCGGCTGAGGCCGCGGATCTCATCCGGCCACCCGATGATCGGGCGGCCGCGCCAGTGCTGGCGGCCCCACATCGCGGCGTCATAGGTCTCGCGGAAGCGGGCGCGGGGGTTGCTGTCGGTGCGCTGGCGGCGCTCCTCCAGGATCACGGCGCGCTCGGGCTCCACCCCATCGGCGGGGTAGAGCGGCGCACGGAGGCGGTCGGCCTCCATCATCGCCACCAGCTTGAGGCGGGTGGCCTCCACGGTCTGGTGATAGGCGGTCACGTCGCGGGAGGTGAAGGCATTGTCCTGCCCGCCCTCGCGCGCGACGCGGCGGGAGAACTCGCCATCCGCCACATGGGCACTGCCCTTGAACATCATGTGCTCGAGGAAATGGGCGAGGCCGGACTTGCCCTCGGGATCATCCCCGGCGCCGACACCGTAGAACAGGTAATGCGCCACCACGGGCGCACCGCGGGTGGGCACATGGGCCACGCGAAGCCCGTTCGGCATCTGCCAGAGATTGGCGCCGAAGAGCGGACGGTCGGCAGGGATGGGGGCCGGGGTGGGAAGCGGAGCGGCGGGAGCCGGGGAGGCGCCCGGCGCGGGCTGGGCAGTTGCGGCGCGGGTGGCCAGGGCGGCGGGCGCCGCGGCGGCGGTGGCCAGGGCGGCGCGGCGGGTCAGGGATGGCATTCCTGGAATGTGGGGTGCGGCTTGGCCGGCGGGAGTGTCCGGGCGGGTTTCATTGCGTGACAACCCGCCGAACCGATCGTTCTGCAACGGGCGGCCTAGAACAGGCCGTCCAGCAGGCCGCGCTGGCGTCGCTGGATGATCGGCGTCTCGCCATCCTCGGGCGAGCGACCCAGGGCGGAATTCTCACGGAGGCGCTGAGACTCCCGCTGGGGGTCCACCACGGTGCCCGGGCGGGGCGGGTCCTGCCAGAACATCAGCCGCTCGACCACGTTCCGCTGCGGGCGGTCGAGGCGGAGGCTCTCCTCATCCACCTGGCGGCGGATATTGCCGGTGGCGGTGGCGCCCGAGGCCTGGCCGGCCTGGGCGAGCAGCGCCGATTCCGCGCCCGTCGGGCGGTCGCGCCGGCTCTCGCCGAGAAGGGTGGCGGGGGCGAGGGTGCTCTCGCCGCGCTCGCGCGCCGTCATCTCCTGCGGGCGCTGGGCACCCGGGCGGGGCGGCGGAAGGGCGCCGATGCTGGGCGGGATGGAGAGGGGCGCGCGGGTCACCACCTGGAACTCGTCCGGGGCTTCGCGCGTGAGGCCGAGCGTGCGGGCCGTGTCGCCGCCACAGGCAGCGAGGAGGAGCAGCGGGGCCAGGAGGAGGGGGCGAGGGTTCATGGCGGCCGCATCCTTAGCAGGGGTGCAGGGTTTGCGGAAACAGCGCGCTGCGGGCCAGGCGTATTTCATTTCGTGCCCGCCGGGCCGGAGGCGACGGGGCGGGCCGTCACGGCCTCGATCAGCAGCACGACGACGCCGAGCACGATGGCCGCATCCGCCACATTGAACACGTACCAGTGCCAACCCCAGGCATAGGCATCGACGAAGTCCACCACCGCGCCGAAGCGGGCACGGTCGATCACATTGCCCACCGCACCGCCGACGATGGCGCCCAGCGCCAGCGCCGTGCGCCGGTTCTCCGCCTTGGCCATCCAGCGCACGAGGAAGACGGCGATCGCCGCCGCCAGCCCGGCCAGCACCCAGGCATGCCAGGGCGCGCTGCCCGAGAGCAGGCCGAAGGTGACGCCGCGGTTCCAGACCATGGTCATGTCCAGCCCGAACCCTCCCCCGCCGAGCACGGGCACGTTCCGGCGTTCCTGCAGGTTCAGCACCTCCAGGACCCACCACTTGCTCGCCTGGTCGGCGATGAGGACGAGGAGGGCGAGGATCAGGCCGCGCCGAAGATTGAGGGCGGCCATCAGGCGACGGCCGCTTCGCAGCGAAGGCACAGGGTGGGGTGCGCAGCCGAGCGCCCGACCTCGGGCAGCACGCGCCAGCAGCGCTCGCATTTGTTGCCCGGGGCGGGGAGGAAGCGGGCGGCGGCGTGCTCGCCCTCCTCCACCTCGTCGCCCTCGGGCTTCGTGCCGAGCAGGCTCAGGTCCGAGGTGATGCAGAGCTCGGCCCAGGAAAGGTTGGACAGGTCGGCATAGGTCTCGCCCAGGAACAGTTCCGGCGCGGCCTGGAGAGAGCTGCCGATGGTGCCGGCGGCGCGCGCCTTCTCAAGCGCGGCGGTGACGAGGGAGCGCACGGCCCGCGCCCGGGCCCAGCGGGTGGCCAAGGCCTCATCCCGCCACTCCACGGGGATCTCGGGGAAGGTCTGCATGTGCACGCTGTCCGCGCCCTCGCCGAAGCGGGCGAGCCAGGCTTCCTCCGCCGTGAAGACGAGCACAGGGGCCAGCCAGGTGCAGAGGCAGCGATGCAGCACGTCCAGCACCGTGCGCGCGGCCCGGCGGCGCGGGTCATCGGCGCGGTCGCAGTAGAGGCTGTCCTTGCGGACGTCGAACAGGAAGGCGGAGAGATCCGAGGCGCAGAAATTGTGGATCTCCGGCATCACGCCGGACCAGTCGTAATCCTCGGCTGCGCGGCGGATGCGCGCGTCGATCTCGGCGACGCGGTGAAGGATGAAGCGCTCCAGCTCGGGCAGTTCGGCATAGTCCACCTTCTCCGCCTCGGTGAAGCCGTCCAGGCTGCCGAGCAGCCAGCGCAGCGTGTTGCGGATGCGGCGATACAGCTCCGCCTGCTGGCCGAGGATGGTCTTGCCGATGCGGAGGTCCTCCGCGAAATCGGAATTCATTACCCACAGCCGCAGGATGTCGGCCCCATAATCCTTCGTCACCTCCTGCGGGGCGGTGACGTTGCCGAGCGACTTCGACATCTTCCGGCCGGACTCATCCAGCACGAAGCCATGCGTCAGAATGGCCTTGAAGGGCGCGATGTCGCGCGTGCCCACCGATTCGAGCAGGGAAGAGTGGAACCAGCCGCGATGCTGGTCCGAGCCCTCCAGATAGAGGTCGGCGGGGAAGGGCAGGTTGTGGTCGGGCAGGACGAAAGCGTGGGTGCTCCCGCTCTCGAACCACACGTCCACGATGTCCATCACCTGCTCGTAGTCGTCAGGGTTCCGCTCGTTGCCGAGGAAGCGGGCAGCGGCGCCGGGCTGGTACCAGGCATCAGCCCCTTCCTTGCGAAAGGCGGCAAGGATGCGCTCCATGACCGTGGGATCGCGCAGCGGCTCGCCGCTCTTCTTCTCGACGAACACCGCGATCGGCACGCCCCAGGCGCGCTGGCGGGAGATACACCAGTCCGGACGGGCGGCGACCATGGAGCCGATGCGGTTGCGGCCCTGGTCCGGTACGAAATGCGTCTCGTCGATCGCGCGCAGCGCCTTGGCGCGGATCTGGTTCCCGTCATCCATGGCGATGAACCACTGCGGCGTCGCGCGGAAGATGACGGGCTTCTTGCTGCGCCAGGAATGCGGGTAGCTGTGGCGCAGGCTGCCCTTGGCGGCCAGCGTCCCCATCGTCTCCATCGCGGCCCAGACGGCATCCTGCGCCTTGAACACATGGATGCCCGTGAAGCCGGCGGCCTGCACGGTGTAGGTGCCGTCGTCGCCGACCATCTCGGGCACGGGCAGGCCGTTGGCGCGGCCGAGGGCGAAGTCGTCCTCGCCATGGCTGGGCGCGATGTGCACGAAGCCGGTGCCGGCCTCGGCGGTGACGAAATCGCCGGCCAGCATCGGCACGTCGTGGTCATAGGCGCCCTCGCCGGCGGCCCAGCCGCGCAGCGGGTGCGCAAGGATGGTGCCGGCGAACTCGCCCCCCTTGATGACGCGGCGCACGGAATGCGCGGTGAGGCCAGCCTCCTTCTCGAAGGCGGGCAGCAGCGACAGGGCGACGATCAGGTCGTCGCCGGTGGCGAGCAGCGAGCCCTCGGCGATGCCGTCCACATGCACCAGCGCATAGTCGATCTCCTCGCCATAGGCGACAGCGCGGTTGGCAGGAACGGTCCACGGCGTAGTGGTCCAGATGACCACGCGGGCGTTCTCCAGCCCGGGCACGGTCGTGCTGACGACAGGGAAGGCGGCGTGCAGCGTGGGGCTGGTGACGTCGTGATACTCGATCTCGGCATCCGCCAGCGCGGTCTTCTCGACCGGGCTCCACATCACCGGGCGCAAGCCGCGATAGAGCGAGCCGTTCATCAGGAACCGGCCGATCTCCTCGGCGATCACCGACTCGGAGGTGAAGTCCATCGTCGCGTAGCGGTTCTCCCAGTCGCCCAGCACGCCCAGGCGCTGGAACTCCTCCGACTGGATGCCCAGCCAGTGGCGGGCATATTCGCGGCACTCCGCGCGGAACTCGAGGACGGGGACGCTGTCCTTGTCCTGCTTCTTGGCGCGATAGCCCTCCTCGACCTTCCACTCGATCGGCAGGCCGTGGCAGTCCCAGCCCGGGACGTAATCGGCATCGCGGCCCGACATCTGGGCGGCGCGGTTGATCACGTCCTTCAGGATCTTGTTCAGCGCGTGGCCGATATGGAGCGGGCCGTTCGCATAGGGCGGGCCGTCATGCAGCACGAACTTCCGCAACCCGCGGGACCGCTCGCGCAACTGGCCGCGCAGGTCCTGCGCCTTCCAGCGGGCGAGGGTGGCGGGCTCGCGCTTCGGCAGGTCGCCGCGCATGGGGAAGGGGGTCTTGGGCAGGAAGACGGTGCCGCGATAATCGCGGCGCTGGGCCTTGGTGTCAGGGGCCTTGGCGTCTTCGGGGGCGGGGGCGTCGGTCATGGGTGGTCCGGGTCTCAGGGCCGCGCTCGGGGCGGGCGGCGAAGGGGCAGGCGCTGCGGTTTGTCCCCGGCCCCTAGAGGGGGACCGGGCCGGGAATTCGCGCCCGCATGGGGGCTGGCTGCGGCCGGAGAGGCATGGGCGCCATATGCGGAGGGGGCGGGGCAGGGGTCAAGCGAGCGGCGCGGAAGCCAGCCCTGCCCGAAAGGCGGGCGAATGCCCTGGCCGGAATGGAACGGAGCTGCCCCGGCGCGCCAGCGCTTCTGCAGCGGGGCCCCTGGCCCTTAGGCTGCCGGCATGGAGTTGTTCGAAACCATTATCGCCCTGCTGCTAGCCGCGGCCCTGCTCTCTACCCTCGCCGGGCGCATCGGCGTGCCCTATCCGGCGCTGCTGGCCCTGGCCGGCACTGCGGCGGCCTTCATTCCCGGCGTACCAGCCATCACGCCCGACCCCGAGCTGGTCCTCGTGCTGTTCGTGGCCCCGGTGCTGCTGGACGCAGCCTTCGATGCCTCCCCGCGCGACCTGCGCGACAACCTCGTCCCCGTGGCGACCCTCGCCCTGGTCGCGGTGGGGATCACGGTCGCTTCCGTGGCGCTGGTGGCGCGCTGGTGCTTGCCGGAGATGCCCTGGGCGGCCGCCATCGCGCTCGGGGCCATCGTGGCGCCGCCGGACGCTTCCGCCGCGACCGCCGTGCTCCGACGCCTCCGCCCGCCGCACCGCATCCTGGTGATCCTGGAGGGGGAGAGCCTGTTCAACGATGCCAGCGCGCTGTTGATCTACCGCATGGCCCTGGCCGCGGCGGCCACGGGCACCTTCTCCCTTTTCGATGCCGGCCCGATGCTGCTGCTGACGGCGGGCGGGGGCGCGCTGTTCGGCTGGGCGGTGGCGCGGCTGCACCTGGCCTGGGTGGATGGCATGTTCGACGACATTCCCATCAACACCCTCGTCCAGTTCCTCGGCACCTTCGGCGCCTGGCTGGTGGCGGAGGCGCTGCACCTCTCGGCCATTATCAGCGTCGTCGTCTTTGGGATGACCCTGGCCCGCCACGCGCCGCGTCGGATCGGGGGGCGGCGGCGCATCGCCTCCTATGCGGTCTGGGACGTGGCGGTCTTCGTGCTGAACGCCCTGGCCTTCCTGCTGATCGGGCTGCAGCTGCGCGGGATCGTTGGCCGGATCGACGGCGCCTGGGAGAAGGTGGCGCTGCTGGCGGCGGCCACCTGCGCGGCGGTGGTGCTGACGCGGCTCGTCTGGGTGATGGCCTTCAACACCCTCGCACGCTGGGGCGTCGCGCGGTTCGGGCCGCGGATGCGCGGCGGGCGGGTGCTGGCCGAGCCTACGGCGGGCGGGGGACTGGTCATCGGCTGGTCCGGCATGCGCGGGGTCGTCACCCTCGCCACCGCCCTCGCCCTGCCGGAGGACCTGCCCTTTCGCGACGCGATCGTCTTCGCCTCGGTCTGCGTGGTGCTCGTCACGCTGGGACTGCAGGGCACGACGCTCGGGCCGCTGCTGCGCCGGCTGGGTCTCTCCGATGACGGCGCGGTGGAGGCCGAGGTGGTGCGGGCCCGCACCGAGAGCGCCCGCGCGGCCATGCAATTGGTGGAGCAGGCGCCGCCCTCCCCGGGGCGGGACACGCTGCTGCGGGAACTCGGCGCCCGCGCCGCCCTTGGCGGGTCCGTGCCGCCAGAGAGCACGGCGCGGCTGCAGCGTCGGGCGGTGGATGCCTCCCGCGACGCGCTGGAGAACCTTCGCCGGGCCGGCACGATCGGCGACGATGCCTTCCACGCGGTGGAAGAGGAGCTGGACCTGATGGAGCTGGCAGCCGATCCGCGGCTGCGGCCGGGCTGAGGCCCGGCCCCGGCCCCGGCCATTAGGCGTCCGGCGCAGCCCCGCCGGCAGGCTCGGCCTCGGTCGGCTCGCGCAGATAGGGCTCGACCTTGCCCTGCAGCTTCATGGTCATCGGCTTGCCCTTGCGGTCGACGGCCTTGCCGACCGAGAGCCGCACCCAGCCCTCGCTGACGCAGTATTCCTCGACGTTGT
Organism: Roseomonas sp. WA12; assembly: GCF_054165765.1. NCBI lineage: Bacteria > Pseudomonadati > Pseudomonadota > Alphaproteobacteria > Acetobacterales > Roseomonadaceae > Roseomonas > Roseomonas sp. WA12. Next base: position 2,999,251 of record NZ_CM135108.1, on the reverse strand, counting down.
TCTTCTCTACGCCCTTGAAGCGGATGCCCACCCCGCGCTCGAGCAGCTCGGCGTTGAAGAAGGGGCTGCCCGGGTCCGTGGAAAGGCGGTCGGGCAGGGCGGTGTCGTCGTTCATGGGGCTGGCCTTGATGGGCGTCGGGATATCGAGATCGGGGCGGAGGGTGTTACGGAAGGCGGGGCGCGGAGTCCAAGGGGTGCGCCAATCACTCCTCCGGCGCGGCCTGTGCGGAGCCGGGCTCCAGCGTCGCGCCCAGCCGGGCATAGACATCGGCCAGCCGCCGCTCATAGGCCGCGGCGCTGTAGGTTGCCGCCTGACGACGGCCGGCCCAGGAGAGGTGCTCGCGCAGCTCCTCGTCGGCATCCAGGGCGCGGATGCCCTCGACCATCGCGCGGATATCGTAGGGGTTCACCTTCACCGCTGCATCCCCCACCACCTCGGGCAGGGAGGAGGTATTGGAGGTGAGCACGGGGGTGCCAAGGCTCATCGCTTCCAGCGCCGGGAGGCCGAATCCCTCGTAGAGGGAGGGGAACAGCACGGATTTGGCGCCACGGATCACCGAGACGAGCAAGCGGAAGGGCGCGTAGTCCAGCAGGATGATCTTCTCGCGCAGCTTCCGCTGGGTGAGCTTGCTCTCACCCTGATTCGTCATCCAGCGCTGGTGGTCCTCGAACAGCAGCTGCAGTTCCTGGTCGCTCTTCCAGGCCTGCTTGCCGAGAATCACGAGCGGCGTGTCGATGCCCGATACGAGATGCGCCTCGATCAGGCGCCCGAGGTTCTTCTTCGGCTCGATCGCGCCGAAGAAGAGGTGATAGCCTTTCCATTCCAGCCCGAAGGCGCCGCGGATCTCGTCCCGTGCCTGGTCCTCGGGCTTGTTGGTCAGGAAGAGCGGCAGCTCCACGGACTGGTAGGTGTTGGTCACCTTCTCGGGCGGGGCACCGAGGAGGTTGATGATGTCGCGCCGCGACGCCTCGCTAACGGTGATGATGTGGTCGGACTGGGCGAGCAGCATGCGGCACAGGCGGAAGTAGCGGCGCTTGTGATCCAGCGTGGTGAAGGGCAGGCGCAGAGGCACCAGGTCGTGGAAGGTGTAGATGTTCTTCGCGCCCGGCATGCGCATGGGCAGTGGATAGGTCCAGTGCGCGATGGTGGGCGCCCCGCCCGGCAGGTTCACCGGCACGGAGCGCGGGAACATCTTGAAGCGGTTGTGGGAGCGGTTGAACACGTCCTCCACGTTCCACAGCCGGTCGAAATGCGGCATGCGGGAGGCGTAGTTGTCGGCCACCACCTGGCCGGTCACGGGGATCTCGGTGGCTGTCTCGCCCAGGCCCGCCATCAGCGTGCGCCGCAGCCGCCGCATCCGGCGGGTGAAGGTCATGCGCTCGATCCCGGGATCGTCGAAGAAGGCGATCTCCTTGATCAGGGCGCTCCATTTCGGGTTCACGTGGCGGCCGTACAGCACCTCCACCTCCGCCCCCGCAGTGCCCAGCCGGTAGGACAGGTTCCGCGCATAGGTGGAGACGCCGGTGCCGTGCTCCAGCGCGAGGTTGAAGCCGTCGATCAGGATTCTGGGGCGCATCTGTTCTGTTCTAAACGAGGTTCGCCGGAAGCCGAAGTCACGGAAGCCGAAGTCCCCGCCCCAAGGTCCCGGAAATGGGCGCGGGAGGGCGGGAGCTGGGCCCTGCGCTGGTCTGGCGAGGCCGGGCACGGCATGTTCGGCGGGCAGGATACGGGGGATGAGGGTGGCGGAGGAGAGGGCCGGAGAGGATGAGCGCGCGGGCGATCTGCTGGCCCGGGCCGATGCCGCGCGGGATGCGCGCCACTGGGCCGAGGCGGCCGAGGCTTATGGCGCCTATTTGGATCTGCGGCCGGGCGACCGCGGCATCCTCGTTCAGCGCGGGCACTGCCTGAAGGAGGATGGCGACCCCGCCGCCGCCCTGGCGCTGTACCGTCGCGCTGAGGCGATGGACCCCGGCGACGCGGACATCTACCTGCAGATCGGGCACGCGCTGAAGCTGCTCGGCCGGCGCGGCGCCGCGGCGGAGTCCTATGGCCGCGCCTTCCTGCTGAACCCTGCGGACCAGGGCGCATGGGCGGAGTGGCGCGATTCGCTTCCGCAGCTGCCGCCACCGCGGGCGGAAGCGGGCATCGCTCTCGACCTGTCGGACTTGGTGAGCTGGTACGGTCACCGCCGGGTGCCGAGCGGGATCCAGCGCGTCCAGTCGGAGATCGCGGCGGCCGCCATGGGCGAGGTGACGCTCTGCGCCATGCATCCGGAGGAGGGAAGCTGGCGCGTTCTGCCGCCACCCATCTTCCTTCGCCTGCACCGTCTTTCCGAAAGCGGCGCCGATCCGGAGGAGCCGGCCTGGCAGGACGCGCTCGGGCTGCTGAAGGACTGGCTCCGCCGCGGCCATGCCCTCCGGGTCGGTCCGGGCACGGTGCTGGTGACGCTGGGCAGCGCGTGGTGGCTTCCCCGCTACGCCACGGCCCTGCGGGCGCTGCGCTCGGCCGGCGGCCGGCACGTGCCGGTGCTGCATGATTGCGGCCCGCTGGTCCTGCCCGAATTCACCGGGCCCGGGTTGCGGGCGGAGTTCGGGCGCTGGTTCTCCAGCCTGCCCGTGCTGGCGGACGGGGTGATCGCCGTCTCACACGCCACCGCGGCGGAGTACCGGCGGCTGATGGCGCGGCACCTGCCAGACTGGCCGGCGCCGCCCGTCATGGTCGTGCCGCCCGACGGCCGGCCCGGCTCGGCCATGGAGGAAGCCGAGGAAGCACCGGCTGCCGTCGCCCCATCCCGCCGCCTGGGCGCACTCTCCACGTTGCTCCACTCGCACCCCGCCCCGCCCGCGCCTATGACGCCGGCGGGCCCGGCGCATCCGGACCTGCCGGACGAGCCCTATGTGCTGCTCGTTTCCAGCCTGGAGCCGCGAAAGAACCATCTCCTCGCCCTTGAGGCCTGGGGACGACTGATCGAGCGGCGCGGGGCAGCGGGCACGCCGCGGCTGGTCTTCGCCGGGCGGCGCGCCCCGGGGGACGGGCCGATCCTCGCCGCCTTGGCCGCGGACCCCCGGCTCGCCGCTCGGGTCACGCTGCTGCACGAGCTGGACGACCGCGCGCTCGCGCGGCTCTACCGTGGCTGCCTTTTCACCCTGTATCCCAGCCGGCACGAGGGCTGGGGGCTGCCGGTTTCGGAATCCCTGTTCCACCGCCGTGTCCCGGTCGTCGCCGAGATCCCGGCGCTGATGGAAAGCGGGCGGAACGGCGCGGTTTTCTTCACCCCTAATGTTGCCGAGGACCTGGCCACGGCGGCCGAGGGACTGATTGCCGATCCGGCGCGCCTGGTCGCCGCCGCCGCGCGCATTCCCCGGCATGGCGGGCTGCGGCCCTGGGCGGAGGTGGCCGAGGATCTCCTGGCCGCCGCCCGTCGGCTGGCCGCGGAGGAACGGGATCCGCCGCCGCCCCTCCCGCTCTGCCAGGCCATCCCTCTCGGCCATGGCGGATCGCCGGGGCCGCATTCGGGCCTGGCCCGGGCCGAACTGGTGCTGGAGGGTGGCAACTGGCACCCGTCCGAGGACTGGGGTGCCTGGACGAAGCCGGGCCGCGCCGTTCTGCGCCTGTCCGCGCCGTCGGCAGGACCAGCCCGGATCTCCCTCGCCCTGCGCGCGCCGCCGGGGGCAGGGGGGCTGCTGCGCGTGGCGCTCGGGCGTCGGGACGCGGCGGCGGTGACGGCGGAGATCCGCGCCGAGGCGGTGGGCGAGCTGGCGCTGGAGATTGCGGAAGGCGGGCCGGATCTGGAAATCACGCTGGATCGCCTGCCTGGTACCCCGTTGCCGCGGGAAGGGGAGGCGCCGATCCAGGTGGGGATTGGGGTGGTTTCAGTCGCGGTCATGCATGGCCGCTCACCGGGCGACCGGATGCTCTATCTCGAGAACCGCATCCTGGTGCCGATCCGCCCGGGCTGACCCGGCCCCACAAACGAAGCGGGCGGCGCCTTCCGGCACCGCCCGCCCATTCGCCGACCAGCCTCGGTTCCCTACTGGAAGACGCGGGCCGAAAGGGCGCTCTGGTAGATGAGCTGCAGGATATCGCGGCCTACCTGGAAGAGCTTCGGGTCCAGCCGCGGCAACGCGATCAGCTCGTCGCCCGGGCGCGGGCCCTCGCGCGGGTCCAGGATCAGCTCGCCGCTGGGGCGGCGGATCATGATGTTGGACAAATTGCCGCGCTGGGTGAAGCCGCCCGCCTGGTTCACGAAATCCTCGATCCGCAGGTTCGGGCGCCACAGGATCGCCTGGGGCGTCACCACCTCGCCCGCCACCAGCACCAGCTCGCTCCGCTCGGGGACGACGATCACGTCACCATCCATCAGGCGAGTGTCGCTACAACGGCCGGAGCTGTCGGAGACGACCAGCCGCCCCTCCGGCTGCACCCGGCGTCCGCGGGAGATGTACTGGGCGACGAGCTGGGCCTCACTGGCGCGGATCTCGGCCACGCCGGTCGTCAGCGAGGTGGCGTTGAAGAGCTGCCGCTCCAGCCGGTCCAGCGTCTCGTTGATCGTGCGCAGCTGCTGGGCGGCGACGGTCGGGCGCAGCACGAAGACCGACTTGGTGTCGGCCAGCACCGGATCGACCGCCACATGGTCAAGCAACTGGCAAAGGCCGATGTCGCGGTCCGCGATCAGGACGGAGGGGCCGATGCGGCTGCCCTCGATGCTCACCCGGATGGTCTGGGGCGGGGCATCGGTGATGAAGCTTGCCACGTCCTGGTCCAGCAGGGAGATGCGGCGGAGTTCCGTGACCGTGGTGTAGCGCGACCAGGGCTGGCCGTTGCGCGTGCCGCGCACCACCACGTTGGTGGCGGAGGGTAACGGGCCGGCAAGCTGGATCAGCTCCTCGCCCGACATGGCGCGCCCGGGTACCTCGAACAGGTAGTTGTTGCGGATGGCTCCATCGACGCTGACCAGCGCGCCCTGCTTGTTCACGACGATCGTGTCGCCTTCCTGGAACAGGAAGCGCGTGAGCCGACCGGTAAGCAGGAAGGGGTAGAGGTCCACGGTCTGCACCGTGCGGCCGCCGCGCTGGATCACGATGTCGCGGAAGGAGCCGCGGGCCGGGTCCACGCCGCCGGCGCGCATGAGGTAGTCGAGCACGCTCTCCATGCCGGTGCCGACATGGCGGCCAGGGGAACGGACGAAGCCGGTGACGAAGACGCCGATCCGGTTAACGTTCAGCAGCACGGCATAGACCTGCACCTGCTGCGTGTAGATGCGGCGCACCTCGGTCTCGACCACGCGCTGCAGGTCGCCCGAGCGGGTGCCGGCGACGCGGATCGGGCCGATCGAGGGCAGGAACAGGTTGCCGTCCGCGTCCACCTGGCCGACCGCCTCGGACTCTACCGCGCCCCAGACGCGGACTGAAACGCGGTCGCCGATGCCGATGACGTAGTTTGGATTGGGCGTGTCCGCCGCCGCCGGTGCGCCGCGCGCGAAGAGGCTTGCGCCGAAGACAGCGGTGGAGGGACCCGCCGCGCGCCGCGGCTCCCCCAGCGGGCCAGTGACCGTCGCGCCGCCCTCGGCCTCGGTGGTCGAGCCGGGACGGGACAGGCTGCTGAAATCCGGCAGGAGGGTTTCCGCCGACTGCGGGGCGGCCGCGGACTGGGCTATGCTTGGCCCGAGCCGTCCGGGAACAGGCTGCTGCAGCGGCCCGGACTGGGCCCAGGAAAAGTCGACCGGCAGTGCGGACAGGACCGCGGAGAGCAGGGCCAGCGCCAGGGCGGGCCCGTGCGACGCACGGCGTTCAGGATGCATGTTCACGAAATCCGGCGAGGATCAGGGAGGCGATGCCATACACCACGCAGAGCACGGCGAACACGCTGCCCACGATGAAGGCGGCGCGGGGATACTGGGCGCTCTCGGCGATCTGCGGCTGGGTGACGCGGGCGACGTAGAGCTGCTGGCGAGACACGTCTACCCGCGCGGATTCAAGGCTTCCGACCGCCGAGGCGAGCTGCCGGTCGGCGAATTCCCGCTCCAGCATCAGGCGCTCGTAGCCGGCGAGCTGCTGCGGGGCAGCCTGGCTGCCACCGGTCAGGCGCTGGCGCTCGATACCGATCTGGCGCTCGAGCGAGGCGATCCGGTTGCGGACAACGCCGATCTGGGGGTTGTCGGGCCGCATGAACCCGGCCTTCTCGCTCAGCTCGGCCCGCGCCTGGGTGAGGGCGGCTTCAAGGCCCGCCACATTGCCCATGCTGGAGGCCGCCTCGCGCGTCGGATCGAGGGCGCGCTCCTCCTGGCGGAAACCGGTCAGCGCCGCGCGGGCCGCGATCACGCGCCGCTCGGCGATCTCCACCTCGCGCTGCGCGTCGCCCATCGTGTTGGCGCGCTGACGCTCGCTGAGGCCGTTCACGAGCTTCTCGGAGATCTGGAGCATCCCCTCGACCACGGCCTTCGCGTCCTCGGGACGGAAGGCGCGGACATGGACGGTGACGCTGCTGGACTCAGAATCGTACTCGGCCTTCACCATGCGCCGGTAGTAGCGGGTGAGGGCCTCGGCGGTCGGCTGGTCGGTCATGAGCATGGCGGGGAGGTCAGCTTCCGGCCGCCGCCAGATGGAGACGAGGTCGACCGTCTGCCGCAGCTCTCGGACCGCATCCTGCGAGGAGAGATAGTCGCGCACCGCCATCGCCTCCTCCTGGACCGGCTTGAAGCCGGCACTGCCGAGCGCCGCGCCGAGCGAGCCGCTCATGATGTTGCCGCTCGCGGAAGGTGCGCGCACGAGGAAGCGGGCCTCGCTGGCATACTGCCCGGCCGCGATGCCGTAGAAGTAGCCGGCCGTGAGGGCGGTGGGCAGCGCGACGGCCAGCAGGAAGCCGCGCCACTTCTTCAGGGTCTTGATCAGCCTCGACGGGCGGCGCTGCGGCACGGAAACCCCGGCCGCCGGCGACGCCGGATCAAAGGCTTTGATAGACGGCGATACCTTCATCGATGTCCTCATACAGCTCGAGCAGGCCGTTCCGGAGCACGACGGCGGTGCGGCAATACTGCCTGATATGGTCCGCGAAATGCGAGACCATCAGCAGGGAGGCATTCCCGAGGCGTTCCTCCAGCATGGTCTGGCAGCGCTGGACGAAGCGCTGGTCGCCGGCGGAGATGATTTCGTCCACAAGGTAGCAGTCGAATTTCACGGCAAAGGACAGGCCCATCAGGAGCCGGCCCATCATGCCCGCGGAGTAGGTTCGCACGGGCTCGAAGAAGTACTGCCCGATTTCGGAGAAGGACTGCACGAAGTCGAGCGTCTCGCGCACGTCCTGACCGTAGATGCGCGCGATGAAGCGGGCGTTGTCAGCGCCCGACAGGCTGGCCTGGAGGCCGAAGCCGGAGCCGAGCGGCCAGGAGACGGACATCTCCCGCCGCACGCGCCCTTGGGTGGGGGATTCCACGCCCGACATGACGCGCATGAGGGTGGATTTGCCCGCGCCGTTGCGGCCGAGGATCCCCACCGCGTCGCCGCGCTCGATGGTGGCGTTGATGCCCTTGAGGATCTCCCTTCGCCCGCCGCGGACGGGATAGGATTTCCAGACATTCTCGAGGATCAGGGCCATCTAAAGGGCGCCACGCTGCTCAGAAGATCTCGAGCTTGCGCCGCGCCGTCCGCAGCGCCGCGAGCCCGAGCAGGGTCACGACGAGGATGCAGCGGACCACGTAACCAAGGTCGTAATAGGTCGGGAAGGCCTCGCCAAACATGCCGTGACGGATCGCCTCATGGATGCTGACAAGGGGGTTCCAGAGCAGGATCTCGCGCAGGTTCGGAGGCAGCCAGTGCAGGGCGTAGAAGGCACCCGAGAGCGGCATCATCAGGTAGGTGACGGGGTGGACGAGCCGGTCGAACCCCTCCCACCGCGAGACGGCCGCGGCAAGCATCATCGACAAGCCGTGCGAGAGGAAGAACATCAGCACGAGCGAGAAGAAGATTAGCGCCACGTTATCCGGCAGGATTTCCGCCCACCAGGCGGATACGGTCAGGATGATCACGATCACGCCGAGGACCGAGGCGGCCTCCAGCAGGTTGCGGGCAATCATGACGTCGGCCGGCGTGACCTGCCGGTGGAATAGAAGGGTGAGGTTCGAGTGCAGCGCGCTGCCCGCCCGGTTCACGATCGAGCGGAACATGAAGAACGGCACATAGCCGACGATGCTGAACAGGAAGGGGTCCACCCCGCCTGGCAAATGCCGGCCGTGCAGCGAGTGCATCAGCCCGACCATGCTGCCCAGGAACAACGGCTCGAAGAACAGCCAGAGGAAGCCGAGATTGTGGCGGCCGAAGCGCGTCTGGATCTCGCGCATGATCAGGGCGCCGATGACGCGGCCCTGGGTGGCGATGCCCTCAATGATCCAGTGGCCCCGTGCCCGCCGCTCGGGCGGAATCGGCACCATGCCGGCGGCGCTCACGGGCGGTAGACCGCACCGCCGCGCAACAGGGACCGGGCTGCGACCCATCCCTGGGCAGGGTCGTTGCAGTAGGTTGCCCCGGGCGATCCACCGGCGACGCCGGACGGCCCGAACTGCAGTTCACGGCACTCGCGGCCGGAGGCGGCGTTGTAGACGCGGACCAGGCGTGCAGAGACAAGGCGCCCCTCGGTCGAGGGCACCGTTTCCACTTGCCCGGCCTGGGCGCGGGCGGCGAAGGCGGCCAGCAGGTCGGCCGCACGGGCCGGCAGCACGACATTCGTGGCAGGCGGAGGGGAGGTGGGGCTGGGGCCGAGGCCGACGGGATTCCACCAACTCGTCTCGGTCACGCCCGTGCTGCAGCCAGCGAGCAGCGGCAGGCCGAGGAGGAGGGCACAGCGCAGGCCGGCCCTTACGCGGGCCGAAGCCGGAAGGGCCGGCCCCGCGGGCGGGACGCCGGCCGGGCCGGAGGGCATGGCTTGCTTCATGACGGCAGTTTATCCTACCGCGACGCAGCAGGCAAAAACTCATGATGGCCCTGGCCCCTGCCATCCGGCGGCCCGATCCCGCCCCTTCCGGTGCCGAGCCCCTGGTGCTCGATGCTCTGGCCCGCTGGCCGCACCTCCCTGCCTTCTGGCCGGGGCACGAAGGCCCGCTGCCGCCATTCGGCCTGGCTCCCTTTGCCCCGCCCTGCTTTGCCGGCCGTGACGCCCCGCCCCTGATCGTCACCGAAGATGAGGTGCCGCTGGCGCCCGGGGAGGCGGAGGTGCTGGCCGGAATCATCGCCCGCGCGCGGTTGGGCGGCCCGCCGGACCTGCCGGACCCTGGGGCGGCGGCGCTCGGGCTGGCGCGGGACATGGCCGTGGTGCTCGATCCCTGCGATCCGGCGCGGCGGGTGACGGCCGAGGCCGCGCTGGCCACCGCGCGCCGTTCCGGCCGCCCGGTGCTGCTGGCACGCGACCCCTTCGCCCACCGTTCCGCCACGCCCGTGCTGCCCGCCGCCCCCGGCCTGCGCCGGGTTCCGCAGCCGCTCTCGCCCTGGACGCTGCTGGATGCCGCCACGTCGCTGCATGGCGCGACCCCCTTCATGGCCGCGCTGGCCGAGGCCGCCGGGGTGCCGCACGACTTGGCCGGTGCGCATCTCGTGCCGCTGCTCGCCCGGATCCGCGCGGCCGATCCGTTCCGGCGGCGCCCCTGGAGCCGGGCTGAAGGCTTTGCGCTCCTGGCGGACTGGATGACAGCGGAGCGGTCCAACCGGCGCATCTCAGTCTGCATCGGCATCGCCCGCTGGAAGCGGCGGCAGGTCTCCGCGGTGCTGGCGCATGGTGGCGGTGCCCCGGCCTTCACCCATGACATCGCCCGCGCGATCGAGCGGGCGCGGGCCGAGGGCGGGGCGGTGGTCGCCTGGGCCGCCGCCTGCCCGGACGGGCTGGCCGCCGTGATTAGGCGGCAGGGGGTGGAGCTGCGACTGCTCGAGGACGGCTTCGTGCGGTCCCGCGGACTCGGCGCGCGCTTCCTGCCGGGCGCCTCCTACAGCCTGGACTCCCGTGGTGCCTATTATGACCCGCGCCAGCCCTCCGACCTGGAAGCCATGCTGGCGAAGGGCGGGTACGACGCGGCACTGCTGGCGCGGTCCGCGGCGCTTCGGGGAGAGATCGTTCGGCGCGGGGTATCCAAGTACAACCTGACCAGCCAGGCGGCGCTGCCCGACATCCCCGCCGGCCGGCGTGTGGTGCTGGTGCCCGGCCAGGTCGAGGACGATGCCTCGGTGCGGCTGGGCGGGGGAGCGATCCGGTCCAATCTCGCCCTGCTGAAGGCGGTGCGGGCGGCGGAGCCGGAGGCTTTCATCCTGTACAAGCCGCACCCTGATCTGGAAGCCGGGTTCCGGCGCGGGCGCCTTCGGCCGGCGGATCTCGCCGGGCTGGCGGATGCGGTGGTGGGCGGCGTTCCGCTGCCGGCGCTGCTGCCGAAGGTGGACGCGCTCCACACCCTGACCTCCCTTTCCGGCTTCGAGGCGCTGCTGCGCGGCCTGGCCGTGACCTGCTGGGGTCAGCCCTTCTATGCCGGATGGGGACTGACCGAGGACCGCGCGCCCTTGCCGGAAGGACGGCGCGGCATGGCGAGGACGCTGGATGAGCTCGTGGCGGCGGCCCTCATTCTCTATCCGCGCTACGTCGATCCGGTGACGCTGCTGCCCTGTCCGCCTGAGGTGATGCTGGACCGGCTGGAGGATCCTGCCGTCTGGCGCATCTCGCCGCTCACGATCCATCGCGGGGTGGAGGGCTTCGTGCGCGGCGCGCTGGCGCGGATCGGGGGGCGGCGGTGAGCGCGTTTCCCGGCGGGGTGATCGTCTCCGGCGCCTCGCGCGGGCTGGGGGCGGCGCTGGCGCGGCGCTTCGCCGCACCGGGGGTGACGCTGGGCCTTGTCGCGCGGAGCGAGGCGGGGCTGCAGAAGACGGCGGAGGCCTGCGCGGCCCGTGGCGCGACGGTCCGGATTGCGGCGCTGGATGTGCGGGACGCCGCGGCGATGGCCGAGACGGTGCTGGGCTGGGATGCCGAGGTGCCGACTTCCCTTGTCATCGCCAATGCCGGCATCGCGGCCGGGCGCCGCCCGGATGGCAGCCGGGAGACGGTGGCGGATGTGACGGCCCAGGTCTCGGTGAACCTGCTGGGGGCGGTGAACCTCGTCGGGCCGCTGCTGCCGGCCTTCCGCGCGCGGCGGGCGGGGCGGATCGGGCTGGTGGCCTCGGTCGCGGCCTTCCGCGGGCTGCCGGACAGCCCGGGCTACTGCGCCTCCAAATCCGGCCTCTGGGCCTGGGGGCAGGCGATCCGGGCGGATCTGACCGGGACCGGGGCAGGGGTGACGCTTATCGCGCCGGGCTTCTTCGAGAGCGACATGGGCAGGGCCTGGCAGGGCTCGCGACCCTTCTCGCTCTCCACCGACCAGGCGGCCGATCGGGTCGAGCGGGCGCTGCGGGCCAGGCGGCCGAGCTGTGTTTTCCCGCTGCCTCTCGTGGCCGGGCTGCGGGCGCTGTCCCTTCTGCCGGCGCCGCTGGCGGACCGTGCGGTGAAGTTGTTGCGATTTCGGATCGGTGGATAGCCGCCGTTAGATCATCGGGGCGGGCGCTTCCACCACCGGCTGGTTGATCAGCCCGTGATGCAGCCGGTGCGCCGCGGCCTCCACCGCCGCATCCAGCCCGGGGCGGGCGTAGTAGACGCCGCGGATATGCAGGCAGTAGGCGATGCCGCGCAGGAAGGCCTCGCGCAGCTCCGGGTTGGGCGGCTGGCCCTCGGTCCAGAACCGGTCCAGCGGGCCGCAATGCACCAGGCCGGGGATCTTATAGATCGCCTCGCCCAGGGTGTGGGTCGGCAGCCGGTCCACGATGGCGCGCAGCCCGACCGTGCTGTTGATGGTGATCACCCCCTGCACGCTCTCGGTAATGGCGCCGAGATTGCCGCCGCCGAGATAGTGAACCCGCTCCGCCACGCCCGCCCGCTGCGCGATGCCGGTGACGCGGCGGCGCCAGTTCTTGATGGCGGGGTCCAGCGGATGGACCTTGAAGAGCAGCTGCGCCTCCGCCGACGCATGGGCCGCGAAGGATCGCGTCACCTCCTCGATCGCTGAATCGAGGTCGGGGTAGTGGGAATAGGCACGGACGGAGAAGTCGGTCTCCATCTGCATGGCCATGAGGAAGAGCGGGCCGCGCCCCTGCAGCCGCCCGATGATCGCATCCGCCCGCCGGTTCGCCCGGCGCCGCGTGACGATGCGCGAGAGCGTGCCGAAATAGACCTGGAAGGGGTGGTAGAGCTGGTGGCTCCGGTAGTGCCGGAAGAAGCCGGGAATCAGCGACACGAAGTGGTACGCCACGTCCATGGCGGCCTGGTTGAAAAAGCTGTCCCGGTGGCGGGAGGCGAGGTCGGGTGGCGGAAGGGTCTCGGCCAGGGCCAGGATCTCCGAGGGCGCCCGCGGGAAGCGGCTGTCGCGACCGAGGCCGTCGAACTCGAAGGTGATCCAGTCCGGGCGGAGATAGCCGAAATCGGTGGCGATGACGTCGATGCCGCGCGCCCTGGCGGCCGCGATCGCCTCGCGGTGGTAGTAGCGCTGCTCGCCGAGCACCAGGATGTCCGTGATTCCATGGGCGTCGAGAAAGGCCGCGATGAAGCCGGGCCACTCGGTGTCCCGGCCGGTGAAGTCCACCGCGCCCGGGCCGCGCCAGAACAGCTTGTCGCCCAGGCAGAGATTGATGCGGTAGACGGCATGGCCCAGCGAGCGCAGCCGGGCGCCGAGTTCCGAGAAGAAGGGACTGATGGGGCCCTGAAGGAACAGGAAGCGCCGCGTCGAGGCGTTATCGGGTTCCGGGGGCACCCTTGCTCCATATGCGTCGCGCGTGGCCTCGGCAATCCTGCTTGGAAGGGGTCAGGCGCGCGGCCGGCTCAGGGCCGAGCCCGCAGCGCCACGATCAGGTCCCCCAGGCCCACCAGCCGGACCCCGCGGCGGCGCCCGTCGCGGAGCGCGGCCCGGGTGGGGAAGGGGCAGTAGGGCAGCGGCTCGGGAGGCGGTTCCTCCGGCTCCCCGGCGGACAGTTGGGTAAGCGCCTCCCCGGCCAGCGGCACGGCGGCGAGGTGGAGAAGGCGGGCAGCGGCGGAGGCCGTGATGCCGCGCGGCAGATGCAAGGCCCGTTGCGCCAGGACCGCCCCGGCATCGATCCGGGGCACCAGGCGATGCACCGTGACGCCGTAGGCCGGACTGTCCTCCATCCCGGCCCAGAAGGTGGGGATTGGGCCACGGTGCCGGGGCAAAAGGGAGGGGTGGATGTTGATCCCGCCCTGCGGTGCGAGGGCGAGGGTCTCGGCCGAGAGGATCTGATCGAAGTGGAAGGTGACGATGAGCTCTGCCCGGGATTCGAGCAGGGCGGCGCGGAACGCCGGGCCGTTCACGTCCTCCACCGCGATGACCGGCAGTTGAAGCCGGCGCAGGAGCCCCGGCCGGGGATAGAGAGTGGCGGCGAGGCGCGGCAGCGACATGTTCACGGCGAGATAGCCCAGCATGCGCGGGCCCGAACGGCGCAGATGCCGCCAGGCCTGGCCGAGGACGCCACCCAACTGCCGGCGATAGGGGTTGGAGAGGCCGAGCAGGACAAGGCTGCTACGGTGGGCCTCCGCGAAGGCCGCCACCGCCTCGACGCTGGCGGCGCTGGAAAGGGTGAGGAGGGCGATGCGCGGCGGGCGCCCCGCCCCTGTCAGCCCGCCAGCTCCGCCGGGGCGATCCCGGCCGCCGTGTCGGCCACGATCTCGACGGCGCGGTCGATCTGCGCGGGCGTGTGGTCGGCGGAAAGGAAGAAGCGCAGCCGCGCCGCGCGTTCCGGAACGGCAGGGAAGGTGATGGGCTGCACATTCACGCCGCGCCGGAACAGCTCGGCCGAGAGACGCCCGGCGCGCACGGAGGAGCCTGTCATGAGCGGAACGATGGCATGGGCGGCCGAGGCGCCGGCGTCCAGCCCGCGTGCGCGGAAGCCGTCGCGCAGCTGCGCGGCGTTGGCGTTCAGCTGGCCCACGCGCCAGGGCTCCTCGCCCAGGATACGCAGCGATTCCAGCGCAGAAGCCGCGAGGACAGGAGCGAGGCCGACCGAATAGACGAAGCCCGGCGCGGTGTGGCGCAGGAAGTCGATCAATTGCCGCTTGGCGGCGATGTAGCCGCCGCAGGCGGACAGCGTCTTCGACAGCGTGCCCATCCAGATGTCCACGCCGGTCGGATCCACGCCCTGCAGCTCAGCAATGCCGTGGCCGGTCGCGCCGAGCACGCCCAGAGAGTGCGCCTCGTCCACCATCAGCCAGGCATCGTGGCGGCGGGCGATCTCGATGAAGCGGGCGAGGTCCGGCACGTCGCCATCCATCGAGTAGTGTCCCTCGATGAGGATGAGGGCGCGGCCAGCGCCGCGGCGAGCGGCGGCCAGCTCGCGCTCGGCGGCATGGGCATCGTTGTGGGCGAAGGGGATGCGGCGCGCGCCCGAGAGGCGGGCGCCCTCCACGCAGGAATTGTGGATCATCGCGTCGTGCAGGATCACGTCGCGCGGGCCCATCAAATGGCCGATGACAGTGACGTTGGTGGCATGGCCGGAGACGAAGGTGAGCGCGTCCTCCGTGCCGTAATGGGCGGCGATCGCGGCTTCCAGTTCCGCATGCAGCGGCCGCTCGCCCGAGACGACGCGGGAGGCAGAGGCGGAGATGCCGTGCCGCTCGATCGCGGCATGGGCGGCGGCCTTCACGCGCTCGTCCCCGTTCAGGCCGAGGTAGTTATAGGAGGAGAAGTTCAGGAACTCCTCGTTCCCGATCACCGTGGTGGAGGCGGCCACGCCCTGGTGCTGCCGGAAGAACGGGTTGGGAAGGTCGAGCGCCTCCATCGCCGTCTTCAGCATCTCGAAGTCGCGGAGCGCAGGCAGGTCGGCGAAGGAGGAACGCCCCCCTTCGGCGCCGCTCTCCTCCTGCCGCGCACGGCGCTTGGAGAGCCGATTGAGGAGGGCGAGGCGGGCGGTCGCAGAAAGGCCGAGGCCTTGGTTCACGCGTTGGTCTCCATCGCGCCAGGGCGCGTGTCCGTTGTCACGCCGGGGCGCGTGTCGGCGGAGGCGCCCGTCGGCACGTCATGGCCGGTGCTGCCCAGGGTCGCGGCGTCGGCCGGGGTGGGCTCCGGTGTAAGTGGGGTGGGGGAGCCCGCTTCGAAATGCCCCACCAGCGCATCCAGCTGCGCTTCCCGCGCGCCGCCCGACAGCCCTTCCACCATGCGCGCCGCCAGGCCGCCGACGGTCAGGTCCTCGGTCACGGCCGAAAGGGGCACGGGCATGCCCAGCCGGGCCTCCAGCGCACCGCGCAGCTCCAGTCCGCCCAGGCTGTCGAGGCCGAGGCGCGCGACGGGGGCGTCGGGTGCGATGCTCTCGGGTGGCAGGCGCAAGATGCGGCCCAGCTCCTCGGCCCCGATGCGGGCGAGTAGGGTCTGCGCTTCGCCGGGCGGCAGGGCGGCCAGATGGGCGCGCATGTCGGCGATGTCGGTGTCCGCCTCCTCCGGCCGGCCGCGCAGGGCGGCAAAGGCGGGCTCGCGCAGCACGGCCAGGGCAGCGCCGGCGCGCTTCCAGGCGATGCGTGCCAGGGAGATGACCGGCGCGCCGGAGGCCAGAAGGCCGGGCAGGGCCTCGAAGGATTCGCGCGCTGTCATCGGCTCAACGCCGAGGCGGCGGGCCAGAGTTTGGGCGGTCTCGGCCTCGCGCGCCAGGATGCCGGCATCCGCGATCGGTCCCCAGCCGACGGCGAGCGCCGGTCGGCCGCGGGCCCGGCGGCGGCGGGCCAGGGCCTCCAGCGCCGCGTTGGCGGCGACGTAGTTGGCCTGGCCGGGATTACCCAGCGCAGTGGTGGCCGAGGAGAAGAGGAGGAAGAGGTCGAGCGGATCCTCCTCCGTCAGCCGGTCCAGGTTCTCGGCCGCGGTGAGCTTGGGCGCGAGGCTGCGGGCGAAGCGGCCGGCATCCATGGAGGCCGCGGCACCGTCGTCGAAAATCGCCGCGGCGTGGACGACGCCGGTTATCGGGCCCTCCTGCCGGAGCGCGTCCAGCACGGCGGCAAGGGCCGGACGACTGGAGACATCCACCGCATGGGCGCTGGCCCGCGCGCCGAGGGCGGCCAGCGCCGTGATCGCCTCTCCCGCATCCGGGGTGGCCGGGCCGCGACGGGAAAGGAGGGCAATGCGGCGGGCGCCAGTCGCGGCCAGCCACTTGGCGCATTCCAGCCCGAAGCCCGCGGTGCCGCCGGTGACGAGAATAGTGCCCTCGCCCGGTGCCCAGGTCCTGGGCGGCGGGGCGTCGCCGCGCGGGGGCAGGACAATGATCTTGCCGATATGAGCGCTGGCCTGCAGCAGCCGGAAGGCGCCCTCTGCGTCCTCTGCCGGACGGCGAGAATAGGGGATGGGGCGCAAATCCCCGGCGGCGAGGCGGCCGCGGATGGATTCCAGCAGCCGCGCCGCCTCGGCCGGGCGGGCCTTTGGCAGCTGGTCCACATCCACGCCGAAATAGGTGACGTTGCGGCGGAAGGGACGGACGGCGATGCGCCGGTCCTCGGCATAGTCGCGCTTGCCCAACTCGATGAAGCGGCCGAAGGGCTTCACCAGCGCCAGGCTGCGCTCCATTGCCTCCCCGGCAAGGGAGTTCAGCACCACGTCCACACCTTCGGGCCAGTGGCGGCGCAGCGCGTCGTCGAAGCCGCTGGCGCGGCTGTCGAGCACGAGATGGGCGCCGGCGGCGCGCAGGAAGGCGCGCTTGGCGGCTGACCCGGCGGTCATCGCCACCTCGGCGCCTGCGGCCTGGGCCACCTGCAGGGCGGCGAGACCGACCGCGCCCGCGCCGCCATGGATCAGCACGCGCTCACCCGGCGCGATCCGCGCGCAGGTTTCCAGCGCATAGACGGCGGTGAGGAAGGCGACGGGGATGGTGGCCGCGGCGGTGAAGGTCAGGCCCTCGGGGATCGGGGCCAGGGCCTGGGCGCCGGTGAGCGCCCGGCTGGCCAGCGCGCGCGGGGCGAAGCCGAACACCCGCGTGCCGGGGTGGAAGGGCACGCCGGGGCCGGCGGCCTCCACCACGCCCGCACATTCCATGCCGAGGCCGGCGCCGGCGAAGCCATCCTTCAGCGTCTCCTCGGGCAGCAGGCCCTGCGCCCACATCAGGTCGCGGAAGTTGAGGCCGGCGGCCTCCACGCGCAGCCGCACCTCGCCCGGGCCGGGGGCCGGCAGGGGCTCCATCGGCTCCCAGGCAAGGGAGGCCAGCGCCCCCGGCTGGCGCACGGCGAGGCGCGAGGCCGGGCTGGGGGCGGCGGGATGGCCCTGGGCGATTCGCGGCACGCGGCGGGCGGAGAGGCCGAGCAGCAGCTCGGGCTCGCTACCGGGGTTGAGCAGCTCCGGCAGCAGGCGCCGGGCGGCGGCGGCCGGTGCAAGGACGGAGTCGATGAGGATGCGGCGCGGCGCGAGGTCCGGCATCTCGTTGGCCAGCACGCGACCGAGGGCGCGCACCGCCTCCGCCGCCGGGTTGGACGGGCCGCCCTGGGCGATCAAGGTGAAGCCCGAGCAGGCACCGGATGCATTGGCGGCGAGCTGAGTGATGCCGGCAAGGGTGGTGGACAGGGCCGCGCCGGCCGGGTTGGCGAGGGCGATCACGGCCACGTCGCGCAGGGCGCGCGGGGGCAGAGCGGAGGCGTCCTCCAGCCGCTGCAGCTCGATCGAGGCGCCGACCCCGCCGAGGGCGGCGGCCAGGGCCTCGCCCAGTGGGCCGGCCCCGGCATCGGCCAGCACCATGACGCGGCGGCCCTCACCCGAGGCAGGGACGGCCTGCGGCGGCGCCGGCCGTTGCGCGGCGATGAGGAGGGCGGGCCAGGGTGAGGCGCGCAGCGGTTCCAGCCGGGCCGCGGACCAGCCACCCGTTTCCAGCGCAGCGCGCCAGGTGTCGGCGTCGGGCGGGGTGGGGTCCGACCAGCTATCGGGGGACTGGCCGCCGATGAAGTCGGCAAGCCGGCCCGGCATCGGCTCGGCCAGAAGAAGGAGGCCACCCTCGGCGAGGGCGGCTGCAAGGTTGTCGAGCAGGGAGGTGCCGGCGCGGCCACGCATGGCCGGGTTCACCCCCACCACGAGATCCGCGATGACAGGCGGCGGCAGGACACCTGCCGGATCCCAGTCGAGCGTGACCACCTCGGCGGCTGCCTGGGCGGTGGGAGCGGGGCGGGTCTCGCCGGCCAGCATATGCAGGATGCGGCGGCCCGAGCGGGCGAGGCCGGCAGCGATGTGGCGGCTGAGCGCGGCGCCGCCGAGATCGAGCACGCGCAGCGGGCGGTCCACCGGCCAGTCGGTGGCGATCGCGGCCGCGGCGTCGGCGACCACCTGGGCCAGCCGGTCGACAGCAGCCGATTCCTCCGAAACGCGAAGACGCGCGGCCTCGGGCGGGAGATGGCCGGAAAGAGCCTCCGGCAGGCGCTCGGCGGCCAGCGCGACGAGGGCGAGATCCTGCGCCAGGGCCGGACGCTCTACCAGGACGGAGCGCCAGATCTCCTCCGGCTCGGGCAGGTCCTCCGCGGAGAGCAGGCGCCAGCCGGGGCCCTCCTTTACGGCGAGCCCATCCTCCTCAAGCGCCCGCAGCAGGGTGGCGGCGTAGGGGGTGGTGGGCAGAATGGGGCGCGGTGCGGCCTCGTCCACTCCGTTCCCGGGTGTCGCCAGGGCGCGCAGTGTGGCGGCGGCGACATAGCCTTCCAGCAGCAGGGCGGGCTCGGAAAGGTCGAGCGATTCGTCCCGGGCGCCGGCGGCGGCCAGGGCGAGGTCGAGAGCGCGCACCTGGTCGGGCGGGGGCAGGGCGGGGTCGATCGCCGGCTGGTCCTCGAGCCGGAAGGCCACCGCCTCTCCGGCCTCGCCGCGGCCGAGCCGGGCGCGCTGGAACCATACGCCCTGGGCCAGGGCGATCGGGCGGCCATTCGCGTCGCCCAGCACCAGCCGCGCTTCGGCCGCGCGCTGGCCGGCATGGGTGAGGGTGAGGGCAGCACGAGCGGCCGGGCCGGCATCGCGCCGGATGACAAGTCGCTCGAAGCGGACGGGGATGAGGGCCTCGCCGGTGGCGGATACGCCCTGGCGATCCGCAAGCAGCCCGATCAGACCCTGCATGGCGCCGTCCAGCCGCACGGGGTGCAGCAGGAAGTCGTCGTCGGCCGGGGCTTCGGCAGGAAGGTCCAATACCACCTCTGCGGTACCGCCCTCGGCGATGTCCACATGCCGCACGGGGCGGAAGGCGGGGCCGTAATCCAGGCCGCAGCGCGAGGCGATACCGTGCAGGACAGGCTCTGCGACGCGGCGGGCGCCTTCCTGCTGCGCCGCAGGCAGGGCGGGCAGGGCATGGATGGTGGCGGGGCGGAGCAGGCCGCGGGCGTTGAGCGACCAGCTCTCGCCGCTCATCCGGCGGCGGGATTCCAGGCGGAAGGTGCCGTCCTCGGCGAGGCGGAAGCGAACCTCCTGGCTGCCTGCCTCACCGGAGGGGATGGGCAGGGGGCGCAGGATCTGGAGGGCGGAGATCTCCAGCGCCTCGGCATCCGGAAACCGGCGGGCTGCGGCGGCGAGCGCCATCTCGGCCATGCCGGCCGCGGGCAGCACGGCCTCCTCGCCCAGGCGGTGGTCGGCCAGCCAGGGCATGAGGGCGGCGTCGAGGTTGCGGGTCCACTCGGTGGCGGCGCCCTCGGACGGCTCGGCACCCCGCCGGAAGCCGAGCAGCGGGTGGTCCAGCACGGGGTCATGCAGCCGCATGTCCTCGGGCGTGCTCTGGAACCAGTGGCGGCTGCGGGCATAGGGGGTGGCGGGCAGGCCGCGCCGGGCCGCGGGGCCGGCGAAAGCGGGGGCGCGGCGCGGGTCGGCACCGAGAGCCGTGGCGCGATCCGCGATCAGGGGGATCGGGTTGCCGGGCGCGTCGCGCTTGGACAGGCTGGCGAGGATCGGGGCCTCGGCCTTGGCTGTCCGCAAGATCTCCCTGAGATAGGATTGCAGGATCGGGTTGGGGCCGATCTCGATGACCGGGCGGGCGCCGAGGCGGGCGGCCACAGCGGCGGCATCGGCGAAGTGCACGGGCGCGCGCAGGTTGCGCCACCAGTATTCGGCATCCGCCGGCACATCGAGCACGGCGCCCGTGACCGTTGAGACGAAGGGCAGGCGCGGCGCCTGCGGGATCAGCCCGTCCAGGCTGTCGCGAAGCGCGCCCTCCACCTCGTCCATCGCCGCGGAGTGGAAGGCGTAGTCGAGGTCGAGCGGGATGACGGTCAGGCGCTCGCGCTTCGCGGCGGCTGCGAGGCGGGCGATGGAATCCGCAGGGCCGGCAATGGTCAGCGCGCGGGGGGCGTTACGGGCGGCGATCTCCAGCCCGGGGCCGCACTCGGCCAGCAGCGGCGCGGCCTCGGCCTCGGTGGCGTTGAGGGCGGCCATGCGGCCGCGGCCGCGGGTGCGGGCCTGGGCGGCGGAGCGGGCGACGATGAGGCGGGCGGCCTCGGGCAGGTTCAGGATGCCGGCGGCCAGCGCTGCAGCCACCTCTCCCACGGAATGGCCGAGGACGAGGCCGGGGGTGATGCCCTCGCCCGCCAGGGCGGCGACGAGGCCGTGCTGCACGGCGAAGAGGGTGGGCTGGGCAACCTCGGTGGCCGACAAGGCCTCGGCCGTCATCCCATCGGCAAGGGCTGCGGCGACAGACCAGCCCAGGCGCGGGGTGAGCTCGGCATCGGCCGCCTCCACCGCCTCCCGGAAAGCGCGGGAATGCGCCATCGCTTCGCGGGCCATGCCCGGATACTGCGAGCCGTTGCCTGAGAAGGCGAAGGCGACGCCGGCCGCATCCCGCAGCGGGGCGGCGGAGGCGGTGCCCTGGATGCCTGCGGGCTCACCGGAGGCAAAGGAATCGAGTTGGTCGGCAAGGGCCGCCGCATCTGCGCCCCGCATGACCAGACGGTGGGTGGCGAGGTCCCGGTGGCGGGCCAGGCCGCGCAGCAGGGCCGGCGCCCGGGCCGGCTCGGCGCGGAGCGCGGCAGACCAGGTGACGGCCACCTCGTTGAGGGCCTTGGAGGAGCGGGCGGAGAGAATCAGCGGCGGCAGGGTGGCGCCTGGCGCCTCGTCCGCCGGCTCATCGCCGCGGCGGCGCGCGACGGGGGGCGGGGCGAGAAGGACGGAGGCGTTGGTGCCACCGAAGCCGAAGGAGTTCACGCCCACCACGGGCGCGCGCCCGACCAGCGGCTCCGGCGCGGTGGGAATGCGAATGTGGAGGCGGTCGAAGTCGATCTGCGGGTTGGGCGTGCCGAAATGCAGGTTCGGCGGAATGACCCGGTGCTCCAGCACGAGCAGGGCCTTGATCAGGCCCGCCATGCCGGAGGCGGTCTCAAGATGGCCGATATTGGACTTCACGGAGCCGACGGGGAGCGGCACCGCGCGCTCCTCCCCGCCCGAGGCAAGGACCTCGCCGATCGCCTGGGCTTCCACCGGATCGCCGGCCTGGGTGCCGGTGCCATGGGCCTCGAAATAGGAGATGCGGCTGGCGGGCAGGCCGGTCTCGGCCAGCACCCGACGCAGCAGCGCGGCCTGGGCCTGGGGGTCGGGCAATGAAAGGCCGATGGAGCGGCCGACCGCGTTCACACCGGCGGCCAGGATCACGCCGCGGATGGCGTCGCCGTCGGCGAGCGCTGCCGAGAGGGGCTTTAGGATGACCACCCCCGCGCCCTCGCCGCGAACATAGCCGTCGGCCGCCGCGGAGAAGGCGTGGCAGCGCCCGGTGGGCGAGAGCATCGAGGCGCGGGAGAAGCCGGTGAAGGCATAGGGCGAGAGGAGAAGCTGCACCCCGCCCACCAGCGCCGCCTCCACCCGCCCGGCGCGGAGCGAATCCACAGCGTGGGACAGGGCGACGAGCGAGGAGGAGCAGGCGGTGTCGATGGTCTGCGCGCCGCCGCGCAGGTCGAAGACGTTGGTGATCCGGTTCCCCAGGATGGAGAGGGTGTTGCCGGTCATGAAGTAGCGGTCGACGCTGGCGGGATCCGACAGGCGGAGCTCCGCGTAATCCGTCGAGGAGCCGCCGACGAAGACGCCGATCTCGCGCCCGGCAACCGAGGAGGCGGGCCAGCCAGCATCCTCCAGTGCTTCGGCGGCGACCTCGAGAAGGAGGCGCTGCTGAGGGTCCGCCTCTGCGACCTCGCGCGGGGAAAGGCCGAAATGGACGGCGTCGAAAGCGGCCACGTCGCCGATATGGCCGGCGGCAAAGGTGTAGGACCGCCCCGGTTCCGCCCGGCGGGGGTGGTAGAACCAGTCCTGGTTGAAGCGATCGGGCGGCAGGGTCGAGACGGCGTCCCGTCCCTCGATCATAAGCGACCAGAAGGCGGCGAGGTCCGGCGCGCCGGGGAAGCGGCAGGCCGCGCCGACGATGGCGATGGGCTCGGCGGCCGCGCCGGCCGGCGCACCGGCCGCCGCATTCGCGCCCTGGGAACGCGGGGAGCGGGCGCGCGTGGCGCGGGGGCCCGGGCCGGGTGCGGAATCGGGGCGTGTCATATCGGAACCCAGTGGACGTCGCGCGGTCAGCTGGCCGCGCCGCCGGGCCGGACGGGCCGGGCACGCATCCAGCGCTGCGTGCCGGCGCGGACCGGGGCGTGGCTGGCCCGGCGTGCAAGACTGGCCAACACCTCGTCTACCCGGCTGAAGTGGCTGTCCCAGCGGGGCGGCCGCCAGCCGGCGATGCGGGCCACCTGCGAGGCGCGGGCCGGGCTGGCCGGATCGGCATAGTCCAGGATGGTCGAGCGCCAGGAGACACCGTCCAGCGGGTCCAGGTAGTCGGGCACGTCGCCGCCGACCTCGCGCAGCGCGGGCAGGTCCGAGCAGATGGCGGGGACGCCGAGCGCCAGCGCCTCGGCCAGCGGCAGGCCATACCCCTCGGCGAAAGAGGGGAAGAGCAGGGCGCGGGCGCCGCGCAACAGCTCCCACACCTCGCGGTCCGGCACCTGGCCCATCTCGCGCACCGTGCCGCGGAGGGCATCGCAGCGCTCGAGGATGTCCACCACGTTCTCGTTCTCCCAGCCGCGGCGGCCGATCAGAACGAGATGGGGCGTGCGCCGGCCCATCCGGGCAGCGAGGTCGCGCCAGAGGTGAAGCAGCAGAAGGTGGTTCTTCCGCGGCTCGATGGTGCCGAGCACGATGAAATACGGATCGGCCGGCAGCGCCGGGGCGACCGCAGGCGGGGATTCGATGCCGAGGGGGGCGATGACCACCGGCGGCGGGATGTTGCGCATGCCGAGATGCGGGCGCAGCGCCTCCGCCGTATGGGCGGAGTTGACGATAATGGCGTCGGCCAGGGCGGCGGTGGTGCCGATGCGCTTCAGGTGCCGGTCTGCCTGGCCGGGGCGGGCATATTCGGGATGAGTGGCCGGGATCAGGTCGTGGATGAGGGGCACGAAGGCGCAACCGGCCTCGCGCATCGTCTGGATAGGCCGCTCCCGGTCGAGGGCGCGGTGGGAGACGAGAAGGAAGACCTTCGGTCCCGCTTCCTTCAGCCGCTTCGCGAGTTCGCGTTGGCCAATGCCAGCCATCACTCGCCAGCGGAGGGCGACGGAGAGGCGGCGGGCGCGGCGGGCGGCCTGGTTACCGGAATCCGCGCTGCCCCAGGCTTCGGTCAGGGAGGCGATGAGGCCGACGACGGCGCGCCAGGGCAGGGCGACGTAGTCGCCGGCCAGGGCTTGGCCGACGAAGGTGCAGGTTCCCTCGGGCATGGCGGCCCAGCGGCGCGCATAGGCCATTTCCACGCGGTCGATCCCCGATGGGGCGAGCTTCGCCCCGCTGGCGATGAGGCGGGAGACGTCGAGGACCACATGGGGCGGCTGCGTGGCCAGGCGGATGTCCGTAATCGGAAGCTCCTCGCCGCGCGGCACCGATGTTCTCCATGATGGAAGACGAACCCATGTCTACCGCAACTGCGAACAAGGACGCCACCTCGTTTGCTAGTGGCCTCGCAGGCAGTGCGGCGCGAGTCGGTTCCGGCTTCTATGCTGAGGTTATGGTTGCAGACCTTCTCCTTGTGGGTACTTCTGGTTGAGGCAGTCAGAGTATAAACTATTCGTGAGTTGGCTGGATGACGTTCGTCAGAG
The DNA here is from genome assembly GCF_054165765.1 of Roseomonas sp. WA12. Classification (NCBI taxonomy): domain Bacteria; kingdom Pseudomonadati; phylum Pseudomonadota; class Alphaproteobacteria; order Acetobacterales; family Roseomonadaceae; genus Roseomonas; species Roseomonas sp. WA12. The sequence goes on along the minus strand of NZ_CM135108.1, from coordinate 2,975,157 downwards.
CGCCCTCGATCAAGACATCCCGCATCGTTTCCGCGCTTTTCCGCCGGATATCCTCCACCGCTTCGGGAGAGTGATAGGCGCTGTGCGGCGTGATGATCAGGCGCCCCGCCAGCCAAGGCTCCCGAGCCCTGTAGGCGGCGAGGAGAGTGGGGATGGAGGGGCCCGGCGGTTCCTCCGGCAGTACGTCCAGCCCGGCGCCGGCCAGATGCCCATCCCGCAGGCAACGCTCCAGCGCGTCGATGTCGAGCACGGGGCCGCGCGAGGTGTTCACCACTACGGCGCCCGGCGGCAGGAGGCGGAGAAGGCGCTCGTCCACCAGTCCCCGGGTGGTCCGGGTGAGGGGGGCGTGGAGGGAGAGGGTGTCGGCCTGGGCGAAGAGATCCTCGATCCGGCGGGCGCGGGAGATGCCGAGCGCGAGTTCGGTGCCGTTCGGCAGGTGCGGGTCGTGGAACACCACGCGCCAGCCGAAGGCCTTGGCCCGTAGCGCGACGGCGGTGCCGATGCGGCCCAGACCGAGGATGCCGAAGGTGCGGGTGGAGGGGCGCTGGATCAGGGGCGACTCGATGGGCACCCAGGCCGCGGGCGGGCTGGCGCGCTGGGCCTCGTGATGTAGGAGCAAGCCGCGGCGAAGGGTCAGGGCCAGAGCGATCGCGTGGTCGGCGACCTCCGTAGTGCCGTAATCCGGCAGGTTGCAGACGGTCACGCCACGCTCGGCCAGCGTCACCCGGTCCAGCCGGTCATAGCCGACGCCCATGCGGACGACGCAGCGCAGCTTCGGGAAGCGGGCGATGTCCTCGGTGCGGAGCCAATGGCGGAAGACGAAGAGGCCCTCGACCTCGGCGCAGAGGGCGTCCGGCACCTCGGCGAGGCTCTCGGCATGCGGCTGCAGGACGCGGATATCGGGGCCCAGCACCTCCCGCTCGACCGCGTCGTCGGGGTAGAGGCCCTCTGCCTGCATCACCGTGGTCGCCATGCGCCTCTCCCTTGCCGCCTGTTTGCGCGGCATCCTGGGCACCGGGGATTGGGCCGTCCATCCCGGGTGTAGCGAAGAGGGGAATGGCGATGGCGGAACGGCGGATCCTGATCACGGGGGCTTCCAGCGGGATCGGCGCGGCGGTCGCACGGGCCATGGCGGTGCCGGGGGCCGCCATCGCGGTGCATTGCCGGGGTAACCGGGCCGGGGCGGAGGCGGTGGCGGCGGAGCTCCGGGCCGCGGGTGCCGAGGCGCTGGTGCTGGTGGGCGACCTGACCGACCCCGCGGTGCCGGCGCGGCTGGTGGAGGAGACGGCCATGGCGTTCGGCGGGCTGGACGTGCTGGTGGCCAATGCGGGTTTCGCTGACCGGACCTCGGTCTCCGCCATGACGGATGAGGGGTTCGCGCGCACCGCTGACACGGTGCTTTGGGGCTTTCTGCGGCTGGCGCGGGCGGCGGGGCCGCATCTGGCACGGGCGGGGGAGGAGCGAGGGGACGCGCGGCTGGTCGCCGTCTCGTCCTTCGTGGCGCATCTGTTCCGGACGGACACCGCGCTGTTCCCGGCCAGCGCCGCGGCGAAGGCCGGGGTGGAGGCGCTAGTGCGGTCGCTCGCGGTGGAGCTGGCCCCGCATGTCACGGTGAACGCGGTCGTGCCGGGCTTCACGCAGAAGGATGCGGGGACGCATGTGGCGCTTGAGGCGCCGGCCTGGGAGGCGATCGTCTCGCGCATCCCGCTGCGGCGGCTGGGCAAGCCCGCGGATGTGGCGGCCGCGGTGGCCTTCCTTGCCTCTCCCGGCGGTGCCTACATCACCGGGCAGTCACTGCATGTGAGCGGGGGCGTGGTGATCTAGGCCGTCGCTTGTCCGCGCCCTGTCGACGCGGCAAGACGGCGGAACAAGATTGGAGGAACGCCGGATGAGCGACGAGACCCCGCTTCTGGTCACGCGGCAGGGTGGCGTGGTGCGCGCCGTGCTGAACCGGCCCGCGCGCCGCAACGCGCTGAACGGGGCGCTGTCGGAGGCGCTGGATTCGCTGCTTGCGGAGATGAAGGTTGACCGGGCGGCGCGCGTGCTCGTGCTGTCGGGTGCGGGCGGGCATTTCTGCGCGGGGCTGGATCTCGGCGAGGTCGGCGGCGAGACGGGGACGCCCGAGCAGCGCATGGCGGCCCAGCTGGAGCGCAACCGGCAGATCGGTGCGCGCTTCGCGGCGCTGGCGGCATTGCCGCAGGTGGTGATCTGCGCGGTGCAGGGTTCGGCCTTCGCGGGCGGGCTGGGTTTTGTCTGCGCGTCAGATATCGCCTTTGCCAGTGCCGATGCGCGCTTCGCGGCGCCGGAGGCAAGGCGGGGGCTGGTGGCGGCGCAGATCCTGCCCTGGATCGTCCGCCGCGCGGGTCGCAGCCAGGCGGCGCGCATGGTGCTGCAGGGGCATGTGATGGACGCGGTGGAGGCCGGGCGGATCGGGCTGGTGCATCAGGTGGCGCCGGATGCGGCAGCGCTGGAAGCGCTGGTGGAAGGCGCGGTGGCAGATGTGCTGCAGGGCGCGCCCGGTGCCCTGGCCGAGACGAAGGCAATGCTGGCAGCGCTCGGGGGCGCGGTGCCGGATGGCTATGCGGAGGCGGGAGCGGCGGCCTTCGCGCGCTGCGCCGCGAGTGGCGAGGCGGATGAAGGGATCGCGGCCTTCAAGGCGCGGCGGGCGCCGGCCTGGCTGGCGACGCAATCCAGCTAGCTCACTCCTCGTAGATCATCTTCCGCGTCATCCCGCCGTCGGAGATGAATTCGGCGCCGGTGACGAAGCCGCTCTCGGCGGAAAGAAGCCAGGCGGCGAGGGCGGCAATGTCCGCGGGCTGGCCGACGCGACCGGTGGGGTGCTGGGCGTGGTCCTTTTCCCTCAGCTTCTCGTTGCGCACGTCGATCCAGCCGGGGGAGATGACATTCGCCCGCACATCCGGGCTGAGGCTGATTGCCAGCGCATGGGTGAGGGCGAGGAGGCCGCCCTTGGAGGCGGCGTAGCTCTCCGTATCCGGCTCGGACTGGTGGGCGCGGGTGGAGGCGATGGTGACGATCGCGCCCCTGGCCGCGCGCAGCAGGAATTCGGCCGCGCGGGCGAGAAGATAGGTGCTGGTGAGATTGGTGGTGATGACGCGGGACCATTCGTTCAGCGACAGGTCGCGCAGGGGCTTCCGGATCATGATGCCGGCGTTGCAGACGAGGCCGTCGAGGCGGGCCTCGGTGGCGGTGATGCCGTCGATGAGGGTGCGGACGGCGGCTTCGTCGGAGATGTCGGCCTGCACATGGCGGGCGGCTTCTTCCGGGCCCGTCTCCTCCATATCGGCGGTGACCACGTGCCAGCCATCGGCCGCCAGACGTTGCGCGATGCCGCGGCCGATCCCCTTCGCACCGCCGGTGACCAGTGCGACCCGCTTCGCCTCAACCATCAATCCAAACCCCCCTCGGCTTGCAGGGAACGCGAGCGGATGCCCGGGGGTTTGCCCGGCTACACGGTAAGGAGGCGGCGAACCGCGTCCTCCTCCAGGGCCTGGGTCTCGCCCTCCAGCGCCACCTCGCCGCGCACCATCACCGTGATCCGGTCGGCGAGGTCGCGGGCGAATTCGAAATACTGTTCCACCAGCACCACAGCCATGCCGCGGTCGCGCGCGAGATGGCGGATGACGCGGGCGATGTCCTTGATGACGCTGGGCTGGATGCCCTCGGTGGGCTCGTCCAGGATCAGCAGCCGGGGGCGGGCGGTCAGCGCCCGCGCGATGGCGAGCTGCTGCTGCTGGCCGCCGGAAAGGTCGCCGCCGCGGCGGCGGAGGAACTGCTTGAGGATGGGGAAGAGGTCAAAGACCTCCGATGACACCTTGCTGCCACGCGGCGCGGCGGCGAGGGCGGTTTCCAGGTTCTCCTGCACGGTCAGGAAGGGAAAGATCTCGCGCCCCTGGGGGACATAGCCGATGCCGGCGCGGGCTCGGTCGGCGGGGGAGAGGCCGGCGATGTTGCGGCCCTCCCATTCGATGCGCCCTTCGGCGATGCGCTCCACCCCCATGATGGAGCGTATGAGGGACGACTTGCCGACGCCGTTGCGGCCGAGGACGCAGGTAATGCGCCCCGGATCGGCGGCGAGGTCCACGCCGCGAAGGCAGAGGCTGGCGCCGTAGGAGAGCTTGATGTCGGTGGCGCGGAGCATGATTTAGCGGCCCAGATAGACTTCGATGACGCGCGGGTCGTTCTGCACCGTATCAATCGAGCCTTCGGAGAGCAGGGTGCCTTCGTGCAGCACCGTCACCTTGCTGCCGAGGGCGCGGACGAATTCGAGGTCGTGCTCTACCACCACCACGCTGCGGGTGCCGGCGATGCGACGGAGAAGGGCGGCGGTGTGCTCGGTTTCCTGGTCGGTCATGCCGGCGACGGGTTCGTCCACCAGCAGCAGGTCGGGGTCCTGCATGAGGAGCATGCCGATCTCCAACCATTGGCGCTGGCCGTGGGAGAGGATGGCGGCGTGATCGGCACTGCGGGTGGCGAGGCCGATCTCCTCCATCACGACCTCGATGCGCTTGCGGGCGATGGCGGTGAGGTTCCAGCGGAGGCAGGACCAGGGGTCGCGCGGGGCCTTGAGGGCGAGCTCGAGATTTTCGAAGACGGTGAGGGCATCGAACACCGTCGGCTTCTGGAACTTGCGGCCGATGCCGAGATTCGCGATGCGGGCCTCGTCCAATCTCGTCAGGTCGTGGTCGCCAAACCTCACCGTGCCAGATGTTGGGCGGGACTTGCCGGTGATCACGTCCATCATCGTGGTCTTACCGGCGCCGTTGGGGCCGATGACGGCGCGCAGCTCGCCGGGATCGACGATGAGGGAGAGGCTGTTGAGGGCGCGGAAGCCGTCGAAGACGACCGAGACGCCGTCGAGATAGAGGACGGGGCCGGTCACTTCCTGCGCCCCCGGAAAAGGCCGACCAGGCCCTGCGGCAGGAGCAGCGTGACGGCGACGAAGAGGCCGCCGAGGACGAAGAGCCACAGATCGGGCGCGAAGGAGGTGAGCCAGGTCTTCAGTGCGTTCACCGAGAAGGCGCCGAGGACGGCGCCGATGAGCGTGCCGCGCCCGCCGACCGCGACCCAGATCACGGCCTCGATGGAGTTGCCCGGCGCGAATTCACCGGGGTTGATGATGCCGACGAGGGGGACGTAGAGCGCGCCTGCCAGCCCGGCGAGCACGGCGGACAGGATAAAGACCGCCAGCTTGAAGGCGGTGACGGAGTAGCCGAGGAAGCGGACGCGGCTCTCCGCATCGCGGATAGCCACCAGCACGAAGCCGAGCTTGGTGCCGACGATGTAGCGGCAGAGCAGCATGGAGCCCGCCAGCAGGACGAGGGCGGCGTAGAAGAGGGTGGCGCGGGCGCCTTGCGTGTTCAGCGGCATGCCCAGCAGCTCCTTGAAATCGGTGAAGCCGTTGTTGCCGCCGAAGCCCATGTCGTTGCGGAAGAAGGCGAGCATCAGCGCGTAGGTCATCGCCTGGGTGATGATGCTGAGATAGACGCCGGTAATGCGGCTGCGGAAGGAGAGGTATCCGACCACCAGGGCGAGGATGCCGGGGACGAGCATTGCCATGAGGATGGCGTAGGGGAAGTGGTCAAAACCCAGCCAGTACCAGGGCAGTTCGCGGTATCCGAGGAAGACCATGAAGTCCGGCAGCACGGGGTGGCCATAGACGCCGCGTGGGCCAATGAGGCGCATCAGGTGCATGCCCATGGCGTAGCCGCCAAGGGCGAAGAAGGCGCCATGGCCGAGGGAGAGGATGCCTGCATAGCCCCAGGCCAGGCCGATGCCCAAGGCCAGCACGGCGTAGCAGATCCACTTGCCCGTGACGGCGACGGTGAAGTCGGAGATGTGCAGCGCGCTGCCGGCGGGCAGCAGGTTGAGAAGGGGCAGCAGGGCGAGGATGGCGAGGGCCGTGGCGCCCGCGCCCAGCTTGATCAGGCGCGTGGGGATGCTGCGCGGGGCGGGTGTGGCGGTGGCGCTCATGCGTCGGCGGCCCGGCCCTTGAGGGCGAAGAGGCCGCGCGGGCGGCGCTGGATGAACAGCATGATGATGACGAGCACCGCGACCTTGGCGAGGACCGCACCGGCCCAGGGCTCGATCATTTTGTTCAGCACGCCCAGCCCCATGGCGCCGACGAGCGTGCCGAGGAGGGAGCCGACGCCGCCGAAGACGACGACCATGAAGCTGTCGATGATGTAGCCGGTGCCAAGATTGGGGGAGACGTTGTCGATTTGGCTCAGTGCCACCCCCGCCATGCCGGCGATGCCGGAGCCGAAGGCGAAGGTCAGCGCGTCCACCCGCCCCGTGCGAATGCCCATGGTGGCGGCGGTGCGGCGGTTCTGCACCACGGCGCGCATCTCCAGCCCGAAGCGGGTGAGGCGGATGGCCGCGACGGCCAGGCCGAGCACGAGGAGGGAGAAGGCGATCACCCAGAGCCGGTTCTGGGTGATGTTGATGCCGCCGGGCAGGGACAGCGTGCCCTGCATCCAGGGCGGCGAGATCACCTCGCGGTTCTGGGCGCCGAAGGCCAGGCGCACGGCCTGCTGCAGGATCATGCCGACGCCAAAGGTCATCAGCAGGGTTTCCAGCGGGCGTCCGTAGAGATGGCGGATGAGGCCGCGTTCCAGCAGCGCGCCCGCAAGGCCGGCGACGAGGAAGGCGGCAGGAACGGAGAGGGGGAGGGACCAGGGCTGCAGCCAGGGGACGCCGCGGAAGGCTTCCTGCACCACGAAGGTGGTGTAGGCGCCGAGCATGACGAACTCGCCATGGGCCATGTTGATCACGCCCATGACGCCGAAGGTGATGGCGAGGCCGAGCGCCGCCAGCAGCAGCACGGAACCGAGGGAGAGGCCCTGGAACAGGGTTTCGCCGGCGCGCTTGAAGGTCAGGCGGGTGTCGATGGCGGCGACGGCGGCATCGATCTCGGCCAACAGCTCGGGGTTGGCGTTGCGGGCCTCGAGAAGGAGGGCGCGGGCTTCCTCCGAGGATGCGCCACCGAGCGTGGCGATGCCCTGCCGCTTCACGGCGGCGTCGGGTGCGACGAGACGCGAGGCGGCGAGGGCCAGTTCCTGGCGCTCCCGCACGCGGGGGACGGACTCCCGGGCAATCGCTGCCTCGAGGCCGGGGATGTTCTCGACGCTGCGGCTGCGGAACACCGATTCTGCGGCAGCGTACCGCTCGTCGGGGTTGGTGGAGACGAGCTGCAGGCGGCCGAGAGCGCCGCGCAGGGCGGAGCGGACGCGGTTGTTGATGCGCACCGTCTCGGCGCCGGCAGCATCGGCGGCCTGGCCGGTGGCGGCGTCGATGCCGTTCAGGATGAGGGTGGTGTCGCGCTTCTGCAGTCGGCTGTCGGACAGGGCGCGGAGCACGGGCAGGGCGCGCGGGTCACCGGAAGCGCCGAGGCGTTCCACGGCCTCCGCCTGGGCGCCGAAGCCGCCGGCCAAGCCGGGAAGGGCATCGAGGAAGGGGTCCTGCGCCGCGGCGGGTTGCGCCGCGGCGAGGACGAGGATCAGGAAAGCGAGGATGCGTGCCATGTCAGGTGTGGGCGGCGGGCGAGGGGGCCCGCCGCCCGGTTCCCCTCGATCAGCCGCGACGGCTGGCGTTCTCGGGGATGAAGGGGGACCAGTTCTCGGCCGCGATGGCGGTCGGCGTCTTGTAAACGACGTTGAACTGGCCGTTCTCCTGGATCTCGCCGATCACCACGGGCTTGGTGAGGTGATGGTTGGGGCGCATCTCCTCCTCATAACCGCAAGGGGCCATGATCTTCTGGCCGTACATGGCGGCGCGCACGGGATCGACCGCTGTGGTGCCGGCCTTGGCCACGGCCTGCATCCACATGCGGAAGCCGGTGTAGGTTGCCTCCATCGGGTCGTTGGTCACGCGGCGGTCGTTCTTGATGTAGGCCTTCCACATGGCCTTGAAGTCGTCATTCGGCTTGCCGGGCATGGACATGAAGTAGTTCCAGGCCGCCAGATGGCCGACGAGCGGCTTGGTGTCGATGCCGGCCAGCTCTTCCTCGCCGACGGAGAAGGCGACGCAGGGAATGTCCTCGGCCTTGATGCCCTGGTTGCCCAATTCGCGGTAGAAGGGGACGTTCGCGTCGCCGTTGATGGTGGAGACGATGGCGGTGCGCTTGCCCTCGCCGGCGAAGCGCTTCACGCGGGAGACGATGCCCTGCCAGTCGGAATGACCGAAGGGCGTGTACTCCTCCATGATGTCGGCATCGGTGATGCCCTTGCTGTTCAGATAGGCGCGCAGGATGCGGTTGGTCGTGCGGGGATAGACGTAGTCGGTGCCCAGCAGGACGATGCGCTTCGCCTCGCCACCATCCTTGCCCATCAGGTATTCGGTGGCCGGGATCGCCTGCTGGTTCGGCGCGGCGCCGGTGTAGAAGACGTTCCTGCTCTGCTCCTCGCCCTCATACTGCACGGGGTAGAAGAGCAGGCCGTTCAGCTCCTCGAAGACCGGCAGGACGGATTTGCGGGAGACCGAGGTCCAGCAGCCGAAGGTGACGTCCACCTTCGAAACGGCGAGCAGCTCGCGCGCCTTCTCGGCAAACAGCGGCCAGTTGGAGGCGGGGTCCACCACCACCGCCTCGAGCTTCCGGCCGAGCACGCCGCCCTGGGCATTGGCCCATTCGATCATCATCAGCACGGTGTCGCGCAGCGCGGTCTCGCTGATCGCCATGGTGCCGGAGAGCGAGTGGAGGACGCCCACCTTGATGGGCGCGGCCTGGGCGAAGGAGGGGCGGATCGCCGGCATGGCGAGCGCGCCACCGAGGCCGGCCAGCGTGGCGCGGCGGGTGAGGAGCGTCATTTCTGTTTCGTCCCACAAAGGCCGGTGCGCCCGCGGATTCCCCCGCGTCTGGCCGGGCCGTGCAGGAGGTTGCGAGAAGCGTGCCAGCGGCATGGGATGCGTGCGGAGGGCGCGCCCTGGCCGGGCTGGCGCCAGCTTGGGCAACCCCGCCTGCCGATGCGCCTTTCCTCGGCAGGCGGAACGGATCGCCTAGAGGTCGCCCATCCAGCGCGGCAGGGCGAGGGCGATCTCGGGGACGAAGGTGACGGCGAGCATCACGGCCGTCATCGCCAGCAGGAACCACCAGACCCAGATCATCGTGCTCTCCATGCTGCATCCGGCGATGCGGCAGGTGACCATGAGGTTCACCGCGGTGGGCGGGGTGAAGGCGCCGATGGCGACGTTCATGGTGATGATCACGCCGAACCAGGTGAGGTCCCATTGGAACAGGGCGGCGATGGGCAGGAGGATGGGGAGGAAAATGAGGTAGGTGGAGATCGCGTCCAGCGCCGTGCCGGCGATCATCAGCAGCACGGTGATGGCCAGCAGCATCACCACCTCGTTGCTGGTGAAGCCGATGAGCATCTGGGCCAGGGCATCGAAGATGCCGGCGGCACTGCCGGCATGGGCGTAGATAGCGGCCAGCGCGATGATGAGGAGGACGACGGCGGAGATTTCGGCGCTGTCGCGCAACACCTCGTAGAGATCGCGCCAGGTCAGGCTGCGGTAGATCACGAAGCCGACGAACAGGCCGTAGAAGACCGCGACCACCGCGGCTTCGGTGGGCGTGAAGGCGCCGGAGCGGAGGCCGCCGAGGATGACCACGGGGGCGGCGAGGCCCCAGATCGCATCGAGGAAGGAGCGCCAGAGGCGGCCGGCGGTCAGCGGCGGGCGGGCGGCGCGGGCTTCCGGCAGGCCGAAGCCGCCGCGGCGCGCGAGCCAGACGGCGGGAACGATGAGGGCGAGGCCGGAGAGGATGCCGGGGACGACGCCGGCGAGGAACAGCGCGGGGACGGAGACACCGGGCACCAGCACGGCATAGACGATGAAGGGGATGGAGGGCGGGATGAGCACATCCGTCGAGCCGCCTGCCGCGGTGAGCGACGCGACATAGGGCGCGGGGTAACCCTGCTTCAGCATGGGCGGAACCATCACCGCCGCCACCGCGGCCGCATCGGCCGCGCCGGATCCGCTGACGCCGCCCAGGATCATGCAGAGCAGCACCGCGACGATGGCGAGCGCGCCCGTGCGGTTGCCGACGAGGAGCTGCGCGAAGCCGACGAGGCGGGCCGCGACGCCCGCGCGTTCGAACACCATGCCGGCGAGGACGAACATGGGGAGTGCGAGCAGCGGGTACTTGGCGATGCCCGTCCAGATGTTGGTGGGCAGGGCCATTACGCCCATGCCCTCCATCGCGATGACCAGGAACCCTGTCAGCCCCATGGCGACGCCGATTGGCACGCCCGCGAGCATCAGCAGGATGAAGAGGCCGACGAGGAGGAGGATGGCCAGCGTCATGCGCGGATCACCCGGATCATGCGGCCGAGGAGGCGGGCGCAGATGACGAGGGACATCAGCGGCATCCAACCCGTGTAGAGCCATTGCGGCACGCCGAGGCCGGGGGAGAGGACCTCGAACCGGTACTCGTCCCAGGTGTAGAAGGTGCCAAACCAGGCGAGCGAGCCGAAGACGGCGAGGCCGCAGAGGAGGACGAAGACCTCCACGCGCCGGGCGGCCTGCACGGACAGCTTCTCGGTGAAGTAGGTGACGCGGATGTGCCGGTCCGCGCCGAAGGCGGCGGCGCTGCCGAGGAAGGTCATCACCACCATGATCGCCACCGAGTACTCCTCGGTGAAGGCGAGGGAGACATCGGTGAAGTAGCGCGTCAGCACATTCGCCATGGTGATCACGGCCAGCACGGCCATGGTGCCGGCGGCCAGCGCGCCCTCGACGGTGACGGGGATGCGCGGCGGGGCTTCCCCGAGCTGGAGGCCGGGGGCCTGGATGTCGGCGTGTTCGGTCATGGCGCTTTCAGCGAAGGCGGGGCGGCGTTGCGGGGCCGCCCCGTGCAGGTCAGCTCACGCGGGCGATGGCGGCCTCGGCCTGGCGGACGAGATCGGTGCCGACGGTGGCCGCCCATTTGTCGAAGACGGGGCGGGTGGCACGGGCGAAGGCCTGCTTCTCGGCGGCGGAGAGCTCCACCACCTCGACGCCGCGGCGGGCGCATTCCTCGAGCGAGGAGCGGTCGCCATTGCCGCCCAGGCCCTTGCGGGCAGCGTTGTTGCCGGCCTGCCCGGCCTCCCTCGCGGATTCCACCACGATCTCGCGGTCCCGCGGCTCAAGGCTGGCGAGGACGGGCTTGGAGAGGGAGACGATCCCCGCATCGGCGCAGTAGTTCCAGAGCGTGAGGTGCTTCTGGGCCAGCGTGTCCATGCGGAAGCCGAGGAAGAGGTTCACCGGGTTCTCCTGGCCATCCACGGCCCCGGTTGAGAGCGCCGGCTGCAAGTCGGCGAAGGACATCTGCACGGGGTTGGCGCCCAGCGCCGTGTAGATCTCGGAGAAGATGGCGCCGGCGGCAAAGCGGATCTTCAGCCCGCGCAGGTCGGCGGGGGCGCGGATGGTGCGTTTGGAGTTGCTGATCTCGCGCACGCCGTTCTCGCCCCAGGCCAGCGGCTCGATGTCGCGGCTGGAAAGGGTGCGGAACAGGGCTTGGCCGACCTCGCCAGCCACCAGCGCGTCGAAGGCGGCGGTGTTCGGCATAAGGAAGGGGAGGGAGAAGAGGTTCATCTCCCGGACCTGGGGGGAGATGTTGATCGTGGAGAAGACAGCCCCGTCGATCACGCCCTGGCGGATGGCCACCAACTCCCGCGTCTGATCGCCGCCGACGAGGGAGGAGCCGGGATAGACCTTGAAGTTCAGCCGGCCCTGCGAGCGCTGGTTGACCAAATCGGCCCAGACAAAAGCGGACTCCGAGAGGGCGATCGGGCGGTTGCCGACGACGGTGATCTTGTACTCAGGCTTGTAGCGGGGCTGGGCCCGGGCGATGACCGGCATGGCAAAAGCCGGAAGGGCGGCGCCTGCGGCCAGCAGGCCGCGGCGGTTCAAGCGCAGCGTCATCGTTTCCATCCCCGGTTCGTTGCGGGCAGTTTGCGAGAGCGGGGCGGGGGCGGCAAGGGGTGGCGACCGGCCGTGCGATGGGCGATGTTCCGCCCATGAACGAGCGCGAGAAGATGCTGGCGGGCCTGCCCTATGACGGCATGGACCCCGACCTTCTGGCCGAGCGCTATCGCGCCCGCGCCCTGATCCTGCGGATGGACGCGCTGCCGCCTGAGGACGAGGCCGCCCGCCGCGCGGCGCTGGAGGGGCTGCTGGGCGGGATCGGCGCGAAGACGATGGTGATGCCGGGCTTTCGCTGCGACTACGGCAGCAACATTCGCATCGGCGCGTCGGCTTACGTGAACTTCAACTGCGTGTTCCTGGACTGCGCACCCATCACGCTGGGCGACCACTGCCAGGTGGCGCCCGCCGTGCAGATCTACACGGCGACCCATCCGCTGGAGCCCGGGCCGCGCGCGGCGGGGGTGGAGAGCGCGCATCCCGTGACCATCGGGCGGAACGTGTGGCTGGGCGGCGGCTGTATCGTGCTGCCCGGGGTGACGATCGGGGACGACACAGTGGTGGGCGCCGGGGCGGTTGTGAACCGGGATCTTCCCGCCGGCGTGCTGGCAGTGGGAAACCCGGCGCGGGTGGTGCGGAAGCTCGCCTAGGCCGTTTCCAGCGCGTGTGACAGGCGGATCAGATCCTGGGTGTGGGGGTGGACGGCACGGCCCGTGCGCAGGGCGGCCTCATCCAGCAACTCCACGATCCGGCCACCCTGCATCACCGCCAGCCGGCCGCAGAGATGCGCGACGACGGCCAGGTTGTGCGAGACGAGAATACAGGTAAGGCCGCGCGCTGCGCGGAGATCAGCAAGCAGGTTCAGCACTTCCGCCTGCACCGAGACGTCGAGCGCGCTGGTGGGCTCGTCGAGCAGCAGCACGCGCGGATCGGCGATCAGGGCACGGGCGATGGCCACGCGTTGGCGCTGGCCGCCTGAGAGCTGGTGCGGGTAGCGGAAACGGGCGGTGCGGGGCAGCGCCACCTCCTCCAGCGCGCGCAGGATACGAGCATCGGCATCCGGCACGTTGTGGACGGCGAGCGGCTCGGAAAGGATGCGGTCGATCGTCTGGCGGGGGTGGAGGGAGCCGTAGGGATCCTGGAAGACCATCTGCACGGTGCGGAAGAAGGCGCGATCGCGGCGGCGGCCCAGCTCCTTGCCGTCCACGGCGATGCGGCCGGTCCATTCGGTGATGAGGCCGGCGACGGCGCGCAGCACGGTGGACTTGCCGCTGCCGCTCTCGCCCACCAGGCCGAAAGTCTCACCCTGGGCGACGTTGAAGGATACGTTCTGCACCGCGTGGTTGGTGCCGAAGCGGACGTCGAGGCCGGCGATATCGATCATGCCCGCGGCTCCAGCCAAGCGGGGTCTCGCTTCAGGGTCGGCAGGCGGTCCCGCTTCTCGGCGAGGCCGGGGATGCATTCCAGCAGGCCGCGCGTGTAGCCGTGGGTGGCCTTGTGGAGGTCCGAGGCGGGCATCTGCTCCATCACCTGGCCGGCATACATCACGGCCACCCGGTCGCAGAAGCGGGAGACGAGCGGCAGGTCGTGGCTGATGAGCATGAGCGCCATGCCGCGGCTATCCACCTGTTCCTCGATGAGGGACAGGATCTCGGACTGCACGCTGGCATCGAGGGCGGAGGTGGGCTCGTCGGCAATCAGCAGCTCGGGGTTCGGGGCAAGCATCATGGCGATCATCACACGCTGACCCATGCCGCCGGAAAGCTCGTGCGGATAGGCCTCGGCGACGCGGCGGGGGTCGCGGATCTTCACGCTTTCCAGCAGGGCAAGGGCGGCATCGCGGGCCTCGCGCCTGCCGATCTTCGTATGGGCCCGCAGGGCTTCGGCAATCTGGGCGCCCGCGGTCATCACGGGGTTCAGGCTGTATTTCGGGTCCTGCAGGATGAGGCCGATGCGGCCGCCGCGCAGCCTGCGCATCTCGGATTCCGGGGCTTGGAGGATGTCGGTGGTGCCGAAGCGCAGCACATCGGCCCGCACCTTCGCGGAGCCGGGCAACAGGCGCATCAGGGCGCGGCCGGTGACGGACTTGCCCGAGCCGCTCTCGCCGACGATGCCGAGCTTCTCCCGCCCGATGGCGAAGGAGACGCCGCGGACGGCCTGGGTGATGCCCGTGGCCGAGGGGAAGTCGACATGGAGGTTGCGGACGGCAACCAGGGGTTCGCCGGGCAGGATCATCGCTGCTTGGGGTCCAGCACGTCGCGCAGCCCGTCGCCGAGCAGGTTGAAGGCGAGGGAGGCGGAGAAGATGGCGATGCCGGGCATCACGGCGACCCACCACTGCTCCAGGATGAAGCGGCGGGCGGTGGCGATCATCGTGCCCCATTCCGGCAGCGGCGGCTGCGCGCCGAGGCCGAGGAAGCCGAGGCCGGCGGCGGTGAGGATAATGGAGGACATATCGAGCGTGACGCGCACCACCAGCGAGGGCATGCACATCGGCAGGACATGGCGCAGCACCACGCGGGACGGCGAGGCACCGGTCATGCGGGCGGCGGCCACATAGTCCGTGCGGCGGATGGTCAGCGTTTCGGCGCGGGCCAGGCGGGCATAGGGCGGCCAGGCAGTGAGGGCGATGGCGATGACGGCGCTCTCCACCCCCGGGCGCATGGCGGCGACGAAGGCGAGCGCCAGGATGAGGCGGGGAAAGGCGAGGAACACGTCGGTCACGCGCATCAGCAGCCGGTCCCACAGCCCGCCGGCATAGCCGGCGACGCAGCCCACCAGCAGGCCGATGGGGGCGACCAGCAGCACCACGGCGACAACCATGCCCAGGGTGATGCGGCCGCCATAGAGAAGGCGGGACCAGACATCCCGGCCCAGCTCATCCGTGCCCAGCCAGTGGGCGGCGGAGGGGCGGGCGAGGCGGTTGCCGAGTTCCTGGATGCCGGGGTCATGCGTGGCCAGGACGGGAGCCAGCAGGATCAGCAGCAGCATCACCAGCAGGACCGCCAAGCCGGCGACCGCCAGCGGGTTGCGGCGAAACAGGAGCCAGGCCTGGTAGCGGCGGCCCCAGGCGGCCTGGGAACGGGAGGCGGGGGCGTCGGTCAGGAGCCAGTCGCGGCGGCTCTGGCGATGCGGGACGGCGCCGGCCTCGCGGGGCGGGGGCGCGCCGGCAGCCTCGGGCGTGGCATCGGCCGGGATGGGCTCCAGTGCGGCCGTGGCGGTGGCCGCGTCGACGATTGGGCTGCCCCTTGGCGACAGATCGGGGGTGGGGCCGGTCATCGGGTGCGCGGGTCCATCAGGCGGTAGAGGAGGTCGGCGAGGAGGTTCAGGGCCACGTAGATCAGGCCGACCACGAGGGTGGCGCCGAGCACCGCATTCATGTCGGCGTTGAGGAGCGATACGGTGAGGTACTGGCCGAGGCCTGGCCAGGCGAAAATCGTTTCCGTCAGCACCGCGCCTTCGAGCAGCCCGGCATAGGTGAGGAAGATCACTGTCACGAGCGGCACGGCGGTGTTGCGGAAGGCATGGCGCCAGACGATGCGGGCGTTGGAGAGTCCCTTGGCGCGGGCGGTGGTGACGTACTCGCTGCGCAGCTCGGCGAGCATGAAGGCGCGCGTCATGCGGGCGATATAGGCGAGCGAGAAGAAGGCAAGCACGCCGGCGGGCTGGATCAGGTGAGCGACGGCGTCCCAGAAGGCGGGCCAGTCTCCCGCCAGTGCGGCGTCGAGCGTCAGCAGGCCGGTGATCGGCTCCACCATGTCCTGGTACACGATGCCCTGGCGTCCCGGGCCGGGCAGCCAGCCCAGCCAGGCGTAGAAGACGAGCAGCGAGATCAGCCCCAGCACAAAGACCGGCAGCGAGTGTCCGGCGAGGCAGAAGACGCGCACGGCCTGATCCACCCAGGAGCCCTGGCGCGTGGCGGCGAGCACGCCGAGGCCGATGCCGAGGATGGCGGCGACAAGGATGGCGAGCGTCGCCAGCTCGAAGGTGGCCGGGAAGTAGCGGGCGATGTCCTCCCAGACCGGGTTGGAGGTCATCACCGAGCGACCAAGGTTGCCGGTGACGATGTCGGTCAGGTAGCGCCAGAACTGAGCGTAGAGCGGTTGATCAAGGCCCAGCTCGAGACGGGCCCGCGCGACCACATCCGCGGGCGCGCGGTCTCCCACCACGGCCAGCACCGGGTCGATCGGCACCACGCGGCCGATGAAGAAGGTGACGACGGCGAGGCCGAGGAGGGTGATGGGGATGCTGGCGGCGGTGGCCGCCAGCGCCCCCAATGCTCTCAAGGAGGGCCGGGCTTTGAGCAAGTTCAGGCCTTGGCGATGGTGGCGTAGCTGGTGCGGTCGCTCAGCACGCCTATCTGCATGCCGCGCACGGACTTCCGCGTGACCGCCACCTCAAGCTCCTGCAGCATCACCGCGAAGGGGCTAGTCTGCTGGTGCTCGCGCTGGATCGCCTCGTACATCGCCACGCGCTTGGCGGTGTCGGTCTCCTTCACGGCGGCCAGCGTGCGCGCGGTCAGCTCAGGGATCGCCCAGCTGGAGCGCCAGGCGAGGGTCTTGTTGCGCGCATCGTCCCCGTTATCGGGGTTCATGCTGAAGGCCTCAGCGTTGCTGTGCGGGTCGAAGTAGTCGGACCCCCAGCGGAGCAGCGCGAGGTCGTGCTGGCGCGCGCGGGTCTTGGTGATGACCGAGCGCATCTCGCCGGGCAGCATGCGCGGGCGGATACCAATGGCCGCGAGGTTGGCCTGCAGCGCCTGGGCGATGTCGCCGACCGGGGCGCCGGAGAAGAAGTCGAAAGCGCATTCGAAGCCGTCCGGATGCCCGGCCTCGGCCAGCAGCCGCTTGGCGCCGGCAACATCCAGCTTGAACGGCTTCTCCGTCACCGCGCCGGGCAGGCCCTCGGGCAAGAAGGCCTGGTGCACGGCGTAGTTGCTCGGGACGATGTTGCGCTGGATGCCCTCGTAGTCGATGGCCATCTTGATCGCCTGGCGAACCTGCGGCTTGGCCAGGATCGGGTTCTTCTGGTTCATCGCGACATAGAGCAGGCTGGCTTTGCGCGTCGAGAGGACGGTGAAGTTGCTGTCCGTGCTCAACCCCTTGATCTGGTCGGACGCCAGATTGCGCGCCATGTCGTAGTCGCCCCGCTGCAGGCCGAGGAGCTGGGCCGAGGGATCGGCGACGTGGCGCATGATGATGCGGCGGGTCGCGGGCGGATGGGCGGCGTTCGGGTTGGCCTCCAGCGTCACCGCCTCGCTCGCGCGCCAGGAGACGATGCGGTAGCTGCCGGAGCCTGCGGAGTTGCCCTTCATCCAGGCATTGCCCCAATCGTCATTGGCCGCGCGGGCGGAGACAACCGCCTTCTCGACGATGCTGCCGACGGCGGCGGAGAGGCAGTAGAGCAGGAAGGAAGTGGCGGTCGGCTCGGCAGTGGTGAGGACCACGGTGCGGGGATCGGTGGCGCGGATGCTCTGCGCCATGTTGTCCTTGTTGAAGCCGAACTGGTTGATGATGAAGGCCGGGCTCTTGTTCAGCGCCACCACGCGCTGGAGGGAGTAGACCACGTCCTCCGCCGTTACCTCCTTGCCCGAAGCGAACTTCTGGCCGGGCTTCAGGCGGAAGGTGAAGGTCCTCGCGTCATCGCTCGCGGTCCAGCTCTCGGCGAGGTCGCCCGTGAGGCGGGAGGGCTCCTCGTTCGGGGTGGTGACGAGCTTCTGGTAGACGTTCCCGCAGATCTCGCCGCCCGTGTATTCGAAGCTCTCCGCCGGATCGAGCGTGATGATGTCGTCGATCTGCTTGGCCATGACGATGACGCCGGGGGGCGTCTGGGCATGGGCGGAGCGGATCGCGGCATCCCAGGAGAGGAAGGCGGCGCCGGAGGCGGCCCCGAGGCCGGTGAGGAGGGTGCGGCGGGTTGTCATGCTCTGTCTCCGGTAAGGGGCGGCGGATGCCCGAGGCTGGGCGGTTTCGCAAGGCTGGACCAGCATTTCCTGCCATGCAAAGCGCCGGCCATGGAATTCTGGCAGAGATTCGAGCCCGCCCCCGAGGCGCCGCCCCATGCGGACAGCATGGCGGTCCCCATGCCCGACGGTACGGCCCTGCGCCTGCCGTTGCGCGACTACGGCGAGGTGGCGGTCACCGGGCTAATCGTGAACCAGGCCTCCTTTCCCGTCCTGCGGGCGCTTGCAGGCTGGATGGCCGAGGCCGCGCGGCCGTTGGGGGCGGAGGTGGTCTGCGGCCTTCCAACCCTTGGCCACGCGCTCGCGCCCCTGGTGGCCGAGGCGCTGGGTCACCCCAAATGGGTCGCCGCCGGCTATTCCCGCAAGCGCTGGTACGAGGAGGCGCTATCCGTGCCCATCTCCTCCTCCACGACCCCCGGCGAGCGGCGGATGTGGCTGGATCCGCGCATCCTGGGCCGTCTGGCAGGGCGCCGGGTGCTGCTGGTGGATGACGTGATCAGCACGGGCAGTTCGGCGCTGGCTGGGCTGGCGCTGCTTGAGCGCACCGGGGTGCGCCCGGTGGGGCTGTGCGTGGCGATGGCCCAGGGGGACCGCTGGGTGGCGTCCTGGCCGGTGGATGTGCCGGTCATTGCGGGCTTTGCCACGTCGCTGCTGCGCCGCGGGGAGGGGGGCTGGGTGCCGGATGCGGCGACCTTGCCACCGGTGCGCCTGCCGGGCTGACAAGCGCGTGCGCTGCCACAAAAGCGTTGCGCGGGGGTCATCCTGCCTGTTCTGATCCGTGGACCACTCGCGCGAGGGTTGCTCCATGCGGCGTCGGTCCCTTCTCGCGGCCACCGGCGCCGCGGCGCTTCCGGCTGCCGCCCCTCCCCACGCGGCCAGGGCCGAGGCGGTGGCCGTGGATCTGGTGCTGGTCCTCGCCGTGGATGTCTCCCGATCCATCGACGACGACGAGGCCCGGCTGCAGCGCGAGGGCTATCGCAGCGCCATGACCGATCCGCGCGTGGTGGAGGCGATACGCTCGGGGATGATGGGAGCGATTGCGGTCGCCTACGTCGAATGGGCCGGGTCCGATTACCAGCGGCTGGTGATTCCCTGGACACGCATCGGCAGTCAGGGCGATGCAGAGGCCTGGGCCGGGGTGCTCGCGCAGGCGCCACGCGTGGCGCTGTCCTGGACATCGATCTCGGGCGGGCTCGACTTCTCGATGCGCACGCTGTCGGAGACGCCCTTTGAGGGCACGCGGCGCGTGATCGACGTCTCGGGCGACGGGGTGAACAACAGCGGCATGCCGGTCGAGGCCATGCGCGACCGTGTGGTGGGGGAGGGCGTGACCATCAACGGCCTTCCCATCATGAACGACCGCCCCACCTTCGGCCGGCCGTCACCGATACCGCTCGACCAGTATTACCGGGATTCCGTGATCGGCGGCGACGGCGCCTTCCTCATCGCGGCCGAGGACTTCGAGTCCTTCGGCAATGCCGTGCGCCGCAAGCTGGTGCGCGAGATCGCGGGGCTGCCAGGGCCGGTCTTCGGCTGAGCCGCCGGCCCTGGCCGGTCCTCAGCGCTCGATTTCCTCAGCGACGATGCCGAAGGCGGCCAGCCCTTCGGCCAGCAGGTCTCCCAGCAGGTCCTGGGCCGTGAGATAGCCCGCAGGATCGCCCTCGTGCTTCTCGCGGGCGAGGGTCACGGCCTCCTCCCACTCGTCGGGCTCGTAGTCGCCGCGACCAACCCAGGCGAGGGCGATGAGGGCGGCCTGCTCCTCCTCGTTCAGCTCGCCGATCAGGGTTTCCAGGCTTTCGCCGGACAGCTCGGCCTTGCCCGCCGCGCTGTCCTCCTCCTCCTCCTCGTCGCCATCCTCGGATGTCTCGTCCGCGGCGCGGGCGGCGTCGATGATGGCGGCCACGGCGGGCAGGCTGATGCCCAGCTCCGCCTCGTCCTCCTCGTCCCGGGGGGGATTGCTGGCGCGTTCGTCACTCATGGAAGGGGCCCGATCGGTTCATTGGGGTTGCTGTCGCCCGCCCAACGCTTGACCCGCATTTCGGCTTCGCGAAACCCCGCACTCGACTCGGCGTTCATTCCGCAGAGAGCGAAGCAAGAAGCATCGCTAAGTCCCTGATAAGTCAGGGAAGAGGGGGTCGGGTTATGGTGAAGGTCAGCGCGATCGTTCTCTTCGGTGTCCTGGCGCTGGCCCCCGCGGCCCGTGCGTCCGACACCACGCCGGCCTTCGTTCACGCCACCATGTGCGATGCCGCGGCGCCCATCACCTCCGGTGCCACGATCTTCTCCCGCCAGATCCGTGCCACGGTGCGCCCCGAGGTTGCTACACGCCGCCCGGGCAAGCCGTCCGAGGCCCGCGCCCAGCGCCGTGCACCCGCGGCCCGCCCGGCCCCAGAGATCGCCGCCGCGCAGGATCAGAGCCCGGCCGAGGAGGCCGAGGCGGTTCTGCGCCCGGCCGTGCATTTCTGCGTGACACCGGGCGGCGGCGCCAACCCGGTCCGCTACACCTGATCCTGGGCGTGCCGGGGCGGTTGTACCGCCGCCAGCAAGCCGGCCGTGTCAGGCCGCCCAGTCCGGGGCGAAATCCGGCTGGACGAAGCGCTGGTCCTTCGGCAGCGCATCCATTTCCGCCACATCCTGCTCGGTAAGCTTTCCCGCGAGGTCCAGCGCGGCGAAGTTCGCCCGCTGGCTTTCCGGCCTCTGCGCCTTCGGGATTACCGCAACACCGTCCTGCCGCAGCAGCCAGGCGAGCGCGACCTGCGCGGGAGAGACGCCGTGCCTGTTGGCAATGGCCTCCATACGCGGATCGCTGGCCAGGCGACCCTGGGCGAGCGGAGCGTAGGCGGTCAGCACGATGTCGTTGGGCCGCATCACCTCAAGCAGGCGGTCCTGCGAGAGCAGCGCGTGATACTCGACCTGATTGGTGGCGATCGGCACGCCCGTCTCGATCGCGCGCTTCATCAGGCCGGGCGTGAAGTTGGCAACGCCGATGGCACGGGCGAGGCCGTCCTCGCGCAGGCGGGCCATGTCGTGCATCACGCGATGCATGTCCATCCCGGCCGCCGGCCAATGAATGAGGTAGAGGTCGAGATAATCCGTGCCGAGACGCTGCAGGGATTCCTCGCAGTGGCGGCGGATCTCGTCGAGATGCGTCACCCACACCTTGCTGGTGAGGAAGACCTCCTCGCGAGGCAGGCCTGAGCCCTTGATGCCGGCGCCGACCTCGACCTCGTTGCCGTACATCTCCGCCGTGTCCACGGCGCGGTAGCCGAGGGACAGGGCGGATTCCACCGCGGCCTGGCACTCGGGGCCGGAGAGGCGCCAGGTGCCGTAGCCCAGGCGCGGGATGGAGAGGAGGGGTGTGGTGATTCGATCGCTCATGCGCCCAAGGGTGGGGGCGGCCTAGCGCTTCGCCAAGTCAAGAAGCGCGGCAAAGCCGGTTTCCGTGCCAAAGGCGAGATGCGAGCCGGCGGCATTCCAGGCCAGGGCCGAGATGGCGCCGCGCCCCGGGGCCGCAACGGGCACGACCTTGCCGGAGGCGATTTCGGCCATCAGCACCAGCCCGTCCGCGAAGCCCGCGACCACGACCTCGTGCTGCGGATGGCAGGCGACGCGGGTGCAGATCACCTGGTCGCCGCCCGCGATCTCGGTCGGCGCCTTGCCCATCGGGCCGCCCCCGAAGAAGGGCCAGAGCACGACGGAATCGGCGCCGGAGGAGGCGAGCCAGCGGCCCTTGGCGGTGAAGGCGAGGGACTGCGTCTTCGCGGGGTAGCCGGACATGCGCATGTGTTGGCTGTCGGTGAGGCGCCAGCCATGCAGGGCGTTCTCCTGCATGGCCGTCACCACGTTCTGCCCGTCCGGCGAGATGGCGACGGCGTGATGGCTGCCCTTCCATTCGAGCACGCGCGGCTTGTCCTCCTTCGCCGCGACGAACCAGGAGGAAACGCCGTTGTAGTGGGAGGCGAAGACGCGCTTGCCCTTGGCGTCGATCGCGACGCCGCCGACGGTGGAAGGGTGCGGGCCCAGCACCTTCAGCTTGGCGCCCTTGCCGTCCAGCAGATGCACGTTCTTGCCCACCGCCACCGCGCGCAGGCCGGAAGGGTGGGAGGCGAAGTGCTCCACCCACTTCATCATGCCGAACTCGGCGACGGTCTCCGTCTCGCCATCAGGGGTGATGCGCTGCAGCCGGCCGTCGTCGCCGCCGGAAAGCAGGCCGTTCGTCGCATCGGGGTTGAGCGACTGGCCGGCGCCGTCATGCGCCTCGACCTTCTTCCACTCGCCAGCATGATCGGCGGTGGCGGCGAGATGCACCGTGCCGTCCGACAGCGCAAAGCCGACACTGCGGCCCTCGCGCCCGAAGGCGGTGCCGACGACCCAGGCGCCGAGCTCGCGCCCGGTGCCGCGCTGGTCGAGAAGGAAGTCCGCTTCAGCCACGCCCGACATGCTAGGCGGCCACCGTGGATTCGAAGCCGCGGCGCAGCTTCGGGCGGTTCAGGTCGCGGCCAATGAAAACGATGCGCGACTTGCGAGGGTCGCCCTCCTTCCACTCGCCGATGTAGTCGCCATCGGCGATCATGTGCACGGCTTGGAAGGCGAAGCGGCGGTCCTCGCCCTGGTAGTGCAGGATGCCCTTGGTGCGGAGCAGGTCCTGGCCCTTGGTCTGGAGTAGCTCGCCGATCCAGGTGTTGAACTTCTCGGCGTCCACCGGCTTCTCGAGCTCGAAGGAGACCGACTGCACGGCGCTGTCATGCGTGTGGTTGTCGTCGCCTGATAGGAACTCGGGCTCGCGCGCCAGGATGCGGTCGAGGCTGAAGGCGTCGCGGCCGATCACGGCATCCAGCGGCACGTCGGACTTGGTGGCGCGGCGGATCTCGACGGTGGGGTTGATGGCGCGGATGCGGCGCTCGACCTCGTCGGCCTCCTCGTTGGTGACGAGGTCCATCTTGTTCAGCACGATGACGTCGGCGAAGGCGACCTGCTCCTCGGCCTCCGGGCTGTCGCCCAGGCGGGTCAGCAGGTGCTTGGCGTCCACCACCGTCACGATCGCGTCGAGGCGCGTCGCGCGTTTCACGTCCTCGTCCACGAAGAAGGTCTGGGCGACGGGGGCAGGGTTCGCGAGGCCGGTGGTCTCGACGATGATGCCGTCGAACTTGTCCTTGCGCTTCATCAGCCCGCCGAGGATGCGGATGAGGTCCCCGCGCACGGTGCAGCAGATGCAGCCGTTGTTCATCTCGAACACCTCCTCGTCGGCGTCGATGACGAGGTCCTGGTCCACGCCCATCTCGCCGAACTCATTGATCACCACCGCGAACTTGCGGCCGTGATTCTCGGTGAGGATGCGATTGAGGAGGGTGGTCTTGCCGGCGCCGAGATAGCCGGTGAGGACGGTAACGGGAACGGGCAGGGCTTCGGACATGGGGCGCCTCGGGAGAGGGAAGGGGGGCAGGTTTGGGGGTGTTATATGGTATCAGGGCGCGCCCGGGCCATGGGGGAGGGCGGGGTGCCGGATCAGGCCTGACCCGCGGGACGTGCCGGGCTGAACCGGTATCTGGGTGATGCGTTTCAGCGGCATCATCACACGAGGAGCCGGCCCGATGCCCCGTGGCGACAAATCCGCCTACACCGACAAGCAGAAGCGCATGGCCGCGCATATCGAGGAGGGCTACGAGAAGCGTGGCCTGCCCGAGGACGAAGCCGAACGGCGCGCCTGGGCCACCGTCAACAAGGAGACGGGTGGCGGGAAAAAGAGCGGCTCCGGCCGCGGCAAGCCGATGAACACGGAGCCGGCCCGGACCGGGGGCAAGCGCGGCGGCGGCGCCTCGGCGGACCGCCCGGCGGCCGCGCGATCCGCCTCCGCCCGGAAGGCGGCTGCCAGTCGAACGCCGGAGGAGCGCTCGGCCTCGGCGAAGAAGGCGGCGGCCACCCGGAACCGGAACGCGGCGCAAAAGGCCACCTGACGGGCACCCCGGCCCGGATCAGCCTGGCAGGGGCTTCTTCTCCAGCACCGCTTCGACCTCCTTCGGCTTCTGCGCCCCGGAGAGAGCGGCCGTCAGGCAGGCTGTGACGGCCGCATGGAGGGACGCCGTGTAGTGGTCCGCGCCGACGGCCTTGGCCTGAGCGGCGTCGGTCAGCACCTCCGCCCCCTCCGGCCACAGCCCGACGAGAAGCGGCACGCCCGGTAGGTGCTGGCGGAGGCGGCGCAGCAGGTAGCGCAGATGCGCGGGGCTGCCGGAGATGTCGAGGTAGGAGATACAGACCATCGCCACGCCCTCCGTCTCCAGCCGCCCGACCTGCTCGCGGGAGCTGGCCTCGTGCGGGACCACGCGGGACCCCAGGCCATGTTTGATCAGCAACTGCGACAGCATGGCCGAGGCCGCCTCGTCCAGCGGGCCGCGGCCGGCCAAACAGAGGACCGGCGTCTCGGCCGCCCAGTTGCCGGCGCGCTCGGCCCGGGGCGGCAGGACGATGTCCGGGGCGGGCTGGCGGGGGACGGCCTTCTCGGCGACGGTCGTCTCGGCGGGGGCGGCGGTGTCCTTGGGCGGCGGGTCGTGGTCGGGCACCTCGGACAGGTCGTTCACCAGGCCGGAGACGGCGTTCTTGATGCGCTCTAGCCGCGCGGGCAGCAGCACGCCGCGCTCGGCGTCGTTGGCGGCCAAGCGCAGGCCCTTGAGCGCCACCTCGTCGTAATAGGAGGTGAGAGAGCGCTCCTGCAGCAGCCCTTCGGCCTGGGAGAGCGCCTCGTCCGTGTCGCCGGCCAGGATGCGCTGGTAGAAGTTCTCCACCGGCGTCAGGGCCGGGCGGTCGCCCAGCATCACGTCGAGGAACTCCAGCCGCTCGACATGCCGCCCCAGCACCACGAGGCAGAGGGTGAGTGGGGTGGCCAGGATCAGCCCGATCGGGCCCCAGAGCCAGGTCCAGAAGATCGCGGCGACGATCACCGAGACGGGGGAGAGGCCGGTGGAGTGGCCGTAGACCATCGGCTCGATCACCTGGCCGATGATGGGCTCGGTGATAAGGAACAGGGCGGCCGTCCAGATCACCATCGACCAGCCCGGTTCCGTGCCCGCCGCCAGCACGATGGGCAGGGCGGCGGCGAGGATGGAGCCGACATAGGGCACGAAGCGGAACAGCGCCGCCAGGATGCCCCAGACGATCGGGCTGGGCACGCCGATCAAGAACAGCCCGATCGCGACCATTACGCCGAAAGAGCCGTTCACCATGAGCTGGGCGAGGAAGTATTTGCTCAGCCGGCGCCCGGCATCGTCCAGCGCCTCGGTCGTGCGGTGCAGGTCGTTGGAGCCGAAAAGGCGGATCAGGCGGTCTCGCAGATCCGCCTGCTGGAGCAGCACGAAGACGGTGACGATGAAGACGATGAAGGTCGTCTCAAGCGGGCCGACGACAGGCGAGACGACCTTCCGGGCCAGCTCGATCGCCGAGGATTCGGCCGGGCGGATCTCGACGGGGATGGGGCGGGGCTCCCCCCCGGTCGTCGTGCCGGCGCCGGGCAGCACGGGCTGGGCAGGTGCGGGCGGCGGGGTGGGCGTGGCGGTCGGCGGCCCGTCCGGGCTGGCCAGGGGCGCGGCCTCGTTGTTCAGCCGGCGGGAGAACTCGTTGATCCGGCCGAAGACGGTGCCCTGCACGGACTCCACCTTCTCCCGGATGGCGCTCTGGTAACGCGGGGCGTCGCGGGCCAGGCCCGCGATCTGCACGCCGATGATGCTGCCGATCAGCGTGATGACGCCGATGGCCAGCAGGACGGAGAGCAGCACCGCCGCCACCTTGGGCAGCCGCAGGCGGCGTAGCAGGCCGACGACCGGGGCGAGCACGAAGGAGAGGAGGACGGCCAGGGTGATCGGGATCAGCACCTCGCGCGCGAGGTAGAGCGCCGCGACGGTGACGACGCAGACCACCACGGTGAGCAGATGCGCCAGCTCGGGGCTGGAGGGCGGCGGGACCTGGGCGGGGGGGCGCTGATCCGGCGCGAAGGTGGTGCTCATGGGCGGCGGATCGGGCTCCTGGTTTCAGAGCCCCAACGCGCCGCGGCGGACCCCGTTACGGGCGCCGGAATCGGGAAGGGGGGCCGGAGCCCCCCTTCGTGTCAGGCGATGGCGTGGATCGCGTCGTTAAGCGTGCCCATCATGCGGTCGATATGCGGCTTCTCCACGATCAGCGGCGGGGAGAGGGCCACGATGTCGCCGGTGACGCGGATGAGCACGCCGTCGTCGAAGCACTTGCGGAAGATGTCCATCGCGCGGGCGCCGGGCTTGCCCTCGCGCGGGGCCAGCTCGATGCCGGCGATGAGGCCGAAGTCGCGGATGTCCACCACGCCCGGGGCGCTGCGCAGCGAGTGCGCGGCTTCCTGCCAATAGGGCTCGATCGCGCTCGCCCGGCCGGGCAGGTCCTCCTCCCGATGCAGCGCCAGGGTTGCGATGGCGGCGGCGGAGGCCAGCGGGTGGCCGGAATAGGTGTAGCCGTGGAACAGCTCGATCCCCGCGGGGGAGCCGTCCACCACCGTCTCGAACACCTCGTTGGTGGTGGCGACCGCGCCCATGGGTACGGCGGCGTTGGTGAGGCCCTTGGCCATGGTCATGATGTCGGGCGCGACACCCAGGCGCTCGGCGCCGAAATCGGTGCCGAGGCGGCCGAAGCCGGTGATGACCTCATCATAGATGAGCAGGATGCCGTGCTTGTCGCAGAGCTCGCGCAGGCGCTCGAGATAGCCCTTGGGCGGCACCAGCACGCCGGTGGAGCCGGCGACGGGCTCGACCATCACGGCTGCGATCGTGTCGCCATGCAGCGCCACCAGGTCCTCGAGCTTGTTGGCCAGCTCCACGCCATGCTCCGGCTGGCCCTTGGAAAAGGCGTTCTGCGCCGGCAGATGCGTGTGCGGCAGGTGGTCCACATAGGGGAGCATGGCGCCGAACTGCTTGCGGTTGCCGCCGATGCCGCCCACCGACATGCCGCCGAAGCCCACGCCATGGTAGCCGCGCTCCCGCCCGATCAGGCGCACGCGCTGGGACTGGCCGCGGGCCTTCTGATAGGCGAGCGCGATCTTCAGCGCGGTGTCCGCGCTCTCGCTGCCGGAATTGGTGAAGAAGACGCGGTCGATGCCCGCCGGCGTCATCTCGGCGACGCGCGCCGCCGCCTCGAATGCAATGGGATGGCCGAGCTGGAAAGTAGGCGCGAAATCCATGATCGCGGCCTGCTTCTGGATGGCTTCCACGATCTCGCGGCGGCCATGGCCGGCGTTGCAGCACCACAGCCCCGCCGTGCCGTCCAGCACCTCGCGCCCTTCGGGCGTGAAATAGGACATGCCCTCGGCGCGCGCGAGCATGCGCGGGTTCTGCTTGAAGTAGCGGTTGTCGGAATAGGGCATCCAGAACGAGTCGAGGTTGTTCGGACGGGAGGGGGACATCTCGTTCATCGTCTGGGCACCTTCGGGCAGAGAGTGAGGATGGCCGATCCGGGGGGGCGCAAACAAGGCGGCTTAGCGAAAAGGCTTGATTTCCTATCGTGCGTCGGTTTATGTTCCTGTTTCGTTCTTTGGCAGGAGTTCCTTCCATGGCCTTTTCCCTTATCGCCATCGCAGCCTCCCTTGCGCCGGAGATCGTGCGCCTGATCGCGGGCGACCGGGCTGGAACAGTGGCTGGGATCG
This sequence comes from Roseomonas sp. WA12, assembly GCF_054165765.1. Lineage (NCBI taxonomy): Bacteria > Pseudomonadati > Pseudomonadota > Alphaproteobacteria > Acetobacterales > Roseomonadaceae > Roseomonas > Roseomonas sp. WA12. The sequence goes on along the minus strand of NZ_CM135108.1, from coordinate 2,947,628 downwards.
TCGCCGAGGCCGTTCGGCAGGCAACAGGCACCGAAGACCCCGCGGCAGCCTGTGCCGCGCTAGCGGCGGATACGGAGAAGGCCAATGCGCTTCGGATCCGCCTCGCCGAGATCGCGCTGGAGAGCGAGCGGCTCTCGGCCGAACGCGAGGCCGGGCAGCGCAACGCGGAGATGGAGACGCTGCGCGCCGCCCTCGCCGATACGCAATCCGCCCGGTTCAGCATGCTGGAGGTGATGCGCGGCCGCCGCGGGCTGGCCTGGGGGCCGGCGACCGTTTCCTCGCTCGTGGTGCTGGGATTCTTTGCGGTGCTGATCCTGCTGGTCACGCTGGATGCAGGTCCTGGAGGCACGGCGCGCTTTGATCCGCAGGTGGCCTCCGTCATCAACATCACCGTGGGCTCGCTCGGCGCAGCCTTTGCGGCGGTGGTAAACTTCTGGATCGGCTCGTCCCAGTCCTCGCGCGATAAGGACGCGATCGTGGGGCGGCTGCAGGAAGCCCAGAGCCAGCAGGTGCAGGCGGCCATGGCCACGCTCCGCGAGGTCTCGCCCGTGCCAGTGCGGCCGGTCTCCCTGCTGGCAGCGTCGCGAGCGGGCGAGGACAGGTTCGACGCCTGCCTGGACCTGGTGCTGAAGGCCGAGGGCGGCTTCGTGAACCATCCCTCCGATCCCGGCGGCGCCACCAACCTGGGCATCACGCTCCGCACGCTGTCGGAGTTCCGGGAAGAGGAGGCGACGGTGGAGGATGTGCGCGCGCTGACCCGCACGGAGGCTCGGGAGATCTACCGCGCCCGCTACTGGACCCCGATGCGCTGCGCCGAACTGCCCGCCGGCGTGGACCTGATGGTCTTCGACTTCGGGGTGAACGCAGGGCCGGGCCGGAGCGTGAAGCTGCTGCAGCGCAGCCTGGGCGTGGCGGCGGATGGCTCGATCGGGCCGATCACCCTGGCCGCCGCACGGGCCAGTCGGGCGCCGGAGCTGGTCGGGCGGCTAGCCGAGGGGCGCCTGGCATATTACCGCGGGCTTGCCACGTTCCCGACTTTCGGGCGGGGCTGGACGCGGCGGGTGGACCACTCCCGCCAGGCGGCACTGGCCATGGTGGCCGAGCCGGCCGCAGTGCCGCTGGCCGCTTGACGGCATACCGCCCCGGGGGGTTCCAACCGGCGGGCGGGTGCGGTAAGGAGAGCGCGACTGGACCCGTAGCTCAGCTGGATAGAGCGCTGCCCTCCGAAGGCAGAGGCCGTACGTTCGAATCGTATCGGGTCCGCCATCCTCTTCCAGTACAGCAAGCGGTCGCGGCCCACGCGGCCGTTTTCGCGCTTTTGCAGACGCTCTGAGGCGAAGAGCGCATGCGACGCTGGATGCTGGACCGGCTCCTCCCTCACGGGCGTGTGCATCCGGGAAGGCGGCTCGATCCGCATTCCTGCCCCAATCGGCCTGTGTCGTTCTGCTCTGGTTGCCCCTGCGGGCCTCGGCCTGCCGATGCTGAAAGGATGACGGATGCGACCGACCTTGCAGGCCATGGCCCTCAGCCTCGCCCTTCTGCCTGCTGCCGCGCAGGCCCAGCCTCAACCGCAGCCCCAATCCCGCCCGCAGACCCAACCCACGCCCCGCACCGTCATCGGCGCGCCCGGCCGGTGCGAGATGACGGTGAACGACCAGCCGCGCACCTGCTCCAGCGGGCTGGTCTATGTGCACCATACCAATGGAAGCGTTCTCATCTCGATCGCCTCGGGGCCGGGCGTCACCATCGGCTTCCAGGGGGACAGCGATCGGCAGCCGCGGCCGGAGGACTACACGCTGAATCTCACGCGCCTGCACACCTCGGTGTCCGGCCGGACGGCGGCGAAGGACGTCACCGGGCAGTGCGAGATCAGCATGTCCGCCGATGGGAAGACCTGGCATCGCGCGACCTGCCGCGCCACCGACCGCGGCGGCATGGTGACGGTGATGACCTTCACGGGTGACGGCCGGCCGGTGACAGCGGCGCATCCGGGCCAGGAGGGTGCGCCCGCAAACCGCCAGCCCACGCCGGCGACGCGGGATGGCGCGAAGCCCGGGGCACCCGCCACGCCACCGAAAGGGTAGCGCGGCGCAGCGGACCCTACTTCCGCAACTCCATCCCGATCGGGCCTTCCCGCTCGCCGCGCGCGAACTGGTCCACCATGGCATTCCCGGTGTCGCCGAGGGTGGAAGCGGGGCCGGTCCAGACGATGCGGCCCTTGTGGATCATGGCCGCGTCATCGCCGATGCGGCGTGCACTGGCCATATCATGGGTGATCGTCACGGCAGTGGCGCCGAGGCGGCGGACGCAGTCCACGATCAGCCCGTCGATCACCGCGCCGATGATGGGGTCGAGGCCGGTGGTGGGCTCGTCGAAGAAGATGATCTCGGGCTCAGAGGCGATGGCGCGGGCCAGGGCCACGCGCTTCTGCATGCCGCCCGATAGCTCGGAGGGGGAGAGGTCGCCGACGCTGGCATCCAGCCCGACATCGGCCAGCGCCTCGGCCGCCTTGTCGCGGGCCTGGGCGTGGGTGATGCGCTTTTGGGCCAGCAGCTTGAAGCAGACATTCTCCCAGACCGGCAGGCTGTCGAAAAGGGCACCGTTCTGGAACAGCATGCCCGTGCGGTCGAGCACCGCCTCGCGCTCGCGTGCCGACATGGCCAGCACGTCCCGCCCGTCGATCTCAATCGTGCCGGAATCCGGGGCAATCAGCCCGAGGATGCATTTCACCGTCACCGACTTGCCGGAACCCGAGCCGCCGAGGATGACCATGGAACGGCCCGGCATGACCTCGAGGTCCACGCCATCCAGCACGAGCTTCGAGCCGAAGGACTTCCGCAGATCGCGCAGGCGGATCTTGGGCTGTGCGGTCATGCCGGCTTCGGCTCGCTGAAGGTCAGGCGGTTGCCGAAGGGATCGGTGACGCGGACCAGACGCGCACCCCAGGGCGCATCCTCGATCCCCGGCCGGGCATAGCCGTAGCGCGTGGCCGTCAACTCGGCGTGGAAGGCGTCGAGTCCGGAGATCTGGACGATCGCCGCGCTGCCGGGCGTGGCGTCGCCATGATGTTCAGAAAGGTGCAGGAGGGCGCCACCGCGCGAGACCTGGGCATAGAGCGGCAGTGCCGGCTCGAAGCGATGCTCCCAGTCCCAGGCGAAGCCGAGGAAGCCCAGATAGAACTCGCGGGCCTTCGGCACGTCGAAGATGCGCAGGATCGGCGTCACGCGGCCGAGCTCGATGGAGGTCGGTGTCATCGGGCGAAGAAGGCCTCGGTCAGCACGTAGTCCAGCGCCAGGATGAGGATGGAGGAGGCGACCACCGCGGTGGTGGTGGCCCCACCCACGCCCTGCGCGCCGCCCCGCGAGGTGTAGCCACACCAGGTGCCCATCAGCGCGACGATGAAGCCGAAGACCGCTGCCTTGGCCAGCCCGCTGATCACGTCCATCCACTGCAGGAAGTCGAGCGTCGCCTTGAGATAGCCGGCGCTGGAGAAGCCAAGCTTCATCGTGCCGATAAGGTACCCGCCCATCACGCCCAGAATGTCCGCCACGATCACCAGCAGCGGCATGGCCAGGATTCCCGCCAGGAGCCGAGGGGTGACCAGGTACTTCACCGGGTCGGTGGACAGTGTCGTGAGCGCGTCGATCTGGTCGGTTACGCGCATCGTGCCGATCTCGGCGGCGAAGGCGGCGCCGATGCGGCCCGACACCATCAACCCCGCCAGCACGGGGCCGAGCTCGCGCGTGACGGAGAGGACGACGACGCTCGCGACCGCCCCTTCAGCGCCGAAGCGGGCGAAGCCGGAGAAGGATTGCAACGCTAGCACCATGCCGGTGAACACCGCCGTCAGCCCCACCACCGGAAGGGAGAAATAGGCGACCTCCAGGAAGGCACGGAGGAAGAGCCGGAACTGGAAGGGCGGGCGGAACAGATGGCTCAGCCCCACCAGCGCGAAGAGGACCACGGCACCGACCGTGCGGCATAGCTGGATCGCGGCGCGGCCGAGCGACGCGACCCAGGCGAGCGGGGCGGGGAGCGCCGGCGCGGTGGCGGCGGGCATGGTGGCCGGGAGGGGGGCTGGGGTCACGCGGACTGCGTATAGGCGCGCTGGTAGCGGGAGCCCAGGGCGGTCAGCACCTCGTAGCCGATCGTGCCGGCGCGTGCGGCCACGTCGTCCACGGCGTTGCCCGGCCCGATCAGCTCGATCATCGAGCCAGGGACGACACCGGGATGGTCGGTCACGTCGAAGGTGGTGAGGTCCATGGAGACGCGGCCGACCAGGGGAATGTCCTGCCAGTTGTGGCGACCGATCGCGCGGCCGGAAAGGGACCTCAGATAGCCATCGGCGTAGCCCGCGGCAACCGTGGCGATCCGGGAGGGGCGGGAGGACACCCAACTGCCGCCATAGCCGACCGGCGTGCCGGCAGGAATGTCACGGATCTGCAGCACGGGCGCCCCGAGCCGCACGACCGGCCGCATCGGGTTCGCGCGGCCCGGTGTGGGGTTGAGGCCATAAAGGGCGCAGCCGGGCCGGGCGAGGTCGGATGCGAAGTCGCGGCCGAGGAAGAGGCCCGCGGAGTTCGCGAAGGAGAAGGGCGCGGCAGGCAGCCTAGCGCGGGCGGCGGCGAAGCGGGTCGCCTGCCTCCCATTCAGCGGGTTCCCTGGATCGTCCGCGCAGGCGAGATGGGTCAGGATGAAGCGCAGCGCCGCACCCTTGAGGGGCGTGGGGTCCTCGGCAAGGGCCTCGGTTTCGGCCGGCGACAGGCCGAGCCGGGCCATGCCGGTGTCGATCTGCAGAATCACCTCCCTCTCCGTGCCCGCCCAGGCGGCGAGATCGCCGGGGGTGTTCAGCACGGGGGTCAGCCTCGCTTCCTCATCCGCGGCGGGTGAGAAGCCGTTGAGGACGGCGATCATCGGGCCGTCGCCGAGGGCGGGCCGCAGCGCCATCCCCTCGGCCAGCGTGGCCACGAAGAAGCGGCGGCAGCCGGCGGCGGCCAGGGCGGGGGCGACGCGGGCGGCGCCCAGCCCGTAGGCGTCGGCCTTCACCGCCGCGCCCACCTCGCCGCCGCCGGCTTCCGCGTGGCGGTCCCGGAGGGAGGCCCAGTTGGCGGCGATGGCGGCGAGATCGACCGTCAGGACGCCGGCTTGGTCAGGCATACTGCTCAGGCATGCTGGTCAGCTGTACTCGTCCTGGTCATGGGTCTGGTCGAGGTCGCCGAAGCGGGTGAACTCGCCCTCGAAGAAGAGGCGGATGGTGCCGGTGGGGCCGTGGCGCTGCTTGGAGATGATCAGCTCGGCCTTGTTGTGCGCCTGCTCCATGTCCTTCTGCCACTTGTCCAGCGCTTCCGTGTACTTCTCAGAATTGTCGAAGTTCAGCTCCTTCGGCATCTTCTGGGCGAGGTAGTACTCGTCGCGATAGACGAACATCACGACGTCGGCGTCCTGCTCGATCGAGCCGGATTCGCGGAGGTCGGCCAGCTGCGGCCGCTTGTCCTCGCGGCTCTCCACCTGGCGGGAGAGCTGGGAAAGGGCGATGACCGGCACCGAGAGCTCCTTGGCAATCGCCTTCAGGCCCTGGGTGATCTGGCTGATTTCCTGCACCCGGTTCTCCGGCCGGCTGCCGGCGGCGGGGCGCATCAGCTGCAGATAGTCCACGATGATGAGGCTCAGCCCCTTGGTCCGCATCAGGCGCCGGCAGCGGGTGCGGAGCGCGGAGATGGTGATGGCCGGGGTGTCGTCGATATAGAGCGGCATGGAGGAGAGCTCGCGGCTCACCTCCACGAACTTGTCGAAGTCGCGCTGGGCGATGTCACCGCGGCGGATGCGGTCGCCGGAGACGCGGGCCTGTTCCGAAAGGATACGGGTGGCGAGCTGGTCGGCGCTCATTTCCAGCGAGAAGATGGCGACGCCGCCGCGCACCACCGCGTTCGGGTCCTTTTCCAGGGCTTCGCGCTGCACCGCGCGGGCGGCGCCGAAGCCGATCTTCACGGCCAGCGCCGTCTTGCCCATGGCTGGGCGGCCGGCGAGGATCAGAAGGTCCGACGGGTGCAGGCCGCCGAGCTTGCTGTCCACGTCCCGCAGGCCGGTCGCGAGGCCGGAAACGCCGCCAGGGGTGGAAAAGGCGCGCTCTGCGAGGTTCACCGCCTCGGCGAGCGCCTTCTCGAAGGAGACCATGCCGCCTTCGGAGCCGCCATCTGTCGCGAGGTCGAACAGGGCCTGCTCGGCGGCCTCCAGCTGCGCCTTGCCGTCCAGTTCCGGCTCCGCCCCGAAGGCGCGGTTCACCACCACCTCGCCGAGATCGACGAGCTGGCGGCGGAGGAAGCAGTCGAAGATGACGCGGCCGTACTCGCCGGCATTGATGATGCCAACCATCGCGGTCAGCAGCTGAGTCAGGTAGGCGGGGCCGCCGACCTCGTCGAGGAAGCCGGAATGCTCGAACTCGGCGCGGAGAGTGACGACATCGGCCAGCTGACCGGCCTCGACCCGGCGCTGGATGGCCTTGTAGATGCGGCCATGGATCGGGTCGGCGAAATGCTCGTCGGCCAGGAACTCCGAGACGCGTTCATAGGCCTTGTTGTTGGCCAGGAGCGCGCCGAGTAGCGCCTGCTCCGCCTCGAGATTCGAGGGGGGGAGGCGCTGGGAGAGCCCCAGCATTCCTGACCCGGCCGGCTCCGCGAGGCTGTCGAAGGCATTCATGGGGACAGTCTAGTCCCCGGCGCGCTCCACGTCCTGCCCCACCTTTTCCCGGGTGCCTGTGGATGGCGGTGGATCATGTGGATAAGCCGCGGCCCGCTCGGCATCCAGCATGTAGTCCCGGGTGAGGGGCACGGCATCCAGGCGGCGGGTGAGCTGTGCCTGCCAGTTCATATGGCCCCAGCGGCGGAAGGCGAGCTCCGAGGAGGCGAGGTAGAACTCGAACATCCGGCAGAAGCGCTCGTCGTAGAGGGACTTGATGGCATTCCGGTTGGCGGCGAAACGGGCGCGCCAATGGGCGATGGTGCGGGCGTAGTGCAGGCGCAGGATTTCGAGGTCGGTCATCCACAGCCCGGCCTTCTCGATGGCCGGAACCACCTCGGACAGGGCAGGGGAGTAGCCGCCAGGGAAGATGTATTTCGTGATCCAGGGATTGGTGGTGGTGGGTCCCTCGGACTGGCCGATGGCGTGGATCAGGGCGACTCCATCCTCCTTCATCGCGTTCCGCACGGTGCGGAAAAAGGCGGTGTAGTGGTTGATGCCCACATGCTCGAACATGCCGACCGAGACGATGCGGTCCATCGGGCGCTGCCAGGCGCGGTAGTCCATCAGCTCGAAGGTCACGCGGCCGGACAGGCCTGCGGCCTCGGCCCGGGCGCGGGACTCCGCAAGCTGTTCCTGGGAGAGGGTGAGGCCGGTGACGCGGGCGCCGAAGTCGCGGGCCAGTGTGATGGCGAGGCCGCCCCAGCCCGAGCCGATATCCAGCACCTCGAGATCCGGGCGGTCCAGGCGTAGCTTGGAGGCGATGTGGCGCTTCTTCAACGCCTGCGCCTCCTCCAGGCTTTCCTCGCCGGTCGGGAAGTAGGCGCAGGAATACTGGCGGTCGGCATCCAGGAAGAGTGAGTAGAGGGTGCCGTTCAGGTCGTAGTGATGGGCGACGTTGCGCTGGCTGCGGGTGGCGGTGTTCAGGTCCATCAGCCTTCGGCCGACCCAGCGGGCGCCCTCATTGACCTTCATGGCCGGGTGGGTGCCGCCCTGGGCCAGGTTGAGGATGAGAACATCCAGCACGTCGTAGATGGTCGAGCCCTCGATCGGCTCGATGCTGCCGTCCATGTAGCCCTCGCCGAAGGCGAGGGACGGGTTCCAGAGAAGCCGCCGGGCGACCTGCGGGGTCTTCAGCGCCAGGGAAGCGCTCGGGCCAGGCTGGGCGCCGGCGAGGATGCGAAAGGTGCCGTCCGGCCGGCGCACCCGGAGGGTGCCGTGGCGGACCAGGCGAGAGAGGATGGAATCGATGAGCAAGATCGGCCTCCTTCTCAGAGGAGGCTGGGCCGTGGTGGAAGCGCCCCGCAATGGTGGGCGCCGCATGTCACGAAGGCGTGACAATTTTCAGGGGTTTAAATCCGTCCAGACATGCAGATGGCCGTCCCGTTGCCGGGGCGGCCATCGCAGTCGTTCCGCAGCGCGGTCCGATTACTCGGACGCGGCGCCCAGCTCGGACAGCTCGGCCGCCAGCTCGGCCTCGAGGGAGGCCTCCTCGGCCTCCTGCTCGGCGCGGAGGTCCTCGCCGCGCGCCTGCTTCTCGGCCTCTTCCGGAGAGCGGGCGATGTTCACGATCACCGGGATGGAGACCTCCGGGTGCAGCGCGACGCGGACGGTGGTGAGGCCCAGCGTCTTGATCGGCTGCTCGAGGATGACCTGCTCGCGGGTGATGGTGAGGCCGGCTTCCTTCGTCGCGTCCGCGATGTCGCGGCCGGAGACGGAGCCGTACAGCGCGCCGCTCTCGCCAGCGGAGCGGATCAGGACGACCGTGAGGCCCTCCATCCGCTCGGCCACGCGCTCGGCCTCCTCGCGCCGCTTGAGGTTCTGGGCCTCGAGCTGCGCGCGCTCGGCCTCGAACTTCTTGAGGTTGCTCTCGGTCGCGCGGATGGCGCGGCCGGAGGGGAGGAGGAAGTTGCGAGCGTAGCCGGGCTTCACCTTCACGGTGTCGCCCATCTGGCCGAGCTTCTCGACCCGCTGCATCAGGATGACGTTGATCATGATCTAGAGGTCCTCCCGATCAGTCGTTGATGACGTAGGGGAGCAGCGCCAGGAAGCGGGCGCGCTTGATGGCGTTGGCCAGCTCGCGCTGCTTCTTGGCGGAGACCGCCGTGATGCGGGACGGCACGATCTTGCCGCGCTCGCTCAGGAAGCGGGAGAGCAGGCGCACGTCCTTGTAGTCGATCTTCGGCGCGTTCGGGCCGGAGAAGGGGCAGGACTTGCGGCGGCGATAGAAGGGCCGGCGGGCGCCAACGGCCGGGCGGCGCGCGGCGGGGGTGAGGTCGGTCGTGTCGGACATCAGTTCTTACTCCTCGCCGCCCATGGGGCCCATGCGGTCGTCCATCTCGTCGCGCGGACGGGCCCGGAACTCCTCGCGGTCGTCACCGCGCTCGCGGCCACGGCCGGAGCCGAAGCGGCCGGCGGGGCGGGGACCACGGAAGCCGCGCTCACGGTCACGGTCGTCGCCGCGCTTGGCCAGAATGGCCGAGGGGGCGTCGTCGATCGTCTCGATCCGCAGCGTCATGTGGCGCAGCACGTCCTCGTGCAGGCCGAGCTGGCGCGCGACCTCCTTCTCGGCGGCAGGCGCGCAGTCCAGGCCCAGCAGCATGTAGTGGGCCTTGCGGTTCTTCTTGATCTTGTACGCGAGGCCGCGGAGGCCCCAGTACTCGCGCTTGCGGATCTCGCCGCCCTCGCCGCCGATGATCTCGCCGATCTGGTCGGCGATGGCCTCGACTTGAGCCTGCGTCAGCTCGTTCCGCGCGATCAGCACGGTTTCATACAGTGGCATCTCTATCCCTTCGGATGTCTCAGCCCGGGGCCGACGCAGGATGCGGTAGCCGGAATGGGCATAGCCGCGCGCGATGCCTCGCGCCCGGCAGGGTGGGCGGGGCGTATAGGCGAAGGGGGCGGCGGGGGCAAGTTCTCGTTTCGGGCCCCGCCGACCTGCCTACATCTCCACCCAGCGGCGGAGGAGGTTGTGGTAGCCGGCGGTCATGGCCAGCACCCCGGGATGATCGTCGGCCAGGTCCCGGCGGAGGGCGATGATGCCCATGTCCATGTCATAGAGGAACTGGCGCTGGGCGTCGTCCTTCACCATGGACTGGGTCCAGAAGAAGGAGGCCCAACGGCTGCCCCGGGTCACGGGGTTCACGCTGTGCAGGGAGGTGGAGGGATAGACCACCAGGTCCCCGGCCTCGAGCTTCACCTCATGGCTGCCGTAGGTGTCCTGCACCACCAGCTCGCCACCGTCATAGCTGTCGGCTGGTGAGAGGAAGAGGGTGGAGGAGACATCCGTTCGGATGCGCTGGCCGGTGCCGGGCACGGGGCGGATGGCATTGTCCACATGGGCGTGGAAGGTCATGCCCACGTCGTAGCGGTTGAACAAAGGTGGGAAAACGCGCAGCGGCAGGGCGGCGGTGGCGAACAGGGGGCTGCGGCCGAGGGCGCGGAGGACGAGGTCGCTCAGCTCCTTCCCCTCCGGGCTGTCGCCGGGCACCTGCAGGTTGAACTTGGCCTTGGCCGATTGCTGGCCGGCGGTCGCCTTTCCGTCCTCCCAGGCGGCAGCCTCCAGCCGCTCGCGGCAATAGGCGACTTCGGTGGCGGTCAGGACCTGGGGGATGCGGACGAGCATCGTCGTGCTCCGGTATCTGGAAAAGGAAACGGGCGGCCGAGGCGGAATGGTACCGCCCCGGCCGCCCGCCGTCAGGCCCGGGGGGAGGGGCCCCCAGCGGGATGCGACCTGGGTGCGCCGATCAGAACTCGGCAGCGAGGGAGACGAGCACGGTGCGGCCGGCGGCCACCGTCGCGCGGCCGTTGAACAGCCCCTCGTAGTTGGTGCGGTTGGTCAAGTTGTAGCCGTTCACCCGCACGGTGAGCTTGTCGTTGACACGGTGCTGAACCAGCGCGTCCAAGCTGATCGTGTCGGGTGCCACGGCGACGTTGTCGAGGGTGAGGAACACCTTGCTCCGGTACACCACGCCGGCGCCGAGGGTCACGTTGTAGGGCGTGTTCTGAGCGATGTCGTAGGTGGTCCAGGCCGAGGCGGAGTGAAGCGGCACGAACTGCACGCGCCGGCCGACATTGGCCGTGGTCTGCGAGCGCGTCGTCTCGCTGTCGAGATAGGTATAGGCCGCGTTGATGTTCCATTCCGGCGTGACCCGGCCGGTCAGCCCGGCTTCCAGGCCGCGGATGCGCTGCCGGTCGCCCGTCTGAATCACCGCCGCGGGGTCGTCCGGGTTCTGGACGAGGGCGTTGCCCTTCTCGGAGTGGAACAGCGCGACGGTGGCGCCCAGGCGATTGTCGATCAGGCCGATCTTGGCGCCGATCTCGTGCGTGGTGTTCCGCTCGGGCTCGAAGGCGCGGCTGGCGTTCGTGGCCTGCCCCGGCAGGGTGGTGAAGAAGGTGCCCGGCGGGGTCGAGGAGGTGGAGAAGGAGTAGTAGTAGGTCTGGTTCGGCGTCGGCTCGAAGATGACGCCCGCGCGCGGGTCGAAGAAGCTGTCGGAGATGTTGACGTCCGTCGTCGGCCGAGCGCCCGGCGCGCCGGCCCGGTAGTCGAGGTCGAACTTCGTCCAGCGGAAGCCGCCGAAGAGCGATATTTGGTTGGTGAGGAAGAGCCGCTCGTTGAGGAAGAGGCCGAGATTCGTCGCCGAGGTGTCGCGCTGGTTGTTGGGGGCGCCGGTGCTCAGCAGCAGGTCGTCGTTGATGGAGGGGTTGCGGACCGTCACGCCCGGGCGCGCCGGCACGTAGGAGCGGCCGGTGCGGTCCACCGTCTCGTGGGAGATATCGACGCCCGCAGTCACTTCGTGGCGCAGGGGCCCGGTGCGGAAGCGGGCGATCCCGGTGGTGAGGTTCTGGATCGCCTCGTTCACCTGGTTGTAGGGGCCGTTGCTACCGCCGCCATAGGCAATAGTACCGTCCCGCCGCGGGCCGAAGAACTGCCCGGAGCAGGAGTTGGCGTAGGTGACGGTCGCGGTCTGCCGGCCGCAGTTGACGGCGGTGAGCGCCGTGTCGCGGTCCACGCGCATCAAGCGGGTGTCGTTGGTGATGGTGAAGGCCTCGCTGAAACGGTGCGCGAAGCGGGCCGTCAGGCGATCCACGTCCACGTCGTCGCGGTCGTTCCGGATGCCGTAGAAGTTGGAACGGCGGACGCCGAACTCGGGCGCGGGCCGTCCGAGAGCGGTCGGGCTGGAGAAGAGGACGGGCGTGCCGCTGTCGATGGTGTGAACGTCGTGATAGTGCAGGTACTCCACCGAGAAGGTGGTGGGCGTGCCGAGGCCGAAGGCGATGGAGGGCGCGACGCCCCAGCGGCGCGTGTCGAGGTCGTCGCGATCGACCACCGAGCTGGACTGGCCCATGACGTTCAGACGGATGGCCGCCGTCTCGCTGATGCGCTGGTTGATTTCCGCCGTGGCGCGGGCAAAGGGCCCCATGCCGCCCGTGACGATGCCGGCGTAGCGATTCTCGAGCGTGGGCAGGCGGGAGTTGACGTTGATGCCGCCGCCGATGGCGCTGGTGCCGATGGCGAAACCGGAGGCGCCCTTCAGCACCTGCACGTCCTCATAGGTGAAGGCGTCGCGCTGGTAGGAGCCGAAGTCGCGTAGGCCATCGACCAGCACGTCGTTCTGGGCGGAGAAGCCGCGAATGCGGAACTGGTCTCCAGTGACGCCGCCATTGCCCTCCCCAATGGTGGAAGTGATGCCGGGCACGTTGCGCAGCGCCTGCTCCAGCGTGGTGACGGTCTGCTGCTGCAGGATCTCCCGCGGGACCACATTGATGGTCTGCGGCGTGTCCTGAATGGAGCCGGGCAGGCGCGGGTTGCCCGTGGGAGCGAGGAGCTGGTTGGCCGGGCGGCCGCCGGTGACGGAGACCTCGGGCACGGCGACAGGCGCATCGGCCGCGGCGCCGGGTCCCGTCACCTGGGCGAAGGCGAAGCCGGAACCGGCCATGGCGGCGCCCAGGCTCAGGCTGGCCACCAGGGCCGCATTCGGCACGCCCAGAGTTCGGTTCATCGCGCGGCTCATGCTTCAGGTCCCCCGACGCTGATATTGAGAGTCGCTCGTAACTGGGGCGATCACGATTCGTCAATGCGTGTGACTCGCAATTGCGATCGGCGAGACGCGCCCCATGGGCAACTTGTTGCCACGACATGCCTTGTTGTTGCCGTCAGGCCGCCTTTCCGGTCGGCAGGATGGAGGTCGGCCCGGTGGGGCCGGCCATCATGAAAAAGGAGGTTACGCTGATGTCTTGGGTATCGCGCATTGCCCTGGTTGCCAGCCTGGCGGCCGGGCTCGGCGGCTTCTCCTCGGCGCAGGCGGCGCCGGCTTCCGCCGCCCCGATGATCGGTGCCGCGATCGGCCCGGATGCCGGGATGCTGCAGGAGGTTCGCTGGGCGCAGCGGTGCCGCCCGGTGATCATCCATCGGCGCGACCGCTATGGCCGCCCCGTCCGCGTGCAGCGCGAGCAGTGCCGCCGCGTGTGGGTCGGCCCGGGCCGGGGGCCCCGCGGGCCCTACTGAGCCTAGCCGGGCCACGCGCCCGGACCTGATCCCAGGTGTTCTCTCAGGCCGTCGGCGTCCATCGCCGGCGGCCTTTCTGATTGCCATCGCCGCGGGCTTGCCGGGCCAGGTGCCTCCTCCTGTTGCCCGCTCCTGTTGACAGTGCGGTGACGGCGCCGCTACCCCGCCGCGCCACGGCGGGGTAGCGGTCCCCAGGGTTTTCCCGGCTTCAGGGGCGCCCAGGCCGGTCAGAACAGGCAGGAAATCGTCACAATGGCCCTCGCGCTCGTCTTTCCCGGCCAGGGCAGTCAGGCTGTCGGCATGGGCCGGGATCTTGCCGCTGCTTTCGCGCCCGCCCGGGAGGTGTTCGAGGCGGTGGACGAGACGCTGAAGCAGCATCTCTCCCGCCTGATGTTCGAGGGACCGGCGGAGGAACTGACCCTGACCGCGAACGCGCAGCCGGCGCTGATGGCCGTTTCCCTCGCGGTGCTGCGGGTGCTGGAGGCCGAGGGCGGGTTCGACATCAAGGCCAAGGTCGCGCTGGTCGCCGGGCATTCGCTCGGGGAGTACAGTGCCCTCGCGGCGGCCGGGGCCTTCGACGTGCCGCAGGCGGCGCGGCTGCTGCGGCTGCGCGGGGATGCCATGCAGGCGGCGGTGCCGGCGGGCACGGGCGCCATGGCCGCGCTGCTGGGCGCCGAGATGGATCAGGCCCGCGCCATCTGCGAGCGCGCGGCGGAGGACCCGGCGACGGGCGAGCGCCAGGTGGTCGAGGCCGCGAACGACAATGGCGGCGGGCAGGTGGTGATCTCCGGCCACAAGGCGGCCGTGGAGCGGGCAGTGGAGATCGCCAAGGCCGAAGGGGTCAGGCGCGCGATGCTGCTTCCGGTTTCGGCTCCCTTCCACTCCTCCCTGATGGCGCCGGCGGCCGATGCGATGGCCGAGGCGCTGGAAAGCGATCCGCCCCGGGCGCCGGTCGTGCCCTTGGTGGCGAATGTAACGGCCGCCAAGGCAACCGATCCGGACACGATCCGCGACCTGCTGGTGCGCCAGGTTACGGGGACGGTGCGCTGGCGCGAATGCGTGGCTGCCATGGCCGAGATGGGTTGCGACACTTTCGTCGAGCTGGGCGCGGGCAAGGTGCTGACCGGGCTGATGAAGCGGAACGCGCCCGACGCCAAGGCCATGACCTGCGGCACGCCTGCCGAGATCGAGGCGGTGCTGAAGGCACTATGAGCAGCACCCGCATCACCCTTGAGGACACCGCCGCGGCACGGGACGCGGTCTGGGACGGATTGCGGCTGTTCAACGAGGCGCAGTCCGGCCCGGGCTCCTTTGACTCCACGCCGCTCGCCGTGGTGCTGCGCTCGGAGGACGGGGCGGCGCTGGGCGGGCTGATCGGGCGCAGCTATTCCGGCTGGCTTTATGTGGAGCTGTTCCACATCCCCGAGGCGCATCGCCGCGCCGGGCTGGGAAGGGAGATGCTCATCATGGCCGAGCGGGAGGCCATGGCGCGCGGCTGCATCGGCGTGCGGCTAGAAACCTATTCCTTCCAGGCCCCCGGCTTCTACGCCCGCATGGGCTACACCGTGGTGGGAGAGCTGCGGGACTGCCCGCCCGGCCACACCCGCTTCTCCCTCGCCAAGCGCCTCGATGGCGCCCCATTGGAGGCACCCTGATGTTCGATCTGACCGGCAAGTCCGCCCTCGTCACCGGCGCCACCGGGGGAATCGGCGCGGCCATCGCCCGGGCGCTGCATGCCCAGGGGGCGCGGGTGGCCCTGACGGGTCGGCGGGAGGCGGAGCTGGCTTCCCTGGCGGAGGAACTGGGGGAGCGCGCCTTCGTGGCGCCTGCTGACCTTTCGGACCCGGTGGCCCCCGCCGCGTTGGTGGAGAAGGTGGAGGCCGAGTTCGGGGCGCTGGACATCCTAGTGAACAATGCCGGGCTGACGCGGGACGGGCTGGCGCTGCGGATGGGCGACAAGGACTGGTCCGACGTGATCGAGGTTGACCTGACCGCCCCCTTCCGCCTGGCGCGGGCCTGCCTGCGCGGGATGATGAAGCGCCGGGCGGGGCGGATCGTCTCCATCGCCTCCATCGTCGGTGTCACGGGCAACCCGGGGCAGGCGAATTATGCCGCGGCCAAGGCCGGGCTGATCGGGATGAGCAAGGCGCTGGCCCAGGAGGTGGCGCCGCGGGGCGTGACCGTGAATGTGGTGGCGCCGGGCTTCATCAAGACCGCCATGACGGACGCGCTGAACGACACGCAAAAGGCCGCGCTGATGGGGCGGATCCCCATGGGGAAGATGGGGGCGTCCGAGGATATCGCGGCCGCCGTGACCTACCTGGCCTCCGATGAGGCGGCCTGGGTCACCGGGGTGACGCTGCACGTGAATGGCGGCATGGCGATGATCTGAGCGGTGGGGTGCGGGAACAACGGTCCTTGATCCTCGCCTGCCGCGCCCCATCCTTCGGTCTAGGCCCTGCGAAACAGGCGTGCTAAGGCCCGCGCCCTGCGTCCGGCCGCTGCGTTTTACGAAGCGGCCCGGCGGCCAGAACAGGTTCCGGCGGTCAGCCGCCATCAGGAGAGAGCAAGCGCGATGAGCGAAACCGCCGAGAAGGTGAAGAAGATCGTGGTCGAGCATCTCGGCGTCGAGGACGCCAAGGTGACGCCGGAGGCTTCCTTCATCGACGACCTGGGCGCCGACAGCCTGGACACGGTCGAGCTGGTGATGGCGTTCGAGGAGGCCTTCGGCGTGGAAATCCCCGACGACGCCGCCGAGAAGATCACGACGGTCGGCGACGCGATTACCTACATCGACGCGCACAAGACGGCCTGAATGGCTGCAAGGCCGTCCCTTGGGGTAGTTCCCCTGGGCCGGCCTGCCGTCCGTAAAAATGACGCGTGGGGCGGGGGCCGGGTCTGGCCGCCGCCCGGCCCGGATGCCAGCCGGGAGAGGCGCGGGAGGGAGTAAGCGAGAGTGTTCGGTCAGCTCACGGCCCCGCGCCGCGTCGTCGTCACCGGCATGGGCATCGCCAGCCCGCTGGGTCTTGGCGTGGAACATGTCTGGAAGCGGATGCTGGCCGGGGAATCCGGCATCAGCGCCATCCAGGGCTTCGATGTGTCCAACATCCCCGCCAAGATCGCGGGCGTCGTGCCGAACGGTACGCGGGCCGATGGCGGGCTGGATCTGGCGGAGTGGATCCCGGTCAAGGACCAGAAAAAGATGGACCGCTTCATCCAGCTCGCGCTGGTGGCGGCCACCGAGGCGGTCGAGGACTCCGGTTGGGTTCCCGAAACGGAGGAGGACCGTTACGCCACGGGCGTGATGATCGGCTCCGGCATCGGCGGGCTCCAGACGATCTATGAGGCGTCGCAGCTGATCGCGACGGGCAAGCACCGCCGGCTCTCTCCGTTCTTCATTCCCTCGGCCCTGATCAACCTGGCCTCGGGCCATGTTTCGATCAAATACGGCTTCAAGGGACCGAACCACTCGGTGGTGACGGCCTGCGCGACCGGTGTGCACGCGCTGGGCGATGCCGCGCGGCTGATCGCGCTGGGCGATGCCGATGTGATGGTGGCCGGCGGCGCCGAGGCGGCGGTGGCCGAGATCGGCATGGCGGGTTTCGCTGCCTCCCGCGCCCTCTCCACCGCTTTCAACGACACGCCCGCCAAGGCCTCCCGCCCCTGGGACAAGGACCGCGACGGCTTCGTCATGGGCGAGGGCTCGGGGGTGGTGGTGCTCGAGGAATACGAGCACGCCAAGGCCCGGGGCGCGAAGATCTATGGCGAGGTGATCGGCTACGGCATGTCCGGCGACGCCTATCACATCACCGCCCCGGCCGAGGGGCATGAGGGGGCCTATCGCGCCATGAAGGCCTGCCTGCGCTCGGCCGGCATCGGCACCGAGAGCATCCAGTACATCAACGCCCATGGCACCAGCACGCCGCTCGGTGACGACCTGGAACTGCAGGCGGTGGAGAAGCTCTTCGCCGAGGACGCGAAGAATGTCGCCATGTCCTCGACCAAGTCGGCGATCGGGCATCTGCTCGGCGCGGCCGGCGCGGTGGAGGCGATCTTCTGCCTTCTGGCGATCCGCGACGGCGTCGCGCCGCCGACGCTGAATCTGGACGAGCCGTCCCGCCCATCCGAAATCGATCGGGTGGCGAACGAGGCCCAGCCGCGGAAGATCGACATCGCGCTGTCGAACTCCTTCGGGTTCGGAGGCACCAACGCCTCCATCCTGTTCAAGGCTGCTGCCTGAGGCTTTCTGCCTCGGGCTTGCCGTCCGGGATATGGGGCCCGGGCGCGTGAGACCCCGTCCGGGGGCCTGATCCCCGCCTTGAAAGGGACCGCACGGCCATGGGACGCGCGATCCGCTTCCTGCTGATCCTGGTGCTGATCCTCGGCTTGGCCGGGGGCGGCGCCTTTTTCTATGCGCGCCAGGTCTATGACCAGCCGGGGCCGCTAGCGGCCCCGGCGCAGTTCGTGGTGCCCCGCGGCGGAATGGAGGCGATCGGGGCCTCGCTGGTCGGGGCCGGGATCGTGGCCGATGGGCGCGCCTTCCTGGCAGCCGCCTGGGCGACGCGGACGCAGGGGCCGCTGCGGGCGGGGGAGTTCGCCTTCCCGGCCGGAGCTTCCCTGCGCGACGTGCTGGGCGTGCTGCGGACGGCGCGGCCCGTGCAGCGGCGGCTGACCATCCCCGAGGGGCTGCTGGCCCGGCAGATCGTGGCCGTGATCGAGCGCGCCGAGGGGCTGGTAGGCGAGATCCCGCCCATCGACGAGGGCGACATCCTGCCCGAGACCTATACCTATCAATGGGGCGACAGCCGCGCCGCCCTGGTGCGCCGGGCCAGCGCCGCGATGGACGAGGCGCTGCGCGAGGCCTGGGCGGCTCGGGCGCAGGACCTGCCCATTTCCTCGGCGCGCGAGGCGCTGGTGCTGGCCAGCATCGTGGAGCGTGAGACGGCGGTGGCGGCGGAGCGGCCGCGGGTGGCTTCCGTGTTCATCAACCGTTTGCGGCGGGGAATGCCGCTGCAGTCGGACCCGACGGTGGCCTATGCCGCGGCGGACGGGGGGGTGCTGGACCGGGGGCTGACGCGGGCGGATCTGGACCGCGAGCACCCGTTCAACACCTATCGCAACCGTGGGCTGACGCCGGGGCCGATCGCCTCGCCGGGCAAGGAGTCCCTGCGGGCGGTGACGCGGCCGGATGCGACCGACTTCCTGTACTTCGTGGCGGATGGCTCGGGCGGCCATGCCTTTGCGCGCACGCTGGATGAGCACAACCGGAACGTGGCGCGCTGGCGCGAGGTGGAGCGCGGGCGGGCCAGTGCGGCGCCGGCTGCCGCGCCGACTCCTGCGCCGACCCCTGCGCGGTGAGACGCCGCGCGGCGCCTGTCGCTTGAGCGGGACATCGCTCGCTCCGCTTTCGGGATGGCCGCTCTGGTGGCGGCTGCTGCTGGTTTCGGCGATGTGGTCCACGGCCTTCCCCGTGGTGCGGCTGGCCGCGCGCTCGATGCCGCCCTTCGCGCTCTCCGCGGGCAGGGCGGCGGTGGCGGTAACGGTGCTGGTCGTGTTCGCCTCGGTGACCGGGGCCTTCGGCAAGGAGGGGCGGTGGAGCTGGCGCGCCGGACTGGTGCTCGGCACGGCGAATGGCTGGCTGCCGAACTGCCTGACAGCCTTTGCGCTTCTCTCGCTGGCGGCAGCGACGGTGTCGCTCGTCCAGTCGGCAACGCCTCTGTTCGTGGCGCTGCTCGCGTTTCTGGTGTTGCCCGGAGAGCGGCCGGGGCCGCGCACCCTGGCGGGGTTGGCGCTCGGCTTTGCGGGGATCGCCGTCATCCTGGGGCCCAAGGCGATGCTGGGGGATGGTGCGGGGCTGCTGGCCGGCTCGGTGATGCTGGTTGTGGCGCTCTCCTATGCCGTTGGCACCGTCTATGTCCGGAGGACGCGGCCGGGCGGGGCGCTGGAGCTGGCGGCGGGGCAGCAGGGGATCAGCGCGCTGGGGGCGCTGGCGATGTGCCTCTCCTTCGAGAGTGTCGCCGGCTTCGACCAGCCCTGGGAGG
This sequence comes from Roseomonas sp. WA12, assembly GCF_054165765.1. Lineage (NCBI taxonomy): Bacteria > Pseudomonadati > Pseudomonadota > Alphaproteobacteria > Acetobacterales > Roseomonadaceae > Roseomonas > Roseomonas sp. WA12. The sequence continues at coordinate 2,928,344 of NZ_CM135108.1, read as the reverse complement.
TCTGGGCGGCGGTGGCCTGGGCGGGGGTGTTCGGCTCGGCGTTGCCGGTGACGCTCTTCTTGTCGCTGGCGCAGCGGGCACGGGCGACGGATGCGGCGATGACCGGGTACTTGCAGCCCGGCTTCGCGGCAGTGTTTGCGGCCCTGCTGCTGGGGGAGGTTCCCGAGACGCGGGTGCTGCTGGGCGGGGTGGTGGTGCTGGCCGGGGTTTGGCTGGCGACCGGCGGCGGGCGCCGGTCGCCCTAGGGTTCAGGCCGGGGCCAGGGCCTGGATGTGCTGGCGGCAGCGCATCAGAGGCTGGATGCGCTGGCCAAAGGCTTCGATGCCATCGAGGAAGTCGTCGAAGGTCAGGAGGACGCCGGCGAGGCCGGAGACCTCCGACATCTCGTCCAGCATGCGCGCGACATTGGCGTAGGAGCCAATGAGGGTGCCCATGTTCAGGTTGATGGCTCCCTCGGGCAGCGCATACTGCTTGGTGTTGGTATCTGCGCCCGAGCTTGTGTCGGCGGCGGCCTGGCCGGCCATCCAGGCGATCGCCTCGCGGTCCGCGCCGGCCTGGTAGTGGCTCCATTTCGCCATCGCGGCCTCGTCCGTCTCGTCGGCGATGAGCATGACGAGGGCGAGCGAGCCGACCTTGCGGCCCGTCGTTGCCGCCGCGTCCTGCACGCGGGCGGTCATGGGGGCGAGGGCCTTCGGGGTGTTGATTCCCTGGCCCAGGCAGAAATTGTAGTCCGCATGCTTGGCCATGAAGTCGAGCCCGGCCGCGCTCTGGCCAGCGCAGACGATCTCGATGCCCTTCTCCGGCATGGGAAGAAGGCGGCAGTCGTCCATCTGGAAGTAGTCGCCCTTGAAGTCAGACTGACCCTTGGACCAGAGCTCCCGGAGGATGGTGGCGTATTCCGAGAGGTGGTCGTAGCGGCGGGCGAAGTGCTCATCGCCGGGCCAGAGGCCCATCTGCGAGTATTCCGGGCGCTGCCAGCCGGTGATGAGGTTCACGCCGAAGCGGCCGGGAGCGATGGAATCGATCGTGACGGCCATGCGGGCCATGATTGCAGGCGGCAGGGTGAGCGAGGCGGCGGTCGCGAAGAGCTTGATGCGGCTGGTGACCGCGGCGAGGCCGGCCATGAGGGTGAAGGATTCCAGGTTGTAGTCCCAGAAGCCGGTCTGCCCGCCGAAGCCGCGGAGCTTGATCATGGAGAGCAGGAAGTCGAGCCCGTAATGCTCGGCGCGCTGGGAGACCTGCTTGTTGAGGTCGAAGCTCGGCTTGTACTGCGGCGCGTTGGTGGAGATGAGCCACCCGTTGTTGCCGATCGGGATGAAGACGCCGACGTCCATGCGGTAATGGCTCCCTGGATGCGAAGCGGAACCGGGTTGGCCGAGCAAGTCCCGTTCCACCGGCGGGCGGAGGTCGGTTTTTGGCCTGAAATGATCATCCCGGGCCGGCTACGCCCTTCCGCAGGCTGGCCCGCATCCCCATAGATGCGGTCAGATTACAGAAAGGACATGTTTGCCCGTGGAAGCCGAGGTACTCGTCGCGCTTGTCGCCCTGATCGGGATGGAGGTGGTCCTCGGGATCGACAACCTCGTCTTCATCGCTATCCTCTCCAACCGCCTCCCAGTGGAGCAGCGGCGCAAGGCCCGGTTGATCGGCCTCGGGCTGGCCGTGGTCATGCGGCTCGGCATGCTGGCCGGGGTGGGCTGGCTCATCACGCTGACGGCGCCGCTCTTCACGATCCTCGGAAATGAATTCTCGGGTCGCGACCTCATCCTGCTGGCGGGTGGCGTCTTCCTTATTGTGAAGGCGGTGATCGAGATCCACCACCGCGTGGACCCCCAGTCCCAGGCCGATGCCAAGGCGGCGAACCAGGTGGTCGCCAGCTTCGGCACCACCGTGTTCCAGATCATCCTCATCGATATGGTCTTCTCGGTCGACAGCATCCTCGCCGCCATCGGCATGACGAGCGTCATGTGGGTGATCGCGGTGGCCATCATCGTCGCCGTGACCGTCATGCTGGTGTCGATGGATGCCCTGTCGGACTTCATGGAGAAGAACCCGACCGTGGTGATGCTGGCGCTCGCCTTCCTCGTGATGATCGGCATGGTGCTGATCGGCGAGGGGCTGGGCTACCACCTGCCAAAGGGCTTCGTGTACGTCGCCATGGCCTTTGCGGCCGGCGTGGAGGGACTGAACATCTGGGCGCGGCGCGGCGAGGCGCGGCGCACCGTCTCCCCCGCCAGCACCACGCTGGCCGCGCCGGGGGAGGCCTCCGTCACGCAGCAGGCGGTGGCGGAGGAGGTTCTGGCCCATCAGCGCCCGACTTCGACGGCATCCGGCTGAGCAGGGCGGCCGGCAGCGCGCCGGCCAGGCGCGCCATCGCGTAGAGTGGGAAGGGGAAGGCCACGCGGGCCTTCCCCTTTCTGATTCCGGCCAGCGCCCGCCGCGCGGCCTCCTCCGGCTCCATCAGGAAGGGCATGGGAAAGGCGTTGCGGGCCGTCATCGGCGTCCGGACGAAGCCGGGGCAGACGGCGTGCAGGCGGATCCCGTCGCGCCGGGCGGTGGCGTCGGTCGCCTCCGTCCAGCGCTGCAGCGCCGCCTTCGAGGCGCAGTAGGCCGGCGCACCGGGGGAGGCGGTGAAGGCGGCGATAGAGGCGATGGCCGCCACCCGCCCGCGGATGCCGTCGGGCCCGGGCGGCTGTGCGTGCATCATCTCCAGCGCGGGCATGATGGTATTGAGCGCGCCGGTGAGGTTCACCGCGAAAATGCGGGCGACCTGATCGGTGCCTTCCCGCGTGCCGCCGGTGCCGGCGGATGTGCCGGCATTGGAGATGAGGAGGTCGAGGCCGCCGGCGGCGCGCACCCAGGCAGTGGCGGCCGGGGCATCGGTCACGTCGAAAGCGACCTCGGTGACGGTGGCGCCGGCCGCGCGGCAGGCGGCGGCCGTGATGGCAAGGCGTGCGGTGTCCCGGCCGGATAGGTGCAGCGTGCGGCCGGGGCTGGCGAGGCTGCGGGCCAGGGCAGCGCCGAGGCCGGAGGAGGCGCCGGTGATCGCCACGCGGCGCCAGGGCCAGGCATCGTCCCCTGCTTGCATCGTGCTCTCTCCCGCCGCAGAAGGCCGCGCATGGCCATCCGATCCATGACCGGCTTCTCACGCACCACCGGCACGCTGCCGGATGGCACCCCCTTCACCTGGGAGCTCCGCAGCGTCAACGGGCGGGGGCTGGACGTCCGGCTGCGCCTGACGCCTGGGCTTGACGCGCTGGAGGCGCCGCTGCGCGAGGCCGCGGCGGGCCGGTTCTCCCGCGGGAACATCTCCGCCAACCTGTCCGTGAAGCGGGAGGACCGGGCGCCGCGGCTGGTGCTGGATCAGGCGGCGCTGGAACGGGCGATGGCGCTGGTGGCTGAGTTGTCAGCACGGATGCCGGGCGCCGCCGCGCCTCGGCCGGAGGCGGTTCTGGCGCTGCCGGGCGTGCTGCGCACCGAGGTGGAGGTGCCGGACGAGGCGGCCGAGGCCGCGCGCCGGGCTGCCGTGACGGCGGGGTTCCGAGAGGCGTTGGACGGGCTGTTCGAAGCCCGGGCGGCGGAGGGAGCGCGGCTTCACGCTATTCTGGCCACGCTGATGGATGAGATCGAGGCGCTGCGCGGCCGGGCGGTGGCAGAGGCGGCGCGGCAGCCCGAGGCGCACCGGGCGCGGCTGGCCGGCGTGCTGGCGGAGCTGCTGGAGGGTGAGCGGCGGGTGCCGGAGGAGCGGCTGGCAGCCGAGGTGGCGCTGCTGGCCGCACGTTCCGACGTGCGGGAGGAGCTGGACCGGCTGGGCGCGCATGTGGAGGCGGCCCGCGCCTTGCTGGTGGATGCGGCGCCGATCGGGCGGAAGCTGGAGTTCCTGACGCAGGAGTTCGGGCGGGAGGCGAACACGCTGGGTGCGAAGGCGGGGAGCCTGGCGCTGACGCGGATCTCGCTCGATCTGAAGGCGGCCATCGAGCGGCTGCGCGAGCAGGCGGCGAACGTGGAATGAGCGCGATGCGGCGGCCCATGGGGCGACGGGGACTCTGCCTGGTTCTGGTGGCGCCTTCCGGGGCGGGGAAGACGAGCGTCTCGCGCGCGCTGCTGGCGCGGGAGGAGGAGCTGTCGCTCTCCATTTCGGCCACCACCCGCGCGGCGCGGCCGGGGGAGGTGCATGGGGTGCACTACTTCTTCCACAGCGGCGAGGAGTTCGAGGGGATGGAGGCGGAGGGCCGCTTCCTGGAAAGCGCGCATGTCTATGGCCGCCGCTACGGCACGCCGCGCGCCCCGGTGGAGGAGGCGCTGGCCGCCGGGCGGGACGTGCTGTTCGACGTGGACTGGCAGGGGCACCTGCTGCTGCAGCGCGCGATGCCCGGGGATGTGGTCGGGGTGTTCCTGATGCCGCCGTCGATCCCCGAGTTGGAGCGGCGGCTGCGCTCGCGGGGCCAGGACAGTGAGGAGGAGATCCTGCGCCGGATGGGCAAGGCGCGGGAGGATGCCTCCCACTGGCAGGAATTCGACCACGTGCTGGTCAATGCCGATTTCACCGAGACGGTGGACACGGTGGGCGCCATCCTGCGCGCGGCGCGGACGGCGCGGGCGCGCAATCCCTGGCTCGGGGATTTCGTGGCGCAGATGGGGTAGGGCGTGATCGCGGTTCTCGGCCTTGTCGCGCCGGTCTTCCTGCTGATCGCGCTGGGCTATGCGGCGGGCGTCCGGCGGGTGCTGTCGGACGAGGCGATGAAGGGGATCAACGATTTCGCCTACTGGCTCTGCGCGCCGGCGCTGCTGTTCGTCTCGGCGGCGAGTGGCGGGGCGGCGGCGCATGGCGGGCGACTGGAGCTGGCCTACTTCGCTGGCGCGCTGACCGTCTTCGGCATGGCGCTGCTGCTCTCGCGGCTCGTGGCGGGACGGAACCTGGCGGAATCGGGGTTGTTCGCCCTCAACTGCTCCTTCGGAAACACGCTGATGATGGGCGTGCCGGTGGTGCTGGCGACCTTCGGCCCCTCCGGCATCGGGCCGGCCACGGCGATCATCGGGCTGTACTCCCTGGTGATGCTGCCGCTGACGACGATCGTGGCAGAGATGGGGATGTCGGCGGGCGCCTCGCCCATGCGGGTGCTGCGGACCACGCTGCACTCGGTGGTGCGGAACCCTGTCGTAATGGCCGTGGTCGCGGGCAATCTCTGGGCGATCCTGCTGCCGGCGCCGCCGCTGTTCCTGCAGCGCTTCCTGGAGATCCTGGGCGGGGGCACGAGCCCGCTGCTGCTCTTCTGCCTCGGCGCCTCGTTGCGGGACTTCCAGATCCGGCGGGACTGGGTGGATGCGCTGGTGATCACCTTCTTCAAGCTGCTGGTGCTGCCGCTGCTGGTGTTCGGGCTGGGGCGGCTGGCCGGGCTGCCGCCGCTGGACCTGGCCGTTGCGGTGATCCTGGCTTCCATGCCGACGGGGGCGAACGCCTTCCTGATGTCGCGCCGCTACGCGATCGGCATGGAGCGGTCGGGGGCCGCCGTGCTGCTCGGCACGATGATCTCGGTGGTGACGCTGACCCTGGTGCTGGGATGGGTCACCACCTTCGGTGTGGCGAGGCCGTGACGGCCGTTGGGCCGCCACGGGAGTGCGTACTCAGTGCAGGCGCAACTCGCCTTCCGCATAGGTGAACTCGGCCGGGCGCCATAGGGCGGCGGAGGCGACGCGGACGGAGTAGAGCTTTCCCTCGATGTCGCGGCGCCAGAAGTCCAGGAAGCCGTGCAGTTCCGGGAAGCTCGGGGCACGGTCGATCTTCTGCCAGATGAAGCTTTGAAGAACGGTGGGGTGGTCCGGTAGCCGGTAGAGAATCTCGGCGGTGGTCAGATGCCATTCGGGGATGCGGACGACCTGCTCGATGCCCCTGAGATGCATGCCCTTACCTCCTCAACCCGGCGGCAACGGCGCCGCCCATGGCCGATGGTGCCATGCGATATGAGAGGCGGAAGACAATAAATTTTTCATATCAATGCTTTGGCACTCTCGCTCCGCGAGTGCTGCCGGACTTGACGGAAAGGGGGGTGATCCCCTAGATCGCTGGCACTCACCGGGGGCAAGTGCTAACGGGCCCTCGGGGGCCCTGGCCCAGGCTTCCCGGCCGGGTTCATCCCAAGAGATCAGACTGAGGAGAGAACCGCATGACGAAGTTTCGTCCCCTGCACGATCGCGTTCTCGTCCGTCGCGTGACGGCCGAAGAGAAGTCCAGCGGCGGGATCATCATCCCCGACACCGCCAAGGAGAAGCCCCAGGAGGGTGAGGTCGTCTCCGTCGGCGCCGGCGCGCGCAACGAGGCCGGCCAGGTCGTGACGCTCGACGTTAAGGCTGGCGACCGGATCCTGTTCGGCAAGTGGTCGGGCACCGAAGTCAAGCTCGATGGTGAGGAGCTCCTGATCATGAAGGAGTCCGACATCATGGGCATCGTGGAGAAGGCCGCCTGATCGCTCCGTAAGGAGCTGATCGGCGCTTTCCCAACACAAGAAAGGACATTCAGATGGCTGCGAAGGACGTCAAGTTCGGCGCCAGTGCCCGCGAGCGCATGCTGCGCGGCGTGGACATCCTGGCCGATGCCGTGAAGGTCACGCTGGGCCCCAAGGGCCGCAACGTCGTGCTCGACAAGAGCTTCGGCGCGCCGCGGATCACCAAGGACGGCGTGACCGTCGCCAAGGAGATCGAGCTGGCCGACAAGTTCGAGAACATGGGCGCGCAGATGGTGCGCGAAGTGGCCTCGAAGCAGAACGACTTGGCCGGCGACGGCACCACGACCGCGACCGTGCTGGCCCAGGCCATCATCCGCGAGGGTGCGAAGGCTGTGGCCGCTGGCCTCAACCCGATGGACCTGAAGCGCGGCGTCGACAAGGCCGTGGCCGTGATTGTCGCTGACCTGCAGAGCAAGACCCGCAAGATCACGACCTCCGCCGAGGTCGCCCAGGTTGGTTCGCTCTCCGCCAATGGCGAGACCGAGATCGGCCAGATGATCGCCGAGGCGATGGAGAAGGTTGGCAACGAGGGTGTCATCACCGTCGAGGAAGCCAAGTCCATCCAGACCGAGCTCGACGTCGTCGAGGGCATGCAGTTCGACCGCGGCTACGTCTCCCCGTATTTCATCACGAATGCGGAGAAGATGATCGCCGAGCTCGAGAACCCGTACATCCTGATCCACGAGAAGAAGCTCTCCCAGCTGCAGCCGATGCTGCCGCTGCTGGAAGCCGTCGTGCAGTCCGGGCGTCCGCTGGTGATCGTGGCCGAGGACATCGAGGGCGAGGCCCTGGCCACGCTCGTGGTGAACAAGCTGCGTGGCGGCCTGAAGATCGCGGCCGTGAAGGCCCCGGGCTTCGGTGATCGTCGCAAGGCGATGCTCGAGGACATCGCCATCCTGACGGGTGGTGAGGTGATCTCCGAGGATCTCGGCATCAAGCTCGAGACCGTGACGCTCAACCAGCTCGGCCGTGCGAAGAACATTCGCATCGAGAAGGAGAACACCACGATCATCGACGGCGCCGGCGAGAAGTCCGCCATCGAGGGCCGCGTGGAGCAGATCAAGGCGCAGATCGAGGAGACCTCCTCGGACTACGACCGCGAGAAGCTGCAGGAGCGCCTGGCGAAGCTGGCTGGCGGCGTTGCCGTTATCCGCGTCGGCGGTTCGTCCGAGGTCGAGGTGAAGGAGCGCAAGGATCGCGTCGACGACGCGCTGCATGCGACCCGCGCCGCGGTCGAGGAAGGCATTGTTCCCGGTGGTGGCGTTGCCCTGCTGCGCGCCAGCCTGAAGCTTTCCGAGCTCAAGGGCCTGAACAACGACGAGCAGGTCGGGATCGAGATCGTTCGGCGCGCCATCGCGGTGCCGCTGAAGCAGATCGCCGAGAACGCCGGCAAGGACGGCGCGGTGATCGCCGGTGAGGTGCTCCGCTCGGACGTCTACGAGTACGGCTATGACGCCCAGACCGACGAGTACAAGAACCTCGTCGAGGCCGGCATCATCGACCCGACCAAGGTCGTTCGCACGGCGCTGCAGGATGCCGCTTCGGTGGCCTCGCTGCTGATCACCACTGAGGCGATGGTGGCCGAGCGTCCGTCCAAGGCGTCGGCCCCGGCCGGTGGCCCCGGCGGCGGCATGGGCGGCATGGGCGACATGGACTTCTGATTTCCGCGGGGATCGGTTTCGGTCCCCAGGGTCAGCGGTTACGAGAGGGGGCGGTCCGGCGACGGGCCGCCCCTTCTTCGTTGATGGGTGGGTTGTACAGCGCGGAGGTGGCGCGATGCCGACAGGCACGGTGGTCTGGTACCAGCCCCACAAGGGGTATGGCTTCATCCGGCCGGATGACGGCGGGCCGGATGTGATGGTGCATGAGACAGTGGTGGAGGCGGCCGGACGGCGGGAGCTGAAGAAGGGCGAGGAAATTGCCTATGAGGCCGAGCAGCTTCCGAAGAAGCCGGCGCCGATCGTGACGCGCATCATTCCGGGGTAGAGCGGCGGCGGCCGAGGCTCAGGTTCGTCGAGCGTATCCGCGGCATTCAGGTTCAAGGCCTTAAAGGCCCTCAGAGATCCTGGCGATCCAGGTCACTAGACGCTTCACCGGCCCGCACTGGCGGCGGGCCGGAGAGGCTGGTCATGGCGCAGGGGAGCTGCCGCCTTCTTGGCCGCCTTCGGCTAGGGGAGCGGTGGATCGCGCTCCAGCCGCCAAGGCGGGGTGTTACTCCTCCCAGACGCGCAGCGCGGAGACCTTGCGGAGTACGCCCTTGGCGCGCTCGGCCTGATCGGCATTCGCGGCGTCCACCACCAGGGAAACGACGGCCTTCTCGGAATCGGGCTTCACGTCGGGGGCCGCGGCGGAGGCGACCCCCTCGCTGGCCGCACCAGCGCCAAGGCCGGCGATCGCGGCCGCGGCGATGGCCGGAAGGGCCGCGCCGCCCGTGGCGATCACGGCACCAGCCGCCGCCATCCCGGCGCCCGAGGCAGCGAGGCCGGTACCCATGGTGCGGAGGTTGCGGTGCTCGTCCTCCTGCAGCTGGCCGTCGGTCTCGTTCGGGGCCTGGGGCGGCTGCTGGGAGACCTCGGCGGTGTGCAGCGTGATCTGGGCACGCGGAATCGCATCGGCGTTCAGGTACTGCAGGGCCGCCTCGGCGTCCTCATGCGTGGCGAAGGTCGCGATGACCTTGATGTTGGACTGGTTCGTCGTCTCGGGCATATCATGCTCCCTTCGGGATGTCATGGCCTGCAACGCGGCTACCGCGGGGTTGTTGCCCGCGAGAGCGGCGCGACGACGGTGGTTCGATCGAAGCGGCGGCGAGCCGCCTTTTCCGAACGAGGGCGGGGTAAGCGGGCGAGCGACCAAGCGCGAGGAAGTCAGGCGCTATCGCTCCGGCAAGTACGCCTCTCTTCCTTCCCGGGCCGCCTGGAACAGGCCCAGCTCGGCGCAGCGCTCGACGGACATCGTCACCATGCGCGGGCCCGCTGCCGACTCGTAATGCACAACCGCCACCCGGCGGCCGGCCGAAGGGTCGAACACCTCCTGGGTGGCGATTACCCTGATCCGGCCAGGCGGAAGGCGGAGCGTCATCCACCAGGGTTGTGCGCTTTCCGCGGCCTGCGCATTAGCCTGCGCTAAGGAACGTCCTCCGGCCGGAGCCGGGGAGGTCAGATGATCTGGAAACGCGCCTTGGCGGCCCGCTCGATCGCGCCGGCGATAAGGCGGTCGAGGTCGAGGGTGATTCGAAAATCCTGCAGGAAGCGGAGCTCATCCTGGCTGGCGTCACCGTCGGCGGCGGCGATCTCGCAGGCCAGGAGATAGGCCGTTTCGCGCAGGCGCTGGGGCAGGGCGTCGCGGATCATCTCGGCGGCGCGGTCCAGGCCGTCGGCCTCGTCGAGCAGGGCGAGGACGATCTCGGTGACGGTGTCGATCTCGCTGGCGTGGAAATCCCCGAAGACCGGCAGTTCCCGCACCAGGCGGGACATGGCGGCGAGTTCGGCATCGGTCATGCCGCGGTCACTGACGCCCATCAGCACCATGGCGCAGACCAGGGCTTCCTGCGCGGTGAAGCGCGTGGGCAGGGGGGTGGGGGCTGAGCCGTCCATGATGTGCGTATCCATCTTGGGGGAAGGGTTCGCCCGCCGGCCGCGGCGCGTCAATCGGCGGGCTGATCACCATTCAGGAAGCGCCGCGTTTCCCGCACGGCCTCGGCCAGGCCCATGCGACGGGGGATGACGCCTTCGGGCAGGCCGGCGAGGAGGCGGGTGGGCGCGCGGGCGTCCAGCAGGACGAAGACGCCGCGGTCGTCGGCGCGGCGGATCAGGCGGCCGAAGGCCTGGCGCAGGCGGTGGCGGGCGATGGCGTCGTCATAGGATTTGGGCCGCCCGCCGGAGAGGTGGGTGCGGCGCTCCCGGTGCAGGATGGTGGGGCGGGGCCAGGGGATGCGATCGAAGACGAGGAGGCGGAGGGAGCGGCCGGGCACGTCCACGCCGTCCCGCAAGGCATCGGTGCCCAGCAGGCAGGAATCCTCCTCGGCGCGGAAGACGTCCACCAGGGTGGAGTTGTCCATTGCGTCCACATGCTGGGCGTAGAAGGGCAGGCCGGCAGCCTCCAGGCCGGGCGCCATGCGGGCATGGGCGTCGCGCAGGCGGCGAATAGCGGTGAAGAGGCCGAGGGCACCGCCGCCCGAGGCGCGGAAGAGCTGTTCCATGGCCATGGCGGCCTGGGGACCGTCCCGGGAGACGTCCGTCACCACGATGGCGAGCGTCTGGTTCGGGTAGTCGAAGGGGGACGGCACCGCCGCGCGGATGGGCGGGGAGGGGAGGTGGTTAGCACCGGTGCGGGCCTCGGCCTCTTCCCAGGCGGCTTCGCCATCGGGCTCTCCGCTGTCGCGGAGGGTCGCGGAGGTGATGAGCAGGCCATGGGCGGGGGCGGCGACGATGGCTGAGAAGGGCTCGGTGGGGTCGAGGAAGTGGCGGTGCAGGGCGGCGTCGATCACCCGGCCCTCGCGGCGGGTGATGGCGAGCCAGTCCACATTGGCGGGACGGGTGCCGGGCTCGGGAGGGCGCTGGGCCAGGGATTTGAGCATGGCCCGCCAGGCGCCGAGGGGGCGGAGGCCGCGCCGGTCCACAGTGCGGCGGGCGGTGTCCAGGCGGATGCGGTCGCCGGTCTCGAGTTCCTCGTCGGGGTCCTCAAGCAGGCCGGTGATGCGGGCGTGGAGAGCGCGGAGCGGGGTTTCGATGAGAGAGAGGGCCTCTTCCAGCGCGGCGCCGGCCTCCCCGACCCCGGGGTTGAGGGGGTGGAGATCGCATTCGGCGTCGTAGCCCGCATCCGCCTCGGCGGAGCGGGCAAAGACCTGGAGGATGACGGTGCGGAGGAAGGCTTCTCCCGGGTTGGTGTGTGCAGGATGCCCGGGAAGATCGTCCTCGCCCTCATAGCTGTCGCGGTCGTCGGCCTCGCCGAGGCGGGAGGACCAGCCGGGGCCGGGGAGGCTGCCCGCGTGGCGCAGGGCTTCCTCCACCAGGGGGAGAAGGGCGGGATGGTCGGTGGTGATCTCCTCCAGGCGCCGGCGGAGGCCGCGGGCGCGGCCGCGGGCGCCCTCCGCACCGAGGAGCCAGCGGCGGAGCTCGGCCATTTCGCCACCGGATATCTCGGCGGAGAAGGCGCTGTCTGCGGCGTCGAAGAGGTGGTGGCCCTCATCGAAGACGTAGCGCAGGGCGGGCTTGTCCTCGCCACCGCCCAATGCGGCCTGGATCATGACGAGGGCGTGGTTGGCGATGACGAGGCGGGCGGTGCGGGCGCGGCGGATGGAGTGCTCCACGAAGCAGCGGCGCCAGTGCGGGCAAGCGGAGTGGATGCACTCTCCGCGGCGGTCGGTGAGGCCGGCGACATGGCCCCAGGGGAAGAGCTCGGCGATCCAGCCCGGGAAGTCGCCGCCCTGCATGTCGCCGTCCCTCGTGGCGGCGGCCCAGCGCGACACCAGGGAGAGGGCGAGGAGGCGGGAGGGCATGGCGCCGTTCACTGCTTCCTCGTGGTTCAGGAGGCAGAGATAGTTCTCGCGCCCCTTGCGGATGACGACGTGGCGGCGGCGCTCCTCCGGGTCGGGGTAGAGGCGGAACAGCTCCTGGTCGATCTGACGCTGCAGGTTGCGCGTGTAGGTGCTGACCCAGACGGGGGCGCCGTTGCGCTCGGCCCAGAGCGAGGCGGGGGCGATGTAGCCGAGGGTCTTGCCCGTGCCGGTGCCGGCCTCGGCGAGGACGAGACGCGGTTGGCCCTCGGCCTCGCGTGGGGCGAAGGCCATGCTGGCGGCGCTGGCGTAGTCGGCCTGGGCGGGGCGGGTCTCGGCGCCCTGGCCGAGGATCTCGGCAAGCCGCTTGCGGGCCTCCAGCGGGGCGACGGGAATGGAGGCGGGCGGGGTGGGAGGGGCGGTCTCCTCCCATTCCGGCAGGTGGCGCCAGACCTTCAGGCCGTCATTGGCGGCGCGGGCCTCGGGCTGGCCGAGCGCGGCGAGGATGCTGGGCGCCCAGACCCAGTCATTGGCGTCACGCAGCCGGGCGGCGAGCTGGGCGGCGTCTCGGTTCGGCAGCGCGTGGCGGGTGGTGGCGAGACGGCGGAGGAGGGTGGTCGCGATCTCTGACAACAGGATGGCAGCGGCCTCGTCGTCCTTCGGAGCGTCCAGGTCGAGCGCCAGGGCCAGGCCGCGCGGGGTGGGGGCCGCGGGCTGGGCGGGAAGGACAAAGGCGAAGAGTTCGAGCAGGTCGTAGGCGACCGGGAAGGGGACTAGGCCCAGGCGGCGCGCGGTGGCGGGTGCGTGGACGAGGATCGGGGGCGGGAGATCAGCCAGACGCCGGGTGAGGGTTCCGGTGGGAAGGGTCTCGATCTCGCCATCCGGGGTGAGGAGGGTGGCGCGGCCAATCCCGGCCACCAGGGAGGGCGCCTCGGGCAGTAACAGGCGGGGGGTGGCGGAAGCGGGAGCCAAATTCGGGGGCATCGGCGGCTCTATACCCGCTTTGTTCGCCTGGGGGAGCCCGGTTAGGGCAGAGGGGAGGCGGATCGGTGATGTGCCGTCCAGTCCGGCGGCTGCGCGTCGGTGAAGGACGAGGCGGTGTTGTTCTCTCCCCAACGATAGTCCGAACCTATCCACCGTATGGGGCATTTGTATTTCACGCCCGGGAATCAACTCCCTAGCATCGCGCTCTTGCTACGACATTGCGGGAGGCACAGACGATGTCGGACCAGACCAAAGGGGTAGGGCTGACCACCCGCCAGGGCCATCCTGTCTTCGACAACCAGAACACGCGCAGCGTCGGTTCGCGTGGGCCGCTGGTGCTGGAGGACTATCAGTTCTTGGAGAAGATGTCGCATTTCGACCGGGAGCGCATCCCGGAGCGGGTGGTGCATGCCCGCGGCGCGGCGGCGCACGGCATCTTCGTGCCGACGGGCAAGGCGGGAGATGATCCCGTCACCAAGTACACGCGCGCCAAGGTGTTCACCCCCGGCACGCAGACGCACATCTTCCTGCGCTTCTCCACCGTGATCCATGGCGGGCACAGCCCGGAGACGCTGCGGGATCCGCGGGGCTTCGCCATCAAGTTCTACACCGAGACCGGCAACTGGGACCTGGTGGGCAACAATCTGAAGGTGTTCTTCATCCGTGACGCGATGAAGTTCCCGGACATGGTCCATGCCTTCAAGCCGGACCCGGTCCACAACCGGCAGCAGATGAACCGGTTCTTCGACTTCGTGAGCTGCACGCCCGAAGCCACGCATATGATCACCCATCTGTTCTCGCCCTGGGGCATTCCGGCCACCTATCGCGAGATGCAGGGCTCGGGCGTGAACACCTACAAGCTGGTGGATGCCGAGGGCGGGACGGTGCTGTGCAAGTTCCATTTCCAGCCGCGGCTGGGGGTGCGGAACCTGACCGCCGAGCAGGCCTCGGCCATCCAGGCGATGGATTTCAACCACGCCACTGGCGACCTGTGCGACGCGATCGAGCGCGGCGAGTTCCCGGAATGGGATATGTTCATTCAGGTGATGAGCGACGACGAGCATCCCGAACTGGACTGGGATCCGCTTGAAGTTACCAAGCTGTGGCCGGAGGAGCAGTTCCCCTTCCTGCATGTCGGGCACATCCAGCTGAACCGGAACCCTGCCGACTACCACAATGAGGTGGAGCAGGTGGCCTTCGGCACGGGCGTGCTGGTGGACGGGATCGACTTCTCGGACGACAAGATGCTGCAGGGGCGGACCTTCGCCTATTCGGACACGCAGCGGTACCACGTGGGCCCCAACTACCTGCAGCTGCCGATCAACGCGCCGAAATGTCCCTATGCCATCAACCAGCGCGGCGGGCAGATGAGCTACCATGTGGACGGGGCGGAGCAGGGGACGAACCGCCACGTCAACTACGAGCCGTCCAACTTCAACGGTCTGGTGGAGCAGCCGCGGCTCGGGCCGCCGCCGCGGGTCTTCGTGCAGGGAGAGGTGGGGCGCCAGAAGCTGGAGCGCACCAACGACTTCAAGCAGGCGGGCGAGGCGTATCGCCGCTTCTCGGAGTTCGAGCGAGACGATCTGGTCCGTAACCTTGTCGGCGCGCTGTCAGAATGCGCGCCGGTGATCCGGGAGAAGATGGTCTGCTACTTCATGCAGGCGGATCGCGAGTACGGCGCGCGGGTTGCCGAAGGGTTGGGCATCGCGGTGCCGGTGCGGCAAGAGGCGGCGGAGTAAGGAGGCGTCCCAAGCGGGGCACCATGAAAGGGGCCGGGGGCTTGGGCCTCCCACCCCTTTCTGCGTCACGCGGCGTTCTCGGGCGGGAGGGGGCGCGGGTGGCCGTCCTCGCCGAGGGCGACATAGGTGAAAAGGCCTTCGGTGACCTTCTCCGGCGGCTTTCCGCCGCGCGGGCGGGCCCAGGTCCCGATCCTCACGGCAACCGAGGTCTCGCCGGATTTCTCGATCATGCAGTAGCAACTCACCTCGTCGCCGACGGAGACGGGGCGGAGGAAGCGCATCGCGTCGATGCTGACTGTGGCCACGGGGCCGCCGGCGCGCTCGGCGGCAAGGGTTCCGCCGGCCAGGTCCATCTGGGAGAGGGTCCAGCCGCCGAAGATGCTGCCGCTGGCATTCGTGTCGCGCGGCATGGCGATGGTGCGGAGCTGGGCGCCGCCGGGGATCTCGGGGGGCGTTTCGGGCAGGATCTCGGTTCCTTCGGGGGTCTCCGAAGGAAGGCCGGGAGGCCGGGGAGAGTTCCCTCTCCCCGGGCCTTTCTTCAAGCCGCCAATCTCAGGCCGCGAGCCTGACCGGCAGGGCTTCGGCGATCTGCACCGCGTTGAGGGCGGCACCTTTCAGCAGCTGGTCGCCGCAGACGAAGAAGTCGAGGCCGCACTCGCCAAAGACAGGGTTGGCGCGGATGCGGCCGGCCTCGACGTCGTAGCGGCCGCTAGCGGTCAGCGGCATCGGGTAGATCGCGTTGGCCACATCGTCCATCACCTTCACACCAGGGGCGGTGGAGAGGATGCGGCGGGCTGCCTCGGGGGTGATGGGGCGCTCGGTCTCAATGGTCACCGCCTCGGCATGGGCGCGCAGCGTGGGGACGCGCACGGCCGTGCAGGAGATCAGGAGATCGGGCAGGCCCATGATCTTCCGGGTCTCCCAGGTGACCTTCATCTCCTCCCGCGTGTAGCCGTTGGGCTGGAAGCTATCGATGTGCGGGATGAGGTTCATCGGCAGGGGATGGCGGAACACGCTGTTCTTCGGCTGGCCGCCGTGAAGCAGCATCTCCTTCAGCCCGGCCTCCAGCTCCTCCATGCCCTCGGCGCCTGCGCCGGAGGAGGCCTGGTAGGTGGAGACGATCACGCGCTTCAGGCCGAAGGCCTTGTGCAGTGGGGCCAGTGCCACGGCCAGGATGGCGGTGGTGCAGTTCGGGTTGGCGATCAGGCGGGCGCCGTTCGCGGCCCCGGCATTCACCTCGGGCACGATCAGGGGGACGTCGTCCTCGAGCCGGAAGGCGGAGGAGTTGTCGACAACCACGGCCCCGGCGGCGACGAGCTGGCGGGCATGGGCCTTGGACCATTCGCCGGAGACGGCGAGCAGGGCGAGGTCGAGGGCGGGCGGGTTCGCCTCGTCATAGACCTCGATGGTTTTCTCCCCGAAGGGGGTGGGAATTCGGGTGCCTGCGCTGCGGGTCGAGGCGAAAAGGCGCAGCTCGGTCACGGGAAGGCGGCGGTCGCCCAACACCTGCACCAGTTCCTTGCCGACGGCGCCCGTCGCACCGAAAACCCCAACGCGCATGACCTGCGATCCTTCCGAGGCGTTGTTGGGGGGCGGACCATAGATGGGGTCCTCCCCTGCCAGTGTGGCCCGGGGGTTATACAGGCGGCGGGGCCCGATGCGAGACGCGCGTTCCGTGGGGCAGGAATGCCTGCATGGCCCCGATCCCGGCAGGTTTCGCGCTGCGCGCGTTGACCGCGCGGGGACGCGGGGGCATGTGGGCCCGGCCATGGAACGTCCTCCCGCCGACCCGTCCCTGCGCGACACGCGCGCCTGGCCCTTCGAGGAGGCGGCGAAGGTCGCCGACCGCGCCTCGGTCAAGGCCAAAGGAGTGGCGCTGTTCGAGACGGGGTACGGCCCCTCCGGCCTGCCGCATATCGGGACCTTCGGCGAGGTCGCGCGGACGGGCTGGGTGCGGCAGGCCTTCGAGCGGCTGACGGGGTTGCCGAGCCGGCTGCTGGCGTTTTCCGACGACATGGATGCGCTGCGGAAGGTGCCGGACAACGTGCCGAACCCGGAGGTCCTGCGGGCGAACCTGGGCAAGCCGGTGTCGCGGATCCCGGATCCTTTCGGGACCCATGAGAGTTATGGCGCGCACAACAATGCGCGGCTACGGGCCTTCCTGGAGGCCTTCGGCTTCGAATTCGAGTTCGCCTCCTCCACCGACTACTACTCGTCCGGGCGCTTCGATGAGGCGCTGCTGCGGATGCTGGCGGTGCATGAGGAGGTTCGGCAGGTGATCCTGCCGACGCTGGGGCCGGACCGCCGGGCGACCTATTCGCCCTTCCTGCCCATCCATCCGAAGACCGGCATGGTCATGCAGGTGCCGATGGAGGAGGTGCGGGCCGAGGCCGGCACGGTGGTGTGGCGCGACCCGGCGACGGGGGAGCGGTTCGAGACGCCGGTGACGGGCGGCCATGTGAAGGCGCAGTGGAAGGCCGACTGGGCCATGCGCTGGTACGCGCTGGGCGTGGATTACGAGATGTCCGGCAAGGACCTGATTGACAGCGTGAAGCTGTCCTCGGCCATCTGCCGGGTGCTGGGTGGGGAGCCGCCGGTGGGCTTCACCTATGAGCTGTTCCTCGATGCCCAGGGCACCAAGATCAGCAAGAGCAAGGGCAATGGGCTGACGATCGACGAGTGGCTGCGCTACGCGCCGCCGGAGAGCCTGTCGCAGTTCATGTACCAGCAGCCCGGCAAGGCGAAGCGGCTGCATTTCGACGTGATTCCCCGCGCGACGGACGAGTATCTGTCGAATGTGGAGAAGCTGCGGGTGGCGGCCGATCCGGCGAACCCGGCCTGGCACATCCATGGCGGGGCGCTGCCGAACGGGGCGGGAAGCCCGATCACCTTCACCTTGCTGCTGAACCTTGCTGTCGCGGCCAATGCCGAGACGCCTGAGATGCTGTGGGGGTATCTGCGGCGGCATGCGCCCGAGGCGACGCCGGAGACCTCGCCGATGCTGGCGGTGCTGGTGGAGCGGGCCTGCGCCTATTACCGCGACATGGTAAAGCCCACGAAGCGCTTCCGCCCGGCCAGCGAGCCGGAGCGGGAGGCGCTGCTGCACCTGGCCGCGCTGCTGCGGGAGAACCAGGCGCGGATTGAGGCCCTGCCTGCCGGCGAGCGGCCGGGGGCGATCCAGGACCTGGTCTATGACGCGGGGCGGCGGGAGCCCTTCCTGCAGCCGGGCAAGGATCCGTCCCGCCCCGGGGTTTCGCGGGCCTGGTTCGCGGCCATCTACCAGGTGTTGCTGGGGCAGGAGGAGGGGCCGCGTTTTGGCGGCTTCGTCGCGCTCTACGGCATTCCCGAAACCGTCGCCCTGATCGAGGGCACCCTGAGCCGGAGCGCGGACGCCGCATGACCTGGGCGCTGTTCCGCAAGCACGGACCCACCGTTTTCGGGCTGATCCTGCTGGTGGGCGCGCTTTACGTCGTGCAGCGGGAGTTCCGCAACCTGTCCGTTGCCGATGTCGGGCGGGCATTGGAGAATACGCCGGAACGGCAGCTGTGGATCGCGGGCGGGTGGACGCTGCTCGCCTATGCGGTGCTGACGATCTACGACCGGCTCGGCTCGGTCTATGCGGGCAAGCCGATCAGCTATCTGCGGACCTCGCTGGCCTCCTTCTGCGCCTATACGCTGGCGCATAATCTCGGTTTTGCCGCGGTTTCCGGTGCGGCGGTTCGGTACCGGTTCTACGCGGCCTGGGGGCTGACGCCGGTCGAGATCGCCAAGGTGATTGCCTTCACCTCCCTCACCTTCGGGCTGGGGGGATTTGCACTGGGCGGGTTGGTGCTGTTCCTCGAGCCCTCCGTCCTGCCCTGGGTGGGGGAGGGCGAGGCGATCTCGCCCTGGGTGGCGCAGGCCGTGGGCGTGGGGATGTGGGCGATCGTTGCGGCCTATCTCGTGCTGTCCCGGGTCTGGCCGCATTTCGTCATCTTCGGGCACCAGATCGATCTGCCGGGCTTCCGCATGGCGATGGCGCAGGTGGCGTTGGCGAGCGTCGACGTCGCGGTGACGGCGGCGATCTTCTACTGCCTTCTGCCCGAGGCGCCCGGCCTGACCTTCTGGAAGTTCCTGGGCATCTACATTGCCGCCTATACGGCGGGGCTGGCGGCCAGCGTGCCGGGCGGCCTGGGCGTATTCGACGGCTTCATCCTGCTGAGCCTCGAGCCCTACCTGCCCTCCGCCCAGGTGATCGGGGCGGTGCTGCTGTTCCGGCTGTTCTACTACATCGTGCCGCTGTTCCTGGCTGGCGGGCTGTTCGCCGCCTTCGAGATCGGGCAGCGGCGGCCCTCCCTGGGGCGGATGCAGGCGGAGACCCGGGTGACGGGGGCGCTCGAGGTGCCGGTGCTGTCCGGGCTTTCTGGGCTGGGCGGGGTGGTGTTGCTGTTTGTCGGCGCGCTGCCGGCGCGGGCCACGGACATCGCCGCATGGGGCGGGGAATGGGCGGCGCTGGCGAGCCAGTTCGCGGCCTCCATTGTCGGATCGCTGCTGCTGGTCGTGTCCTATGGGATGGTGCGGCGGCTGCGGATCGCCTGGTGGGCAGGGCTGGTCCTGCTGGCTAACGCGGTGTGGATCCTGGCGGTACGAGGTGATCCCTGGTGGGTGATCGTCGGCTATCTCGGCACGGCGCTGTTCCTCGCGGCAATGCGGCACGCCTTCTATCGGGACGCCCGGCTGACGGGCGAGCCGCTCACGGCCTCCCGCGTATTCTCGCTGGCGGCGGGGGTGATTTGCGGGCTGACGCTGGCGACGGTGGCCTATCACGGGCGATTCTCCACCGCGGCCTGGTGGGAGGTGGTGGTGGAGTCCGGAGCGCCGGCGCCGCTGCGCTTCGCGGTGGGGGTAGCGGTGGCGTTGCTGCTGTTCGCAGCCTTCCGGCTGCTGCGCCCGGCGCGGATCCGGGCGGAGGATTACGATGAATCGGCGCAGGCACAATTGATGGCGCTGGGCGCACGGGTGCCTGTTCACGCGGACGGGGTGGTCTTCGCGGACGGCGGGCGGGGGGGCTTCGCCTTCCGCCGGCTGGATGGGGTCTGGGTGGCCGATGGCGATCCGGCCGGGACGGCGGAGGCGCGGATCAACGCCATCTGGAGGTTCCGCGACTTGTGCGAGGCGGCCGGGGTGGCGCCGGCCTTCGCCGGGGTCGGACAGGAGATGTTGCGGGCCTATGAGCAGGCCGGAATGGCTTCTGTGACGCTGCCCGGCGGGGTGGTAATCGCGCTGGCCGGCGACCAGGATCCGAAGAAGGTGCTGCGGCTGCTCTCGACGGGCGCGGCGGGGGACTGAATTAGTTCTGGCCGGTCTGCGGAATGCAGGGCCGGCCGGAGCCGCACTACTGGCTGGCCCAGACGATGCGGTGCATCCAGGTGAGCTCGACGAGGTCGAAGCTGTAATTCGGATGGGCGGGGTTGAGGCTCGCCAGCTCGATCCGGCGGGCGGACTGGCGCAGGAGTTCTTTGGCCATCACCTCGCCGCCCTTGGTGCGGACAACAACGCGATCGCCGCGTCGAACCGGGGCGCTGGGGGAGACGATGATGACATCGCCGTCTCGGAAGACGGGCTCCATCGAATCGCCGCTGATTTCCAGCGCATAGGCATTGGGGTCGCCGACTTCGGGAAGGCTGATTTCATCCCAGCCGCCGCCGACGGGGTAGCCGCCGTCGTCGAAATAACCGGAGCTGCCGGCCTGGGCGAGGCCGATCAGGGGGATTCGCCGGCTGGGCCGGGCGGAGGCGCGAAGGTTGCCGGTGATGAGACTGGCGAACTCGTCCATCCCGGCCCCGGTGGCGGCGAGGACCTTGGCAACGCTTTCGGTGGAGGGCCAGCGAGCCCGGCCATCGGGGCCGATGCGCTTGGAGGGGTTGAAGGCGGTCGGATCGAGCCCTGCCCTGCGGGCGAGACCGGAGGCGGAGAGGCCGTTTTCTGCCGCCAGTGCGTCGAGCGCCCGCCAGATGTCGCTGTGCTGCATACACGTAATCATATAGGCGAGGAATCTGTGGGCAACAGGAATTACATCACAGAATCGGCTTGACGGTCACAAGCCCGTGGGTCGATGTTCACGCTGTGTTCACAACCGATAGGGATCAGCCCCCGATGACCCGTCCTGCTTCCGGTGCGCTCCGCAGCACATCTCCGACACTCTCCAGCCTGGACAAGGTCCAGCCCTTCCACAGTGCGGAGGCGGCTTGGTTCTGGACCATGTCCGCCCTTATCGCCCGCCGTGACGGCGCGCGAATCGTGTCCGGGCGCGGGCTTGTCTCCCGCCCTTGCGAGCCCGACGACGTAGTGAAGTGCCTGGATCGGCTGTACCGGCACCGCCGTATCGATCTGGCCCATGCGCGAATCATGCGGATCTGGGGCGAGCGCGGCACGGCGCCGGACCCGACCGTGCTGCGCGAGCGAGGCGACCATCGACTGTGGCGGGAGGCGATGGACCGCCTCGATTTTCCGTTGCGGGCCAAGGGCATCATCACCGGGCCGGAGCCACGCGAGGAGACCGGGGCGGTCGTGGCCTTTCCTGCCCGACAGCCTGGCTGAGCCCTGCTTTCTTTCATGAGTGCCGCACCTTTCGTGCCGGCTCCCGACCTGCTCGCCGCCGTTCCGGGACACCGGGGCGGCGGTGCCGCGTTCGGGGGAGCGGCGCATCGGCGGGCCGCCGAGGCGCGGCCGCAGTCATTGTGGATTGCCTTTGGCGGTGGTGTTGATCAGGGCTGGATGCGGCTGCTTCGGCCGGGCTTCCGGCATTGCTTCGCGGCGCTGCGCGACGAAGCTGGCTGGACGGTGCTCGACCCGCTGTCCGGGCGATTGCTGGTGACGCGGCTGGAGGTCGATTCGGCGTTCGACCTGCCGGGGTTCTGGCGCCGGGCGGGCTGCCGCGTGCTCGGGCCCTTCGTGCCGGGCGCGCCTGCGCGGGCACTGCCGGCGGTTATGCCCTTCTCCTGCGTCTCGCTCTGCCGGGCCTTGCTTGGGCCGGGCGCGCCCTTCGCCGTGACACCCCACGGTCTCTTCCAGAGGTTGGAAAAAATCCCTCTTACAAAGGAAAATGTTCTTGACGAGGAGCGTTCAGTGGCGTAGATCCTCTCTCGTCAACGGGCGAGTTGCGCCCAGTCACTTCCTCCCGAACCCTGAACCTTCAGGCCTGGCCCGGATCCCTCCGGCGCCAGGTCTTTTTTCGTGGGCCCGGGCTTCCGCAGCAATCCGCATGAAGGAGCGAGCCGGCGCATGGGCGACAGCACCACTTCCCTGCCGCACCCCGAGGGAGGGGTCCTGGCATGACGCCCGAGGAAATCATCGTTCGCGCCGAGCGTGCGCTGGAGCGTCGTCGCCCTTGGGAGGGCGTCTGGCGGGATTGCTATGATCACGTACTGGCCGCAACGCCGGGGGCAGGCGGGCCTTCTCTGCATGACGGTACGGCGGCGGATGCGGCGGAGAACCTAGCCGCGTCGCTGCTCGCCGAGTTGACGCCCCCCTGGTCACGCTGGTTCGGCCTGGCCCCGATGGACGAGGGGGCCGATCCGGAACTGGCAGGGGTGCTGGAGCGTGCGGCGGAGATGCTGCAGGGCCACCTGGACCGCTCCAACTTCGCGCTCGAGATGCACCAGGCCTTCCTGGATCTGGTCGTCGCCGGTACGGGGGTGGTGCTGGTGGAGGAGGCGCCGCCGGGCGAGCCCTCGGCGCTGCGCTTCGCCGCGGTGCCGCTGCGCGAGGCGGTGCTGGAGGAGGGGCCTTCCGGCCGGCTGGACACGGTGTTCCGGCTGGTACGTCTGAGCGCCGACGCCATCGCCGCCCGCTACCCCGGCGCGATCCTGCCGACGGACCTGTTCCAGGGCGGTGATCCCGAGGCGACGCACAAGGTGATCGAGGCAGTGTGGCCCCGTTACGGCGGCCCGCGCTTCGCCGCGGTGCTGGAGCGGGACGGCAAGGGCACGCTGCTGGCCAAGGGACGGTTCGAGGACAGCCCCTTTCTCGCCTTCCGCTGGATGAAGGCGCCGGGCGAGACCTATGGGCGCGGGCCTGTGATGAAGGCGCTGCCGGATATCCGCACCGCGAACAAGGTGGTGGAGCTGGTGCTGAAGAACGCCTCCATCGCGGCGACGGGCATCTGGCAGGCCGATGATGACGGCGTGCTGAACCCGGCGACGGTGCGGCTGGAGCCGGGGGCAATCATCCCGAAGGCCGTGGGGTCATCCGGGCTGACGCCGCTGAAGGCGCCGGGATCCTTCGACGTGTCGCAGCTCGTGCTCAGCGACATGCGCGCACGCATCCGCTCGGCGCTGTTGGCGGATCGGCTGTCCGCGCCGCAGCACGCGAACATGACCGCGACCGAGGTGCTCGAGCGCAGCGCGGAGACGGCGCGGCTGCTCGGCGCGACCTATGGGCGGCTGCAGGCGGAGCTGCTGACGCCGCTGGTGTCGCGCTGCCTGTCCATTCTGCGCCGCCGCGGCGAGGTGCCGATGATCCTGCTCGATGGGCAGGAGGCGCGGATTGCCTACCAGTCGCCGCTGGCCCGCGTGCAGGGCCGGGCGGAAGCGGCGAACACGATGTTGTTTCTCCAGGCCATCGCCGCCCTCGGGCCGGCGGCCTCCTCCGTGGTCGATCTGCCGGCGGCTGCCCGGCACCTCGCCCGCACCCTTTCCGCGCCGAGCGCGGTGCTGGCGCCGCAAGCGCCCGCTGCCGTTCCGGCGCCCGTTCAGGAGCAACCCGGCGCATGAGTGAGAACCTGCTGGAGATCGGGCCGGAGACGGAGCCGGCCCCCGTTGTCGGGGCGACGCCTGCCCTTGCGGAGAAGCCGGAGGACGTGCCGGACAAGTTCTGGGATGTCGAGCGCGGCGTGCTGCGCATGGAGGCGCTGCTGAAGTCCTATCGCGAGCTGGAGCGGAAGCTTTCGGCGCGCTTTGCCCCACCGGGCGACGACGCGCCGGAGGAGGAGCGGCTGCGCTTCCGCCGCGCAATCGGCGTGCCGGACACGGCCGATGAATACGCGGTGGAGCCGAAGCATGAGCTGATCTGTGCCGATCCAGAGGTGAACCTAGCGCTGCACCGGGCAGGCTTCACTCCGGCGCAGGTGCAGCTGGTATACGATCTCGCGGCGGAGCGGCTGCTGCCGATCGTGGCCGAGGCAGCATCGCAGTTCGAGGCGGAGCGGCAGCGCGACCGGTTGCGTGCCGAGTTCGGTGGCGAGGAGCGGTATCGCCGCACGGCGAGGCAGATCGCGGACTGGGGCCGCGCCAACCTGCCGGCGGAAGTGGTCTCCGCGCTGTCCACCACGGCGGCCGGCGTGATCGCGCTGCACCGCATGATGGAGAAGGGTGAGCCGAGCCTGGCGCGCCAAGCAGCTGTACCGGAAGCGATGGACGAGGCGGCCCTGCGCCGGATGATGCGGGACCCGCGCTACTGGCGCTCCCGCGAGCCGGACTTCGTGAAGCGCGTGACGGACGGCTTCCGCCGCCTCACGGGCGGGTGATCGGACGCGCTCACCCGAATCTTCAGGAATTTCCGCTAAGGCGCTGAAACCTGAGTCGCGCCGTCGCGTTTTCCGGGTGTCCTACTGCGACGGGCGGTCACTGACTGCATCCCCCCAAGGGTGATCCCCGTTGCCGCCGGTACCGCATTCCCCCTCGTGCGGTCCGGCTACGGGGGCGGGTGGCACCCTACTTCCCCCTGGTGCCACCCGCCCCCGTCCTCTTCTCCGGAAAAGGCCCCAGCCGCTGCGCGGTTGGGGCCTTTTCTCGTTCCAGCCCCATTCCGGCGCGATCAACCCGCTCAGCCCGTGACAGCTGCTGCGGGCGCGCGTCGTTTCGCGCGTCGTCCGGCCCCGGTTCCACCCCGCTTGCGGGCACGGCGCCGGGCCAACCGGGTGGCGCGCACTCACCCCACCCTGCCGAACCCATTCCCGAAGGAGGACACGCGTGTCCGCCACGATCGACCAGGCTTTCGTCAAGCAGTTCCAGGCCGAGGTGCACGAGGCCTATCAGCGGCAGGGCAGCAAGCTGCGCCCGACCGTGCGCTCCAAGACCGGCATCCAGGGTGCGTCTACCGTATTCCCGCGGGTCGGGAAGGGTGTTGCCGCCGCCAAGGCGCGCAATGGCGTCGTGCCGGTGATGAACCTCGAATACTCCGCCGTCGAGTGTTTCCTGCAGGACTACTATGCGGGCGAGTGGGTGGATAAGCTCGACGATATCAAGTCCAGCGTCGATGAGCGCGCGGTGGTGGCGAATGCCGGCGCCTATGCGCTGGGCCGCAAGACCGACGAGCTGATCATCGCCGCCCTCGACACCGCGACGCAGGAAGCGGTTGGCACTGCGGCCGGCACGACCGACACGGACGGGCTGACCAAGGCGAAGGTGCTGCTGGCCTTCGAGGCGCTCGGCGCCGCGGACGTGCCGGATGACGGCAACCGTTATGCCGTGGTGGGCTGGAAGCAGTGGAGCCAGCTGCTGCAGATCCCGGAGTTCGCGAGTTCCGACTACATCGGCGAGGCTGACCTGCCCTGGAAGGGCATGCAGGCCAAGCGCTGGCTCGGCGCGCTGTGGATGCCGCTGTCCGGCCTGACGAAGAGCGGCAACCTGCGGTTCTGCTACTTTTACCACAAGACCGCGATCGGCCATGCGGTGGCGCAGGACATCATGACCGACATTACCTGGCACGGCGATCGCGCGGCGCATTTCGTCAACAACATGATGAGCCAGGGCTCGGTGCTGATCGACAATGGCGGTGTCGTGCGGATGCGCGCGGCGGAGTGATGGCCGCGGATGCGCGCGGCGGTTTGAGCGCGCGGATACGCGCCGCCTGACCGCGTGAACGGACCGCGCGCGACGAGAGATCGTCGTGCGCGGACCACCCCTGACGACGAGACGATGCGCGCGCTGCCCATCCCCCGGGGCCGGCGCGCGCTGCGCGTGGGGCCGGCGACCCCTGGGTTGCACCGCCTGTTCCGCGCCTAGCGTGGGCGCGACGTTCGCGGCCGCACCGGCGCCGGCCCCCGCGCATCCCCTTCCTCAACCCCTGATCCAGGGAGCATCGACCTGATGGCGCTTTCCGCCCTCGCCCTCTGCTCGCGCGCGCTGCTCAAGGTCGGCGCGCAGCCGATCACCTCCCTCGAGGAGGGGACGGCCGAGGCGGAGGTGGCTGCCAACCTGTATCCCGGCACGCGAGATGCGCTGCTCTCCTGCCATCCCTGGTCTTTCGCCACGGGGCAGATTGGGCTGAACCGGCTGGAGGCCGTGCCGGTGGCCGACATGGTCAACGCATTCCAACTGCCGCCAAACCTGCTGCGCGTGATCTCGGCGGGCAGCGGAGGTGGGCGCGGTGTTGCCTACCGCATCCATGAGGGACGGCTGCATGCCGATCCGGCGCAGGTGACGATCACCTACGTCTTCCGTTCGGAGGAGGAGACCTTTCCGCCTTTCTTCGCCTCCGTACTCGTGGCGAAGCTGGCGGCGGAGTTCTGCCTGCCGCTGACGGAGAACACCTCGCGCGCCGAGATGCTGCACCGGATCTCCGAGGGCGAGCTGCGGCAGGCGCGGCTGGCAGACAGCCAGCAGGCGACGCCCAAGGGCATCCAGGACTTCCCGCTTCTGAACGTGCGGGGTTGAGCGCCATGCCCGTGATCAAGCGCGCGAAGACGGCCTTCACGGCCGGCGAGCTGGCGCCGGAGCTTCTGGGGCGCGGTGACGTGCCGGCCTGGGGCAACGGCGCGGCGAAGCTGCGCAACGTGTTCATCCAGCCCACGGGCAGCGTGCAGCGCCGCCCGGGGCTGCGGCATCTGGCGGGCCTGCCAGGCCCGGCGCGACTGCTTCCCTTCGAGCTCAGCACGGAGATGACCTTTCTCATCGTGCTGGTGAACGGCGCGGCACGGATCTTCCAGGGCGACGTCCTCGTCACTGAGGTTCCGGGTGCGTGGACAAACGCGATGCTGCCGCAGATCACCTTCACGCAGAGGGCGGGCATGATGCTGCTACTGCATCCCGCCATGCGGCCGCAGATGATCTGGCGGAATGCGACAGGCGCATGGTCCGTCACGCCCTTCGCCTTCGCGGCCGAGCCCTTCTTCCGGCACGTACCCAGTTCCGTCACCATCACCCCGAGCGGCACGGCCGGCCTGGTGACGGCCACCACCTCGGCCGATGTGTTCGCGCCCGCGCATGTCGGCGCGCAGCTGCGGATCCGCGGTCGGCGCATGGTCATCACGGCGGTGAACACCGCCGCCACGGTGACGGGCCAGGTGGTGGACAGCCTTGTCTCCACTGACGCCACGGCGGAGTGGGACGAATCCGCCTTCAGCGGGGCGCATGGCTGGCCCGTCAGCGCCTGCTTCCACCAGGGGCGCCTGGTGCTGGGCGGCTCGCGGGACCTGCCGAACCGGCTCTGGTTCTCGCGCACCGGCCAATTCGAGAACTTCGACCTCGGTGATGGCCTGGACGACCAGGCGATCGAGTTCGCGCTGGTGTCCGACCAGCTGAACGCCGTCCGCGCGGTCTTCGCGGGGCGGCATCTTCAGGTCTTCACCTCCGGCGCAGAGTGGATGGTGACGGGCGATCCGCTCACCCCCGCCTCGATCCAGGTGACGCGGCAGACCCGTGTCGGGTCGCTGATGGACCGCAGCGTGCCGCCCCTGGACGTGGATGGCTCGACCGTCTTCGTCGCGCGCTCCGGCCGGGCGGTGCACGAGTTCTCCTACACGGACCTGCAGCAGGCCTATCAGGCCGACGATTTGGGCCTGGTGGCGCGACACCTCATCATGGCGCCGGTCTCCATGGCCTATGACGCGCGGCGCCGGCTGCTGCACCTGGCCATGGCGGATGGCGGCCTCGGCACGCTGACCATCTATCGCGGTGAAGGGGTAACGGGCTGGACGCGGCAGGAGACCGAGGGCGCCTTCCGTTCGCTCGCCGAGATGGAGGGCACGGTTTACGCCGTGGTGGAGCGCGCTGAGGGCTTCCGGCTGGAGCGCTTCGACGACGCGATGGGCGTCGACGCCGCCGTAATGGCGACGGGTAGCGCGGGCGGCACGCGGTGGTCGGGGCTCGGCCACCTTGAGGGCCGCACGGTCGCGGTGCTGGCGGATGGTGCGCCGCGCGGCGTGGCAAGGGTGGTCGGCGGTACGATCGCGCTGAATCTCGCAGCCGAGCGCGTGCAGGCCGGCCTGGCTTTCGCCCATGTGGTGGAGCCGATGCCGCCCGAGGCGCTCTCGGCCGCCGGGGCGCGGATGGGCCCGTTCCGGCTCGTCGCCGTCACCTTCAGGCTGCTCGCAACGGGCGCCCTGTCGGTTGATCTCGGCCGCGGTGTGCGGCCCGTGCCCTTCCAGCGACTGGACACGCCGATGCTGGACGCCGCGCCGCTCGCCTTCACCGGTGACGTGACGCTGCGGGGCCTCGGTTGGCGGCGGGACTCGCTCGCTCCGCTCTGGCGCATCGAGGGCGACACGCCGCTGCCCTTCACCCTGCTTTCCGTGAACACCGAGACGAGGACCACCGACTGATGGCGCAGCTCGCACCCGTCGTAACGCTCGCCGCCACCGGCGCCTCCATCTACGCGCAGAGCCAGGAGGCGAAGCGGCAGAAGAAGAATGCGCAGGTCCAGCAGAGAAACGCGCTGGTCCAGCAGGATGCGCAGCAGCAGGTGCTGGCCGTGCAGGCCACCCAGGACGCGGCCGAGCGGCAGCGCGTGCTGGATCGCAGCATCGCCTCCTCCCGCGCGCGGCTGGCCGCAGGTGGGGTAAACCCGGATGAGGGCTCCGGCGCCGCGATGGCCGCCGGGCTGCGGGCCGCCGCGCGTGAGGCGCAGGGGACGGATGATGCGGTCTATGCCGCCCGGCTCACCGCGGGGCGCAAGTCGCTGCTCGACCAGGACGCGTCGCTGACGAACTGGGTGCGCGCGGGGCAGGGTCTCGGCCGCATCGTCAAGAGCCTGCTGGACTGACCTGAACACGCCCCCGCGGCAGAACTGGAGAACCCTTGATGGCCGAGCATATCCGCATCGGCGACGTCGCGCCGCGCGTGCACTACGTGGCCGACGGCGCGCAGACCGCCTTCGTCTTTCCTTTCCCGGTGTTCAAGACCGACGATGTCGAGGTGCATGTCGACGGTCTTCGCATCGCCAGCGGCTACGCCGTCTCGGGGGCCGGGAACTCCACGGGCGGCTTCGTCACCTTTGCCGCGGCGCCCGCCGCGGGTGCAAAGGTGGTTCTGCGCCGGCGCATGATCATGGAGCGCGTCACCGACTATCAGCCCAACGGTGTGCTGCGTGCCAACACGTTGAATGACGAACTGGACCGGCAGATGGCCGCGCTGCAGGAACTGCGTGAGGACACCTCCGGCGCGCTTCGCCAGGCGCCGGGCGAGGTGGGCGGGCAGTTCATGTTGCCGATGCGCCTGGCCCGCGCCAACCGCCTTCTGGGCTTCGATAGCCTCGGCAACGTCGCCACCTTCTCCCGCGGGGAGGCAACACTATCAGTACCCTTTCCCGGAGGGATCCCGCGCTCGGTCGAGGACAAACTCTCCGAGCGCCTCTCGGCCCGCGATTTCGGCGCGATCGGCGACGGCGTGACGGATGACGGGCCGGCGTTGCAGGCGGCGATGAACGCCGCCGGCGCCTCGGGCAAGCATCTCGACATCGGCGAGGGGACCTACCGCACCACCATTCCGCTGGCACTGCCCGGCGCGGCGGCCGGGCTGACCATGCGGGGCGCCATCCTCTATGCCGGTGCCGGCGGTGAGGCCGCGCTGACGCTTGGTGAAGGGGGCGCGGTCCGCAATTGTACGAAGATCTACCAGGGGCTCCGCGTGCTGCGCGCGGGTCTTTCCTCCTGGGAGGATGAGCGCGACATCGGGATCCTGATTCGCAACCAGGATTCCGGCCTGATCGACGTGCGCCAGGTGGAGATGTTCACCATCGGTGTGCAGACCCTGGGCGTGGAGCGCGGCTTCGAGGACAGTGTGCTGTATCTCGGACGTATCGTGGACAATCGTTATGGGCTTGATGTCCGTACGGCGAGCGCGGCGGCCTGGAACACCTCCGTGCGCTATTATGGTGGGCACTTCGCCCATTCGCTGGCGACCTATCCGGACAAGGACCGCTACGGCATTCGCCTTTCAGCGGCGCCGGGTGCCTATGTGGCGCACAACCGCCACGTCTTCGACGGGCCGGCCTTCGAGTTGCAGTCACGGGACCGCCCGATCGACGGCATTCCGTTCCTGATCGAGGTGAATTCGCGCGCCGTGGTCGCCCGCAACCTGCGCATGGAGGGCTGCGATCCCTTCGTGGCGCGCCACACCGGAGGCGCGCAGGACCATGTCTATGAAGTGGCCTGGGCCAGCCAGGGCTACGGCGTGGACATCGACTACGCGGGCACGGCGACGCGCGTGGGCAGCATCGTGCGCGCCATGCACCAGGCGGCCGCGCACCGCGAGGCGAGCCGGACGCTGGCGCATGTGCCGAACCTGCGCTCTGCCGCCATCCGCTGGAACGGCACGGAGACCGGCTTCGAGACGCTGGCCTGCCTTTCCACGAATGTGAGCGGGCCGGCGACGCTTCTGCAGCATTTCACCTTCCAGGCGCTGGACAGCTACGGGCTGACCGACCGGGGCGTGATCCTGACCGGCGGGCGCGGCCTCGGCTTCGTGGTCGATACGCGGCGGTGCAAGGAATTTGCCCTGTCGGTGGACGCTGACGACCCGCGCATGGTCATCCAGTGCTTCGGTGCGGGAAACGTGCTGTTGACCGAGGCCGATGGAAGCATGGTGCGCGCCTCGGGCATGTCGCTCACCTATGTTCCTGGCCCGCGATGGTGGCAGGGGAACGCGGACAGCAACGACGCGAATCTCACCCGGTTACAGATGATACGGCTCGCGCCGCAAGTGCAGACCGCGATCATTGGCCTGGTGCGGGTCGGCACGGATTACGAGGTGCGGAGCATGCGACTGTCCTGCGATCCGTCGCAGAGCCCGGCCGTGCTCTACGGCACGCCGGAGCTGCCGTATGGCGTGCGGGACCTCAAGGCGGAGATGCCCTGGGATCCGCCCTCCATCGCTGCGGGCGTCTCGGCCAGTCTCAATGTGCCCTGCGCGGGTGTGCGGCCGGGCGATTTCGTGCAGGCGGCGTTCAGCCTCTCCACCTCGGGCGTGATGTTCCTCGCCCAGGTGGGCGCGCAGGACATCATCACGGTCACGGCCTGGAACCGCAGCGGGGCCGCGATCGACCTCGGCGCGGGCACGGTGCGTGTGCGGGCGGTGAAGACGTGATCCCGCTCACACCGGAGGAGCTGCATCGCGCGGTCCGCAAAGTGGTGGCGGATTACGAGGCCTTCGTCTCGCGCGGCCCCGCGCCGGGCACGCATGAGGACCCAAAGGCCTTCACCGCGCACCACGCGGCCGCGCGCTCCGCGCTCGCGCATCTGGAACACCTGATGAAGCTCAACCGAGGCCAGGTACAGACCGATGCGGTCGCCGAGGCGGGCGCGCTGATCACCGAGGCGCGCCGGTCCATTCAAATCGCCGAGTTGGAAGACCTGGAGGGTGAAGAACGTGCGGAGGACGACGACACCGCCTGACACGACGGAGCATGACTTCCTCGAGTTCCTCTACGCCTGGAATCTGCGCGCTGGGGTGAACACCCCCGGCGTGCATCGCCGCATCGCGCGCTGGCTGATGGCACGCCATGCCGGCGACGACCACCGCCTGCTGCTGATGGCTTTCCGCGGCTGCGGCAAGTCCACGCTCATTGGACTGTGGTGCGCCTGGCGCCTGACGGTGCAGCCGGAGCTGCGCATCCTGGTGCTGGCGGCGGACCACACGCTGGCGGCGCGCATGGTGGCAACGGTGCGCAGGATCATCGAGCGCCACCCGCTCTGCCGCCACCTGCTGGGCGGCAATGAATCCTGGGCGGCGGACCGGTTCACGGTGAAGCGCCCGGGTGCGATCCGCGAGCCCTCGATGCTCGCCCAGGGCATTGGCGGCAACGTCACCGGCGCGCGGGCGGAACTGATCGTCTGCGACGATGTGGAGGTGGCCGGCAACTGCGACACCCCAGGCAAGCGCGAGGAGCTGCGCGAGCGCCTCGCGGAATGCGAGTTCATCCTCACGCCTTCCGGCACCATTCTCTTCGTCGGCACGCCGCACTGCGCGGAAAGCCTTTACCTGCCGGCGGAGGCAGAGGGCGCCTATCTCGCCACCTACCGCCGCCTGCGCATTCCGCTGCTGGATACCGCCGGCCGCAGCGCTTGGCCGGACCGCTTCCCGCGGGAGGGCGTGCAGGTGCTGCGGGACCGCGTCGGGCCGCTGCAGTTCCGGCGGCAGATGCTGCTGGAATGCGCATCTTCCGGCGCCGCGCGCCTCGATCCCGCGCTGCTCGTCCGCTACGGCGAGGAGCCGGATTACCGGGAGGCGAACGGGCGACCGATGCTCTCGCTTCTGGGCAAGCGGCTGGTCTCGGGCGGTGGCTTCTGGGACCCTGCCTATGGCCGCCCGGGGCAGGGGGATTCCAGCGTGCTCGCCGCCACCTATGCGGACGGGGAGGGGAACCACTACCTGCACCGGCTGGCCTACATCACCCAGGACCCGGATGGCGAACCGGATCCGGCGACGCAGCAGTGCCGTCGCGTCGCCGCCATCGCGCGGGACCTGCTGCTGCCGGTGGTGCGTGTGGAAACGAACGGCATCGGCAAGTTCCTGCCGCCCCTGTTGCGGCGAGAAATGGCGCGCGCCGGCGTCGCCTGCACGGTGATGGAGCACAACAGCCACAAGGCGAAGCAGGACCGCATCCTCGGCGCGCTGGACCCTGTCATGGCCGCACGCCGCCTGCACGCGCATGAGGCTGTGTTCCGCACCGCCTTCCCGCAGGAGATGGCGGAGTGGAAACCGGGGGCGAGCGGCGTGCGGGACGATGCGCTCGATGCGGTCGCGGGCTGTCTGCTCGCCGAGCCGGTGCGTATGCCCTCGCTACCTCCGGCCTCACGCGCGCCGTCCTGGCGGGGATAGGGCCGAGAGGACCGGATTTGTTGCTCACTCTTTCGTCAGAGTGCCTGCATCCGGAAGGGCAGTCTCCCCGACGGATCTCTCGCGCCTCAGGCCACAGCCTTCTTCAGCACCTCGGTCCCGTGGCGCGCGGCCCCAGCCCCGGTCATTGCGAAGCGCCCGGGCGAGACCTCCTCGGCTAGCCCCATCCCGCACAGGCGCCTCAAGCAGGCCTCGTCCGGCAGCCCCGCCGGGCGGGTTCCGCCATGGGTCAGGAACAGCCGGTGCAACGCCGACCGGCAGCAGGTCTCGAGATACGGCTCGTTCCACATCGTCAGCACACAGCACCCTTCGCGGCGTCCCGGCAAGTCGGGGCGGCGCGCCCCCTGGTCAACCCTCGCGCCCCTGCGCGCAACCGGCGATCCCCGAAGGAGGACCCATGCCGTCCTTGCCCCCCGAACCGCAGTGGATCGCCGCCGCGGTGGAAACCCCGCTCATGGCCCTGCTCGCCTGGATGCTCCACTCCCTCCGCCGCAGCATCGCGCAGAACCCCGAGGCCACCCTGCCGCCGCCCGGCTCCGACCTGTCGGAGCACCAGGCCGCGCTGGACCGCACGCGGGACGAGCTGGCCGCGTTCAAGATGGAGGTGGCGCGCACCTACGTCCCCCTCTCTCTCATCCGCGACGTGGACGGGCGCCTGACCGCCCATCTCATCCGCATTGAGCAGAAGCTCGACGAAGCCACCCGTGCCGCCCACAGCACCGCCGCGCAGATGCGCGTGCTCGCCGAGGACCGCTGAGCCCGATGGACATGACCGAGACCCTCGCCCGCACCCTCTACGCGGAGGCCGGGGCCCGCCCCGTGCGCGCGATCGAGGCGTTGGCGGCGCTGGCCGTGAACCGCGCCCGCGCCGCCATTCCGCGCCCGCCTCGCATTCCCGGCGCCGCGCCATTCGCCCGCGGCGGCCATGCCCGCCTTGCCGAACCCGGCCCGCGCGCGCTGGAAGACACCTGCCGCGACCCCTTCCTGTTCCCCAGCCGTAATCCCCGCCACCAGGACCACACCCGCCTCGCCGCTCAGGCCCCCGGTGATGCAGCGCTCGCCATCTGCCGCCGCGTGGCCGCCCGCGCTCTGTCCGGTGCCCTGGCTGACCCGACCGGCGGCGCCACCCACTGGCACCCGGAGGAGCGACTGCCGGGCTGGGCGGTGGCCCGGGAACCGGTGGCGGAGATCTCCGGCCTCACCTTCTACCGGATCGAGACGGGTGCCGCCCCGGCCCAGCCCGCCGCCCCCGTGCTGGTGGCGAGGAGGCAGGCGGCCGCCTGAGGAAGGGGTGGGGCGTGCCGATGCCCCGCCCCTGGGCTATGACGCCGCCCATGGCCGAAGCCCCCGAACCCCTGGTCCACACACTCATGCGCGGCGCCGACTGGCGCGCTGCCCAGGCTGCCGGCGCCTATTACGGCAGCGCCGACGACCGCCGCGACGGGTTCCTCCACTTCTCCACCGCCACCCAGCTCCGCGCCAGCGCCGCGAAGCACCGCGCGGGCGAGCCGGACCTGTGGCTGATCAGTGCCGAGAGCGCCGCGCTCGGGGTGGCGCTGCGCTGGGAACCGGCCGCGGGCGGCAGCCGCCCGGGCCTGTTTCCCCATCTCTATGCAGCGCTGCCGCTCACCGCCGTGCGCGGCGCGGTGTTCCTACCCCTCGGCGTGGACGGGCTGCATCGCTTCCCGGATTGGGTATCCTAGCGCGCTGTATCCACGGTCCGCCCGATCCAGTCGGCGAGCCAGTCCGCGAGCTCCAGCGAGTTGGAGTCCTGCATCAGCATGTGGGAATTGCCAGGGATGCCCATCTCGGGCAGCACCGCGATCTCCACCTTCCCGCCCGACGCATTGGCCGCGCGCGCGAAGTCGCGGCAGGCTGCCAGGCGTGGTGCCCAGCGGGTCGATTCCTGCACGAAGTCGCCCCACAGGACGAGGATCGGCAGCCCGGCATAGGGCTTCATGTCGCCATTTGCCGCAGGGCACGCCCCTGGCTCGATCGAGACGATCCCCGCGATCCCGTCCCGGCTCAGCTCCGCCGTCTGGAAGGGATAGATGCCGGATTGCGAATGGCTGATCAGCACCGCCCGCTCCAGCCGCCGCGCCAGGGCGGAAAGCCCCGTCACCGTCGGGTTCGGCGTGGGCACGGCGAAGTTCCAGTCCGGCACCATCTGCCGCCAGAACTCCTCCAGCCCCGCCAAGGGGAAGAGCAGCCCCGGGAAAGTCTCGGGATGGCGCCGGCCGAAGCGGAAGATGGCCCAGGCATCCTCCTGCCCGGCGGCGAACACGGTCGGAAGCCCCTCCACCCCCGCCCGGCCCATCTTCACGGCGTTGATCGTCGTGGGATGGGAGGCGGAGCGGCCGCGCCAGGCCTGGTCGATCACATAGGTCGGGTGGCCGCGGCGCAGCAGGTACTCATCCCAGCCCATGCGCCCGTCCGGCGTCGTCTCCCAAGTCTTGCCCGTCAGGCAGCAGCCATGGATCAGCACCAGCGGCACGCGGGACCCGGCTTCGGCCGGCACCTGGTATCGCACATACACCTGGTCGACCGTGATCGTGCCGCTCGCCCCATAGGCGGGCTGGGTCGAAAGCGTGTCCGAATGCAGCGACCGGCCGCCGACAAAGAACGACCCTTGGCGCGCGACCGAGACCGGCCCCTGCGACACACGCGCCAAATTCGTCGCCGCCTGCGCCAGCGGCCCGACCGCGCCGGCCGGCGGTGCAGTCTGGGCGGCGGCGGGCGTGAGGGCGCCGGCCGCGAGCAGCGCGGCGATCCCCGCCGCACGGGACAGGATGGACATGGGCATCTCCTCCGTCCCGTCGAGCGCGGGATCAGGGCAGGGTAGGGCGCCCGCCCACCCCGCCGTCAATGCGGCCCTTCAATGAGCCCCGTCAGTGAGACCGGCGCTGCGCCATCACCCCCGCGAAGGCCACCACCGCCGCCCCGGCCCAGACAAGCGCGGGCGGCCACAGCCCCCACACCGTCACATCGGCGATCACCGCGAAGATCAGTGCGGAGAACTCCAGCGGTGCCAGCCGCCCCGCCGAGGCGTACCGAAACGCCGCCGCCAGGGCCACGGTCGCCCCGCCCGCCAGCACGCCGTTGGCGGACAGCGCGATCGCGTCCGGCAGCGATGGCGTCACCCATTCAATAACGGCCCAGGGCAACAGCAGCGGGAGCGCAGGCCCCGCGCTCCAGAAGATCAGCCGCGCCATCCCCGGCTCGTCCCGCAGGCTGCGGTTCAGCACCAGCACCATGGCGTGGCAGAAGCTGCCGACCAGTCCCCAGCCATAGGCCGCCCAGGACCCGCCCGCCGAGATCCCCGGCCACAGCGCCAGCAGCACGCCCAGGAACCCCACCCCGCACCAGGCCCAGGCCGAGGCCGCCACCGGCTCGTGCAGCAGGAAGCGGAACAGGGCCAGCAGCATGAAGGGCGCGGTGAAATAGACGAGGTAGCCCTCCGCCAGCGGCAGGACCTTCAGCGAGAGGAAGAACCCGGCGCCCGAGCCCACCATGAACGCCGCCCGCAGCAGCTGTGCCCCCGGCCGCCGCGTCGCCAGCCCGCCCCCGGCATGCCGCCCCAGCGCCACCCGCGCCGCGCCCAGCAGCACCAGCAGCACCGCGTAGCGAAAGGCCAGCACCTGACTGACATGGTAGCCGCCCGACAGCACCTTCGAATTGGCGTCGAGCACCGCGAAGAAGGCGAGCGCGGCCAGCAGGAGCAACGGTCCGCGCACCCTCTCGACCCCCCGGGGATGGTTCCCGTCGCTTCTCCCGCCCCGACGTCCCGTCGTCAACGCGATGCCTAGGTCTCCTCCAGGGCGCTCTTCACGGAACGGCCCCTGGCCCTTCACCCCGCACTGCGGCACAAACCTGCCCGATGCGCCCCGCCCTTGCCTCCGCCCTGATGCCGCTCGTCCGGGGCCTGGACCCGGAGGGCGCACATGAGCTCTCCCTCCGCGCCCTGACCTGGGGCCTCGCCGGCCGTGACCGGGGAAGGGATGACCCCATCCTGGCCGTCCGCGCCATGGGGCTCGACTTCCGCTCCCCGCTCGGCCTCGCCGCCGGCTTCGACAAGAATGCGGTCGCGGTGCTGCCGCTCATGCGGCTTGGCTTCGGCTTCGTGGAGGTCGGCACCACCACCCCGCTCCCGCAGGCGGGCAATCCCAAGCCCCGCATCTTCCGGCTCGAGGAGGACCGCGCGGTCATCAACCGGCTCGGCTTCAACAATGCCGGGCTGGAGGCCTACGCCGCCAATCTCGCCGCCCTGAAGCGCCCGCTGCCCGCGGTGCTCGGCGCCAATATCGGCATCAACAAAGACAGCACGACGCCCGAGCGCGACTACCCCGCCCTCTATCTCCGCGTCGCGCCGCTGGCGGATTACGTGACCATCAACGTCTCCTCTCCCAACACCCCGGGGTTGCGGGACCTGCAGGGCGAGGCACGCCTCGCCGCCATCCTCGACGCGACGCTCGCCGCCCGCGCCGAGCTGAAGCGCCGCCCGCCCGTTCTAGTGAAGATCGCCCCCGACCTGACCGAAGACGCGGTGGAGGCCATCGTCGGCACCTGCACGAACCGCGACGTGGCCGGGCTGATCGTCTCCAACACCACCATCGCCCGGCCGGACACGCTGCGCTCCCCGCAGAAGGGCGAGGTCGGCGGCCTCTCCGGCCGCCCGCTCTTCCAGCCCTCGACCGAGCTGCTCCGCCGCGTCCACCGCCTCTCCCGCGGCCGCCTCACCCTCGTCGGCGTCGGTGGCGTCGAGAGCGGCGAGACCGCCTATGCCAAAATCAAGGCCGGCGCTTCCCTCGTGCAGACCTATGCGGGCTTCGCCTATGCCGGCCCTGCCCTCATCCCGCGCGTCCGGCGCGAGCTCGCGGCCTTGCTGCGGCGGGACGGGGTGAAGACCCTGTCGGACGCGATTGGGGCCGAGGCCTGATGCGCGTCCTCGATGGCATCGCGGAGCTGGCGGGCCGCTACCGCGGCTTCGTGCTGGACATCTGGGGCGTGGTGCATGACGGCCGAGCCGCCTTCCCGGGCGTCGCCGACGCGCTGGCCCGGATGAAGGACGCGGGCGCCCGCATCGTCTTCCTCTCCAACGCCCCGCGGCGCTCGCATGTTGTGGAGGCCCAACTCACCGGCTTCGGCATCGACCGTGCGCTCTACATCCAGGCGATGACCAGCGGCGAGATTGCCTGGCGCCTGCTGCGAGACCGCACCCACCCCTTCGTGCGGAACCTCGGCCCCCGCGCCCTGCATATCGGCACGGTGCGTGACCACTCGGTGGTCGAGGATCTCGGCATCACCCTGACCGAGCAGGCGGAAAGGGCCGACTGGCTCCTCAACACCGGCCCCGACCCGGAGCGCGGCGCGCAGTCGCTCGATCCCTACGAGCCCGCTCTGCAGGCGGCGCTTACGCGGGGCCTGCCCATGCTCTGCGTCAACCCGGACCGCCGCGTCGTCTCCGGTGGCCGCCTGCTGCTCTGCGCCGGCGCGCTGGCCGAGCGCTACGCCGCCCTCGGTGGGAGCGTGCTGGAAATAGGCAAGCCCGACCCGGCGGCCTACGATCCCGTCATGGCTTTGCTGGATCTGCCGCGCAAGCACTGCGTCGCGATCGGTGACAGCCCGCACACCGATCTCGCTGGCGCCCAGGCCGCGGGGCTGGACGCGGTCTGGGCCCTAGGCGGCCTGGCCGCCGAGGAAGGCCTGGCCGAGGCCGACTCCGCTACCCTCGCCGCCCGTGCCACGGCCGAGGGCGTCACCCCCGTCGCCGCACTCCGCGCGCTCCGCTGGTGAGCGTGGGCGGGAAGGGTTCCGGGCCGCCGCCGGCCCTCTGGCTGCTGGTGGCGATGACGGGGCTCGGCCCCTTCACCATGCAGATCCTCATCCCCGCCCTGCCGCGCATGGCGGTGGACCTGGATGTGCCCTACGCCGTCGCCCAGCTCACCCTCACGCTCTATCTCCTCGGTGTCGCTCTCGGGCAGCTCCTCTACGGGCCGCTGTCAGACCGGTATGGGAGGCGGCCCGTGCTGCTCGGGGCGCTTGGCCTCTATCTCCTCGCCTCCGCCCTCTCGGCCTTCGCGCCTTCCATGGCCTGGCTCGGCGTGGGGCGGGTGGCGCAGGCGATGGGGGCCTGCTCCGGCATGGTACTCGGCCGCGCCATCATCCGAGACGTCTGGCCGCGCGAAGAGGCCGCGAGCCGAATCGGCTATGTCGTCATGGCCATGACGCTCGCGCCCATGGTTGCCCCCATGGCCGGCGCGCTGATCGAGGAGGGCTTCGGCTGGCGCGCCTCGATGATCGCCTGTCTGCTCTTCGGCGCACCGCTTCTGGCCGCCGTCTGGCTGCGCCTGCCGGAGACCCTGCGGGAGCCGCAGCCACTGCCCGGCCTCCGCGGCATGGGCCTGGCCTACATGTCCCTTCTGCGCCTGCCGGCCTTCCGCTGGATCGGCGCGGTGGGCGCTGCCTCCACCGGCGTGTTCTTCGCCTTCATGGCGGGCGCCCCCCGCGTGGCGGAGTCGATGGGCTACACGCCGCGCGACTACGCGACCGCCTTCCTCGCCATCTCCGTCTGCTTCGCCGGCGGGTCCTGGCTGGCTGGGCGTTACTCCGCCCGATTCGGCCTCGCGCGGATGCTCTCGGCCGGGCTCTGGATCATCATCCTCGGTGCGGGCGTCATGCTGGCGGTGCAGCTCCTCCTGCCGCACACGCTGATGGGCTTCTTCCTTCCGATGGCGCTGATCGCCATCGGCAACGGCATCAGCCTGCCGAACGCGGTGGCCGCCGCCATAAGCGTGCGACCTGAGCGCGCCGGCACTGCCTCCGGCCTTCTGGGCGCGATGCAGATGGGGTTCGGCGCGCTGATGACGCTGGTGAACGGTGCCTTCGAGAACGGCTCTGGCGTGACCACCGCCCTCGTCATGGCCGGATGTGGCATCGCCTCATCGATCGCACTCCAAGGTGCACGTCGAAATCTCTGACGGCGCGACCCCTCGGTCTGCGGCTCCCCGGCGTAGGTGAACACTTTTCTTCGCCTTGGGGACGGAGGAAGCACCGCTTCCAACACGTACAGCCAGTAAACCCGTGCGCCTTCAGACGATCGGCGCTCCCGCCCGCGCCTCCTGCCAGGCGATGCGGGAGAGCATGACAAGGCACGCGCCGTAGTAGTCCGTCGCCTGCGACACGCGAGGCAGCTCCTGCAGCCTGCGAGTGCGATCCGCCGTCGCCGCGGCCAGCATGGCCACGGCCTGCACCCCGGCATGTCCGGGATAAGGGGCAACGGCGTTGCTTCGCAGGTCGGCCCAGGCGGGCAAGCTGTTCATGGAATGCGGTGTCCAGAACGCGATGCTTGCCTTCAGTGCCGGGCTATCCACATGGCGGCCCCAGGCAAGATAGAGCGGCACGCGCACCGCATCCCAGGAGAAGCGCGTGGGCCAGGAGGAGGCCATGCGCATCTTGAAGCTCGCCTCGCGCGGCAACTCGATCCAGTCCGCCGGCAGACCCCAGCGGCCGAAGCGCGCCTCGCCCACGATGAACAGCCCGTCCGCCACCAGCCGGCGCCACTGCGGGCCGGGCACCACCCGCTCGAAATCCATCAGGGCGGGGAAGATATAGTAGGAGGGGTTGAGGACGACGTGGTCCTGCTTCTCGAAGCCCCGCATGGCCGGCAGCAGCACCAGGCGCCCGGCGACCTCCCGCGTGCAATGGGTCAGGATGTCGCGGGCGATCAGCCCGGCCTCCCGCGCCAGGGCGGGGCGGGAGAACAGGTCGGCGCCGCGCATCAGCGCCCAGGCGATCAGGATGTCGCCGTCCGTCGCGTTGTTGCGGTCCGCAACCGGGTCCACGGCATCGCCGCGATAGCGCCACGCGTGCAGGTTGTCCCGGTCATGCCGGAGATGGCGGCGCGTCCAGTCCAGGATGCGGTCGAATGTTGTGCTGTCGCCAGCCTCAGCGGCGAAGAGCATGCCGAAGCCCTGGCCTTCCGTATGGGTCTCGTCGCCCTTGGCGATATCGAGCACCCGGCCCTCGCGCGTGACGCAGCGGCCGCGGAACATTGCCCATTCGGTCTTAAGGTCTGCCAGCCATTCCGGCATTCCCTGGCCATGCGCCGAACGTGAAAGAAGAGCGAGGGACGGCGCCGCAAGCAGCCCGAGCAGAGCTCCGCGGCGGGTTGTCCTGGCGGAGGAACGAACTTCCGCATGCCTGAACGCGGAGTTACGGAGGGCGGGCTGTGCCCGGATCGGAGAAAGAGTAGGCGGTGGCGAGAGCAGAAAATCAGGCATTTTGATCCAGGCCTACAGAGGGGATCCGATCGACGTGTGTGGAACACTCAAACACAGCCCATAGTTGTATTGAAGCCGGTATTTTCTCCTGGTCAGGATTGAATGTGGCTTTTCTCCCACAGCCGCTTATGCAAGGACGGCCGGCCTGCGCGTTGACCCTGCGTTCACACGGGGGCAACCTTCGGCCGTGAGCGCGATCGACCCTGAAGTAGCCAGCCAATTGGCAGAGGAACTGCCCCGCGACGTGTTCGTGAGTATCGTCCGGACCTTCGAGGAGGATCTCGCGCGGCTGGTGCGGCAGATGGTGGATGCCGCACGGGCTGGCGATGTCGTCGAGTACCGGCGCGCCGCCCACAGCCTGGCCGGTGCGGCCGGCTCGATCGGCGCGAAGGCGCTGGAAACCCTGGCGCGACAGGCCATGCGCTCGGACGACCGCACCCCGGCCCAGCAGATGATCCTCGGGATCGGTCAGGAAGCAAAAGCGGCGCTGTCGGAACTGGCGGAGCTGGCCGCGGGAGAGGACGGCGCGGTCTAGCGCGTCCCGCGTCGCTACCCGGCGGTGGGGACCGGCGCCATCCCGATGGCGAGGGTGAGCTGGTCCCGCTGCACGGGCTTGGACAGGTAGTCATCCATCCCGGCCTCACGGCACTGGCGCTCGAATTCCGGCCCGACGGCGGCGGTCAACCCGACAATGCGCGTCGCCCGGTTCAAACCGCCGCCGCGAATCGCCCGCGTGGCCTCCAGCCCGTCCATGACCGGCATCTGCAGATCCATCAGGATCACGTCGAAGACTTGGGAGCGGCAGACGTCCACGGCCACAGCCCCGTTGCCAGCCACCGTCACCTCCGCCCCGATCCGCGCGAGCAGCGCGCGCATGAGGAGCTGGTTAGTGGCGTTGTCCTCCACCAGCAGGAGACGGCGCTGCCGCTCTTCCGGCGGGGGCAGGGGAGGTGCGGGTGGGGGTAGCCGGCCCACGGGAGTCAGTGCTTGGGCCACCGCCTCCATCAGCCGCTCGGGCAGGGCCGGCTTCAGCAGCATGGCGTCCACCAGGCCGGGCGGGGGACCACCAAGGGGCATCTGGTGCGCCTCTACCCCGAAGCTGCAGAGGATGAGAGCCGGATTGCCGAGCGCCGCCGCCTCGGTGCGGACATGGCGCGCCAGCTCCAGCCCGCCCATCGCTGGCGCCAGCGGCGCGCCCCCGGCCTCCAACCGCGCCGACGTTCCGGACGGCGCCCCGGCCGCGCCGTCGCCCTGCATGGTCAGGTCCAGCACGGCGGCGTGGAACGCCGTGCCGCGGCGGGCGGCCAGGCGCAGCAGGTTCAGCGCGGCGGCCCCGCTGTCAGCGGCCAGCGCCGAGGCGCCGGCGGCGGTCAGCTGCCGGACCATCACCTCGCGGTTCAGCATCAGGTCGTCCACCACCAGGATGCGGCGCCCGGCAAGCGGGGGCGGCACCACCGGCTCGGGCTGCGGCAGCTCGCCCACCACGATCCAGAAGCGGAAAATGCTGCCGCCATCCTGCCTGGGCATCGCATCGATCCCGCCGCCCATCTGCTCGGCCAGCTTGCGGCAGATGGCCAGACCCAGCCCGGTGCCCCCGTATTTCCGGCTGATCGAGGCATCGGCCTGGGTGAAGCGCTCGAACAGCATCGGCACCTGGGCCGCGTCCACGCCGATACCGGTGTCGGCAACGGAGCAGGTGAGGCACAGAGCCCCTTCCTCCTCCTCCAGCGGCGCGGCGGAGATCGCCACCTCGATCCAGCCGCTCTCGGTGAACTTGATGGCATTGCCGACAAGGTTGAACAGGATCTGCCGGAAGCGCCCGGGATCGCCCAGCACCTGGCGCGGCAACTCGGGCGGAAGTGACGCCACCATCTCCACGCCCTTGGCGGCCGCGCGCGCCGCGAACAGTTCCACGATGGTCGCGATCTCGTTCTCGAGCGTGAAGGGGATGTGCTCGTGCTCGATCATCCCCGCCTCGAGCTTGGAGAAGTCGAGGATGTCGTTCAGCACCATGAGCAGGTGCTCGGCGCTGCCCTGGATCGTCTCACCGTAGCGACGCTGGATGGGATCGAGGTTGGAATCCAGCAGCAGCCCGGTCATGCCGATCACGCCGTTCATCGGCGTGCGGATCTCGTGGCTCATCGCGGCCAGGAATTCCTCCTTCGCCGTCGTCGCCGCCCGCGCCTCGCGCTCGCTCTCGATCAGCGCGTCGCCCTGTGCCTTCAGCAGCGCCGCCTGGCGGGACATGAGCCAGAGCGCGACGAGCATGATGGCCGCGATGGCGATGCCACCGCCGATCAGCAGCGCCGCCAGCCGCTCCACACCCTCGAAAGCAGCCGCTTTCCGCCGAGCCGCCTCGATCACCAGCGTGCCCTGCCGGATGGTCGAGAAGGAGGCGAAGACGTCCTGCCCGTCCTGGTCGATGCCGGAATAGGTGCCGCTCTCCCGCCGGGGAAGGAAGTCGCGGAACAGCCAGGAGGAGGGATTGGCCTCGCCCACGCCTTCCACCCGCCCATCCGAGCGCGCCAGCAGCAGCCCGTTCAGCGCGTGGATGCGCACCGTGACCCCGAAGGCCTCCGCGTGCCGGCGACCGACGGAGATGAGGTAGTCCGGGTTGAGCAGGGCCACGGCCGCGCCGTTGAAGTCGCCCCGCGACGTGCGCAGCCCGCGGGCCAGCGGGATGGACCAGATCCCCGCTGCCTGGATGGCGCGCGCCTGCATCGCGGCCGAGCCGCCGAGGAAGCGCCCCGCTTCAGGCGAACCCAAGCGCAGCGCGGGGCCGCCCAGCCGCAGCACCCGGAACCAGTCCCGGTCCGCGACCGAGGTGCCGCGCAGGTTCTCCACCGTGGAGGCCGTGACGGTGCCCGCCGCATCGACGATCAGCACGGCGCGGAGCTGCGGCACGTCGCGGATGCGGCCGGCCAGCGCCCGGGCGGTGGCGGCGGGATCGGCTTCGGTGCTGCGCTCGGCCATGTCGAGCAGCACGAAATCCACGGTCTGGATTGCGCGGGCCAGCTGGTCGGCCAACGCTGCGGTCACGCCCATGGTCAGGCGCTCCGCGTCGTTCGCCGCCTCCCGCTGGCCTCGGTCAAAGAGGATAAGGTAAACTGCTGCGAAACAGACGCCGACCACCATCACTGTCGCCGCGAACAGGCGCCACGGCCGGGGCGTGGCCGGCTTGGCAGGGCCCAGATTGAGAACCCGGCGAAGGGAGGATGGTGTGTTGTTCATACGTCGCGCGACCGCCGCAATCATCGCAGGGCTCTGTCTCGTTTGCGAGACCGGCGGCGCGCCTGGGAGCATTTTCAATACGAC
The DNA here is from genome assembly GCF_054165765.1 of Roseomonas sp. WA12. Lineage (NCBI taxonomy): Bacteria > Pseudomonadati > Pseudomonadota > Alphaproteobacteria > Acetobacterales > Roseomonadaceae > Roseomonas > Roseomonas sp. WA12. The sequence continues at coordinate 2,883,995 of NZ_CM135108.1, read as the reverse complement.
TGTCGCTCAAAATCCAGATCAAGGCACAGTCTCAGGTAGTAATTCCGTGGATTCAGACCGTCTGGCGGCCGTGAAGGCGCGGCGCGAGCTGTTGATTTGCACCGTGCCGGATCTGCCTGCCCTATCCTGGCGAAACATCCGGAACGGGCAGATGGAGGGGCTGGACGCCGATATGGCGCGTGCCCTGGCAGCCCGATTTAGCGTGCGCGCGGTGTTCGTGGAGGCCGTACCCAGCACAGTGATCGGCATGATCGAGCGTGGCGCCTGCGACGTGGGGATGGGCGGCCTGGGCATCAGCCCGTCGCGTGCCACGCGGGTCGCCTTCACCAAACCCTTCCTCTCCGGCCCCATGGCCGCCGTCACGCAGCGCGCCAGCGAGCGGGTGCCGGGATGGGTCGGGATGGACCGCGATGGGATCGTGGTGGCGGTCGTCGGCGGATCGGTGGCAGAGGAGGTGATGCGCCAGCGCCTGCGCCAGGCCGAGCTGCTGACCGTCACCCCGCCCCTTATCCCCGAGCAGGAGATCGGTGCCGGCCGGGCCGATGTCTTCGTGACCGACTACGCCGATTCCCGCCGGCTGCGGGGGGACGACAGCTGGCGCGTCTCCGATGCGCCGCGCGCGCTGGGGGATACGCTCTACGCCTATGCCGTGCCGCGCGGTGATGCCGCCTGGCTGGCCGAGGTGAATGGTTTCCTCGCCTCCGTGAAAGGCAACGGCACACTGCCCCGCACGGCGCAGCGCTGGGGCCTGGGCGGGATGCTGGTGAACTGATCCCTCAGCCGAAGGAGAGTGATTCCAGCCAGCGCCGCTTGCCGCCCCCGGCCACATGCGCCTCGCCCAGCGCGCGAGCGCGGACAGGATCGCCCGCCTCGACCGCCGCCAGCATCGCCGCATGCTCCGCATTGCTCTCGCGCATGCGGTCGGGGCGGGAGAGGGAGCGCTGGCGGGCCAGGTGGCTTTCCCGGAGTAGCGAGCCGTAGAGCGTGGCGGCGCGGCGGTGCCCGGCGGCCTCGTGCAGCGCCTCGTGGAAGGCGAGGTTGCCCTGGTAGTAGGCGGCGGCATCGCCCGCGGCGGCATGCGCCTCCATCGCCACCACCTGCGCCCGGAGATCGCCCACCAGCCCCGCGGGCAGCGTGCCCGACGCCGCGCGTTCGGCCAGCCGGGCGAGGATGAAGCCCTGCAGCAGGGCGCGCATGTCATAGAGCTCCGCCAGCTCCTCGGGCTCGATGCGCCGCACGCTCATGCCCTGCCCGGCGGGGCCCGCGGTGACCAGCCCATCGCGCTCCAGCCCGCGCAGCGCTTCCCGCAACGGTCCGCGCGAGAGGCCGAGCCGCGCGGCCAGCGCCACCTCGTTCAGCCGGCTGCCGGGCGCCAGCTCGCCCGAGAGGATGAGCGCCTCCAGCGCCGCCCGCGCGCGCTCCGGTAACGGGCCCTGTGGCGGAAGGCTGTCCATGCAGGGCAGGGCATCACGCATGCGCGCTCGCTGTCAACAGGCTGTTGACAGGCTGGCCCGAAGCTCTCAGCCTCCGGGCCAACGGAGGACCAGCCATGCTCGACGCCCCCAATTCCGCCCAGGCAGGCGAAGCGGACAGGATCGCCGCGGGCGCGCTCTCCCGCTTCACCGTGCTCGATCTCACCCGCGTCCGCTCCGGCCCCACCTGCGTGCGGCAGTTGGCGGATTGGGGCGCCAAGGTCATCAAGATCGAGATGCCCGAGGGGCTGGACCAGGGCGACCCGATGGGCGGCCCCCGCGGCGGCCCGGACTTCCAGAACCTGCACCGCAACAAGCGCGGGCTGACGCTGAACCTGAAGTCGCCCGAGGGCGTCGCCATCCTGAAGAAGCTGGCCCGCGAAGCCGATGTGGTGGTGGAGAACTTCCGCCCGGACGTGAAGGACCGGCTGGGCATCGGCTACAAGGACCTCTCCGCCGAGAACCCGCGCCTCGTCTACGCCTCGATCTCCGGCTTCGGCCAGGACGGGCCCTATGCCGGGCGCCCGGGCTTCGACCAGATCGCACAGGGCATGGGCGGGCTGATGTCCATCACCGGCCTGCCCGGCCAGGGCCCCGTGCGCGTGGGCATCCCCATCGCCGATCTCTGCGCGGGGCTGTTCGCCGCGCAGGGCATCATGGTCGCGCTGCTGGAGCGCGAGGTGTCGGGCAAGGGGCAGTGGGTGCAGACCTCGCTGCTGCAGGCCCAGGCCTTCATGCTCGACTTCCAGGCCGCGCGCTGGCTGCAGGCCGGCGAGGTGCCGAAGCAGGCGGGCAACAACCACCCCACCTCCATCCCGACCGGCGTGTTCAAGACGAAGGACGGGCACATCAATATCGCGGCCACCGGCAACGCGATCTGGAAGCGCTTCGCCGCCGCTGCCAATGCACCGGAATGGCTGGAGGACCCGCGCTTCAAGGATTCCGCCGGCCGCTCCGACAACCGCGACGCGCTCAACGCGCTGATCGACGCCAAGATCGCCGAGCGCACGAGCGAGGAATGGGTGACGGCGCTGAACGAGGCCGGCGTGCCCGCGGGCCCGATCTACAACATCGACCAGATGTTCGCGGACCCGCAGGTGCAGCACCTGGGCATCGCGGCCACGCTGGACGAGGGCGGGAAGTCGCAGACCTATGTCGCGCAGCCCATCGGGCTGTCGCGCACGCCCAGCCGCATCGCCACCCACCCGCCCGCCATCGGCGAGCACTCCGCCGAGGTGCTGCGCGAGGCCGGCTATTCCGATGACGAGATCGCGGGCCTCAAGTCCCGCCAGGTGATCTAGGACCGATACGCAGATGCCCGACGCGCTTCCCCCGCCGAACCCGGCGCTTGGCACCGACAAGATGCTCTCCCGCAAGGAGGGCGGCGTCGGCTGGATGATTTTCAACAACCCCGAGCGCCACAACGCCGTCTCCATGGAGATGTGGATCGCGGGCGAGAGTATTCTGGCCGACTTCGCCGCCGATCCGGAGGTGCGCGTGGTCGTCGTCACCGGCGCGGGCGGCAAGGCCTTCGTCTCGGGCGCTGACATCTCGAAGTTCGAGAGCGAGCGCGGCAGCAAGGAATCCGTCGACGCGTACCAGGCGCAGACGGCCAAGGTGTACGAGGCGCTCTCGAACTTCCCGAAGCCCACCATCGCCGCCATCCGCGGCCACTGCATCGGCGGCGGCAGCGCCCTGGCCGTGTGCTGCGACATGCGCATCTGCACGGAGAAGTCCTCCTTCGGCATCCCGGCGGCGAAGCTCGGCCTCGGCTATCCGCTCGCGGGCATCCGGCGCCTCGTGCATCTCGTCGGCCCCTCCTTCGCCAAGGAGCTGTTCTTCACCGCCAAGCGCTTCTCCGCCGAGGATGCGCGGGTGATGGGCCTGGTAAACCGCGTGGTGGCCGATGACGCGCTGGAGACGGTGGTGGGGGACTATGCCACCACCATCGCCGGCAACGCGCCGCTGACCGTCGGTTCGGTGAAGGCCATCGTGGCCGAGGCGCTGAAGGCGCAGCCTGACGAGGCGCTCTGCGCCCGTCTCGTCGCCGAGTGCTTCGCCAGCGAAGACTATATCGAGGGCCGCCGTGCCTTCATGGAGAAGCGCCCGCCCGAGTTCAAAGGGCGGTAGCACCCCAGCGTTGAACCGGCCCCCTGAGAGACCCGCGACAGACGGGCCCGGGGGTGCCGAGGAGAGGAGCGATCCGATGGTGAACCGCCGCACCCTTCTGGGCGCGGGGCTGGGGGCTTCTGCCCTCTCCCTGCCAGCCCTTCGCGCCCTGGCGCAGGAGCCCTGGCCCAGCAAGCCCATCCGCTTCGTGGTCGGCTTCGCCGCCGGTGGCGCCACCGACATCAGCACGCGGGTGATGCAGCCCAAGCTCACCGCGCTGCTCGGCCAGCCCGTGGTGATCGACAACCGCCCCGGCGCGGGCGGCAATCTCGCCACCGAGATCGTGGTGCGCGCCCCGGCCGATGGCACCACCTTCCTGATGGGCACGATCGGCGCCCTGGCGATCAATCCCACCCTCTATGGCAGCCTGCCCTTCGACCCGCAGGCGGATTTCACCCCCGTCGCCATGGCGGGCAATGTGCTCAACGTGCTGGTGGTGCCGGCCGACCGCCCCTGGCGCAGCGTGGCGGACCTGATCGCGGCCGCGAAGGCACGGCCGGATACGATCACCTACGGATCCTCCGGCGTCGGCGGCGCGGGGCATCTGGCGGGCGCGCTGCTGGATCAGATGTCGGATGTGAAGACCGTGCATGTGCCCTATCGCGGTGGCGGGCCGATGATGACGGACCTGATCGGCGGCAAGGTGGACTACGCCTTCTCCACCGCGCCGACCGCGCTGCCCCAGGTGCAGGCCGGCCGCCTCCGTCTGCTCGCGGTTCCCACTGCGCAGCGCGTCCGCGCGATGCCGGACACGCCGACGGTGGCGGAGACGCTGCCGGGCTACGAGGTGCAGAACTGGTATGCGCTGGTCGGGCCGAAGGGGCTGTCGCCCGCCATCGTCGCGCGAATGAACGCGGTGATGCGGGAGGCGCTGGCGGATCCCGCGGTCGCGGCCTCGCTGGAAGGGCAGGGGGTGGAGCCGCTGCCGAGCTCGCCGGAAGACCTGGCCCGCTTCATCCGCGAGGAGACGGCCAAATGGGCCCCGATCGTGCGCGCGACCGGCGCGAAGGCGGAATAGGCCCATGGAACTCGGAATGCGCGGCCGCCGGGCGCTGGTGATCGGCGGCTCCTCCGGCATCGGCCTGGCCACCGCGGCCTTGCTGCTGCGGGAAGGGGCTACGGTGACCATCGCCGCGCGCGATGCGGCCCGGCTGGAGGTGGCGGCGGGCTGGCTGCGCGCCGAGGCGGGCGGTGCCATGCCGGAGATTGCCGTCTGCGACCAGTCCGACCCGGTCTCACTCGCAGCGCTGGTCGCGGGATGGGGTGATACGCCACTGCACGCGCTGGTCTGCGCTGCTGGCGGCAGCCGCCGCAGCGCCTTCGAGGACCTGTCCGACGAAGCCTGGCTGGAAAACTACGAGTTCAACATCCTCGGCACCGTGCGCGCCGTCCGCGCGCTGCTGCCGGCGCTGCGGCGGGCAGGGGATGGGCGGGTGGTGCTGCTCGGCGCCGTTTCGGCGCGGCAGCCGACGGCGCATCAGGTGGTCTCCAATGTCCACAAGGCCGGGGTGCTGGCGCTGGCCAAGACGCTGGCGATCGAGCTGGCGCCGGAGGGGATCGCGGTGAACAGCGTCTCGCCCGGCCGCGCGTTGACGCCGCTCTGGCGCAATCGCGCCGCACAGATGGCGAAGGACGAGGGGGTCGAGGTGGCCGAGGTGCTCTCCCGCGTTGCCGCCGATATCCCGATGGGCCGCCTGGGCACGCCGGAGGAGGTGGCGGCGATGGTCGCCTTCCTGGCCTCACCGGTCGCCGCCTATGTGACCGGCCAGGGCATTGCTGTGGATGGCGGGCTGCAGCGGGGCATCTAGTTCAAGCTCGGGCGTTCAACGCGAGCGCGGTGAGCTTGGTGAGATCGGTGCCGACGGTCCGCACACCGCCCACCGTGCCGGCGCCGAGCAGCGCGATAAGCTCTGAGAGCTGTTGCAGCCGTGCTGAGGCCGCACCTGCCGCCTGGCCCGTCTCCACCATCCTGCCGAACAGCGCGGTGAGGTCAACCGACGCTCCGTTCGGCACCGTGCTGCCCGTGGCGCGATAGCCGCCGATCGCGGCCGCCACTCTCGCCGCGCAGCGCCACGCGCATCATGTCCGCATCAGGGGAGCCGAACAGTTCGCGCACGGAAAGGCTGTCCCTCGCGCGCGCCGTGAATGTGGCGGCGGGTAGGGGCACACGGATGTCCACGATGTCGGCCGGCGCGGTGCTGCCCGTGGTGGAGCTGGACGAGGCCGCGGCGACGTAGCCGCTCGGGAGATTGGCGTAGAAGGCGGCCGTGCTGCTGCCAATGACGCTGGACACGGATGGCCTCCGCGATGTCCCTCGACCCTGCCGGCCTCTTCCTTAACCTTTGGTGAACGCGGCTTCCTGGGGTTCTAGCCCACGCGCAGCAGCGTCGGGCCGTGGCGCCGCAGCCATTCCTGCGCGGCCTCCCGGGCCGGGTTCAGGCGGGTGACATGGGCCCAGAAGCGGTCGGAGTGGTTTAGCTCTCGCAGATGCGCCACCTCATGCGCCACCACGTAGTCCAGCACCCAGTCCGGGGCCATCACCAGGCGCCAGGAGAAGGCGAGGGTGCCATCGGGCGCGCAGCTTCCCCATCGCGACCGCGTGTCCTTCAGCGTGACGCGGCGGATCTTCACCCCCAGCGTCGCGGCATGGCCTGCCGCCAGCACGGCGATGCGGCGCTTGGCTTCCGCCTTCAGGAAGTCTCCCACCCGGCGGGGAAGGAAGGCCTTGTCCCCGGCCACCACGATCTCGCCGTCCCACAGGATGGCGGGGCCGCGCACATTCGGATCGTGCCGGATCAGGTGTGGCACGCCGCCCAGCGGCACTCGCTCTCCTTCGGCCAGCGGTACCGGCGGCGCGAGGTTGTCCAGCCGTTCCTTTACCCAGGTCGCATGGGTGTTCAGCAGCGCCATCCCAGCCTTGCGGCTGGAGCGGGGCGGCAGGGTCACCACCACCTCTCCCGCCCGCGGGTCGATCCGCAGCGAGACCCGGCGCGCGCGCGTGGACCGGTTCCAACGCACCGGCGTCGGCGTCGGCAGGGCCAGCGGATGGGCGCGAAGGGGAACGCTCTCGGTCTCGTTATGTTCCATGCAACGGAGAATGGACCTTCGGCGGGGTCCGGTTCAACGGGTTGACAGAACCGGCCCGCCGCGTGTGGTGGGCGGGATGCGAGGGGTGCCCGAAATCAGTGGCCTGGCCGAGCCGCCGCCGCGCATGGCCTTCGCCCATGGGCTGCGCGGGCTCGCCGCACTCTCGGTGCTGCTGAGCCATTACACCGAGCATTTCTGGGACTTTCGCGAGGTAGCCGCGGCCTTCCTGGGCGCGCCTGCATGGGCAGGTCCCGCCCCGTGGTTGGCCGGGCTGCACCGAGCCTTGCCGGAGGGCTTCGCCGGGCATTTCGGCGTGGCGCTGTTCTTCCTCATCAGCGGCTTCGTTATCCCCTTCTCTCTGCTGGGTCGCAGCCGGGCCGGCTTCGCCCTCGGGCGCCTGCTGCGGATCTGGCCGACCTATGCGGTGGGTCTGTCCATCACCATGCTGGCCGTCTGGGCCTGTGCCCGGCATTTTGGCAGCCCCGTGCCCTTCGGGGCCCTGCAATGGGCGGCCCAACTCCTCTTCATCCGGGACCTGCTGGGGCTTCCCTCGATCGACGGCATCGTCTGGACGCTCGAGATCGAACTGCGCTTCTACCTGCTCTGCCTGGTTCTGGCCCCGGCTCTCCGGGTTGGGCGGGCGCGGCCGGTGCTGTCAGCGGCGCTGGGTCTTGCGGGCGCGACCGCCCTGCTCGCCGCCCTGCCGCTTCCGCCGGGCGGCCGGGCGGCGGCGGGGGAGCTGGGGGTGAGCGCTCAGATGATCACCTTCATGCTCCTCGGCACCCTGTTCTACGCCTGGCACCGGGGCACGGAGGACCGGGTACTACTGTTGGGCGGCGGCGCGGCGCTGCTGGTGCTGTTCGCGCTGCAATGGGCCGGCGGGGTGATGGCGGGACAGTTGGCGCCGGGGCTGGTGGCCTATGGAGCGGCGCTGGCGCTGTTCGCGGGCTGCTTCGTGGCGCGCGGGCGCATCGGGCGCGTGCCGGGCCTGGCCGATGCTCTCGCACGGATCAGCTACCCACTCTACGTCGTGCACGGGGTCGCGGGATACGCGGTGATCCGGCTGCTGCTCGAGGCCGGATGGCCGCCCATGGCCGCCATCCTGGCCGCGACATCCCTGGCGCTGGCTGCCGCGATCGCGCTGCACCTACTGGTCGAGGTACCGACTCAGCGGGCCGCCCAGCATCTCGGCCGGCAATCCTCTGTGTGACTCCCCGCGCCGGACTGGCGCGGGGGTCGGTCAGCCAGGATGCGCCTTGAATTCGATCTCCACGAAGGAGAAGGGCACGGTCCCGGCATTGACCACGTTGTGCTCCACCCCCGGCGGGCGGGTGTAGGAGACGCCGGCCTTGATCGTCGCCTCCCGCGTCGCGCCGCCGGGCTCCTCCAGCATCATCGTCCCGTCCGTCACGGGGACGACGAGATAGCCCCAGCCGTGTCGGTGCCACCCGGTCTCCGCGCCGGGCGGAAAGTCCCAGCGGGTGACGCGGGCGGTGTCGTCATCCGCCTGGACGGTGGCGGTGGCAGGGATGCGGCAGCGCAAGGGTTCGGACATGGGGCTCGCCTGGTCTGGTGTGCCTACTCGGCTGCAAGCGCCATGCCCGCATCGGCCAGGCCGGGCAGGGGAAGCACACCGGTCGCCTGCCAGGCCTGCCAGACGCGATCCGCTTCCTCGGCCGTGAGGCGGGTGTGCGGCGGGCGGATGTGGCGCCAGCCCTCGTCACCCGTGCTGCGCGCCAGGATTTCCCGCAAGCCGGGGATCAGCGACACGGTGGCAGCGGCATCCCGCCCGGCATTCATCATGGCCTGGGCGGCATCGGCTTCGGGGCCCGTGCGCTTGGAATAGACGATCTGGGCAAAGCGGCAGGTCAGGTTGGTGGCGGCCGTGATGCAGCCGGCGGCGCCCAGGCCCAGCAGGTGCTGGAACAGGCTGTCCCCGCCCGGATACAGCTCGAAGCCGCGGGAGGCGAAGGCGGAGAGATAGGCCTCGCCCTGCGCCCGGTCGCCCGTGCTGTCCTTCAGCCCGCGCACCACGCCCGGGAAAGCGTCCAGCAGCCGGCCGACGAGGGAGAGGGTCAGCGGCACGGCCGACTGTGCAGGGAAGTGGTAGAGGTAGATGGCCAGCCCGCCGCCGATCCGCTCGATTACTTCGGAGTAGTAGGCGTAAAGGCCGTCTTCGGTCGGGTCCTTGTAGTAGAAGGGCGGCAGGACGAGCACGCCCGGGCAGCCGAGGTCGCGCGCGTGGCGCGACATCTCCACCGTGTCGGTGATGTTGGTGAATCCCGTGCCCGGCATCATGCGCGTGACGGGGATGTCATGCGCAACCAGCTTCTCCAGGATCGTGCGCCGCTCCTGCAGGCCGAAGGAGTTCGCCTCGCCCGTGGTGCCGAGCACGCCGATGTTGTTGCAGCCATTCGCCAGCAGCCACTTCGCCAGATTTGCGGTCCGCTCGTGGTCGGGCGAGAGATCCGCGTGCACGGCGGTGATCAGCGCGGCATTCACACCGCCATAAAGCGCACCGGTCATCCGGTCTTCCTCCCGTTCCTCTTTGCGGCCGCTACCGCCGCGCGCGGTGCCCCGGCCCCCTTGCGGGATCCGGCAGGCCACCGGCCGGGCCACGTCACCACATGGTCCTCGAGAGGGCCAGCCTCGCGCTCGGAAATCGCGCGGCCGCGCACGGAAATCCCGGCGCGGTGAACGCTCTCGGGGTCGCCCGACACCAGCGGGTGCCACTCCGGAAGGTCCTCGCCTCGGGCGAGGAGATGGTAGGCGCAGGTGGGCGGCAGCCAGTCGAGCGCGGGCAGCATCTTCGCCTTCAGCTGCACGCAGTCCGGCACATGGTCCCGCCGGTTGGGGTAGTCGCGGCAGCCGCAGCCCTGGGTGTCCAGCAGGCGGCAGGCGACATTGGTGAAGTGGATCTCCTCCGTGTCCTCGTCGCGGATCTTGTGCAGGCAGCAGCGGCCGCAGCCATCGCACAGGGCCTCCCACTCCGGCCGCGTCATGGCCGAGAGGGATTTCCGCTTCCAGAAGGGTAGGGGGGTGTCCGACACGGCCCCTCCCTACACCCGCGGGCCCGCGTACTGGAAGCCGGCGCACTGGAAGCTTGACCTGCCTTCCGACTCGGCGTGAATCGGGCCATGCCTCTGGACCTCACCATCCCCGAGCGCACGGCCACCACCTGCCGTGCCGCCATGCGCTTCTGCGCCCGCAACCGCTGGGCCCCCCTGGCCGAAATGCCCATTCCCTGCGGGCGCCGGCTGGACATCATGGCCCTGACCCCCGAGGGCTGCCTCTTCGCCATCGAGGTGAAGTCCGGCCCGCGCGATTTCCTGACCGACAACAAATGGCACGAGTACCGGGACTGGTGCGACCGGCTGTACTTCGCCGTCGATGTGGACTTCCCGCAGGAACTGATCCCCGAGGAGATCGGGCTGATCGTCAGCGACGGCTTCGATGCCGTGATGGTCAGGGACACCGAGCACAAGCCGCTGGCCGGCGCCCGGCGCAAGTCGCTGATGCACCGCTACGCCGTGCTGTCGGCCGGGCGGCTGGCGGCGATGTGCGATCCGGTCGGTGCGCAGGAGATGCGGGCCGCGCTGCTCTGTGAGTAGGGCGATCCGTCAACCCCCGCCTCCGCGACCTTTGATCCTTTCATCCAGCGGAACCCCCTTGCCTCTCCGGTCGTTCTGAACAGGCGCCTGCCCCCCGGGGCGCCACCACCGGAGACACGCCGACATGAACCGCCGCTCGATCTCGCTCGCCCTTGCGGGCGCCAGCCTTCTTCCCGTCGCCGCCTTCGCCCAGACCGGCGGCAACACCGCCGATAGTGGCCGCGCCCCCGGTCCCGGCGCCACCCCGCAGGCCAGCACCCCGCCCGCCAACCTGGCCAATGCGCGGCCGGAGCAGCTGGCGATGATGGCGCACCAAGCCGGCGCCTTCTCCCTCGCCACGGCCCGGTTGGGCATGGAGCGCGGCTCCAACCCCGACGTGAAGCGCTTTGCCAATTTCGAGGTGCGCGAGCAGGAGGGCGTGGCCCAGGCGATGAAGCTGGCCGGCCACAACTTCCCCGAGCCGCAGTTTGGCGGCGAAAAGTACCAGGTGATGCAGCGCCTGCAGGCGGCCAGCGGCGCCGAGTTCGACCGCCTGTTCCTGCAGGTGCAGGAGCAGGGCCACCAGGAGCTGCTGAACCTGACCACCGCGATTGCCGAGAGCCAGGCGCCGGTGGCGGACAAGATCACCGGCCTGCTGGCGAGCGACCGGATCCGCGAGCACCTGATCGATATCGGAATGCTGCAGGGCCGTCGCTGAGCCGGCTGGGGTTTCCGTTGCGCGCGGCGGGCTGGCCCGCTGCGCGCCCACCGGGAAACCCCGATGATCGAGGGCGGTACTGGCGGCGGTACTTCTCCCGCCTAGCAGCCCTTCAGACGAAGATGGGGGGTGTCCAGAGGGGAAATTCCTTTTCCCCTCTGGAGCCACCGCCTCAGTTTACCCCTCAGCTGTCAGGCAGAAGTTCCGCAAGGCGCACGACACCGCCCCATTCCTGCACCATGATGCCGCCCGCCACCTCCTCGAGCCGGTGGTCCGCGCCCTTCACCAGCAGATCGGGGCGAATTGCCTCGATCAGCGCCAGCGGGGTCTCCTCCTCGAAGAAGGTGACGAGGTCGACCGTGGGCAGGGATGCGAGAACGGCCGCGCGCGCCGCCTCCGCCTGAATCGGCCGTGCTGGGCCCTTGAGGCGCCGCACGGTGGCATCGGTGTGGACGCCGACGATCAGCCGGTCGCACCAGCGCCGGGCCTGCTCCAGCAGATGGATATGGCCGGGCTCCAGCAGGTCGAAATTCCCGTCGGTGAAGCCGACGCGCCAGCCGCGCCGACGCCAGCGCTCCGCCACCTCGGCAGCCCGGCCGCGGGAGACGATCTTGCGCAGCGCACCGTGCTCACCGCCCAGGACCTCCAGCATCTCCGTATCGCGCGCGACGGCAGTGCCAAGCTTGCCGACCACCAGCCCGGCCGCGAGATTGGAGAGCCGCGCCGCGACAGGCATGGGCAGGCCGGCGGCCAGGCCCGCGGCCACCACAGCCACCACCGTATCGCCGGCGCCGGAGATGTCCGCGACTTCGGCCGCTTCGGCGGGGAAGTTGTGGGAGGTGTCGCCATCCAGCAGCGTCATGCCGTCGCGCCCGCGGGTGACCAGCACGGCGCCGATGCCCAGGCGGTCGCGCAGGACGCGGGCGGCGGCGAGGATGGCGTGCTCGCTGTCCACGCTCATCCCCGTGGCCCGGCGAAGCTCTGCGCGATTGGGCACCAGCAGGTCGGCGCCGGAATAGAGAGTGAAGTCCTCGCCCTTGGGGTCTACCACCACCCGCCGCCCGGCCGCGCGCGCGGCGGCGATCAGCCGCTCCGGCACGTCGCCCGAGAGGACGCCCTTCCGGTAGTCCGACAGCACCATGACCTTGGTGGCCGCCACTGTGTCCTGCGCGATACGCACCAGCCGGTCCGCCAGCCGCGGGTGGATGGACTGCGCTACCTCCTGGTCGGCGCGCAGCAACTGCTGACCGGCGGCGATGAAGCGGGTTTTCGTAGTTGTGGTGCGGCCGCCCTGGACGAGCAGCCAGGGCTCCACCCCCGGCTGGCCGCCGATCAGCCCGGTGAGGTCGGACCCCGCCTGGTCGTCGCCCACCACTGAGAGAAAGGCGACGGAGGTGCCGAGCGCGGTGAGGTTGCGCACCACGTTCCCGGCGCCGCCGGGCATCGCCACCTCCCGCTCCACCGTGAGAACGGGGACGGGGGCCTCGGGCGAGATGCGGTTCACATGGCCATAGACCGTGCGGTCCAGCATGGCATCGCCGACCACGAGCACGGAGGCGCGCCGGAGGGTTCGCACTGCCTCGGCCAGGTCGGCGGCGGCCATGGGCGGAATGGGGGTTTCGGGCGCGGGGCCAGTCATCACTCTCGGCGTAGCCCGCCGCCGGGGCGGGTGGCAACCGGCCGGGGGGCGCGGTGACGGAGCGTTAACCCCTGGGGCGGCAGATTCCCCGGTGCGATGATCCCCTTCACGCCTTCCTCCGCGCCGCTGGCCCATGAGGTGCCACCGATCGCGTCCCTTCTCTTCCGCCCCGGCCCTGGGCTGGCGCCGGAGGCGCATCGGGTCGCCCGCGCCCTTCTGGAGGATGCCGCGCGCAACCGCGGCGGCCGGGTCTCCGATGGCGGGGACGGTACCTGGCGGCTGGAGGCGGCGCCCCCGGCGCTGGAGATGGCCCGCCGCACCCTTTCCTCGGTGCTGAACGGGCGCGACGCCGCGCTGCTGACCGAGGCGCTGGCCGCGCCGCCATCCCCGCCGCCCTTCGGCACCGGGCCGGAAGCGATCCTGACGGCCCGGCCGATCGATTCTTTACTGGAACGCCGGCCGATCCTCGGCTTCGGCCCGGGCGGGGTGCCGCGGCCGGCCGGTCTGCGGCTGCTGCCCTCCTCCAGTGCCATTGCCGCTGCGCTCGGGCCGCGCTGGGCCGGCGAGCCGTGGCAGGCCCATGGGTGGGAACTGGTGGCACGCCGGGCAACGCGGCTGGTCCCATCCTTCGGGGGGCAGCTTCACCTGGATATGCCGCCGGAGGCGCTACGCGACGCCCCGGCCGATGTCCTGCCCCTGCTGCCCGCCCAGTCGCTGGCCTGCCCGCCCGCGCGGCCCTTCGCCGTGGTGGCACCGGGTGCTGTGGGGCTGGCCATGCTTGATCCGGCCCATCTGCCCGGAACCGTGCTGCATCTCGTCTTCGATCCGGCGCTGGACGGCTTGCCGCCTGGCTTCTGGCACGCGCTGAGCCCTGGTCGGGTGGTGCTGGAAGGGGTGGCCGACGCGGCGGCGCTGGAATGGGGGCTGGCGCGGGGCATGGCGCGCTTCGCCGGCCCGCAGCCCGACCGGCTTCTCGCCGCGCTCCGGCGCCGGGCGGCGGGATGATCCCCGATCCCGGGATCGTGCCGCAGCCCATCCTGCGTGCGACCTGGCCGGAGGCGTCCCGGCCCAGGAGCTTCGGCATGGAGGACCCGCCGCCGCTGACAGGGCCGGATGGCGGCGCGGCGGATCTTGCGGCGCTGGTGCGGCGCTGCCTTGCCTCGGGTTCGGTGCGCGATGTCCTGTGGCTGCGGCTTTCCCGCCTGCCCAAGGGCCTGGACCGACCGCATCACCGCCGCCTGCTGCGGGAAGCGCTGGCACTGCCCCAGCATGCCCGCCGCGCGCGGGTTTTCCATCTGCCGGATGGCGACATGGCCGTGGCGACGGCGCCGCCGGATACGCTGCGGCCTGCTGTGCTCCGCGTGCTGGACGGCGCGGCGGATGAGGCAAGGATCGCGCAGTTGGTGCTCGGCCTTCGCCTGCCCGAGCAGTCTGGCGCCCTGCTGGCCGGATTGGAGGAAAGCCTTGGCCTGGCCCGCCCCCTCGTGGAGGCCGCGCCCGAGCCTTCGGTGCTGGAAGCCGAGGCCCTGGCGGCAACCCTGCCCAGCCTCGAACGGGCTGATCCATCCCCCTATCTGCGCCGCCAGCCGATCCTGCGCCTGACGCCCGCGGGGGAATCCGCCGTGGTGGCGGACTCGCTCGTTCCGATGGTCGGTGCATTGCGCGACCGGCTGCTGCCCGGCTGCGGGCTGGACGGGGCGCCGGCGCTGGCCGCGCGGCTACGGCTGGCGCTGGAGATGCGGATGCTGGCGGGTGTCGCCCGGCCGGAATGGCTGGCGGTGCCGCGTCCGCTGCATCTGTCGCTCTCGGTCGCGGCGCTCACCTCCGATGCTTTCCTCGCACTGGATGCGCGGCTGCCGGGGGCGGTGCGGCCAATGCTGACCCTGGCCGTGGCGGCGGGGGAGGTGCTGTCGGACCCGGCGGGCTACGCGCTCGGACGGGACTTGGCGCTCAGCCGCGGCTACGGGCTGGCGCTGGAGGCACCGGGCGGCGGGGCGCTGGCGCTGCTGCCCCCGGCGCGGATTGGGGTGGGAGTGGTGCGGCTGGCCTGGAGCGATTTCCTGCCCGGTGATCCCGGACCTGCTCGTGCGCTGGGGCGGGCCGGGATGCCACTCGTCCTGACGGGAGCGGACCGGGCAGCCGCCATTGCCTGGGGCTGGGAGAACGGGATCAGCCTGTTCCAGGGCCGCGCGACGGACCGGCATCTCCGGCACTGACAGGTTGTGAAGACCGGCGTCCTGGCGGGGCGCTAGCGGGCGTCCTATGCCCGTGCGATGCGCAACACCGCCATTGTCGCCGAACCCCAGGACAGCGCCAGGATCTGGGCCATCGCGGCCGAGGGACTCACCAAGCGCTACGGCGAGACGGTGGCGGTGGATGCCCTCTCCTTCACCATGCCCCGGGGCGCCACCTTCGGGCTGCTGGGCGGCAATGGCGCGGGGAAGAGCACGACCATCGCCATGCTGCTGGGGCTGCTGATCCCGAGCGCCGGGCGCGCGCGGGTGCTGGGGCATGACATGGCCACGGACCGTTTCGCGGCCTTGGCGCGGGCGAATTTCTCTTCACCCTACATCGCCCTGCCGCATCGGCTGAGCGTGCGGGAGAATCTGAAGGTCTACGCGCATCTCTATGACGTGCCGGATGCGAGGGCGCGGATTGCGGAACTGGCGGTGCAGCTCTCGCTGACGGATCTGCTGGACCGGCCGGCGGGGGAGCTCTCTGCGGGGCAGAAGACCCGGGTGGCACTGGCCAAGTCCCTGATCAACCGGCCGGACGTGCTGCTGCTGGACGAACCGACGGCGAGCCTGGACCCGGACACGGCCGATTGGGTGCGGGGCTGGCTGGAGCGATACCGGGAGGAGAGCGGCTGCGCGATCCTGCTCGCCTCCCACAACATGGCCGAGGTGGAGCGGATGTGCGGCCATGTGCTGATGCTGAAGCAGGGACGGCTGGTGGATAGCGGCTCCCCGGCCGAGTTGCTCTCGCGCTACGGGCGGGACGATCTGGAGGAGGTGTTCCTGGACATCGCGCGGAACCGGCGGGCGGGATGACGCGCGTGGACCCACGCCCCAGCCGGTCCTCTGGCAGCGGGGCCTATGAGCAGCTGCTGGAGGCGATCGAGGGCGGCGCGCTGCCGCCTGGCACCCGGCTGCGTGAGGCGGAGCTGGCCGAGCGCTTCCGCATCAGCCGCACCCCGGTGCGGGAGGCGCTGAAGCGGCTGGAGGCGCAGGGACTGGTGCTGCACGAGCCGCATCACGGCGCGGTGGTGGCGAGCCTCGACTACGCGCAGATGACCGAGCTGTACCATATGCGCGAGGTACTGGAGGGCACCGCCGCGGGCCTGGCCGCCACCCATGCGACGCCGACCGAGGTCGAGATCCTGCGGGAGATGGTGGAGCGCGACCGCGGCCTGCTGGAGAACCCGGCGGCGCTGGCGGGCACCAACCGGTCCTTTCACCGGCAGATCCGGCTCTCCGCCCGCAACCGGTTCCTCAACACCAGCCTGGAGACGCTGCGGGTCTCGCTGGCGCTGCTGGCTGGCACCACCCTGGCCGTGCCGAAGCGCGGCGCGGAATCGGTGGAGGAGCACGCGGCGATCGTGGCCGCGATCGAGGCGCGGGATGCAGAGGCCGCGGAGGCCGCGGCCCGGCGGCACATCCGCAACGCCTTTAAGGTCCGGATCGGGCTGGAGCACGGGCCCGGCGCGGCCGGCTGAGGCCTCTGTCATGCCGCGCCCGCCAGAGCCGGCTTGATCCGCGCCCGGCGAAATCGTATCCGCTGGTATACAGTTGGAGGGCGCGATGCCGGATTTCTCGCGGGTGTGGGACGTGCTGGTGATCGGGGGAGGCAATGCCGCCCTCTGCGCCGCCGTGACCGCGCGCCAGGCGGGCTGCTCCGTGCTGCTGATCGAGCACGCGCCCAAGGCCTTCCGCGGCGGCAATTCCCGCCACACCCGCAACATGCGGACCATGCATCCCGAGCCGACCAAGGTACTGACCGAGGCCTATCTCGAGGACGAGTACTGGGACGACCTGCTGCGGGTCACCGGTGGAGAAACCGACGAGAACCTGGCGCGGATGACCATCCGCCTTACCCATGATGCGCTGCCCTTCATGGAAGAATGCGGGGTGCGGTTCCAGCCCTCGCTCTCGGGCACGCTGTCCCTGTCCCGCACCAACGCCTTCTTCCTGGGCGGCGGCAAGGCTCTGGTGAACGCCTATTTCGCGACGGCCGAGCGGCTGGGGATCGACATCCTCTACGACACGGAAGCCGTGGACATCCGCATGGATGACGGCTTCGTCCGTGAGGTGGTGATCGACCATCGCGGCTTCCCCGAGACGGTGCGCGCGAAGGTGGTGGTGGCCTCCTCCGGCGGGTTCCAGGCGGATCTGGAGTGGCTGGAAAAGGGTTGGGGGCCGGCAGCGCGCAACTTCCTCATTCGGGGCACGCCCTACGCGAAGGGCAAGGTGCTCAGGAACCTGCTGGATCAGGGCGTCGCCTCGGTGGGCGATCCCACCCAGTGCCACGCAGTGGCAATCGACGGGCGGGCGCCGAAATTCGATGGCGGCATCGTCACGCGGCTGGATTGCGTGCCCTTCTCCGTCGTCGTGAACAAGCATGGTGAGCGCTTCTACGACGAGGGCGAGGATGTCTGGCCCAAGCGCTACGCCATCTGGGGGCGGCTGGTGGCGCAGCAGCCGGACCAAGTGGCCTATGCCATCATCGACGTGAAGTCCGAGCGGCTGTTCATGCCCAGCGTCTTCCCCGCCATCAAGGCGGACAGCGTGGGTGAGCTGGCGGTGAAGCTGGGGCTGGATCCGAAGGCGGTGGAGAAGACCGTCGCCGAGTACAACGCGGCCTGCGTGCCGGGCGAGTTCAACTCCACCCGGCTGGATGGCTGCCGCACCGAAGGGCTGGAGCCGCCGAAGACGCACTGGGCGCGGCCGATCACGGATGCGCCTTTCATCGGCTATCCGCTGCGGCCGGGCATCACCTTCACCTATCTCGGCGTGAAGGTGGACGAGACGGCGCGGGTCCTGATGGATGATGGCCGCCCCTGCGCGAATCTGTTCGCCTCGGGCGAGATCATGGCCGGCTCCATTCTCGGCAAGGGTTATCTCGCCGGCTTCGGCATGGCGATCGGGACCGTCTTCGGGCGGATTGCAGGCAGGGAGGCCGCACGCAATGCGCGAAACTGAGGCCGTCACCGAAGCCCGTCGCTCGATGGAGGTGTGCAACGCCTGCCGCTACTGCGAGGGCTATTGCGCCGTCTTCCCCGCGATGACGATGCGCCGCGAGTTCACGGGCGGCGATCTGAGCTACATCGCCAATCTCTGCCACAACTGCCGGGGCTGCTACTACGCGTGCCAGTACGCGCCGCCGCATCCCTTCAACATCAACCTGCCCCAGGTGCTCGCCCAGGTTCGGTCCGAGACCTATGAGGAATATGCCTGGCCGGGGCCGCTAGCGGGGCTATTTAAGCGGAACGGCACCATCGTGTCGCTCGCCCTGGTCGCGGGCATCGCGCTCGCGTTGATCCTGACGATGGCGCTGGTGGACTCGCGCGTGCTGTATCAGCCGCAGGTCGGGCCGGGCGCCTTCTACCGCGTGATCCCCTGGTGGTTGATGGTGACGCTGGCGGGGGGAACCTCGCTGTTCGCCGTGCTGGCGCTGGCGATGGGGTTCCGCAACTTCTGGCGGGATACGGGCGGGCGGGCGGATGAGCTGCGGGCGGGCAAGCCGCTGATGGTCGCGCTGCACGACATTCTCACGCTGAAGAACCTCGGCGGCGGGGGCGGGGGCTGCAACGACGTGGACGAGGGGTTCTCCCAGGTCCGGCGTCGGTTCCACCACTTCATGTTCTACGGTTTCATGCTCTGCTTCGCCTCGACCACGACGGCGACCTTCTACGACCACTTCCTCGGCCAGATCGCGCCCTATCCCTTCTGGAGCCTGCCCGTGCAGCTCGGCACCTGGGGCGGGGTGGGGATGGTGATCGGGACGGCGGGGCTGATCTGGGTGAAGATCGTGTCCGATCCCGCGCCGGCTGCGCGCAATCTGCTGGGCGCGGATTACGCGCTGCTGGTGCTGTTGTTCCTGGCCGCGGCCACCGGGCTGCTGCTGCTGGGCCTGCGCGACACGGGCGCGATGGGCGTGCTGCTGGCGATCCATCTGGGCGTGATCTTCACGCTCTTCGCGGTGATCCCCTACAGCAAGATGGTGCACGCGGTGTACCGCTCGGCGGCGCTGTTCCGGCACGCCCTGGAGCGGCACCCGACGCCGCCGCCGGGCAACAAGCCGTCCGACCGGGCCCTGGGTTCGGCGGCGTAAAAACACTGGCCCGGCGCGCACGGCGGGCGGAACATGCGGAGGCGGCGCCAAGCCGCCCGAGGCCGAGGAGGAGCGGATGATGCTCGAGAATGCACGCAAGACGCTGCGGATCAGCCCGATGCGCGAGCGTGTCACGCCGGCCGAATGGCAGGCGCGGATCGATTGCGCGGCCTGCTACCGGCTCGTCGCGCATTACGGCATGGCGGACATGATGGCGAACCACATCTCGGTCCGTGTACCGGGGGAGGATGGGGCGTTCCTCATCAACCCCTATGGCATGATGTACGAGGAGATCACGGCCTCCTCTCTCATCAAGGTCGATCTGGACGGCAACATTCTCGCCAAGCCGGGATACGGGGATTTCAATTTCGGCATCAACCGCGCGGGCTACGTGATCCACTCCGCGATCCACGGCGCGAAGCACGAGGTCGACTGCGTCATACACACGCACACCTGGCCGGGCATGGCGGTGTCCTCGCTGGAATGCGGGCTGCTGCCGATGACGCAGACGGCGATGCGCTTCACCAATATCAGCTACCACGAATACGAAGGCGTGGTGCTGAACCTGGACGAGCAGGCGCGGCTGATCCGCAACCTCGGCAACAACAACGCCATGATCCTGCGGAACCACGGGCTGCTGACGATCGGCAACACGGTGGGCGAGGCCTTCAACGCGCTGCACCGGCTGGAGCTGTCCTGCCGCGCGCAGATCGCGGCCATGTCCTGCAACACGCCCCTGCATCCGGTTCCGCAGGCGGTGCTGGACGCGACCTTCCAGAACTACCAGCCGAATGTCCGCCGTCCCTACGGGCTGATGGAGTGGCCTGGGCTGCTGCGGATGCTCGACCGGCTCGACGCGAGCTACGCGGAATAGGGAGGCGATGCGCGCGGAGCCGGCCCCGATGCCGCGGCTCCGCACGCGACCCGATGCGCTACTCCACAGCGGCGCCGGAGACGCGGACGACCTCGGTCCAGCGCCGGATTTCGGAATCGATATAGGCGCCGAACTCGGCCGGGCTGTTGCCGACGGGATCGGCGCCCTGGTCCACCATCTGCTTCTCGATATCCGGGCGCCGGAGGATGGCGGCCGTATCCGCCTGGATCTTGGCCACGATCTCCCGCGGCGTATTTGCCGGCGCCACCATGCCGAACCAGGAAGAGGCGTCGAAGCCCGGGTACCCCAGCTCCGCCATGGCCGGCACGTCCGGCGAGGAGCGCGAGCGCTGCAGGCTGGAAACCGCCATCGGGCGCAGCTTGCCCGAGCGGATCTGCTCGATCACCGAGGGGATGGTGGCGAACATGAAGTCGATGCGGCGCGACAGCAGGTCGTTCAGCGCGACGGCGCCGCGATAGGGCACATGGGTGGTGCGGATGCCCGCCATTTGGTCCAGCAGCGCGCCGGAAAGATGGGACGAGGTGCCGACGCCGGTGGAGCCGTAGGAGAGCTCGCCGGGCTTCGCCTTCGCCAGCGCCACCAGCTCCGCCACGTTGCGTGCCGGGAAGTCCGGCGCGACGACGAGGATGTTGGGTACGCCCGCCAGCAGGGTGATGGGCGCGAGGTCCTTGCGGGAGTCATAGGGCATGGACTTGTAGAGCGACATGTTCACGGCCAGCGGCCCGACCGAGGCGACGAGCAGCGTGTAGCCATCGGGCGCCGAGCGGACGACGTATTCCGTGCCGATATTGCCGCCCGCGCCGGGGCGGTTCTCGATCACCACGGGCTGACCCCAACGCTCGGAGAGCTGGTTGCCGACGATGCGCGCGATGATGTCCGTCGTACCGCCCGCGGTGAAGGAGACGACGATGCGCACCGGCCGGTCCGGCCAGCGCGCGGGCTGCGCATGTGCAAGCACGGGTACGAGGGCAGGGGCTGCGAGCATCAGTCCGCGGCGCGTGGTGTTCATGGCGTCCTCCGTGGTCCGCGCTCCGGCGGCTCCGTTGATCTATCGTGGCAAGCGTGCGCGGTGCGGCGCAAGCGCCGATCACGCATCGGGTGAACCACCCCGGAACGGGGGACGAAGGGGAGAGAGGGATGGTCGAGACGACGCGGCGCAGCCTGCTGGCGGGTGCCAGTGGCATGGTTGCGATGCCGGCGCTGGCACAGCGCGCCTGGCCTGACCGGCCGGTGACGCTCGTCGTGCCCTATGCGGCCGGCGGCTCGAACGATGTGGTCGCGCGGCTGCTGGCGCCGAAGCTGCAGGCGGTGCTCGGCCAGTCCTTCGTGGTGGAGAACCGCACGGGGGCGGGCGGCGCGATCGGCATGGGGCAGGTGGCGCGCGGGCCGGCGGACGGCAGCGTCTTTCTCGTCTCCTCGGCCAGCAACCATGTGATGAATCCGATCGTCGCGCCCGCGCAGTCGCCGGACCCGCGCACGGCCTTCGCCGGCGTGTCGATGCTGGTGGACGTGCCGCTGGCGCTGACAGTGGCGAACCGGCTCGGCGTCTCCGACCTGCCCGGGCTGCTGGCGCTGCTGAAGCGCGAGCCGGGCAAGCATTCCTTCGCCTCCTCCGGCGTCGGCGGGTCGCAACATCTTGCCGGCGAGCTCTTCGCGATGACGGCGGGAGTGGACATCGTGCACGTGCCATATCGCGGCGGCGGGCCGGCGCTGAACGACCTCGTGGCTGGGCAGGTCTCGCTCGCCTTCCTCAACCTGCCTACGGCGCTGCCCCAGGGCGAGGCTGGGACGGTGAAGATCCTGGCCGTGGCAGGAGAGCGACGGTCGGCGCTGAAGCCGGAGATCCCGACCGTGGCCGAAAGCGGCGTACCCGGCTTCGCGGTACGGTCCTGGACCGCGCTGTTCGCCCCGCGCGCCACCCCGCCCGAGATCGTGACGCGGATGAACGCCGTAATCCGGGACGTGCTGAACGACCCAGCGACCCGGGCAAGATTGGCCGAGCTGGGGACCGAAGCCGAGCCCTCCGAGCCCGCCGAGCTGGACCGCTTCGTCCTGACGGAACTGGATCTGTGGACCCCGGTGATCCGGGCGGCGAAGGTGACGGCGCAGTAACGGCGCCGTGTGATCCCGGGGAGTTCAGGCCCGCGGTGGTTTGACCGCGGGCTGTCCGGCACTAGGTTGCGCGCCATGGCCGATCTCCACTCCCCCGCCGCGCCGCCGCGCCGGCTGATCCTCCTCCTCGGTGCCGCCGCCGCGCTGCCCTGGCCGGCACACGCGCAGGACGCGCCGGCTTCCGTTGTGGAGCGCTTCCACGGCACGTTGATCGAGCTGATGCGGAACGCCCGCAGCCTCGGCACACGGGGGCGCTACCAGCGGCTGCAACCGGCGATGGAGGCGGCCTTCGACCTGGCGGCAATGACGCGGATCGCGGTGGGCCCGGCATGGTCGCGTATGGCACCGGCCGAGCAGTCGGCGCTGGTGCAGGCCTTCTCCGAGTGGTCGATCGCGACCTATGCCAACCGCTTCAACGGCTATTCCGGCGAGAGCTTCACTACCACGGGCGAGACCACACTGCAGAGCGGCGACCGGCTGGTGCGCACCTCATTGAACCGGGTGAGCGACGCGCCGGTGCAGCTGAACTACCTCATGCGCAGCGCGGGCGGCGGCTGGCGGATCGTGGACGTGTACCTGACCGGCACGATCAGCGAACTCGCCTCGCGCCGCTCGGAATTCGCGGGCGTGCTGCAGCAGGGCGGCGCGGAGCGGCTGACGGCAGAATTGCGGCGGCGGACGGCGGAACTGCTACAGGGCTGAGCCCGCGTCAGCGGGCGCCCGGGTCCTCCAGCACGTCAATGCGGTCGCCGGCATCGCCCGTGCGGCCCAGCTCGGCCTCGCGGCGCTGCTGCCACACGCTGCGCAGCCGCGCGTAGAAGTCGAGCGAGCCGCTGCGGAGCGCGTCCAGTCCCTCAATATTCTGTTCGCGCAGGTCCACGCCGCCGACGACGGTGCGGGCCACGTTGCCCTCGAAGGGCAGGAGCCAGCTGATCGGGTTCAGGAAGCCGTCGCCCACCGTGCCCACCGTGTCCCGCACGTTAGATGGGCCGGCGAGGGGCAGCATCAGATAGGGGCCGGACTCCACGCCCCAGGAATGCAGCGTCTGCCCGAAGTCGCCGGTGCGGCGCGCGATGCCGAAATCGGTGGCAACGTCGTACAGGCCGGCGAGGCCGATGGTGGAGTTGAAGAAGAACCGCATCGTCGTGTGGCCGGCATCCAGCAGGCGGCCCTGGAGGATGTTGTTCGCGAAAATCCGCGGCTCCGACATGTTGTCCAGCACGTTGCGGACACGGGTGCGGGCGTATTCCGGCACCACCTCACGATAGCCCAGCGCTACCGGGCGCAGCACCGCGTCGTCCACGGCAAGGTTCACGTCCAGCACCTGCCGGTTCGTCTGCTCCAGCGGGTCACCGGGGGTCGAAGCCAGCTCGCCCCCTGCGTCCCGCGTGGCGCAGGCGCCGAGGGCAAGCGGGAAGAGCAGGGCGAGGTGAAGGAATCGAACCATGAAGGCAGCATAAAGGCGGCTGCGCGCCGGCACAGCCGCGATTCACGCAAGAGGTCGTGATGGCGCGCGTCAGGCCTCGGGCGGCCGAGCGAGAAGGGCAGGGCGGAAGAGAAGGGTAACCACGATCTCCCAGCCCAGCGAGATCATCAGCAGCCGCCCCATGCTGGCCGTGCCGGGATGGCTGGAGAGCCAGAGGGCGCCGAAAGCGGTGGCTGTGGTCAGCGCACTGAAGATCACCGCCCGGGTCAGGCTGGATTGCAGCAGGTCGTGCTCGCCCGCCCGCCAGGCGACCACGAAATAGATGTTGAAGGCCACGCCGATGCCGAAGAGCAGCGGCAGGGCGATGATGTTGGCGAAGTTCAGCGGCAGGTCGAGCGCGGCGCAGGTTGCGAGCGTCAGCAGCCCGCTGAGCAGCACCGGCAGCATCGCCAGCATCACATCCCGCACCCGGCGCAGAACGAGGGCGAGGAGAAGGGTGACGGCGATGAAGGAGAGCACGCCCGCCTGGATGAAGGCCGTGACCACGCTGTCCCCCGCCGCGCGGATGGAGATGGGCGGCCCCACGGCTTCGGGGGAAACAGCCTGGATGGCATCCGAGAAGCGGCGGAGCGTCGCGTTGTCGTTGGGGTCGCCGCTAGGATAGGCCTCCACCCGCGCGCGGCCGTCCCGCGCCGTCCAGTCGGCGGCAAGCTCGGGCGGTAGGTCGGCAGGGGTGACCGGACCGGCGGTGAGCAGCGCGCGGGTCTGGGCCAGGAGGGTGGCGAGGGGTGCGGAGACCGCTTGCGCCGCCGCGGCGCGCTGGGTTGGCCTGCCGGCAGAAAGGCGTTCCAGAGCGGCGGCAAGGCGGCGCGCGGCGGTCGCGGCGGTGTCCCCGGCGTCCCCGGCCGTGCGACGGAGTGCGGCGGCCGTACCGGTCATGCTCTGCACGAGGGCGGCATCGTCGGGCGGGAGAAGGGGCTCCACGCCTTCGAGCGCGGGGGCGAGGAAGGTGGCGGCGTCCTGCACCAGCGCCAGCTTCTCGAACTGCCGGGTCGGGATGAAGCTGCTGAGCGTCACCGCCCGCGAGACCTCGGGAAGGGCCTCCAGCCGCTTTGCCATGGCATCCGCCGCCGCCTGATCGGGCAGGAGGATGCTGATCGTGTTGGGTGTGCGGTCCGGGTCCGCTGAGAGGTCCCGCAGGGTGGACATGGATTCCACATGCGGGCTGCGGAGATGCAGCGGGTTGAAGTCGAAGCGCACGAAGGGAAGCAGGGCGATCGAGGCCGCGGCGGCCAGGGCCGCGGCGGCGAGGACCGCGCGACGGTGATCGCCCAGCGCCTGCTCTACCGGAGCAAGGGCGTGGTAGCCGAACTCGGCCCGCCCCTCGGCTGGCGGGCGCAGCAGCACGAGCAGCGCCGGTAGCAGCGTGATGGCGAGCAGGAAGGCGACGCCCATGCCCAGCCCCGCGATCACGCCCAGCTCGGCGACCCCGATATAGCTGGTGGGCAGGAAGGCGAAGAAGCCGGCCGCGATGGCGGCGGCGGCCAGCGCCAGCCCGCGCCCCACGCCCGAGCCGGCGGCGGCGAGGGCATCCCGGATATCCGGATGGCCCAGGCGCTCGGCCAGGGCGCGGACGCTGAGCTGGATGCTGAAATCGATGCCCAGCCCGACGAAGAGGGGGATGAAGGCGACGGAGATGAGGTTGAACCGCCCCGTGGCCAGCAGCCCCAGCCCGGCCGTGACGATCAGCCCGAGGATGGTGGTGAGAAGGATGGCCGCGACGAAGCGCGCCGAGCGCACAGCGAGCCAGAGGATGACCAGCAGCGCCGCCACCATCGCGCCGGTGACCAGCTCCGCATCCTCGGCGAGGCTGGCGAACTCCTCATCGGCCAGCGGCACGGGGCCGGTCAGGCGGAGGGTGACGCCGTGGGCGGGGTCCAGCCCCAGGCTGCGTGCGGTGGCGCGGATGGCCTCGCTGCCGGCCGCGCCGGGCTGCAGGGCGCGGAAGTCCATCACGGGCTGGACGAGGACGAAGCGCCGGAGCTCGCGCGGGCCGGGCGGCTGGCCGGCGAAGAGGCTGCGCCAGGAGAAGAAGGCAGGCCGGCCGTCCAGCACCGCCTCGAAGGTGCCGGCGAGGGCGTCGGCGGCGGGCGCGATGTCGGCCAGCGCCGCCCGGCCCTGCGAGACGCCCTCCAGCGCGGTGGAGAGGCTGCCCATCACCCCGCGCAGGCTGGGGTCGGCGGCGAGCGGGCCGAGGAAGGGCTGGGCGCGGATCAGCTGATCCGTGGTGGCCTGGACCTCCTCGAGCGGCAGGAGAAGGAGGCCGTTGCGGTCGAAGAAGGCGCCGCCATCGGGGCGGCGGACGGTGCGGAACAGGTCGGGCCGGGCGCGCAGGGCTTCGGTCAGGCGGGCCGCGGCGGATTCCGCGATCTCCGCCGTGGCGCCGTCCACCACCGCGACGACCAGGTCCTCCTGCTGTGGGAAGGCGGCGTCATAGGCGATCTCGCGCTGCCGCCATTCGAGATCCGTCGAGATCAACTCGGCGGTGTCGGTTGTCATGGCGAAATGGCGGGCGCTGTAGACCAGAGCCCCTGCCGAGAGGACGAGTGTAAGAAGGAGCACCAGCCACGGATGGGCGGCGCTGAGCGCGACCAGCCGGCCGGTCAGCGACGCACGTGGCGGTGCGCCAGGGCTGGCGGTGGTCAGGCGGCCCCCAGCTGCGGCAGGATCTCGTTCCGCGCGCGCAGCACATCCGCCTCGAAGTCGATCTCGATCCAGGGCAGGGCGGTGATGTCCTCGGCCCGGAAGCGGGCGGGTTCGGCAAGGATGAGGTCGCGGATCGCCTCCTCGTATTCCAGCTCGGCACGGCCGGCATCGACCAGACCGCGGGCACGGTCGGCCAGCGCCGCGGCAGTGGAGGCGGAGAAGCGGAAGAAGCCGACGGATTCACCGTGCCGGTCATGCGCGTGTTCCGGCCGCTTGCGGAAATCGACGATCACATCGTCCCGGAAGCAGATCTTCACGGGCTCGTCGCCGGGCTCGATTTCGCGGTCGAGCAGCAGGACGTTCTCGCCGGGTGCGGTGGTCAGGGCGCCGATCACGCGGGGGTCGTAGAGCACGTCGCCATCCATCAGCAGCACCGGTCGCCCGGCGCGCAGCGCCGCCTCTTGCACCGCGAGCGAGACAAGGCTGCCCTCGCGATAGCGCGGGTTATTGACGAAGCGCACCCGGTCCGTCCAGCCAAGGCGCGCGACCTCCGCCTGGATCTGCGCGCCTTCGAAGCCGATCGTCATGCTCACCTCGCGCACGCCGTGGCGCTCCAGCGCGTCGAGGTGCCGGGCGAGGAGGGTGCGGCCGCCGAATTCAAGCAGGATTTTCGGGCGGTCATGCGACGCGCCGAGACGTCGTCCCACCCCCGCGGCCAGGATGATCGCGGAGGGGGTTTCGGTGGCAGCGTTCAAACCGGGTGTCCTGGAAAGGCCTTCAGGCCATGTGAAACTAAAGTTACTATATAGCCCTGGCAAGAATGGCCATTCTGGCAGACCCGGATGATCCTCAGCGAAGGAAGAGGAAGCGTTTTGAGCAAGACCAGCCTGTCGGGTCCCCGCGCCGCGGACGCCCCCGTGACGCGCTTTGCCGCGCTGCGGCGCGAGATCACCTCGCCCTCCTTGTCCTTCTTGATGGAGGCGCATGACGGCCTCTCGGCGAAGATCGTGCAGGAGGCGGGGTTCCGCGGCATCTGGGCCTCGGGCCTGACGACATCCGCGGCGCTCGGGTTGCGCGACAGCAACGAGGCGTCCTGGACGCAGGTGCTGGACGTGCTGGAATACATGGCGGACGCCACCACCCTGCCGATCCTCGTGGATGGCGATACCGGGCACGGCAACTTCAACAATGTCCGCCGCTTCGTGCGCAAGCTGTGCGAGCGCGGCATCGCCGGCGTGTGCATCGAGGACAAGCTGTTCCCCAAGACCAACTCCTTTATCGGCGAGGCGCAGCCGCTGGCGGATGTGGACGAGTTCTGCGGGCGCATCAAGGCGGGCAAGGACAGCCAGACCGACGATGATTTCGTGCTGGTCGCGCGCGTCGAGGCGCTGATCTCCGGCCAGGGCATGGAGGAGGCGCTGCGGCGCGCCGAGGCCTATCATGCAGCGGGTGCGGACGCGATCCTGATCCATTCCAAGAAGGCGGATGCGGACGAGATTTTCACCTTCACCGAGCGCTGGGCCAACCGCGCGCCCGTGGTGATCGTGCCCACGATGTACTACGCGACGCCGACCGAGCTGTACCGCCAGGCCGGCATCTCCACCATCATCTGGGCGAACCATCTGCTGCGTGCCTCCATGACCGCGATGCGCGAGACGGCGGCGCGGGTCCATGAGGATGAGTCGCTGGTGCGCGTGGAGGGCAGCGTCGCCACAGTGAAGGACATCTTCCGGCTGATGGGAAATGCGGAGCTGGAGGAGGCGGAGCGTCGCTACCTGCCCGCGCGCCCCGCGCCCTCGGCCATCGTGCTGGCGGCTTCGGGCGGCGAGCTGGGCGGTCTGACGCTCGATCAGCCGAAATGCATGCTGGACATCCGCGGCCAGTCGCTGCTGCAACGCCTTGTCGGCACGCTGCGCGAGACCGGCGTGCGGGACGTGACGGTGGTGCGCGGCTATCGCAAGGAGGCCGTCTCGCTGCAGGGCATCCGCACGCTGGACAACGACCGCTATGCCGAAACGGGCGAGGCCTGGTCGCTCGCCTGCGCGCGGGAGACGATAAAGGGCGAGACGATCGTCGCCTATGGCGACGTGCTGTTCCGCCCCTACATCCTGGAAAGCCTGCTGACGAGCCGCGCCGATGTGGTGGTGGCCGTTGACACGCTCGGCGTGCAGCCGCATCCCGGCCGGCGCGACCTCGTCGCCGCCGATCGCCGCTTCTCCGGTGACTATCTCGACGACCGGCCGGCGCATCTGGAGCACATGGGGCTGGACGTGGCGCCCGATGCCCTGTGCGGCGAGTGGATGGGGCTAGTGCGCTTCAGCGCGCGCGGCGCCGAATGGCTGCGCGACGAGATGGCGGCGATGGAGGCGGAAGGGCTGCTCGAGGGTGGTGACCTGCCGCTGCTGCTCACGCGCATCGCGGCCAAGCACCCCGTGCGCGTGAAGTACTTCACCGGCCACTGGCTGGACGTGGACACGCTGACTGACCTGGCCGAGGCCCGCAACTTCACATGATCACGGCGGACGACTTCATCGCCGAGGCCGGGCGTGCCGGCTTCGACTTCTACACGGGCGTGCCGTGCAGCTTCCTCACGCCTCTCATCAACGGCGTGCTCTCCACGCCGTCCCTCGCCTATGTCGGTGCGGCGAGCGAGGGGGAGGCGGTGGCCATCGCCTCCGGCGCCTGGCTCGCGGGGCGGCGGACAGTGGTGATGTGCCAGAACTCCGGGCTGGGGAATGCGGTGAACCCGCTGACCTCGCTCAACCACCCCTTCCGCATCCCCACCCTGTTCCTGACCACCTGGCGCGGGGAGCCCGGCATCCCCGACGAGCCGCAGCACGAGGTCATGGGGCAGATCACCCAGGACCTGATCGCGCTGATGCGGCTGGAGCAGGCGCCCTTCCCGCAGGCGACGCAGGCGCTGGCACCCGCGCTCGATCACGCGGTGGAGCGGATGGAGGCGACGGGCCTCCCCTATGCCTTCGTAATCCGCAAGGACGATGTGGCGGATCGCGCGCTGAACCAGCCGCCGCGCGCGCTGCCGGGGCCCGGCCGGCGCGAGGATTTCCCGGCCAATGGCCCGCGGCCCAGCCGTGCCGCCGTGCTGGAACGCTTCCTCTCCATCGTGCCGGACGAAGCCGGGGTGATTGCCACCACGGGCAAATGCGGGCGGGAGTTGTTCACCCTCGCGGACCGCAGGCAGCACCTCTACCAAGTGGGTTCCATGGGCGGGGCAAGCGGCATGGGCCTCGGCGTGGCGCTGAACAGCAACCGGCCCGTGGTGGTGCTGGATGGCGATGGCGCGGCGCTGATGAAGCTCGGCACCTTCGCCACCATCGGTGCCCATGGGCCGGAAAAGCTGATCCATGTCCTGCTGGACAACGGCGTGCATGATTCCACGGGCGGGCAGGCCACCGTCTCGGCCTCGGTCGATTTCGCGGCCATCGCGCTGGCCTGCGGCTACCGCTACGCCGCCTCCGCCACATCGCTGGACGGGTTCGAAGCGGCCTTCCGCGCCGCCACCGCCCATGGCGGGCCGGCGATGATCCATTTGCGGATCGCGCCGGGCTCGATGGAAAAGCTCGGCCGGCCCACGGTGAAGCCGGCGGATGTGGCGCGGCGGTTCCGGGACTTCCTGGCGGAGCCCATGCCCGCGTGATCTGGACCACCGCGGTCAGCCTCGCCGTCGGGCTGGCCATTGCCGTCGCGCTCATCCTCGCCAACGATCCCGGCGAGATCCTCCGCCTCCTGCTGGAGACGGGGTGGTGGATGCCTGCCGTGCTGGCGCTGAACGTGGCGCAGATCTTCGCCTCCGGCCTGGGCTGGGGGCCGCTGATCGAGGATCCGCGCCGGCCGGGGGTGCTGGGCCTCGCCTGGCTGCGCTGGATCCGGGTTTCGACCAACGCGCTGCTGCCCATCGTGCAGGCAATGGGGGAGCTGATCCGGGCGCAGCTCCTCCTGCGCTACGGGGTGGACAAGCTGCGCGTGATCGCCAGCCTCGCCATCGATCTCGGCACGGAGATGGCCTCCCAGATCGTGTTCTCGCTGCTTGGACTGGCGGTGCTGCTGGCCATCCCGCATGCGGGCGGCAGTTCGGCAATGACATGGGCGGTTGTCGGCACCGCGCTCGGCGCCGGGGTGACGGGGGTGTTCATCGCCGCCCAGCGCTGGGGGCTGTTCCGGATGGTGGAGACGATGCTGCCGAAGCTGGCGGCGCGGGTGGGCTGGACCTCGCTCGGGGAACTGTCCGGCCTGCATGACACGGTGGTGCGGCTCTACGGCCAGCCCGGGCGGCTGTGGCGCAGCGGGCTGTGGCACTTCGCTTCCTGGCTCATCGGCGTGCTCGAGACCTGGGCCGCGCTGCGGGCGCTGGGGCTGGAGACGAGCCTGGCCGAAGCGCTGGTGATCGAGAGCCTGGGCCAGGCGGCCCGCAGCGCCGGCTTCTTCATCCCCGGCGCGCTGGGGGTGCAGGAGGGCGGCTATGTGCTGATCTGCGCGCTGTTCGGCATCCCACCGGACCGCGCCATCGCGCTGGTGCTGATCCGCCGTATCCGGGACATCATCCTGGGCCTGCCGGGGGTGATATCCTGGCGCTGGGCCGTCGCCGCCGACCGTGCCCGCCCCGAAGCCGCGGCGAGGAGCCCTTCATGAACGACAGTCCCGTCCTCCTTACTCCGGGGCCGCTGACCACGGCGGTGGAGACGCGCCGGGCCATGCTGCGGGACTGGGGTTCGCGCGACCCGGCTTTCATCGCGCTCACCGCCGAGCTGCGCGCACGCCTTCTGGCCGTGGCGGGCGGGGAGGGGACGCATGTGGCGGTGCCGCTGCAGGGTTCGGGCACCTTCATCGTCGAAGCGGCGATCGCCACGCTGGTGGGTCCGGCCGACAAGTTGCTGGTGCTGATCAACGGCGCCTATGGCGAGCGCATGGTGACGATCGCGCAGCGCCTTGGCCGCGCGGTGGAGACGCTGCGCTGGGCGGAGAACCGGCCGGTGGAAGCCGCGGCGGTGGCCGATGTTCTGCGGGCTGACCCGGCCATTACCCATGTCGCGCTGGTGCATTGCGAGACCACCACCGGCATCCTGAACCCGCTTCCCGAGATCGCGGCTGTGGTGGCGGAGGCCGGGCGGGCCCTCTTGCTGGATGCGATGAGCAGCTTCGGCGCGCTGCCGATCGATCTGGCCGCCGTGCCGGTCACCGCCGTGCTCGCCTCCTCGAACAAGTGCCTGGAGGGGGTGCCGGGGCTCGGCTTCGCGCTCGTGCAGCCGGCCGCGCTGGAACGGGCGGCGGGGAACTGCCCCTCCCTGTCCTTCGACCTGCACGCGCAGTGGACGGGCTTCGAGAAGGACGGCCAGTGGCGTTTCACGCCGCCCGTGCAGGTGGTGGCCGCGCTGGTGGAGGCGCTGCGGGCGCTCGAGGACGAAGGCGGGCCGGCGGCACGCGGGCGGCGGTACCAGGACAACTTCGACACGCTTTGGGCCGGGATGCGGCGGCTGGGCTTCGAGCTGTTTCTGGATGAGGCGGTGCAGGCGCCGATCATCGCGACCTTCCGCATGCCCAAGGACCGGCCCCTGGCCTTCCGCGCCTTCTACGACGCGCTCGCAGCGCGGGGTTTCCTAATTTACCCGGGCAAGCTGACCCAGGCGGAGAGCTTCCGCATCGGCTGTATCGGGGCGCTGGACCGCCGGGATTTCGAGCGGCTGCTGGAGGCCGTGGAGGAGACTTTAGTGGCCTTGGAGACCGCGTAGAGGTCCCGTCCCAGGATCGCCGGTACAGCTTCGCCAGCGCGCCAGCGCCAAACCCCAAAGATAGAAGGGGGT
Source organism: Roseomonas sp. WA12 (assembly GCF_054165765.1). NCBI lineage: Bacteria > Pseudomonadati > Pseudomonadota > Alphaproteobacteria > Acetobacterales > Roseomonadaceae > Roseomonas > Roseomonas sp. WA12. Next base: position 2,852,032 of record NZ_CM135108.1, on the reverse strand, counting down.
CTGGGGGGATACCTCCCCACGCCCTTGCTTCACGCCCGCTGCTGCCGCGTCCCTGCGACGGCGAGGTAAACGGCCGCGAGCGGCGTGATGATCGCGGCCGCCCAGAGCATAGGCACCGTCGCGCCCACCCAGATCAGCACGGGGACGAGGGCCAGCAGGTCGTCCGGGTCGATGGTGATGCCCGGCGCGAGGTCGTAGCCGCGCAGCGTGCCGATGCGCAGGATGTGCAGCTGCCAGAACAGCGCGCCGATCGCCGCCCCCGCCACGGCGCCGAGGATGAGGCCGGTGCTGCCGAGGACGGCCATCTGGCCGATGCCGATGCCGACGAAGGCGATGATGTTGGAGAAGCAGTCGCTCAGCAGGTCGTAACGGTGCCCGGCTGGGCTGGTCTGGCCGGTGGAGCGGGCGAGCTCGCCATCCGCGCGGTCGAGCAGCATCGACAAAAGGAAGATCGCCCCGCCGATATCCTGCCAAACCCCGGCATCCCGCGCGAAGGCGAGGGCGGCGGCGATTCCGGTGACCAGCCGAACCGTGGTGATCTGGTTAGGCGTCACCCCGCTAGGCGCAATGGCGCGCACAGCGGGGCGAACAATCCGGTGAATGACGGTGTTGGCGCTCATCGCGGAACCTTCAGGCGGCGGCCGGACGGGGCTTGCCCATGAAGCGGCGGCCGATGCGGATCCAGAAGGGCACGGTGGTCGGCCGCAGCAGGCGGCGGTCGTAGCCGGCCATGCGGCGGTCGTTCTCGGCCAGGCAGATGTCGATGAGATCGGCCGCGCTCATGCTGATGCCGATGGAGTCGGACGAGGCCGTGAAGTTGGTCTGCTTTGAGGAGCTGCCCATGTCGCGGGCCAGCACCAGCCGGTCCCAGATCAGCACGGCCCAGACGGCGGCGGTCTTCGCCAGGAAGTACGGCTTGCGCCACAGCGGCTGGCGCGCACGCTGCCAGGCCGCCCAGTTGGCGAAGAACAGGATGTGCCGCGCCTCCTCCTGGATCACCGGCTCGAAGGTGTCCACGAGATCGGGGGGGAAGTAGCCGGAGCGACGCGCGGCCTCGAACAGGCCGAAAGCGAAGAAGCTGTCGATGCACTCGCTGTAGCCGGTGCGCATCCAGCCCCATTCGACGTCACGATAGCCCGTGTATTCCGGCTCCGGCTCCAGCACGACGCCATAGGCCTCGACGAGGTTGGACAGCACCTTCTTGTGCCGGGCCTCCTCGTTGCCATCCATCACCATCGCCTCGTTCATGAGGGGATCGGTGATGGTGGCGGCGTAGTCGAGCACGCGCAGCGAGGCGCGGCCCTCGGTCTGCACGGCGATGTCCCAGATCGGCAGGCTGGTCAGGCGGGCATGAGCGTCCGCGTCCAGCTTCGGCCAGTCGAGCACGCGCGGCTTGTAGGGGTTGTGCGTCTCCAGCAGCATGCGGGCGAACATCACGCCGTGCTCGTCGCTGCCGATGCGCACGGGGCCGGGCCGGTCGAAGGTCCAGTTACGGGCGTAGTGGTCGGCTTCGGCGACCTTGGGGCTGTCGAGAGGGACGGTCTCGGCAGGTCTGGACGACATACGCGTTTCTTCCGGAACAGGTGGCGGCGCAGCGGCGCCGGGCATCGATTAATCGGTGCCTGGTGCGAAAGTGCAACCCGGTGCGCGGAACCGGAACGCTCTCTCGACTGGGTTATAGGCAATCGGAAACCCCGCGCCTAACCTCTGTAACAGGGGTGCCTTACAGGCGCCCAACGGCGAGAGGATCTGGTGCGCATGCGGGTTCTGCTGGCCCAGCCCCGGGGGTTCTGTGCGGGGGTGGTCAGGGCGATCGACATCGTCGAGCGCTCGCTCGAACGCTTCGGGGCCCCCGTCTATGTCCGTCACGAGATCGTGCACAACCGCCACGTCGTCGAGACTCTCCGAAGCAAAGGGGCGGTTTTCGTCGAGGAGCTGTCCGAGATCCCGGACGGTGCGGTCACCATTTTCAGCGCTCATGGCGTCGCGCGCTCGGTGGAACAGGAAGCGGCGGCGCGCGGGCTGCCCGTGCTGGATGCGACCTGCCCGCTGGTCGCGAAGGTTCATGGCCAGGGCAAGCGCTATGCGGCGCGCGGCCGAACCCTCGTTTTTATCGGCCATGCAGGCCATCCGGAGGTGGAGGGCACGCTCGGTCAGCTAGACGGCCCGGTGCATCTCGTCTCCTCCGCCGAGGAGGTGGCGCGGCTGGACCTGCCTGCGGATGCCCCACTCGCCTACATCACCCAGACCACGCTGAGCGTGGACGACACGCGCGGCATCATCGCCGCCCTCCGGGCCCGGTTCCCGGACATCGAGGGGCCGGACGTCTCGGACATCTGCTACGCCACCCAGCACCGCCAGGCGGCGGTGCGGGAGCTGTGCGGGCAGGTGGACTTGCTGCTGGTGGTGGGCAGCCGCAACAGCTCCAACTCGAACCGCCTGCGCGAAATCGGGGTTGAACATGGCCTGCCGAGCCACCTCATCTCGGACGGCGGCGAGCTGGACTTGTCCTGGCTGGCCGGCGTGCGGACGGTCGGGCTGACCGCCGGGGCCTCGGCGCCGGAGGAGCTCGTCCTGGATGTCTTGGCTGCCCTGCGTCGGCATACGGAGGTCGAGGTTGCGGCGATGACAGGAATCCACGAAAACATCGAGTTCCGCCTTCCGGTGGAGCTTCGGGACCCTGAGCCACGGGACGTCGAGACCAGGGCGCCATCCGCCGCGACGCTCACCCAGCCAGCCGAATAAGAGGAGCGCAGTTTTGGGCATTCCCGTGCTGCAGGCCGCCCGTATCGGGGCGTATCTGATGAAGCAGCAGCTGTCGGGGCGGAAGCGCTACCCGCTGGTGCTGATGCTGGAGCCGCTGTTCCGCTGCAACCTGGCCTGCGCCGGCTGCGGCAAGATCGACTACCCCAACGAGATCCTGAACCAGCGCCTGACGGTGGATCAGTGCATGGAGGCGATCGACGAGTGCGGCGCCCCCGTCGTCTCGATCGCCGGCGGCGAGCCGCTGCTGCACCGGGACATGCCGGAGATCGTGCGCGGCTACCTGGCGCGGAAGAAGTTCGTCATCCTCTGCACCAACGCCCTGCTGCTGGCGAAGAAGATCGACGACTACAAGCCGAACCCGGCCTTCACCTGGTCCATCCACCTGGATGGCAACGAGGCGATGCACGACAAGTCCGTCTGCCAGACGGGCGTCTATGACAAGGCGGTCGAGGCCATCAAGCTGGCCAAGTCCAAGGGCTTCCAGGTCAGCATCAACTGCACCCTGTTCAACGATGCAGACCCCGAGCAGACCGCCCGCTTCTTCGACGAGATGAAGGCAATCGGGCTGGACGGCATCACGGTCTCCCCCGGCTATGCCTATGAGCGCGCGCCGGACCAGCAGCACTTCCTCAACCGCAACAAGACGAAGGAGCTGTTCCGCGGCATCCTCGCGCGCGGGCGCGGTGGCAAGGAGTGGCCCTTCACCCAGTCCCGCATGTTCCTGAACTTCCTGGCAGGGAACGAGGCCTACAAGTGTACGCCCTGGGGCAACCCGACGCGCACCGTGTTCGGCTGGCAGAAGCCCTGCTACCTGCTCGGCGAGGGTTACACCAAGACCTTCAAGGAGCTGATGGACGACACCGAATGGGACAAGTACGGCGTCGGCAACTACGAGAAGTGCGCGGACTGCATGGTCCATTCCGGCTTCGAGGCCTCGGCCGTGACGGACATGATCAAGAACCCGATCAAGGCCCTGAAGGTCCAGCTTGGCGGCATCCGCACCGAGGGGCCGATGGCGCAGGACATCTCCCTCGATAACCAGCGTCCGGCCGACTACGTCTTCTCCGGCCATGTGGAGAAGAAGCTGACCGAGATCCGCTCGGCCAAGCACGGCTCATCCAAGGGGGCCGGCCAGCCCGGGGTGAAGCGCGTGGTGGCCGCGGAGTAACGCCCGGAAGGCCCGCTCGGCCTCCATCCCCGTCCGGATCAGGGCGGGGAGCTGGAGGGGGTGGGCCAGGAGCGAGCGCAGGACGGCGGGCAGGTCCATGCCCCCGTCCGGGCGCATCCCCACCCGCGCGGCGGGGGGAAGGCTGCGATCGGCAGCATCAGAAATCACGCGGGCGGCCGCGAAGGGGAGGTTGTGGCGCTTCGACAAGCGGGCCGCGATCTGCGACTCCATGTCCACGGCCAGGGCGCCGGTTTCGCGGTGAAGGGCGGCCTTACCAGCCGCTTCCGCGATCATGGTGTTGCTGCCAAGGATCGCGCCACGCCATGCGCCAGGCAGGGCGGCGGCGAGGCGGTCGGCCCAGGCCGCGTCGGTCGGGAAGGCCTCCGCCCCGGCCAGCACGGCATCCGCCACCACCCAATCGCCGGGCCGCAGCCCTGGCGCCAAGGCCCCGCCGATTCCGATACTGATGAGGCCCCGCGCGCCCGGCGCCAGACGCCCCAACGCCGCCTCCAGCCGCGCGCGATCGCCGCCGCCGGCAACCACCTCCACCCCCGGCCCGGAGAGGATCCGCGCCTCCCGGCGCAGCCCCGTGGCCGCGAGGATCATCACATTCCCTGCGCCGGCCGCCGCGCGTTGCTGCGCTTGAGGTTGCGATAGCGCGCCATCGCCCAGAGCGGGAAGAACTTCGGGTAGCCGTGGTAGCGAAGGTAGAAGACGCGCGGGAAGCCGCCGCCCGTATAGGCGTCCTGCTGCCACAGCCCCGTCTCGTCCTGGTTGTCGCGCAGCCAAGCAACGCCGCGCGCCACGGCCGGATGGTCCACCTCGCCCGCCGCCATCAGGGCCAGCAGCGCCCAAGCGGTCTGGGACGCGGTGGAGGGGGCAGGCTCGTAGCCGCGGTAGTCGAGGGAGTAGCTCTCGCAGTCCTCGCCCCAGCCGCCATCCGGGTTCTGGATGGAAAGCAGCCAGTCCGTCCCGCGCCGCACGCTCGGCGCCGTGCCGTCCAGCCCCGCCGCGTTGAGTGCGATCAGCGCGGACCAGGTGCCGTAGATGTAGTTCACGCCCCAGCGGCCGAACCAGCTGCCATCCGCTTCCTGCTCGCGCTCGAGATAGGAGAGAGCGGCGCGCATGCGCGGGCTGCCTTCCGGCGTCTCGCCGAGCTGGGCCATCATGCCCAGGCAGCGCGCGCTGACATCGGCGGTGGGCGGATCGAGCAGCGCGCCGTGATCGGCGAAGGGGATATTGTTCAGGTAGTAATGCGTGTTGTCGACGTCGAAGGCGCCCCAGCCACCATTGCTGCTCTGCAGCCCCTCGGTCCATTCGGCGCCGCGCGCGATCGCCTCGTCATAGCCGGTGCCGAGCGACAGCTGGTGCCGGGCGCGGTCCATCGCCATCACCACCACGGCGGTGTCGTCGAGATCGGGGTAATGCGCGTTGCGGTACTGGAAGGCCCAGCCGCCCGGGCGGACATGCGGGCGCTGCTCGGCCCAGTCGCCGCGCACCTCCAGCTCCTGCAGCGGCTTCAGCCAGTCCAGCGCTTGCGGGACGGTGGATTCCGCCAGCTCGCCGCCGGCCTCCATCATCGCATGCGCCGTCAGCGCCGTGTCCCAGACCGGAGAGACGCAGGGCTGGCAATAGGCCTCGTCCTCGCGGATCACGAGGAGCTTCTCGATGGACTGGCGGGCGATGGCGCGGTCGGGGTGGTCGGGCGGGTAGCCCAGCGCGTCATACATCATTACGGCATTGGCCATGGCCGGGTAGATCGCGCCCAGCCCGTCCTCGCCGTTCAGCCGCTCAGTCACGAAGTTTACGCAGCGCTCGATGGCATGCTGGCGCAGGCGGCGGGGCCAGAGCGGCTCGGCCACCTTCAGCCCGCCATCAATGCCGTTGAAGAACAGGGCCCAGGCGGGATGGCGATGCGTGCGCGCCCGCTTCCAGGCCAGGCGCGGGCGCGTGAACAGCTCCTGGATTTGCACGCCGCGCGGGTTGCGGGCCCGCACGCGCAGGGTCTGCAGCACCAGCAGCGGCACCAGCACCGTGCGCGCCCAGTAGGACATGCGGCCGATATGCACGGGAAACCAGCGCGGCAGCAGCATCACTTCAACGGGGATGGTGGGCACGCGGCGCCAGGGGATTTCCCCAAACATCGCCAGAAGGATGCGGGTGAAGACATTGGCGCGGCCGGCGCCACCATGGGCGAGGATAGCCGCGCGGGCGCGGGCCATATGCGGCGCATCCGGGCTGTCGCCGATGATCTTCAGGCAGAAATACGCCTTCACCGACGCGCTGATGTCGAAGGCGCCGCCATGGAACAGAGGCCAGCCGCCATGCTCGCCCTGGATGCGGCGCAGATAGGCGCCGATTTTGCGCTCCAACTCCGCATCCTCGGGCTCGGCCAGGTGCTGGCGCAGGAGCACGTATTCGGCGGGGATGGTGGCGTCCGCCTCCAGTTCGAACACCCAGTGGCCGTCCGGGCGCTGCTGGCGCCGCAGCGCCTCGGCCGCGCGCGTCACCCCGGCCTCGACCTCGTCGAGCCAGGTATCGGCGGGAAGCAGGTCCACCGGCCCGTCCGTCATGCACCGCCCGCCATGGCCTGGGCGCGCCCCTTCCACATGCCGCCCTTGCCGCGCCAGACCTGCCAGGCGGATTGCAGGGTGAACAGGGTATAGGCGGCGCCGATCACGGGCAGGGCGAGACCCCAGAGCGGCGAGACCCGGTAGAAGCGGAGCATGGGCTGGAAGGCGAGGGCCATCATCGCCCAGGCCGCTACCCCCACCAGCCGCGCCGCACCAGCCCCGAAGAGCGCAAGGCAGGGCGGCACCAGATAGGTGAGCCCCATGCCGGCCACCGTGCCCGCCAGCAGCAGCGGCGAGTAGCCGAGCTGGGCATAGGCGGAACGAGACACCATCCGGCCGATCTCGGCCACGCTGCCATAGGGGCGGAGGCTCTTCGCGCGGCGGGTCAGGCCCAGCCAGATCGGCCCCTGCGCCTTCAGCCGGCGGGCCAGGGCGCAGTCGTCGATGATGGCGGTGCGGATGGAGGCGATGCCGCCCGCGCGCTCCAGCGCCTCCCGCCGGACGAGCATGCAGCCGCCGGCGCCGGCGGCCATGCGGCGGTGCGGGTCGGAGGCCCAGGCGAAGGGGTAGAGCATGGCGAAGAAGAAGACGAAGGCGGGGATGAGGAAGCGCTCGGCCGGGGTGGCGCAGGACAGCTCGGCCATTAGGGAGACGAGGACGCGGCGGCCGCTCTCGGCGCGGGCGACCAGGGCGCGGAGGTTGCCGGGCTCGTGGCCGATATCGGCATCGGTCAGCAGGATGAACTCGGGCGCGCCCTTGGTGCTGGCGTGGCGGATGCCCTGCTCCAGCGCCCAGAGCTTGCCGGTCCACCCGGCGGGCAGGGCAGCGCCCTGAAGGATGTCGAGCGGCGCCTCGCCGGCCACCCCGCGGGCCGCGGCGGCGGTGCCGTCCGTGCTGCCATCATCCACCAGCACCACTCGGAAGGGACCGGGATAGTCCTGGCGCATCAGGCTGCCGATGGATGCCGCGATCACATCCGCTTCGTTCCGCGCGGGAACTACGGCGACCACGGCGGGCCATGCGGCGGGCGCGGGCGGCTCATTACGATCGTCGCGGTCCCGCGCCAGCCAGAAGCCGCCGCGGGCGAGCAGCAGCACCGCCCAGATGGCCAGCGCGACCAGGCCGAGAAGCAGCGCCACGGTCACAGGTAGCCCGCGCCCCGGAACCAGCCGAGCGCATCCGCCACCCCCTCCTGCCAGGGGCGCGCGCGGTAGCCCAGCTCGCGCTCCGCCTTGGCCGAGGTGAAGAACATGCGGTAGCGGGACATGCGCAGCGCATCCACGGTCAGCAGCGGCTCCTTGCCCGTCAGCCGCGCCACCGTCTCGGCGCCGAGCGCCAGCGGATAGAGCGGGCCGCGCGGCAGCTTCACCCGCGGCGGCTTCCGGCCGGTCAGCCGGGCCACCTCCGCCAGGAACCCCTGCAGGAACACATCCTCGCCGCCCAGGATGTATCGCTCGCCGATGCGGCCGTGCTCGAAGGCCAGCAGATGGCCCGCCGCGATGTCGTCCACATGGGCGAAGTTTAGCCCGGTCTCCACGAAGGCCGGGATCTTGCCGCGCGCGGCATCCAGGATGATGCGCCCCGTGGGGGTGGGGCGGATGTCGCGCGGGCCGATGGGGGTGGAGGGGTTCACGATGACGGCGGGCAGCCCGTCCCGCTCCACCATCGCCTCCACCACGCGCTCGGCCATGGTCTTGCTGCGCTTGTAGGTGCCGATGGCCTCGGTCGGCGCCATCGGCGCCGTCTCGTCCACCGGGGCGGTGGCGCCGGCGACACGTAGCGTGGCGACGCTGCTCGTATAGACCACGCGCTCCACCCCGGCCCCGAGCGCGGCCAGCATCAGCGCGCGCGTGCCCTCCACATTGACGCGCAGCAGCACCACCGGATCGGGCGCCCAGAGCCGGTAGTCGGCCGCGACATGGAACAGGTGCCGGGCGCCCTGCATGGCCCGGCGCAGGGAGGCGGGGTCGGTCAGGTCGCCCTGCACCGGCTCGCAATCCAGCCCGTCGAGATTGCCGCGCGGGCTACTCGGGCGGACCAGGGCCCGCACATGTAGCCCACGGGCGACGAGGAGGCGCGCGACCGCGGAGCCGAGGAAGCCGGAAGCGCCTGTCACCAGGACGGTATCGCCCGGCCGGAGTTCCGCCGCGGCGGGGCGCGCGGTGTCCTCGGCGGGGCCGGTCGGCGGGTCGATCGACCGGTCAGCGTGTGAGATGTCCCACTCCCGTTCCTGTGAGCCCGGCGCCGGTGATGCAGGCCTGCCGGCGGGGGCGGACACTAGGCCAGATGGCCCGCGCTTCGCAATTTTTGACACGCGATCAGAGGGTATCCCCTGCTGTATGGCAGCGCTGTAATCAGCGCCTTGGCGCAGGGTTTTGACGGTTCAGCCCGCAGAGCGGACCGGGCCGGCGTCCTGCCCCGGCGGGCGCAGGTCTCCTTCGAGCTCCCACGAAGGCGGGAGCGGTGCCTTGCAAAGGTGTCGGGCGCATCGTGACATCGCCGTGGGCGCGGCGTTTGCATCGCTCGGCCTGTTCCGACCCGAGGGTGAAGCCTGATCCATGCCGCTCCACGTCGCCCTGACCCACCGCACCAGCTACCGCTACGACCGGCCCGTCTCGCTCGGGCCGCAGACGATCCGGCTGCGCCCTGCGCCCCATGCGCGCACGCCCATCCTCTCCTACGCCCTCTCGGTCGAGCCGAAGCCGAATTTCGTCAACTGGCAGCAGGACCCGCAGGGCAATTTCCTCGCCCGCGTGGTCTTCCCAGAGCGCGTGACGCATTTCGACGTAACGGTGGACCTGCTGGCCGACATGGCCACGATCAACCCCTTCGACTTCTTCCTGGAGCCCGAGGCCGAAACCTGGCCCTTCACCTACGATCCCATGCTGGAGCGGGAGCTCGCGCCCTTCCGGCGGACGGACGAGGCCGGCCCGCTGCTCTCCGCCTTCCTGGCCGACATCCCCCGAAATGAGGGGCAGGGGACGGTCTCCATGCTGACCGCGCTGAACGGGCGGTTACAGGGGCAGGTCTCCTATGTCGTGCGGATGGAGCCGGGCGTCTGGACGCCCGAGGAAACGTTGGGCGCCTGCAAGGGCTCCTGCCGGGACAGCGCCTGGGTGCTGGTGCAGGTGCTGCGCCATCTCGGGTACGCCGCCCGCTTCGTCTCCGGCTACCTCATCCAGCTCGTGCCCGATGTGAAGCCGCTGGAGGGGCCGTCGGGACCGACCGAGGACTTCACCGACCTCCATGCCTGGGCCGAGGTCTACCTGCCCGGTGCCGGCTGGATCGGGCTCGACCCCACCTCCGGCCTGCTGACGGGCGAGGGGCACATCCCGCTCGCCGCCACGCCCGAACCCGCCTCCGCCGCGCCGATCACCGGGATGATCGAGCCGAGCAAGACGGAATTCGATGTCGAAATGAAGGTCACGCGAGTGCGGGAAACCTCGCGCGTGACGAAACCCTATTCCGAGGGCCAGTGGGCTGCGATCCGCGCGCGTGGCGCGGCAGTGGACCGGCTGTTGGCCGCCGGCGACGTGCGCCTGACCATGGGCGGCGAGCCCACCTTCATCGCGGCCGACGACATGGACGCGGCGGAGTGGAACACGGCCGCCCTCGGCCCGACCAAGCGCCGCTATGCCGGCCGCCTGCTGCGCCGCCTGGCCGCGCGCTGGTCGCCCGGCGCCGTGCTGCAATACGCGGCGGGCAAGCACTATCCCGGCGAGCAGCTGCCGCGCTGGGCGCTGTTCTCCCATTGGCGGAAGGATGGCGAGCCGATCTGGAGCAATACCGCGCTGCTCGCCTCCGACGAGGATACGGACAACGCGACCGCCGCTGACGCCGCCCGCTTCCTGGGCACGCTGGCCGAGCGCCTGCAGGTGGATCCCGCCCTGGTCACGCCGGCCTATGAGGACATCCACTACTTCCTGTGGCGCGAGCACCGCCTGCCCGCGAACGTGCTGGCGGAGGACGCCAAGCTGCGGGACCCGTTGGAGCGTGCGCGGATGACCCGCGTCTTCGCGCAAGGGCTCGCCTCGCCCGTGGGCAGCGTGCTGCCGATCCGCCGCGTGATGCAGGACGGCACGCGCCGCTGGCAGTCCGGCCGCTGGTTCCTGCGCGGGGAGAAGCTGTTCCTCGTGCCCGGTGACAGCTCGATCGGCTTCCGCTTGCCGCTGGAAAGCCTGCCCTGGATGTCCGAGGAGGATGCGGCGCGGAACATCGAGCCGGAGCCCGATCCCTTTGCCCCCGTCGCGCCGCTGCCACCGCGGGAGGTGTTCGGGCGCGTGATGGCTCCGAACGCAGCCGTACCCGCTCCGGCACCGGCGCTGGCACCTGCGGCGCAGCAGCCCTTCCGGCGTGTGGCCGGGCCGGACGAACGCGGCACGACGAACGGCCTCGCCAATGGCGTGGAGGGCTTCCGCCCTGTGCCGCAGGACCTGCCGGTGGCGGGCAGGAGCGACCCCGGCGTGGTCCGCACGGCGATGACGGTGGAGGCCCGCGGCGGCATCATCCATGTCTTCTTCCCGCCGCTGCAGCAGGCTGAGGACTGGCTCGACCTCGCCGCCGCCGTGGAGGCTACGGCGGAGGAAATGGGCCGCAGGGTGGTGCTGGAGGGCTACTTGCCCCCGCGCGACCCGCGTCTGCTCAGCTTCTCCGTCACCCCCGATCCTGGCGTGATCGAGGTGAACGTGCATCCCTCGGGCTCCTGGAACGAGCATCTGGAGCGGACGGAGGCGCTGTACGAGGACGCCCGCCAGCTCGGCCTGGCTTCCGAGAAGTTCATGCTGGACGGGCGCCATGTCGGCACCGGCGGCGGCAACCATGTGGTGATGGGCGGCGCGACCCCCGCCGACAGTCCCTTCCTGCGGCGGCCGGACCTGCTGAAGTCGCTGCTGGGCTTCTGGCACAACCATCCCAGCCTTTCCTACCTGTTCTCCGGCCTTTTCATCGGGCCGACGAGCCAGCACCCGCGCGTGGATGAGGCACGGCAGGACAGCATCGCGGAGCTGGAAGTCGCCTTTTCCCGCATCAAGGCGGGAGAGGAGACGCCGCCCTGGCTGGTGGACCGGCTGTTCCGCAACCTGCTCGTGGATATGACGGGCAACACGCACCGCACCGAGTTCAGCATCGACAAGCTCTTCGCGCCGGAAAGCGCCTCGGGCCGGCTCGGCCTTGTGGAGTGGCGTGCGGCGGAGATGCCGCCGCATCCGCAGATGGCGGCGGCCCAGGCCCTGCTGCTGCGCTCCGCCATCGCCGCCTTCTGGCGTCATCCCTATGAGCGTCGGCTGGTGCGCTGGGGCACGCGGCTGCATGACGATTTCATGCTACCGCATTTCGTCGCACAGGACTTCCACGATGCGCTGGACGAACTTGCCGCGCTGGGCTGCCCAATGGAGCGCGACTGGTTTGCGCCCCATTTAGAATTCCGCTTCCCGCTCATCGGCGAGGTATCGCTGCGCGGCATGGGGATCGAGCTTCGCCACGCGCTCGAGCCCTGGCACGTGCTGGGGGAGGAGCCCGCCGCTGGCGGCACGGTGCGCTACGTGGACAGCTCCACCGAGCGCGTGCAGGCGCGCGTCACGGGCTGGGTGGAGGAGCGGTTCATCCTGTCGTGCAACGGGCGCGCGGTGCCGCTGACGCCCACGGACCGGCAGGGCGAGTATGTCGCAGGCGTGCGCTTCAAGGCCTGGGCGCCGCCCTCCGCCCTGCACCCTACCGTGCCCGCGCAGTCGCCCCTGGTCTTCGACCTGTATGACCGTTGGACCGGGCGCAGCCTGGGCGGGCTGACGCATCACGTCGCCCATCCCGGCGGCCGCAACTACGAGACGCTGCCGGTGAACGCGAACGAGGCCGAGGCGCGGCGCCGTATCCGCTTCCAGCCCTTCGGCCACACGCCCGGGATGATGGAAGAGCCGCCTCTCGTGATCGCGCGCGAGGCGCCGCGCACCCTCGATCTACGTCGCGGCGCGGTCTGAGCGGAGCGGCCGCCCGCCGCCATCCGGCAGCGGGCGGCTACCCTGTCAGCTGTTCGTGCTGCTGCCCCGCACGAGGTCATGGATGAAGCCGAGCTTCCCGATCACCGTAGGGGACAGAACGAAGGGGTAGAGATCCGGCTGACCCATGCTGCGATTCAGGCTGTTCACCGCGAAGGCGAGCGGCAACCAGTCGTCGATGATCCGGATAAGGTTCGGCTCCTTGTACGGGTCGTAGTCGATCCGCGCCTGCATCTCGCCGGTCGTGTCCAGCTTGGGCTGCACGCGCAGGCCGAAGGAGCTGGCGGTTTCCAGCGTGTCGATGATGTGCAGGTAGTGCGCCCAGGTCTCGGCGAAATCCTCCCAGGGATGAGTGGTGGCGTAGGCGCTGACGAAGTGCTCCTGCCAGTCGGCCGGAGCGCCCTCGTTGTAGTGGCGCTGCAGGGCCGCGCCGTAATCCTGGCTATCGTCGCCGAACACGGCGCGGCATGCATCGAGCCGGCCGCCGTCGCGCACCAGCTTGTCCCAGAAGTAATGGCCGACCTCGTGCCGGAAATGGCCGAGAAGGGTGCGATAAGGCTCGCCCATGGTCTTGCGCCGCAGCTCGCGCTCGGCGTCGTCCGCCTCGTCCAGCGCGATGGTGATCAGGCCGTTGTCATGCCCCGTCATCACCTTCGGGCCGGACGGGTCGGGTGAGGCCGCCAGGAAATCGAAGGAGAGGCCTTCAGGGTCCTCATTGCGTGTCGCTAACGGCAGGCAGAAGCGGACCAGGCTGTAGAACAGCCGGTGCTTGGCCGCCTCCAGCTTCCACCAGTTCAGCCGGTTCTCCGGTACCGAGGTGTCGGGGATGAGGTGGTTGTGCCGGCAAGCGGCGCAGTAGCGCTCGGGCGACTCCGCCGGGACGGTCCAGTTGCACACGTCCAGTTCGGCATTGGCGCAGAAGCGCCGGGGCTGGTCGGGCGTGGCCAGCGGGCGCCAGGCATCGCCCTGGCCTCCGTCCGGCTCGCTCGCCGGCTCCAGTGCGGACAGAACGGCGCCATCGGGCAGGTAGCCCAGGCGGAAGCTGCAGCGCTCGCACCGGGTGTTCTCGAAATAGAGCATCTGCTCGCAGTTCTGGCACCTGAACAGCCGCATGGGTCGGATCTCTGCGCGGGAGTGGACGACCGGGGTCGTGACGGGTGGGAACGCCCCGGGGCGGGCTCCTGTTGCAGCGCGGCGCGCCGGCCGGCGCAGCGGCGGAGGTTCACGGCGCGTCGGCGGCGGTGCAGGATCGGTTCGGTTTTGGGAACGGGGGATGCGATGGCGTCGGAGGGAGGGCTGACGGGCCGTCGTATCCTCGTGGCCGAGGACGAGTTCTTCATCGCCGACGAAGTGGTCCATGCGCTGGAAGGGGAAGGGGCCGTGGTGATCGGCCCGGCACCGACCGTCGCGCAGCTACTTGCCCTGATGGAAGCGGCGGAGCGGATCGACGGTGCGGTTCTGGACGTGAATTTGAACGGCGAGATGGTCTGGCCGGCCGTGCCCGCCCTGCTGGCCCGCGGCGTGCCCGTCCTGCTCGCCACCGGGTATGATGCGGCGGTGGTGCCGGCGGATTATTCTCATCTGCCGCGCTGCGCGAAGCCGGTGGCCATGGCCGACCTCACCCGGGCGCTGACCCGCGGGATGGCCTAGGCGAAGGCTCTCCAGAAGAACACGGCCGTCATCGCAGCGCTGAACAGCACGACGAAGCCTCGCAGCACCGGCGCGGGCAGCCGGCTGGCGAAGATGGCGCCCACATATCCACCGATGATCGCGGCGACGAGCATCACCGCTGTCTCCGGCCAGTGCACTGGCCCGGCCACCGCGAAAATCACCACTGCGACGAGATTGGCCGCGCTGACCAGCAGCGTCCGCAGCGCGCTCATCGCCTTGATGTCCATTTCGCCGAGCAGGCCCCAGACGGCGAGCATCATGATGCCCACTCCGCCGCCGAAATACCCGGCATAGACCGAGAGCAGAACCTGCGCCACGATCACCGCCCCGCGCCCCACGCGCACCCGCTTGCGCAGCGCGGCACCGAGCGGTCGGCCGAAGGCGAAGGCCAGGGTGCCGACCAGCATGAGCCAGGGCAGCAGCCCGTCGAAGGCGCGCTGCGTGGTCGCCAGCAGCAGCAGTGCCCCGGCCAGCCCACCGCCGAGGCTGATCAGGATAAGCGTGCGGAGCGGGATGCCCTGCAGCGAGCGGTAATCATGCCGCCAGGCCCAGGCGCTCGTCAGCGTTCCGGGCAGGAGGGCGACGGTGCTGGACGCGTTGGCCGCCACCGAGGGCAGGCCCGCGAAGACCATGGCCGGGATGGTAACGAAGGAGCCGCCCCCCGCGGCCGCGTTGATGGCTCCAGCCAGGAAGCCGGCGGCGGCGAGAAGGAGGATGGTCTGGGGATCCATCGCGCCAGCCTGCCCCAAGGGGGCGGGCGGCGCATCCCTGTTAGCCGCGGAACCGTCCGACCGGGATGCCGGCAATGCCCACATCAAGCGACAGCAGCCGGCCATCCTCCGGCCCGGCCCCTTCGCCCCGCGCGCTGGTGACGAACAGGGTGCGCAGACCCGGCCCGCCGAAGCAGGGCATGGTGGGATGGGCAACGGGAAGCGGCACCACCCGGTCCAGCGTGCCGTCGGGCAGCCAGCGGTTCAGGCACCCGGCGGAGTAGCCGGCGGACCAGTAGCCGCCCTCCGTATCCACGGCGCCGCCATCTGGCACGCCGGTGGCGCTATCCGGGCGAGCGATCTCACGGCGGTTGGAGACGGCGCCGGTCGCGGGATCGTAGTCCCAGATCCAGAGGGCCGGGGCCTCGCTGTCGCTGTGCCAGAGAGTGCGGCCGTCCGGGCTCCAGGCCAGGCCGTTGGAGATGATCAGGCCCTCCGCCAGCAGCGCGCAGTCCCGCGAGCCGGGGTCGAGCCGCCACAGAGCGCCGGTGGGCTTCTTCTCCGGCGTGTCGTTCATAGAGCCGACGAGGAAGCGCCCCTCGGGCGAGACCTTGCCGTCATTCAGCCGGTTCCCTGGCCGGTCCGGCTCCAGCGCCGCCACGCGCTCCAGCGCGCCGGTCCCATGCTCAAGGCCGTGAGGCTCGAAGCGATGGATGCCGGAGCGTAGCCCGAGCAGCAGGCCGCCATCCTCGCGCAGGCCGAGGCAGCCCACTGGTTCCGGCATCGGCCAGCTGCGCGTCGTGCCGGTGGCGGGATCGGTCAGGTGCAGGGCCGGGGCGGGGATATCGACCCACCAGAGAAGGCCGCTCGCGTCATCCCAGACCGGGCTCTCGCCATTGGCGGCGATGGGGGCGAGATCGAGGATGCGGACGGGGCTGGTCATGCCGGTGGAAACGCCGCGCGGCAGGACTTGGGGCGACCCCGGCCGCGTTCGACGCCCGTCAATTTCCCGAGCGGCGACCCGAAGGGCCCGGTCCGGCGCGATGGCCGGACCGGGCGCGTTGGTCAGTCCTCGCGCACGCCCAGCACGCGGCTGAGCCGCGCAACCGCTTCTCGCGCCAGCCCAGGGCTGACGGCGAAGCAGATGCGGATGAAGCCCTCGCCCTCCGGCCCGAAGGCGGTGCCAGGAGCCACGCCTACCTTCGCCTCTTCTAGCAGGCGGAAGGCTAGGTTCAGGCTCGTCTCGCCCGTCTCCACCTTGGCCATCAGGTAGAAGGCGCCCTCGGGCGGGAAGACCGTGACGCCCTTCAACCGCGACAGCCCGTCCACCATGATCTGCCGGCTCTCCGCGCAGCGGCCGACCATGGTGCGGATGAAGCTGTCCCCTTCCTCCAGCGCCGCGACGGCGGCGTGCTGGATGAAGGTGGGGATGGATGTGGTGTTGTACTGGCCGAGCTTGCCGAAGGTGGCCGCCAGCCCATCCGGATAAACGATCCAGCCGGCGCGCCAGCCGGTCATCGCCCAGTTCTTGGAGAAGGTGTTGGTGACGATCAGCCGGTCCGAGGGCGTGCAGATCTGCAGGAAGGAGGGCGCGATCGCGTTGCCATAGGTGAAGTGGGCATAGACCTCGTCGGAGATGATCCAGAAGTCGTGCTTACGGGCGAGATCGAGCAGCGCCTGCATCTCGGCCAGCGGCATCACCCAGCCCGTGGGATTGGAGGGCGAGTTCACCACCAGGATGCGCGTGCGCGGCGTGATCGCGGCCTCGATATCCGCCAGTTCAAGTTTGAAGTGGCCATCCGCCGAGCGGCGATAGGGCACGGTGACCGGCACGGCCCCGTTCACCCGCGCGGCCTCGGCCAGGTTGGGCCAGTTGGGGGAGGGGATGATCACCTCCTCGCCCGGTTCGATCAGCGCCTGGCAGGCCTGCATGATGGCGTTCATGCCGCCGGCGGTGATGGCGAAGCGCTCGGGCGCCACCTCCACACCCCAGTGGCGGCGGTGGTAGTCAGACAACGCCTGGTGGAGCCGGGGAATGCCGCGGGAATAGGTATAGCGGGTCTCGCCGGCCAGCATGGCGCGATGCGCGGCTTCGACCACGAAATCCGGCGTCGGGAGGTCGCCCTCGCCGATCCAGAGCTTCACTACATCCGGGTCGTCGCGCCCACGATCGGCGACCATGCCGATCTGGCTGGTGCCTACGCCCCGGATGCGGCCGGGAAGGGTCTCCGCGAGGTCGGCGATCACGGCGGACGCGTCGGGGACTGGGTGTTGGGCGGCACTCAAAAGGCGGGATCCTTCCGGGACGCGGCCCGGGCACGCCCGCCGGAGGGACGGGCCGCGGCGGGGCCGGGCAGATGACCCTCTAGCTTCTGCCGTGCCGCCCGCAGCGGGGGAAGGGGGCGGGCCGGGGAACCTCGCACGGGGCCCCAGACAGAATCCGGCTGCACGGCCCGCGGTGCTTGGGCAGGCGCCATCCTCCGCCCAGATCAGGCAGCGTGCTCGCCATTGGGTTGAGGCGCCCCTGGGGATGCCCGAGCTTCCTGGCGTGGCCTATTCGGCTTCCGCAGCGCTAATGGAGCGGCGTGCCATCTCCAGCGCCCCGGTGCGGGAACGGGCGGCGCCCACGAAGCGGCGGAGATGGACGAAGGCCGCGTCGGCCACCCCGCTCACCCCGGCAAGCTCCTCGTCCCGCAGCCCCGCCCAGGCCTCGGGCAGCGGCAGGCGCTGGGCGAAAGCGCCCGGCTCGGGCGGCATGGAATCCACCATCCAGTTGCCACTCACCACCGGGAAGATGGCGTAGAGAACGGGCAGGCCATGGGCGAAGACAGGGTCCTTCCAGGGCATCCTGCGATCCAGTTCCAGCACCCGTGGGTCGGCCGAGGCGGCGTGGGCGGCGAGCACCACGGCCTCGGCTGCGAGCCGGGCCCGCACCGCCTCCGCCCGCCGGCGCAGGAAGGATTCGGCGAGGGTTGAGGCCTCGCGGAAGGCGGCGTCCTCGGCCGCGACGTCGCCGGCGGCAGGTGAATCCCAGGACGGATTGAGGTCCCCGACCGCGGACCCGAGGCCCAGCGCGTCCCCGGGCTCGCCGACGCCGTTGTCGATCTCATCGATCCGGCGGACCACCTCTCCGTCGATTGTGGCCGCGACCGCGGGCGCAAGGTCGGCACCTGCCGGCCCCAGCAGGGCCCGCGTCGCCGCCTCTCCGTGACTCTGCCAGACCAGGCCGGCGGCGCTGTAGGGCGTGCCGTCCGCGCGGGAGGGCGCGCCGCGCTGATGGTGGTCGAAGCGGGAGCGGGATGGGTCGTGAATGGTGCCGACATCCCAGACGATATCGGCGCCCTCGATCACCCGCTCGTCGCGCGTGCGGACAAGGTCGTGATCCGTCCCGGCCTCCCCCAGGCCGAGGGCGAGGCGCAGCACGGCGTAGGCGAAGGCGTCATCCAGGTGGAAGGCCCCGTTATGGGTGGCGAGGACGGGCCGGGGACGAGGCGAAGGGCTTTCCATCCCGAATCCCTAGCCGCTGGCTGGGGTAGCGGCCAGATGCATTGCACCCTTACGGGGTGGGGCAGAGCGTCCCGTACGCACATGCGGCCTTCCTTGTTGCTTGCCGGCACGGCCGCAATGCACCATCTGGAACGCCTGTTCCCCCGAGCCGGATGCCCGCATGCGTTTCCTCCTGCCCATTGCCGCGCTTCTCGCCCTTATTGCCTTCCAGCGCCCGGACTGGGTGCGGGACGTGGATGGCAGCCTGCGGGGGGCAAAGTCGCGCTTCGCGGATCTCGGCGCCGCACTCGGCATCGCCCCCGAACGCCGCAGCACCGCGGACCGGGCACCGATCCGCGAGCCCGACCGTGCCGTCGCGCTGCGCGCCATCGGCCGCGCCGCCGAAGCGCAGCAGGATGCGCAGGGAATGGATGACCGGGATCCCACGGCGCGGGACCGCGTGCAGGAACTCCTCCGCTCTGCCACCGCCACCCTGGCCGGGAGCGAGGCGATGGGTGAGCTGCGGGCCATGCAGGATGCGCGCGCCCGCGTCGCCGAGCTGCGTGAGCGGGTGGCGATGGCGCGGATCGCCGGTACCGAGACCGCCGATCTGGAAGCGCAGCTTTCGCGCGCCGGGGCCGAGGCCGCGCGGCTGACCGAGACTTTCACGGGCAAGCTCGCCGGGCTCGGCGTTCAGATCTCGCGCGAGGCGGCGGAGAACCTCGCCGTCTCCGTGAACGGGGACGACGTGGTGGCGCTGCTCGCCGCCTACTCCAACGTAGAGAAGCTGGAGGCCGAGCTGCGCGGACCGGTCGGCGAGGCTTCGGATAACGAGGCGGTGCTGCGCCGCTACTACACCATCCACGCGACGCTGCTGGCGGTGTTGGAGACGGTGCAGGGCGAGGTCGTCTCGCGCATCGACAATGTCTACTTGCCACGGCTGGAGGCGATCGACCGCGAGACGCGCGAGCTGCGCCAGGACGCGCAGGGCCGGCTGCGCGGGATGCGCGATGCCGGGCTGCGCGCCTCGCTGGAATCCAACCTGCGCACGCAAGAGACGACGCTGCGCGCGACGGAGCTGTATCGCGGCCATCTGAAGGAGCAGCGCGGCAATCTCGCCCAGGCGCTGGAGCGGACGCGCGCGGCGAAAGGCGTGGCGGACAACACCGCGCGCACCGCGGCGCTCGCCTTCGACGTGGCGCAGATGATGCGCAACACGGATCGTGACTTCGGCGCCGTGATGGCGATCCGCCCGCCCGTTATTGTGCCCTTCGAGGGCGAGGCGCTGCGCCGCGAGTTCGAAGGACTGTCCCGCCGGCTGGGGCAGCAGCCCACGAGCTGACGGGCACAAGCATGCCCCGCGCGCCCACGCGGCCGAAGCGAACGAGTTGCGGCGTGCTGGTGAGCGATGGTCCGCAGGTGCTGCTGGGCCATGCCACGCGCTCGGTGCTGTGGGACATTCCCAAGGGGGTCGCGGAGGCGGGCGAGGCCTTCGTGGACGCTGCCGCGCGCGAGTTGCGGGAGGAGACGGGATTGGTCGTGCCCGCGGCAGGGCTGAGCGATCTCGGCGTGCATCGCTATCTTCCGGGCAAAGACCTCGCGCTCTTCGCTTGGCCGGTGGCGGCCATGCCGGATCCGGCCGCGCTCCGCTGCACCTCCTTCATGCGAATGCCCGGTGGTGGTTTGATCCCCGAATTCGACCGCTTCGCCGTGCTGCCCTGGGACGAGGCGCTGGGGCGTGTGGGGAAGAATCTCGTGCGCGTGCTGGGCGCGCTGCGCGAGGCGCCGGGCTGGCCCTTTCCGCAATAGGCGCGGGCTCTCAATCCGCGGTGATGCGGGCGGTACGAATGACGCCCGACCATTTCGTGATCTCGCCCCGCAGATACGCCGCGACCTCGTCGGGGCCCGCCGGGAAGGGCTCCAGTCCGAGCTCGGCGAAGCGGGCGGCAAGCGACGGCAGGGCCTCGCGCGTGGCGGCGTCCAGTCGCTCGATCACGAGGCGCGGCGTGCCGACGGGGGCGAAGAGGGCGGTCCAGACGCCCATCTCGAAGCCCGGCACGGTCTCGGCCACGGCAGGGATGTCGCGCAGCGCTTCCAGCCGCCGCGGGGCGGTGACGCCGAGGGCCACGAGCCGACCGTCGCGCGCATGGGGCAGGGAGGAGGGCAGGGTGTCGAACATCAGGTCCACCTGGCCCGCGACCACTGCCGACGCGGCCGGCGCCGTGCTGCGGAAGGGGACGTGCAGCAGGTCCACCCCCGCGATCGACTTGAACAGCTCGCCCGCGAGATGGCTGGAGGTGCCGTTGCCGCCGGAGGCGTAGGTGAGCGCGCCCGGCTGCGCCTTCGCCCGTGCAACCAGCGTCGCGACATCGCGGATGCCCTTGGATGGATGTGCGACGAGAAGGTTGGGGCTGCTGGCCACGCCCGATACGGGCGCGAAATCCGCGACCGGATCGTAGGACAGGGTGCGGTACAGCCCGACATTCATCGCATGGGTGCTGATCGTTCCCATCAGCACCGTGTAGCCGTCCGGTGCGCTGCGGGCGGCAGCCTCCGTCCCGATGATGCCGGCGGCACCGGCGCGGTTGTCCACGGCCACGGGCTGGCCCAGTGCGGTGGCCAGCCGCTCGGCGAGAACGCGCGCGGCGATGTCGGTTAAGCCGCCGGGGGCGAAGGCGACGATCATGCGGATGGGCCGTGCGGGCCAGGATTGCGCGCTCGCCCCGCGCGGGAGGACGGCCGGCAGGGCGGCGGCGGCCGACAGGATGCGGCGGCGCGTGAACATGGTGTTTTCCTCCGGTGCCGTTCTGGCGGCGGCGCAAACTCGCGCCGATGGCGCGGGGCTGGCAAGGCGCTGGGGCGTTGGCGGGGGCGGATGCCGGGTCTAGCCTCGGCTTCAGGGCGCATCAGGGCGGCCGGGGGAACATCCAGCGTGATCCATGTCATCGCCATCATCACCACCAAGCCGGGCATGCGGGATGCCGTGCTCGAGGCCTTCCGGGCGAATATGCCCGCTGTTCATGCGGAGCAGGGCTGCATCGAGTACGGGCCGGCCATCGATGCCGAGGGCGCGGGCGGGATCCAGGCTCCGCTCGGGCCCGATACCTTCATGGTCGTCGAGAAGTGGGAGAGCCTGGACGCGCTGAAGGCGCATGCCGCGGCGCCGCATATGGCGGCCTACGGGGCGCGCACGCGGGAGATGGTCGCCAGCCGCGCCGTGCATGTGCTGTCACCAGCGGGATGATCGGGGTGGCCGGGGGGCCGTGAGCCCGCCGACCGACACTGCGGCGGGTGCAATGCCCCGGAAGGGTGCCCCGCCGCGGCCATCGCAGTTCCCTTACCGCGCACTGCCCTGGGTACGGCGGGCCGTCATTTCCAGCAGCAGGGCCAGGGCACCGAGCGCGGCGCCGAACCCGCAGACCGCAGCCCAGCCCCCGAGGTCCCAGGCCGTCATCGCGCCGGCGGAGCCTGCCGCGCCGCCCAGGAACATCCCCGTCATGAAGATCGTGTTGATCCGGCTGCGGGCATCGGGCTGCAGGGCGTAGATGACGTGCTGGTTGGAGACGAGCGCGCTCTGCACCCCGAAGTCGAGCACGATGACGCCCAGCACCAGCCCTCCGATGGCCGGCCAGGCGCCGAACACGGCCCAGGCCAGGAGGGTGAGCAGCGCGCCCAGTCCGATCACGAGCCGCGGGCCGCGCTTGTCGGCAAGCCGCCCCGCCAACGGTGCCGCGGCAATGCCCACCGCGCCGACCACGCCGAACAGCCCCGCCACCTCCGCGCCCAGGCCGAAGGGTGGCGCCTCCAGTCGCAGGGCCAGCACGGTCCAGAAGGTGGAGAAGGAGGCGAAGAGGGCCGCTTGCATCAGCGTCGCCCGGCGCAGTGCCGGCTGACCGCGCCAGAGATCCAGAAGCGAGCGCAGGGCCGCGCCGTAGCCGATCGACGCCGCTGCGAGCCGGCTGGGCAGGGTGGCCGCCATCAGCGCGGCGGCGCCGAGCGCCATGGGCACGGCGAGCCAGAACATCGCGCGCCAGCCGCCATGGGCCGAGACAAAACCGCCCAGGGTCCGGCTCAGCAAGATGCCCGCGAGCAATCCGCCCATCACGATGCCCACCGTCGCGCCTCGGCGCGAGGGATGCGCGAGATGCGCGGCGAAGGGCACGATCTGCTGGGCCACCGTGGAAGCCATGCCGAGGATGAGCGAGGCAAGGACGAGGACTGGCGCACTGGGCGCCATCGCCGCCAGGGCAAGTGCCCCGGCCAGCACCACGAACTGCCCGACGATCAGCCGCTTCTGGTCAAGGAGGTCACCCAGCGGCAGCAGCAGGAACAGGCTGGCGGCGTAGCCGAGCTGGGTTGCCGTCGGGATCAGGGCGGTGGCCCCGGAACCGGCGAAATCCTGCCCGATGATGCCGAGCATGGGCTGGTTGTAGTAGATGTTGGCGACGGCGATGCCCGCGGCGGCTGCCATGGCGAAGGTCAGGCCGGAGCCGAGGCCATGGGGTGCCTGATCTTGCCTGGCACGATCGACGGGCGGGTTTGAACCGGGAGCATCCAGCATCGGTCTGGGTTCCTTGTGCGGTGCACCCAATCTGCGCCTCCGAGCTCTCGCGCTGTAGATCCCTCTTTCGAGCGGGCCGTATAACCCGTGGCGTTATGATCAACCTGAACAATGTCGCCGTGCTGGTGGAAGCGGTAGGCGCCGGCAGCCTTGCGGCAGCGGCGCGCCGCCTCCGCATCACGCCGATGCTCGCTTCCCGCCGACTCGCGGAGCTGGAGGCGGAAGTTGGGGCCCGGCTGATGCATCGGACGACCCGGTCGCTGGCGCTGACGGCGGAGGGCGAGGCCTTCCTGCCCCATGCTCAGGCACTGTTGGACGAGGAGGCGCAGGCCCGCGCCGCCGTGCGTCCGGCCGCCCTCGGCCTTACCGGCACCCTGCGCCTGACGGCCTCGGTTCCCTTCGGCCGCAAGGTCGTGGCGCCGCTCGTGCCCGTTTTCCTGCGGGATCATCCCGGCCTGGAGGTTGATCTCCTGCTGAACGACAGCATCGTGGATATTGTGGCCCAGGGACTGGACCTCGCGATCCGGATCGCCCTTCTGCGGGAGAACACGCTCGTCGCCCGCCGCCTGGCGGACAACCCGCGCCGCCTCTATGCGGCCCCGGCCTATCTGGCGGAGCACGGTGCGCCGGCGATCCCGGCCGACCTCGCGCGCCACCGGTGCCTGATGCTGACGGGCACGAGCCACTGGACCTTCGGCGCGGGCGGCAGGACGCTGCGGCAGCGCGTCTCCGGCCCCTTCACCTCCAGCTCGGTTGAGGCATTGCACCAGGCCTGCCTCGGCGGCCTTGGGATCGCGATGCTTTCGGAGTGGGATGCGCAGGAGGAGGTCGCGACCGGGCAACTGCTTCCCATCCGGATGGAGGCAGGCGAGCCGGAGCCATTGACGATTTGGGCCGTTTACCCGAGCGCCCGCCTGACACCACCGAAGGTCCGGCTGTTCATCTCGGCCCTGGAAGGACGTTTGCAGGGAGCATGATCTGCTCTGCCATGATGCAGAGAACTGGGCTTCCTGGAAAACTCATTGAGTGCTGCGCAGCGGTACACTCAGGACGGCGGGCCAGAAGTTCACGTCGCCAGAATGGTGCCAGTAGATCCCGCCTCATGCGCGTGACGCGCATTTTGTACCGTAGGCAGCAAGTCTAGGGAGGTGGTGCCCAGGAGTGGAATCGAACCACCGACACTGCGATTTTCAGTCGCAGTATAGCCGCCGACATGGGACGACATGCAGGGTCCGCGAGACGACATGCACCGACTAACGTATTGACGCAGCACGTCGGCACTGCGACTTAGCGCGAAGGCGGGCGACATGCGCGGACCCGCCTCCTATTTGCGGTGGGTCCGCAGAGGGTCCGCGAAAGGTCTGCCAGGAGCGTGCGATGCCGAAGCTGACCGATGCCGTGGTGAAGGCGCTGACCTGCCCCGAGGGGCGGAAGGATGCACTGTTTTTCGATGATGAACTGCGGGGATTTGGGGTTCGGGTCACGACCGGCGGCGCCCGGTCGTTCCTCTTGCAATACAACCGTCCGACCGGGGGCAAGGGCCGCGTCGTGCTGGGCGCGTTCGGCACGGAACTGACCACCACCCAGGCGCGCCGGAAGGCCGAGGCGGTCCGGGGCGAGGTGGTGGCGAAGCGCGATGTTGTGGGCGAACGCCGCGAGGCTGCCGCTGCGGCGCGCGCACGCGAGGCCCAGGCGAAGGCCACCGCCGCCTCTGCCGCCTATACCTGCGAGAAACTGGTGGAGGGCTGGGCTACCGCGCACCTTGCCCAGCGTTCCGCGTCCTACGCCGCCAGGACGCCGCGCGAGGTCCGCGCGGTGCTGGGCAAGATGTGGCTGGCCGCCCCTGCCGCTAGCCTCGCCCGTGCCGATGCGGTGGCGCTGCTGGACGCCGCTGCCGCCGAGCGCGGACCCGTCGCCGCGAACCGCCTGTTGGCCGTCCTGCGGGCCTGCTGGGGCTGGGCCATGAAGCGCGGCAGCCTGACCATCAACCCGTGGTCGGGCATCCCCCGGCCGGGTGTGGAGAAGTCCCGGGAGCGCGTCCTGACCGATGTCGAGGTGGCGGGGTTGTGGAAGGCTACCAGCGATACGCCGGCCCCGTTCGGCGCCATCGTCCGGCTGCTGATGTTGACGGGCCAGCGCCGTTCCGAGGTCGCGGGGATGGCGTGGAACGAACTGCGCCTGGACTGCCCGGAACCCGTATGGGTCATCCCGGCCGGGCGGGCGAAGAACGGCCGCGAGCATATCGTGCCGCTGCCGCCGCAAGCGCTGACGATCCTGCAGGACGTGCCTCGGGTGACGATCGACGGCGAGCCGGCCGCGCTGGTATTCGCCAACGCCAAGGGCACCGCCCCAAGCGGATTCGGCAAGGTGGTGGATCGCCTTGAAACCCGCCTCGCCGCCGTGCTGGCCGAGGCTGGTGCTCCCGTTCCCGCACCGTGGGTGCTGCACGACATTCGCCGCACCGTCGCCACAGGCCTGCAACGGCTGGGCGTGCGGCTGGAAGTGACCGAGGCCGTATTGAACCACGTCAGCGGGAGCCGGGCCGGCATCGTGGGCGTCTATCAGCGCCACGGGTGGGCGAAGGAGGCGCGGGCTGCGCTGGCAGCGTGGGAGGGGCACGTCCTGCGGGTCGCGGAGGGCAAGCCGGAGGCGGTTGTGACCAACCTGCGCACGGCTCGCACCAGGAAAATGTCTGCTTGAGGTGAGATAATCATGACTACACGTGATTATCTCGGGGTTCGTGGTCTGCCGAATTCGCTGAAACCATGCTTACTCAAGGTTATATTCTTTTTAGAAAATAGAGATCAAACCGTAGTTTTGTTGGCGGTGGTAACTTAAATACTTTCGAGGCAGCGCAAGTCGCGCCGCTTCTGAAAGGCCCCCGAGATGGATAAGACCAAGTCCTCCAAGACCGACAAGCCGAAGTCGTTCTGCTACCTGACCGAGATTGAGGTTGCGGAACTGCTGCGCGTCACGCCCCGCACCACGCAGCGCTGGCGTGTGTTGGGGACCGGGCCCGCGTTCATCCGTGCCGGTCAGCGCCGGGTCCTCTACGACCGCACCGCCGTCGAGGCGTGGGCCGCGAGCCGCAGCTTCACGTCGCACGCCGCCGAGGCCGTGGGCCATGGCGCACCGCAGCCTGCCGCCGCGCAGCAGAGCGTCGCGGCCTAGAGCCGGCGCAGGGGCACCTGACCATGCAGCCCGCGCTGCCCCCGCAGACGGTGATCGGCTTCAACTACGCCGGCGTGTCGCCAGCCGATGCGGAGCTGCTGCGCGTTCACGCCGCCTCTGCCCGCCGCGTGCTGGCGCAGGGCGATCGGCTGGTGGGCGCCCTGTTGCTGGAAGCAAAGAAAATCCTGCCTCACGGGCAGTTCGGCGCATGGGTCATGGCCGAGCTGAACATCGGTTCCCGGCACGCGCAGCGCCTCCTGGCCGCTGCCCGGGTCCGCGCCGAAAGCGACAAGTTGTCGCATTTACCGACCAGCGTTTTGGTCCTGCTGGACGCGCCCCAGGTGCCGTCCGAGCTGGTGCAGCAGATTGCGGCCGAGGCCGAGGCCGGTGCGCCGATCAACGCCAAGATCATCGCGGATCGGATCGAGGCCGCCCGGGCCGGCGAGCGCGAGGTGAAGCGCGTCGCCGTGTCGCGCCGCTGTTCCGAAACCAAGGCGCGCGCCCTGATCCAGCACCAGCAGGCGAAGCGGGATGAGGGGCAGCGCCTACTTCGGAATGTTCACCCGGAACTCTGGGACGATCTGCCGGCAGGCGATCAGAAGCTGGCCGAGAGGCTACGCCGAAAGGCCCTGAAGGCCGCCGAGGACGCTGCCAAGCGTGAGGCAGCGCGAGAGCTGGCCAAACTCTACCCCGAAGCCCTGCCGCTGATCCGTAGGCTGCTTGGCGCTTCCGCATCCAGCCGCGCCCCGCTGCTGGCCGCGACTGAGAAAGCGGCCCAGCGCCGCCAGCAGGCCGCCTGATCCATGGCCGGCCTGCCCCGCACTCGCGCCGCCCACCGTGCGCCACCGGACCCCTACGCCACGTTGCCGCTGCGGCTGCTGGTGGCACCGGCCGTGCGCGACCTGGACGATGTGGCGCAAGGCCTGCTGCTGCTGGCGCACGCCAACTGGACGCCGGGGCGGACCGAGGCCGAGCCGGGCACTACGGCGGTTCCGTTCAGCGTAGCCGTCGAAGTCCTCAAGTGCCGCCGCAGCGCCGTGACTGCAGCGTTTGAAGAACTCGCGCATGTCGGCCTGATCGTTCTGGCGGCGCCGGCCATCCGTCCCCGGACGATGGGGGCAGGCCGACCCCGCGCCGCGACATGGCGGGTTCTCTCCCGCGAGGCGGGGACGAAGCTGCCCCTGCTGGCACCGGGGCAGCGCCCGCCTGAAGGCGCGTGGCGGCCCCCGAACGAGCGCCTACGGCGAGATGTGGCGGCCCTGCGTGGTGACCCGCTGCGGCTGCTGCTGGCGCTAATTTCGCAGCGTGGCCGCGACCGCCATGGTGCGCTGGTAGATCGCGCGCCCTTCGCGGTCAGTGCGGCCGAGGCTGTCCACCTTCTGAACCATAGCCTGCGCTGGGACCTTGCGTCCCGGGCGACCGCCGCCCGGGCGATCGTCAAGCTGGTTGCCCACGGCGCCCTGCATGTCGTGGAGCCCAGCAAAGGCAGGCGGCCGACGACCTACAGGTTCAGCGCCTCTTACGCTGGCCGAGAGCGGCACCTGAAAAGCAATTCCCCGGTCTCCCCCGTGAGACACAACAGGCCCGAGCAGTATCCCCAGCGAGACACAACGGCTTTGCGTCTCACCAGGGATACTGCTGACGCCCCGCCGACGCCCGCTTGTGTCTCACCAGGGAGCCCTCTTGAAGAGAACCATGCCGCTCTGCGGAGCGAGGCTGCCGTGTCTCTCGTCCAGGCCTCTGCGGTGCCAGCCTCTGCTGCACCGCTGCCCGCCTCCCCGGCACTGAACGCCGAGCGCCCCCAGCCTCTCCCGATCCCTCCCGCTGCTGCCCGCCCCCGCCATCGCGGCCGGGCCGGCTCTGCTGCGGCCGCCCTCCCCGAAAGGCTCGCGCTATGACCCGCCGCTCCCCAAACCCGCCGACCCCGCCGACGCCGATGGTCCGCCCCGGCCTCCCGCCGCATGACGCTGTGCAGCGGATGGAGGCCGGCCGCGCTGCCGCCGCTGCTGCCATCACCGAGACGATCCGGAGCGGCGACCCGAAGGCCGTGGAGGACATGATGGCCTCCACCTTGGACGCCTGCCCCTGGTGGGCTTCGGGCGTAATCCAGGCCACCGCCCAGCACCTCGCCGCCCTCGGCCAGCGCGGGAAGCTGCGGCTGGTGGAAGGGGGCCGCCGTGGCTGACAATGCAGCCAAAGGCCGGCGCCGTGGCCCTGGGCGCCCCTTCGGGCCCGGCAAGAGCGGGAACCCGGCCGGTAATCGCAGCGGCTCCCGGCCGGCCGCCTTGTTGGCGCTGGACGAGATGGCCGCAGCGGACGCCGCCGAAATCCTGCGCGGGATTTTGAACCGCGCCAAAATGGGCGACGCCGAGGCGACCGCGCTGGTGATGGCCAGACTGTGGCCGCCCAGGCGCGGCCGGCCCGTCCACATGCCCGAGTTGGCGCAGGCCGCCACCGCCGAGGACGCGTTCCGCGCGCTGCTGGCGGCCGTGGGCCGGGGCGAGGTCAGCCCCGAGGAAGGCGAGGCCATCGCCAACCTGATCGCCGCCCGCCGCCGCTGGGCCGGCATGCCCGAGCGTCCCGGCGGCATGGAGCGCGAAGCCGCCGAGCTGCTGGGCTTCCCCCTCTCGTGACCCCGAAGCGCCTTCACCCCCTCACCCCGGAGCATGTCATGCCGACCAACATCACCGTGCCGAAGCCGCACCTTCGCGCCACCATTCTGCAGGAAGTCCGCAAAAGCGGGCTGCTGACCGTGGCCGTCGAGCCTGTCGGCTTCGGGGAGAACGAGGACCGGGACGCCCTCCTGCAGCGTCTCGGGCACGGGGCGATGAAGGCGAACGCGCGGCCACCCAAGGAGAAGCTGCACCGCGAGCTGGGCGTCTTGGTCGACTCCATCGCCATCACCACCGACGTGGCGCAGGCCTTGGGCGCACCACCGGAGAAGGCCCGGTTGATCTGGTCCTTCAAGCTGACGCCGGCCGGGTGGGCCGCCCTGGACAAGGGCAATCTGAACCTGACTGCCATTGCCACGCAGGACGTGCCCTTCAGCATGGTGGAGAGCGACTTGCCCCTGGCCGAGCAGAAGCCGCGCCCCGTCGCCGTCACCAAGGCCCGCCAGGGCCCCAGCCTGGACTTCGACGCCGCCTTGCGCGCCCGCAGCGCCTTAGCGCCCCGCCAGCGCGTCCAGAAGGGCATCCTGCCCGCCCCGGAGCTGCCGGCGCCTGCCCGGCCGGCCCCGGGCGAGCTGGCCGCCCACGCCCGCAAGCTGGCCGCCGCCGATCGCCAGCGCCGCGCCGCCCAGGGCATGCGCCAGGGGCCCACGCCGGCCGAGATTGCCCCGGTGCCCGGTGACGCCCCCCTGACCCGCGCTGCCCGCCTCCTGCGCGCCCAGGACGATGCCCGCACGGAAGCCCAGGCCGGCCGGCGCCGCCTCGCCTAACCCACGATCCCCATCACAGGAGCTTCCCATGCCCGATGCCGCCCCCCTGTCTGCCGACCGCGCTGCCGCGATCCACGATGCCCTGACGGGGCTGGCGATGGATCGCCAGGGCCTTCCCCGCGAGCTGCCGCCCATGCCGGCCGTCACCGCCCTCCGCGAGGCCCAGGCCCGCCTGCAGCACGTCCACGACCGCACCGCCCAGCGCGACGCGGACACCACCCTGGCCGCCACCGAGGCCGGCGAGGCGAAGCGCGCGGCCGAGACTGCCGAGCTGCGGTTTGAACTGGGCCAGTCTGACGGCCCCGAGCTGGACGAGGCCCGCAGCAATGCCGCCGCCGCCCAGGCCCGCGCCGCCGAGCTGGCCGCCGCCGTGCAGGTGCTGCGCGCTGCCGTCCCGCAGGCCGAGCGCGCCGTGGCCGAAGCCGGCGAGGCGGCCCGGGCAGAGTTGTGGAGCATCGCCCGCGATCGGCGGGCCGCCGCCGTGCGTCGGTGGGACGCGCTGGTGCCGGCGATGCGTCAGATCGCGGGCGAGCTGGAAGCGATCGGGACCCTGATGGGTGACCGCTTCGCGGACACGCTGCTGCGCGACGTTCCCGCCAGCCTGGACGGGTCCGGGGAACCCCTGCGGCCTGCCACCCCGACCGATGAGCAGATGGACGAGCTGCAGGCCGTGCGGCGCGCCGTGGATGAGGCCGCACGCATCGCGGACCGGCTGGCCCGCCAGCGCCCTGTCTGATCCCACCTTCCCCGCCGTGCAGGGCATGCGTGGCGGGGCGACGGGGCGGCGCGCCGGGGTTTACCCTATCCCCAGCCTAGGCGGGCCGCCCCACTTTCTAGGCTCTTACGGGGTGGGGGAGGCAGCTGTGCCAACATGGGGAGGGAGGCTCCACCAACCACGCCTGACAGGATGAATAAGCCCCTTCTCGGCTAGGCGGTGCAGGTGAGAGCGGAAGGTTACGTCTTTCACGGGAACTTGGGCGTACCTGAGTTCTGACCAAATGAAGCGCACTGGAACTGGCTGGCCCGCTGTTCTGAGGATATCGAGAATCCTGCTTTCGACCACGATCCGGTCGAGGCTGTTCCTTCGCGTCACCTCTCGTCCACTTGATGCGGTCTGCTTGCTTCTTGCAAGAAGGCGGTTGAGGGCCAGCCGCTCTGCTTGAAGTTCGCTGATTCTACGGTCGATGTCGGCCAACTGCTCTAGCACCCTTTGCTCAAGGGCATTGGCGACTGCAGGCTGATCCATGTTGCAGATGATATTCTTGCAACAAACTCAGCGCAACAACACGTTCTCTAGAGCCTCAAAAATACGACCCTCCAGGGGTCTTGACAGCATCCCAGGTTCCTGATAGCAACAAAACCTTGTTTTGTTGCTATCAGGAACCTGATGAGGGTCGGCTAGGCCTTACTATTCAGGTGTTGCACTCTTCAAGTTCGGAGCCTACATCCGCATCAACACGGCCGGCCCCTCTGCACTCTCGGGTGTACGGGTCGGTTTTCTTTTTGTGGATGGTGCCACTGACGCCCCCCACTGCCTCTCTTGTGCACTTTGCCAAGCCGCATCTTGATCTTGCAGGGCAGATGGCTCTCCTAAAGAGCCGAAACATGCTCATCACGGATGATGCTCGTGCGCTTAGTTGCTTAGAGCGCAGCGGCTACTATCGCCTTAGTGGGTACTGGTATCCCTTCAGAGAGAGCACGCCGGTACCACGCGCTGATGGTGAAGTGGACGTTGTGGTGCATGATCAGTTCCGCAACGACACCACGTTTGAGCAGGTACACAACCTGTACGTGTTCGATAAGCGCCTGCGAATGCTGTTCATGGACGCAATCGAGCGTGTCGAAGTGGGACTGCGGGTGGCTGTCGCGTTGCGCCTAGGCGCACGTACGCCGTGGGCGCACCGAGATGCCAGCGAACTTCACCCCAACTTTTCCCGGGTGCCTCCCACTCCGGGCTCCGTGTCAGCTCATCAGGACTGGTTGAACAATCAGGACCGGCTGGCCCGCCGCTCAAGTGAGGACTTTGTGAGTCACTTTCGCGCAAAGTACTCTGACTCGCTGCCTATCTGGATCGCGATTGAATTGTGGGACTTTGGCCTTCTCTCCAAGCTTTTGGGAGGGATGAAGCATGCCGATCTTAGTGTGATTGCGGGTCAGTACGGGCTGCCCCGTCGTGATCTGCTCACCACATGGGTTCGTTCAATCAGCCACGTTCGTAACATCTGTGCCCATCATGGCAGGTTATGGAACCGAGCTCTTTCGGATCAGCCAAAGCTTCCTCGGCTTGGCGAGGTTCCTCTACTTGACCACATTGCATCTAACCAGCCGACAACTTCACAACTCAAGCTGGCACAAACCCGTGTCTATGCTGCCGCATGCGCCATCCAGTACTTCCTGCGGTACATCAATCCCGCCACCACCTGGGCACATAGATTGAGTGAGCACCTGGATACCTTCCCAGGTGAGCCGGGCAACTGTGTCAGTCTGGATCAGATGGGCTTTCCAACAGACTGGACGACTTTGCCATTGTGGAACTGACCCGCGCCCTCCTGCCGTCAAAAAGGCGACGATAGAAGATTTGGGCGGCTAACGAAATTAGTCGCGAGGACGAGAGAGTGCGGTTCCCTCCTGCAACCCTCCCGATACCGGCCCCTCTACCAAGAAGAATTTTCCAAAAGGTCCGCAAAGGGTCCGCAGCGAATAGATCGCCTGCTCTCATCCGAGGCTGAGCTTTGCAATCTACTGAAAACTAAGAAGAAGATGGTGCCCAGGAGTGGAATCGAACCACCGACACTGCGATTTTCAGTCGCATGCTCTACCAACTGAGCTACCTGGGCCCAAGCAAGCGGAACAAGCCGCCGGCAGAGGAGGCGGGGGATAAACGATGCCCTGGCGCCTGTCCAGGGCGTGAATCGTCATTCCGTCTCCTCATCGTCCTCCGTCTCGGGCGCGCCAGGGATGGCATAGGTCCCCCCCAGCCAGCGGCCGAGATCGACCGAGCGGCAACGGGGCGAACAGAAGGGTCGTGCGGCCGGATCGGCGGGACGGCCGCAGACGGGGCAGCCGGATTTCGGGTCAACGGGCATGGGGCGGTGCCTCCTCGATCACCTCCGCGCCCGGCGCCAGCGCCGGGTCGGGGCGAGGGGAGATGGGGTGGGCTGCGCTTGCCGCGAAGTCCTCCAGCGCACCGGGAAGGTCGCGCAGTGCGGCCAGCACGGCCGGGTGCGCGCGCAGGGCAAGGGGAACGGCGGGGCGCGACCGGGCCTCCCGGGCGGCGCGGCGCAGCGCGGCCAGGCCGTGGGAAAGGGCGGAGAGCGGCTGGCCCAGGATCTCGTGGAGCGGGGGGTGGATCCGCGTCCGCACCATCTCCATCAGCCCGAGCCCGGTCAGCCCCACCACCCGCAGCAGCGGGTCCGCGCCAGCCGCGGAACGTAGTGCAGGCAGCAGCGCGGCGCGGGAGGCGGCACTGCCTCCCGCAAGGTCAAGCAGGATGGGGCCGGCGAGATGGCGCAGGCGGATCTGACGGGCGGCCTCGGCGAGCGCCGCGGCGTTCACCTCGCGATGCGCGCCCGAGGAGCGGCCGGCGGCCGCACCGGTGTCAACGTCGAGCGCCGTCAGCGCTGGAGTGGGCGAGACGATCAGTCGTCCGCCGCCGGGGAGCGGCACCTCGGGCAGGGCCAGCTCATCGAAAGCGGCCTCGACCGCATCGTCGAAAGCGGGATGGGTAAGAAGCCGCGCGCGTTCCGGGCCGAGGGCGGCACGGAGGCGTGCAGCCTCGGCCGCGCTGTCCGTCAGGACGGGCAGGGTGGGATGGGTGGTGGCGAGGCGGAGCGCAGCATCCGGCCCGCGGCGAAGCAGGCGGGGCGGACCGTCTCGCGGTAGATCCTTCGGCACCCCGGTCCCGGCCAGGCGCGGTCCCTTGCCGCCCTGGGCAGCGCGGGTGACGCGGAGCGGCAGATGCGTGCCTTCAGCCAGCCCCTCGCCGCCTTGCGCGTCAGGCAGGAAGCCGCTGAGGCCACCCTCCAGCGCGACGAAGGCGCCGGAGAGGGCGGGCATGCGGGCGGCGATCCGGCCGATGTGGAAATCGCCTACCCCGTCGGGGCGCGCCGGGCGCTCGACGAAGGCGGCGTCCAGCTGGCCATTGCGCCAGAGCGCGACGCGGCGCTCCCCGGGAGAGGCGGAGACGAGAATGGCGGCGTCGGCCACGGCCTATCGCCTAGTGCGGCGAAGGGTGCCCTTCACGGCCTCAGCCAGCCCACGCCGCGCAGGAGCTGGGCCGTCTCGAAGAGTGGCAGCCCCACAACATTGGAATGGCTGCCGGAGAGGAACTGCACGAAGACCTCCGCCCGCTGGTGGATGGAATAGCCGCCGGCCTTCCCCTCCCACTCGCCGGAAGCGACGTAGTCCGCCATCTGCGCATCGGTCAGGCGCTGGAAGGCTAGGGTGGTCTCGACCACGCGGGTCCGCAGCGTGCCGTCGGGCGTGACCAGGGCGACGCCGGTCGTCACGCGGTGCCGGCGGCCGGAAAGCAGTTCGAGGAAGCGCCGCGCCTCGGCGGCATCGGCGGGCTTGCCGAGGATCCGGCGGCCCACGCCCACCACGGTGTCCGCAGCGAGCACCAGGGCGCCGGGGTTACGGGCAGCGACAGATTCGGCCTTGGCGCAGGAGAGGCGGCCGGCGAGCTGGCGGGGCTGCTCGGCCTTGCGCGGTGTCTCGTCGAGATCGGCGGGATCCACGCGGTCCGGCACGATGCCCAGCCGGGCCAGCAGGTCCAGGCGCCGCGGGCTGGCGCTGGCCAGCACGAGAGGCGGGCGGGTCGCGGCGGCGACCTCGGCCGGTGCGGCCTGGTCCAGCGCGGCGCTCACGGATGCACCTCGGCGAGGAACGGAAGAACCTTCACTTGAAGCGGAAGGTGATCCGGCCCTTGGTCAGGTCGTAGGGGGTCATTTCGACGTTCACGCGGTCGCCGGCCAGCACGCGGATGCGGTTCTTGCGCATCTTCCCGCTCGTATGGGCGAGAACCATGTGTTCGTTGTCCAGCTTCACGCGGAACATGGCGTTGGGCAGCAGCTCCACCACCTGGCCGCTGAACTCGATCATGTCTTCCTTCGACATGCGTATCCTTCATCATCGCGGGGGCGCCGCGACCCTGCATCGATGAAGGGGCGGCGCATGATCAGCGGGCAGCGCGGTCGCGCGTCCGGCCCGGCACGCGAAAGGGCGCGGCCCCGTAAGGGGTCCGCGCGATCTGTGTCAGAGCAACGGGAACATGATGCCCCGGGGGGCCAGGGTCAAGGAAAGCGGCCCTGCATCGGTGGATTGCCGTTCCGCGATGCGCCAGGGCCGCACCTTCAGGCGATGCCGATCCGCCCGGCGATGCTGCGGGCATGGGCTTCCAGCCCTTCCGCCCGGGCCAGGGCCACGGCGGCGGGGCCGGTGGCGCGCAGCCCGGCTTCCTCGGCCGCGATCCAGGTGGTGCGCTTGAGGAAGTCGAAGACCGACAGCCCCGAGGCGAAGCGCGCCGTGCGGCCGGTGGGCAGGACGTGGTTGGGCCCCGCGACGTAATCGCCCAGTGCCTCCGGGCACCAGGGGCCGAGGAAGGCCGCGCCGGCGTGGCGGATGCGGGCGAACAGGGCCCGCGGATCAGCGACCATGATCTGCAGGTGCTCCGGCGCCAGCCGGTCGGCCAGCGCAGCACCCTCGGCCCAGTCCCGCACCAGGATCACGGCGCCGTGCCGGGCCCAGGATTCGCCGGCAATGGCGGCGCGGGGCAGGGTGGCCAGGGCGGCCTCCACGGCGGCGGGCACCGCATCGGCCAGGGCCGGGCTGTCCGTGACGAGGATGGATTGGGCAGCCTCGTCGTGCTCCGCCTGGGCCAGCAGGTCCATCGCCACGCGGGCGGGGTCCTGGTCGCCATCGGCCAGCACAACCACCTCGGAGGGGCCGGCGATGGAATCGATGCCGACGCGGCCGAAGACCTGGCGCTTGGCTTCGGCGACATAGGCGTTGCCGGGGCCGGTGATCTTGTCCACGGGTGCGATGCTGGCTGTGCCCCAGGCCAGGGCCGCCACCGCCTGCGCCCCACCGATGCGCCACACCTCGGTGACGCCGGCGCGCTGCGCGGCGGCCAGCACCAGCGGGTTCAGCTCCCCATCCGGCGTCGGCACCACCATCGCCACGCGCCCCACCCCCGCCACGCGGGCCGGGATGGCGTTCATCAGCACGGAGGACGGATAGGCCGCCTTGCCGCCGGGCACGTACAGCCCGGCCGCGTCCACGGCATTCCAGCGCATGCCCAAGGTCAGCCCGGCCGGGTCCGGCACGGTGATGTCGGCGGGCATCTGCGCCTGATGAAAGGTCTCGATACGGGTCGCGGCGGTGTCCAGCGCAGCCATCAGCTCGGCGGGGATGGAGGCGGTGGCAGCGTCGATTTCCTCGGCCGTCACGCGCAGCGCAGCGGCGTCGCGGGGCTGCCAGCGGTCATACCGGGTGGTGAGGTCCAGCAGGGCGGCGTCGCCCTCGGCGCGGATGCGGGCGATGATCTCGGCGACCGCACCATCCACGCGGGAGGTGGTGTCGCGCGCCATGTCGAGCAGGGCGAGGAATCCGGCCTCAAACCCGGCGTCCCGCGTGTCCAGTTTCTTCATGCCGAAAGGGCTTCCCGGAAGCGCGCCAGCCAGCCGCCGATCAGCTCCGGCTCGGTCTTCAGCGCCGTGCGGTTGACGATGAGGCGGGAGGTGACCTCGGCGATCACCTCGCGCTCCACAAGGCCATTGGCCTTGAGGGTGGAGCCCGTCTGCACGAGGTCCACGATCAGGCGCGACAGGCCAAGGGAGGGGGCAAGCTCCATCGCGCCGTTCAGGTGCACGATCTCGGCCTGCACGCCTGACGCGGCGAAGTGGCGGCGGGCGATGCCCGGATACTTGGTCGCCACCGTCACGCGGGACCAGCGGTCGGCTTCCTCGGCCACCGAGTCGTCCACGGGGCCGGCGACGCTGACGCGGCAGCGGCCGACGCCGAGATCGAGGGGGGCGTAGATCTCCGGGTAGTCGAACTCCATCAGCACATCGGCGCCGCAGATGCCGATCTGCGCGCCGCCATGGGCGACAAAGGTGGCGACATCGAAGGGTCGCACCCGTACGACGTCCAGCCCGGGATGGTTGGTGGGAAAGCGGAGGTGGCGGCTGTCCTCGTCATGGAAGTCGCCGCCCGGCACCAGCCCGGCCGTGGCCAGAAGCGGCTGCACCTCCTTGAGGATGC
The DNA here is from genome assembly GCF_054165765.1 of Roseomonas sp. WA12. Lineage (NCBI taxonomy): Bacteria > Pseudomonadati > Pseudomonadota > Alphaproteobacteria > Acetobacterales > Roseomonadaceae > Roseomonas > Roseomonas sp. WA12. Next base: position 2,815,237 of record NZ_CM135108.1, on the reverse strand, counting down.
GGCCCTTGGGAAGTGCCAGGATCAGGTTTGTGGTGCCTGTCGCACCGGGAACGAGGGGGGAGCTGATGAGCTGGTCCATGCGGGAGTTTAGCACCGTGTTTGCGGCACTTGGATGAAGGAATCGTGCGCTTCTGCCGTGCGCTAGCCGGGAAGCCGCTCGATATCGGCGCCGACCGCAGCCAGCTTCGCCTCCAGCCGCTCATAGCCGCGGTCGAGGTGATAGACGCGGTTGACGATCGTCTCGCCGCCCGCTGCCAGCCCGGCGAGGATGAGGGAGACGGAGGCGCGCAGGTCGGTCGCCATCACGGGCGCGCCGGAGAGGCGGGAGACGCCGCGGACGATGGCGGAGCGGCCCTGGACGTTGATGCGCGCGCCCATGCGGTTCATCTCGGGCACATGCATGAATCGGTTCTCGAAGATCGTCTCGGTGATCATCGAGGCGCCTTCTGCGACGGCCATCACGGCCATGAACTGGGCCTGCATGTCGGTGGCGAAGCCCGGGAAGGGCTCGGTCATTACGTCCACGCCGCGCAGGCCGGAGGTGCGGCGGATCATCACCCCGCCGGCGCGGCCATTGGCGGGCACCTCGTCCAACTCCACCCCGGCCTCGCGCAGCACGCGGGCGACGGAGCCGAGATGCTCCATCCGCGCTCCCTCGAGCAGCACCTCGCCTCCTGTAACGCCCACAGCGCAGGCGAAGGAGCCGGCCTCGATGCGGTCGGGCACGATGGCGTGGGTGGCGCCGTGCAGGGTCTTCACCCCCTCGATCCGCAGCCGGTCGGTGCCGACGCCCTCGATCCTTGCGCCCATGGCGATGAGGCAGTGGGCGAGGTCGTCGATCTCGGGCTCGCGGGCGGCGTTCACCAGCTCCGTCAGGCCGTCGGCGAGGGTGGCGGCCATCAGCAGGTTCTCGGTGGCGCCCACCGAGACCTGGCTGAAATAGATCTTCGCGCCGCGCAGGCCGCCTGGGGCGGTGGCGTTCATGTAGCCAGAGTCGAGGTCGATCTTCGCCCCCATCTCCTCCAGCCCCTTGAGGTGCAGGTCCACGGGCCGGGTGCCGATGGCGCAGCCGCCGGGCAGGGAGACCTTCGCCTCGCCGTACCGAGCCAGCAGCGGGCCGAGCACGAGGACGGAGGCGCGCATCTTCCGCACGAGGTCATAGGGGGCGACGAGGTTGGTCGCGGCCCCGCCCAGGGTCATCGTGCGGGCACGCGTGTCATGCTCCACCGAGAGCCCGTGCTGCTCCAGCAGCCTGGCCATGGTGCGCGTATCGTCCAGCGCCGGGGCGTTGGTGAGGACCAGCGGGCCGTCGCTGAGCAGGCTCGCGGCCATGAGCGGGAGTGCGGCGTTCTTGGCGCCGCCGATGGGGATGGTGCCCTTGAGCGGGCGGCCGCCGCGAAGACGGATGCGGTCCATGGTCCTGTTCGCCCTTACAGCCGCGGCAGCGCGACGCCGCGCTGGCGCATGTATTTCCCGGCGCGGTCCGCATAGGACACGTCCGGCGCCCCCTCTCCTTTCAGGAAGAGGAACTGGCAGATCCCTTCATTCGCATAGATCCGGGCAGGGAGGGGGGTGGTGTTGCTGATCTCGATCGTCACCTGGCCTTCCCATTCGGGTTCCAGCGGGGTGACGTTCACGATCAGGCCGCAGCGGGCATAGGTGGATTTGCCCAGGCAGATCACCAGCACGTCGCGCGGGATGCGGAAGTACTCGACCGTGTGAGTGAGCACGAAGGAGTTCGGGGGCACGATGCAGGTGTCGCCCGTGCGGGTGACGAAGCCCGCATCCGAGAACTCCTTCGGATCGACGATGGCATTGTCCACATTGGTGAAGATCTTGAACTCGGCGGCCGCGCGGGCGTCGTAGCCGTAGCTGGACAGGCCGAAGGAGATCACGCCCTCCCGCCGTTGAGCTTCCACGAAGGGCTCGATCATGCCGTTCTCCGTCGCCATGCGGCGGATCCAGTGGTCGGGCATGATTGGCATCGCGGAGTTCCCCCTTACGCATCCCCTGAGGGAGTGCCGGGCGGGATAGACCCTGGATGTCGGGGCGGCAACCGGGCGCTGATGGAGCCCTGCTTAGTCCTGGCCTGGGTCCGTCGCGGGGGGGAGCTGGTCGCGGGACTGGTCGCGCGTCCGCTCCCGGGATTGGGCTTTCCGGCGCCGCAGGTTTTCCCTTAGGGCAGTGGCCAGGCGTTGCTCGCGTTCGGACGGGGCGGGGCGGGGCGGCGGGTCCGCGGGTTCGTCTTTCATTGGGCAGCCATTCCGAGGATAGGGCGGGGCGTCAAGGCTATCGCAAGGGCAAGGGTTGCGTGGGGCGGGCACACCGAGTAGGAACCGCCTCGCCTGCGGGCCGGAATGCTGCCGTAGCTCAGTGGTAGAGCACTCCCTTGGTAAGGGAGAGGTCGAGAGTTCAATCCTCTCTGGCAGCACCATTCCCTTTCAGCAGCTTGGACCCCTTATTTCCTGGGTTCAGGCTCGGGATTTTCCATCCGTTCTCCTCTCCTTTGCGGTCTCAGGCCGACTTCGCCCGCCTCTGTCGCGGCGCGCGGGTGGGTTCAGCTGCGCTCGTGGTGATCTGCGCCGATGGCGCTGGAAGCTTCCCGGAGGGGGATCCGAGCTGTGGTGGCCGTAGACCTGCTCCATCATCGTCAAGTCTGGCTGCTCCGGCCACACCTGCTCTGCAGTCGGCCGAGGAGGCGGCGCCCGTCTGGCGGTGCTATCCTCCTGACGGCTGGAAATGGCTGCGAGGCGCGAGCATGAGTCGGCCGGGTCAGAAGCGCGGCCGGGCACACCCATTCATCTCGGGCCGGCTACGCTGGCGGAGACTATCGGCAGACGAGGGTGTAATAGCAGCCGGACTGTACGCCGCCCTTTGCCGCGCTCGAGTGCGGAATTGCGATCAGCCCCTGTGGTTACTCAGAGGCACCACGGTTGGACGTGGGTGGAATCGAGTGGTCGAGCCACCTGCCAACGAGTGAAAGTGTGCAGGTGTAGATTACCATGCCTCTCGCATCGCGGACGTCCACGATGAAGTCGCGTCGTGACCCGTCAGGTAGATTGTCTCTCAAGATGTTTGGAAAAGCGCACTGAGCTGTCTGCCGGGCAGTCTCTCGACTGTCACAGTCCTGGCCCATGTCATCCCGCCTGAACTCCACACCATCAAACGTGTCGAAATAGTACTTGGCCATCGCCGATCGAGGCGCTTAGGCCGCGTCAAAGTCAATCATTTCCAAACGACGCCGAATCAATCCTTCGCCGGCTATGCCGTGCCTTGCGATCATCCGCTCAATGGAACGCAACGCTTTCCACGGCGAGAACGCCGGGAAGTGGGATGAGACCAAGCGCCTCACCGCTCAGGATGGTGAAGTAAGCGGTTTCCATCGTGGACGCGAGTTCCGCCCGCACCTTGGCCTCACCCACCGGATCGTCCCCGTAGGGTGCGAGCTGCAGCACCGTTATCATCTGCCGGCGGATTTCACCCATCCTTCTGAGCCGCAGAGACGGATTCGGCTCGTTCTCGATTGCGGTTCGAAGCGCGGCGACAAAGGCTGTAGCTAGGTTCTCAGTGAGCAGGCGCGCCATTTTTACGAATGCCTCAAAATGCGGTGCAGTGATCAGATGCATTAATGTGTCTAAAAAAAATTAAGTGCACCTCGCAGTTGCGAGAGCGAGTGGACTTTCAACCCTGCCATGTCCGTAGCGCAGGGGTTGGATTGTTCGTCGCGCCTGATCGGATGAGCACGCCCCAAGTCAGCGCAGCCCTCGAGGCGGGTGGTTGAATGGGTAAACCCCCTTTCTAACCACTTAGCTTTCCTCCATTTTTACGAAAATGGGGTGGTGCACCGCGTACGTCCTCTGTGCAGAAACCGCCCCTAAAAGGGCAGTGCCGCTTTCCCGAGACAGCTAGTGTTTGGAGGCCCGAATCTGCGTGCGAACGGCTTCGAGGCCGCTTGTGTAGCCAGGGAGGGGCCCGGTCCGGAGTGATTGTTGTCGGAAAGGTGGGGCGCTGCATGGCTACGGCCCTCAAAATGGCCGAGCGCCTGGACCTAAATGACCGGAGCGTCGAGGAACTGCAGAGGGCTGGGTTCTGCCCCGGGGTAAGCGCAGCGCCCTGGAACTCGGGGATTGTCGTTTCGCTAACATTCGGCGCGTGCAAGAGCAGGCCGCGCCCGCACGAAGGACAGCAAGCACTTGATCGCTACTGAGCGCCTATCTGGCCGCCGAGCAGGCCGACGCAGTAGTGGTAAGAAAGCGGCCACATGCGGCGAGATGGTGACCATCTCGGCCGAGATTTGCCTTGTGGTTACGATAATTGAGCTTCTCAGAGCGCGGCCCGGGAAGGTTTACGGTCGAGTTGGTTGTGGGGTGGCGTGCGGGATGGAGCGCCCGCATTGCCGCCAGAAGCGCGAAGAGGCATCGCTGGACCTGGGGTATCCCCAGAGGACAAGCACAATTATCCGTTCAGTGAATTGCGACGGGCTCCGTGATGGACGCATGATTGCTCTGCCCCAGCGCTTCGCTGCTTAGGATGGTGAAGTAAGCCGTCTCCATCGAGGAGGCGAGTTCAGTTCGGAACTTGCGCTCGCTCTCCGGGTCCTTTCCGTATGGGGCGAGATTCAAGACCGCCGTCATCTGCCTGCGCATGTCGCCCATAATAGCGAGGCGCCGTGCCGGGTCAGCTTCGGCCGAGATTACCCTCCTGAGGGCGGTAACGAAGGCCAAGACGAGATCTGCCGAGAGCGTTTGGGCCATTGGGTCTCCGAGTACCTCAAAGAGCGTGATCCAAGCATGCGCGACTCAAGCGGCAAGTAACGGTCAGCACACTTCGCGGTTGCGATATCGTCGGGCAAACACAATTCGAGACGCCGTCTGGGTCCAGGGGCATCTGCAGTCAAGCCAGGAGCAGGATCCTCAGGCCTCCACTGGACCTGTGGAGGAAAGGCGCTGGGTGGACGGCATCCCGCAAATGTGTTCGGGTACGGAACTGCGATCGATCTTCAGGATACAAGCGTTACCAATGCGTTGCGGATTGTAGCATAAACACAACCTCAGATTGCTTTTGTCGAACGGTGAGGCATCTTTCGGTTGTGAGAGCGTTTTCCCAAAAACAGGGATTAGGAGGAGTTGAGGATGTACGGTTCGGTCAGCCCTCAAGCCGGCGCCGCCCCGATCAGGATCAAGCCTGAGATCGTCGACGTGATTCAAGAACTGGCTGCCTATGCCAAGAGCCAGCAGATGAGCGCCGCGGACGAGGTCCTCGCCGAGTTGCTCTGCGCGCTTTATAGGCAGCCGACCCCGGCCCGCTGATTGAGCGGAAGCATTGTGCGCGCGGTTGCAACCGATAAATCCGGCTTTCGGAAATTGCAGAATCACCTCAAGGGCGCTCGTGCAAAGGCGTGGGAAGTGACCGTTGGGTGATCCTGGAAGGGCAGAGCGTGAGGTTCTTGCCGGCGCAGTCGCCGCGGCGGTCAGGACGGTCCTCGGCTACGTGGATTCAGACGAGCGGTCGCATGCCCTGCAGCATGTGCTTGTCGAGATGAACCACTGCTTGGCTTACGCACCCATGGCCGGTGTGCCGTGTGTCGATATGTCCGCCCGGGCCATCATTGCTGCGACGCTTGCGACACAGGACTTCTAAGCAGCGCGTTCGCTTGCCGCATTCTTTCCTCAAACCAATCCTTCTGACATTTCTAACACGAGCGTCGGTTTGGGCCGATATTGTGCACCGATGTCGTTCGGGGGTGCTCCAGAGTTGAATTGGCTCTTTGCGGCTAGCGCGGGTGCCGAAAGTCAGCCGACTGCCGCCTCAAACCAGGGCTGCCTCAGTCGAACGAAGCCCATACGCACACTGGCCTGCCCGGGCGTGCTGCAACGCAAGCCGCTGGAACGGGGGCACCAAATCCGTGCGGGTCAAGGTCACATCCAACCGTTGAGAGTGAGTGGCTAGCCGAAAAGACTGACGCCTAAAGGGTAGAAGGCGCTCCAGAGAAAACCGAGAGACCCAGAATCGCCAGGCCGGCATGCCAGGGTTATTATTGTGGCGACCGGCGATTGCCTTCAGGACCTCCGGAAAAGCCGAGGCATATGGACCTCCGGAAAAGCCGAGGCATATGGACAGCGCCACCATCGTGTCTCCACCTTAGGCCAATGGTGGGGAAGACGGTCCCCCACGCAACATCGAAAGATGAGGCGGCTAGAGCGCGGCTGAGAGACCTCGTGTTGCCACAGCAGGTGTCAGAGCCTGCCGAGTGTCCCGGCTGTAGGGCTAGTATCAGAGGACGCAGGTGCACAAGCCGTGCCCGCGTCCGTGTAAAGGACGGCCAGGAGCTCGGTCAGCAGATCATCGGCGTGGCTGAGGCCAGTGGCACGCACATGGCTGGCGAGCTCGCTGATGGCGGAAAGAACGCCCTCGCGCGGCAGCCCCAATTCTTGCGGAGCTGATGACCGGACCGGACTCGAAAAACCCCTATCGCTCATGTCGGATTCCACGGGCTGACGACACTCGGCGCCCAGATGGCGCCTGAACCGCCCCTCATGGGAGGCTATCCTGCCCTGCAGGAAAAAGGGAGAAAAACTTCGGCCCTGCCCGACCTCGATGCGACGCGGATCGTTGGTGTGCCATCAGTCAGCAACATCTGTGGCCACGCGGCCTGGGGCGACGGGGTTGGGCTCGCGCCATGGTCCGCGCCAGCTTCGAGTGGGAGGAAAGCATCTTGGAATCAAGGCCGCCCATGCAGCCCGCGGAAGCCGAGGATGCGCTGGAGCATGCGGTGACGGAGGCTCTGGACCGTATCCTGTCCCGGATGCCGGCGGAGCTGCGGGCAGACGCCTTGCGGTCCCTGCGGTCGGAGCTGGAGCGCTGCCTGGCCGAGGCGCCGGTGAGCGGTTCATCCATGGACGCGATCCGGATGCGGGCCCGCTTCTCCGCCGCCATGGCCGCCTTTGGCCCGAAGGAGACAAGGCCTACCGATCGTTAGAAGGGGCGTAGCGGGAAGAGCCATCCGCCCGGCCCAAGAGGGGAGGCAGCCGCCGGCGCCTCCCTGCCCGTGTTCAGGTAGGGTTCACCACCAGGGTCTCAGCGGCGAGTGTCACCGTCCCCGCGCCGGTCATCGCGACCGGGGCGTTCAGCGGCGAGACCAGCAGCGGATTGCCGCCGGAGCTGGCGTCGTAAAGCCCCACATGCGTCAGCGTGCCGACGGAACCGGAGAAGACGAAGCGGAGCGCCTCGGCATTCCGCTGAGCGCCCGTTCCCGTGAAGGTCACGCGCTGGCGGGCATAGCCGCCGCCCACGGGCTCACCGCCGAGTCCAGTTGCGGCAGTGCCGCCAGTGCCGAGGGCGGCGTAGACGGTGCTGGGCAGGCCAGGGGCCCGGGCGCAGATGGCGCGGGCCAGCAGATTGCGGGCGTAATCGGTCAGGTCGGACATGGATGTCTCCGTCTCTGCTAAAGGGAGGTGAGGGCCTGCAGGGTCGCGTCCGGCAGGCGGGAGAGGTGAAGGGTCAGCGGCCCGATCTCGCCGTTCAGGGCCAGGTCGTAGGCGCGGGACCCGTGGCCGATGACGAGGGCGGTGAGGTCCGGCGGAACGACGGTCCCCGCGGCGGAAGCGATCGTTCCCCCATTCAGGCAGGCCGAAACCCCGTCCGCGCCGTAGGACACCGCGAAGCGGGCGATGGCGCCCGCGGCCACGCTGCCGACGACGAGGTCGAGCGCGGTGGCCGCCCCGCTTCCCACCAAGCGCAGAGCACCCGTCGGTAGAACCCGCAGCGTCAGCCGGTTGGCATTCGTCCCGTCATCCAGTTGGAAGATCCCGGCGGACAGGTTCGCAGGCGGCAGTTGCGGCAGCAGGATGGTGCCTACCAGCGTGCCCTGCACCCGCTGGGCAGCGGAGAGCGGAAGGATGGGGGCGTCGACGGCGCGCGTGCTGGCCGCGATCGCGCCGGCAGGTGGCAGGATCGGGCTCGAGGCCGAGGCGGCCTGCTCCGCCTGAACGCCCGCCAGGTCGATGGTGAGGTTGAGTGCGGCCCCGCTGGCTACCGCCAGGCGGAGAGTGGGAAGAACGGAGGTCGTCGTGGAGCCGGTCACGAGCCGCGATGCTTCGGCGCGCCGCCAAGTGGTCGATAAGCTCACGGCGGATCCCGTGGTTAGCGAGCCCGCCGTGGTGTTCGCATACTCGCGGACCTCGGACTGCCAGGTAAGCGTCCCGACCGCCGGCGCGCCGGGCGCGAGACGCACCAGATGCGAGCAGGTCCAGGTCTGCCCGGGGGCCGCCGCGATGTTCCCGATGGCGTCGAGATTGGGGCGAATGGTGCTGGCCGCCGTCGAGGTGCCGAAGAGGCGCAGGCGGACATAGGGAAAGCCGCCATCCATCCCCGTTCCCACCACCTCCCATGTCAGCCCCGGGAAGGCAGGAAGTGCCCATCCGGTTGGCAGGGAACCGCCGGAACCGAGGGATCCCGGCACCGTGCCCTCCCCGCGCGGGTTGCGGGCGCCGTTGGTGCGCGCGGCCTCGATGAGCAGCCGGCGTGCCGCGCCGGTCAAACGTGGCGCGTTGGACGCGGCCTGCTGCCAGGTCACGCCATCGGCGCCGAGCGCCATTGCCGTTGAGGCGCGGGAGAAGACGATGCCGGGCGCGAGCGCCTCCCCCGCGATGAGCCGGAGCGAACCGGTCCCGCTCTCGAGCGCATGGACAATGAGTGCTGCCCCGATCATCAGGGCGCCCCTGCGCCGGAGAGCTGACAAAGCCTCGTTGCCCCGCCATCCGGCGAGTAGACGAGCAGGCTGGCGATGCCGCCGGCCCGGATCCGCGTGAGGCCGTCGGGGTTTACGACTCCTGTCGAAAAGCCCGAGAGGTTCACCGCGAGATCCGCCCCCGTCCGGTTCACCACCATGCAGGCGAAGCCGTTGGCGGTTGCCGACCAGTCCAGGAACAACGCGGCGCCCGGATTGGCGACCAGCAATCGGGCATTGTGCGCCGAGAAATTGAGCGCTATGGACGAAGCAATCAGGGCCACCGGCATGGGCCGCGCGGTGAGGATGTTGTCCACATAGTTGCGCGTGGCCGCCTGCAGGGGCGACGCCGGATCGGCGGGCAGGTTGAGCGGCCCGGTCAGCGTCACGGCACCGCTGGAGGCGACCCGGAGGCGCTCCGCCACCGCGCCGCCCGACCGCGTCTCGATCACCAGCGCGCCGGCCTCCGCACCCGCGGCCACGCCTTCGGCAATGGCAGAGACACGGGCATAGGTCACCTCCGCGGCGGCGCTGTTGTTGCCATTGCCCTCCAGCGAGAAGAGGCGGTCGTTTGCCGCCGGCGCGGCCGAGACGCGGCGCAGGCGCAGGGTCAGCGGCTGGGTCATGCCGGCACCGCCGACAACATAGGCAGGATTCGGATTGGAGCCGGGGTCGCCGGCCAGATACACGTCGCTGCCGACGACGCTGAGCGAGGCAGCTGCCGTGTCGGCATTGCCGTGCAGCCGCAGCATGGCGCCGGCACCGGTGCTGCGGCGATGCAGCGCGACCACGCCGTCCGAACGCGCCGAGAGCCGTGTCTCGATGACACCCGCGGAGGAGATCGCGGCCAGTTCCGACTGGCCGCCGATGATGCGCGCCACGCCCGGCGCGCTGGCCATGCGGCTGCCGGCGATCTGCATCTTCAGCAGCGCCGCGGCGCTCTGCCCCGTGAAGCTCGTGCTCTTCAGATCGCAGCCGAGGAGCTGCAGGCTGTCGGCGGCGTCGAACACATGGACGCCGCCATAGATGTCGCAGCCCATCAGCACGAGCCCGCCATCCTGCAGCTCCACCGAGCGGCCGGAGCCACCGGGAAGCATGACGCCGGCGATGGTATTCTGGTCGGACGCCTGGACGTTGACGACGAGTGGCCGGCCTTTGCTCGACCAGAACCCGCCGTACCACTTGTTCCGGTTGGCCTGGCCGGTGATCTGCACGCCGATGGTCGCGGGATCCACCACGATGCCGTCCACGCCGCAGTTCACGAACTGGGCGGAATGCGTCAGGTCGTCCAGGTGCCAGCCGATGTCGTGGCCGAATTCGAAGCAGTTGACGAAATTCGGCATGTCCGCGTCGTAGATCCAGAAGGCCTTGCCGCGCCGGTGGTTGGGCGCGGGATTGACCGATCCGCCGCTGGTGTAGGCGCCGGCGAAGGCGCTGCCCGCGAGGTCGATCACCGTGGCATTGGGCGTGGCGGCGACAGTGAAGCGCCCGTTCGCGCCCGCCACCCCGCCGATGCCGCCGACCACCACCAGATCCCCGGGCAGCAGCTCATGCGCCGTGCTGGTGGTCACCCGGACGAGGCCGGCGCCGTTGTTGGCGCAGCCGCTGACCGCGTAGGTGGCCGAGGAGAAGCTGCGGCCCGTGGTGGCCAGCGGATGCCAGTTGATCCGCTCGTTCTGCGCGATGTCGTAGGACCGCCCGAGATAGAGGCCGTTGGTGCAGTCGCCGACGATGTCGCGGATGCGCGTGCGGCTGGCGCCGTTGCTGTACACGCCCCAGGTGAAGCCGATGATGAGCAGCCCGCGCACGGAGGCGTCAGTGGCGTTGGTGACGCTGCTGCCCGTGGTGCCATCGCCGATGCTGACCGCGGTGCCGGAAAAGGCCGCCGTGCAGTCCAGCGCCTCGCGCAGCGTGTTGGGCCCGATGAAGCCCTTGCGCAGGACTGCCACCTGCTCCAGCGATGCGTTGCGCCGCAGGCGGATGGTGCGGGCCGGGTTCAGCATCAGGCAGTAGGGCAGGGCGCTGTAGTCGTTGTTCACGCGGAAGCCGCCGGGATCGATCCCGCCCTGGAGCGTGACATTGGCGGGGATCACGAGGTCCGCGCTGTCGATCAGGTAACGGCGCGGCCCGACCATCACCACCCCGCCGCCCGCCGATGCGGCGGCGTTGAGGGCGGCCTGGAATGCGGCCGTGTCGTCGGAGGTGCCATTGCCGGCCGCGCCGTAGTCGCGGACATGCAGGGGTCGGTCGGCCATCACCGCGTTGCGGATCTGGCCGAAGCTGGCGCGGCGCGTTTCCGCCGAGGCGCCCACGCCCTGCACGAAGGGTGAGATGTCCGTGTCGGCGAAGGAGGAGGCGGGCGGGAGGTCGCTGATCTTGCTGTCGGGCATGGTGGGCTGGCAGCTCCGGAAGGGGGCGGGGCGTAAGGTGCGGGGAAGGGGAGGCGCTACATCACGAGCCTGGAACCGGTCTCCGCGAGCATGCCGAGCCCGCTCTCGATGAGCAGCGCGAAGGCGGAGAGCACCACGAAGGAGGGAGAGAGCTGCGCCACCAGCGCATCCGCCGCGTCCTCCGCCTTCAGCCGGTAGCCCGTGCCCGGCACGGGCGCCGTCAGCGTGGCGATGGCGCTTCCCGAGGCGACCGCGGCGGTCGTCGGCCCCACCACCACGGTTCCGGCCGCGTTGACGATGCTGAACCTCACCGAGGTGGTCGCGCCGGAGGCGGCGGCCTGCACGGTGAAGGTCTCGCCCTGGTTCACGCCGCTCGGCACCGGGCCGAGATTGATGCAGCGCGCGACCGCCGCCGCAGCAAGGTCCGCCTCGATGTCGAGCGAGCCCGCGCCGTTCAGCCGCAGCGGGGAGGAGGTGGCATCGACGACGAGCCCGTTCCCGACCTCCGCACCGGCGCGGACCGGCAGGATGGCCGTCGCGTCCGCCGCCTGCAGCACCATCATGTGGCCGGAGAGCAACCGGTTGCCCGCCGCCGCGAAATACCCGGCCGACAGCACCGTGGCCCGCGTGTCGCCTGTCTTGTAAAGCCACAGGGTGAAGCTGTCGGCGGCAACGATCGGGATCAGGTTGCTGGCAATGTAGGGCATGCGGGCATGGCTCCTGCCGGAAGACGCGGGGCGGGCGCGAAAAACCCCGCGCGGCAGGGCCGGGCGGGGCTGAAAGGGTGTCTGGAGATGCGGGCGCAGTTGTCCCGTTGGCAGGAGGGGAACTACAGGACCATCCGCCTCAAGTCAAGAACAAGTTCCTATTTCAGTCCAGAAAACATACCCAGCTTGCGCGCGGCCCGCTTCCACATAACCTGCGCCCTTCCAGCGCCCCTTCGGGAGACGGCATGAGTCCTTTTCGCCCCCTGCTGCCAGCCCTCCTGCTGCTGGCATCCGTCCTTGCCGGACCTGCGGTGGCGCAGCAACCGGTCCTGAACGTGTACAACTGGGCCGACTACATCGACGCGCAGGCGATCGAGGGTTTCCAGCGCGAGACCGGCATCCGCGTGCGCTACGACGTGTATGACAGCCTGGAGACGCTGGAGGGCAAGCTCTCCGCCGGGCGTTCCGGCTACGACGTGGTCGTGCCCACCAGCGAGCCGAGCTTCGCCCGCCTGGCGCGTGCCGGCGCCCTGCGCGTGCTGGACCGCCAGGCCATCCCGAACTGGGCCAACCAGGATCCCGCGCTGCTTGCCCAGGTGGCCGGCAGCGATCCCGGCAACCGCCACGGCGCGATCTACCTATGGGGCACGATCGGGATGGGCCTGCGCGCGGACCGCATCCGGGCCCTGGCGCCCGACGCACCGCTCGACAGCCTCGACCTCATCCTGAAGCCTGAGAACGCCAGCCGCATCGCCCGCTGCGGCATCGCCATCATGGACAGCGGCATCGACGTCATCCCCTCCGTCCTCCGCTGGCTGGGCAAGGACCCGAACAGCGCCGATGCCGCCGATGCGCGGGCGACCGAGGCGGCGCTGCTGGCGATTCGCCCGCATGTGCGCGCCATCATCCCCTCCGCCGCCATCACGGACGCACTGGCGCAGGGCGAGTACTGCGCCGTGCTCACCTATTCCGGCGATGTCGTGCAGGCGCAGAGCCGCGCCCCGAATGGCGGCCTGAGCTACGCCCAGCCGAGGGGCGGCGCGCAGCTCTGGTTCGACATGCTGGCCATTCCCGCGGATGCGCCGAACCCCGATGCGGCGCAGCGCTTCATCAACTACATGCTGCGACCCGAGGTGATCGCCGGCGTGACCAACCAGGTGCACTATCCCAACGCCGTCCCCGCTTCCCGCGCGCATCTGCGCGCGGAGGTCGCGGCGGATCCGAACGTCTATCCCTCGGCGGAGGCCGTTGCGCGCAGCTTTACCGTCGCCGCCCCCGGCCCGGCCGCCGAGCGCACCCGCGCCCGCTCCTGGTCTCGCTTCAAGGCCGGCCGTTGACGGGCGGTGCCGCGCGGCCGCTGACCCCGCCACGCCTCTCCCTCCATGGCGTCACCCGCCGCTTCGGCGCCGTGGCGGCGCTGGACGGCGTCTCGCTCGATGTCGCGCCGGGCGAGTTCCTGGCCCTGCTCGGTGGCTCGGGCTCCGGCAAGTCCACCCTGCTGCGCGTGGTTGCCGGTTTCGAGACACCCGATGCCGGCACCCTGCAGCTGGACGGTACGGACCTGCTCGGTACGCCTCCGCACCGCCGCCCCGTGAACATGATGTTCCAGTCCTACGCGCTGTTCCCGCACATGACGGTCGCCGCCAATATCGGCTACGGCCTCAGGCGCGAATCCCGCCCCCGTGCCGAGATCGCCGCCCGCGTCGCCGAGGCCATCGCCCTGCTGCGGCTGGACGGGCTGGAATCCCGCCGACCCCACGCACTGTCCGGCGGCCAGCGCCAGCGCGTGGCCCTGGCCCGCGCCCTGGTGAAGCGCCCGCGCCTCCTGCTGCTGGACGAGCCGCTGGGTGCGCTCGACGCCAATCTGCGCGAGCGCACCGGCTTCGAGCTGCGTGCCATCCAGCGGGAGAGCGGCGCCGCCTTCATCATGGTCACCCACGACCAAGCCGAGGCCCTGGCCCTCGCCGACCGCGTCGCGGTGATGGATCGCGGCCGCCTGCTGCAGGTCGCCCCGCCGCGCGAGCTGTACGATCGCCCGGCCACCCGTTTCGTCGCCGAGTTCCTTGGCGCCGCCAACATCCTGACGGGTAGCCGCACCGCCGATGGCGCGCTCGATTGCCCTGGTGCCGCCTGCACTCTCCGCGCCGCCGCGCGCTTGCCGGAAGGCGTCGGCGCTGTTGCCCTTCGCCCCGAACGCATCCGCCTCGCGCCGGCCGAGGGCGAGAACAGCGCTGCCGGCAGGGTGGAGGAGGCGGCTTTCCGCGGGGAGAGCAGCATGCTCCTCGTACGCCTGGTCGGTGGCGCCCTGCTGCGCGTTTCCCATGCCGAGGAGGACGGTGCGCCGCCGCCGCGCGGCGCGGATGTGCGCGTGACCTGGGATGCTGCCTCCGTGGTGCCCCTACAGGGATGAGGATCGCGCTCCGCTTGTTCCCCGGCCTCTGGCTCGCGCTGCTCGTGGCCGCGCCGCTGGTGCTGGTCGGCATCATGGCGCTGTCCTGGCAGGCCGAGGGCGTGCCTCCCTACGCCACCCCCTGGGCAGGGCAGGGGGTTAATCCCGAAAACCTCCGGCTCCTCGCCGAGGATCCGCATTACCGCGCCGCACTGGTCCAGTCCCTCATCACCGCCGCGCTCACCGCTGCGCTCTGCCTGCTGCTGGCCATGCCGATGGGCATTGCCATCGCTCGCGCCGGTCGCTGGCGCGACGCGCTGCTCGGCGCCGTGCTGCTGCCCTTTTGGACCGGCTTTCTCATCCGCATCGGCGCCTGGATAGGCCTGCTGCGCGACGAGGGCTGGATCAACAGTGTTCTGCGCAGCCTGGGCCTGACGGACCAGCCCATCCCGCTGCTCTACAGCCACGGCGCCATGCTCGTCGGCATGGTCCACGCCTACCTGCCCTTCGCGGTGCTGCCCATCTTCGCCGCCGCCACCCGGCTGGACCCCGCGCTGGAACAGGCCGCCGCCGATCTCGGCGCCACGCCCGGCCGCGCTTTCCTCACAGTCACCCTGCCGCAGCTCGCCCCCAGCCTTGCCGCGGCCTTCCTCCTCGTCTTCATCCCGGCCGCGGGCGAGTACGTGATCCCCGAGCTCCTCGGCCCGTCCGACGCCACCCTCGTCGGCCGCGTGCTGTTCCAGGAGTTCTTCCAGAACCGCGACTGGCCGGTCGCCAGCGCCCTGGCCCTGGCCCTGCTCGCGCTGTTGATCGGCCCGATCATCCTGTTCCAGCGCTTGGGCCGGCATGCATGACGCCCCGCTGGCTCAGTCCCGCCCTCTGGTCAGGCCTCGCATTCCTCTGGCTGCCCGTGGTCCTGCTGGTCGCCTACGCCTTCTCCGGGGACGCGGTGCCCTTCCGCTGGGGCGGTTTCTCGCTCCGCTGGTTCACGGCCCTGGCCGCCAATGACCGCCTGCTTGAGGCCACTTGGTTATCCCTCCGCGTCGCCGCCGGCGCGGCCAGTCTCGCGGTCCTTCTCGGCGGTGCCATTGGCTGGGTCCTGGCCCGCCACGGCCCCTTCGCCGGGCGCTCGGCGCTCGGCGCCCTGGCCGGTGCGCCGCTGGTCCTGCCGGAGGTGGTGACCGGCCTTTCCCTCCTTCTCCTCTTCGTGGCGCTCGAGGCCGCCACGGGCTGGCCGGCAGGGCGGGGCGCGGTCACCGTCCTTCTCGCCCATGCCACGCTAGGCAGCGCCTATGTCGCCGTCATCGTCCAGTCCCGCCTCGCGACCGCGGACCGGGACCTGGAGGAAGCGGCGCTGGATCTCGGCGCCACCCCGGCCACCACCTTCGCCACCATCACCCTGCCGCTCATGGCGCCGTCGCTGGCCGCGGGCTGGCTCCTCGCCTTCACCCTCTCGCTCGATGACGTGGTGCTGGCCTCCTTCACCTCGGGCCCGGCCGGCACCACCCTGCCGGTCGCCCTCTTCTCCATGCTGCGCCTGGGCATGACGCCGGAGGTGAACGCGCTGGCCACGCTCCTGCTCGCCGCCGCCGCGCTCACCCTTGGCGCGGTCGGCCTTTTGTTGCGTCGGCGGGACTGAAATGCGGATTCCGGCGGTTCCGCCTGCGGGCGAGGGGGGGTAGGGTCCGCGCCGTCACGAAACCGACAAGTCCGAGAGCGATGACCCTTACCGCCGAGCGCCTGAACAAGATCTCCCCCTCCCAGACCATCGCCATCTCCACCAAGGCGCGTGAGATGAAGGCGGCAGGGCGGGACATCATCAGCCTTTCGGCCGGCGAGCCGGACTTCGAGACCCCGCGCAACGTGAAGGATGCCGCGATCCGCGCGATCGAGGCCGGCGAGACCCGCTACACCGACGTGTCAGGCACCCGGGCCATGCGCGAGGCTGCCGCGGCCAAGTTCAAGCGCGACCACGGCCTGGACTACAAGCCGGAGGAGATCACCGTCTCCACCGGCGGCAAGCAGGTGATCTTCAACGCGATGATCGCGACGCTGGACAAAGGCGACGAGGTCATCATCCCCGCCCCCTGCTGGGTGTCCTACCCCGACATCGTCGCCCTCGCGGACGGCACGCCCGTGATCGTCGAGGCCGGCCCGAACCAGGGCTTCAAGATCACCGCCGAGCAGCTCGAGGCCGCGATCACCTCGAAGACCAAGTGGTTCATGCTGAACAACCCGTGCAACCCCACGGGCGCCGCCTACACGGCCGAGGAGCTGAAGGCTCTCACCGACGTGCTGCTGCGCCACCCCAATGTGTGGGTCTTCACGGACGATATCTACGAGAAGCTCGTCTATGATGGCTTCAAGTTCGCCACCGTCGTCGAGGTGGAGCCACGCCTTCGCGACCGCACCGTGACCATGAACGGCCTGTCGAAGGCCTATGCGATGACCGGGTGGCGCCTCGGCTATGCCGGTGCCCCGGCCGCGCTGGCCAAGGCGATGGACAAGCTGCAGAGCCAGTCCACCTCCAACACCTCCTCCATCACCCAGGCCGCTGGCGTCGAGGCGCTGAACGGCCCGCAGGAGACGGTGGAGGAGATGCGCCAGGCTTTCGAGCGCCGCCGCAACCTCGTCGTCTCCATGCTGAACGAGGCGCCGGGCATCCATTGCAACACACCGGAAGGCGCCTTCTACGTCTTCCCCTCCGTCACCGGCTGCCTGGGCAAGACCACCAAAGGAGGCAAGCTGCTGAGCACGGATGAGGAGTTCGTCCTCGCCTTGCTGGAGGAGGAGGGCGTCGCCACCGTGCACGGCTCCGCCTTCCTGTTCCCGGGCTACATGCGCATCTCCTACGCCGCGGCCGACGACCAGCTGAAGGAAGCCTGCACGCGCATCCAGCGCTTCTGCCAGGGCCTGCACTGATCTTCGCCTTCCGCCCTGCCGCGGAGAGCGACTTCGAGGCCCTGCTCGACCTCTCGATGCGGGTGATGCGCCCGCATTTGGAGCGGCTGGGGCGGTACGACCCCGCCCGCCGCCGTGCCCGGATGCGGGCGGGCTTCGACCCAGCGGCCTTTCGCCTGATCGAGAGCAACGGCCGCGTCCTCGGCTGCGTCGCGGTGCTCGATGGGGCGGATTACCGCGAGATCCACTCCTTCTATCTCGAACCGGATGCGCAGGGCCGCGGGCTCGGCCGCGCCGTGCTGGACGCCATCCTCGCGGAGCGGCCGGGGATCCCGACGCGGCTGGAGGTGCTGAAGCAAAGCCCCGCCGCCCGCTTCTACGAGCGCGCCGGTTTCCGCCTGACAGAAGAGACCGGGTTCGACCGCCTCTACGAGCGCCCCGCGGCCGCGCCCGGGGTTGGCGCGGCCCCGCCCGGGGCCTAGTTTTCGCCCGCCTTGTTGCACCGACACTGCTGGAAGTTCCCGAATGCCCGCCCTCGCCCAGAGACTGCAGGAGATCCAGGTCTCCGGCTCCACCCGCATGTCGATCCGCGCGCGGGAACTCCGCGAGGCCGGGCACAAGGTCATCAGCCTCACCGTCGGCGAGCCGGACTTCGCCACCCCGCCCCATGCGATCGAGGCCGCGCACCAGGCCGCCCTAGCGGGCAAGACCAAGTATCCCCCGAATGACGGCTGGCCCGAGCTGAAGGCCGCCGTGCAGCGCAAGTTCCGGCGCGAGAACGGGCTGGATTACGCGCTGAACGAGATCCTGATCGGCAATGGCGGTAAGCAGGTCATCCTGGATGCGCTGCTGGCCAGCGTGGACAAGGGCGACGAGATCGTCATCCCCACCCCGTTCTGGTCGGCCTATGCCGATATCGGCAAGCTGGCGGGCGGCGTGCCCGTCCTCGTGCCCTGCCCGCAGAACAACGGCTTCAAGCTGCGCCCCGAGGACCTCGATGCCGCCATCACGCCGCGCACGAAATGGGTGGTGCTGAACTTCCCGAACAACCCGTCCGGCGCCGCGCTGACGCGTGACGAGGTGGCGGCGCTTGCCGCCGTGCTGATGCGCCATCCCCATGTCTGGGTGATGTCGGACGAGATGTACGAACACATCAGCTACGTCGAGACGGGCTTCCACAGCATCGCCGCCGTGGAACCCGGCCTGCGCGATCGCGTGCTCACCGTCAGCGGCGCCTCCAAGACCTATGCGATGACGGGGTGGCGCGTCGGCTTCTGCGGCGGCAACCGGGCGCTGATCAAGGCCATGACCAACATGCAGAGCCAGACGACGAACGGCATCGCCACCGTCGCCCAGGCCGCCACCATCGCCGCCCTCGATGGCCCGCAGGACGGCGTGGCCGAGCGCGCCCGCATCTACCGCGAGCGCCGCGACATCGTGGTGGCGATGCTGAACGAGGCCCCCGGCCTGCAGTGTCACCACCCTCAGGGCGCCTTCTACGTCTATCCCAGCGTCGCCGGCCTGCTGGGGCGCAGCAGCGCCGGCGGCCGCCGGCTGGAGACGGATGAGGACGTCGCGATGGCGCTGCTGGAGGAGAACCACGTCGCCACCGTCGCCGGCACCGCCTATGGCATGAGCCCCTATATCCGCCTCTCCTACGCGACGGACACGGAGACGCTGCGCGAGGCCTGCAGCCGCATCCAGGACTTCTGCCGGGGCCTGACGTGACCGCGATCATCCGCCCCGGCCGCGACGCCGATGCGGAAGCCTTCATCCGCCTGATCGGCGATGCCTGGGCCGAGTACCCTAACTGCGTGCTCGACGTGGACGCCGAGGTGCCCGAGCTCCGCGCCCTGGCGCATCACTTCGAGAAGGTCGGCGGCGCCCTCTGGGCTGCCGAGCAGGATGGCGAACTCGTCGGCATGGTCGCCACGCGCCCGCTGCGCGACGATGATGAGGCCTGGGAAATCGGCCGCATGTACGTCGCGAAATCCGCGCGCGGCACCGGCCTCGCCCACACCCTGCTGGACGGCGCGGAGCGCTACGCCGTCGAGCACGGCGCCCGCCGCATGATCCTCTGGACCGACACGCGCTTCGAGGCGGCGCACCGCTTCTACGAGAAGCGCGGCTATGTCCGCGCCGGCTCCATCCGTATCCTCGACGACATCTCCAAGTCCCTCGAATTCCGCTACGCCAAGCCCGCGACGGGCGTGGTGGTGGAGGTGCTGGATGCTGCCGCCGCGGCCAGCGCCGAGCGCCGCCTGGCGGAGATCCTGGCCGCCTGCGTCAATGCCGGCGCCTCCGTCTCCTACCTGCCGCCCCTTTCGGGCGAGGCCGCCCGTGCCTACTGGCGCGGCGTCTCCGCCGATGTCGCCACCGGCCGCGTGGTGCTCCTCGCCGCGTGGTGCGACGGCCAGCTCGCCGGCACCGCGCAACTCGTCCTCGCGCAGCAGCCCAACGCGCCCCATCGCGCGGAGGTGGCGAAGGTGCTGGTGGACCCGGCCTTCCAGCGCCGCGGCATCGGCCGCGCCATGATGCAGCGCGTGGAGCAGACCGCGCGCGCCACCGGCCGCAGCCTTCTCGTTCTGGATACGGAAGCGGGCAGCGGCGGTGAGCCCCTGTATCGCGGCCTGGGATGGCAGGAGGCCGGCCGCATCCCCGGCTATTCGCGAAGGGCCGATGGCAGCCTGCTGGACACGATCCTGTTCTGGAAACGGCCGTGATGACCGAGACCCTCATCACCCCGGCCTGGTGTCGGATGATGGCAGCCTACAACGCCGAGATGAACCGCCGCTTGCTCACGGCCGCCGCGCGGGTGCCCGACGCGGCCCGGCGCGAGCCCCGCGGTGCCTTTTTCGGCAGCCTGCACGGCACGCTCAACCATCTGCTCTGGGGCGACATGCAGTGGATGTCTCGCTTCGACGGTGGCCCGAAGCCCTCGGTGGCGCTGAAGGAAAGCCCGGCGATGGAGCCGGACTTCGCCACTCTCTCCGCCGCCCGCACCGCAGTGGATGCCCGCATCACCGGCTGGGCTGAGGGCATCACGCCGGAATGGCTGGCCGGCGATCTCACCTGGTACAGCGGCGCCGCCGGCCGCGAGGTGTCGCGTCCCCTCGGCCTGCTGGTCACGCATTTCTTCAACCACCAGACCCATCACCGCGGGCAGGCGCACGCCTTGCTCACGGCCGCCGGTGAGGACACCGGCGACACCGATCTTTTCCTGGTGATCTGAGCCGGATCAGCCCGGCGAGCGCTCGAGCAGCTCGACCCGAACCTGCTCTGGCCCCTCGACGAAGGCGATCCGCGTCGTCGGGTTCGGGTTGCTCGGCTCCATCACGATCCGTACGCCCTTGGCGCGCAGCTCCTCGACCACGGCGTCGATCCCCGTGACCGCGAGCGCCAGATGCTCGATGCCGAGGAAAGGCGCGGGCGGGACGGACGGCGTGCTGGCAGGCACCCGGTCGATGAACAGGTTCAACCCACCGAGGTCCAGCACCACCCGCAGGCTCGTCGGCGTCTCCTGCCGGCGGACCTGAACCGCCTCGAAGCTCTCCACGAACCAAGCGCCCGTCGCATCGGGATCGGGACTGCGGAGATGCACATGGTCGAAGGCGAAGCGGGTCATGGCAGCATCCTCAACGGGCGACGTTGATTCCGGCACTACCACCCACATAGGCCCCGCGCGAGCCCTCCCGCGGCTCGCAGGCGGCAAGCCCGAGCAGCGCCACCGCCACCAGCATCACCCTGATCATACCGGCTGGCCCCCATGGTTCGGCAGGTCGTTCAGATGGCACCGGCTCTTGTGCCCCGGCGCCACCTCGACCAGCGCCGGGATCTCCACCCGGCAACGATCGAAGGCGTGCGGGCAGCGCGGATGAAAGTGGCAGCCGGCCGGCGGGTTGAGCGGGGAGGGGATCTCCCCGCGCACCACGGCGAAAGCCTTCTTCCGCGCCTCGATCCGCGGCACGGAGGCGAGCAGCGACTGGGTATAGGGGTGGTTGGCGCGGGCGAAGACGACATCGGTCGGCGCCTCCTCCACCACCCGGCCGAGATACATGATCACCACCCGGTCGCTCAGATGCTCGACGACGCCGAGATCGTGCGAGATGAACAGGTAGGTGAGGTCCAGCTCCCGCCGCAGCTTCATAAACAGGTTCAGGATCTGCGCCTGGATGGAAACGTCCAGCGCCGCCACGGACTCGTCGCAGACCAGGAATTCCGGCTGCACCGCAAGGGCGCGTGCGATGCCGATGCGCTGCCGCTGCCCCCCCGAGAACTGGTGCGGGTAGCGCGACTTGAAGGAAGGATCGAGCCCCGCCCGCCGCATCTGCTCATCCACATAAGCGCTGAAGCCCGCCCGCGTGGTCAGCCCGTGGAACAGCGGCGCCTCGCCGATTATCTCGGCCACCTTCAGGCGCGGGTTGAGCGAGGACATCGGGTCCTGGAAGATCATCTGCGCCTGCAGCGTCGCCGCGCGCGATTCCTTGCCCTGCAACCCCGTGCGGTCCTTCCCGCGCCACAGGATGCTGCCATCCGAAGGCGGCAGGATGCCCGCCACCATGCGCCCGAGGGTGGACTTCCCGCAGCCGGACTCGCCGACCAGCCCCACCACCTCGCCGCGGCGGATGGTCAGGTCGACCTTGTCCACCGCATGCACCACCTCGTCGCGCAGCGGGGCGCCCAGCTTGGCGAGGATCTTGCCGGCGAAATCCAGCCGCTTGGCGAAGCGGCGGGAGACACCCACCACCTCGATCATCTTCTCGCCCTGGGCCCGCGCGGCCGAAGCCGCCTGCTCCGGGGTCTGGATCGCCTCGCTCATGCGGCCACTCCCGCGTCCTCGAGATGGGGCCGGAAGCAGCGCGCCTCATGGGCGGGCAGGATCTCGGCCATGGGGGGCGACTGGCGGCACACATCCGCTGCACGCGGGCACCGTGTCTGGAACGGGCAGCCCGGCGGCAGGTTCAGCAGGGACGGCGTGGTCCCCGGGATCTGCCGCAGCGGCTCGCCACGCTTGTTGCGGCTGGGCACGGAACCCAGCAGCCCGACCGTATAGGGATGCAGCGGATGATCGAGCACATCGACGACCGATCCGTACTCGGCAATTTCGCCCGCATACATCACGGCAATATCGTCCGCGAGACCGGCGACGACGGAGAGGTCGTGCGTGATCCAGATGATGGAGGTGCCAGTATTGGCCGCCAGCTTCTGTACCTCGGCTAGGATCTGCCCCTGGATCGTCACGTCCAGCGCCGTCGTCGGCTCGTCCGCCACGATCAGCTCCGGCTCGTGCAGCAGGGCGATGGCAATCGCCACGCGCTGCCGCATGCCGCCCGAGAACTGGTGCGGATAGGCTTTCAGCCGCTCGTCGGGGGAGGGGATGCCCACCATGCCCAGCGTGTCCCGCGCGCGCTGGCGGGCGGCCTCATGGCTGATCTTCCGGTGGGCCTGCATCGTCTCGATCATCTGCGTGTCGATGCGCAGGACCGGATTCAGCGTCATCATCGGGTCTTGGAAGATCATGGCGATGCGGTTGCCGCGAAGCTGCCGCATCTCCTCCTCCGAGGCCGAGACGAGGTCCCGCCCGTCGAACAGGATCTGCCCACCGGTGATCCTCCCGGGCTCGTCCACCAGCCGCATGATGGAGAAGCCGGTGACGGTCTTGCCGGAGCCGGACTCGCCGACCAGCCCCAGCACCTTCCCCCGCTCCACGGTGAAGGACACATCGTTGACGGCCGGCACGACGCCGGCGCGCGTGAAGAACTTCGTCTGCAGGTTCCGGACCTGCAGGGTGGGGGGCGCCGCGGAGGCGGGGACGGAGGGCTGCACGTTACTTCTTGAGCCGGGGGTTGAGGACGTCGCGCAGATGGTCGCCGACCAGGTTGATCGAGACGATGGTGATGAGCAGCGCGATGCCGGGATAGAAGGAGATCCAGTACTTGCCCGAGAGCATGTACTCGTAGCCATTGGCGATCAGCAGCCCGAGCGAGGGCTCCGTGATCGGCACGCCCAGGCCGAGGAAGGACAGCGTCGCCTCCAGCGCGATGGCGCGGGCGATCTGGATGGTCGCCACCACGATCAGCGGCGGCATGCAGTTCGGCAGCAGGTGGCGGAAGATGATCCGCCGCGTCGGCAGTGCCAGGCACTGTGCCGCCTCCACATACTCCCGCCGCCGCTCCACCAGCGCCGTGCCGCGGATGGTCCGGGCATAATAGGCCCATTCCACCACGATCAGCGCGATGACGACGTTCATGATCCCCTTGCCGAGAAAGGCCAGGATCATCAGCGCCGAGAGGATCGTCGGGAAGGAGAGCTGGAGATCGACCAGCCGCATGATGATCGTATCGGTCTTGCCGCCCGCATAAGCCGCGAGCATGCCGAGCGAGGCACCCACGATCGCCGCAACGATCGCGGAGCCCGCGCCCACGACGAGGCTGATCCGGAGCCCGTACATGATGCCCGAGAGCATGTCGCGCCCCTGATCATCGGTGCCGAGCCAGAAGGTCATGGTGTCGTCGCCGTTGCGCGACCCCGGCTCGAGCCGGCCGTCCATGATGTCGAGCTGGGCAAGGTCGTAGGGGTTCTGGGGAGTGATCACGGGCGCGAGGATCGCAATCAGCACGATCGCCACGAAGACAATCAGCGCGCCGAGGGCGATCTTGCTCTCCGCGAACTCCGAGACGAAGCGCTGGAACGGCGTCTCGACGCGCGGTGCCTTGACGGGCGGGACGACGGGCGTGGGCTCGGCGGTGGTGACGCTCATCACTTGCTCTCCAGCCGCACGCGGGGATCCAGCACGGAATAGAGCAGGTCCACCACCAGATTGATGATGATGAACATCAGCACGATGCTCATCAGATAGGCCACGATGACCGGGCGATCGAGCACGTTGATGCTGTCGATGATCAGCTTGCCCATGCCCGGCCAGGCGAACACGCTTTCCGTCACCACCGAGAAGGCGATGGTCGAGCCGAGTTCCAGCCCCACCACGGTGACGACGGGGATCAGGATGTTCTTGAACACATGCACGCCGATCACCCGGCTGGGCGAGAGCCCCTTGGCGCGCGCGAACTTCACGAAGTCCATCAGCATCGTCTCCCGCACGCCCGCGCGGGTCAGGCGGATAACGAGGCTGATCTTGAAAAGCGCCAGGTTCAGCGCCGGCATTGCCATATGCGCCAGCCCATTCCAGGTCAGGAAGGACCAGCGCATCCCCAGCAGTTCCACCGTCTCACCGCGCCCCGTGCTGGGCAGCCAGCCGAGCTGCACGGCGAACACCATGATCAGCATCAGCCCCACCCAGAAGGTCGGCAGGGAAAAGCCGAGGATGGAGCCCGCCATGATCGCCTTGGCACCGGCCCCGTTTGGCCGCAGCCCGGCATAAAGGCCGAGCGGCAGCCCCACCAGGATCGCCAGGAAGGTGGCGCCGAAGGCCAGCTCCAGCGTCGCCGGCGCTCGCTGCCCGATCAGCTTCAGCGCCGGCTCGTTGAATACGAAGGAGCGGCCGAGGTCGCCCTGCAACGCCGCGCCGAGGAAGGAGAAATACTGCTCCCACAGCGGCTTATCGAGCCCGAGCGCCGCGATCGCTCGCGCCCGCTCCGCCTGGTCCGCATCCGGCGAGATCAGGATCTCCACCGGATCGCCGATCGCGTAGACGCCGATGAAGACGATGACCGACATCGCCAGCATCACCAGCGCCGCCTGGATCAGCCGGCGCAGAAGATAAACGCTCATCTTTTACTTCCCTCGGGCGCGGCCGCGACTCTCTCGGCGGCACCCTTCATGGCTGGGCAGGGCGCGGATCGGGTGCCCGAAGGGCCCCATCCACGCGCCTCGTCAGGGTCCGCGCCTGTGCATCGGGCAGCACAGGAACCACGGTGGCGGCCGGCAGCAGCGTCGTCATCGCCTTCACCCCTGTCCGAACTGCCATGTCGCCGCTCAGGGCTGCGCCGGGCTGATGTCCTGCGCGCGCGTCAGCTCATCCGCACGCGCCTCGTGCCGCAGCCCGCGCCGCATGGCCCAGATGTTCTTCTGGATATGGATCGGGATGATGCCGACGTCGTCCATGGCAATGGTCGTCGCCTCGCGCAGCACCGCCTCGCGCCGGGCGTCATCCAGCGTCCGCAGCCCTTCGTCGAGCTTCGCATCCATCGCGGGGTTAGAATAACGCCCGCGGTTGGACCCGCCCCAGCCGCGCGCCGGGGTCGCCGTTGCCAGCAGCGAACGCAGCGGGCTGGTCGGCTCGCCGGAGGAGGTGCCCCAGCCCACCAGCATGGCGGAAAGCTCCTGCCGCCCGGCCCGCGCCACGAATGTGGCCCAGGGCTGCCCCTCCACCGCGGTGCGCACGCCGATGCGCGTCCACATCTGCCCGATCGCCTGGATGATCCGGGCATCGTTCATGTAGCGATCGTTCGGCCCGTGCAGGGTGATGCGGAAGCCCTGCGGATAGCCGGCCTCGGCCAGCAGCCGGCGCGCGGCATCCGCATCGGCCCGCGGCACGCGCCGATCGGGCAGGGCGCCGAAGGCGGTGGGAGGCAGCAGCTGCGTGGTGGGGCTGGAGGCGCCCTCCATCACCCGGTCCGTGATCGCCTGCCGGTCGATGGAAAGAGACAGCGCCTGCCGCACCCGAACATCGCGCAGCGGATTGCGCGGCAGCGGCTTGCCGTCATTGTCGGTGATGAACGGCGTGGAGCCGTCGCGCGAATGGTCCAGCGCCAGGAAGATCAGCCGCAGCCCGTCCACCTCGCTCAGCTGCACGCGCTGGTCGCCGCGCAGCTTGGCGATGTCGCTCGTCGGCACCTGATCGATGAAGTCCACATCGCCCGAGAGCAGCGCCGCGGTCCGCGCCGCATCATTCGTGATCATGCGGTAGTTCACGCGCTGCCAGTGCGGCCTGTTGCCGAAATAGGCGTCGTTGCGCGTGTACTCGATCCGGTCGCCGCTGCGGTAGCTGGTCATGCGGAACGGACCGGTGCCGATGGCCAGGCGGCCGGAGTTGAACTCCTCCGTCAGCGGGTTCGCATGGGTCTCGCTGTCCAGCATCTGGATCTGGCCGAGATCAACGGGCAGGAGCGGGTAGGGGCCATTGGTGTGGAAGCGCACCGTCAGCGGGTCCACCACCTCCACGCGCTGGATAGCGCGGGTGTAGATCCCATAGGAGGACGGGCTGTTCGGCACCGTCGGCACGCGGGCGATGGTGAAGGCCACGTCCTCGGCCGTGAAGTCGTTCCCGTTATGGAATTTCACCCCGGGCCGAAGCTTGAACTCCCACACGCTCTCGGAGATCGGCGTCCAGCTCAGCGCCAGCCGGGGCTCGATGCGCGCCCGGGCGTCAAAGGCCGTGAGGCTGTCAAACAGCATGTCGGCCACCGCGTAGTTCGGTGACAGCGCATGGTAATGCGGATCGAGCGAGGTAACGGGCGCGCCGACAGCCAGGTTCAGGGTCTGTGCCCCCGCTGCGCCAGGCAGCGCGAATGCCGAAAGGGCGGCCGCAGCGGCCACCGACACGATCTTCTTCTTCATAACAGTCCCCCGGGTTTCCCGATGGCGCCTTCCCGGGCCTGTTCTAGCAGTCCGTGGCCTCTCCCGCTAGTTTGCGACATCCGAGATTAAAAATGGGAGAGATTAACGTGACAGCGCCCATCAGCCGACGCCTCTTTGTCACAGCCGCTGCCGCCCTGGCAGCCATCACCGGCGGGCTTGCCCCTTCGGTGGCCGATGCTCAGGGCGCCCCGGCCCCCGCGGGCCGTCCGCTCAACATCGGCATCGGCGGCGCCGTCACATCACTCGATCCGCATTTCTACAACGCTGCCCCGAACAACAGCCTGTCGATGCACATCTTCGACCGGCTGGTGGAGCGCGACGCCCAGACCCGCCTCGTCCCCGGCCTCGCCCTCAGCTGGACGCCCGTCTCCGAGACGGTGTGGGAGTTCAAGCTGCGCCCGAACGTGAAGTGGCATGACGGCAAGCCCTTCACCGCCGATGACGTGGCCTTCACCATCGAGCGCACGCCCAACGTCCCGAATTCCCCGGGCGGCTTCGGCGGCTTCGTTCGGGCGATCCGCCGCGTCGAGGTCGTCGACCCGCTGACGATCCGCTTCCACACCGCCGCTGCTGCTCCGTTGCTACCGACCGAGCTCGGTTCCGTCGCCGTCATCTCCCGCCATGTCGGCCAGGGTGCGGCCACCGAGGACTACAACTCCGGCAAGGCCGCCATCGGCACCGGCCCTTACAAGGTCGCCTCCTACGCCCCCGGCGACCGGACGGAGCTGGTCCGCAACGACGACTGGTTCGGCCCGAAGCAGCCCTGGACCCGTGTCTCCTACCGCTTCATCGGCAACGACAGCGCCCGTACGGCGGCGCTCCTCGCCGGCGACGTGGACCTGATCGACCAGGTTCCCACCAGCGACCTCGCCCGCCTGCGCCGCGAGAGCCGCGTCACCCTCGCCGAGGTCCAGGGCGTGCGCGTGATCTATCTGGTTCCGGACCGCTCGCGGGACAGCAACGTTCCCTTCGTCACCGACAATGCCGGCCAGCCCCTGCCGAAGAACCCCTTCAACGACCTGAAGGTGCGCCGCGCGCTGTCGCTTGCCATCAACCGCGAGGCCCTGTGCCGCCAGGTGATGGAGGGTACTGCCGCGCCCACCGGTCAGTGGCTGCCCCCCGGCTCCTACAGCTACAACCCCGAAGTGAAGGCCGACGCCTTCAACCCCGACCAGGCCAAGGCACTGCTCGCCGAGGCGGGTTACCCGCAGGGCTTCAAGCTCACCCTGCACGGCCCGAATGACCGGTACCCGAACGACTCCCGTATCATCCAGGCCGTCGCCCAGATGTGGCAGCGCGTCGGCGTTCAGACGACGGTGGATGCGCTGCCCTGGGCCAGCTTCTCGGTCCGCAACAACCGGCAGGAATTCGCCATCCGGCTCCTCGGCTGGGGCAGCGTGACGGGCGAGGCGTCCTACACCCTCGTCAACATTACCGGGACCTTCAACCCGGAGAAGCGCCTGGGCGCCAACAACAACGGCCGCTACGTCAATCCGGAGCTGGACGCGCTGACCGAGCGCGCCGTCGCAACCCTCGACGACGGCACACGCGAGAAGCTGCTGCAGCAGGCGGTGAAGATGGCCATGGACGACCTGGCCTTCATCCCGCTCTTCCAGCTGGTGAACCTCTGGGCCCTGAAGCGCGGCCTCGCCTACGACGCGCGCGCGGACGAGCGCACCCTGGCAGCGTCGGTGACACCGGCCGCCTGATGCGAAGCGGGGTCCGGAAGGCCTGGCCTTCCGGACCCCGGATCCCACGGCACCCTTTCCACGTGCCCCTACCGGGCGCGCTACTCCTCGTCGGCCTCCGCCACCGGCAGGATCATCGTCTCCTTCGCCGAGGACAGCGCGACAACAATCTCCGTCCGCTCCACCCCGGTCTGACCGCGCACCTCGTCGGCCACGAAGCGCTCCAGCGCTGCAAGATCCGGCAGCCGCAGCTTCAGCATGCAGTCCCAGGCCCCGCTCACCGCGTGGCACTCCAGCACCGCGCCGGCGCGGCGCATCGCCTTGCGGAAGGCGCCGTCGTCGCGGCCGGGCCGAAGCTTCACCATCACGAAGGCCAGCAGGGGGCAGCCCACGGCCGCCGGGTCGAGCGCCGCGTGCCAGCCGCGGATGGTCCCGCGCTCCTCCAGCCTCTTCACGCGCTCGGCCGTCGCGGAAACCGAAAGGCCGGCGACCTTGGACAGTTCCGACAGCCCCGCGGCGCCGTCCTGCTGCACGGCGATCAGGATGTTGCGGTCAATCTCGTCCATCAGGTGAGCGTAGAGCCTCTCGCCGTCGCTGAAAATCGCCCCGGAGCGTGAATAGGCCCGGAACGA
Organism: Roseomonas sp. WA12; assembly: GCF_054165765.1. Lineage (NCBI taxonomy): Bacteria > Pseudomonadati > Pseudomonadota > Alphaproteobacteria > Acetobacterales > Roseomonadaceae > Roseomonas > Roseomonas sp. WA12. Next base: position 2,786,262 of record NZ_CM135108.1, on the reverse strand, counting down.
GCCGGCAAGCGAAGCGCGTGCTGCAAAAACGGAACTTACCGGAGATCCCGGCCCGGTCCGTGCGCAGGGAAGGGGAGCTCGCGCTCCCCCGTCATCGGGCCCTGCGGCCCGCGTCGCCCGGACAGGCTCAGAGGACTGGTACTGTCCGGGCCAGGCGCCGCCTGCGGTAGAAGCGCCGGAACAGGAGCACCGCAAGAATCAGCAGAGCGCCGCCGGCAATGGCGTGGAACAGCCGCTCGGGCCCGATCAGACCACCCAGGAACCAGCCCGCCGCCACGAAGCTACCCGCCCAGACACCGGCCGCGATGAAATTCAGCACGGCGAAGCGAAGCCGGCCGATACCCGCCAGCCCACAGGCCGCGGCCGCCACGTTGCGGATGCCGTAGAGGAAGCGGAAGGTCAGGATGAAGATGGTGCCGTACTGCAGCAGCATCGTGGTGGCGCTGGCCATCTTGGCCTCGGCCTTCGGGTAGCGCTTCATGATGCGCGGGCCGTATTTCCGCCCAAGGGTGAACCAGGTCTGGTCCCCCAGGAAGGAGCCGATCCAGACGGCTCCCATCAACAGCCAGGGGTCCACGGCACCGGTCATCGCCCCGATGGCGGAAGCGGCCAGCACGAAGGTCTCACCCTCGAAGAACGCCCATAGCGCCGCCAGAAGATAGGCGGCCGCACCCCAGTCAGCCCAGAACTCTGCCACGCGAGCCCCCAGTCCTTTGGAGCATTATTACCGGAGCGTCATCCTCAAGAAAGCGAAATCGATTCCTTGTCGCACAAAGGAGACGGATTCTTTCGGCAAGGCGCCTGGGCATGAATATGAGAAGGGGCGCCGCAAGGCGCCCCCTCCCATCAACACATCTTTGGCCGCAATCAGATGTAGTGCTCGCCCAAAGGAGCGAAGCCATTGAAGGCCTGGCTCGCATAGGTCGTCACATAGGCGCCGGTCGAGAGGATCTCGATCCGGTCGCCGGGCTGGAGCGCCGCCGGCAGCCGGTAGTTTGACTTCTCGTAGAGCGTATCGGTGCTGTCGCAGGTCGGCCCCGCGATCGTCACCGGCCCCTCCTCCAGCCCGTCATGCGGCGTGCGGAAGGCGTATTTGATCGACTCGCCCTCCGTCTCCGCCAGCCCGCCGAAGCGCCCGATGTCCAGGTACACCCAGCGCACCGGATCGTCCTTCGCCTTGCGGGAGACGAGCACGACCTCGGCCGAGACCACCGCCGCATCCGCCGCGATGAAGCGGCCGGGCTCGACCACGATGTCGGGCAGGGCATTGCCGAAATGCTCCGCCATCGCGCCCATGATGGCCGCGCCGATATCGTCGATCTCCGGCACCTCGGAGCGGTAGCGCACGGGGTAGCCGCCGCCCAGATTCACCATGCGAACCTTCACCCCGGCATCGCGGAGGTCGGTGAACAGCATGGCCACCTTGGCGATCGCCGCCGCATAGGCACCCGGGTTGGTCTGCTGGCTGCCGACATGGAAGGAGAGGCCGAAGGGATCCAGCCCCATCTCGCCCGCCTTGATCATCAGCTCGCGCGCCATCTCGACCTCGCAGCCGAACTTGCGCGACAGCGGCCACTCGGCGCCATCATTGCCCACCAGGATGCGGCAGTACACGCGGGCGCCGGGCGCCGAACGGGCCAGCTTCTCCAGCTCACCCTCGGAGTCGAAGGCAAACATCCGCACGCCACGGGCATAGGCGGCCCGGATGGCGCTCTCCTTCTTCACGGTGTTGCCGTAGGAGATGGACTCCGCCGCCGCGCCGGCCTCGAGCGCCGCCGAGATCTCCTCGAAGGAGGCCGCGTCGAAGCAGGAGCCGAGCCCCGCCAGGCGCTCCAGGATCTGGTGCGCCGGGTTGGCCTTCACGGCATAGTAGATGCGAGCCAGCGGCAGGGCCGTCTGCAGGCGCCGGTAGTTCTGCTCGATGCGGTCCACGTCGAGCACCAGGCACGGCGTCGCCGGCTGCACATCGGCCAGGAACTGCGCGATCTTCGGAGTCATAGCACCCACCCCCAATTAGAGGCGGCAAGGCCTCCGCAACTGAGCGGGTTCCCTGCCAAGATTGACGAACGGTCGAACGAACCAGCGACCAAGTGAGAGCCTGTCAGGTCTTGCCGACAGGGGTTGCCAGAACGCTTGACGTCGTTGCGTAACCTTGCGGGCCAGAGGCACGTGCGTACTGCGTCTGTGGGGCAGATAGCCCCCGTGCCCCGGGGGTGCAAGGCCCATCTCGACCCCAGGACCCGATTTTTTCCGTGAGGCATCAGAACCGCCGGAAAGGTCCCGGATTAACTTGGAAGTGACCGGCCGAAACCCGGGCCGAACTGCATGGCGACCGGTCGGATTACGGCGTCGAAACCTCCACCGGCACGCGGTAGGCACGCAGGAACACCTCAACGGCCTGATCCACCACCGCGCCGATCGCCGTGTCGCTCGGCACTGGGCCACCCAGCACGGTTCGGAGGTACAACTCGCCGCGCAGCAGCCCCATCATGTGGTCCGCCGCCACCACCGGATTGGCATCGGGGCGCAACCGCCCCTGGCGCTGCTCCTCCTGGATCCGACGCGTCAGCCAAGCATGGCCCGATCCAGGCCCGGCCTCGTAGAAGGCGCGTGCCAGATCCGGGAAGCGGGCGCATTCCGCGATCACGGTCCGATGGATCGCCACGCTCTCCGGCTGCAGCAGGAAGCGCATCCAGAGCCGCCCCATCTCCCGCAGCGCCCCGTCCGCCGTGGCGGCGTGGGACGCGATCTCCTCCGACTGCGCTGCGATGGTCGTGCAGCGCTCCCCCACGATGGCGCCGAACAACGCCTCCTTGCTCGCGAAATGGGCATAGACCGTGGCCTTGGACACGCCGGCCTCCTTCGCCACCGCGTCCATGGAGACGGTGGCGTAGCCCACGCCCATGAACAGCCGCGCCCCGGCAGCAAGGATAGCGGACCGCTTGGGCGAGGTTTCGGTGGCAGAGGCGAGGGCGAGGGACAAGGGAGCGGGAACCTCCGGGGCAGGGAATTGCGCCATCATGTGATACTGAACCGTCCAGTTTTCCATGGACAACCCACTGGCCGCATCCCATTTAGAACACTGAACTGAACGGTTCAGTTGCCATGAATGCCCGGACACCGACCATCCCCGACACCGAACCCCGTGCCAGCGACGCCGCAGCCGCCGCTCCGGCCGAAAAGCCCCGCCGCTCCCGCTTCCGTCGCGCCCTCCCGCTGATCGCCCTACTGCTCCTGGCCGGCGGTGCAGTTGGCGGGACCTGGTACTGGAAGGTCGGCCGGTACATGGAATCCACCGACAACGCCTATGTCGGCGGCGACATCGCCGTCCTCTCCTCCCGGATCGAGGGCGACGTTGCTCGCATCCTCGTGGCCGACAACCAGGCAGTAGATGCCGGCCAGCCCCTGATCGAGCTGGACCGCCGCGACTGGCAGGCGCGTCGCGATCAGGCCGCCGCTGCCCTGGCCGAGGCCGAAGCCAATATCGGCACCCTCGCCGCCCAGCGCGCCCAGGCCGGGGCCCAGGTCGCCTCGGCCGAGTCTCAGATCGCCCAGGCCGAGGCCGACCGCGTCTTCGCTGTCACCGATGCTGGCCGCGCTGGGTCGCTGGCCTCCAGCGGCTTCGGGACGCGGGAAGCCGTGGACCGCACCACCGCCGCCCGGCGGCGGGCGGAAGCTGCGGTTGCCGTCGCCCAGGCCGGCCTCGAATCTGCCCGCGGCGCCATCCCGGTGCTTGAGGCCCAGGCCCGCTCCGCCGTCGCCCGCCGCGATGCGGCCCGGGCGGCACTCGAACTGGCAGAGGCTAATCTCGACTACACGACCATCCGCGCGCCCTTTGCGGGCGTCGCCGGCAACCGCGCCGCCCAACTCGGCCAGCACGTCCGCGCAGGGCAGAACCTGATCGCGGTCTCTCCGCCCGCCGAGCGCCTCTACATCACGGCCAATTTTAAGGAGACCCAACTCCGCCGCATCCATGAGGGGCAGCCGGTGGAGCTCTCAGTGGATGCCGGCGGCGCGCTCCATGCCACGGTGCAGAGTCTGGCGCCCGCCACCGGCGCCCAGTTCTCCCTGCTGCCGCCCGAGAACGCGACCGGCAACTTCACCAAGATCGTCCAGCGCGTGCCCGTCCGCATCGCTGTCGAGCCCGGACAGAATGTGGCCAATCTTCGCCCCGGCCTGTCGGTCGAGGCCGAGGTGGACACGCGCGACGACCCGCACGCCCCCCGTTCCCTCCTCGGCGCCGCCGCCTCGATCATCGGCCGCTGAGGACGCGAGACGAGCACCATCGCCATGTCCGCCAGCACGGCCGCTGCCGCGACCCCCGCCATTCCGGCCCCTGCCCCCCAGGCCGGGATCGCGGGCGTGTCCGGGCGGCACTTCCTGGGGTTCATGACGATGGTGCTCGGCATGTTCATGGCGATCCTGGATATCCAGATCGTCTCCGCCAGCATTGGTGACATCCAGGCCGGCCTCGCCGCCAGCCCGGACGAGGCGAGCTGGGTGCAGACCTCCTACCTGATCGCGGAGATTGTCATGATCCCGCTCTCAGGCTTCCTCTCGCGCCTGCTCTCCACCCGCGTGCTGTTCACCATCTCGGCCACGGGCTTCACCATTTTTTCCCTGCTCTGCGCCACCGCCTCGTCCCTGCCGGTCATGATCCTCGCCCGCGCCTGCCAGGGCTTCCTCGGGGGCGCGATGATCCCGACGGTCTTCGCCACCGCCTTCATCCTGTTCAAGGGCCCGCGCAGCGCCAGCGTCTCCGTCCTTATCGGCCTGACCGCCACCCTCGCCCCCACCATCGGCCCGACGCTCGGCGGCTACCTTACGGAGAGCCTGTCCTGGCACTGGCTCTTCCTCATCAACGTGCCCATCGGCGCGATGATCGCCGTCGTTGTCTGGAACACGATGGACATCGACGAGGGCGATCCGCGCCTCTTCTCCCGCTTCGATTGGTGGGGGCTGATAGCCATGGCTGTCTTCCTCGGCAGCATGGAATACGTGATGGAGGAGGGGCCGCGCTGGGACTGGCTGGACGATCCCACCATCGCCACCTTCGCCGGCGCAGCCCTCATCGGTGGCCTCGTCTTCTTCTGGCGTGCTTTCATCCGCCAGGATCCGATTGTGGAGCTGCGCGCCTTCGGCAACGCCAACTTCGCCTTCGGCAGCGTCTTCGCCTTCCTCGTCGGCATCGGCCTCTACGGCGCGGTCTATCTCGTGCCGCTCTTCCTCGGGCGCATCCGCGGCTACAACTCGCTGCAGATCGGCGAGACGATGTTCGTCACGGGCTTGGCCATGTTCCTGGCCGCCCCCGTGGTAGGCCGCCTGACCCGCGTGCTGGATCTCCGGATCCTGCTCGGCTTCGGCATGGGCACCACGGCCATTGCCATGTGGATGACCTCTCAGCTCACGGCGCAATCCTCCTTCGCCGAGCTCTGGTTGCCCCTCTCTCTCCGCGGCGTCGGCACGATGTTCGCGATGGTGCCGGTGAACCAGGTGGCGCTCGGCACCCTGCCGCCGGCCAAGATCAAGAACGCATCCGGCCTGTTCAATCTCATGCGCAACCTCGGCGGCGCCGTCGGCCTCGCCCTCATCAACACGCTGGTGATCGACCGCTCCGCCGCTCACCGCCTGCACTTGGCGGAGGCCACCAATTGGGCCCGCCCAGGTACCTCGCAGACGATTGACTCCATCGCCTCCGCCCTCACCCCGCGCCTGGGCGAGGCGGCCGACCATGCGGCCCTCGCCCGCGTCTCTGCCATGATCACGCGGGAGGCGCTGATCCTCGCCTATAACGACGTGCTGGTGGTCATCGCGGCCCTCTTCGCGCTCTCCGTTCCGTTGGTGCTGCTGGTCAAGGCGCCCAAGCCCGGGGGAGGGGGCGGCGCCGCGCATTAGCGCCGGCATCATCGCCCTGGCCTTGCGCCCACCGCGGCCCGACCCCTATGCCCGGCCCGCCATGCCCCGCCCCTCCCCAGGCCGCCCCGGCGCGTGCCCGTGAGCACCACGCTCGACGCCTTGCGCCGCGGCACCCTTGCCGGGGCCCGCACGCTGAACCTCGCCGGCCTCGGCCTTACGGAGCCGCCGCCCGAGCTCCTCGGCCTGGCGGAGACGCTGGAGGTGCTGGACCTCGGCCGCAACGCGCTCACCAACCTGCCAGCGGACTTCGCCCGTCTCCGCTGCTTGAAGATCCTGTTTCTCTCCGGCAATCCGATGCAGCGCCTGCCCCCGGTGCTGGGTGACCTCCCTGCCCTCGGTCAGCTCGGCGCCCGCGGCTGCGGGATGCGCGACATCCCCGCCGAAGCCCTGCCTCCCGCACTGCGCTGGCTCACCCTCACCGACAACGGCATCGAGCAACTCCCGGCCGCCCTCGGTGACCGCCCCGCGCTGCAGAAGCTGATGCTGGCCGGCAATCACCTCTCGGCCCTGCCCGAGCGCCTCGCCGAGACACCAAATCTCGAACTGATCCGCCTCTCCGCCAACCGCTTCGAGGCCCTGCCGCCCTGGCTCTCGGGCCTTCCGCGCCTCGCCTGGATTGCCTGGTCCGGCAACCCTCTCGACCGCGAGGTCTCCTTCGCTGCGGCCAATATCCCTTGGGACGCGCTGCAACCCGGCCCGCTGCTGGGCGAGGGCGCCTCCGGCCGCGTCCATCGCGCTCTCTGGGGAACCCGCCCAGTTGCCCTCAAGCTCTTCAAGGGCGCCATGACCAGCGACGGCCTGCCCGAGCGCGAGATGGCCGCGCTCCTCGCCGCCGGCGAGCACCCCAACCTCACCGGCGCCCTCGGCCGCGTCGTCGGTCATCCCGAGGGGCTGGACGGCCTGCTCATGTCCCTCCTGCCCGAGACCTGGCGCCCCCTGGCCGACCCGCCCAGCCCCGAGGGCTGCACACGCGACGCCTACGACCCCGCCCTACGCCTCTCTCCCGAGGCCGCCCTCCGGCTGGCGCAGGGCACCGCATCTGCCGCCGCCCATTTGCACGCGCGCGGCCTGCTGCACGGCGACCTTTACGCCCACAACCTCCTCTGGGATGGCGGTCCGGGCCGCGGCGTTCTCAGCGATTTCGGCGCCGCCTCTACCCTCCCGGCCGGCGCCGCGGGCCAGGCTTTGCAGCAGATCGAGACCCGCGCCTGGGGCATCCTCCTCGGCGAGCTGCTGGACCGCTGCACCACCGAGCCGCCCGGAGCCGCCGCCCTCCGGGCCCTGCAGCATCGCTGCACCGCCCCGGTCCCCACGGATCGCCCGCTGATGGCGGAAGTGCTGCGCGCGCTCCCTCCTTCCTGAGCGCCCTGCGTCAGCCTTTTTCGCGCCCCTGCGTTATCGCGGGCAGAACGCGCCCGCCCGCGCGAGGAGAGCCCGCATGAACGTCATCGCCCTGTCCCGCTCGCTTGGTTGGCTCAGCGTCGGCCTTGGTGTCACGAAGCTTGTAGGCGGCCGCAGGCTGGCGGAAATGCTGGGCATGACGGGCCGCACGGGGCTGATCCGAATGTTCGGCCTGCGCGGCGTGGCCATCGGATCCGCCATCCTTGCCAACCCCGCTTCGGCACCCCTGCTCTGGACCCGGGTTGCTGGGGACGCGCTGGACGCCGCTGTCCTCGTCGGCACCCCGTCCTACGGGCCGCGCCAGCGCGCCAATGTGAAGCTGGCCCTGGCCGGGCTGGCGGGCCTCGCCCTGCTCGACTTTCTCTGCGCCTCCCGCCTTGGCACGGACAGCGACAGGGAGATGGGATACCTGCCGCCCTACTGGGAGGACTGAGGGGAACCGACCGGGGCCGCCTCCGGCCTAGCGGATCAGTCCCGCCATCGGGCTCGACGCATCGGCGGAATAGTTCCGCGGCATCCGCCCGGCGAGGTAGGCATGGCGCCCGGCCTCTACCCCCGCCTTCATCGCCCGTGCCATCCGCACCGGGTCCTTCGCGTGGGCGATGGCGGAGTTCAGCAGCACCGCGTCGCAGCCCAGTTCCATAGCCTGCGCCGCCTCGCTCGCCGTGCCGATTCCGGCATCCACCAGCACCGGCACCCCAGCGTTCTCAATGATCGAGCGCAGCATGAACGGGTTGGTCAGTCCAAGCCCGGACCCAATCGGCGCGCCCAGCGGCATCACCGCCACGCAGCCCATCTCCTCCAGCCGCTTGGCGGCCAGCGGATCATCGGCGCAATAGACCATGACCTCGAAGCCATCCTTGATCAGGGCCTCCGCCGCCTCGAATGTCGCGGGCATGTCCGGGTACAGGAAGGGCGGCGGGCCCAGCACCTCCAACTTCACTAGGTTCCAGCCCCCGGCCTCCCGCGCCAGGCGCAGGGTCCGCACTGCCTCCTTCGCCGTGTGGCAGCCGGCCGTATTGGGCAGATAGGTGTAGCGGTCGGGCGGGACGAAATCCTGCAGCATCGGCGCCCCGGGGTCCGACAGGTTCACCCGCCGCACCGCAACCGTCACCATCTCCGCACCCGAGGCCTCGATCGCGGCCGCGGTCTCCTCGAGCGACTTGTACCGCCCGGTCCCGACCACAAGGCGGGAGCGAAAGCGGCGCCCCGCCACCTCCCAGGCATCGGTGTCGCTGTCCTGCGGGGCCGTCATCACGCCATCCATGGCCTCAGCCTCCCCCAATGAAATGCACGATCTCGAGCTGGTCTCCTGGCCCGAGCAGCGTCGTCCCATAGGCCGAGCGCGGCACGATTTCCTCATTCCGCTCCACCGCCACCTTCCGCAGGTCCAGCCCCGCCTCCGCCAGGAAGGCGGAGAGCGCCATGGGGGCGGGCAGGGCGCGGGCCTCGCCGTTCACGGTGATGGCGACCGCGCCGGGCGTGGCCGTGAGAGGTGCTGCGGACATGGTCGAGTGGATGTGGCACGGGGTGCCGCCGGGTTGAAGGGGCAGGCCTTGTCCGCGCGTCCCGCCGGCGGCATGGAAGCTGCCATGAGAACGCGCGTGAAGGTCTGCTGCATCGCCTCGCCCGAAGAGGCCGAGATGGCGATCGCGGCCGGCGCAGACGCCCTTGGCCTGGTCGGCGCCATGCCGTCCGGCCCCGGCCCGATCCCGGATGACCGCATCGCGGCCATCGCCCGTCTGGTTCCGCCCCCGGTCGCTACCTTCCTGCTCACCTCGGAGACGACGGCCGAGGCCATCTCCGCCCATATCCGCGCTACTGCCCCCACCGCGATCCAGGTTGTCTCCCATATCGACCCGAAAGAGGCCGCCGCACTGGCTGCGCTGGAGCCGCAGGTCCGCCGCGTTCAGGTGATCCATGTGGAGGGAGAGGACGCGCTCGGCCTCATCCCCCTCTACGCCCCTCATATCCACGCTTTCCTTCTGGATTCCGGCCGGCCCAACGCCACCGTCCGGGAACTCGGCGGCACCGGCCGGGTGCATGATTGGGAGATCAGCGCCGCCTTCGTGCGCGCCAGCCCCGTCCCGGTCTTCCTTGCGGGCGGGCTGACGCCTGCAAATGCCGGAGACGCCGTGCGCCGCGTCCGCCCCTATGGCCTGGACCTCTGCTCCGGCGTCCGGACCGGGGGACAGCTGGACCCGGTGAAGCTCGGGGCCTTCATGGAATCCGTACGCTCGGCGGATTGCAGCCCTGCCTGAGGGCGCCCCCCGGTTTGCGTGCCCACGGGACAGCGTGCTAGCCCGCCCGGCCAGAAACCCGGAACGACCGGGAGCATCGGAACCAGGCCTGTGGAACCCCCGCTGATCGCCGTCCTCAACGGCCCCAACCTCAACCTGCTGGGCACGCGCGAGCCCGAGAAATACGGCACGGCGACGCTCGACGACGTCGAGGCGCTCTGCGCCGAGGCGGCGGAGGAGCTGGGGCTGGCGATCGACTTCCGACAGACCAACCTGGAAGGCGAGCTGATCTCCTGGGTCCAGGAAGCCCGCGGCAACGCCGCCGGCATCATCATCAACCCCGCGGGCTACTCCCACACCTCCATCGCGTTGATGGATGCGCTGCTGGCGGTGGACCTGCCGGTGGTCGAGGTCCATATCACCAACATCCACCGGCGGGAGCCCTTTCGGCATCTCTCCTACGTCTCCCGCGCGTCGGTTGGCGTGATCTGCGGCCTGGGGGTCGGGGGCTATGCCCTCGCGCTCCGCGCGATCGCCGGCATCATCGGTCAGGACGACACGGCATGAGCGGCCTTTCCTTCGACCCGGACGCGATCCGCGCCCTGGCCAAGATCCTTCGTGAAACCGATCTCACCGAGATCGAGCTGGTGCAGGACGAGAGCCGCATCCGCGTGGCCCGCACCGCGCCGGCCCAGCAGGTGGTGCAGTCCGTCGCCGCGCCGGCCCAGGCGGCCATGGCGCCCGCCGCCATGCCGGCCCAGGCCGCCCCCACCGCGGTGGTGAGCGACGAGGTCACCGCGGCCACCCCGGGTGCCGTCACCTCGCCCATGGTTGGCGTCGCCTATCTCGCGCCCGAGCCCGGCGCCGCGCCCTTCGTCATGCTGGGCGGCAAGGTCGCGCAGGGCCAGACCGTCCTGCTCATCGAGGCGATGAAGACCTTCAACCAGATCAAGGCCCCCAAGGCCGGTACGGTGACCCGCATCCTGATCGAGAGCGGCATGCCCGTGGAATTCGGCGAGCCCCTGCTGGTCATCGAGTAGCCGCCGCGTGCCCTCCTTTATGAAGCCGGCCTTCAACAAGATCCTCATCGCCAACCGCGGTGAGATCGCGCTCCGCATCCACCGCGCCTGTCAGGAAATGGGCATCCGCACGGTGGCGGTTCACTCCACCGCCGACGACACGGCGATGCATGTGCGCCTGGCGGATGAGAGCGTCTGCATCGGCCCGCCCTCGGCGCGCGACAGCTATCTGAACGCCGCCGCCATCCTCTCGGCCGCCACCATCACCGGCGCCGAGGCCATCCATCCCGGCTACGGCTTCCTCTCCGAGAACGCCAACTTCGCCGAGATGGTGGAGGCGCACGGCATGGCCTTCATCGGCCCGACGGCCGAGCACATCCGCATCATGGGCGACAAGATCGCTGCCAAGGGCGCGATGCGCCGCCTCGGCGTGCCTCTCGTCCCCGGCTCGCCCGGCGCACTCGCCACGCTGGATGAGGCGCGCGAGATCGCGGACCAGATCAAGTACCCCGTGCTCATCAAGGCCGCGGCCGGCGGTGGCGGGCGCGGCATGCGGGTCGCCCACACGGCCGACGAGCTCGAGGATGCCTGGCGCAACGCCCGCAACGAGGCGAAATCCGCTTTCGGCGACGACAGCGTCTACATGGAGAAGTATCTCGATCGGCCCCGCCATATCGAGATGCAGATCATGGCCGATACCCACGGCAACGTGGTGCATTTCGGCGAGCGCGACTGCTCCCTCCAGCGCCGCCACCAGAAGATGGTGGAAGAGGCCGGCAGCCCCGCCATCTCCGCCGCCGTGCGGGACGCGCTGGGCGAGACGGTGACGGGCGCCCTCAAGCAGCTCGGCTATCGTGGCGCCGGCACGCTAGAATTCCTGTACCAGGACGAGCAGTTCGCCTTCATCGAGATGAACACCCGCCTGCAGGTGGAACATCCGGTGACGGAGATGGTCTGCGACGTGGACCTCGTGCGCGAGCAGATCCGCGTCGCCGCCGGCGAGCCGCTCGGCTACGAGCAGAAGGACGTCCGCTTCAACGGCCACGCCATCGAGTGCCGCATCACCGCCGAGGACCCCGTGACCTTCGCGCCGTCCCCCGGCCGCGTGACCGCCTATCACGCCCCCGGCGGCCTCGGTGTGCGCGTCGATAGCGCGCTCTACGCCGGCTATTCCGTGCCGCCGCATTACGACAGTCTCGTCGCCAAGCTCGTCGTTCGCGGCGCCACCCGCGCCGAGGCCATTGCCCGCTGCCGGCGCGCACTGACGGAAATGGTGGTGGACGGCATCCGCACGACCATCCCGCTGCACCAGATCATCATGGATGATCCGGAGTTCCAGGACGGCGACTATACCATCCACTGGCTGGAACGCTTCGTCGCGCGCCACACGCCCGGCGGCTGAACTGAGCCGGGCGCGGTGCCCGATGGCGCCGCGCCCGGGATCGGCCTATCCTCGCCCCATGCGGACCCGCGCGGATCGGCCCTTTCTCGCGTCACGGCGGCCCCGATGAGCCGTCGCGCCCTTCCGATCACGCCCGAACTCGTCCTCCGTGCCTATCGCGCCGGCCTGTTCCCCATGGCCGAGGGCCGCGCTTCCGGCCGCCTCTACTGGCTAGACCCGAAGCTGCGCGGCATCCTGCCGCTGGACCGCTTCCACCTGCCACGCCGCCTCCGCCGCACCGTCCTCTCCGGCCGGTTCGAGGTTACGGCCGACACCGACTTCCCTGGCGTTCTCGCTGCCTGCGCCGCCCCCGCCCCGGGGCGGGAGGACAGCTGGATCAACCCGGAGATCGAGGGCCTCTTCAACACCCTCCACGGCATGGGCCACGCCCATTCCATCGAGACGCGGCTGGACGGCGTCCTCGTCGGCGGCCTCTACGGCATCCGCATCGGCGCAGCCTTCTTCGGGGAAAGCATGTTCGCTCGCGCGGACGATGCGTCCAAGGTCGCCCTTGTCCACCTCATCGCCCGCCTTCGCCGCGGCGGCTTCACCCTGCTCGACACGCAGTTCCTAAATGATCATCTCGCCCGCTTCGGCGCGGAGGAGATTCCCCAGGCCGATTACCGCGTTCGGCTAGCCCTTGCCGTCGACAAATCCGCCACCTGGCTCTCCGTCCTCTCACCCGAGGCGTTGTCGGGGGAGGTAGAGGCGCTGCGCGACGTCACTCGCGGCTGAAACACGGAGAGCGCGGCCGCGCGTGATGGCGGCGCTTCGGCATGGTCGGTGCCCTCCAGCGCACTCAGGAAGTTCCGCGCCCAGTCCGATACCCCGTGCTCGCACAGCCGGCGGTACATCGACGAATGCCGCTCGCGCCGCTCCGCCAGCGGCATGGTCAGGGCGGTGTTCATCGCCTCCGCCATGCCGACCGCGTCCAGCGGGTTCACCGGCAGCGCCTCGGGCATCCCCTCCGCCGCGCCGGCAAAGCGGGAGAGCACCAGCACGCCGGGATCCTCGGGATCCTGCGCCGCCACATATTCCTTGGCCACGAGGTTCATTCCGTCCCGCAGCGGCGTCACCAGCCCCACCTGCGCCATGCGGTAGTAGCCGGCGAGCGTATCGCGCGCGACGGCCCGCCCGACATAGCGCACGGGCGTCCAGTCAGCTTCTGCGTAGTCGCCGTTGATGCAGCCGGCCAGATGCTCGATTTCGCGCTTCAGGTCCTTGTAGCTCTCCACGTCCTCGCGCGAACGCGCCGCGACCTGCAGATAGGTGACCTTGCTGCGATGCTCGGGGAAACGCTCCAGCAGCGCACCGAAGCCCTTCAGCCGCTCGGGCAGTCCCTTCGTATAATCCAGCCGCTCCGCCCCGATCACCAGGGACCGCCCGGCCAGGCTGGAAGCGAGACGCACGGCATCGGGCGTCTTCACGCTCTTCGCCGCGACATCGGCAAACTCCTCGGTCGCGATCGCGATCGGGAAGCTCCGCAGCCGCGTCCGCCGCCCGCGGAACCGCACCTCGCCGCCCGGCCGCAGCTTCATCCCCGTGCCCTGGGCCATGCAGTCCATCAGCCCCGTCAGGTCCCGATGCGTCTGCACGCCGACCAGGTCATAGGCCAGCAAATCGCGGATCAGGTCTTCCGCCCCTGGCATGGCCGAGAACACGGCCCAGGGCGGGAAGGGGATGTGGTGGAAATAGCCGATCCGGTGCTTCGACCCACGCGCCCGCAGCTCGGCTCCGAGCGGGATCATCTGGTAATCATGCACCCAGATCGTGTCGTCCGGCCGCAGCAGTGGAAGCAGCTTTTCGGCGTAGCGCCGGTTGACGATGCGGTAGCACTCCGCCTCGTCACGGTCATAACTCAGCAGCCCCAGGCGGAAGTGGAACATCGGCCAGAGCGCCGAGTTCGCGTAGCCCGCGTAGAACCCCTCATAAGCCTTTTTGGAAAGGTCGATGACGGCATAGTCCACCCCGGCCCTTCGGGCATGGCGCACCAGATCCGCCGGTTCCTCCGAAGCCGTGCCGCTCCACCCGAACCACAACCCGCCGCGGTTGCTGAAGGCATCCTTCAGAGCCACCGCCAACCCCCCGGCAGCGGGAGGCTCCCCACGCTTGGGCACCGGCACGCGATTCGAGACGATGACGAGCCGTCCCACTATTCCACCCTCCCGAATTCCATCATGCCGCCGCGTGCCCTCGCCGTCGCACACCAAAGATAGGTCGGCACCCCCGCACGGTGACCCCTGTCACTCCTTATTCTCGCCTTAATCTGGAACAGCGGAGGCGCGGGGCAGTTGCCAGCCTTCCTGCTCGCCCGACCTTCAGCCGTTCTCGCCAAGGATGGAGGTTGCCACCCGGCTCAGCCAGGCACGGACGAGCGCCGGCCGGCCCGCGAAGTCATCCGGCACCCGCAGCCCATAACCGCCATACTCGGCGCAGGCTGCCATCCCGTCCTCATCGGTGATGTCGTCCCCGATGAAGATCGGCCGCCGGCCCGCAAAGGGTGGGATCGCCATCAGGCGCCGGACCGCGCCACCTTTATCCGCCCCCACCGGCCGCAGGTCCGCGGCCGCGTGGGAAGGCACCACATGGAAGCCGCGAGCATCCTCACGCAGCAGCTCGGCCAGCAGGGCCAGCGCCTCAGGCTCCGCCTCCGGCCGCTGGCGGAAATGCAGCACCATCCCGTGGGTCTTGTGCTCGGCGAGGGTGCCGGGACGGGCTGCCGCCCATTCATCCGCCGCTCGCCGCCATTCCGGCGAGGGCACGGGCAGGGGAGGGGCGCCGGGCAGGGAGGGGTCCAGCACCGCCCCGTGCTCCGCTCCGATCGGCAGGCTGGGCACCCCGGCCAGGCCGCGCGCCACCGCCAGCCCACGCCCCGTCACCACGGCCACCGCGCCGCCGAGCGCCGCCTGCAAGCGGGTGAGCAACTCCGGCAGATCCTCCGGCACCGCCACGGCGTCGGGCCGCGCGGCAATCTCCAGCAGCGTGCCGTCCATGTCGAGGAACAGGGCCGCGTCCGGCCCGGGGATGGGCGGGCCAGCTGCGACCGCCGTGTCGCCCGAAGAAGAGGAAGAAGCCGTCATCGCGCCTCCAGCCGCAGGCTCAGCGGCAGTCGAGGATCCGCAGATCGTAGACCGGGTGTTCCAGCATATGCGCAGCGGGCGCATTGGCCAGCATCCAGCCCCGGAAGGCCGGGGGTGCGTTGGGCGCCAGCAGCGTGTCGCGCACTTCGATGAAGGCGGCAGCATCCGGCACTTCGTCCGGTGGCCGGGCGTTGCAGGCGCGCACGGTGACAGAGAGCGTGCCGAAGCGCACGGGCTGATCCACCACCGCATCCAGCACCGTGATCCGCGCCGTCACCTTGTCGAGCGCCTGGAGCTGCGCTGTGCGCTTCCGCACCCAGGCCGCTTCCGCCGGCGGCCCCTGGTCCGAGCCCTGGGATGCGGGCGGCGTGCCCTGGCCGAGGGCTGGCCCCACCAGCGCCAGCATCAGCGAGAGGACGAGCGCGCCCCTCACGCTGCGCGCTCCGCATCCGGCGCGCCACGCCGCGGGCTGGGCAGGGCGGCGACCAGATCGGTCAGCACCCGCCGCATTGCCGCCTCGTCCACGCCCATCAGAACCGCGTCCTCGAAGGCATCCCGCAGCACCTGGGCAACCTCGGTGTGGTTCTCGGACAGCATCTTCAGCTTTCCCCGGCAGGAGACCGGCGCGCCATCGGTACCGGGCCACAGCTCCGGCGGGGCAAGCGGATCATTCACCCCGCCGCCGCTCACCGCGATCCGCCCGCAGGAGCCGCGCCCCCGCTGGCAGCGGCGGTGCCCCCATTCTCGCCCTGGCGGCTGCTCGCGAGCTCCGTCACCGAAAAGATGAAGCGGCCGAGAAGACTTTCGAGGCTGACCGCGGACTGGGTGATCTTCACCTCGCCACCGGTCGCCAGGTTGCGATTGCTGCCCCCCGGCACGAGCGCCACGTATTTCCCGCCCAGCAACCCTTCCGAAGTAATCTCGGCCGAGCTGTCATCCGGCAGCCGCAGGGCCGAATCGACGTTCATCGTCAGCACCGCGAGGAAGGTCTGCGGATCGATCCGCTGGGCGGTCACGCTGCCCACCTTCACGCCGGCGATACGCACATCGGCCCCGGCCGCCAACCCATCGATCCGGTCGAAGCGGGCGGTCAGCACCAGCCCGCTGCCGCCGCCAGAACGGCCGGAATTCGTGACCGCATAAGCGAGGAATAGCACGGCCGCGACCAACACCAGCGCCCCGGCCGCGACCTCGGCGAACCCGCGCCCCTTCACGCGAACAATCTCAGGAATGAAACCGGCATCAGGACCTTCATCAGGACCCCGGGGTCCAGGCCTCGTAGTCGCCCGTGGTCGGCTTCCGCTGCCCACCGGCCTGGTCATGCCCCTGCGGGCGATAGGCGCTCGGCGTCCCCGTCAGGTTCCGCTGGTGCGGCTTCATCCAGGGCAGGCGGCGGCCGGCATCGAGGGGCGAATCCATCATGAAGTGCAGCCAGCCGTGCCATTCCGGCGCCACCGCACTCGGGTCGGCATCGCCGGCATAGACCACCCAGCGGCGCTTGCGGCCATAGTTCAGGTAGTCGCGGCGGCTCTCGAAATAGACGTTGCCGTCGGAATCTGTGCCGATCCTGCGGCCGGTGAGGCCGGAGAGCCAGCGCTGCATGGCGGACATGGAGGGGCTCCTGCCCAAGAGGGGGCGGAAATGGGGGAGGGGCAGCATATGGCACGGCAGGGGCGCCGGTGAAAGCCGCCGGGTCCGTGGCACGGACGCGCCGGAGGGAACTCTCCGTCCAGGCACCCGATCTTGTGTCCCTGGGCCGTCCGACCCACGAGATACCCACCTTCACCCCCGCCGCCGGCGCGCCTATGGTCGCCACATGACGCGCAGCGACGGACCGATCCGGAACACCTTGTGGGAAGGCGTTGCCCTCCGCCGCACCCGCGCGGGCGCTGATCCGGATGCGAATCCGCGCCTTGTTGCCCTGCCTGCGAACTGGGATGACGGCGCCGCCGAGGCTCTGGCCGCGCTGGCGCCGGGGGAGTGCCCGGTCTCGCTGCCGCGCCTCGCCGAGGCCTGGATTCGCCGCGCCGCCTCCCGTGGCCGCAAGCTCGCCATCCTTGAGAGCGCCGAGTCGGCCGAGCGGTTCGCCGCCGGGCTGCGCGCCCTCCTCCTCTCGCGCCGCGGCGCGCCCGGGGCTGGCACCTGGGCAAACGATCCGGCGGCCGAGCCGCGCTTCGTCCTCAACCTGCCCGCGTTCCTCGACGGCGATGGGTTCGACTCGGTTGGCTACGCCGCTGCCGTCCGCCTGGGCGTGACCACGCTCGAGATCCTGGGCGCCGCGAAGGCCACTCGCCTGCGCCTCGGCTTCGCCGACCTCGCCGGGCTGCTCGCCGGACTCGGGCTCGATTACGAGTCGCCCAAGGCGCAGGCGACCGCTGCCGCCATTGCCGCCCTCACGCGCGGTACGGCCGAAGCCGCTTCAGGCGACCTCGCCGAGGGCTTCGGTGCTCGCGAGCCGGTCTCGCTGATCTGGCCGACGCCCCCCAAATCGACCCCTGTCCCTGGCCTGGCCGAGGCCGCGCGCGCCGCGCTGGACGCTGCTGCCGGCGCCCCCGGCCTGCGCCACGCCGCCCTCCTCGCCCTCTCCTCTCCGGATGCGGTGGAAGCGCTGCTCGGCGCCGAGACCGGCGGATTCGCCCCGGCCGCCGCCCCGACCCGCCTCATCTCCACCGCGGACGGCGAGCTAGCGGAGATGCCGACCCGTGCCGCCCTGCGCGCCGGCGATGCGGCCGTCCGCCTCCTCGCCCCGCGCGGCCCCGAGGCCCGTGCCGCGATGGCGGCCGTCCTGCAACCCTGGCTCGGGGCTGCTCCGGCCGCCGTGCCCGCCCGCGCTCCTCGCCCGGCCCCCAAGTCCCGCCCCGCCAACCAGGGGCATGCCCATCATGGCCGCGGCGCCGTGTGGCGCGTCTCCATCGGTGGCCACCGGGTCACGCTGCGCACGCTGGAAGGTGCGACCGGGCTGGAGGAGATATCCCTCTCCCTCGCCAAGGACGGCGCAGCCTTCCGGGCAGTGGTGGACGCGCTCTGCCATTCCGTGACGATCGGCCTCGCCGCCGGTGTCAGCCTGGACGACTACGTCCAGTCCTTCGCCTACACGCGCTTCGGCCCCGCCGGGGTGGTGGAGGGTGACCCGGCGATCCAGCGCGCCTCCTCGATGCTCGACTGGGCCTTCCGCCGGCTGGCGCTGGACCACCTTGGCGGCCGCGTCCTACCCGACCCGAGCGAGGAGGAGTGCGGCGCCGAGCATCCCGGCACCGCGGCCCAGCAACTTCCCCTCCTGCCCGACCTCCCTTCTACCCCCGCGCCGGCTGCCCGCCGCCGCGCCCTTCGTCTGGTGGGCTGAACCATGGCTTCGACCGATCGCATCGCCGCCCGCCTCTCCGAGCTGGGCGTGGTCCTGCCGGAGGCGGCGAAGCCCATCGCCAACTATGTGCCCGCCGTGATTACGGGTGACCTGCTCTTCGTCTCCGGCCAGGTGCCGATGCGGGAGGGCAAGATCGCCTATACTGGCAAGCTGGGCGACGGCGTGCCGGTGGAGATGGGGCAGCAGGCCGCGCAGCTCTGCTTCATCAATGTCCTCGCCCAGGCAAAGGCCATGTTGGGCAGCCTGGACCGTGTGACCCGGGTGGTTCGCCTCGGCGGCTTCATCGCGGCCGTTCCGGACTTCACCCAGCACGCCCAGGTGATGAACGGCGCCTCGGACATGGCCGTCGCCGTCTTCGACGACCTTGGCCGCCATGCCCGCAGCACCATCGGCGTCCCGTCTCTGCCCGGCGACGCCGCGGTGGAGGTCGAGGCCGTGTTCGAGATCGCGTGACGGAAGCGGAAGCCCTCATCCGCCGCTGGATGGAGAGCGGCAACCACTCCCTCCTGGCCGAGGATGTGTCCTGGCGCGTCTCGCCCGGCTATCCCGTGCCGCGCACGGAATGGCGCGGGCGCGCAGCGGTGGAAGGCGAGTTCTTCCCCACGCTCCGCCGCCACTTCCCGCACTGGCGCATCGCGGTGGAGTGCTTCACGCCCCTGGCCGATGGCCGCCTCCTCGCCTCGGGTGCCTATGACGCGCGCGATGCCGCTGGCCGCACCGGCCGCGCGCCCTTCCTGCACATCTGGACTGTGCGCGGCGGCGCGATCGCCGGGGTGGAGGCCGTCGCCGATTTTGGCGAGTTCGCGCCCCTGGTGCAGGGCTGATCCCCACCGCTTGCACCCGGCGCCGGGCGCCGCACATGGGGCCCCATGCCCTCTGAGCTGACCCTCTCGCTGAATCCCCGCATCGCCGACATCCCCGCCACGGAGTGGGATGCCTGCGACGCCACGGAAAACCCCTTCACCTCCCATGCCTTTCTCCTGGCCATGGAGGAATCCGGCTGCACCGGCCCGCGCACGGGCTGGCTGCCGCAGCATCTGGCCCTGCGCGACGGATTCGGCGCGCTGGTTGCGGTGGCGCCGGCTTATGTGAAGGGGCACTCCTACGGCGAATACGTTTTCGACCATGGTTGGGCCCGCGCCTTCGAGCAGGCGGGCGGCGAGTACTACCCGAAGTTTCAGGTCGCGGTGCCCTTCTCCCCCGTGCCCGGCCCGCGGCTGATGGTGCGGGAGGGAACGGGCGTGCCGCATTCCGCCCTCGCCCAAGCCCTGGCGCAGGCGACAGAGGCGCTGTCCCTCTCCTCCTGCCACGTCACCTTTTGCACGCGGGACGAATGGGACGCGCTGGGTGAGGCCGGCTGGCTGCAGCGCCAGGGCATGCAGTTCTACTGGACGAATGAGGGCTACGCTAGCTTCGACGACTTCCTTGCCGCACTCTCATCGCGCAAGCGCAAGTCCATCCGCCGCGAGCGCCGCGACGCGCAATCCGCGGGGCTGACGATGCGGATCCTGCGCGGCTCCGAGATCACGCCCGAGACCTGGCGCCTGTTCCACAAGTTCTACCGCAGCACCACCGACCGCAAATGGGGCAGCGCGTATCTGACCGCCCGCTTCTGGCCGCTGATGGGCGAGCGCCTGGGCGACCGCGTGGTGCTGATGGTCGCGGAGAAGGACGGCAAGCCCGTCGCCGGCGCGTTGAACCTGATGGGGCGTGACGCGCTGTATGGCCGCAACTGGGGCAGCCTGGTGGAGGCGCCCTTCCTGCATTTCGAACTCTGCTATTATCAGGCGCTCGACTTCGCCATCGCCAATGGCCTGTCCCGCGTGGAGGCCGGTGCGCAGGGCGAGCACAAGATCCAGCGCGGCTATCGCCCCGTGCCAACCTATTCCGCCCATCTCATCGCCCATTCCGGCCTGCGCCGCGCTGTGGCGGATTCGCTCCGCCATGAGCGCACGGCGATAGAGCAGGAGATGCTCGAGCTCGACGCCCTCTCTCCCTTCCGCCGCGACGACGAGGCGTGCTGACCGCCTACGCCCAACTCGCCGGTTCCATGATCCTGACCGGCGCGAATGTGGCGGTGGCGAAGGCGCTGGCGGGCGCGCTGCCCGTGCCGCTCATCCTCGGCCTGCGCTGCCTCATCGCCTGCGGCGTGCTGTTGCCGCTGGCGTTGTTGCGGGACAGCGCACCGCGGCCCGCGCGGCCGATACTATTGAATCTTTTTCTCCAGGCCGCGACGGGCACCGTCCTCTACAACGTCGCGCTGCTGGCCGGCCTGCGCTTCACCACGGCGCTGGAGGGCGGGCTCGTTCTCGCCACCATGCCGGCCGTCGTCGCCCTCGGCAGCGCCTGGTGGCTTCGGGAACGCATCCCGCCGCGCGGCTGGGCGGCCGTGCTTCTCGCCGCCGCCGGGATGGCCGCGATCGTCCTCGCCCGTGGCGGGGAGGGGGAGGGGAGCGCCCTCGGCAACGGCCTCATCTTCCTCGGTGTCTGCGGTGAGGCCGCCTACGTCCTGCTCGCCAAGCGCGCGGCCGGCGCCCTGCCACTGCTGACCGCAAGCCTGTGGATGCAGGGCTTCTCCGCCGCGCTGCTGCTGCCCGCCTGGTTGCCCGAGGCAGGCGCGGTCGCGCGGCTTGCCGATCCGTGGCTCCTGGCACTGCTCGTCTTCCACGCGCTCACCGCCAGCGTGCTCTCGCTCCTGCTCTGGTATGGCGGGCTTCGCCGCGCCCCGGCCGGAACCGCGGGCATCTTCACCGCCTTCCTGCCCGCCACGGCCGCCGCCGCCGCCATCCTGTTCCTGGGCGAGCAGCCCACCGCCAGCCACGCGTTAGGCTTCGGGTTGCTCCTCGCCAGTATGCTCCTCGCGACCTGGCCATCGAGGACCCTGCGCTGAGACCCTGGCTGACGCTGACCGTGCCCGAACTCCTCGCGCTCTCGCCCGAGGACGTGGCCGCACGCCTTGCCTACGCCCAGGCCGCCCGCCACGCGACGCTCGAACTCGCCCAGCGCGCCGCCTGGGTTTCCACCGCGCGCCTGTTGCAGGCCGCACTCGCCGTGCCGGAGGCGGACGGCTGGACGGTGATGCTCGAATACGACCTGCTGCGGCTGGAGAAGCGCGCGGATTGCGTGATCCTGACCGACCGCGCTGTGGTGGTGCTGGAGATCAAGGACGGCGCGACGGCCCACAGCCCCGCCGATCTCCGTCAGGCCGAGGACTACGCGCTGGACCTTCGCGACTTCCACGCCGGCTGTCGCACCGGTCCGGTCGTGCCCGTGCTGGTGGCCACTCACAGCCAGTTTGCCGGCTTTGACCCACCTCTCTTCTGGGATGGCGTCCCCCCGCCCATTCGCACGAACGGGCGACGCCTGGGCGACACGCTTCTCTCGATCCACGCCGCCATCGGCCCGCCTGCTGTGCCGCTCGATCACACTGCCTGGCTCGCGGCACCCTACCGTCCCGTGCCGAACGTCCTTGAAGCCGCGACGATGCTCTTCGACCGGCACCGCAGCGCCGAGATGGTCTCCGCCCGAGCCGATGCCGCCAACCTGAACCGCACCACCGAGGCCGTGCGCCGCGCCATCGAGGCCGCCCGTGGCGCCGGCGAGCACCTCGTCGTCTTCGTCACCGGCATCCCCGGCGCGGGCAAGACTCTCTGCGGCCTCAACATCGTCTTCGGCGCGCTGCGCGGCGATGGCGCCGCTTTCCTCACCGGCAACGCACCTCTGGTCGAGGTGCTGCGCGAAAGCCTCGTCCGGCAGGCCGCGCCGGAGGGTGGACGAGCCCGCGGCCAGGCACGCGGGCAGGCCATCACCGCGCTCCAGAACGTCCACTGCTTCCTTGAGCACTATGTCCAGCGCCCCGAGGAGATGCCCGAAGCCCGCGTCATCGTCTTTGACGAAGCTCAGCGTGCCTGGGACCGCACCCAGGCCACCAAGCCGTCCCAACGCCGCGGGGCCAGCGCGCTGACCGACAGCGAGCCAGCCCATACGCTCGAGATCATGGCGCGCCACGCGGATTGGTCGGTTGTCGTCGCCCTGATCGGCAACGGGCAGGAAATCAACACGGGCGAGGCCGGGCTGGCCGAATGGGGCCGCGTCGTCGCCGAAAGCCCGGGCTGGCGCGCGGTCGCGCCGCCCCGCGTGCTGTCCGCGCCTCTTCTGGCGCAACGCCTGTCGAACGAACCCCGGGCCTGGCTGACGCTGGACGAGGATCTGGACCTGACCGTCCCGATGCGCTCCGTCCGCGACCCGCAGGGTGCGCCCTGGGTCGATGCCGTCCTGCACGGCGATGCGGGCGCGGCCGCCCGCATCGCGCAGGAAGCTAGCGGCGTGCCCTACTTCGTCACGCGCGATCTCGCGGCGATGCGCATCGCCCTGCGCCACCTCTCCCGCGGCCTGCGCCGCGCCGGCCTCGTCGCCTCATCCGGCGCCCGTCGCCTGCGCGCCGAGGGGCTGGGCGTGCAGGCCGCGGACATGCCCCACTGGTTCCTCGACCGATGGCCCGATATCCGCGCCTCCGACGCGCTCGAAACCTACGCCACGGAATATGATTGCCAGGGGTTGGAGCTGGACCAGGTCGGCCTCGCCTGGGGCGGCGACATGTTACGAGGGCCAGGAGCGTGGCAGATGCGCACCCTGTCCGGCGCGCGCTGGAACACGGTGCGGAATGAGACCGAGCGTGCCTTCATCCTCAACACCTATCGCGTGCTGCTGACCCGCGCCCGTTATGAGACCGTGATCTGGATCCCGCCCGGCAGCCCGGCCGGGGACCCATGGCACGACCCCACGCGCCATGCCGAGGAGATGGACGCCCTCGCCACCTATCTCCTCTCCTGCGGAGCCCGCGCGCTGGAACCCGTACCAGCCGCTGCTCACGACGCGGCCCTGCTATAAGCCGCCCATGCGCAGCGCCCTCCTCGCCCTTCTCCTGCTCCTCGCCGCACCGGCCGGTGCGGCGGAGCTGAAGCTCGCCACCTGGAACATCGCCTGGCTCACCACCCGCCCGGCCGGCGACCCCGACCTGCCGAATGACGTCGCCCCGCGCAGCCGGGAGGACTTCGCCCGCCTGCGGGCCTACGCCACCCGCCTCGCTCCCGATATCCTGGCGCTGCAGGAGGTGGACGGCCCCGAAGCCGCCGCCCTCGTGCTGGATCCCGCGGAATGGACGTTCTTTTTCCCCGAGGAGCGCGACGTGCAGCGCGCCGCCGTCGCCGTTCGCCGCACCATCCCCGCTCGCCAGAACCCCGACCTCGCCGCGCTGGACATCCAGCCGGAGGCCCGCTTCTCCCTCCGCCGCGGCGTGGACGTGACAGTGGGGGAGGGGCCGTCCTCGTTGCGCGTCCTCTCCCTCCACCTTCGCGCCGGCTGCCGCGAACCGGATGACCGTGGCCGCGAATGCGATGGTCTTACACGCCAGGCCGCCATCCTCGCCGGCTGGATCGAGACGCGGCAGGCCGAGGGCCAGGCCTTCGCCATCGCTGGCGACTTCAACCGCCGCTTCGACCGTGACCCCGCGATCCTGCCCGCGCTGGAACGCGCCGCCCCGCTGCTGCGCGCCACCGCCGGCCGCTCCAACCCCTGCTGGGGCGGGCGTCCCTTCATCGACCACATCCTGCTCGGCGGCGCCGCGCGCGGCTGGATGCGGCCGAACAGCCTCCGCGTGATGGTCTATGCCGAGCGCGAGCCGGAGTGGCGCCGCCGCCTCTCGGACCATTGCCCCGTCAGCCTGGTGCTCGACATCCCCTGACCACTTCGCGCGTTGCCCTGGCGGACCACACGCCGGAAGCCCGCATGACCGCCCAGCCCAACCTCCGCTCCTTCGTCGCCGCCCGGCGTATCACCGACGGCACCGATTTCTCCCTTGCCATCCTCCGCACCGACGAGGATGGCGGCCTCGACCTCGACAAGAAGGAGGGCGAGGAACGCTTGAAGGCCGTCGTCTCACGCATCGCCGAGCAGCAGGAACGCCTCTACGCCGATGCCCGCTGGTCCGTCCTCGCCATCTTTCAGGCGATGGATGCGGCGGGAAAGGACGGGGCGATCAAGCACGTCTTCTCCGGCGTGAACCCGGCGGGGATCAATGTCGAGTCCTTCTCCGCCCCTAGCACGCTGGAGCGCTCGCACGGCTTCCTCTGGCGCCACGACGTCGCGCTGCCGCGCCGCGGGCGCATCGGCATCCACAACCGCTCCTGGTACGAGGAGGTGCTGGTCGCGCGCGTGCAGCCCTCCATCCTGCATGCGGCGCCGCTGCCGCCCTCCCTCGTCGGTCCGGGCATCTGGGCCGAGCGGCTGGAGGACATTGCGGCGCATGAGCGCTACCTTGCGCGTCAGGGCACGCTGGTGCTGAAGTTCTTCCTCCATCTCGGCGAGGAGGAGCAGCGGGAGCGCCTTCTGGCCCGTATCGACGAGCCCGCGAAGAACTGGAAGTTCCGCGTCGGTGATCTCGCGGATCGCGCGCGCTACGCCGATTACATGGCGGCCTATGAGGACGCGATCCGCACGACCGCCGCCCCGCACGCCCCCTGGTTCATCATCCCCGCCGATCGCAAATGGCTCGCGCGGCTGATGGTGGCGGAGGCGATCGCGGGGGCGATGGAATCGCTCGACCTGCAATTCCCCCGTCTCGATTCGAGCGCGCAGGCAGCGCTGCTGCGCGCGCGCGACGCGCTCCGCTGAGGCGCGGCAAGGGCGTGACCACGCATTCGTGAATCTGCGGGAAATTCAGTGAGTGCGGGCGCTTCGCAGTGGCGCACCCGCCTTGGCGGCCCGTGTTAACGTAACGCAATGCACAGGGCGCGATTGGCGCTGCACCATGCGGGCGCTTCGTGCTCTGAAGTGCATGCGCGGCACTTGTCCCGCGCCGAGGACCCCTGCATGGCTGAACCGCGCCCCTCCCGTCGTCACTTCCTCTTCGCCACCACCGCGCTGTTCGCGGCGACTGCCGCTTCTGCCAGGACCATCCGCGACCTGCCCTGGACGGGGAATGAGGTGTACCCGCCCACCGAGGCCCGCCCCGGCCCGTGGCTGTTCTTCACGGCCGATGAGGCCGCGGCGGTGGAGGCCATCGTCGATCGCCTGATTCCGGCGGATGAGCTCGGCCCGGGCGGCAAGGATTCCGGCTGCGCCATCTTCATCGACCGCCAGCTTGCCGGCCCCTATGGCCGCAACGAGGGCATGTACATGCAGGGGCCGCACCCCTCGAACCCGCTGCCCACCCAGGGCTACCAATCGCCGCTCACCTTCGCGCAGGCCTATCGCCGGGATCTGGCCGGTCTCGCCGCGCATGTTGCGCGCAACTTCGGCGGCCGGAAGGTCCCGCAGCTCTCGGCGGAGGAACTCGACCGGCTGCTCACCGCGATGGAGAAGCGCGAGGCGAACACGCCCGAGTTCAACGGCAGCAGCTTCTTTGATCTTATCCACAACAACACGATGGAGGGCTTCTTCGCCGACCCCATCTATGGCGGGAACAAGGACATGGTGGGCTGGAAGCTCCTCGGCTTTCCGGGCACGCGCTACGACTACCGGGACGTCATCGCGCGCCCGAACCAGCGCTACACTCTTCCGCCCGTCAGCCTGATCGGCCGGCCTGAATGGAACCGTCCGGCGGCCGGAGGGCGTAGCTGATGCGCCGCCTTCCCCGCAAGGACGCTGTCATCATCGGCCTCGGCTGGACCGGCGCCATCATGGCCCATGAGCTCTGCCAGGCCGGGCTGCAGGTCGTCGCCCTCGAGCGCGGCCCGTGGCGCGACACGGCAAGCGACTTCAACATCGGCACCGCACCCGACGAGCTGCGCTACGGCATCCGCGGCGAGCTATTCCTGAACAACTCGCAGGACACGGTCACGGCGCGCAACACCGTGGACCAGGTGGCGCTGCCCATCCGCAAATGGGGCAGCTTCCTGCCCGGCAACGGCGTCGGCGGCGCGGGCGTGCACTGGAACGGCCACACCTGGCGCTTCCTGCCGAGCGACTTCAACATCCGCAGCCACTACCTGGAGAAGTACGGGGAGGGGATCTTCCCCGAAAACCACAGCATCCAGGATTGGGGCATCAGCTATGACGAGCTGGAGCCGTATTACGACAAATTCGAGTACATCGCGGGCATCTCCGGCCAGGCCGGTAACGTCAACGGCCAGATCCAGCAGGGCGGCAATCCGTTCGAGGGCTGGCGCCAGCGCGGCTATCCCACTCCGCCGCTGAAGGGCCAGCACGCGCAGGACCTGTTCAGCCGCGCCGCGACGGAGCTGGGCTTCAAGCCCTTCCCGATGCCCTCGGCCAACATATCGCAGGCCTATACTAACCCGCTCGGCGTCACCCTTGCGCCCTGCACCTATTGCGGCTTCTGCGAGCGCTTCGGCTGCGCGAACTACTCCAAGGCCTCCGCGCAGACGACCATCCTGCCCGTGCTCATGCGCCACCCCGGCTTCGAGGCGCGCGTGCAGTGCGAGGTGGTGCGCGTGCTCAAGAGCGCCGACGGCAAGACCGCCACCGGCGTCGTCTATGTCGATGCCCAGGGCGAGGAATGGGAGCAGCCGGCCGATCTCGTCATCATGGCGGCCTACCAGCTGTGGAACGTGCGGCTGATGCTCTATTCGGGAATCGGTCGCCCGTATGATCCCAGCAGCGGCGAGGGTGTGGTGGGCAAGAACTACGCCTACCAGGCCAATTCCTCGGTCAACGGCTTCTTCGACAACAGCCACGCCTTCAACCATTGGGCCGGCGCCGGCTCCCTCGGCGTCACCGCCGATGAGTACAACGGCGACAACTTCGACCACAGCGGCCTGAACTTCGTCGGCGGCGCGAACATCAACTGCACGAGCTTCCACGCCCGCGCCATCTCCGCGCGTCCCATCCCGCCCGGCACGCCGCGCTGGGGCAGCGCCTGGAAGAAGGCGACGCGGGACAACTACAACATCACCGCGAATGTCGGCAGCCAGGGCAGCGTGATGTCCTTCCGCGACAACTACCTGGACCTGGATCCCACCTACAAGGACCGCCTCGGCCGCCCCTTGCTGCGCATGACCTTCGACTTCAAGCCGAATGAGGAGCGCATGTCGGCCTATGTCACCGACAAGATGGTGCCGATCATGCGTGCCATGGGCGCGAAGCAGATCATCGCCAATCCGAAGAAGGGGCCGTGGAACGTCGTCCCCTACCAGACCACGCACAACACGGGCGGCGCGATCATGGGCGACAATCCCCGGACATCGGCGGTGAACAAGTTCCAGCAGGTGTGGGACATGCCGAACGTCTTCGTGCTCGGCGCCTCCGCCTTCCCACAGAACGCCGGCTACAACCCGACTGGAACGGTGGGCGCGCTGGCCTATCTGGCGGCGGATGCCATCACGAAGCAGTATCTGAAGAACCCCGGCCAGCCGCTGGTGCAGGCCTGATGCGCGCCCCCTCCCTCCGGAAGGCGCTGCTGGCCGCCACCATCGGCCTCGCCACCCTCT
The DNA here is from genome assembly GCF_054165765.1 of Roseomonas sp. WA12. NCBI lineage: Bacteria > Pseudomonadati > Pseudomonadota > Alphaproteobacteria > Acetobacterales > Roseomonadaceae > Roseomonas > Roseomonas sp. WA12. The sequence continues at coordinate 2,758,352 of NZ_CM135108.1, read as the reverse complement.
TCGCCGAGACGCCGCTAAAAGCCGCGCCCGACAATTACGACCAGGTCGAGCGCGGCCGGTACCTCGTCATCCTCGGCGACTGCGTGGCCTGCCACATGAACCCGAATGGCGAGAAGACGGGCTCGCAAGGCTTTGTGGGCGGCCGCCCGATCGAGACGCCCTTCGGCCTGATCGCCACCCCCAACATCACGCCGGATCGCGAGACCGGCATCGGCACCTGGAGCGCCGACGAGTTCTACCGTGCCATGCATGAGGGCGTGCGGCCCAACGGCGCGCGCCTCTATCCCGCCTTCCCCTATACCTACTTCACGCGCATGACCCGCGGAGATTCCGACGCGATCCACGCGTATCTCAACACGCTGGAGCCGGTGCGGAACGCGGTGGATCGCGACACGCTGCCCTTTCCCTTCAACATTCGTGCCTCGATGCTCGCCTGGAATGCCCTGTTTTTTGAGCCGGGCGAGTTCCGGCCCGACCCGAACCGCTCGGCCGAATGGAACCGCGGCGCCTACATCGTCGAGGGCCCCGCGCATTGCGGTGCCTGCCACACGCCTAAGAACATGCTCGGCGGCGACCGCAACAGCGAGCATTTTGCCGGCGGCCCCTTGCAGGGCTGGTTCGCGGCCAGCATCACCAACGACCAGCGGCTCGGCCTCGGCGGCTGGAGCGCGGACGAGATCGCTGAGTATCTGAGGACCGGCCGCAACACCCGCAGTGCCGCCTCCGGCCCGATGGCGGAGGTGGTGATGTACTCCACCGCACTGATGACGGATGCCGACCTGCGCGCCATCGCCACCTATCTGAAGGAGCCGGCCGTCCAGCCCGCAGCCGTGCCCGCGCGCACTCCTGTGGCGTCGAACGATGAGCGCATGCGGATGGGCGAGGCGCTCTATGTGGATCGCTGCATGGCCTGCCACACCCGGGACGGGCAGGGGGTGCCGAACATGTTCCCCCGCCTCGCCGGAAGCCAGGTGGTGCAGCAGGAAGGGCCCGAGACCGTCGTTCGCGTGGTGATGCAGGGCGTCCGCGCGGCCTATACGCCGCACGCGCCGACTTCGCCCGCCATGCCGCCCTTCGGCTGGCGGTTCAGCGACGAGCAGGTCGCCGCCGTGACCACCTATATCCGCAACGCCTGGGGCAACGCCGCGCCCCCGGTTACCGTGGATGAGGCGCGCCGCATGCGCGACACGTTGCGCGACCGCCCCTGACGAACCGCGGATCGCCCGCGGGGCAACACCTTCCCGCGGGTGGCGTTGGGACGGCTATGCTCTCACGCCGTCTCGTTCTCGCCGCCACCGGTCTTGCCGCCGGCTGCTCTCCGCTCGATCTGGCCAACGGACTGACCCCGGGCGGGGGTGTCCGCCTCGAGGCGGGGCTGCCCTACGGGCCGGGCGAGCGCGGTCGCTACGACCTGCACATCCCGCCCGGCGCTCGGCCCAACACACCGTTGCTGGTCTTTTTCTACGGAGGCGGCTGGCGTTCCGGCGCTCGCGGGGACTACGGCTTCGCGGCCCGCGCGCTGGCGTCACTCGGACTGGTGATTGCCGTGCCGGACTACCGCCTTTTCCCGGAAGTCGGCTGGCCGGAATTCGTGCAGGATGGCGCAGCAGCGATTTGCGGTATCCGCGCTGGCGCCGGGCGGGATCGCCCCCTTTTCGTCATGGGCCACTCTGCCGGTGCCTTCATCGCGATCAGCCTTGCAGCAGACCCTCGCTGGCTAGGCGAGCGCCGCGCTGGGATGGTAGGCGCGATCGGTTTGGCCGGACCCTATGAGTTCGGGCCCGAGGAGGATCCGGCGGGCATCTTCACCAATGCACCAGGGCGTCGTGCCCGCGCCGCCCCGGCCGTGATCACGGAGCTTCGCGGGACGCCGCCACTGCTTTTGCTGCACGGCGAGGCGGACGACACGGTCCGGCCTGCACAAACCCGGGACTTCGCCGCCCTCGCCACGGCGCAGGACGTTGCCGTGGCAACCCGCCTCTACCCCGGGGTCGGCCATATCGGCATCCTTGCCGCCCTGGCGAGCCCGGTTCGGGCGCTTGGCCTCGAAGGCGCGCCGGTGCTTAACGATATCGGCGCATGGCTAGCCACCAGACGCGCCATTCAGGCCGACCTGGGCTGAGCCGTCAGTTTGTTTCGATTTTGAGGGCCTTCTGGTCCGTCCAACCGATCTCCGGGCGGGCGCCCAGGCGTCCAGCACCCTTCCGGCCGGGAAGGGTGACGAACGGATCCTCTCCCGGATTGGACAGCATCCAGTCCTCCACCGCTTCGAGCGCGGCGAAGCTCGTCTCTCCATTCACGGCGTAGACCATACCGTTTCGCTCGAAGGAGGCGATCGGACGACCTGGTACACCGACCGCACCGTCCAGGCGTTCCCAATCGGGCTGGGCCAGCCGGCGAGGCCGGGCAACACGGTCGAGGAAGGTCTGGAAGTCCGGCAAGATCGTTTTGAGGCCCGGCTTGCTTCCGCCCGAGCCCCCGTCATCCGGTTCCAGCCCAAGGGGATCGGAATGCCCCGATCCCCCTGTGCTCCTCGCGCGCGACCATCTTGCAATCGCCAAGAAGAGAAGGATTCCAACCATCAGGAGCCCTAACGGCCCCAGAATGAATCCAACCCGGCCACCCATTCCTGAACCTCACCCTTCCAAGCAGGTATGCGGCGCGCCATCGGTGCGGCGGGTCACCCCGCCGCCTCCGGCTCGCGCTCCGCCTCGCCATCGCCATCAGGGCCGCCCTCGTGACCGCCCTCGCCCTCTTCAGGCTTGGGTAGGGCCGGCGGGGGCGCCTCGGCAACGTCGAAGGTCAGTGCACCATCCTTTAGCCCGACCTTCACCGAACCACCCTTCACCAGCTTGCCGAACAGCAGTTCCTCGGCGAGCGGCTTCTTGATGTACTCCTGGATCACGCGGGCCAGCGGCCGGGCGCCGTAGAGCCGGTCGTAGCCGCGCTCGGCCAGCCACTCCTTGGCGGCGGAGGACAGCTCGATCGTCACGTTCCGATCCGCGAGCTGAGCCTCCAGCTGCATCACGAACTTCTCGACGACGTTGCCCACGATCTCCGGCGTTAGCCCCGCGAAGGGCACGATGGCGTCCAGGCGGTTGCGGAACTCCGGCGTGAACATGCGGTTGATCGCCTCGGTGTCCTCGCCGATCCGCACGCTGCTGCCGAAGCCGATGCCCGGCTTCGCCATGTCGGCCGCGCCCGCATTGGTCGTCATGATGAGGATGACGTTGCGGAAATCGACCGTCTTGCCGTTGTGGTCCGTCAGCTTCCCGTGGTCCATCACCTGCAACAGGATATTGTAGAGATCCTGGTGCGCCTTCTCAATCTCGTCGAGCAGGAGCACGGCATGCGGGTGCTGGTCGATGCTGTCGGTCAGCAGGCCGCCCTGGTCGAAGCCCACATAGCCCGGGGGCGCGCCGATCAGCCGGCTGATGCTGTGCCGCTCCATGTACTCGGACATGTCGAAGCGGATCAACTCGATGCCGAGCGTCTTGGCGAGTTGCTTAGCCACCTCCGTCTTGCCGACGCCCGTGGGGCCGGAGAACAGGTAGTTGCCGATCGGCTTCTCCGGGTCGCGCAGCCCGGCGCGGGCCAGCTTGATCGCCGCTGAGAGGGCGTCGATGGCCTGGTCCTGGCCGAACACCATCGACTTCAGGTCGCGCTCCAGGCTGCGGAGCGTCTCCTTGTCGTCGGTGGAGACGGACTTGGGAGGAATGCGCGCGATCTTCGCGACGATGTCCTCCACGTCCTTCAGCGTGACCATCTTCCGCCGCTTGCCCTCGGGCAGCAGCATCCGGCTGGCGCCGACCTCGTCGATCACGTCGATCGCCTTGTCCGGCAGCTTGCGGTCGTGGATGTACTTGGCCGAGAGCTCCACCGCGGCGCGGATCGCCTCGGGGGTGTACTTTACCTTGTGGTGCTTCTCGTAGTTGGTCTTCAGCCCGGTCAGGATCTTCACCGCATCCTCAACCGACGGCTCATTGACGTCGATTTTTTGGAAGCGGCGGACCAGCGCGCGGTCCTTCTCGAAGTGCTGCCGGTACTCCTTGTAGGTGGTCGAGCCGATGCAGCGCAGTGTACCCTGGGCCAGCGCCGGCTTCAGCAGGTTCGACGCGTCCATCGCGCCGCCCGAGGTCGCACCGGCACCGATGACCGTGTGGATCTCGTCGATGAACAGGATGGCGCCCGGCTGGGCCTCCAGCTCGTTCACCACGGCCTTCAGCCGCTCCTCGAAGTCACCACGGTAGCGCGTGCCGGCCAGCAGGCTGCCCATGTCCAGCGCATAGATGGTGGACTTCAGCAGGACATCGGGCACGTCCTCCTCGATGATCCGCTTGGCCAGACCTTCGGCGATGGCGGTCTTACCCACGCCGGGGTCGCCCACATAGAGCGGGTTGTTCTTGGTCCGGCGGCACAGGATCTGGATCGTGCGCTCGATTTCCTCGGCGCGCCCGATCAGCGGGTCGATCTTGCCCTGGCCAGCCTTCTTATTGAGGTTGACGCAATAGTTAGACAGCGCGTCGCCGCCGCGCTTGGCACCGCCCTCGCGCCGCTCCTCACCACCACGGTTTTCGCCCTCGCCCCCCTCATCCTTGCCCGCATTGCCCTGAACAGGGCGCGTGGCACTGCGGCCGGGAGCCTTGGCAATGCCGTGGGAGATGAAGTTGACCGCATCCAGCCGGGTCATGTCCTGCAGTTGCAGGAAGTAGACCGCGTGGCTCTCTCGCTCGGAGAACAGGGCCACCAGCACATTGGCGCCGGTCACCTCGTCACGCCCGGAGGACTGGACATGGATCGCCGCGCGCTGGACCACCCGCTGGAAGCCGGCAGTCGGCTTGGGGTCACCCCCACGGTCGGTCACCAGCCCGGCGAGATCCTTGTCGAGGAACTCGGCCAAGTCGCGCTTGAGCTTGTCCACATCCACGCCACAGGCGCGGAGAACGGTGGTCGCATCCGTGTCCTCCGCCAAGCTGAGCAACAGGTGCTCGAGCGTGGCGTATTCGTGCCGCCGCTCGGAGGCGAGGCCCAGGGCGCGGTGGAGCGTCTGTTCTAGGTTACGGGACAGCATATTCGACGCTCCCCTGTCATATCGGCCGCCGGGATCTCCCGCGAGGCGTCCCCCTGGACACCGAGCTTGGGGCGGCCGCAGTACGAAAGTCTATATTGTGACCCTTCCCCCGAACGCCGAGGGGAGGGACCGGTTACGCGGTGTTTCAGCCACCGTATTTTGTCACTGGATCGACCATCTCTGGTTCCGACTCAGTCCTTCTCGATCGTGCACTGCAGAGGGTGCTGGTTCTGGCGCGCCAGGTCCATCACCTGGGTCACCTTTGTTTCCGCAACCTCGTAAGTAAACACGCCGCAGACCCCGACCCCACGCCGATGGACATGGAGCATGATGCGCGTCGCTTCATCCCGGTTCTTCTGGAAGAAGCGCTCAAGGACATGCACGACGAATTCCATCGGCGTGTAGTCGTCGTTCAGCATCAGTACTTTGTACATGGTGGGCTTGCGCGTCCGCGGACGCGCCTTGACCACCACGCCAGTCGTCGGGTTGCCATCGCCCCCCGCGCCACCATCACCAGGCGGCGTGTTGGGCCGTGTCGGCGCGTTATCCCTATCCGGCCCACCCTTGCCGGGCCCAATCTTGGACGGATCGTCGGGGGTGTTGCCCGGCTTGCCGCTTGGGCGCCTGTCCTGCTCTTTCATCGCCCTGCCATGGTCTCACGGATCGCCGGCTGGCCAGAAGGCTGCCGCCGCTGCGCTGGATGCCGAATAAGGATATCGGATCGGATCGCACGAGGTGAAGCCTCTCGCTCCACGCCGATATGGGTTCATTACCCCGGCCCTGCCAGGGTGGCAGCGCGGCTGCGGGCCGTGCAGGCCGCATGCCAGCCTACGACAAACGCGGAACCCAGGCTGCCGACCCAGGCTTGCCAGCTCCCAAACGCGAAAGGCCCCGCCCACCGGCCCGGAGGGGCAGGCGGGACGGGGCCTTCGCTGCGGCGGGGCCGGCAGGGTCACCCCCGCGGCCCGCACCGGGTCGGGCTCAGGCCGCGATCGGCTTGGCCGCACGCTCCATGGCGATGGAGACGCGCTGGCCGACGGGGGCAGCCACCTGCTCGGCGAGGCGGAAGGAGGCCTCCTGCATCTTCGCCGTCTCGGACATCACGCGGTCCATCGCGCCGCGCGCATAGGTCGCCTGGATCTCGGCGGCCTCCTTCAGGCTCTTCACGCCGGAGAGGGCGCGGGCGCCCTCGAGCGCGTGGTCCGTCAGGGACTGGGCGAAGGCGAAGACCTGGCGGCTGAGGTCCTGCGAACCGGTCATCCAGGTCTGGGCGACCTGGGCGAGGGTCTCGGCATTCCCGCGGGAGAACTCGGCGAGCTCCTGAGCGGCCTTGAGGCTGCCCTCAGCGGCCTTCGTGGCCTGCTCCATGCCGCGCTCCATGGCGGTGCGGAGCTGGGCGGTGCCGGCCTCGGCGATATTCGCGGAAGGCGCCATGGCGGCCGTCATCGACGGGGTGCTCATGGCGGGGGCAGGCGAGGAGTTGGCGGTGCTCACCGTCTCGGTCGCCATGCGGGCAATCTTGGGGGCTTCGTTGGCCATGTGACGCGGTCTCCTGGAAGTCCTGGCGGGGGGCGCCATGGTCTTGGGCCATGGCGCTTTGCTGCGCTGCAACATCGGACTTCTAACAATCGCAACGATGCGCGGTCCAGAACTTTTTGCACTGCACCATAAAGAATCTTCGCCCTCACGAAACTTTTTTGGCGCAGGGAAAATGCTGCAATAACCTGATTTTAGGAGATATCGCTGCAACTTACGGTAGACAGTCCGCGTGGAAGCCCCCTATCGTTCCAACCGGTTTGGCTGGGGGGCCAGGCCGAAGACGACGGTTCCGTGGGGACGGGTCCGGGACGAGGATAGGGGGAGCCAGCATGGCAATGGGTTTCGCGGCCTGGTACGGCCGCCAGCGTGACGGTGCGCGCTCGATGGCCCGGAAGGTGCTGGCCTCTCGGCTGCGGCCCCGCCAGGCAGGCTGGGCAGTCGCGCTGCTTCCCGCCCTACTGGCCGCACAGCCCGCCTCTGCCCAGATCGGCAGCGAGCGCTATGCGTCCTTCGTCATGGACAGCCGCACCGGCCAGGCGCTCGGCGGCGCGAGCGCGGACGAGCCGCGCTACCCCGCCTCCCTGACCAAGATGATGACCCTCTACATGCTGTTCGAGGCGATGCGCGAGGGGCGCATCACCATGGCCAGCCGCATCTACATTAGCGAGGAGGCGAACAGCCGCCAGCCCTCGAAGCTCGGCGTGCCGCCCGGGATGACGATCCCCGTGGAGGTCGCGATCTATGCACTGACCATGAAGTCCGCGAATGACGTGGCCGTCGCGGTGGGCGAGGCCCTGGGAGGCAGCGAGGCGCGCTTCGCCCAGATGATGACGCAGAAGGCGCGTCAGCTCGGCATGACCAATACCACCTTCCGCAACGCTTCCGGCCTGCCCGACTGGGACCAGATGACGACGGCGCGGGACATGGCCACGCTCGGACGCCGCCTCTTCCTCGATTTCCCGGACCAGTGGCACTACTTCGGCAACGCCACCATCCGCGCCGGGAATTACGCCTTCCGCAACCACAACCACATGCTCGGCAATGTCGAGGGTGTGGACGGGGTGAAGACCGGCTTCATCAACGCTTCCGGCTTCAACAACGTCATCTCGGCGCAGCGCCAGGGACAGCGGGTCTTCGTCTCCGTCTTCGGCGGCAACTCCTGGATCGAGCGCGACCGGCACGCGGCGATGCTGCTGGACGACGGCTTCGCCCGGCTTGGCGTGCAGCCGCCAGCGCGCATCCCGGATGCCGCGATGGCCATGGCCACGCCGCGCGCGCCCTCCATCCTCGGCCGCGCCCAGGCTGCCACGCTTGCCCGCGTTCAGGCCGAGCCCCCGGCGCCGCGCTCGAATATTCGCCAGGTCTCGCTGCGCGTGGCCCGGCCGGCCGCGGCGGCCCAGGCCGCCGAAGCCCGAGGGCGCCAGGCCGTGGCCGGCAACCGCGGCTCCGCCCGGCCCGCAGCTGCCCGCCGCGTGGTGGAGCAGGGTGACGGTGGCCGCCTCGTTCGCGTCGGCACCCCTGCACGCCGCGCGGCCGCGGCACCTGCCCCGGCGCGCCCTGCCGCCAAGCCGGCCCGCCGCGACCGCCGCTGATCTTTCGGCCCGGCTCGGAATTCGAAGGGGGACCGGTTCGCCGGTCCCCCTTTTCTGTTCAGGCCATCCCGCCGCGGGCGGAAATCGGCCAGAGGCATTCCACCCGGCCGTTGCGGACGCCGACATACCAGTCGTAGCGATCCACCGTCGGGTCGCAATGGCTGGGCACCAGCCGCAGCTTCTCCCCGAGCTTCGGCCGGGCGCCGCCCGTGACCGCCAGTGCTCCGTGCTCATCCGAGGCACCGGCATAGCGAACGCCCTCCCGCTGCCAGACGAGGGGAAGCCCTGAGTCCACCGCCACCGCCTTATGGCCGGCATCCAGAACCGCCACGCCGTCGCGGGGGGCGGACATCACCTGGGACAGCACGAACAGGCTCTGCCGAAAGGCCGGCGGCTCGCCATTGGCCGCGTAATCGGCGTCCATGAAGGCGTAGGACCCGGCCTGGATCTCGGTCCAGAGCCCTGCCTCCAACTCGAGCTCATAGGTGCCTGTGCCCGCACCGCCCACGATGCCGCAGGACAGGCCGCGCTGGGTGAGCTGTTCCACCGTGCGTCGCACCCCGTCGGCCGCGAATCCGATCGCGGCGCGCCGCTCTTCCACGGTGCGGCGATGCTGCGCGCCGCCGTGATAGGCCTGCAGCCCGCCGAAGATGAGATGCGGCGAGGCCGCGATGCGCTCGGCCAAGGCCACCGCCTCTGGACCGGGCGCCACGCCGCAGCGCCCGCCGCCGACATCGATCTCCACCAGCACCTCCATCCGGCGCCCAGCGGCCTCGGCGACCGCGGCGATGATGTCGACACCGGCCGCGTCATCGGCGCAGACCATCACCCGGGCGATGCCGCCCAGGGCGGCCAGCCGGCGGAGCTTGCGCGGATCCACCACCTCGTTCGAGACGAGGATGTCGGGGATGCCGCCCCAGGCCAGCGCCTCCGCCTCGGCCACCTTCTGCACGCACTGCCCGATCGCGCCACGCCGCATCTGCTGCTGCGCCACCACCGCCGATTTGTGCGTCTTCGCATGGGCACGCAGCCGAGCGCCGGTGCCGGCGAGCCGCGCTGCCATAGCATCCAGATTGGCCTCGAAGGCGTCGAGATCGATCAGGAGGGCAGGGGTGTCCACCTCCTCCTCGCGCATTCCTGGTTCAGCGGGAGGGGATTGCAGCATTAGCTCACTCCGTGGTCCCGCGGAGTCTACTGCGGACCGACCGCGCCGTCAGCGGCCGGCCAGTCAGCCCTGGCGACGCGCCGCCGCGATCAGCGCCTCGGCCGGCACGAAGCCCAGGAAGCGCCAGGCCTCGCCCTCCGGCCTGAACAGCCCGAGGCTCCCCTCCGCGAACTCCTCCTGCGAGAGCGAACGGCCGAGAATCATCCCGAGTGGCACGATATGGCCGATCAGCACGCGGTTTGGTCCACCCGTGGGGCGACCCAAGAGGGCCGAGACCTCGGCCGCGTCCTGTCGCGCATCACCGGAGGTGTAGTCGTCGGCGATCAGCGCCGGATGCACCCGCGCTTCACCAAAGGCGAGCCGGGCCGTGTCCTGGGCGCGGAACACCGGGCTGGTCAGCACCTCCGCAATGGGTATGCCCAGGCCACGGGTGGCACCGCCCAGAGCGCGCGCCTGTGCCTCGCCTGCCGGGCTGAGATTGCGCTGTCCCGCCCGATCCCCCAGCCGGCCCGTATCCCTCTGGCTCCGGTCCGTGATCGCGTGCCGCAGATAGAGGTTCAGCCCTCCCCGAAGCAGCATTGGAAGCGCCTGCTCGGCTGGCGGGACGGTCTGGGCCGCGGCCGGGGTAGCGAGGAGGAGCAGAAGGGCCGACCGACGTCGCATGCTGCATCCTGGCGCAGCCTTCCGGCCCGGCCAATCGCCGGCGGCTGCATCCGCCGTCAGCGGAGAGCTTGCGCCATGAACCGAGGAACGACCCAGGCACGCGCACGCACGGGGCCGCGCGGGGTCAGCGCCCGCACCGGAATCAGCCGGTAACAGGCGCCCTCGTAGCGCCTCAACGCCGCCATCGCATGCGGGGCAGGGCGGATAAGCGCGCCATCAACGCACTGGCCGGGACTGGGAAGAAGGCTGGGGTAGGGTGTGCCCCGGAAAACCACCCGCCCGAAGCCCTTCAGAGACGCCGGCCGCATGGTCCGGGGGAGGCGGGCATCACCGGACCGGCGCGCAAGGATGCGCCGGTCCAGCAGGGTGCCGTAGAGAAAGAGGGGGGCGCTCAGTGCCCCGCATTCTCGCCGGAGAAGTCAGGCGCGGCCAGGCCGCTGGCTTCCAGCTGCTTCGCGATACCGGCCTTGAGGCGCTCCAGCCCCTCGGGGCTCTTCGCCTCAGCGCGCGCAACCAGCACGGCCTGGGTGTTCGAAGCGCGGAGCAGCCACCAGCCGTCATCGGTCAGCACGCGCACGCCGTCCACGTCCTGCACCTTCGCGCCCTCGGCGGCCAAGCGGGACTTCACCTCCTGCACGACGACGAACTTGCGGTCCTCCGGGCAGTCGAAGCGCAACTCGGGCGTATTGATCACCTTCGGCATCGCGTCCCGAACCTGGGAGAGCGTCTCGCTCATCCGCGCGATGATGCCGAGCAGGCGAACGGCCGAGTAGGGCGCATCGTCGAAGCCGTACCACTTGTCCGCGAAGAAGATGTGGCCGGACATCTCGCCGGCCAGAGGCGCGCCGGTCTCGGCCATCTTCGACTTGATCAGCGAATGGCCCGTCTTCCACATCAGCGGCTGGCCGCCGGCCTTGGCCACCTCGTCGAACAGCACCTGGCTCGCCTTCACGTCGGCGATGATGGTGCCGCCCGGCTTGGACTTCAGCACGTCGCGCGCCAGCACGACGAGAAGCTGGTCGCCAAACAGGATGTTGCCGTCATTGTCCACCACGCCGATGCGGTCGGCGTCGCCATCGAAGGCGATGCCGAGATCGGCTCCCTGGCGGGCCACCTCGGCGATAATCTGCTCGAGGTTCTTGGCCACCGTCGGGTCCGGATGGTGGGCCGGAAAATTGCCGTCGATCTCGCCGTTGATGACGGTGTGCGTGCCGGGCAGGCGCGCGGCCAGCATCTTGGTGATCTCGGCGCCCGAACCATTGCCCGGGTCCCAAACCACGTTCAGCTTGCGGTCGCCGCCGTCATAATCCTGCAGCAGGCGCGCCACGTAGTCTTCCGAGATGTCGACGGTGCGGGAGGAGCCCTGGGCCTCCGCCACCACGTCGCCAGCCGCTGCTATCTGGCCGAGGTTCTGGATGTCGGCACCGAAGAAGGGCTTCTTGCCGATCATGGACTTGAAGCCGTTGTAGTCGGGCGGGTTATGGCTGCCCGTGACCATCACGGCGCCATCCGTCTTGAAGTGGTAGGAGGCGAAATACAGCATCGGCGTCGGCGCGCAGCCGATACGGATCACCTCCATCCCGCAAGCCATCAGGCCGGCGACCAGCCGCTCCTCGAGCATCGGGGAGGAGAGGCGGCCGTCATAGCCGACCGCCACCTTCGTCCCGCCCGCACGGCTCACGATGGAACCGAAGACTCGGCCGATCGCGAAGGCATCCTCGCCGGAGAGGGTTTTCCCGACCACGCCGCGGATGTCGTACTCGCGGAGACTCGTCGGGTCGAAGCGGTGGCTGAAGCTGGTCATGGGTTCTGGGCGTCTCTCAGGGGCGTCCGATGGATTGGTACTGGAACCCGGCCTCGCGGAAGGCGGCCGGTTCCCAGGCATTGCGGAGATCGAGCACGACGTCGCCCGCCATGGCGGCCTTCAGCCGCTCGGGGGCGAGGGCGCGGAACTCGTTCCACTCGGTCAGAAGCACCAGCGCGTCCGCACCCTCGACGGCATCGAGCGCGCTCTCGGCAAAATGCGTGGCGGCGGGCATGAGCTGGCGCGCATGCCCCGGCTGCGGGTCGTAGGTGCGGATGGTGGCACCGGCCGCGGCCAGACGGGGCACGACGACGAGCGAGGGCGCGTCGCGCATGTCGTCCGTCTCGGGCTTGAAGGTCAGGCCGAGCACGGCGATCGTCTTGCCCGCGACCGAGCCGCCCATGGCCGCGATCACGCGGTCGGCCATGGCCTCCTTGCGCGCATCGTTGGCGACGATGGTCTGCTCGACGATGGTGGTCGGCGCGCCCAGCTCCTGCGCAGTGCGGGCGAGCGCCAGCGTGTCCTTGGGGAAGCAGGATCCGCCATAGCCCGGCCCGGCATGGAGGAACTTGCGGCCGATACGGCCGTCCAACCCCATGCCGCGCGCCACGTCATGCACGTCGGCGCCGGCCTTCTCGCACAGGTCTGCCATCTGGTTGATGAAGGTGATCTTCACCGCGAGGAAGGCGTTGGCTGCATACTTGATCAGCTCGGCGGTCTCGAGACCGGTCTGCACGATCGGCGTCTCAATGATGTAGAGCGGGCGATACAGGCGGCGCAGCACGGCGAAGGCGCGCTCGCTCTCGGCACCGATCACCACGCGATCCGGGCGCATGAAGTCGCCGATCGCATTGCCCTCGCGCAGAAATTCCGGGTTGGACGCGACGTCGATCTCGATCTCCGGCCGCGTCTTCTGAAGGATTTCCTTGATCTTGCGACCGGTGCCGACCGGCACGGTGGACTTGGTTACCAGGACCAGCGGTCCCTTCGCCGCGCGCGCTACCTGTTCCGCGGCGGCGAACACATAGGAGAGGTCGGCATGGCCGTCGCCTCTGCGCGACGGGGTCCCGACCGCGAGGAACACGGCGTCCGCCCCCTCCATGGCTTCCGACAGGTCGGTCGTGAAGGAGAGCCGGCCGTCCCGGACATTCTCCATCACCAGCTTGTCGAGGCCGGGCTCGTAGATCGGAATCCGACCCTCCCGGAGGGCCTCCACCTTCGACACCTCGGTATCGACGATGCAGACATCGACGCCAAACTCGGCAAAACAGGCACCAGAGACGAGGCCGACATAGCCGGCTCCGATCATCGCGACGCGCATGAATCCCCCCTGGTCATCTCCCGGCGCCGCCGGGAGGTTTGCAACGCAACATGCATATCGCCTCGACGCCGCCGGGTCGATACGGCCCGGCGACAGTCAGGGCGCCGGGCTCACGCCCCGCGTTTCATCCCATGTACTGCGGTAGGAAGGCGCGGACCGCATCGGCCAGGTCGGGGCGCTTCAGGGCGAAGGCGATCTGCGCCTCGAGGAAGCCCGACTTGTCACCGCAATCGAAGCGGCGGCCTTCGTAGCGGAGGCCGTGGAAAGGCTGGCTGCCGATGAGCTTGGCCATGCCGTCGGTGAGCTGCACCTCCCCGCCCGCACCCTTTTCCATGGCGGCAAGATAGCCGACCACCTCGGGCATCAGGACGTAGCGGCCGATAATGGTGAGGTTGGAAGGCGCATCCTCGACCTTCGGCTTCTCGACCAGCCCCTTCACCGAGACGAGCCTGCCCTTGTCCTCCTGCACGTCGAGCACGCCGTACTTGTTGACCCGCTCCATCGGCACCTCCTCGATGGCGACGACGTTCCCGCCGGTCTCCATATAGGCGTCCGCAAGTTGCTTGGTGCAGGAGACATCGCACTGCATGAGGTCGTCCGGCAGCAGGATGGCGAAGGGGTCATCGCCGATAAAGGAGCGCGCGCACCAGATTGCGTGGCCGAGTCCCATCGGGACCTGCTGGCGCACGGTGCTGATGCTGCCCGGCGGCAGGGCGCTGGCGCGCAGCTCGGCAAGGATGGCGTCCTTGTGGCGCTCGGCGAGCGTCCGCTCCAGCTCATAGGCCACGTCGAAATGCTCGACGATCGCGGTCTTGCCGCGGCCGGTGATGAAGCAGAACTGTTCGATCCCGGCGTCCCGCGCCTCCTCCACCGCGTACTGGATGAGGGGCTTGTCGACGACCGGCAGCATCTCCTTGGCCAGCGCCTTGGTGGCGGGAAGGAAACGGGTGCCCAGGCCCGCGACGGGCAGGACGGCCTTCTTCAACGGCTTCGGCACGGGTGCGGGTCCCCCCTCAAATGGTCGTCGGATTCAGTCGGCCGCAGATGTGCCATGGCCGGATGCGGTTGGGAATGTAGAGCCTGATCTGGGGGAAAATACGGCAGGCCGGGTTAACCTATGAGGGTGTCTCGTGCCGCGTTCAGCCGTGCCGCGAGCCAGTCGCTTCCGCCGGCATCGGGATGCGCCGCCCGCATTAGCCGGGCATGGGCGGTGCGGATCTCGGCCTCGGTCGCGCCCTCTGCCAAGCCGAGCACGGCCAGGGCCTCCGCCCGTGCCGAAAGAGGCACCTCGGTAATCTCGCGCCAGCCGGGATGGGCGCGGTCCAACCAGGCCTCAAGGAGCGGAACGCTTTCCGGATCCTCCGAGGCAGCCTCGCCGAGCAGGGCGTGCAAATCCTCCAGCGCGAGATCCGCCAGGTCGCGCCCGGCATGGATACCGCGCCGGACGCGGCCGGAAAGCGTGCCGGAGGAGGGGTCGAGGCGCATCGAGAGCATCGCCGTCTCGACCGTATCGGCCGGGGTAGCGGAGCCGAGCGGTGCGGGTGGCTGGCGGGCTTTCCACCAGCGCCAGACCGCCGGCCCGAACAGCGCAAGCGCCCAGGCCACCTGCCCACCGCGCCCGGAGACGAGCAGGACGAGCACAAGCACCAGCCCCGCACCGGCCAGGGCAGCGGCCAACGCCGTCTTCACCCCCGAGATGCTGGCGGTGCTGAAGGCCCGCAGGCCGAACACAGCCAGCACTAGCAGGGCCGCGCCCGCGGCAACCGCGATCACCGCCTTGGCCCGCCAAGCTGGGCCAGGAGGGCGCCCGCGCCCGGCAGCCGTGCCAGCGCCTCGCGGCCGCCTGTGGCGAAGGTAGCTGCGCCGCGCAGCAGGGCCGCCAGGGCACCGGGGCTGCGGTGGTCGAAAGGTGCCCAGGCCCCGCCCGAAGCGCGGGCAATGCCGCGCAGGGTAGGGGTAGCGCCGGGGTCATCCCCCTCCTGAAAGACGAAGGCCGGGGTTCCCCGGGCGCCCAGCCGGGCCGCGGCGGCTACCAGCGGGGCGGGTTCCTCCTCCACCGCGTCCCCGATGAAGACGAGGGCATGCAGCCGGGCTGCGGACGCCTCCGACTCTGCATGGCGCAGCAGGCGCAGGATCTGCGTGTGCCCGCCGCGGCAGGAGACCCCACCCATCGCGGCCGCTAGGGCACGCGATTCGGTCACGAAGGGCGTAGCGCGGAACTCGCCCTGGCCGCGGTAGAAGGCGAGGCTGACCGAGAGGCTTCCCGCCGCCGCCGCGAACATCTCCGCTTGCAGGTGGCAGGCCCGGTCCCAGCTGGGCTGCCGGCTGGCGGTGGCATCGACGGCAAAGAGCAGGCGAGCGGGCGACGGCGCCGCGCGCAAGGCGGGCAGGGCCGCCGCCCGTTCCAGGAAGGCGGCTACGGCGGTGCGGGGCGCGACAGGGACCGGCGGCTGGGCCATGCCTTGAATATGGGGTGCCGGGGCGGGGGAGGGAACGGCGCGGAAGCGGTGGCCTTTCGCCGATGCCTCTCCTAGCCTCCCCGAAACCACGGGAGAACACCGGCCATGACCCGTCGCCATTTGCTTCTCGCGGGCTGCATCGCCCTGCCTGTCGCCTTCGCTGCCGGACTCGGCGCGCATGCGCAAGCCGAAGCCGAACGGCAGCTCGATGCCGCCATCGCGCGCCTTCGCAGCGGGCTTGGCCCGGAGGGCGCGGTGGAGTGGCAGAGCCGCAGCGTGGATCCGGTCAGCGGCACGGCGCGCCTGGCGGGTGTCACGGTCCGTCGCGGGGCGGAGCGGATGACGGCCGAGGAGGTGGTGCTTGGCGGACTGGCCGGCGATCGCGTCGGCCGTGCCGTGCTGAGCGGCCTTCGGATGGAAGGCGTCACCACCGAAAAGCCCGGCCGCATCCTCGCGACCGTCGGGCGGGTGACCTTCGCCGGTCTCGTCCTTCCGGCCGTCCCGGGTGCTGCCCCGGGCGCGGCCTCGGTGGACTGGTCGGCAGCCTCCGCGGAGGAGGCGCTGGCCGAGGGCATGCGGATGGAGAACCCCGGCCGCGGCGATGCCGAACTGGGCCGGCTGAGCCTCGCCGGCTACGCGCCCGGCCGGCTGCGCGAGGCGGTGGTGGAGGGCTTCCGCTTCACCGACCGCAACGACGGCGAGGTGCGCATCCGGCTGGGCCGTGCCCGCCTGGCCGGGGCCGAGGTGCCGCGGATCGGCGGCGCGATCGACCCCTGGGCGCTGGCCGCTGATGCCGTCGAGCTGGAAGGGGTGGAACTGGCCGTCGAGAAACAGCAGGTCACGCTGCGCCTCGGGCGCGCCCAGGCTGAGGGCTGGGGGCCGGGCCGCCTGGCCACGATCGGCATCGAGGGCGTGGGAGTGCAGGGCGAGACGCCGGAGACCGGGCCTTTCACGGCCGAGCTGGGCCGCATGTCCGTCAAGGGCGTGGCGGTGCGCGACATGGCCCATGCTTTCACCCATGACGTGAACCCGCCACAGCTCGGCCCCGGGCAAGAGCAGCAGGCCGAGGTGGAGGGCTTTGGCGTCTCTACCAACGGGGCGCCCCTGCTGCAGGTCGGCCGGATGCGGGCGCGCGCCGGATGGGACCCGGCGACCCCCGGCATCGAGCTCGGCAGCGTCGGCGTCGAGGGCCTCGCCCTCGACCTGCCGGCTGAATACGGCGGGTCCTGGCTGGACGGGCTGGGCATCAAGCGGGTGCTCGGCGCGCTGGAGCTGGGCACCCGCACCAACCGGGCGGAGCGCCGGCTGGTGACCGACCCTCTGTCGCTGCGGGCCGATGGCCTTGCGCGGCTCGGCTTCACCGCCGACCTCCGCGGCTTCGAGGTTCCCGCGCCAGGGCAGCCGGTGGCGGACGACCCGATGGCAATGATGGCGAGCTGTAGCATGGCGGGCTTCACCATGCGCTACACCGATGACGGGCTGCTGCGGGCCATCGTCGCCCAGCAGGCGCAGCAGCAGGGCGTGCCGGAGCGGCAGCTTCGGGAAGGCTACGCCTCCATGGTGATGCAGATGCCGATCCCCGGGGCGGGCGCCGGCAAGGGCGGCGCCGAGCTGGGGCGGCTGCGCTCCGCCCTGGCCTCCTTCGCGCGCGACCTGGGCACGATCGATGTCTCGTTGCGGCCAGCCAAGCCGGTGCCGCTGATGGAAATGATGGCCGTCAGCTCCATGCCGCCGGACGAGTTGGTGCGGCGGATGAACATCACCGCCACGGCGACGCCGCCGGGGCGTTGACCCAACCCCGGCCCGGCGTCGCTAGGACGCCGGGTCCGGCTGGGCGGCCGCGATGGCCGAGAGGTTGACGATGCCCCGCGCCGTGGTGCTGGGCACCATGACATGCACCGGCTTGTTCATGCCGAGCAGGATGGGCCCGACCTGAAGCCCGTCCGCTGCCGCCCGCAGCAGGTTGCAGGCGATATTGGCCGAATCGAGATTGGGGAAGACCAGCAGGTTGGCCGAACCGGTCAGGCGCCCGTCCGGCACCGTGCGGTCGCGGATGCTGGGCTCCAGCGCGGCATCGGCATGCATCTCGCCATCCACCTCGAGCTCCGGATCCCGCGCGTGGATGAGCTTGAGTGCGCGCCGCATCTTGCGGGCCGAGGGCGCGTCCGACGCGCCGAAGGAGGAATGGGAGAGCAGCGCCACCCGCGGTGTGACGCCGAAGGCGCGGACCTGCTCGGCGGCCAGCAGTGTCATCTCCGCGATCTGCTCATCGTTCGGGTCCACGAGTAGGTGGGTGTCCACGAAGAACAGGGTACCTGCGGGCAGGATCACGCCCGTCATCGCATAGACGCGGCCCGCATCCGGGCGCTTGCCGACGATGTCGAAGGCCTGGTGCCAGTGCGTCATCCACTCGCCCGTGCCGCCGACGATCGCGGCATCCACCTGGCCCGTTTCCAACAGCATCGTCGCGGCAACGGTCGGCCGGGTGCGGAGGGCGCGGGCGGCGGCATCGGGCGGGATGCCCCGGCGGCCGACCTTGCCCTGGTACAGCGCGAGAAGCGGCGCGAGGGTCTCGGAATCGGTCGAGGGGTCCAGCACCGTCACGCTGTCCTCGAGATCCATGCGCAGGCCCATCATGCGCACCTTCTCCGCGATCACCTCGCGACGGCCGATGAGCACGGGCTCAGCGATCCCCTCGTCCAGCACGGTCTGCACGGCGCGCAGCGTCCGCTCGTCCTCGCCTTCGCCATAGGCAATGCGGCGTGCGGCATTGCGGGCGGCGGCGAAGACCGGGCGCATCAGGTCGCCCGAGCGGAAGACGAAGCGCTCCAGCTCGCGCTTGTAAGCGTCGAAATCCTCGATCGGGCGGGTGGCGACGCCGGATTCCATCGCGGCCCGCGCCACCGCCGGCGCGATCTCGAGGATCAGGCGCGGATCGAAGGGCTTGGGGATGATGTAGTCGGCGCCGAAGATCGGCGCCTGGCCGCCATAGGCCGCGACGACGACCTCGCTCGCCTCGGCCCGCGCCAGCCGCGCGATGGCCTCTACCGCCGCGACCTTCATGGCCTCATTGATGGTGGTCGCGCCCGCATCGAGTGCGCCCCGGAAGATGAAGGGGAAGCAGAGGACGTTGTTGACCTGGTTCGGGTAGTCCGACCGGCCGGTGGCGACGATGGCATCCGGCCGCGCGGCGCGCACCGCCTCCGGCAGGATCTCCGGCTCCGGATTCGCCAGCGCCAGGATCAGCGGGCTCGGCGCCATGGAGGGCAGCCATTCGGCCTTCAGCACGCGGGGCGCGGAAAGGCCGAGGAAGACGTTCGCGCCGGGCAGCGCATCGGCCAGCGTGCGCGCATCGGTCGCGCGGGCGTAGCGCGACTTGTACGGATCCATCAGGACCTCGCGGCCCTCATAGACCACGCCCTCGATGTCGCAGACCGTGATGTTCTCGCGCCGCGCGCCCATGGTGACGAGCAGGTCGAGGCAGGCCAGCGCGGCGGCGCCGCCGCCCGAGGTGACGATCTTGCACTCGGAGAGCTGCTTGCCCTGCACCAGCAGCCCGTTCCGCACCGCGGCTGCCACGATGATGGCGGTGCCGTGCTGGTCGTCGTGGAACACCGGGATCTTCATCCGGGCGCGCAGCGCGCGCTCGATCTCGAAGCACTCGGGCGCCTTGATGTCCTCGAGGTTGATGGCGCCGAAGCTCGGCTCCAGCACCGCCACCGCCTCGATGAACTTCTCGGGGTCGCGCTCATCGACCTCGATGTCGATGGAATCGATGTTGGCGAACTTCTTGAAGAGGACCGCCTTGCCCTCCATCACCGGCTTGGAGGCCAGCGCGCCGATCGCGCCCAGCCCCAGCACCGCCGTGCCGTTGGTAATGACGGCGACCATGTTGCCGCGCGTGGTGTAGTCATAGGCCTTCGCCGGATCGGCCGCGATTTCCATGCAGGCCGCCGCGACGCCCGGCGAATAGGCCAGGCCAAGATCGCGCTGGGTCGCCATGCGCTTGGTGGGCTCGATCGACAGCTTCCCGGGGCGCGGAAGGCGGTGATAATCGAGCGCGGCTTTGCGGAAATCCTCGTCCATCCCGCGGTTATGGCCCTGGCAGCGGCGCGGCGCCAGACGGCATGGCATGCGGGAACCGCCGTCCATCCCTCGCGTTCGGCGCATGGCAGGAACAGGGAAGGGCAAGCATGCCAGGACCATCGGACGATCCGGGCGGCGAGCCCCGGCCGGGAGACCGCGCATTGACCGGCACGCCCGGAACAGAGGAGGTCGTCTGCCAGGAGTGCGAGGGGAAAGGGGAACTGATGGGCAAGCCGTGCCTGGCCTGCAACGGCACGGGCATGGTGATCGGACGTCCTGGATCGGACGATCCGCTGCCGATGGGGTAGGCGGGAAAAGGTGCCCTGTGAGTCCGGTGCGTGGCGCGCTACATGCGCCGGGCGGGCGCCATACGGGCGGCCCGAGGTGACACCGGTGAAGAAGATGGTGCGGTCAAGAAGATTCGAACTTCCACGGGGTTTCCCCCACCAGCACCTCAAGCTGGCGCGTCTACCATTCCGCCATGACCGCATGCAGAGGACGGTGTCTGATCCGCTCCGCGGCGGGGCCTATAGCCGATGAGCGCGGCGGCATCAACTGGGCACGATGCCCCGGAGTGGCTGATTTCCGACGGACGCATCCCCGTCCCCGACGCGCTGGCCGCGATGGAGGCCCGGGTGGCCGGAATCCGCGCCGGCACGGCGGGGGAGGCGGTGTGGCTGGTGGAGCACCCGCCGAGCTACACCGCCGGCACCTCCGCACGGGCGGAGGGGCTGCTGGACACGCGCTTTCCCACCTTCGAGGCCGGGCGCGGCGGGCAGTGGACCTATCACGGGCCCGGCCAGCGCACCGCCTATGTCATGCTCGACCTCACCCGTCCGCATGGCACCGTCCAGGCCCGCGACGTGCGAGCCTATGTCCACGGCCTCGAGGAATGGATGATCCGGGCTCTGGACCGCTTCAACGTCAGGGGGGAACGGCGAGAGGGGCGCGTCGGCATCTGGGTGGCGGATCGCAGCACGGGGACGGAGTCGAAGATCGGCGCCATCGGCGTCCGGGTCTCCCGCTGGGTATCCTGGCACGGGATCGCGTTGAACGTGGAGCCGGACCTCGGCCATTTCGGCGGCATCGTGCCCTGCGGGATCACGGGGCACGGTGTGACCAGCCTGCACGCGCTGGGCATCCCGGCAACGATGGAGGAGACGGATTCCGCGCTCATCGCCGCCTGGGCAGAGGTCTTCGGGAACCCTGACTGACCGCGCGCCGGGCTTCGCGAACCTTGCGTGCTACGGTGCTCGGCCGGAAGGGCTCGTCGTCGCCGAGGTGACGCTGCGCAGTTGGCGCGCGGATGCATGGAATGCCGGAACGAAGAAGGGCGCCCCGAGGGGCGCCCTTCCTGATCTCAGCGACCGCTGTCGCGGAAGTCGCCTTCCCGCCAGGACCGATCCTTGCGCTCGCCGCCACCGGCGCCCGCACGGGCCGGCTCCGGCCGGCGCTGCCCCCCGGAGGGAGTGCCCGACCGACCGGGCTGGCCCTGGCCGCCGGGCTTGCCGCCCCCGTGGCCGCTGGGGCGGCCCTGAAACTGCCGCTGGTCGCGCCGGGGCGCGTCGCTGCGCGGCGCGCGGTGCTGCTGCTGCTGGCGATTCGGCCGGCGCGGCACGGGGCCGGTCGGGATCTCGCCCTCGGCCGGA
Source organism: Roseomonas sp. WA12 (assembly GCF_054165765.1). Taxonomy (NCBI): domain Bacteria; kingdom Pseudomonadati; phylum Pseudomonadota; class Alphaproteobacteria; order Acetobacterales; family Roseomonadaceae; genus Roseomonas; species Roseomonas sp. WA12. The sequence continues at coordinate 2,737,003 of NZ_CM135108.1, read as the reverse complement.
ACCTCCTGCCGCGTCAGCTTCTCCACCGCGCGGAGCAGGGAGATCTCGTCGGGTGCCACCAGCGCCACCGCCTCGCCCGAGGCGCCGGCACGGGCCGTGCGGCCGATGCGGTGCACATAGGTCTCCGGCACCTCCGGCAAATCGTACTGGATGACATGCGTCACGCCGTCCACGTCGATGCCGCGGGCGGCGATGTCGGTCGCCACCAGGATCGGCGCGGTGCCCTTCTTGAAGGCCTCCAGCGCCCGCTCGCGCTGGCCCTGGCTCTTGTTGCCATGGATCGCGCCGGCGGAGAGACCGTCCTGCTCCAGCTGCTTCACGATGCGGTCGGCACCGTGCTTGGTGCGGCTGAACACCAGGGCACGGCCCACGCCCTCACCGCGCAGCAGGTCGGCCAGAAGGGCGCGCTTGCCGTCGGCACGGGTGTGGATCACGCGCTGGTTCACCCGCTCGGCGGTGGTGGCAACGGGCGTCACCTCCACGCGCACGGGGTCGGGCAGCAGCTCTTTCGCCAGCTTGGCGATGTCGTCCGGCATGGTGGCCGAGAAGAACATCGTGTGCTTCGTGCGGGGCAGCATGCCGGCGATGCGGCGGATGGAGGGCCAGAAGCCGCGGTCCAGCATCTGGTCGGCCTCGTCGAGGACAAAGACCTCGATGCCGTCGAGCTTGAGCGCGCGCTGGTTCAGCAGGTCCATCAGCCGGCCAGGCGTCGCGATCAGCACGTCCACGCCCTTGGCCATGGCGCGCTTCTGCGGGTTCTCCGGCACGCCACCGAAGACCAGCGCGGTGCTGGGGCGGATGTGGCGGCCATAGGCCCGCACGCTCTCATGAATCTGCGAGGCCAGCTCGCGGGTCGGCGAGAGGATCAGCACGCGGCAGGTGTAGGGGGCTGCGCGCTTCGGGTCGTTCGCCAGCCGGTGCAATAGGGGCAGCGAGAAGGCGGCCGTCTTGCCGGTGCCGGTCTGAGCGATGCCCAGCACGTCGCGGCCCGCGAGGGCGGCGGGGATGGCCTGGGCCTGAATCGGGGTGGGAGTGGTGTAACCCTCTTCCTCAAGCGCGCGCAGAAGGGGCGCGGCAAGGCCGAGCTCGTTGAACTGTGTCATGGATTCCAATCGGGCACGGCCCATCCGGGGCCGCGCGATGCGGGTGGAAGCGCCCCGCGTGTCCGGTCGCATCCAGGGTATCGGAAGGTCTGACGCCCCGGTCAGGGCCGCGCGCATCATGCGCGTGGCGGCCGTTCACGCGGCCGGGGCGGGGCCACGGCTGGGCCGGGCACCGGTACGATATGGCCTCTTTCGTGCTGCGGTGCAAGATAAAGAAGGAAAACGGGGTCCTAACCCTGCCGCGGGAAGCGCTTCTGGAACCAGTCGTCCAGCATCGCCTTCTCCAGGAACAAGTGTCCGCCCGGCTGGATGTGCCCCGCCCGAAACTCGAAGGCCTGATCCTGCAGGACCTCGTCCCCGGCAGCAGGCACCCGCTCCCTGCCGCGCAGGCTGTAGCGAAGCGTAATTTGCGGCCAGTCCACCCCACGGACGATGCGGGTGTCGCGCGCCCCCAGGCTCAGCGGGTCGTAGCGCCCGGCAGGTCGATATCGGTGACCTGCATGTCAAACAGCTGGCTCTCCGGCAGGCCGTGCTGGGCCAGGCGACGGACATGGTCGGCCAACTCGCGCAGCGTGGGTTCCTCGGGGCCGATCCGGTGGTCGCCGGTCACGCTAGCATCCGTGAAGCGCTCAGGCGTCACGAACTCCCCCCGCGCCTCACCGGCCCGGGCCATGTTTGCCGCGCAGAACGCGGCGAGGATGGCCGTAACGGCCGTTCGGGAGCGCATGGCATCCACCCTCTGCTGTTCGATCCCTGGCCGCCCAGATGGGATTGTGGCGCGGGGCCGGAAAGAGCCATGCACTGCTCGGGATAGTCGCCGCCTTGACGGGGAGCGGCGGCCCGGCCACGGGGATGGGATGGGGCGGCAGCAGCTTTTGCATCTCACGACCGGGCGGCCAGGATGGCGACAGAGGCTGGCGCGGGTGGCGCTGGTGCTGCTGCTCGGGCCGCTCCTGCTGATCGCCCTGTTCCGCTTCGTGCCGGTGCCTTTCACCCCGCTGATGATGATCCGCTCGGTTCAGGGTTACGGGTGGGAACGGGATTGGGTCCCTCTCGAATCCATTGCGCCCGCTCTGGCTGAATCGGTGGTGTCGGCGGAGGACAACCTGTTCTGCACACAGGTCCTCGGCTTCGACTTCGCGGCACTCCGCGGCGAGATCGGCGACCTGATGGAGGGCGAGCGCCCGCGAGGCGCCAGCACCATCACCATGCAGACCGCGAAGAACCTTCTCCTCTGGCCCGGCCGGGACCCGCTGCGAAAGCTGGTGGAGGCCTGGCTGACGCCGCAGGTGGCGCTGCTCTGGCCGAAGCGGCGGGTGATGGAGGTCTATCTCAACATCGTGGAGTTCGGCCCGGGCATCTACGGAGCCGAGGCCGCGGCGCGGTCCTTCTTCGGGAAGTCCGCGGCCAATCTTTCGCGGCGGGAGGCAGCGCGGCTGGCGGCGGTGCTGCCCAGCCCGCTCAACTGGTCCGCCGCTCGGCCGTCCGAGCATGTGCAGGGGCGCGCAGGCGTGATCGAGCGACGCATCGGCCAACTCGGGCCCTTGCTGGACTGCCTGCGTTAGAGCGCACGACATCGGCGGCCGTCCCGGTCCGCCAGGGAAGAGGTGAGCATGCCGACGAGTCCCCTGTTCGAACCGCTTGTGCTGGGCGGGCTGGAACTGCCCAACCGCATCATCATCGCGCCGATGTGCCAGTACTCGGCCGAGAATGGGCAGGCGGGCGACTGGCACCTGATCCATCTCGGCCAGCTCGCCCTCTCCGGCGCCGGGCTGATGATCCTGGAAGCGACGGCTGTGTCGCCAGAAGGCCGTATTTCGCCCGCCGACCTTGGCCTGTACTCGGAGGAGGACGAGGCGGCGCTGGCACGGGTGATGAAGGCCGTGCGGGCGCATTCGCCCATGCCGGTCGCCATCCAGATCAGCCATGCCGGCCGCAAGGCGTCCAGCCGCGCCCCCTGGGATGGCGGTTCCCAGATCCGGCCGGACGAGCCGGGCGGGTGGCAGACAGAGGCGCCCTCAGCCATCCCGCATTCCCCGGATGAGGAGGCGCCGGTCGCTCTCGACGCCGCCGGCCTCGCGCGGGTGAAGGACGCCTTCGTGGCAACTACCCGCCGCGCCTCAAGGCTGGGGCTGGACGCGATCGAGATCCACGCCGCCCACGGCTACCTGCTGCACCAGTTCCTCTCGCCCCTGGCGAATCAGCGGGAGGATGAGTACGGCGGCAGCCTCGAGAACCGGATGCGCTTTCCGCTGGAGGTTTTCGACGCCGTGCGCGCCGCCTTCCCGGCCGAGCGCCCGGTCTGGGTGCGGGTCTCGGCCACCGACTGGGTGCCGGGCGGCTGGGACCTGGAGGAGACGGTCGCCTTTAGCCAGGCGCTGCGCGATCGCGGCTGCGCCGCCATTCATGTGAGCACCGGCGGCGTCTCGCCGGCCCAGACCATCCCCCTCGGCCCGGGATATCAGGTGCCGCATGCGGAGCGGGTGCGGGAGGCGGTCGGCCTGCCGACCATCGCGGTGGGGCTGATCACCGAGCCGGAACAGGCCGAGGCGATCATCGCCGAGGGCCGGGCGGATGCCGTGTCGCTTGCCCGCGCCATGCTCTACGACCCGCGCTGGCCCTGGCACGCCGCCGCGAAGCTGGGCGCGCATGTCAGCGCGCCGAAGCAGTACTGGCGGTCCCAGCCGCGCGAGTACAAGGACCTGTTCGCGGGCGCGGCGCACGGGCAGCGCTGAGCCGGCCGGCGCCGCCCCGGCCGGGGCGGGTTAGCGGCTGCTGCCCTGGCCGAGGAGCCATCGCAGCAGCACCTCCCGCGAAGCCGGGTCGCCATGGATCACCGGATGGCCCGACCAATCCGAGCGGAACAGCGTGCTGCCGGGAATGGCGGCCACCAGTGCCTCGCCCATGGCGGTGGGCACGATGTGATCCGCCTTGGAGACCATCACCAGCGTCGGCGGTAAGGTCTTCGCCGCGCCGCGGATGGCGGCAATGGCATCCATCGGGTGGCGGTTGAGCCATGCCACCGCTGGCACCCAGGGCATGTGGATGCGGATGGTCTCGGTCATCGAAGTGAAGCCGCTGTCGATCACCAGCAGGTCGGCGGCGCCCTTTGCCGCCAGATGAATGGCGGGGGCGGAGCCAATGCTCTCGCCCAGCACCGCCAGCGGCCGGCCCGGCCATCGATCCCTCGCCCAGGCTGCGCTGGCCTCGGCGGTCGCCCTGAGCGAGGCCTCGGAGGGCACGCCGGGATTGCCGGAATAGCCCGGATACTCGGCCGCCAGCACGGGAATGCCGGCCCGGGCCAGCATCTCGGTGTTGATGGCCGCGAAGGCGGCGCGCGAGCCGTTTCCGTGAAGGAAGAGCAGAACGGGCGCGCCGGGATTGGTGCCCGTATCGGCGTAGAGGAGGGCAAGCCGGCCGGAGCCGGGGGCTTCCACATGCCCGACCTGCCAGATGCCGGAGGGGGCGACCGGGGTGCCGTTATGCCGGACCGGGAAGATGAAGCGCTCCTGCATGGCCCAGATCGCCACGATCGGGGCCAGCGCGAGGAGGACGAGAAGGACCAGGGTGAGGATGACGGGGCGGGCCAGTGCTTGCACAGGGCGTCCTTCCACCGTGTCGCGGCGGAACAGAGCGGGCAGGGTCTAAAGGGTCGGGCGGCGCTGGAAGCCAGGTTCCTCCGGCGCCTCGGCGAAGCTCTCCTCGATGCGGTCCACCCGCGCGAGCGGTGGGCCACGCCGGGCGGCGAGGAGGACGGCACCGACGGCCGCTTCCTCGCCGGAGAGAAGGGCCTCCACCGTGCCGTCCGCCCGGTTGCGGACCCAGCCGCTGAGGCCAGCGGAGCTCGCCTGCCTGATCAGCCAGTCGCGATAGCCGACACCCTGCACCCGCCCCTCGATGCGGAGCAGCCGGGCTTTCACCGCGCAAGCTCCAGCAGGCGCGCGGAGAGAGCAATATCCTGGGCGATGCGGGCACGCCGGGCCAGGGCTTCGGAATCCGTGCCCCAAAAGGCTTCCTGGTAGGTCTCGTCGAGGATGGTCAGGCGATGCGCCTCCGCCGCGTCGATCCGCCCAGCCGAGAGCGCCAGGCCGAGGACAAGGCTGCCCAGCGCCGGCACGACGATGCCGAGCGCAGAAAGGCCAAAGGCGGAATGCGCCGCCACCGCCCGGTGCAGCGCACGGAGCGATTCCGGCGGCTGGGCGACATGGATAATGCCGGTGGCGAGGTTGAGCGGCGCATCGAGATGGAGCGCCGCCCAGTCCAGCAGCGGTTGCCAGTTCTCGGCCTGCAGCGCGGCCAGCCGGCGATCCTCGGCGCGGTAGCAGAGCAGGTCGGACTCGCCGTACTCCGCGATGGCGGCGGCGCTCGGCTCTGGATCGGGCGCAATCCGGTCCACGGCGGTGCCGACGAGACGGGTGAGGGGGACCTCCTCCATCGTCATCTCGGCGCCCTTCTCGCCGCCGGCGACGTGCCATTCGGCCGCCACCGCCTCGGCCAGGGGGCGGCTGTGCAGGTGCAGGGTGGTGCCGCCCGGCAGACGCAGCGGGCGGCCATCAAGGGCGATGCCCCAGCCTGAATCGACGGGCTGGACGGCGGCTTCGGACCAGAATCGCTTCATGGGGGCGGAGGTGGGGTCTCGGGGGTGTCCGTGGCAAGCTGCCCGGCCATGGGAACGGCAATGATCTACGGGGCAGCGGCCTTGGCAGAAATCGGCGGGTGCTTCGCCTTCTGGGGATGGCGCCGCATGGGCTGGTCCGCCTGGGCGCTGGTGCCGGGGCTGGGCTGCCTGGTGCTGTTCGCCTGGCTGCTGACGCTGGTCGAGACTTCCGCCGCGGGGCGGGCCTTCGCGGCTTATGGCGGGGTGTATGTGGCGATGTCGTTGGGCTGGCTCTGGGCAGTTGAAGGACAGGTGCCGGATACCTGGGATCTGGGCGGGGCGGCCCTGTGCCTGTCGGGGGCGGCTGTCGTTCTCTGGGGGGCTCGTTAGGGCCGGCCAGAGCGGATCAGCGAAGGGATCCGGCCAGACTGTAGTCAGGGGCTGGCCAGGTCAGGTCGCGATGCCACCGCCGCCCGGTCCCGGAGGGGGAAAGCTCCCGGTCCAGTGGCCGAGGCCGGTGTCGCAGCAGCTCCGGGTGAAATCCAGGAGGTCACGGACGGTGATGATCCTGTTCGTGTTCATCGAGTTCCGGCCGGTGCTCAGCCAGGGATGAAGGGCGACGAGGGGTGCCGGGTAGCCGAGCCCCTGGGCTCCGATGAGAAGCAGCCGGAGAGTGCTCGTGACGCAGTTCTGCCTCCTGTAGATGAGGTGAGAGTTCTCGTGGCTTCGGAAGCTGGCGAGGATGTATTCCGTCCCGGACTTGTACGGGCCGTGCAGCCCACCCGAGAGATACTCCGCCTGCGCATACTGGCGCATTTCTCCCGTATCCAGCCCTTCGGCCGTAATCTCGACCGGGTCGCCATAGGTGAGCCTGTCGCTCTCCACGCTCTGCTCATGCCTCGGATACATGGAGCGGATGGGCCGTCGCACCGCCTCTCCGTCCCCGCTCGGGCTAATCGCGAAGGCCTGTTCCGAAAGGCCGGATTTCCCAGTGCGCGCACCGGGCGCCGGCCGCCAGCTGCTGTAGACGCCCTCCATGCGGACGGCGCAGTGCCCAGTGCCCTTCTGCAGGAAAAAGAAGAAGGTTGCCGTGCCCTTGAGGGAGCGACTTCCGGACATCCTCGTCTCCTCCAAGAGGCGATTTGACAAGCGATTGGGTTCGAGGCCCCTCCGCGTGTCAAGCAACGGCTGCATGGTCGAAAGTCGCCATGCGGCGCCGAGATGCCTCTCGTTCCGCAGCGCCGGTTGGTGCTGCGGAGGGGCTGAGGATCAGTTCAGTTCGTTCTTGTAGAACCGCCCGTCCCGCATGATCGCGCGCATCGCCGCGCCCTGGTTCTGCAGGACGCCGAGGTCCTTCAGCGGATCGCCATCCAGCACCAGCAGGTCCGCCTTCGCGCCGGGTGCGAGGACGCCGATGCTTCCCTCCATCATGCAGAGCCGGGCGGCCAGGGTGAGGGCTGAATGGATCACCTCATGCACCGGCAGCACGCGGGCGCGAATTTCGAACTCCATCGACTGGTACTTGTGCAGCCCGCCCAGCAGATCCGAGCCATAGGCCATGGGAAGGCCGGCGCGGCGCATGATGTCGAGCGATTCCAGCCCGGCGGTGCGCACCGTTTCGATCTTGGCCACCGATTCCGGGCCGAGGCCGAGCGCCTCGCCCTCCAGCGCCAGCCCCTCATAGGCGGAGAGGGTGGGGCAGGCGATGGCGCCGGCGCGCGCGGCCAACTCCGCGGTCTCGGGCTGAATGAGGTTGCAGTGCTCGAGGGAGTGGACGCCGCACTCCACCGCACGGCGGATCGCCTTGTCCGTGTAGAGATGGGCGGCGACATAGGTGCCGGCATTCTCAGCCTCCTCCACCGCCGCGCGGATCTCGTCCCGCGAGAAGCCGAGGGCGTGGATGGGATCGTTGGGCGAGGCGACGCCGCCGTTTGCCATGATCTTCACGAAGCGCGCGCCGGATTTGATCTCCTCCCGCGCCGCCTTCCGCACGGCATCCACCCCGTCGCAGATGCGGCCGAGCGAGCCGACGCGGTTGGCGAACACGCCCTCGCGGTCGTCCGAGCGGGCGCGGAAATCCGAGTGCCCGCCGGTCTGGCCCAGCGCCTTGCCGCAGGGGATGACGCGCGGGCCGTCGATCAGGAACTCATCCACCGCGACGGCAATCCCGGGCTCGGCCCCGCCGAGGTCGCGAACGGTGGTGAAGCCGCGCATCAGCATGCCGTTCATCACGCGCGCGGCGCGCATCATGGCAAGCGAGGAGGGCTGCGCCGCGTTCTCGGCCAAGTTCACCATCGAGGCGATGACATGCACATGCGCGTCCACCAGCCCGGGCATGATGGTCTTGCCGCGCAGGTCGATGCGGGTGGCCGAGGCCGAGGTGATCGGCCGGTCGGACACCTCGCGAATGCGGTCTCCCTCGACCAGCACCTCCATGCCGCCGCGCAGCGCGGTTGCGCCCGGTTCCAGGAACCCGCCATTGGTAAAGATGTAGCCTGTCATCGTCCGTCTCCGTCTCAGCGCGCGACCGCGTAGCCCTGCATGCCGCGCGGATTGGCGGCTGCCTTGACCTGATACCCGTCCCCATCCGCTTCCCGCGCGCAGGCGGAAAGGCGGCCCTCGGACCAGTCCTCGCCCACCGTCACCTGATGGCCGCGGCGGCGTAGCTCCTCGACCGTGGCAGCGGGGAAGCGGCTTTCGAGCGTGAGCGTGCCGTGGGCGGTCTCGCGCGGCCAGAAGGAGGAGGGCGCATGGTCCGTGTGGAAGGCAGGCGCGTCGATCGCTTCCTGCAGGTTCATGCCGTGATGGGCGTGGTGCAGGAACAGCAGCAGGGACCATTGCTCCTGCTGGTCCCCGCCCGGTGTGCCGAAGGCGAGATAGGGCTTGCCGTCCCGATAGGCGAAGCTCGGCGTCAGCGTCGTGCGCGGCCGCACGCCCGGCGCCATGGAGGAGGCGAGCCCCTCCTTCAGCCAGAACATCTGCCCGCGCACGGTGATGGAGAAGCCGAGACCGGGCACCACGGGGCTCGACTGGAACCAGCCACCCGAGGGCGTGGCGGCCACCATGTTGCCCCAGCGATCGACGACATCGACATGGCAGGTGTCACCGCGATGCGTGCCGGCGGCGGTGGTGACGGCCTCGCCCGCAAGGTCGTTCGGCGCGCGCGCATCCTCCCGCGCCACGGTGGGTTCGCCGGTGCCGACGCGCGGCTCCTTGCGCGTGCCGGCGGGCATGAGCGGGGGCAGGACCGGCTCGCGCCCATCCGGGCGGCCCGGGCGGAACTCGTGCGATGCCGTCTCGCCGATCAGCGCGCGCCGCTGGGCCGCATAGTCCATCGAGAGAAGCGTATCCAGCGGCACCGGCGCGCTGTCGCCATACCAGCAGTCACGGTCGGCGAAGGCGAGCTTGATGGCCTCGGACACCACATGCACGAACTCCGGCCCCAGCGGGTCCATCGCCGCCAGATCGTAGCCGGAAAGGATGTTGATCGCCTGCAGGAAGGACGGCCCCTGGCTCCAGCCGCCGCATTTGAACACGCGGTAGCGGCCGTGATCGGCGTGGACCGGGCGTTCGACGGGCACCTTCCAATCCGCCATATCCTGGCCCGTCAGCAGGCCCCGGTTGTGCCGGCCAGACACGTCCCACACCTCGGTGGTGCGATAGTAGCGGTCCACGGCTTCGGCGACCGGGCCGCGATACCAGTAATCCAGCGCGCGGTTGATCTGCGCCTCGCGGTTGCCGGTGGATTCGGCATCGGCCAGCAGCGCTTCGAGGGTGGCGGCCAGCGCCGGGTTGCGGAAAAGGCGCCCGGTCTCCGGTACCGCGCCGTTCGGCAGGTAGATCTCGGCCGAACTCGGCCAATGCGTCTCGAACAGCTCCTTCACGGAGGCGACGGCGGCGGGGATGCGGGGCACCAGTGGATGACCCTCCCGCGCGTAGAAAATGGCAAGCGACAGCACCTCACGCAGCGTTGCCGTGCCATGGTCCCGCAGCAGCGTCATCCAGGCCCCGAAGGCGCCGGGCACGCAGGCCGGCAGCAGGCCGGAACCGGGCACGAGGTCCAGCCCCAGCCCGCGCAGCCGGTCCATCGTCGCGGCGGCGGGGGAGGGGCCCTGGCCGCAGATCACGATCGGCTCCGCCGCGCCGGCCGGGCAGGCCAGAATGGGCGCGTCACCGCCCGGCCCGTTCAGATGCGGCTCCACCACCTGCAGCACGAAACCAGAGGCCACCGCAGCGTCGAAGGCGTTGCCGCCGCGCTCCAGCACGCCCATTCCGGCGGCAGAGGCTAGCCAGTGGGTGGAGGCGACGGCGCCGAAGGTGCCGCGCAGCTCGGGGCGGGTGGTGAAGCCGGGCATGGTCAGCGGGTTCCGAAACGGGCGGGGTTGAAGGGGGCGAGGTGCAGGCCCGGCGGCGCGCCGGCGACCAGCGCCGCGACCAGACGGGCCGTGCCGGCCGCCAGCGTGAGGCCGAGATGCTGGTGGCCGGTGGCGACAAAGGCGTTCGCCATACCGGGGGCGCGGCCGATGGCGGGCAGGTAATCGGGCAGGCTAGGGCGGTCGCCATGCCAGCGAGATGTCGGCTCGGCGGAGGTGCCGAACAGCGCGCGGGCGTGGCGGACCAGGATCTCCGCGCGGGACCAGTCCGGCGCGCGCGTCGCAGCGCCGAGCTCCACCGTGCCGGCGAGGCGCGTGCCGTGCTCCATCGGGGTCGCGATGAAGCCGCGTTCGGAGAAGGAGACGGGGCAGGGAAGGGGGACGGCGCCCAGCGGCAGCATGGCGTGGTAGCCGCGCTCGGCTGTCAGCGGCAGGTGCAGGCCGAAGATCGGCGCCAGCCGCGCGCTTGCCAGCCCGGCCGCCAACACCACGGCCTGCACCGCCTGCCGCCCGGCCGGCGTCTCAATCGCGTCGATCCGAGCGCCGTCTCGGTGAAGGCCGGTCAGCGGTTGGGCAAGCAGTTGGCCGCCCTCTGCCGCCACTCGGGCCGCCAGGTCGCGGACCAGCCGCTGCGGCTCGATGGCGTGCGCCGCCTCGGGGAAGAAGTGCCCTCCTGTGACGGGCGCGGTGAGGTTCGGCAGGCGTTCCCCAATTTCGGGAAGGGAGAGGGCGACAAGCCGGACGCCATGCGCCGCCATGACCGCCGCCTCGGCCTGCGCGGCCTTGAGCCCGGCCGGGCTTTCGGTAAGGGCCAGGGCGCCTTGGTGCCGAAGCAGCTCCGCCAATGCTGCGGTGTCCAGCAGGTCGCGCCAGTCCTGCACCGCTGTCCGCAGCACGGAAGAGAGCGCGAGGGTGCCGGCCTGCAGCCGGGTCGGGCGCGCGGCGGCTGCGAGGCGAAGGAACCAGGGCAGCATCGCCGGCATTCCGCGCCAGCGCAGGGCGAGCGGGCCGGAGGGGTTCGCCAGCATCCGCGGCACCGCGGCCAGCATCTCCGCCCGGGCAAGCGGCTGCACCTGCTCGATGGCGATATGCCCGGCATTGCCGGCGGAGCAGAGCGAGCCGGGCGGCGCGGGATCAATCAGCAGGACCGGTTTTCCCATGCGCTGGATCGCGCGCGCGCAGGCCGTGCCGATCACGCCCGCGCCGATGATGGCGACCGGCCGCTCCGTCACCCGCCGCTCCGTCACACCAGGAAGCCGGCGCGCAACGGGTCGCGCTCGTTCACGAAGATGGTGTTGATACCGTGGGTCCGCGCCCAGCCGGCGATGCTGGGGATGATGGCGGCGTGGTTGCCCACCGTCGCGCGTCCTTCCACCCGGCCGTCGAACAGCGTGCCGATGATGCTCTCATGGATGAACTCGTCACCGATGGAGAGCTTTCCGCGCGCCTCGAGCTGCGCCATGCGGGCGGAGGTACCCGTGCCGCAAGGGGAGCGGTCCACAGCCTTGTCGCCGTAGAACACGGCGTTGCGGGCATGAGCGCGGGGATCACGCGCGCCGCCGGTCCACATCACATGGCTGACGCCACGGATGGTGCTGTCCTCGGGGTGCACGACATCGACGATCTCGTTCAGGCGCCGGCGCAGCTCGGGGCTGTGGCGGAGCACGTCGTCGGCGGAGAACTCCTCCAGCCCCGCGAAGCCCGGCTGCGGCTCCACGATCGCGTAGAAATTGCCGCCATAGGCGATGTCCACGCGCAGCCGGCCCATGCCGGGCATCTGCACCTCCACTTCGGGCAGGGCGAGGAAGGAGGCGACGTTGCGGATGCGCACGCTGTCCACATGCTCGCCGCGGCGCTCATAGGTGGCGGCGATGCGGCCGGCCGGCGCATCGAGGTTCAGCTCGCCCTCCTTCGCCGGGCGGGCCAGGCCGTTCTCGATCGCCATCGTCACCGTGCCGATCGTGCCGTGGCCGCACATGGGCAGGCAGCCCGATGTCTCAATGAAGAGGATGGCGATGTCGCAATCCTCCCGCGTCGGCGGGTACAGGATGGACCCGGACATCACGGAATGCCCGCGCGGCTCGAACATGAGGGAGCGGCGGACCCAGTCGTGGTGATTGAGGAAATCCATCCGTCGCTCGCTCATCGTGGCGCCGCGCAGGATCGGGCCGCCGCCGGTGACGAGGCGGACGGGATTGCCGCAGGTATGGCCATCGATGCAGGAAAAGGTGTGGTTGCCCGGCGGAACCGGCATCTCAATCCCCTGCATCGGTCCACTCCCCTGTGCTGCGGCCCGGCAAGCCTACGGGACATTTTATCCAATTGACAGTCTGGCTGGCTTGGCCCTTGCATGGTCGTCATGGGCAAGGCGCCGCACGGGCAGCGCCGCGCAGGATGCTGTCGTGGAGAGACAATTGACGGGGATTGCGGCGGCCGAGGGACGGGCAGGCACGGGCGTCTTCGCCCGGCTGCTCGTGCGCGCGCTGATCACCCTCGGCGTGCTTGCCATGGCTGTGCCGCTGGTGATGACCGCTTATATCAGCCTGTTCCGCGACGCGGTGGTGGTGTTCCCGCCCTCCGGCTACGCCCTCTCCTGGTACACGCGCATCCTCGAATTCCCACGCTTCGGCGAGGCGCTCGGCACCAGCCTGCGCATCGCCGCGATGGCGACGCTCGGCAGTCTGGCGCTCGGCATCCCGGCAAGCCTCGCCCTGGTACGCTACCGTTTTGTAGGCCGCGGGCTGCTGAACGTGCTGCTGCTCTCGCCGCTCACGGTGCCGGGCGTGGTGATCGGCCTCTCGGTTTATGTGCTGGTGGTGGAGACCGAGATCGCGACCGAGGCGCCGCTGATCGGCTCCGATATCGTGCTCGTCGTCGCGCATCTGCTCATTACCGTGCCCTGGGTGATCCGGTTGTGCGTGGCCAACCTGATCGGGCTCGACCGCTCGATCGAGGAGGCCGCCGCCAATCTCGGCGCCCGGCCTTGGACGGTGCTGTGGCGGGTGACGCTGCCGATGATGCGCCAAGGCATCCTGGCCGCGGGCCTCTTCGCCTTCATCGTCTCCTTCGAGAATATCGAGATGACGCTGTTCCTCATCGCACCCGGGCAGACCACCCTGCCGATCTCGGTGCTGCAATACCTGGAATACCGGGTGGACCCGTTGGTGGCCGCGGTGGTGATGGTGCAGACCCTCGTCATCGCCGGGCTGCTGTTGTTGCTGGACCGCTATGTGAAGCTGAGCCGCATCGTCTCATGAGCGAACCCTATCTCCGCATCGAAGGATTGACGAAGCGCTTCGGCACCGCGGTGGCGGTGCAGGACGTGACCCTCTCCGTCCGGCAGGGGGAGATGCTGGTGCTGCTTGGCCCCTCGGGTTGCGGCAAGACCACCACGCTGCGCATGGTCGCGGGCTTCGTGGAGGCCAGCGAGGGCCGCATCCTGTTGCAGGGCCGGGACTATGCCGGCCTTCCGCCGTACCGGCGCGAGATGGGAATGGTGTTCCAGAGCTACGCGCTGTTCCCGCATATGACGGTGGCGCAGAACGTCACCTTCGGCTTGCGGATGCGCAAGCTGCCGCGTCCTGAGGTGGAGACGCGATTGGCCGAGACGCTGGAGATGGTGAAGCTCACCGCCATGGCGGACCGCTATCCGCGCCAGCTCTCGGGCGGACAGCAGCAGCGCGTGGCGCTGGCTCGCGCCCTGGCCATCCGGCCAAAGGTGCTGCTGCTGGACGAGCCACTCTCGAACCTCGATGCCAACCTGCGCCAGCAGGTGGCGCGCGAAATCCGCGGGCTGCAGCGCGCGGCGGGACTGACCGCGCTGATGGTCACCCATGACCAGGACGAGGCCATGATGATGGCCGACCGCCTTGTGGTCATGAACGAGGGCGCCGTGCAGCAGGTGGGCACGCAGGAGGAGCTGTACGAGCGCCCCGCCAACCCCTTCGTCGCGCGCTTTATCGGCCACAGCAATCTCGTGCCCGGCACGCTGGCCGATGGCGCGCGGCTGGTGCTTCCAACCGGCGGCGCAATCCGCCTCGCCGGCGACTACGCGGCCTCCGGCGACTGCACCCTGGCCATTCGCCCCGAGCGCATGCGGCTCTGCGGGCCGGAAGATGCCGGCGCACGCGTTCAGGGCGTGGTGGAGGACGCAACCTATGTCGGCGCACATATTGAGGTGCTGCTGGCGCTGCCGGACGGCACGCGTGTGATCCTGCACGACCCCACCGATGGCGGCGCCGCGCGGCGCATGGCGCCGGGCGACCGGGCAGGGATCGCCTGGGACGCGGCCAGCGAAAGACTGTTTGATTCCGCCGGTGCGCCTCTCGCGGCGCGCACGGCGGTACCGGCCTGAACCCCTGAAGGAGCCCATCATGCGTGCACGGGATCTCGGTGCCTCTCGGCGGCAGCTGCTCGGCCTCGCGGCCGGCGCGGCGGCGCTGCCCTTCATGCCCCATCTGGCCCAGGCACAGCCCTCAGGGCGGATCGTGGTCAGCACCTGGGGCGGCGACTATGCCGGCCTGCTGGGCAGCAACATCGATCGGCCGCTGATGGCGCCGAAGGGCGTCGAGGTGACGCAAGACGTGGGCACCGAGCCCGCCCGCATCGCCAAGCTGATCGCCCAGCGTCGTCTGCCGCGCGGCAATGTGGACATCATCTGCGCCCAGGCCCCCGCCTCCTACGACCTGAACGAGGCCGGGCTGCTGGAGCCGTTGGACGAGAGCAAGGTTCCCAACATGCGGCACCTCCTCCCGGAGCTGCGCACGGGCTACGCCCTGCCGCACATCTTCAGCCCGCAGATCTTCATCTACAACACCGAGCGCGTGCAGGCACCGCCTGCCACCTTCGCCGACCTGCTGGCAGACCGGTACAAGGGCAAGGTCGGGCTGCTCGACAACAGCTTTATCTACATCGTCATGGCCGCCGCCCTGGCGAAGACGGGCGACGCCATGAACGTCAACGCCGCCAAGCCAGATCTCGAGAAGCTCGTCCGCGACGGCAACAAGACCTACACCGTGACCGACGCCTTCGCCCCCGCGCTGCGCTCGGGCGAGATCGATGTCGGGCCGGTCTGGCAGGCGCGCACGATCTTCTGGCAGAAGGCCGGCGTTCCCGTGCGCAGCGCCTTCCCGAGCGAGGGCAGCGTCGTCTACGTCTCCTCGATGAGCGTACCGAAGAACGCGCCCAACAAGGCGGCCGCCTTCGCCTACCTAAACGCCATGCTGGAGCCTACGGCGCAGCGCGGCTTCGCGGACAGCATGGGTTACCTGCCCACCAGCACCCAGGCGACGCTGGAAGGCGAGGTGGCGCAGCGCTTGGCCTTGCCGGATCCGCGCCCGAAGCTGGTGGCACCGGACTACGCCAAGCTCGCCGGCGTGCGCGACGACCTGAACGACTGGTGGCGCCGTCTACTGGACGGGCGATGAGTCCTCCGAGCCGGAAACAGGGGCTGACCGCCGGCCTTCTGATCGGGCCGGCGACGATGGTGGTGCTGGGGGCGCTGATCGCGCCCCTGGTGCTCCTCGCGCGCTACAGCCTCAACCGCTACGACCGCACGAACTTCATGGTCGAGGCGGTGACGCTGGAGAATTATCTGCGCTTCCTGTACGACCCCTTCTACACGGGCGTGCTGTGGACGACGCTCTGGATTGCGCTGGTCACGACCGTGCTCTGTCTCCTGTTCGGCTTTCCCATCGCCTATCGCCTCGCGCGGTCGCAGAGCCGGTGGAAGTCGGCAGGGGTGCTGCTGGTGATCCTGCCGCTGTTCATCGGCAGCACCGTGCGCGCCCTGGGCTGGATGGGCGTGCTTGGGCGCGGCGGGTTGGTGGACAGTGCCGTTGCGGCAGCCTCGCCCGGTTCCAGCTTCCCGTTGCTCTACACGCCCTTCGCGGTCGTGCTCGGGATCCTCTCCATCAATCTGCCCTACATGATCCTGACCCTGCAGAGCGTGATCGAGGGAATCGACTCCCGCATTGAAGAGGCAGCGGACAGCCTGGGCGCCGATCCGTCCCGCCGGTTCCTGCACGTCGTCCTGCCGCTCGCGCTGCCCGGACTGGCGACGGGCGGCGTGCTGGTCTTCATCCTGGCGATGAACGCCTATGCCACGCCGCTGCTGCTGGGCGGGGCGCGGTTCCAGATGATGGCGCCGATGCTGTTCCGCGAATACGCCGTGAACAACAACTGGCCCTTCGCGGCCGCGATCGCCTTCATCCTCATGGTCACGACGCTGACGCTCACGGCGGTCTCCTCCGCCTTCGTGCAGCGGCGTTACAAGGCCGCCTGAGGATGGCGAAGCTGCAGCGCCGGACGGTGGTGGAATCCGCGACCGAGGAGCTGCGCCGGCGCATCCTCTCGGGCGGCTTCCGCGCCGGCGAGGCCCTGCGCCAGGACGCGCTGGCCGAGGAGTTCGGCATCAGCCGCATCCCCCTGCGCGAGGCCTTCCGCCAGCTGGCCGCCGAGGGACTGGTGACCATCCACGCGCATCGCGGCGCGGTGGTGAGCACCCTTTCGCCCGAGGAGATCGCCGAACTCTTCGACCTTCGCGCGCTGCTGGAGCCGGACCTGATCCGCCGCGCCGTGCCGCGGCTCACCGCAGCGGATTTCGCGGAGGCGGCGCGCATCCTGGAAGCCTATTCCGCGGCGATCGACCGGGATGATCTGAACGCCTGGGGCGAGCTGAACACGGAGTACCACCTAGCGCTCTACCGCCCGGCCGGACGCGCCCAGTCGCTCTCGATCGTTCGTACCTTGCTTGCGAATACGGACCGCTATACCCGGCTGCAACTCGCCCTGGCCGGCGGCACGGATCGCGCAAAGATCGAGCACGCTGCGCTTCTCGACATCTGCCGCCGGGGTGCGGCGGAGGAGGCCGCCGACTTCACTCGCCAGCACGTGCTGGAGGTGCGGCAAGACCTGCTGCGGTTGATCGATGGATCGTCGCAGGGAGAGGCACCCGAAGCGGCAGGGTGAGGGTGCCACCGGGTGTCTGGCCCCAAGGCTGAAACGCTGGCACAGCGATTGCGATGAGACCCTGTGTAGGGCTCGAATTTTGGAGGGCCAAGGCGCCGCCCGGACTATCCGAAGCGGCCAGCGGTTCGCGACGAACCTGCAACTCGGGAGCGTCATGCCGCTGGCGGACGGAATGGACCGGTTGCAGGATGTCCGCTGGTGCCATGATGGTGCGCGGTGGGGCGGGAACGAAGGGCATGGCGGGATCGGGCATGCAGGTCTTGCAGGGATGAGCGGGCTGACACTGGAGGTACGCGACCTCGCCGTGACCTTCGCCACCGAGCGCGGGCCGCTTCGCGTGCTGGACGGCATCTCCTTTTCTCTGCCTGCCGGCCGCACGGTGGCGCTGGTGGGAGAGAGCGGTTGCGGGAAATCCGTGGCATCACTCGCCGTCATGGGGCTGCTGCCACCGAGCGCGACGCTGGAGGGCACGATCCGGTTGGAGGGGCGCGAGATCGCCGAACTGCCTCCGGAGGAGCGCCGCAAGCTGCGCGGCGCTGACCTTGCGATGATCTTCCAGGAGCCCATGACGAGCCTCAACCCGGCCTTCACCGCGGGCGAGCAGGTGGCGGAGGCACTTCGGCTGCACCAGGGCCTCGATCGTGCCCGAGCGCATCAGGCCGCCGTGGCGATGCTGGAGGCGGTGCGCATCCCCGAGGCGGCGCGGCGGGCGCGGCAGTACCCGCACCAGCTATCCGGCGGCATGCGGCAGCGCGTGATGATCGCCATGGCGCTCGCCTGCCGCCCGCGCGTTCTGATCGCGGACGAGCCGACCACGGCGCTGGACGTGACCGTGCAGGCGCAGATCCTGGCCCTGCTAGACGAGATGCGCGGCGGCACGGGTACGGCGGTGCTGCTGATCACCCATGATCTCGGCGTGGTGGCGGACCATGCGGACGAGGTGGTGGTGATGTATGCCGGCCGCGTGGCCGAGACCGGCCCCGCCGCGCAGGTGCTGGCCATGCCGCAGCACCCTTACACCGTCGGCCTGCTCGGCGCCGCGCCGCGGCTGGACGGTGCGCCGGGTTCGCGGCTGGCGACGGTGGAGGGCACGGTGCCCGACTTGGCCGACCCGCCCGAGGGCTGCCGCTTTAAGACGCGGTGCCCCTTCCGCATCACAATCTGCGACACCACGCCACCGCTCCTCGATGTCGGCCCCGGGCACCGCGCCGCCTGCCACCGCGCCCCGCTCGAGCAGATCCTGGAGGCTGCGTGAGCACGCCCCTTCTGGAACTCGAAAACGTCACCCGCCACTTCCCCGTGCGCGACGCCCTCGGCCGTCGACGGGGCGCCGTGCGCGCGGTGGATGGAGTCTCCTTCTCCGTCGCCGAGGGCGAGGTGCTGGCGGTGGTCGGCGAGAGCGGCTGCGGCAAGTCCACCCTCGGCCGGCTGGCGCTTCGGCTCGACGAGCCGGATGCCGGCAGCGTCCGCTTCGCCGGAATCGACCTGCGCGCCATGAAGCCGGCCGCGTTGCGCGCACAGCGCCGGTATATGCAGATGATTTTCCAGGACCCCTATGCCAGCCTCGATCCGCGCATGACGGTGGGGCAGGCCGTGGCGGAGCCGCTGCGCCTGCACGGCATCGTGCCGCGCGCGGAGGAGCGCGCGCGGGTCCAGTCGCTGCTGGCGCGCGTGGGACTGCGGCCGGAGCATTTTGATCGTTGGCCGCATGAGTTCTCCGGCGGCCAGCGCCAGCGCATCGCCATCGCGCGGGCGTTGGCCAGCGGCCCGCGGCTGATCGTGGGAGACGAGCCGGTCAGCGCGCTCGATGTCTCCGTCCAGGCGCAGGTCATCAACCTGCTGCAGGACCTGATCTGCGAGTTCCGCCTGGCCTTCGTGCTGATCAGCCACGACCTCGCGGTGGTGCGCCACGTCGCGGACCGGGTGGTGGTGATGTATCTGGGGCGGATCGTGGAGGAGGGACCCGCGGCCCGCGTCTTCGCAATGCCGCGCCACCCCTACACCCGCGCGCTGCTCGCCTCCGTGCCCGGCGCCGGGCCAAAGGGGCCGCCTCTGCAGGGCGACCTGCCGAGCCCCATCTCACCGCCTGCCGCCTGCCGCTTCCACACGCGCTGCCCCCATGTGCAGCCGATCTGCCGGGAGGTGGACCCGCCGCTCGTCGCGGGCGCGACGTCCACGACGCCCGCGCATCGCGCCGCCTGCCATTTCCAGGACACGCTGCCGCCCATGCCTCCCGCGGCCCACGCGGCTGATGGCGGCGAGCGCCTGGCGCGGCTGCAGGCCTTCTTTGCCTCCAAGCCCGCCAGCCCCCAAGAGATCGGAACCGACGCATGACAGCCCGCCCCCTCGCGCCGCTCGCCCTGGCGGCGGCCATCCTCGCCGGCGTGCCGGCGGTGGCGCAGACGCTGCCGAACATCCGCATCGGGCTGCGCGAGGACCCGGACATCATGGATCCGACGCTGGCGCGCAGCTTCGTCGGCCGCATCGTCTTCGCCAGCCTCTGCGACAAGCTGTTTGACATCAACGACAAGCTGGAGATCGTCCCGCAGCTTGCCACCGGCCATCGCTGGGAGGACCCGAAGACCCTCATCATTACCCTGCGCGAGGGCGTCACCTTCCATGACGGGGAGCGCATGGATGCCGAGGCGGTGCGCTACTCTCTGATGCGGCACCTGACCATGCAGGGCAGCTTTCGCCGCGGCGAGATCACTGATCTCGAGAGCGTGGAGGTGATGGACCCCACCACGGTGCGCCTGCGCCTGAAGCAGCCCTCCTCGCCCTTCCTCAGCCAGCTCACAGACCGCGCGGGCATGATCGTCAGCCCCAAGGCGGCCGAGGCCGCGGGGCGCGACTTCGGCGCCCGGCCGGTCTGCGCCGGCCCCTTCCGCTTCGTCGAGCGCGTGGCGCAGGACCGGATCGTGCTGGAACGGTACCCCGCCTACTGGAACGCGGCGAACATCCACTTCAACCGCGTGACGTTCCAGCCCATCACGGACAGCACGGCACGACTGGCCAACCTACAGTCCGGCACCTTGGAAGTGGCCGAGGTGACCAGCCCGAGCGACGTGCCCTCCATCCGGCGCGACCGGCGGTTGAGCCTCGCGACCGTGGACGGGCTCGGCTACTGGAACGTCATCTTCAACATCGGCAACGGCGCACGCGCTCAGTCGCCCATCGGCCAGGACCGCCGCGTGCGCGAGGCCTTCGACCTGGCGATCGACCGCGAGGCGCTGATCCAAGTCGTGTACGAAGGCCTGCACACCCCCGCCTCCCAGCCCATCCCGCCGGCCTCGCCCATGCATGTGCGCGACCTGCGCGTGGCTCCGCGCAATCTTGACCGTGCCAGGGCCCTGCTTCGCGAGGCGGGCGTGCGCACACCGGTTCCCGTTGACCTGATGGTCGCCAACAGTCCGGAGCAGCGCCAGGCCGCCGAGGTGATGCAGTCCATGCTCGCCGAGGCCGGGTTTGAACTGCGGATCGTCGCCACCGAATTCGCCTCTGCCCTTCAGGCCGGCGTACGCGGCGATTTCCAGGCCTATCTCAACGGCTGGTCCGGCCGGCCCGACCCGGACGGCAACAGCTGGACCTTCATGCACAGCCGTGGCGCGCAGAACGACGGCAAGTATTCCAACCCCGAGGTGGACGTTCTGCTCGACGGGGCGCGGACGGAGGCGGACCCCGCCAAGCGTACCGCCCTCTACGCCCAGGCTTTCCGCATCGCGCTCACGCAGGACCATGCACGCGCCTACCTGTGGCATCCCAAGACCATCGTGGCGCACACCACGCGGCTGCAGGGCTTCACCCTGCTCCCGGACGGGCTGATCCGCCTGCAGAACATGCGGCTCCGCTAGCGCCATGTGGGGATGGCTTCTCCGGCGGCTGGGGCAGATCATCCCCACGCTGCTCATCCTCTCGGTGCTGATCTTCGCCCTGCAGCAGCTGATGCCGGGCGACCCGGCCATCATTATGGCGGGCGAGGAGCGGGGCGATCCGCAGGTGCTGGCCGAGATCCGCGCGGAGCTGATGCTCGACCGCCCATTGTGGGAGCAGTACGGCGCTTGGCTGTGGCGCCTGCTGCATGGTGATCTCGGCTTCTCCTGGCGCATCCGCCAGCCCGTCGGCTCTCTCATCCTGGAAAAGCTGCCGGTCACGCTGCAGCTCGGCCTCATGGCCTTTGTCATCTCCGTGGCGATCGGCGTGCCTGCGGGCATCATTTCCGCCGCCTATCGCGACCGCCCGGCCGACTGGGCCGCGAACGGCATCGCGCTGGCGGGCATCTCCACGCCGAATTTCTGGCTGGGGATCATGATGATCCTGCTGTTCAGCGTGCAGCTGGGCTGGCTCCCGCCCTCCGGCTACGTGCCACTCACCGAGGACTGGCGGCAGTCCCTGGCTACCACCATCATGCCCGCCTTCGTGCTGGGCGGCGGCATCGCCGGGGTGTTCATGCGCCACACCCGCGCCGCGATGATCGGCGCGCTCGGGCAGGACTACGTTCGCACCGCCCGCGCCAAGGGCCTGCCCGAGCGCGTGGTCATTGGCCGCCACGCGCTGCGCAATGCGCTGATCCCGGTGGTGACGCTGGGCACGATCGAGCTGGGCCGGCTGCTGGCCGGCGCGGTGCTGACGGAGCAGATCTTCTCCATCCCCGGCTTCGGCAAGCTGATCGTGGATGCTGTGTTCAACCGCGACTACCCGGTGGTGCAGGGGGTGGTGGTGGTCACGGCGGTGATCTTCGTCAGCCTCTCCCTCATCGGGGACATGCTCTACATGGCCATCAACCCCCGGCTGCGCACGGCATGAGCGCGACCGCGACCGTTCCCGCCGTGCCGCGCGCCGACAGCCCCGGCCGGCGCGCGGTCCGGCGCTTCCTGCGCCACCGGCTGGCGGTGCTGGGCCTCGCCGTGGTCCTGATCTTCGTGCTGGCGGCCGCCCTGGCGCCCTGGATCGCGCCCTACGATCCCATCGCCACCTCCTGGTCCCGCATCCGCCGCCCGCCCTCCGAACTGTTCTGGTTCGGCACGGACGAGAACGGGCGCGATGTCTTCTCCCGCGTGCTCTGGGGCGCGCGGGCCTCGCTCATGGCCGGTGCGCTCTCCGTCACGGCCGCGCTGCTGCTGGGCGTGCCCTTCGGCCTCCTGGCGGGGCTGGCGGGCGGCTGGGTGGATACGGTCATCTCCCGCGTCACCGACGCGATGCTCTCGGTGCCCTTCCTCATCCTCGCCATCGCCCTCGCGGCCTTCCTCGGCCCCGCGCTGGAAAACGCAATGCTCGCCATCGCCATCTCCGCCAGCCCCATCTTCGTGCGGCTGTCGCGCGGCATGGCGATGGAGGCGAAATCGACGGAATGGGTGGAAGCCGCACGCTCGCTCGGCAATCCGCCCTGGCGGATCGCGCTGGTGCATGTCCTGCCCAACATCGTGCCGCCGCTCCTGGTGCAGGCCACCCTCTCGATCGCGGAGGCGATCATCGCGGAGGCCTCGCTCTCCTTCCTCGGGCTGGGCCAGCAGCCTCCCAACCCGTCCTGGGGCTCGATGCTCAACGCGGCGCAGCGCTTCCTCACCCAGGCGCCGTGGATGGCGATCTATCCCGGGTTGGCGATCTTCCTGGTGGTGCTCGCCTTCAACCTGCTGGGCGACGGTCTGCGCGACGCGCTTGATCCGCGGGGGCGGGGCCGCTGAGAAGGCCGGGGGAGCGAATTCCCCCGGTCCCCCTCCTTTTTCTCGGGTGTTTGCTGGCGCACCCGCGGCCGTTGTTCCGCGGCAGCCCGATAGAAAAAGATGAGGGGTCCGGGGAAAATTCCTTCTCCCCGGCCTTTCAAACCTCGAAGGCTTCCCCCGGCACAGGCACCCGCACCCGCCCGGCCTGCGCGCCCATCTCCCGCAGGAACTCGTCCGCGGACGGCGCGATGATCGGGAAGGTGCCGAAGTGGCAGGGGATCACCACGGGCACATCCGGCAGGAAGCGCGTCATCGCCAGCGCCGCGCCGCGCGCGCCCATGGTGAAGCGGTCGCCCATCGGCACCATGGCCACCTTCGGCCGGTACAGCTCGCCGATCAGCGCCATGTCCGAGAAAACATCCGTGTCGCCCATGTGGTAGACCACGGGCTGGGCGGAATCCTTGGGCGTGATCACCACGCCGTTCGGCAGGCCCAGATCCTGGATCACGCCGTTCTCGTCCATCGCGGCCGAGGAGTGGAAGGCGATGGTCAGCGACACCGTGAACTCGCCCTGGTCGGTCGTGCCGCCGGTGTTCATCGGGTCGGTCTTCGCCACGCCCTTGCGGCTGAAATACTGGCACAACTCGGCATTGGTCACGAGCTTGGCGCCGGTCGCGGCGGCGATGGCCGCGGTGTCGCCGGTGTGGTCGCCATGGCCATGGGTCAGCACGATATGGGTCGCCCCGCGGGAGGCCTCCTCCACCGTGCCCTTGAAGGTGGAATTGCCGGTCAGGAAGGGGTCGATCAGCACCACCGCGCTGCCGAATTCCAGCCGGAAGGCCGAGTGTCCGAACCAGGTGATCTTCATGCGGCTCTCCTCTCCTGGGCAGGCCAGGACGCGCCGTGTTTAGCCGCGGCGGGGAAGGGCGGCCAGCAGAGCCA
Organism: Roseomonas sp. WA12; assembly: GCF_054165765.1. Lineage (NCBI taxonomy): Bacteria > Pseudomonadati > Pseudomonadota > Alphaproteobacteria > Acetobacterales > Roseomonadaceae > Roseomonas > Roseomonas sp. WA12. Next base: position 2,713,359 of record NZ_CM135108.1, on the reverse strand, counting down.
GTGCAAAAGCCCGTGGGCGGGTCAGCCCGTCACGGCCCCGCGCACCCGCTCCATCCCATGGAAGACCGTCACCGTGTCCCGCCGCGCTACCGCGACGAGGTTCATGTCCAACGCCCGCGCCCGGTCCAGCGCCAGCGCGGTCGGGGCGGAAATGGCGACGAGACAGCGCGCGCCGATGGAGGCCGTCTTCTCCACCAGCTCGAAGGAGCAGCGGCTGGTAACGACGACGAAGCCCTCCGCCGCCTGCACGCCCTGCCGCATCAGGGCGCCCGCCAGCTTGTCCAGCGCGTTGTGCCGGCCGACATCCTCGCGCACCGCGATCAGCCGCCCGTCCGGCCCCGCGAAGGCGGCGGCGTGAACCGCGCGGGTCTCGTCATTCAGCGGCTGGGCGCCCTCCAGCGCATCCACCGCGCGGCGGATGGCGATCAGGTCGATCGCGGGCGCAGGGCCCTCCGGCGGCATTGCCTGGGGCATCTGGTCCAGCTCCTCGATGCCGCAGACGCCGCATCCCGTCCGCCCGGCGATGGAGCGCCGCCGTGCGAGATGCGCGGTCAGCGCCGAGGGGGCGAGCCGGATCGCCAGCCGCAATCCGCGCGGCTCCGCCTCCACCGCCACCTCCCGGATGCCGGACGCATCGGCGACGATCCCCTCCGTCAGGCTGAACCCGTAGGCGAAATCTTCGAGATCGGCCGGCGTCAGCATCATCACGGCGAAAGGAACCGAGGAATAGACGAGGCTGACCGGCACCTCCTCCGGCACGGCCCGGGTGGTCGGCCGGGCCTCGCCATCGGCGCCGAGGATGAGCGCGGTGGCGGGGCGGCTGCTCGGCGGCAGGGAGGCGGACTCGGTCATGCCCCTGGATTCGGCACCGCTGGGCTCGGGATTCAAGGGGCCTACGCGTCCACCCCCGCCACCACCCGCCCGGCGCAGGGATTGCCGCCGAGCCAGTAACAGAGCTCCGCCGGCGCCTCGACGCGGAACAGCGCCAGGTCGCAACGCATCCCCGGCGCCAGCACGCCCCGATCCGCCAGGCCCAATGCCGCCGCGGCGTGGCGCGTGACGCCCAGCAGCGCCTCCTCCACCGTCAGCCGGTACAGCGTACAGGCGAGGTTCAGCATCAGCAGCAGGGAGCGCGCGGGGGAGGAGCCCGGGTTCATGTCCGTCGCCACCGCCATCCGCAGCCCGGCCGCGCGCATCGCGGCAATGTCGGGATGCCGCTCCTCGCGAATGAAGTAGGTCGCGCCCGGCAGCAGCACCGCGACAGTGCCCGCCGCCGCCATCGCCGCCAGACCCTCGGCCGAGGCATGTTCCAGGTGATCGGCCGAAAGCGCGCCGTACCGCGCCGCCAGCGCCGCGCCGCCCAGGTCGCTCAACTGGTCCGCATGCAGCTTCACGGGCAGGCCGAGCGCACGCGCGGCCGCGAACACCGCCGCCGTCTCCTCCGGGGTGAAGGCGATGCGCTCGCAAAACGCATCCACCGCATCCACCAGCCCTTCCTCGGCCAGGCGGGAGAGCATCTCGATGACGAGCGCCGCATACCTCCCCTGCCGCCCCTTGAATTCGGGCGGCACCGCATGGGCGCCGAGGAAGCTGGTCGCCACGGAAACCACCCGCTCCCGTCCCAGCGCGCGCGCCGTGCGCAGCATCCGGCGCTCGGCCTCGAATTCCAGCCCGTAGCCGGACTTCACCTCGATCGTGGTCACGCCTTCCGCCAACAGCCCATCCAGCCGCGGCAGCGCGGCGGCGAGCAGCACCTCCTCATCCGCCGCGCGCGTAGCCCGCACGGTGGACAGGATGCCGCCGCCCTCGCGCGCGATCTCCTCATAGCTCACGCCCATCAGGCGCCGCTCGAACTCACCGGCCCGGTCGCCGCCGAAGACGAGATGGGTGTGGCAATCCACCAGCCCCGGCAGGATCCAGGCGCCGCCGCAATCCGTCTCCGGCGCGTCATGCGCCGGAAGCTCCGCGCGCGGCCCCACCCAGGCGATCCGCCCATCCTTCGCCGCCAGCGCCGCATCCCGGACCACGCCCAGCCCGTCCTGCATGGTGCAGAGATGGGCGCCGACCCAAACCCGGTCGAACCTAGCCACGGGCGATCTCGGCGAAGCGCCTCTCCTCGATGAGCCCGGAGACGACCGCGATGTCGGGCGCCATGTACCGGTCCGCGTCCCAGGCCGCCGCCACGCCGCGCACCAGCCCATGCGCGGCCTCGAGCGGCATGGAGGAGCGCAGCGGGCGATGGAACTCGATCGCCTGCGCCGCGGCCAGCAGCTCGATCGCCAGGATGTCGCGCAGGTTGCGCGCCATCGGCAGCAGCCGCAGCGCGGCGCCGGTCGCCATGCTCACATGGTCCTCCTGGTTGGCGGAGGTCGGCATGCTGTCCACGCTGCGCGGATGGGCGAGCGATTTCTGCTCGCTCGCCAGCGCGGCGGCCGTCACCTGCGCGATCATGAACCCGGAATTCAACCCGCCCTCGCGCACGAGGAAGGCCGGCAGGCCGGACAGTGCGGGATCGGTCAGTAGCGCGATCCGCCGCTCCGACAGCGCGCCGATCTCGGCCAGGGCAAGGGCAAGATGGTCCGCCGCGAAGGCCACCGGCTCCGCATGGAAGTTGCCGCCCGACAGCACCTCGCCTTCCGTGACGAGCGGGTTGTCCGTCACCGCATTCGCCTCGCGCTCCAGTACCGAGGCCGCATGGTCCAGCGCGTCCAGGCAGGCGCCCATTACCTGCGGCTGGCAGCGGATCGAATAGGGGTCCTGCACGCGCGGATCGTCCACCCGATGGCTCTCGCGGATGGCGCTGCCCGCCATCAGCCCGCGCAGGAAGGAGGCCGCCCGGATCTGCCCGGGCTGGCCGCGCAGCGCGTGGATGCGCGCATCGAAGGGCGTGTCGGAACCCCGGACGCCCTCCGTGCTCATCGCCCCCGCCACCAGCGCGGTGGCGAACAGGTCCTGCGCCCGGAACAGCCCGACAAGCGCGATGGCGGTGGAAACCTGCGTGCCGTTCAGCAGCGCCAGCCCCTCCTTCGGGCCGAGCGGCAGGGGCGAAAGACCCAGCCGCGCCAGCGCCTCCCCGCCCGGCAACAGCCGGCCGTCCAGCACCGCCTCGCCCTCGCCGATCAGCACCATGGACAGATGCGCGAGCGGCGCCAGGTCACCGGAGGCCCCGACGGAACCCCGCGCCGGGATCACCGGCAGCGCATCCGCTTCGAGCAGCCGCAGCAGCGCCTCCACGGTCTCCTCCCGCACCGCGGAGGCCCCGCGCGCGAGGGACAGCGCCTTCAGCGCCAGCACCAGCCGCACCACGGGCCGGGGCAGGGGCTCTCCCACGCCCGAGGCATGGCTGCGCACCAGGTTCAGCTGCAGCCGCACCAGCGCATCCGGCGCGATCCGGGTGCCCGCCAGCTTCCCGAAGCCGGTGTTCACCCCGTACATCACCTCACCCGCCTCAAGCCGCGCGGCGAGCGCCGAATGGCTGGCCCGCACCGCCTCACGCCAGCCCTCGGGCAGTTGGAGCGGCGCGCCATCCATCACGGCGCGCAGATCGGTCAAGGTCGCCATCAGGATTGCACCATCGGCAGATCGAGCCCGTAGGCCCGTGCACAATCCTTCGCCAGCTCGTAGCCCGCATCCGCATGGCGCATCACGCCGGATGCCGGATCGTTCCACAGCACCCGCTTGAGCCGCCGCGCCGCATCCGGCGTGCCATCCGCCACGATCACCATGCCCGCATGCTGCGAGTACCCCATGCCGACGCCGCCGCCATGATGCAGTGACACCCAGGTCGCGCCCGAGGCCGTGTTCAGCAGCGCGTTTAGCAAGGGCCAGTCGGACACGGCGTCCGACCCATCCATCATCGCCTCTGTCTCGCGGTTCGGAGAGGCGACGGAGCCGGAATCCAGGTGGTCCCGCCCGATCACGACAGGCGCGGACAGCTCGCCCGACGCCACCATTTCGTTGAAGGCCAGCCCCAGCCGGTGCCGCTGGCCCAGCCCCACCCAGCAAATCCGCGCCGGCAGCCCCTGGAAGGCGATGCGCGCCTGCGCCATGTCGAGCCAGCGATGCAGATGCGGGTCGTCCGGGATCAGCTCGCGCACCTTGGCGTCCGTACGGCGGATATCCTCGGGGTCGCCCGACAGCGCCGCCCAGCGGAAGGGCCCGACGCCACGGCAGAACAGCGGCCGGATATAGGCCGGCACGAAGCCCGGGAAGTCGAAGGCCTCGGCCAGCCCCTCGTCCTTCGCCATCTGGCGGATGTTGTTGCCGTAATCCATCACCACGGCGCCCATGCGCTTGAAGTCGAGCATCGCCTGCACATGCGCGACCATGCTGTGCTTCGCCGCGGCCGCGACGGCTTTCGGATCACTCTCCCGCTTCGCGTGCCACTCGCTCAGCGTCCAGCCCGCGGGCAGGTAGCCGTTGGAGGGATCATGCGCGGAGGTCTGGTCCGTCACGATATCCGGCACCACCCCGCGTCGCACCAGCTCCGGGAACACCTCCGCCGCATTGCCCAGCAGCCCGACGCTGACCGCACGCTTCTCGATGCAGGCCGCGCCGATCATCGCCAGCGCCTCGTCCACGCTGGAGGTGCGGTAGTCGAGGTAGCGCGTCTGCAGCCGCTTCTCGATGCTGCTCGGCTGGCATTCCACCGCCAGCACCGAAGCGCCCGCGAAAACGCCCGCCAGCGGCTGCGCCCCACCCATGCCGCCGAGCCCGCCGGTCAGGATCCAGCGCCCCGACAAATCACCGCCGAAATGCTGCCGCCCCGCCTCGGCGAAGGTCTCGTAGGTGCCCTGTACGATTCCCTGGGACCCGATATAGATCCAGGACCCGGCGGTCATCTGCCCGTACATCATCAGCCCCGCGCGATCGAGCGCATTGAACTGCTCCCAATTCGCCCAGGCCGGCACGATGTTGGAATTGGCGATCAGCACGCGCGGCGCATCCGCATGCGTCTCGAACACGCCCACGGGCTTGCCGGACTGCACGAGCAGGGTCTGCGTGTCATCCAGCCGCCGGAGCACGTCGCAGATCATCTCGTAGCTGCGCCAATCCCGCGCCGCGCGCCCGATCCCGCCATAGACGACGAGCGCGCCGGGGTTCTCCGCGACTTCGTCATCCAGGTTGTTCATCAGCATCCGCAGCGGCGCCTCCGTCACCCAGTGCCTGGCGGAAAGCTGGCTGCCGCGCGCGGCCCGGATGGCCGGCGCGTTGCGGAGGCGGGGATTGTCCATCGTCACGTCCTCAGAAGCTGTAATGGCCGTGCGGCCCGTCCTGCATCCGGTATCGGCCGGAGAGCTCGAAGCGGCTTGCGGGCTGGGTCAGGCGGGAGAAGGTCGTGGCCTCGCCACGGCGGAAGGTGCGCCGGCGGATCACCAGGCAGGGATCGCGCGGCCCCACCGCGAGAAGCCGCGCGACCGGCGCATTGGGAAGGATGGCCGTCACGGCCTGCTCCATCTCCGTCACCTCGCCAACCTCGCGCAGGAAGTCGTAGCTCGTGCGGCCGGAGAAATCCTGCTCCGCATAGCCGGGCGCGTAACCCGGGCGGATGAACCGCTCCTCCAACTGGATCGGCAGCCCATCGCCCAAATGCAGGATCATCGACCCCACCACCCGCCCGCCGCGCGGCAGGCCCAGCGCATCCGCCGCCTCCTCGGTCCGCGATGCAGTGCCGAGCGCCAGCACCTCGCAGGACCACTCCATCCCGCGCCCGCGGATCTCCTCCGCGATGCTCTCGATGCTCGTCAGCCCCGTGCGCGGCTTTCCTTCCGCGACGAAAGTGCCCACCCCCGGCACCTTCCGCAGCCGTCCCTCCCGCGCAAGCTCGGCGAAGGCACGGTTCACGGTGATACGCGAGACGCCCAGCATCGGCCCCAGCTCGTTCTCGCTGGGAACTCGCGCATGCACGCCCCACTCGCCCGAGGCGATGCGCGACAGCACGAAGTCCTTCACCGCCACGTAGCGCGGCTTCGGCGCGCCGCCATCCGGCACGGCGTCAGCCCGCCACCAGCGTCTTGCGGTAGCCGAAGGCCTGGTCGAACCGGTTCAGGATATGGCGCCCGGCGGTGATCGGCTCGTAGCGCGCCTCGCCCTCCGGCGTGCCGAGCTCGCGCGGGTCGATCAGCGCGCCGAAATCCGGGTCGTGGAAGGTGGCGATCGACATCCTCTCCCGCCCGCTGCGGTTCACCACACGATGCGGGGTGGAGGCGAAGCGGTCGTTGCTCCAGCGCCCGAGCAGGTCCCCCACATTCACCACGAAGGTGCCGGGCAGGGGAGGGACGTCGATCCAGCCGCCGCTCTGCCGTTCCCGCACCTGCAGCCCGCCATTGTCGTCCTGCCACAGCAGCGTGATGCAGCCGAAATCCGTGTGCGGGGCCAGGCCGAAGATCTCCTCCTCCGCGCCAACCTCCTGCGGCGGGTAGAAGATCGCCTGGGTCCGCTGCAGCGGCTTGGTGTAGCGCGGCACGAAGAAGCCCTCATCCAGCTCCAGGCTGACCGCCACCGCCCGCAGCAGCCGCCCGCCTAGCGCGAACATGGCGTCGTAATAGGCCGACATGGCCGGGCGCAGCGCCGGGGCGAAATCCGGCCACTGGTTCGGGCCGCGCAGGGGCTCCCCGGCCAGCACCGCGGGGTCGTCCGCCGGCAGCTCCAGCCCGATGGAGAAGAACTCCTTGCGGTCGGTGTGCTTCGCGCCTTCCATCAGCGCCCCGCCCATGGCGTGCCAGCCGCGATGCAGGGCATTGGCGCGCACCTGCGCCTTCGTCTCGGCGGGGAGACGGAAGAAGTCGCGCGCGGTGCCCGCCGCCCCGGCGATCACGGCCTCTGGCACGCCATGGCCGGAGACGTAGAAGAAGCCCGGACCGGTGCAGGCGGCGCGGATCGCGGCGGCCACCTGCGGCACGGCATTTGCTGATCCGCCCACCAATCCCGAAACATCGATCACGGGGAGAGAGGTCATGCCCGCCATGCGCTTTGCCCCATCCGGCTCGCCCGACTTTCAGGCGGAGGGACCAGAACGTCCCTTGATCGACCGGCAACGGGAAGCTTACGATTATGACCTGTCATGTCAAGTTGGTCATGTCTGGCGCGAGCGCAGCAGGACCGTCACCATCCCATCAGCATCAGGCCCGGAGTCGTCCGCGGCGGCAGGAGAAGCAGGATGAGCATCACGCGACGTGGCCTCGGGGCAGGTACCCTCGGCGCCGGCTTGGCCACGGCCTTCATCCGGCGCGCCGCGGCGAACAATCTCGACAAGGCTAAGCGTGCCGGTGAGCTCGTGGTCGCCACCGAGATGCATTTTGCGCCCTTCGACTTCACCGAGGGCGGTCGTCAGACCGGGTTGAATGCCGAGCTCTTCGCCGAGTTCGGGAAGGATATCGGCGTGAAGATCACCTTCCAGGACCTGCCCTGGCCCGCCGTGCTGCCTGGCCTGGAAGCCGGCCGCTACGACCTGGTCGGCGGGCCCGCCACCATCACCAAGGCGCGCGCCGAGCGCTACCGCTTCTCCGTCCCCGTCGCCGAGGCGACCGTCGCCTTGCTGCGGCGCACCAACGACGCCAGCATCACCAAGCCGCAGGACATCGCCGGCAAGCAGCTCGGCGGTGCCACGGCCACCGCGCAGCTCGCCCAGTTCCAGGCCTTCGTCGCCACCCTGCCGGGCACCACGCCGCCAATCCGCGAATACCCGTCCTTCTCCGAGGCCTATGCGGATCTCGCGGCCGGTCGCGTCGTGGCGGTCGCGAACTCCCTGCCCAACATCGCCTATGTGGCCAAGCAGCGCCCCAACGTTTTCACGGTGGTGCAGCCGCCCTTCGGCACGCGCTCCTTCTTCGGCTACATCAGCCGCAAGGATGCAGATTCCGCGCCGCTGATGGATGCGCTGGACGCGACCATCGTGAAGATGCGCAACGACGGCCGGCTGGCCGCCATGCAGACCAAGTGGTTCGGCCAGGCCTTCGAGACGCCCGACCGCCCCATCGAGCCCGCGCTCTAAACTTCGGTGGACTGGAACTTCATCCAGGAGGCCCTCCCCGCGCTGCTGCGCGGGGCGGTGGCCACGGTGGCGGTCTCTCTGGCCGCCATCGCACTCGGCTTCGCGGCGGGGGCGGTGCTCGCCGCCGCCGCCACCTCCGGGCTGCGCGGGCTGCGAGCCTTCGCCACCCTCTACATCAGCTTCTTCCGCGGCGTGCCGCTGCTGGTGCAGCTCCTGCTCGCCTATTACGCGCTGCCCTTCGTGGGGTTGGATATCCCCGCCATCGTCGCGGCGGTCGGCACGCTTGGCCTGTGCTGCGCGGCCTATATGGCGGAAATCCTGCGCGGCGGCCTGGCCACCGTGCCGCCGGGCGCGGTGGAGGCCGCGCGCCTTCTCGGGCTCACCCGCGCACAATCCTTCCTCCGCATCCGCCTGCCCATCGCGGCGCGCGCCATGCGCCCGGCCATCGTCGGCGAGGCAATCATGATCATGAAGGCCTCCTCCCTCATTTCCATGGTGGGGATTCTTGAACTGACCCGCGCATCCCAGGCACTCGCCTCGTCCACCTTCATGCCGCTGGAATCCTACGCTCTCTGCGGCGCCATCTACCTGGCCATCAACTTCGTGCTGATGGCGATCGGCTGGGAAGGGCGCCGCATCGCATGAGTGTCGTCGCCGAAACCCTCGGCGCGGTGGTGCGCGGCCTGCCGCTTACCATCGGCATCTGGCTCGCCTCCGTCGCGACCGGCCTGGTCCTGGGCGTGCTCGTCGCCTGCGCGCGCCATTTCGGCCCGGCCCTGCTGAACGCCGTGCTGGCTGTCCTGGTGGAAGTGGTGCGCGGCGTGCCCTTCGTCGTGCAGGCCTTCCTGCTCTACTATGGCGGCCCCTTCATCGGCCTGGATCTGACGCCGATCCTCGCCGGCTGGCTCGCCCTCTCCATCTACGCCTCCGCCTATTTCAGCGAGGTCTTCCGCGCCGGCTTCCGCTCCATTCCGCCGGGCCACACGGAGGCGGCGCGCCTGCTCGGCCTTCCCACGCACCAGACCATCCTGCGCATCCTCCTTCCGGAGATGGCGCTCTCCGTGCTGCCGGCCCTTGCCAATCTCGCGGTCATCCTCATCAAGGAGACCGCCATCCTCTCCATCATCACCGTGCCGGAACTCACCTTTACCGTCTCCGGCGTTGGCAGCGCCACTTTTGCCTTCGCCCAGACCATGGCGGCGCTCGCGCTCACCTACTGGGCGCTGGTCGAGCTCACCGCCTTCGCCGCGCGGCGCCTGGAACGCGGCATCGCCCGCGCCACCCTCGGAACAGCATGATGACAACGCCCTTCCTCCTCGCCGAGAAGCTGGAGCGCCGCGTCGGCGACACGCAGATCCTCGCCAGCATCGATCTCGCCGTGGAAAAGGGCCAGGTCGTCGGGCTGATCGGCCCCAGTGGCTCCGGCAAGTCCTCCCTGCTCCGCTGCATCGCGGGGCTCGATCCGCTCACCGGCGGACGCGTGCTTGTGGAGGGCCGCGCGCCCATGCCGGGCGACGGCACGGTCGGCATGGTGTTCCAGCAGTTCAACCTCTGGCCGCATCTCACCGCGCAGGAGAACGTCGCCCTTGCCCTTCGCCTCGTGCGCAAGCTGCCGCGCGCTGAGGCCGCCGAGCGTGCCCAGGCGATGCTGGATCGCGTGGGCCTGCTGAAGCTTGCCGGCCGCCGTCCCGCGCAGCTTTCGGGCGGCCAGCAGCAGCGCATCGCCATCGCGCGCACGCTGGCCATGGAACCCCGTCTCATCCTCTTCGACGAGCCCACAGCCAGCCTCGATCCCGAGCTGACGACGGAGGTGCTGGATGTTATCCGTGGCCTTGCCGAAACCGGTATGACCATGCTCGTCGTCTCGCACGAGATGGGTTTCGTTGCCTCGGTCGCCTCCCGCGCGGTCTTCCTCGACCACGGCCGCGTGCTGGTGGACGGACCCGCACAAGCCGTGTTCCGCGATGCCGAGGAACCGCGCCTTCGCCGCTTCCTCGCCACCTATCTTCAGCGCGTCGCTTGGGCGCCCGATCCCGCCCCGCAACCCATTCCGGCCCCCGCCAGTACAATGTCCCTCCTCGGCCTCTCTCCTTCGGAGCCCTTCGCGCTGCTCGGCGGCACGCAGGACCCAGCGCAGCCGCTAGCCGGCTTCTCGCTGCTCGATGCCGTCGCAAACCCGCCCGGCGAGGGCCTGCCGATCTCCAGCCCCAAGCCGGGCGCCTGACCCATGGCGGCTGCCCGTGTGGCCGTGACTACCTACGGCGCCCGTACCCTGCGCCCTGCCTAGTCGCATCAAGCGCCATGAGCCTCACCTTGCGGCCGGGAGCAGCCAGCGCGACCATCGGGGCAGTCCAAGGACCACCCTCGATGCAGCGACGCGCCCTTCTCTCTCTCACCGCCCTCGCGCCGCTCGCCGCGGAGGCCCAGGCGCCGGTGCAGCCGCGTTGGGCGCCGGAGGCGCCGATCCGGCTGGTCGTACCCTTTGCCCCCGGCGGCTCTCAGGATGTCCTCGGCCGCCTCCTCGCCCAGGCGGCGGGGCCCTTACTCGGCCAGACCGTCGTTGTGGAGAACCGCGCGGGCGCCGGTGGCGTGCTGGGCGCGGAAGCTGTCGCGCGGGCGGCGCCGGACGGCCTCACCCTTCTCCTCGCCACCGCCGGCCAACTCACCATCGCCAAGGCGATCGGCCGCCGCCTGCCTTACGACCCAATCACCGACTTCGCGCCGATCCTTCACCTCAGCGACAGCCCTGTCGCCCTGCTCGCCGCCCCGCAGCTTCCAGTCGCCGACGCACAGGCGCTGCTGCGCCTGGCACGGGAGGCGCCGCAGCCGCTGCCCTATGCCTCCACCGGCATCGGCACCAACACCCATCTCATCATGGAGGACCTGAAGGCGCGCGAGCGCCTGAATGTCGAGCATGTGCCCTATCGCGGTGCGGCGGCAGCCTTCAACGATCTCGCGGCCGGGCGCATCGCGCTGATGTTCGTCTCCGTTCCCTCCGTGCTCGCCGCATCGGGCGCGCAGTTCAAGGTGATGGCCGTCACCTCGCAGAGCCGCTTTCCGGCCACCCCCGACATTCCCACACTTATCGAAGCCGGCGTCCCCGGCTTCGAGGCCAGCATCTGGACGGGCCTTTCCGCGCCGCGCGGCACGCCGGCGCCGATCGTCACACGCCTCGCCGAGGCCTTCCGCACGGCGATGGCGAGCGATCTCGTCCGCACGCGTCTCGATGGTCTCGGCGTTACCCCGAATGGCGGCGATGGGGCGGCCTTCGCCGCAGTGCTGCAGGCCGACCTCGACCGTTGGACCCGAGTTGCCGCGCCGCTCGACATCCGGTTGGACTAGGGCGCGCCGACCTAGTTGTTCTGTCGGCCGATCAGCGCCTTCGCGGTTACAGCCACCTCCTCCGCGATGATGGCGCGCAACTCGGCTCCTTTGCTCGGCTGCGCCGTGGACAATATGTTTACCACGAGTTCTACCTCCACCGCAGCTTGGCGGAGAAAGGCGACTGGGTCGGACGCGGCGCGCGCACCGTCCTGAAGCGCTGCGCGTACCCCCTCGGCAATGAGCTCGCGCACGACCGCGTCCTGCATCTCCGCGCGCCCTGCCGCCTTTGCGCGGGGCCGGCCCGCCGCAGGACCGTCAGCCATTCTGGTAAAGGGCCACGTGCCGCACTCCATCGCAGTGTCCGTACCGGGATCGGGCGGGACGGGGCGGAACATGCGGCGTGCCGCCCGGGGCAAACAGCCAGGTCGTAACGATGCCCGCGATTGGCCCTGCCTATGCACCTCGCCCGATGCCATGCCGCAGCGCTGAATCGAGCGCTTCAGAAACGAGCGGATCCACCAACGGGTTTCGCCGGAGATTTCGGGCCCATAACACTTCGAGCGCGGTGACCGTGGCCTCCGTCACCGGCATTGCCAGCCCGCGCTCGCGCGCGAGCCAGAGATAGAAGGCCAGTCCGTAGGGCACGTCCTCGGTCACATAGCGCGTCTCCATCGACGTAGGGCCTGCCACAGACCCGCGCGAGATGGCGATGGCTGCCGCTATCTCCTCCAGCGGACCGAGCGGCACGCCATTGGCGCGATGCAGAGACTCGCCAAGGCTGAGCACGGTGATCCCGAAGGACTCTGCCAGCGCCCCGCGCTCCGCGGCCAGCGCCTCCATCATGCGGCAGGCGGCGGGCGTCATCAGCGCGTATTGCGGCCAGTCCTCCGCGCGCTCGATGCGCGTGACGTTGGTGAGTGCGAGCACGGCATGGATGATGGGGTTGGCATTGGCGAGCCCGGCATGCAGCGCGTTGGGCGCCGCGGGGCTGGCATGCCCGAACAGCGCCGTTGCCAAGGCCCCCATGTCAGGCGCGGCTGAGGCGGGCAGGGCGGCCATGTCCACCGCGGCGCGGATAGCGGCCACCCGCACCCGCCCGGGTGCGACGCGGCGCGCGGTCACCGGAGTGGTGGCCATGGCGCCGATCGCGGCCCGCCGTGCGGGCGCTCCGCGCGCAGCCAGCAATGCATCCAGCGCCAGCGGCGCGAGCGACGCCGCGGGCGCAATCAGCAGCGGAAGCTCCGGGGGCAGCACCTCCGCGATGCGCGGCAGCAGCGAGGGCAGCGCATAGGCGGGCACTGCAAGTAGCGCGACATCTACGTCGTGCAGCGCCTCCGCCAGATCGGCCACCACGCGTAGCGGCAGGTTGCCGGTGACGGCGCCCTCCGCCTCAATCGAGTCCCCGATCCCAGCGGTGCCCGCACCCGAGGGCGACCAGATCGACACCGAATGTCCGCGCGACGCCGCCAGCACCGCCGCCGCCGGCCCAACCGCACCCGCCCCCAGCACAGTCAAACGCATGGCCACCCCTCCATCCCTGCCGCGCGATCATCCCGACGCAGCCCCTGCCGGCAAGCGCCCATTTCCATCCGGCCGCCGATCACGCCTAAGCTCGCGCAACCGCCTTCGGGAGCTCCGATGATGACCCTTTCGCGCCGCAGCGCCCTGCTTCTCTCCGCCGCAGCCCTGCTGCCCGCAGCCCATGCGCAGCCGGCCCCCTCGGGCGATGCCTGGCCCAACCGCCCCGTCCGCATCATCGTGCCCGCGCCAGGCGGCGGTGGCACGGCGGATACGCTGGCCCGCGTCTTCGCGCAGGAGCTGGAGAAGCGCATCGGCCAGCGCGTGATCATCGACAACCGCGGCGGTGCCAACGGCAACATCGGAGCCCTGGCTGGCGCGCGCTCCGCACCCGATGGCTACACGATCCTCTGGTCCTGGGCCGGGACGCTGGCAACCGGCCCCGCCCTCTACCGTGATCTGCCGTTCGACCCCGAGAAGGATTTCGAACCGGTCATCCTCATCGGCAACGTCCCCAACGTCCTCGTCGTGAACAAGGACCTACCGATCCGCAACCTCGAGCAGTTCGGCGCCTATGCCCGCACGAATCCTGGCGCCATCAATTTCGGTTCCACCGGCAACGGCTCGTCCATGCATCTCGCGGGCGAGCTCTACAAATCCCTCACCGGCGCGCAGATGACGCATGTGCCCTACACCTCGCCGGCGGCGGGCGTGACGGACCTCCTTTCCGGCCGCATCCAGGCGATGTTCAACCTCATCACCGGCGTCGGCCCGCAGGTGCGCGCGGGCGCGGTCACCCCCATCGCCATCCTGGACGACCGCCGCTCTCCCCAACTGCCTGACGTGCCCACCACCGCCGAGCTCGGCATGCCCGGCCTCGTCTTCGGCACCTGGTTCGGCCTGTTCCTTCCGAAGGGATCGGACCCCGCCTTCGTGCAGCGCCTGAACGCGCTCGCCAACGAGGTCCTCACCGATCCCGAGGCGAAGGCGCGCTTCGACCAGCAGGGCATGACTACCCTCGGCGGCCCGCCCGCGCGCCTCGCCACCTTCCTGCATGAGGAGATCGGGCGGCATGCGGCGCTGGTGCGGCAGTCAGGGGCGCGGAACGAGTAGGGAAGGCCGGGGGAGGGAACTTCCCCGAACCCCCTCCTTCTTTTGCAGGTTTGCTGGCGCGATTACGGCGCTGGCGGTTCAGATTCGCCCAGAGACTGCATCAGGCGGTTCGCATTGGCGAACATCGCGATGGAATGGATGAGGTCCAGCACCTCAAGATCCTCCATTCCCACTGCGCGCAGCGGCGCGAGGTCAGTGGCATTCACCGCACCGGGCGTCAGCGTCAGCTTCTCGCTGAAATCCGCGATGGCGCGGCGGCGCGGATCCGTCTCCACCGCATGCCCGCCATCCAGCACGCGCTGCATCGCCTCGGGCTGTTTCGACAGCTCGGCGAAGCGCCGCGCATGGACGGAGGTGCAGTACACGCAGCCATTCGCCATGGAGACGACGGCGGTCGAGAACTCGCGGTCCGCCCGCGGCAGCCCGCGCGGCGCATACATCACCGAGTTGAACAGCGCCCCGCGCTCGCCCAGCGAGGCCGGGTCCTGCGCGAGCGTCAGGAAGTAGGTCGAACGCCGCTGAGCCGGCGGGCAGGCCTCCAGCGCGGCAAGCTGCGCGGGGGTGGCGGTCTCCGCCTCCACGGGCGGGATGCGCGGCGTCCAGCCCACCTCCTCCATCGTGAAGTGCTTCATGCTGCGGTCTCCCCCTGCATCGCCCGCAACCCGGCAATCACCCGCACCTGGTACGGCACGAAGGAGACGAGCTGCGTGATCGCCACGATGTCCCGCGGCGTCAGCCCCATCGCGGACAGCCCGTCGATCGTCCCCTGCGTCACCTCCGCCGGATGCGATCCCACCACATCTGCATAACGCAGCAGCGCCGCCAGCCGCCCCTCCATCGGTGCTCCGGTCATGTCCTCGGCGAGCATGATCGCCTCCTGCGCGCCGGTGGCGTCCAGGAGCGCCCGGCACCGCGAGGCCAGCGCCCCGTCCCCCTCGCGCAGCGCCACGCGCAACGCCAGCGCCGCCCGATCCACATGGGACACGTTGCCGGGATCCTCCGGCATCAGCAGCTCCCGATACGCACCCTGCGCGTGGCGCAACGCCTCCGGCCGGCGTCGCCGCAATTCGGCCAGCGGCGATCCGGGCGCGATGCCCAGGATGTCCTCGATCAGATCGTCCGAGCTCATGCCGCATCCTCCCTCTCGGGCCATTCGTCGCCCAGCAGCTCCGGCGTGTCATAGGCCACGAGGCGCTCGAAATGCGTCTCGCGATCCTCCACGAACAGCGATCGCGCGATTCCCTGCGACAGCCGCCGCGCCCCAGCGGAGATCGCCGGAATATCGCCCGTCAGCTTCCCGTGGCTCAGCGTCGCCGGGTAGTTGAAGGCATGGATATGCGCCAGCGCCGGGCATTCCCCCGGCACCTTCTCCTGGAAGGAGAAATCCGGCGCCAGATCGGGCGAGAAGGCCAGCTCCTCGCTTTCCTGCCCGGGCTCCGGCGTGAACCGGTCCCGCCACAGCCGGATATGCGGCGCGATCAGCGCCAGCTCCGGCCGGTCCTCCAGGGCTACCTTGAAGCCCGTGGCGAAGATCAGGAAATCCACCGTGAAATCGCCGCGCGGCGTCCGCACCACCAGCGCGCCGCCCTCCTCCCGCACGCCCGTCACCGGGCTCGAGAGATGCAGCCGCGCATGCGGATGGCGGGAGACGCGCATCGTGCTGTCCCGTGGCGGCGGCGTCTGCGCGCTATTCGCGTAGTGCTGGAAGCGCCACTTCCACTCGTCCGGCAGGCCCGCGAAGCCATGCACCACGCCCTGGCTGCCGATGCCCGTGAACTTGTTCACCCGCGGCAGCGCCGCGCGCCGCACGAACAGGTCCAGCGACGCCGCGCCCGTCTCCAGCGCCGTCGCCGCATTGTCCATGGCTGAGGCACCCGCGCCCACCACGCCCACGCGCTTGCCGCGCAGTGCCTGGAAGTCGATCTCCTCGCGCGAATGCGCCCAGAACCGCTGGTCCACGCCGCGCGCCATATCCGGCACGAAATGCGCCCCTAAACCGTCGCGTCCGCTCGCCAGAACCAACCGCCGGCAGAGCAGTTCCGCCGCGTCCCGCATCTCCACCGCGATCAGCCCGTCCTCGCGTGGCCGGATCAGCGAGACCTCGACCCCGTTCTGCACGGGCACCGCCATCACCCGGCGATACCAATTGAGGTAGTCCATCCACATCCCGCGCGGGATCTTGCCGAGCGTTTCCCAGGCCCCGCCACCATGCTGCGCCTCGAAGAAGGCGCGGAAGGTGAGGGAGGGCAGCCCCAGCGCCGGCCCGGCCAGCCCCTTGGGCGAGCGCAGCGTCTCCATCCGCGCATAGGTCACCCAGGGGCCTTCCTGCCCCTGCGCCGCGCGATCCAGCACGCGCGTGCGATCCACCCCATCCAGCCGCAGCGCCGCCGCCGCCGCCAACCCTGCCATCCCCGCGCCGACGATCGCCACATCGACCACCGCGCGCCCATCCGCGGCATGCCGCTCCGGCACCCAGGGCTTGGCCGGCAGTTCCAGCAGCTCAAGGTCCTGCCGCAGCCGCGCCTCGAGCGCGTCCAGCCCGATCGGGTTCATGGCAAGGCCTGCATGCGTCGCTCCACCATTCCCCGCCAGGGCGCATCCTCGGGCGCGGAGGCGATCAGCGCCGTCCAGACGGCCCGCGCCGCCGCCGGCCTCCCGGCCTGCGCCTCGGCAAGCCCCGAGAGGAAGCGCAGCCCCACATGACTAGGCGCGCGCGGCACGGCATCGGCCAGGAAGGCGGACACCTCATCGAGCTGCCCGGCCTCGATCATCACCTGCGCGCGCTGTGAGGCGATATCGGGATCGAACCCCGCGCGCAGCACCTCCGCCAGCGCGGAAGCTGCCTCCGCCGGCCGGCCGCGATTGCGCTCGGCCTCCGCCAGCAGCAGCCAGCCCTGGCGCGACTGCATGCTTCCGGCCGGAACCGCCGCCAGCCGCGCCCGCAGTTGGGCGAGCAGCGCGTCGTCTCGCGCCTGCGCGTCGCGCCGCTCGACGTAGGGAGCGGAGGGCATCCCGGGAATGCCGTTCAGCAGATAGACCGAGAAGGCGAGCACCGGCACCACCACCAGCCCCGCCAGCACAGGCCCGCGCCCCCCGGCCCGCGCCGGCGCAGCCTCGGGCACGGCCAGCAGCCGGCGCTGCACTTCCAGCAAGGCGGCCGCATGGGCGGTTTCATCTAACCGGCCCAGCGCCTTGTCCCGCTCCAGCTCCGCCATCTGCGCGCGATACAGCGCCCGGTCCGCCGAAGCGCGATCCAGCGCGCCGGGCGCCCGCCACACGGCCCAGGCAAGCGGCAGCAGCGCGAGAACTGCCAGAAGCGCAGCAAGCAGCCAGGTCACGTCTCGCGCTCCAGCGCATCCAGCCGCGCGCGCTCGGCTTCCGTGAGCGGCTGCGGCGCGGTGCGCCCCCCCGTGCGTCGGCGCACCAGCACCAGCGCCAGGGCGCCCCCGCCCAGCGCAAGCACCGGGATCGCCCAGAGCGGCGCCGTCACCAGGTTGAAGGGCGGACGCAGTAGAACGAAGTCGCCGTAGCGCGCGTGCAGATACTCGCGCACACCCTCGTTGGACTCTCCCGCCGCTACGCGCTCACGCACAAGCCGCCGCAGATCGCGCGCCAGATCGGCCTCGCTGTCCTCGATCGACTGGTTCTGACACACCATGCAGCGCAGCTCGCGCCCGATCTCCTGCGCCCGCGCCTCGGCGGCCGGATCCGGCAGCATCTCCGCCGGCCGCCCCACCCCGAAGGCGAGCGACGGCACTAGCAGCAGCGCGAAAAGAAGCGCCCTCACGCGTGCCGCCGCAACAGCACGTCCAGCTCGGCCGAGACCGTGTCCGGCATCATCGGCCCGGCCCAACGCCACCGGATCATCCCCGCCCCGTCGATCAGATAGGTCTCCGGCACGCCGTACAGGCCGTATTCGATCCCCGCGCGTCCATCCGCATCCGCGACCAGCGCCTGGAAGGGATTGCCGTGCCGCGTCAGGAAGCGCGCGGCTTCCGCCGGCTTGTCCTTGTAGTTGATGCCCAGCAGACGCACGCCGCGCCGCTGCAACGCCATCAGCTGCGGATGCTCCACCACGCAGGGCACGCACCAGGAGGCCCAGAAATTGACCAAAACCGGCCCACCCGGCGCGGCCAGCGCCTCAGGCGCGAAGCCCGGAAGGCCGACACCCTCCACCGCCGGAAGCGCCATGCGCGGCGCCGGCTTGCCGATCAATGCGGAGGGCACGCCGCGCGGGTCATAGGACCCGTCGCGCATCCCGCGCAGCATTGCCCAGAAGCCAAGCCCGCCCGCCGCCGCCAGCCCCAGCGGCGCCCAAAGCAGTGCCCGGCGGGGCAGGGGCGCCTTCGTCTCGCTCACGCCGAGGCCTCGCCGGCCGCCCGGGCCGCACGCCGCGCCGGCGCCCCGACCCGCGCCCGCCGATCGGACAGCGACAATCCCCCGCCCAGCGCCATGATCGCGGCGCCTAGCCAGATCCAGGGCGCCAGCGGGTTGTGGTGCAGCCGCAGTGTCGCGGCCCCGCCCTCCTCCTCGCCCATCACTGCATAGAGGTCCGACGCCACCGTGGTGTGGATCGCGGCCTCCGTCGTGCTCTGCCGCGCCAGCGGGAAGTTCCGCTTCTCCGGCTCCAGCACCGTCACGGGCGCGCCGCCCCGTGTCACCGTCACCGTCGCGCGGCGGCTGGTCCAGTTCGGCCCGACCACGTCGCGCACCCCCTCCAGCTTCCACTCATACCCGCCGAGCGACAGTGTCTCCCCCGGCCGCACCGCGGCCAGCCGCTCCGTCGCCAGTCCCATCCCGGCCATGCCCAGCAGCATCACGCCAAAACCCGCATGCGCCACCGCACCGCCCCAGGCCGCCCGCGGCAGCCCGCGCGCACGCGCGAAAGCGGCGCGCGGCCGAGAGAACAGTGCGATCCGCTCCGCGATATCCGTCAGCGCCGCCAGGATCAGCCACAGCGCCGCGCCGAAGCCCAGTGCCGGCAGCACCGGATGCCCCTGCACCAGCCACACCACCGCGATGGCGCCCAGCGCGATCAGCGCCGCCCACCACAGCCGCTGCAGCACCGGCCAGGGCCGCGCGCGCTTCCACGCCATCAACGGCCCTGCCGCCATGGCCAGGATCAGCGGCAGCGCCAGCGGAAACACGGTCGCCTGATAGAAGGGCGGCCCGACCGAAATCTTCGCCTTGAGCATCAGATCCGCGAACATCGGATACAGCGTGCCCGCCAGCACCACCGCCGCGATCGTGCAGAGCAGCAGGTTGTTCAGCACCAGCGCCCCTTCGCGCGAAATTGGCGCGAAGATCCCCGTCGGCGCCAGCGACGGCGCGCGCCAGGCGAAGAGCGCGAAGGCCCCGCCCACGGTCAGCACCAGCAGCCCCAGGATGAACACCCCGCGCTCCGGGTCATTGGCGAAGGCATGCACCGAGTTCAGCACGCCCGAGCGCACGAGGAAGGTGCCCAGCAGCGACATGGAAAACGCCAGGATCGCCAGCAGCACGGACCAGGTCTTCAGCGCCTCGCGCTTCTCCACCACAATCGCGGAATGCAGCAGCGCGCAGCCCGCCAGCCAAGGCAGCAGCGAGGCGTTCTCGACGGGGTCCCAGAACCAGTAGCCGCCCCAGCCCAGCTCGTAATAGGCCCACCAGGACCCCAGCGCGATGCCGAGCGTCAGGAACGACCAGGATGCCAGCGCCCAGGGCCGCACCCAGCGCCCCCAGGCCGCATCCACACGCCCTTCGATCAGCGCCGCGATGGCAAAGGCGAAGGTCACCGCCGTGCCGACATAACCGAGGTAGAGGAGGGGAGGATGGAAGGCGAGGCCGGGGTCCTGCAGCACGGGGTTCAGCCCCTGCCCATCCGCCGCCGGCGGCCACACGCGGGTGAAGGGATTGGAGGTCGCCAGGATGAAGGCGAGGAACCCCACCGCGATCATCCCCAGCACCGACAGCACCCGCGCCCGCAGCGCCCCCGGTAGCCCGCGCCCGAAGCCCGCCACCGCCGCCCCGCACAGCGCCAGGATCAGCACCCACAGCACCATGGAACCCTCATGGTTGCCCCAGGCGCCGGCCAGCTTGTACAGCATCGGCTTCGCCGAATGGCTGTTCTGCACCACGTTGGAAACGGTGGTGTCGTTCACGCCGAAGGACCATAGCAGCGCCGCGAAGGCGGACCCCACCGCGATCAGCACGCCCGCTGCCAGCCCAGGGCCCGCCGCCATCAGCCGCGCATCGCCACGCTGCGCGCCCACCAGCGGCAGCACCGCCTGCGCCAGCGCCAGCGCCAGGGCAAGCGCGAGGGCGAAGTGTCCGAGTTCAGGGATCATCCGCCGGTCCTGGCTGGCTGCCCAGAGGGCTGCCCATTGGTCTGCATCGTGTTCCACCCCGCGGCCGGCGGTGCCGCGCCCTGCTCGGGGTTCCAGTGACCGCTACGCTTCAGCGCATCCATCACTTCGGGGGGCATGTAGGTCTCGTCATGCCGCGCCAGCACCTCGGAGGCGACGAAGCCGCCATCCGGGCGCATCCGCCCCAGCGCCACCACCCCCTGGCCTTCCCGGAACAGGTCCGGCAGCACGCCGCGATAGGTCACGGCCACCTGATGCGGACCATCGGTGACCCGGAAGCGCGCATCCGCCCCCTCGCGCACCACGCTTCCCGCCTCCACGAGGCCGCCCAGGCGGAAGGCCCGCCCATCCGAGGGCGGCGCCGCCGCGATGTCGGAGGGAGAGCGGAAGAAGACGAGGTTGTCGCGGAAGGCCGTCAGCGCCAGCGCTGCCGCGGCCCCCAGCCCCAGCCCGCAGAGCAGCAGCACCCATAACCGCCGCCGCCGGCGCGCGGCCGCAAGACCAAGTCCAACCCGTGTGGCCGCCGCGCCGCTCATGCTGCTCCTCCCTGGCCGCGCTCCAGCTCCCGCAGTCGCCTCGCCGCCGCCCGGTGCCGCAGCGCCGCGCCAAGCGCCAGCCCGCCGAAGCCGATCGCCGCCAGCCCCCAGGCCGCGGCCACATTCATCCAGTGCGCCGTCATGCCGGCACCGCCTGGGCCGGCGCCCCGTCATCAGTATTCCGGTCCGCCGCCCGCGCGCGGGCCAGTTCAAGCGACTGCACCCGCCGCTCCATCACCGCTGCGCGCACCCGCGCCAGCACAAGCGTTGTGAACAGCAGCGAGAACCCGATGGCGCAGGCCAGCAGCGGCCCGAGCATGGAGACATGCATCGAGGGTCCCGCCATCCGTGCCACGCTGGCCGGCTGGTGCAGTGTGTTCCACCAATCCACCGAGAACTTAACAACCGGCAGGTTCACCACCCCTACCAGCGCGAGGATCGCCCCCATCCGCGCTCCGCGCTCCTCATCCTCGAAGGCCCGTGTCAGCGCCGCATGGCCGACCCACAGGAAGAAGAGCACGAGCACGGAGGTCATCCGCGCATCCCAGGCCCACCAGGTGCCCCACATCGGCCGCCCCCACAGGCTGCCGGTCGCCAGGCAGAGCGCCGTCGCGACCGCGCCCACGGGCGAGAGCTCCCGCGCCGCCAGATCCGCCAGCGGATGCTTCCAGACCAGCGCCAGCACCGAGGCCACGGCCAGCCCGGCGTAGCCCGCCATCGCCAGCCAGGCCATCGGGACGTGCACATACATGATCCGCACCGTCTCCCCCTGCTGCCAGTCGGCCGGGGAGACGAACAGCGCCCAGCCCGCAGCCGGCAGCAGCACCGCCAGCGACAGTGTCCACAACCAGGGCATGAGCCGCGCCGTCGCCCGCAGGAAACGACCGGGGTTGGCGAAGCGGTGGAGGAGCGGCGCGGGAGAGGTCAGGGCAGGAGGTCCACGCGGTGGTCAGACCCCCGGGGCGGGGGCGTCGGGGCAGCAAGCGCGCCGGTTCTAGCGCGCCCGGCCGCGCGCTGGAATTGTCGGAAGAAACCGGCTGTCATGACGGGGCAGATAGGGCTGGCCAGGCACCTTCAGGAGAGGCAGCGGCACGGCGATCCTCGATTTCTCTCGCCGGGGCCGGAGGGGTGTTCCGCCAAGAGACCAACAACCACGCAAAATACAACCTTCGGTATTCAAATCCTCGTTTGTGCAACCTATGGTGAGAGCGCCGGGATCACCCGGGCGCCATCGCGGAGGGCCGAATGAGGCTTCAAAACTGGTTCGGCCCCGGCTGGCGCCAGGGCCTCGCGGTGGCCCTGGCCTGCGCCCTCCTGGGCACGGCCGGCTCCCTCCTTCTGCTCCGTACCGAACGGCAGCGTCTGCTTGATGATGCTGGCACGCGTCTCGCCTCCTTTGCCACCGTCATGGCCCAGCGCCTGGATTCCGGCCTGGCCAGCTGGGCCCATGATGTCGGGATGCTCGCACGATTCGAGGTCTTCGAGCGGCGCCCGGCCGACCCGGCCGCCGCCCGCCGTCTGCTCGAGGACCTGCGCAGCCGCTCTCCCACCTTCTCATGGATCGGCTTCACCGGCACCGATGGCCGCGTGATCGCCGCCACCGACGGCCTGCTGGAGGGCGCGAACGTCGCCGCCCGTCCCTGGTTCAACCCCGGCCTCGCGGGGCTCCATCTGGGCGATGTCCACCCCGCGGTGCTGCTGGCCAAGCTGCTGCCCGAGGATCGCGGCGGTGGCGCGGATGCCTATTTCGTCGATGCCGCCGCCCCTGTCCGCAGTGTGGATGGCGAGGTGATCGGCGTGGTCTCCGGCCATCTTACCTGGCGCTGGGCCCAGGGCGTGCGGGAGGAGATGACCAGTCTATCCCCATGGCAGCCCGCGCCCGAGCTGCGCGTGCTCTCCGCGGACGGCACCGTGCTTCTCGGGCCTGACAGCGAGCGCGGCCGCGCCTGGCCGCAGCCCGTCACCCCCGGCGGCTGGCGGGAGGCCGAGCGGCCCGGAGAAGCCCCGTCGATTCTCGCCGCCTCTCGTCCGGACAGGAGCAGCCGTCTCAGCCTCGGCTGGATGGTCGTTGCGGAACGGGCGCGGGAGGACGTGCTGGCGCCGCTCTGGTCCTTTGCCATTTGGCTCGGCCTGGGCACCCTCGGCGTCGCGGCCCTCGGTGGGCTCCTGGCCGGGTGGAATGCCGGCCGCTACGGCCTTGCCATCCAGAGCATCCTCGGCAGTTCCGAGCGGCGGGACGTGGCGCGGCGGTTGGAAGAGCTGCGCGACCAGGCTTGGCGCGACCCGCTGACCGGCCTGCTGAACCGCGCCGGCTTCGAGGCCTGGACCATGGCCGACGCCAAGCGCGCCACGAACTGCGCCGTCGTCGCCATGGACCTGGACGGCTTCAAGCCTATCAACGACCGCTACGGGCATGCCGCCGGCGACGCCGTTCTCGCAGGAATCGGCGACTGGCTGCGCAACAACACCCGTATCGGCGATGCCGCCGTCCGCACGGGCGGGGACGAGTTCGTCCTCTGCCTTCCCGGGCCGCCGGAGCAGGCGAGGGAGGCCGCGCGCGAGGTCGGGGCCCGGCTGAATGCCGCATTGCGGGAGGGGCTGCCTAGCCCGGCCGGCCCGCTGCGCCTCGGCTGCAGCGTGGGCATCGCCGTGGTGCCGCGGGACGCGCCGTCCCTGACCGAGGCGATCGCCCTTGCTGATGCCGCACTTTACGAGGCGAAGCGCAACAAGCCCGTCGCCTTCGTTCGCGCAGCCTAGGCCCGCCCTCCTGGGGGCCAAGCGCTCCGTGAAGGGACGGTGCTTGACGCCGACGCCGCCCGGCTCTTTCCTCCTGCCCGTCAGATTTCCTGTTTTCATCGTGAAAACAAGGATTTGTTGGGAAGCGAGGAAACCGGCAAATGGCCCAGCAAGAGCCCGTGACGACCACCCTGGAGGAGGGCGTCGCGGTCATCCGCATCGCCAACCCGCCGGTGAACGCGCTCAGCGCCGCCGTGCGCGGCGGGCTGAAGCGGGCCGCCGATGCCGCCGCGGCCGATCCGGCCGTGCGGGCTGTGGTGATCGCGGCAGAGGGCCGCACCTTCATCGCTGGCGCCGATATCAGCGAGTTCGGCAAGCCGCCCGTGCCGCCGAGCCTGCCCGAGACCCTCGCCCTCCTCGAATCCCTTTCCAAGCCCGTGGTCGCCGCCATCAACGGCGCGGCGCTGGGTGGCGGGCTTGAGGTTGCGCTGGGCTGCCACGCGCGCGTTGCCGTACCCTCCGCCAAGCTTGGCCTGCCTGAGGTCAAGCTTGGCATCCTGCCCGGCGCCGGCGGCACGCAGCGCCTCCCCCGCGTGATCGGCGCCGGCCCGGCGCTGAAGATCATGGCCGAGGGCAATCCCATCTCCGCCGGGGAGGCCCAGGCGAACGGGCTTGTGGACGAGGTGGCCGAGGACGTGCTGGCCGCCGCCAAGGCCCTTGCCCTCCGCCTCGCCGACGGCACGCTTCCCGCCCCGGCGCGGGACCGCACGGATCTGGGTGACCGCGAAGCCTTCGAGGCCGCTGCTGCCGCCCTGCTGAAGAAGCACGCCGACAACCCCAGCGTCGCCGCCTGCGTCGATGCCGTCCGTGCCTGCTTCGAAAAGCCCTTCGACGAGGGGCTGGCGGTGGAGCGCGCCCATTTTCTCCGCCTGCGGGACGACCCGCGCAGCAAGGCCCTGCGCCACGTCTTCTTCGCCGAACGCGCAGCCGCCCGCATCCCCGGCCTGCCCAAGGGCACGGCGGCTCGCCCCGTCGCGCGCGCGGCGGTTATCGGCGCCGGCACCATGGGCGGCGGCATCGCGATGAGCTTCGCCAATGCCGGCATCCCCGTGACGCTGATTGAGACCACCGAGGAGAACCTGCAGCGCGGGCTGGAGCGCGTGGAAGGCAACTACGCCATGTCAGTGAAGCGCGGCAGCCTGACCGAGGAAGCCCGGGCCAAGCGCATGGGCCTGATCGAGGGCAAGGTCGGGCTTGAGGCCGCGTCGGGCGCCGATGTGGTGGTGGAGGCGGTGTTCGAGGAGATGGGGCTGAAGAAGGAGATCTTCGGCAAGCTGCAGGGCATCGCCAAGCCCGGTGCCGTGCTCGCCACCAACACCTCCTATCTCGACGTGGATGAGATCGCGGCCAGCACCACCCGTCCGGGCGACGTGCTGGGCATGCACTTCTTCTCCCCTGCCAACGTCATGAAGCTGCTGGAGGTGGTGCGCGGCGCGCAGACGGCACCCGACGCCCTGGCCACCGCGGTGGAACTGGGCCGGAAGCTGGCCAAGGTCCCGGTCGTTTCCGGCGTCTGCTACGGCTTCATCGGCAACCGCATGCTCTCGCGCCGCACCGCCCAGGCCGAGCGCCTGCTGCAGGAGGGCGCCCTGCCCGAGCAGGTGGACAAGGCGCTGACCGATTTCGGCTTCCGCATGGGCCCCTTCGCCATGTCCGACCTTGCGGGCCTCGACATCGGCTGGCGCATCCGCAAGGCGACCGGCAAGACCTCGCCCGTGGCCGACGCGCTCTGCGAGGCAGGGCGCCTCGGCCAGAAGACCAAGCGCGGCTACTACGACTACTCCGGCGATGGCCGCACCGGCACGCCGGACCCGGAGGTGGTTGCTCTCATCGAGCGGGTCTCGGCGGAACAGGGCATCGCGCGCCGCGCCCTTGCGCAGGACGAGATCCTGGACCGGCTCCTCCTGCCGATGATCAACGAGGGCGCGCGCATCCTCGAAGAAGGCATCGCGGCGCGGGCCGGCGACATCGATACGGTCTGGCTCAACGGCTATGGCTGGCCCGCCTGGACTGGCGGCCCGATGTTCTACGCCGATGCACGCGGCCTGCCGGAGATCGTCGCCCGCTTGCGCGAATTCGCCGCCGCCTCGGGCGACGACACCCTGCAGCCCGCCGCCCTCCTCGTGCGACTGGCGGATGAGGGCGGCAGCTTCGCCGCCATCGACGAGAAGGCCGCCGCATGACCTTCGACCCCGAGGCCGAGGGCTGGGCCGCGCGCCCGCCCATTGGCTTCTCCGGCCTTACCGGCCCGCTCTGGTCCCGCCCCGAGGGCGATGGCTGGGCTTACGGGCTTCTTGCCGAGTCCCGCCATGCCAATGGCCACGGCATCGTTCATGGCGGGATGCTGGTCACGCTGCTGGACAACACGCTGGGGCTGGCGGTCTGGCACGCCACCGGCCTCCGCCCCTCGGTGACCATGCAGCTGAACACGCATTTCATGGCCGCAGCTCGTCCCGGGGAGTTTCTCGAGGCGCGCGGGGAAATCCTGCGCCTGGCGAATTCCGTCGCCTTCGTCCGCGGCACCCTCACGGTCGGTGACCGTCTTGTCGCTGCTGCCGATGGGGTGTGGAAGGTGCTGGCGGTGAAGCCCGGCGCCGCCAAAGCGGAAACCGACCCGGCCTGACCAGCAACCTGCGGGGGGGTACCTCTCCCCCCGCCGGGCTGGATCAGCGCAGCGGCGTGCCGCTGTGCTCGGGATCCTCCTCGATCTCCCGCTGCGCCTCCTCCGCATCCTCCCGAGAGACGATGCCGCGGGTGTGCAGGTCGGGGTCGCCGCCCTCGGCGGCTTCCAGATGGCTCTTGATGCTCCGCAGCGCATTGCCGGCATTGGTGGGCGCGTCGTCGGGGCTCATCTCCTCCGCCGGCGGCTCGGGAACATGGTCGCCCTCGGCAAAGGTGAGGGAGAGCTCGGCCACTTGGCCCGATCCCGTGACCACCATCTCCCCGGCGGGGGCAGTGGTCCAGCGAACGGTGCGGGCGGACGGGTCGGCGCTCACCCCGGCATCGGGAAGCGAATCGGCCTCGTGGCGCAGATGCGCGAACCAGAACCGGGCATTGCCCGGCTCCGACAGCCAGGCGAGAAGTCGGTCCGGCGCGGTATGGACGGTGATCTTGGCGTGCATGGGTCCCTCCAGGGTCTGGGGGCCTATCGCCCGGGATGTGGCCGGGGTTGCGCGTGGGCGGGCGGACACTGTTGAGGATCGTTCCTGCGCGGCGGTGTGGACGACCCTTGATTGCGCCCGCGAAGCTGGCCATTGCTGGCTCAGCCGCCCGCGCGGCGCGTGAGGACAGCCCGACTTTGACCCATCCCGCCCCCGGCGCGGCCCCAGGCATGGCCGTGGGCCGGCCTCCTGGCCAGCCGCTGCGGCGGACCGCGACGTCCCCGGCTCAGGTTCTTCCCAGTTTTCGGCCGAATGCCGCGGCTTTGGCCCGTGCCCCGCTCCGGGGGTCCCGGCGGCCGTGACCGCGGACACCGGCCCGGCGCCGGAGAGGGAAGGGGAGGGCGGCGCGGCGCTGCGCCGCCTGGCCGAGCGCACCCCACGCAATGCAGCGCCCGCCAGCGAGGCTGCGGTGCGCGCCCAGACGGACGCGTCGGACGAGGCGCAGCGCCTGCGCGATGCCCTCACCACATCGGGCATCATGGCCTCCTGGGACTGGGACGTGCCCGCGCGGCGGATCGTCGGGGACCGACATTTCGCCTCGCTCTACGGCCTCTCGCCCGAGAATGCAGCGCAGGGCATCGGGCCGGGCGCTTTCTTCTCCATCATCCACCCCGAGGACCAGCCTCGCATCCGGCTCGCCATCGGCGCCATCCTGCGCGGGGCGGAACTCTTCTCGAAGGAGTACCGCGTCCTGCTGCCCGGCGGCTCCTTCCGCTGGGTCCATGGCCGCGGCCGCCTCTACCCGGATGCGGCGGGCGGGGCTCGCTTCGTCGGCACGCTGGTGGACATCACCGACCAGAAGCGCGCCGAGGAACGGCTGCGCATCGCCCAGACCGCGGGCGGCATCGGCACTTTCGAGTACATCGCCGGCTTCGGCACCGCTGCCGTCTCCAACCAGTTCTGCCAGCTTCTCGGTCTCCAGCCCGCCCAGGACCTGCCGCTGCGGACGATCAACGCCGTGGTGCACCCGGGTGACCCGCCGGTCATTGAGACCGGAATGACCGAGAGGGCGATGACCAGTGCGGGCGGGGGCGAGGCGCCCGGTTCCGGCCAGGGCCCGGCCGAGGCCGAGTTCCGCATCCGCCGCGCCGACACGGGCGAGCTGCGCTGGCTGATGCGCCGCGGCGAGTACCTGCGCGACGCCGAGACGGCGGACCTGCGCTTCAGCGGCGTGATCTACGACATCACCGCGACCAAGCGCACGGAGGCCCGGCTCCGCGCCCTGAACGAAGGGCTGGAATCCGAGGTCGCCGCCCGCACCGCTGACCGCAACCGCCTGTGGCTTCTCTCGGCCGATATCATGCTCGTCGCCCGGCTGGACGGTGGGATCGTAGCGGTGAACCCGGCATGGACGACCGTGCTGGGCTGGGACGAGGCTGAGCTGGTCGGCCGCCCGGTTTTCGACCTCATCCATCCCGAGGACCAGGCCGGCGCCCACGGTCGTCTCGCGGCGTTGAACCGGGGTGAAGCCCTGTTCCGCTCCGAGGACCGCTACCGCTGCAAGGACGGCACGTGGCGCTGGATCAGCTGGTCGGCCAATGTCGCCGAGGGGATGATCAGCGCCGTCGGGCGCGACGTGACCGAGGAGAAGGAGCGCAACGAGGCCCTGCGCCAGGCCGAGGAGGCGCTGCGGCAGAGCCAGAAGATGGAGGCTGTCGGCCAGCTCACCGGCGGCATCGCCCATGACTTCAATAACCTTCTGACGGGCATCGTCGGCAGCCTGGAGCTGCTACGCGCGCGCGTCGCCCAGGGCCGGACGGAGCAGGTGGAGCGCTACGTCGCCGCCGCCCAGGGCGCCGCCGATCGCGCGGCGGCGCTCACCCACCGCCTGCTTGCCTTCTCCCGCCGGCAGACGCTCGATCCCCGTCCGACCCAGCCTAACCGGCTGATCCAGGGCATGGAGGAGCTGATCCGCCGCACCATGGGCCCATCCATCGAGGTGGAGACGGTGCTGGCCGTCGGCCTCTGGCCCACCCTGTGCGACCCGCACCAGCTCGAGAACGCGATCCTCAACCTCGCGATCAACGCGCGCGACGCCATGCCCGGCGGCGGGCGCCTGACCATCGAGACCGTGAACTCCTGGGTGGACGAGCGCGCGGCGCGGGAGCGCGACATGGCTGCCGGCCAGTACGTCACCATCTGCGTCACTGATACGGGCACCGGCATGCCGCCCGACGTCATCGCGCGCGCCTTCGACCCCTTCTTCACCACCAAGCCGATCGGCCAGGGCACGGGCCTTGGCCTGTCCATGATCTACGGCTTCGCGCGCCAGTCCGGCGGGCATGTGCGGATCTATTCCGAGGTGGGGGAGGGGACCACGATGCGCCTCTACCTCCCCCGTCACTGGGGCGAGGCCGAGGAAGGGGCGGAGGGCCCCGTCCACGCCGTCCTGCCGCGCGCCCGCGCCGGCGAGACGGTGCTGGTGGTCGATGACGAGCCCACCATCCGCATGCTGGTGGCCGAGGTTCTGCAGGAGCTGGGCTACGCCGCGATCGAGGCGGCCGACGGCGCCGCGGCGCTCCGCGTCCTGCGCTCCGACTCACGCCTCGACCTTCTCATCACAGATGTCGGCCTGCCCGGGGGCATGAATGGTCGGCAGGTCGCCGATGCCGGGCGACAGGCCCGCCCTGAACTGCCCGTGCTGTTCATCACCGGCTATGCCGAGAACGCCGCGATCGGGAACGGGCACCTGGAGCCCGGCATGCATGTGCTGACCAAGCCCTTCGCGATGGAGGCACTGGCCACCCGCATCAAGGCGATCATCGAGAAGGGCTGAGCCGGCGCTCTGCTGGATCCGGGATGAATTCGCGGAAACGTCTCGCAGGCCGGCTCGTCTAACCCTTGTGATGGACGCGGCGCGAATCCAGTTCCTGGCGCGAACCGCGGTACGCCCCTACGCCATGACCTTCTCAAAGCTGTTCAACACGGTGGCCAGCCGCGTGGCCCAGGCCACCGGCCGGCCGATGACCTTCATCCTCTGCGTCGTGACCGTGATCGCCTGGGCGGTGTCGGGCCCCTTCTTCGGCTTTTCGGATACCTGGCAGCTCGTCATCAACACGGGCACGACCATCGTCACCTTCCTGATGGTCTTCCTCATCCAGAACACCCAGAACCGCGACGGCGCGGCCATTCAGGCGAAGCTCGACGAGCTGATCCGTACCAGTGCAGCCGGCAACGCCTATATTGGCATCGAGCACCTGACCGAGGAGGAGCTGGACCGAATCCGCGCCGCCTGCGAGAGGCGCGCCCGCACGGCCGAAGCTGCCGAGGACGCTGCCGACCGGGCCGAGGATCGCGCCAACCGGCGCGCCAGCCAGGCCGCGGATGCCGCGGTGGGCTGACCGCCTCCCGACCCTTTTTCTTGACCCCGGCGCGCGGGACGGCGACCTCCCCGCCCATGCCGCGCCGCACCCTGTCCTTCTCCGCCCTGTCCGGCCCCATCCTGTCCGGCGTGATTCTGCTGGCTGCCCTCGCGCCAGAGGCGGCTCGTGCCCAGGCACCGGCCGCGGATGACTGGTCTGCCTGCCGCCGTGCCATCGCCGCGGTAGAGCCGGGCTCTGGTATCCCTGAAGGCCTGCTCGGCGCCATCGCGCTCGTCGAGGCCGGGCGCGCCTCTCCAACCGGTCGCCCGGAAGCCTGGCCCTGGAGCTGGAACGCTGAGGGGGATGGCGGAACCGCCCCCACCAAGGCCGCCGCCGTCGCCGCCGTCGCCGCGCTGCAGGCCCGCGGCATCCGCTCCATCGATGTGGGCTGCATGCAGGTGAACCTGATGCATCACCCCGCCGCCTTCGCGTCCCTCGACGCCGCCTTCGATCCCGCGACCAACACCCGCTACGCCGCCCGCTTCCTGAACAGCCTGCGCGCCGGCAGCCCCGATTGGGGCGCGGCCATCGGCCGCTACCATTCCGGCGAGGCCGAGCGCGGCGCCGCCTATAACCGCCGCGTTGCCCTGGCCCGGCTGGGCACCGCCTGGGGACGTGGCGGCGCCGTGCCGCTGCCGGCCATGCGCGGCCTGGCCAATCTCTGCGCCCCCGGCCTGCAGCCCGCCCTGCTGATCGGCGGTCGTGCCGAGGCGCGGCGCTTCATGCGGCCGGGCGTGAACCGGCCGGTGCCATTGCCGATGCCGCGCAACACGAGGCCACGGATGGCGTGCCTGCGCCGGTAGTGAGAGACCTCAGCCCGTCCGGGCGGGATTGATGCTCTAGGTTCGGTGGGCTGACGCAACCGGGGCCAGCCGCCGCACGGCCAGCAGGAAAGCCCCCATCACCAGCACCCAGGCCAGGCGTGCCCCGTAACGGTCATGCGGCCCGCTCAGCGCTCCCGTGGCGAAGGCATTGGCAAGCAGGCCGATGCCGATCCCGATCGCCAGCCCGAGCGCTACCCTGTCCCGCCGCATCCGCCAACCCAGGACCGCAAGGGCCAGCGCGCCCAGTGCCAGCACTGGCCCCTGCACCCAGAGCAGCGGCCCGACCAGCGCCGGCATCGCCCCGCGCCACTGCGCGCCGGCCTGGAACCGCGCGGCCTCGGCGGGGCCGAAGGCCTGGATGGAGCCGAGCAGGCCTTCGCCGATATGCCGGCGCTCCAGCGTGTCGCCGAGGCGGTTGCGGGCGAAGAGCTGGGTCAAGGTGTCCCGCACGGCATCCCAGGCCACGCCCAGCGGGTCCCGCCGGATAGTCTCGCGCAGAATCTCCCGCGCCTCGCCGGACAGGGCGCGGCCGCCGAAGTCGCGCGGGCGGCCGTTCTCGTCCTGGTTGATGGGGCTGGTCGGCTCCCAGAGAAGGATGTCGCTCGGCAGCAGCTCGCGCGGGCACTGGCGAAGGATGCAGGCGCGGGGACCGTAGGGATCCAGCCGCGCGCCCTTGAAGGCGCAGAGGGCCCAGCCGGCCTCGGGGCAGGCCGCGTCGATGGCGTCGATCGCCGGACCGTTGGCGATCATCCGCGCCATCAGGAATGTGGAACCGTAGGGCGAGAGCGAGAGACGCCCGTGGCCGGCCAGATTCGTCGCGAGCAGCAGCGCCACGGCTCCCGCCAACGGAACCGCCACCCGCGCGGCGGCGCGCCATCCCGCGAAAAGCGAGACCACCATCAGTGCGCCGAGCAGGGGCAAGTGGGAGAGATGCGCGGCGGTGCCGACGGCCGCCAGCACCGTCAGCCACAGAACCTCCCGGCGGGAGAGGGCAGCGCGGCCGAAGCCCACCAGCAGCGCGCAGAGCACGACGGCGGGGGTGAGGACATCCGGCATGACCAGCGCGACGCTGAACGGCGCGGCCGTGAGCGCCGCGATGAGACCGCAGAGCAGCAGGTGCCGCGCCGGTGCGGCCCCGCCGCCGAAAGCGCGCAGCATCAGCCACAGCAGATGCGACAGCATCAGCGCCTGCCCCACCACCACCGGCCACAGGCTGGTATGCCAATGAAAGGGGAAGGCGAGTGGCCCGTAGATCCAGGGTTTGTCCCAGATCATCAGCGGGCCGAGCGTCTGCTGCAGGAAGGCGGCCGTATCACTGAACACCAGGGGATAGCCCGCCAGCAGCGCCGGCCAGGCAAGCATCAGCGCCCCCACCAGTATCGAGGAAAGGGGCTTCAGCCCCATTCGCGCGAGCGCGCCTCGTCCTCCTGCCGCGCCTCCACCCAGCGCTCCGTGCCGCCGGCGAACTCCTCACG
Organism: Roseomonas sp. WA12; assembly: GCF_054165765.1. NCBI lineage: Bacteria > Pseudomonadati > Pseudomonadota > Alphaproteobacteria > Acetobacterales > Roseomonadaceae > Roseomonas > Roseomonas sp. WA12. The sequence goes on along the minus strand of NZ_CM135108.1, from coordinate 2,680,913 downwards.
CTTCCAGAAGGGGGCGCCGGTCTTCAGCCAGTCGATCAGGAAGGCGCAGGCTTCCAGCGCGGCCACGCGGTGGCGGCTGGCGGCCAGCACCAGCACGATCCCCTCGCCCGGCAGGATGCGGCCGTGGCGGTGGATGACGGTGCAGCCGCTCAACGGCCAGCGCTCACAGGCCTGTTCAGCGATGCTGGCGATCGCGCGCTCGGTCATGCCCGGGTAGTGCTCGAGGACAAGGGCCTGCAGCCCGTCATCGGCCCGGCACAGCCCGACGAAGCTGGCAATCCCGCCGACATCCACCCGCCCGGCCGAGAGCGCCGCGGTCTCTGCCTCCAGGTCGAAGCCCGCCTCCTGCACGCGGATGGTGGGGGTGACGGCCATAAGCCCTACCCGCCCGTCACGGGGGGGAAGAAGGCCACCTCGTCGCCCGGCTTCACCGGATGATCGGGGCCGCAAAAGTCCTGGTTCACCGCCGCCCGCACCTGGGCCAGGTCGGCGAAGGCCTGGGCATGGCCGGGGGAGCGCGTGGCGAGCCAGCGCATCAGCTCGCCCACATCCCGCACCTCGGGCGGGGGGGAAACCTGCTCCTCCCCAATCCCGGCGCGCTGGCGCAGCCAGGCGAAGTAGAGAATCTTCATCGCCCGGCCCTCAGCCCAAAATGCTCATCAGGGCGTCGGCACCACCTGGATGCCGCCGTCCGGACCGATCAGCGTCGTCGTGCCGCCCTGGCGGATGGCGGTGCCGCTGCCCACGCCGGGCTGGGTATAGGTCTGGACGCTGCCCGCACCGCCGGTGATGGTGGCGGGGCCGCCCGGGGTCGGGATCACCGTGCCCTCGACCCGCGGAGCGGGCGGGGAGGGATAGGCGCCCTGCGGCACGCCGGCGCGGGGCAAGGGCGGCGGATCGAGCGGCGGCAACGGCTCGGAGCTGCCGCGGCGGCGCGGGGTGACAGTGCCGGGCAGGGGCGCGCGCGGGTTAGGTGCGGCCTCGGGCGGCACATAGGGGCCGCGCTCGGTCGCGGCGCGCGGCGTCGGGCCGTCCGGCGCGCGGCCGCGGCCCTGGGCGCGCTCCAGCCCCTCGGACCGGGTGCGGTCCTGCGGCGGCACCGTCGCGGCGTCCGGGTTCTGCAGGGTGGCGCGCGGGGCTTCCTCGCCGGGCCACACATTGCCGGGCTCAGGCTCCAGCGCCGGAACCTCGGCGGGCGTGCCCATCACACGGCGCACGGTCAGGCTGTCGGGCGCGCCGATCGGGTCCCGCCGGCCGAAGGGGGCGAAGTCGACATCGCCGAAGCAGCCGCCAAGCAGCAGGGCGAGCGGTAGGATGGTGAGCGGCAGACCCGGCAGGCCCGCTCGGGAGGGGCGGATGCGGTCCATGGTTCGAGGTCCTTTCGGATCGGCCCGTCGGGCGGGCCTCTCGTGCATTGCTGTTAGAAGGGCTGGGATTCGCTGCACCGCAAGATGCGCGCGCAGGGCCTGTCTTGCTACCCGGCCTCGCCCCGGCTCCTCTCCGCGTCCAGGGCCTGTGCCCTGCGGCCGGCCATGTCCTCGGCCGCCGCATGGCGCATGCCGGCCGTCATGTAGTCCCAGCCCGTCACCAGGGTGAGAGCGGCGGCCACCCAGAGCCCGGCTTCCCCGAGCCAAGAGATGGGCAGGAAGCCCAGCCCGATGGCGGAAGCGCCGCTGTCCCCGGCCACGATCGTGCCGATGGAACCCATCTGGAACCCCGTCTTCCACTTGGCCAGCTTCGTGACCGGCAGGCCGATCCGAAGCCCCGCCAGGTACTCCCGCAGGCCGGAGACGAGGATTTCGCGTAGCATGATGACAATGGCGGGAAGCAGGCCGAGCGGGGAGAGCCGTTCCATTCCGGCCAGCAGCATGAGAGCAGCGCCGACCAGCAGTTTGTCGGCGATCGGGTCCAGCATCCGGCCGAAGGCAGAGAGGGAGCCGCGCTCGCGGGCGATCTTGCCGTCGAAGTAGTCCGTGATCGCGGCCGCGGAGAAGACGGCGCAGGACAGGATGTCCCCCACGGGCGTCCGCAGGAACATCAGCGCGATCAGCAGCGGGATCGCCGCGATGCGGGAGAGCGTCAGCAGGTTCGGAAGGTCGGTGGGCATCCGCGTCTCCTTGCCGCCTCCCCTAACCCAGATCGGCCGATGGGGGAACGCGGGCCCGGATCACCCCTCCACCTCATGGCCGAGCGCGTCCGCCGCCTGGGGCGGTCCGCCCTCTCCCTCCGGCCCATTATCCGGACCGTCCTCCGGTGCCTCGGCCAGGATGGAGACGGGCGCGGCCTTCACCCGGGCGCCCTTTCGGGCAGCAGGGCGGGGCTTCGCGGCTTCGGCGGGGCCGGTGGTGCCGGGATGGAAGTGCTCGTAGACGCGCCGGGCGACCGCCGGGCCGATGCCCGGGCCGTTCGTCAGATCCTCCCGCGAGGCATTCCGCACGCCGCGCGCCGAGCCGAAATGGTTCAGCAGCGCGCGCTTGATGGCGGTGCCGACTCCGGGGATGTCGTCCAGCTCGCTCCGGATCAGCGACTTGGACCGGCCGGCGCGATGGGTGGTGATGGCGAAGCGGTGCGCCTCGTCCCGCAACCGCTGCAGGTAGTAGAGGACGGGGTCGCGCGGCGGCAGCTGGATCGGCTCCGCCCCCGTGCGGTGGAACCATTCCCGCCCCGCATCCCGGTCCGGCCCCTTGGCGACGGCGACCAGCGGCACGTCGTGGATGCCCATCTCGGTCAGGATGTCGCGGGCGGCATTGAGCTGGCCCAGGCCGCCGTCGATCAGCACCAGGTCGGGCCAGGTGCCGCTCTCCCGCTCCGGGTCCTCCTTCAGGGCGCGGCCGAAGCGGCGCTCGAAGACCTCGCGCATCATGGCGAAGTCGTCGCCGCCGCGCGGGCCGCCGGTGGTTTTCACCGCGGTGCGGCCGGCGGCGTCATGGGCCAGGGCGCGCACATCCTCCTGCGCCAGGGGCTCTACGCCGCTGACATCGGCGGGGGCTGGGCCGGACTCGGCGCCCTTGCGACCCTTCCCCGGGCCGGGCGCGGCCCGGGTGCCGCCGCCCTGGATGGAGAACTTGCGATAGGCGTTCTTCAGGAAGCCCGCGGGCCCGGCCACGACCATCACACCATAGGCGTTCGTGCCCTGGATATGGGAGTTGTCGTAGATCTCGATCCGCTCAGGGATGGAGGAGAGATCGAATACCTTCGCGACCCCTTCCAGCAGCTCGCCCTGGGCCGCGCCCTCGGCCAGCTTGCGCTCCAGCGCCTCGCGCGCGTTGGTCTGGGCGTGCTCCACTGCCGCGCGCTTGTCGCCGCGCTTGGGGGCGTGGACCTCCACCTTGCGGTCGGCCCGCAGGCACAGCGCCTCCGCCACCAGATCCGCCTCGGGCAGATCGTGGGAGACAAGGACGAGGGGCGGGGGCGGCAGGTCGTCATAGAGCTGGCCGAGGAAGGCGGTGATGACCTCCGCCGGCTCCGCATCGGCCCGGATGCCTGAGAGGAAGAAGGGACGGTTGCCGTTGTTCCGCCCGCCGCGGAAGAAGAAGACCTGCACGCAGGCCTGGCCCGCCGCCTGGTGCAGCGCCACCACATCGGCATCGCCGACGCCGTCCAGATTGATGCGGTCGCGGCCCTGCACATGGGTCAGGCCGCGGATGCGGTCCCGGATGGCCGCCGCGCGCTCGAATTCCAGCCGCTCGGCCGCCTCCTCCATCTCCTTGGCCAGCCGCTTCTGGATGGAGGGCGTCTCGCCGGAGAGGAACTGCGTCGCCTCGCGCACCAGCTCGCCATACTCCTCCTTCGAGACCCGCTCGACGCAGGGGGCGGAGCAGCGGCGGATCTGGTGCAGCAGGCAGGGGCGGGAGCGGTTCTCGAACACCGTGTCCCGGCAGGAGCGCAGCAGGAACACGCGCTGCAGCGCCGTCAGCGTCTGGTTCACCGCCCAGGCCGAGGCGAAGGGACCCCAGTAGGAGGCGCCCTTCCGCCGCTCGCCGCGATGCTTGGCGATCTGCGGGTAAGGATGATCTTCCGTGATGACGAGCCAGGGATAGGACTTATCGTCGCGGAGGACGATGTTGTACCGCGGCCTCAGCCGCTTGATCAGATTGGCCTCAAGCAGCAGCGCCTCGGCCTCGGAGGCGGTGGTGATGACCTCCAGGTGCCGGGTCTCGAAGACCATCCGCTTCAGCCGGTCGGGCAGCTTGTGAACCTGGGTGTAGGCGTAGACGCGCTTCTTCAGGCTGCGCGCCTTGCCGACATAGAGGGCGTCCCCCTTGGCATCGAGCATCCGGTACACGCCGGGGGCGAAGGGCAGGGTGGTGAGGGCGCGCTCGATTACCTCCCGGCCTTCGATGGGGGAGACGGGGGTGGTCTGTTCGTTCGAGAAGGCCATCAGGCTTGTTTCCGTTGGGTTTCAGCCCCGCTCAGCGCGGTTGTCCCCCGAACCTGTGGATAAGCTTGTGGACACAGGCCCCCGATGAGGGTTCCGGCCTCGGCGGATAAGGGGTTCCGACGCCGCTGCCTGAAATTTGGGCAATAACTTAACCTACTGACTTTGTTGCTTTTGACTGAAATCTGGGCTTTCATGCTTCGTTCACATTGACCATCCGGCCCGGTTTGAGAACCGGACGGGGAAGGTCTTTCCGTCAGGGGATGGATTTCACTCAACTTTCTGTGATCGCGTTGACAAAGTCATGATTGTGACGGGCCCGTGTCGCGCACCCTTTCCACGCTCACTCCCACGGCCCCCACATCGGGCAGGATGTCAGGCTTCTCGATCGTGACCCGGGCAGAGGCGACGCGATGGTCCTCCAGGCAGGACAGGGCGATGCGCTCGGCCAGGGTCTCGGCGAGCCGGATGTGGCCGCTGGCCACCACGGCCCGCGCCCGCTCCGCCGCCGCAGCATAGTCGACCACCCGCTCAAGCCGATCCGGGCCCACGCCCGAGGGCGCGGATTCATCAGCCACCAGCAGCTCGATCCCAATCACCACGCGCTGCGGCGCGGCCTCCTCCCGGGGCAGGATTCCCAGCCGCGCGTTCACCACCAGGTCGCGCACGAAAACGCGGCGCAACCCGCGCGCAGCATCCGGGACATAGGCATTCATTCTTCTGGTCCCCCATGACCAAGCCGAAGGGCCGACGGGCCAGGTGACCATTGCAAGTGCTGCCCGCCATCGAGCGCGATCATCTGCCCGGTCATGGCGGGCAGGGAAAGGATGGCCAGCACCGCCCGGGCTACCTCCTCCGGGCTCGATCCATGGTGCAGGGGCGTGCTCTCGCACTGGGCGTAAAATTGCTCGGGGGTCTGCCGCGTGCTGGCCACGGTGGGGCCAGGCCCAATTCCGTTCACACGGATGCGCGGGGCCAGGGCAAGCGCCATCGACTGGGTCAGTGCCCAGAGCGCCGCCTTGGACACGGTGTAGGAGACGAAATGCGGGGTAAGGGACAGCACCCGCTGGTCCAGCAGGTTCACCACCGCGCCTTCCGCTCCATCCGGCAGGGCCAGCGCCATGGCCTGCGTCAACACGAAAGGTGCGCGCAGGTTCGGCTCGAGGTGCCGGTCCCAGCTCTCGCGGGTGGCGCTGTCCCACTCGTCCCGCTCGAATGTAGAGGCGTTGTTCACCAGCACCCCCACTGGGCCGAGCGCGGCGGTGGCGTCCGGGATCAACTGCTCCACCTCCGCCTCCCGCGCGAGGTCGGCGCGGAGGATGGTGGCGCGGCGGCCCGCGGCGCGCACGGCGGCCGCCGTCTCCTCGGCCTCGTCCCGGCTGTCGCGATGATGGAGGGCCAGGTCGAAGCCGGCGCCGGCGAGGGCAAGGGCGATAGCCCGCCCAATTCGCTTGGCGCTGCCCGTGACCAGTGCGACGCGGGGGATGGGGGAGGGGATGGCCATGTCGCGTTCTAGATGGGGCCGGTGAGGGCGCCCGGGGAGGCCGCCGTCTCGGGAATCCGGGCCCGTTCTGCCAGGAAATCCAGCACGGCCCGCACCCGCGCCGGCAGCTTGCCGCCGCCGAGCCACAGGGCATGCACCTCCTCCAGGTCGCCGGGGTTGTGGTCCTCCAGCACCGGAACCAGCCGGCCGGCCGCGATGTCTTCCGCCACGGTGAAGGCAGCCAGTCGCGCAAGCCCGGCCCCGGCGAGGGCGAGTTGCCGCAGCGCCTCGCCGTCATTCACCTGCACGCGGCCGGTGACGGGCAGGGCCACCACCTGCCCGTCCCGCATAAGGGGCCAGCCCTCCCGCAGCCGGGCGTAGTTGAAGCCGAGGCGCCCATGCCCCTCCAGCTCCGCGGGCGTTCGCGGTGTGCCCGTGCGGGCCAGCAGAGACGGGGCGCCGACGATCAGAAGTCGCGTCGCCCCGAGCTTGCGCGCGACCAGGCCCGCGCCCCGCAGCGGGCCGAAGCGCACGGCGATGTCGGTGCGCTCCTCCATCAGGTCGATCACCGCATCGGTCTGCAGGATATCCAGCGTGACCTCGGGGTGGCGGGCGAGGAAGTCCGGCAGCAGCGGGGCCAGCACATGGGTGGTGAAGGAGGCATTCACGCTCAGCCGCACCCGCCCGGCAGGCCGCTCGCCCGAGGCCACGCCGCGCTCCGCTTCTTCGAGATCTGCCAGGATGCGGGTGGCCCTCTCATAGAAGGCGCTTCCCTCCGGTGTCAGCTGCAGCTTGCGGGTGGAGCGCTGCACCAGCCGTGCCCCGAGCCTCGCCTCCAGCCGGGCGACGAGCTTGCTGACGGCGGAGGGCGACATTCGCATCGCACGCGCCGCGGCCGAGAAACCGCCCAACTCCACGACGCGGACGAAGACCTCCATCTCGCCGGAGCGGTTAACCTCCATACGCCCTGTTCCGCCGTTTCACAGATGCTGTTCCCAGCGGCAGGCTAATTCACGGCCCGGAACTGGTCCATGTGCTCCGGCAACGGACAGAACCGCTGCCGCAAAAGGACCCCTCTCGTGCCACTTGCCCTCTATGCCCTTACCGTCGGCGCCTTCGGCATCGGCGTCACCGAATTCGTCATCATGGGCCTGCTGATCGAGGTCGGTGCCGATCTCGGCGTCTCGCTCGCCGCGGCCGGCATGCTCATCTCCGGCTACGCCCTCGGCGTGGTCATCGGCGCGCCGCTGCTGACCACCTTCACCGCCCGATGGCCGCGCAAGACCACGCTGATCGCCCTCATGGTCGTCTTCACCATCGGCAATGCCGCCTGCGCGCTGGCGCCCAGCTACGGGCTTCTCATGGCCGCCCGCGTGCTGACGGCCTTTTCCCACGGCACCTTCTTCGGCGTCGGCTCGGTGGTCGCCACCGAGCTGGTCGCGCCGGACAAGCGCGCTTCGGCCATCGCCACCATGTTCACGGGGCTGACGATCGCCAACATCCTCGGCGTGCCCTTCGGCACCTGGCTCGGCCAGCACATGGGCTGGCGCGCCACCTTCTGGGCGGTGACGCTGGTCGGAATTGCGGCGCTGGCCATCATTGCCCTGCTCGTGCCCAAGGGCACGGCGGCCCCGGAAGCCTCCGATTGGCGTGCCGACCTGCGCGCCATGGCCCGTGGCCCTGTCGTCATCGCGCTGCTCACCACCGTGTTCGGCTTCGCCGGCGTCTTCGCGGTATTCACCTATGTCGCGCCCATGCTGACGCGGATCAGCGGCTTCGCCGACGCGGCCGTCTCGCCCATTCTGCTCGTCTTTGGTGGCGGGCTGGTGGTGGGCAACCTCCTTGGCGGCAGGCTGGCGGACCGGAATGTCGGGCGCGCGCTGCTCGGCTCGATGGGCGCGCTCGCCGTGGTTCTGCTGCTGATGGCGCTGACCATGGGCAACGGCATTCTTGCCATCGTCTCGATCGGGCTGCTGGGCGCGACCGGCTTCGCCACCGTGGCGCCGCTGCAGATCTGGGTGCTGCAACGGGCCGAGGGTGCGGGGCAGAGCCTCGCTTCCAGCCTCAACATTGCGGCCTTCAACCTGGGCAACGCGCTTGGCGCCTGGGCGGGCGGGGTGGTGATCGACCACGGGCCGGGGCTCGCCACCGTGCCGCTCTTCGCGGCGGCGTTTCCGGTGGCGGCCATCTTGCTCGCCTCGCCGTCGCTGCGGCGCGAGCGCCAACTCGCCCCCGCGGTGGCCTAGGCAGGAGGGAGCGCGCCGCCCGTGGGTGGCGTGCCTCTGCCGCATGCGGCAGTCTCCCGTCGCCGCCATGCGGCGATCCGGGAGGCATGCCGCCAAAGGTCGCCCCCGTAGGGAAGGACGACCTCATGAAACGCAGAATCCTGCATGCCGCGGCCATCTCGGCTGCTGCCGCTGCCGCAGCCCCCCGCGCCGGTCTCGCGCAGGCGCCCATTCCGTCCCCGGCTGCAAGCGCAAGACCTCCGGTCGCACTAGCGAGCTGGGGTTCCTTCCATGTCGGCGGCAAGGAGCATGTCGTCTCCGGCCAGCCCGTGCGGGAGGTGCTGTTCTCGCCGGGCGGCGTGCCGGCCAAGGTGGACCCGAACGGCACCTACCTCATCGCCGGCATGTACGCGCAATACATGATTCCCGAACCCGCGCGCGGCCGGGTGCCGCTGCTGATGTGGCATGGCGGCGGGCTGACCGGCGCGACCTGGGAGACGACGCCGGACGGGCGCGAGGGCTGGCAGCACTTCTTCCTGCGCCAGGGCTGGCCGGTTTACGTCTCCGACGCCGTGGAGCGTGGCCGCTCCGGCTGGACGATGATCCCCGAGGCAACGGGCGGCCAGCCGGTCCTCCTCACCATCGACAACCCCTATGAGCGCTTCCGTATTGGCGACGGCCCCGGTTCCTACGCGCGCAAGTCCGTCCTTCCCGGCAACCAGTTTCCCGCGGATGAGGCGAGCTACCGTAACTTCGTCCGGCAATGCGTGCCGCGTTTCACCACCACGGATGCGCTGGCACTCGATGCCTATCTCGCCCTGCTCGACCGCGTGGGGCCGAGCGTCGTGATGGCGCATAGCCAGGCCGGCCTGTTCGGCTGGCGTGCCGCGCAGGAGCGGCCGGACAAGGTACGCGCCCTCGTGCTGGTCGAGCCCGCGACGGTCGGCGACCCCGCGAAACTCGCCGCGCTGAAGGGCGTGCCCGTGCTGATGATCTACGGCGACTACATCGCCCAGGATGCGCGCTGGCCGACCATCCGCGCCAACGGCATCCGCTTCGCCGAGGGGGTGCGCGCGGCCGGCGGAACGGTGGATGTGATCGATCTTCCCGAGCGCGGCATCAAGGGAAACAGCCACATGGTGATGATGGACCGCAACGGGGACGAGGTCGCCGCGCTCATCCAGGACTGGTTGGTGGCAAAGGGCATGTGGAGTTGATGGCAGCAGCGACGGACATCGCGCAGACCGGGCTCGCGGGGAAGCGCGCCCTCGTCACCGGGCATCGCGGCGGGATCGGCGCCGCAATCGTCGCGGTGCTGGAAGCCTCCAGCGCCATGGTCGAGGGGCTGGACCGGCCGGAGCACGACCTACACAACATCACCTCCATCGCCCCCGCGGTGGAGGCGGCCGCAGCAAGGATGGGCGGGCTCGATCTGCTGGTGAACAATGCCGGCGACACCATGATCGGCACGCTGATCGACACACCGCTGGCCGAGGCCGAGCGGATCATGCGCATCAACTGGCTGGCGCCCTTCGCGGTGATGCAAGCGGCGTTGCCGCACCTGCTGAAGGGGGGCGGGGCGGTGGTGAACATCGCCTCCGACCAGGCGCTGATCGGCAAGCCGGCCAGCGCCGCCTATGGCGCGTCCAAGGCCGCGCTGGCGCAGATGACGCGATCTGCCGCGCTGGATTTCGCCGCCAAGGGCGTGCGCTTCAACGCCATCGCGCCGGGCAGCACGGATACGGCGATGCTACGCGCAGTGATCGCGGATCTGGCGGCGCGTGACCCGTCCCGTCCCTCTTCCGAAGCTGCTTATACCGATGCCGTGCCGCAGAAGCGTTTTGCTCAGCCGCGTGAGATCGCGGCGGTGGTGGCCTTCCTGCTTTCCGACCATGCGAGCTTCGTCACCGGCATCGTCATGCCCGTGGATGGCGGCACCACCGCCGCATGAGCGCCGTCCTGATCACAGGCGGTACGCGCGGCATCGGGCTGGCCTGCGCGCGGCTTCTGGTAGGGCAGGGGGTGCCGGTCATCGCCGCCGCGCGGCGTGACGCGGAGGGCTTGCCGGATGGCGTGCGGTTCATGCCATGCGACGTGACCGATGCCGCCTCCGTTCGCGGCCTCTTCGCCAAGGCCGGGCCGATCCGCGCCGCCATCCTCGCCGCGGGCGTGGCAGGAGGCGATCCGCCCGAGGTGGATGAGGAGCACTGGCGCCGCATCATGGCCTCCAACCTCGACGGTGCCTGGCGCTGCGCGGAAGGCGCGGCGGGGGTGCTGCCCGACGGGCAGGGGCGCATCGTCTTCCTTGCCTCCGTCCTTGGTCTGCGCGCGGTGCCTGACCAGGTGGCCTATTCCGCGGCCAAGCACGGGGTGATCGGGCTGATGCGCGCACTCGCCCTGCGCCTCGCCCCGCGCGGCATCACCGTGAACGCCCTCTGCCCGGGATGGGTGGAGACGGACATGGCCCGCGCGCGCTGGGCGGAGCTGGGCATGACGGTGCAGGAGGCCGCGGCCGGCACGCCCACGCGCCGCATCACGGCGGCGGAGGAGGTGGCCGCCATGGCCGCCTATCTCCTCTCCCCTGCTGCCGGGAACGTGACAGGCCAGGCCATCGCGCTGGATGGGGGCGCGGGACTCTAGCCGATTGACAACCTGCCGCTCGCAGGCGGAGGCTTGCCGTCTCACCCGGGGGGTCCCGACAGGGGGCTGAGATACGGCTGGCCGAAAGGCAGCGCCGTGACCCGATGAACCTGATCCAGTTCATGCTGGCGTAGGGACGGTGCGGCTGCCTGCCATTCCCCATTCAATGGGGAATCACGCCTTGCGTGGGGCATCCTTCCATCTTTGCAGACCAGCGCTGGGTCCGTCGCGAAGGCGAAGGAGCACTGGCGCATGTCCATCCAAACCACCGAGCGGCCCGCCCCGAAGGGCGTGCCCAGCGTCACCACCGGGCCGCTGCCCGCTTCCACCAAGGTGTTCAAGCCGGGGCTGCTGCACCCCGCGATCCGCGTGCCGATGCGCGAGATCGCGGTCCACCCCAGCGCGGGCGAGCCGCCCGTCACCGTCTATGATTCCTCCGGCCCCTACACCGATCCGGCGGGCGAGATCGCGATCGAGCGCGGCCTGCCCCGCCCGCGCCGCGCCTGGGTCGAGGCGCGCGGCGATGTGGAAGCGGTCGAAGGCCGCGCGGTGAAGCCGGAGGACAACGGCTTCGTCTCCGGCAGCCATCTCACCCCCGCCTTCCCCGTGCAGCACCGCCCGCTGCGCGCGAAGCCCGGCCGCGCCGTGACGCAGCTCGCCTATGCCCGCGCCGGCATCGTCACGCCGGAGATGGAATACGTGGCCATCCGCGAGAATCTCGGCCGCGCCGAAATCCGTGCGAAGCTGGAGCGCGACGGCGAGAGTTTCGGCGCCGCCATCCCCGATTTCGTCACGGCGGAGTTCGTGCGGGAGGAGGTGGCCCGCGGCCGCGCCATCATCCCCGCCAACATCAACCACCCCGAGCTGGAGCCGATGGCGATCGGCCGCAACTTCCTGGTCAAGATCAACGCGAATATCGGCAACTCCGCCGTCACCTCCTCCATGGCCGAGGAGGTGGAGAAGATGGTCTGGGCCATCCGCTGGGGCGCGGACACGGTGATGGACCTCTCCACCGGCCGCAACATCCACAACATCCGCGACTGGATCATCCGCAACGCGCCCATCCCCATCGGCACCGTGCCGCTCTACCAGGCGCTGGAGAAGGTGGGCGGCATCGCGGAGGACCTGACCTGGGAGGTGTATCGCGACACGCTGATCGAGCAGGCCGAGCAGGGCGTGGACTACTTCACCATCCATGCCGGCGTGCGGCTGGCGCATGTGCCGCTGACGGCCAGACGCGTGACGGGCATCGTTTCCCGCGGCGGATCCATCATGGCCAAGTGGTGCCTGCACCATCACCGCGAGAGCTTCCTCTACGAGCATTTTGAGGAAATCTGCGACATCTGCCGCGCCTATGACGTCTCCTTCTCCCTCGGTGACGGGTTACGCCCCGGCTCCATCGCGGATGCCAACGACGCTGCGCAATTCGCCGAATTGGAGACGCTGGGCGAGCTGACGCAGCTGGCCTGGGCGCGCGACTGCCAGGTGATGATCGAAGGTCCGGGCCATGTGCCCATGCACAAGATCAAGGCCAACATGGACAAGCAGCTGAAGGTTTGCGGCGAGGCGCCCTTCTACACCCTCGGCCCGCTGACGACGGACATCGCCCCGGGCTACGACCATATCACGTCAGGGATCGGCGCCGCGATGATCGGCTGGTTCGGCTGCGCCATGCTCTGCTACGTTACCCCGAAGGAACATCTCGGCCTGCCCGACCGCAACGACGTGAAGGTCGGCGTCATCACTTACAAGATCGCCGCACACGCCGCCGATCTGGCGAAGGGCCATCCCGCCGCGCAGGTGCGGGACGACGCCCTCTCCCGCGCGCGCTTCGAGTTCCGCTGGGAGGACCAGTTCAACCTTTCGCTGGATCCCGAGACCGCGCGCAGCCTTCACGACGAGACGCTGCCGAAGGAGGCACATAAGACCGCGCATTTCTGCTCCATGTGCGGGCCGAAGTTCTGCTCCATGCGCATCTCCCACGACATCCGGGCCGAGGCGCAGAAGGAGGGCATGGAGGCGATGGCGAAGAGGTACCGCGAGGGTGGGCAGCTCTATATGCCGGTCGACCAGGCGCCCGCCGCAAGGTGACCTGCGGGGGCGGCGGCCTGTTCCGGCCGCCGCCCTTGCCACCAGCCCGCCCTCGGCCTCTCCTCGGTCGCTAGGAAATACCGAGGTCACCCCGATGCGCCTGCCGCGCCGTCTGCTGCCCGCCCTTGCGGCGCCGCTGCTGCTCCCCCGTCAGGCCCCGGCCCAGGACCGGTGGCCGGACCGGCCCTTGCGTCTGATCCTGCCCTATACCCCCGGCGGCGGCACCGATGCCGTGGCCCGGGCGCTCGGTGCCCGGCTCAACCAGTCGCTCGGCCAGCCCGTGGTGGTCGAGAACCGCCCTGGCGCCGGTGGCAATCTCGCCACCGAGCTGGTCGCCGGGGCCCGCCCGGATGGCCTGACCTTGCTGATGGGCAACCAGGGCCCGATCTCGGTGAACCCCACCCTGTTCGGGCGCAACCTGAAGGTGAACCCGCAGACGGCCTTGGACCCGGTGGCGATGGTAGCCGAGACGCCGCTGGTCCTCGTCGTTGGCCCCGGCACCCAGGCGGCAAGTCTCGCCGCCCTTATCGACGAGGTCCGCGGCAAGAAGGGGGCGATCACCTACGCCTCACCCGGCAATGGCGCGGCCGGTCATCTGGCCATGGCCCTGCTCCTGCAGCAGGCCGGGGTGGAGGCCACGCATGTTCCCTTCCGCGGTGCCGCCCCGGGCCTGACCGATGTCGCCGCCGGCCATATTCCTATGATGATCAGCACCCTGCCTTCGGTGGCCGGGCTGGTGGCGGGCGGCAACCTGCGCGCCCTGGCCGTGACGGGCGATCGCCGCGTCGCCTCGTTGCCGGAGGTTCCGACCGTGGCCGGGACACTCCCGGAATACCGGGTAACGGCCTGGTACGGCATCCTCGTCCCCCATGGCACGCCCGAGCCTGTCCGGGCCCGGTTGGAGGAGGTGATTCTGGCCAGTCTGGATACGCCGGATCTCACCGCCAGCCTCGCGCGGGAAGGCGCGGTGCCCTACCCCATGAAGGGCGCCGACTTCGCCCGCTTCATCGCCGCCGAGCGCGCCCGCTGGGCCCCGGTGATCCAGGCCGCCGGAATCACCGCGGACTGAGCGGGGCTTTTCCAGCATGCACAACTGCTTGGCAGGCGTTGATGTAATGTTAATCCAGCGAAAAACCCTGTTCCCGAAGTTGCGAGCGACCCCTGAACCGGGTTAGACCCGCGGCCGATGGACGGCACCACGACCGCACCAGCCCCCGCCGCTCCCGCCATGACGGCGGATGTGTCGCAGGGCCCGCTCCCCCTCTACCGCGCCCGCGTGGCCGCGGGAGCGCTGCGTGCGGATCCCGCCCAGGCCCGCGCGGCCGAAACACTTCAGGACCTCTGGCGCCGCCTTCGCGGTTACGACCCGCGTCCCGAGGCGAAGGGAGAGCCGGGTCTGCTCGCCCGCTTCTTCCGCCGCAAGCATGTGGACGAGCAGCCCGGCGGACCGCCGCTCGGCCTCTACCTTGTCGGCGAGGTCGGGCGCGGCAAGTCCATGCTGATGGACCTGTTTTTCGAGACGGCCGACGTGCCCCGCAAGAGGCGTGAGCACTTTCATGCCTTCATGCAGAAGTGCCACCGCCGCATCCATGAGTGGCGCAAGGTCCATGGCGACGCCGCCGACCCGATCCCGCCGCTGGCCGACAGCATCGTGGCCGAGGCCGCGCTGCTCTGCTTCGACGAGTTCCAGGTGCATGACATCGTCGATGCGATGATCCTCGGCCGGCTGTTCCAGGCGCTGTTCGACCGCGGCGTGGTGGTGGTCGCCACCTCCAACACCGCGCCGGCCGACCTGTTCAAGGGCAAGCCGGGCCGTGACGCCTTTCTGCCTTTCATCGCCCTGATCCAGCGCCGGCTCGAGGTCCTGCACCTCGCAGCCCAGCAGGACTACCGAAGGGACCGCATCCGGGGACTGCCAACCTGGCATTCCCCGCTGGACGGCCGGGCCGAGCGCGCGCTCGACGCCGCCTTCCGCGAGCTGACCGGCGTTGCCCACGGCGCGCCCCTCTCGCTCACGGTGCTCGGCCGGAAGGTCGATGTGCCGCAGGCGCATCGCGGGGTTGCCCGCGCCGATTTCGAGGCGCTGTGCGGCGCCTTCCTCGGCGCGGCCGACTACCTTGCGATCGCGACCCATTTCCACACGCTCGTGCTGGACGGCGTGCCACGGTTGGGGCCGGAGAATTTCGACCGGGCCCGCCGCTTCGTGACGCTCATCGACACGCTCTATGAGCACCGCTGCAAGCTGGTCGTCTCGGCCGAGGCCGAGCCCGATCAGCTGTATGAGAAGGGGGAGGGGGCGGCGATATTCCAGCGCACCGCCTCGCGCCTCATGGAAATGCAGAGTCAGGACTACCTGGCCCTGCCGCATCTGACATGACGTAACCCGGCACCGGATTTGCTCGGCGCTAGCCTGAGGGGGCAGGGCGTCGGGTGGGGATCCGGGGCTGGGTCATTGGGGGAGAATTCATATGCTGCGTTCCATGGCGGTCGCGCTCGGTGCGATCCTCGTGCTTTCCGCCGCCCAGCCTGCCAGTGCCGCGGGGGGCCGTGCCGAGGCGCGATCCTCCGGCAAGGCGGCCCGCTCGGCCGCGCCGGCCCCGGCCCGGGCGCCCGCGCTGCGCCCGGCGATCACCGCCTCGCGCCGTCCGGTCGCGATCGTGCCGAACCTCCGCGCGTCCCGCTCCGCCGAGCGCGCGCCGCGCTTCGCCGACAGCGGCCGCGCTACTATCCGGACCGCGGCCCGCGGCGTGTCCGCGCGCTCCGAGCGCGTGGTGACCGCCTCCCGCTCTGGCCGCCTGCAGGCCCGCTCGGCTGGCCGGCGCGAGGCCTATCGTGCCGCGGATCGGCGCGAGTCCCGCTTCGAGCGTCGCCAGGCCTGGCTGCCGGCCGCGCGCCCGGGCCTGCGCATGGTGAGCCTGTTCTCCTCCCCGGCCGCGGCGGCGACCCTGCCCGCGCGCGGCGGCAAGTACGGCAAGCCCTCCCGCTCCGAGAACCGGTCCGAAGGCCGTTCCGAGGGCCGCGGCATCTGGCATGCCGGCCTGCCCGCCGCCGATGGCGAGCAGATGGACTGCCCGGCCGGCACCATGGCCGTGCTCGCCCGCGGTCATGCCGATACCTTCCGCTGCATGCCCATGTGATCGGCCGCGCCCGGGCCGGCCATCCGCCGGCCCGGGCGCGCCGCATTGCGCCGCCTAACCCAAGCTGAGACTGTTGCGCTCCAAGGGGAGCAGAAAGAATGTCCCAATCAACGAGCAGAACCGCCGAGACGATGCTGGCGGAACTGGTCCACCACATGGCTGAAATGGTGAAGTCACAGGCGGAAACGAACCGCCTTCTCCAGGAACTTCTCGTCCGCAAGGCGTAGGCGGGCCGCTGCGGCTCGCCCCCGCCCCCCGGGACAGGAGGGTCCCGGTTTGGCAGCAAATTTCCCGCCCGGGTCCCGCGGCGGCCCCGTGCTGCGGCCCCGGCGCCCGGCCCTAGTCCTCTCAGCCTTGCCCACCCGGCCATCCCCGGCTAATCCACGGCGCGTCCCATTCGCAGTTACCGCATCGCGGGGCTGCGCACGCGATTGCCTATTCTCTAGCCCCCCTGGCAAGGACCCCCCATGGCCCGCAAGAAGATCGCGCTCATCGGCGCCGGCAATATCGGTGGCACGCTCGCCCACCTGATCGGCCTCAAGGAGCTCGGCGACGTCGTGCTCTTCGACGTGTTCGGCGGTGTCGCCGCCGGCAAGGCGCTGGACATCATGCAATCCAGCCCCGTCGACGACTTCGACAGCCACATGACCGGCGGGTCCGACTACTCCGCGATCGCGGGCGCCGATGTCATCATCGTCACCGCCGGCTTCCCCCGCATGCCCGGGATGAGCCGCGACGACCTGCTGACCAAGAATGCCGGCGTGATGGGCCAGGTGGCCGAGGGCATCAAGCAGTACGCGCCCGACGCCTTCGTCATCTGCATCACCAACCCGCTCGACGTGATGGTGTGGGCCCTGCAGCAGAAGTCCGGCCTGCCCGCGCACAAGGTCGTCGGCATGGCCGGCGTGCTGGACAGCGCGCGCTTCCGCCTCTTCCTGGCGCAGGAGTTCAACGTCTCGGTCGAGGACGTGACCGCCTTCGTGCTGGGTGGCCATGGCGACACGATGGTGCCGCTGACCCGCTACTCCACCGTCGCCGGCATCCCCGTGCCGGACCTCATCAAGATGGGCTGGACCACGCAGGAGAAGATCGACGCGATCGTCGCCCGCACCGCCAATGGCGGCGGCGAGATTGTGAAGCTGCTGGAGAAGGGCTCGGCCTTCTACGCCCCGGCCGCCTCTGCCATCGCGATGGCGGAGAGCTACCTGAAGGACAAGAAGCGCGTCCTGCCCTGCGCCGTGATGCTGAACGGCGAGTACGGGCTGAACGACTTCTATGTCGGCGTGCCCGTGGTGATCGGCGCCGGCGGTGTGGAGAAGATCGTCGAGGTGCAGTTCTCCCCCGAGGAGAAGGCCGCCTTCGACAAGTCCTGCGACGCGGTGAAGAAGCTCGTCGAGGACTTCAAGGCGCTCGGCGTCTGAGAATGCGGGCCGGGGATACCCCCGGCCCTTTCTGAATCAGGAAAGCGGAACCCGCATGAACATCCATGAATACCAGGGCAAGGAGCTGCTGAAGCGCTACGGCGTTGCAGTGCTCGACGGTTACCTCGCCAAGACCCCCGAGGAGGCCGAGGCCGCGGCGAAGAAGCTGCCGGGCCCCGTCGTCGTCGTGAAGTCGCAGATCCACGCGGGCGGTCGCGGCGCTGGTCGCTTTACCGATGACCCCAACGGCAAGGGCGGCGTCCGCGTCGTCAAGCCGGAGGCGGCCAAGGAAGCTGCCGCCGCCATGCTCGGCCACACGCTGGTGACGAAGCAGACCGGCCCCGAGGGTAAGGTCGTGAACCAGGTCTATGTGGAGGCCGGCTGCGACATCAAGCGCGAGCTGTACCTCTCCATCCTGCTCGACCGCGAGACCAGCCGCGTGACGATCATGGCCTCGGTCGAGGGCGGCATGGAGATCGAGGAGGTGGCCGAGAACCACCCCGAGAAGATCCTCAAGGTCGCAATCGACCCGGCCTCGGGCCTTTATCCCTGGGCTGCCCGCAAGCTCGCCTTCGGCCTCGGCCTTGAAGGCAAGCAGGTCGGCACCTTCGTGAAGTTCGTCACCGCCATGTACGACGCCTATACCGGCCTCGACATGGAGGCGATCGAGATCAACCCGCTGGTCGTGACCGGCGCGGGCGAGATCGTGGCGCTCGACGCCAAGGTCTCCTTCGACGACAACGCGCTGTTCCGCCACAAGGACATCGAGCCGCTCCGTGACGACACGGAGATGGACCCGAAGGAGCTGGACGCGGTCAAGAACGATCTGAACTACGTGGCCCTCGACGGCGAGATCGGCTGCATGGTGAACGGCGCGGGCCTGGCGATGGCCACGATGGACATCATCAAGCTCTACGGCTCGTCCCCCGCGAACTTCCTCGATGTCGGCGGCACCGCGACCGCTGCGCGCGTTACGGAAGCTTTCCGCATCATCACCTCCGACACGAACGTTAAGGCGATCCTCGTCAACATCTTCGGCGGCATCGCCAAGTGCGACATGATTGCCAACGGCATCGTGGAGGCGAGCAAGAACCTCTCCCTCTCCGTGCCGCTGGTCGTGCGTCTCGAGGGCACGAATGTCGATCTCGGCAAGAAGATCCTGGCCGAGAGCGGGCTGGCCATCATCCCCGCCGACAACCTGGCCGACGCCGCGCAAAAGGTCGTCGCCGCCGTGAAAAAGGCTGCCTGATCATGGCCATTCTCGTCGACAAGCACACCAAGGTCATGACCCAGGGCTTCACCGGGTCGCAGGGCACCTTCCACGCGGAGCAGGGCATCGCCTACGGCTCCAACTATGTGGGCGGCGTCACCCCGGGGAAGGGCGGCCAGACCCATATCGGCCTGCCGGTCTTCGACACAGTCGCCGAATGCGTGGAGCGCACGGGCGCCGACGCCTCCGTCATCTACGTGCCGCCGCCCTTCGCGGCCGACTCCATCCTGGAGGCGATCGCGGCCGAGCTGCCGCTGATCATCTGCATCACCGAGGGTATCCCGGTGCAGGATATGGTGAAGGTCAAGCGCGCCCTGTCCGGCAGCAAGTCCCGTCTCATCGGGCCGAACTGCCCGGGCGTGATCACGCCGGAAGCCTGCAAGATCGGCATCATGCCCGGCCACATCCACAAGCGCGGCTCGGTCGGCATCGTATCCCGCTCGGGCACGCTGACCTATGAGGCGGTGGCGCAGACGACCGCGGCCGGCCTCGGCCAGTCCACCTGCGTCGGCATCGGCGGCGATCCGGTGAAGGGCACGGATTTCCAGGAAGTGCTGGAGATGTTCCTTGCTGATCCCGAGACGAAGCAGATCGTCATGATCGGCGAGATCGGCGGCCAGTCCGAGATCATCGCGGCCGAGTTCCTGGGCCACGAGAACAAGCCCGGTTCGGCCAACTACAAGCCCGTCGTCGGCTTCATCGCCGGCGCTACGGCCCCTCCGGGCCGCCGCATGGGCCATGCCGGTGCCGTCATCTCCGGCGGCAAGGATACGGCCGAGGCGAAGATGGACGCGATGCGTTCCGCAGGCGTGTTCGTGGCCGACAGCCCGGCCGCGCTGGGCTCGACCATGGTGAAGGCCATCGCGGCCTAACCTGCTGCCGCAGTGCGAGAATCGAAGCGCCGCCCGGGGGAACCCGGGCGGCGTTTTGCGTTTTGAGGTCGCTCGGGGCGGTTTGACCGCGGTCCAGCGACCGAGACTTGCAGGCTACTGGCGGCCGGACCACCGAGCGTGCGGCGATGAGCGCCAAGAGCTTATTCGACTTCGGATTCCTAATCGAAACGGCAAGGAATTTTGATAGTCAAAAACTATCAAAACAAGGGACCTTATCTATTTGGCGAATCTGCTGCAGTGCACTACCTACCGGTCCGACGACGCGGCGTGGTCGCGCTGTGGCTCATCCCTGAAGGAGTTCGCATGTCCCTCATCAACACCAAGATCAAGCCGTTCAAGGCCCAGGCCTACAAGCAGGGCAAGTTCATCGAGGTGACGGAGAACGACGTGCTCGGCAGCTGGGCCGTGTTCTTCTTCTACCCGGCCGACTTCACTTTCGTCTGCCCGACCGAGTTGGGCGATGTGGCCGACCACTACGAGGAACTGCGCCGGATGGACGTGGAGGTCTACTCCGTCTCCACCGACACGCATTTCGTGCACAAGGCCTGGCACGACACCTCCGAGACCATCGGCAAGATCCAGTACACGATGCTGGCCGACCCCACGCATGAGATCAGCACCAACTTCCAGGTGCTGCGCGAGGGCCAGGGCCTGGCCGATCGCGGCACCTTCATCGTGGACCCCGAGGGCATCGTTCAGGCTGTCGAGATCACCGCGGAGGGCATCGGCCGCAACGCCGAGGACCTGATCCGCAAGATCAAGGCCGCCCAGTACGTCGCCGCCCATCCGGGCGAGGTCTGCCCGGCCAAGTGGCAGGAAGGTGAGGCCACCCTCGCTCCGTCGCTCGACCTCGTCGGCAAGATCTGAATCCAGCCCGCCGCCTGCCCTCCCCCCGGGGCAGGCGGCAACCCTCGCCCCCCCTCTTTCCCTACCCGGAGCGCCCGTCGTGCTGGATGCCAATCTAAAGACTCAGCTCAAGGCCTATCTGGAGCGCGTCGTCCGCCCCATCCAGATCGTCGCCTCCGTCAATGACAGCCCGAAGTCGAAGGAGATGCTCGAGCTCCTGCACGACATCCAGGCGGCTTCCAGCAAGATCTCCGTGGTCGAGAACCGGGAGGACGGCGAGCGCGCCCCCTCCTTCGCGCTGACCTCCCCCGGCCAGGATATCGGCCTGCGCTTCGCGGGCCTGCCGATGGGTCATGAGTTCACCTCTCTGGTGCTCGCCCTGCTGCAGGTCGGCGGTCATCCCTCCAAGCTGGAGAAGGCCGTCATCGACCAGATCCGCGATCTGGACGGCGAGTTCACCTTCGAGACCTATTTCTCCCAGTCCTGCCAGAACTGCCCGGATGTGGTGCAGGCGCTGAATCTCATGGCGGTGTTGAACCCCAACATCCGCCACGTCGCTATCGACGGCGCGCTCTTCCAGGGCGAGGTTGAGGCGCGGCAGGTGATGTCGGTGCCGACGATCTATCTGAACGGCCAGGTCTTCGGTCAGGGCCGCATGGGCGTCGAGGAGATCGTCGCCAAGCTCGACACCGGTGCCGCCGCCCGCGAGGCGAAGAGGCTCTCCGCCGAGGAGCCCTTCGAGGTGCTGATCGTCGGAGGCGGCCCCGCGGGTGCTGCGGCCGCCGTGTACTCCGCGCGCAAGGGCATCCGGACCGGCGTCGCGGCCGAGCGCTTCGGCGGCCAGGTGCTGGATACCATGGGCATCGAAAACTTCATCTCCGTGACCCACACGGAGGGCCCGAAGCTCGCCCAGGCGCTCGAGACGCATGTGCGCGAGAACGAGGTGCGCATCATGAATCTGCAGCGTGCCGAGGAGCTGAACTTCGAGCACGGCATGTTCACCGTGCGGATGGAGAGCGGCGCCACGCTGCATGCCCGCAGCGTCATCCTCTCCACCGGCGCGCGCTGGCGGCAGATGAACGTGCCCGGCGAGGACATCTACAAGAACAAGGGCGTGGCCTACTGCCCGCACTGCGACGGCCCGCTCTTTAAGGGCAAGGACGTGGCGGTGATCGGCGGCGGCAACTCGGGTGTCGAGGCGGCGATCGACCTCGCCGGCATCGTGAAGCATGTCACGCTGATCGAGTTCGACACCAAGCTGCGTGCGGACGAGGTGCTGCAGCGGAAGCTCCGCAGCCTGCCGAACGTGACCGTGCTGGTCTCCGCCCGCACCACCGAAGTGAAGGGCGACGGCCAGAAGGTGACCGGCCTGGTCTATGAGGATCGCGTCTCCGGCGAGCACCACATGATCCGGCTGGAGGGCATTTTCGTGCAGATCGGCCTGCTGCCGAACACGGAGTGGCTGCGCGGCACGCTCGATCTCTCCCCGCGCGGCGAGATCGTGGTGGACGCGCATGGCCACACCTCGCTGCCCGGCGTCTTTGCGGCCGGCGACTGCACGACCACGCCCTACAAGCAGATCATCATCGCCGCCGGCGAGGGTGCGAAGGCCTCGCTGTCGGCCTTCGACTACCTCATCCGCAGCTCCGCCCCGGCGGAAGGCGAGGTGGTGCAGGCCAAGGCGGCCTGATCCCCACCGCGCCCGTCCTCTCCTGAGGGCGGGCGCGAAAGGGTGCCTCCATGAATCTCCGAGACCTGCAATATCTCGTCGCCCTGGCCGAGCAACGGAACTTCCGGCGTGCGGCCGAGGCCTGCCTCATCGCCCAGCCCACCCTTTCCACGCAGATTCGCAAGCTGGAGGAGGAGTTGGGCGTCGCGCTCTTCGAGCGCACGCAGCGCAAGGTAATGCTCACCCCCGCAGGGCAGGATGCCGTTGCCCGCGCCCGGCGCATACTCACGGAAATGGAGGGGATGCGGGACGCCGCGCGCCGCCTCTCCCGCCCTGAAGCCGGCACGGCGCGGCTCGGCGTCTTTCCTACCCTCGGCCCATATCTGCTGCCCGAGGTGATGCCGAAGGTTCGCGCACGCTTCCCCCAGCTGCAACTCCTGCTCACGGAGGAGAAGAGTGACCAGCTCCTGACGCGGCTGCGCGAGGGACGGCTGGATGCCGCCATCCTCGCGCTGCCCGTGCACGATGCCAGCCTGCACTGCGAGCTGCTGTTCGAGGAGCCGTTCATGCTGGCGGTGCCGAGGCAACACGCGCTTGCCGCGCGCGAGAGCCTGCGAATGGACGAGCTCTCGGACTACAACCTCATGCTGCTGGAGGACGGGCATTGCCTGCGCGACCAGGCGCTGGAGGTATGCCAGCTCTCCGGCGCGCAGGAGCAATCCGAGTTCCGCGCCACCAGCCTGGAAACGCTGCGTCAGATGGTGCTCGCGGGTCTTGGCGTGACGCTGATGCCCGCCCTGGCCGCTACCGGCATGGCCTCCTACGCGGACAAGCTGCATCTCCTGCGGTTCGAGGACAGCAGCCCCAGCCGCCAGATCGGCCTGTTCTGGCGCAAGACTTCGGCGATGGAGCCACTGCTGAAGGGTCTGGCCGAGGTGCTGCGCGGCGTGACGCCCGCGCTACTGGCCCCGCGCAACGACGAGCCAAGTCAGGCAGGCGCGAACGCCTGACGCGCGTGTTGCGCCGCAGCGCCCGCGCTGCCAGAAGGAGGGGGTGAACAGCACCCACCTCTCGCGGACCACTCCGCCCTGACGATTTCGGCCGCGGCCTGACCGCGTCCGCGCGGCCCCCGGTGGCTGTCGCTCGTCCTGCCTGTTCTCTCCGCCCTGCGGCTGCCTTTACCGCCCGGCGCCTGCCTGGAATGCCTTCATGACCGCTGCCCGACGCGCCCTCTCCGAGTGGTCGCCCAACATCACGCGTGACCTGCTGGCCGGCACTGTCGTCGCCCTGGCCCTGATCCCCGAGGCGATCGCCTTTTCCATCATCGCCGGCGTCGATCCGAAGGTCGGCCTCTACGCCTCGTTCTGCATTGCTGTGGTCATCGCCTTCGCCGGCGGCCGTCCTGCCATGATCTCGGCCGCGACCGGCGCCATGGCGCTGGTGATGGTCGACCTCGTGCGCCAGCACGGGCTGGACTACCTGCTGGCGGCCACGCTGCTGACCGGGCTGTTCCAGATCGCCGCAGGGTATCTCCGGCTCGGCGACCTCATGCGCTTCGTCTCGGGCTCGGTCGTCACCGGCTTCGTCAACGCGCTGGCCATTCTCATCTTCCTGGCCCAGCTGCCGGAGTTCGACGGCGCCGGTCCGGTGTTCTACGCCATGGTGGCGGGTGGGCTGGCCATCATTTACCTGCTGCCACGGCTGACGAAGTCGATCCCGTCGCCCCTGGTGACCATCGTGCTGGGCACCGCGCTCGCTGTCTGGCTAGGGCTGGACCTGCGGAACGTGGGCAATATGGGTGAGCTACCCTCCGACCTGCCCAGCTTCCTCCTGCCGGATGTCCCGCTCACCCTGGAGACCCTCTGGACCATCCTGCCCTACAGCCTGACCCTCACCGTGGTCGGCCTGCTGGAATCCATGATGACCGCGGCCATCATGGACGAAATGACTGACACGGCCAGCGACAAGAATCGCGAGTGCCGCGGCCAAGGCCTGGCCAACATCGCCGCCGGCCTGTTCGGCGGCATGGCTGGCTGCGCGATGATCGGGCAGTCCGTCATCAACGTCACCTCCGGCGGGCGCGGGCGGCTCTCCACTCTCTGGGCAGGCGTGTTCCTGCTCTTCCTCCTTCTCGTCCTGGGTGACTGGGTGCGGCAGATCCCAATGGCGGCGCTGGTTGCAGTGATGATCTTCGTCTCGATCAGCACCTTCCGCTGGGGCTCGCTGCGGGCGCTGCTGACCAACCCTCGCCAGTCCAGCCTGGTGATGCTGGCCACCGTCGGCGTGACTGTCGCCACGCACAACCTGGCCCAGGGCGTGCTGGTCGGCGTGCTGCTCAGCGGATTGTTCTTCGCGCATAAGGTCACCCAGGCCTTCGCCATCACCTCCGTGCTGCAGGGCACCACCCGCACCTACGCCGTCTCCGGACAGATCTTCTTCGCTACCGCCGGCGCCTTTCACGATGCCTTCGACTTCCGCGAGGGGGTGGAGCATGCGGTGATCGATCTGATCGCCGCCCATCTCTGGGACATCACCGCAATCGGCGCTCTGGATCGGGTGGTGCTGAAGCTGCGGCACCAGGGCGTGGCGGTGGAGGTGAGGGGGCTCAATGAGGCCTCTGCCACCCTGGTCGAGCGGCTGGGCACCCATCACCGCAAGGGCGCCTCCCTAGCCAGCGGCCATTGAGGAACTTAGGTCAGCATCCCTGACGTGCGCACATGGGTGGAATGTGCGTCCACAGTTTCAGAAAGGCGTGCCGTTGCGCTAGATTGCTCTTCTAAGCAACAATATTGCGGACGGTGGCGCCATGCCCATGGATATCTCCTTCACGCGGACCCAGGCGCCCCTGTCGCGCCCTGACGACTCCTCGCTCTCCTTCGGCAAGGTCCTCACGGACCATATGTTCATGATGAACTACGAGGAGGGCCGTGGCTGGCACGACCCGCGCGTCGTTCCTTACGCGCCGATGCTGATGGACCCCGCCACCTCCGTCCTGCATTACGGCCAAGCCGTCTTCGACGGGCTGAAGGCCTTCCGCCAGGCGGATGGCAGCATCAAGCTCTTCCGGGCCGAGCGTCACGCGCGCCGACTCAACAAGTCCTGCCGCGCCCTCTGTATCCCCGAGATGGATGAGGAGCTGATCCGCCGCTCCTTCGAGGCGATCGTCGCGGCCGACCACGAATGGGTGCCGCGCGCGCCCGGCACCTCTCTCTATATCCGCCCCACCGTGATCGCGACCGAGGTGATGCTCGGCGTCCACCCCGCCGCGCGCTACACCTACTTCGTCATCTGCTCGCCCGTTGGCTCCTACTACAAGGAGGGCGTGAAGCCGGTGCGCATTCTGGCGACCGACAACCATGTCCGCGCCGTGCAGGGCGGGTTGGGAGAGGCCAAGACGGCCGCCAACTATGCCGCCTCCCTCTCCGCCCAGCAGGAGGCCGAGCGCGCCGGCTACACCCAGGTGCTCTGGCTGGACGGCGTCGAGCGGAAGTGGATCGACGAGGTCGGCACCATGAACATCATGATGAAGATCGGCGACGAGGTGATCACCCCGCCGCTCGCCGGCACCATCCTGGATGGCGTGACCCGCAACTCCATCCTCACCCTGCTGCGCGACTGGGGCGTGACGGTCTCCGAGCGCCGGATCTCCATCGACGAGGTGATGGCCGCCGGCCGTGACGGGACGCTGCAGGAGATGTGGGGCACCGGCACCGCTGCCGTCGTCTCCCCGGTGGGCCAGCTCGGCTACAAGGGCGAGAACATCAGCATCAGCGGTGGACAGACCGGTGCGCTGACGCAGAAGCTCTACGACGCCATCGTCTCCGTCCAGTACGGCAAGTCGAACGACCCGCATGGCTGGATGACCGAGGTGAAGGTACCGGCAGAGGCGTGACTTGCGCGGGTGGCGCCGGGCGGTGACCGCCCGGTGATCGCACGATGACCCGGCGGGACGGGCCCTACTGGCAGCGGCTGCGAAAGGACCGGCGGTCGAACACTGCCGCGGTTCTGGCGGCCGTTGCGGCCATCTCCGGCACCGTCTCTGTCATCGCCTCGGCGCTGCCGGGGCTCAGCCATTACGAGTCCCGGGCCAGCCTGCTCTACCTGCCGCTGATGCTGCCGGCAGTCTGGTGGGTGAGTGACCTTGCGGCCTTCACGCCGCGCGCCGTACGGCTTTGGAAGCCGGCGCTGACGGTTGCCTGCCTTGCCGCCGCGGCCAGCCTAGCCGTCGAGCTCGGGCGAGGGGAGGACTGGGGGCTGCCCGCAACCGGCCTGGGGATTACCCTCGCGGCGGCGGCCGGGAGCTTGGTTCTCCTGCGCGGCAGCCTCGTCGACCGTGAGGGGCCCGCTCGCTGAGCCGCGCGGGCCTTGCCCTGCCGCCCCCCGGTCGCTACACCCCGCCCCGCGTCGGCACCCCTGGAGGCCGGCGACCCTTTCGCGCGTCCAGGCCTCTGCGAGGCGGCGCGCGGATCGGTGAAACCCAATTCGCGAAGGAATAGTGGCAATGGTCCAGACCATTCGGATCGAGGCCGCGGCGCGCGAGCGGGCCGGTAAGGGGGCGGCGCGCGCGACCCGGCGTGGGGGCTCTGTCCCCGCAGTGATCTACGGTGCGAAGCAGGAGGCCACCCTCCTCGCCCTCGACCCGCGCGACATCATGAAGGAGCTGCACAAGGGCGGCTGGCAGTCCCACCTGTTCGAGGTGGCGGTGGCCGGTGGCGTGACGGAGCGCTGCCTGATGCGCGACGTGCAGTTCCACCCCGTCTCCGACCAGCCCATCCATGTGGACTTCCAGCGCCTTGCCGCTGGCCAGAAGATCCGCGTGAAGGTGCCCGTCGTGCTGCTCGGTGAAGACGTGTCCCCGGGCATCAAGGGCGGCGGCGTTGCCAACCTGGTCCGCCGCGACCTCGAGGTGATGGCTGACCCCGATGCGGTGCCGGAGCGCTTCGAGTTCGACGTGTCGGCGGCGGAGATCGGCGAGACCATTCGCTGGTCCGCCGTGAAGGACGCCCAGGGTGCGGTGCCGACCATTGCTCGCGACTTCGTGGTGCTCACGGTTGCCCCGCCTGTTGTGGTCGAGGAGGAGGTGATCGTCGCCCCCGCCGCGACCCCGGCCGCGCCGGCCAAGGGCAAGGGCGGCAAGGGCGCTGCCCCGGCCAAGGCGCCGGCGGCTGCGGCACCCGCGAAGAAGAAGTAAGGAAGCGAAGGCCGGGCGAGGTGAACTCGCCCGGCCCTCTTCCTTCTGGCTATTTGAGGCGCGCCGGCGGAAGCGGGCGCGCCTCATTCGTTCAAGGGAATGCGTGATGCTGCTCTGGGTCGGGCTGGGCAATCCGGGCGCGGAACATGCGAAGCAGCGGCACAATATCGGTTTCATGGCATTAGAGCGTATCGCCTCCCGCCACCGCTTCGCGCCCTGGCGCAGCCGCTTCAAGGGCGAGGTGTCCGAGGGCCAGATCGCTGGCCAGCGGATCATTCTCCTCAAGCCGCACACCTATATGAATGACAGCGGCAACTCGGTTCAGCCCGCTGCTGCCTTCCACAAGATCGCCATTGGCGACATCACCGCCTTTCACGACGAGCTGGATCTCGCCCCTGGCAAGGTGCGCGTGAAAAAGGGCGGGGGGGCGGCCGGGCATAACGGGCTGCGCGACATGCAGCGCGCCTTCGGCAGCCCGGATTTCGCCCGCGTCCGCCTTGGCATCGGCCATCCCGGCCACAAGGACCGCGTCCACGGCCACGTCCTTGGCAATTTCGCCAAGGTGGATGCCGAATGGCTGGACCGGCTGCTGGATTCGGTAGCCGACGCCGCCCCGCTCCTGGCCGAGGGCAAGGCCGAGGACTTCATGACGAAAGTGGCTCTGCTCACCCAGGGCTAGCGCCCACCCGGCCCCCCGGCGTAAGCCACCCGACAAACCCTCCCCGAACTCACGGAACAGCAGGCCACCATGGGCTTCAACTGCGGAATCGTGGGCCTGCCGAATGTCGGCAAGTCCACCCTCTTCAACGCGCTGACGCAGACGGCCGCCGCCCAGGCCGCCAACTACCCATTCTGCACCATCGAGCCGAATGTCGGCCGCGTTGCCGTGCCCGATCCGCGGCTGGACGAGTTGGCGCGCATCGGCAAGTCCATCAAGAAGGTGCCGACCTCCCTCGAATTCGTCGACATCGCGGGTCTGGTCCGCGGCGCCTCCCGCGGGGAGGGGCTGGGCAACCAGTTCCTGGCCAACATCCGCGAGGTGGACGCCATCGTTCACGTCCTCCGCTGCTTCGAGGATGGCGACATCACCCATGTCGAGGGCAGCGTGGACCCGGTGCGGGACGCCGAGACGGTCGAGACCGAGCTGATGCTCTCGGATCTCGACAGCCTCGAGAAGCGCCTCGTCACCGCCCAGAAGAAGGCGAAGAACGGCGACAAGGAAAGCGCCGCCTTCGTGACCCTGGCCGAGCCGATCGTGGCCGCCTTGGCCGATGGCAAGCCCGCGCGCACCGCCGTGCCCAAGGGTGAGGAGGTCGCCGCCGCCCGCCTGCAGCTGATGACGACGAAGCCCGTCCTCTATGTCTGCAACGTCGAGGAAGGCGCGGCCGCCACGGGCAACGCCCACTCCGCCGCAGTCGAGGCGATGGCCAAGGCGCAGGGCGCCAAGTCTGTCATCGTCTCCGCCGCCATCGAGGCCGAGATCAGCCAGATGGCCGAAACCGACCGCGCGGAGTTTCTCGACAGCCTTGGCCTGAAGGATAGCGGCCTCGATCGCATCATCCGCGCTGGCTACGAGCTGCTCGGGCTCATCACCTACTTCACGGTCGGCCCCAAGGAATCCCGCGCCTGGACCATCGACCGCGGCACCAAGGCCCCCCAGGCCGCCGCCGTCATCCACAACGACTTCGAGCGCGGCTTCATCGCCTGCGAGACCATCGCCTATGACGACTTCGTCGCCCTGAACGGCGAACAGGGGGCGAAGGAGGCCGGGAAAATGCGCGTTGAGGGCAAGGAATATGTGGTGAAGGACGGCGACGTCCTGCTCTTCCGCTTCAACGTCTGAGTGGGGCGTGCCCGGGAGACGCCGCTTCGGCGCGCGTCTCTCCGGGACTAGTCGCCGGTGTTCGGCAGGCTCTGGTCCATGGCCAAAGCCGGCACCGCATCCCGGCACCAGCCGACCACCCGTGCGGGCACGCCCGCCACGGTGGCGCAGGGCGGCACATCGGCCAGCACCACGCTGCCCGCGCCCACCTTCGCGCCGCGCCCGATCACGATGTTTCCCAGCACCTTCGCGCCCGCCGAGAGCAACACCCCATCCCGTACCTTCGGGTGCCGGTCGCCGCGCTGCTTGCCGGTGCCGCCCAGCGTCACCTCCTGCAGGATCGAGACGTCGTTGCCGATCACTGCGGTCTCACCGATCACCACGCCCGTGGCATGGTCGATGAACACGCCGTGGCCCACGGGGACCGCCGGGTGGATATCCACCCCGAAAACCAGCGAACACCGGCTCTGGAGATAGAGGGCGAGGTCCAGCCGGTTGGCCATCCACAGCGCATGCGCCACGCGGTGCCAGGACAGGGCATGGAAGCCCTTGTAGTGCAGGAAGGGCGTCAGCCAGCCCCGGGCTGCTGGATCACGCCGCCGGTTGGCCGCGAGATCGGACACGGCCAGCACCACCAGATCGGCTCCAGCCGTGCGGATGACGTCCTCCAGCCGCTCGGCCGGCATCAGCGGCTCGGCCAGCTTGCGGGCGAGCAGGGCCGTCAGCGCAGGGGCCAGGGAATCGTGCCGCAGCACGGCCAGTTCCAACAACCCGCGCAGGGCCGGCTCGGACTGCGCGGCGGCGGCCGCCTCCTGCCGGAGCGTGGCCCAGAGGACCTCGGCGGTCACCGAGCCGTGGAGGTCCTCCACGATATTCACCTGGTCCATCGCCGTCTCGCTCGCTCCCGACGCGCCGCCCCGGCCCGTACCGGATCGAGCATGCACGATCCGACCACCGCCGGGCAGGCCGCAAACAGGCGGCGGCCATGCTGCCAGCCCAGGGCTGGCCCAGGCCCCGTACCGTGTCACATCGGCAGCCGGATAGTCGCCCGCAAGCCGCCCATTGGGCTCTCGCCCAGCGCGATCTCGCCACCATGGGCGCGGGCGATGTCGCGCGCGATCGCCAGCCCAAGCCCGGTGCCGCCCGCCGAGAAGCTGGCGAAAGGCTTGAATGCACCCTCTCGCGCCGGGGCGGGGATGCCGGGGCCGTCGTCGTCCACGGCCAGCTCGGCCCAACCCGGGGTGGGGCGCACCGTCACCACCACCCGGGCCGCGTGGCGCCGGGCATTGTCGAGCAGGTTGCCGATGCAGCGCCGCAGCGCATCGGCGCGCAGTGGCAGGGTCAGGGAAGGCGGGCCTTCCACCTCCACCGCAGGCCCATCCGCCGGGCTGCGGGATGCCATCTCCCGCGCCAGCGCCACGAGATCGGTCGGCTCCGCCGCCTCCAGCACCTCGCCGCGCGCGAAGGCGAGATAGGAGGCGACCATCCGCTCCATCTCCTCCACGTCCTGCGTCATGGCCGCCGCATCCTCCTGCGCATCGGCCGGCAGCATCGCCAGGCCCAGGCGCAGGCGGGTGAGGGGGGTGCGCAGGTCGTGGCTGATGCCCGCCAGCATCTCGGTGCGCTGCATGACGAAGCGCCGGATGTTCGCACGCATCCCGTTGAAGGCGGCCGCGGCCTGGCGCACCTCGCTCGCGCCCTCCGGCTTGATCGGCCCGGTTTCCCGCCCCTTTCCAAAGGCCTCCGCCGCCACGGCCAGCCGGCGCAGCGCGCGCACCTGGTTCTTCATGAACAGCGCCGCCACCGCAAACAGCAGCAGGGACGCGCCGACAAGCCAGATCACGAACAGGTACAGCGTGCCGGAGAACAGCCGCTTCCGCGGCGCCTCGACATGCAGCACGCCGTCGGGCAGGCCGACGCGGATGATCACGCTGCGGGGGTCCGTCTGCCAGTCGGTGTCAAAGGGCATGCGCAGCCGCTCGCGCAATGCGTCGTCCAGGTCCTCTTCCAGCGGCAGCAGGGGAAGGCTGGCCGGGCGGGCCGCGGGCGGTCCGAGATTGGCCGCGGGCTCGAAGGCCAGCGACAGGTCGAACCGCCAGGCAGCCTCCCGGAAGATCCAGTTGCCGTCGGCGCCGCCTTCGGCCTGAACGGGGTAGCGGGAGAGCAGCTCCACCACCATGCCCACATCCCCCGCGACGCCCGCGGCCAGCCGGCGGGAGATCACGTCGAGATGAGTGCCGTAGAAGATCTGCAGCGCGATGCCCTGCGTCACCACCAGCGGGATGAGCACGATCAGCAGGGCGCGGGCCAGCAGCCCGCGCGGCACAAGCGGGCGTAGCGCGGCGGTGAGGACGCTGCGCAACCGCCGCCGGCGCCGGGTCCAGGCGGGTGGGCTGACGCGCGGGGCTGAATCAACTCCCTCCGCCCAGGCCGCGCCGCCGGTCCGGATCGCCGCCGCGCTGCCGATCCTGGGCTGCCCCGTCCTGGACGGCCCTGTTTCCGGCGCGCCGATATCCGGTGCCATCGCCGACCCTCCGTGAACTAACGATCTGGGAACTACCGATCTGGGAACTACCGATCCGGAAACTGCCGAACCGGCGCGGCCCCTAGGTCCCTGGCCGCAACACATAGCCCTTGTGGCGCACGGTGTGCAGGAAACGCGGCTCCCGCGGGTCTGGCTCGATCTTCCGGCGCAGGCGCGTCACCGTCACGTCCACCGCGCGTTCCCCGGCCTCGGGGCTTCCCATGGCGGCGGCGATCTCCTCGCGGGACAGCACTTCGCCGCCGCGGCGGGCCAGTGCCACCAGCAGCGACGCCTCGCCGCCCGTCAGCCGCGTGACGCCCTCCGGTCCGCGCAGTTCCCCTCGCTCCGGATCGAACCAGCGCAGGCCGAGTTGCACCGGGGGCAGGGGGGCCGAGAGGGGTGGCGCGGCGCGCTTGAGGATGGTGCGGATGCGCAGCGCCAGCTCGCGCGGATCGAAGGGCTTGGCCAGGTAATCGTCCGCCCCGTGCTCGAAACCGGCGATCCGGTCGTCCGGCGCGCCGGCGGCGGTGAGCATCAGGATCGGCACGTCCTGCCCGTCCCGGCGTAGGGCCTCGGTCAGTTCCAGCCCGGTCTCCCCGGGCATCATCACGTCCAGCACAACCAGGTCGTAGGACATGGCGCCCAGGGCCTGGCGCGCGGCGGCGGCATCGCCGGCCACCGTCACGCGGAAGCCCTGCTCGGCCAGGAAGCGCTGCAGCAGGGCGCGAAGCCGGGCGTCGTCGTCTACGACAAGAAGATGGGCCGCCTCGCTCATCGCGTCTTCTCCTCGGTCGTTGCGGGGGCCGGGCCCGCCCCCGGCTTTGCGGGCCTGGGGCCCGATGGTGGCACGGCGCGCACCGAGGGCCGGTCCGTCCCGCCCAATCGCTCCAGCGCCCGCCGCGCCTCCGCCCCCATCAGCCCGCGCATGACGTGGCGGAAGCCCTCCACCGCAACCGGCCCGGCCTCGCGATAGGCGCGCGTCACCGTCTCCCGCTGGCGCTCGAACAACCGTCGCTCGAGCGCCTCGCCCTCGGGCGTGAGGGAGAGCAGCCGCTGCCGACGGTCCGCCCGGCCCGGGCTTTGGGCGACATAGCCGCCCGCCATCAGCGGTGTCAGCACGCGGGAGAGGGACTGCTTGGTAATGCCAAGGATGCCCAGCAGCTCACCCACCGTCAGCCCCGGCCGGCGGCCGAGGAAGTGCAGCACCCGGTGATGCGCCCGGCCCATGCCCATCTCGGCGAGGATGGCGTCCGGCCCCGCCGTGAAGTCCCGGTAACCGAAGAAGAGAAGGTCCTGCGCCAGGCGTAGTTCCTCCTCCCGCAGGAAGAGGAGGTTGCGGCCGGCGGACCCGGTGCCCGTCCCGCCGGCCCCGCCCCGTGTCTCCGTCGCGTCCGGCATGGCTGGCTTGTTCCCGTCCCTGAACGGCATCGTTGGATCATGTATCCCTGGCATGGCGCCCGGCTGCACGGGCCGGCCAGCGAAGCGTATTATGCCAGCGCCCTGTTCAAGGGCGAGCATGCCTGTTCCGGGAAGAACTTCGGACCTGACCGGCACACCGCACCGCCTGATGGCAGTGCCCGCCCGGAGGCGGGCGATGTGCTGTCCCCGCCGGCCGACGGGCGTCATCCCGCCTTTGAATGCCGGCTGCGCTCCAGCGAGCATGCGGCCGCGCCGCTTTGGTCGCTTTGTGAGTGCGCCCCGCCTTGCGCCGACCTGGCATGCCGGTAAGACGGGTGACAAGCAGCGTGCCGAAGCCCAATTGGTGCGCGGGAGCCCCGGTTCACCCCGGGGGAGCAACGGAATGGCAACGAGAACAGGTCCAGAAATTGCGTGCCGGCCGATGCCGGCCCGGCCGAATCCGTCACCGGGCGGGATCACGCCTTGCCACAGACCTGCCCCCTTCGCCGCCTAATCCCCCAAGACAGACCAGCCGAAAAGCGGAACATCATGCCCGGAGTGGACATCCTAGCCAGCGCGATGACGGGGGCGAACGCCACCTTCCTCGCCGACCTCTATGCTCGCTGGGTCCAGAACCCGGACAGCGTCGACGCCTCCTTCCAGGAGCTCTTCGCGGCGCTGAACGACGATGCCCGCGCCGTGCTGGGCGATGCGGTTGGCGCCTCCTGGGCTCCGCGCCCGCGTGGCGGCTTCGCGCCGGAGCCCGAGGCGCCCGCACCGGCCAAGGGCGCCAAGGGCGTCGCCCCCGCCGCGGCGGCCACGGCCGCCAAGGCCGCCGACCCGACGGTCAGCAAGCAGCAGGTGCTCGATTCGCTGCGGGCGCTCATGCTTATCCGCGCCTACCGCGTGCGCGGGCATCTCGAGGCCGATCTCGATCCGCTGGGCCTGCAGAAGAAGAAGCCGCATGCTGAGCTGGACCCGAAGACCTACGGCTTCGGCGAGGGCGATCTCGACCGCCCGATCTTCATCGACAAGGTGCTCGGCCGCGAGACGGCGACGCTGCGCGAGATTCTCTCGATCCTGAAGGCCAGCTATTGCGGCCCGATCGGCGTCGAGTTCATGCACATCCAGGACCCCGAGCAGAAGGCCTTCATCCAGCAGCGCATCGAGAATGCCCCCTGGACCAAGGCCTTCGACAAGGATGCCAAGCGCACCATCCTGGAGCAGCTGACGGCGGCCGAGGGGTTTGAATCCTACTGCGCCCGCAAGTTCGTCGGCACCAAGCGCTTCGGGCTTGAGGGCGGCGAGTCCACCATTCCCGCGCTGCAGGCGATCATCGCCGAGGGTGCGAAGAACGGTGTGAATGAGATCGCCATCGGCATGGCGCATCGCGGGCGCCTGTCCACGCTGGTCAACGTGGTGAAGAAGTCCTTCACCCAGGTCTTCGCCGAGTTCAAGGGCGCCGGCCATGCCGAGGACGTCCAGGGCTCGGGCGACGTGAAGTACCATCTGGGCACCTCCACTGACGTGGAGATCGACGGCCGTACGGTCCATCTCTCGCTCCAACCCAACCCCTCCCATCTGGAGGCGGTGGACCCCGTCGTGATCGGCAAGGTGCGCGCCCGCCAGGACATGGCCGGCGACACCACCCGCAAGTCCGTCATGGCCATCCTGCTGCATGGTGACGCCGCTTTTGCCGGCCAGGGCGTGGTCTATGAGACGATGGCGATGAGCCAGCTCATCGGCTACCGCGTCGGCGGCACCGTGCATGTGGTGACCAACAACCAGATCGGCTTCACCACAACGCCCGCGCATGCCTATTCGGGCCTGTACTGCACGGATGTGGCCAAGTCGGTGCAGGCGCCGATCCTGCACGTGAACGGGGACGACCCGGAGGCGGTGGTGTTCTGCGCCCGGCTCGCCACCGAGTTCCGCCTGCGCTTCGCCACCGACATCGTGCTCGACATCGTCTGCTATCGCCGCCATGGCCATAACGAGAGCGACGAGCCGGCCTTCACCCAGCCCCTGATGTATGCCCGCATCAAGGAGACGCCGACGACGCGCACGAAGTACGCGCAGAAGCTGGCGGCCGAGGGCTCGGTGCCGGAGGCCGAGGCCAAGTCCATCCAGGACGCTTTCTTCGCGAAGATGGACGAGGCCTTCCAGGCCAGCCAGACCTTCAAGCCGAACAAGGCCGATTGGCTCGAAGGCCATTGGGCCGGGCTGAAGGCCGCCGGAAACGATGAGCCCGAGGCCGAGACCGAGACCGCGGTCAGCCCCGACCTGCTGCGCGAGGTGGGCACTGCCCTGTCCCGCGTGCCGGAGGGCTTCAACGCCAACCCGAAGATCATTCGCCAGCTCGAGGCCAAGAAGCAGGCCATCGAGTCCGGCGAGGGAATCGACTGGGCGACCGGCGAGGCGCTTGCGATCGGCACCCTGCTCGTGGACGGCAACCGCGTCCGCATTTCCGGCGAGGACGTGCAGCGCGGCACCTTCTCCCAGCGCCACGCCTATCTGATCGACCAGCAGAACCAGGCCGAATACGTGCCGCTGAACAACATCCGCGAGGGGCAGAAGAGGCTCGAGGCCTTCAACTCCCTTCTTTCGGAGTTCGGCGTGCTCGGCTTCGACTACGGCTACTCGCTCGCCGATCCGAACACGCTGGTGCTCTGGGAAGGCCAGTTCGGCGACTTCGCCAACGGCGCCCAGGTCATCATCGACCAGTTCATCGCCTCCGCCGAGACGAAGTGGCTGCGCATGTCCGGCCTCGTGATGCTGCTGCCGCATGGCTATGAAGGGCAGGGGCCGGAGCACTCCTCCGCGCGCCTGGAGCGCTACCTGCAGCTCTGCGCAGAGCGGAACATGCGGGTGGCGAACATCACCACCCCCGCCAACTACTTCCACGCGCTGCGCCGCCAGATGAAGGCGAACTACCGCAAGCCGCTCATCCTGATGACGCCGAAGTCGCTGCTGCGCCACAAGCTGGCGGTTTCCCCGCTCGCCGATTTCGGCCCGGACAGCCGCTTCCAGGTCGTGATCCCGGAAGCGGACGAGTTGGTGGCCCCCGACAAGGTGCGCCGCGTCGTGCTCTGCACCGGCAAGGTCTATTACGACCTGCTGCAGGAGCGCCGCGACAAGGGCGTGAAGGATGTGGCGATCGTCCGGCTCGAGCAGCTCTATCCCTTCCCGCGCATCTCCCTGCCGCGTGTCCTAGCTCCCTACGCCAATGCCGAGGTGGTGTGGTGCCAGGAGGAGCCGGAGAATATGGGGGCGTGGCAGTTCCTCGATCGCAAGATCGAGGACGTCCTGACCGTGGTGGGCGGGAAGGCCAAGCGCCCGACCTATGTCGGCCGCGCGACGGCCGCCAGCCCGGCGACGGGGCTTGCCAAGGTTCACGCGCAGCAGCAGGAAGCGCTGGTTCGCCAGGCACTCGGCCTGGGTTGAGGAAAACGAAATGACCGAGATCCTGGTGCCCACCCTGGGCGAGAGCGTGACGACGGCCACCGTGGCCCGCTGGCTGAAGAAGGTGGGCGAATCGGTTGCGGCCGACGAGCCGCTGGTCGAGCTGGAGACGGACAAGGTGACGGTGGAGGTGAACGCCCCCACCGCCGGCACCATCGAGAGCATCGCGGCCGATGAGGGCGCGGAGGTGGAAGTGGGCGGCCTGCTCGGCTCGCTCGGTGCCGGCTCGGGCGCTGCTGCTGTCGCTCCCGCCGCCAAGCCCGCCGCGCCGGCCGCTGCCCCTGCGACTGCGGCGGCTCCGGCCGCCCCGAAGGTCGAGGCCCCGCGCCCCGTCACCGGCCCTGTCTCCCGCCCGGGTGGTGCCGAGCCCGCCCACGCTCCGCTGCCTGCCGCGGCGAAGATGATGGCCGACAATGGCGTCTCGGCCGGGCAGATCGGCCAGGGCAGCGCCAAGGACGGCCGCATCGCCAAGGGCGACGTGCTCGACTTCCTCTCCCGCCCGGCCCCGGCCACCCCGGCACCCGCGGCCAAGGCGCCGCGCGCTCCGGGTGAGGGCGAGGAGCGGGTGAAGATGACCCGGCTCCGCATCACCATCGCGCGCCGGCTGAAGGAGGCGCAGAACACCGCCGCCATGCTGACCACCTTCAACGAGGTGGACATGACGGCGGCGATGGCGATGCGCGCCGAGTACAAGGATGCCTTCGAGAAGAAGCACGGCGTGAAGCTCGGCTTCATGTCCTTCTTCGTGAAGGCCTGCGTGGCGGCCCTACAGGAGTTCCCGGCGGTGAACGCCGAGATCGACGGCGACGAGGTCGTCTACAAGAATTTTGTGAACATGGGCATCGCGGTTGGCGGTCCCTCGGGCCTCGTCGTGCCGGTGCTGCGCAACGTGCAGGATCTGTCTTTCGCGGGCATCGAGAAGTCGATCGGTGACTTCGGCAAGCGCGTCCGTGACGGCCAGCTCAAGCTGGAGGAGATGGCGGGCGGCAGCTTCACCATCACCAATGGCGGCATCTACGGCTCGCTGATGTCCACCCCCATCCTCAACCCGCCCCAGTCCGGCATTCTCGGGATGCATGCGATCAAGGAGCGGGCGATGGTCGTCGGCGGCAAGATCGAGATCCGCCCGATGATGTACCTGGCACTCTCCTACGACCACCGCATCGTGGACGGGAAGGAGGCGGTGTCCTTCCTCGTTCGCGTGAAGGAAGGCGTCGAGGACGCGCGGCGGCTGCTGCTCGGCCTCTGATCCCCTCGCGGGATCGGGTTTCGCGGGCCGGAAGGGGAGACCCTTCCGGCCCGTTGCCGTTTCGGGCCCTGTGCTAGCTTTGGCCCACCAGAAGGGGAGGGCGGCGATGCTGACGGGCCGGTGCCATTGCGGTGCGATCCGCTACGAGATGCCCGACGAGGTTCTGCACCACGCCCTGTGCCACTGCGCGGATTGCCGCCGGCACGCCGGCGCTCCGATGGTCGGCTGGGCCATGGTGCCGGCCGGCAAGCTGAAGGTGACGGGCGAGCCGGTGACCTACGCCTCGTCCGAGCATGGCCGCCGCCAGTTCTGTGGCCGCTGCGGCACCGGCCTGTTCTACGTGAATGAGCAGATGCTGCCGGGGATGATCGACATCCAGGCCTGCACACTGGACGACCCCGACGCCCTGCCGCCCACCGCCCAGATCCAGGTGGCCGAGCGGCTACGCTGGATGGCAAAGGCCCATGAACTACCGGCGTTCGAGCGCTACCCCGGATAACCGGTAAGGGGGCAGCAAGCCCTTCCAACCCGTCGCCCTGCGGGTCGGGCAACCCTGCCAGCCCCGATTGCGCGCGCCCGCACCCTTCAATCGCGGCCCCGGGCCTGCTACCTGCCACAAAGATTCATCGCAGGACCCCTACGCCATGGCCGACTCCTTCGACCTCATCGTCATCGGCTCCGGCCCCGGCGGCTATGTCTGCGCCATCCGGGCCGCCCAGCTCGGCATGAAGGTGGCCTGCGTCGAGAAGCGGGACACGCTCGGCGGCACCTGCCTGAACATCGGCTGCATCCCGTCCAAGGCGCTGTTGCACTCCTCCGAGAACTTCGAGGAGATCGCCCATAAGTTCGCCGATCACGGTATCACGGTGGAAGGGATCAAGCTCGATCTCGCCCGGATGCAGGCCCGCAAGGGCGAGGTGGTCACCGCCAACACCAAGGGCGTCGAGTTCCTGTTCCGCAAGAACAAGGTTACCTGGCTGAAGGGCGCGGGGAAGATCACGGCCCCCGGCAAGGTCGATGTGGCCGGTACCGTCTATGAGACGAAGAACATCGTCATCGCCTCGGGCAGCGAGAGCGTGCCGCTCCGCGGCGTCGAGGTGGACGAAAAGCAGATCGTCACCTCCACCGGCGCGCTGGAGCTGTCGGCGGTGCCGAAGCACCTTGTGGTCATCGGCGGCGGCGTGATCGGGCTCGAGCTCGGCAGCGTGTGGCGCCGCCTGGGCGCCGAGGTGACGGTGATCGAGTTCCTCGACCGCATCCTGCCTGGCATGGACAACGAGGTCGCCAAGCAGTTCGAGCGCGTGCTGACCAAGCAGGGCTTCAAGTTCAAGCTCGGCCACAAGGTGACCGGCGCCGCCAAGTCCGGCACGGGCGTATCCCTGACCGTCGAGCCCGCTAAGGGTGGCGACGCCCAGACGATCGAGGCCGATGCCGTGCTCGTGGCGATCGGCCGCCGCCCCTATGTCGAGGGCCTTGGCCTGGATGCCGTCGGCGTCGCGCTGGACGAGCGCGGCCGCATCAAGACCGACCAGCACTTCGCCACCAGCGTGCCCGGCATCTACGCCATCGGTGACGTGATCGCCGGCGCCATGCTCGCCCACAAGGCCGAGGATGAGGGCGTGGCGGTGGCCGAGATCCTGGCCGGGCAGCATGGCCATGTGAACTACGGCGCCATCCCCGGCATCGTCTACACCTGGCCCGAGGTTGCCGCGGTCGGCGCTACCGAGGAGGAGTTGAAGGCCGCGGGCACCGCCTACAAGGTCGGCAAGTTCCCCTTCACCGCCAACGGCCGCGCCCGCGCGATGGGCGACATCGATGGCTTCGTGAAGATCCTGGCCGACAAGGCGACCGACCGCGTGCTGGGCGCCCATATCCTGGGCCCCGATGCCGGCCACCTGATTGCCGAGATGGTCACCGCCATCGAGTTCGGCGCCAGCGCCGAGGATGTGGCCCGCATCTGCCACGCCCACCCGACGCTGAGCGAGGCGGTGAAGGAAGCGGCGCTCGCCGTGGACGCGCGCCCGATCCACATCTGACAACACCGCGCGCCGCGCTTGTCTGGCGCGGCGCGCGGGCCATTTTGCGGGCGATGGACGCACCACGCCCCGCCCCACGCCCTGGTTATGTCTCGCTTAACCCGCGCCCCGGCCGAAAGGCGCTGGGCTGGGCCTTCATCGTCCTCGGAATTCTGGGCTGCATCCTGCCCTTCCTCCAGGGCTTCCTCTTCCTTGCGCTCGGCGTCTTCGTGCTGCGGGACCAGTATGTCTGGGCCGCGAACCGCTGGGCCTGGGTGCAGGGCCGCTGGCCGGGTGCGGTGACCAAGATCGAGTCGCTCGAAGCCTCCATGACCACGCGCTTCGAGGGGTGGGGCCGCAGCCTTCGCCGCGCCATCGGCCGGGGCTGACCGTCTGGCTTGCATTCTGCAACCGAATCGGCTTGCATTCTGCAAGCTAATGAGGCCGCAGAATGCCGCGCACTGACTTCTCCCGGATGGGCTGCCCCATCGCCCGCTCCATGGCCGTGCTCGGCGAACGCTGGGCCATCCTCGTCATGCGGGAGGCCTTCTACGGCACCACCCGCTTCGATGACTTCGCCCGGCATCTCGGCATCGCCTCCAACATCCTCAGCGCCCGCCTCGCGGAGCTGGTGGAGCACGGGATGCTCGAGCGCGTGCCCGAGGGCGCCCGCCACGCCTACCGGCTGACCGCGAAGGGCCGCGACTTCTTCCCCGCTTTCGTCGCGCTGAAAGCCTGGAGCGACCGCTGGATGGCGCCCGAGGGCCAAGTGGTCCGCCTGGTGGACCGGATCACCGGCGAGGAGGTCGGCGCACCAACCCCGCTCGCCGGCGACGGCGCCCCACTCACCCCCGAATCCGTCCGCCTCCTGCCCGGCCCGGGCGCGAGCGAGGCCATGCGCCGCCGCCTCGCCTTGGCGGAGATGGCCGATGGCTGACACGATTGCGCTCGCTCCGCCCCGCCCCGGCGTGTCCCGCCAGATCCTCGCCCTGGCCGGCCCCACCGCGGTCAGCGCCCTTCTCCAGGCCGTCGCCCAGATCGCCGAGACCTGGCTCGCCGCCCGCCAGGGCACGGCGGCGCTGGCGGGATGGTCCGTGGTGCTGCCGTTCTCTTTGCTGATGCAGCAGATGTCGGCGGGCGCCATGGGCGGCGGCGTGGCCTCGGCTATCGCCCGCGCCCTCGGTGCCGGGCGGCGGGAGGAGGCCTCGGCCCTCGTTCTGCACGCCATGCTGATCGCCATCCTGGCGGGGGGCGCCTTCGTCCTCCTCCTCGCGGTCTTCCCGCGTCCGGTGCTCACCCTCATCGGCGGCGCCACCGCGGCCGAGGCCGCCGTGCCCTATGCCGTCCTGCTTTTCGGGCTGGGCGCCGTGCCCGTCTGGCTCGCCAACACCCTTGCCTCCGTGCTGCGCGGCGGCGGGCGGCACGCGCTGGCGGCGCGGGTGCTGCTGATCACCTGGATCGCCTATCCGATCCTCGCCTGGGCCCTCGCCGAGCCCGCCGGGATGGGCCTGCCCGGGATCGGCGCCGGGCTGGGCCTCGCCTTTCTCGGCTCCACCATCGCCATGGGCTGGGTGGTACTGCGCGGCGGGGCGGGCTTCATGCCGGAGCTGCGGGCGCGGATCTCGGGCGCGATGTTCTGGCGCATCCTCTCCGTCGGGCTGGTCGCCTCGCTGCTGGCGGGTGTGGCGAACCTGACCACCATCCTAGTGACCGCCCGCATCGCCTCGCACGGGGCGGTGGCGGTGGCGGCTTATGGCATCTCGGCGCGGCTGGAATTCCTGATGATCCCGCTGGCCTTCGGCGTCGGTTCGGCGCTCACCGCGCTGGTCGGGCGCACCGTCGGGGCGGGGGATTGGCCGGCGGCCCGGCGCATCGCCTGGACGGGCGGCGCCATGTCGCTCGCGGTCACCGGCGCGGTCGGGCTGGCCGTGGCGCTCGCGCCCGCCTCCTTCGCCGGCTTCTTCAGCACTGATGCGGCGGTGGTGGCGCTCGCCGCCCGCGCGCTGTCCTATACCGGCCTCGCTTTTGGCGGCTTCGGCCTGGGAATGGCGCTGTATTTCGCCTCCCAGGGGGCAGGGCGGATGGGCTGGCCCGTGGCGGCGGGTGTTGCGCGGATCGCGGTAGCGGTCGGTGGCGGCTGGCTGCTGGGGGATGTGCTGGGGATGGGGCTGGACGGCCAGTTCCTCGCCGTCGCGCTCGGCATCACCGCCTACGGCCTGCTGACCGCAGTGGGCGTACGGCCGGGGGTGTGGTCGCGACGCTGAGGGGCGCCGTCAGCCCTCTTCGGCCGGGTCGAAGCGCAGCACTCCTGCCAACCGCGACAGGCCGGTATCCGAGGGATGGTTCACCCCATCGGCCACCGGCACCTCGGGGAAGTCGAAGGGGCTCATCCCCTCCAGGCAGGCGACGTTCACGCCGAACTGCCGCGGGTCCGACCGGCGCTGGTGGTGCGTGTAGATGCCGCAGACCGTGCAGAAATGGTGCTTCGCGGTGCGCGTGTTGAACTCGTAGGTGGCCAGCTTGTCGGCCCCGGCGGTGACGCGCACCCCGCCCAGCGCCGCCGAGACCACCACCGCCCCGCGCATCCGGCACATGGAGCAATTGCAGCGGCGCGCCGTGCGGACACCGTCCGCCAGCGTCGCCTCGAACCGCACCGCCCCGCAGTGGCAGGATCCCTTGATCGGCCCGCTGCCCGGCTGCATCGCTCATCCCTCTCGAAATCCGGCCGGGACCATGCCCGGCCGGACCGCATCCTGGCTAGGGCACCGGGGCTAGGGCGCCGGGGCTAGGGCGCCGGATGCGTGTCGTTGGACGCCTGCGGCGGCAGCTTGATCGCCAGCGCGCGGAAACGGCCGGTGGAGGCGCGCGATCCCGCATGCGGCGTGCCGCGCGGGATGACGATGAAGTCGCCCGGCTTCACCTGCACCTCGCGCTCGCCAAGCCAGAAGGACCCGGTGCCGTCGAGGATGAGCTGGATCTCGTCCGTATTGGCGTGGAAGTGCTTGAACACGT
The DNA here is from genome assembly GCF_054165765.1 of Roseomonas sp. WA12. Classification (NCBI taxonomy): domain Bacteria; kingdom Pseudomonadati; phylum Pseudomonadota; class Alphaproteobacteria; order Acetobacterales; family Roseomonadaceae; genus Roseomonas; species Roseomonas sp. WA12. The sequence goes on along the minus strand of NZ_CM135108.1, from coordinate 2,638,187 downwards.
TGCCGCTCTGCACCGCGACCGTGCCGTGCTCGCTGGCCACAAGCCCGCGTGAGCGAAGATCGGTGTTGTTCACCAGGGGGCCGATCTCCTCGTCCGTCATGGTGAACAGGTTGACGATGCGCGGCGTCATCGCGGTGGGCGAGGCCGTCTGCGCCTCGGCATGCGGCAGGATGCGCGCGGCGAAAAGGCCGGCGGCGAAGGCGAGGGCGAGGCCGCCGCAGAGGACAGGAAGGCGCATGGAGGTTTCCCCGGGATCGTTTCGTGGCCGGGGATCATGGGCCCGGCCCGCGCGCTGCGTCCATGCCGGTGCGGCCCTCAATCCGCCCCCCTAGTCTGCCCGGGGATGCGCCTTCTGCCAGGTCTCCAGAAGCCCCGCCTGGTCCACCGCCGTGTAGCGCTGGGTGGTGGAAAGGCTGGCATGGCCCAGCAGCTCCTGAATGGCACGCAGATCGGCGCCGCCGCCCAGGAGATGGGTGGCGAAGGAGTGGCGCAGCGCGTGCGGCGTGGCATGCTCGGGCAGGCCGGTGGCACGGCGCAGGTCGCGCAGTGCGCGCTGAGCAACGCCGGCATCCAGTCGCCCGCCCTTGGCACCGGTGAAGAGCGGCGCATCCGGCGTGCCGGGGCCGCGATGGCGCAGCCATTCGGCGATGGCGGCTTCCACCGCCGGCAGCACGGGCACCAGCCGTTCCTTGCGGCCCTTGCCCATCACGCGCAGCCCGATGCCGGCGCGCGGGGCGTCGCGCAGGTCAAGCGACAGCGCCTCGGAAATCCGCAGCCCGCAGCCATAGAGCAGGGTGAATAGCGCCTGGTTCCGGGCGGCGAGGGCCGGGCTGCTCTCGAAGCTGTCTGACGTCGCGGTGAGGGCCTGGGATTCGGTGAGGGCGCGGGGCACGGGCGGCTTCCGGCGCGGGCCGGTCAGCCCGCCGAGTGGCAGCGGTTCCAGCCCGTGTCGGCGCACCAGAAATCGCAGGAAGGTCTTGATGGCGGAGAGTTGCCGCGCGCGGGAACTCGTGCTGATCCCGGCCGTGGCCCGATGCGCCAGGAAGGCGCGCAGGTCCGCCAGCCGCAGCGCCTGCAGGTCCGGCTCCCCACCCTGGTGCAGCGTGAGGAAGCCGAGCAGATCCGCGATGTCCCGGCCATAGGCTTCCACCGTCTCGGGGCTGGACTGGCGCTCCCCAGCCAGCCATTCGAGGAAGGCCTGGCGCGCGGCATTGGGTGCGATCACGCGCCACCATCCATTCCAGGGGCCAGCGCGCGGGCCAGGGCATGGGCCAGCAGCCGCAGCGGCGCGGTGGCCCCGCGAAGGGGCAGCCGCCCTGCATCCCGCGCGCCGAGAACCAGCATCCGCGGCCGCGTGCCCGGCAGCAGCGCCAGTGCGTCGCGCGCGATGAGCGGATGGGCTTCCCCGTGCAGCTGTTCGGCACCTTCCGGCGCATCGCGCAGCCGCACCTCGCGCCCGCCCATCAGCTGGACGATCACGCCGGCGGGCAGGTCGCGCAGGCCGGGGGAGGGGGGGCCTTCCTCGGCCAGGGCGGCGTTCTCCAGCCCCAGCAGGTCAGGCCATTCGGCCGACACCACGGCCAACGGGTCCGGCGCCCCGATCAGGGCGGTGGCGGCCATGGCCGCGCGCAGCGTCAGGTCCTGCGCGCCGCGGGCCGCATCGGCCACCGCCCCCGTTTCGGCGCGGGCGGCGAGGAGGAGCGCGGCCATATGGTCGGCCAGCGTCTCCCCGTGCACGCGGCGGGGCGGGTGCAGGGCGCGGTACAGGCCGGGCCGTTCGGCGAGAAAGCCAGGATGGGCGGCGAGATAGGCGGCCACGCGCGCCGCCTCTGCCTCGGCGTCCCGTTCCGGCTGGGCTTGGGGGCGGGTCATCGGGCGCAGTTTGCCAGCGGGGCGGGGGAGATGGCGAATCGGGCCGCACGGGCCCGGCTTTTCGTGCGGCCGGTTCGGGTCTTGTATGGCGCCTGAATCGCGAGGGCATGGTGCCGTGACCGTCGGGCTGGATTGCTTGTGCATGGTGCCGGCTATGGCGCGGCCGGCGGGTTGCACCATGCGCGAGCGAATGGACGGGGCGGCGCTGGCATGAATGGAACTTCCGGCATGGGTGCCGCACAGGACACCGCGTCGGACCGGGCCCTGGCAGAGTGGCTCTTCGCCCGGCTGGCCGAGGCCACGGGGGACGGTGTCGGCATCAACCGCGAGAGCTACAGGGCGAGTGAATCGCGGGCCTTGGACATCGTGGAGGCCGAGGCGCGCGCGCAGGGGTTGCAGACCGCGCGGGATGCAGGGGCGAACCTCGTGGTCACCATCCCGGGGCGCGATCCGTCGCTGCCGGTGATCGCCTGCGGATCGCATCTGGATTCCGTGCCGCAGGGCGGGAACTTCGACGGCGCGGCGGGGGTGGTGGCGGGCCTCATGGCCTTGGCGCGCCTGCAGGCCGAGGGCTTCCGGCCCGCGCGTGGCATCGCTCTCTATGGCCTGCGCGGAGAGGAGAGCGTCTGGTTCGGGCGGGCCTATATGGGCTCCTCCGCGCTGTTCGGGCGGCTTTCGGCGGAGGATCTGGCGACCCCGCACGTCGCCACCCGCCGCCCGCTGATCGACCACATGCGCGAAACCGGCGTGGATGTGGAGCGGGTGGCGCGCGGCGAGCGGCTGCTCGACCCCGCCAGCGTCGCGGCCTGGCTGGAGGTCCATATCGAGCAGGGACCGGTGCTGGTGGCGCGCAACCTGCCGGTCGCCATCGTCACGGGCATCCGCGGCAATGTCCGGCACCGGGTTGTCGAGTGCGTCGGCGAGGCCGGGCATTCGGGCGCCGTCCCGCGCTGGTTGCGGCGCGATGCGGTGTTTGCCACCGCCGAACTGATCACCCGTCTGGACCGCCACTGGCGCACACTGCTGGAGCGCGGGCGGGACCTCGTGGTGACCACGGGCGTGATCGGCACCGATCCGGCGGAACACGCGCTGGCCCGCATCCCCGGCCGGCTCAGCTTCTCGATCGAGGCGCGCAGCCAGAGCACCGAGGTGCTGGAGGCCTTCTACGACCTCTTCCTCTCGGAATGCGCGGGCATCTCGGAGGAGCGCGGCGTCGAGTTCCGCCTGGATCGCCGGCTGGACACGGCGCCGGCGCGCATGGATGAGGGATGGATCGAGCGACTACGCGCCGGACTGCGCGCCATGGGCCAGCCCGACGAGCCCATCCCGAGCGGCGCGGGGCATGACGCCGCGGTCTTCGCGCAGGCGGGCGTGCCGAGTGCCATGATCTTCATCCGCAACCAGAACGGCTCCCACAATCCGCACGAGGCGATGGAGATGGACGACTTCCTGATCGGCGCCGAGCTGCTGCGCCGCACCCTGCAGGATGCGGCCGCGTGAGCGCCGGGGAGGCGATGGCGCGGCTGCTGCTGGAAAGCGGTGCCGTGCAGGTGAGCGACGGGCAGCCCTTCATCCTGGCTTCCGGCTGGGCGAGCCCCGCCTATGTCGATTGCCGTCTTCTGATCGGCGATCCCGGCCTGCGCCGCGCCGCCGTGGCGCTGGCGGCGGGCGCCATCCGGGATGCCCTGCCGCAGCCCCCCGAGGCCATCGCGGGTGCGGAGACGGCAGGGATCCCCTGGGCCGCCTGGCTGGCCGAGGCGATGGACCTGCCGCTGCGCTACGTCCGCAAGCGCCCGCTCGGCATCGGCCGCAACGCCCAGGTGGAGGGCGGGTCGGTCGAAGGAAAGCGCACCCTTCTGGTGGACGACCTGATGACCGATGGCGGCAGCAAGGTCGCCTTCACCCGCGGCCTGCGCTCGGCCGGAGCGGTGGTGGGGCACGCGCTCGTGCTGTTCCAGCACGGCACCTTCCCCGGCGGGGCGGAGCGGATGGAGAAGCTCGGGCTGGAGCTGCTCGCCCTGGCGAGCTGGCGGGACCTGCTGGCCGTGAACGGGCCCGCGGCCTTGTCACCCGCCGATCGCGCGATGCTGGAGCGCTTCCTGGCGGACCCGATTGCCTGGTCAGCCGCACATGGTGGGCGGGCGACCCTGGCGAAGCCCGCCCTGTAACGGGGCCTGTCCCTCTTTTAACCCCGAGGCATGTGGCCCCAGCCGGAACGCGCGCGTTTTACAGCCGCACCCGTGACATCTCAGGCGACGCTGCATGACCTTCGCCAAGCCCCTCTCGCTCACCCTTCTGGCGCCGCTGGTCCTGGCGGCCTGCGCGGTCGTGCCACCTCCGCCGGTGCCTTACACCGCCTATCCGGGGCCAGGCCGCACGCCCGAGGCTTTCCGCCAGGACGACACCGCCTGCCGGCAGCAATCCGGGATGGCCGCACCCCAAGCTGCGGCCCAGCCAGGCAGCACCGCGCCACAGGGCGAAGCCGCGACGGCCATTGGCCCAGGGCAGGTCGTGGTCGGCGAGCCGCAGGAGGCGGCGCAGGCCGAGGCGTATCTTCAGTGCATGGCAACGCGCGGCAACACGGTGGCGCCGGTCGCCGGCGCGGCCGGGCCGCTGCCGATCCCCTATGCCGCGTACCCCTACCCCTATCCGGGGATCTGGGCCGATCCATTTCCGTACAGCTACTACGGCAGTCCCTGGGGCTGGTCCTTCGGCCCTCGCCTCGGATGGTATGGCGGGCTGGGGTGGTATGGCGGGCATGGGTGGTACGGTGGCCGCCGCTGGTATGGTGGATATCGCGGCGGATACCGGGGCGGCTGGCACGGCGGTTACCGCGGCGGCGGAGGCCGTGGCCGCCGCTGATCCAGGGTGGGAACCGGCCGCTGAGGCCGGCCCCCGATGCCCGGCTACAGGATGGACTGGCCGGTCTTCTTCCAGTCCGCCAGGAAGCTCTCCAGGCCCCGGTCAGTCAGCGGGTGCTTGTAGAGGGACTTGATGACCGACGGCGGCAGGGTGGCGACATGGGCGCCCATCTTCGCCGCCTGGATCAGGTGGATCGGGTGGCGGATGGAGGCCACCAGCACCTCGGTGCGGATCGCGTCGTAGTTGTTGTAGATCTGAACGGTGTCGGCGATCAGCTGCATGCCGTCCTGGCCGATATCATCCAGCCGCCCGACAAAGGGCGAGATGTAGGTGGCACCCGCCTTGGCCGCGAGCAGCGCCTGGGCCGCGGAGAAGCACAGGGTCACGTTGACCATGACCCCGTTGTTCACCATATGTTTGCACGCGCGCAGCCCCGCCTCGGTCAGCGGCAGCTTAATGACGACGTTGGGCGCGATGCGGCCGAGATGCTCGCCCTCGCGCATCATGCCGTCATACTCGGTGGCGGTGACCTCGGCGGAAACGGGGCCGGGGGTGATGTCGCAGATCTCCTTGATCACCTCGGCCATCGGGCGGCCGGACTTGGCGATCAGGGAGGGATTGGTGGTGACGCCGTCGAGCAGCCCGCTCTCGGCAAGCGCGCGGATCTCGGAGACCTCGGCGGTGTCCACGAAGAATTTCATGATCGGGGTCCTGGAAGGCACCATCTCGGCGGTGCGGGATCGGTCGGGGGCGGATCAATAGCGATGGCAGGGGCCGAGTCCAGCGCGAAGGCGGCATCCCGGGATGCCGTGCCTGCATCCGATGGGTCGATGGGCGTATCAGCGGCACCAGACGAGGCATTCCCGGCTGCGGATACGGCATCCCGGGATGCGCAGGCGTCCCTGGATGGCGGGTTGTTCGGGGATGGGCTCGTCTCGGCCCCGGCCTCGACCGCCAAGGGCAGACGCCGTGCGCCCGCTTCCAAGGGGCCGCCGGCCCGGCGGGTTCGTGTGCTGCTGCCCCTTCCGCTCGATACTCCTGGGGGCGGGGCTTACGATTATCGGGTGCCGGATGGCACGCCGCTTCCCGAACCCGGCAGCTTCGTCGCTGTGCCGCTGGGTGGGCGGGAGATGCTGGGCGTGGTCTGGGATGGCGAGCCTGATGCCGGGCTTGCCGAGGGCCGGCTACGCGACATCCTGGGGATCCTTCCTGCGCCTGCGATGAAGGACGCGCTGCGGCGCTTCGTGGAATGGGTGGCTGCCTACACGCTGTCCCCGCCCGGTGCGGTGCTGCGCATGGCAATGTCCGTGCCCTCCGCGCTGGAACCGGCCGGTCAGCAGGCCGGATGGAGGCTTTCCGCCGCTGGCGAGGCCGCGCAGGCAGGCCCGCCCGGCTATCGCATGACGCCCCAGCGCCGCCGCGTGCTGGACGTGATGGAGCCGGACGAGCCGCGCGCCGGGGCAGATATTGCTGATGAGGCGGAGGTCTCGACCGGCGTGCTGCGCGGCATGGCCGACCAGGGGCTGATCGAGCCCGCGCTGTTGCCCCGCCCGCGGACCTTCACGCGCCCTGATCCCGAGCATCCCGGCCCCTCCCTCGGACAGGATCAGGAAGACGCGGCGGCGGTCCTGCGCGAATCCGTGGCGAAGCGGGCCTTCGGGGTGACGTTGCTGGCCGGTGTGACAGGATCGGGCAAGACCGAGGTCTATCTGGACGCGGTGGCCGAGTGCCTGCGCCAGGGCCGGCAGGCGCTCGTGCTGCTGCCGGAGATCGCGCTCTCCTCCCAGTGGCTGGACCGGTTCAAGGAGCGCTTCGGCTGCGCCCCCGCGATCTGGCACTCGGAACTCTCCGGCCGGCTGCGCCGCGCCACCTGGCGCGCGGTGGCGGATGGCGAGGCGGCGGTGCTGGTGGGCGCCCGATCGGCCCTGTTCCTGCCCTTCCCCGATCTCGGCCTGATCATCGTGGACGAGGAGCACGAGACCGCCTTCAAGCAGGAGGACGGCGTGATCTACCACGCGCGCGACATGGCCGTGGTGCGCGCCCGCATGGCCGAGGCCACCTGCGTCCTCGTTTCCGCCACCCCCAGCCTCGAGACGCTGACCAATGCCGAGCAGGGCCGCTACTCCGCGGTGAACCTGCCCCGGCGCCACGGCAGCGCGGGCCTGCCGGAGGTGGAGGTGATGGACCTCCGCAAGGTGCCGCCCGAGCGGGGCCGCTTCATCTCCCCACCGCTGATCGAGGCCATCAACGCCACCCTGGCCCGCGGCGAGCAGGCCATGCTGTTCCTCAACCGACGCGGCTACGCGCCAATGACGCTGTGCCGGACCTGCGGGCACCGCATCCGCTGCCCGAACTGCACGGCCTGGCTTGTGGAGCATCGCGCCCAGCGCCGTCTGCAGTGCCACCACTGCGGTCATGCCGAACCCATCCCCCAGCACTGCCCAGAATGCGGCGCCGAGGGCAGCCTGACCGCGATCGGCCCGGGGGTGGAGCGGGTGCAGGAGGAGGCGGCGATCCTGTTTCCGGATGCGCGGCGGCTGGTGATGGCGAGTGACACCATCCCCGGCCCTGCGGCAGCGGCGGAGGCCGCGCGGCAGATCGCGGACCGGGAGGTGGACCTGCTGATCGGCACCCAGATCGTCGCCAAGGGCTGGCACTTCGCGCATCTCACCCTTGTCGGGGTGGTGGATGCCGATCTGGGGCTCGCGGGTGGAGACCTGCGCGCCGCCGAGCGGACGGTGCAGCTGCTGCACCAGGTTTCCGGACGCGCCGGGCGCGCGGAAAGCCCGGGCAAGGTGATGCTGCAGTCCTGGAACCCTGAGCACCCCGTGATGCAGGCCCTTCTCTCCAACGACCTGCCGGCCTTCATGGAGGCCGAGGCCGACGCGCGCCGCCCCGGCAACTGGCCGCCCTTCGGACGGCTTGCGGCGCTAATCGTGTCGTCTGAGGACGAGCGGGCGGCGGACCGGGTCGCGCGGGATCTGGGACTGGCTGCGCCGGGAGGGACGGGTGTGCAGGTGCTCGGCCCGGCGCCGGCGCCGCTGGCCATGCTGCGCGGCCGGCACCGGCGGCGGCTGCTGCTGAAGGCCAGGCGGGACGTAGCGGTGCAGCCGCTGCTACGTGAATGGCTCTCCCGCGTGGAGGTGCCTAATGCCGTGCGGGTGCAGGTGGATGTGGACCCGGTGAGCTTCCTGTAGCGCATGAAAAAGCCGCCCCGGGCTTCCCCTGGGGCGGCTTCATGGCTGGTACCGCTCTAGATCTGCCGGGGCAGGTCCTCGCGGGCATCCCGGGCCTCGGAAACGCCCGGGCCCTCGATAACTGTCTCCACCGGATCCGGCTCGGCGACGAAGGCGGGTACGGCCGAGCGCAAGGCCGGATCGTCGGAGGACGTTCCGTCCTTCAGCGCTTCGTCCAGCTCCGCGCCGCGGCCGGTCCCGGGCTGCAAGCCGGGGCGCCAGCCGCCCGTCTCGCGAAGCCGCTTTTCCTCAGCCTCGCCCTCGTAGGGCGTCGTCCCCTCGGGGGGCGTCTCGCGGGGGCGATCGCCGCTCATGGGATCAGGGCTTCCCGCCAGATACCGTACCGGCCTCGCCTTCGCCCTCGTCGCCATCCTTGCCATGGGCCTCACCATGGTCCTGGCCGTCGGGCGCGATGAAGCCGGTGGTGCCGGCGCTCGCATTGGCGGGGTCGGAGGCAGGGAAGGTGTCCTCGGCCGCCTTGTCCGCCTTCGTGTCGGTGCTCGCCCCGGGCTTGAGGTCGGAGATCCAGTCGCCGGTCTCGGGATCCTGCTTCTCGGTGAGCTTGTCGCTGGCCATCTCGGGCATCCTTCGGATCGATGGTCTGGGTCGGGCGCGGCGGCCCGCCAGTCCTCCCTAGAGCGCCGAAGATGGGGCAAGGGTTCCACGCCGTCCCGCTCCCGCTGTTCCGCCGGTTCAAAAGCTCGGGAATTCCGATCGGACCGGTTTGGAAACGGCTAGGCTCCTCTCGCTTCAGGAACGATTGTTGGGAGGGCACGCAGGATGAGTGGGACGACCGAGACCGGCGGCGCGGACTTCACGCCGCCCGGCCCACAGAACGGGATCACGGACCTCATCAACACGAGTTCCAACCTGGGGAAGGAGGTCTCCCAGACCATCGCGTCCGAGACGCTGAACCGGGGGATCGAGGCCGCTGCGGCAAATGCGGGCAAGGCGGGGCTGGGGAAGATCCTCGGCGGTGGCGCGAGCGCGCTCGTCCAACCTGCTGTTTGGATTCTCAGCGGCAAGGCGCCGCAGCCGGGCGACGTCGAGCTCTGGGGCCTGGGCACCGTGGCCGGCCTTGCGGGCGGGGCCATCGGCTCCGCGGCCGGGATCGTCACGGGTTTGGTCAAGGCGGCTGTGGAGGACCACGAGGACGGCATCATCGCCCATGCGGTGGCGCGGGAACCGGCCAAGTACCAGCGCTTCATCGTCTCGGTCCGGAACTACGGCCGTTCCGGGCGGGGCATCGTGGCCATGACCGTCGCCAACCACGGCGGCGTCGCCTGGCGCGTGGGGCCCGCCACCTGGGTCTATATCACCGACGCGCTCGGGCGGCTGGTCTGCGACTACCAGCCGGCCTACGCGATGGAGATCTACGCGCCGGTCCTGCCGCTCCGCATTGTCGGGCGGGACGGGGACGGCATGAAGTACAAGTGGGGTGCCCGGAACGGCAACATCCACGGCTGAACCAGCCCATGGGGCTGCCGCCGGCGGCGCGTCCCGCGAACCGCGCGGGCCGGCGCAGGGCGGTTGCCGCCCCGCATTGCATCATGTTAAGGGGCGCGCGCCGGTGCCTGGGGAGTTTCCCCGGGAACTCTCGCGCAGGTCCGCCGAACACTCCCTGTCACGGTGTGGAAGGCCGGGCCGACGGGTCCTCACCAACCCCTTGAACGGGATCGCAAGTGGCCTCCGAATCCGCCGCCAACGACAAGACCTCCGCCCCCCGCACGGGTGGCGTCGCGCAGCGCTATGCCCTGGCCCTGCTGGAGTTGGCAAAGGACCGGAAGTCGGTGGACGCCATCGCCGCCGATGTGGACCGCCTCGCCGCCCTGGTTCGGGACGATGCGGGCTTCCGCTCCTTCATCGAGGACCCCCGCCTGGGCGCCAAGGCCCAGACGGACGGCGCCTTCGCCGTGATGGACCGCGCCGGAATCGGCGGGGACGTGAAGAAGCTTGTCGGTGTACTCGTCAACAACCGCCGCCTGGTCGAGCTTCCCGCCGTGCTCGCCACCTTCGGTACGCTGCTCGCCGAGCAGCGCGGCCAGCAGACCGCCGAAGTCGTTACCGCGCACCCGCTCACCGCGGTGCAGCGCACCCAGATCGCCGCCCGTCTCACCGAGGCCGGCTATTCCAACGTCCGGCTCGCCGAGACGCTGGACCCGTCCATCCTGGGCGGCCTGATCATCAAGATCGGGTCCCGCCTTTACGACACATCCATCAAGTCCAGGCTGCAGCGCCTGAGCTACGCCATGAAGGGGGCCGCCTGAGCATGGACATCCGTCCCGCCGAAATTTCGGACATCCTGAAGCAGCAGATCGCTGGTTTCGACACCGAGGCCGATGTGGCCGAGGTCGGCACCGTTCTGACGGTCGGTGACGGCATTGCCCGTTGCTACGGCCTGCAGAACGTCATGGCCGGCGAGATGGTGGAGTTCCCCTCCGCCGGCGTGCGCGGCATGGCGCTGAACCTCGAGACCGACAATGTCGGCGTCGTGGTGTTCGGTGATGACAGCCGCATCCGCGAGGGCGACACCGTCTCCCGCACCGGCACCATCGTGGACGTGCCCGTGGGCCGTGGCCTGCTCGGCCGCGTGGTCGACGGCCTCGGCAACCCGATCGACGGCAAGGGCCCGCTGGTCGACGTGACGCGCTCGCGCGTCGAGGTGAAAGCGCCGGGCATCATTCCGCGCAAGTCCGTGCATGAGCCCATGCAGACCGGCATCAAGGCGATCGACAGCCTGATCCCGATCGGCCGCGGCCAGCGCGAGCTCGTCATCGGCGACCGTCAGACCGGCAAGACCGCTGTCATCATCGACACGATCCTGAACCAGAAGACGATCAACGCCGGCACCGACGAGAGCAAGAAGCTCTACTGCATCTACGTCGCCGTGGGTCAGAAGCGCTCCACCGTCGCCCAGCTCGTCCGCACCCTCGAGGAGCGCGGCGCGATGGAGTACTCCATCGTCGTGGCCGCGACCGCCTCCGACCCGGCGCCGATGCAGTTCCTTGCCCCGTACACCGGCTGCACGATGGGCGAGTTCTTCCGCGACAACGGCATGCACGCCGTCATCTTCTACGACGACCTCTCCAAGCAGGCCGTCGCCTACCGCCAGATGTCGCTGCTGCTGCGCCGTCCGCCGGGCCGCGAGGCCTATCCGGGCGACGTGTTCTACCTGCACTCCCGCCTGCTCGAGCGCGCGGCGAAGATGGGCGAGGGCGCTGGCCTTGGCTCGCTGACCGCGCTGCCGGTGATCGAGACGCAGGCGGGCGACGTCTCCGCCTACATCCCGACCAACGTGATCTCCATCACGGACGGCCAGATCTTCCTTGAGACCGAGCTGTTCTTCCGCGGCATCCGCCCGGCCGTGAATGTCGGCCTCTCGGTCTCGCGCGTCGGTTCCGCCGCGCAGATCAAGGCGATGAAGCAGGTCGCGGGCAAGATCAAGCTGGACCTCGCACAGTACCGCGAGATGGCGGCCTTCGCGCAGTTCTCCTCGGACCTCGACGCCTCCACCCAGGCCCTGCTGGCCCGTGGCGCGCGCCTGACCGAGCTGCTGAAGCAGCCCCAGTACGCTCCGGTCCCGGTCGAGGAGCAGGTGGTGGCCATCTTCGCCGGCACGCGCGGCTACCTGGACAAGGTGCCCGTGAACCAGGTCGGCGAGTTCGAGCGCCGCATGCTCGGCGAGCTGAAGGCGGCCAAGCCGGAGATTCTGGAATCGATCCGCAGCAGCGGGCAGATCACCGGCGACAACGACAAGGCGCTGGCGGGCTTCCTCGACGGCTTCGCCAAGTCCTTCGGCTGATCAGGGGGCATCGGAGAAGCCCTCATGGCCAGCCTCAAGGACCTGCGCGGTCGCATCAACAGCGTGAAGTCGACCCGCAAGATCACGCAGGCGATGAAGATGGTCGCCGCCGCCAAGCTCCGCCGCGCCCAGGCGCAGGCGGAGGCGGCGCGTCCCTATGCCCAGCGGATGGAGCGCATGCTCGCCTCCCTCGGCGCGGCGGTGGCGGACAGCCCCGATGCGCCGAAGATGCTGATCGGCACGGGGCGCGACCAGGTTCATCTACTGGTCGTCGTGACCGCCGAGCGCGGCCTCTCCGGTGCCTTCAACACGAATGCCGCCCGCTTCGCCCGCGCGCGCATCCGTGCGCTGGAGGCCGAGGGCAAGACGGTGAAGGTCCTCACCGTCGGCCGGAAGGGCACGACCTATCTGAAGCGCGAGTTCTCCAGCCGCTTCGTGGGCGACATCAGCTACCACAACATCAAGCGCATCGGCTTCGAGCAGGCCGATGAGCTGGCCACCCGCATCACCGCGATGCTGGAGGCCGGCGAGTTCGACGTGTGCACGCTGATCTACAACCGCTTCCAGAGCGTCATCAGCCAGGTTGCCAGTGAGCAGCGCCTGATCCCGGCGCCGCTTCCCGCCAATGACGCGGTGGCACCGGCGGCCGCGGACGAGCTGCCCGCGCTCTACGAGTACGAGCCGGGCGAGGAGGAGCTTCTGGCGGCGCTGCTGCCGAAGAACCTCGCCATCCAGATCTACCGCGCGCTGCTGGAGAACATGGCCGGCTTCTACGGAAGCCAGATGACCGCCATGGACAACGCCACGCGCAACGCGGGCGACATGATCAACAGGCTGACGCTCAACTACAACCGCACGCGACAGGCCAACATCACCAAGGAGCTGATCGAGATCATCTCCGGTGCTGAAGCGGTCTGACAGGAGCCATCCGATGAAGAACAATGTTGGCAAGGTCACTCAGATTCTCGGCCCGGTGGTGGACGTGCAGTTCCCCTCCGAGCTGCCGAACATCCTCAACGCGCTGATGACCCAGGTCGGCGACCGCACCCTCGTGCTCGAGGTCGCCTCGCATCTTGGCGAGCGCACCGTCCGCACCATCGCCATGGACACGACCGACGGCCTGGTCCGCGGCACCGAGGTGGTGGACACGGGCAAGGGCATCGCCGTGCCGGTGGGTGAGGGCACGCTGGGCCGCATCGTGAACGTCATCGGCGAGCCGATTGATGAGCGCGGCCCCGTCCCGCACGACAAGACCTACACCATTCACCGCGCCGCCCCGGCCTTCGAGGACCAGGCGACGAGCACCGAGATCCTGGTGACGGGCATCAAGGTGGTGGACCTGCTGGCCCCCTATTCCAAGGGCGGCAAGATCGGCCTGTTCGGCGGCGCCGGCGTCGGCAAGACCGTGACGATCCAGGAGCTGATCAACAACATCGCCAAGGGCCATGGCGGCGTGTCCGTCTTCGCCGGCGTCGGCGAGCGCACCCGCGAGGGCAACGACCTCTATCACGAGATGATCGACGCCGGCGTCATCAAGCTCGGCGAGAATGGCGGCACCGAGGGTTCCAAGGTGGCGCTCGTGTACGGCCAGATGAACGAGCCGCCGGGCGCCCGCGCGCGCGTCGCCCTCTCCGGCCTGTCCATGGCGGAATACTTCCGCGATGAGCAGGGCCAGGACGTGCTCTTCTTCATCGACAACATCTTCCGCTTCACCCAGGCGGGCGCCGAGGTTTCGGCGCTGCTGGGCCGCATCCCCTCCGCGGTGGGCTACCAGCCGACGCTGGCCACCGACATGGGCGCGCTGCAGGAGCGGATCACGTCCACGAAGAAGGGTTCGATCACCTCGGTGCAGGCCATCTACGTGCCCGCCGACGACCTGACCGACCCGGCGCCCGCCACCTCCTTCGCGCACTTGGACGCGACGACGGTGCTGAACCGCTCGATCGCCGAGCTGGGCATCTTCCCGGCCGTGGACCCGCTGGACTCCACCTCCCGCGCCCTAGACCCCCGCGTGGTGGGCGAGGAGCACTACCGCGTGGCCCGCGAGGTGCAGCGCGTTCTGCAGACCTACAAGTCGCTGCAGGACATCATTGCCATTCTGGGCATGGATGAGCTGTCCGAGGAGGACAAGCTGGTCGTGGCGCGCGCGCGCAAGATCCAGCGCTTCCTCTCCCAGCCCTTCCATGTGGCCGAGGTGTTCACCGGCTCCCCGGGCGTCTTCGTGAAGCTCGAGGACACGATCCGCTCCTTCGCGGGCATCGTGGCCGGCGAGTACGACCACCTGCCCGAGGCCGCCTTCTACATGGTCGGCACCATCGAGGACGCGGTGAAGAAGGCCGAGACGCTGAAGGTCTCCGCCTGATCATGGCGAGCTTCGACCTCGAGCTGGTCAGCCCGGAGCGCCTGCTTCTCTCGCGCCCCGTCGAGATGGCCGTCATCCCGGCGGTCGAGGGCGAGATGGGCGTGCTGCCCAATCACTCGCCGATGATCGTCGCCCTCAAGGGCGGCGTCATCCGGGTGACCGAGGGCGGGCGTGAGACCGAGCGGCTGTTCATTATGGGCGGCTTCGCGGAGATCACCCCCACCCGCATGACCATCCTGGCGGACGAGGCAACTCCGGTCGCCACCCTGTCCCGTGCCGAGGCGACCCGGCGCGTGACGGAAGCCGAGGCGGCCCTGGCTGCCGCCACCAACGACCTTCCCGAGATCCGGGAAAAGGCGATGGACCGCGTCATGGCGGCCCGTGCTATGCAGGACGCTGCCCAGGCGGCCTGAACCCGTCGGGCGGGTCTTGATCTCGCCCGCTCTGTCGCAGATGTGTCGTGCATCTGTCATCGCCAGCGGGGCGGCCTGACATCGGGCCGCCCCGTTGCGCTATGATAGGGACTTCTGGCTCACCAGGGATTACCGGCAGTCGCATGAAGCATTGGACACTCGATCAGATCGCCTGGGACCGCTTCGACGCGTCCAAGGTCGACCCCGAGATCGTGCCGCTGGTGAAGGCCGCCGCCCTCGTCGAAAAGAACGGGGTGGACTACGCGGTCTATCTCAACAACGTCTTCGTGGGCGATCCCGACTTTCGCCAGGCCGCCGACAACTGGGCGGTCGAGGAAGTCCAGCACGGCGACGCGCTCGGCCGCTGGGGCGAGCTGGCCGATCCCGGCTGGAACTTTGACGACGCCTTCGCCCGCTACCGCGCTGGCTACAAGATCGACGTGAAGGCCGATGCCTCCATCCGCGGGTCCCGCACGGGCGAGCTGATCGCCCGCTGCATGGTCGAGACCGGGACCTCCTCCTACTACACCGCGCTCGGCGACAGCACGGAGGAGCCGGTGCTGAAGCAGGTCTGCAAGCTGATCGCGGCCGACGAGTACCGCCACTTCAAGCTCTTCTACGACCACATGAAGCGCTATCTGGCGCGCGAGAAGCTGTCCTTCCCGAAGCGCCTGCGAGTTGCCGCCGGTCGTATCGGCGAATCGGAGGACGACGAGCTCGCTTTCGCCTATCATTGCGGGAACGAGTCTGAGGCGACTCCCTACAGCCACGATCGCTGCATCACCGGCTATATGGGTCGCGCCATGGGCTTCTATCAGTTCCGGCATATCGAGCGCAGCATGGGCATGATCTTCAAGTCGGTTGGGCTGGAGCCGCGCGGGCGGCTCTCCGACCTCGCGGCCAAGGGTGCCTGGAAGCTGCTGCAGTGGCGGCGGGAGAAGTACCGCCAGGCCCTATCGCGCGCAGCCAATGAGAACGCCACCCCGAGCCGGGCGGCCGCCTGACATGCTTGTTCCCCCGTCCGCATTGGCGGGGGGCCAATCCCGCCGCGCGGTGCTCGGCGCGGCACTGGCCGTCTCCGGCGTCGGCTGCGCCCGGGCACAGCCTGGCGACTCCGCGCTGAACCCACCTCCGGGCCTGTGGCAGATCGCACGCGATCGCGGCTTCAGCTTCGGCGCCGCAGTCCAGGCCGGCCTTCTCGTCTCCGATCCGCTGTATGCCGCGGCCTATGAGCGCGAGGCCGGCGTGCTGGTGCCGGAATTCGAGGCCAAGTGGTCCAGCCTCCAGCCGAAGGAGGGGGAGTTCGACTTCACTGCGCTGGACGCCATCATCGCCTGGGGGCAGGCGCGGGGCCGCCTTACCCGCGGCCACGCGCTGGTGTGGCACGAGGCCTTCCCGGACTGGGCTCTGGCGGCCCTCACCGAGACCCCGGCTCGGGCCCGGGGCGTGATGGCCGCGCATATCGCGCGCGTCCTCTCCACCACCCGGCTCCGCATCCGCGACTGGGACGTGGTGAACGAGCCGATCGCCGACCCGCCCGGTAGCGACACCCCTCAGGCGAGCGGCGAACTGCGCGATTCGCCCTTCTTCCGCGCCCTCGGCCCTTCCTACATTGAGAATGCTTTCCGCTTGGCGCGGGAACAGGACCCCACCCTCCGCCTCGTACTGAACGAGTACGGGGTGGAGGAGGACACGCCTTGGGCCCAAGAGAAGCGGCGCCGGCTGCTGTCCCTGGTGCGGGACCTGCTGCGTCGGCGCGTCCCGATCGACGCGGTGGGCATTCAGGCGCATCTGCAGATGCGGCACCCTTTCAGCCCGAGCGTCTTCGGTGACTTCATTCGCGCCCTGCGCGCTGAGGGGATCTCGGTCCTGGTGACCGAGTTGGACATCCGCGAGAACGACGGCGTGCCCGATGACTATCCCGGCCGCGATGGCCTGGTGGCCGCCCGTGCTGCCGCCTTTGTCTCCGCAGCCGCGGAGGCCGGCGTGCGGAGCATCATGACCTGGGGGCTGGTGGACCGTTATTCCTGGCTGGTGACCGAGGCCGGGGTGGCGCGGCGCGACGGCAAGCTGCACCGCGGCCTGCCGTTGGACTGGGAGTACAACCGCAAGGAGATGTGGCGGGCAATGGCGCGGGTCTTCGCGGGCTGAAGGGAGGCGGGTCGTCTACCCGCCCCAAACTTGCCTCACCCCGGCACGGCGTAGCGCGCGAACTCCTGCGCCAGCCGCTCATAGATCGGCCGCCGGAACGCCACGGCGATGTCGGGCAACTCCGCGAGCGTCGCCCAGCGCCAGGCATCGAACTCCTGGTGCTTGTCAGCATCTAACCGGATCTCGGAATCGTCACCCAGGAAGCGCAGCGCGAACCAGAGCTGCGTCTGTCCCCGGTACATCCCGCCCAGGGCCTTGCCGACCAGATGCGACGGCAAGTCGTAATCCAGCCATTCCGGCATCTGGCCCATCACGGCAGCACTGCGCGTGCCGATTTCCTCGGACAGTTCGCGCAGCACGGCGCGCTCCGGGTCCTCGCCTGCGTCTAGCCCGCCCTGGGGAAGCTGCCAGGCGCCGGAGCTGGCTTCCCCGACGGGCTGATCCGCGCGGCGTGCGATGAGGACGAGGCCGTCGCGGTTGAATAGGCAGGCGCCAACATTGGGGCGCAAAGGCAGTTGGGTCACGGCATCTGGTTCCGGGGAATGTCCTCTGGGCGGCGGATCAGGGCAGTGACGGGCGCCATCACCAGCCCGCGTTCCTCCAGCCCCGCCGCCCAGGCAGCGACGCGATCGACAAGCACGGGCGAGACATCCGCAGCAAGCCCAAGGGCGGTGCCACGCTCCCGCGCAATGCGCTCCAGCTCGGCCAGGCGGCGATCGATCTCGCCGCGTGTCGCCGGCTCGTCCACCACCAGGTCCACGCTTCGGCCCCAGGCCCGGGCGGGTGAGGCGGCGCCGGGGCGTGGGTCGATGTAGAGCAGCCCGCGTTCCCGCAGCACGTCCTGCAGCCCGTTCAGGGACTCTGGAAGCGCCGCGAAACGCTCGCCGCGCATGGGCCCCAACGCACCGATCGCGCCCACCTGCCCTCCGATGCGCGTGAGGACCCAGAGCAGCCGGTCTGCATTCTCAGCCACCGGCAGGGTCGTCAGCAGGGCGCGGTCGCCGGGATCATTGGTGGGGTAATTGGCCGGCTCCAGCGGTAGGGCGCTCAGCGCCTCCATCCCGCGGGCGCGGGCGCGGTCCAGCAGCGGCGCGGGGCGCTGGGCATAGGGGGAGAAGGCCAGGGCCGTCTCGGGCGGCAGCCGGCGGATCGCCTCCTCGGAGAGCGAGGCAGAGAGACCGAGATTGCCGACCACCAGCGCAATCCGCGGCCGCGTCTCCGACCGGTCAAAGGGCCGGCCGTAGAAGCGGATGGGGGTGCGCCCTTCCTGACCCAGGCGCGGTAGCGGGCCGTAGCGGGAGGGTTCTTGGAAAGCCGGGTCGGGCGCCGGGATGGGGCGATCAGTCGGTGCTTCCCGTCGCGTGGCCAGGGCGGGCAGCGGAGGCGGTTCCGGTGCGCTGGGCGGCGCCTCCGGAGCGGTTGGCGCGCTGGGCATGGCGGCACGGCGAGGTTCACCGGCGGGGGCGCTCGGTGCTGGAAGGGCCACGGGCGGCTCCGGCGGGCGCAGGTCCCGGGCAACGGCAGGCGGTGCCGGTGGCCGCGCGGGCGCCTCGGCGGGCAAGGGCGGCGGGGTGATGTCGTTTGCGGCAGTGGGCGGGCGTGGTGGCTCAGGCGCCACTGCCGGGCTGGGTGGCGGCGGAACTTCGACCGGGGCCGCGGGAGTTCCCGCATTGTCGTTGGCGGGCACCCTCACGCGCGCAGCCGGTTCGGCCGCGCGCCGAAGAGAGGGAGGGATGCCCTCAGCGGGCGGCCCCGCCTGGTTCAGGGCGAAGACCCCGGCGCCGAGCGCGGCCAGCACCACCAGCCAGAAGACGCCGAGGGCCCTCATCCGCGGCTTCGGCGCGCCCTGGCGATCAGCGGCTCGCGCGGCGCTGCGGCGGAACCGCGGCCATGCTCCGCAGCAGCCCGACGGCCTGCTGCAGCTGGTGGTCGGTCTCCGGCTTAGTCGGATCGAAGGCGGCAGAGCCCTCGGCCGGGAGGCGCTGCACGCGCTCCAGCGCACCGGCCGGTAGGTTCAGCGGCGGCAGCGGCGCGGGCGGGCGGGCGGCCGCCGCACCCTGGGCAGTCGAGCCACCGCTGCTGTCGTTGCGCAGCGCGCGGCGCAGGTCGGCCTCGCGGTCGCGGTCCCGGTTCTGCGCAGCGTCCTCGCGCTGGGCCAGCACCTCGATGTCCGGCTCGATGCCGGTGGCCTGGATGGAGCGGCCGGAGGGGGTGTAGTAGCGCGCCGTCGTCAGGCGGATTGCGCCGTTGCCCGGCAGCGGCATCACGGTCTGCACCGAGCCCTTGCCGAAGCTCTTCACGCCCATGACGATCGCCCGGCGATGGTCCTGCAGAGCGCCGGCGACGATCTCGCTGGCCGAGGCCGAGCCGGCATTCACCAGCACCACCACGGGCACGCCCTGGGCCAGGTCACCCGAGCGGGCATTCCAGCGCTGCGCGTCCTCGGGACGGCGGGCGCGGGTGGAGACGATCTCGCCCTGGTCCAGGAAGTCGTCCGAGACCTGGATGGCCTGGTCGAGCAGCCCGCCCGGGTTGTTCCGAAGGTCCAGCACCACGCCCTTCAGCGTGCCGCCGGCCTGGGAACGGAGGGTGGTGAGGGCGCGGCGCAGGCCGGCCTCGGTCTGCTCGTTGAAGGAGGTCAGGCGGATATAGGCGATGTCGTTCCCCTCAAGCCGGGAGCGCACCACCTGCGGGCGGATCGTCTCGCGGGTGAGGGAGAGCTCGATCGGGGTGGCCGTGCCCTCGCGCCGGATGGTCAGGCGGATCGTGCTGCCGCGCTCGCCGCGCATCTGGTCCACCGCCTCCTGCAGGGTCAGGCCCTGGGTGGTGGTGGCGTTGATATGGGTGATCAGGTCGCCGGGCTTCACCCCGGCGCGGGCGGCGGGCGTCTCGTCGATCGGCGAGATCACTTTCACATAGCCGGCCTCCTGCGACACCTCGATGCCCAGCCCGCCGAACTCGCCGCGGGTCTGCACCTGCATGTCGCGGAAGTTGCGGAGATTCATGTAGGAGGAGTGCGGGTCCAGCCCCGTCAGCATCCCGTTGATCGCGTTCTCGATCACGTCGCGGTCGTTCACGGGCTCCACGTATTCGGCGCGCACGCGCTCGAACACGTCGCCGAACAGGTTCAGCAGCCGGTAGGTCTCGGCGCGCGACCCATCCTGCGCCCAGGCGGAGACCACCGGCCCGGCGATGGCGCCGGCGGTGAAGGCGGCAGCCACGGTGGCCAGCGCCCGCAGGCGGAAGCGCGGCTTGGAAAAGACCTCACCAGGAACACGCATCCGAAACACACCCCTCTCGCCATGGCGGGCCATGGCGCTTCCATCATATTGCCGCAGGGCGTGCTGCCCGGCGGTTAACCGCGTTGGGGCCGATGGCCCCGCCCAAAATCTTTTGGGGCCGATGGCCCCGCCAAAATCCTTCGGGGCTTCAGCCCCGCGCCGTCCAGCCTGCCGGATCCACGGCTCGGCCACTTCGCCGCAGTTCAAGGTAGAGCGACGCGCGGCCCCCGCCAGACCCCTCAGCGTTACCAACTGTTCCCACGGCTTCCCCGGCCAGCACGCGCTGCCCGGGCTCCGCGTCCAGCCGGTCGAGGCCGGCAAGGACAAAATGGTATCCGCCGCCGCAGTCCACAATCAACATCCGCCCGTAACTGCGGAACGGACCGGAGAAAACCACCCGTCCGCCGCAGGGGCTGACCACCCGCGCCCCGGATGGCGCGGACCAGGTCTGGCCGGTGGCGCCGCCATCGCCGAAGGCGCGGCGGACGGCCCCGGCCACCGGCGCGCCGCGGGCCGGGGAGGGGCCGGAGGGCTGGCTTGCCGAAGCCTCCCGCCCGCGCGCGCGCGCCGCCTCCGCGCTTTCCCGCGCAACCTCCGCCTCGCGCTCGGCCTCCCGCGCGTCGCGGGCCGCCTGTTCGCGCGCGGTGCGATCGCGGGCGGCGCCCTCTCGCAGGGTTCCCTCTCGCATGGGGGTGTTGCGGGCCAGGGATTCGCGGGCGGCCTCGCGCGCCTCCGCCTCGCGGGCGCGGTTCTCGGCCTCACGCCGACGAAGCTCGGCGGCGCGCTCCCGCGCCTCGGCTTCCCGCTCGCGGGCGGCGGCCTCGGCGCGCTCGCGGGCCTCGCGCGCCTGCGCCTCGCGTTCCAGGCGCTCGACCGCGCTGCGCAGGTCCCGCGCGCCCGCGGCGGCGGCGGCGGCGCGGCGGGTGGCCGCGGTCTCGGCGTCGCGCGCATCCTCGCGGCGCTCGCGGGCCTCGGCCAGGGCGGCTTCCACGGCCGTCGCCGCCTCGCGCGCGGCGACGCGGGCGGCCACCAGCCGGGTGCGCTCGGCTTCCAGCGCGGCGGCGGCGCGGGTGGAACCCTCGCGCGCCTCCCGGTACTCTGCGGCCTCCCGCGACAGGCGGCGCGCAAGTCCGCGCAGGATCAGCGCCCCGCGCAGCGCCTCCTCCGGCGGGGCGGGAACGACAAGCAGGGTTTCGGCGGGCCACAGGCCAAGGCGGCGCATGGCGGGAATGAGGGGCGCCATCGCCTCGGCGCGGCGGGTCAGATCGGCCTCGGCGGCGTCGCGCGCGGCCTCGGCCTCCTCCAGCCGGGCCTCGGCCGCGGCCAGGGCCTCCTCGGCGGTGACGGCGCGGCGGCCGGCCTCGGCGCGCCGTTCGGCCAGGCTGCGCTCGGCGGCCTCGGCAGCGCGGGCGTCGCGGGCGATGGCGGCGGCTTCCCCGCGGGCGCTGCGGGCCTCGCGCTCGGCCTCGCCCAGGGCGCGCCGATCGGGCTGCGCGGGCGCCGGCTGGGCAAGGGCCGGCAGCAGGGCGAGCACCAGCAAACCCGCGGGCAAGGCCCGGACGAGCCATCCACTGCGCGCAACACGGGCGGCCGGAACGACCCGCGCCGGTTCGCCGGACGGGAGAGGTGGCGCGGCGCGAGCGCCGCCCCGGATCACCGCGGGGTCACCCCTTCGGCACTTCCATCAGGTTCCGCCCGGTCATGGCCGCGGGCTGGGCTAGGCCGAGCAGGGCCAGCATCGTGGGGGCGAGGTCGGCGAGGCGGCCGTCATGCAGCCGCGTCCCCGCCGGGGCACCCAGCAGCAGCACCGGCACAGGGTTCAGCGTATGGGCGGTGTGCGGACCGTGGGTGACGGGATCCCGCATCATCTCGGCATTGCCGTGATCGGCGGTGACGAGCAGGGCGCCGCCGGTGTCGCGGATGGCCGAGACGATGCGGCCGAGGCCGGCATCCACCGCTTCCACCGCCCGGGTTGCGGCCGCAAGGCTGCCGGTGTGGCCGACCATGTCCGCATTGGCGAAGTTCAGGATGATCATGTCGTAGGCGCCGGAGCGGATGGCGGCCTCCGCCTTCGCCGCCAGCTCGGGCGCGGACATCTCCGGCTGCAGGTCGTAGGTGGCGACCTTGGGGGAGGGAACCATGACCCGGTCCTCGCCGGGGAAGGGGGTCTCCTCGCCGCCGTTCAGGAAGTAGGTGACGTGAGGGTACTTCTCCGTCTCCGCCATGCGGAGCTGCGTCATGCCCGCGGCCGAGACGGTAGGGCCGAGGAGGTCCGCCATCGATTGCGGTGGGAAGACTGTGGCGAGCAGGGGATTCAGCGCCTCGGAATACTCGGTCAGCCCGGCAGCGGCGCAGAGGGCGGGGACGCGCGGCCGTTCGAAGCCCTGGAAAGCGGGATCAACCAGCGCCGCCATGATCTCCCGCACGCGGTCTGCGCGGAAGTTGAAGCAGAGCACCGCGTCTCCGTCCCTCATGCCGGCATAGCCGGGCAGGATGGTGGCGGGGATGAACTCGTCGGTCTGGCCGGCGGCATGGGCAGCGCGCACAGCCTCCGTTGCCGACGCCACGTGCCCCCCTTCGGCCAGCACCATCGCGCGCCAGGCCTGGGAGACGCGCTCCCAGCGGTTGTCGCGGTCCATGGCGAAGTAGCGGCCGGTGATGGTGCCGATGCGGGCGCCGGCAGGGAGCGCGGCCTCGAAGGCGGGCAGGGTCTCGGCGGCGGCTTCCGGCGGGGTGTCGCGCCCATCGGTCCAGGCATGGATGACGACAGGAATGCCCTTGATGGCGAAGATTCCGGCCAGCGCCACCGCATGGTCCTGATGCGCGTGGACGCCGCCGGGGGAGACCAGGCCGCACAGATGCAGAGTGCCGCCTGACGCGTGCAGCTTCTCGCCGAGTTCGACGATCTGCGGATAGCCGGCAAGGCTGCCATTTGCGATCGCGGCGCCGATGCGGGGCAGGTCCTGCATCACGATGCGTCCGGCACCGATGTTCAGGTGGCCGACCTCGGAATTGCCCATCTGCCCCATGGGCAGGCCGACATCCGGGCCGCAGGTGCGCAGGAACGCGTGCGGGGAGCCCGCCCAGAGGGTGTCGAAGACCGGAGAGTCCGCCTGGGCGACCGCGTTGTCGGCCTGATCCTCCCGCCAGCCCCAGCCATCGAGGATGGCAAGCATGACGGGTTTCGGATGGGGCATGCGAACGGGCCTCTGCGTCTTGGGCGCTGCCTGCCATAGCGCCGGCCCGGTGGATTGGCCAGACGGAGGGCGGCCAGGGGGTTAGCGAATGCCCTGACGAAAGTCGCTGGATCAAACGGTCCTGGCACCGGAAGGGTCGGGATGCCCGCGTCGATGCCGCAACTCGTCTCGGTCCAGTATCTCCGCGCCGTAGCGACGTTGATTGTGGTGGTTTGCCACGCCCGCCTGCATCTGGACCGGCTTGGTCTGCCCGCGGCAGGGACGGATTGGCTGGCCTCGGGGGTGGATGTCTTCTTTGTCATCAGCCGGCTGATCATCTGGGTTTTCACCGCTGTGCTGCCGGCAGGTACCCTGGCGTTCTGACGGCGGCGGGTGGTGCGGATGGTGCCGCTCCCCTGGCTTCTCACCAGCGTGCTGGTGGCGGTGTTCCTTCTGGCACCCAGCCTTCTCCGTATGGCGCACTTCGACATCGCGCATACGGCCGCGTCTCTCCTTTTCCTGCCCTGGACGCGTCCGGTTATGGGCGAGCCGATCCCGGTCCTCGTGCCGGGCAGCGCGTCCCTGTGCTGGAGCGCTGGCGACCTGGCACAGACGGTGCTGTTCGCCCTCGCCGGCGTGGCGGTCGCAACGGCCGTCTCGATCCTGCTGTACCGCTACGTGGAGACGCCGCTACGAGAGGTGATGCGGGCCCGCCGGGTCCCAGTGCCGCAGGCCTTCTAGGCGCGGGCAGTATAGGCCCGGAAAACCTCCAGCTCCGTCGTGCAGGCGGCCTCGGCGAAACCGGCGGTTTTCAGCGCATCGAGGATGGTCTCGGCCGGCACGCAGGCCTCGATCGTCTCCCAGTAGTAGCGCATCAGCTCGCCAGAGCGGTGCCGGGGGGCGGCGATCCAGCACAGGGCCGGGATGGCGGCGCCCATGTAGAACCGCTCGATGAGATGAGCGAGGCGGCTCGTCGGGCGACCGATCTCCAGCAGCAGCACGGTGCCGCCGGGGCGCAGCACGCGCCGGTACTCGGCGAAGGAGGCGCCGAGATCGGCGACATGACGCAGCGCATAGCCCATGGAGAGGAAGTCCACGCTGCCGTCGGGCAGCGGGATGCGCTCGGCGCGGCCCTGGATGAGAGTGACGCCCGGCAGGGTCTTCCGCGCTTCGGCCAGCATGCCCTCGCTCGGGTCCAGGCCGGTGACAAGGGCGGGGTCGCCGGTGATGGCCACCGCCTGCCGCGCGACGAGGCCGGTGCCCACCGCCACGTCCAGCACGCGCATTCCCGGACGCAGCCCGGCCTCTCGCAGGGCACGGCGGCGATAGCCCGGGCCGGTGCCGAGGGAGAAGATGCGGTCGATCCGGTCGTAATGCGGCGCCGTCGCGTCGAACAAGGCGCGGACGAAGCCCTCCCGCTCCTCGGCCTTGCTGTAGCGGTGGGCGAGGACGGGATGCGGGGCGGTTGCCGGGGCGTCGTTTGCGCTCTGAGCCATGCGGACCCCTTCCGGGCAGTGCTGGCGCCAAGGGATGGCAAGGCCGGGGCCCGCGCGCAAGGGTGACGCGCAAGGGTCAGTGGGGGAGTGGCGACACGCCAAAGATCACGGGATGCAGGTGAAGCATCGCGGCCCAGGCTAGAAGGCCTACCAGCGCCGGCCAGGCCAGTTCCCCCCAGGCCAGGCAATTGCGTCCGGCCGCCACGGCGCCGAAGGGCAGGATCGACGTCCGCGCCGCGAAGCCGGCCCAGGCCGCGGGGTCGCGCGCTGCCACCTTGGCGTCAAGGGAGGGCATGCCGAGCAGGGCGGTGACCAGGAAGGCGCCGAAGAACACCACCGAGGCGCTGTCGCCATCGCCGACAACATGCACCCCGCCCCAGATCGCAAAGGACAGCAGCATGGGATGACGGGTGATCCGCAACACGCCGCTTGGCTCGGCCGAGAGGGCAGCGTTCTGGCCCACCGAGGTGGCGTTCCGCGCCATCAGGCTGCCCGCGAAGAGGATGAAGGCCGGCAGCATGAGTGCGACCAGCACCCAGCCCAGCGCGGCCGGCACGGCCCAGAGCGGCTCGGTGGGCGCGCCGCGCCAGGCGAGCACGAGCAAGGTGATGGCGATTGCGGAGCCGAGGGAGAAGGTGGCGCTGAAGCCACCCTCGCCCAGCCGCGCCGCGAGGGCCGCGCGGGCGCGGCTGCCGGCGATCCCGACATGCAACCCGACCCAGAGGAGCGCCGCAAGGATGAGCGCGATCATCGTGCCACCCTGCTCTTATCGAGGCGATTCTGCAACAATTTGGGGGCTCAGCCCGGCCGCCAGGCGCGGTGATAGGGGTGGTTGGTGCGGATGCACTGGGCGCGGAACAGCGCCTCCGCCAGCAGCCCGCGCACCAGCATGTGCGGCCAGGTGAGCCGCCCGAGGGAGAGGCGGTGGTCGGCGCGGGCCAGCACCCCTTCGTCCAGCCCTTCGGCACCACCGATGACGAAGGCGATCGGGCGGGCGGCCTCGGCCCATTTGGCGGTGAGCGCCGCCAGCCGCTCGCTGTCGGGCATCTCGCCGCCGAGGTCGAGGGCAACGGCCAGCGCGCCGTCAGGAAGGGCGGCGAGAATGGCAGCACCCTCCCGCCGCCGGATCTCGGCGGAGGAGCCGCGGGCCTCCGCCAGTTCCCGCACCGCCAGGGGCGGGCGCAGGCGAGCGTTGTGATGCTCGAAGAGCGCCGCCTCCGGCCCGCCCCGGGCGCGGCCCACGGCGAGCAGGAGGGGCGGGGGCATTAGTCCTCTTCGTCCTCGTCCTCTTCGGCGTCCGCATCCGGATCGTCGGGCGGGCCGTCGATGTCGTCGGACATGGCGTCGCGCGGCAGCACCTCCTGCGCATCCGGGTCCAGGTCCACGACATCGTCCTCGTCGCCATCCTCGTTCCCGGCATCGCCGGCGGCCCGCGCGGGGTCCTCGGCGGCCGGGCTGTCGGGGCCCCACATCCGCTCGAGCGCGTAGTTGGCGCGCGCCTCGGGCTTGAAGAGATGGATGATCATGTCCCCAGCATCGAGCAGCACCCAGTCGGGCGATGCCTCGATGCGGATGCGGCGGATGCCGTGCTCGGCCAGCGCCTCCTCCAGGTGGCGCGCCATCGCCTCGATCTGCCGCTCGGCCAAGCCGGTGGCGACGATCATGCGGTCGGCGAAGGCGGAGCGGGTGGCGACGTCGAGCACCACCACGTTCTCAGCCCCGTCCTCCTCAAGGCTGGCGACGGCGGACTGCACCAGCGCCTCCATCCGGTCGGGGCTGGGCGCCGCACGGGTGGGGGTGCCGCCCTTGGCCCGAAGCTTCCGGGGGCCGGCCGCGGCGTCGCGCTTGCGCGGGGTGGGGGCGGAATCGGCCTCCAGCTCAGCGATGCGGGCGGCGTTCGGGTCCACCGGCGCTGCGCCACGACGGGCGGGGCGTGGGGCGGCCTCGGCCGGGCGGACGGGCGCGCGGCGCGGCGCAGCCCCACGGGAGACGGCCGCCGCGCGGTCAGTGGTGGAAACGGTCGGCGCGACGCGGCCGGTCGCGGGCGTCGCGGCACGGGACGTCCGCGCAGCGGGGGCCGCGCGCGTGGCCGCCGGCTTCGTGCGGGACGGAGCCTCGGCGCGCGCGGCGGGCGCCTTTGCGCGGGAGGCGGGGGCGCGGGGCGCCGTGTCGCGGGCGGCGGGTGCCTTGGCGCGCGAGGCCGGGGCCTTCGCGGGGGCCGTCGTCCGGGTGGTGGCGCGTGCGGCCGGAGCCTTGGCGCGGGACGCCGTGGCGGGGGCGCGGCCAGCCGAGGCAGCGGCGCGCGCGGGTGCGGCCGTGCGGGAAGCCGGGCTACGCGCCGGGGCGTCGGCCGCTGCCGTCCGGGTACCGGTGCGTGCGCCAGCCCTGGCGGCTGGCTTCGTGGTGGAACGCGACGGGGCCTTTGCAGCGCTCCGCGGCGGCGCCTTCGCGGCGCTCCGCGCGGGGGCCTTCGTGACGCTCCGCGCCGGGGCCTTCGTGGCGCCGCGGGCCGGGGCCTTCGCGGCCGGGGTCTTGCGCTCGGGCGCCTTGCGCGCAGGGGTGGCCGGCTTCCGGGCGGGCGCGGGGGCCTTCGCCCGGCTCGCGGCGGGCTTGGCCGCGGCAGCGCGGGAGGCGGGAGCGGCGGCGCGGGTGGTGCGGGCGGGCGCCGACTTCGCCGTGCTGCGGGCAGGGGCCTTCGCGGGAGGCTTGGCCGGCGCTCGGCCGGTCGGCTTGCTGGTGGTGGTGCCGCGCGCGGGGCGGGGCGGGTCTTTCGGGGTGCGGGCCATGGCTCGCTCCTGTGCTGCGTGGCGCCGGGGGGCGCGAGGGGTTCAGTGCGTCTCGGCCGGGACGCCGCGTGCGGGCGCCGCCAGGTCGGGGGAAGGAGGATCCCCGACCGCTTGGGTCTGGGGTGAATGGTCGGAAGCCTGCGCGGTTGCGCGCGCCCGTTGCGCTCGCTGTGCGCGGATGGCCGTGGCGCTGGCGGGATGCTCGCGAGCGGGCACCATGCACCAGGGGGCGTGGCGTCCGGCCTCGTTCGGCCCGGCCAGCAGCGCGCCGCAATGGCGCCTGTGCTGGCGCAGTGCCGTCGCCGCCGGGCCGTCCACCGCGCGCCGGGTGTAGCCCGGCCGCGGCAGCACCGCCATGGGGGTGCCGCGAGCCAGCCGGCGCCAGCGACGCCAGCGTGGAAGCTGCACCATGTTGTCCGCCCCCATGATCCAGACGAAGCGGGCGCGGGGGAACAACTGGCGCAGGCGGGCGAGGCTGCGCTCGGTCTGCCGCAGGCCCAGCCGGGCCTCGACATCCACCGCGATCACGCGGCGCCCGTCGGCGATGCGGCGGGCGGAATCCAGCCGCTCGGCGAAGGGGGCCATCCCGGCATTGGGCTTCAGCGGATTGCCGGGCGAGACCAGCAGCCAGACCTCGTCCAGCCGCAGCACGTGCCGCGCCATGTCGGCCACATGCCAGTGGCCGGAATGGGCGGGGTTGAAGGACCCGCCGAGCAGGCCGATCCGCACGCGGCGGCGGTCGCCCCACTTCCCGGGCTCGCGATGGGCGGCCGCGGGGCGGAGAGGCAGGGGCTTCTCGCGGCCCGCGGGGGGAACAGGGGGTGGCACGGGGGCTCAGCGTCCCCGCGCGGAGATGGATGCGTGGATCAGGGGGTGCGCACCGAGACGGTCAGGGGCCGGTCGGCCAGCCCTTCATAGGTGACGGTGAAGGTGCGGCCGGCCTCGGTGGGAAGGGCCGGGGAGAAGCCGCCGAGCGAGATGATATCGCCAGCGCGCAGGCGGCGGCCGTCGCGCTTCAGGTCTTCCACCAGCCAGGGAATGACGTTCAGGGGATGGCCGAGAAGGGCCGTGCCCGGCGCGCGGGACAGCTCCTTCTGATCGCTGGCGAGAGTGACGGTCATGCTGGCCAGGCGGGCGGCAAAATCGGGCGTGGCCTCGGCCGAGATGGCCTCCCCCAGCACGCCCAGCCGCGCACCGACATTGATGGCGACAAGGTTGGGGCCGTTCATCTGGCCGGGGGCGAGCACGAGGTCCGGCATCTCGATGAAGGGGATAACCTGGTCGAGATGGCGGAGAAGGGCGACGTGATCGGTCCCCGCCTCGTTGATGCCCTCGTCGCGCACGCGGACGAGCAGATCGCTCTCGACATTCGGGACCGCGGCGAAGCCGGCGGGGACCTCTGCCGGGCGGCCGGCAACACCCTGCGCGCGGATCGTCGCCTGGTAGATGGTGCCGCGCACGGGGTTAGGCACGCCGAAGCGTTGCTGCGCGGCGGCGTTGGTCAGGCCGACCTTGTAGCCGGCGGGCTCGCCGAACTGCCGGGCGAGCAGGGGCACGAGCTTTTCCCGCGCGCAGGCCGCATCTTCCATGGCCAGGCCCTGATAGCCCTGGGCGGGGCGGCCGGCGAGGATGTCGGCCGCCATGCGCGCGACATCGGCGTCCGCCGGGCAGGCTGCCTGCGCGGTGCCGATGCCAAAGGCCAGGGCCGTTGCGGCCAGAAGCGTGATGCAGCGCATGGTCGTGATCACTCCCCGATGCCCGGGATTCCCCGTGGCGCCCCGGATCAAGCCCGGGATTATGGACGAATCTGTCCGGTTCCGATCACATGGTAGCGCCAGGTGCAGAGCTGCTCCAACCCGACCGGCCCGCGCGCGTGCAGCCTTCCGGTGGCGATACCGATCTCGGCGCCGAAGCCAAACTCGCCTCCGTCGCAGAACTGGGTGGAGGCGTTCCAGATCCCTACCGCGGAACCGAGCCCGTCCAGGAACTGGCGGGCTGCGGCCTCGTCCCCGGTGATGATGGCGTCCGTGTGTTCGCTGCCGTGCTGGCGGATATGGTCGAGCGCACTCTCAACGCCGTCCACAACGGCGATGTTGAGGATTGCGTCCAGCCACTCGGTGGAGAAGTCGTCGGCGCCGGCGGCCGGCAGCTCCGGCAGGATGGCGCGGGAGGCGGCATCGGCGCGGAAGCTGCAGCCGAGGGCGCGCAGGTCCTCCACCAGCAGAGGCAGCAGCGCGGGGGCGATCGCGCGGTCGATCAGCAGCGTCTCGGTCGCGCCGCAGACGCCGGTGCGGCGCATCTTGGCGTTGGCGAGAATGCTGCGCGCCATCGCTGGGTCCGCGGCGGCGTGGATGTAGCTGTGGTTCAGTCCCTCGGCATGGGCGAGGACGGGGACGCGAGCATCCTGCATCACGCGGTTCACCAGCCCCTTGCCGCCGCGGGGGATGATGAGGTCGATCATCCCGGCGGCCGCCAGCATGGCGCCGACGAAGGCGCGGTCGGTGTTGGGGGCCACCTGCACGCAGGCCGCGGGCAGGCCGGCGTCGCGCAGGCCGTCCAGGATGCAGGCATGGATGGCGGCGGCGCTGCGCAGGCTTTCCCGCCCGCCGCGGAGGATCACGGGGCTGCCGGCCTTCAGGCAGAGGGCGGCGGCATCGGCGCCCACATTCGGCCGGCTCTCATAGATCATGCCCACCACGCCGATCGGCTGTGAGACCCGGCGGATCGTCAGGCCGTTGGGGCGGGTCCATTCGGCAAGGGTTCGGCCGACGGGGTCCGGCAGGGCGGCTACCTCTTCGAGCCCCACAGCCATCGCTTCCACGCGGGCGGGGTTGAGGGTGAGGCGGTCCCGATAGGCGTCGGTGAGGTCGGGCGCGGCCGCGAGGTCGGCGGCGTTGGCGGCCAGGATCTCGGTTTGACGCGCGCGCAGTGCTGCGGCGGCGGCCAGCAGCGCGCGGTCCTTCTGCGGTCGCGGGGCGCGCGCGAGCACGGTTGCGGCAGCGCGGGCGGCCGTCGCGGCCTCCACCAGCGCGGCACGGGCGATTTCGGCGGAATCCGTCGCGGGATCGGCGATCGCGTTCATGGACGTATCGGTAGCGCCGCCGGGCGGGCAGGGGAAGCGCAGGGGGGCGCAGGGCTGGGCCGCCCCGCGTGCTTGCCAGCGGCGCCGTGGCCGGGAAGGCTGCGGGCGTGACGAGACGATCCCTGCTGCCCGCACTCGGATTCCTGCTGGCCTGCGGCACCGCCGAGGCCCGCCAGCCGTTGATCCCCCCCTCCGAGCTGCCGGGGATCGGCGCCGAGGACCCGAGGCGCATGGTGGACGGCGCTGCAGCGCCCTGGCGCTCGCTCGGGCGGGTGCAGACGGAAGTGGGCGGGCGCTGCACGGGCACGCTGGTCGGGCCGCGGCGGGTGCTGACGGCGGCGCACTGTCTGGTTTCGACGCGATCGAGGCGGTTGGTGCAGCCGGGTTCCGTGCATTTCCTGCTGGGCTACCAGCGGGGGAAGTGGGCGGCGCAGGCGCGGGTGGCGGGTTTCACGGTCGGACCCGGATTCGACCCCGGGGAGAGCGGGCCGGCGGAGGCGGACTGGGCGGTGCTGGAACTGGAGCCGCCGCTGCGCGGGGCGGTGCCGCTGGCCGTGCTGCCGTCTGTGCAGGCCGGGGCGGCGATGCTCGGCGGCTACCAGCAGGACCGGCCGGAGGTGCTGATGGCCGATGCCGAATGCCGGGTACTGGGCGAGGCGCTCAGGGGCGGGCGGCCGCTGCTGACACATGATTGCGCGGGCACGCGCGGGGCCAGCGGTGCGCCGCTGTTGGCGCGCGATGCCGCGGGCGGCTGGGCGGTGGCCGGGATCGCCGTCGCGGCAGCGCGGGGCGGGGCGCTTGGGGTCGCGGTGCCGGCGTGGGTGGCGGTCTCTCCCTGACACCGCGCCGCCTCAGCGGCGGCGGGACATCCCGCCCATATTGGCGAAGACTTGGGCGTCCTTGTTCTGCTGCATGAGCATGGTGAAGCTCGGCACCTTCTCGAAGCCGAGGCCCTGGGGGATGCCCGTGTCCGGATCGGGCTGGACCTTGGCGTAGGCCTCGCCCGCGATCTTCTCCCACTTCCCCGCCGGCTTCTTCACCTCAAGGTTCACCACCGTCTCCTTGAAGACCATCCGCACGATGGCCTCCTTCGGAGCGGAAGGCTTGGTGAGACTCGGCACCCCGGCCATCACCTGCCAACCATTCTTCACGGCCCATGCGGTCAGCTCGTCCTTGTCCATGCGGCAGGGCTTTCGTTTGTTCGGGGGCTGCTATGGGCCGGCCGGCGGGATCACACCAGCACCATGTCGTCCCGGTGAATGATCACGTCCCGCCCGCGCCAGCCGAGAATCGCCTCGATCTCGGCGCTGCGGCGGCCGGCGATGCGGCGGGCGCTGTCGGAATCATAGGCCGTGAGGCCGCGGGCGAGTTCGCGACCGTCGGGGGCGCGGATGCTGACGGAATCGCCGCGGTCGAACTGCCCCTCCACCTCCCGCACGCCGGCGGGGAGGAGGGATCGGCCCTCGGCCAGGGCGCGGGCGGCGCCGTCATCCACCACAAGCCGCCCCATCGGAGCGAGGGAGCCGGCGATCCAGCTTTTCCGGGCGGAGCGGCCTTCGGGCGCGGGCAGAAACCAGGTGGCGCGGGCGCCTTCCAGCATGGCGGAGAGTGGGTTGGCCTCCTTGCCCAGCGCAATGGCCATGGCGCAGCCGGCGCCAGTGGCGATGCGCGCCGCGATGAGCTTCGTGCGCATGCCGCCGGAGGAGTAGCCGGGCGGCGGCTCGCCACCCATCGCCATGATCTCGTCCGTGATGCGCTCCACCACCGGCAGGTGGCGGGCCTCGGGGTCACGGCGGGGGTCGGCGGTGTAGAGACCGTCGATGTCGGACAGCAGGACCAGCGCATCAGCCTCGATCATCTCGGCGACGCGGGCGGCAAGGCGGTCGTTGTCGCCGAAGCGGATTTCCGCGGTGGCGACGGTGTCGTTCTCGTTGATCACGGGAACGCAGCCGAGGGCGAGCAGGGTTTTCAGCGTCTCGCGGGCGTTAAGGTAGCGACGGCGGTCCTCGCTGTCCTCGAGGGTGAGCAGGATCTGCGCGGCGGTCATGCCCTGGGTGGCAAGGGCGTGCTGCCAGGCACCGGCAAGGCGGATCTGTCCCACGGCGGCGGCAGCCTGCTTCTCTTCCAGCCGAAGGGCGCGGCGGGTAAGGCCGAGTGCGTGGCGGGCAAGGGCGACGGCGCCGGAGGAGACCAGTACCACCTCCGCCCCGCTCGCCCGGAGCCGCGCGGCGTCGGCGGCGACGGAGGCGAGCCATTCCGCGCGCGGTGCCGCCGTCTCCGGGTCCACCACAAGGGCGGAGCCGATCTTGACGACGATGCGACGCGCGGTGGCGAGGGAAGAGGTGGCCATGGGGCCGCCGTTACCACGGGCCGGGCAGGGGGGCGACCCGGCCCGTGATGGCAGCCCCAGTTCGCCCGGCGCTAGCGGTTCGGCGTCACCCGCCAGAGCGTGTTCGACAGGTCGTCTGCGACGATCAGCGCGCCACGCGGGTCCACCGAGACTCCGACCGGCCGGCCGCGAGCATTGCCCTCGCTGTTCAGGAAGCCCGACACGAAGTCGATCGGGTCTCCGGCGGGCCGGCCGTCACGGAAGGGTACGAACACCACCCGGTAGCCCACGGGGTTGCTGCGGTTCCAACTGCCGTGCTGGCCGACGAACACGCCGTCCGCAAAGGCAGGGCCCATGGTGGCAGTTGAGAAGCTGACGCCGAGCGCCGCGACATGCGCGCCGAGGGCGTAGTCGGGGCGAATGGCGGCTGCGACGCGTTCCGGGTTCTGCGGCTGCGCGCGGGTGTCCACATTCTGGCCCCAGTAACTGAAGGGCCAACCGTAGAAGCCTCCCTCGCGCACCGAGCTCAGATAGTCCGGCACGAGGTTGGGGCCGATCTCGTCGCGCTCATTCACCACCGCCCAGAGCTGGCCGGTTCCCGGTTGGATCGTCAGCGCCGTGGGATTGCGGAGGCCGGTCGCGTAGGGCCGGTGCGCGCCCGTCCGCGGGTCGATCTCCCACACCATCGCCCGATCGAGCTCGACGTCCATGCCGCGCTCGGTGATGTTGCTGTTCGATCCGATGCCGACGTACAGGAAGCGGCCGTCCGGGCTGGCCGTCATCGCCTTCGTCCAGTGATGATTGATCCTCGACGGCAGGTTCGTCACCAGCGTCGGCGGCCCGCTCGCTTCGGTCTGCCCCTCGCGGTAATCGAAGCGCACCAGCGCATCCTGGTTCGCGACGTAGAGCGCGCCATCCACCAGGGCGAGGCCGTAAGGGCCGTTCAGGTTCTCCGCGAAGACCCGGCGGACCTCATAGGTGCCGTCGCCATCGGCGTCACGCAGGAGGGTCAGCCGGTTACCGCCCGGTACCGAGGTCTTGCCCCAGCTCTTGATGATGTTTGCGATGAAAGCCTTGGGGTTGAGCCGGGGCGCGCCCTGGCCGCCCGTTCCCTCCGTCACCAGGATGTCGCCATTGGGCAGGACGAGGGATTGGCGGGGGATCCGGAGATCAGTCGCAATCGCCTGGATCGTGTAGCCCTGCGGCACCGTCGGGCGATCACTGCCCCAGGCGGCCGGGCGCGGAATCGTCATGTCCGGCAGCAGTCCGCGATGGGGCGCCGGAAGATTCGGGTTCGCACCGTGCTGCTCTGCGGCGGGTTCGCTGTCACAGGCGGACAAGGCGAGCAGGGCGGTGCCAATCAGCAAGAGCGCGCGCATCACACCATCTCCCTGGAACGGAAACCGGAGTAGCCTATCCACGTCGCAACGAGCGCGAGGAGCGTGGCGACCACCGAGAGGATCAGCGCCTCCGGCATGATCGCGAAGGCATCCTTCGAGTGGACGAGGGCGTTGATGAAGCCGACCACCCAGGCCGCGAGCAGCACCACGAAATAGAGCACTGCGCGGCCTCTTCCTGCCGGGCCGCTCCGGAAAAGATTGATCAGCGCCCAGAGCAGGGCGAAGCCGCCGACGAACAGCCCGCCGGCGAGAAGCCAGGACGAGAAGTTGGCCCACTGCATCTGGAAGCTCTCCCGATACGCGTAGTCACTGAGCAGAGCTCCGAGGAACAATGGAAATGGGAAGGCCAGCAGAATTGCATTCAGCGGGTGGAGTGGCCTCAGCAGTCTCGGCTCGGAAATGGCAGCCACAGCGTGTCCTCTCGTTCTGGGTGGGGCCGGGGGACACCCTCGGCAACTCACCCGCATCCATGGGTAACGTGTCGGAGCAACGGGAGGACCATCGGCGGGTTTCGGTTGCGCGTTCTACATGGTCGAATGTTCGCGCGGCCGCATCAGGATGGTCCGGAGACGAGTGGCCCGTCTGCTGATAGCGGGGCCAAAGACCAAAAAGTCTACTCGGCAGTCAGGCCCCGCGCGGTCCGGCGGGACCTGGGCCGGGTGCGGGCTCGGGCACGGCTTCGTCCTCGGCGGTTTCCATCTTGTCCTCGGCCTCGCCGGTGGTCTTGCGCACCTCCTCCTCGGGGGAAACGCGCTGGCGCTCGAAGCGCAGCCGCCGCTCCTCCTCGGTTTCCTCGTGCTCGCTCATCGGGATCGTCCTCTGGTGTGACGGGGCGAGAACGTGCGGGCCGGCCCGCGGTTCAGGCCGGGCGCTCCTGCGGGCGGTCGCCGCGCAGCACCTGCTCGGGCAGGCCGATGACGAGGAGAAAGGCCGCCGTCATCACCACGGCGCTGAGGGTGAAGCACCCGGTCAGGGCGTGGCGGTAGACGGTGGCGAGCGCCTGGTGCTGCTCGGGCGAGAGGGCCGCAATGGCCTCCGCGCCGCCGCGGGTCAGCCCTTCCACATCCACCGGCCCAGCCAGCCGCGCGGCGAGGATGGCACCAGAGGCGGCGACGCCCACCGCGCTGCCCAGGGAGCGCACGAAGGTCATCGCCCCCGTAGCCGCGCCGAGCTCGGCCTGGGCAACGGCGTTCTGCACGGCGGTGGTGAGGTTTGGCATGCCCATCCCCATGCCGAGGCCGAGCGCGGCGAGGGCGAAGAGGAACATCCAGGGCGGCGCGGCACTCCAGGCCAGCAGGGCAAGGCCGCAGAGGGCGACGGCTTCCAGCAGCAGGCCGGCCATCAGGA
Source organism: Roseomonas sp. WA12 (assembly GCF_054165765.1). NCBI lineage: Bacteria > Pseudomonadati > Pseudomonadota > Alphaproteobacteria > Acetobacterales > Roseomonadaceae > Roseomonas > Roseomonas sp. WA12. Next base: position 2,602,592 of record NZ_CM135108.1, on the reverse strand, counting down.
AGCCCTTGTTCTTGCCCAGCCGCGCGGCGGCGCGTCCGCCGAAGACGGAGCTGAGCACCATGCAGCCCACCTGCGGCAGCATCATCAGCCCGGCATGGGCCGGATCCATCCCGAGGACGAGTTGGAAGAACAGCGGCAGGAAGACGGTGGAGCCGAGCATCGCGAAGGTCATCATCCCGCCCACCGTTACGCCGCGGGCGAAGACGGGGTTCCGGAACAGGCCAAGGCGGATGAGCGGTGCCTCGGCGCGCGCTTCCCGCCAGAGAAAGGCGGCGATGAGAAGGACGACAAGCGCAGCCATCCCGGCGCTCGCCACCGAAGCCCAGGGGAACTCCACCCCTCCCCAGGCGAGGAGAAGGAGAAGCGCGGTGGTCCCGGCAGCCATCAGCGCGGTGCCCGCGAGGTCCAGCGGGCGGGGCTTGGCCGTGCGCGGGGTGCGAAGGCCGAAGCCGATCAGGAGGAGCGCGACCGCCCCGAGCGGCAGGTTCACGTAGAAGACCCAGCGCCAGCCCAGGGTGGAGGTGATGATGCCCCCCAGCAGCGGCCCGGCCACGCTGGCCAGGGCGAAGGTCCCGGTGAACAGCCCCTGGTAGCGCGGGCGCTCCCGCGGGGAGACGACATCGCCCACCGATGCCTGGGCCAGCACCAGCAGTCCTCCCGCACCCAGCCCTTGCAGCGCCCGGAACAGAATGAGCTGGGTCATGGTGTCGGAGGTGCCGCAGAGCAGTGAGCCGGCCAGGAAGAGCACGATGGAGACGAGGAAAAGGCGCCGCCGTCCATAGGTATCCGACAGCGTGCCGTAGACCGGGGTTGTGACGGTGGAGGACAGCATGAAGGCCGTCACCACCCAGGACAGATGGGCCATGCCGCCGAGGTCGGAGACCATGCGGGGCAGGGCGGTGTTGACGATGTTCTGGTCCAGCGCCGCCAACAGCATGCAGAGCAGGGCCCCGGCGAAGACGGTGCGGCGAGAAGCGGGCTTCTGCGCCGCCGGGTCGGCTGCCCCGCCCATGGCGGGGCCAGTGGCGATGTCCGGCGCGGTATCGGCCAGGGGCTGGTTCGCTCGGAAATGCGTATCGGGCATGCGCCTGGTCCGGGAAGCGGCGCGTCGCGCCGGGGAGGGGCCTCGGTTCCGCGCGGCCGGGCGCCTTGCGCCCGCGGCCACGGGAGGGATGATAGCCCCCGCCCCTCAACGCGGCCCGCCCTGGATCGTTCAGACCTCCGATGAGCTTCCACGCCCTCTACCGCCACGGCTTCGCCCGGCTGGCCGCCTGCACCACCCGCATCGTGCTGGCCGATCCATCGGCCAATGCCGAGGCCATCCTGGCCGCCGCGCGGGACTGCCACGCGCGGGGGGTAGCGGTGGCGGTATTCCCGGAACTCGGCCTGTCCGGCTACGCGATCGACGACCTGCTGCTGCAGGACGTGCTGCTGGATGCGGTGGAGGATGGCGTCGCACAGCTGGTGGCGGCATCGGCGGAACTGATGCCGCTGCTGCTGGTGGGCGCCCCCCTGCGCCACCAGGGGCGCATCTACAACTGCGCGCTGGCCATCCATCGCGGGCAGCTGCTCGGCGTGGTGCCGAAGATGCACCTTCCAAACTACCGCGAGTTCTACGAGCGGCGCTGGTTCGCCTCCGGCACGGGGACCGAGGGCGGGACGATCCAGGTCGGACGGATCGAGGCGCCCTTCGGGCCGGACCTGCTCTTCGAGGCCGAGGATGTCCGGGGCCTGACGGTTCATGTGGAGGTTTGCGAGGATCTGTGGGTGCCCAGCCCGCCGAGCGGCGATGGCGCGCTGGCAGGGGCGCTGGTGCTGGCCAATCTCTCGGCGAGCAACATCACCATCGGCAAGGCGGACACGCGCCGGCTGCTCTGCGCCTCGCAATCCGCGCGCTGCATCGGCGCCTACATCTATGCGGCGGCGGGCGCAGGGGAATCGACGACGGACATGGCCTGGGACGGGCAGGTCTCGATCTTCGAGAACGGCGCGACCCTGGCCGAGAGTGAACGGTTTCCCGACGGGCAGCAGATCGTCTTCGCCGACACTGATCTCGATCTGCTACGGCAGGAGCGCGCACGGCAGGGCACCTTCGACGACAACCGGCGCCTTCATGCCCGCCCGTTCCGGCGCGTGGCCTTCCGGCTCGACCCGCCGATGGAGGATCTCGGCCTCGAGCGGCGCGTGGAGCGCTTCCCCTTTGTGCCCGCGGACCCGAAGCGGTTGGACCAGGATTGCTACGAGGCCTATGCGATCCAGGTCTCCGGGCTGATGCAGCGGCTGGCCTCGATCGGGCAGCCGAAGATCGTGATCGGTGTCTCGGGCGGGCTGGATTCGACCCAGGCGCTGATCGTCGCCGCGCGCGCGATGGACCGGATGAACAGGCCGCGCACGGACATCATAGGCTACACCATGCCCGGCTTCGGCACGAGCACGGGGACGAAGAGCAGCGCGCATCGGCTGATGGCGTCCCTCGGCATCACCGCGCGAGAGCTGGATATCCGCCCGGCGGCAAAGCAGATGCTTGGCGATCTCGGACATGGCTTCGCCGAGGGCGAGGCGCTGTACGACGTGACCTTCGAGAACGTGCAGGCCGGGCTGCGAACCGACTACCTGTTCCGCGCCGCGAACAACGAGAACGGCATCGTGCTCGGCACCGGCGACCTGTCGGAACTCGCGCTGGGCTGGTGCACCTACGGCGTGGGCGACCAGATGTCGCACTACAACGTCAACGGGGGTGTGCCGAAGACGCTCATCCAGCACCTCATCCGCTGGGTGGCGCAGGAGGGGATCTTCGCGGCGGATGTGTCCGACGTGCTGGTGGACATCCTGGCGACCGAGATCTCGCCCGAGCTGGTGCCGGCTGATGCGAGCGGGGCGATCCAGAGCACCGAATCGAAGATCGGCCCCTACGGGCTACAGGACTTCAGCCTGTTCTACGTGCTGCGCTACGGCCTCCGCCCCTCCAAGATCGCCTTCCTGGCGCACCGGGCTTGGTCGGACGTCTCACGCGGGTCTTGGCCGCCGCACTTCCCCGAGGCGCGCCGTGCGGAATACGATCTGGCGGTTATCCGGCACTGGATGGAGGTGTTCCTCGGCCGGTTCTTCGGATTCGCTCAGTTCAAGCGCTCCGCCATGCCGAACGGGCCGAAGGTCTCGGGGGGCGGGTCCCTGTCGCCGCGCGGGGACTGGCGGGCGCCTTCGGACGGCACGGCGACCGCCTGGCTGGCCGAATTGCGGCGCAATGTGCCCGAGTCGTAGAAGGGCAACTGTGGCGAAGATGCCAGTTTTGCCCGGCCCCATTGAGGAGTCGTGCCCTCCCTATTGTTGACTGGCGCGCTTCGTGGTGATTTCGAGCACCAACGCGCAACAGACAGGCGGTTCACATGGCGAAGGCAGCGGCAGCACCCAAGAAGCCCGCGGCAAAGGCTCCGGCGGCGAAGGCCCCCGCGAAGGGCGCGGCGAAGGCCGCTGCCCCGGCGGTGGTGAGCCTGAAGCAGATCGCGGCTTCGATGGCCGAGAGCAACGAGATGCCGAAGCGTCAGGCTGAGGCGTTCGTGAACGAGTTCGTCCAGTCCCTGGCCGATCACCTCAAGGAAGGCGCCAAGATCCGTATCAACGGTCTCGGCATCCTCGAGGTGAAGTCGCGTCCGGCCCGCATGGGCCGCAACCCGGCCACCGGCGAGCAGATCCAGATTGCCGCCTCCAAGAAGATCGCCTTCCGCCCCGCCAAGGAGCTGAAGGAAGCCGTCTGACGGTATCGGGGGCGTCCAGCGGGACGCCTCACCGTTGATCGATGCCCGGCCCGGCCTCCCCTGGAGGCCGGGCCGTCGCATGTCCGGGCCCGGGTTTCGCTTCAGCGGTAACTTTTCCCGCCGGCTTTCCCTGCCAATCGGGGGTCCTTCCGCGTACCGGACGGCCGGCGGGCTTGCCGCGGCTGGAAGCGGCTATTATCTGCCTGACGATCAGGTCGCCCGTTTTCCGGCATTCTGCAAGCGACCCCGTCCTCATCCCAGTCGAGTTCTGACCCCTGCCGTCCATGACGACCCGTACCGATCCAGCCGTCGCGGCGGAATCCGATCGCGCGTCCGCGCCCGACTCCGTCCTGTGGCAGCACGCTGCCTTCTGCCGTCTCGGCTTGCCGCTCGCGCCCGTCACGGCCGAGAGCACCGAGGCCTGGCGGCGGGAAGGCGTGGATGCTGCCATCCGAATCACTCCTTCCGCGGCGGGCGATGTCCTGCCTGATGGACCGGGCTTGCGCCTGGTCCTCGGCTATCTCTGTGACTCCGCGCTTCGGGCCGGCAGCCCGACGGTCGCGATGGGCAGCGATCCGGCGGCGCTCGCGGCCCGGATGGGGCTGGGCGAGGGCGCTGCCCAGCCGCTCGCCGAGCAGGTGGAGCGAATGTTGGCCTGCCGGATCACCGTCTCGGTCGATGACGGGCCGGAGCTTTCGGTGCTGGATGCCCGGAGCCGTCCCCGTGGCGGTGCCTGGCCGGCCCAGGTGAAGCTGAATGCCCGCTTCCTGGCGAGCCTGGATGGCGCCGCCGTGGCGCTGGACCGCGCCATCCTGCGCGCGCTTTCCGGCTCGGCCGAGGCAATGGATGCCCATGCCTGGACACGCGAGGCTCTGGCGCGTGCCGTTGCCCGCGGCGGCGAGGAAGCCACCGTCACCACCTCCTGGCCCGAACTGCTGACGCGCTTCGGCGTGCCGGGCGCCGATGCCGCCACCTTCCGCGAGGCCTTCGAATCGGCGCTGCGGGCGGTGTTCGAGGCCGATCTGTCGATCGAGTTGGCCGTGGACGATGATGGTGTGAGCGTGCGCCACGCCCAAGCGCCGGAGCAGCCGGCGCCGGAGCCGGCTAACGTCCCGCCGTCCGTCGCTCCCCCGCCGCCCGCGCCCGAGCAGGTTGCCGAACCGGCGACACCCGCGCCGCAGCCGGCCGAGGAACCTCGCGCGCGGAACGGGCGGGAACGGGACGATCGGGTCCGCGAGGACCGGCCGCGCGATGCCCGCTCCCGAGACGAGGGGCCCCGCGACGAGCGGCCGCGCGAGGACAGGCCTCGCGAAGAGAGGCCGCGTGAGGACCGCATCCGTGAGGATCGGCCCCGTGACGACCGTCCGCGCGAGGATCGGCCCCGTGACGACCGGCCCCGTGACGACCGGCCACGCGAGGATCGCGCCCGGGACGAACGTGGCCGCGAGGACCGCAACCGCGACGATCGGCGCGGCCGCCGCGACGAGCCGGGCGAGGGTAGTCCGGTGGACCAGATCATGGACGACATGGTCCGCATCCGCTCGCATCTCACTGGTCTGCCCCAGGTGGTGTGGCTGCGGCGCGGCCATGGCGAGGAGAACATCCTCGTCGGCGTCACCCCCGGCACCCGGCTGGACACCGAGCGCCTGACCATCCTGATGGTGGAGCCCATCGTGATGCAGGTGAGCGGCGGCCTGGGCGGGAGCGACTTCGAGCGCGTCTCCGCCTGGGTGATGGCGAACCGGGACCTGATCGACGAATTTTGGGAAGGCGGGATTTCCTCGGCCGAGGAGGTCACGCGCCGCGTCCGCAAGGCCCCCGGGCCGACCTGGCGCTGAGCCGCGCGGCCGGGCCTTCGGGGGAACTCACGGTCCGGATCGCGCGCCTGACGGGGACGTGTCCGGCCCGGCCCGGGGCCTGCCCTGGCAAAACCGGTGCGCATCCCGACCTGTTCAGGCAATGAACCCCGTCTTCCTGAACCGGATTGGCACGGCCACCCCCGTGCATGAGGTGCACGGCACCTTCCGCGCCTTCGCCGAGGGGTTGATCCCGGACCTGCGGGCGCGGCGTGTCTTCGCCCGCATGGCGGACCGCGCCGGCATCGCCCGCCGCTGGAGCGTGCTGCGCCCGGATGGCCGCCCGGGGCTGGTGGATGCCGAGGGCTTCTACGAGCCCGGCCATTTCCCCTCCACCCGCGCCCGCATGCAGCGCTGGGAGGCGGAAGCACCCGCGCTGGCCTTTCGTGCCCTCGAATCCGCCGGGCCGCTGGAGGGGATCACCCATCTCGTCACGGCATCCTGCACCGGTTTCGTCGCCCCGGGGTTGGACCACGCGATCGCCGCGTATCTCGGGCTGGACGAGACAGTGGCGCGCACGAATATCGGCTTCATGGGCTGCCAGGCCGCGATCGTCGCGCTGCGCGTCGCCAATGACGCCGTCCGGGCCGATCCCGCCGCCCGCGTGCTCGTGGTGAATCTGGAGCTGTGCACGCTGCACCTCCAGGAGCGGCCGGATGTCGAGCAGCTGCTGTGCTTTCTGCTGTTCGGCGATGGCTGTTCCGCGGCGCTGGTGAGCGCAGCGCCCGAGGGGCTGCGGCTGGACGGATTTCGCAGCGCGCTGATGCCCGAGGCGAGCGAGCAGATCTCCTGGCGCGTCGGCGACAACGGCTTCGACATGGTGCTGTCGGGCGAGGTGCCGAAGAGCCTGAACCGCGCCCTGCCGCAGCGCCTGCCCGCGCTGCTGGACGGCGCGGAGGCTTCCGCCTTCGATCTGTGGGCCATCCATCCCGGCGGCCGTTCGGTGCTGGACGCGGTGGAGGAGTCCTGTCGCCCGCCACAGGGCGCGCTGGCCGATTCGCGCGCGGTGCTGGAGGCGCATGGTAATATGTCCTCGCCCACTATCATGTTCGTGCTGCGCCGGATGCTCGACGCGGCGGAGGCCGGGCAGCGCGGGGTCGCCATGGCCTTCGGGCCTGGGCTGTCGGCCGAGACCATGCGCTTCGCGACGGTGTAGCGGTGCTGCACGCGCGCTCCTCTGCGCCCGAGATCATGGACGACGCCGCGCAGGATTTCTCCGCCTTCTCTTCCGCCCTGCGTGACCTCGAACGCATCAACCGCGTGAGCCTGGCCTACCGCCCGACGCTTCGCTGGCTTGATGCGCTGGCGCGGCGCACGGGCGCGCGGCGGCTGAGCGTGCTGGATGTGGGAGCGGGTGGCGGCGACATGCTCGCGCGCGTCGCGGATTGGGGCCTGCGCCGTGGGGTTGCTGTGGAGTTGGCGGCGCTGGACCGCTCGCCCCATGCGGCGGCGCATGCGCGGGCGCGGCATCCTGGGCTGCCGGTGCGCTGGATCACCGCCGACCTCTTCGACCTCGATCCCGCCGAGCGCTACGACGCGGTGATCTGCGCGCTGTTCACGCATCACCTGGATGACGACTTGCTGTTGCGCTTCCTGCGCTGGATGGAGGCGCGCGCGCGGCTGGGCTGGCTGGTCAGCGACCTGCACCGCCATCCCATTCCCTGGGCCACGGTCTGGGCCGGTGTGCGGCTGCTGCGAATGGACCCGATGGTGGTGCATGACAGCACGGTCTCCATCGCCCGCGGCTTCTCGCGCGCTGATTGGGAGCAATTGATCTCGCAAGCTGGCGTGCGGGCGGAGCTGCGCTGGGCCTTCCCTTTCCGCTGGACCGTCGCGGGCGGCCCTGGGTGACGGACACCCTGGTAATCGGCGGCGGGCCGGCGGGGGCGGCGGCGGCCATCCTTCTGGCCCGCGGCGGGGTGCGGGTTGTTCTGGTGGAGCGCGAGGCGGCGGCGCGCGAGAAGGTGTGTGGCGAGTTCCTCGGCCCCGATGCCGATGCGCTGCTGCACGGGCTGGGGCTATCCCTGCGGGGGCTGGGCGCTGTGCCGGTCACCGGCGCAAGGCTGGCGTCTGGGGCGCGCGAGGCAGGCTGGGCGCTGCCCTTTGCCGCCTGGAGCCTGCCGAGGGCGGTGCTGGACAAGGCGCTTCTGGAGGCAGCCGCCGAGGCCGGCGCGCGCGTGCTGCGTGGGCGGGCGGTTGCGGGTGCGCTGCCCGAGGACGGGGCATGGTGCGCCCGGCTCTCGGACGGCACCGTGCTGCACGCGGCGGCGCTGGTGCTGGCGACCGGCAAGCACGAATTGCGCGGCCATGCGCGAGCCACACGCGGCGGTGCGCTCGGGTTGAAGCTGCCCCTGCAACTTGCCGCGTCACTGGATGAGGTGGTGCTTCTGCCCTTCGCGGGCGGATATGCCGGGCTGCAGCCGCGGGCAGGAGGCGGCGCGAATCTCTGCGCGGCATTGGATAGCGCCGGGACGGAGGCGCGGGATCCGGCGGCATTGCTGGCGCGGATTTCGGCCGGATCGGCTCGGGCGGCGGCACTGCTGCAGGGCGCCGTGGCGCTGGCGCCGCGCCCGATGGCCATCGCCGGCGTGCCCTATGGCTATCGTTACCGGGGCGCGGGAGAGCCCGGGCTGTACCGCGTGGGTGACCAGTTCGCGGTGGTGCCTTCGCTTGCTGGGGAGGGAGTTGCGATGGCCCTGGCCGGCGGCACGGACGCGGCGCAGGCCATCCTGGCGGGCCGCCCCACCGACGTATTCCACGATGCGCTGAACCGTCGGCTGGACCGGCCCATGCGCTGGGCGGGTGCCATCGCGCGGTTGCTGGACACCGCGCCGGGTGCGCTGGCCCTGGCGGCCCACCTGTCGCCGGCCGCTGCGCGCCTAGCGGCAGCGCGCACGAGGCTGCCCGACGCAGCCTGAAGCCGCCCGGCTTCACCCGCGCTTAACCGCACCACGTCATCCTGCAAACGCACCAATGCGGGGGCGCCAGGATGGCCGCCAATGTCATCGCCTTCGTGGGCGAGAACGAGAACGGCATCCTTGCCGATTTCAGTCGCGCCGTCATGGAGCCGCTGGCACCAATGGGGTTGCGCGGCCACGTCATCGACTTGCATGCACCGGGATGGTCGGATGCGTTGCAGCCGCTAGCTCGGGAGGGGATTGCCTTCGCATGGGGCGCGGCCGGCATTGGCGCGAGGCTGGACATCGGCGGGGACAACCTGTGGGAAATGCTGCAGGTCCCCTTTATCTCGGCCATGGCTGATACGCCGTGCCAGCTTCCGGTGAACCACCGCGTGGCCTCGTCCTGGGTGGCGAATGGCTACATGTTCCGGGACTGGCTTGAGGTGCAGCGGCGCCTGATCCGCTCTCCGCAGATTTCCGCCCTGCTGCCGCATGGCGTGTTGCCGAATCCCCATCGCGGTCTCCTGCCCTGGTCGCGGCGACCGCACCGCATGGTCTTCGTGAAGACCGGCGAGGACCCCGCCCGACGCCGCGCCGCTTGGGAGGGTTGGCCCCGTGCGCTGCGTGCCGTGCTGCTCGATGCGGCAGAGGTCGCGGCGCGGCGCCCGACCGGCGACATCACCGGGCTGGTATTGGATGCCGCGCTCGCCCGTGGCCTGCACCTGGAGGAGCGGCTGGAGATCCTGTTCGCGCTCACCCTCGAGGTGGATCTGCACACGCGGGCGCTGCGCGCGACCGCCTTTGCCCGCGCATTACTGCCGCTCGGCGCTACCATCATCGGCCGGGGCTGGGACCATCTGGACAGGACGGGCGCGCGCGCCACGCTGCGGGCGGGCGTGCCGGCAGCGGAGTTGTCGCGCATCTACGCGGAAACGCAGTTCTTGGTCAGCACTAACCCCAATTTCAGCCACGGCGTACATGAGCGCGTGCCGAACGGCTTTGCCGCGCGGGCCTGTGTGGTGTCGGACGACAACGATTTCACACGCGATCGCTTCGTTGGGCTGCCAAGTTTCTTCGGCCTGGACTGGACGTCGCCCGACCTGGGCGAACGCATCGCCGCGCTGTTCCACGATCTCACTGACTACGCCCCGCTGACCGACTCCGCGCTGGAGGTCGCTGAACGCGATTTCGGGGTGGACGGATTTCTCGGCGGCATGATCGACCTGGCCGATCTCGTGCGCGCTGGAAACCGTCTGGAAAGATTTCCCGCCTAGCCTGCTTCGTGGGTCTTCGGCCCCACGAAGCCCGAGTTGAGTGGTCAGGAGCGCGAGATGCCACTGGACGCGACCCGCCCCCACGGCCCTGCCCGCCCGGAGAGGGCGCCGGCCGTGGCCGGCGGCCCGATCATGGCGCGTGGCTTTGCGGCGCCCGTTATTCCTGTCGCGCGCCCGCGGCTGCCGGAGGCGCGAGCGATCCTGCCCTATCTGCAGGAGATCGACGCGAACCACTGGTACGCAAATCACGGGCTCCTCTGGCTGCGGCTGCAGTCACGCCTGGCCGCGCATTTCGACGTGGCGCCGGAGGGCGTGGCGCTGACCGCCAATGCGACACTGGCGCTGGCGCTAGCGCTGCGCGCGAGCGAGGTGGCGCTGGGGATGAAGTGCCTGATGCCGGCCTGGACCTTCGTCGCCACCGCCGGCGCCGTGCGTGATGCGGGGCTCGTGCCGCACTTCGCCGATGTGGATCCCGCCACCTGGGCGCTGGACCCCGATGCGGTTGAGAGGCGCGCCGACCTGCAGGAAATTGGTGCGATCATCGTTGTCGCGCCCTTCGGTCGTCCGCTGGACACAGCGCGCTGGGACGCGCTCTCCGCCCGCACAGGCATCCCCGTCATCATCGACGCGGCGGCCGCCTTTGACGCGTTGCGGGCCGGGGGGGCAATGGCAGTGGGCGCCTGCCCCGTGATCGTCAGCCTGCACGCGACCAAGGCCCTTGGTATCGGGGAGGGCGGGGTGGTGCTCTCGGGCGACGCGGAGTGGATCGAGCGTCTGCGTCGGCTCTCGAATTTCGGTTTCCTGGGCACGCGTGATGCGGTGCTGGCCGGCACGAATGCAAAGATGTCGGAATACGCGGCGGCGATCGGCCTCGCGGCGCTGGATGCCTGGCCGGAGACGCGGGCGAGCTGGCTGGCTGTCACGGGACACTACGCGGCGGCACTGGCGGGCGATGGGCCGATCGCGCCCTCTCCGGGCTTCGGCGAAGGTTGGGTGAGCGCGACGCTCTCCGTCCTCTGGCCGGGGGACCGGCTGGACGCGGTGGCTGAGCTTGGGCGGGAGGGGATCGGGACGCTGCGCTGGTGGGGGGAGGGCTGCCATCGCCAACCCGCCTATGCCAGTTGTCCGCGCGATCCGCTGCCCGTCACCGAATCCATCGCCCGTCGCGCGATCGGCTTGCCTTTCTGGCGCGACATGACCGTGACGCAGGTGGAGTATATCTGCAGCGTTGCCCGGCGGGCCGCGGCGCCGGCCCCGGGGCGCGTCCGGCGACGCTCCGCGGCTCGCATCCCGGCCTGAACTGATGACCCACCCCTATGCCGGGCTGCGCTATGCCGAGACGATGGCGCATGTGGGGCGCCCGCTCTGGGTCGAGCCCTGGGGCACCGCCATGATGCTGCGCGACGCGCCCAATGGGATGGTGGACGCGGCCGGTCCCTATCCGCTCTGCGTATTGGGGGAGGGGGCCGACCTGCCGGCAGGGATGGAGGTGCTGTGCGCGGCCGGTGCGGTCAGTGCGGTCGTTGTGGCCGATCCCTTCGCCGCTCCCGGGCCGGACCGCCTGCGCGATGCTTTCGGCACGATCAGACCGTTCAAAACACATTGGACGGTGGAACGCGCCGCCGGGCCATTCAGCCCCACGCCGCATCACCGCCAGGAAATCCGCATCGCGGGCCGCCGCTGTCGCGTGCGCAAAGCGCGGCTGCAGGATTGCCTTGAAGACTGGTGCCGCCTCTATGGCGATCTCTCCAGGCGGCACGCAATCAGCGGGCTGCATGCCTTTCCGCGCGCCTCCTTCGCCGCACTCGCGCCGACGGAGGGGCTGCACACCTTCGTCGCAGAGTCGGAGGGCGTGGTCGCCATGCACCTCTGGATTGATGACGGGCGCGTCGCCTACAGCCATCTCGCTGCCACCAGCGCCGAGGGCTACCGCGCAAGGGCGCCCTACGCGCTTCATGCAGCGGCGATCGAGTATTTCTCGAGGCGTGAGGCGGTCGACCTTGGTGGCGGGTTCGGCCTGGTGGATGCTGCCGGGGACGGGCTGACGCAGTTCAAGCGCGGCTTCGCCAACGCAAGTCGCACCGTGCATCTCTGCGGGCAGGTGCTGGACGAGGTGGCCTATGCTCGACTTTCCGCTGGGCGGCTGGCTGGCGGCTATTTCCCGGCCTATCGCGCCCCGGCCTGACCAGGGCGGCCCGCTTCATTGCCTGAAGGCTGTGCATGCCTTCGACGACTTGGGCGCCTGACGAAGAAGCCCGTCGCACCGCAGGCGGCTCTGTGACCCGTCTGTGCCCAGAAGGAGGATCTGAGGGTGAAAGGTGGGTGATGGGTTGGCTGGCAGCCGGCGTGTTTTGAAGGTTCGTAATTAGCGACTGCACGCTGAAGAACTATGCCGAGCGTAAGGGGATTGAACAGGTGAGCGCCATTGCGACGCTGCAAGACGCGTTGGCCCGGCTCACACATCTCTGCGTGGCAGGAGGTGTAACGCCACTCCTGGACTCGAAGGCTAACTAATCAGGAAGGAGGGTCCGGCGATTGGCATTTGGTGGGACGGAGAAGTCCAACCAGCGGCCGGTTAGCGAGAGTGAACAGGTGTAGATGATGATGCCTAGGCTGTCTCGAACGTCAACGATGAAGTCACGACGGTGACCATCAGGGAGATGGTGTTCAGCGATGTTGGGGAGTAGTTCCTGGGCATGGACCCGCGCCGCCTCGCGGTGAGGGAGGTCTTCCCCTTTCTCATCTCGGCACCGCTCAAGTCCATCGAACGTATCGAAATAGTACGTTGCCATACCGAGATGGCACAGCTTCCGGGCCGGGAAGTCAAGCTACGCATGCCGCTCTGCTTGGAGCAGCAATGCAAGGCGAGTGAAAATTGGTAAGCGAGTGCATGGCTGCGCCCCGATGGTCCTCGACCTTCGGGGTTTCATGTTTCTGGGCCTGTCCGAATCGGGGCTGACGCACAAAAACCCTGTACACTGAAGCAGGGAGTTCGAGCGCTCCGCCTCGCGCCGAAGATGCAAAGGTCCTCGCGATGGTGGTCAAGGATGCTCAGGCAGTGGGTTGCAGCAACAAAGCGCCTCTCTCGTTCTTCTTGGTGATCGGGTGAGCAACGGCACTGCCACTCACGGCATTTACAAAGTCAGAACTCTGGCGACTGACGAGCGAAGTTGAGTTCGAGGTCGGCAGTACAACTCTGTCTGGCAAAAAGCGCGCATGACTTTGGGCTATCGTGCCCAAGCAAATCGGTGCATCGCCAGCGGCACCGTCACACCCTGCGTCGAAATGTCAGTGGGCTGCGCGATGCGCAGCGAACCCGACTGACACGAAGCGGTGATAAACGCGCGAGCGACGGTGCTCAGAGCCAAACTTGTCGCGCCTGGACTTGAGCTTGCCTGCACTTTCGTAAACTACGAGGTCCTCGCCGCTATCGGCCGCCCGGCCTGATCGGACAGAACACACAAATGAACACGCCCTCCCGCCGCGACGTGCTGCTCGCCACCTTCGCCAGCCTCCGCGCATTTGGCGAGAGCGTCGAGGCGCTGGCCGCGGCCGAGACCGTTCCCGCTGCCGCGCCCCTGCCGAATCCCGCCCGGGCGTCTGTTCCACCCACGTCGCCGGAGAGGCGCGTTGTCGCCACCCTGCGGCTGGTCGGCACCGGGGCACCTGCCGGCACCGTACGGGAGACCACGATCTTCCTGGCGCAGGGCGACCTTCCTAACGGCGAGACCCTGACGGCCGCTACGCCCGGCTCCGTGCAGGCCGACATCTCAACCCGTTGGCCGGACGGCAGCGCCGCCCTCGTGCTGCTGGCGCTGCGCGATCCCGGCCTCGGCCGCGGCGCAACCGGCGATCTGCCGCTTGTCGCCGTGCCGCAGCGCTCCGCCGGTGGTTTCGACCTCCGCCCCTTCAACGGCGCGATGGTCTCAGTCGCGGTGGGTGAGGAAGGCAACCTCTCGCCCCACAATCTGCCACTGACTCCCGGCCAGGACCGCTGGCGCGACGGCCCGCTGGCGCTCTCCTGGCGCGTCGATTTGCCGATCCGGCCCGAGATGGTCGGGGCAAATACCATGCACCTCGCCGTCGACGTGACTCTCTTCGCGGACGGCTCGGTGCGGGTGGTGGCGAATTTCCGGAACGACATCGCCCTGCGGCCGCCCCTCCGCATGGTGGAGGGCGGCAAAGTTTCCGGCACAAACCGCAGGGATGTGGCGGTGGCTGCTCGCTACAGCGTCTCGGTGCTGGTGAACAACACGCGGGTCGCCTCTGTGGGCCCCGTGGTTCACCCGCTCGGGGCCTGGCTGCCGGTCGAGGCGCGGGCGCGGCCGGATGGGAGGGCGGCGCCGGTGCCTTGCTGGGCATTCCCGAACACTGCTCGCCTGCACCGGGCGGGGCTGGTCGGTCCCTACACGACCGGCGGCTATCTGCCGGCGGCGCGGGACGCCTATGTGGCCCAGATGACAACGCCGGGCTGGGCCGAGCCGTTTGCCCTGCGCGGGTTGATCCCGAACATGGGCAGGACCGGCGGCCGGCCCGATATCGGCATGGTCCCGGAGCCCTCCGCGATCGTCCTCATGGGCACAGACTCCGGCATGGCTGAGTACGTCCTCGGCCGCTCCGTCGCCCTCATGGGGGTACAGTGGCACTGGTGGCTGACCGAAGAACAAGCATTCCTCACGCCACTGGATCGTCCGAAGCTTTGGTTGGACGTGCGAGATCCGACCTGGTTGCCCGGTGGGCAGGAGGCAGCAAAGTTCGGCCCGGATGTGGCGCACCAGCCCAACGATCACTTGGTTGCCTATCTGCTGACGGGTGACCGGCACCGGATAGAGGCGATGGTCGCGCAGGCATGCTGGAGCATGATGGTGCAGTCGCAGGGCGCGGTGTCCGGGCGCGGGACGCCCAGGAACCTGGCGCTCACCCCCGAGGGCCGGGCCGCGCGCCTCACACAGCTCCGGGACGGCGATGGCGAGGGTTTCCTCATGACGCGCGCCGACCAGGTGCGTGCGAAGTCCTGGGGCCGGCGCGGCTTCGTGCAATGCGTCATGCTCGCGCCCGACGCGATGCAGCCGGCGCCCGGCTATTTTCGCGCCGTGCTGGCGGCGAACCTGCGCTGGCTGGCGATGAAGCGGCCCGGCTGGACGGAGGAGTGCGGTGAGGTCCACGGCCATGCTGCGCCGATCAAGGGCGATGACGCCACGACCTTTGCCCCCTGGCAGCAGGACTTCGGCGTGCCGGCGGAGGTGCAATCCGTCCTGCTGGGCCTGCCGGGCGCCATGGATCACCTGCGTTGGGAGGCCAACTGGCTCGTCGGCTCCCTGCAGCACGATCCGGCCTTCTGCAACGCGGACGGAGTCAACTACGGCATCCTCTGTGGGCGCCCGATCAAGGCGGACGGCAAGCCCAGACTGACGCAGGCTGAGCTCGACACATGGGACCAGGTGGTAGGCCGTGACGTGCCCATGGCCCGGACGTGGCAGCAGCTCGGTGACATGGCGAGGGCGTGGACCCGCTACCGCTCCTATGGCACCGACTTCGAGGCGGTGAGGGTGGACATCGGCGGGGATTACGGCCTGCAGCGGGTCATTGCCCTGGTCTGGATGCTGCACCCCGGCCTTCCCTGGGCAGCGGAGGAACGGCGCCGAATTCGCGCTGCGCTCTCGTGGCTGACCACCGTGGCGCCGGCGAAGATTTTCGCCCAGCCCCGCGCGCTGGTAAGGGTTCCGCACAAGAACCTTGCTTTGCCGCAAGGGTGAGCCGGTGCCGGAGGGCAGGAGCGCCGACCTGCTAGTGGCAGCAAGCCCGCGGCTGGAGGATCATCCGGTGACGACAGGCGGTCCAAGACAGAGGTGCGCCGGACATGAGTGTCCGAGTCGGGTTTAGGCGCCGCTGCTCCGCCCGGGGCGGTCATCGACGCACCAATCTCGTCAACGCCAATGCTGGCGGAACGTTTGTGTCCGCCACCATCGGGACCATGCTCCCTTACTTTATTCTTCCATTGAGCTTCGTCGCAGTCAGACCGCCTCCAGCAGCTTTTGCAATCTGTCTGGTGCTGGCCTTCGCGCGGGCGCCGACGTTTCACTCTCTCAGCCACGTTTGGCACTGGTTCGCATCTGACCTGGGATGGACGGTCTGGGCGTAGGTGACGTCTTTCTGTTGGTACTTCGGGACACCTCAAGCCGCCATTGCTGGCTTGGTTGCCGCTCGCTCTTGCCGTCGCTCAGGACAGATACAAGCAACCGGAGTACTCCTAACGGCTCTTGCGTCGTTCGTTGTTTTGCTTGCAGCCCGTGCAGAAGCGGCCCGAAGACCCTTATTCATCTTTGCAAGCTTCGCGGCCCACGTTGCTGCCGCGGCGACTGCCTTTGCTGTATCTAGGATCGGGGAAACAGTTGCCCGGTGATAACGTGGGACCCGGACATCTCACGTCAGACCTTTGATGCAGGCGCACAGCGTACCAGGGCGGTCGGGCATGAACGAGACAGCGGCGCGCCTCGGTTTCGCTATCGCTATTGTGCAGTCCGTCTTCGCTGGTCGGTGAAGTTCGCCAGAACAAGAACTGCCCTGCAACGGATGCTGGCGGAGCGTTCAGGTCGCACCAAGGGCGGGGATTGCTTGGTGAGGCTGCGGAGCAGCCCCAGTCGAGGCTTACTTCGGGCCGATGTTATACCTGCCGCATCGAGCAGTACGTGTGTTGCGGGTCGGGCAGCCTCGACCGCGCAGACGGTACGGGGCCTAGGCAGGAGGGTAATAGCCGACCCGCGACGCCGTACCGTCGGACGGAGTCCCGGCAGCTTTCTGAAGGCCGCCGGGGGCGGGCAAGGCCTTTACTCAGGCCGACTTGCGCCGGGTTAGCCCAAGCCCAAGGAGCCCCACGCCCAGAATGGCGAGGGAGGCGGGTTCCGGAACAGGGCTGGGGTCGATCGGCACGTTGTTGATGGACACGCCCGCAATTGCAAAGGCCGTGTCGTACGACTTGTCGAGCGCGTTCGTCACGCCAAAGCCAAGTGAGTACATGCCCGCAGTAGTGAAAGTGTATTGCATCTGGATCCAGCCAGTATAACCGCAACCCGCGCCGAAGCAGCTGCCCGAACTGTCGCCAAGCGGCGAGAAGACTGGTCCGCCCTGAATGATAGCTGTGGAGGACGGCGTCAGGACGACGCCGGCGCCCAAGCCCGGCAGGCCGTTGCCAGGGACTGTGTTGCCGGAGGGGGTGGTGCGTGCCGTGAACAGGTAGCTGTCGAAACTGCTCGTGCCCATGTACAGGCCCGCCCAAGCGTACTCCGTGTATTGCGCACCGTCGCTCGTAATGTAGTTGAAATAGAAGTTCAGCGCATCACCGGCAGCTACGGTGAAGGTTGGCGTCTGGGCGTAGGAGCCGTCCGTCTCCTGGCCGGTGGGCCCGACTGGAAGCCTTCCCGCGCCATCGACACCCTGGTCGGTGGAGATCCACTGATAGCTGGAGAAGCCGGGCGCCAGCGGTACCACTCCATCAGCCACCGTGTTCGTGCCGGCGTTGCCGATCGAAGTCCAGCCAGCGGGAAGAGGCGCCGCCTCGACGGACGTAGCGGCGAAGCCCAGGCTTGTCGCGGTTCCGGCGAGCAAGATGAGCTTCAGGAAAGTGACCTTCATGTCATGATCCTTGGTCTTAGCTACCAGGATGTTCCTGGCAAACTCGCAAGGAGAGCACGCCACGTGCCACTCCGCTTTCCTTCGTTATTTCAACGACATGAAATCGACTATTCGGAACCAGTAACGAATGTGTAAACGGGACCGACGTCTGCGGTCGGTAATGGGGTCCTCCGCGGCATCGGCGTGTAGAAAGGGGCCGTTAACAGCGCAGGAGTTAGGGCCGGGCGCCTAGAGCCTCTTAGTGCCTCGCGAGTCCGTGGGTACGGCCACATAGTGTCAGCTGCGAGGCTGAATGACCGAGAGGCGGCCAGCACCGCCCCTGCTTCCCATTGCTCGGTCCGGCTTGGCCGTTGCCTGGTCGAGTGCCCGGTCCATTCTCGCGGTGGGGTAGGAAGGGACGAGAAGATCGCGGCCCGTAATGCCCGCAGAACGCGCTCGGAACGCCTGAATCACAGGGCTTCGTGGGAACGCTTGGGGATGTAGCGGGAACAGGGAATGGCGGAGAGGGTGGGATTCGAACCCACGGTAGGGTTGCCCCTACTCCGGTTTTCGAGACCGGCCCAATCGGCCACTCTGGCACCTCTCCGGCGCGTGGACGGCCCTATAATCCGACACGCGGCCGCGCGCAACGCATCCAGAAGCGGCTGGTGTTGCCAAGGTTGACTCTCGCGCCCGGACCCCGCTACAAGCCGCCCCTCTCCCGGCGAGGCCCCCCATAAGTAACCACTTGGGGCGTGGGCTCCGCCGGCTCTTGCACGACCGACGAGCCGAGACCCAGGCCGAGACGAGGCGGACCCGCATTCCTATGACCTACGCAGTGATCCGCACCGGCGGGAAGCAGTACCGCGTGACCCCGAACGCCGTGCTGACGGTGGAGAAGCTGGACGCCGAGGCCGGCGCCACGGTCACCTTCCACGACGTGCTCGCGCTCGGCAGCGACAACGGCCTGCAGATCGGCGCCCCGACTGTTCCCGGTGCTTCCATCACCGCCACGGTCGTCGAGCAGAACCGCGGCAGCAAGATCATCATCTTCAAGAAGCGCCGCCGGCAGAACAGCCGCCGCAAGAACGGCCACCGCCAGCACCAGACGGTGCTGCGGATCGGCGAGTTCTGATCCCCGGCATAGACCAGGAGACCTGACAGATGGCTCATAAGAAGGCAGGCGGCTCCTCCCGCAACGGGCGTGACTCCGCTGGCAAGCGCCTCGGCGTCAAGCTGTTCGGCGGCCAGGCCGTGCGCGCCGGCAACATCATTGTGACCCAGCGTGGCACGAAGATGATGGCAGGTCGCAACGTGCTGGTTGGCCGCACCCACTCCCTCCACGCCCTCGTGGATGGCCGCGTGAAGTTCGAGCGCAAGGCCGATGACCGCGTGGCGGTCTCGGTGGAGCCGCTGGCGGCCGCTGCCGAGTAAGCCTTCAGCCCAAGTGCTGAGGATCACGGGGGCCCTTCGTGGCCCCCGTTTTCGTTTGGAAGTCCAACCATGAAGTTCCTCGACGAAGCGAAGGTCTATCTAAAGGCCGGTGACGGCGGGAACGGCGTGGTCGCGTTCCGGCGCGAGAAGTACATCGAGTTCGGCGGCCCGGATGGCGGCAATGGTGGCCGTGGCGGCAATGTGGTTGTCGAGGCCGTCGAGGGGCTGAACACCCTCATCGATTACCGTTACGCCCAGCACTTCAAGGCGCGGAAGGGCGGCAATGGCGCGGGCTCCGATCGCACGGGCGCCGCCTCCGACGATGTGGTCCTCAAGGTGCCGGTCGGCACCGTCATCCTGGGCGATGACAAGGAGACCGTGCTCGCCGACCTGACCGAGCCCGGCCAGACCGCCATCCTCTGCCGCGGCGGCGATGGCGGCCACGGCAACGCCCATTACAAGACCAGCACCAACCGCGCCCCCCGCCGCGCCGATCCCGGCTATTCCGGGGAGGAGCGCTGGGTCTGGCTGCGGTTGAAGCTGATTGCCGATGCCGGGCTGGTCGGGCTGCCCAATGCCGGCAAGTCCACCTTCCTCGCGGCTTCCTCCGCCGCGCGGCCGAAGATCGCGGACTATCCCTTCACCACCCTGCACCCGCAGCTCGGCGTCGTGCGCCTGAACGCGACGGAGGAGTTCGTGCTGGCGGACATCCCCGGGCTGATCGAGGGCGCCCATGAGGGGGCGGGGCTGGGTGACCGCTTCCTCGGCCATATCGAGCGTTGCGCCGTGCTGCTACACCTGATCGACGGCACCCAGGCCGATCCGGCCGAGGCCTATCGCACCGTCCGCGCGGAGCTGGAGGGCTATGGCGGTGGGCTGGTCGATAAGCCGGAGATCGTTGCGCTGAACAAGATGGACGCCATGACGCCCCAGGCCCGGACATCGCGCATGAAGGCGCTCGCCCGCGTGCTGGGCAAGGAGCCCCTGCTCATTTCTGGCGTCACCGGCGCGGGCGTTCCCGAGGTGCTGCGGCTGCTGGCCGATACGATCTATCGCGAGCGCGAGACGACTTAGCGCCGCGCCTCCGCCACGCCCTGGATGATCATATCGGTCAGGGACTCGGCGAGGCAGCGATTAAGCTTGTCCACCTCTACCACCTTCAGGTCGCGCGGGGCGCGCTCGACATCCACCGTACCGGCCTCTGCCCAGGCGCCCATCAGCGCGTAGCGGCTGAAGTAGCCGGCGCCGGTCGCGGCAGCGGCGGCACGCAGGGCATCGCGGTAGGATTCCACATCGGCATTGGCGCGCAGGAAGCGCGACCATTGCGGATCGACCAGGATCAGGTCGCCTCCCGTCTCCCGCACCCGTTCGGCGCCTTCCTGCAACGCGTCGGTCATCTCCGTCACATCGGCGGCGCGCACCGCCTCGACCGTGCCGGCCTGCCACAACACCAGCGCCCGGGGGCGCTGGCCGAGCGCGGCGCGAATTAGCGCCAGGTGATCCGCCGCGACCATGCCCCGCCCACCCTGCGCCACCACCTCCACGCGTACGCCCGGCAGGCTGCGGGCCAGCATTGTCTCGAGCTGGGCGGGATAGGCGCTGTCCGCCCCGCTGCCGCCCGGACCGGCCACGCTGGCCGACCCGACAACCAGCACGGTCAACCGGCCGGCGGTAACGGCGGCGGCTACGGCGGGGAGGGAGGAGGGCTCGAGGAGGTCATCCGGTGCGCCACACGGTGCGGCTCGGGCCGGCCCGAGCAGAAAGGTGGCCAGAATACCGGCCAGAAGGGCAGGGCGGACGAATCGGGGGGCGCTTAGCCGCATAGCGTTCAAGCCGTATCGGTCGCAGGACGAACGGGCAAGGCGGGTCGCGGCGGCCGGGTGTCGGACCACGCAACGGCCGCGGCAAGCGCCACCATGGCCCCCAGTCCAACGGCGTTGACCGCGAACTGCATCGCCCATCCCTCGCGCCACTCCACGGCCAGCCGCCCGAGGAAGGAGAGAAAGATCCCTGCGCAGAACACTGGTAACCCTTGCTGCCCGATCAGCGTGAAGGGGCGCGCGAGGGCACCATTCAGCCAAGCCGCTCCCCGCGGCACCGCATGGGCGACGAGATAGGCCAGCGCCAGGATGGAGAGCAGCCGAAAGGGATGCAGAGCCGACTTGTCCACCGCATCCACCACGCTTGCCACCGGCAGTGGCAGCAGGCCGATCAGGTCCCGCCGGAGATAGATGACCAGCGTGACGGCAAAGGAGAGCAGCAGCACGAGAGCGGCCGCCACCCCGTAGGTCCGCCGCCAGGGCACCCCGCCGGACGTCCCACCATGGCCCAGCACCGCGCCAAGGGCGAAAAGCAACTGCCAGGCGAAGGGGTTGAAAAACCAGCCGCCCCCCGTCCAGGAGGGGAGATTGAGCGGAACCACCCGGGCGGCGAGGTAGAGCAGCAGCGAGGATGCGATCAGCCAGGCCGGCCGCCGCAGCAGTGGTAGCGCGAGGGCGAACAGGCCGAGCACCACGATGTAGAGCGGCAGGATGTTGAGAAAGGCCGGCTGGTAGGTGAGCAGCAGGGCCTTCAGCAGGGCGAGATAGGGCGCCTCCGAGAAGGGATCGAGATGCATCTCGTCGAGATAGGCGCTGGCGTCGAGCGTCGCGGCCGAGTACCCGACCTGCGCCGTGAAGACCACGAAGAGGAAGATGTGGGCGACGTAGAGGTTGAAGCAGCGCCCAGCGACCCGGGCGCCGGCGCGCAGCCAGCCCTCGCGCTCCATCTGACGGCCATAGGCGATGCCCGCCGCATAGCCCGCGAGGAGGACGAAGACCTCCGTCGCGTCGCAGAGCAGCAGGTTGCGGATCGTCAGGCGTCCCAGCACATTGCCGGGGACGTGGTCCACGAAGATGAACCACAACGCGATCCCGCGCGCGAAATCCACGCGCAGGTCCCGCCCCCCACGAATCAGGGGTATGCGGATCAATCCCTCCATGCCGGCCCTTCCGGAGCACCCGATGCAGCAGCCTAGCACGCCCGCCGATAGCCGTCAGAGGGCCGCGGCCCTGGTGCGGGAGGGCGCGGCCCGCCAGGCGGTCGGCGATGACCAGGGCGCCATTGCCCTGTACCGCCGCGCCTTCGAGATCGAGCCGGACGAGCCGAACGCGATGCATCTGATGGGCATCATCGCCCGCCAGCGGGGCGACCTGGAGGCGGCGCTGACCCTTTCCGCCCGCGCCCTGGCCTCCAACCCCGAAAGCCCGATCTACCTCGCCGCCCGCGGGGCGACGCTGGCCGAGGCGGGGCGGCTGGGCGAGGCGGTCGAGATGCTGGGCAAGGCCGTCGAGTTGCGCCCCGCGGACGCCATAGCCCGCCGCAACCTCGGCCAGGCGCTGTCGGCTCTTGGCAAGGTAGGCGAGGCGGTGCCGCATCTGCGCGAGGCCGTGTCCCTGTCGCCGGATGATCCGGAGGCCATGCTGGCCCTGGCCCATGGCCTGCGCGAGGGCGGGGCGCCCGGCGCAGCCGCGGAGGCGGCCCGGCGCGTGCTGCCGGCAGGCGGCGAGGTGGCGGCCCAGGCACGTTTCCTTCTCGCCTCGCTCGGCGAGGGCGTGGCGCCGCCCCGGCCGCCCGAGGAGTATGTGCGCACCCTGTTCGACACCTACGCGCCGCGCTTCGAGGCGGAGCTGACGGGCACGCTCGGCTACCGCACGCCCGAGGCGCTGGCTGCTCTGCTGAGCGGGGCGGGGGTGGCGCCCCAGGCCGCGCTGGACGTGTTGGATGCCGGTTGCGGCACCGGGCTTTCGGGCCAGGCGCTGCGGCCCTGGGCGCGGCACATGACGGGTGTGGACCTCTCGCCGCGGATGATCGACGTGGCGCGGCAGCGCGGGATCTACGAGTTGCTGGAAGAGGGGGAGCTGGTGGCCTACCTGGCCGCGCATCGCGGCGCCTATGACCTCGTCGCGGCCTCCGACGTGCTTAACTATCTCGGCGACCTCGCGCCGGCGCTGCGCGGGATGGGTACGGCGTTGCGCCCCGGCGGACACGCCGCATTCAGCCTGGAGACGGGGCAGGGCGCGCCCTATGCGCTGGGCGAGGGCATGCGCTACCGCCACGACCCCGCACATGTGTTGTCCCTGGCCGAGGCCGCTGGCCTGCGTCCGGTCGCACGGGAGGAGGTTGTCCTGCGCGAGGAGCGAGGGGCGCCGGTGGCCGGCACGCTGCTGGTGCTCCGCCGCGACTGAGCCAGAGCGGCGGCTCCGCGCCTGCGCGGCCTCACGCCGCCGCGCGGGCCGCCAGCAGGCCGCCCGCCAGTGCCTCGATGTCCTGCGCCGCGTTGCAGCCGGGGTGGCGCGTGAGCAGCGGCGTTTGGTGGCGGATGGCGTCGCGCATCTTCGCGTCCCGCCTGATTACCCCGGCCAGCGCCGCGCCACGGCCGAGAAAGCCGCGGCAGGCGCGGTCCAACGCCGCATGGGTGCGGGCGCCCTGGGCGGCGTCAGTTGCCATGTTCACCACCACCCGCGCATCCGCCCCTGGCGCATCGCGTGCCAGCAGTTTCAGCACGGCATAGGCGTCGGTCAGGCTGGTCGGCTCATCGGTGGCGACGACCAGCAGGGTGTCGCAGCCGGCTGAAAGCCGGCGTGGCACGGGATCCAGCCCGGCGCCGATGTCCAGCACCACGTCGTCGAAGATGGCGCCTCGGAGCAGGCCGAGGAAGCGGTCGATCCAGCCGGGATCGAGCGCGGCCAGCGCGCCGGAGCCAGAGCGGCCGGGAAGCACATGGAAGCCCGCTTCCTGCGCCAACGCGGCCTTGCCCAGGGTCACCTCCCCACCGAGGACGGCCATCAGGTCGTGCCGGGCCTGCAGCCCGAGCTGCACGTCCACATTGGCAAGGCCGAGATCGCCATCGGCGAGCAGCACGCGCCGCCCGGCGCGTGCCAGGGCCTGGGAGAGCCCGATGGCGAGCGCTGTCTTGCCCACGCCCCCCTTGCCGGAGGCGATGCCGATCAGGCGCGTCATGCGGCCTCCTTCGCGGGGCGGGCGGGGCCGGACAGCCGCGCCGACAGCCAGGCGGGGGTGATGGGGGTGAGACCGTCCGCAACGCTAGGGCCGATGCCGGCCTCGGCCAGGGTGAGCGGGCCGGCACTGGCCGCGGCCAGCACGCCGCCGAGGCGCCGTGCTCCGTCCAGTCGCGTAGGCAGGAGATGGCGGGCGCCGAGGGCGGCAAAGGCACGGGCGGTCTCGCCGGCCTCCTCCGGGTCCAGCCCGGCGGGAAGCACGAGGAGGGGCACCGCGTCCGTTACGCGCAGCAGGGCTAGGAGCTGTTCGGCCTGAGCGGGATCGAAGGGGTCACAGCCGGCGGTGTCGAGCAGCATGGACTGGCCGGCGGCCCGGCGCGCCATGGCGGCGGCCAGCTGCGCGCCCGTGCCCGCCATCGCCATGGGAATGCCGAGCACCCGAGTAAAGGCCGCGATCTGTTCGGCGGCGCCCGCACGCTGCGAATCCGCGGTGACGACGAGCGGGGTCGCGCCGCCCAGCACCAGCCGCGTGGCGAGCTTGGCACAGGTGAGGGTCTTACCCGCCCCGGGCGGCCCGACAAAGGCTAGGGGACGTTGCGCGGCATTCGGCAGGGCGCCGAAGCGGAGAGCCAGAGCCAGGGTGGCGCTGCTGCCCGCGCCGATCCGGTTGCGGAGCGGGGCCGGGATGTTGTGGCGCGCGAGTGGATCCGGCGCGGCGGGGAGGGGAGGCAGCGGCGGAACCGGTTCATCCGCCGGTTCCAGCGCCGCCGTGACCTCGACCCCGGCGGCGGTGCGCCGGGTGGAGAGGATGAGCGCGTCGGGACCCAGCGCCTGGCGGCATTCCGCCATGGCGTCGGCCATCCTGGCTGCGCGGAAGACTCGAAGCCGCATTGGTTGATGCTGCCCGACCGGGGTTACGAAGCGGTGAAGGTCAGATCGCACCCACCGTGCGGATGCGCGCGCGCGGATGGATTTCCGTCTGCGACATCACGGCGGTTGTCGGGCGAAAGCGCTCGACAATGGCGCGCACATGCGAGCGCACCATCGGGCTGCATACCAAGACAGGAGACTCGCCCTGGGCGGTGGCGCGGTCGAAGGCGTCGCGCACGCGGTTCATGAAGTCGTGCAGGCGTGAGGGTGCCATGGCCAGCTGGCGCTCCTCGCCCGGGCCGACGAGCGCTTCAGCGAAGGCCTGTTCCCATTCAGCCGACAGCGCGATGAGCGGCACGTAGCCGGCCGGTCCACGGGCAGCATCGGAGATCTGCCGGGCAAGGCGCGTGCGCACGACCTGAACGAGCGACGGCATGCCGCGGACGCCAGCCGCCATGGCTTCCTGGATTCCCTCCAGGATGGTGGGAAGGTCGCGGATGGAGACGCGCTCGGCCAGCAGGGCCTGCAGCACGCGCTGCACGCCGCCCGTCGTGATCTGGTTCGGGATAAGGTCCGAGAGCAGCTTCGCGTTCTCGGGCGGCAGGTCGTCCAGCAGCTTCTGCGCTTCGGCATGGCTGAGCAGCTCAGGCATGTTCTCGCGCACGATCTCGGTGAGATGTGTCGCCAGCACGCCGGCGCCGTCCACCACCGTGCAGCCACGGGCGAGCGCCTCGCACTTGCGGTGCTCCTCGATCCAGAGAGCGGGCAGGCCGAAGGTGGGCTCCTCGCAGGGCTCCCCGGGCATGTCAGGGCGCATGCCCGAGGGATCGATCGCGAGCTGCATGGGGATGCGCAGCTCGCCGCGCCCGGCCTCAATCTCCTTCACCCGTACCACGTATTCATGAGGCCTGAGATGCAGGTTGTCTTGCAGGCGCACGCTCGGCAGGACGAAGCCCATCTCCTGCGCCACGGTCTTGCGCAGATTGCGGATCTGCTCGGTCAGGCGCGGGCCCTCGCCGGCGGCGAGCGACAGCAGGCCGTAGCCCAGTTCCACCCGGAGCAGGTCGATCCGCAGCGTCTCGGCGATCGGCGCTTCGGGCGCGATGGCTGCAGGTGCAGAGGCGGCGGCCTCGGCGGCGATCTCCGTCCCGCCCTTGCTCCAGGCGCCGCCTGCGAAGCCTCCGGCGAGTAGCAGGAAGGGGATGAGCGGCATGCCCGGCAGGAGGCCCATCAGCACTGCGGCCACAGCGGCGATCCACAGCGGCTTCGCCAAGCCGAGTTGCTTCACCATGGCCTTGTCGGCCGTGCCCTCGGTGTTGCCCTTCGTCACCACGATGCCGGCGGCAACCGAGGTGAGCAGCGCCGGGATTTGCGAGACCAGCCCGTCGCCCACCGTCAGCGAGGAAAAGGTGGTGATGGCGTCCATGAAGGGCAGACCGTGCCGCCCTGCGCCGATGGCGATGCCGCCCAGCAGGTTGATGCCGGTGATGATAAGGCCGGCGATGGCATCGCCGCGCACGAATTTCGCGGCACCATCCATGGAGCCGTAGAAGCCGCTCTCGGCCTCCAGGTCATCGCGCCGGTGGCGGGCCACCTTATCGTCAATCAGGCCGGAGGAGAGGTCGGCGTCGATCGCCATCTGCTTGCCGGGCATGGCATCGAGGCTGAAGCGCGCGGCGACCTCCGCGATGCGGCCCGAGCCCTTTGTTACCACCATGAAATTCACGACGAGCAGAATGGCGAAGACGATCATGCCCACCAGCACGTCACCGCCCATCAGGAAACCGCCGAAAGCCGAGACCACATGGCCGGCGGCGGACGGGCCCTCATGGCCGTGCGTCAGGATGGTGCGCGTGGTAGCGACGTTCAGCGCCAGGCGCAGCAGCGTGGTCAGGAGAAGAATGGTGGGGAAGGAGGTGAAATCGAGTGGCCGCTGAAGGAACAGCGCGGTCATCAGCACGAGGACCGACAGCGTGACCGAGAGGGCAAGCCCCGCATCCAGCAGCACCACCGGCAGGGGGACCACCAGCACGACGATGAGCATGGCGACGCCGATCGCCAATGCCACGTCGGTGGAACCGCCGAGCCTCTGGAGCCAGGGAGGCAGGGTCATGGATCAGCCCAGCTGTGCGTAGGGGAAGGGGGCCACCGGCATCTGCCCGGGCGCGACCGGAACGGGGGCGCCGGCGGCGCGATACTCGTGCAACTTGTTCCGCAGGGTGCGGATGGAGACGCCGAGGATCTCGGCCGCGCGCGTGCGATTGCCGAGGCAGTGGGTCAGCGTCTCCAGGATCAGATCGCGCTCGACTTCTTCCATTTTCCGGCCGACCAGGGCGGCCACGCCGCTCGGGCGGCCCGGCTGGGCCAGCGGCGGCTCGGGCACGGGCGCGCCAGCAGTGACCAGGCGCGGCGCCGGCACGTGCAACTCCACCGCCTCGGCGCCGATCTCGTCGCCCTCGGCCAGCAGCACGGCGCGGTGCACCGTGTTCTCCAGCTCGCGGACATTTCCGGGCCAGGCGTGCGAGAGCAGTGCGCCACGGGCGGCGGCGGCGAGTCGGCGGTTCGGCAGGCCGTTCGCCTCCGCGTAACGGCGGGCGAAGTGCTCGGCGATGGGCAGGATGTCGTCCGGGCGGTCGCGCAACGCGGGGATGCGGAGCGCCACCACATTGAGGCGAAAGAACAGGTCTTCACGAAAGCGGTTGGCGGCGACCTCGGCCGAAAGGTCGCGGTTGGTGGCGGCGAGAATGCGGACATCCACCTTCACCGGGCCCGCGCCGCCGAGGCGGTCGATCTCGCGCTCCTGCAGGGCGCGGAGGATCTTGGCCTGCAGGCGCGGGTCCATCTCGCCGATCTCGTCCAGCAGCAGCGTGCCCCCATCGGCCTGCTCGAACTTGCCGCGGCGGGAAGCGACAGCGCCGGAGAAGGCGCCCTTTTCATGGCCGAACAGCTCGCTTTCCAGCAGCGCCTCCGGCAGGGCGGCGCAGTTCAGCGCAACGAACGGGCCATGCGCGCGGCGCGAATGAGTGTGGATGTAGCGCGCGAGCACTTCCTTGCCCGTGCCACTCTCGCCGGTGATGAGCACGCTTGCCTCGGCCCGAGCCACGCCCTCGGCGCGCTTGAGCACGGCCGCCATGGCGGGGTCGCGATGGATGGGTCCCTGCACCTCGCCCACCGCGGCCTGCAGCATGGCGGCGATCAGCTCAGCATCGGGGGGAAGGGGTAGGAACTCCTTCGCGCCGGCCTGGATCGCGCGCACGGCGGCAGCCGCATCGGCATTGCGCCCGCAGGCCACGACAGGGCAGGCGATGCGCTCCGCTTCCAGGGAAGAGACAAGCCAGGAGACGTCGTGCAGCACGTCGCAGAGAATGAGGTCAAAGCCTTCGCTCCGTGCCATCCCGATCCCGGCCGTCACGCCATCGGCCTGGCGAAGTCTCGCCCCGCGCGAAGAGGCGATGCGCGCCGCGTGGCCAAGCTCCGCCTCCAGGCTGCCAATGATCAACAGGCGGGTCATCCGGCGCGATCCGCCTTCACGATCTCCGTCATCGTCACGCCGAGACGGTTGTCCTCCACCATCACCACCTCGCCGCGGGCGACGAGGCGGTTGTTGACGTAGATGTCGACCGCCTCGCCCAGCTTGCGATCCAGTTCCACCACCGCGCCGCGGCCGAGCTTCAGCAGCTGGCTGACCTGCAGCGTCGCGCGGCCGAGCACGGCGCTGACCTGCACGGGGATGTCGTAGACCGCGTCCAGTCCCTGGCTGGCGGCGGGCGGGCGGGGCTCGCCGGTTTCGTTCGCGCCAACAGGCTCAAAACTGTTGCTCATGCGTCATCCTCAGGGATGGGGGAAACAGGGAGTCGAAGGGAAAGCAGCGCTTCACGGATGGCGGCGCGGCGGCGGGAGAGATCAAGGTCGATGGCGCCGTGTCGCCAGGCGATGCGGGCGTCACCTTCGGGCAGGGTGGCGTCGGCCTCGATAGGCAGCCCGGTCGCGCCGAAGCGGCTCCGCGCGTGGTCGAGCAGCGCGGGCGGCACGCGCAGCACGGCGCCGGTCGGCGCGTCCTCCAGGGGACCAAGGGCCCGCATCAGTGGCTCAAGCAGGGGCGCGGCCTCGCGCGCGGCGGCACCGGGCAGGGCGTTATCCACCATCCAAATTAGCATGCCGGCCAGCGCCTCGGCATTGCGGTCCGCGGCCTCGCGTGCCGCGGCGCGGGCGCCATCGAGTTGGCTGAGCGCGATGCGCACTGCCTCCTCGGCCATGGCGTCGCGCGAGGCCCCCTCGGCGGCGCGGCCGCGGGCCTCGCCCTCCCGCAGCCCGGCGGCATGGCCCTCGCGCCGCGCCGCTTCGAGCAGCTCCTCGATGGTAGGGGGCGGGGGAAGCTCAGGAGGCGGCAGGTCGGGCGCATCGAGATCGGGAAGGGAGAGGCCGCGCAGGCCGCGCAGGCCGCGAAGAGAGGTGACCATGTCAGGAGATCATCGCCTCCTGTCCGTCCTCAAGCTGGATCTGGCCGGAAGCGGCCAGGTCCTTCGCCGTGCCCACCACCATCGCCTGCGCCTCGTCCACGTCGCGCAGGCGCACGGCGCCGAGGGCGGCGATGTCGTCCTTCAGCATCTTTGCCGCGCGATCGGACAGGTTGCTGAAGAACAGGTCCTTCAACGTGTCGCTCGCGCCCTTCAAGGCAAGGGCCAGCTTGTCCTTGTCCACGCTGCGCAGAAGCAGCTGCACGCCGGGGCTGTCCATTCGGCTCAGGTCGTCGAAGGTGAACATCAGGGCGCGGATACGCTCGGCGCTCTCGTGATTGCGCTCCTCCAGCGCTGACATGATGCGCCCTTCGGCGGCGCGGTCGAGGTTGTTGAAGATCTCCGCCATCATCTCGTGGCTGTCCTGGCGGTTGGAGCGGGCCAGGTTGCTCATGAACTCCATCTTGAGGGTGCGCTCCACGCCCTCCAGCGCCTCCTTCTGCACCGTCTCCATGCGCAGCATCCGCATCACCACTTCCATGGCGAAGCCCTCGGGCAGCAGGGCCAGCACGCGGGCGGCGTGGTCGGATTTCACCTTGGACAGCACCACGGCAACAGTCTGCGGATACTCGTTCTTCAGGTAATTCGCGAGGACGGCTTCCGAGACGTTGCCGAGCTTGTCCCACATGGTGCGTCCGGCCGGGCCGCGGATCTCTTCCATGATCTGCGCGACGCGGTCGACCGGCAGGGTCTTCAGCAGCATCCGCTCCGTCGTCTCATAGGAGCCGATGAGCTTGCCGGTGGCGCCCAGGCTGTCGGAGAACTCCCGGCAGAGTTCTTCCACCACCGCAGCGTCGACCGCGCCCAGCGTCGCCATGGCGGCCGAGACGTCTTTGATCTCGTCCTCATGCAGCCGGGAGAAGAGGCGTTGCGCGTGCACCTCGCCCAGGGTGAGCAGGAGGACCGCTGCCTTCTGCGGGCCGCTCAGCTTCATCATCGATCGTCCTCCGGGGCCAGCCAGCGCCGGACGACCGCGAGGCCCTCATCCGGATGGGCATCCAGCAGCGCGTTCACACGGGCAACCGATGAGGCGCGCAGCTGCCCCTGCACGTTGTCCAGGCTCACCATTTCATCGCCATCTGGGCCGGCGATCGCACTCACCATTCCGGCGGGCCCTGCGATCGCGCCCATCCCGCCCGGGCCGGAAAGAGCCGCAGCGCCGGCTGGGCCGCCAAGTCCGGCAACGCCGCCGGGCCCGGCCAGGGCCGCGTCCTCCGGCCCAATGCCGGCGAGCGCTGCCTGCGGTACGAGGGTTGCGCTCAGCCGCCGCGCCATGGGCCGCGCCACCAGCAGGATCGCCACCAGCGCGACCAGCGCGTAGATCGCCGACTCCGCTAGGCGCGCGACGGTAGCGGGGCCAAGCCCGAGGCCCAGCAGCCCGCCATCCAGCGGGTTGTCGCCGCTCTCGGGCAGGGCGAAGCGCATGGAGACGACCTCGACCCGGTCGCCGCGCCGCTCGTCGAAGCCGATCGCGCTGCGGACGAGGGTGGAGATGCGGGACAGTTCCTCGGCGCTACGCTCGCGGAAGGCGGGCGGCGTGCCTTCCCACACCCCATCGACCAGCACGGCGACCGAGAGTCGACGCAGGACAGGATGCTCGCGCACAGTGTTCCGGACCACCTTGCCGATCTCGTAGTTCGTCGTCTCCTCAGACTTGTTCTCGCTGCTGCCGCCGCCCCCTCCGGCCGGCTCTGCGCCCGGAAGCTGGTTGGCTACCGAGACATTGCCGCCTTCCGCACCACGGGACTGCTCCTGGCTGGTCTGGACGCTGCGGGGCACCTGGTTGTCGGGGTCGTAGCGCTCCTCGGTGGTCTGCACGCGGTCGAAATCCATCTCGGCCGTCGCCTCGGCGCGCACGCGGCCCCCGCCGAGGCTGCGCTCCAGCATCTCCTCCACCGAGCGCGCGATGCGCAGCCCCTCGGCGCGGCGCATCTCCTCCTGGGTCGCGGCGGCAGCTGGGCCAGACAGAGCCTGGCCGCCGCGGGCCAGCAGCTCACCGCGGCTGTCCACGATGGAGATGTTGCGCGCCTGCAGCCCCGGCACGGCGGTGGCCACGAGGTGCAGCACCGCCTGCACGCCCTCGCGGTCCAGGCGCTGCACGCCCTGCATGGTCAGCACCACGCTCGCCTGCGCATCGGCGGTCTGGCGGGAGAAGGCCTCGCGGCGCGGCAGCACGAGATGCACCCGCGCGCCGCGCACCCCGGCGAGGCCGCGGATGGTGCGCGACAGCTCGCCCTCCATCGCGCGCAGCCGGTTCACGTCCTGCTGGAAGGGGGTGGTGGTCAGGCTCTCGCCGCGGTCGAAGATCTCCCAGCCGACATTGCCGCCAGCGGGTAGCCCGTCGCGCGCAAGGGAGAGGCGAAGGCGTGGCACCATCTCCTCGGGCACGAGGATGGTCGTGCCGTTGGTGCCCAGGCGATAGGGTACTTTTTGGCGATCGAGCGAGGCGACCACCGCGCCCGCATCGCGCGGGTCCAGCTCGGAGTAGAGAAGCGCCATGCCGGGCTGGCCCGCGCGCATGCCGAACCAGGCGAGCAGCCCGAGCACCGCCAGAGCCATGACGCCCATCGCAGCCAGCCGGGCCATGCCGAGAGCGCGGAACTGGGCGAGGACAGCGGCCATTCAGCGCGGCCCCTCGACCTGCATGCCCCGAGGGGCGGCGGCGATCCCGTGATCCGTCTGTCGCTGGCGCATGGCCATCCCCTCGCGCCGGCCTTCTGCCGGCCCGGCAATGTTTGCCGGTCGAGGTTAATGGGCGGTTACGCCGGGCCATTCAGGCCGCCCAACCCGCGCGATCAGCTCTTGCCGGTGATCGAGCGGACCTTGTCGAAGGTGTAGATTGCCGCCCCTATGCGCAGGCGCAGCGCGCCATCCGTCCGCTCCGCGGCGGTGGCGGTGCCGATCACGCTGAAGCCGGCGGTGGCTGGCCCGCCGGCCGTGTCTGCACCCGTCACCGCGACCTTGTAGGCGCCGTCGGGAAGCGTCTTGCCAGCGGCGTCGCGCCCGTCCCAGGTCCAGTCCTGGCTCGAGGTGCCGAGGGTCACCTGGGCCTCGCGCAGGACGCGGCCGCCGTTGTCCAGCACGGCCACTCGCGCGCTGCGGGCCGCGCCGGCCGCCGGCAGCCGCACCGTCGCGCTGCCGCCCTGCAGCGGCAACTGGTCCCCCTCGACCTCCACGCGCTGGCCCAGCATCGGCGACGCGGCCGTGAGCTGGGCGGCCTGCTGAAGCGCGACCATCTGCTCCAGGTTCTTGTTCATGCCGATCTGCTGTTCGACGGAGGCGAACTGCACGAGCTGGGCAGTCATCTGGTTGGTATCGAGCGGATCGGTGGGGGACTGATTCTTCAGCTGCGTCGTCAGCAGCGACAGGAAGTTGTCGAAGCTGCCCGCGAGCTGTGTGCGGGACGCGGTGGCGGCTGAGGCCGCGTTGCCCGTGGTGTTGGTCGTGCCAGTGGTGCCGGAGACGGCCATCGGGGCCTCCTTCGAAGGGGTTTCTGGTTCAGATCGCGATGTCGAGGAGGCCGAGCAGGGCTTGGCGGCGTGGGTCAGGTTCCATCAGGGCCGACGCGGGCGTGCCGCGCCCGCGACCGCCGGACTGCCGGTTGCCATCCTGCGCGCCGCCGCCCATGGCAGCATTTCCGCCGCCGGCATCGCCGCCGAGCAGCGAGAAGCTGAGGCTGCGTCCCCCCTCCGCGCCGATCCCGGCGCCACCCAGCGCACGGTCCAGCGAGGCGCTATCCCGCGCGAGCAGGGCCAGGGTCTCTGGGCGTTCCGCGGCGACTTGCACATGCGTGGATTCGCCGACGCGCTCGAGCACCACTTCCACCCGCCCGAGCTCCACAGGATCGAGGCTCAGCGCAATCCGCCCATCCGGGCCGCCGCCGATTGCCAGCGCGATGGCTGCAGGTGCCACCTGCTGCGCGGGAGCGATGCGCGGGACAAAGCGTGCGGGAGAGTCGGCGGGCTGGACAGGCATCGGCACCACGGCGGGCGCCACGGGCGGCGCGCCAGAGTGCATCGCGCCTGGGTTGGTTGAAGGAGCAGGCGAGGAAGCAGGTAAGGGCGTGGCCCAGGAGGGTACCTGTTCCGTGAGAGAGGTTGGACGCGATGCGAGCTCCCCCCCGCTTACCTCGGGAGAAGCGGCCAATTCGGTCAGGATGGTCGCACCGGCTTCGGTCGGCGCGGCGGGCGACAACGCAGAGATCTTCTCGTCCGCGGCTGACGGGGCCAGGGCGGAAGCGGTACCCGGCTGGCGAGGTGAGGCCGCATGTCTCGGCATTGCCGGGACAGAGGAGGGCGTGGCAGCGGCCGCAGTCGCGGGTCCGTCCTCCGCAGGGAGCGTCTCTGGCGCAGGCGGCGCGGCAGCAGGCCCGTTGCCTGGCGGCCGGGTGCCGGGCTGGAGCGCCGCCTGCATCACGGCAGCATCGGTGGCCGAAGCTGAGCGCGCAGGACCCCCTGAGGGTGGCTGGGCAGCCGCCTGAACCGCGGCGTCACGTATATTCATGAGCAAGGAAATCGCGTCGGCCGAAAGGGAGACGGAGAGCGATTGCTCGGTAAGGGTGAGCGCGTCCTCCCCTTCCGTCTCGGTCCCGTCCTCAACGGGCCCGATGCTGGCAGGATCGGCGGGCGGCAGGGAGGCAGGTGGCGCGACGGGAAGGGGGGCCAGCAGCGCCTCGGCTTCGACGGGCTGACGGGCGGCTGGCATTGCCAGCATCGGGTCGGCCATGGGCGACGTCTGGATGGTGGCAGGGGAGGCTTGCGCGCCGACGGACGCTGTTGCCCCCGCCGCGGCTGCCTGGGCTGCCAGAAGCCCGTCCAGCGCCACTGTGAAACCGCCACTCATGGACGGTGCCGGCACACCCCCGCGTATCGGGGCGGAACTCGGTGAAATCTCCAGCGCGTCCATCGTCGGCTCCGCCTCCAGGGTCCAGCCTCGAAGGGGGACCGGGCGTGTCTTCCGCAAACCCCCTGCCAGCCCAGGGCCGGGCGGAGGCGGCAGGCGCGGCCGGATGGGCGGCAAGGACTGCCGCATCCCGGCAGTCCGCGGGCGGAAATCGGGCCGTCGCCCTGGCATGGCCGTTGCGCCAGGGCTGTCACGCCAGGGCTGCGGGGACGCGCCCCGCCATCCTGCTTTCAGCCCACAGCCACGGAGCCCGACATGTCGCTCTACGCCTCGATGAACACGGCCATCAGCGGCTTGGCTGCTCAGGCCCGCGCCCTGGGCAACGTTGCTGACAACGTCGCGAACAGCCAGACGGTCGGCTTCAAGCGCACCGACACCAACTTCGTGTCTTACGTCACCCGCTCCACCCTGCAGGTGAACCAGCCGGGTTCAGTCACCGCGCGGCCGGACTACACCAACACGGTGCAGGGCACGGTGCAGCAGTCCGACAACCCGCTGGCGATGGCAGTGGCCGGGCAGGGCATGTTCGCGGTGTCGATGCCGCGTGGCACCGAGGACGGGCTGCCTGTTTTCGACGCGCGCACCTATTACACCCGCGCCGGCAACTTCGAGATGGACCGGGACGGCTACCTGGTGAATGGCCAGGGCTACTACCTGCAGGGCTGGCAGGCGAACAATGCGGGCAATCCGGACCGCTCCACCATCCAGCCGCTGCGGGTGGACCAGTCCGTCTACAACCCGGTGGCGACGGAGAATGTGAACCTCTCGGCAAACCTTCCGGCGGATTCCACCACGGTGCCCGTCGCCGCGCAGATCCAGATCTATGACAGCCTCGGCCGGCTCCACTCCGTGGACATGACCTGGACGAATGTCGGCACCAACCAGTGGCAGTTGAACATGGCCATCCCGGACGACGGCACCGTGCCGGCGATCCCCACGCGCTCGGTGGTGGTGAACTTCGGCACTGGCGGCGGCGGGACCGCGCCGGCCGGTACGATCGGCTCCTTCGGTGCGACGGTGGGCGCGGGGGTCAGTGGCACAGCCGCCGTCCCAGGCCAGCCGGCCGCGGTGACCTTCACGGCCGATTTCGGCCAGGGGCCACAGACCATCGACCTCAATCTCGGCAACTTCAACGAGGCGTCCGGCGTGACCCAGTATGCCGGCCAGGAATACACGCTGCGCGACCTCTCGCAGGATGGCGTGCCGCTGGGCAGCTTCTCCGCAGTCTCGCTCAGCGACAATGGCGACCTTACGGTGAACTACGACAACGGCCAGTCCCGCACCATCGGCCGCGTGCCGCTCGTCACCTTCTCGGATGCCGACAAGCTGCAGAAGACCGA
The DNA here is from genome assembly GCF_054165765.1 of Roseomonas sp. WA12. Taxonomy (NCBI): domain Bacteria; kingdom Pseudomonadati; phylum Pseudomonadota; class Alphaproteobacteria; order Acetobacterales; family Roseomonadaceae; genus Roseomonas; species Roseomonas sp. WA12. The sequence goes on along the minus strand of NZ_CM135108.1, from coordinate 2,567,133 downwards.
CGGGCAGGCCTATCTGCGCACCAATGAGAGCGGCGAGGCGCGGGTGAACGACGCCTCGTCCAACGGCTCGGGCAAGATCGTCACCTCCTCGCTGGAGAGCTCGAACGTGGATATCGCCTCGGAGTTCTCGAAGCTGATCCTCGCGCAGCGCGCCTACACCGCAAACACAAAGATCGTGACCGCCGCGGACGAGCTGCTGCAGGACGCATTGAACATGCGGCGCTGAGCGTGGCGGCCTGTACGGCCCAGGACACGCCGGCTCGCTAACGCGGCATTAACCATGACGGCACAACCCTCCCCGGGAGGGCGGTGCCAGGGAAGCGGAGCGGATGAGCCTCGACCTTGCCCTGTCGATTGCGCGAAGCGGGCTGTCGCATGTCAACCGCCAGCTCGCGCAATCGGCCTCCAACATCGCCAATGCGGCAACGCCGGGATACACGCGCAAGGAGGTGCAGGGCTCCTCCTCGATCGCCGGCTCGCTCGCCTCAGGCGTGCGAACCGAGGAGGCGACGCGCGCGGTCGACACGGCGCTCACCAACCAGCTGAACGCCGCCCGTGCCGCCACCGCAGCGGCAACCGCCCGCGCTCACGTCCTGGAGGGAGTGGAGGTGGCGCATGGCTCAACGGGGGAATCGATCGGCGATCTGACATCGGCGCTGGGGGACGCCTTCGTCGCGCTGCGCGGCGACCCCTCGGATACCCTTGTTCAAAGCCGGGTCACGACCGCGGCCCAGGGACTGACCGAGCGCTACCACGTCGTCTCGGCCGCAATCCTGGATGCCCGACAGGGCGCGCAGGACAACATGGTGCAGGAGGTGGAGAGGCTGAACGGCGCGCTCCGCCAGGTCTCGCAACTCACCGAGAAGATCCTGCCGCTCCGGGCCCAGGGCATCAGCACGGCGGAGCTGGAGGACAAGCGCGATCTCGCCATCGCCTCGATCTCCTCGATCATGCAGGTCCGCTCGGTGGAGCAGGAGAATGGCGGTGTCCTGCTGATCACCTCCGGCGGTCTCAACCTTCCTCTCTATGCGGATAAAGGCCCATTCTCAATCCAGCCGATGACGGTTGGCGCGCAGTCCTTCCACGGCTCCGGCGGCACGCTGCCCGGCGTGATGCTGGGCGGCACGGATGTGACCAACCGGCTGGGCGAGGGTACCCTGGCGGCCCATGCTGCGCTGCGCGATGAGGAGCTGCCGCTGGCGCAGGCGGAGCTGGACATCTCGGCCGCCAGCCTGACCGCCCGCTTCGACGCCCAGGGCCTTCGACTGTTCACCGGCGACGCCGGCTCGGTGCCTGACCCCGCGGCAGCCTATTCGAGCGGTGGATGGATCGGCTTCGCCGGCGCGGTCCGGGTGAATACGGCCGTCCTCTCCGACCCCGCCGTTGCGCGGAACGGCACGCATACCGTCGTGGGCAGCATGACAGGGGCGACGGCCTTTACCCCGAACAGCCCCACCGGACCCGCGGATTTCACCACGCTGATCGATCGCGTGCTGAATCGCTCCTTCGGGACCGAGGTCTCGGCCGGCAATCCGCATCCGCCCTTCGCCACCACCGGTCTCGGGCCGAACGGGACGCTGCAATCCTCGCTACGCTCGGCGCGCAGCATCGACGACTACGCCACCCAGCTCGTTGCCACTCAATCCGCCGCCCGCGCCATGGCGGAGGAGGGTGGCAGGGCGTCGGGCGACCTCCTCGCCTCGCTCGAGAGCCGGTTCTCGGAGCGTGCGGGCGTGGACATAGATAAGGAGTTGTCCGCGATGGTGACGCTGCAGACGGCCTATGCGGCCAATGCCCGCCTCGTCTCGGTGGTGCAGGGCATGTACGACACCCTCTTCCAGGCGGTGCGCTGATGGCCATCGCAGGTATCGGGTCGGGCTCGCTCGCCCGGCTGGTCGGGCAATCCTCCCAGCTCAAGTCGCAGATCGAGACCCTTTCCGCGCAGGTGGCAAGCGGACGACGCGGCACCTATTACGGCGAGATCGCGCCGGACGCGCGGCGTGCCATCAGCCTGCGCACCGAGATCGCGCGCCGGGACTCCCATGTTACCTCGATCGACCGTGCCCTCGGCACGACGGGCGCGGCGCAGGAGGCGCTGCAGCGCTTGTCCGACATCGCGCGGCAGTTCATGACGGATGCGGGCAAGGTCAACAACTCGGACAATGTGCGGATGAGCGCGCTCGCCAGCAGTGCGCGGCAGGCGGTGGAGGAAGTAGCAGGTCTGCTGAACGAGCGGCATGCGGGCGCCTATCTCTTCGGCGGCGCCGATTCGGCGAACCCGCCCGTGCCCGACCCGGCCGGGATCATGGGCACGCAGATGGCGACCGACATCGCGACCGCTGTCGGCACGCTGGCACCGGGAAACAGCGGGGCGGTGCTGGCCGCGACCCTCGCGGCCGCCAAGAATGTGACGCCCGGCCAGACCCCATTCTCCGCTTACGCGCTCGATCCAACTCGGGGCCTGAACGAGCCGCGTCGGACGGTGCTGACCGGCGACGGGCAGGAGGTGGAGACGGGTCTCTTCGCCAGCCGCAACGCCGCGGTCGGTACCGCGGGCAGCGAGACCGAGAGCTGGTCGCGCGACTTGTTGCGCGGGTTAATGACCCTCGCCAGCCTGACGCCCGGGCAGACTGCGGCGGGGGCGGATTTCAACGCGGTGGTGCAGAGCGCAACGGCGAGCCTGAAATCAGCGATGGGCGGCCTGGGCGAGGAGGCGGGCGCGCTGGGCCTTGCGGAGGCGCAGCTGGAATCGGCACGGGACCGGCACACGAATCTGAACACCACACTCGGCTCGCAACTCGCCGACGTGGAGGAGGTGGATTTGGCCACCACACTGACCGCGCTGCAGGACACGCAGACCCGTCTTCAGGCATCCTGGCAGGCGCTCTCGATGCTCTCCGGCCTGTCGCTCACGGACTTCTTGCGCTGAACCCGGCGTTCAGCCGCCATTAACCCAGCCGCAGGCAAGATGGGGACATACCGCAAAAGGCGGAACGCAACGGGTGGTGGCCAGTCCTCGGCCTCCATCGGATATGAAAGGGGCAAGATATGGCCCTGAACTCCGTCAACACGAACATGGGCGCCGCCGTCGCCCTGCAGTCGCTCAACCGCACGAACGACGCGCTGACTGCCACGCAGAAGCGCATCTCCACGGGCTACCGCGTGGCGGACGCCAAGGATGACGGTGCGGCCTTCGCCGTCGCCCAGGCGGTTCGTTCGGACATTGCCGGCCTGACCTCCGCCAACGAGCAGATCGGTGGCGTCAAGGGCGTGCTGGACACGACGCTCTCGGGCCTCACCAAGGTCTCCGAGACGATGAGCGAGATCAAGGGCGTATTGGTGAAGCTCGCCGACGGCACGCTGTCCGACTCGCAGCGCACCCAGTACCAGGCGCAGTACAGCTCACTGCAGACGCAGGTGGAGAACTACATCTCCGACGCGACCTATAACGGCCGCACCCTGCTGAGCACGTCGACGGGCGCGGGCGGCGGCAATATCGCCACGGTCCGCAACGAGTCCGGCACCACCTACACCCTTGCGGCGGTGGATGGTGCGTCCCTGACCGTGGCCGATGCCCCGACCGATGCCGCCTCGGCAGCCTCGGCCCTGGCGTCGACCGGCGACTTCACCTCGAAGATGGCGACGATCAACACCGCGCTGAACACCTTCGGCAGCAACAACAAGTACCTGGAAGGGCAGGTCTCCTACAACAAGGAGAAGATGGACTCCCTGGAGACCGGCCTAGGTGCGCTGGTCGACGCGGACCTGGCCAAGGAGAGTGCGAAACTCCAGGCGTTGCAGATCAAGCAGCAGCTGGGCACGCAGTCCCTCGGCATTGCCAATCAGGCGCCGCAGAGCCTGCTCAGCCTCTTCCGCTGAATGGCGTGGCGCCGCGAAGGACCCGCGGCGCCACGTCCCTTTCCCTCTCATCGCGCCGGGCGGCGAGATGCCCCCGGCTGCGGTGTGCCGCCCGCACAAGGCACAGGGCGCGCGCCGCAAGCCACGAAGGAACGCGAATACCGTGTCCACGCTGGTTCTCGAACTTCGCCAGGGCGACCTCATGGTCGTGAATGGCGCGCCCATCCGGTTCCGAAATCGCACCCGGATCGAGCTGACCGCCAAGGCCCGCTTCCTATTCGGCAAGCAGATCCTTCCTCCCGAGGCAGCCGATACGCCCGCGAGGCGCATCTATTTCGCTCTCCAGACGGCCTATATCGGCAACGAGGACGAGCGCGAGCGCGGGCTCGAAGCCGCGCGCGAGCTCATCGCCGAGTTCCAGGCGGCAACCACCTCCAACCTCGCTTCGGCGATGCTCGAGCGGGCGCTGTCGGCGGCCGAGGAGGACGACTGCTACACCGCGCTGAAACTCGCGCGCCGCGTGATGCGGCACGAGGAGGCGGTGCTCGGCATCGCGCCGCCCCCCAACACCCGTCCCGTGCCGGAGGAGGTGCCCGCATGATGCTGCATGCCAACCCTGCAAACGCCTATCGCGCAACCAACGCCGCCCTGCCCATTCGCATGCAGGAGGCGGATGTGTTTCGTCGCGTCACTGGCGGCCTGCGCGCCGTACAGGCTCTGAACGGCGGCAAGGGCGCCGAAGCCGGGCTTCGCGCGATCCGTGCGTTGGCCGACAACCGCCGGCTCTGGCTTGCCGTGGAGGGCGTTCTGCTGGACCCTACCAACGCGCTTCCGCCGCCTCTCCGCGCTTCCATCATCTCCGTCGGTCGGACGGTGCTGCGGGAGATGGACCGGGACGAACCCGATATCGGCTTCCTCATCGAAGTGAACGAGAACGTGGCGGCCGGCCTGGCGATGACAGGCTGAGATGTCCGGCTCGCTCGCCCTCTCGATCCTTGGCGGCGGCATCGGCGGTGCCGGCGCGGCTGATGGGGCCGCGGCGCTGATGGCGTTTCGCCGCGCCTCCGCCAAGGGCGCCGAGGATAAAGGCGTCGCGCAGCTCTCCAAGGATGCGTCGGTGAAGCAGGCCCTCAGCCGCTTTACCGAAGGCATATCGCGCGCCAAGACGGTGGAGGCGGCGCTGCGCGATCCGCGCGTCACCGCCGTGCTCATGCCGGCGCTCGGCCTGCCGGACGGGGTGGACGTACCCGGCATGGCCGTGCGCGCGCTCATGTCGGACACGACGGATTCCAAATCCGTCGCCTCCAGGCTCGCGGCCACCGATGGTCGGTGGAAGAACGCCGCCGCCACACTCAACCTTGCCAAACGCGGGCTAGAAGGGCTGCGCGACCCGGCCGTGCAGAAGCGGCTCACCGAGGGTTACACCTCCTATCAGTGGCGCATTTCCCGGGACAGCGAGGCGAGCGGCATTTCGGACGCGCTTTATTTCGAGCAGCGTATGGCGACGGGGAAGGCGCTCACACCCTATGAGGTACTCGGAGATGCCGTGCTGCGGCGCGTGGTGACCGGCGCGCTCGGCCTGCCTCAGACCATCGCCATTCAGGAGGTGGAGACACAGGCCCGCGCCATCACCTCACGCGTAGACCTGTCGAAGCTGACCGATGCGCGGCAGGCAACCAAGTTCGCCGAGCGCTACGTCATGTCCGCGGCTGGAACGGGCGGCGGCTCCGCAACCTCCAGCCTTCTCGGCCTGTTCGCCTGACGTCTCAGGTCGCGCGCCAGCCGAGGCGCCGTTCCAGCCAGCTGCGATAAGCGAGTGTGGCGTCGGGCGGTGGCGCCAGCAGGGCGTAGGCCGTGGCCGCGGGAGCGCCGATCAGCGCCAGCCCCTCGGATGGCTGAGCCCGCTCCTCCTCCTGCCAGCGGATCGCGGCGCGGCGCCAGGCTGCCACCGTATCCGCCGGGGTGAGAGGTGGCATCACGAGCGCGGCCCGCATCTGCATTCCGGCCGCCGCGGCGATCACGCCGCGCGCTGCGGCCGAGGCCGGGAGAGGCGGGATCTCCCCGCTCTCCGTCTCGCCGGGCAGAGCGATATGGTTCCAGGGCACGGCGCCCAGCGCGGCGGCGCGCGCGACCGGATCCGGCCCAGTCACGATCAGCGCATCTGCCTCGCCAGCGGCGAAGGCGGCTTCGGGCTGGCCGGCAACGGCGCGTGCCGGCAGGCCGAGCAGGTCCAGCGCAGCGAGGGCAGCCGCCTCGGGCGCGTCGGGGGAGGGGATGGCGACCCGAAGTGGCGCTGCGTTGCGCGGCGGGACCGGCCCGCGCCCGGCCAGAACAGCGCCATGCCAGGTGACGAGCAACGGAAGCCATGTCGCGGGCTCGAAGCGGGCGCGGGTAGCGCCGGTCAGGCGCGCGTGGCAGGTCCAGCCGGGCAGGACAAGGAAGCGCGGACCGTCGGCGCCGTCGAGGGTGGCGAAGCGGTTGGCCGCGGTCACCCCATCCGGCCCGCCGACAAAGTTGAGGCGCAGGGCACCTTGCCGGTGCAGGCCGCGGGCCAGAGCCCCCGCGGCGCGGGCGGCCCAACGGGCGCAGCCGCCATCCTCGGGGCCGGGTACGAGGACAGTCCCGCCATCGGCCTGGGCTCGCGCGGCTCGCGGCTTGAGCAGTGCGGGCGCGGTCAGCGACAGCAATGCCAGCCCCGCGCCGCGTCGCCCCAGGGCGGCGGCTTGGTCCGGGCATGGCGGCAGGGCAGGGGTCATGATGGCGGAGGCTGGCCGGCCGCTGGGGCGGGAATGTGGCAATCCCGCGCCCCCTCAGTCGTCATAGGCAATCAGAGACTCGAAGCGCGTGTCGCCCAGCCGGGAGCGGCCGTTCAGGAAGGTCAACTCGATCAGGGCGGCGGCGGCGGGCACCTCGGCCCCGGCCTGGCGCAGCAGGGCGATGCAGGCGGCCAGCGTCCCTCCGGTGGCGAGCAGGTCGTCCAGGATCACGACTCGGTCGCCGGGGCGCACGGCATCGGCCTGCATCTCGATCCGGTCCGTGCCGTATTCCAGCGCGTAGTTCAGCCCGATGATGGCGCCAGGCAGCTTGCCGCGCTTGCGCAGCATCACGAAGCCAAGACCGAGCTCGAGGGCCAGGGGCGCCGCGACGAGGAAGCCGCGGCTCTCGATGCCGGCCAGGATGGTCGGGCGGTGCGGCCGGACGATCTCGGCGAGGCGGCGCATCGCCTCCTTCCAGGCCGGGCCGTGCCGCAGCAGGGTGGAGATGTCGTAGAAGAGGATGCCGGGCTTCGGGAAATCCGGAATGCCGCGGATGTGCTCCTTGAGGTCGAGGGCGGGGCCGGAGACGTCGGCGGGGCTGTCGTTCATCGCGGGGCTCCGTCTGGGCTCGGATAAGGGCTCAGGAATCGTGGGCGCTTCCATAGGACGGGGCGGGGCCGCCGGGCAAACCGGGGCCGCGGCAGGGAAGGGGGCTTGCGCGCGGCGGGGAATCCGGCAACAGCCCGCGCATGTCGCGCGTCCCTTTGGCCGTCATCGCCGGAATCCTGGGCTTCCTGCTCTATATCGGGGCGGCGGTGGCTTTGGCCGATGTCGTGCCATGGCACTGGGCCGCGCAGCTTCTTTACTTCACCGTGGCCGGCGTGGCCTGGGTCTGGCCGGCGAGCCGGCTGATGTACTGGGCGGCGCGGAAATAGGCGCACGCCGCCCGGGTTTTCAGCGCAGGATCAGAAGGTGCGGCTGAGATAGACCATGGCGCGGGCCTCGCAGATCTTCTGGCCGGCGAAGCACTCACGGCGGTTCAGGTCGGTGTCGAAGTAGCCGGCGGTCAGCACGAAGTCCGAGAACTTGTAGGACAGCGTCACGTTCCAGTTGGCGAAGTCGGGCGAGCCCCAGCGCGGGTTGTTCTGGATCCACTGGTAGCCGAGGCGGCCGGCGAGGGTGAAGTCATAGGGCAGGGTGAACTCCACGCCGCCTTCGATATAGAGGCCGGTGCCCGACTCAAGCTGGTAGTTGGGCGAGTAGTTGAAGGCCGCAAGCAGCTTCGCCGGGCCGGCCTGATAGGAGGCCTTCGCCGCCAGCTCGAAGTACTGCAGGTCGTAGAGACCCGAGCCCGGCGCGTTGTCGTAGCCCGGATAGGTGTAGGCGATCCCGCCCAGGTCGAGGCTGACGTCACCGATCGAGAAGCGATAGCCGGCGATCGCATCGACTTCCTGGCGCGCATTGGTGCCCAGGAAGGATACGTTCGAGATGAAGGCGCCGACATACACGCCGCTGGTGTGCTGGATGTCGATCGTGCCCTGCGCGGCCGGCCGGTTCTGCGTCTGGCTCACGCCGCGGAACAGGTAGTCCGAGCTGATGGTCGGCGTGACGCCGATGGTCAGGCCGGCGCTCTCCAGCTCAAAAGCGCCGGCGGTGCCGGCCGCGAGCGAGAGGCCGAGCGTGAATGCGGTGGCGGTGACCAGGTTGGTCTTCATAGGTTCATCCCCCTCACGCGACGGGCGTGGTGCCGCGGCGTATTGCGAGGGGCGTGCCAACGGATATGTGAGATGCCGTAAAAACGCCCGGAGGCAGCAGGGCTGTTGCCATTACGCCACGATCGCGTGAAGTCAGCGGGCAGGGCAGAAAAGAGAAGCCCCGCACGGCAAGGCCATGCGGGGCTTCTGAACGCCGTCTTGGTCGGAGCGAGAGGATTCGAACCTCCGGCCCCTGCGTCCCGAACACAGTGCTCTACCAGGCTGAGCTACGCTCCGTCAGACAACGTCCGGGCGGCGGCGTATAGCGCCGGGGCGGCAGCGCGGCAAGGGCACCCTGCGCGAGATGTGGGGGCACACGGTCGAGCCCTGCGAATCCAAGATGCGAAACCTTTGCCTGCATCGTTAGTCTGGCTGGCACGACAACCCAGGAAGGCCCGAATGCATCGCTCCCCCCTCATCGTCGCTGCCGTCGCGGCGTTGCTCTCGGCCGGTGCCGCTCTGGCCCAGCCCGACCCGGTTTCCACCCGCAAGGAGGGACTGCGGCGGATGCAAACCAACCTGGAGGCAATCGGGGCCGTGGCGAAGGCGGGCGGTGACACGCGGGATGCCGCGCCGCGCGCGGACGAGATGGTGGCCTTCTTCCAGACCCTGCCCACGCTCTTCCCGCCGGGCTCGGACGGCAACGGCTCCCGCGCGCTTCCGACCGTTTGGTCGGACCGGGCGGGCTTCGAGCGCGCCTCGGCCAATGCGGTATCGGCCGCCCAGGCGCTGCGCGCGGCGGCCGGGACCGGGGATGCCGCCGCCACCACCGCGTCCGTCCAGGCTATGGGCGCGGCCTGCGGCGCCTGCCACCGGAATTTCCGCGGCCGCTGACGCCGGGCGAGGCGGCCGTCAGCCCTGCCGGGCGATGGCCGCCACCACACCCGCTGCGACGGCTAGCAGAAGCAGCGCAAGCCAGGGGCTCCCCAGCCGCGGCGCCCGCGCCGCCAAGGCCGCGGGCAGGCGCTTGAAGCCCGTGACCATCGGCCGCACCAGGTCCTGCCGCTTCAGCGCCGCATAGGCGAGTACGGCCAGGAGGTGCAGCCCGACCGCGACCAGGATCAGGTCGAAGGTGAGGATATGCGTGCTGCGGGCCGCATCCGCAACATCCGGCGGCACGGCGCGCGCCAGCGGGCCGCGGGTGAGGATGCCGTCATCGGTGAACAGGCCGGATCCCGCCTGGGCCAGCAGCAGGGCGAGCAGTGCCAGCACCATCCAGCCGCCGGCCGCGTTGTGGCCCATCTCCGTGTCCGGCTCCCGCCGGTGCAAATGGCGAAGATGCCGCAGACCCTCGAGCGGCGAGCGGAGGAAGCGCGAGAAGCGGGCTGTGTCCGAGCCGACGATCCCCCAGCCTAGGCGGAACAGCAGCAACGCAAGGATAATCTCGCCGGAGAGCATGTGCAGCTCCATCCGACCGGTCTCGGCGCTCCACCAGGACAAGCCGAGCAGGGCCACCAGCCCCCAATGGACCAGCCGGATCCAGCCGTCCCACACCTTGACCCGGGCGAGGGACGCCTGATCCTGCTCCGAAGCCGGCATGCTCATCCTTTCTCTCCTTCTGGTCCGCCCTGAGCGCAGGATAGGGAGCTTGGGCCCGGGGCGCCCAGGGTGGCTGTGCCGATCGGACGGAATCGCATCGATCGGCCAATGCGCGCCCTTGTGATCAGCCGCGGTGCCGCCGTAGTTACGTGATCATGACAGACGCATCGCGGCTGCGAGTCGTCGGCGGCGTGGCGATGATGGCCGGCGTCGTGGCGCTCGCGGCATTCCTCGGCAATCGGGAATGGGTGGCAACGCCCGTGGTCGCCCCCGTGCCGCCGCATGCCGCAAGCGTGCCCCGCGGCGTGGATGGCTCGGTGGACCGCCCTGCGGCGCAGTCGCCCGACCGTATCGTGGCCCGGCCGGATCAGTCATCCGGCATCTCTGCCCAGCCTGATACCAGGCCGGCCCGTACCTCCCCGGCGGTCCGACCGGAACTTCCGCGCTTTGACGTGGTGCGGATGGGCGCGCGAGGAATGGTGGTGGTCGCCGGCCGCGCCGCGCCGGGCGCCGAGGTCGTGCTCGTCGAGGGCGGGCGGGAGATCGGGCGCGCCCGCGCCGATTCCCGCGGTGAGTGGGTGATCCTGCCGTCCGATCCGATGGGTGCCGGCGCGCGGGAGCTCTCCCTCCGCGCCCGCCTGCCGGGGGGCGACGAGATGGCTGGGCCGGATACGGTGCTGGTCGTTGGCCCTGCACCGGCCGAGCCGCAGGTCGCGGAGGCGCCGGCGCGTGAGGCGTCGCGCCGCGAGGCCTCGGCCGCGGTCACGGCACGTGAGACCGCGCCGGCCCTTGCCGATGCCGCAGTACGGGCTGCCGGGCCGCGCACCGAGGGCCCCGTTGAGGCCGGAAGCAGCATGACGGGACGCCAGCCGGCCGGGACCCAGCGCGCCGGCGGCCGCACGGCCGAAGCGCCTGTCTCCGACGCCAGCGCCATCGAGACTTCGGGCAGCGAGGCCAAGGCCGATGAAACCCGCGTGTCCGACAGCGGCGCGGCCGAGGCGGCACGGCCGGAGCAGTCCCTTGTCCTACTGCTGCCGCCCACCTCCGCCGCGGCGCCGCGCACCCTGTCCGCTCCGCCGTCCACGGCGCCTGCCCGGCTCGGGCTCGACCTGGTGGATTACGACGACAGCAACACGATGCGCTTCGCCGGGACCGCCCCGCCCGGCGCGCAGCTCCGCATCTATTCAGACGACCGCCATCTGGGAGACACCCAGGCCGACGCCGCCGGCCGCTGGTCGCTCACTCCGGCTGAGGCGCCGCCGGTAGGCCGGCATATGCTACGGGTGGACCAGCTTGGCAGCGCCTCGGGTGCCGCGCCCTCGGTCACGGGCCGCGTGGAGGTGGCCTTCCAGCGCGAATCCCTGCCCCCCGGAGCGATCCGGGACGGTCAGGTGGTCGTTCAGCCCGGTAACAACCTGTGGCGCATCGCGCGGGACGCCTATGGCCGCGGCATTCGCTACACCGTGATCTATCGCGCCAATCAGGCGCAGATCCGGAACCCCTCCCGGATCTATCCCGGGCAGGTTTTCGCGGTTCCCGAGGTTCGCTGAAGATTCACACAGGGTTGTCCAGGGGGCCTGGAGCAACCATAACCGGGCCTCCCATTCTTTCTGGATTGCCATGTCCCTCGCGCACAGCCTGCGCCTCGTCATCGCGCCCCCGCATCCGGCGGGACGTCCCTTCCTGATCGGCGGCCTCGTGGTCGCCGTGGTGGGCGGCCTGGCCTTTGGCAGCTGGGTGTTCTGGATCGGCGTCGCCTTCACCGCCTTCTGCCTCTACTTCTTCCGCGACCCCGAGCGCTACACGCCGGCCAAGCCCGGCCTGTTCATCGCACCGGCTGACGGGCACATCACCTCGGTCGAGTCCGCCGTTCCGCCGGCGGAGCTGGGGCTGGGCGACACGCCGCGCTGGCGGGTGGCGATCTTCCTCTCGGTGATGGATGTGCATGTGAACCGCATCCCGATCGACGGGACGGTGACGCGCATCGCCTATCGCCACGGCGCCTTCGTCAACGCCGCGCTGGATAAGGCGAGCGAGGACAACGAGCGCAACGCCCTGGCCATCAAGCTGGAGGACGGGCGCGAGATCGCGGTGGTGCAGATCGCGGGCCTCATCGCCCGCCGCATTCTCTGCCATGTGCGGGAAGGCCAGCGCGTGCGCGCCGGCGAGCGCTTCGGCATCATCCGCTTCGGCAGCCGCACGGACCTGTACCTGCCGGAGGGCGTGCGCCCGATCGTGCAGACCGGCCAGACCATGATCGGCGGCGAGACGGTGATCGCGGATCTGTCCCATCCGCACGCCAGCCAGCCCGCCGGAGCCTGAGGCCGATCATGGGACAGGCGCCCCGCCGCTTCCGCCTTACCCCGCGCAAGCCCGGGCCGCGGGCGCGGCTGGGCGGCCTGTCCTTCAACCGGCTGCTGCCGAACATCCTGACCATGATCGGCCTCTGCGCCGGCATGACGGCGATCCGCTTCGCCATGGATGACCGCTGGGAACAGGCGGTGACGCTGATCGTTGTTGCCACCTTCATCGACGGGCTGGATGGGCGGCTGGCGCGGCTGCTTCAGGCCACCTCCCGCTTTGGGGCGGAGTTCGACAGTCTGTCGGACTTCCTCTGCTTCGGCGTGGCGCCGGCCTTCATCCTGTATCTCTGGACGCTGCACGACGCGCGCGGCTTCGGCTTCATTCCCTGCCTGCTCTTCGCCGCCTGCATGGCGCTGCGTCTGGCGCGCTTCAACGCTGCCATTGATGCCCCGGTGGCGCCGGAGGACGTGCCCCGCCCGGCCGGCTTCTTCACCGGCGTGCCCGCGCCCGCAGGAGCCGGTCTGGCGCTATTTCCGATCTTTGCGACGCTCACCTTCCAGGGTTGGGGGTTCGATCGGTTGGCCCTCGCCTTCCGCCATCCCATTGTGTCGGCGGTTCTCTTGGTCGCCATCGCGGCGCTGCTGGTCAGCACCCTGCCGACCTGGTCCTTCAAGAAGGTGAAGATCCCCCGTCAGGTTGTGCTGCCGCTGATGCTCGGGGCCGCGGCCTATGCGGCACTGCTGGTCGCGGAACCCTGGGCCGCGCTGGCGGCTGCGGGCCTCCTCTATGCCGGGATGATCCCCTTCTCCCTCCGCTCCTACCGGCAGAAGGTCGAGGCGGCGCGGCAGGCCGCAGCGCTGGAAGCCGCCACGACCTGAAGCGGGAAGGCGCCCGGTACGGCGCCTGCCCATTTCGGCTCTCAGGCGGTCCGGATATCCGCCAGGAAGCGGCCGACGCGGCTGTTGAGGACCTCGGCCTGGCGGGAAAGCTCGCCTGACGACACCCGAAGCTGCTCGGCCGCCATCCCCGTCTTCTCGGCCCCCTCCGTCACCCCTGCGGTATGCCGGGAAACGTCCTGCGTGCCGGACGCCGCCTCGGCCACCGCCCGCCCGATCTCGCGCGTGGCCGCCGTCTGTTCCTCGGCGGCCGCCGCGACCTGCGTGGTGATCCCGCTCAGCTCCTCGATGGTGCGGACGATGTCACCGATCGCCGAGACGGCCTGACCGGTCGCGGACTGGATGGCTGTGATCTGGCTGCCGATCTCTTCCGTTGCCCTGGCAGTCTAGGCAGCCAGCGTCTTCACTTCGCTTGCCACCACGGCAAAGCCCCGGCCCGCCTCGCCGGCCCGGGCCGCTTCGATGGTGGCGTTGAGCGCCAGCAGGTTGGTCTGCCCGGCGATGTCGCTGATCAGGCGCACCACGTCGCCGATCCGGGCCGCTCCTTCCGCCAGGCTGTGCACTGCGCCATCGGTCGCGCGAGCGTCTGCCGCTGCGCGCTTGGCGACCGCCGCGCCGTTCGACACCTGGCGCGAGACCTCGGCGATGGAAGCGGCCAGCTCCTCGGCCGAGGCCGCGACGGTTTGCACATTGGCGCTGGCCTGCTCGGAAGCGGCGGCGACAGAGGTGGCTCGCGAGACCCCATCCTGCGCCGTGTCGGCCATCTCGCCGGCCGTCGCGTCCAGCCTCGTCGAGGCAGCGGCGACGCCCCGCAGCACCTCCGACGCCTCCGCCTCGAAGCCCTTCACCAGCCCATCCACCCGCGCCGCGCGCTCGGCCTTGGCCGCGTCCTCCGCCGCCTTGGACGCGGTCAGCGCATCCGCCTCGCGCAGGCCATCCCGGCAGGTGCCGACCGCGCGCGCCATCTCGCCGATCTCATCCGTGCGGGAGGCATCCGGCAACGCGAAGCCGTAATCGCGGCGAGCAAGGCGCAGCATCGAGGTGGAAAGGGTGCTTATGCCCCCGCCCACATTCCGTGCGAGCCAGAGGACGCTGGCGATGGAGAGGAGGGCCGCGAGAGCCAACGCCGCGCCCATGGTCCAGAGGGCGTTGTGGAAGGTCGCGGTGGCCCGCTCGCCGGCCTGCGCTCCGCCGGTGCTGTTGATGCTGGTCAGTGCATCCAGGCTGTCGAGCATGGCGCGGAAGCGGCGGACGGACTCGCCGTTGAAGCCCGACAGCGCCGCCGGATCGCCGCCCGCCCGGGCGACCAGCGCGTCGAGATGCTCGCTGTAGGTTCGATACAAGCCCTGGAAGTGCTCGAAGGTCGCCCGCTCCTCGGTGGAGGAGATCAGGCGTTCATAGGCCTTCGCATTTGCCTCGATGGCCGAGCCCATTTGCCGGAGATCCGCCGCAGCAGCCTCGTGCTCCGCCGGGTTCACCGTGGCGATCACCCGCGCGGCGCGGGTGCGCGCGCGGCTGATCGCGATCTTCAGGTCGCTGAGGGCGGTGACCGAGGGCATCCAGTTGTCCCGCAGATCGCTGGCGGCACCGTAGATGCCGCGCATCTGCAGGACGGAAGCGCCAGTGAGGGCAATGAACAGCAGGAACATGAGGCCGAAGCCGGCCAGCAGCTTTCCCCGGATGGAGAGGGCAGGAAGGGACATGGGAGGGCAACCTTCGAAATTGAGGCCGCCATTCTCCCGATCACAAATTAAGGAACTGCTGCCCCTCCGGAATGATGCCGGTCAGCCCCGTTGCCGTTCCACCAGGATGCCCTGCGCCTTGAGTGCCGCGATCTCCTCGGCCGAGTAGCCGGCCCCGGACAGCACCTCGTCCCCGTGCTCGTTGAACCGCGGCGGGGCCGTGCGCGCGCCGCCGGGGGTGCGGGAGAGCTTGATGGGGGTGTTCAGCGCGCGGAACTCGCCGATCTCGGCCACCATGTTGCGCGTTTCCGTGTGGGGCGCGGCCATGGCCTCGTCCACATAGAGCACGGGGCCGGCGGGAAGGCCGGCCTTCAGCATGCGGTCGCACAGGGCATGGCCGTCCTCGGTGAGGAGCCGGGCCTCGAGGATGGTGTTCAGATCGCCGCGGTTCACCACGCGGTCGCCATTGGTGGCGAAGCGAGGGTCGTCCACCAGCGAATCCAGGCCGAGGAAGGCGCAGAACTTGCGCCAGGCGGGCTCGTTCCCGCAGGCCACGAAGATCTCGCAGGTGGCGGTGCGGAACTTCGAGTAGGGGCTGATATTCGGGTGCGGGTTGCCGGTCGCGGCCGGGCGCTTGCCGTTCAGGAAGTGGTTCGCAGCCTGCGGGTGCAGCAGCGCCATGCCGCAGTCATGCAGCGTCATGTCGACATACTGGCCCTGGCCGGAGCGCTCGCGCTCCTGCAACGCCATCAGGATGGCGATGGTAGAATACAGGCCGGTGGCAAGGTCCACGACGGGCGTGCCCATGCGCAGCGGGCCGCTGCCGGGCTCGCCGTTGATGGACATGAGGCCGACCATGGCCTGCACGATGGCGTCGTAGCCCGGAAGACCGCCGAGCGGCCCCGTGGCGCCGAAGCCGGACACACGGCAATGCACTAGCCGCGGGAAGCGCTGGAAGAGGGTGTCGTAGCCGATGCCCCATTTCTCCATGCTGCCGGGTTTGTAGTTTTCCACCAGCACGTCGGCGCCATCGAGCAGGCGCAACAGCACCTCGCGGCCCTCGGGCTTGGAGAGGTCAAGCGCGATGCTACGCTTGTTGCGGTTTACGCCGAGGAAGTAGCTGGCCGTGCCGTCCAGGAAGGGCGGGCCCCAGGCGCGAACCTCGTCACCCTGGGGCGGCTCGATCTTGATCACATCCGCCCCGTGGTCCGAGAGGATCATGGTGCAGTAGGGGCCGCCGAGGACGCGGGTAAGGTCGATGACCCGGATGCCCGAAAGGGCGCCGGCGCTGACGGCGCCCGGGGCGGGGCTGGCCCCGGCCTGAGGGGCAGGGGGCGGCGCATCGGTCATCGGGTGTTCCTCCATGCCGCCGTTCTGCCCCTGCCGCGCCTCGGGCTCAAGGTCGGTCACGCCCGTTGCAGGGGTGGGAGGGGCGCTGCAGGATGGGGTCGCGATGGATCCCAAGCCCCTGAGGACCTCCCATGCGTTCTGGTTGAGCAGCATGGCTGGAGCCTATGCCGGGATCACCGTGCAAAGCCTGTTCAAGATGGGCGGTGTGCCCTTCGCCGAGTTGTGGATCATCCCGGCCCTCATCCTGGGCTATGGGACGCTCTCGATCCCCTTCGTCGCGCTCGGCCTCCTCGTCTTCGGCCTGCCCCTGACGCCGCTGCTGCGCCGGTACGCCGATCGGTGGTGGGTGGGCGTCCTCGCCCTGCTCTGGGGGGCGCTGGCGGGGCGGATCGTGTTCTACGCCATCGATCACGGGCTCTTTTCCGGACACTACCGGCTTGGCAGCCTCCGGGTCTTCGACATGGGCATCATCTACGGTGTGCCTACCGCGCTGGCTTGGTGGCTCCTCCAGTGCAGGCGTCTCCTGCGCTCGGCGTGACACGGCCGCGATGCTGCGGCCGTGTCATCGGCCATCCCGATCAGGATGCGAGGTCGCGCATCACCTTGATGAGGTCGGATTTGCCCTCGAACCCGATGCCTGGAAGGTCGGGCATGGTGATGTGCCCATCCTCCACCCGCACCCCGTCGGGGAAACCGCCATAGGGCTGGAAGAGGTCCGGATAGCTCTCATTCCCACCCAGGCCGAGGCCGGCAGCGATATTCAGTGACATCTGGTGGCCGCCATGCGGGATGCATCGGCTGGGCGACCAGCCCGCGGTCTTCAGCACCTCCAGCGTGCGCTGGTACTCGCAGAGGCCGTAGGAGAGGGCGCAGTCGAACTGCAGCCAGTCGCGGTCCGGCCGCATGCCGCCGTAGCGGATGAGGTTGCGGGCATCCTGGTGAGAGAAGAGGTTCTCTCCGGTGGCCATCGGGCCCGGGTAGAACTCGGCGAGCTGGGCCTGGAGGTTGTAGTCTAGCGGATCGCCGGCCTCCTCGTACCAGAACAGCGGGTAGTCGCGGAGCATCTTGGCGTAGGCGATGGCGTCCTCGAGGCCCAGGCGACCATTCGCATCGACCGCGAGCCGGGCCTTGCCGTCCAGCTCCTTCAACACGCCCTCGATGCGCGGGCGGTCCTCGGCGATGCCGTTGCCGATTTTCATCTTCACGACGGAGTAGCCGCGGTCGAGATAGGACCGCATCTCGGCGCGCAGCTGCTCGATGCCCTTGCCGGGGTAGTAGTAGCCGCCCGCGGCATAGACGAAGACGCGCGGATTCGCCTCCAGCCCGTGGCGCTCGGCCAGCAGCCGGAAGAGCGGCTTGCCCGCGATCTTCGCCACCGCATCCCACACCGCCATGTCGATGGTGCCGACAGCGACCGAGCGCTCGCCATGGCCGCCGGGCTTCTCGTTCCTCATCAGCGTGGCCCAGATCCGGTCGGGATCCAGATTGTCGCCCGCGTCGTTCAGCAGGCTCTCCGGCGCGGCATCCAGCAGGCGGGGGACGAAGCGCTCGCGGATCAGCCCGCCCTGGCCGTAGCGGCCGTTCGAGTTGAAGCCGTAGCCGACCACAGGCCGTCCGTCGCGGATCACGTCGGTGACGACGGCGACGAGGGACAGGGTCATCTTGCTGAAGTCGATATAGGCATTGGCGATGGAGGAGGCGATCGGCGCCGTCACCTCCCTGATGTCCACGATCCGCATGGTGTTTCCTCTCTGGCGTGCGGACCATCGCCCGGACGCGCCGGCAGGGCCAATGCCGATCCGGCCTCGCGTGATAAGGGATCGGCATGACGCTGGATCTGACGCAGATCGAGGATTTCCAGGCGCTGGTCGAAACGGGCAACTTCTCCCGCGCGGCCGCGCTGCGCCACGTCACCCAGCCGGCTTTCAGCCGCCGCATCCGTGCGCTGGAGGATTGGGCAGGCACGCCGCTCTTCGACCGGGAGGCGCATCCCATCGTCCTGACTCCGGCGGGCGAGGCGCTGCGTCCGTTGCTCACGGAAGCGCTGCGCTGTCTGGCGGAGGGGCGGGACGCGGCACGCGCGGCAGCCGGGCGCACGCGCGCCGCGCTGCGCTTCGCGGCCACCCATATTCTGTCCTTCACCTTCTTCCCGGCCTGGCTGCGTAACCTGGAGAGCGAGGGGCCGCCCGGCACAGTCGCCCTGGTGTCCGACAGCCTGCAGGCCTGCGAGGGGCTGATGCTGAACGGGCAGGCGCAGTTCCTGCTCTGCCACCACCACGATGCCGCCCCCTCGCGCCTGGACCCCTCGCGCTTCCTGTCCCATCGCGTCGGGGCGGATCGCCTCGTGCCGGTGGCTGCGCCCGACGGCGTGTCACTCGGAGAGGATGGGCGCGCGCTGCCGTTCCTGGCCTACAACCCGGAATCGGGTCTCTGCCGCATCCTGGCGGCAGCCTTGCCCGAGGCACTCGCGGCACGGCTGGACACGGTGTTCACCGCCCACCATGCTGCGACGCTGCGGACCATGGCGCGCACCGGCCGGGGCCTGGCCTGGTTGCCGGAGAGTCTGGTGGCCGATGACCTTGCCGAAGGCTCCCTCCGCCGTGCGGGGCCGGAGGAACTGGAAGTGGCGCTCGACATCCGCCTGATCCGGCCGCTGGTCCTGGGCCAGGCCGCGTCGGCCTTCTGGGCGCGTGCGACAAAGCCGGCGGTGCCGTCCTCGTAATGACTGCCGCCCTGGCATAGCCGTTGCTACCGTCGCCGGCTCCGGGCGCCGGCGCTTCCGCCCGCCGAGAGACTGCCGAAGGAACCGCTCATGCGACGCCGCTCCCTCCTCGCCATGCCCGCCCTTCTCTCCGCTCCCGCGCTGGCGCAGGACTGGCGCCCTGCCGCTCCCGTCCGCTTCGTCATTCCCTTCCCGCCGGGTTCCAGCATCGACCTCGTTGGCCGGATGGTGGCGGAGGGGGCGCAGCTCGGGCAGAACGTGGTGGTGGAGAACCGGCCCGGGGCCGGTACGCTGGTGGCCGTGCAGGCCGTGAAGGTGATGCCGCCGGACGGGCAGGCGGTGGTGATGGTGGCCAACAGCTTCACGGTGAACCCCACCCTGCACAAGCCGAAGCCTTACGACCCACTGGCCGATTTTACGCCGCTCGCGCTGCTGGTGGAGATGCCGCATGTGATGGTCTGCCATCCCGGCGTGGCCGCCAACTTCGCGGAGTTCGTCGCCAAGGCGCGGCAGCCCGGGACGGGACTTTCCTTCGGCAGCAACGGCCAGGGCACCAGCCAGCATATAGGCATGGAGCACCTGAAGCTGATGGCGGGGCTGAACGCCCAGCACATTCCCTATCGCGGCACACCGCAGATGATGACGGACCTGCTGACGGGCCGCATCGATTACACCTTCGCCAACCTGCCCGACGTTCTCTCGCCCATCCGCGAGCGCCAGGTCGTGCCGCTCGGCATCGTGGCGAAGGAGCGGCACCGGTTGTTACCAGACGTGCCGACCTTCATCGAGCTCGGCTATCCACAGGCGGTGTCGGATTCCTGGTACGGGGTGGTGATGCCCGCGGGCGCGCGGCCCGAAGTGGCGGCGGCGCTCGGCAAGGCCTGGCTCGATTCCCTTAACCGCCCCGCCACTCGCGCGCGGATGGAGGAGGTCGGGCTCGACATTCTGGCGGGCGGGCCCGACGCTCTCACCACGCGCATCCGGCGCGATACGGCGATCTATGCCGAGGTCGTGCGCGCGGCCAACCTCCAGCCAGGCTGAACCGCATGACCCCGCTCGAACACATCCAGCCCGCCGACCAGTTCAAGGTCGCCGCCCCGCTCTCGCCGGCGGTGAAATGCGGCAACCTGCTCTACATCTCCGGCATCCCCGCCTATGACGAGAACGGTAAGATCGCTGTCGGCGACTTTCCCGCGCAGATGACGCAGGTGATGAAGAGCATCACCGGCATCCTGAAGGAGGCCGGCGGCGACTGGAGCCGGGTGGTGAAGGTGAATGTACTGCTGACGCGGCGCGAGGATTTCGAGGAGATGAACCGCATCTACGCGGCGCATTTCCCGGACGGGAAGTATCCGGCGCGCACGACGGCGATCGTGTACTCGCTGCCGCGGGTGAACTTCCTGCTGGAGATCGAGTGCGTGGCGGTGCTTGGGTAGAAAAGGACGGGGGAGGTGAACTCCCCCAGGCCCCCTCCTTATTCTTCAGGTTGGTCGTCGCGCCGGTGTTGTTGGCACGCCGGCTTGGCTTACGCGGCGGCGGCGCGGCCCCACACGCGCGCGCAGAACTCGGGATAGGTCTCCACCATCTCGTCGCAGACCGGCCCGCGCAGCAGCACCAGCTCCTCCACAGTCGGATCAGGAGTGACTGGCACATTGTCCGGCGCATCGAACTCGAATCCGGTTTCCGCGCGGATGCTCTCTACGCTCTCACCGGGATGCACGCTCTCCAGCACGAAGCGCGCGCGCGGCGCGTCGAAGCGAAAGACGCAGCGTCCGGTGACAAGGGCCTGCGCGGTGCCGCGACGGAAGACCTCGGGCGGGGAAACGCCGGGAGCGGAGATGTGGTCCACGCGCGGGACCAGCACGCGCGGGGAGTGCTCCTCACGGAACAGGATAGTGCGGGGCGTCATGAAGTACATGAAGGCGCTGCCGAAGCTGCCGGGGAAGCGCACTCCGGCGCCGGGCCATTCGCCCGTGCCGATCAGGTTGATATTGGCCTGCCCGTCGATCTGCCCACCGCCGAGGAAGAAGAGGTCGATCCGCCCCTGGCCGGTCAGGTCGAACAACTCGCGCGAGCCCTCGGTGAAGGGGTTCCCCGATCGCTTGTGCAGCAGGGAGAGCCGCACGGGATGGCCGGCCTTCGCCACCAGCCAGCAGGCGGCTGCAGGGATGGGGGAGGCGGCGCCGACGGCGATGTGGCGCGCGGGCGGCGCGGCGGGATCGCGGATGAGGCGGGCCAGCGCCGCGGCCAGGCGCTCCTCGGGCTGAACATCTCTCATTCGGCGGCCACCTGCGCGGCGCGGCCGAAGACATGCTCCTCCGCCCAGGCGCGGAAGCCCTCCTCGGTTCGGGCGGCGCGGGCATAGGTGGCGACATAGGCAGCATCGACACCGTACTCGTCGAGCAGCGCGACGGGATGCGCGCCGCGCTCCGCGACCGCGAAGGCCTCGACATAGGTGGCGGAAATGGTGCCGGGGGCGAGGCGCTCATCCTCCAGCAGGTTGCCGGGCACCACGCGCTCGACCGTCACCAGCAGCTTGCGCGAGGCATGGGCGAGGGTGGCGCATTCGCGGCGCCGGCCGACCCAGACATTGCCTTCCGCATCGGCCATCACGGTGTGGACCGCGGCCACATCCGGGTGCAGCGCGGGCAGGATCAGGATGGGATCGGTGCGGTCGGAGAGGGGGTTCTGCACCACGCGCCAGTCCGGGCGATGCGCCAGGATGTCGCTGCCGATCACGCCGCGCAGCGGCATGAAGGGCACGCCTTTCTCCGCGGCCTGCAGCATGGTGTGGATGGCCGGGCAGGTAGCATCGCGCACCTTGATGGTGCCGGCACGTACAGCTGCGGAGAAGCGGGGCGCGAAGCCGGCCTCACCGAGGGAGACGGCGCTGGTCTCCACCTCGGCCACGCAGCCCGCGCCGATCAGCAGGTCCGTCGCGAAGCCCGAGACGGGCACGCCGAGCAGCCGCAGCCCCTTCGCCCCCCGCCGGATCAGCGCCTTGGCCAGCGCGACCGAAGGAAGGGAATTGTCGGGTGGCAGGGCCAGCAGCGCACCATCCGGCACGCTGGCGGCCAAGGCCTCCAGGCTCACTTGGGTCATGGTGTTTCCTCCAAGGTCAGGCTAGCTCCGGGCGCAGCGCGGTTCCAGGGCTGGGGGCTCTCAGGTGGTGAAGGAAGGGCTGGTGCTGCGGGACTGGCAGGAAGCTGACCGTGCCGCTTTCGCCGCACTGAACGGGGATCCAGTGGTGATGCGGCATTTCCCGGCGCCTCTCTCCCGCGCCGACGCCGACGCCTTCCTGGATCGGATCCGCGCGTACCGCGAGATGCGTGGCTTCGGCATCCGCGCGGTAGAGGTGGACGGCGCGCTGGCAGGTATGTGCGGCCTGGCACAGGTGACATTCGAGGCGGATTTCACGCCAGCGGTCGAGATCGCCTGGCGGTTCCTGCCGGCCTATCACGGCCGCGGACTGGCGACGGCGGCGGCGCGGCTCTGCCTTGCGCAGGGCTTCGGTGATTTGGGGCTGGAGCGCATCGTCGCTTTCACCAGCCCGGAGAACGAGCGGTCCTGGCGCTTGATGGAGCGGCTCGCCATGCGAAGGGCCGGGTTCTTCGGTCATCCACGCCTGACGCCGGAGCATCGGCTGCACCGACATGTTCTCTATCTGCTGGACCGTGCGGATTGGGAACGCACTGCTTAAGGCACCGCCACACACGGCAAGGGGAGGGTACAGGCGCTCAGTCGAAAGGGCTGGCATCCAGCGCGGCGAGAACGGCCCAGGCATTCGCCGCCAGATGGCCCCGCGCCGGATAAAGGAAATCCGCCATCCCTGGTCGCAGGCCGGTACCCAGGCCGGTGGTCAGCCAAGGAATGCTGGAGGCCGCGATCCAACCGTCGGGGCGGCGGTGCCGGGCGAGGGTGGCTCCGAAACGCGCGGCCAATGCATTCCGTCCCAGGCGGCGCAGCAGCAGCGTGGCCTGGGCTGTGCCCTCCAGCCAGATGCCGTCGCGGTCGTCGTTGAAGTCCAGCCCGTCCATTTCGTCCGCGGGAGCGCCGGCGGGCAGGCCGTGGCGGGCGAGCACCCAATCCAGCGCTGGCCCGTATTCGGCACGGGGCCAGGCGAGAGCGGGCCACAGATTCGCATCCAGCGCGCTACCGCCGTTCACCGCGCCCTCGGGCGTCAGTCCCATGGCGAAGCGGCGCTCGGGTGCCAGCCACATCGACCGCACGAAGCCCGCCGCATGGGCGGCCGCATCCGCTCGCCCGAGGCGTGCAAAGGCGATGGCGAGGTCCAGGTTCTGCTCGGTACTTACCCAGGGCAGGGCGTCCGGCGCCGGCTCATGGCCGATGGTGCCGCCGCGGAAGCCGGCCGGGGCGCGCAGGGTTGCCAGCCATTCCGCCGCATGGTCCGCGGCGCGCCGGAATGGCGGCTCACCCAGGGCGGTCCAGAGCAGCACTGCGAAGGCCGCAGGCCCGGCGGCGCTGCCGGCCTGGTAGCCATCCTCCATCCAGCGTCCGCGCGCGGCATCCCACCAGCCCGGCGGGCGGGCGCTGCGCGGGGCTTCGGGAAAGACGCGGCCGGCAGGGTAGGCATTCCGCAGGCGGCCATCCTGCCAATGGCGATCCTGCTCCTGCGCCAGGCGCAGCGCCTCGGCGATGCGGGCTGCCAGAGCGCGTTCCCCGGCGGCCAGCAGGGCCAGGCCAGCCAGGGCGTTGTCGTAGGTAAAGGCCACTTCGGCATGGATGCGGTCGAAATCCTCGCGTTCCCCGGTGGTGAAGGACTTCAGCAGCGCGGGGCCGTCCACCGCGGCAGTTGCGGCGCGGATCGGCGCCAGCGCATCGCTGGCGAGGGCCGGAAAGCCCTGGAACGCGCCCCGAAACACGCCCTGGGCCGATGCCGGCCGGGCGAGGAGAAGCGGCGCGGCCAAGGCGGCGCGGCGGGGCAGGGCAGGGGAACCGGGGCTTGCGGGCGCGCTCATGCCACCCATTCTGGGGGCAGGCCGCCCCGGGCGCATCCTGGCCGCCGGCAAATCTGCCTCCCTATGAAAACCGGGCGATCGGCGCGATACCGGGTGCTACCCCGCAGGAGTGATCTCGCCCGATGGAGCCGAGCCGCCAGGAGTTCCGCGATGCGATGGCCCGCCTCGGCGCGGCCGTGACCATCGTCACCACCGATGGCCCGGCCGGGCGCGTGGGCATCACTGCCAGTGCCGTGTGTAGTGTCACCGACACGCCGCCCACGCTTCTCGTCTGCATGAACCGCACGAGCAGCCTCAACCCCGTGGTGCAGGCGAACCGCGTGCTCTGCGTCAATGTGCTGCCGGGTGATGCGCAGGACCTCGCCAGCCTTTTCGCCGGCCTTACCGGGGCGGACCAGATGGTGCGCTTCAACGAGGGAAGTTGGACCACGCTCGCCACGGGCGCGCCCGTGCTGGAGCAGGCAGTGGCGGCGCTGGACTGCGTGGTGGAAGAGGTGGTGGAGAAGGGCACGCACAGCGTGGTTTTCGCCCGCGTCCAGGCCATCCGCCTCGGGACTGAACGGCCCGCGCTGATCTGGTTTTCGCGCAACTACCATCCGGTCGGGATGCCCGGATAAGGAAACGGCGCGCGGCTGGATGCCGCGCGCCGTCCAGTTCTGCAGGAGAGGCCCACCGGGCCCCTCCCATACGGTCTCAGACGGCGCTGCGGCGCGCGTTCAGATGGACCAGGTCCCGCGTGCCGGTGCGCGCGCCGATGATGGCGGCGAGGGCCCCGAGGACGAGGGCGGCGAACACCCAGAAGGCAGCGATGGAGGCCGCCTTGGCCGCGGCATCGGCTGCCTCGCGCGCACGGCGCTCGGCCTCCTCCGCCACGCGGCGGGCATCGGCCTCATAGGCCTGCACGCGCGCGCCGGCTTCCTGCTCGGTGATGCCGGCCTCGGCTGCTACCAGGCGGTTCAGGCGCGTGCGGTCGTCGCCCGAAAGGTCGCCGTTCGCGGCGCGCTTGGCCACCAGCGAGCCGATCTCGGCGCTGCGCTGCTCGGTCGTCATCCGCGCGGGGTCGGAGGGGCCGGACAGGGCGATGCGGGCACGATCGGCCAGCTCTTCCGGGTTCACCGACGGGGCAACGGCCTGGGCCGCGCCGCTGACTGCCTGGCCGGCACCCTGGGCGATGCCGCCGATGGCGCTGGACAGGGCGGTGGTCGCGGTGCTGGCGGCGCCGGAGGCAAGGCTGCCGAGCAGGACGGCGGAGACGAGATAGGCGGTGGCCCAGACCGCGCCACCATGCAGCGTGGCATCAGACGTGTCCGAGGTGCCGGAGAGGCGGGCGGCCGTGTAACCACCGATGGCGAGGCCGAGCAGGTTGGAGACCAGCAGCCAGATGCTGCCCGCGATGCCGAAGCTGCCGGCGGACGGGGTGTCGCGCCCCTGGGCGTCCACCATCGTCACCCCGATGGCGAAGCCGAGGACGTTGAGCGCGGTGCCGATCGCGATCGCGATGACAGCACCGGCGATGATGGCGCTCCAGGACATGCGATGGCGCAGCACCGGGGCTCCCTCGGGGGTGGCGAGAGAGGTGGTCTGGTTTTGTGATTGGGCGTAGCCGGACATGACCGTGCGTTCCTTGTTTCGGGCCTTCGTAGGCCCTGCCCGGGGAACGGAGGCATGCGCGGCAGGTTGCCGGAGCCGTGGCCAAGGGCCCTCAGCGTGGCGAAGAAGGCACGCCCCAGGTTAGCAGGCCAGTGCGCGCAGGGCTGGAAACGAAGAAGGCCCCGGCGGTTTCCCGCCAGGGCCTTCCCATCGCGTGGCCGGTTCGCGGCCCGCAATCACTTGGTGACCCGTGAGGGTTTAGGACCCCACGGTGATCCGAGCGGCGGGCGCGAAGCCCTGGTTAATGCGATGAGACACCGGATCACCTCCTTTCAGTTGTTGACGGAGAGGGAGATAGGTTCCCGTCCTGTTCGCTTCAAGACATCTCGGAATAGGTGCCGTTCTTCCAGACATAGAAGACATAGTCCGGCACGGTGACGTCGCCCTTGCGGTCGAAGCCGATGGGGCCGAGCACCGTCTGCCAGGGGCCATTCGCCTTAATCGCGTCCGCGACGCGGCGGGGCTCGACGGAGTTGATGCGCTTTGCCGCCTCGGCCCAGATCTGGGTCGCGGCATAGGAGTAGAGCACGAAGCCCTCGGGCTCGACGTTGCGGGCCTTGAAGCGGGCCACCACCTCGGCCGCGGTCGGGCGCTTGCGGGGGTCGGAGGAGAAGGTCATCAGCGTGCCCTCGCCGGCGGCGCCGCTGATCTGCCAGAACTCGTTCGTCATCAGCGCGTCACCGCCGATGAGCGTGACGTTCATGCCTTGCTCCTTGGCTTGGCGCACCATCAGCCCGGCCTCGGTGTGGTAGCCGCCGACATACATCACCTCGATGTTGCCGGCCTTGAGGCGGGAGATGACGGCGTTGTAGTCGCGCTCGCCCGGGGTGTAGGCGGCATAGATCGCCTCGGTCAGCCCGGCGGCGTTCATCGCCTTCTTCGTCTCGTCGGCCAGGCCTTTGCCGTAGGCGGAGTTGTCGTGAAGGATGGCGACGCGCTTACCCCGGTAGGTCTCGGCGATGTACTTGCCGGCCACCGCGCCCTGCTGGTCGTCGCGCCCACAGGTGCGGAAGGTGTTCCAGGCGCCCTCGTCGGTGTAGCGCGGGTTGGTGGAGGCGGGGCTGATCTGCAGCACGCCCTCCTCGGTGTAGACCTTGCTCGCGGGGATCGAGGAGCCGGAGCAGTAGTGTCCGACCACCACGCGCACCTGGCGGCCCGAGAGCTGGTTGGCGACCGAGACGGCCTGGCGGGGGTCGCAGGCATCGTCGCCGACCTCGAGCGCGAGCTGCTGGCCGAGCACGCCGCCAGCGGCGTTGATGTCGGTCATCGCCTGGGTGACGCCCTCGCGCATCTGAGCGCCGAAGCTGGCGTTGGCGCCGGTCATCGGCCCCGCCACGGCAATGCGGGTGACGCGGGCCTGCGCCATGGCACCGCCTGCGGAGAGGATGGCGGGGGAGGCGATCGTGGCACCCAGTAAGGTGCGGCGCTGGATGGTCATGTCGGAAATCTCCGCTCGAACGTTTCGGTGGCAGCCTAGGGCCGTGACGGTCTTGGCTTCAATGGTCGCTTCAGTGGGTTCCGAGATAGGCGTCGCGGACCTCGGGCCGGGCCAGCAATTCCGCCCCGGTGCCTTCGAGAGTGATGCGGCCGGTCACGAGGACATAGCCGCGATGGGCCAGGCGTAACGCCTGGTTGGCGTTCTGCTCGACCAGCAGCACGGTCAGCCCCGTCTCGGCATTCAGCGTGCGGATCGCCGAGAAGATCTGGCGCACAACGAGGGGCGCAAGGCCGAGCGAGGGTTCATCCAGCAGCAGGAGACGGGGCCTGGACATCAGCGCGCGGGCAATGGCGAGCATCTGCTGCTCGCCGCCCGACAGCGTGCCGCCGCGCTGCGCCTCGCGCTCCTTCAGCCTGGGGAAAAGGGTGAAGGCCTGTTCCAGCCCGGGGGCGGGATCCACGCCGAAGGCCTGGGCGCCCATTAGCAGGTTCTCGCGCACGCTCATCCGCGGGAAGATGCGGCGGCCTTCCGGCGATTGCGCGATGCCGGCCCGCGCGATCTCGTGCATCGGCAGGCCCGTGATGTCGCGCCCCTCGAAGGTGATGCGGCCCTGGCGTGCCCTGGGGGCGCCGAAGATGGTCATCAGCAGGGTGGACTTGCCCGCGCCATTGGCGCCGATCAGCGTCACGATTTCCCCGGGATCGACATGGACAGAGACGCCGCGAAGCGCCTCCACCGCGCCATAGGCCGCGGTCACGCTGTCCAGGCGCAGCATCGCGCCGTCCGTGCGTGCGGCGGGTGCGAGAGCGGAGGCTGCGGTGGCCTGGATCATGCTGCGCCCTCCGCAGGGGCGGGGACTTCGTCCTCGTCACCCTCGCCGAGATAGGCGGCGATCACCTTCTCATCCGCGCGGATATGGGCGGGGTTGCCGTCGGCGATTTTCTTGCCGTGGTCGAGCACGACGATGTGGTCGGAAATGCGCATCACCACGCCCATGTCGTGCTCGATCAGCAGGACGGAGCAGCCCCCGTCGCGAATGAGGCGGATCAGTTCCGCCAGTTCCTCGGATTCTCTGGGGTTGAGGCCGGCGGCGGGTTCGTCGAGGCAGAGCAGCACGGGATCGGTGCACATGGCGCGTGCGATCTCCAGGCGGCGTTGCGCGCCATAAGGCAGGCTGCCGGCTGCGTCGTCGGCGCGATCCATCAGCCGCGTCGCCTTCAGCCAGTGCTTCGCGCGCTCGATCGCCTCGCGCTCCGCGGCGCGGTAGCGGCCGAGGCCGAGCACGGCGGCGATGCCGTACCCCGTCGCGGCCTGGAGGCGATTGTGCTGCGCGACCAGCAGATTCTCCAAAACCGTCATTCCCGGGAAAAGCCGGATGTTCTGGAAGGTGCGCGCGACACCGGCCTGGGCAATGCGGTGGCCGGGTGTGCTGTGCAGCGCGCGCTGGCCGTCGCGGCCATGCAGGATGATCTCGCCCGCACTGGGCGTGTAGAAGCCTGTGATGAGGTTGAAGACGGTGGTCTTGCCGGCCCCGTTCGGCCCGATCACCGCGGTGATGTTGCCTGCCATGGCATCAAAGGAGACGTGGTTGACGGCGGTCAGCCCGCCGAAGCGCATCACGAGTTCCCGGACCTGGAGAATGGGCGCGTTCGGCGCGGGAAGGATTGGCGCGCTCATCCCTGGCCCTCCCCCACGAGGTCGCCGGATATGGTCTTCCGCTTGCCCAGCGCGATGGAGGGCGTGCGGGTGGAGACGAGGCCGCGTGGGCGCCACACCATGATCACAACCATCGCGCCGCCGAAGACGAGCATCCGCCACTCCTCGAGATCGCGGAACGCCTCGAACCCGCCGATCATCGCCGCCGCTGCCAGCGCGACGCCAAGCTGGCTGCCCAGGCCGCCAAGCACGACGATGGCGAGGATGATCGCGCTCTCGATGAAGGTGAAGCTTTCCGGGCTGACAAAGGCCTGGCGGGTGGCGAAGAAGGCCCCCGCGAAGCCGGCGAACATGGCGCCGATCGCGAAGGCGGTGAGCTTGGTCGTCGTCACGTTGATGCCCAGCGCGCGGCAGGCGATCTCATCCTCCCGCAGGGCTTCCCATGCCCTGCCCAGAGGCTGGCGACGCAGGCGGATGGTCACCCAGTTCGTCAGTAGGGCAAGAGCGAGGATGAGGTAGTACAGGAACACCACGCGATGGGTCGGTGAGGGTTCCAGCCCGAAGAAGTCGGAAAAGGAACCGGGCCCGCCGCCCGCGCTGAAGGACAGTCCGAAGAAGGACGGACGCGGGATGCCGGAGATGCCGTTCGGGCCACCTGTCAGTGATACCCAGTTGATCAGCAGCACCCGGATGATCTCGCCGAAGGCAAGCGTCACGATCGCCAGGTAGTCGCCCCGCAACCGTAGCACGGGGAAGCCCAGCAGCACGCCCCAGAAGGCGGCGAGGAGCCCCGCCAGCGGCAGGCAAACCCAGAAGGAGAGGCCGGCGGTGGTGGAGAGCAGGGCGTAGGTGTAGGCGCCGACCGCGTAGAACGCGACATAGCCCAGATCCAGCAGCCCGGCGAGGCCGACCACGATGTTCAGCCCCCAGCCCAGCATCACATAGGTCAGCACGAGGATGCCGAGATCGAGCCCGTAGCGCGTGGTGCCCGGCAGGAAGGGCAGGGCGATGGCAAAGATCAGCACCACCGGCGCAATGAAGGTGCCGGCCCGCGCCAGCTGTGCCGTGCGGCGCGCGGTTCGCGGTGCACGGGCAGGGCGTAGGCTTCCCCAGAGATTCAGCAGCAGCCGCCCCCCGAAGACGAGGGCGACGAGGATGGCCACGTCCGCCCAGCGCGTGCGGAGGGTAAGGCCGCCGCCCACCGGGCCCACATCCGTGCGGAGCCCGACCAGCGGGACGAACAGGCCGAGCGCGACAAGGGCCGCGATCCCGGCATCGCGCAGCGCATCGGCGAGCGGCGGGCGCGGAACCTCCGGGGCTGCGCCCCGCGGGATGCCGCCCATTTCGCCCGGATCGGGCACGCCATCGCTGTTATGAGGCGCGCCGCCCTCATGCGGGGTTGCGGCGGCGCTCATACCTTCTCCACCTCCGCGCGGCCGAGCAGGCCGGTTGGCATGAAGATCAGCGTCACCACGAGGATCGCGAAGGTTGCCACATCCTTGTATTGCACGGAGAAATAGGCGCTCCAGAAGGTCTCGATCAGGCCGATCAGCAGCCCGCCCAGCACCGCCCCGGGCAGGGAGCCGATGCCGCCCAGGACGGCCGCGGTGAAGGCTTTCACCCCCGCCAGGAAGCCGATGTAGAAGTCGATCACCCCGTAGCGCAGCAGGTACATGGTGCCAGCGACGGAGGCGAGCGCCGCGCCGATGACGAAGGTGATGCTGATGGTGCGGTCGGTGTCGATGCCGAGCAGCCCGGCCATCTTGCGGTCCTGCTCGGTGGCGCGCATGGCGCGGCCGAGCGATGTGCGTGTGACCAGCCAGGTGAAGATCGCAAGGATCACCAGCGTTACGACCACGATCATCGCCTGCATGGTGGAGACCGACACGGCGAAGCCGTTGCCGTGCCAGAGCTCGATGCCGCCGGTCACGATGGACTCAATCGGCTTTACGCGAGCTCCCTGGGCCACTTGCACATAGTTCTGCAGCACGATCGACATGCCAATGGCGGAGATGAGTGGCGCCAGGCGGAAGGAACCGCGGAGCGGGCGATAGGCCACGCGCTCCACCGACCAGCCATAGAGCGCGGTGACGGCCATGGAGACCACCAGCACGAGCAGGATCGCCCCCGGCCCCGCAGCCCAGCCACCCGTGCTGATCAGCACGAACGAGATGAGCGAGATGAAGGCGCCCACCATGAAGATGTCGCCATGGGCAAAGTTGATCATGCCGATGATGCCGTAGACCATGGTGTAACCCACGGCGATCAGCCCATAGATCATGCCCAGCGCGACACCGTTGATCAGCTGCTGCAGGGCATAGGCCAAGCGCGGTCTCCGTTAGTTCAGCGGACCGGTTTGCCCGATTCCGTCAGATGGCCGTGAAGCGTCCCACGTGCAGGCTAGGCCGGGAGAGCGCGCCCCGCCAAGGGGGCGTGCTCCGGCCGGCCTACCCAGGGCCTCACTGCTTGATGCGCAGCGCCCATTCCCGCAGCGCCACCACCTGCTGGGCGATGAAGCCGCGCGTGGCCTCGTCAGTCAGCCGGCCGCTGGCGTCGATCTTGGCGCCGGACTGGGCAATGAACACCTCCGGCTTGTTCAGCGGGTAGGCGTTCAAGAAGACACACATCTTGCGCAGGTCATACTGCGCGCGCGACGTGCCCAGTAGACCCTGGGAGGCACCAAGGATGGCCAGTGGCTTGTTGTCGAAGGGCTGCTCGGGCGGGCGGGAGGCCCAGTCGATCGCGTTCTTTAGCACGCCGGGGATGGAGTAGTTGTATTCCGGCGTCGCGATCATCAGAGCATCCGCCTCGCGCACCGCTTGGCGGAAGGCGTCCACGGCGGCGGGGTAGCCCGTGCCAGTGCGGAGGTCGTCGTCATAGGGCGGGATGTCGCCCAGCCCTTCGTAGATCGTGACGGTGATGCCCTCGGGCGCCAACTCCGCCGCGGCGCGCAGGGCGGCGGTGTTGTGGGACCCGCGCCGCAGGCTGCCGGAAATGCCGAGGATTTTGAAGTCGCTCATCGTCGCTGATGTCTCCTGGAAGGGTTAGGCGGAGGTCGGCGGGTCGCCCGCCAGCGCGCGGGCGAGCAGGGCGGCAACCCCCGCCTCCGTCACCGGTCGCGGATTGGCATAGGGGCTGGCGATGGCAAGCGCGACGGCCCGCGGCAGGTCGCTCGGTTGCATCCCGAGCGCGGCCAGGGAGCGCGGCGCGCCGAGCCGCCCCGCCAGCTCCCACAGCCCGGACGCCGCCTCCGCTGCCCCGAGCGCGCGGGCGATGCGGGCCATGGCGGCCGGCGCGGCAGGTGCGTTGAACGCGGTGGCGTGGGGCAGGATCACGGAATGCGTTTCGGCATGGGGCAGGTCGAAGCCGCCGCCGATCGCGTGGCAGAGCTTGTGGTGCAGCCCCATGGTCGCCTGGCCCAGCACCGTGCCGCAGAGCCAGGCTCCGTACAGCGCTTCGGCCCGCGCCTCGGCGTCATGGGGCGCGGCGAGGAGCCGGGGCAGGGCGGCGGCCAGGGCTCGGATGCCCTCCTCGGACATCAGCGCGGTCACGGGCGTGCCATCGGGCGCGTAGAGCACCTCGACGGCATGGGCGATGGCGTTCAGGCCGGAGACGACGGAGATTTCTGCAGGCAGGTCCAGGGTTATCGTGGGGTCGTAGACCACCAGCGCCGGCAGGGCCTGCGGATCACGCCCCGTGGTCTTCGCGCCGCCCTGGGTCAGGCCCCAGATCGAGGTGCATTCGGAGCCGGAATAGGTGGTGGGCAGCGCGATGATCGGCAGGCCGGTGGTCAGCGCCACCGCCTTGGCGAGCCCGATCGTGCTGCCGCCACCCGCCGCCAGCACCGCATCCGCCCCGAGATCGGTTGCGCGGGCGGAGGCGGCCTCGGCGATGGCCACGGGCACATGCATCCGTGCTTCCGCATGCAGCGCCACGCCGCGCGGCCCGATAGCGGCCAGGGCCCGTTCCCCCAGCGCGCGCTGGCCAGGGGTGGAGAGGACCAGCACGCGACGCGCGCCCATCCCATCCAGCTCCGGCGCCAGCCGATTCAGGCTGCCGGCGCCGAACACCACGCGCTGCGCGGTGGGGGCGTGGATGAAGTGCAGGGGAGGGGTCACCCCTCCTCCCAGTCCAGGCGCTGGCCGCGCAGCCAGGCGGCGCCGGCGGCGTAGAGCGCTTCCACCTTCGGCCCCTTCAGCCCGGGCATGTCGGTCTTCACCTCGTAGCCGATGCCGGTCTGCAGATAGGCGAGGTGGCGGTAGCCTTCGGGGAAGCGCGCGAGCAGGGCGGGGTCGAGCTCCAGCCTTGCGGAAGGGTCGATCGGGTCCATCCGGTCCTTCTCGTAGATCGGCTGGCGGAGGACGATCTTCCAACCGTCTTCCCGCTCCTCGATGAAATCGTAGAATCGGCCGGTGCAGACCACGTCCACCGTCACCCCATGCACGGGCGCGCGCTGGGAGATGGTCATCTTCGTTTGCGCGATGGCGCGGTTGCCGGCGAGATCCACCGAGCAGCCGCCGAGGAAGTGCAGGATGGAGACCCCCTTGGCCCATCCCTCCTGGCTCGCCTTGATGAATCCTTCGGCCGGGGCCTGGCACCAGGTCGCCATCATCCGTCCCTCGGGCGCCCAGACCGTGCGGAAGCGCTCCCAGTCGCCGGCGTCGCGCCAGACGGCCCAGTTCTGCACCAGCTCCATCACCTGAAGGCGGCGCAGCAGCGCGTCGTCCCGCATCCCCGTTTCCCCTTTGGTATCCCTTGCGGCCACAGGATAGGCGCAAGCCCCGGTGGTGGCGATATGCTGCGCTTGACGCACCCGTCCGGCCCCGATCCCATCCACCCCCATGCCGCGCCCCCGCCGCTTGCGGAGAGGCCGGCGAGGAGGATGTCCATGCCCCGTTCCAAGCCCGTGGCGCGCCGCGCCGCGCTCGGCCTGCTCGCCGCGTCCCTGTTTCCTGGGCTGCGCCCGGCACTGGCGCAGCGCGCCTGGCCGGAGCGGCCGCTGCGCTTCCTCCAGGGCTTCGGGGCGGGGGGCACCACCGACATCGTGGCGCGACTGATCGCGCCGTCCCTCGCGGCCACGCTGGGCCAGGCGGTGGTGGTGGAGAACCGGCCCGGCGCGGGCGGCACCCTCGCCGCCGAGACGCTGGCCCGCGCGCGGGACGGGCACACCATCATGCTCATCAACAACGGCTATGCGGTCTCCGCCGCGCTGTACCGGCGCCTGCCCTACGATCCCTTGGCGGATGTCGAGCCCGTGGCGATGGTCGCCTCCGTCGGCCTCGTGCTGCTCGCGGGACCCGGCCCGGAGACCCCGCGCGACATGGCCGAGCTCACGCGCCGCGCCAAGGCCGCTCCGGACCGGCTGAACGTCGCCACCGTCGGCGTGGGGAGCACACAGCATTTCGTCGCCGAGGCCATCCAGTCCGCTGCCGGATTCAACCTCACCCATGTGCCCTATCGCGGCACCCCCGCCGCACTGGTGGCGCTGCGAAACGGGGAGGTGGACCTGGTGGTGGAGCCCGCCTCCTCCGTCATCGGCCAGATCAGGGGCGGCGAGGCGCGCGCACTGGCCATCACCTCGCGCGAGCGCTCCCCCTTGCTGCCAGAGGTCCCGACGGTGGCGGAGCTGCTTGGGGCGCCGGATTTCGACATCCAGACCTGGTATGCGATCGCGGTGCCGTCAGGCACGCCACCCGAGACGATGGCCCGCCTCACCGAGGCGGCGGGCACTGCGCTGGCCGATCCCGCGCTGCGGGGGCGGCTGGGTGAGTTGGGTCTCGCCCCGCGCCCAGCCGCGCCGCCGGCCGAGGTAAAGGCCGCCGTGCACGCGGAGATCGGGCGCTGGGCAGGGGTGATCCAGCGCACGGGAATGGAGCGCCAATAAAAAAGGGCGGGCCCCTTCCGGGAGCCCGCCCTTCTCAGGACCAGTGGCGGCTCAGCGGGTGGGCTGCCAGGCGCCCGGCACGATGTCGCGCGTGATGAAGGCGGTCGGCGTCGCGCCCGGCAGCATCCAGATGCTGTAGCGGCCGCCAGCCTCGACGCCGGAGAGCGGGAAGGCCGCGCTGCGCTTCTCGCCGCAAGCGGCGACGAGGTTGGCGGCCGAGGGATTCACGCTGCGCGTCTTGGAGGCAGAGGGGCCGACATCGGCGAAGATGTTGGCGCCGCCCTCGAGCGACAGGCTGGCCGCAGGGCAATCCGCCGCGGCGTTGTAGAAGGCGAGACGCGCGCGGGACTGGTTGCCGTCCCCGCCATCCGTCAGCGCGCGGGCGGTGACGGTGTTGCCCGGGCCGGGCGCGACGAGGATCGTGACAAAGTTGCCGGCATTGGCGCTCAACGTCGCGCGCGCGGTCGCCGCGCCGGCGCGCACCTCAACCGCGAGCGGGCGGCCTGCCACGCGCTCGACCACCTTGTAGGCGGTGACGCGCTGCATCGGCTGGGTGCCCAGCGTCTCGGCCGGCAGGAAGTCCGGGCGGACGGAGAGCTCACCGCCCGTGGCATTCACGAAGCGGATGAAGGCAGAGCCCGGCGGCGGCTGCGGGCCGTATAGCTCGGGCGCCTGGGCGCGGGCGGGTGAAACCCCGGCCAGCGGCGCGACCAGCAGGGCAAGCGCCGCGAGGGCGGGGCGGAGGGCGCGAAAGTTCATCTGGGTTCAGACTCCGACGAGACGGCGGACTTCGGTGAGGAAAGTGGCGGCGGGCATGGCGTTGGCGCGCCAGACATCGTTGCGGTCTGGCATGATCTCCATGTCCATCTCGGTGAAGTCCCAGACAAGCAGGGCAGGCTTGCTCCCCTTGAAGCTTTCGCCACCGAGATAGTTCAGCATGGTCCGGTACGGGCCGTTCACATGGATCTGCCAGTGCAGCGCGACCGGGCGCTCCAGCGAGAAGGACAGCGCGCGGGAGAAGCCGTAGCGCGGGTGCATGTAGCTGTTCCCGACCGCGGCCGTATCCGTCGTGTCATCGTCCAGCAACGAGCCGGTCGGCGCCTCGGGGCGCACGGGGAATTCCTGCGCGCCGTATTTCTCGCGCTCGCCGGGCGGAAGCTGATTGGCGAGGTCGGTAACATGCAGGTCCCGCGCGGGCGGGACGAGCTGCGCGCCGGGACGGCCGGAAGCCGGCAGGCGGAAGCGACCGCGGATCGCCCTCGCCATCTCCCCGGCCGCGAGTTCCGCGCCGTAGGACATCCAGTGCGTGTCCGCCTTGAAGTAGAGCGGCGTGCCGGGCTGCGCCGCGCGGGCGCGGGTGAACGGGGTGTAGAGGTCCGGCACCAGCATGTTCAGCGTGGCGAAGTCCTGCCGCGCCTGCTCCAGCCGCGCATCGGTCGAGGCCGCGATCCGCATGCCGTCCGGCAGCATGTCCCGGTAGACCCGCGCGCGAGACGGGGTGAGGGCAAGGACGGTCTCGATCTTGGCGCCGCGCAGGATGCTGACGGTCTCCTTGATCAGCGCGGTGACGCGGCGCACGCGCTGCGGGTCCACCAGCCCCATCGCGTCGCCCTGGGCGAACAGCCAGCCATCCTTGCCGATGACCACGCCGTTGACAGCGGATCCCTGGGCGGCGGCCTGGCGGGCGGGGAGGAAGGCGGCACCGGCGCCAGCGAGCAGTAGGCGGCGGGACAGGGCGGGCAAGCTGGGCGTCATCAGCGTCCTTGCATCCCCTCGGGGAGGGCCTCGGCGGAGCACTTGCAAGAGCACCGCCCAACTCCCCTCATAGTTGAATCGCGCGCGGGCAGGCAAGCGGAAGGCGATGGTTCATCCCGGCCCGATGGGCTCCAGCCCCGCCGCAACGAGCGCGGGCGCGGCTTCCCCGGAAGAGAGGAATCGCAGAAGCCGGACGGCTGCCTCCGCCTGTGCTGCCTGGCGGAACAGGCCGGCGGAGAAGACGGCCACCGTCTCCACCTCCCGCGGCAGGCGGCCGATTACCTCGATTCCCGGCACGGCCAGCAGCTCGCTCACCTGCTGCACGGCCAGCGTCACCTCGCCGCGCACGGCAAGCTCGGCAGTGAAGCCGGCGGGGATGACCTGCGCCTTCGGGTTCACCTGGTCGGCGATACCCAGGCGATCCAAAAGCGCCGCGAAGGCGATTCCGCTGGCCCCGGTGCGTGAATAGGCGATGGAGGGCGCGGCCAGCAGCGCGCCGCGAAGCGCGTCCACCGTGCCGATATCCGGATGCGGCGTCCCGGCCCGGACAGCCAGCCCGATATGGGAACGCACGAGGTCCACCCGGCTCGCCGGATCGAGCACGCCCTCCTCCGAGAGCGCCGCGATGCCCTCCTCCGTCAGCACCGCAAGATCCGCACGCTCCCCGCCACGAATCCGCGCGAGCAGCCCGAGGGTGGGGGAGAGGTGGGTCTCGACCGGCATTCCCGCCGCCTCGTCCAACCGCGGTCCCAGGGTACGCAGCGCACCCGCTACGGCAAGGGTAGAGAGGAGGCGGAGGCTCACCCCTCCAGCCCCGACAGCTCTGCCACAAGAAGCCCGAGGGCGGCCGAGTCCATTCCCCCGCGCCCGCTGTTCACCAGCGCCTCCATCATCTGCGCGGCCATGGCCGTGGCCGGGGCAAACACGCCGTGGTCGCGCATGGCGGCGAGCGAGAGGCGCGTGTCCTTGCGCATCAGCTCGGCGCGGAAACCGGGTTGCAGCGTGCCCTCAATGATGCGCTTCGCGTGGTTCTCCATCACGAAGGATCTCGCGGAGCCGCCAAGCAGCGCCTGGCGCATCGCCGCTGGGTCGAGCCCGGCTTTGCGGCCGAGCGCCAGGGCTTCCGCCACCGCCTGCATCGTGGCCGCGACCATCAGCTGATTCGCCGACTTGCAGATCTGCCCGGCGCCGGGCGGGCCAAGATGGGTGAGGGTTTTGCCCATTGCGTCGAGAAAGGGGCGCGCGGCCTCGAAGGCCTCGGGGTTGCCGCCGATCATGCAGGTGAGGGTGCCCGCCTGTGCGCCGGCCGGACCGCCGCTCACAGGGCTGTCCAGCAGATGTGCGCCGCGCTCTTCCAACAGGCGCTGCGCGAAGCCGGCAGTGGGGGCGGCAGCGATGGTGCTGAAGTCGATCACCACCGTGCCCGGCGCCACGCCCTCGGCCACGCCATCCGGCCCGAACAGCACCGCCTCCACGTCCGGCGTGTCGGGTAGGCAGAGCCCGACGCAGGCGGCGCCGCGCGCAGCCTCCGCCGGGGTCGCGGCCCAGCTCGCGCCCGCCGCCTCCAGCGCCTCCGCCTTGCCGCGGCTGCGGTTGTGAACGGCGAGGGAGAAGCCCGCCTTGACGATGTTGGCCGCCATGGCGGCCCCCATCACCCCAAGGCCGAGAAAGGCGACGTGCGCGGGTGGCGAGATGGTGTCCAAGACAGTCAGGTCCTCTTGATGGCGGCGCGGATGGAATCGAGCAGGCGGTCCATGGATTGCTGGAAGGCCGGACCGTCGGCATAGCCGTCCGCCTCGCCCAGCCGCTCCATGAAGCGCGCCCAGGTCGGGGTCTGCATGCCCTGGCGGAAGCGATCGTGCAGGTAGGTGACCATCTCGTCGGTCATGCCGGCAGGGCCGACCCAGCCCTTCATGTTGTCCGCCACGATGTCATGGCCCAGCTCGCGCAGCGTCGGCACGTCTGGATAGACGGGGGCGCGCGCCTCGCTGGCGATGGCGAGCGCCTTCAGCGCGCCGGACTTCACCTGGTCGCCCAACTCGTCGGTCGCGTTGATGTTCAGCTGCGTCAGCCCCTGCAGCATGGCCTGCAGGGCGGGGCCGCCGCCGGTATAGGGAACGTGCAGGAACTCCACCCCGGCCGAGCGCTCGATCAGTGTGAAGATCGAGTGCGACAGCGTGCCGACGCCGGCCGAGCCATGCGCCACCCCGCCCGGATCGGCCTTGGCCGCCGCGATCGCCGCGGCGAAGTCGCGATAGGTCGGGCTCGCGCCGCCCTTGCAGGAGAGGACGTGGCCGTTCCGCGTGAGGCGGATGACGGCGCGGAAGGAGGTCTTGGAG
Source organism: Roseomonas sp. WA12 (assembly GCF_054165765.1). Lineage (NCBI taxonomy): Bacteria > Pseudomonadati > Pseudomonadota > Alphaproteobacteria > Acetobacterales > Roseomonadaceae > Roseomonas > Roseomonas sp. WA12. The sequence goes on along the minus strand of NZ_CM135108.1, from coordinate 2,528,571 downwards.
TCGTAGGGCAGGTCGCGGAAAGCGGGGAGGGAGGTGCTCTCGCTGCCGCCATGGATGACCAGCGTGTGGCCGTCCGGCGCCGAACGCGCGACGAAATCGGCTCCCAGGGCACCACCGGCGCCGGGGCGATTCACCACCACCATCGGCACGGGAATGAGAGGGGCGCAGGCCTCGGCGATGGTGCGGGCGATGATGTCGCTGCCGCCCCCGGGCGCGTAGCCGACGATGAGCTGGATGGGCCGTGTCGGCTGCCATGCGCCGATCTGCTGCGCGAAGGCGGGGCAGGCGAGCGCGGCGCCCGCGGTCCCGAGAAGTGCCCGGCGGTTGATCCGCTCCATGTCGTTCCTCCCCTGGTTTTTCTTGGTGTCAGCCGTCACTCAGCACATAGGCCGCGCCCGACCGCGCGCAGATGTCGCGGACATGCCGTTCCAGCGTCTCCGGCACAGGAATACCCGCCGCCAGGCGACGCTCGCGCTCCATCGCCTCCGGATCGCCGCCGACGAGAACCGGCTTCGCGGGATCGGCGGGCGGGTTGGCGTGCATCTCGTCGATCATCGCGTCCATCTCGTCCTCAAATCCGCCCTCGGGCCGGAAGGCGCGCGGGTCGATGGCGAGGAAGAAGTGGCCGACATCGTCGGGGTCGCCCGGCGCGCGCGTGCGGTTGCGGATGGCGCCGAAAGCCGCGCCGGTCAGAGTGGTGGACAGAACCTGCACCATCACGCCCAGCCCGTAGCCCTTGTGCCCGCCGGTCACCTCCGCACCCCCCAGCGGCGTCACGCCGCCGGCCGGCTGCTTGAAGATGATGTCCATGGCTTCGGCAGAATCCGTGATGGCGCGCCCATCTGCATCCACCACCCAGCCCTCGGGGATCGGCTTCCCGTTCAGGTCGTAGACCTTCACCTTGTTCGCCGCGACCGTGGTGGTGGAGATGTCCAGCACGAAGGGCCGGTTGCGCAGCGCGGGCGCGGCGAAGGCGATGGGGTTGGCGCCCAGCAGCGGCAGCGTGCCGCGCGTCGGCACCATCAGCACCGTGCGCGCGGAGGAGGTGATGAAGCCGATCACCCCCGCCGCGGTCGCGATGCGCGCGTAATGCCCGGCCGCGCCGAAATGGTGCGAGTTCCGCACGCCCACCGCGCCGATGCCGGCGGACTTCGCCTTCTCCACCGCCAGCCGCATGGCGAAATCGGCATTGGGATGGCCGAGATTGGCGCCGCCATCCACCAGCGCCGTCGCCGCCGCATCCAGCACCACCTGGGGGCGCGCGGAGAGGTCGAGCTGGCCGTTGTTGCGGAAGGTCTCGTACATCATCAGCATCGAGAGCCCGTGGCTGTCGATGCCCATCAGATCCGTCTCCACCATCGCTTCCGCGGTGGTGGCGGCCAGGTCCTCCGCCATGCCCCAGGCATGGAGCACATTGAGGATCTGGCGCCGGACGCGCTCGGCCTGAACCGGCCTGATTGCAGGGCTCATCGGGTAACGAGCACGCCCTTGGCGGACAGCGTCTCTTCGACCCAGCCGCGCGGCCAGCCGGCGCCCTTGATGGCGGCCGTCACCTCGCCTTCCTTGGCGGCGTGCTTCTCGGCCGCCGCGATTACCTCCTCCGCCTCGGCGCGCGGGATCACGACCACGCCGTCCTCATCGGCCGCGATCAGGTCGCCCGGCATCACCACCTGGCCGCCGCAGGCGATGGGGTAGCCGATCTCGCCCGGGCCGTCCTTGTATGGGCCGGCCGGCGTCGCGCCGCGTGCCCAGATGCCGATATCCATGCGGCGGATGCCCTCGATGTCGCGCACAGCGCCATCGATCACCATGGCGCCGACGCCGCGCGCCTCGGCATGGCCGATCATCAGGTCACCCGACAGCGCGATGCTCAGATCGCCGCCGCCATCGCAGACGATCACCTCGCCCGGACGCGCGAGGTCGATGGCGCGGTGCATGAAAAGGTTATCGCCCGGCCGTGCTTTCACGGTGAGCGCGGCGCCCACGAAGGCCCGGCGGCCGCCATAAGCTAGAAAGCCGCCGCGCATTGCCTGCAGCCGGTTCATCACATCCCCGATATTGGCGACGGGCAGCTTCGCGGCACGGGCGATCAGCGCGGCGTCCGCGTCGGGCCGACGCTCCGAGATCCGAAGGCCGATGGTCATGCAGGTGGTCTCCTGGGCGGTCCGCCGAATGCGGCGGGTTCAACGCGGAAAGGCACAGCAGCGGAGCAGGGCGCCCCGCGCGTTTTCTCGATCCTCTCCGGGCCGTCTCGGCGGCGTGGCGGAGGATCGGCCCGAAGGGGCCGGGTTGGCAACCCGTGAGGCCCGGCCCTTGAGGCCCGGCGCGGTTCGCCCGCGCCGCAACTGCCGCTAGAAGGGGGCATGACCGCCAGCCCCGCCGACCCGCGCCCGACCCTCGCCGCCCCGGATGACGATCCCTGGATCTGGCTGGAGGAGGTGGAGGGCGAGCGGGCCGTGGCCTGGGTGGCCGAGCAGAACGCCGCGACCCTTGCCCGCTTGGCCGATGCGCGCTTCGAGGCGGACCGGGACGCGGTGCGCACGGCGCTGGACCGACCCGACAAGCTGCCCATGGTCAGCCGCCGCGGGAACTTCCTGTACAATTTCTGGCAGGACGCCGCGCATCCACGCGGGCTGTGGCGGCGCACCACTCTTGAGAGCTACCGCCAGCCCCAGCCGGAATGGGACGTCCTGCTCGACCTCGACGCGCTGGTGCAGGTTGAGGGCGCGGACTGGGTCTGGCAGGGCTCCGACATGCTGCCCGGCACGCATGACCTGGCGATGCTCCGCCTGTCCCGCGGCGGCGGCGATGCCGTGGTGATGCGTGAGTTCGACCTGGAGAAGCGGCGCTTCGTCGAGAACGGCTTTGTCACGCCCGAGGCCAAGGGCGGCACCGACTGGCTGGACCGGGACACGCTGCTGCTGTCCTCCGCGCTGGGGGAGGGGATGGCCACGCATTCGGGCTATGCGCGCACCATCCGGCTCTGGTCCCGCGGCACCGATCCCGCGACCGCACCCGTGCTCTTCAGCTGTGACGCGGCCCATATGGGAACCTGGGGCGGTGTGGACCGCGAGGGCGGGGGAAGGCTGGTCTTCATCGACCAGGTCGGCTTCTACGAAACCGCCATCCATCTCGGCGACCGCACCGGGCCGCGCATCCGCATCGACCTGCCCGGTGATGCCGAGTTCCGCTGGCAGCGGGGCTGGATGGTCGTGCGCCTCCGCAGCCCCTGGACGACGGGCGAAACGACGCACGCGGCCGACACGCTGCTCGGCATCGGGCTGGATGCTTTCCTGGCCGGCGACCGCGACTTCCAGGTCCTTGTCACCCCCGGGGAGCGGCGTGCTCTGCAGGGCATCTTCTGGTGTGACGGGCGGCTTGTCGTCTCCGCACTGGATGAGCTGCGGCCCGATTTCAACGTCTTCACCCCCGGCGCGGAGGGCTGGTCCAGCGCCCGCCTCTCGGGCCTGCCCGAAGCGGGCGTCGCTCATGTCTGGCCGCTGGACAGCATGGCCGAGGAATCCGATGGCAGCCTCCTCGCCCAGGTGGAGGACCCGATCACCCCGGCGAGCCTGCTGCTGACGGATGTCGGGCTCTCGGCACCCCTCCTCCTCCGCCGCTCCTCGCCCATCTTTGACGCTAACGGGCTCGTGGTGACGCGCCACGAGGCGGTCTCGGTTGATGGCGAGCGCATCCCCTATGTGCAGACCGGCCCGGCGGGGGAGACCGGGGATGCGCCCGTGCATCTCTCCGGCTACGGCGGCTTCCGTATCTCCCGCCTGCCCACCTACCAGGGAATGTCGGGCAAGCTGTGGCTGGAGAAGGGCGGCACGACCGTCATTGCCAACATTCGGGGCGGCGGCGAATTCGGTACGCGCTGGCACGAGGCCGGGCGGCGCGAGGGCAAGCGCCTGTCGCATGACGACTTCGCGGCGGTCGCGGCCGATCTCGTGCGGCGCGGCGTCACGCGCGCGGGGCGCATCGCGGCCGAGGGCGGATCGAATGGCGGGCTGCTGATCGCCAACATGCTCACCCGCTATCCCGAGCGCTTCGGCGCGCTGTTCTGCACCATCCCGCTGATCGACATGCGCCGCTACTCCAAGCTGCTTGCCGGCGCGAGCTGGATCGCGGAATACGGCGATCCCGACAAGCCCGAGGACTGGGCCTTCCTGCAGCACATGTCCGCCTATCACGTCGCCGAACCCGGCCGTCCCTACCCGCCCATCCTGCTGGCCACCACGCGGCGCGACGACCGCGTGCATCCCGGCCATGCCCGCAAGATGGCGGCGAAGTTGCAGGCGCTGGGGTACCCCGCCCTGTTCCATGAGCCCGCGGCGGGCGGGCACGGCTATGGCAAGGACAATGCGGAGGTGGCGAACTTCGCGGCGCTGGGCGCGGCCTTCCTGCGCCGCGCGATCGGCTGGGAGGCGGAGGGCGCCTGAGGCGCCCCCGCCGCCATCATCAGGCCTCCAGCCCAAGCTCCTCCTGCACCAGGCTCACCCAATAGGCGGAGCCGAGCGCCAGCGCGTCGTCGTTGAAGTCGTAGAGCGGCGTGTGGACGTTGTGGAAGCTGCCATCGGGGTTGCTGCCATTGCCGATACGCATGAACACGCCCGGCTTCTCCTGCAGCATGAAGGCGAAGTCCTCGCCACCCGTGCTCAGCGGGATGTCGCCGACCTTCGCTGCCCCGACCAGCGCCGCGGCGGCGGCGGTTGCGACCGGCACCTTCTCCGCCGTGTTCACCGTGGGCGGGCAGAGCGGCTCGTAGAGGCATTCCGCCGTGCAGCCATGGGCGGTGGCCAAGCTCTCCGCCAGCTCCGCCAGGCGGCGGCGGATCACCGCCTGTGCCTCGGGGCGGAAGTAGCGGGCGGTGCCGCGCACGACCATCTCGGACGGCATGACATTGGGCGAGTTGAAAGCGCCACCGGAGACGTGGCCGACGCTGACGGCGGCGCTTTCGGTCGGGTGCAGGTTGCGCGGCAGGATGGTGTGCACGGCGAGCAGGAAATGGCCGAGCACCACCGTCACATCGGTCGCCAGATGCGGCGCCGCGCCGCCATGCCCGCCCGTACCGCGGAAGGTCACGCTCCAGAAATCCGCCCCCGCCAGGATCGGCCCCGGCCGCGTGGCGAACTGGCCCACGGGGATGCCGGGCGAGTTGTGCATGCCGTAGACGGCGTCCACCGGAAAGCGCTCGAATAGCCCGTCCTTGATCATTGCCGCGGCGCCGGTCGCGGCCTCCTCGGCGGGCTGGAAGATGAACTGCACGGCGCCGCCGAAGTCGCGATGCTCAGCCAGGTAGCGCGCCGCGCCCAGCAGCATCGCCGTGTGCCCGTCATGCCCGCAGGCATGCATCTTCCCCGGCACGGTGGAGCGGTGCGCGAAGCCGTTCTTCTCCTCGATGAACAGCGCATCCATGTCGGCGCGCAGCCCGATGGCGCGCTGGCCGGGGCGGCTGCCCTGCAGGGTGCCGACCACGCCCGTCACGCCCACCTTCTCCGTGACCTCGATGCCCCATTCGCGCAGTTTCTCGGCGACGATGCCGGCGGTGCGGACCTCCTCCATGCGCGTCTCGGGATGCATGTGGATGTCGCGGCGGATCGCGATCAGCTCCTCCGCATAGGTGTTGATTTCGTCCAGGATGGCTTGGCGCGACATGTCTGCCCTTCTCGTGGATGAAGCCGGTCCCGAACTGGCTCCCGGCGCTCCGCCCGGCCGGGGGCGGATCGCCATTACTGCGAGCAATGGCGCCCGGAATCCAGGGGGGCGGGCACGCGAACGCACGGAAACATTGACCTTTCCCGGCCGCCATGCCGCAATCCGCCCGAGCGTCGCCGGAACAAGGGGACCTCCGGGGCAGAGCGCAGTCATCGAACCGTGATGGAGACGTTCATGGTCCGCATGAATGCCGTGATGCCCCGACGCGGCCTTTTCGCCCTGCCTGCCGCCGCGCTTCTCACCGGCGGCCCTGCCCGGGCCCAGGCCTCGGGAATGCTGAACCTGGCCGTCGCGGCACCGCCGACGACGCTCGATCCGCACTACCACACGCTCTCGCCCAACAACATGATGGCCGAACACTTCTTCGACCAGCTCGTCGGGCGCGATGCAAAGGCGCAGCTCCGCCCCGGCCTCGCGGAATCATGGCGGCTGGTGGACGACACGACCTGGGAGTTCAGGCTCCGCCGCGGCGTGAAGTTCAGCAACGGCCAGGACTTCACGGCCGAGGACGTGCTGTTCACCCTCAAGCGCATCCCAAACGTGGTGAACAGCCCGGGGTCCTTCTCCATCTACACCAAGGCGATCATCGCCTCCGAGGTGGTGGACCCGCACACGATCCACTTCAAAACCGCGGGCGTGTACCCCCTGCTGCCGCAGGATCTCAGCATGGTCTACATCATCTGCAAGTCCGTGGGTGACAGCGTCTCGACCGGTGACTTCAACAACGGTCGCGCCGTCATCGGTACCGGCCCCTTCCGCCTCGCCAGCTTCATCCCGGACGATCGCGTGGTGATGGCACGGAACGACGCCTATTGGGGCGAGAAGCCGGAATGGGCGCAGGTGACCTACCGCTTCGCCGCCAATGACGGCGTGCGCGTGGCCGCCCTGCTGTCCGGCGACGTGCAAATGATCGATGTCGTGCCGCCCAACGACATGCCGCGCCTGCGCAGCACCCCCGGCATCACCTTCTCCGAAATGCCGAGCCTGCGCTGCATCTACCTGAAGCTGGATACCGCGAACGAGGTCTCGCCCTACATCACCGGGCCGGACGGGCAGAAGCTGGACCGCAACCCGCTGCGCGACCTGCGCGTGCGGCAGGCACTGTCCATCGCCATCAACCGCCAGGCCATCGTGGACCGCGTGATGCAAGGCGCCGCCACTCCCACGGGCCAGATGATGCCACCGGGCTCCAACGGCTTCGTCGCCGACCTGCCTGCCCCCGCCTTCAACGCGGACCGCGCGAAGGCGCTGCTGACTGAGGCGGGTTACCCCAACGGGTTCCAGATCACCCTGATCGGCCCCAACAACCGCTATGTGAACGACGCGCAGATCATCCAGGCGATCGGGCAGATGTGGCAGCGCATCGGCGTGCGGACGCGGGTTGAGGCTGTGCCCTTCGCCGTGCTCGCGCAGCGGCAGGCGCGCAACGACATGTCGGCCATGCTGATCGGTTGGGCGACGAGCGGCGATCCCTCCTCCGCCCTGCGCGGCAACCTGACGACGCGCATCCCCGACAAGGGCTTCGGCACGGTCAACTTCAGCGGCTATTCCAACGCGGCCGTGGATGCCCTGGTGGAGGAGGGGCTCCGCACCGCTGATGACGAGAAGCGGGAGGACATCTTCAAGCAGGCCATGCGGATGGCGATGGAGGATGTGGCGCTGGTGACGCTGCACATGCAGAAGAACATCTGGGCGTTGCGCAACGGCATGACCTACGAGGCGCGCGCCGACGAGTACACGGTGGCGATGGGCGTGAAGCGGGGCTGAGCGGGCGGGAGACCCGCCGGACCAGGTCCCGCCCCGCCGCGCCCCACCGGAGCGCGGCGGCCCAGGCTAGCGGCCCGCGACCACCCGCAGCAGCGGAGCGGGAGAGGCCGCGCGTGCACCTTCAGCCGGCCGCTCCGTCCAGCGCGACACCACGCCACCCTCGCACTCCTGCACCACGGGGAAGGCGATCACGGTGCCTGCCTCGGCCGGGGTGCGGATGAGCAGGACGAATTCGTCGAACATCGCGTCGTCCAGCCGCCCGCCAGTCCAGGCGATCTCGCCGGGTGCGGCCGCTGGCGCTGCGGGCGCGCCATGCGCCGCGTGCCCGCCATGCCCGCTATGGGCGTCTGCCGCGGCGCCGGGCAGGCTCAGCGTCCAGCCGGGATGCGGCATGGGCCGCGCGCCGCGCAGCTCGGGCGGCACGGTCAGGCGGATAGCCGTGGTTGCCGCCCCGCCCGCGCAGCCATGGCCAACACGGAGGGCGACGCGAACATAGGCGTTCGCAGGCGCCTCGGTCTGATCCAGCACGACATGTGCGCCGGCCGGGGCAGCGGCCAGCACGGCCAGAATGCCGAGCGCCGCAGGGATGCGGAAGGTCATGGTCCCGCCCCCTTCAGTGGTGGTGCGCGGCGCCGGGCGCAGCGGCGCCGGCGGCCTGCACGGCGACCTGCACCTCGACCGTGCCAGCCCGCTCGAAGGTGAGCGTCAAGGGCAGGGTGGTCCCCGGCCGCAGTGCCTGGGCGAGGCCGATCAGCATCACATGCGCACCGCCCGGCCGCAGCGCGACGCTGCCGCCCGCCGGGACATCCAGGGCCGCCACGGGGCGCATCCGCATCACATCCCCCTCGCGCACGGTCTCATGCACCTCGGTCGTGCGTGCGGCGGGGCTGCTGGCGGAGAGCAGGCGGTCGGGCTGCGTGCCGGCGTTGCGGATGGTGAGGAAGGCGCCGCCGGTGCCGCCCTGGATCGCCGCGCGGGCCCAGGGCTGCTCGATGGTGATGCCGGTGGTGGCGCTCTGCTGCGCGGCGAGCGGGGAGACGAGCGCGAAGGCGCCCAGCGCGGCCAGGGCGGCCACGGTACGACGATGAATGGTCATGGTCTGATCCTTGATGGTCCGGGGGCGCGTCTCGGCGCGCCCGAATACGGCGGAGGTCGGCGGATCAGGCCTGGGGTGGGGCGCGCGGAAGCTGCGGCGGTGCGCGTGGCGGCAGCGGGGGCAGGCCGGCTCGGGCCAGCGGCGCCGTCGCCAGCACGAAGCCCACTGGCACCGGCGGCACGGCGGAGACGGGCGGCGGTACGGAAGCGGGCCCGAGGCACAGGGCGCAGCAATCCGGCGCCGCCTGCTCTTGGATCGGCTGGCCATCGCCATCGACCAGCAGGCTGCGCGCCCCGTGCGGGCTGCACAGCTCCACCAGCATGGCGTCACTGATGGCCACCAAAGCGCGCGCATGCGGCACCGTCGCCGCGCCCCATTGGAGCAGCAGCAGCAGTCCGAGAAGGCGCATGAGGCCGGGCCGGAAGCGGCGCATGGCGGCGGTGTTACGCCCGCCGCCCGCCGAAGTCACCTTGCCCGGTCAGTCCACATCCGGTCAGTCCAACCACTCCCCGCCGCGCATCACGGGGGTGCGGCCCCCGGCGGCATCCAGCCCGTCCACCTCCACTTCCGGCGAGCCGATCATCCAGTCCACATGGATCAGGCTGCGGTTGGCGCCACGCCGGACCAGCTCCTCCTCGGAGAACTCCGCGACGAAGCACTTCGAATAGGCCTGGCCGAGGGCAATGTGGCTGGCCGCGTTCTCGTCGAACAGGGTGTTCAGGAACAGGATGCCGGAGCGCGAGATCGGGTTGGAGGAGGGGACGAGCGCCACCTCGCCGAGCTGGCGCGCGCCCTCGTCGGTGGAGATCATCTGCTCCAGCACCGCCTGGCCCTTGCTGGCCTGCGCCTCCACGATCGCGCCCGCCTCGAAGCGCACGCGGATGCCGTCGATGAGCGTGCCCTGGTGGGAGAGCGGCTTGGTGGCGGACACCACGCCCTGCGTCATCGCGCGATGCGGGGTGGTGAACACCTCCTCCGTCGGGATGTTCGGGTTGCCGTAGATGCCGTTCTTGGCCTTACTCGCCCCGCCCATCCAAGCATGGCCCTCGGCCAGGCCGACGATCAGGTCCGTGCCCGGGCCGCGGAAATGCAGGGCGTGGAAGTTCTGCGCGTTCAGCCGGTCCTGCCGCGCCTTCAGCTTCGCGTTGTGCTCGGCCCAGGCGGCGATCGGGTCGGGCATGTCCACGCGCGTGGTCGAGTAGATGGCATCCCACAGCCGCCGCACCGCGTCCTTCTGCGTCGCGCCGGGGAAGACGGCCTGCGCCCAAGCGGGATGGGCGAAGGGAACCAGCGTCCAGTTGATGTGGCTGTCCACGATGAGGTCCAGCGCGGGGCGATAGGCCTTGCTCTGCGCCCGGTTGGCGCGGGCGACCTTCGCCGGGTCCTGCGCCGAGAGTAGCGAGGGGTCCGAGCCCACGATGGCCAGCCGCGCGGCATTGCCGCGGAAGGCCGCCGCCATGCCCTCGAACAGCCAAGGGGTGGAGGTGTCGAAGCTGGCATCCGGGGCGTGCTGGTAGCGCAGCAGGGCCGACTGCTCGTCCGAGAACAGCGTGGTCACCAGCGAGGCACCGGCCTTGTAGGCATGGGCGGTGATCAGCCGGGCCAGAGGCAGCGCCTCGATCGGCGCCGTCATCACCAGCTCCTGCCCCGGCACGAGGCCGAGGCCCACCTTCACGGCCAGCTCGGCAAGGCGGTCGAGGCGAGGGTCGGCGGTGCCCGTGGCGGGCGAAAGGGCGGTGGGGGTGGCGAGATCCATGGTCGGTACTCCTGTCCCGGCCAAGATCAGAGCCGGGACAGGGATGGGCAAGGGGGTGGCCTACGCCTCCCGCCTCACGTTCAGCGGCAAGGTCATTCCCCGCCGCTCCACCTTCAGCCCGCGCCGGTACGCGCTGTCGAGGAAGTACTGCCCGAGCGGCACGAAGGGCACGTCCTCGAAGAACTGCGCCTGCACGGCGCGCCCGACGCGCTTCTGCGCCTCGGCATCTGGCGCCTCCAGCCACTCGTCGCGCAGCGCCTCCAGCTTCGGGCTGTTGGGCCAGCCGAACCAGGCATCGGCGCCGTTGCCGCGCAGCAGCGGATGGCCGCCGGGATTTGTCAGGTCCTCGCCCCCGAAGGCGACATAGACGGCGTTCCACCCGCCCTGGGACGGCGGCTCCTTTTTCGCGCGGCGCGCCAGCATCGTGCCCCAGTCCGAGGTCGCCAGATCCACCTCGAAGCCCATCCGCCGCATCGCATCGGCGCAGACCAGGGTGGCGTTGCTGTTGTTCACCTGGTCTGCGGGGTTGAGGAACACGACCTTCGCGCCCGCCTTGCCCGTGGCGGCCAGCGCGGCGCGGGCAGCGGCTATGTCGCGCGGGCCCGTCACGGCCGCGAGCCCCGCATCCGAGGCCAGGAAGGCATCCGGCGGGAAGCAGCCCATCCCGTCGCGCCAGCGGCTGCGGTCGTCGCCCATGATGGCGGCCATCACATCGGCCTGGCTGATGCCGGCCAGCAGGGTGCGGCGCACGGCCGGGTCGTCAAAGGGCGCGTGCAGATGGTTGGGGCGCAGCATGGCCACCGTGCCCTGGGTCTCGATCCGGTCCACCACCACGTCCCGCCGGCGGGCGAGCAGCGGGCGCAGGTCGGGCGCGATGCGCTCCCACCAGTCGATCTCACCCGCCTGCAGCGCGGCGCCGGTCGTGGAGGGATCGGGCAGGTGGTGCCATTCCAGCCGCTCGAAATGCGCGAGCTTGGGGCCGGAGGTGACCGCCACTTCGCCGCCCGGCGCGGGCGAATACCGGCCGTAGCGGCGGTACACGGCCAGCGAGCCTGCCCGCCGCTCCTCCGCCACGAAGCGGTACGGGCCGGAGCCGACGATCTCCGTCACCGGCGCCGTTGTCGGCAGGGTGGCGAACCGCTCAGGCATGATGAAGCAGGGGTAGGAGGAGGACTTGCCCAGCGCGTCCAGCATCACGCCGAAGGGACGGCGCAGACGGATCTGGAAGCGCCGGTCGTCCAACGCACGGATTTCCTCCACCCGCGGCGCTAGCGTCTGCCCGTGCGTGTCGCGCCCCATCCAGCGGCGGATCGAGGCAACGGCATCGGCGGCGCGGATCTTCTCGCCATCGTGGAAGGTTGGGCCGTCGCGCAGGGTGAAGGTCCAGCGCAGGCCGCCATCCTCCACCACATGCCCTTCGGCGAGCTGCGGCTGCGGGCGGAAGGCCGAATCCAGCCCGTAGAGCGTGTCCCAGCACAGATGCGCGTGATTGCGGACGGCGTAGGAGGTGGTCGAGAGCGGATCGAGGGAGGTCACATCCGCCTGCGGCACGAAGCGAAGCACCTGCGCGGCCTCGCCCTGGGCGAGTGCGGGGGCGGAGACCAGGGCGGCGGCGGTGCCCAGGAAGGCGCGGCGTGTCGTCATGGTGCATCCCCTTGCAGAGGTGGGAGCAGGGGGCAGCCCGCGCCGCCCTGTCAAGCAAGGCGGCGCGGGCACGCGGGGCCTCAGGCCTCCAGCGTCGCCTCCATCGTGATCTCGGCGCGCAGCACCTTGGAAACGGGGCAGCCGGCCTTCGCCTTGGCTGCCAGCTCCTGGAACCCGGCATCATCCGTGCCCGGCACCTTGGCGCGCAGCGTCAGGTGGATCTTCGTGATCTCGAAGCCTTCTCCCACCTTGTCGAGGGTGACGTCGGCCTTGGTCTCCATCCGCTCGGCCGTCAGCCCGGCCCCGCCAAGGATGGCGGACAGCGCCATGGTGAAGCAGCCGGCATGGGCGGCGCCGATCAGCTCCTCGGGGTTGGTCCCCTTCACGCCCTCGAAGCGCATCGCATAGCCGTAGGGATGGGACTCCATGGCGCCGCTCTCGGTCGAGATCGTGCCGCGCCCGTCCTTGAAGCCACCCTGCCAGGTGGCGGAACCGCTCTTCTTCATCGCTATCTCTCCATTGTCGGGTACCGGGCCCGCGCCGAAACCGTGCGGGATGCCCGTCTCTCTGTCACGGCGGGTCGCCCGCCCTCATATCGGGGCGGATGGTCCGGACGCCATGCCAACGCGGCCAGGTCGATGGCGATGCGGCCGGCGGATGGGCGCTGCACGGAACGGAGGGCGGTATGGCGACCGGAACCCGATACGGCGTGGACCTGCGGTCCGCGCTGCCCGCTGATGCGGCCGATCTCGCGGCCCTTCTGGGCGGCACTTCGCGCAGCATGGCGCAACGGATGGAGGCGGTGCTGCGCGACCCGGCCTCGGCCGTGCTCGTCGCCACCGGCTGGAACGGCGCGGTGATCGGCGCGATCGCCCTGCACTGGCACCCCGCCCTCGACTCGGACCGCCCCGTTGCCCGGATCGGCGCGCTCGCCGTGGCGGAGGAGGAGCGACGCAACGGCATCGGTCGCCTGCTCATCAAGGCCGGGTCCCAAGCGGCCCGCACGGCCGGTTGCGACCGCCTGGATGCTGCCGTGCCGGAAGGGGAGGAGGGCGGCGCCGCCTTCCTCGGGGCGCTCGGCTTCGTGCCGACCGGGCCCGATTTCTCCCGCCCGTTGCGCAAACGTGCCCAGGAAATGCCCTGATTTCCGCGAAGCGCGGCGGCCGGTCCGGCGTTGTCCCCCCACCACAGCGGGAGAGGTCCCCCATGCGAACCGCCATGCTCCCCGTCGCCGCCCTGCTCCTGGGCCTCGCCGGCCCCGCCCTGGCCGCCCCCGGCTTCGCCACCGGCAACGTGAATCTGCGTGCCGGCCCGGGGACGAGCTATCCCCAGGTCACCGTCGTTCCCTCCGGCGCCGGTGTGGAGATCTTCGGCTGCCTCCAGGGCTACAGCTGGTGCGATGTGGGCTTCGGCCAGGTGCGCGGCTGGGTCTCCTCCAACTACCTGCAGTACCTGTACGAGGATCGGCGCGTGCCGCTGGTGCAGGACACGCCGCGGGCCGGCGTTCCGGTCGTGACCTTCAGCTTTGGCGACTACTGGGGCAGCCACTATCGCGGCCGATCCTGGTACTCCGACCGTGACCGCTGGGGTGGCGGGCCGCCGCCCCGCGCGGCCTTCCGCGAGCCGCCGCCTCCGGGCTGGCGCGACGGACCGGGCCGTGGGCCGGACCGCGGCCCGGATTGGCGGGACGGCCCGCGCGACCGCCGGGCGGATTGGCGTGAGGAGCGGCGCGAGGAACGCCGTGACGAGTGGCGCGAGCGCCGTGGGGATCGCCCGAACTGGCGTGACGATCGCGGCGGACCGGATGGGCGCGGGCCCGGCGACCGCGGCCCCGGCTTCCGTGGTGACCGGGATCCGGGCGATCGGGGTGACCGCGGCGACGATCGTGGGCGCGGCCGGCCGGAGTGATGCGAAGGTCTGGCGGTGCACTGCCGCCAGACCGCCCGGGCCGTTTTGCCGGATGGTGTTGAGCGGGACCGCTCAGCGCAGCAGTGGCCCCACCACGATCAGCACCGCGAAGCCGCCGACCGCCGCCGCCCCGACCCGCGGCACGAGCCCGGCCCGCCCGATGGCCCCGGCAGCGCGCCCGAGCGCCGCACCGATAGCAATCCAGCACAGCGCCACGCTGACCAGCAGCCCGACAAAGCCTAACAGATAGGGCCACCACACCGCCGTTCCAAAAGGAATGACACCGAGGGCAAAGACCAGCGCCTTGGGGTTGAGCAGGGTCGTCACGAAGATCTGGCGGGGCGTGACCGGCACCGCCGACAGATCCACCGCCCCCTGGCGCCACAGCTTCACCGCCAGCCAGACAAGATAGGCACCCACCGCCAGCCGCAGCCCGATGGCGACTGCCGGAGCGGAGGCGATTACCGGCCCGATCGCCAGCCCGATGGTGAGGATCGAGATGAGGTACCCCGCGGTTTCCGCCGGAACCAGCGGCAGGGAGCGGCGGAACCCGGCTGTACCACCCGAGGTGGCCAGCAGCGTGTTGGTCGGCCCCGGCGTGCCGAGGATCAGCAGTACGGTAAGGACGAAGAGCGTCGGATCCTGCATGGGCCTTCCTTGGGCGGGCATTCCCCGCCCGCACGCCGCCTTCTATCGCCCGGCCCGGGCAGGCCGCCAAGCCGGTGGGACTTTTCGCGCGGCGCCGGGCTGCCCATCTACTGAGCGTGTCCCGACGCCATGAAAAGCGCGCCGCCCGGCGGGGAGGGGAGCTTCCCGAGCCGGCCGAGGAAGCGCCTTGCCCACTTTGCCTCCGCCCAATCCCGCCGGGCGCCCGCGCCAGCCGTCACCACCTCGTGCCCCGGCTGAAGGGCGGCACCCATCGCGGAACGGTCCGGATGCATCATATCTGCCATCAGGCCATCCATGCGCGCTTCACCGAGGCCGAATTGGCCCGGGACCTGGCGGACCCGGAGGCACTGCGTGCGGAACCCCGACTCGCCGAGTTCCTCGCCTGGGTAGCCGGCAAGCCGCCCGACTTCCACGCACCCACCCGCATATCGCGGGACCGCACGCCGAAATGGCGCTGATGCCCTGAGCACGGGCCCTGCCCGATGGCGGGGCCGATCCCCCTAACCCTTGCCTTGGCGTGCAGGGGTGCCGCCGTTAGAAGGCGGCGCTGAAGCACGCCTCCGGAGCCCCGACCATGGCCGCCTACCAGTACATCTACGTCATGAAGGATCTCACCAAGTCCTATCCGGGCGGCCGTGAGGTCTTCAAGGGCATCACCCTCTCCTTCCTTCCCACCGTGAAGATCGGCGTGCTCGGCCCCAACGGCGCCGGCAAGTCCACGCTGATGCGGATCATGGCGGGGCAGGACAAGGAGTTCGGCGGCGAGGCCTGGGCCGCCGAGGGCGTGCGCGTCGGCTATCTGTCGCAGGAGCCGCATCTCGATCCCGCGAAGAATGTCGGCGAGAATGTTCGGGCTGCCTTTGCCGGGCTGAACGCCGATCTCGAGCGCTTCAACGAGATCAGCATGAAGTTCGCCGAGGAGATGTCCGAGGACGAGATGAACACCCTCCTCGCCGAGCAGGCCGAGCTGCAGGAGCGGATCGACGCCGCCGATGGCTGGGACATCGACCGCCGCGTGGACATCGCGCTCGACGCCCTGCGCTGCCCGCCCGCCGAGAGCGCGGTGACGCATCTCTCGGGCGGCGAGCGCCGGCGCGTGGCGCTGTGCAAGCTGCTGCTCGAAAAGCCCGAGCTGCTGCTACTCGACGAGCCGACGAACCATCTGGACGCCGAGAGCGTCTCCTGGCTCGAGAAGACGCTGCGCGACTACGAGGGCGCGGTGCTCATCGTCACGCACGACCGCTACTTCCTCGACAACGTGACCAATTGGATCCTCGAGGTCGATCGCGGCAGGGGCATCCCCTACGAGGGCAACTACTCCGCCTACCTCACCGCCAAGCGTAAGCGCCTGGCCCAGGAGGAGAAGGAGGAGAGCACCCGCCAGCGCCAGCTGGCCGAGGAGCAGGAGTGGATCGGCCGCAGCCCGGCCGCTCGCCAGTCCAAGAGCAAGGCGCGTATCCAGGCCTATGAGGAGCTGCTGCAGAAGAGCCTCGACAAGGCGCCGGACCCCACCGAGATCCAGATCCCGCCCGCGCCCCGCCTGGGCAACATCGTCATCACTGCGGAGAACATCCGCAAGGCCTTCGGCAACCGCCTGCTGATCGACGACCTGTCCTTCAAGTTGCCGCCCGGCGGCATCGTCGGCGTCATCGGCCCGAACGGCGCCGGCAAGACCACGCTGTTCAAGATGATCACCAAGCGCGAGGAGCCGGACTCCGGCACCATGGTGATCGGCGACAGCGTCCAGCTGGGCTATGTGGACCAGAGCCGCGACACGCTGGATGACAAGAAGACCGTCTGGCAGGAGATCTCCGACGGGCAGGAGCTCATCACTATGGGCAAGCGGCAGGTGCCCTCGCGCGCCTACGCCGCCGCCTTCAACTTCAAGGGTGGCGACCAGCAGAAGCCGGTGGGCGTGCTCTCCGGCGGCGAGCGCAATCGCGTGCACCTCGCGAAGATGCTGCGCAACCCGCACAACGTGCTGCTGCTCGACGAGCCGACCAACGACCTTGACGTGGACACGCTGCGCGCGCTCGAGGAGGCGCTGACCGATTTCGCGGGCTGCGCGGTCATCATCTCGCATGACCGCTGGTTCCTGGACCGGCTGGCCACCCACATCCTCGCCTTCGAGGGCGACAGCCATGTCGAGTGGTTCGAGGGCAACTACCAGGCCTATGAGGCCGACAAGAAGCGCCGCATGGGCGCAGCGGCGGACGAGCCGCACCGGATCAAGTACCGGCCGCTGACCCGGTGAGGGCAGGGATCACCGGGTAGGGCCGGCGGCGTGCAAACCGCCACCCGGCTCCTCGTCTCGCGCGTGGTCCGCACGCCGCGGCTGACGCTGCTCCCGGTCGGGAAGGAGAACCTTCCCGACTTGGTGCGGCTGAAATCCGCGCCGGAGGTCTTCGGCTACATGCTCCACGGCGTCCGCACTCCTGAGCGGACGGAGGAGGAGCTGGCCGACGACATGGATTTCTGGGAGGTGCGCGGCTACGGCACCTGGGCCGTCCATCGCACGGAAGATGGTGCCTTTCTTGGCATCACCGGACTGATGGAGCGGCCGGACGGGCGCGGCGTCGCGCTGCGCTATGCGCTCTGGCCGGAATGCCGGGGCAAGGGCTATGCGCGGGAAGCGGCCAGGGCGGCGCTGCAATTCGGCCACGCCGCCGGGCTGCGCCGTATCATCGCCATTGCGCGGGAGAGCAACGCCTCTTCCCGCTCCGTGATGGCCGATATCGGGATGGCGCCGGCCGGCGAGTTCACCAATGCCGGCCACCGCATGATCGTCTACGAGAGCCGCAGCCAGCCTTAACGGCGCCGAACCCAAAGGGTGATCATCATCACGGCCACCATGATGATCACCCCTGTCCGGTGCTCGGCAATCCAGGCGAGCGCCGGCTCGATCAGCATCGCGGTCGGCTAGCGCTCGCGGGCGGCGAGCTGGGCCACCTGGTTCCGCATGGCATCCAGCAGCGCAGAGACGCGCCCGCCATTGCGGCTGATCACGGCCGAGTACTCGCTGCGCGTCGTCAGGCGCAGCGAGGTGCCCTCGGCAATCACGTCCACGATCTTCGGCTGGCCGCCAACCTCGCCCACGCGCCAGTCCAGCGAGAAGGCGGGGGAGCTCGGGCGCTCGATCACCGTGTTGACGAGCGTATCGTCCTCGGTGCGCTGCTGGCTGCGGCCTAGGGAGAAGCGCACGCCCTGGTATTCGCCGAAGCGGGCCGAGAGGTTACGGATCAGCGTCTCCTCGAACAGCTGCATGTACTGCGTCTGCTCGTCCGGCGTCGCCTGGCGGTAGTAGCGGCCGAGAATGAACCGGCCCACGCCGTCCACATCCACCGCACGGCGCAGGATGCCGGCCACGCGCTGGCGGCGCTGCTCGACCGACCCACCGCCATTGATCGCGGCCACCAGTTCCTGCCCCGTGCTCTGGACGAAGGACGTGGCCCGGGCCGTGTCCACCGCCTGGGCGCGGGCCGAAGAGGCGCCGCCGAAGGTGGCGCCACCGAGGGCGACCCCGAGGGCGGTGAGGAGAGGGCGTCGGCCGATCATCGGGTGAAGCATCGATTGGGGCATCGGATGGGTCGTCTCGTTCTGTTTCTGAGGCGCCGCGGCGCGTGGGGCGTCCGGCCCCAGGTGGTGCGCCGGCATCGCCGCCTCAACGCCCCCGGGGCGGTTCCGTTCCCCCCAGGGGATGCTTTCACCGGTCTCCCGCCCCGCCAGGACGCCCTGAGGCGCCCCGACTGCCTGAGCGGGCCCGCCCTCTCAGGGCTGGCGCGCGCCGGGCGGGGTGCTGCCCAGCCCTGTGCCCAGTCCCTGGGGAGCCGCCGGGGTGGCGGCGGGGGTGTTGGCGATCTCCCGCGCCCGCTGCTGGCGATAAGCGCTGCGGAGCGTCGCATAGGGGTCGAGGCTGGTGCGCTGCACTTCGTCCAGCGGGTCGAGCAGCGATTCCCGCGTGCTGACCACCGTGACGCCGGTACGGACATAGTTGGCGATGTCCATCGCGTCCCGGTTGCCGAAGCTCACCCAGGTGAAGGGGTCGGCGGCGATACCGAGGCCGAAGCCCAGGAGGTCGCGCGGGTTGCTCGGGCCCAGGATGGGGAGGAACAGGAACGGACCTTCCTCCACCCCGGCGACCGCGAAGGTCTGGCCGAAATCCTCGGTATGCGGCGGCAGGCCGAAATCCTTGGCCACGTCCAGGATGCCGCCCACGCCCAGGGTGCTGTTCAGCAGGAAGCGGCCGAGAGTGGTGCCGAAGCGCTGCGTCTCGCCCTGCAGCGCGTCGTTCATCAGGATCACGGGGCTGCGCAGGTTGCTCAGGAAGTTCGAGACGCCCGTGCGGACCGGCGGCGGCACCACGGCGCGGTAGCCGACGGCCACCGGGCGCAGCACGGCCGTGTCGATGGCCTGATGCACGTCGTACATGGCCCGGTTGAAGGGCTCGATCGGGTCGTTGTTGGCGCGGAACTCCTCCTGCGCCTCACGGTCATCGGCGGGCGGCCGCGTGGCGCAGCCGGTCAGCGCCCCGCCGATCATTGCGGCGAGGAGGCCGGCCGTAAGCAGCCGACGGAGAGGGGAGGGGCCAGAAAGCGGGCGGATATCGCGCATCGGGGGGGATTCCAGGGTCTCTTCGCTGTTAGCACCTGCGGAAGGACGGGGAAACCGCGACCGTTCTCGCTCCCGCCGCTGGGCCTGCAACCCTCTGTGAGCGGGGCCGGGACCACTTCCCGGTTTCGGACCGGCCCCGTCATGCTCTATCACCCCGGCATGAACGAGATGTCGCCCTCCGCCCAGACCCCGGGCAAGACGCTGCAGAGCTGGCTCACCGGCCCCCGAGTGGGTGCGCTGCCCTCGCTGACGGCCATGCCGGCCCCGCTGCTCTCCTTCGAGTTTTTCCCGCCCCGCACCGAGGCGCTGGAGGCCCAGCTCTGGTCCTGCGTGAAACGGCTGGAGCCGCTGCGGCCGCGATTCGTCTCTGTCACCTATGGCGCCGGCGGCACCACCCAGGCGCGCACCCATGCCACCGTCACGCGCATCCTGCGTGAATCGAGCCTGACGCCGGCCGCCCATCTCACCTGCGTCGGCGCGACGCGGGAGGAGGTGGATGCGGTGGCCCGGGACTACTGGGAGGCCGGTGTCCGCCACATCGTCGCCCTCCGCGGCGACCAGCCCGCGGGACAGGCGACCTACGAGCCCCATCCGGGTGGCTATGCCTATGCCGCCGACCTCGTGGCCGGGCTGAAGCGGATCGGCGACTTCGAGATCTCGGTCGCGGCCTATCCGGAGGTGCACCCGACCGCCTCCTCCCCGGATGACGATCTGGACAACCTCAAGCGCAAGATCGATGCAGGCGCGACGCGGGCCATCACCCAGTACTTCTTCGACGCCCCCACCTTCCTGCGCTTCATCGACCGCGCGCACGCTGCCGGGATTACCGTGCCGATCGTGCCGGGCATCCTGCCTGTGACGAACTTCGCCCAGGTGGCCAAGTTCTCCGCCATGTGCGGCGCCAAGGTGCCGGACTGGATGGGCACCCTGTTCGACGGGCTGGACGAGGACGCCGAGACCCGCCGCATGGTTGCCGCCGTGGTGGCCGCCGAGCAGGTGAGGCTGCTTCAGGCCAACGGGGTGGACGAGTTCCACTTCTACACGCTGAACCGGCCGGACCTGACCTACGCCATCGCTCATATCCTGGGGGCGCGCCCGCAGGGTTGAGGCCCGCGCGGATGCCGGCCCGGCGGGTGCCGCCTGTCATCCAGCTCGCCGTAACGCCTGCGGCCGGCTGACGGCGGCGGGCCACCCCGCCGCTCGCCGGTTCAGCCTCCCGCGCCACCCACCCGCATCCGGCGATAGACTGGCCGCAGCAGGAAGGGGCTGAGGAAGAGCGGGAACTGGCACAGCGCGAAGAACAGCAGGATCCGCGGATCCGTCGCCGCCGGCAGCACTGCGAAATACAGCGCCATGTTTCGATTCCCCGATAGCAGCCCCGCCGACAGCGCCAGCCGCCGCCCGGCCGGCAGGAAGGCCAGGGCCGTGGTCGCGTTGAGCGCGAAGGAGCCGCCGAAGGCGAGCGCGATGCCGCCCAGCACGAAGCCCGGCGCCGCCAGCAGGCGCGCCAGCACCCCGTCCATAATTCCGAAGCCATAGAGCACCACCAGCAGCACCACCGTCCCGTCCACGGCCCGCCCCCAGCGCTCCAGCACCTCGCGCGCGACCAGCCGCCGGATGAGGAGGGACAGCGCCAACGGCAGCCCCACCACCAGCACCAGCCGCCCCATCAGGGCGGGCAAGGAGATGGAAAGGTCGATTCCCAGCAGCCCCAGCGCCAGGGGCGGCGCGGTAAAAGGCACCAGCAGCGTGGAGAGCACCGCCACGACAAGCGAGACCTCCCCATCCAGCCCCACCAGCCGGGCGAAGGCGGGGGAGGAGGTGGCGGCACAGCCCGTGGCCATGATGACCATCGCGGCCCCCAGCGGACCTTCCAACCCCCCGATCCGCACGGCCGCATAAGCCAGCATCGGGCAGATCAGCAGGAGCCAGGCCAGCAGCCCCGCAACGAGGAGCGGCCGGCGCAGATAGGAAACGACCTGCGCCGGATCGACCCGCAGCAGCACCAGCGTCATCAGGCTGGCCACCACGGGGGTGACCACGTCGCGCAGTGCGGCGGAGATGGGTGGGGAGAGCAGCCCCGCGAAGATCCCGATGGCGAGGAGCGTGCCCCCGTTCCGGGCCGACCATTCCAGAAACAGGCGCAGTCGCAAGCGGCGGGGACCCTCTTCGGGCCGCCCGGCCGGTGGCGGGTCGGCTGAATGGTTGGCGCGGGTTCGCGTCCCGTTCTATAGCCGCCCCCGTGTTCCCACCAGCCCAGACCCCCCATCCGAACCCCGGCGACCTCGCCGTTCCCGCCACGGACTACCTCGCCAAGCTCAACCCGGAGCAGCGCGAGGCAGTGGAGACGGTGGACGGCCCGCTGCTCGTCCTCGCCGGCGCCGGCACTGGCAAGACGCGGGTGCTGACCACCCGCTTTGCCCATATCCTGATGACGCGGCGCGCCTTCCCCAATCAGGTGCTGGCCGTCACCTTCACCAACAAGGCCGCGAAGGAGATGCGGGAACGCGTCTCCCACATCCTCGGGCGCCCGGCCGAGGGGCTCTGGCTCGGCACCTTCCACGCCCTCTGCGCGCGGATGCTCCGGCGCCACGCCGAATATGTCGGCCTGACCTCCTCCTTCACCATCCTCGACACGGACGACCAGATGCGCCTGCTGAAGCAGGTGATGGATGCGGCCGTGGTGGACATCAAGCGCTGGCCCGCCCAGGGCATGATGGCGGTGATCCAGCGCTGGAAGGACCGCGGCCTGACGCCGGCGCGCGTGACGCCCGCCGAGGACAGCGACTACGCCAACAACAAGGCCCGCCAGATCTACGAGGCCTACCAGTCCCGCCTCAAGGCGCTGAACACCGCCGATTTCGGCGACCTGATGCTGCACATGACGGAGATCCTGCGCAGCCAGCCCGACGTGCTGGCGCAGTATCACCGCGCCTTCCGCTACATCCTGGTGGACGAGTACCAGGACACCAACACGGTGCAGTATCTGTGGCTCCGCCTGCTGGCGCAGAGTCACCACAATATCTGCTGCGTGGGCGACGACGACCAGTCCATCTATTCCTGGCGCGGCGCGGAGGTGGAGAACATCCTGCGCTTCGAGAAGGACTTCCCGGGCGCCAGGATCGTGCGCCTGGAATCCAACTACCGCTCTACCAAGCCCATCCTCGCCGCCGCCGCACATCTGATCGCCAAGAACGAGGGGCGGCTCGGCAAGACGCTGCGGTCCGGCCGCAACGATGCGGAAGGCGAGAAGGTCCGTGTTGTCTCCTTGTGGGACTCCGAGGAGGAGGCCCGCATGGTCGGCGAACGAATCGAGCAGGCGCAACGCAAGGGCGTGTCGCTTGGCGAGATGGCCATCCTTGTCCGCGCCGGCTTCCAGACCCGCGCCTTTGAAGAACGGCTGATCACGCTGGGTGTCCCCTACCGCGTCGTCGGCGGTCTGAAGTTCTACGAGCGCGCCGAGGTGCGCGACGCCATGGCCTATATGCGCGTCCTCCATCAGCCGAGCGACGACCTCGCCTTCGAGCGCATCGTGAACACGCCCAAGCGAGGCATCGGCGACGGCGCGCTGCAGCAGATGCATGTCGGCGCGCGCGAGCAGAACATTCCGCTCGCCATTGCCGCCGAGCGCCTGGCCCGCACGGAGGTGTTGCGCGCCAAGCCCCGCGCCGCGATGCGCGAACTGTTCGACGGCTTCTCACGCTGGCGCGCGATCCTGCAGAAGGAGGGGCATGTGGTGGCCGTGGCCACCATGCTCGACGAATCCGGCTACACGGAGATGTGGAAGCAGGACAAGACGGCCGAGGCCCCGGGCCGGCTGGAGAACCTGAAGGAGCTGGTGCGCGCGATCGGCGAGTTCGCAACGTTGGAGGGCTTCCTCGAGCACGTCGCACTGGTGATGGAGAACGACGAGAACGCCGAGCAGGTCCGGGTCTCGCTGATGACGCTGCATGCCGCGAAAGGGCTGGAGTTCGACCTCGTCTTTCTGCCGGGCTGGGAGGAGGGGCTGTTCCCCCACCAGCGCGCCCTCGATGAGGGCGGCACCAAGTCGCTCGAGGAGGAGCGGCGCCTGGCCTATGTCGGCATCACCCGCGCGCGGAAGATGGCCGTGATCTCCCATGCCGCGAACCGGCGCGTGTACGGCAACTGGTCCGTCGCCATTCCTTCCCGCTTCCTGGAGGACCTGCCGCCCGACCAGATCGAGCGCGAGGGCAGCGGTGCCGCCCAGCGCGCGCGCATGCTGGACGCGCCCTCCGTCTTCGCGGGCGGCGGTATCTCCTCCCAGCGCCCGCGCGTGATCGAGGCGGGCGCCTGGGAGGTGAAGGAGCGCCCTGCCCGCGCCGACGCGATGCGCGTCGGCCAGCGGGTGTTCCACCAGAAGTTCGGCTATGGCCGCGTCACCGCGGTCGAGGACGACCGGTTAGAAGTCGATTTCGAGAAGGCGGGCCAGAAGCGCGTCCTCGACCGTTTCGTGGAAAAGGCCTGACGATGTCGCGACGCCACGCGCAGAACCTGGAAACCGTGTGGATCGAGGGACTGCCGGAGGAGGCTGTACCCTCGGTGGAGGCCGCCTTCGAGCGGGTCTGCCGCAGCGTCGCCCTCTTCCTTGATGAGGAGACCGACACCTGGCGCGTGGAAGGCGTGCGCGAGGAAGGGGCGAAGGAGGATGATCTCACCGCTGCCCTCGCCCTTGCCGGGTTGATGACCGGGTTGGACCTGCAGGCCCAGCGCGCCCCCGTGGAATCCGAGGGCTGGCTCGCCCGCACCGCCCAGGCCTTCCCGGAGCAGGAGATCGGCGGTCGCGTCCTCATCCGCCCGACCCATATGCCGGATCGCAAGGTGCATGGCCGCATCGTCCTGAAGCTGGATGCGGGCCTCGCCTTCGGGTCCGGCGAGCACGCCTCCACCCGCGGCTGCCTCATCGCCTTCGAGGGCGTGTCGCGCCGGATGCGGCCGCTGCCGAAGGACCGGCTCCGCATCCTCGATCTCGGAGCCGGCTCGGGCATCCTCGCCATGGCCGTCGCCAGCGCGCTGCATCGCCGGGCGCTGGCCACCGATATCGAGCCCTGGTCCGTGCGCGTGGCTGAGCAGAACGCCGCGATGAACGGCCTCAAGCCGCTGGTGCGCGCCGTGCTGGCCGATGGCTGGAAGGCGCCTCGGGTCTCGAAGGGCAGCTACGACCTGGTTTTTGCCAACATTCTCGCCCGCCCGCTCTGCGCCATGGCGCGGGACATGGCCCGCCACCTGCGCCCGGGCGGCACCGCCATCCTGGCCGGGTTGCTCGGCACCCAGGCGCGGGGCGTGATGGCCGCGCATCGCCGGGGTGGGCTGCGCCTGGAGCGGCGACTGAATCTCGGGCCCTGGACGACGCTGGTGCTCCGCAAGGCGGGCTGACCCGCCCGCTTCAGCCTGGCGCGAGCTCGATGGTCGTGTCCGGGCCACAGCGCGCGACCAGAGCCAGCAGCTCGGGCAGCGCGATCGAGACGCAGCCCAGGGTCGGGCTGAGGTCCGGCGCGGCGACATGCAGGAAGATGGCGCTGCCCCGGCCTGGCACCGGTGGCGCGTCGTTGTATCCGATGACGACGACGAGGTCGTAGAGGTGGTCGTCCCGCCACATCTCCTCGTGGCTTGCCGCGAAGGGCAGCGTCACCAGCCGGTTGTAGAGGGGATGGGACGGCTCGTCGCACCAGCCGTCATCCGGCCGCATCGCGCGGCAGGGCAGGGCGGTTCTCACTTCGGGAACCCGGTCGGGCCGGTAGAACACCTCGCGCAGCGGGA
Source organism: Roseomonas sp. WA12 (assembly GCF_054165765.1). Lineage (NCBI taxonomy): Bacteria > Pseudomonadati > Pseudomonadota > Alphaproteobacteria > Acetobacterales > Roseomonadaceae > Roseomonas > Roseomonas sp. WA12. The sequence goes on along the minus strand of NZ_CM135108.1, from coordinate 2,503,624 downwards.
AGATCCCCGCCGGCGAGGCCTTGTCACCCTCCCGCTTCTCGACCCGCGCCCCAGCGGCACCGATGGCGCAGGGGATCTCGCGCCCATCCACGATCACCCGGCGGCTGTCGGGCACCAGGATGCGCCCGATTGTCTCCTGGGCCCGGGCGACTGCGGGGCCCAGGGCAAGGGCCGCGCCGAGCAGCGCCCTACGTCCCGCCGCGCCACGCGCGATCCAGTGCTGTTCTGATCGCATCGCCAATCCCCGCATCCTGTCGGACTAATCCACGGCGACAGTCTGCGCGCCTTCCCCGGCCCCGGCCAGGATCTCCGCATAACCAACATGTGCCAAAAACAGCACCGGCCCGCGTCGGCGCCCAGGGGGGTGGGGCGCTTCGCGGGCCGGGCATCAGGGCAGCGAGAGGATTGGGGGAATCTCGCTGCCCCGGTAGTCGTCGGGAGTGGCCGTCAGGCGGCCGCGCGGTCCCGGAACGTGTCGTTCGCGGCGGCGCGGGCAGGCACCGTCGCAGCACGCGGGGCGGGTGCCTCGGCCTGCGAGATGCCGCCACGCAGGGCGAAGGATATCTCACCACGGGTCAGGCCAATGTCGGCCAGCTCGCGGTCGGTAAGGGAGTGCAATTCGGCTTCGGCGCGGCGACGCTGCATCCAACCGGCAAAGCCGGAGACCAGGCGCTGCAGGCCGGAAATGGCGGCGGCGTTGCGGGCCTCGTTCGCCTGGCGCAGAAGCTCGATCTGGCTCATCCGCGGCATGTTCGCGGGGAAGGGCATCATCGGCGCGGGATTGTGCGCCTGGGAGATGCGGGGGTTCATCGTGTGCTGTCCGTCTCGGGGTAGCCTGTCGCGCGTGGACCCATATCCCCGCTGCCCGGCAACCTTCCGTGACCGCAATATGGGGCTAGGCGTGTCAGAAATGGCACGTTGTTCATGTGGCTGAGCCATGCGTGTGGCGCATAGAAATCTGGGGAAACATGTCGTGGTTGACGATCTGGTGACAATTCCTCCGCAAGACCGAATTCCGGCGCTGCGCGAAACCCTGGCTCGCGCCGGGGTGGAGGGCTTTATTATCCCGCGCGCGGATGAGTTCCTCGGCGAATACGTTCCCCCTTCCGGCGAGCGTCTGGCTTGGCTCACCGGCTTTACCGGTTCCGCAGGCCTGGCGATCGTGTTGGCGGACCGGGCCGCGGTCTTCACCGATGGCCGCTACACCACCCAGGTTGCACAGCAGACCGACCCTGCGCTGTGGGAGCGTCGCCACCTCGTCGAGGAGCCCCCGGCCGCCTGGCTGAAGGAGCACGCGGCGGGTCGGCGCATCGGCTACGATCCCTGGCTGCACCCCCAAGCCCTGCTGGATCGTCTGGCCGCCTCCGGCGCCGTCCTTGTGCCGCTGCCCGAGAACCCGCTCGACGCCATCTGGGCCAACCGCCCCGCCGCGCCCACCGCCCCCGCCGAGCCCTGGCCCGAGGAATTTGCCGGCCGCTCCAGTGCCGAGAAGCGCGAGGCGATCGCGAGCGAACTGCGCGGCGCGGGCCAGCACGCCGTCATCCTCGCCGACGCCCATTCGGCGGCCTGGCTGCTGAACATGCGCGGCGGCGACCTCGATCACACGCCTCTCGCCCTCGCCTTCGCCATCCTGCGGGACGACGCCTCTGTCACCCTCTTCATGGACCCCGCCAAGGCCGGGCCGAGCCTGCGCGAAGCGCTGGGCAATGCGGTGGCGATCGAGCCGCGGAACGCCCTACCCGCCGCCCTTTCTGCGCTGAAAGGCCGGACCGTGCGGCTGGACCCGGAGGCCACCCCGGCCTGGTTCGCCGCCACCTTGCGAGAAGCCGGCGCCGAGATCGCGCCCGCCCCCGACCCGGTGCGCCTGCCCCGCGCCTGCAAGACCGAGGCGGAACGCAACGGCGCCCGCGCCGCCCATCGCCGCGATGCCCGCGCCATGGCCCGTTTCCTGTGCTGGTTCGCCGCCGAGGCACCGCGGGGCGAACTGACGGAAATGGAAGCGGCCGCGCGGCTTCTCCAATTTCGCCGCGCCGAGGACCGGTTCCGCGCGGAATCCTTCCCCGCCATCGCCGGCGCCGGGGAGCATGGCGCCATCATCCACTACCGCGCCACCGAGGAGAGCAACCGCGCCGTCCACCCCAACGAGTCCTTCTTGCTCGATAGCGGCGCCCAGTATCTGGACGGCACCACCGACATCACCCGCACACTCTGGACCGGTCCCGACGCGCCGCCCGCCGAACTGCGCACCCGCTACACCCTCGTGCTGCGCGGCATGGTTGCCCTGGCGTCCACCCACTTCCCCGAAGGCGTCGCCGGCCCGCATCTGGACGCCATCGCCCGCCGCCCACTCTGGGAGGCCGGGCTGGATTACGATCACGGCACCGGCCACGGCGTCGGCGCCTTCCTCTCGGTGCATGAGGGGCCGGTTGCCTTCTCGCGCAATGCGGCCAGCGTGCCCCTGCGGGAGGGGATGATCCTGTCGGACGAACCCGGCTTCTACCTGCCGGGCGCCTACGGCATCCGGATCGAGAACCTCCTCCTCGTCCGTGCCGATGCAGTGGCCGGACCGAAGCGCTGGTTCCGCTTCGACACCCTTACCCTCGTCCCCTTCGAGCGAGCGCTGATCGATGCCGGGGCGCTGAGCCCGGCCGAGCGCGCCTGGATCGACGCCTATCACGGGCGCGTCCTGGTCGAGATCGCCCCCGGGCTGGACGGACCGACGGTGAACTGGCTGCGCGCGGCCTGCGCGCCGCTCTGAGAGCTGGCCGGGCGGCTGCTGCCAGACCCGTCTGTGCAGCGGCCGCAATGCGCTCTTATTCTGCCTCCGTACGGAGAGAGGGGGAACGGATGAGGCTGACGGTGGGCTATCTCGAGACCTTGCCCGACTTCCTGCTCTGGTTCCTCACCGCGGCCGCCATGGCCTGCGCCTTCATGCTGCTCTACGCGATCGTGACGCCGTGGCGGGAGTTCCGCCTTATCCGCCAGGGCAACGCAGCCGCTGCACTCAGCTTCGCCGGCACCCTCACCGGCTACGCGCTCGTCCTCTCCAGCATCATCCGCAACGCGGTCTCGCGCGGGGACATGCTGACCTGGGCCATCGTGGGGCTCGTCGTGCAGCTCCTCGCCTTCCTGGTCGCACGGCTGATCGTCGGGCCGGGCCTGCGCGCACGGGTGGAGGCGGGCGAGATCGGAGCGGGGATCGTCCTGGCCGGGCTGAGCATCGCCTTCGGGCTTCTGAACGCGGCGACCATGACGCCGGACGGGGGGCAGTGACCATGCGCCGTTCCCGCGCCATCACCCTCACCCTTGTTGCTGGCGCCAGCCTCGCGATGGCGGGCTGCGATTCCGAACCGGACACCGAGGGCGTGCTGGAAAGCCAGTCCGCCTGCATCGAGCGCCTGGGCGACGCGGCCGCGCAGGAATGCGACGGTGTCTTCCGCTCCTCCCGTGTTACCCACGCGGCCACCGCGCCGCGCTATCCCTCCCGCGAGGCCTGCCAGGCGGCGACCGGCAGCGAGTGCGCGGATCTCGCCAGCGAGCCGCGCGGCAGCGGGAACACGCCCTGGGCCAGTACCGCGGCTTCCATCTTCATCCCCGCCATGGCCGGGGTGATGATCGGGCGTGCCCTGTCGGACGGCACGCGAGGCGCCGTGCCGGTTTATGCCGGCGCTCCCCCTCCGAACACGGCCTGCCCGCCGGAAATGCAAGGCCAGCAGGGCTGCCCGCCCCGCTCCTCCTCATCCTCCTCCGGCTCAGCTTCCAGTTCGGGCGGCGGTGGCCGTCGGTACTGGTACTCGGGCACCAGCTATGCCGGCTTCTCGGAGGATGGCGGGCGGCGCGGCTTCCGCCCGGCCTCCACCTCCACCAGCGGCAGCGGGCTGCTGGCGCGGAACTCGCAGGCCGTCTCCATGGGCTCCCGGTCGGGCATCTCCGGCAGCCGAGCCGGCGGCCTGGGCTTCTCCGCCGCCGCGCATTCCGGCGGCGGGTCGTGATCCGCCGGCCCGGCCAGCCCCGGCCGGACTGGCAGGAGCGGCTGGCCGAGATTGGGCTGGACTACCACTCCGGCGGGCTGGAGCCGGAGCCGGGCGGCGAGGGCGGCCTCTGGTGGCATGAGGCCGATTACTGGGAGCTCTCCTCCGCCGAGGTGGACGAGCTGGACGACGCCACCACGGCCCTGCACGCGCTCTGCCTCGAGGCGCTGGACCACCTGGTACGGCGAGAGCCGCATCTCCTGACGACCGAGTTCGGAATGGCGGATTGGATGGCCGACCTTGTCTGCCGCAGCTGGCAGCGGGGCGATCCCGCGCTGATGGGACGGATGGACCTGGCCTGGGATGCCGCGAGCGCCGCGCCGAAGCTGCTGGAATACAACGCCGACACCCCGACCCTCGCCATCGAGACCGCCCTGGCGCAGTGGTTCTGGCTGGAGACGCTGCATCCCGGCGCAGACCAGTTCAACTCGCTCCACGAGGCGCTGCTGGAGGGCTTCCGCGCCCTGGTCCCGCGCATGGCCGGCCGGGGCATGCATTTCGCCGCATTCCGCGATGCGCCGGAGGAGTGGGCGCACTCCACCTATTTCCGGGACCTCGCCGAGCAGGCCGGCATCCCCACCCGTCCCATCGGCATCCCCGAGATCCGCTGGAACGACGCCGCAGACGAGTTCCGGGACGAGGAGGAGAACCGCATCCACTTCCTCCACAAGCTTTACCCCTGGGAATGGGCCGCCGCGGATGAGTTCGGCCCCTTCTTCGCGCGGGACACGCTTGGGGCCATCGAGCCGCCCTGGAAGGCGGTGCTCAGCCACAAGGCGATCCTGCCGCTCCTCTGGCGGCTGAACCCCGGCCATCCCAACCTGCTGGAAGCCCATCACGGTCCTGCCCCCGCCAATGGCGACTGGGTGGAGAAGCCGGCGCTCGGCCGCGAGGGCGCCAACATCCGCATGCTGCGCGATGGCGGAGTGACGGCGCAGACCGGAGGCAGCTACGGCGACGCCGCCGTGATCAGCCAACGTCGCGCGGCTCTGCCAATGCAGGACGGGTGGACCACCGTCATCGGGTCATGGGTGGCGAACGGGAGTGCCTGCGGCATCATCTTCCGCGAGGCGCGAGACGTGGTCGTGCGCGAGAACAGCCGCGTGCTGCCGCACCTGTTTCGTTAACCGCGGCTGGCGATCAGTCGCGCCCCGAGCCCAAGGAAGATCGCCCCCGCCACCCCGTTCAGCCAGCGCGTTGCCCGGCCCGATCGCGCCAGCCGCGACACTGCGCGCGCGGCGCCCGAGATCAGCACCGCGAAGACCGGTACCGAGACGACGGGCAGCACCAGCCCGAGGAGCAGCATCTGCGCCCAGGCCGGCGCGCGCCCGGGATCGGTGGAGACGAATTGCGGAAGGAAGGCGAGGAAGAACAGCGCCACCTTCGGGTTGGTCAGGTTCGTCAGCGCGCCCTGCAACAGAACCCGTCGTGCCGCGACCGCTGACGGTGCGCCGGCCGTGGAACCTGCCCAGGCCGCGCGCAGCGACTGCACTCCGAGCCAGACGAGATAGGTGCCGCCCGCGAGCCGCAGCGCCGTGAACAGCGCCGGCTCCGCCGCCAGCAGCGCGGCCACGCCAAGTGCCGCCAGCAGCACGTGCACCGCAGCCCCGCAATAAATGCCCATCGCCGCCGCCCATCCCCGGCGCGTTCCGCCCGCCAGCGTCTGGCCGAGCACGAACATCATGTCCGGCCCCGGCGTGACCGCGACCGCGAGGCTGGCCAGGATGCAGGTGAGGAGGAGGGCGGGATCGACGGGCATGGCGACCAGCTTGGCTCGCCCCGGGGCCGCCCGTCGAACGCCTTCTCCTGATGCCCGGCATCAGCCGGGATGATGCCGGTGCCCGCCCCCAGGGCATGGCTCGCCTGCCCGATGCGTGATGGTGGGCGGGGTGCTGCGACGCAATATTGCGCAGCACCCCGCCCCGACGAAAGCTTCCGCCGGGCCAGACTTCCGGACTGAAATCGATGGATCACACCCGCCCCGACGCGCCCGCGCTCACCCGCCAGGATGCCCGCACGCTCTTCCTGGCCTCTCTCGGCGGCGCACTTGAATTCTACGACTTCATCATCTTCGTCTTCTTCGCCAACGCGATCGGCCAGCTTTTCTTTCCGGCCGACATGCCGGAATGGCTGCGCCAGCTGCAGACCTTTGCGCTTTTCGCTGCCGGCTATCTGGCCCGCCCCCTCGGCGGCGTGGTGATGGCGCATTTCGGCGACCTGTTCGGCCGCAAGAAGGTCTTCACCTTCTCGGTCTTCCTCATGGCCGTCCCGACCCTGATCATGGGCCTGCTGCCCACCTACGCTTCCATCGGCGTGGCGGCCCCGATCCTGCTGCTGGTCATGCGCATGCTCCAGGGCGCGGCCATCGGCGGCGAGGCCCCGGGCGCATGGGTGTTCGTGGCCGAGCACGTGCCCGCGCGTCGCGTCGGCCTGGCCTGCGGCATGCTCACCGGCGGGCTGACGGGGGGCATCCTGCTGGGATCGCTGATGGCGACCGCCATCAACACCGCCTACACTCCCACCGAGGTCACCGACTTCGCCTGGCGCATCCCGTTCATCACCGGCGGCGTCTTCGGCCTGCTGGCCATGTATCTGCGCCGCTGGCTGCACGAGACCCCGGTCTTCGAAGCCATGCGCCAGCGAGCCGGCACCGCCCGCGAGATGCCGATCAAGGCCGTGCTGCGCGGTCAGGGCGGTTCCGTCCTCGTCTCCATGCTTGTGACTTGGATGCTGACGGCCGCGATCGTGGTGGTGATCCTGATGACCCCCGCCCTGTTCCAGCGCCTGCACGGGCTGACGCCCGCCGTGACGCTGCAGGCCAATGTCGCCGCGACGGCAGCGCTGACGGTGATGGCCGTGGTCTATGGCGCCCTGCTGGACCGCTACGGCGCCCTGCGAGTAGGAGTGCTGGGCAGCCTGCTGCTCATCGCCGCGACCTACGCCCTGTATCTTGGCGTGGAGGCCAACGCCGCGAACCTGCTACCGCTCTACGCCATCGCCGGCGCGGCGGTGGGGGTGATCACCGCGGTGCCCTTCGTGATGGTGAACGCCTTCCCGGCCGCCACGCGCTTCACCGGCGTCTCCTTCTCCTACAACCTGGCCTACGCGATCTTCGGCGGCATCACTCCGCTCGTGGTCTCGCTACTGATGGCCGGAAACCGGCACGCGGCGGCGCATTACGTGGCGGCGGTAGTGGTGATCGGGATGGGCGCGCTGGTGTGGAACGCCAGCCGCGCTGCTCGCTCGGCGGTTGATCTCCTGCCGTCCTCCGCCCAGCCGACCGGGCGCTGATCCGGGGCGGCAAGCGAACCAAGCGCCCTGGCGGGCGTTCTAAATCCAGAACCCGCCAGGACCGCACCGATGCCGACCTCCGATGGAAAAAGCGCCCACATTATGCCCGAGGAGAACGCTGTCTCCAGCGCCACGGGCTTCAGCGGCCCGGAGCCGCGCCCGCGCGACAAGTCGCCCGAGCACCAGTACAAGCCGACCCCCGGCGACAACAACAACTTCACTGGTCCTGATGCCCCCGGTGGCCCGGTGAACATCAAGGTGAAGGGTGCCGAGGGCGATGCTCCTGGGCAGCCTGATGAACTGGCCGACCCGGATAACGGCGTCTCTGAGGAGACCAAGCGCAAGACCACCGCGCAGGGCAAGCACGGGGTCTGACGCCTCGGCTGGGGTCGCTACATCCCGGCCATTTCCCGCCACTGCGCCTCGGTCAGCGTGGTCAGTTCCAGTTCGGCTGCCTTTTTGGCCTTGGATCCGGCATCCGTGCCGACAACGACGAAGTCGGTCTTCTTCGAGACCGACTTCACCACCTTCGCCCCCATGGCTTCGGCCTTCGCCTCCGCCTCCTGCCGCGTCATCGTCTCCAGGCTGCCGGTGAAGACGATGGACTTGCCGGACAGCGCGCCCTCAGCCACTGCTTCCGCCGCCTCGGGCGTGACCTCGCCCAGCAGGTCGTCCAGCGCTTCCACGTTCCGCGTCTCGGCGAAGAAGGTCACCAGCTCCTGCGCGATGGAGGGACCGATGCCCTGGATGCCGCCAAGGTCCTCCCGCGCCTCGCTGCCGATGATCCGCGCATCCAGCATCGCCTGCCGCCAGGCCTGCGCCGTGTGGTAGTGGCGCGCCAGCAGCCGCGCGTTCTGCTCGCCGATGCGTCGGATGCCCAGGGCGAAGATGAAGCGCTCCAGGCTCACGCTCCGCCGCGCCTCAATGGCGGCGAGAAGGTTGGAGACCTTCTTGGATTCCCCCTTGGCGGAACCACCCCAGCCCTTCCAGCCGCGCAGTGTGGCGGTCTGCCCCTTGAGCCGGAAGATGTCGGCGGGCGTCTTCACCAGTCCGGCCTCGTGCAGCAGCACGATGTTCTCGATCCCCAATCCCTCGATGTCCATCGCATTGCGGGACGCGAAGTGGATCAGCCGCTCCACTTGCTGGGCCGGGCAGATCAGCCCGCCAGTGCAGCGGCGCACCACCTCGCCTTCCGGCCGGATCGCCGGGCTGCCGCATTCCGGGCAGTGGGTGGGCGGCAACCAGGGCTCGCCGCGGCCGGGGCGGTCGGGATCGACCACGCGGATGATCTGCGGGATCACGTCGCCGGCGCGCTGCAGTTCCACCGTGTCGCCAACCCGCGTGTCGCGGCGGGCCACCTCGTCCTCGTTGTGGAGGGTCGCGTGCTGCACCATCACGCCGCCGACGTTCACCGGCTGCATGATGGCGCGCGGGGTGAGGGCGCCGGTGCGGCCGACCTGGATCTGGATGTCCAGCAGGAGGGTCACCGCGCGCTCGGCCGGGAACTTCCAGGCGATGGCCCAGCGCGGCGCGCGGCCGACGAAGCCCAGCCGCCCCTGCCAGTCCAGCCGGTCCAGCTTGTAGACGACGCCGTCGATATCGTAGTCGAGCCCGGCCCGACGCTCGCCCATGGCGGCCTGGAAATCCGCCGCTGCGTGCTCGTCCCGCAGCGTTTCCGACAATGGGTTCACCTGGAATCCCCAGCGCCGCAGTGTCTCCAGGTAATCCCAATGCGTCTCCGACACCGGGGCGGATGAGGCGCCCTGGGCATAGGCAAAGAGCCGCAGCGGCCGCTTCGCCGTCACCCTGGGGTCGAGTTGGCGGAGCGAGCCCGCGGCCGCGTTGCGCGGGTTCACGGGGATGCGGATGGCCTCGCCCACCTTGCCGCCCGTCTCGCGCCGGTGCTCGCGCTCCTCGAACAGCCGGGTCTGCTCGGCATGAAAGGCGAGGAAGTCGGCCTTCGTCATGAAGACCTCGCCGCGGATCTCGACGCGGTCGGGGAAGGGGGCCTTCAGCGCGCGCGGAAGCTCGTCCAGCGTCTTCAGGTTCTCGGTAATGTCCTCGCCCACGGTGCCGTCGCCGCGCGTTGCGCCGCGGACGAAGCTCCCGTTCTCGTAGGTGAGGTTGACGGAAAGCCCGTCGATCTTCGGCTCCGCCACGAAGCGCAGCACCTCCTCGGCTGATAGGCCCAGGAAGCGCCGGATGCGCGCCGCGAATTCGGTGAAGTCCTCCGGCGCGAAGGCGTTGTCGAGCGACAGCATGGGTGTGCCGTGGCGCGACTTGGCAAAGCCCGCCGCCGGCGCGTCGCCCACGCGGCGGGAAGGGCTGTCCTCCCGAACCAGTTCGGGGAAGCGCGCCTCGAGTGCCTGGTTCCGGCGGAACAGCGCGTCATACTCGGCATCCGGCATGATCGGCGCGTCATGCACATGATAGGCGGCATTCGCCTCTGAGAGCCGGGCGGCCAGCGCTTCGAGTTCCCGCGCGGCCTCCTCCTCGCTCAGCTCCTCGGGTGGCAGGGCGGGGGAGGGGGTGTTCACGGCCATAAACCGGAGATAGCAGGGCCCCGCACGACACGGAACGCGCCACCCGGCCTCGCACCGGGCGTTGTGCGGGAATGATGCCCTCTGAACCCCCCGGGGACTGGATCCGCCCCGCCGACCTGGCCGTTGCCCGCACGGCCCAGCACGAGATCGCCACCCGCGTGGAGGCGTCTGACCGGCTGGATGAACCCCGATGGGTTGCCGGGGTGGACTGCGCCGGCGCCGCCCGTGGCGCCCCGGATCGGGTGCGCGCCATGGCCGTTCTGCTGGCCGCCGAAGCCCGCTCCCGCCCCCTGGCCACCGCCCTGGCCGAGGGTGTGCCCGCCTTCCCCTACGTCCCGGGCTTCCTCGGCTTCCGGGAGATCCCCTACGTGCTGGATGCATTGGCGCAGCTGCCGCAACGCCCGGACCTCATCCTCGTGGACGGCCATGGCGTCAGCCATCCGCGCGGCTGTGGCATCGCCTCCCATCTCGGCGTGGTGCTGGACCTGCCGACGATTGGCGTCGCCAAATCCATCCTCGTCGGGCGGATGGAGCGCGAGCTGGGGACGGAGGCGGGCAGTACCGCGCCGCTGGTGTGGCGCGGCCGACAGATTGCGACGGTTCTGCGCAGCAAGCGCGGCGTGCAGCCGCTCCTGATCTACACGGGCCATCGCGTCTCGCAAGAGACCGCGGTGCGCTTGGTGATGGAATGGCTGGCCGGCTACCGCCTGCCCGAACCGACACGCCTGGCCGACCGGCTGGCGGGAGAGGCCCGCCGCGCCGCGACCGACGGGCCGACGCTCATTTAGACGGCGCCCGTCAGCAGTTCGTCCGCCGCCGCCCGCGCCGCCTCGGTCACCTTCTCGCCGGCGAGCATGCGCGCGATCTCCTCGCGCCGCGCGCCCGGCTCCAGCGGCGTCACCCGCGTCTCCGCCCGGTCGCCGCGCACGCCCTTGGCCACCTGGAAATGGCGGTTCCCCCGCGCCGCGACCTGGGGAGAGTGGGTCACTACCAGCACCTGCAGTCGCTCCGCCACGCGCGCCAGCCGCTCGCCCACGGCCGCAGCCGTCGCGCCGCCGATGCCACTATCCACCTCGTCAAAGACGAGCGTCGGGACCGGCGAACCGCGGGCCAGAACCACCTTCAGCGCCAGCATCAGGCGGGACAGCTCGCCGCCTGAGGCGATCTTCGCCAGCTGCCCAGGCTTTTGCCCGGGGTTCGTTGTGACGAGGAAGGTCACCCGGTCCTGCCCGTCCGGCCCCCAGGCACCCTCCTCGCGCGGCGCGATCTCGATGTGCAGCCGGGCGCGGTCCAACTTCAGCGGCGCCAGCTCGCGTACCACCGCCTTTTCCAGCTTGTCCGCGTGCTCGCGCCGTACCGCTGTCAGCGCTCCGGCAGCAGCCACATAGTCCGCGCGGGCCTCCTTCGCGGCGGCGTCCAGCGCAGCCACGCGACCTGTCCCGGCATCGAGATTTGCCATCCGCTCCCGCAATCCCGTCAGCGTCGCGGGAAGGTCCACCACGGCCACCGCGTATTTGCGCGCGGCGGCGCGGAGGGCGAAGAGGCGCTCTTCCACATGCTCCAGCCGGCGGGGATCGGGCTGGGCGTCGCTTGCCAGCCGTTCCAGCACGTTCTCGGCCTCGGCAAGCGCGTCCTGCGCGGCGGCGAGGGCGTTGAGTGCGGCCGTCACCTCTTCCGAGGCTGGCGTCAGCCGCTCCAGCGCCCGCGCGGCGTTGCGCAGGGCCGCGGCCGGGGCGCCACCACCGCGACGATCGCGCGGCTGCAGCTCGGAGAGGGAGGAGGCGATGGCCTCGGCACGCCGCTCGTTGCCCTGCAGCCCCTGGCGCTCGGCGGCGAGCGCGTCCTCCTCGCCCTCCACCGGAGCAAGTTCGGCGAGCTCCTCAACGGCATGGCGCAGCCATTCCTCGTCGCGCTGTGCAGCGGCGATAGCCTCCTGCGCATCACGCAACGCCCGCTCCGCCCCACGCCAGGCGCGATAGGCCTCCGCCACCTTGCCGCGGCGGGCTTCCAGGCCGCCAAAGGCGTCCAGCAAGCCGGAATGGGTGGCGGGATCGGCCAGCCCGACCTGATCGTGCTGCCCCTGGACCTCCACGAGAAGCGCGCCAAGGCGGCGCAGAAGCGCCACGCCCACGGGCTCATCATTAACGAAGGCGCGGGACCGGCCATCGACCGTGACGATGCGGCGGACCACGATCTGGTCCTCGCCCTCGATCCCCTGCTCCGCCAGCAGGGCGTGGGCGGGATGGTTAGCAGGCGGCTGGAAGACGGCGACCACCCCGGCCTGGGCCTGGCCGGAGCGCACCATCCCCGCTTCGGCGCGTTGGCCCAGAGCGAGTCCAAGGCTGTCCAGTAGAATGGACTTCCCCGCGCCGGTCTCGCCGGTCAGCACCGAGAGACCCGGACCGAAGTTGAGGTCCAGGCGCTCGATCAGCACCACGTCGCGAATGGAGAGGGAGGCGAGCACGCCTGTCCTTAGAAAACGGCATCCACGGCACGGCGGAGCAGGCCGGGTCGCGGTGCGCCCTCGGACGGCTGGGCCCCAGCCACCAGCAGTGCGTAGCTGTCCTGGTACCAGGGATTGCCGGGGTAGTTATGGCCGAGCACCGAAGCGGTCTTCCGCGCCTCCTCGGTCAGCCCGAGGGTGAGATAGATCTCGGTCAGCCGGTGCAGCGCCTCGGGCGTGTGGTTGGTGGTCTGATAGCTTTCCACCACGGTGCGGAAGCGGCCGATGGCGGCGGCGTAGAGCTTCCGCTGCTGGTAGAAGCGGCCGATGTTCATTTCCTTGCCGGCGAGGTGGTCGCGGGCGAGGTCGATCTTCAGCCGGGCGTCGCGGGCATAGGTGGAGTTCGGAAACCGGTTCACCACGTCCTGCAGTGCGGCCATCGCCGTCTCCGTGCCGGCCTGGTCACGCTCGGCATCCGCGATCTGCTCGTAGTAGCAGAGGGCGCGCAGGTAATAGGCATAGGCGATGTCGCGATGCGCCGGGTGCAGCTGGATGAAGCGATCGAGCTGACCCAGCGCCTCGGTGTAGCGGTTGCGGGAATATTCCGCGTAGCCGCTCATCAGCCGGGCATTGGTGGCCCAGGTGGAGTAGGGGTGGTCCCGCTCCACCGCGTCGAACAGCTCGATCGCCTGGGCGTACCGCTCCGCGCGCAGCGCCTCGAGCCCGGCCGCGTAGAGGGCCTCCGGCGACATGTCGGCATAGCTCGCGCCCCGCGGGCGAAGGCTGGATTCCTTGCTGTCCCAGAAGTTCAGGCTCTCGCACCCGCCCAGGGCGAGCGGAGCGAGAAGGAGGGGAAGGATCGCGAGGCGGCGGATCGTCATGGCGACGGCTCTATAGCACGCGCTCCCCAGGGTGCGACATAGCGGGGCGACAAGGCGGGCGGGAGTTACGTTCGGTTCCGGGCTGTAGGCGCCGCCTCGGGGCCGCCGACCGGATCAGGCCGGGGCGGCCGCCATCGGCAGGCGGGCAGTGGCACCGGCCATGGCCGGCATCGCCTCGGCCTCGTCCACCCGGCGCCAGGCGCGCGGATCGGCCATCAGGGCGCGGAGAAGGCGGTTGTTCAAAGCGTGGCCGGAGCGATGGCCGCGGAAGCGGGCGCGCAGCGGCGCACCGGCCAGGGCCAGATCGCCCACCGCGTCCAGCAGCTTGTGCCGCACGAACTCGTCGGCATGGCGCAGCCCGCCGGGGTTCACCACCAGCGGCCCATCCACCACCACCGCATTGGCCAGCGATCCGCCGCGGGCGAGACCGGCGGCGCGGAGCCGGGCGATGTCCTCGGCCATTGTGAAGGTGCGGGCGTCGGCCAGGACGGCGCGGAAGCTGTCCTCGGTGATGTTGAGGGAAAGGGACTGGCGGCCGATCGCTGTAGCGCCGAAATCGATGCTCAGCTCGGCTTCCAAGCCCGGGCGGCTGGTGGGGGAGAGTTCGGCCCAGGCCGCATCCGGGCCCTCGCCATCGGTCACGCGGACAGTGCGCAGTACCTCGATGGCAACGACCGGCTCCTCCAGCTCCACAACGCCGGCGCAGTCGATCAGGAAGACGAAGGGAGCGGCGGAGCCGTCCAGGATGGGGATCTCGGGACCGTCCACCTCGACCAGCACGTCAGTGATGCCCAGGCCGGCGAAGGCGGACATGACATGCTCGATCGTGCCGATGCGCACGGCGTCCTCACCGCGGCCGGTGCTGATGACGGTGCAGAGGCGGGTGTCGGTGACCTGGTCGTGCAGAGCGGGGATATCGACGCCGAGATCGGTGCGGCGGAAGACGATGCCGTGACCCGCCTCAGCCGGGTTGAGGGTCAGGGTCGTGCGGGCGCCCGAGTGCAGGCCCACGCCAACGCAGCCGATCGCGGACTTGAGGGTCCGAGCGCGTGCCGTGCCGATCGGGAAGAAGCCGTCCATCGAGAACCCCGAAGTCTGTTCCGTGCCGGTATCAACGTGCCGGCGCCATGCAACGTCGCACCGCAACACGGCCCTTGCCAGTCAAGCGTTGTTTCTCCGTGTTTCGATGTAAACCACTGATTTCAAATGGAATTCCAAAACGACGAAGGGCCTCGCCGAGGATTCGGCGAGGCCCTTCGCAACCGTTGCGGTCCCGAAGGACCGCCGGCTCAGTTACCCTGCCGGCGCAGGAAGGTGGGGATATCAAGTCCCATCCCGTCCTCCTGAGCCTGCGGCGCGCGGGGCGCCGGGGCAGGGGCCTGCTGAGCCTCTGCCTGCTCAGGCAGGGCGCGACGCATGCCGCCGATACCGGTGGCGCGGCGGAAGATCCCGCCCAGGCCGCCGGTCGGGGCCGGAGACTGCGGAGCCGGAGCGACGCGCGGGGCGGGGGCGGCGTTCAGCGGCGGGGCAGCCACGGGGGCCATCCCGACCGGGGTCATCGCCGGCATCTCCTCCGCGCCATCGGCCGGACCGTGGCCCATCTCGAGGGTCGCCGCCCGACGCACGCCCGTGGGCAGGCGCGGGCCAGCAGTCGGAGCCGGGGCAGGGACCGGCGCCATCGGCGCGGCCTGGGCCGGGGCGACGGGCGCCAACCCGACCGGGCGCGGCGCGCCGACGATCGGGGCCGGGCGGCCGGCGCCGGGCTGCACGACGGAGGGGCGCATGGTCGGCGCCTGGGGCGCGCCGGGCACGAAGCCGGCCATCGATCCATGGGGAGCGGAAACCGCCGCGCCGCCGCCGATCGCCACCACGCGGGGGGCCTCGGCCTGCACCGCCTCGGCCTGCTGCTCCTGCGCCGCGTCGATGCCGGTGGCGACGACGGAGAGCCGCAGGCGGCCGTTCAGCGTCTCGTCCACGGAGGTGCCGAAGATGATGTTCGCATCCTCGTCCACCTCGCGGCGGATGCGGTTCGCGGCCTCATCGACCTCGAACAGCGTCATGTCGTAGCCGCCGGTGATGTTGATCAGCACGCCGCGGGCGCCGCGCATGGAGGTGTCCTCCAGCAGCGGGTTGCTGATCGCGGCCTCGGCGGCCTTCACGGCGCGATCCTCGCCCTCGGCCTCGCCCGTGCCCATCATCGCCTTGCCCATCTCGGCCATGACGGTGCGGATATCGGCGAAGTCCAGGTTCACGAGGCCCGGATTCGTCATCAGGTCGGAGACGCCGCGGACGCCCATGTAGAGGACGTCGTCGGCCATCTTGAAGGCCTCGGCGAAGGTGGTCCGCTCGTTCGCCTTGCGGAAGAGATTCTGGTTGGGGACGATGATCAGCGTATCGACATACTGCTGCAGTTCCTCGAGCCCCTGCTCGGCGGAGCGGCGGCGCTTGGGGCCCTCGAAGTCGAAGGGCTTGGTCACCACACCCACGGTCAGCACGCCGCGCTCGCGCGCCATGCGGGCAATCACCGGCGCCGCCCCCGTGCCGGTGCCGCCGCCCATGCCGGCGGTGATGAAGATCATGTGCACGCCCTCGAGGTGGCGGGCGAGGTCCTCGGTGGCCTCTTCCGCCGCCGCGCGGCCGATTTCAGGCTTGGCGCCGGCGCCAAGACCCTGCGTCAGATGCGGGCCGAGCTGAACGCGGCGCTCGGCGCGGCTGTTCACCAGCTGCTGCGCATCCGTGTTCGCCACCAGGAACTCGACGCCGTCGAGCCCCATGCCGATCATGTTGTTGACCGCGTTGCAGCCGGCGCCGCCCACGCCGATCACCGTGATCCTCGGTGTGAAATCCGTATGTTGCTGCCGCGGAATAGTCAGGTTCAGCGTCATCGTTCTAGCCCCCCTCGAAGACGCGATGAATAAGAATCGCCCCCAGGACCTTATGCATCACACACGGTCCCGGAGCCAATTGACGAAACGCGCGAAAACGCCCCGCGACGCCTGCGGGCCGTGATCGAAATCGAGCACCGGGCGCCCCTCGCCGCCGCCCCAGGCCACAAGGCCCAGCGTGGTGGCGAAACCCGGTGCATGGAACGCTTCCGGAAGGCCGCGAAGCGGCGCCGGGCGGCCGAGCCGCACCTGCCGCCCGAGGATCCGCGCCGCCGCCTCGCGCGCACCGACGAGCTGGCTCGCGCCGCCCGTCAGCACCACGCGCTGGCCGGTTTCGGGCCCGAGATTTGCGGCCAGGAGCCGGTCCCGGATCAGTTCCAGCGTCTCCTCGACGCGGGGGCGGATGATCGAGAGCATCTGGGCGCGCGGCACGCGCGACAGCATCTCGCCATCCTCCCCAAGCTGGGAAAGGGAGAGCATCTCGCGCTCGTCCTCGATCGTGCCGAAGAGGCTCCCATACATGGTCTTCAGCCGCTCGGCCTGGTCGAGCGGGGTGGAAAGGCCGCGAGCGAGGTCGTTCGTCACCTGCCAGCCACCGACCGGCACCTGCGCCGTATGGATCAGATGACCTTCATGCAATACGGCCAGCGAGGTGGTGCCGCCGCCCATGTCGATCACCGTCGCGCCAAGCTCCCGCTCATCGTCCGAGAGTGCGGAAAGCGCCGCGGCGAAGGGGGCGGAGACGGGCTCTTCCACCTCAAGGTCGCAGCGGAACAGGCTGGTGCCGAGGTTCTTCAGCGAGGCGGAGGCGGCATCCACCATGTGCAAGCGCACGCCCAGGCTCTCGCCCAGCATGCCACGGGGGTCGGCGATGCCGGGAGTGGCATCCAGGGTGAAGCCAAGCGGCAGGGCGTGGATCGCTTCGCGCCCCTCCTCCGCCATGCGCTTGCGGCCCTCGGCGACCATGGCGCGCAGGTCCGCATCCGTGACCGCGCGCCCGCCGATCGTCCATTGCACATGTTGCTGCCGGCTCTCCGGCTGGCCGCAGGAGAGGTTGACGATGACGCCGGACAGCTTTGTGTCCGCCATCTCCTCAGCATGGGCGACGGCGGCGCGCACCGAGCGCTCGGCGGCGCCGAGATCGACGATGTTGCCGCCCTTCACACCATGGGCGCGCTGCCAGCCATAGCCCAGGGCGCGCGGCATCCCGTCCGGCTCGATCCGCGCAATGATGCAGACGACCTTCGTGCTGCCGATATCCAGCACGCCGAAGGTGCCGGCGCGCGCACGCGGATGGCGCGGGCGGGGCGGGGCGGCGCCAGGACCAGCGCCGGAGCCGGTGCCGTCCGCCGTGCGGGACATGGCGTTCAACCGTTCCTCCCGGCACGCGCCCGTGTCGCGGCGGGGGCGGCGGCCGGCTCGGCCGGGGCGGCAACGGGGCGCAGCACCAGCCGGTCCGGCAGGCGCAGGTCCACGGTCTGCATCGGGCGGTCCAGCAGCTGGTTCTGGCGCTGCAGCTCGGCAAGGCGCTGGATAGCGGCTTCCTCATGCCCCTCGGGCAGCAGAACGTCGGTGCCGCTGTGCAGGCGCAGATTCCAGCGGCGCTCGCCGATCCGCACCAGCGCCTGGGTCCGGGCCATCACGTCTGGTGCCTCGCGCAACCGGTCGTGCAGCGTGGCCGCGGCCTTCTCAGCGCCGGCACCGACGATGAGCGGCAGCGGGCCGAAGGCATCCAGACGATCCGTGGCCACCGTCCGCCCCTCGCGGTCCACCACGGCGAAGCGCCCGCCATTCTGCCAGATCGCGAAGGGCGCGCGCTCCTTCACCCGCACGAGCACGAGGCCGGAGAGGTGGCGCTGAACCTCGGCCTCCTCGATCCAGGCAATCGCCTCCAGCCGCTCGCGCGCCGTATTCGGGGCGAAGCCCAGCACGGAGTCGCCCGCGCGCACGCCGAGTGCCTGGCGGATCAGCGCCTGGGGCGTGTTCCGTACGCCCTCGACCCGCACCTCGCTCACCACAAGTCCACCGACCCGCGCACCGAGGGTGCTCATGGCGCCGTCCATGGCGGAGGAGATCTTGCTGGCGGGATCCAGGCTCGCCACGCCGGCAGCGGCGACGCCGAACAGCGCGAGCAGCGCGGCGATCTTCCCGGCCGGCTTCAGCATCGGCTTGCGCCGGCGCAACCACAGCCGCAATGCGCTAGGGCGGACCGGCTCGGGCAGCGCGGGGCGGGCGCGGACGCCGGCGGCGAGCTTACGCGGCATCGCGCATCCCCTTGGTGTCGCGCGCCATCCCGTCATGCCGCGCCTGGCGAACCATCCAGGCGCAGAGCTCGGGGAAGGCGATGCCGCAATAGGCCGCCTGTTCGGGCACGAGCGAGGTGGGCGTCATGCCGGGTTGGGTGTTCACCTCCAGCAGGATCAGGCCATCCGCGCCGGGAAGGGAATCATCCCAGCGGAAGTCGGAGCGGCTGACCCCGCGGCAGCCGAGCGCTGCATGGGCGCGCACCGCAACATCCATCGCGCGGTCTCGCACGGCATCCGGCACGGCGGCGGGAATGACGTGGCGGGAGCCGCCATCGGCGTATTTTGCGTCGTAGTCGTAGAATTCATGGCCGGTGGCGATCTCGGTCACTGCCAGCGCCCGGTCCTCCATTACCGCGACCGTCAGCTCGCGCCCGGGAATGAAAGGCTCGGCGATGATCTCGCCCCAGCGCCAGCCCGTTGCGATTTCCGCGCGGCGGTTGTCGCCCGTGCGCAGGATGAACACGCCGACGGAGGAGCCCTCGCGCACCGGCTTGACCACATAGGGCAGGGGGAAGGGATCGGCCGCCGCCAGCGCCTCCGCCTCCAGCAGCCGGTGGGGCGCGACGGGCAGTCCGGCCGCGGCGAAGGCCGCCTTGGCCGCCGCCTTGTCCATCGCCACCGCCGAGGCCCGCAGGCCGGAATGCGTGTAGGGGATGCCCATCCAGTCCAGCACGCCCTGGATGCAGCCATCCTCGCCGAAGCGGCCGTGCAGCGCGTTGAACACGGCATCTGGCCGTGAGGCGGTGATGGCCGAGACGAGCGCGCCGAGATCCGGGCCGGGATCGAGGGTCGTCACCTCGAAGCCGCCCTCACGGAGGGCTGCGGCGATCTCGCGGCCGGAGGAAAGCGAGACCTCCCGCTCGTTCGAGAGGCCGCCGAGAAGGACCGTGACGCGGGTCATGCGGGCTCTCCGATGCGCCTGATCTCCCATTCCAGCGTGACGCCGGAATGGGACAGCACGGCGGCGCGCACCGCCTCGCCGAGCCCCTCCAGATCCGCCGCGGTGGCGTCGCCGGTGTTCAGGAGGAAATTGCAGTGCTTCTCGCTCACCTGCGCACCGCCCAGGGTCCGGCCCCGGCAGCCCGCGGCGTCGATCAGGGCCCAGGCCTTGTGGCCCGGCGGATTGGCGAAGGTGGAGCCGCCGGTCCGCGCCCTCACGGGCTGCGTCGCCTCCCGGCTCTCACGGATTTCCGCCATGCGGGCTGCGATCACCGGAGCATCGCCCGGCACGGCCCGGAAGCGTGCCCTCACCACCACGCCGCCGGGCGGCAGCTGCGACCGGCGATAGCTGAGACGCAGATCGGCCTCGCGCACGCGCAGCAGGCCATCCGTCGTGGCGATCTCGGCCCAGTCCAGCCGGTCCGCCACCTCGGCGCCATAGGCCCCGGCATTCATGGCGACCGCACCGCCGATGCTGCCCGGAATGCCCGAAAGGAACTCCAGCCCGGAGAGCCCGGCGGCCGCAGCGTGCTCGGCCACCGTCGCATCCAGCGCCGCGGCACCCGCCACCACGCCCTCGCCATCCACCACCACGTCGCCGAAGCCGCGCGCGAGGCGCAGCACGATGCCGCGCACCCCGCCGTCGCGCACAATGAGGTTGGAGGCCGCGCCCATCACCGTGATCGGCGCCTCGGCCCGGCGTAGAAGCCGCAGCAGGTCATCCACATCCGCAGGCCGCACGAGCCAGTCGGCGGCGCCGCCCACACGGAACCAGGTCGCCGCCCCCAGCGGTGCATCGGCCTGCACGCGGCCGCGCAGGCCGGGGAGCGGGGCCTCCGTCATGTCGACGGAGGCGCTCACGCCGCGCCCTTGATCCGGCGCGGGCCGGACTTGGCCTGCAACTCGGTCAGTTGCGCCGGCAGCGCATGCGCCCAGGTCGTGATGTTGCCGGCGCCGAGGCAGACCACGTAGTCGCCCGGCCGCGCGATGGCGTGCACCATCTCCGCCAGGTGGTCGGGGCTGGGCAGCGGCACGACGCTGCGATGGCCGTGGGAGCGCAGCCCCTCGACCAGCGCGTCCTGATCGCGCCCCTCGATCGGCTGCTCCCCGGCCGCATAGACATCGGCTACGATCACCGTGCCCGCATCGTTCATGCAGGTGCAGAACTCGTCAAACAGCGCGTCCAGGCGGGAGTAGCGGTGAGGCTGCACCACGGCGACCACGTCCCTCGCGCCCGCCTGCCGCGCCGCCTTCAGCACGGCCGCGATCTCCACGGGGTGGTGGCCGTAATCGTCGATCACGGTGATGCCGCCCGCCTGGCCCGCCAGGGTGAAACGGCGCTTCACGCCCTTGAAGCCGGCCAGCGCCATGCGGATCGTCTCCTCCGGCACCTCCATCTCCACGCCGATCGCGATCGCCGCCAGCGCGTTGAGGACGTTGTGCTGGCCGAGCATCGGCAGGCGGAAGGGCTTGAAGGCGCGCGAGCGCTTCGTCACACGGTCCTGCACCACCACATCGAAGGTGGCGCCCATGCGGTCCGTGATCACGCGTTCGGCGCGCACATCGGCCTGGGGCGAGAAACCGTAGGTGATCAGGCGGCGGTCCGAGAGGCGCGGGATCATCGCCTGCACCTCGGGGTGGTCGGCGCAGAGAACCGCGAAGCCGTAGAAGGGGATGTTGCCGACGAACTGGGCGTAGCCCTCCTTCATCGCATCCGCCGTGCCCCAGTGGTCCAGATGCTCGGCATCCATGTTCGTGACCACGGCCACCACCGCTGGCAGCTTCAGGAAGGAGCCGTCGCTCTCATCCGCCTCGACCACCATCCACTCGCCGGCGCCCAGCCGGGTGTTGGTGCCGTAGGCGTTGATGATGCCGCCGTTGATAACGGTCGGGTCGATCTTCGCGGCTTCCAGCACGCAGGCGACAAGGCTGGTGGTCGTGGTCTTGCCATGGGTGCCGCCGATGGCGATGGACCATTTCAGCCGCATCAGCTCGGCCAGCATCTCCGCGCGGCGCACCACCGGCAGGAAGCGCGTGCGCGCCGCCTGGACCTCCGGATTGTCCTTCTTCACCGCCGAGGAGATGACGACGACCTGCGCCTCGCCGATATTGGCGGCGTCATGCCCGATGGCGACGGGGATGCCGGCTTCGCGCAGCCGGGTGACGTTGTAGCCCTCCGCGATGTCGCTGCCCTGCACCTGGTAGCCGAGATTGTGCAGCACCTCCGCGATGCCGGACATGCCGATGCCGCCGATGCCGACGAAGTGGATGGGACCGATATTCAGTGGCAGGGCGCGCATGGGCTAGGCTGCTTTCCCCAAAGGGTTGTGCTGCGGCATGTCCGCCACCAGAGAGAGAACCCGATCCGCAAGCCTCGCGGCCGCATCAGGTTCTCCCAGGGATGCCGCAGCACGGGCCATGTCGTCCAGGGTTTCCGGTGCCTCCAGATACTTTTTCAGCGATGTGGCAAGGCTATCGGCCGTAAACCTCGCCTGGAACATCAATTCCGCCGCTGAGAGGGCGGAGAGCGACCGCGCATTCGCGCTCTGATGGTCGTCGATCGCGTGTGGAAGGGGCACGAGGATGGAGGGCCGGCCGGCGCAGGCGATCTCCGCCACGGTCGAGGCCCCAGCGCGCGCGATCACCAGATGGGCCGCCCGGTACCGTGCCTCCACATCACGGAAGAAGGGCGCGAGCTCTGCCCTGACGCCCGCGGCGGCATAGGCCGTGCGAGTGCGGTCCATGTCCTCCTGCCGGCACTGCTGCACCACCTCGATCCGGCGCCGCGCTTCGGCCGGCAGCGCGGCAATGGCGGCGGGGACCACATCTGCGAAGATCCGCGCACCCAGCGAGCCGCCGATGACAAAGATTCGGAAGACGTCGAGCGGGCGCGTGTAACCCTGCCCGTGCAGCGCGGCGATGGCGGGCCGCACCGGGTTGCCCAGCACCTCCGCCCGCACGCTCGGTGGCACGCGCGTCGTGCCAGGAAAGCACAGCGCCAGCAGATCCGCCCCGCGCGCCAGCGCCCGGTTGGCGCGGCCAAGCACCGCGTTCTGCTCATGCAGCACCACCGCCGGTCGCCGCGAGGCGGGCAGAAGCCGCGCCGCGACCAGCGGCGGCACCGAGGGATAGCCGCCGAAGCCCACAACGGCCGAGGGGTTGAGGTCGACCAGGAGGCGGCGTGCCGCGATGGTGCCGCGCGCCAGGGCCAGCGCGCCCTTGGCCGCGCCCAGCACGCCATGCCCCGCAAGCCCCGAACCGGGCAGCACGAAACGCTCGGCATGCGCGAAAACAGGGCTGGCCAGTGCGGAGGAGCGGGCATCGGTCATCAGCGCCACGCGCTCGCCACGCCCGATCAGGGCTGCGGCCAGCGCCTCGGCCGGGAAGAAGTGCCCCCCCGTGCCACCGGCGGCGATGATGATGGGCCGCGCCCCCGGGCCCCTCACCGGATACCGCCCTGGGACAAGCCCTCCTCGGCCCGGTTCAGCCGCTTCCGCGTGAGCGCGAGGAGGAATCCCATGCCGAGCGCGATGGCGATGACCGAGGAGCCACCATAGGAGACGAAGGGCAGGGTCATGCCCTTGGTGGGAATGAGGTGCAGCGAAGAGGCCATGTTGATGAAGGCCTGCAGCCCGAACTGCGTCAGCAGCCCGGAGGCTGCGAGGATGACGTAGAGATCCGTCTCCGCCAGCAGCCGCATCATCCCGCGCACCACCACGAAGGTGAACAGGCCGAGGATGAACAGGCAGACCAGCAGCCCGAACTCCTCCCCCACCACCGCGAAGACGAAGTCGGCATGGGCGTCCGGCAGCACGGTCTTCATCCGGCCCTCGCCGGGGCCGACGCCCATCATCCCGCCGGCACCGAAGGCCTCAAGCGCCACATCCACCTGGTAGCTCGCGCCCCCCTCGCCATAGAGAAACTGGTTCACGCGCTTCTGGACGTGGGAGAACAGGAAATACGCGCCGACCAGGCCGGAGACGCCGAGCCCACCCAGCGCCGCCACGATGGCCAGGTTGATCCCGGCGACGAAGACTTGGGTGAAGAACACCGCGGAGATGACGAGCAGCATCCCGATATCCGGCTGGCGCTGGAGCAGCACCGCCACCAATCCGTAGAGCCCGAGCACCATGCACCAGGCCACCCAGCCGCGCCGCCCGGCCGCCTTGGCCTCCGCCATCAGCCAGGCCGCGACGATGGCGAAGCAGGGCTTGAGGAACTCGGAGGGCTGCAGCGACCCGAGAAGCGGCAGATTCAGCCAGCGCCGCGCGCCCTTCACCTCGGCGCCGATCACCAGGGTCGCCAGCGTCAGCACCAGCGCGCCCACGAAGCCGAGGATCGCGAGCCGCTTCACGCCCTTGGGGCTGAGCAGCGAGACACCTGCCATCAACGCGGAGGCGAGAAGGAGGAAGAAGACCTGCTTGGCAAAGAAGAGGTCGCGCGTGGAGGCATTGATGCGCTCGGCCACCGCCGGCGCCGCGGCCAGCACCATGACGTAGCCGAAGCCCACCAAAGTCAGCAGGGCCGCCAGGGTCAGGCGGTCCACGCTCCACCACCAGCGCCCGAGAGTGGATGTATCGGCGCGGGAGAGTGCCATCAGGCGGGCTCCGCTTCACGGTTGATGAGATCGGCCACAAGGGTGCGGAAGGCATCGCCCCGCGCCTCGAAGCTGCGGAACTGGTCGAAGGAGGCGCAGGCTGGGGAGAGCAGCACCGCCCCGCTTCCCGTGCGCCGCGCGGCCTCGAGCGCGGCCGGCACCGCGGCCTCCAGCGTGGATACGATGCGATGCGGCACGCGGTGGGCTGCTAGAGTCGCCGCGAAATCCTCCGCCGACTGGCCGATCAGCAGCGCTTCGGCTACGTGCGGGAACAGCGGCGCCAGCGGCTCGATCCCGCCCGCCTTGGGCACCCCGCCCGCGATCCACACCACCTTCTCATGGCAGGCGAGGGCATAGGCGGTGCTGTCCGCGTTCGTCGCCTTGCTGTCGTTCAGGAAGGCGATGCCGCCAAGCTCGCCCACACGTTCCTGCCGATGGGGAAGGCCGGGATAGGTGAGGAGGGCGGAGGCGACCACCTCCCTAGAGATACCGAGGCCGAAGGCCAACGCTGCGGCAGCGGCGGCATTCTGCGCGTTATGTGTCCCCGGCAGTGCGGCGGCGTGCGAGAGATCCGCGATCACCCCGGCATCGTCGCGCAGCAGCGTGCCCTCCGCCCAGATGCCGCCGGGCTGCGGCGCGTTGCCGGAAACAGGAATCACCCGCCCTTGATGCGCGGCGGCCAGGGCGCGGGTGTCGGCATCGTCCATGCCAAAAACGGCGGTGCCGTTGCCCTGCATCACCCGCGCCTTGGCGGCAGCGTAGCCGGTCATGTCGCCATGCCGGTCCAGATGATCGGGCGAAAGGTTCAGCAGCGCGCCGAGATCGAAGCGAGCCCTGTCCAGCCGCTCCGCCGAATAGGAGGACACCTCGAGGATATAGACGCCGTCATCGCCGAGGATCGGCATGTCGAGCGCAGGCGGACCGAGATTGCCGCCCGTTGCCACCACCATTCCCGCTGCGCGCGCCAGGTGATCCAGCAGCGCGGTGGTGGTGGATTTGCCGTTGGTGCCGGTGATGCCGACGAAGGTCGCCCGGCTGCCCGCCGCCCGCACGGCGCGGAACAGGAATTCGATATCGGCCAGGACCGGTGTGCCGATCTCCGCGGCCCGCAGCGCCAGCGGATGGGCCCGCGGCCCGCGATGCGGGATGCCCGGCGAGATCGCCAGGACATCGAACTGCTCGGGCTGCGCGACCCGGATGCCGACGGCGGCAGCCCCTTCCCGGGCAGTCTCGCCGTCGTCCCAGCCCGTGACGGAGGCACCCCATTCCCGCAGGCGCTGGGCCGCGGGCAGCCCGGCCCGCCCGAGGCCGAGCACCGCGATTTCCATGCCCGAGAACGGCCCCGCCGCGGGCATCGGCATCACCGGATCTTCAGCGTGGAGAGGCCGACAAGGGCCAGCACCATGGAGATGATCCAGAAGCGGATCACGATGGTCGGCTCTGCCCAGCCCTTCTTCTCGAAGTGATGGTGCAGCGGCGCCATCAGGAACACGCGGCGCCCCGTGCGCTTGAACCAGAACACCTGGATGACGACCGAGAGGGTCTCGACCACGAACACACCGCCGACGATGGCCAGCACCACCTCGTGCTTGGTCGCCACCGCCACCGCTCCGAGAGCGCCGCCCAGCGCCAGGCTGCCTGTGTCGCCCATGAACACCGCGGCCGGCGGCGCGTTGAACCACAGGAAGCCCAGCCCGGCCCCGATCAGCGCCGAGCAGAACACCGCCAGCTCGCCGGTGCCCGGCACGAAATGCAGCTGCAGGTAATCTGCGAAGACGCGGTTGCCGACGAGATAGGCGATCAGCGCGAAGACGCCCGCCGCGATCATCACGGGGACGATGGCCAGCCCATCAAGCCCATCCGTCAGGTTCACCGCATTGGAGGCGCCGACCATCACCAGCATGCCAACCAGGGGGAAGAAGATGCCGAAGGGAATCAGCAGCTCCTTGAACACCGGAAGGGTGAGGCTCTCATTCAGCCCGGGCGGCAGGAAGTAGAGAATGGCGAAGGCGACGAGCAGCCCCAGCCCGAACTGCACCACCAGCTTGCCGCGGGCAGAAACGCCTTTGGTGTTCCGCTTCGTCACCTTCAGCCAGTCGTCGGAGAAGCCCAGCAGACCGAAGCCGAGGGTGACGAGCAGCACCGCCCAGACCATGCCGTTCCGCAGATCCGCCCACAGCAGCGTGGAGACGGTGAGCGCGAGCAGGATAAGCACGCCGCCCATGGTGGGCGTGCCCTTCTTTTCCACCAGGTGCCGTGCCGGCCCGTCCTCGCGGATCGGCTGGCCACCGCGCTGGAATCCGCGCAGCCAACGGATCACCATGGGGCCGAACAGCATCGAGACGATCAGCGCGGTGATGCAGGCCGCACCGGCGCGAAAGGTGAGGTAGCGCAGCAGGTTGAAGACGATCAGGTCGCCCGGCCCGGCGAGAAGGGCGGGGATCATGCCGCCGCTCCCTCAATGCCCGCGCTGCGGATCGCCCGCACCACCACCGCCATCCGGCTACCGAGCGAGCCCTTCACCAGCACCGCATCGCCCGCGCGCAGCGCGCCGGCGATCACGGGTGCCAGCGCCGCGCTGTCCACCGCATGCTCGCCACGCTTCTCCGCCGTCAGCGCGGCATGCAGCGCCGCCATCTGCGGCCCGCAGGTGAAGACGATGTCGGCGCAATCGGCCGCATCCCCCGCCAGCGCGGCGTGCATCGCCACGCCCTCCTCGCCCAACTCCAGCATATCGCCCATCACAGCCACGCGGCGCATTCCCTTCTGAGCCGCCAGGACGGCGAGGGCCGCACGCATGGAGGTCGTATTCGCATTGTAGGATTCATCGAGCAGCAGCACCGTGCCGCCTTCGACGGGGATGGCCACGCGCGCCCCCCGGCCGGCCATCGCGGAAAACCCCGCCAGCCCTGCGGCGAAGCGCACCGGATCCGCCCCGAGGGCCTTCACCGCCGCAACCGCCGCAACCGCATTCATCGCCATGTGCCGCCCGGGCACGCCGAGCGAGACGGCGAACTTCTCCCCTCCCAGCGCCACGTGGAAGGATTGGCTATCCGCGCCACCTTCCCAGCCCAGCAGCCTGGCGTCGCCGCCCTCGCCGAAGGTGACGACCTGTACCCCGGCCTCCTCGGCCCGGCGCCGCAGCAGACCGGCGTGTGGACCTTCGGCGGGCAGCACCACCACGCCGCCCGGCTCCAGCCCGGCCACGATATCCGCCTTTTCCTCAGCGATGATCTCCAGCGAGCCCAGCCGCCCGAGATGCGCCGGCGCGATGGTGGTGATGATTGCCACATGCGGCCGCGCCAGCCGCGACAGCGGCGCGATCTCGCCCCGCGTGTTCATCCCAATCTCGATCACGCCGTACCTGGCCGAAACAGGCATCCGCGCAAGGGTGAGCGGCACGCCCCAATGGTTGTTGTAGCTCGCCGCCGCTGCATGAACTGTGCCGCAGGCGGAAAGCCCGGCCGCCAGCATCTCCTTGGTGCTGGTCTTGCCCACGCTGCCCGTCACCGCGACGATGCGGGCCGTGGACCGCGCGCGCCCGGCCGCACCCAGCGCCGTTAGCCCAGCAAACGTATCGCCCACCCGCAGCAGCAGCGACGCACTGGGTATGTCGCGGTCCACCATTGCGCAGGCTGCACCCCGGCCCAGCGCATCCGCCACGAAATCATGCCCATCGCGCGTATCGCGCAGGGCCACGAACAACTCGCCCTGCGCCACGCCGCGGCTGTCGATCGACACGCCGGAAACCGACACGCCATCCGGCACTGCGCCGCCGGTCGCGTCCCGCAGCGACGCCGAATCCCATAGCGGCGTGCTCACTGCGCGATTCCCGCCAGCCGCCGGACCACGGCTACGTCGTCGAAAGGATGCGTCACGCCGCCGATGGTCTGGCCGCTCTCATGCCCCTTGCCGGCCACCGCCAGCACGTCGCCCGGGCCGAGCGCCGCCATCGCCTCCGCGATCGCCGCCTCGCGTCCGCCGATCTCGACGCCGCCGGGAAGGGCGGCCAGAACTGCGGTGCGGATCGTGGCCGGGTCCTCGCTGCGAGGATTGTCGTCCGTCACCACCGCGCGGTCGGCACTCGCCGCCGCCGCACCCATCAGCGGCCGCTTGCCAGGATCACGGTCGCCGCCCGCGCCGAACACAACATGCAGCCGCGCCGCATGGGGGCGCAGCGCCGAGAGCAGCCGCTCCAGCGCATCCGGCGTGTGCGCGTAATCCACATAGACCGCCGCCCCGTTCGGCAGGCGCGCGGCCAGCTCCATCCGCCCGCGCACGCCGGCCAGCCGGGGCAGGGCGCGCAGCACGCGGTCGGCGGGAAGGCCGGTCGCCACGGCCAGCGCAGCCGCCACCATCACGTTGTCCGCCTGGTAGCGCCCGACGAGCGGCAGATGCACCGTCTCGCGCCGGCCGAAAAGGCTGATTTCCAGCTCCTGCCCATCGGCAAGCGGCGCGTGGCGCAGCAGCCGCAGATCAGCCCCGGCCTCACCAACCGTCAGCAGCCGCAGCCGGCGTGCGACGGCGATGCTGCGCAGCGCGGCCAGGGTCGCGCCGTCCATATCCGCATTGGCCACCGCCGGGCGGCCGACGTCCAGCAGCGTGTCGAACAGCCGAAGCTTGGCCGCGCGATAGGCCTCGATGCTGCCGTGATAGTCTAGATGGTCGCGCGTCAGGTTTGAGAAGCCAGCACCGGCCAGCGTCACCCCGTCCAGCCGTCGCTGCTCCAGCCCGTGGGAGGAGGCCTCCATCGCCGCATGCGTCACGCCCGCGCGCGCAACCGCGGCGAGGGTGGCGTGCAGGGAGACCGGGTCCGGCGTGGTGAGCGACGGCCCCTGCGGAAAGCCTTCTGCCACGAGCCCGAGCGTGCCCATGGAGGCTGCGCGCGCGCCGCCATCGGCCCAGATCTGGCGCAGGAAATCCGCCGTGCTCGTCTTTCCGTTGGTGCCTGTCACGGCCACCACCGTGCCGGGCTGCGTGCCGTGGAAGCGGGCGGCCATCAGGGCCAGCGCGCGGCGCGGATCGGCGGAGGTCACCAGGGGCCGGGGCGGCACGCCGGGCGGCCATTCCGTGCCCTCGGGCGCCAGGATGGCCGCGGCGCCGCGGCGCACGGCCTCCTCGATATGCGCGCGCCCATCCGTGCGCGCGCCGGGCAGCGCCGCGAAGAGCGCGCCCGGCACCACCTGCCGGCTGTCCGCCGTCAGCGCCGTCACGTCCGGCCGACCCGAGGAGCCGCCGTCGAAACGCAGCGCGATCGGGTCCAGCCGGGCCATCAGCTCATCGAGCCTCATGGCTCGTCGGCTGGAAGCCAGCCCCGTCGGGCCGCGGCAGGGTGGCGGCCTGGGCGGCCATGGAGAAACGGATCCGGCTCACCGCCTGATCCCGCATGACGTCCGCCTCCGTCACTCGCAGCGGCACGGGCGGCGCGAGGGTCGGGGTGGAGGGCACGGGCTGCGGCGTGGCCTGCCGCGGCGAGATGGCCGGCGTCGTGACCGGGCGGCCGGGCACGGCGGGCGGGGCAGCCGCCGGCGTATTGGCAGGCGCACCCGCGCGCAGGGCGGGTGTGCCGGCTGCCGGCGCGCCGGGGCGCGGCCCGGGCCGGCCGGGCTGCAGCGGAATGCTGACTGC
Organism: Roseomonas sp. WA12; assembly: GCF_054165765.1. NCBI lineage: Bacteria > Pseudomonadati > Pseudomonadota > Alphaproteobacteria > Acetobacterales > Roseomonadaceae > Roseomonas > Roseomonas sp. WA12. The sequence continues at coordinate 2,474,080 of NZ_CM135108.1, read as the reverse complement.
CTGCAGGATGCCGGGCTCCTGCGGGTTCTCCGGCACCAGCCCCAGCACCGGCGCGATGCGCGCGATGACCGAGCCCGCCGCCGGCGCCGCCACCCAGCCTGCCGTCGCATAACCATGCGACCGGGCATTCGGGTTCGGCTCGTCCACCATCACATAGACCGCGTAGCGCGGCGCGTTCATCGGGAAGGCGCCCACGAAAGCGGCGATGCGCTTGTTCGGCAGGTAGCCGCCGCGCGGCCCGGTCTTCTGCGCCGTGCCTGTCTTGCCACCGACGAAGTAACCCGGGACATCGGCGCCCTTGGCCGAGCCGTCCGTCACCACCAGCCGCATCAGGCGGCGCATCGTCTCCGAGGTGCGCTCGCTGATCACGCGCGTGCCCTCGCGCACCGTGCCGGGCGCCTGCGCGAGCAGCGTCGGCTGGCGCAGGATGCCACCATTGGCGATGGCCGAAACACCGGTCACCACATGAAGGGGAGTGACGGAGATGCCGTGGCCGAAGGAGATCGTGAGCATGTTGATATCGCGCCAGCCATTGGCTGGCGGCACCAGGGGCAGGGCCGTCTCTGTGATCTCGATGCTCTGCCGGGACAGCATGCCCATGCGCTGCATGAACTCGCGCTGCCGCACCGGCCCGAAGCCCTGCGCCATATGCGCGGCGCCGAGGTTCGAGGAGTAGGCCAGCACCTCCGGGAAGGTCAGCCAGCGACCCTTGCCCTTGTAGTCGCTGATGGTGAAGCGCCCGTAGCGGATCGGCTGGGAGGCGTTGAAGCTGCTTGTGTTGGCGTTGGCGGTGCCGAATTCCAGCGCGGCCGCGGCGGTCAGCAACTTGAAGGTCGAGCCCGGCTCATAGGTACCGACGGTGACGCGGTTGAAACGCTGCTCCGGCGTCGCCGCCCCGATATCGCCCGCGTCGTAATCCGGCAGGGACACCATCGCCATCACCTCGCCGGTGTGGATGTCCAGCACCACGCCCGCGCCGCCAATGCCGGTATAGTCCTCGATCGCCTTGGCCACCGCGTCGCGCAGCGCAAGCTGCACGCGGATGTCGACGGAGGTGCGCAGCGGCTCGTTCGGCAGGGCGCGCAGGCGCTCGTCATGGTAGCGCTCCATGCCCGACAGGCCGGCGCCATCCACGTCCACATTGCCCAGCACATGCACCGCCGCCCGGCCCTGCGGGTAGTAGCGGCGCTGGGAGGTCTCGAAATGCAGCCCGGCGATGCCGAGGTTGTTCACGGCCTGCTGCTCGCGCGGGGTCAGCGCTCGCGCGAGGTAGGAGAACTGCCGCTCCCCGCTCAGGCGCCCCACGAGGCGGGAGGCGTCGAGCTGCGGCAGCACGCGCGACAGGCGTTGCGCCACCTCGGTCGGATTCTCGATCTGACGCGGATTCGCGTAGAGCGCGGTGACGGGAAGCGAGACCGCCAGGATCTCGCCGTTGCGGTCCGTGATGGAGGCACGGCGGCTGCCCGGCTCGGCGGAGGGCGCGGGCATCACCTCGCGCGCGGCCATGCGGCGCGGCTCTCGCGGGTTGATCACGGTGGCGACCGTCGCCTTCAGCGCCACCGCACCGAAGAGCAGGCCAAAGCCCGCGGCCGCCAGCACGAGTCGCCCGCGGCTCCGCTCGAGCACCGCGCGGCGGGCGAGGTCCGGCTGGCCGCTGCGGGCCGCGCGCGGATCGCCGACGCGGGAGGCGCGCACCGGCTCTCGCAGGTGATAGGCGATGGTGGCGTTCGGATCGGGGGCGGTGGGGTCGCTCACCGCAGGCTGCCCAGCGTCGCGGCGTTGGCGCTGGCCATCGGCACGGGCGGGGCGAGCATCGGCCGCGCCGCGGCGCCGAGCATCGAGCCCGTGCCGGCCGGCATGTCAGGCGCGCGCGGCGCCGGGGCGGCGACGGCGGGGGCGGTGGGCCGCATGTGCAGCGCGGTCCGCAGCAGCGCCGCCGGCAGCGGCGGGGCGGAGAGGTTCATGCCGCGATCGACCTCGCGCTCGGCCGAACGGTCCGGCAGGCGCTCGACGAGCCGCGTCTCCGCCGGGCGCGCGGTGCTCGAGCTGCCGGCAGGGACCGGGGCGGGGAAGCGGGGCAGGGCAGGGCGGGTCGCCTCGGCCAGGCGCGACGCCGGCTCGGCCGCCCGCGGCTCGGGGATGCGGGCGCCGGCCAGCTGGGGCAGATGCGGCGGCGCCACGCGCAGGGGTGCCGGGCGTTCGGTGGTGATACGCTCGGGGGCCACGCGTTCGGCGACAACCCGCTCGGGCGTCGGGCGCTCGGCCACCGGTGCGGGGCGGGCCGGCACGACGGCGGCGAGCTGCGCGGGAGCCACCGCGCGCGGCGCGGCCGGCGGCAGCGGCACGACAGAGACCGAAGCGGTGGGCGCGGGCGACGCCGGCACTGCCTGGGCGAGGCGGGCGGCAGCCGAGGCAGGCGCCGGTGCGGATGCGGCGGCGGTGACCAGGTTGTTCGCCGACGGGCTGTTGGCGGCCGGTGCGGTGGCGGACACCGCCGGCATGGCCGCGGCCACCGCCGTCCCGACGCCCGTGCCCAGCCGATCGGCCGGCGTCGGCGCAAAGAGGCTCGGAGCGCCGGCGAAGGCGACCGCAGCGGGCAGGCGGCGCTCCAGCTCGGCGGGGCGGACGAACTGCGCCGTCTGCATCACGTCGAGCGGCAGGTTGCGCGCGGCGGCAGCGCGCAGCCGTTCCGGCTCGTTCAGCAGCGCCCATTCTGCCCGCAGCACCGAGGTGCGCTCGCGCGCCGCATCTGTCTGCTTCACCGTGTCGCGCAGGGTCCGCTCGAGCTGCGAGACCTCGTGCTTCACCCCGTAGAGATGCAGTCCCGCGCCGGCCGCGGCGACGAGCGAGAGGAAGGTGAGGGGTCGGATCATGCGGCCAGCCTCTCGATAGCGCGGAGCCTTGCGGACCGCGATCGTGGATTCGTGGTGGACTCTGCCATGGAAGGCCGCAGAGCGGTGGTGGTGAGCAGGCGGAATTCCGCCTGTTTCGTGGCATTTTGCAGCGATGCCGGATCGAAGCGGGACGCGCCCGGCGACCGGCCCGAAGCATCGCGCATGAAGCGCTTCACGATCCGGTCCTCGAGCGAGTGGAAGGACACGACGACGAGGCGTCCGCCGGGCGCGAGAAGCCGCGCCGCCGCCTCGAGTCCGCGCTCCACCTCGCCCAATTCGTCGTTCACGCGCAGGCGCAGCGCCTGGAAGCTGCGCGTTGCGCTGTCCATGCCCGAGGGGTCGCGCGGCATGACCATGTGGATGGCTTCCGCGAGCTGCAGCGTCGTCTCGAAGGGCGCGTCGCCGCGGGCAGCGATGATCTTGCGCGCGATTCGGCGCGAATGCCGCTCCTCACCCAGCTGCCACAACAGGTCGGCCAGCTCGCGCTCGGGCAGGGTGTTCACGAGGTCGGCCGCGGTCGGGCCGGTCTTCCCCATGCGCATGTCGAGCGGCCCGTCGGTGCGAAGGGAGAAGCCGCGCTCCGCCTGGTCGATCTGGTAGGAGGAGACGCCGAGATCGAGCACCACGCCATCGAGCGCCGCGATCCCGCGATCGGCCATCAGGGAGAGCATGTCGCCGAAGCGCCCCTCCACGAGATGCAGCCGCCCGGGGAACCGCGCCACGAGCGACGCACCGCGGGCGATCGCATCGGGGTCGCGGTCCACGGCGTAGAGGGTGCAGTCGGCGGCGGAGAGGATGGCGCTTGCATAGCCGCCACCGCCGAAGGTGCCATCGAGAAGGGTGGCACCTTCACGCGGCGCGAGATTGGCGAGCACCTCGGCCAGCATGACGGGCACATGGCCGCCCCCGGTCGGGTCGGGCATGACGAGGGAGAGGTCGGCCTCGCTCATGCGCGGCCGCTCTGGCCGGGAACGGTGGAGGGGATGGTCAGCCCGCGCTCGCGGATTCGCTGCTGGGCATCCGCCTTGCGCCGGGCCAGCGCCTCGGGCTCCCAGATCTGGAAGGAGCGGCCGAGTCCCGCAAAGCTCACCGCTTCGACCAGACCAGCATGGGCGATGAGGTCGTCGGGCAGCACCAGTCGCCCGTCGCCGTCGGGGCGAGTCTCGAAGACGCTGGAATACATGCCGAAGGACAAGTCCTCGAGCGGGTCGGAAAACTGGTCCATCCGCTCCAGGCCACTGGTCATTTCAAGGTAGAAGGGCGCCGGCCAAACCTCGACGCTCGGGTCGCGGTGAGACGGGCGGAGAACGATATCCAGCGAGCCCAGGCCCTCGAGCTTGGCGCGGAAATGGGATGGGACGGAGACCCGCCCCTTCCTGTCCAGCTTGCCCGTAAAGGTGCCCAAGAACTGGGTCATCCGCTGGAACGTCCGCCCCCTCTCGGTCGCACCGGGGGAGCAGGATTTCCGGGTCAAGCGGCCGGCGAGGCCCCCCGACCCCGCCGGCTCACCCGACCATCCCGCCAGCCCCTCGCCCCCCTCAGGTCCGGGCCCTTGCGGGATGCCCTGGGATAACATGGGACGGAGCGGGCCAACAAGCACGATTGCGGAGAGATGGCGAAGTGTTGCTGACGGGCAACGTCCGTTAATTCCGAGGAAATCAATTGGTTATCAGCGTAGGTTCGCACGGGCGTTCGGGAAAGGACCAGACGGCCTGTAAGCCGGGTTCTGTCGGCCCTTGCGGACCGGGCGACCATTCCTCTGGAGCCACCGTCGCCGATGGCTTCTCGCGGCCAACCCGGATGGCGGGGCGGGAAAGCCCCCGACGACAGGCCCTTTCGGACCCTCGCCGGCCATCCCTATTCGGCCTTGCTCCCGGTGGGGTTTGCCGTGCCGCCCCCGTTGCCGGGGGCGCGGTGGGCTCTTACCCCACCGTTTCACCCTTACCCGCGGACCCTGGGGCGAACCCCATGGCCAAGTGGGCGGTCTGTTCTCTGTGGCACTGTCCCTGGGGTCGCCCCCGCCGGCCGTTAGCCGGCACCGTTTTCCCGTGGAGCCCGGACTTTCCTCCACCGCCTCCGAAGTTCAACCCCCGGAGACTGGCAGCGGTCGCCCGGCCGTCTGGTAGGGCAGCGTATGCGACTCGGCGCAAACAGGGTCAAGCGCGGGCCCGGTGCGGATGGTGCGGCTCTGTCAGCCCGCCTCGGCCAGCGCCGCCACAGCTTCCAGCCGTGCCAGCGTGCCGGCATCAGGCCGCCCGCCCCACTCCTCCTGCCGCCAGTGCCGCTGGAAGGCCACAAGCGCCACGTCGGGGCGCGCCGGGTCCACCTTGTACCCGATGCGGCGCATCAGCGCCGTCGCCCGGGCCATGCCGCCCTGCACCACCGAGAGGTCGCCCGGATCAATCCCGCCCGGGACGTCCTCCGGCCACAGCCCCACACCTAGCGAGGCCAAGCCCTTCCAGTCGAATAGCTCCCCCGGGTCGCGCTTGCGGTCCGGCGAGACGTCGCTATGCGCCACCACGTTGCGGGCCGGAACCGGATGGCGCGACATGATCCCCAGGCAAAGATCCGCCACCGCCGCCATCTGCAGGGCAGGGAAGGGGCGGTAGCCGCAGGAATGGCCGGGATTCACCACCTCGATCCCGATGCTGCGCCCGTTAAGCTGTTCGTTTCCCCGCCAGGAGGAGAGGCCGGCATGGAAGGCGCGCCGCTCCTCCGGCACCAGCCGGAATACCTGCCCATCCTCCTCCACCACGTAGTGGGAGGAGACCCGCGCCTCCGGGTCCCGCAGCCGGGCTATGGCCGCGGCGCCGGTCTCCATGTCCGTGTAGTGCAGGATCAGGGTGTCGACCGGGATGCCCAGCGGCCTCTCGTCCTGGTTGGGACTCGGCAGCTCGGTGATGTGGAGGCCGACCTCCTGCGGGACCAGGGCCAACCCGTCACTCGCGGGCACGCGCGCGGCCGGGCGCGCGGGCAGGCGGCCGCGCCGGGCGTTCACCGGGTGCGCTCCAGCCCAGGGCTGGCATGCAACACCCGTCGGTTCATATCCCGCGCTCCCGCTTGATCCGGTCCCAGGCGGCGTTGATGTCGGCCACCTTGCCGGTCGCCCGCCGCACCAGGTCTGCCGACAGGCCACGCGCGGTCATGCTGTCCGGGTGGTGCTCGCGCATCAGCCGCTTCCAGGTCTCGCGCACCTGCTGGTCGGTCGCATCCCGCGGCAGGCCCATCACGGCATAGGGGTCCGGCCCCTCGGGGGCGAGGGTGGCGCCGGCGGAGGCGGGGTTGGGCAGGCCCAGCCGCGCACGCTCCCAGGCCGCGGCGTCCAGCCCCAGCCGGGCATGGACGCCGCCGAGAAAGGCCAGCTCCGCCCGGTTCGGCGGTCCGTCCACCTCGGCGATGCGGAACAGCGCGCCCAGCACGTCCTCCAGCACCGGCTTTTCCTCGGCGAAGGCAGTGCCCAGGCGCTCGGCATAGGGCTCGGCTCCCTCGGCGCTGTCGCGCGCGCGGTCGAACAGCTTGGCGACCTCGCCCATGTTTTCGGGCGGGATGCGGAACATGCGCTTGAAGGCGTCGATCTCCGCCCGTTTGACCGGCCCGTCGCATTTGGCGAGCTTGGCCGAGAGAACGACGACCGCGATGGCGAACAGGCTCTCGCGCGAGCCCATCATCGCCGCGATGCGCGCGCCATCCAGCCCCGGCACGCCGAGATTGGGCAGGCCGTTCAGCGTGCCCTCATCGGCCGCATGGCCCAGCGCGCTGCCCAGCACGGCGCCCACCGGGCCGCCCATGGCGAAGCCGACCGCGCCGCCGATGATCTTGCCCCAGAAACCCAAGACCGCTCCATCCGCCGAGATTCACCAGCCTATGCCCCGAATCCCGGCGGATCGGAAGCGCGCCGCTTTCTTGCCGCCCGGGCCTGCCTCAAGCATGGTCGCGCCGAGGGAATCGCGGGATTCCAGGCGGCGCGGAGGTGACTTGTCCAGAACGGGGTCAGGAGCCGGCGCCAGCGCCGCGCGGCCGCATGGCCGGGCCGGGCCGGCCGACGCCCGGATTCTTGCCGCCCGGTACCCCGCCTGACATGCGCCGTCCTCTTCTCGCCGGCGTTGCCGTCTTCCTGATCCTGGGCGCGATCCTCGCCACCCTCTGGGCCGCTCCCCTCTTCACCGATTGGACCGCGCGTCGCGACCAACTGGCCGAGCTGGCCTCCGCCCGTATCGGCCGCCCCGTCACCCTGCATGGCCCGGTCCGCCTGCGCCTGCTGCCCTATCCCGTGGTGGAGGCCCAGGGCGTCACCTTCGGCGAGCCCGGGGACGGCCTGGCCTTTGCCGCCAGTTCGCTGCGCCTCCGCGTGGATGGCGCCGCCCTTCTTCTCGGCCGCATCGTCCCGCGGGAGGTGGCGATCGTCGGCGCCGAGTTGCGCCTGTCCTGGCCGCCGACCGATGCCGCCAACCTTCCTTCCAGCCTCTCCGCCCTCTCCGCCCGGCTGGTGGACAGCCGGCTGATCATCGGCGGCGTGCGGCTGGAGGGCGTTCAGGCCCAGCTCACCGCGGGCGACGCCAGCCAGGGCCTCCGCGCGGAGGGGCGCTTCGCCTGGATCGGGCTGGAATGGCGGTTCGAGGCGCATCTTGGCCGTCCCGGGTATGACGGCATCACCCCTGCCGACCTCTCGCTGGCCATGGGCAATGCCACGGTTGCCGCCCGCGGCGTGCTGACGCCGGACGGCACGGTGGAAGGAAGCGTCGAGGCTTCGGGCCCCGACCTGAACCTTCTCGTTCCCGGCCCGCCCGGCGCCTTCCGCGCCCGGGGCCGTCTAACCGTGGCGGCGGACCTGCTGGCAGCGGATGAGCTGGCCCTCGATATCGGAGGCAGCCCCGCCCGCGGCGCCCTAACGCTCCGCCTCAACCCCACGCCCCGGCTGGACGCTGCGCTGGTGGCCAGCAGGCTCGACCTCGATCCCTGGCTCGCGGCGCTGCGCGCCCGCCCCACCGCCCTGCCGCTCGGCCTCGATCTCTCGGCCGAGGCCGCGACCTTCCGCGGCGTGCCCCTCCGCCGCCTCCGCGCCGCCGCCTTCCGCGAGGGCGGGCCGGAGAACACCCGCCTCACCCTCTCCGATGTCTCGGCGATCCTGCCCGGGGGCACGACCGTGGAGCTGAACGGCGCCACGGCCGGTGACCGTCTGGAGGCCGCGCTGCGCTTCTCCGGCACCGACCTGCGCGGCACCGTCGATGCGCTGGGCCCAGTCATCGGCCCCACGACCGGACTCCGGGCCGACTGGCTCGCCCCTGGCCGGCTGCGGCAGGGCGAGGGGAGGGCCAGGCTAGTACTGGAACCCGGCTCCATCGCCATCCCAGAGCTCTCCGCCACCCTCGACGGCACCCGTGTCTCCGGCGCCGGCGTGCTGCGCTTCGGCGCCCGCCCCGCCCTCGGCCTCGGCCTCACCCTCGACACGCTGGATCTGGAGGGGTGGCTTCGCCCAGGCCTCGACTGGCCGGCCACCAGCCGCCTTTTTGGCGCCTTCGACGCCAACCTCCGCTTGGCCGCCGAGCGTGCCCGCTGGGGCGGCACGACGCTGGAACGCGCCTCGCTGGACGCGGCGCTGGAAAATGGCCGCCTCACACTCCGCCGCCTGGCCGGGCAGGTGGCGGGGGGCGACCTCTCCGCCTCGGGCATTGCGCTTCTCGGACTTACGCCCCGCATCTCCGACGGGGTGGTGGAGTTCTCTGCCCCCAACGCCCGCGCCCTGGCCTCCCTCCTCCCAGGCGGCTGGCCCGACAACACGCGGCTGGCTGGCGAACCTGTCATCCTTCGCGCCACCGGCGGCGGCACGCCTGAGGCCCTCGCGCTGCAGGCCGGCGCCGAGCTGGGCGAGGCAAGGGTAGAGGCCGCAGGCACGCTCGACCTTTCCGGACGGCGCGGCAGCGGCACTCTCACCCTTCGCCATCCTGGTGCGCCCCGGCTGATCACAGATGCTCTCGGCCAGCCGCCGGGCGAATGGATCGGCCAGGGCTCCCTCTCCCTCGTCACGGCGCTCGCCGCCGGGCCCCAGGGCGTGACGGCGGACCGATTCGACCTCGTGGCCGGTGCCCTGCGCGCCAATGGCCAGCTGGCCCTCGCACTGGATCCCCGCTTGCGCCTGACCGGACGCATCGCCGCCGAGACCGTCACCCTGTCTCCCATCCCCTGGCGTGGCCGGGACCCGCTGCCCCTCGCGGCCCTTCGCGTGGCGGATGCCGAGATCGCTCTCTCGATCGCCCGGTTGCAGCCCGCCGAGCTGCCGGCGCTGCGCGACCTCCGCGCCCGGCTGCGTCTCGCCGCCGGCAACCTGGCCCTTGAGGAGATCGAGGCCGGTCTTGAGGGCGGCACGCTGCGCGGCAACGCCTCGCTCGATACCGCCAGCGACACCCCGCGCCTGTCCCTCGCCAGCGCGCTGCGCGGCGCCCTGATCTCGGGCCCCCTGCTTGGCCTGCCTTTGGAGGTGGCGGCCGGAGACGCCGATGCAGACCTCCGGCTGGCTGCCACGGGCAGCAGCCCCGCCGCGCTTCTCGGCACCCTCTCCGGCGAGGCCGCACTTGCTGTACGCCGCGGGCGCCTTACCGGGATCGATGCCGCTGCGGCAGGCCGCGCCGCCACGGCCGGCGACGAGCCTGCCCTGCGCCGCGCCCTGCAGGACGGAACCACCGAGTTCGAAACCCTTGCTCTCCGAGCTGCCCTTGCCGGCGGACGCGCAACACTGTCCGAAGGCAGCGCCGCAGGAGAGGGCATCGCGCTCACCCTGCGCGGCGAGCTGGATCTTCCGCGCGCGGCGCTGGACCTGACGGCGCTGCAGAAGCCCGCCGATCCTGTGCCGGAGGTGGGGGTTCGCCTGACCGGGCCCATCGGCATCCCGCGGCGGGTGCCGGAGCTTTCGGCTTGGCTGCGGTGGCGGGCGGAGCGGTGAAAGGCCGGGGAGACGGCGTCCTCCCCGGCCCGTCTCCTATTTGTGCAGCTTGGCGAAGTTCGCGGCGATGCGCTGCTGCAGGAAGTCGCTGGCCGTGATCGGCGCGTCCTTGCCGGAGGGCGGCCGAATCAGCGCGTCCCGGTTGGCCTGGCAGAAGAAAGGCAGGGAGAAGCGCGGGCCGAGATACTCGCCCGCCCGCGGCATCCGCACCCGGTGCAGGGTGGACTGCAGCTGGTCGTCGCTCCAGCGCATCAGCATGTCGCCGATATTGCAGGTGATCACGCCGGGCAGCGGCTCCACATCCGTCCAGGCCAGCTCGCCACCCTCTTCCACGTCCTTGCCCGGGCAGAGCTGCAGCCCACCCTGGCCGGTGCGCTGGTGCAGCAGCGTCAGGCAGTCGTAATCCGTGTGCGCACCCGCACGCCAACCGGTGAAGTCCTCGGCCTTCGCGTTCTCCATGGCCATGTAGTGGATGAGGCGCAGCGTGGACTGGTACTCGGGCGAGGTCGGGTCATGCGCCTCGGTAAAGAAGTCAGGCGGAAAGCCGAGCTTCATCGCGAAGCAGGACAGCACCTTCATCCCGAGCGCCCAGTTCGCCCGCTCGAAGGCGAGCATGACGGCCTTGAAGCCCGGCAGCTCCTCGCCCGTCGGCCACAGCCCCTTCATGCGCGGCACGGTGACCTGAAAGGACTCCTTGTTGTCCACCGTGCCCGTGGAAGGACGCACCTGCTCCTTGTACTCCCAGCCCCAGTTGGTCCCCTTCACCATCGGGTACTTGGCCTTGGTTTCCCCGGGCAGGTCGAAGAAGCGGGCGGTCATGTCGAACGCCTCGTCGATCTGCTCCTGCGGGATGCCGTGATTCACCAGCTGGAAAAAGCCGGTGTCGGTCGAGGCGGCCCAGAGCTGCTCCGCGATCTCGGCCTTGCGCGCCTGGAAGTCGGACATATCGATGCGCGGCACGTTGCGGGCCTTGGTGGTGCCCATGCCACCGAAGCCCCGCTCCTTGTTCAGTTCCCTCAGCGCGTAATCCTGGCTGGCCGACATGTTCATCTCTCTCCGTGCTGGAAGGAGCAATGTCAGAGGGCCGCAGGGGCCGCTCACCGCTTCTACTCCTGGGAAGCCCGCCCGCCGGACCATCCAGGGGAGGGCAGATCGCTGGGGGTGCCCCGGCTCAGCCCTCCACCGCATCGTGCGCATGGCAAACCACGGGCAGCGGAGGGGATCCGGCCCGTTCGGCACGCGCATGACAGAAGGAGAGTGAGAGCAGGGGACACCTCGACCAGTTCGATCGTGGAGCAATGCCCTGGGACCCTCTTGGGGAACCCTGGCCGCTTCTACCCGCGCATCCCGATTAGGACGGCCGGGCATCCCGTCGCAAGAAAAAACGCGCCGGGGTCAGCGCCGTGCCAGCCCTAGCGCCAGCACGCGCAGGGCCGAGGCCAGCGGCAGTTCCGGATCGTCGCGTGAAGCGTCCGCCGCCGCCACAAGGCGCAGGAGCGGTTCCCCCCGCTGCGCCGCCGCCGCCTCCAGCACCGCCCAGAACTCAGGCTCCAGCGCAACCGAGGTGCGGTGCCCCGCCAGGGTGAAGGATCGCTTGATAAGATGCCCCGCCATCGCTCCTGGCCATCAGCCCCCGGTGAGCGTGGCGCCGGGCCGCGTCATCTCCCCCGGCCGAACCCAGCGGTCGAAATCCTCCGGGGTGACATAGCCCAGCCTCTCGGCGGCATCTCGCAGCGTCAGGTTCTCCGCCAGCGCCACCTTCCCGATTTGCACGGCCTTGTCGTAGCCGATGCGCGGGTTCAGCACGGTCACCAGCATCAGCGACTTCGCCAGGTTCTCCGCGATGCGCTCCCGGTTCGGCTCCAGCTTGTCCACCATGTTCACCGCGAAGCTTTCCGCGCAGTCGCCCAGCAGCGTGGCCGATTGCAGCACGGCCTGGATGATCACGGGCTTGAAGACGTTCAGCTCCAGATGGCCTTGCGCACCCGCGACGGTAACGGTGGTGGTGTTCCCCATGATCTGCGCGCAGACCATCGTCAGCGCCTCGGACTGCGTCGGGTTCGTCTTGCCCGGCATGATGGAGGAGGACAGCCCGTCCGCCGGGAAGATCAGCTCCCCGAAGCCGGCACGCGGTCCGGAGCCCAGCAGCCGCACGTCATTGGCGATCTTGTTCAGCGAGACGGCGACCGTGTTCATTGCGCCCTGAAGGGCGACGAAGGCGTCATGCGCCATCATGCCCTCGAAGGGGTTCACGCTGGCGGTGAACGCCAGCCCGGTCAGCTCCGCCACCCGCCCGGCAAAAACCCGGGCGAAATCGGGATGCGTGTTCAGCCCCGTGCCCGCCGCCGTTCCGCCCTGGGGAAGCCGCAGCAGGTCCGGCAGCGCTGCCTTCACCCTGGCGATGCCAAGTTCCACCTGCATCGCCCAGGCCGCGAATTCCTGGCCGAGCGTGACGGGCACCGCATCCATCAAATGCGTGCGCCCAAGTTTCACGATGGAGGACCACTCCTCCGCGCGCCGCGCGAGGCTGGCCTGCAGCAGTTCCAGCCCCGGGATCAGCCGCGCCGTCACCACCTCGGCCGCGGCCACATGCATCACCGCCGGGAAGCTGTCATTCGACGACTGGCCGCGATTCACATGGTCGTTCGGGTGAACCGGCGCCCGCGATCCCAGCGCCTGCCCGAGCATCCCGTTCGCGAGGTTCGCGATCACCTCGTTCGCGTTCATGTTGGTCTGCGTGCCCGAGCCGGTCTGCCAGACCGGCAGCGGAAAATCGGCATCGCGCTCATTGGCCGCGATCTCGCGCGCCGCGGTGATGATCGGCTCTGCGATCTCCGCCGGCAGCTCGCCTAGTGCGAGGTTCGCCTCGGCGGCCGCGACCTTCTGCAGCCCCATTGCGCGGATCAGGGCCGGGGGGAAGACCTCCGTCCCGATGCGGAACAGCCGCCGGGCCCGCTCCGTCTGCGGCCCCCAGAGGCGGTCGGCCGCGATCTCGATCGTGCCGAGGCTGTCGGTTTCGGTGCGGGTGGGCTGGTCGTGCGGCATGGGCGCAGTGTGCCAGCCCGCCCGCGCAGGGCTACCCCCCAGATTGCCAAACTCCTCAGTGCCACCCGTCCACGCGCGCCCAGCGCGCGACAGTGTTCCCGCCGGAATCCAGCACGTCATAAGCGCCGTAGCCGCCCGCGGCCGTCAGGCAGGCATGGTTGGGATAGACGCGGACGAGGCTGCCGATCGGGAACCGCTCGAACCAGCCCTCATCCGGCACGGGCACCATCCCGTGCTCCTGATAGGCATGGGTGACATGAAGAGGCAGCGCCGCGCCCGTCTCGGCCTCGCCCAGCGTGCCGTAGGCGGTGTCGGGCGCGAAGGCATTGGCCGTGACGTCCTTGGACAGTGCCAGCGCCCCCGCATCCAGCACCAGCGAGCGCGAGGCCCGGTTGTGCCCGATCACGGTGGAGAGCACCGACAGCGCCAGATCGTCCCAGCCGCACATACCGCGCGACATCTGCGCCAAGTCCCAGAACAGCGACACCCCCGCGCGCACCTCCGTCACCCCCGTCAGGTCGCGGGCGTGCAGCAGGGTGGGGGAGGAGCCGACGGAGACGATGGGGGCGGGCATCCCCGCGGCGCGGATCGCCTCGGCGGCGGAGACCGTCGCCACGCGCTCGGCCTCGGCCACATCCGCGATCGCCGCCGGGTCGGCCGAGCCGTAGGAGTGGCCGCCATGGGTCATCACCCCCGCCAGCCGGAGGTTCTTCGAGCCGTGAACGGCCCGCGCCACGGCCAGTGCCCGCTCGGGCGGCACGCCGGCCCGGTGCTCGCCGGAATCCACCTCGACCAGCACCTCATGCGGCGCCTCGGCGGCCGTATCGAGCATCCCGGCCATCTCCGGGCTGTCCAGCACCAGGATCAGCCGCACGTCGTGCCGGCGCCGGATCGCCTCGGCCCGCGGCAGCCGCGCCGGGATGGCGGTGGCGGCCAGGAGGATGTCCTTCGAGGCGCCCGATTCCGCCAGCGCCTCCGCCTCCTTCATGGTGGAGACGGTAGCAGGGCCCGGCACGCCGCCATGGGCCAGAAGCGCGACCTCGACCGACTTGGCGGTCTTGAAATGCGGGCGGAAGGTGACGTCCAGCGCAGCCGCGCGGTCCCGCAACCGGCGCGCATTCGCCTCAAGCCGCGCTTGGTCCAGCAGCAGCCGCGGCGTGTCGAGGATCGTGCTCACCGCTTGTCCCCGTAGGACGAGATCTCGATGAGGTTCCCATCGGGATCGCGGCAATAGACCGAGACGATGGCGCCCAGCGCGCCCGCCTTCTCGATCGGCCCGGCCTCGACCGTCACGCCGCAGTCGCGCAAATGCGCGACCACGTCATCGGCCATCACGGTGACGATGAAGCACAGGTCGTTGCCGCCGGGCGCCGCGCCGCGGCCGGTGAACCACTCCTCCTGCGTCGCCTCCTTCGGGCGAAGATTGATCTTCTGCCCGCCGAAGCGGATCGAGGTGCGGTGCTTCTCCCCGAAGCTCTCGCGCTCCATCCCCAGCACGCGCTGGTACCAGCTCGCCATGGTCTCCACGTCGTTGCAGGTGATGACCAGATGGTCCAGGCGGTCCACGGCGAAGCGCATCAGTGTCGTCCTCAGGCGGCTTGGATCGGAATGGGCGATCAGGGAGAAGGGGCGCGGAAACGTGGGCGGAGCCGGGCGGTGGCCTCGATCTCGATCTTCATCGCATCCGTCTGCAGCCCGGCATGGATGAGGGTGGAGGCGGGGCGGCTCTCGCCGAAATACAGGCGCAGCACGGGCCAGCATGGCTCCCAGTCCGCGCGGTTGGGCACGATGAACAGCAGGCGGACCACGTCCTCCAGCGTCGCCCCAGCCTCGGCGAGGGCGGAGGCGATGTTCTTCAGTGTCCGCTCGCACTGGACCTGCACGTCGTCCGAGATGGTCATGGTGGCGTAGTCGTAGCCCGTCGTGCCGGAGACGAAGATCATGTCCCCATCCACCACGGCCCGCGAATAGCCGATCTCGCGCTCGAAGCGGGAGCCGGAGGAGATGAGGCGGCGCATCAGGCGGCTCCGGCGCAAGCGGGAAGGGCGGAGCGACGGCGCGCCGTGCCGGCCGGCCGCGTGGCCAGCTTCCCCGCGGGCCGGATGGGGCGGGCCAGCAACTCGCCCCCGCAATTCGGGCAGACGCCGCCGGGCAGCCGGTTGGCCGCGCAATCCCGGCACCAGGTGCACTCGAAGGAGCAGATCAGCGCCTCGCGCGAATCCGGCGGCAGGTCGCGGTCGCAGCACTCGCAGTTCGGGCGGAGTTCGAGCATGGACAGCTCCCGGCGGTTCGGTGCCGCGGCCCCGGTCCATTGGGGCCGCGTGCCCGGTCGGCGTTATTCCAGCCCGTCGTAGAAGTCGTGGCCCTTGTCGTCCACCACGATGAAGGCCGGGAAGTCCTCCACCTCGATGCGCCACACGGCCTCCATGCCGAGCTCCGGATACTCCAGCACCTCGACCTTGCGGATGCAGTCCTGCGCTAGCCGTGCCGCCGGGCCGCCGACGGATCCGAGATAGAAACCGCCATTGGCCTGGCAGCTCTGCGTCACAGCCTTGGAGCGGTTGCCCTTGGCTAGCATGACAAGCGAACCCCCGGCCGCCTGGAACTCGCCGACATAGCTATCCATCCGCCCCGCCGTCGTCGGCCCGAAGGAACCCGTCGGCATGCCCTCCGGCGTCTTCGCAGGGCCCGCGTAATAGACGGGGTGGTTCTTGATGTAGTCCGGCAGGCCCTGCCCGGAATCCAGCCGCTCCTTCAGCTTCGCATGCGCGATGTCGCGCGCGACGACGATGGTGCCGTTCAGCGACACGCGGGTGGAGACGGGGTGGCGGGACAGCTCGGCGCGGATCGCACCCATCGGCTGGTTCAGGTCGATCCGCACGACCTCGCTGCTCTCGGGCACGCCATCGGTCTGGTCCGGCAGGAAGCGGGCGGGATCGTGCTCCAGCTGCTCCAGGAACACGCCCTCTGGCGTGATCTTCGCCTTGATTTGCCGGTCGGCCGAGCAGGAGACGCCGATGCCGATCGGAAGGCTCGCGCCGTGCCGCGGCAGGCGGATGACGCGGACGTCGTGGCAGAAATACTTGCCGCCGAACTGCGCGCCGATGCCGAGGTTCTGCGTGAGCTTGTGCACTTCTGCCTCCAGCTCCCGGTCGCGGAAGGCGTGCCCGGACTTGCTGCCCTTCTCCGGCAGGGTGTCCAGATAGCGGGTGGACGCCATCTTTACCGTCTTCAGCGTCGTCTCGGCCGAGGTACCGCCGATGACGATCGCTAGGTGGTAGGGCGGGCAGGCGCTGGTCCCGAGGGTGCGGATCTTCTCGTCGAGGAAGGCGAGGAGCTTGGCCTTGTTCAGCACCGCGCGGGTCTGCTGGAACAGGAAGGTCTTGTTCGCGCTGCCGCCGCCCTTGAGGACGAACATCAGGTTGAATTCGTCCGCATGGTAGTCGCCGGGGGAGGCGTAGATGTCGAACTGCACGGGAAGGTTGTTCCCGGTGTTCGCCTCCTCATACATGGTCAGCGGCGCCATCTGGGAATAGCGCAGGTTCGTCTCGGTGTAGGTGCGGTGGACGCCGTAGGAGAGCGCCTCCTCCTCGTCGCCCTCCACCCAGACGCGCTGGCCCTTCTTGCCATGCACGATCGCGGTGCCCGTGTCCTGGCACATCGGCAGCTTGCCGCCGGCCGCGATATTCGCGTTCTTCAGCAGGTCCAGCGCGACGAAGCGGTCGTTCGCGCTCGCCTCCGGGTCCTTCAGGATGTTCGAGAGCTGCTGCAGATGCCCGGGGCGCAGCAGGTGCGACACATCCTTGCAGGCCTGGAAGGCGAGCTGCTCCAGCACCTCCGGCTTGATCTTCAGCACGGTCCTGCCCTCCACCTCGATGGTGGAGACGCCGGGGATGTCGAGCTTGCGGTAGGGCGTGGTGTCCTCGGCCAGCGGGAACATCGGGCTGAACAGGAAGCCCGCGGTCCGCTGGGACACGGGCATGCCCGCATCGGCCTCGGCCCCGTCATGGGTGGCGACGGGGGTCGCGCCCACCGGAATTGGCGGCTGGATGGAATCGAGTGTCTGCTCGCCCAGAGGGCTTTCGACGGGAGAGGTCACGGACGGTGCTCCGGCTCTTGGCCCTGGCGCGCAGGGCGGCCCGGCACGGCCGCACAGAACGGCGCCAGGCCAGGCAACGAGGACTGTATCATCTGTTAGCGCGGCCCCGCCCGGCGCGCCACAGGCGGAACACGGGTGGAAACGAAACCCTGCCCTGCGCTTCCGGCCAGGAGTTCACGCAGGCGGATGCGTTGCGTCTACTCGCGGGTCGGGCGGCGGCGGAAGGCGTCCAGGCTCACCACCTGGGCCGGGGCCTCGGGCTTCTCCGACGGCGGGGACTCGTCCGGCGCACGGGGGGTGTCGTCCGAGGGCTCCGGCACCGCCTCGGCCTCGCCCTCGGGGATGCCCATGTCGCCGAAGCGCAGCCCCACCCGCACATGCGGGTCCCAGAAGGCGACGAGTGCCGCGAAGGGGATCACCAGCGTCGCCGCGGCGCCGCCGAAGGAGAGACCCACCGACACCTTCTGCTCCGCCCGGTCCACCGTCAGGTCCCAGAACTGGTGCTGCAGGACGATGGTCATCTCCTGCGGGTAGCGGGCCTTGAGGTGGCCCGGCACCTTCGTCTCAGGATGATCCGTGCGGAAGGTCAGGTAGAAATGGTGCTCCCCCGGCAACCCGTTCCTGGCCGCGAACTCGAGGGCACGCAGCGCCACGTTGCGCATCGCCTCCTCGGTCCAGCGGTCATAGGGAAGAAGGCTCTCGGGGGGCGGCGCTTGCTCGCTCATGCGCGTGTCGTATCCAAGGCTGGTCCGGTCACAGGGGGGCGTATCTGGCCGCAACATAAGCCATCCGCCCAGCGCGGCATAGAACTGCGCCCAGGACCACTCTCCAGCTGGAAAAGGTGGGGGGATTCTGTTGCCCCGTTCCCCCCGGACGGCGCTTACCTATCTCTAGGCAGCGAGCGCCATGGTCTCGCGACCATTATCGTTGGCACTTGTGAAATAGCCCGATAACGGCGGTACAATGCCGGGCAAAAGATACGTCTTTACCGCGCGCGTCGAGCCTGTTTCGCCCCCAGACGTCCCTGCAACCCCCGTTGATAAGGCGGGGAGGGATGGTGGAGGCGCCGGGTACTGCCCCCGGGTCCACAACGCTTATTCCACGTACCGTTTATCACCATAGTCACCCGAGGGTGACCCGGCTGATATAGGGCAGCCCGCCGGGGAATGCCAGGGGCGGGGAGGGCAGGTTTGCGGCTGGCGACTCCCCGCCCGCCCCGCTAAAGGCTGCTGCCGACGAGGGGGCCGCCATGGAACTGACCGAGACGCAGCGACAGGAGCTGGCCGAGGCCGAAGCCCAGCGCCACGAGACCCGCCGTCCGGTCTCCCCGGGGTTGGAGGCCATGCTGTTCCGCCCCATCCCCGTGCTCGACCACGGCTTCGTCCGCGTCGTGGACTACATGGGCGACGATTCCGCCGTGGTGCAGGCCGCCCGCGTCTCCTATGGCCGTGGCACCAAGGCGGCCAACGAGGATCGTGGCCTCATCCGCTACCTCATGCGCCACCGCCACTCGACGCCCTTCGAGATGTGCGAGATCAAGTACCATGTGAAGCTGCCGATCTTCGTCGCGCGCCAGTGGATCCGCCACCGCATGGCCAACGTGAACGAGTACTCGGCCCGCTACTCCATCCTCGACCGCGAGTTCTACCTGCCCGCGCAGGAGCAGCTTGCCGCCCAGTCCGCCGTGAACCGCCAGGGCCGCGGCAGCGTGCTGGAGGGCGAGGAGGCCGCGCGCGTGCTCGACCTGTTGCGCGACGACGCCAGCCGCAACTACGACCACTATCTGGAAATGCTGAACGAGGACGCTGAGGGCCGCGTCATCGACGAATCCCGCCACGGCCTGGCGCGCGAGCTGGCGCGGATGAACCTCACGCTCAATGCCTATACCCAGTGGTACTGGAAGGCGGATCTGCACAACCTCCTCAACTTTCTCACCCTGCGCGCCGACGCCCACGCGCAGTACGAGATCCGCGTCTATGCTGATGCCATGCTGGACACGGTGAAGGCCTGGGTCCCCCTGGTGCACGAGGCCTTCTGCGACTACCGTCAGGGCGCCGCCACTTTGTCCGCGCAGATGCTCTCGGTCGTGCGCGGCATGGTGGCCGGGGAGAACCCGCAGCAGGTGGGCAGCGGCCTGTCCAAGCGCGAGTGGCGCGAGCTGATGGGCATGCTCGGCCGCGAAGGCTGACGCCACCCCGCCCCCTGAAAGACGATGGCCAAGGCCCCCTCCGGTAAGGCCTCCCCGGGCAGGACGGGGGCCACCACCAGGAAGCCCGCTGCGGCAGGCAAGACTGCGGCAGCCCGTAAGCCATCCGCGCCGCGCACCCGATCCGCAGCACCACCCCCGCCCGCAGGCGGCTGGCTGTCGCGCTTCCGCGGGCGCGGGCCGTCCTGGCTCGCCGTCGCCGTCATCGTGCTGGCAGTGCTGGTCATCCTGCCCGTCGCGGCCGCCGTCATCGGCGATATCTGGGCGGTGATCCTGGCCGTGCTGGTCGGCGGCTTCGCACTGGGTCGCGCCACAAGCCGATAGATTGCGGCAGGCGCATCGCTTCTGCCACGCTCCCCCCTGTGCAGAGGCGCCGCAAAGGTGCCCGCCAGGGAGGATTGCCATGACACAGCACCCACGGGGCCTGCCCCGCCGCGCCCTCGTCACGCTCGGAAGCGGGGCGCTCGGCGCCGCGGCGCTCGCCAGCCCCGCCATCGCCCAGCCCGGCTTCCCGAACCGGCCCATCCGCCTCCTCGTGCCCTGGCCCCCCGGCGGCTCGGCCGATGCGCAGCTCCGCTCCCTTGCCGATGGCGCGTCCCGCCGCCTGGGCCAGACCGTGCTGGTGGAGAACCGCTCCGGCGCGCGCGGCCTGCTCGCCGCCCAGGCGCTGCTGCAGGCGGCGCCGGACGGATACACCCTCGCCCAACACCACCTCTCCGTCCTCCGCCACCCCTACATGACCCGCGCCCGCAGCTGGGACCCCGTCGCGGACTTCACCCCGGTCATCGGCCTCACCGGCTGGCTCTTCGGCGTCGTGGTGCGGACGGACAGCCCGATCCGCGATTGGGCCGGCTACGTCGCCGCTGCCCGCGCCCGGCCGGGCGAGTTGACCTATTCCACCAGCGGCATCGGCACGAGCAACCACATCGCCATGGAGGATCTCTGCGCCCGGCTGGGCATCCGCATGGTCCATGTCCCCTTCCGCGGCACGACCGAGGGTGTGACCGCGCTGCTGGGTGGGCAGATCGACAGCATCGCCGATAGCTCCGCCTGGGTGCCGCAGGTGGAGGCCGGGCAGTTCCGTCTCCTCTCCGTCTGGTCGCCTGAGCGTGCGGCACGCTTCCCCAACGTGCCCACCCTGCGCGAGCTGGGCATCGATCTCGCCGTCACGTCGCCCTACGGCATCGCGGGGCCCAAGGGGATGGACCCCGGCGTGGTGCGCGTGCTGCACGACGCCTTCCACGCTGCCCTGATGGCGCCGGAGAACACGGCCGTGCGGGACCGCTGGGACATGCCGCTCTCCTATCTCGACAGCGCCGCCTATGCCGATTTCCTCGTCCGGCGCGCCGCCTATGAGAAGGAAATGGTGGCGAAGCTGAACCTGAGCGTGGACGGCTGAATCCATCTCCGGTGAAGGACCACGCACCCGCCATGCCCTAGCCCGAGCATCGAGGACACCTGCCGCATCCCCCGGCGTTGTGCCCTCGATCAGAAGGAGGCCGGCATGGCAGGATTTGAGGGCAAGGTCGCGATCGTCACCGGCGCGGGCTCCGGCATGGGCGAGGCCACCGCGCGCCGCTTCGCGCGGGACGCCTTCGCCGTGGTCCTGGCCGGTCGCACGCGGGAGAAGCTGGACCGTGTGGCCGCCGACCTGCCCGCAGGCCGCGGCCTCGTCGTCGAGGCCGATGTCTCGGACGAGGAGGCCTGCATCTCCCTCGTCAACCGGACCATCGAGGCCTTCGGGCGCCTGGACGTGCTGGTGAACAACGCCGGCACCCACGCCACCGGTCCGCTGGCCGAGGCAAGGACCGCCGACTGGCGCCGGGTGATGGGCACCGATCTCGACGGCATCTTCTTCCTCACCCGCGCCGCCATCCCGCATCTGGTCACGACGCAGGGCAGCATCGTGAATGTCTCCTCCGTCTCCGGCCTCGGCGGTGACTGGGACATGAGCATCTACAATGCAGCCAAGGGCGCGGTGACCAACTTCACCCGCGCCCTGGCGCTCGACCTCGGCCCCAAGGGCGTGCGCGTGAACGCCGTCTGCCCCAGCCTCACGATCACCGACATGACGAAGGACATGCTGGGCGACGAGAAGCTGATGGCGAAGTTCGCTGAGCGCATTCCCCTCGGCCGCGCCGCCGAGGCCGATGAGGTGGCGGATGTCATTGCCTTCCTCGCCAGCCACGACGCGCGCTTTGTGAACGGCGTCAACCTGCCCGTCGATGGCGGCCTCTCCGCCTCCAACGGCCAGCCGCCCCAGGCGTGATGAAGGCGCGCGGCTTGCCAGGCGGGCGCGGCCTCGCCTTCATGCCGCGCGCATGCCCCTCCTCAGCAACGTCATCATCTTCGGCTCCGTGAACGCGGACCTGACCTTCCCCGTTCCCGCGCTTCCGGCCCCTGGCCATACCGTGCTGGGCGGGGCGTGGCGCGCCGCCCCTGGCGGCAAGGGCGCCAACCAGGCCGTGGCCGCGGCCCGCGACGGTGCCCCGGTGCGCTTCGTGGGCGCGGTTGGCCGAGACCCGATGGCGGCCGTCGCGCTCTCCGCCCTGCGCGGCGCCGGGGTGGATCTCTCCGCCGTCAACGAGACCGATTCCGCCACCGGCGCCGCCTGCATCTGCGTGGACAGCCAGGGCCGAAACCAGATCGCCGTCTCGCCCGGCGCCAACGCCCTGGCGCGCGCATCCCAGGTCCCGGCGCTCAGGCCCGGCGACATCCTGTTGATGCAGATGGAGGTCCCGCCCGAGGAAAACGCCGCCCTCATCCACCGGGCCCGTGCCCAGGACGCGCTCCCCATCCTCAATCTCGCCCCTGCCAGTCCCATCTCGCCCGAGGCCCTGCGCGCCCTGCACCTCCTCGTCGTGAACGAGCACGAGGCCGCCTGGCTCGCCTCTCATCTCGGCTGCGTCACCAGCGCCCGCTCCCTGCATGTCGCACTGGGCGTGGACGTCGCCGTGACGCTTGGCGAACGCGGTGCCGAGGCCGCGACAACCAGTGGAGCCTGGCGCACGGAAGTCCTGCCGCCCCGGCTGGTGCTGGACACGACCGGTGCCGGGGATTGCTGGTGCGGCGTGCTGGCCGCGGCCCTCTCGCGCGGAGCGCCGCTGGAGGCTGCGATGCAGCGGGCTGCCGCAGCGGCCTCCATCGCCGTGTCGCGGCCGGGGGCGGCGGATGCGATGCCGGCCGGCGCGGAGACGGACGCGCTGCTCGGGTGAAGAAAGGCCGGAAGAGAAGGAACTCTCTCCCGGTCCCCCTCATCTTATTCTGAAAGGCTGCCGCGGCACGCTTCGCCCCTGCGCCAACGCTGAACCCCAGAGATGGAAGGCGGTCCGGGGGGATGTCTCCCCCCGGCTTCTCTCACTCCACCACGATCCGCGGCCCCGCCGCCCGCGCCCCGCCCGCCTTGGCCCAGACGCGGTCCGCGATCGCCCGGTAGGCCTGCGCCTCGTGCGAGTCCGGCGCGGCGAGCACCACCGGCCGCCCGGCATCCGAGTGCTCGCGGATGGAGAGCGTCAGCGGCAGTTCACCCAGGAACTCCACTCCCAGCCTCTCGGCCTCCATGCGCGCGCCGCCATGGCCGAAGATCTCGCTGCGGTGGTTGCAGTTAGGGCAACAGAAATAGCTCATGTTCTCGACGAGCCCGAGCACGGGCACGTTCACCTTCTCGAACATGCGGATCCCACGCCGCGCATCCAGCAGCGCCACGTCCTGCGGCGTGGAGACCACCACCGCCCCGCGCAATGCCACACGCTGC
Source organism: Roseomonas sp. WA12 (assembly GCF_054165765.1). Classification (NCBI taxonomy): domain Bacteria; kingdom Pseudomonadati; phylum Pseudomonadota; class Alphaproteobacteria; order Acetobacterales; family Roseomonadaceae; genus Roseomonas; species Roseomonas sp. WA12. The sequence goes on along the minus strand of NZ_CM135108.1, from coordinate 2,451,145 downwards.
GACATGGTGAGCTGCGTGTCGCCCGTACCGGGCGGCATATCCACCACCATCACGTCCAGCGCGCCCCATTCCACCTGGGACATCATCTGCTCCAGCGCGCCCATCACCATCGGGCCACGCCAGATCATTGGCGTTTCCTGGTCCACCAGGAAGCCGATCGACATCGCCTTCAATCCCCAGGCCTCGATGGGGATGATGCGGTTGCCATCCGTGCGAGGCCGCTCGCGCGCACCCAGCATCTGCGGCAGGGAGGGGCCGTAGATGTCGGCGTCCAACAGCCCCACCCGCAGGCCCTTCTGCGCCAACGCCACCGCCAGGTTCACGGCAGTCGTGGACTTCCCGACGCCGCCCTTGCCCGAGGCAACAGCGATCACCGCCCCCGCATCCTGCAGCAGCATCGGGCCGGGCGCCCGCCCGCCATGGCCCTGCGGCCCCGGACCCGCGCCGGGCGCGGGACCCTGGGCCGGGCCGGGGGAGGGGCCTTCTCGGTGCGCGGTCAGCACCGCGCTGGCCGAGATCACCCCGGGCACGCCCCGTGCCGCGGCCTCGGCAGCCGCCCGCAGCGGCTCCATTTCCCGCGCCCGTTCCCGTGGCACGGCGAGCTCCACCTGGACCATGCCGTCGCGCACCGAAACGCCCCCGAGCATGCCCGCCGAGACGATGTCCCGCCCCGAGGCCGGGTCGCGCAACCGGCCCAGTGCCGACCGCACCGCCGCCTCCAACCCGCTCACCATCGCTTGAAAACCCCCGCCACCCGGCCAACATGGCCACCTGCCCGGCCCCTCCTCTGATCAAGAGGATGAGGGCTGCGAACGCCATATGGGTGGCCCCCACCCCGCGCAAGCGGGCGGGGCCACCACGTTATCGAGGGAGAGTGACCGGCCCATGCCGTGGAACAATAGCGGCGGACCGAGCCCGTGGGGATCGCCCGGCGGCAGCAACCGTCCGCAAGGCCCCTGGGGCACGCCGCCGCCCGGTGGTGGTGGTGGTGGTAGCGGGCGCGGCCCGGATCTGGACGATGCCATTCGGCAGGCACAGGAGGCGGTGCGCCGCTGGTTGCCGCGGGGCATGTCGGGCGGCACGGGGGGCAAGGGCCTGGCCGTGCTGGCTCTGCTGGCCGTCGCCGCCTGGGGCGCCTCGGGCTTCTACCGCGTCCAGCCGGACGAGCAGGGCGTGGTCATGCGTTTTGGCGCCTTCTCGCGCACCACTCCGCCGGGCCTGAACTACCGCATTCCCTGGCCCGTCGAGAGCGTCACCACGCCGCGCGTCACCCGCATCAACCGCGTCGATGTCGGCTATCTCAGCGCCAACGATTCCAACACGCAGCGCCCGACCGCAAGCCGCGACGTGCTGGCCGAGAGCATGATGCTGACCGGCGACGAGAACATCATCGACATCGACTTCGCCGTGTTCTGGCGCATCCGCGATGCCGGCGAGTACCTGTTCAACACGCGCAACCCCGACATCACCGTGAAGTCGGCCGCCGAAAGCATGATGCGCGAAGTGATCGGCCGCACGCCGATCCAGCCCGCGCTGACCGAGGCGCGCGCCCAGATCGAGCAGCAGGTCCGCCAGGGCACCCAGGCCATCCTCGACCAGTACCGGGCGGGTGTGGAGATCACCCAGGTGCAGCTGCAGAAGGTGGACCCGCCCGGCGCCGTGATCGAGGCGTTCCGCGACGTGCAGCGCGCCAACGCGGACCGCGAGCGCGCCCGCAACGAGGCCGAGAGCTACCGCAACGACATCATCCCCCGCGCACGCGGTGAGGCGGAGCGGATGGTCCAGGAAGCCCAGGGCCAGAAGGACAGCCAGGTGGCCCGCGCCCGCGGTGAGGCGGCACGCTTCGTCTCGGTCCTTTCCGCCTACCAGACCGCGCAGGACGTCACGATGCGGCGCATCTATCTGGAGACGATGGAGGAGATCCTCCGCAAGACTCCGAAGATCATTGTGGACGACCGGCTGCAGGGCCTGGTGCCGTTGCTGAACCTCGACTCCAACCGGCAGGCGCCGGCGCAGTCGCGCGCCGTTCCGCCTGCGGCGGCTGCCGCAGCCACCCCGCCGCCGCCGCCCCGCGCACCCCAGGGGAACGCCCGATGAACCGCCTCACCATCGCAGCCGTGCTGGTAGTGGCCGTGATCGTCACGGCCGCCTCCTCGCTCTTCACGGTGCATCAGACGCAGCAGGTGCTGATCACGCAGTTTGGCGAGCCCCGCCGCGTGATCCAGGAGCCGGGCCTGCATGCGAAGATCCCTTTCATCCAGAGCGTCATCGCGCTGGATCGCCGCCTGCTGGACTATGAGGCATCGGGCGAGGAGCTGATCCTGGGCGACCAGCGCCGGCTGATCGTGGACAGCTTCACCCGCTTCCGCATCATCGACCCGCTGCTGTTCTTCCAGACCGCTGGCGTCGCCGAGAACGGCATCCGTGGCCGCCTCGCCTCCATCGTATCCTCGGCGCTTCGCCGCGTCCTTGGTAACGAAGCGCTTCTGAACGTGCTCTCCGCCGACCGGCTTCGGATCATGAACGAGATCCGCAACCAGGTGAACGTGGAAGCCAAGCGCTTCGGCATCGAGGTGGCGGATGTCCGCATCCGCCGCGCCGACCTGCCGGAGGAGAACACCCAGGCCGTGCTGTCGCGCATGCAGTCCGAGCGCGAGCGCGTTGCCCGCGAGGCCCGGGCCGAGGGCGCCGAGCAGGGCGCCCGCATCCGCGCGGCGGCCGACCGCGACCGCACCGTGCTGCTCGCGGAAGCGACCGCCAGCGCCGATATCCTGCGCGGCCAGGGCGAGCAGGAAGCCATCCGCCTCTCGGCCGATGCCTTCCAGCGCGACCCGGAGTTCTTCCAGTTCTGGCGCAGCATGCAGGCCTATCGCGAGGCCTTCGCGGACAGTGGCGACAGCCGCCTCCTGCTGTCTCCCGACAGCGACTTCTTCCGCTACTTCCGCGAGATCCCGGGCAGCACGCGCTAGGCCCGGCGAAACCTGCGGCGATCTAACGGCCCGCTCCCGATTGGGGGCGGGCCGTTGTTACATCCGCACCCACCCGTGATCGCCCCGGTGGTTCTTTGTAACAGCCAGGGCCTTACGCCCGGGCACGAATGGTCCAATCTGCGAGCGAGACGTCCCGCCTCCGTCCCCACATGGCCGGCGGGTCTCGCCCGATGAACGAAGGGAAACTGCCCGTGCGCTTCCGCACCCCGATCGCCACCACCCTCGCCCTGATCGGGGCGATGGCGGCGGCCCCGATGACACCCGTGCTTGCGCAGACCCCGATGCGGGACGCGCCGACCTCCTTCCGCCCCCTCGCGCAGCAGCTCCTGCCCGCCGTGGTCAGCGTGCAGGTCAGCACCGCCCCCACCGCCCGCAACGCCCAGCGCCCCGACGCGCCGGATGCTCCCCAGGCCCCGCCCGGCAGCCCGTTCGAGGAGTTCTTCCGCGACTTCCTCGAGCGCAATCGCCCGCCTGGCGGCCAGGGTGGCCCCGGCCAGGGGCGCCCCGGCCAGCCGCAGCAGCGCCGCGGCCAGTCGCTCGGCTCCGGCTTCATTATCGACTCCGCCGAGAAGCTCGTGGTCACCAACAACCACGTCGTCGATGGCGGCACCGAAATCAACGTCGTCCTGAACGACAACACCACCATCCCCGCGGAGCTGGTGGGCACCGACCCGCGCACCGACATCGCGCTGCTGCGCCTGAAGACCGATCGCCAGCTCACCGCTGTCGATTTCGGCAATTCCGACGACGCGCAGGTCGGCGACTGGGTGCTGGCTATCGGCAACCCCTTCGGCCTCGCCTCCTCGGTGTCGGCCGGCATCATCTCGGCCCGCTCGCGCGACATTCGGCAGGGCCTGTATGACGACTTCATCCAGACCGACGCCGCCATCAACCGCGGCAACTCGGGCGGCCCGCTCTTCGACATGTCCGGCAAGGTGGTGGGCATCAACACCGCCATCTACTCGCCCTCCGGCGGCTCGATCGGCATCGGCTTCGCCATCCCGTCCAACCTCGCGCGCGGCATCGTGGCCCAGCTGCGGGATGGCGGGCGCGTGCGCCGCGGCTGGCTGGGCGTGAACATCCAGCAGGTGACGGACGAGATCGCGGAGAGCCTCGGCCTCCGCGGCGGCGCCCGCGGTGCTCTGGTGGCCCGCGCGCAGGAGGACGGCCCGGCCGCCAAGGGCGGTATTCGCAATGGCGACGTGATCCTGCGCTTCAACAACCAGGATGTGCGCGAGATGCGGAACCTGCCGCGCATCGTTGCCGAGACGCGCGTGGGCACCGCTGCCCCCGTCACCGTCTGGCGCGATGGCAAGGAGGAGCAGGTGACCGTCACCATCGCCGAGCTGCCCGCCGACCAGGCGGAAGCGCAGGCCCGCGGTGGCAACACGCCCGCCCAGCCGCGCAGCGCGGTGGTTGACCTGGCCGGGCTTGGCCTGAAGGTCGGCCCGATCACCCCCGACGCGCGCGAGCGCTTCAGCATCCGCCCGGAGCAGCGCGGCGTGCTGATCGTGGAGGTGGACACCAACGGCCCCGCCTCTGAGCGCGACCTGCGCCCCGGCGACGTGATCGTGGAGGTCCAGCAGGAGCGAGTGAACACGCCGCAGGAGGTGCAGACCCGCATCGAGGCGCTGCGCCGCCAGAACCGCGCCAGCGCGCTGCTGCTGGTCGAGGGGCAGCAGGGCCAGCGCTTCGTGCCGCTGCGCATCCGCGAGGAAGGCAACCAGCGCCGCAACTGATCCCGGCGCGGGGTGATGAACGGGGCGTCGGCAGTTGCCGGCGCCCCTTTTTTGTCAGCTGCGCCAATTGCGCGCGGTGAAGTCCATCGCGAAGGAGGCCGACGGCTTCCAGCCTAGGTCGCGCCGCTTGCCCGTGAGATTTACCGTGCCGTGCAGCACGGTATAGGCGGGATCCTCCCGCTCGCAGATCTCAAGCATCCGCCGCAGCGCCACGCGGCGGCGCCCCAGCTCCGTCGAGGATTGCAGCGCCTCCAGGGCCGCCGCCGCCTCGTCATTCCGCCACTCGCCGCTCGCCCATTGCTGGCCGCTCGGCCCGAAGGCGGCCATGGCGCCCACGGGATCGTTGAAGAAGGCGGTGTTGGAGTTGTCGCGCACCGCGCGGCCGCCATCGGCCAGCAGGATCTGCGACCAGTTCTCCTTCATCTCGATCCGGATGTTCAGCCCGGCTTCGCGCCAGCCCTCCACCAGGATCTGCGCCGTCGGGACCTGGTTGGTGTAGTAGTTGTTCAACAGGCGGTAGGGGATCGGCTCGCCCCTGTACCCGGCCTCCCGCAGCAGCCGCCGCGCCTCGGCGATGTCGTACCGCGGGCTCTCCCAGTCCTCCAGCATCATCGGGCCGTAGAACTCGAACTGCATGCCCTTCGGCACCGGCGCCAGCCCCGCCCACAGTGCCTGCGAAATGGCCTGACGGTCGATGGAATGGGTGATGGCCCGCCGCACCCGCGTATCGCGCAGCACCGGATGCGTCTTGTCGAAGGCCGTCACGCGATGATTGGCGATGGCGCGCCCCACCACCTCGTGCCGCGCGCTGGCCTGCACCACCGGCATCTGGTCCGGCGGCAGATCGCAGGCGAAGTCGAACTCGCCCGTGCGCAGCCCGTTCACCCGCGCCGACACCTCCGGCACCTGCACGAAGCGGATGCTGCGAAGGGGAGGGCGCCCGGCCCAGTGGTCGTCGAAGGCCTCCAGCAGCAGATGCGATTCGGCCCGGTACTCGGCCACGCGATACGGGCCGGTGCCCACGGGCTTCCGCGCCCAGGACAGCCAGTCCGGCGCTGCCTCGAACGCCGCGCGGGAGATGATGCAGGCTGCGGGCCGCGCCAGCCGGCCCTCCAGCGTCACGTCCGGTGTGCGGTTCACCAGCCGCACCGTCCGCGCATCCACCACCTCCATGCGCTCGAAGCCCGGGAAGGCCAGGCGCGCGATCGCCGGCACCTCGGCGGGCGGCTCCTTCGTGCCCGCGCCCGATGTGGTGGAGGTGAACATGCCGCCTGCGGGCGCGGCCGCGCTTCCGCTGCCCCACATGTGCTGCGGCCCGAAGGTGAAGGCCACGTCCTCCGCGGTCAGCGCGCGCCCATCGTGGAACCGGGCCTCCCGCAGATGCAGCTCGAGCGTGCGCTCGTCGATGCGGCGCCAGGATTCCGCAAGCGCCGGCCGCAGCGACATGTCGCCGGTCCAGTCCAGGTCAATCAACGGCTCGAGAAAGCTCGCCACAACCCGCGTCATCACGTTGGATTGCTCGCGCAGCGGTTCCAGCGTGTTCGAGGTGCTGATGGATTGCACCGCCACCGTGATGGCTGGGCGGGCATTGCCCTGCCCGATCGCGAAGCGGGGCAGGGCAAAAACGCTCAACCCCGCAAGCACCACCTGCCGGCGCGAGAATGGGGAAAGTCGAAGCATGGCAGCCATCCATCAAGGGAAGGCCGCACCATTCGGGGTGAGGAACTGTTGCGCCCGCTCGCCCCGATGAACACTTCACGACAGGCGCGCGACGATGCCGCGCGCCCGGTTGCTCAGCTGCGCTCGTAAAGCAGCCGCGCCCGTACTGTGCCCGGAAGCGCGCGCAGCTCCTGCAGCACGGCCTGCGCGTCGCGCAGCTCCTCGGCATCGACGACGACGTAGCCGATCTCGGCATCCGTCTGCAGGTACTGGCCGGCGATGTTCGCACCGTGCCGCGTGAACACTTCGTTCACCGCCGCCAGCGTGCCGGGGTGGTTGCCGTGCACGTGCAGAAAGCGTGCACCGCGCGGACGCGCCGGCAGCACCGCCTCGGGGAAGTTCACGGCTCCGAGCGTCGCGCCCGTGTCGGAGTAGTCGGTAAGCTTGCGCCCCGTCTCCTCGCCAATGCGGGACTGCGCCTCGATCGTGCTGCCGCCGATATGCGGCGTCAGGATCACGTTGCGCAGCCCCTGAAGCGGCGAGACGAAGGGATCCGTGTTCTTCTCCGGCTCCTCGGGGAACACGTCCACAGCCACTCCGTGCAGATGCCCGGATTCCATCGCGGCCCGCACCGCGCCGAGGTCCAGCACGCCGCCGCGGGCATTGTTGATCAGCACCGCGCCCGGCTTCATCAGCGCGATCTCCTCCGCGCCGATCAGCCCGTGCGTCGCCGGCGTCTCCGGCACGTGCAGCGTCACCACATCGGCCGCTTCCAGCAGCGCGCGCAGCGAGGGCATGGACAGGGCATTGCCATGCGGAAGCTTGGGGATGGTGTCGTAGTAGATCACGCGCATGCCGAAGGCCTCGGCCAGCACCGAGATCTGCGCGCCAATATTGCCGTAGCCGACAATGCCCAGCGTCTTGCCGCGAACCTCATGGCTGTCCGCTGCCGACTTGTCCCACACGCCGATATGCGCGTTGTTGGAGCGGCCGGGGATACCGCGCAGCAGCATCACCACCTCTCCCATCACCAGCTCGGCAACTGAGCGCGTGTTGGAGAAGGGAGCGTTGAACACGGGGATGCCGCGCTTGCGGGCGGCCGAGAGGTCCACCTGGTCCGTCCCGATGCAGAAGCAGCCGATGGCCATCAGCCGGTCCGCCTCGTCCAGCACCGCCTGCGTCACCCGCGTGCGCGAACGGATGCCGAGCATGTGGACGCCCTTGATCGCCTCCTTCAGCGCCGCCTCGTCCAGCGCCTTCTTCTCGCGCCGGATGTTGGAGTAACCGGCTGCCTGCAGGATCGCGACCGCGCTGTCGGAAATCCCCTCCAGCAGCAGGAAGCGGATCTTGTCCTTCGAGAGCGAGATAGGGCCTTGGGAGGGGAGGGCGTCGGGCATGGGGGCAGCATTGCCGCAACCCGGCCCGCCCGCGCAACAGCGCCGCGCGCGGGGCAGGGCCGAGCGGGCCGCTGCCCCGGATCTCCAGGCCGGATGGGCTAGCCGAGATTGGCCCGGATCGTCGCCGCCATTTCCTCTGGCGTCACGCCCGGCCGGAACAGCGCCCTGAGCTGCCCGTCCCGCCCCATGAGGTAAGTGAAGGCCGAGTGGTCCATTAGGTAGTCCGAGGAGCCGGGCGGGACGACCTTGTTGTAGTACACCCGGAAGGCCCGGGCCGCGGCGGCCACTCCTTCGGGCGTGCCGGTCAGCCCCATGATGGAAGGGTGGAACAGGGCCACGTAGTCCTTCATCTTCGCCGGCGTGTCCCGCTCCGGATCCACCGTGATGAAGACGGGACGCACGCCCTCCGCCTGGGGCCCGAGCTGGTCCATGGTCTGGGCAATGGCCTGCAGCTCGGTCGGGCAGACATCCGGGCAGAAGGTGAAGCCGAAGAACACCAGCGCCAGCTTGCCGCGCAGATCGGCCTCCGTCACCCGGCGGCCCTCGCCGTCAACCAGCGAGAAGGGCCCGCCGATGGACACGCCCCCGGGCAGGGCCACACCGCCAGCGCTTGGTGCCGGCGCGCCGCCAACCAGCCGGGCAAAGGCCGCCCCGAGCCCTTCCCCAGGCTGGCGGCCGAGATAGGCCGCCCCCCACATGGCCCCGAGGGCGAGGATGAGGAGGACGGCGGCGATGCGAAGGGCGCGGGTCATGGACCGCCATATAGCGCAGCAAGGGCAACGGGGGACGGGGTACAGGCGTTCCGCTTCCTGTTGCCCGGTTCGCCGGGCCCACCAGGCTCAAGAGACCTCGATCCCACGGACCCGAAGAGGAGAGATTCGATGCCCGACCGCATCGCGCAGGACTTGCCTGCGCTCGAGACCCCCGCGCTTCAGACATTGGCCGAGATCGCCAACGACAACATTGCCCAGGCCGGCAGCGTGGGTGGCAGCAGCATCGAGAGCCAGCGCCTTGAGGCCGCGGCCCGCATCCTTCTCGCCGCCCGCCGCGTCCGTGCCCTGGTCGGCACCGTACCGGCGACCCGCGCCCAGGTCAGCGAGCCGAGCGTGGACAGCTTGGCCGCTGCCTGGGACCCGCGCGCCTTGACCGCCCTTGAGTACGCCGAGTCGCTGCCCGTGCGCTCGCTGGATGGCCTGCTTCGCGTCGCACCGCGCTGGGCCGTGGCGATGCGCGACCTGCTCGGCCCGCATACGCCTGGCGCCGCTGCGGCCTGAAGGGCGCGGTTCCCGCGCTCGGCCGGCCCGGTTAGGGCAGCCTTAACCCGGGCCGTGGAGGTTCCGCCGCGTCAAAACGACGCGAGCGAAGCCAAGCATGCCGATCGTGGCCACGGGCGCAGTGCCTGCCATCATTCTGGAAAATGGGCGGGTCGGCGACTGGTCCGCCACCCTCTCCCTCACCGGCGCGACAGGGTTCACTGACGTTGCCCTCACGGGGGCAGCCGGGAACCTTTTCCAGGCGACGCTCGGGCCTTCCGGCGTCGTTACCCTCACGCCCTGGGGCGCGCTGGACCGCGAGGCCTATGCCCCGGGCGCCGACCCCATCCTCGCCTTCGGCCTCACCGCCAGGGTCGGCAGCAGCTGGCAAGCGGTGACCGGTAGCTGGTCCGTTACCCTGCAAGGGCTGGACGACACCGCCCCCTCCGACCTCCGCTTCTCTACCGGCGGCACCGTGCTCGAGAACGATGTCGGTGCGGCGATCGGCAGCCTGGTTGCCGACGACCCCGACAGCGCCGCCGCCCGCCTCGAATACCGTGTCCTCTGGCCCGACGAGGCGATGTTCGAGATCGTCGGCACCACGCTGAAGCTGCGCGACGGCGTGGACCTTCTGCGCCTTGGCGGCACCACGCGCGAGGTGATGATCGGCGTCTCCGACGGGCTGAACGAGACGGCATTCAGCCTCGCCGTCCGCGTGGCCAATGTCACCGACCAGGACGGCACCGCCCCCTCTCCGCCGGCAGCCCCGCCCGCCTCGCCGCCGAGCTCCCCGGCATCTCCGCCCAGCTCGCCACCCGCATCCCCGCCGGCATCGCTTCCCAGTTCGCCGCCCGCATCCCCGCCCACATTCCCGCCGACATCTCCACCGGCCTCTCCGCCCAGCTCGCCGCCCCCATCCCCGCCCGCCCCGCCGCCACCGCCTCCCGCCGCCGACATTCTCATCACCCATACCGGCAACTCGACCGCAGTCGCGGAGGGCGGGGCGACGGACGTTTTCACCGTAAGCCTGTCCTACAAGCCAACCGCCACGGTGAATCTCACCCTGACCGTTGGCGCCGACCTGAATCTTTCGCGCAGTGCCAACGGCACCTTCGGTAAGACCGTCTCCTTCGCCATCGCCCCCGCCGACTGGAACCGCCCGCGAAACGTGGTCGTCGCGGCGGTGGACGACGCAGTCTATGAGCGGCGAGACTCCGCGCCGATCACCATCACGGCCGCCAGCGCCGATATGGCCTTCAACCTCTCCAATCTCGGCTTCATCGTCCCGATCACGGACAACGACCTCCCGGCCTCGCCACCGCCGCCGCCGCCCTCACCGCCGCCTTCACCCGGCCTCGTCATTCAGCAAACTGGTGGGACCACGGCGGTGGCCGAGCGGGGCGGTGGGGACAGCTTCTCGATCGCGCTGAGCGCGCGCCCGCTCTCGCCGGTCACCGTCACCTTGTCGGGCGGGCCCGACCTCCTGCTCGCCCCCAGCGGCGGCGCGCCCGCCGAATCCATCACTCTCACCTTCACCGAGGCAAACTGGGCGGCCCCGCGCGCCGTCATGGTCAGCGCCGTCAACGACCTGTTGCTGGAGGGGACGGCCTTCGAGACCATCGCTTTCAATCTCTCCAGCGGCGATCCCGGCTTCAACCGCCTTCCCCTCGCCGGCCTTGCGGTGAAGGTGCAGGACGCGCCGCCGCCCGCCTCTCCCCCTGCACCACCGCCACCCCTCATCTTGCCTACCAAGCTGACCCCCGGCGTCAGCTTCGGCCTTGGTGCGATGTCGGACCACGGCGAGGCGGTGCTGGTCCGAACCTCCGCCGAGGTGCTGAGCGTCGGTGCGGCCCAGGGCGGCCTGCTCGTCGCACTGCGCGACGGCACCAGTACGCTGCTCACGGGCGCGACGAGCGTCGCCTTCTCCGACGGCCATCTCGTCTTCGATGGTGAGTCCGCCGGCGCACGGGCATTGCGCGCATACCAGGCGATCCAGGGTACCAACCCCTCGGCCGAGGCCGTGGCCCACACGGCGCGCCTGCTGGAGCGGGGCGTCCCGATGGAGGCGGTGACGGCCTCCCTGCTCGATACGCGCGAATGGGCCATGCGCAGCGCGGCGCTCACCAACACGCAGAAGATCCAGCTGATCTACCAGGACGTGATCGGCTACGCGGCGCCGAAAGGCGCGCTCGACTGGCTGACCTCTGCGGTCGCCAACGGCGCCAGCCTGACCCAGCTCTCGGCCGTGCTGATCGACACGCCACAGGCCGCGACCTTCTCTGAACAGCAGAATCCGAAAGGCGTCTGGCTGCAGGACTCGACCCGGCTGGAGGTGGTGCGCGCTTACGACGCGGTACTCGACCAGGCGCCCGATTCGGCGGCCCTGGCCCGATGGTCCAGCCTGATTGAGACCGGCGCCGTCACCGTGCACCAGTTTTATGAATATCTCTCCTCCACCGAACTCTTCCAGGCGAGGCACGGCGCGCAATCCAATGCGGAGTTCATCGCAACGGCGTACCAGGCAGCCCTGGAGCGGCCCGCCACCTCCGCCGAACTGGCCTCGTCCACCTCGCTGCTGAACCGGGGCCTGGTCGGGCGCGTGGAGATGCTGCACGCCCTCGGGGACCTGCAGCAGGGACTCGGCAGCGCCCCTAGCAGCCCCCAGGGACCACAGCAGACGGTCTACGAGGAGCGGCAGGCCGAAGGCGACGTGCTGCGCCGCGGTCAATCCCTCGCCGACCTCGCTATCTCGAAGGCCGGCTTTGCCGTCAGCACCGGCTCCGCCGCCGACCTGTCCCGCATCGACCTGGCGCTCGACGGGCTGGTGCTGCGCTGGCGCGACGGCGCGGTGGAGCGGCTCGGCGGGGTGGAAGCCCTGTCCTTCGCCGACGGCCGCCTCGTGCTTGACGGCGGCTCGGACGAAGCACTCGTGGTGCGCCTCTATGAATCGACCATCGGCATCCGGCTGGAGCCGACCATCATCGCGCAATTCGAAGCCTATCTCGACAGGGGCGTCTCGCCCGAGGTCCTCACCCAGATGTTCCTGAACACCGACCAGGCTCATGCACGGCTGGCCGGGCTGGACCAGGGCGGTCAGATCAGCCTCATCTACACCGGGTTGTTCGGCTACAGGCCGCTTCCGGACGCGCTGGCCTATATCAAGTCAACCATGGCGAACGGCCTCAGCCTCGCCGGCGTGACGGCTTGGCTCGCCCAGCTTCCCGAGGCAGCCGCCGCCTTCGAGAGGAGCCACTCGACCGGCCTCTGGATCCCCGACCCGCTCGGCGCGGCCGTCGTGCGGGCGTTCGACACGATGCTGGATATGGCGCCCGACCCCGCCAGCCTCCTGATCTGGAAGAGCGCCGTCCCGACCCCCGGCGCGCTCCAGGTGTTGTACCAGACCTTGTCCGGCACGGACCTTCACGCCGCCCGCTATGACGGGGTCAGCGAGGAGGCCTGGGTTACCGGCCACTACAGAGCCGCGCTGGAGCGCGAGCCGCTTCCCGCTGAGGTCCGGCAATCCGCCGGCCTGTTGGAGAGCGGCGCCGTGTCCTTTCTCGACATGGCGCACGCCATTGCCGATCTGCAGCCCCTAGCGGATCCGCCGCGCTTCGCGACCGGCCTGAACCTCGACCTGCTCTGATCCGTCACGGCACCGCGGACACCTCTCGCTTGAGGCAGCGCAGCGTGAAAGCGCTGCGGGTGTGCCGAACCCCAGGCAAGCGATAGATCTTTTCCCGCAACAGCGTCTCGTATCCCGCCGTTCCGCCGACGGCGGCCTTGATGATGTAGTCGTACTCTCCGGTGACGAGGTGGCACTCCAGGATCTCGGGGATCCCGTGCACCGCTTCCTCGAAACGTCGAAGTGCGCCCTCGTCGTGCTTCTCCATCATCACCTCGAGGAAGACGGTATCCGGCATGCCCAGCGCGGCCTGATCCAGCAGCGCGGCGTAGCCCTTGATCACCCCAGCAGCCTCCAGCCGCTTCACCCGGGTCCAGCAGGGAGAAGGGGAAAGCCCCACCTCTTCCGCCAGTTCGGCATTGGAGAGCCGCCCGCGTCGGGCCAGCGCCCGCAGGATGCGTCGGTCCGTGGCGTCCATCTTTCCCCCGATCTGCAGAAGCTTCTTCTGTCCTTTCGGCGGTGCACAACGAAAAACGGGAGAGAACCGCCGGGATATCCGGTCCATCCTCTCCCATATCCAGGAAGAGAACGAGCCCCGCCAAAGGGGCCCTGGCGAGGAGCCCTCGATGGGAAGCGTGCAGCGGGCGACGATGCGGCTGGAGGATCGCTGGGAATCCAGCGCCGATCCCGTTCTGATGACCGGCATCCAGGCCCTGGTGCGTCTGCCGATGGAGCAGCGCGCCCTCGATCGGGCCGCGGGCCACGACACGGCAGGCTTTGTCACCGGCTATCGCGGCAGCCCGCTCGGCACCTATGACAAGGAACTGCAGAAGCAGTCCAAGCGCCTGCTGGAGGCCGGCGTCGTCTTCCAGCCCGGCCTGAACGAGGATCTCGCGGCCACCGCGGCCTGGGGGAGTCAGCAGTCCAACCTGTTCAACGATGGCAAGAAGGACGGCGTCTTCGCCATCTGGTACGGCAAGGGCCCGGGGGTGGACCGCAGCGGCGACGCGCTGCGCCACGCCAACATGGCCGGTACCTCCCCGCTCGGCGGCGTGCTGGCCCTCGCCGGCGACGACCCATCCGCCAAGTCATCCACGGTCGCCAACGCCTCCGACCACGCCTTCATGGATCTCGAAATCCCCTTCCTGGATCCGTCCGGCGTCGGCGAGATCCTGGAGTTCGGCCTGAAGGGCCTGGCCTTATCCCGCTTTTCCGGCCTCTGGGCCGCGATGAAATGCGTGGCCGACACCATGGATGCCAGCGCCAGCTTCCGCATCGACCCGGCCTGGACCCCCATCATCCCCGAAGGCGATTTCGAGGGCGAGGACGGCCGCCACATCCGCCTGCGCGACATCGTCCTCGCCCAGGAACGCCGCCTCCGCCTCACGCGCCTTCCCGCCGCCATCGCCTTCGCCCGCGCGAACGGGCTGGACCGGGTGGTGCTGGATTCGCCGCGCCCGCGCTTCGGCATCGCCGCCCGTGGCAAAGCCTACGCCACTCTTCGCCAGTCGATGCTCGATCTCGGCATCGACGACGCCGCGGCCCGCCTTCTCGGCCTTCGCATCTGGAAGGTCGGCCTCGCCTGGCCGCTGGATGCCGAAGCCGCCCGCGCCTTCGCGCAGGGGCTGGAGGAAGTCCTCGTCGTCGAGGACCGCCGCTCCTTCCTCGAAGCCCAGCTGCGCGACGCGCTCTACGGCACGAACAACGCCCCTCGCATCACGGGCAAGCGCGATGCCGATGGCGCCCCGCTGCTCTCCGAGCTTACGGAACTCGACGCCGCCGCGGTCGCCCGCGCCCTCGACGCCCGCCTCCCGCGGGAGGCCCGCCCCGAGAGCATGGCCACGCGCCTGGCCACGCTGAACGCCCTCACCGAGGCTGCCCGTGCACCCATTGCGCTCCGCCAGCCCTGGTTCTGCCCGGGCTGCCCGCACAACAGCTCGACAGTGGTGCCCGAAGGCTCACGCGCCATGGCGGGCATCGGCTGCCACTACATGGCCACCTGGATGGACCGCTCCACCGAGGTCTTCACCCAGATGGGCGGGGAGGGCGCTCCCTGGCTCGGCCAGATGGCCTTCGTGAATACGCCCCATGTCTTCGCCAATCTCGGCGACGGCACCTACTCGCATTCCGGCAGCCTCGCCGTGCGCGCCGCGATCGCGGCCAAGGCGAACATCACCTACAAGATCCTGGTCAACGGTGCCGTCGCCATGACCGGCGGCCAGGCGCCCGAGGCCGAGATGACCGTGCCCCGCATCGCCGCCCAGATGGCGGCCGAGGGCGTCGCCTCCATCACCGTCGTGTCGGACGATCCGGGCCGCCACCAGCACGACCCGTCGATGCCCAAGGGCACCGCCTTCCACCACCGCGACAGCCTGGATGCCGTGCAGAAGACCCTGCGCGAAACCTCGGGCGTCAGCATCCTCATCTACGACCAGGAATGCGCCACCGAGCGCCGCCGCCACCGCAAGCGCGGTACCGCGGCGGCCGCGACGAAGCGCGTGGTGATCAATCCCCGCGTCTGTGAGGATTGCGGCGATTGCGGCGTGCAGTCCAACTGCCTGGCCGTACAGCCCGTGCAGACCGAGTTTGGCCAGAAACGCGCCATCGACCAGAGCGCCTGCAACCAGGACTTCTCCTGCCTCAAGGGCTTCTGCCCCTCCTTCGTCACCCTTGAGGGCGCTGAGATCGCGGCGCATCCCGAGGCTGCCGCAACACCGACCAACCTGCCCGATCCCGTGCAGCCCGCCCTGCGCGGCGAGGCCTGGAACATCGTCCTCGCGGGCATCGGCGGGCAGGGCACCACCGCTCTCTCCGCCATCCTCGCCATGGCCGCGCATATCGACGGCCGCCCTGTCCGCACGATGGACCAGCTCGGCCTCGCCCAGAAGGGCGGTGGCGTGCAGGCCCAGCTTCGCATCGGTGCGGAAGGGGCCGCGCCCGAAACCCTGGCCGGTCCCCGTATCGGCGCCGGCCAGGCTGATCTGTTGATCGCCGCCGACGCCATCGGTGCGCACGGCGCCTCCGTTCGCCCGCTGCTCTCGGCCGACCGCACGGCGACCGTGGTGAATGCGGAACTCGCGGCCACCGCGGGCTTCCTCCTCGGCACCCCGCGCGCGGAGAGCGGCGCCATCCTCGACAACCTGCGCGCCGTCTCGCGCGACCTCGTCGCGCTGCCCGCCACGCAGCGTGTGGAGGAGACGCTGGGCGACGCCATCTTTCTCAACGTCTTCCTGCTCGGCACCGCCTTCCAGCGCGGTCTCCTGCCGCTCTCCCAGGCCGCGATCGACCGCGCGCTGGAGCTGAACGGCACCGCCATCGACCGCAACAAGCAGGCCTTCGCCCTCGGCCGCGCCGCTGCGCTGGAGGCCCCCGCCGAGCCGCGTGCCCCCGAGACCCTCGACGCGCTGATCGCCCGCCGCATCGCCGACCTCACCGCGTATCAGAGCGCTGCCTACGCGCGGAACTACGCCGATTATGTCGCCCGCATCCGTGCCCCCCCCGGTGCGGACGAGTCCCTCGCCCGCGCCGTCGCCATCCAGCTCCACCGCCTGATGGCCTATAAGGATGAATACGAGGTCGCCCGCCTCCACGCCGACACCGCCTGGCAGGCCTCGCTCGCCGGCCACTTCACCGGCACGCGCCGCGTGGTGATGCACCTCGCCCCGCCCGTCCTCAACGGCACCGATGCCAACACCGGCCGCCCGAAAAAGCGCGAGTTCGGCCCCTGGATGCTGCGCGCCATGTCGCTGCTGCGGCACGGCAAGATCCTGCGTGGCACCCTGCTCGATCCCTTCGGCCGCACGGAGGAGCGCCGCACCGAGCGCGCCCTCATCGCCGAGTTCCGCCAGGGGCTGGACGCGATGCTCCCGCGCCTCAATGCCACCACGCGCGACACCATCCGCGAGTGGGTCGAGGCCTGGGCCGGCATCCGCGGCTTCGGCCCCATCAAGCACGCCAACATCGAGAAGACGCGCCCCCGCCTGACCGCCATCGCTGCCCGTCTCGACGCCCCGGCGACGGTCCCCGCCATGGCTGCGGAATAGACCCTGCGCCAGGGATGGATGATGGCAGGGGCAGGGAACGGGCCGGTCGACCCTGCGTTCAGGGTCGACGCGGCGCGGTCGTCCCGAAGGTCAGCACGCCCTGTGTTCCTGCCGCCGGATGCGCATCCCCGGTGAAGGCCAGCGCAAAATCCGGCCGGCCCGCCGTGCCCGAGGAGATGCGGTAGGTGATCTGCCGTGCCATCCCCGCGCCGGGCACGGGCACGCTGCCATCGAAGGCGCGCGTCACCGTCAGCCCCGGCCGCCGCACGCCCTCGGCCAGCCGCACGAACAGCGCTTCGGCCGTCTCCACATCCATCCGCTGCAGCCGCATCGAGCAGGCGAGCGGCCGCGAGGTGAGCACGAGCACCAGCGCCCCCGTCGTCCCCCCGCGCGCCGCCAGCACCTGCCCCTGGGCCCCGCGCAGCAACGGCGCCGTCCGCTCGGCCGGCAGAGGCGTGAACCCCGCTTCCCGCGCCGCGGTGAGGCTGTCTCCGCCCGTCAGCACGCGCGCGCAGATCTGCAGGAAGCTGCCCATGGCCGCCGCCGTCTCCTCTGTCAGCGGCGCCGCCGCCCGGGCAGGGGGGGCAGGGAGGGCGGCCAGCAGCACGGCCGCCAGCAGAACTGGACGCCACGGCGTGGACGCGCGCCAATGAGGCAAACGAGGAAACGAGATCATGCCCCTGGATAGCGCCTTCGACCTGCCCGAGGACACCCGCGCCCTGCAGGAGACCGCCCAGGACTTCGCCCGCGACGTTCTGGCCCCGCGTGCCCTGGAATGGGACGCCACGCGTCACTTCCCTGTCGAGGAGATGCGCCAGGCCGCCGCCCTGGGCATGGCCGCCCTCTATGTCCGTGAGGAGTCCGGCGGCGCCGGCCTCACCCGCCTGGACGCCGCCGTGGTGTTCGAGGCGCTCGCCACGGGCTGCCCGACCACCTCGGCCTTCCTCTCCATCCACAACATGGTCGCCTGGATGATCGACCGCTGGGGGAACGACACCCAGCGCGCCGAGCACCTGCCGTCTCTCATCACCATGGAGCGCCTCGCCTCCTACTGCCTCACCGAGCCTGGCTCTGGCAGCGATGCGGCCGCGCTGCGGACCAAGGCGGCGCGCGACAACCAGGGCTACGTCCTGAACGGCTCCAAGCAGTTCATCTCCGGCGCCGGCGTCTCGGACCTCTACCTCACCGTGGCGCGTACCGGCGGCGACGGCCCGGACGGCATCTCCGCCCTGCTGGTCCCGAAAGACACGCCAGGCCTCTCCTTCGGCGCGAACGAGAAGAAAATGGGCTGGAACGCCCAGCCCACCCGCGCCATGGAATTCACCGATGCCCGTGTCTCCGCCGACGCCCTGCTGGGCGAGGAGGGCCAGGGCTTCCGCATGGCAATGGCGGGACTGGACGGCGGCCGCCTGAACATCGCCGCCTGCTCGATCGGCGGCGCCCAGCGCGCGCTCGACATCGCGCTCGGCTATGTCCGGGAACGGCGCGCCTTCGGCAAAGCGGTCTCCGACTTCCAGGCCACCCAGTTCCGCCTGGCCGATATGGCGACGGAACTGGAGGCTGCCCGCTCCCTCCTCTGGCGCGCCTGCGCCAAGCTGGACAGCAAGGCGCCTGATGCCGGCCCTTTCTGCGCGATGGCGAAGCGCTTCGCCTCCGACACCGGCCACCGCGTTGCGGACGAGGCGCTACAGCTCCTCGGCGGCTACGGCTACCTGCACGACTACGGGGTAGAGAAGCTCGTCCGCGATCTTCGCGTGCACCGCATCTTGGAAGGCACCAACGAGATCATGCGCGTCATCATCGCCCGCCACCTGCTCGGCCGCCGCTGAAGCCCGACGGCCGCTTCCGGCGCGTCGTTGACACGGCCGGGAGCCCTGGCTCACAGTTCCGGGAACGAAGCGTCGCGCAGAGTGCGCGACCCGTGCGGGTGCCAGGATGGCGCCACCCAAGGAGGCGGAATGCAGCGCTGGCCCCTCGCCATGCCTCCTTCGAGGGCCGCGGGAACCATCGCCCTGGCCGCCAGCCTGCTGCTCGCCGCCGTGCAGCCCGGCCTTGCCCAGGGTGAGATGCGCAGCGTCGTCGTCCCAGCCGACGGCGCGGTGGTCATTCCGCCACGCAGCGCGCCCCGCATGGCCGCCCGCCCGGCAGGTACCGGCGCCGGCATCCCCATCCCGCCCGGCGCATCCCGCGGTGGCTCGGCCCTCTTGCCAGATACCGGCCTCGGCCTTGCCGCGCCCGTCCTCGGCATGATCCTGCCGCTCGTCGCGGGCGCCGTCCTTGGCGGCACCGTCGCCGGCTCGCGTGGTGGCGGCAGCTCGGCCCCCGCCCGCACGCAATGACGGCCTAATCCTCTTCGGGACGAGGCCGCGGCGGCGCCACCGCCTCCAACCGCCGCTTCAGCACCTTCACCTGCCGCTGCAAATCCCCGTTCTCCCGCTGGCACTGCCGCAGCCGGGATTGCGCCGCCTCCAGCAGATCGGGTGGAGGCGGCGGCGCCCGGCGGGACTGCGCCGATCCCCGCCCTGTCCCGGGATCCGCCGCCAGCAGCTCCTGCCAGCTCAGCCCCAGTCGCTTCATCAGCCGATGCGCTGCCAGGGCCGCCGAGGCCCGCTCGCCCTCGAATTCCGAGCCGAGCAGCCCGAGAACCCGCGCCAGCTTCGCCGCATCGCACGCCCGCATCCCGTCCGCCCCAAACCCTGCCAGCCCAAGCCAAGCCAAGTCGCGGCGCCCCGCGCGGTTGCCTGCCGAGCTGCCGAAACCGGGCTGTGGGGGCTGCGCCCGGCCCCGATCCGCCCTATTCCCGTCCCACCACAGCAGGAAGGGGCCAACCCTCATGTCCAACGCCGAAGGCCCCACCCGCGCCGCCGCCATCGCCCGCGCCCAGGCCGAGTTCGACAGCGGCGCCTTCCGCGATCGCCTGGCCGCGCTGATCGCCATCCCCTCCACCTCGCAGGACCCGGCCGCCGCGCCCGAATGCCGCCGCTACCTCGAGGAGGGGATCACTCCCTGGCTCGCGCGGCTCGGCTTCGAGTCCAGCATCCACGCCAACCCGGACCCGTCCTGCGGCCCCATCCTCATCGCCAGCCGCATCGAGGACCCCTCCCGCCCCACCGCGCTGCTCTACGGCCATGGCGACACTGTGCGCGGCCTGGACGACCAGTGGTCCGAGGGCCTCAAGCCCTGGACGCTGACGGAGAAGGACGGCCTCTGGTACGGCCGCGGCACCGCCGACAACAAGGGCCAGCACATCATCAACCTCGCCGCGCTGGAGGCCGTGCTGGCTGAACGCGGTGGAAAGCTTGGCGCCAATGTGAAGCTGGTGCTGGAGATGTCCGAGGAGCTCGGCTCCAAGGGCCTGCGCGACTTCGTGGCCGCGAACACGGACCTCCTGGCCGCCGATGCCCTCATCGCCTCCGACGGCCCGCGCGTGGAACCCGCGCTGCCCACCATCGCCGCGGGCTCGCGCGGCAGCTTCATGTTCGACCTCGTGGTGAAGCTGCGCGGCGGCGGCGTGCATTCCGGCCACTGGGGCGGGCTGACGACGGACCCCGCGATCCTCCTCTCCCACGCCATCGCCAGCATCGCCGACAGCCATGGCAAGATCCTGGTGCGGGACTGGTTGCCCGGCGAGACCGTGCCCGCCCCCATCCGCGCCGCGCTCGAAGGCTGCCCGGTTGGGGGAGGGGAGGGCGCGGCCACCATCGACGAGGGCTGGGGCGAGCCCGGCCTCACCTCCGCCGAGAAGATCTATGGCTGGGCGAGCTTCATTGTGCTGGCCATGCTCAGTGGCCGCCCGGAAGCCCCGGTGAACGCCGTGGCGCCCGATGCCCGTGCCGTCTGCCAGATCCGCTACACCGGCGATTCCAACCCGGAGAAGTTCGTCCCCGCCCTGCGCGCGCATCTGGACGCGGCCGGGCTGCAGCAGGTCGCCATCGAGCGCACGGGCATCCGCATGCCCGCCAGCCGCACCCCGCCCGACAACCCCTGGGTGCTCTGGACGAAGGCGAGCATGGAGCGGTCGCTCAACACCCGCGTGCAGGTCACGCCGAACGCCTCGGGCGGCCTGCCCGGCGATGTCTTCGTGGACCTGCTCGGCACCCCGCTCGTCTGGGTCCCGCATTCCTACAACGGCTGCAAGCAGCACGGGCCGGACGAGCACACCATTCCCGCCATGATGCGCGAGGGCCTGACCGCCTTCGCCGGCATCTGGTGGGATCTCGGCGAGGCGGGAACCCCCGGCCGCCGCTGAAACAGCTGTGCGGGCGGCCAGGCCGCCCGCACCTCCATCGGAAGCCTTCCTTTACTTCACGGCCGCGAGCGGGCGTTTGCCGGATTGCGCACGGCGGCATTCCCGCACCTTGCTCCCGTCACGCTTCCTCACGCGCGTGCCCTCCAGGCGTTACATGCCCGCTGCCATCTTCAGCGGCATCGTCACAGGAGGACGAACCGATGACCCGGACCCGCAAACTCACCCTTTCCGCCTTCGCCGCCGCCCTCGGCCTCGGTGCCCTCGGCACCGCCGCTATGGCCCAGGGCGGCCCCATGGGCGCAGACCGCCTGTTCCAGTCCGCCGACGCCAACCATGACGGCCGCGTCACCGAGGCTGAGGCCTGGACCGCGCTCTCCGCCCGCTTCGCCGAGGTGGACGCCAACAAGGATGGCGGCGTGAGCTGGGACGAGTTCCGCAGCCATGTGCAGGCGCAGATGTCCGCCCGCCGCGGCGATCGACCCGCCCCGCCTGGCGGCCGGATGGCCCGGATGGAGGAGCGCGGCCAGGCCATGTTCCGCGGCATGGACGCCGACCGCGACGGCCGCGTGACCCTGGCGGAGCTGCGCCCCTTTGCCGAGGCGATGTTCCGCGCGCGCGACACGAACAATGACACGGCCCTGAGCGCGGACGAGCTGCGGCCCCATCGCGCCCGTGCGGAGCGGCCGGCCCGCATGCCGGTAGCGCCGACCCAAGCGCAGTAAAGCAAGACCGGGGGAAGGAATTCCCCCGGACCGATCTATGTCGATCTCAGGAAATGCGGACAACGAGAACGGCACCGGCCTGGGCCGGGCAGTCTGCTTGCGATGTGGGTGTTGTCTTCGGCGGATACCGGCCCTGAGGAGGGGCGGTGGTGGGCGCGACAGGGATTGAACCTGTGACCCTTCGCGTGTGAAGCGAATGCTCTCCCGCTGAGCTACGCGCCCGAAGTCGGCGGGGGATATCCTCGGCCCCCTGGCCTGTCAAGGCGACCCCTGGCGAAACCTGCGGACCGTTACGATCTTCTGCCCTCCCCTGACCAAGGCCCGGCATGACCCCGACCCGCCACCGCCGATTCGCTGCTCCCGCCCTGGCCCTTGGCGTCCTTCTCGCGGCCGCACCTGTGGCCCGGGCGGAGACGATCGCGGCCACCTACACCGTCCAGGCGGCCGGGCTGACGGTGATGGAGGTGACCGCCACCCTCGACATCACGGACCGCGGCTACACCATCGAATCCCGCACCCGCATGCGCGGCGTCGCCTCCGCCTTCGCCAGCGGGCAGATGACCACCCGGGTCGAGGGCGTGTGGGAGGGCAACCTGGCCCGTCCCCGGCGCTACGTCGCCGAGGGCGTCTGGCGGGGGGAGAATCGGCGCACTGTCGTCGAGTGGCCGAACAACCAGCCGGTCATCCGCACCATGATCCCGCCGAACGACCAGGAACGGCAGCCCGTGCCCGAGGCCGACCAGCGCAACACCATCGATAATCTCTCCGCCATCGCCCAGCTCATCCGCCAGGTGCGGCGGTACGGAAGCTGCAACGGCGCCGTCCGCGTCTATGACGGCCGACGGCTGAGCGAGATGGCAGCCCGCAGCCAGGGCCGGGACCAGTTCCCGGCGGCCCGGGACGAGTGGTCCGGCATCGCCACGAAATGCGCCTTCGAGGGCCGTTTCCTCGCCGGTTATCGCAAGGACGAGGACGTAGAGGCCGCCCGCCGCCCGCAATTCGGCACCGCCTGGCTCGGCGAGGCCGCCCCTGGCGAGCCGGTGCTGCCCGTGCGGATCGAGGCGGCCAGCCGCTGGTTCGGCACGATCACCGCCCGCCTCGCCAGCGTCGGCCCGCCCGGGCAGCTGCGCCCGGTGTCCGGCCGCTAGGGCAGGCAGAACGCCCCGTCAGCGGATGGCCAGGCCGGCCAGCACGCCCGGCAGTTCCGCCGGGCTGGTGGCCACCGGTGCCCCCTCAGCCATGTCAGCCGTGCCGTAGCCCCAGGCCGCGAAGATCGGCGCGATTCCCGCGGCCTTCGCCGATCGCGTGTCATTGGAGTGGTCGCCGATCAGCACGGCACGGGACGCCACGCCCCCCATCCGAGCCAACAGTCCAAGCGGGTGTCCGGGATGCGGCTTGCGCACGGGGAAGCTGTCGCCCCCGCCCACCGCCTCGAGATGAGGCGAGAGTCCCAGCCCGTCCAGGATGATTCGCGCCGCCCGCTCGGGCTTGTTGGTGCAGACCGCCAGTCGCCAGCCATCGGCCCGCAGGGCGGCCAGCGCCTCCGGGATGCCGGGAAAGGGCCGCGTCTCCTCGGCCGCATGGGCCTCGTAATCGGCCAGGAATCCCACCGTTAGTGCGGGGGAAGATTCCAGACTCCGCGCCGCGCAGGCCCGCTGCACCAGTACCGCCACCCCATCCCCGATCATCCGCCATACCTCCTCCCGGCTGAAACCCGGGCGGTCATGGGCGGCCATCAGCCGGTCCAGAGCGGAGTGGATATCGGGCGCGCTGTCGATCAGCGTGCCATCGAGGTCGAAGAGGGCGATGCGGTCCATCCGCTCCCCTTGCCACCCCGCATTACAGCCCGCAACGAAGCTTGACGCCCCATTGCTCTTGCAGTGCCGGCCTGGCTAGGGCTTATCCCCGGTTATGCAAAGGGCAGCCATCCTCCTCGCCGCCGGCCTCGGCACCCGGATGCGCTCGGCGCTGCCAAAAGCGATGCACCCCATCGCCGGCCGCCCGATGCTCAACCACCTCATCGCCTCCTGCGAGGCCGTCTTCGACCGCATCGTGGTCGTCACCGGCCCGGACATGCCGATGCTGGAGCGCGCCGCCGCCCCCCATGCGACCGTGGTGCAGCATGAACGCCTGGGCACCGGCCACGCCGCCCTCCAGGCTGCGCCAGCCCTTGAGGGCTTCGAGGGCGACGTCGCCGTCCTCTACGCCGACAACCCCCTCATCACCTCGGCCACCCTGCAGCGCCTGCTGGCCGCCCGCGAAGGTGCAGACCTCGCCCTCCTGGCCATGCGTCCCGTTGACCCCGCTCGCTACGGCCGCGTCATCCCGCATGAGGATGGCGGGATTGCCCGCGTGACGGAGTGGAAGGACGCGACCGAGGCGGAACGCGCCATCACCCTCTGCAATGTCGGCGTGATCTGCGCGGAGGCGCGGCACCTCTTCGCCTGGCTGCGCGCGCTGGGGAACGACAATGCCTCCGGCGAGTACTACCTTACCGACACCGTCGCCGCCGCCCGTGCCGAGGGGTACCGCGCCGTCGCCGTCGAGGCGGATGAGGCCGAGTGCCGCGGCATCAACTCCCGCATCGAGCTCGCCGCTGCCGAGTCCGCCGTGCAGGCCGTGCTGCGGGAGCGCGCCATGGCCAATGGTGCCACGCTGACCCGCCCCGAGAGCGTCACCCTTTCCTTCGACACGGCGATTGGCCAGGACGTCACTATTGGCCCCGACGTCGTCTTCGCGCCCGGCGTGACGATCGAGGATGGGGTGGAGATCCGCGCCTTCTCCCACCTCGAATCCTGCACGGTCCGGTCCGGGGCCGTCATCGGCCCCTTCGCCCGCCTGCGCCCAGGCACCGAGGTCGGCGCCAACGCGCATGTCGGCAATTT
Organism: Roseomonas sp. WA12; assembly: GCF_054165765.1. Classification (NCBI taxonomy): domain Bacteria; kingdom Pseudomonadati; phylum Pseudomonadota; class Alphaproteobacteria; order Acetobacterales; family Roseomonadaceae; genus Roseomonas; species Roseomonas sp. WA12. The sequence continues at coordinate 2,426,586 of NZ_CM135108.1, read as the reverse complement.
CGTGGAGCTGAAGGCCGCCATCCTCGGCGAGGGCGCCAAGGCCAACCACCTCTCCTATATCGGCGATGCCAGCATCGGCGCGCGCACCAACATCGGCGCCGGCACCATCACCTGCAATTACGACGGCTTCGCCAAGCACCGCACGACGGTAGGGCAGGGGGTCTTCATCGGCTCCAACGCCACCCTCGTCGCCCCTGTTTCACTCGGTGACGGCGCCTTCGTCGCGGCGGGCTCCACCATCACCGATGCCGTGGCACCCGATGCCATGGCCTTCGGCCGTGCCCGCCAGGACGTGAAGGAGGGCCGCGCGGCCGCCTTCCGCGCAGCCCGCAAGAAGGAGAAGTAGCCATGTGCGGAATCGTCGGCGTCGTCGGCCGCGAAGAGGCTGCCCCGCGTCTTCTGGAAGCGCTCCGCCGCCTGGAATACCGCGGCTATGACAGCGCGGGCATCGCCACCCTCGTGAACGGCCATGTCGAGCGCCGCCGCGCCGAGGGCAAGCTCGGCAACCTCGCGGAGGTGCTGCAGGGGGACCCGCTTCCCGGCACGACCGGCATCGGCCACACCCGCTGGGCCACGCATGGCGCCCCGACCACCCGCAACGCCCATCCCCACGGCACCGCCCGCGTCTCCGTCGTGCATAACGGCATCATCGAGAACCATGCCGAGCTTCGCGCCGAGCTGGAGGCGGAAGGCGCCGAGTTCGAGACGGATACCGACACCGAGACCTTCGCCCGCCTGGTGGACCACCACCTCGCCCGTGGTGACAGCCCGGAGGACGCATTCAGCCGTGCCCTGAAGCGCGTCCACGGCGCCTTTGCGCTGGCCGCCGTCTTCGCCGGCCACCCGAGCAAGCTCCTCGCGGCCCGCCAGGGCGCGCCGCTCGCGATCGGCTTTGGCGAGGGGGAGATGTTCATCGGCTCCGACGCCCTGGCCCTCGCCCCGCTCACCCGCCGCATCGCCTATCTCGACGAGGGCGACTGGGCCATCATCAGCGACACCGGGGCCCGCTTTTTCGATGCCGCCGACGCGCCCGTCGAGCGTGCCATCAAGACCACCGCCTTCTCCGGCGCCGCCATTGGCAAGGGCAACTACCGCCACTTCATGGAGAAGGAGCTGCACGAGCACCCTGCGGTGATCGGCGATACGCTCCACCAGTATGTGGATCCCACCACCCGCTCCGTCGCGCGCCCCGCGCTGCCCTTCGATCCTGCGGCGCTGCCCCGCCTCTGGCTCTCCGGCTGCGGCTCCGCCTTCCTCGTCTGCCAGACCGCCCGCTACTGGTTCGAAACCCTCGCGCGGCTTCCCACGGACTGCGACGTAGCGAGCGAGCTGCGCTACCGCGATCCGCCGCTCACCGAAGGCGGCGCCGCCATGTTCGTCTCCCAGTCCGGCGAGACGGCCGATAACCTGGCCGCGATGAAAATGCTGCGCGCCGGCGGCCAGTCCCTCGTCTCGGTGGTCAACGTCCCCGAGAGCACCATGTCGCGCGAGAGCGACGCCGCCCTGATGACGGTGGCGGGCCCTGAGATCAGCGTCGCCTCCACCAAAGCCTTCACCGCCCAGCTCTCGGTACTCGCCTGCCTCGCGCTAAACTTCGCCCGCGCTCGCGGCGCCATCGACGCCGCCGAGGAGGCTCGCCTCACCGCCGCGCTGCTTGAAGTGCCCGAGCACGCCGCGAAGCTGCTCGACTCGAGTGCGGAGATCGAAGCAGTCGCCGCCGACATCAAGGACGCGCGCGACGTCCTCTACCTCGCCCGCGGCAGCCTGTTCCCCATCGCGATGGAGGGGGCGCTGAAGCTCAAGGAACTTTCCTACATCCACGCCGAGGGTTACGCCGCCGGCGAGATGAAGCACGGCCCGATCGCCCTCATCGACGCCAGTGTTCCGGTGATCGCCCTCTGCCCGTCAGGCCCGCTCTTCGAGAAGACCGCGTCGAACCTGCAGGAAGCCGCGGCCCGTGGCGGCCGCATCATCGCCTTCACCGATGAGGACGGCGCCCCCGCCCTCCGCCGCTTCGCGTCCCGCGTGGTGATCGTCCCGAAGGTCGATCCCTTCGTCGCTCCCATTCTGCACGCCATCCCCGTGCAGATGCTCGCCTATCATGTGGCGGTGCTGAAGGGCACGGATGTGGACCAGCCGCGCAACCTGGCGAAGGCCGTGACGGTGGAATAGGGCGACGTCACGCGACCTCGGAACAGGGTTGAGGGGCCGCCAACGGCTGCCGGCCGCTCATCCCTCTCAGGCGGCGGCCGCTTTGCCTCGAGGGTTTCGCGACGCGTATCGCTGCGCCGGCTATGGCAGCCGGGAGAGCCTGGTCCGCCGTGACTTCTCGGCAGGAGGGGTCAACACCCTTATCCTTCCGCTAAGCTGGACCGGCCGAAGGCCCAGGCGGGAAGGAAGCGAGAGGTGGCGGACGAGCCCTCGGAGTTCAGCGCGACGCAGCGGGATTCCGGCGACGGTACGCCCGGAGCGACCGCCAGCTTCCCCTACGATCGCATGACCGTGGAGCGCTTTCGCGAGGCATTCCCGCAGGCACGGTGGCGGGATGATCTGAAGGCGTGGTTCGTGCCGGGCACGCGGGCGGAACGACGCCTGACGGCATGGATGGGCCGCGAGTGGTCGGGCGTGCTGGCCTATGCCGACCAACGCGGCCGCGACGCCTTCGCCTTCGACCCGATCACCAGCCCCTACCTCGAGGTCGCGGACAGCTTCGTGATCCGAACACCGTATTCCCGATCCGTCGTCGCTCAGCTGCGGGAGGTGCCCTGGGCCCGCTGGAACCCGGCATCCAGGGCCTGGCACGTGCCGTTCCGGTCCTTTGAGGAGTTGGGAAAGCGCTGGCCCGCCATTGAGGAGGCAGCTCGCCTGGCCGAGCCCGAGGAGCGGCGGAAGCGGGAGGAAAGCCGCAAGGCCTCTCCGGAGCACGGGGAGAGCCGAGCCGAGGCCGCTGAGCGCCGCCGAAAGCGGTATCCCGTGCCGGAAGCTGAACTGCCACCCCTCGACCGCGTGGTGATGACCCATACTGGGTGCGTGGTGTTCGAGGCGGTCACCGGCGAGCTTGTTGACCCGGCAATTGCCACTCGCTTCTACCCCGGCGTCGCGGCCGGAGCCGCCGCGCTGATCTGGGCGACCTTGCGCAGGCCCAGCCATGCCGAACTCGTCCAGGCCTGGCCCGCACGAACGCCGTCCAGCCCGGCCGATAAGGCCCGCGGCTGGTGGCAGCCGACCATCGATGTCCTGCGGGAGGAGCGCCGCAGGGCGGCATCGCTGGAGCGGGCGCGGGCGACGCGCCAGAGCAAGCGCGGCGAGTGAACGTCTTCGGTTCAGACCAAGGTCATCACGCAGCGACGCATCTGCAGGACGCGATAGCCGTGCAGGCTTTCAGCGGAAGGCACGACGTTGGAAAGCCGATCCTAGCCCTGCCGGTTGGACAGCCCATCCAGCGTCTCCGCCGCCAGCCTGCGCGTGACTTCGCCCGCAGGCATTTCTCGCCCCAGTGCCGCCGCCTGGCCCGCCCACAGGCTCATGAAGTCTCCCGAGGCCTGCGGTTCCGTGTGGGCTCGTAACGGAGCCAGCGAGCCTCCGGCCATCGGGAAGGCCGGCGCCAGAGGCGAGATCGGGCCCAGCTCCCTCATCGCGCGATTCATGAACCCGCGGGCAGGACGGCCGGTGAAGATGTTGGTCAGCGCCGTCTCGTTCTCGCCCGCATGGCGGAGCGCCGCGCGATGGGGCGCCGGAATCCTGGCCTCCGGCGTGAACAGGTAGACGGTGCCCATCTGCACGGCCGACGCCCCGAGCGCCAGGGCGGCACGGATCCCCCGCGCATCCCCGATCCCGCCCGCCGCGATCACCGGCACGCGCACCGCATCGGCCACCTGCGGCAGCAGCGCGAAGGTGCCGACCTGCGTCGCCATGCTATCGGACAGGAAGTTGCCACGATGGCCACCCGCTTCCAGGCCCATCGCGATGATGGCGTCGCAGCCGCGCTTCTCCAGCCACCGCGCCTCGGCCACCGTGGTCGCCGAGGAGATGATGCGAGCGCCTGTGCTTCTCACGCGGTCCAGCAGGGATTGCTCCGGCAGGCCGAAATGGAAGCTGCAGACGGCCGGGCGCACCTCCTCCACCACAGCGCAGAAGGCCGCATCGAAGGGCGCCCGGCCGCTGGAAGGTGGCGGGGCGTCATGGTCCAGGCCGAACTCGGCGTAGTAGCGTTTCAGCGCATCGTGCCACGCCGCCGAGCGCGCCGGATCCGGTTCCGGGGAGGCGTGACAGAAGAAGTTCATGTTGAACGGGCGCGAGATGCCGGCCCTAACTGCCTCCGCGGCCTCACGCGCCTGCTTCGGCGTGTACTGGGCACAGGCCAGGGAACCGAGGCCGCCCGCCTCGCTCACGGCAATGACCATCTCCGGCGTTGTGCTTCCGGCCATCGGTGCCTGGATGATGGGAAGATCGATACCGAACAGGTCCAGGATACGGCGATCCGTCCAAGTCATGCTGGGGTCCTCACCGAAACTGCCGAAGCCGTATGCCAATTCCGCAGAGAACGGCGTGCAGGACAAGCGTGCCTGTGCGTCCCAAGTGCCGTGGCAACGGCGCGTTTGCCGAAGCCCTTAACGTCCCGAACCGGTCCTGAGCAGCCCCTCGATCCGGGTGGCCGCGAAATGCTCCCGCAACCATGCTCCCGCGGGGCCGCAGGGCCGCTGCTTGTGCCAGACCAGCTCCAGGGCAACTGGCCAGTCCCCGTCATCGAACTGCAGGTCGGGCGTCACCAGGTCGGGCGCTGCCGGAGATGCGGCGATCACATGGTCGGACACGAAGGCCCAGCCGATCCCGTGCTTCACCATTTCCAGGATCACCCAGTGGCTCTCCACCCACCAAACCTCGGCCGCGACGCGCAGGCGTCGCTTCTCCGGCCCGTCGCTGCGCGCGGCGACAAGGATCTGGCGATGCCGCTTCAGCTCCTCCCATTCCACCCGCTCCTTCGCGAGTGGATGATCCCGGCCGCAGACGAGCTTCAGCGGCACCCAGCCGATGGTCTGGAAACCGAGCTCGCTCGGCAGCACCTCCTGGCGCCACATCACCCCGAGATCGGCCGTCCCGGCCTGCACCATGCGGCTGACATCCTCCATGAGCGGGAACAGCAGCTCCAACTCCACGAACGGAAAGCGCCGCGCAAAACCCGCGAAGAGGGCACCCAGAGCGTGCTCCGGGTAGAGTTCGTCGATTGCCACAACCAGGCGGCTCTCAACCTTCCGCTCCAGGCTGCTCGCCACACCGATCAGATGCTCGCATCTCTCGAGGACGACGCGGGCTTCCAGCAGCAGCCGTTCACCGGCCGGCGTCAGCACCGGGTTTCGGCCCGCCCGGCTGAACAGCTCCAGCCCCAGATCCATCTCAAGGTTTGCGACCTGTGTGCTGACAGCGGACTGCGCCTTCCGCAGCGTGCGGGCGGCAGCGGAGAAGGACCCCGCCTCTGCCGCCGCGACGAACGCCTGAAGCTGGTCGAGCGAGACCGCCATCTATCTAGATTCCCGATACGACATAACTTGTAGTAGGCAGTATGGCAGATAGAAGGGCGCGCATAACAGAAGCTTTCTGGGGCAGATCATGCGCAGCACACGGGACCGTATCCGCCACGCCCTCCTCTTTGAGGTGTTCGGCCTGGCGATGATCATCCCCCTCGGGACTTTGCTCTTCGGCCTGCACGCCTCCGATATGGGCGTGATCGGGGTCGGCAGCGCCTTTGCGGCTACGGCGTGGAACTTTGTCTACAACCTCGCTTTTGATCACGCGATGCAGCGGCTGGCCGGGCACACGCGCAAGGGGCTCGGCCTGCGCGTGGCGCATGCCGTGCTGTTCGAGGCCGGGCTGCTGGTGCTGCTGTTGCCGCCGATCGCCTGGTATCTCGGCATTGGACTCGTCCAGGCCTTGGTCATGGATCTCGCGATCGCGGCTTTCTACGTGGTCTACGCCTTCATCTTCAACCTGGCCTATGACCGCGCTTTCCCGCTGCAGGGCTGGCGCGCCGTGCCTGGCTGAACCGCGCAGGCACAGGCGCCAATGCCGCAACGGCGCCGTCGCCCAGCACCAAGCAACCCGTGGTGTGTTCTGCCGCTGCGCCCGACTTCACGCGGTCAGAGCATCCGCAGGACTGACGCAGGAGCACGTCATTCCTGTGTCCCTTGGGCAATTTGGCAATGCCGCAAGGCGGGCGCGTAGCGCCGGGATGTATCTGAGCAAGGTGACGAAGCCCTGCTACAGGCCCCGGTCCTCCTCACTCCGGCTGCACGCCCAACTCCCGCAGAATGCGCCCGTAGGTTGCGAACTCGTCCCGCAACATGGCGTTCAGCGCCGCCCGCGTCATGAAAGCGCCAGGCGCGCGCGTCGTCGCCAGCACCTGCTTCACCGCCGGCGTCTCCAGCCCGGTGCGGCAGGCTTCCTCAAGCCGGTCCAGAACCGCGGCCGGCGTGCCGCGCGGCGCGTAGATCCCCACCTGGCTGAGCTGCACTGCGTCGACGCCCTGCTCCACCGCCGTCGGCACGTCCGGGAAGTCCGGATGGCGGCGGTTGGAGAACACGGCGATCAGCCGCATTCGCCCGGCCTGCACCAGCTCCGCCGCCGAGGACACCACGGCCGCCGAGAAGTCCAGCCGCCCGGCCAGCGTGTCGTTCAGATGCGGCGCCTCGCCGCGATAGGGGATGTGGTTGAAATCCACCCCCGTGGCCTTCTGCACGCGCCACACGCCAAGCTGCGGCAGGGAGTTCGGCCCGGGGCTGCCGAAGCTCATCGACCGCCGCCGCCCCTCGGCCACCAGGTCCGGCAGCGTGCGGATCGGGCTTTCGGTCCGCACCACGATGCCCAGGATGTTCTCGTTTGTCCCGCACACCGCCTCGAAGTTCTCGGGGTTGGTTCCGGCGTTGCGCACCATATGCGGCTGCACGACGATCGCCGTCATCGGCGTCTGCCCGAGCGTGTAGCCATCCGGCGGGCTCGTCGCGACATAGCGCATCCCCACCACGCCCGAGGCGCCGTCCCGCGTGACCGGCACGAGCGGCTGGCCCAGCGTGCGCTGGATGTGCTCCCCCAGCGCGCGGATCAGCACATCGGCTGTGCCGGGCGAGTAGGGCATGGTCATGGTGATCGGCTTGTCCGGATACTCCGCCCGCGCAGGAAGGGCGGCAGCCAGCGCCAGTGCGGCGCCCAGCAGCATGCGACGCATCGGCGCTACTCCTCGAAGATGGCGACGGCGCGGGTCCAGCCCGCGGAGGCCCGATGGATCTTCACGGGGAAGCACGCCACGGTGAACCCATGCCCCGGCAGCGCCTCGAGGTTGGAGAGCTTCTCCATCTGGCAGTAGCCGATCTCGCGCCCGGCCCGGTGTCCCTCCCAGATCAGCGACACATCCCCGGTCTCCTGCACGCGCTTGCGCGTGAAGCTGAACGGCGCATCCCAGGACCATCCGTCGGTCCCCACCACGCGCACGCCGCGCTCGGCCAGCCAGAGCGTCGCCGCCCGGCCCATGCCGCAGCCGCTTTCGGTAAAATCGGCCTCGCCGTAGCGGCTTCCCGCGCGGGTGTTCACCAGGACGATGTCGAGGGGCTGCAGCTCGTGCCCGATGCGCCGCAGCTCCGCCTCCACTTCCTCGGGCGTCACAACATGCCCATCCGGCTTCTCGCGGAAGTCCAGCTTCACGCCGGGCCGGAAGCACCAGTCCAGCGGCACCTCATCGATCCGCATGGAGGGGCGCCCGCCCGGCACGAGCTTCTCGTCCATACGTGAGAAGAAGTGGTAGGGCGCGTCCATATGCGTACCGTTATGGGTGGAGATGTTCACCTGCTCCACTGCCGCGTACTCGCCCTCCGGCAGCGCATCCACGGGCACGCCCATGTAGTCGGCCATGCTCGGCGCGGTCTGGTGGTGATCGCGGTACTCGATCTGCGGCAGCATGTGCGGCGGATCGCTCGCGATGCCGGCCTTCAGCACCGTCGAGATGTCGATGATCTTTCTTGGCATGTCTTCTCTCGTTTCCTCCCCGCCTGTTCAGCCGGCGGGCCAGGGCGGCGCGGGCAGGATCCGTGCCCGGCACTCGCCAAATCCGATCGAGACCGCGCCCGCCGCATGGGCGCGCCCGCGGAAGATCACCTCGTCCCCATCCTCCAGGAAGCGGCGCGTCTCGCCGTTCGGAAGCTGAATCAGCCCGGTGAGGATGATCTCCGCCATGCAGGCGCGCGAGTCATCCGTGGGCCCGGAACAGGTGCCGCTGCCCAGCAGGTCGCCCGGGAGCAGGTTGCAGCCATTGCTCGCGTGGTGCGTCACCATTTGCGCGGGCGTCCAGGACATGGTGGCGAAATCGGTCGCCGTCAGCCGCGCCGGAACGCCACCCTCGGCGCGCATACGCGGCGTCAGCAGCCAGACCTCGAGTGCGATGGACAGCCCGCCGCGCGCGCGGTTCTCCTGGGAGTCGAGATGGGGCAGGGGAGGGGCCACCCCCTCCGCGCGCGCGGCAGCCGGGATAGCGAAGGGCAGGAGCGCCTCCGCCGTCACGATCCAGGGCGAGACACTTGTGGACAGGCTCTTGGACAGGAAGGGCCCGAGTGGCGGCATTTCCCAGCGCTGCACATCGCGGGCGGACCAGTCGTTCAGCAGCCCGTAGCCGAACAGCCTGTCCGGCGCGCGGGACATCGGCACCGGCTCGCCCAGCGCGTTCTCGCCCGCCAGCCAGACCGCCAGCTCCAGCTCGTAATCCAGCGCCTCCGTCGGCCCGAAATACACGCCATCCCCGCGCTTCCACTGCCCGTTCGGCCGCACCACGGGCTCGCCGCTGATCCGCACGGAGGAGGCGCGGGAGTGGTAGGCGACGGGCAGGCTGTCGAAGGCCGGCGGCAGCGGCGCAATTGCATCTTTCGTCGCGCCAAGGCGCCAGGAATGGTCGCGCGAGACCATGAAGTCGCTAAAGTTCGCGATCTGCACGGGAAGGTGCATCCGCGCCTCGCTCATCGGCACGAGAATGGCGTCGGCGTGGGATGCCGCATCGCTTCCCTCAGCCAGCAGCGCTGAGACCTGAGCCCGCAACTCGCTCGAGGCAGGCCGCCCCATCGCCATCAGTTGGTTCAGGGTCGGCTCTGCGGCCGCTTCGGCCGCCGCACCGTGGATCAGCCCGGCATCCAACGCCGCGCGCAAATCCAGCACTTGGTCACCGATCGCCACCCCACCGCGCCGCGTTTCCCCTTCGCGGGAGAACACGCCTAGCGGCAGGTTCTGGATTGGGAATTCGGCATCGGCCGCATTAGCGGAGGCGACCCAGGCCCGACGTTTCGGGTCATGGGAGAGGTCGAGGACGTTCATGCCCCCATCCTTACGTCCTTGCGCCGGGCTGGGAAGAGGAAATATATTTTATTGTGTTGATCGATAATCCGGCCTCGGACGCCTCTCCGACCCTCTCCGAAGCCGCCGCCCGGCGTCTGCGGCAGGACATCGTCGGCGGCGGCCTGCCCCCTGCCACCCGTCTCCGCTTGCGTGATCTTTCCGCCCGCTACGGCCTTGGCGCCACCCCGCTGCGCGAGGCCCTGGCGCGGCTCGCCGCCGAGGGCTTCGTGCTGTTGGAAGGCCAGAAGGGCTTCTCCGTGCCTCCGGTGACCCGGACCCACCTGCTGGACATCACGCGCTCCCGGCAGGTGGTCGAGCCCGAGGCGCTGCGCTTGGCCATGGAGCACGGCCGCGCTGCCTGGGAGGACGGGATCGTGGCCTCACTCTCCTTGCTGCGGCACGAGATCGCCCGCCGCGACCCAGCCAGCGAGGAGTGGGTGGACGCCTACGAGGCCCGCCATCACCGTTTCCACCGAGCCCTCATCGCCGCGTGCCCGCTCGCCTCCCTCCTGCGCTTCTGCGACGACCTGTACCTGCAGAAGACGCGCTACCGCCGCCTGGTGGAAACGGCCCATGAGGACTGGCCGCGGATGCTGGCCGTGCATGAGGAACTGGCTGCCGCCATCCTCGCGCGGGAGGACCGTGCGCCCGTGCTCCTCGCCTCCCATATCGGCGTCACTGCGGAACTGGTTCTGGCCCTGCTCGGCGAGGCCCCGCCCAGCCGCTGACGGGCGCGCATGCGAAAAGGGCACCGCCTTCCGGCGATGCCCTTTCGCGACCCACGATTGCCGGGTGCTTCAGTCGCCCGAGCCGGCCACGGGGCTGTCCACGGTGAAGTGGCCGCACCAGTCCTGGCGAGACACCACCGGCCAGAGGCCATGCGCCTCGGGGCTCGGCTGAGTCACGGGCGGGTTGTACCGGCAAAGCCCGTCCTGCGCGGCCGGCGCGTTTGCATGATCGTCGAAAAACTTGCAGCGGGTGCAGGCGACGTCGGGGGTGTGGGACAGGGACATGGGGCTTCTCCGGGCTGGTCTCGGCGCCGAGGCGCCATTGTCTATCGCCTAGGTAAGACGCGCGGCCACGCCTTTGGTTTACGCCGATTCCAAGTACCGCTGATCACCATTACTTGGCCATCGAGAAGCATTCTCAAATGACGTGAAGTAAATACTGAGAAGCACTCTCAATCCGCGCGCCTGGACCCGCGTACGACGCCCGACGCCGCCAATCGTGCACGGCGCAGCGGATGACAGGCCGCGAGGATCGGACCATCCTCCGGCCAAACCACCCCCGGGGAACTGCCATGCTCGACACCGCCGCCAAGCTCGTCCTGAAGGACCCCAACCTCTTCCGCCAGGCAAACCGCGTCGGTGGCGCCTGGGTCCAGGCCGCCTCCGGCAAGACCATCGAGGTCCGCAACCCTGCGACCGGCGAGGTGATCGGCAGCGTCCCCTCCCTGTCGCGGGAAGAGGTGCGCGGGGCCATCGAGGCCGCCAAGGCCGCCCAGCCCGCCTGGCGCGCCATGCTGGCGAAGGAGCGCGCGGCCATCCTGCGCCGGCTGTTCAACCTGATGATGGAGAACGCCGACGACCTCGCCGCCATCATGACGGCCGAGCAGGGCAAGCCGCTGGCCGAGAGCAAGGGCGAGATCGCCTATGCCGCCTCCTTCATCGAGTGGTTCGCGGAGGAGGGAAAGCGCGTCTACGGCGACACCATCCCCACCTTCAAGCATGGCAGCCGCATCTTGGTGATGAAGGAGCCGATCGGCGTTTTCGCCGCGATCACGCCCTGGAACTTCCCCGCCGCCATGATCACCCGCAAGGCCGGTCCCGGCTGGGCCGCGGGCTGCACCGGCGTGATCCGCCCGGCGTCGCAGACACCCTTCTCCGCCCTCGCCATCGCCGTGCTCGCCGAGCGCGCGGGCATGCCCGCCGGTGTCTGCAACATCGTCACCGGCTCGGCGCGTGAGCAGGGCGAGGAGCTCTCCACCAACCCCCATGTCGCCAAGCTGTCCTTCACCGGCAGCACCGAGGTCGGCCGCACCCTGCTGGCGCAATGCGCAGGCACCATCAAGAAGACGAGCATGGAACTCGGCGGCAACGCCGCCTTCCTGGTGTTCGACGATGCTGATCTGGACGCCGCCGTCACCGGCGCCATGGCGTCGAAGTTCCGCAACACCGGCCAGACCTGCGTCTGCGCCAACCGCATCTTCGTGCAGGAGGGCGTCTATGACGCCTTCGCCGAGAAGCTGAAGGCCGCGGTCGAGAACCTGAAGGTCGGCAACGGCATGGAAGCCGGCGTCACCCAGGGCCCGCTCATCAACGCTGATGCCGTGACGAAGGTGGAGGAGCACATCGCCGACGCCACCGCGAACGGCGCCAAGGTTCTCACGGGAGGCAAGCGCCACACTCTCGGAGGCAACTTCTTCGAACCCACCATCCTCACGGATGTGCCGATCTCGGCCAAGGTGCTGAAGGAGGAGACCTTCGGCCCAATGGCCCCTCTCATCCGCTTCAAGGACGAGGCCGAAGGCGTCCGCCTGGCCAACGACACCGAGTTCGGCCTAGCCGCCTATTTCTACGCCCGCGATGTCGGCCGCATCTTCCGCGTGGCCGAGGCGCTGGAGAGCGGCATCATCGGCATCAACGAGGGCATCATCTCCACCGAGGTCGCCCCCTTCGGCGGTGTGAAGGAGAGCGGCCTCGGCCGCGAGGGCAGCAAATACGGCATCGAGGATTATCTCGAGATCAAGTACTGCCTGATCGGCGGCCTGTAGGCCCCAGCCATGCCACCCCCGTCTTCATCCCGTGGGGCCCTTGCGCCCCCGGGATGGAGGCCCGATTTTCCAACCCATGAGCGCGCCCCACCCCTACGACCTCGATCTCTTCGTCATCGGCGGCGGCAGCGCCGGCGTGCGGCTGGCCCGCATCTCCGCCGGATACGGCGCCAAGGTCGGCATCGCCGAAGGCCGCTTCTGGGGCGGCACCTGCGTGAATGTCGGCTGCGTGCCGAAGAAGTTCATGGTCCAGGCCGCGGAATACGGCGCCTGGGCCGAGGACGCGGCCGCCTTCGGCTGGTCCCTCGGCGAGGCCAAGCATGATTGGGCCGCCCTGGCCCGCGCGCGTGACGGCGAGGTCGCCCGCCTCTCCGGCATCTACCGCCGCCTGCTCGAGGGCGTCGGCGTGCAGGTGCATGAATGCTATGCCCGCCTCACCGGCCCGCACGAGGTCCAGCTCGGCAACACCACCATCACCGCGGACCGCATCGTCATCGCCGTCGGCGGCACGCCCATCCGCCCGGAGATCCCGGGCGCCGAGCACGCTTTCATCTCCGACGACCTCTTCACCCTGAAGGAGCGTCCCCGCCGCGTCCTGATGATCGGGGGCGGCTACATCGGCTGCGAGTTCGCCAACCTCCTCCACGGCCTCGGCTCGGAGGTGACGCTCGCCTACCGTCAGGCGCTTCCCCTCCGCGGTTTCGACCACGAGATCCGCGAGGCGGCGGCCGAATCCCTGGCCGCGAACGGCATCAACGTGCTGCCGGGTGAAAGCCCCGTCTCCATTACCCTCTCGGGCGAGACCCGCATCGTGACGATGGTCTCGGGCAAGGTGATCGAAGCCGATGCGGTCTTCTTCGCCACTGGCCGCCAGCCCGCCACCAAGGGCCTCGGCCTGGACGCCGCCGGCATCAACTGCCGCGAGGGCGCGGCCATCGCGGTGGATGACGACCAGGCCACCAACATCCCCCACATCTTCGCCATCGGCGACGTGACGGACCGCGTGAACCTCACCCCCATGGCCACCGCCGTGGGCCACGCCATGGCCGACACCTTCTTCGGCAGCCGCCCCCGCAAGGCGAGCTACGACAACGTCCCCAAGGCCGTCTTCACCTCTCCCCCGATCGCCAGCGTCGGCCTGACCGAGGAAGAGGCCGCTCTCCACGGCCCTGCCGAGATCTACACCGCGCGCTTCACCCCCATGCGCCACACCCTCACCCGTCGTGAGGGCCGCCGCTGTCTGATGAAGCTGGTGGTGGAAGGCGGCACGGGCGTCCTGCTCGGCGCCCATATGCTCGGCGAGGACAGCCCGGAGATCATGCAGGGCATCGCGGTCGCCGTGGTGAACCGCCTGACCAAGGCCCAGCTGGACGCGACCATCGGCATCCACCCGACCATCGCGGAGGAGTTCGTGACCATGCGGGTGCCGACGCGCCGGGTGGGGGAGGGAGCCGCTAAGGCGGCCTGACCCCTCGGGCTAGTCGGAGAAGCCGATCCAGCGCCCGGCCACCACCGCACCCGTCCAGACCAGTATCGACACCGCAGCCGCGGCCCGCACCGGCCAGGCGATGCGTCCCCCGGCCAGGGCGCCGCGCCAACCGGCGCCGCGATGCAGCACGAGCACGTTCAGCAGCCCGAAAGCGAGCAACCCGAGCTTCACGAGGAAGGCCGTGTTCCCCGAGTATTCGACGGGCCGCACGCTGAACAGCAGGAAGCCGGTGGCCACCGCCACCGTCAGCCCGATCCCGGCCACCCGCACCAGCGGCGGCCCGAGAACCCCAAGGGGAACCCGCCCGAAAGCCCCCAGCACCCGCGCATCCAGCGTGAAGATCGACCCGACTAGAAGGCCGATCCCCAGGATGTGCGCCGCATTCACCAGCGGATACAGAACAGTAGAGCGCCGCAGCGCCGCCGCCACCGACCAGCCGGCCAGGGCCCCCAGCGGGTCCAACCCCGTCAGCCGCCCTGGATGCGCTCGGGATAGATGTCGAACCGCCGGTCGCGCACGGTGACCCGCACCGCCTTCATCCGCCGCTCGCTGCGGTCCTGGGCGCGATTGCCCAGCGCCACGATCCGGTCACCCGGTGCCGCGACGCCTTCCACGAAGCCAGCCCGGCTGGTCTGGGACGGGTTGCCCAGCTCCACCGTCCAGACGCCCTCGCTCGCCGTCTCCACCTGCAGCACGGGATGTGGAGGCGCGATCGTCACCGCCCGGATGGTGCCGGCCAGCTCGACCTGTTCCCCCTCCGCCCAACTCCAGCCGTGATGCGCCGCAGCCCCCCGCGCTACCAATGCCGAGGCCACGCCACCAAGAATTGCCCGCCTTTTCATGATCGTTCCCCGGCCAGATGAAGGAGGAGTCATCTGCCCGCAGGCCCCGGCTTGGCCAGTGACATTTGGGGGAGAAACATTCTGGCTCGCCCGCCCAGGGCCCAGTTGTCCCGATGCCGCAGGGCTGGCCCGGCCCCATCACCCTTGCCCCCCCGCTCCCCCTCACTATGCTCGCCACCCCGCCCCGCGAGAGGGCGCGCGCCACACCGGACAAGTCACACCAATGCCGACCACCTCCTGGCACCCTGCCTCCTGGCGCGACATGCCCATCCGCCAGGTCCCCACCTACCCGGATCAGGCGGCGCTCGCCTCCATGGAGGGCAAGCTCTCCCGCTTCCCGCCCCTCGTGTTTGCCGGCGAGGCGGATCGGCTGACTCGCCTCCTGGCCGAGGCCGGCGAGGGCCGCGCCTTCGTCCTCCAGGGCGGCGACTGCGCCGAGAGCTTCGCCGACTTCCACGCCAACACCATCCGCGACACCTTCCGCGTGCTGCTGCAGATGGCGGTCGTCCTCACCTTCGGCGGCGGCTTGCCCGTGGTGAAGCTCGGCCGCATGGCCGGCCAGTTCGCCAAGCCCCGCAGCAGCGATACCGAGACCCTGGACGAGCAGACTCTCCCCTCCTATCGCGGCGACATCATCAACGGCTCCGACTTCACCGAGGCCTCGCGCCTGCCTGATCCCGGCCGGATGGAATTCGCCTATCTGCAATCCGCCGCCACGCTGAACCTGCTGCGCGCCTTCGCCACGGGTGGCTTCGCCGACCTGCACGAGGTCCATCGCTGGAACCTCGGCTTCGTCGCCCGCTCGCCCCTGGCCGAACGCTATGCCGACATCGCCCAGCGCATCGACGAGACGCTGCGCTTCATGGCCGCCTGCGGCATGAACAGCCTGACCGCCCCGCAGATCCGCGAGACGGAGTTCTACACCTCCCACGAAGCGCTCCTCCTGCCCTTCGAGGAGGCAATGACCCGTGAGCCGAGCACCCATCCCGGCCGCCACTACGCCTGCTCCGCCCATTTCCTCTGGATCGGCGACCGCACCCGCCAGCCGGACGGCGCGCATGTCGAGTTCCTCTCTGGCGTCGCCAATCCCATCGGCCTGAAGGTCGGCCCGACGACGGAGATCGACGACCTCCTCCGCCTCACGGACCGCCTGAACTCGAGCAACACCCCGGGTCGTCTCACCCTCATCACCCGCATGGGCGCGGCGAAGCTGGAGGCGCATCTGCCCCCGCTCATCCGCGCCATCAAGGCCAATGGCCGCAAGGTCACCTGGCTGAGCGACCCCATGCACGGCAACACGCATTCCGCCGGCGGCTACAAGACCCGCTCCTTCGACGCCATTCTGCAGGAGGTGCGCGGCTTCTTCGACGTGCACCAGGCCGAGGGCACCAACCCCGGCGGCGTGCATGTTGAAATGACTGGCCGCGACGTCACGGAATGCCTGGGAGGCGCGCATCGCCTGACGGAGGCGAACCTGTCCGAGAACTACGCCACCTTCTGCGACCCGCGGCTGAACGCGGAGCAGTCCCTGGAACTCGCCTTCCTCGTCGCCGAGGAGCTGAAGTCCCGCCGCGCTGCCAGCATCCACCTGCAGGCCGCTCAGTAGGCATCGAGACAGTCATGGACCCGCAGCTCGAAGCCGATATCTCCGCGCGCACGGACGCCTATTTCAAGCGCACCAAGGCCATCGTGCAGCGCTTCGGCGAGGCGCGCGTCACCTATGCCATCTTCCTCCGCCGCCCGGTCGTCTCCGCGCCCGGTTTGATGCTGGACTGGCTGCAGGGGGTCGCCGCCGAGCGCGGCGCCGCGATCGAGGTGGACCTCATTCACAAGGAGGGCACCTGGGTCGGCGCGGGCGATCCGATCCTCACGGTTACCGGCCCCTTCACCCAGCTCTCGGATCTCGAGACACTGCTGCTGCAGAAGCTCGGCTCCGCCTGCGTCGCCGCCCACAACGCCTACCAAATGTGCCTTGAATTGCCCGGGGTGGACTTCCTGGCCATGGAGGCCCGCCACTGCGCCGGCGCCGAGATGCAGGAGATCATGGCCTACGCCGCCTCCGTCGGCAGCAACGCCGCCAAGGGCGAGGGCGCCAAGGGCTTCATCGGCAACGCCAACGACGCAACCGCCCACTACTACGGCGCCGCCAGCGGCTTCGGCACCATGCCCCACGCCCTCATCGGCTATGCCGGCAGCACACTGCGAGCCGCCGAGATGTTCCATGAGACCTTCCCGGACGAGAACCTCACCGTCCTCACCGACTATTTCGGCCGGGAGGTGACGGACGGGCTGGAGGTCTGCCGTCGCTTCCCCGAGCTCGCCGCCGCAGGCCGCGTCGCCGTCCGGCTGGACACCCATGGCGGCCGCTTTCTCGAAGGCCTCGACCCCGCACTCTCCTATGCGGTGATCGAGCGCCACGTCCCGAACGTGATCCGCCGCTACCGCAGCGAGAGCGAGCTGCGCTACCTCGTCGGCACCGGCGTCTCAGCGGCCGCGATCTGGCGCATGCGCGAGGCGCTCGACGAGGCCGGGTTCCCGAAGGTGCGCATCATCGCCTCCTCCGGCTTCGGCGTGTCCAAGTGCCGCGTGATGGCCGAGGCCAAGGCGCCCATCGACGTCGTCGGCACGGGCAGCTTCATCCCGGACAGCTGGGGCGAGACCTACGCCACCGCCGACATCATCGCCTATGACGGCGTGCCCCGCGTGAAGGTTGGCCGCGAGTTCCTGCTCGCCCGCGGGAAGTAGGAGCCGGGGCCACCCACCCCGGCCCCGCGCTCAGCCCAGCTCCAGCCGTCGAACCTGTCCATCCCGCAGGCGGCGGCCCTCCCCGCCGGACACGGGGGACAGGACGTAGATGAGGATGCCCTGCTGCATCCCCTCTCCTTTCACATCGTACACCCCGTCCAGCACGAAGGCGCTGTCGCGCAGCGTGTAGCCGCCGGTCAGCGAGATCTGCATCCGCTCGGGCTTCTCCGCCTGGATCAGCAGCAGCGGCGCCTGCAACGTGACGGCATGCACGCGCCCCTCGGCCGGAGGCGCCGTCACCTGCAGCGAGATGCGCCCGTCCATTGCATCGGACACTGCACGCGCGAACCGCTCCGAGCTCGCCGCCGTGAGCCGCCCGTGCAATTCCAGCAGCGGCCCGCCCTGCGCCAGGGCCGGCGTGCCCAGCAGCACCGCGCCTCCGCCCAGCATCACCCCGCGCCTCGTCGTGACCATTCTCTGCCTCCCTAGCTAGCTCGCCCATGGCGAACACTGAATGGGGCCAGGGGATGGCAGCCCGCACCCACCTCAAGCGGAGGTGAAGCGCCGTTCAGCGGAGCGAAACCCCTTGCTGCCCTGCCGCAAGGCGCTGCCGGATCAGCTCCTGCTCCTGCCGCGCGCCTTCCGCATCGGTGAAGAAGGTGAAGATCGCATAGCGCCGCCCGCGCGTGACGGGCAGTGCCTCGTGCAGCATGTCGCAGCCGAAGATGGCCGCCCCGCCTGCCGGAGGCTCGTGCTCGTCCGGCCCGAATTCCGGGAACCGCAGTGTCCCGCCCTCATACGCGCCCGTGTTGAGGTTGAGGCTCATCGCGAAGCGCCGATGCGCGGTGAAGGGCGTGCGATTATCGCGATGCGCCTCGAAGGCGCCGAGATCGGTGGCGTCGTAGCACCCAATCCGCGGCACCTCGTAGGACGCGGGCTGGAATCGGTAGGCCCGCATCATCTCCGGCACCACGCGCCGCATCAGCCGAGCATGGAAGGTCTCGTAGAGCCCTTTGTCGTCCAGGAAGACGTCGGCCCGGCGCTTGATCCGGTTCGCCCCCGCCGCCTCGGCACCGCCCGCCACCCGGTCCTTCTGCTTCTCGCCCCGTTCCCAATGGGCCAGCAGCGCCGAGACCAGCTCCGGCTCCAGGATGTCCGGCACCAGCAGCACCGGCGCCCCACTTCGCCTGACCGGCGGTGACAGGGCAGGGGAGGGCAGGGTGGCCAGCGCCGCCGCTACCCCATCCGCCACCGTCTCCGCACGGGCCGCAAAGGCCAGTCGCCCTCGTGGCGAGACCACCGCCACCCCGCCCTCGCCCAGGCCGAGCGCCCGGGCTACCTGTCCCTGGGCATCGAAGACGCGAACCGGCCCCGGCCGGCGAGCCCCGTCCGGCCCTCCCGGCTGCACCAGGACCAGCAGCGCCCCCCGCGCGCGCACCGCGGCGTCCAGCGCCTCAACCCCCTCCGGCCCGGGCCCGAGCAGCAGAACCCGTGGCTGCCCGGCGATTGCCTGCCCCATCACGTCGAAACCCTCGCCCGCCGTATCCGGCAACACGATCCCCGGCAGGTGGTCACCGACAAGGAAAGATGGACGTTCATTCATGCGGCCTTTCTGTGATGCCGCACCGCCCCGCGCAACGTCATTCCTTGGGGATCGGCCCTGCCCTAGGGTCCGCCCCTCATGCCAGACCTCCGCATTGCCCTCGCCAGCTTCAATCCCGGCATGGCCGCCATTGAAGCCAATGCCGCCCGGCTCCGCTCCCTGCGCGCAGAGGCCGCCGCCCTCGGTGCCGACCTCCTTCTCACCCCGGAGCACTCCCTTTCCGGCGCCGTCCCAGCCCGCCTGGCCGCAGACCTCGACTTCTCCGCGGCCTGCGACGCCGCGCTCACTGCACTGGCCGCTGAGACCGCCGATGGCGGCCCCGCCCTGCTCCTCGGCGCCCCGTGGCGGGACGGCCCCCGCCTGCACGATGCGCTACACCTGCTGGAAGCCGGCACGATCCGCGCCCGCCGCGCCGTCCACGAGCCTCGCCCCGGCTACGATCCCGGCCCGGCCCCGGGCCCCGTTGCCTTCGGCGCCGCCCGCCTGGGCCTTATGCCCGGCCGCGACTGGCGCTTCCCCGCCACCCCCGAGACGCTGGCCGAGACGGGGGCGGATCTCCTGATCGCCCTCGATTCCCTGCCTTTCGAGGCCGGCGGCGAGGAACGCATCCTCCAATCCGCCCTCGCCCGGGTCGTGGAGAACGGCCTGCCCCTCCTCTTCCTCAACCGCCTCGGCGCCGAGGAGGAGGACGCGCATGACGGCGCCGCCCTGGTTCTCAACGCCGACCGCAGCCCGGCCCTTCGCCTCCCACCTTTCGCCGAGGCCCTCGCCCTCACCGAATGGACGCGCGACGGCGCCACCTGGCGTTGCACTCCCCAGTCCCCGGCTCTGCCCATCCCAGACCCCGAACGGCTCTGGCGCGCCCTTCTCCTCGCCCTGCGCGACCACGCCGCCCGCCACGCCCCACCCGCCATCCTCCTTCCCCTTACGGACACCCCGGACGCCGCCCTTCTCGCCACACTGGCCACCGACGCCTTTCCTGCCGCCGGGCTCCGCCCGCTCCTGCTGGAGGACGCGGCCACACCGCTCGCCCACCGCCTCGGTCTGACCCCGCAGTCGCTCGACCTCACCGCTACGGCGCAGGCCGCCACCGCCGCCCTGGCAGCCGCCGCGCCAGGCCCGCCGAACCTGCTCCGCGCCCTGCAGCACCTGGCCTTGGACGCACTGGCCGAGGCCACGGGCGCCCTTCCGCTCACCACCGGTCCGAGCGCCTTCCCAAGCGCCTTCGCCCCGCTGCGGCATCTCTCCACCACCCAGCGCCGCGCCCTGGCGGCCTGGCGCAACTCCCATCGTCCCGCCGGCCTCCTCGGCCCCGAAAGCCCCGGCCTTTCGCCTCCGCCCGAGAGCCCCGCCGCACCCGCCGGGCAGTCCCCCCGGCTCACCCCCTGGCAAAGCCTCGCCCGCGCGGACTACAAGCGCCGCCATCTTCCGCCCGGCCTGAACACCGCCCCACGCGCCTTCGGTCCGGACCCGAGCGACCCCCTGCGCCACCCCAACCCCGACGAGGCCCCGGCGCCATGAGCGACGAAGACCCCATCTTCAGCGAATCCCCTCGGCCCGCCCCCGCCGGCCCCTTCGTCCGCATCAAGGACCTCTCGGGCGGCAATGGCGAAGAGCCGCTGGAGGAAATCCGCGGCTTCGCCACCGTCGCCGACGCTGCCACCTTCGCCCGCCGCTATGTCCGCGACAGCGTCGAGCGCTGCCGCGCGCCGGGCATGGATGCGGATGCCGTGCTCGCCGCCTGGTTCGCCTTCGGCGAGGACGCCGAGGCGCTGGACCTCGATGGTGAGCACTGGACCAGCGCGGCCGAGATCCGCAGCTTCGCGTCCAAGCCCTCCCGTTCGAAGGCCGAGCGCGACTGGCGCGCCCTGGACCCCCGGCGCGACCGTGGTGAGGCGGGGGATGATGCGGATGAGGGCGCCGATGACGATGGCGACGCGTCCGATGGTGGTGCGTCCGATGGAGGCGACGGCGAATGAAGGTCCGCTTCGCGCCCAGCCCCACCGGCTGGCTCCATGTCGGCAATGCCCGCCCCGCCCTGGCGAACTGGCTGGAGGCGCGGAAGCGCGGCGGCAGCTTCACCCTTCGCCTGGATGACACCGACGCCGAGCGTAGCAAGCCCGAATACGCCCAGGGCATCGAGGAGGACCTGCGCTGGCTCGGCCTCGACTGGGACGCCTTCTTCCGCCAGTCCGACCGGCTGGAGCGTTACGCCGCCGCCGCAGAGGTGCTGAAGAAGAAGGGCGTGCTCTATCCCTGCCTGGAGAGCGAGGAGGAGCTGAACTTCAAGCGCGATCAGCGGCGCAAGCAGGGCCGCGCGCCCATCTACGATCGCGCCGCGCTTCGGATGACGCCCGACCAGCTGGAGCGCGCTCTGGCCAATGGCAAGACGCCCTACTACCGCTTCAAGCTGAACACCCGCACGGTCTCCTGGCAGGACGGCGTGCTGGGCGAGCGCAACGTCAAGCTCCCCAGCCTTTCGGACCCCGTGCTGATCCGCGCCGACGGCTCCTTCCTCTACACCTTCACATCGGTCGTCGATGACCTGGAGACGGGCATCACCCACATCATCCGGGGCGAGGACCACGTCACCAACACCGGCATTCAGATCGACATCATCGAGGCGCTGAGCGGCCGTCCCAACCGCATCTATTT
Organism: Roseomonas sp. WA12; assembly: GCF_054165765.1. NCBI lineage: Bacteria > Pseudomonadati > Pseudomonadota > Alphaproteobacteria > Acetobacterales > Roseomonadaceae > Roseomonas > Roseomonas sp. WA12. The sequence continues at coordinate 2,405,113 of NZ_CM135108.1, read as the reverse complement.
CGCCCATATGCCGCTGCTGACCGATGCGGAGGGCGGCGCGCTCTCCAAGCGTCTCGGAAGCATCTCGCTCCGCCAGTTCCGGCGGGATGGTATCGAGCCCGAGGCCATCACGGGCTACCTCGCCGCCCTCGGTTCCTCGCGTGATCCAGCGCCCGCCGCGCCCCGCGACCTTGTGCGGGACTGGGACATCACCCGCATCTCCCACTCCTCCGCGCGCTTCGACACGAAGCAGCTCCTCGCCCTCAACCGCAAGCACCTGCACGCGCTGGACTACGCCGCCGTGAAGGACCGTCTGCCGGAGGGCGCCGACGAGGCCTTCTGGCTCGCCATTCGCGGGAATCTCGACCTGCTGGCCGAGGTGCGGGACTGGTACGAGGTGGCCAGGGGCGAGATCACCGTCCCCGAGCAGCCGGAGGAGATCGAACTCCTTAGGGCCGCGCTGGCCTCCATCCCGCCCGGCCCCTGGGACGAGACGACTTGGCCCGCCTGGACCGCCACCCTCTCGGCGGCGACCGGCCGAAAGGGCAAGGCGCTGTTCCTTCCCCTCCGCCGCGCCCTGACCGGCGAGGAGCACGGCCCTGACCTCAAGGTTTTCCTGCCCCTAATCGGTCCCGATCGTGCCCGCACGCGCCTTTCCCGCAGCACGGCGTAAGTACGGGCGGGAGCTAAGATTCCGCTGGAGGATCGGCCCTTAACTCTTCAGGATACTGTGAAATGCTGCGCTGCACCCTTTTCTTCGAGGGGCAGCGTCCGCACACCAGGGCCTCCGCAAAAAAGGAGGCCTGATGAAGCGCCCAGCCATCTTCGCCACGACCCTTCTCCTCGCCAGCTGCGGCTACGAGGATTCCCGCCTGGCGCATGAGGCCCAGATCAGCCTCGTCGGCATGTCCGCCGCCGACCTGCAGGCCTGCGCCGGCGTGCCCGACCGCGCCAAGAAGCTCGAAGACGGGACCGAGGTCTTCACCTACACGCTGAAGAACGACGCCGCTGGCGGCGTGAACATCACCCTGCCCATCATCGGCGGCGGCTACACGCTCGGCGGCAGCGGCTCCAGCTGCAACGCCAATATTCGTGTCGCCGAAAGTCGCGTGCAGGACGTGTTCTACAGCGGCAACAACGACCGCCCGATCGGCACGGACGGTGTCTGCGCCCCCATTTTCCGCGGCTGCATGCGCCGCCCGCAGCCCGGCATGACGCCGATTACCGCAGAGAACCGGCCCGCCCTCTCGGCCTACGCCCAGCCCCCCGCGGCCGCCCCCTCCACCGACATGGCCGAGAACACACCGCCCGTGTCGGGCGCGCCCGACACTGCCACGCGCTGAGCCGGGCGGGGGGAGGGGACGGCACGTCCCTCGGACCGTCTTCCGCAACCAACCCTGGGCGCACCGCCGCCCGCCATGCTAGGCGGGCGCCATGCAGCTCCATTTCCACGACAGCGCGCGCCGCGAGCGGGTCGAGTTTCGCCCGATCGACCCGGACCACATCCGCCTCTATGTCTGCGGCCCGACGGTCTATGACCTCGCCCATCTCGGCAACGCCCGCCCCGTCGTCGTCTTCGACGTGCTGGCCCGCCTGCTGCGCCGCGTCTTCCCCGCCGTCACCTATGTCCGCAACATCACGGACGTGGATGACAAGATCAACGCGCGCGCCCGCGAGTCCGGCGAGCCGATCGCGGCCATCACCGCCCGCACCATCGCCGACTTCCACGCCGACACCACAGCCCTGAACTGCGAGCCGCCCGATGTGGAGCCGCGCGCGACCGCCAGCATCCCCGAGATGATCGCGCTGATCGAGCGGCTGATCGCCAATGGCAACGCCTACGAAGCCGAAGGCCATGTGCTGTTCAGCGTCGCCTCCTATCCCGACTACGGCCAGCTCTCTGGCCGCAGCACGGATGAGATGATCGCCGGCGCCCGCGTCGAGGTCGCGCCCTACAAGCGCGACCCCGGCGACTTCGTGCTGTGGAAGCCGAGCGACGCCGAAACGCCCGGCTGGGACAGCCCCTGGGGCCGCGGCCGCCCGGGCTGGCATATCGAGTGCTCCGCCATGGCCTGGCGCAACCTGGGCGAGGAGATCGACATTCACGGCGGCGGCGCCGACCTCCTCTTCCCGCACCACGAGAACGAGGCCGCGCAATCCTGCTGCGCCTTCCCCGGCACCCGCTTCGCGCATCTGTGGATGCACAACGGCATGCTGCTCGTGAACGGCGAGAAGATGTCGAAGTCCGTCGGCAACTTCATGACAGTGCGCGACATCCTCTCGCGCGGCCCCTGGGCCGGCGAGGCATTCCGCCTGCTGCTGCTGCGCACTCATTACCGCTCCGCCCTCGACTACACCGCCGAGCGGCTGGACGAGGCGCGCGCGGAGTTGGACGACCACTACGCCCTCCTCGTCCGCAACCTGCCCAAGCCCGAGGCGGATGACCCGACGGTTGCCGACATGGTCGCCTGGGCGCTGGAACCGCTGGCCGACGACCTCAACACCCCCCTCGTCATCGCCCGCCTGCGCGACCTGCGCGCGCTGGAGAACGTGATGCAGGTCGGCGGCTCCATGGCGACCGTGCTCGACCGCGCCGGACGCGGCTGGAAGCCGCGCCCCGGCCAGGCCGGCGCCGCACTGCGCGAAGCCGCTGCCGCGATCGGCTTGCTCCCCTCCCAGCCCAAGGCTTGGCGCCAGGGCCGGACGACATCCGGCGAAGCCGCGGACGATGCGGAGATCGAGACCGCAATCCAGGCCCGCCTCGCCGCACGCGCCGCGCGCGACTTCGCCGAGGCCGACCGCATCCGCGCCGATCTCGCGGCCAAGGGCATCGTGCTGGAGGACGGCAAGGGCACCACGACCTGGCGTAGGGCCTGAGGGGCGCCGCGCGTGATCACGCTCCGCCGCGCGACCCAGTCCGACATCTCCTTCGTCATGGCCGTGGAGCGCATCCCCGGCCATGACGCCTTCATCAACCAGCAGAGCGAGGCCGAGCACGCCGCTCAGCTCGCCTCCCCCGCCTTCGCGTATTTCGTCGGCGAGGCGGCCGGCACCGCCGCCGGCTTCGCCATCCTGTCGGAGCTGAACGACACGCGCGGCAACCACTGCCTCAAGCGCATCGCCATGGCCGCGCCCGGCAGCGGCCTCGGCACGCCCCTGTTCAACGCCGTCACCGACTGGGCCTTCGCGAACACCACCGTCCACCGCTTTTGGCTGAACGTGCTCGCAACCAATTCCCGCGCCCGCCATGTCTATGCGCGGGAGGGCTTCACCGAGGAGGGCTGCCTGCGCGAGGCCCGTCCGCGTCCCGATGGCAGCCGCGTGGACGTTCTCATCCTCTCCATCCTCCGCCCGGAGTGGAACGCGCGCCGCGGCCGCGGCTGACGCCTTGCTCAGCCCGGGAAGTGCCCGGGCATGTCGATGCAGAGCAGCAGCCGCGCCCGTCGTGCCGCCGGCAGAAGCGACAGGGCCGGCGAGCGGTGAAGGCAGCCACCGCCCGGCTCCCCCGGAAAGCCATTTCCCTTCAGCACCGCCGCGCAGGGCGCGCCGATGACCCCCGGCTCCTCGTCGGTGGCGTGCCCCAGCCGCCACTCCGTCCCCGGCCCGCGATAGGTGCAGAGAAGCCGCAGCGGCACCGCATCCGCGTGCCAGCGCGTGCAGGCATCATCCACCACGCCTTCGAGCCGCAGGCGCACCGTCGGTCGCACCGCCAGAACCGCGAACAGCCCGGCAAGCATGCGGATGTCCGCTGCCAGCATCTCCGGCGCGGAGGCGGGCAGGGCGGCCAGCACCCGGTCTGCGGCCAGGGCCGGCTCATCCTCCGCCACCACACGGAACGGTGCGGCCCGAAGTAGCGGACGCAGTGCTGCTGCCCAGCGCGGCATCCGGCGCTGCCAGATCGCCAAGCGCGTGCCCGGCGACATCACCCCGAACAGCACGGCCGGGTTCCCGGCCGCTGTTGCCCTGGCATCTCCGGCAAAGCTCTCGACCAGGAACCCCATCCGTCACCTTCTTGCATCGTTAAGTACGTTATAACATAACAAAGAAGAGCAACGACAAGCCGGAGCCCTGATGTCTCTCCTTGCTGGCAATGACACCACCGCCCGCGACGGCGCTTGGTACCGCTTCCAGGGCGACGACTGGACCTCCTACGACAGCCTTCCCGCCCCGATCCGCCGCCGCATGCAGGACCATGCCTACGACCCCTGGTCGGTGAACGCCCTGAAGCTCTGGCGCCTGTTCCGCCGCCGCCACGCCTGCTCCGTCCGGGCCGAGCGCACCCTTCTCAACTATCTGGAGCGCTGCGAGACCCTGGAGCGGGACGCCTTTGACGACGCCCACCGTCGCACCCATGGCGCGCCGCTTCCCCATGTCGCAGCCCGGGTGAGCGTGCTCAGGCGGGAGGGCTGAGGGGCCCCGCGCCGCTCCTCTACACTTGCTGACATCCCCTCCCGGGGGATAGGATGTTTGCCATGCACGACCATCCCGGTCATCCCGATATCCTGGCCCGCCTCCGTCGCGCCGAAGGCCATCTCCGCAGCGTCGCCGCCATGCTTGAATCCGGCTCCCCCTGCCTCGAGACCGCCCGCCAGCTCCAGGCCGTCGAGCGCGCCGTCGCCAACGCCAAGCGCGCCCTCATCCACAACCATATGGACCACTGCCTCTCCGACCCGGCCAAGCCGCCGCCGGTCGAGGAGTTCAGGGCCCTGGCGAAGCTCCTCTGATGCCCGATTTTGCTGCCGCCCTCGCCTCCGGCCATGCCTGGCTCTACCTGCCGACCGCCCTGCTGCTCGGCGCCCTGCATGCGCTGGAGCCCGGCCACGCCAAGTCCATGATGGCAGGCTTCATCGTCGCCACCCGCGGCACGCCGGGCCAGGCCGTGCTGCTCGGCACCTCCGCCGCCATCTCGCACTCCCTGGTGGTCTGGGCCCTCGTCCTCACCGCCCTCTGGCTCGGCCGCGAGATCCTGCCCGAGGCCTATGAGCCCTATCTCGGCATCGCCGCCGGCGGCATCGCCCTCGCGGTCGCCGCCTGGATGGCCTGGAACCTGATCCGCACGGGCGAGACCCATTCCCACCGGCACGGCGCCCACGGGCACGACCATGACCATGTGCATCACGACCACGCGCATGACCATGACCATGACCATGACCACCCACATCCGCACGACCACGGCCATCTGCACGGCGCTGATGCACACAACCACGCGCAGGCGGCACCCTCCGGCGGCACCGAAACGGCCCGCGCCACCAACGCCCAGGTCATCGCCTTCGGCCTCACCGGTGGGCTGATGCCCTGTCCCGCCGCCCTCGTCGTGCTGGCGCTCTGCCTGAATGTTGGCGCCGTGGGGCTCGGCGTGGCCACCGTCGCCGCCTTCAGCCTCGGTCTTGCCCTTGTCCTCGTCGGTGTCGGACTCGCCGCCTCCCTCGCGCTGAAGGCCGCCGGCAATGCCGCCCCGCGCCTCGCCAGCTGGGGCCGCCACCTGCCCTGGCTCTCGGTCGCCGTCATCCTCCTCAGCGGCCTCTGGACCATCTCTCACGCCATTCAGAAGCTGCCCGCCCACTGAACCCCGCAGACTGGGCAGGGCAGGGGCCCCGCTTCTCCCCTTGCCCAACCCGCCGCGCCCCGGCATCCCCCTGGGCATGACCGGCAAAGAGAACGGCGCCGCCCTGGAACCCGCGCCCGGCGAGAGCCCGATCGTGGTCCTCGTCCGCCCGCAGATGGCGCAAAACATCGGCACGGTCGCCCGTGCCATGGCGAATGGCGGCCTCTTTCACCTCCGCATCGTCGCCCCGCGCGACGGATGGCCGCAGGAGGTCGCCTGGCGCGCCGCCTCGGGCGCCGACCGCATCCTGGACGCCGCCACCATCCATGACACGGTTGATGATGCAGTGGCCGACTGCCACCGCGTCTTCGCCACCTGCCCGCGCCCGCGCCACATCATCATCCCCGTGCGCACCGCCCGCAGCGCCGCCGAGGACCTGCGCGCCGTCAACGCCGAGGGGAAGCGCGCCGCCATCCTCTTCGGCCCCGAGCGCGCGGGGCTGGAGAACGAGGACATGGCCCGGGCCGACACCCTCGTCCGCTACCCCCTCAACCCCGTGCATATGAGCCTGAACCTCGCCCAGGCCGTGATGATCCTCGCCTACGAGTGGTGGATGGCCGAGGAACCCACGCCCCCCCGCGCCCTCATGACCAACGAGACCCGCGTCGCCACCAAGGGCGAGCTGGAGGGCTTCCTCGGCCGCCTGACCCGCGAGCTGGACGCGTGCGGCTTCCTCGACAACCTGCCCAAGCGGCCGGGCATGGTCCGCAACATCCGCCACCTCTTCGAGCGCGGCGAGGTCACCGAGCAGGAACTGCGCAGCCTGCACGGTGTGGTAACCGAACTCTCCCGCGGCCGCGTCGCGCGCGGCGGCCCCGCGGCAGCGGAGCCGACCCCGATGCCGACCGTGGACCCGCAGATCGACGGCTAGCCCAGCGCGCCCCGGATCTCCCCCGCCAGACGCTCGAGCCAGTCCCCCTCCTGCACCGGGTAAAGCGCGTCCCTCGGCAACGGGGAAAAGGCCGAAGCGCCCCAGAAGCCGGCTGGCGCGAAGCGGAACTTGGCGACGATCCGCCGCCCGAAATCCATCTCAAATGGCTTGTAGTGCCGCCGCTGTGACAGGCCGATCATCTCGGGATACTCGCCCAGCAGGTATCCCTCCTGGAAATGCGGCCGCAGCGCCGCCGGCGGGCACATGCTCGCCAGCCGCACCACCTGGAGCCCACCCTCCGCATTCGCCGTCACCGCCCCGCTGAGATTGGGCACCGCCAGCACATAGACGAAGCCCTCATCCCCGCCCTCCAGCCCGGCGAAGGAGGCGGCAACGCGCAGCGAATGCGTCACGTCCAGCAGTGGCGTCGGGCACACCTCGTAATGCTGCAGGATAGACCACCGCAGCAGCCTCTCCCGCGCCACCCGCTGCCGCCCCAGCGCACGCAACGCCTCGAACCCGTCTGCCAGCCGCTCCTCTGCCCCGCGCAGCCGTTCGTACCGCGCCTCCACCACGCTGTCGGGCACAGAGCGGCGTGCCTGGGGCGGGCGGAAGATGGTCGGCTTGAGCGTGGTGAAGCCCTGCACGCTCCGCCAGTCGCGCGACTGTCCGCGGAACAGCAGCACATGGTTTCGGTTCCGGTACTGCAACTCCGCCACCCGCGCGGCGAGATCGGCATACCCCAACACCCGGAAGCCCGGATCCGTTCGCACCCGGCCATTCGTGACCAGCGCGGCCTCCTCCGCGCCGTCCAGAAAGGACCAGAGCTTCGCGACGCCGACCTGCTCCATCGCCCTCTCCCCGTCTAACCCGTTCCAGGCCGCGAACCCCGAACGGCCTGCCCATTGGCCCTCCCGCGCGTCGGCGTGCCAGACTGCCCCGCATGGAAACGCCCACCAAGGACGAGCCGGCCGGCAGCGGGGCAGGGGACCGCCGCCCCATCGCCGCCCGCAACACCGGCCCCGCCAACGCCCTCGCCGCCTGGCTGATCGCCCGCCGCGCCTCGCCCAACGGTATCTCCGCCGCCGGCATGGTCGCCGGCCTCCTCGCCGGCCTGGCCTTGGCCGGCACCGCCTGGGTGCCGGGGGCCGCCCGCCCCCTCTGGCTGACCGGCGCCTTCCTCATCCAGCTCCGCCTTCTGGCCAACCTGATGGACGGCATGGTCGCCATCGGCCGCGGCGTCGCTTCCCCGGTTGGCGAGCTGTGGAACGAGGTGCCCGACCGCGTCTCCGACACCGCCACCCTGCTCGGCCTCGGCATCGCCGCCGGCAGCCCCGCCTGGGGCCTGGCCGCCTCGCTGGCCGCCATGGCCACCGCTTATATCCGCACCACCGGCCGCGCCGCCGGCGCCCCCAGCGACTTCCGCGGGCCCATGGCCAAGCAACAGCGCATGGCCCTCGTCACGCTGCTCGCCGTCTTCTGCGCCGTCACTCCGCTCGCCTGGCAGGCCGACCTGCCGCGCTGGGCGCTGATCCTCATCGCGGCGCTCGCCACCGTCACCGCGCTGCGTCGCCTCCTCGCCACCGCCGCCGCGCTGAGGGCCCGCGCATGATCCCCCACCTCGAGGGCGGCGCCTTCGCCCATCCCGTGACCACCGGGATCATCATCGCTACCCTGGCCGTGCTGGCCGTCTCCGGTCTCGCCATCCTCTGGCTGTCGAAGTCCGGGCGCGCCAAGCCCGAGTTCCGGCGGGAGCTGTGGCTTCGTTGGGCCTCCTGGTGCGTGCTGCTGCCCCTAATGCTCGGCCCCGTCCTGCTCGGCCGCGAATGGACCATCGGCGCGGTCACCGTGCTCTCCATCCTCTGCTACCGCGAATACGCCCGCGCGACCGGCCTATTCCGCGAACGCGCACTCAGCCTGGTGATCGTCCTCGGCATCCTCGCCGTGAACTTCGCGGCGCTCGATCACTGGTACGGCTTCTTCGTCGCCCTCTGGCCGCTGATGGCCTGCCTGCTCGCCGTCACCACCATCCCGCTGGACCGCCCGGCCGGCTATATCCAGCGCACCGCGCTCGCCATCCTCGCCTTCATGCTGTTCGGCGCCGGCCTCGCCCATCTCGGCTACATGGCGAACGACCCGGGCTACCGCCCTCTCGTTCTGCTGCTGCTCACCGCCGTCGCGCTGAACGACGTGGCCGCCTTCACGACAGGGAAGCTGATCGGCGGCGCGAAGCTGCTGCCCGCCACCAGCCCGAACAAGACCGTCTCCGGCTCGCTCGGTGCCGTGGTGGTCACCACCACCCTCGTCGCCTTCGTCGGCGCCGCCATCTTCCGCGGCACGCCCCTCGCCAACCCCGTCTGGCTCGTTGCCATGGGCGCCCTCGTCAGCCTCGCCGGCCAGATGGGCGACCTGCTCCTTTCCTCGATCAAGCGCGACCTCGGCATCAAGGACATGGGCACCGTCCTTCCCGGCCACGGAGGCGTGCTGGACCGCTTCAACTCCCTCCTCCTCGTCGCCCCTGTCGTCTTCCACCTCGTCGGCTACTTCGTCGGCTTCGGGCTGCAGACCCCAACCCGCATCATCACGGGCCACTGATGGACAACTGGACCCTTCGCCCCGCGCGGGATCTCGGCCTCAAGCCGGTCGACCGGCTCCGCAGCCTCGGCCGCGAGCCCGGGCTGATCAGCATGGCCGCCAATGCCGCCTGGCGCCGCGCCGTCCGTGCCTATCTCCGCGCCTGCCACGGCTTCCGCATCGAGGGCGCGGAGAACCTTCCCGCCCCTCCCTTTGTGATGGTGGCCAACCACGCCAGCCATCTCGACGCCCTTGCCCTCTCCGCCGCCCTGCGCGGCCCCGCCGCCCGCCGCGCGCACGCCATGGCGGCGGGGGAGTTGTTCTTCGGCAATCCCGCCCGCTCTGTCCTCTCGGCGCTCGCCATCAACGCCCTGCCGGTCTGGCGCGGCCGCAGCCGCCGCGGGGACCTGGAGACGATGCGCGCCCGCCTGGGCGAGGATAGCCTCGTCTACATCCTCTTCCCCGAGGGGACCCGCAGCCGTACTGGCGAGATGGCGCCCTTCCAGCCCGGCCTCGGCATGCTCGTCGCCGGCACCGACATCCCCGTCGTCCCCTGCTGGCTGGAAGGCGCGCGAGAGGCCTGGCCCGCCGAATCCCGCACCCCGCGCCCCGGCCGCCCGCTGCGCCTGATCATTGGCCCGCCGCTCCGGTACCCCGAAACCGCGAACGACCGCGCTGGCTGGACGACTGTTTCCAGCGCCGCGGAGGCCGCGACACGCGGCCTCTCCCCCGCCGCCGACCGGGGTGGCAACCCGGCCCCGGGTTCCCATCTTATACCCGGTAGCGAAGCATCCCGTTGACGCGGGCCCCGCAATCCGCCGGAATGTCTCCGGCGCCCGAGAGCGACCCTTAGGAGGAGCGAGACATGGCCTGGAAGACCCCGAAGATCGTCGAGATCAGCGTTGCGATGGAGATCAACTCCTACGCCTGCGCCGAGATCTAGGCACAGCGCCTGAAGCGCCCCCCCGGCTCTTGCCGGGGGAGCAGGACCACGATGCTGCGACTGATTGTGCTTGGCGCGGCGGCGGGCGGCGGGTTTCCTCAGTGGAACTCCGCCGGTCCCGCCTGCTTGCGCGCGCGCGCTGGCGATCCTGCTGCGCGTTCCCGGACCCAGTGCTCCCTCGCCGTCAGTGCGGATGGTGAGCGGTGGGTACTCCTCAATGCCGCGCCTGAACTGACGGCCCAACTTGCCGCAACGCCCGCCTTGCACCCGCGCCCGGCTCCGGGCGCCGTTCGCCACTCCCCGATCTCTGCCGTGGTGCTGACAGGTGCGGAGGTGGACACGGTCGCCGGCCTCCTCTCGCTCCGCGAACGCCACCCCTTCGCCCTCCACGCCACCGCGCCGTCCCTCGCTGTGCTGGACGCCAACCCGATCTTCGGCGCGTTGAACCCCGCCGTGGTCCCCCGCCGCGCCCTTCCTCTTGAGGAACCTGTCGCCCTGCGTGACGCCGCGGATGCACCCCTCGGCCTGACGGTCGAGGCCTACCCCGTACCCGGCAAGGTTCCCCTCTTCCTGGAAACCCGCGACGAGGCGGAACCGGGTGAGGAGGGGGCCACCATTGGTCTGGCCATCCGCGCCGGCGACGGTTCCACCGCTCATTTCATCCCGGGCTGCGCCATGATGACCGACGCTCTGCGCGCGCGCCTCTGTGGCGCCGGCCTCGTCTTCTTCGACGGCACCCTCTGGCGCGACGACGAGATGATCCGCGCCGGCGCCGGCCCCAAGACCGGCGCCCGCATGGGCCACATGTCCATCTCCGGCGAGGCCGGCGTGATCGCCGCTTTCAAGGGGTTGGATGTCGGCCGCCGCATCCTCATCCATCTGAACAACACCAACCCCGTCCTGCTGGATGACAGCCCGGAACGCGCCGCCGTCGCGGCCGCGGGCTGGGAAGTCGCCGAGGACGGCATGGAGATCACCCTGTGAGCGCCCTTCTGTCGCCGCCGGAACTGGATGCGCAGCTCCGCGCCATCGGCGCTGAGCGCTACCACAACCTGCACCCCTTCCACCGCCTGCTGCATGACGGGAAGCTCAACAAGGGCCAGGTCCAGGCCTGGGCGCTCAACCGTTACTATTACCAGGCCAGCATCCCCGCGAAGGACGCCTCCCTCCTCGCCCGCCTGCCCACAACGGACCTCCGCCGCGAATGGCGCCGGCGCCTGGAGGACCATGACGGCGACGGCAGCAAGCCCGGCGGCGTGGAGCGCTGGCTCGTCCTCACCCGCGGCCTCGGCCTGGAAGACGACTACGTGACCTCCCTGCGCGGCCTCCTTCCCGCCACGCGTTTCGCCGTGGACGCCTATGTCCATTTCGTACGCGAGCGTAGCATCCTCGAAGCCGTCGCCTCCTCCCTGACCGAGATGTTCTCCCCCGCCATCATCTCCGAGCGCGTCAGCGGCATGCTCCGCGCCTACGACTTCGTCGACGAGGCCACGCTCGCCTACTTCACTCCGCGCCTGACCCAGGCGCCCCAGGACGTCGCCTTCGCGCTCGACTACGTCACGCGCCACGCCCACACCCACGAAGAGCAGGAGGCCGTGCTGAACGCCCTCCGCTTCAAGTGCGACCTGCTCTGGGCCCAGCTCGATGCCCTGCATCACGCCTATGTCGCGCCGGGCCTGCCGCCCCCCGGCGCCTTCGTGCCCTCATGAGCATTACGGGCCCTACCATCCCCCGCTTTGCCCGCGGTATGCGGCTTCGCGAGGACCCGGCCCGCGCCCGCTGGGTGGTGGTCGGCCCCGAGCGCCTCTTCGTTCCCGACGAGATCGCCCTCGAGATCCTCCGCCTGCTCGACGGCACCCGCAGCGTGGACGGCATCGTGGACGAGCTCGTCACTCGTTACGCCGCCCCGCGCGAGGCCATCGCTACTGATGTGCTGGCCCTCCTGAACGACCTTAACGCCAAGGGCGTCGTGACCGCATGACCCCGCCGGCTCCCCTCGGCCTGCTGGCGGAGCTGACGCATCGCTGCCCGCTGCGCTGCCCCTACTGCTCCAACCCCACCGAACTCTCCCGCGCCTCCGCCGAGCTCGACACCGAAACCTGGGGCCGCGTCTTTCGCGAAGCCGCGGCGCTCGGCGTGCTGCAGCTCCATATCTCCGGTGGCGAACCCGCCGCCCGCCGCGACCTGCCCGAGATCGTCGCCCACGCTGCCGCAGCCGGCCTCTACAGCAATCTTATTACCTCGGGTGTGCTGCTCGACGCCGAGCGCCTGAAAACCCTGGCAAGCGCTGGCCTCGACCACGTCCAACTCTCCGTCCAGGACGCCGAGGAAGGCTCCGCAGACCGCATTGGCGGCCTGCGCGGCGGCCACGCGCGCAAGCTCGCCTTCGCCCGCGCCGTCCACGAAGCCGAGCTCCCGCTCACCCTCAACGCCGTCGTCCACCGCCAGAACCTGGACCGCCTTGGCGACCTCATCGAACTCGCCCTTACCCTGGGCGCCACCCGCCTCGAAGTCGCTCATGTGCAGTACTACGGTTGGGCGCTCCGCAACCGCGACGCCCTCCTCCCCAGCCGCGCCCAGCTCGAAGCCGCGACCGAGACCGTCACCGCCGCCCGACTGGCGCTGAAGGGCCGCCTCGTCATCGACTACGTCGTGCCCGACTACTACGCGCGCCGCCCCAAGGCCTGCATGGGTGGCTGGGGTCGCTCCTTCATAGCCGTCTCCCCTGCCGGCCGCGTCCTACCCTGCCACGCCGCCGAGAGCCTCCCCGGCTTCGACTTTCCGAATGTGCGGGACGCGTCGCTCGCCGAGATCTGGGCCCATTCCGACGCCTTTCAGCGCTACCGCGGCACCGACTGGATGCCCGAGCCCTGCCGCGGCTGCGACCGGCGAGAGATCGACTGGGGCGGCTGCCGCTGCCAGGCCTTCGCCCTCACCGGAAACGCCGCCAACACCGATCCCGCCTGCGCCCTCTCCCCCGACCACCACCTGCTCGACCTCGCTGTGCAGGACGCCGCCGTAGCCGGCGCCGAGTTCACCTACCGCGAGATGCCGCGCATCGTACCGGCGGGCTGACCGCGCCATAGCGGCCAGGGCGAAGACCCGCCTTTCCGCCGCCGGGGCTGAACCTTGCCGCCCCGGGCCCGTTCTCCTGCCGCGCGGCCGCTCTGGCCCGCGAAACGGGATTGAGGATGAGTGGACATGGACACGGAGGACAGCGCGATGTCCCGGCGCGGGATCGTCGGCGTGGCGGCGGGTGCCGGCATGGCCGTTGCGGCCGCAGCAGCCCCCGCAGCAGCCCAGGCCCCCGCCGCCACCGGCCCGGCACCGAGGCCTGACCCGCGGAACCGCTACCCCCGCCCGCCCTTCCAGGAGCAGACGCAGCCCTTCCCGGGCCTGGCCGGGCGCATGGATCCCCGGCCCGATCATGGCGAGACCAGCTACCGCGGCTCGGGTCGCCTGGCCGGCCGCAAGGCGCTGATCACGGGCGGGGATTCCGGCATGGGCCGCGCTGCCGCCATCGCCTTCGCACGCGAGGGCGCCGATGTGGCCATCTCCTACCTGCCCGACGAGGAGCCGGACGCGCGCGAGGTGATCGACCTGATCAAGCGCGAGGGCCGCACCGCATTGGCCCTGCCCGGCGATATCCGGGACGAGGCGCATTGCCGCCAGATGGTTGCCTCCGCCGTGCAGGGGCTCGGGGGGCTGGACATCGTGGTCAACAACGCCAGCCGCCAGCAGCAGCGCGCCAGCCTGGAGGAGATCTCCTCCGAGGACTTCGACGCCACCATGAAAACCAACGTCTACGCGATGTTCTGGATCACGAAGGCCGCGCTGCCGCACCTGCAGCCGGGCTCCACCATCATCCAGACCACCTCCGAGCAGGCCTACGACCCCTCCGCCAACCTGGTGGATTATGCGCTGACCAAAGCGGCGGAGATGAACTTCACCAAGTCCCTGGCGAAGCAGCTCGGCCCCAAGGGCATCCGCGTCAACGGCGTGGCGCCCGGCCCCATCTGGACCCCGCTCCAGGTCTCTGGCGGCGCGACGATGGAGAAGCTGAAAAGCTTCGGCGGCGACACCCCGCTCGGCCGCCCGGGGCAGCCTGTCGAGCTCGCCTCCATCTACGTCCAGCTCGCGGCGGCGGATGCAAGCTACGCGACGGGGCAGATCTACGGCGCGGCCGGCGGCAGCGGCCAGCCTTGAGAGCGAAGTAATCAAGGCAAGGGCGCGGGCTTCCGGAAGGAGGCCCGCCCCGGCCGGCCCTACCGCTGCGACACGTAATGCGCGATCGCGTCCAGATCCGCGTCTCGCAGCCCCTGAACCGCAGCGTTCATCTGCGTGTCCGTCCCGTGCCGGACATCGTCGCGATAGGCTCGCAACGTCGCCGCCAGGAAGTCCTCGCGCTGCCCGGCGATGCGCGGCACCTGCGCCTGCCCGGTAAGCGCCGGCACATGGCATACGCCGCAGCGCAGCCGGTTCGCCAGCGCCGCACCCGTGTTGTAGAGGCCCACATTCCGACGCGCGCGATCAGGCGGCACCGCATGGGGGAGGGAGGCGAAATAGGCCCCCAGATCCTCAACCTGCTGGTCCGTCAGTCCTTCGGAGGCCGCCATCATCGGCGGCACGTCGCGCAGTCCCTCGCGGAACAGCACGAGCTGCAACGCCACGAACTCCCGCTGCTGCCCCGCCAGCGACGGGATCGACGCCGTGGCCGAAACCCCGCGCTCTCCGTGGCAGGCCCCGCAGTTGCGCTCCGCGGCCACCGCCGCGCCACGCGCCACCGCCGGGTCCTGCGCGCCCGCCTGAGCGAGCGCAGCGCCGGAGGCAAGAAAGGCTGGCGCAAGAAGCGCCAGCCCCATTATCCAGTTCCGCAAGCCGATCACCGCCCGTAGGAGATGCGGTAGATCGCGCCGTTATGCTCGTCCGAGACAAGCATCGACCCGTCAGGCATCACCATCACATCCGTCGGCCGCCCCTTGAAGGAGTTGTCGCCGCTGTCGAGCAGCCCGGTCATGAAGGGCTCCACCGTCCCCTGCGACCCGTCCTCGTTCAGCCGCACCGAGACCACGTCGAAGCCGCTCTTCGCGTCGCGGTTCCATGACCCGTGGCGCGCGACGAAGGCACGCCCGCGAAAGGCCTCAGGAAAGGCGGTGCCGTTATAGAAACGCATCCCCAGCGGCGCCGTGTGCGGGCCGAGCAGCGCGACCGGCGCCGGGAACTCCGAGCAGCGGCGCCCGGTATGGCCGGGATCCTGCCAGGCCGCGCCGGAGCAGTAGGGAAAGCCATGATGCTCACCCGCGCGGGACAGGCGGTGCAGCGTGTCCTCGGGCGTGTCGTTGTTCACCCAGTCGCGCGCGTTGTTGCTGGCGTAGAGCACATTCGTCCCCGGCCGCCAGTCGAAGCCCACGGAGTTGCGCACGCCGTGGCCGACGATCTCGCGCCCCGTGCCGTCGGGGTTGTAGCGGACGATCAGCGCGTGCCGGTTCTCATCGAAGGTGCAGGTGTTACAGGGCACGCCGATATTCATGTACAGCTTGCCGTCCGGCCCGAAGGCCGCGAACTTCCAGCCGTGATGCGCCTCGGTCGGCAGCGCGAAGGCCTGGGTCAGCTCCACCGGTTCGGCATTCGGGTTCTGCGCGATGTTGTCGTAGCGCAGCACGCGGTTGATCGCGATCACGTAGAGCGAGCCGTCGCGAACCGCGACGCCGTTCGGATTGTCCAGCCGCTGCGCCAGCACCCGCGGCGTGCGCGTGCCGCCCTCGTCCTTGATCGCGTAGACGCGCCCGATCGCGCGCGTCCCGACATAGACGGTGCCGTCCTCGCCGCGCGCCATCATCCGCGCACCCGGCATGCCCGAGGCCCAGAGCTCCGCCCGGAACCCCTCGGGCAGGCGAATGGCATCGACAGGGATGCGATCCACGGGCGTCGCCGTCAGGCGCGGTGCGTGCGGGGCAAGGGGGGAATTGGCCTGGTCCGCACTGCGGCCCTGCGCCCAGGAGGGCGGCGCGGCCGGCGCGCCCGGGGCCGCCGGCGTCTGGGCCAGGGCGGGCAGGGCGACGGAGAGGGAAATTGCGCCGGCAAGAACCGCGCGCCACGAGGGATGGAATGTCATGACGTTCTCCGCTCCGGCGCTTGGTCGCGCCGTTCGCCATGGAGGCTAGGTCATGAACCTTCCGTAAGACAATGCCCGGCTTGGAAATCCGAGGCGGGCGCGGCTCGGTTCAGCCCCGCCCCTCGGCCTCCATCCGCTTATGCGCCCGACGGCCCAACACCTTGCCGATCCACCCCGCCACCGGCGCGGCAGGCAGCACCAGCAGCCAGCCGGCATGTGCCCCCTGGGTCACCATCCCCAGCCCGATGCCGAGCATCAGCCCGCCCACCAGGCTTCCCATGACCCCGGCGGTGAGGCCGAGCAGGAGCATCTCTTCGCGCAATCCCATGCGCCGGGGGTTACGGGCCGCCAACGGCTTTGACAAGCGCCGGGTTTGACAACCACCCCACCGATCGCCTATGCGCGCCCCTCTTCCCGGGAACGTGGACGTGCCCAGGGGCTTTGGCCCCTTCAGCGGCGCGCGCCCGCCCCGGTCCCCGCAGTTCCGCGGGGGCCGACGGACTACCGGGACAACACCACGGGCACCCGCCACACCGCGAATGCGGGGGCACAGCCCGGACGAGCATTGAAGGAGCCGGCGCATGACCAAGCGCGCGGAAAGCAAGTACAAGATCAATCGCCGCCTCGGCGTGAACCTGTGGGGCCGCGCCAAGTCCCCGATCGCCAAGCGCGAGTACGGCCCCGGCCAGCACGGCCAGCGCCGCAAGAACAAGCCCACCGACTTCGGCATCCAGCTGATGGCCAAGCAGAAGCTCAAGGGCTACTACGGCAACATCGGCGAGAAGCAGTTCCGCAAGTACTATGACGAGGCCGTGCGCCGTAAGGGCGACACCTCCGAGAACCTGATCGAGCTGCTCGAGCGCCGGCTGGACTGCGTGATCTACCGCATGAAGTTCGCGGTCACCCCCTTCGCCGCGCGCCAGTTCGTCAACCACGGTCATGTCACCGTGAACGGCAAGCGCGTGAACATCCCCTCCTATCTCGTCAAGGACAACGACGTGATCGAGGTGAAGGAGAAGTCGAAGGGCCTCACCGCCGTGCTCGATGCCGCCCAGTCCGGCGAGCGCGACGTGCCCGAGTACATCCAGGTGGACCATCGCCAGATGAAGGGTGCCTTCATGCGCGCCCCGAAGCTGTCGGACGTGCCCTACCCCGTGCAGATGGAACCGAACCTGGTCGTCGAGTTCTACTCGCGCTGAACCAACGGTCTCACTGAGGCGTTGCCCGGACGGCCGGAGGGAACCACCCTCCGGCCGTTCCTGTTTCCGGGCCAAGCCAAAAAGGGGGATCCCGCCGATCATGCCGCAGGACCAGCTCCGCCGCCTCCTCTGCCTCATCCTGCCCTGGGTGCAGATCGCAACGGCCTTTCTCCCGGCGCTCGGCTTCGGCACCTCCATGGCCGCCGTCTCCGCCGCCACCCGCACCCCCGTGGTGCCCGCCGGCTACGCCTTTTCCATCTGGGGCGTGATCTTCGCCCTCAGCGCCGCCTACGGCATTTGGCAGATCCTGCCCGCCAACCGTGACAGCGCGCTCGCCCGCCGCACCGGCTGGCCGCTGGCCGGCAGCTTCGCGGCCAACACCATCTGGCAGGTCACCTCCCAGCTCACCGGTTCGGTCGGCTTCGGTCTCTTCATCATCATCATGGCCAGTCTCGCCTGCGCACTCGCGGCCCTGTTCATGGCCCGCAACACCCCTGATCCTGGCATCGGCGCCCGCTGGATCACCATCCCGCTCACGGGCCTGCTCGCGGGCTGGCTGACCGCCGCCAGCTTCGTGAACCTCTCCAGCGCTGCTCGCCAGGCCGGCATGCTGCCTGAGCACGGCCTGGGCGCCGCTCTCGCCGCCGTCGTTATCCTCTTCGCCGCGGGCGGCGCCGCCGCCGCCGTCACATGGCTGCTCCGGCGCAACGCCGCCTGGTTTGCCGTCGCCATCGCCTGGGCCTTTATCGGCGTCGTTGCCGCCAATCTCGGCATCAATCAGGTGAACATCCCCGCCGCTCTCACCGCCGCCGTGATGCTCGCCCTCGTCACTGCCGTCGCCTGGCAGCGCCGCCACCCGGAGCCGGCCGCCGTTTGAACGAGCCGGCTCCCGGGAGGCAACCCCTCCAAGGAGCCGCCCGCACACTGCCCACCGGCGCAATCCTGTGCAGGCCGGACCTCTCCTGCCTCCGCCTTGCGCGCTCGCCCGTCCCGGCGCGCCAATCCCCTGATTTCGCCGTGTTGACTTGCCGGCCCGCCGCTTCGCACGCTTCCCCAACGAATCAGGGAAGGCTTCAACAATGATGAAACGCGCAATCCTCGCGACGGTCGCCGCCGCCGCGGCGCTCCTCTCGGCCGCCGCTCCGGCCCGGGCTGGCGCGACGCTCGATGCCATCCGCGCCCGAGGCCAGCTCCACTGCGGCATCCACAACGGCATCGCCGGCTTTGCCAGCCCTGATGCGCGCGGCGTCTGGCAGGGCTTCGACGTCGATTTCTGCCGCGGCCTCGCGGTTGCTCTGTTCAACGATCCGAACAAGGTGCGCTTCACCCCGCTCAGCTCGTCCACGCGCTTCACCGCCCTCTCCTCGGGCGAGATCGATGTGCTCTTCCGCACGAGCACCGAGACGATGCTGCGCGATGTCGGCCTCGGCGTCCGCGCCATGACGCCGAACTTCTATGATGGCCACGGCTTCATGGTCCGTGCCAACGCCAACATCACCAAGGCGTCCGAGATGAGCGGCGCCACGGTCTGCCTCGTCCAGGGGACCACGAACGAGCAGGTGACGGCCGAGTACTTCCGCACCAACAACATGCGCCTGAACCCCGTGCTGTTCGAGCGCACCGATCAGGCCGCCGGCGCCCTGCAGGCCGGTCGCTGCGACGCCTTCGGCACCGACGCCTCCCAGCTCGCCGCCATCCGCTCCTCCATGCCCAACCCGAACGAGTGGAAGATCCTCGACGAGCGCTTCTCGAAGGAGCCCTACGGCCCCTATATCCGCCGCGGCGACGACGAGTGGCACGACGTGGTGCGCTGGTACGTGAACGCGGTGATCCAGGCCGAGGAGAGCGGCGTCACCTCCCAGAACGTGGACGAGGTGAAGCGCACCACCACCAACCCCGACACGCGCCGGCTTTTGGGCGTGACGCCGGAGCTCGGCCAGTCGCTCAAGCTTGATCCGAATTGGGTGGTGAACATCGTGAAGGCGATCGGCAATTACGGCGAGATCTATGAGCGCCACATGGGACCGCGCAGCCAAGTTGGGCTCGCCCGCGGTGCGAACGAATTGTGGACGCGCGGCGGCCTGCTCTACGCCCTGCCGATGCGCTGATCCGAGCGGGCGCGGAGATCGGTGATGTCCGCGCCCACCCCTTATCCGCCTCGCCGCAGCCGCGGCAGAACGAGAAGGGCGACCAGCAGCAACTGCCCGGCGGCGAGGAGCTGCGGCAGCAGCCAGCTGCCGGTGAGCGTGACCAGTGCCGCGAAGATCGCGGGCGGGATGAGATAGCCGAGGAAGCAGAGGGTAGTTGACCCCGCGGTGGCCTCGGCAATGCGGCCCGGAGGGGAAAGGCGCGCGATCTCGGCCTGGTAGATGCCGTTCCAGCTCGCCACCAGCGATCCCGAGAGCAGTCCGAGGAAAAGGGTGGGCAGGAATCCGAGCGGCGGGAGCAGCACGAAGAGCGTGACGGCCGCCGCTCCGCCCAGGCCCTGGCCGACGAGGTTCATTGCGGCGTTGTCCGTGCGGTCCGCGATCCAGCCGAGGGCGATGCGGGCGAGCACGCCACCGGCCTGCATGGCCGCAAAGACAGCGCCGGCCTGGACAAGGTCGAGGTGCCGCGTTTCCGTCAGCCAGGTGACGGCGAAGGCGAAGAAGCAGCCCTGCACGGTGGCGAGCGAGCAGGCCAGCCAGGTGAGCGGCGCCAGCAACGGGTGCAGGCGGAGTGCGGCGAAAGGGCCGGTGAGGTTACCTCGGCCGAGCAGGGCGCGGAGGTGCACCGCGCGGCCGGGCTCGCGCTCCACGTCCAACGAGCGGCGGCTGGGCTGGATGATGGCGGCGGCGAGCAGGGCGATGCCGATGGCGAGGGCCAGGGCGGCGGGCCAGCCCCAGAGGGCGCCGACGGGGGCGATGAGCAGGCCCGCGAAGACGCCGCCGAGCGGGGCGCCGGCCTGCTTGATGGAGAAGATGAGGGAGCGGTGCCGCGGCGGGGCAGTGGCGGCGAGGATGCGGCTGCCGGCAGGCGGCGTGGGGCCGTAGCCGATGCCGACGAGGAAGGCGGCCAGTCCCAGGGCGAGCACGCCGCCGAGGGAGGCGGTGGCGAGGCCGAGGGCTGCGAGCAGCGCGCCGCCCTGGAGGGTGCGGACGGGACCGAGGCGGGCGAGGATGGGGCTGCCCAGGACGAGGAAGACGAGGCTTCCCAGCGTGCCCAAGGCGGAGAGGTGGCCGGCGGCCTCGGGGGGCAGACCGGCGCTGCCGGTGAGCAGCGGAGCCAGAACGGGGACGCACTGGGTGAGGAAGGCCGCCACCGTCTGCATCAGCAGGGTGACGGAAAGGGCGACCTTCCAGGAGGCGGCCTCGAGCCCTTTCGGACCTTTGGCGGGTGGGGCGGGCCCGGGACCCTGTTCGGGGGCGGGCCCGCCGTCCCTCACGCGGCTTGCGTGTGGGGGATGCCGGCCTCGGTCAGGAGGATGCCGAGCTCACCGGACTGGAACATCTCGGTGATGATGTCGCAGCCGCCCACGAACTCGCCCTTCACGTAGAGCTGGGGGATGGTCGGCCAATTGGAGAAGGTCTTGATGCCCTCGCGGATCTCGGGATCCGCCAGCACGTTCACGCCGTGGAACGGCACGCCCATGTGGGAGAGAATCTGGACCACGCGGGCGGAGAAGCCGCACTGCGGGAAGACCGGGGTACCCTTCATGAAGAGGGTGACCGGGTTGGTCTCGATCTCGGAGCGGATCTGCTGGGTGGCGGCGGTGTCGGACATCGGTGTCGCTTCCTTCACTCGGGGGCTGAGGTTTGGAGGGCCAGCGCGTGGAGCTCGCCGCCCATGCGGCCCTGCAGGGCGGCGTAGACGAGCTGGTGCTGGCGGACGCGGGAGAGGCCCTTGAAGGCCTGGGAGATGACGGTGGCGGCGTAGTGGTCTCCGTCGCCGGCCAGGTCCTCGATCCGGACCTGGGCGTCGGGGAGGGCGGCGCGGATCAGGGCCTCGATCTCGGCGGCGGGCATCGCCATCGGCTTTGGTTCCTCTCAGGCGTCGGCCATGAGGGCGGGGAGGGTGCCCTCATGCGCGGCGCGCAGGTCTTCCAGGGATATGGCGGGGTGACCCGGCACAGCCAAGGCCCCGGTGGTGCCGGCGACGCGGGCGATGCGCATGGCGGGGATGCCGGCTTCCTTGGCCGCCGCGAGCAGGGCCGGGGCGTCGGGGGTGGCGCAGAGGTAACGGGCCTGGTCCTCGCCGAACCAGAAGGCGTGGGCGGGGGTGCCTGACGGGGCGGGCTCGATGGTCAGGCCGAGGTTGGCGGCGAGGGCCATCTCGGTCAGGGCGATCAGGAGGCCGCCATCGGCGAGGTCGTGGCAGGCGGTGATGGCGCCGGCGAGGATCTTTTCGCGGACGAAGTCGCCGTGCTTGCGCTCGGCGGCGAGGTCGATGGGCGGGGGGGCGCCTTCTTCGCGGCCGGCGATCTCGCGCAGCCAGAGGGACTGGCCGAGATGGCCTGACGTGGTGCCGAGGAGGATGATTTCCTGGCCGGGCCTGGGGGCGATGCCGGTGGCCTTGGCGGCATCCTCGATCACGCCGACGCCGCCGATGGCGGGGGTGGGGAGGATGGCCTGGGGGTGATCCACCCCGCGCGTCTCGTTGTAGAGGCTGACATTGCCTGAGACGACGGGGTAGTCGAGCGCGGTGCAGGCGGCGGCCATGCCGCGGATGCAGGCGGCGAACTGGCCCATGATCTCCGGGCGCTCGGGGTTGCCGAAGTTCATGTTGTCGGTGATCGCCAGCGGCTTTGCGCCTGTGGCGGTGATGTTGCGCCAGGTTTCCACGACGGCTTGCGCGCCGCCGGTTTCGGGGTCTGCGGCGCAGTAGCGGGGGGTGACGTCGGTGGTCATCGCCAGGGCGCGGGGGCTGTCCTCGAGCCGGACGATGGCGGCGTCGGCGGCGCCGGGGCGGCGGACGGTCTGGCCGCCGACGGTGCTGTCATACTGGTCCCAGATCCAGCGGCGGGAGCAGAGGTCCGGGCTCGCGATCAGGGTTTTCAGGGCGGCGGGGATGCCGACGGGGTCTGCGATCGTCGCTGCGTCCAGCGTGGGTTGCTTGGGGGTTTCCACCGTGGGGCGGCGGTAGAGGGGGGCCTGGGATTCGAGGGGGGCGAGGGGGATGTCGGCTTCGAGGATGCCGTGGTGGCGGAGGGTGATGTGGCCGGTATCGGTGATGTGGCCGATCACCGCGAAATCCAGTTCCCATTTGTGGAAGATGGCTTCGGCGACGTGTTCCTCACCGGGCTTGAGGACGATGAGCATGCGCTCCTGGCTTTCGCTCAGCATCATCTCATAGGCGGTCATGCCGGTTTCGCGCTGGGGGACGGCGTCCATGTTCAGCTCGATGCCGACGCCGCCCTTGCCGGCCATTTCCACGCTGGAGCTGGTGAGGCCGGCGGCGCCCATGTCCTGGATGGCGACGATGGCGTCGGTGGCCATGAGTTCCAGGCAGGCTTCGATGAGGAGCTTTTCGGCGAAGGGGTCGCCGATCTGGACGGTGGGGCGCTTTTCCTCGGCGTCCTCGGAGAATTCGGCGGAGGCCATGGTGGCGCCGTGGATGCCGTCCCGGCCGGTCTTGCTGCCGACGTACACCACCGGGTTGCCGATGCCGGCGGCGGCGCTGAGGAAGATGCGGTCCTGCCGGGCGATGCCGACCGTCATCGCGTTGACGAGGGGGTTGCCGTTGTAGGCGGGGTGGAAGTTGACCTCTCCGCCGACGGTGGGGACGCCGACGCAGTTGCCGTAGCCGCCGATGCCGCGGACGACGCCATCCACGATGGACTTCGTGCGGGGGTGGTCCACGGCGCCGAAGCGCAGCGCGTTGAGGTTGGCGATGGGGCGGGCGCCCATGGTGAAGACATCGCGCAGGATGCCGCCGACGCCGGTGGCGGCGCCCTGGTAGGGCTCGATGAAGCTCGGGTGGTTGTGGGATTCCATCTTGAAGATGGCGGCCAGGCCATCGCCGATATCGATGACGCCGGCGTTCTCGCCCGGGCCGTGGATGACCCAGGGGGCCTTGGTGGGGAGTTCCTTCAGCCAGACGCGGCTGGATTTGTAGGAGCAGTGCTCGCTCCACATCACCGAGAAGATGCCGAGTTCCGTCAGCGACGGGGTGCGGCCGAGGATGGTGAGGACGCGGTCGAACTCGTCGCCCTTCAGGCCGAAATCCTTGGCGAGGCTGCGGGCCTTCGCTTCGTCGAGGAGGGCGGCGGGGGTTTCGGCGGCAATCGGCATGGACGGGTTTTGGGCAGGGGGGGGCTGCTTGTCGAGGGGGCTTTCCGGGGTGGGGGTGGGCGGTTGTTGCATGGGTGGGGTTACGCGGGACGCGCGGGAGCGTGGGTGGGGCGGGACAACGCTGCGCGTTGCCCTGGTGGTGGTCTCGGCAGTGCGGGTGGGCGACGACGCTGCGCGTCCCGCTGGCGACGATGCGGAGCATCGCGCTTAGGGCCGTCCCAGGCGGACGGTGCGGGGGATGCGGGCGCGGCCCTCGGCGGCTTTGAAGAGGTGTTTGAGGGCGCGGAGGTAGTCGGTTCTGGCCGCGCGGGCGGCCGGGGTTGTGGGGATTTTTAAGGGGATGGGGAGGGCGGCGAGGCTTTGGGACAAATCGGGGTCCGGCAGGAGCCAGGGCGGGCCGGGGAGGGCGGAGCGGAGGCCGATTCGGCGGATGAGGACGAGGAAGGGCATGCCGAGCAGGCGGTGGGCGCGGCGGCAGGCGCGGACGATCAGGTGTTCGATGGTGTGGAGGGGGTGGTTGGGGGCGGCGTCGGCGAGGGCGATGAGAAGGCGTTCCCATAGGCCGGCGCGGGTGAGGCGGCGGTAGTGGCGGGCGATGGTGGGCCAGGTGGCGCCGTTCTGAGGGGCTTCGCGCCAGGGGGCGTGGGTGGCGGTGGTTTGGAAGATGGAGTCCATTCGGGCCCGTAGATCGGGGATTCTGCGGCCGGCCGGGGAGCGGGGGAGGATGTAGGGGAGGAGGGCGTGGAACTGGAGGTCGGTGAGGGGGGACCAGGGGCGGGAGGGGGTTAGGCAGGGGGGGTGGGGAAGGGGCATGAGTGAACTGCAGCATAGACTCACGCGATAGTCAAGTATTCCTATACGATGTGCTTTGTGGCTTCTGGTGGGGTCGGTACTGTTCCGGGCCAGAGTTTGAGGGAGCAAACTAATATGTCTTGGGGCTTGGTAAGACATCGGGCGCAAGAGTGTCTGGAGCGGGCCAAACGGCTTCTTTGCGCCGGCGATGAAGCCTCCGTCAGGTACGCCTGCTTAGAACTGAGGTTTGCGATCGAGTACGTCTGTTACCAGCACCTGTATTCTTATCTGGAAGAAATGCCGGACGACGCTGTTCGCAAATGGCCTCCTAGACAAGTTATTGCCGAGATGCTTTCGGTGGATCCCAACGCGGAAAAAACTGCTACATACACGATTTCGGAAGAAGGCGAGGCAGGAAAGGCGATACAAGAGCAGTTTTTTGTCGGCGAGGATCGAAGATTTAGCCTGAAGTGGGCGCACTCCTTCCATAATGCTTTAGGTAATTTTCTTCATGCGTCGACTATTCACCAGATTGAGAGTGGGGCAGAAGCAACGCTTGATAAGATGAAAACTAAAGCAGATGAGGTGGTGCTTGTTCTTGAGGAGGCGCTTTCCCCAGCGACCATCTCAGCTAACTTCGGGGTGTTTCACACGTTTGACTGTGATTGTGGACGCCATATCAAACGCAGAGTCGGGAGTTTCGCGGACGGGATCACTTGTCCATAGTGCCGAGCGATCTACGACCTAGTTGACGAGGCAGATGTAGAAGGTGGACAAAAAACTCTTCTAAAGAAAAGGCAAATTAAGATCGCCTGTCCAGTTTGCCGAGAGGAGAACTACGTCGGCGCTCACGTCATAGGTGCCGGCACTAAAATAAAATTTTCCTGCGGACACAGGCTTGTATTTGTTCTCGGCATCGCAGCGCAGGAAGAGCAGGTTGAGTAAGCGATGTATACACCTAAGAAGAGCCTTTCTGCTTCAGCGCAGATGAAACCGTCTGAAAGCTGGCCTTCCTGCATCAGAACAAGGCCGCGGACGGGCATGAGAGCCGGTTCTCCAAGTTTATGAAGCGCTGAGGGCCGCGCGGGCCAGCGCGGCCCGACGTTTTCGGCCGGAAAAAGATGGGGGTCCGGGGGAATTCCTTCTCCCGGGCTTTTGCTGTCCGCGCTGCCCGGGACGCCATTGGCAAAGCGGTTGCAAGGGTTGGTCGCGGGTCGGTAGCGTTGGCGGGAGGCCGGGGACGCGGCCGGGGGGCGACCGGTCGCACGCATCCAACCTTTGCGGGGTGCGGCAGCGATGACACAGGCGGTTTGGGGTGCGCTGGGGCGCGTGGTGGCCGGGGCGGTACTGGCCGCCGGGCTGGCGGGTGGCGCGGTGGCGCAGCCGGCGGCGGATACGATGGGGGCCATCCGGGCGCGCGGGGCGGTGTTGTGCGGGGTGGCCGGGTCGACGCCGGGGTTCAGCGCGCCGGACAGCCAGGGGGTGATGCGGGGGTTGGATGCGGATGGGTGCCGCATCGTGGCCGCCGCGATCCTGGGGGATGCGGGCAAGGTTCGGTTCATCAACACGACGGCGACGAACCGGTTCACGGCCTTGCAGTCCGGCGAGGTCGATATGCTGGTGCGGAACACGACCTGGACGTTAGGGCGCGAGGCGGCGCTGGGGTTGGAGTTCGCCAGCATCAATTTCTATGACGGCACCGGGTTCATGGTGAAAACGGCGTCCGGCGTGACCTCCGTGCGGGGGTTGGATGGGGCGACGGTTTGCGTGCAGCCGGGGTCCACGACGGAGTTGAACCTGACGGATTACTTCCGGGTTCATTCCATGCGGTTCACGCCGTTGGTGATCGAGAACCTGGAGGAGTTGCGGGCGGCGTTCATCGCGGGGCGGTGCGATGCCTTCACGACGGATGCGAGTTCGCTGGCGTCCTTCCGGGCGACGCAGGGGGCGAATGCGGGGCAGTACCTGCTGCTGCCGGAGATCATCTCGAAGGAGCCGTTGGGAACGATGGTGCGGAAGGGGGACTGGAAGTTCTTCGACATCGTGCGCTGGGCGCATTTCGCGCAGCTGACGGCGGAGGAGCTGGGGATCAGCAGCAAGAATCTCGAGAGTTTTCGGGCGAGTGCCAATCCGGAGGTGCAGCGGTTCATGGGAGTGACGGGGGATCTCGGGCGGTCGCTGGGGGTGCAGCCGGATTGGGCGGTGCAGATCGTTCGGCAGGTCGGGAATTTCGCGGAGATGTGGGACCGGAGCATCACGCCGCTGGGGGTGCAGCGGGGGATCAACAATCTCTGGACAAAGGGTGGGCTGCAGTACGCGCCGCCGATGCGGTGAGGGTTTTAGGGGCTGCGCCTGGGCGTGGGGGGCGGGGCTCGGGGCAACGGCTTTCCGGGCCCCTTGCTTTTGTGGAGGTGTGTTGCGGCGGCTGGAACGATTGGGGCCCTGCGGGGTTCTTCGGGGGTGGCGTCCGGTGCGGCTGGGCGTGGGTGTCGGAGGGCGTGCCGGTGTTTCCTTTCCATCTTCTTCCTGTGGTGGCGGTGGCGGCGGTCGGGGCACTGGTGAGCGGGTGTTCGGCGCCGTCCGAATTGGGCGCGCGGGACCGGTCGGTGGTGTCGGGGCGGACCTATGTGGTGACCGGGGCATCCAGCGGGTTCGGGCGCGGGGTGGCAGAGCGGCTGGGCGGGTATGGCGCGAATGTCGTGCTGGCGGCGCGGCGCGGGGCGGTGCTGGAGGAGGTGGCGGCGCAGGTGCGCGCAAATGGCGGGCAGGCGCTGGTGGTGCCCACCGATGTGAGCGATGCGGCGGCGGTGGAGCGGCTGGCGCAGGCGGCGCTGGACGGGTTCGGGGCGATCGATGTCTGGATCAACGATGCGGCGGTGGCGTCGATCGGGCGGTTCGAGGAGATCCCGATCGCCGATCATGCGCGGATGGTGGATGTGAATCTGAAGGGGGTGATTTACGGCTCCCACGTCGCGCTGCGGCAGTTCCGGCGGCAGGGGCATGGGGTGCTGGTGAACATCTCCTCGGTCGAGGGGAGTGTGCCGCTGGCCTATCACGCGACCTATGCGGCGACGAAGCACGCGCTGCTGGGGCTGGACGGGGCGATCCGCGAGGAGTTGCGGCTGGGTGGGTTGGACCGGATGATCCGGGTCGCCACGATTCAGCCCTGGGCTGTGGATACGCCGTACTGGGTGCATGCGGGGAGCTATACGGGGCGGCTGCCGCAAGCCGGGTTGCTGGACGATCCGCGCGAGGTTGTGGACGCGATCGTCTGGAATTCCGTGCATCCGGATGGGCCTTACGCCGTGGGGTGGAAGGCGCGGGCGGCGGTGCTGGGGGACCGGATCTCGCCTGCCATTGCGGAGCGGATTGCGGGGGCGTTCGTCGAGCGGACGCAGATGGAACAGGCGCCGCCTGGGCCGATCACCTCGGGCAACCTGCATCGGCCGATTGCGGAGGGGACGGGGGTGAGTGGCGGGCTGCGGGAGCGGATGCGGGCGCAGCGTGGAGAGCGGTAGGGGGCGGTTGCGGCATCTGGCTTGCGACGGGACGCCAGCAGGCTTTAGGGAGTAATGGCGCAAGCTGGTTAAGCGGGATTGCTTTGGCTTTACTGCTTTAACCCAGGTCAGTTCTCGCGCGTATTTTCATGCTGTTGGATGTTAATAAGTATCCTTGTCTTCGGCCAGGACGGACCAACCCTGTTCCGAAGCTGGGCGCACATGTGCCGAGCCGTCCCAAACGTGTTCGCGGAACACAACAAAGAACGGAGTGGCCAGGACCATGGCGAATATCTTCGGCAGTGCATTATCCGACAACCTGCCCGGAACGGACGGTGCCGATATCATCGACGCGGGTGCGGGTGACGACATCGTCTTCGGTCTGCTCGGCGACGATCAGATCTTCGGTGGAGACGGGTTCGACCGGATCGATGCCCAGGGCGGGAACGACGCGATCTCGGGGGGCGCCGGGATCGACTATGTAGCGGCCGGCCTCGGGAATGACGTGGTCCATGGTGATGCCGGCGACGACCAGCTCATCGGCGAAGCGGGCGACGATCAGATCTTCGGCGACGACGGCAACGACTATGCGGCGGGCAATCCCGGCAACGACGTGATGGCCGGCGGGGCGGGCAACGACTTCTTCGTTGGCGAGGCCGGGGCCGATACGGTGAACGGCAACGAGGGCGATGATTTCCTGACGGGCGGCGATGACGATGACCTCGTCTCCGGCGACCAGGGGCGCGACTTTGTCGACGGCGATCTTGGGAACGACAGGCTGTTCGGCGGCGAGGGGGACGACGTTCTTGTCGGCGACTTCGGCGATGATGTGATGAACGGCAATGCCGGCAACGACATCCTCGAGGGCGGGCCGGGCAGCGACACAGCGGCCTTCGACTTCGCTTTCACCGGCACGGGGATCTCCGCGCTTGGCGTGCGCGCGGTGATCGCCGGTGCGGATGGCGTGGACACGGTGACGAATGTGGAGCGGTTCCAGTTCTCCGACGTGGTGATCAACACCGGGGACGGGAACAGCCTGGTCGACGACCTGTTCTACGCGGTTCAGAGCCCCGACGTCCTCTTTGCCGGAATCGACGCGGAGCAGCACTATGGGGTGTTCGGTTGGCGCGAGGGGCGCGATCCCAACGCGCTGTTCGATACCTCGGCCTATCTGGCGACGAATGCGGATGTGGCGGCGGCGGGGATCAATCCGCTTGAGCACTACAACGCCTTCGGCTGGCGGGAAGGGCGTGATCCCTCGGCCGCGTTCGACAGCAGCGCCTATCTCGCGACCTACACGGATGTGGCTGCGGCCGGGGTGAACCCGTTGGAGCACTTCCTGCAGTTCGGCGTGGTCGAGGGGCGGTCTCCGCTCGGTTAAAGCGGCATTGCTGGCGCCGGAGCGGCCCCGGGGCGTTCGCATGGAAGGCGAGCCGGGGATGCTCCGGCGATGGCGCGGCACCGCGGATACGGTACCGCGCCGTTGCTCACCGCCGGGTGGCGTGGGCGGCTTCCAGTCCGGCCGATGCGGGCCGGGGTGAAGAGAGTCGCATCTTAGCCACCGTCAGGCGGGGAGGCGGGCGATGACCTTGATCTCGAAGTCGAAGCCGGCGAGCCAGTTGACGCCCACCGCGGTCCAGTTGGTGTAGGGGGCCGGGCCGAAGGCGCGGTTGCGGGCGGCGCTGACGGCCTCGAACTGGCTCTCCGGGTCGGTGTGGAAGGTGGTGACGTCCACCACATCCTCGAAGCCGGCGCCGGCGGCTTTCAGCACGGCGGCGAGATTGTCGAAGGCGCGCTGGACCTGGGCGGGGAAGTCCGGTTCGGGGGAGCCGTCCTCGCGGCTGCCGACCTGGCCAGAGACGAAGAGGAGGTCGCCCGAGCGGACGGCGGCCGAATAGCGGTTGATCTCGTAGAGGGCCTGGCGGCCGGGGGGAAAGATGGCGTCGCGCATGGGTATGGCTCCTGCGGGTTCCGGGCGCGGCTGAAGGCCCGGGCGGCCACTGAGCGTGTTTGCTCAGCGGTGGTGAAGGGTGATGCCCGGCTCGGGGCGGATGCCTATATACGAGCCGTATGCGAACACCTTGTCGCATACGGTTCGTATGTCAACTGCGTACGCTGTGTGTGTGAGGGGGAGGAAGTGGTGGCGAGGCGGCGAGCCGAGATGGTCGAGGAGACGCGGGCGAAGCTTATCCGGGCGGCGCGGCAGGACTTTGCGGCGCGCGGCTACGCGGCGTCCTCAATGGACGAGCTGACGGCCGGGGTCGGGCTGACGCGCGGGGCGCTCTATCACAACTTCGGCGGCAAGGAGGGGCTGCTGCGGGCCGTGATCGAGGAGATGGACGCCGAGATGGCGGCGCGGCTGGGCACCGTGCGCGATGCGGCTGGGGGCGGCTGGGAGGGATTCCTGGCGGAGAGCGTCGCCTATATCGAGATGGCCTTGGAGCCGGAGATTCAACGGGTGATGCTGCTGGACGGGCCAGCGGTGCTGGGCGACCCCTCTGGATGGCCCGGGCAGAATGTGTGCCTGGCGACGACGATGAGGACGATCGAGCAACTGATCGAGGCCGGGGTCGTGCGGCCGGTGGATGCGGAGGCGGCGGCCCGGCTTGTGAACGGCGCGGCGCTCAATGCCGCGCTCTGGATCGCGGCATCGGGGGAGCCCCGCGCCGTCCTTGAGAGGGCGGTGGGGGCGTTCCGGGTGCTTGTTCTGGGCCTGTTGCGGAAGCCGGGCTGACGGGTCAGCTCTCGCGCCAGGGGTGCTGGGCCCAGAGCTTCTCGAAATCGGTGCGGAGGGTGGTCAATTCCGTGCGGTACTCGTCGGGGCCGAGATAGCGGAGCGGCAGGGCTTGCTGGGCGGCCATGCGGCGGAACTCGGGGTTGGCGACGATGCGCTGCAAGGCCTCCGCGTAGCGGTTGAGCAGGGCGGGCGGGGTGCCGGCAGGGGCGCCGACGCCGCGCATCGAGGACTGGATGACGTCGAAGCCCTGTTCCCGGAAGGTGGGGACCTCGGGCAGGCCTTCCCAGCGGGTGGCGGACATCTGGCCGAGGGCGCGGGCGGTGCCCTGCTGCACATCGGGCAGGCCCTCGCTGACATTGATCGAGCCAAGCGTGACCTGGCGGGTGAGGAGGGCGTTCCGGGTCTGGGAGGCGCCGTTATAGGGGACATGCGTCATCCGGATGTCGGCGGCGCGTGAGAAGGCGAGGCCGGCGAGATGGTCGTCCGAGCCGATGCCGGTCGTCGCGTAGGTGACCTTCTCGGGGTTGGCGCGCGCGTAGGTGACGAGGTCGGCGAGAGTTCTGTACGGGCTGTCGTTCAGGACGAAGAAGCCGCCGGGGTCGTCCACGATGTTGGCGATCGGGGCGATATCGTCGAGCTTGTAGGAGGTGCGGCGCTCGATCGGCATGGTGACGATGTTGGGCGTGTTGAGGAAGCCGATGGTCGCGCCGTCCGGCCGCGAGCGGGCGAGTTCGCCGAAGCCGATCTCGCCGCCGGCGCCGGCGCGGTTGAGCACGACCACGGGCTGGCCCAGCTCGCGCTCCATGAACATGGCGAGGGTGCGGGCGGCGATGTCGGTGCCACCACCGGGCGGGTAGGCGACGATCATCTGGATCGGGCGGCCGGTGGGGGGCGTGGCGGGGCTGGTCTGGGCGCCGGCCCTTGCGAGCGGAAGCGCGGCGGAGAACAGGCCGGCAAGGACGGGGCGACGCTGCATCGTGTTCCTCCGAATGGGTCTTATTCTCTGCCTTGAGCGGGAGGGACACTGCCACGTGGCTTGCGGTCTTCGCCACCCGGCCCTGCCCCTGCCTCTGCGCCGTTTAGCGGGACGGGCGAGGTTCCCGGTGCGGCAGCCGGAAGGGGGAGGCGCTGGAAAGTGCCTGGATGTTCCGGGATGCGGGCTTGCGGCGGCACCTTTCCTGCCCTGGACCGGGATTACAAATTCATGTCCAAATTCTAACCTGTATGTTAACCGACCGGTCCGTGGTGACGCGGTCGGCTGCTCTGTCGGCTCGGGACCCGACCTGTGCGAGGGACCCAAATGCACGCGCGGCTTCCGTTCCGGTATACCGTCTGTGGCCTCCGGGACCTGGAGCTGCATCGTTCGGCGGGGGTGACGCATGTGGTCTCTATCCTCGATCCCGATGCACCCGTGCCGCCGGAACTGCGGGAGTACGGGCCGCACAAGCGGCTCGACCTGCGCTTCAGCGACCACATCAATCCGGCCGCCACGCGGCGCGCGCCAGCCCGGCGCGAGCATGTCGAGGCCTTGCTGGCCTTTGCCGAGGCGATGGTGAGGGAGAAGCGGAAGGACGCGCATCTTCTGGTGCATTGCCAGGGCGGGTGGTCGCGCTCGGCGGCGTCGCTGGCGCTGATCATGGCCAAGGTGGAGCCGCGGCTGTCGGCGGGCTGGGTGGTGGGGGAGGTGCTACGCGTGCGGCCGCGGGCCTGGCCGAGCCTGCTGCTGATGGAGTTGGGCGACGAGCTTCTGGGCCGCGACGGCGACTTCGTTTCCGCCCTCGGCTGCGTCTACCGCGAGCAGCTTCGCAAGATGCCGGAGATCGAGGAGCGGCGCCGCAAGTCCGGGCGGGAACGCGAGCTGGAACTGGCTTCGGCCATGATGTCGCTCGGGGTGCGGATGCGGGAGGTGGCCGGCCGAACCGGGCCCAAGGTCTCGCCGGGCTGACCTTCGGCGCGGCGCCGGGGGCGGGCCGGCCCTGCGGGGAAGCGGGATGCTGGCCCGGCGGACGATGCTGGAGCCGGAGGTGGCGCGGGTGAAGGCCCGGGGCAGGGCGTGTCCGGCGCCGGTGTCGTAGGGCGCCGGGTGCCGTTCAGGCGGAGACGAGGGTCTCAGCGAGGGATTGGAAGAGGGGGAGGCCGTCCTCGCCGCCCATCAGCGGGTCCACCAGGTCCTCGGGGTGCGGCATCAGGCCGCAGATGCGGAGGTTGGGGGAGAGGATGCCGGCGATGTCGCGGGCAGCGCCGTTGCGGTTGCGGTCGGCGTAGCGGAAGGCGACGAGGCCCTCGCCCTCCAGCCGGTCGAGCGTGGTGTCATCGGCGAAGTAGTTGCCGTCTCCGTGCGCCATGGGCGCGCGGAAAGTGGCGCCCTTCTGCCAGCGCGCGGTGAAGGGGGTGCCGGCGCGCTCGACGCGCAGCACCGTGTCCATGGAGAGGAAGCGGAGACCGGCGTTCTGGAGGAGGGCGCCGGGGAGGAGGCCCGCTTCGCAAAGGATCTGGAAGCCGTTGCAGACGCCGAGGATATGGCCGCCCTTGGCCGCGAAGTCGTGGACCGCGGGCATGATGGGGGAGCGGGCGGCCATGGCGCCGCAGCGCAGGTAGTCGCCATGGGAGAAGCCGCCCGGGAGGACGACGAGGTCGGTACCCGCGGGGAGTTCGGTTTCGCGGTGGAAGGTGAGGGTCGGCTTCTTCCCGGTCGCGCGCTCCAGGGCGATGGCCATGTCGCGCTCACGGTTGGTGCCGGGGAAGAGGAGGATGGTCGCGTTCATTGGTGGAACACCCTGATCCAATGGAGGCCGCCCAGGACGGCAATGGTGAGGACGGCCGCGATGGCGGCGGCGGTCATCCAGCGGTCGAAGCCTGCCTTGCTGCGGGCGACGAGGCCGGGCCCGCGCGGGGCGCGGCCGCGGGGCGCCGGGATGGCGGGGCGCGCGGCGGCCATGCGGCGCTCGCGCCATGACAGGAGCATCGAGATCAGGACCGTGAGGACGGTCATGATGAGGAGGCTGGCCTTGATCATGGCGTGCTAGCGCCGGTCCGGCTTCAGGCGAGTTCGACGCGAAAGGATTCGATCACCGTGTTGGCCAGGAGCTTGCGGGCCATGGCCTCGGCGGCCGCCTTCGCGGCCTCCGGGTCGGTTTCCGTCAGTTCCAGCTCGATGACTTTGCCTGTGCGGACCTCGCCGATGCCTTCGAAGCCGAGGGTACCGAGGGCGTGGCCTATGGCCTTGCCCTGGGGATCCAGCACGCCGTTCTTCGGCATGACGAAAACGCGTGCCTTCACTGCATCAGCTCCGGGCCCTTGAGGTCGCGCACGCCGGCTTCGGGGAGGATGCCGAGGCGGCGGGCCACTTCCTGGTAGCCTTCCTCGACCTTGCCGAGGTCGCGGCGGAAGCGGTCCTTGTCCATCTTCTCGCCGGTCTTGGCGTCCCACAGGCGGCAGTTGTCGGGCGAGATCTCGTCGGCGAGGACGATGCGCATCTCGTCGTTCTCGTAGAGGCGGCCGAACTCGAGCTTGAAGTCGACGAGGGAAATGCCGACGCCGAGGAAGAGGCCGGTGAGGAAGTCGTTCACGCGCAAGGCGAGGGCCACGATGTCATCGAGGTCCTGGGTGGCGGCCCAGCCGAAGCAGGTGATGTGCTCCTCGCTCACCATCGGGTCCTGCAGGGCGTCGTTCTTGTAGTAGTACTCGACGATGCTGCGGGGCAGGCGAGTGCCTTCCTGGATGCCCAGGCGCTTGGCGAGGGAGCCGGCGGCGATGTTGCGGATCACCACCTCGAGCGGGATGATCTCGACTTCGCGGATCAGCTGCTCGCGCATGTTCAGGCGGCGGATGAAGTGGGTGGGGACGCCGATCTCGCCGAGCTTCGTCATCAGGTGTTCACTGATGCGGTTGTTCAGCACGCCCTTGCCGGTGATGATTCCCTTCTTCGCGCCGTTGCCGGCGGTCGCGTCGTCCTTGAAATACTGGACGAGCGTGCCGGGCTCCGGGCCTTCGAAGAGGACCTTCGCCTTGCCTTCGTAGAGCTGTCGCCTGCGGGCCATGAGGGGTTCCGAAACCTGTGCGGCCGCCGGAGTCGGGGCGCTTCGGCCCGGCCCGCGGCGGCACTTGATGCGCGCGTATAGCAGGGGTGTGGGGGCAGGGCCACCGCCCGTGCCGCGGGACGGCCGTGCAGGGCGGGCGCGCCGGAGCCGGGCTTTTCGGGCGGAGCTGTCCAGGGACGGTTGGCCGGCACCGCTCCATGCCGGCCCGGTTCAACTCGCTGCTTGGGCACATTCCGCGGCCTGTCACCTCACGGATGCGCGATCGCGGCGACCATCTTGCCACAAGCGGCGTTAACCCACGGCAAGGCGCCCCTTTGAGCGTCTTCAGTCTCTGAGACTACGTCACCAACCGTTTGGGAGAACCGCTATGCGCACGAGTGTTGCCGCCCTGGCTCTTGCCGCCGCCCTCGCCACGCCTGCCATGGCGCAGCAGGGGAACACCGCCAACCCGGGTTCGCAGGGGACCACCGGCGGCGCCCCGGCCATGACGATGGCGCCGGCCACCCAGCCTTCCGGCTCGACCGCTGCTCCCGGCACGACGACCGGCCCCGCCGCTTCCCAGTCCCGCGCCGGCACGGCCACGCAGGGCGCCGAGCAGGGCAGCTCCGGCACGACCCGCCAGAGCGACGGCGGCCAGCCCGCGGTGCGCGGCGACAATCCCGGCACGGCCCCGGCCACGACGGCGACCCCGGCCGCCGGCGCGAACTCCTTCACCGAGGGCCAGGCGCGCAGCCGCATTGAGGCCGCTGGCTTTACCGGCGTGCAGGACCTGAAGAAGGACGAGGCCGGCGTGTGGCGCGGTCGCGCGATGCGCGGTGGCCAGACGGCCGATGTGGGCCTGGACTTCCAGGGCAATGTCGTGACGGGCGCCACCCCCGCTCGCTGAGCCCAGCTTACGAAACGCTGACCTGACCAAATCGAGGAGAGATCTCATGGCGACGCGGACCATTGCCCGTCTTTACGACACCTATGCCGACGCCAGCTCGGCGGTGAACGCGCTCGAGGCCGCCGGCTTCGCCCGCGACGACGTCAGCATCGTGGCGAATGACGGCGCCACCGGCACCACCACCGGCACGGTGGCGGATGACGATACGACCGAGACCGGCGCCGGCACCGGCGCGACGCTCGGCACTGTTCTCGGCGGCGGCGCCGGCATTCTCGCCGGCATCGGCGCGCTGGCGATTCCCGGCCTCGGCCCGATCGTGGCGGCCGGCTGGCTGGTTGCCGCGCTGACCGGCGCGGGTGCCGGTGCGGCGGCTGGCGGCCTGCTGGGCAGCCTGGTCGGCGCGGGCGTCGAGGAGCGCGACGCGCATGTGTATTCCGAGGGCCTGAGCCGCGGCGGCAGCCTGGTGACGGTGCGCACGGACGACATGCGCGCTTCCGAGGTCGAGAGCATCCTCGCCCGCTACAACCCGGTCGACCCCACCACCCGCGAGGCGGATTACCGCGCGGCTGGCTGGAACGGCTACGAGGGTGGTGCTGGCATTCTGCCGATGGCCGGCGATGCCCCGGACGGCACGCCTGCCAATCCGCGCGGCACCATGGTGTCCCGTGGCATCGACCAGGTGGCTGGCACCAACATCTCCGGCGCGCATCCGGAGAACGAGGGCAGCCGCGCCGACACGACGGTGTACCCGAAGACCGGCGTCGCCGGTTCTTCGACCAACCCGCCGGGCACCGAGGCCAGCCGCGCCGTTGACCGCGCTGCCGGGACCAACATCTCGGGCGCCTATCCCACCCAATCCGATGGCACTGCGGTGAACCCGCCGGGCACGGCGGCCGGGCGCGCGGTGGACAAGACGCTGGGCACCAACACGACCGGCGCGAACCCGACGCATAAGAGCATCTGAGCCACCGCTTCTTCTGCGGCGTGATTGGCGGGGCGGTCCTTTCGGGGGCCGCCCCGTTTTCTTTTGTTGGCGGGTGACCTGCCACCGCGGGATGGTCAGGACGGGATTGCCGGGAGTTCCCCTGTGCCGCGAGCGAGGATGCGCTTCTCCGCCGGTTCTGCTGCGAATGCTCTGGCGTGGATGGTGTTGGGCGGCCTCTTCTGCGCTGCCGTCGTGATGGTCACGGTGCTGGGGTTCTTCGGTCTGCTCGTCCTTGGCGCCGGGACGGTGCTGGTCTGCACCCTCGCCGAACTGAATCAGGACGCTCCGACCTGGGGAGTTGACGTGTTCAAGGCACGCTCCGGTGACGGCGGCTCGCCCGAGCAACGGGCAGCGATGCTTGCGGATCGTCAGACGTTCCTCTCCCCCGTCCACTTCTGCCGCAACTGCGGGGGCGTGCTGTTTGCCCTCGGGGTGGTGGGCGTCAGCTGTCAGGCCTGGGGCTCATAGGAAGACGCGGGTCCGGCGCTTTCTGTTGAGGCTGGCCCTCGGTCCAGGTCGGCTACTCTGAGTGCTGGCTGCTGCTTTGTATTGCGGGATTGGCGCGTAGTCGGCCAGCGGGAAGGCAGAGGTGCGGTCGAGCACGAGGTCGGCCAGGAGTGCGCCCGCGAAGGGGCCGATGGTGAGGCCGGAGGGGCCGAGGCCGTTGCCGATGGTCAGGCCCTGGAAGCCCGGTGCGCGGCCGAGCAGGGGCGGGAGGGCCGGGCCGAGGGGGCGGAGGCCAATGCGGATCTCGAGCAGGGTGGCGTCGGCAAGGCCTGGGGCGATGGCGAGGGCGTTGTTGAGGACCTCGGCGACACCGGATGCGGTGAGGCGGTGGTCAAAGCCGGAGCCGGTCTCTCGGGTGGCGCCGGCGACGACGCGGCCGTCCTCGAAGGCCAGGAGGTAGTGGCCGGAGAGGGGGAGGAGGACGGGCCAAGCCTCGGTTGCGGCGCCGCGGAGCTGGAAGTGGGCGATCTGGCCTCGTTGGGGTTCGATGGGAAGCGCCAGACCGAGCGGGGTGAGTAGGGGCGGGGCCCAGGCGCCGGCGCAGAAGAGGGTCTCGTCAGCTTCGATGGTACCGTCCGCGGTGGTGGTGCCGGTGACGCGGGAGCCGTTCGTCAGGAAGGCAGTGGCGGCGGCGGGAATGAGACGGGCGCCGTGACGTTCGGCGGCGCGAAGAAGGCTGGCGGCGAGACGGCGGCCGTCCACGCGGGCGCCGCCGGAGAGGTGCAGCGCGGGCAGGTCTGGATGGAGGGGCGGGACGAGGACGGTGGCCTCGCCTGGGGCAAGGCGGGTGAGCGTGCCGGCCTCGGGGGCCTGGGGCAGGCGGGTCCGAAGGCGGGCCTCGGTATCGTCGAGCTTTCCGTCGGGGCCGGGGAGGATGAGGGCGCCGACGGTGCGGTAACCGGTGTCGGTCTCGCCATCCGCGGAAAGGGCATCGATGAGGCTGGGGTAGAAGCGGGCAGCGGCGGCTGCGAGGTCGTACCAGCGCGGGTCGGTGCGGGTGGAGGGCCAGGGGCAGACGATGCCGGCGCCGGCGGCAGTGGCGCGGCCGTCCAGCATGGGGTCAAGGACCGTGACCTGCGCGCCGGCGCGGGCCAGGTGGAAGGCGGCGCTGGCGCCGAGGATACCGGCGCCGATGATGGTGACCCTGGGGTGAACGGGCATCGGGGCTGGGCGTCTCTCGTGCGGGAGGGTGGACGTCAGCGCACCGGGGACGGGCGCGCTCGGGGGGACGGGCGGGCGGCGGAGGTTTCGCCGGGGTTGCAGCGGCGCAGTGCGGCGCCGGGGGTTACACCGCGGGCGGCGAGAGCGGGCGGGATCGTGCCGGTGAGGCGGAGGGTGCCGTCGGGCAGGCCCTCGATG
Source organism: Roseomonas sp. WA12 (assembly GCF_054165765.1). Classification (NCBI taxonomy): domain Bacteria; kingdom Pseudomonadati; phylum Pseudomonadota; class Alphaproteobacteria; order Acetobacterales; family Roseomonadaceae; genus Roseomonas; species Roseomonas sp. WA12. The sequence goes on along the minus strand of NZ_CM135108.1, from coordinate 2,366,755 downwards.
ATGCGCGCCGTGCCACCTGGAGGGAGGAGGTAGAAGCGCTGCGGGTCGGCGTAGATCTCGTAGTTCTCGCCAGGAACGGGGCGCTCCTCGATGCGAAGGCCGGTGCCGGTCCAGGAGGCCGTGGTGGCGCAGCTGCCGAGGGCGTAGCGGGCGTTCAAGGCGGGCGGGAAGCGGGGGAGCCAGACAGCGTCCGGGGGTGCAGCGCGGAGGGCGTCGGATAGGGCGGAGGCTGGCTGGGCGGGCGCTGCTGTGCCGGGGGTGGGCACGGCTGGATTGGGGGCGGCGGTGCTGTGAGTGGCAGCGGCCTGCGCGGAGGCGGCGGGTGGTGCGGACGGCTGCGGCCCGGGTTCAGTGGCGGGCGGCACGGGGGTGGCGCTGGCCTGACCGGAAGGAGCGGTCGTGAGCGCGGCGGTGCGGGCGTCGAGGAAGCCGTGGGACGGCAAGCCGGCGCTTCGCTGGAGGGCCGCGATGGCTTCGCGGCGGGGGTCGGTGTCGGCCGGATTGGCAGTTGGCGCGACGGCAAAGGCGGCAGGGATGGCGCGGGCGGCCAGGCGGCGGTCCAGCGCGGCGGCTTCGGCAGCGGGGCGGTCCGCCTCCTCGAGGGCGGGGCCCTGAAGCCAGCGGCGGAGGTCCTCGCGCTTGGCCTCGTTGCTGCGGGCGAGGCAGGCGGGGTCGGCGGGCCGGCAGCTGGCGATGAGGAAGGCCTCAAAGCTGCGCGCGTCGGTCTCCAAGCCCTCGCGCTGGGCGGGGACGAGCTGGTGACGGAGGGCGGCATAGGCCTGGGCGCGGCGGCGGTCTGCGAGGCGGGCCGCGGGGTCGGCGCAGGTTGCCGCGGCGAGGGGGCCGGCAGGTGGGTCGCAACTGGCCGGGGCACCAGGTGGGGCAGCGGGGCGCGGGGGTGCCGGTTGGGCGAGGGCGTGCGGGACCGCAGCGAGGGCGATCAGGCCGGCCAGGGCGGAGAGTCGGTAGCGCGGCGTTCGGGCACTCACGGGGCGGAGTGTCCGGTGGGGGCCGGGCGGGGTCAAGCTTGCGCGGGCAGCGGGCTGGCGCCTGTCGGCGGGTCGCAGCCACAAGGGAGCGAGCGGGGCGGGATCTGAGACCCTGCCCCGCCGCTAACCCCAGTCGGGAGGCTAGTAGCGGTAGTAGAGGCCGACGCCGGGCGGCGCGTAGTAGCGCGGCGGCGGGGGCGGCGGGACGTAGTAGACCGGCGGCGGACGGCGCCAGCGGCGGTAGCGGTAGTAGCCCGGTGGGGGCGGCGGCGGCGGGTAATAGGCCGGCGGCGGGTAGTAGTACTGCACGGTCTGCACCGCGCCGGATGCCATGGGCAGCGGGGTGGCGGCGGTTGCGCCGGCAGGGCTGGGCATGGCGGCCGCGGCGCCGGCGAGCGCCACCACGGCGAGCGCCGCACGGGTCGGGCGCGGCAGGGACGGGGTCATCTCTGGCTCCTCCATTGGACGGCCGGCCCGGTTGGGCTCCGGCTGGGGATGCCCAGGAGACTGGGCTTCCATCTGGGCGGAACGGAGGCGGGGGGTGCCGCATTGCGGCCCGGGCCCATCAAGCTTTTGGGAGGGCGCTGCCGGCACGGGCAAGTAGGGCCGCGGCAGCGCTCGATATGGCCCGGGGTGAACCTGCCGGGAACCGGCGATGTGGGTGCGTGCGCACGGCAGCGCTTCGGACAGCGGTGCGGCGAATGTTGCGGCCGCGAGCGAGAGTGTGGGCGGGGAGGGAGCGTTTCCTTCCCCGCCCGGCGGCCTCAGTTCTGCGCGAAGACGCGGGCGAGAGTGGACCGGACATGGGTGAAGTCGCGCTGCGGGTCCATCACGCCGTCCAGCTCCTCGGGGCGGATAAGGGCCGTCACCGAAGGGTCGGAGAGGAGGTTGTCGCGGAAGGAGCGGGCGCCGGGCTGGCCGAGGTTTTCCCAGGTGGCCATCGCGTTGCGCTGGACCGTGGCATAGGCCTGTTCCCGCGACATGCCGGCCTGGGTGAGGGCCAGCAGGACCTTTTGCGAGTGGACGACGCCGCCGAGGCTTTCGAGGTTGGCGCGCATGCGGTCGGGATAGACCGTCAGCTTCTCCATCATGCCGGCGGCGCGGGTGAGGGCGAAGTCCAGCGCGATGGTGGCGTCGGGGCCGATGACGCGCTCGACAGAGGAGTGGGAGATGTCGCGCTCGTGCCAGAGGGCGACGTTCTCCAGCGCGGGCATGGCGTAGCCGCGGACGAGGCGGGCAAGGCCGGTGAGGTTCTCGGAGAGGACCGGGTTGCGCTTGTGGGGCATCGCGGACGAGCCCTTCTGGCCGGGGTGGAAGTATTCCTCGGCTTCCCGGACCTCGGAGCGCTGGAGGTGGCGGACTTCCGTCGCCAGGCGTTCGATCGCGCTGGCCGCGACGGCGAGGGCGCAGAAATAGGCGGCGTGGCGGTCCCGCGGGATGACCTGGGTGGAGACGGGTTCGGGGCGGAGGCCGAGCTTGCCGGCGACAAAGGCTTCAACGCGCGGGTCCACGCTGGCGAAGGTGCCGACGGGGCCGGAGATGGCGCAGGTGGCCACCTCGTGCCGGGCGACGACGAGGCGGGCGCGGCAGCGGGCGAATTCGGCCCAGTGGCCGGCGAGCTTGATGCCGAAGGTGGTCGGCTCGGCATGGATGCCGTGGGAGCGGCCGATGGTGGGGGTGAGGGCGTGCTCCTCGGCGCGGGTGCGGAGTGCCTTCAGCAGGGCGTCCATGTCCTCGATCAGGAGATCGGCGGCCATGACCATCTGCAGGTTGAGCGCGGTGTCCAGCACGTCGGAGCTGGTCATGCCCTGGTGCATGAAGCGGGCGTGCTCGCCCATGCCGGGGCCGTTCGCATTGGCCTCGCCGAGCCAGGTGAGGAAGGCGATGACGTCGTGGCGGGTGACGCGCTCGATCTCGTCGATGCGGTCGAGATCGGCTCCGGAGATGTTGGCGATGCGCTGGCCGCCCTCGCGCCGGATGGTCTCGGCGGATTCGCGGGGGATGGTGCCGAGATCAGCCATGGCCTCGGCGGCGAGGGCCTCGATCTCGAACCAGATGCGGTAGCGGGCCTCGGGGGCCCAGATCGCGGCCATCTGGGGGCGGGTGTAGCGCGGGACCATGGGGTGCCTCCTGTGGCGGGTGCGCATCCGGCGCCGCGTGGGCCTGGGGGCGCGGCCGGGGTGGCAGGGCGGCGGTATCCGGGGGGCGGGGCGGCGTCAACCGCGCGCGGCTGCGGCGGGGTTCTGCCCGGGGGTGTGGAAAAGCTGAAGGCGGCGCGCGCTGGGTGAGGTTGGAGCGCAGCGTCAGGCCGGGCCATCCATGCCGTGCTCGACGAAGCCGGAGCGCGTGGAGAGGCGGTCGCGATAGGCGAGGATGGCCGGCAGATCCTGGCGCTCGATCGGGGTTTTCAGCCAGCGGGTGAGGGAAAGGCCGAGGACGATGTCGGCCAGGGTGAAGTCGCCGGTCACGAAGGCTTCCGTGCGTTCGAGCTGGTCGTTCAGGATCCGCATCTTGGCGTTCCAGGCCTCCGTGCTGGCGGCGATGACCTTGGGGTCTTGGTAGTCCGGGTGCTTGCGCATGAGGCCGTGAAAGGCCTGACGGGCGGCGCCAGCCAGCTCCACGGCCTGCCAGTCCATCCATTGCTCGACCAGGGCACGGGCCCGGGGCTCGGCGGGGAGGAGGTCGGTGCGGCCGTGCTTGGCGGCGAGGTACCGGCAGATCGTGTTGGATTCCCACAGCACGCCCTCCTCGTCCTCGATGACGGGGATGAGCGCATTTGGATTGAGCCGGAGGAATTCGGGCGTGCTGGTGGGGGTGTAGCCGGTGCCCCAATCCTCGCGAGTGTAGGGAATGGCGAGCTCGGCGCAGGTCCAGAGGACCTTGCGGACATTGATGGAGGAGACGCGGCCGAGGATTCGAAGTGTGCTGGGCATGGGCGTGTCGCTCCGGCGTCGTGGGCTGGCGGAGGCGGCAGGTTAGGGCTTGTGCGGGCGGGTTGCACGCGGCGGCGGCGACGGATCCCTGGCGGGTTGTCGTTGGAGGTTGCCGTGGGATTGCCGATTGTTTATGCGCCACGAACCGCCGTGCACGCGGCAGGCCGCGACGGCGCGGCCGGCGTTCCCCCCCGTTCCGGGCCGGGGACGCGATCAATCATTGCGGCCCCTGCCGGTGTGGCAGGGGTAGCGGAAGAGGCGGATCACGGATGGGAGCGGATTGGTTTATCGCCCTGGGGCAGGTCCTGCTCATTGACCTGGTGCTTGCGGGCGACAACGCCATCGTGGTCGGCATGGCGGCGGCGGGGTTGCCGCCGGAGCAGCGGCGCAAGGCGATCCTTTGGGGGATCGGGGCGGCGACGATCATGCGGATCGGCTTTGCCGCGATCACGACGCAGCTTCTGGCCATCGTCGGGCTGACGCTGTTCGGCGGGCTTCTGCTGCTCTGGGTCTGCTGGAAGATGTATCGCGAGCTGCGGCACTCGCAGGCGCAGCACGCGGCGGCCGAGGCGGGCCTTGATGGGGCCTCGACGGCTGGTACGGGCGATGGCGCCAAGCCGAAGACGCTGACGCAGGCGATCATCCAGATCCTAGTGGCCGACGTGTCCATGTCGCTCGACAACGTGCTGGCGGTGGCCGGCGCGGCGAAGGAGCATCTGGACGTGCTCGTCATCGGGCTGGCTATCTCGGTGGTGCTGATGGGCTTGGCGGCGACCTTCATCGCGCGGCTGCTCGAGAGGCATCGCTGGATCGCCTGGGTGGGCCTGCTGGTGATCCTGTACGTGGCCGTGGACATGGTCTGGGCCGGGTCTGGCGAGGTTGGTGCCTGGTGGTCGGGCGCACCGGCGCCGCCGCGCGCCGCTCACTGAACGGGGTAAGATGGCGGCTGTATTAAGTGGCTGCCATGTAAGGGAAAAGCGCCGTCCGGGAGACCGGGCGGCGCTTTCTTGTTGAAGGAGGGGCGGTCTAGGTTCCGCGCGCGGGCGCGGTCCCGGGGCCTTGCCCGCGCCGCACCCGGATTTTCACGGGAAATCCAGGCCTTGTCCTCTCCGTTGCGGGATGGCGGCCTGAGCGGAGACGTTCATGGAATCGATCACTTCGGCATTGCCGGAACTGCTGCAGATCATGTGGCTCAACATTATCCTGTCCGGCGACAACGCGGTGGTGATCGGGCTTGCGGCGGCGGGGCTGCCGGAGAGCCAGCGGAACAAGGCGGTGATGTTCGGCATCATCGCGGCTGCGGTGCTGCGGATCATCTTCTCCGTCATCGCGCAGCAGCTTCTGGCGCTGTGGTGGATCGACATCGTGGGCGGTCTGGCCCTGCTCTACATCGCCATCAACTTCCTCATCGAGCTGCGCAAGGCCAAGCACGAGGAGGATGCCGAGGGGACGTCGCACCACGACAAGACGCTGATGGCGGCGCTCTGGCAGATCGTGATCGCCGACGTTTCCATGTCGCTCGACAACGTGCTGGCGGTGGCGGCTGTGGCCCGGGACAACCTGACGCTGCTGATCGTCGGCCTGGTGATTTCCATCGTCATGATGGGTCTTCTGGGCGGGCTGCTCGCGCGCGTGCTGGATCGGTACAAGTGGATCGCCTATCTGGGCGTGGCGCTGATCGGCTGGATCGGCGTGAAGCTGCTCTGGGAGGGGCTGATCATGGCGGACGCGACGCTGAACCTCGGGCTGGGGCTGCCGGCGCCCCATTCCACGCATTGAGGGCGCGGGCTTGAGCGCGGCCTTTCATGGGGCGACCCCCGGGGCTCTTCCCGAGGGGCGCTGCCTGCCGCAGGTGCGGCTGAAGGCCGGGCTGCTGGGGGCCGCACTGCTGGCTGCGGGCCTGCTGGCCGGCTGCGCTACCGAGCAGGCCGAGGCGCCGCAGGAGCGGCTGGCGGTTGATGCGATGCTGGCGCGGCTACCCGCGAACGCCGCGGGGTTCGACCGCGGCGTGGTGCAGGATGTGGCGCCGGGCGATGCGGGTGCCGGTAAGGTGGTGGAATACGTGACGCCGCGGCGCGTGGCCGTGGCCTATGTGTTCGTCTACGACCTGGGGCGGCCCACGATCACCCAGGCGGAACTGCCGGTTGAGGCCGAGCGGGCCTTTTCCGAGGCGACGGCGCTGCCGTCCGACCGGACGGGGCGGCAGCTCTCGATCGCATCGCGGACGCCGCTTTCGGTGCCGGGCGGGGATCTTTCCTGTGCGGCGCTGGAGGGAAGCTTCGGGCGCACGCGCGTGGAGCGGCAGGTTTGCGTGGGCGTGGTCGGTGGGCGGTTCCTGCGGGTGCAGGTGACCATGCCGGCCGGCGGCGGGCGCGCGGCGCCGGCGGATGCGCGGGCCTTCGCGGCCGAGGTGGCCGGAGCGGCGCGGCGGGGCTGAGAGGCTCCTCCTGCTGCCCGGCCTAATGAGTGGTTCGCTACTGTGCCGCTCTGAGAGTGGCCGCCAGGAAGTTTTACTTCCCGGATTTGGGGCGGCGGCGGGATTTTGCCTGCACCGGGGTGGCAGCGGCCACCCCGGACCGCTCGGCGGGTTTTCCTGACATTATGTGATTGCTGGGGTGCCTTCGGCTTTCAGCCGCGGGCACATGGCATGTCTGCTGTCACGGACGGGCGTGGACCCTCGCCGAACATCTAGGATGACAGGCGAAGGAAACTCGGCTTCCCGGTCCAGAGGAGGCAGCGCCTCCCCTGGGACCGCCCGCGCTGGCTAGCGCAGGCAGCGCAGGAAGAGCACCGAGGGATGGACCGTCTCGCCCACCTCGGCGGCGGTGCGAGCGCCGGGGGCGCTGGTGGCGGTGCGCGGGGTGACGCGCTGCTCGCGCAGGAAGGCGAGGGCTTCCTCGGTCTTCACCGCGAAGTTCACGTTCTGCGGGATGTCGCCGGTGCGCTGGGCGACGCGCTGGGCGTTCAGCTTGCTCGTGATGATACCCACCACGTTGCCGGCGAGATCCAGCAGCGGGCCGCCGGAGTTGCCGGGCTGCACCGGGGCGCTGATCTGGAAATGGGCGCGGTTGTCGGCGAGGCCGGCGAGGGCGGAAATGTCGCCCGTGGTCAGGGTAGGCCCGGAGGAGAGCATGCCCGCCAGCGGGAAGCCGTAGGTGACGACCGATTCGCCGCGGCGGATGGCGGGTTCGGCGCGGAAGGTGAGCGGGGGGCCGGCGGCCTCGCGCAGGTCGAGCAGGGCGAGGTCGCGGCGATTGTCGCGGGCGCGGACCGTGGCGGTGACCTCCCGGCCCTCGGCCGTGCGGGCGCGGACGGTCCGGCAATCCCGCACGACGTGGTCGTTGGTGAGGGCCTGGCGATCGGTGATGACGAAGCCGGTGCCGGTGGAGACCTCGCGGCCCGCGCCGGGGGGCGGGGCGTCGTTCGGGTCGAGCGGCGGCGGCTTGCCGGTGGGGGCGCCGGGGGTGGGCGGCGAGCCGGGCTGCACGCGCGATTCGGGGCGGGTTTCCGGGCGCGAGGGCGGGCCGGGGCGGCGCGGGGCCGGGTCCGGCATGTCGTGCAGCGGCGGGGGCTTGCCGGCGGGGTCGGGGGTGTCGCCGCCAGGGGCTGGCGTGGCGGGGGCTGGCGTGGCGGGGGCGGGCCTGGCCGGGGGCGCGGGCGCGGTGTTGCGTGGTGGCGGGGCAGGGACACGCGGGCGCGGCGGGGTGGGAGCGCCGGACTCGGCGGGCGGCGGCTTGTTCGGGTCGATGACCAGCTGCGCGCGGACAGATGCCGTGGGCACCAGTGCAGCGAGGGCGAGGACGGGGAGGAAGGCCGCGGAGGGGGCGCGCATAGTCGGAGGGTGGGGGTGCCGGGGCGGTCGGTCAATTGCCCGGATGCCTGTGACGCTGTCGGGACGGCAATGCAGCCGCGGCTAGAGCAGGCCTTCGCGGCGGAACGAGAGGTGGCGGCCGTTGCCGATGATGATGTGGTCATGCAGCGCGATGCCCAGCGTGTCCGCCGCACGGCGCATCTCGGTGGTCATTCCGATGTCGGCGGTGGAGGGGGTTGGATCGCCGCTCGGGTGGTTGTGGACGAGGATGATCGCGGTGGCGCCGAGCTCGAGGGCGCGCTTCACGACCTCCCGCGGGTAGACGGGGGTGTGGTTCACGGTGCCGCGGGACTGGGCTTCGTCGGCCAGGAGGCGGTTGCGGCTATCGAGGAAGAGGACACGAAATCCCTCGACCCTCTCATGGGCGAGGGCGGCGGTGAGATAGGCGAGGAGGCGTTCGCCATCGCCGAGGATGGGCTGTTCACGGGCTTCCTCGGCCAGGAGGCGGAGAGCGGCGGCGCGGGCGAGGCGGAGGGCGGCGATGGCGGCGTCGCCGATGCCCTCCACGGCGCGGAGTTCGGGCTCCGGGGCGGTGACGGTGCGGGCAAAGGTGCCGAAGCGGGCCATCAGGCGCTTCGCATGCGGCTTGGTGTCCACTCGTGGAAGGGCGAGGAAGAGGAGCATCTCCAGCAGCTCGTAATCCGCCAGAGCGTCGGGGCCGGCGCGCAGGAGCTTGTCGCGCAGGCGCTTGCGGTGGCCTTCGGGGCCGGGGGCGGGGCTCTCCGCGCCGGGCGGGGCCGGGTCGGCGGATCCGGCGGTGGCGGGCTTGCGGCGGGAGGTGGACGCGGTTTCGGGGGCGAGCAGCGCGGCGAAAAGCGGGCTTGCCTCCTGCATGCCGGGCCTCCGGGGCAAAGCTGTCCACCCTGAATCGTGAGCGGCGAGGATGGGGCGGGGCGGCGGGGTTTGTCCATCCGCCAAGGCCCCTCCGCCCGGGCAGGGTGGCCGAGCGGAGGGGCGATGCCGCTGGATCAGGCGAGCAGTGGGTCCGTGACGGGGGAGAAGGTGCCGGCCGGCTCGTCGAGCATGAGGAGGGCACCGTCGAAGACGGCGAAGTGGAGGCCGTGGAGGTGGAGCTCGCCCGCGGCCTCGCGCTCGGCGAGCCAGGGGAAGGTGCGGAGGTTGATCAGGGACTGGCGGATGGCGGCGTGCTCCATCGCTGTCTGGTCGTGGAGGGGATCCACGCCCTCGCAGGCGAGGCGCGTGGCGGGGGCAGCAATCTCCATCCACTGGGCGACGAAGTCGCCGCCGGTCGTGTCCTGGCCCTTGAGCGCGTTCTGCCGGAACACGTTGATGCCGCCGCATGAGGCATGGCCGCAGACGATGACGTGGTTGACCTTCAGCGTGCGCACCGCGAACTCGATCGCGGCGGAGGTGCCGTGATAGGCGCCGTCCGGCTGGTAGGGGGGGACGAGATTGGCGACGTTGCGCACGACAAGCATCTCGCCGGGATCTGCGTCGAAGACGACTTCGGGCGCGACACGGCTGTCGACGCAGGCGATCATCAGGATCTCGGGGTTCTGGCCCTTCTCGGCCAGGCGGGCGTAGTTCTCGCGCTCGCGCCGGAAGCGGGTATGGCGGAAGCCGCGATACCCTTCGATCAGCCGGGGCGGGAGGGTCATGCCCCGGCGGGAGCGGCGTAGGGCGGCTTGTGCAGGCCGGCGGGGGAGAGGGTGAAAACCTCGCAGCCCGTCTCGGTGACGCCGACCGTGTGCTCAAACTGGGCGGAGAGGGAGCGGTCCCGCGTGACCGCCGTCCAGCCGTCGTCGAGCACCTTCACCTCGGGGCGGCCGGCATTCACCATGGGTTCGATGGTGAAGAACATGCCGGGCTTCAGCGTCGGGCCTTCGCCGGGGCGGCCGAAATGCAGGATGTTCGGCGGCGCATGGAACTTGCGGCCGACGCCGTGGCCGCAGAAGTCCCGGACGACGGAGAAGCGGTGCTTTTCCACATAGGACTGGATGGCGTGGCCGATGTCGCCGAGCGTGTTGCCGGGCTTTGCGGCAGCGATGCCGCGCATCATGCTCTCGTAGGTCACGTCCATCAGCAGGCGCGCCTTGGTGGAGGGCGTGCCCGCCACGTACATGCGCGAGTTGTCGCCGTACCAGCCATCGAGCAGCGGGGTGACGTCGATGTTCAGTACGTCGCCCTCGACCAGCACGCGGTCGCCGGGGATGCCGTGGCAGACGACGTGGTTGATGCTGATGCAGGAGGACTTGGTGTAGCCGCGATAGCCGAGGGTGGCGGGCACCGCGCCGTTGTCCAGCATGAAGTCGTGGCAGAGCTGGTCGAGGGTGCCGGTGGTGACGCCGGGGCGGACATGGGGGGTGATCATGTCCAGGCACTCGGCGGCGAGGCGGCCGGCGCGGCGCATGCCTTCGAAGTCTTCCGGGCCGTGGAGGGGGATGCGGCGCGCTTCGCCGGCGGACTGGTCCATCTGGCGAAAATGCGCGCGCGATCCGGTCGTTGCAAGGCATGGCGGGGTTGCAGCCGGCGAAGGGCGGCGCTCGGGGAAGGCAGGCAGCTCCCGTGATTCCGTTTCGTCCGGTGTGTCGGGCGGCTCAGGGTGCAGTGTGGGCGGGGAGCTTAGGGAGCCTGGACCGCCAGCAAAGCGAGGGCGAGGGCGGGCAGCAGGGTGCCGAGGACGGGCACGGCGCGGGGTGCGTAGGGGATGAGCAGGACCAGCAGTCCGGCCGCGAGGGCCAGCAGCCCGCACCACAGCACCGGGCCGATGGCCCAGCCCTGCACCAGGATGCAGGGCACGAGCGAGAGGGGTAGCGCGCCCCAGCCGAGAAGGCGGAGCGCGCGTGTCCGGTGCGGGGGCAGCTTGCGGCCGAAGACGTCGCGCTGGTGGCGATCCATGGCAAGGCTGAGGGCGGTGAAGGCGCCGTAGGTGAGGCCGAAGGATGTGAGGATCACTCGGCCGCCTCCGGGCTGAGGGAGGCGGTGCGGCGGGGGCGGCGCGCGGGGGCGGGCTGGTGGCGGGCGAGGTACAGCGCGGCGAGGGCAAGGGCGGCGCCGAGGGCAGCGACGGTGAGGTCGAGCCCGGCGAGCACCCATTCGCCGGCCGGCAGGGTGATGCCGAGATGGGAGTGGGTGGTGAGCGCGTTCAGCACCGGCAGCGCGAGGCCGAGCACGCCCGCGAGGGCGAACTGCTCCACCCAGCCGCGACGGCTGCCCAGGCGGAGGACGGCGTGCAGGAGGCAGAGGGCCCAGATGATGAAGAAGCCATCCACCTCGGCATTGCCGCGATCGGGCGTGGTGACGGGCAGGAGGCGGTTGAGCCAAAGGAAGCCGGCCATGGCGACGGGGAGGCCGGCGACGGTGGCGAGATTCAGCACCTCGACCAGGCGCAGGCCGAAGCCGGCGCGGCCTGCCCTGGCGGCGGCCTGCCGTTCCTTGACCGCGTAGAGGACGAGGCCGGTGCCAACCATGGCGGTGCCGGCGAGGGCGAGCAGGAAGAAGATCGCGCGCAGGGCGGGGCCGGCGAAGCGGCCGAGATGCAGGCCGTACATCACGCCGCGGGTGGCCGTGGCGGCGGTGTCGCGTCCCTCCCGCCCGATGACGGCGCCGGTGGTGCCGCTGAAGGCGATGACGTCGCGCTCGACGGAAAGGCGGTCTTTCGGGCCGCGGGAGATCTCGATGCGGGCAGCGGCGTCGCCGGGATGGGTGACGGTGACGCGCTCGGGCGGGGCGCCCCAGAGGCGGGTTGCCTCACCGAGGAGGGGATCGAGCGGGACGAGGGATTCCGTGCGGCCGGCGGGGCGGCCGGGATCGGTGCGGCCGAAGAGCTCGGCGTTGAAGGCGCGGGTGTCGCCCTTGTAGGCCACCTGCGTGCCCCAGGGCATGAGCATCAGCATCAGCGTGACCAGCCCGGTATAGGTGATCATCAGGTGGTAGGGCAGGGCGAGGGTGGCGGTGACGGCATGGGCGTCTAGCCAGGAGCGCTGGCCCTTGCGCGGGCGGAAGGTGAAGAAGTCCGCGAAGATGCGGCGATGGGTGACGATGCCGCTGATGATGGCGACGAGCATCATCATCGCGCAGAAGCTGACGATCCAGCGGCCCCAGATCGGCGACATGTAGTGGAGCTGGAAATGCAGGCGGTAGAAGAACTCGCCGCCGCGTGTCTCACGCGCGGTGAGCGGCTCGCCGCTCGCGGGGTTCAGCACGGCCTGGCGGAAGCCGCGGCGGCCGGCGGTGGGATCGCGCCAGAAGGCTGACGCCGTGGGGTCGCGCTCGTCCGGAAGGGTGAGGGTGAAGCCGGTTGGGGCGATGCGGCTGAGATGGTCCACCATCGGCTGCACGGAGTGCAGGCCGGGCGGGACGGCATGCGCCTCGGGGCGCATCCAAAGGGTGATTTCCGGGCGGAAGTAGCTGGCTGTGCCGGTGAGGAAAACGGCGAAGAGGATCCAGCCGGCGAGAAGGCCCGACCAGGTGTGGAGCCAGGCCATGGACTGGCGGAAGCCGGTTTTCATCGGAGCCCTCTCGTCACGGAAGGGGGTGCCCCGTGCTGTGCCACTGGCCGAGCATGGCGATGGCGGCGAGGAGGATGGCGGTGGCGGCGATGCCGGCCCAGGCGCGGGCGGCGCTGGACGCGGCGAAGACCCAGACGACCGCGCCGGCATAGACGGCGAAGCTGACCATCATGCCAGTGAGCACCGCGTCCGCGCGATCAAGCGGCAGGGTGGTGGTGAGCGCGAGGGCCGAGAGGGCGGCGAGGGCGTAGCCGCCGCCGATGGCGGCGAGCGCGCGCAGGGCGATGCCGGCGGCCCGCGCTAGGTCGGGGCGCTTCGCCTGCCGCGTGCCCGCCGGGGTGCGCGCCGCCGTCATCCCGGCCCTTTCCCTCAGAACCTGTAGCGCAGGGTGCCGGTGACGGTGCGGCCGTTGCCGTACCAGCACCAGCTGTAGCCGAAGCAGGAGGTGAGGTAGCGCTTGTCCTCGATGTTCTGGAAGTTCACCGCGGCGCTCAGCCCTTGCAGGTTCGGCGTGAGCTGGCCGAGGTCGTAGCGGATGGCGGCGTCGAGCAGAGTGTAGCCCGCCACCTTAAGCGTGTTGGCGTTGTCGGCGTAGGTGCCGCCGACGTAGCGCACGCCGCCGCCGAGCGTCAGGCCGCGGGCGGGGGTGTTCTCCTGGAAGGCGTAGTCGAGCCAGGCGGTCGCTGTCTGGGTTGGGATGCCCTGCGGGCGCTTGCCGTCGATGGGGATGGTCGGGCCGTTGGGCACGCCCTGGATGTTGAGGTTCACCGTCTCCAGGCCGTTGTCGTTCCGGCGGCGCGGGTTGAGGAGGGCGTAGGAGGTGGTGAAGCTCAGCCCCGTCATCAGCTCGCCCTTCGCCTCGACCTCGAAGCCGCGGGAGCGCACCTGGCCTTCCTGGATGCTGAAGAGAGGATATTGCGGATCCCGCGTGGCGAGGTTTTCCTGCAGCAGGTCGAAGGCGGCGAAGGAGAGCAGGGTCTTCGTGCCGGGCGGCTGGTAGTGGAAGCCGATCTCGTACTGGCGGCCGGTGGTGGGCTCGAAGATGGTGGAGCCGCGCTGCGGAGCGGTGGTGCCGTTCAGCGGCTGGAAGGATTCGCTGTAGCTGACATACGGCGAGAAGCCGGAGTCGAACTGGTAGAGCAGGGCGGCGCGGCCGGTGAAGGCGGTGTCGTTGCGATCGGTCGTCGTCGTGCGGCGGGTGGCGAGGACGGTGGCTTCCGAGTGCGTGTCCGCCCAGTCGTGCCGGCCGCCGAGCAGGAGGTGCAGGCGGCCGAAGCGGATCTGGTCCTGCAGGTAGACGCCGTACTGGTTTTGGCTGCCCGAGGAGTAGCTGGTGAAGGGCGCGTAGGGGAGGTTCTGAAGGTAGTAGGTGGGGCGGAAGATGTTCAGCGACGGGCCGGTGCCGCTGTAGCTGTAGGTGTCCGTCAGAGTGCGCTGCAGGTCGAAGCCGGCGAGGACGGTGTGCGAGAGGGGGCCGGTGTTGAAGCGGGAGACGAGCTGGTTGTCGATCGTGAAAGCATCGACGTCGACATCGGTGCCGATGGTGGCGCGGCCTGTCGTCGTGAAATCGCGTGAGACAATGCCTGTGTTGTAGAGCGAGCGGTACTCGCCCTGGGTATGCAGGTAGCGCGCGTTCTGGCGGAAGGTGAAGGCGTCGCTGAAGCGGTGCTCGAGGGCGTAGCCGATCGAGTACTGCTCGCGGTTCGAGCGCTCGTAGTTCGGGTCGCCGTCGTAGAAGTTGCGGGGGATGCGGCCGTTCGGGTTGGGCAGCAGCGTGCCGTAGACGGGGTTGGAGCCGTAGGAGCCGCTCTCGGGATCCTTCTGGTAGGCGCCAAGGATGGTGAGAGTGGTGTTGCTCGTCGGGCGCCAGGTGAGCGAGGGCGCGATGAAGTAGTGGCGTTCCCTGACCTGATCGATCTGTGAATCCGAGGTGTAGTAGGAGCCGGTGATGCGGCCGAGGAACTCGCGGTTGGCGTCCAGTGCGCCGCTCATGTCGAAGCCGATGCGGGCCTGCTCGTAGGAGCCACCCTGGAGGAGGAACTCGCGGAAGGGCGTGTCGGTCGGGCGCTTGCTGACGAGGTTGACGAGGCCGCCGGGCGTGGACTGGCCGTAGAGGACGGAGGCGGGACCGCGGATGACCTCCACGCGCTCGAGCCGGTAAGGGTCGATGCTCGGGTTGGCGTCGCGGCCGCCCTGGAGGCGGAGGCCGTCGAGGTAGCGCTCGGGCTGGAAGCCGCGGATGGTGAACTGGTCGAGGCGGACGGCGGTGGCGCCGCGCTGATCGGCCGCGACGCCGGCGGTGTAGCGCAGCACTTGGTTGAGGTTCTGGGCGGCGCGGGCCTCGAAGTCGTCACGGGTGACGACGGAGACGGATTGCGGGGTCTCGAGGATGGGAGTGTCGGTTTTGGTGCCGGTGCCGGCGACCTCAGCGACGAAGCCGGAGACGGGATCGGTCGAGCGCTGGTGGCCGGCGGTGACGGAGACCTCGGGGACCTGGACGGCCGCCTCCTGGGCTTGGGCCTCGGCGGCGGGGAGCTGGAGGGCGACGACGCCGAGGGCCCCGAGGCTGGCAAGGCCGAGGCGCCGGCGGGCGCGCGATCGTGCACCGGCGGGCGGGAGACGGCGAGCACTCATGAGCGATGGTGTCCTTAGAGCGATAGTAAGAATCGTTCGCAGAAGGGGGATCGCTGATGTTGCGAATTTTTGCAAGTGCAGTCGGGCCGGCGATTCTGGCCGTCGCAACGTGCTGCGGTGCGGTAGCCCGGCTCGGGGCGGATCGGCAAGGCTGGTCCGGGGCTTCGCGCGGGCGGGTGGCGGGCGCATCCTGCGGGCCGGATGATGGGCGGAGGTGGCGTGTCGGGCTCGGGGTTGGATGCGGCGGAGGGGGTGGCGGGCGCGCCGGGGCCAGTGCCGACGCCGCCGGGAAATGCGCGGCTGACGGCGGTGATCGTGGCTTCCGCGCTGATCATGCAGAACCTGGATTCGAGCGTGATCGCGACGGCGCTGCCGGCGATGGCGCGGGACCTGGGGACGGAGCCGCTGCATCTCTCGGCGGCGATTACCTCCTACCTCGTGGCACTGACGGTGTTCATCCCGCTCTCCGGCTGGGTGGCGGACCGGTTCGGGGCAAAGCGGGTGTTCATGGTCGCCATTGCGGTTTTCGCCTTCGCCTCGGCGCTGTGCGGGCTGGCGGGCGGGCTGGGGTCGCTGGTGGCCGCGCGGGTGCTGCAGGGGCTGGGCGGCGCGATGATGGTGCCGGTCGCGCGGCTGCTGCTGATGCGGCAGGTGCGGCCGGAGGAGATCGTGCGGGCGACGACCTGGCTCACGATGCCGGGGTTGCTGGGGCCGATCCTCGGGCCGCCGCTGGGCGGGTTTCTGACCGACACGGTGTCGTGGCGGGCGGTGTTCTGGATCAACCTGCCGGTGGCCGCGATCGGGCTGCTGGCGGTGTGGCGCTTCATCCCGGCTTCCCGCGAGGCGCCGCCGCCGCGGCTGGACCTGGTGGGGGTGGGGCTGATCGGCGGGGCGCTGGCGATGCTGATGTTCGGGGCGGAGACGGTGGGGCGCGGGGTATTGCCGGGCTGGGTGCCGGTGCTGGCGCTGCTCGTGGGCGGCGGGTTGGGGTGGCTGGCGCTGCGCTGGGTGCGGCGGGCGCCGAACCCGGCGGTGGACCTCTCGCTGTTCTCGCTGCCTGCGTTCCGGATCGGGGTGGCGTCCGGCGCGCTGTTCCGGATCGGGGCGGGGGCGTCGCCTTTCCTGCTGCCACTGTTCCTGCAGCTGGGGTTCGGGGCGTCGGCGACGGTTTCGGGGCTGGTGACGCTGGCGACGGCGCTGGGGGCGTTTGCCATGAAGCCGATGACGAGCCTGGCGCTGCGGCGCTTCGGATTCCGGCAGGTGCTGACCTGGAACACGGTGGTGGTGTCCGCGACTTTCCTGGTCTGTGCGATGTTCAATCCGGCCTGGCCGTTATGGGCGGTGTTCCTTGTACTGGCAGTGGCGGGGCTGGCGCGGAGCCTGCAGTTCACGGCGTCCAACGCGCTGTCCTATGTGGACGTGCCGCCGACCAAGCTTTCCGCGGCCACATCCATCGCGGCGACGGCACAGCAGCTGTTCATGGCGCTCGGCGTAACCTGGGGGGCGTCATGGCTGGCGGCTTCGGCCGCGCTGGCCGGGCGGGCGCAGCCGGGCGTGGCTGATTTTGCGGTGGCGTTCCTGGGGGCTGCCATTCCGCCGTTGCTGGCGGCGCCGATCGCGGCGCGGCTGGCTGCGGATGCGGGGGCGAAGGCATCGGGGCATCGGATCCGATAGCGCCTTCCGGTCGCCGCAGGGCTGTTCGTTGCGCCCCGGGGCAGAGACGAAATGGTCGTTCTGCATCGGGCGGTGCGGGGTGCTCGGACCACGGCAATCCAGCTCTTCGTCCGGCGGTGCGGGTCAGGCTGCCGAGAGGTTCCGCAAGAACCCAGTTCCGCATCCCGCGCAGGCACTCGGAACTGGCGAGAAAGTTGGGGGGAGGACTCCTTCTCCCCCGGCCTTCAGTTGATCGTCACCTTCGCCTCGGCAATCAGCCGCCGGAGCATGTCGCGTTGGCCCTCGAGCCACGAGGCGAAATCAGCGGAGGGGCTGGCGAGGAGGACGGCGCCGGTTGGGTCGAGGCGGGCGATGACGGCCGGGTCTCGGGCGGCTTCGGCAACGGCTGATTGCATGCGGGCGATGATGGTGGCGGGGGTGCCGGTGGCGGCGAAGAGGCCGGACCAGTCGTCCATATCGAAGCCGGGGAGGCCGCTCTCGGCGAGGGTGGGGATGTCCGGATAAGCGGTGGCGCGGCGGGCGCTGGTGAGGGCAAGGATGCGGGCCTTCCCGGATTGCACGGGCGCGCGGATGGAGGAGGTGGTGATGATCACCGCGTCCAGCACGCCGGCGGTGATATCGCGGGCGGCGTCGGCGCCGCCGCGATAGGGGGTGTGGACGAGGCGGATGCCTGCCTCCCGCTGGAGCTGTTCGCCGGCGAGATGGGCCATGCCGCCGGTGGGGGGCGTACCGTAGCTGATGGTGTTGGGCTCGGCCTTCGCCTTGGCGATGAACTCCTGGATCGTGAGCGCGGGGAAGTCCTGGCGGACGGCGAGGACCTGGGGGAAAGCGTTGAGCTGGGTGACCGGCGTGAAGGATGCGCGGTATTCGAAAGGTAGTTCGCGCATCAGCAGCGGGTTGGTGATGTGGTTCGCGGCATCGACCAGGAAGGTGTAGCCGTCCCGCGGGGCACCGAGGACGGCGTTGGCGGCGATGAGGGAGTTGCCGCCCGTTCGGTTCTCGATGACGACGGTCTGGCCGAGAGGTTCGCCCACCTTGGCGCCCAGGGCGCGGGCGATGGTGTCGACGGCGCCGCCGGGAGCGTAGGGGACGATCCAACGCAGGGGGCGGTTGGGCCAGTCGGGCGCGGCCGGGCTTTGCGCGGCGGCGGCGCGGGCGAGGGCAGGTGCCGCGAGGACGCCGAGAAGCAGGCGCCGGGTGGGCTGGGGCATGGGCGTTTCCTGTTCCGGCGCGTGGTCGCGCCTGGCGGGCGCCTGGAGCGCCGCGTTCGTTTCGTGGGGAGCGTGGGACGCGCGGGGATGGCTGTCCAGGGCCGGGGCACAGGGCGATGGCCCGCCCGATGCAGGCTGGCCGGTTCGTTCAGGTGGCGTTCCGTCGCGGCGCCAACGAGCAAGCGCATGCGTGCCTGGCCGACCATGCCGAGCGGCAGCAGCCTAGCGCTGATGCCCATGCGTCGCAGCGCTTCACCGGTCGAGCCCGGGCCCGTTCGGCGCGCGCGTCAGCCGGCGTGGGATTCGGTGAGGATGGCCAGGTAGTCGGCTTCCGTGGCGGTGCGCGGGTTGGTGAGGTGGTGGTGGTCGCACATTGCCGCCTGACCGATTGCGGGAAGGATGGCGGCGGGGACGCCCATGGCGGCGAGGGTGGTGGGCAGGCCGATGCGGGCGGTGAGCGCGGCGATGGCGGCGGCGACGGAGGGACCATCTCCGGGGACGCCGAGCACGGCGCCGAGGCGGGCGATGCGGTCGGGCACCGCGGGGGCGTTGAAGCGCAGCACGGCGGGCAGCAGCACGGCGTTCAACGTGCCGTGGTGCAGCAGCGGCTCGGGCAGGCCGCCGAGCGGGTGGGAAAGGGCGTGGACGGCGCCGAGGCCCTTCTGAAAGGCGAGCGCGCCCTGCATGGAGGCGAGCATCATCTCCCGCCGCGCGGTGCGGTCGGCGCCGTCGCGGACGGCGGCTTCGAGATGGGCCCAGGCGCGGGAGAGGCCGTCGAGGGCGATGGCATCGGCGACGGGGTTGTCGCGCGGGGAAAGGAAGGTTTCGACGCAGTGGGTGAGGGCGTCCATGCCCGTGCCGGCAGTGAGGCCGGGGGGCAGGCCGAGGGTGAGGTCGGGGTCCAGGATGGCGGCGCGGGGGATAAGGTGGGGGCTGCCGATGGAGACCTTACGACCGTCATCCAGCACGATGAGGGCGCCTCGGCTGACCTCGCTGCCCGTGCCTGCGGTGGTGGGGATGGCGATGGTGGGCGCGGCTGCCGGGGTGATGCGGGCGAGGCCGCCTTCGATCACGGCGTAGGGGGCCAGCGGCCCCTCGGGATGGGTGGTGGCGACGGCGACGGCCTTGGCGAGATCGAGGGGCGAACCACCGCCGAGGCCGATGAGGCCGTCAGCCTTGTGGGCGCGGTAGGCGGCGGCGGCGGCGCGGGCATCGGCCTCCGTGGGGTTCTGGCGCGTGCCGTCGAAGATCGCGGCTTCCATCCCGGCGGGGAGGGCGGCCTGGAGGCGCGTGAGGAGGCCGGCGGCGACGATTCCGGCATCGGTGACGATCAGCGGGCGGGTGATGCCGGCGAGGGCGAGTTCCTCGGAGAGGGCGGAGAGGGCGGAGAGGGCGCCCCCTGAAAGAATGCCGGGGGCGAAGCGGGCGCGGGTGACGTAGTTGATGAGGCTCATGCGCGTGTCGCTCCCGTTTCCCGCGCACGGTTGGCCCGGCGCGGGGCGGGACCGTGCCGGAAGCGGGGCGGGAATTCGAGGGGGGCGGGCCGGAAGAGGGGATGGGTGCTGGCGCGAGCCTTGGGGTGGGGGAGGGAAGGCGATACGATCGTCGGCATGCCTGACCTTGCCCAATTCGCCCTGTTCCTTGCCGCCGCGCTCGTCCTGGCGGTCACGCCCGGGCCGGGCATCTTCTATGTCGCGGCGCGAACCCTGTCGGGCGGGCGCGGGGAGGGGATCGCATCCAGCCTCGGCACCGGACTGGGCGGGATGGTGCATGTGTTGGCGGGGAGCCTGGGTGTCTCGGCGATCGTGCTGGCGAGTGCGGAGCTGTTCACGGCGTTGAAGCTGCTGGGCGCGGCGTATCTCGTCTGGATCGGAATGCGGACGATCTGGACGGCGCGGCGGGACGCGGCGGCGGCGTTGGGCGGTGTCGGGAGCGTGCCCGTGGGGACGCGGCGGGCCTTCCGCGAAGGGGTGATGGTGGAGGCGCTGAACCCGAAGACGGCGGCCTTCTTCCTCGCCTTCGTGCCGCAGTTCGTGGATCCGGGTGCGGGGCAGGTGGCTCTGCAGTTCGTGGTGCTCGGGATTGCTTCGGTGGTTCTCAACACGCTTGTGGATGTGGGCGTGGCGATCGGGGCCGCGCGCATCCGTTCGGGTGCGGCGGCGCGCCCGCATCTGATCCGCCGGCTGCGCGAGGGGTCGGGGGCGGCGATGATCGCGCTCGGCGTCGGCCTCGCCCTCGCGCGGCGGCCGCAATCGGCGGGGTAGGTTCGGCGACTGGGCGCGCGGC
Source organism: Roseomonas sp. WA12 (assembly GCF_054165765.1). NCBI lineage: Bacteria > Pseudomonadati > Pseudomonadota > Alphaproteobacteria > Acetobacterales > Roseomonadaceae > Roseomonas > Roseomonas sp. WA12. Next base: position 2,346,685 of record NZ_CM135108.1, on the reverse strand, counting down.
GTTTCAGCTGAACGGATGATATCCGCGTGACATGACGCGGTGCGGCTGCAAGGGGCGGCGGACCCCTGTGGGACTCCCCTGCGGTTGTGCCAAGCTGGGTGCCGGGAAACGAACCGGTCCAGACATCATGCGCCTTCTCCGCCTTTCCGCGCTTGCCGCCATGTTGATGGGGGCCACGCCGCTCGGGTCCGGAGGCGCCTTGGCTCAAGGCTTCGAGCTGCCGGGGTTGTCCGCCGAGGGTGGGCGGTACGAGCAGACGCTGACGCGGCGGTTCCCGGCCGGGGGCACGCCGGCGCAGCGCACGGCAGCGGAAACGCGCGCGGCGCAGGCGGAGGGGCGGCGGGACTGGCCGGCGGCGGCGGCGGCCTGGGAGGAGCGGCTGGGAATGGGGGCCGCCCGGCCGGAGATGTGGCTCTCGCTGGCGCGTGCGCAGATGGCGAGGAGCCCGGCCGATCCGACCAAGGCACTGCAGGCGGCGCAGCGGAACTTTGACCTGGTGGCGGCGGGGGAGCCGGAGGTTCCGTCGCTGCGGCTGATGGCGGATGCGCTGCGGGCACAGGGACGCTGGCCGCAGGTGATCCAGGTGCTGGAGGCGGTAGCGGAGCGGCTGCCGAATGATGCCTCCGTTCGCGTGGCCTTGAACGATGCACGGCGCGAGGCGGGGCTGATGCTGCGGCGGGTGCGGGTGGAGCCGGAGGCAGAGCCGGCGCGGGCCTGCATGAGCTTCACCGTGGCGCCGCGTGCGGCCGGCAACTGGCAGCCCGAGGACTGGGTTCGGGCGGAACCGGCGCTGCCGGGATTGGCAGTGCAGCGCGAGGGCGAGGAGCTCTGCGTGGCCGGGCTGCCCTGGGGGCGGAAGACGCGCCTGGTGTTGCGGGCCGGGTTGCCGGGCGAGGGCGGTGCGAATCTGCGCGCCGATCTTCCCGTCGAGGTCGCGATGCCGGACCGGGCGGCGCGGCTGGCCTTCGACCAGCGGGCCTTCATCCTGCCGCGCGGGGCGCCGCCGCGGGTTTCGATCGGCTCGATGAACGTCGAGACGCTGCATCTGCGGCTGGTGCGGGTGAGCGAGCGAAACCTGGTGCCGATGACCACGACGGCCCGGCTGGGCGAGGTGATCGACGGCTATGTGGCGGAGGACATCCCGGAGAGCCGGGGGCGCGTGGTGTGGGAGGGCAAGGCTGATGTACCGCGGTACCAGCGCAATGCGATGCAGCGGACGGTGCTGCCGCTGCCGGATGCGCTGACGGGCTCCGGCCCCGGTCTGTTCGTGCTGCTGGCCCGCGACGCGGCCGACGGCGCGCGGACGCAGGACACAGCGGCGCTGCCGATCATGGCGACCGATCTGGGGTTGACCGCCTGGCGCGGGACTGAGGGCGTTGCGGTACAGGCGCGCGGGCTGGGCGATGCGCGGCCGAAGGCGGGCGTTCGCGTGGCGCTGATGGCGCGCAACAACGACGTGCTGGCGGAAGCCGTGACCGGGGATGACGGCCTGGCGCGGTTCGGTGGGCCGTTGCTGCGGGGCGAGGGGCCGGTGGCGCCGGTCGCACTACACGCGCAGCTGGACGACGATCTCGTGGCGCTGGACCTGGAAGCGGCGTCTTTTGACCTCTCCGATCGCGGGGTGACGGGGCGGGCGTTTCCGGGGCCGGTGGATGCCTTCCTATGGCTGGATCGCGGGATCTACCGGCCGGGGGAGCAGATCCGGCTCTCTGTGCTGCCGCGGAATGCCGCGGGCGGCGTGCTGGACCTGCCGATCCGGCTGCGGCTGCGCAGGCCCAACGGGCAGGTGGCGGCGGAGGCGGTGCCGAAGCGGGGGCCGGAGGGGGTGGTGCTGTGGTCGCCGCAGCTCTCGGCGGGCGCACCGGTCGGGGGATGGACGATCGAGGCGCTGATCGATCCGGCGCAGCCACCGATCGGGACGATCTCCTTCCAGGTGGATGCCTTCGTGCCGGAGCGGCTGGAGGTGACGGCCGGGCCGGCGCCGGGGCCGCTGACGGTGGGCACGCCGCTGTCGCTGCCGGTCGAGGCGCGGTTTCTTTACGGGGCGCCGGGGGCGGGGCTGACGGGTTCGGCCGAGATGCGGCTGGCGATTGACCCCGAGCCCTTCGAGGGCGCGGCGCGCGAGGCCTGGCGCGGCTGGCGCTTCGGCTTGGCGGAGGAGCCCTTCGATGGCGGGCTGCAGACGATCGACATTCCCGCCGCGGGGCCGGACGGGCGCGGAGCGGTGGAGCTGACCCTGCCGAACCTGCCCGATACCTCCCGCCCCCTGCGGGCGGATGTGGTGGTGACAATGGCGGAGCCGGGCGGACGGGGCAGCAAGGCGGTGGCGACGGTGCCGGTGCGCTCGGCCCAGCCCTTTGTCGCGCTGCGGCCGGCCTTCCGCGATGGCAGCGTGGATGACGGGGCGGAGGCGGCGATCGAGGCGGCGCTGATTTCGCCGACCGGCGAGGCGGTCTCGGGGCGGCTGCGGGCGCGGCTGGTGCGGGAGCGGGCGACCTGGAAAATGGCCGTGCTGGAGGGGCGTGCGCGCTACCAGACGGTTTGGGTGGATGAGCCCGTGGACACGGCGGAGCTGACGGTGGCGCCGGGACGGCCCGGGCGCTTCGCGCGGCGGGTCGGGTTCGGGCGCTACCGGCTGGAGGTGACGCAGGAGGGCGGGATGGGGATCGCGACGATCCGCTTCCGCTCGGGCTGGACGGGGTCCGAGGATCCGGCGGTGCCGGACAAGGTGGATGTGGCGGCCGACCGGCAGAGCTATTCGGCCGGGCAGACGGCGCGGCTGCGGGTGACGCCGCCCTTCGCCGGGCGGGCGAGCGTGGCGGTGCTGACGGACCGCGTGCTGTCGGTGCGCGAGGTGGATGTTCCGGCGGGCGGAGCCGAGGTGGAGGTGCCCGTCGATGCGGGCTGGGGGCCGGGCGCCTGGGTGGCGGTCACGGTGTTCCGGCCGGGTGAGGCGCCGGTTCCGGGTGGCACTTCCACGCCGCGGCGGGCGATCGGGCTGGGCTGGGTTGGGCTGGACCCCGCGGCGCGGCGGCTGGAGGTCGCGGTGGAGGGCGAGCCGCTGCTGCGGCCGCGGCAGCGGGTGGAGATCCCGGTGCGCGTCGGCAATGCGGGCGGGGCGGCGTATCTGACGCTGGCTGCGGTGGATGAGGGCATCCTGCGGCTGACGCGCTTCAACACGCCCGATCCGGCGGCGCATTTCCTGGGGCGGCGGAAGTTGGGGCTGGATATTCGCGACGATTACGGGCGGCTGATCGCGCCCGCCGAGGGCGAGGCGACGCTGCTGCGGCAGGGTGGCGACGACGACGCGGATACGGCAGGGGTGCAGCCGCCGCAGCGGATCGTGGCGCTGTTCTCCGGCGTGGTGAATGTCGGCGCGGATGGGCGGGCGGTGGTGCCCCTGGAGCTGCCGGAGTTCAACGGCGAGCTGCGGCTCATGGCGGTGGCCTGGTCGGGGGATCGGGTGGGCTCTGGCTCGCGCGCCGTGACGGTGCGGGACCCGGTGGTGGCGGAGGCGCTGCTGCCGCGCTTCCTGGCACCGGGCGACGAGGCGCGGCTGCCCGTGCTGCTGCACAACCTGGACCTGCCCTCGGGCGGGGTGCGGGCCGCGGTCACCGTGGAGGGGCCGCTCTCGGTGGAGGGCGGCGGGTCGCTGGGGGGCGATCTGGCGCAGGGGCAGCGCGTGCTGCCGACGGCGACCTTGCGCGTGACGGGCGCTGGCGAGGGCGTGGTGCGCGTGTCGGTGACCGGGCCCGGCGGGTACTCGGCCCAGCATGAGAGCCGGATCACGCTGCGCTCGCCGCGACCGCTGGCACGGGAGGTTGTCGTGTCCTCCCTCACGCCGGGGGCGGCGGCGCCGGTGGGGACGGATCTGCAGCGCTTCTATCCGGGAACGGTGTCGGTTCGCGGCACTTGGGGCCAGCCGGTGCGCTACGACCCGGCCGCGCTGATGCGCGTGAATGTCGATTTCCCCTTTGCCTGCGGGGAGCAGGCGGCGAGCCGGCTGCTGGCGCTGGTCGGGTTCGAGTCGGCGCCCGAGCGGGACGAGGGGATGCAGCGCTCGGTGGCGCAGCTTCTCGACAAGCAGCGCTTCGACGGGAGCCTGGGTCTGTGGTCGGCCAATGGGCCGGCGGACCGGTTCGTGACCTCTTACGGCGCCGAGGCGCTGCTGCGCGCGCGGGCGGCGGGGGTGACGGTGCCGGACGCGCCGCTGGATGCGCTGCTGAAGAGCATCCGGGAGGATGCCGACACCTCCGTTTATGAGGAACCGCTGGACAAGGCGGTGCAGGCCTACCGGATGCATGTGCTGGCCATGGCCGGGCGCGGGCTGCCCGGTGCGGCGCGTCGGCTGTTCGAGGTGCTGGAGGGGCTGCCGACGCCGCTGTCCAAGGCACAGCTCGGCGCGGCCTTCGCGCGGATGGGCGACCGGGCGCGGGCGGAGGAGGCCTTCGCGGCCGCGCTCGCGGCGCCGGCGCGGCGCGCCTGGCACGAGGATTACGGGAGCGTGGTACGCGACCAGCTGGCGGTGACGCTGCTGCTGAAGGAGAGCGGCATCCTGGCCGGGCGGTTGCCCGAGCTGGTGACGCGGCTGCCGGGGGCGGAGCTGACGCCGGAGGCGGCCTCGACGCAGGAGGCAGCCTGGGGGGTGATGCTGGCCTCCTCGCTCGGGCGCGACGGGCGGCCGGTGCGGATCGCGGTCGGCGGGCGCGAGCTGACGGCGGCGCCGGTCGTTTCCGCCGTGCTGGCGGGGCCGGGTGCGGCGGCCGGGACCGGCAATGTGGAGGTGCGGAACCGGGGTGACCGGGCCGTGCCACAAGCAGTTTCCGTCAGCGGCCTGCCGGTGCAGGCGCCGGGGGCAGGGCGTTTGGGGGTGCGGATCGTGCGCCGCTTCTTCAACACGGATGGGACGCCCGTGAATCTCGATACGATCAGGCAGAACCAGGTCTTCCTGATGCAGGTCGAGGCGCGGGCCGAGACCGGGGAGACGCATCGCGCGATGGTGCAGCAGGGACTGCCGGCGGGGTGGGAGATCGTTGGGCGGTTCGGCGAGGGCGAGGTGGCCGGGATGGCCTTCCTCGGCGAGCTGAGCGCGGCCGAGGCTTTCCCGGCGCTGGACGACCGCTTCGCTGCGGCGGTGACGCTGACGCCGGAGACGGCGGTGGTGCGCTATGCCGTGCGGGTCCGTGCGGTGACGGCAGGGCGCTTCGAGCTGCCGGGGGCGGAGGTTCGGGACATGTACCGGCCGACGGTCTTCGCCCGGCAGAATCCCGGGCGGGTGGCGGTGGCGCCCGCGCCGTGAGGCCCTTCAGGCCGGCGCGGCGCCCACCTGGGCGCCGGGTCCGGCCGGATCGGGTGGCTGTGGCGGGGCATCCGGAGCGATGCGCCACGGCCTGATCTCGCCATTCAAGCGCTCGATGCGGTGCGGGCGACCGCGGGCGAGGAAGAGCACGTCCCCGGTGGTGAATTCGAGGGTGGTTTCGGCGCAGTGGAGCAGGCCGTAGCCGATGATCACGACGTAGACGATGTCGGACAGGCCGGGATCGTCGGGCGGCTCGCCGGATTTGCCGGTCGGCCGCTTCGGTCAGGTTGATGGGGGTGGGGGCAGGAGACGGCACGGCTGCGGGCAGCTGCTCAGAGCAAGCCTTTGAGTCGCTGGCCGGCATCGCTGCCGGGCTCGGCCCTGGCGCGGTCGAAGTGCAGGTAGTTGGCTCCGAAGTTGGCGGCGGCGCGCAGGCCTGCGGGGTCGGTCACGGTCCACATCCTGCCGCGGATGGCGATCAATCCCTCTTCGCGCAGGCGCTGCAGCATGCGGTTCACATGGACGGGGGTGAGGCCGGTCGCGTCAGCAAGGTCCGACTGGGTAATCGGGAACTCGAACTCCTCCTCCTCGATCACGCCGACGGCGCGCATGCGGAGCAGGATCTCGTAGATGAGGAAGGCGATGCGGGCATAGGCGTCCCGCCGTCCCTCATCGATGACGCGTTCGCGCAGGATGCCCAGGTCTTGCAGGGTGCTCCACCAGAAGGCCAGCGCGATGCCCGGGCGGTTAAGCAGCAGGTCCTTCATGATTTCGCCGGAGATCGAGGCGATGACGCTGGGCGAGATGGCGGCGATGCTGTGGTCCATCTCCTTCAGGATGAAAATTTCAGCGTCGCAAGGGTCGCCGGGGACGAGGAAGGCCATGATCTGGCGGGTGCCGTTCTCGAGCAGCTTGTAGCGGCAGGCGAGGCCGGAGATGACGATGTGGATGTCGGGGGAGTGCTCGCCCTCGCGGATGATGTCCTCGCGCGCGGCGTAGCTGCGGCGACGGCGGCCGGTGACGTCCTCCAGGATGCGGCGGTCCTCGTCCGACAGGGGGCGGTACTGCTCCATGCGGCGGATCATCGGGTTGTTCACGTCGCTTCATCCTCGCTTTCCGTGCTGAGCTGCCGGTGGAATGGCGAAGAATCTTTGCCGCGGCCTGATCCATTATAGTTCGGTGGGCCATGCGGCGCTGCATGCATCGCCCCATGGAACCGGACGCACTGAATTCCGAGCAGGACGCGGGCCTGCCGGCGCCGGTGTCAGCCGAGTGCCTCGCGCCGCGGTTTGCGGCGGATCTGCTGGAAGGCAGGCTGCTCGCGGCCCAGAAGCGGGCGAGGTTGCGGGTGGAGCGCGCGCTTGAGTTGCTCTCGAAGAGCACGGAGCTGGTGGCGCTTTCGCTGCACGCGCTGGCGCATTCCGCCGAGATCCTTTCGCCCGCCGAGACCCCGCCGACGCGGCGCGCGCCCTTGAGGGCGCCGGGTCTCATCGTGGTGCCGGGATCCGGTTGGGGCAGGATGGAAATGCGGCCGTCGCAGGAGATGTCGGACGGCGGGTGAGCGTGCTGCGGAGGTTGCGCGCCGTGGCGCCGGGTTCGATGGTGATGGGATTGAGCCTGTCGTGGCCCGGAACTCGGCCCGGTGACGCGGGGTGTCGGCGGGGAGGGCGTGGTGACGGCGGAGTCGCACGGGCCGGGGCGAGTTGTCGCACCGGGCCTGCTTCGGGTGAGGCGCTGGGCCTGGCGGGGCGGGGCTGGGCTTGCGGGCGTGGCGGTGCTGGCGGCGGGGCTGCTGGCGCTGGACCGGGCATGTCCGCCGGATCTGTCGCGGCTGGAGACTGTGGGGCGGGTGGTGGTGGACCGGGAGGGGCGGGTTCTCTCCGCGCTTCCCGCGCCGGGCGGGGTGTGGCGGCTGCCCGTGGGTCCGGAGGCGGTGCCGCCCGAGCTGGTGGCGATGCTGCTGGCGGCGGAGGACCGTCGGTTCGGCTGGCATCCCGGGGTGGATCCGCTGGCGATCGGGCGTGCAGCCGTTCAGTGGGTGCGGGCGGGGCGGGTGGTCTCGGGCGGTTCGACGCTGTCCATGCAGGCGGCGCGGCTGCTGGAGCCGCGGCCACGCACGCTGCGGAGCAAGGCGATCGAGGCCTTCCGGGCCGTGCAGCTGGATTGGCGGCTGGGCAAGGCGGGGGTGCTGCGGGCCTGGCTGACGCTGGCGCCGATGGGCGGAAATCTGGAGGGCGTGCGGGCGGGGGCACTGGCCTGGTTCGGGCGAGGGGTGGAGCAGGTCTCGATGGCGGAGGCGGCGCTGCTTGTCGCGGTGCCGCGCCGGCCGGAGGCGCTGCGGCCGGACCGGCATCCTGAGAGGGCGCTGGCGGCAAGGGATGCGGTGCTGCGCCGGCGCGGGGCGGGAGCGTTGCCGGAGGTGGAGCGGCTGGCGGCGCTGGCCGAGCCGGGGCCAGCCGCGCGGATCGCGATGCCCGGGCTGGCGCCACATCTGTCGCGCGAGGTGGCTCGGGGCGCATCCGCCGAAGGGGGTGGGGTGCTGCGGACCACGCTGGACGCGCCCTTGCAGCGGGCCATGGAGGTCCTGGCGCGGGATGCGCTGCGGGGGCTGCCGGAGCGGGGCTCGGTGGCGGTGGTGGTGGCCGATCTCAGGCGGCGGGAGATCCGGGCGCTGGTGGGCGGCGAGTGGATGGCCGAGGGGCGGGCGGGGGCGCTGGATCTGTCGCGGGCGGTGCGGTCGCCGGGGTCGGCGCTGAAGCCACTTCTCTACGCGATGGCCTTCGATCGCGGGCTGGCAAGGCCGGACAGCGTGATGGAGGACCTGCCGCGGCTGTTCGGGGATTGGGCGCCGGAGAATTTCGCGCGCGGGTTTTCCGGGCGAGTGACGGCGGCCAGTGCCCTGCGGCAGTCGCTGAACCTGCCGGCGGTGGCGCTGATGGAGGGGGTGGGGCCGCTTCGCTTCGCGTCGGCGATGAAGGCGCTGGGGGCTCCGCCGCGGCTGCCGCCCGGTTCGAGTGCGGCTTTGCCTCTGGCGCTGGGGGGCGTGGGGGTGACGCTGCGGGAGTTGGTGGGGCTGACGGCGGCGATCGGTGATGGCGGACGGGCGGGGGTGCTGCGGGCGCTGCCTTCCCCGGCCGCGGGCGCGGGCGAGGCGGTGATGCGCGCCGAGGCGGCGGCGCAGGTGGCGGCGATCCTGACCCAGGCTTTTCCCGGTGGCGGGCCGGAGGGAGTGGCCTGGAAGACGGGGACGTCCTGGGGCGGGCGGGATGCCTGGGCCGTGGGCTTCGACGCCCGGCACGTCGCGGGGGTTTGGGTGGGGCGGCCGGATGGGACGCCGATCCCCGGGGCGACCGGGCGGCTGCTCGCGCTGCCGGTACTGGCGCGGGTGTTCGGGGCGCTGCCCTCGGCGCCCCGGGCAGTGACGGTTGCCATGGCGGGGCGGGTGCAGGGCGAGGGGGGCGGCGCGGGTTCGCCTCCGGCAGTGGTGGATGGGCTGCGGCTGCTGTTTCCGCCGGCAGGCGCGGTGGTCGAGCCCGGGGCGCTGGTGATCCGGGCTGCGGGAGGGCGGCGGCCCTTCACCTTCCTGGTGGATGGCGTTCCGGTGGCCTCCGGCGGCGCGCGGCGCGAGGCGGGCTGGGTTCCGCCGGGGCCGGGCTTCTACCGGGTGACGGTGCTGGATGCTGCGGGGGTGGCGGCGAGCGCGCCGATCCGGGTGCGGGCGGCGGAGTAGGCGCGAGGGCTGCTAGGCCGGGTCGGGGGCTTGCAAGGCCAGTGCGCGGGCGATGTTGCCTCGCGCGGTGCGATCCAGGGCTTCGTGGAAGCGGTCCGTGAGGAAGAGGCGGGGCCGGGCGAGCAGGCCGCGGAGGAAGGCGGCGCGGCCGTTGCGGTAGGCGTCCCGGCCGTGGACGGGCTCGAATTCGGCGGCGATGCCGCGCTCGTAAACGTCGTATTCGGCGGGTGGGGCGCCCAGCACCGCAAGGTCCAGGTCGAGGAACAGGGTGACGTCCTCGCGCCAGTTTTCGGGCAGGTCGGGCGGCAGGGCGTGGCCGGCGGTGAGGCGGATCATCTCGGCGGCGATGCCGATCACCTGCGGGTGGACGAGGCCGGACAGGTCGGCGCGGAGGAGGGCGGCGCTGCGCTCCTCGTTGTCGCGCGCGGCGGGGTCGTAGATGGCGTCGTGGTACCAGATGGCGAGTTCCATGGCGTCGGGGTGGGACAGGGCGGGCAGGGCCTGCATGCCGCGCAGCATGGAATCGATGTGGGACTGGCCGTGATAGACGCGGTGAGGCTCGGCAAGTCGTTCGCGGAGCGCGGCGCGACACCGGTTCAGGTGGTGGAACATCGGGCGTCCTGGAGCGTGTTGCGGAACATGACTGCCTTTGCGCAGAGGGATGACGGCAGTCCGGCTGAAACGCCGCACCTGGCCCGAAGCGACGGCTGATCATACCCCCGCGGACAACCACCGCTCAGTTCCGAAACCCCCACTAGGTGTGGCGGGGGAGCCAGGTGATGAGGAAGGTGGTGCCGGGGCCGGGGAGGCGCTCGATCCGGGCGTCGATGCCGCGGAGGAGGCTGTCCACCACCGTCATGCCGAGACCGCGGCGGCTGGAAGGCGCCATGCCGCCGCCGTCGTCGGAGATACGGAGGGTGAAGCCGGCCTGGGCCGGCGCGGGCGCAGTTCCAGGGAGTGTCCCGGGTGCGGCCGGCTGCCCGGTGGGGCGGGGCGGGGGATCGGCTTTCGCACCGGCCCCGTTGGGGGCGGCCGCGGCCGGATCGGCGGACGGATCGGCCGGGCGGAGCACGATGCGGACGGTGCCGGGCGGGAGGCCGATGAAGGCGTATTTCAGGGCATTGGTTGCCAACTCATTCACCACCAGCCCGATCTTCACGGCGATGTCGGCAGGGACCTCGAGCGGGGCGAGGTCGGTCTCGATGCAGGTGGCGTTGCCCTCGGCCATGTCGCGGGCGACCAGGGCGCGGGAGAAGCGGTGGAGCATCTGGTCGAGCGCCACGAACTGGCCGGGGCCGTCATGCAGCAGCTCATAGGTCATGCCGATCGCGACCATGCGGCCCTGGGCGGCGCGGAGTGCCTGCAGCGCGGCGTGGTCCGAGAGCTGGCGTTCCTGCAGGCGGAGGAAGGAGGTGACGAGGGTGAGGTGGTTCTTGATGCGGTGATGGGCTTCGCGCAGCAGCAGGTCGCGCAGGCGGATCGCCTCGTCCCGGGAGGCGCGGGTGGCGCCGACGCGGCGGATGAGATCGGCGACATCGGCGCCACCGCTCCCCGCGCCTTCCCCGGCCTGCACCGTGCCGTCCGGGGCTTCGAGGCGGCGGGTCGCGGCTTCCAGCGGGGCAACGACGAAGCACTGGACGGACCAGAACAGCGCGCCCATGCCGCCCAGCAGCACGAAGGCCAGGAGGATGGGCGGGAGCGCGATCTCGAGCGGGGCGCCGGCCTGCAGGACCTGGCCGGGTATGGAGGCGAGAAGGCGGAGGTCGTCTGTGGCGCGCGCCTCGATGAGGAACTGGTCGTCCTCGGCCGCGACGCCCTGGTTCTCCGGCGAGGCGAGGGCGGCGCGGAGGCTGTCCGACAGGACGGGCGGGGGTTGGTCGGGGCCGTCGAGCCGTGCGGCGGCACCGCCGGAGTCGAGCAGCCAGACGCGCAGCTCGGCGATCCCGGGCATATGGGTGGCGGTGAGCGATCCGAGATCTTCGACACCGACAACGGCGGTAACGACGCCGATATGGCGCCCGCCGCGGCGCATGGGTTGGGCGACGATGATCACTCGGCCAAGGGTCGACTGGTCGAGCGCGCCGGTGATCGGGCGCCCGGTCAGCTCGGCTGACCGGACGACGGCGGAGGTGGCACGCCGGCCGAGCGCGGGGGGGAGGGTGGTGCAGGTGATCGACCCTTCGGCGTCGACGACGAAGAGGTGGCGGACGACGGCGTCCATGGTGAGGTGGGCGGCGTTCAGCAGCGCCTCGCACTCTGCGGGTTCGCGGCTCAGCGGGTCGGCGGTGGCGAGGATCGCAACCCCCTGCCGGGCCTGGGCGAGGGAGGCGCCCACGCGGTCCGCCATGCGCCGCGTTTCGGCGACGGCGAGTTCCTGGTTGCGCGCGGTCAGGAGCGAGGCCTGCCAGGCCGTGAAGGCACCGGCACCGAGGAGGATGACCAGGGAGACTGCGCCGTAGACCAGGGCAAGGCGCTGACTGAAGGTCCAGCGCGCGGCCGTGCTGCCGGCGGGCTGGGCCGTGCCGGCCGGTGCTTCGGCCTCGGAGTCGGCCGGTGCCACGGGGCGCGTCTGTATGGTCTGAAGCCCCTCCGGCATGGTGTTGCGCCCCTTTGGACCTCGATGCGGTCCCGATCGGAGATTTGGCAGCGTGGAGGAGGGATCGTCAAACCTTCGTGACGAGGGGCGGCGGCGGTTCGGGCGGGGCGCCACAGCGGGTGAAGGCGGGGCGCATCGTGGCAGGAATAGGGGCGGTGGCGGCAAGGGCTGCGCCGATGGCGGGATCGGCTGGCAGTTCGATGGCGCGGGCGAGGAGATGCATGGGGGCGTGAGGGGCCGCCGGCGCTGGGCCGCGCGTCGGCGGTGTAGCGCTGTGTGCGGCTGGACGCGGCCTGGAACCATAAAGCGGGTCGCCCAGGATGGGGCAGCCGAGATGGGCGCAGTGGACGCGGAGCTGGTGGGTGCGGCCCGTGGCAGGGCGCAACTCAAGCCAGGCGAGCGGGCCGCCCGGGCCTTCGGCGCGGCCGAGGACGCGCCATTCCGTGCGGGCCGGCTGGCCGTCCGGGTGGGTCTCCATGCGCCAGCCGGCTTTCTGCGTGCTGATCTTGCGGAGCGGGGCGTCAAGCATGCCGCCTTCTGACGGCGGGGTGCCCGTGACGACGGCCCAATAGGTTTTCTCTGCCCGACGCGCGGCGAAGAGGGCGTTCAGGGCCGCAAGCGCCGGCTTGGTGCGGCCGAGGACCAAGCAGCCGGCCGTGTCCGTGTCCAGCCGGTGGGCGGGGTGGGGCATGTGGCGGCGGCCGAGCTGGAGAAGGGGTAGCCAGTCGGCGAGGCTGGCCCTGGCGCGATCATCCCCATGTTCGGCCTGCCGCCCGGGATCGAGCGGCAGGCCCGCGGGCTTGTCGATCACCATGGCCTCGGGCCGGATGTGCAGGATTCGCGCGGCAAGCCAGCCGGGCAGGGATGAGGGGTCGCGCATGGTTTCGGGTGAGTCGTCCGGAGAAGGGGCGCCAAAGGGGGCCCTGGTGGTGTGCGTCGGGCAGGTGGTGACGGACCATACCTTCCGCGTGGACGAGGTGGAGATGCCGCCCTCCAAGGTGACGGCGCGCGGCTATGCCCGGACGGTCGGCGGGATGGCGGCCAATGCCGCGATCGCGGTGGTGCGGCTGGGCGGGCGGGCGGCCTTCTGGGGGCGGGTCGGGCGCGACGAGGCCGGGGAGGAGCTGCGGCACGCGCTGGAATCCGAAGGGGTGGATGCCTCCGGCCTGATGATGGCGGAGGGGGCGCGGACGCCGCTCTCGGCCGTGATCGTGGACAAGATGGGGGAGCGGAGCATCGTGACCTATCGGGGGGAGCGCCTGCCCTCCGACACGGAAGGGCTGCCGCTGGAGCGGATCGCGGAGGCCGGGGCGGTGCTGTGCGACCCGCGGTGGCCGGAGGCGGCCGAGGCGGCCTTCCGGGAGGCGCGGGCGCGCGGCGTGCCGAGCGCCATGGATGCTGAGAAGAGCGAGGAGCGGGTTCTGCGCCAGCTCGTGCCGCTGGCGGACCATGTGATCTTCGCCAAGACGGGGCTGGGCATCTTCGCGCCGGGCGTGACGCCGGAAGAGGGGCTGGGACGGGCGCTGAAGGCGGGCCCGTTGGCTCTGGCGGCGGTGACCAATGGCGAGAAGGGAACGCTGTGGCAGGTGCCGGGCATGGAGCGGGCGTCGACGCGGCCGGCCTTCCCGGTGGATGCAACGAACACGACGGGCGCGGGGGATGTGTTCCACGGCGCCTATGCGCTGGCGATCGCGGAGGGGCAGACGGTGGAGGACGCGCTGCGCTTCGCCTCGGCGGCCGGGGCATTGCGCGCGCGGGACGGAAGGACGCCGGACCGGGCGACGCTGGAAGGGCTGCTGGCGGGGGGGACGGACGTGCCTTCCGTGCGGGTGCGGCGGAAGGCGTGAGCGGCGGCCCCGGCCGTTCGGGCCGGGGCCTGGCATGCTAGTCGAGAATGGTGTCGGCGAAGGTCTGACGGTGCTCGTAGTAGCCGAACTGCAGGAAGTGCTGCAGCGGGTTAAGACCCAGCGCTGCAACGTCGGTGTTCTGTGCGAGGTACTGCGAGGTGTCGAAACGGACGGAGGGGTCGCGTCCCTCGCGCCAGCCGGACTCCATGTAGTGCGCGAGGGGGTCGATGCCCGCGGCGCGGACATCGGCGTGGCGGGCGAGATAGGCGCCGGTGTCGAAATACGCGTCCGGACGGCGGCCTTCGCGCCAGCCCGTGGTGGCGTAATGGGTGAAGGCGTCGATGCCTGCACGCGCCACGTCGGGGTTGGTCATGAGGTAGTACTGCCCGTCGAAGCCGCGATCGATCCGCTCACCGATCGCCATGCCGATCGTGCGGCCCTCGGCCTGGCCGAAGAGCAGGTAGTGCTCCAACGGGTTGAGGCCGGAGGCGCGCACATCGGCGTTGTCGGTGAGGTAGAGGCGGGTGTCGAACGCCAGCGACGGGTCGCGGCCCTCGCGCCATCCGCTGGCAGCGAAGTGGTCCAGCGGGTTGAGGCCCGCGGCCGTCACGTCACGGTTCGCGGCGAGGTATTCGGACGTGGAGAAGACGGCGTTCGGATCGCGGCCCTCGCGCCAGCCGGTGGCGTCATAATGCTGGCGGGGTGTTAGGCCGGCGGCGACGACATCGCGGTTCTCGGCCGCGTAGCCGAAAGCGTCGAAGAGCGGGCCGCCGCCGAGGTTGAAGCCACCATCGGCGAAGGTCAGCCGCTCCGCATTGAGGATGGTCTCGCTGTCCCCGGGACCGGCGGTGATGCGAAGGAGGCCGCTGCGGTACTCGTGCCCGTAGGCGCCGATGCCGCGGCCGAAGAAGACGGTGTCGAAGCCGGCGCCGCCGTCCAGCGTGTCGTGGCCGGCGCCTGCGACCATGGTGTCCTGCCCATCGCCGCCGAAGAGGATGTCGTTGCCGGTCAGGCCGTCGAGCCAGTCATTGCCGTAGTGGCCGTTGAGGATGTTGCCGGCGTTGTTGCCGATGATGGTGTCGTCGCTGCCGCCGCCGATGGCGTTCTCGATCAGCGAGGCCTCGTTGTTGTTGGCGAGCATGGCGTTGAAGACCGTGCCGCGGGCGAGGACACCGTCGCCGAGCTCGGCGCGCTGTTCCTGGGAGGTGACGGACCAGCCGCCCGGGCGCAGGTCGATCTGCACGGAGTTGCCGTAGTTCGACATGTCGTAGGTGTCGACGCCGCCGCCGTCCCAGACGGTGAGGAAAAGGCGGTTGGCGCTGCCGCCGGCGCCGTTGCCCGCGGCGCCCTGCGGCACGCCGTTGACGAACATCTCGCCGGTGACATGGCTCCAGGTGTAGGTCGTGCCGCCGGCATTCGTGGAGTAATCGGCGCCGTAGAGAGTTTGCAGCGCTGCGATGTCGAGCATCATGTAGCTCTGCGGCGCGCTCCACTGCCCGAAGGTGTAGCCCGCGCCCGTGCTGCTGCCGACATGGCTGCGATAGGTCATCACCGTGAACTCGAGGCTGTCGCGCTCGAAGGTCACGGGGAAACCGCCGACGCCGCCGTACTCATGGGCGTGCTTCAGGCCGAGGGAGTGGCCGAGCTCGTGGATGGTGGTGAGATAGGCGTAGTTGCCGAGGATGGGGTTGCGATAGTCGTGGACGGTGTTGGCGTAGCGGGTGCCGAACCAGATATCGCCGCCGTTTGCCGAGACGCTGGGCAGATAGGCGTAGGCGGTGGAAGGGGAGCTGGACTGGGCGATGCGGATGTCGGCGCCGTCCGTGCCGGCTTCGGCGATGGCCAGGTTGGTGAGCTGGGAGACGCCCAGGCCGCTGAGACCGGAATTGCCGCCGGCATGGGGCACGCCGCCGAGCAGCGCGTAGCGGACGGCCTGCACCTGGGCGAGGCTGACCTGGGAGAAGCCGGAGTACTGCTCGTAGCTGGTCCAGTCGTAGTCGCTGGGTGAATCCGGGAAGCTGTAGGTGAGCTGGCCGTTCCAGCGGGCGCCCTGGATCAGCCCGTCGATGTCGGGGTTGCCGGTACGGGAGACGTAGAGAACCGAGGCGTCGGCGCGGTCGGCCGCGGCCGGGGCCACGACGACGGCCTCTTCCTCTGCGGGATGGGCGAGGCCGGGTTCGCCGAGGGTGAGTTCGTCCAGCCA
This sequence comes from Roseomonas sp. WA12, assembly GCF_054165765.1. NCBI lineage: Bacteria > Pseudomonadati > Pseudomonadota > Alphaproteobacteria > Acetobacterales > Roseomonadaceae > Roseomonas > Roseomonas sp. WA12. The sequence continues at coordinate 2,331,010 of NZ_CM135108.1, read as the reverse complement.
GGGGTTTTCGGCCGAGGTGCCGAGGCCGACATCGCCGGTGCCAGACTGAAGACGTGATGCCGCGATGCCAGGATTCGTCAACTGAGCTGCCCTTGTTTCCGGGCGAGGGTGTTGCGCGCAGCGTACCAAAGCAAGAGCCGTAGACACAAAAATGAGAAGTGTGACCGGCGCGTCGCGCGCGTTGCCGTCAGCGCTCGGGCTGGCGACGCTCGCGGCGCTCCAGGCTCTCGGGGATAACGCCGCGGCCGTCCCAGCGGCGGATCATCTCCACATCGACCGCGTTGGGGTTCTCGGTCGCGAGCGCCGGAGAGGCGGCGATGGATGCGGCGCGGGCGCGACCGAGCTCGCGCTCGGCGACGACGGCGCGGTAGCTCTCGCCCGGGTCGAGGCGGGTGACGGCAAAGGCGGCCACCTCGAGGCGCAGCAGCTCGCGGGCGCGGTTTCGGAGCTCCTCGGTGAGGGCGGCCTGGAGGGAGGGGGTGTCGCGGATGATCTCTTCCATCGGGCGGCGGCCGAGCACGGCCTGGACGGCGGAGGCCATCAGGGGCGGCATCGGGTCCACGCCGGTGCGGATATGGGCGAAGCGCCAGCGCAGGTCGGCCTCGTTGCCCTCGTGCCAGAAGGCGGTGCCGTAGACGGTGACCGGATGGCCCTCGGCGGAGAGGGCCGCGATGCCGAGGTCGTTCGCCGAACGGTCCGTGGTGGTGAGCGCCATGTCCACGGTGGCGCGGGTATGGGTCCAGGGATTCAGGAAGCCGGACTGGCCCGGGCCGAGCACGCGCAAGAGCTCTCCGCCGCGGCTGACGAGGATCATCTGCGCCGGCCCGGGCGTTAGGGTGACCTGGCGCCAGACAATGCTGCCGAGAACCAGCAGGGCGATGGCGCCGAGGGCGAGAAGGGCGGCTCGCCCGCGCGTCGCCTCGGCACCGCGGCGGCGGGGCGCGGTGGCGGTGGGCGTGTCGTCGGTAGGGGCGGTGTCCCGGGGCATCCCTTGTAGCTCATGTTAAGTGGTCCATGAACGACGTTGGGGCGTCCGGGTTCCCTGCCGCGCGTGCGGGTCGTTTCAGGCCCGGATCTGCTGGCGCTGGATGGCCGGATGCGGGCGTGCGCCTCGCGCGAGCGCTTGGGCGAGCGTGCCTCGGTTTGCCCCGCGAGGGCTGGGCGGGCTTGGTCCGGGCCGTACAGGGCGGCCCGGACCGGCGATCAGGCGGCGCGGGGGATGATGCGGCTGCCCTCGGCCCAGTCGAAATACAGGCGGCGGGCCTCGGCCGCGACGGGGCCGGGCTGCATGTGGTTCTCGGCGTAGCGGGTGCAGGGCTGGACCTTGCCGAAATTGCCGGTGGCGAAAATCTCGTCCGCCGTGTCCAGCATTGCGGTGGTCACCACGCATTCGCGGACCTCGCGGCCGGATTTACGCAGCAGGTCGATGATGCGGTTACGGGTGATGCCGGCGAGGAAGGTGCCGTTGGCGGCGGGGGTCATCACCACACCATCCTTGACCATCATGATGTTGGCGGCGGCGAATTCGGCGACGTTACCGGCCTCGTCCAGCACCACGGCCATGTCGAAGCCCTGCTTCTTCGCCCAGGCGGTGGCGCGGGCGGAGTTGGGATAGAGGGCGCTGGCCTTGCTGTCCGTCGGCGCCATATCGGCGGCCGGGCGGCGGAAGGGGGCGGTGACGGCGGTGAAGCCGGTCGCGGGCGGCAGGGGAGCGTCGTAGATCGAGAGGATGAACTCGGTCGTGCTCGGGTCCGGCTGGGCGGCACCGAGGCCGGCGCGGACGAAGAACATCGGGCGGATGTAGAGCTCGGCGTCCGGGCCCATGCGGCGCACGCCCTCGCGGCAGAGCTCCTCGATGTCCTCCGGGGTCATGGTGGGTTCCATGAGCATGTTGCGCGCGGACTGGACGCAGCGCCGGCAGTGCAGGTCGAGGTCCGGCACGGTGCCGCGAATGGCACGGGCGCCGTCGAAGATGACGGAGCCGAGCCAGAAGGCGTGGTCCATGGGGCCGAGGATCTTGGGTTCCTCGGTGGACCATTTGCCCAGGTGCCAGAAAACGCCGGCCATTTCTTTGTTCTCCCCTACGCGAAAGGGGGCGGACCCTGCCATGGCGGGCGGGGGGCGGGAAAGGGTTCTTCGACTGCGAAATGGCCGAGTTGCCGGGGTGGGTGGATTGATGTGCTGCGCCGGCGCCGAGGGCTGCGCCGGCGCGTTATCCTGTAGGCAAAGGGATGACGTGATGACCGAAGCGGTGATTTTCGACGTGGACGGTACGCTGGTGGATTCGGTCGATCTGCACGCAAAGGCCTGGCAGGACGCGCTGCGGGATTTTGGGCACGAGGTCGGCTTCCAGGAGGTGCGCGACCAGATCGGGAAGGGGGGCGATCAGCTGATGCCGGTGTTTCTCTCGCCCGAGGAGCTGAAAGCGCGGGGCGAGGAGCTGGAGACCTATCGCAGCAAGATCATGAAGGAGCGCTACGCGCAGGATATCCGGGGTTTTCCTGGGGTGCGGGATCTTTTCCTGCGGCTGCGGGACGACGGGGTGCGGATCGCGCTCGCCTCCTCAGCCAAGGCGGAGGAACTGCAGAAGTACAAGAAGATCGCGGGGATCGAGGACCTGGTGGATGCCGAGACCTCCTCGGACGATGCGGAGAAGTCCAAGCCGTTCCCCGACATTTTCCAGGCAGCGATGGCCCGACTGGAGGGGGTGGATCCCGCCACGGTGATCGTGGTGGGGGACACGCCCTATGACGCGGAGGCGGCGGTGAAGGCGGGGCTGCGGCCGGTGGGCGTGCTGTGCGGCGGCTTCCCGGAGGAGTGGCTGCGGAAGGCGGGCTGCGTGGCGGTGTTCGACGGGCCTGCGGACATGCTGGCGCGGTACGAGGGGTCGCTACTCTCCCGCGGGGAGTGATGCGCCTGGGTTGACCCCCGGCGGGGGGCGGTGTGGATGCGGGGCCATGGAACGAACGCCTTACCGACCCGGCCGTGACGACCCGCCGCGCCCTGCCGGCGGAGGGCGCCCGCCGCGCCCGCCCGAGCCGGATCGGATCTGCGGGCTGGCCGCGGTCGCGGCGGTGTTTGCCCGGCGGCCGCGGGACGTGCTGCGGCTGTTCCATCTTCCGTCCCGCCGGCGGGAGGCAAACCCGTTCTGCGCGCAATTGGCGGGCCTGCGTCGGCCGTATCGCGAGGTGGAAGAGGAGGAGCTGGCCCGGGTTGCCGGCACCGTGCATCACGGGGGGATCGTGGCCGTGGCCGCCCGGCGGCGAGTGCCGACCCTTGTGCTGCCGCTGGCGCCCGCGCTGCGGGTGGCGCCTGTGCTGCCGGTGCTGGACGGGGTTTCGAACCCGCACAATCTGGGTGCCATCGCGCGGTCCGCCGCCTTCTTCGGCTGCATCGGGTTGGTGCTCTCGGGCGATCCGCGGCAGGCCGGGCTTTCGGATGCGGCGTGGCGGACGAGCGAGGGCGGGCTGGAGATGCTGAGCCTGTGGTCGGTGCCGGACCTTGCTGCCGCGCTGCCGGGGTTGGGGGTGGTGACGGTGGCGGCCGTGGCCTCGGGCGGGGTGGCGCCGGAGGCGATCCTGGCCGGGCTGCCGCCGCGGGCCTGCGTGGCACTGGTGTTGGGGAATGAGGAGCACGGGGTGTCCGACCGCACGGCTGCGGCCTGCGCGGCGCGGGTGACGCTGCCGGGGTCGGGGCGGGTGGAGAGCCTGAACGTCTCCGTCGCAGCGGCCGTGCTGATCCATGCGCTGTCGGGGCGGGGCTGACCCTCTGGGCTGGAGGCCAGGAGAGGCGCCTTTCCTGACCCTCGACCAGGCCGAGCGAGGCTCCCTGGACTGCATCATCTCTCTTGACAGCTGCGCGCGAACGGCCAGGGCCCTCGGCGATTGTCAGAACGCGCCTTGTGGCCTGATCGAAGCCAGTTTCGCTTTCCCAGGAGGCGCTGCGTGTCAGCCCTTACGGCGCTTCCCGTCCGCGTCAGCGCCGATGACGTAGCCTTCGGCGGCCATGGCATCGAGGCGGGCCGGGAGGGCGAGGCGGATGGCCGGGCGGTAGGCGGGGACGCGTTTCCAGGCCTTCTTTTCCGGCTTGGTCATGCCACAGCCGAGGCACCAGCCCGTGTCGTCGTCGTATTCGCAGACCTTGATGCAAGGGCGGTCCGCGGTATCGGTCGGGGTCAGCTCTTTGCTCCCTGGGTCTGTCGGGCTTCGATCTCGTCGAGCACGGCCTCCGGGGCAATGTCCTTCTGAACCTCCTGCAGTTCGGGGTCCGTGGAGGCGCGGATCTCCAGGCGTTCGGCGATCCTGACGACAAGGGTGGAGAGCTTCGTCAGTTCGTGCTCGGTGAGGAGGCTGATCTGCAGATCGAGGTCCGCGCGCTTATCGGCGGCGGCGGCCATGCGGTTCTGGCTGATGAGGACGAAGGTGGAGAGGAAGATGGCCTCCACCGAGGCTTCCATGGCGAGGATGACGAAGGACTCATCGAATTTCGGGATGAAGGGGATGAGGCCGAGGTTGATGGCGATCCAGGAGCCGTAGAGAGCGAGGTGGAGGTAGACGAAGGTCATGCTGCCGGTAAAGCGGGTCACAGCCTCGGCGATGCGCTCCTCGCGCGTCGCTTCCGCCAACTCGCGCTTACGGCGGTCCTCGAGCGCACGGATGTTGCGGGTGAGGGAGCCGGTGAGGCTGTCCGGTGTCGGGGGTGGGACGGTCGGGGTGGCGGTCGTCATGGTCGTCCTCGGGCCGGGAGCGGGGCCGCCGCAGCGTTCACCGGCCCTTAAGCCCGGGGCGGCGATTGGGTTGCCGGCCCGCCGTGCAGGGCGGGCCGGGGGAGCGGGCCGCGCAACAGGGACGCGGTCTTTTCCCTTGCTCCGGCGTTTCGCCGGGGCGACATCCCTGTCCACACGACTCCGGAGCGGATTCCACATGACCCTTCGCCGCCGCGCCCTGCTGGGTGCCGCCGCCGCCGCACCCATGGCTTCCTCCCTCATCCTTCCCGCGCAGGCGCAAGCGCCGTATCCCAACCGGACGATCCGCATCGTCGTGCCCTATGCGCCGGGCGGTGCGGTCGACATCACCGGGCGGCTGCTGGCCGAGAAGCTGCAGCCCGTGCTCGGCCAGACCATCGTCGTGGACAATCGCGGTGGCGCCGGCGGAAATATCGGCGCGGACTACGTCGCGAAGGCGGAGAAGGACGGGTACACGATCCTGCTCACTTCCGTCTCCATCATGGCGGCGAACAAGTACCTGTACCGCCGGTCCATGCCGATGGAGCCGCTGCGCGATCTCGCGCCGGTTTCGCGCGTGACGACGGGGACGGTGCTGTGCGTCGTCAACGCGCAGCGGCCCTGGCGGAATTTCGGGGAACTGGTGGCGGCGGCGAAGCGGGACCCCGGCAAGATCACCATGGGCTCCTCGGGCACCGGCACGGTGAGCCATATCACCATGTCCTCGGTGAACCGCGCGGCGGGTATCGACATCACCCATGTGCCGTATCGCGGCGGCGGGCCGGCCATCACGGACCTCGTCTCGGGCAACATCGACATGATGTTCGACGTGATTCCGGCGCTGATGCCGCATGTGCGCGAGGGGCGGTTCCGGCCGCTGGCGGTGGGAAGCGCGGAGCGCGTGACCTATGTGCCGGAACTGAAGGACGTGCCGGGGATGAAGGAGGTCCTACCGGGCTCCAACATCGACATGCAGAGCTGGTACGCGGTGAACGTACCAGCGGGGACCCCGCAGCCGGCCATTGCCCGGCTGCATGCCGCGATCCTGCAGGTGGTGAAGGCGGACGACTTCAAGGCGCGGATGGAGCCGCTGGGCTTCACCCCGATGTGGGACGACACGCCGGCGGCCTATGGGCAGTACCTGACGCAGCAGGACACGCTGTGGCGGCGCCTGGTGGAGGAATCCGGCGCCACGCTCGACTGAGCGGGGAGCCAGACTGGCGGCACCGGCTCCGGGATCAATCCCGGGCCGGGCCGCTGATGCCGCCGAGGCATTCCATCGCTGCCACCGGGGACATCCGCAATTCGCGGGCGACCTCCTCAAGGAAGTGCAACAGCGTTTTCTGTTCCCGGGCCTGGGCGAAGATGGCAAGGCCCTCGACCGCGGCCAGCACGGTGTTCAAGCCATCCTGCGCCGGGCGGCGCGGCCCAGGTTCAGTGGTCATGTCAGGCGTTCCTTCGTCGGGCCCTGCAGGCCCCCCGCTCCGGACAGTACCCGAGTATGGCAGTTGGTTTTGCCAACATGGATCAATTCCACGCCGAAAAGATAAATCACGGTCCGAGTAGCTGGCCACCATCGACGATGAGGCTCTGCCCGGTGATCCAGCTGGCGCGGGAGGAGGCGAGGAAGAGGACCGCCTCGGCAACCTCCTCGGGGCGGCCCATGCGGCCGGAGGGAATGCTGGAGAGGGTGGCCTGGTAGAGGGCCGCGTCCTCGGTGCGGCGGCGTTCCCAGGTGCCGCCGGGGAACTCGATGGAGCCGGGGGCGACGGCGTTGGCGCGGATACCGTGGGCCGCGAGGATGCGGGCTTGGCTGGAGGTGTACTGAATGACCGCGGCCTTCACGGCGGCATAGGGCGGGTTGCGCTTCGTCGCGTGCAGGGCGGAGATCGAGGCGATGTTCACGATGCTGGCGCCCAGTGGCGACTGCGCGCCGGAGCGCTCGAGCCAGGGGCGGGCGGCGTGGCTGGCGCGGACGACGGCCATGACATCCACCGAGAGGGAGGCGGCCCAGCTCTCCTCGTCGTCCCGCCGGCCGAAGCCGGAGGCGTTGTTCACGAGGATGTCGATGCCGCCAAGGGCCTCGGCGGCCTGGGGGACAAAGGCGGCGATGGCCTGGGCGTCCGAAAGGTCGCAGGGCGCGGCGAAGGTGGTGCCGCCATGGGTGGCCAGCTCAGCGCGTGTTTCCTCCAGAGTGCCGGCGCCGCGGGCGCAGATGGCGACCGCAGCGCCCTCGCGCGCGAAGGCGAGGGCGATTGAGCGGCCGATGCCGCGGCTGCCGCCCATGATGACCGCGCGCTTGCCCGAGAGTTCCATTGGACCGTCCGATTCCTGAGAGACAGGGGATCAAGGGCGATGGGGCAGGGCGTGGCAAGCCAGGGTGGCGCTTGTTGCGGGGCGGGCCGCCGTGGGTGGCCTCGGGGGAGGGCTTGAGCCGTGCTCGGGGCAGCTTGGCTGCCGGATGCCGGGAGGTGTCGAGGCCGCGCCGAGTAGGCTTGTGGGCGCGCATGTGCTGCAAATGAGCGAGGGGCATGACCGGAACTGCGCGGCATGCCCGAGGACGCGGGCCACACGGCGCACTTAAGCGCCGGGGTCCCGCAGGAGGAACGGTGATGATCTCACGGAGGCAGGCGCTGGGCTCGGTGGTCGGGCTTGGGGCGGGCGGGTTGGCGATGCCGGCCCTCGGGCAGGGCGGATGGCGGCCGACCCGGCCGATGCGCTTCGTCGTGCCCTTCGCGCCGGCGGGGTCGGCCGACATGCTGTCGCGCATGGCGGCGGAGGCGATCGCCGCGCGGCTGGGGCAGCCGGTGATCGTGGAAAACCGCGCCGGCGCGGGCGGCAACATCGGCACGGATGTGCTGGTCAAGTCCGAGGCGGACGGGCATGCGGTGGGGCTCGTCACCGTGGGCACGGGGGCGATCAACTACGCCATGTATCGCAGCATGCCCTACGGGCCGCGGGACCTGGCGGCCGTGTCGAACATCTGCACCGTGCCGAATGTGATCATGGTGGCCAACCGGGTGCCGGCGACGAGCCTGCAGGAGCTGGTGGAACTGGTGCGGCGGGAGCCCGGCAAGTTCAACTTCGGCTCCTCCGGCGTGGGGACGAGCCTGCATCTCACGGGGGAGATGCTGAAGGGCGGCAGCGGGCTGGATATGACGCATATCCCCTTCCGTGGCGCGGCGCAGATGCTGATGGAGGCGGCTGCGGGGCGCGTCGAGATCCCGATCGACAACCTTCCCTCGGGACTGCCGCAGATCAAGGACGGGCGGGTGCGGGCGCTGGCGGTGACGGGGCTGCAGCGCAGCGCATCGCTGCCGGACGTGCCGACGACGGCCGAGGCAGGGTTCCCCGACGTGTTGGCGGTGGCCTGGTTCGGGGTTGTGGCACCCGGGCGGACGCCGCGGCCGGCGGTGGAGGCGATCTCGGCGGCGCTGCAGGATGCGGTGCGGCAGCCGGCCTTCCGTGCGAAGCTGGCGGAGCAGGGCGCCGAGCCTGTGGGCGACGCGCCAGCCGCCTTCGAAGACTTCATCGCGGCCGAGATCCGGCGGTGGGGCGAGGTGGTGCGCAAGGCCGGCGTGGTGGTGGAGTAGGGCGATGATCGATCTTTCGGTGAAGCGTGCGGTAGGGCCGGCGATCCGGCTGCACCCACGGGACAATGTGGTGGTGGCGCGGGTGCCCGTGCGATCGGGCACGCCCATCCATGGCGAGGGGATCGTCGCGCAGCACGACGTGCCGGCGGGGCACAAGCTGGCGACGATGCGGATCCCGATGGGCGCCGCGATCCGGAAGTACGATGTGGTGATCGGCTTCGCGGGCGAGGACATCGCGCCGGGCAGCTATGTGCACGCGCATAACTGCCTGATGCGCGACGTGCAGTTGGACTACGCCTATGGCGAGGACTACCGCCCGGTGGCCTACGTGCCGGAGGCCGAGCGCGCGACCTTCCAGGGCATCGTGCGCGCGGACGGGCGCGTGGGGACGCGGAACTTCATCGCGATCGCCTCGACCGTGAACTGCTCGGCGACGGTGGTGCGGGGCATTGCGGATTACTTCACGGCCGAGCGGTTGGCGGAGTACCCGAACGTCGATGGCGTGGTGGCGCTGAGCCATTCGCTGGGCTGCGGCATGGAGATGACGGGTGAGCCGATGGCGCTGCTGCAGCGGACCATCGCGGGCTACATCCGCAGCGCCAATGTGGCGGGGGTGGTGATCGTGGGGCTGGGATGCGAGCGCAACCAGCTCGGCGCGTTGCTGGAGGAGCAGCGGCTGGCGGCGGGGCCGCTGCTGTATCCAATGGTGATGCAGGAGGTGGGCGGCACGCGGAAGACGATCGAGGCCGGCGTTGCCGCGGTGAAGGCGATGCTGCCGGAGGCGAATAAGGTGACGCGCCAGACGGTTTCGGCGGAGCATCTGACGGTCGGGCTGCAATGCGGCGGGTCGGACGGGTTCTCCTCCATCACGGCCAATCCCTCGCTGGGAGCGGCGATGGATCTGCTGGTGCGGCACGGAGGGACGGCGATCCTGTCGGAGACGCCGGAGATCAACGGGGTGGAGCACACGCTGACGCGGCGCGCGGTGTCTCGCGAAGTAGGCGAGAAGCTGGTCGAGCGGCTGCGCTGGTGGAAGGAAGAGTATGCGGTTGGGCGCGACACGCAGATCAACGGCAAGGTGAGCCCGGGGAACCAGGCGGGCGGGCTGGCGAATATCATCGAGAAGTCGCTGGGTTCCTCGATGAAAGGGGGCACAGGGCCGTTGATGGAGGTGTATCGCTACGCCGAGCCGGTGACGCAGAAGGGCTTCGTGTTCATGGACACGCCGGGCTACGACCCGGTTTCCGCCACGGGGCAGGTAGCGGGGGGCGCGAACCTCATTGCGTTCACCACCGGGCGCGGCTCGATGTTTGGGTGCAAGCCGGTGCCCTCGGTGAAGCTGGCGACGAACACGCCGATGTATCATCGGCTGATGGACGACATGGACATCAACTGCGGCGTGGTGCTGGACGGGGAGGCCACGATTCAGGAGATGGGCGAGCGCATCTTCCAGCTGCTGCTCGATACGGCCAGCGGGAAGCGCAGCAAGAGCGAGGAGCTGGGGGTGGGAAGCAACGAGTTCGTCCCCTGGTCGATCGGCATCACGGGGTAGCGATCGGACCGGATCGGTGCTGGTCAGCGCGGTTCATCCGGCTAACCTGCCGAAGGTGCAATGATTTCCGAAGGGCATCCATGCGTCTCCTCGTGACCGCCGCGGCCCTTGCCGCCATCGCCGGGCCGGTGGTGGCGCAGACTGCACCGCCGCTGCGCCCGACCCGCGACGTCGACGTGACCTACAGGGTCACGTCCGACTGGGAGCCGACGCACGACCTGCGGATGGCCTGGGGCGTCTCGGCGGGGAAGATGCGCATGGAGAAGCTGGGCGGCGGGGAGTGGTACCTGCTCGACGTGAACGCCCGCTCGGCAGTCACGGTGGTGGATGCGCAGCGCACGGTCACGACGATGCCCTTCTCGGCCGCGATGACCCAGCCGATACCGGCTGACGCGCGCTTCGCGCGGAGGGGCTCGGCGCAGGTGGCCGGCACGGCCTGCACGGAGTGGGAGGTGACGGTTCCGCAGGGGCGGAGCGTAATCTGCGTGACGGCGGATGGCGTGATGCTCCGCTCCGCCGCAGCCGCGGGAGAGGAGGTATCCTTCCGGATGGAGGCGATCTCGGTCCGCTACGATCCGCCGGCTGCGGTCTTCACGGTGCCGCAAGGCTATCGCCGCACGCCCTGAAGCGTCACGCCGCCGGTTCGGCTACCGACGAGGATACTCGGCCGAGGGACTGGCGCGAATGGATGCCGGCTTCCGTCCCGCGACACGGCAGGCAGTGATGAGCGGGCCGGTTCGGGTCCGTCTTTTGCATGGCATCCCTGTCATCCGCCCGTCATGCTGCACGGTGCGACCGGATCCTGACGGAGGCCATGATGCTGCGACGATCCCTGCTGAGCGCCCTTGCCCTTCCTGCCCTTCTCGCGCCCGCACTCGCCCAGCCCGTGGCGGGTGGAAGGCCGGTGCGGGTGATCGTGCCCTTTCCGCCGGGGGGCGCGATCGATCTGCTGGGGCGGCTTGTCGCGGAGCGGCTGGGGCCGGCGCTGGGGCAGAACGTGGTGGTGGAGAACCGCGGCGGGGCCGGTGGCATCCTTGGCACCGATGCGGTGGCCAAGGGGATGCCGGATGGCACGGTGATCGGGGTGATCGGGGGAGCGACGCTGACGGCCTATCCCAGCCTGTACAGCCGCTTGCCTTTCGACCCCGCGCGCGACCTGCAACCGCTGTCGCTCATCACCTCGGGCGCGCTGGTCTGCGTGGTGAATGCCGAGGAGGCGGCGAAGAAGGGGTGGACGGATTTCCGGGCGCTGGTGGCGTATGCAAAGGCGAATCCGGACCAGGTGAAAATGGGGTCCTCGGGTCCTGGCACCTCGTCGCATCTGTGCATCGAGGCGGTGAACGCGATGGCGGGAGCGCGCATCCTGCACGTGCCCTATCGCGGCGGCGCGCCCGCCATTTCGGACCTGCTGGCGGGCACGATCGACATGATGTTCGACGTCACGCCGGCGCTGATGCCGCATGTGCAGGCCGGGAAGTTCAAGGCGCTGGCGCTGTCCTCCAAGGCGCGGATGGATTTCGCACCGGATGTGCCGGCCATGGGAGATTTCGCGGATCTGGGCCTGGGCGATCTCGATATCGTTGCCTGGAACGCGCTGATGGTGCCGGCGGGGACGCCGCGGCCGGTGGTGGACCGGTTGGTGGCCGCTGTTCGGCAGGTGGCGGCCGATCCCGTCTTCGTCTCCCGGCTGAAGCCGCTGGGATATGACGTGGTGACGAGCGAGAGCCCGGAGGCGCTTTCGGCCCAGGTGGCGCGGGAAACGCCGGCCTGGAAGCGGCTGGTGGAGCTGTCCGGGGTGAAGCTGGACTGAGATGGCCGGCGCGGTGGCGCGGCGGATCGTCCTGGTTTCGGAGCAGCCCAGGCTGGCGCCCCTCGTCGCAAGTTGGCGGGTGGCGGCCTTCTTCGATCATCCGGGCGGTTACACCGTGGCGGAAATGACCGCGCTGATCCTGGCGGCGCCGGAGGGGCCGAAGGAGACCTTCGTCCTTTTCGAGGGCGACCGGCCTGTCGGAACCGCGGGAGTGGTGCGACGGGACCTGGAGACACGGCCGGACCTGACACCCTGGCTGGCCGGGCTCTTTGTTGAGCCCGAATACCGGGGCCGAGGTCATGCGACCGCGCTGGTCCGACGCGTCGAGGCCTTCGCCAGGGACGCGGGAGTTCCCGTGCTGTGGCTCTACACGGTTGCGGCTGAGGGGCTCTATTCCCGCTTGGGCTGGGAGCGAGCAGGGCTGGAATGGGAGGATGGGCAGGCGGTGGTGCTGATGCGGCGAAGGCTAGGGGAAGGCGTCGTCACGGTTTGACTCGCAACCCGTCGGCTCCGGGGTCGCTAGACCCGGGATGAGTCAGGTTGATGTGTTGGTGGTGGGCGCCGGCGCGGCGGGGATCGCGGCGGCGCGTGAGGCGTTGTCGCTCGGACTGTCGGTCCGGGTGCTGGAGGCGCGTGGGCGGGTTGGCGGGCGGGCGCTGACGGATGACTCGCTCGGGGCGCCGATGGATCTGGGGGCGACCTGGCTGCACGCGGCCCAGGCCAACCCGCTGGTGCCACTGGCCGAGGCGGCCGGGCTCTCGCTCTTCGATCATGACTCCGTCCGGTCCTCCCGCGTGTGGATGGGGGATCACTGGGCCTCGGACGCGGAGATGGCGGATTACGGGCTGGCTGAACGGGCCTGGCATGAAGCCGTGACTCTGGCGGGGTCCCACCCTGGCATCAGTCTGGCGGAGGCGGCGCCTTCGGGCGGGTTCTGGGACGCGACGCTGACCCATTGGGAAGGGCCGGTGATCGCGGCGGCGGAGGCGGCGGATATCGATCTGGCCGATTATCTGGAGACACTGTTGAGCGGGACGAACCTGCTGCCGCGGGAGGGATGCGGGCATCTGCTCTCGGTGCTGGCGGCGGGGTTGCCGATCACGCTGGGGGCACCGGTGGAGCGGCTGGACTGGGGCGGGCGGCGAGTGCGGGCGGAGGGGCCGTTCGGTGCGGTGGAGGCGAGGGCGGCGATCGTCACCGTTTCGACAGGCGTGCTGGCGGGGGGCGGGATTGCCTTCTCGCCGGAGCTGCCGGACACCACATGGGGCGCGGTGCACGACCTACCGATGGGTCTGCTGAGCAAGGTTGGCCTTCGCGCCAGCAGCGAGGACCGGCTGGACATCCCGGCCTTCGGCGGGATTGAGCGGCGTCTGGAGCCGGGGGAGCGGGCGATGACCTTTGTCTGCTGGCCCTTCGGGCGCGACCACCTGGAGGGCTTTGCCGGCGGGGCGCTGGCCTGGGAGGCGGCCCGGGCAGGGGATGCGGCGCTGGTGGACCTCGCCTTCTCCGAGCTGCGGCGGATTTATGGGGAGCGCGCGGATCGGGCGCTTCGGCGGGAGAATGCGGTGGTTTCGGGTTGGGGCACGGATCCCTATGCGCGCGGTGCCTATGCGGCGGCCCGGCCAGGGCGCGGCGGGGCGCGGGCGGCGCTTTCGGCGCCGCTGGGCGGCGGGCGGCTGATGCTGGCGGGCGAGGCCTGCCACGCGACTCTGGCGGGTACGCTGGCCGGCGCCTGGCAGAGTGGGCAGTCGGCGGTTCGGCAGGCGATCGGCGCGGTGCGCGGCGGGGCGCCGGGGTGAGCGAGGTGGATCGGCACCGGCCGGACGGCGTCTCGCCCATCGGCGAGGGCGCGGGCAACCGGCGGGCGGAGCGGGCCGAGGGGGCGCCCGAGCGCGCTTCGGAGCCCGGAAGTCCCTCCCTGCCGCCTGCGGAGGATATGGGAGAAGGGCGGGTGCCGGATGCGGCGCCGTCCCCGGGCGGGGCGGTGCAGCCGGATTCGGTGGATCGGTCCGGGGATGATGCGGCCGGGCCGCCGCCCGAGGTGGTGCGGGAGGGCGATGTCCTCCGGCTGTCGGGGCGGCTGACGAGCATGACGGCGGGCGCGGTCTGGCGCCCGGCGGTGGAGAAGGCGCGTGGGGCGGCGCGGATCGATCTTTCTGGGCTCGAGGTGCTGGATACGAGCGGGGCCGCGCTGGTGATGGCGGCGGCCGAGGCGGCGGGGGAGGGGGTGCCGGTCGAGGGCGCGTCCCGGCCCGTGGCCGCGGTGCTGGAACGGTCCCGCGGGGCGGCGAAGCCGCCGCCGGCGGTGGCTGCCCCGCCGGGCAAGCGGCTGGGGCCGATCCGGCGGCTGGGAGCCTGGGGCGTCGGGCGGGGCAAGGCCGGGTTGGACAGTGCGGCCTTTCTGGGCGAGGCCTCGGCCACGGTGGTGAATGCGGCGCGGCGGCCGCGGGACCTGCGGGCAGCCGATGTGCTGCGGCACCTGGACGAGGTGGGGACGCGGGCCTTCGGGCTGGTGGCGCTGCTCGGCGTGCTGATCGGCGTGATCCTGGCCTTCCAGTCGGCCATCCCGATGCGGCAGTACGGGGCTGATATCTTCGTGCCGCGGCTGGTTGGGATTTCCCTGCTGCGCGAATTGGGGCCGCTGCTGGCAGCGGTGATCCTGGCGGGGCGCACGGGTTCGGCCTTTGCGGCCGAGCTGGGGACAATGACGGTGAACGAGGAGGTCAGCGCGCTGCGGATCATGGGCATCGATCCCATGGTGCTGCTCGTGCTGCCCCGGCTGGTGGCGGCCACCATCGCCATGCCGGTGCTGGCACTGCTGATGGACCTGGCTGGGCTGGTGGGTATGACGCTGGTGATGCTGGGCACGGGGTTTCCGCTGCGGCTGGTGCTGAACCAGGTGCATGCGGGCGTGCAGCTCGGTGATCTGTTGGGTGGGCTTGGCAAGGCGGCCGTGTTCGGGCTGGTGATCGCCGGAATCGGTTGCCGGGCCGGGTTGCAGGCGGGCAGCGGGCCGCGGGCGGTGGGCGATGCGGCGACCTCGGCGGTGGTTGGCGGAATTGTGGCGCTGGTGCTGCTGGACGGGATTTTCGCGGTGCTGTTCTTCCGGCTGGGGTGGTGATGGACGCGGTGGTGGAGCGCGAGCGCGCGCAGGAGATCGTGTCCGAGGAGGCGCGGCCGAGGGTCATCGAGGCCGAGGGCGTGTCGATGGGCTTCGGCACGCGGGTGCTGTTCCGGGACGTGAACTTCGCGGTGGAGCGCGGCGAGGTCTTCGTCATCCTCGGCGGGTCGGGCTGCGGGAAGTCCACGCTGCTGAAGCTGATGATCGGGCTGTACCAGCCGACCGCGGGGCATGTGACGATCCTGGGCGGGGACTTGGCGACCGCCGAGGGGGAGAACAGGCGCAACCTGCTGCGGCGGCTGGGCGTCATGTGGCAGTCAGGCGCACTCTTCGGCTCGATGACGCTGCTGGAGAACGTGATGCTGCCGCTGGAGGCCCATACCGACCTGCCGCGCGAGGCGCGGGAGGATGTGGCGCGGGTGAAGCTGGGCCTGGTGGGGCTTTCGGATGCGGCCACGCGGCTGCCTGCGGAGATTTCGGGCGGCATGGCCAAGCGGGCGGGAATCGCGCGCGCGATGGCGCTGGATCCGCCCATTCTTTTTCTCGATGAGCCGAGCGCGGGGCTGGACCCCGTGACGTCGGCAGGGTTGGACGAGCTGATCAAGGACCTGGCGCGCGACCTCGGCACCACCTTCGTGGTGGTGACGCATGAGCTGCAATCGATCCTGGCGATCGGGGATCGCTGCATCATGCTGGACAAGGAGGCGCAGGGAATGATCGCCGAGGGCGACCCGCGCCATCTTCGCGATGAGCCGCCGAACGACACCGTGCGGAAGTTCTTTCGGCGGGAGACGCGCTGATGGCCGTCTCCTCCCGCGGGCTGTATCTGCGCGTCGGCATCCTCATTGTTGCCGGGCTCGTGCTCGGGGTGGGGTTCGTCCTGTTTTTTACGGCCGGCAAGCTCGGGCGGCAGACGGAGACCTTCGAGACTTATATCCGCGAAAGTGTGCAGGGGCTGGATGTGGGCGCCGCCGTGCGGTTCCGCGGTGTGCAGCTCGGGCAGATCACCGAGGTGAATCTCGTCGCCACGCGCTACCCGCCACCCCCGGGCGGCTTCTCTCCCGCCTACCAGCGCGTGCTGGTGCGCTTCGCGCTGGACCTGACGCGGCTGCGGGATCAGGCGGATGTGCCGCGGGCGGTTCAGGCGGGGCTGCGGGCACGGCTCTCCTCCACCGGCATTACCGGGGTGGGGTATCTGGAACTGGACTTCGTGGATGCAGAGCGCTTCCCCGTTGATGAGCTGCCCTGGCAACCGGAGAACCCGGTGATCCCCGCCATTCCCTCCACCGTCTCGCAGGTGACGACGGTGGCTGAGCAGCTGGCGCAGCGGATCAGCAATCTGCCGATCGAGCAGATCTTGGGCGACATGGCCGGGCTGCTGGCCGACCTTCGGCGGCAGGTGAATGATGGCGACGTGGCCCAGGCTTCCCGCGCCGCACGGGAGACGCTGGATACGCTGCAAGGAACGGTGCGCGACCTGCGGCTGCCCGAACTCTCCGCCGAGTTGCGGGGAACGGTGGCCGATGCGCGGGCGCTGATTGGTGGGCCGGAGGTTCGCGGGACGCTGCGCAATGCCAATGCCGCGATGGAGCGGCTGCAGGCCGGGCTGCAGCGCCTGCCGGGCGCGATCGCGCAGGTGGAAGGGGCGGCCCGGTCCATCAACAACACGGTTGGCGACATCAATGGTGACCTGACGCCGACGCTGCGGGATCTGCGGGCGACTTCGGGCAACCTGCGGGACACGACGGAGATGCTGCGGCGTTCACCGGGGGCAACAATCCTGGCGCCGCCGCCGCCGGCGCCGGACTGGGCGCGGAACGGAACCTCGGGGGGCAGGCGGTGATGCGGCGTCGGATGGTGCTGGCGGCGGGGCCGCTGCTCGCGGGTGCGGGACTTCTGGGTGCCTGCTCAGTGGTGAACCAAAGCTATGTGGAGCCGCGGCGCTACACGCTCTCGCCGCGCCGGCCCGAGGGGCTGCCGCGACGTGCGGGGACGAAGGCGGTGCTGATGCGGCTGACCGGTGCAGCGCCTGGGATGGATAGCCGGCTGCTTCGTTCCATTCGTCCCGATGGGACGGTGGCGCAGGAGTACTATGCGGAGTGGACGGCGCCGCCCGCCGAAGCGGCCGAGGAGGCGCTGCGGCGCTGGGTAACGGATGCGCGGATCTTCTCCGCCGTGCTGGCGCCGGGGACGCGGGGGGATGCGGATCTGCTGCTGGAGAGCGAGCTGGTGGCGCTGCATGTCGATCTCGGGCGCGGGGTGGCGGTGGCGTCCATGAGCGCGGTGCTGCTGCGCTCTTCCAGCCAGTTCGGGACGCGGGTGGTCGCTCAGTTCACCGAGAATGCCAGCGTGCCGGTGCCGCCGGAGCGGCCTTTGGGTCCGGATGCCCAGGCGGCCGGGATGGTGGCGGCTCTGGCTGCCGTTCTCGGACGGCTTGAGGGCGATCTGCTCCGCTATGCGTGATCGGCTACGGGGCCGCGTTGCGTAAGAGATTAACCTCTTGGTCAGACCTGTCCCGCAAATCTCATTAACGAGACGAGGCGCCAGAATAGCGCCGTTCCTGAGATCCAGGGGACGGATGCATGCAGGCGGACCGGCGGGCGGCGATCTGGGACGAGGTTTGGGCGGAGTACGATGCCCGCCGGGCTTCGGCGGTGCATCCGGCCCGGGTAACGCCTGTGCTCCGGCTAGCAGCGGTGGACGGCGCCCTTGCGGAGGGTGCGATCGTGTCCTCCCCGGTCGTTGCGACCGGGTCCAAGCCGGCGGTGGTGGAACCGCGGCGGGTGCGGCTTTTGACGCAAGTGCTTGTTGCCGTGATGGCAGGGGTGATGCTGCTGACGGCTTGGCTGGTGCTGCCCTGGCTGCTGGCACTGCGACTTTCTGTGCCGCTCGGAGAAGGCGATGCGCCCGGTTTATGGCAGCAGTTCCATGCGCCTGCGGCCATGGCCAGCCTTCGCGCCGGGCTGTCGGCGGAGGTGCCGGACAGCGCGGGTGAGGGGGCGACGCGGTTCCTCTCCGGCATGGCGGACCGGATGGCGGCGTCCTGGGAGACACCCGAGGGACTGTCTGCCTGGCTAACACTTCGGGTGCGAGGCGGGCGGTTTGAGGGCAGTCCGGCGCCGATCTCGGCTTTGCGCTCGGCACGGCCGACGGGGCTTGCCAGCTTCCGGCTGGATTACGGGCCGTCCCACGGCGAGGGCGGGGTGGGGTTCGACATTGCCTGGCGGGGTGACGGGTTCCGAGTGACAGGAGTGCACTTCCTGCAGGGACCACCGGCGCCGTTTGGAAGCAGGGCAGCGCTGATCGCGCTGCGGTAGTTGGGCGGGTTGCCTCTGAAGAAAGCGCTGCTTCCCTCAGGCCACTATCGCCGGTGAACGCGTTCCCTGAACCCCCCGTTTGCATGGTGGCGGGATGGCCGGTGTAGCGCCCCCAGGGGTTATTTGGCCGTGGAGATTGGTGCGTCAGTCGCCTGAGGTTGTCGACCTCGGGCGCGCGTCGTTTAGTCGGGAGGTCCAGAAATATCAGGTTCCTGGTGGAGGGAGCCAGGGGGAGGCGATGCCTCCTCCTGGCCGTATTCTCAGGCCGCGCGTGCCATCTCCAACGCTTTCCACACCACCTCGGGCGTTGCGGGCATGTCGAGATGAGTGATGCCGTCCGGAGTGAGGGCATCCACCAGGGCGTTCATCAGGGCGGGCGGTGAGCCGACCGCGCCGGCCTCGCCCGCGCCCTTCACACCGAGCGGGTTGGTGAGGCAGGGGATGGCGACGAACTCCACCTCAATCTCCGGCAGGTCTCCGGCGCGGGGCAGGGCGTAGTCCATGAAGGAGGCGGAGATGAGCTGGCCGCTCTCGGGGTCGTAGGCGGTGCGCTCGAGCATGGCCTGCCCGATTCCCTGGGCGACGCCGCCATGCACCTGGCCACGGACGATGAGCGGGTTGAGGGCGTGGCCGACATCGTCGGTGACGATGTAGCGCTGGACGGCGATCAGGCCGGTGTCGGGGTCCACCTCCACCTCGCAGACATGCGCGCCGTTGGGGAAGGTGTGGGAGGGGATGGCGGCAATCTCGGCAGCGTCCAGCAGGGTGACGGATTCGCCCCGGGCGGCGCGGGCCTGCTGGGCCTGGGCGAGCTCCAGGATGTCGATGGCGCGGTCGGTCCCAGCGATGGCGAAGCGGCCAGCCTCGAACTCGATATCGCCCGGGGAGGCTTCCAGCGCCTCGGACGCGGCCTGCTTGCCCTTGTCGATCACCGTTGCGGTGGTGGCCAGCAGCGCGGTGCCTTCCGAATAAAGGGAGCGGGCGCCGCCGGTGCCTCCGCCGGTGGGGATCTCGTCCGAGTCGCCCTGGATGATGCGGACCTTGTCGTTGGGAATGCCGAGCTCGTTGGCGGTGATCATCACATAGGCAGTCTCGTGGCCCTGGCCCGTGGACTGGGTGCCAACGAGGACCTCCACCATGCCGTCCTTGGCGAAGCGAACCTCGGCACGCTCGCTGTCACTGCCGCCAGTGGCTTCCAGGTAGTAGGCGAGGCCGATGCCGCGGCGCTTGCCTTGCGCGGCGGAGGCGGCGCGGCGGGCGGGGAAGCCGGCCCAGTCAATCATGGAGAGGGCGTGGTCCATCACCCGCTCGAACTCGCCGGAATCGTAGGTCTGGCCGACGGGGGTGGTGTGCGGCATGGCCGAGCTGGGGACCATGTTGCGGCGGCGCAGCTCGATCCGGTCGATGCCAGTCTCGCGGGCCGCGGCGTCGATCAGACGCTCGACCAGGTAGTTGGATTCGGGGCGCCCGGCACCGCGATAGGCATCAACCGGCGTGGTGTTGGTGACGACGCCGATGACGTTGGCGTGGATCGCTTGGAAGCCATAGACGCTGGCGAGGACTTTGGTGCCCGCGCCCGTGGGGATGAAGGGTCCGTAGGTGGAGAGATAGGCGCCCATATTGGCGAGGTTGCGCGTGCGCATCGCCAGGAACTTGCCATCGCGGTCCAGCGCCAGCTCGCCCGACGTGACGTTGTCACGGCCATGGGTGTCGGAGAGGAAGGCCTCGGTGCGCTCGCTGGTCCAGCGGACAGGGCGGCGCAGGCGGCGGGCGCCCATCATGCAGAGCGCATATTCGGGATAGGTGAAGATCTTCATCCCGAAGCCGCCGCCGACATCGTGGGTGACGACGCGCAGCTTTTCCTTGTCCACGCCGAAGACGCCGGCGAGCGTGTTCTTCAGCGGCCAGCTGCCCTGGGTGCCGGCGTGGAGGGTGAAGCGCTCGGTCGTTGCGTCGTATTCGGCGATGGCGGCGCGGCCTTCCATGGAGGCGACGACGACGCGGTTGTTCACGATGGTCAGGCGCGTGACATGGGCGGCCTCGGCGAAGAGGCGATCGGTCCTCTCGCGGTCGCCGGTCTCCCAGTCGAACACCGTGTTGTCCTTGATCTCCGGCCAGACCAGGGGCTGGCCGGGATCGGTCGCGGTGGCCAGGTCGGTGACGGAGGGGAGGGTCTCGTAATCCACCATGACGGCCTCGGCGGCGTCGCGCGCGGCGTCCTGCGTCTCGGCGACGATAAAGACGACGGGGTCGCCGACATGGCGGACGAATCCGTCGGCCAAGGCGCCGCGGGGGGTGTTGCCGCGCGGGGTGCCGTCCCGGTTCTTCATGGGGATGGCGCAGGGGATTTCGCCCAGGCCTTCCGCCTTCCAGTCCTCGGCCGTGAGGACGGCCAGCACGCCGGGGATGGCGCGCGCCTCCTCCGTGTCGATGGAGAGGATGCGGGCATGGGCGTGCGGCGAGCGGAGGATGTGGCCGATCGCGGCGCCGGCGGCGACGCCCTGGGCGACAAGGTCGTCGGTGTAGCGGCCGCCGCCTTTCAGCAGGCGGGGGTCTTCCACGCGACGCAGGGGCTGGCTGAGGCCGAATTTCGCCATGATGCGCTCTCCCGTGGGCTTTGGGGGCGGATCATGCGGGAAAGGGTGGGGTGGCGGGAAGGGGGGTGAATCGAACGGCCCGCATCCGGGGGGATGCGGGCCGTAACCCCGGGGGTGCGAGACGCCGCTCGGCTCAGTGGTCGGCAGTCGTGCCGGTCGAGGGTGGGCCGGGATCGGCCGGCTTCGATCCGAACCAGCTCTTCACCCGTTCGCGCACGGACTGGAACACGACGTAGAGCATCGGGATCATGAAAATGCCGATGATCGAGGCCGCCAGCATGCCGCCGAAGACCGGGGTGCCCACCGCGCGGCGGGAGACGGCAGCCGCGCCGGTCGCCGTGACCAGCGGCACGAGGCCGAGGACGAAGGCGATGGAGGTCATCATCACCGCGCGGAACCGCAGGCGGGCGCCTTCGATGGCGGCTTCCCGAATGGGCATGCCGCGTTCGCGCGCTTCCTTGGCGAACTCGATAATCAGGATGCCGTTTTTCGCCGCAAGCGCGATCAGCACGATCAACCCGATCTGGGCATAGATATCGAGGCTGAGCTTGCCGAGCACGATGGCTCCGAAGGAGCCGAGCACGCCCACCGCGATGGAGAGCAGGACCGGCACAGGGATAGTCCAGCTCTCATACAGGGCGACGAGGAACAGGTAAGCGAACAGCACGGCAAGCGCCATGATGTAGGCCGTCTGCCCGGTGGCGAGCTTCTCCTGATAGGCAGTGCCGGTCCAGGCGAAGCCGTAGCCGTTGGGCAGCACGCGGTTGGAGAGCTGCTCCATCGCGTTCAGCGCCTGACCGGAGGAGATGCCCGGGCGGGGCGCGCCGTTGATCGAGATGGCGCGGTAGTTGTTGTAGCGGAAGATGGTCTGCGGGCCGAGCACGGTGCGGACATCGGCGAAGGCGCGCAGCGGCACCATCTCGCCGCTGCTGCTGCGGACCTGGATGCGCCAGATATCGTCGATGTCGTTGCGGTCGCCGGCCTCGGCCTGGATGTTCACCTGCCAGACGCGGCCGTAGAGGTTGAAGTCGTTGACATAGATGCCGCCCAGGGCCGCCTGCAGCGTGGTGAAGATGTTGGCGATGGGCACCCCGAGCGCCTGGGCCTTGTCGCGGTCCACGTCGAGGAAGAGGGACGGATTGTTGGCGGCGAAGGTGGAGAACACCGCCGTCAGATTCGGGTCTCCATTCGCGGGAACGATCAGGCCCTGCATGGTGGAGGCGAGGGCGTTGATGTCCCGCCCCTCATAGTCCTGGAGGATGTATTCGAAGCCACCGCCCGTGCCGAGGCCCACGATGGGCGGCAGGTTGAAGGCGAAGACATTGGCCGTACGGATGCCCTGCGTCGCGCCGAAGACGCGGCCGATGGCGGCCTGGACGGAGTTGGCCGCCCCTTCGCGATCCGCGAAGGGCTTCATGCGGACGACCATGAAGGCGGAGTTGGACTGGGCGCCGCCATCGATGAGCGAGAAGCCGACGATGCCCAGCACGCCCTGCACCGCGGGGATGGGGCGGACGATCTCCTCGATCTGGCGCACCACTTCGCGTGTGCGGGCGACGCTGGCGCCAGGCGGGAGCTGGGCCTGGACGAAGAAGGCGCCCTGATCCTCCTGGGGGAGGAAGCCCGTCGGCGTCACCTTGCTGATGGTCCAGATGCCGAAGCCGAAGCCGGCGGTCAGCAGGATGGAGAGGAACGAGATGCGCACCAGGCGAGAGACGCCGCCCGCGTAGCGGTCACGGGTCCAGTCGATGCCGCGCAGCACGTAGCCGATCGGACCGCGGCGGGGGCCGTGATGCGGCTTGAGAATGATGGCGCAGAGTGCGGGGGAGAGGGTCAGCGCGTTGATGGCCGAAATGACCATGGCGGCGGAGATCGTCACCGCGAACTGGCGGAACAGCTCTCCCGAGAGGCCGGGGATGAAGGCAATGGGAACGAAGACGGAGAGCAGGACGAGGGTGATGGCGATGATCGGCGCCGTGATCTCCTGCATCGCCTTCTTGGTGGCATCGGCGGTGGAGAGCTCCGGATGGTCTTCCATCACGCGCTCGACGTTCTCGACCACCACGATGGCGTCGTCCACCACGATGCCGATAGCGAGCACCATGGCGAGCAGGGAGACGGTGTTGGCCGAGTAGCCCATTCCGAGAAGGATGATGAAGGCGCCGATGAGGGAGACGGGAACGGCGATGGTCGGGATGATCGTGGCCCGCCAGGAGCCGAGGAACAGGTAGACGACGATGACGACGAGGGCGAAGGCCTCCAGCAGGGTCTTGATGACCTCGTGGATCGTCTCGTTCACAAAGTCCGAGCTGTCGTAGAAGACCTCGGTGTCCAGGCCCTGGGGAAAGCGGACGCTGAGTTCTTGCAGGCGCTGCTTGACGGCGGTGGAGACCTGGACCGCGTTGGCGCCGGGGGCGAGATAGATGCCGAATGCGATCGCCGGCTGGCCGTTGAAGCGGTTCTCGGTATCCATGTTGGCCGCGCCGATCTCGACGCGCGCCACATCCTTCACGCGCAGCACCGAGCCGTCCTGATTGGCGCGGACGACGATGTTGCCGAATTCCTCGGGCGTCTGGAGGCGGCCGCGGGTTTCCAGGTTGATCTGGAAGGATTGGTCGTCGCTGATCGGACGCCCGCCGAGGCGGCCGACAGCGGCCTGCACGTTCTGGCCCTGGATGGCCGCGATCACGTCCTGCGCCGTCATGTTCAGCGAGGTGAGGCGGTCCACCTCGAACCAGATGCGCATGGAGTAGTCCTGCGCACCGAAGACGTTCACCTGGCCCACGCCGGGCACGCGGGCCAGGTCATCGAGCATGTTGATGGTGAAGTAGTTGGACAGGAACAGCGGTTCCAGCCCGCCCTGCTTCGCATAGAGGAAGGCGAACATCAGCACGGCGGAGGACTGCTTGCGCACGGTGACGCCGCTGCGCTGCACCTCCTGCGGCAATCGGGCGATGGCGGCCTGGACGCGGTTGTTCACGTTCACCGTCGCCAGGTCGGGGTCCGTGCCGAGCTGGAAGGAGACGTTCAGCGCATAGGTGCCGTCATTGGCGGAGTTGGAGCGCATGTAGATCATGCGGTCCACGCCATTGATCTGGCCTTCCAGCACCTGGCCGATGGTCTGCTCCACCACCGTGGCGGAGGCACCGGGATAGCGCGCGCTGACCGACACCTGCGGCGGCACGATGTCCGGGAACTGGGACACCGGGATGTTGATGAGGGAGATCGCGCCCGCGATCAGCGTGAGGATCGCGATGACGATCGCCAGGCGCGGGCGATCGACGAAGGTGCCGGAAATCATGTCGGGTTATCGCGCCGTCGTGGACTGGTTAGCGGGCGGCTGCGCGGCGCTCGGCTGGGCGGTGCCGGGGTTGCCGGTGCTGGGCGCGGCGGGCGCGCCCGGGGGAGAGGCGCCGGCGCCGCCGGGCGCGCCCTGGGCGGTGCCCTGGTTCGCCCCGCCGGTTGCGGCGCTGCCGGGAGAGTTGCCGGTGCCGGGGTTGCCCGTGGTGGCGTTGCCGGCATTGGGGGCGCTGCTGCCGCCGGGCGCCGCGCTGCCCCCAGCCGCGCTGCCACCCTGGGCGGCGTTGGGATTGGGCGTGTTGTTGCTGCCCTGGGCCGAGGTTGAGCCGGGGGCGCCCGGTGCCGCGTCGGCAGGGGCCACGGGGGCGGCATTCACCTCCTGGCCGGGGCGCACGCGCTGGATGCCCTCGACGATCACGCGGTCGCCGGGGTTAAGGCCCTCCTCCACCACCGCGACCTGCGGGGTGTTGCGGCCGAGGCGGAGATTGCGGCGTTGGGCCTTGTTCTCTCCATCCACGACGAAGGCGTAGCTGCCCTGCTGGTCCTGGAGGACGGCCGCGCGGGGAATGGTGATGGCCAGCACGGGCTCCACGCCCTCGACCGAGACGGTGACGAACTGTCCGTCGATCAGGGCGCGGTCGCCGCCGTCACGCCGCGGGTTGGGGACGCGGGCGCGGATGAGGATGCTGTCGGTGGCGCGGTTGATCTGGTTGTCGATGAACTCGATGCGGCCGGTTTCCGGGTAGTTCCTGCCATCGGCGGTGCGGAAGCGGATGCGCACGGCGTCGGCGCCGCCGCGGGAAGCGTAGCGGTCCCTCAGCTCGAGCGCCTGGCGCTGGGAGACGGGAAAGGAAACCCGCATCGGATCCTGGCTGACGATGGTGGCCAGCGTGCCGGATTGCGGGCTGACCACGTTGCCGATGGTGAGGACTGTTCGGCCGATCTTGCCGTCGATGGGGGACGCGATCTCGGTATAGCTGAGATTCACCTCCGCGCTGCGGGAAGCGGCGCGGGCGGCGAGGAGCTGGGCATTGGCCGTCCTCTCCTGTGCGACCGCGTTGTCGAGCGCGACGCGGGTGCCGGCGCCTGTGCGGGTCAGTTCCTGGGCCCGGGAGAGGGTGACGCGGGCGTTGGCGACCTCGGCCTCGGCCGAGGCGACATTGGCCTGGGCGCGGGCCAGCTCCGCCTCGAAGGTCGAGCGCTCGATCCGGTAGAGGGGTTCACCGCGCCGGACCTCCTGGCCTTCCTGGAAGAGGCGTTCCTGGAGGAAGCCGGTGATTCGGGCGACGATGTCCACCTTCTCCGGCGATTCGACGCGGCCGACGAAGTCAGTGCTCTCTGTCACCGGGCGGCGCGCGGCTTCCTGAACGCCAACGGCGGGCGGGCCCTGGGGGCCGAACTGCGCCTGGGCCGGCCCGGCCGCGGCCAGCAGGGCAAGGCCGAGCAGCGGGGCCAGCCAGATGGCGGGCGCCGCAGCGGTAGCAGGGGAGTGGCCGCGGGCGGCCTCGGCCGTGATCCGGCCCGTGTCTTGTGTGCGGCGCGTCATAGGGCGGCATGTGGCCGAAGGCCCCGCCGGCTGCAAGGGTTATGAACCGAACGGTTTAGTCCAGCCTCGCGTCCGGTTCGCTTCCTGGGAACGGAAACGGAGTTGAAAATAGTTCGCAGCTTCTCGCGGTTTCGTTCCGTCAGCCGGCATGACATCCTTCCAAAGACAACATATGATGGTCGATAGTTCCGATACGGCGTACCGTTTGATCCGGCCCTGCAACGGCGTATGTTGGCAGGAGTGAAGGAGATCGTGCCTTGGAACCGAGCGTCCTGATGACCGAGACCGCTATCCGGCCGGATGCGGGTATCGGCGCGGCGGGCCATGGAGAGGCGCAGGCGGCCATGGCTTCATCCGGCTCGACAAGCGAATCCGTGTCCCGTCCTTCCTCCACGGCCCCGGGCGCGCCCGGTCGCGCGCGACTGCTCTCGCCCCCTTCCACCGCCTCCGGCGTGGCGGCCGTCGGGCGCGCGATGACCGTTCTGGGCGCTTTCCGGCCCGGCGATACCTCGCTTCCGCTGCGCGTCCTCGCGGCGCGGACGGGTCTCTACAAGAGCACGATCCTGCGGTTGCTCGCTTCGCTTGAGCGGCATTGCTGCGTGAAGCGCAACGCCGATGGGTCCTGGTCCCCGGGGCCGATGCTTCTGCACTGGGGTTCCCTCTACACGCGCAGCCTCGGGCTCGAGGCGCTGGTGCCGCCGGTGCTGGATTCGCTGACCGAGGCGACGGGCCAGGGCGCGACCTTCTGGGTGCGGGCCGATGATGAGCGCCGGGTGTGCCTCTATCGCGCCGCGCCGCCGCGCACGTTGCGGGTTGCCGTGCAGGCCGGCGACATGATGCCGCTGGGCGCTGCCGCGACCGGGCGCGTATTCGCCATCTGGGACGCGGCGCCGGGCGAGGTGGCCGAGATGGCTCCCGAGATGCAGGGCGGGCATCCCGTGGTTGTCACCCAGGGCAGCCGGGACGTGGATGCTGCCGCGATCTCCGCGCCGGTCTTCCTGCCGGGCGGTGCGCTCTGCGGGGCGCTGACGCTGTCGGGCTCGACCGAGCGGCTCTGGCCGGAAGTCGACCGGGTGAAGCCGCTGGTCGCCGAGGCGGCGGCGGGGCTGACGCGGGCGCTTCAGGGCTAGGCTTTTCACGATACCGGAGTTGGGGGCGGAGCAGGTACGGCCTGCTTCCGCCCCTTTTCCGTTTGGGACCCCGATTGCCGGAAGGAGATCAGGCTGTCCTGGCTCGACGCCGGCTGATCAGCCGGCCGCGGCGCGCCGCGTAAGAGCCAGGTAGAGCAGAGTGCAAAGCGCGGTGGCGAGGCTGAGGAACAGCAGACCCGCGCCCAGGCCTCCCGCCGCCACCACCGGGCCCGATCCGGCCTGCAGGATCGCGGCGCCGGCGAAGAAGGACAGGTTCACCCCCGCCAATGCCTTGCCGGCCTGTTCCGGCGGCACCGCGGCTCGAGTCGCGGCGAAGGCGAGTGGCTGGACTGAGATCAGCAGGAAGAAGCCGAGCAGGGTGGCCGCATCCCAGGACGCGGGAAGGGCGCCGAATGGGCCGCCTGGGCCACCGAGGGCAGTGAGGGCAAGAAGGGCAGCGGCGCCGAGATGCCCGACCGCCAGCAGGGCGCGGCGGTGGCCGAAGCGACGGTCCGCGATGCCCCAGAGCGCGGGGCCGAGGACAAGGGCGGTGGTGGCGAGGAGGAGGACATTGCCCGCCTCCACCCGGGAGAGGGCCTTTGCCTCCATCAGCCAGGGGCCACCCCAGAGGCCGCGCACGCCAATGACGGCGGCGAAGGAGGCGAAGGAGAGGGCGACGACGCCGCGCAGCGCCGGGGAGGTGGTTAGGCGCAGCACCTCCCGCGCGTCTCCGGCAAGGCTGCGGGAGGAGTTTGGCTGCGGGTCATCCCGGACCAGAAGGGCGATCAGGGCGATGGTGAGCAGGGCGAGGGCGGCGCAGGCGATGTAGCCGGCGCGCCAGTCCGCCGCCTCGACCAGCATGGCCAGGGGGCTGGCTGAGAGAAGCATCCCGCAATTACCGAAGGCCTGGACGAGGCCGGACCAGAGGCCGAAACGGGCGGGGCTGAGGCGCTTGGCGGCATAGGTGATGGGGCACATGAGCATCCCCGCGCAGCCCAGGCCGAGCACGATCTGGGCGAGGAGATAGCCGACCGGGCCACCCGCCAGTGCCGCAATGACCGAGCCCGCCGCGACGACGGCCAGGAGGATGAGAGCGGTGCGGCGAACACCCAGCCTGTCGAGCGCGACGCCGATCGGCACCTGGGCAAGCGCGAAGGAGAGATTGTAGGCGCCCGTGAGGGAGGCGAGGCCCTGGGCTGTGACGCCGAGGTCCCGGCCGAGCACATCGGCCGCGATGGCGGGCAGGGTGCGGACGAGATTGGACAGGACGTGGCCGAGAGTGAGGGCCACGAGGGGGGCGGCGAAGGCGATCGAGGCCTCGCGCGCGTCGTCGTTCATGGGGTGGGCGTTTCCTCGGTTTTTCTTCTGCTTAGGCCTGGCGATAGCGGTGGGCGGGATCAGGCGCCCGCAACATCGCCTACTTCGGTCTGGACGAGGAGGATGGTGCCCTCGACCGCGGTGACGCGCACGGTGCTGCCCGGGGCGGGCAGGGACGGGGCAGAGGACGTGGCGGACTGAGCGGACCAGTCGCTGTCGCCGATGCGGACGCGAAGGCCCGGGCCGGCATGCGGCAGGACGGTGCCCGTGCGCCCGACGAGGCCGGAACCAGGGGCGTTAACATCGGTGTGGGCCGCGTGACGGCGCCGCCGAAGGGCGAGGGTTATGCCCGCGGCCACCAGCGCCACGAAGATGACGACCAGCGCCGGGAAGCCGGGCGCGAGGGCGAGGGCGACGAGGCCCGCGCCGATCGCGGCAAGGCCGGCCCAGAGGAGGAAGGCACCGGGAAGGACCAGCTCAGCGCCGAGCAGGGCAAGGCCGGCCAGGACCCAGATCAGCCACGGTTCCACGGGCCGACTCCGGTCTGCGGAATGCCGCCCTGGGTGGTAGCTGCCCTGGTAGTGCCGGCCTGGTGGGGCAGGCTGGCCGGCATGACGCCGGGCTGGTTGAAGCCGAGGGGCGAGGCGGGTGCCGCCGGGCCGGGGGTGCCGGGCGGAACGCCACGCATCAGCTCCAGCGCCGCGGTGACACCGCCGACGAGGCCGGTGGCCTCCATCGGCACGACGACGAGGCGGGATTGGGGGCTGGTGGCCATGGCCTGGAAAGCGGCCACGTATTTGTCGGCGATGAAGTAGCGCAGCGCCTCGCTGCCGCTGTCCGCGGCGGCGTCGGCGACCATGCGGGTGGCGGCGGCCTCAGCCTGGGCGCTGCGCTCGCGTGCCTCGGCATCGCGGAAGGCGGCCTCGCGGCGACCCTCGGCTTCCAGCACCAGGGCGGATTTCGCGCCCTCGGCGCGGACCACGGTGGCGCGGCGCTGGCGCTCGGCGGTCATCTGCAGGTTCATTGCCTCGATGAGGTTCGCGGGCGGCTCGATCTTGCGGATCTCGACGCGGCTGACCTTCACGCCCCAGGGGTCGGTCGCGCCGTCAAGCGTGACGAGGAGGGCGGAGTTGATGCGCTCGCGGGAGGAGAGGGTCTGGTCGAGATCCATCTCGCCGATGACGGAGCGGATGTTGGTCATGGCGATGGCGGTGAGCGCCGCCTGCAGGTTCTGCACCTGATAGGCCGCCTTCGCCGGGTCCATCACGCGGTAGTAGACGATGCCATCCGTGGTGACGGATGCGTTGTCGCGCGTGATGACGGCCTGCTCGGGGATGTCGAGCACCACCTCCTGCACGTTCAGCCGCCGGCCGACGGCGTCGATGAAGGGGATGATGACGTTCAGGCCGGGCTGCATCAGGCGGGTGAAGCGGCCGAAGCGCTCCACCGTCCAGACCTCGCCCTGGGGCACCGTGCGGATGCCCTTCGCCAGGGTGACGACGGCGAGGATGAGGATGACGGCGAAGACGACGACGCTGGCCGAGATGACCATGGGGGATCCTCCTGCTGAT
Source organism: Roseomonas sp. WA12 (assembly GCF_054165765.1). Classification (NCBI taxonomy): domain Bacteria; kingdom Pseudomonadati; phylum Pseudomonadota; class Alphaproteobacteria; order Acetobacterales; family Roseomonadaceae; genus Roseomonas; species Roseomonas sp. WA12. The sequence continues at coordinate 2,301,433 of NZ_CM135108.1, read as the reverse complement.
GCCGGGCTGGCGGTCTAGTTCCGGAAGATCTTACCGGGGTTGAGGATGCCCTTGGGGTCCAGCGCCTGCTTGATCCCGCGCATCACGGCCAGCGCCTCCATCCCGTGTTCCTGCTCCAGGAACTCGGCCTTGCCCATGCCCACGCCGTGCTCGCCGGAGCAGGTGCCGCCCAGCGCGAGTCCGCGGGCGACGATCTTGCGGTCCAGCGCCCAGGCGCGGTCGAGCGCGGTGGGGTCATCCTGATCGACGAGGATGACGGTGTGGAAGTTGCCGTCGCCGACATGGCCGACCATCGGGCAGGAGAGGCCGGATTCCAGGATATCCTGCTTCGCGCCGATGATGGCTTCCGCCAGGCGCGAGATGGGGACGCAGACATCGGTGGTGACGCCGCGGGAGTTCGGCTGGCTGGCGATCGCCGCGTAATAAGCGTTGTGGCGGGCGGTCCAGAGCTTGTTGCGGGTTTCCTGGTCGGCCGCCCAGGCGAAGCCGAGGCCGCCCATATCCGTGACGATCGCCTCCACGGCTTCCGCCTGTTCCTTCACCCCGGCCTCAGTGCCGTGGAACTCAAGGAAGAGGGTGGGCAGGACCTCGAGGTTGTCGAGCTTGGAATAGGCAATGCAGGCGGCGATCTGCACCTCGTCCAGCAGCTCGATACGGGCGACGGGGATGCCGAGCTGCATCACCTGGATCACGGACTCGACGCAGCCCTTAAGGTCCGGGAACTGGACGACGGCGGCGGAGGTGGCTTCGGGGATGCCGTGGAGGCGGAGGCGGATCTTGGTGATGACGGCGAGCGTGCCCTCGCTGCCGATGACGAGACGGGTGAGGTCGTAGCCGTTCGCTGCCTTGCGGGTGCGGCCGCCGGTGTTGATCACACGGCCATCGGCAAGGACGACTTCGAGGCCGAGCACGTTCTCGCGGATCGTGCCGTAACGCACGGCGTTGGTGCCCGACGCGCGCGTAGCGCACATGCCGCCGATGGTGCAGTGGCTTCCGGGATCAACGGGGAAGAACAGGCCCTGATCGCGCAGATGGTCGTTCAGCCCGTGGCGGGTGACGCCGGGCTCGATAAGGCAGTCCATGTCGTCCTGGCTGACATCCAGGATGGCGTTCATGCGGGACAGGTCGAGCGTGATGCCGCGGCGGACGGGGGTGACATGGCCCTCAAGGCTCGTGCCAGCGCCGAAGGGTACGACGGGCACCTCGTGCCGGTGGCAGAGGGCGAGGATCTGGGAAACCTCCTCCGTCGTTTCCGCGAAGGCGACGGCGTCGGGCAGGACGGGGGTTGTGGTGTCCTCGCCGCGCGAGTGCTGCTCGCGGATCGCGGTGTTGGTGGTGACGCGGTCGCCCATGAACTCGCGGAGGGCGGCGATGACGTGGTCAACGGGGCGGGTTTCGGCGGTCATGGCAGGTGTTCCGTAATCAGTCGCGCAGCAGGGGGCAGGTGAGGCAGTGGGGGCCGCCGCCGCCCGCGGTGAAGAGGGAGAGGGCGGGGTCCAGCACCTCCAGCCCCTCGGCGCGGAGGGCGGCGTTCAGGCCGGTGCTTTCGTGCGCGGATACCACGCGGCCATTGCCGAGGGCGAGGATGTTGCAGCCGAGCTGCATGGCGTCCCGGTAGGGGACGGGGATCCAGCGGATGCCGTGGTCGCGCAGCCATCCCAGGAAGGCGGGGTCCAGCACGTCCTCGCAGGCGACGGCGAGGTTCTCGGCGGCCATGCAGAACAGGACGTCGAGATGGAGGAAGTGTTCGTCGAACTCCTCGACGCGGACCTCCCATCCGTCTTCCCGCAGCCATCCCGCGAGCTGTTCGGCGCCGGCGGTATCCGTGCGGCCGCCGGAGGCGCCGATGGCAGCGAGGCCAGGGCGGATGATGTGGATGTCGCCGCCCTCCAGCGTGCCGATGCTGGATTTGCGCCAGAAGGCGCTGTCATGGGCTTCGTGCCAGTCGATGAGGGGCGCGTATTCGCCGCGGCGCTGCGGGCGTTCGAGCTGGCAGAGGACGGGGCCGCGATGCGTCACCACCACGCTGTCGCGCGTGTAGGCCATGTAGGGGAGGTGGGGTTCGGGGGCGATCAGATGGACGCGCGCGCCGCCCTGCTCGATGGCGTGCACCAGCTCGCGGTGCTGGGCCTGCAGATGGGCCGTGGCGGGGGACTGGTTCTCGCCGGCCAGCGTCCGGCGGACGATGCTGTTGGTGGGGATCCAGCGGTAGTGGTCGGGCGCGCAGAGCAGGACCTCGCGCAGCACCGCGGTTTCCGAGGAAACGCGCCAAGCGGGACCGGCAGGAGAGGCAGCGGGGGACGCGGGCATCGCCGGAGCCTAGCGGGCGCGCGCCGGGTTGCCCATCGGGCGCGGCCCGACCGGTTCGTACTTGCCCTCCCGGTCAGGCGGGGCCGGGAAGCTCGGTGATGACCAGGGAGAGGCCCAGCAGCTCGCCGCTGTCGTCGCGCGCCGGGGCGGCGGCGAGCAGGCCGGTGCGGCGGGCAGCCGGCAGAGGCAACAGGCGGGGAGGGATGGGCTCGCCTCGGCGGGCGCGATCCAGGTCCGATTGCGCGTGGGCGGCAATGGCGGGCTCGATCTCGCCGATGGGGCGGCCGAGCATCGCGCGCGCCTCCAGCCCCAGCTGGGACGCGCAGTGGCGGTTGGCGCCGAGGACGCGAAGGGTGCGATCGAGGAACAGGAGACCAGTGGGAGCGGCGGCATAGGCGGCCTCGAGCTTGCCGAGGCGTTGGTCGGCCGAGAGGTGGCGGTGGAGGGGTTCCTGGGCGGCCTCGCCGCGGGCGCGGAGAACCGCCGGGACCTCCTCGGCGGGGACGGGGCGGCCGTAAAGCCAGCCCTGGGCGAAGTCGCAGCCCAGGCGGCTGAGAGTCTCCGCTTGGCTCTCGGTCTCCACCCCTTCGGCCACCACGGCGGAGCCGAGGCTCTGGCCAAGGCTGATCACCGCGCCAACGATCTTCCGGCTGTCCCGCGATTCGCCCATGGAACGGACAAAGCTGCGATCCACCTTGATCTCGTCGAAGGGCAGGGCTTGGAGGCGGGTGAGGCTGGAATGGCCGGTGCCGAAATCGTCGAGCACGATGCGCACGCCCTTGCCGCGCAGCAGATCGGCGGTGGCGCGCGCGGCCTCAATGTCGCCGATCACGGCGGTTTCGGTGATCTCGACCTGGGTGCGCTCGAGCGGAAATCCGGTGGAGCGCACCGTCTCCTCGAACAAGCCGGGCATCGTCGCGTCCTGGAAATGCAGGGGCGAAATGTTGAAGGCCAGGCGGAAGTCGCCGCCCCATTCCAGCGCGGCCGCGCAGGCCGTGCGGATCAGGTGCTCGGTCAGGGCAGCCATATGGCCACCGTTCTCGGCGATTGGGATGAAGCGCGCGGGCGGGATCGGGCCCAGCAGCTCGTCCGTCCAGCGCGCGAGCACCTCGAAGCTGGCGATGGTGCCGTCCTTCATCTGAACGATGGGCTGGAAGGCAGGGCGGATCGCGCCGCGTCGCATGGCAGTTTCGAGGAGATCCGCGATGCGCTGATCGTCCTCGGGCGAATTGGTCTGCGGCTCCATGTGATCTCCCCCGCCCTGTCTGCCATGGCGGCGAGCAGGGGCTAAACGCAGACCCGTGCCGGTCGTTGCGGACGCGTGATAGAAGGACTGGTCTGTTGGATTTGATCGGGGCGACTGCAATCGCATCCCGGCACCGTCGCGCGCGTGTGAGCTGGCGGGCGGTCACGTTGCGCGCGAGGCGGCTTGGGAGAAGGATGCGGGACAGCGGCGCGGGGTTCCCGTGGGCGCTTGGGATGATCGGGGGAACGCCGCGTGGCGAACAAGCTGAAGGATGCGTGGAGGTCCGGGCAGAAGACGGTGAACGGGTGGCTCGCCATCCCGACCGCCTTCACGGCCGAGGTGATGGCGGGGCTGGGCTATGACAGCCTGACCGTCGATCTCCAGCATGGGCTGCAGGACTACCAATCGGCGGTGGCGTGCTTCCAGGGACTGTCGGCGCAGGAGGGTGCGTCGCGGCCCGTGGCGATGGCGCGCATTCCCTGGAACGAGCCGGGGATCATCGGCAAGTTGCTGGATGCCGGTGCGCAGGGGCTGATCTGCCCGATGGTGAACACGCGCGAGCAGGCCGAGGCCTTCGTGGGCGCCTGCCGCTACCCGCCTCTCGGCACGCGCTCCAACGGGCCGATCCGGGCAGGGCTGTATGGCGAGGTCGGGCGGTACTTCTACACCGCGAACGACGACGTGATCTGCCTGCCGATGATCGAGACGGGCGAGGCGGTGGACAACCTTGAGAGCATCCTCGACGTGCCGGGTGTGGACGGCATCTATATCGGGCCGACCGATCTGTGCATTTCACTCGGCATCCTGCCGCCGGTGATGGAGCGGGAGGAGCCGGAGGTGATGGCGATCTACGAGCGGTTGATCGCGGCCTGCAAGGCGCGCGGGAAGTTCATCGGCATCCATGCGACCACGGGCACCTATGTGCGCCGCCTGCACGGCATGGGCTTCGACTTCGCTACCATGGGCAGCGACCTGACCAACATGGTCGGCGGCGTGCGTGCCCAGATGGCGGCGCTGAAGGGCTAATCTTTACCCCGCCTGGTTCAGCTCCTGAACCAGGCGCAACTCCTCGTGGTCCGTCTCGGAGAGGAGGCTGGTGAGCAGCTCGTCCGTCATCCCGTCCTCGGACTGATGGCGGAGAAGGCGGTCGCGGGAGGCGCGCAGGGCGGCGAGGCGGATCTGCAGGCGGGCGCGCAGCTCGGCCTGCGGGCCGCCGGCCGCGACGCCGGTGAAGACGCGGGCGATGTCGCGGAATTCGCCGAGCATGTCGCGAGCCATCACGCCGTCGAGCGGGCTGTCGAGGCGGCTCTCCACCTCGGCGAGCGCGGCCTGGGACATCAGGCGGCGGGCCAGGGCTTCCGGGCGGGTCATGCCGCGGCGTGCGGGCTCGGCGACGCCGAGACGCAGGATCAACCATTCGAGGGTGGTGCCCTGCACGACGAGTGTCGCCAGGATGGCGACGAAGGCGAGGAAGATCAGCAGGTCCCGGTGCGGCACTTCGAGCGGAAGGGCCAGCGCCGTCGCGAGCGAGACCACGCCGCGCATGCCCGCCCAGCCGATGATGGCCGCGTCCCGCGGATGGGGCAGCGTCTCGCCCCGGGCAAGCACGGGGATCAGGCGCGGGAGGATGGCGAAAGGCATTACCCAGGCCAGGCGCGAGAGGATGAGAGTGACCGAGAGGGACAGGGCGGCGAGCGCGAGGAAGCCGAAGCTGTATTCGCCCAACCGTTCCACGATGCCGTTGAGCTGCAGCCCGACAAGGATGAAGACGAGACTGGTGAGGGCGAATTCCACAAAGTCCCAGGTGGCCACGGCCTCGATGCGCGTCTGGGGCGTGAGAAGCGAGCGCTGGCGCTGGGCGAGGAGGATGCCCGCCGTGACGACGGCGATGACGCCGGAGACGTGGAAGCGTTCGGCGAGAAGGAAGGCGCCGTAGGCCACGAGGAAGGTGAAGGCGATCTCGAGCGGGGTCTCCTCCAGCCGCGGCAGGATGCGGCCGGCGAGCCAGGCGACGGCCCAGCCGACGGCGAGCCCACCGAGCGCGACGCCGAGGAATGTGAGGGCGACGAGGGGCGGGGCGAGGGTGCCGGCGCCGAGTGCGCCGACCGCGAGGCGGAAGAGGACGAGGGAGGAGGCGTCGTTCACCAGGCTCTCGCCCTCCAGCACCGTCACGATGCGGCGGGGCAGGCGGAGGCGCTTGAGGACGGAGGCGGCGGCGACCGCATCGGGAGGCGCGACGACGGCGCCGAGCGCGATGGCGGCGGCCCAGGGAAGATCGGGCAGGAGGAGCTTGGCGACCACTGCCACGCAGGCGGCGGTGAAGAAGACGGCGCCGACCGCGAGCAGGAGGATCGGGCGAAGGCTGTCGCGGAACTCCTGCCAGTCCGTTCGCCAGGCGCTGGCCTGGAGGAGCGGGGGCAGGAAGGCGGCCAGCGCCACCGTCGGGTCCAGTTCCACCCGCGGCAGGCCGGGGATGAAGGCCAGCGCCATGCCGCCGAGGATGAGAACCACCGCATAGGGCAGCCGGGTGCGGCGGGCTACGATGGCGAAGCCGAGGCAGACGCCCAGCAACGCCAGCGTGATCTCGAGCATGAGCATGGGTTAAGTCTGCTGCAGGGAGCCGGCGGGCGGAAGCGCGGCCTGTCCGGCTACGCCCTGCCGTATGTATCCTCGAATCGGACGATGTCGTCCTCGCCCAGGTATGCGCCGGACTGGACCTCGATGAGGGTGAGCGGGATCATGCCCGGGTTTTCGAGGCGGTGGACGCAGCCGAGCGGCAGGTAGACGCTCTCGTTCTCGCGCAGAAGGATGCGCTCGGCGTCGCGCTCGACGACGGCGGTGCCGTTGACCACCACCCAGTGCTCGGCGCGGTGGTAGTGCTTTTGCAGGCTGAGCTTCTCGCCCGGGCGGACGAGGATCTTCTTCACCTGGAACCGGTCGCCCTGGATCAGGCCCTCGTAGTGGCCCCAGGGGCGGTACATGCGGCGATGCGCGCCGGCCTCGGGGCGCTTCTTCGCCTTGAGCTGCTCGACGAGCTTCTTGACGTCCTGGGCGCGGTCGCGGTGCAGCGCCAGCACGGCGTCCTCGGTGCTGACCAGCACAACGTCGGAAAGGCCGATGACGCTGGTGAGGATGCCTTCCGAGCGGACATAGCAGTTGCTGGCGTCCAGCAGCTCGACCGGCCCGTGGGTGGCGTTGCCGGCCGTGTCCTTCGGCGACACCTGCCACAGCGCGTCCCAGGAGCCGACATCGGACCAGCCGAGATCAGCCGGCACCACCGCGGCGTGCGCCGTGCGCTCCATCACCGCGTAGTCGATCGAGATCGACGGCGCCTCGGCAAAGGCGGCGCCGAGGCGGACGAAGTCAAGGTCGCGGGCCGCGCCGTCGACCGCCGCGCGCACGCTGGCGACCAGCTCGGGCTGCAGGCGCTCGAGCTCGGCCAGCAGCGCGCTGCTGCTGGCGACGAACATGCCGGCGTTCCAGAGGTGCCGCCCGCCCTCGAGGAAGGCCTGGGCGCGGACGAGTTCGGGCTTCTCGACGAAGGAGGCGATGGCGGAGACGCCTTCCGCGTTCACCAGCGGCGCGCCGGCCTCGATATAGCCGAAGCCGGTCTCGGGCGTGGTGGGGCGCATGCCGAAGGCGACGATATGGCCGGCCCGCGCCGCGACCGACGCCCGGGCAAGGGCGGCGTGGAGGGCGGGCAGGTCCTGGATGGCGGCATCGGCAGCCATGATCCAGAGGAGCGCGTGGGGGTCGGACTCGGCCACGAGCAGGGCGGCGGCGGCGATGGCGGGGGCCGAGTTGCGGGCCGCGGGCTCGAGCACGATGCGGGCGCCGGAGGAGAGCCCGGCCTCGCGCAGCTGCTCGGCGACAAGGAAGCGATGCGCCTCGGCGCAGATGACCATGGGCGGCGCGAAGCCCGGGCCCGTGGCGCGCCCCACCGTCTCCTGCAGCATCGACTGCGCCGAGGTCAGCGGCCAGAACTGCTTGGGATACCCCTCCCGCGACAGGGGCCACAGCCGCGTCCCAACCCCGCCCGACAAAACCACGGGAACAACACGGTCGGCTGCGCCGGCGGGCCGATTGGCGGGGACTTCCTGCGACATGACGACTCCCGCAACGGAAACGATCAGGGGCGAGCCCGGGGACGTAGCCAAGTGGGGCGCAAAAGAAAAGCCGCCCCGGCGAACCGGGGCGGCTTCCTGATCATCCGGCCTTGCGGCGGAAGGCTACTCGGCGAGTGCCTTGTCCTTGCCGGCGCGCAGGCTGGGCAGAAGCATGGCGCCGAGCACGAGGCCCGCGATACCCAGCAGCGTCGCGCTGATCGGGCGCTCGATGAACACCACAGGATCACCGCGCGAGAGCAGCATGGCGCGGCGGAGGTGCTCCTCCATCATCGGGCCGAGCACGAAGCCGATGAGCAGGGGCGCCGCCTCCATCTTCAGCTTGGAGAAGATGTAGCCAAGGATGCCAAAGAACAGGGTCTGGTACACGTCGAAGACCGAGTTGTTCAGCGAGTACACGCCGATCGCGCAGAACACGAGGATGGACGGATAGAGGTACTTGTAGGGCACCTGCAGCAGCTTCACCCACATGCCGATCAGCGGCAGGTTGATGACGAGCAGCATGAGGTTGCCAACCCACATCGAGCAGATCAGGCCCCAGAACAGGTCCGGTTGGGCCTCCACCATGCGGGGGCCGGGCTGGATGCCCTGGATGATCAGCGCGCCGACCATGAGCGCCATCACGGCGTTGGCCGGGATGCCGAGCGTGAGCAGCGGGATGAAGGAGGTCTGGGCCGCGGCGTTGTTCGCCGCCTCCGGACCGGCCACGCCCTCGATCGCGCCGCTGCCGAACTCATGGCGGTAGCGGCTCATCTTCCGCTCCATCATGTAGGAGCCGAAGGCGGCCAGCGAGGCGCCGCCGCCCGGCAGGATGCCGAGCACGGAACCCACCACCGTGCCGCGCAGCACGGAGGGGATGGAGCGGCGGAACTCGGCATTGGTCAGCATCAGGCTGCCGACCTTGCCCGAGAGGACCGAACGGGCCTCGGGGCGCTCGAGGTTCAGGATGATCTCGCCGATGCCGAAGATGCCCATGGCGATCGAGACGAAGCCGAGGCCGTCCGACAGCTCAGGCACGCCGAAGGTGAAGCGCTGCTGGCCGGTCTGCACGTCCGTGCCGACCAGGCCGAGAGCGACGCCGAGCACCACCATGGCGATCGACTTCAGGATCGAGCCCTGGGCCAGCACCGCGGAGATGATCAGGCCGAGCAGCATGAGCGAGAAGTAGTCGGCCGGGCCGAAGGAGAGCGCCACCTGGGTGAGGAGCGGGCCGGAGGCGGCGACGAGGATGGTGGCGACGGAGCCGGCGAAGAAGGAGCCGCAGGCCGCGATGGTCAGCGCGGCGCCGGCGCGGCCGTTGCGCGCCATCTTGTAGCCTTCGAGGGTAGTGACGACCGATGACACCTCGCCTGGAAGGTTGAGCAGGATGGCGGTGGTGGAGCCGCCGTACTGCGCGCCATAATAAATGCCGGCGAGCATGATGATGGCGGTGGTTGCCGGCTGGCCGAAGGTGATGGGCAGCAGCAACGAGATGGTGGCCACGGGGCCGATGCCCGGCAGAACGCCGATGGCGGTCCCGATCAGCGCGCCGAGCAGCGCGAAGAGCAGGTTGTCGAAGGTCAGCGCGACCCCGAAACCGTGCGCCAGGTTGTTGAGAAGCAGTTCCATGGTTGGTCTTGGCCTTTCCCGTCCCGGCGCTTCAGAAAATGGTCGGCCACAGGGGAACGCGGATATCGAGTTCCTTGATGAAGACGAACCAGCAGAGGATGCAGAGGAACAGCGACATCGCGGCCACGCCGAGCGGCCGGTGCTCGCGGTCCGCGACCGCGGAGACGACGCAGACGGCGGCGATGGTGATCATCAGGCCCAGCGGCTCGAGCAGCAGGCCGAAGATGGCGAAGGCGCCGAGCACCATGCCAAGCGGCCGCCATGCTGGCGACACCGCGAGGATCATCAGCGCGACGAAGCAGGCCGCGCCGACCTGGATGTAGTTTGTGTTGAGGCCCATGCCCTCCATCACCCGCCAGATAACGATGCCGACGGCGACGCTGATGGCGAGGGTGGTGAGGTCGAGCTTCGTCCAGCGCTCGATCGGGTCCGGCCCGTTACGGAACGCGAGCAGAAAGACGATGAGGCCGAGGCCGAGCTGGATCCAGAAGACCAGCATCGGCATGTAGCCGGGGCCCATGCGCCTTGCGGTGCCGAGCGTGTGCTGCTCCAGCCCGATGCCGAGGAAGCCGCCGTTGATGAAAAGGCCGATGACGGCGATGAGGATGAGGAGTCCCCCCGCGTACAGGTCTTTCACATTGATCTTCATGAAGTCTCCACCCCTAAGTCCCTCAAGGTAAGCCGATCCGACAGGGGGCTCGTCAGGAGGGGAAGGGCGGATGCGGATAAGGCCGCGGGGCCCCTTTTGGGGGCGGCGCGGCCGGCATCTGCGTGCCCTGTCCCTGGTCCCGGACGTGCTCCCCGAAAGAGAGAGGTGGCGCACCCTATGTGGCGGCGCCCGATGCCACAAGCGTGAGATTGTGGCGGCGCTTGTCATGGATGCTTCTTCACCTACGATGCAGCGCAACATCCTTGCGGGAAATCACTGCATGACGGGCGCCCAGGCAACAGGAGTGGCGGCGGGGAACGTGCCCGAATCCAGGGGAATGGCGAACGATCCCGTGCGCCGGATCGCGGAGGCGGCGGCGGCGCTGGCGCCCGCGCTCTCGGCCATACGGCGCGACCTCCACGCCCATCCCGAGCTGGCCTTCGAGGAGGTGCGGACCGCGGGAATCGTCTCGGCCGAGCTGTCCCGGCTCGGCATCCCGCACCGCACGGGGCTGGGGGGCACGGGAATCGTCGGCATGATCGAGGGCGGGCGGCCAGGGCCGACCCTTGCCATTCGCGCCGACATGGATGCGCTGCCGATCCATGAGGAGACCGGGCTGGACTATGCCAGCACCGTGGACGGGAAGATGCATGCCTGCGGGCACGACATCCACACCTCCACCCTGCTGGGAGTGGCCGCGGTGCTGCGCGACATGGCGCCGATGCTGGCCGGGCGCGTGGCACTGGTGTTCCAGCCGGCCGAGGAGGTGCTGGGCGGCGCGGCCGCGATGATCGCGGATGGCGCGGCGAACGGCTTCGACATGGCGCTGGGCTTCCACAACCACCCGGACATGCCGGTGGGCCGCACGGGCTTCGCGCGCGGCGCCTGCCTTGCGGCGTCCGATCGGTTCGATCTCGTGCTGCGCGGGCGATCCGGCCATGCGGCGCATCCCGAATCGGCGGTGGACCCGATCGTGGCCGGTGCGCATTTCGTGGCGCAGGTGCAGACGGTGGTGAGCCGCGAGGTGGACCCGCTGAAGCCCGCGGTGGTGACCATCGGGATGATGTCCGGCGGCACCACCTACAACATCATTCCCGAGCGGGTACACCTAAAGGGCACGGTGCGGACGCTGGACCCGGGGACGCGCGACATCGCCGAGGCCGCGATCCGCCGGCTCTGCGCGGGGCTGGTGGCCGGGTTCCGGGTGGAGGCGGCGCTGGACTACGTGCGCCTGGTGCCGCCGCTGGCCAATGACGACGAGGTGCTCGACCGGATGCTGGCGGCCGTTTCCGCCCAGCTCGGCGCCGCGCCGGAGGAGGGGGCGCCGAGCATGGGGAGCGAGGACTTCGCGGAGTTCGCGCAGATCGTGCCCTCCGCCCATCTGCGGATCGGCTCGGGCGCGCCGGGGCGGGCCGACAAGCTGCACAATGCCGGCTATCAGCCGGATGAGGGCTGCATCGCCATCGGCGTGCAGGCCCTGTCGCGTTCCGCGCTGGAGATGCTGTCGTGAAGGTATGCGTTTTCGGGGCCGGGGCGATCGGTGGGCACATCGCGGGGCGGTTGGCCCGCGGCGGGGCCGAGGTGAGCGTGGTGGCGCGCGGCGGGACGTTGGCCGCGATCCGTGAGCGCGGTCTGACGGTGGTAGCGAAGGACGGGACCTTTCATGCGCGCCCCGAGGCCAGCGACGACCCGGCCGTGCTCGGCCCGCAGGATGCGGTGGTGGTGACGGTGAAAGGGCACCAGCTGCCCGGCGTCGCGGCCGCCATCGCGCCGCTGCTGCGGCCGGACACGCCGGTGGCCTTCGTGATGAACGGCATCCCCTGGTGGTACTTCGACCGGCATGGCGGAGCGCTGGACGGCACGGCACTGCCCGCGCTCGATCCCGGCGGCGAAGTGCGGAGCGCGGTGGGCGTGGAGCGGACGGTGGGCGGGGTGGTCTATTCCGCCTGCACCATCACCGAGCCCGGCACGATCATCGTGGAGAACGAGCGCAGCAAGGTGGTGCTGGGCGGGCTGGACGGGCAGGTGGGCGAGGGCGTGCGCGCCCTGGCCGCTGTGCTGGAAGCGGGTGGGATGGGCGCGCCGATCGTGCCGGATATTCGGCGCGAGGTGTGGCTGAAGTTGGTGTCCAACCTGGCCTATGGGCCGCTCTGCCTGCTCTCGCGCCAGGGCATCGGGGCGACGCTGGCGGACCCGGCGGCGCGCGAGGCGGCGTTTGCCGGGCTGATGGAAGGCGCCGCGGTCGCGCGCGGGCTCGGCCTATCGCTCGACTTCGATGTGGCGGAGCGAGTGGAGGCGTCCTCGAAGAGCGCCCACAAGCCGTCCATCCTGCAGGACATGGAGTCCGGCAAGGCGATCGAGATGGAGGCGATGCTGGTGCAGCCTCTGGCCCTTGCACGGATGGCCGGGGTTGGGACGCCGGTGCTGGACCTGCTGGTCGGGCTGGCGCGGATGGCTGCGGAGGCGACCGGGCAGTATTCTCCGGCTGCGTGAGCGGTTGCGGCCTGGGGCGACGCCGCCCTAGGCCGCGGACATGAAAAGGCCGGGCAAGCACGATGCCTGCCCGGCCTGGAACGAGGCGACCGCGAGCTTACCAGCCGTAATACGGGCGGTAGGCCACCGGCGGCGGCGGCGCATAATAGGCGACCGGCGGGGGCGGCGCATAATAGGCCGGCGGCGGAGCGTAATACGCGACCGGCGGCGGCGGCGGGGCGTAGTAGCGCGGCGCAGCATAGGCCGAGCCGGCAATGGCGCCGAGCGCCAGGCCGCCGATGATCGCACCGGCAACGGCACCGCCACCCGGACCGCGGCGATGCCAGCCATTAGCCTCGGCGGGGTTGGCGGCCATCAGCGCGGCGGTGGCGGCGCCGGCGAGGACGAGGCCTCGGAACATCTTCATGAATGGGCCCTCCCAGGGCGGATGACCGTATGACCTTGGCGGTGAACCGGTGCCGGATTGTGGCATCGGCGGGGTCACATCGTGACCCTTTTCATATGGTGGTTTGGCGCAAGCGGGGGAAGAGTTTTCGCGGGCTCAGCCTGTAACGGCAGCTTTCCGTAAGCTGGGCAGGGGACTGGGCATCGCGGTCTGCCCGAGGACCCAACCCTCCCATCGGCGGATCCAGGGATCGTCCGGAACGAAGTCCGGGCGGGCGCCGTCGAGGACGGAGACGACGCAGAGAAGGCCAAGAAGACTGTCGAGCCGGTCCTCGCCTGTTGCGTCGGCGCCGAAGCCGGTCTCGATCGCGGCGGCGAGGGCAGGAGTGGGGTCGACCGCCAGGCGGTCCATGGCGGCGCGGATATGCGGGGCGGCGGCGCGACGGGCGGGCTGGGCGCGCTTGCTGCCGGGAAGTCGGATGCCGAGCTGGCGCATCGCCTCGGCTGGGTAGGTTTCGGCGAGGCTGGCGGTGCCGGGGGCGAGAAGGGTTTGGAGCGGGCCCTCGAAGGGCCAAAGGCGGTAGGCAGCGCCCGCCCCGAGGCCCGGGGCGAGCCAGTCGCGCCAGGCGGAGATGGCGGCCTTGCCGGTTTGATTGGCCCCGAGGGTCCAGAAGAGGGGGGCGCCGGCGGGGCGCTCGGCGGTTGCCCGGTCGCAGAGGCGGGAAAGATGCTCGGGGCCGGCAAAGCCCAGGGCGGCGGCGTGGGACGCCCGGGTCATGCCGCGGATGCCGCGTGAGGGGTAGAAGGGCCGATCGGGCGAAACGGTGTCCAGGGTTTCGCTGACCTGGAGGAAGGCCTCGGGCATGGCCCGGAGAAAGGTGGGAAAGTCCGGTTCCGGACGGGCGGCGGCCCATGCGCGGGGAAGGCCGAGGGGTAGATCCAGCCCCAGGGCGACCGGTGGGCCCTCGGCGATCAGGGCGGCGGTGAGGGCTGCGGGATCGCCGACGGGGGTTGCGGCCTCGGCCGTCCAGGCGCCGTTCGCGCGGCGGGCGAGAGTGACCCAGCGCTTGGCAGGATGGGCGGACCAGTCGGCATGGCCCGCCGTGAGCCTCTGGTTCAGCGCGAGCCCTTGAGGGGCTGCTGAGCCTTGTCGAGCAGGCGGCGGAAGAGGTTGGGCTTCTTCGCGGGGGCGACCTCGGCGGCGCGGGCCTTGGCGTCCTTCGCGGCAGCGCGGCGCTCCTCCTCCCGCTCCTTCTCCTTGGCGGCGAGCCACTTCTCCAGCGTCATGCCGGCCTTGGCGGCGCGGCGGGCCTCATAGGCGCGCTGGGCGTCGGTCATGCCGCCCGGCTTCGTCGTGTTGCGTGCCTCGTCGCGCGGCTTCTGGACGGCCATGTTGATGATTCCAGTGGTGATGGGGCGGCCCGTCTGGGCCGGAAGGGCACGCGAACGCGTGAGGATGGAATGGCGTGGCGGCGCCGCTTCATCAAGCCCCTCTTTCACGGACACGTCACCCCGTGGCAGGGGTGGCCTCGGCGGCGAATGGGGAGTGGGTCATGGAAGCGCGGGTGAAGGCGGGGCTATGGGTTTCCATGGCGCTCCGGGTAGCGGATTCCGCCGGCACGCCGGGGGTGGTGCTGCGGAAGGGCGATGCAGATAGTGGCGGCATCCTGTGCGTACTGCGCGGGCGCGGCGGGCTGGTGGTGCTCTCCCAGACGCGGGACGCGATGGGGCGGCCGGCCTGGATGCGCGGGACCGGGGCCGAGCCGGTCGATGATGCGACCGCGGATGGGTATGTCGGGCGGCAGGTGAAGCGCGACCCGGACCTCTGGGTGGTGGAGTTCGAGGTGCCGGACCTGCTGCCCCCCTTCGAGGCGGTGATCGTCTAGCGACGAAGACCTAGTCGGGGATCACGCTGGAAACTGCGTCGCAGACTGCGCCGACGCCCTGGCCCACGGCGCAGGTGGTGTCCCACAGGAACCCGCCAGCTTGGCCGGCGAAGTGTACGATCGTGCCAAGGGAATCCAGCTGGGTGGCGGTGTCGCCGATTTGCTGGAGGGTGCTGTCCTTCTGCGCGCCTTCGGCGAGCTGCTTTGCGCGCTCCACCTGTTCGGCGTTGGTGGCGGCGATGGCGGCGAGGTGATCCGGTTCCATGGCGTCGCTCCTCCTCCGTGATCGGCCGGAAGATCGTTCCGGCCGCCCCTAGAGCTTGAGGAGTGAGGTGGCGGAATCAAGGCAGCGGCGCGTTCGCGGCGTCACCGGTCCGTGAGGCGCAACTCGATCCGCCGATTGCGTGCCCGGGCCGCCGGCGTGTCCGCAGTGTCCAGCGGCTGGAACTCGCCGAAGGCTGTGGCGGCGACGCGGTTTGCCGGCAGGCCGTTCTGGATCATCAGCTGTGCCACCGCGATCGCGCGGGCGGAGGAGAGTTCCCAGTTGGTGGCGTAGCGCGGGCTGCGGATGGGAGAGTTGTCGGCGTGGCCATCCACGCGCAGGACCCAGTTGGTTCCCTCGGGGATGCGGCGGGCGATGTCGAGCAAGAGGCCGGTGACATTGGAGATCTGTTCGCGCCCGGCTTCCGACAGATCGGCGCTGCCGATGGGGAACAGCACCTCGGACTGGAAGACGAAGCGGTCACCCGCGATGCGGATTTCCGGGCGGTCGCCCAGCACGTCCCGCAGGCGGCCGAAGAAGTCGGAGCGGTAACGCTGCAGCTCCTCGACGCGGGCGGCAAGCGCGGCGTTCAGCCGGGTGCCGAGGGCGGCGATCTGGGTGTCCTTCTCGCGGTCCTGGGCTTCCTGCGCGTCCAGCGCGGTGGCGACGCGGCGGAGCTCGGCGCGCAATGCGTCGAGCTGCTGGGTGAGGAGGGCGGCCTGGGCGCGGGCGCTCTCGGCGAGGCGGGCGTATTCGCCCGACTGCGCTTCGGCGGCGCGGCGGGCCTCGGATTCGGTACGGGCGGTGCGGCTGGCCTCGGCGAGTAGGGCTTCGGCGGCGCCTCGGGTGCGGGTGGCGTCGGCCAGGGCGGCCTCCGCAACGCTGCGGGCGCGGGCGGCATCGACGGCGCCGGCCTGGGCGGTCTCGCGCAGGCGATTGGCCTCTGCGGTGGCGGCTTCGGCGGTGGTGCGGGCGCGGGTGGCGTCGGCCGCAGTGGACAGGGCGGCGTCGCGGGCGCGGATGGCCTCGGCGGCACGGGCCTCGGCGGCTTCCTGGGCGCGGGTGGCTTCGGTGGCCGCGGTCTGCGCGGCGGTGCGGGCGGCAAGCGCCTCGGCGGTCGCGGCCTCGGCGGTGGAGGTGGCGCCCTCGGCGGCGCGGCGGCGGCGTTCCTCGTCGCCGGCGCGGGCCAGGGCGGTTCGGGCGGCGACCTCGGCCTGGTCGCGCAGCGCGGTGAGCGCGCGGAGTTGGTCGTTGAGGCGCGCGATCTCGGTGAGACGGGTCTCGATGCTGGCCCGGTCGGTGACCGTCTGCTGGTCGAGGCGGGCGATCTCGCGGCGGAGGCCGGCGAGGTCGCGGCGTGCGGCGTCCAGCGCTGTGCGGGTTTCGGCCAGGCTGCGCTCGGCACCCTGGCGGGCGGCCTGCTCGGTGCCGAGGGCGCGACGGGTTTCGGTCAGGCCGCGGACAGTGCGGGCGGTGTCGGCGCCGGCGGCTTCGGCGCCGGACAGCGCCTCGTTCAGCCGGGCCTCGAGGCTGGTGATGCGCTGGTTGTTGCCGGAGGCTGCGAGCTCGGCATCGGAAAGGCGGGCGACGAGCCGGTCGCGCTCCTCGCGCGCCGCGTCGCGGGCGGAGGTGGTGCGGGCGGCCTCCTCCCGCAGGGCGGCGAGGTCGCGGCGGGCGGCGTCACGGTCTGCGCTGGCGGCGCGGGATTCCTCCTGGGCGCGGCCAAGGGCGGCGCGCAGCTCCTCGCCTCCGCCGCGCTCCAGCGAGAGAAGCTCGGCCAGTTCGGCGACCTGGCGGTTCAGCCGGTCCAGCGCGCGGTCGCGGGAGGAGAGGGCGACGGAAAGGAAGCCCTGGGCGAGGACGAAGACGAGCAGGACGAAAATGATGATGATGAGCAGCGTGGCCAGCGCGTCGACATAGCCGGGCCAGGCATTCAGGCCCTCGCGCTGGGTGTTGCGGCGGCCTAGGGCCACGGCACGAAAGCCGGGAGGAAGTATGCTCCCGGACCCCCTTCTGTTTCTGGGGTGTAAGCCTGGTGCGCGTGCTCAACCGGTGCACCCGGTAAACCCACCAAGAGACGATGAGCGGTCCAGGCAGAACTCTTTTTCCCCGGTCTTTTCCCCATTTTCATTGCTGCGCCGGCCCCTCGGCGAGCGCTGCGATGGTGCGGGCCAGGACCTTGATCTCGGAGCGGATCTCCTGGGTCGATTGCGCGCGGCCCTGCGCGGATTCCTCCAGCAGGCGGGCGAGGTAGAGCTCGACGTTGCGCAGATGGCCGCGAGAGGCGGCCTCGTGCTCGCCCAGGTCGGCAAGGCGGGCGAGGGTCGGGGCAATGCCTGACTGGCTTTCGGCCACGCGCTGCATCAGCACCTGGCTGGCGCGCATCTGGTCGGTCAGCACGGAGAGCCGTTCGGCGAGGGTTTCCAGGGCGCGGCCAGACCCGGCGCTACGCTCCTCCCCACGGGTGAGGATGCGTTGCAGGCCTTCCAGGTTCTCGGCGGTTTGCTCCAGCAGGGCCTGGACATAGGCGGGAACGGAGCCGCCCTCCGCGCCGCCCTCGCCGAGCACGCCGGAGGAGAGGCGGGTGAGGCCGGCGAGCCATTCCTCCAGCTCGTTGTAGAACCGGGCCTGGGCCTGCCCGGCAGTGAGGTCGAGGAAGCCGAGGACGAGGGCGCAGGCGAGGCCGAGCATGGAGGAGGAGAAGGCGACACCCATGCCGTTCAGCGGCTGGGCGAGGCCGGATTTGAGCTGGTTGAACAGTGTGGTCACGTCGCCCGTGCCGACGGACATGTTCTGGATCACGTCGGAGACGGAGCCGATGGTCAGGATCAGGCCCCAGAATGTGCCGAGCAGTCCGAGGAAGATAAGCAGGCCGGTCATGTAGCGGGAGAGTTCCCGCTGCTCGTCGAGGCGGGAGGCGATGCCATCCAGCACGGAACGCATGGCGCCGGCGGACAGTGAGAAGCGATCGCTCCGGCGGGAGGCGAGCATGGACGCCATGGGGGCCAGCAGGCGGGGCGCGGTCTTCGCCGCCTGTGCCGGATTGGGGGAGCGGAAGGCCTCGAGCCAGTCCACCTCATGCTTCAGAAGGGTGACCTGCCGGATGGTCCATCCCGTACCGAGCAGGAGGACCGCAAGGATTAGCGCGTTCAGCACGGGATTGACCGCGAAGGCGTGGCGCAGCTCGCCAAAGAGCAGGGCGCCGACAAAGGTGACGACGACGAGGAAGAGCACCATCCGGAGGAGGTAGCGGGTGGGGTTCGTCATGCGGGTCAGCCGCCTCTCGGCCTGGTCGGCGAAGGGGATGGCGCGGAGTTGGGCGCACGGGAGGATGCGGGGGCCGGGGAGGGGGCCGGCGTGGCTGCCGATGCGGCGGCGGGCGCGGGTGCCGGGCTAGGCTGCGTGGCGGGAGCCTCGCGCCGACGCGGGGCGGCGGGGGCGATGATGTCGATCGCGTCCTGCGCCTCCGCCGTTCGGCCGAGTGGGCGGATGTCGATGCGCGTGCTGGCGAGGCCACCGCGGACGAGGGAGGCCTTGATGGTCACCGCGCGGGCGAGGCTGGTGCGGCGGGCGACGGAGGGATCCTCGGCGGGGCCGGAGGCCTGAGCGAGGATGGTGACGCGGCCGGTGGTCTGGTTGGCGAGATAGCGGCCGATCGTCTCGATCGCGAGGCGGGCGTTGTGGTCGGGCTCGCCGCGGCCAGTGCGGCCGCCAAGGCGCCAGCCGCCGATGGGCAGGCGTACCATATCGGCTGGCAGGGGGAGGTTGGCGACGTCGAGCGGCAGGGCGGGGCGGGGTGCGGCGGAGAGGTCGGCGGCGCCGGGGGCATTCTCTGCCGGAGCGTCGGGCGCCGCGGGATCGTCGGCATCGCCGTCCGGCGCCGGCTGAGCCAGCGCGGCGCCAACAGGCAGGAAGCCTGGGGCCAGTGCTCCGGTGGCGAGGAGGAGGGCCAGGGCCGCAGCGGCGGCGGTTCGGCGCGTGGTGGGGGCGATCACCCCGGCAGGGTAGCCCAGGAACGAGCCCGCTAGAAGCGATGCCAAAAGAGGTCCGGGCGAGCCTGAGAGAAGGCTGCCCGGACCTGTGCCAGACTAGTTCAGCGCCGCGGCGATCTGCGCGGTGCTGTGGTTCGTCAGGTCCTTGGAGAGGGTGTGGACCACGCTGGCCTCCACCGTCTTGTGCAGGGCGCCGCGGATCTGGCCGAGGGTCTGCGGGTCGGCGATGATCACCAGGGCTTCGAAGCCATTGGCGGCGCGCATGGTCTGCAGCGACTGGGCGAGCTTTTTGGCGAAGGTGGCCTGGCCCGTCTCGTTCGGGGTCATGTCCTGCGGCGTCGAGCCGGAGGGGCCGTCATTGCTGAAATCGGAGAGGGTCATGCGCCGCTCCTCCGTCAGCGAGACCTCCGAGCCGGTGCCGCTGTTGCGGAGCAGGATGGCCTTCTCGCCGTCGGCGACGAGGACGAGGGCCTTGGTGGGAATGTCATGGGCCATGGTGGCGCCTCCTGAGGATTGCAACGCAGGTTAATGCGCCGTGGAGGTGCAACGCCGGCCGGGAGGGAAGGGACGGGGCGGGCGCGAGAAAAGCGCCTTCTCGGGTCAGCCAGCCTCGGTGGGAGAAAGGGGCATGAGGAAGGTGAAGCGGGTCTCCTCTTCGTCGGAACGGACCTCCATCCGCCCGCCATGGCGACGGGCGATCTCGCCGACAATGTAGAGGCCGAGGCCCAGGCCGCGGTTGAGGCCCTCTCGGCGCTGGCCGCGGAAGAAGGGCTGGAACAGGCTGGCGCGGGTTTCGGGCGGGATTGGCGGGCCGGAATTGGCCACCCAGAGCGCAAAGACTCCGTCCCGCGTGCTGGCGCCGACGCGGATCGGTGCCTCGGCCGCGCCATGGGCGAGGGCGTTGGCGAGGAGGTTCGACAACATCTGCGCGATGCGCGCGTGATCCAAGGCGACAGGCTGGTCGATCTCAATCAACGTTTCGATGCTGCGGTCGGGATGGATGGCGCGCAGCTCCTCGATCGCGTGCTGCAGCACCGGGAGGATGGAAGTGGCCGCGCGGTCCAGCTCCAGCCCGTCGCCCAGGCGGGCGCGGGCGAAATCCATGAGGTTTCCGATGAGGCCGCCCATGCGGACGACGCTCGTCTGCATCAGGGCGAGGATGTTGCGGCCGGGCTCGTCCTCGACGCTGCGGCGGAGCAGGCGGATGCCAGAGCCGATCGAGGCGACGGGGTTGCGCAGGTCATGGCCGAGAACGGCGATGAACTGTTCCCGCAGCTCCGAGAGGGCGCGCTGCTCGAGAAGCTGCTCGCGGGTGCTGCGCAGGTCCTCCTCGGCGGCGAGCTGGGCGGCAATCAGGTCGGCGAAGAGGCGGAACATGCCGATCGTCTCGGGGGTGTTCACGCGGATCGGGCGCGGGTCGATGGCGCAGAGCGTGCCGAAGAAGCGGCCATCCCGCAGGACGATCGGCATCGAGACGTAGCTCTGGAATCCGTAGGCCGCGGGGGTGAGGTGGTGGCAGTAGACCGCGTCCTCATCGACATGGTCGATCACCACGGGTTCGCGGCGGGCGCGGATCTCGTGACAAAGCGTGGTGTCCACGCGCAGCTCGTCGCCAGGCTTCAGGCCGAAGCCGATATGGTCGAGGGTGCGGCAGGCGATCCAGCGGGTCTCGGTAACCCGGGCTACGGCGGCGAAGCCCATGCCGGTGGCGCGGCAGACCACGTCGAGGATGGTGGGCACGGCGTCGAGCCGAAGGATGGCGTCGACGTCATCCTGCAGATCCCGGCTCGGGTCCGTTTCCAACCTACCCCTCCGGAGATCAGCGGTGAGTCCGCCGTTCCATTATGAGGGGGAGTGCCGCGGGTCGCCACCCTTGCGCTCGGGAACCCCGCGGCGGGTCAGCCGGCGGGCGGGCCGGCCTCGCTGCGGCGTTCGGCCACATAGGAGATGCCCTCCGCCACGGCCTCGCGCAGCTTGCCGTGCAGGAAGGGGTTGCCGGCCACGATGTTGCCGGTGGCATAGGGGTCTTCATCGCCGGCACCGGTGACATAGCCGCCGGCTTCCTTGACCATGATGATGCCCGCCGCGCAGTCCCAGGGCTTGAGGCCGAGTTCCCAGTAGCCCTCGTAGCGGCCGGCGGCGACCCAGGCGAGATCCAGCGCCGCTGAGCCGAAGCGGCGGATGCCAGCGACCTGGGGCATGAGCCGGGCGAGGGTGGTGGAGAACTCCGCGCGCTGCGGCACCTTGGCGAAGGGAATGCCTGTCGCGAAAAGGGCGCTGTTCATCTCGCGCCGGCCGGAGACGCGCAGGCGCTTGTCGTTCAGGAAGGCGCCGCGGCCCTTCTCGGCCCAGAACAGCTCGTCCGTGGCGGGGTTGTAAATGACGCCAGCGACGATCTCGGAGGTTTCCGGCGTCAGACGCTTCTCGATGCCGATCGAGATGCACCACTGGGGAATGCCATGCAGGAAGTTGGTGGTGCCGTCGAGCGGATCGACGACCCAACGCCACTCCCAGTCGGCCGCGCCGCTTTCGCCCGATTCCTCCATGAGGAAGGCGAAGCCCGGGCGGGCGCGGCGCAACTCCTCGCGGATCGTCTCCTCAGCGCGGAGATCGGCCTGGGAGACGAAGTCGCCAGGGCCCTTGCTGCTGACCTGGAGGTTCTCGACCTCGCCGAAGTCACGCAGCAACCGCCGCGAGGCCTTGCGGGCCGCGTTGATGACCACGGTCATCGCGGGCGAGAGCCGCGCGGAGGGCTGGGCGCCGGACATCTCTCTTAGCCCTTGGCGCGCTCGAGGTAGGAGGCGTCCTCGGTGCGGACGACGATCTTTTCGCCGGCGGTGACGAAGGGCGGCACCATCGTCTTCACGCCGTTCGACAGCATGGCGGGCTTGTAGGAGGAGGAGGCGGTCTGGCCCTTCACGACGGGGTCGGCCTCCACGACTTCCAGCACCACGGTGTCGGGAAGTTCCATCGCCACCGGCTCGCCCTCGATGAGGCGGACGTTGACGGTCATGTTCTCGACGAGGAAGGGCAGGCGGTCGCCCAGGATGTCCTTGGAGACGGTGGTCTGCTCGAAGGTCTCGGGATCCATGAGGACGATATTGTCGCCCTCGGCGTAGGAGAAGGTGAACTCCTTGTCCTCGGTCATCAGGCGCTCGACGGTGTCGGCGGTGCGCCAGCGCTGGTCCTTCTTGGACCCCGTCTTGATGTTGCGCATGTCGACCTGAATGATCGCGTTCCCCTTCCCGGGGATCATGATGTTCTGCTTCAGAATCGTGTAGCGCTGGCCCTCGAACTCGATGACCATGCCGGCGCGCATCTGGTTGGCCTGCATCTTCGCCATAGGGGGCGTCCTGTTCGTCGTCTGGGCGGCGCGGAGGGCGCGCCGGAGGGGAAGGATCAGGCGGCGGGCCTTACACGCGGGTCCCCTCATTGGCAACAACTCGGCTCCCGGGACGGGGATGTTCGGCTTTCCGCGACGTGCGGCAGCGCGAGGTCGCGATTGACACCGGTGCACCGCCGTTCATATAGCTAAATGGGAATATAGCCACTAAGCGATCCATGAACCTTGTCGCACCCGACTGCCTCGACCGCATTTTTTCTGCCCTAGCGGACCCCACGCGGCGGGCCATCCTCGCGCGGCTGGCGCAAGGAGAGGCGACGGTGAACGAACTTGTCGCGCCCTTTGCTCTCAGCCAGCCAACCATCTCCAAGCACCTGAAGGTGCTGGAAGGGGCGGGGCTCGTCGCGCGCGGGCGGTCGGCGCAGTTCCGGCCGGTGCGGCTCGACCCCGCACCGTTGGCGGCTGCGGCCCAGTGGCTGGGCAACTATCGCGGTTTCTGGGATGCGAGCCTCGATCGCCTCGATGCGTATGTCCAGGAACTCAAGTCGGAAGGGAGCGACGATGGCGGCGATGGAAACGGGGGATGAGGCCGAGCGCGGCTTCACCATCACCCGGGTGTTCGAGGCGCCGGCGCGCCTGCTGTTCGAGGCGCATAGCCGACCGGAGCATGTGAAGCGCTGGTTCGGCCCGGTGGGCTGGCCGCTAACGCTGTGCGAAATGGATTTCCGCGTGGGCGGAACATTCCGCTTCGCCATGACGGGACCGGACGGGCGGCAGAACACGCCCTTTGGCGGCACCTACCGCGAGATCGTGCCGGACCGTCGGATCGTGTTCGACAACGGGTTTCTCGTGCCCGGCGCGGGGCGGATGGTGCACAGCATCGGTTTCGAGGAGACGCCGGGCGAGTTGGGCCCACGCACGTTGCTCACGCATCACACGCTGTTCGGCTCGGTGGAGATGAAGGCCGAGCATTTGGGCCTGGGCTTCGAGGGCGGTGTCGGGTCCGGGCTTGATCAGTTGGAGACGCTGGTGGCGGGGATGGTGGCCAGCACAGGGACTTAGTTTCGCGCCTGCAGCGGTGTTCACGCCTTCGAGAGTGAGGTTAGGGGGAAAACCTGGGGAGCAAGGCGCGGCGCGCACCGTAAGTAATTGATATTTGTCTTATTGTTATGAAAGCAGGCTGTGGAAAACCCTGTGTGAAAGCTGTGTGGGACCGGTTCGCCCCTTGGGGAAAGACCGGTCCCGGCGCCCTCAGTCGGCGTAGGCGTTGGTGGCCTCGATGACCGGCTTCCACTTGGCAATATCGGCCGTCCAGAAGCGGCGATGCGCCTCGGGCGTGGCGTCGGCCTGGGAAGCGGGCGAGGTGCCGATGGCGGCAAAGCGCTCGATGATCCGGGGATCGCGCAAGGCGGCCTGGAGGGACGCAGTGAGGCGGGCGCAGATCGGTGCCGGGGTGCCCTTCGGCGCATAGAGGCCGTGCCAAACGGTCACCTCGAAGCCGGGCAGGCCGGCCTCGGCGGTGGTGGGGATGTCGGGCAGCGTTGCGATGCGCGTGCGGGACGGGGTGGCGAAGACTTTCACCTGGCCGCCGCGGATGTACTCGGTGGTCTGGGTCGTCTGATCGCAGAGCAGGTCAACGCGGCCGCCGAGAATCTCCTGCATGGCCGGACCCGTGCCGCGGAAGGGGATGACGGTGGGCCGCACGCCGATCGCGTTGGCGAGCAGCGCGCCGCAGAGCGCGGAGGAGGATCCGATGCCGGCATCGGCGAGGTTGAAGCGGTCCCCCTGGGATTTCATGAAGGCCAGCAGCTCGGCGAGATTGTTGGCGGGGATGTCGCGGCGCGTCACCAGCGTCATTGGCACCTCGGTGACGAGGCCGAGCGGTTCGAAGCCGTTCACGGGGTCATAGGCGAGGCGGCGGTACATGGTGGGGATCACCCCCATGCCGATGTGGTGCAGCAGCACCGTGTGGCCATCCGGCCGCGCCGTTGCCACGCGCTGGGCGCCGAGCGTGCCGCCGGCGCCGGTCGTGTTCTCCACCACCACGGGCTGGCCGATCTCGCGCGTCATGGTTTCGGCGATCAGGCGGCCGACGACATCCGTGGGGCCGCCGGGGGCGAAGGGGATGACCATGGTAATGGGGCGGGTCGGGAAGGCAGGCTGGGTGCCGCCCGGGTTGCTGCCCTGGGCGCGGGCCAGGCGCGGAACCGCGAGCGCAGCGAGGCCGGTCGCCGCGAAGGCGCGGCGGGTGGTCCCTGTCATGAATGTCTCCCCTGGGCGCCTCACGGGTGAGCGCCTTTCGTTGCGGGGAAGTCTGACCGGGGCGAATGGCGGGGGAAAGGGGTTTCGGGGCAGTCCAGGCGGGTGGCCGGGACTGCCCGCGGCCTCGTGCTAGCCGGCCGGGATCGGGACGCTTTCCGGCAACACCTTTTCTGCCTTCAGCTCCGCCCAGAACGCGGCGGGGATGGGCTGGTTCATCAATGCCAGGTTCTCGCGCACGCGCTGCGGGTTCTTGGTGCCGGGAATGACGGAGGCGACGACCGGGTGTGCGGCGCAGAACTGCAATGCGGCCGCGCGCAGGTCCACGCCGTGGCGGCCCGCGATGGCGGCGAGGCGGTCGCGCGCGGCAACCTTCTCGGCCGAGGCCTCCTGGTACTCGAAGGTCTTGCCGCCGGCGATGAGGCCGGAATTGTAGGGGCCGCCGACCACCACATGCACACCGCGCTCCTCGCAGCGCGGGAAGAACTCATCGAGGGCGGGCTGGTTCAGGAGGCTGTAGCGGCCAGCCAGCAGGAAGACATCCGGGTCCGCGCGCTCGAGCGCCATGATGCAGGGCTCCACGCGGTTCACCCCGAGGCCCCAGCCGCGGATGGTGCCTTCCTCCCGCAACCTGGTCAGAGCGACGGCGGCGCCCTTCATGGCGGTGTCGAACACCTCCAGCCAGTCCTTGCCGTGCGCGTCCTCGGCGCAGTCATGGATGTAGGCGACGTCGATACGGGCGAGGCCGAGGCGCTGCAGGCTGTCCTCGATGGAACGGCGGACGCCGTCGGCGCTGTAATCGTAGTCCACGCGGAAGGGCAGGCCGGCGACGAAGGGGCCGTGCTGGCCGCCCTTCGTCGCATCGGCGCGCAGAAGGCGGCCGACCTTGGTGGAGAGGACGTATTCGTCGCGCGGCTTGTTGCGGAGCACCTCGCCGAAGCGGTGCTCGGAGATGCCGGGGCCGTATTCGGGGGCGGTGTCAAAGTAGCGGATGCCGGCATCCCAGGCGGCGTCGAGCGTGGCGCGGGCGTTCTCGTCGGAGACGAGTTCGAACATGTTGCCAAGGGGAGCGCCGCCGAAGCCGATAGGGCCGGGCGGGGCGTAATGCGTGCTGCTGGCCATGAGGGCCTCTCTGTTGGTCGAGCCCTTGTAAGCGTCCGGCGGGGTCTCGCGTTCCAGGGGCCCCTTACCAAGAGAGCTGGTCAGGGCGCCTGGTCGGGCTGGAAATGCTCGCCGCCCAGCGGGCCGCGCACGCGCCAGCCACCGTCTTCCCGCGCGGCGAAGTCGGGACCGATGGGGGCCTTGCCCTGGCCTTCCGGCAGGTCGAGCGCATAGGTCGGCCAGGCGAGCCCGGTCAGGCGGCCGCGGAGGGATGCCAGCAGGGCACGGCCCTCGGCGATCGGCACCTCGTAGCGGGCGGTGCCGGGGGCGCGGTCGAGCTGGTGGAGGTAGTAGGGCTTCACCCGGTGGGCGAGCATCGTGCGGAGGAGCCCTTCCAGGCTCTCGGCCGTGTCGTTCACGCCGCGCAGCAGGACGGATTGGCCAAGGAGGGCAACGCCGGCGCGGGACAGCAGGCGCAGCGCCGTGCGGGCCTGCGGCGTGAATTCACGGGCGTGGTTCGCGTGCAGGCAGAGGAAGAGGGCGGTCTCGGTGTCGAGCGCTTCTGCCAGCGCCTGGGTGACGCGCGCGGGGTCCGCCACCGGCACCCGCGTGTGCAGGCGGATGATGGCGATATGCGGCATGGCCGAGAGGCGGGCGACGATGCGAGCCAGGCGGCGGGGCGAGAGCATCAGCGGGTCGCCGCCCGTCAGGATGGCCTCGCGGACTTCGGGATGGCTCTCGAACCAGTCCAGCGCTGCGTCCAGCTCGGCATCTGTCAGCACGCCGCCCGCGGGGCCGACCTGTTCGCGGCGGAAGCAGAAGCGGCAATAGACCGGGCAGGCCAGGAGCGGCTTGAGCAGAGCTCGGTCGGGGTAGCGGTGGACGACGCCCTTCACCGGGCTGTGCGGGCCGTCCGCGATGGGATCGGGGAGTTCCTGCGAGGTGGAGTCCAGCTCGGACGAGTGGGGCAGGTACTGGGCGGCGATCGGGTCGGCGGGGTCGGCCGGGTCGATCAGCGCGGCCATGGCCGGGGTGACGGACACGGCGTAGCGCGCCGCGACCTCGCGCAAGGCGGGAAGATCCTCGCTGGGCACAAGGCCGGCCTGGGCCAGGGCGTCGGCGTCGCGAAATGGGCGGGTGCGCAGGGAGCCGTCGGGCATGGCGGGGGCTGGTAGCCCCGATCGGGCGGTTGTGTCACGGACTGCCGCAATCCTTCGCGCATGAAGCCCCACTGGAGACCTGGCCGATGCCGCATGAGCCCACCCCGCCCTGGCATCCTGAGTCGCTGGCGGCACGCCTGCCCGCGCTGCGGCGCCGCGCTGCGCTGACCCGTGAGACGCGGGCCTTCTGGGAGGGACGGGGCTGCCTCGAGGTGGAGACGCCCTGCCTGGTGCCGGTGCCGGGGATGGAGGTGCATCTGCACGGCTTCTCGACCCGCTTCGAGCCACATCTCGGGCGCGGTGTGGGGCTGGAGCTGTGGCTGCGGACCTCGCCGGAGCTGGCCATCAAGCGGTTGCTGGTGGGTGGCGCCGGGAGTTGCTTCGAGCTGGCGCGGGTGTGGCGGAACGGGGAGGTCTCGGCCCGGCACGCGCCGGAATTCACGATGCTGGAGGTCTATCTGGCCGGGGCGGGTCTCGATGGGCTGATGGATGCCGTCGAGAGCTATCTGCGCACCGTGCTCCCCGCCCGGGTGGCGCATGCCGGGGCGCAGACGGACCTTTCCCGTCCCTTCGAGCGGGTGACGGTGGCGGAAGCCTTCGCGCGGGTCGGGGTGGATGTGCTGGCCTCGGTCGATCCTGTCACGGCGGAGGGGGACGCGGCGGTGCTGGCCGGCGCCGCGCGGGCAGCAGGGCTCTCCGTGCCTGAGGGGCTGGGCTGGGAGGACCTGTTCTTCCGGTTGATGCTCGAGCATGTGGAGCCGCTTCTAGGGCGGGAGCGGGGCACCTTCCTGACCCACTGGCCGGCGCCCCAGGCGGCGCTGGCGCGGCGCGATCCGGCAGATCCGCGCGCGGCGCTGCGCTTCGAGGTGTTCGCGGCGGGGCTGGAACTGGGCAACGCCTTCGACGAGTTGCTGGACCCGGCGGAGCAGGCCGCACGCTTCGCGCGGGACGTGGCGGAGCGGGAGGCGCTGCACGGGCCGGGCTGGGGGGTGGACCAGGACTTCCTGGATGCGCTGGCGCTGGGGATGCCGCCCACGGCGGGGATCGCGATCGGCTTCGACCGGCTGGCGATGCTGGCGGCCGGCGTGCCGGACCTACACGGGGTGCTCTGGCTGGGCGGATGGCCCTTCGCGCCGGGTCCGGGCCGCTAGCGGGCGCATCGAAGCGGGCCCGGCGGCGTTGTGACGGTCTGAACGGAGGACGCACGCATGGTTGATACGAGGTCGTTGCTGGAAGGGTTCCTGGGCGGGGGCGGGCGTCGCTCCGAAGGGGGCGGTGGGATCGGCAGCCTGGGCGGCGGTGAGAGCAGTGGCGGCGGGATCGGAAGCCTCGGCGGCGGCGGCGGATCGTTGCGCGACGTGTTGGGCGGGCTGTTCGGCGGCTCCGGCGGTGGGATCGGCAGCCTGGGCAGCGGCGGTGGCGGCGGTGGCCTGTTCGGCGGCCCGATCGGCAGCATGGGCGGGGATGACCGGCCCGGCAGCGGCGGGATCTTCGGTGGCCCGATCGGCAGCCTTGGCGATGGAAGCCGGGGCGGCGGCGGGCTGTTCGGCGGCTCCGGCGGCGGGATCGGCAGCCTGGGCGGCGACGATGCCGGCCGGGCTTATGAGGGCCGGGCGGACGAGGGACGGGGTGGCGGGATTGGCAGCCTCGGCGGGATGCTGGGCGGCGGTGGCGGCGGCATGGGCGGCATGCTCGGCGGCGCCATGGGCACGGCGGCGGCCGGCGGATTGCTCGGTTCGCTGCTGGGTGGAGGCCGGCGGCGCAGCAGCGGTGGCGGCGGGCTGCTGCGGATGGGCGGCATGGCGGTGCTTGGCACCCTGGCCTATCGCGCCTGGAAGCAGTTCCAGGAATCCCAGGGCATGCCGCAGGCAACGGAAGGGGCTCCTGCGGGGAGCCCGGCCGCGACCACGCCCGGTGCCGCGCCTGCCGGGCCTTGGACGCGCAATGCGGGGCTGGGTGGTGCCGTCGGCCATGCCGCCGCGCCCGAGCCGGCCGAGTTTGCGCGGGATGAGGTGCCCGCGGCCGATGGCCAGCCGTTCGGGCTTTCTGTGATCAAGGCGATGATCTCAGCGGCCAAGGCGGACGGGCATATGGACGCGACCGAGCGCGACCGGGTGTTCGACGAGGTGGAGCGGCTGGGGCTCGACCCGGAGGCCAAGGGCTTTGTTTTCCAGGCCCTCGATGCGCCTGCCGATCCCTCCGCCGTTGCGGCGATGGCGCGGACGGATGCGCAGAAGACCGAGATCTACATGGCTTCCCGCCTGGTGGCGGAGCCGGACACGGCGGCGGAACGGGCCTATCTGGACGCACTGGCGCATCGGCTGGGCCTCGCGCCGGGCCTTCGGCAGTCGCTGGATGCGCAGGCGATGGAGGCCGGCCAGATCGTGGCCGCGGAGGCCGCCGGCAACACGCCGAAGGTCTGATCCGGCCCGGTCGGCTAAACTGGCAGGAGCGCGTCCGCCTCGGCGGCGCGCTCTAATGGCCAGGCGAAGAAGTTGAAGATGTAGGGGTCGGACGCCTCGAAGACCGAGGGGTCGGGGCTGGCGCGCTGCATCGTCGGGCGGTGCAGGGCCGTCATGGGGTGCCAGCGGCCCTCATGAGCAAAACGGATGTCGTAGCCGAGGGCGTCCAGGAAGGCGGGGACGGACCAGGTGCAGCCCTCCGCATGGCGTTCTTCCAACTCCAGTGTCAGCACCGGGCGGCAGCGGGCCAGGGTCCCGCGGGCGCCACGCAGGATTGCGAGCTCAGCGCCTTCGGCATCCAGCTTGAGGGCGGTGACATCGGTCAGGGCCAGGCTGTCCAACGTGATGACGGGAACGGTCTCGCGCCGGATGGTGACGCGGGATGACTGGTGCTGCTCGTAGGACTTGGCGGTGCTGGCCCATTGCCACTGCGGCATACCGTCGAGCACGGGGATAGAGAGGGCGAGATGGCCGGGGGCATCGCCCAGCGCTTCCGGGCGAATGACAACGTTCCGCAGCCCTGCCACGGCACCTGCCAGGGCTGGGCGGGCATCCGGCAGGGGCTCGAAGGCCAGCACCTCAGCGCCTGGAAGGGCGGCCAGGGGCAGGGTCAGCAGGCCTTCATGCGCCCCCACGTCGACGAGGGTGCCGGGGCGGTGCAGGGCGGTGAGGAAGGTGAGTTCGTCCATCGGGCGTTCCATCCGGCAGATGGGCCCAGGCCCTTGTCGCGCAACTGCCCGCGGCCGGGCGGCGTTTCCCGGCGAGCAACAACGGGAGATTTCCCATGCGTATCCTGATTCTCGCTGCCGCCGCGCTTCTGGCCGCCGCCCCCGCCATGGCCAATACGATGGATGGCCGCAGCCGCACCGGCCGCTCGCCCGGCGCACCGCTCGACCGCGGCCCGCACTCAGCCGAGTCCGATCGCGCCTATTCGGGCGGTGGGCTCGTTCTCGAGGGCGCGCCGGGCGCCCCGGCCCCGATGCCGATGCAGACCGCGCCGGCCGGCTCCATGCAGCCGGACCGTTCGCCGATGCGCTGAAGACCCTCACCGGGGTTTTCGGGCCGCGTCTCCTCCCGGGGGCGCGGCCTTTTTGTTGGCCGGTCGCACGGCGGGTCGGTTTGGCGATTTGCTCGGCAGGTTCCCGTGTTGCCTGGGCCGGGCCATGCTGGATCCAGGACCACCGGCCCTTCGAGCCGGGACGGAGAGGGAACTGGGCATGAAGGCCATCGTCGTCACCGAGAACGGCCCCGCGCTGCGGGAGGTGCCGAAGCCGGTGCCGGGCCCGACGCAGGTGCTGGTGCGCGTGCGGGCGGCCGGGCTGAACCGGGCGGATCTCGCGGTTGCGGCAGGGCATCTGCACGGCAGCCAGGGCGGCCCCGGCACGGTGCCGGGCCTGGACTGGGCGGGCGAGGTCGAGGCGGTGGGTGCGGAGGTGAGCGGGCTGTCACCGGGGGAGCGGGTGATGTGCTCCGGCGCCGGTGGCTACGCGGAGTATGCGGTAGCCGATATGGGGCGCGTCTCGCGTCTGCCGGATAGTAACATGGGGTTCTCCGAGGCGGCGACGCTGCCCGTTGCGCTGAACACCATGCATGACGCGCTGGTGACCAACGGGCGGTTGGAGCGTGGGCAGGCAGTGCTCATCCAGGGCGCCAGCACGGGCGTGGGGCTGATGGGGCTGCAGATCGCCAAGGAGATGGGCGCGCGGCTGGTGATCGGAACCTCCACAAATCCGGAGCGGCGGGCGCGGTTGGCGGAGTTCGGCGCCGATCTGGCGGTGGACAGCAGCGACCCCGCCTGGCCGGAGCTGGTGCTGGCGGCAACATCAGGGGAGGGGGTGCAGCTGATCGTCGACCAGGTGTCGGGCGCGACGATGAACGCTAACCTGCGCGCGACCGCAATCCTCGGGCGTATCGTCAATGTCGGTCGGCTTGGCGGGCAGGAGGCGCCCTTCGACTTCGACCTGCACGCGCTGCGGCGCATCACCTATGTCGGCGTCACCTTCCGCACGCGCAGCACGGAGGAGGTGCGCGAGATCAACCGGCGGATGCGGGCCGATCTGTGGGGCGCGCTGGAAGCGGGACGGCTGCGCGTGCCTGTGGCGGCCGAGTTCCCGCTGGACCGGGCCGACGAGGCGCTGGCGCTGATGCGCGCCAACCGCCATTTCGGGAAGATCCTGCTGCTGCCGTAGCGGGCGGTCTCAGCCCCGGTCCGGGGGCGGGGCGGCGGCGATGGCGGCGTTCATCGCGCGCACGCCTTCCGCCGGGCCGTCCGGATGGTTCCACACCGCCCCGACCACGGCGAGGAAGTCGGCACCTGCGCTTACCAGCGGGGCGCAGTTGGCGGCGGTGATGCCGCCGATCGCGACGCAGGGGATCTCGAAGATCGAGGACCACCACTCCAGCAGGTCCAGCTCGGCGTGGTGGATCGCCTCTTTCGTGCTGGTGGGGAAGAAGGCACCGAAGGCGACGTAGTCGGCGCCCATCTCGCCCGCGCGCATCGCGAGGTGGCGGCTGTCATGGCAGGTGATGCCGAGGGTGGCGTCCTTCAGCAGCTTGCGGGCGGCCTCGTGGTCACCGTCCTCCTGGCCAAGATGGGCGCCGTCGCAGCCGGTCTGGGCGGCGAGTTGCGCGTCGTCGTTCAGCAGGAAGGCGACGTCGCGGGACTGGGCGATGGGGCGCAAGGCGTCGATGGCACGGCGCACCTCCTCCTTCGGCGTGTCCTTCAGGCGGAGCTGGAGGCAGGCGACGTCGCCGGCGTCGAGAGCGCGGGCGAGGGCTTCGGGGAAGGTGCCGAGGTCGATGCGCGGCGGGGTGACCAGGTAGAGGCGGCAGTCAGGCATTTGGCAGCGATCCGGTGAGCGGCAGGGGCGGGGTCATACCACGCCTTCGCGACTCACCGGACACGCGGTTTCGGCGCGGGCCTAAGCCCGCGCCGCTGTCTGTCGGACGGGCCAAGGCTCGCCCGGGTCCGGATCAGGCCGGGTTGTGCGCGACCTCGGCCTTGTAGGTCTCGATGATGTCGGACAGCAGCTTCAGCGCATCGGCCTTCGGGCGCTGGAAGGTGTTGCGGCCGATGATCGAGCCGTTGCCGCCGCCCTGATGAATGCCGCGGGCCATGTCCATCATCGCCTCGTTCGTGCCGGCCTCGCCGCCGGAGAAGACGACGAGGCGACGGCCGCCGAAGCAGGCCTGCACGACATGCTTGATCCGGCCGGCCAGCGTCGCGATGTCGGGCACTGGCGCCTTCTCGTAGGTCTTCTTCGCGGCATCGAGGAAGATGGCCTCGGTCGGCGGCTTCACCTTGATGATATGCGCGCCCATCAGCGCCGCCATGTGCGCGGCATAGGCGCAGATGTCGAGCGCAGTCTCGCCGACCTTGTCGAGCATCGGGCCGCGCGGATAGGACCACACGACAACGGCGAGGCCGGCGGCCTTCGCCTCCTCCGCCATCTCGCGCAGCTCTTCCATCAGCTCGAACTGGTACTCGGAGCCCGGATAGATCGTGAAGCCGATCGCCGAGCAGCCGAGGCGCAGCGCGTCCGACACCGAGGCGGTGACGGCCTGGTCCTTGGTGGTGGACAGGCTGTTGGAGGAGTTGACCTTCAGGATGGTCGGGATGGCGCCGGCATAGGTGGAGGCACCGGCCTCGATCATGCCGAGCGGGGCGGCATAGGCGTTCAGCCCGGCCTCGATCGCCAGCTCGAAGTGGTAGCGCGGATCATAGGCGGCGGGGTTGGGGGCAAAGGAGCGGGCGGGGCCGTGCTCGAAGCCCTGGTCCACGGGCAGGATGACCATGCGGCCGGTGCCGCCGAGGCGCCCCGCCATCATCATACGGGCGAGGTTGCCCTTCGTGCCGGGGTTGTCGCTCTCATACCAGGAGAGGATCTCCTTGACCTTCGGCGTCAGCTGCATGGGCGGATTTCCCCCTTCGGGCTTTGGAAATGGTGCGCGGGAGTTAGCGGAGGGCGCGGCTCCTGTCACCACGCGGCGGGGTGGTTCGCGGCCGGTTCGGGCGGAGAATCGGGAGCAGGGATGCCGAGATGGCGCGCCAGGATGGCGCGGCCACCCGGCCGGCGGAGATCGAGGCGGGCAAGGTCGAGCGCCGGCGGGGCCTCCCCGAGGAGGGTGGCTCCGCTCTCCGCGGCGGCCGATCGCACGGCGGGGAAGGCGGGGTGGGTGGGGTCGAGCACGAGCAGGCGCCAGCCGCGGCGGATGGCGTCCAGCGCCAGGCCCGGAGCGCTGCCGCAGTCCAGCGCTGCGCGATGCGGCGTGGCGGGATAAGCGGCGGCGGCCTGCGCGACTATGGCTGCCACCGTGTCCGGTCCGGGCCAGGCGGCGGCACCGGGGGCTGAGAGCAGGAGCACGCCCAGGGGCGGTGCCATGGCCAGGGCCGCCGTGGCGTCGGCGGCGGAACGGAATCGAATCGCGGGCTGCGTCACGGTTGACCCCCTTGCGGACGGGTGCGTAAAGCCCTCACGCTCGCGTGTGTGTTTGGGATGCTGCAGTAGCGAAGCGGCGGTGTCACGGGGTCGGCCTGTTCGTGGCTGCTGTTCCGGCAGGGTGCGCTTTGCGGATGCGTGTTGCTCGCTGCGCTGCGGCGGGCGAAGAAGGGCAGGCTGAAAGGCCGGCCCGGTGTGCCGGGCTGGCCGGCAGTGTTGGGCGGCCGGGCCGGTGGCACGGATGCGATAGGATTCGGGGGCAGCATGGCGGACAGCCTTGCAGAGGCGGCTGCGCGGTTGGAAGCGGCAGTGGAGCGTCTGGCCCGCGTGGCCGCGCGCGTGCCCGAGAGGGCCGCCGCGGCGGTGCCTGTCGGGGTGCCGGCCGAGGAGGTGGCGGCCTTATCGGCACGGCTGGAGGCGACGCTCGCCCGGTTGCGCGCGGTTCTGCCCGAGGCGGATGAGACGGGGTTGCCGGACGAGGGTGACGAGGCGGGCGATGCTCCACCCGCCCAGGGTCGCTGAGAGCAGGTTTCGGGCCGCGGCGTCGCGGGTGTTGGTGTTGCGGGACGGGTTTGCGGAGGGCTGAGCGTTGGGACAGGTCACGGTTCGCGTCGGCGGGTACAGCCATCCGGTCTCCTGCGAGGACGGGCAGGAGGCGCATCTCGTCGCCTTGGCGGCGGAGGTGGACCGGCGCGTCGCCTCCGTACGAACGATGGGCGGCTCCTATGGCGAGCCGCGGCTGCTGCTGCTGGCGGCGCTGCTGCTGGCGGATGAGGTGCACGACCTGAAGGTGGAGCTGGCCCAGGCGCGGGCGGGGATGATGCCGCCGGCGGCACCGACCGATCCGCTGTTGGCCCAGCGGCTGGCGCGGGTGGCGGAGCGGATTGAGGGCATCGCCTCCGATCTCGGCAAGGACTGAGCCACCGGGCGGTGGAACGTGACGTGTGCGGACCGGGGGGCGGATTCGCTCGGGACGGGCTGGCGCCGGGGCATCGTGATGCCTAGATTGGGTGGGCGGGGCTGCCTTTCGCGCCAGGTAAATCATCCCCAGGGCCAATAAGCATCCTCCGGGAGCTGGCTCTGTCCGGATCTTGGTCCGGGTATCTGGTGCCCACCTGCGCTAGCAGGCCTTGGGAGGACGAATCGCCAGCGGTCATGGTGGCTCCGCACTTACCGTCCCCTCCGTTCATCGGCGACGATGCGCTTCTGCGCGCGGCGAAGGTCGTCGCGCGCGAAGAGGCCCAGGCGCGCCGGGCGCGTGCTGCGGCGGCCGGCACTGGGCCGTTGCTGGCCGAGCATGTGCTGCGCGAGGCGCCGCCGCCCGAGGGCGCGGTGGTCGCGGGCTTCTGGCCCATGGGGCATGAGATCGACATCCGGCCGCTGATGCGGGCGCTGGAGGCGCGGGGGCACAGGCTGTGCCTGCCGCGGACCCCGAAGCGCGGGTTGCCGCTGGATTTCCGGGCTTTCGCTTTCGGAGACCTGCTGGTGAAGGGGCCGGTCGGGACGCAGCAGCCGGCCGAGGAGGCGGCGCGCGCTACCCCGAACTGGGTGATCGTGCCGTTGCTTGCCTTTGATCGCGCGGGGCGGCGCCTGGGTTATGGCGGTGGCTATTACGACCGGACGCTGGCCGGATTGCCGGGCGTGGGCACGCTGGGGGTGGCATTTTCATGCCAGGAGATGGATGTGGTGCCCGCCGGACCCCTGGACGCGCCGCTCGATGCGGTGGCGACGGAGACCGGGGTGATCCGATTTCGAGAGGGCGGCGGCGGTTGAGAATCCTGTTCCTGGGCGATGTGGTCGGGCGTTCGGGGCGCGACGCGGTGGTGGCGCGCCTGCCCGGGCTTCGGCGGGAGCTGGCGGCGGATCTCGTGGTGCTGAATGCCGAGAACGCGTCCCATGGCTTCGGCCTGGCGCCCGACATGGCGCGGGCCTTCCTAGAGGCCGGGGCGGATGTGCTGACACTCGGCAACCACGCCTGGGACCGCAAGGAGATCATCCCCTATATCGAGGGCGAGCCGCGGCTGATCCGGCCGATGAACTACCCGCCGGGTACGCCCGGGCGCGGGGCGACGGTGGTGGATGTTCCCGGCCGAGGACGAGCGCTGGTGATCCAGGTCATGGGCCGGCTGTTCATGGAGCCGCTGGACGATCCCTTCCGCGCCGCACAGGCGGAGCTGGCGCGGCACACGATGGGCTCGAACGGCTCGGTACAGGCCATTGTCGTGGATATCCATGCCGAGGCGACGAGCGAGAAGCTGGGCTTCGGCCATTCCTTCGACGGGCGGGTGAGCCTGGTGGCCGGTACCCACACCCATGTTCCCACCGCGGACCACCAGGTGCTGGAGGGCGGGACCGCCTTCATCAGCGATGCCGGGATGTGCGGCGACTACGACAGCGTGATCGGGATGGGGAAAGCGGGAGCCTCCATCCGCTTCTGGCGCAAGGTGCCGTCCGAGCGGCTGGCGCCGGCGGAGGGCGAGGCCACGCTCTGCGGCGTGCTGGTGGAGACGGATGACGCCACGGGGCTGGCGCGCCGGATCGGCGCGCTGCGGGTTGGTGGGCGGCTTTCGCAGGTAATGCCGGGCTTCTGACGGGGGGCTCCCGCCGAGCGTTCAGGGGCACAGGCCGACTCGGCGGCGGAACGGGGTGAAACCCCTTGGCGGCCCGGCCGCTCTCTCGGGAGTTCCGTGTCCTGACCGGCGTGATCTCGCGCGGGCAGGACGATGACGCGCCATGAGGCAGTCCGGACATAGCGGCCGGTGAGCCGCCGCGGGGGCCAGAGCCGCCCGCGGCTCCGCCCCGGCCCGGACCGCCCTGAGGCCGGGAGTTCTCCGCCGCATGCAGCATCTCATCCGTGCAACGAGCCCGCTTGGGCGCCGTCCTGCCTGGTCCTGGCGTGCCGGCGGTGGATGGTGGTGCGGGGTGCTGGCGCTGGCCGTTCTGCTTGGCCTGGCGGGGATGCCAGCCCGGGCGCAACAGGCCGTGCCGGGCGGAGTGGCGGTGCTGACGCCGGATCAGGCGCGGCAGGCTCTGGATGTGCTGCAGGACGCTTCCCGGCGGCAGCAGGTGCTGGATGTGCTCCGGGCTGTCGCATCGGCCGCACCGGCGGGAGCACCCGCGGCTGGGCCCGGTGCGGCGGCGGCTTCGGCCGTTGCTCCGGCCGCGGCTGCCACTGCCCCTGCGGCTGCTCCGGCGGCGCCCGCCACCGCGGCGGAGCATGTGTCCCTTACCTCGGACAGCCTTCTGGCACAGATCATCGCGGCACTTTCGGACTGGCTGTCCGTCCTCTCCGGGCACTTGGCGGCCGCAGGGGGCACGATCGCCGGGGTGCCATTGGTCTGGCGCTGGCTGGTGCGGGTGGCGACCAACCCCTTCGCGCAGACGGCCGTGCTGGACGTGGCCTGGCGGCTGGCGGCGGTGATGGCCCTGGCCTGGGCCGCGCGATGGCTGCTGGCGCGCGCGCTGCGGCGCCCCGCGCAGGGGCTGGAGGCACGCGCCGAAGCGCGCGTGGAGGCGCGGCGGGAGGCACGCGCGGCTGGAGACACAAAGGCCGAGCCGGTGGTGGCCAGCCGGGCGGAGCTGCACCTGTTCCGCCGCGCACCCATGGCCCTGCTCCGGCTGATGCTGGAGCTGGTGCCGATCGCGGGCTTTGCGGCGGTGGGGAACCTGCTGCTGGCAACGCCGCTGGGTGATGGCGGGCTGGTGCCGCTGATCATCCTGGCTGCGGTGAACGCCTTCGTGTTGCAGCACGTGATCATGGCGGTTGGGCGCGCGGTGGTCTCACCGGGGTCGCGGGCGCTGCGGCTGTTCCGCCTCTCGGATGAGAGCGCGGCCTATGCGGAGCTGTGGCTCGGGCGTGTCACCGGGGTTGCGATCTACGGGATGGCGGTGCTGGAGGTGGCGCGGCTGCTCGGGCTGTATCCGGCCGCCTATGCGGCGGCGGCGAAGTTGGTGATCCTGCTGAGCCATCTGCTGATGATCGTCGTCGTGCTGCAATGCCGGCGCCCGGTGGCCGTGCGGATCGACGCGCCTGCCGATTCAACCAGCGCCTTCGCACTCGCGCGGCACTGGTTCGCGCGGATCTGGCACATCGTCGCGATCTTCCTGCTGCTGGCTCTGTGGTTTGTCTGGGCGCTGCGGATCGAGAACGGCTACGGGCTGCTGCTGCGCTATCTCGGCGCGACGGCGGCGGTGCTGATCATCGCGCGGCTGGTGGCGGTGGCCGTGCTCGGGTTGCTCGACCGCGTATTCCGGATCAAGGCGGAAACGGCGCAGCGCCTGCCGCTGCTGGAGGGGCGCGCCAACCGCTACGTTCCCGTGCTGCGGCGGACGGTGACAATCGGCGTCGGTGCCATCACCGTGCTGGCGCTGCTGCAGGTCTGGGGGATCGATGTCGCCGATTCCTTTACCAGCGGCGGGCTGGGCCAGCGGGTCGCGAGTTCGGTAATCGTGCTGCTGATCGCGGGCGTGGCGGCGGTGCTGGCCTGGGAAGGCGTGAACAGCTGGATCGACAAGCGGATCGCCGACATGTCCGCGCGCGGAGAGTTCACGCGGGCCGGGCGGCTGCGGACGCTGCTGCCGCTGTTGCACACGACGCTTCTCGTCGTGATCGTGGTGGTGATCGGGTTCACGGCGCTGTCCCAGCTTGGCGTGAATGTCGCGCCGCTGCTGGCGGGGGCGGGGATCATCGGCGTGGCGGTCGGCTTCGGGTCCCAGAAGCTGGTGCAGGACGTGATCACCGGCATCTTTCTGTTGCTCGAGAACACGATGCAGGTGGGGGATTGGGTGACGGTTTCCGGCCTCTCCGGCTCGGTGGAGAATCTATCCATCCGCACGATCCGGCTGCGCGCCGGGGATGGTTCCGTGCATGTCATCCCGTTCAGCTCCGTCACGACGGTGACGAACACCAACAAGGGCATCGGCAATGCCGCCGTGTCCGTGACCGTGGCCTTCTCGGAGAACCCGAACCGGGTGGGCGAGGTGCTGAAGGAGATCGGCGCCGGGTTGCGGGCCGATCCTGCCTACAAGGACCAGATCCTGGACGATTTCGCGCTGTGGGGCGTCGACAAGGTGGATGGCGCTACCTTTACCGTGCTGGGCCAGCTGCGGTGCAAGGACACGGCGCGCTGGGGCGTGCAGCGCGAGTTCAACCGCCGCATCAAGGAGCGGTTCCAGGAGCTTGGGATCGAGATCGCGGTGCCCGCGCAATCCGTGATCATCTCTCGGCCTGGCCGCGAGGTGCGGGAGCCGGAAGAGCCGGTGCGGGAGACGGCCGGGGCAGGTGGTGCGGAGCGGCATTCGCCACCGCCCGCCGCGCTGGGGAACACGCAGTAGACGCGGCAGCGGGTGGAATCCGGGGAACCTGGGGTTCCCCGGTCGAGGGCACGGGGAGGCGGCGCCTCCCTGGGGAGACCCGCGCGCCCTGTCAGAGGTGGATCAACTCCGGCGCGAAGAAGCCGAGGCCGCTGAGCACGATCCCCAGCACCCCCAGGACCGCCCCGCCCAGGGCCAGGAGGGGCACGCCAGTGACGATGCTGGCCGAGGCAACGACGATGGCCACCTGGAAGGCGGCCGAGCCGTATTCGTGCATGTGGTAGGCGGCCATGGAACGGTCGCGCACGCGCTCGGCCGCCTTCGCACGGTCGGCGAGTTCGCGGCGGCCCTCGCCGGTCGCGGGCTCGCTCTCCCAGCGCTGAGCGGTGGCGAGCCAGGCCTGGGACTGGCGGGCAACGGCGGTGCGGCGCTCCTCTTCCGCGGCGTCGGGCTGGAGGGCAAGGGCCTCGGCGGCGGTGCGCACTGTGGTCTGGCGGATGGTGCGGGCCTGAAAGAAGGCCCAGAGATTGGACGCCTCGACGTTGCGGGACAGCGCCTCGGTCTGCGCGGATTTGGCGCCTGTCTCGGCCAGGGCGAGGCAGAGGGCCAGCACGGCGATGAGCAGCGCGATGCGCTTGTTCTCGCCGGAATGATCGACATGGGCGTGGCCGGTCATGGTGGATCCCCTATACGGGCCGCGCTGCGGGCCCTTGTTGCGAGGGTGGATGCCACTTGCTCTCTATTCTGTGAAGATAGGTGTTCAGGCCGGCACTGGAGTGCAGGCTTCGCAGATTGCCTGGACGTGGCGGTGGTCCGTACCGCAGCAGGAACCGAGGGCGCGCGTGGCTGCGGAGACGGTGGTCAGGGCGAGGTAGCGGCGCGCGAGAATGGCGGGGTCGCCGGCGTCGAGGGTTTCGGCCTCGTCCAGCTCGGCATGGCTCCTGTTGCAGGCGTTGACGCGTATGCCGCGGATGCGGGCCACCCAGGGCTCCCCGGCGGCGAGCGCGCTCTAGTCTTCCCGCACGCGGCCGCGTCCTTGCTTGACGGTGGCGCGAACGCCCTTGGCTGCCAAGCGGCGCTCCTTGCTGCCCTTGGTGGGGCGGGTCGGGCGGCGGATCGGCGGCGGCGGCGCGGCGGCGTCCTGCAGCAGGGCGAGGAGGCGCGCGCGGGCGGCCTCGCGATTGCGGTCCTGCGTGCGGTGCTCGCGGGAGATGATGAGGAGCTCGCCTTCCGCCGTCATGCGGCGGCCGGCAAGTTCCCGCAGGCGGGCCATGATGCGCTCGGGCATGTCCGGCACACGGGCAGTGACCAGCCGCAGCTGAACGGCGGTTGCGACCTTGTTGACGTTCTGTCCGCCGGGGCCGGAGGCGGTGATGAAGCTCTCCTCCATCGCCTCGGCCGGGATGGTCAGGCGGCCGGTGACGCGAAGAGGCTCCACCCTAGTACAGGTTATCGGCGCAGTAGGGCGCGACCTCGTTGTCGTAGGCCTCGCGCGGCAGGGCGCCCTTGGTGTGCTCGTCGATCATCTCACCGCCGGTGGGGGCGCCGGCGGGCTTGGCGCGGCCGGCCCAGAGCTCGGCTCGCAGCAGGGCGCGCGGGCACTGCATGAACACCTCGGTGACGGATACGAGCAGCACGGTGGCCGGAACCGAGCGGCCCATGGCGAGCTGGGCACAGAGAGAGGGATCGGTGGTGATGCGGGCGGTGCCATGGACCCGCAGCGTCTCGCCCATGCCGGGAACGAGGAAGAGAAGGGCGACGCGGGGGTCGTCCAGAACGTCCCGCAGGGCGTCCAGGCGGTTGTTGCCGCGGCGATCGGGCAGGGCGAGGGTGCGCTCGTCCAGCACGGCGACGAAACCCGCGGCATCACCACGCGGGGTGGCGTGCGGGCCGCGGTGGCCGATGGTGCTCAGGACACAGAAGGGCGAATTGGCGATGAAGGCGGCGCTGCGGCCCTCGATCCGATTGGTCGCCTTGGCGGCGACGACTGGCTTGGGTGGCGGATAGATTTCCCCCAGCGCCTCGTGCGAGGT
Source organism: Roseomonas sp. WA12 (assembly GCF_054165765.1). NCBI lineage: Bacteria > Pseudomonadati > Pseudomonadota > Alphaproteobacteria > Acetobacterales > Roseomonadaceae > Roseomonas > Roseomonas sp. WA12. The sequence goes on along the minus strand of NZ_CM135108.1, from coordinate 2,260,369 downwards.
GACGTCGAAGGGATAGGCGGCCGGGTTCGCGTCCATCGCGCACTTCTATCATCCGGGCCGCGCGCCTGTCTGCGTGGGATTGGGGTGCGCGGGGCCGCTGCGGGCTGCAATTCCGTGCGGCAGCCAAAGGCTGTGACTTGCTGTCTCAAAATTTGGAATTATGATGCTGTCCTGACGGTCCGCATCAGGAGGATGCCGGTCACCGCCGACTGGAGCACTGCCGTGACATCGGCCGGCGCCGGTTGGCGGGACGCCGGAAAGTTGCCGGGTGAGCCCTAGCGGGACGCCCTGCGCCGGCTCCTCCTCCGCAGCGGCTAGGCCTTCCAAATGTCGAACATCCAGCGCGGGCTGCCCGGGGAACTCCGGGCAGCGCGGGCCTCCTCCGCAACCCGGTCCGCGCTCGCCGGGCTCGGCAGCCTGCCGCCCGGTCTGGCGGCGCGGCTGGCCGGGGCGGTTCACCATGCCCCGGAATCGGCGGCCGCTGTTGCGCGGATGGAGGTGGACCCGCTGGCTCGGGCGACGCTTCTGGCGGGGATGGCGGAGCGTGTCCTGGCAGCCTGGCTGGCGCAGCCGCTGGCAGGAGGTGCATCCTTACCGGGTGGTATCGTGATGCTGCATCTCGCTGTTGAGATCGATACCGATGCCGCGACCATGTCCGCGCAGGCCGGGACGGCCCGCGGTATCCGCGTCATGCAGATCGGCGCCGGGTCGCCGCAGGCGACGGCCTGGCAGGCGGGCTACCTGGACGGGCGGGCGGGGCGGGTGCCGCGCTTCACCGGGCCAGGGGAGCTGGAGGGGGATTACTGGCGCGGGATGGATGCCGCCCTTTCCCACGGCGGGGCCTGAATGGCCGGCGGTTCCGCGGCGGCCGCGGGTGGCGCGCGGCCCGGGGCGCGTTTATATTCGGCCTTCCCGCCCGCCGCGCGGGCCGCCGCCCGGAACCGCCTGTCGGGACCGAGGCCCTGGCCCCGCCGGGGCGGCGCGCGGCTCCTGGATTCGCCCGGGCCGGAGCGCCGGATGCCCGAGCCCGGGAAGAGAGAGGAACAGGACGCCGACCATGGCCGGCCATTCGCACGCCAAGAACATCGCCCACCGCAAGGCCGCGCAGAGCGCCAAGCGTGCCCAGGCCTGGGGCAAGCTGATCCGCGAGGTCACCGTCTCCGCCAAGGCCGGGCTGCCGGACCCGGCCCACAACCCGCGGCTGCGGGCGGCGGTGAAGGCCGCACTCGTCAACAACATGCCGCGCGACACGGTGGAGCGCGCGATCAAGCGCGTGGCCCAGGGCACCGACACCGAGAATTACGACGAGGTGCGCTACGAGGGTTATGGCCCGAACGGGGTGGCCATCATCGTCGAGGCGTTGACGGACAACCGGAACCGCACGGCCTCCGACCTGCGCTCCATGTTCTCGAAGAACGGCGGGGCGCTGGGCGAGAGCAATTCCGTGGCCTTCCAGTTCGAGCGCGAGGGGGTTGTGCGCTATCCGACCACCGCGGGCGACGCGGACACGGTGCTGGAGGCCGCGATCGAGGCGGGTGCCAGCGATGTCGAGTCCGACGAGGACGGGCACGCGATCCGCACCGCGATCGAGGACCTATTCACGGTGCGCGACGCGTTGGAGGCCGTGTTGGGCCCGGCGGAGAGCGCGAAGCTGGAGTGGCGGCCGAACGCGACCATACCGCTAGACGAGGATTCCGCGCGCGGCGTGCTGAAGCTGGTGGATGCGCTCGACGACCATGACGACGTGCAGAACGTCTACGCGAATTTTGACGTGCCGGACGATGTGCTCGATCGGCTGACGGCTTGATCGGCACCTCCGCACTTCGTCCCGGCGGCGCTGTTCGCATTCTCGGGCTCGACCCCGGGCTGCAACATACGGGCTGGGGGATGGTGGAGAGCACGGGGTCGCGGTTGCGGCATCTGGCGGACGGGGTGGTGAGCACGAAGGCCGATCTGCCGCTGGCGGACCGACTGTGCATCATCCATCGCGCGCTGCTCGGAATCATCGAGCTGCACCGGCCGGACGAGGCGGCGGTGGAGCACACCTATGTCAACAAGAACCCGGGCGCCGCGCTGAAGCTGGGGCAGGCGCGCGGGGTGGTTCTGCTGACGCCGGCGCTGATGGGCGTGGTGATGGCCGAGTACCAGGCGATGGAGATCAAGCGCGCTGTGGTCGGCACTGGGCATGCGGACAAGATCCAGGTGCAGGACATGGTCCGGCGGCTGCTGCCCGGGGCGGTGATCAAGCGGGCCGATGCGGCGGATGCGCTGGCGATTGCGATCTGCCACGCGAATCATCGGTCCACCCGCAACGCGCTCGCGAAGGGTTACGTGCCGGCATGATCGGGAAGCTCACCGGGCGCCTGGATTTCGTGCATGAGGGCGGCTGCATCCTGGACGTGAACGGGGTCGGCTATCTCGTCGCCGCCTCCTCCCGCGCCGTCGCGGCGCTGCCGGCGGATGCGAAGGGCACGCTGTGGATCGAGACGGTGGTGCGCGAGGACGCGATCACCCTCTACGGCTTCGCGGATGCGGCGGAGCGGGACTGGTTCCGGCTTCTGACGGGCATTCAGGGCGTGGGGCCGAAGGTGGCCCTGGGGCTGCTGTCGGCGTTGTCGCCGAAGGATCTGGCGGCGGCGATCCTTGGCGGCGACCGGGGCAGCCTGACGCGGGCGCCGGGGGTGGGGCCAAAGCTGGCCGTGCGGCTGCTCTCCGAGCTGAGGGAGAAGGTGGGCGGGATGCCCACGGGCAACTCCAGCTTCGTCGTGCCCGCCGCGCCTATGCCGGAGCGCGGGGTGGCGGCGGATGCGGTTTCCGCGCTGCTCAACCTGGGCTGGCGGCGGCCCGAGGCGGCCTCGGTGGTGGCGCGGGTGCAGGAGCGGATCGGGGAGGCGGCGGATCTCAACACGCTGATCCGCGAGAGCCTGAAGGAGATGGCGCCCCGCTGACGGCGGGGTGTCGGGTCAGGCCGGCTCGGGTTCGCCGTTCTGCTGGACCTGCGCCAGGTTGTTCGCTGCTCCGGGCGCGGCGCGTGGCGTGATGCGGGGCGCGCTGCGCGGCCTTGCCTCGGCCTCGGGCGCGCTCCAGCGCGAGCGGAACAGCAGGGACAGCACGCCGAGCGCGATCATGCCCACCAGCGCGAAGATCGGCAGCAGCAGGATGTAGAGGGCGGTGTTGGTCATCTCTTGTGTCATGCGGGCCTCGGGGCAGGGGCGCCCTTCGACCGGAAATCCTTTCCGCATTCGCTTTTGGGCCTCTCCATCCTGCTTCGGGCCCGATGAATGAAGGGTTGATGCCGGGGCTTGAAGCGCAGCGCTCGGGCGCACAGGCTCGCTCCCCGTGGCCCGCAGAGGCCAGGCAGTCTGGGAAGGGAACGAGGGCATGGGCACGAGACGCGAGGCCTTGGGCGCGATCGGCGCGGGAATGCTTCTGGCGGGTGGTGCCCGCGCGCAGGGCGCGGCGGCTGACGGATGGCAGTCCGCGCGGCGCTTCCCGGATGCGTCCGTGCAGATCCTCGATCCGCGATTCGAGCGGTACCGGCTGGCGCTGGCCGCGGTGGAGCGGATCGGCACGGGGCTGAACTGGGCCGAGGGGCCGCAATGGTTCGGCGACACGCGGATGCTGCTGTTCAGCGACGTGCAGAACAACCGGATCATGAAGTGGGACGAGGAGAGCGGGCGCCTGGGGGTGTTCCGGAAGCCCGCGAACCACTCGAATGGGTTGACCCGCGACCGGCAGGGCCGGCTGGTGGTGTGCGAACACGGCTCGCGCAGCGTGACCCGCACCGAGCATGACGGCAGCATCACCGTGCTGGCCGACCGCTTCGAGGGCAAGCCGCTGAACTCACCCAACGACATTGTCTGCAAGGCCGACGGCTCGATCTGGTTCACCGACCCGGCCTTCGGCCCCAACCCCTTCGAGGGCATGGCGCGTCCGGAACTGCCGGGGAACGTCTACCGGATCGACCCGGAGACGCGTCAGGTAACAGCAGTCATCACCGATCTGCGCGGGCCGAACGGGCTGTCCTTCTCGCCCGATGAGAAAGTGCTTTACGTCGTCGAGGCACGCGCGACGCCGAACCGCCTCATCCTGGCCTACGAGGTTTCGCCGGATGGACGCAGCGTGTCGAACCGGCGCGTGCATTTCGATTGCGGGGCTGGCACGGCGGATGGGTTCAAGCTCGACGTGGACGGCAATCTCTGGTGCGGCTGGGGGATGAGCGAGGCACTGGACGGGGTGGTCGTGATCGCGCCCGACGGCAAGCAGATCGGGCATATCCGGCTGCCGGAGCGCTGCGCGAACGTCGCCTTCGGCGGCGCCAACCGGAACCGGCTGTTCATGACATCGGCGCGCTCGCTCTTCGCGCTCTATGTGAACACGCAGGGGGTCGCCGGCCGGTAGGGACGGCTGGGGGAGGGAACTCCCCCGGCCCGGAACCATCGCATGTGAAGGACCGAGTGGGGGGAGCGGGGCATCACATGCGGCTGAGACTTGGACCCGCTGGATGCCCGATGACCTTATGCTGATGCATGCGCGACGCTGCGTGCAGGATGCCTCCTCCCGCGCGAACGATGCGCTGAGGACAATCCTGCAATCCCGCGAGGTTCTCGAGACCAGCCGTCGCCTGCTGGGCACCGTCCAGGTACCGCGGTCGGCGGCGGAAGTTTTCTTCCAGCTTCGGGGCAGCAAGTCCGCCGACAGGTAGCGCGGCAGCGCCGGGTTTCGGGAGCTTGCCGGCTGCCCTGCTGCTGTCCTCGTCGCGGCAGGCCTGGGCGGGGATGCGCAGGCCGGGCGAAATCCCGCACCCCATGCCGTCGCGTCCCGGCGACACGGCCCGGTGGTCACGCTATGTTCCCGCCATGAATGATGATCGCATCACCGCCGGCAACCGGCAGGAGGAGGACGCGGCCGAGGCCACGCTGCGCCCACAGACCCTTGCCGACTTCACCGGCCAGCCGGCGTTGCGCGAGAACCTCTCCGTCTTCGTGCAGGCCGCCCGCGCCCGTGGGGACGCGCTGGACCATGTGCTGCTGTTCGGCCCGCCGGGCCTGGGCAAGACCACCCTGGCGCAAATCGTGGCGCGGGAGCTGGGGGTGGGGTTCCGCGCGACCTCCGGCCCGGTGCTGCAGCGGGCGGGGGACCTGGCCGCGATCCTGACCAACCTGCAGCCGCGGGACGTGCTGTTCGTCGACGAGATCCACCGGCTGCAGCCGGCGATCGAGGAGACGCTGTACCCGGCGATGGAGGATTTCCAGCTCGACCTCATCATCGGCGAGGGACCGGCGGCGCGCACCGTGCGGATCGACCTGCCGCCCTTTACCCTGGTGGGCGCCACGACGCGGGCAGGGCTGCTGGCGACTCCGCTGCGGGACCGGTTCGGGATCCCGCTGCGGCTGCAATTCTACTCGGCGGAGGAGCTGGAGCGGATCGTGGCGCGCGGGGCACAGAAGCTGGGCTTTGTACTGACCCCGGACGGCGCGCGGGAGATCGCGACGCGCAGCCGGGGCACGCCTCGGATCGCCGGGCGGCTTCTGCGCCGCGTGCGGGATTTCGCGGCGGTGGCGGGCCGGGATGCGGACCGCACGCTCTGCGACGCGGCGCTGGAGAGGCTGGAGGTGGACCGGCTGGGGCTGGACGCGATGGACCGGCGATACCTGCGCCGGCTGGTCGAACATCACGGCGGCGGGCCGGTGGGCGTCGAGACTCTCGCGGCAGCGCTGGCGGAGAGCCGCGACACGCTGGAGGAGGTCATCGAGCCCTTCCTGATTCAGGAGGGGCTGATCCTGCGGACGCAGCGCGGGCGGGTGCTGGGAATGCCGGGCTGGAAGCATCTCGGCATGACGCCGCCGCGCAGCGCCGCCGTTTCGCAGGGCAATCTGCTGGACGATCCAAACCTTTAGCGAGTGACCGGCAGGGGATTTCCCCTGCCAGCCTGGTCCAAAGTTGTTGGATTAGTTTTCAGCGGCCCGGTGTCAGCGAGCCGGGGTCGCCGAGTTGCCGGGCGAGGTCGGGCGGCCTGCCACCGAGGAACCGGCCGCGCCCGTGCCAATCTCGGCGTTGCTCGGGTTGGTACCGGGAGTGACGGTGGTGCCCGTGCCCATGGTGCCCGGGGTCATCGTGCTCGGGGCCATGGTGCCCGGGGCCATGGTGCCCGGAGCAGGGGCGCCCGGGGTGTTGGTGCCCATCGCTGCGCCGGGCGTGTTGCTGGTACGGGCGCCGCCGCCGCCGAGCGGGGCCGCCGCGGTGCCGCTCATGCCGCCGGTCGCGCCCGGTCCGGTGCCGCCGAAGCCGGACTGGCCGCCCGCGGTGCTGCCGCCGAGCGTTTGGCCGGAGCCCTGGTCGATACCGGCGCCGCTGGAGGAGGCGACGCCGGGGTTGTTGACCCCGGGGCTGCTGGTGGTGGGGCTGGTCTGGGCCTGGGCGGCGAGGGCCGTTCCGGCAAGGAGCGCGAGGGCGAGGGCGGCGGGCTTGATCGGCGACATGGGGGGAGTCCTCCGGGGTGCGGCGCGACGAGGTGTCGGCCGTCCGGAATGAAACGCGGCAGACCTGCATTCTTGCCGATGAAACCTGCGCGACGAAGTGGACGAAGTGCCAACCCCTGTCCCGGCCCCCTGGCTCGCGGGGGCGATCGGCGCTAGGTCCCGCGCCATGGCCGTGCACCGCTACCCCATCCGCGTCTATTTCGAGGACACCGATGCGGGCGGGGTGGCCTACCACGCCAACTATCTTCGCTGGGCGGAACGGGCCCGGACGGAATCCTTGCGCGACATGGGTTTGCCCCATCATCTTTTGATGTCACGTCACGGTTCGTTGCTTGTGGTGCGGCGCATCGAAGTGGCGTATCTGCGCCCCGCCCGGCTCGATGATCAGGTGTTCGTGGAGACGCGGGTGCTGAAGTCGGGGGCGGCCTCCGTCGAGGTCGGGCAGGATGTGGTGGCGGAGGATGGGGGTGTGCTGGCGCGGCTGAAGGTCGGGCTGGTCTGCGTCTCGCAGGAAACGCTGCGCCCGGTGCCGCTGGCCGAGCCCTGGCGCACGGCACTTCGGCCGGAGGCGGCGCCGGGCTGAGATGTCAGGCTGGGCCTCCCGGACCTGCCGCTTCGTGGCGGTGTAATGGCGGGCCTCGCCGCAAAGCCGTCCGTGGCGCGGTCCAACCTCTCGGGCGGTCAGTGCCGCGACGGGTGGGCGCCGGTCCGGGCGCGCGGGTTCTGCCCCGGCGGGGCAGGTGTTGTCGCCCCACGGGGGGGCAGGGATTGGGGGCGCCCCGCGGGGCGTTGAAGAGGGAGACCGCCCGTGGGTGGTGTGACTGCGCAGAACCTGGCCACGGCCGGGCACGATCTTTCGCTCTGGGGGCTGTTCCTCCAGGCGGACTGGGTGGTGAAGGCCGTGATGATCGGGCTGCTGCTGGCCAGCGTCTGGGTCTGGGCCATCGTGTTCGAGAAGTGGAACACCATGCGGCGCGTGAACCGCGCGGCCGATGCCTTCGAGGATAAGTTCTGGTCGGGCGGCAGCCTGGAGGATCTCTACCGCACCGAGGGTGAGCGCCCGACGCATCCCATGGCCGCCGTCTTCGGTGCGGGAATGCGGGAGTGGCAGCGGGCGGCCGATCTCGGCCTGACCGGGGCGCTGGCGCTGACCGGCATGAAGGAGCGGTCCGAGCGCGCCATGAACGTGGCGGTCGGCCGCGAGATGGACGGGCTGGAGAAGTGGATGACCTTCCTGGCCTCGGTCGGCTCGGTTGGGCCCTTCATTGGGCTGTTCGGCACGGTCTGGGGCATCATGAATTCGTTCTCGGCCATTGCGGGCATGAACAACACGAACCTCGCGGTCGTGGCGCCGGGCATCGCGGAGGCGCTGTTCGCCACCGCCATCGGCCTGGTGGCCGCCATCCCCGCCGTGCTCGCCTACAACAAGATCAACACGGATCTGTCCCGCTTCTCCGGCCGGCTCGAGGGCTTCTCGGCCGAGTTCGGCGCGATCCTGTCGCGCCAGGCTGACGAGACGCCGGCCCCGGCGCCGCGCCAGCCGGCGCAGGTCTAGCGCCGTGGCGGCATCCCTTCAGGGCGGTGGCGGGCGGGGCCGTGGGCGCCGCCGGCCGATGGCCGAGATCAATGTCACCCCACTGGTGGACGTGATGCTGGTGCTGCTCATCATCTTCATGGTGGCCGCGCCGCTGATGACGGTCGGCGTTCCGGTGGACCTGCCCAAGACCAACGCGGCCGCGCTGAACCAGGAGCAGGAGCCGCTGACCATCTCGGTGAACACCGAGGGGCGGATCTTCCTGCAGGAGACGGAGGTGCAGGCCGAGAATCTCGTGCCCCAGCTGCAGGCCATCATGCGGAACCAGCCCCAGGGCCAGCCGGAGCGGCGCATCTTCGTGCGCGGCGACCGGGCGATCGCCTATGGGCGGATCATGGAGGTGATGGGCATCGTCTCCTCTGCCGGGTTCTCGCGCGTGGCACTGCTGGCCGAGCAGCCGGCTGGCCAGCCGGCGCGCACGGCCGCCCCAGCCACCGGTCGCGCACCTGTCGCCCCTGCCACTGCGCCGGCCCGTCCGGGCGCGCCCGCGCGCTAGGGGCCGTCATGGCGAAGGCTCAGGCAGCGACGGGCTGGACGGCGTGGATGGAGCAGGACCGGCTCCGTCCCTGGATCGTCGCTTCCGTGCTGGCGCATGCGCTGGTGGGGCTGCTGCTGCTCATCGAGATGCCGGGCCGCGAGATTCCGGAACCGATGGAGACGGCGGTTCCGGTGGAGATCGTCACGCCGGACATGCCGCAGCTGGCCCAGGCGCCGGAGCCGCTGCCGCTGCCTGCCCCGCCCGCGCCCGATGCGCCGGCGGTGCCGAGCCCTAATCCTGCGCCGCCCACGCCGCCGCGCCCCGAGCCGCCGACGCCGCTGCCGCCCCCGCCGCCGCCGAACCCGGCCGCTGCCCCGATGCCGGCGCCGCCCACCCCGACTCCGCCGACCGTGACGCCGCCGCTGCCGACGCCGCCCGCGCCCACCCCAGCGCCGCCCGCGCCCACGCCGCCGCGCCCGGCGCCGCCCACGCCGCCGCAGCAGCAGGCCCAGGCGACGCCTGCGCCGCCCGCGCCGCCGCTGCCCCTGCCGCCCCCGCCCGCGCCGCCCGTGCCGGAGGGGGTGCAGCAGGCACAGCCGAGCCCGCCGACGCCGCCTCGCCCGACGCCGCCCACGCCCACCCCCACGCCGCCCTCGCCGCCCACCCCGCCGCGCCCGACGCCGACGCCCCCGCAGCAGCAGGCCGCCGCCTCTCCGCCGGCACCGCCCGCGCCGCCGCGGCCCAACCCGGTGCCGAACCAGCCGCCCGTGCCGCCGGCGCGCGACAGCAACGGCCGACCGGGCACCGGGCAGACCCCGCCTGTTCGGGATCCGGCTGAGAACAGCAATTCCGTGCAGAGCACGCTGGAGCGGCTGCGTGCGGCGCAGGCGCAGAACCAGGCGCCGACCTCCCGCGTGAACCCGGCCGCAGGTGCGCCCGCCCGGGGCGGCGGCGCCCCGACAGGCACGGCGACGCTGACCCAAGGCGAGATCCGCGGCCTGGCGGAGAAGATCAGCGAGTGCTGGTCGGTCGACGCCGGCGCCCAAGGGCTGGAGAACATCACCGTGGAGCTGAAGGTGGAGACGGACGCGACGGGCACGATCCGCGTGGTGCGCCCGGTCGGCAGCGTCCCCTCCAGCCCGGTGGCCCGGGCCGTCTATGAAGCGGCCCGGCGCGCGCTCCTCGATCCGCGCTGCGCCGCGACCGGCCTGTCGCGGGAGAAGCTCGCGGCCGTCAGCGCGTCCACCTTCCGGTTCAGTCCACGCGGGTTGTCGCGGTGATGGCGCTGCCGCGCGCGATCAACTTCCGTCCGATCGGTGCCATTTCGTGCCCTCGCGACTTGCGTCATCGGGCGGCTTCGGCTTCTTCCCCCTTCCGCGACCATTCCCACCTGATCTCCGAGGTTATGCATCCATGATGACGACCGATCGGCGTGGCCTGATCCTGGGCGGCGCTGCGCTGCTGACCGTCCCGGCCACCGCGCGCGCCCAGGGCACCACCCAAGGGGCCGTGATCGACATCACCCGCGCGCGCACGGATCCGATCCCGATCGCTGTGCCGGCGCTGGCCGGTGGCGGCCGTGGGGCCGACATCTCCCGCGTGATCCAGGCCAATCTGCGCAATTCCGGTCTGTTCCGGCCCGTGGACAATGCGGCCTTCATCCAAAGTGCCGAGGCCGCGGCCGCGACGCCGCGGTTCCAGGACTGGCGGGTGATCGGGGCGAACGCGCTGGTGACCGGCCGGGTCGAGGATCAGGGCGGGCGGCTGCGAGTGGAGTTTCGCCTGTGGGACGTGCTGCCGGAGCAGCAGATTCAGGGCACCGCCTTCACCGCGCCGGCCGCGCAGTGGCGCCGGATCGCGCATCTGATCTCCGACGTGATCTATGAGCGCCTGCTGGGCGAGAAGGGGTATTTCGACACGCGGATCGCCTATGTCGGCGAGAGCGGGCCGCGGGACCGCCGTGTGCGCCGCTTGGCGGTGATGGATCAGGACGGGGAGAACAACCGCTTCCTGACCGACGGTTCTTTTCAGGTGCTGTCGCCGCGCTACCATCCGACCAACGCGCAGCAGCTCGTCTTCATGTCCTACTTCCAGAACCAGCCGCGCGTGTACCTGTTCGACATGAACAGCGGCCGCTCCGAGGTGCTGGGGCAGTTCCCGGGCATGACGCTGTCCCCGCGCTTCTCGCCGGATGGTCGGAGCGTGGTGCTGTCCTTCGCCCAAGGCGGGGACGCGAATATCTACGCGGTCGATATCGGGTCCCGCAGCCAGCGGCAGCTCACCTCGGGCGGCGGGCTGGATGTGTCGCCCTGCTACAGCCCGGACGGCTCGCAGATCGTGTTCAACTCGGACCGCGGCGGCGACCAGCAGCTCTATGTCATGGGCGCGGGCGGCGGTGGCGCGCGGCGCATCTCCTTCGGGCGCGGCCGTTACGCCACCCCGGTCTGGTCGCCGCGCGGGGACCTTATCTCCTTCACCCGCATTTCCGGCGGGCAGTTCGGCATCGGCGTGATGCGGCCGGACGGCTCGGGCGAGCGCATCCTTACTGAAGGCTGGGGCATGGAGGCGCCGACCTTCGCGCCGAATGGCCGCGTGCTGGCCTATTACCGCGAGAGCCGCGCGAGCGGTTCGCGGGGTGAGGGATATTCCGCCCGCCTGGCCCAGATCGACATTGCTGGTTTCAACGAGCGGCAGATCGTGACGCCGACTGATGCAACCGATCCGTCCTGGTCGCCGCTTCTCGGCTGATCCCCAGACACTGAAACTCAGAAACCCTATCGAAGAGGTACCATAATGAACATGAAGATCCTGGGCGCGCTCGGCGCCATCGCGCTGCTCTCCGCCTGCTCCTCCGACGAGGCCACCAACGCCGCGGCGACGGGTGCGGGCGGCTCGGGCGGCCTGGCTGGCGCCGGCATGGGCTCCGCGCGCCCGGGCAGCCAGGAGGATCTGGTGGCCAATGTCGGCGACCGCGTGTTCTTCGACACCGACAGCACCCAGGTTCGCGGCGACGGCCGCACGACCCTGGAGCGGCAGGCCGCCTGGCTCGCCCGCTACCCGCAGGTGACGGTGTACATGGAAGGCCATGCCGACGAGCGCGGCACGCGCGAGTACAACCTCGCCCTCGGTCAGCGCCGCGCCAACTCGGCGCGCGACCTGCTCGTCGCGAACGGCGTCTCGGGCCAGCGCGTCCAGACCGTTTCCTACGGCAAGGACCGCCCGGCCGCGCTGGGCTCGGACGAGTCGTCCTGGGCGCAGAACCGCCGCGCCGTCACCACGGTTCGCTGAGCGGATCATTGACGACCTAATCCCGGCGCGGCTCCCTGACGGGCGCTGCGCCGGGTTCATGCGTTCTGGCCGTCCGTTCCGGGCGGCACCGGTGGTTTCGGCGCCGATTGCGCGGGATGGACGTGCGATGCACGCCAAGAGGGGGTGAGGATGCTGCGATCCGGGTCTCGGCGCCTGAAGGGGCGGGGCGTGGGCCTTGCGGCCGTGCTGCTGGCGGGGGTGGCCTTTGCAGGGCCGATGCTGCCCGGCCGCGCACTCGCGCAGGCGGAGAGCCGGGAGGGCCTCTACCTCCAGAACCAGATCCTCCAGCTTCGGCAGGAGCTGGAGATGATCAGACGGAGCGGCGGGTCGGTGGCCCCCCAGCTGCCGCCGCCTGGCCGCGGTGGTGTTGCCGCGGGCAGCGGGGAGATCGTCGGCCAGCTGCTCGAGCGCGTGGGTACGCTGGAGGAGGAGGTGCGTCGCCAGCGCGGCCGTGCCGAGCAGGCCGAGTACGCGAACCGCACGCTGCAGCAGCAGGTCGAGAAGCTGCAGGGCGACATGGAATACCGCTTCAACGCCTTGGAGAGCCGAGGCGGCGCTGCCCCGGCCGGGACGACACCTCCGGCGGGGCGACCCGCGGGCGGGCAGCAATCGGGCGCGCTGACGCCGCCCGCTGACGCGCCCGCCCCGCCCCCCGGCCAGCCGGCGGCGCCGGCTCCGCGCACACCCGAGATCGCGCTGCGTGAGGGACAGACCGCCCTGGGCCGCCGCGACTACGCCGGTGCCGAGGCCGCGGCGCGTGAGGTGCTCGCCGCCCGCAGTACGCCGCGTGCCCAGGACGCCGGTATTCTGCTCGGCGATTCGCTCGCCGGGCGCCGAGATTTCCAGGGTGCGGCCCTGGCCTATGACGACGCCTATCGTCGCGCCCGTACCTCCGGCCGAGCACCGGAGGCGATGATCGGGTTGGCCAACGCTTTCAACGGCTTCAATGCCAAGCGCGAGGCTTGCCAGACCCTGGACGACCTCCGCACCCAGTTCCCGCGCCTCTCGGCCGGGCTGCAGGAGCGGGCGGGGCAGTCGCGGCAGCGGGCTGGGTGCCGGTAGTGGCCGATGGGTGAGGCTTTGCCTCCCTCAGACTCCCCCCAGCGGGGAGCCTGAGGCTCCCCGGACCCCTCCAGCCGATTGTTTGCGGTTCGCTGAGGGTGCAGCAGACCTCAGGGTTCTCGCCCGGGGCTGCTTTTCGATCAGGGTATCTTCGATCGGCTCGATGCTGGGCTGCTAAGTGCCCCTTCGGCTTCGCTGGTGGCCACGTTATCACCGCGGCTCCCGTCCTGGCGGTAAAGGACCGATGATCGAGCCGGCTTTCGATGCAGCGATGGCGGAATTGGGCCCGTTCGGTACCGCGCCCGTACTCGCCATCGGCGTCTCTGGCGGGCCGCATAGCCTGGCACTGGCGGTGCTGGCGTCGAACTGGGCGAAAGCGCGCGGCGGGCGTGTGCTGGGCTTTGTGGCCGACCACGGATTGCGGGCGGGAAGCGACGGGGAAGCGGCCGGCGTCGCGGTGCGGCTGCGAGCTCTCGGAATTCCGGCTTTGGTGCTCGGCCTGGGATTGGCGCGGGGGCCTGGCATGCATGAGCGGGCGCGGGCCGCCCGGTTCGGGGCCCTTGTCCAGGCGTCAGAGGCCGCGGGGGCACCGTGGCTGCTGCTCGGGCATCATCGGGCGGACCAGGCGGAGACGGTGGTCTTTCGGGCGCTGCGAGGGTCGGGGGATGCCGGGCTGGCGGGTATGGCGGCCGCGCGCCCGGCAGGCGGGGTAATGGTGCTACGGCCGTTGCTGGGCGTGTCACCGGGAGCGATTGAGGATTTCCTGGCAGCACAGGCGCTTGCGGCGGTGCGGGACCCCTCCAACACCGACCCGCGTTTCGTCCGGGCACGGCTGCGGGCTGTGCTGGGCGATCCGCGCGGGAAGGGGGCGGGGGTAGCGGCGCTCGCAGCGGCTGGGGAGGCCTTTGCGGTGCGCCAGATGCGGTTGCGGGAGGCGGTGGCGCTTCGGCTGGCCAGGGCGGCGCGGTTCAAGGATGGGGGCTGGGCGCGGCTGGATCGGGAGACGCTGGGGACGGACGTGGTGGCAGAGGCCGCGCTTTCGGGGTTGTTGCGCGCCGTCGGGGGCGGGGTGCATCCGCCCGGGCGGGCTTCCGTGCGGGCGATGTTGCTGCGCGGAGGTGGTAGCCTGGGCGGGGCGCTGTGGCGGGGTGGATTGGTGTGCCGGGAGCCGGCGCGTTGCGCCGAGGCTGTGCCGGCATGTCCGGGGGTGCTCTGGGATGACCGGTGGCTGGTGCGGTGGGCCCCTGAGAGGAGCTGGATCGGGGCCCGCGGGCCGGGCGCAGCGCGGGGCGATGTGCCGGCGCTGGTGGCTGCTGGGATGCCGGTGTTGCGGGACGAAGGGGGGCGACCAATCGAGTCCGGTGCGACGGAAGGGGGCGACTGGGCCGAGTTCCGGCCGGTTTCAGGGCCAATCGCGTGAAAGCGGGTTCATCCAGTGGTTCCCTGATAGGGTTCGGCTCCCTATCTTGTTCTCAGGGCCGGTGTGACCGGCCAAAGATCGGGACCGTCACGTGAACAATTTCGGCCGTAACCTCGCGCTTTGGGTGATCGTCGCCCTGCTGCTCGTGGCGTTGTTCAACCTTTTCCAACCTTCCGGCACCGCGTCCAACCGGGGCATGCAGGTTGCCTATTCGGACTTCTTGAACGAGGTCCAACAGGGCCATGTGCGGGATGCCACCATCCAGGGCCGGATCGTTTCCGGCCAGCTGCAGGACGGGCGGACCTTCAGCACCTATACGCCTGAGGACCCGCAGCTCATCTCCAAGCTGACGGAGAAGGGCGTGCGCGTCGTCGCGCGGCCCGAGGAGAGCGACGTCAACCCGCTCTTCCAGATCCTCATCTCCTGGTTCCCGATGCTGCTGCTGATCGGCGTCTGGGTCTTCTTCATGCGCCAGATGCAGGGTGGCGGTGGCCGTGCCATGGGCTTCGGCAAGTCCAAGGCAAAGCTGCTGACGGAGAAGTCGGGTCGCGTGACCTTCGAGGACGTGGCCGGCATCGAGGAGGCCAAGGGCGAGCTGGAGGAGGTGGTGGACTTCCTGCGTGACCCGCAGAAGTACCAGCGCCTCGGCGGCAAGATCCCCAAGGGCGTGCTGCTGGTGGGCCCGCCGGGCACGGGCAAGACGCTGCTGGCGCGCTCCGTCGCCGGCGAGGCAAATGTGCCGTTCTTTACCATCTCGGGATCCGACTTCGTGGAGATGTTCGTGGGCGTCGGCGCCAGCCGCGTGCGCGACATGTTCGAGCAGGGCAAGAAGAACGCCCCCTGCATCATCTTCATCGACGAAATCGACGCGGTGGGCCGCCATCGTGGTGCCGGGCTCGGCGGCGGCAATGATGAGCGCGAGCAGACGCTGAATCAGATGCTCGTCGAAATGGACGGCTTCGAGAGCAATGAGGGCGTGATCCTCATCGCGGCGACCAACCGCCCGGACGTGCTTGACCCCGCGCTGCTGCGTCCCGGCCGGTTCGACCGGCAGGTCGTCGTGCCGAACCCCGACGTGAACGGGCGGGAGAAGATCCTGCGCGTGCACATGCGGAAGGTGCCGCTGGCGTCCGACGTTGATCCGAAGACGATCGCGCGCGGCACGCCGGGCTTTTCCGGCGCCGACCTCGCCAACCTCGTGAACGAGGCGGCGCTGCTGGCCGCCCGCACCGCGCGGCGCACGGTGGGCATGCACGAGTTCGAGTCGGCCAAGGACAAGGTGCTGATGGGCAGCGAGCGCCGCAGCCTTGTGATGTCCGAGGCCGAGAAAAAGATGACCGCCTATCACGAGGCCGGCCACGCGCTGATGGCGATGAGTGAGGAGGAGTGCGACCCCGTCCACAAGGCGACCATCATCCCGCGCGGCCGTGCGCTGGGCTTGGTAATGTCGCTGCCGGAGGGTGACCGCTACTCCAAGCACAAGTCCAAGATGAATGCGGAGTTGGCGATGGCCATGGGTGGCCGCGTCGCAGAGGAGATCATCTTCGGGGCCGACAAGGTGTCCAACGGCGCTTCGGGCGACATCAAGATGGCGACCGACCTGGCGCGCCGGATGGTGACGGAGTGGGGCATGTCCGAGAAGATCGGCATGGTCGCCTACGGCTCGAACGATCAGGAGGTGTTCCTGGGGCATTCGGTCACGCAGTCGAAGAACCTGTCCGAGTCCACCGCCCAGGCGATCGACGGCGAGATCCGCTCGATCATCGACACGGCCTATCAGCGGGCGAAGAAGACGCTGACGGACCGCATCGAGGACCTGCATCTGCTGGCTAAGGGCCTGCTGGAATACGAGACGCTCTCGGGCGACGAGATCCGGCAGGTGCTGCGCGGCGACCGGATCGTTCGGGACCGCCCGGACGAGCCGGTGAACCAGGGGCGGGGCAGCGTTCCCACCTCCGGCCGGCCGAATCCGCGGCCGGACACGGGTGGGATGCAGCCGGCACCGGCTGGGGACTGACCGGCAGCACCCGACCGGGGATCCCGATAATAAGGGGCTCCCTCTGGCGCGGAACACGGCGAGACGCTTGAATGGAACGGGGGCCCTCAGCGGCCCCCGTTTCCGTTCGGGGCCTGGGATAGGCCGCTGAGACCGGATTGGGAGGGGCCGATGGCGCGCTGGGTCGAACCAATGGGGCTGCTGCATGGCCGCGGCGCCTTTGCTGCTGTTGCCGCCGGTGCCGCACTGCCGCTGGAGGGCGGGTCGGCCGCCTTCACCTTGGTGCGGCTGGTCGAGGATGGGCGGATTGCTGGGCTGATGCCGGCGGTGGAGACGCCAGAAGCCTGGCAGGAGGCGGTTCTGGCGATCACCCGCCCGCCGCCGGCCTTTGCGGGCCTGCCGGATGCGGCGGGGCTTGGGCGCCCGCTGGTTATGGGGGTCCTGAATGTGACCCCCGACAGCTTTTCCGATGGAGGCCGGCATTTCGACCCGCGCGCGGCGCTGATGGCAGCGAACGCCATGCTTGAGGCCGGCGCCGACATGATCGATGTGGGCGGGGAGAGCACCCGGCCCGGCGCGACGCCCGTGGATGCCGAAACGGAGATTGCCCGCATCCTCCCGGTGATCCGGGAGATCGCCAAGGATGCGCCGGTGAGCGTGGACACGCGCCATGCCTCGACGATGCGGGCCGCACTGGAGGCCGGGGCCGAGGTGGTGAACGACATCACCGCGCTGCGGCATGACCCAGAGGCGATGGCTGTGGCGGCCGAGGCGGGCTGCCCGGTGGTGCTGATGCACATGCCCGGCACCGATCCCGCGACGATGCAGGAGCACGCGCATTACGGGGATGTGGTGCTGGAGGTTGCGGAGTTCCTTGCGGCACGGATCGCGGCCTGCGAGGCGGCCGGCATCCCGCGCCACCGGATCGCGGTCGATCCCGGGATCGGGTTCGGCAAGACAATGGAGCATAATCTCGAGCTGCTGGACCGGCTTCCGATCCTGCTCGGCCTCGGCTGCCCTGTCCTGGTCGGGGCTTCGCGGAAGCGCTTCATCGGGACCCTCTCCGGCACCTCCTCCCCGCGGGAGCGGATGGCGGGGAGCGTGGGCGTGGCGATAGCGGCGGCGGCGCGAGGGGCCGCGATGGTGCGGGTGCATGACGTGGCGGAGACGGTGGCGGCGTTGAAGCTGTGGCGGGCGAGCGTGGCCGGGCTGCCGCAAGGCGGAGTGGAAGCGGGCGTGGCGGAGCCTGCGATTGAGCTTGCCGTTGCCGGGGTGGGTGCCGGGGACAGCGCGAGGGCCTGATCTGGCCTGGGCTCGTTGCTTGGTAGCGGACCATCTGCCCTTGCGTCCCGTGCTGCGCTAGACAGGCCAAATGCTTGTTGGGAGAGGCGAGCCAGTGAGTGACGCTCAAGGTCATACCGGTGGTCCGGCTGTTCGGCGCCTCTTCGGGACGGATGGTATCCGCGGGGTGGCTAACCGTGCGCCGATGGATGCCGCCACTGCGCTGAGGCTCGGCCAGGCAGCAGGGCGCTTCTTCAACCGCGGGCAGCACCGGCACCGGGTGGTGATCGGCAAGGACACGCGGCTCTCGGGCTACATGCTGGAGCCGGCGCTGACGGCGGGCTTCGTCGGGGCGGGCATGGATGTGGTGCTGGTCGGGCCGCTGCCGACGCCGGCGATCGCGCTGCTGACGCGAAGCCTGCGGGCGGATCTCGGGGTGATGGTCAGCGCCTCGCACAATCCGTTTGAGGACAACGGGATCAAGCTGTTCGGGCCGGACGGGCTGAAGCTCTCCGACGCGCAGGAAAACGAGATCGAGGCGCTGATGGGGGGCGACCTCCTGTCCGCTCTGGCGGTGCCGCGGCGGTTGGGCCGAGCCTCGCGGCTGGAGGACGCGGCGGGGCGTTACATCGAGGCGGTAAAGGCAAGCTTCCCGCGCGGGCGGAGCCTGGAGGGGCTGCGGATCGTCGTCGATTGCGCCCATGGCGCGGCCTACAAGGTGGCGCCGACGGTGCTGTGGGAGTTGGGGGCCGAGGTGGTCTCGATCGGCGTGGCGCCCGACGGCTTCAACATCAACGAGGGTTGCGGCAGCACGGCGCCGGGCGCGCTCTCGGCACTGGTGCGGGAGCGGCGGGCCGATCTCGGCATCGCGCTCGATGGCGATGCGGACCGGGTCGTCCTGGTGGATGAGACAGGGGCGGTTGTGGATGGCGACCAGATCCTGGCGCTCATCGGTTCCTCCTGGGCGGCTGAGGGGCGGCTGCGAGGCGGGGCGGTGGTGGCGACCGTGATGTCCAACCTGGGGCTGGAACGGTTCCTTCAGGGAAAGGGCGTCAGCCTCCACCGGACGAAGGTGGGGGACCGCTATGTGGGCGAGGCCATGCGCGAGCGTGGATGCAACCTGGGCGGCGAGCAGTCGGGCCATGTGATCCAGTCGGATTACGGCACGACGGGCGACGGGCTGGTCGCGGCGCTGCAGGTGCTCTCCGTGCTGGTGGAGGAGGGGCGGCCGGCGAGCGAGATGCTGCGCCGCTTCGAGCCCTTGCCGCAGAAGCTGGTCAATGTGCGCCATGCCGGCGGCTCGCCGCTCGGGGATGCGCGTGTGGTGGAGGCGTTGGCGGCGGCCGAGGCGGAGCTGGGCGCGCGCGGGCGGGTGCTGATCCGGCCGAGCGGGACCGAGCCGCTGATCCGCGTGATGGTGGAGGCCGAGGAGCAGGCGCAGGTGGATACGCTGACCGCGCGCCTGGCTGAGGTGATCCGCGCGGCCTCCGTCGCCCCGGCAAAGGGCGCGGCCAAGGTGGCGGCGGAATGAAGGGTCGGGTCCTCATCGTCGCCGGTTCGGATTCCGGCGGCGGCGCGGGCATCCAGGCGGACATCAAGACGGTGACGGCGATGGGCGGCTATGCCGCGACGGCCATTACCGCGCTGACCGCGCAAGACACCGAGGGCGTGCGCGCCGTCCATGCCGTGCCGCTGGATTTCCTGCGGCTGCAGATTCGTATGTCGCTCGAGGATATCGGGGCGGATTGCCTGAAGACGGGAATGCTGGCCGATGCGGCGACGATTGACGCCGTGTGCGACACGCTGGCCGGCTGCGGCGTGCCCCTCGTCGCGGATCCCGTGATGGTGGCGACGAGTGGGGCGCGGCTGCTCGACCCCTCGGCCGTCGAGACGCTGAAGCGGCGGCTGCTGCCGCTGGCGACGATCCTGACGCCGAACCTCCCGGAGGCGGAGGTGCTTTCGGGCATGGCGATCCCGGATCTCGAAGCGATGCGGCATGCGGCGGAACTGCTGCTGACGCTCGGCGTGCCGGCGGTGCTGCTGAAGGGCGGGCATATGAGCGGGCCCGTGCTGCACGACGTGCTGGCCACCGAGGATGGGGTGGAGGTGTTCGAGAGCCCGCGCATCGAAACGCGCCATACCCATGGCACGGGCTGCACCCTGGCCTCGGCAATCGCCACGGGGCTGGCCCAGGGCATGGAACTGCGGGATTCGGTCGTCCGTGCCCGGGCTTATGTGGCGGCGGCGATCCGGTCCGCGCCGGGATATGGGCGCGGGCACGGGCCGCTGGATCACGCGGTGACGGTTGATCCCGGGCGGCTGGCCGCGTTCTGATTGCACTGCGAGGCGCCGCCTCCAGATCCCACTCTCGCGCGTTCCGGTCGTATGATCCTGCGAGACCCGGAGGATGGCATTCGCCTCCTCATTCCCCAGCCCTCCCACGCGCTTCTCTCGGGCCAGATGATGGCGGCCTGGGGCGCCCCAGGCTTTGCACGGCCTGACCCGGCGCCGGAGGTGATCCTCGCCGCCGGGCAGCACGACCTTGCCTGGCTGACCTGGGAGACGGCCCCGACCCTGGATCGGGAGACCGGCCTGCCGCATCCGTTCACGAGGCTCGGCGCGGCCGTTCACGCCCCCATGTGGGCGCGGGGCGTGGAAATGGCGCGGGCCGCCTGGGGCCTGTGGCCGGCCCTGCTGATCTCGCTGCATGGCAAGCGAATCTACACCGAATACATGGACCCGGACCGCCTGCCTGCCGAGGACCACGCCGCGATCGACCGCAACGTGGAAAAGGAGGACGCACTGCAGGCGGACTGGATCGCGAAGCTTGGTGCGGGGCCCGAGCAGGTGGCGCGGAACTCTGACCTGGTCGCCGTCACTGACGCGCTCTCTCTCGCCCTCTGCTTTGCCGACCCCGACAAGGCCGGAGAGGCGCCGATGGAGGATGGCAGCACCCGCAAGATGAAGCTCGTTCGGCAGGGTGCGTCCCGCTGGTCGCTCGATCCCTGGCCGTTCCGGGAGGACGAGCTGACGGTGGTGTGCGAGACGATCCGGCTCCCGGCCGAGGCCCGCTGGAGCGACGAGGAGGTGATGCGCCGGGACCTGCGCGAGGCACGGTGGAGCAAGCTGGCCGAAACGCTTGTCCCGGTCTGACGGATAGGGCGACCGCCGCTGCGGGAGATCTCTGTCCCGACCGCGGCGCAACCGCCCTTTACAGGCCCTGAGGGCCGCCAGGCTTAAGCCCTCAGAGGCGGATGAGGCGTTTCTCGTCCGCATCCGCCGGATCCTCCACCCAGCCCTCCACGTAGGAGACGCGGATCGCGGCCATGCCCGCTGCCGCGATCGGGGCGGCCAGAAGCACGCCGAGGAAGCCCAGGCCGGTCCCGAACAGCGCCTGGGCACCCAGCAGCAGGGCGGGCGGAACATCGGAGGACTGCTTCTGCACCATCGGGGTGAGGAAGTTGCCCTCGACGTTCTGCACCGCGACGAAGAGGGCGATGACCCAGGGCACGAGCGAGGGGTCTTCCGAGCCGGCGATAAGCATGGCAGGCACGCAGCCGATCACCGGGCCGATATAGGGCATGAAGCCGAAGATCGCGGTGAGGATGGAGAGGAACCCGGCCAGCGGTACGCCGAGGAACCAGAGGCCGAGGAAGGTCAGGGTGCCGCTGACCACCATGGCGAACATCTGGCCGAGCAGCCAGCCGCGCAGGGACTGCGCCATGGCGTTCAGCGTGGCCTCGCCGCGCGGGCGCATGCCGGGGGAGAGCAGGGCGAGCGCGCCGCGGCGGTAAAGGGTGGGGTCGGCGCCGATATAGAGGCCGAGCAGCAGGACGAGCAGCACGTTGCCCAGCGCGCCGAGCGTGCCCCAGGCGCCGGCCAGCGCAACATTGGCGGCGGTGCGGGCATTGGGCTGCATTGCCTCGGGCGAGGCGTGCTCCTTCAGCCAGTCGGCGCCGGGCAGGCCGTTGAGGGTCTCGGCCAGCCGGTTGAGCACCCGCGGCGCGGACTGGATGAACTGCCGGGCCTGGTCGGCGATGGTTGCGAAGCCGAACCAGATGAGGGTTCCGATCGCGATGATCATCACCAGCGCGACGATCATCACCCCCCAGTGCGGTGCCATGCCGAAGTAGCGGGCGAGCGGCACGCCGGCGGCGCGAAGCGCGACCGCGAGGAGACAGCCGGCGAAGACGATGAGCAGCACATCCGGGGCGAACCAGCCAAGGAGCGCGATCGCCGCGAGAAGGAAAAGGAGGGTTGCATTGTCATGGCGCATCCCCGGCGCAACGGGGGGCAATGTGGCGGGTTGCGGCGCGTGCGGCGGTGGGTCGGACGCTGTGACATCGCGGTCGTGCCCGGGCCGCCTGATGGAACGCGCAGCGCTGCGCGCGGTGCTCGCTTGACCGGCGGGGCGGGCGGGCGATAGCCCTCGCCGGGGCGCGCGACGGGCCGCCCGCGAAGGGGATGCCGCCCATGGCCGCTGCCACGACCGACCTGACCGCGGCCCGGCCGCCCGTGCGTCCGGCCGATCCGCGCTTCTCCTCCGGCCCCTGCGCGAAGCGGCCGGGCTGGTCGCTGGCCGCGCTGGAAGGGGCGATGCTCGGGCGCAGCCACCGGGCGCCGGCGCCGCATGCGCGCATCGCCGAGGTGATCGAGCGGTCGAAGGCGATCCTCGGCATGCCTGCGGATTGGAGGCTTGGTGTGGTGCCGGCTTCCGACACCGGGGCGGTGGAGATGGTGCTGTGGTCGGTGCTCGGCGCGCGCGGCGTGGACGTGATGGTCTGGGAGAGCTTCTCGAAAGAATGGGCGGGCGACGTCGCCTCTCAGCTTCGCCTGCCCGACATGGCGCTGCGCGAGGCGCCCTATGGCAGGCTGCCGGCGCTGGACCCGGTGGCGCCGGACCGGGACGCGGTGTTCGTGTGGAACGGAACGACCTCGGGCGTGCGGCTGCCGCATGCGGATTTCATCAGCCCCGAGCGCGAGGGTCTGGCGATCTGTGACGCGACCTCGGCGGCTTTTGCCATGCACCTGCCCTGGGATCGGCTCGATGTGGTGACCTGGTCCTGGCAGAAGGTGCTGGGGGGCGAGGCGGGGCACGGGATGCTCGCCCTTTCGCCGCGGGCGGTGGCGCGGCTGGAGGCGTTCGAGCCCGGCCGGCCGCTGCCAAAGATCTTTCGGCTGACCAAGGGCGGGAAGCTGATCGAGGGCATCTTCCGGGGCGAGACGATCAACACGCCCTCCATGCTCTGCGTCGAGGACGCGTTGGACGGGCTGCGCTGGGCGGAGAGCATTGGCGGGCTTGAGGCATTGATCGCGCGGTCCGAGGCCAACCTGGCGGCGGTGGCCGACTGGGTTTCGGGCAGCGGTTGGGCGGGCTTCCTGGCGGAGGAACCGGAGACGCGGTCCTGCACCTCCATCTGCCTGAAGATCACGGTGCCCTGGTTCCAGGCAATGGATGCGGCCGGGCAGGCAAGGGCGGCGAAGCGCCTGGCCGCGATCCTGGAAGAGGAGGGTGTGGCGCTCGACATCGCCTCCTATCGCGACGCGCCGCCGGGGCTGCGGATCTGGGGCGGGGCGACAGTAGAGACGGCCGATATCCGGGCGCTGCTGCCCTGGCTGGACTGGGCCTTCGCGGAGCTGGCGCTGGAGCTGGCGCATGAGGAGGCCGGGCCCGCCGCCTGAGGCGGCCTCTGTAACTTTCGGCCCCAATGGCGGTTCCGCTCCCGTTCAGGAACGGAGGGAACGGCCTTGGCGGCGAGCTTCAGCACCGATGTGCCGAACCGGTTGGACCGGCTTCCCTGGGCGCGCTTCCACTGGCTGGTGGTGACCGCGCTCGGCGTGACCTGGGTGCTGGACGGGCTGGAGGTGACGCTTGTCGGGTCCCTGGCGGGAGCGATTCGCGAGAGCCCGGCGCTGCGGCTGACCGAGACGCAGGTGGGCCTGACGGCCTCGGCTTATCTTCTGGGCGCAGTGTCGGGCGCGCTGTTCTTCGGCTGGCTGGCGGACCGGCTGGGGCGGAAGACGTTGTTTACCGTGACGGTGCTTGTCTATCTCGCGGCAACGATCGCCACGGCCTTCTCCTGGGATTTCTGGTCCTTCGCGGTCTTCCGCTTCCTGACGGGCGCGGGGATCGGGGGCGAGTATTCGGCGGTGAATTCGGCCATCCAGGAGCTGATCCCGGCGCGGCGGCGGGGCACGACAGACTTGGCCGTCAACGGCACCTTCTGGGGCGGGGCGGCGATGGGTGCGGCCTCCTCGCTGTTCCTGCTGAACCCGGCTGTCATCGACCCCGAGCTGGGCTGGCGTCTGGCCTTTGGGATTGGTGGGGCGCTGTCCATTTCCGTGCTGTTCCTGCGCCGCTGGATCCCGGAGAGCCCGCGCTGGCTGATGACGCATGGGCGGAAGGAGGAGGCCGAACGGATCGTTGCCGATATCGAGGCCTGGGTGGAACGGGAGAAGGGGCCCCTGCCGCCGGTGGCGGGGCGCTCGATCCGGATCGACCCGCGCAGCCACACGACGCTGGGCGAGGTGGCGACGACGTTGTTCCGCACCTACCCGCAGCGCGCGCTGCTGGGGATCGTGCTGATGGCCTGCCAGGCCTTCTGCTACAACGCCGTATTCTTCACCTATGCGCTGGTGCTGACGCGGTTCTACGGCATCGAGTCCGCGCATATCGGCTGGTTCATGCTGCCCTTCGCGCTGGGCAACCTCGCCGGGCCGCTGATCCTCGGGCACTTCTTCGACACGATCGGGCGGCGCGTGATGATTACGGCCACCTATGGGATTGCCGGCGTGCTGATGGCTGCCACCGGCTTCGCCTTCGCGCAGGGGTGGCTCTCGGCCTGGGAGCAGACGGCAGCCTGGACAGTGATCTTCTTCTTCGCCTCCGCCGCCGCTTCCGCCGCCTATCTCACGGTGGGGGAGAGCTTCCCGCTGGAGATGCGCGCGCTGGGGATCGCGCTGTTCTACGCGCTCGGCACGCTGGTCGGCGGGGTGGTCGGGCCGACATTGTTCGGCGCGCTGATCGAGGGCGGGGAGCGCACGGACATCATGTGGGGCTACCTGCTGGGCGCGGCGTTGATGCTGATCGCGGCTGGGACGGAGTGGAAACTCGGCTTCGCGGCGGAGGGCAAGTCGCTGGAGGATGTGGCGCGGCCGCTGTCGCAGTCCGCGGGTTAGCGGCCCAGCGCGGCCGCGACGCGGGAGATCACGGCATCCCAGCCCTCCTCCCGCGCGCGGCGGTGCAAGCGCATGGTGGGGTACCAGGGCGTATCGGTGCGGTGAAGCATCCAGCGCCAATCGGGCAGCGGCGGCAGCAGCAAGTGGACGGGCCGGCCGATGGTGCCGGCAAGATGGGCAACACTTGTGTCCACGCAGACCAGCGCGTCCATCGCGTGCAGCGCGGCGGCGGTTTCGGTGAAGGAAGTCAGCCGCGGGCGCAGGTCGGTCAGGCCGGGGAGGGTGTCGAGTGTCTCCGCATCGGCAGCGCGGAGCTCGGTCTGCAGCAGGAAGGCCTCGGTGCCCGCGGCAATAAGGGGCGCGAAGAGGGCTAATGGCACGGAGCGGTGCCGGTCGCCGGCATGGGCGGGGTTGCCAGAGCAGACCAGGCCGAGGCGGAAAGCATGACGCGGCAGGTTTAGCTCCCAGGCCGCGATCCGCTCGGGGCCGACTGCCGGGAAGGGGATCGGGGGCGGAATGCTGTCCAGCGTCGTGCCGAGAAAATGGGGCAGGCTGAGGCTCGGGCATTGCAGGTCGTGCGGCGGGGCGGCTTCCCCAGAGGGAATGAGGGTCGCGATCCCGGGCAGGGCCGCGAATAGGGGAAGCAGCGGGCGCTGCACCTCCAGCAGCAGCCGTCCACCGCGTGCTTCCAGCAGGGGCAGGTAGCGCATCATCTGGATGGTGTCGCCGAGACCCTGTTCGGCATGGATCAGGAGGGTTCGGCCTTCCAGCGGTTCGCCCTTCCAGGCAGGGGTACCGACGTGGCGGTGGTTCGGACGGCCCTTGCGGCCCCAGCGCCACTCGTAGCCGGCAAACCCCGCCTTAAAATCGCCAAGTGCAAGGCGGCTCAGGGACTCGTTCCAATGGGCATCGGCGTAGTCGGGGTCGATGGCGGTCGCCTCGCGGAAGGCGGCGATGGCCTCGCCGTGGCGGCCGAGGCCGCGCAGCGCGTTGCCGCAGTTATAGGGGATGCTGCGGTTGCCGGGATGCAACTCCTCGGCGCGGGCGAAGCAGTCCAGCGCCTGCTCAAAGCGGCCAAGTTCGACCAGCGCGTTGCCGCGGCCGTTCCAGGCCTCGCCGGAGGCGGGGTCGGTGTTAAGCGCGGCGCGATCGGCGGCCTCAGCATCGGCGTGGCGGCCGAGCAAGGCGAGGGCGGCCGCGCGATTGCGGTGTGCGCTGGCAGTCTCGGAGAGAGCAAGGGCGGTGTCGGCGCTCGCCAGCGCTTCCTCGTGCCGGCCGAGATCGCAGAGGGCGGCAGTGCGGCTGGCATGGGCGTCCGCGAGATGTGGCGCGAGGACGAGGGCGCGGTCGAAGCTCTCCAGCGCCTCCTCCGGCCGCTGCAGGTCGCGAAGGATGATGCCCTGGGTGGTGAGGAAGCCCGGGTCGTCGGCGCGGAACATCAGGGCGATGCCGATGCTCGCCAGCGCCTCGACATGCTGGCCCAGATCGGTCAGGGCGGTTGCGCGGTTGGAGTGCGCCGCGGCGTAGACAGGGTTGCGCGCGAGGGCGGCGTCATAGGCTGCCAGCGCCTCCTCCGGGCATTTCAGGGCGCGCAGAACGTTGCCGCGGTTGTTGTGCAGCTCCGGCATGTCGGCGCCCATCGCGCGGGCGGATTCATGGGCGGCCAGGCATTCGGTCAGGCGGCTCAGCGCAAACAGGGCATTGGCGCGGCCGACGCGGGCTTCCACCAGCTGAGGGTTGAGGGCCACGGCCATGTCGAAGGCGGCGAGGCCCTCCTCGGCATGGCCAAGCTCGACCAGGGCGTTACCGAGATTGCTGTGGACGAAGCCGTGGCGCGGATCGGCCGCGATGGCACGGCGCAGGAAGGGCACGGCCCCGGCGGGGTCGCCCGCCATGGCGCGTAGAAGGCCGAGCAGGTGCAGGGCGCCGAAATGGCCGGGCTCGGCTTCCAGCACGGCGCGATAAATCGGCTCGGCCTCGGCCAGACGGCCGGCCCGATGCATTCCGAGGGCGCGCGCCGTGGCGGATTCGGCCGATTCGGCGGGTGCCGGTGCGATGGTGGTCGGGAAACGGGCAATGACGGGACCCGCACCGGCGGCATGCGATTGGGCTCGGGCGTGCACGGCAATCCCTCCGGCCATACTGGCTGAAGGGAGAGTTTGCCGGGCAACGGTAAAGGGCGAGTGAAGCCCGGTGAGGCCCTAGCGGTCCCGGCCGGGGTGGTTCAGCTCGATTGCCACTGCCTGGGCAGCCTCCTCCACACGCGGCAGCCGCGGCAGGGTGGACAGGCGAGCAAGCGTGGCTGCGCCGCCGACCGGCGCGAGCGCAGCCTGGGCAGAGGGGGTGTCGTAGCGCTGGAGGGCCTGAGCGGCGCTGGCGAAGGCGCGCACCGCGACGGTCGACGGAACGGAGGCGGGAACGCCGAGCGCGCCCCGGAACTCCCGCCGCGCGATCTGCAAGCGGGGAAGGAGGAGCGCGTCCCGAGGATGGGTCCACAGCGGGTCGCTCTCGGTGGCCGCGGCGAAGGCCTCGATCTCGGCGGCAGCCAGGGCGGCCCGGGCAGGGTCCCCGGAGAGCTGACCGGGGCGGCCGATCTCGAAGGGAGCGGCGCGGCCGGGTTCGCGCAGAGGGTCGGCTACGGGCACCACATCCGACAGGGCGCGGTCGTCGCTGCAAGCGGTGAAGAGGAGGATGAGAACGAGGGATAGGGGTTTCATGGTGGGTTCCTGGCCTGGGCAACGTGGGGGCTGCGGGCGGGGTTGCCATAGGGAAGCGCGGCGATCATGGCCGCGCGGGCTTGCGGCGCGGGGCAGGCGCTGCCATTCACCCCGCGCAAGAGCCGCCGAGCGTCCACGCGCCCCTGATGACCGACGATCTCCTCTCTCCGGCCAACCCGGCCCTGCTGCCCGCCGGCCTGTCCGACCTGCTGCCGCCCGAAGCGGCGCGGGAGGCGGCGCTGGTCGAGGCCATGATGTCGGTCTTCGCCTCCCACGGCTACGAGCGGGTGAAGCCGCCGTTGCTGGAGTTCGAGGAGGGGCTGCTGACGGGCTCGGGCGCCGCGCTGGCGGACCAGACCTTCCGGCTGATGGACCCCGAAAGCCAGCGCATGATGGGGCTGCGCGCCGATACGACGCCGCAGGTGGCCCGCATCGCGGCGACGCGGCTGCGCGACGTGGCCCGGCCGCTGCGGCTTTCCTATGCCGGCCAGGTGCTGCGGGTGCGCGGCACGCAGATCGCGCCCGGGCGGCAGCTGCCGCAGCTGGGGGTGGAGTTGATCGGCGTGGACAGCGCCGAGGCGGATGCGGAGGCCGCCGCTCTGGGCGTGGAGGGACTGGCCGCCGTCGGCATCCTGGACGTGGCGCTGGACATCACCCTGCCGTCCATGTCGCCCGCGCTTCTCGATGCGGCGGGGCTGGAAGGTGCTGCGCGCGGTCGACTAGCGCGCGCGCTGGATCGCAAGGATGCCGCGGAGGTCGCGCGGTTGGCCGAGGCGGCCGGGCCGCCCGCCATTTTCCTGACCGAGCTGCTGGCAGCGGCGGGGCCTGCCGACGGGGCCCTGGCCGCGTTGCGCGCCGCGCCTCTGCCGGAGGGGCCGCGGCGGATCGCGGACAACGCGGCCGAGGTCGTGGCGGCGATCCGTCGGCGCCTGCCGGATCTGCGCATCATGCTCGACCCTGTGGAGTTCCGGGGCTTCCGTTACCACACCGGCGTTGCCTTCACCCTGTACGGGACGGGTCGCGTCGGGGAACTGGGGCGTGGCGGGCGCTATATGAGCGGCGAGGAGCCGGCCACGGGCCTCAGCCTCTATCCCGATGCGGCGTTGCGCGCGGCGCCGGTCGCGGCGCGGGCCGCGCGGGTGTTTCTGCCGGCGGGGCATGATCCCGCGCGCGCCGTGGCGCTGCGCTCCGAAGGCTATGTGACGGTCGCCGCGCTGTCCCCGGCCGACGATGCCCGCGCGCTGGGCTGCACGCATGAACTGCGCGGCGCCGATCTGGTCGGCGTGGCGATGATGACGGGCGGCGGGCAAGCCCCGCCGTCGAACGAGGAGTAGACCCATGGCCAATGTCGCCATCATCGGCGCCCAGTGGGGCGACGAGGGCAAGGGCAAGGTAGTGGACTGGCTTGCCAGCCGCGCCGATATTGTTGTGCGCTTCCAGGGTGGCCACAATGCCGGCCACACGCTGGTGGTGGGCAACCAGACCTACAAGCTTTCGCTGCTGCCCTCGGGCGTGGTGCGCGGGAAGCTGGGCATCATCGGCAACGGTGTGGTCCTCGACCCCGACGCGCTGCTGGGCGAGATCGCGAAGGTGACGGCGCAGGGGCTGAGCGTGACCCCCGAGAACCTGCGCATCGCCGAGAACGTGCCGCTGATCCTTCCGCTCCACCCCGCGCTGGACAAGGCGCGCGAGGCAGCACGCGGGGGCGACAAGATCGGCACGACCGGGCGCGGCATCGGCCCGGCCTATGAGGACAAGGTGGGGCGCCGCTCCATCCGTCTATGCGATCTGGCGGAGCCGGAGACGCTGTCGCGCAAGCTCGATGAGCTGCTGCTGCACCACAACTCGCTGCTGCGCGGCCTGGGCGCGCCGGAGTTCGAGAAGGCGGCGCTGCTGGAGCAGCTTCTCGGCTGGGCGCCGAAGCTGCTGCCCTTCATGGAGGCGGTATGGGAGCGGCTGGACACGGCGCGGGCCGAGGGCAAGCGCGTGCTGTTCGAGGGCGCGCAGGCCGTGATGCTCGATGTCGATCACGGCACGTTCCCCTATGTGACCAGCAGCAACACCGTGGCGGGCAATGCCGCCGCCGGCGCGGGTGTGGGGCCGCACACGATCGGCACTGTGCTCGGCATCGCCAAGGCCTACACCACGCGCGTCGGGTCCGGCCCCTTTCCGACGGAGTTGTTCGACGACACGGGCAAGCTGCTGGGCGAGCGCGGGCATGAGTTCGGCACCGTCACGGGCCGTCCTCGCCGCTGCGGCTGGTTCGATGCCTGCCTGGTGCGGCAGGCGGTGAAGGTGGGCGGCGTCCAGGGGCTGGTGCTGACGAAGCTCGACGTGCTGGACGGGCTGCCGGAGCTGAAGATCTGCACGGGCTATGACATCGACGGCACGATGATGAAGCGCCTTCCGGCCGCTATGGCGGCGCAAGCGGCCGCGAAACCGATCTACGAGACCATCGAGGGCTGGTCCGGCAGCACGCGCGGTGCCCGGAGCTGGGGCGAACTGCCTGCGCAGGCGATCAAGTATGTGCGGCGGATCGAGGAACTGGTGGAAGCGCCGGTGACGCTGCTTTCCACGAGCCCGGAGCGTGACGACACCATCACGGTCACTGACCCGTTCGCGGGGTAGAGTATCGCGGTCAGGCGGGCCCGGTCACGCCCGCCAATAGGTTTTCAGACCCGGCCGGCCGGGTGATGTGCCCGGCGGTGGTCGACCTGACCCGTGGACGGCAGCGCGCGGCCGCCGTCACCAGGGAAGCGCTGCCCCTCCGGGTGAGGCGTCTCGAGCAAGGCGGCCTGGCGCCGGGCCTCCTCGGGGCCGAGGCGCGTTGCGTCGGGGCGGAGCGGCTTGGCCTGGACGATCGACAGGATCGGCATCTCTGAAGTCTCCCCCTCGTCCATGGCCCGGTTCCCAGGGGTGCCCCGGATCGGGATCCCTGGAGTTCGGGCGGGTCATGTTCTACTTCTGGACAACGGGTGTTTCCGGTTCGGGTTGCGAGTGGACCCAGGGGCGGCAATCGGGGGCGGCAATCGGGGGAAGCGGATGAAGACGGAGTTCACCGAAGCGCAGCTGGCCGATCCCGACATCCGGGAGTCCAACCAGATCCTGCGCACCTGCGTCCATTGCGGCTTCTGCACGGCCACCTGCCCGACTTTCGTGTTGCTGGGCGACGAGCTG
The DNA here is from genome assembly GCF_054165765.1 of Roseomonas sp. WA12. Classification (NCBI taxonomy): domain Bacteria; kingdom Pseudomonadati; phylum Pseudomonadota; class Alphaproteobacteria; order Acetobacterales; family Roseomonadaceae; genus Roseomonas; species Roseomonas sp. WA12. Next base: position 2,229,674 of record NZ_CM135108.1, on the reverse strand, counting down.
GATAGCCCGCGCGGGCGGATCTACTTGATCAAGGACATGCTTGAGTCCGGGCGCGCGGCTTCCGAGCTCGAGGCGCGGCATGTGGACCGGTGCCTCTCCTGCCTCTCCTGCATGACCACCTGTCCGAGCGGGGTGAACTACATGCACCTCGTCGATCACGCGCGACATCATATCGAGGAGACCTACCGCCGGCCGCCGATGGAGCGGGCGATCCGCGCGGTGCTGTCCTTCGTGCTGCCCCGGCCTGGGCTGTTCCGCGCGGCGCTGGCAGGCGCGCGGATGGCCAAGCCGCTGCGTGGGCTGATCGGCGGTACGTCGATGACGGCGAAGCGAATGCGGGCGATGCTGGACCTGGCGCCGCCCGTTGTGCCGCCGGCCGGAGATTCCGCGCGGGCGACGGTGCATCCTGCCGAGGGCGTGCGGCGCGGCCGCGTGGCCTTGCTGACGGGCTGCGCGCAGACCGTGCTCGCGCCCTCCATCAACGAGGCAACCATCCGTTTGCTGACGCGCATGGGGGTCGAGGTGGTGGTGACGGCCGGGCAGGGCTGCTGCGGCGCGCTGAACCACCATATGGGCCGGCAGGACTCATCCCACGCCATGGCCCGCCGCAACATCGAGGCCTGGGTGGCGGAAGCGGAGGGCGAGGGGCTGGACGCGATCGTCATCAATGCCTCCGGCTGCGGCACCACGGTGAAGGATTACGGCCATATGTTCCGCGAGGCGGAGCCGGGGCTGCGGGACCGGGCTGCGCGGGTCTCCGAACTGGCGAAGGACGTGTCCGAGGTGCTGACGGCCTTCCGCTACGCGCCGACGCGCGAGGCGCCAGGGATTGCGGTGGCCTATCACGCGGCTTGCTCGCTGCAGCACGGGCAGCAAATCACGGCGGTGCCGAAGACTCTGCTGGAGCGCGCGGGTTTCGAGGTGCGGGTGCCGGCGGAGGCGCATCTCTGCTGCGGCAGCGCGGGCACCTACAACATCCTGCAGCCGGAGATCGCGGGGCGTCTGCGCGAGCGCAAGCTGGGATTCCTGCACCGGACGGGGGCGGATCTTGTGGCGTCGGGCAATATCGGCTGCCTGACGCAGCTGGGTGGCGGCGGGCTGCCTGTCGCGCATACGGTGGAGCTGCTGGACTGGATGGCGGGCGGGCCCGCGCCGGCGGCCGTCATGGCGGCCCGCGCCCGGCAGGAGGCGCTGGCGGCGGTTTGAGCGGGCGCCGGCCCTGCGCCGCGCGTTAGGGCACCGGGAGGACGCGATGGCAAGACGACTGGCGGTTGTTGGGCTGATCCTCACGCTCTCGGGTGGTGCGATGGGGCAGGTGTTGCCTGTGCCGGGCGCGGGGCCCGGGCTGGGGCCGGCCATTCCGCTCCCTGTCACGCCCATGCCGCGGGCCGGGGCTGCCGAGCAGCGCCGGGCGGAGCTGGACCGGCTGCTGGATACACTGGCAACGGCACCGGACGAGGCGGCGGCAGCGCCGATGCAGGCGCGCATCCAGCAGCTCTGGGCCGAGGGCGGAACGCCGGCGGTCGGGCTGCTGCTCCGCAAGGGGCTGCGTGCGATGGAGGCCAACGAGGCGGATGGTGCGGTGGAGGACCTGGATGCCGCCATCACCCTGCAGCCGGATTTCCCGGAATCCTGGGTGCTCCGCGCCCAGGCACAGGCGGCCGCAGGGGACCGGGCGGCGGCGGCCGCCGATCTGCGGGAGGCGCTGCGGCTGGAACCCCGCCATTTCGGGGCGCTGCTGGCCCTTGCCGAGCTTCAGGAGGATGCGGGCGATCTGCCCGGGGCGCTGCGGAGCCTGGATGCAGCGCTGCGGATCAACCCGCATCTGCCGGGAGGCGCCGCGCGCCGCCGAGAGCTGACGCGGCGGGCGCTGGGCGACCAGACCTGATCCGGCCTCGGTGAACCGTTCCGGCGCAACGGGCGGATGGCCGCCCGGCCGCGCCCTGGGGAGAGTGGGGCCATGCGCGACACACCCGCCCTGATCGACGAAACCCCGGACGAGGAGGCGCTCTGGCAGGCGCTGCTGCGACGGGAGGCCTTGCCCGGCCGGTACTACGCCGTGACCAGCCAGGGGGTCGTCTGCCGCTTGGGATGCCCGGCCCGCCCGCCTCTGCGGCGGAACGTGCGCTTCTTCGGCGGCGTGGCGGAGGCGGTCGCGGAGGGGTTCCGCCCCTGCCGGCGCTGCGACCCGGACGGCGCGCGGGCCGGTATCCATGCCACGGTGGTGCGGGATGCCTGTGCTGCCATCACCACAGCAATCGAGATGGGCGAGGCGGTGCCTTCGCTGGCGGAAATGGCGAAGCGAGCCGGCTATGCGCGCCACCACTTCCTCCGGCTGTTCCGCGAAGTGGCGGGTGTGACCCCGCATGCCTTTGCCGCTGGTCTGCGAGCGCGGCGGCTGGGGGCAGCACTGGCCGCTGGCGAGCGGGTGGTGGATGCGGTGGCGGGCACAGGCTTCGGCAGCGAGAGCCGGGTCTATGAGGACCCCGCGCGGTTGCTGGGCATGACACCAGGCGCGGCGCGGCGCGGCGGGGCCGGCGAGGTGATCCGTGTCGCGTTCGGGACCAGTGCCCTCGGGCTTGTCATGGTGGGAATGACCGATCGCGGCGTCTGCGCGATCGAGTTCGGGGCTGATGAGGATGCGCTGCGCAGGGCATTGGCGGCGCGCTTCCCGCGTGCGCGTATCGAGCCGGCGGATGCACAGGCGGCGGCGGCCGTGGCGCAGGTGCTCGCCTGGGTGGAGGAGCCGCGCGGTGCGTTGGACCTGCCGCTCGACCTCCGCGGCACAGCCTTCCAGACTCGGGTCTGGGAAGCTCTGCGGGCCATCCCGGCGGGCGATACGGTGGATTACGCGGAGCTTGCGGCGCGGCTGGAGCTGCCGCGCGGGGCGCGGGCGGTGGCTCGGGCCTGTGCGGGGAACGGGGTGGCGCTGGCCGTGCCCTGCCATCGCGTGATCGGGCGGGATGGCGGGTTGCGCGGCTATCGCTGGGGGCTGGAGCGCAAGGCGGCGCTGTTGGCGCGGGAGGCGGGTTAGCGCGTCCCGCCTCCTGCCCCTGTTTCTCCGCGGCTTACTCCGGGGGCGGGTGCCGCCCGTCGTGCGCGGGCCGCGCGGGGCGGATCAGCGCCACCAGCAACCGCACTCGACTTATGACGACCCGTCCCGGAAATGCGCCGGCCAACCCCGCCGGGAGGCGGCGGTCAACCGGTTCTCTGGCCCCGACGGGGCACCGTTATGGGGCCCACGATGCCGGACCGAGGAATGGACTGAGGAGGAAAGGCGAGGAGCCGCCGCCCATCGGAAGGTCCGGATCCTGACTGAGTGACCACCGCCGATGCGGCGCTGGCCGTCCTCGTGGTGCTTTGCCAAGTGTTCCTGGGGGACTGATTACCGCCTGGGTGGCGTCGGCGCTGGCGGCGGCGGGGGCGGCGGGTTGGCCGGAGCCTGCGGGCGGGGCTGGTCGGCCCGCGGCGGCTCAGCGCGGGGCTGTTCAGCGCGGGACTGCTCGGTGCGGGGTTGTTCAGCGCGCGGCGGTTCCGCACGCGGCTGGTCGGCGCGGGGCGGGTCGAACGGGGTGAGGTTCTCCGTGCCGATGGCGCTGCTGCCCACCAGGGTCCACTGGCCGGTGAAGGTGCCGTCGGGGCCCGTCTGGTAGATAGCGATGCCCGGACGCTCGGCGAGGATAAAGCCCACTGAGAAGACCGGGCCGGCGGACATTCCGTAGCCCTCGAACCGATTGCCGCCCACCTGCCACGCGACCCGCCAGGAGGCGAGGCCGACCTGCTGGACGATCATCTGCCCGGTATAGGCGCTACCATCCGGGTTCACGCCGGCCACGTTATAGAGCCCGTTGCGCTGGGCCTGGGCGGGGCTGGCCAGAGCCAGGCCGGCCACCAGGCCCGCCGCCGCCAGGGCGGCCTTTGCGATACGCGTCATCACTGTCCTCATCCCACGCGGCACCGTTCCGCGCAGCCGCATCTTCGGCCGCGCAGGGGCGCCTGTGAATGCCCCCGCTTATTCCACGATCGCGACGCGCAGGGCGTTGGTGGTGCCCGGGGTGCCGAAGGGAACGCCGGCGACCACCACCACCTCGTCTCCCTTGACCGCGAAGCCCTCGGTGGCCGCGGCGCGGACGCCCTTGGCCACCATGTCGCTCATGCTCGCGGGCTCCTTGCTCGGCACGGGGTGCACGCCCCAGACGAGCGAGAGGCGGCGGGCCGTGTGCTCGTTCGCGGTCATGCCGATGATGGGCGCGGCCGGGCGTTCGCGGGCAACCCGCAGCACGGTGGAGCCGGTGGAGGTGAAGGCGGCGATGGCCTCGGCCTCGATCGTGCTGGCCACCTGGCGTGCGGCGGCGGCGATGGCGTCGGAGGAGGTGTGGCGGGGCTCGGGGCGGTTGTTGTCGGTGATGGCGCGCCAGCCCGGGTCCTGCTCGGTGCGGGCGACGATGCGGTCCATGATGTTCACCGCCTCGAAGGGATACTGGCCCGCGGCGGTCTCGGCAGAGAGCATCACGGCGTCGGCGCCGTCGAACACGGCGGTGGCCACATCGCTCGCTTCGGCGCGGGTCGGGGTGGGGGCGGAGATCATGCTCTCCAGCATCTGGGTGGCCACCACCACGGGAATACCGCGGGCACGGGCGCCGCGGATGATGCGCTTCTGGATCAGCGGCACCTCCTCGGGCGGGCATTCCACGCCGAGATCGCCACGGGCGACCATCACGGCATCGGCCAAGTCCAGGATGGCATCCATCTGCTCGACGGCCTGGGGCTTTTCCATCTTCACCATGATCCAGGCGCGGCCGGCGGCGATCTCCTTCGCCTCGGCCACATCCTCGGGGCGCTGGACGAAGGAGAGGCCGATGTATTCCACGCCCTGTTCCAGCACGAAGGCGAGGTCGGCGCGGTCTTTTTCCGTCAGAGCGGGGATGGGGAGGGCGACATCCGGGACATTCACGCCCTTGCGGTCGGAGAGCGGGCCGCCGACGAGAACCTCGGTTTCCAGGTGGTCGTCGCGCTGGCGGGTGACGCCGAGGCGGAGCTTGCCATCATCGAGCAGCAGACTCGTGCCGATGCGGGCAGCCTGGATGATCTCGGGATGAGGCAGCTGGACGCGGCGCACATCACCAGGGACCGGGGAGAGGTCCAGCCGGAAGGGCTGGCCGGACTGGAGCTGGACGCGGCCACCCGCAAACTTGCCGACGCGGAGCTTTGGACCCTGCACGTCGGCCAGAATGCCGATCGGCCGGCCGGTGCGGCGCTCGATCTCGCGGATGGTGGCGATGCGAGCCGCGTGGTCCTCATGGCTGCCGTGGGAGAAATTAAGGCGAAAAATATCCGCGCCGGCGCGGAACAGCCGCTCGATCACCTCCGGGCTGGAGCTGGCCGGGCCGAGGGTGGCGATCATCTTCGTGCGGCGACGGCGGCGGATCGGAATGCGGGTGGCCAAGCGGGTCGCTCCTGCTTGCGGGGGTTCCGGGCGGAGGAGGGTCTCGGCGGGCACCTCCATAATGCGCGCGACCTCATCTACCCGCTCCGGTGGGACGCGGCGCCACTGGGAGACGGCCGCGGTGGAGATCCCGAGGCCGGCGGCTATCCGGGTGACGGCGCCGCGTTGTGTGAGGAGGGTTTCGAGAGCCTTGTCGCGCATGCCATTAACTTAGTGCGCCTAAGTTAACGCTGCGAGTGGTCCAAGTCTTACTTTTGCTAAGTTACGATGATGGCACGGAAGTCATTGACGTTGGTTAGCGTCGGCCCGGTCGTGACAAGGTCGCCTATCGCCGTGAAGACGTCGTGACTGCGATGGGCGGACAGGGCGGCCAGCGGATCGATGTCAGCTGAGCGGCTCCGGGCGAGCGTGTCTGGGGTGGCAACGGCGCCGGCGTTGCTCTCGGACCCATCAATGCCATCCGTGTCGGCCATGATCGCCCAGATGCCGGGATGGCCGGCGAGGCTGGCCGCCAAGCCGAGAAGGCACTCGCCGTTCCGGCCCCCGGCACCGTTGGCACCGCCCAGGGTCACAGTGGTTTCCCCGCCGGAGAGGAGCACGGCCGGTCGGGACACGGGCTCGCCATGGGCGGCGACGCTGCGGGACATGCCGGCGAGAACGGTACCGACTTCCCGTGCCTCGCCCTCCAACGCGTCCCCAAGGATGAGAGGAGTGAGGCCGAGCGCCTCCGCTTCGCGGGCCGCAGCCTGCAGGGCCATCAGCGGGGTGGCGATCAGGCGGTACTCGGCCCGGGCCAGGCGCGGGTCGCCGGGCTTTGGCGTCTCCTCTGCGGCGGCTTCGAGATGGGCGCGGACAGGTTCGGGCAGGGCGATGCCGTACCGGGCGACGATGGCGCGGGCATCCGCGAAGGAGCTGGGATCGGGAACGGTAGGCCCGGAGGCGATAGCGGCGGGGTCGTCGCCGGGCACGTCCGAGATCGCCAGGGTCAGCAGGCGTGCTGGATAAGCGGCAGCTGCCAGGCGGCCGCCCTTGATGGCCGAGAGATGGCGGCGGACGACGTTCATCTCGTTGATGGTGGCGCCGCAGGCCAGCAGGGCGCGGTTGACGGCCTGCTTGTCGGCCAACGTCAGGCCCTGGGCGGCGAGCGGCATAAGGGCGGAACCACCGCCGGAGATGAGGGCGAGGACGAGGTCGTCCGCGGTCAGGCCCTGGACAGTGGAGAGAATGCGAGCGGCAGCGGCTTCGCCGGCGGCATCGGGGACGGGGTGGGACGCCTCGACCACCACGATGTGCCGGGTGGGGACGGCATGGCCGTACCGGGTGACGACGAGGCCGGACATCGGAACATCGGGCCAGGCATCTTCCAGCGCGGCGGCCATGACGGCGGAAGACTTTCCGGCACCGATGACGATCACGCGGCCCGCCGGCTTCTCCGGCAGGTGGCCGGCCAGGACGGCGCGGGGATCGGAGCTGCGAACCGCGGCGTCGAAAAGGCGGCGCAGGGCCGCGCGGGCGCGGCTGTCGTCCCAGTGTTCCACGTCTCGTTCCCCTCCGGCGCGGGCGCATCATCACCTTTGGCCCGGGGCGGGCAAGGCCACCGGGACACCGCACTTGTAGTATGGAAGGTGGTATGGAAGAAGGAGGCCGCAGGGAGGCGGGCTTGGTTTCAGGCGAGACCCAGGCGCAGCAAGGGCAGCTCGAGGGTGCGGAGGATCTCCGCGCTGGCGCGCTGACGGTGCGCGGCGAGCGCGGCGCGTGCGGCCTCCGGGTCCTGGCCCTCAAGCGCCGCGAGAATGCGGGCGTGCTCCTCGGCGGAGCCGGCGGGTTCCGGGCGAAGGGCGGCAGTGGCGAGGCGGGCGCGCTGGGCAAGGTCCGCGGCTTCCTGCGCCATGCGGGCCAGGCGGGCATTGCCGCAGCCCTGGATGAGGGCGCGGTGAAAGCGGTCGTCGGCGGTGGCCCAGGCGCGGCGGTCGCCAGCGGCGAGCGCGCCGCGCATCGCCTCCGTGGCCTCGGCCATAGCGCCGGTCACGGTGCGATCGGGATGGGCGGCCAGACGGGCGGCGGCGGCACCTTCGAGCGCGATCAGGATTTCATAGGTCTCGGCCATGCCGGTGGGGTCGATCGGCAGCACGCGGATGCCGCGCCGGGGCTGGACCTCCAGGAAGCCCTCGGCCTGCAGGCGAAGCACCGCCTCGTGCACGGGGGTGCGGCTCATGCCGAGCTGGGTGGCGAGCTCGCCTTCCGAGAGCTGGTGTCCGGGGGGCAGGGTCATCTCAAGCAGCCGCGCGCGCAAGGCGCGATAGGCGGATTCGCCGAGGCTCCTGGGCGCCGGCTCGCCGGGCGTCTGTTCCATCTTCTGTTCCATCGCGCCCGGCATGCCAGCCGGCGCGCGGTTTTCCAACCTTGAAGGGTATCTGACCATGCGACGCCATCGGATCGCCGCCATTCCCGCCGACGGCATCGGCAAGGAGGTCATTCCCGCCGGGCTCCGCGTGCTGGAGGCGCTGGCGCGGCGCGACGGGGGCTTCGCGCTCGATGTCGAGACGCTGCCCTGGGGAAGCGACTACTACCGCGAGACTGGCGTGATGATGCCGGAGGACGGGCTGGAGACGCTGCGTGGGTTCAACGCCATCTATTTCGGCGCGGTAGGCGATCCGGACCTGCCGGACAGCATCACCCTCTGGGGCCTGCGGCTGAAGATCTGCCAGGGCTTCGACCAGTACGCGAACATCCGCCCGACGCGGGTGCTGCCGGGGCTGACAAGCCCGCTGCGCAGCGTGGAGCCGGGCGATATCGACTGGGTGATCGTGCGCGAGAACTCCGAGGGCGAGTATGCGGGGCATGGTGGGCGCGCGCATCGCGGGCACCCGGAGGAGGTGGCGACCGAGACCTCCATCTTCACCCGCGCGGGCGTCGAGCGGATCATGCGCGTGGCCTTCGAGATCGCGCGCTCGCGGCCGCGCAAGCTGCTGACCGTCGTCACCAAGTCCAACGCGCAGAAGCATGGCATGGTGATGTGGGACGACATCGCGGCGGAAGTGGCGAAGCACTACCCGGACGTGACGGTGGAGAAGGAGCTGGTGGATGCGATGGCGGCGCGCATGGTGCGCAAGCCCGCCAGCATCGACACGGTTGTCGCGACCAACCTGCATGCGGACATCCTCTCGGATCTCGCTGGTGCCGTGGCCGGTTCGCTCGGCGTGGCACCGACGGCCAATCTCGATCCCTCCGGCCGCGCGCCATCCATGTTCGAGCCGATCCATGGCTCGGCCTTCGATATCATGGGCAAGGGCATTGCCAACCCCGTCGCTACCTTCTGGACGGGTGCGATGATGCTGGAGCAGCTGGGGGAGCCGCAGGCGGCGAAGGCGCTGATGGCGGCGGTGGAGCGGGTCTGCGCCGATGGCGTGTTCACCGCCGATCTCGGCGGCACGGCGGATACCGAAACCGTGACGCGCGCGGTGATCGCGGCCATCGAGGGCACGAACGCACCGGGCTGATTTCCGTGCCAGGGTGAAGTGGAAAGCCCGGACGAAGAGCCGGGCCAGAAAGAGGAAACGTCCATGAACAAGCTATCCCGCCGTGCGGTTCTCGCCGGCATCGTCGCGACCGCGCTTTCCGGGGCGTTCGCCGCGCCCGCGCTGGCGCAGGCCTTTCCCAGCCGGCCGCTGACCATCGTCGTGCCCTTCGCGGCCGGCGGGCCGACGGATGTGATCGCGCGGCTGGTCGCGGAGGGAATGGCCAAGGATCTCGGCCAGTCCGTGGTGGTGGAGAACGTGACGGGCGCGGGTGGCACCATCGCGGCCGGTCGCGTCGCGGCGGCGCGGCCGGACGGGCATATGCTGCTGGTCCATCATATCGGCCACGCGACGAGCGCGACGCTGTACCGCCAGCTGCCCTATAATGTGGAAACCTCCTTCGCGCCGCTCGGCCTGATCTCCGACGCGGCGATGACGATCGTCGCGCGGCCGGATTACCCGGCAACTGATCTCGCCGGCTTCATTGCCTCGCTGAAGGCGCAGGGGGACCGGCTGAACCTCGCGCATTCGGGGCTGGGCGGCGCGAACCAGCTTTGCGGCATGCTGGTGCAGCAGGCGGCGGGGACGCCGCTGACCACGGTGGTGTTCCGCGGCTCGGCGCCCGCGCTGCAGGAGATGATGGCCGGGCGCATCGACGTGTTCTGCGACCAGGCCACGAACACCGCGCCCTTCATCCGCGACAACCGCATCAAGGCCTATGCCGTGACGCTGGACCGGCGCGTTGAGGGGCTGGACCTGCCGACCACGGGCGAGGCCGGGGCGCCGGGCATCGCGATGAGCACCTGGCACGGCGTGTATGCCCCGGCCGGCACGCCGGAGGCGGTGCAGGAGCGGCTGGCGACGGCCATCCGCGCCGCCCTGCGCGAGGATCGGCTGCGGGCACGCTTCGCGGATCTGGTGACGGAGGTGGCGAGCCAGGAGCAGGCGACGCCGGCTGCACATCGCCGGCATCTGGCGGCGGAGGTTGCGCGGTGGCGGCCGATCATCCAGTCGGCGGGGCTCTACGCGGATTGACGCGGGCAGGGCCGGTGTTCCGGCCCACCCCTCCGGCCTAGCATGACCGGACAGCAGGGGAGCGCGCATGCGGCGAAGCCAGTCATCGTTTCGCCGGGTGGTGGCCGTGGCACTGTGGCTCGCGGCCGGGCTGGTGGGGGCGCAGGCCGCCGGGGATCCGGAGGCGGCGCAGAAGTCCTTGACCGAGGCCGTCGAGGCCGGTGATCCCGCGGCGGTGTCGCGGGCGCTCGGCGAGGGGGCCCAGGCCAGCCTGCCTCGGCGATTTCCTGTGGCGCTCCTTGCCGTGGAGCGGTTGAGCGAGGCGCCAGTGGGAGCCCGGGATGGGCGGCGCGCGGTGGTGGAGGTGCTCGCCGGTGCGGGCGATCCGGGCCAGGGGCTGCGGCTGGTCCCGTTCGGCGGGGAGGGCTCGATGCTCTCGCGCCTGGCGGCGGTCGAGGGGGAGGAGGCGCTGTTTCGCCGTGTCCTGTCCCGCGCTGCGCCGGAGGGCATGTGCCCCCTGCTGCGCACGCTTCTCTGGGGGAGCAACGCGCCGCCGCTCGGTCCGGTGCTGGCCGTCCTTGCCGCGCTTCCGGCGGATCAGGCCTCAGCTGCGGCCTGTGCGGAGGCCTTCGGGGCATTGGTGCGGCCCGGCGACCAGCGCGCGCCGGGCTGGGGGACCGTGGTGCAGGCGTTGCTGGCGGCCGGGATCAAGCCGCAGCCGCGCTTCCGCCCCTCGCTCATCGAGCTGGCGCCGCCGGGGGAGGAGGGTGCGGCAGCCTTCGCGCGGCTCACGGGGCTGGATCTCTCGGCGCTCGTGCCATCGACAGCGGAGTATCGATCCTGGGAAATCCCTGCGCTCCGCTTCCTGGCGTCCGACCTGTTGGAGAGCCGCGCGGCGCGCGCCGAGGGGTTGTTGCAGGACGGCCGTTGGGCGGCCCTGCTGGACGCGCAGCCGGATGGGCTGGTCTGTATGACTCTGCCCGAGGCGCTCGGACGGGGATGGTCGAGGTCGAGGACTGAGCCGGCGCGTGACGGCCCCTGGCAGGAGGTGATGCGGGCCACGCTGACCGCGCTGCTGCGGCGCTGCCCGGCGAGGGCCCTGCCGCTTCTCCTGCAGGGGCGCGAGGGGCAGGAGGTTGCGCGCGGGCTGTTGGCCGCGGGGGAGGAACAGCCGGTGTCGGCGCTCCTGCGCGCCGGGCTGCAGCCGGCGGAACCGGACGCCCTGGCCCGGGAGATTGCCTGTGCGGGGCGGGCCTCCCTGCTCGGCGAGGTGCTGGACCGCCGCTTTGGCGAGCCCACCGCCCTTCTGCCCCCGGTCCTCGCCTGCCTCGGCCCGGCCGAGGCCCCCCGGGAGAGCGATGTTGCGGTTCTGGAACTGCTGCTGCGGCGGGGTGCTGCCGCTGACACGAAGGTGGATGGGGACACCCCCATCGCGATCGCCGAGGCACTGGGCCGGGCGGATGTGGTGGAGGCGTTGCGGCGGCATGGCGCGAGGCCGGCGCGGCTGGCGCCGGCGCGCGAGGCATTCTGGCGGTATCGGCGGCTGGCCGCGCTCGCCGGCGCGCCGCGACCTCCGCTCGGCTTCGAGCCCAAGGATGAGGACGGGGATTCCCTGCCAGTTCCGCCCAAGCGGCTGCGCCTGGGCGGGCGGGATCCTGCTTGGCTCGTACGGGGCGAGTGCGCGATGGTGAATTGCGATCTGACCGTCATCCTGCAGAGCGGTGGCGGCTATCACGTCGTGCTCTCGACGAATGGGGATGACCTGTCGGTGCGGCCGGAGCGGCATCGCGGGATGGCGGATCTTCGCATCGGCGGGCGTGGCGGCGCGGGCCTCTATGCCGTGCAGAGCTGGCGCTTCGACGGTCGCGCCTACCAGCCCTTTCGCTGCGCGACGCGGGAAGTTCTGGGCGAAGGTGGCCGGGTGCGGAACAGTGCCTTTGCCGGTGCGTGCTGAATTCGGATGGAGGGATCGCGGTGAGCGATGCGGGGCTGACAGGCGGGTGCCATTGCGGCGCGGTGCGCTACGAGGCGCGCGGCGTGCCGTTCCACTCCACCCTCTGCCACTGCGGGGATTGCCGGCGCGTGGCCGGAGCGCCCGTTGTCGCCTGGTTCAGCGTGGCGCGAGAGGGCTTTCGCGTGGTGCGGGGCGCGATGCGGCTATACGCCTCCTCACCCCAGGCGGAGCGCGGTTTCTGCGGGGATTGCGGCACGACGCTGACTTATGCAGCGCATGCGCTTCCCGGCGAGATCGATGTGACGACGGCCAGCCTGGACGATCCGGCGCGCCTGCCGCCGGCCGACCACACCCAGGCGGCGTTCCGGCTGCCCTGGCTGGTGCCGGGCGACGGGTTGCCGCAATTCCCCGGCAGTCGGGATGAGGGGCTGCCGGGATGAGGGATAGCGCGGGCGGCCCCGCCATCCCATCTTCCCGGCAGAGAGGGCTTTTCATGACCGAGATCGACGACGCCACGCGCACCGAGCTGGAGGCGGCTGCCTTCCGCCGGCTGGTGCAGCACCTGCGCGAGCGCACCGACGTGCAGAACATCGACATGATGAATTTGGCGGGTTTCTGCCGGAACTGCCTGTCCCGCTGGTACCGCGAGGCTGCGGGAGAGAAGGGGATCGCGCTGCCGGATCCGGAGGCGCGGGAGATCGTCTACGGCATGCCGTACAAGGAGTGGCAGGCGCAGCATCAGCGCGAGGCCACGCCGGAGCAGAAGGCCGCCTTCGCCGCCAGCAATTCCGGGCACTGAGCGCGCGTGACCGCTGTGATCGCGAGCCTGGTCATGCCGCTGGACCAGGTGTTCGACCGCGGCTTCCGCGGGCCGCTGATCAAGGGCCTGCTCGGCGCCATCCTGGCGCTGGGCGGGCTGATCGTGCTGGCGGATTGGGCGGTGATGTTGCTCGCCGGCGGAACGGGCTGGCTGGCGACGGCGGCCGGGGTGCTGGGTGGCGTGGCCGGGCTGTTCGCGGCCTTCTGGCTGTTCGTGCCTTTCGCACTCGCCATTGCCGGGTTGTTCCTGGACGAGACGGCGGCGGCGGTGGAGCAGCGGCACTATCCCGGGCTGCCGACGCCGCGCGGGGCGTCACTGGCGGCGCAGGGCGTGTTCAACGTAACCCTCGCGTTGAAGGTGCTGGGGCTGAACCTCATCCTGCTGCCCGTCGCATTGCTGTTGCCGCTTGTGGGTGGCGCGCTGATCTGGCTGGTGGCGGCCGTCTCGCTCGGTCATGGGCTGTTCGAGGGGGTGGCACAGCGTCGGATGGGGGTGGCGGAAGCGCGCGTGCTGCGAAAGCGGCGCGAATTCTCCGTTCTGGCGGTCGGGGCGGTGCTGGGGCTGCTTGCCCTTGTTCCCTTCGCCAACCTGCTGGTTCCGGTCCTGGGAACGGCGGCGATGACGCATCTGCTGCATCGGGGGGCGGACGGTCCCGTGGCCTAGGGGCCACGTTGTTCCCGAAGGGTTCTCTTCTTGCACGTCAAGGCATTGAGGCGGGGATGGCGGAGGGGGTAAGACCCGCCGCTCTTCCCGAGGGGGCGGGAGATTGCGGTCCGCCGCATGGGTCCGCAGCCGAAGCCCCCTTCACCCGGTTCCGACCAGACGCACCGAGAGACCCATGTCCGACGTACCCTTCGACATCGACGACGAGGCCGCCGCGAGCCGCGCCCGCCAGGAAGCCGATCCGGACCCTGAGGTGGGCGGGATCGCGGTCGATCGCCTGCGCTCGATCATTGAGCGGATCGAGCGGCTGGAGGAGGAGCGCAAGGCGCTCGCCGACGACATCAAGGACATCTTCGCCGAGGGCAAGAGCGCCGGCTTCGACGTGAAGGTGATCCGCCAGATCATCCGCATCAGGAAGCAGGAGCCGGCCGAGGTGGAGGAGCAGGAGACGCTGCTCGACCTGTACCGCCGCGCGCTGGGGATGTGACCGTGCGGGCCGGCCGCGCCGCGCTGCTGCTCGTTGCCCTGGCCTTTCCGGCCGGGGCGGAGGCGGCGGAGCGCCGATGCGGCTGGCTCGCCAACCCGACCCCCGGCAATTACTGGCTGAACGACCGGGATGCCGAGTGGACTCTGTCCGAACAGGGCGGGGAGCCGGTGGCGGGCATGGATGTCATGCCCGACTTCACCACCCGCGATTGGGTGCGGACCAACGGCTATTACGGCTATGGCTGCGCGTGCCTGGTGATGGAGACGGATCGGACCACCAAGAGGGTCCTGCGGATCCTCTCGGCGGAGCAGCTGCCACTCGCGCGTTGCCGGGCAGACCGGGCGCTGCGGATCCCGGAGTAGGGGCGCCGCCCGGCCTTGCGCTTCAGTAAAGCGCCTCGATCGCCGCCTTGTGGATGTCCAGCACCACGCGCCGCTTGACCTTCATGGTGGGGGTGAGGGTGCCGCTTTCCACCGTGAAGGGCTCCACGACGGACCATTTGCGGATGCGCTCGGGGCTCGAGAGCTTGCCGTTGATCCGCTGGATCGCCTTCTCCGGCGCCGCGCCCTCGGCCGGGACGACCAGGGCGACGATGTTGGGCCGGCCTTCGCCCGCCACCACGGCCTGGGCGATCTCGGGCTCCGCCATCAGCAGGGTCTCGATCCGGGCAGGGCTGACCATGTCGCCGCCAAGGGTCTTGATGAAATCCTTTTTGCGGTCGGTGATGGTGATGCGGCCCGCCTCGTCGATCGCGCCGACATCGCCGGTGTGCAGCCAGGGGGAACTCTCCCCGGCCGGTGTTTCCAACGTGCGGGCCGTGGAATCCGGGTCGCCCCAATAGCCGTCCATTACCAAGGGGCCGCGGATCAGCAGCTCGCCATCCTCGGCGATGCGCGCCTCCACGCCCTCCACCGGACGGCCGACGCTGCGGCGGTGGTTGTCCCAGGGGAGGTTCACCGAAATCACCGGTCCGGCCTCGGTCTGGCCGTAGCCCTGCAGGATGGTGACGCCCAGCGCGAGGAAGAAGCCGGAGAGGTCGGGGTCAAGCCGGGCGCCGCCGGAGACCATGGCGACGAGGTTGGGGCCGAAGCGGGCGCGGATCTTGGCACGCACCAGCCGGTCCAGCACCGCATCCTCCAGGCGCTCGAGAGGATTCAGGCGAGGGCCGTCCATCTTTCGCAGGCCGAGGGCAAGGGCGCGCTCGAAGAGGCGCCGCTTCCAGGGCTTCTCCTTCTCCAGCCCGGCCAGGATGCGGGCGCGGAGAACCTCGAACAGTCGTGGGACGGCAGTGACAAGGGAGGGCCCGACATCTCCGAACTCCGCGGCCAGGCGTTCCGCGCCGCGCGAGAAGACGATCTCGATGCCGCAGGCCGGGAAGAGGAAGCCGCCGACCGTGTGCTCATAGGCATGCGACAGGGGTAGGAAGGAGAGGTAGCAGGCGCCGGCCCATTCCAGGCCGAGCTGCTGGATGAAGGGGCGCACCCCGGCGGTGTTCGCCAGCATGGCGCGATGGGGCAGCATCACGCCCTTGGGCAGGCCGCCGGTGCCGGAGGTGTAGATGAGGCAGGCGAGCCGCCCCTCGGGGATGTGCTGCACCTCGGCCACCAGCATGGCGAGGTCGCCGGGGATCTCGGCAATGCTGGACCAGGGTGTGGTGTTCGGCGCGTCCTCCAGGCAGACCAGAAGGTCGAGGCCGCCTCCGTCATGGGCCGGGCCCGCGGCCTCGCGCAAGCGTGCGGCGAGGGCAGCGGTGCTGGCGATCGCCGCGCGGGCGCCGCTGTCGCGCAGGATATGGGCGTGGTCGGCCACCGTGTTTGTCGTGTAGGTCGGCACGGTGACGGCGCCGATCGCCATGATCGCGGTGTCGGCGATGAGGAATTCCGGCCGGCTGTCGCTGACGAGCGCGACGCGGTCCCCGGGCGAGACGCCCTGGGCGCGGAGCCCGGCGGCGACATTGGCGACGGCCACGGCGAAGTCCCGCCAGGTCGTGCGCTGCCAGCCGCCGTTCCGCCAGTGGCGGACCATGGGCTTGTCGGGGTTGCGGGCGGCGAGGCCCAGCATCATGCCGGGCAGGCTGGTCCAGCGCGTGCTGTCCCCGGGCGTCTCGGTCGCTGCCATTTCTCTCCCTGACGCGCTGTTGTCGTCTTCCACCGGGGCCGCGGCCTTGGCTCGCCCCTTGGGGGGCTTATATCGGGATGAGGATTCCCGATACCACAAGGCGCTTCGTCCGAATGAACCTGCACAAGCCGTCGCCGTTTCGCGACACCGAGGCCCGGATCGGGAGCGCCCCGGCTGGGGAGGCGCTGCCGGAATGGGACCTGCGGGATCTCTATGCGCGCCCCGACGACCCGCGGCTGGTGGGTGACCTGACGTCGGCGGAGCGGGCGGCGCAGGCCTTCGAGGCTGGGCATTCTGGCCGGCTCGCTTCCCTCTCGGGCGAGGCGTTGGATGCGGCGCTGCGCGAGTACGAACGGATCGAGGAGGTGCTGGGGCGCGTGATGTCCTACGCGCAGCTCCTGTTCAGCGGCGACGCGCAGAATGCTGAGAACGGGCGTTTCTACCAGACGATGCAGGAGCGGGTGACGGCAATCGGCAGCCATCTGCTGTTCTTCACCCTCGAGCTGAACCGGTTGGATGATTCGGTACTGGAGGCGCGGATCGCGGCGTCTCCCGCGCTCTCGCGCTGGCGGCCCTGGCTGCGGGATCTGCGAGTGTTCCGCCCGCACCAGCTCTCCGACGAGGTGGAGAAGTTGCTGCACGAGAAGGAGGTGACGGGCCGTTCCGCCTGGAACCGCCTGTTCGACGAGACGGTCGCACATATGCGCGTGCCGGTGATGCGGGATGGGCGGACGGAGGAGATGACGGTTTCGGCCGCGCTGAACCTGCTTTCCGACCCGAACCGCTCGGTGCGGGAGGCGGCTGCGGCGGGCGTTTCGAAGGCGTTCGGCGACAATGTGCGGCTGTTCTCGCTCATCACCAACACGTTGGCGAAGGACAAGGAGATCATCGACGGGTGGCGGAACTATCCGCGCCCCGGCACCTCCCGCAACCGCGCCAATATGGTGGAGGACGAGGTGGTGGACGCCCTCGTCTCTGCCGTGGTGGAGAGCTTCCCGCGGCTGTCGCATCGCTACTACACGATGAAGGCGAAATGGCTCGGCCTCGA
Source organism: Roseomonas sp. WA12 (assembly GCF_054165765.1). Taxonomy (NCBI): domain Bacteria; kingdom Pseudomonadati; phylum Pseudomonadota; class Alphaproteobacteria; order Acetobacterales; family Roseomonadaceae; genus Roseomonas; species Roseomonas sp. WA12. The sequence continues at coordinate 2,212,606 of NZ_CM135108.1, read as the reverse complement.
TCGCATGAAGCATTGGGACCGCAACGCGCCGCTGCCGGGCGATGTGGACCGGACCATCCCGTGGCGCGATGCGCAGGACCAGGTGCTGTCCGCCTATGCGGCATTCAGCCCTGATCTGGCGGAGATGGGCCGCGACTTCTTCGACAAGCCCTGGATCGATGCGGCGTTGCGGCCGGGCAAGGCGAGCGGGGCGTTCGCGCACCCGACCGTGCCCTCCGCCCATCCGTATCTGCTGGTGAACTATCACGGGAAGACGCGGGACGTGATGACGCTGGCCCATGAGCTGGGCCATGGCGTGCACCAGCGGCTGGCGGCGAAGCAGGGCTACCTGATGTCCGGCACGCCGCTGACGCTGGCCGAGACCGCGAGCGTGTTCGGCGAGATGCTGACCTTCCGCGCAATGCTGGATGCCGAGACGGATCCGGCGCGGCGACGGCTGATGCTGGCCTCCAAGGTGGAGGACATGCTGAACACGGTTGTGCGGCAGATCGCCTTCTACCGCTTCGAGACGTTGCTACATGACGAGCGCCGTAAGGGCGAGCTGTCTTCCGAGCGGATCGCGGAGATCTGGATGCAGGTGCAGGTCGAGAGCCTCGGCCCGGCCTTCGACTTCACGCCGGATTACGGCGTGTACTGGTCCTACATCCCGCACTTCATCCACACGCCCTTCTATGTCTACGCCTATGCCTTTGGGGACTGCCTCGTGAACGCGCTGTACGGCGTGTACCAGGACGGGCAGGTGCCGGACTTCTCGGAGAAGTATCTGGATCTGCTGCGTGCCGGCGGCACGCTACGACATCAGGAGCTGCTCGCGCCGTTCGGGCTGAACGCTGCCGACCCGAAGTTCTGGCGCCGGGGTCTCGACGTCATCGCGGGCTTCATTGACGAGTTGGAGCGTGCGGATGGCTGAGGATCGCGAGAACACGTTGTTCGGCGAGATCCGCCGGATGGCGCGCACCTCCGGCGCGGTGGGCGGCATCGCCGCGCGCGTGGCGGGGGAGCGCTTCCTCGGTATCAAGACCGACAAGGCGGCGCATGCGGAGGACCTGAAGTCCATTCTTGGCGGGCTGAAGGGCCCGTTGATGAAGGTGGCGCAGTTCCTCTCCACCGTGCCGAACGCGCTGCCGGAGGAGTACGCGCAGCAGCTGGCCTCTCTCCAGGCGAATGCGCCGCCGATGGGTTGGGCCTTCGTGCGGCGCCGCATGGGCACGGAGCTTGGCCCGGCCTGGGAGTCCCGCTTTGCCGAATTCGGGCGCGACGCCTCCGCCGCCGCCTCGCTCGGCCAGGTGCATCGGGCGCTGCTGAAGGACGGCACGCGGGTCGCCTGCAAGCTGCAGTATCCGGACATGCCGAGCGTGGTGGAGGCCGATCTTCGCCAGCTTCGGATGGCGATGGGGCTGTACGCGCGGATGGACAACACCATCCAGCATGACGACGTCTATGACGAGTTGCGCGAGCGGCTGCGCGAGGAGCTCGACTACGAGCGCGAGGCCGCGCAGATGGCGATGTACGGCATCATGCTGCGCGACACGCCCGAGGTGCACATCCCCACCCCGGTCCGGGAGCTGACCACCAAGCGGCTGCTGACGATGACCTGGCTTGATGGGCGCTCCATCCTCACCCGGCTCGAGGAGGAACCCTCCCTTGAGGAGCGGAACGCCTATGCCAAGTCGCTGTTCCTGGCTTGGTACCTGCCGCTCTATCGCTACGGCGTGATCCATGGCGACCCGCATCTCGGCAATTTCCAGGTGCGGCCGCAGGAGGGAGGGATCAACCTTCTCGATTTCGGCGCCATTCGCGTCTTCCCCCCGCGATTCATCACGGGGACGTTGACGCTCTATGAGGCGGTGCGCGACGAGGACCGCGACAAGGCGGCGCATGCCTTCGAGCTGTGGGGTTTCAAGGACCTCAAGCGCGAGACGATGGAGGTGCTGCTGCGTTGGGCGCGCTTCCTCTATGAGCCGCTGCTGGAGGATCGCGTCCGGCCCGTTCAGGAAACGAACGATCCCCAGTACGGGCGCAAGGTGGCCGAGGAGGTCCATGCCGGGCTGAAGCGCGTTGGCGGCGTGCGCCCGCCGCGGGAGTTCGTGCTGATGGACCGCGCGGCGGTGGGCCTCGGCAGCGCCTTCCTGCGGCTGCGGGCCGAGATGAACTGGCACAACCTGTTCCACGAGCTCATCGAGGACTACCGCGAAGAGGATCTGGCCGCGCGCCAGGCCGCCGCGATCGCGGAAGCCGGCGTGCCGCCGACGGAGACGCCGGCGGTCTGACAGGGCGGTATGATCAGGCCGGGTCGGGGTAGCGGATCGCGGTGATCTCGATGGCACTCGGGCCATTGGGTGTGCGGACCGTGACCTCGTCGCCCACCTGCGCCCGTAGCATCGACAGCGCGATGGGCGAGCCGATGCTGATCTTGCCCGCGCTCATATCCGCCTCGTCCACGCCGACGATAGTGACGGTGCGCTCCTCGTCGCGGTCGTTGAGGTAGGTGACAGTGGCGCCGAAGAAGATGCGGTCCCGCTGTGCCTGGGCGGCGGGGTCCACCACCTCGGCCGCGTCCAGCCTTCGGCCGAGATAGCGCAGGCGGCGGTCGATCTCGCGCAGCCGGCGCTTGCCCTCCTTGTAGTCGGCGTTCTCGCTGCGGTCGCCGTTGCCGGCGGCCCAGGAGACGATCTCAACCACGCGGTGCCGCTCGGCCTTGCGGTCCTCGTACTCGGCCCGCATGGCGGCCTCCCCGGCGGGAGTCATGTAGTATTTGCCGCCGGGCAGGCGCGGCAGGGGCGCGTCGTCGTCCTCGTCCATTGGCCTGTTCCCTCGCTCCCGCCGTGCGGGCGGGAGTTAGGGGTTTCGGGCCGTGCAGGCGAGGGGGTGCGTCAGACCGCCATCCAGACCGTCTCGCCTTCGCCCTGAAGACGCAGATCGAGGGTCCATCCGCCATTCCCGTCCGGCTTCGCGATCATGGTGCCGCGCCGGGTCTCCGGCACGGCATTCAACACGGGATCGGTCGCGTTCAGCGCCTCGCCGTCGAAGTAGAGGCGGGTGCAGAGGTGCTGCAGCAAGCCGCGGGCGAAGACGGCGAGTGCCACATGCGGGGCCTGCATGGCGTTCGCCCCGGCATGGACGGGCACGGGGCCGGGCTTGAGGGTGACGAAGCGGAAGCGCCCTTGCTTATCCGTCGCGCAGCGGCCGTAGCCCTGGAAGGCGGTGGGGTCGCCGTTCACGTCGGGATAGCGGCCCGCGGGATCGGCGTGCCAGATCTCGACGAGCGCATCCGTCACCAGCGCGCCGGTGCCGTCGCGCAGCGTGCCCGTCAGCGTGATGCGCTCGGCGCCCTCGGGCAGGTTGTCGGCGAAATGGCGGGTGGTGTCGGCCCATTCCGGGAAGTCCACCAGGTGCCAGTAGGGGCCGGCGGTCTGGTGGGCGGTGGCGACGGAGGGCGGGAGTTCGGGGGTCGTCGCGCCGGAGGCACGCGGGAGCGCTGCTTCAGTCATGGTGGCCGTCCTCCATGGGCGTTGCCTCGCGCCCGCGCAGCACGATGTCGAAGCGGTAGCCTAGGGCGTGTTCGGGGACCGTGAGGTCGAGGTCGAAGCGGGCGACGAGGCGCTCGCGAGCAGCCTCGTCGGCGACGGTATGGAAAATGGGATCGAGCGGCAGCAGCGGGTCGCCCGGGAAGTACATCTGGGTGATCATGCGCTGCGCGAAGCCCTGGCCGAACAGGCTGTAATGGATGTGGTTCGGGCGCCAGGCGTTGCTGTGGTTGCGCCAGGGATAGGCGCCGGGGCGGATGGTGACATAGCGGTACCAGCCGTTCTCATCGGTGAAGACGCGGCCCATGCCGCGGAAGTTGGGATCGAGGGGCGCGTCATGCGTGTCGCCCTCGTGGTTGTAGCGGCCGGCGGCATTGGCCTGCCACACCTCCACCATCGCGTGGCGGACGGGGCGGCCCTCCTCGTCGGTGAGGCGGCCTCCGACGATGATGCGCTCGCCCATGGCTTGGCCCGCGCCGTTCTCCAGCACCGTGAGGTCTACGGTCTCAGGGTAGCGCGCGGGGGTGAAGAGCGGGCTGCTCGTCTCCGTCAGCGTGTGCGGCAGCTTGAGCAGAGGTTGGGTGGGGTAGCGCGCCCGGGTGCTGCCGTAGCTCGGCGAGTTCAATGGCGGCTGGGTGGCCGGGTTGGGGCGGCGATAGCCGCGGACGACCTCGCTCATCGGGGTTCCTCCTTCAAGTTCACGCGTGGCGTGCTGCGCATCAGGGCACCAGGGCGGGCGCCGCGTGCCGACCGGCAAGAGCGGCATAGGACATCGGCAGGCCGACATAGTTCTCCGCGAGCGCGGATTGGGCATGGGCGGAGGCGCGAATGAGGTTCAGTTCTGCCACCTGCATGCGGCGGCCGAAATCATCCATGTCCGGGAAGCGATGGGTGAGGCCCGTGAACCACCAGGAGAAGCGCTCGGCCATCCACACGCGGGCCAGCGCCCGGGCGGAATAGTTGTCCAGCCCGGCTTCGGATCGGTCGAGGTAGCGCTCCATCAGTGCTTCGGCGAGAAAGCTGACATCCGAGGCGGCAAGGTTCAGCCCCTTCGCGCCTGTGGGCGGCACGATATGCGCGGCGTCGCCGGCCAGGAACAGTCGGCCGTGCCGCATCGGCTCGGCCACGAAGGAGCGGAGCGGGGCGATGCTCTTCTCGATCGCCGGGCCGCGTGTCATCCGTGCCGCTGCCTCCGGGCCAAGGCGCAGCGCCAGCTCGTCCCAGAGTCGCTCGTCCGGCCAATCCTCCAGCCGCTCGGTCACCGGCACCTGCACGTAGTAGCGGCTGCGCCTGTGGGAGCGCATGGAGGCGAGGGCGAAGCCGCTGGCATGGTTGGAGTAGATCAGTTCCTCGTCACAGGGCGGCACATCGGCGAGGATGCCGAGCCAGCCGAAGGGATAGACCCGCTCGAAAACCCGCAGCACGTCGGCCGGGATGCTGGCGCGGCCGACGCCGTGATAGCCATCGCATGCCGCGATGTAGTCGCAGGCGATGCGGTGTTCCGTGCCGGCTTGGTGATAGGTGACGGAGGGATGGGCGGTGGTGATGTCGTGCAGCGCGACGTCCTCGGCTTCGAAGACGAGGGCGGCGCCGCGGGACTGGTGGGTGCGGACCAGGTCCTGAGTCACCTCGGTTTGGCCATAGACGGTGACGAAGCGGCCGCCGGTGAGTGCGTGCAGGTCGATGCGGAAGAGCTCGCCATCGAGGGCCAGCTGGATGCCGTGGTGGGGCAGCCCCTCGCGCCGCAGCCGGTCCGCCACGCCCGCGCGCTCCAGCAGGTTCACAGTGCCCTGTTCCAGCACGCCGGCGCGGATGCGGGATTCGACATGGGCCTGGGACTTCCGCTCCAGCACGATGCAGTCGATGTCTGCACGGTGGAGCAATTGCGAGAGCAGCAGCCCGGCCGGTCCGGCACCGATCACTGCCACCTGGGTTCGCTGTTCCATGGCCTCCCTCCCCACGGGATGTCTTGTATCCTTTATCGGACCGTCCGACCCTCACCGCCATGCACGATCAGGGCAACGGCTTGGACTTCTCGCGCAATCGCGCCCCCGGTCATTCGCGTGCCCGCGGGGGTGGCATTCCCCTGTTCGACCTCTACGGAGAGCCTGCTCCACGGGACCGACTGGATCCCGTGCATGTCGAGCCTCTGGTCACCCGCAGCGCCCGTCATGATTGGACGATCCGTCCGCACCGGCACCGGGATCTGCACCAGGTCTTCTGGATACGGGAGGGCAGCGGACGGTTCCAGGGAGACGGGCCGGAGCGGGAGTTTGGGGCGCCCGTGCTGCATCTTGTGCCGGCGGGGCAGGTGCACGGCTTCCGGTATAGCCCGGCGAGCGCGGGCCACGTCCTCACCCTTACCGCCGGCTTCCTCGGCGCTTGCGAGGGGATGCTGGGGGAGGCCCATGCGCCGGCCGCGATCCGCAGCCTGACCCTGCCGCGGGAGGATCCGTTGGTGACGCGCGTGAACGCGGTGTTCGAGGGCATGGAGGCAGCGTTCCGGGAGCTAGGGCCGGAGCGGAACGCGGCGCTGGCAGGCCATGCGCTGCTGCTGCTCGGCCTGCTGCGGCGGGGAATGGAGGACGCCGAGGGGCCGAGGGCGGAGCGGCTGCAGGCGGCCCTCGTCCGACGCTTCCGCGAGGGGGTTGAGCGGCACCTGCGCGAGCATGAAGGGCTGGAGGCCCATTGCCAGCGCCTGGGCGTAACGCAGACGACCCTAACCCGGGCCTGCCGCACGATTACCGGGCGCTCTCCGCTCGGGCTGATCCATGATCGGCTGATGGCGGAGGCGCGGCGGATGCTGATCCACGGGTCGCGCAGCGTTTCGGACGTGGCCTATGAGCTTGGCTTCGAGCCGGCCTATTTCTCGCGCTTCTTCACGCGGCACGAGGGCGTTCCTCCCGCTGCCTACAAACGCCGGAACACGGGATGACGGGCACGCCCTGCCGCTTGGCGCTATGGCGTGCCTGAGCCGATCAACGCCTGGGCTCGGCGGGATGCATCCTACAAAGCGAGGGTGGTCGGGTGGAACAGCGCCTCGGGCGGGATCGCGGAACCTGCCAGCCCGTCCGCGACAGCATAGTCGATCATGGTCGTAATCTCCCGGCAGTTGCGCGCGAAGCCGTAGGGCCAGGGATCGCCGCCCATGCGCGCCGTCTGCGCCGCTGCCTCGGCCGTGATCCAGGGGAGGGAGACCTTCAGCACGTTGCTCGGTGCGAGATCGGCCAGCGCCATCGCCTTGGCCTCGGCGAAGGCATGGAACAGCGCTTCGGGGAGCCAGGGATGCGCCTCGGCGATGTCCCTGCGGATGGCCACGCAGTGCATGATCGGGAAGAAGCCGGTCGCGTCGAAATAGGCCTCCTCCTCGGCGCGGGAATTTGGCCAGAGGCGCTCGACCGGTGCGCTTTGGTTCAGGAAGCATGAGGGCGCGCGGGGGCTGATGATGGCGTCCAGCGTCCCTTCGGCGAGAAGCGCGTTCAGCGTCTCGCCGGGGCCGATCGGGCCGACATCGAGGCCCGGCGGCAGGGAGAGCGGAACCCGTTCCCCCGGCCCAGGCATCTCCAGTCCACCATTGCGCCAGGCAATGCCGGCGGTGTCCACGCCGTAGCGGTCCCGCAGCATCCCGCGCACCCAGAGAGCCGCGGTCTGCTGGTATTCCGGCACACCGATGCGTCGGCCGGCGAGATCGGTGGGGCTGTGGATGCCGCGATCAGTGCGGATGTAGACAGAGTCGTGACGAAAGGCGCGGGAGGGGAAGACGGGTATGCCGATATACGGCGCATCGCCCCGCGCCGAGGTGACGATATGCGAGGACATCGACAGTTCCGTCACTGCGAAGGCGCGGTCGCGCAGCGCGCGGCGAAACAGGTCCCGCGGCTCGCCGGGTTCGCGCTCGAACCGCATGCCGGGGATGCGGACGCGGCCGTCCAGGATAGGGCGGGAGCGGTCGGTCTCGTAACAGCCCAGCGTGAGGGTCAGCTCCTCCACGCCTCAGCCCTCCATCGTGGCGGCAAGGTTTTCGGCCGTGAAGGGCATGGCGCGCGGCCGGATGCCGAGGGCGTCGTGGATGGCGTTCGCAAGGGCGGCGACAGTGGGGCCGAAGGAGGGTTCGCCGGCGCCGAGCGGCGGCTCCTCCGGCCGGCGGATCAATTGCACCTGCACCTCCGGCACCTCGGAGAAGCGCAGGATCGGGTAGCTGTCCCAACCGTCGCTTGTCACGCGGCGGCGGTCGAAGCGCACACGTTCCTTCAGGGCCTGGCTGGTGGCGTGGATGGCGCCGCCCTCCAGCTGGTTCGCGCAGCCATCGGGGTTCACCACCTCGCCGAGATCGGCCGCGATCCAGATGCGGCGGGCGCGTACCTCCTCCTCCGCCTCAACCTCCGCAAAGACCGCGCACCAGCCGCCAAGGTTCTTGTAGCGCGCGACGCCCATGCCGAGGCCGAAGCCCTCGCGCCTTGTCCTTCCGGCCCAGCCCGCCATCTCGGCCGCGGTGCGCAGTGCTGTTGCGGCGCGCGGGTCGTCCATGTGGCGCAGGCGGAAATCGAGCGGATCGTTGCCGGCCATTTCCGCCAGCTCGTCCATGGCGGATTCGATGGCCCAGACATTCACCGGCGCGCCGAGGCCGCGCATGGCGGAGACGCGAAGCGGCATCTCCGTCACTGTGCGCATCCGCACGCGGAGCGCGGGGATACGATACAGCGGCACGGCGTTGCGCTGCGCACCGCCGCCGCGCTCCACGGGCATGTTGATGGCGGGGAGGATCTCGAAAGGCTCGGCCAGATGAGCGGCGGCGAGAAGCGTGGGTTGCGTGCCGCGGCCGGGGCGGGAGGAGTGGCCGTTGCTTGTCACATCCAGCCGGAAATCGGCGATGTTGCCATCCCCATCCAGCGCGGCCTCCACATCTACCAGCATGGCGGAGGAGAAGGGCGACCAGCCCAGCTCGTCGGCGCGGGTCCACAGCACACGCACGGGGCGTCCAGGTACGGCGCGCGCGGCAAGGGCGGCGTCGAGCGCCACGTCGTCGGCGCCGTTATGGCCGTAGCAGCCCGCGCCCTCGACATGGCGGATCACGACCGCCTCCTCCGGCAGGCGGAGCGCGACGGCCATGTCCTTGCGCAGATTGTAGGGGCCCTGGGTGTGCGACCAGATCTCGACGGTCTCTTCCTCCCATCGGGCGACGGCGCAGGACGGCCCGATGGAGGCATGGGCGACGGGTGGGCGGAAGAAGCTGGCGCGGAGCGCGGGGCCGTCCGGCATCCCGGCCGCCTCGCCGCGCTCAACGACCACTGTCTCCTTTTGCGTAGCGCCTCGCAGCCATTCGGGTAGTGCGTTCTCGTCGGGGAGCGTGTCGCACTCCGCCCAGCGGGCGCGGGCGATCAGGCGTGTCGCGGCGCGGTCTGAACCGTGCTCCGTCTCGGCCAGCACGGCCAGGAAGTCGCCGTCGCGCACGATCCAGGCGCCGCCCGGCAGTGGGGCGTCCGGCACGTCGAGCAGCCGTGCCCCGCGCGAGGGCGGGCGGATCACGCGGGCGTGCAGCAATCCTTCCGGCCGCATATCGTGGACGAAGCGGGGGCGGCCGAACACCTTGTCGGGCAGGTCCAGGCGGGGAAGGGAGGTGCCGGCCAGCACCCGAGCGACGGGAGGCTTGGCGCGGCGGCCCGGTGTCGCGTCGCAGTCCAGCAACTCGCGGTCGGCCAGGGCCCAGTAGGAGCCGACGGGACCATCTGGTCCAAGGAAGGTGCCGTCCTCCACGCGCAGGGTGTCCACGGGCACGCCACTTGACTGGGCTGCCACCTGCAGGAAGATCGCGCGCGCCTCGGCGCAGGCATGCCGCAGCGCGGCGCCGCTGTTCTGGACGGAGAGCGAGCCGGAGGTGACGCCCTCATCCGGGCTGTCAGGCGTCGTGACCGTTCGCAGCGCGATGCGCGGCAGCGCCACATCCAGCTCATCCGCCGCGATCTGGGTAAGGGCAGTGAGGATGCCCTGGCCGATCTCCACCTTTCCGGGCGTGATGGTCACGCGCCCATCCGCGCCGAAGCGCAGCCAGCGCGAAAGGCGCGGGTTGTCCCGAAGGCTGTTCGGAAGCTTCGGTGCCTCCACCACGCCGCTCATGCCGGCACCGCCGCGCCGCGCATCGCGGCAGCCGCGCGGCGCACGGCGCGCAGGACGCGGTTGTGGCTCCCGCAGCGGCAGAGATGAGGATCGAGCGCGCGCCGGATCGTCGCGTCGTCCGGATCGGGGTCGGTGGACAGCAGCGCGGCCGCCGCGACGATGATGCCGGAGAGGCAGTAGCCGCATTGCCCGGCCTGCTCCTGGAGGAAGGCGGTTTGCAGGGGGTGCGGTGACTCCGCTGTGCCAAGCCCCTCGACGGTCGTCACGCTGCGCCCTGAGGCCGCGCCGAGCGGCAGGGTGCAGGAAATGGCGGGCTTTCCGTCCAGCAGCACCACGCAGGCGCCGCAGGCCTCGGCGGCGCAGCCGAAGCGCGGGCCGGACAGGCCGGCCGCGCCACGCAGCGCTGCGAGAAGCGGCATGTCTTCCGCCAGGTCGAGCTGGGCCGGGGAACCGTTGAGCGTGAAGGAGATCATTGGCATCCTATTCCGGCTGGATCCCGGCAAGCCGGATCCATTCGCGGCGCTTCACGATGTCGGCGCGCAGCAGCGCTTCGTATTCGGCGACGCTCATCGGCGCGATTTCGGCGCCCAGGCGATTGAAGGTCTCGATCGTCGCGGGCATGGCGAGGATGCGGTTGATGGCGGCGTTCAACGCCTCCACCACCGGCCGCGGCGTGGCCGCCGGTGCCATGACGCCGTTGAAGCCCACCTGCTCATAGCCGGGCACGGTCTCGGCAATGGTGGGAATATCGGGCAGCAGGCGGGAGCGCTCCGGGCCCGTCGTCGCCAGCGCGCGCACGCGGCCGGACTGGATGAGCGGCAGCATGGTGGCGATGCCGTCGAACATCATCGGCACGGTGCCGCCGGCCACTGCGTTGCGCGCGTCGCCGCTCAGCCGGAAGGGGATGTGCTGCACCTCGATGCCGGCCGCGTGGCGGAACACCTCGAAGGCGATGTGATAAGGCGTGCCCGGTCCGGAGGAGGCGTAGTCCAGGCGGCCTGGCTGCTCCCTGGCCAGCGCGATCAGCTCGGCAACGTTCCGCACCGGCAGGTCCGCCTTGACCACCAGCACCTGCAGCGTGCGGTTCAGGCAGGCGACGGGCGCCAGGTCACGCATCAGCACATATGGGCGGTTCGGCAGCAGCGTCTCGTTCGCCGTATGCGTCACTGTCAGCATCATCAGCGTGTGGCCGTCGGGCGGCGACTTCACCACGGCGTCGGTGCCGATCACGCCGCCGCCTCCCGGGCGGTTCTCGACGATAAAGGGCTGTCCAAAGGCCTCGGCCAGCGGTTCGGCCAGGATGCGGGTGAAGGTGTCGGCGCCGCCGCTGGCCGCGAAAGGGATGATGAAGCGCACGGGCCTGTTGGGCCAGTTCGCCTGGGCCAAAGCGGGCCGGAGCCCGGCAAGTGTCAACCCGGCGAGCCCCGCCAGCCCATCGCGACGACGGATCATCCCTTGTCTCCCCCGCCTGTACGACGGCGTGTCCTGGACGGACTTGTTCTTCGTCTTGTTCACCGGACTATATCGACATCACCCCGCCGCACCAGTGCGGTGAGGGGTACATGGGCGATGGACCTGGCCTGCCGGCCGGGCCAGTCTCCGAATCGTTGCGGGGAAGCGATCCGCCGGCGCGGGCCGTCGGCGGGTGCCGAGGCTTGCGCGGTCCGCAACGGACCGCGATCCTCCCCCGGATAGGATCGGACGGGGCAGGAATGATGCGGCTGGCCGTGTTGAAGGAACGCCGGGCGGATGAGGCCCGGGTGGCGGCGACGCCGGAGACCGTAACGAAGCTCATCGCGCTGGGCTGCACGGTGGCGGTGGAGAGCGGGGCAGGGCTTTCGGCCGGCTTCCCCGATGCCGCCTATGCCGCGGCCGGGGCAGAGGTAGCGCCGGATGCCGCCACCGCGCTGGCGGGCTCCGGCATCGTGCTGAAGGTGCGCGCGCCGCTCGCGGCCGGGGAGGGCGGGGTGGACGAGTTGTCCCTCATCCCCCGCGGCGCGCTGCTGATCGCGACCATGGGCGCGGACAAGGATTCGGTCGCGCGTCTGGCCGCGGCCGGGGTGGATGCCGCCGCGATGGAGATGCTGCCGCGCATCACCCGCGCGCAGAGCATGGACGTGCTGTCCTCCCAGGCCAATCTCGCGGGCTATCGCGCGGTGGTGGAGGCGGCGGTCGCCTTCGATCGGGGCTTCCCCATGCTGATGACGGCGGCGGGCACCATCCCGGCCGCGAATGTGCTAGTGATGGGCGCGGGTGTTGCCGGGCTGCAGGCGATCGCGACGGCGCGGCGGCTCGGCGGACGCGTTTCCGCGACCGATGTGCGGCCGGCGGCGAAGGAGGAGATCAAGTCCCTCGGCGCCAGCTTCGTCGGCTATGAGGACGAGGAGAGCCGCGCGGCGCAGACCGCGGGCGGCTATGCCAAGCCGATGAGCGCGGAGTTCCTGGCCAAGCAGGGCGAGGTGGTGGCCGCCGCGATCGGCAAGATGGACATCGTGGTCTGCACCGCGCTGGTGCAGGGCCGCCGCGCGCCGATCTTGGTGACGGAGGCGATGGTGGCCTCGATGAAGCCGGGCTCCGTGATCGTGGACATCGCCAGCGATGCCGGCGGCAACTGCGCGCTGACCGTGCCGGGCGAGATGATCGTCACGCCCAACGGGGTGAAGGTGCTGGGCTACGGCAACTGGCCCGCCCGCATCCCGGCGGCGGCGAGCGGGCTGTACGCGCGCAACCTGCTGACCTTCCTGACCACCTTCTGGGACAAGGACGCGGCGAAGCCGGTGCTGCCGGCCGAGGACGACCTCGTGCGCGGCGTGATGCTGACGCGCGGCGGCCAGGTGGTGCATCCGAATTTCGTGGCCGGCTGAGGGGATCCGAGAGATGAGAGCTGAGGAACTCGCGATCCGCGCGCAGGCCATGGCCGAGCGGGCGATGGCGCTGGCGATGGAGGCCCGCGCGGCGGCCGGCGAAGCCATGCCCGCCATCGAGCATGGCGCGGCGGCGGCGGAACCCTTCCTGCTGATGCTGACCATTTTCATGCTGGCCTGCTTCGTCGGCTACCATGTGGTTTGGAGCGTGACGCCGGCGCTGCATTCGCCCCTCATGGGCGTGACCAACGCCATTTCCTCCGTGATCGTGGTGGGCGCGATGCTCGCCACGGGGCTGGGGGAATCCCTTCTCGCGCAGGCCTTCGGCTTCATCGCCGTGACGCTCGCCGCGGTGAACATCTTCGGCGGCTTCCTCGTCACCCGGCGGATGCTCGCCATGTTCCAGCGCAAGGGCTGAGACGATGGGGCACACGATCTCGACCCTCGCCTATCTCGTCGCCTCCGTCCTGTTCATCCTGGCGTTGAAGGGGCTTTCCCACCCGAGCACCAGCCGCCGCGGCAACATGATGGGCATGGTGGGAATGGGCATCGCCATCGTCGCCACCCTCGCGCAGCCGGGGATGCGGGTGGGCGGCATCGGGCTGATCATCGCGGGGCTCGCCCTGGGCGGCGGGATCGGCGCGGTGGTCGCCAACCGCATCCAGATGACCTCGCTGCCGCAGCTCGTCGCCGCCTTCCATTCGCTGGTGGGGCTGGCGGCCGTGTTCGTGGCCGCGGCGGCCCTCTACGCGCCGCAGAGCTTCGGCATCGGCGTGCCCGGGGCCATCCACGGGCAGTCGCTGCTGGAGATGTCGCTGGGCCTGGCCATCGGCGCTATCACCTTCTCGGGCTCCGTCATCGCCTTCGCCAAGCTGGATGGGCGCATGTCCGGCGCGCCCATCCTGTTCAACGGGCAGCACATGCTGAATGCCGGGCTCGGCATCCTGCTGCTCGTGCTGATCGCCACCTTCGTCTGGACGGGCGGCAACACCGGGCTGTTCTGGCTGATCGCGCTGCTCGCCTTCGCGCTCGGTTTCCTGCTGATCATCCCGATCGGCGGGGCGGACATGCCTGTCGTCGTCTCGATGCTGAACAGCTATTCCGGCTGGGCGGCGGCAGGCATCGGCTTCACCATCGGCAACCTGCTGCTGATCGTCACCGGCGCGCTGGTCGGCGCATCGGGCGCCATCCTGTCCTACATCATGTGCAAGGGGATGAACCGCTCCATCCTCAACGTGCTGCTCGGCGGCTTCGGCGCGGAAGCCGGCGGCACCGCGACGGCGGGCTCCGGCGGCCCGGCGCGGCCCGTGAAGTCCGGCTCGCCGGAGGACGCGGCCTACATCATGAAGAATGCCGGCAAGATCATCATCGTGCCCGGCTACGGCATGGCGGTGGCGCAGGCGCAGCAGGTGGTGCGCGAAATGGCGGACCTGCTGAAGAAGGAAGGCGCGACGGTGGAATACGCCATTCATCCTGTCGCCGGCCGCATGCCCGGGCATATGAACGTGCTGCTGGCCGAGGCCAACGTGCCCTATGACGACGTGCACGAGCTGGAGGAGATCAACCCCGAATTCGCAGAGGCCGACGTGGCCTATGTGATCGGGGCGAACGACGTGACCAATCCGGCGGCCAAGACCGACAAGACCAGCGCCATCTACGGCATGCCCATCCTAGAAGTGGAGCGGGCCAAGACGGTGTTCTTCGTCAAGCGTGGCATGGCCAGCGGCTATGCGGGCGTCGAGAACGAGCTGTTCTTCCGGGACAACACAATGATGCTGTTCGGCGACGCTAAGAAGGTCACGCAGCAGATCGTCCAGGCGCTGCAGAAGTAGGGCGCGGGGAGGAGCCGGTGAGAGCCAGTGCGCGCTCTCACTCGGCTTCCTCTGCAAGTCGGTGCTGCCCTCGTGTCGGTGCTGCTGTGGTCCGGTGACAGGGCGCTGCTTTAGGGCATCTCAAGCGGCGCGGTGAGCGAGGCACTCTTCTTGTCCCGTGGTTCTCGGCCTTCTCCTGGCGCTGTCCCTGCGCTGGCCAGTTCCGGCCTCAATGATGCCACGGCTATCCTGCTGAGCGGGCATACCATGTCTGTCTATAGTTTGGCGCAACCCAATGTCGTTCAGTCCGGTGCGCTGACGGCCGGTGGTACGGGGCTCGCAGTCAGCCGCCGCGCGACCTCAGCCTCCAGACTCTCCAGCATCGCGTCGCGCATCCCGTGCTTGCGAAGCGTCTCGGCGGCCTCCAGCAGGTAGGCTGCGGCGGGTCCGTTCGGGCCGTGAGCGCGGGATAGCATGTCTGCGACCGTACCGACCGGCAGCTCTCCGACATGGTTCGCACAGTCGGGCCGAGAGACGAAGCACAGCGCCTTGATCGGCGCACCACCGGGATCTCGGCTGGCGTGCATCACCGCCTCCTGCCACTGCGGCGTGTAGAAGCCCGGCCCCATCTCCTGCTTCCAGACCGGCCAGAGGCGCTCCTCCACGGAGGGGCCGGGCAGGTGCAGCAACAAACCCGGGCAGGCGAGGGCAGGGACCTTCTCCAGCCCAAGGGTGAGCCCCGGCACGGCCTTAGTGCCGCGATCCTCGGTGTCCCTCAGCGTGTAGCGGCGGGCAAAGCCGGGCAGGCGGGCTGCGGCGACGATGTCCGGGTTGCTCTCCGTGTGCCTCCACATCAGCGCACCATAGGCGAAGACCCAGATCCCGAGTGTGGGATCGCGGCCATGAAGGAAGACCTGCATTTCCGCGCGGAGCCGCAGCTCGTCCCGTTCCGGCAACACGGTGCCGGGGAGAGAGGGCGGCACGGCGCGCGCGATCAGGTCCTGGGTGAGCTGGGGCATCAGGGCATCCGGCGGGTTCCCGGGCGGAACGCGCGAGGCGCCACCGGGTTCTGCGGCGCGGTGCGCCTCGCGTGACGCGGCGCGCGCGGCGTGCTGCGATGCGGCCTGCAATGACCAGGACCGCCCCGATGCGCAGACGGCATATTCTTTCCGGCGCGGGCTTCGGCCTGGCCGCCCTCGCCACGCCTGGTATCGCTCAGGCGCAGGGACGGCGGGTGCTGAAGTTCATCCCGCAGGCGGATCTCTCCACCCTCGATCCGCACTGGAATACCGCCTACGTCACCCGCAACCACGGCTTCATGGTGTTCGATACCCTCTACGGCACCGATGCCGACTACGCGCCGCAGCCGCAGATGGTGGAGGGCCACAGCGTCGAGGAGGATGGCCGCCGCTGGACGCTGACGCTGCGCGACGGCTTGCGCTGGCATGATGGCGAGCCGGTGCTGGCGCGGGACTGCGTCGCCTCCATCCGCCGCTGGGCCAGCCGGGACGGTTTCGGCGCCACGCTGATGGCGGCGACCGACGAGCTCTCCGCCCCCGATGACCGCCGCATCCTGTTTCGCCTGAAACGTCCCTTCCCGATGCTTCCTCATGCCCTCGGCAAGTTCGGCGTGTTCATGCCGGCGATGATGCCCGAGCGGCTGGCTCGCACGGCCGGCACCGCGCAGGTGACCGACATGGTCGGTTCCGGCCCGTTCCGCTTTCTGGCGGACGAGCGGGTGCCAGGCGCGCGGGCCGTTTATGCCCGGAACGAACGCTACGTCCCGGCCCCTGGCACCCCGAGCGGCACGGCCGGCGCGAAGGTGGTGAACCTGGACCGGGTGGAATGGCTGACCACCCCCGATCCTTCGACGGCCGCCAGCGCCCTGCAGGCGGGCGAGGTAGACTGGTGGGATTTCGCGACACCGGACCTGCTGTCACTGCTCCGCCGCAACCGCAACATCACGGTCGGCGTGCTGGACCGCGCCGGCTACATGGCCAGCTTCCGCATGAACCACCTGCACCCGCCTTTCGACAATCCGGACGTGCGACGGGCCGTGCTGGGCGCTGTGAACCAGACGGATGAGATGATCGCCTGCGCCGGCAACGACCCGGCGATGTGGACGGTGCCCTGTGGCGTTTTCACCCCCGGCAGTCCCCTGGCGAATGATGTGGCGCTGGATGTGCTCGCCCGCCCGCGCGACCTCCAGCGCTCACGCCTCGAACTGGCCGCGGCGGGCTACAAGGGCGAGCCGGTAGTGTTCCTGGTGCCCACCGACCTCCCGCATGTGAACGCCATGAGCGAGGTGATGGCGGACACGCTGCGGAAGATCGGGATGGTGGTGGACTACCAGGCGATCGATTGGGGATCCGTGCTCACCCGTCGCGGCAGCCGGGCGGCGCCGGGGCAGGGGGGATGGAGCGCCTTCGTCACGTTCAGCGCGGGGGCAGACAATGCGACGCCCGCGGCAAACACCCAGCTGCGGGCCAACGGTACGGCGGGCTGGTTCGGCTGGCCCGACGACCCGGAGATCGAGACGCTACGCGGTGAGTGGTTCGATGCGCCCGACGAAGGCGCCCAGCGCGCCGTGGCCGGACGGATGCAGCGGCGGGCTTTCGAGACGGTGCCCTTCGTCCCACTCGGCCAATACTTCCAGGCGACCGCTTACCGGAACACGCTGACCGACGTGATCCCGAACTTCGCGACCTTCTGGAACCTCAAGAAGCGGTCCTGAAGGCACGCTAAAGCCGCGGTTCGCGGGGATTTACCCCGCGCCGCGGCCTGAACGTCATCGGTTTTCCTCCCCGTGGGCGGGGAGGGAGGGCTCAGAAGCCCTCGCGCTCCAGGCGCTTGCGCTCGACCTTGCGAGCCCGGCGAACCGCCTCGGCGGCCTCACGGGCACGACGCTCGGAGGGCTTCTCGAAGTGGCGGCGGAGCTTCATCTCGCGGAAGACGCCCTCGCGCTGCAGCTTCTTCTTGAGCGCCTTCAGCGCCTGGTCGATGTTGTTGTCCCGAACGACGACTTGCACGCGGCAACGACCTCCTGGGTCAAAAGGGTGGATTAGTGAGACGGCTGAACGGCCGGAAGGAGCGACTCCATCCAGCGAAAGCCCGGCCGTTTAACATGCGCTGAGCGCCCGGTGGAAGCCCGAAACGCGCATCACCCGGCTTCAATTCCAGCCGGGGTGACGAATCCGAGCCCTGCCCCAACATCATTGGCAGGGCAGGGTTGCCCCGCCGTCTCGTCTGACCTTGTTTTACACGCCTTTTCTGGAAGTCCCATGGCCATCCTGAAGATCGCCCGGCTGGGCCATCCCGTACTGCTGCGCCGGGCCGAGCTGGTGCCCGACCCGACCGCGCCCGAAATGCGCCGCTTAGCCACCGACATGGCCGAGACGATGCTGGACGCCAATGGCCTCGGCCTTGCCGCACCCCAGGTGCATGTCCCGCTGCGGGTCTTCGTGATGCGCGATGGACCGCGAGTCTTCGCCCTCTTCAACCCGGAGATCGCGCCGCTGAATGAGGAGCGCGAGTCGGGTTGGGAGGGCTGCCTTTCCATTCCTGGCCTGCGGGGAGAGGTCAGCCGTGCCTCGCGCATCGCCTGGAAGGGCGTCGATTCTGAGGGGCGCGCCGTCGCCGGCGAGGCCGACGGCATGGCCGCCCGGGTCATGCAGCATGAGTTCGACCACTTGGAGGGGCTGCTCTATCCGATGCGGATGACCGATATGTCTCGGCTGGGCTTCACCGAGGAACTGGCGCGCTACCAGGCCCCGACGCCGGCACCGGCCGCCAAGGGCGGGCAGGAGGAAACGCGATGATCGAGCGCAGCCCCGAGCGTGACGCCGCCATCCTGGCGACCCTGCCACACGTGCCCCGGCTGGGCTGGACCGAGGCCGCGCTTGAGGCCGGGCTGCGCGGACTTGGCCAGGACCCCATGGCGCATCGCTGGCTTTTCCCGCGCGGGCCGGTGGGGGCCGTGGAGGCCTGGAGCGACCTGGCCGACCGGCGGATGGAGGAGGCCGCTGCCCGTGAGGATCTGGCTGCCCTGCGGATCCCCGATCGCATCCGGCGGGTGATCGCCATCCGGCTGGAAGGGACCGAGCCGCAGCGCGAGGCCTTCCGGCGCGGCCTGGCCTTGCTCACCCTGCCCTGGAACGCTGCCGCGGCGGCGCGCAGCCTCGCCCGCACCGCGGACACGATCTGGGCGGCGGCAGGCGACCGTTCGGCGGACTTTTCCTGGTACACGCGCCGCGCCTCGCTGGCCGGCATCTACGCTGCGACCGTCACCTATTGGCTGCGGGAGCCAGGAAGCCTTCAGGCCGCGCTGGATTTTCTTGACAGGCGGCTTGCCGACCTCGCGCGCATGCACCGGCCAAAGCGGCCGGATGCTGCCTGACGCTGGGATGTCATGCGTGGACAGGCTTGCAGCGCCAGGGTGTTCAGCTTCGGGCCTGCGCCTTGCCATGGCATTTCCGCCACGCGCTCTAAGTTGCTGACAGCACTCGGGACCTGCCTTCAAAAAGCCGCGTGCATCACGGCTTCCGACTCGATAGATGTTGGGCCGGGGCGGAGATGCCGCCCTTCAATGCCTCGGGAGACCCCGGTCCAGATGTCGCCGATCCGCTTTCTTGCCGCCGGCTTCGCCGCCGTGCTCGCCGCCGCCCCTGCCATGGCCCAGACCTGCGCCCAGCCGGCCGAGAAGGCCGCGTTCGACGTGCGCGCCCTCCAGAGCCAGCTGATGGTCGCTGCCCTGTCCTGCCAGCAGGACGAGCAGTACAACACCTTCGTGCGCCAGTATAAGGGCGAGCTTGAGGGCGCCTACCGCGGCATCAACGCGCATTTCCGCCGCACCGCCGGTGCGCGCGGCCAGTCCTCGCTGGACGGCTACATCACCTCGCTGGCGAACGCCCAGTCGCAGGACGGCATCCGCCAGGGTTCCAACTTCTGCCGCAACGTGACCCCGCTCTTTGCCGCCGCCCTGGCCGCGCCGAGGAACACCGAGGCGCTGGCGCAGCTGGCCGTGCTGAACAACCTTTCCAACCCGCATGGCCGCAGCGAGTGCGGTGGCGCCGCGGCGGCGACCCCGGCGCGCACTGCCCCGGAGCGTAGCGAGGGCCGTGGTACGGCCATCCGCCGTGTCTCCACCGCCCCGGCGCGCTAATCCGACAGGTTAGAGGGTTTCCCGGAAGGGCGCCGTGAGGCGCCCTTTCTCGTTTCAAGGGCGCCGCAGGGCGCCCTTCCTCGTTCTCCTGAACGCGGGCGGTGAGATGTGGTGTCCCTCGTCCCTTCGGTGAGGGCTCCGGCACTCGTCACCAAGTTGCCGGGCGGCGCCTCCAGCCCGACTCCGCCATATGTTCCGAAGCTGACCCATCCTCGGCGCTTACCTCGGCCTGCCGCACGATGCCTCGATCAAGTCTGCATCGTTCCCAACGGGGCGAGCTCGGCCGGATCTTGCGTCCGAGGCAGTCTGCAGAGGCATCCTGCAAGGCGGCTTTGACCAATGCTCGTTCCTCACTTGCCCGGCTCAAATCGAGGAGCAGTTCCGGCGGTCCCTCTCTCTCCGCCCAGGCAAGGTTCCCATGCAGGCTCTCGGGGCCGCAGTCCCGGCCTAGACCTCCGCAGGCTTCAAGGGAGTCGCGGGCGGCACGGAGAATGTGGAGATGCGCGGCAAGGCCGGGCTCGCGCGAAGCGGAGGCAGCGGCGCAGCCGACGAGGAATAGCAGCGGAACTACGACGCGCAGGCCTGAAATGCCTCCGGAAGCGAGAGGTGTGTCAGTGACCGCTGCGTACCCCTTCCCAGGCTGCCGATCCGCCTTGCCTGCCACGGTAGGCCACTAAAGCAGAAAGGGGCGGGACCCTTCGGTCCCACCCCCATCCAGTTCCCTCGCAGGAGGTCGTGCTGCTTAGCGCAGGACGATCTCGACGCGGCGGTTCTGCGGCTCACGCACGCCATCGGCGGTCGGGACCAGCGGACGGCTCTCGCCGAAGGCCTGGATCGACATCTGGCCGCGCGACACGCCACGGCGAGCGAGCTCGGCGGCAACCGCCTCGGCGCGGCGCTGCGACAGGCGCTGGTTGTACTGCGGCGTGCCCGAGCGGTCGGCATGGCCGGCCACTTCGATGCGCGTCGTGCCGGTGGAGTTCACCGCCTGGGCGGCCTCGGCGATGATCTGGCGGGCGCGGTCCGTCAGGTCAGCGCGGTCGAAGTCGAAGAACACCAGGTAGGTGCGGGCCGGGGCCGGGGCCACGGCGGGAGCCGGGGCGGCCGTCGCGACGGGCACAGGGCGCGGCGCGTTGAAGGCGTAGCGCAGACCGATCAGGACGGAGTGGTTGTAGTTGTCCACCTCGACGCGGTTGCGGGCAACCACGGTGCCGGTCGGGACGGCGTTGCCGCCGGCGACGCGGGTCGTGGACTGCAGCTCGGGCGACAGCGTGCCGAGGAAGCGGTACTCGGCGGTCAGGGCCAGGCCCGGGACGCCGAGGTTGAAGGCCACGCCGGCGATGCCCTGATAGGCGAACTGGCCGTCGGTGTCGTCGATCGTCAGCTGGCGGCTGCCAACGCCGGGAACGGCGAAGGTGCCGCGCACGCCGTCATACTCGGTCCAGGCATAGCCCGCGCCGGCGCCGATATACGGCGTGACGGGGAAGCCGGGGATGGCGAAGTCGAACAGCACGTTGCCCATCGCGCCGTAGGTGCGCGTGCGGCCGCCCTGGAAGGACGCGCGGCTGGCACCGGAGATGCTCAGCTCGTCCGTGTTGTTCTCACGGTAGTTGCCCTCGATCTCGAGGCGCAGGCCGTTGCCGAAGCCGTAGCCGAGGCTGCCGACGCCAACCCAGCCCATGTCGAAGTCGAGGCTGCCAGCGCGGCCGAGGTTGGTGTTGTTGAAGCCGATGACGTCGATGTCGGTCTTCTGCTGCCAGTTGAAGCCGGCACCGGCAGCGATGTAGAGGCCGGTGACAGGCTGGGCCTGCGCGGCGAGCGGCAGCGACATGATCGTCGCGGCCAGAAGGGCCTTCTTCAGGCTCATGATGTGAACTCCCGATCCACCAGGGGCGCGCTGCGCGAGGGTCAGGTGTTCTCCCGATTCCGGCGCCGCGTCAGAGCTATCTAACACTGCCCGTCCCCCTGCGCATCGCGCCACGCCACCGAGCGGGAGGGTTTCGGGGCGCTGTGGCCCGACTGCCACAGCACCCCCTGGCATTTCGGTCACAGCGGCTTGAGCAGCTCGGATTCTGCTGTGCCGGCCAAGCTGCCCAGGGGCAGTAGCCGCGTTGCATGGCCCATCTTCCGGCCAGGCCGGGCCTCGGCCTTGCCGTAGAGATGAACGGACACATCGGTCGCGCCCGTCAGGGATGGCCAGCGTGCCATTCCCTCTGGACCGACGAGGTTGCGCATTACTGCATCCGCGTGGCGCGTCGTCCCGGCAAGCGGCAGGCCGGCTACCGCGCGGGCGTGCTGGTCGAACTGGCTGGCCTGACAGGCCTCGATGGTCCAGTGGCCAGAATTATGGGGCCGGGGCGCGATCTCGTTCCCGAGCAGCCCGCCATCGGGCAGCAGGAAAAACTCAACAGCGAGTACGCCCACCAACTCCAAGGCTTCGGCGACCGCACCAGCGTGGCGGCGGGCAGCGGAGGCCGCCTCGGTCGGAAGCCGGGCCGGCGCAAAGGACAGGTCCAGGATGTGGTGGGCGTGCCGATTCTCAACCGCGTCGTAGGTCGCGACCGTGCCGTCCAAGGCGCGCGCGGCGACCGCCGAGATCTCAGCGGCGAAGGGCACAAAGGCCTCCGCGATCAGCGGGTGAGGGGAGAGGCGCTCCAGCGCTGCCTCGGCCTCCTCGGCAGTCCGCACCACGGCCTGGCCTCGGCCGTCATAGCCAAGGCGAGTCGTCTTCAGAACAGCCGGAAGCCCGACCTCTGCCAGGGCAGCCGGCAGGTCTGCGGCAGAATGCACCGCGGCCCAGGGGGCGACGGGAACGCCTGCCTTCTCCAGGAAGGCCTTCTCGACCAAGCGGTCCTGGCAAATCGAGAGCGCGCGAATGCCGGGGCGGCAGGGAACAAGCGCCGACAACCGGTCCAGCGTGGCGGCGGGGACGTTCTCGAATTCGAAGGTCACCACATCGACCGAGCGGGCGAAGCGGCCGAGCGCCTCCTCGTTTTCGTAGGGGGCGATGGTAACGAGAGGGGTGACCTGGGTTCCCGGCTCCCCGGCGGTCGGGGAATAGATGTGACAGCGGTACCCCAGGCGAGCGGCGGCCAGGGCCGTCATCCGCCCGAGCTGCCCGCCGCCAAGAATGCCGATGATGGAACCGGGCGGCAGCGGACCCGTAGCGGGAGGGCTGGAGAGTGTCACGCCGGGTTTTCCGCCACGCCCTCGGTCTGCGCGCGACGATGGGCGTCGAGGCGGTCGGCCAGGGCAGGGTCCGAAAGGGCGAGGATGGCAGCTGCCATTAGCGCCGCATTCACAGCCCCGGCGCGGCCGATAGCTAGCGTGCCGACAGGGATGCCGGCAGGCATCTGGACGATGGAGAGGAGCGAGTCCTGCCCCCGCAGCGCGTGGCTCTCCACCGGGACGCCGAGGACCGGCAGGCGGGTCATGCTCGCCGTCATGCCCGGTAGATGGGCGGCGCCCCCGGCGCCGGCGATGATGACGCGCAGCCCGCGCGCGACCGCGCCCTGGGCGTAATCCACCATGCGCTGCGGCGTGCGGTGGGCGGAGACAACGCGGCATTCATGCGGCACCTCCAGCCCTACCAGCATCTCAGCAGCGTGGCGCATGGTCTCCCAGTCCGAGCGGGAGCCCATGATGATGCCGACCAGCGGGGCGGCGTCCTTCATGGCGGCGCTCATGCGATGATGTCCGGCACCAGCCGGCTCTCCAACTGGGCAATTTCGTCCTTCAGCCGCAGCTTGCGCTTCTTCAGCCGTTGAAGCTGAAGCTGGTCGTGAAGGCTGTCCTCGAGGCGCAGGATGACGGTATCCAGGTCCCGGTGCTCGCTCCGCAGCTCGTGCAGGCGGCGGAGAAGGCTGTCGCGTTCGGCCAGCATGATCCCCCGGAAGGTCGGGCCGCCGTTCCGTCAGGCGGGACGGAGGGCGAGGTTCGGGTTGATAAGGGCGTGAGAGATGTCGCGCCCGGGCGTCGCGTTCACATATCATCCCTTGTGCGGCGGTGACAGTCGCCGTGCGGAGAGACCGATCGGACCCGATCAGACGAACCGAGCAGGAAGAGGATCACGCGTATGCTGAACCCGCACCGGCTACAGTCGCTCAAGGATCGTCACCACGCGCTCGACGCGCGTATTCTGGCGGAGGACGCCCGGCCCCAGCCGGACAGCCTCGAGCTGGCTCGGCTCAAGCGGGAAAAGCTTCGTCTCAAAGAGGAGATGGAGCGATTCGAAGCGCAGCGGCTCCGGCCGCAATAAGCCCGGGCAGCGGCCCGGCATAGAGAAGGGCGGGTCCCGAGGGGCCCGCCCACTTTTATTGCCCTGCCACGCAGCCTGGGCGGTAGCCTCAGGCCGCGTCGTCCTCTACCGCGGTCGGCACTGGCTGGGCGCCGATCGAGATGATCAGCGCGTTCAGGTCCGACTGGGAGCAGAGGCCGAGGATCACGGGATCGCGCGGCTTGATGTTGGCCGAGTTCCAGTGGCTGCGGTCCCGCACCTTAGCGATCGTCTCCTTGGTGGTGCCGAGCAGCTTGCCCACCTGGGCATCTGTCAGCTGGGGGTAGTTCCGCAGCAGCCAGGCAATGCCGTCCGGCCGGTCGTTGCGCTTGGCCACGGGCGTGTACTTGGCACCCTTGCCGCGCATCTTGGGCTGCGGAAGGCTGCTCTCCATCATCACCAGCCGGGCGTTCGGGTCCGCCTCGCAGCGCACGATCTCCTCGCGGGTCAGCTGGGCGTTCGACACCGGGTCGTAGCCGACGATTCCCTGCGCGACCTCGCCATCGGCGATGGCCTGGACCTCGAGCGGGTGCATCCCAACGAAATCGGCCACCTGGTCGAAGGTGAGGGAGGTCTTGTCGATCAGCCACACGGCGGTGGCCTTGGGCATCAGGGGCGTGGGCATTCGGGAACCTCGTCGCGCCCGGCGCGGGGCGGTCGGTGGGGGCATCTGGGCCCCGGGCTGTTGCGTGGGGATATAGAGAGGGGGATGAGGACGGTCAAAGCCCCAACCGGCCGTGACAGGAGACAGAAAGATGTTCGAGGAGGAACGGCCGCGCCCGGCCCAGCCCGGCTTTGCCCCGGCGGCGCTCGCGGAATGGCCCGAGGAAGCGTTGCGCCATTACATCGAGCAACTCAGGACGGAAATCGCGCGCGCCGAGGCGGCGATTGCTGCCCGGGCCAGCCAGAAGGCGGCGGCGGACGCCTTTTTCCGCAAACCGGGCTAGTCCCAACCGGCACAGGCCCGTGCCGTTCGCCGGAACGCAAAACGGCCGGCGGATCGCTCCGCCGGCCCCAGTTTCCTGTCAGGTAAGGTCAGGCAGGCTGCCCTCAGGCCGCCTGAGCCTGGCCCTCCTGGGTATTGGCCGCCTCGGCACGGCCCTCGATCGCCGGCTGCTGCGGGCGGGTGCTGCCGATGGTGATGCGGCGGGGCTTCAGAGCCTCGGGCACCTCACGGCGCAGAGCGACATGCAGGAGGCCGTTCTCAAGGTTCGCACCCTCGACGCGGATGTGGTCCGCGAGGACGAAGCGGCGCTCGAAGGCGCGGCCGGCGATGCCGCGGTGCAGGAAGCGGCTGTCATCGGAGGCCTGAGGGGCCTTGCCGGCAATCAGCAGCACGTTGTCCTGGGCGGTGATCTCGATGTCGTCCTGCCCGAAGCCAGCCACGGCCATCGTCAGCGTGTAGGCGTCATCCGCCGTGCGCTCGATGTTGTAGGGCGGGTAGGAAGGGGCATCGGCGGCCGCACGGGCCGTATCCGCCAGGCGAGCCAAACGGTCGAAGCCGATGGCGGTGCGGAAAAGGGGAGAGAAGTCGAGAGCGTTCACGAGAAACCTCCTGCAAGAGCAAGGTCATCGGTTGGCGTTGCGCGGCCTCCCGGCTGGTGCACCCCCGATTGGGCCGTGCGTCCGGTCCGCCTCACGTCAGCAGCCCCATTCGGGCGCCGCTGACAGACTAGAAATGGGAAAAGGGCCCCGGCGCTTCAAGCGCCGGAGCCCCTCCAGATATGCTCGCAGTGCAATCCCGCTATTTGCGGGAAGCAGATCAGGCTTTGCGGGCGCCGATGCCGGCGAACTTCTTGTTGAATTTGGCGATCTGGCCGCCCGTGTCCATCACGCGCTGCACGCCGGTCCAGGCCGGGTGGGACTTGGGGTCGATGTCCAGGCGAAGGGTGTCGCCCTCCTTCCCCATGCAGGAACGGGTCTTGTAGGTCGTGCCATCGGTCATGATGACCGTGATCTCGTGATACTCGGGGTGGATGTCGGGCTTCATCGGGCGGGTTCCATGTCTGATGGCGCCGCCGATGCCGACCGGAAGCGCGAAGGCGCGCGTTTAGCGGGCGGCCGGGCAGGGCGCAACCTCTCCGTGCGGCACCCGCGTTGACCGGCGGCCCGGCCCTTCCCAGAGTGCCCGGGCAAACGTCGATGGAACCGGAACCATGCGCCTCCAGGGCAAGATCGCGCTCGTCACAGGTGCCGCCTCCGGCTTCGGCGAGGGCATCGCGCGCGAATACGCGGCACAGGGCGCGAACGTGGCGGTGGCGGACCTCAATCTCGACGGCGCCCGGCGCGTCGCGGCCGAGATCGGGGGGCTGGCGCTCGGCGGGGACGTCTCGAAGGCGGCCGACATCGCCGCGATGGTGGAGGGCGCGGTGGCGGCCCTGGGCGGGCTCGACATCGTCGTGAACAACGCCGGCTGGACCTATCGCAACCAGCCCTCCGTCGATGTGGAGGAGGAGGAGTTCGACAGGGTCTTCGCCGTCAACGTGAAGTCGGTCTTCCTGATGGCAAAGTCCGCCTACCCCGTGCTGAAGGCGCGCGGCGGCGGCAGCTTCATCACCATTTCCTCCACCGCGGGGCTGCGGCCGCGGCCGGGGCTGACCTGGTACAATGGCACGAAGGGCGCGGTGAACACCTTCACCCAGGCCCTCGCGCAGGAATGGGCGGGTTCGAACGTGAGGGTGAACGCGGTTTGCCCGGTCATGGGCGGGACGGGCCTGACCTCGGCCTTCATGGGGGTGGAGGACACGCCGGAGAACCGGCAGCGCTTCATCGCCAGCATCCCGATCGGGCGCCTTTCCACCCCGGCCGACATTGCCAATGCCTGCGTCTGGTTGGCGGAGGATGCCTCCTCCTTCATCACCGGCATTCTGCTGCCCGTCGATGGCGGGCGCTGCGCCTGACGGCGCACGGGTGACAGGCGGGGCAGGGTGGGTCTAGTCAGGCCCGCCCGTTCAGACTGGCCCGCCGCACCCCGCGCGCGGCGGGCGGCAAGCTTCCACCGCGCGGGGTGGACGACGCGATGAACATCCTCTCGATCCAGTCCTGGGTCTCCTACGGCCATGTCGGCAATGCCAGCGCGGTATTTCCGCTGCAGCGCCTGGGGGCGGAGGTCTGGGCGGTGAACACCGTGCAGTTCTCTAACCACACCGGCTATGGCGCCTGGCGCGGCCAGGTCTTCGGCGCGGAGCTGATCGGGGACCTCGTCCAGGGGATCGAGGAGCGCGGCGCCCTGCCACGCTGCGATGCCGTGCTGTCCGGCTATATGGGCGACGCCACCATCGGTCAGGCGATCCTGGATGCGGCCGGCAAGGTGCGCGCTGCCAACCCGGCCGCGATCTGGTGCTGCGACCCTGTGATCGGCGATGTCGGGCGCGGCGTCTTCGTGCGGCCGGGCATTCCGGAGTTCATGCGCGAGCGTGCCGTACCGCAGGCCTCCATCGTCACCCCGAACCAGTTCGAGCTGGAATGGCTGACCGGCCACACCGTCAATTCCCTGAGCGATGCCAAGATCGCGGTAGCGGCACTGCTGGCGACCGGCCCGCGCACCGTGCTCGTCACCAGCCTGCAGGTGGAGGACACGCCGGAGGACTCTGTGGACCTGCTGGCGGCAGAGGAAGGGCGGTTCTGGCGCGTGCGTACGCCAAAGCTGCCCATCTCCGTCAATGGCGCAGGCGATGCGATGGCGGCGCTGTTCCTATTCCACCGACTTCGCTGGGACGACTCGCGCTTGGCCCTCTCGGCCGCGACCTCCTCGATTTACGGGCTGCTCCGGCGCACGGCGGAGGAGGGGTCGCGCGAGATCCTGACCGTCGCGGCGCAGGAGGAATTCGTCACCCCGTCCCGTGTGTTCATGGCCCAACCTTGTTAGGCAGGCAGCGCTGAAACGCGGCACGACCATTGCAGGCCATTGCAGGGACAGCGCAACATCCTGCACCCGCGACCCGCCCCTGGAGGCCGACCATGCTCCCCATCCTTCCGCGCCGCCTCCTGCTGGGCAGCGCCCTGGCCGTGCCCTTCATCCGCACCGCAAGCGCGCAGCAGACCTTCGAGTTCGTCGCGGGCTCTTTGGGCGGCGGCTGGTACACGATGGGCGCCGGGGTCGCGGCCCTCGCGAAGGACGAGGCCGACCTGCAGATCCGCGTGGTGCCCGGCGGCGGCCTGGCCAACCCGACGCGCATCAACAACGGCCAGTCCCAGATGGGCTGGGGCATCGACGCCTTCACCGCCGCCGCCGTACGGGGTGAGGAACCCTATCGCGCCAAGCATGAGCGCATTCGCACGCTCGGCACCGGCTACTCGCCGACGGAGCACAACTTCATCCGCGCCGCCGAGAAGCCGCTGGAGGACATGCGCGCCATTCTGACGCAGCGCGGACTGCGCCTTGGCTGCCCGCAGCGCTCATCCACGGACGAGATGACGCTGCAGCGCATCATGAAGTTCGTCGGCACCTCGCCGGAGAAGATCCGGGCGGAAGGCGGCGTCTATCTCAATGGCTCGTACAACGACATCGCCGCGGCCTATGGCGACGGGCAGGTGGACTATCTCTACTGCGCGCTCGCCAAGCCGGCGGCGATCCTGACGGAGTTGGGCCAGGGCCGCCGCACCTCCCGCCTCGTCGCCTTCCCCGACGATGTCCGCAAGCACCTGATCGACACCTATGCCTATAACGAGGGCGTCCTGCCCGCCGCCAGCTATCCGACGCTGCAGTCGGCCGACCTGAAGGTGACGACGATGGACAGCGTCATCGTCGTGCATGACACCGTGCCGGATGACGTCGCCTACAAGCTCACCAAGGTGCTGATCGCGGCGAAGGGCACGCGGCTGACGCAGATTCACGCTTCCATGGCGGCCTATGATCCGGCGGTGGCTTGGAGGTACCAGGGGGCGCCGCTGCATCCCGGTGCGGCGCGCGCTTATCGCGAATTCGCCGGCATGCCGGCCTGAGCGAACCGTCTTGCGCGCGTTGAAGGGGCCGCTCGGCCCGGTCCTGTCGGGATGGCTGGCGCTGGCTGCGGCGGTCCATCTCTATTTCGGTGGCACCGGTTTTCCGGAGCCGGTTGCCATGCGGGCCTTCCACCTGCTGGCTTTGGTGCCGCCGATCTTCCTGCTCTGGCCGGCCCGCGCCGCGAGCCCCATGTCCCGGCCGAGCCTGGTGGATTGGGCCTGGTTCGCCGCCGCCGCCGCGCCGCATCTCTGGGTGTGGTGGAACGCCGGTGCGGTGTCCGACCGCATGGAATATGTGGACGACTTCACGCCCGTGATGTCCGCCATGGCCGTGCTCGCTATCGTCACCCTGCTGGAAGCGACGCGGCGAGCGGTCGAGCCCGGGCTCGCCTGGATGGTGATTGCCAGCATCGCCTACATGGCGCTTGGCCACTTCCTGCCGGGCGTGCTGAACACGCGTCCCTTTTCGGTAGCGGAAATCCTTGAGGCGTCCTGGCTCGTCCCCACCGCCGGCGGCGTTTACGGGCCGCTGACGGGAATTGTCGCCACCACCATCGCGGTCTTCATCATCTTCGGCTCCTTCATGGCCGGGTCCGGCACGGGGCGACTGTTCAGCAACCTTGGTGCTGCCGCCGCAGGCCGCTTCACGGGTGGGCCGGCGAAGGTCGCGGTCATCACCTCCGGCCTGTTCGGCACGATGAGCGGCTCCTCCGTCTCGAACGTCATCACGACAGGCGCGATGACGATCCCGCTGATGAAGCGCATCGGCTACAAGCCGGCCGTCGCGGGCGGGATCGAGAGCGCCGCCAGCGTCGGCGGCGCGATCATGCCGCCCGTTATGGGCGCGGCCGCCTTCGTCATGGCCGAGATCACCAACATCGCCTATGGCGAGATCGTCGTCGCCGCCGCGATCGGCGCGGTGCTGTACTACTTCGCCATCCTTGCCGCCGTGCATTTCGAGGCCAAGCGCGCGGGCATGGCGCCGATGCCGAAATCCGAGATCCCGCCCTGGCGCGAGGTTCTGGCCGACGCCCATCTCGTCATCCCGATGGGCGTGCTCGTCTACCTGATGATGGAGCGCTGGTCGGGCAACTACGCGGCCTTCTGCGCGACGCTGGCGATGGTCGCCATCGCCATGCTCCGCCGCCGCACGCGCATGACGCCGCGCGCCATCTTCGAGAGCCTGCTGAATGCCGGGCTGACGATGGCGCCGCTCGCGGTCGCCATCGCCGGCGCCGGCATTGTCGTCTCGGCGCTGACGGCCACGGGCATGGTCGTAGCCTTCGGCGGCATCATCAAGGATCTGGCCGGCGGCTCGCTGCCGTTGCTGCTGTTCCTGCTGGCCTTCACCGTGCTGGTGCTCGGCATGGGTCTGCCGACCACGCCCTCCTACATCATCGCCGCCGCGATCGGCGTGCCGCAGCTCATCGCCATGGGCGTGGACGTGCTGTCCGCCCATCTCTTCCTGTTCTATTTCGCCGTGCTGGCGGATGCGACGCCGCCCGTCGCCGCCGCCGCCTTTGCCGCCGCCTCCATCGCCGGGGCAGGGCCAACGATCACCAGCCTGCACGCCACCCGCTTCGGCATCGCGGGATTCACCGTCGGCTTCGCTTTCATCTACGACCCCGGCATCATGATGCGCGGCAGCCTGTTGGAGATCCTGCTCGCCACCGCCATCCAGGTGGCGGCACTCGTGGCCATCACCTCGTCCTATGCGGGCTATCTGCTTGCCCCGATCGGGCCGGTGCCGCGCCTCTTGCTTGGGGCCGCGGGGTTGGTCGCGGCCTTCGTGCCGGTCATTCCCGCACCGGGACGCCTGGCGGTGGCCCTGGCCGCGATGGGGCTGGCCTGGGCGATGGGGCGGGTGGCGGCGCCGGCGCGAGGCGTGGCCTGAGCCTGTTGCTCCAGGGGGCGTCACCCCCTTGGACCCCTAACCAAGGAGCCTGCAGCTCCCCGGAACAAACCATGCATTTCTGCGCTTTGGCGGCGTGCTTAGAACCCTGCGCAAACCGTCCCGATGCTCCGCAGGACACTTTCCTGCCCGAAGCGCGCGGCATAAGCCGAAGCCAGCGCGCTGACGCGCCGGGAGGCCTCTTCCGCCGAAACCCCGGGCAGCACCAGCCACAGCAGCTTGGCCGGCTCCCGCACGATGTTCCCGTCCCGCGCGCGCCATTGTCCTGCAGCGTCGAGTGCTGTTAGCCCGTTGGGGAAGCGCGGCGTGGCCTCCTCCGCCAGGAAGGCGGACCAGTCGGCCTCGGTCACGCGCGGCGCGCCGTCCGGGCTGTGGCGGCCGAAGGCGATGGTAGCAACGGCCGCTGGGCCGGTACCGCCGGGGCAGGCCGGCGGCGCGGCGCAGGCGCCGAGGAGCAGAAGCGCCGCGAGCGCCCTCACGCCGTGGCGAGCACCACGACACCGACGCTGATGAGGCCGACCGCCGCGATCTTCTGCGCGTTCAGCGCCTCGCCGAAGGCGTAGTGCCCGATGAGCACGGCGACGACGTAGGAGGCGGCGGTGCAGGGAAGGGCGACCGACATCGGGATGCGCCGCAGCGCCACGATGTAGAGCAGCGCAGCGCCGCCATAGAGGCAGAGGCCGGCCATGGTGGGCAGGCGGAAGAGCTGCGTGATGAAGCCGCCCTCGCCGGTGGCGCCGCTCTTCAGCAGCACCTGGCCGGTGAGGGATGTGGCGATTGCAGCCGCCAGCATCAGCCAGTGCAGCGTCATGCCGCGTCCTCCACCCGCGCCGCGTCGCGCGCGGCGGGGCGGGCGCGGACGATTTCGCGCACCACGCCCTGGGGCGTACCGTTGGCCGAGAGGAAGGAGCGCCCGACATACTCGCCGAGCACGCCGAGGATGAGGAGCTGCACGCCCGAGATCAGCAGCGTCACCGTCATGGTCGAGGCCCAGCCCGAGGGCGTCTCGCCCATCATGGCCTCAATGATGACGAGGAAAGCGGCGACGAGGCCGAGGATGCCCATGGCCAGGCCCGCGAAGGTCGCGAGACGCACTGGCAGCAGCGAGAAGTTGGTGGCCAGGTTCAGCCACAGGCGCACCAGCCGGCGCAGCGTGTAGTTGCTGCGGCCTTCCACACGCTTGAGGTGCCGGACCTCGATGGAATCGATCCGCTGCGTCACCTGCATGATCAGCCCGTCGATATACGGATAGGGCCCGGCGTAGCGCGTGATCTCGCGGACCACGAGGGCCGACATGCAGCGGAAGGAGGAGAGATAGAGGCCCTTCGGCTTGTCGATCAGCAGGTCCGCGACCCAGTTCGCGAAGCGGCTTCCGAGGTTGCGCCAGCCTTCATGCTCCTTGACCGCGTAGCGGGTGTAGACCACATCGAAATTCCCGAGGCGGGCGTGGTCGTACAGCTTCAGCACCTCCTCCGGCGGGTTCTGCAGGTCGTCATCCATGGTGATGACATAGGCCCCGCGCGCGACGCGCAGGCCGGACATGACTGCGTTGTGCTCGCCGAAATTGCGGGCATGCTCGACATAGGTCAGCGGGACGCTGGCCTCCGCGGCCAGCCGACGGCAGACCTCACCGGAATTGTCGGGCGAGCCGTCATTGACGAGGACGATCTCGATCCCGCCGACCGGATGCAGTTCGGAAAGGGCGGCAACGAGCATGCCGACCGTCGCCGCGCCACGGTAGACGGGCACGACGATGGAAAGCCCGATGGCGGGCTGGCCGATGGAGTCGGTATGGGGCACCAGGCTGTCCTGCGGGCGCATGGGGCGGGGGTCCTCAAGGGCGGAGAGGGGGGCGGCATCGCCGCGGGAAAAGGGTCCGGTCATCGCGTTCAGGGCCGTGTCGCGGTCACCAGCACGGAGCCGCCGGCGGGAAGGGAGAGGCCGGCGCGGCGTTCCACCTCGCTCACCCCGTGCAGCATTCGGTCCAGCCAGGGCGGGAAGTCGCCGACATCGCTCGCATGGTCCTCGCCACGGGCCAGCACCTTCCGCTGCAGGACCATGAGCGGCAGCAGCAGGCTGTTCCAGTAGCGCGTCGAAACATCGGCGAAGCCCGCGGCGCGCAGCACAGAGGCGGCGCCCGATGCGGTGTAGCGGCGGGCATTGTGCACGCGCACGTCATGCGCCGAGAACATCCAGGCGAAGGCCGGCAGGTTCAGCACCAGCGTCGCGCCCGGGGCGAGCACCCGGTGCAGCTCGGCCAATGCGCGCTCCTGGTTCACGGCCGCATGGCACAGCACGTCCACCGAGACGGCGGCGCCAAAGGCGGCATCGGGGAAGGGCAGGTCGTTCACGGTCCCGCCCGTGGTCGGCTGGCCGGATTTGGCGGCGGCGCGCGCAGCGGCGGCGGGGTTGTAGTCCAGTCCGATGGCGGGCCGGCGTGTGGACTCGGCCAGACGGCGCAGGAAGCCGCCCGTTCCACAGCCGGCATCCAGCACCGGCAGCCCCGACAGGCCCGGGCGGGCGGCGAGGACGCCCAGAAGGCGCGCATGGATGGCGCGGTACCACCACATCCGCTCCTCGGCGGCATCCATCAGGGCGTATTCGGCATCTTCCAAGGCGGGCTCGCGGAGGTTGGGGCTGTTCAGGCTTCCGGGCTGGGCAGGGGCCGGCCGGGATCCGGCAAGGAGAGGGCGCGGTGCGCCCGCGGGAGGGCCGGGAAGGGCCTGCCAGGGGCACGCAGGGTTTGTGGCAGCGGCCTGCGGCAGCCACAAGGCGGCCCCGCCCAGGCCATGCCGCAATCGATGGGCATCGTTAAGGCGATCAGGGCTACAAGGCCCGCGGCAGCGGCCCTGGTTGCGCCGTGGCCCCCGCCCACCCAGGATGCGACCCAGACCCGCCAGGCATGAACGCTCCCGTCTCTCCCCACCGCGCCGCGTCGCCCACCACCGTTTCCATGGCATCCCCCATGGCCGGGTCGGTGGCGGCCGGGCCGCCGGCCTCCGCAACGCGCCCGGCGATCGCGGCCCTGGAGCGATCCGCGCTGATCGCACGCCTCTGGCGTGCGGCCGCGCTGCTGCCGGCGGGGCTGTTCCTGCTGACCGTGCTCTCCCCGCCGCTCAACCACGACGTCGCGGCGGTGCTGAACTTTACGCAGCGCTGGATCGCTGGCGAGCGGCTGTATTCCGAGCTGATCGACGTCAACCCGCCGCTGATCTTCGTGCTGAACCTTCTTCCCGGCTATTTGGCGGAGTTCCTGCCGCTGGACGGGGTGCAGGCGCTTCTGCTCTGCCTGCTGGGCCTGGCTGCCGGTTGCTGGTGGCTCTCGGCGCGGCTGCGCCAGGGCATGGCGGAGGGGCCGGTGGAAAAGGCGGCGCTCGCCGCCCTGGTGCCGCTGGCCCTCGTGCTTCCTGGCTACGATTTCGGGCAGCGCGAGGTGCTGATGGGCACCGTTGCAATCCCCTATGCCGTGCTGGCCGCGCGCCGGATGCTGGGCCTGCCCACCTCCCGCCGGATGACCTTCGGGGTGGCGGTGCTCGCGGCGCTGGGCTTCGCGTTAAAGCCGCATTTCCTCGGCGTGCCCCTGCTGGTGGAGGCTGCGGTCCTGCTGCGGCGGGCCTCGGCCGGCGGTTGGGGGCGGGTCGGCCCCGCGTTGAAGGCGGCGCTGTCGGATCCCGTGCCCTGGACGATGGCCGGGGTGTGGGTGCTCTACCTCGCCTCGATCCCGCTGCTCTTCCCGGATTTTTTCGGCCATGTCGTGCCACTGGTCTGGGACTACTACGTCTCCCTCGGCGGCCTCTCGGGCCTGGACGTTCTGCTGACCGAGAACCTGGGCGAGGCGACGCTGCTGCTGCTCATCATCTCCATCCTCTGCGTGGTCGGGCGCTTCGGGCCGCTGGTGCTCGCGCTCTGGGCGGCGATGGGCGGGGCCTTCCTTGCCGCCTGGGTGCAGCACAAGGGCTGGACCTATCATGTGGCACCCATCTTCATGCTGGGCGCCCTCACTGCGGGCGTGATGGCCGCGCGCTGGCTGGATGGCGCGCTTCCGGCCGTGCGCGCGCGCAACGCCGCCCCGGCGCTGGCGGCGGTGATGGCCGGGCTTCTCTTCGTCGGCATGGTGCGTGGCGGCGAGGCGCCGCTGCGCGAGATCAACTTCGAGCGGGACAAGGGTGGCCGGCTGACCGCCTGGCTGAAAGAGCATGCCTGGAACGAGCGGCTCCTCGTCCTCACCCCCGATATCTGGCCGATCTACCCGGCGCTCAATTACGCCCACAGCCAGTCCACCCTGCGCTTCATGAATCTGTGGCTGCTGCAAGGCGTGAACCAGGTCTGCCCAGACAATGGCGAGCGCTATCGCCAGCCCTGGGAAATGTCGCGCGCCGAGTTCTTCGTCTATCGCACGGTGGCCGAGGACTTTGCCGCCGCCCCGCCCTCGGCGGTACTGGTGACGCGGCATGTCGGCATTCCCTGGTGCGGCAGGGAGTTCGACTTCATCGAATATTTCAGCCGCCACCCGCTCTTCGCGGAGGCTTTCCGCAACTACCGCCAGCAGGGCGAGATCGAGGGTTACAAGCTCTACGTGCGCGAGGACTGAGGCGGCGGCTCAGTGCCGCCGGCCGCGCCTCGGCGGGGTTGCGGCCTCGGCCGAGGAGATGAAGGACACGGGCGTGGCGTAGATCGGCGCCACGGAAACCAGGGCGGTCCCGCCCGACATGCCGAGCTGCGAGGCGACGCCGGGGCTGACATCCAGAATCCGCCCGCGGGTATGCGGCCCGCGATCCCGAACCTGCACGATCGCCGACCGCCCGTTCCGGAGATTCGTCACCTGGGCCCGGCTGCCGAGCGGAAGCGTGAGGCTGGCCACGACATCGGCGCGCGGATCGAAGCGGCTGCCATCGGCCATCCGCCGTCCGGCCAAGCTATGGGCATAGACTGAGGCGTGACCCTGCTGCGCCCCGGATGCGTCGGAGACCGCCTCGGGCCGGGTGGACCGGCGGGCTGCGTGCCGGGTCCGGCGGGTCTCCACATGCTTGGCAGCGCGATGGTGTCCTGCATGCGATGGGCGCTCCACCCGGCCTGAGCCGTGGCGGTCCGTGCGGGCCTCGGCTCCGGCCGGGGCGGAGCCCAGTCCCAGCGCCGCGCAGAACAGCAGGATCATCCGTTTCGCCAAACCCTATCTCCATCGCCAACCGGGCGGCCTCCGTTGAAGCACGGGCGGGGGTGGCAGGGGGGATCACGATGCCGCGGTGCCCGCTCACCCGGTCGTGAGCCGGCTCGGAGGGAGACGGGCCGCCCATCTTCAGGCCATTGTGGCGGCATATCCGCGCGGATCGGTCAAACGGCCCCGATCCGGCGCGTGAAGTCGGTGGACGGGCCCTGGAACGGGGACCTCGGCGGGGGAAAGAATGGCGTTCGAGACATATGTCGGCCGGGAGGAGACCCGGGAGGATCGCGCAGACCCGCGCCTGGCCGAGGGGTTGGCCGCGACACTGGGTCGGCCACTGGAGGGGGCGGATTGGCCGGCCCTGTGGCACTGGATGCTGTTCCAGGACTGGCGCATGCACGACGAGCTGGGTCCGGACGGCCACCTGCGCCGTGGCGGCTTTCTGCCTCCCGTCCATGATCTGCCCCGCCGCATGTGGGCCGGCGGTCGCGTGACCTTCCGCACGCCCGTCCGCACCGGCGACGCCCTCCGGCGCGTCAGCACCATCCTTTCGGTGAAAGAGAAGACGGGCGGCTCCGGAAGGCTGGTCTTCGTTACTGTTGGCCATGTGCTGCATGGCCCCGCCGGCGTGCTGGTCGAGGAGGAGCAGGACATCGTCTATCGCGGGGCCGAGGGCGCGGCGGTGAAGGACGCGCCCGCCGCCCCGGCCTGGGAGGGCGGGCTCGAGGCATCGCTGGTGCCGGACCCGGTGATGCTGTTCCGCTACTCGGCGCTGACCGGAAATGGCCACCGCATTCATTACGACCATCCCTATGTCACGGGGGAGGAGGGCTATCCCGGCCTGGTCGTCCACGGCCCGCTGCAGGCCACGCTGCTCGCCCACCACGCGCTGGACCTGGCCGGGCCGGGCGCGGCCCTGGCTCGCTTCGCCTATCGTGGCAAGCGCCCTTGCTTCGACGGCCGGCGCCTTGCCCTGCTGGGGCGGCGCGACGCGGAAGGTACCCTCCGCCTGGAAACCCGGGACGAGACCGGAGCGACCTGCCAGGAGGCCGAGGCGGTTCTTGTCTGACGCACAAGCCGGGGGCCAAACCAGGGGGTCGGCGGCGGCGTCGCCGGCCCCCACCCCTCTCGCCGACCGGCCCGAGGAGGCGTTGCGCGGCATCGGCCTGATCGCGCTGGGTTTCCTCATCGTCACCGTCGCCGATGCCGCGGTGAAATGGGTGCTGCCGGAGATCGGCATCGCGCTCGCCATGGTGCTGCGCGGCACGATCGGCGCCGCCGCGGTGCTCGCGCTCTCGGGCGGGATCAGGGTGCGCCCGGTGAACCGGCGCCTGCTCGCCACCCGCAGCCTGCTGCACTGCGCCGTGACCGTGACCTTCTATCTGGCCTGGGCGCGCGGCATGCCGCTGGGCGACAGTTACGCGGTTGCCGCCGTCGCGCCTCTGGCCATGACGATCCTGGCCATCCCCCTGTTGGGCGAGACGGTGGGCTGGCGCCGCTGGGTCGCAACCCTTGTGGGCTTCCTCGGTGTGCTCGTGATGGTCCGGCCCGGGGGCGACCTGTGGCGCTGGGAAGCGGCCGTGCTGCTGGGCGGCGTCGGTTTCATGGCGGTGACGCGCATCTGGACGCGGGTACTGTCGCGCACCGATCGGCCGGCCACCATCGCCTTCTGGCTGATGATCGCGCACATTCCCTTCGGCCTAGCGCTGCTGCCGGTCTTTCCCCCGCTGGCCTGGCCTTCGGCATCGGGGTGGGTGGCGATCCTGGTGCTGGGCTTCGGCAACGGCTCCGCCCATTTCCTCTTCGCCCGTGCCTTCGCCCTGGCACCCGTCGGGCTGCTGGCGCCTTTCGAGTACTCGGCCCTTGTCACGGGCACGCTGGTCGGGCTGGTTCTGTGGGGCGACGTGCCGGCCTGGACGACGGCGCTCGGCGCCGCGATCGTGGTCTCGGCCGGGCTGTACAACCTGTACCGCGCCCGGGTCCGGGCACGGGAAGCGGCGGCAGCGTCGCCAGCGCCCACACTTGCCGTGGCACCCTGATGCCGCTTCGCCACGACATGCGGCGCGGCGCGCTGCTAATGCTCGGCGCCACGGCGTCTTTCGCGTTGATGGGCGTTTTCGTGAAGGTGCTGAGCGCGCGCTACTCCTTCCTGGAGCTGATGTTCTTCCGCAACGCGCTGTCGCTTCCCATCGTGCTCGCGGCCGGGCTGCGCTCGGGCGCGCTGCTGCGCACGCGGCGCTTCGGCGGGCATGTGGTGCGCGCGGTCTCCGGCCTCATGGGCATGGGCTGCGCCTTCTTCGCCCTCGCCTTGCTTCCGCTCGCCGAGCAGACGGCGCTGAACTACACGCAGCCCCTCTTCATCATCCTGCTGGCGATCCCCTGGCTCGGCGAACGGCCGGGCGCTGCGCGCTGGGCGGCGGTGCTGATCGGCTTCCTCGGCGTGCTGGTGATTGCGGCGGGGCAAGGAGCTGGCGGCGCGGGGCTGAGCCGTGACCTGGTGCTGGGCTGTGCCGTCGGCGCGCTGGGCGGCTTCTTCGGCGCGCTCTCGACCATGCTGGTTCGCCAGCTCTCCGCCACCGAAGCGAGCACGACCATCGTGCTCTGGCAGGCGCTGCTGATGGCGGCGATGACGGCGCTGGCGCTGCCCTTCGTGTGGATCACGCCGAGCCTCGGTGATCTCGGCCTGCTCGTGCTCGTCGGGCTGATCGGCGGCATCGGCCAGGTGTTGAACACCGAGGCCTTCGCCAGCGCGCAGGTCTCCTCCCTTGGTCCTTACACCTATACCGGGCTGCTCTGGGCCGCGTTGCTGGGCTGGGCGGTCTGGGGCGAGGCGCCGGGCATTGCCATGCTGGCGGGCAGCGCGCTGATCGTCGGCGCGGGGTTCGTGGTGCTCCGCAGCGAGTACAGGAGGAAGGTGCGATGAGCCCTGATTTCCGGCGGGACGACGCCCTGCAGCCCGGGCAGGTGGAATGGATCGCGCCGGGCATTCGCCGCATCCTCTGCGGCAACCCCGGCCCTTTCACCTTTCGCGGCACCAACACCTACCTGATCGGGCGCGGCGAGGTGGCGCTGCTGGATCCGGGCCCGGTGGATGAGGCGCATCTGGCCGCTATCCGGCGCGCGGTGGCGGACGAGCGGATCACGCGCATCCTCGTCTCCCACACCCATCGGGACCACTCCCCCGGCACGGCGCCGCTCGCCGCCTCCACAGGGGCGGAGACGCTGGCCTTCGGCCCGCACATGACTCCGCCCGAGGCGGGCGGGGAGGGTGGCGACCACGCGTTCCGCCCCGATCACCACCTGACGGACGGCGCGGTGGTGGAGGGCTCGGGCTGGCGGTTGACCGCGCTGCACACTCCCGGCCATTGCGCCAACCATCTCTGCTTCGCGCTCGAGGCCGAGGAGTGGCTGGCCCCGCCCGGTATCCTTTTCAGCGCCGACCATGTGATGAGCTGGTCCACCAGCATCGTCTCTCCTCCGGATGGAGACATGGCCGACTACATGCGTTCCCTCCGCCGCGTTGCCGAGCTGGAAACGCGCCTGCTTCTGCCCGGCCACGGCCCGGCGCATGACGCGCCCGGCCCCTTCATCGCGGCGCTGATCGTGCATCGGGAGGAGCGGGAGGCCAAGGTCCTCGAAGCTCTGCGGGCGGCTGGCGGTGCGGCTACAGCCGCGGCGCTGGTACCCGCGGTCTACGGACCGGCGCTGGATCCGAAGCTGGCGCCCGCCGCGGCGCGCAGCCTGCTTGCGCATCTGATAAAGCTCGCCGGGGAAGGGCTCGCGGTCGCGGAAGGGGATGCCTTCCGCCCGGGTTGAGGTCGGCACCGGCGCCTTGTCATTCCGCCCGACGGCACGACCTCTTGGGTGGTCCTGCCCCATCCCGGCGCAAGAAGAGGAGGCGCCGTCCATGCCGCAGCCCCGTGCCGCCAGCATCCCCACCCCGTCTCTGCGCGGCCTCGTCGCCGCACCGCTGAAGGACGCGATCCGCACCCAGGTTGCCGCCCTGTTCAACGACCGCAGTCGCGGCGAACGCCCCGTGACGCGCCAGCCGGACGGGCTGTTCGGCCCGAAATCCGTCGCATGGCGCGTGCATGGCGATATCACTTCCATGATGGTCGGCGGCATCGCCGGCCTGCTCCTGCAAATGCTGCATCCCGCCGTGCTGGCCGGGGTGTGGGATCATTCCAACTTCCGCGCGGATATGCATGGCCGCCTGCGCCGCACCGCCCGCTTCATCGCCCTCACCACCTACGGCCATCGCGCGGAGGCGGAGGCGATGATCGCCCGCGTGCGCCGCATCCACGACCAGGTCCAGGGCACCCTGCCGGATGGCCGTCCCTATTCTGCTAACGACCCGGCACTGCTGGCCTGGGTGCATGTGACGGAGGCCTCGAGCTTCCTCGACGGCTGGATCCGCTACGCCGAGCCGCGGATGAGCCTGGCCGACCAGGACCGCTACTTCGCCGAAATGGCCGCGATCGGCGCGGCCCTTGGCGCCGACCCCGTCCCGCGCAGCCGGGCCGAAGCGCGGGCGCTCATCCGCGGCATGCGGCCCCAACTCCTCGTCGATGCGCGCACCCGCGACGTGGCCCGGCTGGTGCTGAGCCAGCCTGCCCCCAGCCCAGCCGCAGAGCCGCTGCAACGCCTCACTCTCCAGGCCGGGGTGGAGTTGCTGCCGGACTGGGCCCGGCACATGCACGGGCTTCCCTCGCCGCTACTGGCTCGGCCGCTGGTGCGGGCGGGGACGCTCGGTATCGCCCGGACCCTGCGCTGGGCTTTCGCCTGAGTCAGGGCTCTGCTGGCCCGACGGCCGCCCGGGCCTACTTCGCCCGTTCCAGCCGCCGGGTGTCGCGCCCCTGGTACCAGATCAGCGGCCGCGTCTCCCGTTCCGCTTCCGGCAGGGCCATCAGCTCGCGGAACTCGACCAGCACCTTCGCGGTGATCGGCGCCAGTTCATGGGGCGGGGTTTGGTCTACCCGGTGATAGGCGAGGTGCTCCAACTCGCCCGACCCGCCCAGCTCGCCCGTGGCCGTCTCCGCGGGCGCGATCAGGAAACGGGCGTTGAAGCGCACAGGGCTCATCGCGGGCGTGAGGGCGCGGCAGAGATAACGGAGCGGGGCGAGATCCGCCTGCAGCCGGTCCGCCTCCATCCGGCCTAGGAGAAGGCCGGTCTCCTCGTGCAACTCCCGCACCGCGGCCACAGCGATGGCGCGGGCCAGGCGGGGCGCGGCCCGTAACTCCAGCGCGCGGCGCGTGTCCGGCTGCAATTCGGAGAGGGCAGGGGCGGTACGATCCTCGGCATCCACCCGCCCGCCGGGGAAGACGAGCCGGCTGGGCATGAAGCGGTGTTTGGCGCTCCGCACGCCCATCAGCACCTCAAGGTGCCCGCCAGCCTCGCGCCAGAGCAGAAGCGTGGCAGCATCCCGCGGGCGGGCCGCGGTCTCGGGGCGGGCCTCGCCGGCCGCGGTGAAGTCGGTGGGGCGCATCGTCTCGGGCATAGGGCGCTCCTTCCGCCTGTCATGCGGCGGTTCTAGGGCGGATCGGGCGGGGGCGGAATCGTCTGGGACCGGATTTCCCGCAGCAGACGCAACCGGCAGGTCTGCCATGCGAACCGCTCGCAAGCCGTTGTTTTCGGGGCTTGAGAGGCCGTGGGCGCCTTGACAGAAGGGGGTCGGCACCGCATTTCCCACCCATACCGGACCGCAGGGGTCTGGTATCAACCGGTACCGGACAACCCAGCGTGCTGCGTCTCTCCAAACTCGCGGATTACGCCGTCGTCCTCCTTGCCCGGCTGGGTCAGGAGGGTGGGCTGCACACCGCTCCCTCCCTTTCCGCCGCGACCGGCATCGCCGAGCCGACGGTGGCCAAGGTGCTCCGCATTCTCTCCCAGGCCAGCCTGGTCGAGGCGCAGCGCGGCGCGCGGGGCGGCCATCGCTTGGCCCGTCCCATCTCGGCCATTCCGCTGTCCGACGTGATCGTCGCGGTGGACGGTCCAATCGCGCTCACCGCCTGCGTCGACGGCAACACCGGCGGTTGCGATGCCGAGGGCCATTGCCCCGTCCGCGGCCGCTGGGACCCGGTGAACGAGGCTGTTCGCGTCGCACTCGCCTCCGTCACCATCGCCGACCTCTCGCGGCCGTCCTGCAGCGAACTGCACCGCCGCCCGCCCGCTTTCCCCTCCGCCCAAGAGGCGGCCCCCTTGGCCGCCGAGTAAGGGACCAGAGATGCCCGCCGTCGAAGAGACCCTCGATACCGTCCGTGACGCCACGCAGGGCGCCTATAAGTGGGGGTTCGAAACCGACATCGAGATGGAGTTCGCGCCGAAGGGCCTGAACGAGGACATCGTCCGCTTCATCTCCGCCAAGAAGAACGAGCCGCAGTGGCTGCTCGACTGGCGCCTGCGCGCCTTCGAGGCCTGGAAAGGCATGGAGGAGCCGCGCTGGCCCGCCGTGACCTACCCGCCGATCGACTACCAGGACGCGTACTACTACGCGGCGCCGAAGGAGAAGGTCGGGCCGAAGTCGCTGGACGAGGTCGACCCCGAGCTGTTGCGCACCTATGCCAAGCTGGGCATCCCCCTGCGTGAGCAGGCAATGCTGGCGGGCGTCGAGGGCGCTTTCGACACGCCGGCCGAGGGCGGGCGCATGCCGGTCGCGGTGGATGCCGTGTTCGACAGCGTCTCGGTCGCCACCACCTATCGCGAGCGGCTGGAGAAGGACGGGATCATCTTCTGCCCGATCTCCGAGGCGGTGCAGAAGCACCCTGAGCTCGTGCAGAAGTATCTCGGTTCCGTCGTGCCGCACACGGACAACTTCTTTGCAGCCCTCAACAGCGCCGTCTTCACCGATGGCAGCTTCGTCTACATCCCCAAGGGCGTTCGCTGCCCGATGGAGCTGTCCACCTACTTCCGCATCAACGCGAAGAGCACGGGGCAGTTCGAGCGCACCCTGATCATCGCTGACGAGGCTTCCACCGTCTCCTACCTCGAGGGCTGCACGGCCCCGCAGCGAGACGAGAACCAGCTGCACGCTGCCGTGGTCGAGCTCGTCGCCATGGACGATGCCTCCATCAAGTACAGCACGGTGCAGAACTGGTACCCGGGCGACGAGAACGGGGTGGGCGGCATCTACAACTTCGTCACCAAGCGCGCCGCCTGCCGCGGCAAGCGCAGCAAGGTGTCCTGGACGCAGGTGGAGACGGGTTCCGCCATCACCTGGAAGTACCCGTCCTGCATTCTGCAGGGCGAGGAGTCGGTGGGCGAGTTCTACTCGGTCGCCATCACCAACAATCATCAGCAGGCCGATACCGGCACGAAGATGATCCATCTCGGCAAGAATACGCGCAGCACCATCGTTTCGAAGGGGATCTCGGCCGGCAAGGGCCAGAACACCTATCGCGGCCTGGTGCGGATCAGCCCCAAGGCGACCAACGCGCGCAACTTCACCCAGTGCGACAGCCTGCTGATCGGCGATCTCTGCGGTGCCCATACGGTGCCCTATATCGAGAACCGCTGCATGAGCGCGAAGACCGAGCACGAGGCCACCACCTCACGCATCGCGGAGGACCAGCTCTTCTACTGCCGGCAGCGCGGGCTGTCGCAGGAGGATGCGGTGGGCCTCATCGTGAACGGCTTCTGCCGCGAGGTGCTGAAGGAACTGCCCATGGAATTCGCGGTCGAGGCGCAGAAGCTGCTTCAGATCAGCCTGGAAGGGAGCGTCGGCTAGTGCTGCGCATCGAAAACCTCACCGCCACGATCGACGGCAAGGAGATCCTGAAGGGGATCAACCTCGAGGTGCCGGATGGCGAGGTTCACGCCATCATGGGGCCGAACGGCGCGGGCAAGTCCACGCTCTCTTACGCGCTCGCGGGCCGCGAGGGTTATGAGATCACCGGCGGCTCCGTGACCCTGAACGGGCAGGACCTGCTGGACATGGAGCCCGAGGAGCGCGCCGCCGCCGGCCTGTTCCTCGCCTTTCAGTATCCCGTCGAGCTGCCGGGTGTCGGCAATGCCAACTTCCTTCGCACCGCGCTGAACGCCATCCGCCGCACGCGCGGGGAGCCGGAGGTGGACGCGATGCAGTTCCTCAAGCTGGCACGCGCCCGCATGAAGGAGCTGTCCATGCCTGAGGACATGCTGAAGCGCGGCGTCAATGTCGGCTTCTCCGGCGGCGAGAAGAAGCGGAACGAGGTTCTGCAGATGGCGCTGCTGCAGCCCAAGATCGCGGTGCTGGACGAAACCGACAGCGGCCTCGACATCGATGCGCTGAAGATCGTGGCCGATGGCGTGAATGCGCTGCGCGGCCCGAACTTCTCCGCGCTCGTCATCACCCATTACCAGCGCCTGCTGAACCATATCGTGCCCGACCGCGTGCATGTGCTGGCCGATGGCCGCATCGTGACCTCGGGCGGGCCGGAGCTGGCGCATCGGCTTGAGGCCGAGGGCTATGCCGGCATCCTGGAAGAAGCCGCATGACCATCGACATCCCACAGAGCAACGCGGCGGCCTTCCTGCACCGCTACGCCGGGCTGGCGGAGCGCCTTCCGGGCGCCGCCATCCCCGCCGTGCGCGCGCTGCGGGATGCCGCCGCCGGGACGCTGACGGCAGGCGGCCTGCCCAGCCGCCGCGTCGAGGCCTGGCGCTATACCGATCTCTCGCCGATGCTGCGCGCGGAGTTCCGCGAGGCGCTGACCCCCGTGGACAGCGCCGTAGACCTGCCGACGCCGCGCGCGGACCGTCGCGCCGTGTTCGTCGACGGCCGCTTCCGCGCCGATCTTTCCGAACTGGGCGATCTGGTGGCCGGCTCGCTGGCCGAGGTGATCGAGACCGTCGCCGGACGGCTGAACGCGCTGGTCTCTCCATCGCAGCCCATGGTCACGCTGAACACGCTGCTGTTCGAGGACGGGCTGGTGCTCGAGGTGCCGGAGGGCGTGGATGCCGGCCGGCTGGAACTGCTCTCCCTCACCTCGGGCGAGACGGCGAGCACGGTGCATCCGCGCCACCTTATCCGACTCGCGCGCGGTGCGAAGCTGGTACTGCTGGAGACCGC
Organism: Roseomonas sp. WA12; assembly: GCF_054165765.1. Lineage (NCBI taxonomy): Bacteria > Pseudomonadati > Pseudomonadota > Alphaproteobacteria > Acetobacterales > Roseomonadaceae > Roseomonas > Roseomonas sp. WA12. The sequence continues at coordinate 2,167,789 of NZ_CM135108.1, read as the reverse complement.
GCTGTCTCCAGCCGGGTCCCGCCACCTGCACAATCCGGTCTTCGAGATCGATGTGGCCGAGGACGCCCGTATCACCCATGTTCGCGTGCAGCGGGAATCGGGCGGCGCCTACCACCTCGCGCATCTCGGCGTCCGCGTGGCCGAGGGCGGCACGTATGATGGCTTCGTGCTGAACGCCGGTGGCAAGATCAGCCGCAGCGAGACGCATCTGGCTCTCACCGGCCCGCGCGCGACCGCGCATCTGAACGGCGCGCAGCTGGTCGCGGACGGGCAGCTGGCCGACACGACCACGGCGCTCGACCATGCGGCGCCGAACTGTGCCTCCCGCCAGACCGTGAAGACTGTGCTGGCCGGGCGCTCCCGCGGCGTGTTCCAGGGCAAGATCCTGGTGCGGCGCGAGGCGCAGAAGACCGACGGCTACCAGATGAACCAGGCCCTCCTCCTGTCCGAGGAGGCCGAGATCGACAGCAAGCCGCAGCTGGAGATCTACGCCGACGACGTGAAGTGCAGCCACGGCGCCACAGCCGGCGCGCTGGACCCGGACAGCCTGTTCTACCTGCGCGCCCGCGGCATCCCCGCGGATGTCGCGCGCTCCATGCTCGTCCGCGCCTTCCTTCAGGAAGCCGTGGAGATCGTGGAGGACGAGCCGGCCCGCGAGGCGCTGGAGGACGCGGTTTCGGGCTGGTGGGCCCAGCATGGGGAGTCTGCGTGATGGACGGCAGCATCCGGCCCGCTTTCGACGTGCAGCGTGTGCGGCAGGATTTCCCCATCCTGTCCACCAAGGTGCACGGCAAGCAGCTGGTGTTCCTGGATTCCGGTGCCTCCGCGCAGAAGCCGCGCGCGGTGATCGACGCGATGCGCACGATGTTCGAGACGAGCTACGCCAATGTCCATCGCGGCGCCTACCGCCTCAGTGAGGCCTCCACGGCCGCCTATGAGGCCGCGCGCGACGCCGTGGCGCGCTTCCTGAACGCGTGCGACTCGCGTGAGGTGATCTTCACCTCCAATTCCACCGCCGCGATCAACCTCGTCGCCCATTCCTACGGCCGTGGTGTGCTGAAGCCCGGCCAGGCGGTGGTCGTCTCCGAGATGGAGCACCACGCGAATTTCGTGCCCTGGCAGATGCTCGCCCAGTCGCACGGCATCGAGCTGCGCATCGCCGATGTCACGGACGCCGGCGAACTGGACATGGCCGATCTGGAAGCCAAGCTGGCGGATGGAAAGGTCGGCCTCGTCGCTGTCACCCATATGTCCAACGTGCTCGGCAGCGTCACGCCGGCCGCGCGCATCGCGGCGCTCGCCCATTCTCATGGCGCGAAGGTGCTGTTCGATGGCTCCCAGGCCGTGGTGCATCGCCGCGTGGACGTGCAGGCGCTGGGCGCGGATTTCTACGTCTTCACCGGCCACAAGCTCTACGGCCCGACCGGCATCGGCGTGCTCTGGGGCCGGATGGAGTTGCTGGACGCCATGCCCCCCTTCATGGGCGGCGGCGACATGATCTCCGAGGTCTCGCGGGAGGGTTTCGTCCCCGCACCGGTCCCCGCGAAGTTTGAGGCCGGCACGCCGCCGATCGTGGAGGCCGTCGGTCTGCACGCCGCGATCGACTACGTGACCGCCATCGGCATGGACGCCATCGAGGCGCATGAGCGCGGGTTGGTGGACCATGCGATGACCAAGCTCTCGGCCATCGAGGACCTGACCGTCATCGGCCGCGCGCAGGACCGCGGCGGCGTCTTCTCCTTCGCCCTCGGCAATGCCCATGCGCACGACCTCTCCACCCTGCTGGACCGCGTGGGCATCGCGGTGCGCGCCGGGCGGCACTGCGCGGAGCCGCTGCATGTCCGCATCGGGCATGACAGCACCTGCCGCGCCTCCTTCGGCCTCTACACCACGCATGAGGAAGTCGATTTTCTGGCGGAGGCGCTGACCTCCGCGCGGAGGTTCTTCACCTGATGTTCGACGACCTGCGAGACCTCTACCAGGAGGTCATTCTCGACCACGGGCGCAAGCCGCGGAACTTTCGCCGGCTCGAGACACCTGACCTGAACGCGCGCGGGAACAACCCGATGTGCGGCGACCGGATCGAGCTGTTCCTGGACATGGAGGGTGACCGCATCGCGGATGCCGCCTTCCAGGGCCGCGGCTGCGCCATCTCCACCGCCAGCGCCTCGCTTATGACCGAGACGGTCAAGGGCAAGACCGCCGACGAGGCGCGCGAGATGGCGGCCAAGTTCCGCGAACTGGCGATGACCGGAACCTGCCCGGATTGCGGCGGCGCGCTGGAGGAGGACATGGACCGGCTCCAGGCCCTCTCCGGCGTGCATGAGTTCCCCAGCCGCGTGAAGTGCGCGACGCTGGCCTGGCACACCCTCAACACCGCCCTGCAAGGCGGGAAGGAGGCTTCGAGTGAGTGATCCCGCAGTGCAGGTTCCCCTTGGGGGCGCGACGCATGAGGCCTGGTCCCCCGATGGGCCAATCGCGCCCACGCGGGTGAGCGAGGTCGCGGTGCTCGACGCGCTGAAGACCGTGTTCGACCCCGAAATCCCCGTCGATATCTACGAGCTCGGCCTCATCTACGCCGTCGAGGTGGATGACGAGGGCGCAGTGAAGATCGACATGACCCTCACCACCCCCTCCTGCCCCTCGGCGCAGGAGCTTCCTGGCATGGTGGAAGAGGCCGTGAAGACGGTCCCGAACGTCACCTCCGCCAAGGTCGAGATTGTGTGGGATCCGCCCTGGGATCCGTCCCGCATGAGCGAGGACGCGAAGCTCGCGCTCAACATGTACTGATGGAGGGCACCATGAGCACCACGACAACCGATGCCCCGAAGCCGCGCCGGGCCTTGCCGCCGCTGATGTCGCTATCGGATGCGGCAGCCGAGCGGCTGCGTTCGCTCTACGCCAAGGGTGATGGCGGAAAGCTGCTGCGCGTCGCCGTTTCGACCAAGGGCTGCTCCGGCATGTCCTACGACCTGAACTGGGTCGATGCCGCGGGCCCGGGCGACGAGACGGTGACGGACAAGGGCGTCACCGTCCTGGTTGACCGCAAGGCGACGCTGTTCCTGATCGGCACAGTGATGGATTACGAGAAGAAGGCGATGTCCGCCGGCTTCACCTTCACCAATCCGAATGAGAAGGGCCGCTGCGGTTGCGGTGAGAGCTTCCACGTTTGAGCGATAGCCCCGCGGCGCAGCACGCGCCGCGGGGTGAGCGAGACTAGACGACGCTCGACCATTCCGCCGGCACGAGCCGGTAGCCATTCCCTTCCTTCAGCACGGTGCCGTTGGCCGGGAAGGGCCAGTGATAGGCGACGCAGCGGATCCGGTCCGCTGCCACCCGGTCGAACACCCGGCGCCGCGTGGCCTCGGCCTGCACCGGATCCATGTCGAAGATCAGGTGCCAGCCGGGATTGGTCAGGTTGAACTCCGGCCGGCTGGTCACGTCGCCCAGGACCATCACCTGCGCATCGCCATCGGTCAGATGATAGGAGCTGTGGCCGGGCGTGTGGCCGGGCGTCTCCATCTGCCGAAGCCCGGGCAGGACCTCCGCCCCATCCGCCACTCGCTCGACACGGCTCTCGTAGGGCGCGAAGCGGCGGCGCACATTGGCGAAGGCAGGGCGCATCGCCTCGGGCGCGCGGCTCGCCTGGCCTTCATCCATCCAGAAGGCCCATTCCTTCTCCGGCACGACAATGCGCGCCCGGGGAAAGGCTGCGTTGCCGGCGCCGTCTAGCAGCCCACCGATATGATCGCCGTGGAAATGGGTGAAGGCCACGATGTCAACCGCGGCGGGGTCGATCCCGGCGGCGGACAGGTTGACGGGCAACTGCCCGACCCGGCTATCGGCCGCGGTCTGCGGGCCATTGCCGGTATCGAACATCACCGTGCCGCGCGGCGTGCGGAGCACCGGGATGGTGAAGGGGTTCACCAGCTGCGCCGGGTTCAGTCCCTGCGCGCGCATCGAGGTCGTGATGTCCTCGGCCGAGGCGTTGCGCACGAAGCCCTGGGTGGGGTTTGGGCGGATCGCCTGCCCGTCATGCACCATCGTCATCACGGACTGTCCGACCCGGAAGCGGTAGAACCCCGGCGCCTGTGGCTGAGCAGGAGCGGGGGCCGCGGCCGGCGCCTGGGCGGCCGCCTCTCCGCTGCGGAGAAGGGCGGGTGCGGCGAGCCCCGCCGCGAGAATCACGCGTCGATCCATGGCTTCGTTTCCTTGCAGGAACCGCAGAGTTTTGGACGGAGGCGCCGGGGTCAAGGCCCCCTGGCGAGGGTGACCACCGCTTCCACCTGCGAGGACCACAGGAACTGGTCCACCGCCACGGCCTTCTCTACCCGCCAGCCGCCCGAACCCTTGGTGAAAGCAGCCAGGTCTCGCGACAGCGCCGCCGGATTGCAGGATACGTAAATCACCCGCGGGACGTTCGAGCAAGCGAGGATGGCCGCCTGCTCCGCCGCCCCGGCGAAGGGCGGGTCGAGGACCAGCGCCGCCGCACCGTTCAGTTCCGCCGGCAGCAATGGCTGCCGCGCGAGATCCCGTTTGGTGGCCTTGATCCGCGCGCCTGCGCGACCGGCCGCCGACTGCAGGGCAGCCGCCGCCTCCGGTGCGCCCTCATAGGCATCAACCCGGCCCCGCTCCGAGAGCGGGAAGGAGAGGGTCCCGAAGCCGGCATGAAGCTCGATGATCCGCGGCTTGCCGGCCATACGCTTCGGCAGGCCGTCCAGCACGGCCGCGATGATCGCCGCCTCTCCGTGTGACGTCGCCTGCAGGAAGGCGCCGGGGGAGGGAGAGATGGGCACGCCCGAGAGGGTGATCAGCGCCGAACCGTTCTGGGCGGCGATCTCCGGCGCGTCGCGCGTGCCCTCTCTCGACCAGGCAATGCGCGCGATGCCATGCGCCTCGGCAAAGGCGGCGAGCTTCACCCGGTCCCCCGGCGTCAGCGCGCCATCCGTCCGCAGCCAGAGGTCCGGCCCGGTCTCAAGCAAGTTCACGGCGGCCGAGCCAACGCGGCGCAGGGCAGGGAGGGAGGCTGCAAGCGCCCGCAGCGGCGCGACCAGGGCCAGGATGCGCGGGTCGATGACAAAGCAGGTCGCCATGTCGAAGGGCTCGGAGGAGCCGCGGGCATGGAAGCCGATTGTCATGCCATCCGCCCTCGTGCGCAGCGCAAAGTCCGCCCGGCGGCGGGTGTTGCGCGGGCTGGGCGCGGCGGGCGCGACATCGACACCGGGAAAGCCCGCCCGGGCCAGCGCTTCGGACACGCGCGCGGCCTTCCAGGCGGCGACGGAGTCATCCGCCCAGTGCTGCACCGCGCAGGCGCCGCAGGTGCCGAAATGCGGGCAGGGGGGAGGCACGCGGTCGGGCGCCGCGGTCGCGATGGCGGTCAGCGTGGCGGCGCGGCCCTCTCCGCGACCCTCGCGTCGAACGGGCCCCGGCTCGGCCTCCACCACCTCGCCGGGCAGGGCAAAAGGAATGAAGACGGGGCGTCCGGCCTCGTCGCGGGCGATGCCGTCGCCGGCGGCACCGATGGCCTCGACTGTCGCGCGCATGGGGTTGCTCCAACAAAGAAGGGGCGGCCCCGGAGGACCGCCCCTGAAATACAGGATCCCGGCGGGATCAGCCGAAGGCGTTCAGCCCGGTCTGGGCGCGGCCGAGAATGAGGGCGTGCACGTCGTGCGTGCCCTCATAGGTGTTCACCGTCTCCAGGTTCATGACGTGGCGGATCACATGGTACTCGTCCACGATCCCGTTGCCGCCATGCATGTCACGGGACACGCGGGCGATATCCAGCGCCTTGCCGCAGTTGTTGCGCTTCATGAGGGAGATCATCTCCGGCGCCGCCTTGTGCTCGTCGAACAGGCGACCGAGGCGCAGCACGCCCTGCAGGCCGAGCGTGATCTCGGTCTGCATGTCCGCCAGCTTCTTCTGCACCAGCTGAGTCTGCGCCAGCGGGCGGCCGAACATCTTGCGGCCGAGCGTGTACTCGCGCGCTGCGTGCCAGCAGAACTCGGCCGCGCCCAGCGCGCCCCAGGCGATGCCATAGCGGGCGCGGTTGAGGCAGGAGAACGGACCAGCGAGGGACTTCACGCCCGGCAGCCGGTTCTCCTCGGGGACGAACACCTCGTCCATCATGATCATGCCGGTGGTCGAGGCGCGCAGGGACATCTTGCCCTCGATCTTGGGCGCCGTGAGCCCCTTCATGCCCTTCTCGAGGATGAAGCCGCGAAGCACGCCCTCATCATCCTTCGCCCACACCACGAAAACATCGGCAATCGGGGAGTTGGTGATCCAGGTCTTGGAACCGGAGACGAGATAGCCGCCATCCACCTTCTTGGCCCGTGTACGCATGGAGTTGGGGTCGGACCCCGCATCAGGCTCGGTCAGGCCGAAGCAGCCCACCCATTCGCCCGTGCGCAGCTTGGGCAGGAACTTGTCCTTCTGCTCCTCGGAGCCGAAAGCGTGGATCGGGAACATGACCAGCGAGGATTGGACGGAGAAGGCGGAGCGGTAGCCGCTGTCCACGCGCTCAACCTCGCGGGAGATCAGCCCGTAGGAGACATAGCCGACGCCGGCGCAGCCATGGCTGTCGAGCGTCGCGCCCAGGAAGCCCATCTCCCCGAACTCGTTCATGATCTCGCGGTCGAAATGCTCGTTCCGGTTGCCCATAAGAATCCGGGGCATGAGCTTGGACTCGCAGAACTCGCGCGCGGCATCGCGGATCATCCGCTCGTCCTCGGTGAGCTGCTCCTCCAGCAGGAGGGCGTCATCCCACACGAAGTTGCCCATCTTGCTCGGGACGCGGACCTGGGGGGCCTCGGGCAGGACCTGGGTGACGACGTTCATCTCTGCGTTCCTCTCGCGGGCGGGGCAATCAGGGCGCGTCGCAAGGGCGAGGCGCGGTCGGCGGGGCAGCATCCTGCCCCAGAAGGGGAGGGATGCGCCATGCCGGGGGAGGGAAATGCCACTCCCCCGCGGCGGCCGGTAGGGGCCGCCCTGGCACCGGTTGGCCTCAAGCCATCCGGTGCCCTGCGGCTCAGGCCGCCTCGGCCTCATCGTCACGGTGGCGCTTGGGCCGCGGCACCGGGATGAGCATGAAGGCAGGCACGGCATCGCCGAAGCCGACCACGGAGGGACCGAGGTCCTCCTGACGGTAGCGACGGTCATCGCGGCGGGGCTTCTCGTCGCGATCGCGGCGGGGCCGCTCCTCGCGGGAGCCTGCCGTCCACTCGCGGGCGGCGTCGCGGTTCACCTCGTCCAGCACGCGCTCACCGCCGGAGCGGAACTCGCGGTCGCGGCGCGGGCTGTCCCGGTCCTCGCGGGGGCGCTCGTCACGCGCCCGATCGTCGCGGGGCGCACGCCCCTCGCGCTCGGCGCGGGCCTCGCGCGGCGGGCGAGCGGCCTTCTCCTCGCGGGGGGCCTCCTCGCGCGGGCCACGCTCGCCACGGCCACGGCCGCCCTCGCGCTTGCCGGCCTCGCCGCCACGCTCGCGGCGCGGCTCGCCCCGCCCGCGCTCGCCCCGGCCGGCATCGCGCGCGCCGTCACGACCGCCTCGGGCCGGACCACCCCGGCCACGCCCGCGGCCGGAAGCCTTCAGCGCCGCCTGAATTTCCTCAGGGTCCACGGGGTCCAGGCCCTCGATCGGCATGGGCGGGATGGGGAAGCCCGTCAGGCTCTCCACCGCCGCCACCGCCTTGGCCTCATCCGCCGTAGCCAGCGTGTAGGCATGGCCGGTCTTGCCCGCGCGGCCGGTGCGGCCGATGCGGTGGACGTAGTCCTCGGCGTGGTAGGGCACGTCGAAGTTGAACACATGGCTCAGCCCGCCGATGTCGATGCCGCGCGCCGCGACATCCGAGCACACCAGCAACTGCAGCTCGTTGGCCTTGAACTTCTCGAGCGTCGCAAACCGCATGGACTGCGCCAGGTCGCCATGCAGGGCGCCCACGCTGAAGCCGTGCCGCTTCAGGCTCTTGTAGAGGATGTCGACATCGACCTTGCGGTTGCAGAAGATCAGCGCGTTCTGCACCGCCTGGCTCTTGATCAACCGGCGCAGCGCCTCGCGCTTGTCACGCTCCTGCACCCAGACCAGCCCGGCGGTGATGGTCGTCGCGACCGAGGCCGGGGCGGAGACGGTGATCTCGCGCGGGTTCTGCAGGAAGGCATCGGCCAGTCGCCGGATCTCGGGCGCCATGGTCGCAGAGAAGAACAGCGTCTGACGCAGCGGCGGCAGCATGGAGACGATGCGCTCGACATCGGGGATGAACCCCATGTCCAGCATCCGGTCGGCCTCGTCGATCACCAGCACCTTGCAATCGGCCAGCAGGATGCGCCCGCGATCGAACAGGTCCAGCAGCCGGCCCGGGGTGGCGATCAGGACGTCCACGCCCTTCTCCAGCACCGTCTTCTGCTCCTCCATGCTCTCGCCGCCGATCAGCAGCGCATGGGTGAGCGACAGGTGCTTGCCGTACTTCACGAAGTTCTCGGCTACCTGCAGCGCCAGCTCGCGGGTCGGCTCGAGGATGAGGCTGCGCGGCATGCGGGCCTTGGCGCGGGACCCGGCCAGGATGTCCAGCATCGGCAGGGTGAAGCCGGCCGTCTTGCCGGTGCCGGTCTGGGCGCAGCCCAGCACGTCACGGCCCATGAGCACGACCGGAATGGCTTGCTCCTGGATCGGCGTGGGGTGGATGTAGCCGGTCTCGGCCACCGCCTTCAGGATCGGATCGGACAGGCCGAGATCGGCGAAGGTCGTGCGCGGAGCCTCGGGCTCGGCGTCCTCCTCCTCGTCCTCGTCGTCATCATCCTCGGAGGACGCGTCGGTGAGGTCGCCGCCAGCCTCGCCGGCCTCGTCCTCCTCATCGTTGTCGTCATCATCCTCGGCATCCGGTGCCGAACCGTCTTTCTCGCCGATCTCGTCGCCATCGGCGCCCGTCTCGCCGACATCCGGCGCGTCGGAGATGGCCAGCGCCTCAACGGGCTCCGGCGCCTCGAAGGCCGCGGGGCGTTCAGGAAAATGAGCCGAGCTGCCCTCGCCTACCGGGTCGCCATCGGCGGCGCCAGCCGTCGTGCCGGGGGCGCCGCCTTCGGGCAGGGAAGCGGTGACCGCCTCGTCCTCGATGCGGGCCGGCACTTGGGCCGCCTCGGCGGCGCTGTCGGCGGGGTTGGGCTGGTCGTGTTCGGTCAAGCGTGGGTTCCTGTGCCGCCGCCCGGCCAGGTTCGGCGGGGGCGGCTGTAGTCGGGCTTTGTCATCATGGGTCGGGCGCCGTGCGGCATGGCCGGAGCGCCCGGCCGAAATTCCGGCGTGGCGCGGCACCCGCCGGATCATGGCAGGGGTGCCGCGCGGCACGCAGCCGCTTGCGCGCGATATGCGCCCGCAACGTCCGGGATGCAAGGTTGCAGGCGGTTTCCGGGCCGGTTGCAAGGGGGCGGGATGCCGTGTTTGACACGGCCATGCCTCGCCTGCCCCTCCTCCTTCTGCCCGGCCTGCTCTGTGATGCCCGGCTATGGCGGGATCAGGTCTCCGGCCTGGCCGATGTCGCCGCCCCTGTGGTCGCCGACCTCACCCTCGATTCGGACGTGGCCGCGATGGCCGCGCGCGCCGCAGAGCTGGTCGAGCGGCCTTTTGCCGTCGCAGGCCTCTCCATGGGGGGCTACGTCGCGCTGGAGGTGATGCGCCAGCTTCCCGGCCGGGTCACTGGCCTCGCCCTCTTCGACACCTCCGCCCGGCCCGACACGCCCGAGCAGGCGCGCCAGCGCCGCGGCCTCATGTCGCTCACACGTTCCGGCCAGTTCCGTGGTGTCACCCCGCGCCTGCTGCCGCGCCTCCTGCACGAGCGTAACCGACCCGGCCCCCTGGCGGACGACGTGATGGCGATGGCCGAGCGGGTCGGGCGGGAGGCCTTCCTGCGCCAGCAGGCGGCCATTCTCGCGCGCCCGGATTCCCGCCCCGGTCTCGCCGCCATCACCGTGCCCACGCTCGTCGCGGTGGGAGAGGCCGATGTGCTGACGCCGCCGGAGCTCGCGCGGGAAATCGCCGCCGGCATTCCCGGCGCAGCGCTGCACCTGCTGAACGACTGCGCGCACCTGCCGAGCATGGAGGCGCCCGAGGCGGTGACCGCGCTGATGCGCGACTGGCTTCTTGCCCAGGCCTGAGCCGCGCCGGGGGAGGGCATCCCAGCCCTAACGCGGTTGCCGTTGCCGCGACTGAAACCGGAATGGGGGCAGGCCCGCTTCTTCCGGCATGAAGAACACCGCCACCGCCCCGACCGAAGACCCCGCGGAGGAGGTCGGCGCCATTGTCGAGCCGCGGGAGGCCGCCCGGGCCGCTGGGCTGCGCTACGTCACCGACACGGGGCCGGGCATCACCCGCCACCCGAAGGGTGACGCGTTCGAGTACCGCGACCCCTCCGGTGCCGCGATCAAGGACGATCAGGTGCTGGAGCGCATCCGCAGCCTGGCCATTCCGCCCGCCTATGCCGATGTTTGGATCTGCCCGCACGCCAACGGCCACATCCAGGCAACCGGGCGCGATGCGAAGGGCCGCAAGCAGTACCGCTACCATCCGCGCTGGCGGGAGACGCGGGACGCGACGAAATACGAGCACATGGCGGAATTCGCCGCCGCGCTTCCCGCGATCCGCGCCCGCGTCGCCATCGACCTGGCCCGCAAGGAACTCTCCCGCGAGAAGGTGCTGGCAACCGTGGTGCAACTGCTGGAAACCACGCTGATCCGCGTCGGCAATGACGACTACGCGAAGGAGAACGGCTCCTTCGGCCTCACGACCTTGCGGAACAAGCACGTGAAGGTCGAGGGCGGGACCATGCGCTTCGCCTTCAAAGGCAAGAGTGGCAAGACCTGGAAGCTCGGCCTGCAGGACAAGCGGATCGCCAAGGTTGTGAAGGCCTGCCAGGACCTGCCCGGGCAGGAGCTCTTCGCCTATCCGAACGAGGACGGCACGCTGCATGACGTGACTTCGGGGGACGTGAACGACTACCTGCGCGAGATCACGGGCCGTGACATCACGGCGAAGGATTTCCGCACCTGGGCGGGCACGGTGATGGCAGCACTCGCCCTGCGCGAGTTCGAGGCCGTCGACAACGTCACCGCCGCCAAGCGCAACGTCCGCGCCGCGATCGAGAGCGTCTCGGCCCGGCTGGGCAATACTCCCACGGTGTGCCGCAAGTGCTACGTGCATCCCGACCTGCTGGAGGGCTACATGGCCGGCCAGCTCGCGCTTGAGATCGCCGAGCGCGCCGAGGAGGAGCTGCGGGAGGAGATCGAGCAACTCCGGCCCGAGGAGGCCGCCGTGCTCGCACTCCTGGCGCGGCTGAAAACCGAGAAGGCGACGGCCGCGCCGGCCAAGCCAAAGCGCGACCGCGCTCCGCGGGCTACCACCGCCGCCAAGCTCGCCAAGGCCGAGAAGCGCGTCTCCGCCGCGGCCTGATCCGGAGGGCCCGGCCGAGGTTTCGTTCGACGTCGGACCCGGTTCCGCCCATCCTCCTGCAACGCGCCACACCGCAAGCGGGCGCGGCAGGAGGAAACGATGCCAAACCACCTATCCCGCCGAGCCGCCCTGGGCGGCGCGGGAGTGATCTTAGCGGCCAGTACTCTCGCCCCGCACAGTGCCCCTGCCCAGCCGACCGCCACACCGGTCCGTGGCGTGGCCGGCCCGGTGAAATTTTCCACCGGCACCGAGCCACCCCGCACCCCCGCCCCGCCGCTGGCGACCGACTGCCACCACCACATCTACGACGCCCGCTTCCCGCCTGACCCGCGCACGCAGCTGCGCCCGCCGGACGCCTCGCCGGACGACTACCGCGCCCTCGCGCGACGGCTGGGCACGCAGCGCTCCGTTCTCGTCACCCCCTCCACCTACGGCACCGACAACCGTCTGCACCTGCAGGCCATGCGCGAACTTGGTCCGGACAACCACCGCATGGTCGCGGTGGTGGACACGAGCGTGACGGATGCGGATCTGCGCGCCATGAATGAGGCGGGGGTGCGCGGCATTCGCTTCAACCTGGTGCAGGCCGGCGTCACCACGATCGACATGCTGGAACCCCTGGCCGCGCGTGTCGCCGGCCTGGGCTGGCACTGCCAGATCCACATGCTGGCCGATCAAATCGCCGAGCACGAAGCCGTCTTCGCGCGGCTGCCCGCGCCGGTGGTGTTCGACCATCTCGGCCGCGTGCCCATGGACAAGGGCGTGGAGCATCCCGGTTACCTTACCGTCCGTCGCCTGCTGGACCGCGGCCGCGCCTGGGTGAAGCTCTCCGGCGCCTATATGGATACCAAGGTTGGCGCTGCCGGACGCTGGTCCGACACCGTGCCCGTCGCCCGCGGCTATGCCACTGGCGCGCCCGAACGCTGCGTGTGGGCAAGCGATTGGCCGCATGTGACGGAACCGCCGGAGAAGCCCGACGACGCCGCACTGTTTGACCTGCTCACCGAATGGGTGCCGGACGAGACGGCGCGCCGGCGCGTGCTGGTGGACAACCCCGCCGCCCTCTACGGCTTCGCCCGCGCCTGAACCGCCCGCGCCCCGCGCCGGAGAGTCCGGCATGGGGCGCGCACGGCCTAGCCGAGCCGCGTTCCCGCCGCGCGGATCACCCCCGCCCATTTCGCTGTTTCCGAGCGAATGAACTCCGCGAAGGCCTCCGGCGTGCCGGGTTGGGCGATCGTCCCCACCGCCTCCAGCCGCGTACGGATCTCGGGCTCGTGCAGCGTGGCCGTAAAGGCGGCGTTCAGCGCGGCGATGATCGCGGGCGGCGTACGGGCGGGCGCGACCAGCCCGAACCAGCCCACCGATTCATACCCGGCCACCCCGGCCTCCGAGAGGCTGGGGACCGTGGGAAGGCTGCCCACCCGCTCGGCCGTCGTCACGCCCAGGGCCATAACCTGCCCCGTGCCGGCCAGCCCGCCCACAGAGGCCAGGTCCACCATCGCCAGCTCCGTCTGCCCGCCCACCACGGCCGTCAGCGCGTGCCCGCTGCCACGAAAGGGGATCGGCTCCAGCCGTAGCCCCGCCATCTGGCTCAGCAACTCCGCCGAGAGATGCATCGCCGTGCCGGTGCCGCCATGGGCGATGGACAGGCCTTGCGGCTTGGACCGCGCCAACGCCCGCAGTTCCCCAAGCGTCTTCACGCCCAGGCCGGGATGCGCCGCGAGCACGAAGGGGATGCCCGCCAGCATCGTGACGGGGGCGAGGTCGCGCTGCGCGTCATAGGGCATGGAGGGGAGAAGGCTCGGGTTCACCGCCAGCGCGCCCGCAGCACCTATCCCCAGCGTGTACCCGTCCGGCGCCGCCTTCGCGACCGCGTCCATTCCGATGTTCCCGCCCGCGCCCGGCCGGTTGTCGATAACGAGAGGCTGGCCGAGGCGCGCCTCGATGCGCTGCGCCAGGATGCGGCCGATCACGTCGCTGCTTCCGCCCGGCGGGAAGGTGACGATCAGGCGGATGGGACGGGCAGGATAGGCGGACTGCGCCGCCGCGCCGCCAACCCCGGCCCCTATTCCAGCCCCGGCCAGGGCCTGCAACGCGGCGCGCCGGCGCCAGGGGCGATGGATGTCCATGTCCGTTTCCTCGTCGTCTTGGAGCGCACCGCCCGTCGTTGCGGGCGGGGTGGGTCCCGGCCGTGAGGTCGGGTCGTCTCAGGCCGCCATGCGGCGCGTGGCAGCCGGGCGGGCACCGCGCAGCAGGTCCACGAGCGCGTCCGGATCAGCCGGCGGCGCATCCCCCCGCCAGGCGACGTGCCAGTCCGGGCGCGAGAGCACGAGCGCGTGGTCGATCCCCGCCTCCCGCGCCGCTGCGGGATCGAGATCCAGCACCGCGAAAGGCATGCCTGCCCGACGCGCTGCTTCCTCCAGCCCGCCAATATCCAGCGCGGGGTCCAGCCGCAGAAGCGTGCAGCCCGGTCCCATGGCGTCGAGCAGCGAGCGCCCATCCGCCAGCCACAGATGCGGCGTCCGGCAGCCCGGCACGGTGGAGGGTGTGAAGTCCGCCATGGTGTAGGCGGGTGCCTCAGCCCCGTCGTGCGCGATGACCGGGCTGTCCGGGTAGAAATAGCCGAAGTTCAGCCCGCCGCAGCAGTATTGCTGGACGTTGAGGTCATAGGCCTCGCGCCCCAGCTTCGCCCGCGCCGCTTCCGCCTCTGGACCGCTGTCCTCGATATTCGCGGGCACCCCGCCGCGCTGGCGCATCATGGCCAGCGCATGGCCCATCGCGAAGCGGGAGACCTGCTCGGTGATCGGTCGCCGCTCGGCCTCATAGGCGTCGAGCATGCCCTCTGCGCCCCAGCCTTTCAGCACCGCGGCCAATTGCCAGGACAGGTTCACCGCATCCGCGATGCCCGCATTCATCCCGTAACCGGCATAGGGAATCCACAGATGCGCCGCATCGCCGCAGAGGAAGGCGCGGCCAACCCGGAAGCGGTCCGCTACAAGCCGGCGTCCCACCCAGTCCTCCTGGCTGAGAACCTCGTACCTGAAATCAGGCCCAACCCCGAGGATGGTGCGGATCGCCCAGTCCCGGTCCACGGAGTCGAACTCCGTCTCGTGGTCGTGCAGGTGGTTGTGCACGAGCCACTCCTCCTTGCCGTCGATGGCCACGACCGTGCCACTGCGGCGCGGATTGAGCGAAAGCAGCATCCAGGCGGGCTCGCCAATGCGGTCGATGAGATCGGGCGCGCGAATAAAGGTGGACTGCACGCGCTGCACCACAGGCGTGCCCTCCAGCTTCGCTCCCATGCCGCGGCGCACGGTGGAGCGCCCGCCGTCGCAGCCGATGATGTAGCGGGCCGTGATGGTGAAGCCCTCGCCGCCGTCCAGGCTATCGAGGGAGGCGCGAACCTCCTCCGCGTCCTGCTCGAAGCCCTCGACCGCCACGCGGTTCAGCACCCGTATGCCCGGTGTCGCGGCCATGTGGGCGAACAGCACGGGCTCGAGAAAGGTCTGGTTGATCCGATGCGGCGGCTCGGGTGTCGGCCACCAGGTATCCGGCCCGCCCTTCGCCGTGTAGCGGTCTCGACGGCAGGGAATGGAGATGCGCGACAGCTCGATGCCCGTTGCGGTCGTGCGGTAGGCGCAGTCGTTCGGGTAGTCTGCGGGAAGCCCGGTGTCGCGCAGCGCCTGCGCGACACCCAGCCGCCGGAACACCTCCATCGAACGCGCAGAGACGTGGTTGCACTTCACGTTGGGCGGTTCGCCGGCGCCGCGCCGCTCCGCCACGATCACATCCACCCCGCGCGAGGCGAGGTCCATGGCCAGCGTCATACCCACTGGGCCGCTGCCGACGACCAGCACCTCCGCACGCATATTCTGCGGCATCGCCCCACCCTCTTGTTCGTTCCTCTAAGGCCAAAGATATGACCTTATGGACCGGAACTCGGCAAGGGGCTTCTGCCGCGGGTGTCAGGCGTCCACTTCGGCCTCGTCCAGCTTGGACGCGTTCTCCTGGATGAACTTGAAGCGCAGCTCGGGCTTGCGGCCCATCAGCGCCTCGATCAGCTCGGCCGTCTCGGCCCGCGCCTCCTGCGGCAGCATCACCCGCAGCAGGGTGCGCTTCTTCGGATCCATCGTCGTCTCCTTCAGCGACGCGGGCGGCATCTCGCCCAGGCCCTTGAAGCGGCTGACCTCGACCTTCTGGTTCGCCTTGAACTCGCGCTTCAGGATGCGCTCCCGATCGGCGTCGTCCTTCGCGTAGACGCTCTTCGCGCCGTGCTGCAGCCGATACAGCGGCGGCTGCGCGAGATAGACATGCCCCTCCCGGACGAGTGCCGGCAGCTCCTTGTAGAAGAAGGTCATCAGCAGCGCCGCGATATGCGCGCCGTCCACATCCGCGTCCGTCATGACGAT
The DNA here is from genome assembly GCF_054165765.1 of Roseomonas sp. WA12. NCBI lineage: Bacteria > Pseudomonadati > Pseudomonadota > Alphaproteobacteria > Acetobacterales > Roseomonadaceae > Roseomonas > Roseomonas sp. WA12. Next base: position 2,151,949 of record NZ_CM135108.1, on the reverse strand, counting down.
GATGCGGCCGTAGCGCAGCCGGGCGAGGTCGAAGCGGTCTCCGATGCCGCAGCCCAGCGCCTCCACCAGGTCCCGCAGCTCCTGGTTGGCGCGCAGCTTCTCGGTGCTGGCCGATGCCACGTTCAGGATCTTGCCCCGCAGCGGCAGCACAGCCTGCGTCATCCGGTCCCGCGCCTGCTTGGCCGAACCGCCGGCGGAATCGCCCTCCACCAGGAACAGCTCGGTGCTCGCTGCATTCTCGGAGGAGCAATCGGCCAGCTTGCCGGGAAGGCGCAGCTTGCGCGTTGCCGTCTTGCGCGGCGTGTCCTTCAGTTCCTTGCGCCGGATGCGGTCCTCGGCGCGCTCGATCGCCCAGGCCAGCAGGTTGTCCGCGTTGCGCGTGTCCCCCGTCAGCCAGTGGTCGAAATGGTCGCGCAGGCCGGCTTCCACGAGCCGCGCGGCCTCGGGGGAGGTGAGCTTGTCCTTCGTCTGCCCCTGGAACTGCGGCTCGCGCACGAAGACCGAGACCATGCCGGCCAGCCCACCGAACAGGTCCTCGGCGGTGACATTCGCCGCACGCTTCTCCTTCCGCAGCTCGCCATAGGCCCGCAAGCCCTTCACGAGCGCGTTGCGGAACCCGGCCTCATGCGTGCCGCCCTGGGGCGTAGGGATGGTATTTGCATAGGTGGAGAGGAATCCCTCACCGCCCTCCAGCCAGGTCGCTGCCCATTCGGCGCGGCCTGCACCGCCGGGGAAGGTGGACTCCCCGGCCCAGGGCGCCGGAATGACCACCGGCTTCCCCTCGATTGCCGCGGCCAGATAATCGGTCAGCCCGCCCGGGAAATGCAGCGTGGCCTGAGCGGGCGTGTCGTCCTTTATCAGCCGCGGGTCGCAGGACCAGCGGATCTCCACGCCCTTGTACAGATACGCCTTGGACCGGCAGAACCGGTACAGGCGCTGCGCCGCGAATTGCAGCTTGCCGAAGATGTCGGGGTCCGGCCGGAAGCGGATGGTGGTCCCGCGGCGGTTGTGCACCGGCCCGGCGTTCTTCAGCTTGCCCAGCGGCTTGCCGCGCGAATAGGCCTGGGTGAACAGGGTGCGGTCGCGCGCGACCTCCACATCCATCCGCTCCGACAGCGCATTGACGACCGAGGAGCCGACACCGTGCAGGCCGCCCGAGGTGTCGTAGGCCTTGCCCGAGAACTTGCCGCCAGAATGCAGCGTGGTGAGGATCACCTCGAGCGCGGACAGCTTGGGGAACTTCGGGTGGGGGTCCACCGGGATGCCGCGGCCATTGTCGCGCACCGTCAGCCAGTTGTCCGGCTCCAGCGTCACCTCGATACGGTCGGCATGCCCCGCCACCGCCTCGTCCATGGCGTTATCGATCACCTCGGAGGCCAGGTGATGGAGCGCGTTCTCGTCCGTGCCGCCGATATACATGCCCGGGCGTCGGCGGACGGGCTCTAGCCCCTCCAGCACCTCGATATCGGCCGCGGAATAGGATTGTTGGGCCGGGCCCTTGGGGGCACGGCCGCCGAAGAGATCGTTCATGTCTTGTTCTAGTCCCCTGGCCCAAACTAGCCTGCCGGGGACTCAAAACGCAACCGCCCCCGGCGCCAGGGGCGCCGGGGGCGGGCGGTTCCTCACGGCAGGGCCGCGAAGAGGTCAGTCCTTACCCTGGAGATGGGCCTCGATCATCCACAGCGACTTGTCGACCTCGCGGGAGACCTGGGTCAGCAGGTCGGCGGTGTCGGCGTCGCCGGCCTCGTCCGTGCTGTCGATGCCCTCGCGCAGGTTCTTCGCCATTTCGGCGTAGCGGTCGGCCAGGGCCGCGCAGTGATCCAGTCCGTCCAGCACCTTGTTGTCATAGGGCTTGATGCGGGTCTGGGCGCCGACCGTCTGGGTGGTGCCGTCGGCGATGGCGCCCAACTGCACGGCGCGCTCCGCCAGCTCGTCCGTCTGCTCGTTCAGCATAATGTAGAAGGTTTCGAACATCTTGTGCAGGCCATAGAAGTGGCTGCCCTTGACGTTCCAATGGGCCTGGCGGGTCATGTTCGTCAGGTCGATGATGTCGGTCAGGCAGGCCTGGAGCACACCGATCGAAACGGCCTTGCCGTTGGTCGGGGTGTCGTTGCGGGTCGGAATCTTGCCCGGCACCTTGCCGGCTTCGCTCTTCGCCATGGTGGGCTCCCTTGGGGATCAGGTCCGTCGGACCGGTGGAGGGTGGGGCAAGCGCGCCCCTGGCAAGCCGAATGCCCGAGGCCGGGGAAGGTTTCCAGCGGGCCCCGGCGATGCTCGGCACGCATGGCAGAACGGGCGGCCGTCGCCTGGACGCCTCCCGAAACGTTCAGCAGCCAGAGGACGCGCGGCGCTGGATGTGCGGGGACACGGTGCTAGTCTGCGCAGTATCCGGCGCGGTCGGCCCAGCCGGAACAAAGAACGAGGAACGCACCATGGAAACCAATCGTCGCGGCATGCTGGGGGCCGCGCTGCCCCTGGGCGCCGCCGGGCTGATGGGCGCCGGGGCGCCGGGCCTCGTCTCCCCTGCCGCCGCCCAGGTGGCGAGCGCGCCCCGCACCCTCTTCACCGTGCCGCAGACCGTCATCCCCGTGGTGGGCAGCGAGGCCGGCTTTCCCGTGCGCCGGGTCTACTGCATCGGCCGCAACTACGCCGCCCATGCCCGCGAGATGGGGTCGGACCCTACGCGCGAGCCGCCCTTCTTCTTCCAGAAGCCGGCTGACGCCATCCAGTTCGTCGCGCCCGGCACCGTGGCGGACCACCCCTATCCCTCGCTCACCCGCAACTACCACTATGAAGTGGAGCTGGTTGCCGCGCTGAAGTCCGGCGGCCGCAACATCCCGACCGACCGCGCGCTCGAGCACGTCCACTCCTACGCCGTCGGCCTCGACATGACGCGTCGCGACCTGCAGCGCGGCATGGGCGACCAGAAGAAGCCCTGGGAGATCGGGAAGAGCTTCGACATGTCCGCTCCCATCGGCCCGCTGCACCCCGCGGAGCGCACCGGCGCCTTCACCAAGGGCGCCATCTCCCTCGCCGTGAACGGCCAGGTAAAGCAGAACGCGGATCTCTCCCAGATGATCTGGAGCGTGGCCGAGCAGATCTCGAAGCTCTCGGAGGCCTTCGAGCTGAAGGCCGGCGACATCATCTATTCCGGCACGCCCGAGAATGTCGGGCCGGTGGTGCCGGGCGATGTCCTCCTCTGCAAGATCGAGGGCCTGCCGGACCTCTCCGTGCGGATCACGCCCGCGCAGACCTGAGACGGCGCGGATGGCCTCGGGAGGACTGCCTCCCGAGGCCCGTCGCTGCGGACCCGGCATGGCTCGGGACTAAGAAAGTCACCCTCCCTCCCGGGGCCACGCCTTCCGCGTCTCAGACCGGAAGCTGCATGAACCGCTCCGCCTCCGGTGCGGATCCCGGCATTTGAAAACTCGCTGCCGCGGCCAGGATGGCGTGATCCGTCTCTGACATCCGCGCCTGTTCGCGCAGGTGGTCGGTCCAGGACCGGACCGCCCAAAGCTCGATGTAGCGCTCGGGGTGGGCGACATCCTCGTAGAGCCGCCAAACCACCGCGCCCGACCGCAGCCGCACACCGCGCACTTCCGCCATTGCCAGCAGGAACGCAGCACGGGAGGGGGCGGGCACAGCGTAGCGCACGGTTTCCAGCAGCCGCGCATCGTCGTTCCGCAAAGTGGCGAGAAGTTCCGGCGCGGGGGCGTCGGGCACCGGCTCGGCCGGCAGGGGCGCGAGCGGGGCAGGGGAGGTGGCCTCCATCGGCAGGCGCCGCGTGGCGAAGGCGAGGGCGATGCTAGCCAACCCGAAGGCGACGAGCGTGTGCGGAACGCCAAAGGCCGCGCCGCCCACGCCGCCGAGGGCGGAGCCGAGCACCATCGCCCCGAAGGTCGCCACCTGGAACAGCCCGATCGCCCGCGCCCGCACCCAGGGCCGCGCGCCGAGCTGGGCCGAGGCCGAGAGGGTGGAGGTCATCCCCAGCCAGCAGGCGCCGTAGCACAGCATAGCGATCCCGGCCGGCGCCCAATGGGTGGAAAGCCCCAGCAGCACCATCGAGACGCCGACGCCGCTGGAGCAGAGCACGACGGTAGCCGAGCGCGAGAGGCGGGACCGCAGCGCCGGCAGGAAGAAGCCCGCCGCAACCGCGCCGGCTCCCATGGCCCCCAGCATCAACCCGAAGGCGCCGGGGCCAAGGCCCAGCCGGTAGCGCACCAGCACCGGCAGCAGCCCCCAGACCGCCGTGCCCGCGAAGAAGCAGGCGGTGGCGCGCAGGATGATGCCGCGCATGACCGGGCTGGCCAGCACGAAGCGCAGCCCGCTTCCCATCGCATCCAGGAAGCCCTCGCGCGGGGTGGTTTCCTCTGCGGGCGTGCGGCGCCACAGCAGCAGCGCGACGATGAGGATGAGGAAGCAAACCGCGTTCAGCCCGAAGGCCACCTCCGCCCCCGCCCAGCCCAGCACCAGCCCGCCGACCGCGGGGCCGATGGCGCGTGCCAGGTTGAAACCCATGGCGTTCAGCACGATCGCCTGCACCAGGTCCTCGCGCCGGACCAGCTCGGGCGTGGTGGCGCCGAAGGCTGGGAAGTTCGCGGCCGCCCCCATGCCGATGCAGAAGGTCAGCGCCAGCAGCCCCCAGGGCCCGAGCGCGCCTGCGGCGGTGAGGGCGCAGAGGATGAGCGCCGTGGCGAGGATCCAGAGCTGGGTGAGCAGCAGGAAGCGCCGCCGGTCCATGATGTCCGCCAGCGCCCCGGCCGGCAGCGCCAGCAGGAAGACCGGCAGCATGGAGGCCACCTGCACCAGGCTGACCATGACCGGGGAAGGGGAGAGGGAGGTCATCAGCCATCCGGCCCCGGTGGCCTGCACCCATCCCCCGATATTGCTGAAGAGGGTTCCGATCCAGAGCATCCGGAAGGCAGGGTTCCGGAAGGGGAGGAAGGCGGCGGGAGCGGGCATAGGGTGGTGAAAGAACCGGATGAAGGTGGCGGTTTCGTGGTTCGGCGGAACCGCGGCCGTGGCGTGAACGCCGTGTTGTGCGGTGCGAAGCGCGCGCCAGGGTGGTAGAGGCCGGGGCCATGCTCAAGCGCTTCTTCGCCTATTACCGCCCGCACCGGCGGCTTTTCGTACTCGACTTCGGCTGCGCGGTGCTCTCCGGGCTGCTGGAACTCGGCTTTCCGCTCGCCGTGAAGGCCTTCGTGGACCGGCTGCTGCCGGGGCAGGACTGGGGGCTGATCGGGCTGGCCGCGGCCGGGCTGCTGGCGATCTACCTGCTGAATGCCGGGCTCATGGCCGTGGTCACCTATTGGGGTCACATGCTCGGCATCAACATCGAGACGGAGATGCGCCGCCGTGCCTTCGCGCATCTCCAAAAGCTGTCCTTCTCCTATTTCGACAACCACAAGACTGGCCATCTCGTCGGCCGCCTGACCAAGGACCTGGAGGAGATCGGGGAGGTGGCCCATCACGGGCCGGAGGACCTGTTCATCGCGGTGATGACTTTCCTCGGCGCCTTCCTGCTGATGTTCTCGGTCAATGCCGAGCTGGCGCTGATCACGGCGGCCATCGTCCCGCTCACCGGCTGGATCACCGCGCGCTTCGGCGGGCGGATGACGCGCAACTGGCACGCCATCTTCGGGCGCGTGGGCGGCTTCAATGCGCGGATTGAGGAGAATGTCGGCGGCATCCGCGTGGTGCAGGCCTTCGCCAACGAGGAGCACGAGCGCCAGCTCTTCGCCCGCGACAACGAGGGCTACCGCACCACCAAGCTGGAAGCCTACCGCCTGATGGCGGCCAGCGGCTCGCTCTCCTACCTCTCGATGCGGCTGACGCAGATGGTGGTGATGGTGGCTGGCAGCTGGTTCGTGCTGCATGACCAGCTCACCGCCGGCGGCTTCATCGGCTTCCTGCTGCTCGTCGGCGTGTTCTTCCGCCCCGTCGAGAAGATCAATTCAGTCATCGAGACCTACCCCAAGGGCATCGCCGGCTTCCGCCGCTACACCGAGCTGATGGACACCGCGCCCGACATCGCGGACCGCCCGGATGCGCGCCCCGCGCCGGCGCTCCGGGGCGTAATCCGCTACGAGGAGGTGCGCTTCGGCTATGCCGCCCCCGGCATGGAAGCCCGCCCCGTGCTGGACGGCATCGACCTCCATATCCGCCCCGGCGAGACGGTCGCCTTCGTCGGCCCCTCAGGTGCCGGCAAGACCACCCTCTGCTCCCTCCTGCCGCGCTTCTACGAGGTGACCGGCGGGCGCATCACCATCGACGGCATCGACATCCGCGACATGACCCTCGCCTCGCTGCGGGGCCAGATCGGCATCGTGCAGCAGGACGTGTTCCTGTTCGGCGGCACCATCCGCGAGAACATCGCTTATGGCCGCCTGGGCGCCAGCGAGTCCGAAATCGCGGAAGCCGCCCGCCGCGCCCGGCTGGACGGCGTGATTGCCGCCCTGCCAGAGGGGCTGGACACCGTGATCGGCGAGCGCGGCGTGAAGCTCTCCGGCGGGCAGAAGCAGCGCCTGGCCATTGCACGCATCTTTCTGAAGAACCCGCCCATCCTCATCCTGGACGAAGCCACCTCCGCGCTGGATACGGAGACGGAGCGCGCCATCCAGGCCTCCCTGCAGGAGCTGTCGGAAGGCCGCACCAGCCTCGTCATCGCCCACCGCCTCGCCACCATCCGGGATGCCGACCGCATCGTCGTTGTGGAGGACGGCCGTGTGGTGGAACAGGGCCGGCACGGGGAGCTGCTCGGCCAGGGCGGCGTCTATTCCCGGCTGGCGGCGGTTCAACGCGCCAGTTGATCCCGCCCCGCCCGGTTCTGCTACGCTCCCCCCCATGGCGCAGCGCTTCACCACCTATGCCGAGTTCTGGCCCCACTACCTCCGCGAACACGCGGATCCGCTGACGCGGCGCGTGCATGTGCTTGGTACGCTGATCGGGATTGGGCTGTTCCTCGCCGGCCTCCTCACCGGCCGCTGGTGGCTGCTGCTGGCCGGGCTGGTCAGTGGCTACCTCTTTGCCTGGGTCAGCCACATGACCATCGAGCGCAACCGCCCGGCCACCTTCACCCACCCGCTCTGGTCCCTCGGCTCGGACCTGCGAATGGCCTGGCTGTTCCTCACCGGGCGGCTGAAGGCAGAGTTGCGGCGCGCCGGGGTCCGCTAGCTCTTCACCGCATCGTGCCACTCAGGACAGTGCGAGCTGCAGCGCCGAGAGCACGGCCAGCACCCACACCGCCCCATGCACCTCCCGCACCCGCCCCGCGCCCAGCTTGATCAGCGCATAGGCGGTGAAGGCGATCCCGATCCCGGTCCCAATCGAGAAGGTGAAGGGCATTGCCAGCGCGCCGAGGATGGCCGGCAAGTATTCGGTCACATCCTCCCAATCTAGGTCGCGCAGGGACTCCGCCATCAAGCAGGCGACGAAGATAAGGGCAGGGGCGGTGGCGAAACCCGGGATGGCGGTAGCGACCGGGGAGAAGAACAAGGCGAGCAGGAACAGCACTCCGACCGTCAGCGCCGTCAGCCCCGTACGCCCGCCGGCCTGGATGCCCGCCGCACTCTCGATGTAGCTGACGGCCGGCGAGGTCCCCAGCGCCGCGCCGATCATCGCAGCGCCGCTATCCGCGACCAGCGCCCGGCCGAGCCGCGGCACGGAGCCATCCGGGCGCATCAGCCCGGCGCGGCGCGTGGTGCCGATCAGCGTGCCCGCATTGTTCAGCAGGTCGGCGACGAAAAAGGTGAAGACGATGCTCGCCGTGGCCAGTGTGAAGGCACCGGCCAAGTCCATTTGCAGGAAGGTGGGCCCGATGGAGGGCGGCGCGGAGACCACACCCTCGAAGCGCGTCAGCCCGAGCGGAATGCCCGCCAGCGCCGTCGCCAGCACGCCCAGGATGATCGCCCCCGGCACGCGCCGGGCCGAGAGCGCCGCAATCAGGATGAACCCCGCCGACCCCAGCAGCACCGGCGCCGAACCGAGCTTTCCGAGGGTGACGAGGGTGGCCGGATGGTCCACCACCAGCCCGAGATTCTGCATCCCGATCAGCCCGAGCAGCAGCCCGATCCCCGCCGCGATGCCAAGCTTAAGCGAGAGCGGGATGCCGTTGATCAACCATTCTCGGAAGCCCGCGAGCGAGACGATCAGGAAGATCACGCCCGACAGGAACACCGCCCCCAGCGCCACCTGCCAGGACACACCCATCTCGCCCACCACGGAGAAGGCGAAATAGGCGTTCACCCCCATCCCCGGCGCGAGCGCGATCGGAAAGTTGGCCAGCAGCGCCATCAGCGCGCAGCCGATGGCGGCCGCGAGGCAGGTGGCGACAAAGGCCGCCCCGGGGTCGATCCCGGCCGCCGCCAGCACCCGCGGGTTGACGACGATGATGTAGGCCATGGCGAGAAAGGTGGTCAGCCCTGCCACCATCTCCCGCCGCGGGGTGGTCCCGTTCTCCGAAAGCCTGAACAGCCTTTCCAGCAACGCCCCGTTCCCCTGATCCTCGCGGACAGGGAAACAGGCATTGTGCACTGCCGCAACGGCCCTCTCGCCAAAAAGCCCGGCGCGCATGGACTTCCGCACCGCCGCCGATCTGCTATGTCAGGTGGAAGACCACTCCGGAGGATGCGCCATGGCCGATCCGAACCTGCCGCCCCAGCCCCTGAACGCCGAGGCGCTGGAGCCCGGCGACACGAGGGCGGGCCCGGTGCGCAAGACCGCCGCCGAGCTCCGCTCCGCCCGCTGGTTCGGCCCCGCCGACCTCCGCAGCTTCGGCCACCGCTCGCGCGCCATGCAGATGGGCTACAGCCCCGAGGAATGGACGGGCAAGCCGGTCATCGCGATCGTCAACACCTGGTCCGACCTCAATCCCTGCCATGTCCACTTCAAGCAGCGGGTGGAGGATGTGAAGCGCGGCATCCTGATGGCAGGCGGGTTCCCAGTGGAGCTGCCGGCGATCTCGGTGAGCGAGAGCTTCGTCAAGCCGACGACGATGATGTACCGCAACTTCCTGGCCATGGAGACGGAGGAGCTGCTGCGCTCCCACCCAGTGGACGGCGCGGTGCTGATGGGCGGCTGCGACAAGACCACGCCGGGCCTGCTGCTGGGAGCCACCAGCATGAACATCCCCGCCATCTTCCTGCCCGCCGGCCCCATGCTGCGCGGCAACTGGCAGGGCAAGGTGCTCGGCTCCGGCTCTGATTCCTGGAAGTACTGGGACGAGCTGCGCGCCGGCAAGATCACCGACCAGGACTGGCTGGGTGTGGAGGGCGGCATCGCCCGCTCCTACGGCACCTGCATGACCATGGGCACGGCCAGCACCATGACCGCCATCGCGGAATCGGTGGGCATGGTGCTGCCCGGCGGCTCCTCCATCCCGGCCGCCGATGCCGGCCATATTCGCCTGGCCAGCGAGAGCGGGCGCCGGATCGTGGAGATGGTTTGGGAAGATCTCACCCCGCACAAGATCCAGACCAAGCCGGCCTTCGAGAACGCCATCGCGGTTGCGATGGCCATGGGCTGCTCCACCAACGCCATCATCCATTTGATCGCCATGGCGCGCCGCGCGGGCCAGGAGATCGGCCTCGAGGATTTCGAGCGCTACTCCCGCCGCGTGCCGGTCATCGGCAACGTCCGCCCCTCCGGCAACGCCTATCTGATGGAGGACTTCTTCTACGCCGGCGGCATCCGCGGGTTGATGAACAACATCCGCGAGCATCTCGATCTCTCCTGCGTCACCGTCACCGGCAAGACGCTGGGCGAGAACATCGAGGGTGCGAAGGTCTATAACGACGACGTTATCCGCGGCACCGCGAACGCCATCTACGGCGAAGGTTCGCTGGCCGTGCTGAAGGGCAACCTCGCCCCCGATGGCTGCGTCATCAAGCCCGCCGCCATGGACCAGAAGTTCCTCAAGCATTCCGGCCCCGCCGTGGTGTTCGACGACTATCCCTCCATGAAGAAGGCCGTCGAGGACGAGAGCTACCCCTTCACCCCCGACACGGTAATGGTGCTGCGCAATGCCGGCCCCCAGGGGGGGCCTGGCATGCCGGAATGGGGCATGCTGCCCATGCCGAAGAAGCTGCTGAAGATGGGCCTGCGCGACATGATGCGCATGTCGGATGCCCGCATGTCCGGCACCTCCTACGGCGCCTGCGTGCTGCACGTCTCGCCGGAATCCTACATCGGCGGCCCGCTCGCCCTGCTGCGAAACGGCGACATCGTCACGGTGGACGTGGATGCCCGCACCATCAACATGGAAGTGTCCGAGGAGGAGCTCGCCCGCCGCCGCGCCGAGTGGAAGGCGCCCGAGCCGCGCTTCGAGCGGGGCTACGGCTACATGTTCTCCAAGCACATCCAGCAGGCGAATGAGGGCTGCGACTTCGACTTCCTGCGCACCGAGTTCGGCGCGCCGGTCTCCGAACCCGTGATCTACTGAGGAACCCGTCCATGGCCCTGTCCAACGAGACGCGCGACAAGCTGAAGGGCGTCTCCACCGCCACCCTCGCCACCGCCCTGTTCAAGCGCGGGCTGCGCAGCCAGTTCATCCAGAATGTGCACCCGCTGCGCGTGCGCCAGGAAAGCATGGTCGGCGAGGCCTTCACGCTGCGCTACATCCCGGCGCGCGAGGATCTGAACGGCATCGAGGTGTTCAAGGATCCCAACCATCCGCAGCGCAAGGGCGTGGAATCCTGCCCGCCCGGTGCCGTGCTGGTGATGGACAGCCGCAAGGACGCGCGCGCCGCCTCCGCCGGCTCCATCCTCGTCACGCGGCTGATGGTGCGCGGCGTTGCCGGCGTGGTCACCGATGGCGGCTTCCGTGACGCGGTGGAGATCGCGGCGATGGACATCCCCACCTACCACTCCCGCCCCTCCGCGCCGACGAACCTGACGCTGAACCACGCCATCGACCTCAACGTGCCGATCGGCTGCGGCGACGCGCCGGTCTTCCCGGGCGACGTAATCGTGGGCGATGGCGACGGCGTCATCGTCATCCCTGCCGGCATCGCCGAGGAGATCGCGAACGAGGCGGTGGAGATGACCGCCTATGAGGACTTCGTCACCGAGCGCGTGCGCGGCGGCCAGCCCATCATCGGCCTCTACCCCGCTACCGACCCGAAAAATCTCGAGGTCTTCGCCAACTGGCGCAAGGAAAAGGGGCGCTGATCCGCGCCACCACCAAGACAGGTTAAGGCGCGATCGCGCCCGCCGCGCTTTACGGTCGCTCCGGGTCTGACCCCGGCGCGGCCGGAGCGTTCCTGCCGAACGATTTCGGAGGAACCGCCCGATGTCCGATGAGAACGGGCTGCGCTTCGGCCCGCTGACCGAGACCTGCGCGCATCTCTGCATCGACATGCAGAACCTCTTCGCCGAGGGCACCGACTGGCACACGCCCTGGATGAAGCGGGTACTGCCCATGGTCACCCGCATCGCCGAGGCCCATCCCGACCGCACCATCTTCACCCGCTTCATCCCTGCCGAACGTTCGGGGGTAGGGGAGGGCACATGGCGCCACTACTGGGAGCGCTGGAAGAGCATGACGCAGGAAGTGCTGCATCCCTCCATGCTCGAACTGCTGCCGCCACTCGCTCATCTGGCGCCTCCAGCCCTGGTGCTCGACAAGCCGGTCTATTCGCCCTGGCTGGCACCGGATCTCGGCCGCGTGCTGACCGAGCGCGGGATCGACACGCTGGTGATCAGTGGCGCCGAGACGGATGTATGCGTGCTGGCCGCCGTAATCGGCGCCGTGGACCGCGGTTACCGCGTCGTCATTCCGACCGACGCCCTCTGCTCCTCCTCAGACCGCACGCATGACGCGCTTCTCACCCTGTATCGCGAGCGCTACGGACAGCAGGTAGAGACGGTGACCACGGATCAGCTGCTGGAAGCCTGGCGCTAACCGGCCCAGGACCATCACCGCGCTGCCGCCTCAGCGAACCGCCGGCGATGTCCGGCCAGCCTCAAGCTCCCCGGGTGAGGGCTTCAGGGGAGGCGGCCACCCTCAAGAGGTAGGCGCATCCGCGGCTTCGCCCGCCGGCGTCGCCCCCTCGAGCGCTCGTAGCACCGCTGCCGCGGCCGCGTCCCAGGGCACCGACCGGAAGTCGCGCGCCACGCGGGCCTGCCAGTCCCGCAGGCCGTCCGGGTCCTCTACCACCGCGCGGATCACGCGATAGGCCTCGGTCGTGTTCTCCGGGTCGAAGTAACGGGCGAGCGACCCGCCGGCCTCGGGCAGGGAGGTGGTGTTGGAGATGACGGGCGGCTTGCCAAAGGCAAGGCTCTCCGTCACCGGCAGGCCCCAGCCCTCGTAGAAGGAGGGGAAGAGGGTGAACTGCGCGCCCTGGTAGAGGGTGGTCAGCTCGCCATCGGTCGGGTCGCGGAACAGCACGAGCTTGCCGCCGAGATGGTCGGCGTTCTTCAGCTGCTGCATCAGGTCGGACACCATCCAGCCCACACGCCCGGCGAAGACGAGGGCCGGCACCTTCTCCAGCGGCATCTCCTCCAGCATCCGACGCCACACGCGGAACAGCAGCACGTGGTTCTTCCGCGCCTCGATGGTCGAGACGATGAGTGCGTAGCTTCCCGCCGGCGGGTAATCCCGCCCGGGCAGGCGCTGGGCCGGCGCAGGGCTGCCGAAGCCGGTGCCCATGGGAATGGCGATCGGGCGGGACCTCAGCTTCCAATCATGCTCGCGGCCATAGGCGTCCACATCCGCGGCGCTGGCCTCGGATATGGCCATCAGCAGGTCCGCATGGGGCAGCACGGTGCGCAGCCAGTGGCCGAAGATCTCGACCAGCCCCTGGTCGCACCACTCCGGCCGCCGCAGCGGGATGATGTCGTAGAGGAGGACACCGAAGCGAATGCCCTTCTCGGCCTTCGCCTTCGCGATCAGATCCGCATAGCCGCGGTGGAACCAGGGCGAGCCGAGGACGAGAAGGGTGTCACCGGGCCGGGCGGTGTCGAAATCTAGAACCGGCACAGGCACGGCCGCGGCCGAGGCTTCCGCCCCCTCGGAAGATTCCTCGGCGGAAGCGGCCGTCGCGGGAAGGGGCTGCGGCCTGGACAGGGACGGCGCCGGGCGCCGGGGGAGGTAGGTCTCGAGGGCGATGCGGCCTGCATGCGCCGCGCTCTGCACCGCGCTGATCTGATACAGCACCGCATTGCCGAGCGGCTGGCGCAGGTGCTGCGGGAACCGGCGCGCCATCCAGCTGAGCATCCGCCGCCGCAGGCGCCGGCGGGGCGGGGCCGGCATGTCCGGCACGGAGGGCGTCAGCGTCCCGGCCGCAGGCGCCAGGCGGGCCTCGGCACGGGCGGCCGGCGCCTCAGGGGGCGGCGGGGCGTTAAGGCGGACGAACAGCTCCTCTACCGAGGACCAGGGCACGGCGAAGAAGGACATCCCGCCCGGCGCGTGGCGCAGAAAGCGCACCCGTTGCTCGCCCGCTGCAGCCACGAGGCAGCGACAGATCTCGAACTCGACGCGCTGGATCCCGCTCGGGCGGGGATTGGCCCGCGCGTAGTCGAAAAGGTCCTCCACATCGATCCAAATCGTCGTCATGCGTGGGCTTTCTCCGGGCAGTTGACGGTCGTCCCACGACGCGGCCGCAAAAGCTCGGCCGCGCGTCGTCCTGCAGGGGCTGGTCGCTGAAAAACCTCCGCAGATCAAGGCCGCACGCTATGGAACACGCCGGGAACATCACCTAGATTAGGGTGGCCCCCCGGCGATCCTTCCCCGGTCACGGCACCGAGGAGCCACCATGTCCCAGAAATCCCGCCAGTCCCCCGTCCAGCTGGCCTTCAAACGCATCCTGGAAATCCTGGCCCGCGGCGCCGGCCCGGATCGGATGGGCCGCGAGGCAGATGCCATCGTGGCGCAGCTGCGCGAGCAGGGCGATGCCGAGCAGGTGCAGACTTGGCTTGAGGAGCTGCGCGACGGCTTCGCCGAGAATGCCGAGGCTGCCTTCGAGGCGATTGATGAGATCGAGAGCACGCAGAAGGCCGAGCGGCGGCACGCCGAGAACGCGGCGAACGCGATGGTCGCGTGCCGCGATGCCTTCGGCAGCCATCTCCGGGCGCCCGCCCTCACCTGAGAGGACGGCCCGCTCCATGGGGCGGGCCCGCCGGCGCGACACGTCGCCCTCCGGCAGCGTGGATTCGCCAGAAGGGCGATTGTGCGGCGCACAGCCTGCGCCCAAGCTGGGCGGCATGCGCAGACTGTCGCACGGCCAGGTCAAGATCATCAGCGTCCAGAGCATGCTCGACCCCTGGACGGGCGAGCAGCAGGTTGCCGTGCTCTACGAGGATGTTGAGGGCGGCTGTGTCGTGATGCTGAGCGAGGAGCGCTGCGAGGAGCTCGATCTGCGCCGGGCCGCACGTGAGGGCCGTGCCATCCCGACACCACGCTGGCGGAAGTAGCAGCCAGCCCTGTCGGAAATCGGTCCGGCAGCAGGTTCAGGCAAGATAATGGCGGACAGGTTGTCCGGATAAAAAGCGGCATAAGCATTTGCAGACGCGCGCCTTTTTCTGGGTAGACGCGCTGGATACCCCCAAGGATACCCGCACGAAACATCGTTCGTAAATTATCTCTGATAGCTGAGAGGGAAGGGGGCCCGCCCGAACCTTCCAAATGCAGTAGAACATAAATGGAACGTCGGGTTAAGTTCTTCACCGATTAGCGAAGGACTCGACGGTTGCTAAGACGCCCGCCCGCCCCTCCGTTCAGCAGGAGGTCTCAACCCGTATCACCCGGCTCATGCAGAAGGAGCCGTCCCCTGCCCGCTGCGTGCTGGAGGTGGAGACCATCGTGGTCGGCCTACGCCGCGACGGAGACGTCGAGCAAGTTCAGGGCTGGCTAGAGGAACTGCGCGACGGCTTCGCCGAATCGGTCGAGCAGGCCGCCGAGGCAGTGGACGAGGTCGAGACCAGCCAGAAGGCCGAGCGACGCAAGGCTGAGAACGCCGTGCACTGCCTGCACGCGATCAGCCAAGCGTTTGGCCAGGCAATGGCCCTTCCCGCCCTGACATGAGCCGCTGGCCATCCTTCTGGTCCAGCGCCGTCCGTGAGGCGGTCGGCCGGGCCTACCGCGACGCAGGCGGTCGCGGAGCGGATGAGGACGGCCGGCTCGCCGCAGGTGTCGAAGCCTTCCTGTATGCTGGCGGCGTGGCCGCAGTGCCGCGCGAGACGGTCGAGGCCATCATCCGCGATCTCTCCCGCAATCGCCTGGATTGGCTGCTCGCGCCGGCTGAGGCCTGGGCGCTCCGGCAGCACCGCCGGTACCAGGACGGACGCCTGCGCTGGCGGCGCCGGTTCCGGTGGGAGAACACAGACGTGGGGATGCTGCAGGCAGCCGATCGGTCGCAGTCGGAGGCAGGTGAAAGACGGAGGATCCGCTCACTCCCGCCGACCCGAAGATGCTGCAGCACGCGGTGCTCTACGCCCTGCGCTTCAGCGAGCGCGGCAAGAACCATGGCGTGCGCATGCGCGATGACCCGGAGATGATGGCCGCGGCTGCGGTGAAGCACCTGGCGCAGTCGGGATACAGGATCTTCAAGGGGCCGCCGCTGGGCGCGCACTCGGCGCCATCGTTCCGGCATACCGAGGCCCCCGCCCCGGGGGGTGGGACGGAGGGTACTCTGGGATCGGAATTGCGCGAATAACCCGGCGCGGATGCAACTTAAGATAGGTTCGGCGGGGACGGCAATGCGCTGTGGATGCCGTTGTGAATAACCTGTGGAGGGCCTGAGGATGGATGTGGATGACGTGGCGCGCGGGGATGCGTACCTGGGCCACCGCATCAACGAGAAGGTCGAGGAGCTGAACGATCTCCTCCGCCAGGCGAGCAAGCGGAAGCTGTTCACCCAGGTCGACGTGACCGATCAGGACATGCACGGCGACGAGCCGCCGATCCGCATTGTCGAGGTGCGGCTGGAGAAGGCCTGACCCGGTGCACACCCGCAGGATCATATTGCCGTCGCCCAGGCGCCCCCATTGCGCCACCTGCCGGAAGCCCCTGCGCAACTGGATGGACGGCTTCGGGCTCGAAGGAGAGGGCCGGTTCTGTACTGTCCGGTGCGCCGTGGTGTGGGGCCAGAAGGACGGGCGGGCGTTGCAAGCGGCGAACGAGGAGGCTGGACTTAATTGACACAGCCGACCCAGCGCGCCGAACTATTCCGCGCTCTCATTCGTTTTGCCCTTGACCATCGGCCTGTAATTCCGCATATTGCGGATATGGCGAGGGGTTGGCCCCGCCAGTTCGAGTGGAGACACCGATGAGCGCTTCGACCCTTTCCTCCCTGGACCTGCAAGAGCAGGTGGCTCGCATCGAGCGTGCGCAGGAAGAGACCCGCAAGTTCGCTGCTGAGCAGCACAAGCTGACCGCCGAGGCGGCCAAGCTGAACCGGGACCGCTTCTGGGTTCCCATCCTGGCCATCGCCTCCGCCATCGCGGCGTGCCTCAGTCTTCTGAAGAGCTCGGGGGTCTTATGACCCCCACCCGGCTTCGGGAATGCCTTGCCCTGCTGCGCTGGTCACAGCGGGGGCTGGCCGATGCGCTCGGCATGGATGAGGCACGGGTGCGAAAGATGGCTCGCGGCACGTCTGAAGTGCCAGTCGATCTGGCAGCGTGGCTGGAGCGGCGCGCGGTTGCGATGGCGGACGATCCGCCGCCCGCAATAGTAGACGGGCGGCGCCGCGCAGAGGCGGCCTGAACGCAGGAGGGGTGGCCAGTGGGCCTCCCTGCCGGCCGTCCCTTACGGCCTCGGTTTCGCCAACACATACGGCAGCGGCAGCTTTCCGTGATCGAGCCAGATGTCGAGCACGTAAATGATGTGATCCACGCTCCCGATCTCGCCCCAAAGCCCAGGCATGTCCGGCGGGCCGTTGAACAGGCCGTGCAGGGTGCGCTGCTTGTTCGAGTGGATTGTCGCGCCCCGGTAGGAAAATGACGGGCCGCCGTGCAGGCCGGGGTCGGCGGTGACGCGCAGCTCGTGGCGGGTGGAAGCGAGCGTCGGTGGCAGGAGGTCGGGCATTGGGTCGCCTTGGAAGGTAGCCAGGGAACAGATTGGCCGCGTTAAAATCGCGTAATACAGTGGCGGGAACGGCTTTGCGGGAGCAGTGCGTGATCGTCACAGAGGAACTGATCAAAGTGTTCGGCGAGGCGCGAATTTTCCTGTCAGTAAACGGCCAGCAGCGGCTTAGGACGGGCTCGCCTCTGTTTGTCAGTCCCGGCGCGCAGGTAGAATGCTACTCGTCAATTTTGAACGGCGGCACAATTCCGAAGGCCTTCGGCTCCTTCTCTTACACCTGGTCGCCCCTGAAGCAGTATATGACCGTCGGCCGCTACTGCTCTTTGGCGGGAGGCATTTCCTTCATGGGAGCTGACCACCCGCACCATTGGGTTAGCACCTCCCCCTTCGCCTTTCAGCCGGGACCGGCGGTGAACGCGGCCTATAGGGATCATGGCTTCGACATCGCGAGCAGGAAGTCCCCCCCTTACAATGGGAGGAAGAACAAGCTGATCATCGGCAATGATGTCTGGATCGGCGGTAGTGTGCTGCTTCGCGACGGCATCACTATTGGGGACGGTGCGGTTGTCGCTGGCGGGTCGGTGGTAACAAAAGACGTGGCGCCCTACGAGATCGTCGGCGGGGCGCCCGCCAAGCATATCCGCTTCCGCTTCCCTGAACCGATCGTGGAGCGCCTGCGCGCCTCGCGCTGGTGGCGCTTTCATCCCGCCGTGCTGAACAGCATGCAACCGCACAAGGTAGAAGCATTTTTGGAGCGGATCGAAGACGCCTTAGCGCAAGGCACAATCTCCCCCTTCGTCACAGGGCACCTTGTCTTTCCGTCCGCCTCCGGGCTGCCTGAGTACCGCCCGCCGGCTGGCGTCTGAGGTGCTGCGCCTCGAAGCAGGGAATGTCGGCAACGCGTATCCTGTCGGCACAATGTGTTGTTTGTAACGGGGCCACGACTTGCCCAGAGATCCCCGGAGGCAACATAGCGACCTCCGTCTAAGGGTAAACCGAGTGAGACTGCAGATCATCGCAGCCGTAGCCCTCCTGGCATCAGGAGCTGCTGAGGCGTGTGAGCCTCTTGCCGCCGAGGCGCGCCGGTCTGGGTATAGCTCCCGCATGGTCGGCCTAATGGAGCGGCTGGGAGAGGATCGGACCCCCACCATTTTCATGGGGGACAGCCTGGTCGCAGGCTGGCCCGAGGCTGCCCGGCAGCTCGTGTTTCCAAGCGGCTCCATCAACTTCGGGGCGAACGGCGACCGCACCGCTAACCTACTCTGGCGCATCCAACAGGCCATCCCCGACGGTGCGCAGTTCGAGAACGTTGTGCTTCTCGTCGGCACGAATGACCTCGGGGGCAAAACCTCAGAGCAGATTGTGTGTGCGATCGAGAGCCTTGTCCGTGAAGTGCAGCGGCGCTCATCCGGCGCCCGCATCTTCGTCCTGGAAATCCCGCCACGCGGCCCCGGCTTGGCTCGCTTCAGCGAGCGGATCGAGCTGATTAACCGAGCGCTTCCATCTCGACTTGGAGCGCTGGGGGCTAAAGTCGTTCCCATCCATGCCGAGTTGCTCCGCAGGAGCGCCGCCGAGGGGTCAGAGGCTTTCTTCCGGGATCGCCTACATTTCACCCCTGCCGGCTACGATGTGCTTACGCAGGCGCTGCGGGACGCGGTCCAGGCAAGTAAGACTTTAAGTCCATCACCCGGCTGATAAGCCGTCGCATGCGCGCAAACAGGCTACCCCGAAAGTAACTAGCGCGGTACTAGACACGCCGAACTACCAGTCAAGCGTCGAGGACAGGTGAGTGGATGCTGGGTGATAGCTTAACGGACCGGGCCGCCACTCTTGAGCAGCCGGCCGCGCTCCTGCCCCGTCCACTCAACGCCACCCCGCGCCGCGGAGGGACAGAGCCGCCGCTCCTCTCTGCGGATCCTCACTATGCGACCTACGTGTCGCACCAAATCCAAAGCATCGCCCGGGTCGGTCAGCGCATGTGGCGGGCCAACTACGGCCAGAACCACCTCCGGGTCGGCGCCGGCGGCGAAGGAATTGGCGCGTTCGTTCGCGTGCAATACAGCGACCTCCGCCCGGACGGGACGCTCGGGCCTTGGGTCTTTGCCTTCGCCTGCGTGCCGCGCGCGGGCACCAGGTTCAGCGTAATCGACCCCCACCTCTGCGCTATGCCGGATGGCCGGCTGCTCATAACCATGCCGACCTCCGGCGTCGGGCGGGCAGCCTGGGCCTGCGTGCTCGACAACCCGCTGGACGATGCTGAATGGAGGGTCGGCCCCTTCTGCTTCCTAGGGATCGGCTTCGTCGGACGCCCACGGGTCATCGACTTCCGCGTCTACATGACGGTGAACGAGCCGGTAAACGGTATCAAGCCGGTCGATGTTTGGCAGGGCGCCCGCGTTTTCCGGCTCCGCTTCGACGGCGAGATAGTCGTGCCCGAGCACCTCTCCACCATCCCGCCGGTCGAACCCCGCGCTGAGACGAGCACCTTCCAGGAGACGAGCCTCGTCCCGCTGGGCGGGCGTGGCTTCATGGCCTTCTTCCGCACGAAGAAGGGCCAGTTCGTCAGCAAGGACGAGCGCGGCGACGGGGCTTGGAGCGAACCCGAGAGGCTTCCCTTCCGCACCATCCCCTCGCGCTACGACGCCGCGAAAAGCCCGAGTGGTCGCATCGTGTATGCGGGCAATGGTCCGAAATCCCGCGGCCGCGACAACATGTCCGTGCGGCTTTCCGACGATGAGGCCCGTACTTGGCCGGAGAGGAAGGCCAACGTCTTTTTCAAAAGTGTGTGCTCCTATGCCTCGATCGAGTTCGGTGCGGACGCCCGGGGCCTTTACAACGGGCTTATCTATGTGGCCTTCGACCACGGGCGCGGGACAATCAAAGACCCGCGCAACCCGGAACGCTACCTCAACGGGCTGATCACAGCCGTGTTCCGAGAGGAGGAGTTGGCGGCCGGCAAGGCGGAGCCAATCCAGCTCGACAGAGTGAACACTTAAGCAGCGCGTCGCGACGCTCGCGCCCCACGTGCTCAGCCCATCTCCGTCTCACACAGCGTCCGCTCAGCCGCCTCCAGCCGCTCGCGAGCGGGCGCATAGCGCCGAGCCACCATCTCTGGAATAGCTCGGCCATCTGCGGAGTTGTGGGCGTTGTCAGCCATTTTCACCCGGATGGCCCAGAGATCACCCGAGGCGGCCAGAAACGCGATCCAGTCGAGATACACTGCCCCGGGCGGTTTGGTGAGCCGCTCCACCATCTGAACGGCACAGCCCGAGACACCGGCCGCGAGCAACCCTGCAGATGTGGCGGTGGTATCCTCCAGCACATCGTGCAGCCACGCTGCTTCCTCCGCATGGTCAGGCGCATCGGGCCACCGTTCCCGGAGGATCGTAACCACCGCAGTGAGGTGGTCGATGTAAGGCTCCCCGCGCTTGTCAGTCTGCCCAGCGTGAAGCTGGCACGCGAGGGTAGCTGCGGTGATCGTCATAGCAGAGGGGGCCTCCACCATTAACCTATGATGAGGCCGCCGGATGTCTACAGCTCCATTCACCCAGGGCACGCTCTCCCCTCCGACGCTTCACCAGTCCCGGCAGTACAAGTCCGCCGGCTGTCACCCACTGAGGGCGGCCGGCATCGTCCTCGTTGAAGGCCCGGCATACCGACACAGCGCCTCGCACGGCACACCATCACCATCCCCGTCCAGCCGCGCGAACCCGCACTGGCTGGGGTGGGACTGCGCCTCTGCGCACCTTGTCATCTCCCGGCAGTCGCGCTTAGCGCCTAAGCGCCAAGAATACAGTCCCGCAGGAAGACGTAGGAACCTGGGTAAGGGACGGTGTTGATGCAGAGCCGCTGCTGGCTGACGGGCAGACTGCTCCACCCAGCACGCAAGCTGTCGTAGGCCTCCTCCTCCCCATCCATGCACAACCGTCGCTCCGCCATTGTCCCGCCAGCTTGCTCGCAGCCAAGTGCCGGCAGAAAGACCGGGAAAACAGGGCGGGCTTCCGATGCACGCTGGCTAGCTCGGCGCGGCGGTTGGCTTCTCGATGTTGGTGCCCTGCTGGCCTCTACGCGAGGAGACTTTGGGCTGAAATGCCTCGGCGGGGGAGCTTGGACGCATGCCGCGACCGCCAAGGCGCAAAGGGGGAGGTATCGGCGCATGAGACTGACGCTAACCATGAGCGCTTAGCCGCGCCAGCCTTCTAGGGATCCGGCAGCATGGGCGGCGTCCTATCGGCAGAGATCCAGCCTCATGTCGCAGCCTTGCTCAATCGCCGCCATCGAAGCGGACGGGTGGTTCGAGGTAGCTCAGGCAGGCAGCCACAAGCAGTTCAGACACTCAACCAAACCCGGACGAGCCACCGTCTACCATCCAACGAAGGAGCTAGCGATCGGAACCATCAAGAGCATTGAACGACAGACAGGTGTGAAGCTCCGGTGAGAACCGGGGCTTTCACCCTACCGAAGCCGACCGAGGGCAGAACTCTCGATGACACGCTGGACAAGGAGGTCCAAAGTCATGGCCACGCGATACTACACCGCGCTTTTGGAGCGGGTACCGGGCGGGTTCTCCGTCTCCTTCCCTGACCTCGACGGGTGCGTGTCTCACGGCATCACCACCGAGGATGCGGCCCGCCAGGCCGAGCAGGCTCTCGCCCTGCACCTGCGCGGCATGATCGAGGACGGCGATGCCATCCCTGAGCCCACGCCCCTGGAGCAGGTCGAGCGCGACCCCGAGGTGGAGGAGCTTGCCCGTATTCTAGTGCGTGCCGAGCTGCCCGGCCGCGCGGTGCGGGTGAACATCACCATGGAGGAGGGGCTGCTCGCGGCGGTGGACGCCACCGCGCAGCAGCAAGGCAAAGAACCGCTCGGCGTTCCTTGCGGACGCTGCGTGGGCAGCTATTCAGGGAGTGCGGGCAGCATGACCGAGGAGGAGAAGGCGAGCCTTCTATTTCGCCGCCGGCCTGGGCCAACGCAGGCAGAACTAGAGCAGCAGATCCTGGAACTACTCAAAGCTTCCAAAGAAGACGACAGTCCCCGGCCTCTTGAGCCTGGAGAGAAGGCGAGGCGACAGGCGTGGTTTAGAGAAGCGTACGGCCAGGACTAGTGCACTACCGGTCCTGCAATCCCGTCTCACACAGCGCCCGCTCCGCCGCTCGACGCTTTACCAGCCCGGGTAGCACCCAACCGCCTGCCGTCACCCACTGCGGGCGGCCGGTGTCGTCCTCGTTGAAGGCCCGGCACCCGCCCCGCCAGTCGCCGGAATTAAAGCGGCGAGCCGCGGTGGAACGGCAAAATGCACCTGTGCCGATGTTGTACGCGAAGGACACGGCCGCCGCGGTCTGGTTCGTCCGCCCCGCCAGCCCCGCCAGCCCCGGCACGCAGGCCAGCACGGGCGCGGCATGCGCGACCAGCTGCGTCTCGAGCGAGGCTTGGCACTCCGCCTCCGTGTAGCGGTAGCCGACGACGACGTTGGTGGTTTCGCCCATGCACTTCGTCGGGGTGCCGATCGGATCGAGGTAGCCGACCAGCCGCGTGCCTTCAAACTGCGGGACGATGACGACGAGGATCTCCCGCGAGGGGTGGGGGTATGGCGGGCCGTTGCGCGAAGTCGAGGCTGGCGCGCCATCGCTCGCTCAGGAGAAAGCCCATGGCTGACCGACGATCTACCTCACCAAGACGTATGAGGAACGGGCGCCCATTCGACCAAGCAAATTTGCTCGACCTCGGAGAAACGCATCGTCTCGCCCGCGACGTTGAGCGAGCCGCCGAAACTGGCCGCGTTGCCGGCCGCGTCGGTGAAGGACACGACGTTGTCGCTGACGCTCATCGTCAGGCCGCTGCTCTCCGCGTCCAACGCCAGCGAGCTCGCCAGCGTATCGATGCTCATCCCGCCGATGAGCAGGGCGTCATTTCCCGGGCCACCTTGGAAATGGTCGTTCCCGTCCCCGGGCTGCCATCTGTAGCTGTCATCCCCGTCGCCACCACGGGCCGCGTCGGGAGTAGCATCACTCACCCCACCGGTGAGTTCATCGTTCCCCGCTCCGCCCTCGATACTGTCTGCGCCCCATCCGCCGCAGATGACGTCATTCCCGCTCCCACCAAATGCGGTGTCGTTGCCCCCACCGGTGTGGATGCTATCCGACCCGTCCCCGCCATAAACAAGGTCGGCGCCCATGCCAGTGCTGACATGGTCGTCGCCACCCAAGGCGGAGACCACGTCGTTCTCGGAAGTCCCTTGAAGGTGATCGTCGCCCTGAGTTCCTTGCACGAGGACGCCAGCGACGACCTTGTCGAGCGCATCCATGGCGAGGGGCTTGGGAGGCATGGCGGCAATCCAGGCTTGGGTTGGTTCCGGGACCATACCGGAGTGTCAGCCGCTCAGACGAGTCCGTTCATACCTGTTCCTGCCATCGGCAGGGCCTATCGCCATCTGCCGCCGGGACGTGTGGCATGAGCGGGCTCACCACCCTTGCGAAGGCCGACCTCTACGGCCTCCGCCGCCTCGCTATCGCGCAAGCTCGCACCCAAGACGCCTGGGCGAAGGGTGTTGGCGTGTCGGCCAGCTACGTGTCCGAGGTTCAGGCCGCCCGGAAGCCCTTCTCGCCCCGCATGCTGGCCGCGCTTGGCGTTGAGCGGGTGACCATCTACCGGCTCCTGGATCCGGCGACGCAGCCCGGCGATGCCGCTGCCATCACCCGAGGCATGAGCGCGGCGGACCGGCGCACCCTCCTCTGGCTGCCTGCGGATGGCTCACCGCGGAAGCGTCTGGACGCGGTGGCGGGCGATTGGCGGCGGCTGCTTGAGAACCTGAAGCGGCTGCGCGGCATGCGCCTGGCCGAGGAGATCATGGTGGAGAAGGTGTCGCAGGGCTGGGCCGCCACCGAGGCCGGGCTGGTTGCACGCGACGCTCTGCGGGACGCGCTGCATGGGCGAGTGACCGAGCAGGAGGGCGAGACGCGATGAGCAGCATCGGCAACCGGGCAGGTCTCGTCCCAGGCGACACGATGATGTCGCCCATAGCAGGCAGCGTCATCTCGGAGGATGATGTCCTCCTCCGAATCGGGGAGGTGGAGGAGCGGGCCGGCCTCAGCCGCAGCACGATCTACAAGCGAATGGGGGAGGGCACCTTCCCGGCCGCGGTCCAGCTCGGGGGTGGCGTGGTGCGCTGGCGTCGGTCCGAGATCCGCGCCTGGCAGCAAGCGCTCCCTGCCCGGGAAGCTGCGCCGCCGGCTCCCGCGGCGATGCTGCCCGAGGCATCCGCCGGCCCGGCGGTGCGCCGGCGGGGCCGGCCGCGGAAGCCTTTAGCGGCGGGGCATGTTCAGTAGGGAGAGGGCAGGGGGCTTCCCTGCCATCAGGATGTCGCCCCACTCCTGCGCCAGCTCGCGGCGCCACTCCATGTGGAGCGCTTGGTTATAGGCAGCCTCCACCTTGTCCTTCGGGGCATGCGCCAGCATCAGGTCGATGACCGCCCGGTCCTGGCGATGCCGCTCGTTCATGATCGAGGAGAAGGCAGCTCGCCACCCGTGAGGAACGTGCTTGTCCGCGTAGCCGGAGCGCTGGAGCAGCTTGTTGAGCGAGGCCTCGGACATGGGCCGGTGCGCCGACCGGACGTTGTTGAACACGAAGGGGTATCGGCCGGTGAGCGGCCGAATCGCCCTCAGGGTCTCCACCGCCTGACGCGAGAGAGGCACCTGGTGAGGAGCCTTCATTTTCATCCGCTCGGGGGGAATGTCCCAGAGCGGCACGCCGCCATCGAGATCTCGGAACTCAGACCACTGGGCGCCCCGCAGCTCGCCCGGGCGTACCGATGTCAGAGCCAGGAAGCGCAAGGCGAGCTTGGTGGTCGGTTGGGCGGGGATGGACTCGGCGTCGGCCAGAATGCTCCGCGCACCGTCCAGGGTAATGATCGCGGGCTGCCGGCCCCGGTCCACCGGCTGCAGAGCCGCTTTCATCACCGCGGCCGGGTTCTCGGTGCAGATGCCCTCAGCCATGGCATGCAGGAAGATCGCCTCTAGGCGCTGGCGCACCCGGTGGGCCGTCTCGACCGCCGGCCGGGCCTCGATTGTCCGGAGGACGCGCAGCAGGACCGGGGCCGATACCTCGCTGATCGGCAGCGCGCCGATGACCGGGAAGACGTGTCCCTCCAGGCTCCGCATCACGTCCTTCACATGGTGAGGCGTCCAGTGCGGTGACTGCAGCGCGTGCCAGGCTCGCGCCACTGCTTCGAGGGTGTTTGCAGCGCCGGCCGCGCCGCGGACCTTGCGGAGGCGCTTCTCGATGCTGGGATCTCGACCTTCGCGGAGCAGTGCGCGCGCACGGTCGCGCTCCTCGCGGGCAGCCGCGAGTGATATCTCCGGGTAGGCGCCGATCGCCAGCAGCTTTTCGCCACCGCCGAATCGGTAGCGAAAGCGCCAGAGTTTGGCCCCGGTGGTGGAGACCATGAGGTGCAGCCCGTTGGCATCGGGCAGCTTCACGGGCTTCTCGCCCTTCTTGGCTTCCTTGACCTTGCGATCCGTCAGCATGGAGGCCTCCGATACCCGCACTCACCGACGCCGAAACCCGCAAGGATACCCGCGAAAGCCGCCGATTTGCGAAGTGAGAACCGGACTGCTTCGGAAAATGGGATGCCCGCCCGAGCCCGCCAATTCAAGGCGTTTCGGTGTTCTTCGGCGGTTCTCGGAAGGCGATATGGCGGACAGGGTGGGATTCGAACCCACGATAGGCTTTTGACCTATACGCACTTTCCAGGCGCGCGCCTTCGACCGCTCGGCCACCTGTCCCGCGGCGGCGGGATATACGGGGACCCCGCCCGGGCCGCAAGACGGGTCAGGCAGATTCCATCAATGCCCGCACCGCGGCCTCGAAGGCGGTCAGGTCGCGCCAGCGATCCTTGGGCAGCACCTCCCGCGTCACGAAGGCCCCGCCGGCCGATCGCAGGCCGCCATCGATCATCAGGTTGTCGTGCAGGCCATGGGCTTCGAGGTGCAGCCCCTCCGCATCCTCCCAGCCGCCCTCGGCCCGCAGCCGTGCCCCATCGCCGAGAAAGGCAAGGGTGCGCTCGGTGAAGGCAACCGTGCTGTTGGAGTAGGCTGCAACCGGCCGGCCGAGGGCGCGCATGAAGCCCAGCTCATAGATCGTGCCCGCATCGGCCGATGGCCCGCGGAACGGGGTCAGGTTGGCGATCAACGCGTCCGAGGCGCGGATATGCGCCTCGTTGCGCAGGTAGATGGCCAGCCAGGTCTCCGGGCAGGCGTCAGCCTCCGGGCAGTGGATGGGATCGGTCGGGAAAATCCCCGTGGCGCCGTGGCGCGCGCAGACCGCGCGCTTGGCGTCGGCCAGCACGCCAGCATCCGGCAGGAAGACCTCCGGGCCCGCAAGATAGATACGCATGCAACGAATATAGGAAACGGTGCCCCGGCTGACACCATTCCGTCGGCATATCCTGTTCCGCGCGGCGCCACGCCCGGCGTGGCTCGCCGCCGCGGCCCCGAACTGCTGACGCGGACGGCAAGCCCTCGGCCTAGGGGAGGGCTCCTTGGCCCTGCAGGAGACAGGCCATCACGGCTGCCAGGGTCAGGGCCAGTGCAGTACCTGTCCCCTCGGCCTGGCGCCGCCCAGCAAAACGCCGCTTACCCCACTGCGCTGCAAACTACTCCGGCCGCTTGATGCCTGCCACCACCTGCTCCGGCGTCACGCGCGGCATGTCGAACCGATCCGTGGTGCGGGAATACCAGCCCCCGCCATGCATGCGCCCCACCAGCCCCAGCTTCGGCGTGTCCACATACAGGCGCGCCGCGTCCAGCATGCAGTCGTCCCGCACATGCACCGCCAGCACCTCGCCCAGTACCAGCCGGTGCGTGCCGATCGGCACGATCTGGAACACCCGGCATTCGAGTGCCACAGGGCTCTCCGCGATGCGCGGCACCCGAATGCGGGCCGAAGGGGCGGTGGTCAGCCCGGCCTGTGCGATCTCGTCCACCCCCGGCGGGAAATCGGCGCCGGTGACGTTCATCGCATCGGCGAGCTCCTCGCTCACCATGCAGACGGTGAACTCGCCCACGGCCTCGATATTGGCCATCGTGTCCTTGAACTCGTCCCGCTCCTCGCCGCCCATCCCGCGCGCACCGACGCCGATCCCCACCACCACGGGGTCGTTGCTGAACACGTTAAAGAAGGAGAAGGGCGCGGCGTTGGTGCGCCCCTGCAGGTCCTGGGTCACCATCCAGGCGATCGGCCGCGGCACGATGGTGGAGACCACCAGCTTGTACCGGTCCTTCTTAGCCAGGGCCTCGAAGTCGAACAGCATGGCGGGTTCCTTCAGGCCGCCCGATGCGGCGGCTCGGTTCCTTGGACCAAGAGGGCATCGAGGTTGTCGAGGCAGCGATACCCCATCGCGTCGCGGGTCTCGATCGTGGCGCTGCCGAGATGCGGCAGCAGCGTGACGTTCGGGGCGGAGTGATACCCTTCGAAGATCGCCGGCTCGCCCGTGAACACGTCCAGCCCCGCCGCGCGCAGATGCCCGGCATGCAGCGCGTCGCACAGCGCCTGATCGTCCACCGTGGTACCGCGTCCTGTGTTCACCACGATGGCGCCCTTCGGCAAGGCGGCGATGCGTGCCGCGTTCAGCCAGCCCTTCGTCGCCGCGCCGCCGGGGATGTGCATCGACAGCACGTCGCAGGAGGCGAGGAAGCCGTCGTCCTCCCCGTGGAAGGTCGCGCCCTCCTCCTCGGCCGGGGAGAGGCGCGCGCGGTTCCGGTAATGGATCACCATGCCCATTCCGCGCGCCATTCGTGCCAGCTCCCGCCCGATGCGCCCCATGCCGAGGATGCCCAGACGCTTGCCCTCCAGCGTCACGCCCATGAGCTGGGTGGGCGCCCAGCCCGTCCATTCCCGCGCCCGCAGCAGCCGCTCCGCCTCGCTTGCCCGGCGCGCGCACATGAGGATAAGCAGCATCGCGATCTCGGCGGTGGCCACGCTCAGCACGTCCGGCGTGTTCGTCACCGCGATCCCGCGCGCCTTCGCGGCATCGAGTGCGATGTGGTCCGTGCCGACGCTGAAGGTGGCGATGATCTTCACGCTGCCGGGCAGGCGCCCGATCGTCTCCGCGTCCAGCGCATCGCCCGCCGCGCACAGGATTCCGTCGCACCCCTCGGCGGCTGCCAGCAGGGCGGCGGAATCGAGCGTCCTGTCCGGCCCCTCCGGCCGGCGGATAGCGTAGTCGCGCGCCGCGCGCGCCTCCACGGCCTGGGGCAAGGTCCGGGTTTGCAGAAGCGTGGGTCGATGCATAGCGGCGAGGATGCCCAACCCCCGCCCGCTTGCCAAACCCCGCTGACCGGAGATGAGACAGGGAACCCGGGCCGGCCCCGATCTTGCCAGCCACTCGGCAGGGGCCTGATCTTGCAACCGCGAGGGCCCCGGTCCAGGGTCCGGCCGCATTTTTGCCGATTCATCTCGATCGGTTCAGGGAGGGTTTGCGATGGAACTCGGTCTTCGCGGCAAGCGCGCGCTCGTCATGGGCGCTTCCAAGGGCCTCGGCCGGGCCATTGCCGAGGCGCTGGCCGCCGATGGCGCCGCGCTCGCCATCTCCGGCCGCGAGGTCGAGCGCCTGCAGCCGGTCTGCGAGGCCCTGAAGGGCATGGGCGCCACCGCCGCCCACCCCTTCGCCGCCGACGTCGCCAAGGGCGAGGACATGGACGCCCTGGCCGCGGGCGCCATTGCCGCGCTCGGCGGGATCGACATCCTCGTCCTCAACCATGGCGGCCCCCCTGCCGGCACCGCCGCCGACCTGACCGAGGAGGCGCTGGAGACCTGGTTCCGCCGCATCGTCCTTTCGCCCATCCGCATGGCGAACAAGGTCCTGCCCGCGATGCGCGCCCAGGGTTACGGCCGCATCATCGCGGTGGGCAGCACGGGCATGGTGCAGCCCCTGCCGAACCTCGCGCTCTCCAACGTGCTGCGCGCCAACATCGTCGGCTGGATGAAGACCCTGGCCGACGAGGTCGGCCCGGACGGCGTGACGGTAAACGTCATCGCGCCCGGCGCCATCCGCACGGACCGCAGCATCGAGCTGGCCGGCGCCGCCGCCACCAAGCAGAACAAGACGCCCGAGCAGATCATCGCCGAGCGCGAGAAGACCATCCCGATGCGCCGCTACGGCACCGCGGAGGAATTCGGCAAGGCCGCCGCCTTCCTGGCCTCGGACGCCGGCTCCTACATCACCGGCACCATCCTGCGCGTCGATGGCGGCGTGGTCCGCGGTTTCTGAGAAGGACTGACTGAACGGATGACTGGCCTGCGGCTGGCCGCCGATATCGGCGGCACCTTCACCGACCTCGCGCTCGAGCGCGCCGACGAGCACCGCGGGTTCGAGCGCTGGACGGCCAAGGTGCTCACCACGCCATCCGCACCCGAACGGGGCGTGCTGGAGGGGATCCGCACCGTGCTGGCGAAAGCCGGCAAGGGCCCCTCCGACATCGCCCTCTTCATCCACGGCACCACCCTGGCCACCAACGCCGTCATCGAGCGCAAGGGCGCGCGCACGGCGCTGCTGACCACCGAGGGCTTCCGAGACGTCCTCGCGCTGGGCAACGAGAGCCGCTACGACCAGTACGACCTAAACATCACCCTGCCGCAGCCCCTCGTCCCCCGCCGCTGGCGCCTGCCGGTGCCGGAGCGCCTGGACAACGAGGGAGTGATGCTGCTGCCGCTCGACGAGGGCGCGGTGCGCGAAGCCGTTGTCTTCATGCGCGCCGAGGGCATCGAAAGCCTCGCCATCGGCTTCCTGCATTCCTTCGTGAACCCCGCGCATGAGCGTCGCGCCGCCGAGATCGTGCGGGAGGAATGGCCGGAACTCCCGGTCTCGCTCTCGAGCGAGGTGAGCCCGGAAATGCGCGAGTGGGAGCGCTTCTCCACCACCGCCGCCAACGCCTATGTCCAGCCGCTGATGATGGGCTACCTGCACCGCCTCAAGGCCGGGCTGGCGGAGGCGGGCTTCACCTGCCCGCTTTATCTGATGCTGTCCGGCGGCGGCCTCACCACCCTCGAAACCGCCGCCCGTTTCCCCATCCGCCTCGTGGAAAGCGGCCCCGCCGGCGGTGCCATCTTCTCCGCCTTCGTCGCCCGCCAGAAGGGCTGGGACCGCGTGCTGTCCTTCGACATGGGCGGCACCACCGCGAAGGTCTGCCTCATCGACAGCTACGCGCCGCAGACCGCCCGCACCTTCGAGGTGGCCCGCATCGGCCGGTTCAAGAAGGGCTCCGGCATGCCGCTGCGCATCCCGGTGATCGAGATGGTGGAGATCGGCGCGGGCGGCGGCTCCATAGCCTCCGTGGACGCGCTCGGCCGCATTCAGGTCGGCCCCGAAAGCGCGGGCGCCGATCCCGGCCCCGCCTGCTACGGCCGCGGCGGCGCCAAGCCCGCCGTCACCGACGCCAACCTCCTCCTGGGCCGCTACGACCCCGCGACCTTCGCCGGCGGCGCCATGACGCTGCACCCGGATGCCTCCGCCGCCGCTATGGGCGCCTCCCTCGGCGCCCTCGGCCTGGAACCCGCCATGGCCGCCCTCGGCGTGGTCGAGGTGGTGGACGAGAACATGGCCAATGCCGCGCGCGTCCACGCCATCGAGAGCGGCAAGGGCTATGACGGCCGCGCCGTGATCGCCTTCGGCGGCGGCGGTCCCGTCCACGGCTACCGCGTGGCCGAGAAGATCGGAGTGAACCGCCTCCTCGTGCCCTCGGGCGCCGGCGTCGGCTCCGCCATCGGCTTCCTGCGCGCGCCGGTCGGCTACGAGGTGGTCCGCAGCCTTTACCAGCGCTTCCGGACCTTCGACGCCGCGGCCGTGAACGCCCTCCTCGCCGACATGTCCGCCGAAGCCCGCCGCGTGGTCTCGGACGGTGCCTTCGGCGCCGCCCTGGTCGAGCGCCGCATCGCCTATATGCGCTATGTCGGCCAGGGCCACGAGATTGCGGTGGAACTGCCCGTGCACGCGCTGGACGACGCCGACGTTGCCACCATCCGCGCCGCCTATGACACCGAATACGCCGGGTACTACGACCGCCCCGTCCCCGGCAGCGACGTGGAAATTCTCTCCTTCGCCGTGACGGTCGCGACCGAAGTGGATGCGCCACCGCCGATCGCCGAGGTGGACACAGCACCCGCGCCCGAGCCCATCCGCCACCTCGCCGTGCGCGACACCGCGAAGGGCGAGGTCTCCGACTGGCCCGTCTATGACCGCGCCGGCTTCGCCCCCGGCGCCCAGGTTCCCGGCCCTTGCATCGTCGCAGAGGCCGAAACCAGCACCCTCGTCGGGCCGGGCTGGACCTGCCGCATGGACGGCCTCGGCTATCTGGAGCTGACACGATGAGCGAAGCCCTCGCCGCCATCCAGCGGCAGATTCAGTGGAACCGCCTGATCGCCGTGGTGGAGGAGCAGGCGCAGATCATGATCCGCACAGCCTTCAGCACCACGGTGCGCGAGGCGGGCGATCTTTCTGCCGGCATCTTCGACCTGCGCGGCCGCATGCTCGCTCAGGCCGTCACCGGCACCCCCGGCCACGTCAATTCCATGATGGAGAGCGTCGGCCACTTCATCGCGAAGTTCCCACCGCAGACGATGAAGCCCGGTGACCACTACATCACAAATGATCCCTGGCTCGGCACCGGCCACCTGCACGACCTCACCGTCGTCACCCCCGCCTTCCGCAACGGAAAGATTGTCGGCCTCTTCGCGAACACCGCCCATGTCATCGATGTCGGCGGCCTCGGCATGGGTCCCGAGGGCCGCTCGGTTTTCGAGGAAGGCCTCTACATCCCCATCGTGAAGTGCTTCAGCGAAGGGGTCGCGAACGACACCTTCTTCGACATCCTCCGCGCCGGCACCCGCACGCCCGCGGAACTTGAAGGTGACGTGTACTCCCTTTGCGCCTGCAACGACGCCGGCGCTCGACGTCTTGTCGAGATGATGGACGAGTTCGACATGGACTCGCTCGACGATCTCGCGGAATCCATCTTCGAAGCCTCCTCCCGCGCCACCCTTGCCGAGATCGCGAAGCTCCCGCGCGGCGAATACGCGGCCCAGATCAGCTCGGACGGCTACGAGGCCCCTGTCACCCTGCGCGCGCGGATGACGATCGCGGAGGACACCATCACGGTGGACTACGCCGGCACCTCGGGCGTCTCCGGCCGCGGCATCAACGTCCCCGCCGCCTACACCCGCGCCTATGCCTGCTTCGGCATCAAATGCGTCGTCGCGCCCGAGGTCCCGAACAACTGGGCCTCGCTGCTGCCCTTCCACATGCAGATCCCCGAGGGCTGCATCCTCAACGCCCCGCGCCCCTTCGCCGTCGCCGTGCGCCACGTCGTCGGCCAGCTCCTGCCGGACCTGATGATGGGCTGCCTGCACCAGGCCGTCCCCGACCGCGTCACGGCGGAGGGCTCCTCCTGCCTCTGGAACCCGCCTCTCCGCGGCGGCGCCCAGGTCAGCGGCGGCGAGGCCGAGCTGCCCGATTTCGAGGTCATCACCTTCAACTCCGGCGGCACCGGCGCCCGCCCGACGCAGGATGGTCTGGACGGCACCGCGTTCCCTTCCGGCGTCCGCACCATGCCCGTTGAGGCCACCGAAAACGTCGCCCCCGTCATCTTCTGGAAGAAGGAACTCCGCCCCGGTTCCGGCGGCCCCGGCCGCACCCGCGGCGGCCTCGGCCAGATCATGGAGATCGGCGCGAAGGGCGACGCCGAATTCGCCGTCAACGCCATCTTCGACCGCGTGGCGAACGCGCCGAAAGGCCGCGACGGCGGCGGGGAAGGGGCCCCCGGCTGGGTCGGCCTCACCGACGGCACCACCCTCCGCACCAAGGGCTACCAGGTCATCCCCCGGGGCAAGCGCCTCCGCCTGATGCTCCCCGGCGGCGGCGGCATGGGAAACCCCGCGCAACGCGACCCCGCGCTGGTCGAGCGCGACATCGCGGACGGCCTGGTCTGACCGCCCCCCACATCTACGTGGACGGCGACGCCTGCCCCGTCCGCGACGAGGTCTTCCGCGTCGCCGAGCGCCACGGATTGCCGGTCACCGTCGTCTCCAACGGCTCCCGCGGCGTGCGCCTGCCCGATGGCGTGCGCCGCGTGATCGTCGCCGAAGGCCCCGACGCCGCCGACGACTGGATCGCGGACTCGATCAGGCCCCACGACATCTGCGTCACCGCCGACATCCCGCTCGCCTCGCGCTGCCTCGCCAATGGCGGCTACGCCGTCGCCCCCAGCGGCAAGACCTGGGACAGCACGAATATCGGCGCCGCCCTCGCCGGCCGCGAAATCTCCCGCCACATGCGGGAGGTAACCGGCGGGCAGACCCGCAACAGCAGCTTCACATCAGACAACCGCTCCCGCTTCCTCCAGGCCCTGGAAGTCGTCGTGCAGCGCGCGATGCGCGGCCCCGAGCCGCCCCCGCCCGCCATGCCGGACTTCTTCTCGGATTAACTCCCAGGACTTGCCTTCCCGCCGCCCGGGCGCTTGAAGGCAAGGAGGACGGAGGAACATCCGAATGAATCGCCGCACCCTGCTCGCCGCCGGCGCCGCCATGGCCGCCTTCCCGGCTGTCGGCCAGTCCGCCTATCCCAGCCGCCCCATTCGCATGCTCGTCGGCTTCCCGCCGGGCGGCGGCGTGGACCTCACCGCCCGCCCGCTGCTGCCGCATCTTCAGCCCCGCCTTGGCCAGCCCGTGGTGGTGGAGAACCGCCCGGGCGCCAACGGCAACCTGGCCGTGGAAGCCGCCTGCAAGGCCCCGCCGGATGGCTACTCCCTCCTCGTCGGCAACACCGGCCCGATGGCCGCCAACCACGCGCTCTACCAGAACCTGCCCTTCGACACGCAGCGGGACCTAACGCCCGTCGCCCAGCTCATCTCCACCCCGCTCGTGCTGGTGGTCCCGCCCTCCCTCGGCGTGAACACCCTGCAGGAACTCCTGGCCATGGCCCGCGCCAAGCCGGGCGACCTCAACATGGGCACGGGGGGCAATGGCGGCTCCCCGCATCTCTGCCTGGAAGCCATCAAGCAGCGCGAACATCTGGACATCGTCCACGTCCCCTATCGCGGCTCCGCCCCCGCCCTGCAGGATCTCATCGGCGGCCGCATCCAGATGATGATCGACACCTACAACCTCTTCCGCGGCTCGCATGAGGCCGGGCAGGTGAAGGTGCTGGCCATCAGCAGCTTGGAGCGTCACCCCTCGCTGCCCGATGTGCCGACCATGAACGAGGCGGGCCTGCCCGGCTTCGAATCCGTCGGCTGGGTCGGCATCTTCGCACCCGCCGCCACGCCCGCGCCCGTGCTGGACAAGCTGCAATCCGCCATCCAGGGCGCGATGACGGAAACCGACCTCCCGGCCACCTATCTCGCCCAGGGTGGCCTGCCCACCTACCGGGACCGCGATGCGTTCCGGAAAGTCGTCACCGAGGACCGCGAGCGCCTTGGCGCCCTGATCCGCTCTGTCGGCGTGCGCCTCGACTAGCGGGCCCTGATCCGCCAGAGGCTGGAGGGCGTCACCGTCGCACCGGGCTTGAACCAGGGGCTGTCCTGGATGCCCGAGCCCGTCACGTAAAGCGTGCCATCCGGCCCCTGGGCGAAACTGTCCGGCCAGCGCAGCCGCTCGTTCCGCACCAGCTCTGACAGGGCCTGCCCGGGCGCCAGGGCCATGTCCACGCCGCCCGTCTCCGGGTTGGTCACGAACAACCGGCCATCGGCGTCCATCCACAGCCCATCCGCCACATGGGTCTGGCCAATACGGCGCATTCCCGCCGCCAGCCGCTCGGCGGAAAGCGTGGCGTCGCGCAGCGCCGCGGTCGGAATGCTGTAGAGCGTCCGCCCCGTCAGCGCTTGCCAGTACAGCGTGCCGCCATCGGGTGAGATGGCGATCCCATCCGCCCCCGTTCGCATCGTGCTCCCATCCGCCCGACGCAGAGGATGCCCGTCCGCCGCCGGCACCACCTCCGGCTCGGGCTGGGTGGAGGGATGTCCATCCAGAACCCGGCGTGCCGTGCCGCTCGCTGTATCCACCACCACCAACGCCCCGCGCCGGCCGCTATCGGTGATGTAGGCGGTCCGTCCGTCCGGGCTGAATCGAACGTCGTTCAGATAGCTGCCGAGCGGCGCGACATCGGGTCCGAAGGCGATCACCTTCTTGATCGTATTCGTATCGAGGTCGATCTGCACGAGCTTCGGCCCGCCCGGCACCGGCCCACCCATGCCCGGCCCTGCGGGATCAAGCACCCAAAGGTCGTCCTGGGCGTCCATCACCACGCTCTGCACGCAGACAAAGCGGCGCCCGGGCTCCTCGGGGCTCGCATTCCGCCACCCGTTCCATGCCTCATCCGGATATGCGCGCAGCTGCCCATCCACCAGCTCCGCCACCGAGACCGGCACATCCTGCGTCCAGCGCGGCAGGTTCACGAAGACCCGCCCGGTGCGGGAGACGGCAACGCCCGTGATCTGCCGATCCGGAAACGCCGCCACCAGCTCCAGCTCCGCTCCGCGGCTGAAATCGGCTGATGGTGGTTTCAAGCTGGAGGGCGCGGGCATGCGCGACTGCGCGGCGCCACGGTCCGGGGTCAGTGCAATGCGGCCGAGGGTGATCGCGGCGGCGGAAACCAGCAGGAAACGGCGATGGGGATTCAAGGACGGCGCTCGTGTGGGTGTCGGCAGACGGAACGGCCCTTCCCGGCGGCAGGTTTCCCGCTCACCTCCGCAACAGCCGCTCCCGCAGCCAGACCAGGCCGACTGCCACCGTCACGCCCCACCCCACCTCGCCGACGCGGGAGACCAGCATGTGCCCGGACGTTCCCGTATGCGGCACGAGAAGAATGATGGTGGCGGTGATCCCCGCCAGCCGGCTGGCCGAGGCGATGTTCAGCGCCCAGCAGACCAGCATTGAGAGCACCACCGCCACCACATAGCCCGCCAGCCTCTGCCCCGCTGCCAGCGCCACCGCCACCCCGACCACCCCGCCGATGGCGGCCCCGGCGAACTGGTCCCGCGCGTTGTTGCGCGTCGCCCCCAGCTCGGTCTGCGTCACCGCGATGGCTGTGATCGCACCCCAGAACCCCTCGCGCAGCCCCAGGGCCTGCGTCGGCAGATACGCCACCAGCGGCGCCAGCACCGAGGTTACGCCCTGTGAAAGCCCGCCCAATAACCGCTGCCCGAGCGGCATCGCTTTGCCGAGCGCGGCGAGCCGGGCGCGCAGCCGCTCCATCCGCCCCTTCAGCCCTGCGGCGTGCCGCACCTCGCCGCCAATGGTATTCGTCATGCCAACAGGCTGCGCCGCGCCACCCGCCCCGGTCCATCGCCTGGGTTGTTGCACCGCCGGGCCGGTGCTCTCCTGCCCGGGAGAAGACATCCGGCCGCATGAGGACCGGATGCGAAACGGGAAACGTCAATGAGCAAGATCGCGCTTCTGGCTGTGGCCGCGCTGGCAACTCTGGCCGCATTCTCGCCGGCCGACGCACAGACACGGCCGCGCGGCACCATCCGCCTCATCGTCCCCTACGCGCCGGGCGGAGTTACGGACGTGCTCTCGCGCCTCATTGCCCCCGCGCTCGGGGAGGGGATGGGGCAGAACGTGGTGGTGGAGAACCGCCCGGGCGGCAACAGCATCATCGGCACGGAAGCCGTGGCGCGCGCCGCACCGGACGGCCAGACGATCGGCATGATCGACCTCGCCTTCCTCGTGAATCCCGCGATGTTCCAGCTGCCCTACGACACGCAGCGGGACTTCACGCCGATCGCGCTGGTGGCTACCGCGCCGCTTGTGATGATGGTGAACCCCCGCACCCCCGTTCGCACCGCGCAGCAGCTGCGGGACTATGTCACGGCCCGCCCCGGCCAGTTCTCCCACGGCTCCGGCGGCGTCGGCACCGCCGTGCATATCGCCGGCGAGCAGCTGGCGATCGCCCTCGGCACGCCGCTGCTGCACGTCTCCTACCGGGGCGGCGCCTTGCCCATCAACGCGGTGGTCGGCGGCGAGGTGAACTCGGCCTTCATCAGCTACATCCAGGCCCGCCCGCTGGTGGAGACGGGCCAGGTGATCGGCTTCGGCATCACCGGCCCGCAGCGCGCCCCCTCCATGCCCGATGTGCCCACCTTCGCCGAGATGGGCCTGCCCGGCGTGGATGCCGGAACCATCAACGGCCTTGTCGCCCCCGCCGGCACCCCGCGCGAGATCGTGGACCGCATGGCCACGCTGGTGGGCGAGGCGCTGCGCCGGCCGGAAATGCGCGCCCGCATGGCCGAGGTCTGCTGCGATCCCGCGGAGAGCAGCCCGGACCACTTCCGCAGCTGGATCGGCACCGAGCTGACGAAATGGGCGGCGCTCGTCCGCACCGCCAACATCAAGCCCGAGTAAGCCGGGCCCTGGATCGCCGGGCCGGGGAGGGGCAGGATAAGCCCCTCTCCGGAAAGGCTGCACTCATGGCCCTGCGCTGCGACACCATCATCCGCGACGCCACCCTGTTCGACGGTACCGGCACCGCCCGCCGCGTCGGCGATATCGGCCTTCGCGGCGACCGGATCGCGGGCATCGGCGACCTCGGCGGCGCGACCGCGGACCGCGAGGTGATCGCGACGGGCAAGGCCGTGGCCCCCGGCTTCATCGACAGCCACACGCATGATGACCGCGCCGTGCTCTGCG
Source organism: Roseomonas sp. WA12 (assembly GCF_054165765.1). NCBI lineage: Bacteria > Pseudomonadati > Pseudomonadota > Alphaproteobacteria > Acetobacterales > Roseomonadaceae > Roseomonas > Roseomonas sp. WA12. The sequence continues at coordinate 2,114,259 of NZ_CM135108.1, read as the reverse complement.
GCCCCGCCTGCACCACCTGCAAGACCAGCCAGGGCGTGACCACCGTCGTCGTCGGCAATTGCGGCGTCAGCCTGGCCCCCGCGCGCTTCACCACCCGGCCCGTGCCGCCGCTCGACCTGCTGGGCGACGAGAGCTGGTATACCTTCGAGAGCTTCGGCGACTACGCCCATGCGCTGAAGACGCAGGGGTCGGAGGTGAACACCTACGCCTTCGTCGGCCACCAGACGCTGCGCGCCCGTACCATGGAGAACGACGTCTACCGCCCCGCGCGCGATGCCGAGATCGCCCGCATGCACGACCTCGTCCGCCAGTCGATGGGGGAAGGGGCCAGCGGCTTTTCCACCGGCCTCTACTACCCGCCCAACGCCGAGGCGACGACCGAGGAGGTGATCGCGGTGGCCGAGGCTATCCGCCCCTTCGGCGGCCTCTACTGCACGCATATGCGCGATGAGGCGGACCGCATTCTCGGCTCGATCGAGGAGACCGCGAAGATTGGCAAGCGCGCCGGCATCGCCGTCCACGTCTCCCACCACAAATGCTCGATGCCCGAGAATTACGGCCGCTCGACCCAGACCCTGCCGCTGCTGGCCGAATACGCCCGCACCCAAACCCTTTCCTACGACGTCTATCCGTATCCCGCCGGCTCCACCGTGCTGATGCCGGACAAGCTCCGCGACGACGTGGAGGTGATGGTCACTTGGTCCGTCCCGCATCCCGAGATGGCCGGGAAGTACCTGAAGGACGTCGCCCGCGGCTGGAACACCGACATCAGGACCGCCGCCGCGCGCCTGCTCCCTGCCGGACAGGTCACCTGGCAGATGGACGAGGAGGATGTCCGCCGCATTATGGCGCATCCCATGTCCATCATCGGCTCGGACGGCATCCCGCATGACGAGCACCCGCATCCCCGCCTCTGGGGCACCTTCCCACGCGTGCTGGGCCACTATGTGCGCGACGTGCGCCTGTTCAGCCTGGAAACCGCCATCCACAAGATGACCGGCAAGGCCGCCGAGACCTTCGGCATGACCGACCGCGGCGTCCTGCGCGAAGGCGCCTTCGCCGACATCGTCCTCTTCGATCCGCACACGGTGCGGGACCGCGCGACCTTCGAGAGCCCCAAGCAGATCTCCGAGGGCATCGAGGAGGTGTGGTGCAACGGCATCCCCACCTATGCCGCCGCCAAGGGCGCGACCGGCGAGAGGCCCGGCCGCCTGGTCACCCGCAATCGCTGATTAATCGTCGTCTCAGCGCAGGCGGAAGCGCAGCCCATAGGCGCTGAGCGTGCCCGGAAGCGGCGTCCCCGGCCCCAGGCCGGTGGGCGCCGCGAGAGCGTAGCGGTCGCCGCGCAGCAGCTCCGCCACCATTGCGCTGCAGAGCAGCAGCGCCAGGTTGCGCCCCGGGCATTCCGCCGGCCCGTCGCTGAAGGGCACGATGCCCTTCTCCTCGGGCCGCCCTTCCAGCCAGATTTCCGGGCCGAAGCGATGCGCCTGGGCCAACCGCGTCTCGTCGCGGTGGAAGAAGGGCGCGTAGATGATCAGCCCGGCGCCCTTCGGCAGGGTGCCGTTCTCCCACTCCATCGCCTCGTTCGCCTGACGCAGGATCACCGGCGTCGTCGGCCAGAGCCGCAGCGTGTCGAGCACGCAGGCGCGCAGGAATGGCCGCTCCAGCGGCCCGGAAGCCAGCTCCTCCATTGCCCGCGCCTTCTCCGCAGGATGGGTGTCGAGCATCGCGAGCGTGCGGAAGCTCGCCCGTGCCGGCGCATCCAGCGCGAACAGCCATTGCGGCACCTGGCCAGCCGGGTCCGTGCCTTTGGCCGCCGGCGTGGCCGCCATCACCTCGGCCAGGCTGCCCGGCCCGGCCCGGCCCAGCCGATCGCGCAGCCCCTCCAGGAAGCGCGCCCGCAGCCGGTGGCGTGTGGGCATCAGGAAAGCCCAGTTCGCATCCGCCCGCAGCCGCGCGAGGATGTCGGTCACCTCGTGGTCCTCTGCCGCAGCATCGCCGAAGACCACCCGGCGGGACATGCGCCACCAGCCCCGGGCAAAGACTTCCCAGTCCAGCTCGCCCTTCCGCTCAGCGTCCTCACGGATCGCCGCTGCCTCCTCGGCCACCACGTCCAAGAAACGCCCGGCCAAGCGGTGCATCGCGCGGGGGAAGTCGAGCACCGCCTCGTTATAGGGGCGGCGGATGGCGCGTTCGGCGGTGCCGGAAACCAGCACCCCATGCGGCTCGAAATGGGCAAGTGCCGCGCGCTTCTCGTCGCTCGCCGTCGCAAGCGGCTCGGGCGATCGCGCGAGCGCCCGCGTGACGTGCTCCGGCGAGAGGACCAGTGCGTAGGGACGAAGGGGGAGGGGAAGTAGCACCGGCCCCGGCCCGTGCCGGTCCCGCAGGCGCCGCATCGTCCGCACCGCCCCCGCATCCAGCCCCAGCCGCTCCGCCATCCCAACCACCGGCGGCCGGCGCAGGAGGACGCCTTTGCCCAGAAGCGGCATCACCACCGAAAGCAGGACGTTCAGGGTGTCGCCCGCCCCCAGCCGCGGGAGCGACCCGCGCGCCTCCGTCACCACCGCCATCCGCCGTTCTCCGCCTGCCTGACCGGCCATGCAGCGCGGGCCGGAAGGGCGGGTTTCCGGATTGCCTCCTGGGTTAGGTCCCCACCCTCAGCCGCGGCCGGACATGCCCGGGATCCCCGAAGCGCCCCGCATCAGCACCGGCGCCGTGCGGGAGGCCAGGGGGATCGCCATCGTCCGGTAGGCGTCGAGCCCCCGCCCGCGCTCGCCCTCGCTCGACGCGGGCGCCATGCGATTGATGGTCGGCGGCGGTGAGGAGCGGATGCTCATCCCGGCCAGGCCGCCCATTCCCATCCCCATGCCGCCCATCCCCCCGGGCATCGGCACCGCCGCCGAGGCCAGGGTCGGCCTTGAGGCATTGGACCACCCGGGCTGCCAAGCCGGCGCCGGGCTGGCCGCTGCCATCCGTTGCTCCTCCGGCCAGCGAAGTGCCACCTGAGCACGATACAGCTCGGCCCGGGCCGGCGTGCGGCTGTGATAGTGGCCGGCCGCCGTCATCCAGTCACCGGCCGCATTCTTCAGCTCCGTCAGGAACCGCGCGGCGTAGCGGGCATTGGCCAACGGGTCGAAAGCCTCCTCGAGCGAGGCGAAGGCCTCCGCGTGGTGGTGCAGGTTGATCTGCATGCAGCCCACATCGATGATCCGCATCCCACCGGCGCGAAGCTGCCGCACCTCGGCAACCGCTTCCGCCTTGCCAGAGAAGAATTTGCCGGCTCCCTCCGCATTCATCGTCCAGGGCCAGGGCCCGGTTTCCCCCGTCTCGGGATTCCGCCGCCCCGATTCCACCCGGCCCATGGCGGCGAGAAGGCCCGCCGGAAGCCCGTATTCCCGCTCCGCGCTGGCGATCGCCGCCCGGCAGAGGCCGGTGGCGGAGGGCTGAGCGAGGGCGATCCCGGGAAGCAGGAGGAGGAGCAGAGCAAGGAGGCGCATGCCGCCTCAGGCACAAATGCCGTGCCAACCAGAAACATCGCTAGCTCTCATTCCCGTGATGATGCGCTGCAAAAAACCCCTTGCGGAACGCCGGGGGCGTGCCTAACTTGTGCATCGCAGCAACGCGATGTTGTCGCGTTGTTGTCTTTCTTGGACGTTTCCTCCCTAAACTCGGCGGTGCCTCTGGCACCGCCTCTTTTTTTGCCTGCGCGCTGGCAAGCAGCATTCGTCCGAAACTGCGCGACCCTGTACGTCCTTGAATTCTTTGGTCAGGACCGCAGGAAGGACCAGTCTTCCGCCATAAGCCGGGCCAGCAGCCGGTCCATGTCGGTCCGCAGCGTGGCCAGCCCCGGAAGCCGCTGAATCCGCCGTTCGTCCATGTACAACCCGCGCGCGATCTCAAGCTGGATCACATGCACGCCGTCCCGCGGGCGCCCGTAATGCCGGGTGACATAGCCCCCGGCATAGGGATTGTTCCGGCGGAGACGGTAGCCCAGCGCGGAAAGCGATTCCTCCAGCAGGCGCGTCGCCCGCGGCGCGGCCGCAGTGCCATGGGCGTCGCCGAGGATCATATCGGCCGCGCGACCTCCCTCCGGCGGAAGGGAGGGCATGGAGTGGCAGTCGATCAGCAGGCAGCAGCCAAAGGCGCGCAGGGTCTCGTCGATCAGGGCCGAAAGCGCGGCGTGATAGGGCTCCCACAATGCCCGGATCCGGCACGCCGCCTCATCGAAGGACAGGCGCCGCCGATAGACGGCCTCCCCGCTCGCCACGACACGGGCGATGGTGCCGAGGCCGGCACCGACGCGCGGCGAGGCGCTGTTGACGAAGTCCGGCAGCGGCCCGTCGAACATGCCGGGATCCAGCTCCCAGGCCTCGCGATTGGCGTCGCAGTACACGCGCGGGAAGGTCGCCGCGAGGAGCGGCGCACCGAGATCGGGCGCACCGGCGAAGATTTCCTCCACGAACCCGTCCTCGGAACGCCGCAGTGCCACCGGGTCCAGCCGGCTCTCGGCCAGGAATGCAGCAGGGTAGTGGCGGCCCGAATGCGGCGAGGACAGGATGATCGGCGCCGTTTGGACACGCGGCCGGTGCAGCAGAAAGGGCGGGGGGGAGTCGGCCTCGGCGGTGGCCTGGAGCGAGAGGTCCATCTATCTCCTGAATCACCACAGCCGCGCCCAACTGTCACGCGCGATGCAGCCTTTCCTTACGCTGCGCCACGCTCAATCGCTTTCGCGCCAGCCGTGCTGCCTTCGGGCTTGTCGAGCCGCGGAGGGCGCGCTAAAGGGGCCGCCCCGAAGCGAACGCCTCCCAGGCGGACGCCACCCGGGTCCCGGCGGATGGGCGCATAGCTCAGCGGGAGAGCACCTCCCTGACACGGAGGGGGTCACAGGTTCAATCCCTGTTGCGCCCACCATCCGCCCAACTTACCCGGGCCAGAGTTATTGACCGCGCGGCTGCCGCGCAGCGCGTTCCGTTTGCGGGACGCCTCCGGTAGGGTGCCTCGCATGCTCGACCACGGCCCCATCGCCCAGGACACCACCCCCGTCGCCGAAGCGCAGACGCCGGCCGATGCCCCATCGCCGGACGCGCTGCGCGCAGCGATGGAACGCGATGGCGCCGCGGCCCTGCCCTGGCTGCGGAGCCCACCGGCTTCCCCCGGCATCCCCTGGCAGGACGCGCCGCCCACCCTGGCCAGCCCGACCAGTCAGCTCTGCACTGAGGATCAGCTGCGCGAGCCCGCCTATGCAGGCTGGTGCGCGACCATCGGCGAGGCTCCGCGCATGCACCGCAAGCAATGGGAGTTTTGCTGGATCCTGGCCGTGATGCGCGCGATGGACCTCATCCGCCCGGGCACGCGCATGCTCGGCTTCGGCGTGGGGCAGGAGCCGCTTCCCTCCATGCTGGCCGCCAACGGCGTCTCCGTGCTGGCCACGGACGCACCGCCGGAGGTGGTGGAGGGCGTGGGCTGGGACAGCACCGGCCAGCACGCCGCCGGGCTGATGCAACTCTATCACCCCCGGCTGATCGATGAGGCGACCTTCCGCGAACGCGTTTCCTTCGCGCCTGTGGACATGAACGCGATTCCGCCCGACCTGCACGGCTACGATGCGTGCTGGTCCTCCTGCTGCTTCGAGCATCTCGGCAGCATCGAGCACGGTCTGCGCTTCTTCGAGAACAGTCTCGAGACGCTCCGGCCAGGTGGTATCGCCGTGCACACCACCGAGTTCAATCTTGGCTCCAACGAGGCGACGCTCGAGACCCCAGGCCTCTCCTTTTTCCGCCGGCGCGACATCGAGGGAATGCTGGAGCGCTTGGCCGCGCGAGGCCACGTCGTTTGGCCGCTGAACTTGCACCCCGGCGACGCACCGCTGGACGCCTATGTGGACGCGCCGCCCTATGCGCTGCCCCACCTCAAAATCGAGGCGCTGGGCTACGTCACGACCTCGATCGGCATCGTGGTGCAGCGCGGCCCCTAGGCCGGCCGCACCAGCACGTGGCGCTTGCGGCCGGCGGAGAGCTTCGCCGCGCCGTCGCGGAGATCGGCCGCCGTCACCTCGCGCGCGGCATCCGTCACCACCTCGTCGTTCAGCCGAAGCCCGGACTGCCCGACCAGCCGCCGCGCCTCGCCCTTGCTTGCCGCCAGCCCCGCCGAAACGGCGAGGTCCAGAAGGCCCGCGGGAAGCGCAGCGGTGATGGAGGGCAGCGACTCTGCCGTTTGCCCCTGCTCAAAGGTCACGCGCGCGGTGTCCGCCGCAGCATCGGCGGCAGCGCGGCCATGCAACATCGCGGTCGCCTCGGTCGCCAGCACCTTCTTCGCCTCGTTCACCTCCGAACCCTTGAGCGCGGCAAGGCGCTCGCACTCGGCGAGCGGAAGATCGGTGAACAGGCGCAGGAAGCGGCCGACATCCGCATCCTCGGTGTTCCGCCAGAACTGCCAGTAGTCATAGGGCGAGAGGCGGTCGGCATTCAGCCACACGGCGCCCGACGCCGTCTTGCCCATCTTCGCGCCGGAGGCGGTGGTGAGAAGCGGCGTTGTCAGCCCGAAGGCCTCCTTCGCTTCCATGCGGCGCACCAGGTCGGCGCCCATGATGATGTTGCCCCACTGGTCCGAGCCGCCCATCTGCAGCCCGACGCCGTGGCGGCGGAACAGCTCCAGGAAGTCGTAGCCCTGCAGCAGCATGTAGTTGAACTCGAGGAAGGAGAAGTTCTGCTCCCGCTCCAGCCTCTGCTTCACGCTGTCCATGGAGAGCATGCGGTTCACGCTGAAATACCGGCCGACTTCGCGCAGGAAGGGGATGTAGCGCAGCTCGTCCAGCCACACGGCATTGTCGAGCATCACCGCATCGGTCGGGCCGGCGCCGAACTGCAGGAAAGGCTCGAAGGCCCGGCGGATGCCGGCCTTGTTCACCTCGATCTGCTCGTCCGTCAGCAGCGGCCGCGCCTCGTCCCGAAAGGACGGATCACCCACCTTGCTCGTGCCGCCGCCCATCAGCACCACGGGCTTGTGCCCCGTGCGCTGCAACAGCCGCAGCAGCATGATCGAGACGAGGTGCCCGACATGCAGGCTGTCCGCCGTGCAGTCGAAGCCGATATAGGCGGGCAGCACGCCCTGGCCCATCCGGGCGGAGAGGGCGGCCTCGTCCGTCACCTGATGGACGTAGCCGCGCTCGCGCGCGATCTGCAGGAAGTCGCTGGTGCTGTCGGGCATCGAATTCACTCGGGCTTGCAAAGCGCGCCGGCCGTAGCACAACTGCCGCCATGCTGCGAACCATTGGGCTGATGAGCGGCACCTCGCTGGACGGGGTGGACGCTGCGTATGTCGAAACGGATGGGGAAAGGATCGGCCGGTTCGGGCCATCCGTGACCATTCCCTATCCGCCCGCCCTCCGCCGGGACCTGCGCGCCCTGCTGGACGCTGCGCCCGCCCTGCATGCCGGCGGACGGCTCGCGAACGACCCGGGGATGCTGGACTGCGCCCGCCGCCTGACCGAGCGTCATGCGGAAGCGGTGGAGACACTCGGCCTTCAGGCCGACCTGATCGGCTTCCATGGCCAGACCATTCTGCACCGCCCGGCCACCGGCCCAGGCGAGCGCGGCCACACCTGGCAGATCGGCGAGCCCGCCCTGCTGGCTCGGCTGACGCGGGTGGAGGTGGTGCACGATTTCCGTTCGGCCGATGTCGCCGCCGGCGGCCAGGGCGCGCCGCTGGTGCCGGTCTTCCACCGCGTGCTCGTGGAATCGCTGCCCAAACCCGTCGCCATCCTGAACCTGGGCGGCGTGGGCAACGTCACCTGGATCGGGCCGGATGGCGAGCTGGTGGCCTTCGACACCGGCCCTGCCAATGGCCCGCTGGATGACTGGGCACGCCGCTCCCTCGGCCAGGACTATGATCGGGACGGCCACTTGGCCCTGGCCGGGCAGCCGGACGGGGCGGTGCTAGGGCGGCTCATGGCGCATCCCTATCTCGCGGCGCCTCCGCCCAAATCGCTGGACCGGCTGGATTTCGACCAGGCGCTGCGCGACTCCGGCGCGGGAAGCCTCTCCCCGGCCGATGGCGCGGCCACGCTGGCGGCCTTCTGCGCCGTCTGCGTCGGTGCCGCCGCCCGGCACTTCCCCGATCCACCCGTGCAGTGGCTGGTCGCCGGCGGTGGCCGCCGGAACCCAGCGCTGATGAAGGCGCTGGCGAGCATGCTGGAGGCGCCCGTGCGCCCGGTGGAGGTGGCGGGCTGGGATGGCGACGCGCTGGAGGCCCAAGCCTTCGGCGTTCTGGCCGCCCGGGTTGCCCGAGACCTGCCGCTGACCTTCCCTGGCACGACAGGGGCGCCGCATCCCCTGACCGGCGGGCGGCGCGTCTCGGCTTTCGCCTAGCCCTGCCAGGCCGAGAGGTAACGTGACCCCGCGTTGGTCGCGTCAAAGGCGTGCAGCCCCAGCTCCTCGGCCAGGTCGATGCAGCAGAGCAGGCCGCGGAGCGGGTTTCCCTGGGCGTCCAGCCGCGGCGAGAACACGCCGATCCCGAGCTGGCGGTTGACCACCGCCAGCACCCCGCCGCCCACGCCGCTCTTCGCCGGCACGCCCACCCGGCAGGCCCAGTCACCCGCACCATTGTACATGCCGCAGGTGAACATGACGGAGAGGGTGTCGCGCACGGCATCTGTGCCAAACACCTCCGCCCCCGTGGCGGGGTTAGTGCCGAGATGGCCCAACGTCGCGCCCATCCGCGCGAGGTCGGCCGCGGTCACCAGCACGGCGCATTGCCGGAAGTAGAGCGAGGCGACCTGGTCCGGGTCGATGGAGAAGACGCCCGCCGCCCGGAGCAGATGCGCGATGGCGCGGTTGCGGTGGCCGGTTTCCCTCTCCGAGCGGAACACCGCCTCATCCACCGCAAGGTCCCGGCCGGCGGCGGCGGAGAGCATGGCGAGGATCCGGGGGAAGGCGGCCTCTCCCCAGATCTCCGCCAACCGGCCGGTCACGGCCAGGGCGCCGGCATTCATCATCGGGTTGAAGGGGCGGTTGGTGCGGGGGTCGAGCTCGATGGCATTGAACGCCTCGCTGCTCGCCTGCACGCCCACCGCGGCATAGGTCTCGGCCCGCCCCGCTGTCTCGATCAGCAGGGCGAAGGTGAAGGCCTTTGAAATGGATTGGATGGTAAAGGCGTGTTCGGCATCGCCGACCCGCGCCAGCCGCCCGTCCGTGCCGGCAACGGCCAGGCCCAGCAGGTCCGGCGGCATGCGGGCGAGCTCGGGGATATAGCCCGCGACGGTGCCCCCGAGATTGGCGACATGGCGGCGGTGGATCGCGCCCACCAGCCCGGTCATGCCGTCAGTGGCGTCGTCCCCAAGATGATCCATTGCGGCAGTCCGATCATTGGCGACCGGCGCCCTCCCTGCATCCCGGCCTACTCCAAGGTCCGGCCCTGCACAACGCGGGGAGCCCCACGGAAAAGGGCGGCGCCCTTTCGGACGCCGCCCCCTGGTCCTTCCGGATCGGGAAGGAGTCAGTCCGCGGCCATCGACATGCGCGCGCGGTTCAGCACGGTCATCACATGGTCCTGCGCCGCCTCGGCAACCTTCTCGGTCTGCTCGGGCGTGAACACATGGCTGGCGCCCGGCATCGTCCGGTAATCGATCTTGATACCCTTTTGGGTGTTCAGCTTATCGACCAGCTTCCGCACCGAAGGCTCCGGCACCAGCTCGTCCGCCTCGCCGTGCAGGATGAGGCCGGAGCAAGGGCAGGGGGCCAGGAAGCCGAAATCGTAGTGGCTGGCAGGGGCCGAGATGGAGACGAAACCGCCCATCTCCGGGCGACGCATCAGCACCTGCATGCCGACATAGGCGCCGAAGGAGTAGCCGGCGACCCAGAGCATGGAGGCGGCCGGGTTCACCGCCTGAAGGAAGTCGAGCGCGGCCGTCGCGTCCGAGATCTCACCGATCCCGCCGTCATACCGGCCCTGGCTCTTGCCCACGCCGCGAAAGTTGAAGCGCAGCGTGGAAAAGCCCATCAGGCGAAAACGCTCATACAGCGCGTGCACCACCCGGTTATTCATGGTGCCACCATGCAACGGGTGCGGGTGCAGGATCAGGGCAGTGGGAGCATTGGGCTGCTTGGCGTGGTGGTAGCGACCCTCGAGCCGGCCGTCGGGGCCGGCAAACATTACCTCGGGCATCATCACCTTCCGCCCCGTAGGGCGTTTTTCTGGGGCGGGCCGGCCCCCAATGGCTTGCGCCGGAGGCCGCCCCACCTGTTTCATCCTTCGTGGCATCCCGCCCCGGCGGAACAGGTTCCATCCGCGCCCAACCGGGCCTGCGGGCGGAACCTGTTCCGCCGGGCAGTGCCCCGGGCCTGGACCGGCAAGGTCGCGTCGATCTGCCGGCGCAAGGGGGGACCTCGCGGCGGTTATGACGCGTCCGAACCGGGCTCCGGGGATGCCATGTGCCCCGCGCGGCCTTCCGATCGGCGGGACAGGCGCAATATAGGCAGCGCTGGGCGAGAATCATAACCAAATCATGGCAGGGCCACACCTTTTGGCGCGCATGGCTGCCGGACGCATAGGTCCGGGCATCTCATGTGCGCGCGGTTTCGCAGCGGGCGGGCAGGGCTGAGATGCGCCTTTCCACCCGTGGTCGCTATGCTGTGATGGCGCTGACCGAAATGGCCCGGCGCGGCGCTGGCGGCACAGGACCGTCGATCACGCTCGGCGAGATCGCGCAGGCGCAGATGCTGTCCGTCGCCTATCTGGAACAGCTTTTCGGCCGGCTCCGGCGGGCGGGGCTCGTCCATTCCTCGCGCGGCCCGGGGGGTGGCTACCGCCTGGCCAGGCCCGCTGCGGAGATCACCGTCGCCGAGGTAGTTGACGCGGTGGACGACACGATCGCGGGCGGCGCGGAGGCGGCAGACACGCCCGACAGCCCGCAGGACCAGCGCGACCTCTGGCGCGAGCTGGGGGAGCAGGTGCGGCTGTTCCTGATGGCAATCAGTCTGCAGGACGTGGTGGAGGGGCGCACCCTTGGCCGGGCCGTGCCGGTGCCGCGGGACTACGGCAATGGCGGGGAGCCCTTGTGAGCGCGGGCCTCTACCTCGACGCCAACGCGACCGAGCCTTTGCGCCCGGAGGCGCGCAACGCCACGATCGCGGCCATGGATCTGCTGGGCAATCCTTCCTCGGTTCATACCGAGGGGCGCGCGGCCCGGCGGGTGCTGGAAGAGGCGCGGGCGCGGGTGGCCGCTCGCTTCGGGGCCGCAGCCCGGGACGTGGTCTTCACATCGGGCGGGACGGAGGCGAACGCGCTGGCCATCGCCTCACTGCGGCGGGGGCGCCGTGTGCTGGCGGGGGCCACGGAGCACCCGGCGGTGATGCGGGCCGCAGATGGGGCTGCGATGTTGCCCGTCCTCCCCGACGGCACGCTGGACCTTGCCGCGCTGGAAGCGGCACTGGCGGGCGGGGAGCCGGCCCTGGTCTGCCTGATGGTCGCCAACAACGAGACCGGCGTCATCCACCCCGTGGCCGAGGCGGCCTCCATCTGCCGGCGGCACGGCGCCCTGCTGCATCTCGATGGCGTGCAGGCCGCCGGGCGCATCCCGCTGGATTTTGCAGCGGGCGGCGCGGAGAGCATGGCCGTTTCCGGCCACAAGCTGGGCGGCCCGAAGGGCGCCGGGGCGCTGCTGCTGCGGCCCGGGCTCGACATGGTGCCGTTGCTGGCCGGCGGCGGGCAGGAACGCGGCAGGCGAGGCGGGACGGAGGCGCTGCCAGCCATCGCCGGCCTCGGCGCAGCGGCGGAGATGGCCGATCCGGCGCAGGCGACGCGGCTTGCGGGGTTGCGGGACATGATCGAGGCCGGGCTGGGCCTCCCCGTGGCGGGCGCCGGGGCGCCGCGCCTTCCCAATACGGCCTGCGTCGCTCTGCCTGGCGCCAGCGCAGAAACCCAGGTCATCGCGATGGATCTGGCGGGCATGCGCGTCTCGGCCGGAGCCGCCTGTTCCTCGGGCAAGGTGGGCCGCAGCCCGGTTCTGGCGGCGATGGGGTGGGGCGACCTGGCGGGCCAGGCCATCCGTGTCTCCCTGCCCTGGAATGCGCCGGGCGATATAGCGGAGCGCTTTCTTGCGGCTCATGCGGCGATGCGGGCGCGACTGCTGCGCAGCGGCTGAGTCGCGGACCTGACAGGGGCGCGGGCCGGGTCTGCGCGGGCCGGGCCTCGTCCCGGCGCAGGGGATCGCCCATCTTGGCGGCATGAGGGATGCCGCCAACCGCCCCGCCTATCTCGACAACCACGCGACCACGCCGGCCGATCCGCGCGTGATCGCGGCGATGCGCCCATGGTGGGAGTCGAATTTCGCCAACCCCGCCAGCATCGAGCACGCGATGGGCCGCGAGGCCGAGGCGGCGGTGGAGGAAGCGCGCGGCCATGTCGCGGCACTGATCGGGGCGGAGCCGCGGGAGCTAGTTTTCACCTCCGGCGCGACCGAGGCGAACAACCTGGCCATCAAGGGCGCGGCGCGCTTCGCCGCGGCCCAGGGTTCGGGAAGGCGCAGGATCGTTACCGTCGCCACCGAGCATAAATGCGTGCTGGAAAGCGTGCGGGACCTTGCCGCCGAGGGCTTCGAGCCGGTGATCCTGCCCGTTCTCCCGGACGGGATGCTTGACCCGGAGGTACTGCGCGAGGCTCTGTCCACGCCAACCCTGCTCGTCAGCGTCATGGCCGTGAACAATGAGATCGGCGTGGTGCAGGACATCGCCGCCCTGGCTGGGATGGCCCGCGCGGCCGGCGTGCTGTTCCATACGGATGCTGCCCAGGCGGCCGGTCGCATCCCGCTAGATGTCGGCGCGATGGGAATCGATCTCCTCTCCCTCTCCGCCCACAAGATCTACGGGCCCAAGGGCATCGGTGCCCTCTATGTCCGCCGGCGCCCCCGCGTGCGGCTGGCGCCGCTGCTCTCGGGTGGCGGGCAGGAGCGGGGCCTGCGCTCGGGCACGCTGGCGCCGCCCCTCGTCGTCGGCTTCGGCGAGGCGGCGCGGATCGCGCGGCTGGAGATGGCGCTGGACGAGGGCCGCGTCGCCATGCAGCGGGGCCGGCTCCTGGCGGCGCTCGAATCCGCCATCCCCGGGCTGCGGGTGAACGGGCACCGCGAACGCCGCGTGGCCGGCAACCTCAACCTCACCCTCCCGTCCGGGGTGGATGCGCAGGCGGTGATGGCGGCGGCGCCGGGGGTCTGCGTTTCCACCGGCAGCGCCTGCTCTTCCGCCAGCGTGGAACCCTCCTACGTGCTGCGGGCGCTCGGCTTGCCGGAGGACGAGGCGCGCGCGACCTTGCGGATCGGGATCGGTCGCTTTACCTCGCCCGCCGAGGTGGACCGGGCGGCGGCGGAGCTCGCGCGCGCCTGGAACGGGCTGCGCCAGCGGGCGACCGCGGAATAGGGCGTCTCAGGACGCTGGTAGGAGAGATCGATGCCGAAGATGACCTTCGTCGAGCGGGACGGCACGCGCCGCGAGGTGGAGGCACCGCTGGGGCTCTCCGTGCTGGAGATCGCGCACAAGCACGGCGTGGATATCGAGGGCGCCTGCGAGGGCAGCCTCGCCTGCTCCACCTGCCATGTGATCGTGGATGGCAGCTGGTTCCCGAAGCTGGAGACGCCGACCGAGGACGAGGAGGACATGCTCGACCTCGCCTTCGACCTGCAGGAAACCAGCCGCCTGGGCTGCCAGCTCATCATGACGGCCAAGCTGGACGGGCTGGTGGTGAAGCTGCCCGCCGGCAGCCGCAACGCCGGATGAACGGTCCCGCCGCTCCCTATGGTGCCGAGGGCGGGCTGTTCCGCGCGCTCCGCGCCGGGGCAGCGCGGGAATGGGACGCCTATCTCTGGCATCCCTTCGTGCAGGGGCTGGCGGACGGGACGCTGCCGCTGGCCGCTTTCCGCCGCTACCTCGTGCAGGACTACCTCTTCCTCGTGCAGTTCGCCCGCGCCCAGGCGCTGGCAGTGGTGAAGGCCGAGAGCCTGGACGCGATGCGCGAGAAGGGCAGGGTGGTGCAGGCCATCCTCGACGAGACGAAGCTGCACCTCGTCTACTGCCGGGAATGGGGGCTGGACGAGGCCGCCGTGCTGGCCGAGCCCGAGGCGCCCGAGACGGTCTGCTACACGCGCTGGGTGATGGACCAGGGCTTCCGCGGCGACATCCTCGACCTCGAAGTGGCTCTCGCCCCCTGCACGGTCGGCTATGGCGAGCTGGCCATGCGGATCGAGGCCAGTCCTGGCCGGGTAAGGGAGGGCAACCCCTATGAGAACTGGATTGTCCAGTATGCCGGCGCCGAGTACCAGGCCGTGGCACGGCGCTCGGCCGAGCGGCTGGACCGGCTGGGCGAGACGCATGGCGGCACTGCCCGCCTCGCTTCGCTGACGCGCGTCTTCGCCGAGGCGTCGCGGCTGGAGGCCGACTTCTGGCAGATGGGGTTGAACGCATCGGCGTCCGCTGGGCCATGAGGGTGCTCGTCGCCATGTCCGGAGGCGTGGACAGCAGCGTCGTTGCCGGGCTGCTGGCCGAGCAGGGGCATGACGTCATCGGCGCCACGCTGCAGCTCTACGACCACGGCGCGGCTGTCCAGAAGAAGGGCGCCTGCTGCGCCGGCCAGGACATCCACGACGCGCGCGACGTGGCGGACCGGCTGGGCATCCCCCATTACGTGCTGGACCGCGAGAGCCGTTTCCGCGACGCCGTGATCGGCGACTTCGCCGACAGCTACGCCCGGGGTGAGACGCCGATCCCCTGCGTACGCTGCAACCAGACCGTGAAGTTCCAGGACCTGGTGGCCCTTGCGCGGGACCTGGGCTGCGAGGCGCTGGCCACCGGCCACTACGCCCGACGTGTCGATGGGCCGGGCGGCCCCGAGCTGCGCCGCGCAGCCGACCCGGCACGCGACCAGTCCTACTTCCTGTTTGCTACCACGAGGGACCAGCTCGCCTTCGCCCGCTTCCCGCTCGGCGACATGCCGGACAAGGCGGCGGTGCGGCAGCAGGCCGTTCGGCTGGGCCTCGCAGTGGCCGAGAAGCCGGACAGTCAGGATATCTGCTTCGTCCCCTCCGGCCGCTACCACGACCTTGTCGCGAAGCTGCGGCCCGAGGCTGCGGAGGCCGGAGAGATCGTGGACGAGCACGGGCGTGTGCTGGGCACCCACCAGGGCATGGCACGCTACACGGTCGGCCAGGCGCGCGGCCTGGGGCTTCCCGGGGAAGCCGGGCTTCGGGTGGCCGCGCTCGACTCCAACAAGCGCCGGGTTGTGGTCGCGCATGCGGACCGGATTCCCGTAGCGGAGGTGCCGGTCGGCGAGGTGAACTGGCTGTCGGACCCGCCGCTAGGCCCCTTCCGCGCAGAGGCGAAGTTCCGCGCGCGGGAGGTGCCGCAGCCCGTGACGGCCGAATGGGATGCCCCTTCCGGGCGCCTGCTGGTCCGGCCCGACGCGCCGGTGATTTCGGCACCCGGCCAGGGCTGCGTGATCTATGACGGGGACCGCGTGCTGGGGGGCGGCTTCATCCGCACGACCCGTCGCGGGGCTGTTGACGTGAGGGCACCGGCGGCCTAATTCGCGCGTCCCGGCAGGTGGCAATTCTTGGCGGGGTAGCTCAGCTGGTTAGAGCACGGCACTCATAATGCCGGGGTCACCGGTTCAAGTCCGGTTCCCGCTACCAACTCCTTGCCACCTGCCGGGTCTTCCCGATCCTGAGAGACCCGCGATGGCCGCTTTCCGGTCAGGGCGCCGCGAAGGCGCGCGGGATGGGAACGAGTCGATCCGTTCCATAAGCCTCGAAAATCCGCTGCTCCTCGATCTCCTCGGGGGAGAGCAGGGCCCGGGCCGGCCTCGGTCTCGTATCCCACCATGAACAAGATGCCGCCGTAGCTGTCGCGCTGCGGCCCCGGCCAGATCAGCAGGTTGCGCGCGAGAGGCGCCGCCTCAGTCACGCAGGCTCCCGTCCCGGGCGAAGGATGAGGCTCTGTCCGGCGCGGGCTGCAGCACCTGCTGGGCCGGTGCGGGCGGTGCTGGGGCGTCGTCCCTCAGCTCCCGGATCCCGGTGCGCGGCAGGGTGGGCGGGCCGAGCGAGACGGCCAGCCAGAGGTGCAGGTAACAGCGATTCAGCCGTCCTGCGTCGATGTTCTCGTCCATCCTGGCCGATCTGCCAGCGGCGGCCCGCGGCTGTCGCTAACATGCGATCAATACACGGCTTTCTGCCGCCCGGCTTGGCCTTGCGGCCGGGATGACGCACCCTGCCGGCCGGGTCACGTCAGGCGGGAGTCGCGCATGAAGGTTCTCGTCCTCGGCAGCGGCGTCATCGGCGTGACCACGGCCTGGTACCTCGCCCAGGCCGGGCATGAGGTGGTGGTGATCGACCGGCAGGACGGCGCCGGGAAGGAGACCAGCTTCGCCAATGCGGGGCAGCTCTCCTACGGCTACTCCTCCCCCTGGGCAGGCCCGGGCGTGCCGATGAAGGCGGTGAAGTGGCTGCTGATGCACCATCGCCCCTTCGTCTTCTGGCCGCGTCCGGATTGGCAGATGCTGTCCTGGGTCGCACGCATGGCCGCGAACTGCACGGAGGCCGCTTATCGCCGCAACAAGGGCCGGATGGTGCGCGTGGCCGAGTACAGCCGTGTGGCTCTGGCCGAGCTGCGCGCCGAGACCGGCATCGAGTTCGATCACCGCGCCCGCGGCACGGTGCAGCTCTTCCGCACGCAAAAGCAGCTCGACCATGTGGGCGACGACACCGGCGTGCTGGATGGCTACGGCGTGCCCTGGGAGCTGCTGGACCCGGCGGGCTGCATTGCCGCGGAGCCGGCGCTGGAGCGCGTGCGAGACAAGTTCGTGGGCGGCTTGCGCCTGCCGCAGGATGAGACGGGTGACGCCTTCCTCTTCACCCAGCGCTTGGCGGAGCTGGCGCGGGCGAAGGGGGTGGAGTTCCGCCTGGGCGTCGGCATCGCCTCCATCCACTCCGAGGGTGGCCGCGTGGCGGCGGTGGAGACCGATCACGGCGACTTCACCGCCGATGCCTATGTCGCAGCGCTCGGCAGCCACACGCCGGCCCTTCTGCGCCCGCTCGGCCTGCGCCTGCCGGTCTATCCCATCAAGGGCTACTCGCTGACGCTGCCGGTGACGGAGATGGAGGCGGCGCCCGTCTCCACGGTGATGGACGAGACGTACAAGATCGCCATCACCCGCCTCGGCGACCGCATCCGCGTCGGCGGCACGGCGGAAATTGCGGGGTTCAGCACCAGTCTGCGCAGGCCGCGGCGCGAAACGCTGGAGCACTCGGTGCGAGACCTGTTCCCCGATGGCGGAGACATCGGGGCCGCCCGCTTCTGGACGGGGCTGCGGCCGATGACGCCGGACGGTACGCCCATCATCGGGAAGACCACCCTGTCCAACCTGTTCACCAACACCGGCCACGGCACGTTGGGCTGGACCATGGCCTGCGGCTCCGGCCGCGTGCTGGCGGATATCGTCTCGGGCAAGGTACCGGAGATCGACGTCTCCGATCTCGGCATGGCACACTACGGGGGTTGAGCGCCAGCGCCATGTCCTCGCATCGCGCCTTCATATCACCAGGCGGTCTGCCGACATGCCCATTCCGGCGCCCTTCGTGCAACAGCGGCTGTGGAACCTTGGAACAGCCCGTGTTAGCGTCGTGAAATCGCCAATAAGCCACGGAGGATTGTCGCATGGCGCTTCAGCTCGGGCAGATCGCCCCGGATTTCGAGGCCGAGACAACGCAGGGACGGATTCGCTTCCACGAATGGCTCGGTGATTCCTGGGGCGTCATCTTCAGCCATCCGAAGGACTACACCCCGGTCTGCACGACCGAGCTCGGCTACACCGCCAAGCTGAAGCCGGAGTTCGATCGGCGTGGCGTGAAGGTGGTCGGCCTCTCGGTCGACACGCTGGACCGGCATGAGGGCTGGAACGCCGATATCGAGGAAACCCAGGGCACCGCGGTCAACTTCCCGATGATCTCGGACCCGGACAAGCACGTGGCCGAGCTCTACGGCATGATCCATCCCGAGGCTGATGCGAGCGTGACCGTGCGGACGGTCTTCGTGATCGACCCGAAGAAGAAGATCCGGCTGATGCTGATCTATCCGCCGAGCGCCGGCAGGAACTTCGACGAGGTGCTTCGCGTGATCGACAGCCTGCAGCTCACCGATCGGCACAAGGTGGCCACGCCCGTGAACTGGAAGCCGGGCGATCGCACCATCGTGCTCGCCAGCCTCTCGGACGAAGACGCGAAGAAGCAGTTCCCACAGGGATTCACCACCGAGAAGCCCTATCTGCGCTGGGTCGATCACCTGGAGTGGACCTGACCCCTCATGCCCGCAATCGCCACTGACTTCTGGGACGCGGTCGGAAACACGCCGCTCATCCGGCTCCGCCGCGCCTCCGAGGAGACGGGGTGCGAGATCCTCGGCAAGGCCGAGTTCATGAACCCCGGTGGCAGCGTGAAGGACCGCGCGGCCATCGGCATCCTGGGAGAGGCCGTGACGCGCGGCCTTCTCACCCCGTTCCAGCCCGGCACGGTGGTGGAGGGGACGGCGGGCAACACCGGCATCGGCCTGGCGCTCGCCGCCAATGCGCGCGGTTGGAAATCCGTCATCGTCGTGCCGCGCACGCAGAGCCAGGAGAAGCTGGACTTCCTGCGCATGATCGGTGCCGACCTGCGGCTGGTGGACCCGAAGCCGCTCGCGGATCCCGGCCACTATGTAAACTTCTCCCGCCGGCTCGCGGAGGAAATGGGTGCGGTATGGGCGAACCAGTTCGGCAATGCCGCCAATGCCACTGCGCATGAGGCGACGACAGGCGTGGAGATCTGGGAGCAGACGGGTGGCAAGGTGGATGCCTTCACCTGCGCCTGCGGCACGGGCGGCACGCTTCATGGCACCGCGCGCGCGCTGAAGGCGCGCAATCCCGGGGTCAAGATCGTGCTGGCCGATCCGCACGGCTCGGGCCTGTATTCCTGGGTGAAGACGGGCACGGTCTCCGCCGAGGGCAACTCCGTCACCGAGGGCATCGGTCAGGCCAGCAAGGTGCCGGCAGTGCTGCAGGACGCACCGATCGACGATGCCGTCCGCATCTCGGATACCGAGGCGCTGGAGCAGTGCTTCGCCGTTTTGGTGGAAGAAGGGCTGAGCGTCGGCGGCTCGGCAGGGCTGAACGTGGCCGCGGCGATCCGTGTGGCGAAGGATCTCGGCCCGGGCCACACGGTCGTGACGGTGCTGTGCGATGGCGGCGCGCGTTACCAGTCCAAGCTGTTCAACCCGGAATGGCTGCGCGAGCGGAACCTGCCGGTCCCGCCCTGGTTGGCATGACGGGGCTGGCGTGAAGGGCTTGCTATGATTGAGGCCCTTGAGATCGCGCGCAGTATCCGGGCGCGCGATCCGGCGCGGCCGACCACCATGGAATCCATTCTCTGCTATGCCGGGCTTCATGCGGTCGTTTGGCATCGGCTGGCGCACCGGCTGTGGCGCGCGGGGCTACGGGCGCCGGCGCGCTGCGTCTCCCATCTCTCTCGCTTCCTGACCGGCATCGAGATTCATCCCGGCGCACGGATCGGCCGGCGGCTGTTCATCGACCACGGCATGGGCGTGGTGATCGGCGAGACGGCGGAGATCGGTGACGACGTGCTGATCTACCACGGCGTGACGCTGGGCGGGCTGACCACGCGCCCCGGCAAGCGCCACCCAACGCTGGAGGATGGCGTGATCATCGGCGCGGGCGCGCAGGTGTTGGGCCCGATCCGCATCGGGCGGAACGCGCGCATCGGCGCCAATGCGGTGTGCGTGGACGCCGTGCCGGATGGCGTGACGGTGGTCGGCATCCCCGCCCGTCCACCGGGCCGGCCTTGCGAGGACCCGACCACGGGCTACGGCATCGCGCCCGGCGCGGTGGACCCGGTTGCGGAGCAGATCGCGGCTCTGCGGGCCGAGATCGCGGCGATGAAGGAGCGGGATTCGCTCCGGGCCTGAGCCCTGGTGCGGTGCGAGGTGCCCCCGCCTACCGCATGTTGATCTCGACTCGGCGGTTCTGCGGCTCACGCACGCCATCGGCCGTCGGGTACAGCGGACGGCTCTCGCCGAAGGCCTGGATCGTGATCTGGCTGCGAGCGATGCCCTGGCGAACAAGTTCCGCCGCGACCGTTTCGCCCCGCCGCTGCGAGAGGCGCCGGTTGTAGGCCAGGTCTCCCGACCGATCGGCATGGCTTGGCAGCTCCAGCCGGGTGGTACCCTGCCGGCGGGTGGTCTGCACTGCCTCGGTGATGATCTGCCGGCCTCTCTCGCTGAGCTCGGCACTGTCGAAATCGAAGAAGACGAAGTACCAAGCATCCACTTGAGCCGGGGCTGTAAAACGCGGTGCGGCGGCGGGCGCCGGGCTCGGTGCGTTGAAGGCGTAGCGCAGGCCGATCAGCAGGGAATGATTGAAGTTCCCCACCTCCAACCGCCCGCGGTCAATCACCGCACCGGTCGCCTGATTGCGCACGCTGACCTGCATCTCCGGCAGCAGTGTGCCGAGGAAGCGGTATTCGGCGGTCAGGGAAAGCCCGGGCGCCCCGAGCGGAAGCGAGAGGCCTGCGATGGCCTGATAAGCGAAGCGCCCATCCGTGTCGTCCACCACACCCTGAAGGGGCCCGAAGCGGCCGCGCAGCCCATCATACCGGTGCCAGACATAGCCGACGCCGAGGCCGAGGTAAGGTGAGACCGGCCAGCCCGGGACGGTGAAGTCGTACACGGCGTTGACCAGCGCGCCGTAGCTGCGGGCCCGCCCGCCCGTCGCCGTTGCCCTGCTGCCGTAGATGGAGACGCCATCGAGGTCGTTCTCCCGCAGATTGCCCTCGACCTCCAGGCGCAGCCCATTGCCAAAACCCCAACCGATCGAGGCCAGGCCGGCCCAGCCCGTATCCCAGCTCAGCCGCGAGCGGCCTGATCCGGCATTGCCGCCGAGGACGCGCAGGATCGGCAGGTCGACGTCGCTGCCCGAGCGCATCAGCCAGTTCGCGCCGGCGCCTGCGCCAACAAAGAGGCCCTCGGTCGGCTGCGCGCGGGCGGCGAGAGGCAAGGTCATCGCGGCAGTGGCCAGAAGGACGAGGCGGAACGTCAAGGACACGGTCTCCGATGCATGAGCGGAAGGAGCCGATAATCCCGGCCGGTTCTGCGATCCAGGGTTGCAGCGGACCTGCTGGTCCGAGCGCGGACGGGTGATGCGCCGGGGACGCACCCCGCCCCGTCAGGCTACGCACTCGTGCCCCGACGGGTTACCGAAGCGCGCCGCGCGCGTTGGGTCGGGTGGCGGAGCGGATCGCGGCGACAGAGGGGTGGGTACGCTCCGGGCCCGAACCTACGCCCCAGGGAGGATCGCCATGCATCGCAGAAACCTGCTCCTGACCGGCCTTGCGGCCTCCGTGCCGGCCATTACCCCAATTGCCGGCCCTGCCAGGGCGCAGGGACAGTCGGGAACGTTGCTTGTTATCGAGAAGGCGGGGCATCGCCTGGCTTTTCTGGATGCCTCTGATGGACGGCGCGTCGGTGAGGTCAGGCTGCCCGATTTCCCGCATGAGATGGTGGTGGATGCGGCGGGGCGGCACGCCTTCATCGGGCATTACGGGGTGGAGGTCTCGGCCAGCCCCGGCGAGGGTGGCCATTCCGTGTTCGTCGTCGATCTGGCCGCACGCCGGCTCCTCCGCACCATCGACCTGTCCCCCTATAGCCGGCTGCATGGCATGGCGATCGACAGCGCGGACCGGCTCTCGGTGCTGAGCGAGGATCGGGCGGTCCTGCTCACGCTGGACAAGCCGCTGGAGGATACGGCGCCCGCTTTCGCCGTCGCGGCGGGTGGCATCAAGACGCACCTCTTCGCCCTCTCGCGCGACGGAGAGCGCGCCTATGTCACCGGGCTGTTCTCCAACACAGTCAGCCTCGTGCGGCCCCGCGATGCCGCTGTCGCGCCGATGACGATCACGCTGGGGCGGATGCCCGAGGGATGCTGCCTCTCGCCCGATGAGCGGACGCTCTATGTCGGCAGCCGCCGCAGCGGCACGCTGAGCGCGGTGGATGCGGAGAGCATGCGGGTGCGCGCGACGCGGGAAGTCGGCGGCGACCCGCTGCGGGTCTATGCCTTGCAGGACGGGCGGCTGCTGCTGGCCGATCTGGCCCGGGGTACCCTGTCCCTTCTGCGCCCGGACATGGGCGAGATCTGGAAGCTCGAACTGGGTGCGAAGCCGAGCGCGGCCTCGCTGCATCCGGCGCGGCCCGTGGCCTATGTTTCGCTGGCCTCGGACGAAGTGGCGGTGGTCGATCTGGAGAGTGCGCGCATCGAGGGCAGCATGAAGGCCGGCCCGCAGGCCGATGTGACAAAGCTGCTGCCCAACCTGCCCGCCTGACTTCGGGCGACCTGCGCGCACGGCGACCGCGCGCCCAATCGGGCGCGCGGCGCGTGTCGTCAGCCCGCCTTCGCCTCGCGGCGCCGGCGGGTCAGCACGAACTCGGTATAGCCATTGGGCTGCGCCGCACCCTCGAAGACGAGGTCGCAGGCTGCCTTGAACGCCACGCCGTCGAACTTCGGCGCCATCGGGGTATAGGCGGGGTCGTCCGCGTTCTGCTTATCCACCACGCCCGCCATGCGCCGCATCGTCTCCTCCACCTGGGCGCGGTCCACGATGCCGTGGCGCATCCAGTTGGCGATGTGCTGGGCGGAGATGCGCAGCGTCGCGCGGTCCTCCATCAGCCCGACATCATGGATGTCCGGCACCTTGGAGCAGCCCACCCCCTGGTCGATCCAGCGCACCACATAGCCGAGGATGCCCTGGGCGTTGTTGTCCAGCTCCGCCTGGATGTCCTCCGGCGCCCAGTTGGTGTTCTCGGCCAGCGGCACCGTCAGCAGGTCCGCCAGCTTCGCCCGCGGCCCGGCCGCGGCCAGCTCCGCCTGCCGCGCCGCCACATCCACCTGGTGGTAGTGCATGGCGTGCAGCGTGGCCGCGGTGGGGGAGGGGACCCAGGCCGTGCTGGCGCCCGCCTTCGGATGCCCCACCTTCTGCTCGAGCATCGAGGCCATCGCATCGGGCGCCGCCCACATGCCCTTGCCGATCTGCGCGTGCCCGCGCAGCCCGCAGGCCAGGCCGACATCGACGTTGTTGTCCTCATAGGCCGCGATCCAGGCGGCCTTGCGCATGTCGTTCTTGCGGACGACGGCGCCGGCCTCCATCGCGGTGTGGATCTCGTCGCCGGTGCGGTCGAGGAAGCCGGTGTTGATGAAGAACACCCGCTCCTTCGCCATCATGATGCAGCGGGCGAGGTTCACGGTGGTGCGCCGCTCCTCGTCCATGATGCCCATCTTCAGCGTGTTGCGCGCGAGGCCCAGCGCGTCCTCCACCTCGCCGAACAGCCGCACCGCCCATGCCACCTCGGACGGGCCGTGCATCTTCGGCTTCACGATGTACACGCTGCCGGCGCGGCTGTTCATGCGCTTGCCGCGCAGGTCGTGCAGCGCGATCAGCGAGGTGACATAGGCGTCGAGGATCGTCTCCGCCGTCTCACGCCCGTCCAGCGTCACCGCATCCGTCAGCATGTGGTGGCCGACATTGCGGATGAGCATGAGCGAGCGGCCGGGCAGCGTCACCTCGCCACCAGCGGGCGCCTGGAAGACGCGGTCCGGGTTCAGCCGGCGCTCCAGCGTCTCGCCGCCCTTCTGGAAGCTGGCGGACAGGTCGCCGCGCATCAGGCCGAGCCAGTTGCGGTACACGCCCACCTTGTCCTCGGCATCCACCGCGGCCACCGAATCCTCGGCATCCATGATGGTGGACAGCGCGGCCTCCAGCACGAGATCGGAGACACCCGCCGCATCGGTGCGGCCGATCTGGTGGCTGCGGTCGATCACGATCTCCATGTGCAGGCCATTCCTGGCCAGCAGGATCGCGCTCGGCTCGGACTCGCTGCCGAGGTATCCGCGGAACTGCGAGGGATCGCGCAGCCCGAAGCTGGCGCCGCTGCCCTGCAGCACGCGCAGCACGCCGCCTTCCACGCGGTAGGCCGTGGCAAGGGCGTGGCTGCCCGCTTCCAGCGGCGCTGCGGTGTCGAGCACCGCGCGGGCGCGGGCAATCACGGCCGCGCCGCGCGTCGCGTCATAACCTCGGGGGCGCGGACCTTCCTGCGGGATGGCATCGGTGCCGTAGAGGGCGTCGTACAGGCTGCCCCAACGCGCATTGGCGGCGTTCAGCGCGTAGCGGGCGTTGTTCACGGGCACGACGAGCTGCGGCCCGGCCAGGCGCGAGATCTCGTCATCCACATTCGCGGTCGTCACCTGGAAAGGCGCCGGCGGGTCGAGCAGGTAGCCGATGCCGCGCAGGAAGGCCTCATAGGCCTCGCGGTCCACCGGGCGCGCCGGGTTGGCGCGGTGCCATTCGTCGATGCGGTCCTGCAGGCTGTCGCGCTCGCCCAGCAGGTCGGCGTTGACGGGGCCGAGGCCGCGCAGCGTCCGCTCCATGGCCGCCCAGAAGGCCGCGGCCTCCACCCCGGTTCCGGGAAGCGCCTCCTCCTCGATGAAGCGGCGGAGGACGGGGGCGACCTCCAGACCCTGGGCTGTTCCGCTCATGCCGCGTCCTCCATCACCTGTTCCCCGCCAGATAAGCCGGCCGGGCGGCGGCGGCAAACAGCATGGGAGGGGAAGGGGCAGCCTTGCCGGGCGGGCGCTCCGGCGCGACCCTCCCCCCGGCCGCTTCAAGACCACGCGCTTCCGAACCAAGGTGCCCGATGCCCGATCTCTCCGCCTACGCCCCCCCGCCGCATACCAGCCAGCACTGGGCCCTCGCCAAGCCGGCGGCCTCGGGCACCGGGGGCATCGTCGCCTCCCAGTCCCGCGCGGCGGCCGAGGCCGGGGTGGCGGTGCTGGAGGCCGGCGGCAACGCGGCGGATGCGGCGGTGGCGGCCTGCTTCGCGCTGGCCGCGGTGGAGCCCTGGAACAGCGGGCTGGGCGGGATCGGCTTCGCCCTCGTCCACCGGCCGGGCGCCCCGCCCCAGGTGGTGGATTTCGGCCCCGTCGCCTCCCGCCACGTCGATCCCTCGGCCTATCCGCTCACGGGCAAGTGGAAGCAGGACCTGTTCGCCTGGCCGGAGGTGGTGGGCGACGTGAACATCCACGGCCCGCTCTCCTTCGTCATCCCCTCCTCGGTGGCCGGCTACGACCTGCTGCGGGAGCGTTTCGGGACCGGGATGGGGCTGGATTCGCTGTTGGGCCCCGCGGTCGCGCTGGCGCAGCGCGGCTTGCCGCAGGACTGGTTCACGCTGCTGAAGGTGTCCTCCTCGGCCAAGGTGCTGCGGCTGTACGAGGAGAGCGCGCGCATCTACCTGCCGGACGGCCTGCCGCCCAACCCGCCCTACCAGGGCGCGCCCGGCTTCTTCCGCCTGGGCAACCTCGCCGACACGCTGGCCCGCCTGCGCGACCACGGGTTGCGCGATTTCTACGAGGGCGGCGTGGCCGCCGATCTGGCCGCCGACATCGCGGCCATGGGCGGCGCGGTGGCCGCGGACGACCTCGCCGCCTGCCGCGCGGTGGTGCGGGACGCCACCCCGATCGCCTGGCGCGGCACCCATACCATTCACACCGCCGGCGGGCTGACGGCCGCGCCCACCATGGCGGCCGTGATCGCGCAAATGGAAGGCGTGGCGCTCTCGTCCGGGCTCGGCGCGGATTGGTATCGCGGCTTCGCCAGGGCGATGCGCGCGGGCTACGCCGAGCGTCTCGCGGGCCTCGGCGCCGCGACCGCGAAGGAAACGGCGGAGACCTGCACCACCCATCTGACCGTCTGCGACAAGGATGGGATGATGGTGTCTGTCACCACCACGCTGCTCTCCTCCATGGGCAGCCGCGTGGTGCTGCCGCGAACCGGCGTGCTGATGAACAACGGCATGATGTGGTTCGACCCGCAGCCCGGCAGCGCCAATGCCATCCGCCCCGGCGCGCGCCCGCTCTGCAACATGAGCCCGGTGACGGTGACGCGGGCCGGCGACGACGCGAACCCCATTCTCGCCGGCGGCGCCTCCGGCGGGCGCCGCATCCTGGCGAGCGTGATGCAAATGCTCGCCTTCCAGCTCGATTTCGGGATGGGGCCCGAGGAAGCCGCGCATCTGCCGCGGATCGACGTCTCCGGCCCGGATGGCGTCACCGCGGACCGGCGCCTGGCCGCGGAGGTGTTGTCCGGCCTGGCCGAGGACGGCCCGCTGGAGGTGGTGGAGCACGCCGTGCTGCCCGTGAACTTCGCCTGCCCGAACTTCATTGCCCGCGATGCAGACGGGGTGGCGGTCGGGATCACCGATGTGATGTCGCCCTGGTCCGCCGCGCTCGCGGCCAGCGCATAGGACGTTCCGGGCCCGGCACGGGGTTTGCTGGGGAGGCCTTCGAACGGGCGCATCGCCCGAGACGAAGGACCTCCCCATGATCCATCGCCGCTCCCTGCTCATCGCCGGCGCGAGCAGCCTTGCGCTGCCAGCCCTGGCTCAGCCCACCTGGCGCCCCCGCCAGACCATACGCCTCATCGCCACCTTCCCGCCCGGCGGCCTGGCCGATGTGGTGGCGCGTCTCGTCGCCCCTGCGATCGGTGGGAATCTCGGCGCCACCATCGTGGTGGAGAACCGCCCCGGCGCCGGCGGCACCATCGGCGCCGACACCGCTGCCAGGGCTGTGCCGGACGGGCACACGCTGGTCATCAGCCATGCCTCGCCCCACGGCATCGCGCCGGGCATCTATCCCAGCCTGCCCTACGACCCCGTGGCGGACTTCACCCATATCGCCATGCTCTGCGACACGGCGAACGTGCTGATGGTGAACAAGGGCTCGCCCACGCCGAACCTCGATGCCTTCCTCGACAAGGCGCGGGGCCCCGGCGCGCGCTACGGCTCCTCCGGCATCGGCTCTATCACCCATCTCATGGGCGAGGTGCTCACGCGCGAAGCACGCGCGCCGAAGCTGGACCATGTCCCCTATCGCGGCAGCGCGCCCGCCATGCAGGACCTCTTCGCCGGCCATATCGAGAGCGTCTTCGACCCGCTGACCACCAATGTCGCGATGATCCGCGACGGCAGCGTCACCGCGCTCGCCGTCTCCTCCGCCGCGCGCGTGCCGGCGGTGCCGGATGTCCCCACCTTCGCGGAACTCGGCCTGCCCGCGCTCACCGCTACCACCTGGATCGGCATCTCCGGCCCGAAGGGCCTATCCACGCCCATGGTCGATGCGGTGCGGGAGGCGACACTCGCCGCCATCGCCCAGCCCGAAATCCGCGCGAAGATGGCCGACCTTGCCTCCTACGCACCGGCCCAGCCGCTGGTCGGCGCGGAATACACCGCCATGATCGCGCGCTTCGCCGCTTCCTGGACCGCCGTGGCGCGCGGAGCCGGGATCACCGCCGCCTGAATCCCATGCCCGCGCGGGGACCTTCCGCTAGGCTCCCGCGCGCCATGAGCCCGATTCTTCCGATGCCGGAGGAGATCCTTCTCCTCACCCTCGACGACGAGACGGGCCGCCCTCACGGCGTACCCGCCGCGGCCGTCTCCCTTGCCCTGGCAGGGGCGGCGCTGATGGAACTGGCCCTCACCGGCCGGCTGGACAGCGACCCCGACCACCTCTTCGTCACCGATGGCTCGCCCTCCGGTGATCCTCTGCTCGACCCCGTCCTGGCCCGCGTCGCCGCCGGTCCTGCCGGCCGCGACAGCCGCTGGTGGATGGGCGAGCTCGCGCGCGACACCACGGCCCTCCGCCGCGCCCTGCTGGATCGCCTGGTCGGGCGCGGGCTGCTGCGCGTCGCGGAGCGCCGCCGCTTTCTCCTCCTGCGGGATCGCCATTACCCGAAAGCCGACCTCGCCATCGCCCGCGCCGGCCGCGACCGCCTGCGCACCGTGCTGCTGGAGGACGGCATCCCCGACGCCAGGGACTGCCTGATGACCGGCCTCTGCCGCGCCACCGGCCTGATCGCCCTCGTCCTGTCCGGAGCGGAGGCGGAAGCGGCCGCTGCCCGCATCGCCGCCGTGGCCGGGCTGGAGGAGATGAGCCGATCTCTCGTTGCCGAGACGCGGGACCGGCTGGCGGCGGGGTACTAAGACCGGTGCCGGAGGAGTGGGAGTTGCCCTGCTAGACCTCCCTCATCTTTGTTTAAGGGGCACGGCGGCAGGCCTATTGCTGGGTGCCGGTGCCCCGTCGGGGGGTGCATGGAGCTAATCCCCTGCCGGCTGGCTCGCACACCCTGTCCCCGCCCAGGGGTTCCGCCTCACGGCCCGCAGGTTCATCCTGCTCGCCACTCTTCGCATCCCGTTCCAGGACCTGCATGACCGATACCGATCCCGCGCTGATGAACGCGGAAACGCTGCTCGCCCTTTACGCCCGCCGCGCCCTCAGCCCGGTCGAGGCGCTCAAAGCGGTGATGGAGCGCATCGCGCGCCACAACCCCTCGATCAACGCCTTCGCCGTGATGAATCCCCATGCACTGCGCCAGGCCGGGGAGAGCGAGGCTCGCTGGGCGGCGGGGCGGCCGCTCGGCGTGCTGGACGGCGTGCCCTGCACGGTGAAGGACCTGCTGCACATGGCCGGTTTCCCCACGCGCCGGGGCAGCCGCACCAGCGACCCCCGTCCGCAGGCCGAAGATGCACCGGCGGTGATGGGCCTGAAATCGGCGGGTGCCGTGATCATCGGCAAGACGACGACGACCGAGTACGGCTGGAAGACCCCGGGCGACTGCCCGTTGCACGGCATCACCCGCAATCCCTGGAACAACCGGCGCACCACGGGCGGATCGTCCTCAGGTGCCGGAGCGGCGGCCTCGGCGGGATTTGGTCCGCTGCATATCGGCACGGATGCGGGCGGCTCCATCCGCATCCCCGCTGCCTACTGTGGCATCATCGGCTTTAAGCCGAGTTACGGTCGCGTGCCGCAATGGCCGCATGGGGCCTTCTCGGCGGTTGCCTGCGCCGGGCCGATGACACGCACGGTGCGGGACGCCGCGCTGATGCTGAATGCGATTGCCCGCGCGGATGTGCGGGACCCGCTCTGCCTGCCGGACGAGCCGCGCGAATGGCGCCTGGGCATCGAGGACGGGGTGCGCGGCATGCGCGTCGCCCTCGTCCGCCGCTGGGGCTACGAGCCGCCGCTGGATGCGGATGGCGAGGCCGCATTGCAGCGCGCCGCCGATACGCTGCGGGCCGAGGGCGCGCTGGTGGAGGAGGCGGATCCGCAGCTGCCGGATACGCGCCACATCTTCGGCCGCGTCTGGGGCGTTGCGCTGGCCAAGCTCGTCGCCATGACGCCGGAGGACAAGCGCGGCGATCTGGATTCCGGGCTGCTGGAGGTGGCGCGGCGCGAGGGCGACCTCTCCGCGATCGACTTCCTGAACGCCGATGCGATGCGGGTCGAGGCCGCGCACCAGATGGGCCTGTTCCACCTGCGCTACGACCTGATCCTGACGGCGGCGACGCCGACGGCCGCCTTCGCCGCCGACCAGCCGACGCTGAAGCCCACCGAGGCGCTGTGGCGGGATTGGGCGCCCTGGACCTTCACCCAGAACCTGACCCGCCAGCCCGCCATCGCGCTGGCCGCCGGGCTGGACGGGGAGGGGATGCCGCGCGCCGTGCAGATCGTCGCTGCCCAGGGACGGGACGACCTGTGCCTGCGCGGCGCACGGGCGCTGGAGCGGGCGCTGGAGATGCCCGAAGCCAACCCGATGGCGTGAGGGAACGGCCCCGCGTCAGGGGATGATGCGAGTGGTCCGGAGACGCTCGAACAGGTCGAAGAAGGCGTCGTCGGTCGGCTGGTAATCGAGGAAGCCCAACCGCCGGCTCTTGCCCATATCCGTCACCACCTCGATCGGGCGGCCGAGATCGGCATCGGTGTGCCAGGCGGAGGCCAGCCGGCTGAGATCGGGCTCGGCCAGCCCGTGCCTCGCCGCGATCTCCGCCCAGACCGGCCCGGCATCCGCCAGCTGCGTCTCCAGCGGCGTGCCCTCGCCGGGGAAGGGCGCGGGCTCCAACCCGAACCAGCCGGCAATGCGGCCCCACATCCAGCTCCAGCGGAAGACGTCGCCGTTAACCACGTTGAAGGCCTGGTTCCGCGCGGCCGGCGTCGTTGAGGCCCATTCCAGCTGGCTGGCGAGCAGCCGCGCATCCGTCATGTCCGTCAGCCCGTTCCACTGCGCGGCGGAGCCGGGGAACAGGAAGGGGCGGCCGGTCTCGCGGCAGATGGTCGCGTAGGCCGCGAGCGTCACGCCCATGTTCATGGCGTTGCCGAGCGCGTAGCCGATGATGGTGTGCGGCCGGTGCACGCTCCAGCCATATCCTTCCCGCGCGCTGGCCGCGAACACCTCGTCCTCCTGCGAATAGTAGAAGTTCTCGATGTCCAGCCGCGGCTGCTCCTCGCGGAAGGGCGTGGCGGGCAGCGTGCCTTTTCCATAGGCCTCGAACGGGCCGAGATAGTGCTTCAGCCCCGTCACCAGCGCGACATGCTGCACCTCGCCACCCCGTAGCGCGTCCAACAGGTTGCGCACCATGGCGGCGTTGACGCGGATGTTCTCCGCCTCCGTCGGCTGGCGCATCCAGGTGGTGATGAAGACATGGCTGGGCCGGGTGCCGGACAGCGCGGCCTTCAGCCCGGCGGCATCCAGCAGGTCGGCCGCGACCGGTCGCAGCCCCTCGATATCCGCGGGCGGGCGGCGGGCCAGGCCGCTCACCTCCCAGTCGCGCCCTAGCAGCCGCCGGGCGAGGTTGCTTCCCACGATGCCGCTTGAGCCGACGACGAGTGCGTGATGGGCCATGGTGCTGCCTTCCGATGCTGGCGCGGCAGGTAGGCGGCCAGCGCCAGCACCGCTAGAAGGCACCCGGAGGGGACATAGTCACCTCGAGGTGCCCATGACGCGCAGCCTGCCCGAGACCCATGAGGAGGACTGCGCCCCGCGCCGGGTGCTGGAGCTCTTCGGCGCCAAATGGACGAGCATGGTGCTGCACGCCCTGCACGCGATCCACGGTGGACGCTGCCGCACCGGCGAGCTGCAGCGCAGCCTGCCCGGCATCAGCAAGAAGATGTTGACCCAAACCCTGCGCGAGATGGAGCGGGACGGCCTGCTCTCCCGCAAGGTGTTCGATGTCGTCCCGCCACGGGTGGAGTACAGCCTGACCGAGTTGGGCCAGGAGTTCATCGAGCCGATCGAGATGCTCTACGACTGGGGCCGGCGCCACGCCGATGCCCTCGACCGGCTCGGCCGCCGCCCGCGCTCCCGCCGCGCGGGCACAAAGGGGGAGAGGCCGGGCACGCCGGGGTAGTGGCGGCCCGGCTTGCAACGACCCGGCTTGCGTCCCTCGGCCGCCGGGTCCATCCCCGGGGTCCCTCATGCAAGGAGCTGACCCGATGAGCGCCAACACCGAGGCCCGCATCCTGGACTGGCTGTCCGGCCAGCAGGACGAGATGCTCGCCGTGCTGGAAGCCATGGTGAACACCGATGGCGGCTCCTACGATAAGGCGGGCGTCGATGCCGTGGGCGCCCAGGTCCGCGCCTTCTTCGACGCGCGCGGCATCCCCGTCGAGACCGTCCCCGGTGCGCGGTTCGGCGACTGCCTGCGCGCCACGCTCCCCCCTGTGAACGAAGCCGGCGACGATGCGGGCAACGAGGGCAATGCCCGGCGCAACATCGTGCTGATGGGTCACCGCGACACCGTGTTCCCCAAGGGCGAGCCGGAGCGGCGGCCCTTCCGCATCGAGAACGGGATCGCCACCGGCCCCGGCGTTGCCGACATGAAGGCCGGGCTGGTGATGAACATGTTCGTCCTTGCCGCCTTCAAGGAACTCGGGGGCGCGCCCGGCCCGATGGTCGCGCTGTTCACCGGAGATGAGGAGATCGGCTCCCCCGAAGGCCGCCCGGTGATCGAGGCGGAGGCCCGCCGCGCCCGCGCCGTGTTCAACTCCGAGCCGGGCCGCGCCAATGGCGGCATCGTCACGGGCCGCAAGGGCGGCGTCTTCATGGCCGTGGAGATCGAGGGCCGCGCCGCCCATTCCGGCGGCAACTTCGAGGCCGGGAT
Organism: Roseomonas sp. WA12; assembly: GCF_054165765.1. Classification (NCBI taxonomy): domain Bacteria; kingdom Pseudomonadati; phylum Pseudomonadota; class Alphaproteobacteria; order Acetobacterales; family Roseomonadaceae; genus Roseomonas; species Roseomonas sp. WA12. The sequence goes on along the minus strand of NZ_CM135108.1, from coordinate 2,082,202 downwards.
CAGCGCCATCGGCGAACTGGCGGCGAAGGTGACGGCCATCCACGCGCTGACCGACCTAGCCCGCGGCATCACCCTCAATGTCGGCCTCGTCAGCGGCGGGCAGAGCGTGAACACCGTGGCCCCCTCCGCCCAGCTGCAGATCGACCTGCGCTATGTCGAGCCCGCGGACCGCGAGGAGGTGATGGGCAAAATCCACGACATCGTCGGCCGCTCCTTCGTGCCCGGCACGCGGGCCGCAATGACCATTCGCGGCGAGTTCCTGCCGCTTACCCAGACCCCCGCCGCCGCGCGCATGTTCGAGATGTATCGTAGCGCCGCCGGTGAGAGCGGGCTGTCCATCACTGGCGAGTTCTCCGGCGGCTGTGCCGATAGCGGCTTCACCGCGGCCATGGGCGCGCCCACCCTCTGCGCCGTCGGCCCTGTGGGCGGCAAGGCGCACAGCCCGGAGGAATACCTGGAGGTGTCGAGCCTCGTGCCGCGCGCCCAGGCACTTGCCCGCGCCATCCTGCGGCTCGAACAGGCGGGGCTGTAGCCGGTTGCTGCACCGCGCCCGCCTTCTGGCCCCGCTGCTACTCGGGCTTTCAGGCCCGGTGCCCGCGGCCGCCCTGTGCGACATGCCCACCGCCCAGGTGCCCGCCGTTCAACCAGCGCCCGCGCCGCCGCGGCGCTGCGAGGGCGGGCGGGACACGGTGGCCTTCGGGCGGCTGCTGGTCGATTACGGCGTTTCCACCCTCCGCTACGGCGTCGGCATCGTGCTCATCTTTCTCGGGTTGGTGGTGATGGCGCTGGGCTACCTGCTGGTGCTGATCGACCTGCTGTTCTGCTGGTAGGGCCAGTTGTCGGCCGGCACGAGGCGTGACCATCTGCGCTCCCATGACCACCCCGCCGTTCCGCCTCCTCCCGAACACCCGGCACGGCGTGCCCGGCGTGGTGGTGCTGCCCGAGGGCGGGTGGCGGCGGGCGCGGGATGCCATCACGGCCTGGCCGGGCTACGCGCCGACGCCGCTCCTCGCTCTGCCCGATGTCGCGGCCGCGCTCGGCCTGGCTGCCATCCACCTCAAGGACGAGTCCTCGCGCTTCGGTCTGGGTTCCTTCAAGGCGCTCGGCGGAGCCCATGCCGTGGCCGGGGTGATCGCGCGGGAGCTGGCACGGCTGGGCGTGGCCAATGCCGCCCCTGCCGCGGATCTCGAATCCGGCCGCTTCGCCGCCGAGACCGCCGGCATAACCGTCACCTGTGCGACGGACGGCAATCACGGCCGCAGCGTCGCCTGGGGCGCGCGTCGCTTCGGGACGCGCTGCGTCATCTTCGTCCATCCCGGGGTGAGCGGGGGGAGGCGAGACGCCATGGCCGCCTTCGGTGCCGAAGTGCGGGAGGTGCCGGGTACCTATGACGATTCCGTCCGCGCGTCCGAAGTGGCGGCGCAAGAGGGCGGCTGGCACCTCGTTTCCGACACCTCCTGGCCCGGCTATACGGAGATCCCGCGCGAGGTCATGCAGGGCTACCGGCTGATGGCCGAAGAAGCGTTGGATGCCATGCCGGCTGCGCCGACCCATGCCTTCATCCAGGGCGGGGTCGGCGGCGTCGCTGCCGCCGTCTCGGTCGCGCTCCGGGCCCGGCACGGCCGTGGGCCGAAGCTCATCGTGGTGGAGCCGGACCGCGCCGCCTGCCTGCTGGCCAGCGCCGAGGCCGGTGCCCCTACCGCCGTGCCGGGTGAACTGGACACGATCATGGCCGGGCTGGCCTGCGGCGAGCCGAGCCTACTCGCTTGGCAGGAGCTGGAGCGCGCCGCCTTCGCCTTCATGTCGGTTCCTGATTCCACGGCCATCGCCGCCATGCGCCTCCTCGCCGGGCGAAACCCGGCGGTGGAGGCCGGGGAGAGCGGGGCGGCGGGCTTGGCCGGGCTCGCCCTCGCTGCCCGGGATCGCGCGGCGAGGGAGGGGCTGGGGCTCGGCCCGGAGAGCCGAGTGCTGCTGTTCGGCACCGAGGGCGCGACGGATCGCAACCTTTATGAGCGGCTCGTGACCGGAGGCGGCGTTGACTCCGGCCCCGTGTCCCCCCTTTTGGGCTAACGAAACCTCCATCTTTTGGGAACACTGCCTGATGATCCAGCGCCGCCACCTCATCGCCGGGGCCGCGGGCCTCGCGGCCGCGCCGCTTGCCGCCCCCGCCCTGCGCGCCCAAGGCAGCTGGCCGAACGCGCCCGTCCGCCTTGTGGTTCCCTTCGCCGCTGGTGGCCCGACGGACATCCCGGCGCGGCTTCTGGCCGATGAGTTGTCCAAGGCCCTGCCGCAGCGCGTGATCGTGGAGAACCGCACGGGCGCCGGCGTCGTCGTCGGCTCCGATGTCGTCGCGAAGGCGCCGAAGGACGGGCAGACGCTGCTCTACACCACGATCGCGCACTCCACCCTGCGCGCCATCTTCCCGCGCCTGCCCTTCGATCCGGTGGCCGACTTCACGCCCGTGGCGCTGACGGGCGTCATTCCGATGCTGGTGATGGTGAACAAGGACCTGCCTGTGAACTCCCTCCAGGAGCTCATCACCTTGTACAAGGCGAATCCTAACAAGTACGACTACGCCTCCACCGGCAACGGCGCCGCGCTCCACCTCGCGACCGAGCTCTTCCTGCGCCAGGCCGGTGACCTGAAGGTCAACCACGTGCCCTATCGTGGCGAGGCGGCGGCTATGCCGGACCTGCTGAATGGCACCGTTTCCATGATGATCTCCATCGCCAACAACGCGCTGCCCTTCGTGACGCGTGGCGAGGTGAAAGGGCTGGCCATCACCTCCCCCCAGCGCATCCCGCAGCTCCCGAACCTGCCGACCGTGTCCGAGGCCGGCGTTCCCGGATTCGAGGCCTATACCTGGCACATGGTGATGGCGCCGAGCGGCACGCCCGAGCCGCTGGTGCGCACGATCAACGAGGCGGTGAACAAGGTGATGGCGATGGAGAGCGTGAAGCAGCGCCTCTCCGACCTTACCCTTACCACCCGATCTGACACCACGCCGGCCACGGCAAAGACCTGGCTGGATGGTGAGATCGCGAAGTGGGAGCCGATCATCCGCGCCGCCGGCATTAAAGCCGACTGACGGTTCAGGCCGAGAGGCGCAGCGGCGAACGGGCGGGGCACGCCCCGTTCAGCCTTATGATGCGCCGGACCGAGCGGACGCCCTCCCGCCCGATCCGGTGCCCATCGAGGAGAAGGTATCCCGGCTCGTCGGGGAGCGGCACGGCCAGCGCACACTGCGTCGCGCCGAGTTCGAGCATGTGGTGCAGCACGATCGCGGCCAGCGCCTCGCGCGTAGCCTCGGTTCCGCAAGAGGCGAGGGTGAGGGAGGTGACCTCTCCATCCTCGCCTGGGAAGAAGGCACGCGGCGTCGCACCCTGCCGTCCGGGCTCGGACAGGATCTGCTCGACCCCGTCCAGCAGGGCTTCGAGCCGTCTCGCGCCTGTCTGGATCATGTCGCGCATTCCCGCGTTGCTGCCGACGTAACGCGGGGAGGGCTTGGTGGATTCACCTCACCCCGAGGCTGCGCCTGTCGGGCGCAGAAGCCGCTTTCGGGCTTCTTCTTCACACGACACCGCAGGTCCGCCCCCTACGGGGCTCATCCGCTTCACTCTCCCGAGGACGTCATATCCATCGACTAAGATTCGGAATTTGCTGGAAAAACCGGTGGCTGCATCCTTCGTTGAGTGAACGGATCAGTCGCTGGGGATGCCGATATGCCTGCTCGCCCGACCTGGGAGGGACATCTTCGCCTGTCACTCGTCAGCTGCCCCGTGACGCTTCACAAGGCCGTGGGGGAGGCGCCGGAAGCGGTTCATTTCCATCTGCTCAACCCCGAGACCCATAACCGGGTGAAGCAGAAATGGTGCGATCCCGAGATCAGAAAGCTCATCGAGCGTCGCGACCTCGTCCGCGGCTTCGAGGTGGAGAAGGGCGAGTACATCATCGTCAGCGACGACGAGCTGAAGGGCATCAAGCTCGAGAGTACGAAGGTGATCGACATCGAGCGGTTCGTGGACGCGGCTGAGATCGACCGCCTGTACTGGGACCAGCCCTACTACATGGTCCCTTCGGGCAAGACCGCGGCCGAACCCTTCGCGGTGATCCGCGAGGCAATGTCCGGGCAGAACCGCATCGGCCTGGGCAAGGTGGTGATGGCCAGCCGGGAGCGGCAGGTAGCCATCGAGGTGCGGCGCAATGGCATGCTGGTGAGCACACTGCGCTCACATGACGAGGTGCGGTCCGACAGCGAGATCCTCGACACGGTGCCCGAGGCCCGCGTCACGCCGCAGATGGTCGAGATCGCCCGCCAGATCATCGCCCAGACCGCCGGCCCCTTCGACCCCGAGGACTTCCGCGACCGCTACGAGGACGCCGTGCGCGAGTTGGTTCAGGCCAAGGGCGGCACCAAGGCACCCAAGCGGCGCGCCGAGGAACCGGAGGAGAGCAACGTGGTGGACCTGATGGAGGCGCTGAAGCGCAGCCTGAAGGGCCAGCCGCCCCGTGTGGTGCCCGCCAAGACTCCGGAAAAGCATGTAGCAAAGGCGCCTGCAAAGTCCGCAGCGAAAGCCCCGGCCAGGGTGGCAGCCGCCGCGCGCAAGCCCGCCACCAAGGCCGAACCGAAGCCCGCCCCTGCCAAGCGCCGCAAGGCCGGCTGATCAGCCGGGAAGCGGCGCCGCGGCCTCCGCATAGCCAGCCCAAGGATCGGCACGCTTCAGCTGTGCGGGGGCGGTCACGATGGTGAAGGCGCGCGGATCCAGCTTTGCGGTCACATCACGCCAGGACAGCGGCACGGATACCGTCGCCCCCTCCCGCGCGCGGGGCGACCAGGCGGCGACAGCGGTCGCGCTTCGCTCGTTGCGGAGATAGTCGAGGAAGATGCGCCCGGCCCGTGCCTTCTTGGCGAGCGCGGTGGTGTAGCGTTCCGGGGCCTCCCGCGCGATCGCCTCGCAGAAGCCGCGGCAGAATGCCTTAACCTCCGGCCAGGCGGCGCCCGGCACCAGCGGCACCACCACATGCAGGCCCTTGCCGCCCGTGGTCTTCACGAAGCCCGTCAGCCCCATTGGTGCCAGCCGGTCCCGCACAAGCTTTGCCGCCTCGATGACGCGAGAGAAGGGCAGGCCTTCCTCGGGATCAAGGTCGAAGATCAGACGGTCGGCATGCTCCACATCCTCGGCCCGCGAACCCCAGGGATGGATTTCCACGGTGCCGGACTGGGCGAGCGCGATCAGCCCTGCCACATCGTCCACCGCCAGATGCGGCTTCTCGTCGCCCTCCACCCGCACCAGCCGCAGCAGCGAGGAGGTGCCAGCCCCGGCATGGCGCTGGTGGAAGCGTTGCCCGGCGATGCCGTCCGGCGTGCGGACGATCGTCAGTGGCCGTCCCCCGGCATAGGCGAGCAGCGGTCCGGCGACCTTCTCTAGATATTCCGCCAGGTCACGCTTGGTGAACCCTTCCTCCGGCCAAAGCACCTTCTCGGGATGGCTGAGCGCCACCCCGGCGACGATGCTGCCGCCCTTGGACCGGACGGGCGGGGCGGCGGGCTTTGCCACATCCTCCGCCGGCTTGTCCTCCCGCAGAGCGCGGAACCGGCCCTGTCGGACCATCCCTTCGCCGGTGAACCCGGCATAGCCGATCTCGGCCACGAGCCGCGGCTCCACGAATGTGGCGTCACGGCCGCCGGCGCTGGCGAGGAAGGGTGAGGTGTCGCGGCGGAGCGGGGCGAGCCGGCGCAGCAGGTCCCGCACCGTCGCCTCGGACAGTCCGGAGCCGACGCGGCCGAGATAGACCAGCTCGCTCTGCCGCCAAGCGCCCATGAGCAGGGTGAGCGAGCCCTTGGCCCCGGTTGCATGGCCGCCGATAACGAACTCGTCCCCGCCCGCGCATTTGGATTTCACCCAGTCCGGCCCGCGGCCGGGCCGATAGGGCGCGTCGGCACGCTTGGAGATGATCCCCTCCAGCCCCAGCCGGCAGGCCGAGCGAAGCAGCGCCTCCCCCGGCACCTCAAAGGGTTCGACCAGCTGCACGGCGGCCGGCGGCTCTCGCAGCAGCTTGGCCAGAGCGGCCTGTCGCTCCGTCAGCGGACGCGCGCGCAGATCCTCCTCGCCTTGGATAAGCAGGTCGAATCCGAAAAACCGCAGGGAAGCCGTGCGCCCGGCCTCAATCGCTGCCTGCAGCGCCGGAAAGTCCGGGTTGCCTTCCGCATCGGGCGCCACCAGCTCGCCGTCGATCGTCGCGTCCGGCAGCTTGCCAAGGGCAGCGGCTACCTCGGGGAAGCGCCCCGTCCAGTCATGGCCGTTACGGGTGAACAGTTGCGCCGTGCCGCCCCGGATGCGGGCCTGCATGCGGTAGCCGTCCAGCTTCACCTCATGCCGCCATCCCGCCCCGCTGGGAGGGCGCGCCGCAGTCTCGCAGAGTTGCGGGGGCAGGAAGTCGGGGTCGGCCGGAGTGGCGCGTGGTTCCGAGGCTTTGCCGCGTGCCCAGCGGGAGCGCTTGCGCTCGGGCGCCGCCGGTTCTGTGGCCGAAGGCGCCTTCGCAGGCTCGGCCTCCAGCGCCGGGATTACCTTGGCGCGGGCCGCGGGCTTGCCAGCGGCCTTCGCGCGGCCTGCCGGCTTCGCGCTGCCCTCCGGAGCGGGTGCTGGTGCGTCCCCGCCGCCCATCTCGGCGAGTGTGCGACCGCTCGCCACCGAGGTCCCGTTATCCGCCACCAGCGCGTCGCCCGATCCCGGCCGGGCATGGTCGTCCCGGTCCTTGATCAGCAGCCAGTTCGTCCGGCGCTCCCCGGCGCGCGGCTTCATGCGCACGAGCGCCCAGCGCCCCGTCATGCGCTCAGCCGTCACGTCGAACTTCAGGTGCCCGGCCGCGAGCTCGGCCGCCGGGTCCTCGCCCACCGGCGACCAGTTCCCACGGTCCCACAGGATGACGCTGCCCTTGCCGTAGCCGGAGGGGATCACTCCCTCGAACGCCGCGTAATCGACAGGGTGGTCCTCCACCTCGACCGCCAGGCGCCGCTCGGCCGGGTCCAGGCTCGGGCCGCGCGTGACGGCCCAGGACTTCAATACACCATCCAACTCCAGCCGCAGGTCCCAATGCAGCCGCGTGGCGTCGTGCATCTGGACGACGAAGACGCGCTTCGTGGCCCGGCTCCGGCGCATCTTCCCCGCCGGCTCCGGGCTGCTGGTGAGGTCGCGTTTGGCGCGGTAGGCGGCGAGGGTGTCCTTGGTGGGCATGCGGCGGGACCCTTGTTCCGCCCGAAGCAGATCATGGCGGCCCCGCCTTGCCCAGGCCGGCTTTCGCCGGAGCCGAGGCGGGCACGTTCGGCCCCTGGGCCGCCCGCGTTACATCCGGCCCGCAGGCAACGGCCCCGTACGGACCGGTGCTCGGCCCCGCGACCATTGCCGCCCACGCCCAAATTCGGCGTCGTGTTGCCGCATCACCCGATCGCCCTCTACCAGGCGACGACGGGCGGGACATTCGGGCGCAGACGGCTGGAGACTGCCACACTGCCGCCACGACGGAACCGGATCTGCGACCACGGCTGGCCGATATGGAATGACGCGGCGGCCACGTTCTGCGAGCCGCACGCGCCCTATGCCGTGCCTTGCACCTTGCCGGCTCAGCCAAACGCGAGGCCTATTACGTCCGCCGCATCAAAGGCAGGAGCTTCCGCGCCGGCCTTACCCGGGGCGTGGCGCCGCCGAGGGGCGCTGAGGCAGGGCGGCGACCCCGGTTTTCCTCGGCCCGTCCGGTATGATGCCCCTATAAGTCGCCCCGGGTAGTGCATCCTGCCAGAGAGGAGGATGGCTGTCCCGATGGCGCCCGCCGGCGGGCAATGGTCGCCCAGGTCCTCGCCACGGACCTCCTCCTCTCCATGGATGCCGCTACCATCCAGCCCGCGGCAGCGGCTGGCTACGTCAACAAGCGCTCCCTGGATGTCGGCATCCTTCCGGACGTCGACGCGCTCCCCGACCCGATAATCGAGCACGCTCTCCGGCAGGTGGCCGGGCAGCTGCGGAACACGATGATCCCGGGGGGCGGAGCCCCCGGGACCTTCGGCCCTGTCACACGCCCTGGCCCATCGCCCGGATCGGCGGCGACAGGTCCTTCGGCAGCGGGGACTCATAGGGCTTCCCGCCCGTCCTCTCCTTGAACTCCGCCTTGGCGCGTTCGACCAGCGCGGGGTCGCGGATCGCGTCCACCGCCGTGCCCGCCATCACCTTGGCCACATGCAGCATGCCCTTATGCGCGTGCGAGGACTTGCCCTGCGCTGTCAGCTGCCAGGAATGAAAGGGCGTGCCGATGGCGCAGGTCGCGCCGCGGGCCTGCACCGTCGGCACAGCCCAGGAAACGTCTCCGACATCGGTGGAGCCGACGCCGCCCTCACCGCGGTTCTCCAGCGGCACGATAATGTCGCAGAGCGTCTTGCCCGGCTCCACCTTCAGTCCGTGGCGGCGATGCGCCGCGGCGATGTCGGCCTCGCTCAGAGTGGCCTGAATCTGCGCTGCGTACTCCTTGTCCTCCTCGTCGAACTGCGGCGGGCCGAGGCGCTGAAAGTTGTCGTACATCGCTTTTTCGAGCGGCGAATTACCGAGGAGGTTCGACACGGCGCTGACCACGGCGGTCTCGACCCGCGTTTCCGTCATCAGCGCGGCGCCCTCCGCGATTTTGCGCACGCGGCCGACCAGCATGTTCAGCTCCGGCAAATCGCGCGCACGGATGAGGTAGCGCACTTTCGCGCGGGACTGCACGACATTCGGCGCGATGCCGCCGCCATCCAGCATGGCGTAGTGGATGCGCGCATGGTCTGGCATGTGCTCGCGCATGTAGTTCACGCCCACATTCATCAGCTCCACCGCATCCAGCGCGGAACGGCCGAGTTCCGGCGCCGCCGCGGCATGGGCGGACTTGCCGTGGAAGGTGAAGTCGATGCGCGTGTTGGCGAGCGACACCGCCTCGTTCACGCCGGAGAAGGATGCCGGGTGCCAGGAGATGGCGATGTCCACGTCGTCGAAAATGCCGTCGCGCGCCATGAAGCCCTTGGCGGCGCCGCCCTCCTCGGCCGGGCAGCCATAATAGCGCACGCGGCCGGGGATGTTGTTCTCGCGCAGCCAGTCCTTCACCGCGGCGGCCGCCAGAAGGGACGCGGCGCCGAGCAGGTTGTGCCCGCATCCATGGCCGGGGCCGTTCGCCTCCACCTCCTTGTGCTCGGCGATGCCGGCTTCCTGCGACAGGTTCGGCAGAGCATCATACTCGCCGAGGATGGCGATCACCGGCCCGCCCTCACCCCATTCGCCCATGACGGCGGTCGGGATGCCGGCCAGCTCCTTCGTGATCCGGGCGCCCTCCTTCTCCAGCATGGCGATATGCTCGGCGACGGATCGGGTCTCGGTGTAGGCGATCTCCGGCATGTCCCAGACGCGGTCGGAGAAAGCGGTGTAATCCTCCTTGCGCTCATCGACCGCGCGCCAGACCTGTTCGTCGTTCCGCATCGTGCTCTCCTCTCTAATCGGTCCCGAGACGCGCGCGCGGCAATGCCACGGCGGCGGCCTCGGGGTGAATGGTGACGAGGCGTCCGTCCTGCCACTGCATCAGCCAGGGGCGGGCACGCGTGTTCTGGCCGCGCTCGTCGAAAGCGGCGCCCCAGCCGGTCGGGCTGGTGCCGTCCGCAATGTCGGTTGCCAGCACCGCGGCACGCAGCCGGTCCTTCTCGGTACTGCCGGCGCGCTGAATCGCATCCAAGGCGATGCGCGCGCCGAAGTGGTTCGCCAACGAGTGGCCCGACCGCGGATCGGCGCCGTAGCGGCGCTTATAGGCCTCCGCAAAAGCGGCGTTACCTGGCGCGGCGCGCTCGGCAATGGCCAGGCCCGCGAGGTCGATGTTCATCACCCCCTCGATCGACGGGCCCAGCGCGCGCGCCGTGTCCGTCAGGCTGTAGCCCCCGCCCATGCCGATCACCATGCGCGGCCGCCAGCCCGCCTCGCGCAGGTTGCGGAACAGGAGGATGACGTCATTCTGCCCGGCGGCGTGCAGCAGAACCTCCGCCCCGGCCTCGCGCAGCCGCTGCAGCACGGGGCCGAGATCTGTGGGGCGCGGCGGATAGGCGATGCTCTCCACAACGGGAATGCCTGCCTCGCGCAGCCGGGCCGTCTGCAGCTCGGCCAGCGAGGCGCCACTCGGCCCGTCCTCGTGCAGCAGCCCCGTGCGAAGCGACGCGCGCGGCAGGCTGAGCAGCGCGGGCAGCACGTCCCGCAACGCTTCGGACGTGACGCGGGCGAAGTCGCTGGCCCGCGGGCAGGTGCGATAGAGGTTGCGGAAGCCGCGCTCCGTGATGTCTTCCGCCGCCGCACCGAGTTCGAAGAAGGGAACGCCCTGGGCGTCGCTCACCTGGGTGGCGGCGGTGGAGAGGGTGGAGCCCTGGCTGCCGAACAGCACGGCCGCGCGCTCTGCCCCCATGAGACGCCGCGCCTCGCCCACGGCTGCCGCCTGATCGGGAGCGTCGGCGCGCAGCAGACGGATGGGGCGGCCGAGCAATCCGCCGGCCGCGTTGCGCTCCTCCACCGCCATCTCCAGGCCGCGGTAGGATTCGTCGCCGAGCAGGGCAGGGCCGCCGGAGAGCGGGTAGATCGCCCCGAAGCGCCACTCGACCGCCCCGGTGGGAGAAGCGGTCTGGGCGCCCGCGACCTGCGCCCGCGCGGTACCCGATCGGGGGCCGAAGCCGGGTGCTGCGGTCAGGGCGGGGGCGAGCGCGGCAAGGAGGCTGCGGCGCGGCGCGGCCGGGCGCATGATCCCTGTGTTCCTCTCGCGTTCCATAGGATGGGCCAATGGTCGCGCCTGGGGCGCCCCGGCGCAAGGCCGGGAGCGGGACGGATCGCATCGCGCATCCGCTTCCGTCCCCGGAACCGGCCTGCGCTTGACGGCCGATCCCCCCGCGCCGACCTTCCGCCGCCTGCCCGCCACGTCGAGGAATGCCCGATGTCCAGCCTGCCCGAGACCATGACCTTTATCGCCCATGGCGCCGGCGGCGGCTCCGAGGTCCTGGCCCCCACCACCGGCCCGCTGCCCGTGCCTGCCGCGGACGAGGTGCTGATCCGCGTGCTGGCCGCCGGCGTGAACCGCCCGGACGTGCAACAGCGTAAAGGCCTGTATCCGCCGCCCAAGGGCGCCAGCGCGATCATCGGGCTTGAGGTGGCCGGCGAAGTGGCGGCCGTCGGCGACGCGGTCACGCGCTACCGCTTGGGCGACCGCGTCTGCGCCCTCACCAATGGTGGCGGCTATGCCGAGTACGCCGCGGCGCCCGAGGCCCAGACCCTACCCTGGCCCCAGGGCTATGACGCGGTCCGCGCGGCCGCCGTGCCGGAGACCTACTTCACTGTTTGGGCGAACCTGTTCGGCCACGGGAAGCTGAAGGAAGGGGAGGCGGTGCTGATCCATGGCGGCACCTCCGGCATCGGCTCCACTGCCATCCAGCTCGCGCGCGAATTCGGCGCGCGCCCCTTCGCGACCGCCGGCAGTGCGGAGAAGGTGGCCGCCTGCCTGCGTTTCGGCGCCGAGGAGGCCTTCGACTACAAGACGCAGGACTTCGTGGAGGAGATGAAGCGCATCACCGGCTCGCGCGGCGCCGATGTCGTGCTCGACATGATCGGTGCGCCCTACTTCCAGCAGAACCTACGCGTGCTGGGCATGGATGGCCGGCTGGTGATCGTGGCGACCATGGGCGGCAACGAGGTGGAGAAGGCCGATATCCGCCCGATCATGCTGCGCCGCCTGATCGTTACCGGCAGCACGATGCGGCCCCGCACCACTGCCGAGAAGGGCGCCATCGCCCGCGCGCTGGAGGAAAAGGTATGGCCCGCCCTCTCCGCCGGCCGCTGCGGCCCGCATATCCACGCGACCTTCCCCTTCGAGAAGGCGGCGGAAGCGCACGCACTGATGGAGAGCAGCGCGCATATCGGCAAGATCGTCCTGACCCGGGCCTAGGGCAGAAGGGTTGAACCCGGCGGATCTTCGCCTCCTCGCGCTCGCGGTCCTTCTCTTCGGCGGCGTCTGGCCGATCACGAAGGACGCGCTGCGCGATGCGACGCCGATCTGGTTCGCGATCAGCCGCGCGGGGCTGGCGGCACTCGCCTCGGCGGCGATCCTGCTGCTCCTCGGCCGGCTGCGCTGGCCGGGGCGGCGGGACATGCCGGCCGTGCTGGCTCTCGCGCTGTTGCAGCTCGGCGGCTTCTTCGTGCTGACGCATCTGGCACTCGCCGTGCTGCCGGCCGGGCGGATCGCGGTGCTCTCCAACGTCACCATCTACTTCCTGGTGCCGCTCTCGGTGCTGGTGCTGGGAGAGCGCGTCTCGGCCATGCGCTGGGCCGCGGCAGCCGTTGCCCTGGCGGGTGCGGCCGTGCTCGTCGGGCCGTGGTCGGTGCCGTGGTCGCGCCCCGGCGTGTTGATGGGCAACGCGCTGCTCGTCATCGCCGCCCTGGCGTGGAGCATCGCCATCGTCGTCACGCGCCTCCGCCCGCCGACGCGGCCGATGATGGAGTTGCTGCCCTTCTGCTTCGGCATTGCCACCCTTGTCATGCTGCCCGTCGCCCTGTGGCGGGAACCGGATGGCGGCATCGGCCCGGGCGCCTGGCCGCACGCCGCGTTCATCGGGCTGATCGCCGCGCCGATCGGCACCTGGAGCGTGATCGAGGCCGGGCGCCGCCTGCCCTCCACCGTCGCCTCGGTCGGGTTCATGCTTGTGCCGGTTCTGGGGGTGTCGGCCAGTGCGCTCTGGCTCGGGGAGCCGGTTGGATGGGACCTTTGGCTCGGCGGCGCGCTCATTGCGGGAAGTGTGGCTCTGGCGGTACGCGGATGAGGAACGGGCGATGATCCTAAACGCGATCGAGGCGGGGGAGGGGGCGCCCGTCATCCTCCTCCATGGGCTGTTCGGCCAGGCACGCAATTTCGGTGCCCTGCAGCGTCGCCTCGCCGCCGGCGGCCGGCGCGTGATCGCTTTCGACCTCGCCAATCACGGCACCAGCCCGCACGCGCCCATCACGGACTACCGTTCCATGGCCTCGGATGTTGCGGAAAGCCTTGCCGCACGCGGGATTCCTTCGGCGGAGGTGATGGGCCATTCCATGGGCGGCAAGGTGGCGATGATGCTGGCCCTCACCCGGCCGGAGACCGTCTCCCGCCTCGTCGTCTCCGATATTGCGCCCGTCACCTACCCCGCGCGCTGGACGGCGCTTCTGGCCGCGATGGAGGCGATCCCGCCCGGCACCGCCCGCGCCGCCGCGGATGCGGCACTGGCCGAGGCCGAGCCGGATGCCGGCGTGCGCGCTTTCATCCTCACCAACCGGCGGCCGGACGGCTCCGGCTGGCGCATCGGGCTGGAGGGGATCGCAGCCTCCCTGACCTCCATCATGGGCTGGGAGATGCCCGATCCGGCCCGGTACGAGGGGCCGACGCTCTTCGTCTCCGGCGAGCGATCGGACTACATACGGGCGGAGAACCGGCACCTGATCCGCGCCGCCTTCCCCGCGGCCCGCTTCCTCGCCGTGAAGGGCGCCGGCCACTGGGTGCATGCCGACCAGCCAGAGGGCTTCGCCGCCGTGCTCGAGGCCTTTCTGCCGGCCTGAACAGGGGGCCGTTCAAGCCGGGGCCACGATGCGCTACCCTGCGCGTTAGGCCCAGCAGCCCGGAGCGCCGCCGCTGACCACCCAGACCGCCGAGCAGACCCGGGCGGAGGCGCCCTTCGTCCCGCCCTACCCCGACCGGCCGCGGCGCATGCCACCGCCGCGGGAGCTGCTGCGCCGCCTGCGCCGCTCCTTTCTCGACATCTGGCCGGCCGGGGCCTTCGAGAAGGACTTCCTGCATCGCCGCGTGCTGATGCGGGAGGTGTTCATCTGCAACAGCCCGGAGACGGTGCAGGCCGCCTTCATCGAGCAGGCCGCCATCTTCGAGCGCAAGTCGCCACAGATGCGCCACGCGCTGAAGCCCCTGCTGGGCGACGGGCTCTTCATCTCCGACGGCCCGCTCTGGAAGGAACGCCGGCGCGTGGTGGCGCCGGTGACGCATGTCTCCCGCCTCGCGCAGCTTACCCCGCCCATCACCGAGGCGGCTGAGGAACGCGCCAGTGCCTGGGCCGCCCGCGACCCTGCCACCCCGGTCGACATGCTCGCCGAGATGGGCCACCTGACCGCCGAGATCATCTGCCGCACCATCTTCGGCCGCAGCCTCGGCCGCGAGGCGGCGGCGACCGTCGTTTCCGCCTTCGCCGAGTACCAGCGCGTCGTCGGTCAGAGCGACATCCTCTCCCTCCTCGGCCTGCCGGACTGGATGCCGCGGTACCAGCCGCTGGCCGCCCGCCGTGCCAGCCGCCGCATCGCCGAGGTGCTGGACGGGCTGATCGAGGGCATTCTGGGCAAGCAGGATAGCGGCGAGGCCAGCCTCATCCGCTCCATGGCCGAGGGCGTGAACCCCGCCACCGGCCGCAGCATGGACCGCGCCGCCTTCCGCAACGAGGCCGCCGTGCTGTTCATGGCCGGGCACGAGACCACGGCCAATACACTTGCCTGGGCGTGGTACCTGCTCAGCCAGTCGCCCGCGGTTGCGGCGCGGCTGCGGGCGGAGGCGGACGCGCTGGACGGCGCCGCCACCTTCGAGGACCTGCCGCGCCTCCCCTACACCCGCGCCGTGGTCGAGGAGACGCTGCGTCTCTACCCGCCCGTTCCCATCCTGGCGCGGGAGGCCACGGCAAGCGGCCAGCTCGCAGGACGCACCGTGCCGAAGGGATCCCTCGTCATCGTGGTGCCCTGGCTGCTGCACCGGCACCGCAAGCTGTGGACCCACCCAGACGCCTTCATCCCCGAGCGTTTCTTGCCCGGCGGCGAGGCCGCGACCAAGCCACGCTATGTCTGGATCCCTTTCGCCATCGGCCCCCGCGTCTGCACCGGCGCCGCTTTCGGGCTGACGGAGGCGGTGCTGTGCCTCGCCACCCTCTCGCGCGGCTTCGCCCCAAGGCTGGTGCCGGGCACGGAGGTTTACCCGGTCTGCCGCCTTACCCTGCGCCCCGGCGACGGCCTGCCCATGCTGCTCGAGCGCCGCCATGGATAAGGACAGCCGGCTCGGCCGCTTGCTGGAACGCCTCGACGGTGCGAAGGACATCGCGCTGCACGAGGCGATGCGGCTGCTGCCGAGTGCGGCGGCCTCCGATCTCGGCGCCGGCCTTGCCTCGCTCAGCCTGCGCTTCCGCAACGCCGACAAGATCGGCCGCGCCATGGCCGCGCTCGCCCATATCCGCCCCGAGATGGGAGAGGAGGAACGGCGGGTGATGGCCGTCGCCAACCTGCGCAATGCTGGCCGCTCACTCGCCGAATTCTCCAGCCTTCACCGCTTCTGGGACGAGGGGCGCATCACCATCGTAGGGCGAGAGAACATCACCGCCCCGAACGCCGTTCTCGCACTTCTCCACCTCGGCAACTGGGAATCCGGGATGGTGGCGATCCGCGGCATGGGGATGAAGCTGCGCAGCATCTACCAGCCGCCTTCTCGCCCGGCGCAGCTCGCCATTGCCATGCGCGTCCGCCGCTCGCTCGACAACGACGCAATCCCGGGCGACGCCATGGCGATGCGCGAGGCACTGCGCGTGCTGGCGCGCGGCGACACGATGATTGGCCTGTTCATGGACGAGTTCAAACACGGCCGTGTCAACGCCCCCGCCTTCGGCCGCGCGCCGGCCCGCGGCGGCAACATCGCGATGGCCGCGCGCCTGGCCCTTCGCGCCGGTGTGCCCCTCGTGCCCGCCTTCATGAGCCGCGCGCCCGGCCCACGCTTCACCGCCAACTTCCTGCCGCCCCTTCCGCTCACCGGGGATGCGGCGACGGACCAGGCGAGCATCGAGGCCACCATCGCGCCGATTGTCCGACGCCACGCGGACCAGTGGCTGATGCTCTACGGCTGGCGCCCGGACCGATGACGTGAACGGGGACGAACTGGCCGAACTGCTGCGGGACTGCCCGGTCCTCTACCATATGGCAGAGCGGGGAAGCTGGCCCTCCATCCGCCGCCACGGGCTACTCAGCACCTCCGCGCTGCTCGACCTCTATGGCGTGACGGGCGCGGCCCGCACGGCCCTTGAGGCGGAGCGCCGACCCGAGGGTGTGTTGCTGGAGGAGCCCGGCCTCGGCCGCGCGACCATCCGCGACCAGAAGCCGATGGACGATGCCGGCCTGCGCCGCTGCTTGCAGGATGGGCTGACGCCGGAGGACTGGTACCGCCTCCTCAACGGCAAGGTCTTCCTCTGGCCCAGCCGGGAACGCCTCTCCCGCTTGCTCTCCGCCAAGCCCTACCGCCTGCTGGAGCACGACGTGTTGGAGCTGGATGCGGCCTCGCTCGTGCGGGAGTACATAGACCGGATCACCCTCTCGCCGATCAACAGCGGCACGACCAGGCCCTTCCCCGTGCCGAGGGGCCGCGACACATTCCTGCCAGTCGCGGAATACCCCTATGCCGCCTGGCGAGCGCGACGGCGTCGCGGCGAACGGGTCGTGGAGGTGACGGTCGAGGGCGGCATCGCGGAGGTCGAGCGCTTCACCTTCCGGGTGACCCGGATGCGCGGCGACGAGGTAATCGAGACCCTGTTCGAGCGCCCGGGCGCGGGGCAAGCCGCGCCATGACGGTGTTCAGATCGCCGCCGGCGCCCTGAACCGACCTTCCTTGCTCAGATCCGCGGCCCGCCAGAGATACCACGCCGCCGCCGAGCGGTACGGCGCCCAGCGCGCCCCGATCGCCGCCAGTTCCTTCGGCTTCGGCTGCGTCTCCAGCCCGGCCGCGATCCGGTAGCCCTCGCGCACGCCGAAATCGTCCACCGGCAGGATGTCCGGCCGGCCCAGGGTGAAGATCAGCAGCATCTCCACCGTCCACCGCCCCACGCCGCGCAGGGCGACGAGCCGCTCGATCAGCGCCTCGTCCGAGAGGCGCGCGGCGGCGCGGCGGCTTGGCACCCAGCCGGCGGCGGACTTGTGCGCAATGTCGAGGATCGCCGCCTGCTTGGCACCGGAGAAGCCGCAGGCCCGCAGCGCGCCCTCCGGCAGCGCCAGCACCTGCTCGGGCGAGGGAAAGGGCTGGTGCGGCACATGGGCGATCAGCCGGTTCAGCATCGCCTCCGCCGCGCGCCCATGCACCTGCTGATGCGCGATGGCCCGTAGCAGCGCCTCATAGGGCTCGCGGTCCCGCACAGGCTTGAGCGTCATCGCCCCGACCTGGGCGATGACAGGGCCGAGAACGGCATCGGCGGCGAGGTGCAAACGGGCGGCGCGGGCGCTCATCGTTCCGGCTTACGCCAGGCCACGCAGGATGGCCACGGCCGCCCAGCCGATGATTGGCACAGCAATCAGCGCGGGCAGCACGGCGCGCCACAGGGCAGGCGGCCGCGTGCCGTCGGCGAGCAGCCCGCAGATCAGCGCGGTGACGGCGAAGGAGAAGATGGCCCCGGCCCCGCCCGAGAAGTTCTGGATGCCCGGCGCGAGCCAGGGCGGCAGGCCTGCCGCAAGCCCAAGATCGGCCTGCAGCGCCATCATGGCAGAAGCCGCGCCGACATTACTCCCTGTGACGATCCCCCCAATCATCCCGAGCGGCGGGATGGCATAGGGCGCGAGCGGGCCGAGGCCGGTCGCGATCCCATGGGCGAGCCCGGTCGCCGCGCCGGAGCCGGCCAGCCAGCGGCCGAGCAGGACATAGAGCATCATGGCCCCGGCCGGCCGGCGCATCCGGGCCATGGCGTCGCGCAGCCGGGCGGGGTTGCCGCGCCGGGCCAGGAGAAAGCCAAGCGACACCACCCAGAGCACGACCGCCACATGGGTGACCGGCAGGGCAGGAAGGTCAAGGAAGGGGCGCCATGCCGGCGCGCCCTGCCAGCCTCGCGCGGCCAGGAGACAGGCGGTGAGCAGTGCCCAGGGACCCACCGCGGCCAGGGCCCGCTGCCGCGCGGCCGAATCTCTCGGCGGCGCGAGAAACCAGAGGGCAGGCACCAGCACCGCGCCGGAGGCAACGACGCCCACGGTCTCCGGCGGCACGACATGGCCGACAACAAGCACAAGCACGGCAAAGACGCCCTGCAGCCCGAGTTGGGCCAGCCGCTCACCCCGCGGCACCGGCATCCCGCCCCGCCGCAGCAGGGACCAGATCACCGGCGGGGCCACCATAAGCCACACGGAATGGGGCAGGGCGGTGACGAGGGAGACCTCGGCCATCGGGCGATGGGCGAGCGCCGCGCCCAGGGCCAGCCCCGGCGATAAACCACCCCAGGGCGCGAGCCAGAGGGAAAGCATCCCGAGCCCGCCCGCCGTGATCCCTCCGATGCCCATGGAGCGGAGCCCCGCCAGGGTGAAGACTGCGCCGACCCCGAAGCCGGTGACGCATTCCACGAAGGAGCCCGCGAGCACCGTCAGATAGGCGCGCCGCGGAGAGGCAATGACTGGCCCCGCCGCATGGGGGGCGGCGACGAGGCTGAAGAGCAGTCCGCCGGAAAGGGTGGCGACGGGAAGCGCACCGAGGAAGGCCGCGCGGAGGGTCTCGAGGGCCAGGAAGCGGGGCAATGGAAGATCCGGCGGCAGCGAGACGGAAATTCCCGGCAGGGACGCGGCCAAGGCAATGAGGCAGGCCGGCATCGGCGAGACCCGCCCCGAGCCCAGCAGCACGAGCAGTAGCATCAGCGGCAGAGCCTGGAGGATCATATCCATGCGGGGTCGCGTCCTCCCACTCTCGCCCGTTGCCGTGCGGGATCCGCCCGGCGTGCCCCTGCGGACACGGACCGGTCATATCGCATTGCAGCATGAAACCATCTATGGGAGGGCCGTTGTAGGCCCGAAGCCTGGCGTTTGTTCGCATAGGTTAACGCAATTTCCGGGAGTTTCCCCTTGCATCGCCGCGCCCTCATCGCCGGACTCGCCATGGCCGGGTTCCTGCCCCGGATCCCCGGCACCCTGTCCGACCGTGCGGAGGCCGCGGATGATCCCGTGCGCCCCTTCGACGACACCACCGTCCGCCAAATGGCGCGCGACCTGGCGGCCAAGCCCTACTCCGCGCCGGAGGAGCGCCTTCCCGGCGGCCTGGCGGACATCGGCTACGACCAGTACCGCACCATCGAGTACGACCGGCAGCGGGCGCTTTGGCGACCGGAGAACCTGCCCTTTCGGATGCAGCCCTTCCATCGCGGCTTCCTGTTCAAGCAGCGGGTCGAGCTGTTCGAGGTGGCCGACGGTCGCGCCACCCCGATCGTCTATGATGCCAGCGCCTTTCGGCTCACCGAGGTTGGCGGGCCGCAGCCGGGCGATCTCGGCTTCGCGGGTTTCCGGCTGACCAACCCGCTGAACCGCCCTGACCATTTCGACGAGGTCGCCGCCTTCGTCGGCGCCTCCTATTTCCGCGCCCTCGGCAAGGGCCATGCCTATGGCATCTCCGCGCGCGGGCTCGCCATTGGCACCGCCGAGCGCTCAGGCGAGGAGTTTCCGGTTTTTCGCGCTTTCTGGCTGCAGCGGCCGCAGGCCCAGGGCAATTCGGTGGTGGTGCACGCTCTGCTCGACAGCCCGAGCACCACGGGCGCCTTCCGCTTCACGATCCGTCCGGGCGAGGAGACGGTGTTCGACGTCGAATCCCGCCTTTATCCGCGGGTTGAGATGGCGACCGCTGGCATCGCGCCTCTGACGAGCATGTTCCTGCTCTCCCCGCTCGACCGCCTGGGTGCGGATGACTACCGCACCGCCGTGCATGACTCGGACGGGCTGATGCTCTCGACCGGCCGCGGCGAGGCCATCTGGCGCCCGCTCGCTAATCCGCGCGAGCTGCAGATCAGCGCCTTTTCGGATGCCAACCCGCGCGGCTTCGGCCTGATGCAGCGCCGGCGCGGCTTCAGCGACTACAACGATCTCGAAGCCCGCTACGAGCGCCGCCCGGGTTGCTGGGTGGAGCCGATCGGTGATTGGGGCGAGGGCGCCGTACACCTCGTGGAGATCCCGACCCTGGAGGAGATCCACGACAACATCGCCGCCTTCTGGCGCCCGCGCACGTCGCTGCGCCCTGGCCAGGAATACAGCTATGTTTACCGCCTGCACTGGGCCAGCGGCGCCGCCTTCGGCTCCCCGGGGCGCCCAGCGCCCGCCCAGTTCAGCGAGGCCCGGCAGGGCGGCAAGCCGCGCGTGCCCGGCACCCGCCTCTTCATCCTTGAGGCCGCGGGCGGCCGACTGGCGGCGCTGCCCGAGGGCGCGCAGCCCGTGCTCGACGTTTCGGCCAGCACGGGACGCATTGATAACGCCGTGCTCCAGCGGAACCCGGAGACGGGCGGCTGGCGCCTGTCCTTCGAACTGGTGCCCGGCAACCAACGGCTGGTAGAGCTACGCGCCTTGCTGAAGGACGAGGCCGGGCCGTTGACCGAGACATGGCTTTTCCGCTGGACACCCTGACCCCTCTGCGGCCCGCCGCGCTTCCCTCCATGCCGGAGGAAGCGCCGCTGGACATGCCGGTGCAGGACCTCCGCGCCCGCCCCGCCCGCCCGGTCCAGCCGGAGACGGGTCCGGCGCGGATGGGATGGCGTCGCGCCTTCGTTCTCGTCGCGACCATCCTGCTGACGCTGTTCGGCGCGCAGGAAATGGCGTTGGTACTCGGCATCTCCACGATGTTCACGCCCGGCGCCGTGGTGCTGGCGCTCTTCGTCCCGCTGTTCGCCTGGATCGCGCTGTCCTTCGTCAGCAGCCTCTGCGGTGTGGCGAGCGTGATCGCCGGTGGCGGCCGCGCCTTGGGCATCGATCCAGCGGCCCCGTTGCCCGCGCTGACGGGCCGCACCGCGCTGCTCATGCCCGTCTACAACGAGGACCCGCGCCGCGTGCTGGCCGGGTTGGAAGCGATCCGCGAGGCGCTGCGCGACGCCGGAGTGGCCGACCACTTCGACCTCTTCATCCTCAGCGACACCACCAACCCCGACGCCTGGGCGCGGGAGGAGGAAGCATTCCTCGCACTGCGGACGCGTGTCGGTGCTGGCGCGCGCATCTTCTACCGCCGTCGCGCCAAGAACATCGACCGAAAGGCCGGCAACATCGCGGACTGGGTGCGTCGCTACGGCGGCGCCTATCCGCAGTTCCTGATCCTCGACGCCGACAGCGTGATGTCGGCCGACTCCCTCATCCGCTTGGCGGCCGCGATGGAGGCGCACCCGACCGTGGGGCTCATCCAGAGCCTGCCGGTTATCGTGAATGGCCGTTCGCTCTTCGCCCGGATGCAGCAATTCGCGGGCCGCCTCTATGGCCCGATCATCGCCCACGGCATCGCCTTCTGGCATGGCGCGGAGGGCAATTACTGGGGCCACAACGCCATGATCCGCACGGTGGCCTTTGCCTCCGCCGCGGGCCTGCCGCACCTGCCCGGCCGCAAGCCCTTCGGCGGCACGGTGATGAGCCACGACTTTGTGGAGGCTGCGTTGATGCGTCGCCAGGGCTGGGCGATCCACTTCGTCCCCGCGCTGCCCGGCAGCTACGAGGAGAGCCCTCCGGCGCTGTCCGACCTCGCAATCCGTGACCGTCGCTGGTGCCAGGGCAACCTGCAGCACCTGGCCGTGCTGCCGACCCGCGGACTGCACCCGATCTCGCGCTCCCATCTCCTCGTGGGGATCGGCTCCTACATCACCGCGCCGCTCTGGCTGCTGTTCCTGGTTTGCGGCGTGCTGCTGGCCCTGCAGGCGCGCTTCGTGCTGCCCGTCTACTTTCCGAGTGGCCCCGCGCTGTTCCCGGACTGGCCCGTAGTCGATCCCGTGCGCGCGAAATGGGTGTTCATCGGCACCATGGCGATGCTGCTGGTGCCCAAGCTGCTGGCATGGGCCGCGATGCTGATGGACGGGCCCTGGCGCCGGGGCCATGGCGGCGCGCTGCGCTCGATGGCCAGCGTGGTGGTGGAAACCGTGCTCGCCGGGCTGCTCGCGCCCGTCACGATGCTGACGCAGTCGGTGGATGTCGTTTCGATCCTGCGCGGGCGGGATTCCGGCTGGTCGGCGCAGACGCGCGACGATGGCGTGCTGCCGCTCAGAGACGTCGCGCGATTGTACTGGCGCCACACCGCCTTTGGTCTTGCCTTTGGCATCGCCGCCTTTCTCGTCTCGCCCTTCCTCGCTGCCTGGATGTCGCCCGTGGTGCTCGGCCTTGCGCTCGCCATCCCGCTCGCGGCCTGGACTGCGCGGCGGGGGGCGGGACAGGCGCTGCGTCGCGCCGGATTGCTGCTGATCCCCGAGGAGCGCGAGCCGCCCACTATCCTGCGCCGCACCCTTGCGCTGCGTGCGGAGTGGGAGGGGCTGGCACCCGAGGGCGAGGCGCTGGGCCGCCTTCGCGCCGACCCCGCGCTTCTTGAGGCGCACCGCGCGATGCTGCCGCGCCCGGCTGCCGCCCGTCCCGATGCGCTCGATTCAAACCTGGTGATGGCCCGCGCGAGGGTCGCTGCATCCGCTTCGGCACCCGAGGCCCTTGCCGCGCTTACGCGCCCGGAGAAAGCGGCGCTGCTGGGCGATGCCGAGGGGTTGGACGCGCTGCTCGCGTTGCCTGCGCGGTGAGCGCCCCGCTCATCCTGACACTCCGCTTCGATGCGGAAACGTTCGAGAGGTTGGACGCGCTCCGGCGGGCGCATTTTCCGGCGGAGCGGAACTTCATCCCTGCCCACCTAACCTTGTTCCATGCCCTACCCGGAGAGGCACTGGAGGAGATCACGGCCAATCTCCGCGCCGCATGCGCTGGGATGGCGCCGGTGCAGCTGCGTTTCACGGGCCTGCGCCCCCTCGGCCGCGGCGTGGCGCTGGCGGTGGAAGCACCGGCGCTGGTCTCTCTACGTCGGGAGCTGGCGCGGCACTGGCATGGCTGGCTGACGCCGCAGGATGCGGGTGGCTTCCGACCGCATGTCACCATCCAGAACAAGGTGGCGCCCGAGGAGGCGCGCGCCCTTCTCGCCGCGCTGGAGACGGAGTTCAGCCCCTGGGACGCGCGAGGCGCAGGCCTTCTTCTCTGGCACTACCGCGGCGGCCCCTGGGAAGCCGCCGCGGAATTCGCCTTCGCGGGGTGAGCGGTTCAGCGCGCCCTGGTCGCGCGGCTGGCGGGGCGGCGCGGCTGGGCCGGAGCCTCCGCGGTCTGGCCACGCGCCGCGGCGGCGCGTTGGCGGATGATCTGGTTGCGGGTCAGCGGCGCACCCTGGCGGTCGAAGTTTGAACTGGGTGCTTGGCCGCGGGACCAGCCCGGGCGCGAGATCGAACCGGTCGAGCCACCTACCGGGGCTGCACTGGTGGAGAACTGGGCCTGAGCAGGCTTCGTGGGCAGGCCGCCGAACAGCAGTGCAGCGGCGAGGCCGAGAACCGGCAGGGCGTTGAAGGGCTTGGTCATCTGTTGCGTCCGATACGTGTTCTGGCCGCCACCGGACGTGCGGCGTAGCGGCATGTGCCGACTGGGGCGTCGGCGCACCACCTTCCCTCGTACGGCCTGGATTCAGACATGGGCAAGCAGGCCTGCCAGGAGCTTGGCGCGGGGCACTAGGCTGTCTTCCCGGATGTACTCGCCGAGTGTGTGATAGCCCGCGCCGAGGACGCCGAGGCCGTCCAGGGTGGGGATGGACAGGGCGCCCGTGAAGTTGCCATCGGAGCCGCCGCCGGCGCTCTCATGGCCCATCTCGAAACCGAGCTGGCCGGCAAGCGCGCGGGCCTGGGCGTAGAGGGCCATGACGGAGGCGTCTGGTTCCCAGACCGGGCGCGTGACACCGCGACGGACCTCGAGCGCGACGTCGGAGGCGGAGGGGGCGAGGGCGAGCATGCGGTCTACCGCGTGGTCCAGGTCGGCCTGGCGCTTGGCCATGCTCAGCGCCTCGGCGTCGCAGTGGGTGGCCACGCAGTTCACCCATTGGCCGCCATGGATGACGCCGACGGAGAAGGTGGCGGCCTCGGTCGTCATCCCCTCGATCGCGAGGATCTGGCGGCACATCTCGCGGATGGCGGAGCGGCCGTCTGACAGCTTGGCGCCAGCGTGGCTGGGGCGGCCGGTGGTCCGGAGATTGAAACGGGCGATGGCGTAACGGCCCGTGACGACGCCGCCCATGGGGCTGTCCCCCTCCGGGCGGCCGGGCTCGGGGACGAGGACGACGGCGTGGCGGGCGGCCTCGGCCTCGATCAGGTCGCGGGTGGAGGGGGTGCCGACCTCCTCATCCGGCGTCAGCAGCACGGTGACGGGGCGGGAGGTGGGAATACCGGCGCGCGCGAGTTCCCGGATCGCCTCGACGGCGAGAAGGGTGCCGCCCTTCATGTCGCAGATCCCAGGGCCGTAGCAGCGGCCGTTCTCCCGACGGAAGGGGAGGGCGTTCAGGGTGCCGACGGGGTGGACGGTGTCGAGATGGGCGAGGACGAGGATGCCGGGCATGTCGCCTGCAGGATGAGGGAAGCGGGCTCGGACGCAGCCGCCGAAGCCCATGCGGCCGGGGATGCGGTCGATCCGTGCGCCCATCATGGCAAGGTCCCGGGCGGCGAGGTCCATCATGCGGTCGACGGCGGCGGCGTCGAAAGTCGGGCTCTCGCATTCGACCCAGGGGCGGAGGCGGGTAAGGATGGACTCCGCGTCGAAGGGCAGATCGAGGGCGGGGGAGCGGGGCAGGGCGTCCATGGGCGCGGGTCCTCTGGCCGGGTGGCCGGGTAGCCTGCGCGATCGAGGGGCGGGGGTGAAGGGGTTCGGCGGTGCGTGGATGAACGTCGGGCCGGGGCGGGCGCGGTGTGTACAAAGGGTGGGTTTGCTGCCCGGCGCGGATCGGCCGCAGCGGGTGCCGTATCCTTGCGCGATGGAGTGTGTGCCGGGCGCGGGGTGTCGCGTCGGCGGGGTGCGAGGGGGCGGCCTTGGGGCTGGGGCGACCCGCATGGGTTTTGGCGCGGGGCGGGGCGCTGGGGTATGCCGGGTGTGATGACCGATCCCCTGAATATCGTTCCCCGCCGCCTGGTGCCGCTGGTGGGACCTATCCTCTGGGCAGCGGGGGAGCTGGCGCCGAACGCGCAGATGATCCCGCTCGGTGCGGAGCATGGGGCGGAGCTGGAGGCGGCGCGGCGGGATCTGGCGGCGGGGTTGCCGGGCGCGGCGACGCCTCGGCTTGATGGGCTGGTCGAGGAGCTGCGGGGGCGGCTGGCGCATGGGCGGGGATTCGCACTGCTGCGAGGGCTTCCGCTTGCGGAGGCGCCGGAGGCGTTGCTGCGGGTGTTGGCAGTGCGGCTGGGCACGCCCGTGGAACCGGGGCCCGTGACCGGAAGCCGGCATGTGGAAGCCTGCGACGGGCTGCTGTTGGCGGTGACCCAGCCGGGGTTGGCGCGGCTGCGGTCGGCCGCGACGGTCCATAACGCCTTGCTGGCGGAGGACCGAGCGGGGCTGGCGGCGCTGTACGAGGCGCGCGGTGAGCCGGCGGTGCCGGTGTTCTCGGGCGAAGGCGGGATGTTCGCGGGGCGGTGGGATGACTCTGTGCTGCCAGCGGACCGGCTGCCGGCGGCAATCGAGGCGGCAATGGGGGAGCCGCTCGCGCTCAGCCTTCGAGCGGGGGATATCCTGGCGCTGAACCCCTTCCTGGTGTGGGCAGACCGGGTGGCCGGGGCCGTGGCGGCAGCGTATCGGGAGGAGCCTTCCCGACTGGACAGCCCGGGCTTTGCTGCGCTTCGGTAGTGGCCATGCGGATCCTTGTTGCGAATGCGAACACCACTGAGGCCATTACCGCGCGCTGCGCGGAGGCGGCGCGGGGGGCGGCCTCCACTGGTGTGGAGATCGTGGCGGGGACGCCGCGCTTCGGGCCTGCGGTGATCTCCTCGGGGCTGGAGAATGCCATCGCGGCGCATGGGCTGCTGGAGCTGCTGGCGGAGCATACCGGGCGGGTGAATGCGGTGGTGCTGGCCGTTTCGCTGGACACCGCGCTGGATGCGGCGCGGCAGATGATGCCCTGCCCGGTGGTGGGGATGACGGAGGCGGCCTGCCTGGCGGCGCTGATGCTGGGGCCGCGCTTCGGGCTGGTGACCTTTGGGGGGACGGAGAGCTATCGGCAGCTGATCGCGCATTACGGGTTGGCCGGGCGGTGTTCGGGGCTGGTGGGGGTGGATTTCACGCCGCAGCGGGCGCTCTCGGACCCCGAGGGGGCGGTTCGGGCGGTGGGCGAGGGGGTGGCCCGGCTGGTGGATGGCGGGGCGGATGCGGTGGTGCTCGGCGGGGCGGCGCTGGCGGGGATGGAGCCGGTGCTGCGGGCGGGGTGCCCGGTGCCGTTGCTGGACGGGATGGCCTGCGGGGTGCGGATGGCCGAGGCGCTGGTGGGGCTGGGGGTGCCGAAGGCGCGGGTTGGGCCGATGGCGGCGGTGCGGGGGCGGGAGTCGGTGGGGCTTTCGGGGGCGCTGGCGGGGGTTTTGCGGGGCGGGTGAGGGGGGTGCCTGCTTCCAGGCGGTGGAGCGGGGGTGCGTGGGTGGGGTGGGACAACGCTGCGCGTTGCCCTGGTGGCGGTCCTTGCACTGCCGATGGGCGACAGCGCTTCGCGCCGCGCATGAGACGATGCGGAGCATCGCTCAAGGCGAAGCCAGGCGGACGGTGCGGGGGATGCGGCGGCGGCCCCCGGCGGCTTTTTGCAGCCAGGCGAGGGATTTCAGGAGGGTTTTGAGAGTTTGCAGCGCCTCCGTTCCCGTGGGGGGGGTGCGGGGGGTAAGGCGCGCGCAGGTTTCGGACAAAAGGGGATCGGGGAGGAGCCAGGGCGGGCCGTTCAGAGCCGTGCGGAGATCCAGCTTTCGGATCAGGAGGAGGAGGGCGGGGCCGCCGATGCGGGCGGCTCGGCGGGTGGCGCGGAGGATGGCGTATTCGATCTGGCGCAGGGGGTGGTTGGGAGCGGATTCCTTGAGGGCGTGGAGAAGGCGGGGCCAGAGGCCGTTGTGAGTGAGGCGGCGGAAGTAGCGGGAGACGGTGTCGGCGCGGCCGAAGCTGGCGGGGAGGGCGTGCCAGGGGTGAGCGGGGGTTTGGGCGATGTGGAAGATGGCGTCCATGCGAGCGCGGAGGTCGGCGATGGGGCGGCCCTGGGGGGAGCGGGGGAGGATGTAGGGGAGGAGGGCGTGCCACTGGAGGTCAGTGAGTGGGGACCAAGGGCGGGGTGGGGTGAGGGGGCAGATGGGACGGAACACTGTGCGGGCTTCCTCAGGACACCAAACGTGTAAAAAGGAATTTAGTCTTAGTGTCAGGGTCGGGTTAAGGACAGCCGGGTATTGCTGCATCTCGTTGCAACGTGGGCTGGCTAAGCAATCAAAGTATTCCTAGAGAACTGAAGCATCGCTCCCCGACCGATCCGGTGAAAACCAACGATTGCGCAAAAACACTGCTTTGATTCACTCTGTCTGCTCGCGTTATGCGGTATTGGACGAATGCGGGATACGTCGGAGTTTTCTCCAAGCGGAAACTAGAGCCTGCTAAGCCGCTCTCCAGCGTTTTTTCGGATATACACGAGATCTCGGGGAGGCGTAATATGGCTGCCGTCGTTCGAGGCGAGGGCGCTCCGCTGTTCGTAATTTCTGGAACATCAAGTTCAAACCTCGACTTTGCTGCGAGTGACCCGGCCATTGTGGGCTCCAATACGATAAATTGGAGGCCGGATGACTGCCAGTACCGACGAGACCGGGCGAGAGGAGATCCAAAGATCATCGAAATCTCGTTGGCATCGCTTAGGTTCAAGTTGCCCAACAGGCTCGCGAGTTGAGAGAGAGTGGTGCTATCAGGCTGACCGAGGCTGAGCGGCTGTATGGATACGACGCTCGATCGTCGAGCCTCATCGGAACAAGAAACCGAACTGACGAATGCTGAAACTATAGAGATGGTTAGGAACCATCGACGGGAAGCTGATTCCATGTCCAATTCCCTGCATTGATGGCCGATAAGACGTCCAGTCGGCACGGCAAAGAACTGCCTTGTTAATGTTGTCTGCTCTGAAGCGGTAACCCAGCCTGCTTGGGTCAAGCATGCTGTCGATTTAAGGTTTACAATGGCGCTACTCGGGTACTCTAGGTCTGGGTTCCGCCCAGTTCCGTGGCCCGCAGAAGCCTGTTGGACCAGCTTTCAAACAGTCTGTTGATTGTGCGGGTCCAGGGGCCTCAGGCTCCTGGCGGATGGGGGTATCGGGGGAAGGCAGGGCCTTCCATCGGGCCGTGTGCGCGACTTCAGGTCGTCAGTAGCTCGTCCAGCGTGGCCGTCAGGCGGGCCAGATCCTGGGGGCGGGAGAGGCGGTGGTCGCCGTCCTTGATGAGGGTGAGGGTGACGTCGGGGCCGGGGAGGGCTTCCGCGATGCGGAGGGCGTGCTGCCAGGGGACGTCGGGGTCGGCCATGCCCTGGAGGAGGCGGACGGGGCCTTCGTAAGCGATGGGGCCGGGGAGGAGGAGGTGGTTGCGGCCCTCTTCCAGCAGGTGGCGGGTGATGGGGATGGGTGCGCCGTACTCCGAGGGGCGGTGGAGGATGCCGGTGCGGGCGAGGGTTTCGCGGTCGGCGTCCGTCAGTTCGGGGGGGATGAGGGTTTCGGTGAAGTCGGGGGCGGCGGCGAGGCCGATGACGGCGCGGACGCGGGTGGGGCCCCAGCGGCGGGCGAGAAGGAGGGCGATCCAGCCGCCCATGGATGAGCCGACGAGGATGAGGGGGCCGGGGGCGAGGGCTTCGATGAGGTGGGCGGCGTCCTCGGCCCAGGTGCCGATGGAGCCGTGTTCGAAGATGCCGCCGGAGATGCCGTGGCCGGAGTAGTCCAGGCGGAGGAAGGGGCGGTTGGTGTTCGCGCAGTGGTCGCGGAGGTGGAGGGCCTTGGAGCCTTCCATGTCGGAGCGGAAGCCGCCGAGGAAGACGGTGGTTGGGCCGTGTCCCGGGAGGGTGGCGTAGGCGAGGGGGGTGCCGTCCGGCCGGGGGAGGGTGCCGCGCTGTTCGGTCATTCGGTTTCGGTAGCCGCCGGGGGTGGGTGGGGGCAAGGTGCGGGCGGGGGTTGCTCGCGTGTTTCCGGGGGCGGTGACGGGGCGGGCGGGGCGGGGTATGGCGGGGCATGCCGTCCCCACCGCCGACCGTGTTGCAGGTGCTGCCCGCGCTCGGTTCGGGCGGGGTGGAGCGGGGGACGGTGGAGATCGCGCGCGCGCTGGTCGAGGCCGGTGGGCGGGCGCTGGTGGCCTCGGCGGGCGGGCCGATGGTGGCGGAGCTGGAGGCGGTGGGGGGGCGGCATTTCCTGTTGCCGCTGGACCGGAAGACGCCTTGGGCGCTGGCTGGGAATGCGGGGGCGTTGGTGCGGCTGGTGCGGGCGGAGGGGGTTCGCATCGTGCATGCACGGAGCCGGTTTCCGGCCTGGTCGGCGCTGCGGGCGGTGCGGGTGACGGGGGCGCGGTTCGTGACGACCTTTCACGGGGTTTACAGCGAGGATCTGCCGGGGAAGCGGCTGTACAATTCGGTGATGGTGCGTGGGGACCGGGTGATTGCCATTAGCGAGCATGTCGCCGGGGTGATTCGGGCGCGGTACGGGGTTGGAGGTGACCGGCTGCGGGTGATTCCGCGCGGGGTGGATGTGGAGGCGTTCGATCCGGCGCAGGTTCCAGCAGGGCGTATCGAGGCGTTGCGGGCGGAGTGGGGGGTGTCGGCGGGGGTGCCGGTTGTCCTGCTGCCGGCGCGGCTGACGCGGTGGAAGGGTGCGGGGGTCTTGTTGCGGGCGCTGGCGGTTCCGGGTGTTGCGCCGGTGTTCGCGGTGTTGCTGGGTGACGGGGATTACCGGGGGGAGCTGGAGCGGGAGGTTGCGGCACTCGGGCTTTCGGGGCGGGTGGTGATGCCGGGGGTTTGCCGGGACATGCCGGCGGCGATGCTGGCGGCGGATCTGGTGGTGCATGCGAGCGTGAAGGCGGAGCCGTTCGGGCGGACGGTGATTGAGGCGCAGGCGATGGGGCGGGCGGTGATTGCCTCGGACCTCGGAGCGCCGCGGGAGACGGTGGAGGACGGGGTGACGGGTTGGCGCGTGGCGCCAGGGGATGCGGAAGCTTTAGCCGGCGCGATCGGGCGGGTGCTGGCCTTGCCGGCGGAGGCGCGGGCCGCTGTTGGGGCCGCGGGGCGTGCGGCGGTGCTGGCGCGGTACACGACGCGGGCGATGCAGGACGCGACCCTGGCGGTTTACGGGGAGCTGGCGTGAGCGGGCGGGTTCTCGTCATCAAGCTGGCGGCGCTGGGTGATTTTGTGCAGGCCTTCGGGCCTTTCGCGGCCATTCGGGCGCATCATCCAGGGACGCAGATCACGCTGTTGACGACGCCACCCTTTGCGGAGTTGGCGCGGCGGAGTCCGTGGTTCGACGAGGTTTGGACGGATGGGCGCCCGCGGTCTTCGGATTGGCGGGGGGTGTTGGGGCTGGCGCGGCGTTTGCGGGCGGGGCGGTTCGGGCGGGTTTATGATCTGCAGACCTCGTCGCGGTCGTCGCGCTACCGTTGGCTGGTGGGGCGTGGGGCGGAGTGGTCGGGGATAGCCTGGGGGTCGAGCCATCCGCATGCCAATCCGGCGCGGGACTTGATGCACACGGTGGAGCGGCAGCGGGAGCAGCTGGAAATGGCGGGGGTTTCCGCGTTTCCGGCCCCGGACCTGTCCTGGTTGGATGGGGGGCTACCGAAGGTGGCGCTGCCTGGGCGGTTCGCGCTGCTGGTGCCGGGGGCGAGTCCGTCGCGTCCGGGAAAGCGGTGGGCGGGATTTCCTGATCTCGCGGGACGGTTGGGGATGCCTGTGGTGGTCGCCGGTGGGCCAGGGGAGCGAGGGCTGGCGGCGGCCATCGGGGCCGTGGCTTCGGATGCGGTGGATCTGACGGGGCGGACGAGTTTGCTGCAGTTGGCGGCGGTGGCGCGGCGGGCGGCGGTGACGGTGGGGAACGACACGGGGCCGACGCATCTGGCGGCGGCCGTCGGGTGCCCGACGCTGGCGCTGTTCGGGGGGGAGAGCGATCCGGCGTTGTGCGCGCCGCGCGGGGCGGCGGTGGAGGTGATCCGGCGGGAGCCGTTGTCGGCGGTTCCGCCCGAAGAGGTGGCAGAAAGCGCGCTTCGGATCGCACGGGTGGCGCGATAGGGGGCAGGCGGGCGCGCGGGGCCGGGTTTCGGCCGATGTTCCGCCCTTGCGCCGCGCCGGGGCTGGTGCCGATGATGCGGCCGGAATCGGACGGCCGAGCGAGCGGAGCAGGGCATCATGGTGTTTAACCGACGGAACCTTCTCGCGGCCGGTGGGGCCGGGATCGCGGGCCTTGCCGCGCCGGGGCTGGCCCGGGCGCAGGGGGCGCGGTGGCAGTTCGCCACGCCCTATGCGGATGCGAACTTCCACACGCGCAACGTGAAGGCCTTCGTGGAGGACATCCAGAAGGCCACAAACGGGGCGCTGCAGGTGCAGCTGCACACGAACGGGTCGCTGCTGCCGATGGCGCAGATCAAGCGCGGGGTGCAGCAGGGGCAGGTGCAGCTCGGCGAGGTGCTGATCTCCGCCTATGGCAACGAGGATGCGTTCTTCGAGGTGGACGGAGTGCCGCTGCTGGCGCCGAGCTTCGAGGCGGCGGTGAAGTTGGCAACGCTGGCGCGGCCCTATGTCGAGGCACGGTTCAACCGCACGGGGCTTTCGGTGCTGTACAACGTGCCCTGGCCTCCCGGCGGGTTCTACAGCAACGCGCCGGTGGAGAGCCTGGAGGCACTGCGCGGGACGCGGTTCCGCACCTTCAACACGATGACTAACCGCTTCGCGGCGCTGGTGGGGGCGAACCCGACGCTGGTGCAGTCCGCGGAGGTGCCGCAGGCCTTCGCGACGGGCGTGATCAACGGGATGGTGACGAGCGCGGCGACAGGCGTGGACACGCAGGCCTGGGATTACTGCAAGGTCTTCACCCCCGTGAACTTCAGCTACACCAATAACTTTGTCTTCGTCAGCCGCCGCGCGTTTGAGGCGCTGCCGGCGGCGCAGCGGGCCGCGGTGCAGGAGGCCGCTGCCGCTGCGCAGACGCGCGGGCTGGAAATGGCGCGGGCGTCCGAGAAGGAGGCGCAGGACACGCTAGCGGCGCGCGGGCTGAAGATCGAGCAGCCGAGCCAGGCGCTGAAGGACGGGCTGATGCGGATCAGCGCCACCATGACTGACGAGTGGGCGGCCAAGGCGGGCGAGGACGGACGCAAGCTCGTCGACGCTTACCGCGCCGGCTGAGCGGGTGATCAGGCGGGGGCTGGACGCCCTCTATGCGGCGGGCGCGGCAGTGGCCGCGCTCTCCCTTCTCGGCATCTTCCTCGTGATGATGGGGCAGGTGGCGCTGCGCTTCCTGAACATGCAGTTCCCGGGGGCCGATGACATCAGCGCATATCTGTGCGTGGCGACCACTTTCTTCGCGCTGGCGCTGACCTTCCGGCGAGGCGAGCTGATCCGTGTGGGGCTGGTGCTCGAGCGGCTGTCTCCGGGGCCGCGGCGGATCGCGGAGATCGTGGCGCTTCTGTTTGCCGCGGCAGGGACTGCCTATGCCGTCTGGTGGACGTTGGATGACGTGTTCTTCTCCTACGAAATCGAGGACATGGCGCAGGGTCCGCTGCCCGTGCCGCTATGGATCCCGAAGCTCGCGATGCCCGTGGGTGCCGGGATCCTGCTGATCGCGATCCTGGACGAGCTGGCGACGGTGCTGCGGGGCGGCCGGCCGGCTTACGTCGTGGCGGCCGAGGAACGGGCCGCGCGCGGCGACTTCTCGGCGGAGGTGTAAGGCGCGATGGGATTGCTGGAACTTTCGGGCCTGCTCCTGCTGCTGCTCGGGCTGCTGCTGGCAGGCGGGCTGTGGATCGGGATGAGCCTGGCCTTCGTGGGCTTCATCGCGGTCACCTTCGTGGAGCAGCCGGCGGGGACCTATCTGGCGAGCGCCTTCTGGGAAGCGACGGGGTCCTGGACGCTCGCGGCGCTGCCGATGTTCGTCTGGATGGGGGAGATCCTGTTCCGCACGAAGCTGTCGGAGGAGCTGTTCAACGGGTTGGCGCCCTGGGTGCGGCGGATCCCTGGCGGGCTGATGCATGTGAACATCCTGGCCTGCGGGATTTTTGGCTCGGTCTCGGGTTCGTCGGCGGCGACCTGCGCGACGGTGTCCAAAATCGCGCTGCCGGAGCTGAAGCGGCGCGGGTATGACGAGGATATTGCGATCGGCAGCCTCGCCACCTCGGGGACGCTCGGGATCATGATCCCGCCCTCGATCATCATGGTGGTTTATGCGGTGGCGGCGGAGGTTTCGATTGTCCGCGTGTTCATCGCGGGGTGCATCCCCGGGCTGATCGTGATGCTGCTGTTCAGCCTGTACATCGCGGTCTGGGCGTTGCTGAACCCGAAGAAGCAGCCGCCGCGCGAGCCGGCCATGTCTTTCATGGAGAAGATGCGGGAGTCGGCGCAGCTGATCCCCTGCGGGATCCTCATCGTCGCGGTCATTGGCTCGATGTTCGTGGGCTGGGCGACGGCGACGGAGGCGGCGGCGTTCGGGGTGCTGGGGAGCCTGATCCTGGCGGCGGTGACGGGGTGCCTGAGCTGGGAGAGCTTTCGCGACAGCCTGACGGGTGCCACGCGGCTGTCCTGCATGATCATGTTCATCCTGGCGGGCGCTGCCTACCTGACCAAGGCGATGGCGCTGACGGGGATTCCGGCGGCGCTGGCGGCGGCGGTGGCCTCGATGGGACTTGGGCCATTCGGGATCATCGCGATGCTGACGGTGGTCTATGTGCTGCTGGGAGCGGCGCTGGACGGGACCTCGATGATCGTGCTCACCACCTCGATCGTGGTGCCGATGATTCAGCAGGCCGGATTCGACCTGGTGTGGTTCGGCATCTTCATCGTGCTGCTGGTGGAGATCGCGGAGATCACGCCGCCCGTGGGGTTCAACCTCTTTGTCATGCAGACGATGACGGGGCGGGAGCAGACGGCGGTGGCCAGGGCGTCCATGCCCTTCTTCCTCATGCTGGTGGTGACGGTGGCGATCATCACGGTCTGGCCGGCGACGGTGACCTGGTTGCCGGACGTCCTGCTCAGCCGGTAGCGGGAGGCGCGGCATGTGGGCGCGCCTGCTGGCATGGGCGCGTTCGCTCCGGCGGGAGGTGCACGCGCTGTGGCTTGCCGCCCGCAACCCGCGCACGCCCTGGTACGCCAAGGCGTTTGCGCTCGTGATCGCGGCCTATGCGCTCTCGCCCATCGACTTAATTCCCGACGTGATTCCAGTGCTGGGCCTGCTGGACGAGGTGCTGCTGCTGCCACCGGCCATCTGGCTGGCGGTGCGAATGGTGCCTGTGGAGGTGATGGCAGAGAGCCGCGCCGCGGCGCTTGCGGCGGAGGGGCGACCGGTGAGCCGGGCCGGAGCCATGCTTGTCGTGGTGGCCTGGGCGCTTGCGGCGGGGGTGATGCTCTGGCTGTGGCTGGACGCCGCGGGATAGCGGGGCAGGAAACGCGAAACGCCGCCGGCAGGGCCGGCGGCGTCCAGAAAGAGAGCGGCCCGGGGGGCTGCCCCGCTGCTCACATCACCGGGCGCAGCGAACCATCGGCCGCACGCTCATAGACCGCGCCACCGCCCATATAGGCCGCGTCGGGGTTCTGAGCGGCGCGGCGGTCGGCGCGCATCTGGCGACGCTCCGCGCGCATGCCGCGATGGCCGCGCATGGCGTGATGGCGGCGCATGCTGCGGCCGCTGCCCATCGAAGCACCGCCCATCGGCGCGCCGGCGCTGGCCGCGGAGCCGCCGGTCATGGCCGAACCGCCCATCTGGGCGCGGCTGCCCATGGTCGAGCCGCCCGGCACGGAGCCGCCCGGCGGGATCATGTCGCTCTGCGCCTGGGCATTGGCGAGGGAGCTGGCACCGATGATAGCGCTGAAGGCGCAGGCGGCGGCGAGAAGCGCGAACTTGCGGGACATGCGGAGTCTCCTGTTGGATCGATTCCGCTTCCCGGCGGTCGATGCCGTGGCGGATCGGCAACGCAACGTGCCGAGACATCATGGGGTTTCCGAGACGGTTCTCCCGGGCGGCAACCCTGCCAGGGAACCGCCGTTGCGGAAGGCATGTGGGAAGCCATCAAAGCCTTCATCCGATCCTGGGGCCTCGTGGTCCTGGTCACCGTCGTCGGCCTTGTGGTCGCGTGGCGATTCGTCTCGCCCGCGCCGCCGGATACTGTCCGCTTCGCTGTGCCGGCCGATCCGAACAGCAGCTACGCGCAGACCGTGGACGAGTACGAGAAGCAGCTGCGCGCTGAGGACTTCAAGGTGGAGCGCGTCACGAGCCAGGGCTCGGCTGACAATGTCCGGCTGATCCGCGAGGGGCGCGTTGACATGGCGCTGGTGCAGGGCGGCGTGGCGCCTGCAGCGGGGACGGAGCGGCTGGTGACCCTCGGCCAGGTGTTCTTCGAACCGGCCTGGGTTTTCGTGCGTGCGCAGCAGGGCGGGGGAAGCCCGGTGCAGGCGCTGCGCGGGCAGCGCGTGGCGGTCGGGCCCGAGGGCAGCGGGACGCGGGTGTTGGCGATGTCGCTGCTGGCCGCGAACGGGCTGGGAGCGGATGCGATCCAGCCGGTGCCGCTGGCAGGCAACGAGGCTGCAGAGGCGCTTGCCACGGGGCAGGTACAGGCGGCCGTGCTGGTGGCTGCGAGGCCGACGGATGCGATCAACCGGTTGATCCGGACCGAGGGGGTGAACCTTCTGAACTTCGGCAGCCGGGCGGATGCCTATGCGGTTCACCTGCCCTATCTGACGCCGGTTCGTCTGCCCAATGGCAGCCTGAGCCTGGCGGAGGACCTGCCGCGGGGCGACGTGACGCTGATGGCGCCGGCGGCCTCCCTGCTCGCGCGGGACGATCTCAATCCGCAGGTGGCGGCGCTGATGATGCGCATCCTGCGCGACACGCATAAGGGGCGGACGCTGTTCTCGGCCGAGGGGCGCTTCCCGTCCGGCCTCAGCCACGAGGTGCCGCTGCAGGAGGATGCCGCGCGGTTCTATGAGAAGGGCGTGTCCTTCCTGCAGACCTATTTGCCCTTCTGGCTAGCGATCACGGTGGAGCGGCTGTGGGTGCTGCTGATCCCGCTGGTGACGCTGCTGCTGCCGCTCGCCCGGATCGCGCCGCCGATCTACACCTGGCAGATCGAGCGGCAGCTCTGGGGCATCTACAATAAGCTGCGCAAGATCGACGAGGAGAGCGAGAAGGGGCTGTCCATGCAGACGGCGGCAAAGCTGGATGCGCTGGACAAGGAGGCGCAGGAGCTGAAGCTGCCGGACAGCTATGCCGATCGGATCTACCAGCTGCGGCATCAGATCTCCTGGCTCCGGCAGCGGAAGGCGGCGTGAGGATGGCAATCCCCATTCGGAAGCCGAGTTGGTTCGGAGACTTCGCGGCCTTCATCGCGCGTGGCAACGTCATTGACCTTGCCGTGGGCGTGGTTATCGGTGCGGCGTTCACGGCGATCGTCAACAGCTTGGTGGAAGACTTGTTAAACCCGGTGATCGGGTTGCTGGTAGGTGGGATCGACTTCTCGAACCTGTTCGTCGTGATCTCGGGCGAGCGCGGGCCGTCCCTGGCAGCAACGCGGGCCTCCGGGGCGGCGGTGCTGGCGGTGGGGCAGTTCATCAACGCCATCATCAAGTTCATTATCGTTGCCTTCGCCGTGTTCTGGCTGGTGCGGCTGGTGAGCCGGCTGCATGCCTCGCCGAAGAAGGACGAGGCGCCGCCGCGCGAGCAGGTGCTGCTGCAGGAGATCCGGGACGAGTTGCGGGCAGCGCGGGGTGTCGGGCGGGACGAGCCGCCGCGTGTGCCAGGGCCGGCCTAGCCTTCGGCTCGCCCCGCCTGCTGGGTGAGCCTTAGAAGGCCACCCGGCCGAATATGGCGTGGAGCAGGGCGAAGAGGGTACCGCCGGCGAGTGCGCCGACGAGGGTTCCGTTGATGCGGACGTATTGCAGGTCCCGCCCCACGCGCAGCTCGATCTTGTCCACCACCGTCGCGGTATCCCAGCTCGCCACGACCTCGGCGATGAAGCCGGAGATACGCCCCTGGGCGGCGGGAAGGACAGCGAGAAGGGTGGTTTCAACGAAGCGGTCGACCCGGGCGCGGGCGGCAGGGTCGGCGTCCAGCAGGTCGCCGAGATTTGCGAGGCTGTCCGCAATGAGGGTGACGGTGCGGCCTTCGGGACGGGCGGAGTCGGCCTCTAGTGCGCCGCGGAGGCGGGACCATGCGTCCATCAACCAGGCGGAGACAGCAGGGTGGGCGAGGGCGCCGCGGAGGGCGGCGCCGATGGCCTCGGCTCTGGCGGGGTCGGATTCCAGGCGGTCGATCTCGGCCTCGACCCATGTTTCGAAGGCAGCGCGGAGTTCGCTGTCGTCGGGCTCCATGCCCTCCAGCTCGGCATTGAGGGCGGACAGGACGCGGCGGGCGACGGCGGCGCCGGCGACCCAGCCGACGAGGGCGCCGCCCTCGGCGCGGACGCGGCCGGCAATGGCGGCTTTGAGGCTTTCTTCCTTGGCTGCGACCACCGCCTTGATCTGAGAGAGGGCGAGGCCGAACACCTCCTGGTGCCGGCCACCCTGGACGAAAAGGCGCAGTGCGCGGGCGGTGACGCGGGCGGCAGCGGGGCCGGAGACCATGCGGGGCAGCAGCCGGAGAAGGAGACGCCGGGCGCGGCCGTCCTCGAGGCTGCGGAGGATGCGGGGGAGGGAGGAGGCGATGGCCTGGGCGGCGGGGCGGACGCGGTCCGGGTCCGAGAGGAAGCGGCGAAGGAGGGCAGGGGCATCGATGCGGCCAGCGACGCGGCGGACCTCGGCCTCGGTGAGGACGTGATTGGCGACGAAGCGGCCCAGGCCCTGGCCGAGCCGCACCTTCTCGTTCGGGATGATGGCGGTGTGCGGGATGGGCAGACCGAGGGGGTGGCGGAAGAGAGCGGTAACCGCGAACCAGTCGGCGAGGCCGCCGACGAGGCCGGCCTTGGCAGATGCTTGGAGCAAGTCGGTCCAGTAGCCCGGGGGAAGGGCGTAGGAGCCGAGGGTGATTCCGGCCATGCCGGCCAGGAGGCCGGTGGCGAGGCGCTTGTGATGCTTGAGGCGGACGCGAAGGGCATCCTCATCTGTCGCGGGACGGAAATTAGGGGCCTGGGTGGGCGTGGCCGGGCGGTTGTCCGCGGGGTTGGGCAAGGAACTGTCCTGGGTAGAGGCCGGGGGGCGAGCAGGGGCGGCGGTCTCGGGGGGCATGTGCATCGTGTCGGGGAGAGTGGCGATCCGCGCGCGGCTTCTCCAGGGCCAGGACGTTGAAGGAGCGGGGTGTGAGGGCGTATGTTATGTCGTAACGCCATGCCCATCCCTCGCCGCCTCAGACCTGACGACCCGCTGGCCCTCTCGGCCGGGGCCTTGCCGCGGCTGGGCTGGGCAGTGGTTGTCTCGGCCCTGCTTTGGGGGGCGGTGCTCTGGGCGATGTCGGGCGGGGCGCCGGCATGAGCGGCGCCATCCGGCTGCGGGACGTGACGCTTTCGCATGAGCGGCATCCGGCGGTGCATCACCTCACGGGCGAGTTCGCGGCGGGAAGCCTGACGGCGATCGTCGGGCCGAACGGGGCGGGGAAGACGACGCTGTTGCGGGCGATTGCCGGGCTGCATCCGGTGGATGAGGGGCGGATCGAGCGGCCGGCGGGGCCGATCGCTCTTCTGCCGCAAATGTCGGCTCTGGACCGGGGCTTCCCGATTTCATGCCTGGATGTCGCAATGTTCGGGCATTGGCGGCGGTGCGGGGCACTTGGGGCAATCGGTGCGGCCGGGCGGGCGCAGGCTGAGGCGGCGCTGGAGGCCGTGGGCCTGGGCGGGTTGGCGCGGCGGCCGGTGGGCAGCCTTTCGGCTGGGCAGTTCCAGCGGCTGCTCTTCGCGCGGCTGCTGGTTCAGGATGCGCCGGTGATCCTGCTGGATGAGCCCTTCAACGCGGTGGATTCCCGCACGGCGGCAGACCTGCTGCGGCTTGTGCGGGGCTGGCATGGCGAGGGGCGGACGGTGGTTGCCGTGCTGCATGACTTGGAGTTGGTGCGGCGGGAGTTCCCCGAAACGCTGCTGCTGGCGCGCGATCCCGTGGCCTGGTGCGGGACGGAGGCAGCGCTGGGCGCGGCCAACCGGCTGCGGGCGCGGATGATGGCGGAGGGCTGGGACGAGCGCTCCGGATTCTGCGAGCGGGCGGCCTGATCGCGTGCTTCCCGATGCCGTTCATGCGCTTGGCGCGTGGGACCTGCTGATCGCGCCTTTCGTCGAGTTCGGCTTTCTGCGCCGGGCGCTGGTGGGATGCCTGGCACTGTCGGTGGCGGCGCCGCCGCTGGGGGTGTTCCTCGTGCTCAGGCGGATGAGCCTGACCGCGGATGTGCTGGCGCATGGGATCCTGCCCGGGGTGGCGGCGGGGTTCATCCTGGCCGGGCTGTCGGTGGCGGCGATGTCGCTGGGCGGGCTGATCGCGGGGCTGATCGTGACGGTTGGCGCGGGGGCGATCTCGCGGGCCACCGGCGGGCGGGAGGACTCGGCGCTGGCGGCACTGTATCTCGTCGCGCTGGCGCTGGGTGTGGCGATGGTCTCGGCCTCGGCGGGATCGGTGGAACTCACCCATCTGCTGTTCGGCAGTGTGCTGGGGGTGGACGACCCGGCGCTGCTGATGATGGCAGGGGTTTCTACGCTGACGCTGCTGGCGCTGGCCTTCGCGTGGCGGCCGCTGGTGCTGGAGTGCTTCGATCCGTCCTTCGCGGCGGCGGAGGGCGCACGGGGCGGGGCCTGGCACCTGCTGTTCATGGCGCTGGTGGTGCTGAACGTGCTGGCGGCCTTCCAGGCCCTGGGGACGATGATGGCGGTGGGGCTGATGATGCTGCCGGCCGTCGCGTCGCGGCACTGGGCGCGGTCGGTTGGAGGGATGGCCTATGCGGCCTGCTTGATCGCCATTCTCGCCTCGGTGGCGGGAATCCTGGTGTCCTATCACCTCGACGTGCCGACGGGGCCGGCGGTGGTTCTCTCAGCGGGGGCGGTGTGGGTGGCTTCCGTGCTGGCCGGGCCGGTGGAGGGCGTGCTGGTGCGGCTGGTGAGGCGGCGGCATCTGGCGGGCTAGGCGCGCGCGGCCGGGTTGACGGCGCGCGGATGACGATTTCTGCCGAACGTGGACGCTTCTCCATTGTTACGGCTGCATGGAACTCGGTGACCTGCTGCCCTCGACCTATATTCTCGCGCTGACCGGGTTCGGCATTCTTATCGCGCTGGTTGCCTGGCTGCCTCTCGCGCTGAAGCGGCTGCCACTGTCCCTGCCGATCGTGTGCATCGGCATCGGGGCCGCGATCTTCTCGCTGCCGCAGGTGACGCTGCGACCACTGCCGATCAACTATCCCGAGATCACCGAGCGGTTCACCGAGTTCGTCGTCATCATCGCGCTGATGGGGGCCGGGCTGAAGCTGGACCGCCGCTTCGGGTGGCGGCGCTGGGCCGTGACCTGGCGGGTGCTGGCGGGGACCATGCCGCTCGGGATCGCTGCGATCACCCTGCTGCTGGGCTGGGGGCTTGGCCTGCCGGTGGCGGTGGCGCTGCTGATGGCCGCCAGCCTGGTGCCGACGGACCCGGTGCTGGCTGCCGATGTTCAGGTCGGGCCGCCAAAGACGGGCGAGGAGGATACGGTACGCTTCGGCCTCACCTCCGAGGCCGGGTTGAACGATGGACTGGCGTTTCCCTTCGTTCATCTCGCCATCATGCTCTCGGCCGTCGCCGCTACGGGCGAGCCGTGGCTCGTGGAGTGGCTCTCCTACCGCGTGGTGTGGGAGGTCGGTGCCGGGGTCCTCGGTGGATGGCTGGTCGGGCGGGCCTTCGGCTGGCTGACCTTCCATATCCCGGCGGAGACGAAGCTTGTGCGAACGGGGGACGGGCTGATCGGGCTCTCGGCGACGCTCGTCTCCTACGGGCTGACGGAGGTCATCCACTCCTACGGCTTCCTGGCGGTTTTCGTGACCGCACTGACCTTCCGGCACACCCATCGCGAGCACGAGTTCCAGCTGCGGATGCATGAGGTGACGGAGCAGATCGAGCGGCTAGCCATGATGGTGCTGCTGCTGCTGTTCGGCGGTGCGCTGGTAAGCGGCCTGCTGGCGCCCGTTACATGGGCGGATGCGGGGATTGCGGCGGTGATCCTGCTCGTTCTCCGGCCCATCTCGGGGATGATCGGGCTGATCGGGTTCCCGGCCACGCTGACGGAAAAGCTGACGCTCGCCTTCTTCGGGATCCGTGGCGTCGGGTCCTTCTACTACTTGGCCTATGGGCTGAACCACATGGAGGTGGCGAATGGCGAGCGGCTCTGGGGGCTCCTCGGGCTCGTCGTGCTGATGTCCGTGCTGCTGCACGGCCTGACGGTGACGCCGATCATGCGGTTGCTCGACCGGCTGCACGGCCGCGACCCGGATGCGGAGGAAGCGACGCCGCCGCCGGGTCTGCAGGGGCCGGGGGCGCATGGCTGAGCGCGGCGGGGGCAGCGCGGACGGGGGCCAGACGTTCTCCCTGTCTGGAACGACAGGTGGAGGCAGGTGATGGCAATGAGGTGGGACGACCGGCTGGAGGAGGCGGCGCGGACGCGGGGCACGGTGACCATCCTCTGCCGGGAGGGCGAGAAGGCGGAGATTGCCGCGGCGGCGGAGGCCGTGGGGTTTCGTCACCGCCTTCGGCCGCAGATCGACCGCGCTCCGGCGGACGGGATCCGGGTGGGTTATCGGGACGAGCACGCGACGGAGGATTCGCCCATCGTCTGATCCCTTGCCGCAGAAGGTGGCCGTGCGCACCCTCGGGTGACGACAGATTGGAGGATTCGCATGGATATCCGTCGGCTCGCGGAGGAGGAGCGCCTGAGTGGCGCGGTGGTGGCCGGGGGCTTCGTCTTCCTGGCCGGGCAGGTGGCGGATGACGCCACGCTGGATGCCGAGGGGCAGACCGCCGACATCCTGGCCCAGATCGACGCGCTTCTGGCCGAAGCGGGAACGGACAAGCGGGCGCTGCTGCAGGTGCAGATCGTTCTGGCCGATATCGCCGACGCGCCGGCGATGAACCGGGCCTGGGATGCCTGGCTGGACCGCTCGGCCAAGCCCGCGCGGATGACGATCCAGGCGCCGCTGGTGAATCCGGCCTGGAAGGTAGAGATCACCGGGATCGCGCGCGCGACGTGACAGACGCCCAGGCGCGCCTCATGGGCTTTCTGCCTTGATCCTCAGCCAGGACGGGCGGGCCTGGCTGCGGCCGTTCCTGGCCACCATGGGGCTCGGGCTGCTAGTGGCCGTGGGGGTCTGGGACGACGAGCCCTGGCTGCCGCTGGCGGTGGCGGCGACGGCGGCGCTGGGCTTCGGTGTGCTGTTCCGGCTGTTTCCCGGCGGGCTGGATTTTGCGCTGGGCGCCGGGATCGGCTTCGCGACCTATGCGGCGCTGTTCGCGGTGATCGCGCGCTCGGCCTTCCCCGGGGCCTCGGCGATGATGCTCGGGGTGGCGTTCCTGGTGCCGGTCGCGGCTTTCCTGGCTGCCGTGGTGCACCGGCGCGCTCGGCTGCGGCGGATCGTGGAGCGGGGCGAGGGGCCGGACGAGCTGCATCTCCGGCGCATCGGGCGCTTCCTGGCGATGATGGCAGTGATCGCGGTGGCCAGCCTTTCTGTGCCGGCGAACCGGCTCTCCCCGGGCGCACAGGATACGGTGATGCTGGCGGGGGCGGGGCTAATCGGCTTCCTGGCGGCGCGGTCCGTGCGAGAGCTCGTGCGGCTGCTGGTCGACATGGCGCAGCTGATGGGGGCGCTCAGCGGGCGGGCGGTGGCGCTTGTGGTGCCGATCGCAGCCTATGCGGCGCTGTTCTCGCTCATCACCATCGTGTTCGCCTGCTTTTTCCGGGTGGCGGACCGGCTGTCGCAGCACGCGCTGTTCTCGGGGCCGGACGGGCCGATCCGGATCGGCTTCCGGGATGCGTTGCATTTCAGCGTGGTGACGATCTCGACCGTCGGCTACGGCGATATTTGGCCGACGGATGACGGGGCGCGGCTGCTCTCGGCTGTGGAGGTGCTGACGGGACAGCTGCTGCTGCTCTTCGGCTTTTACGAGATCACGCGGGACCGGCTCTCGGGCGATGGGGGCAAGGAGGGTTCGGCGGCGAAGGCTGACGGGGAGGAGGACGCGGCGGCCGAGGCCGAGACGGGCCGGGAGGCGGTACCCTCAGGGAGAGGTGGGGAGGAGCGCTGAGGGACTGGACAGCTGCCCGCGCGTCGCCGCATTTCGGTCCCCACTTCGCCGCCCCGGCCGAGCATAGCGGGCGGCAGATCAGTGCAGATGCGGAGTGGTGAATGGACGGGAATTGGCAGGGCCGGCGCGTGCTCGTCACCGGTGGGGCGGGCTTTCTGGGTTCGGCGCTCTGTCATGCCCTGGGCGCGGTGGGGGCAGAGGTGGTGGCGCTGGACGCGCTGCTGCCCGGCACCGGCGCGCGGCGGGCGAATCTGGAGGGGAGCGGGGCGCGGCTGGTCGAGGACGACCTGCGCGACGCGGACCTTCACCCGCTTGTCGATGGGATCGACGTGCTGTTCAACATGGCCGGGCAGACCAGCCATGCCGGCAGCCAGGCGGACCCCTTCACGGATCTGGCCATCAACGGGCATGCGCAGCTGCGGCTGATCGCGGCGCTGCGGCAGGGCGCGCCGGGCGCGCGGGTGGTGCATGCCTCCACGCGGCAGTTCTACGGGCGGCCTCAGGTGCTGCCGGTCTCCGAGGCGCATCCGATCGCGCCGCCGGACGCCAATGGCGTGTCCAAGTTCGCGGCCGAGCAGTACTGGCTTCTGGAGAACCGGGTGCACGGGCGGCCCGTGGCGGCGTTGCGGCTGACCAATTGCTACGGCCCGCGGATGCGGGTGATGGATGCGCGGCAGACCTTCCTGGGCATCTGGGTGCGGCGGGTGCTGGAGGGGCAGCCCTTCGAGGTGTGGGGCGGCGAGCAGCTGCGCGACTTTTCCTATGTTGACGACGTGGTGGCGGCCTTCCTGGCGGCGGCGGACGCGCTGGCCGGGCGGCCGGCCGAGGTGACGGGGCGGGCCTTCAATATTGGGGGCGACGCGCCGATCAGCCTGCAGGCGCTGGGCGATGCCATGGTGGTGGCGGCGGGTGAGGGGAGCTATCTGCTCAAGACCTTCCCGGCGGAGCGGGCGGCCATCGACATCGGGTCCTATCACGCCGACGATCGAGCTTTCCGGGCGGCGACGGGCTGGGCGCCGCGCGTGGGGCTGGCCGAGGGGCTTCGCCGCACGGTGGACTGGTTCCGACCCCGCCTTCCGGCCTATCTCTCCGACGAGACCTGAGGACTGACGCTTTCCATGGACGCCCCCGACATCA
Source organism: Roseomonas sp. WA12 (assembly GCF_054165765.1). Classification (NCBI taxonomy): domain Bacteria; kingdom Pseudomonadati; phylum Pseudomonadota; class Alphaproteobacteria; order Acetobacterales; family Roseomonadaceae; genus Roseomonas; species Roseomonas sp. WA12. Next base: position 2,037,834 of record NZ_CM135108.1, on the reverse strand, counting down.
TCGTGCCCCAGGCCGATCTCGGCGCCGCCTATCGTGCGCAGAAGACGGCCATCGACGCCGCGGTTTCGCGGGTTCTCTCCAGCGGGTGGTACATTCTCGGCCAGGAGGGGGCTGCCTTCGAGACGGAGTTCGCGGCCTGGCTCTCGGCGCCGGGTGGCGCGCCGGCGCCGTCGATGCAGGCGGTGGGCTGTGCCAACGGGACGGATGCGATCGCGCTCGTGCTGCGGGGGCTTAACATCGGGCCGGGCTGCGCTGTGGCGACCGTGTCCCACACCGCGGTGGCGACGGTGGCCGCGATCGAGATGGTGGGGGCGACGCCCGTGCTGATCGACATTGATCCGCGGACCTTCTGCATGGATGCGGCGGAGCTGCAAGCGGTGATCGCCAGCCCGCCGCCGGGGCTGCCGCCGATCCGCGCCGTGATCCCTGTGCACATCTACGGGCATGTCTGCGACATGGACGCCATTCTCGGCACCTGCCGCGCGGCCGGGATCGCGGTGGTGGAGGATGTGGCGCAGGCGCATGGGGCGCGGTTGGATGGGCGCATGGCCGGGACCATGGGCGATGCGGCGGCGTTCAGCCTGTATCCGACCAAGAATCTTGGCGCGCTGGGCGATGCGGGGGTGACTGCCACGCCTGATGCGGCGCTGGCGAAGCGCATGGCCGCGATCCGGCAGTATGGATGGCACACGCGCTACATCTCCGACGAGGTCGGGGTGAACACGCGGCTGGATGAGATGCAGGCGGCGATCCTGCGCGTGCGGCTGGGACTGCTGGATGCCAGCAATGCCCGCCGCCAGGCCATTGCCGCTGCGTATGACGCGGCACTGGCGGACGGCCCGTTTACCGCGCCCTTCCGTGCGCCCGGGGTGGAGCACGTGTTCCATCAATATGTCCTGCGCGTGCCGGACCGTGCGGGGGTGATGGACCGGCTGCGCGTTCAGGGCGTGATGACGGCCATTCACTACCCCGTGCCGGTGCATGAGCAGGGAGCGTATGCCGGGCGCATCGCCATGGGACCGGCGGGGTGCGCCGAGACCTCCCGCGCGGCGGGGGAGGTGATGAGCCTGCCGGTCTTCCCGGAGATGACGGACGCGCAGCTGGAGAAGGTTTGCGGGACACTTCGCGGGTTTCGTTGATCTTGCGCTAGCGGGCACGGTGAGACGTTGCCTGCCCCAAGCTCCCTCACCGGGGAGCCTGGGGCGCCGCCGCCGAGGGTTTTGACTGGCGTGCTGACCCTGCGCGCTGTTGCCCGAAACCTTGAAGCGGGGCCTGGGAGGCCCGTGCCTCCCCGGTGGAGGCGGGGTCGGGGAAGCAGCGCTTCCCCGGTGGGTATCAGCGCCGTCAGCTGAAGCCGCGGGCCAGTAGCTGCCCACCGAGCACGAGCAGCCCCAGGAAGAACCAGCGGCGGAAGGTCTCGGGGCTGACGCGACGGCGGAGGGCGTTGCCCAGGGCCATGCCGAGCAGGGTTGGAATCAGGGCGGCGAGGGATCCCCAGGCCAGGCTGGTGGTGAAGACGCCGGCGGTGCCCAGGGCGGTCGCGAGTGCCAGCGTCGAGACGGTGAAGGAGACGCCGAGGGCCTGGACCAGCTCGTCCCGCGTGAGGCCGAGGGCACCGAGATAGGGGACGGCGGGGATGACGAAGACGCCTGTGGCGCCGGTGATCACGCCCGTGGCGGTTCCGGCGACGGGGCCGGCCCAGGTTTCGTGGCGCGGTGGAACCCGAGGAAGTTTCCAGGGCAGGAGGCCCATGGCGGCGTAGGCGAGCAGGGCGGCGCCGAGGGCGGCCATGGCTGAGGTGGTGTCCGTGCCTGTGAGGAGGCCGGCCCCTAGCCAACTGCCGAGGAGGACGCCGGCGAGCATGGGCCAGAGACGGCGGAGCAGGGGCGCGAGGGCGGTGCCGCCGGCCATCTGCCAGAGATTGCTGATGATGGCGGGGATGACGAGGAGGGCAGCGGCCTCGGCGGGCGGCATGAGGGAGCCAAGCAGGCCCATGGCGATGGTGGGAAGGCCGAGGCCGATCACGCCTTTCACGAAACCGGCGAGGAGGAAGATGGCGGCGATGGCCGCGAGAGGCAGGAGGTCCATGGTCGTCCAGGGGTGGTGATGTGGCCAATTCTGTGGGCGGGTGGGCCTGCGATGCCTCGGTGCTGGCCGTAGCATGCGCGGGGCAGGGCGGGGTATCCGGATGGGATGGTCAGCACCGCCGCCCTTGCCGAGACCGCCGCCGCGCTGGGGGATCCCGCGCGGTTGAACATGCTTGCCGCGCTGATGGATGGGCGGGCGCTGACGGCTGGGGAGCTGGCGGGGGCGGCGGGCGTGGCGCCGACGACGGCCAGCGGGCATCTCGGGCGGCTGCTGGGGGCGGGGTTGCTGGCGGTGGAGAAGCAGGGGCGGCACCGGTATCACCGGTTAGCCTCGCCGGAGGTGGCGCGGGTGCTGGAAGGGCTGATGGCGCTTTCTGCCGCGCGGCCGGTGGCGCGGGCGCCGCGGACGGGGCCGCGGGACGCCGCGATGCGGGAAGCTCGGACCTGTTACGACCACCTGGCCGGGCGGCTGGCGGTGGGAATGGCGGATGCGATGGTCGCGCGCGGGCAGGTGGAGCTGACAGCGGATGGCGGGGCGCTGACGGAGGCGGGGGCGGGGTTTCTGGAGGGGTTGGGCGTTGCCGTGCCCTCCGGGCGGGGGCGGGCCTTCTGTCGGCCCTGCCTCGATTGGAGTGAGCGGCGCGCGCATCTTGCGGGAGCGCTTGGGGCAGCGCTTTGTCGGCGCTGCGTGGATCTGGGCTGGGTGCGGCGGGTCGCGGGGTCGCGGGCGCTGACCGTGACGCCCGCCGGACGGATGGGGCTGCGGGAGGCCTTCGGGTTGGATCAGCCGGGCTTGGTGGCGCGGTAGGGCCGGACGGATCGCATGCGCGGAGCGTCGGGGCTGGATCAGTCGTTGTCGGGGGAAATATCGGCGGCGCGGTAGCCCTGGGCATAGAGGAGGGCGCGGAGGTCGGTCTGGTCCACTCGGGCGCGGGCTGCGGCGGCCACGATGGGCTTGGCGCGGTAGGCGATGCCGAGGCCGGCGGCGCCGAGCATGGCCAGGTCGTTGGCGCCGTCGCCGACCGCGAGGGTGGCCGAGAGGGGGAGGGCTTTCTCGGCGGCGAGGCGGGTGAGGGTGGCGAGCTTTGCGTCGCGGTCGAAGACGGGCTCGGCGACCTCGCCGGTGAGGGACTTGCCGTCGTCGAGCAGGGTATTGGCGTGGTGGCTGTGGAAGCCGCAGAGCTGAGCCACGCGGGCGGTGAAGAAGGTGAATCCGCCAGAGGCGAGGGCGCAGTGGGCGCCGTTCGCGGCCATGGTGCGAACAAGGGCGCGGGCGCCGGGCATGAGGTGGGTTTGGGCCCATGTGGCCTCGAGCGCGTCGAGACTGAGGCCTTTCAGCATGGCGACGCGGGCGTGGAGGGCAGCGGCAAAGTCCAGCTCGCCGTTCATGCTGCGACGGGTGATCTCGGCGACCTCGTCCTTCAGGCCGGCATAGGCGGCGAGCTCGTCCAGCGTCTCCGAGGTGACAATGGTGCTGTCCATGTCGGCGATGAGGAGGAGCTTGCGGCGGCCCTCGGCGGGCTGGGCGATTGCGTCGATCGGCTCGGCGCCAAGGGCGGCCCGGGCGGCGGCGGTAGCCTGGTCGGGGTTGAGGTCGGCGAAGGGAAGGTCGGCCGCCTCGTTCGCGGCAAGCCAGTCCGGGGTGCCGGGGGCTGCGCCAAGGGCGGTGAGCGCGTCGCGCACGCGGGCGAGGGTGGCGGCCGAGAGCCCGCCCGGGGGTGCGACGAGGGTGAGGACATGCGACATGGGCGGGGTTCATGCCCCTGGGATCGCGATGGAGCAACCAGCCATAGCCGGAAGACGCGCCCTTCTGATCGCCGGGCCGACGGCCTCGGGAAAGTCGGCCCTCGCGCTGGCATTGGCGCGGCGGATCGGCGGCGTGGTGATCAATGCCGACTCGATGCAGCTGTACAGGGATTTGCGGATGCTGACGGCCCGGCCCTCCGCGGAGGAGGAGGCGATGGCGCCGCATGAGCTCTATGGTGTGCTGCCGGCGGCGCGGGCTGCCTCTGTCGCCTGGTGGCGAGAGGCGGCGCTGGAGGGGATGGGGCGCGCGGTGGCGGCGGGGCTGGTGCCGATCCTGTGCGGGGGGACGGGGCTGTATTTCAGCAGCCTGACGCGAGGACTTTCGGAGATGCCCGTCATCCCCGACGGGGTGCGGGAAGAGGCGCGGCGGCTGTTGGCGCAGGAGGGAGCAGCGGCGCTGCATGCACGGCTTCTCCAGGTTGATCCGGGCAGTGCCGCGCGGCTGCGGCCGGGGGATGGGCAGCGTGTTGCGCGGGCATGGGAGGTCTGGCGGGCGACGGGGCGGGGGATTGCGTCCTGGCAGGCGGATGCGCCGGCGACGGGACCGGCGCCTTTCGACTTTCACGCGGTGCTGATCGATCCGCCGCGGGATGCGTTGCGCGCAGCGATCGCGGCACGATGGGAAGGGATGGTGCGGGCTGGTGCGGTGGAGGAGGTGCGGGCGCTTGTGGCGCAGCGCCTGGATCCGGCGCTACCAGCTATGCGTGCGCATGGGGTGCCCGAGCTTTCGGCCGTGCTGGAAGGGCGGCTCTCACTGGCTGAGGCGGGCAAGCGGGCGGTGCTCGCCACCGGGCAGTACACGAAACGGCAAGCGACATGGTTTCGGCATCATTCGCTTGCGGACCCCCACTGCGCGCATACCATCAATGCGCGAATCGGCAGTGTTGCGCAACTTTCGGAAAGTCAGATCGGCGAAATCTTGTCGAACATGCAATTCGTGCATTGACGCTCGGGGGTGGGGGCCGTAGATCACCGGCCCGCGAAACTTTCCCCAGGAAACGCCGCATGTCCGCCACCCTGCCCGCCCAGACGGATTCCAGCACCCTGACGGGCGCCGAAATCGTCCTTCGTGCGCTGAAGGAGCAGGGCGTCGAAGTAATCTTCGGCTATCCCGGCGGCGCTGTCCTTCCGATCTACGATGCGCTGTTCCAGCAGAACGCCATTCGCCACATCCTGGTTCGCCACGAGCAGGCCGCGGTGCATGCGGCGGAGGGCTACGCGCGCTCCACCGGCAAGGTCGGCTGCGTGCTGGTGACTTCCGGCCCTGGTGCCACCAATGCGGTAACCGGGTTGGTGGATGCGCTGCTGGATTCCATCCCCGTGGTCTGCCTGACCGGGCAGGTGCCGACGCATCTGATCGGCAATGACGCCTTCCAGGAGGCGGACACGACCGGCATCACGCGGCCAGCGACGAAGCACAACTATCTCGTCAAGAAGATCGGCGACCTCGCGCGGACGGTGCATGACGCTTTCTATGTGGCGCGCTCGGGCCGGCCGGGTCCCGTGGTGGTGGATCTCCCGAAGGATATCCTGCTGGGGCGTGGGATCTATGAGGAGGCGCCGCGGGAGGAGCACCGGTCCTACCGGCCGGTAACGCGGCCAGAGCCGGAGCAGATCCGCAAGGCGGTGGCGCTGCTGAAGTCGGCCAAGCGGCCTGTGGTGTACGCCGGCGGTGGCGTCATCAATGCGGGGCCGGAGGCGAGCGAGCTGCTGACGCGCTTCGTGCGGATGGCGAACATGCCCTGCACGAACACGCTGATGGGGTTGGGCGTGTTCCCGGCCAGCGACCCGCGCTTCATCGGGATGCTGGGAATGCACGGCACGGTCGAGGCGAACCTCGCCATGCATGGCTGCGACGTGATGTTCAACATCGGCGCGCGCTTCGACGACCGGGTGACGGGGCGGCTGAACGCCTTCTCGCCGGGGTCCAAGAAGATCCATGCGGATATCGATCCGTCGAACATCAACAAGAACGTCAAAGTGGACGTGCCTGTCGTGGGCGATGCGGCCGAGGTGCTGCGCGCGCTGATCGCGGAGTGGGAGGCGGACGGCGCCGAGCAGGACCGCGAGGCGATCGCGGCCTGGTGGCGCGAGGTGGATTCCTGGAAGGCCCGGAACTGCCTGGCCTATGTGCAGGAAGGCAGCATCATCAAGCCGCAGCACGCGGTGAAGCGGCTTTACGAGATCACGCGCGAGACCGGGCGCGACACCTTCATCTCGACCGAGGTGGGGCAGCACCAGATGTGGGCGGCGCAGTATTTCGGCTTTGAGCGCCCGAACCGCTGGATGACCTCGGGCGGGCTGGGCACGATGGGCTACGGCCTGCCCGCGGCCGCGGGCGTGCAGATCGCGCATCCGGACGCGCTGGTGATCGACATCGCCGGCGAGGCGAGCATTCTGATGAACATCCAGGAGATGGGGACGCTGGCGCAGTACCGGCTGCCGGTGAAGGTGTTCATCCTGAACAACGAGTATATGGGCATGGTCCGGCAGTGGCAGGAGCTGCTGCACGGGTCCCGCTATTCCGAGAGCTATTCGGAGGCGCTGCCGGACTTCGTGAAGTTGGCGGAGAGCTTCCATGCGCGCGGGCTGCGGGCGACGGATGCGAGCCATCTGGACGAGGTGATCCGCGAGATGATCGCGCATCCCGGGCCGGTCATCGCGGATATCGCGGTGGACCAGAAGGAGAATGTGTTCCCGATGATCCCTTCGGGCGCCGCGCATAACGAGATGATCCTCGGCGCGGGGCAGCAGGGTGGCGTCGCGGGCGTGACGGATGAAGGCAAGGTGCTGGTGTGAGCATGTCCGAAACGTCGGCAGGTGCGGGGCAGCGAACGGCGACGATCGCGGTGCTTGTGGAGAATGAGTCCGGCGTGCTGGCGCGGGTGATCGGGCTGTTTTCCGGGCGCGGCTACAATATCGAGAGCCTGACCGTGGCGCCGGTGGATGAGGAGCGGCGGCTGTCGCGGATCACGGTCGTGACCACGGGCACGGACATGATCATCGAGCAGATCAAGGCGCAGCTGGACCGGCTGGTGCCGGTGCATACCGTGTCCGACCTGTCGCTGGAGGGGCCGCATCTGACGCGGGAGCTGGCCCTGATCAAGGTGGTCGGGCGCGGTGATACGCGGATGGAGGCGCTGCGGCTGGGCGATGCGTTCCGGGCGCGGGTGGTGGATGCCAGCCATGACAGCGCGACCTTTGAGATGACCGGCACGGCGGAGAAGATCGACGCCTTCGTGGCGCTGATGCGGCCGCTGGGGCTGGCCGAGGTTTCGCGGACGGGGGCGGTTGCGATCGCGCGCGGGCCGCGCAGTTTGGCTGCCTGACTTCGGCGGCGTAGGATTGCACTGAGACCCAAAGGGGGAATGCTGGGATGCGCGTTTACTACGACCGCGATGCGGATGTGAACCTGATCAAGGCCCGCAAGGTCGCGGTTATCGGCTTCGGCAGCCAGGGGCATGCGCATGCGATGAACATGCGCGATTCCGGCGTGAAGGATGTGGTGATCGGGCTGCGTCCCGGCGCTTCCGCGAAGAAGGCCGAGGCCGCGGGCTTCAAGGTGATGTCGCCGGCTGAGGCAGCTGCCTGGGCCGATGTGGTGATGGTGCTGACCCCCGATGAGGGCCAGGGCGACCTGTATCGCGAGCATCTGCACGCGAACATGAAGGAGGGCGCCGCGCTTGCCTTCGCGCATGGGCTGAACGTGCATTTCAACCTGCTCGATCCGCGCGCCGACATCGATGTGTTCATGATCGCGCCGAAGGGCCCGGGGCACACCGTACGGGGCGAGTACCAGAAGGGCGGCGGCGTGCCGTGCCTTGTGGCCGTGCACCAGAATCCCTCGGGCAACGCGCTGGAGATCGCGCTTTCCTACGCCAGCGCCATTGGCGGCGGGCGCTCGGGCGTGATCGAGACGACCTTCAAGGAGGAGTGCGAGACCGACCTGTTCGGCGAGCAGGCCGTGCTGTGCGGTGGTCTGGTTGAGCTGATCAAGGCCGGGTTCGAGACGCTGACCGAGGCGGGTTATGCGCCGGAGATGGCGTATTTCGAGTGCCTGCACGAGGTGAAGCTGATCGTCGACCTCATCTATGAGGGCGGCATTGCCAACATGAACTACTCCATCTCGAACACCGCCGAGTACGGCGAGTACGTGACGGGGCCGCGCATCGTGAATGCCGAGACGAAGGCGGAGATGAAGCGGGTTCTCGATGACATCCAGAGCGGCAAGTTCGCGCGCGACTGGATGCTGGAGAACAAGGTGAACCAGGCGAGCTTCAAGGCCACGCGCCGCCGGTTGGCCGAGCATCCGATCGAGCAGGTGGGCGAGCGGCTGCGGGGCATGATGCCCTGGATCAAGAAGAACCAGCTCGTCGATCAGACCAAGAACTAGGCCGTCGCGGGGGCCCGTGCCAGGACGGCACGGGCCCTTGCTCTATTCTGCGGGCGCGGGCTGCAGCGCGCCTCCGCGGCGCTCCATTGCGAGAGACAGTGCCGCCAGCCCAGCGGCGGCCACCGCGATGGCCGCCGCAATGAGGGGAAGCATCGGGTAGGTAGCGCCGTGAGTCAGCGCCATGCCGCTGATCCAGGCGCCGCTCGCATTTCCCAGGTTGAAGGCGCCCTGGTTGACGGTCGAGGCCAGGGTGGGCGCGCCAGGTGCCATCTGGATCACCCGCATCTGCATCGGGGTGCCGATGGATGAGATGGCGATGGCCCAGGCCAGGATGGCGGCGACGGCCGCGGCAGGCGTTGCCAGCACGCCCGACATCACCACCATCACGCTCGCCGCCACGAGCAGTAGGGCGATGACCATGGGCATCAGCCTCCAGTCAGCAAGCCTTCCGCCGAGGAGGTTGCCGATCGTCATGCCCAGCCCGACCACGAGCAGCACGGCGGAGATACCCTGGCCGGTGACGCCCGTCACGGTTTGCAGGGTCGGTGCGATATAGGTGAAGACTGCGAACATGGCGGCCGAGGCGAGCACGCTGATCAGCATGGCAAGCTGTACTTGCGGGCGGGCCATGGCGCGGAATTCCGCCGCGATGCCGCCGGTGCCGCGCGCGAGGTTGCGCGGCAACCAAAGGTGAAGCGCCAACATGGCAAGGCCGCCGATGGCCGCGACGCCCCAGAAGGTGGAGCGCCAGCCCGTAACCTGACCGATGGCCGTGCCGATCGGCACGCCCAACACGTTGGCGAGGGTAAGGCCCAAGAACATCAGGGCGATGGCACGGGCCTGGCGGCCGGGCGGCACCACCTGCGTGGCAACCACGGCGCCAAGACCGAAAAAAGCGGCGTGGGCAAAGGCGGTCAGCACGCGCGCGGCCATCAGCCAGCCATAGGAGGGGGCAAGCGCGCAGGCGAGATTGCCAATGACGAAGAGGCCCATGAGCGCGATCAGCACCGGCCGCCGCGGCGCACGCGAGGTGGCCAGCGCCATGATCGGTGCGCCCAGCACCACGCCGAGGGCGTAGCCGGAGACGAGGTATCCAGCCTGCGGGATGCTTACCCTCAGGTCCAGGGCGAGTTCGGGCAGCAGGCCCATGATGATGAATTCGGTCATCCCGATCCCGAAGGCGGCGATCGAGAGGGAGAGGAGCGGCAGGCCCATGGGTGCCTCCGGCAATGGTGCGGTGGAGCGTCGTCATTTGCTGCATCGCAGCATGGATGCAAGCGATGGTTCCGCATCCCTGCATCACGCATGCGGGACGATGGCCGTTTCGGTGCTTGCCCTTCTCCGGAGCGCGACGTAGCCTTCACGTCATGCAGGCGACCAACGCCCGTTCCGCGCCTTTCCGCACTGGCCCTTCGGCCGGCTTCGCCGCGCGCCCGGCTCTCGCCCTCCTCCTTCGACTTCGCCGCCCCTGGGCGTGACGCGCGGCTGACTGGCCCGCATCGCTCAGGGGGATCCCCGGGCGACGCGCCCGCATGTCTTCCACACGGCATTCAAGGAACGGCACAGATGGCCACCAACCACCCCAGCTTCGGCAATATTGCCGACGATCGCGTCATCATCTTCGACACCACGCTGCGCGACGGCGAGCAGTCCCCGGGGTTCTCCATGAACCTGGAAGAGAAGCTGCGCATGGCCGAGAGCCTGGCGGAGCTGGGCGCTGACGTGCTGGAGGCGGGTTTTCCGATCGCAAGCCCGGGCGATTTCGAGAGCGTGCACTCGATCGCCACGCGCTTCGCCAAGGGTGGGCCGGTGGTCTGCGGGCTGGCGCGGTCGGCGGATGGGGACATCATCCGGGCGGCCGAGGCGATCAAGCCGGCCGGGCGCGGACGTATCCACACCTTCATCTCGACCAGCGAGCTGCATATGCGCGTGAAGCTGCGCATGTCGGATGCGGATGTGCTGGCGGCGGTGGTGCGCAGCGTGACGCTGGCGCGGCAGCACACGGATGATGTGGAGTGGTCGGCCGAGGACGGAAGCCGCACCGATCCGGAATTCCTGTGCCGCTGCGTCGAGGCCGCAATCAAGGCGGGTGCGACGACGATCAACGTGCCGGACACGGTGGGCTATGCGCTGCCCGAGGACATGACGCGCATCTTCTCCATGCTGCGCGAGCGCGTGCCGGGGGCGGATGGGGTGATCTTCTCCACCCACAACCATGACGACCTAGGTCTGGCGGTTGCCAACACACTGGCGGCGATCCAGGCCGGGGCGCGGCAGGTGGAGTGCACGATCAACGGGATTGGCGAGCGCGCCGGCAACGCCTCGCTCGAAGAGGTGGCGATGGCGCTGCGGACCCGCGGGAACGCCATCGCGCGGAAGACGGGCATCCACACGCCGAACATCCTGCGGACCTCGCGGTTGCTGGCGACGATCACGGGTTTCGACGTGCAGCCGAACAAGGCGATCGTCGGGCGCAACGCCTTCGCGCATGAGAGCGGGATCCATCAGGACGGCGTTCTGAAGGATGCCTCCACTTACGAGATCATGACGCCGGAGAGCGTGGGCTGGACCACGAACTCCCTGGTGCTGGGCAAGCATTCCGGGCGCGCGGCCTTCCGGGACAAGCTGAAGGCACTGGGCTACGAGCTGGGCGACAACGCGCTGAACGACGCGTTCCGGCGCTTCAAGGACCTCGCCGACCGCAAGAAGGTCGTCTACGACGAGGACGTTTCGGCGTTGGTGGATGACGAGGTGGTTCGGCAGAACGACCGCGTGAAGCTGACGGCACTGACCGTCACCTCCGGCCTGAACACGCGACCGATGGCGACGCTGAAGCTCGAGATCGACGGCGAGGAGATCGAGGGCATGGCGGTGGGCGACGGCGCGGTGGACGCGACCTTCAACGCGATGCGCGTTGCCTATCCCCATGAGGTGGCGCTGAAACTGTACGCGGTGCAGTCCGTGACCGGCGGGACCGATGCGCAGGCGCGGGTGACCGTGCGCTTCGAGGAGCACGGCAAGCTTGTGGACGGGCAGGGGGCGGATACGGACACGATCGTCGCCTCGGCCCGGGCCTATGTGAATGCGCTCAACAAGCTGATGGTGAAGCGGGCGCGGACTGCGCCGGCGGAGATGGCAGCTCCGGCGGCCTGAAGGCCAGGGGGAGGTATCCCCCCTGGACCGCGTTCTGTGCGGCTGGCCCGAAGGCAAGCCTGAAGAAGATGGTGAGAGGCTCGGGGATATCCCCGGGCCTTTTCTCTTTACCCGGCTCGTAGGCGGGGGATCAGGGCTTCGGCATTTCCGGATTCGATGCGGCGCAGGGTGGCAACATCCAACCCGCATCCCGCCAGGCCCTGAACCTGTTCGAGGCTGGTGCGGTACGGGAAGTCGCTGCCCAGAACGAGTTGGCTGGAGGGGACGAGCTGCAGCAGGGCGCTCATGGCGACGGGGTTCGCGGCCTGAGCGGTGTCGTAAAGGAAGCGGCCCAGGGCGGGGCGGACGGCGCCGCCGGCGAGGCGGGCGGCCATGGCGGGGATGCGGGCCTGAAATTCCAGGCGCTCGATCACGAAGGGCATCGTCCCGCCGGCATGAGAAAAGATGAAGCGGATCTCCGGGTAGCGGGCAGCGGTGCCGCTGAACATCAGGCTGGCGATGCTGCGGGTCGTGTCGGTGCCGAACTCGACCACGGTGTCGAAAACGTTGGGGACCAGGTTCTCGCAGCATTGCGGGGAGAGCGGGTGGGTCGCGGCGACCGCGCGGCGGCGGTTCAGTTCTTCATAGAGCGGGTGGAAGGCGGCATCGCCGAGCCACTGCCTTCCGTAACTGGTGAAGAGGAGGACGCCGTCCGCTTTCAGCACATCCATCGCATAGGCGGCCTCGGTGAGGCTGCCGTCGATATCGGGCAGGGGAAGGGTGGCGAAGGCGCCGAAGCGGCCGGGGTGTCGCTGCATGAGCTCGGCCGCGTATTCATTGCAGACACGTGCCAGGCGGCGGCGCTCATCCCCCTCCACGAAGCTAAGGGCGGGGGTGCTCACGGAGAGCATGGCGACGTCGATGCCGGCAGCGTCCATGTCGGCAATGGTGCGCTCGGGAGTCCAGTCGCGGGCCACAGGGAGGAGATCGAGCTTCTGGAGGGCGGCGTCGCGCCAGGCCGGCGGGGTCAGGTGATGGTGGATGTCGATCCGGCGGGGGCGCGCGGCAGGCTGGGCCGTGACGGGGCCGGGTAGGGAGGCGGCGGTGCCGAGCGCCACGAGCCCGGACAGGAGGGAGCGACGGGGCAGGGCGGCGGTAGGGTGATGCCGGGCCGGGCGGGCTTTGCAGCCGCATCCGGCATGGAGGCCGCCCGCGTCGCAGGTGAGGCTGATCATGATCTGGCGTTCCGTTCCCTGCGGGACGCTCGTTCCGGCGGCCCTTTCGGAATGGAACGCCCCGTGGGGCGGGCGCGCAAGCGGTGCCGGAATCAGGAAGGGCGCCCCCGTAAGGAGGCGCCCCAATTGCTCTGATTGTCCTTTGGCCGCGGGAGTATGACCCCCGCGACTGACCGGCTCAGCGCCAGGCGGGACGGCCGAGGTTGATGTCGCGGCCGCTCGTCAGCGCGCCGCCGGCAGCACCGGCCGCGCCGCCGATGAGGGCGCCCGTGCCGGCATTGCCGCCGGTGATGGCGGCAACGCCCGCGCCGGCGCCGGCACCGAGAAGGCCGCCGGAGACCGCACGGTCACCGGTGCTGTAGCCGCAGGCGCCGAGGCTGAGGCTGGCAATGGCGAGGAGGGCGAGGCTGGTCTTCCGCATGAGCTTATTCCTTCGGGGTTGAACTATGTCCCTGGAACGCGCCTTCTTCGGCCTCGGTTGCGGGTTTGTCATCTTGCCCCAAAAAGACCCTTTTCCGGCTTGAGCGGCCCAGCCCTTGCGGCTAGTCACCCCATCGCCCGGCCCTGCCGGCCACTCCACGTTCTTCCGAGGTCAGATCCCCCATGTTCTCTCGCCTGTTCGGCTTCCTCTCCGCCGACATGGCCATCGACCTCGGCACCGCGAATACCCTGGTCTATGTGAAGGGCCGCGGCATCGTCCTGAACGAGCCGTCCGTCGTGGCCATCGCCGATATCCGTGGCCGCAAGCAGGTGCTGGCGGTGGGGGAGGAGGCCAAGCAGATGCTGGGCCGCACCCCTGGCAACATTGCTGCCATCCGCCCGCTGCGGGACGGCGTGATTGCCGACTTCGAGGTGGCGGAGGAGATGATCAAGCACTTCATCCGCAAGGTGCATAACCGGCGGAGCTTCGCCTCCCCGATGATCATCGTCTGCGTGCCCTCGGGCTCCACGGCGGTGGAGCGACGGGCAATCCAGGAGAGCGCCGAGAGTGCGGGCGCGCGGAAGGTATTGCTGATCGAGGAGCCGATGGCGGCGGCGATCGGGGCGGGGCTGCCGGTGACCGAGCCGTCGGGCTCTATGATCGTCGATATCGGCGGCGGGACGACTGAGGTGGCCGTCATTTCGCTGGGCGGCATCGTCTATGCCCGCTCCGTCCGCGTGGGCGGGGACAAGATGGACGAGGCCATCATCTCCTATATCCGGCGGCAGTTTAACCTCCTGATCGGCGAGAGCACGGCCGAGCGGATCAAGATGGGGATCGGCGCCGCTGCCCAGCCGGAGTTCGGGGAGGAGGGGCCGATCATCGAGGTGAAGGGCCGTGACCTGATGAACGGCGTGCCGCGGGAGGTCTATGTCTCCATGCGACAGATCTCGGAGAGCCTCGCTGAGCCGGTGTCCCAGATCGTGGAGGCGGTGAAGGTGGCGCTGGAGAACACGCCGCCGGAGCTGGCGGCTGACATCGTTGACAAGGGAATCGTGCTGACCGGCGGCGGCGCCCTGCTGCACGGGCTGGACGAGGTTTTGCGCGAGGCGACCGGTCTTCCGGTGAGCGTAGCGGAGGAGGCTCTCTCCTGTGTCGCGCTGGGCACGGGCCGTGCCCTTGAGGAAATGAAGCGGCTGCGCCACGTTCTCTCCTCCATGTACTAGCGTGTCATGGGCTATGATCGGGGAGCCGCTACGGTCGCCCGAACAGTAAGTTTTCTTCACGATCAATCTTCTGGGCGCCGTTCATCCTATATGGGCTGAGGCGTTGCGGGGCGGGAAGGGAGGGTCGGCTTGATACGTCTGAGTGTCCCCCTCCGGCAGGCCCTGGCGCGGCTCTCGGTGCCCGTGCTGATCGCCGCCGCCTTCGGCACGATGCTGCTGGGCAAGGCCGATACGCTTCTTGTCGAGCGCACCCGGATGGCTGTGGCCGACCTGCTGGCGCCTCTCTATTCCGTGGCGGCCGAGCCGATCGGGGCGGTGCGGGGCGCCGTCTCGGAAATGCAGGGGTTGCTCGACCTGCGGCAGGAGACAGCGCGGCTCCGGGAGGAGAACGATCGGCTGCATCGCTGGCAGGCCGCGGCCCTCGCGCTCGAGGCGGAGAACGCGCTGCTTCGCCGGCAACTCTCCTTCGTGCCCGATCCGGCGCCGCAGTTCCGCACGGCGCGGGTGGTGGCGGATGCGGGTGGGACCTATGCCAAGGCAGTGCTGATCGCGACCGGGCCGCTTCTCCATGTGGAAAAGGGACAGGTTGCGCTTGATGAGCGCGGCTTGGCCGGGCGGGTGACGGAGGTGGGGGCGCGGTCCGCCCGTATCCTTTTGGTCACCGACATGAACAGCCGGATCCCGGTGGTGCTGGAGGGCTCCCGCGCGCGGGCGATGATGGTTGGGACCAACGGCGCGCGGCCGCGGCTGCAGCACTGGCCGGCGGGGATGCAGCCGCAGGACGGGGACCGGGTGGTGACCTCGGCCGAGTCGGCGACCTTCCCGGCGGGACTTCCTGTGGGGATCGTGCATCTCGGCGAGACCGGGTGGCCGGAGGTGGAGCTGTTCGCGCAGCTGGACCGGCTGGATCTGCTGCGGATCTTTGAGTTCGGCCTGGCCGGTATTCTCCCGCCTGAGGCGGTCGCGCGGCCAGATCCATCCACCCGGCCGCGGCGGTAGGGGCGGCATGGCGCGTCCCGGACGCCCCGCCTCGGCCCCTGGCCTGCTGGCGCGGCTGGATGCGCTGGCGCGTGCGGCCGTGCCAGGGGTGAGCACGGCCATTGTCATGGTGGCGGCGGCGGCGCCCGTTGGCCTGCCGTCTTTGCTGCCGGCGATTGGCTTGGCGGGGGTGTTCTTCTGGAGCCTGTTCCGGCCGGCTTCCATGTCCGCACCGGTCGCCTTCGGGCTGGGGCTGCTGCAGGACCTTCTCGGCTTTGCGCCTTTGGGCATCGGGGTGCTGATCCTGCTGCTGGTGCATGGGTCGGCGCTGCGGCTGCGGCGGGTGCTGGTGCGGAAGTCCTTCCTGCTGGTGTGGCTGGCCTATTGCGGCTTCGCGGCGCTGGCGGTGGGGCTGGGCTATGTTTTGCACGCGCTGCTGGGCTGGCAGGTGCCGCCGACGACTCCGGCGATCGCCCAGCTGGGATTGAGCATCGGCATCTATCCCCTCCTCGCCTGGCTGATGGCCTGGGCGCATCGGGGGATGGAGCGGGCGGAGGCCCTAGCGTGAGGGAAAATCGGCGATGAGCGCGGCGCGGAAGGAGGAGGAGGCCCGGCGGGGGGTCTTTACCCGGCGTGCGCTGATGCTGGGGGCGGTGCAACTCGGGGCGTTGGGGTTCCTGGGGTACCGGCTGAACAAGCTGCAGGTGGAGGAGGGCGAGCGCTACGCGACGCTCGCGGAGGAAAACCGTATCTCGGCCCGGCTTCTCGCCCCGCCGCGCGGCCGGGTGCTGGACCGTGAGGGGCGGGTGATCGCGGGCAGCCAGCTGAACTGGCGGGCGTTGATCGTGGCGGAGGATGCGCGGGACGTGCCGGCGGTGCTGGACACCTTCCACAAGATCGTGCCGCTGACGGATGTGGAGCGCACCCGGATCGAGCGCGAGGTGCGGCGGCGGCGTCGATTCATCCCGGTTTCCGTCCGGGAGTTCCTGACCTGGGACGAGATGGCGCGCATCGAGATGAACGCGCCGGATCTGCCGGGCATCTCGGTGGATGTGGGGACGACGCGCGAGTATCCGGAGCGGGAGCACATGGCCCATGTGGTGGGCTATGTAGCGCCGCCGGCGGAAGCCGATATCGGCGAAGATCCGCTGCTGGAGCTCCCGGGCATCCGGGTGGGGCGCGCGGGCATCGAGCGGCATCATGACAAGGCGCTGCGGGGCCGTGCGGGGTCGATCCGGCTTGAGGTGAACGCGGTGGGACGCGTGATCCGGGAGCTGGACCGGCGCGAAGGGCAGCCCGGGCAGGACGTGCTGATCAGCGTGGATTCCGAGCTGCAGCGCACGGTGCGTGCCCGTTGCGAGGAGGGAACCAGCGCGGTGGTGCTGGATGCCCGGACCGGGGAGGTGCTGGCCATGGCCACGCAGCCATCCTTCGACCCGAATGTGTTCAATGCGGGTGTGTCCAACGCGCAGTGGCGGGAATGGACGAGCAAGCGGCAGACGCCGCTGATCAACAAGACGACCAACGGGCTGTATGCGCCGGGTTCCACCTTCAAGATGGTTGTGGCGCTGGCGGCCCTGGAGGCAAAGGTTTGCACGCCGGGGGACCGGGTGCCCTGCCCGGGCTATTACGACCTGGGCGACACGCGCTTCCACTGCCATTCCCGCTACGGCCATGGAAGCCTGGATATGCGGGCGGGCATCAAGCTCTCCTGCGACTGCTACTTCTACGAGATGGCCAAGCGGACGGGGATCGACCGCATCGCGGCGATGGCGAACCGCCTGGGGCTGGGCGTGGATCTCGAGATCGAGCTGCCGGGAACACGGCGGGGGCTGGTGCCGACGCGGGCCTGGCGGCAGGCGCAGGGCAAGCCGTGGAACCTGGGCGACACGGTCGTCCATGGGATCGGGCAGGGGTTCTACCAGCTCACCCCGTTGGCGCTGGCGACGATGACGGCGCGGCTGGCCACGGGGCGGGCGGTGCAGCCGCATCTGACGCGCCTTGTCGGCGGGCGGCCGGTGAAGGGGGTGCGGCCGGAGGACTGGCCATCCCTGGGCATTCCCGAGCGCGACCTGCGACTGGTGCGGGAGGCGATGTGGGCAGTGGTGAACGAGGAGGGCGGCACGGCGCGCGGGGCGCGGCTGCCGGGCAACCTCGGGCAACTGGCGGGCAAGACAGGGACGACGCAGGTGCGCCGCGTATCCCGCGAGCAGCGGGAGCGGGGGTTCCGGGTGGAATCCATGCCGCGGGAGTGGCGGCCCCACGCGCTGTTCGTTTGCTTCGCGCCTTATGACAACCCGCAATACGCCGTCATGGTGATTGTCGAGCACGGGACGAGCGGCTCGGGGGCGGCCGCCCCGCTCGCGCGCGACATCATGGCCGATACGATCAATCGATTCCGTCAGTCCTCGCCCACCGTCATGCCGGCCACGCCGGGCCGAGTGGCCGAGGCTGGGACGGGGATGCCTCGCCCATGATCCTTCGCGACCACGCCATCTACGAGCGCCGCCTGCTGATGCGCCAGCACAGCTTCGGTGTGCTGGAAAAGCTGTGGCAGGTGCCCTGGCTCTTCGTGCTGATGCTCTGCGGGGTGGCGGCCATCGGGTATGTGGCGCTGTATTCGGCGGGCGGCGGGGTGCCGGAGGCCTATGCGAGCAAGCACGCGCTGCGCTTCGGCTTCGGGCTGGTGCTGATGCTGTCCATCTCGCTGGTGGATATCCGGGTGATCGCGCGGCTGGCCTGGGTGGGATACGCCGTGGGGGTGGCGTTGCTGGTGCTGGTCCTGCTGCACGGGAATGTCGGCAAGGGTGCGCAGCGCTGGATCGATATCGGGCCGATCCAGCTGCAGCCTTCCGAGCTGATGAAGATCATGCTGGTGCTGGCGCTGGCCTCCTGGTTCCAGCGGGCATCCTGGGACCGGATGGGGAATGTGCTGTTCCTCATCCCGCCGGCATTGGCCGTGCTGGTGCCGGTGGCGCTGATCCTGAAGCAGCCGAATCTCGGCACTGCGCTGATCACCTGCATGATCGGAGCGTCGATGTTCTGGGCGGCGGGGGTGCGGTGGTGGAAGTTCGCCATACTGGCCGCGGGCGTGGGGTTCGCGGCGCCGATCGCCTATGAGCGGCTGCACGACTACCAGCGGGCGCGGATCACGACCTTCCTCGACCCCGAGAGCGATCCGTTGGGGGCGGGGTACAACATTATCCAGTCGAAGATCGCGCTGGGCTCCGGTGGGATGTGGGGGAAGGGGTTCCTGCAGGGGACGCAGGGGCATCTGAACTTCCTGCCGGAGAAGCAGACGGACTTCATCTTCACCATGATCGCCGAGGAGTTCGGGCTGGTGGGGGCGCTTGGGACACTCGGGTTACTGGCGCTGGTGATCCTGTTCGCGCTGCTGACGGCCCTGCGCTGCCGGCACCAGTTCGGGCGGCTGCTGGCGCTTGGGTTGGGGGTGAACTTTTTTCTCTATGTCTTCGTGAATGTGGCGATGGTGACGGGGAGCATTCCCGTCGGCGGGGTGCCACTGCCGTTGATCAGCCATGGCGGCTCCGCGATGCTGACGGTGATGCTGGGCTTCGGGTTGCTGGGCAGCGCCTATGTGCACCGGGACGTGGAGTTTGCGGCGGCGCGGGAGTAGTGCGCCCAACGACGCGCGAAGGGGGTTGACCTCTGCGACGGATCGGATAGAAGCCGCCTCCCGGGCAGACGCGGTTCGTCGGTCCGGTATGCTTTGGTTCGGGCGCATAGCTCAGTTGGTAGAGCAGCTGACTCTTAATCAGCGGGTCGTAGGTTCGAGCCCTACTGCGCCCACCATCCCCGGATCAGACCTTCCGATAATGTGTCTGGCTCCCTTGAGCGAGCTGTTTTTGTTTGTGCTTCCGGGAGGGCGGAACAGCACGCGGAATGGCAGCGGTCCACGTTACTCTTCAGAGTACGCGGTGGGGCGCGCTTCGGGATTGCGTGATTCCGTTTTCGACGTGCCCCGGGCGGCCAAACCTCCGCGGTTTCGAGCAGGTACCCTTCGGCGATAGAACAAGACGGATGGTGTAAGGGCGCGCCATGCCGGAGTTTGTTGCAGGATCTGGGCCGGGAGCAGGACCAGGCACATAGGCAAATTAAGCGACGGATTGACCCTAGGCGGTCCGGGCGAAAGTTTCGGAGATAAGAACGTCTGTGGCGCGCAAGCCACGAACTCGGAATACCCTCGCGCCTGACGCGCCACGGCCTCTGTTAGCAAGTCAAATCTACGCCATAATGGAGGCGTGATGAACACAAAGACGACATTTCTGCGCGCAGGCTGACTTTCGCCTGAGCACAATTTGGCAAGGGGTGCCGAAGATGTCTGCTGGAATTTCAGTCGATTTCGTGGTGGGGACGACCACGCGGGACGACGTGGTGGCCGAGCTTGATCGCCTGCGTGCTTGTGCGGCGCTCCGCGGGATGGACAGCCTGCAGGCTCTGCTGGAAGCCATCGTCAACGAGATGTCGGCTCCGTCAGGGGACTGACGGCGCGAGCGGCCGAGCCGCAGGCGGGCTGGGCCGCGCGCCAGCCCCGTATAAGGGGCTAGGGCGCGCGTTGTTGCTGGTGATCAGTCCCGACGGGGCATTTGGCTTTCAACCAGGGTCGCCCACCAGGACGCGCCGAGGGGCAGGACCGCGTCGTTGAAGTCGTAGCGGGGGTGATGGACCTGCGGGTCGGTCGGCGAGCGGCCGGCGCCCAGCATGAGATAGGCGCCGTCTTTGGCGTTCAGCATGAACGAGAAGTCCTCCCCGCCCATTGTGGGCTTCTCAAGTTCGACCACCCGGGTGTCGCCAACCACGGCGCGGGCGGCCCCGGCGGCCAGGACCGTGCTCTCCGGCTCGTTGATGGTGGCGGGGTACATGCGGTCGAAATACACTTCGGCCTTGGCGCCGAAGGCCTCTGCGATACCGGAGACGAGGGCCTTCACCTTGGTTTCCAGGATGTCGCCGATTTCGGGCTGGAACCAGCGGGCGGTGCCGCGGAGGTTCACCACCTCGGGGATGACGTTGAAGGCCATGCCGCCCTCGATCTTGCCGATTGTGATGACGGCACCCTCCACAGGCTCGACGTTGCGGGCGACCACCGACTGCAGGGCGGTGACGATCTGCGCGGCGATGACGATGGGGTCCACCCCCTGATGGGGCATGGCGCCGTGGGCGCCCTTGCCGGTGATGGTGATGCGGATGTCGGCGACGGCGGCCATCACGGGGCCGACACGCCAAAGGAAGGTGCCCTCGGGGGCGCCGGGCCAGTTGTGCAGGCCGAAGACGCGATCCATCGGGAAGCGGGTGAACAGGCCTTCCTGAACCATCACCTCGCCTCCGCCGCCCATCTCCTCGGCTGGCTGGAAGATCATGTAGGCGGTGCCGGAGAAGTTGCGGGTCTCGGCCAGGTAGCGGGCGGCGCCCAGCAGCATGGTGGTGTGGCCGTCATGGCCGCAGGCATGCATGACGCCGGGGGTGGTGGAGGCGTGAGGGACGCCGGATTCCTCGAGGATGGGGAGGGCGTCCATATCGGCGCGGAGGCCGATGGCGCCGCCCTGGCCCTTGCCCCTGATGACGCCGACCACGCCCGTGGTGGCGATGCCGGTGATCACCTCGTCGCAGCCGAATTCGCGCAGCTTCTCGGCGACGATGCGGCTGGTGCGAACCTCCTGGAAGTTCAGCTCGGGGTGCTGGTGGAAGTCGCGGCGCCAAGCCGTCATGTCGTCGTGGAATTCGGCGATGCGGTTAATGATGGGCATAGGGGCTCCGGTGGGCGTGTGCTGAGGATTCGCTAGCGCGGGGCGAAGGTGAGGGCCAGCCCTTCCTCAAGGCCGATGGGGTTCACGCCGAGTTCCGCGCGCATCGCGGTAATGTTGAAGGCCTTGTCTTCGGTAAGGCGGCGCAGCTCGGCGGCGCGGATGCGGGGGAGGCGGGGAATCAGGCGCAGCAGGGGGGCGGCGGCGATCAGGGGGGCAAGCGGGAGGGGGATGACGCGAGGCGGGGCGAAGCCGGCGGCGCGGCAGACAGCAGCCAGGAACTCGGCATAGGGAACGGGAGCGGGGCCTGCGACGGTGATGGCCTGGGGTTCCGGCCAGGCTCTGTCCAGCGCGGCGAGGACGGAGCGGGCGACGTCGGACTGGTGGATGGGCTGAACCAGGGCGTGGCCGCCGCCGGGGAGGGGAGCGACAGGCAGGCGGCGGAGAAGGGCGGCCAGGCGCTGGACGTTGTCCTCGCCCTGGGCGCCGTAGATCATGGTGGGGTGCAGGATGACGCCGGCTCGGCCGCTCTCCAGCAGCGCGGCCTCGCCGCGGCGGACGCCGTCGCCGTGCTCGTCCCGCCAGCGGGAGTAGCGGCGGGTGCTTCCCATGAGGACCACCGGCGCCTCGCTGGCCGCGAGGATGGCCGGGGCGTGGCGGGCATGGGCGCAGGAGGCGATGCGGGTGGCGCCGGCGAGCGCCGCGCGCAGGGCCGCAGGATCCCGCAGGTCGGCCAGGGCCGGTGCTCCGGGCAAGCCAGTGGCGGCCCACCGGGCGGCGTTGCGGACCACCGGGCGAAAGGGGGTGCCACGCTCAAGCAGGGCGCGGCAGAGGGCGGCACCGGAGCGGCCGGAAGCGCCGATGACGGCGACGGAACCTCCTTCTAGCGACATGTGCTCCAGCCTCCGCGGTCCAGGTGGAAATGGTCTCGATGGGCGGCGTTGTAGTCCGGGCCGAGGACGGCGCCGAATACCCGGCAAGCGGAATCGCGGACGGCGTGGAGGAAGGGCCCGGCAGGGGCGGGGGCGTCCCAGTCCCTGGGCAGGCCAATGCTGCGGCCGCTGGACAGGGTGAAGCCGGCCAGATCCAGGGCATCCGCGGTGGCGTGGCGGCTGCGGCGCCCACGCTCCTGGTGGTAGATGTTGCGGCAGTTGTAGGCGCCGAGATGGCGTATGCCGGTGACGCGCTCGCCGAAGGCCTCCTCAGCCGCGGGCTGCAGGCCGTGGCGCTCGAAGATGGTCCAGGCCGCGGCGAGAGGACAGTTCACCACGGGTGTGCTGGGGGAGTAGCGTAGCTCCCCTGGCAGGCGGACGGGCTCGGCGATGCCGCAGCCGTCGCGCAGTGGCTGGGCCGGCAGTTGCTGGAGCGGAATCCCGGAAAGGGCGAAGGAGGCGGCGCAGAGGCCAGGTTCGCGCCCCATGCGGGAGAGCTTGTATCGGGTCAGCAGGCCAGGCGGGGCGCGCAGGTCCAGCGGGGCGGTCGGGTCCCAGGCGGCAGGGAGAACCACCGCGCGGGGGAGCAGGGCGATCAGCGCCACCAGGAACGGGGGGAGGAGAAGGAGGAGCCAGCGGCGCATCGCTGTCGCAGATGGGGGTTACTGGCCAGGTGCGGCAGGGGTGCAGGGTGATGTGGTATCCTGTTACCACAGATGTTTTGCTTGACCGTGGGCGCGTGGGCGGCCATATCCCGCCTCACCTCTGAACTGAACTTTGAGAACATGCTCGAAACCCAGACCCGCTCGATCAAGCCGGCCGAGGTCCAGAAGGACTGGATCCTGATCGACGCCGATGGACTCGTCCTCGGCCGTCTCGCCGCGCTCGTCGCGAACCGCCTCCGCGGCAAGCACAAGACGACCTTCACCCCGCATGTGGATTGCGGTGACCATGTGGTCATCATCAATGCCCGCCGCGTGCGCCTGACCGGCAATAAGGCCGAGCAGAAGGTGTTCTACTGGCACACCGGCTATGCCGGCGGCATCAAGGGCCGTACCGCGCGGGAGGGCCTCGAGGGCCGCTTCCCCGAGCGCGTGCTGGAGAAGGCCGTGGAGCGCATGATCACGCGCAACAATCTCGGCCGTGCCCAGATGCGCAACCTGCATGTCTATGCCGGCGCCGAGCATCCGCATGCCGGCCAGGCGCCCAAGGCGTTGGATGTAGGCGCGCTGAACCGCAAGAACGTCGCCGCTGCGCAGAAGGCCGCCTGATCATGAGCGAGCAGACCACGGCCACCACGGCCACCTCCCTGGCCGACCTGAAGGATCTCGTCGCCGGCACCCCGGCCTCGCCCGAGAACGCGGCGATCACCCGCGAGCCGAAGCGCGACTCCCTCGGCCGCGCCTATGCGACCGGCCGCCGCAAGAACGCGATCGCCCGCGTCTGGATCAAGCCCGGCAAGGGTACGGTCGAGATCAACGGCAAGCCGGCGGCGAAGTACTTCGCCCGCCCCGTACTGCGCATGCTGATCGCCCAGCCCTTCCTGGTGGCCGATCGCTACCAGCAGTTCGACGTGTTCTGCACGGTCGTCGGCGGCGGGCTCTCGGGCCAGGCCGGCGCGGTGCGGCACGGGCTTTCCCGCGCGCTGACCAACTATGAGCCGGGCCTGCGCCCGATCCTCAAGAAGGCTGGCTTCCTGACGCGCGACCCGCGCGTGGTCGAGCGGAAGAAGTACGGCAAGCCGAAGGCCCGACGTTCGTTCCAGTTCAGCAAGCGCTGACGCCGGGCGGGTCCGGCGTCTCGCCGGTCCTGCACATGGACTGTTCATCTGGAGGGGCGGCCCGCAAGGGCCGCCCCTCTTGCGTTTCGGCAACCCCCAGCCCCAGTTTTCGATCCCCAAGGAGGGCCCGATGGCCAAAGGCAGCATTCCGAGCGTCTTCATCGACGGCGAGTCCGGCACAACCGGGCTTCAGATCATCGAGCGTCTTCACGGCCGCTCCGATCTCGCCCTGCGCTCGCTGCCGGCGGAGCGCCGCAAGGACCCCGAGGCCAAGCGCGAGATGTTCGCCGAGGTGGACTTGGTGATCCTCTGCCTGCCGGATGCGGCGGCGAAGGAGGCGACGGCTGTCGCGGCCGGGCTGGGAGCGCAGGCGCCGCGGTTGCTCGACGCCTCCACCGCACATCGGGTGGATCCGGATTGGGTCTATGGCGTGCCGGAGCTTGCGCCGGGGCAGGCAGCGGCCATCGCCGCGGCGCCGCGCGTGGCGAATCCCGGCTGCTACCCGACGGGCGGCATTCTGCTGATTCGGCCGCTGGTCGAGGCCGGGCTGCTGCCGCGCGACTATCCGCTCACGGTGAATGCCGTCTCCGGCTATTCCGGTGGCGGCAAGCAGATGATCGCCGCCTATGAGGAGGCGGAGGATGCGCCGGCCTTCGAGTTGTACGGGCTGGGGCTGGAGCACAAGCATCTTGCGGAGCTGCAGCACTACTCCCGCCTGGACCGGCGGCCGATCTTCGTGCCGAGCGTGGGCGACTTCCGTCAGGGGATGCTCGTCTCGATCCCGCTGCATCTGGACCTGCTGACGGGTCACCCGTCCCCTGCCGCGTTGGAGGCGGCGCTGTCGGCCTATTACGCGGATGCGGAGTTCGTGCGGGTGGTGTCGGCCGATGTGGGCGGGAAGATCGAGCCGGAGGCGCTGAACGGCACCAACCTGATCGAGGTGCGGGTCTATGGAAACGAGGCGCGCGGTCAGGCGGTGCTGGTCGCGCGGCTGGACAATCTCGGCAAGGGCGCCTCGGGGGCTGCGGTTCAGAACATGGAGCTGATGCTGGGGCTGGAAGCCGAGAACCGGCTGGGGCGCGCGGCATGAGCGGGCCGCTCTATCCTTTCCGCGGGCGCTGGCCGAGCATCCATGAGGGCGCCTTCGTGGCGCCCTCCGCCTCGGTGATCGGGGATGTTACCCTCGAGGAGGGAGCGAGCGTCTGGTACGGCTGTGTGCTGCGGGGGGACACGAACTTCATTCGCATCGGCGCGCGCAGCAATGTGCAGGACGGGACGATCGTGCATGTGAATGCCGGGACGATGCCGGCGGTGATCGGCGCTGACGTGACCATCGGCCACGCGTGCATCATCCATGCCTGCACGCTGGAGGACCGGGCCTTCGTCGGCATGGGCGCGACAGTGCTGGACAAGGCGGTGATCCGTGAGGGCGGGATGCTGGGCGCGGGCGGGCTGCTGGCGCCGGGCAAGGTGATCGGGCCGAATGAGCTTTGGCTGGGGGCACCTGCGCGGCTCGTACGCGTTATGTCGGCGGAGGAGCGGGCCGGCTGGGACCGGACCGCGCCCCATTACGTCGAGCTGGCGCGGGAGCACCGGGCCAGCCTTGGTGATGGTGCGCCCTAGGCCGGGATTTTCCCAGGGGTGACGCCGGTGCCGGAGGGGATCGAATGCGTCATCTTATCCTGATGCTGGTATTCGCCGTCGCGGGTTGCGCGGCGGATCCGGCGGGGGATGTACTGCCCGTGCCGCCGCTGGCGGGGCAGGGGACGCGCGATCCCGGGCTGAACGCGATTGAGGGCGCGGCGGAAGCCTTCGGGAACACCGAGGCGCTGCGTGGCCGCCCAGCGGATGCGGCGGTGGCGGTGAGCCGGCTGGAATGGGCGGCGCTCGCCGTGCCGGCCGACCGCAGCTTCTTCATCTATAGCACGATGACCGGCCCCGGTCTGACGGCAGCGCGGTGGGAGGTGCGGCGGGCCCTGGGCATCGCCACCGATGCGCCGGCGCCCGTGGTGATCGCAGGAATGGAGGGCGCGGCGGGAGCTCTGGCGCGTGGGGATTCGGTGGCGGCGGGCGCTGCGCTCTCCTCGCCCGTTTTCTCGCCGGACACGCTGGCCCGCCTTGCCGCCCTGCCGCGGCTGCCGCAAGCCAACCAGGCCACCCGGCGGGCGCAGCAGGATCTGGAGTTCGGGCGGTCGGACGACCAGGACCTGCAATGAGCCGGATCGGGGCTTGCGGGCGGGCCGTGACGCCGGGGCGTGGTCGGGGCAAGCTGGCGGACAGATGACAGCGAATCCCCCCGTCGCGCGGCGCCGAATCCTGGCCGCCCTGCTTGCCCTGCCGCCTCTCGCCGCCTGCGACGAGCTGCGACGGCCCAATCTCGTCTGGCCCGTGCCGCCCGGCTTGGTGCCTGCGGATGTCGATCCCGGGCGGGCGGCGGTTGCCGTGCTGGAACAGGGGCTGCAGGGCGCGAATGCTGGCATCTCCGGTAACCCGGTGCGGGTCGCGCGGGTGGCGGCGCTGCTGGAGTGGATGGCTGTGGAACTGATGTCCAACCCCCGCTGGGCGCCCGTGCCGGGGGATGCACGGGCCGGGATCGGGCTGGCGCGGGACGAGATGCGGGGGGCGCTGGGGGCCGATCCGCTGGCGGCCTCTCCGCGACTTGCGGCTGCGCTGGCGATGGCGCACCGGGCTCTGGCGCGCGGCGACCGGGCGGCAGCGGAGGCTGCGCTGCCTTCCGCGCTGTTCCCGCGCGGTGGTGCGGCGGCGCTGGCGCGGCTTTCGGATTCGGGGCCGCTGCCGCAGGGGGAGATCGCCAGCGGTGCGCTGGCCGCCGCGGTTCGGCTGCTGGACGAGACGAATGGCTGGGCGGCCGGGTTCGACACGCCCGTGCCGGCGGATCGCGGTGGGCGCGGGACCATGCCTTTCGGGATCTAGGACGTTCAGCGGGGGCTGGCCTGCGGCGCCCCCGGGGTGCCTGAAGCATTCGTCAGGCCAACGGTACTAGAACGCCTTCTGCCTCGGCCGAAGTGGCCGGGCAGTGGTTCGTTCCACCACCCGGCGATGTGGTTGGCCTGCCAGATCTTCGTCAGAGGCTGGCATGGCGGGGTTAGTCGCCCGCCATCACCTTCACATAACTGCCGGGCGCGTCCTCAAGCGCTGGCAGGGCGCCTGAACCGGGCTCGCGGGCCGGGACGGTGCTGCGATCCTGCGCGGTAATCCAACGCTGCCAATCCGGCCACCAGGAGCCAGCGAACTCGGTGGCGTGCTCGAACCACTCGGCGGGGTCGGCGGGGAAGGCGCCCGGGGCGTTGCTGGTGCCGACCCAGTGGCTGTATTTGCCGCTGTCGGGCGCATTCACGACGCCAGCGATGTGGCCGGAGGCGGCGAGGACGAAGCGGACCGGGCCGGAGAAGAGGCCCGTCGCGCGGTAGCTGCTTTTCCAGGGGGCAATGTGGTCCTCGCGCGTGGCAAGGATGTAGGTGGGCAGGGTGATGTCGCGCAGGTCGAGCGCCTCGCCGCCTAGCTCGATGCCGCCGGGACGCACGAGGTCGTTCTGCTGGTACATGCGGCGCAGGTAGAAGCTGTGCATCCTCGCGGGCATGCGGGTTGAATCGCCGTTCCAGAAGAGCAGGTCGAAGGGGAAGGGTTCCTGGCCCAGCAGGTAGTTCTGGACGACGAAGGACCAGATGAGGTCGTTGGCGCGCAGCATGTTGAAGGTGTCGGCCATTTCCGAGCCTTCGAGGAAACCGCGCTGGCTCATCTTGGCTTCGAGCGCCTGGAGCTGTTCTTCGTCGATGAAGACGCCCAACTCGCCGGACTCCTCGAAGTCCAGCATCGTGGTGAAGAAGGTGGCGGAGGCGATGCGGTGGTCTTGCCGCTTCGCCATATGGGCCAGGGTGGAGGCGAGCAGGGTGCCGCCCAGGCAGTAGCCAATCGCGTTGACTTGGCGCTCGCCGGTTGCCTGCTCGATCGCATCGAGCGCGGCGTAGGGGCCTAGGCGCATGTAATCGTCGAAGCCCATCTCGGCGAGGGATTCGTCCGGGTTCACCCAGGAGCAAACGAAGACGGTATGGCCCTGGGAGACGGCCCAGCGGACGAAGGAGTTCTTCGGGCGCAGGTCGAGGATGTAGAACTTGTTGATCCAGGGCGGCAGGATCAGCAACGGGCGTTTCATCACCGTTTCCGTAGTGGGGCTGTACTGGATCAGCTCCATCAGCGCGTTGCGGTAAACCACCTTCCCGGGCGTGACAGCGATGTTCTCGCCGATGGTGAACTTGCGCTCGTCAGTCATGTTGATGCGCAGCTTGCCGTGGCCCCTTTCCAAGTCCGTGAGGAGGTTGGAGAGGCCCTTGAGCAGGTTCTCGCCGCCGGTTTCGGCGGTGCGTCGCAGGACCTCGGGGTTGGTGAGCCAGAAATTCGTGGGGCTCATCGCGTCGACGAACTGGCGTGTGTAGAAATCGACCTTCTGCGCGGTCTTCGGGTTCAGGCCTTCCGCGCCATGGACCACGTTGGTGAAGTAGCGCGACGAGAGCAGGTAGGACTGCTTGATGAAGTCGAAGACCTCGTTCTCGCGCCAGGCGTCGTCCTTGAAGCGCTTATCGCCGCGTCGCTCGGCGATGACGGGCTCGGTCTGGCCGCCCATCATGCGGCGGGCGGTGTTCTGCCAGAGGGTGAGATAGTCCTGCCAGAAGCCGATCTGGGCCTGCACAATGCCGGCGGGGTTGGCCATCAGCCGCGCCGTCATCTCCAGGAAGGCGCTGCCGATGTTCATCGGATCGGGATTGGGGCGGCCCTCATTGGTGCTCTGCCGGCGGAGGAACTCAGTGACAATGCGCTGCCCGCGCTCGGCGACGTCGGCCATGGTGCGGCTGACCAGGGCGGGGTCGGGGAGGCGGAAGGCCGCTTCGGCGGCAGTGGAGGCGGCGGCCTTCTCGGGAGCCGGCGCAGATTGGGGCCGCGTGGTGCCTACCGGTGCGGCTGCGGGTGGGACCTGGTCGGGCTGAGCCTGGCTGGGTTGAGCTTCGGTGGGCGGAGCCTGGACGGGATGGGATTCAGCGACCGGGGTTGGGCCGCGCTGGGCTGCGGCCGGCGCCGGGGGAGCCTCACGCGAGGGTTCGGCGGGCGTGAGTTCCGGCGCGGGCGAAGAGGCGGCAATGGCCATGGCGAGGCGGGACGCCTCCGGCTCGGCGGCCGGGACCGGGGCGCCGGGCGGGTGGGCCAGCACCATCGGGGCCTGGATCTCGGGGGTAGGAATGGCGGGCTGGGATGGGGCGGGCTTGGCCTTCCGGGGCGCGGGCGGGCTGGCCTGCTCCTCGCCGCCCAGAGCGGCGGCGCCGGCTCTCGCGACCTCCTCGGTCTCCCTGGGCGGGGTGCGGCCTTTTGTCGGCTTCTGGCTCATCTCACCGTCTCTCCCTGGCCCGTGCGGCGGCCGGATCCCGGCGGGCCGAATGGCGGCCCGCGCCGTCAGCCCGTTGCTTCGGGGCCGGTCGCCCCGGCCTCGTCCTCGCGGCATCTCCCGGCGTGGCTTCCGCCGGGCGCCGTTCTGCGGCAAACCCCTGGGGTGAGGAGCGTGCGATGCAGCTAGGGGCCATGCCGTCCCGGACGGATTTCGTCCGGCGCGACAAAGCTAGGGACCGCGACGGGGCAGGACAAGCGCGCCCGGCGGCTCGAATGGCTGTTCGCGCCGCCGCAGCCGCCGCGTCGCTGGTGCTTGGCGGCTGCGTGGGCTCACCGGGTGAGAGCCCCTTCGAGTTCTACCGCCAGCTCTCCGGCGATGCGCTTCAGGGGCGGCCGCTGCCGCCGGGCATGCAGGAGCGCAGCCCGAATCTTGGCAGTGTGCCGCAACGGCCGGATCGCGGCCCGGCTTCCATGCGCTCTGAATTGTCGGACCTGCTGGCGGCCAACCGCGCGGCGGCGGCGAACCCGCCGACTCCCGGCGCGCCCGTGCCGGACCGGCCGGCAACC
This sequence comes from Roseomonas sp. WA12, assembly GCF_054165765.1. Classification (NCBI taxonomy): domain Bacteria; kingdom Pseudomonadati; phylum Pseudomonadota; class Alphaproteobacteria; order Acetobacterales; family Roseomonadaceae; genus Roseomonas; species Roseomonas sp. WA12. The sequence continues at coordinate 2,008,118 of NZ_CM135108.1, read as the reverse complement.
GAAGGGATGGCCGTGGTGCCCGCCGCGCCGCCGGCACCGCCCCGCCTGGCGCCAGCGCCCGCAATCGGCTCCGGAACGGCGACGGTGCTGCTGCCTGGCACTGAGGCGCCTTCTATCGGGGAGAGCGCCCCGGCCGCGCCGCCGCCCGAGCTGAACATTCCCTCCGCCCCCAATTTGGCGGCGCCGCCCAGCTTCGCGCCGATCGCGCCTCGCGGCCTCTGACCGCCGCCGCTATCCTGGCCCCCGCTGCTGCAAACCCCTGCCGACACCGAGCACCCGACGCCATGACCGACGAGTTCCACCGCATCCGCCGCCTGCCGCCCTATGTCTTTGCCGAGGTGAATGCTGCCAAGGCGAAGGCGCGTGGAGCGGCCGAGGATGTCGTCGATCTCGGGATGGGCAATCCGGATAGCCCGACGCCGCCGCACATCGTGGCCAAGCTGATCGAGGCAGTACAGGACCCGCGGACGCACCGGTACTCGGCGTCCAAAGGCATTCCCGGGCTGCGGAAGGCCCATGCGGCGTACTACGCTCGCCGCTTCGGGGTGAAGCTGGACCCGGAGACGGAGGTGATCGCGACGCTCGGCTCGAAGGAGGGGCTGGCGAATCTGGCGCAGGCCATTGCCTCCCCGGGCGACACGATCCTGGTGCCGAACCCGTCCTATCCGATCCATCAGTTCGGCTTCCTGATTGCGGGCGCTTCGGTGCGGAGCATTCCCTATACGCCGGATGACGAGATGCTGCGCGCGATCGACCGCGCGGTGCGGCATTCCGTGCCGAAGCCGACGGCCGTCATCGTCAACTTCCCGTCCAATCCGACGGCGCTGACCGCTTCCATCGAGTTCTATCGCGAACTGGTGGCCTTCTGCCGGCGGCATGAGATCTACATCCTGTCCGACCTCGCCTATGCCGAGCTGTATTACGGCGACGTGCCACCGCCCTCCGTGCTCGAGGTGGAGGGCGCGATGGATGTGGCGGTGGAGTTCACCTCCATGTCCAAGACCTACAACATGCCGGGCTGGCGCATGGGCTTCGCGGTGGGAAACCCGAAGCTGATCGCGGCGCTGACGCGGGTGAAGTCCTATCTCGACTACGGCGCCTTTACGCCGATCCAGGTGGCGGCAACCGCGGCGCTGAATGGGCCGCAAGACTGCATCGCGGAGATGCGGGCTCTGTACAAGGACCGGCGCGACGTGCTGGTGAAGGGGCTTCACGCGGCGGGGTGGGACGTGCCCTCGCCGGATGCCTCGATGTTCCTCTGGGCGCCGATCCCAGACCGGTTCAAGCATCTGGGGAGCGTGGAGTTCTCCAAGCTGCTACTGGCGCGGGCGAAGGTGGCGGTGGCGCCGGGCATCGGCTTCGGCGAGCACGGCGACGATCATGTCCGCATCGCGCTGGTGGAGAACAACCACCGCATCCGCCAGGCGCTGCGGGGGATCAAAAGCTTCCTGCAGGGCGACAATGTCGCGCCCGCTATGGATGAGGGCGCCAAAGAGGACGCGGTGCGCGCATGACCCGTCCTCTCGCGGTCGGTGTTGCCGGCCTTGGTACCGTCGGCGCGGGTGTGCTCGGGCTGCTGCGGCAGAATGCGGAGATCGTGGGCGCGCGAGCCGGGCGGCGGATTGCGGTGACGGCAGTGTCCTCGCGCGATCGCACGCGGGATCGCGGCATCGGGCTGGACGGGCTGCGCTGGTATGACGATGCCGTGGCGCTGGCGAATGATCCGGCGGTGGACGTTATCGTCGAGACGATCGGCGGCAGCGAGGGGCCGGCGCGGGCGCTGATCCAGGCGGCTCTGGCTGCGGGCAAGCCGGTGGTCACGGCCAACAAGGCGCTGCTGGCGATCCATGGCGCGGAACTGGCGGAGCTTGCCGCGAGATCGGGCGTGCCGCTGGCCTTCGAGGCGGCGGTGGCGGGCGGCATCCCGGCCATCAAGGCTATCCGCGAGGGGTTGGCGGGCAACCGCATCACCCGCGTGACCGGCATTCTGAACGGGACGTGCAACTACATCCTGACGCAGATGCGCGAGCGCGGCCGTGAGTTCGCGGAGGCGCTGAGCGAGGCGCAGAAGCTCGGCTATGCCGAGGCTGACCCGACCTTCGACGTCGATGGGATCGACGCGGCGCATAAGCTGGCGATCCTGGCGGCGCTGGCCTTCGGACGGCCGGTGGACTTCGGTGCGGTGCATGTAGAGGGGATCCGGGCGATCTCAGCCTTGGATATCCGGCTCGCGGAGGAGCTGGGATATCGCATTAAGCTCCTCGGCATTGCCTCCTGTGGCGAAGCGGGCGTGGAGTCGCGGGTGCATCCCTGCATGGTGCCGGCGTCCCACCCGGTCGCGACGGTGGATGGCGTTTACAACGCGGTGGTGGCCGAGGGTGACCATGTCGGGCGCGTGGTGCTGGTCGGGCGCGGGGCTGGAGCAGGGCCGACAGCCTCCGCCGTGGTTTCCGATCTCATCGACATCGCGCGCGGGCGGCATACGCCGGTCTGGGGCGCAGAGTCCTTCTCGGCGCTGCCCTCGGTGGGCATCGAGCGGCATTCCGGGGCCTATTACCTCAGGCTGATGGTGGTGGACCGGCCCGGGGTGATAGCGGATGTCACCGGCGCGCTCCGGGATGCCGGGATCAGCCTGGAATCCATGCTGCAGCGCGGGCGCGCGCCCGGGGAGGCGGTTCCCGTCGTCCTCACCACCCATGAATCGCGCGAGTCCGCGATGCGCGAGGCCATCGCCCGCATCGCGGCGCTCGACGCCGTGCTTGAACCTCCTGCCCTGATACGGATCGAAACCCCATGACCGAGCCCGCGACCATCAATCCCAACGCGCCGCTGCAGAGCGACCGTAACCTGGCCATGGAGCTGGTGCGCGTGACCGAGGCGGCGGCGCTTTCGGCCTCCCGCTGGATCGGGCGGGGGGACAAGAACAGCGCGGACGGTGCGGCGGTGGACGCCATGCGCCGCGCCTTCGACAGCGTCGCCATCTCCGGCACCGTGGTGATCGGTGAGGGGGAGATGGACGAGGCGCCGATGCTCTATATCGGCGAGAAGGTGGGCGCCGGCGGGCCCGAGGTGGACATCGCGGTTGACCCGCTGGAAGGCACTGCCATTTGCGCGCGCGGCATGCCGAACGCCATCGCGACCCTGGCCGTGGCGGAGAAGGGCGGGTTCCTGCACGCGCCCGACATCTACATGGACAAGATCGCCGTCGGCCCGGGGTTGCCGGAGGGGGTGGTGCATATCGATGCCAGCCCGCTGGAGAACCTGCGAAACCTGGCGCGCGCGAAGAAGGCGGAGATCGAGGATCTGGTGGTCTGCACGCTGGACCGCGACCGCCACAAGGACATCATCCGCGCCTGCCGCGAGGCCGGGGCGCGGATCATGCTGATCCCCGATGGCGACGTGGCGGGCGTGGTGGCCTGTTCGCAGCCGGAAGCCGGGGTGGACATGTATCTCGGCTGGGGTGGAGCGCCGGAGGGCGTGTTGGCGGCCGCGGCGCTGCGCTGCATTGGCGGGCAGATGCAGGGGCGGCTGATCTATGAGGATGACACCCAGCGCGAGCGCGCGAAGTCCATGGGGATTTCCGATCCCGACCGCATCTTCAACGTGGAGGACATGGCGCGGGGCGACGTGATGTTCTCGGCAACGGGCGTTACCACGGGCGCGATGTTGCGCGGCGTGCGGCGGCATGCGGCGGGAGCGGTGACGCATTCCATCGTGATGCGGAGCAAGACCGGCACCGTTCGGTACATCGAGGGGCACCATAATTTCACCCTCAAGCCGAACGCCTTCATTGCCTGACGGGGCATTGCCCAAGGGATCTCTCCCAGCGGCGCCTGGCGCTGAGCCCGGTGCCGTGCTCGGCGTCGAGCGCAGCGCGGCTGGGCGGCGCTGGGTGTGGCGCGAAGGGGATGCGCGAGTCGGGCTGGCGATCGCCCAGCGTCTGGACGTGCCGGAGATCGTCGGGCGGCTTCTGGCCGCGCGCGGGATCGGGGTGGAGACGGCGCAGGACTTCCTGGAGCCGAAGCTTCGGGCGTTGATGCCCGATCCGTCCACGATGCGGGACATGGAGCTGGCGGCCGAGCGGCTGGCCGCGGCGGTGCGCGCGGGCGAGCATGTGGCGGTATTCGCTGATTACGACGCGGATGGAGCCTGCGCCGGGGCGCTGATGACGCAGGTGCTGCGTGACCTCGGCGTGCCGGCGACGCATTACGTGCCGGACCGCATCAAGGAGGGCTACGGGCCGAATGCGCCGGCTGTTGCCGCGCTGTGCGATGCGGGGGCGACGCTGATCGTCTGCGTCGATTGCGGGATTGCAGCGCATCAAGCGCTGGACGCGGCGCGGGGCCGGGCGGATGTGGTGGTGCTGGACCACCACAAGGCGGAGGGGCCGCCGCCGGCGATCCTGGCGACGGTCAACCCGAACCGCCTTGATTGCGGCTCGGGGCTGCGGACGCTCTGCGCGGCAGCCGTGTGCTTCATGACGGCGGTGGCGCTGCATCGGAGCCTCAGGAAATCCGGCTTCTTCGACGGACGGGCGGAGCCGCCATTGCTCGACCTGCTCGACCTCGTCGCCACGGCGACGGTCTGTGACGTGATGCCGCTGACGGGGCTGAACCGCGCGTTCGTGGCCCAAGGGCTGCGGGTGATGGCGCGTCGGGCGCGGCCGGGGATCGCGGCGCTGCTCGAGGTGGCGGGTGTGAAGGATGTGCCGACGGCGCATTCCCTCGGCTTCGGGTTGGGGCCACGCATTAATGCCTCCGGCCGGATCGGGGAGGCGGATCTCGCGCTGCGGCTGCTGCTCGAGACGGACCCGTTGGAGGCGCGGACGGTGGCCGAGCAACTGGACGCGACCAATCGGCGCCGCCAGGAGGTGGAGGCGGAGGTGATGGGGACCGCGCTGTCCATGGCCGAGCGGGACGTGGCGGCGGGCCATCCGGTGCTGCTGATCCTTGGCGAGGGGTGGCATCCCGGGGTGGTCGGGATCGTCGCCGGGCGGGTGAAGGAGAGGTTCAACCGGCCGGTTCTCGTCGCGGGCGTGACGGGCGGGCTGGCTAAGGGATCGGGGCGATCGGTGCCCGGGCAGGATCTGGGGGCCGCCATCATCGCGGCGCGCCAGGCGGGGCTGCTGGAGACCGGCGGCGGGCATGCAATGGCGGCGGGGTTCAGCTTCCGCGCCGAGCGGCAGGAAGCCGTGCACGCCTTCCTGAACGAGCGACTGGCCGTGCCCGGCGGGTTGCCAGGAGTGGCGGCGCTGGTCGTGGAGGGAACGCTTTCGGTGGCGGCGGCCAACACGGCGTTGGCGGAGCAGATCGGGCGGCTGGCGCCCTTCGGCACCGGCAATGAGGAGCCGTTGTTTGCCATCCGCCATGCGCGGGTCGTCCGTGCAGACCGGGTGGGCAAGGAGGGCAACACCATCCGGCTGTTCCTGGAGGGCGAAGGAGGCGGGCGGCTGAAGGCCGTGTGCTTCCGTGCCAAGGAAGGGCCGCTGGCGGAGCTGCTGCTGGGCGCGCGGGGCCGGCCGCTACATTTGGCGGGGACGCTGCGGGCCGAGAGCTGGAACGGCGAGGTCACGACCAGCCTTCATGTGCTGGATGCGGCGCCGGCCTGACGCGCAGTGGGTTGTGCCGGGCGGCCTGGGGCCCTAACTCGCGGGCGCAAGCCCGGGGTGGCCTGACCGGCCGGCCCATGCACGCCCGAGATCGCGGAGCCCCCATGCACCCGAGCCGTTGCCTGATCGCCCTCCTTCTGCTTGCCGGCTGCGGCAGCGACTATTCCGCGGACACCTATTCCACCCGCGCAGTACAGCAGGCGAATCCGGCGCAGCAGGGTGTGATCATCGGTGCGCGGGAAGTGGCCATCTCCTCGGATGGTGCGCAGGGGGCGGCGGTTGGCGCGGCGGCCGGCGGCATTGTTGGCGCTGCGACTCCGGGCAGCAGCATGACTTCCGCCCTGGCCGGCGTGGGCGGCGGATTGATCGGCGGGCTGTTCGGCAACACCGCCGAACGCATGGTGAATGACAACCGCGGCACCGAGTACATCGTTCGCAAGACAAATGGCGAACTGGTGAGCATCACCCAGCGCGACGTGCCGCCGCTGCCGATCGGGCAGAAGGTGCTGGTGATCGCAGGGGCTCAGGCGCGGATCGTGCCGGATTACACGGTGCCGGTGGGGGATGCGGCTGGTGGGACGCCACCGGCGGGCGGGGGACAGCCTTCGGCCGTGCAGGCGCCGGTTCGGGCCGATCCGCCGGCTGCGGGCCTGCCCGCCGCCGCGCCGCAGCCCGCCGCCGAGAGCCCGGTACGGAGCGAGTTGCCGCCCGCTGCGCCTGCCGCGGAGCCGCCGCCCTCGCCGCGCGCGCCGCTCGTGCCGCCTGCGGCGCCACTTGCGCTCTGAGAGGTGCTGGACGGGGCGAAGCGGGCGTTGTAGTGACCGCGCGCCCCGGGTTTGCGGGGTAGGCCTGTCCCGTTCGTCTAGAGGCCTAGGACGCGGCCCTTTCAAGGCTGCAACACGGGTTCGAATCCCGTACGGGACGCCACTACCTCTGTAATTGCTGGGTTTTTCTGGTCTTCTCGCTCTCGTCCTAGAAGCGACCCACAATTCGCCCCGACCTTCGCAAGATCCGCGTTCCCTAGATTGGGCGCCTCGATTCGCAGCCCGGCGCACGCCTGTGGGGAGCGAGAAGGGCGAGGTCCTCTCCGCGGTTTACCGAACCTTCTTTGCGACAAAAGCTGGAACGGGGCGATCTCAGTGATACCCGGCCGATCAATCTAGGTGCTGATCCCAGACGCCGGGCAGCAAGGTCTTAGCTGTCACGTCCCTCACTCGGGCAAGTCGGGACGGATAGAAGCGGCATAGAAGGTTAGGATTGCCTCCGCCTCACCTGCGTCGTGATAAAGGACCGCCCTGGGTCAGCAAATTGGGCAGGTGAGGGATCGCGCCGCTTCTTCGCACGCGGCCCTGCAAACCTGGAAGCGCACGCAAGCCGCTTGGGTTTGACGCAGGACTTGCAGCGCCTTCGATCCGTTCCGGTCAACTTCGCCGGACCTTCCCGACGCCTCAACTCTGCGGTGGAGCTGCAGGCCAAGATCGAGCGGCCCGACCCCGAACAGGACCATGCTGGCGGGCTCGGGAACTTCAGTCGGGGCTGGCACTCATGGAGGACGGTCGATGCAGCCTCAACGATTGGCGCTAGAAAGCCCGCAGAGAATCAACATCCATTTCGGACGCGACTTTCTTCGTCCCTACTCGCCATCCTCACTTATTTTTACGCCCGACACATCGATTGCACGGCGTAAGGCAGTGACGATCGCACGAGAGGTGCGGGTGTGTCGCAGTTCGAAAGCCTTCACGGTACCGCTTGAGCAGTATGCGCGCGCAGCCAAGTCCTGGTGTGTCCAGCCAAGTTCCTTCCGAGCGGCCACGCACTGTTCTGGAGTCAGGCCAGGCGCCTCCCAATTCGAGGCCCTAGCCAAGGCTGATGCGTCTGGAGAGGGGCCTGCTGGAAGCTCTCTGGTATGTTTGGCTGGCGAGGTCATGGTGTGTTCCGACGTTCAGGTCGGTGCTCGGCAACGATCATGCCACCGTTCTAATTCAACATGTTAGCTGCTCGCGCCGCAGGCTATGTAAGGTAGCCCGACATCAGACAGCAGCGTTTGCCTCCGCTACCTTGGATCGATGTTTGCGCCTGCAGTCCTCAGACCGATTCGTCGGACCTCCGACCCGACCGCACTGGTAGATCGCTGAGATCGCTGGAATTGAGGCACAAACGCCCAGTCAACGGACCGGCTCTGCTTTCACTGTTCCCTAATCGTTCTCCTTCGGTCTAGCATCAGTCGCATGAGCCACCTTCATTATACCCACGCTCCTCCCACTGACTTGGACGTGCTGGCCGCTCGGCGCGCTGAGCTCGCCTATCGCCTAGCGGTCGGGCGTGGCTGCCCGAAATGGGAAGCTTGGGAACAGGCGGTGGCAGACTTCCGCGCTTGCCATCCGAACTGGCCGGTGGCGCTGGTGGAACGCGAGGCGGCGCGGACGGTCGGGGCTCTCGTTCTCAACCAGCGCACAGCTGCTGAGGCCAGAGTGAGGCAATCGGCGAATCGAATTCCGCTCGACCTTCTGGTGGACCTGACCACGCCCGAGACGGCGGAAAGCATGCGTGCGGCGACGCGCGTGGAGGAGTTGGGGGCCGGAGCGGTTTCGATCTTCCGTGGTGCTTGGAAGATGACCGGCAACGTCCGGCCAGTGAGTGCACAGCTTCCACTTAGAAGACAGTCGAGGAGCGACGTAACGCTCCACGTCTAGCCGGTTCGCCGTACCCCACGGCTCTTTTTTACTTTGCAGCGCTGGAACCGTAGCGAAATCGTCGCGGCGTGAAGCGTGCGGGCTTCCTGCCCGGGAAAACGTCTTGGAGCTTCGACCGTGGAGCGGCGCAAGCGGCAAGAGGTGACGGCTGGAGAGGTTCAGTTCACAACTGCCTCCCTGTCCGACCGGCAGGGTGGGCTGAGGATGCGGATGTTTTGGCGTGACTGACGGCCTCTACACGCGAGACAACCTGGCCGAATTCTGCGCGAAGTCGGGCTCGGCGATCGGGGAGCATACCTATGGTGCGCCCGAAGTGCGGTGGTGGGGGGAGCCTGCACGGCTGAGCATCGGGCGGTACTGCTCGATTGCCCAAGGGGTGGTCATCTTTCTAGGCGGGAATCATCGAACGGATTGGGTTTCCACCTACCCATTCAACAGTCTTCCAGCCTGGCCTGAAGCCGCAGGGATCGGCGGCCATCCTGCCACTCGCGGGGACGTCACGGTCGGCAGCGATGTCTGGATCGGGGAAGGTGCTTCGATCCTGTCCGGCATCTCGATAGGGCATGGGGCCGTCATTGGTGCCCGCTCCGTCGTCACGCGGTCTGTTGCGCCTTATGCGATCGTGGCCGGCAATCCGGCCAGACTCATACGGCGGAGATTTCCGGCCCACGTCGTCGATGCGCTTTTGGAGGCGGCTTGGTGGGACCGGACAGACGACGAGGTTCGGCCGCTTGTGCCGTTGCTTATGAGCGGAGACGTCGAGAGGTTGCTCAGTGCTCTTGGTGTTCGGACGAGGAGGCGTAGCTTCAGCAAGCTGCTGAGGTGGATGAGGTAGGACGGCCGTGCCGTGCGATCCGTCGCTGAACAGCGACGAAGGGTCGCCTGTTCTTCTGGATACCCTTGCAGGTCGAGGTGAGTGGCAGCGCGCTTCGCAATGCCTTGCCTGTGCTCGTCACAGTGACAAACGGGGGCTGCCACGTAGCGCCAGCCGTGGCTGGAACCTTTTCCATCCGGATCGCGTTCTTCTGGATTGGCACAACGGAGGAACGACAATGACGCTGAGCAGGTTGTTACTGCTGGGAGGCGTGGCGATCGGGATGGCGTTGTCTGCCGGATCCGCCTTCGCCGAACCTTGGAGAGGCGACGGCGGGTACCGGCGCTACGAGCGTCAGCATGACCGGCGCTGGTCGGAGCGGGACCGTTGGGAGCGCGATAGGCACGGTGGCTATGATCGCCGGCATGCGGACTACGAGAGGAGTCGCGCTTACGATCGGGGACGCCGGGATGCGCGCCGCGCTCCGGACACACGGGACCCTGTGGCAGCACTGGGGCTACGCGGGCGTTAAACGACTTGACGGGCTTGCATGACGCTAAAGCCGAGCTTTGGCGTCATGCGGTCGACGTCCTGCAGAATGTTTCAAACGGGGCGAGTTGCAGCGTCAGGAAAGGCGATTGAGTTCTTCGACGGGCCAGCCATGCAGCTTGCCCAGGATGTCGGTGAGGATTTCATCCGCCAGGACTAGGTCGGCAGCCCGAGCGTAGCGAACAAGGTCGTTAACGACCTCAATCCTGGGATCGCACGCCGCCTTGGATTCGGGCGCCGGGGCCTGTACGCGGGACGCTGTCTTGCCAGACTTCGCTCCCCGTGTGCCGCGCGAGGAGCCTTTTCCTGAATTGGCGGGCCATGACCCGAGGCGGGCGGTGCTCATGTTGCAATCCTACATGCGCTGCGACTGGATAGTTGTATCAAGTGTTTGTGATACAACTTCGACGCGCGCTGTAGAGACGATCGGTCCTCACTGCAAGCAGCATTGACGTTAGCAGCAGAAATTCTTGACGCTCCGACCATCGGCGAGTAAGGCGTCCCTCTCCGGGACATGTCCCGCTCGCCGGTCGGCCGCCCTCAGGGTGCCGGCTCCGTCGCCCCGCGAAGACTCGCGCAGCGACGCGATCGGTCGTGGGCGGTCCCAAACAGGATAGGTATATCCCGCCCGAATGTTCGAGGCGCTTTCCACCCGCCTGAATGGCGTTTTCGACAAGCTCCGCCGTCGCGGGGCTCTGTCGGAGGCTGACGTCAACGAGGCCCTTCGCGAGGTGCGCATCGCCCTACTGGAGGCCGATGTGGCCCTGCCGGTGGCGCGCGACCTGATTGCCAAGGTGCGCGAGCGAGCGGTCGGCGCGGAGGTGATCCGCAGCGTCTCGCCGGCCCAGCAGGTCATCAAGATCGTCAACGACGCGCTCGTCGAGGCGCTCGGGGGCGGGGAGGGGGCCGAGGCCTCCGGGCTGGACCTCAATGCGCCGTCCCCGGTGCCGATCCTGATGGTCGGGCTCCAGGGATCGGGCAAGACGACCACCTCGGGCAAGATCGCGCTGCGGCTGCGGAGCCGTGACAAGAAGAAGGTGCTGCTGGCCTCGCTGGACGTGGCGCGGCCGGCGGCGCAACTGCAGTTGCAGACGCTGGCGGGCCAGGCTGGGGTCACCTCGCTGCCGATCGTCGCCGGGCAGTCGCCGCTCGAGATTGCGGCGCGCGCCATGGATGTGGCGCGGCGCGAGCTCTACGACGTGGTGATCCTCGACACCGCCGGGCGCCTCTCCATCGATGATGCGCTGATGGAGGAGGTCGCTGCGGTGAAGGCCGCGACGCGGCCGCACCAGACCCTGCTCGTCGTCGACGCCATGACCGGCCAGGACGCGGTGAACACCGCGCGGAACTTCCAGGATCGCGTTGGCGTCAACGGCATCGTCATGACGCGCGTCGACGGCGATGCGCGCGGCGGTGCGGCGCTATCCATGCGGGCGGTGACGGGCGCACCGATCCGGCTGCTGGGTGCTGGCGAGAAGCTCGACGCGCTGGAGGACTTCCATCCCGACCGCATCGCCGGGCGTATTCTCGGCATGGGCGATATCGTGTCGCTCGTCGAGCGGGCGGCGGAGACGATCGACCGCGACGAGGCCGAGAAGCTTGCGGCCAAGATGCAGAAGGGGACCTTCGACCTGGAGGACTTCGCATCCCAGCTGAAGCAGGTCGGCAAGATGGGGAACCTCTCGGGGATCCTCGGCATGCTGCCCGGTATGGGCGCGATGAAGTCGCAGATTGCCAATGCGAAGATCGATGATGGGATGATCGGGCGTCAGTCCGCCATCATTTCCTCGATGACGCGCAAGGAGCGCAAGAATCCCGACATTATCAAGGCGGCGCGCAAAAAGCGCATCGCTGCGGGGTCCGGGGTCACGGTTCAGGATGTGAACCGGCTGCTGAAGCAGTTCGACGATATGTCCGCGATGATGAAGCGGATGAACAAGCTCGGTCAGAAGGGGCTGATGCGGGGCGGGCTCGGTGCCCTGCTCCCTGGCGCCGGAAACCGCAGACCTTTCTAGCCTGAGACAGAGAAGGACGACGACATGGGCCTCAAGATTCGCCTCGCCCGCGCCGGTGCCAAGAAGCGCCCCTACTACCACATCGTGGTGGCCGACAGCCGTTCGCCCCGCGACGGCCGCTTCATCGAGCGCCTGGGTTCCTACAACCCGATGCTGCCCTCCGACCATGCCGAGCGCGTGCGCCTGTTCGACGAGCGCCTGAAGCACTGGATCAGCCAGGGTGCGGTTGCGACCGACCGCGTGGCCAAGTTCCTCGGCAAGGCCGGGCTGGCGCCGATGCCGGTATTCGCTGAGCAGCCGAAGCAGTCGGCCCCGAAGAAGAAGGCGCAGGAGCGCGCCGCCGCGGCCGCTTCCGCCAGCGCGGCCTGAGGATAGCAGCGCCAGTCCATGTCCGCGTCGCGTCGCATCCTGGTCGGTGAGTTCGGCCGCCCGCACGGGGTGAGGGGGCTGATTCATCTCCGCTCCCACACAGCCGAGCCGGCGGCTATCGCCAGCTATGGCCCGCTCTCGGATGAGAGCGGGGCGCGGAGCTTCGCGCTGAAGTGGCTCTCGGAGGGGTTGGTGCAGGTGGAGGGTGTCGCGGACCGCGATGCCGCCGCCAAGCTGACCGGCACCCGTCTGTATGTGGATCGCGACGCGCTGCCTCCGCCCGATGAGGACGAGTTCTACCTTACCGACCTGATCGGCCTGCGCGCCGAGACGGAAGGCGGGGAGGTTCTCGGCACCGTTTCAGCGGTTGAGGACTTCGGCGCGGGCAGCGTGATCACGCTGCGAGACGAGGCCGGGCGGGAGACGCCGCTGCCCTTCACCAAGGCCGTCGTGCCCGTGGTGGAGATCGCGGCAGGACGCGTCGTCATCGTCATGCCGGGCGAGCAGGTCGTGCCGCCGCAGCCGGGAGAGGCGGAGGCCGGCGACACGCCGCGCCCCCGCCGTCCCTCCATGCGCCGCCGCAGCGGCGGGCGAGACGCAGCATGAGCTGGAACGCCACCGTCCTCACCCTTTTCCCGGGCATGTTCCCGGGGCCGCTGGGCACCTCGCTCGCCGGCCGGGGGATGGAGCGCGGGCTCTGGTCGCTGGAGGCGCGCGATATCCGCGCCGTCACCACCGACCGGCACCGCACGGTGGACGACACGCCCTTCGGGGGTGGCGCCGGCATGGTGCTGCGCCCGGATGTGGTGGATGCCGCGATCGCCGCCGCCATGCCGGAGGGCGATGCGCGCCCGCTGGTGTTCCTCACCCCGCGCGGTGCGCCGCTCCGGCAGTCGCTGGTGCGGGAACTGGCTTCCGGGCCGGGGGTGGTTGCGCTTTGCGGCCGCTACGAGGGGGTGGACCAGCGCGTGGTCGAGGCGCGCGGGATGATCGAGGTTTCCATCGGCGACTACGTCCTCTCCGGGGGCGAGTTGGCGGCGATGGTGCTGCTCGATGCCTGCGTGCGGCTGATCCCGGGCGTCATGGGCGCGGCGGAGAGCGCGGAGGAGGAGAGCTTTTCCGCGGGCCTGCTCGAGTATCCTCAGTACACCCGCCCTGCCGATTGGTGCGGCCTGCGCGTTCCGGAGGTCCTCCTCTCCGGTCATCACGCAGAGGTCGCCCGGTGGCGGCGCGAGCAATCGGAGGCCGTGACCCGCGAGCGGCGTCCCGACCTCCTGACCAATTCAGCGGCGCGTTCCGCGTCGCTCAATGAACAAGCGGCGCGTTCCGCGCCATTGCATCCGGCGGCAAGCCCCGCCTAAACGAGCGGAAGAGAAGGACCACAGCCATGAACCTGCTTCAGCAGTTCGAGCACGAGCAGATGACCCGCCTGGCGAGCACGCGCGCCACGCCGGACTTCGACGCCGGCGACAGCGTCCGCGTGATGGTGAAGGTGCAGGAAGGCGAGCGCATCCGCACCCAGGCCTTCGAGGGCGTGGTGATCGCGCGCTCGAACCGTGGCCTGAACAGCAACTTCACCGTCCGCAAGCTCTCCTATGGCGAGGGCGTGGAGCGTGTGTTCCCGCTGTACTCGCCGAACGTGGCGGAGATTCAGGTGGTTCGCCGCGGCAAGGTGCGGCGTGCGAAGCTGTACTACCTGCGTGGCCGCACCGGTAAGTCGGCGCGCATCCAGGAGCGCGCGGCGGTGCGCGGCAAGGGCGGCGCCTCCGCGGTGGCGGAGAGCCCGGCCGCTGCCAACGAGCAGCTGAACGAGCAGCAGGCGTAAGACGGGATGCGGCCCGCCAGGACAACCTGGCGGGCCGTTTCTCGATAGGTGAGAGGGGAAAAAGCATGTCGGCCACGAAGCCGCGTACCTTGTTCGACAAGATCTGGGACGCGCATATCGTCGAGCAGCTTCTGGACGGAACCTCCCTTCTCTACATCGACCGCCACCTCGTGCATGAGGTGACGAGCCCGCAGGCTTTCGAGGGGCTGCGGACCGCTGGGCGCCCCGTGCACCGGCTGGATGGCACTATCGCGGTGACTGACCACAACGTGCCAACCGACGCGACCCGTTTCACCGGCATCCAGGAGCCGGAGAGCGCGCTGCAGGTCGCGACGCTCGAGAAGAACGTGGCCGAGTTCGGGGTGAGCTACATCCCGCTGAACGACAAGCGTCAGGGCATCGTCCACATCATCGGTCCGGAGCTGGGCATCTCGCTGCCGGGCATGACGATCGTCTGTGGCGACAGCCACACCTCCACGCATGGCGCTATGGGCGCGCTGGCCTTCGGCATCGGTACTTCCGAGGTCGAGCACGTGCTGGCGACCCAGACGCTTCTGCAAAAGCCCGCAAAGAACATGCGGGTGACGGTGAACGGCAAGCTGGGCTTCGGCTGCACAGCCAAGGACATCGTGCTGGCCATCATCGGCAGGATCGGGACCGCGGGCGGCACCGGGCACGTGATCGAGTTCGCCGGGGAGGCGATCCGCGCGCTCGACATGGCCGGGCGCATGACGGTCTGCAACATGTCGATCGAGGCCGGGGCGCGCGCCGGGATGATCGCGCCGGACCAGACGACCTTTGATTATGTGCGCGAGCGGCCGATGGCGCCGAAGGGTGAGGCTCTGGAGCGGGCCATCGGTTGGTGGAGCACGCTGCCGACGGATGAGGGCGCGCATTTCGACAAGGAGGTCGTGCTCGACGCCGCCGACATCGTGCCGATGGTGAGCTGGGGCACGTCGCCTGAGGATGTGCTGCCGATCACGGGTGTGGTGCCGGATCCCGAGGCCGCTTCCGACGAGGCGCGGCGGGCGCAGCTTCGCCGCATGGTCGAGTATATGGGGCTGACGCCGGGCCAGCGGCTGCAGGACCTGAAGGTGGATGCGGTTTTCGTGGGGTCCTGCACCAACGGGCGGATCGAGGACATCCGCGCGGCCGCTGCGGTGGTACGCGGGCGCAAGGTGGCGCCCGGCGTGCGCGCCATGGTGGTGCCGGGCTCCGGGCTGGTGAAGGAGCAGGCGGAGCGGGAGGGGCTGGACGCGATTCTGAAGGAGGCCGGCTTCGAGTGGCGTGAGGCCGGGTGCTCCATGTGCCTTGGCATGAACCCGGACAAGATCCTGCCCGGGCAGCGCTGTGCCTCCACCTCCAACCGCAACTTCGAGGGGCGGCAGGGGAAGGGTGGGCGGACGCATCTGCTGTCGCCGGCGATGGCGGCTGCGGCGGCGGTGACCGGCTATCTGGCCGATGTGCGGGATATGTCGCGCGAAGGCGCGCCGGAGACGATGCAGTGACGCCCTTCACCACGCTCACCGGCATCGCGGCGCCGCTGCCGATGGCCAATGTCGATACCGACAAGATCATCCCCGCTCGCTTCCTCAAGACCATCGAACGCAAAGGACTGGGACGCGCAGCGTTTGCCGATATGCGCTTCAACGATGACGGCACCGAGAAGCCGGAGTTCGTGCTGAACCGTGAGCCCTATCGCGCGGCCGAGATCCTCATTGCGCATGAGAATTTCGGTTGCGGGTCCTCGCGCGAGCACGCGCCATGGGCACTGCTGGATTTCGGCATCCGCTGCGTCATCGCGCCGGATTTTGCGGACATTTTCTTCAACAACAGCTTCAAGAACGGGATCCTGCCGATCAAGCTGCCGCGGGAGATCTGCGACATGCTGATGGAGGATGCGCGCATGGGCGCGAACTCCCGCATCACGGTCGATCTCGCGCGCCAGGTGGTGGTGCGGCCGAACGGGGAGGAGATCCCGTTCGAGGTGGATCCACTTCGCAAGCACAGGCTGCTCAACGGGCTCGACGATATCGGCGAGACGATGCAGCGCGCCTCCGTCATCGAAGGCTTCGAGCAGAAGCAGCGCGCGGCGCAGCCCTGGCTCTACGGCTGAGAGTCCCGCGTCTCCCAAGGAAGTTCTGATGTCCGCAAACAAGAAGCTGCTGGTGCTGCCTGGTGACGGCATCGGCCCCGAGGTAATGCGCGAGGTCCGGCGCGTGGTGGACTGGATGGACCGGCGCCGGCACGTGACTTTCGCCATGGAGGAAGGGCTGGTCGGCGGCGCCGCCATTGACGCGGAGGGGCATCCCTGCCCGGACTCGACGATGGAGAAGGCAGCGCGGGCGGATGCCATCCTGTTCGGCTCGGTCGGCGGGCCGAAGTGGGACAGCCTGCCCTTCGACATGCGGCCGGAGCTCGGCATCCTTCGGCTGCGCAAGGATCTCGGGCTGTTCGCCAACCTGCGACCCGCGATCGTGTGGTCGCCGCTGGCGCAGGCCTCCTCGCTCAAGGCGGAGCTAGTGGACGGGCTCGACCTGATGATCGTGCGCGAGAGCACGGGCGGCATCTATTTCGGCGAGCCGCGCGGGGTTGAGATGATGGCCAACGGCATGCGCCGCGGCTTCGACACCGAATCCTACACGGAGGAGGAGATCACCCGCGTCGCGCGCGTCGGCTTTGAGCTGGCCCGCAAGCGCAGCAACCGGCTGACGAGCGTCGAGAAGGCCAATGTCATGCAGTCCGGCCGGTTTTGGCGGGAGATTGTGACGGCGGTGCACAAGGCCGAGTTTGCCGATGTCGAGCTGTCGCACATGTATGCGGACAATTGCGCCATGCAGTTGGCATCCCGCCCGAAGCAGTTCGACGTCATCCTGGCGAGCAATCTGTTCGGCGACGTTCTCTCGGATCTGGCGGCGGCGGTGACGGGCAGCCTGGGTATGCTGCCCTCGGCGACGCTCGGCGCGCCGGATTCGAGCGGGCGCCGCAACGCGCTCTACGAGCCGATCCACGGTTCGGCACCGGATATCGCGGGGCGGGGCATCGCCAATCCCTGCGCGCAGATCCTCTCCTTCGCGATGCTGCTTCGCTGGTCCTTCGGCATGGAGGAAGAGGCTGGGCTGATCGACAAGGCCGTGGAGAAGGTTCTCGCGGGCGGGCTGCGTACGGCGGACATTATGGTTCCGGGTGCTGCTCGGGTCGGTACCTCCGTGATGGGCGAGGCAGTGGTGCGCGAACTGGACAAGATCGCGGCCTGATCCGGCTGCACCGCGCGGCGTCCGGCGCCGGGAGGTGCCGGTCCTGCGGCGGTGCCAACGCCAAACGCAGAGGCCTGGCATGGCCTGCGGGCGATCCTGGACCGCACTCGCAGCCCCCTCTGGTACTAGGGGGTATGCCGCGGCG
The DNA here is from genome assembly GCF_054165765.1 of Roseomonas sp. WA12. NCBI lineage: Bacteria > Pseudomonadati > Pseudomonadota > Alphaproteobacteria > Acetobacterales > Roseomonadaceae > Roseomonas > Roseomonas sp. WA12. The sequence goes on along the minus strand of NZ_CM135108.1, from coordinate 1,990,843 downwards.
AGGCCGGGTTCAGGAATGCTGGTTTCAGGGGTTGCGTCGGAAATCCCGGAGCGCTAATCCCCGCCCCCAGGAAGTGCGCCCGTAGCTCAGCTGGATAGAGCACCAGACTACGAATCTGGGGGTCAGGAGTTCGAATCTCTTCGGGCGCGCCATCTTTCTTGTACCGCGTTCAGGTTTTGACTTTGGCGATGCGCCCGTAGCTCAGCTGGATAGAGCACCAGACTACGAATCTGGGGGTCAGGAGTTCGAATCTCTTCGGGCGCGCCAAATTCCGCCGCCTTCGCCGACGTGGCTCAAAGTATCTGGGCCTAGAAGATCCTCCGGACTGCAAGACCCGAGACGAGGGTCTGCACTATGCTCCGGCACTCCAACTCTAACGACTAGAGTGTTGAGTAGTGCCAGCCCATCTCGATGCTGCGGCACGCGTGCTCGGCTGAGCGGAGCGCATCGCTGTGCATGCCATGGGCCTGGGCGTAGCCGGTTAGGCTGGGATTGAAACGGTGGCGCTCAGCTTAAGGCGCCACTAAGTCCGAGAAGGGTTCGTTCCCCACCACCATGTCGGTGACACAGGCGCGCGGACCGAGGATCGGCATCTCGTCCTTCAGCACGCTGAAAAGTTGGAGCGGCGCTGCGGAAGGGGCGGCCTCCTCAAAGCGAGTGGTGGCGTCGGCTCTGATCCAATTCACGGATTGTGTTAACCGGAAGAAGTCGGACGCGCGGGCCGGGGCAGGGCGAGCAGAACGGCGTCGATCGTCTCTGACATGGCGACGGCGTTCAGCGTCTCGAGGCCGCCTGCTACATGGATGCCGACGATCGCGTCGGCCGTCTTGCCGTCGGACAGGTCGCGCAAGACTGCCAGGATCCTGGAGGTCTGGGGATCAGCCTCCAGCATGTCGCGGACCACGCGTTCGGCGATGGTGTTGGCACCGATGATGATGACCCGCTGATGTTGCAGCTTGCGGAGCTCGGCGAGGCGGACCAGGCGCGCAGGTCCTGCCGCCCGATGAGCGGGAGCAGGAGCTGCAGGCCGCGCCGGGCGATGAGCCAGTTCGGGCTCTCAAGCATTGACGGCGTGAAGCCCAGGGGCAGGCGCACTGCTGAAGCATAAAGATGTTGGTGCTCTGGGGGGCGACCGACCGTTTCACCCGGATGAACGCAGCGGGTACACGCGGCGGGAAGACGGACCTCCGCTGCGGGGGCACCTGCCCGACGAGGTGTTGCGGCCAAAGGCGGGGTAGCACGCCGCGGCCGATGCGGTCTGGGCGGCGCCGCGGTGCTGAATCGCCGGTTTGTGCCCGGGACGCGGCGCAAAGGCGGTGGACCGCCGGCAACGGCTGGGTCACGCTTCCCCCAACGAATGAAACGGGAGGGAAAGCATGATCCATAGGAGATCCGTTATCGGCGGCCTCGGCGCCGCCGCGGTCCTGCCGCTCGGGGCGCAGGCGCAGGAGGCCTATCCCTCGCGGCCAATCACCATGCTTGTGGGTTTCGCGCCCGGGGGCGGCACGGACATCGTGGCGCGCATGCTGTCGCCGCGGCTGCAGGAGGAGCTGGGGCAGCCGATCACGGTGGAGAACCGGGCCGGTGCCAGCGGAACCCTGGCCGCCGCCGCGGCCGCGCGCTCCCGGCCGGACGGCTATACGCTGCTCACCGGCACCGTCAGCACCCAGTGTACTGTGGCGCCGCTCATGCGGCCGCCGCCCTATGACCAGCTGCGCGATTTCACCCCGATCATGCTCCTTGGCACCCTGCCGCTGGTGGTGGTGGTGCGGGCGGATAGCCCGGCGCGTGATATTGCCGGGCTGAAGGCGCTGGCCGCCGAAAAGCCTGGCGGGCTGAATTACGGCACGTCAGGCGTGGGCAGCCAGCAGCACCTAGCGAGCGAGCTGCTGGCGCGCGAGGGCTCGATGCGGATGACGCACATCCCTTATCGCGGCACCGGGCAGTCGGTGAACGCGCTGCTGGCGGGCGATGTGGACGTGAACATCGACACGCTGGCGACCTATCTGCCGCATATCCGCGGTGGACGGATGCGGGCGCTGGCCACCACCCTGCCGCAGCGGGCCACGGCGCTGCCCGAGGTGCCGACGGTGGAGGAGCAGGGGTTCCCCGGCTACGACATGTCCGTCTGGTACATGGTGCTGGGGCCGGCGGGGTTGCCGGACGCGGTGGTGCGACGCTGGGAGTCTGCGCTCGGCCGAACCATTGCTGATCCCACGATCAACCGGCGTCTGATCGAGTCCGGCTACATCCCCGGCGGTGGCGGGGCCGCCGAGGCAGCGGCGCTGGTGCGGCGGGATGCTGAGCGGCTCGGCCGCGTGGTGGAGCTGGCGGGGGTTCGGCTGGAGTAGGGCTCCCCGGACGGAGCCTGCCGGGCTAGGGACTTTCGCCTGCGTTGGCGTACCCCTGAGAGGGACAGGCCGGGCCGGTAGTTTGCCTTTGGGTATTGGGAGCCGGACAGCTCCGCGGCTCATCGGTGCATTGCGCGGTTGCGGCGCGGTGGCGATTGCAACTACAGGACGTTTCCTGTCCTGGGCAGTCGCGGCATGGGCGTTTCGTCGACGTTGAACAAGTTCTGCGCAGCATTACGTCCGGGTGTGCCGGCAAGTGCCGGCCCGCCGCGGATCCACCGCCGGAGATGGGCCATGAACGTCCCGCCCGTATCGCTTGCGACCCTCCGCGGTGCCGCTCGGCAGGTCCTCGTGTTCGCTGCGGTGCTGTCCGTCCTGGGGGCGTTTGGGTCTGCGGTGCAGGGGAGCGAACCGCTTCGCCTGCAGGTGGTCGGCGGCTTGGCGGGAGTGAGCCAGTACACGCGGCTCGAGGAGCCGTTCTGGCGGCAGCGCCTGCCCGAGGTGACGGGCGGCCGCGTCACCGCCGACATCTCCCCTTTCGATCGCAGCGGGATCCGGGGACAGGAGGCGCTTCGGCTGCTTCGGCTGGGGGTGACCCCCTTCAGCACGGCGCTGCTCGGCCTCGTGGCGTCGGAGGAGCCGGAGCTTTCGGCGCTGGAGCTACCCGGGGTTTCGCCTGACATGCCGACCTTGCGCCGCACCATCAGTTCCAACCGCCCCTGGCTCGAGGCCATGCTGCGGGAACGGCACGCGACGGAGCTGCTGGCGGTCTATGTCTACCCGGCACAGGTGTTCTTCTGCGCCCGGCCCTTCGCGGGGCTGCTGGATCTGCGGGGGCGGCGGATTCGCACCTCCTCGGCCGCGCAGTCCGAGTGGGTCTCTGCCATCGGGGCGGTGCCGGTCGTGATCCCCTTCGCCGAGATCGTTCCTTCCATCCGCGCGGGCGTGGTGGAATGCGCGATCACCGGCACTTTGTCCGGCTGGCAGATCGGGTTGAACGAGGTGACCACCCACGTCCATGCCATGGCGCTGACCTGGGGCGTCTCACTGTTCGGGGCGAACATCGCGGCCTGGGAGGGGCTGCCGGCGGAGCTGCGCGACACGCTTCGGCGGGAGTTGGGCGAGCTGGAGCAGCGGATCTGGGAGGCTTCGGACGCCGAGACGGGGTTGGGCCTGGCCTGCAACACCGGGCAGCCGGACTGCCCGGCCGAGGCGGTGGCGGGGCGCACGCGAGGGCGGATGACGCTGGTCCGCGTGACGCCAGAGGATGACGCGCTGCGCCGCCGTCTGGTCCGTGAGGTAATCCTGCCACGCTGGGCCGACCGCTGCGGACCCGATTGTGCGGCGGAGTGGAACCGGCGTTCCGGGCAGACGCTCGGCGTCATGGTTCCTGCGGGGCGCTAGATCATGCCGCTCCGGCGCATCCTCTCCTTTGCCCAGCCACGCTCCGCAGGGCTTTGGATCCTGCTCGTCACCATCCTGCTGCTGGTGGTGCAGATGATGGTCGCGCAGACGATCGTGCGGCAGGGCAGGGCGGCTGCCATCGCCCAGGCACAGGAGGCGGTGGACATGGCGGCCGAGAGCGCGGCCGCCTCCATGAACCGCAGCTTTCTCTCGGTGGACAGCGCCCTGGCCGGGCTGCCGAACCTGCTGGCCCCGGCGCTCTCCGGCTTGGGCGCGGATGCTTCCCCCGCGGCCCGCTCTGCGGCGCTGTCGCGCGTGCTGATGGGGTTGAGCGACAGCAGCCTGGGCTTCCGGGACCTCGTCCTCCTGCCGCTGGAAGGGGGAACGCCGGTCGCGGCCGCGGTGGCCGGGTCCCGCCGGCGGCCGCCGCCCGTGCCGCATGCGGCGCTGCTCGCCCCACCCCAGGCAGCGGCTGGTGTCCGCGGTGGTGTGACGATCGCGGGGCCGGTGCCGAACCCGGCGACGGGCGAGTGGGCATTGTTTCTCGCCCGGCCGGTGACGCTCCTCAACCTGCCACCGCTTCTCGCGGTGGCGGAGGTTTCGGTACCGGTGGTGGCGGCTGGGCTGATGGGTTCCGGTTCAGGCAACGACTCCGAGGGACGGCGCGTGCTGCTGGTGCGGAGTGACGATCGGGTGCTGTTGGCCAGCGCCCCGCACGACGAATCGCGCATCGGCCGACCGGTGGCGCGCCCCCTGTCCGAGGGGCTGGAGCCCGGGCGCTTCGCGGCTGCGCGGCGTACGCTGTACCCGGCGATGCATGTTGTGGCGGTGCAGGAGAGCGGGCCGGCGCTGGTGGACTGGCAGGGGAACGAGTCCCGGATTCTCTACGCCGCGGGCGGGCTGGCGATCCTGACCGTCGCGATCGCGGCGCTGCTGGTGGCGATGCTGCACCAGCGCGACCAAGCCGAGGCCGAGCGGGCGCGCGGGCGGCAGCTTCTGGAGTCCTCGATCGAGGCGATGTCGGACGGCTTCGTCATGTGGGACGAGCAGGATCGGCTCATCGTCTGCAACGAGCGCTACCGCGACTTCTACCGCGCGAGCGCCCCGGCCATTCGCCCGGGTGCGACGCTGACCGAGATCATGCGCTACGGCGCCGAGCACGGGCAGTACCCGCAATCCGGTGCGGACAAGGAGGCGTTCGTCACCGAGGCAATGGCGCATTACCGTCATCCCTGGAACACCGCGCCGGTGGAGCGGCTCCTGCCAGACGGGCGCTGGGTCCTGGTGACCGAGCGGCGGGTGCCGGGAGGCGGCTCGGTCGGCATTCGCACGGACATTACGCAGCAGAAGCGCGCGGCCGCCGACCTTACCGAGGCGCGGGACCAAGCGGCGGCTGCGGGTGCGGCGAAGTCGCGTTTCCTCGCGCGGATGAGCCACGAGCTGCGGACGCCGCTGAATGGTGTCCTGGGCATGGCGCAGGCTCTGGCCGGGGACCCGGCGCTGACGCCCGAGCAGCGGGGCCGTGCGGCAATGCTGGAATCGGCGGGACGCCATCTGCTGGACGTCGCGAACGACGTGCTGGACCTGGCGCATGTGGAGGCGGGGCGCATGCCGCTGCGCCGCGCGCCGGCAGCGCTCGTCCCCCTGCTGGAGTCCTGCGCGGAGCTGATCCGGCCCGCGGCCGCCGCGCGCGACACGGTGGTGCGGACGGAGCATGATCCCGCGCTGCCGGCCGCGCTGTTGCTGGATGCCGTGCGGCTGCGTCAGCTCGTGCTGAACCTGCTCTCCAATGCTGTGAAGTTCACGCCGCCTGGCGGGCAGGTGACGCTCCGAACACTGCTTCAGCCGGACGAGGCGGGGCAGCGACTGCGGCTCGAGGTGCTCGACACCGGGCCAGGCGTGCCGGCCGATCAGCGCGGCAACGTATTCCACGACTTCGTGCGGCTGGAACGGTCGGGCGGGGATACACCGCCGGCGGACGGCTTCGGGCTCGGGCTCGCGATTTCGACCGGTATTGTCGAGGCGATGGGCGGGCGGATCGGTGTGGACGACAATCCCCAGGCCATTGCTGCAGGGCGCACCGGGGCGCGCTTCTGGGTGGAGCTGCCCGTCGAGGCGGCGGAGCTGCCGGCCCTCCCGGCTCCTGCGTCGGCCGTCGTGCCGGGGCGCGAGGTACGGCTGAAGGTGCTGGTGGTAGACGACGTGCCGACGAACCGGCTGGTCGCCCGCGCCCTGCTGGAGCGTGCCGGGCACCGGGCCGAGCTGGTTGCGGGCGGAGCCGAGGCGTTGGGAGCGGTTTCCACCGCCGCGCGCGCCGGGGAGCCCTTCGATCTCGTGCTCATGGACTTGGCCATGCCGGGGATGGACGGGCTCGAGGCCACGCGGCGGCTGCGGGCGCTGCCGGAGGGCGAAGGGCGGAATGTCGCCGTGGTGGCGCTGACCGCTGGCGTGTTCGACAGTGACAACGCCGCCTGCCGCGAGGCGGGAATGACGGGCTATCTGCCCAAGCCGGTGACCCGCGAGGCTCTGCTGACCGAACTGGCCCGGGTCGTGCCCTACAAAACGGCCGCGCCGGCGGCGGGCTAGGGCTAGAAGCCCTCGGCCGCCACCTCCTCCGCACGGCGCCATAGGCGGAGGAAGTTGCCGGCCCAGAGGGCGGCCAGCGCCTCGCGGTCATAGCCGCGCCGGTGCAGGGCCTCGGTAAGGCCGCCGGTCTCGCCGGCATGCATCCAGCCCGTCACGCCGCCGCCGCCGTCGAAGTCCGAGGACAGGCCGACATGGGCGAGGCCGATGCGGCGGACGGCGTGGTCCACATGGTCGGCGATGTCCTCCACGCTGGCGGCGGTTCGGCCGTCCGGGCCGGGGTCCCGCAGGAAGGCGGGGACGGCGGTGATCTGGATCAGGCCGTCGGAATCGCGCAGGGCGTCCAGCTGCTCGTCGTCCAGATTGCGGGGGTGCTGGCGGAGCGCGGCGCAGCAGGCATGGGTGGCGACGATGGGGGCGCGGGAGCACTCGACCGCCTGCATCATCGAGGCCTTGGAGGCGTGGGAGACGTCCACCAGCATGCCCAGGCGGTTCATCTCCTCGATCGCCTGGCGGCCGAGGGCGGAGAGGCCGCCGTGGAGGGTGGCGGGTTCCGGGCGGTCCCGGCGGGGGCGGGCGGCGTCCGCGAGGTCGTTATGCCCATCATGGGTGAGGGTGAGATAGATAGCGCCCAACCCGCGCCAGAGGGCGAGGCGGGAGAGGTCGTGGCCCATGGCGTTGCCGTTCTCGACCGCCATCAGCACCGCGGTGGCGCGGGCGGCATGGGCGGCCTCGAGTTCGGCGACGCGGGTGACGAGGCGGCGGCCCTCGCCATGGGTGGTGTCGCGGATGTGGCGGAGCATGGCTTCGGCGCGGGCGCCGGCCTCGGCATGGTCCTCCGGCGTGCGCGGGCCCTGGGGGGTGTAGGCGATGAAGACCACCGCCTTCAGTCCGCCGGCCTTCATGCGGGCGAAGTCGACGTTGCGCGCGGTGGTGCCGCGCGGATCGATCATGTCAGGCCAGGGGATGTCGACATGGGTATCGAGGGTGAGGGTCTCGGCGTGGATCTCGGCGTGCATGGGTCTGGTTTTCAGTTCGTGCGGGCGTCGGCAATGCGGGCGATGAGTTGGGGCAGGGCTTCCGGGTGCAGCCAGCGGAAGACGGCGACGAGCCGGGTGGCGGGCTCGATCCAGATCGTGTTGCCGCCGGCGCCGACGGCGAAGAGGCTGGCGCGGTCCGCCTTGGGGTAGCGGCCGGAGCGGTTGAGCCACCAGAGCAGGCCGTAGTCGGGGTGCAGTGCGACTGGCTCGCCCGAGGCGGCGACCCAGCCCTCGGGAAGGATGCGGCGGCCATTCCAGACGCCGTCGTTCAGCATGAGGAGGCCGAGGCGGGCTTGGTCCTCGGCGTGGGTGACGATGCCGCCACCCCAGTGGCCGCCGCCGGGGACGGAGGTGACGGGTTCGCCAGCCACGTCCACGGTGGAGGTGCGGTAGCCCTCCCAACGCCAGTCCTGCGATGCACCGATCGGATCCATGACGCGAGCGCGCCAGACCTCGGGCAGGGCCTGCCCGAAGGTGCGGAGCAGGGCGAGGGAGAGGACGTTCACGCGGACGTCGTTGTATTCCCAGTGCTGCCCGGGGGCGGCCAGCGGGCGCGCCCAGCCCTTGGGCTTGCCGGTGCCCTCGCTGGCGAGGTCGCGGCCGCGGTCGATCCTGTCAGCTTTGCCGAAAAGGGTGCCCTCCCACTCGCTGGTCTGCTGCAGGAGCATGCGCCAGGTGATGGCCGAATTGCGCGGGCCGTCGAAGGCGGGGTCGTCCACGGTGGCGGCGACCGGGGCGTCGAGATTGGAGATCAGGCCATCGCCATGGGCGATGCCGGCGAGGAGCGAGAGGCAGGACTTGGCGACCGAGAAGGTCATGTCGGCCTGGCGGGTATTGCCCCAGCGGGCGGCGACCACGCCGTCCCGCAGGATCAGGCCGTTGGGGGCGCCGCGGCTGGCCACGGGGCCGAGCACCTCGTTGTCCGGGGCGGGCTCGAAATGGCCGCCTTCCAGATGGGCGAGGAGGTCTCGCGGAAAGGGTGTTTCGCGGGATTGCGCGAAGTCCACGGCCTCGGCGAGGCGGGCCGGGTCGAAGCCCAGCGCCTCGGGCGCTGCTTCGGGGAAGGGGGTCGGGGCGGGGGCGGGGAAGCTCATCGCGGCGCAAGGTGGACCGGCGCGGGCCGAAGGGCAAAGGAGGGCTTCCAGCGGCCGTGAAGAGGGGGTGGAATTCGAGGCCGCGCCTTGGTGTCGAGAGGCTGAATCACCATATCACGACCATGACACAGACCCCCCAAAACCCGGGCTCAGGCACCCAGGTCGCGCTTCTCGGCGGCGGCTGCTTCTGGTGCCTCGATGCCGTCTACCGCAACCTCCAGGGCGTGACCGAGGTGGTGTCCGGCTATGCCGGCGGCCATGTCGCCAACCCCTCCTACGAGCAGGTCTGCGGCAAGGCGACCGGCCATGCCGAGGTGGTGCGCGTGGCCTTCGATCCGTCCGTCGTGTCCTATGAGGACCTGCTGCGGATCTTCTTCACCATCCACGACCCGACCACCAAGGATCGCCAGGGCGCAGATGTCGGCCCGCAGTATCGCAGTGTGATCTACTTCGACGGGCCCGAGCAGGAGGCGACCGCAAAGGCCGTTATCGCCGAGGTGGAGCGCGAGGGACTGTATCCCGCGCCCGTTGTGACGGAGCTGGCGCCGGCGCCGCGGTTCTGGGCTGGCGAGGCCGAGCACCAGGACTACTTCGCGCGCAATCCCTGGTCTGGCTACTGCCGCGCCGTGGTAGCGCCGAAGGTGGCCAAGTTCCGTAAGGGCTTCGCCCATCGCCTGAAGGAGCGCGCGGCATGAGCGACCCCAAGACTGCGGAGGGCCCGACCGTGGAGCGCAGCGATGAGCAGTGGCGGGAGAGCCTTTCGCCCGACGCCTATCGCGTGCTGCGCCATCACGGCACGGAGCGGGCGGGGACCAGCCCGCTCAACGTCGAGAAGCGGGATGGGGTGTTCCATTGCGCCGGCTGCCAGTCGCCGCTGTTCACCAGCGACACGAAGTATGAGAGCGGCTCGGGCTGGCCTTCCTTCTGGAAGCCGATCGAGGGCGCGGTGCGGACGGTGACGGACCGCAGCCACGGCATGACCCGCACGGAGGTGACCTGCGCGACCTGCGGCGGGCATCTCGGCCATGTCTTCCCGGACGGGCCGCGGCCGACGGGGCTGCGCTACTGCATGAACGGCGTGGCGATGGACTTCCACCCGACGAACGAGGACGGCAACGCCCTCGAATAGGGTCGCGGAAGGGGCTCGGGGCAGGCGGCGGCGTTTCGTTGGCGCCGCTGCCGCGTGAGAGAGGGGTGGCGCGGCGGCGCGCAACGCCTTAACCCGCCTATCCCATGACTCGACGGTCCCCCTGGAGCCTGCCATGCGCCGTCTCGCCTTCGCGCTGACCCTTCTCGCGGCGGGCCTCCTGCCCGGAGGCGCGGGCGCGGATGTCGTCTTCGTCATCAACTCGATGGATCCAGGGATCCAGGTGGTGGATGCGGCGACGAGGGCCGAGCTGCGCCAGATTCCTGTGCTGCGCGAGCCGCATCACCTTGCCCTGTCCCCGGCGCGGGACGTGCTGCTGGTGGGGGATTCCGGCGGCAACGAGATCCTGTTCCTCGACCCCGCGACGGGCGAGGTGAAGAAGCGCGAGCGGATCGCGAATCCCTACAATCTGGAATTCAGCCCGGACGGGAAGCTGCTGGTCGTGACCGGACTGCGGCGGGACCAGGTGGACATCTACGACTGGGATGCGCCGACGATGGGGCTCACCCTCGTCGGGCGGGTGAAGCCGGGCGACATGCCCAGCCACATCGCCTACCGGCCGGACAGCAAGTTCGCCTATGTCACCGTGCAGGGCAGCCGGGCTCTGGCGGCGATCGACCTCGAGACGAAGCAGATCGCCTGGAGCCTGCAGGTCGGGCGGGAGCCGGCCGGGATCATCTGGCACAACGGCAAGCTGCTGGTGGGCATCATGGGCTCTGACCATGTGGCGGTGGTGGACCCCGAGGCGCGGAAGGTCGAGCGCATCATCCGGGTGGGGCGCGGGGCGCATGCGCTGTTTCCCTCGCCGGGCGGTGGGCCGATCTACGTCACCAGCCGGGTGGACAGCCGGATCACGGCGCTGGACCCGGTGACGCTCGACATCATGCGGACCTATGAGGTGCCGGGCGGGCCGGACTGTGTCTCCTTCGACGCGCATGGGCGGCTGTGGACGACGCTGCGCTGGACGCGGCAGCTCGGGCTGCTGGACCCGGAGACGGGCGAGGTGGTGACCTCGCCGGTGGGGCGGTCTCCCCATGGCATCTTCTTCCGCAACCGCGATCTGGTGCAGGCCCGCAACGAGGCGCCGGCCGCGCCAGCGGGGCGCTGAGCCGTGGCGCGGGGGATGCCGCGCCGGGCGGTTCTCGGCGGGCTGGGAGCGGTGCTCGCGGCACCTGCGGTGACGCCTGGGGTCGTGACCCCGGCCCGGGCGCAGGGATGCCGGGGGATGCTGTATCTCACCATCGATACGGGCTGGTCGCGGGAGGCGGAGGAGATTGCCGCCGTCCTGCGGCGCCGGCAGGTTCGTGCGACGCTGTTCGTGGCGGATGAGCCGAGCTTCCGGGGTGACCGCACGTTGTCCACCGGCTGGGCGGAGTTCTGGCGGGCACGGGCGGCGGAGGGGCACGCCTTTGCCAGCCATACCTGGCGGCACTGGTACTTCACGGGCGATGCAGGGGCAGGGCGGGTGCGCTACGCGTCTCGCCGGTCCGGCGAGGGGTCGGAGCTGCTGGACACGGCCGGGCTCTGTGCCGAGTTGGAGCGGCCGATCCAGGCGCTGCGGGCGATGGTGCCTGAGGCGCGGGTTCTACCATTGTGGCGGGCGCCGGGTGGGCGGACGACGCCCGGTGCGTTGGCCATGGCGCGGCAGTGCGGGCTGACGCATCAGGGCTGGACGGCGAACGGCTTTCTCGGGGACGAGCTGGATTCCGTAGCGCATCCGAACCGGTCGCTGCTGGCCCGCAACCTGGCCAATATCCGCGACGGCGAGGTGCTGGTGATGCACTGGGGCGTGCGCAGCCGGCGCGAGCCCTTCGCGGGCATTCTGGAGCCGCTGATCGCCGGGCTGCAGGAGCGCGGCTACTGCTTCGACATCCTGCCCGAGGGGGGAAGGACCTGATGTTCGACAGCCTGTTCCGTCTCTACGACTCCTTCACCGGCTGGCTGTTCCAGGTGGCGGTGCAGCCGCTGCTCTATGCGGCCGGGATGATGGAGTGGGCGGACGACGCCTTCTCCTGGATGGACTTCTTCGTCTTCGGCGTGGTGCAGGTGCTGGTGGTCTATGCGGTGTGCCGGCCGCTCGAGGCGTGGAGGCCGGTGGAGCGCTGGGACGACCGGCGGGTGGTGCGGACCGATGTCGCCTACACCTTGCTCGCGCGGCTCGGGCTTCTGCCGCTGCTGGCCTTCGCCATCCTGTCCGGGGTGCAGGCGCAGATCGCGGGCTGGATCGCCGATATGGGCTGGGTGGCGCCGACGCTGGAGACGCTGTTTCCTGCGCTGGAGACGAGGCCGCTGCTGGCCTTCGCGCTCTATGTCCTCATCCTCGACTTCGGCGAGTACTGGCGGCACCGGCTGCAGCACACCATTCCCTGGTGGTGGGCGCTGCATTCCATCCACCACGCCCAGGAGAAGATGACGTTCTGGACGGATGACCGGAACCACGTGATCGACGACATGATCGCGGCCCTGTGGTTCGGCGGGCTCGCGCTTCTGATCGGCGTGCCGCCCGGGCAGTTCCCGCTGATCGTGCTGATCCTGCGCGTGGCGGAGAGCTTTTCCCACGCCAATGTCCGGCTCTCCTTCGGCAGGGTTGGGGAGCGGCTGCTGGTTTCGCCCCGCTTCCACCGGCTGCATCACGGCGTGCTCTCGGCGGGGGAGGAGGGGCGGAACTTCGCGGTGCTCTTCCCGATCTGGGACATGGTGTTCCGCACCGGCGACTTCCGGCGGGACGTGTTCCCGCGCACGGGGGACCCGGAGGCCTCGGCGGCGCTGGTGCAGGGCGGCTGGTGGCGGCAGCAGGTGGAGGGGACGCGGCGGCTGTTCGCCGCGCTGCGCGGCCGGCCCGCCCGATAGGGCCAGGCCCCGCCGCGAGGGGATCGGCGGCGGGTACTGACCGTGGAGGGGACAGCGAGCGGGGGAGGCGCGCCGTCCTGGTGCCGTCCGGCCGCGGCGGGGGATGCCGGTGCCGCAGGGGCCTTCCACAGGGCGGAGTCTAGGTCCGTGCCGGGTGCCGCGGCCATGAGGCGGTGCCTATGGCTGCGATCGGCGGCGCGGCGGGAGGCGAACAGGTCGTGACCGCGGCGGCGCCTAGCCGGCGAGGCGCGCGGCCTCGGGCGCGAGGCGGCGCAGCTCGGGCAGGACCCGTTCGCCGAAGCGTTCCAGCGCGGCGAGGACGCGCGGGGCGGGTAGGCCGGTGAAGCCCATATAGAGGCTCCAATGGCTGGGTGAGAGGGTGTGGAAGTCCTCCGCCAGGCGATCGGCCACCAGCTCGGCAGGGCCGATCGGGGCGTTCTCCAGCAGCCAGTCGAGGCTCGGCTCTCCCTCGAAGGGGATGGAACGCATGAAGGCGCCGTCGCGCGCCGGTTCCTCCTCGCGAAGCGACAGGGTGGTGCGAATGAAGCGGAGCATGCCCTCGGCGGCCTGGCGGCGCTCGGCCTCGTCCTCGGTGACGAAGACGTAGCGCTGGACGGCCAGCCGCAGCGCGGAGTCGGGCAGGCCGCCGGCCCGCAGCGCCGCGAGCAGCTTGTCCCGCATCGGGCGCGCGGCGGCGGCGCGGCGGTGGCCCTGGCTGATGAAGAGGGAACCACCGGCTCGCGCCGCGCGCTGCAGCAGCCGCGGCTCGCCGCCCGCGAGGAAGACGGGGGGCATGGTGCCGGGGAAGGCGGCGATGGGCGCGTCAGGGATGGTGAAGTGCCGGCCCTGGTGGCCGATGCGGCCGGTGGTGAGGCCGCGCTCAATGATGTCCCAGCCCTCCTCCAGGATCGCGGTGCGCTCGGCCATGGGCAGGCCGTAGGTGCGGAACTCGTGCGGCTGGTGGCCGGTGCCGAGGCCGAGCTGGACGCGGCCGCCGGTGAGGGCCTGGAGCATCCCCAGTTCCTGAACCACGCGCAGGGGGTGGTGGAGCGGCAGCACGACGACGGCCGCGCCGAGGCGCAGGCGGGTGGTCACCGCGGCGCAATGCGCCACCATCATCAGCGGTGACGGGCAGACGGAGTGGCTGGTGAAGTGGTGTTCGGCGAACCAGGCGCCGTCGAAGCCGAGCTGTTCGGCCATGCGCACCTTCTCGACCGTCATGCCGAGGATCGCGGCCGGTGTCTCGTCGGCGCGGTTCTGGGACATGAGGTTGAAAAGGGCGATGTCCATGCGTCGGGTCTCCGGGCGTGCGGTCGGGGTCGGGCGGCGGGTCTGGAGCAGAAACGAGGCCTTGCGGGCGCGGTGCGGCCCGGACGGCACCCGTCAGTTGGGGCGGGCGGAGCCCTGGGCGAGAGCCATGGTCAGCTCCATGCGCTCGACCTCCCAGACGGCGGCGACCTCGGCGATGATCGCCCGCATGCGGTCGCGCCGCGCGGGGGTGCCGGGGGGAAATTCCGCCACGATGGGATCGGCCTCGAAGGCGGCCTGGGCGGCGGCGACGGCGCCTGCCATTGCGGTCTGCTCGCTCATTCCGGCCTTATCGCACGGGGCGGGGCTAAGGGGCAGGGTTGGGCGTGACGGCGCGGGCGGCCCGCGTGGTATGCCGGCTGGCATGCGGAATTACCTCTCGGTCTTCCCTGTCGCATCGCGCGGACGCGCCGGGCCGGAGCTGGGCAGGTCGCCCGCTATCCCGCGCCGGCGCGCGATCGCCGGGGTGCTGGCAGCGCCGATGCTGGCCTGGATAAGGCCGGCGGACGGAGCGGAGTCCTGGGCACTTCTGCGCGCGGGCGGGGTGGTGGCGCTGATCCGGCACGCGCGGGCGCCAGGTGTTGGCGATCCACCCGGCTTCGACCTGGCCCGGTGCGAGACGCAGCGAAACCTGTCGGAGGAAGGGCGGGCGCAGGCGCGGCGACTGGGCGAGCAATTCCGCGCCGAGCGGGTGCCGGTGGGGCGCGTGATCTCCTCGGGCTGGTGCCGGGCGCTGGACACGGGACGTCTGGCCTTCGGCGACGCGGTGGCGAGGGAGCCAGCGCTCGACTCCTTCTTCGAGGACCGGGCTGAGGGGCCGCGGCAGAGTGCGGCGATGCTCGCGCTGGCGGAGAGCTGGCAGGGCCGGGCGGACTGCCTGATCTGCATCACCCACCAAGTGAACGTGACGGCGCTGACGGGGGTGGTTCCGGCGGAGGGAGAGATCGTCGTGGCCGCGACCCGGAAGGGGCGGTTCGAGGTGCTTGGCCGCATGGTGGTGCGCTAACGCGGGCGGCCGACCTCGCGAGTCAGGTCCGCCTCGATCTCGCGCAGGCCAGCCCGGGGCGGGAGAGGGACGTGGGCTCCCGTGCCGTTGCAGGGGACCAGCATGCGCCGGGCGATTCCGGTCGGGCGCTTCAGGCCGGAATTGCGGTGCTGGTAGGAGCCGGAGATTTCGACATCGATCCGCTCTCCGTCGCTGCCTACGGCGATGACGCGGCCTAGTCGCCCGCCTTGCCGGCCAGGGCCTCGCCGCGACCGGAGGCCTGCAACAGTCCGAGGTCGCCGGGTTCGTAGCTGGACACATAGGTCTGCCCATCAGCGCTGTAGCTGACGTCTATTGCTGTCTCCTGCTCGCGCGGGGATTGGAGCGGAGAGAGCATCAAGGGGCGTTTGCCGCAGCGTGTTCTTGCACGACGGGTGTGTCGGTGCGCCGCCAGTCAGGCCGTGGCGGCGCAGCGCATATAGCGCGCGCGATGGAGGGCGGCGGAGCCGTAGGCGTTGGCGGTCACCATCGCTTTTCGGAGAAAGAGGCCGATGTCGTACTCGTCCGTGTAGCCGATGGCTCCGTGCAGCTGCACAGCCTCGCGCGTGATGCGCAGCGCGGCGTCGGCCGCGCGGGCCTTGGCGCGGGAGACAAGGGCGCGGCGGGTGTCGGCCGAGGCGCCGGCATCGATATCGGCAGCGGCTCCCTCTATGCTCGCGCGGGTCAGGGCAAGCTGGATCTTGAGGTCCGCCGCGCGGTGCTGCAGCGCCTGGAAGCTCCCGAGTGCGCGGCCGAACTGTTGGCGGGCGCGGAGGTATTCGAGAGTCCTCTCGAAGCAGCGCTCCATCAGACCGAGAAGATAGGCGGCCGTGGAAAGGGCAGCCTCGTCGAGGGCAAGGGCCATCGCTTCCCCGATATCGGCGGCCATCCCGCGCGTGCCGGCGAGTTTGGGGGCCAGGGTGCCAACATGCCCGCCATCCTGGGTTTTCAGGATCTCCGGGGTGGCGCCCTCCAGCACGTGCAGGGCGAGGCCGGCGCCTTCTCGCATGGGCAGGAGGAAGGTTTGCGCGCCCGCGGCCATGGGAATGAACAAGCGGGGGGTGGCGGGATCGCCCGGTGCGTCCAGGCTGTCCGCGGCTTGTTGCCAGGCGGTGAGCACCAGCCCTTCGCCGGCGAGCAGGGCGGGAAGGAGGGTTGTGTCGCCTGCGGCAGCGAGGAGGCGGGCGGAGAGGGCGGCGGCGATGAGCGGTTCCGGCACCAGGGCCCGGCCGAGTTCCTCCTGCAAGGCACAGGCTTCGGACATGCCAAGGCCGATGCCGCCGGACTCCTCGGGCAGGCGCAGGCCGATCCAGCCCATCTCGCCCATGGAGGCGAGGGTAGCGGGATCATAGCCAAGCATGGTGAAGCGGAGTGCGCGCGCGCGGGTGAGGCCGCCAGCTGGCGGGACCACCGCGGCCGCGCTGTCGCGGATCATGCGGAGGGATTCGGCGCTGTCCTCCCCCATTACCGTGGGCGTGCTGGTGGACATGCGGGCCTCAGTCGATCTTCACGTTGGCGAGGCGGATGATCTCGCCCCATTTCGTTGTCTCGGCGCGAACGAAAGCGGCGAGCTGCTCGGGCGTGCCGCCGGCGACGATGCCGCCCTGGTCGGCCAGGCTGCGGCGCGTGTCGGCGTCGCGCAGCGCGGCCGACGCAGCGGCGTGCAGGATGGCGATGCGCTCGGGTGGCGTGCCGGCCGGGGCGAAAAGGGCGTACCAGGTCTCCGAGATGACGTCCGGCACGCCGGCCTGCGCCATGGTGGGGAGGTCGGGCAGCGCCGCGAGCCGCTCGTTGGCGGTGACGGCAAGGGCGGGAAGTGCGCCGCTGCGGATATGAGAGATGACCACGGGCACGTCGGCCAGGATGAGGTCGATGGTGCCGCCGAGCAGGTCCGTGATGGCGGGCGCTGCTCCGCGGTAGGGGACGTGGACGATGTCGATGCCCGTGCGCAGGCGGAACAGCTCGCCGGCAAGATGCAGGGAGCTGCCATTCCCGGCTGAGCCGTAGGTGAGCTTGCCGGGCTGGCGCTTGGCGAGCGCCACGAGCTCCGCCACCGACTTCACGCCGAGCCTGGGGCTGACCACCAGGATCTGCGGAACGGAAAGGACATGCGTGACGGGCGCCAGGTCCTTAGCCACGTCATAGGCCATGCGGGGCATCAGCTGGGGCAGGACGACGAGGGCGCCGGTGGAGGCGAGGACGGTGGTCAGGCCATCCGGCCTGCTGCGGGCGGCGGCTTCCACGCCGACCATGCCGCCGGCGCCTGAGCGGCTGTCCACGACCACGGGCTGGCGGAGCTCGCGGCCCATCACCTGGCCTATGATGCGCGCAATGATGTCGGCCGGGCCGCCGGCGGCGAAGGGGACGATCATGCGGACGGGCTGGTCCGGGAAGGCGGGCTGGGCCAGGGCGGGAAGGGTGTGCAGCGCCGAAGTGGCGGCGAGCAGGGCGAGGCTTTGGCGACGGGTGAGCACCAGGGTTCCTCCTTGGCCCGCTCAGGGCGGGAATCTATCTTATAGGTCAGTTGACTGACCTTTATGCGAATGTCGGCGGCGCGTCCATCGCGAGGGTGATCAGGGCGTCCACGGCGACAAGGCCGGAGGTGCCCGCGATGAGCGGGTTGATGTCCAGTTCCACGATGCGCGGGGTAGCGGCCAGAAGTGCGGCGGTGCGACAGAGGATCTCCGCCAGGGCGTCGATGTTGATCCCGGGTGCACCGCGGAAGCCGGCGAGCAGGGGGAAGCCGCGCAGGCTGCGCAGCATGCGCTGGGCCTGGGCACGGCCGATTGGCGCGGGGGCAAGGGCCATGTCGCCCAGGAGTTCCACCATCGTGCCGCCCAGCCCAACGGCGACCACGGGGCCGAAGAGCGGGTCGCGGTGACCGCCGATGATGAGCTCAACTCCGCGTGGCAGCATGGGCTGGACGAGGAGGCCGTCGAGGCGCGGTGGCGGGTGCCGGGCGGCAAGCTGGGCGAGCATGGCGTCGCAGGCGGCTCCGAGGGCGGCGGGGTCGCGCAGGTCCAGCCGGACGGCGCCGGCTTCAGTCTTGTGGGGAAAGTCTGGGCTCTCGGCCTTCAGTGCCACGGGGTAGCCGAGTGTCTCGGCAGCGTGGAGGGCGGCTTCGGCGTCCTGCACCAGGCGTTCCGGGACGACCGGAACGCCGATGGTGGCCAGGAGAGCCTTGGCGGGGGATTCGGTGAGGAGAGGGCCGGGCGCGGCATTCAGCAGCGCAGAGGCATGGGCGAGGGTGGCGGCGTCCAGTTCCACCGGCGGATCAGGGGGACGCGCAGCCTGTGCGGCGCGGTCCCGCCAGGCGGCGAGGGCGGCAAAGCAGCGGTCCATCGATGAGAAGAGGGCAGCGCCAGGGACGGATTGGGCTGTGACTGCCGCGGCATTCTCCCGCCATTCCGCAAGCCAGGGGACGCATAGGAAGCGGCCTCCGCGCGCCGCGATCTCGGCCATGACGGGAATGCGGTCGGCCGAGAAGGCGTAGGCGTGGGTGTTGGGGTAGAGGAGGGCACCGAAGGCGGGATCGGCTGCCAGGGCTGTGGTGCAGGCAACCAGTGCCTCGGCGTCGTTCAGGACCTGGGCGGTGAGATCGCAGGGGTTGGTGGCGGCGCCGTATTCGGGGATGCGTGCGGCGAGGATGGCGGCGGCGTGCTCCCCCGGCTGGGGAAGCGGGACGACGTGGCGCTCGGCGGCGTCGGCGGCGAGGATGCCGGCCCCGCCAGAGGTGGAGACCACGGCGACGCCGGGGCTGCGTGGGGCGGGCGGCGCTTTTGCGAAGAAAGCAGCGGTCTCGATTACGGCGCCGAAGTCGTCCAGCTGGATGACGCCGGCTTCGCGCAGCGCGGCGCGCCAGACGGCCTGGCCGCCTGCGACGGCCCCGGTATGGGAGAGGGCGGCGGCCGCACCCTGGGCGCCGGTGGCCATCTTGTGCAGCAGCAGAGGCTTGCCGGCGCGGGCAGCGAGCGCGGCGGCATGGACAAGGCGGCGGGGGTCGGCGAGGCCTTCGATGACACAGGCGATGGCGGTGCAGCTGGGTTCCTCAGCGAGAAAGGCGAGGAGGTCGGCGGCGTCCAGCCCGGCCGCGTTGCCGGCGGTGAGGACATGGCTAATCGCGATGCCGCGCTCGACGGCCTGGGCCAGGGCGTAGCCGAGGGCGCCGGACTGGCTGACGATGCCGATGGCGGGTCCTTCGGGCGGAAGCGACCGGGGACCGGCGGAGAAGGTGACGCCGGCGCGCAGGGCGAAGCTGGTAAAGCCCAGGCAGTTGGGGCCGAGGAGGAGCATCGGCCCGGCGGCTTCGACCAGGGCTGCCTGCTCGGCCGCGCGGTCGGGTAGGCCGGTTTCGGCGTAGCCGGCGGCGAAGACCACGGCGCCGCCCGCGTCCATCGCGGCCGCCTGGCGGAGGACGGCAGCGGCGCCCTCGCGCGGAGTGGCGATGGCGATGCAGTCGGGAATGCCGGGGAGGGCGTCCAGGGATGCGAAGCAGGGACGGCCGGCAAGGGTGGCATGGCGGGGATTCACGGGCCAGACGGTGCCCGTGAATCCGGCGAGGTTCTCCAGCACGCGAGCCCCGAAGGCGCCCGGGCGTTCACTCGCGCCGACAACTGCGATCCTGGCCGGGTTCAGGAAGCGGCGGAGAGCGGCGGCTGGCGCGAGGGGACGGGTCATGGCGCCGTGGGCGGGTCGGCGCCCAGCCATTCGGCGAAAACCTCATTCGTGTGCTCGCCGAGTTGAGGCGGGACGCGGGCGTAGGTGACGGGGGTGTCGGAGAACCGGACGGGGTTGGCGACGAAGGGCATGGTGCCGGCGCGGGGATGCGGCATCTCCTGCCACATGCCGCGGTGGTTGAGCTGCGGATCGTCCTTGGCCGCGCCGAAGTCGTTCAGCGGGCCGGAAGAGATGCCGGCGGCGTTGAGGGTGTCCATCCACTCGGCGGCGCCGCGTGCCAGCAGGGCGGATTGCAGTAGGGGGAGCAGCGCGGGCTTGTTGGCCATGCGGTCGCGGTTGGTGGTGAAGCGCGGGTCGGCGGGAAGGTCGGGGATGCCGAGGGCTGCGCAGAACTGCGCGAACTGGCGGTCGTTGCCGACGGCGACCATGAGGGGGCGGTCGGCGGTGTCGAAGGCCTGCCAGGGGGTGTTGATCTGGGAGGCGGTGCCGGCGCGGACGGGCATCTTCCCGGAGACCAGGTGGTTCATGGCGATGTGGGAGTGGGCGGCGAGCTGGGCGTCGAGCAGGGCGAGGTCGATGTGCTGGCCGCGGCCGGAGACGGTGTCGCGGTGGTGGAGCGCGGCGAGGATGGCGATCGTGGCGTAGAATCCGGCGTTGATGTCGGAGACGCTGTAGCCGACGAGATTGGGGCCGGCGCCGGGCTGGCCGTCTGGCACGCCGGTGACGCTCATCAGGCCGCTCATCGCCTGGAAGATGGGATCGTAGCCGGGGAGGGCGGCGTAGGGGCCGTCCTGGCCGAAGCCGGTGATTGAGCAGTAGATCAGGCGGGGGTTGAGTGCGGCGAGGGAGGCGTGGTCGAGGCCGTAGCGGGCGAGGCCGCCGGCCTTAAAGTTCTCGATGAAGACGTCGGCCTTCGTGGCGAGGGCCCGGAGGGTGGACTGGCCTTCGGGGGTCGAGATGTCGAGCGCGACGGAGCGCTTGCCGCGGTTCATGGCGAGGAATGAGGAGGTCTCGCCGGTCTCAACGCCCTCCGCGTCCTTCTGCGGGAAGCCCATGCGGCGCACGTCGTCGCCGCCGCGGGGGTGTTCGACCTTCACAACCTCCGCGCCGAAGTCGGCCAGGATCTGCGCGGCCCAGGGGCCGGCGAAGACGCGGGTCATGTCCAGCACGCGGATACGCGGCAGGGCGCCGCTCATGCAGGAAGATCCAGCACGCTGCGGGCGAGGATGTTGCGCAGGATCTCGGAGGAGCCGCCGAAGATGGTGGAGGGGCGGGCGAGAAGGAAGGAGCCGGCGGGGTGCAGGCCGTCCTCCAAGGGGTCGAGCAGGCCGGCATGGCTGCCCGATATCTCCAGCATGGCGTCGGTGATGCGCTGGAAGAGTTCGCTCTGCACGATCTTGAGGATGGAGACGTCGGCGCCGATGGGCTCGCCGCGCTTGAGGCGTTCGACATGGGATTCGTAGAGGGCTTTGAGGTCGGCGAGTTCCATGCTGAAGCGCGCGAAGCTGTCGAGGAAGGCGGGGTCCTGGTCCTTGCCGACGGCGATCGCCAGAGCCTTCAGGCGCGCCAGGCCGGCGGAGGAGAGCTTGGGCGAGCCGATGGCGATGCGCTCGAAGCCGAGCAGGGCCTTGGCGTAGCTCCAGCCCTTGTCCACCTCGCCCACCACCATGTCCTTGGGCACGCGGACATCGTCGAAGAAGACCTCGCAGAACTCGTCGTGCAGGTCGAGATTGATGATGGGGCGGACGGTGACGCCGGGGCTGTCCATTGGGAGCAGGAGGAAGGAGATGCCCTCCTGCTTCTTGCCTGTCTTGTTGGTACGGGCGAGGACGAAGATCCAGTTCGCGTCGTTGGCCAGGGTGATCCAGGTCTTCTGGCCGTTCAGCACCCAGTGGTCGCCGTGGTCGGCCGCATCGAGACGGATGGCGGCAAGATCGGAGCCGGCGTTCGGTTCGGAATAGCCCTGGCACCAGATGTCCTCGCCGGAGAGGATGCGGGGCAGGAAGCGGCGCTTCTGCTCCTCGCTGGCGTAGCGGATGAGCATGGGGCCGAGCATGATCAGGCCCATGTCGTTCACCCGGGCGGCGCCGTAGCGCTCCATCTCCTCGAGCATGATGAGCTGGCGCGCAGCATCCAGGCCCATGCCGCCGTATTCGCGCGGCCAGCCCGGGGCGAGCCAGCCCTTGCGCGAGAGGGCAAGGTACCAGGGCTTGTTCTCGTGCCAGTGCAGGCGGCGCGTAGGGTGCCGGGTCTCGAGCGGGTAGTTCGCCTCGATCCATTCGCGGACATGCAGGCGGAAGGCATCCTCGTCGAGGGCGGCGAGGTCGTCGTGCGAGAGGTCCTGCACGATCAGCGGCCCTGGAAGACCGGCTTGCGCTTCTCGGCGAAGGCGCGCTGGGCCTCGCGCGTGTCCTCGGTGCGGGCGAGGGCCACGGTCTGGCTCTGCTCGTAGCGGTAGCCGTCGCGGAGCGGCATCTCCTCGGTGAGATTGAAGGAGCGCTTGGCGGCCTGGACCGCGAGCGGGGCCTTGGAGGCGATCTGGCGGGCGATTTCGGTCGCCTCCTCGACCAGCCGCTCGCGCGGGACGCAGAGGGAGGCGGCGTTCATGCGCAGCAGCTCGGGGCCGGTGATGCGCTTGGCGGTGAGGATCAAGAGGCGGGCGTCGGACTGGCCGAAGAAGCGCATGACGTGGCGGACGCCGCCGGCGAGGCCGACATCGACCTCGGTCATGGAGAGGAAGGCTTCCTCAGCCACCACCAGGATGTCGCAGCAGAGCGCGAGGACGCAGCCGGCGCCGATGGCGGCGCCGTTCACGGCGGCGACGATGGGCTTGCCGCATTCCATCACGGCGTCGAAGGAGGCGCGGACGAGGCGGTTGTGGCGGGGGTAGGCGCCGGGTTCGTCCGCGAGATTCGGGCGTTCGCGCAAGTCTGCCCCGGCGGAGAAGGCGCGGCCCTCGCCGGTGAGGACGATGGCGCGGACATCGGCGGTGTCGTGCAGCACGTCGAAGACGCGGACGATCTCCTCGCGGAAGCGCCGGTCCTGCGCGTTCACGGGGGGCGCGGTGATGGTGACGGTGGCGACGTGGTCGGCGAGCTCGACGCGGAAGCGCTCGATGTCTTCAAGACCGGGGATCATGGCGGGCCTTCCTTACTCGGCGGCGCGGGCGGCGGTGCGGGCGGGCAGGAGCGGCGCGAGGCCAGACTCAGGTGGCGCGAGCACGGGGGCGATGCCGTCGGGCAGCGGGATCTCGTGCGCGTTCAGCGTCATCGAAACCATGGTGTAGTAGCCGATGACGGCGGTGAGCTCGACGACGCCGCGCGCGCCCCAGCGGTCGCGCACGGCGGCGTAGAGGGCCGACGGAACCTGGCCGGAGAGCTGCAACTCGCGGGCGTAGTCGTAGATTTCCGCTTCGTCCTCCTTCTCGAAGACGGGCGGCTCGCTGCGGAGGATCGCGTCGATGGCGGGCTGTGGAATGCCGGCCTCGGCGGCCGCGCGCGCATGGACCCACCACTCCACCTGGCTGGACCAGCGGCGGCCAGTGACGATGATGGCGAGCTCGTTCAGGCGCTTGGGCAGGAGGGTGCCGAAGCGCAGGAACTCGCCCAGCGCGGACCAGCGCGCGGCAAGGTCGGGACTGTGGATGACGGCGCGCAGCGGGCCGATCACCTGGCCGCGCGGGCCGGCGAGGACGGAGTCGTAGACCGCCCTCTGCTCGGGGTTCAGCTCGTCCGGGCCGGGGAGGGGAATGCGGGCCATGGCGCGGCTCCTCAGATGGCGTTGCGGGCGGCGAGGTCCGCGACGGCGGCGTCGTCCAGGCCGAGTTCCGCCAGGACCTCGCCGGTGTGCTGGCCGAGGGTCGGGGGCGCGCGATCGAAGGCCAGGGGGGCCTCGGCGAAACGGAGCGGGCTGACCACCTGCGGGACGGTGCCGGCGACGGGGTGCGGCAGGTGGCGCAGCATCTCGCGGTGGCGGATCTGCGGGTCCTCGAAGACTTCGGGAATGGTGTTGATCGGGGCGCAGGGAACCCCGGCGACGTCCAGCATCGCCATCAGCGCCTCGCGCCCGTGTTCGCGGAAGCGGGCGGTGAGGAGGGGCGTGAGCTCGGGGTTGTTGCGGACGCGGGCGGCGTTGGTGGAGAAGCGCTCGTCATCGGCCCATTCGGGGCTGCCGATCGCCTCGCAGAGCTTGCGGAACTGGCCGTCATTGCCGACGGCGAGGACGAAGTGGCCGTCGGCGCAGGGGAAGACGTCCTGCGGCTGGATGTTGGGGTGGCGGTTGCCGCCGCGCTTCGGGGGGCGGCCGGAGAGCAGCCAGTTGGTCGCCTGGTTGGCGAGGAAGGCGGCCTGCACGTCGAGCATGGCGAGGTCGATCGTCTCGCCGACGCCGGTCTCGTTGCGATTGGCCAGGGCGGCGAGGACAGCGGTGGCTGCGTACATGCCGGTCATCAGATCCACGATGGGGACGCCGACCTTTTGCGGGCCGCCGCCCGGGGCATCGTCGCGCTCTCCGGTGACGGACATGAGGCCGCCCATGGCCTGGATGGCGAAGTCGTAGGCGGCCTGGTCGGCACGGGGGCCGTCCTGGCCGAAGCCGGTGACGGAGCAGTAGATCAGGCGCGGGTTGATTGCGCGGAGCGAGGCGGCGTCGAGGCCGTAGCGGGAGAGAGCGCCGGCCTTGAAGTTTTCCAGCACGATGTCGGCGCTCTCGGCAAGGCGGCGGATGACGGCCTGGCCTTCGGGCTTCGCCATGTCGATGGTGACGGAGCGCTTGCCGCGGTTGACGGCGAGGAAGTAGCCGGCGTCCTTCGTGGGATTGCCCTCGCTGTCCTTGAGGAAGGGCGGGCCCCAGCTGCGGGTGTCGTCGCCGGCGCCGGGGCGTTCAACCTTGATCACGTCGGCGCCGAGATCGGCAAGGATCTGCGTGGCCCAGGGCGCGGCCATGATGCGGCTGAGATCGA
The DNA here is from genome assembly GCF_054165765.1 of Roseomonas sp. WA12. Lineage (NCBI taxonomy): Bacteria > Pseudomonadati > Pseudomonadota > Alphaproteobacteria > Acetobacterales > Roseomonadaceae > Roseomonas > Roseomonas sp. WA12. The sequence goes on along the minus strand of NZ_CM135108.1, from coordinate 1,966,405 downwards.
GCACGCGGACATGGGAGAGCGGGCCCTGGCGCGGCTTTGCGTCAGTCATCGACGGCTTCCGTCGCGCGGACGGAGGGGCGGGCGGAGAAGTCGGCGTGCCAGGCGGCGATGGTGGGGCGGTTCTCGCGCCAGGCGAGGTCGGCGAAGCGGAAGTCGAGATAGGAGAGGGCGCAGCCGATGCCGATATGGCCGATGTCGAAGGGCACGGCGGTAAGGGTGGGGGCCTCGCGCTCCAGCCGGTCGAGCGTGGCCTGGGTTTTCGTGGCGAAGCTGTCCAGCCATTCGGCCATGCGGGCGGCTTCGGGCTTCTCGCGCTCATTGCGCCAGAGGATGAGGAGATCGAGCAGGCCGTTGCCCAGGGCGTGGCGGGTGAGAGCGTCCCACCGCATGCTGTTGCGCGGGAAGAGGCGGCCGCCGCCGGCGAGGTGATCCAGGTATTCGACGATGGTGAGGCTGTCGAAGAGAACGCGGCCGTCATCGAGGACGAGGGTGGGGATCTTGCTGAGGGGGTTGTCGGGCAGCAGGTCGTGGTTGGGCGCGCCGAGGCGGACCACGGTGCGGACCGTGCGGATGCGGTCTGTCAGGCTCAGTTCGTGGGCGGCGATCATCACCTTGCGCACGAAGGGGGAGCGCGGGGACCAGTGCAGCTTCATGCGGCGCGCTGCCGGATGCGGGTCTGAGAGGGCATGGCGTTCCCGATCATTCGTTATGCCGGTTATATGGCCTTTATGGCGGCCGGTCCGGGCGGTGTCCAGCCCGGAGCCGCTACTTCAGCTTGATGTCGATGCGGACGACATCGCCGCGATAAATGCCGTCGGCCACGAGGACGAGCGTGCCGTGCTCGTCTACGGCGGCGCGATGAACATGGGCGACGGGCGCGTTGAGGGCCAGCTTGAGCGCATTCGCGCTCTCGACGTCGGCGACCCCGATGGTCAGCGTCTGGCGCGCATCGGCGACGCGCACACCTTTAAGCCCGGCCACCAACCGCAGCGCGGTCTTCGTGCTCAGGTCTTCCGGCGTGACCAGGGGCGAGAGGCGGGAGTCGAGATAGACGTCGGCCAGCAGAAAGGGCTGGCCGTCGCGCCAGTGGCGGCGCCGAATATGGCGGTACAGGGGCGCGGGCTCGCCGATGCTGTCGGGGATGGTGGCGCCGGGCAGGCCGTCCGTGTCGGAGAGGATCTCGATCTCGGCGCCCTCGCGCGAGCGGAGCAGGCCATTCCAGTCGGCTTCCACGTCGCACCACAGACGGTTCGCCATGGTCTTGCGGACGAAGGTGCCCTTGGCGCGGAAGCGCTCAATGAGACCGTCGATCTCGAGCTGGTCGAGCGCTTGGCGAATGGTTGCGCGGGCAACGCTGCACTCGGCGGCCAGGTCGTCCACCGTCGGGATCTGCTGACCGAGCTTCCAGGTGCCGCCCTCGATCCGGCGACGGAAGAGGGTGGCGAGCTGGATGTAGCGCGGCACGGCGCTGCGGCTGAGGTCGGGCTTGCCCGGCGACTGGTGCATGACGCCTTGTGCCACAGCCGAGGGCGGCGGGGCGAGGGCGGGGTTAGGCGGCGGCATCGAAGAAGGGCTGGCCGTCCCGGAAGGCGGCGATGTCGCGCAGCATGCGGGCGATGATCGCTGTGCGTGTCTCCGCCGTGAGCGAGGCGTAGTGCGGGGTGAGGACGGCGTTCTCCAGCGCGAGGAAGCGGGGATCGAGGGCGGGTTCGGTGGCGAAGACATCGAGGCCGGCGGCGGCGATACGGCGGGATTCCAGGGCTTCGAGCAGCGCCGGCTCGTCCACGACGGAGCCGCGGGCGATGTTGACCAGGATGCCGCGGGGGCCGAGGGCGGCGAGGGTTTCGGCCTTCACCATGTGCTGGGTCTCGGTGCCGCCGGGGGTGGCGAGGATGAGGACGTCGGCCCATTCGGCGAGGGCGGTGATGTCGGGGTGGTAGGGCCAAGGGGCCTCGGGCTTCGGGCGCGGGCCGGTCCAGGCCACCTCCATGCCGATGCCGGCGGCGCGGCGGGCAATGGCTGCGCCGATGCGGCCGAGGCCGACGATGCCGGCGCGCTTCCGGTGCAGGCTGGTGCCGGGCTCCATGCGGGCGCCCATCCAGCGGCCGGCGCGCACGAAGCGGTCGGCTTCCGCGATGCGGCGGGCGGCGGCGTAGAGCAGGCCGATGGCGAAGTCGGCCACGTCCTCCGTCAGCTCGTCCGGGGTGTGGGAGACGGCGATGCTCCCGCGCTTCGCGGCGGCGAGGTCGATGCGGTCCAGGCCGACACCCATGGAGGTGATGAGGCGGAGGCCGGGGAGGGAGGCCATGGCAGCGGCATCGGCGCCGACCATGCCTGTTGTGACGGCGATGCGGGCGCCGTCTGCCTCGGGCGTGTTGCGCTCGGCGAGAGTGTACTCGGCCGAGAGGGCGTCGCGCAGGTCTTTGGGCAGGGTCGCCAGGGTGACGATCGTCTCGCGCGTCATGCCATCTCTCCTGCGCCGTCCCGGGACCGGGCCAGTTCGTCCATGATGGCGGGAAGGCGTGCTTCCGCCGCTTCGCTGAGGCTGCCGTAAAGGCTGTTGCCACGGGCGTCGATGCCGACGGTAACGGGACCGAGGCCTTCCACCCGCAGCGTGACGAGGCGGTAGTGGGAAACGAGGTCGTTCCAGTGGACGGAGACGACCTCGCGGATCGCGTCGGACAGCAGCGGCGCGCCGCCGCCGACGAAGGAGAGATAGACGCAGCCGGTCTCGCGCATCGCCTCGACGCAACCCGCATCCAGGCCGCCTTTTCCGCCCACGGCACGGAGGCCGAAATGGCGGATGAGGCCGGGCATGAGCGGGTTGAAGCGGGTGCTCGTCGTGGGGTTCATGTAGAGCACCTCAAACCGGCCGTCCGGCAGCTCCCGCGAGTAGGAGCCGAGATGGAAGAGGCCGGCCTCGTGCAGGTCCTGCGGGGGCTCGCGCGTGCCCTGCGTGACTTCCACCAGGCGGTGATGCGTGGGCAGGCCGGCGGTGATGACGATCTCGCCGTCCAGCAGCACCATGTCGCCGGCGCGCAGCGACAGCGCATCCTCCCGCGACAGGGGCAGGCGGATGCGGCGGATCTCCTCCTCGTCCATGGCAGGCATCCTATTCGATCCGTTCCAACCGTCCGTCGCCGTAGAGGCGGGCGCGGGTGCGGCGGTTGATCCAGCAGTTGAAGGCGACGGCGACGGGCGTGAAGCCATGCCCGGCGGCGTATTCGACGTGGACGCCGAGGGCGGTGGTGTCGCCGCCCGTGCCCATGGGGCCGAAGCCGGTGGCGTTCACCGCCTTGAGCAGCCGTTCCTCCATCGCCGCCAGCGTCGGGTCCGGGTTGACGGTGCCGTACTGCCGCAGGGTCGCGCGGGCGGCGAGCTTGGCGCAGTAGTCGAAGCTGCCGCCGATGCCGACGCCGATGTTCACGGGCGGGCAGTGCTGCGACCCGGCCTTGAGCACGCATTGCATGACATAGGCCTCGATCTGCTCGAGGGTCGGGAAGGTGAAGATCTCCATCGCGGCCCAGCGGCCGGAGCCGAGCGCCTTGGGCTGGCAGGTGATGTCCACATGGTCGGCGCCGTCGATCAGGTCCCAGGTGACCAGCGGCATCTCCTTGCCGCGGTAGCTGCGCTCGTTGGTCAGCGGGTTGGTGACGTGCTTGAGGAGGGGCGGGTTGGTGGTGGCCACCAGCTCGTCGAAGCCGTCCGAGACGGCGCGCTTGATGTCGCCTTCCAGCCGCACGCCCGTGCCGATAGCGATGGTGTAGGTGGGCACGCCGGAATCGGAGCAGACGAGGCGGTCCTGCGTTTCGGCCATCTCGGCGCTGCGAAGGAGGATGCCGAGGGTCTTGCGCGCGACCTCGTTCGTCTCGGTCTCTCGCGCGCGGCGTAGCGCGTCGAGCGTGTCGTCGGGCACCTTGCGAAGGGACCATTCGTAGAGCTGCGCCGTGGCGCGCTTCATCATGTCGTAGGTGATGGGCACAGTGGGGATCTGCCTTGCCTGCGCTAGTCCTCGAAGAAGGGGGTTTCCTCCTCCGGGCTCCCGCGCAGATGGATGTCGAAGCGGAAAACGCGAATCCCGTCCGACCCCGTCTCGGGGATGGCGACGAGGCGGGGGCGGCGCGGTTCGGGAACGAGGGTCAGCATGGGGTCGGCCGCGTTCGCCTCGGCGAAGTCGGGGAAGAACACGGTGGTGAGCACGCGGCGCATGAGGCCGGCGCCCATGACGGTCAGGTTGATGTGCGGTGCGCGCGGGCCTGCGGCATCGGCGTAGGTGCCGGGCAGGACGGTGCGGAACTCGTAATAGCCGTCCGCATCGGTCCAGGCGCGGCCCCAGCCGAGGAAGTCGGGGTCGGCAAGGTGCTGCTCGGGATCGGCAGGGTGGTTGAAGCGGCCCTCGGCATCGGCCTGCCAGGCCTCGAGGATCATGTTCAGGCAGGGGTGCCCGCCCTCCTTCGTCACCCGGCCGCGCAGCAGCAACGGCTCGCCGCGCGTGCTGGGTGCGGCTTCCGTATCGATGCGGGTGAGGTCGTTGTCGCCGTCGCTGAAGAAGGTGCGGGGGAAGAAGGGGCCGATCGTGTGCTGGGAGCTGGGCAGGAGGGTGGTCATCGGCTCAGGCTTCGGGCGTCGCGTGGCGGCCGCGCAGGACGATGTCGTGGGTGAAGGCGATCCAGCCGTCGCCGACCTGGGCGGGATGGGTCTGCTGCGCGATGAGCCGGGCGCGGGCGGCGGGATCGGGGATCGAGAGGAGAATGCGGTCCCACTCGTTCATCGGGTCACCGGGGAAGTACATCTGCGTGACCAGCCGCGAGAGGGAGGAGGGGCCGAGGACGGAGAAGTGGACATGGGGCGGGCGCCACCAGGTGTCCTTCACCGGCACGGGATAGGCGCCGGGCTTGATGGTGAAGAAGGCGTAGCGGCCGTCCTCATCCGTGCGCACGCGGCCGTTGCCGACGAAGTTGGGATCGAGCGGCGCGTCGCGCTGATCGATCGGGTGGTAGTAGCGGCCGGCGGCGTTGGCCTGCCAGAGCTCGACGACGGCGCCGCGCACGGGGCGGCCGTCCTCGTCGAGGATGCGGCCGGACATGTGCATGAGCTGGCCTTGGGCGATCTTCCCCGGCGCGAGGACGGCGAGGTTGCTCTCGTCGCAGGGCAGCTTGCGCCAGAGGTCGATCGGGCCCGTCGCCTCGGTGCGGGTCACCGGGCGGCGGATCAGGGGCTGGGCCGGAGTGTGGGTCCAGGTGTTCGGGTAGCCCTCGATCGGGACGGCGGGCTCAATCCCCGGGGGGAAGGGCTCGTACCGGTTGGGAAGCGGGGGCGGGGGAAAGTTGGTGTCCATAGGCATCACTCGTCCGGCTTGAAGCCGGAGGCGGCGACGATGGGGCCCCATACCGCGGTTTCGCGGGCGATGCGCTCGCGGAAGGCGGCGGGGTCCATCACCTGGGGCAGGATGTCGATGCGGGTGAGCGACTCCCGGATCTCGGGGGTCGCGGCGGCGGTGGCGATCGCGGCATGCAGGGCGGCGACGGTGGCCGGGGCTGCGCCGGCGGGCAGGACGGCGCCGTACCACTCCTCATGCACGAGGTCGGGGTAGCCGGCCTCGGCGAAGGTAGGCACCTCGGTCAGACGCGGCAGGCGCTCGGGCGAGGAGATGGCCAGCAGGCGGGCCTCGCCGGCACGGTGGAAGGCGGTGAGCTCGCCGAGCGGCAGAATGACGGCCTGCACGGTGCCGGCCAGCAGGTCCGCCGCGGCCGGGGCGGAGCCGCGATAGGGGATGTGGTTCATCGACATGCCCGAGAGGCGCGAGAGCTCCGAGCCGATGAAGTGCGGCATGGAGCCGGGGACGGGCGAGGCCCAGTCCACGGTCGGGCGCGTCCTTCCCCAGGCGACGAACTCCTGCAGCGTCTTCGCGGGATGGCGCGCCGCGACGGCGAGGCCGAAGGGGAAGATGCAGACGGGCGAGACGGGGGTGAAATCCTTCAGCGGGTCGTAGCGCAGGCTGCGGGCGTAAAGATGCGGGTAGATGGTCAGCATCGAGGCCGGGGTGATGACGAAGGCGGTGCCGTCAGGCGCGAGGGGCTTCAGGGTTTCCAGGGCGAGGCGGCCACCGGCGCCGGGGCGATTGTCCACGACCATCTGGCCGGCGCCGGTGGCGCGCAGGCGTTCGACATACATGCGGGTGACGCTGTCGGCCGTGCCGCCGGGCGGGAAGCCGACGATGGCGCGGCCGGTACGGGCGGGCTGCGCGAGGGCGGGCAGGCCGGTTGCGGCGGCGGCGGCCCCGAGCAGCGTCAGCGCCGAGCGGCGCGCGATTGCCTCGGACATGATGATGGTCTTCTCCCGGTCGTCTCGTGCTGGCGGCCTGCCGGATGGTCCATGGGCCACTTCTAAGCGAACCCTCTCACGGCCCGCATAAAAGTCAATAGCCTGACCTTTTGACATCCGGGTTTCTCGCTGGCATCGTCTTCGGCAAGCAAGAGCGATGGCGGAGGATGCCCATGCGGCGCCGGACAGCGATGGGCCTGCCGATGGCGATCCTTTCGCCTGGGATAGCGGGAGCGGCGGTGGTGGAGCGGAGACGTTTGGAGCGCGGGTCGGCCGTTGTCGAGGTGCTGGCGGAGGGTCAGGGGCCCTGCATCGTCCTGCTGCCCTCGCTCGGCCGCGGGCAGGAGGATTTCGACGACCTGGCGCCGCGGCTGGCCGCGGCGGGCTTCCGGGTGCTGCGGCCGGAGCCGCGGGGCATCGGGGGATCGAGCCCGCTGGCGCCGGGTGCGACACTGCACGACATGGCGGCAGATGTCGCAGCCGCCATCGAGGCCGAGGGCGTGGCGCCGGTGATCGTCGCGGGGCATGCGGCGGGGAACTGGGTGGCGCGGGTGCTGTCGCATGACCGGCCGGAACTGGTGCGGGCGGTGGCGCTGCTGGCGGCGGTGACGGGGACGGAGGTGGACCCGGAGATCCGCCGCTCGATCACGGCGAGCTTCACGCTCTCGCTCTCGGATGAGGAGCGGCTCGGGCATCTCCGGCGCGCGTATTTCGCGAGGGGCAATGACGCGCGGGTGTGGTTGCCGGGGTGGCATCCGGAGGTGTCGATGGCGCAGCGCGCGGCGGCGGCGGCCACCGCCGACAAGGGCTGGCTGCGCGCGGCGGAGCGGCATCCGCTGCTGTATGTGGCGGCGGCAGAGGACGCGATCGCGGCGCCGCCCTCGCTGGAGGAACTGCGGGCGTCGCTCGGGCCGGCCGTGACGCGGGTGGTCGTCGAGGGCGCCGGGCATGCGCTTGTGCCGGAGCGGCCGGCGGAGGTGGCGGCGGCTCTGGTCGATTTCGCGCGCGGGCTGCGGTGATGCGGCGGCGTCCGCTGCTCGGCGCGGGGCTGGCCTTGCCGGCGCTGCCGGCGGCTGCGGAGTTTCCCGGGCGCAGCATCCGGCTGATCGTGCCCTATCCGCCCGGCGGCATCACGGACCTGGTGGCGCGCAAGGTGGCGGAGGGGCTGGGTGGGCTGTGGGAACGGCCTGTGGTGGTGGACAACAGGCCGGGCGCGAGCGGGAACATAGGGGCGGCGCTGGCAGCCCGTGCGGCGCCGGATGGCAACACGCTGTATGTCGGCTTCGCGGGCACGCATGCGATGAATGTCAGCCTCTACCGCAACCTGGAATACGATCCGGTGCGGGACTTCACGGCGATTTCGTTGCTGATCGAATCGCCGCTTGCGCTGACGGTGCATCCTTCGGTGCCGGCGCGGAACCTCGCGGAGTTGACGGCTTTTGCGAAGGCCAATCCGGGGAAGCTCGCCTTCGGGTCCTCGGGCAATGGCGGCGCGTCGCACCGGTCGCTCGAGATGTACAAGGCGATGGCGGGGGTGGACATCCTGCACGTCCCCTATCGCGGCGCAGCGCAGTCGAACACGGATCTCCTGGGCGGGAAGATCCAGGGGATGTTCGACACGCTGATCACCGCCGGGCCGAATATTCGCGCCGGCGGCGTGCGCGCGCTGGCCGTGACGGGCCGGGGGCGCGCGGCGCTGCTGCCGGAGGTGCCAACGATGGCGGAGGCGGGGCTGGGCGGCTACGTGTTCCTGACCTGGCTTGGGCTGCTCGCGCCGGCAGGGTTGCCGGATGAGGTTCGTGCGCGAATGAACCGCGACGTGCGGACGGTGCTGGCTGATGGCGCGATGCGGGCGTGGTGCGAGCGGAACGGGCTGGAGCCGGCGCCGTCCTCGCCGGACGAGTTCGTACGCTACATGGCCGAGGAGACCACCCGCTTCGCCGCCTTCGTGCGCGAGACGGGCATGACGCTGGACTGAGCGAGAGGATGAGGGCTTGACCACAGAGACGCAGAGCGTGCGGGCGAACGGGTTGCTGTTCAGGTGCCGGCTGGATGGACCGGAAGGCGCGCCCTGGATGGTGTTCAGCAACTCGCTCGTCACCGATCTGACGGTGTGGGACGAGCAGGTGGCCGCCTTCTCCGGACGCTACCGGATCCTGCGCTACGACCAGCGCGGGCATGGCGGCACGGAGGTTCCGGCGGCAACGACAGATCTCGATGAGCTGACGGAGGATGCGGCCGCGTTGATGCGCGCCTTCGGCATCCAGGGCGCGGTCTTCGCCGGCGTGTCGATGGGGGCGGCGACGGCGCTCTGCCTGGCGGCGCGCCATCCGGAACTGGTTTCGGCTGTCATCGCCTCGGACGGACAGGCGGGCACGGCGGCGGGTGGCGCGCAGGGCTGGCAGGAGCGGATGGACTTCGCGCGGGCGAACGGGATGGAGGCCTTCGCGGAGGCGACGGTGAAGCGCTGGTTCTCGCCGGCCACCATTGCCGCCGGGAACCCCGCGATCCCGCGCGTGCGGGCCATGGTGGCGGCCACGCCAGAGGCCGGTTTCATCGCCTGCGCGACGGCGCTGCAGGCCTATGACATCCGCGCCGAGCTGCCGGGGCTGCGCCAGCCCGTGCTGCTGATCGCGGGCGAGATGGATGGCGCGATGCCGAAGACGATGCGGGGGATGGCCGAGGTGATCCCGGATGCGCGGTTCGTCGAGATACCCGGTGCCGGCCATATCCCGTGCCTGGAGGCTCCGGGGCCGTTCAACGCGGCGGTGGAGGCGTTCCTGGCGGAGATCCGGCCGCCGGGCTGAGCCGGCGTTCAGCCCTTCCCGTCGCCGGTCCAGCCCTCGCCGCCCGGCGGACGCTGGAGCATGGGGCGATGGATGATCTCGCCGAGGGTTGAGTAGAAGGGGCCCCCGAGGCGCGCGATGGGGCGCATCTTCGCGCTGTCCACGCGCGAGCCGTCGTAGATTTCGGGCGAGAGGTGGAAGGCGACGACCTCGCCGACATAGAGCGTGTTCACGCCGCGGCCGAGCGGGATGATCTGGTCCAGCCGGCATTCCATCTGCACGGGGGAGGCGGCAATCCGTGGAGCGCGGACATGGCGGCTGGGCAGGAGGCCGATGCCGAGCGCCTCGGCCTCGCTGATATGGGGCGGGTAGTCCTGGGCGGAGCCGTGCATGGCTTCCATCGTCGCCTCTGTCGCGACGTTGACGACGAATTCGCCCGACGACCGGATGTTGCGGGCGGTGTCCTTCATCGCGCCGTCGCTGGCGCGGGCTGCGATGTTGACGGCGAGCATGGGCGGGCTGGTGGCGACGTAGTTGTAGGAAGAGAAGGGCGCGGCGTTCACGCGGCCTTCTTCATCCACCGTGGTGATCCAGGCGACGGGGCGCGGCACGACGCAGCCGACGAGGAGGCGGTAGGCGGCGGCGGTGTCGAGGCCTTCGCCATCGATGAAGTGGAAGCTGTCGGTCATGTCACGGGGCTCCGGCGGGTTGGCCCATCCGGGCGCGGCGTTCGGCGAATTCGCGGGCGAGCAGCGGGATGGAGCCGCCGGCCTGCCAGATCTGCGCCATACGAGGGGAAAAGGGGCGCGATTGCAGGTGCTGGCCGGCGGCGGTGCGGATGGCGCCGGTGGCGGGATCGGCTTCCAGCGTCTCGCCGTCCTGCACGGCGGCGGTGATGCCGGGGCAGGTCATGATCGGCAGGCCGACGTTGAGGGCGCGGCGGATGATGCCGGATTCGCAGGATTCGACGATCACGGCGGCGATGCCGGATGCCTTGATGGCGACGCTGACCTCGACATGGTTGTGATGGCCGAAATTGGTGCCGCCGACGACGATGTCGCCGGGGCGGACCTGTGCCGGGAATTCGGGGCGGAGGCGGCGGAAGCACATGGCACGCAGGGCACCCTCGTCGAAGGCTTTGCCGAAGCCCTCGCGGATGATCGAGAACTCGATGATGCCGTCGTCGCCGCTGATGTTGTCGCCGAACTTCCAGACGCGGCCGCGGAGGGTGGTGTCGCTCATCCCGCGAGCTCCGGTGCGGCTGCGAGCAACTCGCGCGGGTCGATGATGCGGCCGGCGACGGCGGCGGCGGCGACCGCGTAGGGGCCGGCGAGGTAGACATCGGCGAGCCGGCTGCCGTTGCGGCCCTGGTAGTTGAACTGCTGGGTGGAGATCAGGACTTCGTTGTCGTTCAGCTGGCCTTGGTATCCCCAGCAGGTGGTGCAACCCGGGGCGAGGACGGTGGCGCCGGCATCGGAAAAGACTTCCAGCAGGCCTTCGCGGGCGGCGGCGGAATAGACCTCGCGGCTGCCGGGGGTAATGTAGAGGGTGACGTGGCGGGCGACCTGGCGGCCGCGCAGGATCTCGGCGGTCGCGCGCATGTCGTCCAGCCGGTTGCCGGCGCAGGAGCCGATCGTGGCCTGGTCGATGCGCTGGCCGCTCACCTCGGCGACGGGAACGCCGCCGTGGAGGTCGGGCGGGCGGGTGACCATGGGGGCGATGGCGGAGAGATCGTAGGTGGCTTCCAGCGCGTAGTCGGCATCCGGATCGGCCACCACCACCTGCCAGGGGCGTCCCTTGGCGCGCGGCTCGATATAGGCGAGCGCGGTGTCGTCCACCGGCATGACGCCGGTATAGGCGCCGCTATGGAAGAGGGAGGCGAGGATCGTCTGCCGGTCGTCCATCGAGAGGGTGGCGATGGCAGGGCCGGTGAACTCCACACAGCAGCCCAGCAGGCGGTCAGTCGCGCCAAAGTCGCGGATGATGGTCTGGATCAGGTCGCGCGCCGTCACGCCGAAGGGGAGGGCGCCAGTGAGAGTGAGGCGGGCGGAGGGCGGGACGGCCAGCCAGTTCTGGTCCTCGATAAGCGACACGATCACCTCGGTCGAGATCGGGATGTTGAGCGCGCCGACGGCGCCGAGGCTGGCGATGTTGCCCTCATCGGAGAAGATGAGCATGCCCGGGCGCGCCAAGCCGCGCTCCACCATCACCAGGTGGCGCAGGCCGCTGCCGGGGCCGAAGAAGTTTTCGATACCCTGGGCCTCGCACCAGTCGCGCAGGGTTCGGTGGGTTTCGAAGTGGTGCGATCCCATGGCGGCGGAGGTGGAGTGGTCGATGACCATCACCGCCTTATCCGGACGGGGGATGCGGTCCACGCCGATGCGCTCGAGGTTGCGCTGGTGGCCGGGCCAGAACAGTTCCTGGCACACGGTGTGGTCGGCGGAGACGGTGATGTACTCGCCCACCTCCACGGCATCGCGCCCGAGGGCGCGGGCGAGGATCTTCTGCGCGACGGTCTGTCCGGGCATGATGCGGGTCCTCAGCCGGGACGCGTTCCGGCGGCGCGGGAGACCTCGGCCCAGCGGGCGATCTCGCGGCGGATATGGTCCATCAGCGCCTCGGGCGTGCCGGGGGCGGCATTGGCGCCCTGGGATGCGAAGATGCGGCGCACCTCCGGGTCGCCCAGTGCCTCTGTCACGGCGCGGCGCAGGAGGGCCAGGCGCTCGGGCGGGACGGCGGCGGGGGCGAGGACGCAGTACCAGTTTTCCAGCTCGATCTCCGGCACGCCGGCCTCGGCGAGGGTGGGGAGGTCCGGCATGGCGGGGAGGCGGTTGCGGGTAGTAACGGCGAGCGCGCGGAGCTGGCCGGACTGGATGAAGGGCATGAGCGCCGGGCCTTCACCGATCATCATCTGGATCTGGCCGGAGACGAGGTCCGTGGTGGCGGGCGCAGCGCCGCGATAGGGGACGTGGACGATGTCGATGCCGGTGCGCAAGCGCAGCAGCTCGCCCGCAAGATGCGGGCCGGTGCCGTTGCCGCCGGAGCCGTAGGAGAGTTTGCCGGGGTTGGCCTTTGCATGGGCCACCAGCTCCTGCACGCTCCGCGCGGGCAGGCCGGGGTGGACCGCCAGGATCTCGGGAACCGCGGCCATCATGGAAATGGCCGCAAAGTCCTTCAACGGATCGTAGGGCATCTGCGGCATGAGGCTGAGCGCGCCGGCCAGGGAGCCGGTGCCGCCGATGCCGATGGTGTAGCCATCGGGCGCCGCCTTCGCGACGACCTCCATGCCCAGCACGCCGCCGGCGCCACCGCGGCTCTCCACCACCACGGGCTGGCCGAGACGTTCGGTGATGGCGCGGCCCATGGCGCGGCTGAAGGCGTCGGCCGGGCCGCCCGGTGCGTAGGGGAGGACGAGGCGGATGGGGCGGTTGGGGAAGGTCTCGGCCTGCGCCAGGGCGGTGCCGGGCAAGGCGAGGGCGAGGAGGCCCAGCCGGGCAAGTTGTCTGCGGCGCATCCGTTCCCTCCGGTAGCGGCCCGTTGGCCGGGCTCGGAGGTGAGTCCTAGGCGAGGTTCGGGGGAAAAGACAATAGGTCGTAAGATAGGCCTTTCTGCCGATTACTGGGGAGGTTGCACGGTCGGGGTTGCGCTTCTCGGCCTAGCGGAGATCGCCTAAAGGTTGAGGGAAGATATTGGCCACGGCGCTGTAGCGATCCCCGGCCTGGGACAGGTCCGTCCCGTTCCGATCGGGGCCGTGCTGCGCTGGTGCGTTCAAGAGGAGCTGGACAGGATGCGAGCCTTGAACTGGATCGAGCGGGGGTCCGCACTGTGACGTTACATGCCGCCGCCCTGGCTGGTCTGCGTGTGGTGGAGGTTTCGGCCTTCATCGCGGCGCCGATCGGCGGGATGACCTTGGCGCAGCTGGGCGCGGAGGTGATCCGGATCGACCCCATCGGCGGCAACATCGACCTTCGCCGCTGGCCGCTCGCGCCCGGGGGGACCAGCCTTTACTGGACGGCCTTGAACAAGGCCAAGCGGTCGGTGTCCCTCGCGCTGAACAAGCCGGAGGGGCAGGAGATCGCGCGCGCGCTGATCTGCGCGCCGGGCGAGGACTCAGGCATCCTGCTGACCAACCTGCCTGCCAGCGGCTGGATGAGCCATGCCGCGCTGTCCGCGCACCGGACGGACCTCATCATGCTGCGGCTGACCGGAAATTCGGATGGCACCGGCGCGGTAGACTACACGGTAAACAGTGCCAGCGGGTTCCCGATGGCGACCGGCACGGGAGAGGAGCCGGTGAACCATGTGTTGCCCGCCTGGGACATCGCGGCGGGGCTGTACCTTTCCACCGGGCTGCTGGCCGCCGAGCGCATCCGGCGGCGCGAGGGGCGCGGACAGGAGGTGGTGCTGGCGCTCTCGGACGTGATGCTCGCCTCGGTGGCGAATCTTGGCTACGTGGCCGACGTGCAGGTGAATGGCGCGGTGCGGCCGCCGATGGGCAACGAGCTGTACGGCGCCTTCGGGCGGGACTTCGCGACGTCGGACGGACGGCGGGTGATGGTGGTGGCCATCTCCAACCGGCAGTGGCGCGCGATCGGCACCGTGACGGGGCTGGCGGAGCGGCTGGCGATGATCGGGCCGATGCTGGATGTGGATCTGAACGACGAGGGTGGGCGCTTCGAGGCGCGGCACGCGATCGCGGCCGTGCTCGCGCCATGGTTCGCGCGGCACAGCTTGGCGGAGGTGGCGGCGCGCTTTGAGGGCAGCGGGATCCTCTGGGGGCCGTACCAGGATTTCGGGCAGCTCGTGCGGGAGGATCCGCGCATGTCGACAGCCAATCCTATGTTCGCGGAGATCGAGCAGCCGGGCGTCGGTCGCGTGCTGGCGCCTGGCGTGCCGCTCGCCTTTTCCGGCGCGGCGCGGCCTGAGACGAGGCCGGCGCCGCGGTTGGGCGAGGATAGCGACGCGGTGCTGGCGGAGGTGCTGGGCCTCTCGGCCGCGGCCATCGGAAAGCTGCACGATGCCGGCATCGTCGCCGGCTCTGAGGGACGCTGACCATGAATGCCGTGACGAACGAGATCGCACTGGCCGATTACGACGCTGCCCTGGGGGCGGTGGAGCGCCTTTTCGAGGCGGGGCGGCGGGCCGTGGCGGCGATGGTCGCCCCGGACGGGCGGCCAGACCCTGCGCTGCTGGACCGGCACCAGTTCGCGGTGCACGGGCTGGCCTGGCAGGCGGCGTATCTGGAGGCGCTGCGCCAGACGCTGCGCTGGGCGCGCGGGCTGTCGGACGCTGGCACGCTGGGCAGCGCGGAGCGGGCGATGCTGCGGCTGGGCTTCGCGGAGTACTGCGGGCAGTTCTCGGGCGGCATCCCGATGAGCCAGACCGAGGTGCTGCGGCCCTCGGATATGGGCATCCCGGCGGCGGCGGTGGCGCGCTACCTCGCAGAGCCGATCCTGTCTCGGCTGTCGGATCCACCGGGGCTGGAGACAGCGCGACTGGTGCTTGCAGAGGCCGTGGCGGCAGGGGATTACGGCGCGATTGGTCTCGACGACGAGGCACTGGAAGCGACGCGCACGGAGTTCCTGCGCTTCACCTCTGCCGAGGTGACGCCGCATGCCCAGGGCTGGCATCAGCGTGACGAGCTGATCCCGATCGCGCTGGTTGGCAAGCTGGCCGAGATGGGCGTCTTCGGACTGACGATTCCGGAGGAGTATGGCGGGCTCGGGCTGGGGAAGGTGGCGATGTGCCTCGTCTCCGAGGCGCTGAGTTCCGGCTATATCGGGGTTGGGTCGCTCGGCACGCGCTCCGAGATCGCGGCGGAGCTGATCCGGCTGGGGGGCACGGAGGAGCAGCGCGCGCGTTGGCTACCACGCCTGTCCTCCGGCGAGACGCTGCCGACGGCGGTGTTCACCGAGCCCGATACCGGGTCTGATCTCGGTAGCCTGCGGACGCGGGCGGTGCGCGAGGGTGATGTGTACAAGGTTTATGGCGCGAAGACCTGGATCACCCATGGCGCGCGCTCGGATCTGATGACGCTGCTGGTGCGGACGGGGCCGCTGGGGTCGGGCTATCGCGGGCTCTCGATGCTGCTGGCGGAGAAGCCGCGCGGGACGGATGGCGAGCCGTTCCCAGCACCGGGCATGAGCGGGGCGGAGATCCATGTCCTCGGCTATCGTGGGATGAAGGAGTACGAGATCGGCTTCGACGGCTTCGAGGTGCCGGTGTCCTCCCTGCTCGGCGGGGTGGAGGGTCAGGGCTTCAAGCAGTTGATGGAGACCTTCGAGAGCGCGCGCATCCAGACCGCGGCACGCGCACTGGGCGTGGCGCAGAACGCGATGGAACTCGGAGTCGCCTATGCGACGACGCGCAAGCAGTTCGGGCGCGCGATCCTCGACTTCCCGCGCGTTCACGCGAAGCTCGCCTGGATGGCCGCGGAGACGATGATGGCGCGTCAGCTCACCCTGTTTGCCGCGCGCACCAAGGACTCCGGCCAGCGCTGCGACATGGAGGCAGGGATGGCGAAGCTGCTGGCCGCGCGTGTCGCCTGGTCGAACGCCGACAGTGCGCTGCAGATTCACGGCGGCAACGGCTATGCAATTGAGTACCCGATCTCCCGCGTGCTGTGCGACGCGCGCATCTTGTCCATCTTCGAGGGTGCAGCGGAAATCCAGGCCCAGGTCATCGCGCGCGGGTTGCTGGGGCGTGTGAACTAGCCCTGGGGTGCGGTTCATCCGCACCGGGTTCGGGCGGGTGGGGCGCTTTTCAAAAATTCACGGCAATTCACTCGCCCTGGGCGGCCGCTGCTCTGACTCTCCCACGCGAGGCGCCAAGGGGCGCTTCTGCCGAGGAGTGTGGCCATGTCCCCGACTGCCAGCCGTCTGTCACCCTGGCAGCTCCGTAAGGTTCTGGGCCATATCGACGGCAGGCTGGCCGATGACATCACAGTCGCTGAACTGGCCGGGCTACTGGGGCTGAGCGGCGGCTATTTCTCGCGGGCTTTCCGCGCCAGCCTGGGAATGCCGCCGCACGCCTTCATCCTCCATCGCCGTCTGGCGCGTGCGATGGCGATGATGCGGGCCTCCTCGCGCGGGCTGTCGGCCATCGCGCAGGATTGCGGCTTCTGCGACCAGCCGCATCTGACGAAGTGCTTTCGACGCGCGATCGGCACCAGCCCGGCGGCGTGGCGGCGGGCGCAGGATGTGGGCTGGCGCGATGCGCCGACTTTCGAAGGGCCTGCCTTCGATATGTCCGCCGCGCCGGCCCGCGCCGTTCGCAGCGGGGATGTTCAGACGGGGGGCGGTTACGGGGCGTCGGTCTGACGGGCGTCCTGGGCCAGGGTCAGCCCATCCGCGCGGGGAGTGTAGGTGACGCCCTGGCGCATGGCCCAGACACTGGTCTGGTGGAACAAGGGGAGGAGCGCGACGTCCTCGCTCAGGGCTTGGCGCGCCGCCTCCCGCCACAGTCCGTGCCTGCGATCCGGGTCGAGGGTGGCGAGGGCCTCGTCGATCGTCGCGTCCAGCCGAGGCGCGGCGTAGCCCGTGCCATTCATCGAGCCCCGACCGCGTGCGGCATCCCGCGTGGCGAGGAGGGCGGTGAAGAAGCTGTTCGGCTCACCCGGGCCGAGCAGCCAGCCCGAGAGCGCGGCGGTAAAGCGCCCCGCGTTGTGCCGGCGGAAGAAGGCGGCCGAGGGCATCGCTTCCACCTCCGTCTCGATGCCCACCTGCCGCCACATTTGGGCCACGGCCTGGAGGAGCTGCTCGTCATTGACGAAGCGGTTGGTGGTGCCGATCAAGCCGAGCCGTAGCCCCGTGCCCATCCCTGCTTCCTCCAGCAGCCGCCGGGCCGCAGCGCGGTCGACCGGAGCGGGCTGCAGGTCCGGGTCGGCCGTGGGGCGGCCGGATGGTGTGATCTGCGCCGTCGGGACCGCCTCGCCTTCCATGACCTGGGAGACGAGCGCCTGACGGTCCAGGGCCAGGGAGAGGGCCTGGCGAATGCGTGGGTCGCGCAGCGGGTTGGGGCGGCCCGGGGTGGCCTCGGGCGCGTGGTTAAGGGCGAGGTACATCACCCGCGTCCCGGGCTGCCGCGCCAGGCGTAGCGCGGGCTGGCGCGCCATGCGCACGGCGTCGCGCGGTGGGACGGCGTCGATCAAGTCGAGTTCCCCGGCGAGCAGCGCGACCACGCGGGCGCTGTCCTGCGTCATGATCCGCAGGCTGACGCGGTCCCAGGCGGGCGGGGGGCGCTGGGCGGCGCCCCACCAGCCCGGGTGGCGGTCGAACTCGGCGCGTTCCCCAGCCCTGTAGGCGCGCAGGCGGAAGGGGCCGCTGCCGATGGACGCGGCACCGCTGTCGAACTCGGCAGGGGAGGCGGTCTGCGCGATGCGGGCGGGGACCACCAGGATCGTCGTCAGCCCGTTAGGGAGAAGCGGCGCCGGGCCGACCGAGTGAAGCCGGAGCAGCCCGGGATGCACGATTTCAACCCGCTCCAGCCCCGAGAGGAAGGGAGTGTAGCGCCCGGGACTGTTGGGGATGGTCATCGCGCGGTGCAGGCTGGCCGCGGCGTCGGCGGCGGTGACGGGTGTACCGTCCGAGAAGCGGGCGGCAGGGTCCATCTCCAACTCCCAGCCGTTCCCCTCGGGGAGCAGCGCCCAGCTGCGGGCGAGCAGGGGTTGCAGCCTCCCGTCCGGGCTCCACTGCAGCAGGGTTTCGAAGACGTGGCGCTGCAGGCCGGTATTCGCGGAATCGGCCTGGAAATGCGGGTCCATCGTCGTGGGTACGGCACCCATGCCGATGCGCAGCTCCACGGCTCGGGCGGGGTCGGGAGCGGTGAGGAGGAGGGTGAGCGCCAGCAGAGGCAGGCGCCGCCGGTGCAGGCGTGGGATCATCGCGCGGGCATGTAGCGCATGTCAGGCCGGGCCCAAAACCGGCGCGCCGTGCGGTTGAGGCCGGCCCCGCGAGGTGCGGGGGCCGATGCCCGGAATGTCAGGCGCCGTAGCCGCCGTCGATCGTCAGCACCGTTCCCGTGATGAAAGAGGCTTCTGGGCTGGCGAGGAACAGAATGCCGGCCGCGACCTCCTCTGGAGTACCGAAGCGGGCGAGGGCGGTCCCGCGCTGCTGGGGCGGGGCGAAGGGGCCGTCGGCGGGGTTGCTGCCCGTGTCGATCGGGCCGGCCTGCACGACGTTGACCGTGATACCCAGCGGGCCGAGGTCGCGCGCTGCGCCCTTGGTGAAGCCGATCACCGCTGCGCGGGAGGCCGCGTAGTCCGCCAGCCCCGCACCGCCGACATGTTCGGCCACGGCGCAGCCCATGGTGATGATCCGTCCGCCCCGGCGCATCAGCGGGGCCGCGACACGGATGGCCGTGAAGATGCCGCCGATGTTCACGGCCGCCTGCGCCGCCAGCTCCGAGATATCCGTATCCGGGTCGTCCACCGAACCGGTGACGAAGCGGGCGGCGTTGTTGACCAGGATGTCGAGTGCGCCAAAGTCGGCGCGCACGCCGCGGATCAGGCGGTGGATGTCGTCCGTGCGTGCCTGGTCGGCGCGGTAGGCGATGGCCCGGCCGCCGTCCTGCTCGATCTCGCGCACCACATCGGCCGCGCGCGCCGTGTCCTGGCGATAACCGACAGCCACGGCGGCGCCGGCATGTGCCAGGGCGACTGCCGTGGCGCGCCCGATGCCGCGCGAGGCGCCTGTGACGAGTGCGACCTTGCCGATCAAGCTGAAGCTCATGCCGCCATTCCTGTGCCCGGTTCCGTCCTGTGCGGGTCCGGAGCATGGCGGGAGCCGGCGGGGGCGGCTTGGCCGAAGCTGCGCTTACGGGCGGTGTCGCCCCTTACTGCGTGGCCTGCTCGCGCCCGGTGGCAAGGAGGGCGCGGGCGGCGCGGAGGTCGGGCGTGTCCAGCGCGGCGGGAAAGTGCGTGAGAAGGGCTGCAAGCCGCGCGCGGCATTCCTCATCGCGGCGTAGACGAGCGAGGCTGGTGGCGAGGCGAAGGGACCAGGCGCGGGCGGTTTGCGCTTCGGCTTGCTCAAGCGCCGCCCGGAACTCAGCCTCGGCTTCCGGGGCGTGGGCGGCGTCGAGCGCGACAAGGCACTCGCCGCGTAGGCGAGCGTATTCCGGCTCGAACCACCGCTCGTCGGAGGCGCGGGCATCGGCCAGCGCCGCCTCGGCCACCGGCAGGGCTTCCTCCGGGCGGCCGAGGCGCAGCAGCGTTGCGATGATGCCGGCATGCAGGACGGGCAGGCGCTTGTTGAAGGAGCTGGGCGACATGGCGGCCTGCTGCTCGCGCAGGAGCGCCAGTCCCTCCTCTGGCTGGTCGCCGGCCATCATCTCCAGCGCCAGGAAGCTCCGGCCGCGGAGGACCCATCCGTGGTTCGAGGGCCAGCCCTCGAGGATGGCGGTGCGGGCGGCGGCTGCGCGCTTCAGGTCTCCGCTGAGCAGGGCGAGGGGGCCGGCCATCACGCCGAGGGCGAAGAACTGGCTGAACGGGTGTTCGAGCGCCTTCGCCTCAGCCACCGTCTCATCACCGAGGATGAGGGCGGCCTCCGTCTCCCCTTGCAGCCAGAGGATGGTGGCCAGCGTACTCTTCGAGAGGATGCGCTGGTCGAAGAAGTTCAGCTTGGTCTGGTGCGGCTGCAGGGCGCGGCGGGGATAGCGGGCGAGCATCGATTCCGTCAGCCGCCGCGCTTCCGCCTGCTCGCCGCGCATATGCTGGATGTAGCCGACCAGGCGGTCGCCCACGGGGCCATCATCGGGCTGGCCTTCTGCCCAGGCCAGGGCGCGGAAGCGGTTGGCGTAGTCCAGCGCCTCGCGGTAGTCGCGCCGCATCGCGCCCACCGTGAGCCCGTTCAGCGCGCGTAGCCGGTGTTCCGTGTCTCCGAGACGTTCGGCGAAAATGAGGGTGTTGACCCAGGCCGATTCCAGCGTGCCGTCAAGATTGACGGTGACCGTGCCGAGGGCAGCGTAGAGGCGCATTCCGAGGCGCGGGTCCCGCTCCGCCATCCCCTGGAAAGCAGCAATCGCCGCCTCCAGCCGGCGCCCGGCCTCGCCAATCATGCCGAGGGCCGACCAGAGGGGTACGCCGGACAGGGTTAGCGCGATGCCGGTCTCGGGCTCGCGGCCGGGGCCGAGGGCCCAATCGATGGCGCCGCGGAGATTGTCGAGATCCGGGGCGAGGCGGGCGCGGGCCTCGGCGACCGGCAGCGCGGCCCAGAGCGCCTCCGCCTCCCGGAACACGGCCGCGAAGTGCCGGGCGTGGCGCCGGGCAATGGCGGCGAACTCACCGGCCTCCTCCATCTTGTCGAGGAGGTAGAGGCGAGTGGTATCGAGGCAGCGATAGGCCATCTCGCCCGCCCGCGGCTGTGGGGCGAGGAAGGACTTGTCCAGGAGGCGGGCGACACGGTCGACGATGGCGACGGCCTCGGTCCCGTCCGGCTGGGCGTCGTCGCCACCGACGGCGACGGCGGCATCCAGCGTGAAGCAGCCCTGGAAAATCGCGAGGCGGCGCAGCAGCCGCTGCTCCTCGGACGGCAGCAGCCCGTGGCTCCAGTCCAGCGTGGCGCGCAGGGTCTGGTGGCGGGGGAGGGCGGTGCGGCGGCCCTGCATCAGCAGCCGGAAGCGATCGTCCAGCCGCTCGGCCAGGGCGCGCAGGCCGAGTTGGGCGGCGCGGGTCGCGGCCAATTCGATGGCGAGGGGAATGCCATCCAGCTGGCGGCAGATCTGGGCTGCCAGCGCTACCTCCTCCTCGGTGTCCGGCAGGGCGGCGCCTGCCGCCTGAAGCCGCTCGGCGAGGAGCGCGACGGCGGGGAAGCGGAGAGCGGCCTCGACCGTGATGGCCTGCCCGGCGGGCGGGGACTCCATGGAGGGAAGGCGATAGCTCCATTCCCCCTCGGCGCGCAGCGGCTCGCGGCTGGTCGCCAGGAGCTGCACTGCGGGGGTGGTGCGCAGGATCCTCTCTGCCAATTCGGCTGCGGCGCCGATCACGGGCTCGCAGCTGTCGAGGAGGACGAGGCGGGAGCCCTGGGTTGGGCCTCCCCCCTCCAGCGCGGCCAGGACCTGTGCGGAGACGAGTGTTCCGTCCGTCATTGCGCCGAGGTCGAGGAAACGGGGGGGCTCGGCGGACTCCGCGGCGATGTGGCGGGCAACCGCAAGGGCAACGGTTGTCTTGCCGATGCCGCCGGCACCGATGATGCTGACGAAGCGGTGCTGCCGCAGCCGGTCAGTGAGCATCTCGATCTCGGCCTCGCGTCCCAGCACGGGCTGCAGGCGCATGGGAAGCGCGGAGGCGGCTGGCGACACCGGCGGGGGTGCCCGGTCCGACAGGGCTGCGGCGGGGGCAGCGATAGGGGTGACGAGGCTGTAGCCGCGTCCCGGGACGGTCAGCACATGGTCTGGACGCGAATCCGCGCCCGGCTCGCCATCGCCCAGCGCTTTGCGAAGAAGGGCGACCTGGGCGCGGAGGTTGGACTCTTCGACCTGGCGCCCGGGCCAGACGGCGGCGAGAAGTGCGTCGCGGTCCAGGACCTCGCCCGGGCGCTGGGCCAGGGCGATCAAGAGATCGAGCGCGCGCTGGCCGATGGACACCGGCTCGCCGTCGCGCAGCAGCTGCTTGCGTCTGGGGCGTAGCGTAAAGGCGCCGAAGCGGATGTCGTCGGCGGCGTCCAAGGCTCCTCCGGGGGCGGGATCGCGCTGCAGGCTGAGGGGAGCGGTATAGGGCGTCGCTCGCGCCGCTTGCAAACGCGCTGCGTGGCCGGCGCGGATTTGGTCAGTCGCGGCCAAGAAGGCGGCAATGCCGGCCTGATAGGACGGGCCCTATCAATGCCTGTCCCGCGCCGCCGGGCCTTCACGATCGGCGAAGCACCATGGTCGGACGCGGGATGGGCACGGACCTGCCAAGGCGGAGGCTTCTGCTGCGCGGAATCGCAGCCGAGACCACAGGGCCCGCCATGCCCAGGCCCCGACCCATGTCACTAATCCTGCGGAGAACACCGCCATGCCCATGATCACCACGAGCGACGGCGCTTCGATCTACTACAAGGATTGGGGGCCGAAGGAGGCCCAGCCGATCATGTTCCATCATGGCTGGCCACTTTCCGCCGACGACTGGGACACGCAGATGCTGTTCTTCGTACAGAACGGCTTTCGGGTGATCGCGCATGACCGGCGCGGACACGGGCGCTCCGGCCAGGTGAGCGAGGGGCACGACATGGACCACTATGCGGCGGATGCCGCGGCCGTGGTCGAGCATCTCGACCTGCGCGGAGCCGTGCATATCGGCCATTCCACTGGCGGCGGCGAGGTGGCGCGCTACGTGGCGCGGCATGGCGAGCCGAGCGGGCGCGTGGCCAAGGCCGTGCTGGTCTCGGCCGTGCCGCCACTGATGCTGAGGACCGACACCAACCCGGAGGGGCTTCCGCTCGAGGTGTTCGACGGCTTCCGCAAAGGCGTGGCCGAGAACCGCGCGCAGCTGTACCGAGACGTCGCGGCCGGGCCGTTCTACGGCTTCAACCGGCCGGACGCGAAGGTCTTCCCGGGCGTGGTCGACAACTGGTGGCGGCAGGGGATGATGGGCGGCGCGAAGGCCCATTACGACGGGATCAAGGCTTTCTCCGAGACAGACCAGACGGAGGATCTCAAGGCCATCGCGGTGCCCACGCTCGTGCTGCACGGCGATGATGACCAGATCGTGCCGATCGTCGCTTCCGCGCCGAAGTCGGCCAAGCTGCTCCGGAACGGGACATTGAAGATTCACCCGGGATTGCCGCACGGCATGCTGACCACCCATGCCGACCTCATCAATCCGGATCTACTCGCCTTCGTCCGAAGCTGAGCGTCACGCGCCGACTTCCGTATCTGCATCGGGAGCCTGCGCAATTCTGTGAGCGAATGGGTTCTAGTCTAGCGGGAGGAGTTCTAGCAGTGGTGCATTGCATGCGCGATCCGAGCAGGATGCCGTCGGGGCATGACACCGCGCGGGGCGGCGCGTGATGCCGGGGCTGACCCGCCGGGGGCTCACGGGTGGCACCGCTGCGCTCGGCCTCGCCGCTCTCGAACGGAGCCCTGCCATGGCCCAATCCGCCGCGCCCGACCTCATCCTGCACAACGGCGCGATCACCACGCTGGACCGGGGTAACCCGGCGCCGGAGGCGGTGGCGATCACCGGCGGCCGGTTCTCCGCCGTAGGAGAGGCGCGCACCATCCTGCCCACCGCCGGGCCGGGCACGCGTGTGATTGACCTCCAGGGCAAGCGGCTGATTCCCGGGCTGATCGACAACCATATCCACGTTATCCGCGGCGGGCTGAATTTCAACATGGAGCTGCGCTGGGACGGCGTGCGCAGCCTTGCCACTGCGATGGAGATGCTGCGCCGCCAGGTGGCGATCACGCCGCCGCCGCAGTGGGTGCGGATTGTCGGCGGCTTTACCGAGCATCAGTTTACCGAGAAACGGCTGCCAACGCTGGATGAAATTAACGCGGTCGCGCCCGACACGCCGGTTTTCATCCTGCACCTGTATGACCGCGCGCTGCTGAACGGCGCGGCCCTGCGCGCGGCGGGCTACACCAGGGACACGCCGAACCCGCCGGGCGGGGAGATTCAGCGCGCGCCCGACGGAACGCCGACCGGCCTCCTGCTGGCACGGCCGAACGCCACCATTCTGTATGCGACACTCGCCAAGGGGCCGTCGCTGCCCTTCGACTATCAGCTCAACTCCACGAGGCACTTCCTGCGCGACCTGAACCGGCTGGGCGTGACGGGGGCGATCGACGCAGGCGGCGGCTATCAGAACTATCCCGACGATTACGGCGTGATTCAGAAGCTGGCCAGGGATGGCGAGCTGACGGTGCGCATCGCCTACAACCTGTTCACGCAGAAGCCGAAAGCGGAGCGGGACGACTTCCTGCGGTGGACGAGCACCGCCAAGTATCAGCAGGGCGACGATTACTTCCGCCTCAACGGCGCGGGCGAGATGCTGGTCTTCTCGGCGGCCGACTTCGAGGACTTTCGGGTGGAGCGCCCGGAGATGCCCGCGGAGATGGAACCGGAGCTGGAGGCGGTGGTGCGCATCCTTGTGCAGAACCGCTGGCCCTGGCGCCTGCATGCGACCTACGACCAGACGATCTCGCGCGCCCTCGATGTGTTCGAGAAGGTGAATGCCGAGATGCCGATCGGTGATCTGCACTGGATTTTCGACCATGCCGAGACGGTGACCGAGCGATCGCTGGACCGAATCGCGCGGCTCGGCGGCGGCGTGGCAGTGCAGCATCGCATGGCCTATCAGGGCGAGTACTTCGTCGAGCGCTATGGAAACCGCGCGGCGGAGGCGACGCCGCCCGTGGCGAAGATGCTGGAGATGGGGGTGAAGGTCTCGGCCGGCACGGACGCCACCCGTGTCGCCTCCTACAATCCCTGGGTCGCGATCTACTGGCTCGTCACGGGCAAGACCGTGGGCGGTCTGCGCATGACGCCCGAACGGAACACGATCGACCGCGAGACGGCGCTGCGGATGATGACGGAGAAGGTCGCCTGGTTCTCCAACGAGGAGGGCAAGAAAGGATTGATCGCCGTGGGCCAGCTCGCGGATCTTGCGGTGCTGGATCGCGACCTGTTCGGTATCCCCGGGGATGAGATCCAGGATATCACCTCGGTGCTGACGGTCGTGGGCGGCCGGATCGTCCATGGCGCGGCGGAGTTCGCGGCGCTCTCGCCGCCGATGCCGCCGGCCATGCCCGATTGGTCGCCGGTGCGGCGGTTTGGCGGGTACCAGGGCCGGCGGGCGGAGAAGCCGGGCGCGGCGGGAGCCTTTGCCCGCGCTGCCGGCGGATGCTGCGATGCGGCCTGCGGTGTGCATGGGCACGACCACGCCCGTGCCTGGGCGGCGCATGCCCCGGCGCGGGATGATAAGGGGTTCTGGGGCGCGCTCGGCTGCTCCTGCTGGGCCTTCTGAGCGAGGCCTGACCAGCCGGCAGGGGTTCGGCGAGCCAGTTGGGCAGCCGCCCGGGTTTGTTAGGAGGGACCTTCGGGCTGGGACAGGGTAGGCTTGTGTGCGAGAGGGCGATGCTGCGCCGCGGCTGCGCATCGGTGCTGGCTGGTCGGCGCAGTGGCGGTGACTGGCGGAGCGCTGTGGCAGCAGTAATCTTACCGTCGCGGTACGGAGCATCACGGGGAGCGCGCAGGGTGCAAGGCAGTCCGAGGTTGAGGTTCCCTGCAGATAGCCTGCTTGTGGCCATGCTCGGGGAGCGGGCGCCCACGGACGTCCGGCGCGCGGCGCAGCGGCTGCGGGCGGAGGGCGCGCCGGCCCTGGCCGTCGATGAGGACATTGCAGTCCTGGCGCGCGGACTGGCGCTCTCCGAGGTGTCGCGCTCGCCGGCTGTGCTGGAGGCGCTGCCGCCTCTGTTCTGGCTGGAGGCGCGACGCGGAGAAGGCGGCGGGACCGGTGGATGGGTGGTGGAGAGGAAGCACGGTGGGCTCGGCGCCCGCGGCTTCGGCATCCCGGCCGGGGTCGAGGCCGTTCCCGAAGCGGAGGGAACGGTGGCGGTAGTCTACGGCGCGAACGCGCCGGACGAGGGCGAGGAGGCTCGCACCGTCAGGGGCTTGGTGGCTGCAGTCAGCCTGCCCGAGATGCTCTCGCAGATGGGGGAGAGTTCTCCCGTGATGCTGATGCCGGCGGAGGCGGCCGACGGGGACGCGCGCTTGCTTCGGGGGCTCAGGCTTTCCGTGGCGATCTCACCAGAGTCTGCGCCGAGCTGAGCTGCCTCGCCGCTGTCGTGGCCCGGAGCCAGGCCCGGGCAAGTTGACGGGTCGATATCGCCCGGCCACCCTTCCCCATGCGGGCGAACGCGCCGCCGGGATGGCAACGACCATCCGCGCCAATGGGCGCCGGTACGAACTCGTTGCCTGGGGAAACGATGGTGGACACGGAACTCTCAGAGACTCACCGCGCGTTGCGCGAGGCGGCGCGTCGCTTCGCGGAGGCGCGCATCGCACCCCTCGCAACAGCGCTCGACGAGGAGGAGAGATTTCCTGCGGACTTATACACTGAGCTCGCTTCGCTCGGCCTGTTCGGCATCACCGTGCCGGAGGCTTTGGGCGGTGCGGGCGGCGACGTGCTGTCCTACGCGCTGGTCATGGAGGAAATGTCGCGCGGCTATGCCTCCGTTGCCGATCAGGTCGGGTTGGTTGAGTTGCTCGGCACCTTGCTCACGCAGCACGGCACGGCGGCGCAGCAGGAGCAATACTTGCGACCACTGCTCCGGGCGGAGCGGCGCTGTGCCTATGCGCTGACAGAGGCCGAGGCCGGATCGGATCTCGGCGGGCTGAAGACCACGGCGCGGCGGGACGGGGACGGCTGGGTGCTGGATGGCGCCAAGCTGTGGATCCACAACGCGCCCGTGGCTGACTTCGCCGCCGTGCTCGCGCGCACTGATCCTGGGGCGGGGCATCGCGGGATGTCGATCTTTCTGGTCGATCTCGATCGTCCCGGTGTCACGCGAGACCGCAAGGAGCATAAAATGGGGCAACGCGCCTCGCCGCTGGGCGGGCTGCGCTTCGATGGCGTGCGACTTCCAAGCGATGCGGTGCTGGGGCCAGAGGGTCGCGGCTTTCACATGATGATGTCGGTGCTGGACAAGGGGCGGGTCGGCATTGCGGCGCTGGCCGTCGGCATTCTCGCGGCGGCGCTGGAGGATAGCATCGGCTACGCGAAGCAGAGGCGCCAGTTTGGGCAGGCGATCGCCGATTTTCAGGCGGTGCAGTGGATGATCGCCGATATGGCGAAGGACGCGCATGCCGCGCGGTTGATGGTGCATCATGCGGCGCGTGTGCTGGATTCAGGCGGGCGCGCGACACTGGAGGCGAGCATGGCGAAGTGCTTCGCCTCCGACGCCGCCGTGGCGCGCACGGCCGACGCGGTGCAGATCCATGGCGGCAGCGGCTATATCCGCGGCGTCCGGGTGGAGCGGTTGTTCCGCGATGCCAAGATCACGCAGATCTACGAGGGGACGAACCAGGTGCAACGCATGATCATGGCGCGGGCGCTGCTCGCATGAGCGGGCGTCCGGCAGCGCTTGTGACGGGCGCGCGGCGCGGCATCGGGCGGGCGACCTGCGCGGCGTTGGCGGCGCGCGGCTTCGATGTTGTCGGTGCCGACTTGCTGGAGGAGGGCGTGATGGACACGGCCGCGGCGGTGGAGGAGGCCGGAGGGCGCTTCGTTTTCCGGAAGGCCGATGTCGGCCTTCTGGACGGGCATGCGGCGCTGCTGGACGCGGCCTGGAAGGCATTCGGCGGGCTGGAGTGCCTGGTGAACAATGCCGGGGTGGGTGCGATGCGGCGGGGCGACCTGCTTGAGGTGACGCCGGAGTCCTGGGATCGAGCCTTCGGGGTGAATGTGCGGGCTGCTTTCTTCCTCGCCCAAGGCGTGGCTCGGCGGATGCTCGCTTCGGGGGCGCGGGGCGCGGTGGCGAGGGGAGCGCGCAGCATCGTCTTCGTTTCCTCGGCAAACGCGACCCTTGCCTCGCCGGAGCGTGGGGAGTACGCGGCCTCCAAGGCGGCGGTCTCGATGGTGTCGCGCGTTTTCGCGTTGCGGCTCGCCGAGGAAGGAATTGCGGTGCACGAGATCCGCCCTGGCGTGATCCGGACCGACATGACGGCGCCCGTGGCGGCGGCCTATGACGCGCGGATCGCGGCCGGTCTGTCGCCGATCCGCCGGTGGGGCGAGGCGGAGGATGTGGGGCGGACCATCGCCCTGCTGGCGGCGGGAGACCTTCCCTTCACGACCGGCGATGCCTTCCACGTTGATGGCGGGCTGCATCTGGCGCGCCTGTGAGGTCCGTCCCGGGCCGTCCATTCCCTCGAGGGGATATCAGCCGGCCCAGCCCTCGATGCCGAGATAGGCAGCGGCAAGGCGGGCCTGACCCTCGTGCATGGCGCGCCCCGTGACCGTGGCGCATCCGGCCGCACGGGCACCGGCAATGATGGGCGTCACCTCGGGGTTGGGGATGACATCGGCCACCACCTGATGAGGTCGCAGCTGCGACGTGTCGAATGGAAGGGGATCACCGGTTCGGAGTCCGAGCGGGGTGGCGTTCACGACGATGTCCGAGCCCCCAACGTCCAGCGCGCCCTCGGTTACGGAGAGGGCGGGATAGGAGTTGGAGAGTGTTTCGGCGAGCGCGGCGGCGCGGCCAGGCGTGGTGTCGTGCAATGCAAGCCTGGCTGCGCCGGCGCGGGCCAGGGCATGGGCGATGGCGCGGCCAGCGGCCCCGCAGCCGACCTGCAGGATGGCTGCCCCGCGCACGGGATGTCCGGCCCGTTCCAGCCCATCGCGGAAGCCCTCGCCATCGAACATTTCGCCTTCCCAGCCACCTTCCGGACGGCGTCGGACGGTGTTGACGGTTCCGGTGCGTTGGGCTGTTGGGCCGAGCGCGTCGAGCAGTGGGACCACCGCCTCCTTGTGGGGCATGGTCACCACCAGCCCGTCCAGGTTGCGGAGGCGGGTCAGGCCAGCCCAGGCAGTGGGCAGCTCGCCCGCCGGCACCTCGAAGGGGACGAACACAAAATCCATGCCCAGCCGCTCGAAGGCTTGGTTGAACAGGGCGGGGGAGCGGAGGGGTGCGACCGGGTCGCCGAGGATGGCCATGATGCGGGTGCGGCCGGTGATCGTCATGCGCGGTGTCCTGAGGTGACGGGCTGGGCGTGGACCCGTGCCCGGATGAGGACGAGGCTTCTCTGCCGAGCCGTGCCTCGCCGATCGCTTCCCCAGTGCAGCTTCCTGCTTCACAGGCGCAACAACTGCGACCTATCGTGGCAGAGCACGGGTGCATCCCGCGCCTAAAACGATCCGGCGGAACTGTCGGACGCCTCTGAGGAATTGTCCATGACCGTGATGTCCCTCTCCCGGCGCGACCTCGCGCGGCTGCTCGGCGCTTCCGCAGCTGTTCTTCCGTTCCTGCCCGGCGGGCAGGCGCTGGCGCAGTCGCGGCGGGACACGCTCGTGCTCGGCATCGACATCAGCGACACCATCACCCTCGATCCCGTCCGGCAGGCGCAGTACACGCCGCCCCTGACCCTGGCCGCCTGCTACGACAGCCTGATGACGCTGGACGCGAATGATCTCGTGAACCCGAAGCCATCGCTTGCCACGAAATGGGAGCGGCGCCCGGGCGGGGACGGCTGGCGCTTCACGCTTCGGCAGGGCGTGAAGTTCGCCTCCGGCGCGACGATGACGGCCGAGGACGTGAAGTTCACCTTCGACCGGCTGATCAACATGAAGGATCAGACGCAGCAGTACATCAAGGCAGTGGACCGGGTGGAGGTGGTGGACGCCAACACGGTCGACTTCGTCCTGAATTCGCCGAACGCGCCCGTGCTTTCCATCCTGTGCAACCCGGGCTGCGCGATTGTCGAGAAGGCGGTGGTGCTACAGCATGGTGGTGTGCAGGGCGTGGAGGCGAAGGATCAGGACAAGGCGACGGACTGGCTGAACGGCAACTCCGCCGGCACGGGCCCTTACCGGCTGGTGCGCTGGGAGCGGAACGGGCAGATCCAGCTACAGCGCAACCCGAATCACTGGCGGGGGGCGCCGGCCTTCGAGCGCGTGGTGATCCGGCATCTTTCGGATAGCGCGGCGCAGCTTCTGGCTGTACGGCGCGGCGACGTGCATGCCGCCTTCAACCTGATCCCCGAGCAGATCGCGACGCTACGGTCCGACCCGAATGTGCGGGTAGACCGGCTGCCGAGCCTCGACCACGTGTATATGGCGCTGACGCAGAATCCGGCGGCAAACCCGGCACTGGCGAAGAAGGAGGTGCGGCACGCGATCGGCCATGCCATCGACTATGACAGCATCCTGACTAACCTTCTCGGCGGTGCGGCGCTGCGGGCGGCGCACTTCCTGCCGATCGGGGTGAACGGCAGCACCGAGGCCGTTGCGCGTCAGGTCGGCTTCAAGCAGGACCTGGACAAAGCGAGGCAGCTTCTCCAGGCCGCCGGGCTGGCCGATGGGTTCGAGATGGAGATTGCCTACGGACAGGCGGCGGTCGCCGGCATTTCCTATCAGGTGCTCGGGCAAAAGCTGCAATCGGATCTGGCGCGCGTCGGCATCCGGGTGCGGCTGAATCCGATGGATCAGGTCAACCTGCGAACGGTTTACACGCAGGGTCGGATGGCTGGCGGGCTGCTCACCTTCTGGAACCCGCCAGCCGTTTCCAATGACCTGTGGGCGAGTGCGGTGGTGGAGCGCGTGGCGAGGCGCGTGGGCTGGGATGTGCCGGCCGATATGACGGAGCTGACCCGCCGGGCTGCCGAAGAGCAGGACCTGGCGAAGGCCGCAGAGCTCTGGGTGGAGTGGCAGCGGCGGGCGGTGGACCAGGCCAATCACTTCGTTCTGTTCCAGCCGATCTACCAGATCGCCGTGCGGAACACGGTGAAGGACTTCCCTCTCACGGCGGCGGGCTGGCAGCTCGATACGGGGAAGGTGACGCTGGTCTGAGGCCAGGGCGGGGAGGGGATGCCTCCCCGTTTCGTCTCAGCGCCGCAGGCGCGCGATGCGGTGCGCCGCCTCCGCATTCACGGCACCGTCGGGCAGCTGTCCGGCGGCAAGGGAGGCGATCTGCCTCACCGTGTCCATCGCCTGGTGCTCTGCGGCCTCGGGCGTCAGCCCGGCTAGATGGGGCGTGGCGATCACATCCTGGCGGCGCGCGAGGTGGGGGGAGGGCATTTGGTCCGGCGCGCGGCCTACATCCATCGCGGCGCCCCCGATGTGGCCGGAATCCAGGGCCGCTTCCAACGCCGTCTCGTCTACCAGTTCGCCGCGGGACAGGTTGATGAAGAAGGCGCCGCGACGCATGGCGGCGAAGGCCTTGGCGTCCATGAGGTTTGCCGTCTCCGGTGAGGCAATGGCGAGGCAGACGACGAAGTCGGTCGCCAGGGCCTCGCCGAAGCCTGCGGCTTGCACGCCCTCTTCCTCGGGCGGCGCGTAGGGGTCGTAGGCGAGGACGCGCATGCCCAACGCGAGGGCGGTGCTGGCCATCCGCCGGGCAATGCGACCGTAGCCGATCAGGCCCATTGAGGCGGCCGAGAGCTGCACGCCGGTGGTGGGGGCGGGGATCTCACCTCGGTGATAGGCACTGGCGGCGCGGGTGACGCCGCGCGCGAGGTCCACCATCATGCCGATGCCCAGCTCGGCCACAGAATCGGTGAAGCCGGGCGTCGCGCGGGTGACGAGGATGCCGTTGGCCGAGGCGGCTGCCACGTCGATGGTGCTGATATCCACTGCGCAGCGCAGAAACGCCACGAGATCGGGCGATGCGATGAAGGTGGTGGCGGTGCCGGGGCTGCCGCGATAGGCGATAATGGCCTGGCATCCCGCGGCGGCCTGGGCCAGCTCCTCGTCCCGCAACTCGCGGTCGGTGGTGTTGCGGACCACCTCGGCGTGCTCCTGCAGGGCAGCCAGGGCGCGGTCCCCGAAATAACCAGGGAAAGTTTCGGTGGAATGGGAGAGGAAAACCTTCATCGGGCGAACTCCGCGGGGCGCTTCTCATTGAAGGCGCGAATGCCCTCCAGGTGGTCCCCTGCGGAGAAGCAGAGCACGTTCATCTCGTTCTCATAAGCCAGGCCGGCCGAGAGCGGCGTTTCCAGCGCCATCCGCATTGCGGCCTTCACCGACTGCACCGCCACAGGCGAAAGGGCAGCAAGCCGTGCGGCGACCGCCCGCGCCCGGTCCAGCAGGGCGGATTGCGGGACTACCTCCTCCACAATGCCCAAGCGCAGCGCTTCGGCCGCATCGATCGGGTCGCCAAGCATGAGCAGGCGAGCCGCCCGGCCCTGGCCGATGAGACGGGGCAGGAGCTGCGAGGCGCCACCGCCGCCCACCCAGCCGCGCTGCACTTCGGGGAAGCCGAGGCGCATCGTCTCCGAGGCGATGCGGAGGTCGGCCGAAAGCGCGGATTCCGCACCGCCGCCAAGTGTCCAGCCCTGCAGGGCGGCCACCACGGACTTGCGGATGTTTCGGATGGCGGTGGCGTATTCCACGCGGTTGCGGAAGTGCCAGGCTGAGGGATAGGCGGCCAGGGCGTTCAGGTCGCTGCCGGCGCAGAAGGCGCGCTCGCCCTCGCCCCGGAGGAGGATGGCGCGGACGGTATCGTCCTCATCCACCGCGCGGGCATGGTCCAGCAGGCTCCGGGCCATCGCGGGTGTCATCGCATTGTGCTTGGCTGGGCGGTCCAGCACCAGCTCGCCCACCCCGTCCGCGACGGTCAAGCGCACGTCTCCGTCCATCACGCATCCTCCTGTCTTGATCGTATCTGTCCCGCAGGCGCAGAGTGAGCGCAACAAGGAGGAATGTCCGCGTGCCGCGATACATCGCGACGCGACTGCTTGCGGCCGCCATCATGGCGCTGCTGGCGAGCTTGGTCGTGTTCCTCATCTCCGCTCTGGTGCCGGGCGACCCGGTGCTGGCACAGCTGGGTGACATCCTGGCGAGCAACCCTGCCACCGTGGCGGAATGGCGGGCCAAATGGGGCCTCGATCTGCCGCTATGGCAGCGTTACGGTATCTTTTTGAACGGGCTGGCGCATGGCGATCTCGGCGTCTCCATCGCGACGCGGCGGCCGGTGCTGGAGGATATCGCCCAGTACGCGCCGGCCACGCTGGAATTGGCGACGATCTCCTTCCTGCTCACGCTCGTCGTCGGCATTCCCCTGGGGATTGCCGCGGCAGTCTGGCGGGACAGTTGGGTGGATACGCTTGCGCGCGCGATCTCGCTGCTCGGTGTTTCGGCGCCAACCTTCTGGCTCGCCTTTATTATGCTGGCCATCTTCTATGGCGGGCTGGAATGGGCGCCGGGGCCGGGGAGGATGGACCCGATTGCCTTTCCGCCCGAGGGGCCGACAGGGTTGTTTCTGGTGGACACCTTGGTGCAGCGGGACTGGGAGGGATTCTGGGACAGTGCGGCGCATCTGGTGTTGCCCTCGATCGTGCTGGCGGCAGCGACCATCGGGTTGATCACGCGAACGACGCGTGCGGCGATGCTGGACAGCTTGGGGCAGGATTACGTGCGCGTGTCGCGGGCCAAGGGACTTCGGGAGCGGGCGATCGTTCTGCGCCATGCGCTGCCGAATGCATTGGTGCCAGTAGTGACGCTTGGCGGCTTGGCCTTCGCCAACCTTCTGGCGGGCGCTGTGATGACCGAGACTGTTTTCGCCTGGCCGGGTCTGGGCCGTTACACCTTCCGTTCCGCAGCAGCGCTGGATTTTCCGGCGATCATGGGCATCACCCTCGTCGTGTCTGCGACCTACCTGCTCGTCAATCTGCTGGTGGACCTCTCCTATGCGGCGCTCGATCCGAGGGTGCGGCGGTGAGCGCGAGCACGGTTCCCCCACTCGTCGCCGCGCCGACGATGCCGGTTCAGCGGCCTCGCTGGCGCCGGCGATTGCGCCGGTACGGGCCGGCCTGGCTGGGCGGGGCGGTTGTCCTGCTCTGGATCCTGGTCGCGCTGCTGGCGCCGTGGATCTCTCCCTATCCGCCGGACGCGCAGGATGTGGTGAACCGGTTGCAGCCGCCGGGTGCGGCGCACTGGCTGGGCACCGATGTGCTAGGGCGCGACGTGTTCTCACGGCTGCTGCACGGTGCGCGGCTTTCCTTGCTGGCGGGGTTTACCGTCGTGCTGCTGGGAGCGGCGATCGGCACCACGGTCGGGATCGTCGCGGCCTGGGCGCGCGGGTTCTGGGACGAGGCACTGATGCGGCTGACGGATCTGGTTTTGTGCTTTCCACCGATCATCCTCGCCCTGGCCATTGCGGCGGCCCTGGGCATCGGAACGCAGAACACCATTCTCGCGATGCTGGTGGTTTGGTGGCCGAAGTTTGCGCGGTTGGGGCGGGCGCTCGCGCTGGTGCAGCGCGGGCAGGAATATGTGGAGGCGGCGACGGTGCTCGGGCTGAAGCCCCGCCGCATCCTCTCCCGGCACATCCTGCCGAACACCATGGGGCCGCTCGCGGTGCTGGTGACGCTCGACCTGGGGAACGCGATCCTCACCTTCGCGGGGCTCTCCTTTCTCGGCCTGGGCGTCGTGCCGCCGACGCCGGAATGGGGCTCCATGGTCGCGGAGGGGCGTGAGCTGGTGGAGCAGTGGTGGATCGCGGCCTTTCCGGGCTTCGCCATCCTGACTGTCGTGGTGGGTTTTAACTTCTGTGGCGATGGGC
Source organism: Roseomonas sp. WA12 (assembly GCF_054165765.1). Classification (NCBI taxonomy): domain Bacteria; kingdom Pseudomonadati; phylum Pseudomonadota; class Alphaproteobacteria; order Acetobacterales; family Roseomonadaceae; genus Roseomonas; species Roseomonas sp. WA12. The sequence goes on along the minus strand of NZ_CM135108.1, from coordinate 1,932,101 downwards.
TGCGGGACTGGCTCGACCCAAGGGCGAGGTCGCGCTGATGGACGGTTCTCTGCAGATCCGGGATGGCTCGGCCGCCACCGCCGTGCCGGTACTCGAGGTCGAGGACCTTCGCACGGTGTTTCTCACCGACGCCGGCGCGGTGCGCGCGGTGGATGGGGTCTCCTTCTCCGTCGGGCCCGGAGAGACGCTGGGGATTGTCGGTGAGAGCGGGTCGGGCAAGAGCGTGACGGCGCTGTCGCTCATGCGGCTGCTGGAGGAGCCGGCGCGCATCATCGGCGGTGCCGTTCGGTTCCAGGGCCGTGACGTGCTCACGATGAGCGGGGCGGAGCTTCGCGACTGGCGCGGTGACAGGGCGGCGATGGTGTTCCAGGACCCGATGACCGGGCTGAACCCGGTGATCCGCATCCTGCGCCAGGTGACGGAGCACATGGTCTCCCACGGCCGGCAGACGCCGGCAAAGGCGCGGGTGCGTGCGGTGGAGCTGCTGCGCCGGATGGGGGTGGTGGCGCCAGAGCGCGCGGCGGCTTCCTTTCCGCACCAGTTCTCGGGCGGCATGCGGCAGCGCGTGATGCTGGCGATCGGCGTGGCGAATGATCCCGTACTGCTGATCGCGGACGAGCCTACCACCGCGCTCGATGTGACGATCCAGGCGCAGATCCTGGATCTGCTGCGCAACCTGAATGCCGAGTTCGGGACGGCGGTTGTCCTGATCAGCCATGATCTCGGAGTGATCGGGACGGTCTGCCGCCGCGTTGCCGTGATGTATGCGGGGGAGGTGGTGGAGGAGGCCGAAACCGAGGCTGTTCTCACCGATCCGCGCCATCCCTATTCCTGGGCCCTGGTCAATGCGGTGCCGCGGCTGGACAGCCCGGCGGGCGCACGGCTCACGAGCATCGAGGGGGCGCCGCCGGATGCGCTCAATCCGCCGCCCGCCTGCCGGTTCGTGGCACGCTGCCCCTTTGCCGTCTCGCGTTGCGGCCAGGAGCATCCACCGCTGATGGAAGTGGCGCCCGGCCGTCGGGCGCGTTGCTGGGTGACGGCGGATGGCCGGCCGCTTCCACCACCGCCTGTCGCGGCCGAGGCAGCCGCGCGGGAACCGGAGACGGAGGCACCGCCGCTGCTGGAGGTGACTGGGCTGGTGAAGCACTTTGCCGGCGCCCGCAGTTCGTTCTTCGGTCCGCGCGCGGTGGTGCATGCGGTGAACGGCGTGGACCTGCGGCTGGCTCGCGGCGAGAGCCTGGGGATCGTGGGGGAGAGCGGCTGTGGCAAGTCGACCCTCGCGCGATTGGTCACGCGGCTGCACGAGCCGACGGCGGGCAGTGTGCATTTCGAAGGGCGCGACATCACCCATGCCTCTTCGGCCGAGATGCGACCGCTGCGGCCGCGCCTGCAGATGGTGTTTCAGGACCCCTATGCCTCCCTCAACCCACGGATGCGCGTGCGGGACATCCTGGCCGAGCCGTTGATGGCGCATGGCCGCGCCGCCAGCCGCGCAGAAGCGGACCGGCGCGTGCTGGACCTTATGGGAACCGTGGGGCTGAAGCCGGAATGGGCGGTGCGGTTCCCGCATGAGTTCTCGGGCGGGCAGAGGCAGCGGATTTCCATCGCGCGGGCGCTTGCGCTGGATCCGGCGCTGGTGGTGGCGGATGAGCCGGTCTCGGCGCTGGACGTGAACGTGCAGGCGCAGGTGCTGAACCTGATGCTGGACCTGCGGCAGCGGCTTGGCCTTTCCTACCTGTTCATCGCACATGACCTGGCCGTGGTGCGCGCCTTCTGCGACCGGGTGGCGGTGATGTATCTCGGGCGCATCATGGAGGAGGGACCGGCCGTCGCGCTGTTCGCGCGACCGCTGCATCCCTACACAGTTGCCCTGACAAGCGCGGTGCCGGAACCAGGACGCGAGCGGGTGATCCTGAGCGGGGAACCGCCCTCCACGCTGAAGTTGCCGACCGGCTGCGTCTTCCGTGGCCGCTGTCCGATGGCGCAGGCCGTCTGCGAGGAGGTTCCGCCGCTGGCGGAGGTGGAGGCAGGACGGCGCGTCGCCTGTCACTTCCCGGGGTCTTTCACACCGGCTGGGGGAGTGCGGGCGTGAGTTCGACCAGACCTCTCCTCGAAGCGCTGCGTTTATTTCCGGCCTCGGTATTCCAGGGGGTTTCTGGATGAGACAGATCACCGCGGCCCAGGCCGCAGCCCTTCTGGAGGATGGTGACACGCTGCTGATCGGCGGTTCCGGCGGTGGCCACGCGGTGCCGGATGCGCTGCTGGCGGCGGTCGGAGCGCGCTTCCGCGAAACGGGTGCACCACTCGGCATCACGGCTGTGCATCCGGTGGGGCTGGGGGACGGCGCGATGCGTGGTGCTGGCCATCTCGCGCAAAAGGGGCTGCTGAAGCGCGTGGCTTCGGGCACTTTCGTCAACTCGCCGGGGATCGCGCGGCTGGCGCTGGATGACGAGATCGAGGCCTATACCCTGCCGCAGGGCGCGCTGTCGCAGCTCATGCGGGAGATGGCGGCGGGGCGCCCGGGGCTGCTGACAAAGATCGGGCTGCACACCTTTGTCGATCCGCGTCTGGGTGGCGGGCGGCAGAGCGTGAGGGCGACCGAGGATCTGGTCGAGCTCGTGCAGTTCCGGGGCGAGGATTACCTCTTCTACAAGCCATACGGGGTGAACGTCGCCTTCCTGCGGGGCTCGGCAGCGGACGAGGACGGCAACATCTCCATGGAGCACGAGGCCGTCACGCTGGAGATGTTGAGCATGGCGCAGGCCACGCGCCGCATGGGCGGGATCGTGGTCGCGCAGGTTCAGCGTATCGTGCCCGCCAGTTCCATCCATCCCAAGATGGTGAAGGTGCCTGGCATCCTGGTGGATGCTGTGGTGGTCGAGCCCGGGCAATGGCAGACCTTTCTCACGCAGGACAGTGCTGCCTATTCCGGCCATTTGCGCGTGACTTTGGAGGACATCCCCCGCCTGCCGCGCGGCCCGCGCCGCATCGTGGCCCGGCGCGGGGCGCTGGAGCTGTTCGAGGGTGCGATCTGCAATCTCGGCTCCGGAATTTCCACCGGCATTGCGAATGTCGCGGCGGAGGAGGGCGTGCTTCGCCGGATCTGCCTGACGAACGAGCAGGGCAATGTCGGCGGCGCGCCCGCCAGCGGAAATGATGCGGGTGCTGCGATGAGCCCGGACGCGCAACTGGACCAGCCCTATCAGTTCGACTTCTACGATGGCGGCGGGCTTGACCTGGCCTTCCTTTCCTTCGCGGAGTTCGATGCGGAGGGCAGCGTGAACGTTTCGCGCTTTGGCGGGCGGATCGTGGGGCCGGGTGGGTTCATCAACATCAGCCAGGGCGCCGGCTCAGTGGTGTTCGGCGGCACCTTGACGGCGGGTGGTGCGGCCAAGGCGGTGGGGAAGGTGGAGCAGGTGACCTTTTCCGGACCCTATGCACAGAGCCGCGGGCAGCGGGTGCTTTACGTCACGGAATGCGCGGTGTTCCGGCTTGCGGAGGGCGGGCCGGAACTGATCGAGATCGCGCCGGGGGTAGATATCGAAGCGGATGTGATTGGCCGGATGGGCTTTCGCCCGCGCATCTCGCCTGCGCTGCGGCGCATGGAGGCGGGGCTGTTCGCCGAGGGGCCGATGGGGCTTGTGGGCCGCCTAGCAGCACGGCCGTCGCGCCCGGGGCTGGAGCGTCTGTTGAGGACCGAGGCTGCGGGATGACGGGCTGCAGGACGTTCCTCTTCGTGGGAGAGGTCGCGGAGTTCAGCAGGACCATCTCGGCCGCCGATATCGCAGCCTTCGCCGCGCTGAGCGGGGACGACGACCCCGTGCATGTGGATGCCGCCTTCGCCGAGCGCACCGTTTTCGGGCGCATCATCGCACATGGTGCACTGGTGATGGGGCTGCTTTCCACCACCGCGTCGATGATCTCCCGCCGCTCCGTCGAGCGCGGCAGCGCAGGCACGCCGGTTTCCGCAGGCTACGACAGGATCCGCTTCACCCGCCCGGTTTTCGCGGGCGAGATGCTCCGGGCGCGTTACCTGATCGACGAGGTGGACGATGACCGGGGCCGCACTCGTGCGACGGTCGAGGTGGTGAACGGGGATGGTGAGACGTGCCTTGTCGGCAGCCACTTACTCGCCTGGGTGCCGCGACCGGGGTGAGGACGAGGTATGTCTAAGGCGTCCGCTGCCGCGGGTTACGGCGGTAAGCATGAGGCCGGCCAACGTCGTTGATGACCGTGGGACTTTTGCGCTCTGACTCGTCCTGCCTTTCCGGCCAAGCTTCGTGGACTGCTCCGGTACTGGGTGCGTCGTTTGTTTCCGTTGGCGACGCGGTGGCCTGCAACTTGTGCCTTCGAGCCTTAGGGTGAGCGCCGACCATGCCGAAGACGTGGCCGCACCAGCCTCGCCTCGGGCACGCAGGTGCTTGCGGTCGGCTGAGTGCTTAGCCCGGACGGTCGATTCCGCCCGGGGTTGCCATCCCGGCCGCTAGTCGTTGACGGCCACGCTGATACCGAGCCTGTCGGCCACCCGCTGTGCCGTCGCCTCGCGCTGTGTGGTGACAGCCTTCACGCTCTCTCTCATCGCGGCGAGGACCGCAGGCGGGGCGCTTTCCGGCGTGCCCGCATCGAAGGGCGGCTCCGGCGCATAGACCATGTGGAGCTGGATGCCCTGCGCGGCCGCATCCCCGCGCAGCTCCGCCGCAAGGCGGAGCGCGCCATCGATTCCGGCGGTAACGCCGGCCGCGAAAACCCAGTTGCCGTCCACCACCACGCGCTCGTTCACCGGGATGGCGCCAAAGTAGGGGAGCAGGTGGAAGGAAGCCCAGTGGGTGGTGGCTCGACGGCCCCTGAGTAGCCCCGCCGCGCCGCAGACCAGCGCGCCGGTGCAGACCGAGAAGATGCTGTGCGCGCCCGCTGCCTGGCTGCGGATCCAGCCCAGCACCTCCTCGTCTTCCATCAGCGCCTCCTGACCGAAGCCGCCGGGGATGTGCAGCACGTCCAGGTGCGGGGCCTCGGCCATCGCGGCATCGGGCGTGATGCGGAGGCCCTTGATGTCGCGGATCAGCCCGTTGGTCTTGCCGTAGAGACGGTAGGTAGAGTTCGGGATTCGGGAGAGAACTTCGAAGGGACCAGTGAGGTCGATCTGGTCAATGCCGTCGAAAATCAGCGAGCCGATGGTGAGGTGACGGTTGGGGTCGATCATGCGTGGATGTCCATGGCCTGGGTTGCACCGCGCCCAGAGGCGCGGCGGAAGCGGTCGCGGTAGTCGCCCGGCGAGGCGCCGACCTGGCGGATGAAGGCGCGGCGCATCGTCTCCTCCGTGCCGAAGCCGCAGCTTGCGACGACGGCGGCGAGCCCGCCGCGACCGGTTTCCAGCCGCTGCCTCGCTGCCTCGACGCGCATGCGCTCCAGGAAGCGCGCCGGGGTGAGGCCGGTCTCCTCGCGGAAGACCCGCGCGAACTGGCGTGGGCTGAGGCAGGCGCGCTCGGCCATCGCTTCCACCGAGACGGGACGGTGCAGGTTGCCCGCGAGCCAGGCCATCAGCGCGCCCAGCCGCGAGCCGCCGCGGCTCTGCGCCGCGAGCAGGCTGCTGAACTGCTTCTGGTCGCCGGGGCGGCGGAGGAACAGCACCAGCTCCCGCGCGACGGCAAGGGCCAGCGCGTGACCATGATCCTCCTCGACGAGGGCGAGTACGAGATCCATGCCCGCAGTCACCCCGGCGGAAGTCCAGAGATGGCCGTCGCGGATGAAGATCGGGTCCGGATCCACGGTCAATCCTGGGTGACGCCGCGCCAGTTCCGGGCAGTGGCGCCAGTGCGTGGTCACGCGGCGGCCTTCGAGCAGGCCCGCGGCGGCGAGGATGAAGGTTCCCGTGCAAACGCCGACGAGGCGACCCGCCCGCGGGGCGAGGTGCTGCACCAGGTGCTGCAGGTGCTGGTCCGTGCCTCGCGTCCGCGCACCTTCACCCCCGATCACGATCAGTGTGTCGAGCACCTCCAGGCCGAGCAGTGACGCGTCGCTCACCATGGGCTGGAAGCCGAGTCCGGCCGTTGTCTGAGGGAGGCCCGGCCCTGCAACGATATGGCAGGAGACTTCGTAGAGTGGCGGGGCATCTGCCTGGCCGCGCGCCAGTGCGTGCAGCCGGCCGGCCTGCGACAACACCTCGGCGGGGCCGGCCAGGTCCAGCAGCTGCACAGGGGCGGCGCCGAGGATGAGGACGCGGCGAGGGGCGGGTTTTGCTCTCTCCATGCCGGGTATGCTGCGGCTGAGCGGACGTGGCAGCAATGCCATTATCCCCTCCGATCCTGCCAGGCTGTCCTGGTGGCAAGGGCGTGGGATGTTCCTGGCCGGCGGCCCCAGATCGCTGTCGTGGCGCGAGATGCAGGTGTGACGCCTGCGCGGAACGCCGATCGGTGCGGTCGTAATCGGCGCCACAGCCTGCGATTCAATGTGGTTCTGGCGTGGAGTTGAGCGCCCTGCGCCTTCCTCTCCGACGTGGGGAGGCTAGGCTTGCGCCATGTCCAGCGTCACACAGCCCACCCCACCACTGACCCTCCCCCCGCAAGGCGGGGGCAAACGCGAGACGTTCTGGAGCCTGGTGGGCGTGGTCGTCTGCGCCGCTTTGCTGGGCGCGATGATGATCTTCATGGTGCCTGGCATCGCAACCGATTGGCAGGTGAAGGATACGGCCCAGCCGGTCGCGGACGGGCGGGTCACCAAGGGGCGCTGCAGCACGCGCCTCGTCATCACCACCTGCGATGCAACCCTCTCCCTGCTCAGCAAATCCGGACCGATCACGCGCGAGGTCGACATGCTCTTCCTCGGCGTTGGTGGTGACTACACCGTCTCCGTTTTGGCCGATCCGGCGCGGCCCGAGCTTGTGACGACCAATCTCGGCCTCGACCGACTTTGGAACCGCACGCTGACGGCACTTGTCGCTGCCGGCCTTCTGCTGATCGGCGTGGTGACACCCATCATCGGGCTCCTGCGTCGCAGGCGCGGGGATGTGGTGGAAGGGTGAAGCGGGGCTGCGGCCGCCGACCGGGGCCCTCGTTGGGCGGCTAGGACCTCTTCCCGAGCTCGACGCGAATGACGCGGAGACCCTCTGCCCTGAACGGAGCGCAGAGAGGTTCGAGGGCGTCTGTGATGAGGGTCCAGCCGGGCCGGAGCGGCGTCCAGCATGGCTGGCTGGCCCGGCCGAGCTTTGACGCGTCGGCCAGCACGTAGACCTCGGCCGCCTGCTGCGTCATGAGCCCCTTCAGCGCCGCCTGCTCCAGGGTCGCCTCGCACAGGCCCCGGCCGGCGACGACGCCATCGGCGCTGGTGAAAACCTTGTCCGCGGTCATCTGCCGCATCGCCTGCTCTGCAAGCGGGCCCGTGGTGCCCATGCTGATCGGGCGCACCGTGCCGCCGAGAACAACGAGCTCCAGCCCCGGGGTGCCGGTGAGGACGGGGATGAGGGGAAGGTTGTTCGTGACCACCCGTTGCTGCCGGGCGCGCAGGAGGCTGCCGAGCGCCGCGACGGTCGAGCCGCCGTCGAGGATCAGCGTCTCTCCCTCCCGAATTTCGGCCAGAGCGGCGGCGGCGATGGCGGCCTTGGCGGCGCGGTGCTGGCCCTCGCGGGTGCGGAGGCTCTGTTCCTGCGCGGGGGAGGCCAGCACCGCGCCGCCATAGGTGCGGGTGATGGCCCGCTGCGTCGAGAGGTGATGCAGGTCGCGCCGGATCGTCGAGGCGGAGACGCCGAAGCGTGCGGCAAGGCTGTCCACATCGGCGTCGCCCGCGGCGATCGCCAGCAGGATCGCCTCTGTCCTCTCCCGCCTCAACCGCATCGCCGCGTCTTCCTTGCGCATGGCGCCGACCCCTCGCGGCCGCCGTCCCTCCACCCTCTCGCAGGCGCTCCGCCCGGTGTCGATCCGGGGTGGTGGGAAGGCCGGATGCCCGGCTGCCTCGGATCAGGCGGGCAGCGCTGCCGCCGTGCGGTCCCGCTTCGGCGCCAGGTCCACCGCCTGCTTCAGCGCTTCGACCAGGGAGCCGTCATCGGCGATGCCCTTGCCCGCGATGTCGAAGGCGGTGCCGTGATCGACGGAGGTGCGCACCACCGGCAGGCCGATGGTGATGTTCACCCCGGCCTCAAGGCCCATCACCTTCACCGGGCCGTGGCCCTGGTCGTGATACATGGCGACCACGAGGTCGAAGTCGCCGCGGGCGGCGCGGAAGAACAGGGTGTCGGCGGGAAGGGGGCCCTCGACGGCCCAGCCCTTGGCCTGCACGGCCTTGATGGCGGGGATGATCTTCTCTTCTTCCTCGCCCTCGCCAAACAGGCCGTTCTCGCCGGCATGCGGGTTGATGGCGCAGACACCGATCCGCGGGTTCTCCATGCCGGCCTTCACCAGCGTCGCGCGGCCGCGGGTGATGACGCGCTCCACCAGCCCCGGCTCGATCTTCCGAATGGCGTCCAGCAGGCCGATATGGGTGGTGACGTGGATGACGCGCAGCTTCGGCGCGACCAGCATCATCGAGACCTCCGGCGTGCCGGTCAGATGCGCCAGAAGCTCGGTATGGCCGGGATACTTGTGGCCGGCGGCGTGCAGCGCCTCCTTGCTCAGCGGGGCCGTGCAGATGGCATCCGCCTCGCCGGCCTCGACCAGGCGCGTGGCGCGCTCGATGTAGCGATAGGCGCCTTCTCCCGCGACAGGGGAGAGCTGGCCGAAGGGGAAGCCGGCGGGGATGAGGCTGAGATCGATGCAGTCCACCGTGCCGCGCTCGTAGCGTGCACCGGCCGGGGTTTCCAGCGCGCGGACCTCAAGGCCCTTGTGCACCACGGCCTCGGCTTCCCGCAGTCGGGTGGCGTCTCCGATCACGAGGGGGCGGCACATGGCATACACCTCCTCCCGCGCGAGGGCCTTCATGATGATTTCCGGCCCGATGCCGGCGGCGTCGCCCATGGTGATCGCGACGATGGGGCGGGTGTCGTGCTGCGTCATTCCGGGGATGTCCTGGAGAGGTGCCGCAGCCGGGTGAGGCTGCGGAGAATGGTTCCGTCGTTTCCGAAGGCGCCGGCCTTGGTCATCACCGGCACCTCGATTGCCCCCTGGGTGATACCGAGGGGCACGCCTGCCTCGACCTCCTCCAGCAGGCGGATTCCGTGCACGCCGAGATGGGTCAGCAACGCGCATGCTGTCTCTCCGCCGGTGGCAAAGAGGCCGCCCATGCGGGCCGCGGCGGGCGCAAGCAGGTTTGCCAGTGCTTCTGCCAGAGCGGCGCCCTGGGCCAGGTCGGCCCCGGGGTCGTCGGCGATCAGAACCAGCGTGTCGCGGCCCTCGGCAAGGGAGGCCGCGATCCCTTCGGCGAGCGGGGCCCAGCGTGGATCGGCAGGGCCGGCGCGCAACAGCGCGGGCGGGATGTCGAAACGCGCCGCGGCGTCCTCGGCAACGAGGCGCTCGGCCGCGCCGCGGGATGCCTCGGCGATGCTGCCCACCACGATCAGGATGCCGCCACCCAGGGCCGGGAAGGCGAGGGTTCGCGGGGCTGTCCCATCCGGGAGGGCTGCCGCCAGTGCCGCGGCAATGCCGCCGGAGCCCACCCAGAAGACCTCTCCTGTGAGGGGTAGGCTGGCGCGAGCGAGGGAGATGAGGTCCTCGGGCGCGGTCGCATCGCAGACCACGGCGTCGATCCCGTCCGTCAATGCCACCTGCAGGGCGCGGGCCAGTGCTGCCTCGTCCTGGCGCAGCAATCCGAGCGGGATCTCACGGGTCGATAGTCCGACCGATTCCAGGACGCTCGGCAGGTGGGCGCTGTCGTAGCTGTGGTCGCGCGCCCAGAGCGGCGTGGTTTCGAGCGGCCGCCCGTTCATATGGATCCGGCCGCCCTCGGTCGTTCGACCGGTGGCGGGGAAGGCGGGCGCGACGATGGCGAGCGCCGGACGGCCGACATCGTGCAGTGCGCGGATGGTCGCGGCCAATTCGGCGGCTGGCTGGCCGCGCAGAGTGGAATCGATCTTCTTGATCAACCCCATTCCGGCCGCGTGGCGCGCGTGGAGCAGGGCGGCATGGCGCGCCCCGGCTTCCTCGGGAGGGAGGCGGCGGCTATCGGCGTCGATGGCCACCACCTCTGCGCGGACGGCGTTTTCCACACCATGCCAGCCGACCGACGCTTCCAGCCCGCGACGGGCGAAGGCGATGCCGCAATCCGCGGCGCCGGTCAGGTCATCGGCGAGGATGAGCCAACTGCGCGTCATGCACCGCCCACTTCCGTCCTGGCCGCGAGGCGCGCGGGCCCGACGCGGCGCGCGACCCAGGCCGTGACAGGCGGAACCAGGATGGCGGTGACGATGACGCAGGCCGAGACGAGGATGGTCGCGGCGGGCGCGGCATCGGCATAGGCAGGGTTGTTGGCCGCAACGATGGCGGGCACGGCGGCAGCATTGCCGGCGGTGGAGGCCGCCGCGACACCAGCTACGCCCGAGCCGCCGATCGCACGGTCCGCCAGGAAGAGGGCGATGCCGGTGATGACCACGACCGCGACGCCGAGGCCGAGGCCGAGCAGCCCTGCCTGCCAGACCTTCGTCAGGTCCAGCCCTGCGCCGAGAGCAAAGGCGAAGAAGGGGATCATCACGGGAATGGCGCGGCTGAGGAAGTCACGCATCTCACGGTCCAGGTTGCCGATGAGCATGCCGACGAGCAGCGGCAGGATGGCACCCACCAGCACCGGCCATTCGAAAGCCGAGAGGCCTGCGACGCCGAGCGTGACCATGGTGAGGAAGGGCCCCGATTCCAGTGTCATCACCGTATAGGCGCCGACGTCACGCGGCTCGCCGTACTGGCCCATCAGCGCCATGTAGAGGCCACCATTGGTGTCGTTCATCGCAGCCACGATGGCGAGGGTGGAGAGGCCGGCGAAGATGCCGCTGGCGACCGGTGCCTCGCCCAGGAACTGGCCGACGATGATGCCGAGCAGGGCCGCAATGCCGACCTTCGTCGCCAGCAGCGTGCCGCCCTTCTTCAGAATGTAAGGGGTCGCCTTGAAGTCGATGCTGGCGCCCATGCAGACATAGAACACCGCGAGAATCGGGAGTGCGCCGGTGAAAAGGGCGCCGGTGAAGGAGCCGAAGAATTTCGGCGTGGTCGGGAATAGCGTGGCGATGATGGCGCCTAAAGCGAGGGGCACGACCATCATGCCACCCGGGACTCTCTCGATGGCGCGCTTGATTGGAATTTGCACTGGGGACGTCCTCCGCGCTTCGCATGGTCCGGCCTGCGTGGCTCGGCCTTTGTGGCGTGCTGCATCTTCCCAGGCACGGCGAAAGTCAAACAAGAAATTGCGCGAATTGCGCAATTTTGTAGCCAATGTACTTCGGCCGCCGTCAGCTGAGTGGGAAATTCGGCCCTGAAGGGACCTGACGGTCGACAATCCTGCCCAGATTGCGCAATTTTTCTCGTCAAGACAGATCGCCTGTGCTCATTGCTGCTTTGCCACATGCCGGCCTGAGGGGAGAGCCTCGTGCGGGAAGAGGGCCAGCGTTTCTGGCTCTCCGCGGAGGTTAGGTATCGCTTGCCGACCTTTCTGGCCCGCGGCTGCTCGGACGCAGTCCTTGAACGGCTTCGCCGCGGCGAGGAGCACGATGATGGTCGCGGAAACGGCGATCGCGCCGAGCACCATCTCCGAGGCGAGAGCCGGGCCGGTCGGGACGCGGTTGCGCAGGCGGCGCAACACACCATTACATGCTGAACAGTCCGCTGCTCGTCACCTTCGTCACGGGCGCGCAATTCATCCTCGGGACGCTGGCGGCCTTCGTCTTTGCCGCAGCCATTCGCGGCTGATTGGGCTGCTCTTCGCGGTAGTATCGGTGCAGCTGATGATCATGCCGGACATGCTCATCGTCGAGAATTACCGCACCATGCGCGCGCTCGGACTGGTGGACACAGTGGCCGGGATGGTGCTGCCCTATGTTGCCTCAGCCTTCGGCATTTTCTTGCTGCGCCAGACCTTCAAGCAGATCCCGCGGGAGCTGGAGGAGGCGGCGAGGGTGGAGGGATGTGGCACCTTCGGGATCCTGTGGCGGGTCTATGTGCCGCTCGCGAGCCCTACCTACCTGGCCTACGGCCTCACCCCGTCGCCTACCATCGGAACAACTTTCTCTGGCCGCTGGTGATCACCAATTCGGTCGAGACCCGGCCGCTGACCGTCGGGCTCGCCGTCTTTGCCTCCACGGACCAGGGCGTTGACAGGGCGATCATCAGCGCGGCCACCTTGATCACCGCCGCGCCGCTGCTCCTGGCCTTCCTGCTGGTCCAGCGTCATTTCGTGCAATCCTTCATGCACGCCGGAAGCCGCTGAGCGGTGGTTTCGGTTGGCTGCGTAGCGCTGCCCGTCAGACCGAGCGCGGGCGGGGGGACCACCGGTCGCGCAGGGCCATCACCACAGTCAGCGTCATGAAACCGACGGCTGCGCCGAAGATCCAGCGCGGTTCTCCGTGATCGAGGATCCAGCCGAACAGGAGCGGCCCGATCGCGCCGCCGATGTTGAAGCCCGTGGAGACAATTCCAAAAGCCCGCCCTGATCCGCCGGGCGGCGCTGCGGCCTGCACCATCATGTCCCGCGACGGGGCAATCACGCCGGACAAGAACCCCGCTGCCCCAAGAGCCACCATAAGTTCCAATGGCCCGAGATCCGCGATGGCCACGAGAAGGGTCAGGAGCGCTGTCAGGGCGAAGGCTGCGGCCGCGACATCGCCGTGTCGGCGCGTGCGGTCTGCTAGGAAGCCGCCGACCAGGACTCCGAAGGCACTGAGCATCAGGAAGGCTGTGAGCGCGGCGTTGGCCTGGGTCAGGGTCAGGCCGTAACCGCTCACCAGGGCGGCGACCGAAAAGTTCTGGATGGCCCCGTTCGAGAAGCTGAGAAGGGTAAAGAAGATGGTCAGCGAGATGATCGCGGGCGTGAACACACCGCTTCCAGCCTTGGCACGGTTGGCCGTCTCCTGCCGCCGCGCATCGGTTGCCCCCTGCACCGAGGGCACGCGCATCGGCAGGATGAACGCCACCAAGAGCACGCCCACCAAGCCGACCGTTCCGAGTGCCACGCCCGGCCCGGCGAGGAGGGCAAGGCCGATCAGGACGGCGGGGGCGATGGCGGTGCCGAGGTAACCTGCAAAGGTATGGAGCGAGAAGGCGCGGCCCATCTGCTCCTTCGGGATGCCGGCCGAGAGGAGGGCGTAGTCAGCGGGATGGAAGGCACCATTGGCGAGCCCTGCCAGCGCTGCTCCCACGAGCAGCCAGGCATAGGTCCCGACCAGCCCGATGGAGAGCAGGGCCAGCCCGCCGAGGCCAAGTCCGGCGGCAAGCACACGCCGGGCGCCGATCCGGTCTACGAGGAAGCCAATGGGTGTCTGAGCGACGGCGGAAACGACGTTGAAAACGGTCAGCGCCAGGCCGAGCTCGACAAAGCCGACCTGCAGACGGTCGCGGAGGAAAGGGAAAAGGGGAGGGAGCGCGAGGATGTAGACGTGGCTGACGAGATGAGCGAGTGACACGAGGAGGAGGAGGTGCCTGGCGTTCACCGGCCTCTCACTTCCCGACTGGGGATGCGTTTCCCTGCCTAGTGCCCGCGGATCAGCCTGGCGCTTCGACAATGGCATTTTCCTCGTTCCTGACGGCCGTTCTCGGACGGACCTCGCACGATATGCGTCTCACGGCCGCTCTGGCGCTGCAAACATCCAGGGCGGGGATCAGGGTCGATGAAGGCGCATCGGATCTGTCCAGCTCGAAGCCTTCCGTACTCGAGCAACTCCGTGGCCGGAGTGGAAGGACGTCAGTGGACTTCTTTGCCCTGCCTACCAACGTTCCGCTTTCGGTCGAACTATTATCGACGATTTTTTAGGGATATGCTCGGACGTTGGACTTACATGTCCAAGCAGTGTTGCCAAGTGTGCCGAACATCATTGACAATCCGTAAGCGCTGCTGCCTCCTTCAGACAAATAAATCAGTCGAGGGATCGTCGCATGCTCGGATTTCGGCGGAGTTTGCTCCGTATCGGTACCGCTACGCTCGGCTTTGTCCTCGCCGCGTCGGCTGCGATGGCCCAGCCGACAGCTGCCCGGCCGCAAAACATCACGATGTGGAGCCACTGGCCAGACGAGGCGGCGAAACGGACCTTCGTCGAAGGGCGCGTGCGCGATTTCGAGGCAGCAAACCCGCAATGCCGGGTGCGCCTGCAGTTCATCCAGAAGGCGGACATCTACACCTCAGTCCGTGCCTCCGTGCGAACCGGCCAGGCGCCAGACATCTTCTGGCTGGAACCGGACGAGATCGCCTTCGCGCGCAACGGCTTCCTGGAGCCGCTGGACAATCACGTGAATCTCGCCGGCCTTGAGGATTGGGCACGTTCTTCCTGGACGCATAACGGCCGCGTCTACGGCTTGCCGCTGGAGGCCTATACCGTCGAGCTCTACTACAACCGCGACAGGGTGCGGCAGCTCGGCGTGGAGATGCCGCCGAGTGCGCAACTCACGCAGGCGCAGTTCACTGACCTTGTGCGTCGCAGCGTGCAGGCAGGCATCACGCCGTTGGCGCAGGGGGTTGCGGACCGACCCTATCCCGGCGCCTACCTGTTGCAGGAAGCGCTGCTGCGCCGCCTCGGTCCCGATGAGTATCGCAAGCTTCTGACGGGCGAGTTGCCCTTCCGTGATCCGCGCGTGATCGATGTGATGACATGGGTCCGTCAGCTGGTGGACCTCGGCGCCTATCCGCGCAGCCTGGCCACGCTGAAGCTCGGTGAGTCCCATTACTACTTCCACACCAACCCGGGCGCACTCATGTTCCCCATCGCAAGCTGGTACACCGGCCGAGCCTTCGTGCCGCCGGAAAGCGGTGGCCAGCCGCCCGGCTTTCCGCTGGGCATCATGCAGTACCCGGCCATGGACGGCGGTGACTGCCCGGAGTGCAAGACGCTCGCGGTTGGCGGCAGCTACGTCATGTATTCGCGTAGCCGGAACAAGGAATGCGCCGGTGCTCTCCTGAACTCCTTCGTCAACATCGAGAGCGGCAATGGATGGATGGAACAGGTGCTGTTGCAGACCGGCATCCGCACTGATCCCTCCCGCATCTCAGGAATCAACGCCCCCTATTTTCGTGAGCTTCAGGCACGATCCGAGGGAGCGAAGTTCTTCATCGGCACGCCACTGCACTACCTGACCGGACGCTGCGCCGACACCTTCCAGCAGGTGCTGAACCGCGGGCTGCCGGGCGGCCAGGTCTCGCCGCAGGACGCCGCAGCGCAAATGGACGCGGCTTGCAGCGCGACGCGGTAGCCGTTCCATGACCCTTAAAGCCGAGGCGGCACCCTTCAACGTGCCGCCCCGTGCGGCCGGGCGCCGGTCGTGGCGCCTTCCCTGGGCGTTGCGGGAGCGTGATCCCGGCACGCCTTCCTGGGCCACCATCATGGCGTTCCTCGCGCCCGCGCTGGTGATCTATGCGGGGCTTACAGCCTGGCCGGTGATCCGCACCTTCCACGACAGCCTTTATAACCTCGAGAACGTTGAGGCGCCGGAGTTCGTCGGCCTCGCACATTTCACCGCCATCTGGGCGGACCAGACCTTCCTGCGCGCTATCCGCAATACGCTCGTCTGGTCATTCATCGCGCCGGTGCTGGACGTGGTCACGGGCCTGCTGCTCGCCCTTGTCCTATATGCCGGCGTTCCCTTCGCGCGGTTCCTGCGCATCGCCTGGTTCACGCCGGTGCTGCTCTCCTACGTTGTCGTCTCGGTGCTTTGGTTGTGGATCTACAACTACGACTGGGGCGCAGTGAATATCGCCCTTCGAGCACTAGGCCTGGATGACTTAACTCGTGCCTGGCTGGGAGAGCCGCAGACGGCCCTGGCCGCCCTGATGATCACACATGCCTGGAAGTGGGCCGGCTTCAACATGGTTGTCTGTCTTGCGGCCCTGCATGCACTTCCCAAAGAGGTGCTGGAAGCCGCGGAGTTGGACCATTGCGGCTGGTGGGCGAAGCTGCGCCACATCATCGTGCCGCTGATGCGGCCCACGCTGCTAAACCTCTACATCCTGGCCTTCATTGGAAAGATGAAGGTTTTCGATCTCGTCTGGATCATGACCCAGGGTGGGCCGATGTGGGCGACCGAGACAGTTTCCACCTATGTCTATAAACGCGCCTTCGCCTGGAACAGCTTCGACCTCGGCTATCCCTCCGCCATTGCGGCGGTCTGGTTTGTCATCGTGCTGGCCGCCTCCGCCCTGCTGCACTGGGCTTTCCGGCAGCGCGAGAAGCTGGAGTACTGAGCGATGGACATCTCCTCCCGTCTCAGTGCGGCGCTGCGCCGTGGGCCACTCCTCGCCGTGCTGGTGCTATACACCCTCTACACCACTCTTCCGTTCCTCTGGGTCGGCTCGATGTCGCTCCGCACGACGGCGGAGATCAGCGCCGACCATTACGGCCTGCCCTTCCCGGCGCATTGGGAGAAGTTCCGCGCGGCCTGGGTGGATTCAAACTTCGCCGGCTACTTCTGGAACAGCACGCTCGTCGTAGTCTCGGCGGTGATCATCGTGACGGTCCTCGGAGCCTGCGCGGCCCATGCGCTGGCCCGGTATCGCTTCCGTGGCAACCGGCTGATCTACTTCATCCTGTTCTCCTCCATCATCTTCCCACCCCAGGTTGTGTTGCTCTCCCTATTCCAGATCCTGGTAGGGTACGATCTCTACAACACCCGCCTCGGCCTCGTGCTGGTCTATGTCTCGCTGCAGCTTCCATTGACAGTCTTTCTGCTGGAGGCATTCTTTGCCCGCATCCCGAACGATCTGTTCGAGGCGGCTCGCATCGACGGTTATACGGACTGGCAGATCTTTCTCCGTATCGTGCTGCCCGTCGGCATGCCAGCCATTGTGACGACCGTTATCCTGAACTTCGTCCATCTCTGGAACGAGTACCTCTTCGCGGTGGTGCTGCTGGCGGATGATGAGCTCAAGACGCTGCCGGTCGGGATCCAGCGGTTCATGGGCGACTACTTCCAGGATATCGGGATGATCGCCACGGGCGTGATGATCGCGGTTCTGCCCGTAATTGTCGTTTACGCCTTCTTCTCCGAGAAGCTGATCCAGGGAATGACGGCCGGGGCCGTCAAGTAAGGGGAAACAATGGCGACCGTTCACCTGGAAGATGTCTGCAAGCGCTACGGCGGCGCGGGGAGCCTAACGGCCGTGCAGGACGTGAATCTCACCGTCGCGGATGGCGAGTTCATGGTGCTGCTCGGGCCGTCGGGCTGCGGAAAATCCACCACGCTCCGGATGATTGCAGGGCTGGAGAGCATCAGCTCCGGGAGGCTCACGATCGATGGCCGGGAGATGAACGCGGTGCCGGCGAAGGACCGGGATATCGCGATGGTGTTCCAATCCTACGCCCTGTACCCGCACATGACCGTGGCGGATAATCTGTCCTTCGGCCTCAAGCGCCGCGGCACGCCGAAGCCGGAAGTGGAGCGGCGCGTCACGCAGACTGCCGTCATGCTGGGCCTTGGCGAGTTGCTTGCGCGCCGGCCCGCCGCATTGTCCGGTGGGCAGCGGCAGCGCGTGGCGCTCGGCCGGGCGATCGTGCGGGAGCCGAAGGTTTTTCTCTTTGACGAGCCGCTGAGCAATCTGGACGCCGCGCTTCGCGTAGCCACGCGCAACGAACTGACCCGGCTGCACCGGCGGCTTGGGGCGACCATGATCTATGTCACCCACGACCAGGTGGAGGCGATGACCATGGGCAGCCGCATCTGCGTCATGAACCGCGGGTGCATCGCCCAGGTCGGTGCGCCTCTGGAGGTTTATCGTGAGCCCGCGGATATCTTCGTTGCCAGCTTCCTGGGCAGTCCGCCGATGAACATTCTCGGCGCGCGCTTGCGGCGGAGCGGGGGTGGGGTTGTGGCGGAGGTGGCGGGCGCGGTGCTGCCGCTGACACGGTGGTCCGACGCTGCCCTGTCCTCTCTCCTGGCCGGCAGCGGCGAGGTCTCGTTCGGCATCCGTCCCGAGGATCTGGTGCTGCTCGGGCCCGATGATCCGGACGGTCCCGCCATTACCGGGCAAGTGGTTGGCGTGGAGCCCTTGGGCGCCGAAACGCTGATGCAGGTCGACACGGCAGGCGGGGAAATCACTGCGCGCCTGCACCGTGATGCGCGGGCCGAGCCCGGGACCACGCTGCGGTTCGGCGTGCCCTCGCAGGCTTGCTATATCTTCGGTCCGGACGGGCGCGCTGTCGCCGCAGATCGCGCTGGGCAATGACGGCGCGGCACGCTTCTCCGGTACCGGCCCGATGAGCGGTTGTGTTCCCGGTGAGCCTGGAGGGCATTGCGGAGGCGGGCCGGAGGAGGATGCCTTGTGGATGCAGGCAGCGTGATCCAACCCTCCACCACTTGGCCGAGCGGAGCGCCCGAGGCGGAGGCCGAGGTGGTGCAGGTGCTGCAAGAGGACATCATCTTCGGACGGCTGCCGCCGGCCTCGCGGCTTGTGGAGGACGGGCTGCTGGCCCGTTTCGGAGGTTCCCGACACCACATCCGCCAAGCATTGGATCGGCTGGAGCGGCTCGGCCTCGTCGTCCGCGAGCGTAACAAGGGTGCCACCGTCCGCTCCCTAACGCCGTCGCAGGTGGAGCAGATCTATGCCGTGCGGGAGATGGTCCAACGGCAGGCCGCGCTTCTGATCCCGCTGCCGGCGCCGGCGGAACTGCTTCAAGAATTGCTGTCGATCAACGCTGAGTTCGCGGAGCACATCGCGGCCCGTGACCTTCGTGGCGTCCACGCCGCGAATGACCGCTTTCACATCTGCCTGTTCAGCGCCTGCGGCAACGAGTACCTGCTTGCGACAATCCAGCACTATATGCGGCTCAGCCTGCCGGTACGGGCCAAGACGCTGGCCGATGTGCGGGCGCTCCGTGCCTCGCATGCCCAGCATGAGACCATGATCGGTCTGCTTGGTGGGCATGACCGGTGGGCGCTTTCACAACTCTGCGTCGATCATTTGCAGCCGAGCAAGGACGACTATCTGAGAGGCGTGCGGCCTGTACAGGCGGCGTGACGCGAAGCGGCAGACCGGAAAGACCGTTCTTCACTCGGTATTGTCCCAAACGATCCACGGACTGCAGAGGCTTTCAAGATTAGGTGGAGGGCGTAAAACCTGATGCTCCCCCGTTCCGAGAAGCACCCCGTAGATGATCTCCCGCCGCGCTCTTTCGTCGCTACTCGCCCTGCCGGCCCTTGCAGGGACCGCGCGCGCGCAGGGCAATCGCCCGGCGCCGGAGGATCGCCTGACCATCGCCTTCGGAGATCCGGTCTCTTCCATCGATCCGCAGTTGAACAACTTTGGTGGCGACCGGTCGGTGAACCTGCATGCCTTCGACTTCCTGGTGGAGAACCACAACGGAACCTTGCAGCCCGGCCTGGCGAAGTCCTGGAGGCTGATCGACCCCACCACCTGGGAATTTACGCTGCGTGACGACGTGCGTTGGCATGACGGCCGTCCCTTCACGGCAGAGGACGCGATCTTCTCCTATCGCCGCGCTCCGGATGTGCCTGGCTCCGCCTCGTCCTTCGGTGGCTATTTGAGGGAGATCGCAGGGCTGGAAGCGCCAGACCCGCATCGGCTGATCGTTCGCACCCATGGGCCCGCGCCACTCACGCCGCTCAACTTCGCTTCCGTCTCCGTCGTGGCGCGGCACGCCGTGGAGGGCGCAGCAAGTACGGACTTCAATTCGGGCAAGGCGGCGATCGGCACGGGGCCCTACCGCTTCGTCTCCTACGCCCCTGGGGACCGCATCATTTTCCGCCGTAACGACGAATACTGGGGCGGCCGTCCGGCCTGGTCAGAGGTGACCATCCGCCTGATCCCCAATGCGGCGGCACGTACCGCGGCCCTTCTCTCGGGCGATGTGGACGTGATCGAGCGCGTCTCGGTCGCGGATGTCGAGAACATCCGCCGGCGGCAGGATGTGGAGCTCTTCGCGCATCCCGGACTGCGGGTGCTTCTGCTCTGCCCCAACGCCTCGCCAGAGCCGAACCCGTTCGTGCAGGCGAACGACGGCTCTCCCCTGCCGTGGAACCCGTTAAGCGATGGGCGGGTGCGCCGGGCCCTTTCCCTTGCGCTGGATCGGCGTGCCCTTTCAGACCGGCTGCTGCAGGGACAGGCTGTGGCGGCTGGACAGTGGATGCCGGAAGGCTCTTTTGGCTACGAGCCTGCCCTGCCGCCGACCGCTGCGGACCCGGAAAGCGCGCGGCGCCTGCTGGCTGAGGCAGGTTTTCCGGAAGGGTTCCGCCTCACCCTCCATGTACCAAGCGACCGCTACATTCGAGGGCCTGAAACGGCCCAGGCGGTGGCGCAGGCTTGGACCCGGATCGGCGTGCGCACCACGGTGGAGAATATGGCCTGGGCGACCTTCTCCGGCCGTGCGTCCGGAGGACAGTTCGCCATGTCCGTCCTCGCCTGGGGCAACGGCACCGGCGAGGCCTCCTATGCGCTCCTCAACGTCATCGGATCCTACGATCCCTCGAAGGGCCGAGGTGCTTCCAATTGGGGACGATACGCCAATCCGGAGGTGGACCGGTTACTAGAGGCGGCGGTGCAGGAGCTGGACGATGCCAGGCGCGAGGCGATCCTGAGGGAATCGGCGAGGGTGGTGATTGGGGAGGCTGGGATCATCCCGGTATTCCATTACCGGAATCTCTGGGCGGCCCGGCGCGGCCTCTCGGTTTCTCCCCTCGTTTCCGACCGCACGGCGGCGATGATGGTACGGCGGGAGGTTTGAGCATGCGGCTCATCGTCGAACCCGCGGATGCCCTGCTCGACGTGCCGCGCCGCGTTCGGGTGGAGGGCGCACCACCTGGCGCCCCCGTGCGCGTGGCCATCGAGACCGATTGGCCGGATGGGGGCCGCTGGGCCGGCGCCGCCACCTTCGTCGCGGATGCGGAAGGCGCGGTGGACGCGGCCCGGGATGCGCCGCTGGAGGGCAGCTACACGGGCGTCTCGCCTATGGGGCTGATCTGGTCGCAGGAGAAGCGGGTCGCCCCATCCACGGCCGATGCCACTGGCCCTTTGGCGGCCAACCCCGTGCAATCCCGGCTGGTGGCGGAGGCAGGGCAGCTTCGCGCCGAGGCCGTCATGACCGCTCGCTTTGTGGGCCCCGGCGTGACGCGGCGCGAGCTGCGCGAGCATGGGTTGGTCGGTACGCTCTTCCTGCCGGCCGGGGAGGGGCCTCATCCAGCCGTGGTCGTGCTCTACGGGTCGGGTGGCGGCGTCAACGAGCCTCGGGCGGCTCTGCTGGCCTCCCATGGTTTTGCCGCCTTGGCACTAGGTTATTTCGGTGCGCCCGGATTGCCGCGCTACATCTCCAACACGCCGCTCGAAATGTTCGCGCGCGGGATCGACTGGTTGCGGGTTGCGGTCTCGCCGCCCAACGACTTCGTGGCGGTCTCCGGTCAATCGCGCGGCGGCGAGTTGGCGCTGCTTCTAGGTGCCACCTTTCCGGACCGTGTCTCGGCCGTCGTCGCCTATGTGCCGGGGGCGGTGGTGCACGGGGCAATGAGCGCTGCCGACCCTGCCCTCGGTGGCCGAGACGGGCATGCCTGGACGCTGGGCGGGCGGCCCATTCCGCATGTCTGGGAGAGGAACCGCACGGCGAGCTGGGTCCCCTACGATAAGGCTGTGGCGCCGCGCCGCCATGCCCACGGCGTCGAGACCGCCCTGGGCGACGCTGAGGCCGTGGCGGCAGCCCGCATCCCGGTGGAGCGCATCCGGGGGCCGGTGCTCAGCATTTCCGGCACGGATGACGGATCTTGGCCGAGTACGCGCTATGCGGAAATGGTGGAGGAATCGCTGAGGGCCGCGAACCATCCCTGGCCGCACGCGCATCTCGCCTATGAGGGAGCGGGCCACGCCATCAGCCATCCCTACCAGCCGACAACCCACATCACATGGCCGCATCCGGTCAGCGGCATCGTCGCGACCGGGGGCGGCACCGCGGCCGCCAACGCCCATGCGAGCGAGGCAAGCTGGCACGCCATGCTGGCCTTCCTTCGGGAGGCAGCGGCCAGTGCCGCAGGGCAGAAGAGGAGCGCGGACTAGGTCTCCGCCGCTCCGCACCGTCAGGAACGACGGGACCGGGCGTCGCGCCTGAGCGCTGCGGCGGTCGGAGGCCGTTTCGTGATGTTTGGCTGGACGCTATTCCACGCGGAGGTTCCTGCGGCGGATGAAGGCGCCCCAGTCGGCGCTGTCCTTTGCTACGCTCTCCTGCACGAATTGCGCGCTGCCTCGCATCGGTTCGAGGTACTGGTCCCGCAGTGCCTTCGCGATCGCGGGAGTGTCCAGGGCGGTCTGAACGGCCGCGTTGATCCGCTCGACAGACGGCGCGGACATGCCGGACGGCCCAACCAGCGCATACCATCCGGGCATGACGAGCCCTTCGAGGCCCAGTTCCTTCAGCGTGGGAACCTCGGGCAGAGCCGCCACCCGCTCGCGTGTCAGCATTCCAAGCGCGGCAAGGTTGCCGGAGTGGACCTGCGGCAGCGCCGTGACGAGCGGGATCACCATGCAGTCGGTCTCTCCCGTCATGACGCTTGTCAGCGATGGGCCGGAGCCATTGAACGGCACATGGGTCATGCGGATCCCGGCAGTGTCGGTCAGCATCTCCATGGAGAGATGGGTGGAGTTGCCAATGCCGACGCTGGCGTAGGTCAATCGGTCAGGCTCGGCCTTTGCCCGTTCCACGAGCTGCGAGAGGCTGGTGAGCCCGCTTCTCGGACTGGCGACAAGGATAAGGGCCGTATCCGCGACTGGTGCGATGTAGGTGAAGTCGCGGGCGGCATCGTAGGGGAGTTTTGAATAGAGATTGGGGTTGAAGCTGAAGAGGGAGACGCCGCCCAGCAGCACCGCGCTGCCGTCCGGCCGAGCCTGCTTCAGGGCATTCACTGCGAGGAGGCCGTTTGCCCCGGGGCGGTTGTCCACCACCACCGTCTGGCCCAGGGATCGGCCCATTGTCTCGGCGATCAGGCGCGCGATCACGTCGGTGCCCCCGCCTGGCGGCTGCGTGACGAAAAGGCGGAGGGTCGGGGAGGGACTCCCCTGCGCGAAGGAGGGGTACGGCAAATTTGAAGCGAGAGCGCCGGCCAGCAGCGCGCCCGTGCCGCGGCGTGTGATGCTGGGGTTCATGGGGCAGTCTCCGTCAGTCCGTCGAACCCATGTAGCACAAGCGGTTCCCGGCCGCAGGATCTGGCCCGCCGTGCACGATCGGGATCAGAACGACCGCGAGCGGCGGGCGGTGCCGCAAAGGAGTGAGCCAGCCTAGGTCGGGGTAGGTGCATGACCTAGGCAGCTTGCGCGCGGCCGGTCATGCTGTCAGGCGAAACCCTCTGCTGGAGTGCCGCCCCATGAGTGAGACCACCGCAGACTCGATCAAGGCACTGCAATCTGAACTCGCGACGATCCGCCGTGACATCCACGCGCATCCGGAGATGGGCATGGAGGAGGCGCGGACCTCCCGCCTGGTGGCGGATACGCTGCGAGGCTGGGGCCTGGATGTGACGGAGGGGGTCGGGAAGTACGGCGTCGTGGCGACGCTCAAGGGGCGGCTTCCCGGGCAGCGGGCCATCGGCCTGCGCGCGGACATGGACGCACTGGCGATCGAGGAGGCGACGGGGAAGCCCTACGCCTCGATCAATAAGGGAACCATGCATGCCTGCGGGCATGACGGGCATACGACGATGCTGCTCGGCGCGGCGCGACACCTCTCGCTAAATCCGAATTTCGGGGGAACGGTGCAGTTCATCTTCCAGCCGGCGGAGGAGGGCCGCGGTGGTGCGAAGGCGATGATCGCGGACGGGCTGTTCGAGCGATTTCCTGTCGATGCCGTCTACGGGATGCACAACGCACCGGATCTGCCACTCGGGCAGTTCGCGACGCGGACGGGACCGGCGCTGGCCGCTGCGGACCGGTTCGTGGTGACGTTCCGGGGCACGGGCGGGCATGGCGGGGCGGCGGCGCATCTTTCCACGGATGTGACGGTGCTGCAGGCGCAGTTCGTCCTGGCCCTCCAGACCATCGTGTCGCGCAGCATCGCGGCCGTGGACACGGCGGTGGTGAGCGTAGGCGCGGTGCATGGTGGTTCGATGGAGTCGCTGAACGTGATGCCGGCGGAGCTGGCGGTCGGAGGAACCGCACGGTCCTACACGCCGGCCGTACGGGACACGATCGAACGGCGGATGAACGAGCTCGCACACGGGCTAGCGGCAGTCGCAGGATGTTTGGCGGAGGTTTCGTATCGGCGGGGCACGTCGCCCCTGGTCAATCATGCCGAGCAGACGGCGGTGGCGGTGGCGGCTGCGGGCGCTCTGGTTGGCGCCGGCAAGGTTGACCCGGATGCCGCCCTGGTGTTGGGCGCGGAAGACTTCTCCTTCATGCTGGAGGCGCGGCCGGGCGCCTTCGTGTTCATGGGGCAGGGTGCCGGCGGGGCGACCTCGGCTGGGTTGCACACGCCGCATTACGACTTCAACGACGACGCCATTCCGTTCGGGGTCGGCTATTGGGTGGAGCTTGTGGCGAAGGAGCTGGGAAGCGTGGGGGTGGGTTAGGCCCCCTTACTTCTCCCCAGTGCATCACGCCGGGCGAAGATCCATGGCAAGGGTCATCTCATCGGCCCGGGGTGTGTGGGTGAAGCCCTGCCGCATGGCCCAGATATTCTTTTGGATGTGAATGGGGACCCAGGCGGCGTCGGCGACGGCAATCCTGGTGACCTGCTGCATGAGGCGTTCGCGGGCAGCATCGTCATTCGTGCCGAGAGCCTGTTCGAGAACGCGGTCGTATTCGGCGCTGGAATAGCCGGTGTAGTTCACCGTCCCCCAACCCCTCTCCAGATCCCGGGTTCCGAGCAGGCCCCGTAGGCCGGCGGAGGGCTCGCCGCTGCTGTTAGCCCAGCCGCCAAGGAGGACGCTGAAGTCCCGCCGGGCATTGCGCTGGGCCGTAACAGCGACGGGCATGGCCTCGACCCTCGTCTTGATACCCGCGCGGGTCCACATCTGTCCGATGGACTGCGCGACACTGGCGTCATTAACGTAACGGTCGTTCGAAGCGATGAGTGTGACGGTGAAGCCGTTGGGCAGGCCGGCTTCCTGGAGAAGCTTCCGGGCCCTGTCGGTGTCGAAGGTCGGGGGCTGGATGTCGGGGACGTGGCCGAAGGTGCCGGGTGGCATAAATTGGCCGGTCGGGAGGGCCGCGCCCGACATCACGCGATCCGCGATACCGGGGCGGTTGATGGCGATGCTGAGGGCTTGCCGGACGCGGAGGTCCGTCATCGGGTTGCGAATGGGTTCGCCGTTCGGGCCGGAGATGTGGGGTGATTCAGCGCGAAAATCGGTCCGAAGATAGATGGAGCGTAGGCTGACGGTTTCGGAGATCCGGAGCTTCGCATCGGTGCGGAGGCGGGCGAGGTCGTTGGTCGGAACGGCGTCGATAAAGGCGACATCGCCGGCCTGGAGGGCGGCGGTGCGGGCGCCGTCATTCGCGATGACACGGTAGTTCACCTTCTGCCAGACAGGCTTCTCGCCCCAGTAGTTCTCGTTCCGCTCGAGCTCGGCACGGTCGTTGGCACGGAAGGCTATGAGCTTGTAGGGACCGGTGCCAATCGTGTTCTTGCCGTTGTTGAAGTCTCCGGTGTTCGGTGCCTCGCCGAGGCCGTGCCAGATGATGCCGAAGCTCGCCATGTCGGATGGGAGCAGAGGGTAGGCGGAGGCCGTCTTCATGCGGATCAGGTGCGGGCTCACCACCTCCACCGACCGGATCGCCTTGGTGTAGACGACAAAGGAGCCCGGGGAGTTCACGACCTTGGGGATGCGGTCGATCGTATAGGCAACGTCACGCGCGGTGAACGGCTCACCGTTGTGGAAGCGGACGTTCTCGCGGAGCTTGAACTCCCAGGTGATGTCGTCGACGAGGCGCCAGGACTCTGCGAGGCCCGGGACGAGGCGCCCGGCTGCATCTCGCTGCAACAGGTTGTCGAAGATGTGGGCTGCCAGGGCATTGTTGGGAGTGAGGGTGTAGTAGTGCGGGTCCGCCGAACTGGGCGGGGCACTTACGGCGAGGTCCAGGGTCTGCGGAACCTGGGCGCTGGCCTGGCGAACCGGCATCGTTGCTAGAGCGGGCGCGGCCGTGAGAAGGACGCGGCGGGAGATGGAATTCATGCGGGCGCTCCTGCAGCACGGGGCGTGTGCGAGAGCGGTGCTGCCTGCTGAAATGAGTTCACATGGGGCATGAGCGTCGTGTCAAGCCTGGAAGGCTGGAGCGCCATGCGTGCTTTTGCTGCCTCTCTCTTCACGCAGGACTCTGCCCCTAGCCAGGCCGAGCTGGTCGCCATCCTGATCGAGGAAGCAAATGTCGCCGCCAATCTCAGCGACATGCTCCATCAGGTAGCCCGGGGTATCCTGGGGAGGAGTTCTCGCCGGAAGCCAAGCCGGTGGTAAATGCGTTGTTGGACGGGATCAGCCAAAACCTTGCCACCGCGTTGGCGCCGGGCCAGGGCTCCGCGGCCGATGCGGATGGCGCAGCCTTGCTGGCCACCCTGCGCGCGCAGACGCTCGTCCTGGGCACTGCCGTGCCTTCTGGCGAGCGGGGCGCGATCCTTGCCTTGCTCGGCAGTGCGGAGGAGGTGTTCCAGGCAACGGAGCGTCTGCACGCGGAGCGTCGTTCCGTCCCCGGGCGATGCTGCTTTCCGCTTCGCAGGTTGTCCGGGCGCCCGAGCCAGCGCTCCAGCCGCTACCAGTCAAGTGAGCCGGACGACGGCACCGTCCTGCAAGTGCCTGGGCGATACCGTTCATTAGAGCGGGCGAATGCGTTGCCTCCGGGGGTCCGCACGCCTGCCAGGGATGTCGAGTTATCCGACTCTACGATGCGCGAAAGCTATGGCCGTTGTTTTGGTCATCCCAGAGTTCTGCTCCGACATACCGCGACGAACAGCTCCACCGACTTCGGCAGCGACGGAGAGCGAGGGCACGTGACATCTGCTCGGGTATTGGATCGGCGAGGTGTAGAACTCATCCCAAGCCGAGGTCGCTAGGGCGAAAGCGGCGGGCATCACCATCAAACTGCCGATGCCCTTGGCGAGTTCGCGCGATGTAACCGATCCGACGTTGCATCGCGGCGCCCAGGTCTTCTAGTCGGACCCAGTTCGGAGAGGTAACAGCGTTCATGCAGGAAGCTGACAGGGAGTCGTCGTGGCTCAAGCTCGAGCTCGAGGACGACTTTGATGAGGAGCTGGAACAGGAGGTGGATGACAGCCGCCTGCCGGCGGCATTGCGGGCGCTGCATCAGCATCGCAAGAAGAGCACCGTGGATCGCGCAACCTATTTCCGTGAACTGCTACGCCTCCAAGGCGAGCTGCTGAAGCTTCAGGACTGGGCGGTGCATCGCGGCTTGAAAGTCGTCGTGCTGTTTGAGGGGCGCGACAGCGCCGGCAAGGGTGGAGCGATTAAGCGGATCACGCAGCGCATGAATCCGCGCACCTGCCGTGTCGTCGCCCTGCCTGCCCCGTCGGACCGTGAGCGGACGCAGTGGTACTTCCAGCGCTATGTTCCGCACCTGCCCGCTGCCGGCGAGATCGTGCTGTTCGACCGCAGCTGGTACAACCGTGCGGGAGTGGAGCGGGTGATGGGCTTCGCCGACGAGACGCAGGTGGAGGAGTTCTTCCGCGACGTTCCCGACTTCGAGCGCATGCTGGTCCGATCCGGCATCATCGTGGTGAAATACTGGTTCTCGATCACCGACGAGGAGCAGCAGCTCCGCTTTCTCATGCGGATCCACGATCCGATCAAGCAGTGGAAGCTCTCGCCCATGGACCTGCAGTCCAGGGTGCGCTGGGAGCAGTATACCAGTGCCAAGGAGCAGATGTTCGAGCGCACCAATATCAAGGAGGCGCCCTGGTACATCGTTGAGGGAAACGACAAAAAGCGGGCCCGGTTGAACTGCATGGCTCACCTCCTGTCGCTGATCCCCTACGAAGATGTCGTCCACGAGCCTGTGGTTCTGCCCGAGCGGGTGTTTGACCCGCACTACGAGCGCCGGACTCTGCCGCCGGAGCTATATGTGCCGGAGAGGTACTGAGATGGAACGGCCGCACAGATCCTACATCTCTCGTCGCTGACCTGGGGGAGCCAAGAAGGGCGAGCGATCGCCTGTGGCAGTGCCGCAGGCCAAGCCGCCTCCCTCGCAGTCAGGCCCCGTTGCCGGCCGGGCGCGAGATCCCCAGCGCTGCCGCTCTCGTCGCGGCGTCAGGCTGGGCAGCGGCATTGCGCCCACGTGCGAGCAGCGGTTGGGCTTCGCCGGCCGGCAGCAGCGCGGCTTCCCGCTCCGCCTCCTCCCCCTTCCCAGCCAGCGCCAGCACGAGCACGAGGCTGCCACGATGGGTGGCGCCGCTTCCGGGGGAACCTGTTGCGCGCCGGGCTTCCTCCACTGCGTCGGCGGCCTTGCCGGAGACAGCCAGGGAGAGCGCCAGGTTGGTCCGCAGGTCCGCATCGGCCGGCGCAACGGCCAGGCCGCGGCGATAGGCGTCCTCTGCTTCCGCCTGACGGCCCATCAGATCCAGCGCGACGCCCCGTAGCCGCTGCAGCCGCGCGTCCCGCGCCGTGGCTGCCGGCTCCAGCACGTCCAGTGCCACACGGGCTGAGTTCGTGTCTCCGCGGCGCAGCAGGATCCCGGCGGCCGTCTTGCGCGCCTCCGTGTTGGAGGGGTCAGCCGCGATCGCTTCCATCGTGCCGCGCAAGGCGGCCTCGGGGCTACCCTGGCGCGCCATGAGGCGGGCAAGGCGCAGGCGCGGCTCCGGATCGGTCGGGTCCCGCTCGGCAGCGCCGCGATAGAAGGTGGCGGCGCTGTCAGCCTCGCCGCTATCGAGCATGTGGTCGCCTACGCGCATCATGGAGCGGGCGGTGTTGCGGTCGGAGGTGGGCGATTCCCCGGCGCAGCCCGCAAGGAGAAGGCAGAAGAGGACGAGCGGGCGGATCATCGGCGTTCCGTTCATGGTTTCAGGTCTATCGGGCAGCAAACTGGCGATGGCGGCGCGGCACGCGGTGCACGGCGGCGACCGGCACGCCGTCCTCTACCCGGCCATCGGGCCGCTGGGCGCGAGGGGTGACCGAGCTGCGGCGACAGGCGATGCGAGGCGCGACGGGGCTGCCTTCTGATTCCTCCACGCCATGCAGCACGAGCACGGCCCCTGCGCCGCGCCCGCAAAGGCCCGGCCGGCCGGGCAGCGACACCGTACCGCCGCCCGCCCAGGCGCGCCCGAGCTGCGCCAAGGCCACACGCCGCCCATAGGCCTCGCCACGCCCGGGGTCTCCGGAATGGTAGCGCGCCACGGCAGTGCCCCAAGCGCCTGCGGCAGCGTACAGCGAGAGGAGGTAACCGGCGGCGTAGCGGGTGTTGGCGATGGGGTCGAAGGCTTCCGACAGGCTGGCGAAGGCGTCGGGGTGGTGCAAGAGATTTACCTGCATGCAGCCGACATCGATGGACTGCACGCCGCTGGCGCGCAGGGCGGCCACTTCGGCGATCGCGGCCTCGCGCGTCGGGGCATAATGGCCCTGTCCGGCGGCATTGTAGGTCCAGGGCCAGGGTGCGGCGACCTCGCCAGCTCCCGCGCGACCGCTTTCGACGAGCGCGATTGCGCCGAGCAACCCGGGCGGAATTCCCGAGCCAGGCTCGACTTGCGCGATTGCGCGGCGGCATGCGGCCGCGTCATCCCCGGCGGGCTGCGCCTCGACGGAAGCGGGGGCGGCAAGCAGAAAGAGGGCGGCAGCCCAGGACTGGCCCAATCCGGCAGTAACGGCCAGGGCGGCCCGGGCCACGGATGTCCTTCGGCGCTGCGGCATGATCCCCCGGATGCAATCGGCCTTGGATTGGCCCGGGGCAGCGATAGACAGGAAGGTGATCGGACAGATGACGCTCGCGTTGCATTTTCGTGGCGATCGAACCGCAAGCCTGCTCTGGCAGGCTTCCTAGCGCGCTGGAGCGCCTTCAGGCACCGGGGATGCCGGTGCGCCCTGGGCGGGTTCGGTTGCTTCGGATTCGCCGCGCTGCCCGGCAACGGGGGCGGCTGAACGTCCGTTCGGCCCGTCCGGCTCGTCGCGGAAAATGTAGCGCTCGATGGCGCGTGCGGCGGGACCAGCGGGGCCTCCCTGCATGGCACGGCCTGCGACAAGGTCGGAGGGGCGCTCGACCTGGCGTTGCAGGGCGATGTCGGTGCTGCAGCCCGCCGGGAGAACCAAGCGGCGCGACTCACCACCGAAACCGGGGATGAAGGGCCGGCGCCACGGCTCCGCCTCGCCGAGGCAGGCGACCGGAACCGTGCGCGCCTCTTGGATCACCACCAGCGCCTCGCCGCGGGGAGGGGCGGTGTCGCCGCCCAGCGTCACCACGACCGGGCGCCCCAGCAGGGCGGAGCGGATGGCAGCGGCGCGCCGTTCGGCGATGGCGGAAGCCTCTTCAGCACGTCCCTCGGATGGAAGGAGCAGGCCATAGCTGGCGAGAGGGCGAGCGCGGGCGAGGGCGGCGAGGCCCGCCGCATCGGCCGGGTCGGGGTTGATGCCGTCCGCAGCGAAGAGGACGATGCGGCGATCCTCTTCCAGCAAGGGAGCAAAGCCACGCGCGCGGTCCGGTGCAGGGTCGGCAGCGCAGCCGGTCGTGGCGGCGAGGAGGATGAGGGCAAGGGTGTGACGCATCGCCTCAATCCACCATGAAGCCGCCAAGGCCGCGCCCGGCCACCGGGCCAGCCGCCGCTCGGATGGGCACGGAGGCCGGCGCGGGGTCCCGGTCCACCGGC
Source organism: Roseomonas sp. WA12 (assembly GCF_054165765.1). Lineage (NCBI taxonomy): Bacteria > Pseudomonadati > Pseudomonadota > Alphaproteobacteria > Acetobacterales > Roseomonadaceae > Roseomonas > Roseomonas sp. WA12. The sequence goes on along the minus strand of NZ_CM135108.1, from coordinate 1,901,272 downwards.
GTGGGCACCGGGTTCGTGCCCCGGGCGGGATCGACGATATAGGGCGTGATGAGGATCAGGAGCTCCGTCTCGGAGCGCTGGAAGCGCGAGGAGCGGAAAAGAGCACCGAGCACGGGCAGCTCGCCAATTAGCGGCACGCTGTCCAGGTTGTCGGCCAGGCGGCGCTGGAACAGGCCGGCAATGGCCAGAGTCTGCCCGCTCGCCATCTCCACCGTCGTATCCGCCCGGCGGGTGATGAAGGACGGCACGACATACCCGTTGATCTGCAGCGTGTTCGTGCCGGCGATCTCGCTCACCTCAGGCGCTACGCGCAGGCCTATGCGATCGCCCGGCAGCACAGTGGGGGTGAACTCGAGTCCGACGCCGAAGCGCTTGTACTCCACCGTCACCACCTGGTCGCGCTGCGGCACGGGGATCGGCACCTCGCCACCGGCGAGGAAGGACGCCGAGCGGCCGGAGATGGCCGTGAGCGTGGGTTCCGCGAGCAGGGTCACGACACCCTCCCGCTGCAGCGCATCCAGCAGCGCATCCGCGGAGATGCGGCGCGTGGAAACGCCGCCACCGATGGCCGCGAAAGTCTCGCCGGGATTTAGCCCAGCGAAGCTGGAGGTGGCGCCGAGCGCGCGTGCGGCAACGCCGGCGCCGGAGAGGAAGCTGAAGGCGAAGGACCCGATCGAGCCCACCACGTTCCAGTTCACGCCGAGGCGGTTGAGGTCGTTGCGCGACACCTCCGCGAAGCGGACGCGCAGTGCAACCTGTTGCGATCCTGCAAGCCGCGTGCGGTCCAGTGGGCGTGTGCCGGGCGGCGAGTAGGCGCGGCCGGTGGCCTCCACCTCCATTGCCTCGCCGAGGTCGCGCACCGGGCCCTGCACCATCAGGCGCTCGCCCACGAACTCCATTTGCACGGCGCTGCGCTGGGTGGGGACGGCCGCCTGCGCCGCGCCCGCCGAGCGGTCCACGCGCACGGTGGAGGAGGCAACGACGCCGTCCTGCCCGTCCACCGCGTGCAGCGTGGTCTGGCCGATACGGCGCCCGTAGAGGAATACGACGCGGGGCGACACGATCTGCACGTCGGCCACAGCCTGGTCTGCCACCAGCACCTGAGACACATCACGCGGGAAGCGGATGAGCCTGCCTTCGCCGACTGAAACATTGACCGTGCTACCCCTGCGCGGCGTGTCCTGCGCCAGGGCCGGGGCTATGCCAGCCGGACCGGGCAGCGCCGCGAGCAGCGTGACGGCAGCGAGCGCGGCGCGGGACATCTGTCGGTATCGCATTGGTATGATCAGGCCGCGTCAGAGGTGCTCATGCGGAAGGACGCGGCATCGGCTTCGCCAGGCATCGCGCGCTGCACGGCGGCCTCGCCCGGCGCGCCGCTGAGGCGAACGGAGCCGAGAGGCTGAACCGTGAATTCCGGCGAGAGATCCTGGAAGGACAGCACTGCCACATCCACTCCGTTGTTGACGAGCAAGCTACGAATGTGACGGCGTATGTCGAGCGCACAAAGGATGACAGGTTGGGGTCCGTTTGATGACGCAAGCTCAGCCCGCAACCTCTCGGCCAGCGCGGAGGCGGTGCCCTCGGGCAGGGCGAGGAAGGTGCCGGCAGGGGTGTGGCGCACGGCACCCCGCACGGTCTCCTCGCTCGCCGCATCCATCACGAAGGCGGGGATGACGCGGGCACGGTCCGCATGGGCGCGGCAGATCTGCCGGCGGAGGCCGGCGCGGGAGACCTCCGCGAGGGTGGAGGGGTCGGTCTCGCGGTCCCCGTGCTCGACGAAGCTCTCTAGCAGCCCGCGCATGTTGCGGACCGACACGCCTTCGTCGAGCAGGCGGCGCAGCACCTCGGCCGCGCGCTGCAGGGGCACGGCGCGCAGGGCTTCGCGCACCAGGTCGCCATAGGCGGCTTCCAGGTGCCCGATCATCGCACGTGTCTCCTGCAGGCCGACGAACTGGGCGGCGTGGCGGCGCAGCGCGCGCCCGACGATCTCGGCGAGCACCTCCGGCGCCTCGGCATGGCCGATCCCGGCGGCGGCGAGGGCGGGGAGGTGCTCTCGCGCCGCCCAGAGCGGCGCAGGGAGGCCTGGGAGGTCGACGCCGGAGGTAAGAAACACGCCGGCGAGGGCCGCATTTTCCGCGTCGTCGCGCAGCAGCACGGCATCCTCCGGCAGGGCGCCCTCGGCGATCGGGACGGTGTCCACCTCCAATCGGAACTCCTGGCCGGAGAGGTCCACTTGCGCCTCGAAGGCGACACCAGGGATAGGGGCGCCCGTCGCCTCGGCACCCGAGTTGGCGGCGGCGGCGAGGGCGATGCGCAGGCGGCCGGGCGGCATGGCGGCGAGCAGGGCAGGGGAGAGCAGCAACCGCACGCGGCCGGGCGGCACGGGGGCATCGGCCGCGGGCTCGGCAGCGACAGGGCCGGCGGCGAGGGCAGCCTCCTCCTGTGCCAAGGTCTGGGCGCGCCGGCGCCGCGCGGCGGCCGAGCCGAGCAGGAAGAGGCCGGCAGCGAGGGCGAGGAGGATGACTGTCGGGAAGCCGGGGATGAGGCCCAGCAGCGCGGCGACCACAGCCGCGAGCCACAGCGCGCGCGGCTCGGAGAGGAGTTGGCCGGTGATCTCACTGCCCAGGCTGTCCGCGGTGCTGTTCTCGGCCCCTGCCACGCGGGTGACGACGATGCCGGCGGTGATGGAGACGAAGAGCGCGGGGATCTGCGAGACCAGGCCGTCGCCGATCGTGAGGATGGAGAAGGTGTGGGCCGCCTGGGCAAGGCTCATCCCGTGCTGCGTCGTGCCGACCGCGAGGCCACCGATGAGGTTGACGACTATGATGACGAGGCCGGCAATGGCGTCACCCTTCACGAACTTCATTGCGCCGTCCATGGCGCCGAAGAGGGAGCTCTCGCGTTCCAGCGCGCTGCGGCGGCTGCGGGCCTGGGCTTGGTCGATGTCTCCTGCGCGCAGGTCGGCGTCGATCGCCATCTGCTTGCCCGGCATGGCATCGAGCGTGAACCGCGCGGCGACCTCGGCGACGCGCTCGCTGCCTTTGGTGATGACGACGAACTGCACGACGGTGATGATGAGGAACACCACCAGCCCGACGATGATGTTGCCGCCCACCACGAACTCCCCAAACACGCGCACGATTTCGCCCGCATCGGCCTGGAGCAAGATCAGCCGGGTGGTGGCGATGGCGAGCGCCAGGCGAAAGACGGTGGTGATGAGGATGACGGCGGGAAGTGTCGAGAAATCCACCGGGGAGCGCAGGTAGAAGCCCACCATCAGCAGCAGCACCGCGGTGCCGAGGCTGAGGGAGAGCAGCAAATCCACCACCATCGTGGGCAGTGGGATGATCATCAGCAAGATGGTCGAGACCATCAGCGCCGCGACCGCGAGGTCGGAGCGGAAGGGAAGCCGCGCCAGGAAGCCGCCCATCAGCCCTGCCTCACCATGTCTCGGAACACCGCGCGTGCTTCGTCACCGCGCCCGGCCGCGAGCAGGGCGCGAGCGCGCAGCACGCGACCTGGGCGGGAGGCGTCGGCCTCCGGCTCCAGCCGGGCGGCATGGTCCAGCACCTCGATCGCGCGTTCGCCGAGGCCGCAGGCGGAGAGGGCGGCGGCAAGGGTGCGAAGGAGGGGCGCGTCGTCCGCGCGGCTGCGGGCGGCGAGGAGGAGGAGCACGCTCGCGCGCCGCACCTGGCCCTGGCGGAGATAGACGTAGCCGAGCGCGTGCAGCGCGCCGGCGGCCTCCTCAGGGAGGGCGGGGGTCTGCAGCGCGGCGCTCACAGGTCCACCAGGTTGCCGCGGCGCTCGGCGAGGTCGCGATGTGCGTCCAGCTCCTGCTCGATCGCGCGCGCGCCGAGGCGCGCGATGTCGTCCTCCGGCGGGGCATGGGCGAGGACCCCGGCGGCGACTTCCAGCAGGCCGAGCAGGCGGGTGGGAGAATTGGGTGTGCCACGGGGCGGCGCGACGAAGTCGAGCACGAGGGAGGCAAGGCCACCGGGCGCGTCGGGCTCGCGCAGCCGCTCCTCCAGCCCGGCGGCGGCGGAAACGGCGTCGAACCGCTCTACCTCCTCGACCGCGCCGGGCGGCAGCGGGGCGCCGGGAGGGAGGCGGGAGCGGGCGCGGAGAAGCGCCTCGGTCTGCGGGTCCAGGCCCGGGGCGGTGCCGCCGGGCCCGGGAATGCGGTCGAGCGGCGGCATGCGGCTAGAGCGTCACGGCCATCGTCTCGGTCCCGCGCCGCAGGATCACCCGCTCGCGGTCGATGCTCTCCACCGTCCAGCCGTCTTCCAGCACCGCGCCCTCACCGTATTTCTCGCCGTCGCTCGCAATTAGATAGGGCACGGGCGCGAGTGAGACGGCGCGGATGCGCAGGCCTGGCCGTGGTGGGGCGATATCCACGCCGAGGCGCGGCACCAGGGCGGGGCCGGCACCATGGGCGGCGTCGTACCAGCGGCGCAGCTCGGCGAAGCGGGCTGTTTCATCGGCGTTCAGGCGGCCCTCGACGAGGAGGGCGCCGCCTGCTCCGTCGGAAACGCGCAGGCGATCGGGGCCGAGGCCGGCGGCCTCCAGCCGCTGCGTCAGGGCCGCGCGGGCGGCCGCCGGATCGGGGCGCACGGGAATGCGGGCCGCGGCCTCCGTGCGGATCGGCCGCGCGTAGGGGCTGTCCGAGAGGAGCCGCGGGCCGAATGCACCAAGGGTGGTGACGAGAAGCGCAGCTCCCACCACCGCTCCAACGCGCCAGCGCAGGTTGCGCCGGTCCGCGCGGCGACGGGCGACAACATGTGCAGGCGGAGAGAGGCGGATGACCGTGGCGCCCAGGCGCAGATCGCCGCCCCGCGTGGCACGCCGCTCGCGGCCGGGCCGAAGCGTGCGGCCGGCGAATTCGGCCCCGGGTGCCTCGGCGCGCAGACGCGCTTCTCCATCCTCATCGAGGACGAGGCTGACGCGGGAAAGGTCCGCAGCGGGGTCGGCCAGCATGATGTCGGTACTCGCCGCAGCGCCGATGCGGTGAAGCCCAACGGGCAGGAGCAGCGCCGCGTCGCGGTTCGGCCCCTCGATCACGTCGAGGCGCCAGGTATCGGGTGCCTGGCGATTGGTGCCAGGGGCGGGGCCGAGAACGGCCATTTCGCCGGACATGGTTGACGATCCCTCCTGGATTCGGGGCCGGCCGCGGCGGCGCGAGGCCGCGCGGCGGGGCCAGTCCGCGGCGCGACGAGGGTTGGGACCCCGCCGGCGTCGCGCTGCCCTTGCGGGCGAAGCGGATTAGTTCTGCGGACGCTGCTTCGCGGCGTCGAGCTCGGCCTTCTTCACCGTGGTGATGGCCGTGATCTCGGCCGCCTTGCTGATGGCCTGGTCGAAGGCCGCGCTCATCTGGCCGATGGCGCCGGACGCGTCGCCCGAGGCGCCGTTGCCGGCACCCGCACCGCTCGTGGAGGCGCCGCCGCCGAGGCCGCCGGTGAGGGCGCCCGTGATCCCGCTGAGAACGCTCATGTCTGTTCCTCTCTCCGTTTGTGGCTGATCAACTGCGGCAGGAGGTCGAGGGCGGCCGCGTATGCGCCCCGCAGCAAGGCCTGGCGATCGCCGCCCGGGGATGCCGGTTCTGCCGCGCGAGCGAGACCGGCCTGCAGCCGGCCGCGGATGGCAGCGAGGGCCGCGCCATCTCCGGCCAGGGCACGCTGCAGCGATCCCTGCGTGGTGGAGCCGTTGTTCACCGGATCGGTTCTCCTGACGCCCTGCACTGCGCCAAGCGGCCACTTCGCCGCCCAGTCGCTGAGTAAACTGGCATGAGGAGAAAATGAGCCAACCCCAATTTGAATATTTCACGCGATCGCGAACAGCAATCATCAAACTGAAACACAACATTAACCTACTGTGCGGGTTGTGCCCGTCGTGACCGCTGGCCGATATATGTGTCTCGTTGGTCAGGCGGAGGATTATACCTTGCGCGGAACGGACAGTATTTCATTCTGCAGCTTGTTCTTTATCAGGAACGCTTCGGCGGCCGCCGCTTCCGCGGTGGTTCTTGTCGCGCTGTCCGCTTCTCCCGCAGCTGCTCAAGGCGCGGTGGACCCCGTCCTGTCAGCTCCTCAGCCCATGCAGCCGGTTGTCCCCATGCAGCCCATCGCACCCGTGGCGCCGGGCGCCGAAACGCCTATGCCGGCCGCTTCGTCGGTTCCGGACTGGCGTACGCGACCCTTCGACTATGCGGTGGTGGACCAGGAGCTAAAGGAGGTGCTGGTCGAGCTCGGCAAGCGCGTGGGGCTGAACGCGGTGGTGAGTGACGGCGTGCGCGGTCGCGTCCGTGGCCGCCTGGCACGTGGCACTGCGCTCGAGACGCTCGACCGGCTTGCCGCCATCTACGGTCTCGACTGGTTCACGGACGGCAGCACGCTGCATGTCTCCTCGGTGGGTGAGGCGGTGTCGCGGCTCGTCGATCTCGGTGGCGTGCCACCGCAGCAACTCGATTCCGCGCTGCGCGGGCTCGGCGTGCACGATGCGCGTTGGCCGATCCGTTCCTCCGACCCGGCACTGGGCCTTGCGATGGTTTCCGGCCCGCCGCGCTACGTGGCGTTGGTGGAACAGACGCTCGCAGTGCTCGCTCGGCGGCCGCGTCCGGATGGCAGCCCACAGACCGAGCCCGCGCGCATCCGAGTCTTCCGCGGCCGCACGGAACGCGCAACGTGAGCGCCGGATTGCAGACCGTTGCCGCCGCGCGCGGTGCGGAGGGAGAGGCTTGGCGCGCCGCCCGCGGCGATGCGCGCCTGCTCGGCGAGATCGCGATGGCCGCGGCGGGTGCGGGGTTGCTCGCGAAAGCGGAGTCCCTTCTTGCCTTGCTGGAACGGCTAGAACCGGAGCATCCGGCGGCGGCCGTGGCCCGCGCGGTGGCGGAGATGGGCGCGAACCGTCCCGACCGCGCGGCCGAGATGCTGGAGCGCCACGCGATCGGGCGGCGCAAAGGACAGGAGGCGACGCGAGGGATCCTGCTCGTCGCGCTGGTGGCCGCGGGCCGCCGCGACGATGCGCGTCGATTGGCGGATGAGGTGCTGGCGGGTCCGGATTCTTCGGCCCGCCGCATGGCGGCGACGCTTCGGCCGGCCCTGGCCGGTGCGGCGCCGCCACCGGGTGGGGTGGCACCTGGGGGCGCAGCAATGGTTGCGCCCAGGGGTGCGGCAGTTGTCGCACCCGGGGGTACGGCCAACCCCGTATCCGGAGGTGCGGGACAGCCCGCACCGCAGCCGAGAGGAGCGTGGCGATGAACATCGGTGGAATCGTCGGAGGCCTGGTCGGCGGGCCTGTTGGCGGCGCGGCTGGCAGCCTGTTCGACAACGTGCTCGGACAGCAGGCGACGGATCAGATGGTCACGGGCGGGGTCAAGGTCATGGGAATGATCATGCAACCCCTGCTCAACGATCTTCTGTCCGACCTCGGCGACGACGGGGAGTAGCGGTCCCGTCGCGCCAAACGCCGTGCGGTCGAGGCGGCGCGGCACCTTCCCCAGAGCAGAGAGAGGAACACGCATGAGCAGCACCATGGCGCCGATTGCCGGCGGCGGGCTGAGCCCCGCAGAGCTGAAGGCCCTGACCGAGGGCGACGGCAACTTCAGCGTTACGACCGTGCAGTGGCAGGATGCCGCGAGGACGGCTTCCGCCGGCGCCGAAGGGCCGAGCTCGAAGGGCACCAGGTCCTCCGGTTCCGAGCCGTCGAGCGAGAACGCGAAGCTGGCGAAGGACCTGCTGCGCGAGTCCCGCGAGACCCGGGATCCCGAGCTGAAGGCGGAGCTGATCAAGTCCGCGATCGACCTGCTGAACACTCCGGCTTCGGCCTCAGGCTCCCCGGCGGCGCCCGCCGGTAGCTCCGAGCCCGCCAAGTTCGAGGGCGAGGCGCTGAAGCCCTACCTGTCTGCCGAAGGCGGGAATGTTGCGAAGGGCAAGGATGGCGGCTGGGCCGTGGGTGATGCGCCCAGCGGTGGCCAGGCCGTTGAGGGTGAGATCAACCGCGGTCAGTCCCTCACCTTCACCGCGCCGAAGGAGAATGCGGATAATGCCGGTGGGACCGTGGAACTGGGCAAACTGTTCCGCAATGGCCCCGACGGCAACCATGTCGAGAAGGCCCGCGTGACCTTCCTCGACGAGGACGGCAAGGTCGTGGACGAGAAGACGGTCGAGGGCAGCGCGAACGGCGACGCCTCCGTCTCGACCGACAAGACTTTCGCTCGCGTCGAGGTGTCGCCCGTCGATGACGGCGCCGGCTCCAGCCATGAGAATTCCGACTTCGTGCTGAAGTCCGTGTCGCTCAACGGCACTGAAGGCACGCAGGCCAGCACCGCCGTGAAGGGCGCGGGTGACAGCGAGAAGATCGGGGAGATCCTGGATCTCCTCGGCAAGGTGGCGGGCATGATCCCGGGCCTCGGCTCGGGCGCCGGCGAGGCACTGGACGTGCTGGGCCAGCTCGTCGACCTGCTCGGCAAGGGCAAGGCGCAGGCCTGATCCCATGAAGGCCGTCTCCGCCCATTCCGCGCCGGAGTTGCTCCCCCATCCTGAGGGCCAGGATTGGGTTGGGCTGCTGCTGGATGCCGGACTGCTCGAGGCGGCACTCGATGGGCTGGGTGAGGTGGAGGCGTGGGTCGACACGCGCCCCATTCTCGTTCCGGTCCACACCGAGGCGCCGGCCGGCGCCCATTTCCGCTTCGCGGGGTTCCGCGGCGCGGGGGCGGGCGGCGGCGGCCCCGGGCCCAGCGGATGGGTCGGGAGTGTGGGGCTGCTCTAGCCCCGCATCGTCCCGGCCCGCCACGCGGCGGTCCGGCCGGATGGCCCGGTCGCGGCGAGGCACGCGGCCCGGGCGGTCACTTCCTCTCTCCGCTCCCCCCGGTTCCGTGCCGCGCCGCTTCCTGTGCCATGGCCGGGCCGTGAAGCGTGGCAATGCCGTATTCGGCACCCCCGTTCGTGCTGCCGGGGTGCCTCCAACCGTCGACCGCACGGCCGGCGAAGAGCAGAAAGGGAGGCCAGCATGGCCCTGCCGCCAGTTCCGATGCCTGTCGGGCCCGCCGCCGCGCAGCCCATCGCGCCCGCGCCGAAGCTCCCCGCCGGTACCGCCGACGCCTTCGAGAACGCGCTGCGCCAGCTGGGCGGCACCGCGTCCCCGCCGGGCGCGCTGGCCCAGAAGGTAGCGGACGGGTTGCAAGCCTTCCGGACGCGCGCTGACTCCATGTCCCGCGAGATGACGACGGCGATGAGCGCGCCTGGCGCCGCGAGCGCGCCCGCCGCGCCGCCCGCGCCCGGTTCCGCCGCACCGGCGGGTGCCGTGCAGACGCCGCAAACCTCGGGCGACCCGTCCGGCGTGCAGGGCATGTACAAGATGGTGGTGCGCACCTTCGACTTCGCGATGGAGACGCATCTTGTCGCCAAGGCGGCGACCCAGTTCACGGGCTCAATCAACACGCTGATGAAGGGCCAGTGATGCGCCTCGCGCGTCTGGCCCTGCTGCTGCTCCCGCTGGCGCTCGCCGCCTGCAAGGTAGAGCTGAACCGCGACCTGTCAGAGCGGGAGGCGAATGAGATCGTGGCGCTGTTGCTGCGCGCAGGCGTTCCGGCCGAGCGCGGACAGTCGGCAGTGGCGGCGGGCGGCGCGGGCAATGCGGCGCGCAGCAGCACGGTGCGCATCCCCGAGGCGCGTTTCGCCGATGCCGTCGAGGTGCTTCGCGCGGCCGGCCTGCCGCGCCAGCAGTTCTCAACCATGGGCGAGGTGTTCCGCGGCGAGGGCCTTGTCGCCTCGCCGACCGAGGAGCGCGCGCGCTACGTCTGGGCGATGGGGCAGGAGCTGTCCCGCACAGTCAGCGAGATCGATGGCGTGCTCTCGGCCCGCGTTCATCTCGTGCTGCCGGAGAACGACCCGTTGCGCCGCGAGACGACGCCCGGCAGCGCCTCCGTCTTCATCCGCCACGCGCCGGAGGCTGCAGTGGCGGGGCTGGTGCCGCAGATCAAGGAGATGGTGGCGAGCGCGCTGCCTGGCCTGACCTATGACCGCGTGGCCGTGACCCTCGTTGCTGCCGCCGCTCCGCAGGTGGCGCGGGAGGGCGCGATGCAACCGGCCTCGGTAGAACAGGTCTTCGGCATCTGGGTGCATGGCGAGAGCGCGGGCGTGCTGCGGCTGCTGATTGGCGGCGTGGCGGTTGTCGCGCTGCTGCTGCTCGGCCTTCTTGGCTGGATACTCTTTGGGCGCCGCCGCGCACCCGCTGCCCTGTCCGTGGCGCCCTCCTCCGGGATACCCCTGAACCGCCCTGCCTCGCAGGGCGCGCTGCAACCGTGAACGCCCCCCGCGCCGATCGGCTGGCGGCTCGGATCGCGCCCGGCCTGCCCGCATCCGTGGCCGAACGGCTGCTCGCCTCGCCTCGGCTCGGCGCGCGCACCGCCGCCCTCGCACTGCGGGTGATCGAAGGCGCCGGGCCTGGGATTGCAGCGCTCCCTCCAGCGGAGGCGACCCTTGCGGGCTGCGATGCGGCCGCGCTGGAGCGCGCTGCGGTGCTCGCTGGCGCAGTCTGGCAGGCCGGGCGCATTCGCTCCCTGCTGCGTGGCGCCGATGTGGCTGCGCTGGAGGAGGCGCTGGGTCCCGAGGCACGTCAGGTGGCGTTGGTGCATGGCTCGCTGGCAAGCTCGGAGCCGGGCCCCGAAATGGGCGGGCTGCCCTTGGCTGAAGCGGTGCGCGCCGACGGCGCCGCGCTGCTGCTGGCCTGGCGCGAGGCACTGCCACTGCCCGTGGCGGAGGCGCTGCGCCTGACCTGGCCGCTGGACGAACCCGACCTGCCCGGGGAAGAGGACGCGCGCCGCGCTGCCGGCCCGCGGATCGTCGCCCAGATCGCTGCACAGGCCACCTCCGGGCCCTCCGCTCTGGCCGGAGTGGGCGGATGAGCACCCCGCGCCCGCTCGGCCGCGTCATACCCGCAAGTGATCTCGGTCTCCTGCTAGACGCCCGCGCGGTGCTGGCCGCGGCGCGAGAGGAGGCGGACGGGGTCCGCGACGCTGCCCGTGCTGAGGGATTGCGCGCCGGCCGTGCGGAGGGTGCCGCCGCCGCGACACGCTTGCTGGCCGAGACCGCCGCCGCGACGCGCGCTGCCCTGTCCGGGGCGGAGCCACTGGTGGCCGAGGCGTTGATGCTGGCTGTGCAGCGCATGCTTGGCGAGGCGCCGGCGGCCGAGCGCGTGGCCGCCGCCGCCGCCGAGGCACTGCGCGGGCTGGCCGCCAGAGGCGAGGTGACGATCCGGGTGTCGCCGGGCACGGTGGAGGCGGTGGCCGCCGCCATTGCGGACAGTGATCTGGTGACGGTGCGCGCCGATCCCTCGCTCGGCGAGGCGGATTGCGTGGTGGAAACCGACTTCGGCCATGTGGAGGCCGGGCTGCCCGCGCAACTGCGCGCTCTGCGCCGCGGCCTCGGCCTGCCGGAACAGGAGGGCGCGTGAACCCCTTCGCCGCGGCCGCAGCCCGCCTGCCCGGGCGCATCGGCGCCCTTTCCACCCGCCCTCTGCTCGGCCGGGTGGAGCGGGTGCTCGGCACTTCGCTGGAGGCGGTGATCGGCGGGGTGCGCGTGGGTGAGCTGTGCCGGCTGCGTCAGCCGGGCGAGGAGCCCTGCCTGGCCGAGGTGGTCGCCGTGTCCGGCAACCGCGCTGTGCTGACGCGGGTGAGCGGCACGGGCGGTCTCTCGGGCGCCGCCACGGTGGAACCAACGGGGCGCGTGCTGGAAGCGCCGGTGGGAGAGGCGCTGCTCGGCCGCGTACTCGACGGGCTGGGCATGCCGCTGGATGGCGGCCCCTCCCTCGACGGCCTGGCCCGTGTGCCGGTGGACGGCGCGGCGCCGCCGCCGCTGGAGCGGCCGCTGGTGGCGCGCGCGCTCCCGCTGGGAGTGCGGGTGATCGATTCCCTGATGACCTGCGCTGAGGGCCAGCGCGTCGGGATCTTCGGCCCGGCCGGCGCGGGCAAGTCCTCGCTGGTGGCAAGCATCGTGCGCGGGGCGGAGGCGGATGTCTTCGTCGTGGCGCTGGTGGGCGAGCGCGGGCGTGAGGTGCGGGAGTTCCTGGAGCGCGCGCTGGGGCCCGAGGGACTTCGGCGTTCCGTGGTGGTGGCCGCAACCTCCGACCGGCCCTCGATCGAGCGGGTGAAAGCGGCGCAGGTCGCGACCGCCATTGCCGAATGGTTCCGTGACGAGGGGCGGCGTGTGGTGCTGCTGGTGGACAGCGTGACGCGCCTCGCTCGCGCTTGGCGCGAGGTGGGGCTGGCCGCCGGCGAGCCGCCGACGCGACGCGGTTTCCCGCCTTCCGTTTTCGCCGCGCTGCCGCGTCTGCTGGAGCGCGCGGGGCCGGCGGCGCGGGGCAGCATCACCGCCTTCTACACCGTGCTGCTGGAGGGCGAGATCGCCTCAGACCCAGTGGCGGAGGAGGTGAAATCCATTTTGGACGGGCACCTGATCCTCTCCCCCAAGCTGGCGGAATCCGAGCACTATCCGGCCATCGATCCACTCGCGAGCCGATCCCGCGTGATGGGTGCGGCGGTGCAGGCCCCGCATCGCGATGCCGCGGGCAAGATCCGACGGCTGCTGGCGCGGCACGCGGAGGTGGAACTGCTGGTGCGGGTGGGCGAGTACCGCCAGGGCAGCGATAAGCTGGCCGATGAGGCGTTGGCCAAGCACGCCGCAATCCAGGCTTTCTTGCGCCAGATGAACGAGGGGCCTGCGCCCTTCGCGGCCACGGTGGCGCAGCTGCGGAAGCTGGCGGCATGAAGCGCGAGGACGCCGAGACCCTTCTGGCGCTGCGTCGGGTGCGTGAGCGCCGTGCGGCGGCCGATCTTGCCCGTGCGAGCGCGGAGGCGGCGGCGGCAGCGGCCGAGCTGGAGCGCGCGGCTCGCATGGCGCGTTCCTTTGACGCAATGCGCCGGGCGCAGTCGGAGGCCGCAATTCGCAAGCTGGCGGAGGAGGGGGCTACGGCCCCAGGCCGCGTGACCGATACGGCCGCCCGCCTGCTCGATCTCGGCGCCCGCGCGGGCACCTATGCCGACCTGAAGCGCCGCCGCGAGGCCGCTTTGGCCGAGCGCGAGCGGCTGCGCAACCGCGCCGCTAGCACCCACCAGGCCGCGCTGCGCCGCTCGGAGGCGTGGGACGCACTGGGGGAACGTTTGGACGGAGATGCGGCGCAGCGAGCGGAGCGCGAGGCTGAGGCGGAGATGGAGGAGGCGGCCGAGCTTCGCCAGCCGCCCGAGGTGAAGGGCTGATGGATGCGTTGCCCGCGGCCGCGATCCGGCCCTGGCGCCCCCGCCGGCTGGATCCCTCCGCCGTGGCGCGAGGTCGTGCGCTGGCCGCCCCGCGCGCACCGCTGCCGCTCCCTGGCGGGCTGCTTCTTCTCGTCGGTCCCGCGCCGCTCGAGCCGCCCGCCGAGGCCGCCTGCCTGCGCTTCACCGTGGGCGGGGAACCCGCCTCCCTCACCGCGACGGCAGCCGCCTTCGACCGGCTGCTCGGTGCGATCGACCCTGCCGCGTCAGGTGCGCGGGGCGAGGGCGGGGCGCTGTTGCTGGAATTGCTACTGGAGCCGGTGCTTGGGGCAGTGGAGGCCTCGCTGGATGCGGCGGTGGCCGCCATCTCGCTCCAGCCGGGCCTGGCGGAGCCCGGGGTGCCCGCGCTCGGGCTGACGCTGCTGACGGCAGAGGCGGATGTCGCGCTGGCCGGCCGGCTCTCACTGCCTGCTGCTGCCGAGGCCCGACTGACGGAGGCTCTGGGCACGGTGCCGGCCGGCCGCCTGTCGCCGCCACCGGGGCTGGTGATGACCGTCTCGCTGCGCGCGGGCGCGACGGAGTTGGGGATGCCCGAGCTTGCCGCGCTGCGACCGGGGGACGGACTGCTCTTCGACGAATCGCGGCGCATGAAGGGCGAGGTGCTCGCCGTCATCGGCGAGATGCAGGGTTGGATCACGCGCCCCGGGCCGCGCGGATACGAGGCGATCACGCCGCGCCGCCGCCTCGGCGCGCTGGGACTGGAGGATTGGGCAGCCATGCCGAGCGACACCGCCGTGACCGAGGACGCGCCGATCGAGGAGCTCCCTGTGCGCCTCGTTTTCGAGCTGGGCCGCGTGGAGGTGCCGCTCGCCGAGCTTTCGGGCGCAGCGCCTGGCCACCTTTTCGCTCTGCCGGCGAGCCCGGCTGAGGCAATGGTCGACATCCTGGCGAATGGACGCCGCATCGGGCGCGGGGAGATCGTCCAGATCGGCGAGGGGGCGCTCGCCGTGCGCGTGCTGTCCCTCTCCGGCCGCGCCTGATGGAGATGCGCCCCGACCTGCTCGCGATCATCGCGGGCGTCGCCGCTGTCGGGCTGATCCCGTTCTTCGTCGTCTCGGCTACCGCCTTCCTCAAGATCGCGGTGGTGCTCTTCCTGCTACGCAATGCGCTCGGCACGCAGCAGACGCCACCGAACCTTGTGCTCTACGCCATCGCGGTGGCGCTGGCCGCCTATGTCTCGGTGCCGCTCATCCTGGCGGTGCAGGCGGGGTTCCAGGGGGCCGATATGTCCTCGCCGGACGGAATGCTGGCGGCTGTGCGCGCGGCGTCTGAACCCGTGCGGGACTTCCTCATGCGCTTCGCGGACCAGCGCGAGCGCGAGTTCCTGCTGAGCGCGGCGACCCGGGTGTGGCCGCAAGGTACGGCGATGACGGCGACGCCGAACGACTTTATCGTGCTGCTGCCCGCTTTCGTCGTCTCCGAACTGACGCGCGCCTTTGAGATCGGGTTCCTTCTGTACTTGCCCTTCATCGTGATCGACCTGCTCATCTCCAACGTGCTGATGGCGATGGGCATGGTGATGGTCTCGCCGCTCGTCATCTCCGTGCCGTTCAAGCTGTTTGTTTTCGTGCTGGCGGACGGGTGGTCGCGCCTAACACACGGGCTGGTGCTGTCCTACGCACTGCCGGGAGGGGGTTGAGATGGCGGATCCCTCGCCGCTGATCCACCACTTCAACCAGGCGCTGCAGCTTGTGCTGTGGCTGTCGCTCCCTGTGCTCGGCGTGGCCGTCGCCGTCGGGCTCGTTGTCGGGCTGCTGCAGGCTGTGACGCAGATCCAGGACCAGTCGCTGCCTCAAGTGGCAAAACTGCTGGCGGTGCTGCTGACCTTGGCCATTCTCGGTCCGCTGCTTGGTGGCCCCGTGCTGCGGCAGGCCGAGCGCGTGCTGACCGACTTCCCTGCCGTGACGCGGTAGAGTTATGGGCGCCGCCTTCGCCCAGCTCTTCGATGTCCTGCTCGCGCCCATGGTGGCGCTCGGCCTCGGCACGGCGCGGCTATTCGCGGTGTTCGCCATCAATCCGCTGTTCACGCGCTTCGGGCTCACGGGCATCCTGCGCGGCGGCATCGCCTTCGCCTTCGCCCTGCCGCTCTTGCCGATGCTGACGCCGCAGGTGGCGGATGCGGGGCCGGGCGGCTTTGTGCTGATGGCACTGCTGGTGAAGGAGGCGGCGGTGGGCATCGTGATCGGCCTCGTCACGGGCGTGCCCTTCTGGGCGGCGGAGGCGGCGGGGGAGTTCATCGATCAGCAACGCGGCTCCGAGGCGGCCACCATCCCCGACCCGTCTCAAGCGAACGAGGCAGGCATCACCGGCACATTGCTGGGGCTGACACTGATTGCCGTGTTCTTCCTCAGCGGCGGGATGTCGCTGCTGATGGGCGCAATCTATGAGAGCTACGCGATCTGGCCACCGCTGGAGGCGGTGCCGCGCTTCTCGGCCGAGGCGGGCATCCGCACTCTGGCCCTGCTCGACGGACTAATGCGCACGGGGCTGGTGCTTGCCGCGCCGATCATCATCGCACTGCTGCTGGCGGAGCTGGCGCTCGCCCTGGTCGGCCGCTTCGCGCCGGCGCTGAACGTGTTCGACCTGGCGATGTCGGTGAAAGGAATCGTCTTCGTCGTCGCTTTGCCGCTCTACGGGATTTTCCTCCCGCAATACCTGCGCGGGCTGCTGGTACCGCTCGCGGGGGCGGGCGGGCTGCTCAGGGGTTTCGCGCCTTGAGCGGCGATCAGGGAAGCGAAGAGAAAACCCTTCCGGCATCGAAGAAGAAAGTCGATGACGCGCGCAAGAACGGACAGGTTCCGAACAGCAAGGACCTCGTCTCCGCGGCCACCTTCGCGGCGGGAGCGGGCTTCATCCTGTTCTCGGCCGGAAGTTTCTTCGCGGTGGCCACGGCGCTGCTGCACGCGGGCGGCGAGGCGGTGGACCGCGCCATCGCAGCGCCGAACCAGGCGGAGCGCTTCGCGGCCGGGCTCGGGACGCTGCGCGGGGCGGTGCAGGAAGCGGTGTCGCAGACCGTGCTGCCGCTGTTCCTCATCGTGCCCGGCGTCGCCATCCTCGCCTCCATCGTGGCGCTGCGCGGGCTGGTGTTCTCGGTGGAGCCGATCGTGCCGAAGCCGGAGAAGATCAACCCGGTTGAGGGCTTCAAGAAGATCTTCTCACTGCGCGCGCTGATGGAGTTTCTGAAGTCGCTTGCCAAGACGGTGCTGCTGGCAACCGTGCTCGTCGCGGTGCTGTGGGGTGGGCTCCGGCCGCTGCTGCTGGCGCCGGGCTGCGGGCTGTCCTGTGAGGTGTCGCTGGTCGGCGCGCTTGGCACACCGATGATCGCGGCGGCCATCCTCGTGTTCCTGATCATCGGAATCGGCGATCTCGGGCTGCAGTCCTGGCTGTTCGGACGCGATATGCGGATGAGCGTCACGGAGCAGAAGCGCGAAAGAAAGGAGCAGGAAGGCGACCCGCATGTGAAGGGCGCACGGCGCACGCTGATGCGCGAGGCCGCGACCTCGCCTCGCGGGGGTGCGGCCTCCGCCACCCTCATCCTGCACGCGCCCGCCGGGGACGGGCTACCCGCCATCGCCATCGGCGTACGCTTCGTGCGCGGCGAGACACCCGTGCCCTCCGTCGTCGCGCGCGGCGAGGCGGAGCGGGCGCAATCAGTGCTCGACCGTGCGGCCGAGGCCGGCATCCCCGCGGCCCGGGAGCCCGCGGTGGCGCGCGCGCTGTGGGCCCGCACGCGACCGGGCGCCTTCGTGCCGCAGGATCTTTTCGCCGAGGTCGCGGGCGCGATGGTGCGCGCGGGAACCATTTAGCCATGTGCGTTCAGAAGGCTGCGAGCCGCCGCAGGGTCCACATGTACGGCGTCATGCGCAGGGTATGGTCGTGCGGGAACCGGCTTAGGGGATTGAGATGACCCTTTTCGGCGGCATCAAAGGACCGGGCGGACAGCGGCCCAAGGAGGGCGGCGACGCCGGCGGCGCTCGCTGGGACAAGTCGCTGACCGAGGCGGTTCATGACGGGCTGCGCGCTCCGCTCGACCTGCTCGGGAACTTGCTGGGCGGAGGTCACAAGCCAGCCGCCGCGGGGCCTGCCGGGCCCGCCGTGCCTGGAAGCGGCCCGGCCAAGGATAACGGCCGCAATTCCTGGACGGAGGAATCCGGCGGACGCGCCAATGCCGATCTAGGGGAAGGAGCGGCGCAGCCATCCAGCCCCGGGCAGGCCGGGACGGGATTACTATCGCCTGCGGCGGCCGCGCTTCTCGGTGTGCAGGGTCCAGCGGGGCAGCGGGCATCGGGCAGTCAGCATGGGAGGGGCGATCAGCATGTCTTGGTTGGCCAGCACGGTCCGCACATCCAGGGAGGGCCAGGCTTCCGACCGGGTTCGCCCGAACGACAGGGTTTGATGAGCCAGAAGGCGGCAAATGGTCAGCAAGTTCCAGCTGGCATGGAGGGTTTGGGCGGTCAGCACGGTCTGGATATGCAAACGGGGCCGCACGGCTCGGCGGGTCTACAGGGCATGGTTGGCCCGAAGGCTCCGTTGGAATCACAGGCTTCAGCGGGACTGCAGGGCTCGGTTGGGCTGCAGGGGTCTGGTGGCCAGCATGGCATTCGACAAGGTTTTGGCGACACGCATGCCTCGGTTGGCCAGCAAGCTTCCGGTGGCACACAGACCTCAAGCGGGAAGCAGAGCCTTGCCGGCCCGCAAGGCTCATTTGGCCAGCAGGGCTCGGTCGGTCACCAAGCTCGGTCGCGGCAGCAGGGTCCGGCGCCCCGGGCCGATGTGCCGCCTGCGCGGGGTGATGCCGCCACAAGGCCGATGGAATCGTTGACTGTCCTGCTGGGCGAAGCCGCAGGCCGGGCCGGACAGACGGTGCGCGATCTCGCTGGGATCGTGACTGCTCCGTTCGGCCCCGCCATGCCGCACACGGGCTTGGAAGTTGGCTCGGTCAGACCCGAGCCCCCGTTAGGGAAGCCGGAGTTCCCTTCAGCGAAGCCGGACGCATTTCCTTCCAAGTCCGATCCCCTCCCGGCGAAGGCGGAGGCTGTCCTCGCCAAGTCTGAGACACCGGTCGCTTCCATTCCTGTCGTGCCACACTCCGAGCGGGCAGGGCCGGAGGCGGGCAGCGCACCTGGCGTGACCTCTGCGGCTCCCGTTTTCGTGGAGGCCACACGAATGCCGGCGCTGGATGCCGCAGCCCTCAACCGGCTGGATGCCCTGGGCAGCCCGGCGGCCGAACTGATCCGGGCCGGTGCGCCGCGGGAAGTTGCCTCGGCCGCCGATGCCGCCCTTCGCGGGATGCAACTCGCGGTCTCACCGGATGGCGCTGTCTCCCTCGCTGCACTTCAAGGAGTGCCAACGCTCGGCCCCTCTGCGTTAGAGACGGCGCGGGCGGAGGCGCGGGTCATCCTCGGCCCGCCCGCCGAGATGCCGGCCGGATCGCTCGCCGCCGTCCTGATCGCAGCTGGTCAGCCGGCGCCCGTCGAACCCGGTGCCCCACTGCCGGCGGGCAGCATCGGCTTGCTTGCTGTACCGCGCGTGGAGACCGCGCCAGGAGCAGAGGCGACGCCTCTTCTCGTCGCACTGCCACCGGGAAGCTCGGTCAGCAGTGCCACGCCGCTCGGTGGCGGCATCGAGTCGATTGCTCTTCCTCCCGCGGCCGGGCTGCGGACCGAAGCGGCGATCCTTCCCGAGGCCGCCGCCTTCTGGTCGCGCCACGCTGCCCCGCTGGTGGAAGCAGTGGTGCATCAGGTCTCCCCGGCGCCGGACGCGATGGCCCCCCCGGTCTTACTCTCCTCGGTGCTCGAGGGCGCGGCGAATTCGGGGATGACGGTGACCCTTGGGCCCGGGCCTAATGGCTGGGTGGTATCAGGGGCGGCCATGCTGGGGGCGGAGGCGGGGCTGCGCGGCGTCACGGCGCCCGCGGCCGCGCCGCTCTCCGCCGGCCCGCCGCCTATCCCCGGACCGGGAGAAGCGACAGTCCATCTCGGCGCGGGCGCGGACCCCCGGCGGGAGGCGCTGGGCGGCGCCTTCGTCTCGGTCACCCATCCCGTCGCGGTGGCGATCGACTTCGGCCCTGCGCCCGGCGCCGCACCGTTGCCGGAGGGAACACCGCGCCTGTGGCGGATGGACGATACCGCCGCCCTGGTTGCCATCGGCCCCTCGGGCCCGGCGGGGGCGATTGAGGAAGGGATGGGACTGCTCGCCCGCCTGCGAGAGGGGCGGGTGACGCGGTTGGCCGATCTCGCGCCCGGGCAGGGCATCGCCACCTGGCAGGGGTCGCCGGCGCATCTCCTGCTCGGCGGCATTGCGCGGGTGGGCGAGGATGGAGTGGCGCTGGGCGAGAGCGAACCGCCGCGCATTGAGGTGATCCGGGCACCCTCCAAGGAGGGTGGCTGGACCATTTTGCGCGACGGCGCCGTCTCTCGCGCCGGTGAGGCCAGCGAGGAACTGCGGTTGGTACTGGCCTATGGGCTTGGCGCGCCGGCAGGCCCCTATGCCGGGGGCGAGGATGCCGCGCGGGCGCGGGAGGGCATTGCGGCCGCACTTCTCGCCATGGAGACGGCGCGCCGCACCGGAGAGGCTGGGCGCGCGCGTCAAGCCTGGGCGGCGCTGGCGGCGGATTGGGTAGCGGAACTGGAGCGGCGGGAGCGGCTCGGCCCGCCGCCGGGCGGCAGCACGACACCGGAAGCGCTTGCGATGATCGCGGGGCTGCACGGACCGCTGGCTGCCTGGGATGCGATGCTCGCGGGCGGGGCAGCGCCGGGTCCACTGCTTCGGGGGACGGCTCCCGCGCTACGCGCCTCGCTCGCTCACCTTCTCGCTACGGGCGCCGCGCTGTCGCTCTCGGCACTCGGCCAGCCATGGGAGGCTGCGGCGGGGCGGGCGCCGGTGCGGGCGGGGCTGGATGCCGCGCGGGAAGATTTTGCGCTGGCGGCCACGTCCGTGCTGCGCGGGGAAACGGGACTGGAGGATGCGGCGGCGGCACTCGGCGCCTGGGGGGAGGCCGCGATCCGCGACGCGGCGGTCACCCGTCTCTCACGAGGGGACGGGCTGGCGATCGCCGCGCGGCTGGGGCGCTTCGGCGTGCCGGCGCCGGCCATACGGTAACGCAAAAGGAGCCGCCCCTTGCGGGACGGCCCCTTCGCCGGAGGCGGGTGGCTCAGCCGCGAACGAGAGAGGCGCGGGTGACGCGGCCCTGATCGTCGTACTGGATGGCGAAGTACTCGACGCTGCCGCCATAGCCGATGCCGAGCGAGTACATCTCCCGCGCGCCGTCGCTGTTCTCCGGCGCGCCGAGCAGGGCACGCACCTGATCGCGCGGCGTGCCGGGAGCTACCGCGCCGCTGGAGCGCAGGGCGCCCACCTGGCCACCGCGCGGGTTGCGGCCGCTGTCGTCGCCACGCCCAGCTTCCCAGGCGCCTCGGTCAAAGTTTGCGGCCTCGGCGGCTAGGCTCGTGCCCATGACTGTCGCTCCCATAACGAGGGCCGCGGCGAGGCGGCCGGTGCTGCCCTTGATCATTCGCTCGCTCCCTTCGGAGTGGTCCGCACGCCGGGAACGCCGGGATCGTCGGCCAGGTTGTGCTGGCCGACCGCCACCTCATCGCTCCAGGCCAGCTCGTGGTCGCGGCCCACCACAATCATTTGCCCGTCCCGCACCGCCGTCTCGATCAGCCCGGCCAACTCCTCCTGCGAGGCGTCCGGGTTCTCCTGCCCGATGCGGATGCCGACGCTGTTGTTGTAGAGGTCCATTGCCTCGCGGTCGGCGTTCTGGTCCTCCTCGGGCAGGCCCTCATGCGCGGTGCTGAAGCGCTGGGACCAGTCGGCGCCGAACTCCTGCGTCAGTCGCGCGGCACCGAGGGCGTGCCGCATGGCGTCGCGGTGGCCATCGTTGCTCTGCCACTCGTTAACACGGCCGGAGGGAATGTCCGACGGCACGGCGTTGTCCGGGAAGGCCTCCGCCGCGCGCGCGCCGGCGTCGTCGGCGATGTCCTTCACCTGCTTCTGGTTCCAGGGTGCGAGGCCGCCGAGCAAGTCGGCCTCGGTCGCAGTCATGGTGCGGCTGCCGAAAAGGCCGCCGAGCGGGGCGAACTCCACCATCCCCCCGGGGTCGGCCTGCACCTGGTAGTCGCGCAGGACAGAGCCGAGATCGGGGCGGCCGGGAGTGGCCGGTGCTTGCGGCTCGGCCGGGGCCGTGGACCCGGAGGGTGCCGTCGGGGCAGAGGGCGAGGGGTCGCCTGAGGCGCCGGGCGAAGGGTCGCCGGATGCACCGGGCGAGGGCGTGCCGGGTGCGGCCGGGGAGGGGGCGCCTGACGTGCCGGGCGAAGGCAAACCCGGCTTGCCGGGAGACGGCGTGCCAGAGGCGCCGCCGGACGGTGCGGGCGTGCTTTGAGAATTGCCGCCCGAAGAACCGACTTGCGGTGCAGGTGCGGCAGGCGGCTCGGGTGCCGGAGTTACCGGGGCTGCCGGGGCGCCGGGTAGGTAAACCGTGTCGCCGGGGAAGATCAGGTCGGGCTCGATGATGTGGTCGCGGTTGAGGGCAACGGTCTCCTCGAAGTCCGCGCCCTCGCGCCTGGCGATGTCCCACACCGTATCGCCGGCGCGCACGGTGACCTCGCGGTAGCCGGCGGCTTCCAGCTCGGGGTTGATGCGGCCGGTGGAGTCCATCCGGCCCTCGGGATGCGGGGCAATGAATTCCTGCGCCACCCAGCCCTGCACTGGGCGGTCCGCCACGTCGGTGCCGCGCACCTCGATCCACTGGCGGCCGCTGGCATCGGTGGACTGCTGGCCCGTGGGCTGCAGGAAGGTGCCGTGCTGGAACACGCCCGCCGGGGCACCGTCCGTGTCCGGGGAGGGACGGGCGTTCAGGCCGTCACGCGGGACGACGACGAGCTGCCCGGGGTTAGCGGTGGGCGCTTCGGGTGTGACAGGCGGCGCGGTCGGGTCCGCGGGTGCCGCCTCGGGCTGCGCGCCGGTCCAGCTGCGTTCCGAGCGCACGCGCACGTCGTCATTGCCGAACTCGGCGATAAGACTCGCCTTTGCCTCACCGACGCCCTTCAGGTCGACGCCAACTTGGTGCTGCGTCTGCGTGCCGTCCCGCGCCACAAACTGCGCGCGGGTGGAGGCGCTGGCATCGGCGGGAAGCTGGCGGAGCGCGTCGCCTAGCCCGCCATGCGCGAGCCCATCCAGGATGCGGGCCGCGTGCTGGTCCGGGTTTTTCAACGTCGCCTCGGCCTGCAGCTGGATCTGGTCGGTGCGGCTTGCATCGAGCGGGGACTGCGCCATGACATTGGCCTGCAGGCGCACAGACATCTCGTCCGGATGCGCCCAGCCGCCGCTGGAGAGCAGGTCCGCCTCCGGAAAGGGCTGGCCCTTGCCGTCGAAACCCTCCTTGGGGATGTCCCAGGACAGCGTCACACGGCCGTTGCTATCGCCGACGTCGCGGATGTTGTTCGTGTTGAAGCCAAAGGCGCCGACCTTCGGGTCCTTTAATGAGGGGTCCAAGATGTCCCGTTTGAAGTCGAGCTTCTCCTTCGTGGACAGCTCGTTTCCGCCCTCGATCGCGTAGGAAAGGCGGCCGGGCTCGTCGCCCTGCGGCAGCTCGACGGTGCGGATGACTCGTTGGTTCGCGTCGAACCGGCCCTCGATGCCGAGATTGTCGGTGAGCTTGGCCTCGAGCTTGACGCGCTCCTGCACGGTCAGCTGCTGCTCGTAGGAGACCACGTGGTCGCGCAGGAAGGCTTGGTCAGCCGCGCTTGGCTCCAGCTTGCGCGCTACTGCTTCGCCCGCGATCTCCGGGATGTTGTTCGGGTTCATCGCGCCGCCGGGGCCGTTGCCGGCCTCGCTTACCCCCGGACGGTCCGCGCCGGGGTGTTCTACAGCATCGCCCGAAGCGCCATTCAGCGGATTGCCGGAGGGGTTGCGCGGTAGGCCGGAAGCGCCTGGGATCCCCACCGGGCCGGGCATGACGGAGGCAGTGTCGCGGACGGTCTCGGCGGCTGCCATGCGCTCCAGCGCGTCGACCGCGCGGGTCGCGTCCTCCTTCGTGTCGAAGCGCATCGTCACGCGGTCGGCGGTGCCGAGATTCAACTCCCCGCCGAACTTGGCGGCGTTCCCCAGCCGCAGCTCCGCGCCGACGCCGCCGAGCAGGTTCTTGGAGAAGGTGACGTCGTATTGTGGGGGCTTGTCACCGGGCTTCGCCGGCGGATCGCCCACCTGCTGCACCGTCGCCTCAAAGCCGTACTGCGCCTTGCCGGTCGCGTTGAACTTCCACGGCGTGGGCAGTGACAGGCTCGCCTCGCCGGTCAGGCGCATCACGGCCTGGTCGCCGTCGCTGTTCAGCTTGTCGATCGCGCCCTTGGTGTCCGCAAGGTTGCGGGCCGTGCCCGAGGCGCCCTGCGCCGCGCCAGTTTCGGCGGGCGCTGGCTTCGCGCCGGATGAGGCGCCAGCGCGGACGACATCGCCCTCGCTAGCCCCGGCCGGCTTGCTTTGGGAGGTGGTGGGGTCCTCTTTCGGAGCAGGCGGGGGCGGCGGGGGTGTCGCCTTCTGGCGCGCGACGGCGCGGTCGAAGGGACCGCTGCTCGGGGCCGAGGAGGCGCCGGATGAGGAGGAGCCGGAGGTTCCAGCAGGCTTGGCGGCGTCGAGCGGCGGCATGGCGTCCCTCCATGTTGCCCGGATACGTGGGCCCGGGATGCCAGAGGATACCGGGCAGCCCGCGCGGCCAGATTTCGAGTATGAGGCGCCACGATCAAGCAAGGGCACGTTACAGGCCGATGACAATTGTCCGTTTCGTCATCGCGTCTTCTCGATATCCATGACAGCGAGACCGGGATGATTGTTCCCGCTCTTTGTCCCCGGACGGGAATAACTTGGCTTCAGTCCTGTCGTGCCGCCATCAAAGCCTCAAAGCTTGGCGCCACGGGCGTCAGCCCGGCCTCTCCCGCAATCTCGTGGTCCACGAAGACCACCGCAGGCTCGCCACCGGCGCGGTAGTCGAAAGCCATGAAGTTGCCGCCGGTATCGTCCGAGAAGGGCACAATCCCAGCGGGGTACAGGTCTCGCACGCCTTGGAAAGCGCTGAGCAGGCCGTAGCTGCGCTCGCCTGGCCGCGTCACCCTCTCGCGCTCGATAAGATAGAGGAGGACGCCGATATTCGCCCGCCCACCATTCTCCAGCGGCACATATTTCGGAGCCGGCACGCGGCCCTGGTTCAGCCGCGCCAAAGTCCAGTAGGTATCGGGCAGGCGCTGGCCGGTCTCGGCCTCAATGCGCGCGCGGTCCGCCTCCGTCGCCTTCGGGAGATCGGACCGAAGATAAGGGGTCCAGCCATCACTCATCGTCTCAGCCCTTCTCGGTCGCGCGCATCAGCGTTTTTGAGGCTGTGCGGGTCAAGTCCTACTCTGCTCCACCGCCGCCCCAGATCTTCTTGCCACCGGTGTGCTTCACCGCGGCATGGATGCCGCGCGGCACCAGGAGCAGCTCGCCGGGGTTTTCGGTGTGGTGCCAGGTCCACTCCGCTGGAGACTGGTCGGGCGCGCGCGCGATGTCCTCCAGGATCTCGTCGATCTGGGACGGCGTGAGGCCGGCATCGCACAGGGATTGCTGCCCCTCCGGCGTCGCGAGCTGCCGGTTTGAGGCGCGAAAGTGCTGCTCGCGGCTGGCGACATAGCCGGATTCCGGCAGCTGCGCGCGGAAGACCGAGGGAAACTGCGGAAAACCCTCGGCGCTGAAAGGCACACCCGCGGCATAGGCTGGGCGCATGGGGGCGGGCAGCATCTCCAGCGCGTCGGCGTAGTCGAGCTGTGAATCCGGCGTCAGTGCGTCGCGTGGCATCATCTCGCCGGCATAGCGGGAGTTGATGGGCGGGGTGCCGTCCACCAGTTCCACACCCTGGCGGGATACGGCGAGGCGCGGGCCGTCGATGCCAGGCTCCACGCGGTACTCGGTGAGCCAGGGATGGTTGCGCGCGCTTGCCGTCAGCGCGCCGTCTCCGTCAACGCGGAAGGTGTAGTAGGCAGTCCTTGCATTCAGCACGTCGAGCAGGTTCTCCGCGCCCATCTCGCGGGCAAGCGAGAGGCCGGTGCTCGGGCCGTCGATGTAAACGTCGCCGGGGCTGCGGGCGAAGGCGTTCACCCGCGTGGTCAGATCGTCGAGATAGGTGTTGTCGGCCGAGATCTCGGTCTCGAGCTGCGCGCGCTGGTTGGGGGTTAGCGTATCGCCCGATAGTTGTTCAATGCGCGCCGCATTGCGCTCGCCGATCTTCGCGATGTCCTGGCGCGCAGCCCAGCCTTGCGAGCCCGGCGGCGGCGACGCCTCGCCGCCCAGCAGAGCGCCCAGCCACGCCTCCAGCGTGCCCGTGCGTTGCGCCGCGATCGCAGCGCGCTCGTGCAGCGCGATGTCCTCGGGTGTGGCCTGCGGGCCGTGGCGAATCTCGGTCACCGCGCCCGTCCTGCCGTCGGCCACGATCCGCACGGCATCGCCGGGCAGGGACGCATCGGCGACCACCGGCGGGCGATAGGCGTCCAGCAGGCCGTTGCGGATAGCCACGGGGTTGAACATGTCGCCGGGATGGGTGCCGCTGCTGCGGAGCCCGGCGCCGGTGGTCGCTCCCCAGAAAGCCATTTGCAGCAGGCCCTGAGCGCGCTGCTCGCCGCTCATCACCTCCCAGTTCTGGAACATTTCGACGCCCTGGTTGGCCATGGCCGTCACGTCGGTCACGCCCGCCGCCGCCTGGGTCCAGCCGAGCATTGAGGCCTCCATCGGCGCGATGGCTGCGCCGCTGCGGGCGACCTGCGACAGCCGCGCCGCGCTGCCGAAGGCACCGACGCCGGCCGCGTTGGCGCCGAGCGAGAGCCACAACCCGCGCGCTTCGGGGTCGGTGAGGCTGAGCGACTGCTGGTGATCGGCCCGGTCCAACAGATCGGCCCCCGCGCGCCCGGCGCCATAGGCGGCGGCCGCTCCGCCGATCATTAGCGCGCCTGTGCCGCCGGTGCCGATGATGAAGGCGCCTGCCGCAATGACCCCACCCACCAGCGCGGCCTTGTCGAGTACCGACAGTGCGACCTCCCCGAAGCTGTCCACCGTCTCCGGCGTCGCGCCCTGACCGAGTTGGGCCCTGCCGTCAACGCCCGCGACGAGATGCCCGCCTTTGGGATAGGTCATCTGCCCGGGCGGCAGGTCGTTCGTCTCACGCCAGTGGGCGAAGTCGCGATACACAGCGCCCTGGTTGTCGACGAAGCTTTCGCGCCCGTCCTGGCCGGTCACGCGGAACAGCGGCACGGTGACCGGCCCGGTCTCGCCCGAGGAGTAGGTGACGGGCAACACCGCGACATCCGCCGCATCGCCCCTGGCCGCGGCACGGATGCCGTCCGCGACCTTGGTGACCGCCTCGGCGTTCGGCCCAGCCGCGAAGGCGTTCACCCCGCCCGCCAGCGCCTGCTCAGCGTCCTCGGGCGAGAGGCCGGGCAGGCTGGGCGCGAAGCCCATGGCGGTGCCGACGGTGTTCTCGATATCCGTGCCGGCCAGGTGCTGCGCCGCGTCGCCGCGGGCGAGGAAGGGGGCGGCATTGGCCTGGGCAATCGGGCCGGTGATGGCGGGGTTGGTCCAGGCGTCGCCTGTGGCCGAGAGCGTCTCGCCGGTGATGCCGCGGTCCGCGCGGAACACGGCCAGCGCGTTCACCCGCGCCTCCAGCGGCACCTGCTCATCGGCGCCGAGCAGGGCGGCGCCCTGATGCGTCTCCAGGATGCCTGCCAGCCGCTCGCGATCGGCGGTTGGGGCCTCGGGGTTCCACTCGCGGGAGAGGGCGAAGGCCAACTCCCGCCGCAGGTCGGGCACGCCCTCCTCACCACGCGGCGTCATGCCGCCCTCGCGCGGAGTGAGGCTGACCGTGAGGGCGCCCTCGGTCGTGACCGCGAAAGCGTTTTGCACGAAGGCGCCGGTTGCCTCCGAGCCCGGGCCGGCATTCAGGGCGGCGAGGCTGCGGGATAGCAACTCGGCCTGCCGGTCACGGGTGGTGAAGTCGGGGCTGCTCTCCAGGGCGGGGGTGGCCAGGTCGGCGCGTTCGGGGGCGAGCGCGCGAGCCAGATTGGCCGCGCCATCGGGGCCGAGGGAGCGAATCATTTCGCCCAGCGCTTCCGAATCTTTCACTGGGCCGTCCAGCAGACCGCCGACGCCGGTGATGGCGGTCTCGGCCAGACTTTGAATGGTGGTGCGGCGCTGCAGCTTCTCGGGGTCGGAAAGTCCGTTCGTCGGCTCGCTGGCCAGCTCTCCGGCCTGCAAGGCGGTACGCTGTGCAAGGATGGCGCGTCGGTCCGGATCGCCCTCCAGCCGCTCCATCAGGTTGGCGGCGCCGCGTGCGCCCTCGCCATCCTGAGCCGCCCAGCGGTCCAGCAGGCGGTCCATGAGCAGCTCCTGCTCGGGGGCGGTCATCGCCCCGAGATCGGAGCTGCCTTCCAGAGCGGCCTGCGCCTTTTCAGCGGTGCCGTGATGATCTAGCCAGAGGAGACGATTGTTATAAGGATCCGACTTCGCGTCAACCCAGTGCTCAATCTCTTGCCGGCGCGGCTCGGCGATGGGCTCGCGTGCCGGGGTGGCGGGAAGCTGGGCCAAGGGTTCGGAGGGTTTGCCGTTCCGTGGCTCCGGCGGTTGGGCGGGGTGGGGTAGCGACTTCTCCACCTGCGCGGAAAAGGCTTTGTCAAAGCGCTGCCCGTCGGCCGGAGCTGCCCTGGTGGGGATGGAGCTGCTGCGCTCCTGGTGAGTTCTGGCCGTTGCGGATGAGAACGACATGTGCGGCTCCTCCGTCACCTCCGCCCGGGGCGGTGGCGCTTCTGTTAGGAGCCAAGGACAATGTTTGCCGAAACGCGACGACAGGAGGGTGACAGTTCGGCTACGGTCCGCGGGCGGAACGTCCGACTTGGGATCTGTTCTACGAGCAAGAAGTCCAGTGATGATCGGGCGACGATCCGCTCACGCGGCAAGCATTCCCGACAGTCTCTCTTGCTCCAATGACGCATGAGGATCCCTTGGTCGGGGAGGCCTGCTTCAGTTTGTCCTATGCGTTTCAGAGTTCGGAAAGTCGACCAAATGCCTCATCGGCCTGCCCGTGCTCGGTGCTTCCTCCTGACCTCGCCACCCAAGGTCCCGGCCCGCGTCGGACAGACCGACATCAGGGAGACGCACTCGGCATGGTTGCTGTATCCAGACAGAGCTTCCTAGGAGAGCTCAGTTGATCCCTGGACTTGTTGCCCTCGTCTTTGCGACCCTCTTCGCTGGGGCCGCACTCTACATCAGCCTAGTTGAGCATCCCGCCAGGATGGTCCTCGAAGATCCGCCGCTGCTCGCCCAGTGGCAGCTGAGCTACAAGCGCGCCCTGCCCATCCAGGCGGGCCTGGCCATGTTGGGCGGGGCGGTAGGGCTGCTGGCCTGGCATCACCTTCGCGGGCTGCAGTGGATGGCAGGCAGTCTGGTCCTGCTCGCGAACTGGCCTTTCACGGTGCTGGTCATCATGCCAGTTAACAAGCGCCTGATGGCGATGACACGACAGGCAGCAGGCCTGGAAAGTCGCGAACTTCTGCAGCGCTGGGGCAGACTGCACAACGTGCGGAGTATGCTTGGTTCCGCGGCCTCTCTCCTGTTTGCCTGGGGCTTCCTGGCGAGCCATTAAGTCTTGCTGCCACCACCGCCACGCTTCCTTCGCAAACGCAGACTTGGAGAAAAGCGATGGGCCAGCTAGCCCGACGCGATCCGTCACTTTCGTCCAAGACTTCGGAACGTCCAGTGCGCAAGCTCTCGAGGCCTGCGGAGAAGTTCTCGATCTCATTACAGTAGCATCGCCGCAGCAAACTTCCTAAGCAATCAGCTTGACGGCTTTGGCTCAGTACATGGCAGCCTGCCTTTGCTCGCTATGACCGAGGGAAGACTTACCCATTCCTGACGGACCGAGACACCATGCATCCCGAACAGGTTTTTGAGCTGATCGTCGGCATGTTCCTGGTCGTGCTGGCACTCCAGTACGCCGCGCTGCGCTTGCGTCTTCCGCCATCAGTAGCGCTTCTGGTTGGCGGAGGTTTGCTGGCCTTCGTTCCGGGCCTGCCCGCCGTCGATCTTGATCCAGAACTGGTGCTGGTCATCTTTCTGCCGCCGCTCTTGATGGACGGGGCCTGGTTCACGGCCGTGGCTCCCTTTCGTCGTCATCTCGGCGGCATCACTTCGCTTGCTGTCGGAGCGGTGCTGTTCACGGCGGCCGTGGTGGCAGTCGTGGCGAAGCTCATCCTGCCCGAACTGCCCTGGGCGGCATGCATCGCGCTGGGCGCCATTGTTTCCCCGCCCGATGCAGTGTCGGCGAGGGCCGTCCTGCAACGCGTGAAGCTGCCACGCCGACTGAGCACTTTGCTGGAAGGCGAAAGCCTTCTCAACGATGCAACAGGGCTCGTGCTCTTCCGCTTCGCCGTAGCGGCAGCGGCGACCGGAACCTTCAGCCTCGGCGAGGCCGTGGGCAGCTTTGCCCTGCTCGTCGGTGGCGGGATCGCCGTTGGCGGGTGCATCGGCGCGCTCTGGGTTTTGCTCCTGCGGCGCCTCGGGGACGACCACCTGATGATCGCGGCCTCGGTACTCGTGTGCTGGGCGAGCTATATTGCGGGTGAGTTGCTGCACGTCTCGGGGGTGATCGCGACTGTCACGGCCGGGCTCGTGTGCGGCTGGTACCAGCACGTCATCCTGACGGCGAGCGTTCGTATTCGCGCCCTCTCGTTCTGGCAGGTGATGATCTCGCTCCTCGAGGCGACTGTCTTCGTGTTGATCGGCCTGTCTCTGCGCAGCGTCATCGACCGCGTCGGCGGTATCGGTGTTGTGCTGCAGGATATGGCTTGGTCGGTTGCGGCCATTATCCTGGCCATCACCGTGGCGCGCTTCGCATGGGTCTTCGGCACCGACGCCCTTCTCGGGGCCATGCATCGGGCTGGATTGCGAGGAGTGGAGCCCCTCGGCGTACGGGCGGCGAGCGTGATGAGTTGGGCGGGCATGCGCGGCGTCGTCACCCTTGCAGTGGCGCTAACCCTGCCCGAGGCCATGCCCGGCCGTGACCTGATGCTGGTCACAGCATTCGCTGTCATCCTGGTGACAGTGCTCGTGCAGGGCACGACGCTCGGTCTCGTCATCCGCCTCGCAGGGCTGCAGGAGGACGACCGTAGCAGGCCGCCGCTGGACCTGCATTCCGCCGAGAACGCTATGTTCAAAGCACAGCTCGCTGAAGTCGAACGGCTGGCTTTCACTCCCGATGGCAGACTTCTCCATCCCCGCCTGCTCGACAGCTATCGGCGGCGGGCCACAATCGCGACCGAGTTCTCTGGCAGTGAGGAGGAACGCGACCTCGATATCGCCGCGCATTACGGTGTTGTCCTTGCGGCGGTAACGGCAGGGCGGGCCGAGCTGGTTCGCCTACACCGGGCGAGACAGATCGACGACGAAACGCTTCATGACCTTGAGCATGACCTGGATCTTGAGGAACTCGTGGCGATAGCCGCAAAGGGATGAACTGCTGCCGCCGATAGCCAGCGGCAACACTGGCGGCCAGTTCTCCGGCGCGCGGACCGCTTCTGCGGCGGGCACCAGAGGATCTAGCAAGAGTCGAGAGCTCGGCTAGTCGGGGCGTCTCTAGCAGCAGCTTATTCTCGAGCTGCCGGAAGCTTCGAGAGAAGTGAGTAGCCAGGGTGCCGCAGGAAGTGGCAATCCTGACGGCCTCCTGGAACGCGGGCGTTTCCTTCAAGAAGGCGCATATCGAGGGAGCCCGTCGATGCGGGCAGGGTTCCCCCGGGAGCCACAGGTGGGATCGGCCCTATGGGGGAGGTCTGGGTTACGCAGATGTCTTCCGCTTCAGAGGCCGAGATGCCGTGCAGCGGCGAGGGATGCCTCGCGGGCTTGCCCGTCCATCCAGACACGGCCGGCGCGTACACGCGCCATCGCCTCTGGGCCGACGAGCTCTGGCGTGCCCTTATGGAACGGCAGCACGGGCTCGTACTCTAAGACGAGCTGAACCCGCTCAGCTGCCTCCTGCCCGCGCAGCAGAACCGCGAGGTTCAGCCCGAAATCAAGGCCCGCCGTCGCACCCGCGCCGGTCAGCCGGTTTCGATCCTGGACGACGCGCGCATCGACCTTCCTGGCGCCGAGGAGCGGCAGGAGGTCGACCACGCCCCAGTGGGCTGTCGCCTGATAGCCGCGCAGAAGACCGGCGGCGCCGAGCACCAAGCCACCCGTGCAGACACTCGTGACGTAACGGGCAGTGCTCCCCCGGTCCGCAAGGAAGTCCAAAACCGCACGGCTCCTCATGCAGGCGATGGATCCCATCAGGCCGCCCGGAACGAAAAGGACATCGAGGTCGCGCGGGCATTCGTCCAGCGTGCAGGTCGGTGTGATCGGAACACTGATGTCGGTAAGGACCGGCTCCCTCGTCTCACCGACCAGGTGGATGTCGGAGCCGAGGATGTTCAGGATTGTCTGGGGGCCGACCAGGTCGAGCATGATCATCTGCGGGTGGACCAGCATGGCCACCTTAATCGGTGTCGGAGCGTTCGGGCCTTGCAGCATGCGGGGCCGCGGGAGTGGCTGGGGCGACGGCTGGGCCAGGCCACCGGGCGCGCTTGCTGCCAGCAGACCTCCGGCAATCGCCGTTGCCGCGAAATGCCGGCGCGCTACGCCAGCCGCCGCCGGAGTAATGGTGTTCTCGGACATCGCGTCCTCCTCAGAATTGAGCTGTCATCGAGGCGAGCACGGTAAAGGGCACGTTCACTCGAAGGGTGTTTGCGCCGTCCGTGTCGTAGATGCGTTGCCGGTTGATATTCTGGATGTTGACCTGGGCGCGCAGGGGCGTGCGGGCCACCTCGAAGCGGTACCAGGCCGCGGCATCGAGCCGGGCATAGGCCGGCAGCGCGAAGGTGTTGGGCAGGGTCGCTTCGCGCCGGCTTTCGGCCCGTACGCCGCCGCCGATTCCGACGCCACGAAGCGGCGATCCGTCCTCGAACTCGTAAGTGGTCCAGATCTGGCCCGCATGCCGGGCTGCACCTGCGAGGGTGTTCCCGACCGGAAGTCGGTTGTCGCGGGTCACCTCGGCCTGGGTGAAGGCGTAGTTCGCCACCGCGATCCATCCGGGGAGGATCTCACCCGCGAGATCGACCTCCACACCTCGGCTGCGCTGCTCACCGGATGCGATGGAGAAGGCTGGGTTCGCAGGGTCGGTTGTCGGCACGTTCGTGCGGGTGATCTGGAAGAGAGCGACCGTCGCCTGCGCCCGGCCACCGAGGACCGCTTGTTTGACCCCAAGCTCGAACTGCTCGGAGGTACTGGGCGAGAGGGCGGCACCGCTCGCCGTGGTCGCGGTGGTTGGGACGAAGGAGTTGGCCCAGTTCGCGAAAAGGTTCGTGTCCGTGATCGGCTCGTAGGAGATGCCGATACGTGGCGAGAAACGCCCGGCCGTGTTCTCGGCCTCGACATTTGTGATGCGGTTCCGGCTGGAGGTCTCGGTCGCGTCGTAGCGCCCTCCCAGCAGGACCCGCATTCCGGGGGAGACGGTGAGGAAATCCTGCACGTAGCCCGCATTGTTGACGAAGCTGCTGTGCGTGCTGGAGGCCAGGCGGGCGGGACCGGGCGTCACGCCATAAGCGGGGTTCCGCAGGTCCAGATTGGGCCATGCGATCTGCGAGCTGATCGCGCTGCTGGAGGTCCAGTAAGTCTCGACCCCAACAAGCCAGTCGTGCCGGACGGGGCCGGTCTTGAAGGTGCCGGCGAGCTCGTTCTGCAGGTCGTAGTCTCGGAGGTGCTGGGGACCGAAGATCGCTGTCCGCTGGACGGTTCGGTTGTCGGCCAGGATACGAAGGCTTGAGAAGCGGTCTGTCCCGAGGTCGTAATCTACCCCGGACGCGTTGAAGCCTGACCGGAAGCGGAGGCCCTCGCCAAAGCTATGGACCCAGTCATAGCTCGCCCGGGCGGTCTCTCGGCGGGAGGATCCCTGGCGAGGGTCGTCGAAGTTTAAGGACAGCGGCAGTGAGAGCGTGTGCCGAGAGAGGGGCGACTGGCTTGGTCCGTAGCTGAAGGTGCTCCTGAGGTACTGCGCCCTGATCACCACCTCGTCCTGGGCCGTGGGGCGCCATCGGAGCGAGGGGTTGATGAACTGGGTGTCGGACCCGCCGAAATTCCGGAACGAGCCGCTCCGGTCCAGCGCGGCATTCAGCCGGATGCCGAGGGTGCCGTCCCCTGTGGCATCGCCCTCATTGATGTCGAAGGTGGAGCGGAAGAGGCCGTAATTGCCAACTGTTCCGCCCACGCTCCCGAAGCGGCTGGCCATTGGTGCGCGCGTGACGATGTTGGCGACCCCGCCCGAGGAGAGATTGCCGCCATAGAGGACGGAGGCGGGACCCTTCAGGACATCGATCCGCTCGATCCCCTGCACGTCCTGTTGATTGCTCGTCTCGCGGAACCCGTCCCGGAGGTTCGCGCTGCCGTCGTTGAAGCCACGGATGCGGAGCGCGACCGAGCCTGGAATGGCGTTGCTGCTCGTCACCCCGCTGACGGTCTCGACCGCCTGCCGCACCGAGAGAGCTCCGCGGTCCTGGATGAGGGTGTCCGGCACGACTTGCAGCGAGACGGGAACGTCCTGGATCGGTGCTGCAAGGCGGAGCGCCGTGGTCGAATCCGGGGCCAGATAGCCGCGGATTGTGGATGCCGCGGCGGTTACCGAGACTTCCGGCACCGCGATCGGATCGCCGCCTATTGAGACCGGCGTGGGAGCCTGCTGGGCCAGGGCCGGACCAATCAGGCTGGTCGAGGCGAGGAGCGCAAGGCCCAGGTGGAGGAGGGGACGGGAATGACAGAGCGCGCGCGTCTGGCGCGAGGTAGAGGTCGTTGGGCGCATCATGCGCTTTCCTGAACAGCGGCAAGACGCCTGGGCGATGCCCAGGCGACAAGGACCGGGCGCGACGCGAAGCGTCCGCCCGGTGATCAACCGGTGTCAGAAAGCGGGTGGTGCTCTGGGCTGCTGGGGCGGGGCGCGTGGCGGGGTGGTCGGCAGCCCCTCCGCGCCGAAGAGTTCGACGACCAGCACGTAGCCGGCAGGTTGCGGCAGGATGGGCGGCTCCGATGGCGATGCCGCCATCGGGCCCTGGCACAGGGTGCAGCAGTCATTCGCCTGCACAGGCTTCAGGGGCTTGCCATCCTCCCCGAGGAGGATCTGACGCGTGCCCTGATGTGTGCAGAGTTCGACCAGCTGTGCCGAGGCCAGCTGGGCCATGGCCCTGGCATGCGGCAGCACGGACCCCGCCCACTGCAAGAGCAGCAGGAGGGCGATAAGGCGGGCAAGGCCTGTCCGCGGGCGGCGCATGCCGGAGGACTTACCCGACCCGTGGCCCCTTCGTCACGCCCTCAACTCGGTGCCGCAGCAGAACGGGCCAGCCCAGTTCGGTACGGTCGTGGCGCTCCAACATGCTGGAAACGCTGTCCGAGACAGGGGTGCTTACAGGCGAGGAGCGCTGACGCCCCTCCTGTCTAGGATTCGTCAAGGAAGCTTCGCAGCTGCCTGGCCCGGGTCGGGTGCTTCATCTTGCGGAGAGCTTTAGCTTCGATCTGGCGGATGCGCTCGCGGGTGACGTTGAACTGCTGCCCGACCTCCTCGAGCGTGTGGTCGGAATTCATGCCGATGCCGAACCGCATCCGCAGCACCCGCTCCTCGCGCGGCGTCAGACCCGAAAGCGCCTTGCTGGTCGCATCGCGCAAACCTGCATGCAG
The DNA here is from genome assembly GCF_054165765.1 of Roseomonas sp. WA12. Classification (NCBI taxonomy): domain Bacteria; kingdom Pseudomonadati; phylum Pseudomonadota; class Alphaproteobacteria; order Acetobacterales; family Roseomonadaceae; genus Roseomonas; species Roseomonas sp. WA12. The sequence goes on along the minus strand of NZ_CM135108.1, from coordinate 1,866,207 downwards.
GGCGACGTCGAGCGGCATGACCGCGTTCTCATCCCGGATGAAGTCGCCGAGATGGCTGTCCTCCTCATCGCCCACCGGCGTCTCGAGGCTGATCGGCTCGCGGGCGATCTTCTGCGCCTTGATCACCTTCTCCAGCGGCATGCCCATCTTGGCCGCGAGCTCGGCCGGGGTCGGCTCGCGCCCGAGCTCATGCATCATCTGCCGCGAGGTGCGGTTCAGCTTGTTGACCGTCTCCGTCATATGGACCGGGACGCGGATGGTACGGGCCTGGTCGGCGATGGCGCGGGTGACGGACTGGCGGATCCACCAGGTGGCATAGGTCGAGAACTTGAAGCCGCGGCGGTACTCGAACTTATCGACCGCCTTCATCAGCCCGATGTTGCCCTCCTGGATCAGGTCCAGGAACTGCAGGCCACGGTTGGTGTACTTCTTGGCGATGGAGATCACGAGGCGGAGGTTGGCCTCGATCATCTCCTTCTTCGCCCGGTTCATGTCGCGCTCGCCCTTGGCCACGACGGCCTGCACGCGGCGGAGCTCCGTGATCGGCAGTCCCGCTTCCTCGGCCACGGCGAAGACGGCGGAGCGCGCCGCCTCGGCCTCGGCCGCATAGGTGGTCGCCAGCGCCGTCCACCCCTTGCCCTTGCGGGAAGCGAGGCTGGCCACCCATCCCGGCTTCGAGGCGGAACTGCGATAAACGGAGAGGAAGTCGTCCCGCTTCACGCCTGCCGTCTCGGCAATGCGGAGGAGCCGCCCCTCGGCGCCCGTAAGGCGCCTGTTCACCTCACGCATCCGCTCGACCAGCTCCGAGACGCGGTTGGCGTGCAGATGGACCCGCCCGATGAGCGCGACGAGTTCGCCGCGCAGCCGGGCGAACTCGGCTTCGTCCGCGGTGGTGAGGGCGCCGCCTTCCGCATAGGCGGCCATTCGGCGGGCCTGAAGGCCCCGCATGGAGGCCTGGGCAGCACCGATGGCCTCGAAGGCCGCCAGGGCCTCCGGCTTGAGCTGCTGCTCCAGGGCCGAGGGCGAGATCATCACGCCCGCTTCGCTCTCCTCGCCCGCCTCCTCATCGTCCTGCTGGGACCCGCCCTCGGGCGGGCCTTCCCCGGCGCCTGCGGTCGCCTCAAGGTCGAGGACGTCACGCAGGAGCATGCTCCCGTCCTGGACGGCGCGATGCCAGCCCATGATCGCGTCCAGCACCAGAGGGGCCTCGCAGAGCCCCTCGATCATCATGTTGCGGCCAGCCTCGATGCGCTTGGCGATGGCGATCTCGCCCTCGCGGCTCAGCAGCATCACCGTGCCCATGTCCCGCAGGTACATGCGGACGGGGTCTACGTTGCGCCCGGCATCGTCCTTGACGTTGCCGACCGCTTCTTCGTCGCCCTCGGCCGCCGCACGCGGCTCGGCGGCAGGATCGCCCTCCTCCGCTTCGGCGTCGTCCTCAGCTACTTCGACGCCCAAGGCAGAGAGCACGCCCAGCGCATCCTCGATCCGGTCCGAGGATAGTTGCTCAGAGGGCAGGGCTGCCGCGACCTCGGCATGGGTGACATGGCCGCGGCTGCGCGCGAGCTCCGTCAGGCGCCGGAGCGCCTGGCCTTCCATTTGCGGCAGTGAAGAGAGAAGGGCCTCCTCCCGCTCGTCCAGCACCAGCTCGCTCTCCTCGTCGATCGCCGCCACGCCTAATCCTACTCCTACTCAAATTTTCGATTGAGCGGCCGTTCTATGGTCGCTTTCACAGTTCGGGCTAGCCCGTCGGTAGAGCCTTATGTGGGTGCCGTGGACCTCTGGGCAAAGTGATGATCGCGGCCAGCGTGGCACCGACGCTGAACAAAATGGTAAATAGGTGACATGACCGAGGGCGGCTGAGGCCTAAGGACGTGGTGCGAACGACGGTCTCCGGCCGGCAGGAAGACGCCTCACGGTCCTAAGGCGCCTGCGCCTCGAGGCGCCGCCGAGTCACCGGCGGCGCGCTTCTGGCATCAGTCGGCTTGCAGGCCCAGCTCGCGGGAGACAGCCTGCCACCGCACGGCGCTCTCTTCCGTCCAGCGGACCAGATCAGCCTCGGGCACCGCCAGCGGATCGACGAAGGCGCCCTTCAACTTTTCCTCGAACTCGGGCGTGCGCCCTCTCGCCATGGCCTGACGGAGCGTTGCGATCACCGGGGCCGGCGTGCCCTTTCGTACAAAGAAGCCGGTCCACAGCCCCACGTCGTAACCGGGCAGCCCGGCTTCCGCGAAGGTGGGGACTTCCGGCAAAGCTGAGGCGCGGCGGGTAGTTGAAGCGGCAAGGGCACGGAAAGCGCCGGAGCGGATATGCGGCGTAGAGGTGGCCGTGGTGTCGAAGCCAAAGTCGATTTCGCCGGACAGCATCGCAGTCACCAGGGGAGCGGACCCGCGATACGGCACATGGGTCGCCTCAATGCCCGCCATTTTCAGGAAGGTAGCGGCTGCCAGGTGGGAGGAACTGCCATTACCCACCGAGCCGTACATCAGCGGCTTATGTTTCGCGTCGGCAATGAAATCCCGCAAATTGGTCGCCCTGACCTTTCCGGGGAGAACGGAGAGGATGTTCGCGACTTCCCCGATCGTGCCCACCGGCACGAAGTCCCGGGAAGCATCGACCCCGCCTCGTGGGTAGAGCACGGGGTTTACCCCCAGGATCGCCATGCTACCCAGCAGGAGGGTGTAGCCATCGGCTTCGGCATTGAGTGCGGCCAGGGTGCCAACATTGCCACCCGCGCCCGCCCGGTTTTCAACGACGACAGGCTGGCCCAGCATGTGGCCTAGCAGTTCAGCTCCCAGGCGGCCGGAGATGTCCATCACCCCGCCGGGGGGGAAGGTCACAACAACACGCAATGGCCGGTCAGGTCGCCAGCCCGTTTCCTGCGCTGCTGCCCGTCGAACTGCGGCGATCGCAAGTGCACCTCCGAGGGCCGAGATGGCTCCTCGTCTGCTTCTCATTTCCAAATTCTGCTTCCTCGTACCCGGGCCTGCCTGTCACATGGGAGGGCTAGCAGGCTCATGTACAGTACGGCACTCTCGCAGCCAGGAGATCAGGCCCGAATAGAGTGTCGGTCCTGAGTAGGTTTAACACTGTAGAACGGGGCTGGCGTGGGCCGCTGGTTTCAGCGTTGTGCTATACCAGTGCGTATCACTGTTCCGGGTGGGCGGGAGCAGCAGCTTCGGCTTTGAGAAGAAGAAGCATTTGCCGGAGTGGCTCGGGAACCTGAACTCCCAACCTGGTCAACGACATGCTTTCTCAATTCAGCACCTTCGGCGCTGTGCCTCGAGCCTTCGTCTAGCATTTCTGTGTGACAGGTCTAGAGGGTCGGAACAGCCGTCTGCGGCAGGGTTGAACGGGCCCCTTACCGCGTTCCCGTCATCATCCCGGGTGGGTGGTGCTGAGATCGCGGGCTCTCCGCACGAGCGTTGCGCCGACTGGTCGGGGGGTTAGACGTGAAGGCCCGGTGGGGGTCGCGCCGCCGGAAGCTGCCGCCGTGTCGAAGGTTCACCTTGCCGGGAACGTCGCAGAGGGGATGATGCCCCCGTAGGGCGCAGGTCTTACGCCATCCGGTCCTTCATGAGCGCGGCGTGCGCTGTCATCTTAGTTCCTGTTCCGACTGCCTGGGTGGGAACGCAGGCGCCATGACGGATCTGAGGGCCGCGGGGAATGTCGACCTATCGTGGGACGGACTATCCCCTGTGGGACCGCACTGCGGCGGAGGATGCTTCGGCCGCGCTCGGCTACAGTCCTGTGTGGACCCTCCCCAAAGGAAGCAGCGTCAATCCTTTGATCCAAGATCAGTAGATTACAGGACTGCGCTGCAGTAGCAGGGTTCTAAAGAGTGAAACGCCTCGCGGGTCCCTCGCTGCTTAAATAGTCAGCGCCAAACCAGCTGCATCTTTGCTGACTTGGCGCTCGACAATCCTCTCAGCGCTTCTCGATGTTCCAGAACACGGGAACGGGCGAGGGCAGCACCCCCGAGAGGCTGGTGCGGTGGGCAACCATCGTGAAGGACTGGCCCAGGAGGCGGTAGGGATGAACTTCCGCAAGGCGCCGGTGCAGACGGTCCAGGAGAGCTGGCCGGTCGGCGTCGGAGGCGTTGATGTACTCGCGACGCAGCGCCTCCGCCGCTTCGTCGCAGGGCCAGCCCGCGAAGTTGCTGCGATCACAGGCGGTGTTCACGCCAATGTTCGTCATCGGGCTCCACATCAGCGGGCCGGGAGCCCCGGTTACATAGATGTTCCACCCGCCCTGATCTGGCGCAGCCTGGCTGGACGTGCGGGTGATGACACTGGGCCAGTCCATCCATTGTAGATCGACGTTCATCCCGGCCTGACGCATTGCCGCGGCCGTCACCTCCGCCATGCGGCCGAAGAATGGGATCTCGGTCGTTGTTGGGAAGACGATCCGCTCGCCCCTGTAGCCGGCCTCGATCAGGAGCTGGCGGGCACGGGCGAGGTCACGACCGAAGTCTTCGGCCCCTGCCTCGGTTCCGTTGGGAGAGCCGCAGACGAAGTAGGCGTTGCAGCGGCTCCAATACGCCTCGTCGCCGTAACCGGCTGCCAGGGTCTCCGCCTGATCGACGATGTAGGCGAGGGCCGCACGGGCGCGAACATCGTTGAACGGCGGGTGCAGGGTGTTGGGGCGGAGCATTGCCTGGCCTGCGAGGTCGGTCAGGCGCGTCACCCGGATGGCGCGGCTGCGCGACAGAACGGGGAGAAGGTCGAGTGAAGGGCGTTCAATGAAATCGACCTCCCCGGCCTGGAGGGCGGCGGCAGCGGTGGCGGGATCGGGGAGGATACGGAACTCCACGCGGTCCACCTTCACCACCCGGCCACCGGCGAGACCGTCCGGCGGCTCGGCGCGGGGCACGTAGTCCGGGTTGCGGTCGTACACGACCCGGTCGCCGCTGACCCGCGCGGCGGCGTTGAAACGAAATGGGCCGGAGCCGATGAGTGTGGTCGCGGGGCGGCCACGTTCCGGGATGTCGGCCGCACGCATGATAGCGGCGAAGCGCGACGGCGCTGCGGCGAGGGCAGAGACCATCGCAGGGAAGGGCTCACGCAGGGTCCAGGCGAAGGTGCGGGCATCCACTGCTTCCATGCCCGCGGTGACGGCGGCGATGCGGGTCGCCGTCGCGTCGATCGTCATCCAGCGGCGGAGGGATGCGATGACATCGGCGGTGGTGACGGGAGAGCCGTCATGGAAGCGCAGTCCCTCGCGCAGGGTGAAATGCCAGCGCAGCCCGTCCTCCGACACGCCCCAATCCGAAACCATTTGGGGCCGCGGCTGCATCCTCGAATCCCAAGCGAAGAGGGATTCCCAGACCATCGTGCCGTGGATGGTTGAGATCCAGGCCGTGCCGAAGACGGGGTCGGTCACGGCCACGTCGGCCTGCGGGACGACGCGCAGTACGCTTCTCGGTTCCTGCGCCAAGGCCGGTGCCGTGAGCAGGGCCGTCGCCAGGGCGGCGGCATGGATGACGCGGGCGGTCATGCGGAGGTCTCCTCGTTGTTTTTTTCTGCTTCATCGTGGCCGAAGGCGCGTTCCAGAACCTGGCCGGCCCGGAGCACCGTCTCCTCGTCGAAGGGTCGGCCGACGATCTGCACGGCAAGCGGCATCCCACCCCCGCCGAAGCCGGCCGGCACGCTCATCGCGGGGTGGCCTGTGACGTTGAAGGGGCTCGCCTGGAGCGGCCAGGCGCTGGGTTCCGCGCCTACGGCCGCAAGTGGCGCCACGTCGAGCGAAATGGCGGTGAGGAGGAGGTCGAAGCCCTGCAGAACGCCGTCGAGGGCCGCGGTCAGGCCGCGGCGGTGGCGTAGCGCGTCGAGGTAGTCGGTAGCGCCGATCGCTACGCCGGCCGCGAAGCGCCGCGCGGTGATCGGGGCAAACCCGCGCGGATCGCGCCGCAGGGCGGACGCGTGGATCGCCAGAGCTTCCGCCGTCATGATCACGCGGTTGACGGCGAGGAAGAGGTCGTAGTCCGGAAGGGTTACGTCCGTCACCGTCGCGCCGGCCGCGTGCAGGTGGCCAATCGCGGCGTCGATGGCGTCGCGCGCCTCGGGGGCGAGGAGGGGGGAGGTGGCGAAGAAATGGCGGGGTACTCCGACCCGCAACCCCGCAACGCCGTCCTTCAGGCAGATACGGTAGTCAGGGACGGGGCGGTCGACGCTCGCGGGGTCTCGGGGATCGTGGCCGGCCATAACGCCGAGGGCGATCGCGGCGTCCTCCACGCTGCGGGCCAGGGGGCCGAGGTGGTCGAGGGTGGGCGCGAGGGGAAAGGCGCCACGGCAGGAGATGCGGCCGAAGGTCGGCTTCAGCCCGACGACGCCGCACCAAGCGGCCGGACCGCGGATTGACCCGGCCGTGCAGGATCCCGGGGCCATCCGGATCATCCCCGCGGCCACAGCTGCGGCCGAGCCGGATGAGGAGCCGCCCGGGATACGGGCTGGATCCCATGGATTGCGGGCCGGTGGGAAGCGTGCCTCCTCCGTCGGGCCGCCGAGGGCGAATTCGTAGGTCTCCAGCTTGCCGAGGATGACGGCACCGCCAGCGCGAAGGCGCTCCACGACCGCGGCATCCTCCTCCGCCGGCGTGTCTGGGCGGGTGCGTGAATTGCAGGTGGTAGGCCATCCCGCGACGTCGAGGATGTCCTTGATCGCAGTCGGAATACCGTGAAGGGGGCCGCGGTCGAGGCCGCGCGATAGCTCAGCATCGGCGCGCGCAGCGTCGGCCAGGGCTGCCGCCGGCTCCAGGCGCACAAAGGCGCGGACGACCGGATCGGTCGTGGCGATCCGGGCCAGGGCGTCCCGCGCGAGGGAGACGGCGGTGAGGGTGCCGCCGCGCAGCCCGCGTGCCGCGGCCGAGAGGGACGGCGTGCCCTCGACCATGGCGGCAGGGCGGGGATAGGCTTCGGACCTCATCGCGCCTCGCCCCCAGGCACGGGGCGGCCGGATGGAACAGGCAATGGAGGCGACATGCCGGAGCGACAGGACCGGGAGCCAGCGATTGCGGTAACACCTGAGAGCGATGAGGCAGGCTTGGTCGCGGGGCTGGCGCGAACGGGAATCGCCCTGCCAAGAGAGTGGATTGTCGCGACGGCCGTGGAGTACCGCGACCTCCGGGCGAAGATCGCGAGGCTGCGCGGGTAGGGGAGCCGCTCCGCTTTTACCCAGACAATGCGCTGCTGCCCCAGGTGGCGGGCAGCAGAGGTCATTGCCGGGAGCGGAGGAGGGTGCATGTCTGACCGCGCCTTCCAGGGCGGATCAGGCCGGGGTGTCCAGAACTGCGGTCTGCACGGAGCCGCTGCGGTTGTGGCCGGTGCGGAAGGCCGCGGCGCGGCGGTGTCCTTCCAGGCCTTCGCGCCCGCTCTGCCGGATGGCGGGAGGCGCCACGGCGGCCACGCCGCGCGGGTCCAACCACTGGTGGGTGCAGACCTTGACGTAGGAGCCGACCCATAGGCCGCCCGTGTAGCGGCCGGCGCCGAGTGTCGGCAGCGTGTGGTTCGTGCCGCAGCACTTGTCGGAATAGACCACGCTGGCGAGTGGGCCGATGAAGAGGGAGCCGTAGTTGCGAAGGCGCGCTGCGGTTGCGTGCGGGTCGGCGGTGTGGACCTGCAGGTGCTCGGCGGCGATGCGGTCGGAGTAGGTGATCATAGCAGCCTCGTCGGCGCAAAGGACGACCTCGCCGTAGTCGCGCCAGGCGGGGCCGGCGACATCGGCCGTGGGAAGGTCCGCGAGCTGGCGCTCGACCTCCGCGACCGTCGCCTCCGCGAGGGCGCGGCTGGTGGTAATGAGGCCGACGCGGGTCATCACGTCGTGCTCGGCCTGGGCCAGGAGGTCGGTGGCGATCATCTCCGGGTCGCCGGTCTCGTCCGCTACGACGTAGATCTCGCTCGGGCCCGCGAGCTGATCGATGCCGACCTTGCCGAAGACCTGACGCTTGGCCTCGTTCACATAGGCATTGCCAGGCCCGAAAATCTTGTCCACGGCGGGAACACTCTCCGTTCCGAAGGCCATGGCGGCGATCGCCTGGGCACCGCCGATCCGGAAGATCCGGTCGGCGCCGGAGAGATGGCAGACGGCGATCATATCCGGGTGGGCGCCGGGAGGAAGGCAGGCGATCACCTCCTCGCATCCGGCGACACGGGCGGGAACGATCGTCATCACAGGTGCGGAGAGAAGAGGGTAGCGTCCGCCTGGAACGTAGGCGCCGACGCGCTGGATGGGGATGATCCGATGGCCGAGATGCAGGCCGGGCAGGGGCTCCACATCCAGCGGGAGCATCGTGCGGAGCTGTGCCTGCGCAAAATCCCGCACGCGGGCGATGGCGAACTCGGCATCCTCTCGGGCCGCAGGATCCAACCGCGCCACTGCGCTGGCTCGCTCAGCCGGGCTGACCTCGAAAGAGTCGAGGTCCGACTTGTCGAAAGCGGCCGCGTACTTCCGAACGGCGGCGTCACCACGGGTCCGGACATCGTCGACCACATCCTTCACGGTGGCAGCCAATGCGTCGTTGTCGCGGAAAGAGTCGCGGCTGACCGGCTTGATGAAGGCGAGACCGGCATCGGGATGTTCTTGGACGGACATGTCGAGCTTCCCGGGAGAGGCGAGGCGGCGAAGGGATACGCCGCTGGTGCGGCGAGAGTGACCCCGGCGCGCCGGCACCTGGAAGTAGGCAAGTGCATGGCTGTTTATTATCCTCAACACTCTTGCCAGGAAGGAGGTTCGGTATGGCGATGGTCGGCTCGGAGCTGAAGGCTCTTCGGACGCGGCGCGGACTAGGATTGCGGGAACTGGCCGCCCGGTCCGGCGTGTCTCACTCGGCCATTTCGCTCATCGAGCGGGAGCGGATGAGCCCGTCCGTGGACACGCTCGGTGCCATTCTCGGCGCCCTCGGCACGACCCTCTCATCGTTTTTCGCGGAGCTGGAAAGCGGTCAACCCGACCATCCGTTCTACCGCGCGGACGAACTGGTGGAGATCGGGCGGCCTGACAAGGTCTCCTACCGCCTCGTCGGAATGGACTATCCAAACCGGAGAATGCTCATGCTCACCGAGCGCTACGCCCCAGGTGCCGCAACGGAGGCGCGGGTGGCGCACCGGGCGGAGGAGGCGGGGATCGTCACCCGTGGAGCCGTTGAGGTGACGGTGGGCGACCGAACGACGGTCCTGCAAGCCGGGGACGCCTACTACTTCGATAGTCGACAGCCACACCGCTTCCGGAACGTCGATCCGGGAGTGAGCGAGATCGTAAGCGCCATCACTCCGCCGACGTACTGAAGCGGCCACTATTCTTTCCGCCGCTGCCGCGATGCTTGCGCGGGCCGGCCCGGGCGGGCTGTGCTTCCGGCCGTAGCGGGAGACCTTTCATGGCGAAGAGGCGGATCCTTGCCGGCGGCATCGCGCAGGAATCCCATAGCTTCAACCCCGTGCCGATGGGGCGGTCCTGGTTCAACATCCGGTCCGGGACGGAAGCGGTAGAAGCGGCGCGGGGGAGCAACTCCGTGCTCGGCGGCATTGTGGACGCCGCGCAGGCGGCGGGGGCCGAGGTCATCGTGCCGACGATCTTCCGCGCCCAGTCCGGCGGGCCGGTGGAAGAGGCCGTTTTCGCAGAGATGCGCGACAGGATGTGCGATGCGGCGCGGCGCGGCGATTTCGATGCGATCGTGCTGCCGCTGCACGGGGGCATGCTGACGCCAAGCCTGGAGGACCCCGAGGGCACGCTGATGGCGGCGCTGCGCGGGATCGTCGGGGCGGACGTGCCGCTGACGGCGGGCTTCGACTTGCACGCCCACGTCACGCCGGAGATCCTCGACTGCTGCGACCTGCTGGCGGGTTACCTGACCAACCCGCACGGAGACCAGGGCCGGACGGGCCGGCGCGCCTTCCGGGCCGCGTCGGACATGCTGGAGGGACGGCTGCGGCCGGCCCTTGCGGCGGTGCACCTGCCTATGCTCACCCTCGGCAATGACCGCACGGATGAGGAGCCGCTGCTGTCCCTTCACGCGCGCGCCCAGGCGGCGGTGGAGAGCGGGCAGGCCTACGATGTCTCGATCTTCAACGCGCAGCAGTTCCTCGACGTGCGCGGCCTCGGGCAGTGGGTGCTGGCCTATGGGAACGGCGAGACGCCTGACGACCTGGCCCTCGGGCTCGCGCGCGAGCTGTGGGATCGGCGGCGGGAGCTGATCGGGACCTATCCTTCGCTGGACGAGTACCTGGACAAGGCGGCCCGAGGGACAGATCGGCCGCTGATCCTGGGCGACCAGGGGGATCGGGTGGCCGGCGGGAGCCCGGGCGACGGGACCTACGTGTTGCGCGCCCTGCTGGCGAGGGACGACCTCCCGGCCTCGGCCGTGCCGATCGCCGATGCCGACGCTGTGGCGGCCTGCCGAGCCGCCGGGGTGGGCGCGACCGTCACGGTGACGGTGGGCGGGCGGTACTCGACTGTCGCGCCGCCGCTGGAGGTCACGGGGGAGGTGGTGTCCGCCGGGGCCTCCGCGCAGGTGGTGTATGACGGTCCCGCGGATGCCGGTTACCGGGCCACGCTCGGGGCCTACTCCGTGCTGCGAGTCGGCACCGTGAACCTCGTGCTGACGGATCAGCCCTATTCCTATCTCGATCCCGACTACTATCGCGCCATGGGCGTCGATCCAGCGCGGATGGGGATCGTGGTCACCCGGTCCGGCTACCACTTCACCCTCAACTACGCGGCGATCGGCGAGTGCGTCACGGTGGATACGCCGGGCATGACCTCGTACCGCGTGGCGGAACTGCCCTTTGTGAAGGCGCGCCCCTTCTTCCCGCTGGACGAGATTGACCTGACGCCGCGGCTACATGTGCGGGGCGAGGCGGTGGGCTGAGAAGCATTCCTTGCATCGAGGGCACGACCCTTGCTGCACTGGCGCAGGCGACCCAGCCGGCGGGCGGATCCGGCGTGACCCGAGGAGGTACCGATGCACCGTCGCTCATTACTCAAGGGGGCTGCGGCCGGGAGCCTCGCCCTGACCACCCCGGCGTTCGCACAGGCGCAGGGACGGACGCTGCGCTTCATCCCGCAGATTGACCTCGCCTTCCTCGACCCGCACTGGACCACGGCGAACGTCACCCGCAACCACGGCTACATGGTCTTCGACACCCTGTACGGGTTGGACGAGAACGACGTGGCGCATCCGCAGATGGCCGAAGGCCACGCGGTGGAGGAGGACGGGCGTCGCTGGACCATCCGCCTGCGCGAGGGGCTGCTGTTCCATGACGGCACGCCGGTGCTGGCGCGGGACTGCGTGGCGAGCCTTCGCCGCTGGGGTGCGCGGGACGCCTTCGGCGGTGCCCTGATGCGGGCAACCGACGAGATCCTCGCCTCCGACGACCGCACGATTATCTTTCGCCTGAAGAAGCCTTTTCCTCTCCTGCCGGACGCCTTGGCGAAGAGCACGGCAATGATGCCCGCGATCATGCCCGCGCGGGTCGCAGCCACCGATCCTGGCACGCAGATCACCGAGATCATCGGCAGCGGCCCGTTCCGCTACGTCGCTGATGAGCGGCTGCAAGGGGCGCGCAATGTCTATGCGAAGTTCGACCGCTACCGGCCGCGGGGTAGTGGGCCGGCGATCGGCAGTGCGGGCCCGAAGGTCGCCTACTACGACCGCGTCGTCTGGAACACCATCCCCGACGCCTCCACCGCCGCCGGCGCCATGGTCTCCGGCGAACAGGACTGGTGGGAGCAGGTGGCGCATGACCTGAGGCCGATAATGGCCCGCAGCCGTGGCCTCCAGATGCGCGTGCAGGAGGAGACGGGCACGGTCGGAATGCTGCGGCCGAACACGACCCAGGCCCCCTTCAACAATCCGGCCATCCGCCGAGCGGTGATGGGGGCGATCGACCAAGCGTCCTACATGCAGGCGATCGTCGGCGACGATCGCGCCTCCTACCACGTGCCGACCGGGTTCTTCACGCCGGGCTCGCCGATGGCGAACGAGGCGGGGATCGATCCCCTGCGGAAGCCGAAGGACGACGCGGCGGTGCGGCGCGACCTGGAGGCCGCGGGCTACAAGGGCGAGAAGGTCGTACTGTTGGTCCCGACGGACTACGTGACGATCAAGGCGCTTGGCGACGTGGCAGCGGACATGCTGCGGCGGATCGGGATAAACGTGGACTACGTGGCGACGGATTGGGGCACCATGCTCCAGCGCCGCAACAATCGCGGCCCCGTGGAGAGCGGCGGCTGGAGCCTCTTCGCGACGAGCTGGACGGGGACCGACCTGCTGAACCCCGCCACCCATGTCGGTGTGCGCGGTAACGGGGCCGCCGGCTATGCCGGCTGGTACGAGAGCGCGCGGCTGGAGGGGCTGTACAACGCCTGGTTCGACGCGCCGGAGTTGGCGGGGCGGCAGGCCGTGTGCCGCGACATCCAGCTGGCCTGCATGGAGGAGGTTCCCTATTACCCGCTCGGCCAGTTCAAGCAGCAGACCGCGACGCGGGGCATTCAGGGGCTGCAGACAGGCTTCACGAAGTTCTGGGGCATCCGGCCGGGCTGAGGCAGCTAGGGCGGCGGGCTCAGTCCGCCGTCCACCCTCCATCCACGAGAAGGGAGGTCCCGGTGATCAGCGCGGCGGCGTCGGAGGCGAGGAAGACCACAGCGCCCATGATGTCCTCCACCTGCCCGACCCGGCCCAGCTTAATTTTCGACAGCACGGTTCGACGGAACTCCGGTTGCGCTAGGAAGGGGCGTGTCATCGGTGTTTCGACGAAGGTCGGGCCGATGGTGTTCACGCGGATGCCATGGGGGGCGAGATCGATTGCCATCGCCTTCGTCATGCCCTCAAGCCCGTGCTTCGTGGCGCAGTAGACGGTGCGGGATGCGCCGCCGACATGACCCATCTGGGAGGACATCTGGATGATGGTTCCCCCGCGCCCCGCCTCGATCAGGCCTCGGGCGACGGCCTGAGCCACGAAGAAGGCCGCGCGGAGGTTGAGGGAGGCCACGGCGTCGAAATCCTCGACCGTTACCTCGGTGAAGGGCGCAGGGCGGTTGGTGCCGGCGTTGTTGACGAGGATGTCGTAGGGCGCGGCGCTCGCCAGTGCGGCCGTGACACCGTGCGGGTCGGAGACGTCGAGGCACAGCGCCTCCGCCTGGCCGCCCTCGGCGCGTATGGCCGCCGCCGCCGCCTCGATCTCGCCGCCGCTTCGCGCCGCCAGCGTAACTGCCGCGCCGGACTGGGCGAGGGCGGCCGCGGCGGCGAGGCCGATGCCCCGCCCGGCCCCGGTCACGAGCGCGCGCCGGCCGTCGAGCCGCGACGAGGGAAGGCGGGGCAGGGGGGCGATGGGCACTCCGGTCATTCCCGCTCGTCCACCGCCGCCCCGTAGGGAACGTTGCGGCCGCCGTAGCGGCGTACCCGCAGGTTCGCCTGCTCACCGTGGCCGGTGAAGCCTTCGAGCGCGCAGAGGCGGGAGGTGTAGGCGCCGACCAGGGCGGAAGCCTCATCCGTCAGCACGCGCTGGTAAGTGCAGGTCTTGAGGAACTTGCCGACCCAGAGGCCGCCTGTGTAGCGCGCGGCCTTCTTCGTCGGCAGGGTGTGGTTGGTGCCGATCGCCTTGTCGCCGTAGGCGACGTTGGTGCGCGGGCCGAGGAACAACGCGCCGTAGTTCGTCATGCCCCGCAGGAAGACGTCGGGATCACGTGTCATGACCTGGACGTGCTCAGAGGCGATCTCGTCGGCGACGCGGATCATTTCCTCCTCGTCTTCGGCGACGATCACCTCGCCGTGGCTCTCCCAAGCGCGGCCGGCAATGGGGGAGGTGGGCAGGATAGTGAGCAGCCGCTCGACCTCGCGCATCGTGTCGCGTGCCAGGGCCTCGCTATTGGTCAGAAGGATCGCCGGGGAGTCAGGACCGTGCTCTGCCTGGCCGAGAAGGTCCGTCGCGCACATCTCGCCGTCCACGGTCTCGTCGGCGATGACGAGGGTCTCGGTCGGACCGGCGAAAAGGTCGATGCCCACGCGCCCGAAGAGTTGCCGCTTGGCCTCCGCGACAAAGGCGTTGCCCGGGCCGACGAGCATGTCCACGGCCCGGATGGAGCCTGTGCCGAGCGCCATGGCCGCGACGGCCTGAATGCCGCCGAGGCAGAAGATCTCGTCAGCTCCCGCCATGTGCTGCGCGGCGACGATGGCGGGTGCCGGGCGGCCGTGAAAGGGCGGCGCGCAGGTGACCACGCGCGGAACGCCAGCGACCTTGGCGGTGATGACGGACATATGGGCAGAGGCGAGCAGGGGGTACTTGCCGCCCGGAACGTAACAGCCCGCGGCGTTGACTGGGATGTTGCGGTGGCCCAGCACCACGCCGGGGAGGGTTTCCACCTCAATGTCCTGCAGCGCATCCCGCTGGTGCCGCGCGAAGTTGCGAACTTGCGTTTGTGCAAATTCGATGTCGCGGATGTCGCGCTCGGTTAGTTGGTCCAGGCACTCCTGGATCTCAGCTGGAGTCAGGCGGTAGTCCTCGCGGTCCCAGCCGTCGAAGCGGATGGAAAGCTCCCGAACGGCCGCATCGCCCCGCGCCTCAATGTCGGCGAGGATGGTCTCCACCGTGTCGCGGACCTGGCGGTCGGCGCCCTTTGCGGCTGTGCTGTCAAGACAGCACTTCAGCCATTTTGCCACTGTTTCAGTTCCTCCCGTGGTGGTCCTGCATGCGTATGCAAGCGCGGCTCTGTCAAGCTTGCTGGTCAGCTTCCGGGGGGTGGCGACCATGTCTCGATGCTGTCGCGGGCTACTACCCCCTGTGTCGGGCGTCGCGCCGATCCGCGGACAGCGAGCCAGCCCGGAGCCACTCGACTCTCGGCGGGGATGCCTGGATCAGCAAGGCGATGGCGCAGGATCGTGATGACACCCTCAACCATCGCGTCCACCGGCTGCACATAGGTGGTGAGGCTGAAGAGGGGCCAGGCGGCGGGGCCTGCATCGTCAAAGCCGACGATCGAGAGTTCTCGTCCGACATCCAGCTGGAACTCCACGCGGGCCACGTTGATGGCCGCGAGTGCCATGTGATCGTTTGCGCAGAATAGGGCGTCGGGCCGGTGCCCAGTGCGCAACAGGTCACGGGCTGCTTCCGAGGCGGCCTCGAAGTCGTAATGGCCAACAGTGCGCAACGGCGGCGAGAAGCCTTGGGCAGCGAGGTGGCGTGTGAACCCCGCCTCCCGCTCCCGGCTTGTAGAGGCGTCCTCCAGCCCCGCCATGAAAGCGAAGCGACGATGCCCTCCGGCGGCGAGAAAGGCGGCGATCGTGCTTGCGCCGCCGTGGTTGTCGCCTGTCACGCTCCAGACGTTCGGGCTGTTGGTGCGTCGGTTCACCAGGATCACGGGGATGCCGGCCTTCTGGCACTCGGCATCGAAACGGGAGGAGAGACTTGCCGACAGCAGCAGAATGGCATCGACGCGGTAGCGCATGACCTCTTCCAGGATCGGGTCGGACGGCTCGTGGCGCTTGGCGGTGAAGAGCAGCATGCGGTAGCCGGCCTGCGCCAGGGCCTGCGACAGGGTTTCGAGCACCTGCGGGTAGAACTGGTTCTCCAGATACGAGACGGCGACCCCGACGATACCGGACCGCCGCGTGATGAGGGCGCGCGCGGCGAGGTTGGGGCGGTAGCCGAGTGCCGCCGCCGCCGACATCACCTTGCTCCGCGTCGCGTCGGAGACGCTGGCGCCTTCCGTGAAGCTTCGTGAGACCGCCGATTGCGATACGCCGGCGAGGCGCGCGACGTCGTAAGCCGTGGCGGGGCGCGATGCTCGATCGTCAACCGGATCCGCCGGCGGGAGATTGGACCGCTTCGCCATCCCGGGGCTATTAGTCCTTCTGCCGGTGGCTTGCCATCGGTCCGAAGCTGCGCGCAAAGACTGCGCCCGGTACAGGTCCAGGAAAATGCCAATGCCCGAGCCCCGCCATCCCATTGACGAGCGGCTGCCCGCGTTGCTTCGGGGAAGCGGCCGGCTCCGGGGTGTCTTCAACGGCCTCCCCAGCCCGGCGATTGTCGAGATGTGCGGCTATGCCGGATTCGATTTCGTCATTCTCGACAATGAGCACGGCAGCGCAGATCTCGGCGTCACGGAGAACATGCTGCGCGCGGCGAGGGCCTCCGGCATCATTCCCATCGTGCGCTGCTTTGAGGCGGACCTTCCACGCATCCTCGATATGGGCGCGAGCGCGGTGCAGGTGCCCATGGTGCAGGACGCCGTCCAGGCACGCCGCTTGGTGACAAAGATGCGCTACCCGCCTGAGGGCCAGCGCGGCGCTGCCTTCAGCGGGCGCGCCGCCGGATATGGCGCCTTCGGCGGGGATGCGCACACGCGCCGAAGCAATGCTGGGATTGCCTTCGTCGCCATGATCGAGACGCCGGAGGCAATCGGTGCTGCGGGGGAGATCGCCGCGGTGGAGGGGGTGGACGCCGTCTTCATCGGCCCGAACGACCTGGCGCACGCCATGGGACACGGCAGCGACTGGAAGGCGAAGCCCGTGCAGGAGGCGATCGCGACGGGGCTGCGGGCCATCACGGCGGCGGGCAAATGTGCCGGCGTCCTCGCCCTGACGGGGGAGGACGAGGAGCGTTTCGCTGCTTTCGGTGCTCGTTTCTTCGCGAATGTTACGACCGCCCTCATCACCCGATCATTCGTGCAGGCTGCCCGCCCGGAGGGACAGGCAGCGCTGCGGTACTAGGGCCGGTCAGTCCGGGCGGATGTTGCCGTCCCTGATTACCTTGCCCCAGAGCTGCGCGTCGCTCAGGAGGATGTCGCGAAGCATCTGGGCATCGCCTGTGTCGACCGAGACGCCCCGCTCCGCCAGCGTCGACCGCACTTCGGCATCCTCCGTGGCAACTCTCAGAGCTGCCCCTAACCGAGCGACCACGGCTTCCGGCGTGCCTCGCGGAGCGAAGAGGCCTTGCCAGAACAACCCCTCGAAGCCGGGCAGGGTGTCCGCCACCGGCGGGACATCCGGCAGGACCGGCGAACGGTTGCGCGATGAGATAGCGAGAGCGCGGGTCTTTTCCTCCGACACAAGGGGCTGCGCCTCCAGCACGGCGGAGAACATGGCCTGGATGCGCCCGGTGGTGATGTCGATCACGGCCTGGGCTCCGCCCCGGTAGGGAACGTGGACCACCTCCAAGCCTGACTGCCGGCATAGCATCTCCATGCAGAGATGGTTGACCGCGCCGGTGCCGGAACTTCCGAAGTTGATCTTGCCAGGGTGCGCCTTCGCATAGGCGATGAAGTCCGCGAGGTTTCTCGCCGGCAAGGAGGGGTGGATCTGAAGGACGAAAGCGCTGCGGTAGCCAAGGCCAATGGGCATGAACGCTTCGAGTGGGTTCTGCGGGAACAGGTTTGGATGCAGCGTCTGATTGATGGCTAGGGAAGAGGCGCCCATCAGCACGGTGTAGCCGTCGGCGCGGGCATTGCCGACGGCCTGCGATGCAATGGAGGTGGCGCCGCCCGAACGGTTCTCCACCACGATCGGCTGACCCAGTTCCTGGCCCATCCGTCGGACAATCACGCGCGTGCTGAGGTCGGTCAGGCCGCCTGGCGCGAAGCCCGTGATCACAGCGATGGGACGATCCGGGAAGGTTTGGCCCCATCCGGGTCGGCTCGAGGTTCCCACACCGAGCATCACCGCTCCTGCCCCAAGCAAAAGACGTCTGTCGAACAAGCCGGCCTCCCCTGATCCGTTTTCCTGATCCCTAAGCATGGGATTGCATGCGAATGCAATAACGGTTTGCGGTAACGCAAACTCGTGAAAGCGCTCCGGGGAAGTGCGACCGGCAGAACTGTCGAGGGTGTCTAGGAGGACGCTGTGACGGTGCGGCTGTTGCTGCGGCACGGAGCCGACTTGAAGGCCCGTTCCAGTTCCGGCGGCGCTGCGTTGCACGGCGTCGCATCGCCGGAGTTTGCGCGGCTGCTGGTGGAGCCTCGCGCGGCACGCATTCACGGCCGGCGCCGGAATGGTCATGGATTCACCTCTCCTTATGGCCCGATATCGGCCGAGAGTGTCCGATCTCTCTAAGAGTATGTGGCCGGGCGGAGCGAACTCGGGCTCGTGCTGTACAGCGGGAGACTGACGGAGCTCGGCTAAAACCTAGCTCCGCCGGAGGTGAAAGCGCTCCTACCACTGTCCGCTGTCCGTGCCGTGCAGAAGACGACGCTGAACTCTGCGCAATACATCTGCATGCTGGAGCCATTCGGGCCTGATCACCTACGTTCAATCGCCCGCGTCCACCTCATTGAACTGTCCTGGATTCCGGCCGGTCTCGGCCAGCCCCAAGGATCGCCGTCACGTTTCTCGCCGATTTATGTTGGAAGCAGCTGTTTCGCTCGTGCGCTGGCCAGGGCAATCGCATACCGCGAAGACCGGAGTGTCAGTGAGCCAGGAAGACCTCTGTCCGCTCCGGTCCGGCTATCAACCCAGGCTGATTCCTGCATCGCGGACGAGTTGCTGGATGAGCGTCTGCTCACACACGAGTCGCTGGCTGAGTTGGGCTGGTTCTGCGGCGATCTCCTGCGCGCCGATCCGGCCGCGAGCGTGCCTCCGGAGCCACCGAGGTTGTCAACGACGATATTCTGGCCAAGAACCGTAGCCAATTTTATTGGTGTGATCAGCGCGCGAGGATGTAGGAGTTTTGAACTGGCACGAAGGCTACAACCAGACGGATCGGACGATTGGAGAAGGTGCGCTAGGCCTGGACCGAAGGCGCGCGCAGGACCTTGGCATCTCCCAAGGCCAGTATGGTTTGGCGAGACGGAGCGGAGTGCGGCATAGGAGGTCTCCTCGAAACAGAGTCCGACGTCTGCGATACGGGGATCATTACCGGGTCGACGGTTCCAGCCCTGTCCTGGGTATCGCCGGCGCGGCGTCTGTGGAAGCAAGGAATTGGATCCGCGCTGCCGAGCCCTCCGGCTGTCGCGCGTTCGCGGCGATGACGGCGTAAAAGATGGTGGGACGCTGCACCCCCTCCGGGATCATGTCGAGATAGGTGCTGCAGGGGACGGCGACGATCTCGCTCACCAGCTGGAAGCCAATCTCGGCCCCGCCGCGAATGGTTTGTGAACTTCGTGGGGCCAGTCGTGCCCATCCTTCAGAAGCGCCAGCTTTTAGGCGGGATTATGCGGGCATGACGCTAAGCGGGAACCTCGGATTGGCATTCGTTCGACGTCTTTGATTAGAAGGGATGTAGTCGAACGCCTATCACCGTTCACGGAACGTTGGTTACTGAGAAGACCGGATAGGATAGCGGGGACGAGCTCCGCCGTAGAAGTGGTACGATGTGTCTCGAGAGCGGTCGCTGGCTGCGGGCGCGGCGTGCCGCTCTACTGACCTGCGACGAGATCCGCGAAGACACGCCCACCCGACTGGATATGCTCCCGCATCGTCGCACGCGCTTCCGCCTCGTCCCCAGCCAGGATGGACTTGAGCAGCGCCCCATGCTCCTGCCATGACGCCTTCACCCGGGCGGGCTGGCCAAGGCTGCTTCGATGATAGGAGAGCATGCGCCGGCGCGTGAGGCGTAGTTGCTCCGACAACACGGCGTTCCGCGCCCCCGCGTAGATGGCACCGTGGAAGGCCGCATTGCCTGCCATGTAGGCCACGCTGTCCAGTCGCAGCATCGCGGGCCGTGCGTCCGCATGCAGCGCGCGGAGAACCCGGCGTTCCTCCCCGGACATGCGCCGGGCGGCCAGGCCCGCCGCCTCGGACTCGAGCGCCGTCAGCAGCTCCACCATCCCCAACGCGAGACCGGGCGACAGCCCTTGCACCACGGCGCCTCGTCTCGGGACCATACGGACCAGCCCCATGGCCGCCAACTGCAGCAGCGCCTCCCGCGCCGGCGTGCGGGACACCTCGAAGCGGCTGGCCAGGCCTTGCTCGTCCAGGGTGTCGCCGGGCAGGAGCCGCCCCGCATCAAGATCCTCCTCGATCACCTGGAGAAGCGTGCTGCTCGTCCGCCCTGTCATCAGCTTATCAATCGCATTCTTTAGGACATCTTGCGTATACATAACGTGGATGCTGTAGTCCCGTCCAGACAGCGCCGGAGAGCGCCGGGAACGGAGAGACGTCCATGGTGCCCGTGTCCCGGCCGCATTTCCGCGGCCCCGTCCGATGATTGTCCTGCACCATGCCTGGCGGTCCAGTGCATCGCGTCGTGTTCGGCTCATGCTTGAGGAGAAGGGCCTGCCCTACGAGGGTCGGGTCGTGGACATGGCTGCGATGGAGCACCACGCGCCCGATTACCTCCGCATCAATCCCAATGGGGTGGTGCCTACCCTGCTGCATGACGGCCGGCCGCTGCACGAGAGCGGCACGATTTGCGAATACCTGGACGAAGTCTTCCCGGACCCGCCCCTGCGGCCCGGGGATCCCTATGGCCGCGCATTGATGCGCAACTGGATCCGGCACATTGACGAGCGGATCGGCCATCTCATTGTCTTCAATTGGCGTCACCGTCTGCAGGCGACGGCCGCCACGTGGTCCGACGCGGAACTGGCCGAGAAGCTCGGCCGCATTCCGAGCGCAGAGCGGCAGGAGGCCTGGCGCCGCGTCGCCCGCCGTCCCTTCACGGAAGAGGAGAGGGCGGAGGCGCGCGCGAAGCTGGTGATCTTGCTCGACCGAATGGAAGAGGCGCTGGCCCCGTACGGCTGGCTTGTGGGGGCCCGCTACTCCATCGCGGACATCGCGGCGGTGCCCTTCGTGAAGCGGATCGAGGAGGAGATCGCGCCGGATCAGGTCTCGGCCGCGGCGCATCCTCGGGTGGCGGCATGGTGGGCGCGGATCCAAGCGCGCCCGGCCTATGCTCGCGCCGGGATCGGCCCTTTCGAGGACGCGCCCGAGAACAAGCCGGCCGCGCCCGCCAAGGCGCCGGCGAGATAGGGAAGGGGGGACCATGTCACGACAGGAAGGTTTCAGCCGGCGCGCGACGCTCAGCCTGCCCGTGCTGCTCGCCGCGACCTGGCGGATGCCCACGGCGGGGGCGCAGGAGGGCGCCCTGGTCGAGACCGCAAAGGGCCGACTTCGCGGGCTGGTGCAGGGCGGGTCCCACGCCTTCCGCGGCATCCGCTACGCCGCCGCAACCGGCGGGACGGCGCGCTTCCTTCCACCGGGTGACGTAGCCCCCTGGACCGGTACGCAGGACGCCACCGCCTTCGGCGCCTCCGCCCCACAGCTCCGCGGCGCACCCGAACCGCTGGGCCACTGGTACAACGCCATCGAGCGCATGGACGAGGATTGCCTCTTCCTCAACGTCACCACGCCGCGGCCGGACGGCGCGCGGCGCCCGGTCATGGTCTGGCTGCATGGCGGCAGCTGGAATACCTGCGCCGGCACCGCCCCGGGCTTCGACGGCACGGCGCTCGCGCTGGAAGGCGATGTGGTGGTGGTGACCCTGAACCACCGATTGAACCTCTTTGGCGCCATCAACCTGGGTGGGGACGATCCGCGATTCGCGGATTCCGGCAATGCCGGCGTGCTGGACATGGTCGCCGCGCTACGCTGGGTGCGGGAGAACATTCCGCGCCTCGGCGGCGATCCCGGCAACGTCACGATCTTCGGGCAGTCCGGCGGCGCGGCGAAGGTGGCGGCGCTGATGAACCTGCCCGCGGCGAAGGGCCTGTTCCAGCGCGCGATCGTGCAGAGCTGCTCCGGCGGGCTGCGCCTGAGCACGCCGGAGGAATCCGCCCGTCAGGCACGGGAGCTCGCCAGCCGCCTGGACATGCCCCGCGCGGACGGCGCCGCCCTGCAGGCTGTGCCATTCGAGCGGCTCCTGGAGGCAATGCGCAGCGTCCCCGGCATGTTCCGGCCCGTGCTGGACGGCCGCAACGTCGGCCGCCACCCCTTCGATCCGGATTCCACGCCGGTCGCGGCCGGCGTGCCCCTAATGATCGGAAATGCCGCGACGGAGACCACCTACTTCCTCGCTGCCGTGCCCGGGAACTTCGATCTAGACCGCGCTGAGGTGCTGCGCCGCCTCCGCCGATGGCTGGGCCGGGACGAGGCGGAAGTTGGTCGGATCTACGAAGCCTACCAAGAGGCCGACCCCACTGCCTCGCCCAGCGACGTGCTGGTCTCGGTGAGCACGGACTACAACTACCGCCGAAACACGATGCGGCTCGCAGCCCTGCACGCAGGGAGCGGAGCGCCGGTCTACGCCTATGTCTACGACTGGAAGACCCCGGTGCGGGATGGCAGGCTGCGCTCGCCCCATACGGTCGAGGTGCCGTTCGTCTTCGGCACCACGAAGGCCGCCAGCGCTCTGCTGGGGATGGCCCCAACCTGCCTTTGCTGCAGAAGCAAACCCTGCCGCGCTGGGCGGCCTTCGCGCGCAGCGGGGACCCGAACCATCCCGGGCTGGCATCATGGCCTCGCTACGAGGCCAAGGCCGGCGAGACGCTGATGCTGGACGTGGAGAGCCGGGTGGAGCGCCACCCCGGTGCGGGCCCGCGCGCCGCGCTGAACGGCCTGCCCCTCTTCGAGTACGGTCCGGCATCCAGCTACCTGCGGCCGTGACGCGGCCCATGATCAACGGAGACATCCTCTTGAACGATGGATATGAGCCGCGCGGGCCGAGCCTGAACATCGAGGGGGCGGTCGCCACGATCCGCCTGAACAGGCCGGCGGTGCACAACCGCATCGAGCCCGTGGACCTGGCAACACTGGGGGAGATCCTCGACACGATCGAGGCGAACGGCGAGGTGCGCGCGGTGATCTTCACCGCCGGGGGGCGCTCCTTCAGCTCCGGCTTCCATATCGGGGAACTCCGGCCAGGCGAGGGCTCGGACGAATCGGCGTTCGGGCGGCTGGCGGATCGGCTGGAGGCGCTGCGACAGCCCACGATCTGCGCGCTGAACGGCGGCGTCTACGGTGGTTCCACCGATCTTGCCCTGGCCTGCGACTTCCGCCTCGGCGTGACGGGCATGGCGATGTTCATGCCCGCGGCGCGCCTGGGCCTGCACTACTATCCGAGCGGCATGGGGCGCTACGTAAGCCGGCTCGGCCTGAACACGGCCAAGCGCCTCTTTCTTACCGCCGAAAAGCTGGAAGCGGAGGAGCTGCTGCGGATCGGCTTCCTGACGGAGCTTGTCGCGCCCGACATGCTTGAAGCGCGCGCTTCCGCGCTCGCCGCCACCCTTGCCGCGAACGCACCGCTCGCTGTCCAGGGGATGAAGGCCGCGCTGAACGGCATTGCCCGCGGGGACATGGACGCCGAGGCCGTTGGGGCGACGATCCGCCAAGTCCGCGGATCGGACGACCTGCGGGAGGGCAAGGCCGCCTGGGCGGAGAAGCGCGCGCCGGTCTTCGCCGGACGCTGAAATAAAGAAAAGGGCAGGACACGATGATCACGCGCCGGATCGCTCTCGCCGCGCCCGCCCTGCTCGCGGCGCGTACTGCCCGGAGCCAGGGACCCGAGGGCCAGGGCTTCCCGAACCGGCCTCTACGGGTTGTCGTCGGCTTCACAGCCGGCGGGGCGACGGACCTTGCCATGCGGACCGTCGCGCCCCGCATGTCGGACGCGCTTGGGCAGCCCGTGGTGGTGGACAATCGGCCCGGCGCGGGTGGCAACATCGCGACCGAGATCGTGGTGCGCTCTCCGCCGGACGGCTACACGCTTCTCCTCGGCACCATCGGGCCGATGATCATCAATCCCGTCATCTACCCCAGCCTGCCCTTCGACCCGCTGGTGGACCTCGCGCCCATCACCACCCTTGTCCAGTCCTCCACCATCCTTGTCGTGCCGGCATCGCGCCCCTGGCGCAGCGTGGCGGACCTTATCGCTGCGGCAAAAGCCGCGCCGGGAACGCTGAACTGGGGCTACAGCGGCGTCGGCACCACGGGCCAGCTCGCGGCATCCCTGCTGAACCAGCTCGCGGGCATCGAGACGGTGGGCGTGCCTTACCGCGGCGGCGCGCCGCTGATGACCGATCTCATCTCCGGGCGCCTGGACTTCACCTTTTCCACTACGCCGCCGGCGCTGCCGCAGGTGGAGGCAGGCAAGATTCGCGCCCTGGCCGTGCCGACTCTGCGGCGCGCCCCTAGCCTGCCGGACGTGCCCACCATCGCTGAGAGCGGCGTGGCCGACTTCAACGCGGAGAACTACTTCATGCTGCTGGCCCCCCGCGCCACCCCGCCAGAAGCCATCGCCACCTGCAACGCCGCCGTGCGGAAGGCGCTGGCCGATCCGGAGGTCCTCGCCGGACTCCGACGGCAGGGGCTGGAAGGTCAGGCCAGCACACCGGAGGGCGTGGCCGAGTACTTGAACGCCGAGGTGCGGCGCTGGCGCCCGGTCATCGCTTCCAGCAGGCTGCGGCCGGAGTAGCCCCTTCCGCCAGCCGAGGATCCGGACCCACTCCTCCCGTCTGGCTGCTCGACCATGCCGTCCGCTTTCGGGGAAGCGGTGGCGCAATGTGGATGCCGCAGGTGGTACGAAGCCGCCGGTTCGCGGTGGTTCCCCCTTTTCCCGCCGGCGAAGGCGAGCACGGGCGGCATCTGATCAGGAGGCGCGCCTAACCAGAAACCCTGGCAAGGCAGACCCTCGTAAGCGTTCAGCGGAAGAGCACAAATCCATCCGGCCGCATTTGCTCGATCACACCCGCCTCCTCCCCAAACAGCGCAAGGCCGTAGGTGAGGTGCGCGAGCCTCTCCGCCAGCTGCCCTTCTGGTCCCCCCTCCCGCACGTGCTCGCGGTCGGATGCATTCTCGTGGTCGAAGATCAGGTTGAGGTGATCCCGGCCGGCTTGCAGGCCAGCGAGCATGGTGCTGGCTGAGTGCCGGAGAGAGTGGATATTTAGTTTCGGCCGAGTAATTCCCAGCTCCCGGCGGAGTTCTAGGAGATATCGAAAGAGGTTGTGCGCGCCCTTCTTGGTCGAGGTGATGTCGTGAAAGGAAAACACCTTCGGCCCCGCCGCGGAGCTGACGTTACTGGAGAGAGTCCTGGCCGAGAACGACCGAGTGAACCGGGACTGCGCGGACTGCGGAAGTGGTCTTTAGCCCGTCGTTGAGCGGGCACCATGAGGCCAATCTGGTCGAGACGAAGATCTGCCGGAGCTTCAACACTCGGTATGCCTCGGGTGCAGTCTTGGCAGCGTGGCAATTCTCCGCAGCGCGAGACACGAAGCACCTCGTTGGCGTTGACCCGGCGGTTTCCTCTGAGATCGCTGGACCCGGTGTAGGCGGCGGCTGACCCAATCGGAGCAGATCTCGGACAGCTTGCTTCGGTCCTGCCGAACGAGATTGCACATGACGTCGCGGAGGGGAGATCGCCGAAGAACTCTTCGGACATCCGGATCTTAGTCTCGGCGTCCCGCTCGGCCCTGTCCTGCCAGACCCGATTCACTTTCTTGGTTTTCCGGAACGCCTCGCAGATTACTAAGAATTGCCGTGTCGGGGAAAGCGACGTTGCTGTCGCCACCGCTGGCCGCAGTGAGGTCTCGACGGCCGGAACTGCAGGCGCGGGTGCCGGCTGCCGGCTGGAGGCGGGTGAACCCGGCGCGGTTTGACCGCCCGTTGCGTAACCCGGCCTGTAACCCAGCATGCCGCTGGTTTCTGCGCGGTAGCCCTCCATCGCTGCCCGCATCGCAGCCTCCAGCAGCGCCGGATCCAATGCGTCGCTGGAGGCGAGGCCGGCGCTGTCGAGCGCAGCGCGGAGCAGCGGCTCGATGGTGTCGAGGTTGTTGGACGCCAACTCGCCACGAAGAGAAGCCGCACACCCCAGCGTCACAAGGGCGCGTTCGCGGGCCGCAGCCGTCCGAGACGGGAGAGTGGTTGGCGCGGGACGGGTGAGAGGGCCGCCAGCATGGCAGCGGCCAGCTCGGCCAGGACCAACACGCGTTCGTCGGCACCTCCAATTTCCGCCAGGAAGGTGGCGAGAGGCCCGGCAATGACGTCCGGCAGGTCTGCCTACGGCGTCGGGGCCCGGACCGGCTGAACAGGGTGAGGCCCGCGCCGGCGCTGGACTGCGGCCGACCGGTACAGGACCTCGTCCCGCACAGCCCGCGTCATTGCCGCTTCGCTGACCGACGATGTCGTGGATCCGGTCTCCCGGTCCGTCAGCTTCTCGAACGCGGCGTCGAAGAGTGCTCCCGGGCAACTCGCGGCCCTCCACGTCAAGGGAGAGGTCGATGCAGCGCCCGCTGCCTGCCCCGGCAGGCGCCTCCGCCAGTACCACAGGTTGCCCTCCGGACGTGGGCGTGGTGCCTCATCGGTTCCTTAATCAGGGCCGTTTGGCTGGGCGCACCGTGGCATGACACCCATGTGCGACACCCGGCCAAAAGGCCCGGTTAGCGCCGATAATGCTGGATGTCGGGAGCTACGCCGTTGATTTGCCGAACCCGTTCGAGGGGTTGGCTGGGGAACCTGGATCCGCGCAGCTCGTCCGACAACAAACTTGATTCGCAGCAAACACTGGGATCGCCGATGCGCGACTGTGTCCCAGGCGGGTGCGCCAATAAACCACCGGCGTGGCTCGGCTATTATCGCCTACCCAAAGATAAACGTCCGATCTTGGCCGAATGCGGAACAGTCGCTCTCGGAAGGAGACCTGAAGAAGCGGACGTGTTTGGTGAGATGCGGCTCGGTTGCTGTCGACCCTTTCACGACATTACTCCTCCTTGGCGCAAGGTCGGACGTGGGAGTGGAAGCGGACACTGCGTCACCGCAGATACAAGTGGCTGTTTCGCGCCGGAGGCCGTCATCAGAGTTGCCTAACCCGGTGCTCCAAACCGAACATGGAGCCCAACGATGAAAAGCATGGTCGGCCTTCTGCTGGGTCAAACCACTCCGAAGCGCCTGTCATCTCTGCTGGGCCGCTCCTATCTAAAAAGAGAGGGGCGCAACCCGCTCCTCCGGGCGATATCCCCGTGAGGAAGCGCGCTATCTGCTCGGAGTACTGAAAGGGGAAACCCACTTCGAAACTTGCTGGACGGCCTGCGCGCCCAGAAGCTTTGCACATCGCAGCGAATAGCACCGACAGCCAGAGCAACCTCCGCTTTGTAGCCGGTAGTGGGTACGAACGGCACGTTTCGGGTAGCGAAGGTCGCTTGAAATCAGACCGTGCATGTTCACGATACTGGATGCGGTTAGGCCGGGAAGGCTGTGGCGTGCTGCTCGCTCCAGGACAACCGCAAAGAATCGCCCGGACGCAGCGAAAGCGCTTCAGCGGTATCTGCCTGTACAAGGGCGGACCACTCCGTGCCATCGGCCAGCCGAAGCACGAACCGGCGCGCATTGCCCAAGTAAATGAGATCGACCAACTCCGCCGGCAGGCCATCTCCTCCGGCGGATAGTCGCAAACGCTCCGGTCGAATGGCGACCGTCACGTCCGTGCCAGGCGCGGCCAAGAAGCGGGCCGAAACCGGCATGGTCGTCCCTGTGACGGAGACACGGCAAACGTCGCCGTCTTGACCCAGCATCTGTGCCCGAGCGAAGTTGGTTTCACCTACAAATCCCGCAACGAAGCGCGTGGCCGGGCGCTCGTAGAGGTCGGAGGGCGTGCCGATCTGCTGGATCCGGCCGCCGTCGAAGACGGCGATGCGGTCGCTCATCGTCAGCGCCTCGGACTGGTCATGCGTGACGTAGAGCACGGACATCCGCTGTTCCCGGTGTAGGCGCTTGATCTCCAGCTGCAGGCCCTCCCGCAGGGCCTTGTCCAACGCGCCCAGCGGCTCGTCCATCAGCAGAAGGGCTGGGCGGTAAACCATGGCGCGGGCCAGGGCCACGCGCTGCTGCTGGCCGCCGGAGAGCTGGCGGGGCAGCCGGTCGCCATGGTCGGGCAGGCCGACCATGGCGAGGGCGGCGGTGACCATCCGCTCCGCCTCCGCCCTCGGCGTGCCGCGCATCTCCAGCGGGAAGGCGACGTTCCGGCGCACCGTCATGTGCGGGAACAGGGCGTAGTGCTGGAATACCATACCGATGTCGCGCCGGTAGGGCGGCAGCTTGTCCACCGGCTTGCCGGCGAGGATGATCCTCCCGCTGTCCGGCTGCTGCAGACCGGCTACCATCATCAGCGTCGTGGTCTTCCCCGATCCGGACGGGCCGAGAAAGGTGAGGAACTCGCCGTGCCGCAACTCCAGGCTGACGTCGTCCACCGCGGCATGGTGCCCGTAGTGCTTGCGGATGCTGTGCAGCTCGAGGATGGGGCCCAACTCGGGCGAAATCATTCGCGGTCTCCGTTGCGGCGGCGCAGCAGCGCCTCCAGGCCGAGGGCGATCAGGGCGACGAGGAAGCAGAGTGAGGCGATGGCGGCGACTGTGGGATCGAAGTCGCCGCGGATGTTGGACCACATCTGCACGGGTACGGTGCGGAGCCGGGCGGAGCCGACGAAGAGCGAGACGATCAGTTCGTCGAAGGACAGCACCGCGGCGAAGAGCATGGAGGACAGCACCGCGGGCGCCAGCAGCGGCAGGGTGATACGGCGGAAGGCGGCGGCGGGTGGCGCGCCGAGGGTGGCCGCCGCCGCCTCCAGCCGCGGATCGAGCGAGCGCAGGGCGGAGCCGACAGTGGCGATCACGTAGGGCAGGGTGACGACGACGTGGCCGATCACCATCCCCGCCAGCGTGCCGTTCAGCCCCAGGCCCCGGTAGATGATGTAGAGCCCGGCGGAGGTGATGATGCTCGGCACCACTAGCGGCGCCATGAGCGCGGCGCCGAACAGGGCGGAGCCGGGAAGGCGGCCCCGGACGAGGGCGAGGGCGGCCGCAGTGCCGAGCAGCGTGGAGAGGATCGCCGTGGGCACGAGAACCTGCAGGCTGACCCAGACGGCATCCATCCAGGCCGGGTCGTTCGCCAGGTTGGTGTACCAACGCAGTGAATAGCCCGGCGGCGGGAAGCGCAGGAAGGCTGCGGAGCTGAAGGAGATGATGAGCACCACCACCAGCGGAGCGATAAGGTAAATTCCCACCAGGGTGCAGGCCAGGGCGCGCAACAGGCGCCAGCGGCCCATGCCGTCCCCCTTCACCGCGCCACCGCCTTCAGCCCGACGAGCCTGTGCAGTAGGCCGAGCAGGGCGGCCGTGATCGCCAGCAGCACGAAGGAGAGCGCGCCGGCAACCCCCCAGCTTCCGAGCTGCCCGATCTGGTCCTGGATGAGCTGCCCGACCATGGTTTCGCGCGGGCCGCCGAGCAGCGCGGGGATGACGAAGTAGCCGAGCATGCTGATGAAGACGAGCGTTGCGCCCGTCATCAGCCCGGGCAGCGAGAGCGGCAGGTACACGCGCAGGAAGGCGCGGGCCGGGGAGGCGCCCATTGTCAGCGCCGCCGGCATCAGCGTAGGGTCGATCCGCCGCATGGAATTGTAAAGGGGAAAGATGACGAAGGGCAGCAGCGTCTGCACGGCCCCGAGCAGCACGCCGGTGAGATTGTAGATCATTGGCAGCGGCGCATCGATGAGCCCGATGTTCATCAGCAGCGTGTTCAGCGGCCCGCGCCGCTGCAGCAGGATGACGGTGGCGAAGCTGCGAACAAGAAGGCTGGTCCAGAAGGGGATGAGCACGAGGAAGGTGAGCAGGCGTCGGGTACGGGGGTTGCCGTGCGCCATGGCGTGCGCCACCGGATAGGCCAGGATGAGCGTGACCGGCGTGGCCACCGCCGCGATCATCACCGTGTTGCCGAGGACGTGCAGGTAGACCGGCCTCTCCAGCAGGAGAAGGAAGTTCTGCAGCCCGAACTCCGGCTGGGTGAAGGCGCGGGCGAGCAGCATGCCGACCGGCAGCGCGAAAGCGACGAGCATCACCAGCACCGCCGGCAGCAGCAGGAGCCAGGGCCAGGACTCCCGGCGCGGGCTCACCGGGCCAGCTTCCAGGCCGCCCAGCGCTCGATCATCCGCCGCTCGTTCTGCCGCCACCACTCGGCGTTGATGACGAATCCCTTCCGCGTGTTCTCCGGCGATGTGGAGAGCCAGGGAGCCAGGGCAGGGTCGATGCTCGCGAAGGCGGCCGGGTTGGTCGGCGCGTAGGCGATCATGCCGGCAAGCTTCGCCTGGTTCTCCGCCCGCGTCATCACGTCGATCAGCTTCATCGCTGCCGCGCGGTTCTTGCTGCCCTTCGGCACGACGAGATAGTCGACCGACTGGATGTTCCCCTCCCAGGCGATGCCGATATCGGCGCCCTTCTTGGAGGCGTCGTAGGCGCGGCCGTTAAGGATGATGCCGATGCTCACCTCCTCGTCCACGAAGAGCTGCTGGGATTGGGAGTTGGTGGTCCAGAAGACCGTCTGCGCCTTGATCGTGTCGATCTTCCGCAGCGCGCGCTCGACATCCAGCGGATAGAGGTCGGCGGGCGCGACGCCGTCGGCCATCAGCGCGGCCTCCAGATTGGCGGTCGGCTGGTCGAGCATGGTGCGCTTGCCCGGGAACTTGCGCGTGTCGAACAGGTCCGCCCAGGTGGTCGGGCGCCGGCCGGCAGGGAAGGTCTTCGTGTTGTAGGCCAGGTTGTAGGACCAGGCGATGCAGCCGATCCCGTACTCGTGCACAAATTGGGGCGCGATGCGGCTGGTGTCCACGACGGAGGTGTCGATCCTCTCCAGCAGCCCGTCATGCGTGCCGGTGAAAAGGGTGTTGATGGTCACGTCCACCACGTCCCAGTCCGGTGCGCCGCTCTCGGCCATGGTGCGGAAGCGCGCGGCGTTCATCGGACCGTCCTGCACCACGCGCGCGCCCGTCTCCGCGGCGAAGGGCTCGCAGTAGCAGACCTTCTGCGCCTCCTGGTAGGCGCCGCCCCAGCTTGCGAAGACCAGGGTGGTGCCGCGCAGGCTCTGCGCCAGGGCGGGTCGCGCCAGCGCGCCGGCGCCGAGGGCTGCCGCCGTGCCGAGAAGCCCGCGGCGCGTCGGTCGGATGGGGAAACCCGTCATGTGTCGCTACTCCTTGCTGTGCTGGGCTGGCGGTGGAGGGATCAGCCGGTGCGCAGGTTCTCGCGCAGCGTGCTTCCGTCGTATCGTGTGCGGAACAGGCCACGGCGCTGCAATTCCGGGACCACGGCGCGGCAGAACCCTTCGAACATGCCGGGGAACATCGTGGGGGCCAGCACGAAGCCGTCGCAGGCGCCGCTGGTGAACATCGCCTCCAGCCGGTCCGCGACCATGTCAGGCGTGCCGACGATCTCGCGCCCCCTGCCGCGCTTCACCGCGGCTTCCTTCAGCGACAGCCCCTCGGCCTTCATCGTCTGGTTCAGCATGTCCGCCGTGCCCTGCATGCCCTGGTTGCCCTGGGCCAGGTCGGCGAGCGTCTTGCCCTCGGCCAGCTTCGTCAGGTCGGCGCCGAGGCCAGAGGAGGAGGCGGCGAGGCTGAGCTCGGGATCGATGAGGCTGTCGAGATACTCCGCCCGCTCCCGCGCGATGCTCTCCGTCTCGCCGAGCACGACGGAGATGCCCGGCAGGATGGCGCAATCCCCCGGCGCCCGGCCATGGGTGGCCATGCGGGCGTGGATGTCGTCGCGGAAAGCACGCATGTCCTCCACCCCGCGCTGGGTGGTGAAGATCGCTTCCGCCCAGCGCGCCGCGAAGGCCCGCCCGCGGTCGGAGCTGCCGGCTTGCATGATCACGGGCCGCCCCTGCGGGCTGCGGGGGATGGAGAGCGGGCCGCGGGTCTTCACCCACTGTCCCTCGTAGTTGGCGTAGCGGACCTTCGAAGGGTCGGCGAGGATGCCGGCCTTCTTGTCCAGCACCATCGCGTCAGGGTCCCAGCCCTCCCACAGGGCGAAGCAGGCCTCCAGCACCTCGTCGGCGCGATCGTAGCGCAGGTCCTTCGGCGGCAGCTCCTCCATTCCCGCGTTCTGCGCCTCCAGGTCGGTGGCGGAGGTGACGACGTTCCAGGCCACTCGCCCTCCGCTCATCACGTCCAGCGAGCCGAGCCAGCGCGCCAGGTGGTAGGCGGTGTGAAAGGTGGTTGAGAGGGTGGCGCCCAGACCCAGGTGCCGGGTGGCGGCCGCCATCACCGGCAACACCACGGTGGGGTCGAGGAAGCTGATCTGCCCGCCGCGCCGGAGATAGGGATCGTAGCTGCCGCCATGCACGTCGTAGAGGCCGAATAGGTCCGCGAAGAAGCAGGCGTCGAAGCAGGCGTCCTCCAGCACCCGCGCGATGTGCTCGTAGCGCGAGGGGCGGAGGATGTCGTCCAGGGTGGATTCTGGGTGCCGCCAGCCGCCGACGTGCATGGCGGTGGGGCCGGTCTTCAGATAGGCGACGAGGTGCATGCGGCGTGGCGGCATTGGGGGCGCTCCCTCAGATCCGCGCGGCCCACGGGGGTGGCGGAACCTGTTGCAGGGAGAAGCGTGGCATGCCGCGACCCGGCCCCGCATCCACCGATTCGTAGAAAGACTGGACGGGGCTTTCCTAGATTTCCTGGGAAGTGGGGCCGATGGCCGTCAGGCGCACGGCGAGAGAGAGCCGGAACCGCGCCTCGGCGTCCTCCAAATCGAGGCCGAACAACTCCTGCAGGCGGCGCAGCCGATAGCGCAGGGTAGAGACGTGGATGCCCAATCGCTCGGCCGTGGCCTGGTACCGACAGGCTTCGTCGATGAAGGCTGTGGCGGTGCCCAACAGGTCGCCGCCGTGCTCGGCCTCGTGACGCCGGACTGGGCCGAGCGTGCTCTCGATGAAGGCGTGCACCAGCGCGCCATCGAAGGCCGAGAGCAGAAGGGCCGAGGGGCCGAATCCCTCCTGTCGAACTGGCCCGTCGCGCCCGAAGATCCGGGCTAGGTCAAGCACCCGGCCGCACTCGGCCCAGGCTAAGCCGTAGTCGCCGGGCGCGGTGCAGAGGGGGCCACATGCAACCACCGGGCGCAGGCCCCAGCGGGCCCGCACCGGGGCGACCAACAGGCGCTCCAGCGCGGCGTCGGTGATCGGTCCAGGGGCCGTAGTGCCGGGGCTGTCCGGCAGAAGCACCGCCACACAGTCGCCCTGTTCGATCGCGACCGCGCCAGGCACGGCTCGCGCGAGGCTGGCGGCCAGCAGGCGCCGCAGCTCCGCCATGCCCGCTGCCGGCTGGGGCAGGGCCACAGCGAGCAGGCGGGTGCGCTGGCCGAGGTCCAATCCCAACCGCGCGGCGCGCGCCCGCAGCCGGGCCGGCTCCGCCGCGCCGCTGCGGAAGAGATGCTCAAGGAGGTCGGCTAGATCCCGCGCTTCCCTCTTCGCCTCGGCGTGATGGCGCATGACCTGAGCGGCCAAGGCAAAGCGGACCTCCTGCACCGCCACCCGGTCCAGGCTGTCCATGCCCTCTTCCCCTGGAAAGACAAGCAGAAGGCCAGCCGTCTCCCTCTCGACCCGCAGCGGCTCCACTGCCACGGGCAGGGTTCCGACCAGCCCAAAAGCCGAGAGGTCCAGTAGCACCACCTCACCCGGCGCCGAGCGGTTCGCCAAGCTTGCCAGCACCGGCCCCGCCGGCCCCTGTGCCAGATCCCGCCAACCGCGCTCGTCCAGTCGCTCGCCCAAGGGCGAGCCGCTGGCGAGGATGCTGCCGGTGACGAAGTCCAAGATCAGCATGGGGTGCGGGAGGATTGCACCGGCCATGCCCGCCACCACGGAGAGCGCCGCCCCCTCTAGCACCAGCTCCATCAGCCCCGCCCCGGCTTCTAGCACCCGCCGGAGGCGCCCCCGCTCGCGCTGTTCGCGCTGTAGGTGCTTCACCTTTTCTACCGCAAGGGCAACGAGGTGGGCGACGGTGGTGAGGAATTCTAGTTCCTCCTCCGTCACCTCCGTGCGTTCGCGGGTGTGAAGAGAAAGAACCATCTCGTGCTCCTCGGCATTAGTGCAGCCGAGGGGAAGAAGGGCAACGGTACGATAGCCTCGTGCCCGCGCGTCTTCTTGGTAGCCCGGATACTGCTCAGAGCGCTGGGCGTCCACGATGACGAGGGGGCGGCGTGTCTCGGCCACGATCGGGACGGGGCTGGTTACCAAGGCCCAGCGGCGTGGCCGGCCGGGCAGCGGGCCGTCGGGGTCGTACCCCGTGACCATCTCGGAGTAGCCACTTTGCCGGTTGACGGCCATGATCCCACCTCGCGGCCATGGCTCGCTGCGGCAAACGGCCAAGAGCACGCGATCAAGGATGGTCTCAATGTCGCCGCCGGCATTCACCGCGCTGGCGATGGCCCGCAGTCGCTCAAGCCGTATCTTCGCCGCCGCCTGCTCCGCCTCGGCCTGATCCGAGATGCCGGAGTGCGAGGCGGGTGTCACACCGATTGTCATGGCATCAGCTTAGCTCCCCCAACATCCGATGCGAATTGTCCGAAAATCCGAGGTGCAGTCAGAGTCACATCGAGCCTCCAGAGCCCTCGGCGAACCTTTTCCGCCTGATCTTCGCCTTGTGCTTGATGGCCGTCCGCCCGGCGCGAGACTATGGTGCAAGCCTACAAGGCCGACGTAAATCGGATCTAAGGATATGGTGACATCTGATTGTTCCGATTACACTGATGTCCGCTTCCCGGATCTGTAGGCTAGAAGCGGAATAGCAGCTCCCGACCCAACTCGGACCATCGTACCCAGCCTGCCAAGGTCCGCTTTGGACGGCGAAGCGGTCACCCACTCGCGGAGCATGAGGCGGCTGCTTCGCACCCATTCTAGCCGTTCAGCGGCTCTCCATCGCTCCCTGCAAGCGGACATCGCGGCTGGATTGAGCACGGCCGCAAATGACGCTGATGGCTGACGAAAATTCCGTGTTGATGCGCTATTCGAGGAAAGGCGTCAGCACCTCTTCAATCCAAACCATGAAGGCGCGAACCCGGCGGGACAGGTTGCTCCGATGCGCTACCACGAGAGATACGTCGAGCGGTTCGGGGCGGAGACCTGGTAGGATCTCGACCAGCATCCCGCTCTCGAGGTGGCGGCCGACGCCTGCAAGCGCAGCCTGCACCAGCCCGATGCCAGCGAGCCCGGCGGCCTCGTAGGCTTGCACGCTGTTGACGTGCAGCGCGCCGGGTAGGGGAAGCGTCGCGTACTCGCCGCCGTCCGGGTACTCCCAACCGTAGGGCTTCGCACCGAGGGTCCTGCTGTAGTGGACTATCCGGTGCCCTTGGATCCGTAGATCCTCCAACGACTGGGGGACGCCGTGGCGCGCCAGGTACGCAGGGCTGGCCGCGTTCACCATGCGCAGCCTGCCCAACGGTCGGGCGACCAGCGTCTCATCCCCGATCGGCCCCACACGCAGGACGCAGTCGAACCCTTCCTGCACCAGGTCGACCTGTCGATCCGTGCTCGACACCTCCAGCTCCAGCTCGGGATGGGCTGCCATGAAGTCTGGCAGGGCCGGGACGATCGTCGTGCGGGCCAGCTCGGTCGGCAGGTCGACCCGGAGACGGCCGCGCAACGCGGCGCGGTCACCCGCGAACATCGAAAAAAGGTCGTCGGCCTCGGCCAGCATGTCGCGGGCGCGGGCGTGGAACGCCCGTCCGTCCTCCGTCAGCTGCACCTTCCGCGTCGTCCGGTGGAACAGCCTGGCTCCGACTTCCTGCTCAAGCCCCCGAATCGCCTTGGAAGCCCGCCCTTTCTGGATGCCGAGGCTTTCGGCCGCCTGGGTGAAGCTGCCCGTCTCGGCAACCCTGACGAAGATCAGAAGCGGTTCAAGGTTCCGCATCGTGGCGCGCCTCATTGGTGCATTTTAGAAGAACAATGTGTTCTTGTACGCGCCATTTATCACTAATTACCGGAACAATAAATTGAGCCTCACCACCGCCGCCCCACGCAGACGCGATGGGATGCCGACCGCCGAGGCAGCAACATGACCACAACCAGCATCAAGACCGTCGTCGTCTACCATTCCGGCTACGGACACACGACGCGCATGGCGGAAGCCGTCGCGGAAGGCGCCGGTGCCTCGCTGATCGCGATCGATGCCGAAGGCAACATACCGGAGGATGGGTGGATAGCCCTGGACGCCGCCGACGCCATCATCTTCGGCTCGCCGACCTACATGGGCGGCCCGACTTGGCAGTTCAAAAGGTTTGCCGACACCTCCGCGAAGCCGTGGTTCAAGGACAAGTGGAAGGACAAGGTCTTCGGCGGCTTCACCAACAGCGCCAGCATCAACGGCGATGAGCTCAACACCCTTCAGTACTTCGTCCTGCTGGCTGGGCAGCATGGGGGCCTCTGGGTCAGCCTCGCCATTAAGCCAGCCAACACCAAGGCATCCCGGCGAGACGACCCGAACAGGATGGGATCGTACATCGTGCCCATGGCGCAGTCGGACGCGGATGCGGCGCCGAGCGAGATGTCGCCGGGCGACCTCGAGACGGCCCGGCTCTACGGCGTCCGCATGGCGGGCATCGCCAGCCGCTTCGCCCAGACACCGGCCGCCTGAACGGCACCTCTCTTCAGATCGGAGGATCGATCAATGGGCATCCACGAGCAGAACCTCTTCGTCGGCGGGCAATGGGTGCCTTCCGAGAGCGGCAGGACCTACGAATCCCCGAACCCCTTCACGAGGGAGGCAGCAACGCGCGCGGCCGCCGCGACGGTGGCCGACGTCGATCGTGCCGTGCAGGCGGCGCAGGACGCCTTCGAGCCCTGGGCGGCGCTCCCGCCGAGCAAGCGTCGGCACCTCCTGCTCGCCGCGGCGGATTCCGTGGAGGCGCGGGCGCCGGAGTTGTCCGACGCCATCACGGCCGAGATGGGCGGTCCCGCCGCCTGGGGCAGGTACAACATTATGGTCCTGGTGGAGAAGCTCCACTTCGCCGCCGCCGCCGCATTCCAGGGACTGACCGGCGAGGTCATCCCGTCCGACAACTCGTCGCGCACGATGATCGCGATCCGCAAGCCCGCCGGGGTGGTCGCCAGTCTGGTGCCCTGGAACGCCCCGGCACTGCTCGTCGGCGCGTCGGTGCCCGCGGCGCTCGCCCTCGGCAACACCGTCGTGATCAAGGCGTCGGAGCAGACGCCCCGGACGCATGGCCTGGTGGTGACGTGCTTTGCCGATGCAGGCTTTCCGGCGGGCGTCGTCAACCTCGTCACCAACGCACCGGAGGATGCCAGCGCCGTCGTCGAGGCCCTAATCGCGCACCGGAGCGTGCGCCGGGTCCATTTCACCGGCTCGACCCGTGTCGGCCGCATCATCGCGGAGAAGGCCGGAAAGCACCTCAAGCGTGTGGTGCTGGAACTCGGCGGCAAGGCGCCCTGCATCGTCCTGGCGAATGCGGACCTAGACCGAGCCGTGAGTGCGGCGGCATTCGGCTCCTTCGCCAACTCCGGCCAGGGATGCCTCTCGACCGAGCGCATCATCGTGGACAAAGCCATCGCCGGGGAGTTCTGCCGCCGACTGGCCGCCGTCGCGAAGACCATCTCCTACGGCGATCCGCGGGACAGTGCGACCGTGCTTGGCCCCGTGATCAACGATGGGGCCATCCGGCGGCTGACGGAACTGGTCGAGGACGCGGTAGCGTCCGGAGCCACGTTGCTCGCAGGGGGCAAGGCCGAGGGGCCGTGCTTCGCACCCACTGTCCTGAGCGGGGTGAAGCCCACCATGCGCGCCTACCAGGAGGAGTCCTTCGGCCCGCTGGCCTCCGTCGTCATCGTCGATGGACCGGAAGAGGCGCTCCGTGTCGCCAACGACAACGACTATGGCCTGTCCTCGGCCATCTTCAGCCGTGACGTGACGCTGGCGCTCGAACTGGCAAAACGCCTCAACGCTGGCATGTCCCACATCAACGGTACCACCCTCGACGACGAGGCGCACATCCCCTTCGGCGGGGTGAAGGACAGCGGCTACGGCCGTTCCGGCGGCTTGGCCGGGATGGAGGAGTTCACCGAACTCCAATGGATCACTATCGAGGGCACGCAGACACCTCGCTACCCGATCTCCGAATGACCCAGCCTTGCAGAAGCGCTGACCTGGCAGACCATCCTTCAGCAGATCTGGTTCCACCGACATGCTACACACCCTTTCCATCTCGCTTGTCGTCCTAGCTTTCATCGGCGCTGGGTTGTTCAACGCGATCGGCACGCGCGCCACGCAGGATGACTTCGCCCGCTGGGGCCACCCACGCTGGTGGTGCCGCGTGACTGAAGGACTGGAAATCGTAAGCGCAGGGTTGATCGCCTTCCCCGCTAACCGGGAAACGGGTCTCGCGCTTGGTGCCGTCATCATCGTCACTGCCGCCGTCACGGTCCTATGTCGCAGGGAGTTCGCACACGCGGCACCGCTAGGGGTCTTCACCGCCCTGCTCGCACTGGCGGCGGTATCGTGATGTGGCGGTTATCGATCCCGGTACGATCGGGGGCGATAGGCACCTTGCCCCCGATCTCCGAACGACATGCCCCGATGGGACCAATTCCGTCCTGATCGGTGGTTCGGCGGCCTGCCCGGCCTAGACCGCGCATCCTGTCCAGGGCGTCATCCGCAAGCGCGGCGGAACAATCGTCACTGCTCTCGGCGGCTTCCGGCCGTGACAACACGCATCACAGGACTTCGAACATGAAGGCAGTGGTCATCCACGAGTACGGCGACAACGGCGTGCTGCGCCCCGTCGACATCGATCGTCCGGAACCCGGACTTGGCGAGGTGCTGGTGAAGGTGCACGCCGCGGGCGTCAACCCGGTGGACTGGAAGATCCGGGGCGGTGCGGGTCAGCGGCTCGGCTTGACCCTGCCCATACACCTCGGGGGCGAGATCGCCGGGACGGTGGAGAAGCTGGGGGAAGGCGTCAGCGGCCTGGAGGAAGGCGAGGGCATCTTCGGCATGGTCAGGACCGGCGGCTTCGCCGAGTATGCCATCGCAAAGGCGGCAGACGTCGTCCGCAAGCCCGCGAACCTCGATTTCGTGCGAGCGGCGGCGGTGCCGCTGGGCGCCCTGACCGCGTGGCAGGCGATGTTCGAAGTGGCCAAGCTGGCTCCCGGCCAGCGCCTGCTCGTGACCGGCAGCTCGGGCGGTGTCGGCACCATGGCCGTGCAGCTGGCCAAGGCCAAGGGCGCGCACGTCGTCGCCATGGCCTCGGGGCCTAACGAGGATTATGTTCTTGGCCTCGGTGCCGACGAGTTCATCGACTATACGAAGCAGCCGTTCGAGCAGGTCGCGCATGACATGGACGTCGTGTTCGACACCGTGGGTGGAGACACTTTCGAGCGGGCGTTCCATGTTCTCAGGAAGCGGGGCTTCTTGGTGACCGCGGTGAACTTCCCCAAGGACGAGGCGACGCAATACGGCGTCAGTGCGGGACGGGTATTCAGCAGGCCCGATGGCGGGCAACTCGCGTCCATCCGCGACTTGGTGGAGGGGGGCAAGATGAGGCCGCACGTCGGCACGGTGCTGCCCCTTTCCGACATCGGGCAGGCATTCGATCTTTCCGAGGCTGGCCGTACCCGCGGGAAGATCGTGCTGCAGGTCGCCGCGTGATCATTCCATAGTAAGGCTCCGGCTCGAAGGTGATGATCTCGCGGGGATCGGTTCCCCCGATGGTGGCCTCGCGCACGATGTGGGTCGCGCTCTCCTCCACGACGTCGCAGCGGGTGCAGAGGCCGGGCGGGAAGAACAGGCGGGCGTCACGAGCCTTAAGGACCGGTGCGGAGGCCCCACCGGAGCCGCTGAACCTATCCTGCCGCACAACGGCTGCTTGCTCGGACGCCGTACCTGGGAACGGACGTTCCATTATCGACCAGACCACGCCACACCGGGCGAGCTTCGGCGGGCTGCGTCCATGTCCGCTCACGAGGGTGAGGCAGACATCCGCGCGGCGGCCGCCTACAGCCGCTCCCCACCCAAGTCGGCCATATGCTTCCAGGCTTTAAACGTCTGCTTTTGGGGAGCCGAGCGCCTTGTAATTGGCTGAAATGGGCGCACAGCATCGATTCGCTTTGCTGAACCCCTTTTCCCCTGCGAAGCCACAATGGGGCGTTCTGTGATCAGGAAGCGCCCGCAAAGGTGCGCCGGTCCGTCAACGCATCATGCCCAAACGAGCCCGACAAGGCCCCCGAGCTATGTTCGACCGCCGTCAGCAGCGCCATTCGGTGATGGTCTCGAACTCGGGAGAGCATAACCGACGCTGAGGGCACCTGAAGTGCCCGCGGCGAGCGAGAGGGCGCTCGGTCGCCAGCGGCATACTGAAGGCAGGACAACTCGGGCTTTGCTGACCGCGAGAGGATCGTGCCTGGACCGTCACACAGTGATGTCCCACATTTCTGCACAGTCGGCGTAAGCGCTTGACGATATCGGGCCTTTTGCGAATCTGGTGGGGGATCCTGGCGCCCCAATCACGCGCCTGCTCCAGTTCTCACCAGTTCTGTGGAATTGCCACATCGCCCTTCTCGCGAACGTAGAGGTGAGACAGTTTGATTTCCGGATAATCAAGCCGAGTCAGCAGCGCGGCGACTGCAGTTGCCTCGCGGCCCTTATCATACCTGACGTCGCCCTCGCCTGATCCACTGGCGTGGCCCAAGAGATAGTTAAGGCGGAGCTGGTCAGAATAGTCGAGCAGGTGCTCGCGCAATCGAGTGTTCACGTTATGGCGGAAGGCGTGCGAGCCGACACCCTTGCGGAAGACGCCGATATCCCGGCGGTACTCGACAAACCAGCGGGTGATATGCGGGCCTCTTTTCTCGTCGGCGCCCTGCGGCTCAATCTCGGGGAAGAGCGGATCCGATGCTTCCGGGGCAATCTGCGCGACGTATTCCAAGAATCCAGTTCGGATAAGCTCCGGGTGGATTGGGATGGTGCGTTCGGCGTTGGGGTTCTTTAGGCGCCGGTGCTCCGCTGTGATTTTCATCTGCCAAACACCTGCTTCGCTGATGATATCTTTTCGGCGTAGGTCCGCCACCTCCTCTAGCCGGGTTCCTTCGAGGACGCAGAGCAGTGGAATCCAGAACCGGGCGTCCCGGATGATCTGCGTGCCGCGAGCGGATCTTTGTGAAGGGTCTCGGCCGGTCCAGACCGCGGAAGAGAACAACTGGCGCAGTTCCTGGTCAGCCCACTTATCGCGGGCCTGGCGAGCGTCATCGAGTGAGAAGTCGTGCTCTCCCAGAGCGTCATTTCGCTCCGTCAGGGAGAGATGGCCGCGATCCACGGCGAGCTTGAGAAACACCGACAGGGCGGAGAGGTGGCGCTTAACCGTCTTGTCGCTCAGCCTCGGCGCGTCGCTCGCATCGGCGCGGGCGATGAGGTCCTCCACCGACAGATCCCTGTCCCTCGGTGACTTCCCATAGGTGGATGGGAGACGCCGTAGGGTGTCGAGATAGGCCGTGATGTCGCGGCGCCTGTAATCCCGCGCGGGCCGGTCGCCGAGGATGGCGAAGAAAAGACGAAGGGTCGTCCGCTCCTGCGCCATGCCCTGCTGCCGTATCTTGTCGCGGCCGCGTTTCTCGAAGAAGGGTTCGACGAGCGATGAGAGTGGTCCAAGGAGAGTTGCGGCTGCGGGCGGAAGGGCCGGCGGGTTGATTTCGAACGCCCCATCCAGGTCGGTCTGCGGCCCCGTTGCTGGCAGGGCAGGGGGGCGACCAGTCCACCTGCCGTCGGGACTGTCCTGGCTTCGACCGAGACGTTGGTATGGAGACGCATTCCAGCCAGAGACCGGTCGTCTTCGGGACGACTCCCGTAGTTTCCGGCTTCGCGGGCGGCCTCCTCGCGGAACACGCCTTCCATCACTCGCAGCCCCACACGCTCCAGAACTGGGCGGAGTTCGGGTGTGATCTCCACCCCTGCCACTGCAGCGGCGTCGATCACCAACTCGCGGGCCACGGCGTGGTCATTCAACTGGAGCGCGCGCCTGACGGTCATCGCGCGACCAAGCGCTGCCTGTGACCGGTGCTGGGCGGCGGCGAGGGCGTCGATCCGGGCCGGACGCTGGGGCGGCGATGCAGACCGAATTGCGGCTAAGAGCGGCCCAGCAAGGTGGTCAGGAAGAAAGATTGGTCCGCCATCGCGACCAACAGGATCCACGTTGCTGGTGGCGTCGCAGTCGGCAGGCGGTAGATGCTCCGCGGCTTCTATGAATTCGGCGATCTGGTCAGCGAGGGCAGTGTCGAGCGGAACCGTGACTTCCCCGCCCGTTGTCAGCGCCTTGTCGGGAGCGCGACGTGAGCGCGCCACCTCCAGCACGGAATGCATGTGATCGCGCGCAAGGCCGGCGAATTCGGCGGCGGTGATCGTACCGGGAGCATCCATTGCGACCGTCCTCTCGAGCAGCGCGTCCAGTTGCCGGGCCCGGTAGATGGCGGTCCGGCGGTCGCGTGTTCGCAGAGATAAACGAACTGACGGTTGTTTGCCCGCGGGAGCGGTGCCTCGCGCCAGCAAGGCGGGGATCCGACGTCGCCAGTACCAGACGCCGGTGCGGAGGGTGATGTGGGCGGGGACGAGTTGCGGGCGGTTAAGGGGGCGGACAACAGGACCGCCCTGCGCAGTTGTGTCCCAGTTTTGTGTCACAGTTGAAGGGTCTCGCGGCCTGGGGTGGGCGCGATCACCAACTTCGCTTTGAAATCAGAAGCCTGTGCCGGAGTGGCTGGGGAACCTGGATTCGAACCAAGACTGCCCGAGTCAGAGTCGGGAGTTCTACCGTTAAACTATTCCCCAACGGCAGGCGTGGCGCCCTATAGCCCGGTGCGGAGGGGGCCGCAAGCCACCTCCTGTTCGCCCCGGTGGAATAAGGGCTTGCCGGTCCCTATCTCCAGGCGGATCATCGTCAGTTCAATACCATGCAGACCCGGAACGCCTCGCAGTCGCCGGGTGGCAGGCGGGGGGGAGCCCCCCCGGCGCCGCCGCCCATTGCTCCCCCCGTTGGCACCCCTGCCGGGGCGCCGCTCTATGCTGCGCTGGATCTGGGCACCAATAACTGCCGATTGCTGGTCGCCAGCCCCTCTGGCGCTGCCGGCTTTCGCGTGCTGGACAGCTTCAGCCGCATCATCCGGCTGGGTGAAGGGCTGAGCTCCACGGGCGCGCTGTCCGACGCCGCCATGGATCGCGCGGAGGCCGCGCTGGAGGCGTGCGGCCAAAAGCTGGCACGTCGCCCCGTGCAGGCCGTCCATGCGGT
This sequence comes from Roseomonas sp. WA12, assembly GCF_054165765.1. NCBI lineage: Bacteria > Pseudomonadati > Pseudomonadota > Alphaproteobacteria > Acetobacterales > Roseomonadaceae > Roseomonas > Roseomonas sp. WA12. Next base: position 1,823,267 of record NZ_CM135108.1, on the reverse strand, counting down.
CGCTACAGAGGCCTGCCGGCGCGCCACGAATGGACCCCGATTCATGCAGCGGGCGGAAAAGGCCCTGGGGGCCCCCATTCGCGTCATCCCTGCGCGGGAGGAGGCGGAGCTGGCCATGGAGTCCTGCGCCCCTCTCTTCCGGCCCCATGACCGGCGTGCCCTGCTCTTCGACATCGGGGGCGGATCGACCGAGATTGCCTGGATTCGCACAGACGAGCCCGAGCGGCCCCGACTGATCGGCACCATTTCCGTCCCGCTCGGCGTGGTCACGCTGGTTGAGCGGGATGGCGCGGCCTGCTTCGGGGGAGAGGGCTTCGACCGGGTTGTGCAGGAGGTGGCGGCCAAGTTCGAGGGCTTCGACGCTGTCCACTGCATTCGCCAGGAGATGCGTGCGGGCGGGGTTCGGCTGATGGGCACTTCGGGCACCGTGACCACCCTGGCCGGCATCGCGCTGGATCTGCCCCGCTACAATCGCGCCGTGGTGGACGGGCATGACCTGGAAATGGCCTGCGCCGACCGTGCGCTCGAGGTGCTACGGGCCATGGGGCGGGAAGGCCTGGCCGCGCACCCCTGCATCGGGCCGGAGCGGGTTGATTTCGTTCTGCCGGGCTGCGCCATCTATGCCGCCATCCGCCAGGTCTGGCCCGCCGCTGGCATCACCGTCTGCGACCGCGGGCTGCGCGAGGGGCTTCTGCTCCGCGCCATGCGGGAGCGCCGTCGCCCCCGCCGCGGCGCCTGAACCGCACGCGCCCACTGGGCGCCTGAACCATTTGGAACCGAGCTCCGTGACTGAATCCCGTAAGACGGGCGAGCGCAACCTCTCCACGCGGCTGCGCACCGCCAAGGGCCGCACCACAGCCAGCCAGAAATGGCTCGAGCGGCAGCTGAACGACCCCTATGTGAAGGCAGCCAAGGCCGCGGGCTGGCGGTCCCGCGCCGCCTTCAAGATCATCGAGCTGGATGACCGCTTCAAGCTGTTCCACCCGCATCAGCGCGTGGTGGACCTTGGCGCCGCGCCGGGTGGCTGGACCCAGTACGCCGTGAAGCGGGTTGGGGAGCGCGGGAAGGTCGTCGCCCTCGACATCCTGCCGATGGATCCCGTCAGCGGCGCCATCGTGCTGCAGGGTGATTTCAACGACGAATCGGCCGAACAGGCCGTACTGGATGCCCTGGCAGGGCAGGCGGACCTCGTGATGTCCGACATCGCGCCCAACACGACTGGCCACAACGCGACCGACCACCTGCGTATCCTGGCACTGGTCGAGTTGGCGGCCGACTTCGCGGCCAAGGTCCTCGCCCCTGGCGGCGCCTTCGTGGCCAAGGTGTTCCAGGGCGGAACCGAGCGCGACATCCTGAACGCCCTAAAGCGCGACTACGCCACAGTGCGGCACGCCAAGCCGCCCGCCAGCCGCAAGGACAGTTCCGAGATGTATGTCGTCGCCCGGGGCTTCCGGGGCGGCCAGAGCGCGGGCCGGGCGGGAGGGCAGGGGACCGCGCGGGAGAACGGCCGGGACGCATGAGGCGCACAGCCGCAAGGCCTGTCCCGGGCTGATCCCCTCGCGCAGCGAGGGGCTGCGTCTCGCCACGGTCATATGCCCGGCCTTGCGGCGCGGGCCGCAAGGGGCGTAGGAGGGATCGCCAAGGCAGCGCCGCCCCGTCCCGAGAGGCCCCCGCTCATGGCACCCGATACCAACACGCCTCGCTTTCTCGCTCGCTTCGAGGAAGCCTACGCCTTCGACGATGTCCTTCTCGTCCCGGGCTTCTCCTCAGTTCTGCCCAACCAGGCCGATACCCGCACGCGAATCACGCGGGAAATCGCGCTGAACATCCCGCTCGTCGCCGCCGCGATGGACACGGTAACTGAAGGACCCATGGCGATTGCCATGGCCCAGGCCGGCGGTATCGGGGTGATCCACAAGAATCTCTCCATTACGGACCAGGCCGCCCAGGTCCGCCGGGTGAAGAAGTTCGAGAGCGGCATGGTCGTGAACCCCGTGACCATTCACCCCGATCAGACCCTCTCCGATGTCCGCGCCCTGCAGGAGCAGTACCGAATCAGCGGCATTCCCGTGGTGGAGCCGGAGACGGGGCGGCTGGTGGGCATCGTCACCTCTCGCGACGTGCGCTTCGCGACCGACCCGAACCAGCGTGTCTATGAGCTGATGACGCGGGAGCATCTGGTCACCGTGCCCGCCGATGTCACGCCGGACCAGGCTCGGGCGCTGCTGCACAAGCACCGGATCGAGAAGTTGCTGGTAGTGGATGAGCGCGGCCGCTGCGTCGGGCTGGTCACCGTCAAGGACATGGACAAGGCCAAGGACAACCCGAACGCGGTGAAGGACGGGCTCGGCCGCCTACGGGTGGCCGCAGCCACGGGCACGGGGGAGGACGGGCGGATGCGCGCGGAGGCCCTGGTGGCCGCCGATGTGGACATCATCGTGGTGGATACTGCCCATGGTCATTCGGCCGGGGTGCTGAAGTCGGTCGAGGTGATTAAGCGCCTCTCCAACTCCGTGCAGATCATCGCCGGCAATGTCGCCACGCCCGAGGCCGTGCAGGCGCTGATTGAGGCGGGCGCGGATGGCGTGAAGATCGGCATCGGCCCGGGCTCCATTTGCACCACACGCATTGTGGCCGGAGTCGGTGTGCCGCAGCTGACGGCCGTGATGGAATGTGCCGCGGCGGCGCGGGAGCGGGACGTTCCGGCTATCGCCGACGGCGGCATCCGCACCTCCGGCGACATCGCCAAGGCAATCGCGGCCGGCGCGGACTGCGTGATGATGGGCAGCCTGTTCGCGGGCACCGACGAGGCCCCGGGCGAGGTGTTCCTCTACCAGGGCCGCTCCTACAAGTCGTATCGCGGCATGGGCAGCCTCGGCGCCATGGCCCGCGGCTCGGCGGACCGCTACTTCCAGGCGGATGTGCAGGACAGCCTGAAGCTGGTGCCCGAGGGCATTGAAGGGCGGATCGGCTACAAGGGGCCGGTGGGCAACGTCATCCACCAGCTCGTCGGCGGGCTGAAGTCGGCCATGGGCTATACCGGTAACGCGACCGTTTCCGAGATGCAGTCCAACTGCCGGTTCCGCCGCATCACCGGTGCCGGGCTGCGCGAGAGCCATGTGCATGACGTGGCGATCACCCGCGAAGCCCCGAACTACCGGCAGGAAGGGTAGGGGCGAAAGCGCGCCGCAAATCCCGCGGCGCGCCCCTATCTTCACAACATGACTCCTTCCGCCCGAATCTCCGCCGCCATTGCCCTTCTCGACGCGCTGGAATCCGCTCCACGCCGCCCCGCCGACGCAGTGGCGAACGACTTCTTCCGCGCCCGCCGCTATATCGGCGGGGGTGACCGCCGCGCCATTTCCGACCTCACCTGGGGCGTGGTGCGGGAAAGGGCGCGGTTGGACTGGCATCTCGACCATGTCGGCGCCGCCCCGACCGGCCGGCTGCTCATGGCCGCCCACCTCGTCCTCGCCGGCGAGGGTGGCAGCCTCGCCGGAGTGGAGGCTGCCTTCGCGGGCGGCCAGTATGCCGAGCGGCCCTTAACCGCCGAGGAGCGCCGGTATCTCGCCAAGCTGGAGGGTCGCCCGTTCCTGCACCCGAAGATGGACGAGGCCACCCGCCTCAATCTGCCAGAATGGGCGATCCCGGGTCTGCGCACCCGCTTCGGGGATGCGCTTCCCCAGGCCGCCGCCGGGCTGGAAGGCACCGCGCCGCTCGACCTGCGGGTCAACATCCTTCGCACGACGCGTGAGGCCGCCGCCACCGCCCTGGCTGCGGAGGGAATTCCCACCACTCCCACTCCCTTCTCGCCTTGGGGCCTGCGGATCGCCGACCGTCGCCCGGTTCTGGCGACCCAGGCCTTCGCGGACGGGCTGATCGAGATCCAGGACGAGGGCAGCCAGCTCATCGCCCTGCTGGCCGATGCGCGGCCGGGGATGAAGGTTGCGGACTACTGTGCGGGAGCGGCCGGCAAGACCCTGGCGATGGCGGCCACCATGGGGAACCGGGGCCGGATCGCTGCCCTCGACGTCTCCGTGCCCCGGCTGACCGGCGCCACCAAGCGCCTGCGCCGGGCCGGCGTGGACAATGCCGAAACGCATTTGCTGGAAGCGGGCGATCGCTGGGTGAAGCGCCGAGCCGCGAGTTTCGACCGCGTGCTGGTGGACGCCCCCTGCACCGGGACGGGCACCTGGCGCCGCAACCCGGATGCGCGGCTGCGGACCACGGAGCGGGACGTGGCGGAGCTCATCACGAAGCAGCGCGCCATCCTCGATCGGGCCTCGTCGCTGGTGCGCCCCGGTGGAAAGCTCGTCTACGCTACCTGCTCGGTACTTCCCGGGGAGGATGAGGAGCAGGTGCGGGACTTCCTCGACCATCATGCGGACTTCATCGCCGTGCCCCTGTCCGAGGCCTGGGCCGAAGCCGGGATGACGGGCACACCGCCCGGGGACGGGCCGGACATGGCCCTTGCTCCTCACAGCCACGGCACGGACGGCTTCTTTGCCGCCGTGCTGCGCCGAAGGGCCTGAGCCCTTGGTGATCGGGGCGGCACCATGATCCAAGTGCGGCGCGCCCGGCCAGAGGATGCGGCCGCGATCGGCGCCATCCACCGCATCTCCTGGCAGGACAGCTATCCCGGCATCCTGCCGGAATCCTACCTTGCCGGGCTGGACGAGCGGCGAATCTCGGCTGGCTATCTGCGCGCCATGCTGGCGCGGCGGGGAGGGGAGGCGGTGTTCGTCGCCTGCGGGCCGGATGGGGCGCCGGTGGGCTTCTGCTCCGCCGCGCGCGCCCGGCGCCAGGGAATTGCGGAGGGGGAGATCGAAACCCTCTATCTTCTGCCGGACTGGCAGGACCAGGGGATCGGGCGGCGGTTGATGCGGGCCTCGGCCGCGCATCTGCAGGCCGTCGGCTGCGCCTCGGCCATGCTCTGGGTTCTATCGGCCAACGGCGCGGGCTGGTTCTACCGCCGGCTTCGCGGCAAGCCGGTGGGGCGGGAGGCGATCCGCGTCGGTGGCCGCCAAGTGGAGCAGACGGCGGTGCTCTGGAACCCGATCGGCCTGCTGCTGGACGCCACGGCGGCCACGCGGGAGGGGGATGCGCAAGGCAAGGGTTGAAGCGCGCCGCGTTCTGTGGTGATGGCCGCCATGGCCGACACGACTCCCCTCTCCGATGCCCCCTATGCCCACCAGCCCGGAAGCGAGCGCCACCAGCGCCTGCTGATCCTCGATTTCGGCAGCCAGGTGACGCAGCTGATCGCGCGCCGGCTGCGCGAGGAGGGGGTCTATTGCGAGATCTGGCCCTTCACCGCCGATGAGGCGCGTATCCGCGCCTTCGATCCCATGGGCATTATCCTCTCCGGCGGCCCGGCCTCTGTGACGGAGGGGGAGAGCCCGCGGGCGCCGCAGGCAGTGTTCGGGATGGGGCTGCCGGTGCTCGGCATCTGCTACGGCCAGCAGACCATGTGCGCGCAGCTCGGCGGCGTGGTGGAGGCCGGTGACCACCGGGAATTCGGCCGGGCGCATGTGACGGTGGCCGAGGATTGCGACCTGTTCCACGGGGTGTGGGACAAGGGCGCGCGAGAGCAGGTCTGGATGAGCCATGGCGACCGGGTCACGGCCCTGCCGCCCGGCTTTCGCGCCGTCGCCACCTCCGAGGGTGCGCCCTTCGCCGCCATCGCAGACGACGCCCGCCATTTCTACGGCGTGCAGTTCCACCCGGAGGTGGTGCACACGCCGCACGGCCATGCCCTGCTGAAGAACTTCGTCCGCCTCATCTGCGGCGCCAAGGGCGACTGGACCATGGGTGCCTTTCGCGCCGAGGAGATCGCGCGCATCCGTGCCAAGGTCGGCACTGGCCGCGTGATCTGCGGGCTCTCGGGCGGCGTCGACTCCTCGGTAGCTGCGGTGCTGCTGCACGAGGCGATTGGTGACCAGCTCACCTGCATCTATGTCGATCACGGGCTGATGCGGGGCGGGGAAACCGAGCAGGTGCTCTCCACCTTCCGCGACCGCTTCAACATCAAGCTGGTGCATCGGGACGCGAGCGACCTGTTCCTGGGCGCGCTGGCCGGGGTGACGGATCCCGAGATCAAGCGCAAGACGATCGGGCGTCTGTTCATCGAGGTGTTCGAGGAGGAGCAGGCGAAGATCGGCGGCGCCGACTTCCTGGCCCAGGGCACGCTGTATCCGGACGTGATCGAGAGTGTCTCCGCCACCGGCGGTCCGTCGGTCACCATCAAGTCCCACCACAATGTCGGCGGCCTGCCCGAGGGCATGCGGATGCAGCTGGTGGAGCCGCTGCGCGAGCTGTTCAAGGACGAGGTGCGGGCGCTCGGCCGCGAGTTGGGAATGCCGGAGGCGATCGTGGGCCGGCATCCCTTCCCGGGGCCGGGCCTGGCGATCCGCATCCCGGGCGAGGTGACGCGGGAGAGGGTGCAGATCCTGCAAAAGGCCGATGCGATCTTCCTCGAGGAGATCCGCAGCGCCGGGCTGTACGACGCGATCTGGCAGGCCTTCGCGGTGCTGCTGCCCGTGCGGACGGTGGGCGTGATGGGCGATGGCCGCACCTATGACCAGGCTTGCGCGCTGCGCGCCGTGACCAGCACGGACGGCATGACGGCCGATGTCTATCCCTTCGAGATCGCGTTCCTGACCCGGGTGTGCAACCGCATCGTCAACGAGGTGCGCGGCATCAACCGCGTGGCCTATGACGTGACGAGCAAGCCGCCCGGCACGATCGAGTGGGAGTGAGCGCTGCCGCCAGGGAGGCGGATAGCGGCTGAGGGCGGCTCTGGAGGGGCGGGACGGGAAGGGCCAGGATGCCCTTGCCATCCGGAGGACCGGGGGCGATTCCTTTTGGGGGAAACAGCCATGCTGAAGACGATCCTGGCCGCCGGGGTGGCGGCGCTTCTCGCACTGCCAGCCCTGGCGCAGCAAGCCGCGCCGGACACGGTGGCCGCCATCCGGGCCCGCGGCGCCCTTGTTTGCGGCGTCACGCCCAATTCCCCCGGCTTCGGCGTGCCGGACAGCCGCGGCGAGTGGCACGGCATCGATGTGGATTCCTGCCGGGCCATCGCGGTCGCCGTGCTCGGCGATGCTCGTAAGGTGCGTTTCGTGCCGGCCAGCACGGCGCAGCGATTCACCATGCTGCAGTCCGGCGAGATCGATGTTCTGGCCCGCGTGACGACCTGGAGCATGTCGCGGGAGGGAGGTCTCGGCCTCGCCTTTGCCAGCATCAACGTCTTCGACGGGCAGGGCTTCCTGGTGAAGACAGAGTCCGGCGTCACCTCCGCCCGCCAGCTTGATGGTGCGACAATCTGCCTGCTGCCGGGCACGACGAACGAGCTGAACGTTGCCGACTATTTCCGCACGCACAACATGCGCTTCACCCCCGTGATCATGGACAATGTTGAGGAGCTACGGGCGGCTTTCCTTTCCGGCCGCTGCGACAGCTACTCCACTGATGCCTCTGCGCTCGCCACCTACCGGGCCAGCCAGGGCGCGAATGCCAGCCGCTTCCTCGTGCTGCCCGACATCATCTCCAAGGAGCCGCTGGGCGTCGCTGTCCGCAAGGGCGATTGGCGCTTCTTCGACATGGCGCGCTGGGCCCATTTCGCCATGGTGACGGCGGAGGAGTTGGGCATCGACAGCCGCAACATCGACAGCTTCGCCAGCAGCCCGAACCCGGATGTGCAGCGCTTCCTCGGCAGGTCCGGCGACCTCGGCCAGGCAATGGGCATGAGCAACGACTGGGCGGCGCAGATTATCAGGCAGGTCGGCAACTTTGCAGAGGTGTGGGACCGCAATCTCGCGCCGCTCGGCATTCAGCGCGGGGTAAATGCGCTCTGGACCAAGGGTGGGCTTCAGTACGCGCCGCCGCTGCGCTGAGCCCTCGCGGACTGTGGATTACGCGGATCGTGGGGAAGGTTCTGCCTCACGGAGATGTTTCCGTTAGATGAAACTCGCAGCACTGGCCGACGACTCGCTGAAATCACGCGAGTCGTCGGCCTTTTGGCAGGTGCGTCATTGCCGGCCGTGTCCGGAACGCCACGGCAACCGACTACATGTGGGGTTCGTTTTCCGAACGCCGCGCGATATCTTGTGCGGACCACCTCCCAGAGGCATCCTCCGGTCCGGGGGAATTCAGGGGTTTTCTGCACGATGTTCGACGCCATTCAGCTCGAGGGCCACGGTCAGGTGAAGGTCGATCGCTCGCGCGATTCCCTTCTGACTGCCTTCGGCAAGGACACGCTGAGCGACCGTTATCTGCTGCCGGGCGAGTCCTATCAGGACCTCTTCGCGCGCGTCGCCAGCGCCTATGGCGATGACGCTGCGCATGCGCAGCGTCTTTACGACTATATCTCGAAGCTGTGGTTCATGCCGGCGACACCGGTGCTGTCGAATGGCGGCACCAAGCGCGGTCTGCCGATCTCCTGCTTCCTGAACGAGGCCGATGACAGCCTCGACTCCATCGTCGGCCTCTGGAATGAGAATGTGGCGCTCGCCTCCAAGGGCGGCGGCATCGGCTCTTACTGGGGCAACCTGCGCTCGATCGGTGAGAAGGTGGGCATGAATGGCAAGACCTCCGGGGTCGTGCCCTTCATCCGCGTGATGGACAGCCTGACGCTGGCCATTTCCCAGGGCTCGCTGCGCCGCGGCTCGGCGGCCGTGTACCTGCCGATCTCCCACCCTGAGGTGGAGGAGTTCGTCGAGATCCGGCGCCCGACCGGCGGCGACCCGAACCGCAAGGCGCTGAACCTGCACCACGGCATCCTGGTGTCGGACGCCTTCATGCGCGCCGTCGAGGCCGATGAGGAATGGGCCTTCACCAGCCCGAAGGACGGCGCCCTCGTGCGCAAGGTCTCCGCCCGCGCCCTGTGGATCCGCATCCTCACCGCCCGCATCGAGACGGGCGAGCCGTACCTGATTTTCTCCGACCACGTGAACCGCGCGATGCCGGAGCACCACAAGCTGGCCGGGCTGGAGGTGAAGACCTCCAACCTCTGCTCCGAGATCACGCTGCCGACCGGGCGCGACCATCACGGCAAGCAGCGTACTGCGGTGTGCTGCCTGTCCTCGCTGAATTGCGAGACTTGGTTCGAGTGGAAGGACGACCCCAACTTCATCCCGGACGTGATGCGCTTCCTGGATAACGTGCTGCAGTCCTTCATCGACAGCGCCCCGGACACGATGGCCAAGGCGAAATACAGCGCCATGCGCGAGCGCTCCGTCGGGCTGGGCATCATGGGCTTCCACTCCTTCCTGCAGGCGCAGAACGTTCCGTTCGAGAGCGTGATCGCCAAGGTGTGGAACGTGAAGATGTTCAAGCACATCCGTACCCAGGCCGATGCGGCGAGCCGCGAGTTGGCTGCCGAGCGCGGTCCGTGCCCGGACGCTGCCGAATACGGCATCATGGAGCGGTTCTCGAACAAGATCGCTATCGCCCCGACCGCCAGCATCAGCATCATCTGCGGCGGTGCGTCCCCGGGCATCGAGCCGATCGCGGCCAATGTCTACAACCACAAGACGCTGTCCGGCTCCTTCATCGTTCGTAACCCGTATCTACAGAAGGTTCTGGCGAAGCACGGGCGGGACGACGACGACACCTGGACCTCGATCACCGTCACCAAGGGTTCGGTGCAGCATCTGGACTTCCTGTCGCAGCAGGAGAAGGACGTCTTCAAGACGGCTTTCGAGCTGGACCAGCGCTGGGTGATCGAGCACGCTGCCGACCGCACGCCCTATATCTGCCAGAGCCAGTCGCTGAACGTCTTCCTGCCCGCCAACATTCACAAGCGGGACCTGCACCAGATCCATTATCAGGCGTGGAAGAGGGGCGTGAAGTCGCTCTACTACTGCCGCAGCCTGTCGATGCAGCGGGCTGACGTGGTCAGCGACAAGGTCGCAGTACAGCCGAAGCTCGGCTACGCGGTGGAGGACGTGGTAGCGCCGCTGCCGATCGCCGCCACGCCCACCGAGAGCACCAACTACGAGGAATGCCTCGCCTGCCAGTGATGTGAAGAGGTGTGATTGGACCGCCGGGTGTCGGCGGTCCCAATCTCCTTCCGAACCGTAGGGTCCTTGGCCCGCGGCATCGTCCAGGCCGGCCGCGTATTCCGGCCACAAGCAGACTCGACCAACGCCCATCAGGATTCCCGCCATGCCCGACGGCGCCATCTCCCGTGACGAACTGCCCGTTCAGTTCGACCTGCTGACCTCCAACCCCGTCTACAAGCCCTTCCGCTATCCTTGGGCGTATGACGCGTGGCTGATGCAGCAGCGCCTTCACTGGCTGCCGGAAGAGATTCCGATGGCTGACGACGTGAAGGATTGGCAGAAGAACGTTACCCCGGCCGAGAAGAACCTGCTGACGCAGATCTTCCGCTTCTTCACCCAGGCGGATGTCGAGGTGAATAACTGCTACATGAAGCACTACTCCCAGGTGTTTAAGCCGACGGAAGTGCTCATGATGCTGTCCGCCTTCAGCAACATCGAAACAATCCATATTGCGGCTTACAGCCACCTGCTCGACACGGTGGGAATGCCCGAGCTCGAGTACAGCGCCTTCCTCAAGTACAAGGAGATGAAGGACAAGTTCGACTACATGCAGAACTTCTCGGTCGAGAATAAGACCGAGATCGCGAAGACCCTGGCCGCCTTCGGTGCCTTCACCGAGGGGCTGCAGCTCTTCGCCTCGTTCGCCATCCTCATGAACTTCCCGCGCCACAATAAGATGAAGGGGATGGGTCAGATCGTCTCCTGGTCCGTGCGCGACGAGACGCTGCACTGCCTGTCCTGCATCCGTCTCTTCCGCACCTTTGTGCAGGAAAACCCGGAGATTTGGACTGAGGAGCTGCGTCGCGACCTTTACCTGATCTGCGCGACGATCGTGGACCATGAGGACGCCTTCATCGACCTGGCCTTCAGCATGGGCGGCGTGGAGGGCCTCGATGCGCCACAGACCAAGGAATACATCCGCTTCATCGCCGATCGCCGCCTGCAGCAGCTCGGCCTCGAGCCGCTCTACCACATCGAGAAGAACCCGCTTCCCTGGCTCGATGAGATGCTGAACGCGGTGGAGCACACCAACTTCTTCGAGAATCGTGCCACTGAGTACTCCCGCGCCTCGACCGAAGGGACGTGGGAGGAGGCCTTCGCCGAGCACACCTTCAGCGGCTCGCCGCAGCCCACGGGCGAGATCCTGCTCAGCGATTCGGCCCGACACTGAGTACAAAGGCGGTCCGGCAGCTATCGCCGGACCGCTTAAGAACCGTTTTCCGGGGCTGTTTCACACTTCATCCGCAATCCTCGGATCGGGGCCGTTCACGGTAACAGGTTCCACGGCTATGCTGGCCTCGTCGTCCCTGACTGAGGGAAACGGTTGTCCGGTGCGGGCGCCGCGTTGAACGGGAGTCGCAAAGGGCATGGCTGCGGACGAGCCAGACGGGCCAAAACCGCCGGGGCGCCCCCAGGCGGCTCCCCGGCACACCCGTCGGCTGACGGACAAGATCCTCATCGCCTTCCATCATGCCTGCGATCAGGGCGATTATGAGGTGGCGGAGGAAATGCTCCGGATCCTCGAGATGATGATCACGCGGCGCACGGTCGCGCCCGATGCCAACCGCCGCAAGAACATGGAGAGCCTCGTCGCCGCGCATGAGCGGCTCTGGCTGCTCCGCCATCCCGATACGGAGAGCTGAGCGCAAGTCTCAGCCAGGCGCGCCGCCCCAGGGCAGCACCGCGCCGCGCAGCACCGCATCGGCCTCCGCGGTCCAACCGTCTTCCCCATGCAGCACCAGCCCCGGATAGATCGCCGCTGGCGCCCCCGGCGCCTTCCGCGCGCGCAGCAACACCCGGCGCGCCGGGCGGCCAGTACGTGGCCAGAGCGGCATCACCTCCACCCCTCCAAGCCCTGCTGCGCGAAGCGCGGCAGTTCCGGCATCCAGCCGCGCGGCCGGAAGCACCAGCGTGGCCCGGCCGCCGCGGCCGAGCGAGGCGGCCAGCAGCGTCGCCCAGGGCTGCAGCCCGACACTCCCGCCATGGGTTGCCCCAGCCCTTACCGGCGCCGGTGGCGCGGAGCCGCCGGGCCAGTACGGGGGGTTGCTCACCGCATGGGCGCAGCGAGGCAGGCGAGCCCGCAAGGCCGGATCGGCCACGTCACCCTCGAGAACCTCCACTCGGTCGGCCCAGCCATTCAGTGCCGCATTCTCACGGGCAAGTGCCGCCAGTGCCGGGTCGCGCTCAACCGCGATCGCACGCGTGCCTGGGCAGCGGGCCAGCACGCAAAGGAAAACCCCGCCCGGGCCACATCCCGCATCCAGGACCAGCTCGCCCGACCGGGCCGGGACCGAGGCGGCCAGCATCACAGCGTCCAGCCCGGCGCGGAGCCCAGCCTCCGGTTGGCGCAACAGCACCTGGCCGCCCAGTAGGGTGTGGACAGGGCCCGAGGTCAGCCCGCCCGCCATTCCCCAGCCTCGCGCAGCAGGGTTTCGGCGGCGGCGGCCTGCTCCTCCGGCACGGCGAGGCGTTGGGGAAAGGCGCCGATGCGTCCCTCCACGGCACTGACATGCTGGTCCAGCAACAGGGGCCGCAGCCCACCATCGCGCAGCAGGGCCTGGAGGAAGCCCAGCCGGACGGGATCGCCCTCCGAGAGCAGGACGCGGATCATGGCACCTCGTCGTGATGGGGGTCTTTCCGGCCGCCCGTTGCTGCCTGCCGACCCCGCCGGTATGGTGCCGGCCCCCATGGACAGGTCAATGCCCGCGTGAGCGCCACCACCGCGCCCATTTCAGCCGCGCCCAATCCCGAACACGCGCTGGAAGCCCTCACCGAACTGGTCCGGGACGATCTGGAGGCGTGCAATCGACTCATCGTCGATCGGATGCAAAGCCCGGTCGCACTCATCCCGCAGCTCGCGGCGCATCTCGTTGCGGCGGGAGGCAAGCGCATCCGGCCGCTGCTGACGCTGGCGGCCGCCAAGCTGTGCGGCCATCGCGGCCAGCGCCACATCGCGCTCGCCGCTTGCGTGGAGTTCATTCACACCGCAACCCTGCTGCATGACGACGTGGTGGACGAGAGCGCGCTGCGCCGCGGCGCGCCCAGCGCCAATGCGGTGTTCGGCAACAAGCCCAGCGTTCTGGTCGGCGACTTCCTGTTCGCCCGCGCCTTCCAGGTGATGGTCTCTGACGGCTCGCTGCGGGTGCTAGACATCCTGGCCACAGCCTCCGCTACCATCGCGGAAGGCGAGGTGCTGCAGCTCGTCACCCAGAACGACACGGCGACCACCGAGGAGCAGTATCTCCAGGTGATTGAAGGGAAGACTGCCGCCCTTTTCGCCGCGGCCACCGAGGTCGGCGCGGTCGTTGCCGATCGGCCACAAGCCGAGGCGGAGGCGCTGCGCGAATATGGCCACAGCCTCGGAATCGCCTTCCAGCTCGTGGACGATGCGCTGGACTACTCTGCCAGTCAGGCTGCGCTCGGCAAGACGGTCGGTGATGACTTCCGCGAGGGGAAAATCACGCTTCCCGTGCTGCTGGCCTTCAATGCCGCCGGGGAGGAGGAGAAGGTCTTCTGGCGCCGCGTCCTCGAACAGCGGGAGCAGGAGGAGGGCGACCTGGAAAAGGCGATCGGCCTTATGCAGTCCCGCGGCACGCTGGACGCTACCATCACCCGCGCACGGGAATACGGGACGCGGGCGCTGAACGCGCTGGCAACTTTCCCGGACGGGCCAGAGCGGCGGGCGTTGGCAGGGATCGTCGAGTTCTGCATCGCGCGGGCGCGGTAGGGAGCAAGGCCGGGGGAAGGTGAACTCCTCGGGATCACCTACTCGCATTCCAAGATGATCAGCCAGCCGGCATCGCTGGACCGCCAACCTTACGGGCAGAAACAGAGGCGGCGGGGGGACACTTCCCCCCGGGCTTGCATTCTCAGCCCCGCCCGAGCCAGGGCATCTTCGTCGCCATGATCGTCAGGAAGGGGATGTTCGCGTCCAGCGGCATCGAAGCCATATGCGCGACCGTTCGGCCGACATGTGCCACGTCCATCCGCGGCTCCACCATCATCGACCCGTCCGGCTGCATCACACCCTTTGTCATGCGCTCGGTCATGGGCGTCGCGGCATTCCCGATGTCGATCTGGCTGGCGGTGATGTCGTGCTTGCGGCCATCCAGGGCGATCTGCTTCGTCAGCCCGGTCACCGCGTGCTTCGTGGCGGTATAGGCGGCGGCGCCGGGGCGCGGTGCGTGGGCGCTGATCGACCCGTTGTTGATGATTCGCCCGCCGCGGGGCGATTGGTTCTTCATGATGCGATAGGCGGCCTGGGCGCAGAAGAAGGTGCCGCTGAGATTGGCGGCAACCACGCCGTTCCAGTCCTCGATCGACAGCTCGTCGAAGTCCACAGCCGGGGCGCCGCGACCGGCATTGTTGAACAGGACGTCCAGCCGGCCGAAGCGCTCCTTCACCTGGGCGAAGGCGGCTTCCACCTGGGCGCGGTCTCCGACATCAGCGGTGATGGCATAGCCGCGATCGGAACCGGCGATGGTCTCCTGCAAGGGCTCGATCCGGCGGCCGAGGACGGCCACGGTCCAGCCATCCGCCAGCAGCGCCTGCGCCGAGGCACGCCCGATTCCCTGCCCAGCGCCGGTCACCACCGCATAACGGTCCGCCATGGAAGTTCCCCCTTGGTCGATTGAGGCGCGGAGCCTGCGTCCCGCGCCGGCCGCTGACAAGCTCCGGCTGGCGGCCGGCAGCGTCCACTGCCGACGCGTGTACCCCCGGAACTGATGGGCAACTGCCCCACCGAGGCCGCGTTCTCCGAGTGGATACCGAAGCCCAGACTGCGGAGCGCACACTATGAGCGACGACGAGACCACACCGCCCAGCGATGCCCAGGTCACCGGCAAGAGCCCTATTGCGGACAACCCGCGCGCGCACCGGCAGGCTCATGGGCGCAAGGCCGAGGAGCGCGGGGATGATCCGGCGGCTGGCACGGCGGACGAGCCTGTCTCGCCTGGCGAGTTCCAGGCCGGGGACAGGTCCGAGCTGGCGCAGGCGCTCGGCGGGCCCGTCGACATCTCCCCCATCCGTGGCCGCCGCATGATCGAGCGGGAAGAAGAATAGGCCGGGCCCCGCGGCCGCCGGCAACTCGCCAACCGCCATCACCGAACTGCCAGAGAGAAAGGCGCCTGCCATGAGCGACCGTCCCGACCCCGACGACGAGGTTGATCTCGTTGTCAGCCTCGCCACCATCGTGGGCATCATCGATGCAGCCCGCGGCGTGGGTGAGCTTCAGGAGGAGGCCACCAACGAGGACGTGCAAGATCCGGAGGTCGCGGACGAGATCGACCCCGACGCGATGGCCGACACGCTGAAGGGCCTCATTAACGAGCTGAACGAGGATGAGCAGGCGGCCCTGATAGCCCTTACCTGGATCGGACGCGGCGACTACGACGCATCCGAGTGGCAGGAGGTGCAGCGCCTGGCCAAGGAGCGCAACGAGGACGGTTCAGCGGCCGATTACCTCACAGGCATGGAGCTGTTTGGCGACTACCTGTCCGAGGGCGTGGCCGCCTTCGGCTACTCCGCCGAAGAGGTTGCCCGCTAGGACGGCATAGGGCCGACCAGGCTTCCTCGACCCTTCGGCGCCTACCCGCCGCCGCGCCCAGGTCTATACTGACCCAAAACGGGGCGGCGGGGGGCAGGATGGAACGCTACGGGATCGGCCAGCCGGTGCGGCGCCGCGAGGATGTTCGCCTCCTCACTGGCCGGGGCCGCTACACGGACGATATCGACCCGCCCAACTGCGCCCAGGCCGTCGTTCTCCGCTCCCCTCACGCCCAGGCGCGAATCCTCTCGATCGATACGGCCGCTGCGCGGGTCGCGCCCGGCGTGCTGCTAGTGCTGACTGGCCGGGATGCCGAAGCGGACGGGCTGGGACGCCTGCCAACGCTGTTCGACGTGGCCGGCCGGGACCGCCCACTTTTTGATCCCAAACGCGAAGTCCTGCAGACCACGCGCGTACGCTATGTCGGAGATCCCGTCGTGCTGGTGGTCGCGGAGACGCGCCAGCAGGCAACCGACGCGGCGGAGCTAGTGGAGGTGGCCTACGATCCGCTGCCCTCCGTGACGGACACCGCCGCTGCCGCCCGCGCAGGCGCGCCGGTCATCTGGGAGGATTGCCCGGACAACGTCGCGGTGCTGTGGGACAGCGGACGGCAGGAGGAGACCCAGGCGGCTTTCAGCCGGGCAGAGCGCGTCGTCTCGGTCGATCTCGTGAACAACCGCATGGTCGGGAACCCGATGGAGCCGCGCGTCGCGCTCGGGGATTGGGACCCGGAGACCGAGCGGTACATCTTCCATGGCCCGAGCCAGGGCGCGCACCGCATTCGCGACAACCTCGCCAAGCACGTGTTCCAAGTGCCGCCGGACCGCATGCGCGTGGTCTCCCCCGATGTCGGGGGTGGCTTCGGGGTGCGCGGCAAGCTGATGCCGGAGAACGCGATGGTGCTCTGGGCCGCGCGCAAGCTCGGCCGCCCCGTGAAGTGGCTTGCCGGGCGTACGGAGACCTTCCAGTCCGACCCGCATGGGCGGGACCAGGTGACCACGGCCGAGATGGCGCTAGACGCCAGCGCGAAGTGCCTGGGCGTGCGCATCCGCACCGTGGCGGGAATGGGCGCCTATCTGCAGGATATGGGCCCGCGGATCCCCACCACCGGCGGTGCGCGGGTGATGGGCACGGTCTATGACGTGCAGGCCATCAACAACCAGGTGCGCTGCGTTTTCAGCAACACCGTGCCGACAGACGCCTTCCGCGGCGCGGGCCGGCCGGAGACGGCCTACATTATGGAGCGGCTGTTCGATCAGGCGGCGCTGGCCTTCGGCATTGGCCGCGACGAGGTCAGGCGACGCAACCTCGTCCGCCCGGATCAAATGCCCTATCGCAATGTCGTCGGGAACCTGATCGACAGCGGAGACTTCCCGGGCACCCAGGCCATGGTGCTGAAGATGGCGAATTGGGAAGGGTTCCCCGATCGCCGTGCCGAGGCGGAGGGACGCGGCCGGCTGCGCGGGATTGGGCTGGGCTATTTCATCGAGGCTTCGGGCGGCATGCCCAGCGAGTGGGCGCGGCTGAGGATCACGCCCGAGGGCCGGGCCGAAATCCGCGTCGGTACCTTCAGCCATGGCCAGGGGCATGAAACTGCCTTCGCTCAGATCGTGGCGGAGCGGCTGGGGATCGATCCCAACCTCATCACGCTTATCCAGGGCGACACGGACGAGGTGGCCTCCGGCAGCGGTACTGGCGGGTCACGCTCCTCGCAGATGGGCGGCGTCGCGGTGCTGCGGGCGAGCCACGCGGTGGTGGAGAAAGCCCGGCGCATCGCGGCGCATCTCCTGGAGGCAGCGCCCGGCGATGTCGAATTGGCCGGCGGCCGTTTCCGCGTGGCTGGCACCGATCTCGGCCTCGACTGGTCCCGCGTCGTCGCCGCGGCGCACGACCCGGCGCGGCTACCCGAAGGCGAGGTGCCCGGGTTGGACGAGGCGCTGACCTATACCCGCGACAGCGAATGCAACTTCCCCAACGGCTGCCATGTCGCCGAGGTAGAGATCGATCCGGAGACGGGCCGGGTGGAGCTGGTGCGCTACGCCGCGGTCGACGATGTGGGCAACGTCATCAACCCGATGCTCGTGCATGGCCAGATGCATGGCGGGATCATGACCGGCATCGGCCAGGCGTTGATGGAGGAGGCGCGCTACGATCCCGAGAGCGGCCAGTTCCTCACCAGCACCTTCCAGGATTACTGCCTTCCCCGCGCTGGCGATGCCTGCACCTTCGAACTGGCACTGAACATCGTGCCCACTCCCACCAACGATCTCGGTGTGAAGGGTGCGGGCGAGGGGGGCGCCTGCGGGGCGCCGCCCGCCATCGTCTCCGCCGTTTGCGACGCTTTAGGAATCGCCCATCTCGACATGCCGTTGACCCCAGAAAAGGTTTGGCGGGCCGTCCGGCAGGCGGGCTGATCAGCAGCCCTCCGCAAGGTTGGCGTGCCGTACAGGCAGCAGGCGGCGCATTAGCGGAAAGTCCGGGTTCCAACTCCGCGACATGGCCCTAAGATCGTTCTTGTAATCGATAGGATGAACCGCGTGCCGACTTCGGTAGATCCCGAGAATCTGCACCGCCTGATCTACTGCAGCACGATGGATTTCGACGCGACGCACGTCCCGTTCACGTCGGAGATCCAGTCCATCCTGGAGCGATCGCGGAGCCACAACCCGACCAGCGGCATCACTGGTGCTTTGATGGCGGGGGAGTCCCGCTTCGCCCAGGTGTTGGAGGGAACGCTCTCCGATCTCGTGAGCCTTTACGGCAGGATCGCCCGCGACAGGCGTCACCGGGATGTGTTGCTGCTGACCATCGAACCCGCCAGGAGGCGGCACTTCCAGGATTGGGCGATGGCCTATGTCAGCCAGGAGGACCAGGCTGAAATCCCGCTCTCCTCCCGACCGCCCGGTTCGAACCTGTCCGGGTCCTCAGTTTCCGGCGCGGGCGTGCTCGCCCTGTTGCGCTACGTCCTGACGCCGGACAGGCGCGGGGACTGATGCCCGCTCTCCTACAGCGGACCCTAACCTTGGGCGAGGGATCGTGGCGGAACGGCACGACGCACTTTCAGTGAACGCGTCGGGCAGGTCCCCCAGTCCTTGCCGTCAGTGCGCCAGCAAACGCCGCGCTGCGGTGAAGCGCGAGCCCAGCCCACGGCAATGGCACGCGACATGCGGTGCGATGGCCTCGGCCCATTCGCGCGTGCCGGCATTTGCGCCGGCGAGCCGGTCGGCCGCCTCCTGAGCCGCGCGGGCCAGCGCCGCCTCGTCCACGCCCAGAACGCGGCCGTCGCGCAGCTTCCAGTCGCCGCCCACCATCACCTCGCGGATGGCTAGGCCATCCTCGGTAAAGACGAGCTGGTTGGCAGCGTCGTTGAAGGGCGCCCAGTTGATATGGGCGAGGTCGAGGAAGACGAAATCCGCCAGTTTGCCCGGCGCGATCACACCGGCATCGATCCCCAGAAGCCTCGCCGAGCCCTCGGTGGCGAGACGCACCGTCTCGGCCGTGCCGAGCCAATCCTCCTCCGTCGCGTCCTCCCACAGGCGTGAGGCAAAGGCGGCCAGGCGCATCGCCTCGAACATGTTCTGGTTGTCCGAGGAACCGGAACCGTCCGTTCCCAGCCCGACCACCACCCCGGCCCGGATCGCGCCGCGCACCGGGGCGATGCCGGAAGCGAGGCGCATGTTGGACCCCGGATTGTGCGACAACCCCGCGCCGCGCCAGCCGAGAAGCGCGAGATCCGCCTCGGTCAGCCAAACTCCATGCGCCACGCTGAACCGCTCGTTCACCAGCCCGAGCCCGTCCATATGCGCGAGCAGGGTGGAGCCGTAGCGAATCTCCCCACCGCCGGCCTGGTAGCGCGCCTCGGCCACATGGGTCTGCATCCGCAGCCCGTGCTCGGCCGAGAGATCGCGGCAGCCCTCCAGGAAGGCATCCGAGCAGTGCAGGGGAATAGTCGGGGCGCAGCCCAGCTGAACGGTGCCGCTTCGCCAGGACTTCGCGGCCTCGTGGATGGTCGAGAGAATGTCGTCGGCCTTGGCCATCGAGAGCCCTGCGGCCCGCGCCCGGTGCTCCTCCGGTAGGGCCTGGATGAGGCCAGGGGTTGCCTGGAAGAAAGTCAGGTCCGCCACCATTGGCGCCACAAGGGCACGCAGCCCGACCTCCTGGTATGCCTCTGCCATGGTCTGCAGCCCCTCCACAGAGGGACCGGGGAATTCAAAGGCCAGATCATAGCCGGCGGTGCAGCCCTTCCGCAGCATTTCCACCGCGGTGAGGGTGGTTGCCAGGCGCTTATCGGCCAGCCCGCGCCCACCGCCGATCCATGGCGCATGGGTAAGCAGCAGGGCCAGGTCCCACTTGTCGCCCATGCCCTTGGAAAGGCCGCCATGGCCGTGGGTGTGGCCGTTCACCAGCCCGGGGATAACCAGCCGGCCGGCGGCTTCGTGGCGGGCGACATCCTCCACCGCCGTGCCCGGAGGCAATAGGGCCGCGATGCGATCGCCCTCCAGCAGAATGTCGAGGAAGGGGGCGGAGAGCGCATCGGGCGAGAGAACCCGGGCGCCGGTGATGAGAAGGCGTTCCATGCGCCACACCCTGCAAGTCACGCGCCGTCTTGCCTACCCTGGGCCAAGCCCGGCCGCTCCCAAGCCCGGCCCGATCGGCTATACCCGCGCTTATGACAATCGGCATCGAGTTGGGGCGCACGAACACGGGTGCGGCCGGGATGATGGACCTGGAGGAGCTGCTGGCCACCCGCCTCCTCGTCCAGGGTAATTCGGGCAGCGGCAAGTCCCATCTTCTGCGCCGGCTGATGGAGCAGTCCGCCCCCTGGGTGCAGCAGGCCGTCATCGACCCCGAGGGCGATTTCACCTCCCTGGCCGACAAGTTCGGCCATCTGGTGATCGATGCCGCCGCCCATCCCGAGGAGGCCATGACGGCCGCCGGGGACCGGGTGCGCCGCCACCGCGTCTCCGTGGTGCTGAACCTGGAAGGGCTGGAGATGGACAAGCAGCTCCGCCACGCGGCCGCCTTCCTCGGCGGGCTGTTCGATGCCGAACGCGACCACTGGACGCCGATGCTGGTGGTGGTGGACGAGGCTCAGCTCTTCGCCCCCTCCTCGGGCGGCGACGTCTCCGACGATGCCCGCCGCGCCGCCCTCTCTGCGATGACGGACCTGATGTGCCGCGGCCGCAAGCGGGGCCTGGCCGGCATCATCGCAACCCAGCGCCTGGCGAAGCTGGCCAAGAACGTGGCCGCCGAGGCATCCAACTTCCTGATGGGCCGCACCTTCCTCGATATCGACATGGCCCGCGCTGCCGATCTCCTGGGCATGGAGCGCCGCCAGGCCGAGCAGTTCCGCGACCTGCAGCGCGGCCATTTCATCGGCCTCGGCCCCGCGCTCTCCCGCCGGCCGCTGGCGATGCGGATCGGCGTGGTCGAGACCCAGAGCCGTGGCTCCGGCCCCTCCCTCACGCCTCTGCCGCAGACCGGGCAGGAGGAGGCGCGGGAGCTGATCCTGGCCGCGCCCGATCCCGTCGCCCCGCGCCCGGCCCGCCGCCCGCCGCCGATGCCGGCGCAGGACATCCTGGCCCAGCTCGCCCAGGCGACCCCCCGTGCCGCGCCCGCGCGGGCCGCCGAGCCCGAGCCCTCCCCGGAGGAACTGGCCGAGCGGGAGGCGCGCACCGCCGGGATCCTCGGCGACATGCTGGCTGAGGAGGACGCAGCCTTCCGGCCCATCGGGGTGCTGTACCAGGACCTATTGGTGCGGCTGCGCATCCATGCCGTGACCGGCCGCCCGCCTGAGCTGCCAGCCTTTCGGCGCATGCTGGCCGTGGCCCGCGCCGGTATCCCGCCGGAGGCCGCAAACGACCCGGGCTGGCCCGAAGCCGCCGCCCGTGCCGACTCCCTGCCCGAGGATACGCAGGGCGTGTTCCTGTTGATCGCCCATGCGGCGCGCCAGGGCTTGCCCTGTCCGTCGGATGCCGCCATCGCCCGCGCCTATGGCAGCCGCTCGGCCGGGCGGGCGCGCCGGCTTCTCACCTGGATCGAGGAGCAGGGGCTGATCGTCACCCGCCCAGCCGCGGGCGGCCGACGGATCGTGGCGCTGGTTGGCCTTGCCTGGGAAACGGCGCCGGGCGACCCCGCGGCGGCGTGACTGGCCGCTTCCCTGTCGCTGCGCCATCCTGGGCGCAACGAAACGGGGAAGCATCCATGCGCATGACACGCCGCGGCGCCATAGCCGGCCTTGCCACAGCCCTCGTCGCGCGCGACGCGGCCGCGCAGTCCAACACCATCACCCTGGTTGTCCCCACCGCCCCGGCCGGCACCACGGATTTCGCGGCGCGTCTTCTTGCCGAGCCTCTGTCACGCCAACTGGGCCAGCCCGTGGTGGTGGAGAACAAGGCGGGCGCCAATGGTGCACTCGGCACGCAGGATGTCGCACGGGCGCGGCCGGACGGGACTCGGCTGCTGGTGCAGTATTCCGGCTATCATGTCGGGTCGCCCGCCATCGTGCCGAATATCGGCTACGATGTGCGGCGCGACTTCGCGCCGGTCTCGCTGCTGCTCGACGCGCCGCAGGTAATCTTCATCCACCCATCCATCCCGGCCGCCAATGTCCAGGAGCTGGTCGCCTACGCGAAGGCCAATCCGGGCACGCTGAACTACGCCTCCTCGGGCACCGGCTCGCTCCAGCATCTCGGCACGGAGCTGCTGAAGCTGCGCACGGGCACGGACATGACCCATGTGCCCTATCGCGGCACCGGCCCGGCAACGCAGGATCTCGTCGCTGGCCGCGTGCAGATGATGATGACCACTCCCCCGCCGCTGATGCCCTTCGTGCGGGAGGGAAGGCTGCGCGCCATCGCCATCACCTCCGGCACCCGGCACCCCGCGTTGCCGGACGTGCCGACGCTTGCGGAATCCGGCTTCCCGGACCTCGAGGTGATCGGCTGGTTCGCCGTCTTTGCCCCGGCCGGTACGCCAGAGCCGGTGCTGCGCCGCCTGACAGAGGCCTGCAACGCCGTGGTGGACACGCCCGAGTTCCGTCGCCGCGCGGAGGAGCAGGGCGCCATCATCCGCATCATGCCACCAGCCGAGATGCAGACCCGCGTGAACCGGGAGTTGGACGAGTGGACGCGCGTGGTGCGCGCGGCAAACATCAGGCCGGATTAGGGGTGGGGGCCCAAGCCCCCACCCTCATGCTGCCAGGGCGGACTGCCCGGGAATTGCCCCGCCGCGCACGGCACCCGGCGCCGTGGTGCCCCACTGCACCGCATGCCCCGCCGGAAGGGCGCGGCTGTTCGGTGTGGACAGCCAGATTCGCATCAGCACGCGGGAGGCGCCGGAAGCGGTATCGTCCGCATAGGCCGTGCGGCCGTGATAGGTGACGTGCTGGTTCATCAGCTGGATCTGCCCGGGTTCGAAAGGCAGCTGCAGGGACAATTCGTCCGCGATCGCGGCCAGCGCGTCCATCGCCTCTACCTGCTCGGGCCGCAGCGGCTGCACCCCCGGCTCGGCATGCGCCATCTCCACGTAGGTGCGGGAATACTGGCTGGTGAAGGCGCCGCCCGGCCCGCGGGAGAAGACCGGCATGGTGAACACCCGGTCCTGATGGCCCTCGCCTTCCTCGTCCGCCGGGCGCATGCGGTGAAAGTCCTGGTACAGCACGCGCAACAGGTCCGGCCGGCGCTCGGCAAGCGCGTCGTGGATCGCGACGGTCGACACGATGCGGCTCTCACCGCCGGCGATGCCGTTGGAGGCGCAGAGCAGCGCCAGCACGTCGCACTTGTCCGTATGGAAGCGCAGCGGGCCGGTGGAGCGCGACCGGGCGCGGGCGGAGGGGACGGCACCGCCCGCGTCAGGCCCGGTCACGGCAGCGCCGGTGCCCGTTTCGTCCCTCACCTCGGCCAGGATCTCGCCCTTGGTATTCTGCGGCAGGGGCGTGCCGAGATGAGCGCAGATACCCCAGAAAACCGTCTTCATCTCGTCCGAGGAATAGCGCTCGGCCGGCAGGCCGGAGATGCGGACCAAACCCCCCCCGTCCTCCAACTCCCGCGACACCGAGTCGAGCAGGGCTCGCAGAGTCGGCAACGGGAAGTCGGCAGCCCGAATCCGCGGCAGCGACGATGGCGTGGCCAGGCCGCGTGCCCGGATGCCGGCCAGCGCCGCGTCGATCTCGGCCACTGCCGCTCCATCGAGGCGGAACACCCAGCCCGGGTCATGCGCCAGCTCGGCGCCGGTCCAGGCGGCGCGGCCGCCAATGGTCTTGAGAGGATCGGTCTGCATCGGTTGACGGTCGCGCGCGGGCGCCGCGTCGGTCAAGACGGCCCTGGCATGCAGGCTGCATCAAGGCGCGCCGACGATGCACCCCTTCAAGGCCGCATGGGCAGGGCGAGCGGGGTGCGGCAGAATGGCGCCTGACCGCGCCCAGCCTCCGGGGATCTCCATGACTAACTTGCGCCGCCGCGACCTCGCTGCGCTCCTCACCGCCACAATGGGCACACTCGCGCGCCCAGCGCTGGCGCAGCCGGGCTGGCCCTCCAAGCCCATCCGCTTCATCATCCCCTGGCCGCCCGGCGGGCTGAACGACCTCATCGCGCGCGGCTACAACGACCAGGTCTCGCGCCGGCTCGGCGCCACGGTCGTGAACGACTTCAAGGCGGGCGCTGGCGGGCGCATCGGGGTGGCGGAGATCGCCCGCGCGGCGCCGGATGGCTACACGATCGGCATGGGAAATCTTGGCCCGCTGACCATCTTTCCGCACCTCTACCGGGACATGCCCTATGACGCGCGGCGGGATGTCGTGCCGGTGACGATGTTCGCAGCATCCCCCCTCGTGCTGGTGGTGAACAGGGATCTGCCGGTGAACAGCGTGGCGGAGCTGGTCGCGCTGGTGAAGTCGCGGCCGGGGCGGATGAACGTGGCCTCCGTCGGCGTCGGCACGGCGCAGCACCTGATTTTCGAGATGCTGAAGGAGCGAGACGGCATCCAGATGGAGCATGTGCCCTACAAGGGCACCAATGAATCCCTGCCCGCGATGCTGCAGGGTGATGTGCACGCCATGTTTGACACGCTTCCGCTGATGCTGCCGCAGTTGCGCGCGGGCGCGATCAAGGCGCTTGCGGTCACCACCCCCAGCCGCATCTCGCAGCTGCCGGATGTGCCGACCATGGTGGAATCCGGCTACCCGGATGCCGACGTGGTCACCTGGTACGCCGTCATCACTCCCGCCGGCACGCCGCGCCCGATCGTCGACCGCTTGTATGATGCCTATACCGAAGCCGCGGCAACGCCGGAGGTGAAGCGCCTGCTGGAGGATCAGGGGCTGATCTACCTGCCCAATACACAGGCCCAGTTCGCCGCGCGGATCGCAGCGGAGTCCGACCGCTGGGCGCGAATCATCCGCGAGCAGAAGATAAGCGTACAGTAGCGGTCAGGCGCCGCCCTGCACTTCATCGGTAGTGCCACGCCTTGCAGCACGGCTCCCGACACTGGCCGTGCCTCGTAGGAGGTCAACGAATGGCCCTGGGCCGCGTTCAACTCCGCCAGCACGATGCGGTGGTATCGCCCGGCAATGACGATAGCAGCTCTTGTTGCGCGGCTGCCCTCTCTTGAGGGGCGTGGCCGAGCGTAAGGGCCGGGGCGCAGCGATCCGGGGGTGACCTGGGCGCACGACGGAGGGAGAGGCGCTTGGCCCTGCTGACGAAGGACGACCTTCGCCGCCAGTCCCCGTTTGCCTGGGCCTGCCTTCTCGCCCTGGCCGCGATGGCCGCCTGGTTCTGGGTGTTGGACAAGCGAAACGCGTCCATGGGCACGATTGTGGCCATGGTCGGCTGCCTCGGCCTGATCCTACCGCCGCGCGAGCGCATGGACCTGCTGCCCTGGCGCCTCCGGGAGCTGCCGCGCGGCCTGGATGCCGCGCCAATTCTCGCAACTCTCGTTTCCAGCCCTGGCTACGGTTTGAACTGGTTTTACGGAGCCAACCTGTATGACGAGGTCGTCCACCTCCTCAGTGGCGGGCTTGCGGGAGCGGTGTTCGGCGCACTGCTCCTCGCGGATGGCCGCCCCCGCGGCGTCGGGCACCTTCTCCTCGCAGGAACGGTCTTCGGCCTGAACCTCGGCACGTTCTGGGAGGTTTTCGAGTACGTCACCCGCCTCATCGGCGACTGGTCTGACACCTGGACCGACGTGGCACTGACAACGGCTGGCGCCGCGCTAGGCGTCCTGCTGGTGCAGCGGATCAGGCGCCGGTGAGGCCGGATCCGCCGATGCGCGTGGCCACCTACAACGTGCATCGGGGACGCGGCCCGGGCGGCTTTTTCCGGCCGGAACGCATCGCCCGCGTCATCGCTGAGATCGGCCCGGACCTGATCGCGCTGCAGGAAGCGCAGCACTACCTGCGCCCGGGCAAGGAGATGTTCGACGCCGAGTGGCTGGAGCATGAGGCCGGGCTGCACCTTCTGCGCATTCCCGGCCGCGCTGGTGAACAGGGATGGCGGAGCAACCTCGTCCTCGTCGGGCGCGGTGCGAAGCTGCTGCGGCCGCCGACGAGCCTGCGGATCGGCGGCATGGAACCGCGAGGGGCCATTCTCGCCGATCTGGACCTGGGTTGGGGCCCGTTCCGGCTTCTCGCCACCCATCTCAGCCTGGGCGCGGCGCGGCGCCGGCACCAGGCGGAGGCGTTGCTGGCAGCCATGCGGGCCGGCGAGGGTGGCGGCCTTCCGACGATCCTGCTGGGCGATTTGAATGAGTGGCGCTCCGGCGCCTCTGCGCTTGCAGTGCTGGAGCCAGCCTTCGGTCCCCAGCCCTCCGCCCCGACCTTCCCGGCCTTCCGGCCGATGCTGTCGCTGGACCGGATCATGGGGCGCCCGCGTGGTCTCGTCGCCGCCGTGGAGGCCCACGATACGCCACTGGCCCGCCGAGCATCGGACCACCTGCCGCTCGTGGCAGAGATCGATGCATCGTTGCTCGAACGGCACTGATGCAGGGGTGCGCCTGGCCGGGCGCTGCAGCACAAGCGTCGAGAAATCGCCTCGGAGGACGATCGGCATGCTGTAGGCCATAAACACGGGCCACGCGGGCTGACCTTCCCGTCGCCTGAGACTTGAACCTAAGCCGCGCCTCAACAGACGGGAGGTCGACGAACTTCAGGTTCCTCGCGGACGTGTCCGGGAAGGCAGAGCCTTCCCGGGTACCGCGATTGCGCCCTTACCCGACCCGCCGCTCGCTGGTCGGCGGCAGGAAGCGTTCGGTGAACATGTCCGCAACCTTGGGCGGGTTCGTCACGCCATAGGCTTCGGCGTTGACGCGGATCAGCGTCTCGGCGCGCGCGGCGTCGATCGCGCCCGTGCCGCTAGCGCGCACGGCGGGGGTAAGTATGGAGCGATCGCGCGTCATTGCCCAGCGACGCTTCTCCAGCGCTTCGTCGAAGAGCGGCTCGCGCCGCTTGAGTGCGGCCATACCGGCATCGGGTTCGGCGATGAGCAGCTTGAGGCCCTCGATCGAGGCGCGCACGAAGCCGGCGGCCTGCTGCGGGTTGCGCTCCAGCCAGTCGGCGCGGGCAACCACCGCACTGCCGTAGATGTCCAGGCCATTCTCCGCATAGGGCCAGGCCACGATGTCCTCCTCCTTCGTCCCGAGGCCGACGAGGTTGAAGTAGGTGGTGAAGAGAAAGCCCGTCACGGCGTCCACCTGGCCCTGGGCCAGCATCGTGTCGCGCAGGTTGGCGGCCATGCTGGTCCAACGGATGCCGCCGGCCTCTATGCCGGCCACGCGCGCAAAGGCGGGGAACAGCATGCGGCTGCCCTCGCCCTCGGGCGCGCCAAGACGCTTGCCGGCCACGGCCTTGGGGTCGCTGATGCCGCTACGCTTGAGGGTGATGAGGGCCGCCGCCGTGCGGTCCAGCACCTGGTAGATGGAGACGAGGCGCTTGTCGGGGTTCTCGGCGTTGAACTTCACCATGGTCGAAACGTCGGTGTAGCCAATGTCGTAGGCGCCAGCAGCGACCTTCACCGCGGTGTCGCCGGAGCCGAAGCCGCGGTCCATGCGGACGGCCAGTCCTTCCCGGCGGAAGACGCCGCGATCCTCGGCCAGGGCGAACATGCCGTGGTTGCCCTGCAGCGCCCAGTCGAGCGCGAAGCGGATAGGAGACTGGGCGGCGGCGGTGCGGAGAACGGGCAGGGCGAGAGGCAGCGCGGCGCCGGCGGTCAGAAAGGTGCGGCGAGAGGGGGACATGGGCGGCGTTCTCCGGTGATGGCCTGGGAAGTCCTGGCGCCGGGGTCTGCGGCGCGGGCCGCGGTTCATGCAGGAACGATGCCGCGGGATTGTGCCTCCAGAGGCCCCATCAAGCGGGGACGGGCGCCTCGTCCATGTCCACGCCCACCGTCACGGAGTGGTGCCCGCCGCCGAGGATGACGCCCAGCAGCGGGGAGACGTCGCCGAAGTCGCGGCCCCAGCCGAGCACGACGTGCTCCTCCGATACAAAGAGGCTGTTGGTGGGGTCCAGCTCCACCCAGCCGGCACCGCCGTCGGATTCCGGCCCAAGCCAGGCGGCGACCCAGGCATGGGACTGGTCGGCGCCCTGGCGCCGCACACCGCCCGGCGGCGGACGGGTGCGGATATAGCCGGAGACGTAGCGAGCAGGGATGCCGAACATCCGCAGCCCGGTGATCATCAGATGGGCGAAGTCCTGGCACACGCCCTCACCCCGGCGCAGCACCTCCTCGACCGGTGTGGAGACGGTGGTGACACCAGAGCGGAAGGCCATCCGTTCGCGGAAGTGGCCGATCATCTCGACTATTGCCTCGCCAGCAGGGCGGTGCGGCGGAAAATAGGGGGCAAAGAAGGCGTGGGCGGTGGGCACGGGCGGCAGGGTGGGGCTGGGGAAGAGGAACTCGGCGGCGCCCGGGTCGCGGAGCGCCATGTCGCGGATCGCTTCCCAGGGTGGGGTCCGGTCGGGCAGGGGGGTCGGGGCGCGCACCTCCACCACGGATTCGGCCGTGACGCTGAAGCGGGAATGGGGTGCGTCGAGGTACAGCCAGGCTGTGGGGTTGCCGAAATAATCGGGTTCCTCGGCCCGCCGCGCCGGCTCGGGATCGCTGGAGAGAGACGTCGACAGCACGCGCTGGCGGTTCCCGAGTGGCCGGGGAAGGAGATGCAGCAGATGCGTCGCCATCTCCACGGGATGCTCGTAGGCGTAGGCGGTGACATGGCGGACCCGATAGATCACGCAGCGCCCCTTCTCACCGTGTCCACCCCCAGCAGCCGCGGCGGGGCGAGGAGGGTGAAGTAGCGGCGCCCGATCGCGTCCGACAGGGCACCGACCGACTCCTCCAGCGAGAGAAGCCGGGCCGAGAGGCCGGTCGCGGCGGTGGCCCCATCAGCCGCGGCTGCGACCTCCGCCGCCATCTCCTCGCCCTGCCTCCGGAGGCGTCGGGCCCATGCTGAGAGGCTGGGGTCGCCACCGCCCTCTACCCCGGCCAGCAGCGCTTCCGCCGCGCCGAGCTGGAACACTAGGCCACGAGGGTTCGCGGGGTCGGCCATCACCAGGTCCAGCGCGGGGGCGGGCTGCAACACATGGAGGTAGCGCGTGCGGTAGGTGATGACGGAATCGCAGAGCTCGAGCGCCAGGACGAGCGCGCTCTCCACCCGCGCCGGTGCCTCGGCCAGGAGATGGCCGAGCAAGGCCGCGACACTTGCGCCGCGCTCCAGCCGCCGCCCGAGATCGAGGAAGGAATGGGCGCCGCCTCGCACCATGTTCTCCGCCGCAACCCCCGCAACGCCGGAGGCGTAGCGCACCAACCCGCCGAGCGCGGCGCCGAGCGCGGCCGGGCCTTCGGCGGCCAGCAGCGCCGCGCGGGTGTCGCGCAGTGGCAGGGTGAAGGCGGCGTGCATGTCGCCCGTGAGGCGGTCCCGCGTGGCCTCGACCAGCCGCGCCACCTCGCCCGAGAGCCGGTGCAGCCGCCCCCCCTCGCGCCCCGCCCGTAGCAGGGCGCGGCGCAGAGCGGCGTCGT
Source organism: Roseomonas sp. WA12 (assembly GCF_054165765.1). Taxonomy (NCBI): domain Bacteria; kingdom Pseudomonadati; phylum Pseudomonadota; class Alphaproteobacteria; order Acetobacterales; family Roseomonadaceae; genus Roseomonas; species Roseomonas sp. WA12. The sequence continues at coordinate 1,793,655 of NZ_CM135108.1, read as the reverse complement.
CACCGGAGGTCGGCACATCCTCGGCGCCGATCAGCCGCGCATCCAGCAGGCAGCGAGAGAGGGCACCAAGTTCTGCGATGTCCCGCGGCAGCATCGGCGCCCGGCTCAGCCGCGCGAGGGTCGCGCGCATGAGGCGGGCGGAATCGTCCAGCCGCTCCACATAGCGGCCCAGCCAGAACAGGTTGTCGGCGACGCGGGAGGGAAGATCGCCGGCCGTGCGGCGAATGGCCAGGGCGGGAACCTGCACCGTGCCGGGGCCGCGGATCTCTGCGCGCTCCTCGGAGACGACCCAGACATCCTTGCCCACCGTCTCAGGCCGGCCCTCGGCATCCGCAAGGCGCGCTAGGCCGCCGGGAAGGCAGCGCCAGCGGGCGCCGTCATGCAGGAGGAACATGCGCAGCACTACCGGCCGCGGCTCCAAGGCATCCCCGACCAGCGCGGGCGAGAGCGAGGGCAGCGTGCGCGCAACCGCCGCCCAGCCGCGTGGGTCCTTCTCCGCGGCACCGAGCGCCGTTCCACTAGCCCCACCGTCCTCCGCACCGCTCGCAATGCGGACGGCAGGGCGCGCCAAGAAGCTTTCTGGCCCGGCGCGATAGCGGTCCAGCGACGCCGGATCACCCAACCAGAGTGTTTCCCTCGAGGGTATTCCCAACTTCTCGCCAAGCAACGCTTCGCACAGAACAGGCAGGAAGGCAGGAAGGGCAGATGTCTCCGCCAGCCCGGCTCCGGGGTGGTTGTGCACGGCCAGCGTGCCGCCCCGGATCGCATCCAGCAGCCCAGGGATACCGAGCGCGGTGCGGCCGCCGAGCTCCAGCGGATCGAGTGAGGCGCCGGACACACGGGAGAGCAGCACACGGACGGGCTGCAGCCCCCGCAGCGTCTTGAGGAACAGCGCGCCGCCGCGGGCAGTAAGGTCGCCCACCTCAGCAAGGGCGCAGGACAGCTCTCGGGCGAGGGTGACGTGCTCCGCCCAGGCGGGATGCCCCACGCCGGGCGTCAGCAGGGCGACGGTGGCCGTGCCTGAGGGTTCGGCGCCGGCCGCGCGCTGCAGCACCTCGCGCCAGGCGTCCAGGAACGGGCGGAGCGGACGCATCTGCACGGCGCGGGCGCATTCTGGCAGGGTGCGGGCCATGTGGCCGCGATTGGCGAGGGCCTGGGCGATCCCCTCCATCGCCACGACGCGGTCGCCCGAGACCTGCCAGCGGCCATCGGGCCCCCGCAGCAGGTCAGCGGCGTAGGCGTGCAGGAACCGCTCGGCGGGCAGGCCGCGGCAGGGGCGGAGGAAGGCCGGGTTTGGGAACACCAACTCGGGCGGCACCAGCCCATCGGAGAGCAGGCGCTGCGGGCCGTGCAGGTCTGCCAGCACGGCCTCGAGTAGCCGGGCACGCTGAGCAAGGCCTTCGGCGAGGGCGTCGAACTCTGAGCCGTCGAGCACCAGGGGCATCGGGTCGAGCCGCCGGGCCATCTGGCGGGCCGCCCCAGGGCCGGTCGGTGGGGAGGGGAGAAGGCCGGCGGACCCTTCCTCTTCGAAGGCGCGGTCCAGCAGTCGGGCGCGCTCGACCAAGCCGCCCTCCGGCAGGCTGGAAAGTGATCCGAGCAGGCCGGACCAGTGTGGGCGGATACGGCCGCGGCCGTCCACCATCTCGTCCAGGGATGCGGTGCTCATGCGCTGCGACCCGGCGCTCGCACGCCACGCGCGGCGCCGGTATGCCCGGCCAAGCTGCCCCCCGCCGGCGGCGAGGCGCGGCTGGACGCGGGAAGGAGAGGGGCGGTTCGGGGCTTCAGCGTCGGGTTCCGTGCACAGGGGGGCCGAGGGGGCGCGCAGCATAACGGGCGCGCCGGGCCGCGATAGCCCGCCGTGCTGGCGCCGGGGCCAGCGGCCGTGGCATCAGGGACGCGGATCGCGCATCGGCGCGGGCATTGGGCCCGCGAGCGGAACCGGCATCGAATGGAGGGACAGCCCGTGGGCACCAGGTATCGTATCGGCAGGCGGGCGCTTCTCGGCGGCGGCACTGCCCTCTCCCTCATGCCCGTCTTCGGTGCGCGCGTTTCGGCGCAGAGCCTGGACAAGGTGGTGTTTCAGAGCGACTGGCGCGCACAGGCCGAGCATGGCGGCTACTACCAGGCGGTCGCCGCCGGCATCTATCGCCGGTACGGGATCGACTGCGACCTGCGCCAGGGCGGGCCGCAGCTGAACCCCGCGCAGATGCTGGTGGGCGGGCGCGCGGACTTCATCATGTCCAACCCCTTCCAGGCGCTGAACTATGCAAGGGACGGCATGCCTTTCCTGTGCATCGCCGCGATCTTCCAGAAGGACCCCGTGATCCTCATGACGCATGAGGAAGCGGGCATCGACAGCTTTGAGAAGATGCGCGGCCGGCCCGTTTCGATGAGCGCCGCGGGCCGCGTGACGCACTGGCCTTTCCTGCGCAGCCGCTTTGGCTTCGATGACGGCCAGATCCGCCCGAAAGCCGTTAGCCTGCAGCCCTTCATGGTGGACAAGGGTTCCATCTATCAGGGCTTCGTCTCCTCCGAGCCCTTCACGGCGATCCACGCCGGCGCGCATCCGCGCGTCCATCTTCTCGCCGATGCGGGCTACGAGGCCTACAACACGACGATCGACGTCTCCGCGCGAATGATGTCCGAGCGGCGCGAGGTGGTGCAGCGCTTCATCGATGCCACGGTGGAGGGCTGGACCGAGTACATGAAGGGCGAGGACATTGCCGCCGCCAACGGCCTCATCCGCCGCCACAACCCGGAGATGCCGGAGGAGCTCATGGCCTACGGGCTGCGCGCCATGAGGGAGCGCGGCATTGTGCAGTCCAACGAGGCGCTGACGCTCGGCGTCGGCGCCATGACGCATGAGCGATGGGACCGGTTCTACGCGATCATGCGGGAAACGGGCGTGTACCCGGCCGGGCTCGACATACGCCGTGGCTACTCGCTGGATTTCGTGAACCGGAAGGTCGGGCTGGTCTAACCGCGGATCACCAGGGCAGGTCCACCCAGGAAAGGTGGCCGCCCTTTCCGGCGCCGGTGTCCATGAACACCGCTGCGCCACCGCCCGCACCCACCTGCATGAAGGGGCGACCGTCGCCGCTGCGGACCTCGTGCCCGCAATAGACGGTGAAGCCCTGGGGGATGCGATCCACCCAGTCATGCAGTCGCTCGGGGTAGCCGTCGTCGCGCATGCGGCTCGTCACCTGGCCGAACAGCGCGCGCGGCACCAGGCCCTCGGGCTTGCGCGCACCGGCATCGGGCGGCGGCGGCGCGTGCAGCATGCGCGGGTGGAAGCCGCCATGCACGAACAGGCGCTGGTCGATGCGCAGCCAGGCGGGCGCGCGGCCGATCTCCTCCACCGCGCGGCGGCGCAGCGCCTCGGCGTCCTTGGAGGAGTCGATCTGCTCCAGCGTGCGGCCCAGCCCATTTGGCTCGATGCGGAGCGGGTTTCCCTCCAGCGCCCGGCGCAGCTTGTGGTCGTGGTTGCCGAGCACGAAAAGGCCTCGGCCTTCGGCGCGCAAGGCGAAGGCACGGCGCAGCACGCCCGGCCCGTCAGGCCCGCCATCGGTGAGATCACCGAGCTGGATGACGAAGAGGCGCTCGGCGGTCGCGCCTTCCACAGCCGCATGGAAAGCTTCCGCCTCGCCATGGACATCGCCCACAACGCGGATCCCCTCGAAGCGGATGCGGAGATCCCTCACGCCGCCTTCCCCTGCTCAGCGAGGGTTCCTCGCGCGGTGGCGCGAAGGGCGGCAAGGGCGCGCGCGCGGCCCTCCGCATGCTCTACCACCGGGCGGGGATAGCTGGCCTCGTCCAGCCCCGCAGCCGCTCGTAATCCCTCGGGCGCGTCCCAGGGACGGTGGATGAAACGGGACGGCATACGGGCCAGCGCGGGCACCCAGCGGCGCACATAGGCGCCCTCAGGGTCGAACTTCTCGCCCTGCAGAATCGGGTTGAAGACCCGGAAATAGGGCGAGGAGTCGGTGCCGCTGCCCGCGATCCACTGCCAGGAGGCGCCATTATTCGCGGGGTCGGCGTCCACCAAGGTGTCCATGAACCAGGCGAAGCCGTCCTGCCAGGGCTGCAGCAAGTGCTTCACCAGAAGCGATGCCGCGATCATGCGTACCCTGTTGTGCATCCACCCGATCCGCCAGAGCTGGCGCATCCCGGCATCCACGATCGGATAACCGGTGCGCCCGCGCTGCCAGACCCGCAGCAAGTTCCGGTCCGGGGTGAAGGGGAAATGAACAAAGGGTGCGCGAAGGGCGGTGCGGGTCAGCTCGGGCCGGTGCCACAGCAGGTGCTGAGAGAACTCCCTCCACAGGATTTCCCGGAGGAAGGGCGTGGCCTCGTCGCCGCCGCCCTCACGGGCCGCGTGCCAAACCTGGCGGGGCGACACCTCGCCCCAGCGGAGATGGGGAGACAGGCCAGAGGAGCCCTCGATGGCCGGGTCGTTCCGGCGGGTGGCGTAGCCGGGCAGGCCACCTGCGGCGAAGCGGGCCAGCCGGGCTAAGCCACCAGCCTCGCCGGGCACCCAGGCTGCCCCGAATTCAGCGGCCCAGTCCGGCACGGGCGGACGGGGCAGCAGGGCCAAGTCATCGAGCGTCAGCCCGGTGCCTGCGTGCGCCGCGCCAAGGAGTCGGTCGGGCGCTTCGAGCGGCGGCGGCGGATCACCCTGCGCCAGCACCTTGCGCGCGAAAGGCGCATAGACGCCGTAAGGACGGCCGGAGCCGGTGAGGATGGAACCCGGCTGCAGCAGGTGGTTGGAGCGGTACAGGACCAGCTCGGTGCCCGTGCCAGACAGGCGCCGAACCAGCGCAGCTTCTTGCGCCCGTGCCCAGGGTTCGGCCAGCCAGCCGGCATGGATCACCGTTGCCCCCGTCTCGCGCGCGAGCTCGGTGAGCAGGGTGACGGCATCGCCTCGCAGCAGCCGGAGCGGGGCACCGCGGGCAGCGAGGTCGCGGCCCAGTGCGTCCAGGCTATGATGCAGCCACCACCGCGCCGCGCCACCAGGGCCCAGATCGCCGGCCGCCGCGTCGTCCAGCACGAAGACGGGGAGGATTGGGGCCGACCGCGCGGCCTCCAGCGCCGGGTTGTCGGCCAAGCGCAGGTCCTGGCGGAACCAGAGGATGGCCGGGGCCGTCATGCCGCGGATTCCGCGCGCCGGCGCATCGGCGCCATCGGCACGCTGTAGAGCCGGTCCGGCCCGAGCAGGAACACCCGCCCACCGCGCGGAAACAGCCCGCCCAGTGCTGGATCCCGCACGTCCAGCCCGCCGGTATAGGCGCCGAAGGAGGGCAGGATGACACGGCGGGCATCGGTGGCGAAGCAGGGGCGGCTGATGCCGCCGGCGCGGGTGGCCAGCGTCGCCTTCGGATGGAAATGGCCGCTCAGCTCGCCCTGGCCGCGCGGGTCCGCTTCGTGCCGGAAGGTGAGGGGGCCGTCGGAGAACACGTTCACGGCGATCCCGGGCAGGCCGACAGGCGCGATCGGGTCGTGGTTGCCCAGCACCCAGACCACCTCCTCGACCGCGGCGAGGATGCGGCCCAGCGCGGCGCAGTCGGCCGGTGCCATGCGCTGGCAGCCGCCGGAGTCATGGAAGCTGTCGCCCAGCAGAACCAGCCGGCCGGGGTGGTAGCGGCGGACGGCGAGGGCGAGCTTCGAGAGGGTCTCGCGCGTGTCGTAGGGCGGAACCATTTGGCCGCGTGCGGCGAAATGGCTGCCCTTCTCCAGGTGCAGGTCGGAGACCGCCAGGGTGCGGTGCGCGGGCCAGAAGACAACGCCCACAGGGTCGAGCATCAGCCGCTCGCCCGCCAGGTGCAGCGGGGCGGCGATCACTGGCCGAGGCCCTTGGCGCTGCGGATGAAGCGGCGCGGCGGCGGTCGGCGCTTCCGGTCCTGTCGTCTCGGGCGGTCCACTACTCCGGAACGCACGCGGACGCCCTCCGTCACCTCGGCCAGCACATCCGCGAAATGCTCGGTGCCGCCGGTGGCTTCGTCCACCAGGGCGGCGGCCTCGGCTAGCAGCGCGTCCTCGGCACCGCCGGCCACCCATTCACGGCCCTCCTCGATGAGGGCGGGTACGGCAAGCGGCGAGACGCGGTCCAGGCGCCGGACGCGGATGGCGCCCCGGATGCGTGCGAGGAGGGTGGCAATGCGGCCGACATCGGTGAGGCCGGTCGCGGCCTCGGCGCGGGTGGCGCGGAGCAGGATGTGGTCGGGCTCGTGCTTGCGGAGGACGTCGTAGATCAGGTCGGAGTTCATGCTCATCTGTCGGCCGGATTTTTCCTGGCCCGGGTGGTTCTTCTCGATCAGCCCGGCAATGGTCGCGATGTTGCGGAAGGTGCGGCGGAGCATGGAGGATTCCGCGATCCACTCCTCCAGCTCCTCGCCGAGAATGTCCTCCTCGAACAGCTGCTCCGGCTCGGTCGGTTCGAAGGCGGACCAGGTAGCAAGTACGTAATCCGTGCCGAGATAGCCCATGGGAGCGTAGCCCAGGCGCTCCATCCGCTTCGTCACAAGCATGCCGAGCGTCTGATGCGCAAGACGGCCCTCGAAGCAGTAAGCGACCATGAACCAGCGGCCGCCCTTGGGGAAAACCTCGATCAGCATGCCGTCCCGCTGCGGCAGCTCGGAACGTCGCTGCTGCAACCGTAGCCAGTCCCGGACCGGGTCGGGCAGCGCGCGCCAGCGCTTCGGGTCGGCGAGGATTGAGCGCACGCGATAGGACAGGTTCGTGGAGAGCGGCAGGCGGGCGCCGGCATAGGCGGGGACGCGCGGATCGCCCTCGCCACCGCGGGTGACCACCATGGTCAGCGCGTCGATGCCCTCGTAGCGCAGCACCTGGCCGGCGAAGATGAAGGAGTTGCCCGGCTCCAGCGTGGAGGCGAACCACTCCTCCACCTCGCCCAGCACGGGGCCGCCGCGGATGCGGACCTTCAGCATTGGCGTGTCCACGATGGTGCCGAGATTCATCCGCGCCTGGCGGGCCACCTTCAGGTCCCGCACATGCACGAAGTCCTCGGCATCCCGGAACAGCTTGCGAAAGCGCTCATAGGCCTGCAGCGCATAGCCGCCATCCTCGACGAAGCGAAGGACGTCGTCGAAATCGCGCCGGGAGAGAGTGGCATAGGCACCCGAACGCGTGACCTCCGCGTAGAGGTCATCCGGGCGGAATGGCGCCTGGCAGGCCATGGCGAGGACGTGCTGGGCCAGCACGTCCAGCCCGCCGGGGCGGGGTGGCTCGCCATCCAGCTCGTTCGCCCGCACCGCCTCGGTAGCAGCGACGCATTCCAGCACCTCGAAGCGGTTGGCGGGCACCAGCACCGCGCGGGAGGGCTCGTCCATCCGGTGGTTGGCGCGGCCGATGCGCTGGAGGAGGCGGGAGACGCCCTTCGGCGCGCCGACATGGATCATCTGGTCCACCGCGCCCCAGTCGATGCCGAGGTCGAGCGAGGCCGTTGCCACCACCGCGCGGAGCTTTCCGGCGGACATGGCGGCCTCCACCTTCCGCCGTTGCTCGATCTGCAGGGAACCGTGATGGAGGCCGATGGGCAGGTTGCTCTCGTTCAGCTTCCAGAGCGCGGCGAAGATGAGTTCCGCCTGCGCGCGGGTGTTGACGAAGACGATGGTGACGGCGGCCGTCTCGATGCGGGCGAGGATGCCCGGGGCGGAGGCAATGCCCATATGACCGCCCCAGGGCAGGTGGCCCTCCGGCAGCATCAGGTCCATCAGCGGCTCGGCGCCGCCCTTTCCGACGACGAGGCGGACATCCTCGGCCCGCGCCGTGGGTGAGAGCCAGGCGCGAAGGGCTTCGGGATGAGCAACGGTGGCCGAAAGACCCACGCGCCGTAGTCCGGGCGCGAGCCCATCCAGCCGGGCCATGCAAAGGGCGAGCTGGTCGCCGCGCTTGGTCCCGGCCATGGCATGCGCCTCGTCCACCACCACGGCCTTCAGCCCGGCAAAGAACTCCGCGGCGTCGGGGTTCGCCAGCAGCACAGCGAGGCTTTCCGGCGTGGTCAGGAGAATGTTGGGCGGCGTCTCGCGCTGCCGGGCCCGGCGGTTATGCGGGGTGTCTCCGGTTCGGGTCTCGATGCGGATGAGCAGGCCCATCTCCTCGACCGGGGCCATGAGGTTGCGGGCGATATCGACGGCCAGCGCCTTCAGAGGGGAAACATAGAGGGTGTGCAGCCCCTCTCGCGGGTCCTTGTGCAGGTCCAGCAGGCTGGGAAGGAAGCCGGCCAGCGTCTTGCCGCCGCCCGTGGGTGCGATGAGGAGGGCGCTCTCGCCCGCCTTCGCGGCGCGCCAGAGGGCCAGCTGGTGGGGACGCGGCGTCCAGCCGCGTGCGGCGAACCAGCCCGCGAAGGGTTCCGGCAATGTTCCCATGGGCACGGGGTATATGGCATGGATTGCCCGGCCTGCGAGGGTGGCCCCGCAAGTCCCTGACCTGAAAGCGATCCGTATGGCCGAACTGAACGCCCTATTTCCGCTGATCCTGGCCGGGCTGGCGCTGCTGGGTGTGGTGGCGTTGCTGTTGCGGCGCTCTTCGGGTGGGGGCGATGCACTGGGGGCACTGTCGGGCAAGCTGGACGCGATGGGCGCGGCGCAGGACCGCCAAGCGGCAGCCGCGGCGGACCGGGCGGCGGCGTCTGAGCGGGTGCTGGCGGACCGGTTGGCCGAAGCGCGGGTGGCGACGGACGCCGCCCTGGCCGCACAGCGCGAGCGGCTGGGTCTGACGGAGCAAGCCCTGGCGGACCGGCTGGGGGAAGCCACGCGCGCCATGGCCGAGGCGCTCGCGGCCCAGGGGCTGGCGGCGGCGAACGGCATTGCAGCGCAGAACGAACGGCTGGCTGCGCAGGAATCGGCGCTGGCCGAACGGCTTGCCGCCTCCAGCCTCGCGCTGACCGAAACCCTGGCGACGGCGCTGGCCGCGCAGAACGAGCGGCTGGCGGCGCAGGAGAAGGCACTGGCGGACCGGCTGGCGGCGACCCAGGAGGCGCTGGGTACGGCGGTGGCGGCACAGAACGACCGCCTCGGCCGCGTTCTGAACGACAACGCGCTGAAGGCCGAGGAGACGGCGGGCAAGATTCATGAGCGGCTGGCCGTCATCGACGCGGCGCGCGCGAATATGGAGGCGCTGGGAGCTCAGGTGGGCAGCCTGGCCCAGATCCTGGGCAACAAGCAGTCCCGCGGCGCCTTCGGCGAGGTGCAGCTTCGCCAGATCGTGGAGGACCGGCTGCCGGCGGACGGCTTCTCCTGGCAGCACACCCTGGCGAACCGCACACGCTGCGACGTGCTGATCCGCCTGCCCTATCCGCCCGGCCCGATCGCCGTGGACAGCAAATTCCCGCTCGAGGGCTGGCTGGCGGCGCGGGACGCGGGGGACGATGGCGCTCGGATCGCGGCCACGAAGCGCTTCGCGTCCGATGTCACGCGCCATGTGGACGACGTGGCGGGCAAGTACATCTGCCCGGGCGAGACGGCCGAGGGCGCGCTGATCTTCGTGCCGTCCGAGGCGATCTATGCCGATCTTCACGCGGCCCACGCCCCCGTGGTGGACCGGGCGGCGCGGATGGGCGTCTACATCGTCTCGCCCAGCACCATGTGGGCCGTGCTCGGTACCATGCGCGCGCTGATGCAGGACGTGCGGATGCGGGCCGAGGCCGGGCAGATCAAGAACCAGGTGGCCGAGCTGATGAAGGATGTGGTCCGCCTGGACGATCGCGTCTCGAAGTTGCGCAAGCACTTCGTGGATATTCAGACCGACGTGCAACAGATTGAGATCACCACGAGCAAAATCACGCGGCGCGGCGTCTCGATCGAGGCGGTGGAGCTGACGGACGCGCCGGCACTGACCGGCCCTGACGGGGTGCTGGCGCCCGCGGGCCAGTGACGCGCGTGATCCCTGGAGCGGTACTAGGGGGGGGCCGGGTCAGGCGGCCTTGCTTGCCGCCGAGGCCCCCTCGGCCGCAAGACTGCCGCGGTAAAGGGCGGCAATCAGGTCCGACTGGGCAATGATGCCGGACAGGCGGCCCTCGCCGTTCACCACCGGGACGTGGCGGAGCCCAGCATCCGCCATCAGCGGCACAAGCTCCGCGACATGCATATTCTCATACACGGTGCGAATCGTGCTCGGCATGATCTGGCCGACGACATCTGGCGGGCCGCTCCGGCGCCCGGCTGTGCTGATTATGCGGCGGAACCTGGTTCCGAGCCCTTGGTGTGGCTCAAGGTCCGGGTCCCGGATGAAGTCCAGGTCCGAGACCATACCAATCACCCGCCGCGCGGGATCGACGACGGGCAGCGCCCGGATGTCATGGCGCCGCAGAAGCCGCCAGGCCTCGGCCAGCGGCGTGTCGGACTGCACGGCAATGACATCGCGCGACATGATCGCCGCGCAGGTGATCTCGCCGAAGCGGCGGCGATAGGCGTGGATCTCCGCCTGCTGCACGAGGTTTCCAAGGTCGTCCCGGCTGATGTCGAGGATTTGGTCGTAGCGGCTGAGAACGGCATCCAGATCCTCGGCCCGCACGCCCAAGCGCTCAGAAGGGCTGCGATCGGCGGTCTGGTGCCGATTGCCTGGCGCGGGCTGCACGACATGCGGGTAGGCCCGTCGCGTCACATTGTTGAAGGCCACGGCCGCGAGCATCAGCATCGCGGAGTTCACCAGGACCGGGAAAAGGACGAAATGGTAGCCTGCCGCGGTCACCGCGGGGCCGCCGACCACTGCGGTGAGCGCGACGGCGCCTCCCGGGGGATGAAGGCAGCGCAAGGCGAACATTGCCCCGATCGCGAGGGACACGGCGAACGGCGCGGCGACCAGCGGATCCGGAAGCCAGAGGGCACAAGTAACGCCGATGATCGCCGACACGGTGTTGCCGCCGATGATTGACCAGGGCTGAGCGAGGGGGCTGGCCGGTACCGCGAAAAGCAGCACCGCGGAGGCGCCGAAGGGTGCGATCAGCAGGGGAAGCGCAGCCCCGGGGCCTGTCACTGCCAGGGAAACCAGCCCGGTCAGCAGAAGGCCGAGAAGGGCGCCCGCAGCTCCCCGCAGCTGCTCTGCCCTGCTGACACCGACCGGTGCCGGCAGGAAGCCTCGCAACCAGTTGCCGATCATCCGGCGGCGACCTTGGTAGGCGCCAGCATGCTCACGGGCTTCGCCTGCTTAAAGCGGCGCGACCCCAGCGACGCGCATGAGGTGCTGCATCCCCACCTCCTCCGGCGCCAGGCACCCCAGGAGGGCGAGGTTGCGGTCCACCTCCGTAGAGAGGATGTCGATCCCGTGCCGCACGCCGGCTTCCCCACCCACCGCGGCGGCATAGAGGAAGGGCCGGCCGACGAAGACAAAATCCGCGCCCATGGCGAGGGCCTTCAGCACGTCCGAGCCGCGCCGGATCCCGCCATCCATCATCACCACCATGTTCCCGGCGGCCGATTTCACCTCCGGCAGGGCACGGAAGGCGGAGATGGCGCCGTCCAGCTGCCGGCCACCGTGGTTGGAGACGATGACGCCATCCGCGCCCTCCTCATGGGCACGACGCGCGTCTTCCCCGTGCAGGATGCCCTTCACGACGAGCTTGCCGGTCCATTGCCGGCGGATCTGGGCGAGGTGGGACCAGTTCAGGTGGTCCCGGGCACCGAAGTCGCGCTCCACGTTGCGGGCGATGATGGGGGCGCCGCGGGTGGCATAGGAGTTCTCGAAATGCGGCATGCCGTGGTGGCGAAGCGTGCGCAGCATGGTGTCGAACAGCCAGCGCGGGCGGATCGCGCCGTCCCAGGCCAGGCGCAGATTGGGCTTGAGCGGGGTGGAGAAGCCGGAGCGGACGTTGTTCTCGCGGTTGCCCATGGTGGTGGTGTCCACCGTGAGGACGAGGGTCTTGAACCCTGCCTTCGCCACGCGCTCGACCAGCCCCGCGATGCGGGCGGGCTCACCGGGGAGGTAGGCCTGGAACCAGCTTTCCGGCGCCTCGCGCGCGATCTCCTCCAGCGGGATAAGGGAGGAGCCGGACATGATCATGGGGATGCCCGCGTCACGCGCGGCACGGGCGAGCACGATGTCCCCGCGATAGGCCATCATCGCGCTGATCCCCATGGGCGCGATGCCGAAGGGGGCGCGGTATTCCCGGCCGAACAGGCTGGTCACCATGCTGCGGCGGGAGACGTCGATCAGGTAGCGCGGGCGAAAGGCCCAGTCCGCGAAGACGCCGCGGTTGTCCTTGAGGGAGGCGTTGGTCTCGGCCGCGCCGGCGATGTAGCCGAAGAGCGGGCGCGGCAGCTTGCGGCGCGCGGCCGGCTCGAAGTCATCCAGCGCCAGGATGGGGCGGAGCGCACGGGGGAGAGACTTGTTAACCCTCCGGTACACGCTCTTCGCCGGCGGCGGAACCGGGGCGGCGCCGTTGGAATCGGGAGGGCTCATGCCAGTCGCTCCAGCACGCGGTCGACGAAAAGGCCGGCGCTGCCGAGATATGTGGAAGGATCGGTGATCCGCGCGATCGCGGCCTCATCGAGACGGGAGGAAACGGACCCGTCACGGCCCAGCGCCTCGGCGAGCGGGATGCGTTCGGCCAAGGCAACGTCGCAGGCATGGTGCACGGCGTCATGCGCCGCACCGCGCCCGAGCATCGGGGCCAAGCCCATCATCACGGCCTCTGCCATGATGGCCCCGCCGGTAGCATCCAGGTTGCGGCGCATCCGGGCGGCATCCACCGTCATGCCCTGTGCGATCTGCCGGGCCTGGTCCAGCGCGCCGTGGGTCAGCAGCAGGGCCTGCGGGATGGCGAGCGGCTCGGCCTGCCAGGGGCCGGTGCCGCGCTCATGGTCCAGCGCCATGGCGGACATCACCTGCGGCACCAGCGCGTGCACGCCGCGGGCCTGGGCGAGGACGTATTCGCAGGCGATCGGGTTGCGCTTCTGCGGCATGGTCGAGGAGCCGCCGCGCCCGGCCTCATGCGGCTCGAACACCTCGGCCACCTCGGTCTGCATCAGCAGCATGACGTCGGTCGCCATCTTCGAGAGGGTGCCGCAGAGGATGCCGCACCAGCACACCGCCTCGGTGACGGTGTCGCGCGCGACATGCCAGGGGATGTCGGGGACGGCGAGATCGAGCTCCCGCGCCAGGGCCTCTGCCACGGCCGGGCCCTGTTCTCCCAGCGAGGCAAGCGTGCCCACGGCCCCGCCGAACTGCACGCGCAGCAGGCGCGGCAACAGGGCGTCCAGCGTGTCCCGCGCGTTGATCAGCGGCGCGAGCCAGACGGCGCATTTGTACCCGAATGTGACGGGCAGGGCGTGCTGGAGGTGGGTGCGCCCGGCCATCACCGTGTCCCGGTGCTCCCGCGCGCGGGCGGCAAGGGCCACGATGGTGGCGTCCAGCTCGGTGCGGATCAGCGCGAAGGCCTCTCGCAGGGCCAGTACCAGGGCGGTGTCGAGAATGTCCTGGGTCGTCGCGCCCCAATGGGTCCAGCGCGCCGCGTCCTCGCCCGCCAGCGCACCAAGCTGCTTCACCAGCCCAACGACGGGGTAGCCGGTGTTCCGCGTGGCGGCGGCCAGCTTCGGGAGGTCAAGCCTGTCGGCGCGGGCAGCCTCGGTGATGGCGCGGGCGGCGGCTTCGGGCACGATGCCCAGCCCGGCCTCAGCGCGGGCAAGTGCCGCCTCCACGTCCAGCATGCGCTGCAGGAGCGCCATCTCGCCCACCGCGCCGCGCATGGCATCGGTGCCGTAGAGAACGCCCCAGACGGCGCCGTCCGCGGGGTTGACGGTCATCCCTCCATCTCTGCCAGGATCGCCTTGGCGATCTTCAGCGCGTGGTTCGCCACGGGCACGCCGGCATAGGCGCCGACCTGCAGCAGCACCTCCGCGATCTCCTCCGGCGACACGCCCGTGTTGCGCGTCGCCCGCACATGCAGGCCGAACTCGCCCTCCCGCGCCAGGGCGGCGGTAACGGCGAGGGTGAGGAGGGAACGGGTGTGACGCGGCAGGCCCGGGCGGGTCCAGATCTGCCCCCAGACATTGCGGGTGATGTAGTCCTGGAAGGGCGCATCCAGCGGGGAAATATTTGCTTGTGCGCGGGCCACATGCGCCTCCCCCAGCACGGCCTTGCGCACAGCCAAGCCGGCGGCGAGCGCGTCGCCCTCGGGCCCGGCGAGATGGCCCTGCAGCGCGGCCGTCACGCCATCGGCCGCCTCGAACGTCGGGATGTGGGCGACGCCGGGCAGGACGTGCAGCACCGAGCCCGGGATGGCGTCCCGGATCGCCTCGGCGGCAGGGACGGGCGAGCCCTGGTCGAGGTCGCCGACCACGATAGTCGCCGGGCCGCGAAGCCTTCCGCGCAGATCTTCGGCGCGGCCGTCCCGCAGCGCGGCGGCGGCGGCGGCATAGCCCTGGGGCGGGGTGGCGAGGAGCATGCTCAGCAGGGCGCGGGAGGAGGGGGAAGCCGGGTCCACCACCCACCGGCCCATCACGCCATCGGCCACGGCCGCCATCCCGCCGGTGGTCACCGCCTCGATGCGGGCCTGCCAGAGGGAGGGCGGGTTGAACTCCAGCGCGGTGGCGAGGAGGAAAAGGGAGAGGACGCGATCCGGGCGGAGGGCCGCCATTTCCATCGCGATGCGGCCACCGATCGAGATGCCGGCCACATGGGCCGCCCCGACGCCAAGGGCATCGAGGACCGCGAAGGCGTCCTCCGCCAGGTCGGCCATGCTGGCTTTCTGGCCGAGAGGGCTGGTGAACCCGTGGCCGCGCAGGTCCATCCGGATGACGCGATGGGTGCGGGCGAGCGCCTCGGCCTGGGGGTCCCACACATGCAGGGTGGTTCCCACGCTGTGCAGCATGAGCAGCGGCGGTGCGCCGGGCGGACCCTGGACCTGCACATGGACGGACATGTCGCGGATGGCGATGAACATGTGGCCGTTCTTCTCCCCGAGCCGGCGCCTGCGGGGCGGGCGCCGGGCCCCAAGGCGTATCACGGGGGTTTTCGGCCGGGAACCCGGCGCGGCGAGTACCGGGGCCGGGCTTGCCCGCGGCTCAGACGCCGGCGACGGTGACCTGGCCCTGATCCTGCCCGCGCATCGCCCAGCCGGTGGTCCGGTTCTCGATAGCGACGGCCACGACATACATGATCACGCCCATCACGCCGGTGATGATCAGCCCGGCAAAGACCAGCGGCACGTCGAAGCGCGAGGAGGCCAGCATCATCAGATGGCCGATGCCCTCATTGGCCGCGACCGTTTCCGCAATGATGGAGCCGACGAAGGCGACCGTGATGGCGATCTTCAGCGAAGCAAAGAAGTAGGGCATCGCCCTGGGCAGCCCAACCTTGCGGATGATGTCAGATGGCTTGGCACCCAGCGCGCGCAGCACGTCGCGCAGCTCCGGCTCCACCGTTGCGATGCCTGTCGCCACATTCACCACGATGGGAAAAAAGGAGATCAGGAAGGCGGTGATAATGGCGGGGATCGTGCCGATGCCGAACCAGATCACCAGGATCGGCACCACCGCCACCTTGGGCACCGAGTTGAAGGCGATCAGCAACGGGTAGAGCCCGTGATAGAGCAGGGTGGAGGAGCCGATCGCCACGCCCAGCAGCAGGCCGAACACGATGGCCAGCGCGAAGCCGATCAGCGTTGTCATCAGCGTCTGCCAGGAGTTCGTCAGCAGGGGCAGCCACCACTTCACCATGCTTTCGGCAATCGCCGAAGGCGCGGGGAGGATGAATTGCGGGATGGCGAAGGCGCGGCAGGCTACCTCCCACAGGAGGAAGGTGCCGATGATGATCAGCCAGGGCAACGCGGTCTGCAGCCGGCGCCGGCGGCGGGCCGCGGCGGCCATAGACTCGATCCGGCGCTGGGCCGCGGTGGGGGCGGTGGCGGGCTCGAGAGGGGCGGTGCGGTCATCAAGCGGCATGGGGGGCTTCCTCTCCGGCGCCAGGCATCGCCACCTCCTCGCCGCGGCGGGCGGCGCTGATGTGCTCGCGCAGATCGTGGACGAGCTCCTGGAAGGGCGGGGTGTAGGTCAGGTCCAGGGTACGGGGGCGGGGAAAGGGCACGCTGCGCTGCGCGATGATGCGGCCGGGGCGGGCCGACATGATCATCACGCGGTCAGCCAGGAACACGGCCTCCTTCAGGTCATGCGTCACCAGAATCACGGTGGGCTTGAGGATGTTGCACACCCCCTGCAGCTCCACCCACAGATCCTCACGCGTGAAGACGTCCAATGCGCCGAAAGGCTCGTCCAGCATCAGCAACTGGGGGTCATGGATGAGGGCGCGGCAGAGGCTCGCCCGCTGCTGCATCCCGCCGGATAGCTGGTGCGGGGTCTTGTCCTCGAAGCCTTTTAGGCCGACCAGCTCCAGCAGCTTGCGGGCCTTGTCCTCATACATGGCGCGCTCGGCGCGCAGGCGCCGACGATGCGGCTCCACCACCTCGAGCGGCAGCATGACGTTCTGAAGGATCGTGCGCCAGGGCAGCATGGTGGGCGCCTGGAAGGCCATGCCGGCGATGGAGAGCGGGCCATCCACCTCGTGCCCGGCCACGATGACACTGCCGGCCGAGCAGGGCCACAGACCCGTCACCAAGCGCATGAGCGTCGACTTCCCGCAACCAGACGGGCCGACCACCGCCACGAACTCGCCTCTGGCGATCCGCATGGAGGTGTTACGCAGGGCCAGCGTGCCTTCCGCGCCCCCGTACCGCATGGAGACCTCGTCGATCTCCACGAAGGGCCTCTCGTACCCGGTCATGCCCGATCCTGCCTTTCCGCCACGCCCCATCGGGGCTGGTACCCTCCGGCGCACGGCGCCGTGATCCTGCCCGGGTCCTAGCAAGGGTTGCGCCATCACGGGTAGGACAAACCTCAATCTATCGGCACCGATGTCCTGCCCGGCCCTTGGCACCTGACTGCAGCGCACCCAATCTGCCCGATCACTGCAGGAAGGACGCCCCATGCCGGTCGAGGACATCTCCCCCAGAGACAGCTACGAGGCCTTGCGGAGCGATCCGGACACCATGCTGGTGGATGTCCGCACTGATGCGGAGTGGAATTTCGTCGGGATCCCCGACCTTTCTGCGACCGGCAAGCAGCCGGTGCTGATCCCCTGGCAGCTCTACCCCTCCATGGGCGTGAACGGTGCCTTCATCGAGCATCTGCGGCGTGCAGGGGCAACGCCGCTGAGCAAGCTGCACTTTCTCTGCCGGTCCGGCGCAAGGTCCCTCGCGGCCGCCCAGGCGGCCCAGGCCGCCGGCTTCCCGCACGCGGCGAATGTCGCGGACGGTTTCGAGGGGCCGGTGGACGAGGATGGTCACCGCGGCCAGGTGGCCGGATGGAAAGCCAGCGGCCTGCCCTGGCGGCAGCGCTGACGGTCATGGCGCCGGGCCCGGGCGTATCCCGGGCGCCGGCGCTATGTTCTCACTCCACCCGGATATTCGCGCGGCGGGCGACCTCGCCCCAGCGCCGGGTCTGGTCCGCCACGAAGTCGCGGAACTGGTCAGGCGTGAAGGTACCCGCGGTGATCCCCAGCTCCTCGTAACGGGCGCGCACCTCGGGGGTGGCGAGGGCGGCCAGCGCTTCGCGGTTCAGCCGCTCCACCACCGGGCGAGGCGTGGCGGCGGGGGCGAAAAGGCCGTGCCAGGACACGCTCTCAAAGCCGGGCAGGCTCTCCGCGAGCGTGGGAACGTCCGGTGCCTGCGGGATACGCTGCAGGCTACCAACGCCGATGGCGCGGACGCGGCCTTCCCGCGCATGCGGCCAGCCCGAGGAGAAGTTGTCGAAGGCCATCGGCAAGGTGCCGGCCAGCATGTCCGTCATGATCTGCCCGCTGCTGCGATAGGGCACATGCACGGCGTCGGTGCCCGTCAGCTGGGTGAACAGCTCGCCCGCCAGGTGGATCGAGGTGCCGACGCCCGACGAGCCGTAGTTGATCTGGCCCGGCCGCGCCTTCATCAGCGCCACCAGTTCCTGCAGGTTCCGGGCAGGGATGTTGTTGGCGACGACCAGCATGTTCGGCTGGCTGCCCAGAAGCGCGAGCGGCGCGAAGTCGCGCAGGTTGTCGAAGGGGATCTTGGGGTAGATCGATGGGTTGATCGCGTGGCTGCTGATCGTGCCCATGCAGATCGTGTACCCGTCCGGCGCCGCCTTGGCGCAGGCATCGGCGCCGATGTTGCCGCCGGCACCGGCGCGATTGTCGATGACCAGCGGCTGGCCGAGGCGGCGGGACATCTCGCCGCCGACCAGACGCCCGATCAGGTCCGTCGTGCCGCCGGCCGCGAAGGGAACGATCACCCGGATCGGGCGGGTGGGCCAGCTCTCCTGGGCGAGGAGGGGCATGGGGACGAGGGAGAGGGCAAGCGCCGCTCCCATCAGGGCGCGCCTCATCGGGCCGGGCTTGCGCATCATTCGTTCCTTGTCCTGGTCCGCCCTGAAGGGCTTCGCTTCCGGACGAGGAGAGGCCATCGCGGCGGCGCCGCGTCAAGCGATGCGGGCGCGGTGGCTGATGTCGCGCTGCGCGCGCCGCGAAGCGTGATGCGTGGAACAGACTGCCGAGCATGATCGCCGTCGCGCGCCGCGGCAGAAGGTGCGCGGCTTGTTCCGTGCAGCGTGACGGCCACGCGCGCGTTGCGGGAGGGTATGCCTGCCGAGGACCGGATGCCGGACGTCAATTCCATCGCCGGGACGCCGCGGGAGCGGCTATTGGAGGCGCATTCGCGGCTCTGCCCCGTCTATGGCTGCCCGATCGCCTATTTTCATGCTCATGAGCCGATGGAGGAGCTGGTCTCCTCTCTGCTCTCGCACCGCACGCGCAACGCGGACAGCGCGCGGGCCTTCCGGACCTTGAAGGAGCGGTTCTCGGACTGGGAGGCGGTGCGGGACGCGCCGGTCGAGGCCGTGCAGGACGCGATCGCCTCCTGCACCTGGCCGGAGGCGAAGGCGCCGGCGCTGCAGCGCATCCTCCGGCTGGTCACCGAGAGGGTCGGGTCGATGTCGCTGGACCACCTCGCCGCCATGCCGGTGCGGGAGGCGCGGGACTGGCTGGAGTCGTTGCCCGGGGTAGGACCAAAGACGAGTGCGGCGGTGCTGTCCTTCTCCTCTCTGCGGGCACGGGCGCTGCCGGTGGACAGCCACCACCACCGGGTGGCGCAACGGCTGGGGATCATCCCGGCGAGCGTCTCGGTCGGTCCCTCGCATCAGGTGATGGAGGCGATGCTACCGGCAGAGTGGGACGCACAGACGGTCTATGATCACCACGAGGTGCTCATGCTGCACGGCCAGCGGGTGTGCCACTTCCAATCCCCGGCCTGCGGGCGCTGCGTGCTGCTGGAGATGTGCCCGACCGGGCAGGCGCGGATGGCCGGGTTCAGCCCCGCCCCGCCACCGCGCGGTTCTCGAGCCGCGAAAGCAGCCGCACCACGGGCCAGAGGATGAGGAAATAGGCCAGGGCCGCGGCCACGATCGGCGAAGCGTTGTAGGTCACGCTCTGCGCCTGCCGGGCCTGGAACAGCAGCTCTGGCACGGCCACGACCGAGGCGATGGAGGTGAGCTTCACCACCTCCAGCGTGTTGGAGACAAGGTCCGGCAACACGTTGCGCACCGCCTGCGGGATGACGACCAGCCACATCGCAGGCGTGGTGCGCAGGCCCAAGGCGCGTGCGGCCTCCATCTGTCCGGGCGGCACGCTGTCGAGCCCCGCGCGGAGGACCTCCCCGTAGTAACTGCCCGTGTTGAGGAAGAAAGCCAGCGCCACCGCGCCCCAGGGGCCGAGATCGACGCCAAGGAACGGCAGGCCGGCATAGAGGAAGATCAGCAGCACCAGTGGCGGCAGTGCTCGGAAGGTGTCGGTCCAGGCGGCGAGCGGCCAACGAATCCAGCGGTTCCGCGCGCGGGAGAGGAGCGCGATCGCCGTGCCATGAGCCAGTCCGAGCGGCACCACGACGGCGGCCAGCAGCAAGGTCTGCCCCAGGCCGCGCCAGAGGATCGGCATGGCCTGGCGAATGATGTCCAGGTTCAGGAAGGAGTCGACGAAGTCCTCGAGCACGGGATCCCCCTTCAGCGGCCGGGGATGGCGACGCGGCGCTCGATCCAGCGCCCGGCGCCGACCACGGGCAGGAACAGCAGCGCGTAGGCGATGGCGCCGAGCGTTAGGGGCGAGGGATTGCCGGAGAAGGCCATGGCCGATTGCGCCGAGCCGAGGATCTCCGCGACGCCGACGACGGAGGCGAGCGCGGTGCCCTTGGTGATGGCGATGGTGCGATTGGTCAGCGGCGGCACCACCATCCGCACGGCCTGTGGAAGGATGATGCGGAACAGGATGGCAAGGAACCGCAGCCCGAGTGCCTTGCCGGCATCCCATTGACCCTTGGGCGTGGCGGTGATGCCGGCCCAGAAGATCTCTTCCGCGAAGGCGGCGAGGACGAGGGTGAGGGATAGCCAGGTGGCCCAGAAGCCGGAGAGGGAGATGCCCATCCCTGGCAGGCCGAAATACAGAAGAACGATGATGACCAGCGGCGGCAGCGCGCGGAACAGGTCCACCACGAAGATGATGCCCCAGTTCAGCACGCGTATCCCGAAGGCGCGCAGAACGGCGAGGCCGAGGCCGAGCGCCAGCCCCGCCGTGATGATGAGCACCGCAAGAGCGAGCGTGAGGCCGAAGCCTTGCACGATCTTCGGCAGCCATTCCGCCATCACCCTCGCATTGAGGAAGGTGAAGGCGAACCCGTCCAATCCCCCCATGTGCCGGTGCTGCTAGTTGCAGCGCGGTTCGTGCGGGGTGGGGTCGTAGCCGGGCAGGCCGGGCACGCCGTAGCCGGGGAACACGGTGTTCTCGGCGTCGTCAGCCGCGGGCTTGGTGCCGAACCACTTCTCGGAGAGCTGGGCAACGAAGCCGTCCCGCTTCATGCATTCCAGCACGTTCTCAACCTGATTCCGCAGCTCGGCATTGTCGCGGCGAAAGGGGGCGGCCCAGTGCGCGCGGGTCTCCCGGATGGCGAAGTCCGGCACGAGATTGCGCTGCTGGCTGGCGGCATACTTCACCACGGTGTTCCCCGCGAGCACCGCATAGGCGCGGTTGGAGATCACGGCCTGCACGGCGTCGGGGTTGGAGTCGTAGGCCTGGAAGGTGAAGCCGAGGCGTTCGGCATTCGCCTGCGCCCAGGCGTCATAGGCGCTGCCCTTGTTCACCGCGATCACCTTGCCACGGATATCGTCCAGGCTGCGGATCGGGGCATTGCCGCGGCGGATGCCGAACTGGAACTCAGTGTAGAGATAACCCTCCGCGAACAGCATCCCCTCCGCCCGCTCTCGGGTCACCGTCACCGGGGCCGCCAGGAAATCGTAGCGCCCGGCATTCAACGCAGGGACAAGGCCGGAAAAGGAAGCGCTGTCGATCGTGATCTCGCGGCCCATGCGACGCGCCACTTCGCGGAACAGGTCCACGTTGAAGCCCTGCACGCCGCCTTCCATCCGGGGGAAGGCGTGGGGGGCGAAGGTGCCGTCCACGGCCGTGCGTAGCGGCGGGCCGCCGGCCGCAGTGCCCTGGGCGAAGGCGGGCGTGAGGGCAGCCGGGATGGCGGCCAGGCAGGCGGCGAGGAGAAGGCGGCGCATGGAGGGGACCTCAGCGGGATTCGGCGTTGCGGCACCATGGCATGCAGGAAGGCTGCCTGGGGAGAGGGGCGCAATGCCAAGATCCTGCCATGATTGCGTCGCGCCATTGCCCTGAGCCGGGCGCTCCATGCGCATGTCTCGCCACTGCCGGCGAGTCGGAGAACTCTCCATGGACCGCATCGCCCTCGCCCTCATCGCTTCGGGCCTCGTCCTGATCCTCACCATCGTCGCCATGGTGCTCGGCAACGGACAAGGCGAGGTACTGCCGGCCTATGCCGGATCCGGCGCCGCGCTTTCCGGCGCCGCTATCGTGGCTGGCCTTGCGCTGCTGGAACGGCGCGCCTTCTCGCCTCGCAGCGTCCGCTCCTTCAATGCCTGACCGGAAGGGCCGGGCCTGAAACCAGGCCCGGTCGCTTCCAGCCTGGCCTGACCTAGGCCTTCTCGGGGTAAAGTGCGGCCAGCCCAGACTCACTCGCCTCGCAACGGCCCCGCTCGGTGATTAGCCCTGTGACGAGGCGCGCCGGCGTCACGTCGAACGCCGGATTTGCAGCCGATGTGCCCTCGGCGGCCACCCGCACCGTCACCACGCTCCCATCCGGAAGACGGCCAGTGGCGTCCGTCACCTCGGTGCCGGAGCGCTCCTCGATCGGGATCTCAGACAGCCCGTCGCGCACCTTCATGTCCAGGGTGGAGTGAGGGAGGGCCACCCAGAAAGGGACGTTGTTGTCCTTCGCGGCAAGCGCCTTGAGGTAGGTGCCAATCTTGTTGGCCACGTCCCCCTGCCGGGTGACGCGGTCCGTGCCCACCAGCACGATGTCCACCATCCCGCGCTGCATCAGATGCCCGCCGGCATTGTCGGCCACCAGCGTATGCGGCACGCCGTGCGCACCCAGCTCCCATGCCGTCAGCGCCGCGCCCTGGTTGCGCGGACGCGTCTCATCCACCCAGACATGGACATCCAGGCCGGAGTCATGCGCCTGGTAAATGGGCGAAAGGGCCGTGCCGAAATCCACGGTGGCGATCCAGCCGGCATTACAATGCGTCAGTACCCGAACGGGCTCGCCGGGCGGCTTGCGAGCGGCGATGTCGCGCAGCAGCTCCAGCCCGTGCTCACCGATACGACGGTTGGTCTCCACGTCGTCGTCGCAGATGGCAGCGGCCTCGGCATAGGCCGCGTCGGCGCGCCGCTCCGGCGGGTGGTTGCGAACGGCGGCGCAGATGCGGTCCAGCGCCCATTTCAGGTTCACCGCAGTCGGCCGCGTCTCGTTCAGCATTGCCGCCATGCGCTCGAGGTTCTCGATCGAAGGATCGCGGCGCAGTGCCATGGCCAAGCCATAGGCGCCGACGGCACCGATCAGCGGCGCGCCGCGGACCTGCATGGAGCGGATGGCATGCGCCACCGCATCCTCGTCGGAGAGAACCAGTTCCTCCACCGCCCAAGGCAGGCGGGTCTGGTCGAAGATGCGGATGGAGTGACCGTCGGCGTCGAGCCAGACGCTACGGAAGGGCTTGCCGGCGATCTTCATGGGGCGATGTCAGATCCGATGGTGAAGGGCGCAGACGAGGGTGAACAGACGGCGCGCGGTCTCCAGGTCCAGCGCGACGCGGCCTTGCAGGCGTTCCCGTAGCAATTCGGCGGCCTCGTTGTGCAGCCCGCGCCGGCCCATGTCGATCGCCTGGATGCGCGCATCCGCAGCACCCTCGACCACTGCCTGCTCATGGCCCTCGATGACCATGTTGTAGTCCTTGATCAGCCGCCGGAACGGGCCGAGCGCCAGCGCGTAGGCGTGCAGCGGCGCGTCCTCGGCATCGCGGACGTCAAAGACCAGGCGCCCGTCGCGCAGGCAGAGGTGCAGGGCATAGGGGCCAGGCGGCAGGCCCTCCGGCGCGAAGCAATTGCTGGCGAGCAGGTCCGCAACAGCCTGCTGCCGGTCCGCTTCCGCATGCGGGAGGTGCAGGGGTGGGTGATCGGGCAGGGCGATGCGCACGATGTCGCACGATGCCTCCCTGGCGATCCCAGCCTCACGCTCGAGGTCCTGCACGGCGTCAGGCATCCCGCGAGGGGCCCGGCACCGGCTGCTCATCCTGCGGGCGGTCGTGATCGGCGAAGCCGAGGCGCATCATCCAGCCGACCACTCCGCCCTTCACGGGCCGAAGAAGGAGGGTACAGACCACGGCGAAGAGGGGCAGCCACACGGCCATGTGCAGCCACATCGGCGGCTCATAGGCCTTCTCGACCCAGAAGACGGGCGGGAACAGGACATGGCCGGCAAGAAAGATGACGATGTAGGGGGGCGCATCGTCCGCACGGAGCCGTCCGAGCGGCGCGTGGCAGACCTCACATTCCTCAACGACGCGAAGGAAGCCCGAGAAGACACGTCCCTGGCCACAGACGGGGCAGCGGTTGGAAGCGCCTCGCCGGATCATCGTCCAGAGCGAGGCGGGCGCGACCGCGTCAGCCGTGAGCGGGGCAGCGCCAGTCGTGGGCCGCCAAGTCGTCACGGCCGGGGCATTTGCCTCGGGCGCGCCTTGCTGCGTTGCCATGATCGAGTCCTCCCGGGGACGGGTTGTGAACGTGTCCCATCGCGTTTTGTTGCAATGCAATATGGGGCCTTGCCCCCGCTGCGGCAAGCGGCGAAGGCTTGTCCGGGCAGGGTTGCGCCATCACCATTCCCGGATGGAACGCCGCATCCTCGTCATCAATCCAAACCGCGACCTTGCCTGCACCGCTGGGATCGCTGCCGCCGTGGCGCCGTTCTCGCGGCCTGGCCAAGCCCGGTTCGACACCATTCGCCTTGAGGGCGGGCCTCCCGCGATCGCCAGTTGGCGGGACTGGTACTCGGTCGCCCTTCCGCTCTGTGCCGCGGTGCAGGCGGAGGCTGCAGATGCCTATGTGGTGGCCTGCGTGTCCGACCCTGGGGTGGAAGCGGTTCGGGAGGTGACGGACCGCCCGATTCTCGCCCCCTTCCGCGCCGCTGTCCTTTCGGCTCTGGCGCGGGCTGATCGCTTCGGGGTGATCGCCTTTGTGGAGGCCAGCAAGGCCCGGCAACGGCGGGTGCTGCTGGCCATGGGTGTGGAGGCCCGGCTTTCCGGGACCGTCGCGCTCAACCTGCCAATGTCGGCGCTGACAGACCCGGCCGCGCCCCGGGCCGCACTGGTCGCGGCCGGGAGGCAACTGGTGGAGGCGGGGAGCGGAGCCGTGGTGCTGGGCTGCACGGGTATGGCAGGACACCGCGCCTTCCTGGAGGCCGAGATCGGGGTTCCGGTAATCGAGCCTTGCGCGGCCGTGGCGGCCCAGGCGCTACTCGCCGTTGCCTAAAACGGCGAAGGCCCGGCCGTTCCCGGCCGGGCCTTCCATCCCTGCGGCAGGGCTTCAGCGCGTGGCGACGGACTGGCTGGAAACGTCGCGCGAAAGACCGGCCCCGGCGATCCGCGCGCGTTCGCGCTCCCAGTACTCGCGGCGAAGATTGCGCGTCTCGCGCTCGCGATCCCTCACCTCGACGTTCTCGGTCCGCTTCGGCTCTTCCGCGCGGTTGAAGCGGGAGAGGAGGTTGCCGAACAACCCATCCTCTGCGCGCGCCTGCATGGGCGGCAGAAGAGCGAGGCCGGTGAGGGCGAGCACGGCAACGGCGCGGGTTATCATGTGATGGTCTCCTGCCGCGAGGAACGCGATGCCGCTACATGGGTTGCGGCTCAGCGCCGACGTTCCTGGTCCAGGCGACGGCGCTCCTCGGCGATGCGGCGCTGCTGCTCCTCCAGCTGCCGCTCGCGCTCAGCAAGCTGGCGATCGCGCTCGTAACGGCCACGGTCATCGCCGCCCCGGCTCTCGCGGCGGGCGCGGTCGCGCTCCCAGGCCTCGCGCCGGCGCTCGCCATCCAGGCGCTCGTCGTCGGAGCGGCGGCGGCCGCGATCGTCGGCGCGGCGCTCCTCGTCCTCGCGGTCGCGGCGGGCCTCGTCGCGGCGGCGGCGGTCCTCCTCCTCTGCGCGGCGGCGCTGGTCCTCGGCATTGCCACCGCCGAACTGGCGGATGGCGCCGTCCAGCAACTGGTTCAGGTCCTGCGCGCGCGCCGGAGCGGCGCTGAGGGCGACCATGGGCGCAAGGAGCGCGAGGATTGCGGAGAGCGGGGCGGTTCGGCGCATGATGTCCTCCTGGGCGGCTCCGGGGAGCACTGTGATGAGGTGAACCCGGTGCGGGGAGCCGGCATCGGGTGCAGTGGGGAGGGAAGCTGCCTCCGGTGTCGCCGCTAGGGCGGGTTGATGGCGGCCGAAGGGCGCGTCAGCGCTGCGGGTTGTCGCTGAGCAGGGGGATCGCCGTCTCGGCCGGGGCAATTGGGCTTGTGGAGCGCGTGTCGGTGCGGTCCGTCGGCAGGCCCGAGCGCTGGCGGTTCAGGTCGTCCACAAGGGCGCGCGTGCCGCCGGGGCCGCCCGACTCCAGGTCGCGCGCAGCGTCCGTGATGCGGTCCTGCTGCTGGTCCCGCTCGACCTGGCGGGCGGCTTCGGCCTGCGCCGCGTTCTGGGCATGGGCCGGGGCGGAAGGGAGGACGGCAACGGCCGCCAGGGGAGCTGTGAGAAAGGCGAGAACGAGGGCGGTGCGGTGCATGAGGTTACCTCCGCTCCATCAACGCGCCGGCCTCGTCGAAAGTTGGGATGGCCGAACGGTGACGCATCAGCGCCCGGCAGGGCGCCACTCCGGCGGTGCTTCCGCACCTGTCTGCTCGGTAATCCGGCCATAGGCTTCCACCCGGCGATGGGCGGCGAAGTTGAAGATCGTCTCGCGGCCCAGGCGGCACATGTCGAGGTCGCAATCGGCGGTGATCAGCTCGTCATCCCAGGAGGTGGCCTGAGCCATGATCTCGCCCTGCGGGTTCACGATGATCGAATGGCCGAACAGCTCGTGGTTGTCCTCGTTCCCTGCCTTGGCGGTACCGACGCCGAAGGTGGCGTTCTGGTAGCAACCGGCCTGGATGGAGAGGTGCGAGTGCGCGACGCGGAGGTGGTGCGCCTCAAAGCCGCGGTTGTCCTGGTTCAGACTGGGCGTGTTGTAGCCGCACATGACCAGCTCGACGCTCTGCAACCCGAGCACACGCCAGGCTTCCGGCCAGCGGCGGTCGTTGCAGATAAGCATGCCGACATTCACCGGCCCCGCGCTGCCGACGGGCGCGCGCACGACAGGAAAGCCGAGGTCGCCCACCTCGAAGTAGCGCTTCTCCAGGTGCTGCACCTTACGGCGCGGGTCGTACTCCGCGTGCCCGGGCAGGTGGACCTTGCGGTATTTGAGCACGATCTCGCCTGAGGGATCGACGAAGACCGCCGTGTTGAAGTGCCGGCCCTCGGGCGTCTTCTCGGCATAGCCGAGATGGAAGGCGATCTTGTACTTGCGCGCCGCCTCAAAGAGCGGGGCCGTCTCGTTCGAGGGGAGCGCCGTCTCGAACCAGTTGTCGGCGGCAGCCCGGTCCTCCTCGTACCAGCGCGGGAAGAAGGTGGTCAGTGCGAGTTCGGGGAAGACCACAACCTCTACGCCGCGCTGATGCGCCCTCTCCATCAAGCGCACCATGCGGCCGACCGCCACGTCGCGGCCCTCGGCCTTCTGGATGGGGCCGAGCTGGGCGGCGGCGACGGTCAGGCGGCGGGGCATGCGGTGCGTCCTCATCAGGTGCGGCGCGCACACTATATATGTGAGCGGATCAGAACAGCCCGTAGCGGGCACTCGAGCGCTTGCGCCGGTCGCGCTCGTTCTCGTTGTCATTCGCCGCGGGCGGGCGCGCCGCCTCGTGATAGGGCTCGCTCACCGCGCGGCGGCGCTCCCAGTTCTCCGCGTAGCGCGCGGCCAGCGACCGGTCACGCAGCACCAGCAGGTTTTCGGCGTTCCGCTCCTGGGCAGAGCGGCTGAAGTTGAAGGAGCCGGTGATCACCGCTTCGCCGTCGATCACGATAACCTTGTTGTGCGCGATCCCCGTGGGATCATCGACCCAGACCTCGAGCCCTGCCCGCGCCGCCTCATCCGCCTGGGAGTAGCGCTCGGTCAGCTGACTGTCGTCCACGATGATCCGCACCCGCACGCCGCGCCTCGCGGCCGCCTCCAGCGCCTGGGCGATCGGAGGGGAGGTGAAGGAATAGGCCTGCAACAGCACCTCCCGCCGCGCGGCGCCGATGGTGGAGACGATCGTCCCCGTGCAGTCGTCGCCCGGCGTGAAGCAGACGGCCGGGCGGGGGATGACGCCGCCTGTCGTTGTCTCGGCTGGCTGACCCTCATTCAGGAACCATGCCCCGGCAAGCAGCGCGCCAAGCACGATGCCGCCGAGGAATGGGATGAGGGCAGGGGAGCCGCCACGCGCCGGTGTCATGCGCGCTCGTCCGGCTTGCGCCAGGACTCCGCGACCGCTGGCGGTGCGGAGCGGCGCTGGGAGGGCGCCGGCAGGGGTGCATCGGACTCGATCTCGTCATGCTCCCTAGGCTCGCCAAAGGCGGCCAGCCACCAGCCAGCGCGGCCGAACAGGACAGCGCAGACCAGGGCGAGCAGCGCATTCGGGACGGAGGTTCCCGGGCCTGTCAGCCAGGTCCAGAACCCGAACCCCAGCAAGGCCGAGAGCACGGCGATGATCAACGGCCGGTTCATCGGCGCGTCCTGATGAAAGCTGCCGCGCCGCCCACCACCGCGATGATCATCCCCGCCAGGAAGTGCGCCATGCCGAAGCCGCCGAAGCCCAGGTAGAAGGCGACGAACAGCGTGAAGCCGAGCAGGATCACCAGCCCGATCAGCAGCTCGGGGGAAGGCGGGCGGCGGCGCCTCATGCCAGTGCCACCGGACGCCCGTGCTGGCGCGGTACGAAGCGCCCCTGGCCGGGGCTGGCCAGCACCGCCGCACCGTCCCAGATCTTCTGGCCGCGGAGATAGGTGGCGGCGACGCGGCCGCGCAACGCCCGGCCCTGATAAGCGGAGTGCTGGAATTCCGGCCGGTCCAGGATCTTCGATTCGTCGAAGGTGAACTCGCCGCGTTCCATCACCATCAGGTCGGCATCGCCTCCGATGGCGATGCGGCCCTTCTTCGGGTCCAGCCCGTGGTAGCGGGCGGGCTCGGCCGCGCAGTACTTCGCCATGAGAGTGGGCGGCAAGCCGCGTTCCTCCAGCAGGGTGAACATGACGGGCGCGAAGCTCTGCATGCCCGTCAGTCCCGCGCCGAGGGCGAAAATGTCGCCCTTGTAGATCTTGCGGTCTCGCTGCCAGGGCGCATGGTCGGTGGAGATATAGGCCACCTTTCCGGCGAGCAGGCTGGCCCACATACGCTCCACTTCGTCCGCAGTGCGGAAGGGCGGGTTGCACTTGCCGAAGCCCTCGAGGCGGATGATGTCCTCCTCGGTCATGCAGAAGTAGTGAAGGCAGGCCTCGCCGGAGGTGCGGGCGCCGTGGCCGCGGAAGTCCTCGGCGATCTCGAAGCCGCGGGCCAGCGACGAATGGGCGATGTGCACATGCGCCCCCGTCTCCAGCCCGATCTCGAAGATGGCGAGGTTTGCCAGGTTCTCGGCCAACGGCGGGCGGGTGCGGCAATGCCAGATGGGATCGGTGTGCCCGGCGGCCTTGGCCTCCGCCGTCAGCTTCATCACCAGCTCCTGGTCCTCGTTATGGACGGCGACCATGAGGTTGGTCTTCGCGATCTCGGCGAAGGCATCCCGCATCAGCCCCGGCTCGATGCGCGGGAAGCGGACAGCGTCATACTCATAGGTGGAGAACTTGAAGGAGCAGGCTCCGGCCTCGGCTAGCCCCGCGATTGCATCCACGCCGCCATCCTTCTTGATGGTGCCGTAGAGCGCGACATCCACATGGGCCAGCCGGTGCAGCCACTCCACCTTGTCCCGCAGGATGGTGGCGTCCGTCACCGGCACCGGGATGTCGTAGGGCATGTCCACGCAGGTGGTGACCCCGCCGGCCGCCGCCGACATCGTCGCGCCCTCAATCCCCGGCCAGCCGATCGCGCTGGCGGTATGCATGTGCCCGTCCACCAGCCCCGGGAAGACAAGATTGCCCGAGTGATCCTCCGTGGCCGTGGCAGGAGGCGGCGCGCCCTGGCCGATGGCGGCGATCGCCTCTCCGCGCACGGCGACATAGCCGCCCTCCAGCACGCGGTCGGGTAGGACCAGGTCGCCGAGGATCACGCGGTCGAAGGGCTGGCTCATGCGGAATTCCCGGCTTGCTGCAACGCCGGAGAGGTTAGGGCAGATCGGAGGCCGCGGGTATCCCGCTGCAAGGCCGGGCGGGCTTCGCAGGGGGAAGCCTTCCGTGATGTGATGCCCGCCACCTGCCGCGCGGCGGGTCGACGATGGGCCCAGATTGGACGATGCCCCATCCCCGGTGCAGAACCGCCGCGCACGAATCAGAGGAGGAAACGCCGGTGCAGATGCATCCCGTGAAGGTCTATCCGTCCAAAGCGCTGCTGAAGCGCGAGGACCAGCTCGCCTGGAAGATCGCGGGCGTCGCCGCAGACTCCGTCGCGGTGCCCGAGGACACGGCGGCCATGATCATCAACCGCGTGATCGACAACGCCGCCGTCGCCATTGCCGCCATCAACCGCTCCGCCCCGACTTCGGCCCGCCAGATGGCGCTCGGCCATGCGCGCCAGGGCGGGGCGACGGTGTTCGGGCTGGACCCCGCGCAGCGCTACTCGCCGGAATGGGCGGCCTGGGCGAACGGCACCGCGGTGCGCGAGCTGGACATGCACGACACGTTCCTGGCCGCCGACTACTCCCACCCCGGTGACAACATCCCGCCGATCCTTGCGGTGGCGCAGACCATGGGGAAGTCGGGCGCGGAGCTGCTACGCGGCCTTGCCACCGGCTACGAGATCCATATCGACCTGGTGCGCGCCATCTGCCTGCATGAGCACAAGGTGGACCATATTGCCCATCTCTGCCCCGCCGCGGCGGCCGGCATCGGGACGTTGCTGGGCCTGGACCAGGCCACGATCTTCCAGGCCGTGCAGCAAGCACTGCATGTGAGCGTGACCTTCCGCCAGAGCCGCAAGGGCGAGATCTCCTCCTGGAAGGCCTTCGCCCCGGCCCATGCCGGCAAGCTGGCCGTCGAGGCGGTGGACCGCGCGATGCGCGGCGAGGGCGCGCCGAGCCCGATCTATGAGGGTGAGGACTCCGTCATCGCCTGGGTGCTGGCTGGCCGCACGCAGCGCTATCAGGGCGATGTGTACGAGCCCACCTATTACGAGGTGCCGTTGCCGGGTGCCGGAGAGGGCAAGCGCGCAATCCTCGACAGCTACACGAAGGAGCACTCGGCCGAGTACCAGTCCCAGGCGCTGATCGACCTTGCCTTCCGCATGCGGGAGAGGATCAAGGACCTGGAACAGGTGGAGAAGATCCTTCTGCACACCTCCCACCACACCCATTACGTGATCGGCACCGGCGCCAACGACCCTCAGAAGATGGACCCCACCGCTAGCCGCGAGACGCTGGACCACTCCATCATGTACATCTTCACCGTCGCGCTGCAGGACGGCCGCTGGCACCACGTGGACAGCTACGCCCCCGAGCGCGCCGCCCGTCCCGAGACCGTCCGCCTCTGGCACAAGATGGAGACGCGGGAGGACCCGGAGTGGACGCGGCGCTACCACTCGCGCGACCCGAACGAGCTTGCTTTTGGCGGGCGTGTGGAGATCACCATGAAGGACGGCACCGTACTGGTGGATGAGCTGGCCGTCGCCAACGCCCATCCGCTGGGTGCCAAGCCCTTCGGCCGCGCCGATTACATCCGCAAGTTCCGCATCCTGACCGACGGCATCATCGACGCCGCCGAGGCCGACCGCTTCATCCAGGCGGCCGAAAACCTCGCCTCCCTCAAGGCGGGCGAGCTGGACCAGCTCACCGTGCGCCTGCCCGAGGGCAAGCTGGCCCAGGGCAAGCCGGGCATCTTCTGATCGCACGATGCGTCGCCGGCGATGCCGGCGGCGCGCATGGGCAGGGCCTGCGGGCCCGTCCTTTCCCGCGACAAGCAACGGAGGAATACCCCTTGAGCGAAACCCAGCCCGACATCCGCAAGGGTCTTGTCGGCGTCATCGCCGACGTCTCGGCCGTCTCCAAAGTGATGCCGGAGACGAACAGCCTGACCTATCGCGGCTACCCCGTGCAGGACTTGGCCGAGAATTGCAGCTTCGAGGAGGTCGCGTATCTCCTCTGGAATGGCGAGCTTCCCAACGCTGCCCAGCTCGCCGAATTCCGCCGCGAGGAGTCCGGTGAACGTGCCCTGACGCCCGCCCTTCTCGAGGTGATCCGCGCCTTTCCGCGCGACGCACACCCGATGGACGCGATCCGCACCGCCGTCTCCTTCCTCGGCATGGAGGACCCTGAGGCCGCGGATACGGGCGAGCCCGCCACCCGCCGCAAGGCCATGCGCCTGCTCGCGAAGATCCCGACTGCCATCGCCGCTGCCCACCGCGCCTCCAAGGGGCAGGACGCGATCGCGCCCGACTCCTCGCTCACCTTCGCCGAGAACTTCTTCCATCTAGTCTTCGGGAAGGTACCGCAGCCCGAGGTCGTGAAGGCTTTCGACGTCTCTCTCACCCTCTACGCAGAGCACGGCTTCAACGCCTCCACCTTCACCGCCCGCACCATCACCTCGACCGGCGCGGATCTGCATGGGGCGGTGGTGGGCGGCATTGCGGCGCTGAAGGGGCCGCTTCATGGCGGCGCCAACGAGGCCGTGATGCATATGTTAACCGAGATCGGCGATCCGGCCGGTGCGGTGGAATGGCTGCAGTCCCGCTTCGATCACCGCGCCCTGGTCATGGGCTTCGGCCACCGCGTCTACAAGAACGGCGACAGCCGCGTGCCGACGATGACCAAATATGCCGAGCGCATGGCCGATGTGGTGGGCGACCGCCGCTGGATGGAGATGTCCCGCCTGCTCGCGGCCGAGATGCTGGCGAAGAAGAACATCCACCCGAACCTCGATTTCCCGGCAGGCCCCGCCTACCACCTGATGGGCTTCGACATCCCGCTCTTCACCCCGATCTTCGTCGCTTCCCGCATCACCGGCTGGTCGGCGCATGTCATCGAGCAGGCCGCCGACAACCGCCTCATCCGCCCACTCTCGCAGTACACCGGCGCCACGCAGCGGGCGGTACCGCCGATGGCGCAGCGCGGCTGACGGCGCGCCCCGTGACGGATGCGAGCAGCAGCGCATCCGTCACGGCGCATCACTCTCGCCCATGCTCCTGCGCGGTGCGACGCAACGCACGTCGTGCATCGTCGGATGCACGCGAAAATCTGCGCATGCATGAAGTCTTTTCGTTGACAAGCCGGATGCGCGTGCAGATAGCGTGAGAGGCGCATGAACCGACCCGCGCGATTCGCGTTCGATGCTGTCAAGCACCCTGTGCAGTTCCGATGCACCCGGCATGACGGCGACGCGGCAAGAGCAGGGCGAGGTGATCGGCGCACGCAACGCGGAAGGACGGTTCTTGGGTTCCACGAACCGCTTTGAAAGAGAGCGATGTGGGCTTCGGAGACGGACCCCTTCGGGAGCACTGGACAGGCCACGATGTGGCACGGCCGCTTCTCCCTGCGCGCTGCGAGAGCAGAGGCCCTGTGACGCCCCCCGCAAGACCGTCGGGCGCGTCGACGGGCCCCACTGGCCCAGACGCGACCTAATCGGCATGAACCATCAGGAGATCCAGCACGTGAGCGACGAGAGCACCCCCCGCGCGGCCGCTATGGCCATGAGCACGACCCGCCGCACCGCCGGCACGCGCAAGGCGAGCACCGCCGGCCGTGCGAAGCCGGCCGCGAAGACCACGAAGGCCGCTGCCGCCAAGAAGCCTGCCGCGAAGAAGGCCGCCCCGGCCCGCAAGGCGGCGCCCGCGCGCAAGACGGCGGCCGCAAAGAAGACGACCACGACGTCTCGCGCCAGCACGGCCCGCAAGGCCCCGGCTCGCAAGACGGCCGCGACCAAGGCTGCGCCGGCCCGCAAGGCCGCGCCCGCTCGCAAGACAGCTGCAGCGAAGAAGGCGGCTCCGGCCCGCAAGGCGGCCCCCGCCAAGCGCGCCACTGGCGCGAAGACCGCCGCGAAGTCCGCGACCGCCGCCCGCCGTCCGGCCGCCAAGCGCACCACTGCCGCCGCGAAGCGCACGAGCGCGACGACTGCCCGCAAGGCTGCTCCGAAGCGCGCGACCGCCGCGAAGACGACCACGCGCGGCGCCGCGGCCAAGACCACGGCGCGCAAGGCCCCGGCCAAGCGCACCGCCGCCTCCACGCGTACCACTGCGACCCGCAGCACGGCCGCCGCGACGCGCAGCACGGGCGTCCGCAAGAGCGCCGCGCCGTCCGCGCGCAGCGAGGCCGCCCGTAAGGGTGCCGCGACCCGCGCCCGCAAGAAGGCCGAGGCGGCCGAGGCCACCCAGGCGCCGATGCCTGAGGCCGAGGCGCCCGCCAGCAACGACGCGACCTGAGCGCATCGTACCGACGAGAAGGGGGCGCTTCGGCGCCCCCTTTTTTTGTTTAGGCCTCTGTCAGAAAGGCCCGCAGCAGGATGTCCCGTCCGCCTGCCAGGCCCGGCTTGAACGCGATCTGGCCGGCAGTCCCCGCCACATCGCACCAGCAAACGGCCGCCGCGATCTCGGGCCCTGGCCGCAGCACGCATCCCACTGCGTCGAGCACGGGCCCGAATAGCTCTTCCCCTGCCACGAGTAGGCGCCCGGCGACGCGCGCCAAGACATCTCGCGCCAAGCCGCCGAGAGCGGCTGGGGCCTGGGCAACCAGCGCGGGAGACGCGGAGATGACCAGCGGATGCTCCTCGGAGAGCAGCGGCAACGCGCGGTCCATCGCGCCCGCCAGGTCACCTGACGTGCTCAAATCCAGCACCGGGCCGTGCAGCCGCGCGAAACCAATCTGTGCGAGTGTGGGTCGAGCGGAAGCCGCCGCAAGCACCACCCAGCTTCCGCGCGGTGTGGGAACCGGCTCCGCCGCGGGCTCGCCGGCGTGCAAGGTCGTAGCCAAGCCTGGGCCGAGCCCCGCAACGCCGACAAGCAGTGCCTGCGCGGAGGAGGCCTCGACGGAAGCGATAAGATGCGCGTCCGTCACCGCGTCCAGCACGGCAAGGCGTCGCCCTGCTTCGGCAAGTCGCGACATCTCCCGCCGGATCTCACCAGCCCCGCCGTCTACAATGGAGAAGGGGATCAGCCCGACCGGTGCCTCAGCCCGGGCCGAGAGGCGCCGTGGTAGGTTCGGCTCCTCCACGGCCAACGTGCCGGCCGTGAAGAGATGGCCGAGATAGACGCTGCGCCCGCGCGAGGGATAGGCGGGCATGACAGGCGCGAAGCCCGCCTGCAGCCGCCGCAGAAGCGCATCAGCGATCGGTCCCGTCGCCGGATCGGCGCAGGCTGCATCGGTGAGCAGCAGGATGCGTGTGGCGCCTGCCGCCAAGAGGGCGTCGCAGGCCGCCAGGGCGTCAGAGACCGGCGCGCCCGGCCCCAGCAGAGCGATGACCGCTTCGGCCTCCGGCATGGCGCCAATCCAGCCGACAGGGAGAAGCGCGGCACGCACGCCGCCGGTCGCCAGTGCGGCGCCCAGCTCCAGCGCCGCGGCGGGATCTACCGCGATGCAGCCCAGCCGCATTACCGCGCCCGCTTCGGCGGGAGGGCGAGCAAGTCCGAATGTCCAACCACTGCCCGAAGCCGCCCGCGGCGGGCCTGCGCAAGCCGCACGGCTGACCACGTGCGGACCGCCGGCGCGGCACGCGGCATCTGGCGCATCGCTGCCCCGGCATGGCCGCGCGTGAGGTCGGACAGCATCCGCGTCTGCTCCGCCCCGATACGCCAGGGCGAGGGGGCTGTCGCCACCTCAAAGCCCTCCGAGCGGAAGGTCGACGCCATGAAGCGCGTCGCGTCGGGGCCGAGTGCAGGGCCGCCGAGGCCCTTGTCGCGGATCTGGTCGCGCCGGAACCCGCGCGCGACGATCCCATCGGCCGGATGGGGCGGGAGAAAGCGCGTATCGCCCTGCACGTTCAGCGCCGAGAAGAACGGCAGGCGCAGTTCCGCTGC
Source organism: Roseomonas sp. WA12 (assembly GCF_054165765.1). NCBI lineage: Bacteria > Pseudomonadati > Pseudomonadota > Alphaproteobacteria > Acetobacterales > Roseomonadaceae > Roseomonas > Roseomonas sp. WA12. The sequence goes on along the minus strand of NZ_CM135108.1, from coordinate 1,758,036 downwards.
CATGCGCGAGGCCCAGGGACGCGAGACGAGATCGCAGAGCGCGGTGCAGACCACGCCATCCGCCCGGTCCAGAGGCAGGCCGTCCGGCGCGTCGGCAAGGTCGAGCACCAGGCCTTCAACCCGCCAGGCGCCCGAGGGGGTGTGGACCAACAGCGTGCGCTTGTTCGGCGCGGACACCTCGAGGCCGACATCCATGGCGCGCATGGCAATGGTGTCGAAGGCGAACTCGATCAGCGTTACATCCGCATCCACCAGCGTCCACGCCTGAGGGCGGTTCAGCACGGGGGCGAGCCAGCGAAACAGGCTGCCCGTGCCGGCACCGAGATCCAGCAGCCGCGGGCGGGCAGGAAGGGCAGCGGCGAGCCGGAGGGCAAGATCGATATTGCGGGCGCGCGCATCGGCAGGCTCGCGCAGCTCCAGCCAATCGGCATCGAAGCTCTCGGTCATACGGTTGCGGCCTCGATCTCGCGGGCAAAGGCGGCAGCGCGGTCGGACCAGCGCGGCAGGCGTTGCCCGGCGCGCCAGGCGGCATCCGACATCACCTGGCGCAGGCCTGCATCGTAGATGGGGCGTCGCATCGCCCTGGAAAGACTGTTGTGATCACCCGGCGAGCAGATCACGGCCGCATCGCGGGGCGCTAGGTCGGCCAGCGCACCGCCCGCGGTGATGGCCAGCGGCAGGCCCCGGGCCAGGGCCTCGGCCACTGCCATGCCATAGCCTTCCCACCAGCTGGCCGAGGCGAAGAGGTCGGCCCGGTCGTACAGGGAATCCAGTGCCGCCCCATCCACCTCGCCCGCAAAGGTGACGCGCTGCACGATGCCGAGCTCCTCCGCGAACGCCTGCAACCCCGCGGCGTGCACCGGATCCCGCGCGGCCCCGACGATGGTAAGGCTCCATTCGATGTCGCCCAGGCGGGACAGCGCCCGCAGCAACACGTCATACCCCTTGCGTGGCACGAGAGTGCCGACCGCGAGGATGGCGCAAGCCGGCCCACCCGAACCCTGGGCGCGCGTCGCTTCCTCTGTTCCTGGTTCCACCGTGCCGATCCGCGCCGGATCGGTGCCGAACTCAGGCGCCAGCCGTTCGGCGGTCGGGCGAGACGTGGTAATGAGCCGCGCTAGGTGCGGAAACACCGCGCGCTCGCGCTCGCGCAGCGCTTGTCGCTCCTCATCGTTGAAACCGGTCTCGAGCGCGGTCGGGTGATGGATGAGGCCGATCGCGCGCGCCAGGGCGGGCTCCCCGGCCAGGGACGCGAAGGCTGGCAGGCCGAGCCCGTCCACCACCAGCACCTCATCCGCCCCGACCCTTCCGAGCACATCCCGCGCCGCCTCCTCAGCAGCCGGATTTGGGAGCGGATGGCGCCCGCCCATCTCCTCGACCCGCACCTCATACCCGAGGTCACGCATCCCCGAGAGGATGCGCCGGTCATAACTATATCCGCCACTGACGGCGTCCAGTGGCGCTGGAACGGCGAGAACGATCTTCACGCGGACTTCGCCTCGCGCGGCACCTCAGCATCGTAGGCAGCCCAGGCCAGCGGGCTCTCGCGCAGCAGGACCTTCAGGCCGAGCACGTCTTTGCCACCCTCGCCCAGCCGGCCATCGGCCAGCGCGGCACAGAGCAGGCCGTGGACGTGGAAGCAGAGGAACTCCGTCGTTGTATTCTGCCCGGTGAAGGCGGGCAGCGTGTCCAGGTTGCTGTAGTCGAAGCTGTCCAGGATGCGGCGTAGCTCGACCCGCGCGGCGGCGATGTCCACCAGCAGGTTCGCATCGTCCAGCCGGGGCGCGCGGAACTCGGCCTCTACCACGAAGGTGGCGCCATGCACGCGCTGGGCGGGGCCGAAGCCCTCTCCGCGGAAGGAATGGGCGACCATGACGTGGTCCGCGACGGTCAGGCTGTACATGGCTGTCTCATTCATAAGTAACGACGGGGAGAAGCGGCGCGGACTGACCGTCGGGAACGGGGCCGAGCAGATCGGGCATGGCACGCGGCAGGTCGCGGAAGGCGACCATGGGGCCGCAAAGGGCATCCAGGGCCGAGTCGGCGAGCAGAGAGAGGGCGAGCGCCATCCGCTCCCCATGCGAGCGCCGCCCACGCATCGGCGCGGCGATCTGCCCGACCTGTGTGGATCGGATGGTGACGCGGTTGGCGTGGAAGCCGCCTCCCAGCGGCAGGGCGCACTCGGTCGAGCCGAACCAGGAGGCCTCGAGGATGCGCGCTTCGAAACCTGCGCAGCGCAGGGCCGTGCGCAGCCCTTCGGGATTGCCGGAGGCATGGATGATCAGGTCGCGGTTTTCCGGAGCCGCCTCCGGAGCGACAAGCCGAAGGCCTAGCCGCTGCGCCACTGCCGCGCGCAGGGGATCGGGGTCGACCAATGCAAGTTCCACCGCCGGGAAGCGCGAGAGCAACCAAGCGCTGAGCAGCCCGACCACCCCGGCGCCAACCACAAGCGCGCGCTCACCCGGGAGCGGCTGCGCGTCCCAGATGACGTTCAATGCCGTTTCCATATTGGCCGCCAGCACGGCACGCCATTCCGGCACCCGGTCCGGCACGGGCGAGCACAGCGCGATCGGGGCCACAAATCGGTCCTGGTGCGGATGCAGGCAGAACACCCGCTGGCTGACCCAGTCCTCCGGTCCGTCCTCGACGAGCCCGACCGCCGCGTAACCGTACTTCACGGGGAAGGGGAAACTGCCACCCTGCAGCGGCGCGCGCATGCGCGCCCACTCACCTTCCGGCACCCGGCCATTGAAAACCAGTCGCTCGGTGCCGCGGCTGACTCCGCTGGCAAGCGTCCGTATCAGCACCTCGCCCGGGCCGGGAGAGCGCAGGGTCTCACCGTGGATGGCACCCTGGCCAGGGCCGGTGACCCAGAAGGCGGTGGCGGTCAGCGCGCTCATGCACCCCCACAAACGCGCGGCCGCGTGCGGTGCAGCGGAATGTCGAGCAGGATGTCGCCACCCTCCAGAGGATAGGGAGTCCAACCGAACCGCAGGCCGTCCGCAATGCGTGCGGCCTCCGGCAGTGTGAAGGCTGCACGGCCGGAACCAAGGATGACCGGCGCGATGGTAAGATGCAGCCGATCCAGCAACCCGGCGGCGAGAAAGGAGGACACGGTCAGCCCACCGCCTTCCACGAAGATCCGCGACAGCCCGCGCGCGTGCAGCGCACTTAGCAGGACGGCAAGGTCGATCCCGTCGCCCTCGGCCGGAAGGCGCAGCAGCTCCGCCGCGCCGTGGTGGCTGCCACCGGGGCCGATATCCACACAAGCAAGGATGGTCGCCGGACCGCCGTCGCCGAAGATGCGGTGCGACTCGCCCAGCCGCCGGCGCGGGTCAATCACGACGCGGACCGGGCTTTCGCCCTCCACCTCGCGCGTCGTCAGCCGTGGATCGTCATGCGCCACCGTCCCGGCACCCACCAGCACGGCATCGCAGAGCGCCCGCAGACGATGCGTGTGAAGGATGTCGCCGCGCCCGCCGATCCACTGGCTGGAGCCGCCGGCTGTTGCGATGCGCCCATCCAGTGTCTGCGCGAGCCGCCCGATGACGGTGCAGCCATCCGCCCCCGCGCCAATGGACAGAACGGGGCCGAGCAGCGTGGCGAGCGGGTGGTCCGGCAACGGCACGTCGCGCCCGGCGCGGCGCGCCAGCAGCGCCGCCCAGGCCTCCGTCTCCGCCCGCGCGGCCGTGTGGAAGCAGGCATCCATACGCCGGAGCTATGCCCCAGCCACGCGGCGCACGCCAGGAGCGTGCGCGCGCCACCTACAGAGCTGCCCTGTCAGGCCCGCGCGGCGAGGGCGAGCGATGGCGTCTGCCGGGGCATGGCGCGGTAGCCCATCCCGCCATAGGTCGCAGGGCGGCTCGCCGGCAGTGCGGCGCCCGCGATCGTCTCGATGACGCGCGACTGCAGCGCGATAGCGCGCTCCAGTAGGCGCCGGTTCTCGTCCGTCAGGTTCCGCAGGCGAAGGGCGAGCGTCTCTGCCGCTTGGCGAAGGTCGCCCTCTGCCTTGCTGCCTGTGCGGGTTGCCGCGCCATAAGCGGCCGCAAAGGCATCCGAGGCCTGCAGCTTGGTGGTGGCAAGCGTGGCCGCGCGGCTGAGGTCGAGCCTGTCCAGCGCCTCATTCTCCTCGCGCAGCGCCTCGGCCAGGCTCTGCCCGGCGTTCAGCAGGGCCTGGATCATCGGCACCTGGCTCATGGGGTCGCTCCTTCAGGAACAGTGTGGGACGCGTTGGAGAGGATCGAGTTAACGGCGGTTCCCGGGACGGCCGTGTTTTGGCCCTCCGCGTTTTGGGCGGATGTGTTGTGGATGGCAGTCCCGTCGGCTCCCGGGTTTTGGGTGCCGGCGTCTCGGGCCTGCGGGTTCTGTGCGGCGGATTGCACCCGCACCAGCTCACGGAGGACGGCGTCGGCGATGCCGACCCCGCCGCGGTCGGACCAGGCGCGGGCGTAGTTCTCGACCAGCATCGGCCGCCACTGCGCCTCCGCCGCGCCGCCCGAGAGAAGCCCCTTCGGCCCTTCTCCGAAAACGGGCTGGAAGAGAGAGCCCAGCGCCTCCGCCTCGAAGCGCTTCGCGACGTGGGCAAGGGCGGCGTAGTTGGCGGGCAGGGCGTCCATCACCGCACCTCCAGCTCGGCCTGCAGGGCGCCTGCGGCCTTGATGGACTGGAGGATGGTGATCAGGTCGCGGGGCCCGACACCCAGAGAGTTCAGCCCGCGCACCAGGTCCTCAAGTGTGACCGAGCGCGGCAGGATGCCCAGGCGCCGCTCGCGCTGATCATCCACCTCGATCCCGGTGCGCGGCACCACCACGGTTTCGCCTTGCGCCAGCGCGTTGGGCTGGCTGACCTGCGGAGTCTCGGTGACGCGGATCGTCAGGTTTCCCTGTGCAATGGCGACGGTGGAGACCCGGACATTCGCGCCCATCACGATGGTGCCCGAGGCCTCCTCAATGATGACGCGGGCGGCCTGGTCTGGCTCCACGCGAAGCTGCTCGATATCCGTCAGCAGCCGGGCGATGTCCCGCCCGGCAGTCATCAGCACGATCGTGCGCGGGTCGCTTACCGTGGCGCTGCCGGCCCCGGTCGCGCGGTTGATGGCGGCGGCCACACGCTGGGCCGTGGTCAGGTCCGGGTTACGGAGGGAGAGGCGGACCCGATCGCGCCCGCCCAGTTCAAAGGGCAGCTCCCGCTCGACGATCGCGCCGGCAGAGATGCGAGCCGAGGTCGGCACGCCGCGCTGGACCGAGGCCGCCTGGCCCCGCGCCCCGATCGCGCCGGTGGCTACTGCGCCCTGACCTACCGCATAGACCTCCCCATCCGCTCCCAGCAACGGCGTGACAAGCAGCGTGCCACCGGTGAGGTTCGAGGCATCGCCGAGGGAGGAAACGGCGATGTCCACCCGGCTGCCCGGGCGAGCGAAGGCGGGCAGGTTGGCCGTGACCATCACCGCAGCCACGTTGCGGGTGTCGAGCTGTCGCTCCTGGTCCCGCGTGTTTACGCCAAGCCGTTCCAGCATCCCCACCAGGGACTGACGGGTGAAGATGGCCGAGCGCAGCCGGTCCCCGGTACCGGGCAGGCCGACCACGAGCCCGTAGCCGACGAGTTGGTTGTCCCGGACGCCCTCGATGTCGGCGATATCCTTGATCCGCACCTGCGACGATGCACAGGCGGACCATAGAAGGACGGACATCAGGACCAGCGCGGCCTTCGCGCTTCGGAAACCGGTCTGGCGCATAAGCTCCTCCACCAGGGCGCCTCCCTGGCGCATCCCCGGCAGCGCAACCGCTGTGCCAGCCGGGAAGGGGAGGGGAGGCGGCAGGTCTTGCCGGGTGACGGGCGTTTCCGACCGTCAGCGCGGCAGGATCGGGCGACAGGGCAAACGAAGGAGGCTGCAGTGGCAGGCATGTATGGCATCGGCGGCACAGCCCGGCCGGCGGCACCGTCCGGTCCCCGCGCCGCATCGAGGCCCGGCAGCTTTCGCCTTCCCAGACCCAGAGCGACCGAGATCGCCGAAACTGCGACGGTGTCCGGCACCGCAGCGGTCGGGCTGGTGGCGCTGCAGGAGGACGGGGATCTTGCCGGACGAGACCGCCGCGGCCATGCCCGAGCGCAGGCTCTGCTGGAGGAACTGGCGGCACTGCAGGCCGAGATGCTGCGTGGCGGCGCCGACGCGGACCGGCTGAGCCGACTCGCGCAGCTTACCGAAGGGGAAGCGCCGGCCGATCCGGTGCTGGCGGACGCGCTGGCCGGAATCGGCCTTCGTGCCCGCGTAGAGCTCGCCCGGCGTGGCATAATGGTTGCACCGCCATGAAGAGCCGTGGCTCACGGGCATAGGCCAGGGTTGATCCCCTTGTTTTGCGCCCGGAGCCGTCGCTATACGCGGCTGCCTGACCGGCCGGGGGGACCGGGGGGTCGGGCCAGGCCATCGGGATGCAAGCCATGCTCATCACCCTGCCTCCGGATTACAGGCCTACGGACGACGAGGCCTTCATGAGCCCCCGTCAGCTCGCCTATTTCCGGCAAAAGCTGCTCCGCTGGCGCCAGGACCTGCTACGCGAGGCGGGAGAAACCCTTTCGTCCATGGGCCAGGGCGGAATCGTCGAGGCCGACCTGACCGACCGCGCGAGCGTCGAGACGGACCGGGCGCTTGAACTCCGCACCCGTGACCGCGCCCGAAAGCTGATCAGCAAGATCGACCAGGCGCTGGAGCGGGTCGACAACGGCACCTACGGGTATTGCGAGGAGACAGGCGAGCCGATCGGCCTGCGCCGGCTGGAGGCGCGGCCGATCGCCACGCTGTCCATCGAGGCCCAGGAGCGCCACGAGCGCATGGAGCGTGTCCACCGCGACGACTGAGGCCAGTCCGACCCGGCGCAGCCGCGGCTTCGCGGGCCTCAGCGGCGTCTGCAACGCGACAGGCTTCGGCCGGTTCGCGGGAAAGCTTGCAAAAACGCCTCCGGCAGAGCATGTGTGCGCCCGCAGCACGGGCGCGGCAGCGGCGCCCGGCGGCATCAGGCAGACCGGACATCCGGATCGGACGGGACGCGGGCGGGGCAAGCCAAGGCTGGCCGGCGGCCCGCGCGACTGCATCCGAACTGCCCGCCGCGAGGCCACCCGGCGGTGCCACCGCAGAGCGACCCCGCGGCGCAGCCGCACGACCCGCGGCCCTGCCGCATGACCCGATGCGGCGCAGCCGCAGAACACTTCCGCGGACCCTTCATGCGAAGGGCGCCGCGACCCACGGAGGCCCCAAGTGGCGCGCACCCCCCTCGACCGCATCCGCAACATCGGCATCACGGCTCATATTGACGCCGGCAAGACGACCACGACCGAGCGGATCCTCTACTACACCGGCAAGAACCACCGCATCGGTGAGGTCCATGAGGGCAACACCACGACGGACTACATGGAGCAGGAGCGTGAGCGTGGCATCACGATCACCTCCGCCGCCGTGACCGCCGAGTGGAAGGACCACCGGATCAACGTCATCGACACCCCCGGCCACATCGATTTCAACATCGAGGTGAACCGTTCGCTGCGCGTGCTCGACGGCGCCGTCTTCATCATCGAGGGCGTGGCCGGCGTCCAGCCCCAGTCCGAGACGAACTGGCGCCTGGCGGACCGCTACAACGTCCCCCGCATCATCTTCATCAACAAGCTGGACCGCACGGGCGCCGACTTCTACCGCGCCGCCGCGACCCTGACCGAGAAGCTCGGGATCAACTGGGTCACGCTGCAGCTGCCGATCGGTATCGAGGACAGCCTCAAGGGCATCGTCGATCTGGTCGAGATGAAGGCCTATGTCTGGGAGGGCGACGAGCTCGGCGCCAAGTACCACGAGGCCCCGATTCCCGAGGACCTGAAGGAGAAGGCGGCCGAGTACCGCCAGATTCTGCTCGACACCGCCCTCTCGGTCGATGACGCCGCGATGGAGGAGTATTTCGACAAGGGTGACGTGGACGTCGCGACTCTGAAGCGCTGTGTTAAGCGCGGCACGATCGATGGCACCTTCCGCCCGGTCTTCTGCGGTTCGGCCTTTAAGAACAAGGGCGTGCAGCCCCTGCTCGACGCCGTGATCGACTACCTGCCGTCCCCCATCGACATCCCCGGCATCAAGGTTGCCGCGGAAGAGGGCGAGGACGAGACGACCGAGCGCCGCATCATCCCTGCGAATGTGGATGCGCCCTTCGCCGGCCTCGCCTTCAAGATCGTCAACGACAAGTACGGCAACCTGACCTTCGTCCGCGTCTACTCAGGCGTGCTGAAGACCGGTGACACGGTCCTCAACACCACCAAGGAGGGCAAGGAGCGCGTCGGCCGCATGTTCCAGATGCATGCCGACAAGCGTGAGGAGATCAAGGAGGTCACCGCCGGCGACATCGCGGCCTTCGTGGGCCTGAAGGACACCGGCACGGGTGACACGCTGGCCTCCTCGGAGGACCCGGTGGTGCTCGAGCGCATGGCCTTCCCGGTGCCCGTGATCGACATCTCCGTCGAGCCGAAGACGAAGGAGGGCGTCGAGAAGATGACGCTCGGCCTGCAGAAGCTGGCAGGCGAGGACCCCTCGCTGCGCCTGAAGACCGACCAGGAAACCGGCCAGACCATCCTGTCCGGCATGGGCGAGCTGCATCTCGAGATCATCATCGACCGCCTGAAGCGCGAGTACGGCGTGGACGCCAACATTGGCGCCCCGCAGGTGGCCTATCGCGAGACGATCACGAAGAGCCACACCGAGACCTACACCCACAAGAAGCAGTCGGGTGGCTCGGGCCAGTACGCCGAGGTGAAGGTGACCTTCGAGCCGAAGGAGCGGACCACGGGCATCGAGTTCGTGAACGCCACCGCCGGCGGCTCGGTGCCGAAGGAGTACATCCCGGCCGTCGAGAAGGGCATCAAGGTGCAGGCCGATACGGGCGTGCTCGCCGGCTTCCCGACCGTGGACTTCAAGTACTCCCTGGTGGACGGCAAGTACCACGACGTCGACTCGTCGGCCCTGGCCTTCGAGATCGCCGCCAAGGCCTGCTTCCGCGAGGGCATGAAGAAGGCCGGCCCGGTCATCCTGGAGCCGATCATGGACGTGGAGGTCACCACTCCCTCCGACCATGTGGGCGACGTCGTCGGCGACCTGAACCGCCGCCGCGGCGTGATCCAGAGCCAGGATATGGCCTCCACCTCGGTCATCATCCGGGCCCATGTCCCGCTGAAGGAGATGTTCGGCTACATTTCCAACCTGCGCGGCATGACGAAGGGGCGCGCCTCCTTCTCGATGCAGTTCCATCACTACGATCCCGTCCCCCGCAACGTGGCGGACGAGATCATGAAGGCCTCGGCCTGATCATCGGCCGGCCCCGAGCAATCGGGGCCGCCTTTGCCTGACATGTGGCGGCGCGGGCGAGAGGATCGCCCGCGCCACTTGTGTTTAGGCGCCGCCTGGATCCTCAGCGCCGGAGGTGGTGCAGCCCCGTCGCGTCCAGCACGATCACACCATCGGCCACCCGCGTTGCCACGTAGCGGAGGCGCGCCGATCCCCGGTCCCGCCGCGCGCGGGAGGGTTTCACCTCCACCACCTCCATGGAAACGGCCACCTCTTCTCCCGGCCGTAAAGCCGCAGGCCAGCGGACATCCATGGCGGAACCTGCCAGGCTGATGTCCTGCAGCAGCGGGCTCGCCATCAGCATCCCGAAGCAGGCGGAAAGGGTGTGCAGCCCGGCGGCCACGATCGTGCCGAAGACTGAATCCCGCGCCGCCTCTTCGTCCAGGTGAAAAGGCTGCGGGTCATAGCGGCGGGCGAAATCCCGGATTTCGTCGAGGGAGAGCGACAAGCGGCCCAGCTCGTAGCGGTCGCCGGGATGCAACTCGTCGAGCGAGCGCAGGCGGGGGAGGGTCATCACCAACCCATAGCCCCCTCGCTCTCCGGCATGAAGCCGCAGTGACTGCCCCTTGAAGCGGCGCATTGCAGGGGCGACATCTTGCACATGACGCAGGCTCCCCACCGGCCGCCGGTTCTCGACATGACGCCGGAGGGCGAGTTCCGAGAAGACGCCTCGCGTCCGCTCGCCGGCGGGAGCTGGCTGGACCGTACCCTGCTGCGGCTCGGCGGCGTGGCTGTACTGGCTACGGCGATCGCGGGAGGTCTGCTGCTTGCTGCCTCGGCGGCGCTGATCCTCGGCCTGCTCATCCCGGTCGTGATCGTGGCGGGTCTGGTCGGGTTTGTCTCGCTCTGGTGGCGCATGCGCCGCGCCGGGCGCACCGGCCTTCCCGTCTTCGTCGTGACGCGCCGCTGAGCTTTGCCTTGGGCCCTGCGGGGTTCAGACCGGATCCCGAGCGCCTCTACGAGGTGGGCCGCGACGGGCGTCCCTACACCGTCGACCCAGGCCCGCCTGGGGCTGTCGAGGCGCTTGAGACCCGTGCCCGTCGCTGGTGGATCGCGGCCGTTCTGCTGAATGCTGCAAGCATGGGCATCGCCGCCGGCGCGGCGATGATCGCGCCCCGCATACTGGCAGCCTGGCTCGGCCTGCTCCCCCTCGTCACTGCCCCGCTTCTGCTCGTGGCACCTCTGATGCGAAGGCGAGGGGTGCGGACCGCACGGCGTGTCCATCGCAGCCGTCCGGAGCGCTTTCCACCTCCGGAACTGCCTTAAGTCGAGCCAGCGCCTGGAATTGGTCCTCGACGCCCCAGTCAGTGGGTCGATGCGCGTCCCATGCTACTCCGGCTTAACGGTGTTCCCGCCCCGTCAAACCTGGGTCTTTGCCCGGCTGGTGGCCTTGTAGCCGTGGTTCTTTGGAAAGCCGGGAATGGGGACCCGTTGCCGATCCCTTGCCGCAGGCACGGCCTCATGGAAGCCTGTGATCCTCGGCCGAAAAGCCGCAGAGGAGGACGCCATGGATCGCCGCACCTTGGGGCAGGGCGCCGTCGCCCTCGCCTTCGCCCAGGCCATAACTTCCGAAGCCCCCGCGCAGGGAACCCGCAGCGGCGCCTGGGTGACGAGCTGGGCGGCTTCGGTCCAGGGTCCCTATCCCGTGGGCAATCCCTCTGCGCAGCCCGACCAGTCCTTTCTGTTCCCCGAACCTGCGGAGGGCGCGCGGGACCAGACCCTGCGCCTCGTCCTGCGCCCGTCGCTCTGGGGCCGCCAGGCGCGGCTGCGCTTCTCGAACGCCTTTGGCACGCGGCCGTTGATTTTGGATGGTGTGCATGTCGGGCTGCAGCATGGGGGCGCCACACTGGTACCCGGCACGAACCGCCCCGTACGCTTTGGCGGCACCGATGCCGTTACCATCCCGCCCGGCGGCCAGGCCTGGTCAGACCCAGTGGACCTGCCCTTCGCCGCGGACCCGGACTCCCCGCTCCTCATGGGACGCAAGCTGGCCGTTTCCCTTCATGTCACGGGCGCGAGCGGGCCGATGACTTGGCACGCGAAGGCGCTGCAAACCTCCTACGGCACCGCCCCGGGCGCTGGCGCGAAGGGGGCTGAAGAGAGTGAGGGCGCATTTCCCTTTTCCACAGCCTCCTGGTTCTTCCTCGATGCGCTGGACATGACCGCACCCGCCAGCACGCCCGTCATTGTCGGCTTCGGTGATTCTATCACCGACGGCACCGCCTCCACGATGAACGGCGACGACCGCTGGCCCGACATCCTGGCACGGCGGCTGAATGCGACGCTGGGCAACCGCGTCGCGGTGGTAAATGCCGGGATCGGTGGCAACCAAGTCGTCGGGCCTGCGGAGTACAGCCCGGCCAAGCCCTTCCCCGGAGGACCCTCCGCCCTGGCGCGGCTTGAGCGGGATGTCATCTCCCTCTCCGGCGTCACGACCGTGGTCTGGCTGGAGGGGACCAATGATTTTAGCCGGAACGGCAATGCCAGCCTTGAGGCGGTACGGGACGGGATGAGGGAGGGAGTGCGGCGGCTGCGCCAGGGCATTCCTGGCCTTCGCGTGGTGGGTGCCACCGTCACCACTGCACTCGGCAGTACCAGCGCGGCCCATGGGCATGCCGAGCAGGACGAGAAGCGGCGCGCGCTCAACGCGTTCATCCGGGAGGGCGGGCTGTTCGACGCCGTTGTCGACTTCGACCGCGTGACGGCCGATCCCGCAGGCGGTCTGAAGCGCGAGATGATCCCGGACAACACCATCGGCGGGCCCGGCGACAAGCTGCACCCGAACCGCGCCGGCTATCTGGCGATGGGATCCTCGATCGAGCCCGCCGCCGTGCTTCCCACCCGGCGCTAGGCCGGGCATGCGGCAAGGGGCCGCTCGCGAGCGGCCCCTTGCAGGCCCTCTCAGGCCGCTTTCGCGGCGCCCACATTCGCGCGCTTGTCGAAGCGCGCCACGCGGGTGAGCAGGTAATCCACTTCGGCCTTCGCCGTGGCGGACAGGCTGGAGCCCGGGCGGCGCTGGGCGTCGCTGGCCAGCACGCCGCGGCGCATCAGCACGTATTTCCGCACGGCAAGACCCGTCGGACCTTGCTGCTGCTCGTAGCGAAGCAGGGGGAGATGGGCGTCGAACAGGTCATGCGCCTCGTCGCGCTTCCCCTCGGCCTGCAGCCGCACGATGTCGGTGAGCATGTCCGGGAAGGCGTAGCCGGTCATGGCGCCATCGGCCCCGCGCTCGCACTCGAAGTCGATGAACAGGCCGCCATTCCCGCAAAGAATGGAGATGTGCTTCATCGACCCGTCGCGCTCGAAGCCGCGCAGGGCGGAGATCTTCTCCAGACCCGGCCAGTCCTCATGCTTGACCATCACGCAGTTGGCGTTGGCCTGCACGATCTGGCGGATCACCGCCGGGGTCATGATGACGCTGAAGGTCTGCGGGAAGTCCTGCACCACGAAGGGGACATCCGGCCCGATCGCCTCAGCCGCCTGGGCGTAGTAGCCGACGATCTGGTCATCGGTGCGCAGCGTGTTCGGGGGCGCGATCATCACGCCGGCGGCGCCCGCATCCATCACCGCCTTGGTCAGCGAGGTCATGGCCGCGAAACCGGGGGCCGAAACGCCGACGATCACGGGGATGCCGGCCCGCTTGATCATGCGCGAGGCGAGGGAGACGCTCTCGGCCATGTCCAGCTTCGGTGCTTCGCCCATCACACCGAGGACGGTGATGCCGGTGCAGCCGCTCTCGACGCAAAAATCGGTGTAGCGGTCGTTGGAAGCCTCATCGAGACGGCCATCATCGTGGAAAGCCGTCGGGGCGATTGCGTAGACGCCCTTTGCGGTCGTGAGATCGGTCATCACGCCTGCTCCTTCTTCCAGGCCTCGTAGCGGGCCTTGTTCTCTGCATTCGGGGGATAGAGACCGGGGAGGGAGGCGCCACGCTCCACCTCGCCCATGATCCAGGTCTCCTGCCGCTCCTGCTCCACCGCCGCCTCGGTCACGGCTTCCAGCATCGCCTGCGGGATCAGCACCGCGCCATCCTGGTCCACCACCACCACATCACCGGGGAACACGGCCACGCCGCCGCAGCCGATCGGCTGGTCCCAGGCCACGAAGGTGAGGCCGGCGACCGAGGGCGGGGCCGCGGCGCCGTTGCACCAGACCGGCAGGTTCGTGCCCAGCACGCCCGCGATGTCGCGCACCACGCCATCGGTAATCAGCGCGGCCACGCCCCGCTTCTGCATGCGCTGGCAGAGAATGTCCCCGAAGATGCCGGCGTCCTGCACTCCCATGGAATCGACGACCGCGATGCAGCCTTCCGGCATCGCCTCGATGGCGGCGCGGGTGGAGATCGGCGAGGACCAGCTCTCGGGCGTCGCCAGGTCCTCGCGAGCCGGAACGAAGCGCAGGGTAAAGGCGCGGCCGACGAGGCGGGGCTGCCCCTCACGGATCGGCTTGGTGCCGCGCATCCAGACGTTGCGCAGGCCCTTCTTGAGCAGCACCGTGGTCAGGGTCGCAGTGGAGACGCCTTCCAGCGCCGCCTTGATCTGGGCATCGAGGTCCAAGGGACTCTCCTCCGGAAACGTTGTCTCCGGCTTCGCGCGGCAGGCACGGCGCGTCAAGCGCGAGCGGAAAGAAGCGCGGCAAGGGTTGGCTATCGACCTGTGCGGCACCATCTGCCGCGGCATGATCCGAACCGGCTGTCTCATCGGCCTGGGCGCGGCCGCGCTTCTGGCCGGCCTCGCTGCCCATCCCGGCGAAGCCCTGGCGCAGGAGCGCCGCTTCTTCCAGGTGGCGCCTGGGCCACGCAGCGAGCCCCCACGGCTGGACACCAGCATCGGGGCCGGCCGCGGCGGATCCAATGTCATGGTGATGGACCGCACGGCCATCGCCCGTTGGCTTTGCCCGAACGGCGGAACACCAATGCGCGGCCGCCCCGGGCGCTGCGACGGCCGCGGCGTGGCCCGTGGCGGCGGTTCGGGTACGGAGACCGAGGTGGCCGGCTGGCACGCCGACTTGCCGCCTCCGAGCCATCGCCAGGTCGCCTGCCCGGCAGGCACCGTGGCTGCTCAGGCCCGCTTCAACCCCGGGACCACGCGCTGCATGCCGGAGGAAATCCGGGAGGCGAGTGCTAGGCCGGTGCCGCCCGCAGTCGCGCCCGTGGCCCCGCCGCAGGTGGATGCGCCGGCGGCAGCGACCGCGCCGGTCGCCACTCCCGCTGCCGCGCCTGCGCCGGCCCCGGCCGCACCCGTCGCTCCGGTTGCCTCGGTGGCACCGGCGCCCGCGCCGGTTTCCGCGCTCGCAGCCTCGCTGCCGGCCGTTCCTGCCACGCCGACCGTGGCGCCCGCCGCGTCTCCCGCGCCCGGCGCCCTGTCGCGAATGCTCGCGGAGACCGCCGAGGCCCCGCGGCCTCGTGCCCCTCGGAGCGAGTTGGTGCGGCGGACTGCCCCCGCCGGAGCAGACGGGTCCTAGTCCGCGATCGGGCGAGGCTTCGGCAGGGTCGCGCGGCCCACGAAGAACTGCCGCAGGGCCCAGGAGATTCCGGCCAGCGTCGATATGATCAGGCCGGCGACCAGCACCCATACGGCCGGCCGGATCTCGAAGTCGAATTCCAGATTGGCCGCGAGGATCGCGCCCGCCGGCAGGTTGGTGGCCAGGGCGTACCAGAGATATTCCAGTGCCGCGGCGCCAACCGCGGCCAGCACAGAAATCGGCACGAGCGGCCAGGGTGCCGCGCGCCAGCGTGCCGGCACCACGCGCCAGAGCATCAGCCAAAGAAAGAGGCCGGTCATCAGCACCGGCTCGGAAATGTTGATCTTCGACTGCATGTAGAAATGCAGGATGCCGAGCGCGGTGAGCGGATAGACCAGCTTGTGCACCGGCTTCCACTGCCGCCCGAGCCGCTTCAGCGACGAATCCGTTGATGTCCATCCGAGCACGGCCAGTCCGACCAACGCCGTGAAGCCTGTGGAGAGATAGGGTCGCTTGACGATTTCAAGCAGCACATGCCCCAGCCGGAGATGCTCGTTCCCGACATACAGGGCGAGATGGACGAGGCCGTAGCCGAGCGCCGCCACGCCCAGCATCCGCCGCAGCTGCATGGCCCGCGGCCATTCGAACACCCAACGAGCCGGGGTAGCAGCCAGGCTGATCAGGAGCAGCCGCACGCACCAGTCGCCCGTCTCATGCGTGGCGAAGGCTAACGGCTCCGGCCCAAGCCCATCCGTGGCCCAGAGCCATCCGAGCCGGAGAAGGGGCACGAAGAGCGCGAGGAGGACAAGGGCCTTGAGGGGCGAGAAGCGCCCGCCGCGGTCCAGCCAGGGCCAGGGCCCCGGCACGGGCGTTGGCGGCCCCTCGCGCCGCGGCCGGCGCGGGCGAGGGGCCGAGACGGAGTCCGGGGCTTCGCCGGTGATCGTGCCGCCGCTCACATCGGGGGGACCACGCCGTCCCGCGCCACGGTGACACGGGCGGCATTGAGGGCACCGTCCGAGCCCGGCGTGGCGGAGAGGAAGACCTGAGCGCCGGGCTTGAGATCTTCCATCGCCGCCGGGATCAGCGTGACGACAGGCACGTCGGGCGGCACGAGGACGCGTATCTGCTGGCCGCGGGCGGTGAGGGTGAGGCTTCGGCCATCATTGCCCTGCACTGCGGAATCCACGGTCGCGTTGGTCATGGAGGAGGTGGGCGTCAGGTCCCAGGCGAAATGGCCCTCGCCGGTGCCACGCATCGCCTCGGGGAAGACCAGCACCTCCAGCGCTCGCCAGACGCCATCCGGGCCGGGCTCGGCCGCGGTGCCAATGAAGCTGCCGGGCGCGATCTCCGAGAGCTGGAGCTTGCGGAGGGCGGACACACCCGCATTCTCGGCCAGCCGGATCCGCACTTTTTCCCCCTCCCGGGTCGTCACTGTCATGTCCCGGCCGGAGACGGAGTCGATCGTGCCTCGGATGCGCCGCGGCGCTCCCTGGGCAAGAAGCGGCCCCGCCTTCATCGCAATGCCGAGGGCGGCAGCGGCCAGCAGCAAGTCACGTCGCGTCATCGCGCATATCTCCTGCCATCCCGCGGAAGGCGGGACAGGTTGAACAGCTTCAGCCCTGCAGCACCCCGGCCGCCCGCAACCCATCCAGGGAGACGGCGCCGAGGAGCGGGGCGAGGATTTCGTCGTTGTGCTCGCCCAATCCGGGGGCCGGGCGGGCGAGAATACCGGGCGTGCCGGAGAGGCGCGGGACGTCCCCGTGCATGGGCAGCCAACCCATCTCGTCGTCCGGCACCTCGATCAGGCTCTCATGCTCGGCCACATAGGCGTCCGTCTCCAGTGAGGAGGCGTCCATGATCGGGCCGATAGTAACCCCCGCCTTATCGAAATGCGCCAGGTTCTCGGCCATGCTGCGCTCGCCGACGAACCCACCGATGATGGCGTCCAGTGCTTCGTGATTGCGCAGCCGGGCGGCGTTGGTTGCGTAACGCTCATCCTGGAGGAGCTCCGGCCGGCCGATCGAGGCCAGCAGCTTCGCCGTCATCCCCTGGGTGGAGGAGGACAGACAGACCCAGCCGCCGTCGGCCGTGCGATAGGCGTTGCGCGGCGCCGTGTTGGTACTGCGGCTGCCGGTCCGCGGCTTGCGGCGGCCCGTGAGGCGCCAATTTGCGATCTGCGGCTCCATGACCGAGAAGATCGGGTCGAAGAGCGAAAGGTCCACCACCTGGCCACGGCCAAATTCGCCCTCGGCAGCGCGGAGGGCGATCATGGCGGCCGAGGCGCCGTAGAGGCCGGCATAGGCGTCGCCCATGAACATGGGCGGCAGCACCGGCTCGCGATCCTCGAAGCCGTTCACGGCGGCGAAGCCGGAATAGCCCTCCACCAGCGTGCCGAAGCCCGGCTTGTGCCGATAGGGGCCTGTTTGCCCCCAGCCGGAGACGCGCACCATCACCAGCTTCGGGTTGATCCCCAGCAGCACCTCGGGCGAGAGGCCCATCGCCTCCATCACTCCGGGGCGGAAGCTTTCGACCAGCATCGCGGCGCCTTCGGTCATGCGGCGCACGACCGCCTGGCCCTCGGGCGACTTCAGGTTGAGGCAGACACTCTTCTTGTTGCGGCACCAGGTTTTCCAGGCCGTGGAGATGCCCTCGACCTTCCAGGCGCGCAGCGTGTCGCCCTCCGGCGGCTCCACCTTCACCACCTCGGCGCCATGGTCGGCCAGCACCTTCGTCAGCAGGTTACCGGCGACCAGGCGCGAGAGGTCCACCACCCGCACCCCTTCCAGTGCCCCCTTCGCCGCGGGATCGAAGGCGCGGCGGCGTAGGCGAGGGGGCGGTTCGGTGCTGCTCATTCGATCCGGATATTCGCGGTGGAGGCGACCTGCCGCCACTGGGCAAGGTCGCGCTGCAGGAAGGCGTCGCCATCGGCGGCGGAGAGCGGGGTCGGGGTGGCGCCCTCGCCCTCGAGATAGCTCGCCAGCCGCCCTCCGGACAGCGCCTCGTTGGCCGCGGCGTTCAACCGCTCCCGGATCTCGGGCGGCGTGCCGCGGCGGGCGAGAAGGCCCCACCAGATGCTCGCCTCGTAATCCGGGAGCCCGCTCTCGCGTGGGGTGGGAGCCTGGGGTCCTTTGGCCGGGCGGTTCTCCGCGGTCCAGCCGATCACCTTCACCCGGCCGGAGCTGATAACACCGCTGGCGGAGGGAAGGGTGGTAAAGATGAGCTGGATCGTTCCCGAGGCGAGGTCGGTCGTGGCCGGCCCCATGCCGCGATAGGGCACGTGCTGCATCTGCAGCCCACCGGCCTTCTGGGCGAAGAGCTCCGCCGATAGATGGTTGATGCTGCCCGGCCCGGAGGAGCCGAAATCCACCTTGCCCGGGTTCGCGCGCAGATAGGCCACCAACTCCGCCAGCGTGTTCGGCGGGAAGCCGGGGGCAGCAAGCACGACGAGCGGCGCGACAGCGAGCATCGCAACCGCCTCGAAATCCCCACTCGCGTCATAGGGCGTGCGCTGGGTCGCGGCACTCGTGGCGAAAGTGGAGGAGGTGACCATCAGCACCAAGCCATCCGCCGGGTTCCGCACCACCTCTGCGGAGCCGATCGTGCTGCCCGCGCCGGGCCGGTTCTCCACGACGAAAGGCTGGCCGAACCTGCCCTGCAGATGTTCGGCGAGGGGCCGCGCCACTGCGTCATTGCTGCCGCCGGGCGGGTAGGGGACGATGAGGCGCACGGGGCGCGACGGCCAGGCGGCCTGTGCGTGCGCGACCGCCGGAACTGCCAGCGTGGCAGCCCCCAGGGCGCGTCTCGTGATTGTCATGCTTTGCTCCCCCTTATTCCGTGCCCGGCAGGCCGAGCTTGCGCGCCAGTTCCAGCACCATCTCGGCGCCGGTGACGAAGGGCGCATCTACCATGCTACCATCGACCAGGAAGGCGCCCATCCCGCCACCGATCCGCTCGCGCGCCACCTCGACGATCCGGCGCGCGCGGGCGATTTCGGCGGCGCTGGGCTGGAAGGCGTCGTTCGCCATGGCGATCTGGGTTGGGTGGATGCAGCTCTTGCCCGCGAAGCCCATGCGCCGCGCGGCCTCCGCCTCGGCGCGGTAGGCCACGGGCTGGTCCACCTTGGCGAAAGCGCCGTCGAAGGCCGCCACCCCTGCCTCGGCCGCCGCGAAGCGGATCTCCATCCGCACATGGGCCAGCATCAACGGGTCCATTCGGTCAAAGCCATATGGCTCGAGGAGGTCGGCATAGCCGATCTGCAACCCGATCACGCGCGGATGGGCGCCCGCGATCTCATGCGCCAGGCGCAGCGCGCGCGGGGTTTCGATGTTGCAGAGGATGCCGATCGGCGCGGTCACGCCGTTGTCGCGCTCCGCCTTATCCAGCGCTTCCGCGGCCTGAACCACTTCGGCGGCGTCGCTGATCATTGGAAGGTTGATCATATGCGTGCCGGGCAGGGCGACCGCCGCGATGTCGGACGCAAAATGCGGCGTGCCAATCCCGTTAACACGGATCACGATGATCTTCCCGCCGTGATCGCCGTCGCGCAGAAAGCCCGACAGCATGTCCCGCGCCGCGTCCTTCCGGTTGGGCGCGACTGCGTCCTCAAGGTCGAAGGAGAGGGCGTCGGCGGCGGATGCAGCGGCCTTGGAGAAGAGTTCCTCCCGGGAGCCAGGGACGAAGAGCTTGCTGCGCATGGGTGGGATGACAGGGCGTTCCATGCGCGAAGGCTAGACGCCACGGTCCCTGCGTGGAACGCCTGCCCCGATCACGAATGAGGACGCCCATGATCACCGGCATCACCCTGAACGAGGGCAGCGCCGCTCAACGCGCCGCCGTAAGCGCCTGGCTTGCCGGGCTGGACCGCCTCTCCGCCCCAGTGGCCGAGCGTGTGGTAACCGCCTGGGTCAGCGCCTGGACGTCCAGCCCCTTCGCCGCGCTGGAAGACATGCCGTATTCCACCATGGCGCCGGACCATCGGCTGATGGACCACGTCAACCACGTCACGCGGGCGGGGTTCGACTTAGCAGTGCGGGCGGAGGTGGATTGGGGCGTGGTGGTTGAGCCGGACATCCTCGGTGCCATCCTCATCCTGCATGACATCGACAAGCCGCTGATGTATGTGCGCGAGGACGGAGTGGTGCGCGGCTCCGTGCTGTCGCGCGAGCTGCCGCACGGGATTTCCGGCGCCATGCTGCTGCGCGAAATGGGTTTTCCGCATCGAGTGGTGCACACGGTGGCGACCCACGCCCACAACCAGCCTTTCCACGGCACGAATCCGGAAGCCTGGATCCTGCACTACGCGGATTTCTTTGCGACGGACCGCGCGCTGCTGATTGCCGGAACCCAGCCATTCTACCAGCGCCGGCACTGATCCGGCCACGTGTCGACGGGCAGCCCCGCGGACTACTCCGACCGGCGCGGCATGATGGAAATCGTGCCGCTCACCTCCAGCACCGCCAGGTGGATGTCCTCCATTCGGGCCAGCCCCTGGCTCTCTCGCGCGCTCTGCAGCACCTCGGCGACAGAGATGCGGGCCTCGCGCATCCGGTCCTCCAGCGGCTCGCCATCCACCACCAGGATGGTCGGCAACCCTTCCAGCACGCGGTCCGTCGTACGGTTCCGCGCCTTCACCCAGCGAAGCAGAACGTCCAGCCCGAGCAGGGTGGAGATCACCAGGAGGCCGTTTGTGAGCGAGAAGTCCTCGCCCAGTAGGGCCTGCTGCGTGGCCTCGCCGACGACGAGCAGCAGCACGAAATCGAAGGTCGTAATGTGGCTCATGCTGCGGCGGCCGGTGATGCGGAACAGCAACCACAGCGCAGCGTAGACGGCGGCGGCCCGGATGACGCTTTCCATGGTCTTGCCCCTTCAGGACGGCGTCACGGCAGGACGTAGAGCCGCAGCGGCACGACCGACTCTCCCACCGCGAGCGTCCCGCTCACCACGCCCGGTGCGGAGGAGCGGAGGCGCAGCTTGATCTCGGCCGGGCCGCCTCCCGGAGGCGGGTCGAAACGCAGCCAGGCCCGCCCCGGGGCGCGTGCCTGGCTGCCCGGCTCCGGCTCGGTCGAGCTGACCGTCACCCCATCCGCCAACCCGCCGTCCAATCGAAGTATGAGGGGGCTGTCCGCGGCGGCGGTCGTGCGGATCAGAAGCCGGCTGTCCCGCCCTGCACGCTCAATGCGCTCCCATTCCACCGATACCGCGCCGTCCGCGCTGCGGGTGGAGGCGTCCGCGAGCGGGCCATCCCCGAAGGCGCCGAAGGCCCCGGCCAGGACGAAAACCGTCAACCCCGCCCACCCGAAGCGCTGGAATCGCCAGACGCGGCGCTGGAAGCCGAGATCCTCCCCCACTAGTTGGGAGGCCTCGTGAAGGGCAGGGCTGGCCATGTCGGGCCAACGCGGCCCGTCCCGCGACGTTGCCGGTTCCAGTCGGCTACGTTCCGCCACGCGGCCCCTTCAACAAGCCGGGCGCGCATGCGAAAGCCTGGGCATGCGAGTCCATGTCCAGAACCCTGCCAACGACCCCGAATTCGCGGTGACGGAGGCCCAGTGGCGTGCCGCCGTCGCCCGCAGCCCGGACATGGCGGGCTTGGACGTCACTTTCGCCGCCGAGGAGGAGGGGCTGGCCCGTGCCCTGCCCGAGGCCGAGGTGCTGCTCACCTGGGTGCGGCCTCTGCGTCAACGCTTTCCCGTCGGCGCGCTGCCGGGGGTGGCGCCGAAGCTCCGCGTGATCGCGTGCACCTCCGCCGGCGTGGACAGCGCCGCCCCCTTTGACTGGCTGCCTGACTCCATCGCCCTGCTGAACAATCGCGGCACCCACTCGGATAAGGCCGGCGAGTACGGCATCATGGCGATCCTGATGCTGCATAACCATTTGCCGGCCTTCGCCGACCAGCAGCGGCGCGGCGAGTGGAAGCCGCATTTCGCCTCCACGTTGGAAGGCCGCCGCGTGGTGATCGTCGGCATGGGCTCGCTCGGCGGCGGTGTCGCGCGGCGCGCCAGGCAGTTCGGGATGCATGTCATCGGCCTGCGGCACGGCCCCGAGCCGCACCCCGATTGCGACGAGACGCATCCCAACGAGGCACTCGAGACAATCTTGCCCCAGGCGGATTTCCTGGTGCTCGCCTGCCCGCTGACGGAACGCACCCGCAACCTGCTGTCGCGCGAGCGGATCGCGCTGCTGCCGAGAGGCGCGAGGATCGTGAACATCGCCCGCGGTGCTGTCTGGGACCAGGATGCGGTCTGTGATGCGCTCGATTCCGGCCATCTCGGCGGCTGCGTCACCGACGTTGCCGTGCCGGAGCCGCTGCCCGCGGAGCACCGCCTCTGGACCACACCCGGCATGGTCGTGACACCGCATGTCTCGGCCGACGACCGCGAGCGGTATAACGACCGCACGCTGGATATTCTGTTCGAGAACCTGCGCGCCCTGCGGAATGGCCGGGCGATGCCGAACCGGGTGGACCCGGCAAAGGGGTACTGAGCCCCGGACGGCGCACAGGGCGCCAGCGAGGGTGCTGGGCAGCGGAAAGAGGGGACGGCCGAGCAATGACGGTCGGCGGTTTGCCATAGCGGTAGGGCCGCCAGCCCTCTGACATAGCGTTCGTGTACGCGCCTGCCATGGCCTAGGCCGCGTTCGTCCGTTTGGCACCCGGGTCGGGCGAGTCCGCAATTCCGCTGCGCCCCGCAAACCTCAGGGTCCGCCACCGCGTTCCTCTGTCCATGCGAGTCCATGCAATAGAATGCGGTTCCATGCGGCCCTTCGGCGGCCGGCTCTGGGATGGGGAGACACCTGGCTTCGGCCCGGCCCATCTCTCCTGCCGGTGCCTGCTCGTGGAGACCGAGGCTGGCCCGGTGCTGATCGATACCGGTTTCGGGCTGGAGGACGTCAACCGCCCGGTCCCCAGACTCAGCCGCGCCTTTTACATGGCCGACCGCGTGCATCTGGAAGCGGATGAGACCGCCGTTTCGCGTCTTCGCCAGATGGGGGTCGACCCGCGCGAAGTTCGGCACATCGTCATGACGCATCTCGACTTCGACCATGCGGGCGGGCTCACCGACTTCCCGCAGGCGACAGTGCATGTCCATGCACGGGAACTGGCAGCTTCCCGCCGCCGCAGCACTCCCATCGCGCGCGGCCGGTACCGCCCGGCCCAGCTCGATCACCCCATGCGGGAGTACAGCAACCCCGGCCCGATGTGGTTCGGCCTGCCAACACTGCGCGGTCTGGAAGGAATGCCGCCCTCCATCTTCTTCGTACCGCTGCCCGGTCATACAGAGGGCCATTGCGGCGTGGCGGTCGATACCGGCGATGGCTGGGTGCTGCATGCCGGCGACGCGGTGTTCATGCACGCCGAGTTGCGCCAGCCCATCCGGATGCCGCCCCTCTCCGCAGCATATCAGAACGTCATGCAGGTGAGCCGGGAGGCACGGCTACAGAGCCGGCGCATGCTGCAGACACTGGCGCGGGAGCACGGAGACGAGGTAACGATCGTATGCACTCACGATCCTTCGCTGCCGATCGGCGCGGAGCGGCGGGTTCTCAGCGCGGGTTAGGCTCCGCGCCGTCGGGCCACAGCTTGTTCGCGCCAGAAGATGAACAGGCCCGATCCCACGATGATGGCCGCACCGACCAGGGTAAGCGGTGTCAGCACCTCATCGAAGGTGAGATAGCCGAACAGCATCCCCCAGGGGATGAGCGTGTAGTGCAGCGGCATCACGGCTGAGGCAGGAGCCAGCCGCAGGGAGTGGGTCACGCAGATATTCCCTGCCAGCGAGCCGAGGCCGAGCACGATCAGCAGCACCGTCTCGAGAGGCCCGGGCGTCGCCCAGCTCGTCTGCAGGACCAGCACGAGGCCAAGCAACATAGCCACAAGGAACTGCCAGCCGAGCAGTACGGGGGCAGGCGTCCCGGCCAAGCGTCGCGTGGCAATGACGAAAAGCGCATAGGCGAAGCTGCCGGCGATGGGAACGAGGACCGCCGGGGAGGGGCTCCCCTGCGGGTTCACCGCCAGGATGACGCCGACGAAGCCCACCGAGATCGCTGTCCAACGCCGCCATCCCACCGTCTCGCCGAGGAGGAAGGGCGAGAGAGCGGTCACGAAGATCGGTGATGCCATGTAGAAGGTGATGACCTCCGCCAATGGCAGGAGGAGGATCGAAAGGAAGAAAATGGCCGCCTCGGCGGCCGACGCCAGAGCTCGTAGCAGCTGCAATCCGGGCCGTGCCGGCGTCAACAGGGTGAAACGGTGCCGCCAGATCGAGGGAAGCAGCACAAGCAGCCCAACGGTGCTGCGAAAGAGAAGTAGCTGGCCCACGCCATAAGCGCCGACCAGCCACTTCCCCAGGGTGTCGTTCGCCGCGAAGAGCAGCACTCCCAGAAGCATCAGGAGCACGCCCCGGGCGGTGCTCCGGCCCCCGGGGGTTTCAGGCATGTAGGAGAGGGCGGTCCCTCAGCTCTGCTGCAGGGCTGCGACGCCCGGGAGGGTCTTGCCTTCCAGCCACTCCAGAAAGGCGCCGCCGGCGGAGGAGACGTAGGTCATCCGCTCGGACACGCCGGCATGACGCAGCGCGGCCACGGTGTCGCCGCCGCCGCCAATGGACTTCAGCCCGGCGGACTGGGTCAGCCCGGCCACGCTCTGGGCCACGGCGACAGTCGCCGCGTCGAAGGGCGGAGTCTCGAAGGCACCGAGCGGGCCGTTCCACACGAGGGTGGAGGCCTGGCGCAGACGGCCCTCGATCACGTCGATCGTCTCCGGCCCGACATCGAGCGCCATCATGTCCGACGGGACGGCGTCCACCGTCACGGTGCGGGTGGCCGGATGCGCCTTGAACTCGGCGGATACGACGAGGTCCCGCGGCAGCAGGATCTCGCAATTCGCCGCCTTGGCTTCGCCCAGGATGCGCAGCGCGGTCGCGTGCATCTCGGCTTCCTGCAGCGACTTGCCCATGTCGAAACCCTGGGCGGCGAGGAAGGTGTTGGCCATGGCACCGCCGATCACCAGCACGTCCACCTTGCGGGACAGGTTGCCGAGCAGGTCCAGCTTGGTGGAGACCTTGGCGCCGCCGACGATGGCGACCACGGGGCGGGAAGGGGAGCCAAGCGCCGCTTCGAGGGCCTTCAGCTCGGCCTCCATCAGCCGGCCGGCATAGGCGGGCAGCAGCCTTGCCACCCCCTCGGTCGAGGAGTGGGCGCGATGGGCGGCCGAGAAGGCGTCGTTCACATAGGCATCGCCCAGCTTCGCCAACTCGGCGGAGAGGGCCGGGTCGTTCTTTTCCTCGCCGGCGTGGTAGCGCGTGTTCTCGAGCAGCAGCACCTCGCCGTCGGCCAGCTTGCTCACTGCGGCCTCCGCCTCCGGACCGATGCAGTCATCGGCAAAAGCCACGGGGCGGTCGAGCACGGAGGACAGCGCTTCTGCCAGCGGGCGGAGCGACATCTCCGGCACGCGCTTGCCCTTGGGACGATCGAAATGGGAGAGGATGATCACCTTCGCACCCTTCTCCGACAGCTCCTTGAGCGTCGGCGAGAGGCGCTCGATGCGGGTGCGGTCGGTGATGGCGCCGTCGCGCACGGGGACGTTCAGGTCGGCGCGGACGAGGACGCGCTTGCCCTTGGGATCCAGGTCATCGAGCGTGCGGAAGGCGGCCATCGGTGGTTTCCCCGGAGGTGCTGAAAGGGAAAGGGGGCGCCGAGGCGCCCCCGATCAAGGTCTCAGAGCGTGCCGAGAAGGGCGGCGGTGTCGCTCATGCGGTTCGAGAAGCCCCACTCGTTGTCGTACCAAGACATCACGCGGACCAGCCCGCCATCGACCACTTGCGTCTGCGTGGCGTCGAAGGTGGAGGAGTGGGAGTCGTGGTTGAAGTCGATGGAGACGAGCGGCGCAGTGTTGTAGCCGAGGATGCCCTTCAGCTCGGGGCTCTCGGACGCCTCCTTCATCGCCGCGTTGATCGCCTCCTTGGTCAATCCCTCGGTCCTGGCCGGGACAAAGTCCAGGCTGACGAGGGAGACGTTCGGAGTGGGGATGCGGATGGCGGTGCCGTCCAGCTTGCCCTTCAGCTCCGGCAGCACGAGGCCGACGGCCTTGGCCGCGCCCGTCGAGGTCGGGATGGCGGAGACGGCCGCGGCGCGGGCGCGGTGCAGGTCCTTGTGAAGCGTATCGACCGTGTTCTGGTCACCCGTATAGGCGTGGATGGTGACCATGTAGCCGCGTAGGATGCCAAACTTCTCGTGCAGTACCTTGGCGATCGGTGCCAGGCAGTTGGTGGTGCAGGAGGCGTTGGAAACAATCTTGTGCTCGGGGCGCAGAACCTTGTGGTTCACGCCGTAGACGATCGTCGCCTGGGCGGATTCATCGGCATAGGTCTCGCCCCAGGTGACGGGGGCGGAGACGAGGACCTTGCGGGCGCCGGACTGCAGCAGCAGCGAGGCCTTGGCGGTATCGGTGAAGATGCCCGTGCACTCGGCGGCGACATCCACGCCGTCCCACTGCAGCTTGGTCGGGTCGCGCTCGGCCGAGACCTTGATCGGCTTGTGGGTGCGGCCGGCGGCGGTGATCACCAAGCTGTCGCCCTCGACGCGAACCTCGCCGGGGAAGCGTCCATGCACGGAGTCGTAGCGGAACAGATGGGCGTTCGCCTCGACCGAGCCGAGGTCGTTGATGTGCGTGAACTCGACGTCGTCGCGCCCGCTCTCCATCGCCGCGCGCAGCACGAGGCGACCGATGCGCCCGAACCCGTTGATCGCTACCTTGACCGGCATATCCGTCCCTTTCCTATACAGCCTATCCGGGGTGCAGTTGCTCCCCGGCACCTGTTCACCCAATCAGTTCACGCGGCGTTTCACCGCCGCCACCACCGCATCCGCGGTGATGCCGAAATGCTTATATAGTTCGGGCGCCGGCGCGCTGGCGCCGAAGCCCTGCATGCCAATAAAAATGCCGTCCGGCCCCAGCCAGCGCGACCAGCCGAATTCCAACGCCGCTTCGATCCCCACGCGCAGCGCCGAGCCGAGCACCGCCTCGTGGTAGGAAGGGTCCTGCAACGCGAAAAGCTCCCAGCAGGGCAGGGAGACCACGGCCGTCGAAATGCCCGCCTCCTCTAGAGCATCGCGTGCGGCAAGGGCGATCTCCACCTCGGAACCCGTGGCGATCAGCGTGGCCTTGCGCTCGCCGGACGCCTCGGCCAGCACATAGCCCCCGCGTGCCGTGCGGTTCTCGCCAGCATCGGTCCGCACGGTCGGCAGGTTCTGGCGGGATAGGGCGAGCACGCTCGGCCCGTCCGCGCGCTTCACGGCCAGCTCCCAGGCCTCCGCGGTCTCGATCACATCGGCCGGGCGGAAGACGTGCAAATTCGGGATCACGCGCAGTGCGGCGAGGTGCTCGACCGGCTGGTGCGTCGGCCCGTCCTCGCCCAGGCCAATACTGTCATGGGTCAGCACATGCACCACGCGCTGGCGCATCAGCGCCGCGAGGCGGATCGAGGGGCGCATATAATCCGAGAACACCAGGAAGGTGCCGGAATAGGGAATGATCCCACCATGCAGCGCCATTCCGTTCATGGCGGCGGCCATGCCGTGCTCGCGAATGCCCCAGTGAACGAAGCGGCCACCGAAATTCTCGACCGAGAGGGATGGCACGCCCTTCACATTGGTGTTGTTCGAGCCCGTGAGGTCGGCGGAGCCGCCGATCATTTCGGGCACTGCCGGCACCAGCGCCTCCAGCGCCTTCTGGCCAGCGATCCGGGTGGCGATCTTCGGCTTCTCGGCGATTGCCTTAGCCTTCCACTCGGCGATGCCCGCGTCCCAGCGCTCCGGCAGCTTGCCAGCCATGGCACGCTCGAACTCCGCGCGCTGCGGATGCTTGGTCAGGCGCTTCAGCCAGGAACGGCGCGTGCCGCCGCCGCGCTTCCCTGCGGCTTCCCAGGACTCGCGAATGTCGGCCGGAACCTCGAAAGGCCCGCTCTCCCAGCCCAGCGCCGCCTTGGCCGCGTCCGCCTCCTCGGGACCCAGCGGCGCGCCGTGGCTGCCGGCGGTACCCGCCTTCTTCGGCGCGGAGAAGCCGATGATGGTGCGGCAGGCAATGATCGTCGGGCGGCGGGACTTGGTCGCAGCCGTGAGCGCGGCCGCGATCGCCTCGTGGTCGTGCCCGTCGACCTGGCGCGTTGCCCAGCCATAAGCCTTGAAGCGCGCCAGCGTGTCCTCGGACACCGAGATCGCCGTATCGCCGTCGATGGAGATATGGTTGTCGTCCCAGAGGACCGTCAGCTTGCCCAGGCCGAAGTGCCCGGCGAGCGAGGCCGCCTCGTGGGAAATGCCTTCCTGGAGGTCGCCGTCGGAGGCAATGACCCAGGTGCGGTGGTCCACCAAGCTTTTGCCAAAGCGCGCGGCGAGGTGACGCTCAGCCATGGCCATTCCGACGGCGGTCGAGAGGCCCTGGCCGAGCGGACCGGTGGTCATCTCGATTCCCGGATGCTCGCCCAGCTCGGGATGACCGGCGGCGGGGGAGTGCAGCTGGCGGAAACGGCGCAGCTCCTCGACGCCCATGCCAGCATGGCCGGACAGGTGCAGCCAGGCATAGAGCAGCATCGAGCCGTGGCCGGCCGACAGCACGAAGCGGTCGCGGTCCGGCCAGCGCGGGTCGGCGGCGTCATGTTTCAGGAATCGGCTGAACAGAACGGTCGCGGCGTCGGCCATGCCCATGGGCATGCCGGGATGGCCGGACTTCGCCGCCTCCACACCATCGATCGCAAGGGCGCGGATGGCATCTGCCATCCGCCGCTCGGGCGTCGTGGGACGGGCAAGAATGGTATCCTGCGCCACCAGCGCCGGGCTGCGCTCGGGGGTGGCGGGTTGGCGATCGGGTTCCGAGGTGGCCAAGACGATGTCTCCCGCGGCGGTGCCAGATGGGAGCGGCGTCGCCGCCAGTGCCGCAGCGGCGAGGCGGGGCGTCCCAGTCGCGTCGGCGCCGCTATAGAGGCGGCCCGGTCTGATGCCAACCCTGGGGCGGGTCCACGAAGCGTCCTTGGCTCGGTCCCAAACACGACGGCTGACCGGCTTGCGGACAGCTGTTCCGGATACAGCACGCATGGCCGGGCCGCGGCCGCCCGAGATTTGCGCGTGCCACCGCGCGCGAAACGTGTCATATTATAGCCGAGCCCGGTCGAACGGACTTCAAGGCGCGCCGAAAACGGCATATCGAGTATTAAGAACGAACGGGAATCGATCGTTGATGCCGCCGGAAGAGGCTCCGATGCGCCGTCTCCGGCGCTTCGCCGCACTGGGCCTGATCGTCCTTCTCCTGGTTGCTACGGCCGCCCTTGCCATTGCTATGCTGGTCCCCGCGCCGGTCGCCGGGACTGCAGTCACGGCGCTGCTTCTCGTCTTCGTAGCGATCCTGTTCCTCGCTCTCAGCAAGGCGTGGCCGCACATTCGCCGCGCCGCGCTCCTGCGGGAGGCAGTGGATCGTACCGCCGTGCGTTACGCTGCTTTCGCGCGGGACCGGACGCTGCTGGACCGTAGCCCTGCCTATGATCTCCCAGGGATCGATCCTCGCCCTGTGCCCCCCGGGACCAAGCTCGACGACCTTCTTTCCGCCGCCGGCGGGCGTGGCCCGGGCGCCGCGATTGCCATCGCCCAGCAAATTGCCGAGCACGAGGATGACTCGCGCGCCGAATACGACCGTGCTCTTCCGGATGGCCGCATTCTGCAGGTGAGCAAGCGCCGCCTTTCAGGAGGGGAGGTGGCGCGCTTCGCCCTCGACGTTACCGGCTCCCGAGCGCGAGACCTGCGGGCCCGAACCATCCATGAGACGGTGCCGGCCGCCATCTGGCACTTGGCGCCGGACGGTCGGACCCTGGCCGCGAACCAGCGCCTGACTGACATGTTCAACGGCCGGCTGCCCGCGACACTGATGGAGAGCGGGCTGCAGCAGCTTGGCCGCCCCGGTGACGGTCCCTTCGGCTTGCCGCCCGGGCGGGAGGTGGAGGGCGTTCTGCCCGCACGAGGCGCGGCGCCGGAGCGGCGCGTAATCGTCGTCGCCTCGCCCTGGCTGCCCGGTGAGGGTGGCGGCACCCAGGCAGTGCTGATGCTGCTTGATGTGACCCGGCTGCACGCGGCCCAAGCCCAAGCCCTGCATTTCGCCTGGCACGACCCGCTGACGGGCCTGCCCAATCGGTTCCGCTTCCAGCAGGCTTTGGCCCAGGTCGCCGGCGATGCGGATGGCTGCTCACTCCTCCTGCTCGACCTCACCGGGTTGCGGGCGACTAACGATTCGCTCGGTCAGGTTGCAGGGGACTCAATGCTGCGCGAGGCCGCGCGCCGGCTTCGTGAACAGATGCGCCCGACGGACGGCGTGTTCAGGTTGGGCGGAGACGAGTTCGCCCTGATCGCCGCCGGCCTGCGTACCGCGCAGGCAGCCGGCGGCTTGGCCACGCGAATTCAGCGCGCGCTGGCAACGCCCTTCGACCTTGGTGCGGGGGCCGTGCCGCTGCGAACCAGTATCGGTCACGCCCATCTGCCCGACGATGCCGAGGACGCCGGCGCGTTGCACCGGGCGGCGGCGCTGGCACTCGCGGAGGCGAAGAGGCAGGGCAACGGCGCTGTTGTGCCTTACGACCCGGTCCTGGGCCAGCAGGTGGCGCGCCGGCTCGCCCTGCGTGAGCGGCTGGCCTTGGCCACTTCTGCAGGCGAGTTCCAGCTCGCGTGGCAGGCCCAGGTGGATGCCCGGACCGGATCGCTGCGTGGGGCGGAAGCGCTGATCCGCTGGCCTTCGGGCCCGGTTGGCCAGACTTCTCCGGCTGATTTCTTGCCTGAGGCCGAGGCGATTGGGCTCATGCCCGCCATCGATGCTTGGGTGCTGAATGAGGCGTTGCGGCAGAAGGCGGCCTGGATGGCGGCCGGGAAAGGGCCGGAAGTGGTCGGCGTCAATATTTCGCCCGCCACGCTGCGAGACCCGGACTTTCCTGCGCGCGTCCAGGCCACTCTCGCACGCTACGGCGTGGCAGCCGAGGCGCTGGAGATTGAGATCCCTGAGGACGTGGCGGCGCGCGACATCGACGCCGTCGCCCCCGTGCTCCACGAGCTGATCGCGGATGGCGTACGGCTTTCGCTGGATGATTTTGGCGGCGGCAGTTCGGCGCTGGCGCATCTGCTGCGCCTGCCGGTGGATCAGGTGAAGCTCGATCGTTCCATCGTCGCGGGCTTGCCTGGCGGAGCGCGCGAACGGGCAATTTTGCGCGCGGTGGCCACACTGGCCCGCGGGATGGAGATCCCGCTTCTGGCGGAGGGTGTGGAGACCGAGGCTCAGCGCGAGGCGCTGTTGACCGAGGGCTGCACGGTCATGCAGGGCTGGCTATTCGGCCGGGCTGTACCCGCCGGAGAACTTGTGCCCCGCTGATCGCGGCACCTGTCCTCAGCCGGGTCGGTTGGCGCGGGCGAGCACCGCCTCGAACAGCACCTGGCAGCCATCGGCCGCCTCCCCGGGCAGGATGCTCTCCGCCTCATTGTGGGAGAGTCCGTCCTTGCAGGGGGTGAAGATCATCGCCGCCGGCATGCGCCGCGCGACATAGATCGCATCATGCCCGGCGCCTGAAATGATCTCCCGCGCCGGCAGGCCGAGCCGCGCGGCGGCATCGCGCACCAGGGCGACGCAGTTCGGATCGAAAGGCTGGGCGGGAATGCGGAACAGCTCGCGCAGCTCCAGCACCAGCCCGGTGTCATCCGTGATCGCTTGCGCGCGGGCTGGGAAATCGGCCGCGAGCGTCTCGATCTCCGCATCCAGCGGGTGACGGAACTCGACGGAGAAGCGGACCTCGCCCGGCACCACATTGGGCGAGTTGGGGGAGACCTGCAGGCGCCCGACCGTGCCGCGCCCGTCCTCGCCGCGCGCGCGCATCAGCCCATCCACCAGCTCCACGATCCGGGCCGCGCCCAGCAGCGCATCGCGGCGGGCGGAGGGAGGTGTCGTGCCGGCATGGGAGTCCTGGCCCGTCAGCACCGCCTCGTACCAGACCTGCGCCTGACCGCCGGTGACGATGCCGATCCGCTTGCCCTCGCGCTCTAGGATCGGGCCCTGCTCGATGTGCAGTTCGAAATAAGAATCCGCCTCGAAGGGGGCAGCCGGGATCTCGCCGCGGTAGCCGATGCCCTCCAACGCGTCGATTACGGTGACGCCCTCGGTGTCGCGCAGTGCGTAGGTTGCCTCCTGGTCGTAAACCCCCGCCCAAACCCCGCTGCCCATCAGGGAGTGGCCGAAGCGGCTGCCCTCCTCGTCGGTCCAGTTAACCAGTTCGATCGGCGCCTCGGTCTCGATGTTGAGATCATGCAGAGTGCGCATCACCTCCAGCCCCGCGATCACGCCGAGGGCTCCGTCGAACTTGCCGCCCGTCGGCTGACTATCCAAGTGGCTGCCGAGAAGCACGGGCTTGCGCGCCTGGTCACGGCCGGGGCGGCGGGCGAACATGTTGCCCATGCTGTCCACCCGCACGGTCAGTCCGGCCGCGTGGCACCACTGCGCGAACCTGTCGCGGCCTGCGCGGTCCACCTCCGTCAACGTCAGGCGCTTCACGCCACCCTTGGGTGTGGCGCCAATCTCGGCCATGGCCATCAGCGTGTCCCAGAGCCGGCGGTCGTTGATGCGCTGGTTGGTACCTGACATGGCTGCCGCTCCGTCGTCTTGCGCCGCGATGAATGCGGCGGGCGCGTGCAGCGGGCAAGAGGCGCGGGTGGTCAGGCCCGCGCGCTGTCCCGTCTTGGTGACGACGGTTCCGCGCGGGGGGAAGTGCCCGCCAGTTCGCTCCGGACCGCCTCCAGCATCTCCTCCGACAGCGCGTCCCCGCCCGTCGCGCGAGAAATGGCGACGGCACCGACCATAGCGGCCAGCGTCATCAGCGCCCGCTCGCGGCGGCGGCGCCGGGTCGAGGCGGGCAGCAGCCGTTCCAGCGCTTGGGCCAGGCCACGTACCCCCGCCGAATAGGCCTGCCGAACGGCGCCACCCGGTGCGTCGCGCGCAGCTTCCGCCATAAGACTCGGCGCCGCGCAGCCCCGACCGGGCCGATCGCGATGCTCCACCCGCAAATAGTGCCGAAGAAGCTGGTCCAGCCCGTCTCCTGCCGGTGCCTCGGCGAGGGAGGTCCAGTGTTCCTGGCCCCGCAGGAAAGCACGGGCGCAGGCCTCGGCGGCCAGTGCCTCCTTCGATTCGAAATGCCCGTAGAAGCCGCCATGAGTCAGCCCGGCCTCGGACATCACCTCGGCGACGCTCACCGCCTCCACGCCCCGCTCACGGAACAGGCGGGCGGCGATGTCCAGCACCGCCTCCCGCTTCTCCGCCACCGCTGCCCGTGACGATCGCGCCATGTCTCGCCCTCCCTGGCCAGCTCCATTCTAGCGGCTTGACTTAATCATTACGAGGGTCATGGATTAAGATGACATCGATCATGAGTAATCCCATGGCGCTCTCGATCTCAAGCTCCAGATCATCGCTCCATAGCTGGGAGAAGGCGTGATGCTTGCCGCACCTCTCAGCACCTGGCTGGCGCACCGCGGAGTCCATTACGGGTGGGTGATGGTGGGCCTCACCTTTCTCGTTTCGCTCGCCTCTGCCGGCGCCATGGGCATCCTTGGTGCCTTGCTACTGCCGCTTCAGCGCGACACGGGCTGGGACACCGCGTCCATCTCAGGCGCCCTGGCGCTCCGGATCCTTTTGTTCGGCCTCATGGGGCCCTTCGCCGCCGCCTTAATGCAGCGCTACGGCCTGCGGCGGACGGTGGCGACGGCGCTGACCCTTGTCGTCGCGGGCTGCCTGCTCTCGATGGGCATGACCCAGCTCTGGCAGCTCTGGCTGTTCTGGGGCGTCGTCACCGGCCTCGGCACCGGGATGACCGCCATGGTGCTGGGCGCCACCGTCGCCAATCGCTGGTTCGCCCAGCGCCGCGGCCTCGTGCTCGGTATGCTGACGGCAGCGAATGCCACGGGGCAACTCGCCTTCCTGCCGCTCGCCGCCTGGCTCGCGCAGGAGGAGGGTTGGCGCACTGCCTTGGTGCCCGGCTTGGCCGCTTGCGCCATGGCCTGCGCACTCATGCTCCTCCTTGGGCGCGACAGGCCGGAGCAGCTCGGCCTGCGCGCCTATGGCGAGGCGGCTGATGCCCCGCCGGCGCCTGTTCCGGGGCGTGCGGCCAACCCGGTCCGAACCGCCTTCGGCACCCTGGCCGAGGCATCCCGCAGCCGAGTCTTCTGGATCCTTTTCGGCAGCTTCGCCGTCTGCGGCTTCTCGACCAACGGGCTGATCGGAACGCATTTCATCCCGCTCTGTGCCGATTTCGGCATGCAGGAGGTCCAGGCAGCCTCCGTGCTCGCCATGATGGGCGCCTTCGACTTCGTTGGCACCATCGCCTCCGGCTGGCTGTCGGACCGGTATGACAGCCGCAAGCTCCTGTTCTGGTATTACGGGCTGCGCGGTCTCTCATTGCTGTTCCTGCCGATGAGCACCTTTTCCCTCTACGGCCTCTCCCTCTTCGCCGTCTTCTACGGGCTGGACTGGATCGCGACCGTGCCACCCACGGTGAAGCTCGCCGGCCAGGCATTCGGGCGGGAAAAAGCGCCGCTCGTTTTCGGGTGGGTGTTCTTGGGTCACCAGCTCGGCGCGGCTCTGGCGGCCTTCGGTGGCGGGGTGAGCCGGGATGTGCTCGCCAGCTACTTGCCGGCCTTTTACCTGGCGGGGGCGGCCTGCCTGCTCGCCGCCGTGTTCGTCCTCAAAGCCCGTGCACGGCCGCAGGTGGCCACCGCTCCGGCCTGAGACCGTCGGCCGCGTGCCGACTGCGCGCGGCACGGCTTGCGAAGCGGCGGCGTCGGCGCGAGTTTGCGAGCTTCCTGGCCGGACGAACACATATGGCGCACGCGCTTCCCTCTGCCCCTCCCGACGCTCCGCGGATCCTCCGTAACAGCGACCTGGACACGCCGGAGATTCGCCAGGCGCGGGTAGATCTCGCTGCCTGCTTCCGCATGGCGGCGCGGCTCGGCCTGCAGGAGGGAATCTGCAACCACCTCTCTGCCCTGGTGCCCGGCCGGCCGGACCTGATGCTGGTGAATCCCTATGGTCTCTCCTTTGCCGAGATCACCGCCTCCCGGCTGCTGATCTGCGACTTCGAAGGTAATGTGCTGGCGGGAGAAGGCGTGCCGGAGGCGACAGCCTTCTACATTCATGCCCGCCTGCACCTGCGCCATGCGCGCGCGACGGCCGCCTTTCACACGCATATGCCGAACGCGACCGCGCTCTCGATGCTGGAGGGTCCGCCGCTGGTTTGGGCAGGCCAGACCGCGCTGAAGTTCTACGGCCGCACCGCGGTGGATGAGGATTACAACGGCCTCGCCCTCGATTCCGACGAGGGCGACCGTATCGCGGCAGTGATGGAGGATGCCGATATCGGCTTTCTGAAGAACCACGGCGTGATGGTGGTCGGCCCCTCGATCGCCGAGGCCTGGGACGATCTCTACTACCTGGAGCGCGCGGCCGAGGTTCAGCGTCTGGCCTTCTCCACTGGCCGCCCGTTGAAGCCCGTCTCGCCAGAGGTGGCGGCACGCACCTATGCGCAGATGCGGGAGGGCGATCGCGAGAGCGCCCGGCTGCATCTGGAAAGCATCAAGCGCATCCTCGCCCGCGAGGAGCCGGACTATCTCGACTAACGCTGCCTCGGGCGCCCTGCCGGATACGGCGGACAGCCAGGCACAGCGCTTCGGTTTGCTCTGCCTCGCCGTCACGGCGCTCGGCTGGGGGCTGAACTGGCCTGTGCTGAAGCTGCTGCTGGGTGAGATGCCGCCTCTCTTCGCGCGCGGCATGGCCGGGCTGCTGGCAGCCCTGGCCCTGGCCGGCTTCGCCGCGATTCGCGGTGTTCCGCTCGCCGTGCCGCGCGGACGCTGGGGAGTAGTGATCGTGGCCGCGCTGCTCAATGTCACAGCCTGGATGGGGCTGGCCACCATGGGCCTGCGCTACCTTGGCGCGGGGGAGGGGGCGATGATCTGCTACACCATGCCCGCCTGGACTGCGCTGGCCGCCTGGCCGGTTCTGGGTGAGCGGCCCTCGGCGCGGCGGTTGCTCGCCCTGCTCCTGGGTATGTCCGGCGTGGCCATTCTCGTCACCGGCAACGACTTTGGCCTGCACTGGGGCAAGATGCCGGGGGTGGCGCTGATCCTCGGCGGCGCCATCCTGTTCTCGCTCGGGACGGTCTGGTTCAAGCGGCACCCCCTGGGTCTCAACCCGCTGGCCTCGGTGGCGTGGCAGGTCGGGCTGGGCTGCCTCCCGCTGGCTCTTGCCTCGCCCTTCATCGAGGCGTTCGACCCGACCAATGTCTCGTCCCAGGGCTGGATGGCTTTTCTCTATATGGCCGCGATCCCGCTCTGCCTCTGTTACCTCGCCTGGTTCGCGGCCCTCGCGGCGCTGCCGGCATCGGTCGCGGCAATCGGCACCCTGGCTACGCCACTCGTCGGCGTGCTGTCGGGCGCAATCCTGCTCGGCGAGACGCTTGGGGCACGGCAGCTGGCGGCTCTTCTACTCACCCTGGGCGGCATCCTGCTGGCGGTGCGGGGCGAGGGGCGCGGTCGGGAGGGTTGACAGGTCCGCCGCAGCGGGTGCGTGCGCGCGGCCGCGTTCCGGCCTAGGACGGCCGGCATGTCAGACATGCCCATTCTCCGCCTCCTCCCTGGCCGCGACCGGCGTGCCAAGGCGGGCCATCCCTGGATCTTCTCCAACGAGGTGGCGATGACCCCCGCCGCTCGCGCCATCCCGCCGGGCAGTCCGGTGCGGGTCCAGGGCGATGACGGCGTTCCCCACGGCGTCCACCACTTCAACCCGCACTCCCTCATCGCCGCTCGCCGCCTGTCGCGTGATCCGGGGGCGGTGATCGATGACGCCTTCTGGCAGGACCGGATCGGCGAGGCGCTGGCACTGCGCAGCCGCCTCTTTCCTACGCCGCATTACCGCTTGGTCCATGCCGAGGCGGACGGGCTGCCGGGCCTTATCCTCGATCGCTACGGCGACCTGATCGCGCTGCAGGCGAACACCGCGGGCATGGAGATGGCCACCCCAGCGATCCTGCGGGCCCTCGACACACTGATCGCTCCCCGCGCGGTAGTGGCGCGTAACGAAGCGACGGTGCGCGGGCTGGAAGGCCTGCCGGAGGCCACGCTGCTTCTGCGCGGCACGGAGGCAACCGGGACGGTGGAGGAGGGCGGCGTCTCCTTCGCCGTCGATCCGCTGGGCGGGCAGAAGACCGGCTGGTTCTTCGACCAGCGCGAGAACCGGGCCCGGGTCGCTAATCTCGCGCGCGGGGAAACGGTGCTGGATGCGTTCTGCCACACCGGCGGTTTCGGCCTGCAGGCGGCCGCGGCCGGAGCGGCGCGGGTCACCTTGCTGGACCGGTCGGAGCACGCGCTGGCGACGGCGATGGAGACCGCCCGGCGCAACGGAATGGAGGACCGCGTTGAGACGGTCCGCGGCGAGGCGATGGATGCGCTGGAGCGCATGGGCGGGCAGGGGGCGCGCTACGGTGTGGTGATCGTGGACCCGCCGGCCTTCGCCAAGTCGCGCAAGGACATTCCCCAGGCGATCCGCGCCTATTCCCGCCTGGCCCGGCTCGCGGCGGGTCTGGTGGTGCCGGGCGGTATTCTCTTTATCGCGTCCTGCAGCCACCACGTTCCCGCAGGGGAGTTTGCCGACACGGTGATCGCCGGGCTGCAGCGGGCGAGGCGTGATGCGCGGATCCTGGCTATGACCGGGGCAGGGCCGGACCATCCTGTGCATCCCATGCTGCCCGAGAGTGTGTACCTCAAGGCCCTGACCCTCCAGCTTTTGTAAGTCAGACGAGAACTTGGTTAAGGAGGACTTGAACCAAGCCCGATGTGTCTTACGTAGCCTGCTAACCGTAGCTTGCTACGAGAGGAGCCGTGGCTTGCGCCCGCATGCTGAGTTCGTCACGGCACTGCGCCGGCTCACCCAGCGCTGGCGCACGCGCTGGGATGCGGAGCTGCGAGCGAGCGGCCAGACTCTCGGCCGCGCCCGTGCCCTTATGCTGCTGTCCCAGGCCGGCGGAAGTGCCATGCAGCGCGACCTTGCCGCCCAGCTCTCGGTCGAGCACCCGACCCTCGTCCGGCTGCTGGATGGGCTGGAGAAGCAGGGGTTGATCCGGCGGGAACCTGTGCCGGGGAACGGGCGGGCCAACCGCATCGTCCTCGCCCCTGCCGCTAGACCATTGGTGGAGGAGGTCGAGGCGGTGTCAGACGCTCTTCGACAGCGCGTGCTCAACGACATCCCGCTCGCCGACCTCGAGACGGCGCTGCGCGTCCTGGAGTCAGTTTCCGCGAAGCTTGACGCACTCGACACCGTTCCACACACGCGAATGGCGGCCACGGCGCCGGAAGAACGGCCACGATGAGTGAGACCATCACCGCAGCGCCGCCGTCACCGCCGGCACCGGCCCCCGACGTGCCGCCCGCTACGCCAGGCTGGTTGGTTGTCTACGGCCTGGCCTCGCTGACCTTTGGCCTGGCTCAGGGGCTCGGGAACAATCTCGTCGCCGCCAATATCCAGGCGGTGCAGGCCACCTTCGGCGCCACGACGAACGAGGCTGCCTGGCTGACGGCAGCCTACGCCTCGACGAGCATCACGGCGTCTCTGCTGTTGTTCAAACTGCGGACACAGTTCGGCATCCGCCTCTTCGCCAAACTTGGACTCGCACTGTTCGTGGCCGTGTCGCTCGCGCATTTCCTGGTGCACGACCTGCGCTCGGCTGTGGTGCTGCGGGCCGTCTCGGGATTTGCCAGCGCGCCGCTGAACACGCTCGCGATCCTCTACATGATCGAGCTGCTGCCCCCGAAGCATAAGCTGACCATCGGCATCGCCCT
Source organism: Roseomonas sp. WA12 (assembly GCF_054165765.1). NCBI lineage: Bacteria > Pseudomonadati > Pseudomonadota > Alphaproteobacteria > Acetobacterales > Roseomonadaceae > Roseomonas > Roseomonas sp. WA12. Next base: position 1,719,317 of record NZ_CM135108.1, on the reverse strand, counting down.
CGCCCTGATCGGCGCGCAGATCGCCGTGCCGCTGGCCCGGATCGTCTCACCGGGGTTGCTGGAGATTGGCCTGTGGCACCGGCTGAACCTGCTGGAGCTGGCGCTCGCCATCCTTTCCTTCGCCTGGGTGCTTTTCATCCCGATCACCCCGCCGCCTCGAGGCAAGGCTTTCGACGCGGTGGATGCCATCAGCCTGCCGCTTCTGGTGGTCGGGCTGGGTCTGCTTGCCGTCGTGCTGGCGCTCGGGCGCTGGTACTGGTGGCTGGAGGCGCCCTGGCTCGGCAGCTGTCTGGCGGTAAGCCTCGCGCTGCTGGCGGTCTTGGTCGCGATCGAGCTCAACCGCGAGCGGCCGATCGTGAACCTGCACTGGCTGTCTTCCACGGACATGATCCTGTTCGGCGGCTCTATGTTCCTCGCCCGTTTTGTCCTTTCGGAGCAGACAACGGGCGCCATCGGCTTCTTCCAGAACCTCGGCCTGCTGAATGAGCACATGGCCGGGCTGATGTGGGTGATCCTGGCGGCTACCCTCGCGGGCTTCATCGGAGTGGCCTTCGTCAACCAGCCGGAGAACCGGCCGGCCATCCATGCGGTGGCGCTTGCCATGATCGCGCTCGGCGCCTGGATGGAGAGTCACGGGACAAACCTGACGCGGCCACAGGATGTGTACCTGCCCCAGGCGCTGGTCGCCTTCGGCGGAGCCATTTTCCTGCCGGCGGCGGTGGGGTGGAGCTTTGGCCATACGCTCAAGGCGGGACCGCAATACCTGACGAGTTTTTTCGCAGTGTTTCTTGCTTCCCAGAACATCGGTGGCCTGCTGGGCGCGGCGCTGCTCGGCAGCTTCATGACGGTGCGGGAGAAGTTCCACTCCAGCCAGATCGTCGAGAACCTCACCCTCGCAGACCCGCAGGTAGCGCAGCGCATCGGGCAGTACGGCGCATCCTATGCCCGCGTGCTCGGCGACCCCGGCCTCCGCGCTGCGGAGGGCTCCGCCCTGCTCGGGCAGGCCGCGACCCGCGAGGCCTATGTTCTCGCCTATAACGACGTTTTCCTCTTGGTGGCCGCCGTCACCGCCCTCGCCCTTCTCGGCCTCCTCCTCCACCAGCTCCTCGCCTGGCTCGGCCGGCGCCGGGCCGGGGAGGGTGTGCAGGCCGTCTGAACACCGCAGGACCCCATGCCTATTCTCAAGCCCGGCCTATCCCGCGCGACCCTCCCGGCCCTCATCCTCGGCGTGCTCGGCGTTCTCCTCGTGCTGTACACCTGGAGCCTGCCGCCCTTCGCCTCGACGGTGCAGGTCACTGACGACGCCTATGTCCGTGGCCCCGTTACGGTCATCAGCCCGCAGGTCGCGGGCTATGTGATGGAGATCCCGGTCCAGGACTACGCGAATGTGCGGCAGGGCGATCTGCTGGTGCGGATCGATGACCGCATCTACCAGCAGCGCCTTGCCCAGGCTCGCGCCCAGCTCTCCGCCAGCCGGGCCTCGCTCGCCAATCTCGACGTCCAGCGCCTCACCCGGGAGGCGCAGGTGGAGGTGGCCCGCGCCCAGATCGAGAACGCGGAGGCCGTGCTGACGAAGGCCCAGGCCGATGTCCGCCGGATTGAGCCGCTGATCGCGGCCAACATCCAGTCCCGCGCGCAGGGGGATGCCGTGCACGCGGCCCTACACCAAGCAGAAGCGGGCCTTGCGCAGGTCCGCGCTTCCGAAACCGTCGCCCAACAGACCCTGGCCGAAACCCTGGCCACGCGAACGGGGCTGGAGTCGGCGGTACTCGGGGCGGAGGCGGCCGTGCATCTGGCCGAGATCGACCTGCAGAACACCCGCATCCTCGCACCGCAGGACGGGCATCTCGGTGAGGTGGGCGCGCGTGTCGGCCAGTATGTGACGGCCGGAACCCAGCTCACCTCCCTGGTGCCGCCCCTCCGGTGGGTGATCGCCAACTACAAGGAGACGCAGATCCCCGGCATGGCGGTGGGCCAGCTCGTGCGCTTCCGGGTGGATGCGCTGCGTGGCGCCGAACTGACGGGTCGGATCGAGCGCTTCTCGCCCGCTACGGGTTCCGAGTTCAGCGTGATCCGGCCTGACAATGCGACGGGCAACTTCACCAAGGTGGCGCAGCGCCTTCCCGTGCGGATCGGCATCGACCCTGGCCAGCCCATGGCGGAGCGCCTTTCGCCGGGCATGTCCGTGGTGGTCAGCATCGACACGGCCCAGCCGCCGGCCGCGCAGCCCTCTTCAGGCGGCGGAGCCGGCTCAGTCAGTCCTGCGGGGCAGCCGCGGGCAGGGTGACGCGGGCGGTGGTGCCGCGGCTCACCTCGCTCTCCAGGACGAGGCGGCCGCCCTGCAGCTCGGCCAGGGCGCGCGCCAGCGGCAATCCGAGGCCCGTCCCTCGCTCCTGGGTCTGGCCGGTGCGGCCGAACGGCTCCAGCGCGATCACGATCTGCTCTGGGGTGAGTCCGATCCCGGTATCGGCAACCCGCAGTTCCACCTCCCCGGTGGTGAGCCGCGCTGCCGAGAGAGTGATGGCCTGGCCGCGGCCGGCGTATTTGACGGCATTCCCGAGCAGGTTGAGCACGACCTGCATCAGCGCGCGCGGATCGGCCTGTACGGTCAGGCCGTCCGGGACCGCCTGTGTGATCGTCATGCCCCGCGCGGCCGCCTCGGCACGGAGGAGGCGCCCCGCCCGCTGGGCCAGCGGAGCGAACGCCACGGGTTGCAGCTCCAGGGCCTGCTTGCCCTCCCGCACGGCGACGAAGCCCTGCACGTCCTCGATGAGGGCGAGCATATGCTGCCCTCCCTCCGCGATGTCGTGGACGAATTCGGCGTAGCGCTGATGTCCGAGCGGGCCGTGGGGCTGCATTTGCAGCAGCTCCGCGAAGCCGAGCACCGCGTTGAGGGGCGTACGCAGCTCATGCGTCACCTCCGCCATAGCGCGCTCACGCCGCTGCAGAGAGTCGAGCGCCTCCTGGCGTGCGCCGCGGGCGGCGGTGAGGGCGGTGTCGAGTTCCGCGAGAGTCTCCTGGGTTGCGGTCATCAATCGACCCGCGAGATCGGCGTGCCCGACTGGCAGGGCGGGGAGCGCTTCGTCGCTGGCATAGGCCCGCAACGCGTGGGTGCTCTCCCTGACCGGCGCAAGCAGCGCGCGTGTGCCGAGCAGGGCAAGGACGGTACCGGCCAGAGTGGTGGCCACGAGAACCCCGAGCAGCGGCCAATCGGCCGGCCGGTCCCGCATCAGCAGGAGAAGCGCGCCGGTCAACGGCAGGTGCGTCGCCACGAAGGACACGAGGAAGAACTTCCCGGTGTAGCCGAAGGGCACGCCGAACCGGTCCAGGAAGAGATAGAGGCGCATCATGGGCTCCCTCTACCCTAGGTTGCGCGGTCGCATCAAAGAAAGCGCGCACGCAGGTCCACGCTGTCCCGTTTCCCAAGCGCCTCACGGTTCTCCGCCAGCCAATGGGCGGCTGCCGCCCGTCCGTCCTGGCGCAGGCCCTGCAGGAAATGGCGGTCACCATTGTATTTCGACGCCATTCCGAGCCGGCGCATGCGCTCCTCGTCCTCGATGAGGTGAACGAAGAGGCGCTGGTAGCGGGGCGGCGTCAGAACGCCCTGGTCCACAAGGCGCTGGACGAACTCGATGGCCCGCATCTCGTACATGAGGGAGGAGTTGAAGCCGATCTCGTTCACCCGCGTGTCGATCTCCTGGACGGTTTGCGGGACGTCGGGACGAGAGAGGGGGTTGATGCCTACCAGCACGATGTCCGGCGGACCGCCCGGCTGTTCGTAAAGCGGCCAGAGGGCCGGGTTACCGAGGAAGCCGCCATCCCAGTAGGCCTCGCCATCGATTTCCACGGCGCGGAACAGATTGGGAAGGCAGGCGGATGCCAGCAGCGCGTCCTGGGTCAGCTCGGCCCGGGTGAAGACACGCGGCTTGCCGCTGCGGACATTGGTGGCGGTGACGAACAGCTGTGGCGCTTCGGGGTGGTGGCACAGCACGCCGAGATCGAGCAACTCGTCCAGCACCCGGCGCAGCGGGTTCATCTCGATCGGGAAGGGGTTGAGCTGATAGGGAGAGAACAGGCGGGTAAGGGTGTCGAAGGCCTGCCACGCGATGCCGTGGCTGAGGTCCGGCCCCCAGATCAGAGACTCCACAGGGCTGTTTCGCAGAGGGCTGAAGGCATAGCCGGCGCCGATCGCGGTCCAGAGCCGGTCCAGCAGTGCCGCCGCCCCGGCTCGCCCACCCTCGGCCAGGCCCTGAGTGAAGGCCGCACCGTTGATGGCGCCGGCCGAGGTGCCGGAGATGGCGGCGACCTCGATCCCTTCCTCCTCCAGCAGACGGTCCAGCACGCCCCAGGTGAAGGCGCCGTGGGTGCCGCCACCCTGGAGGGCCAGGTTGATCCGCACCGGACCGGTGCGACCGGCCACGGCCGGTGTGGCGGGGGCGACCGGCGTCCCCTCAATTGGGGGCAGGCCCTCCTTGGGGGTCGCTGCGGTCAAGAGGCCGTCCAGGCGCCGTCGATGGAAAGGGCCGCGCCGTTCACTGAACCGCTGTTCGGGCCGCAGAGATACAGTGCCATGGCGGCAACCTCGTCCACCTCCACCCAGCGCTTGCTCGGCACCTTCTCGAGCAGGAAATCGGTCAGCGCAGCCTCCTCGGAGACGCCGTGCTTCTTGGCCAGCGGGCCGACCTGCGCCTCGGCGAGGGGGGTGCGGACGAAGCCCGGGCAGATGGCGTTGCAGGTCACGGGCGTGCGCGCGATCTCGATGCCCACCGTTTTGGTCAGCCCGACGACTCCGTGCTTGGCCGCGACATAGGCCGCCTTGTAGGGCGAGGCGATGAGGCCGTGGGCGGAGGCGATGTTGATGATCCGCCCCCAGCCGCGGTCCCGCATCCCCGGCAGCAGAGCCTTGATGGCGTGGAAGTTGGAGGACAGGTTGATCGCGAGGATCGCGTCCCACTTGTCGTCCGGGAACTCATCGACCGGGCTGACGAACTGGATCCCGGCGTTGTTCACCAGGATGTCCACCTGCCCGAGCGCGGCGGTCGCCTCGGCGCACATCGCCCGCACGCCCTCGGCCTTCGAGAGGTCCGCGGCGGAATAGGGCGTCTCGCCGCCCTGGATCGCGGCAACCTCGGCGCGGGCGGCGGCGATCGCCTCCGGCGAGCCGAAGCCGTTCAGCATCACCCGAGCCCCCTCTCGCGCGAAGGCGAGGGCGATCGAGAGGCCGATGCCGCTGGTGGAGCCAGTGACGAGAGCCGTGCGGCCCTCCAGGGACTTGGTCATGCGCTGCCTTCCGCGTGGTCGGGGCGCAGGAAACGCCTAGGGCAGGCGCTTCGCAATCCCCGCTAGCCAGCGGACGGCCGGGTTGCCCAGGGTGGGCGCCCTTTGCTCCAGCGCGGCCCGGGCGATGCCGGCGGCGAGGGAAGGGTGTGGCAGGGCCACCCCCGCCAGCTCCGAGACCGGCCGGCCGATGGCCAGGGAAAGCAGCCCTGCCATTTCCAGGCCACCGGGCGCCAGCAGCCCGGCCCCGGCCAGCCGTCCACGCCGGTCCACGGAGAGGGAGACGAGGCCTTCGGCAATGCCTTCGGCGCAGGCGCGGGCGGTATCGGCCAGTGGCCAGCGCAGGGTCTCGTTGCCTGCCTCCGCCGCCATCGTACCGATCTCCACCAGGGCGGGTTCGGTTCGGATGGCGCGAAGCGGTGGGGGGGCGTCCGGCGTGCCAGGGACACGGAACAGCATGCTGCGGGCGAGCGCGCCGACGCCGGAGGCGCCGGGCTGGCCGATTACGCCCCCCGCCGCCCAGATGCGCCGGCTTCCCCGGACGCGAAGGGCGCCGTCCACTTCAAGGCCGGCTGCGGGCAGACCGGCGAGCGGCAGGTCCAGCCCTGCCAGCCGCGGCGAGTTGCCGAGGGCAAGGAGGAGATGGGAGCCCTGCAACTGGGTGCCGTCCTCGAGCAGGATCTCAACTCCGCCGTCCTGCCGGGCGACGCGGGCGCTGCGATGACCCTCCAGCAGCGCCACCCCGTCCCGCCGGAGCGCACGGGCCAGTCCCTCCGCCAAAACGGGATCGGCATCGGGCGCGATCCGGGCGGCCTCGACCACGGTTGTGCGCGCGCCGAGCCGGGCAAAGGCCTGGGCCATTTCCAGCCCGAAGCCGGTGCCTCCGAGGACGATAAGGTGCTCCGGCCGGGCTTCCAGAGCGTGAATCGTCTCGGAGGTCAGGTACGGCACGGCCTCCAGCCCATCGAGGGCCGGGACGACGGGGGCGGCGCCGGTCGCGATCAGGGCGCGCCGGAAGCGCCATTCCCGGCTACCGGCCGAGACGGCATCGGGCGCGGAGAAATGGGCGGCTGCGCGGACCACCTCCACCCCCATTGCCTCGAACCGGGCAGCGGTCGAATCAGGTGCAGCATCGGCATCGGCGGCAGCGAGATGGGTGCGGAGGGCAAGCCAGTCTACCGGCATGTCCCCGGTGCCGATGCCCATCCGCGCCGCGTCCCGCGCCATTGCGGCCCGGTTCGCGGCTGCCCGCAACGCGGCCTGGACGATCTCCGGGTCCGGCGCCTCGCCACCCATGGGACCGCGCTCGAACAGGGTGACGCGCAGGCCGAGGGCGGCGGCCAGCGCGGCCAGGCCCCGCCCGGCGGTGCCCGCGCCGATGACGGCAATGTCGGTCTCGGCCATGGGGTCCCCTTTTCTGCGGCGCGCCGTGATAACGCGGCGGCGCGGGAAGGGTAGGGGCCAAGCTCTGGTTGACGGGAACGGGACCGGGTTTCTATACAGCGCCACCCGCGCCGGGCATCCCGCCGCGGCTGCCCGCGTCCATGTCCTTCTTTCAGGGCAGGAGGGGGCGGCCAGGCTGCCCGGGCCAGACCACCCATTGCCGCCCCGTTTCCTGTCCGGGCGGCCCGCATCTGAACGGAGCGCCTTGCCGTGAAGCGTACCTACCAGCCCTCCAAGCTCGTCCGGAAGCGCCGGCATGGGTTCCGCGCCCGTATGGAGACCGTCGGCGGCCGCAACGTGATCGCCAACCGCCGCGCCAAGGGCCGCAAGAAGCTCTCGGCCTGATCAACGGACTGGGGGTGCAGAGATGTCGCCCCCGCTCGCAGTTCGCCCGATGAAGCTGCCCCGTATGAAGAAGCGGCGCGACTTCCTGCGCGCCGCCCAGCGCGGCAAGCGGGCTGCCCGGCCGGGGCTGGTCCTCCAGGCCTTGCCCGAGACGGGTGGGCCGATGCGCCTCGGCTTCACCGTTACGAAGAAGGTGGGCAACGCCGTGGTGCGGAACCGCACCAAGCGCCGCCTGCGCGAGGCCGCGCGGCTGCTGCTCGGCCCCATCCCGCCCGAAGGGTGGGACATCGTGCTGATCGGCCGTGACGAGACGCGCAGCCGGCCCTTCACCCAGCTTCAAGGCGATCTGCGGGGTGCGTTGCGGCAGACGGGCGTTGCCCTGCCATGAATGCCCACGCGGCCAGCCTGCCTGCCGAGGCGCTGAAGATCGGCGTCCGGGTCTACCAGTTCACCTTGCGCCCCTTTATCGGGGCGCATTGCCGTTATCACCCCCACTGCAGCGCCTACGCGATCGAGGCCTTGAACGAGCACGGGGCCATTCGCGGCACTGCCATGACGGCCCGCCGCATCCTCCGCTGCAATCCCTGGACTCCGGGCGGCTACGACCCCGTGCCTCCCGCCAAGAAATCCTGAACGCCGGACCCGATGGACAACAAGCGACTCCTTGCCGCGATCGCGATCTCGATCGGCATCCTGCTGCTCTTCGACGTCTGGAACCGTCCTGCGCGCGAGGCGCAGCGCCAGGCCGCGCAGAACGTGCAGCAGTCCCAGACCAGCACCGTGCCGCTGCCCCAGGCCAACACCGCGCTGAACCCGGCAGGCGTCGCCAGCACCGGCCAGAATGACGGCGCGCCGACGACCCCGGCGCCGCGCCTACGAATCGAGAGCCCGCGCGTCCAGGGCAGCGTGAACCTCCGTGGCGCGCGCATCGACGATCTCGTGCTGCGCGACTACCGCGAGACCATCCAGCCCGGCAGCCCGAATGTCCGCATCCTAGCCCCGCGCGAGGACAATGCGCCCTATTTCGCGCAGTGGGGTTGGACCTCGGCCGACAGCCGTACCCCGGTGCCCGGCCCCGCCACCGACTGGACCGCCGAGGGCGGCACGCTAACCCCTACCACCCCGGTGACGCTGCGCTGGGACAACGGCGCGGGACAGCGCTTCGAGATCGCCCTCTCGCTCGACGCCAACTTCATGGTGACGGCCGAGCAGCGCGTGGTGAACACGAGCGGTGAGTCCGTGCAGCTGCTGCCCTGGGCCCGAGTCCGCCGCGAGCACACGCCCCATGTCGCCGGCTACTACATCCTGCATGAGGGCTTCGTCGGCGTCGTCGACGGCCGCCTCCGGGAGGAAAAATACGCCGACGCCAAGACCGAGGCGGCGCGCCGTAATGGTGGCCCTGCCTTCGAGCAGGAGAGCACAGGCGGCTGGGCTGGCTTCACCGACAAATACTGGCTGGCCGCGCTGGCGCCGGTGGACCAGTCCCTGCGCACCCGCGCGGCCTTCCGCGCGACGCAGGAGGGTGGCCAGGACCGCTGGCAGGTCGATTTCGCGCCCACTGCACCGATGGCAGCCGCACCAGGCGCCACAGCCGCCTTCGCCACCCGGCTCTTCGCCGGCGCGAAGGAGGTGCACCTGCTGGATGCATATGCGACGAACCTCGGTATCACCGACTTCGACAAGGCGATCGACTTCGGCTGGTTCTACTTCCTGACCAAGCCGTTCTTCTACGGGCTGGACTGGCTGTTCAAGCTGGTCGGCAACTTCGGCGTGGCGATCCTGATCTTTACGATCGCGCTGAAGCTGCTGTTCTTCCCGCTGGCCAGCAAGTCCTACAAGTCGATGGGTCGGATGAAGGTCCTCGGCCCGAAGATGCAGGAGCTGAAGGAGCGCAACAAGGACGATCCCGCCAAGATGCAGGCGGAGATGATGGCGCTCTACAAGTCGGAGAAGATCAATCCGGCGGCGGGCTGCCTACCTATACTGCTGCAGATCCCCGTGTTCTTCGCGCTCTACAAGGTGCTGTTCGTTACCATCGAGATGCGGCACGCACCATTCTTCGGCTGGATCCGCGATCTTTCGGCGCCCGATCCCACGAACCTGTTCAACCTGTTCGGCCTGATCCCCTGGGATCCGCCTCTGTTCCTGCACATGCCGGCCTGGGCGATCATCATGGGCATCACGATGTTCATCCAGTTCAAGCTGAATCCGACGCCGCCCGACCCCATTCAGGCGAAACTGTTCAGCTTCATGCCCATCATCTTCACCTTCATGTTGGCGAGCTTCCCCGCCGGCCTGGTGATCTACTGGTCCTGGAACAACCTGCTCTCGGTTGCCCAGCAGTACTACATCGCGCGTGAGGACCGGGCGGAGCGGCGGGCCGCCAAGGCCGCGGCAGGAACGTGAGCGGGATCTCGCCCGAGGAGGAGGAGGCCCGGCGGCTCGAGGCGGGTCGTCTCCTCTTCGCGCGCCCCGTCAACTTCTTCTTCGCGGCCCAGCAAATCGACAAACTTCCGCCGGCGACTTCGCCGGAGGTGGCCTTCTGCGGGCGCTCGAATGTCGGCAAGTCGTCGCTGATCAATGCGCTGGCCGGGCATCATGGCCTGGCCCGCGTCTCCCACACGCCGGGCCGCACGCGGCAGCTCAACTTCTTCGCGGCGGGGGAGGGGACAGAGCATCCCCTGACCGTGGTGGACATGCCCGGCTATGGCTATGCCGCCGCCAGCAAGGCGGTGAAAGCGGACTGGCAGGGCCTGATGTTCGATTACCTGCGCGGCCGACCGACGCTCCGCCGCGTATTCCTGCTCATGGATGCGCGGATCGAGACGAAGGGTGGCGATCGGGCAGCGATGGACCTGCTGGGAGAGGCCGCCGTGCCTTTCCAGATCGTCCTGACCAAGTCGGATGATACCAAGCCCGCTTCCCGGCTTCTCAAGCGGCAGGAGGAGATGGCGGAGATCGTGCGCAAGCGCGTGGCCGCCCATCCGGTGATCATTACCACCTCCTCCAACAAGGGCGCGGGCATCCCCGAGCTTCGGGCGGCGCTGGCGGAGATTGCCGCGTCGGGCTGATCGCCGGGCTGCCTTGCCGGCGCGTTGGGTTGACCTCTGGCGCTGTGCCCCCTTACCACCGCCGCCGACCTGCCATCCCGGGAGAGCCATGAGCACCGACGCGCAAGACCGGATGGCGATCCTCGCCGGCGCCCTGCCATACCTGAAGCGATACGACGACCAGATCGTCGTGGTGAAGTATGGCGGCCACGCGATGGGCGAGGAGGAGGGCGCGCTGCGCTTCGGCCGCGACATCGCGCTGCTGGAGCAGGTGGGCGTGAGTCCCGTCGTCGTCCATGGCGGCGGCCCACAGATCAACGCCATGCTCAAGCGGCTGGACGTGCAGTCCACCTTCGTGAACGGGCTGCGCGTGACCGACGGGGCCACCGTGGACGTGGTCGAGATGGTTCTCGCCGGGACGGTCAACAAGCAGGTCGCCGAAGCGATTACCCGCGCCGGGGTCATCGCCGTGGGCATCTCGGGCAAGGACGGCAACCTCATCCGCGCCCGCAAGGCTGAGCGGACGGTGCGCGACCCCGACACGAACGAGGAGCGCGCGGTCGATCTCGGCTTCGTGGGCGAGCCGGCCGAAGTGGACACGAAGGTGCTGCGGCTGCTGATCGGCGCGGACATCGTGCCGGTGGTGGCGCCGGTCGGGATCGGTGCGGACGGACAGACCTACAACATCAACGCCGATACCGTTGCTGGCGCCATCGCCGGCGCGTTGGGCGCTGCGCGGCTGCTGATGCTTACCGACGTCGCGGGTGTTCGTGGGCCGGACGGCGTGCACATACCGGAGATGACGGTGGCCCAGGTGCAGGCGGGGCTTAAAGCCGGCTGGATCTCGGGTGGCATGATCCCGAAAGTGGAGACCTGCATCTACGCTATCGAGCGCGGCGTGCAGGGCGCGGTGATCCTGGACGGGCGCGTGCCGCATGCCGTTCTGGCCGAACTGTTCACCGCCGGCGGCCCGGGAACCCTTATCAAGCCCTGAGGGCGCATGTCACGCCCTGCCCGGCACCGGGCAGGTCAGGGCCGAGACCAGTGCGTCCATCCGGCTGGGCGCCATAGCCCATTCGCCGCCGGGAAGAATGAGCAGCTCCTCGGCCGCGCTGCCGGCCAGGCGCATTTGCGCAAAGGTGGCGGCCCGGGGCGAGAAGCCGGCTTTCCAGCACAATGGCACCAGCATCGGCGCTTCCCGTGCGGCGAGTGCCCGTGCCACTGCGCCGGCCGGGAGGCCGCTAAGGGCCGCGAGGATCCGGGCGCATTCTGCCATCTGGCCTTTGCGGGCAGCGGCGACGAATCCCTCCTCGCTCATTCCGGCCGACCCGGCCTCAGCGGGCTGGTGTGGGACAGGGCGGAAGGCGCCGAGCGCGGCAGCGTCCAGATCGGCCCGGTTCAGCAGAATGCGGAGCGCCTCCTCCGCCAGCAACCCACGGAGGCCGGCGAGGACTGTGGCGCTCAGGCCGGGGCGCCGGACAAGGGCGATCTGCCATGCCGCCTGGGCACCCGATCGGGAGGCAAGAGCTACCAGCGTCGTCTCGCGGATGCGGGCGGAAGCGTTGGCAAGTAGGGCCGTGACCGAGAACTCTTCGGCCCGGGCAACGATGGCATCCGAGGGCCGCTCCGGCAGGTGCGGGCGCCGGGCGATGGCGGCCAATGTTTCCTCCACTGGCGGATCGGCGACGAGGCCCAGCAAGTCCTCCTCGTCCAGCACGGGTGATCCACGCAGCACGGGCTCTGCCACCGCCATGGCGACATCGCGCGCCAGGCGCAGGATCAGCGGCCGCGGTACGTCCGGGTGCTCGGCAACCAGTTCCGTCACGGCAGCGCGCACTGCGACGACGTCGTCCTCGATGAGCCTGAGCAGGGCCTCCCAGGTGGCGCGGCGGTGACGGTCGGTGCTGTCCCGGTCGAGCAGGGGGGCAAGGGAGGCGAGCTTGCGGGCGAGGACACGGCGCACCCCGGGCTGCGAGTCGCGGGCAAGAACCTGGTCGGCGAGGGGCGGGGTGGCAGCGTTGGCGGCGATCGCGGCCCGAACGGCGATCGTAGGGTCGTTGGCGAGGAAGAAGAGCATCTCGGGGGGGTGTATCCGCCCTCTCTGCCAGCCCCGCCCGCGCGGCATCGTACATGCGGCGGGGCGAGGTCGCCATCATGGCTTCCATGTCGCCTCCAGTCATCCGGCGAAGGGCTTCCCCTGTGGGCGTGGCCTCGCGAGAGCGGAGGCTGCCCCGTTCTCGTAAAGGATTGCTGAATCGCGCCGCTTCCTGCGCGTTGACAGTCCGGGCTGCTCGCGCGATGGGGCTGACCCACCCACGCCTCTGCCCAGGACGCCCCGATGGACCTCGACGCCCTCCAGCCCCGCATCGAGGCCCTGTGGCAGCGCCGCGCCGAGCTGACGCCCACCACATCCGGCGATGACCGCGATTTCGTCGAGGCTGCGCTCGAGCTGCTTGACTCCGGCAAGGCGCGGGTGGCCGAGCCGGACGGGAATGGCGGCTGGCGGGTGAACCAGTGGCTGAAGCAGGCCGTTCTGCTGTCCTTCCGGCTGGAGGACAGCGTGGCGATGGACACCTCGGCCGGCGCCTATGACAAGGTTCCGCTGAAGTTCGCGGACTGGGGCGAAAACCGCTTCAAGGAGGCCGGCTTTCGCGCTGTGCCGGGCGCCGTTGTCCGCCGTTCCGCCTTCATCGCGCCGGGCGTCGTGCTGATGCCAAGCTTCGTGAACCTGGGCGCCTATGTCGATAGGAACACGATGGTGGACACTTGGACCACCGTCGGCTCCTGCGCGCAGATCGGGAAGAACTGCCACCTCTCGGGCGGCGTTGGGATCGGCGGCGTACTGGAGCCGCTACAGGCCAATCCGGTGGTGATCGAGGACGACTGCTTCATCGGCGCCCGTTCCGAGGTGGCCGAGGGTGTCGTTGTGGAGCGTGGCGCGGTGCTCTCCATGGGCGTGTTCCTCGGCGCCTCCACCAAGGTCATCGACCGCGCGACGGGAGAGGTCTTCGTCGGCCGCGTGCCGGCCTATTCCGTGGTGGTGCCGGGCACGCTGCCGGGCCGGCCGCTGCCGGACGGCACGCCGGGCCCCGCGCTCTACTGTGCGGTGATCGTGAAGCGCGTGGACGCGCGCACCCGCGAGAAGACCTCGATCAACGAGCTGCTGCGCGACTGATGGCGACCGATCCGCTTCCCATAGCGCAGGACCTCATCCGCTGCGCCTCCGTCACGCCGCTCGACGAGGGTGCTTTGGCGGTGCTGGAGCGGGCGCTGGAGCCGCTGGGCTTCATCTGCACGCGTCTGCCTTTCGGCGAGGTGCAGAACCTCTTTGCCATCCGGCGTTCAGGCGGGAACGGGCCGCATCTCTGCTTTGCCGGGCATACGGATGTGGTGCCGCCGGGCGAGGGGTGGACCCACCCCCCCTTCGAGGCGGCGGTAGAGGACGGCACCCTCTACGGACGCGGTGCGGTGGACATGAAGGGCGGCGTCGCGGCCTTCGTGGCGGCCGCACGCGATGCGGTTGCCGATGGCACGGCCGATCGAGGCACGCTCTCCTTCCTCATCACCGGCGACGAGGAGGGGGTGGCGAAGGACGGCACCACCAAGGTGCTGGACTGGATGGCCGAAAACCACCTCGTCCCAGACATGTGCCTGGTGGGGGAGCCGACGAGCAAGGAACGGCTGGGTGACACGATTAAGATCGGTCGTCGCGGCAGCATCACCGCGCACATCGCCGTGTACGGCACCCAGGGCCACGTCGCCTATCCCGACCGGGCGGACAATCCGATCCACCGGCTGGTCCGCGTGCTGCACCGGCTGACGGCCGAGCCTCTGGATGGCGGCACCGAGTGGTTCCAGCCGAGTACGCTGCAGGTCACCTCGGTCGATGTCGGCAATCCCGTGGACAACGTTGTGCCCGCGAAGGTGGTCGCCCATCTGAACATCCGTTTCAACGACATGCACACGGCGGCCTCCCTGGAAGCCTGGATCCGAGGCGTCCTGGCGGAGGAGGCGCCGCGGCATGAGGCAGGCTTCTCCTGCTCCGGCGAGGCGTTCCTGACCAAGCCGGGACCCTTCGTTGACGCGCTGCGCCGTGCCGTGCAGGCGGAGACGGGCCAGGCCGGCACGATGGATACTGGCGGCGGCACCTCGGATGCGCGCTTCATCACCCGCTTCTGCCCCGTTGCCGAGCTGGGAGCGGTGGGCACGACCATGCACAAGGTGGACGAGCGCACGCCGGTGGAGGAGTTGCGCCGCTTGTCGTCGCTCTATGGTGCCGTGATCCGGGAGTGCCTGGGCTGAGCGCCCCCCAGGTCAGCCCGGCCACCCAGATCGTGGCTGGGCTGCGGGCGGCCTATCTCCTCGCTCAGGGCCGGGAGGAAGGGCTGCGCCTCACCCTTCTCTCGCCGGAAGGGGCCGCACGGTCCTTCTGGGCTGGTGCAATCTGCTTCATTCCCTTCCTCCTGATCCGCGCGATGGTGGCGAGTGGGCCGGTCGGCGACGGGCTGCCGGTCGAGATGATTGGCTATGTCCTGGGCTGGGTCGTCTTCCCGCTCGCCTCGCTCACGCTGGTGGACGCCTCCGGTCGCGAGCCGTTCTGGCCGCTGTTCATCGCGGCCTGGAACTGGACGAACCTCGCCCAGTACGCTGCGCTCCTGGCGGCGACCGTGCTCGGCCCGCTGTTGCCGGCCGGGCTGGGAGGAGCACTCACCCTCGCGGCCTTCGGCTACGCGCTGTGGCTGGAATGGTTCGTCGCTCGCGCCGCACTGCGGATCACCGGCATACGCGCCGGGTTCTTCGTCCTGCTGGACATGGCAACGGGGCTGTTCATCGCCTCCGTCGTCACGCGCCTCGGCGGGGGCTGAGGGCGGCGGCACCCGTCGTACAGGTGGTCTGGTCGCAGTCGGGTCAGTCCGCGCCAGGAGAAGTGGCCAGCACTCGCCACGGCCCCTGCGTGCAGGCATTCCATCCATCTTTGCGCGTCCCAGGGTCTTCGCCCTCCACCCACGCCAGGGATGCCGCACCGGTTGCTGCTTCAAAGACTCATCAGGCTTGCATTGCCGCCTGCTGCCGCCGTGTTGGTGCTGATGGATCGTTCTGCGACGAGCATGTCGAGCGGATAGAAACCGTTCCGTGGGATGATGACCGGGCGGATGGCACCGGACGCTTCCGCTACCTCCCGCAGCAGGCCTTGGAGCGCTTCCTCTGCACCCTGAAACAGCAGGGCGCCGACCCCGTCCAGGCCGTTCCCTGGATGGACATGCGGCGCGACAGCAGGGGGCATGGTGCCCAGCGAGCGGAAATCCGTGAGCGCGACCCTGGCGTCGTTGCCTGTACCAAGACAGGCAGCGATTTGGACCAGCAGCTCGTCGCCGCTTGCCGCATGGCACAGCACGGGGTCGCGGGGTTCCAGGCGGTAAAGGTTCCGTTCCCCCACCGGGCCTGGCAACTCGATCTCTAATCCTGCCCGCGCAGCTCGCCCCTGCGCCTCGCAGCGCCCGGCCAGCTCGGTCCGGCCTTCGGCGCGCAACCAACCGACCAGCGCATCCAGTGCCGGCTGCGGCGGGGTGGCGGGTAGGGGCGGCTCCACCGGGCAGGCTGAGAGAAGGCGGCGCAGGTAAAGCGGCCCGCCCGCCTTCGGCCCGGTTCCCGAGAGTCCGTGCCCGCCGAAGGGCTGCACCCCCACCACAGCCCCGATCAGGTTGCGGTTGATGTAGATGTTCCCCGCTGCGGCCGCGCCAGCCAGACGCGTGATGGTTTCGTCGATGCGGGAGTGGACTCCGAAAGTCAGGCCGTAGCCGGTGGCGTTGATGTCGCGGATCAGGGAATCCATCGCCTCGCGCCGGAAGCGGAGCACGTGCAGCACGGGGCCGAATACCTCCTGCTTCAGCTCCGCAATGCTGTCGATCTCGATGATGGTCGGCGCGACGAAGCTGCCGTATCGGCATGCATCGAGCAGTGCCAGGGCGTGCACGGGCCGTCCCGCCGCGCGCATAGCATCGACATGGCCCTGGATCCCTGCCCGCGCCTCCTCGGTGATGACGGGACCGATATCCGTCGAGAGGCGGTCAGGGTTGCCGACCGAGAGCTCGGCAAGGGCACCCTTGAGCATCCCCAGCACACGATCCGCCGCCTCCTCTTGCAGGCAGAGGACGCGCAGTGCGGAGCAACGCTGGCCCGCACTGTCGAAGGCCGAGGCAAGGACGTCCGCCACCACCTGTTCCGCGAGCGCCGAGCTGTCCACCACGAGGGCATTCTGCCCCCCGGTCTCGGCGATCAACGGAATGGGCTGCCCGTCCCGGGTCAGGCGGCCTGCGATGCTGCGCCCGATCAGCCGCGCGACCTCGGTCGATCCAGTGAACATTATGCCTTGCACCCGCGCATCACTCACCAGCCGCGCCCCGACCGTGCCGTCTCCCGGCAACAGATGCAGGACGGCAGGCGGCACCCCGGCCTCATGCAGCAGCGCAACGGCAAGGGACGCAATCAGCGGCACCTCTTCGGCGGGCTTAGCCAGTACGGTGTTTCCCGCCGCAAGCGCGGCCGCCACCTGGCCGGTGAAGATCGCAAGCGGGAAGTTCCAGGGCGAGATGCAGGCGACCGGCCCGAGCGGGCGGTGATCCGCCCCGAAGCCGCACGCACTGGCAGCGTAATAGCGAAGGAAGTCGACGGCCTCCCGCACCTCGCCCACGGCATTGGGCAGGGACTTGCCCGCCTCCCGCACGATGGGGCCGAGAAGCGCGCCCATACGGGCCTCCATCAGTGTCGCGGCTTCTTCCAGCAGCGCGGCGCGCTCGGCCGGGGGCGTTGCGGCCCAGCCCGGGCCGGCGGCTTCGGCCTGACAGAGCGCGGCATCCACCACGGCCGGGTCAGCTTCGATCACGTACCCGACGAGGTCGCGCCGGTCCGCCGGATTGCGGATCTTCCGCGCCGGGCCCTCGGCGGCTTCCTCGCCGAGCAGCGGCGCCGCACGCAGAAGCGTGGCGCCTTCCCGCAGCGTGGACACCAGTTCAGAGAGACGAACCTCATCCGTCAGGTCCAGCCCGGCTGCGTTGCGGCGCACCGCGCCGAACAGGTCACGTGGCTGGGCGATGCCGTCATGCGGCCGACCGAGCGGGGAGAGGGCGCGCGCCTCGGCCACCGGATCCGCCACCAGCGCCTCCACCGGGACATCCGGGTCGTTGATGCGGTTCACGAAGGAGGAGTTGGCGCCGTTTTCGAGCAGGCGCCGGACGAGATAGGCCAGCAGCGTCTCGTGCGTGCCGACGGGAGCGTAGATGCGGCAGGGTCGGTCCAGCCGGTCGCGGCCAACCACCTCGTCATAGAGCGGCTCGCCCATTCCATGCAGACACTGGAATTCGTACTGGCCAGGGTGCCAAGCGGCGGGATCGGCCATGGCGTGGATGGCGGCGACGGTGCGGGCGTTGTGGGTGGCGAATTGCGGGAAGACCGCGTCCGGGGCCGCCACCAGGCGGCGCGCGCAGGCGAGGTAGGACACGTCCGTGTGGACCTTGCGGGTGAAGACCGGGAAGCCCTCCAGCCCATCCATCTGGGCCCGCTTGATCTCGCTGTCCCAGTAGGCACCCTTCACGAGGCGAACCATCATTCGGCGGCCGGTGCGGCGAGCGAGATCGACCACGAAGTCAATTACGAAAGGCGCACGCCGTTGGTAGGCCTGGACGACGAAGCCGACGCCGTTCCACCCCGCCAGGCGCTCGTCGTGGCAAAGAGCTTCCAGCAGGTCGAGCGACAGCTCCAGCCGGTCGGCCTCCTCGGCGTCGATGTTCAGGCCGATGTCGTAGCGGCGGGCGAGCACGGCGAGGCCTGCAATGCGCGGCAGCAGCTCGGCCATCACCCGCGCGCGCTGCGCACGGGCGTAGCGGGGGTGGAGGGCGGAGAGCTTGATGGAGATGCCCGGCCCATCGACGATCCCGCGCCCGCCCGAAGCCTGCCCGATCGCGTGGATCGCATTCTCGTAGTCGCGCAGGTAGCGGGCGGCGTCGCCGGCCGTCGTCGCGGCCTCGCCAAGCATGTCGTAGGAGTACCGAAAGCCCCGCGCCTCCAGGGCGCGGCTGCGGGTCAGCGCCTCCTCGATCGTCTGCCCGGTGACGAACTGCTCGCCCATCATCCGCATGGCGAGATCGACGCCGCGGCGGATCACCGGCTCGCCCGCGCGGGCGATGAGCCGAGTCAGGGACGCCCCCAGCCCGACCTCGCTGCTGGTTGAAGTGAGCTTGCCCGTGACCACCAGACCCCAGGTCGCCGCATTGACGAAGAGGGACGGGGAGTGGCCCAGATGGGACCGCCAGTCCCCACCGCCGAGCTTGTCTTGGATCAGCGCGTCGCGGGTTGCGGTATCGGGGATGCGCAGCAGGGCCTCAGCCAGGCACATCAGCGCCACGCCTTCTCCGCTGGAGAGGGAGAACTCCTGCACAAGTGCCTCCACCCCGCCAGAGCGGCGCTTTGCGCGCAGCGCGGAGACGAGGTGATGGGCAAGGGCCATGGCCGCGGCATCCTGCTCGGCTGCTAGGGCGGCCGCCTCGATCAAAGGCGGGAGGCATCTTTCCTCGGGGCGCCTGTAGGCAGCAGTGATGGCGGCGCGCAGCGGAGCCTGGGCGTGCAGTTCAGAGGCGAAAGCCTGGAACGGCTGCGGGCTGGTCTCGGACAGGGTCGCGGTGCTCATGGCGCAGGCCTCCTGACTTGGTACGGCCGAGCGTAAGGCTGGTCTCGCCGCAGGAACATGCGATAGATCGGCTGGATGGCCGCATGAATCACGGTGCATGTCGGCTGCGGGAGAGAAATATGCAGGAGACCGACCGCGCTGATCGCATGATGCTGGCGATCCTCCAGCGGGAGGGACGGATCACGAACCTGGAGCTCGCTGACCGCATCGGCCTGTCCCCGACTGCGACGAGCGAGCGCATGCGGCGGCTTCTCAAGGACGGCCTAGTGACCGGGTTCGGCGCGCGGCTGGACCCCCACCGTCTGGGCTTCGGGCTGCTCGTCTTCGTGGAGGTGCTGCTCGACAAGACCACGCCGGACGTATTCGACCGCTTCGCAGCAGCCGTGAACCGCGCGCCGGAGGTGCTGGAGTGCCATATGGTCGCCGGGGGCTTCGACTATCTCGTCAAGACGAGGGTCCGGGACATGGCCGCCTATCGCGACTTCCTTGGTAAGGTCCTGCTCGCACTGCCGGGCGTGCGGGAGACGCGAACCTACGCCGTGATGGAGGAGGTGAAGTCGGACGGACCACTTCCGCTTTGACACGCGTTGTCCGCTCACGACCGAAGAGCACAGCCTGCATCAATCGCATCACGAGGAACGTGAGAGTTTAGTTGGCTATGAACCCCACCGCTCCAGTGCTCCCACCGGGCAGCGTCGGATCTGGCAATCAGGGAACATCGCCTCGGCCACTCGCGGCGTGCCGCTGCGCACTTGCAGCGGGTGATATCGTCGCGCTTGAGGGGACGTGAGCGAGTTCAACTGCTACGATCAATCTCCGGGGCAGCCTACGCCGTCAGCGTCGCACCGCTAGTCCGCGCCCGGCCCGGACCGCACCCTCGCCGAAGCGGGCGCGCAGCGCTTCCATGGCGGCCCAGCGGGCAGCGCGCCGCGGCGCTTCCGGATCGGCCAAGTCGCCCTGGTCGGCGCCGGAGGCCTCCACAAGCGGCTGGGCGCCGACTCCGATGAACCGGAATGCCGTGCCGTCAGCCTCCCGCGCCAGAAGCTTTAGAGCGGCGGCGTAGAGGGTCTCGGGCACGGCGGTGGGCCCGGACAGGCGCAGGTTGCGGGTGCGCAGAGCGAAGCGCGAGGTCTTGAGCTTCAGCACCACTCCACCTGCCGCAAAGCCCTTCTCGCCGAGACGACGCGCCAGCTTCTCGCACAGCCGCCAGAGGATAGGCTCCATCTCAGCGGGAAGGCTGATGTCGCGCTCGAAGGTGGTCTCGGCGGAAATGGATTTGGTTTCGCGCTCCGGCCGCACCGGTCGGGCATCCTCGCCCCTCGCTCGGGCAACGAGGGTGATGCCGTCCTCGCCGAAGCGGCGCATCGCTTCCCGAGCATCGAGCGATTGAAGCTGGCCGAGGGTGGAGTACCCCATGCCTGCCAGTTTCGCCGCAAAGGCCGGGCCCACTCCGGGCAGGATGGTCACCGGCTCTGCGGCGAGAAGGCTGGCGGCCTCGGCAATCCCGATGCAGGCCAAACCGCGCGGCTTGTCCCGCTCCACCGCGATCTTGGCCAGCAGGCGGTTGGGGGCGAGGCCGATCGAGACCGTGACGCCCACCTCGCGCTCCACCCGCCGCGCAAAGCGGGCCAGGGCCACCGCGGGCGGGGCGCCGTGAAGCGCCTCGGTTCCGGAGAGGTCGAGCACGGCCTCGTCGATCGACATCGCCTGCACCAGAGGGGTGAGTTCCTCCATCACCGTGCGGATCTGGCGCGAGGCCGCGACGTATTTGGCGAAGTCCGGTTTGATCACCACAGCGTCCGGGCAAGCCTTCAGCGCCTTGAACATCGGCATCGCGGATTTCACGCCGCGGGTGCGGGCGACGTAGCAGGCGGTTGAGACGACTCCGCGCTGCCCGCCGCCGATGATCACCGGCCGGCTGGCCAGTTCTGGCCGGTCGCGTTTCTCCACGCTGGCGAAGAAGGCGTCGCAGTCGATATGCGCGATCGCGAGGGTGAACAGCTCGCGATGGGAGGACTGCCGTGCGGAGCCGCATGCGCCGCAACGGCGCTGCGTTACCTGAGTATCATGCTGCTGCGCGAAGCAGTCCCGGCAGAGGGAAGGCATGGCGAAGTCTTAGCACGGAAGGGGAACAGATGCCCGAGTCGCCTCGCGGCCGCAGTCAGTCCCGGTCCCAGAGGCGAGCGGCGCCGAACACGCCGGAGCTGTCCCCGTGCCGCGCCTGGACGAGGTTCACGGTCTTGGAATCCCCGAAGATGAAGGGCGCCATCAACCCGGGCACGTCGGTGTAGAGATGCGCGAAGTTCGAGACACCGCCTCCCAGCACGATCACGTCGGGGTCCATGATGTTCACCACCTGGGCCAGGGCGCGGGCGAGCCGGTCGGCATGTCGGGCCAGCCCGGCCTGACAGGCGGCGTCACCCGCGCGGGCGCCGTGATCGACGCGACTGGCATCGCGGTGGCCGGGGCCGTGCGTGTCGGCGGCCAGGGACGGGCCGGCCAGGAAGGTCTCCAGGCAGTCATGCCGGCCACACCAGCACTGCCGGCTGCGCAGTTCCTCCGGCCGCATCCAGGGCAGGGGGGTATGGCCCCATTCGCCCGCCACGCGGTTGAGCCCGTCGAGCGGGCGGCCATCCACCACCCAGCCGCCGCCCACGCCGGTACCGAGGATGGCGGCGAACACCACAGGATAGCCCGCGCCGGCGCCGTCCGCCGCTTCGCTCATCGCCAGGCAGTTGGCGTCGTTCATCACCCGTACCTCGCGGCCGAGCGCGGCGGCGAGGTCCTTGTCCAGCGGGTTGCCGTTCAGCGCCTGGGTGTTGCCGTTGCGGACGAGACCCGTTCGCGGATTGATGCTGCCGGGGATGCCCACGCCCACCGTGCCGCGCCCGCCCAGTTCGGCCTCTGCCTCGTGCACCAGCTCGGCAATGGTCTGGATGATGGCGGGATAGCCCTGGCCGGTGGGCCTGCGGCGGCGCAGCAGCACGGTCCCGGCCGCGTCCAGCGCCACGATCTCCGTCTTGGTCCCGCCGAGGTCCACGCCGAGCTTGATGGTCATGGGGCGATGAATGCCGGGGAGGCGGGGCTGCGTCCAGCCGGGCGCCGGTCACAGCCGCGTCGGCAGCGCTGGACTTGCGGCGATCCAGGTGGTGGATTGGCCGACCCCATGGCATCGCCTTCTCCCCCCGCCCCGAAGAACGAGACCCTGCTCGACGTCCAGGGGCTGACTTGTCCGCTGCCCGTGCTGAAGGCCAACAAGGTCCTGCGCGGGCTGCCGCCGGGCGCAAGGCTGACCGTTCTGGCGACCGATGCAGCCAGCGTCGTCGATTTCCAAGCCTACTGCCGGGAGACGGGCCACGCCCTCGTCTCCTTCAGCGAGAGCGCGGGGGTCTACCGCTACACCCTGCGCAAGCGGGACGAGCCGGCGGGGAAGGACGGGCGCTGATGCTGCTGCTGACCCACCCCGCCTGCCTTCGCCATGACAACGGGCCCTATCACCCCGAGGCACCTGCTCGCCTGCGAGCCGTTCTGCAGGCGCTGGAGGCGCAGGAATTCTCGAACCTCGTTCGGGCCGAGGCGCCGGCCGCGACGCGAGAGCAGCTTCTTCGAGTCCATCCTGTTGCTCACGTGGACCGCATCCTGTCCATCCGACCGGCGGAGGGAGAGATGGTACAGCTGGATGCCGACACCTCGATGAACGCCCACTCCGCCGAGGCCGCCCTGCGCGCCGCCGGGGCTGGGGTGGAAGCGGTGGACTGCGTCATGCGGGGCGAGTTCCCCCGTGCCTTCTGCGCCGTGCGCCCGCCCGGCCACCATGCCGAGCCCGACACGGCAATGGGATTCTGCCTGTTTTCCAGCGCCGCGGTTGCTGCACGCCATGCCCAGGCTGCCCATGGGGTGGAGCGCGTGGTGGTGCTGGACTTCGACGTGCATCATGGCAATGGCACCCAGGCCGCATTCTGGGACGAGCCCAGCCTCATGCTCGCCTCGTCCCATCAGTCGCCGCTCTATCCCGGCACCGGTGCCGCCTCGGAGACAGGGGCAGGGAACATCCTGAACGTCCCGCTCGCCGCGCGTACCGACGGTCCGGCCTTCCGCCGGGTGTGGGAGCGCGAGATCCTTCCCGCCGTGCAGGCCTTCAACCCGGACCTCGTCATCGTGTCCGCCGGCTTTGATGCTCATCGCGCTGACCCGCTCGCCGGGTTGCTGCTGGACGAGGCGGACTTCGCCTGGGTGACGGAAGCGATCTGTGAACTGGCCAACTCTGTCTGTGGCGGCCGGGTGGTCTCGATGCTGGAAGGCGGCTACGACCTCGGCGCCCTGGCCCGGTCCACGGCCGCCCATCTCCGCGCCTTGATCCGCGCCTGAATGCCAACCGGAGCCCTGATGCCCGATCCCGTATCCACCCCTCCGGCATTGGCCGATGTGGAGGCCCTTTCCTTTGAGGAGGCCATGGCCGAGCTGGAATCCATCGTGCGCCGGCTCGAGGGCGGCCAGGCCCGGCTCGAGGAGGCGATGGACTCCTATGCCCGTGGCACCGCGCTGCGGGCTCATTGCGAGCGCAAACTGTCGGAGGCCGAGGCGCGCGTGCAGGCGCTGGTTCCCAGCCCGGCCGGCCCGACCCTGAGGGACGTGGAATGAGCGGCACCGATATGGCGGAGACCCAATCGGCCGAGGCGCTGAAGGCCGCGATGGCCGACGCCGCCTCCGAGGTAGACGAGGCGCTGGACGCGCTGCTGCCGAAGGAGGAGGGCGCTGAGCGCAGCCTGTTTGCCGCGATGCGCTACGCCACCATGGGCGGCGGCAAGAAGATGCGGGCCTTTCTTGTTCTCGAGGGTGCGCGCCAGTTCGGCGTCGCCCGCCAGTCCGCGCTGCGGGCCGCGGCGGCCGTCGAGATGCTGCATGCCTATTCGCTGGTGCATGACGACCTGCCCGCGATGGACGATGACGACCTGCGGCGGGGCAAGCCCACCGTCCACAAGGCCTGGGACGAGGCGACTGCCATCCTGGTGGGCGATGCGCTGCAGACCCAGGCCTTCGCCGTGCTCGCTGCGCCTGAAACCCATTCGGACCCAGCCGTGCGCGCCGAGCTATGCCTGCAGTTGGCGCTCGCGGCCGGTGCCCGCGGCATGGTGGGCGGGCAGATGCTGGACATGATGGCCGAAAAGGCCACCTCTCCGCTGGATGAGGCGGCGATCAGCCGCCTGCAGCTGCTCAAGACCGGCAAGCTGATCGAGTTCTCGGCCGAGGCAGGTGCGATCCTGGGCAAAGCTCCGCACCTGCCACGCCAGGCCCTGGTCTCCTACGGGCGCGAGATCGGGACCGCTTTCCAGATCGCCGACGATCTGCTGGACCTAACGGCCACGCCGGAGGAGGCTGGCAAGGCGACCGGCAAAGATGCCGGGGCCGGGAAGGCGACGCTGCTTGGGCTTCTGGGCCCCGAGCGCGCCCGGGCCCAGGCGGAAAGGCTGATCGAGCAGGCCAAGGCCCATCTGGATGGCTTCGACGAGCGTGCGAGCCTGCTGCGACAGATGGCGGACCATGTCGTCCGCCGTAAGAACTAGCCATTTGAACTAGCGCTGACGAGAGAACGGTCCGAGAAAGAGCCCATGTCCCCAGTCTCCAACACGCCCTTGCTCGATCGCGTCCGCTTCCCGGCGGATATGCGCAACCTGTCGCCGGAGCAGCTCAAGCAGCTGGCCGAGGAGGTGCGGGCGGAGACCATTCATGCGGTTTCCGTCACCGGCGGGCACCTCGGCGCCTCGCTGGGCGTGGTGGAGCTGACCGTCGCGCTGCACGCCATCTTCGATACCCCGACGGACCGGCTCATCTGGGACGTCGGCCACCAGGCCTATCCGCACAAGATCCTCACGGGCCGGCGGGACCGTATCCGGACCCTGCGCCAGGGCGGCGGCCTGTCCGGCTTCACCCGCCGTTCCGAGAGCGAGTACGACCCCTTCGGCGCGGCTCACTCCTCCACCTCCATCTCCTCAGGGCTGGGCATGGCGGTGGCGCGCGACCTGCTCGCGGCCCAGGGGCTTGGCGCCGGGGCCGACCAGAACGTGATCGCGGTCATCGGTGACGGCGCGATGTCCGCGGGCATGGCCTATGAGGCGATGAACAATGCGGGAGCGCTCAAGTCGCGGCTGATCGTCGTGCTGAACGACAACGACATGTCCATCGCACGCCCCGTCGGCGCCATGTCGGCCTATCTATCCCGCCTCATCTCCTCCCGCCCGTTCCTCTCGATCCGGGAGGTCATGGCGCGCCTCGCCCGCCGCTTCCCGCGCCCGCTGGCCCAGGCCGCTCGCCGGGCCGATGAGTACGCGCGCGGCATGCTGACCGGCGGCACACTCTTCGAGGAAATGGGCTTCTACTATGTCGGCCCGATCGATGGGCACGACCTGGACCACCTGCTGCCCGTCCTGCGAAACCTGCGCGAGGCCGAGGAGAGCGGGCCGATCCTGCTCCACGTCGTCACGCAGAAGGGCAAGGGTTACGCGCCGGCCGAGGCCTCGGCCGACAAGTATCATGGCGTGGTGAAGTTCAATGTCGTCACCGGCGAGCAGGCCAAGGCGCCACCGGGCCCGCCTTCCTACACCAAGGTCTTCGCCCGCGCCCTGATGGTCGAAGCCGAGGCCGATCCGCGCATCGTGGCCGTCACTGCCGCGATGCCGGGCGGCACGGGACTGGATTCGTTTGAGAAGGCTTTCCCGCGCCGCACCTTCGACGTGGGGATTGCCGAGCAGCACGCCGTCACCTTCGCGGCCGGCATGGCCTGCGAGGGTCTGCGCCCCTTCGTCGCGATCTACTCGACCTTCCTGCAGCGCGCCTACGACCAAGTCGTGCATGATGTGGCCTTGCAGAACCTGCCCGTGCGTTTCGCCATGGACCGCGCGGGTCTGGTGGGTGCGGACGGCGCCACCCATGCCGGTGCTTATGACGTCGCCTATCTCGGCTGTATCCCGAACATGACGTTGATGGCGGCCGCCGACGAGGTGGAGCTGACTCATATGGTCGCCACCGCCGCCGCCCACGACAGCGGCCCGATCGCCTTCCGCTACCCGCGCGGCGAGGGCACCGGGCTGGAGCTTCCGGCCCGGGGATCTGTGTTGCCGATCGGTAAGGGCCGCGTGCTGCGCGAGGGGAACACCATCGCCATCTTCTCCTACGGCACGCGCCTGGCCGAAGCGATGCGGGCTGCCGAGGAGCTGGCGGCCCAGGGTCTGTCCTGCACCGTCGCTGATGCACGCTTCGCCAAGCCGCTCGACACTGAGCTGTTGGAGCAGCTGGCGCGGAACCACGCGGTTCTGCTGACGGTGGAGGAAGGCTCGGTGGGCGGCTTCGGCTCATTGGTGGCCCAGCACCTCGCCCATGCCGGGCTGCTGGATGGCGGGCTGCGCTTCCGGCCGCTGGTGCTGCCGGACGTGTATATCGACCACGAGTCTCCTCAGAAGCAGTACGACTTCGCCGGGCTGAACGCGCCGCAGATCGTCCGCGCGGCGCGTCAGGCTCTTGGGCAGGAAAGCACGGCGCAGCCGGCGCGGGCTTGATACGGTTGGCCCCAGGGGAAGGCACCGACTTCCCCTGGGGCCAACCGCGAGAAACCTGAGATTCCTCGACCTCACACTTATAAAAAAGCGTTAGACGTAGGCGGTGCCGGCTGTTCCATTCGAACGCGGGGCGGCCGGAGGCTTCGTCCTCGCCTTCTCCTGTGCTTGCGGTGCGTCCACTCAGGACGTCTTCAGTACCTCACGGTTGACGACCGCATCCGTGTCGGGATGTCCGGCGAGGAAGTCCAGGACGTTCCCGGCAGCGTCCCAGGCCATGCGTTGAAGTCCCTCTGCCGTGCTCGCGGCCACATGCGGCGTGACGACGAGGTTCTCCAGCCGCAGGAGTGGAACTGGTTCCACCATCGGCTCCGTCCGCAGCACGTCGAGCCCTCCGCCGCCAAGATGGCCAGAGCGTAGCGCGGCCTCGAGCGCCACCTCATCCACCAGCGTGCCTCGGGCAGTGTTGATCAGCACGGCGCCGGGCTTCATGGCGGCGAGGAAGCCCGCATTCACCATACCGCGGGTCGACTCGCCGGCGGGCAGGTGGAGGGTAACGATGTCTGCAGTGGCGAGCCCGGCGGAAAGATCCTTCACCGCCTCGTAGCCGGCACCGCGGATCGTGCCCGCGGGGAGGTAGGGATCATGCACCAGCACATGCATCCCAAAAGCGGCGCAGAGCCGGGCCACGCGGGTGCCAATCCGGCCGAAACCGACCACCAGCACGCGGCGTCCACCCAGCTCGAAGGTGCGGGACTGACCCTGCACACGCCACTGCCCGGCGCGCACCCCGGCATCCACGGGCAGGACCTGCCGGGCGACGGCGAGCATGAGCATCAGTGCGTGCTCGGCGACGGAGGCGGCGTTCGCTTCAGGGGTGATCATCACGGCCACCCCGGCCCGCGTCATGGCCTGAACGTCCACTAGGTCATAGCCGACGCCGTGGCGGCAAACCATGCGGAGGCGTGGCGCGAGGGCGAGCAGGGCGGAACCCACAATCGTGCCGCGCACGACCAGCGCCTCTGCGTCGCGCAGCCGAGTCGCAAGCGACGGGGCTGCTTGGGTATCCGGATGCAGGCCAGGATGGTCGAGCGTGATACCCGGCGCGTCGTGCAGGCGGTGGATCCCATCGGGGTGGATGGGATCGAGAACGACAACATGGGGCATGGCAGGTCCTCCATCGATGGCGCCTGGCGCCTTGCTCCCCTCTGTCCGACGCCGCAGACCTCGCCGCAAGGTCAGGGACGGGTCGGCCCCGGTGCCCGGCCCTGCTATCCTGGGATGTGACAGACGGGAGAGAGAGCTTGCCGCAGCCCAAGCCGGCCAAGCAGCGTGCCGATGCTGCTTTGGTGGAGCGAGGCCTGGCCGAGAGCCGCACCCGGGCGCAGGCGCTGATCCTGGCCGGGAAGGTCTTCAGTGGCGAGCGCCGGATCGAGAAGCCCGGCCAGGAGCTGCGGGAAGGCGACGCGCTGGAAGTGCGCGGCCAGGATCACCCCTGGGTCAGCCGTGGCGGCCTGAAGCTGGCGCATGGGCTGGCGGCATTCGGGCTCGAACCCTCGGGCCGGGTTTGCGTCGATGTGGGCGCGTCGACCGGCGGCTTCACCCATGTTCTGCTGCATCATGGGGCGGCGCGGGTCTATGCTGTCGATGTCGGCCACGGGCAACTCGCCTGGAGTCTCCGGAACGATCCGCGCGTGGTGGTGCTGGAACGGGTGAATGCCCGCTATGTCACAGCGGAGCAGATCCCTGAGCCGGTCGGGGCAGTCGTGTGCGACGCATCGTTCATCGGGCTGTCGACTGTCCTTCCCGCCGCGCTCGCATTAGCCGCACCAGGAGCTTTTGCCGTGGCGCTGATCAAGCCGCAGTTCGAGGCCGGGCCGGGCATGGTAGGGAAGGGCGGCGTCGTGCGGGACCCTGCGGTTCATCGCTCAGTCTGCGAGAAGGTCGAGTCCTGGTGGTCGCAGCTCCCAGGCTGGACCGTGCTCGGCATTTCCGAAAGCCCAATCACTGGGCCTGAGGGAAACCGGGAGTTCCTGATCGGAGCCCGGTTCCGCGGCTAACGGGTCGCGGAACGCGGGGCCGAGGCACCCTGGGCGGACAGTGTTTCGGCAAGCGCCCACACCCGCGCCGGATCCATGCGGACATCCGGGTCGTTCAGAAGTCGGTCGAGTTCGGAGAGCGCGCTCTCCATTTCCGTCTCCGTCATGACAACCCTCAAATGGCATGCGTCACGTGCCGTCCACGCCGTGTATCGCAGTGCAACATGGCCCTTAACGATCTATTTACGCCAGGGTTTCTGCGCTCGGTCCGGCAGGACGGGCTTCACCAAGGCGTGAATGGCCGGCTCAGCCCGTGGAGGTGAGGGCAGGCAAAAGGGCAGCCTCGCGCGGGTGCGGCCGAGCGGGGTTACGGAAGCGCAGCTCGCCTTCCGACACAGAATCGGGCGGAGCCATACCGAACATTTCCATGCGGGAAGCGCAGGAGACAGCGGAGACGCGCCGAGCCGCGGCAGTGGTGAGGAAACGACGGACCGACCCCTCCAATTCCATACGCTCGCGAAGACCGCGCCATTCCTGGCGACCGATATCGTCCAGGAAGATAGCCAGCAGTCCGGCCTTCTCGCCGGAAAAGCGGGCGGACGCGTCAACCATGCGGCGGCACACCGCTTGGGCGATGTCGCTGGCCTGCCCCGCGCGGGCCGCGAGGACGAGGATGTTGCCGCCGCCCTGCGTAACGGCCAGATGTGCCTCCGGCCCGAACAGAGCCCGCAGCGCATTGGCGGGCACGGCGGCCTGGGCCCCTGCCAGGATCAGCGGATCGAGCTTCAGCACGGCATCGGCCGCGCTATCCTGGCGCCGGCGGTCGCGAAGCATCTCCATGATCCGGCGCTGCAGCGTGGCAACATCGAGGGCGTCGCGCTTCAGACCATCGGGGAGCGTCATCTTGAGGACGTAGCGGCCGGGATGGGCGGCGAGCCAGGTCTGCAAGTCGGGGTTGATACCGTCTACGAAGGCGCACCAGTCGCCGCGTAGCACGGGGCGGCCCTCCTCCGCCGACACGGTTTCGCAAACCACCTCGGCAGCGCAGCCATCGCGCTCGATCAGCAGATCGTGCGCGGTGCCCTCGCCCAGGCCGGTGAAGCGCACGGTGAAACCACGCTCCCGGTGCAGCGCCGCGACACGGAGCATGTGGAAGAGGGGAACGAGATTTGCCTCGCCGGTCAGGCCCGAGAGAATCAGCTCGCGCAACCGGCCGCGCGGCTCGGGTGGCAGTTCATCCGCCAAGCGCACGGCCTCCTGCGCCAGGAGGAGCAGACGGCGCTCCCCAACACCGGCAGCTGCCAGTGCGTCGGGAGCGGAGAGGCGCTGCAGGGTCAGCTCCAGTGCGTGGCGTTCCTGGACGGCACGGCCGGTGAGAGAGGTCGTCGCGGAACGCCGGCCGATCTCGGCCATCCGCGCCTTCCATTTCCGCGTTCCTGCCAGGCCAAGGAAGCCGGAGAGAGCCTTCTGGTCAGGATCCCTCCCGAGCGTGGATCGGGCCGGAGCGTCGGAGTCCTGGGCGCGGAGAGCGGGCATCGGGTCACCTCATGGTGTCCCGTTAATAACTGAGCGTTCTGGTAGGACAAAGCCGCTGCGTGATCAGTTTCTCGGGAGGCGGGTGGTCAGGGGAGCATCCGGCACCTGGGCGCGGTGCCGGAGCAGGGCGTCAGCCAGGACGCAGGCCATCATCGCCTCGCCCACGGGCACGGCGCGGATACCGACGCAGGGGTCGTGGCGCCCCTTGGTGATCAGATCGCGTTCCTGGCCGTGCCGGTCCACGGTACGGCGGGAAACAAGGATCGAGGAGGTCGGCTTCACGGCGAAGCGCGCCACCACCGGCTGACCAGTGGAAATGCCCCCGAGCACGCCGCCGGAATGATTGGCCAGGAAGTCCACCGTGCCGTCAGGCGCTATGCGCATCTCGTCCGCATTGCCCTCACCCGTGAGTTCCGCGGCCGCGAACCCATCCCCGAGCTCCACGCCCTTTACCGCATTGATGGACATGAAGGCGGCCGCGATCTCGGCATCCAGCTTGCCGTACAGTGGTGCACCGAGGCCGGGCGGCAGGCCTTCGGCCACCACCTCCACAACAGCGCCAACGCTGGATCCGGCCTTTCGCAGGGCGAGGAGGCGTTCCTCCCATCGGGCGGCAGCGGCGCGGTCAGGACAGAAGAAGTCGTTTTCCCGAATGGCGGCCCAATCCCAGGCCGCGCGGTCCACCGCATCGCCACCCATCGCAACGAGCGCACCGCGGATCGTCACACCGGCGCCCAGCACCTTGCGCGCGACTGCGCCGGCTGCGACCCGCATCGCCGTTTCCCGCGCCGAGGACCGGCCGCCGCCGCGATAATCCCGCACGCCGTATTTGAGGTGATAGGCAAGGTCGGCGTGGCCGGGGCGGAAGGCCTCCGCGATCTCGCCGTAGTCGCGGGAGCGCTGGTCCATGTTCTCGATGAGCAGCGAAATCGGCGTCCCGGTCGTCAGTCCTTCGAAAGTGCCGGAGAGGATGCGGACCTCGTCCGGCTCCTGCCGCTGTGTGACGAACTTGGACTGTCCGGGACGGCGCAGATCCAGCCAGGGCTGGATGTCGGCTTCGGTGAGCGAGAGCCCGGGCGGGCAGCCATCGACAACGCCTCCGATTGCCGGCCCATGGCTCTCGCCCCAGGTAGTGACGCGGAAGAGGTGGCCGAAGCTGTTGTGAGACATCGAGGAGGAGCGGTCAGCTCTTCTCGATTGTGATATCCGGCGCCTCGGGGTGCTTCATCCCGACAATGTGGTAGCCGCAATCGACGTGGTGAACCTCGCCCGTCACGCCGCCCGAGAGCGGGGAGAGCAGGTACAGCCCGGCGCCGCCGACCTCATCCAGCGAGACGTTGCGGCGCATGGGCGAGTTGTACTGGTTCCACTTCAGGATGTAGCGGAAGTCGCCGATTCCGCTGGCCGCCAGCGTCTTGATCGGGCCCGCGGAAATCGCGTTCACGCGGATGCCGCTGTCGCCGAGATCGGCGGCCATGTAGCGCACGCTGGCCTCCAGCGCCGCCTTGGCCACGCCCATGACATTGTAATGCGGCGTCCAGCGCTCGGCGCCGAGATAGGAAAGGGTGAGAAGCGAACCGCCCGGCTTCATCATTGCGGCGGCCCGGCGGGAGACCGAGACAAAGGAGAAGCAGGAGATGTCGAGTGCCTGGAGGAAGGCCTCCTTCGGCGTGTCGAGGTAGCGGCCGCGCAGGTACTGTTTGTCGGCGAAGCCAATGGCGTGGATCAGGAAGTCGATGCCATCCCAGCGCTCGGCCACCTTTGCAAAGGCGACGTCGATCGCCGCTTCGTCCGACACATCGCAGGGCACCAGCAGGTCGGAGCCGACGGTCGCGGCCAGCGGCCGAACGCGCTTTTCCAGCGCCTCGCCCTGATAGGTGAAGGCCAGTTCTGCGCCCTGGGCGGCTACGGCCTGGGCAATGGCCCAGGCGATGGAGCGGTCGTTGGCGACGCCCATGACGATGCCGCGGCGCCCCTTCATCAGGTCGCCCTTCATGGGCAGGGAGTCGGCATCGGCCACCGGCTTGGCGTCATCCATGGGGCGTCTCCGGGCGGGCGGGCATTGGTTGCGACGGGCGGGGAGGGGTGGCACACCGAATGGAACCGAACAAGGGGCCGAACGCATGAGCCTGACCACAGAGGCCCCCGCCGGCGAGGAGCACGCCGCCGGGATTCCCGAAGCCACCGAGCCTTATGGCCTATTCGAGGCCTGGTTCGCGGAGGCCACGGCAAGGGAGCCGAACGACCCGAATGCCATGTGCCTGGCCACCAGCAAGCCCGATGGCTGGCCCTCCGCCCGCATGGTGCTGCTGAAGGGCCGGGACGACCATGGCTTTGTCTTCTACACCAATGAGGAGAGCCGGAAGGGCGGAGAGCTGCTGTCCAACCCGCGCGCGGCACTCCTGTTTCATTGGAAGTCCTTGCGGCGGCAGGTCAGGGTGGAGGGCGTGATCGAGCGGGTGAGCGCGGCCGAGTCCGATGCATATTTCGCCTCCCGCTCGCGCGGGTCACGGATTTCGGCCGCCGCCTCTGACCAGTCCCGCCCACTCGCCTCTCGTGCTGAATTCGAGCGCCGGATCGCCGAGACGGAGGCGCGCTATCCCGGCGAGAGCGTGACGCGCCCGCCACATTGGGGAGGCTTCCGGGTGCTGCCGGCGCGCATCGAGTTCTGGCAGGACATGCCCTTCCGCATGCATGACCGCCTCGTCTTCGAACGGGATGGCGAGGGATGGCGCACGGGCCGGCTGTTTCCGTGAGCCATCCGTGACCATCCCCGCCTCCCAGGCGGGCGCGGCAGCGCTGCTGGCGTGGCTGACGGGGGTGGAGCGACCGGTGGAGACGCATATTTCCGCCGTCTATGTCGGCGGCGGGCGGGCGCTGAAGCTGAAAAAGGCCGTCGGCCTCGGCTTTCTCGACTTCACCACCCCGGCCGCGCGGCGCCGCTTCACGGAGCGCGAGCTGGCGCTGAACACAGCTTGGGCACCGGGCATCTACCGCGCCGTCCACGGCATCACCGCCGACGCCGACCGGCTGGTGCCGCCGGACGATCCGGCGGTGGTGGACTGGGTGCTGGAGATGGCCCCTGTGCCGCCCGAGCACTTCCTCGATGCCGTTGCGGCCCGAACTGGGCTGGACGGATCGATGCTCGATGCGCTGAGCGATGCAGTGGTGGTGTTGCGGGACAGCTATCCGCCCCCCGTGCCGGGCCCTGATCCCGTCAGAGCCTTCGCCGCCGTCCTACGGAGCAACGCGCGAGCGGCATGGTCCTCCGGGCTCGATCCCTCCCGGGTCGTGGCTTGGCGCCGCGCGATGGGCCACCGGCTGCGCCGGTTGTCACCCTTCTTACGGGCACGGGCAGAGGAGGGGCGCATCCGTCGCTGCCACGGCGACCTGCATCTGGGAAACCTCCTGCTCTGGGAGGGTCGGCCAACCCCCTTCGACGCGCTCGAATTCGATGAGGCCCTCGCCACCATCGACACGGGCTACGACCTCGCCTTCCTCGTGGCGGACTTGTTGCACCGCTGCGGTCGGCCGGCTGCCTGCCGCGTGTTGAACCGGGTAATCGCGATCGGGGGCGATGCGGGGCTGGTGGCGGGCCTGCCGCTCTGGCTGTCCTCGCGGGCACTGATCAGGGCCCATTGCCTGGCCCGCATCCCGGGCGATGAGGCCGGAGCGTCGGCCTTCCTGGCCGAAGCCGAATCCTACCTCAAGCCAGCGTCGCCCCGGCTGATCGCGGTCGGCGGGCTGCCGGGCTCGGGGAAGACACGGCTGGGTCGTGCGCTGGCGCCGTGCTTCGGCGCCGCGCCGGGGGCGCTGCACCTGCGCAGCGACGAGATCCGCAAGCGCCTCGCCGGCCTTCCACCCGAGGTGCCGTTACCAGCTTCGGCCTACACCACCGCTGCCAGCGATGCGGTGCATGAGGCCCTGTTCCGGGACGCGACCGCGGCCCTGCGCGGCGGCCATTCGGTGTTAGCCGATGCGGCCTTTCTTGATCCCGCCCGTCGCGCCGGCATCGAGTCGGTGGCGCGGGCGGCGGGTGTACCCTTCGACGGCTTCTGGCTCGATGCGCCGATTGAGGTGCTGCGAGAACGGGTGGCGGCACGGCGGGGCGACGCCTCGGACGCGACCGTCGCGGTGCTGGACTATGCCGCGGCCCTGCCCATGGGTGAGATCACCTGGACACGTCTCGACGCCGGGGGCGACCCCCTGGCGGCGGCGCTTGCGGCGGCCCAATTGCAGATATGCTAGACCGGGTGTGCCCGGCCGGATTCGGCAGGGCACGGGGAGGGGGGCGCTGCGTCCCTTTCGCCGGACCACGACGGGAGAAAAGCCGACATGGCCTACCGCCGCATCCTCCTGCCCCTGACCGGCACCGCCGCCGGCGAGGCGGCGCTGCATACCGCGGTGATGACCGCGCGCATCTGGCATTCCCATGTCCATTGTCTCCACGTGCGCGTGGATGCGCGCGATGTGGCGCCGCTGGCCGGTGAGGGCCTGTCGGGCGCCATGATCGAGGAGATGATGGCCGCCACCGAGCGCGAGTCGGGTGACCGTGCCAGCCGCGTCCAGCAGCTGTTCGATCGGTTCGTGGACGGCAAGGACGTGGTGCTGGCCAGCTCCGCCGAGGCCGCCGAGAAGGCAGATGCCGCGACCCTCTCCTTCGCCTCCGTCGCGGGGCGGGAGGAGGATCTCGTCGCTCAGCAGTCGCGCCTCTACGATATGGCCGTGGTGCCGCACCCGGACTCGCGGGAGGACGTCTCCTCCTCCGATGCGCTGCACGCCGTGCTGTTCGACAGCGGCCGGCCCGTGCTGATCGCGCCGCGCATGCCGCCCGCCAGCATCGGTGCGCGGGTCTGCTGCGCCTGGAACGGCACCGCCGAGAGCGCGGCCGCCATTGCCGCCTCCCTGCCCTGGCTGCACCGGGCAGAAGCAGTACAGATCCTGCACAGCAAGGACTACCAGCGGCGCGGGCCGGATGTGTCGGGCATCCTCGCCTATCTTCGCTGGCACAACATCGCGGCCGAGCCAGTGGAGTTCGCGCCGGTCACGCGCGAGGTGGGCGCCGGGCTGCTCGGGGCCGCGCGGGACTTCGGGGCCGACCTGCTCTGCATGGGCGCCTACAGCCACTCGCGCATTCGCCAGCTTATCCTGGGCGGCGTCACGCGGCATGTGCTGGAAAATTCCGACATGCCGGTGATGATGTGCCGCTGAGGGGCTAGGACGCGGCCTCGAATTCCTCGCGGCGCATTTCCAGCTCCAGCCAGCGCTCCTCCGCCGCAGCCAGCGCCGCCTGGCGCTGCGCGAGAAGCTCGGTGGCCTTCGCAAAACGATGGGCATCGCGGGAATAGAGCTGCGGGTCCGCCAGGATGTCGTTCAGCTTGGCGACCTCGGCGTTCAGCTTCTCCATCTCGCCCGGCAGCGTTTTCAGCGCCTGCATTTCCGCCATGCTCAGGCGGGGTCGAGCTGCGATGGGGCCTGACGCTGCGCCCACGGCCCGCTTCGGAGTGGCATCTGCTGCCAGGGCTTCCGCGCGCGCCCGCACGCCGTGGCCGCGCTGCGCCACCATGTCTGAATAGCCACCCGCATAGTCCTGCCAGCGCCCATCGCCCTCGTAGGCGATGAGGCTCGTCGCCACGCGGTCCAGGAAGTCGCGGTCATGGCTGACGACCATGACAGTTCCCGGATAGTCGGCGATCATCTCCTGCAGCAGGTCGAGCGTCTCGAGGTCGAGGTCGTTGGTCGGCTCGTCCAGCACCAGCAGGTTGCTCGGCCGCGCCATCGCGCGCGCCAGCATGACCCGCGCCCGCTCACCGCCGGAGAGCACGCCGAGTGGCGTGCGCGCCTGCTCTGGCAGGAACAGGAACTCCTTCATGTAACCCACCACATGCCGCGGCGTGCCGCCGACATGCACCATGTCGCCGCGTCCTTCGGTCAGCGCGTCCGACAGGGTCATGGAGGGGTTGAGGCTTGCGCGGCGCTGATCGAGGGTGACCATCTCAATCCCCGTGCCGAGCCGCACCTCCCCGGAATCCGGTGCCAACACGCCGGTGAGCATGTTGAGGAGCGTCGTCTTGCCCGCGCCGTTGGGCCCGACGATGCCGACGCGGTCGCCGCGCAGGATGCGAACCGAGACGTCCCGCACCACTGCTCGTCCGCCATAGGATTTGGAGATGTGCTCGGCGGAAACGACCTGGCTGCCCGAGCCCTCAGCCTCACTGGAAGCGAGGCGCACGCCGCCCTGAGGACCGCGGCGCTGCCGATGCTTCTCGCGCAACGCCTGCAGCTCGCCAACGCGCCGCATGTTGCGCTTGCGGCGGGCCGTGACGCCGTAGCGCAGCCAGTGCTCCTCACGAACGATCTCGCGCGCCAGCTTGTGGGCGTCGCGCTCCTCCTCCTCCAGCACCTGGTCGCGCCAGGTTTCGAAATGGGCGAAGCCCTGCTCAAGCCGACGCGTGGTGCCGCGGTCGAGCCAGACCATGGCGCGTGAGAGGGACTGTAGGAAGCGCCGGTCATGGCTGATGAGCACCATCGCGGCGCGCATGCCCGCGAGCTCTGATTCCAGCCACTCGATCGCGGGCAGATCGAGATGGTTGGTCGGCTCGTCCAGCAGCAGGATGTCCGGGGAGGGGGCAAGGACCGCGGCTAGAGCTGCGCGCCGCGCCTCGCCCCCGGAAAGGCGATCGGGCGCTTCCTCGCCGGTCAGTCCGAGCTGCTCCAAGAGGTATCGCGCGCGGTAGGGATCGTCCCCTGGGCCGAGCGCCGCCTCAACATAGGAAAGCGTGTTCGCGTGGCCCGACAGGTCCGGCTCCTGCGGGAGATACCGCAGCGTGGCGCCGGGCTGCAGGAACCGCGTGCCGCCATCGGGCATGATCAGCCCGGCGGCGACCTTCAGCAAAGTGGACTTGCCTGAGCCATTGCGCCCGACCAGCGCGACGCGCTCACCGGGCGCGACAGCAAGGGTGGCTTCGCGCAGAAGTGGCGTTGTGCCAAAGCCCTGCCGAATACCCTGAAGAAGAAGGAGAGGGGGTGCCATAGCCGCCATATGGCATTCCTGGCCGAGTGTAGCACCCGCATACATACTCAACCCACGCGCGAATTTGGGCTTGCGTTCTCGGAATCGTGATCGCTAGACTGGGGAGTGACGCCGACACCGGGCGCGGATCCCCCGCGGAGCAACCGGCCCTTAACTCACGGCGCAGCAGGCTGGGGTAATGCCGATCCACATCCCGCGCCGATCCGCGCTTGGCCTCATTGGCGGAGCTGCCTTGCTGCTCCGCGGTGAGCCCGCGATCGCGGCAGAGACGTCGCGCGAATGGGAGGCCTTCAAGACCCGCTTTCTGCTGCCGGAGGGGCGGGTCGTTGATACCGGCAATGGCGGCCAGTCCCATTCCGAAGGCCAGGGTTGGGGTCTCGCCCTGGCCGAGCACAACGACGATCGCCCCGCCTTCGATCGGATGCTGACCTGGACGCGGCGGAATCTGCGGCGGGAATCGGACTGCCTGCATTCCTGGCGCTGGCGCCCTGGCCAGCAACCCGCGGTGGCGGATAGCAACAACGCGACCGATGGTGACCTCTTTATCGCGAGTGCCCTTCTGAAGGGCGGCAGGCGCTGGTCTGACCCCGGCCTGACGGAGGAGGGCACCGCCGTGGCGCGCGATGTGCTGCGGCTGTTGGTCCGGCGCGCCGGGGGGAACTTAGTGTTGCTGCCGGGCGCGCATGGGTTCGAGCACCGCACCCATGTGGTCCTGAACCCATCCTACTACGCCTACCCAGCAATTGCGGTGGTGGCCGAGGCCGTTCCAGACCCTGCCTGGCTCCGCGTCGCATCTGACGGGTTACGCATTCTGAGGACAGCCCGGTTCGGCCGCTGGGGCCTCTCACCCGACTGGCTGGCGGTCTCACGGAGCGACGGTGTCGTCTCGCCCGCGCAGGGATGGCCGGCGCGCTTTTCCTACGATGCGATCCGGGTTCCTCTGTGGCTGGCCTGGGCGGGCCTGGGTGATGAAATGGCGGTCGCCGCGCCTTTGAGCTTCTGGTCGGATTCCAGCCATCGCCAGGTTCCGGCCTGGGCAGATCTTTCGACCGACAATGTCGCGCCTTACGCGGCAGGCCAGGGCGTAATTGAGATAGGCCGCTTCGCCGCTCTTCAGCGCGGCGCGCTGTGGAACCGCGGCCTGTCCGAAAGCCCGATCGGGGGACGTGACTATTATGACACAGCACTGTCTCTCCTCGCCCGCATGGGGGCCTCCGAGAGGGGGCACAGTCTCTAATCCCATTAGAACCCCACAAATTTGGGATAGTCTCTACTTTGTTGGCGGCCGGATTCTGGCGCCACGGGCGGACGGAGTGCGGTCGATGCGTCAGGACACAGATGTTGCCCGGATGGCAGCGGCCCTGCGAACCCCTTCCTTGAAGTACCGCAGCTTCGGCAACGAACCCGTCCGCAATCCGATCCCGGCTGTTGCGGCGCCCGAGGAGCGGGCTTTCAGCATTCTGGGTGACGCACTTGCAGGTGCGAACGACCTGCCGCCGGAAGCCGTGCTCGGTTACCCCGAGTCGGTGCCGACCGAAGCGCCAATGCTTCCCGTGGGCGATGCCTACGCCACGCACGAGGTCAGCTCGCCTCAGCCCTATCCCGTTGCGCCCAACCCGCATGTAGAGCTGCAGCGCGCACCCGCGCCGATCGAGCCGCCGTCACTGCCCGCGCCAATGATCCCGCCTGCGCCGCTGCCGGTTGCTCCGCCCGTCGCGGCCGAGTTCCCGGTGGTGTCGACCCACATGCCGCCGGTACTGCGGCCCGCCGCGCCGGAGCCGCAGGGCCAGAGCCTCCTGCAGGTTTTGCTGGGTGGCCAGGCGCCGCCATCCTTTCCTGTCGCGCCTCAGCAGGTGGCGCCCGCACCACCGCCACCGCCGCCCATTGCTGCAACGATTCGCGCACCTGTCCCGCAGTCAGTTGTCCCGGCAGCCGCCGCTCTGGCGCCGACGGTTCCCCAGGCGTTGCAGATGCCGCTGCTTGCCGCCCTGGCCGCCGAACCGGCGCCGGCAATGGTACCGATGCGCCTCGGAGGCAGCACTGGTTCCTCGCTGCTGGACGCGCTGATGGGCTTCGGTCCTGGCGCGGAGGCTGGTTCCATCCACTATCCCTTGTTGGACTCCCTGGGGGAGGCCATGCGCGGCAACCCCGGTGATCCCTCGCCGCGCCATTGGCCTGCGGCCCGAGTGGATATTGCTCTCCCTGAACTGCTCCGGCGCGTGGCCGCCGGTGTCCGTTTTACCCGCACTGCCGCCTGAGTTCAGGAGCAACGCTGTGTCGCTGATCTGCTTCGCGTCGCCCAAGGGTGGGGTCGGCAAGACCACGCTCACCGCCAATCTCGCCGACGCGTTGCAGCGCCTGGGCCATCGTGTGCTGGCGGTTGATCTCGACTCCCAGAATGCCCTGCGTCTGCATTTCGGCGTCCCACTCACAGACCGCTCCGGCTTCGTCACCGGACTGCTCAAGGGTGACGCTGACTGGCGCAAGCAACTTCGCCAGACGTCCTCGGGCGTGCTGCTCTTGCCGCACGGTGCACTGGATCTCCGTGGGGCGCTCGACCTCGCGGTCGCGCTCGACCGGGAGCCGGACCTTCTTGGAAATCCGTTGCGCGAGATGTTGGCGGAGCCGAACTTGGTCGTCGTTGCGGATCTTCCGCCGGGGCCCTCCCAGGCGCTCGCCCTGCTCGCGCCCATGGCCACGATGGTGATCGGCGTGCTGCAGGCGGAAGCTATAAGCGCCGCGCTGGTCCCCGAAATCGAGAGCGGCCGGTTCCTCGGTACCGGGACCATGGCCGCGCTGCTGGCCGGGCGGCTGCGCGTGGTGCTGAACGGGGTGGACCTCGCCTCGCGCCTGTCACGCGCCTCCGCCGAGGCCGTGGCGCGGCATCTCGGTTTCCGCATGCTCGGGGCGATGAGCCGCGAGGAGACGGTGGCCGAAAGCCTCGCCTGCCAGCGCCTGGTATTGGACCACGCGCCCGACAGTCGCGCCGCCTCCGATCTGAAAGAGGTTGCGCGCCTGATCTCCGCCGCGCTGCCACCGCCGGCCGCGGTCACCGCCGCGACGCCGCCCATCCCGGAACCAGCCGTGCTGCCCCAGCCCATGCCTGCGCCCCAGCAGCCCACCGTTGAGGCCAGCCGATGAGGCGTTTCCGTCGCTCCGCCGGCGGTAGCCTTTGGCTGGGTCGCACCGCGGTCCTGCTCGGCTTCCTCCTCGCCCTACCGTTCATTGTCGCGCCGCTCGAGGCGGAGCAGCAGGCCTGGCTGGCCGTTGGCGGCCTGCTCGTCTTCGCGATCGCGTCGCTTGTGCCTGGACGGGGTTCACTCGTCTTCCTGGCGCTGCTCTCGGGCGTGATCTCCACGCGTTACATCTACTGGCGCATCACCGACACGCTCGACTACACGGGTTTCTGGCCGACCTTCCTTGGCACCGGTCTGCTACTGGCCGAGATCTACGCCGTCATTGCGCTGATGCTCTCCTACCTTCAGTCGCTCTGGCCGCTGGATCGCCGCCCGGCGCCGCTGCCGGAAGATCCGGAGGAGTGGCCGACGGTCGATGTGTTCATCCCGACCTATAACGAGCCGCTCGATGTGGTGAAGCCGACGATCTTCGCTGCGCTGGCAATGGATTGGCCGCGCCACAAGATGAACGTCGTCCTGCTCGATGACGGGCGGCGCGAGAATTTCCGCGCCTTCTGCGAGCAGGTCGGCTGCGGCTACATGATTCGCCCGGACAACAAGGGCGCCAAGGCCGGCAACATCAACCATGCCCTGTCGCGGACGGATGCCGAGTACGTCCTCATTTTCGACTGCGACCACGTTGCCACCCGCGCCTTCCTGCAGATGACGATGGGATGGCTGGTGCGCGATGCCGGCCTGGCGATGATCCAGACGCCGCACCACTTCTACTCGCCCGACCCTTTTGAGCGGAATCTGGCCTCCGGTACCCGCGTGCCGAACGAGGGCCTGCTTTTCTACGGGCTGATACAGCAGGGCAACGACCTCTGGAATGCAGCCTTCTTCTGTGGCTCCTGCGCCGTGATCCGGCGCGTAGCGCTGGAGCAGGTAGGCGGCGTGCCCACCCAGACGGTGACTGAGGACTGCCATTGCTCGCTTAAGATGCAGCGGCTCGGCTGGCGCACGGCCTATCTGCGCCTGCCTCTCGCCGCCGGTCTCGCAACCGACCGTCTCGTCGCGCATATCGGCCAGCGGATGCGCTGGGCGCGCGGGATGGTGCAGATCTTCCGCGTGGAGAACCCGCTGCTCGGGCCGGGGCTGAGCCTGACCCAGCGGCTCTGCTACGTCGCCTCGATGTGGCACTTTCTGTTCCCGCTGCCGCGCTTCATCTTTCTTACGGCGCCGCTCGCCTATCTTCTCTTTGGGCAGAACATCATCGCGGCTTCTCCGCTGGCGATCATCGCCTATGCGGGATCGCATGTGATCCATGCGGTTCTCACCAATTCGAAGCTGCAGGCGCGCGTCCGCCACTCTTTCTGGTCCGAGATCTACGAGACGGTGCTGGCGCTCTATCTCCTGCCAGTGGTGCTCACCACGCTGCTGGATCCCAAGCGTGGCAAGTTCAACGTCACGGACAAGGGCGGCACGCTGGAGGAAGGTTACTTCGACTTCCGCGCCACTGGGCCGAACTTCATCCTCGCCGTCATCCTCGTGATCGGGCTCCTCTCTGGTATTTACGGCATGGCCGCGAACCCGCTTGAGAGCCTCGAGTTCCAAGCCTACGCGCTGAATACGGTTTGGGTCGTACTCTCGTTGGCGACCGTGATGGCCGGCTTGGCTGTCGGTCGCGAGCGGCGACAGGTTCGTGAGCGCGCGCGCATCGGCGCCATCATGCCGGTCAACGTGATGCTGCCCGATGGCCAGTTTATTCCCGGCGAGACGCTGGATCTTTCCCTCGGCGGCGCTGCCATCGCCGCCCCGCGGCCGGACGGGCTGCCGGACAATGCCCTTGTGACACTGGAGATCGAGTTGGGTCCGGAACGCGTATCGATCCCCGCAGAAGCCCTGCGCTGGCAGGAGAGCCGCCTGCAGGTGCGCTTCGTGCCCCAGGATGTGCGAGACGAGGGCAACATCACCCGCGTGGTGCTCGGCCGCGCCGACGCCTGGGTGGATTGGGACGACGTGCGGCATGACCGCCCAATGCGCGCCCTCGGGGAGGTGGTGCGCAGCATCAGCGGCCTCTTCCGCGGCGATAGCCAGTTCTCACTGCGCGCCCGCCGGGCCCGCCGCCAGGCAGCTGCCCGTGTGGTTCGCCCCCAGCCGCCGCGCGGCGCTGTCACCCCGCCGGCCAATGCAGCCGCACGGGGTGCCGAGGCAGCGCGCAGCCGTGCCGCTGAGCGCGCACGCCGCTCGGCCGCGATCCTCATCGTCGTAGGCCTCGGTCTGCCGGTCTCGGCCGCAGCGCAGACCCCGCGCCAGGCTCCGCCGGTCGCGACGGGACAGAACGGCTTCAATCCACCGCCGCTTCCTTCCTCGCCTACCCCTTTCACCCCCTCCACCCCGGGCGGGGTGCCGCAATACGCGCCGACGCCGCAGCCGCCAGCGGCCGCACCCGCGACCACTCCGGCCGGCTCGCCCCCGCCCGTCAGCGTTGCACCTTCTGCCCCCGTGACCTTTGGCGGCGAGGCGACGCCGAGCGCCGGATCGCGCACCGAAACGCGGACCCTGCGCCAGCTCGGCCTGCGCAGCCCGATGCAGTTGCGCGGCCTCGCGGACCTGCAGGGCATTCTGTTCGGCATCCGCTCGGACGAGGTGGTGACGAACGCGCGGCTGACGCTGCAGGGCGCGACCAGCCCGGCGCTCATCCCGGAGCTGTCGCAGATCGCGATCACGATGAACGAGCAGTTCGTCGGTACGATCACCCCCGACCGCGCCCGCCCAGCCTTCGGCCCGGTCGAATTCCAGATCAACCCGGTGTTCTTCGCTGACAGTAACCGGCTGAACTTCCGCTTCACCGGCCGCTACGCGGTGGAGTGCAACGACCCGCTCTCGGGCCTCCTCTGGTCCACGGTTTCCGATCTCTCGACCCTGTCGCTGACGCTGGAGCGGCTGCCGCTGACGCGTGACCTGGCTCGCCTGCCGGAACCCTTCTTCGACCCGCGCCTGCTGCGCGAGCCACTGGTGCTTCCGGTAATCATGGCCGAGGGCTCGGGCAACGATGCCGTACGTGCCTCCATCATCGCTTCCTCCTGGTTTGCGGTGCAGGCCGATTACCGCGGCGCCAGCTTCCCGGTGAGCGCGGTGGTGCCGTCCCGCGGGAATGCCATTGTCATCGCCACGGGCTCCGATTCCCTTCCGGGGTTGACGCTGCCGCGAATGGACGGCCCGACGCTGGCCATCCTGCCGAATCCGAACGATCCGAACTCGGTGCTGCTGCTTGTCGGTGGCCGGTCAGGTGCCGAAGCGGCCACCGCCGCCCAGGTTCTGGCCACCGCCAAGGAAGGCCTCTCGGGCGAGACGGCGACAGTCGCCGTGAACGAACTGCCCGCCCGCCAGGCCTATGATGCGCCGCGCTGGATCCGCAACGACCGGCCCGTTCGGTTCGGCGAGCTGGTCGATCCCTCCGAGCTGCAGTCTTTTGGCTACGCGCCCGGCCCTGTCTCAATTCCTTTCCGCACGGCGCCAGACCTCTACACCTTTCGCGACCGCAACCTGCCTGTTGACGTTCGTTTCCGTGCGCCCCCGGGCCCGATCCTGGACCTCGCGGTCTCGCGCCTCGATGCGGCGCTGAACGATGTCTATCTAAAATCCTTCCCGTTGCGGGAAGGCGAGGCGGGGTGGCCTTGGAGCTGGCTCTACCGGACGGTCGGCAATGCCGGGGCCGAGCGTGCCGAGGGCCAGGTGGGCCTGCCGCCCTATTTGGTCTTCGGCCTGAACGAGCTGCAGTTCCGCTTTGACCTGCGACCGCTGCATCGCGGTGACTGCGTGAGTGTCCCGGGCGACATCCGCTCCTCGATCGACCCGGACAGCACGATCGATCTCTCGGCCGCCTATCGCTACACGGAACTGCCGAACCTGGCTTACTTCGTGGGCTCCGGCTTCCCCTACACGCGGATGGCGGACCTCTCTTCCACTGCGGTGGTGCTGCCCGACCGTGCGACCGCGCTGGAG
Source organism: Roseomonas sp. WA12 (assembly GCF_054165765.1). NCBI lineage: Bacteria > Pseudomonadati > Pseudomonadota > Alphaproteobacteria > Acetobacterales > Roseomonadaceae > Roseomonas > Roseomonas sp. WA12. Next base: position 1,675,237 of record NZ_CM135108.1, on the reverse strand, counting down.
ATCTCCTCCACGCTCAACCTGATCGGCCGGATCGCCGCCATCGTCGGTTACCCTGCGACGCGGGTCGACGTGGCTCGTCCGGGCGGGCTGGACGCGGTGAAGGACCGTGACCTGCTCGTGATTGGCCCGCTGAACCGCCAGCCGGCGCTGTCCCAGCTGTTGCGGGATGGCCCAATCACGGTGGAGGGCAACCGCGTGAGCGTTGCCCTGCCGGACACGCTGCAGAGCTTCCGCAACATCTTCCTCTCCGACGACCGGCGCCTGGACCGTGAGCGGCTGACGGCCACGCTGGGCGGCGGAGGCGGCGAGGGGAGCGGTATGCTCATCGGGTTCCAGAGCCCGCTGAACTCCGACCGTTCGGTCATCGCGCTCACCGGTTCCAGCCCGCAGGGGATGGAGGCGATGGTTGGCGCGTTGCGCGACCCGGATCAGCAGCCGCGCATCCAGGGCGACGTGGCATATCTCACGAATGGCCGTGTCGACTCCTTCAAGGTGTCCCGCAACTACGGTGTGGGTAGCCTGCCGATCACGCTGCTGCCCCAGCGATACCTTACCACCCGCCCCGACCTCATGCTGGGCCTGCTGGTGATCGCGGCGCTGGTGGTCGCCATACCGCTCTATTGGACGCTGCGCCGCCGGGCCATTCGCCGGCTGAGGATCCGCGCATGACCACCCTCCGCCATCATCTGCTTGCAGCGGCCGCTACGGCTGCCTGCCTTGCCTCGGGGTCTGCGCTTGCACAGGGCAGTGTGGGCGTGCTGGTCGAGCAGGCGGGGTTCTGGCGGGCACAGGGCCAACCTGCTCGGGCCGCCGCGGCGCTGGAGCGCGCGCTGACCTCGCAGCCATCGAACCCCGATGCGCTGACGGTCGCCGCGCTGACTCAGCTTGAGTTGGGGCAGCCGGCTGGTGCCGCGGCTCTGCTCGATCGTCTCCGAACCGCGGTTCCCGGCGATGTCCGGGTGGCACGCGTGGAGGAAGCACTGCGCGCCGCCACGGCGAGGACCGAGCCTGCCCTGACCGCCAATGCCCGCCAGGCCGGGCAGGTTGCGCTGGGCGCAGGCGATGTCGCGCGAGCGGCGCAGGCCTTCGAAGCCGTGCTGCTGCGCGATCCCAACGATGTTTCCGCCCTGGGAGTGCTCGGCCTTGCGCGGATGCGTCAGGGCCGTGCTGCTGAGGCGCGTGACCTGCTGGGTCGCGCCGCTGCGGGGACCTCGGACGAAGCGCGTCGGTGGGATCGCCCCCTGGATGAGGCGGCCTTCCTGGTCGAACTGACAGAGGCCCGGCGCCAGGTTGCCCTGGGTGCGCCCGAGACTGCCGAGACCGTCCTTCTGCGTGCTTCCCGTCGCGACGTGGCGGATCGAGCCGAAGCTGAGGCCATGCTGGGCGAGCTCTCGCTTCGCGCGGGTGAGTTGCCAGAAGCCGAGAACCGTTTCCGCAACGCCCTCATCCGCCGGCCGGCCTTGCCGACGGCCAGCTACGGCCTGCTGGAAAGCCTGCGGCGCCAGGGTCGCATCGCGGAGGCTGATTCACTCTCTCGCCAGTTGGCGAGTGACGGCGCCTCGCGCGCCGATGCCCTCCGGGCCGAGGCGGCGCGGACCGAGGATCCGGAATCGGCACTCGCGCTGCTGCGGAAGGCTGCTCTTGCTGCACCGGACAGCACCTGGATGCGACTGGACCTGGCCCGTCTGCTGTCCCGGCAGGACCGCGCGGCGGAAGGCCGCGCGCTACTCGAGACGGGCATGACGGGCGCCGCGGCGACCCAGGCGGCGGCACTTTTTGCTGAGGAGGAGGGTCGCGTTGTTGACGCGATCCGACTGCTCGAGCGCCTGCCGGATCGGTTGCGCGGTCCGGAGCAGGCTCGGCTTCTTCGCAGCCTGCGCTGGCAGGTTGAGGTGGGTACTGCCCTGGCCCAGCCTCTGGCAGAGCGCCGCGCGGCACTGCTGGCTCTGGCCGGGCGCGTGGACCCGACGGGAGAGGCCTTGCTCCTCGCCCTTCGCGGATTTCTTCGCGCCGGAGACCGCGAAGGTGCGTCGGAAGTCGTCCGCCTCGTGCTCTCCGCCGGTCGCGGCGTGGTGCACGGTGCGCGGATCAACCTCGCCGCCATGCTGTCCGACGCGCGCATGGAGCGCGAGGCCGCGGATGTTCTTCAGCCGCTGATGAACGAGGCCGCTCTCTCCCCCGCGCAGCGACGGCAGGTTGCCGCGCTGTTCGGCTCGGCGCCGCAGCAGGTCGCTGCCGCGCCGGCACCGATCGAGGCCGAAGCGCCGCGCCTGTACCAGGGCGCGCGCGACCCGCGCGTGGCCGGACGGATTGCTGAGGCGGTGCTGCGGCGCGATCCTCGCAATGTTGAGGCGCGGATCGGTGCGATCGAGGCGGCGCTCATGCGCCGTGACCTGGCCGCTGCGGAAACCCTGCTGACGGAGGGGCGCCTTCTGAACGGCAGCGACCCCCGAGTCTCGGTCATGGAGGCGCGGATGGCCCGCGCTGGTGGCGACGGGCGCCGCGCGCAGATCGCGCTGCAGCTCGCCGCGGATCAGCGCCGGGCGCAGCTCGGCGGCTCGGGCGGATTGTCGCTCGCCGTGGCCGAGACGCCCTATCGGCGCACCATGCTTGCCGGCGAGGGCGCGATGGACGGGCAGGGCTCGTCCTTCAGTCCCCTCGCTTCCAATCCGGCCAGCGCAGCCGTGGGCGGGGTCACGCCGAGCCAGCTGCGAGCTTCCGAGGATCCGCTGCTGAGCGAGATCGGGCGGCAGCTGGCCGAGGTGAACGAGCAGGCCTCTGGCCGGATCGTGCCGAATTTCGCCTTCCGCGCGCGCTCCGGCGACCGTGGGCTGGAGCGGCTGCGCGAGTATGGCGGAGGGGTCGAGGCTGCGGTTCCTCTTCCGAGCATCGGAGGCGAGCTGAGCGCCCGCTTACAGGCCGTGACGATCGATGCGGGCAGGCTGGATTCCTCAGCTGGCAGCCTGAACCGCTTCGGCACGATTGCAACCCTGCCGTCCGGCGCGCTTGACGATCCCGGCCGGCGTGCGGCGCTCCGCCCGCGGGACGAGTCAGCAACCGGGACCAGCATTGGCGCGGCCTATACTCGTGGAGGCGTCACGGTTGACATCGGCTCCACCCCACTGGGCTTCCGCGAGCAGACTATCCTGGGCGGCGTGGAACTGACGCCGCGCCTGTCGCAGGATGTGCAGCTGCGCCTTCGCGCCGAGCGTCGCTCGGTGACGGATAGCCTGCTCTCCTGGTCCGGGATGCGTGACCCGAATCTGGGGCTGACGTTCGGCGGCGTCGTCCGCAATACCGGGCGCGGGCAGATCGAGTACTTTGCTGGCCGGTTCGGAGCCTATGCGGGGGCAGGCTACTCCACCCTCAACGGCAAGAACGTGGCGGACAACACCCGTATAGAGGCTGGCGGCGGCGTCACCTACGCCGTCATGCGCGAGCCGGATCGCGAGCTGGTGGGCGGGCTCGACCTCACCTATTACGGCTACGACAAAAATTTGCGTCTCTTCACGCTCGGGCATGGCGGCTATTTCAGCCCGCAAACCTATGTCGGCCTTTCCATCCCGGTCGATTACCGCCAGCGCTGGGGCGACTGGGCCCTTCGTGTGGGGGGGACCGCTGGTGTCGCATATTTCCGCGAGAAGCGCAGCGATCTCTACCCGACCGACCGCGGCCTGCAGGATATCGCGGAGCAGCAGGCAGGAGCTACCCGCGTCTCGGCCTTCTATCCGTCGCAGAGCGCGACAAGCTTCATCGCGGGTGCGCGGGCGGATCTGGAATACGCCATCACACCTTCGCTTCGCGTTGGCGCATCGGCTCGCTACGACCGCTCGGCCGATTTCAACGAAACGCGCGCACTCGTCTACGCGCGTTACCGCTTCGACCCGTGAGGAGGCGCCGAGCCCGATGACCTCCATTGATGCCCGTTCCGGCGATGGCCCGGACTGGGAGGGCTTTCTGCGGGCCCTGCTGGACACGTTGGACGCCCATATGCCTGCGGACGAGCAGGCCGTGTTGCTGCGCGCGATCGGTGCGCAGATCGCTGCCCTCTCGCCGATCCCGCCCGAGGACACGCTGGCCGGGTTCGAGGCACGGATCAACGAGCGCTTGGCCGGCCCGCGCTGGGGATCCGTCTCCATCGCGCTGGATTCGGACGGTCCCGCGCTGGTCCTGACCCATGCCGCGCCGCCGGTGATCCCGACGGCGAAAGACGAGGCGGGCGGCTGGATCGCGCCCGTCCTCGAAGGGCTGCATGCTGGCTGGATCGCGGCCCAGCCCGGCGCCGCGGCCGAGGTGCAGACTCATCTCGTCAGCGCCGATCAGAACCGGATGGTTCTGCGCTACGGCGCCTAGGCGCCTGCTTCAGTGGCGGCCCGGCGTCTCACCGGCCCGCTGCTCGATAACCCCGAGTGCATCGGCCAGTCTCGTATCGGCGCTGCCAGGGCGTGCAGGGCGGGGCTGGTCCGGCCCCGGGCTCCAGCCCGTCAGGGTAAGAAGGCGCAGGGTTGCCGGCACGCCCTCCGGCCCGCCCGGAAGGGCGGACAGGGCCATGGGGAACAACCCGCGTGGCGGGATGCGGTCGTCCCGCGTCAGGACAGCGTTGCTCTCTCCCGCAGCCTGGAGGTCGCGCAGCAGGAGGAGTGGGTTGCGATAAGCGAGCGATATCTCCTCGAGATCGGCGACCGGAAGCGCGAAACCCGCGCGCTGCAGCAGGGCCGCGCCGTCCCGCAATTCCGGAAACGGCGAGACCCGCGGGGCCGCACCGTCCCGTAGGGCGGCATCAGCGGCTGTCAGCGCCTCGCGAAGGGGTTGGAGTGTGCCCAGGGCCGGCATGGTGGCCAGGAACAAGCCGTCCGGCGTCATGGCCCGTCGGATCTGGGCGAGGGCGCCCGGCAGGTCGTTCACCCAGTGCAGCGAGAGATTGGCCACGACCAGATCGAAGCTGGCCGGGGCGAAGGGCAGCCATTCCTCGTCGCCCGCGACCGCCAGCCCGCCGCAACCCGCCACTTGGCGCGGTGAGAGATCCATAGAAACGACGAAGGGGATCCCTCGCGCTGCGAGCGCGGGCGCGATGAGTCCGCGGCCGCCGATCTCCAGCGCCCGGCCGAAGCGCCGGGTGGTGTCGTCCAGCCGGTCGACGAGCCGTTCAGCCGCTGCCTCCAGCACTGGTGCAACGCGGTGCTGGGTAGCCGCGGCGCGATCACGGCGCCGGCGCAGCAGGCCGCGATCGAAGATAAGATGGGGCGATCCGCTCATGTACCTTGATATGCCGCGGCACGGGCGCTTGTGCCAGAGGCACCGGCGGCTTCCGCCTGAGTACCGCGCCAGCCTAGAATTGCTTGACGGCAAAGGAGCGGGGATGCGCGCAGCGGCGGCTGTGGAAGGGGCGGGGCGGCTTGTGCGGACCGGCGCGCGGGGCGTGCTGGATACATTGCTGCCGCCGCACTGCCTTGCCTGCGACAACCGGGTTATGGAGCAGGGCGCCTTGTGCCCGGACTGCTTCAGCGGCCTGCACCTGATCGTGGAACCCTATTGTCGCATCTGCGGCGTGCCTTTCGCGCATGATGGGGAAGGGGAGGTCGGGCTGTGCCCCTCCTGCGTCGCCGCGCCGCCCTCCTTTTCTCGTGCCAGGGCTGTCTTTTCCTACAATGAGGCCGCCCGGCGGCTGGTTCTGCCGCTTAAGCATGGCGACCGGACGGAGCTGGCCGGGCCTCTGGCCCGCCACATGGCACAGGCCGGGGCGGCGCTGCTGGAGGCGGCAGAGCTCATCGTCCCTGTGCCGCTGCACCGCCGGCGCCTGTTCCTCCGGCGCTACAATCAGGCGGCACTGCTGGCAGCACGGTTGGGGCGGTTAGTGGGGCGCGCGGTGTTGCCAGATGCGCTCCGGCGGACACAGCGGACGCCGCCGCTTGGGGAACTTGGGGCGGCGGCGCGACGGGCGGTGCTGGAGGGCGCGATCGCGGTCGCGCCAGGAGCGCGTCGGCGGATTGCGGGCCGGCGCGTGCTGCTGGTGGACGACGTGCTGACAAGCGGCGCTACCGCAGGCGCCTGCGCCGAGGCTTTGCTCGCGGCCGGTGCAGTGCGGGTGGAAGTCCTGGCAGTCGCGCGCGTCCCCAACCCGCGTCTGGCGGGCTGACCGGGGCCGGCGCCTTGAAGCGAGCCGCCGGGTTACCGAAATGACGGGGATGGCCCAGATCGAGATCTATACCATCCCTTATTGCCCATATTGCGAGCGCGCCAAGGCGTTGCTGACGCGCAAGGGAGCGGCCTTCGAGGAGATTGACGCGCCGACCGGCTCTCCCTCCCGCAAGGCCGCGATCGAGCGGTCAGGCGGCCGCACGACGGTGCCGCAGATCTTCATCGGCGGGCAGGCGATCGGCGGGTCCGACGACCTTTCCGCGCTGGACCGGGCCGGCAAGCTGGACGCGCTACTGGCCGCCTGACCTATTTTCTGGCACCTCGTTGATGGAGGTGCCAGAACGCGGCCCCGATCCGTCCGGAACCCTTCAAGACCACTGATGATCCACTACCAACTTCGCTGCAGCCAGGAGCACGGCTTCGACGGCTGGTTCAGGGACAGCGCCGGCTTCGAGAAGCTGGCCGCCTCCGGCCTCGTCGACTGCCCGGTATGCGGGGACACCGGCGTTCGCCGCGACCTGATGGCCCCGGCGATCGCCAAGCCCCGCGCCCAGGTCCCTACCGAATCTCGTGCCGAGCCGGCGCCCGTACCCTCAGCCCCGCCCGAGACTCCGCCCGCATTGGCCCCCGAGGCGACGACCGCTGGCCCTGTGCCCGCCCAACTCTTCGCGCTCCTGCAACGCATGCGCGCCGAGGTGGAGAAGAGCTGCGACCATGTCGGTCGCGACTTCGCCGAGGAGGCTCGGCGGATGCATCGTGGCGAGAGCGAGCGCCGCGGCATCTATGGCGAGGCGACCGCGGACGAGGCGGAGTCCCTGGCCGACGAGGGGATCGAGATCGGCCGCATCCCCTGGGTGCCGCGCGCGGACGGCTAGGGATTGCTGTCTGGTGCGGGTTAGTCCCTGACCGCAGCCATGATGTAGTTTACTGCCGTGTCGCGGCTTTCCCGCCAGCCGCCGGTCAGCGGCTCCGGCACCATGCCGGCCACGTCCACTACCCGCAGCCCGGCGCGTCGTAGCCCGGCGCCGAGTTCGGCGGGGGTGACGAACATCTTCCAGTCATGCGTACCCACCGGCAGCATTCTCAGCAGGTATTCCGCGCCCAGCTTGGCGAAAAGGAAGCTGCGGGCCGTGCGATTAAGGGTGGAGAGGAAGACCATGCCGCCCGGCCGTGCCGAGCGGGCGAGGGAGGCCAGGAAGGCGTCCCGGTCGGCGACGTGCTCGATCACCTCCAGAGCCGTCACCGCGTCGAACTGGCCGGTGAGGTCCTCGGGGCGGCCCTGGCGGTATTCGATGGAGAGGCCCTGGCCGGCGGCGTGGAAGCGGGCGGCTTCAAGCGCCTCCGCGGCCATGTCCAGGCCGGTCACCCGGGCGCCGCGGCACGCGAAGGCCTCAGCCGCCAGTCCGGCGCCGCAGCCGACATCGAGCAGGGTCAGCCCGTCCAGCGCCGTGCCGCTGCGGTCAGATTGCCGGGCCAGGCGATCGGCGATCCAGCCGGTGCGCAGCGGGTTCATGGCGTGAAGCGGCGCCATTGGCCCGCGCGGGTTCCACCATTCGGCGGCCAATGCGTCGAACTTGGCGACCTCGTTCGCCAGCACCGTGCCGCCTGCCATCGGAACCCTCCCCGGTTGCCCCGGGGGGCCCGGGCCGGTATCTGTGCCGCCCCGCGCCGGGACGCAACCCGCGCGCCTCCCTTTCGGCAGCGCACGACCTCTCCTATGGCCCGTATCGTGATGAAGTTCGGCGGCACCTCCGTCGCCGATCTGGATCGTATCCGCAACGTCGCTACCCGCGTGAAGCGGGAGGTGGAGGCCGGGCATGAGGTGGCGGTGGTGGTCTCCGCCATGTCCGGCGTGACCAATCAGCTCGTGAAATGGTGCACCGAGCTGTCCCCGCTGCACGACGCGCGGGAGTACGACACGGTGGTCGCCACCGGCGAGCAGGTGACGACGGGGCTGCTGGCCATCGCCCTGCAGACGGTCGGCGTCGATGCTCGATCCTGGCAGGGCTGGCAGGTGCCGATCCGTACGGATGGGGCCCATGGCAAGGCGCGGGTCGAGGAGATCGAGGGCGCCCTGCTAATCGAGCGCATGGCGCAGGGCCAGGTGCCCGTGATCGCCGGCTTCCAGGGCATCGGTCCGCGCGAGCGAATTACGACGCTTGGCCGCGGCGGCTCGGACCTGTCGGCGGTGGCCGTAGCGGCAGCCGTCCGCGCCGATCGCTGCGACATCTACACGGATGTCGACGGCATCTACACGACCGACCCTCGCATCGTGCCCCGCGCGCGCAAGCTGGCCGCGGTGGCGTATGAGGAGATGCTGGAATTGGCCTCGGTCGGCGCGAAGGTGCTGCAGACCCGGTCAGTTGAGCTCGCGATGAAGCAGAAGGTTCGGGTGCAGGTCCTGTCCTCCTTCGAGGACAAGCCCGGTTCCCTGGTGGTGGACGAGGACGAGATCGTGGAACAGCCCATGGTGACGGGCGTCGCGTATTCCCGCGACGAGGCGAAGGTCACGCTGCGCCGGGTGCCGGATAAGCCCGGCATTGCCGCGACCGTGTTCGGGCCGCTGGCCGATGCGAATGTGAATGTGGACATGATCGTGCAGAATCTCGGCACGGACGGCACCACGGACATGACCTTTACCCTGGGCAAGACGGACCTCCCGCGCGCGCGCGAGGTGCTGGAAGCGGCCCGCGGCACGATCGGCTATGGCGACGTGATTGCCGATACCGAGGTGACGAAGATCTCCGTCGTCGGCATCGGCATGCGCAGCCATGCGGGTGTCGCCGCAACCATGTTCAAGACGCTGGCGGAGAAGGGAATCAACATCCAGGTCATCTCCACCAGCGAGATCAAGACAAGCGTGCTGGTCGGCGCCGAGTACACGGAACTGGCCGTGCGCGCGCTGCACACCGCCTACGGCCTTGACGGGCCGGCGTGAAGGAACCGGTTTGATGGCTGCGGACCTCGTCTCCTCCGATCTGCCCGCGATCCCCGGCGCGCAGGGCGACACGCCCTTCGTGCGGGCCGCGGATGCGCTCGAGAGCAATTCGGTGGAGCAGCCCGGGGCTGGCCCTGCGGATGCAGCCGCCCGGGCGCGCCTTGCCCGGCTGATGGCGCGCGGCGCCGCCTTCCTGGGCAGCGAAGTCGCCATCATGGGCGGCGCGATGTCCTGGATCAGCGAGCGCAACCTCGTTGCGGCGCTGTCCAATTCCGGCGCCTTCGGGGTGATCGCCTGCGGTGCGATGGAGCCGCCGCGGCTGGCCGAGGAGATCGCGGCCACCCAGGCGCTGACCAGCCGGCCGTTCGGCGTGAACCTCATCACCATGCATCCGCGCCTGGATGATCTCGTGCAGGTCTGCCTCGACGCGAAGGTCGGACATATCGTCTTTGCTGGCGGTATTCCGCCGACGCCGGCCATCCGCAAGGCCAAGGAAGGCGGCGCCAAGGTGGTGTGCTTTGCTCCGGCCCTGGCGCTCGCCAAGAAGCTCGTGCGGTCCGGTGCGGATGCCCTGGTGATCGAGGGCTCGGAGGCGGGCGGGCATATCGGGCCGGTCTCGCTGAACGTGCTGGCGCAGGAAATACTGCCGACCATGGCCTCCGAGGTGCCGATTTTCGTCGCTGGCGGCATAGGCCGGGGTGAGGCGCTGCTTTCCTACCTCGAGATGGGCGCGGCCGGGGCGCAGATTGGCACGCGCTTCGTCTGCGCGAGCGAGAGCATCGCCCATGCGCGCTTCAAGCAGGCTTTCATCCGGGGCGCCGCCCGGGATGCGCTTCCGACGATCCAGCTCGACGACCGCTTCCCCGTGATCCCCGTCCGTGCCCTGCAGAACGAGGGCACCAAGCGGTTCCTGGAGCACCAAGCCACGGTCATCCGGCGCCACCAGTCGGGCGAGCTCGACAAGACCGCCGCACAGCTCGACATCGAGCATTACTGGGCCGGTGCGCTGCGCCGTGCCGTGATCGATGGAGATGTGGAGAACGGGTCCCTGATGGCCGGGCAGAGCGTCGGCATGGTCACGAGGGAAGCCCCCGCGGCCGCGATCCTGGCCGAGCTGATGGACCAGGCCGCCGCCGTCCTCACCGCCCGCGCGACCTGAACGGCTGATCGCAGGCGCAGGGCTTTCGCACCCCGCCCGGCCGCGTTAGGTGTTGCCAACCACCCCCAAGAAGTCCTCACCTGCCGATGGTTAAGCCCGACATGACGACGGCGGAGGCGGCCCGCGTTGGCGAGGAGCTGCGCGACGCCCGCCTGGCGCTCGGCGCCACCCTTGAGGAGGTGGCCGACAACCTTCGCATCAACCGCCGCTACCTCGCCGCGCTCGAGGAGGGCCGTAGTCGCGACCTGCCGGGGCCGGCCTATGCGCTCGGCTTCGTCCGCACCTATGCGCGCGCTCTCGGGCTCGATGCGGACGATCTGGCCCGCCGCTACCGCGAGAATGGCCCGGCTCGTACCGGCCGCACCGACCTTGTCTTCCCCGAGCCGGTGCCCGAGCGGGGCATTCCGGCCGGGGTGGTGATCCTGCTCGGCGTCGTCATCATGGTCGGAGCCTATGCGGCCTGGTGGCGTTGGAGCGGCTCGGCAGAGCGGACGGTGGACCAGGTGCCGCCGCCGCCTGCGCGAATTGAGCAGGCGGCGCGGGATGCGCGGCCATCCATGCCCGCCAACGACACGGCGCCGGTGCTGCCCCCCACCCTCGGCCAGGCGACTCCTGGTGCCGGTGCTGGCCGGCCCGGCACGACACCGCCGCCGCCAGGCGGGCCTGCGGGCAATCAGCAGGCCACGGCCCCGGCCAGTCCCCCTGCGCCGCAATTGCCGGCTCTGCCCGGCGCTCGCCCGCTTGGCGCTCCCCCGTCTGGCGCCCCAGTGGTCCAGCCTGGCAGCCCACCGATTCCGGCTGCGGTTACGCCCGCCTTGCCGGGTTCGCCGCCGACGACTCCGGCATCGCCGGCCGAGCCTCCCAACCGGATCACCTTGCGTGCGGTGGATGGGCCGGGCACCGGCGAGGGCGCCTGGGTACAGGTTCGCGACCCCCGATCCGGCCAGACCGTGCTGAACCGCGTGCTCCGGCCGGGTGAGAGCTTTGCCGTCCCGCGGGAAGGGCTGGTGATGACCACGGGACGGGCGCAGGGTCTCGAAGTTGTGGTGGATGGCCAGCCGACCGGTGCGCTCTCCGGCCGTACCGGCGTGGTGCGTGACGTCGCGCTGAACCCTGACCAACTCCGCCAGCCTCGCCCCGCCGCGGGTGGGCCGGCAACCAATACGGCCCCCGTCACGGGCCGGTAATCATCCTCCCCTTGGACGGCGCCACCGCGCCTGCCATATCCTGGGGACGGTTTCGGGGAAGCCCGCGCATGTCGTCCTATCGTCCGTACCAGCATATCGAGCGTCGGAAGTCGCGCCAGATCATGGTCGGCAAAGTGCCGGTGGGGGGCGATGCGCCCATCACCGTCCAGACCATGACGAACACGCCCACCGAGGACGCCGAGGCGACCATCGCCCAGATCCGGCGCTCCGAGCTGGCGGGCGTGGACATCGTCCGCGTTTCCTGCCCGACCGAGGAGGCGACCGCGGCGCTCGCCGAGATCGTGCGGGAGGTGAATGTCCCGATCGTGGCCGACATCCACTTCCACTACCGCCGCGCGATCGAGGCCGCGAAGGCCGGCGCGGCCTGCCTGCGGATCAATCCGGGCAATATTGGCTCTCCGGAGCGGGTGAAGGAGGTCCTCAAGGCCGCCCGCGACTATGGCTGCTCCATCCGCATTGGCGTTAATGCCGGCAGCCTGGAGAAGCACCTGCTGGAGAAGTACGGGGAGCCCAACCCGGAGGCGCTGGTGGAGAGCGCGCTGTGGCACGCTGACCACCTGCTTCAGAACGACTTTCACGAGTTCAAGATCAGCGTGAAGGCCAGCGACGTGTTCCTGGCCGTTGCCGCCTATCAGCAGCTGGCTGAGGCCTGCGACCACCCCTTGCATATCGGCATTACCGAGGCGGGCGGGCGGCGGACGGGCACGGTGAAGTCCTCCATCGGCCTTGGGAACCTGCTCTGGGCCGGGGTCGGCGATACGCTGCGCGTTTCCCTCTCGGCGGAGCCGGAGGAGGAGGTGCTGGTGGGTTGGGACATCCTGAAGTCCCTTGGCATCCGCCATCGCGGCGTGAAGATCATCTCCTGCCCTTCATGCGCGCGGCAGGGCTTCAACGTCATTAAGACGGTTGAGGCGCTGGAGAACCGGCTGGCGCATATCGAGCAGCCCATCACGCTCTCGATCATCGGCTGCGTGGTGAACGGGCCGGGCGAGGCACTGATGACCGATATCGGGCTCACCGGCGGCGGGGCAGGGACCCACATGGTCTACTCGGCCGGCAAGACGAGCCACACCACCCGGAGCGAGGAGATGGTGGACCATATCGTGGACCTGGTGGAGCAGCGCGCCTCCCTGCTGAAGGCGCAGAAGGATGCTGAGAAGGCCGCCGCGGCCGTTGGCGACATCCCGCTCGCGATCCAGGCGGCCGAGTGATGCCTTCCGCCGAGCAGGATCCCCACCCCGTCCTCGCCGCCATGGAGCAGGCCATTCTCGACCTCCTTGAGGAGTTCGAGGAAGGGCACGGGCCGATGGATGAGCGGGATGCCGAGGTGTTCCAGGAAGCCAAGGAGCACCTGCAGCGGGCGGTGAGGGTGCTCCGGGAGGGCTGAGGCCGCGCTAGTGGTGCGGCCCGAAGCCCACTAGCAGAAGCCAGGCGGTGATCGTGCCGGTGGCCAGTCCGGGCAGCACGGGGATCAGCAGCAGCAGGGCGCCGCGGCCGGGCCGGCCCGCCTGGGCCAAGCGCCGGGCCTTGAACAGGATGGCGAGCGTGGCAGCCAGGATGGCCAGCAGCACCCAGCCCTCGGTCCTGTCTCCGCCGTAGCTCGCCGTCATCGTAAAGATATGTCCGATCCAGTAGGCGTTCCCCGCCGCGACGAGGAGCCCGAGGGGGAAGAGGGAGCGGTAAGCCAGCATCCGGTCAGGCTAGGTGCTGGCCCCGGCGGCGCGCAAGGAGAGCGCCGGAAGAGGTAGGGACATCCCTACGATCAGGTGCTAATCCGCCGCGACCATGGCGAAACAAGACCTCCAGCCCGCGCGCGGCACGCATGACCTGATCGGCGAGGAGTTCCGGCGCCACCACCACGTAATCGATACCGCGCGGCGCATCTCTGCTCTCTATGGGTTTGAGGAGTGGGCGACCCCGATCTTTGAAGATACCCGCGTTTTCTCCCGCAGCCTGGGCGAGACCTCCGACGTCGTCTCGAAGGAGATGTACACCTTCGAGGACCGTGGCGGAGAGAGCGTGACGCTGCGGCCGGAGGGCACGGCCGGTGCCTGCCGGGCGCTGGTAACCAACGGGCTCACCCAGACCAACCTGCCGCGCAAGGTGTTCTATGCCGGCCCCATGTTTCGCTACGAGCGACCGCAGAAAGGCCGCTACCGCCAATTTCATCAGATCGGCGCCGAGGTGATGGGCGCGGCCGAGCCGCTGGCCGATGCCGAGGTGATCGCCTGCGGCTGGCACATCCAGCAGGCGTTGGGGATCGACCAGGGCGCCGTGCTCGAGATCAACACGCTGGGCGATTCCGCAAGCCGCGACGCCTACCGCGCCGCGCTCGTCGCCCATTTCCGCGCCTCCGCCGACAAGCTTTCGGAGGAGAGTCGGTCGCGGCTGGAGAAGAACCCGCTTCGCATCGTCGACAGCAAGGATCCCGGCGATAGGGCGCTCGTGGAAGATGCGCCGACCATCCATACGCATCTCACCGAGGCCGCCGCCGCCTTCTATGCCGGGGTGAAGCGCGCCTTGGATCGCTTCGGCGTGCCCTATCGCGAGAACCCACGGATCGTGCGAGGCCTGGACTACTACAGCCACACCGCCTTCGAGTTCGTCACCGACCGGCTTGGCGCCCAAGGCACCGTGATGGCGGGTGGCCGCTATGACGGGCTCGTGGAGGAGATGGGCGGTCCGGCAACACCCTCCGTCGGTTGGGCGGCGGGGGTGGAGCGGCTCTCCATGCTGCTGGAGACCGCACCCGCCGCACCCCGCCCTGTCGCGGTGATCCCGGTTGGCGAGGCCGCCGAGGCCGCGGCGCTGGATGCCGTACAGGCGTTGCGCCGGGCCGGGGTGGCCGCCGAAATCGGCTACAAGGGCAATCTGAAGCGCCGGATGGAGCGCGCGAACCGACTGGGCGCGCGTGCCGCCGTCATCATCGGCGATGACGAAATGGCGGAGGGCGTGGCGCAGCTGCGCGACCTCGATGCCGGCACGCAGGATCGCGTACCGCTGGCGGAACTCGCCGCAAGGCTCGCCTGATGGCGCTTCCCGCGAAGCTGGACCGCCTGCTCTCCCGTGCCGAGGAGCTGCGGCACGAGCTTGGCACCGCCGATGGCAGCCGCTTCGGCGTGCTGTCGAAGGAGCTGTCAGAGCTCGAGCCCGTCGTCGAGAAGATGAACGCGCTGCGCGAGGCCGAGCGCGCGCGCGACGACGCGGAGACAATGATGGCCGATCCCGAGATGCGCGAGCTGGCCGAAGCCGAATATTTCGAGAAGCGGGATCTCGTCCCTGCGCTCGAACACGAGATCCGGATCATGCTGCTGCCGAAGGATGCGGCGGATGAGCGTTCCGCGATTCTGGAAGTGCGCCCTGCGGCCGGGGGCGACGAGGCCGGGCTGTTCGCGGCCGAGCTGTTCCGTGCCTACCAGAAATACGCTGAATCCCAGGGCTGGCGCTTCGAGGCGCTTGAATGGGATGAGGCCGAGGCGGGCGGCATCAAGGGCGCGAGCGCCAACATCTCTGGCCGCGGCGTCTTCGCCAAGCTGAAATTCGAGAGCGGCGTGCACCGTGTGCAGCGCGTGCCGGCGACCGAGACCCAGGGGCGCATCCACACCTCCACCGTCACGGTCGCGGTGATGGCTGAGGCGGAGGAAGTGGATGTCCAGATCAACGACAGCGACCTGCGCATCGATACCTATCGCGCTTCGGGTGCCGGCGGGCAGCATGTGAACAAGACGGACAGCGCCGTCCGCATCACCCATATCCCGACCAATACCGTGGTGGCGATGCAGGAGGAGCGGTCCCAGCACAAGAACCGCGCGAAGGCGATGAAGGTGCTGCGCGCACGCATCTACGAGACGCAGCGTCAAGCGCTGGCCGGTGCCCGAGCAGCAGACCGCAAAGGCCAGGTCGGCACGGGCGACCGCAGCGAGCGCATCCGCACCTACAACTTTCCGCAGGGGCGCGTGACCGACCATCGCATCGGGCTCACCCTTCATAAGGTGGACCGGGTGATGATGGGGGAGTTCGAGGAGATCATCTCCGCCCTCATGGCCGAGGACCAGGCGGCGCGGCTCGCCGCCGAGAACGAGTGAACGGCTGCGAGCCGGGCGAGTCGGTCGGCGCTTTTCTCTGCCAGGCCGGGCAGGTGCTTCGCGCCGCCGGGATCGAGGCGCCCCGCCAGGAGGCGCGAATGCTCCTCGCCCACGCCCTCGGCTGCCGGCAGGAGGACCTGCTGCGCGACCCCCGCGCCCCAGTTCCGCAAGAAGCCCAGGTGCGGTTCCGCTCGACGCTCGGTGCTCGCTCGCGCCACATGCCCATCGCCCATTTGCTGGGCCATACCGGTTTCTGGACGCTCGACCTCCTCAGCACCCCCGCAACCCTGATCCCGCGCGCCGACACAGAGACGCTGGTCGAAGCCGCGCTGGACGCTCTGCCGGGCCGTGGCGCCGTCTCGCGCGTGCTGGACCTCGGCACGGGCACCGGCGCACTGCTCCTGGCCTGCCTGGAGGAGTACCCCGGCGCCTTCGGGGTCGGGGTGGACCGCAGCCCGGAGGCTGCCGCCCTGGCACGCGCCAACGCCGCCCGGAACGGGTTGGCCAGCCGCGCTGCCATCCTGGCCGGGGATTGGGCCGCTGCCCTGACCGGGCGCTTCGACCTGATCCTTTCCAACCCCCCCTACATCGAGTCCGCAGCCATCCCCGATTTGATGCCCGAGGTCGCGTTGTACGAGCCCGCCCTGGCCCTCGATGGCGGTGAGGACGGGCTGGAGGCCTATCGCATCCTGGCCGCCGAGCTGCCCCGCCTCCTGGTGCCGGGTGGCCGTGCGGTTCTGGAACTCGGGCAGGGTCAGCGGCCGGAGGTGGAGGCGCTGATGCGCGCCGCCGGTTTGCACCCGGCCGGGTGCCGGGCCGATCTCGGCGGCATCCCCCGAGCCCTGGTACTGGAAGCCTTGTAAGGACCACCTGGAAAAAACCATTTGGAGGAATCGGCCGGGCTCACTACGTTCCTCCTGCGGCCCCCATCGCGCGATGCGCGGCGGGTCCGCCGGAGCAACCGGCCCAGCAGTCCCGAGACGGGGTGGGCCATCTCTCCGGCGCCGCCAGGCACAAGGATCATCATCTCGTCCGCCGGCTTCCGGGTTTCGGGGCCAGTCCCAGCTACGCAGCCGGCGCGAGCATGCAGGTGCGAACCAGACCCAGATGAACATGAAGCGTATGCGCGGCCGCGGGAACTTCCGGCAGGGAGGCCATGGCGGTGGCCATGGTGGCGGCGGAGGGGGTGGCGGCGGTCCGCGTCCCCAGCAGCACAGCGGCAACCAGCCGATGAACCGGAACCATGTGTTCGACTCGATTGGGCCGGACATGCGGATGCGGGGCACGGCCCAGCAGCTTTTCGAGAAGTACCTGCAGCTCGGCCGCGACGCGACCGGCTCGGGCGACCGCGTGATGGCGGAGGGATACTTCCAGCATGCGGAGCACTATTTCCGCATTCTCAACGCCATGAACCAGGCCCAGCAGCAGCAGGGCGGTGGTCAGCCCGGCCCTCAGCATGGTGGCCGCCGATACCCTGGCAATGACGGATCGGACGGCTTCGGTGAGCCCGAGGGCGAGCCCCAGGTGACCCAGATGGGCAATTCGTCCGGCAGCTACGACGGCTCGATGGATGGCGAGGCGCGCGAGGCGGCGCAGTAGGATTAGGCGGCGGTCAGGTGATGACCGCCACCTCGACTGCCCCTCGCCGCCGCAGCAGGTTTACTGAGACCCCGCCATCCCTGTCGTGCCGCCGCAGCCGCAGGTCCACCGCAGCGGTGCCGAGCTGCAGGTTCTCGATCCGCAGATCCTCCAGCCATGCCGGCAGGAACGGTCGCTGGAAGCGGATAACCCCTTCCTCGGACCGGAAGGAAAGGCCGAGCATCGCGCCGAGGGTCGAGTACACCGCCGCCGCTGCCCAGGCATGGGGAAGGCAGGCCACGGGATAGGTTGTTGGTCCCTCACCATGGCGCCGAGGAAAGCCGCAGAACAGTTCGGGGAGGCGGTGCAGGTCCACGGCCAGCGCTGAGTCGTATATCCCCGTGAGCAGCCGCTCAAGCTGCCCGTTCAGCCCGTAGCGCTTCATCCCGAGCGCGATGAGCCCGTTGTCGTGCGGCCAGACCGAGCCGTTGTGGTAGGACATCGGGTTATACCGCCGCTCGCCCTCGGCGACTGTTCGTATGCCCCAGCCGCCGAAGCTTTCCGGCGCCATCAGCGTCTGCGCAATACGATGGGCCCGGTCCGGGCTAGGTAGGCCGGTCAGCAGGGTGTGGCCGGCATTGGACGAGCGGATGCGGCAGGGCCGCTTCTCGCCATCCAGCGCCATTGCGTAGGTGGACAGTTCCTCGATCCAGAACGCCTCCTCCACCCGGGCTCGAAGGGCGTCCGCGCGGTCGGTCCAGACCTCTGCCTCGTCCTCATGGCCCAGTGCGCGCGCCATGCGGCCGGCACCGCGCCAGGCGGCTTCCGCATAGGCCTGCACCTCGATAAGCGCGATGGGCGCCTCGGCAAGCGTTCCGTCCTCGTGAAAGACGCTGTCCCAACTGTCCTTCCAGCCCTGGTTGATCAGCCCGTTCGAGGACTGCCGGTCGTATTCAAGCAGCAGGTCACCATCGATGTCGCCGTGGCGCTCGATCCAGCCGAGGGCGGCGACGATGTTGGGCCAGATCTGGCGGATCAGCGCCCAGTCGCCCGTGCGCTCGGCGTATAGGGTGGCCAGCAGCACGAAGAGCGGGGTGGAGTCGACGGAGCCGTAGTAGCGGCCGAAGGGCACCTCGCCGAGTGCCGCCATCTCGCCCCGGCGGCTTTCATGCAGGATCTTCCCGGGCTCCGCGTCGCGCGCCGGATCCATCGCGGTCGCCTGCATCCGGGCGTGATAGCGCAGGACGCCGCGCGCCAGTTCGGGATCCGCCCAGAGGCACTGCATGGCCGTGATGAGGGAATCACGGCCGAAAGGGCAGGAGAACCAGGGAATGCCACCGTAGGGGAAGGGGCCGGATCCTGTTTCCGTCGTCAGCATCGTCAGGTCGGCGGCGGAGCGCGCGAACCAGTCGTTGAAGGCGGGGTTGGACGAGGTGACGCGAGCCTTCTCGTCCTCTCGCTCACCGCACCAGGCACGGATGCCGGCGAGCAGCCCGTCGAAGCCGGGTGGGGCAGGGGGCTCGGCGGCCTCCAGACCAGTCTCGCAGGTGATGGTCACCTCGATCACGCGCTGCGCGCCCGGAGCAAGATCCAGCGGCCAGCGATTGTCGCGGCCAGGGGTGCCCTCCGGTGGCGGGTCGAAGCGGAGGCGTGTACGCCGCTCCACATCATCCAGCCCGCGATAGGAGAAGACGAGGCTGCCGTCCGGCCGCGCCTCGGGCGTGCGCCGCTCGCCGCGCCGTGGGCGCTTCTGGCCGCGCACCTCAAAGATGTCGGCAAAATCGGCGGCAAAGGTAAGGGAAATCTCGGATTGGAGAGGCTGGTCGCCGAAATTGCGCAGCGCAATCCGCTCCCGCACCAGCCCAGCACCGAGGACGATCTGACGCTCCACATGCACCGTGTCCCGGGTCAGTCCGCGGTCGGGCGCGACGGGGATGTCGGGGTTGGTCAAGTTCACGGTGAGCACGGCATTGTCCGCGCTCACCGCCGAAGAGAGCAGCAGAGGCCGCAGCCCGGCCACGCGCAGTGACACACGGGAGAGAAAGCGGGTGTCATCGTGGAACAGGCCTTCCGCGGTGGAACCGATCGCCTGTGCGTCACCGAAATGGTCGAGGACGAGAAAGGATGAGCCATTCTTCAGGGTGCGAGGCCGGTAGAGCGCGAGGGCGGTGGCCGCTGTGGCCGCGATGGTCCATCCGCTCTCATCCTCGGGACGCAAGGAACCCGTGCCGTCCTCGTCCATGGCCTGCTCCCTCCTCCTTGCTGCCCGACCGTTTCAGGCCGGTTCCAGCGCGTCGCCTACCGCCACGCGACCGCCATCCGCGACGGTGGCATGCACGCCCAGATCAGCGTGGCCGAAATGCTCGCGCAGTAACCGTGGGATGTCGCAGTCCCGCTCGCCGGTTGTGAGATCAACCTGCGTCGCCGGGCAGCGGACCGTCCGCTTGAACACCGACAGGCGCGCGCCGCCGAGCAACAGCTCCTGCCCGACCCAATCATGCTCCACCCAGGCAGGAAGCCCGGAGAAGTAGATGTTCGCGCGAAAGCGCAGCGGGTCCAGGCGGCGGCCGATCGCCTTTTCCAGCGCCTCGATGCTGGCCAAGTTGATGAGGGAGACGCCCTTCTTCACCTGGTCAGTGAAGGCGTGGCCAGCGGCTTCAGTGAAGCGCGGCGGGCGGGGGGTGCCATCCGGTCTTGTTCCGTGGCGGGCTTCGTCCCCGAGGAAGCGGATCAGCCATTTGCTGATGGCCGTGCGGCCTTCGGCCGTGCCGGTTGGGGCCGAGAGGGGAGGGTGCCCCTCGGCAGCCAGGGCCAGGCTTTCCGCCCGCGGGTCGAAGGCGGCGCGGACCAGCACCACCTTCCCGTTCTTCATCATGCAGGCAAAGTTCTGCTTGGGCAGGAAACGGGGCGCATCCTCCTCGAAGGGCGCATCGCCTTGTGCGAGGGCGAAGCGGCGGTCATGCGGGAAGGTCTCGCCGGCCGCGAGGATCACCTCCTCGAGGCTCTCGGCCGTGAGGCCTTTCACGGGGTAGCGATAGAGCCGCTCGACACGCATCGAAAATCCTCCGGTGACCTCTGGACCAAGCTCTGGACGAACCTCTGGGCCGACCTCTTGAAGCCGGGGCGCGCCCGATACCACATTCCCTTCAAACGCTTAACCCACCGCCTGATGAGGGGTGGGGAGGGCGGTCGCCATTGATCCCCCAAGGCCTGTTCCGGTCCGGGGTGGAGGGACAGAGAAGATGGATATCGAGAAGCTTACTGAGCGCGCCCGGGGATTCCTGCAGGCCGCGCAGACCATTGCCATTCGCGAATACCACCAGCGGGTCACGCCCGAGCACCTGCTCAAGGCGTTGCTGGACGATGAGGAGGGCGCGGCCTCCGGCCTGATTCGGGCTGCCGGCGGCGATCCGGCCGCGGCCAAGCGCGACGTCGATGCGGAAGTGTCCCGCAATCCGCGGGTCTCGGGCGGCGGCGCCGGGCAACCGCAGGTGACACCCGATTTCGTGCGCGTGTTGGACGCGGCCGAGCGCGCCGCCACCAAAGCGGGGGACAGCTTCGTTGCCCAGGACAGACTGCTGGTTGCCCTTTCGGCGAGCGATAATCCCGCGGGCAAATTGCTGGTGCGCGCAGGTGCCACCGCACAGAAGCTGGAAGCGGCCGTAGCCGACTTGCGCAAGGGCCGCACCGTGGACAATGCGAATGCCGAGCAGCAGTTCGACGCCCTGAAGAAGTACGCGCGGGACCTGACTGAGGCCGCGCGTGACGGAAAGCTGGACCCGGTTATCGGGCGCGACGAGGAGATCCGTCGCACGATCCAGGTGCTCGCGCGCCGGACGAAGAATAACCCTGTGCTGATCGGCGAGCCCGGTGTGGGCAAGACCGCCATCGTCGAGGGCCTCGCGCTGCGGATCGTCAATGGCGATGTGCCGGAGGCGCTGAAGACCAAGCGCGTGCTCGCGCTCGATCTCGGCGCGATGGTGGCCGGCGCAAAGTATCGCGGCGAGTTCGAGGAGCGGCTGAAGGGTGTGCTCACCGAGATGGAGACGGCCGCCGGCGAGGTAATCCTCTTCATCGACGAGATGCACACGCTGGTCGGAGCGGGCAAGGCGGATGGCGCGATGGATGCCTCCAACCTGCTCAAGCCTGCGCTGGCCCGCGGCGAGCTGCACTGCATCGGCGCGACCACGCTGGATGAGTACCGCAAGCACGTGGAAAAGGACGCGGCGCTCGCCCGTCGCTTCCAGCCTGTTTTCGTCGGCGAGCCGAGCGTGGAGGACACTGTGTCCATCCTGCGCGGCATCCGGGAGAAGTATGAGCTGCACCACGGAGTGCGGATCGCGGACAGCGCCCTGGTGGCCGCGGCAACCCTGTCGAACCGCTACATCACCGATCGGTTCCTGCCCGACAAGGCTATCGACCTTGTCGACGAGGCCGCGTCGCGCCTGCGTATGGCTGTCGACAGCAAGCCCGAGGAGCTGGACGCGATCGACCGCGACCTGCTGCGGTCTCGTATCGAGCGGGAGGCGTTGAAGCGTGAGACCGATGCGGCCAGCCGCGACCGTTTGGAGAAGCTTGAGCGCGAGATCGCGTCGTTGGAGGAGAAGTCCTCGGCGCTGACGGCGCGCTGGCAGGCGGAGAAGAACAAGCTATCCGAGGCCCAGAAGGCCAAGGAGGAGCTGGATCGCGCCCGCACCGAGGTCGAGCTGGCCCAGCGCAAGGGCGACTACGCCCGAGCCGGCGAGCTGACCTACGGCGTCATCCCCCAATTGGAGAAGCAGATTGCCGAGGGGGCCGATGATGGCGGCCGGCTGGTGAACGAGGCGGTCACCGAGGAGGGCATCGCGGCCGTCGTCTCCCGCTGGACCGGCGTGCCGGTGGAGAAAATGCTGGAGGGTGAACGCGCGAAGCTGATCCGCATGGAGGACGAGCTGCGCCGCCGGGTCGTCGGCCAGGAGGAGGCACTCGAGGCCGTTTCCAAGGCCGTGCGGCGGGCCCGTGCGGGCCTGCAGGACCCAGGGCGGCCGATTGGCAGCTTCCTGTTCCTCGGCCCGACCGGCGTCGGCAAGACCGAGCTGACCAAGGCGCTGGCGAGCTTTCTCTTCGACGACGACCGGGCGCTGCTGCGCATCGACATGTCGGAATACATGGAGAAGCACGCCGTTTCCCGGCTGGTCGGCGCTCCCCCGGGCTATGTCGGCTATGAGGAGGGTGGTGCACTCACCGAGGCAGTTCGCCGGCGGCCCTACCAGGTCATCCTTTTCGACGAGGTCGAGAAGGCGCACGAGGATGTCTTCAACATCCTGCTGCAGGTACTCGATGACGGGCGGCTGACGGACGGGCAGGGGCGGACGGTGGACTTCCGCAATACGCTCATCGTGCTGACCAGCAACATGGGTTCCGAGATCTTGGCGGCACAGCCGGAAGGCGAGGATGTGGACCTCGTGCGTGGCCAGGTCATGAACGTGGTGCGCACACGGTTCCGGCCGGAGTTCCTGAACCGGCTCGACGAGATCGTCCTATTCCGGCGGCTCGCGCGGGGAGACATGGGCTCGATCGTCGAGATCCAGCTCGGCCGCCTCCGCAAGCTGCTGGAGGACCGGAAGATTACGTTGGAACTGGACAAGGATG